>NZ_CP158959.1:0-4800000 GCF_050986225.1 Sphingobacterium puteale
ATGGAAAAAACGTATTCAAGTGTCTGGAATAATTGTCTTTCGATTATCAAAGATAATATACCGGCGCAAAGTTTCAAGACCTGGTTTGAACCTGTGAAAGCAGTCCGTTTGGAGGGTGACGTTTTGACTATTCAAGTTCCTAGCTTATTTTTTTACGAGTGGCTGGAAGAGCACTATGTAGGTATTCTTCGCAAGACCGTAAAGAAGTTTCTGGGAGAGCAAGGTAGATTGGAATACAATATTGTAGTGGAGAAGTCATCGGCTTCTCATCCCTATACGACTAATCTTCCATCGAATGGCAATGGAGCAGAGGGTAAGAGACAATCTATTCCTGTGCCGGTATCTTTGAATAGAGATATCAAAAATCCATTTGTTATTCCTGGATTAAAGAAATTGCAGGTTGACCCGCAATTGAATCAAAACTACACATTTGAGAATTTTATTGAAGGTGAATGTAACCGTCTTGCTCGTTCTGCAGGTTATGCCGTCGCAAACAAACCGGGAGGTACTTCATTCAACCCTTTAATGATCTATGGTGATGTAGGTTTGGGAAAGACACACCTTGCCCAGGCTATCGGTAATGAAATCAAAAGAAATCTTCCCGATAAGTTGGTCATTTATGTGTCCTGTGAGAAATTCTGTCAGCAGTTTGTGGATTCATTGAAAAATAACACCATCAATGATTTCGTAAATTTTTATCAGGCAATGGATGTTATCATTATGGATGATGTACACAATTTTGCCGGTAAAGAGAAAACGCAGGATATCTTCTTCCATATATTCAATCATTTGCATCAATCTGGAAAGCAAATCATTTTAACTTCCGATAAGGCACCTAAAGATTTAGCTGGTTTAGAGGAACGTTTGCTCAGTCGTTTTAAATGGGGATTATCTGCAGATATTCAAATTCCGGATCTTGAAACAAGAATGGCGATTTTGAAGAAAAAAATGTATTCTGACGGCATTGAGTTACCTGAAAATGTCGTGGAGTATGTAGCCACACAGATCGATAACAGTGTTCGTGAATTGGAAGGGGCAATGGTGTCTCTATTGGCTCAGTCAACATTGAACAAAAAGGAAATTGATTTGGGACTGGCAAAATCGATGTTGAAGAATTTTGTGAAAAATACACATAAGGAAATTTCAATGGATTTTATTCAGAAATTAGTTTGTGAATACTTTGAAGTTCCTGTGGATATGGTAAAGTCAAAGGTCAGGAAGCGTGAAATCGTGCAGGCCAGGCAAATTTCGATGTATTTAGCAAAAGCCCACACAAAATCTTCACTTAAATCGATCGGTGCATTCTTCGGAGGAAGAGATCATTCAACAGTCATCTATGCCTGTCAAACCGTTGAGGATTTAATTGAAACTGACAAGAAATTTAAAACTTATGTCAGCGACATTATGAAGAAATTGAAATCTTAATGTAGCTTGATATCGAGTTAAAGTAAAAAGGCTGTCCAGATAGACAGCCTTTTTTTGTAACCAGGGAGGACGATATAATAAAAAACCTCTGAATACGCCTAAACGTATCCAGAGGTTTAATACATTCCTATTAATTGAGTAGAATGATTATTGTTGTTGATTGCTGTTTTCGTTATTATTTTCCTTTTGTTCTGTTGGTGGTGTTGGGCTTGCGGGAATGTCTACTGCTGGCCGCTCTTCAATATATTTTTGAAAGGCTGCTTTTTGCTCATCAGTCAATAATAGCGCAATCTTGCTATCTGATTCACCTTGGAGTTTTGTAATGCGCTCTTTTTTAACCTCGGCAGTGGTGGTAGAATCCTGTATAAGCGCCGCTACCGCCTTCTCCTGATCTAACACAATTGTTGATACGGCTGTTTTTTGTTCGTCATTCAGCGTAAGCTTTGTGACTAATTCGGTCACAATTTTGGTTGCATTTTCTTCTGGAGTCGCTTGCTGTGCGAAGGTTAGACTCATCGCCAGGAAAAATCCTAGACCGGTTAAAAATAACTTTTTCATGATGTTTAATTTTAAATGAAATTATTCAATGAATTTATTAACGTCTGTTTTTTGGTTGTTTAATTAGTACCGGGTTCTGTTTTAGAAGCTTCAGTACGTGTAGGGACAGCTTTTGCCGGGCGTTCGGCAATTACCTTCTGATAGATGGTTTTTTGATCTTCCGTCAGTAATTGACTCACTTTGCCGTCTACTTCCGTTTGAAGTTTATTGAGGATTTCAACTTTCGCAGCCGTAGTAGAAGTACTGTCTTTTAAAATTGTTTCTTCTGCTTTTGCTTGATCCAATAGAATGGAGGATATGGCAGTCTTCTGCTCATCGTTCAGATTCAGCTTTTGTACCAGTTCGGTAGTGGCTTTTGCCACAGTTTCCTCCGGTGTGACCTGTTGGGCAAATGTTAGGCTCAGTGCCAGACACAGCCCCATACCTGTTAAAATTAGCTTTTTCATATCTATTGTATTTAAAAAGTTACAACTATGATGTCTTGCTATAAAAACTATCAAAGTCAATTTATATTGTATCAAGTATGTTACTTTAACAAATTTTTAACGCTAGATTTGGATATATGTTTCTATTATCAGCTTGATAAATGTTTTTCACGTTGTGTAATATAGACCTGTTATTGTTTTGTTTGAATAAAGGGCTGAGAATGACGATCAGTGTAAACTCGGGGAAATGCTTGCTTGGATAGATAAATAATGCTGGAAGGCTTTATAATGGTATTTATGGCTAAATATTGGGGGTAATTTAGTAATAGAAAACAATAGTTATGTTTATGTAATATAATCGCACTATAAAAAAGGTCGATTATAAATAACCGACCTTTCGATGCTAATTAGTTTGAAGAACGTTTAGACATCCTATCTTTCATTTTTTCTTGCTGCTCATCAAATAATTTGATTTGATCAGGAGTAAGCCAAGACTTTATTTTGGTCGCCTGAGCTTCTTGGAGCTGTTTAAATTTTTCCATATTGGCTTTGCGGTCTCCTCCATCATTTTTTTTCGCTGCGCGCTGTTGGGCATTGGCTAATGTAAGATTATAGATGGAATCTTTTTGCACTTGATTAAGTGTAAGTAGTTTGTCTAGATGTTCTACACGCATCTTCGCCAGTTCTTCTGGGCTCCGTTGTTGGCGTTGCTGCGCAAAAGCGACTGTTGTCGCCAAAAGCAGGCCGCTTATTGCCATTAAAGTTTTCTTTTTCATCGCTTTATATTTTAAGTCTACTTCTATTTTGAATATAAATTTGACGAAAAAGTTTACTAAAATATTAGCCCTTAACAAAATTTAAGGTTGATTAACACTTGAGGCGACTGTATCACTTAAAATATGACAAAAATGGGTGCTTTGTCGGGAGTCATTAAATTTAATCCCTATCGGCAGATAAACGAGTTCTACCGTATCAAATAGCGCTTTATATGGTTTTAGCCTTTGATAATCCTTCTCCGTGGTCAATACTATTTTATTGTCGCTATTTAGGGAGTGGAATGTTTTTATGATGCGGTCAATGTCTGCCTCGTCAAATGTATGGTGATCCCCAAAAGAAATATGAGTGACTGATTTCGCTTTTTGGGTAATATGGTCTATCAAGGGTTGTGTTTTAGCAATACCTGTCACCAAGACAATATCTTTATTTTGGATATCAATCTGTTTTCCATTGGTATTCACTGGTTCAAAATAGGTAATATGGCTAAATGTGATCGGAGCTTCTCTATTATAACGGCGCAGTTTTTTTTCTATACGTATTTTGTCTTCACTAGAAATATTGGCGGGACATTTAGTAATGACTATAATCTGCGCCCGTTTAGATTCCATCAATAAGTCTCTGAAATTTCCGGCGGGAAATACAAACATCGGTTGCGAAAAGGACCGGAAATCGAATAAGAGTATATTAAATAAAGGTGATAATTTTCGATGTTGATAAGCATCATCCAAGATAATCAGCTGATGATCCCCCTGAAGTTTTTCTATGCCCGTACAACGGTCTTCGCATACTGCTACAGTGACATTTGGAAGCTTGTTTTTGAATTGTAAAGGTTCATCGCCTACATCTGTCGCCAAAGAATCTATTTGTACGGTCCGGAATCCTTTTGTCTTTCGACCGTAACCTCTGCTGAGGATAGCTATAGTGTACTGCTTGCTAAGATAGGAGACAACAAATTCGGTCATGGGACTTTTACCGGTACCGCCAACAGCTAAATTACCGATTACGATGGTAGGAATTTGGAAAGATCGAGCCGGTAGCAACTGAAAATCATAGAGCCGATTTCGTAACCATACGACTAATCCATAGATCAGCGAAAAAGGAAGAAGAAGATATCGTAGAAAAAGCCACATTATTTTGGTATTACTGTCAATCCAATATCTGTAATTTCTTTTAAAGGATTGTCTCGCATATTCTGTTCAATGGATATCGTATATAATCCGGTGTCCGGAAATATATAATCTTTATGGAGAATAGCCTGCTGATTGTAAAGACTACCCGATGATTTTCCGGTCCACTTTCCATCGGATTTTGCCAATTTAACTTCCTTACGGAAGGTATATGTTTTTTTATTGGGATGCTGTTGATAGATTAAAACAAAGAGATTGGAGAAAGCATATTCTGGTGTATGGCGTACATTCATATATACATCGTATTTCTTCGTATTGTCACTAATATGGAATTGAAAACTAGGATGTGAAGTATACAGCCACGTTTTATTTTCAATGGGTTTATTTTCATTTATAATGGCAGTTTGGTCACAAGATGCCCATAAACCAATACTTAAAATTCCAAAAAGAAAAGCCTTTAGTTTCATTTTAAATCTATAAAAATAGAATATGCCTAACATTTTAACATTAGGCATATTTGTTTTATTCTGTTTTTGAGGAAGTGTTGTTGTTTCCTCTGTTTTTATTTCTATGCCGATTAAAGCGTTTTTTAGGCCTATTATTTTGCGCTTCTTTATTTTCTTTGCCAGCTGTTGCCGTAACAGCACTATCTGGATTGTTCTGCTGTTTAGCTACTGCCTGTTTTGGTGGATTTTGTTCAGCTTTATCGCTTTTTTGGCCATTCTTATTTTCCGGTTTAGCGTTATTATTGCTTTTAGTTTTCCGCTTTTTCTTTCTTTTGTTTCGGTCATCCAGCCGTGTTAAGCTATCCTGGCCGACGACATTTTCATAATCGTAATTGACAATCTTTTCTTCCCGGATATCTTCAGTCTCTATTGCACTTGATATGGCCTCTGGTTTAATACCCTGCTTATTCATTTCGACAAGTTCTTTGACCTGTTGAACTGGCATCGCAATCCAGTTTTCTGCTCCGGGGAAAGAAAACCACATCATTTTTTTGAAGATATCGGTTTTCTGTAGATAAGCCACACCTTTTAGTGTTTCAATACGATCAATATTGTTAGGAATGTCTTTCAGCGCATCCATGTAGCTATCCAATTCATAATTGAGGCAGCATTTCAATTTACCACATTGTCCGGCTAGCTTTAACGTATTCAACGATAGATTCTGATAGCGCGCTGCTGAAGTGGATACGGTTTTAAAATCCGTCAGCCAGGTAGAGCAGCAAAGTTCACGGCCACAGGATCCGATACCGCCGAGACGGCTTGCCTCCTGGCGCATACCGATCTGGCGCATTTCTATCCGTATACGGAATGCTTCGGCCATCTTTTTGATCAATTCACGAAAATCTACACGGCCTTCGGCGGTATAATAAAACGTCGCTTTTGTTTTATCGCCCTGATAGTCTACATCAGAAATTTTCATGGATAAACCCAGATCCAAAGCAAGTTTACGTGCCTTATGCATGGTTTCCCATTCAAGATCTTTTGCTGCATTATACTTTTCTACATCCACTTCATTTGGCTTCCGATAGATTTTTTTTGTAACCGATTCTGCGGTAACATTGTTCTTTTTCAATTGCAGCCGGACTAATTCACCCGTCAAAGAAACGTGGCCAACGTCATATCCTCCCGTTGAGGGTTCTACAACGACCATTTCTCCCATTTCGAGGTATAAGTTGTCTACATTAATAAAGAAATCTTTTCGAGATCCCTTAAACCGTATTTCTACGATATTGAATGGTTTATAGTTTGATGGCATATCCATATCGGAAAGCCAGTCATATACATCTAATTTATTACATCCGCTGGTCATGCAAGAGCCATTATTTTGGCATCCTGCCGGTGTCCCACTTGCCGTGGTAGTACCGCAACCTCCGCCGGATGAGCAACTGCCACATCCCATAGTTTTCTATTTATATATATTGAGTTCCTTTCGGAAACGTTTTGTATTTGTATATTAATGTTAACTGCAAAGATAAATCTAAAAATAATATTTTGGGATTTGCATTTCTTTCTACAAAATAGTGCGTTTCCTCAAATAGATTTATTGTTGCTTCAATTTGTTCGACTGTGTAATGTACTGCAAATTTTTGGACAAAATCCAATTCTTTTGCGGGTAAAAATACAAGACTGGAGAGGCCTTCCTTAATCAGAATAATCTGTCGCATCATGTTGATTGCGTAAAAAAGAAAGCTTTTCTGATTTTCACGGCCCATTTTGGATAAATCCTCTTCCACTAAAGAGATCATATTTGTGCCAGCATCCGAGACGATAAATCGCAGCCAGTTTACCAAAATACCAAAATGATTATTGGTTTGTGTATTCAACTGGTTAAGCGCTTCCTGCAAGTTGCCATCTGCTATAAAAGCTATTTCGGAGGCCTCCTGATCGGACAGGTGATGCGTTGTTTTCAAATATTGTGCGACTTCGGTATGGTCCAGTTTTTTTATTTTGACCAGTTGTGTCCGTGAGATAATGGTGTTTAATATTTTATCCTGGTTTTCAGCCACCAGAATGAACAACGTTTTTTCGGGCGGTTCTTCAATCAATTTCAATAAGGCATTGCCTTGGGTATCCAAGTATTCGGGCAACCACATGATCAAAACTTTATATTCAGCCTCAAATGCTTTAAGGCTCAGTTTTTTGATGATACCATGTGCTTCGGCAATATTGATATTGACCTGCTTATTGTCTGCATCCAGCTGATTGCGCCAGTATTCCAATCCCATATAAGGGTTGGTCAAAAAAGACTTTCGCCAGTTTTCAGCGTAATCAGCTGCTGTATCTTCTTTGTGTTTGGCAATAAACGGATAAGACATATGCAAATCCGGATGAATCAGCTTGCTATATTTTCGACAAGATGGACATTCTCCACAACTATCCGTAGCGTGTTTATTTTCACAGTTTAAAAATTGAGCATAGGCATAGGCCAGTGCAAGGCTTCCTGAACCCTCTGGGCCTAAAAATAATTGCGCATGGCTCACGCGGTTTTCATGAACCGTATGAACAAGATGTTCTTTGATGTCTTTATGCCCAATGATATCTTTAAACTGCATACACTATTGCTATTATACAAATGTAATAAATATTGTGATTTATCAGGGCGTATTTGTTTTCTATACTTTTGAAAGCGTGCTTATTAATTGAAATACAATTGCTTAATTAAGTGCTCTAAATCTTTGTTTGTGGAAAGAAAGGCGTTTACAAAAGGGAAAAATATTGATTAATTTGTGTATTATTGCACATAATAATTAGTAATTAGGAAATGAGATTCATTGTATCAACATCAATTTTATTAAAGCAGTTACAAGCTATCAATGGAGCATCTAGTACAAGTACTGTTTTACCAATTCTGGAAAACTTTCTTTTTGAAATAAAAGACAATAACTTGACTATTTCTGCTACGGATCTACAGACAAGTATGGTTACTTCTTTACCGATTGAGGCGAAAGAAGAAGGAAGAGTAGCTATGCCTTCAAAGATCTTGATAGAAACGTTAAAAACTCTTCCCGATCAGCCCGTTGCTTTTTCGGTAGACATGAATACATTGGCTATTGAAATCAGTGCAGGTGACGGTAAATATAAATTGAGCGGAGAAAATGCAGATGATTTTCCTAAAATACCTTCGATTGATAATGGATCAATTATCCAGATGCCAGCTCCAGTACTTTCCGAAGCGATCAGCAAGACCATCTTTGCGGTAAGTAATGATGAATTAAGGCCGGCGATGTCTGGGGTTTTGGTCCAATTGGCTGAGAAAAATGTGACTTTTGTCTCTACAGATGCACATAAATTGGTACGTTACACCAGATCGGATATCAGTGCTGAAAAACCGGCTTCACTTATTTTACCTAAGAAGGCACTTTCTTTACTAAAATCGTCATTGCCTTCGGATGATACAAAGGTATCTATTGAGTATAATCAGACCAATGCATTTTTTAGCTTTGGCAATATCAATCTGATCTGTCGTTTGATCGATGAGCGTTATCCTGATTATGCAGCGGTGATTCCCCAGCTCAATCCCAACAAACTGACGGTTGATAGATTGCTTTTCTTAAATACATTAAGAAGGGTTGTTATTTTCGCCAATAAAACGACACACCAGGTACGGTTGAAGATATCAGGTAGTGAATTGAATATCTCGGCTGAGGATCTGGATTTCTCCAACGAAGCACATGAGCGTTTGTCCTGTCAGTTCGAAGGGGATGATATGGAAATAGGTTTTAATGCCAAGTTTTTGGTTGAGATGTTAAACAACCTTGAAAGTGAAGAGGTCGTTATTGAAATGAGTACGCCTAATCGTGCAGGCTTGTTGATTCCTGCTACTTCTGAGGATCATGAAGATATTTTGATGCTGGTTATGCCTGTAATGTTGAATAACGCTTAATCTTCTGATCAGCTTTGGAACTAATTACACATCTTCTTGACTTTATTCTCCATATTGATAAACATTTGGTTGAGATTGTCAATGACTATCAGCTATGGACATACCTTATTCTGTTTCTGATCATTTTTGTTGAAACGGGAGTGGTTGTCATGCCCTTCTTACCCGGAGACTCCTTATTGTTTGCTGCGGGAATGCTTGCTGCACAGCCAAATGAATTGAATGTCTGGTTAATGATATTGATTTTATTGATTGCTGCGGTAACTGGTGATTCACTCAATTACTCCATCGGAAAGCATTTTGGAATGCGATTGACCAAATTCAAGCTTTTTGGCAAACAGGTTGTCAAAGATGAGCAGATTGCCAAAACACACGCTTTTTATGAAAAGTATGGCAGTAAAACAATTGTAATTGCTCGTTTTGTACCTATTGTACGCACGTTAGCACCATTTGTGGGTGGTATCGGAAAAATGAATTATGGTACTTTCATTACTTACAATGTCGTTGGGGCAATATTATGGGTAGGAGGTATTACATTAGCGGGCTATTTTTTGGGCAATATCCCAATTATTAGAGATAACTTTTCTAAGGTGGTACTGCTGATCATTTTCCTATCAGTATTACCTATTATATTTGAGTTGATAAGAGAGAAAATAAAAACTAAAAAGGGGGTCCAATAGGATTCCCTTTTTAATTTATTGCCTATGGAAGTCGTTTCTGAACTGGTCGATTTTATCCTGCATATTGATCAACACTTGTTGCAGATTGTCAATACCTATGCAGGATGGACTTATTTCATTCTATTCCTGATTATCTTTGCTGAAACAGGATTTGTTGTTACACCGTTCCTTCCGGGAGATTCGGTTTTATTCGCTTTAGGTGCCATTATTGCGCGACCAGAAAGCAATCTTTCACTGTCCCTTTTCTTATTTATTCTTATATGTGCAGCGATTTCTGGCGATTTTGTTAATTATGAGATCGGCAAATATTTTGGAATTCGAGTTTTTAAACCTGACTCAAAAATTTTTAAACCATCTTATCTTCGAAAAACGCAGGATTTCTATGCTAAATATGGCACTAAGACCATTGTTTATGCGCGTTTTGTCCCCATTGTCCGGACCTTTGCCCCCTTTGTAGCGGGTATTGGCAAGATGCCATACAGCATTTTCGGTAAATATAATATAATAGGAGGCATATTGTGGGTATCCTTATTGATTCTAGCGGGTTACTTTTTTGGACAGATTCCTTTTTTCAGGCATAACTTTTCCTGGGTTGTATTAGCGGTCATATTTATCAGTCTAATACCCATGCTGATACAGTTTTTAGCTGTTAAAAGGTCAAAAAAAGATTAAACGTTAAATACTAAAATCAGTCTTTTAAGGTTAAAGGATTGGTATGAAATATTTCATTTTAGCGTTTACCTTATTTGTCGCACAGCTTGCATTGGCACAACGTGTCAAAGTCGATCGTCATCAAGCAAAAGAAGCCTTTGATCTGCTGAATAAAATTCGAACAAATCCAGAGAGATATAAAAAGGAACTGAAACTTTTTAATTTACATAAGATTACCCGAACGAAGCTTAATTGGAATAAACAGCTTGCCGAGGTAGCAGAATACCGAGCTAAGGATATGGCTAAACGGTCTTATTTTGATCATGTTTCTCCTGAGGGCTATGGACCCAATTATTTTATTGAAGAAGCGGGATATCATTTAAATCAGTCTTGGGTAAAAAAAAGGAATGCCAATAACTTTGAATCCATTGCTGCTAATCGCGCCAGTGCGACTGATGCGATAAAAGCGTTAATCATTGGAAAGGAAGCCCCCGGTTATCATCATCGTACGCATCTGCTCGGGATGGATAAATGGAACGCATCGCTGTATGATATCGGAATCGGTTATGTAAAGTGTAAGGGGGCCAAACCTTATGAAAGCTATCTCGTTGTTATTATTGCAAAGCATGATTGGTAAAGAAAATGAAAAATCATACCTTTGCATATGATAAAATCCATGACAGGATATGGCACGGCTTCCAAAGAAAACGGTAAAGTCAAGTATAGTGTCGAAATAAAGTCCTTAAATTCAAAATTTCTTGAATTAAATCTTCGTCTGCCCAAAGTCGTTTCGGACAAAGAACTGACCCTACGTACAGAGTGCAGTAAGCTGCTTGAACGCGGCAAAGTTAATCTGAACGTAACTGTAGAATATACTGATCAAACGGCCAAGGCTTCATCTATCAACGCTGATTTACTTAAAAAATACTACGGTCAATTGCAGCAGATCGCAAATGAGCTAAATGATACGCATGTCAATCTATTTGAATTGGCGTTAAATATGCCTGAAGTTGTCACCAACAACGATGATACCGTTGATGATGAAGAAGCCAGCGTATTGATGGATGCTTTTTATGATGCGGTCCAACATTTCAATATATTCCGTGAGGATGAAGGAAATGTATTGGCTCAAGATCTAAAAAAGCGAGCTGAGCTGATCTTGACTTATTTGAGTGAGGTCGAAGGGCTGGAAGTTGAGCGTATCCCATTGATCAGACAGCGTATAGAGCAATTTCTCAATGATAGTGTGGGTAAAGAGAACGTGGATCAGAATCGTTTTGAACAGGAGCTCGTTTACTATATAGACAAATTAGATGTCACTGAAGAGAAAGTTAGGTTACGTTCCCACTGCAACTATTTCCTGAAAGCCTTTGATTCTGCCGATTCCAATGGTAAGAAATTAGGGTTTATCTCTCAAGAGATGGGCCGTGAAATCAATACCTTGGGATCCAAAGCTAATCATGCTGGTATACAACAGATCGTGGTTAGAATGAAAGAAGAATTAGAAAAAATAAAAGAGCAGTTGCTCAACGTATTATAAGGATGAGCGGTAAATTAATTATTTTCTCGGCACCATCAGGAGCGGGAAAAACAACTATAGTAAGAGACCTTTTAAGTAAACATGGGGATAAAATAGAATTTTCTATTTCTGCGAGTACCCGCGATCCAAGGGGGCAGGAGGTCGATGGAAAAGACTACTACTTTATGTCCAAAGAAGAATTTTTGCATAAAGTTGCCAAACAGGAGTTTATCGAATTTGAAGAGGTCTATTCGGGTACATTTTATGGTACGTTACGTTCCGAAATCGAACGTATCTGGAAAGAGGGTAAAAATGTTATTTTCGATATTGATGTCGTCGGAGGATTACGCCTGAAATCTAAATTTCCGGATCAGGCCATCTCTATATTTGTACAGCCACCTTCATTAGAAGTGCTGAAAGAACGTTTAACCGGACGTGGCACAGATTCGGAAGAAAAGTTGCAGGAAAGATTTGCCAAAGCGGAACTGGAGCTAACCTATGCGAATAAGTTTGATGTGATCTTGAATAATTTTGATCTAGCGACAGCTTGTGCTGAGGCAGAAGAAATTGTAATGGGTTTTATCAATAAATAAAACGCTAAATGAAAAAGATTGGTTTGTTTTTTGGTTCTTTTAATCCGGTGCATGTCGGGCATTTGATTATAGCAAATTACATGGCCAATTTTACCGGGCTGGATGAAGTCTGGTTTGTGGTATCTCCACAAAATCCATTTAAGAAAAAGTCAACTTTAGCGGATCCTTATGATCGTTTGGAAATGCTCAATCTAGCAGTGGAGGATTGCGAACATTTGCGCGTGAGCGATATTGAATTCCATTTGCCCGTACCATCCTATACCATAGATACCTTAACGCATCTGAAGGAAAAATATCCAACGCGAGAATTTGTGCTTCTGATGGGGGAGGATATCTTGGAATCATTGGAAAAATGGAAGAATGCCGATATTATTTTGCGTGACTATCACATTTATGTGTATCCCCGGCCGGGCTACGATGGAGGAAAACTAAGGGATCATCCGGCTATAACCATGACTGATACGCCATTAATGGAGCTTTCTTCAACGTTTTTACGAAAGGCAATCAAAGAAAATAAGAATATTCAGTTTTTTACACCGCAAAAAGTTATTGATTTTATAGACAAAAAGGGCCTTTATTCATAAGGACTGCAAAATATACAAAGCGAATCCCCGGATCTCTTAGGAAGTCTGGGGATTTTTGTTTTCTATGTCGTAAGAAAGCTAATTGTGTAGCATATAGCGTTGGAAAATGTAGATATATCAAAAGTGATACACTTATAGCGCAGAAGGAAATAAAATTTATGGTATTAGATTTAACAAATGGAATTGTTTTTGGTAGGAATAATTTCCTTACTTTTAAATAGCATTATGTATACTTTATGAGAAGTTTAATTTTATTATTTATTTGCTTAATTAGCTGGACTCATGGCTTTGCACAGACAGAAAATGAGACAGAAAGTGATTATATTATGGATCCTGCCGCCATTGAATTCAGGACTAAGATGACAATACCTCCATATGGTTTGGCAAAGGTGAAAGCTTTGATTGCTAAATTATCTCCTGTAGCGGATAACGATGGGACAGATACTGGCGTGCTTGCCCTTTCTGCAACGGATTTTAAGAATTTAAGTCTACGTGAAAAATTTACGTATACCATGATTCATGCGGAGGTGTACGCCCAGAATTGCGATATACCAGAAAACCAGAAAGCTATCGACAAGAAAATATTTGGTAAGTTGCTCGGTGGTTTTAATGAAGCTTGGTGGTCGGAAAGGCAGACTGATTTTTTGCAGGAAAACAGAGATTCGGTTATGAAACTGATCCAGGAATCTGTTTTGAGAAGCAAACGAATGGGGGTGAATTATAAGGAGGCGATCGAACAGATCAATGGCTGGCAAATGATTCCATTTATCGTTGAATATGCAAAGAAAACCCCGAAAGATAAGGATGCATTGACTTTATTGCTGTTACTCATGAAACGTGGCGAGTATAGTGAATTTATGAAGTCCACATCTTTCAAAAAGCTATATGGAGAGACGAGTAATTACTACTCCTATTTAGACTATAATAAGGAGAATGAAACTTTAATATATCGTAGAGCAATGGGATACTACAATGAGAAAAAAGGTAAATAAAATTTGGAGCTTGCTATAGAAAACGTCAAGTCAGTGAGAAAAGCGTTATACATACTGCTTATTTTTTTATTAAACTGTTTAACGTTAGCGGGGCAGGATAAGGGATATATTTTAATTCCGGGGGGAGACTATCAATTGGGTGACACGATGAGTCTGGATAACCCGAGAAGAACGGTACATATAACGTCGTTTTGGATTGCTTCCTATGAACTGACGAATGCTGAATTTGAAAAATTTGTCCTGGCGACGAACTACCGGACTTTGGCCGAACGCTATCATAATGCCATGGTATTTGAGCCCGGTCTTGCGGAGTTCAGGTGGCTGCAGGACAGCACCGCTTATTGGCGTTTTCCAAATGGAATAAGCCGTGGCGGTATACAGGACAAAATGGATCATCCCGTTACCTGCATATCTTTTAAAGATGTATTGGCTTATTGTGCTTGGGCTGATTGCAGATTACCTACTTTTGAGGAGTGGGAAGTCGCTGCGCGAGCCGGAAACGACGGTCGTTATTTTGAAGGGGTGAATAAAGAAAATATTGGGCAATATGCGAATATATGGCATGGTAGCGATCATCTTAAAGCAGACTACTCGGATGGCTATATGTATACTTCTCCTGTAGGGACTTTTAAACCGAATCCATGGGGGCTTTACGATGTATTTGGTAATGTATTTGAATTCTGTTCGGGCAAGCTAAATAGGGATGGGGAGCGCGATGTGGCTCATGCTAGAGGTGGCTCATGGTGGTGCAGCAAAAGGAGCTGTTCGGCCTTCAACACGGTTTATATTGGCTCTGTTAGTCCGAACGCCTCATTCAGCAATCTTGGGTTTAGGGTCGTAAAAAAAGCCTTTACCACTCAGGATAAAGACTTTTAAAACAAAAAATCCAAAAAGGTTGATTTTTTATCTTCCCATCCATCCACCGTCGACAGTAAGAATGGTACCGTGTACATAATCTGCCGCTTTTGAGGCAAGGAACACTGCCGGTCCTTTAAAGTCTTCCGGAGTACCCCAGCGTCCTGCGGGGATACGGTCCAAGATGGATTTCGAGCGTTCGGGATCATCTCTCAGTGCTTCCGTATTATCCGTTGCGATATAACCTGGCGCAAAACCATTTACATTGACTCCTTTGGAGGCCCATTCGTTGGCAAAAGCCTTGACCAACGACCCTATTGCACCTTTGGATGCAGCATATCCCGGAACATTGATACCGCCTTGAAAAGTCAATAGGGATGCCGTGAATACGATTTTGCCAGTTCCACGTGAAATCATATCTTTTCCAATTTCCCTTGTCAGAATGAATTGTGCATTCTGATTGATTTCGATGATTTCGTCCCAATATTCGTCAGGGTGTTCCGCGGCCTGTTTACGAAGGATATTCCCGGCATTGTTGAATAGGATGTCTATTGTTGGATGCTCCGATTTTACTTTTTCAATAAACTTATATAATTCTGTTCTTTTTGAAAAATCACATTGATACGCATAAAAGTTGCGGCCCGATGCCCGGATAGATCTTTCCACTGCGGAGCCCGTGGCCTCCAACGATGCCGACACACCGATGATGTCCGCTCCGGCTTCCGCTAATGCTTCCGCTATAGCCTTACCTATTCCCCTTTTACAGCCGGTTACCAAAGCGACCTTTCCGGTCAGATCAAAAGATTGCAGTATAGACATTATTTTGCGTATTTTATCGTTAATGGTTGATTTAAATTATTTCTGAATTCTTTGATGTAGGATTGCCATTGATCAAAACTGGTTATTTTACCCGCCTTATTAAATGCTGCTCCGGCAAAATAGACCAAAGGTTGGTTGTTTTTTACCGTAGTCGCCAATAAAAACTGTTTTGGACTATCTTTAAATACATAGTTTACTTTCGGTAAGATCAGGGCTGTTCCGGTGATTTTATCTCCTTCAGCAGGCTCCCAATATGCCAAAATACCATTTTTGGGATCGTTTAAGAATTGTGGTTGATCCTCTTTTCGTTTGGCAAGACCAACGACTATTGGGGTACTGCTTGAACTTGTATTTTTGACTGCATAACTTATTTTGTTGAGCTGACTTCCAGCATCCAGAGAAATTGTTTTTTCGACTTGTAACTGTTGTCCTTTTACATTTTCCGGTTCATAAGTAAGTTTAAATGTAGTGCGTAAAGGCCCATTGTCCAATACTTCATATTGACGATAATGTTTATGATAGACTACTTGCTGGTCAATAAATGGAGTTGCATCGCCCACTCCTAGGGTCTGCCCTACAGAATAATAATCTAAACCTTTACCGTGATCGGCGTGGTAATCTCCTGTTTTATACCATTCGTCAATAACAAGGTCGTTACTACGTTTAGCCCAAAAATCAAATCCCTGGGCGTCCTCGGAGCTACCTTCCAAAGCTTTTCCATAAGCTCTGAATGCGGCAATGTCATTTTCCCAGGCAAAGTCATCCTTACGTTCGGGGACATAACGTGCATAAGCCTTTGGAGCAACGGCTTGTGGGGTATTTCCGGTTATGCCAAAAGTTAGCGAGCTTTTAGGGGCAATCGATACCTGTATCAGTACATTTTGCGGTGTCGGCTGTCCCAATTTCTCCAATTGGTAAGCCAGTTCAGCCTTATCCTTGCTACTGACAATCGTAAAGACATTTTTCTTCAGTTCGAAATGTTTTTCGAACGTTGTATAAGGAATACTGATTAGCTCTGTTCTAGTTACCGCTGAGGGATTATTTATTGTGATCGTCTTATTGTTTTGGGCAAAGGCGATACTTGAAAGCCCGAGCGTCAAACTTAATATGAATGTTTTTTTCATTTGGTATTTTTGTTAAAGTCCAATCTCATATCTCCAAAATACTACTTAAGCTCAGTGATAGCACATTTATCCATGTCATCGTAGTCCAAGTTTTCACCAGCCATACCCCAGATAAATGTATAGTTGGACGTTCCTGCCCCCGAGTGAATTGACCAGGGCGGAGAAATGACCGCTTGATCATTATGCATCCAGAGATGACGTGTTTCATCTATTGGTCCCATAAAATGAGATACCGCCTGGCCTTCCGGCAATTCAAAGTAAAAATAAACCTCCATACGACGATCATGTGTATGCGAAGGCATGGTGTTCCATACCGATCCTGGCTTTAGTTCTGTCATTCCCATTTGTAATTGACAGGTTTGTACAACTTTATTCAGCAGCATTTGGTTGATGGTACGGTGGTTGGCTGTTTCCAGTGATCCTAATTCTATTTTATTGGCATCTTCCTTGGTCACCTTTTTAGTCGGATAACTATGGTGAGCGGGGGTTGAGTTTAAATAAAATTTTGCCGGATTAGCGGCGTCTTTGCTTTCAAAATAAACTTCTTGAGCCCCCTGTCCGATATAAAGTGCTTCTTTGGTATTTAGATCATAAGTAACACCATCCACTTCGACCTGACCATTGCCGCCGACATTGATGATACCCAACTCTCTTCTCGAAAGGAAATAAGGTTCTTTTAGTAGTTCCGGAATGGTATCTAGTTTGATTTTTGTATTTACTGGCATTGCACCACCGGCCATATAACGGTCATAGTGCGTGTAGACAAAGTTGATTTTGTCGGTTTCAAAAACTTTTTCAATGAGAAAATTATCTCTTAGCCCTTGTGTATCTAAGGTTTTGTATTCTTTAGGCCCGATAGCATAGCGGGATTCAAAATTGATGCTCATAACTGATATTATTTTCTTTGTTTGAATGTTAAATTTAGGGCTAATATTTGTCAATAACGAGATAATCTTACGCAATCGATGTCGTAATTGAATTTCGGTAGGATCACCGTTATACCTTAGCAGCAAAAAGTTCAGGTTGGGCAATTTTCCTTTCCAATAGAATGGGAATTGTTGCGACGTAATAGGAGCGTCCATGCTTTGTTATTAGCAATAAAGTTATTAACTTTAAAACAATACACCAATTATTAGCATGCTCAAAACCAATTTTGTTCAATCGCTATATACACGATCAAATACCCATAGGCAATACGACGGCTATCTGGCATTTTTGCCCGAAGGCGAACGACAGTTGTTTCCCGTAGCACTTGCAAGTCAGCGCATATTCCAGACAAGTGACTTCGTATGGATCGAATGCAAGGAAAACGGTATCGATACACCAGGTTTCACGACTATTAAGGTAGGAGATTATTCGCTTTGGCTTCATCTCCATTTCATTGGACAGGGAAAACTGAAGCTGACCGAATCATTGATGATGTCTTCGGGGCAGGCCCATTGCTATTATTTAAATGAAAGAGAGCCAGAATTGTTCCTTGATGAAGGAAAATCATGGTTTCTGATCCTTGGGGTTTCGGGAAAACATCTGGACAGTTTAATGACTGACTATCCGAGATTGAAGGAGTTGATGCCCGACGGCAACCAGCGTCCGGAATCTTATCTTGGATACACACCGATTCAGAGTAAGCTCTATAATGTTTTGGCATCGCTGCGACGCTATGAATTTCATTCTTTTGGAACAGCCTTTCAACTCGCAAATTGGAACTTGCGCTTATTCCAGCAGCTATTTCAGGACCTAAAGCCTAATCAGCCTGCCAGAGATCACAGTGATACGTTGCTCTATCAGAAAGCTGTCATGTATATCCGTCGGCATTATGACGACGAAGATATGTCTGTCGCAAAAATTGCGGAAGCAATGAATGTCAGCCCCCGTAAGTTGTCCCGTAGTTTTCAGGGAAAGTCGTTCACAGTTGTGGGTATGATACTCGAATACCGATTGATGGATGCGAGGGAAAGCCTAATTCATTCAGATGATTCGCTGGCAGGGATAGCTTTCGCATTGAATTTTGCTTGTCCCAAACATTTTGCCCGGGCGTTTAAGAAACGGTTCGGAATAGGTCCCAATGAGTTTAGAGCGCAACGTCGTAAAAAGGAATCCTTTGTTAAGCGATCATACCCCCAGGCTTAACACGTTATCACATTTTTCATTACCTGGCCGATAGCTTTTAATCCATGTTCATGTAAACGATGTTCAGTTCGTCGCTCTGCTGTCAACTTATTGGGACAAGTAGCGCTGTTCTCCTGTATTGCTCCAAAAATTCGGGTTTTGGAAGATCAGCACCAACTGTAATACGCCAATCATTTGTATAAATGAGATCAGCGGCGGCGTATTGCTAAGGACATTTGGTAAAATACTAAGGACATTTGGTAAAATGCTAAGGACGTTTAATAAAACGCTAAGGACGTTTAGTAAAATGCTAAGGATATTTGGTAAAATGTTAAGGACGTTTAGTAAAACGCTAAGGACATTTGGTAAAATGCTGAGGACGTTTAGTAAAATGCTGAGGACATTTGGTAAAATGCTAAGGACGTTTAGTAAAATGCTAAGGACGTTTGGTAAAATGCTAAGGACATTTGGTAAAATGCTAAGGACGTTTGATAAAATGCCAAGGACGTTTTGTTCATCTCTCCTTAGCAACGGTAAGTGTTTGCTTACCACTAAAATCTGTGTTTAAAGGGATATAGACCTTGATTTCTGTCTGATTTTAGGTGCTAGGTGTCAAAATCGGCAACAAAAAGTCCTGTCCTGCCGGAAAGTTGGCCGATTTTGCCCCCTAGTTCGTCAGCCTTCTGTCGTAGATTTGAGCCATTAACAAAATTAATTACATTTTTAATTATTTCAATTATGGCAAAGCCAACATTATCAAACCAAATCAAGACAGAAGCAACATTGCTTAAGTATGCTGAAAATGTTTTCAAAAAATCTACTGAAAACGCAAGTCTATTTCCAGAAGCCACAGCACTTTTGGCAGAACTCGGTGTTGTACTCGAGCTTTTTCGGGACGGTATTACCGAAGCGAATTATCGTGACAAACGTCAGGTCGTGATCAAAAATCAATATGGATCCCGGCTAAAACAGGCCTTATACCATCTTTCCCTGCACGTGGAACTTGTCGCAAATGGAGATGCCAATCTGATTTTGGCAGCGGGATTCATCCCATCGAAGGCCAAGGTAAGCGGTAGCTACTATGGACTTTCTCCGAAGCCAAACGGACTGGTTGTACAGCTGGCTGTGCAAGGATTGCTGATCGCCGAAATGGCGGTCAAATCGTGGAAAGGGGCTCGATTCTATCAATTTGAATACCGCGCGGTCGGTACGGTTCCTTGGACCACGGTCATTAGTCCAAAATCAAAGATAACGATTAAGGACTTGGAGCACCTCAAAGAGTACGAGTTTCGTGTAACCTATCTGGGGCCTGATCCGACACCGGTCTACAGTGACGTTGTCCGCTGTTATATCGTGTAACGTATAAGAGCGGTGATTTTCCATAGCTAAGATCAAAGGCACGGAAAATTACCGCTCTTTTTTACGGAAAATATTTTTTTCTTTATTAGCTTTAAAAAACAATGACCAATTTAAGCGTAACCATGGATTTTAAGAGCATCACAATCAATCATCCATTACGGAGTATAAATTACCTGACAAAAGATATCGGTTTTCCAAGTAATCTGGAAGAACAGGCTTTATTGAATTACCGGAAAGCACATGACCAAGCTTGGTTCATGAAAATCCGCTTTGAACAGGAGCGGGGAAATGCCCTGCTGGAGTCTATTGCGCTGTCAGATCTAGATGCCGAGATTGCCGAATTAGTAGCTATGTTAGATTGGTACAGCGGTACAGGTGCTTTGAGCAAGGAATTGCCTTTGGCCGAGGTGGATATCAAATTGCAGATCGAACTGCGTGACTATTACCTCAAGATTGAGGCGGCACACCGCAATACTATAAAATTCTATGATCGTATCGCGCTGCGCGAACAGGAATACAATGATATAGTAGATAAGTACTATAGATTCGACAAACCGCTTGATCCTTTAAAATTTGATGTACTGGATGATATATTTGAGTTTGCAGACGACATGGATGCCGATGTAGCTTCGTTGGGCACTGACCTTGAAGATTTTTTATCCGTATTGACACAGCTATATGATCTGCTGGAAAAGTACTTTGTGGCCTATCACGATCTGCATGCAGCTTATGGTAAAACAGTGCATAATATGGCTGAACTTACCAAGGCGGCCCAAGTGCTTCGGCCATTCTGGGAAGCTCATAGTTGATTCTTTCGCTCCTGAGACCCGGACACTGCTGCTCAGACAAGCGAGTTGGGGCCGTAGTAATTATCATATTTTTTACTTCTCGGTTTTAGATTTATTAACTTCGTATATGGTAAAGAAAAAACCGAATATTTTAGTTGTTAATGACGATGGTATTACAGCTCCGGGAATTAAGGTGCTGTTGGAGGAAATGCAAAAAATAGGAAATGTCGTTGTCGTGGCACCGGACTCCGCTCAATCGGGGATGGGACATGCGATCACGCTTGGTAGGCCGCTGCGATTAGATAAGATCAATCTCTATGAAGGGGTTGAAATGTATCAATGTTCGGGAACACCGGTAGATTGTGTCAAGCTTGCCGTTAATAAAGTCTTCAAAGGGCAAAAACCGGATATCTGTGTGTCTGGTATTAATCACGGGCTCAATAATTCGATTAATGTTTTATATTCTGGAACAATGTCTGCTGCGGTCGAAGGGGCTATCGAAGGAATTCCTTCTGTTGGTTTTTCGCTGGACAATTTTTCCCATGATGCGGACTTTAGTTACTGTAGACCTTATGTGATTTCCATAACGGAACAAGTTTTGGCCAACGGTCTGCCCAAAAATACATTGCTCAATGTCAATTTTCCGCAAACACAAGGATTTAAAGGTATTAAAATTTGCAGACAGGCTGGAGGACACTGGGTAGAGGAATTTGATGAACGTATTGATCCGCATAACCGTGACTATTATTGGACCACAGGAAAATTTGTCTTGCAAGACCGGGGAGAAGATACGGATAGTTTTGCATTAGCAAATGGCTATGTATCCGTTGTTCCTACACAATTTGACATGACTGCACATCATGCTATTCCGGAACTGAATTCATGGAGTTTTGATCATTTGGATGGTATGGACAAATACAGTAAGCGTGAAAAATAATCTTTGGATAGGCTTGGGCATAGGCCTTATATTTCCCTCACTGGCATTTTTGCTGGTGCGTTTCACCGATCTTGAACTTCATTTTCTGCCTGAGAAGCCAATGGCAACATATACCATTGCCATATTGATCAATTTGATTTTTTTAAGGTTTGCATACCGCTCAGGAAATGATCATGTAGGGAAAGGAATTATCATCATGACATTTTTGGCCATGATATTATATTTACTGACACATAAAGTGACTGTATAAAACAGAGCTGTCAATCACAGTGGCTATACCACAGCGATTGTTTAAAATGTTTTATCTGTCTATTTTTTAAAAAAGAATAAAATGAAATTAACATTGGGGTTTTCTCCCTGTCCGAACGATACATTTATTTTTGATGCCTTGATCCATCATAAAATAGATACGAAAGGATTGGATTTTGACGTAGCTTATCAAGACGTTGAGACATTGAATTTAAGGGCTTTTCATGGTGAACTGGATATCACCAAATTGAGCTATCATGCTTTTGCTTATGCCGTTGAAGATTACGAACTGTTAGATGCGGGAAGCGCCTTGGGCTTTGGCGTAGGGCCGATGCTAATCACAAAAGATGCTGCTTTGGCAGAAGTGCTCCGGGAAAAGCTAAAAAATGCTGACGGTCTGGGCGAATTTGATAAGTTAAAGGTGGGATATCCGGGGAAGTTTACAACTGCAAATTTTCTGTTGGGCTTGGCATTCCCGGAATTAACCAATAAAATAGAACTGGTTTTTTCTGATATAGAAGGCGCGCTTTTGGATGGTTCCATTGATTTGGGGCTTATTATTCATGAAAACCGGTTTACCTATGCAGAAAAAGGACTGTATAAAGTCGTCGATTTGGGAGAATATTGGGAAAGTACGACAAAATTTCCGATTCCACTGGGTGGTATTGTCGTAAAACGTTCGTTGCCCAAGGATGTGAAAGACACGCTTAATGCAATTTTAAAGGAGAGCGTCGAGTTTGCTTTTGCAAATCCAAAGTCCGGGTTGGAATTTATCCGTAGCCATGCGCAGGAGATGAGTGAGGAGGTGATGTATAAGCATATTGAACTTTATGTCAATAAGTACTCCATTGAACTAGGCACCGAAGGACGTAATGCAATTACTAAAATGTTTGAAAAGGCGCAGGAGATGGGCTTTATCCCGCATTCGGATAAAAAATTGTTTCTTTCATAAGACCTTCTTAATATTTGGTAGCCACAATAGCAGTAGGCTTGTGCAGCAGCGCTACCTGTTTGGTTTCAAGTACGACTATTTTGGGCGTGAAGAGCGAATAACCGGGATAGGGAAGCAGGACGGTCTCGGTAATGGGATAAATTGAGACAAGTAAATAAGATGTGTATCCAATTGAAAAAAATAACGCAAAAAAAATAGTGGTAAGCTGTTAGATATCATATCTAATAACTAAATTTGCCCGATTAGTGTCAAATTGTCTGCAATTTTACTTTGGAGTCATTATTGTACAAAATCTTTAGTTGAGATAGAAAAAAAATTATGTTAAAGTTTTTAAGTAAATTATTTGGAAGTAAATCCGAAAGAGATATCAAGGGGATTCAGCCGGTTGTAGAGCAAATCAAGGCTGAATATGATAAGCTTTCAAATCTAACCAATGACGAGTTACGTGCCAAGACCGCTGACTTCAAAGAAAGAATTAAGAATTACCTCGCAGATATTGACCAAGAAATAGATACGCTAAAAGCAGAGGCGGATCAAGATGAGGACGATATGGCTAAAAAGACTTCTATTTACGAGCAAGTTGACAAGTTGTCTAAAGACCGTGATAAGAAGTTGGAAGAGGTATTGAAGGATATTTTGCCCGAGGCATTTGCCGTGGTGAAGGAAACTTCAAGACGTTTGACAGAAAACGAAGAACTGGAAGTTACTGCCAGTGATTTTGACCGAGAATTGGCTGTCTACAAGCCAAACGTTATTATCAATGGTGATAAAGCGATTTGGAAAAACAAGTGGATGGCTGCAGGTACTGAGGTAACCTGGAATATGATACATTATGATGTACAGTTGATCGGTGGTATTGTACTGCATAGCGGAAAGATTGCGGAGATGGCTACCGGTGAGGGGAAGACATTGGTCGGAACTTTGCCAACATATCTAAACGCGCTTTCTGGACAAGGGGTACATATCGTGACCGTGAATGACTATCTTGCCCGTCGTGACTCCGAATGGAACGCACCTTTATTTGAATTCCATGGTTTATCCGTAGATTGTATTGATAAACACCAACCAAATTCGCCACAACGCCGTAAGGCATACCAATCGGATATCGTATATGGTACGAACAACGAATTTGGTTTCGACTATTTACGTGATAATATGGTTCAGACGCCGGATGCATTGGTGCAAGGTAAATTGCATTTTGCCATGGTCGATGAGGTTGACTCGGTTTTAATTGACGATGCCCGTACACCATTGATTATTTCAGGTCCGATCCCACGTGGCGATCAACATGAATTCTATCAATTGAAACCACGTATTGAACGTTTGGTACATGTACAAAAAGCTTATATCAATACCGTATTAAATGATGCTAAAAAGGCATTGGCTGCAGGTGATTCTGATGTTGAAGGGGGGGGGCTAGCTTTATTGAGAGCGTACAGAGGTCTACCTAAAAATAAAGCCTTGATCAAGTTCCTGAGTGAAGGCGCCAATCGTTCTATCTTGCAAAAAGTAGAAAACTACTATATGCAAGAACAAAATAAAAATATGCCTAAAGTAGATGCAGAACTTTATTTTGTGATTGACGAAAAAAATAATCAAGTCGAATTAACAGAAAAAGGTATCGAGTTGATCACAGCGACGGGTGAGGATCCTTCCTTCTTTATCTTACCAGATGTGGGTACAGCTATTGCTGAAATTGAAAAATCTAGTTTGAGCCTAGAAGAGAAAGCTGCACAGAAGGAGGATTTATTACGTGATTATTCGATAAAAGCGGAACGCATTCACTCAATCAACCAGCTGTTAAAAGCGTATACCTTGTTTGAAAATGATGTGGAATATATCGTGGATGAGGGTAAAGTGAAAATTGTCGATGAGCAAACAGGCCGTATCATGGATGGTCGTCGCTACTCAGACGGTTTGCACCAGGCTATCGAAGCGAAAGAAAATGTAAAGGTCGAAGATGCGACACAAACGTACGCGACGATTACTTTGCAGAATTACTTCCGTATGTACCACAAACTTTCAGGGATGACTGGTACTGCTTCAACAGAAGCTGGCGAGCTTTGGGAAATCTATAAGTTAGATGTTGTTGAAATCCCTACAAATCGTGGTATCCAACGTGAGGACCGTCAAGATTTGATTTACCGTACTGCGCGCGAGAAATACAATGCGGTAGCCGAAGAAATTCAACGATTAACAGAACAAGGTCGCCCGGTGTTGGTTGGTACAACATCAGTTGAAATTTCCGAGTTGTTGAGTCGTATGCTTCAGTTACGCAAAATCAAACATAATGTATTGAATGCAAAATTGCACCAAAAAGAGGCTGATATTGTTGCCGAAGCTGGTCGCCCTGGACAAGTGACTATCGCAACGAATATGGCTGGTCGTGGTACGGATATTAAATTGACCGAAGAAGTTAAGAATGCCGGTGGTCTTGCGATTATCGGTACTGAACGACATGAATCCCGTCGTGTCGACCGTCAGTTACGTGGTCGTGCAGGTCGTCAGGGAGATCCGGGATCATCACAATTCTTCGTTTCGTTGGAAGACAACTTAATGCGTTTGTTTGCTTCTGAAAGAATCTCCAATATCATGGTGAAAATGGGGGTTGAAGAGGGTGAAGTGATGCAACATAGCATGCTGACCAAATCTATTGAACGAGCACAACGTAAGGTTGAGGAGAACAACTTTGGTATTCGTAAACGTCTATTGGAATACGATGATGTCATGAACTCCCAACGTACAGTAATCTATACTAAACGTAAAAATGCTTTGTTTGGCGAGCGTTTGGATGTGGATTTGAATAATATGATCTTTGACGTTGCTGAAGAGATTGTCGCTGAAGCGAAGGAGCAAGGAAATTACGAAGACTTCCAAATTGAGGTTATCCGTATCTTTGCTATTACACCAGAAATCACTGCTGAAGAATTTGCGCAAGGAAAGATCGAAGGGTTGACAGACCGTCTTTTTGATCAAGCAAGTAGAGCATATCATCATAAAATAAACGCGATCGGCGCGTTGACAGTTCCTGTATTAAACAATGTATACGCAGAACGTGGTCAGATTGTTGAAAATGTAGTGATTCCATTTACGGATGGTATCCGTGGTATTCAAGTTTCAGCAAATTTGAAAAAAGCGATTGAGAGCAACGGTAAAGAGGTGTTCAAATCCTTTGAAAAAGGCATTGTATTGGCATTGATAGACGAAGCATGGAAAGAACATTTGCGTGAGATGGATGATCTAAAACAATCCGTTCAAAATGCTGTTTATGAACAAAAGGATCCAATCATTATCTATAAAATGGAGGCCTTTAACTTGTTCAAATCTATGTTAGCTTCTATGAACAAGGATGTCGTGAGCTTTATTTTTAAAGGTGAGATTCCCGGACAAGAAACAACCTCATTACAGGCGAGACAAGTGACTCAAGCACCTGTAAAGACAGTTGAGACAAAAGCAGATTTGGTGTCACCTACTGGTGTCAGTGAAGAGGATGTGAATGATGGTCCGAAAGAACCTGTTCGTAATGAAAATACAGTGGGACGCAACGACGAATGTCCTTGTGGTTCCGGTAAGAAATATAAAAATTGCCACGGCGCAAATAACTAATCGACAAGAAAGGTTAAACTATGCTGAAGAGAGGATTGATTTTCATATATGCACTTGTGCTATTTACGCTTGTTCATGTAAAAGCACAGGAAAAAGGTGGAGTTATTGTAACCAAAGATTCTTTGATTACACAGCTTCAAAATTTTAGGGCAGCAATGGGAATCAATCCTGTCGAAAGCAAAACCACTGCAGTTCCTTCGAAACCTGTTGTACGTTCCGCGGCAACAAGAATCAAGGTGAGAGGTTTTCGCGTCCAGATCTTTGCCGGATCCAGTCGAAACCAAGCTTTTTCGGAGCAAACTCGTTTTCGGGGAATGTATAAAGATGTTGATACCTATATCACTTATGATGAACCCAATTATCGGGTGAAGGTGGGCGACTTTAGAAGTCGTTCCGAAGCGAATGCGTTTATGCGTGAGCTCCGTCAATATTTTAGTAACGTTTTCGTCTTTTCAGAAAGCGTTTTTGTTTATCAATAAATCAAACAACCTTATGGCAAGTACGAAAGAAAAAGTCCTGGCCTTAGCCCATCAATATTTTCAAGATACAGTTGCTAACCGCAGACATCTTCATCAAAACCCTGAACTTTCCTTTGAAGAATATAATACCTCGGCATTTGTAAAGGTACAGCTGGATCAATTAGGAATCCCTTACGAAACAAAAGCAGACACAGGTATTGTGGCGTTAATTAAGGGCGAACTCCCTTCGGATGAGGTCATCGCCTTGCGTGCGGATATGGATGCATTACCTATTCAGGAAGTTGAAGGCCGACCTTATGGATCCAATACTCCGGGGGTCATGCATGCTTGTGGCCATGATGTACACACGTCCTCGTTGTTGGGAACCGCAAAGATATTACATAGCCTGAAAGCTGAATTTGGCGGGACGGTGAAATTAATCTTTCAGCCCGGAGAAGAGCGTTTGCCTGGCGGAGCGTCCATTATGATCAAAGAAGGTGCCCTACAAAATCCCGCACCTTCCGCTATAATAGGTCAACATGTAATGCCGTTTATCGAAACAGGCAAAGTGGGATTTCGTGAAGGGAAGTATATGGCTTCCTGTGATGAGTTGTTTATGACCGTAAAAGGAAGAGGGGGGCACGGTGCACACCCGCATCAGAATATTGATCCGATTGTGATCACAGCGCATATTATTACCGCTTTACAGCAGGTAGCAAGCCGTTTTGCGGATCCGCGCACACCGACTGTGCTGTCTTTTGGCAAAATCATCGCTAATGGTGCGACAAATATTATTCCTGACCAGGTTTATCTTGAGGGTACATTCCGTACATTCGATGAGAAATGGCGTGCTGAAGCGCATGAGACAATGGTCAAAATGGCTGTCGGAATTGCCGAAAGTATGGGGGCTACTTGCGACTTCGAAGTTCGCAAAGGTTATCCATTTTTGATCAATGCTCCTGAACTGACCAAAAGTGCACGAACTTTTGTAGAGGAATATCTTGGAAAAGAGAATGTCGTGGATTTAGACCTCTGGCCAGCTGCGGAAGATTTTTCCTATTACTCACAAGAAATCAATGCTTGTTTCTACCGATTAGGTACAGGAAATAAGGCGAAAGGAATAACTTCTGCGGTACATACACCCACATTCGATGTCGATGAATCCTCATTGGAAATCAGTACGGGCTTGATGGCTTACATCACCTTGCGCAGATTAGGTTATTAAATTTTTCGAAATGTCATCGCATCATATCGTTCGTGAGAACCAAGAGCCTGCTCTGCTGATTGAAGACCTTTTTCTGATAGGCGAAGAAGATTTGGGGCAATTGCTTGAATGGAGTCCAACAATTGTTATAGAAAACAATATGGTTGATCCATTGGACGCTAGAGGATACAAATTTGATATTGTTTTTGCGCAGACGCAAGCGAATCAAACACAGGAGAATTTGAAAGTAATTCCATATACCGATAATTTTTTAAATTCGGCCATTGAGTATCTCGTCGAACATCAATATAAAGCGGTTAATGTTGTTACGGATCAAATAAGTCTTGCGCGCTATCAGCGCTATTTGGATCTGATCAATGTGGTATTATTGGCTCAGGGAATGCGCTACTATTTTGTCACTACCGGTTTTACAAAATGGAAAGCAGGAGGTGAACAGCTAAAGATCGACAGCCAAGGCGAAGAAATCACCACAGAAGGACTTCGGAAAATAGGTGAGAATCTTTATGAAACAGAAGAGGATGGCTTATTTACCCTCGGATTTTCGAAATCAAAATATATTTTAATAGGAGAGACAATCTCATGATAACAATAGAATTAGCCGAACAGACAGATATCCGTAGTATTTCTAATATGGCGCACATCATATGGCCAGACGCTTATGGTGAAATACTTTCAAAAGAGCAGATTGATTTTATGCTGGAGAAAAGCTATACCGTTGAAGGCTTAGCTGAAGGCATGGTAGGCGGACAGTTCTTTTATATTCTGAAGGAAGACGGGATTGGCCAAGGCTTTGTTGCGCTGAAAACTCTTGCAGATAAACTTCGTATTGAAAAGCTGTATTTGATGCCCGATGTTCAGGGAAAAGGTTTTGGGAAAGCATTGATTGACTTTGCTGTTGAAAAAGCGAAAGCCAAGGGCAAAGATATTTTGGAACTCAATGTCAATAGAAATAACCCTGCTTACCATTTCTATTTAAAGCAGGGCTTTCAGGTTGTCGAAACTGTTGATATTCCCTATTATGACTATGTGCTCAATGACTATGTCATGCATCGGGCAATAGATCGTGCAGCCTCTTCCTAATCTTTTAATTTTTCCACACGTGAAGGGGTTTGCTTGCCTTCTACAATGCCTGAAGTACCGATAGCAATTGCTTCTATACTGGAGATAATATTTTGAACGTTTAACGTGGCGACTTCATCCTTTACCGTGTGGTAATACTCATCCTTGTCCATTTGGGAAGTAGAAAATGAATGGGCGGGAACACCCTTTGCCGCTAACACGGCATTATCACTGCGGTAGAATAAATTTTGTTTTGTATAAGGATCGGGATAAAATTTAAAGGTTGTATTCTTTAGGTTTTCCTGCATTAATTTACCTAAGTCAGATTGATCATAACCTGTTATATAGACCGTATTAGGGCCGAACTTTGAATCTTTTCCGATCATTTCCATATTGATCATTGCCACGACCTGATCCGCATTGATATGATTAGAAAAATATTTTGAACCATACATGCCGAGCTCTTCGGCCGTAAATGCCACAAAAATAAGTGTCCTTTCATTGTTGTTTTTCTTTTTGTAATAATCCGCCAGGGTCAACATCGCTGTTACTCCCGAAGCATCGTCATCTGCTCCATTGGCAATTGAATCTTGTCCTACGGCAGGCAATATGCCAATATGATCATAATGTCCTGAAAAGATTATATATTCATTTGGTTTGCTCTTTCCGGGGATAACTCCGGCAATGTTAAAAAGCGGGAAGTGCTGAAGATCGCGCTCGATATGGACTTGAAATGTTTTTGGTGTTTCTGTGCTTAACAGATAGACTATTGAAGGTTTTTGTATGTTCGGATCTTCTATGAATTTAGGCTTGTTGAGCATTTGCCCAAAACGGACAAAAGAGGCTTCAAAAGAAGGGTCTACCAGTACAAGCGTGTTTTCTTGGGATAGGGAATGCTCCCGAAAGGCTTGGGAGAAATCTGCACCGGATGCAATATAAGCGACTTTCACAGGACTTTTTTCATCCCATTTGAGCGTTACATGGTTACCCAATGATATCATATGCTCAGCGGGAACAGCCTTTTTATTGATCGTCGCGACGTTGCTTTTGGGCGAGAGCTTGTCCAATTGGAATGTCTGTCTGAAAGACTCTTCCGCATAAGGTTTGAGACCTATTTTTTTCATCTCTCCGGCGATAAAATCTGCCGCTGGCTCAATGTCCTTTGTCAGAGCCGATCGTCCACGCATATCATCCGAAGCCAAGGTATTTAAAATACGGCCCACATCCTGACGCTGTTGTTCAGAAATAACTTGCTGTCCAAAGGCAATGGAAGATAAGGCAACTAATGCGAATGTTAAAAATATTTTGGGTACTGAATTCATAACGTTAGTAATGTTCGGATGAAGATACTGATTTCGCCTGTAATTTTTGTGAAAATTCGTGCTATCCTCCAACTAAGGCCTATTATCGTTCCCCTTAGGACGATAAAAGTAGGAATGAAGTTGTCATTGTCCTTCAGTAAAAAGATGCATTCAATAGAGTGTCCGTGGTTGTCTTGAATTCGTAACAGGCACGAATGTTCCTGATGGCCGTTGAAGACAGACAATTCAGAAAAAAATGTAGTATATTTGATTATAAATTTTTTGACAATGAAAGAAGTATCTGTACAGGAATTAAAGAATAAGATCGATAACAATGAAGATTTTCAATTGATTGATGTGCGTGAGTCATTTGAATATGAGGTTTCAAATTTGAACGGTTTGAATATTCCACTATCAGGGATCCTGATCGAGGCAGATAAAATCGCCAAAGACAAACCTGTTATCGTTCAATGTCGTTCCGGAAAACGTTCAGCGCAGGCAATTATGTTATTGGAACAACAAGGTTTTGATAATCTTGCAAATTTAAAAGGCGGCATTTTGGCCTGGAAAGAGGAAATCGATCCAGAGTTAGACGTTTATTAATATGACAAATTTGGAGCATCAGACTAAACAGGCTTTCTTGTTTAGTCTTGCTTTTTATATCGTAGCCCTATTTGCCCGGCTATTAAGCTTCGGTATATTCCCCATATTAGGCAGTCTTTCTATTCTATTATCCCTTTTATGGGTGATATTGGTCTTACGGGAAATTATGCTTTCCAGGACAATTCCCAATAGTGATCGGATGTTGATGGCACTGGCTATCGTACTGCTCAATATTATCGGTGGAGCTTTCTATTTCTTTGCTGGATGGAGAGAACGGGTATTGGGATTAACAAAAAAGTAATATGACAAAATATTTTATACTGAATATTGTATTGAACTTGGCCATTGTGTTTTTGGCGTATTGTGGATTTGAAGGGTATAAAGCCGGAAATATGCTGGTGACGGGATTGTCTATCGCATTTTTGGTGGTACTTATTTACCTTAAGGTTGTCTTAAGCAAACGCATAAAAGTTGTGATTCAGGAGAAAGATCGCGAGAAAAAGCAGCAATATGCTGCTAAACAGGGAAAGGGGAAAAGCAAATAGGAGCGAGTTTCTTACTTATAACATACAAAAAGAGCAGAAAACGATTGTCTTCTGCTCTTTTTTATATCGCCTACCCCCGTTCTTATTTTACAAATGGAGGTTTCGTTACTTTAGCTTTTACTTTTTGATTACGGATATGGATAAAGATATCTGTACCGTCTTTTGCGAATGCAGTATCTACGTAACCCAAACCAACCGATTTTTTCAATGTCGGAGATTGTGTTCCCGAAGTAACCCGACCGATTACATGGCCATCAGCATCTACGATCTCGTAATCATGGCGCGGGATGCCTCTGTCGATCATTTCGAAACCGACCAGTTTCTTTTTAAGTCCGGCTTCTTTTTCGGCTTTAAGTGCAGCGGAGTTTACAAAGTCTTTCGTGAATTTCGTTACCCAACCTAACCCAGCCTCCAAAGGCGAAGTATTGTCGTCGATGTCATTTCCATAAAGGCAGAAACCCATTTCTAAACGTAAAGTATCGCGGGCACCTAATCCGATCGGTTTGATTCCGTAAGCTTTTCCGGCTTCAAAAATAGCGTCCCAAACTTTCTGAGCATCTTCATTGGCCACATAAATCTCAAAACCACCTGCACCAGTATAGCCGGTTGCCGACACCAACACGTTATCTACTCCTGCAAAAGTACCTTTGGCAAAAGTATAGTATTCCATTGGTGCAAGCTCGATATCTGTCAGTGATTGTAAAGCATCCGCTGCTTTAGGTCCTTGAACAGCAAATAAAGAAGTCTGGTCAGAAATGTTTTTCATTTCTACACCATCGGTATTGTATTTGGAAATCCAGTTCCAGTCTTTTTCGATATTGGAAGCATTGACAACCAGAAAATAGGTCTTATCATCTATTCGGTATGTTAGAAAATCGTCTACTACACCGCCAGTTTCGTTTGGAATATAAGCATATTGGACTTTACCGTCATATAGTTTCGACACGTCATTTGAAGAGATTTTTTGAAGAAGGTCCAGGGCCTTTTCACCTTTGAGGATGAATTCACCCATGTGGCTTACATCAAAAACTCCTACACCTGTACGAACTGTTTCGTGCTCATCATTGATACCAGTATATTGTACTGGCATGTTGAAGCCTGCGAAGGGAACCATCTTTGCTCCTAAAGCAATGTGCGTCTCCGAAAGGGCAGTATTTTTTAACATAAAAATTAAGTTTTAATCAGTTGCAAATTTAATAAAATATACGTGATTCCTAGCTTTGAATCTATTTTAGAACAAACGATTTAATTCGTTACATTCAACGAATAAACAGTCAGTTCAGCGTCTTCTGTATCCGTATCTTCGCATAGCAGGAAAATTAAACCCTTATCAGTTTTCTCCTTGAAGGTAATGCCCTCGAATTTATGATTTCCGGGGATCTGGAATACTTCAGGTTTGGACGACAGATCCGCTGGTATTTTTCCAAGTAAAGACCCGGCGATCTCGCCGTCAAGATAGGTTGATTTTGCATCCTCCGCGGTCGCGATGAAATAAATGTCTTCACCCACCAGTGCGGCATCCGAAAAACCGGTACTGATTCCCTTTATCGTCGGTAATTCCACTGGAATACACCGTGATTTATCTTCAGCTTTACCGTTGTATTCTAAAATTGCATTGACTCCTTTGGGGCCATTTCCTCTGTTGAAAAACAAGATCCGATCGTCAATATGCAGCACTCCCTCGATGTTGAAGTCCGATTTACTGATCTTAAATTTCTGCATTAAATGCGCGTAGATTTCGCTATAGTCTTCCTTCACGACTTTGTTTCCGTCCCAAATAAACCGGTTGTTTCTCTTTTCAGTTGACCCCGATCCATACAGGTAGTAGCACTTGCCATCGAAAGTAATGGATTCAAGATCCATTTTATTCGCTTTGCTGATATTTTCCATGGGTTCAGTGTCCAATAAGGCCGTTTTGGATAGGCGTTGCTGAGCGAGGTTATAGCTATACAGGTAATTGCTGTTGTCCGAGACAATATGGAGTTCATCGTTATTATAGACGATACCAGATGCCGCGGTGATACCAGTTATGCTAATAAATGCTTCGAGGATTAATTTTAACATCATTCATGTATGTTTAAGATTCCAAGAACTTTCCGGAAATCGGATTGAATAGCTGCTTTTATACGAACGGTCTCGCCCGACAAAGGGTGATTGAACGTTAATTCTGATGCGTGAAGTAACATCGTGTCCATCTGGTAGTTCTCTTTCCAGAATTTATTTTGTTTATTGCAGCCATGCGGACGATCACCGATAATGGGGTAAAAGATGTGTGCAAAGTGACGCCGCAATTGATGCATGCGACCAGTCAGTGGATTGGCTTCAACAAGACTGTACCTTGAAGTTGGAAATTTCCCGAAAGGAATATCGAGCTCACTTTTGGCCAGCAGTCTGAATGATGTCTGGGCATCTTGTATTGTGCCATTTTCTTTTTTCAGGGGATAGTCAATAATTCCTTCCTCAGGTGCGAATCCTCGGAGCACAGCAAGGTATTTTTTATCAATTTGATGTTCCTGAAAACTTTTTTGTAGGTATTGATCCGTTTCTTTGTTCAGAGAAAACAAAAGGACTCCACCAGTTTTACGGTCGAGGCGATGAGCAGGGTATACCGTTTTGCCCAGCTGGTCACGTAGTATTTGAAGGGCAAATTCGGAGGTGTCACGCGCAATGGATGAACGATGTACCAAAAGACCATGCGGCTTATTGATCGCCACAATGGATTCATCTTCGTAAAGAATTTCTAAGGACATATTAGATTTTTTTCAATGCAGCAATAATTTCATCTGCTTTTTCATCAATCTTGGGGCTCAGCCAAATCTGTTTAAACGCACCACCTCCGATAATCTGTTCTGTGCCTTGCCATTTGATCTTGGTCAGAGAGAAAAGATAATAATTGTCTATAACAACGGAATTCTGGACAAAGCTGTCCACTAATTTGTTGCCGAAAAGTTGCATTCCCAATCCGAAAAAAGCCTGGTCTTTTGCATGAAGCTGACTTTTTAGTAATTGCTCAGCCTTTGCACGGACAATTTTTTCATGTTCCTCTTTGCTCGGGTTTGTCAGTATAGCCGCCAGCATGATGACAATCAGAAGCAGGGCAAATATTCTTTTTTTGCTCATTTTTTTATGCTAAAATTAATGTTTAAAGATCGTTTCAAAACTGGATCTACCGCTATCAAAATTATTAAATAGATATTAGATATGCGCAATTGTTTTGATATCGAAGCTGTGCAGCGAAGGGAAAACGGCGTGAAAAGGTTGGATCTTAGAAAGAAATTCCATTTAACAGCGAAAACGCCCAGGAAAAGAAAGTCCAGATTAGGTAACAAACACCAGCTATTAAGATAAATAGGATCAATACGATCGATAAGATAATACCGATGCCCGAACCTTTGTGCCGGCCTTCATAATAGTGCTCGCGTAGCAATTTGATATTCTTTTCATTGGCTTTGCTATAGAAATCGAAGATATTACCTAGAAAGGGGATGCTTCCTAAGATCGCATCAAGGCTGATATTGAGTAGCATACGGATAACTAATTTTGGGCTGGCCCCATTTCGCCACATGGCGATAACCAGAACCAGTGATGTGCCAAAGCCGGCAACAGCGCCACCCAAAGGAATCAGATTCAAGATCGGATCCAGTCCGAACCGGAAGTTGCCAATCTTGAACTGATTATCCATTAACCAAGATATTCGGTTGATCCAACCGAAATCCTGGTTTATTTGTTTCTTCTTATCTTCCGGAGATAATTCCCTCTGCATGATTATAATAGTTCGAAAGAAGCGCTGATTTCGCTCGTTACTTTCATTGGTCTGATATTTAAGTCAAGGCCATTTTCACCAGCAGCGTCTGCCGCTTCAGCCATGGCGCCTTTATACATTGCATTACGCATCATCGGCTGAACACCAAAGATAATCTGTTGCGGTGTCTCAGAAAGCACGATCGCTTTACCGATTTTCTGCCCTGCTGCTTCGGCAAGAATCTGCGCATTTGCTTTCGCATCCAATACCGCTTTCGTTTTTAAGGTCTTTTCAAGTTCTTTTTTCTTCGAGTAATCGTATTCACTGATGTAAGTGCTTTGAATACCTGCTTTATCAACTCCATCCAATAACTGATCTAAGTTGTTTAAGTTCGTTACTTTAATTCGGTATTGTCTGGAAAGTAGGATATCCGTATCCTTTTTCTTTTTTTCCGGTGTATTGTAACTCCAGATATTCTGGATCGTAAAATCTTCTTTTTTAACACCGGCTTTTGTTGCAGAGTCGAAGAGATCTTTTTCTAACTTGTCTATGGCAACCTTTTTCTTGGTGTTTCCATTGTCATAAAATTCCTTCAGTGTAACATCTATATAGATGATGTCTGGGGTTACTTCTTCCTCTGCGCGACCCACTGTGGATACAAATTCTTTATTTACCATTTGTTGAGCGTTTAGTTTTGTCATCAAACCTAAAAAAGCCAGTCCTAATAATATTTTTTTCATGTTTTACTATCTTAAAGTTATTATAATAATACGATTCCTATTATCGCATTGCTACAAGATTGGAGCCAAAGTAGACAAAAAAGTTTAACGGATAAAAAAAATAAAAACGTTAAGATTTTTGATTTTATTTCTATACCTTTAGGGAAATTAATAAAATAGTGCCATGCAAGAAGGTAAAGTAAAATTCTTTAATGAGACCAAAGGTTTCGGTTTCATCATCCCTAATTCAGGCGAGAGCGAGATTTTTGTTCACGTTTCTGGATTAGTTGACAAAGTTCGTGAGAATGACAATGTATCTTACGAAGTTGAACAAGGCCGTAAAGGTCTTAATGCGGTAAATGTAAGAGTTATCTAATTAGATTCAAGATATATTTATTGTGAAAAGGCCCATGCGATAAGCATGGGCTTTTTTATTGAAAAAAATTTGGACTGATAATTGCATAAATGTTTCAAATAGATAGTTTAACATGAAACGTACTTTAATAGTGATCCTTTCTGTGGTGATGGCAATTTCAATGTCTGCGTGTTATTCCACCCATCATGGGCATAGACATGGCCGTGGACCAAAAGGTATGCCTCCAGGTCAGGCAAAAAAATATTATGGAGAACAATCCGCGAGGGATTTTGCGCCTGGGCAACAGAAAAAGAAGCATAGACATTGATCTCGATGACTTTTCACTTTTGAGGAAAATTTCGCAATCGAAAAAACAAAAAAAGAGCTTTCATTACAATGAAAGCTCTTTTTTTGTTCCGTTAGAACGACCTATGCAAATGGATCTTTATCTGCAGGTGGTGTTGAAGGTGAAGGAGGCGTTTGTGAATTTCCAAACGGATCATCATTGTTCCCCGCATTTTGTGCAGGCTGTGAACTTCCAAAGGAGTTATTCGGTTGTGAAGAACCAAATGGATCTTGTGCTTGATTGAATGGATGGTTTGTTCCATTTTCTTCTGCCTTTGGATCCGGACCATATTGATTAGGTCCCTTGTCGCCTTCAATGACCATCAGATAAATCAAGTATAAGTTGACTAATGGAATAAGACCCAATAATAAAAACCAGCCTGATTTATTCGTGTCATGTAATCTTCGTACAGCAACAGCAATGCCCGGAATAAGCAACGCTAAACTTATAAGGTATGAAATGTAAGAAAATACACTTGCAATTTGACCGAGAATTCCGAATACTACGCCGATAATAACATTTGCCAGAAAGAACATCCAGTACTCTTTACGACGAGCACGGCCATTAAAGTTTGCATAATTGTCCCTTACAACTTTTAAAAACCAATCTTTAATTTCCATATAATTTTGAGATTTTTAGGTGAAAAATATGTTAGTAAATCAATTGTTCACAATTCTGTTACAATAAATGTACCAAGAATTTATCTGGGAAAACAATTATTATAGATATATTAAGTGTCTGAAGATAGGCTCTTTGTCGAAACCTGAACAAGCAACAGTATTTATTTAGGTGAAAAGCCCGTGAATTGCTTCTGAGTAGGAAATAGGCAGCTATTTCGAAGGAAAATCTAAGGACAAATGTTTTATCGAAAGATCTCTTCGAGTATATAGAGCGATTTTATCTCCTTGAAGTTTGTGCGGTGAAGGCGGTAGAAATCCAGTAATTTTTCCAATAAAAATTGCCTGTCTGTACTTGACATTCTGATGCGGTCACAATTTGAATATTCAGCTTCGGTTAGGCTCCGAAAAATTGACGTGTGAGGTTCCTGAAGCACGAATGGGTGTTCCGGCAGTAGATTTGAAAACGTTGCTTCATGTAGGTTAAAATAAGGAAGAGCTCGTTTGGAAACCGTTGGATAAAACCCAAGGAATCGCGTCAGTTTGATTAAAAATACCAAGTGAAAATTGGCCAGGTTGAGATGTGTTTCGTCTAACCAGCAGACAGACTGATGGATGAATTCAAACAGATAAGGATCACTTTCCTGTTCTTTCAATATTTTGTACAATATTTCATTTAAGAAAAGAGCCAATGAACTTTTTATAATATCGTAAGGTATCTCCTGTAATACTGGTGTCTGCCGGGCTTCGGAAATACGCTGTAGTGAGCCATTGTCCTTATGTGTTGCTATAATTTCAAGTAGATGCAAAGGCTGTAAGATATTGGCTTTGATTTTGGCCTTTGGCTTGCGTGCGCCGGCAATGAGGTACGATTGCATACCAAAGGATTCAGTATATATCTGTGCAACGAGGCTGCTTTCCGAATAATTCGTTGTTTTTAAGACGATACCTCTAGTTTTGTTCAGCATCCCCTTCCTTTTCTTTTTTATGAATTTCCTCCTTATGAGCCTCTTCACGCATTTCAATAAGTGCATTGCGGTCTACTTTCCGAATCATTCGATAGATTAATGTCAGGACACCGATACCGAATGTAATAACTCCGATGATCATGGCTAACTTGTACCAGTTAGATCGTTGCTCCATCAGGTAATAACCTAGGATAACGAACAACGTGCCGATGATTATTTCTCTTAGGCCCTTGCGAAGATATTTGTTCATAAATGTGAATTGTTGAAAACTATTTTTCTTTACAGAGCAAATATAATACAATAAAATGCTTTATTTTTGCCCGTACCGTTCCTGTGTAGAACTATTTTTAAAAATAATTCCCATAATGTTGTTGCTTATCTAAAAAAAAATATAGATATTTGCAAACTCTTTGCAGAGAGTGCAAAGGATTAATATATTGTAATAAAGACAACAAAAAAGATAATATCATGTCAAGAATTTGTGATTTAACAGGCAAAGCAGCGTTAACAGGAAATAACGTTTCTCACTCAAACGTTAAAACTAAACGTAAATTCTATCCAAATTTACAAACTAAACGTTTTTACATTCCAGAAGAAGATCGTTGGATTACGTTGAAAGTATCTACTTCTGCTATCAAGACCATCAACAAGAACGGTATTACAGCTGCGATCAATAAATTTATCGTTAAAGGATCAATTTAATATTGATTTATCGCCTGTTACATTAAGATTATTCATGAATTTCAATCCTATATTAGGATTCAAAATAAAGTAAAACAATGGCTAAAAAAGGAAATAGAGTACAAGTTATCTTAGAATGTACTGAACACAAAGAAAGTGGTCTTCCGGGAATGTCTCGTTACATCACTACTAAAAACAAAAAGAACACAACTGAGCGTTTGGAGTTGAAAAAATTCAACCCAGTATTGAGAAAAGTTACTGTTCATAAAGAAATTAAGTAATTCACCCATCTTAGCACTTGCAAATAGCGGGCTGAGTAAAAATATTTAAAATACCATGGCAAAGAAAGCAGTTGCATCGTTACAAAAAGGTGGCGGTAAAGAATTTACAAAGGTTATTGTTACTACTAAATCTGCAAAAACTGGCGCGTATACTTTCAAAGAAGGTATGGTTCACAACGATAAAGTGAAAGACGTAGTTGCAGAAGCTCAAAAAAATAACTAGTAGCATTTTCCTTTTTTAAAGTTTTTCTTTAAAAAGAATTCGATAAAAATAGCCGTTTTGGTATCCTACCGAAAGGGCTTTTTTTGTTGAGGACATTTGTTTATATTTGGACATCAATTTTCACTAAACACTCCATGGGATTATTTGATTTTTTTAAGAAAAAGCCGCAAACACAAGAAGAAGAGCAAGCCTTAGACAAGGGTTTGGAAAAAACCAAAGAAGGATTTCTTTCCAAGATAACGAAAGCTGTAGTGGGTAAATCTACTGTAGATGACGATGTGCTTGATAATCTGGAAGAGGTTTTGGTTACTTCTGATGTGGGGGTTACGACGACTTTAAAAATCATAGACCGCATACAAGCGCGTGTTGCCCGAGATAAATATGTCTCCACTTCAGAGCTAAACAATTTACTGAAAGAAGAGATTCAGACCTTACTTGCCGAAAATAACAGCTCAGATTTTGAAAACTTCAATTACGGAGATCATAAGCCTTATGTCATTATGGTCGTCGGAGTGAATGGTGTTGGTAAGACGACAACAATAGGCAAACTTGCGCATCAACTCAAACAAGCTGGAAGTAAAGTCGTGTTAGGTGCTGCAGATACATTTCGCGCCGCAGCTGTGGATCAGCTTAAACTGTGGGGTGAGCGTGTTGGCGTGCGCGTTGTGGCACAGGCAATGGGTTCGGATCCCGCTTCGGTCGCTTATGATACGGTTAAGTCTGCTGTTGCAAATGGGGAAGATGTCTGTATTATTGACACGGCAGGCCGTTTACATAATAAGGTTGGTCTAATGAATGAATTGACCAAGATAAAAAATGTCATGCAAAAAGTCGTTCCCGGCGCTCCACATGAAATTTTGTTGGTCTTAGATGCCTCTACAGGTCAGAATGCCATTGAGCAATGCACACAGTTTACACAGGCTACGGATGTGAACGCTCTGGCACTGACGAAATTGGATGGAACAGCCAAAGGCGGTGTTGTTATAGGGATATCCGATCAGTTCAAAATCCCGGTGAAATACATTGGTGTAGGCGAAAAAATAGGCGATCTCCAATTATTTAATAAAAAGGAATTTGTAGACTCCCTTTTCAAATAGAAAATTAAAATTATTGTCAGAAATAAAGTTGTCATCTTTTGCTTGTGCATGATGATTAATCAGATTGAGGAAATAAATGGACATGTTTAAAACCTTGTTTCCTTAGTCAGGTGCTCCTTTTTGTTTCTTGACAAACCCTTCTAATCATATGAAGACAAAATATACGAAACCTGTCCCATTGATCAATAAACCACGTGTCAACGTCGTTACTTTGGGCTGTTCGAAAAATATTCACGATAGTGAAGTGCTGATGGGCCAACTGAAAGGTAATCAGATGGAAGTTGTCCATGAGGCCTCAAATATACAGGAGAATGATATTGTTGTCATCAATACCTGTGGATTTATTGACAATGCTAAACAGGAATCCATTGATGCAATCTTACAATATTCAGAATTAAAGGATCAAGGTAAGATCAATAAGGTGATTGTTACCGGATGCCTTTCGGAACGTTATAAGCCGGAACTGCAAGCTGAAATTCCGAGTGTGGATGCCTATTTCGGGACAAATGATTTGCCTGATTTACTCTCTTCTATCGGAGCGGACTATCGCCATGAATTATTGGGCGAACGCTTGTTGACCACCCCTTCACACTTTTCTTATTTTAAGATCGCAGAAGGCTGTAACCGTCCATGTTCATTTTGTGCAATACCATTAATGCGTGGTAAGCATGTTTCCAAATCAATTGATGATTTGGTTAAGGAAGCGAAATTTTTGGCATCAAATGGAACCAAAGAATTAATTTTAATCGCGCAAGATTTAACCTATTATGGATTGGATATCTATGGGAAACGTAATCTTTCAGACCTAATGCGTCATTTATCCGATGTGGATGGTATTGAGTGGATCCGTTTACAGTATGCCTATCCTTCGGGGTTTCCAATGGATATTTTGGATGCAATGAATGAGCGTTCAAATATCTGTAATTACCTGGATATGCCATTGCAGCATATTTCAGACCCAATGTTGAAGTCTATGCGTAGAGGGACAACCAAACAGAAACAGATTGACCTTGTCAATGCGATCCGGGACAAAGTGCCTGATATCGCGTTGCGTACGACATTAATCTGTGGATACCCCGACGAGACGGAACAGGATTTTCAAGAGATGTTGGAGTGGGTGGAAGAAACTCGTTTTGACCGTTTGGGCTGTTTTACCTATTCCCATGAGGAAAAAACCCATGCGCATACATTGGAGGACAATGTTCCACAAGAGACAAAAGAAGAACGAGTTGAGGCTATTATGGAGGTTCAACAAGGAATTTCTTACGATATTAATCAATCGAAAGTGGGCAATACATATAAGGTATTAGTCGATCGTGTGGACGGAGATTATTTTATCGGGCGAACAGAATATGATTCTCCGGAAGTGGATAATGAGGTCTTGATTTCAGCGGCGGATTCTTATGCGCGAATCGGCGATTTTGTTCAGGTAAAAATCGACCGTGCGGAAGATTTCGATCTCTATGGCAAAATTGTCAAAAAATAATATCCGGTTGACCGATGAAGGTCATTAAGAATATACGGAAGAGCCTCCCGAAATACAAGGGAGGCTCTTTTTTTGAACCGTCGGGAAAGAACTTCTGTGGATTTATGTCGCTGTTGGTGTCTGTGAAAGTATGAAGGTTTTATTTGGACATTTGTCAATAGAATGATATAATTTAAAAGTGGAATGGGCTTTTTATTAAAAATCAGTATTTTGTCCGCTCAAACTAAATACATTTGTATATCGTACAATAAGCATATATGAAAGCAACTTATATCGAATATAGTGAGACAAATAGTTTCTCCAAAACATTGTTGGCCTATCTGGCTCATGACGAGACGCTGAAACCGTTTGTTGGACACTGGCCTACATTTGACGGTTTTGAAAAGCAATTGCACGAAAAAAAACATTTTGACCACCGTGCCATTCTCGTGGAGCGCCTAAAAGCTCAATATGCGACATTGTTGCAGGGGTCTCCCGCCGTTGCCGAAAATATAGATTTATTGTTGCAGGAGAATACCTATACGATTACCACGGGCCACCAACTGAATATCTTTACAGGGCCTTTGTACTTTATATTTAAGATCATGACGGCAATACGTCTATCCGAAGACTTACATGCCAAACATCCGGACAAAAATTTTATCCCGGTATATTGGATGGCAACTGAGGATCATGATTTTGAAGAAATTAATCATACAAAAGTCTACGGAAAGAAAATTGCCTGGGAGACACCACCGGTGTCGGCGACAGGACGTATGGATACAGCTTCAATTGTCGATGCAGTAAAGCAATACACTAATATTCTTGGTCTTTCTGACAATTCTGCTAAGCTCACGGATATTGTGGAGCAAGCATACCTTAAGCACTCGAGGTTGGCTGACGCAACACGCTATATGGTAAACGAACTTTTTAAAGCCTATGGTCTTTTGATTATTGATGCAGATGATAAAGCACTGAAGGAGTTATTTAAACCGATTATCAAAACGGATATTTTATCCGAAAATAGCTTTAAAGCGATCACGGATAGATCGAAAGAACTGGAAGCAAACGGGTTTTCTACACAGGTACATGCGCGGGAGATCAATTTCTTCTATCTGACCGATGAATTTAGAGAACGCTTGGTGCTGACTGCAGACGGCCGATATGAGGTTCTGCATCAAAATATATATTTTACCAAGGAAGAGCTGGAAAAAGAAATAGATGCCCATCCTGAGCGTTTTAGTCCAAATGTGGTGATGCGTCCGATGTATCAGGAAATTATCCTTCCTAATTTAGCCTATATCGGCGGTGGAGCTGAAATGGTCTATTGGATGCAACTGAAATCTAATTTTGATCAGTACCAAATAGACTTCCCCATCCTGATTCCGCGAAATTCAGCAATGATTACCGACGATAATGTGGCCGCGAAGCTTTTTCGTGTTGATCTAACCTTCAAAAGCATCTTCCGGCCAGCAGAGGTTTTGAAGAAGGAGTATGTACGTCGTCATACCAAAGAGAGATTAAACCTTAATGATGAATGGATGGAACTGAATGCGATCTTTGGAAAAATAAAATTGCGCACGCACAAAATCGATCCGAGTCTGGGACCCAGTACGGAGGCGATAAAGGCTCGCTTGAAAAAGGCGATGAATAACCTGGAAAAAAAGCTGATGAAAGCAGAAAAACGAAACCATCAGCATGCATTGGCAGATATAGACAATGTAAAAGAAAAGCTCTTTCCCGGAGGGGGGCTACAGGAGCGATCGGAAAACTTCGCCCTGTTGTATGTAAAATATGGTGATAACCTCTTTAGAGATCTTTATAAATACTTTAATCCCCTGGATTTTAAATTTACAATCTTATATTAAAGTCAGTGTTTCACTGACTTTTTTTATGATTAATTCCCTCTTGTCTTTGCTTTTTGCTTCGTTATTTTTCCTTAAATTGCTTTGTGATGTTTTGTTTATAATTTCATAATATTTCATTTAGCTTCTGTTAATACTGTCGAAGTAGTTTTGATGCCATATCACAACCAACAACTAAATGAAAGAAATATTACTTACGACTTGTGCCATTGCGATAGGAACAGGTTTGTATGCGCAAACAACCCAGGCAGGATTTTCCGGGAAAATTACAGACGAGAATAACAAAAGGGTTCATGGAGCTTCAGTAGAGGTTCGTAACGAATCGACAGGTTTTACCACCAAAACATCGACCAATGCCAATGGTGATTTCAATTTCAAGGAGCTTCCATTGGGAGGTCCGTACATCATTAAAGTGACTTATATCGGTTACGGTGAGCAGATCCGTTCAGGCTTTACGTTAAACCAAGGGGATATGATCCGGTTAGATATTCCGATTCAGAATGCTTCAAATGTACTGGAAACAGTTGAGTTGACTGGTGTAAGCACCCTCAAGAATAAAATAGAGAACTTGGGCGCTGCAACAGCGGTTACAGCCCGGGATATTGCGAAATTACCCGTCAATGGCCGTAACTTTACCTCTTTAATGGATCTGTCTCCATTAAGCAAAGGCGATAATATCGGTGGTCAGCTCGGGTCTTCTACCAATTTTACGATAGACGGGATGAATGCGAAGAACCCGACTTCAGCAGGTTCGACAACAAGTCGGAGTGGCGCTCCTTTCTCGATCTCTATTGAAGCAGTCCGGGAGTTTAAAGTCGTGACCAACCAATATGATGTGACTTATGGGAGAGCCGGAGGGGGGACGGTCAGTGCAGTGACAAAACAAGGAACAAATAAGACACAGGGTAGTGCATGGTTATATTCGCGAGCAGACTGGTTGTCAAGTCCATACGATATTCGGGGAAACAAACGCAGCAACGATTTTTCCACTTATCAGTATGGCTTTACTTTGGGTGGTCCCATTATAAAAGACAAGCTCCATTACTTTGTTGCCTGGGATCATCAGCAAGACTCCCGTCCCTTGATTATTGCTGATATCAACTCTGAAGCCGATGAAAAAAGGTTTAATGTTACAAACGCGACATTGGATGAATTTGTCAATATTGGGCGGAAAAAGTACGGATTGGGGAACGAACGCCAATATGGTGCCTTTGACAAGAAAAGAGGCTCCGATGCGATCTTTGGGCGTATTGACTGGCAAATCAATGATAATAACTTATTGACAATCCGTAATAACTTTACAAGTGACAACAATAAGCTTGGGCTACAAGACAACAAGCCAATTACTTTGTATGAATCTTACGGAAATGACAAGAATATTGACAACAGCCTACTGGCTACTTTGCGTACCACCATTTCCCCGAGGGTAACCAATGAGTTAAAAGTACAACATCTTTATACTTATCAGAAAAGTAGTCCGGGAGACCTTTTACCGGGTCAGAATATTCCACGTGCAATTGTAGAAGATGCGATCTCCAAAGTTGCCGGGGAAGATAAAAAGACCACATTGCAATTGGGGGGACATCGTTTTGCGCAGGAATCTTTTAAAAATAATGTATTTCAGCTTGTCGACAATATCTATTACAGCACCGACAACATCAATTACACCTTTGGTGTGGATCTGATGTATACCCATGCCAATTCCATTTACGGGAGTGAGGTCAATGGGCGCTTCCACTTTAGACCAAGTGATGGAAAAACGGCTATGCAGAACTTTGACGACATGAAGCCGTATGCTTACTATCGTGAAGTTCCTTTGGTGAGTGATCCGGCTGTGGTCGGTAAGATATTCAATGCCGGTGTGTATGGACAATTGCAAACCAAGCTAGCGCAGGGATTGGACCTGGTCGCCGGCTTACGATTGGATTACGGACATTATCCTACCTCTCCTCTGAATGAAGAATTGCTAAGAGAAGTCGGTGTCCGTACAGATCATAAACTCAAGTCTTTTGTGGTACAACCGCGTTTCCAAATGACCTGGGATGTGAACGAAGAAAGAAAAGATTTCTTTCGAGTGGGGGGAGGTATATTTGCATCGGATATCAATAATTATATGACGATCAATAACCTTACTTTCGATGGGAAGCATTTTGCTACTGTTGATGTTCGCGGTGCGGATGTACCTACACCAAATTTTGTCGACTACAGAAAGGATCCATCATCCACACCCACTTTAGCCCAGTTTCAGGTCCCGACCATCAATACTTATGGTCCCGATGCCAAAATCCCGGTCGTGTATAAAGCAAATATTTCCTACACCCACTTTTTTACGGAGAAGCTAAAAGCGAGTCTTTCAGGATATATGAATTTGGGACGTAATAATTATATGTATGTCGATCGTAATATGGTGAAAGATCCTTTCTTTAGACTGGCAAATGAAGATAATAGAGGCGTATTCGTTCCTGCGGGATCCATCGTTGATGGAGCTCCTGACTGGAAAAAAGGACGGATTTCAGATAAATTTGGCCGGGTTTTGGAATTGAATTCTGAGGGCAAAGTCAATCAGTTTGCTGTCGTATTCGATGCAAGTTATCAGTATTACAAGGATGGAACGATCTCGGTTAGTTATACCTGGAACGATGCGAAAGACAATACATCCTTCAACGGGAATGTGGCCAATACGGCTACCTTATCCTTAGCTGTGAAAGATGATCCTCGCGATTTGAGCAAAATGAGCTATTCGAACAATCAATTCCGCAATAAGATTGTTATTTACGGAACTTTGCCAACATTTTACGGGGTTAGTGTCGGCGTTCGCTACTCGGGTATCGGCGGGACACGGTATAGTTTACTCGCAGGCGGTAACATCAATGGAGACTTTGTCGCCGGGGACAATGATTTGGCCTTTATCTTTGACCCGAATAATCCGAACACTTCAAAGCAGCTGGTCACCGGGTTGAATAATCTGTTGAATAACCCGGAAGCGAGTCAGAGTCTTAAAGATTATATCAAGAAATATCAGGGTAAAATAGCAGAACGTAATGGTGGGGTGAATGGTTTTTATGGTTTGATCGACTTACGAATTGCCAAAAAATTCAATTTATATAAGAACCACGCATTGGAAATATCGGGTGATCTTTTCAACGTTGCCAACTTATTTAAGAAAACTTGGGGCATAAATGAGTCTCTAGGCAATCAAAATCTGTATGCGTTAGGCGGGAAAGATGCTGCTGGGGAAAAGCTGATCCCTTTTGATGTTGCCAAGCAGCAGTTCAATTACAATGTAAACAATTCAGGTATCGTTACCCCCTCCGGCAACCCATACCAATTCCAGCTGGGCTTACGTTATTCTTTCTAAACATTTAGAAAAGCAGGACACGGCGATCTGACTAAATAGCCGTGTCCTTTTGAAATTGAATCAAAAAATAACAATAAAGAGGCAAAAGTCTGATGTAATACCTGGTTCAGATACAAGAAAGATCCAACAAATTAGTAACTAAAGAAGGTTCAATAGCTGCATGCTGATGGAGTTTGAGTCTCAAAAAGTGATGAATGCCTTAAGCATTCATCACTTTTTCTTTTGGAAGGAATACTTCCGCCATCATATGGCGGACACTACCTCCGCCACAGGTTTCGATAACATGTAAATCCTGATGGATGATTTTTCCATGTTTTTCCAATTGTGCCGTTTGATAAAGGGTCAATGAGGATAATGCTTTATCGCTTAATACTATAAAACGGTTTCCATATTTATTTCTGACCTGAAGGCAGTTTGCCGCAAAATTTTCCAGTTGGTTTTCGTTGATCTCGATGATTTCTTTTCCGGTCTCTTTTAGTTTCTTTAACAACCCTTCCCGTTCGGATTGATTATCTATCGCAGCCGGACATAAGATTGCAAAATCTTCTCCCACGGCCAATACCACATTGGTATGATAGATAGGTCTGCGTTCGCCATTGACTGTCTGAAATGCATGAAAGACGATCGGAGTGTAATTTTCCGTTCTGCAGTATTCGTCCAACATGCTGCGGTCTGCACGTTCCGACAGTGCACAATAGGCAATCCGGTGTGTTCGGTCCAATACAAGGGCCCCGGTCCCTTCTAAATATTGTCTGTTATTTTCGGCCTCGCTTAAGTCTTTAATCAACTTTACATAGTAACCGTTTTGTTTCAATGGGCCCTCAAAGTCCAATAAATGCTCTTTTCGACGGTTGGGGGCAAACATCGGATAAAAGATAATTTTTCCGTCCTGATGAAAAGAGACGATATTGTTCGGAAATATGCTGTCCGGGCTTTCCGATTTTTCATCGTCCTGAATGACCGTCACTAAAATGCCGTGTGATTTTAATTCATTGACAAGGGCATCAAATTCACTTTGTGCCTCCCTATTTACATCTTCACCGCTTAAGTTTTCAATGTCCTTTTGGAAAAAATTATTGACTGCGGTCTGCTCATTTTTGCGGAAGACAGAGGGTCTCACTAGGAGTACACTGTCTGTTACCTGTTTTCTCATGATTTATAATCGTTACTTCCCTGGTTTATATTTGTTAAAAAGAATGATATGCTTATTTTTAGAGTCCCATTGCAGTAAAAGCCCGATTTCTCTTTTCGATTTTTCAGCGATGCTGTAATATTGTGAAATCCCTTTGAATCATTGAACAGTGTCAGAAATCACTTTACAATTGGTACTTATACTAATGTATTGAAAAATCAGCGCCATTGCAAAAAGAATATCTTCAAAAAGAAAAAATGGCGGTTGAAAAATAGCAGCATAATCTTTCATTTTTTATTATTCTGTTAAGTTATCTTTGATTTGGTTGGTATATTTTCAACATGAACTTTGGTTGTTTGTTTTTATTTGAATTTTAATGCATATAGGACAATCGATTGCATATCTGCGCGTTGTTAAAACTGACTTTTTATACACTTTTTTGCTTCGTTTTCAGTCATTTATTTTGCTATCTTTGCTCATCCAAAAAACGACTGTTTATAAGAGAGTTAATTACCTAATTATTATGTCGCTAACTGTCTATAAGCGTTAACTTTTTGCACACATGAGCAATATACACTTCCAAGAAAAATTCGAAAGTCGCCACAATGGCCCAAGTCCAGTTGAAGCGAATGAAATGTTGGCCAAATTGGGCGTAACGTCAATTGACCAGCTAATCGACCAAACGGTCCCTTCTCAAATCCGTGCGCCAAAACCTTTAAATCTTCCAAAAGCATTGTCTGAGGTTGCCTATTTAAAGCGGATAGCGGAAATTGCAGAAAAAAATAAAGTTTTTAAATCTTTTATTGGTCAAGGATACTATGACGTGATCCTTCCGGGTGTAATTCAACGCAATGTGTTTGAAAATCCGGGATGGTATACGCAATATACTCCTTACCAGGCGGAAATTGCACAAGGTCGTTTACAGGCACTGTTAAACTTCCAGACCGTTATTTCTGATTTTACTGGATTGGAAATTGCAAACGCTTCATTATTGGATGAAGCCACGGCTGCGGCTGAAGCGATGTTTATGCTTTACTCAGCGCGTAAAAACAAAGATGCCAATGTATTCTTGGTTTCTGAAAATGCGTATCCACAGACAATAGATGTATTGAAAACGCGTGCCCTGTCTTTCGGTATCGAGCTAAAAATCACTGCTATTCAAGAATCGGAATTGACAGATGATGTTTTTGCAGCATTTGTGCAATATCCCGCGGCAGACGGTTCAATCGTTGATTACAAATCATTTGCTGAGGCTGCACACGGTAAAAACATTACGGTATGTGCTGCTGCCGATCTAATGAGCTTGGCGCTGTTGACTCCTCCGGGAGAATGGGGGGCAGATGTTGTTGTCGGTAACTCACAACGTTTTGGTGTACCAATGGGATTCGGAGGACCTCATGCCGCATACTTCGCGACGCGTGATAGCTTCAAACGCAATATCCCCGGACGTATCATTGGTGTAACTTCTGATTCGAATGGAAAGTATGCTTTACGTATGGCTTTACAAACTCGTGAGCAACATATCCGTCGTGATAAAGCATCTTCGAATATCTGTACAGCGCAAGCTTTATTGGCTATTATGGCCTCTTTCTACGCTGTTTACCATGGCCCCGAAGGAATCAAAAATATTGCATCCCGTATCAATGCTTTAGCAAATTTATTGGATCAGGCTTTACAATCATTGGGTTATGCCCAATTGAATACCGCTTACTTTGATACCCTACGTGTGGATTTAGGTGCACATGCGGGCGCATTAAAATCTGAAGCGTTGAACAACGAATTGAACTTCTACTACAACGGTTCACAAGTTTCTATCGCTATCGATGAAACAACAACATATGAGGATATCAAAACGATCGTAAAAGTGTTTGCAAAAATTCAGGGCAAGACATTGAACGATGTGGATTTCGATACCTTAGAAGAAAACTTAAGTTCTTCGATCCCTGCTGAATTGGTTCGTACCTCAGCGTACTTAACTCATCCAAACTTTAATAGCTACCATTCTGAACATGAAATGTTACGCTATATTAAATCATTGGAAGCAAAAGATCTATCGCTTTGCCATTCGATGATCCCATTGGGTTCATGTACAATGAAATTAAATGCCACAGCTGAAATGACCCCTGTTACCTGGGCGCGATTTGGTGGATTACATCCATTTGCACCAGCAGACCAAACTTCAGGTTATATGCAGATGATCGGAGAATTGAACGATTGGTTGTCAGAGATCACAGGTTTTGCTAAAATGAGCTTCCAGCCAAATTCAGGAGCACAGGGTGAATACGCGGGGCTAATGGTTATCCGTGCTTATCACGAGAGCCGTGGCGATCATGGTCGTAACATCTGTTTGATTCCAGCTTCTGCACACGGTACTAACCCTGCATCGGCTTCAATGGCTGGTTTGAAAGTGGTCGTGGTAAAATGTGATGAACTTGGAAATATTGATATCCCAGATTTAAGAGCAAAAGCGGAAGAGCATGCTGCTCATCTGAACTCTTTAATGGTGACTTATCCGTCTACGCATGGTGTATTTGAGGAATCAATCATTGAAGTTTGTGAAATCATTCATGCCAATGGCGGTCAGGTATACATGGACGGAGCAAATATGAACGCACAGGTAGGTTTGACTAGTCCGGGGCATATTGGTGCTGACGTTTGTCACTTGAACTTGCATAAAACATTCTGTATTCCACATGGTGGCGGTGGCCCGGGTATGGGGCCGATCGGTGTTGCTAAACACTTGGTGCCTTTCTTGCCAAACCATCAAGTTGTTTCTACTTCAGGAGAAGAAGGAATTACAGCTGTTTCGGCGGCACCATTTGGCTCAGCATCAATCTTGATTATCTCCCACGCTTATATTTCGATGATGGGTGGTGAAGGCTTGACCAATGCGACACGGACAGCAATATTAAATGCAAATTATATTAAGGCGCGTTTGGAAAATGCTTATCCAGTACTTTATTCTGGTAGCAATGGCCGTTGTGCGCATGAGATGATCTTGGATTGCCGGGGTTTCAAAAATGTAGGTATCGAAGTTGCTGATATCGCGAAACGTTTGATGGACTATGGTTTCCATGCGCCAACAGTTTCTTTCCCTGTTGCAGGCACATTGATGGTCGAGCCGACGGAGTCTGAATCAAAAGCGGAATTAGATCGTTTCTGTGATGCATTAGTTGCTATTCGTCAGGAAATTGCTGCAGTGGAGGCTGGAGAAGCTGAACAAACAAATAACGTTTTGAAGCATGCTCCGCATACAGCGGCAGTAGTTACCGCAGATGAGTGGGATAGACCTTACAGTCGTCAAACGGCTGCTTATCCGTTGGAATACGTGAGAGATCGTAAGTTCTGGCCTTCTGTAGGCCGTGTAAACGACTCTCAGGGAGACCGTACATTGATCTGCTCATGTCCTTCGATCGAGGAATATGCCGAAGCATAATTGGCTTCGAAAATAATATAAAAATAGAGCCTCCGTATTACGGAGGCTTCTATTTTTACTGAGAATTTAGAGAAAGCCATTATATTGTTGTCCAAAATGTATTGACTTTTAGTGGAAGACGAATTGGGGATAAGTTGGAGAAGAACGGATCAGACTATTTTACTGCTATATTTTAATAGTTGTGCCTATTAAATCATTTTTTTATCTTTCTAACGTTTTATCTAAAAAAAACTGATAATCATGAAAAGACAATTGAGCGTAATGTCTCTCTTATTGAGCGCGGCTATTTTGATCGCAGGTTGCGGAAACCGTAACGAATCCAAGGATGGTTCGGCGGATGAAAATGAAACAAGTACGGGAATCTCGGATGTGGTTAAGGGGGTGTCTAATCTAGATAACCTGACTGACGGAGCAAAGAAAATGGAGGAACTCCAGGCCAAGCTAAAATCTGAAAAACCATTGAGTTCGGAGGAGTTAAAAGCATTTCTTCCAGAAAGTTTAGACGGCTTGAAAAGAACATCTTATTCTGCGGGTTCTATGTATGGGGTCAGTGTCATTTCTGGGGATGCAACATATACCGTCGATGATCAAAAGGATATTAAAATAAGCATTATTGATGGCGCTGGTGAGACGGCTTCTGCTATTGTTAGTCTCGCACAGATGGGTTTTATGGTTGATTCAGAAAATATTACTGATACGGAAGTAGAAAAAACAGGTGATTTTGAAGGTAAGCGGGCAAAAACTACCGATAACAAAGGTGTGGAAGGTTCAACACCAAAGAGTTCTGAAATCAGTTATCTTGAAAAAGACCGTTATTTAATCACATTAAGAGGAAATGGGTATAGTTTGGATGAGCTAAAGGCATTTATGGGTAAATTGAATGTAAGCGCTTTAAAATAAAATATCAATACCTTATAACGATCTCAAAAAGTCCAGATGTTCCGTCTGGACTTTTTTGATGATCAGCTGATGTTAGAAAACAATCGGGCCTGTGAATAAGGAATGATTTCATGAAAAGCGCCGCAGAAACGGAAGAATATTGTATCAATTTAAGCTACAATCGCCCTGATATGGTATTTTGGAAGTATATTTGTGTTGAAACATTTCGATATGAAGATAACATCAGTATCCAATCTCTTTATTGCTGCGGCATTGATTACATCCTGTGCGGGCAATAAATATGCGAAGACCGAGAAAGTATATAAGAATCAAGCGAAGGAGTTTTCTAATTTATATCGTCAGTCTCCTGTATCCGGGCAGCTGGAAAAAGTAAATGTGAAAGATCAGCAGTGGATTGCCTCCATCAATTTTGGTGTCCGAAAGCCTAATTTTGTGGTTATTCATCACACTGCTCAGGATTCTCTGGGGCAGACCATTCGTACCTTTCATTCTGCAAAAGCAGGCGTAAGTTCACATTATGTTGTTGGTAGGGACGGTAAGGTTGTGCAGATGGTGAATGATCTGTACCGTGCGCATCATGCCGGTCTGGGGAAATGGGGAAATGATACCGACCTGAATTCTTCGTCCATAGGTATTGAACTGGATAATAATGGGACAACAGATCCCTGGACGGATGCGCAGGTAAATGCGTTGATACAACTATTGACTTATTTAAAAAATACCTATAAGATTCCACAGGCAAATTTCATTGGCCATATGGATCTTGCCCCTACACGTAAAAATGATCCGTCACGATTCCCTTGGAAAAAGCTGGCCGATCAGGGCTTTGGCTATTGGTACGAAGAATTTTTGGAAACACCTCCTATTGACTTCAATCCGAAAATGGCGTTACGTATCATTGGTTATGATGTCAGTAATCTGGATGCGGCAATAAAAGCTTTTAAACTCCATTATATCCAACAAGATGTGAATACGGCATTTTTAGGGGAAAACGATTTAAAGATTATGTATTCTATCTATAAGAAGTATCTCTAGGGAGGACAACGATATAAACTTGAAAGGAGCAATTTGTGAAGGAATTGCTCCTTTTTATTTTCAGAATCGACAGCTCATAGCGCTTTTATTATAGCGTTGTTAATTTTAGCCACGATAGGAAGGGGAAAGGCTTCGGCATACTTTTTCGCCGTAGGCCTTTTTGAATCTTATTTTTTGTATTTCTCTACATAGGTTTCAAATACACGTTGATAGATTAGCTTGAACCAAGGAGTAAATTTTTCAGGGAAGTGCGTGATTTCGTCCTCGATTTCCTGTTGACCCATATACTGTACAGCGGCGACTTCTGCCGGATTAAAATCAGGCTCTCCACTGAATTTTCCAATCAGGACATGATCAAATTCATGTTCGGTAAGGCCATTGTCAAATCGGGCGCTGTATACAAATGAAAAGGCATCATAGAGCGCTGTTGCCTCAATCCGGAGCTCTTCTGTCAGGCGTCTCGTTGCAGCGTCCAGATTGCTCTCTCCGAGGCGTTGATGCGAACAGCAGCTGTTTGTCCAAAGCCCGCCACAATGGTATTTATCCAGGGCCCTTTGCTGTAGGAGAAGCTGATCCCGGTCATTAAATAAAAAAACACTAAATGCCCGATGCAATAAGCCCTTTTGATGGGCTTCAAATTTTTCCATGCTGCCAACCACGGCATCATTAGTATCAACGAGTATTACATTTTCGTGCTTCATAAGGACTGGAAATAAATATAGTCCAATTTAACTAAATTGGACTATATAATAAATTAATTTTTAACGACGTGTTATTATACGGTTTTTACAAATTTCTCGTCGTAATTTTCAATATCAATGATATATCCGTTCTTGATCAAGAAATCAAATAGAGGTTTTGCCTCTTCGGAAACGGGCATATTTTTAGTGGTGATGATTTTATTTTCCTTTTTCAATAGATAAGGATAAGCGTAAAGCTTTACGTTTTTATTGAACATGCCGGAAATATACGATAATAGCTCATTGGTGTACAGCTCTTTATTGTAGTTGTCCGAATTAAAGATGTTCTTTAAGTTATAAACGTTTGTTGCAATTCCGATATTCTTAGGTTTAAAGTTGCTTATAAACTCAGCGAGATGATTATTTCTGCGGAAGTTGCTGACGATAATGTTGTTGCCTGTCGCACATAATTCATCCGCTCTTGATGCGAATTCTTGTAGATCTTCATCCGTAATTTCATGAGTATCCTCTAGCACATTCCCCATCAAAACCTCGATCAAAACAATGGTGTCACTATCCGTAGCCCCTGTATTTTTCTTAAACTGTTCGACGGCAAGGTTAAACAGGTCGAAGTTAGGAAGTGATTTCTGACGGTATTTCGTGCGAAGTAAGATGATGTTTTTTTTGTATAAATAATCCTTGATCTGTACCGCTTTACCATCGGGCTGGAAAATAGCAGCCTTAGCGAAGCCTTTGGCAATGAGATATAAATTAATCAAGCGCTGGTTGACATTTTCAAAAAGAGGACCATTTAACTTAACCAGATCGATTTCGACAGACCCAATGGATAAGTTATCGACCAGGGATTCGATCATGGTCTGCACATCCTCTGCATAATAGTAGGCTGCAAACAACAAATTCACACCGATAATGCCCAATACCTTTTGTTGCAGCTGATTGTCGCTGTCCAAGAGTCTGATGTGAACAATAATATCGTTTGTAGGCCCGCCGACCTCGTGCTGAAAACGGAGGCCAATCCATCCATGGGGTTCATTTGTTTTGGTGAAATTCAGCGTAGTGACAGTGTCCGCAAAGGCAAAGAATTTTTTATTGCAATACTTATCGCCGTGCAATCGTTGGGTCAGCAAGTCAAATTCATGGGAAAGCATCTTCTGTAAACGAGTTCTGCTGACATATCTGCCGTCTTCTTCTTCACCGTATATGGCATCGCTGAATGCCATGTCATAAGCTGACATTGTTTTAGCAATTGTACCTGATGCAGCTCCTGCATTGAAAAAGTTACGTGCGACTTCCTGTCCAGCACCGATCTCAGCGAAGGTTCCGTAAATCTCGGGGTTTAGATTTATCTTCAGGGCCTTTCGCTTGGTTTCAAAAATTTCTCTTGCCATGGCACAAAGGTACAAAAATCAAAAGTCTAGTGAAAATTAAAGTATGAAAGGAAAAAACAGAATAAAATTAGGCTTGTCTTAAAACAAGCCTAATTTATTAAAAGCATAGAACAATGCACTGCTATGCAGGGCTTGGCTAAATTTGTTTTCCAGCAGCATGGCTTTTGCTTCCTTAAGCGGTATAAGGAAAACGTCAATCTCCTCGTGTTCATCCAGTTCCTGTTCCTGAACTTTCTGTCCTCCTGTCATGAGATAAGTATACGTAACATTACCACTTGTTGCCGGGTTGGCATAGAGTGTTGCTATCTCTTCGATTTTTTCAAACTGATACCCTGTTTCTTCGAGCATTTCCCGTACAGCAGCTTCTTGGGGATTTTCACCCGGCTCCATTGTACCAGCCGGAATTTCCAAAGAAAGTATCCCTGCTCCGTGACGGTATTGCCTGATTACCAATAACTCGTTTTGTGCCGTAATCCCGACCATATTGACCCAATCTGGATATTCCAGCACGTAATAATGGTCGTTGATGCGTCCATCGGGCAGTTCGCATGTATCGCGCCGTAATGTCGCCCAAGGCTCCTTGCAGATATATTCAGATGATAGTAGTTTCCATTTTTCCATTTAACCAACAATATCTTTCATCATGCGGTCCACTTTTTCTTCCAATATATGTTGAAGATTCAGATAGTCCTTTTTATCCTGAAGTATTCCCTTAACGGAGCAATAAAATTTGATTTTGGGTTCCGTACCTGAAGGTCTTGCCGAAATCACGTCACCATCCGTCGTAATGAATTGCAAGACGTCCGACTTTGGAAGTGTAATCTCTTTCTTATTTCCGGTCTTCATGTCAGTCGCCTGGGAAAGTTGATAGTCCCGAATTTCCTTGACTTCGATTCCTCCGAGTTTCGTCGGTAAATTTTGACGCAACCCAGCCATCATGGCCTGAATTTCCTCGGCTCCGGCTTTTCCTTTTTTCGTTAAGGAAATCAATTTTTCCTGATAGCAGCCAAACTCCTGATAGATCTCCAATAATACGTCATAGACAGTCTTGCCTTTTGATTTAAAATATGCGGTCATTTCAGCCAGGAAAGCACATGAATTGGGTGCGTCTTTATCTCTGACCAGGTCACCGACGAGGTAGCCATAACTTTCCTCTCCACCGGCTAGATATTGGGCCGAATCTCCTAATTTTGTGATCAGTTCGCCAATATATTTAAAGCCAGTAAGGGTTTCATAGTGCGCTACATGATAATGATCGGCAATATCCGCCTGAAGGTTGCTGGTTACAATCGTTTTAACGATATATGGGTTGTGTCCCAATTGTTGTAGGTCACTCTTTGCACTCAATACATAGTAGATCAGCAAACTGCCGATCTGATTACCATTGAGTAACTGAAATTGGCCCCCGCTGTTTTTAACGGCGATTCCCACACGGTCAGCATCGGGGTCAGTCGCCAAAACGAGATCCGCGCCAATCTCTTCGCCTTTTTTCTTCGCCAAAGCCATTGCGTCCTCCTCTTCCGGATTTGGATAGATCACCGTTGGGAAATTTCCATCCGGTGTCGCCTGCTCGGTAACTACCGTAACGTTTTCAAAACCCCACGATGCCAGCATTTTGGGGACAATTGTAATTCCTGTGCCATGGATCGGAGAATAGACTATTTTTAAATCCTTCTGCGCCAACACCGCCTCGGGGTGTATGCTCAATGACTTATTGGCATTGATATAAATCTCGTCAATTTCTTCACCGACAGGGATAATATTTTGGTTATTTCCTTCAAACTGGATATCCTTTACCGAGGTGATCGCATTGACTTCATCGATCACATTTTTATCATGTGGTGCAGTCAATTGCGAGCCGTCGTTCCAATAGGCTTTATAACCATTGTATTCCTTCGGGTTATGTGAAGCCGTTAACATGACGCCGCTTTGGCAACCAAAATGACGGATGGCAAAAGACAACATTGGTGTGGGACGTAATTCGTCAAAGAGGTAAACCGTGATTCCATTTGCAGCGAATACCTGGGCGACAAGGTGGCCAAACGATTGCGAGTTGTTACGGCTATCGTATGCTACGGCTACCTTGATTTCCTGATCAGGAAACTGCTTTTTAAGATAGTTCGATAAGCCCTGTGTCGCCTTTCCAATCGTATATTTATTCATGCGATTAGAGCCAACGCCCATTATTCCTCTTAATCCTCCAGTTCCAAACTCGAGATCCTTGTAGAATGAATCAATCAGTTCCGTTTCTGCCTGATCATCTATTAACTTCTGAACCGCCCCTCTTGTTTCCACATCATAACTTGAGGTTAACCAGTCATCAATTTTCTTTTGTATGTCTTTATCTAAATTTCCCATTATCATTAAATATGGCTAAATGTAAAAAAATATTTTAGGCGTCGCAACCCGCATATGCACGATCAATAACTGTAATGTACCATTTTTCCCCTTCTTTTGTAACGTGAAAAACAAATGGTTCTTCGCTTTCATTGGAGGTCATTATCGCGCGATAACTTCTGATTTCTATATTTCTTAACCGTCGTAATTCGTTACGTGTAATTTTGGCGTCTAAAATCTCATTCATAAATTTGGCTGTTTGTGACAATTCATTTGGACGCGATTTCTTGTCATAAAAAAAACCAAGTTTATCCCATTTCATTGTGCCGCAGTCGAAAACGGGAAGCTTTCCAGCTTTTAAAGGTCCTTTGTAGCTCAGTTTTTCATATGAGTGATACTCCGGCACCGGTTTGGCAAAGCTAAAATTATTTTGGTGCACATACGAGTCCAGTGCTCCCGGGCGATAGATAATATAGATACCTAATTTGGGATGTATATAGTCATTGATTGTTTTGCTGTCTTGATCAATATATGCTTTGGCTATTTTTTCCAAAACTTGTTCTAATGTTTCTGTATCCTCTTTTTCGACTTCCTTTTCGAGTGTGTCGGGTTTGCTTATCGTATCTAAGGGGATAGAATCTTGGGCAATTTTTACGGCCTTGTCTTCCTTTTTATTGTTTCTACAGGAGAATACACCTATCGAGATACAGATCAGAACAAAGAAAAAGAGATTTCTCATGTTGTTTTTATTTATTTAGTACTATTTTTTGAAGTCAAGTTATCTATGATCGACTTTAATATTGACCTTGTTGATGGCAGCCACCATTGCACAAGGATTTCCTGAATAGTTTCTTCTCTATTCTCGCGCAATTTAAGAATTATTTCTTTTCTGAAGTTCAGTTTGGAGGTCTGCCAGGTCTTTTGATTAAACTGTGTGATCTGTTTTATTTTCTTTGCTGCGGTATTAAAAAGCATGTTTGCCGGAACGACATCATCTACCAAACCTTGCGATTTTGCCTCATCTGGAGTTAAGAGTTTTCCCTCAAGCAGATTTTGATACGCGTTGTGTCTTCCAATCCAGAAAGCATACAGTTGAAAAATACTTTCGGGAACAATCAATCCAACGGGTATTTCATTGAGCCCGATGACGAAATTACCTTCAGCCATGATCCTATAGTCGCAGCATAGGGCAAATACGCAGCCTCCGGCGGGACTATGACCGGATATGGCCGCTGCGATTGGTTTTGGAAATGACGCCAATAGCGAGGTTGCCTCCAAAAAGAGATTCCAAAATTCCCTGATTTGATCCTCATTATAGCCAAATAAGGTGATGAGATCAAGCCCCGCACTGAAAAAGTTTTCTTTACCAATAAGAATTGCGCCGTGAACGGCTTCGTTTTCCCGATTTATCTCCAACGTCTCTATCAGCTCTTTGAGTAATAGCGTATCGATGGCGTTTGACTTTCCGCGATCCAGAAAAATGCTTAAAATATGGTCTTCTACTTGGGTTTTGATATGCTCCATAATGAGTTTATTTAAATTTATAACGGTTTGTTCGGCTTGCTATTGTGGTTTTACTTCCATTAAATATTCTAGGTGTGCAATTTTTCCCTCCATGTCAACTCCTTCAATCGTGATTTTATATGTTCCGGGTTCATCCGAAGTGTAGAAATCAAATTTGGCTTCTCCATTTTTAGTTGTTACCAGATTTGGTTCCCAGGCGATGGTTGTTCTTAGGTCGCGTTTAAGTTCCTGTTTTTGTGTGGTGTTATATTGTGGTTTGAAAAAGTTGCGGTTGACATGCAAACCTTTGGGTAAAATGGTTATTATTCCTGTTGGTGTATAGGCGGATGACATTGCATCGCCCGATTTACTGGTGATTACCAAAACACCGTTTCCGCCGTACATTCCATAAATAGCGGTGTTCCCGACACTTCTCAAGACTTCGATACTCGCGATATCCGGGACGTTGATCATACTAATCTGGTCAGGCTCAATATACATGCCGTCGAGCACTACCTGCATGGGGCTTCCTCCATTTAATCCCATCGATCGCGTACTGTAAGGGACTCCGTTTCGGAAAATAACTCCCACTAGTCTTCCCGCAAGGCATTGCTCCAGGGTCACACAGGTGGACAGGTCCTCAGCCGTCAGCACCTGATCTGCATTGCCTGGGCCATTGAGGTTTCTTGAATTTTTATCTGCTTTATTGACTCTGACTCTGTTGACCTGAACTTCTTCCAGTTTGATGCTTTTTTGAATAATACCTGCTGCTTCAAGTTCGGCCAGGAATTGCTGATTATCTTTAAGCTGGTTGATTAGTTTGGTGTTGATATCATTCAGCATCAGAGGTTTGTCTTTACTTTCCCTGACTGTAGGAGAAGAAGCATTGTCAACAAGAATATCGACTCTATTCTTCTCTTTTTGACCATTCCCGGTGACAATAAACTTGATACTATCCGCAAAAAAAAGGTTATCAAAAGTAAATCTACCCTCATTATCTGTTAGCGTATCTAAACTTAGCATCATATTGCTCGTGGGGACTAAAGTAACTTTTGCATTCGGAACTACTGCCTTTCTTCCGGTTTTTTTAACAGTACCCGAGACCGTGAGACCCTTCTCCGGAAGGTACGCATTATTCGTCGTATTAAGGTAATTTTTCCAATCTAGCTTACGCCAGCCCTGGATCAGCATAAGGTTGTCAAGCTCATTGAACTTGATATTGTTGAGATCTTCAAAGTAATAATTTGGACGTTCTATAAAGCCCCTGAGATCGGATTTTAAGAGGAGCTCGGAGACAATTGAAGAATAATATTGCGCTGTAGCAGAATCGGCTTTATTGAGATTGATTACCGAAGCCGAGAGGGCGGCGATTTTTGAGGTATCACTGCTACCTTCCTTAACCGAAAGATTTGCGATTACCTGATCCCGTGTTTTAAATGTTGGCTTGTTCAATTGTAAGGTTATTGGCAACATTGTTTTTGGCGCATTGTAACTAAATACGAGCCTTTCGATGATCGGAACCAGCTGTTCATTCAGTACTGATAATTGGATTACTCCCGAAGGAAGGTCTTGTTTGGGAATGTTGAATAATATTTCCGGCCCGTTTAACTTTTGTTTAACAGCATGTAAAACAAGTCCATTGTATTGTGCAATGAGGTAGACTTCTTTACCTGTTACGAGGTCATCTGTCGCCGATAATTGGGCGGCGATTTTATCTTTTAAACCCGAGTTGACAGTGAGTACGTAGCCTGAGGCAGCTACCGGAGGCAGAGGGCTGCTCACCGAATTCCCGTCCGGGAATACCGCCGTGGCAATATATTTTTTTCCTGTGCTTAAAATAAGCGGCATACTGCCCATGCCGAGGTCATTCGTCTCAAATTCGATGATGGGAGCCTGGTTTTCCTCTCCGATTTTGATTTTGGACTTCAGGCCCAGTCCGGCGGGTGTAAGTACTTTAACCCCGGTTTTGCTCAAAATATTGTTTACGAGCTCACCACTTTCAGGGAAAATCTGGATACTGTTCTGTAGGTTGGGATCTGGAATTGTAAAATTCTTTAATACCCGTCTTTTATCTGATGATAAAAATTGTAAGGATAATGTTCCGCCCCTAAAATTATCTTTGAGCTCAAGAGCTATCGTTCCATTTTCATTGGATTTTAAGCGCCCCTTCTTTTCTTTTAGGCCGTCCTGTTGGAAGGTATAGCTCACGCTGCTGTTTATTAGCGGCGCGCCCTGAATTGTCTTTAAGTTGATCTGGAAGAGGTTTTCAGTTCCATTTTGAAGGAGAGTACTTTCAGTAATGACATTGTCTGCCCGACCATTGGTAACCGGTACAATCCGCTCATAGAAATTGGAGACGGAATCGTTTTGCATCCAGCGGGTGTAAGCTCTGATACGGTATGATCCTTCCACGAGTGTGTCCGATAGGCTAAAATCACCGATGCCAAGGCCCAATGTGAGAGGGATTTTAATGCTTTTGATGATGCTATTTGTCGGCGAGATCAATTCGATATTCGCAATCTTGCTGATATTGCTCAAGTAATTAAATGGCGCCGTGGTACAATATAGTTTGAACCAGATATTTTCACCCGCTGAATAGTCATTTTTGTCCAGGTGTAGATAAATTTTCTCCGTAACATGACTTTCGTGATAGGTCTCCAATTTCTGTATGGTCTGATCAATTTGAGCGGAGGCCAGAAAGGGAAGCAGAAGGCAATTGATTAACAACAATAAGCGAGCATACATATGACTAATGTTTCTTGAAAATTAGAAAATATTTTCCCTTTAATCAACTTATAAATCAAAATATTATCGCATGAAAGAGATCTGGCAATTCCTATTACTGGGATGGGGGCGCTTTTGAGTTGGAAAATAAATATAAAATCCGTTTTTGAATGATCTTATGTCTGAAAATTAGCATAAAAAAAATATCTTTGTGCTATGAATATCCTAATAATCGGTTCAGGAGGTCGTGAATCCGCCTTCGCCTATAAACTATCGAAAAGTCCACGTTTAGATCAATTGTTTATTGCTCCAGGAAACGCTGGTACAGGAGCATATGGACAAAATGTAAATATTAAAGTTACTGATTTTGAAGCTATCGCATCCTTTGTTTTGGAAAATGCGATACAAATGGTGTTGGTGGGACCAGAAGAACCTTTGGTGAAAGGTATTCATGATTATTTTTTGAACCGGACAGATTTAAAAAATATTCCTGTCATAGGCCCACAGCAAGAAGGTGCCCAATTAGAAGGTTCAAAAGATTTTTCGAAACAATTTATGGATCGCCATGGCGTGCCTACCGCCGCTTCTCGTTCTTTTGATGCAGACTCGCTTGCTGAAGGATTGGTTTATCTGGAGAGCCAAAAGTTACCGATTGTGCTTAAGGCTGACGGATTAGCTGCGGGAAAAGGTGTTTTGATCTGTGAAACACTCGAAGATGCAAAAGCCGAACTGAAAGCAATGATTGCTGACTCTAAATTCGGAGAGGCAAGTCGCGTCGTTGTGGTGGAGGAATTTTTAAAAGGAATTGAACTCTCGGTATTTGTCTTGACGGATGGAAACTCCTATAAGGTACTTCCTTCTGCAAAAGATTACAAACGTATCGGAGAGGGTGATACAGGTCTAAATACAGGCGGAATGGGCTCTATTTCTCCTGTACCTTTTGCTGACGAAACATTTTTGAATAAAGTGGAAGAACGTATCATCAAACCAACTGTAGAAGGGCTGAAGAAAGATGGTATTCCGTATAAAGGTTTTATTTTCATCGGTTTGATGAATGTTGATGGTGAACCCTATGTGATCGAATATAATGTGCGTATGGGAGATCCCGAAACAGAATCCGTATTGCCTCGTATCGAATCTGATCTGTTAGATCTGTTGGAAGGTGTCGCGCAGGGAAATTTGGATCAACGCTCTTATACCGTTTCTACAAAGACTGCAGTTACAGTTATGCTAGTCGCGGGAGGTTATCCCGGCGCGTATGAATCTGGCAAGGAGATCGCTAATATAGAGAATGTGAAAGAGTCGATTGTATTCCAGGCGGGAACGAAGGAACAGGACGGCAAGGTTGTTACTGCCGGCGGACGTGTGATCGCGGTAACCACATTACAGGATTCGCTTTTTGAAGCGCTTCAACAGGCTACTGCTGATGCCGGAAGAATCTATTTTGAAGGAAAGTATTTCCGTCGTGATATCGGTTTTGACCTCATCTAAAAAATATTTAAAATTATTTTTGTATAAATGATTTTAAGGCCTATATTTGCAACTCCAAAAACAACAAAACTTTTGGAGTTGCATTAAAAATGGCCCGTTCGTCTAGGGGTTAGGACGCAAGATTTTCATTCTTGAAACAGGGGTTCGATTCCCCTACGGGCTACCGAGAGGCTCCGAAGAGAGTCAATAAAATTCAAAACCGCTTTAAAAGTAATTTTAAAGCGGTTTTTTTGTTGCATAGTATTTTTGAGAAGTTGCTTCAATTCGACAAAAAGAACCCCATAAAGAACCCCGAAAAGTTGTAGCTTAAGTCCCTTATTATTATCTTAGGGTATTGTTGAATCCATTTTAAATCAATAAATTATGGTCAGAGCAGTAAAGATCGAATGCGGGATCAGTTTCAGGCTGAGGGACAATAAGGCGACAGCGCCAACGCCCATTACCTGTTTCGTTGAATTCAATGGCAAACCCGTTGTCAAGATACCGACAGGTACAAAGATCCTTCCCTCCAAGTGGAATGCAGATAAGGAAAGACCCATCGGTGGAATGAAGGCAATGGAAAGCATAGAAGCAGGGTCAATCACGGAGAAGCTTTCGGTGGTCAGGACCACCGTCGAAAACAATTACAGGGAACATGTGAACCGCTTCAAAAACTATCCCTATAAAGAAATCTTTAAAGTACAGGTCATGCAATCCATTTCTGGTGAGGCCACTGCTCCAAAGGAGGAGGATAGGCCTCACCCGTCCCTGCTGAATTTCTTTGAGCGACAGATCAAACTTTCCAGAGATGGAAAACGACTTATTATAAAAGGCCCGAGGAAGGGCAAACCCTATCGCGAAAATACGATAAAGTCCTACGAAGGCACCCTGGCCCTGCTCAGGGACTATATGGGGAACAGAAAACTGAAGACACTCAACTTTGACGATATCAGCATGGATTTTTACCACGATTTACGAAATTACATGTTCGTGGATGCCAGTTTTTCACTGAACTATTTCGGCAAGGTCATCAAGCATCTCAAGCTTTTCATGAAAGAGGCCGAAGAAGAAAAGCTCCATGGCTCAGTTATCTATCGGTCAAAGGGCTTTATCAAAGTGGAGGAAGAAACCGACGCCGTGTATAATGATATCAAGCAACTGGAGGCCATTTATTCCGCTGATCTAACAGGGCATCCGGGGCTTAAGAACGCACGTGATCTTTACCTGCTGGGCTGCTGGAGCGGGCTGCGTTTTCAGGATTACTCCGTGCTGGAGGAGAAGGCGAGGGTCTCGGGAGATTTTATCCATATTGAAACTGAAAAGACCGGAGTTTTTGTAGCTATCCCCATATTACCCATAACCGGTGAAATATTGGAAAGATATCGCCAGGAAGACGGGGCCTATCTCTATCCCAAACCGATCAGCAACCAGAAACTGAACGATTATATCAAGGTCATCGGCAAAATGGCCGGACTTACGCAGCCCGTGACTATATCAGTCCCCGACGGAGGCAAACGCGTAAAGATCACTATTCCTTTTCATGATGCGATGGGAACGCATACGGCAAGAAGGTCTTTCGCAACAAATATGTACAAGCATTACAGGCTGCCTGCACTGACGATCATGAAGATCACCGGCCATACGACGGAGGCAAACTTTTTCAAATATATACGTATGACCCCTCAGGAGAATGCGGAGTTCATCCTTGAGACCGTAATGACAAAAAATGCAAAAGAAAGTGTTGAAGCATAATAATCAGGAAAGATGGAAATAAAGAATTTTGAAAAATTCAACGGACTGGTTGGCGAGCTGCTATGGTATCCAAAAACCTTCTGCCAGAGCGAAGGAGCTGTCAAGTGGGAGACTGTACCATCCCGAAATTATTTTTCCACCCCTTGGATGGATTTCTTCTGTGGGCTGAAGGACGGTAGTTTCGGAAAACTCGCCGAAGCACTGGCGTGTGAAAACTTACACGCTACTATAGAGCCGAGATCGAAAACAAGCTGATTCCCGTTCTGGAAGAACTCCGGAAAATGGAGATCACCGAGGGAAAAAGGAAAATTGCCGTACATATAGATGAGGCCAAATTCAGACGGTATGAAGAAAGTCTGAAAAGGATGAGCTCAGAAAAGATTATCTTTGACATCATTCAGGATGACGATGATATCCGTGAAACTTACTTTATCGATGGTAATCCGGCAGAATTCAGGTCCTATCTTCTTTTGACACTGCAATGGGTTGTCGACAGTTTTGTATCTTCCGAACAGAAAAAGATCAAAGAACTTGAGAATCGGGTTCTGGAACTTCATAGCGAGCTTAGTGAGAAAAACACTTTATTGGCACTGGCAAAAGAAAAGGAAAGTTCACTTGAGAATAAAATAGAACAAAGCCGCAAAAAACTGGATTCGGCCGAATGGAAGGTAGATCATCTACAAGAACTGCTATCCAGGTATATGGAAGAAGAGGGTATGGAGGAATCTGAAAGTAACGATATCAGGGAAAACAGCAAACTTCGTATGCACTATCTCTATAAATTAGGGCTTCTGGACGACGGCATATGGAACGAAGGGATACCCCAGAAAGTCAGAGCACAGGTTATCGGTGCTATTCTTGATGCAGGTCCCCTCAAGAGCGATACCGCAATCAGGTACTATAAGTTCTTTAATTCTTATGGAAGTCCGGAACTAAAGGAATATGACTCTAAAAATGAACAAACTTTTTTCGATTATATGCGGAAAAATTGCCCAAATCTAAGACTTGAGAAAGGACAGTTTATTAACCGCCTAAGAAAGTTATAATATTGGTGTCTGTGAACGGAATATCTCCGAAAAAGGCCTAAGATATCCTCAGTCGAATCTTTAATATTTTCAACATCAGTAGCGTCCTAAATGTGATTTAAAAAGTGGTGGTGAATGATATAGCAGGTAATGCTATATTTAGTTCGCTAAAACAGATCACCACCATGGTAAATATAAACGTATTTTCTCAGATTCTCTCGCTTATCGACCGCGAGCGTTTCAATTTTTTGGTGCGCAAGCATGATTCAGACAAGCACCACAAAGGTATCAACAGCTGGACGCATTTGGTAAGCATGCTTTTCTGCCATTTATCGTCTGCAGATTCGGTTAGAGACATCAGCAACGGTTTGCGGAGTACAACGGGCAATATGCGCCACATGGGTATCAGCAGGGTGCCCAGCAAGTCCAATCTGTCCTACATGAATGCGCATCGTGACCAGGTGTTGTTTCGAGACCTGTATGTGGAGTTATTGGACAAACTCTGGCAGAAGCAGACGCATCTTCGCTCAGAACTGCGGATGCTGAAACGCAAAGTGCTGTTGATGGATGTCACTGTGATCCCGCTTTGCCTGTCAGTGTTTGATTGGGCAAAGTTCCGAAGTGCCAAAGGTGCGGTGAAGCTGCATACGATACTGGATTACGATGGTTGTATGCCCAGCTTCGTGCATATTACCGATGGAAAAACACATGAATCCACCGTCGCAAAGACCCTATCCTTTCCCAAAGGATGTGTAGTGGTGGTGGATCGGGGTTATGTCGATTACGCCTGGATGAACGTTTTGGACAGCAAGGGCTGCTTTTTCGTAACAAGGAGCCAATCCAATATGAAATATACGGTATTGAAGTCTTGGCAAAGCGATGAACTGAAAGAAGCAGGGGTGATTGAAGATCAAGTTATTGCCTTGGATGGCATCTCAGAAACTCGGTACGGAGATAAGAAGATGCGTCTTGTCCGGGTTTGGGACAGCATCAAAAATGTGGAATACGAGTTCCTGACCAATCATTTTCAGTGGAAGGCGGCAACGGTAGCTGCACTTTACAAAGAGCGCTGGGAGATCGAGACGTTCTTTAAACACCTCAAGCAGCGGTTGAAGGTCACCAGTTTTGTAGGCACCTCCGAGAATGCCGTTTACATCCAGATCTGGACAGCGATGATCGGGATATTACTTTTTAAGTACATTCAGAAACGTGCGAGATATGGCTGGAACCTGTCCAATCTGGTGAATTTCATACGGCTAAATATCTTCGTGAAGATTGATCTGTGGAAATGGGCCGATGACCCATTTATTTCGGGCAAACCACCCGATCAAAATGGACAGTTTAACCTGTTCTGAAACGGACAGGAGGGGGTAATTCGGAGAGCAACAACAAAATCTGCATGGAAAGACCTGTAGATAGGGATTTTTATGGACCTAAAATTTATTTAGGACGGTACTGTTTCAACATCTTAATTTAACGCTTAATGTGTCCGAAATGACAGGCAATTTATTAAAAAGCATTTATTTATTTATTTATTTATTTATTTGAAGGAATGACAAATTCAATATTTTTATTCGTTTGATTATATGGCCTTTTATTGTAAAATCGAAAGAAATTTTTTGAATCATGGTAAAATTACACCTACAAAATGCCCAATTTAGAATATAAATCTATTTCTCCCAGGAGCTAAAATGCATTCTACTGCCTCTTCAAACAGTGGTTTACCCTGACATAAAATAAGGTTGCTCTTAGGAAAGATAAAGGGTATTTTGTCATTAATCCACCCTTCTCTTGTTCTGATCGGAAATTTTAAAGGCTCACCAGCTTTTAGTATGAATGGCTTATTAGAAAACGTTTCAACATTATTAAGTAAGGCTGAAGATTCAAAATATTCTTTATTAATCTCTGTTAACTCATTCAACCATTCTTTGAGGTTTACTATTCTGATACTATCCCTATTTGAAATTATCTTAAAATCCACATTATTTATCTGCAAAATACCAGCACTAATTTCAATTTCACAATTATGATTAGGATTAGCCAAGAATTTTTTCTTCCCATTAATATTAATGTATCGGTATGGTTCACATGATAAAATAATTGACGAAGAAGCAATCAAGTAGGTAAACAGAATTAATTGTCGAGCTCTCATATTTATTAATTTTTATTATTTCAATTCGTGATCCATCAGGCACGTCTAATAAAAACAGAAAGAGAGCTAAAAGATAAACCTCATCTTGCCAATTTCTAAGGATAATGTTTTTGTTTCTGAAAAAAAAGGACTTCCATTGACTAGCATATTACTATTTTTTGGAAAAATAAAGTTTAGTCTTCCTCTATCCCAGGTGCTTGAACTTTTTATAAGGTCAAATCTCAAGATTTGACCTTTCGAAATTAAAACTTTACGATTTGATACCACAATCTTACTACTTAATTGAATTGCCCCAGAATCCAATCCATTGGCTCTTGTTAAATTATCTATCCACTCATCAACATTGTTTATTTCAAGATTACATCCTTTTGGACTTAATTCAAAAATAAGGAACGCCTCTCTTATAAAATGTGACTCTATCTCCAGCTTACATTCTGAATTAGTATCTAATAGAATACTACGTTCTCCATTAATAAGGACAGATTTATTCGCTTCACATGAGATTAATGTACCAAACATTAGCACAAAGATTGTATTCAACATCAATAGCCTATTCTTCATAATTGGATATTTTTAATATTATCGTAATGGAGCCGGATTATACGGTCTTTTATTGTAAAAATCGTAAGAAACTTTTTGAGCTTGATATTCTAATGTACCTCGAGTATTATATGGGTTCCCAAACTTTAATGCCTCTGAAAGAATCCTTCCATAAAAATTAGCAAACCCTAACTGTTTCTGTTGTAAATAATGCTGACTTTCTTCTATTCTGACATAATCTTCTTCAAAATTACTTCCATAAGCATTTCTTCCCAATGAAACCCCTGTTCCTCCCAGCCAATCAGCGAGACCTCCAGCTCTATGGATCGGCCTATCGTTTCCATGAGGAATATAACTATCATCAAAGCTCATTGCAGGCCCCATAACTCCGATATTGAACAAAGTATTTGAAAATCCGCCGATTGCACCACCTATAGCACTATTCAAAATTATGTTTTTATCGGCATTTCCCAAAACTTTTTGAACAGCTCCTGAAGTTGCCCCGGTCAATGCTCCTTTTCCTGCGGAATAAGACAATTCCAAAAGTGAATTCTTAACACTTGTTCCGAAACCTGACCCTTTTATAGGATTGAATTTAGGTATGGCAGAACCAACTAGCCCACCAGCAACCATCCCCGCAACTGAGGCAAGATTTATTTCTCCCCCATACATCGATGTTGTTACCACTGAGCTCACTGTCTGAGAAAGCATATTATAACCAAATGTATTACCAAAAGATCCCAAAAGGCCGGATGAGCCAATCGCACTTACACCTCCACCGATGGCGCCGCCAATTGCTCCCATAGCAAGGGAACTTCCAAATCCGCTCCAGCTCCAGTCACCGGTTATCGCTGCATTTATTGAATATGCGGCTGCGCCAACGCCAGCTCCAATTATAGCACCCCAAATAATACCTGCGAGAATAGGAATGCCAAAAAGAAATTCTCCATTAGGATCAACATATATCAGTGGGTTATTCAATGCATAGGCAAATCTATTATAGTTCTGTGTATTAAATGGATCTTGCACATTCCCATCAGGAGAAAGAAACCGCGCTATCCTTGCATCATATAGCCTGCCGTTCATATGGATCAATCCAACGCTGAAAAGGTGTTCGTGCCCTGTAAATCCTCTGTCCAAGATTGCAAACGTAGTAAGGTTATTGTTGCTTCCGTCAGTAAGTTTCACAATATTTCCCCATGCATCAAATTGCCTTTTTTCAACAATTCCCCCACTTTGGTTTGTTATCATGACAATACTCCCCAAATAATCACGGTGCAGGTAGTATAAAGCCCCGGCTACGGGTAGACTCCCTTTCGACTCTTTCCAGATAGCTGGTGCGGAATAAGCATCGCCACCAAGGTATAGGATAAAGGAGACCCGGCCTGTCTGCGTATCATGGATTATCTCCGAACTGCCGTCCCCGGCATAATGCTTCCGATATCTTCTAAGCAATTTATCAGCCTGAACACCACCATAGAACATATTGGCCCTTCCAAGTGAAGAATTATACTGAAAACTAATTCGATCAATTCCAGTTTCACTGATTTCAATAGGCGATTTAAATGCATTGAAGCTGACATCCTGTGGAGTTCTAGTTTGATAATATGCACTTGCGGATGTATTTAATGTCAAATCCTGTTGTTTATAACTGACTCCGCTATAGCTATATGTTCCTTGTCTTGTGTTTTGGGTAATTCTTCCCCTAGCATCATACTGTTGACTTTGGCTACCATTATTGTCACTGAATGTGGTCAACCTATCTAAATTGTCATACCCAAAAGATTCGGACCAGCTAAATGCACTATTGGTCCTGCTCGTAGGAAACTCCCTCTGGACATTAAACGTTGTTCCCAAGGTCATTAGTGTAGCTGGAGTCCCAGAAGTACGATATAATCTACGTTGTTGTGGAAATCCATAAGTGTCATATTTTAATGAGGTTCTCGAAACTCCCTGGGTAGCAGCTGTCAACTCTCCGCGAGGACTAAGCGAGTCCACCCGCCATAAAATGTGTCCCCCGTCAGGAGTTACGGGAAGGTTCAGCTGTTGTCTAAGACCATTCTGATATTGTGTCAATACTGACTTTTCGACGGATGTCGACGTCGGCTTATGTGTGGCCTTGACCTTCGTATTATTTACTCTTCCAAAAGCATCATATAGAAATGTTCTGCTGAACTGCGCATACGAATTATCTTCGGTCTGGGATGAAAGGCGTTTGTACGTGTCATAAACATAAGCATCGGTCGAATTATTGCCATCTCCATTTACCAATGCCACTTGGGCCAGCAATTTCGAAGTAGGGTCATAAGTATATGTCCATTGCATATTCGTTCCGGTACCGGTAAAATTTCTGGTCGACAGTTTCCCAGCCTGATCATATACAAATTGCGATTGGCCCAATGGCGAGGTTTCCTGTTTCATCTGTCCCCACCCATCATAAGTATATTGGTAAGTCCCCGCACTTGGATCTATTAATTTTGTTTTTTGTCCCCAACCATCCTGTTCAATTGTTTGGATACTGCCACCAAAATCAGCAGTTTTGAGATTGCCGTTTGCAAAATAAGTATAGGTAACTGTTCCACCTGGATCTTGTAGGCTTGTGACCATATCGAAAGCATTCCGAGAAGTTGTAACGGCTTTTACGCCATCATTAACGGTCATATTCAATCCACTGTAACTATATGTTTGAACCCTTCCCGTATATTTTGTAGACTGATAGATGCGTCCATAACTATCAAATGACAATGTGTTCCAAAGGGTATAATTACCTGGCTGCGAAAGTTCACTAACCTGATATTCTCTTCCATATACATCATATTTCCAAGACCGGCCCTCAAAAGTCCCAAGGACAGTTTTATCACGCTGTTCTATTTTCTGGCCAAGCTGATCTATCGTGGTAATGGACGAAGAACCGTCATCTCCTGTCGCTGTAATGATAGTGTTAAACATATCCTTGGTATAGGTATTTGTTTTAACTTTTCCTAAGTAATCAATTGTGGTTTTGATCCTGTTCCAGCTATCAAAAGTGTAAGCGGTATTTCTATTATATTTATCGGTATATGAAGTTAGCATCCCAGAGACAGAACTATTTACAAAGCTCTCAAATAACCCATCTGGATCAGTATATTTTGTCTTAAATCTTCCTGTTGCTTCATACACCATAGTTTCGGTACGTGAACCGTCTGCAGGAGTAGTTGTGATACGTTTTGTTATATTACCAAAGGCATCATAAGTTAAAGCCTGAGTAATAAACGATGTGTTATGTCCTTTGTTTTTTACCTGTGTTGGGAGATAACCGGTATATACAAGCTGTTTTTCTGCTGTATAGACCTCTGTGCCAACCTCTGTTGTGTCTTTTCGATTAGTCAGTCGCCCGATATAATAAGGTGTTCCGGTACTATTTAAATACGTTTGGGCTGATCTTTCTGATCCCTGACCATTAACATCAGTTTTATGATAGGTCACGTTGTAATATCCATCATAAGTGAAGCGTTGATTCCTATAAGTCCCTAAAAGTTTGTCTTTTAATGAAAAGGCAATAGGTACATTGACAAAAGTTTTGTTAGCCAATATGCTTGTCTGATAGATATAGTCTTCCCGGCTGATATAATCGCTGAGCGTAGCCCCATCAGGAGCACCGCCCGCAGGAGGAGGATTGGATACAGCCATATTCTTAATCGTATTGTTTATATAGCTGTTCTTGGAGACAAATGTACGGAGATTTGCTCCGCGCAATTGCGGACTCTGAATACCGATGGTGTATGTACGGTTAACGTCAGATGCACCTGTATGCACATTGCTCCGGATATTTTCGCCGAATCCAAGAAATCCCAGACCGTCAGCATTTGTGACTGCATTCGCATAACCAAACGTCTGTAAGCCGATCTGTCCTGCTGCATCTCTTGTAATCGCACTGGTAACATATAACTGGGGAGCAAAATGAATGTCTATATAAGGGAATGTCTGATCGTATGAAGAATTATAGAGTGGCAGTCCGTTTCCATTTGCACCTTCCATTAATCTTGCGTAGTCAATGTAATGATTTACGCCATCGTGAAAAATAGTCGTTAGATGCCCCTCTTTCATCATATCTTTGTAAGAGCGGAACAATGAAATGGAATTATCACTTATATAACCATATTCAAGATTAGGATTTTGCTGGTCCGGGTTCAAAAAGATCGGAATAGGATTATGCCGTACTGTTGTACTCCTGTTACTGGAAACCGAATTTCCATAAATTGGCCTATTACTAACGTCTATTCCAATGTTATGATAAATTGTGACCGCAATGTTTCCTGTCGCCGTAGAATTATAAGTAGTTGTAGCACTGTATATGATATCCGTTTTCCCATCACCATTTACATCAGTTGGAATCAATACATATTGCTTCATGGTATTTGAACCATCCCATGTATTTTGCACATGGGAAAAAGGTTCATTTTTTTCATGTTTAACAAATCCTTTTCCGGTAGACATGAATGTTGCGAACAGATTATTATAGCCCGTGGCAAACATGACATCCATTTTTCCGTCACCATTAAAATCTCCCAATAAAGTTGGCCGTGCGCTGTTGTTGGTTATCCTTGTATCCGAAATGGTCCAATTAAGCTGGAGCGACTGGTCGTTAAGCGAATAGACATCCATACTACCTTCTTTGACAACCAGGATATCGGTTTTCCCGTCCCCATTAAAATCCGAAGTATATATTTTATCATAACTGTTGATAGGTTTTTGAAGATAACTCATTGGGGATATATAATCAGTTGTCTTCCTACGGTCCATATCGATGAATATTCCTATTGACCCTGATTCCTGATATTGTTTGTTACAGCTTGGCAGCCTCCATTCAAAAGAAACAATTGTTTCATTGTAACTTAAGGCCATAATATCACTCAGACCATCGCCATTAAAATCACCGGATACAAATTTATAGATACGTGGACCATTGGGGTGCATCATCATATCACATTCAGAAAAATAAGTCTGATGTTGAGGGGGATTGTCCCAAAGTTTCGTATATTGATAATAGACAGGAGTTACTGTACCAGATGAATAAACATCAAATTTATATCCATTTGCGCCATTTAATTTCGTGAGCAGCATACCTTGCCCGGGGAGAATTTTACTTGTGCTGGACAACCAGGTAACCGGAAATAGATCAATGAAATTTCCACTGTTTACTTCATAGCCGAGCTGCATATATGGAGAACCGGGATCAAGATCATAAAAAGCATAGAATTTGTTCTTGGCCGTGGGATACAATAAAAAGTCCATACTTCCATTTCCGGTAAAGTCCGCAGAGAGAATCTGCGAATTATTACTTGCAATGCCCGTTAGGCTTAAATTTGAGATCACTGATGAAGTAAGCATATTTGCTGTGTTGTGGTATGCAAACCTAACCGGTGCAAAAGCATTGGTTTCAGTACCGTCAAACTCCTGGATCTCCGTCATTCGATCATAATCAAGTGTACTCACTGTAGAATAAGTGGGAATATAATGCCTATAATTAGTGCCATTTGCAACAACGCTGATCTTACTGATCTTTTTATCTGAATAAAAACCTGTGCCAGCAACATAATTCTGTTCCGCCCTGCTAGCTGCACCATAGCTGAATTCTACCCTATTTAGAGCAGTTCCCGTTCCTCGACTTCCATATAATACTTTGCTTATAAAAAGATTATTATTAAAGGTTATATATTCGTAACTTATACGAACTCCCTGTGAATTTTCCATGTAAGTGAGTCCGTATTGTAACCTGGATCTTGAATTAGTATTTTGTCCATAAAAAGCCTTTGTCCCGTTGGGATAGAACACTTCGAAATATGCTGGTCCAAATGAAGATCCAAAAGAAGAGACCCCTCTTGAAACTATCTTTATATTGGAATACTGCTCAGTCTGATATTCCGCCCCGTCCCCCCCATAAGACCCGCTCTTTAACAGCAGTCTCTGGCCGTCCAAGGAAAATCTATCATTAAGGTCAAAATTGACACCCCCAACCCGGTCGTCAGAGTACTTAGCAGCGCCAACCCTAGATATAGAAGACAGCCCAAAAATATTCCATCCGTATCCAGCGGTTCCCCGGCTGCTCTGACTATTGTAAATTAAGCCTAGCTCAGGTACAAACCCATCAATACCTGGGGGGATTATAAAGGGTATTGTAAAATTTGTCGATCCGGTGGCAGATACATCCAAATTAACTTCTGTTCTCCCGGGACTTAAAGTCGTCGCTAAAACTTGCAGTCCTGATTTTGAAAATTTCGTTAATGAAGAGGAATCTGACACTACAGTTTTAAGGGTATCAATTGAGAACTTTGAAGGGAAAGTTACGTTAACCTTAACGATCGAATCCAATAAATTCAAATTTGACGATTTACTTTTATTTAAACCTATTGTATCGGTTTGGATTCTGTTCTGTGAAATACAATTAATACTGATCGCACAAAATAAAGACACTAAAATTATCAATCTTTTCATATCAGGCCTCCTTAACTTTTTCAATAATTACCTCTGTCCATTTTTCACCATTAACCGATATCCGGAGAAGATAGATTCCGGCCATCAGTTTATCTGTCGAAAATTCAACGTAATCTTCCTTTTTAAAGGAATTAATGGTCACTTTTCTTTTATCCTCGAAATTCACAAGTGATATGAATGGAGTAATAGCTCTACTTAAACAATCGGATTGAATCTTGATAGTTCTTTCAGTTTTGTTGATCAGGAGACGAGACCCATCTCCAATTTCCATCGCAATCTCTTTTTCCTCAACAGCGACAGTGTTCTCCGGGGCTGAAATATTTAGTGTAGGACAATTTATGCATAACCAGACCCTTTTTGTCTGATTTCCCGAAGCATCGAAGGTGAATGTGAGTTTTTGAGAAAATGCGTTCGAAGAACATGTTAAAAAAATAAGGGTACATAAAATAATGTAGCCTCGTATCCCTACCAGAGATTTGATATCAAAAATTATTAACTTTCCCATAATTTATCTGAACTGGTTATTCCCTCAAGGACTGTCGATGTGTCAAATCATAGTATACAATCCATTGTGCTTAACCCAAAATTAACTTTAAATCATATCACAATACGGACAAAAAAATATTCTCATTTAAAAAATTGGCCGAATCGTATTATAAATCTGATGATTTATGATCAAAAACTAAATTAATGGGAGTCTGTTGGCGATATATAACTAATATGGCTATTAAACTGAACGGTAATTTTTCGGGGTGGTTTTGTATTTTCTCTTGAATAGCCTACAAAAATAACTAGGGTTGTTAAAACCACAAAGTTCAGAAATCTGTTTTATGGACAGGTTCTTTTGGCAAAGAATGCTCCTGGCATAATCAAGTCGGTGATCGGTAACAAAGTCAATGATTGTTCTCTCTTCAACCTTATAAAATACTCTTCTTAGTGTTCTCTCAGTTATGTAGTAGCGTTCACATAAGGCATTGATATCGGTAATATTGGGCAAAAGGTAGCCTGATTTTAAATAACCTCTTATTTCATGAACTTTTTCTTCATTTGACATCCCTGACAGATGGATACGGTAATCCTGAGCTCTGTCATAGATCTTCAGAATCTCCTTGATCATAGGAAGAAGGAGCGATTCAAGGTCTACTTTTTCTGAAAGCGGTAAATGCCAAATCCTGAGAAGACTTTTAGCAAGCGAATGGCTCATAAAGAGCTTTTCCATATAGGATACGGAGCAGCCATTTTTTAAGGAAGACGATACAAATTTAGAAACCCTCGGAAGACTTGAGTTTTCCCGAAGGATCCAATCCTTCCGAAGTGAAATATAGAGCAGGATATTTCTTCCCGGCTCAAACGCCGCCTCATATACGTTGACATCATTAAAAGTGGCATAATAGGATCCGCGTATCGGCCTATTTAAAATATCTCCGTCAAGTGTCCTGAACGCAGTTTCTCCATCAAACATAAAGAACATAAAGAGCGAAGGTTCCAATACTTCGTAATAAATTGTTCTCTGCGTTTCGGTATTGAACTCTATGAGTTCCATATAATATAAGTAATTCCCATACCACTGAAATACAACACTTGCATTCTTGAGTTCATGATATTGGCAGTCCGCAAAAGGGATCCTATATGTAACATCTTCAGGCAACAAGTTTTTAGTCTTATAAATCCCTAGTCCTTCCAGATTAAATTTTATAGGTCTATTCATATTTTTAATCGGTCAAAGAGTGAATTATCTGTTTTTCTAATTTAATATTTTTTATCGACTGTCTGCTCAGTAAAACTGGATATTGAATTTTGGATGCTCTTTTTGATTTATAAAATTAATTTTAAGCTGTCTAAGAATTTCATCGAAACTTGTTTAAATAGTAAATAGTGACGAATCCCTTAATGAATCCCTCTGAACATTGTGCTATACAAATGTATTTCGTATGGCACAGATACTCACAAGTTATTCGGATTCTGAGTTCAAGGAACTTCTATCCGAGCAGGTAAAAGATGCTGTCAGGGAAGTCCTGAATGGCAATCCGGCAGAAAAAAAAGCCCCTCCCTCCGAAGGGATAGGCTATAGAACAAGATCAGAGACCAGAGAGCTTCTGGGGTAGCATATTCCACTATGCACTATTGGGAGAAAGGGGGCATATTGGTGCCTCGCAGAATAGGCCGAAAGGTATTCTATTCCGATCAGGCAATCCGAGAAGCCCTATCAAAGGCAGGAAAGGAGGTGGATAATGGGAGTGCACAATAATCCATCTCTCAAATTTCAAGCTATTCTTTCTCATCCGGGTGGATGCGGCATATAATTTTTCCGCTATCGACTTCTGTTTTTTCTTTAGAAAGCTGCTAAATGTGAGCGTACATTCAGTCGACAGGTTGGTACGGAAAGTTGGGCTTTAAAGAGCTGTAATTCAAGTCATTCATTTTATTAATAATAGAATCAAACTGATTGATTTTTTTGTTGGATCGAATTGATTAAAAAAATCCAGGCCATAAAGTTTACATTCTTTATTTTTATTCCAAGGTGTAAAAAGATTAGGAAAAGATCATGGTCCAAAAATGGGAAGATTTATTGAAGTTAGTTGAAGTGACGATGACTCGCTGTGGAATATTAGGGCATGGAAAGAGCCATATACTGGATAGCAGTCCAAGGAGTTTTTGGACAGCTATGAGGAAGAAAGAAACTTGATTTTTCATACTTACACCTCATGGGACAATGAAACCTCCACTTCGATTTGGAAAATTACTCTGGTAACAGAGGAGTGATCATGATTCTGTCCGAAAGACAATAAAATGAAAAAAACATAATGAGATTAACTAGTAACATATTCCCCATAGAAATTCCGTTCGATGATTTTCAGGTCCAGAGAGTTCCATACACGGAGAAAAGTTTGAAGGCATTTAGGGAGCAACACAACACGCAGTATTCATTTTTTAAAAAGGATGGCTATATCTATATTTCACCAAGTACCTCTGATCTTCCGTTATTGGGAACCTTGGTCACGTTAATAGTAGATGAGGAACCCCAAATTGTAGGTTCTCTGATCAGGCAAATATTCTTTAGGGCATTCAAGGATCGGTTTCCCCAGATTAAACCTTCATTCAACCCATTTAGGCTTCCATCATCAAAAGATGAACACAATCTTATCTTAGATGAACTACCAAACTCCCTAAAATCAACTATTACCTACAAAAAACTGAATGAGATAGATATAAAACGAACCACAGTTCAAGGGAAGAAGAAATTCATGTTAGTTATAGGAAGCTCTATAAATGGATGCTAAGAGAGAACTGTCAAAAGCTAGAAGAAATAAGATTTGACATAACCGGGTTGGATGTTGCAGATTTATTGCGGCATGAAAGCAGTAAGGAAGTAGTTGCACCGATTTTCCAATCGATAGGAAGGGTGAAACAGGTAAAAAATGATGTAGCCATTGTTGATACCAACAATGGGGATCTTGAGCTGCCCTTGAATGAACTTTACTTAAACAAAACTCACGAAAACATACGCCTATTTTTGGAGTTCGTTCTGGATCCTGTAAGGGCGGAAAGCATTTTGGGGAAGGTAAGGGCAAAGGAGTTCCTCCGCAACGATCCAACCATACTTCATAGAGAAATTTTCCAAATGGCCTAACATCTGTCACAATTGGAATTTAACAATGGTGACGGATTCTGTTTTTCTATGGGAAGCAACGGTACTACTGACTTTCCTTCTCTCAAATTGGAGAGCCCCAAATATCTGTTCGATGTATCACTGAGCAAAACAAATTCTTCCCCATCCAAAGGACTTTTGGAGTATGGTCCATACGATTTTGGGAAGTTTTTGGAAGTAAGTCATCCAAAAAAGTGCTTGTTGTCTGCCATAAAAACTCTTCCGGTGCATTTTCACAATTCCTAGGTCGATTAAAGGAAGGGTACAGTGAAGCTCCTTCTTTTGCTAAGGGATTTATTGCCATGTATAGATTACATGATATGGACATTCAGATTGTAGAAGTGGGGAGCTATGATGCTGAGGTGTTTATGGGGCAGATCAAAAAAGCGGTAGAGAAAAGTGAGCGAGGTTTTGATATTGCTATTATCGAAACTAGGGAAGAGTTCAAAAGACGCCCACCACAGGACGATATATACTGGATGAGCAAAGCCTATCTCTTGCAGCATGGGATAACGGCACAGTACATTAAGGAAACCAATGCCAGGGAATCAAAATTTTTACTTGACTCATGCGTACTTCAGATGTATGCCAAGTTGGGAGGCACTCCTTGGGTGCTTCCGTCAAGCCCAAATATCGCCCATGAACTTATAGTCGGGGAGGGAAGTTCCCTAATACGCAGCAACCTATATGCTGGTGCTCAGTAACATAGGCTTGTAGGGATCACCTCATTCTTCAATGCAGACGGAAAATATATTTTTAGCTCACGATCCAGAGAGGTTGCTTATCAAGAATATTTCGAGGAACTATTATCAAGCTTAAAGGGATCAATAGATACCATATCCAGAGAACAAGGGTGTGAAGATGGAGCAATTGTTCGGATTATTTTCCATGTGTTCAAACCAATGAAGGACCTTGAGGTAGAAGTGGTGGGCAAACTCATCGAACAGTATCCGCAATTTGATATAAAGTTTACCTTTGTCTCTTTCGGAGAAAACCATCCCTATTTGATTTTCGACCTTCACCAGAATGGTGTTTCATCTAGATTTTCATCCTCCGTGAAAGGAAAATTCACTCCCTCACGTGGCACCAATTTGATGTTGGAATCAGGGGTCTGTCTGTTGTAACTGAAGGGACCGACTGATATCAAATCCGGTAAGCAGGGCTTTACCGGGCCATTGTTAATAAGGATCCATCCAAGGTCAACTTTTACGGATCCGACTTACATCGTTCAGCAAGTGTATCACCTTACCAACATTTCGTTCAGGACTTTTAACCCAACGCAATTACCGGTATCATTGATGTACGCCACCTTTATTACGGATCAGCTCAACAAGCTCAGTAACATCCCTGGATGGGATCCATTATTTGTCAGGCCTTTTAGGAATAAAAAATGGTTCCTATAGAACAGGGAGCATTCTTTCAGAGGCTCAGGGACTATCCACTCAAACCGATCATCCAAGAAATTACCTCCGACAAGGTAGGAAATTACTCCGATGATACATCCAACGCGAGCAATCTTGCGCTGAACCTCCTTATCGCAGTAAAAGTAAACAACAGGGACGCAGCAAAAAAATATGTCCAAATATTGTCCAAGAGGCGACCTACCAAGGAAAGCCACTGGACATATGACAACTATCTTTTGTTCAGCGTTGTGACAGCAATAGCAAAATTCGGATTAGAGACAGCTTGGGTGTCAGAGGTGATCAATCTTTCTCTGTCAGGCTCTTTCGGCGAAGATAAAAAGATCAAGGAAACCTTCAAGAATATCCTGGCCGGCAATCTAAATGCAAAGAACGATTTTCACCAAATATCAATGCTCTACCAGTCCATTTCCGGAGATGAACAGTTTCAGTCAATGCAGATCAATAGTGTATTCTCCGCACACTGGATGAAGCTTTTCCCATATTATGAGGACGATTTTTTAAATTTATCATCCCTCAGAGCAATAGAAATTGCAGTTGAGAAAAAATCATTGTTAAACGCCCAACAACAATACGATCTAGACGTTTTTTTGCCAACCTTCAACCGTAGAGCGGATCTTTTGGCGAATATTATTTCTTGGCTAATAGTTATTTCACTAATGGCGATATCATATGGCTTAGTTAAACTTAATGCCATTGAAAAAGATTTTCCTGCTGTAGTTAAGATGATTTTTCTCTTGATCGGTCTTTCTGGTGTAGGTATTTTGGGCATCATAGGTTGGAAAAAAGGAATCGCAAGGTTTATAAGAAAAATCTTCAATTCATTTTTTCGATTTAAACGTATCGATATGTGACAATTATCATTTAGAAATAATTAACAATGGATGGTAACACTAGCCTTATTATTAGATTATAAATCTCAGGCAAACTTTCTCATAGAATTTACAAAGATATACTTAAATATGAAATCAAACTGCAGGCGTTTTGTTTTTTAATAACCACCAATTTCTCTTTTTTATTTCTTTAACAAGTTAGTTTATAGGCTGTTGTGTTGTGAGCGTTTGTTTTGATACAAATACGCAGATTATTGAGATAATTCGATAGTCTCAAAAATTTTACATTACCTACTTTTGAGTAATCAATTATAAAGCAGAACATCTTAGAGAAATATTAGAAACCAAAATTTAAGAGATATCCAATAAGTTTTTTGAACAAAACACAAAGTACAATGCGAATGATCAGTAGCATGGCACGAAGTTACCATTTAACAACGAACAGAGAGCCCCTAACAAGACATCAAGCTGTACCATGTTTGGGATTTGAAAACGAAAGCCAAAAATGAAAAAAAGTAATTTAATAAAACGAGGAAGACTTTGAAACTGATGCAATAAAGTCTTTTTTAGCTGTAAAAAGCTAATACCATTTAGCTTTAATTTTAAATAATCAATTATGTGTAAATTTTTAAAAAAAGTTTGCCCTTCGAAAGGGCGGGCATCAATTCGTTCGTCCTAAATTTTTGATGCAAGGAAAATTAATTTAGCCCCAAACAAGCCTTTTGTACGATAAACCTTAAGATAAGATATCCGGAAGCTTTGTTTGGCCACAGAAAAAAGTATTTGAAATAAATTCTAACCAATTATAACTTATGAGAACAAAACAAGTAGCGCATAGAGGCTTGTACCTTTGTGGTAGACTCTGGGTCTTTATGATTCTCACCTTTGGTCTTTGGTCCTGCAAGAATGATACACCTGCAATGATCGGTGAAGCGAAGCCTTTTGACCCTACTAAACCCGTGGTCGTATCTGATTTTAGCCCAAAATCAGGTGGTATGGGACAGCGTCTGATTATTTATGGACAAAATTTTGGCAATGATCCTAAAAATGTCGCCGTCTATATCGGCGGAAAAAAGGCTGTTGTCATCAATGCTTTGGGCGAATCTCTTTATTGCCTGGTGCCAAAGCAGGCTTTTAAGGGGGATATCGAAGTGCGGGTAGGGGGAGAAGATAAACCCGTAATCGGGAAAGCGGAGAATAACTTTGAATACCAACGTAAACTGGTTGTATCTACGCTCGCCGGTTACAGGAATGCCCGTGGCGATGAACCGTGGAAGGACGGTAAATTTAAAGATGCTGACCAAAACAAAATGGCCAGTGGTTTTTGGCTCTCCTCTTTTATGAGGTTTGACCCTACGAATCCCAAACATCTGTGGGTGACATTTGATGACAATAATGGCCTTTATCTGGTTAATTTTGAAGATAGCACGATTACCAAAAAGCGCTCCGATTTTAACCGTCCACGTAGTGTAGATTTTTCGGTAGATGGGAAATATATGATTGTGGCGCAAGATCGGGGCGGAGAGAATGATGAGTCTACCCTATTGTTTTCCCGTGCAAAGAGCTTTCTCGATAAAGAAGTACTGACCAAAAGTAGACAATGTAATGGGGCCTCCATTCACCCAGTTAATGGAGAAATGTATTTTAACAGTTATGCGAAGGGAGAGTTCTTCCGTTTTGATCTCAATCAGTATTTCACGGATAAAACGGTAAAAGCTGAGCAGTTATATGTGATTCAGGATCCGGAGTGGGAATATCGGGCCTTGATTCATCCGACTGGAAACTACGCGTATATTTTGGTGATTAACCAAGGTTATATTATGCGTGCAGATTACAATTGGGATAAAAAGCGGTTTAACCAACCCTACTTAGTTTGCGGTAAAGTCCGTGAATCTGGCTATAAAGATGGGGTCGGATCCTCAGCCCGTGTCAATCAGCCCTACCAAGGGGTGTTTGTCAAAAATCAAGCCTATGTGGAAGCAGGTAAGCCTGACGTCTATGATTTTTATTTTACAGACCTTATGAATCATGCCATTCGTATGCTTACGCCTGAAGGTGCTGTAACAACTTTTGCCGGCAGAGGTAGTTCAAGCCTGAATACTAATCCTTACGGTTATGTTAATGGAGATCTAAGGGCAGATGCTCGTTTTGATCGACCATCAGGTATTGCCTATAATGAAAAAGAACAAGCTTTTTATATCGGAGACCGGGAGAATAGGCGAATTCGTAAGATCGCACTGGAAGAAATGGATGAAAATGACCAAGATTAACCTGTGATAAGATGATGAATAAAATATTACTAACATGTATGGCGCTTCTTAGTTTCAGCTGGAGTGTGTTCGCACAGGAAATTGTTGAAGTAACGGGTGCCATTGTCGATGCCCAAAAGACTCCGCTGATCGGTGTCAGTATCTCTGTGAAAGATGCTCCCGGTTTAGGGACAACCACGGACAGCAAGGGTAACTATAAGATAAAGGTAGAGCGCTACAAAACACTCGTATTCTCCTCCGTTGGGTACCAAAAGCAGGAGGTACTTGTGAAAGATTCACATATTGTTAATGTGAGCATGAAAGAATCGGAGACCAGTGTATTGGATGAGGTGGTGGTAACGGGTACTGGAACGCAAAAGAAGCTAACATTGACCGGTGCCGCGAGTACGGTGGATGTGGAGACGATGAAATCTAACCCCACTTCAAGCATAACAAATGCACTTGCCGGAAATGTCCCCGGAGTTATGGCGATGATGCAGTCTGGTCAGCCCGGCAGAAACATCTCCGAATTTTGGATAAGGGGTATTTCTACTTTCGGTGGCGGTAGCGCAGCCTTAGTCTTAGTGGATAATGTCGAGCGCGATATCAATGATATCAATATCGAAGATATTGAAACATTTACAGTGCTTAAAGATGCAGCGATGACCGCAATTTATGGTTCTAGAGGAGCAAACGGCGTTATCCTGATCACAACTAAACGCGGTAAAGAGGGAAAAATCAACATCAGTTTTAAGGATGAAACCATTTATAATACGCGTACGATTACGCCTGAATTTGAGGATGGTGTAACTTATGCTAACCTACTAAATGAGGCCCGAATTACTCGAAATTTTGAACCTATTTATCGCCCCGAAGAATTAGAGATCTTGCGTCTGGGACTTGATCCCGATCTTTATCCCAATGTCAACTGGAAAGACCTCTTGTTGAAAGATGGGGCAATGACCTATCGGGCAAACCTCAACATGACCGGTGGCGGGGCTACAGCGCGTTACTTTGTGTCCGGAAGTTATGTGGATGAAGGCGGTATGTATAAAACGGATGAAACTTTGCGCAATGATTATAATACAAATGCCAATTACAGGCGTTGGAATTACCGCCTGAATACGGATATAAACGTGACCAAGAGTACCATATTGAAAGTTGGTGTCGCCGGGTCGCTCGATAAAAGAAATAGTCCGGGGCTGGGAGACCAGGATCTCTGGGGCTCTTTTTTTGGATATTCTCCGATCAGTACACCGGTACTGTATTCCAATGGTCGTGTCCCCACAATAGGAGATGGCAATAAGATCAATCCATGGGTCATGTCAACACAGTCGGGATTCAATGAAAATTGGCAAAACAAAGTGCAGACCGATGTCACCATCGAACAGAACTTTGACTTTATTACCAAAGGTTTAAGACTTAGAGGGATTGTCGGTTTTGATACCTATAACAATAACAATATCACGCGTATTAAATTACCTGAATTATGGCATGCCGAACGTGCGCGTGATGAGAATGGAAATCTGATTTTTACGCATAAGGCTAATCCCAGAGAAATGGAACAAGGGGGGTATTCTGAGGGAAATAGAAGAGAGTTTTATGATGTCATGTTTAATTATGATCGCAAAATTGGAGACCATAATTTGGGTGCGGTTGCACGTTTTACAAGAGATGCTTTTACCAAAACAGTTGATTTGGGCAGAGATATCAAAAATGGAGTATCTCGACGTAACCAGGCACTAGCAGGAAGATTAACCTATAATTGGAAGTCACGTTATGTTGCTGATTTCAATTTTGGTTATACAGGTTCAGAAAACTTTGCCATGGGGCAACAATATGGCTTTTTCCCTGCTGTAGCAGCAGCATGGAATATCTCAGAGGAGCCTTTTGTCAAGAATAATATTCCTTGGCTGAATTTGCTTAAAGTACGTTACTCCTGGGGTAAGGTCGGAAATGATCAGCTTAAAATAGGCGATAACAGCGAACGCTTCCCGTACTTATATACGATTGAGGAAATCTGGCGTAGGGATGCCAATGGGAATCTTATTCTGGACCCTAGTGGTCAGAAGATTCCGGTAGGGGGGTATCAATGGGCTGACTATGGTCTGGATCGTTATTATGGTGGTATTCGGTATACCCAGGTGGCTTCGCCCTACGTAACATGGGAAATGGCTACCAAAAATAACCTGGGTTTGGATATCGCTTTGTTTCGGGATAAAATTGTCGCCAACTTCGATTTCTTTGATGAGAAACGCACCGGCATTTATATGGAACGAAGATTTTTGCCAAGCATGGTTGGTTTGGAGAGTATTCCAAGAGCTAATGTGGGTGGCGTAAAATCACGTGGTTTCGACGGACGCTTGGAATATAAACAGAAGATCGGTGAATTGAACCTTACGGCACGTAGCAATATCACCTATAGTAAGAACGAAATTACGGCAATCGATGAGGAAAATAACGTATATGGTTATCAAAATCAAAAAGGCTATCGTGTGGATCAGTCTATAGGATTGATCGCTTTAGGCTTGTTTAAAGATTACGATGATATTCGCAATAGCCCGAAACAACAGTTTGATAATAATTCCCCCAATTATCAGCCCGGAGATATAAAATATAAAGATGTCAATGGAGATGGCATAGTGGATGATGGAGACAGGGTGGCCATAGGAGCAACGCGGAGACCTAATTTGGTTTATGGTGTAGGTGCTTCAGTGAGTTGGCGGGGATTTGACCTTAGTGTCCATTTCCAAGGATCAGGGAAGTCTACTTTTTCGATTTATGGAAAAACGGTGCAAGCCTTTCGTGAGGGCGAATGGGGGCAGGTAATGAAAGGTGTCATGGGCGATAATCGTTGGATTTCTGCCGACATATCAGGCGATCCATCAACCGAAAACCCGAATGCATCTTATCCACGCTTAAGTTTTGGAGACAATATTAATAATTTCAGAGAGTCAACATTTTGGTTAAAAAACGGACAATATCTTCGTTTGAAAACCCTGGATATAGGTTATACACTGTCAAAACACCTGACCAATCGGATTAAGGCCAATAGTATTCGCCTATTCCTCGTCGGCTCAAATTTATTGACCTGGTCAAAATTCAAACTTTGGGATCCGGAGCTGGCAACACCAAGGGGTGAGGATTATCCCCTACCCAAGTCATTTACATTTGGCATCAATATTAACCTATAAAATTAGAAAAAGATGCAAAGAAAGACATTATATATTGCGTTGATGCTCATTTTGGGCACGAATGTGATCTCTTCCTGTAAAAAGGATTACTTAAAATCCGACCAATATTTTAAAGATCGGATCACCTTGGAAAAAACATTTAAAAGCAAGCTGTATTCGGAGAAATGGCTGGCTCATGTGTTTGAGGAGTTTAAAGGTGAAAATGCTGATGTAGCCAGTAAAGGCCTGACACCGCACTGTTTCGCGGATGATATGTATTATGGTGATCGGGACAAGGATTACGATCCATCAAAAAATGAACTGTCCTATAATATGTTTAAAATGGGGTTATATACCGAAACTGATAAACAGGGGACATGGACTCAATCGTATCGCGGGATTCGGAATGCTTCAACCTTTATTCATAATATATACATGAATACCGAGATGTCTGAGGCCGAAATCGTAGATTATCGAGGGCAGGCGCGTTTTGCGCGGGCTTACCTCTATTGGTTATTGCTCCGTAAATATGGACCAATTCCGATATTGCCCGATGAAGGCCTGGATTATACAGATAGTTATGAGGAACTGGCTATCTCGCGAAACACCTATGATGAGTGCGCTGAATTTATCAGCAACGAACTATTAACGGCTGCGAAAGAAATGGAAGCCCTTGGGATGAGACGTGGACAGGATGGCTCTAGTCGCCCTTCTGTAGGGGCAGCATTGGCTGCGAGGGCTAAGGTGCTTCTGTATGCTGCAAGTCCATTGGCCAATGGGAATAATTCAGCTTATGCTGCCCGGTTGGTAGACAAGCAGATGAAACGCCTGTTGTCTGCCGATTATAAAGAAGAGAAATGGGCAAAGGCTGCAGCCGCTGCACGCGATGTCATTGAACTGGGGGTATACCGGCTGTACACCGCACCTTTTCAGGAAACGGGTGATGATGCAACAGTCCGACCTCCTCAGGATCATAATTTTTCGAATAAAAGCTGGCCAGCAGGTTGGGCGGACATTGATCCTGCCAAATCATATGCAGAGGTCTTTAATGGGACATTGACTGCTTCGGGTAACCCGGAGTTAATATTTACCCGAGGTAACAACCAGCCGAATGAGGGTATCGACCAAATGGTCATCCACCAGCTGCCGCGTTCAGCAACGGGATGGAATACGCATGGCCTGACACAGAAGCTGGTGGACGCTTATTATATGAATGATGGTACGGATGTTCCGGGTAAGGATAAAGAAATCGGCCGTGGAAATGGTTCAAATCGTGTTAGTGGTTTTGTGACCCAGGAAAATTATGACAACAAAAAATACAGACCATTGCGTCCCGGTGTGTCCTTGCAATATGCAAACCGAGAACCGAGATTCTATGCTTCGGTGGCTTATAGCGGAAGTTTTTGGACACTGCTTAATGAAACAAAAGAGGAAAACCGCAACAAACAAATCTTCTATTATAGCGCTGATCCGAAAGGAAACGGCTTTAATTCGGCGAATGGGTATTGGTTGCGTACAGGTTTCGGGGTTAAGAAGTTTGTTCATCCAAGTGATACTTACGAAGGCGGAGTTGGCTCACGTATTATTCCTAAGGCCGAGCCGGCCATCCGTTATGCGGATGTATTGCTGATGTATGCTGAGGCACTAAATGAGTTAAGCGGTTCGTATACCATTCCGTCTTGGCGCGGAGCAAGTTACTCGATCAGTCGTGACATTGCCGAAATACAAAAAGGTATACACCCTGTCCGGATCCGTGGTGGTGTACCCGATTATCCGGCAAGCGTATATGGGAATAAGAACGAATTGCGAAAAACAATAAAACGGGAGCGCTTTATTGAGCTTATGGGCGAAGGTCAACGTTATTATGATCTACGTCGTTGGATGGATGCGTCTGTTGAAGAAGCGCTACCAGTTTATGGCTGTAACGTTTTGATGAACGTAGAGGAACGTGACCTTTTTTATCAGCCCGTCGCGATCTGGACCTTGAAGACAACCTTTGCCGACAAAATGTGGTTTTGGCCGATTAGCCATACCGAACTTAAGCGCAATAAGAATCTGACTCAAAATCCTGGATGGACTTATAATGATTAACCAAATATGCATTTTATGAACAAGTCATATATACAGTTGTTGTTCCTCACTTTACTTGTTGTCTGCAGCTCTTGTAATGATGAATGGAAAGAGGAACAATTCGAACATTACATCTCTTTTAAGGCTCCCTTGGAAAGTGAGGGCGTCGCGAATATCTATGTTCGTTACAAGGATGGGCAAAAGACCACCTTTATGCAGCCACTGGAAGTCAGCGGATCGACAACCAACGATAAAAATCTTTCGGTCAAAGTGGGAGTGGATGCTGATACATTGGGCGTGCTGAATTACGAGCGATTCCAAACGAGGACGGATTTTTATTATAAACAGCTCAGTACGGACTATTTTGCGATTCCATCAGCGGTGGATATCAAGTCTGGGGAAAATACCGGATTAATGGCCATTGATTTTACACTGAAGGGTATTGATATGACCGAAAAATGGGTGCTTCCCTTGACCATTTTGGATGATCCGGGGGCTAAATATAAGGTCAATCCCCGGAAACATTATAAAAAAGCACTATTACGCATCAACCCTTTTAACAATTACTCCGGGACCTATAGCGGGACAGCCCTGAAGGTTGTTATGGAAGGACATGAAAATGAAACCCCGATTGTAAAAAGTCAAATCAAGAGTTATGTTGTCGATGAGAATACGATCTTCTTTTATGCGGGTAATATAGATGAAGAGCGAAAGGACCGGAAGAATTATCAAGTTTTTGCAACATTCAATGACAAGGGTGGGGTAAGCTTTCATTCGACAAATCCAAATATGAAGTTCGTTGTCAAAAAAGATGCAAGTTATACCGTTTCAGAACAGATGGACGCCGTCCGTCCTTATTTATTGCATCGTTATATCACAATCAATAACGTGGATTACGAATTTACGGATTATACCCTTGTTTCTACTACGGCGATCAAATTCAAGGTTTCTGGCTCATTGATTTTGGAGCGTCAGCTCAACACGCAGATTCCAGACGAGGATCAGGCTATTGAATGGTAAACTTTATCAAACCATTCGGCGAGCTATTGGTTATATCATAAGGTATAAAAAGATAGTGTTATGATTGGTATAGTAGGAGGTCTTGGTCCTTATGCGGGCTTGGATATAGCCAGGAAAATTATAGATGAAACAGTGGCAGGTTCCGATCAGGAACACTTGCCACTGTTATTGTTTTCCTGTCCGAATCTGATTCCAGATCGTTCTGCATATTTATTGGATACATCGAAGGAGAACCCAGGAAAGGCAATAGCGCTGATTTTAAAACAACTGGAACAGGCTGGCGCAACGATTGCGGCAATTCCGTCGAATACGGCGCATGCAGAACCGATTTTTTCAGTTATTCAGGATGAGATGGCCCGGTTAGGGAATGAACTGAAGTTGCTTCATATTGTTCATGAGACAGTGCGTTTTGTCGATGAGAACTATCCAGATAGCACTATAGGTGTGTTATCGACAGCAGGTGAACAGGCTTATAGCCAGTATCGGGAAGCTTTTATGAAAAAAGGATTTCCTGTCGTAGAACCTGAAGGTGCACAGAAAGAAAAAGTAAACAATGCTATTTATGATAAAGATTATGGTATTAAGGCACAACCAGAACCAATAGCCAATAAGGCAAGAGAAGATTTGTTAATGGCTATGGATGATTTGAAAAAACAGGGCGCACAGGTGATTATTTTGGGATGTGCCGAATTGCCATTGGCCATTCCCGAAAGAGATCACAATGGAATGACCGTAGTGGATCCCAATCGAATCCTCGCCAGGGCACTTATTCAGGCTGTAGCTCCTGGTAAACTCAAAATACTTTAGTGAGGTTTTTTGTCAAATTGGCAGATTTTTCACTAAAAAGCTTGTTGGTATGAGTTTTGCCCTCTGATTAATAGTTATTTATATAACAGGGAGAACAGATGCAAAAGATCATACACCGAGAAAACGATCGTGGCCATGTTGATTTTGGTTGGTTGAAAAGTGCCCATTCATTTAGCTTTGGGCAGTATTTTGATCCTGAAAAAATAAATTTTGGAGCATTACGAGTATTAAACGATGATCAGGTGGAGGGCGGTCAGGGTTTTGGCCGTCATGGCCATGACAATATGGAAATCGTGAGTATACCTTTGGAGGGAATACTTTCCCATCAGGACAGTATTGGCAATGTCCGTAATATTGAAACAGGAGAAGTACAAATTATGTCCGCGGGTAAAGGGGTGAAGCACTCAGAGTTTAATGGAGATCAGAAAGATCTTGTTAGATTTCTGCAAATATGGGTTATACCCAATGAAATGAACCTCACACCGGGTTATGATCAAAAATCTTACCTGCATTTAAATCGCCATAATACGTTTGCAACCATTGTATCTCCTGATAGTTCTGATCCGGACGCCGTTCATATTCATCAGGATGCGTATTTCAGTCTTGCGGATTTGGATGAAGGGAATACAGTTTCGTATACTGTTCATTCGGAAAGAAATGGTATGTATCTTTTTGTGCTTGAAGGAAAGGTAAAAGTGGCCAACGAAACTTTATCCCGAAGAGATGCTATCGGCATCTACGATTCGGAAAACATAGAGATCACAGCAGATTATAATGCAAAATTGCTGCTGATTGAAGTCCCCATGTTCTAATACAGCTCATATCTTATTAGGATTTAGCTGGACTGATGTCATCATCCTAATTATATCTTGTACTTTGGTGTGCAACCTTGAAAAAGTGTGGCTGATGAAGTCAGGGAGGAAGAAATCTAAACGCATTGAATATAAAAGAGAGCCCTCGTAAATAATGGGCTCTTTTTTTGTAAATTGGGGTAAGAATAGTTATCACATCCATGAATGATTTATTGTACGCTTTTGAAGGCCGCGATGTCTTACTGATTATGTTATCCGTTCTGATCGGACTTTTAATTGGTATCGAACGCGAGTACAGGAATAAATCCGCAGGATTGCGGACTTTTATACTGGTGAGTTTTGGCTCATGCCTATTTACAATTCTTTCACTGAAAATTGGAACTGGAAATCCGGATCGGTTAGCCGCCAATATTATTACGGGTATCGGTTTTTTAGGAGCTGGTGTAATCTTCAAGGAAGATAACAAAGTTAGCGGCATAACAACGGCGACCACAATATGGGCAACCGCATCTCTGGGTATGTGTATTGGTGCTGGTTACATCTTTCTGGCTTTTATCGGCGTGGGGTTGGTTTTAGTGATTTTAGGATTACTGACTTATTTGCAAGCCTATATTGATAATTATCATAAAATTAAAGATTATGAGCTTCAGACCTTATCCGAAGCGGACTTTGAACATACTGATCAGTTGATTAAACAGATGAAGTTTAAAGCAACTATTGTCAATCAGCGGTATACAAAAGAAAGCCTAAATACCATATGGCGCTTGACTGGAAACATAAGGCAACATCGAGAATTCATGGAGATTTTGCGAAGAGATAAACAAGTGGTTGCCTATCAATATTAGGAGGGGTAACCTGGATCTGACTCCTGTGCAGGAGAGATTTTTTGTAACAATTGATTCACCTCGTCTTCGGTCGCGGTCAATTTTGCGCGGCATACTTCAATGAGGTCGGACGCACGTTTTATTTTTTCAGCAAGCTCATCAATATTTGTTGTGCCGTTTTCAATTTCTTTCACAATTGTTTGTAATTCGTTGAAGGCGTCGGTATAAGTATATTTTTGCTCCATTTTATTTTATCTTCTTAAAATTTTTCAGTTTAAAATAGTACCGGTTAGCTGTTTTCGGAACTGTCGCTATGCGCTTTCTTATGCGTTACAGTACTTATAATTTCACCATCTTCCAGAATCGTTTGAATCAGGTCGCCCGGAGATAGCTGATCAAGAGATTGGAGTAACTTGCCATTGACTTTTGTGATGGAAAATCCTTGTTTGAGCAGTCGCCGCGGATCAGAAAGCTGGATAATCCGTTCGGTGTGCGCTAAAGCCGTTTTATGTTCATAAAACCGTAGTTTGATCAAGGCGCCCAGCTCTTGCTGCATATGCTGAATATTGGTACGTGCAGTCTGAAGTTCTCTTTTTCCGACCCATTGGATATGCGTTGCCATTTGAGACAAGAAGTTTCTCTCTTCCTTAAACCGTGTCAAGATCAGATGTTGGATTCCTTCCGCTGCCTTTTCGATTGGGACAGAAAAATTGTGGAATTTTTGAATAAGGAAATCTGCCAGTTCACTCGGTGTGATCGCATTTTTGTAGGCGACCATCTCACTCACAGTATAGTTGGTAGAATGGCCAATGCCGGTCAATATAGGAATGGGAAAGATCGCTATTGCCTTTGCCAGCAAATAATTATTGTAGCTGGATAGGCCAACCTCTCCGCCGCCACCACGAATAATGGCAACCACGTCAAATTCAGCTATTTTATCCGCAATGACCGCGAGTTGATTGATAATTGAGGGAATGGATTTATCTCCCTGTAAGAGCGCTGGAAATAGTGTGCATTCCAACTTGTAACCCCAGGGATTTTGATTTATAATTTTGTAAAAATCAGAAAGACCTTTGCTTGTCTCCACCGAAATAATTGCTAGCTTTTTTGGAAGCATTGGAAACGGAATAGATTTATTGGCCTCGTAAATGCCCTCTTCTTTGAGCTTTCTAATGCTGTCCAATTTTTCTTTCTCCAGTTCCCCTAAGGTAAAAGTAGGATCAATATCAACAATCCTTAAGCTTAAACCATACATCGGATCATAGGAAATGCTCGCCTGAAATAACATGGTAATGCCTTCCCTTAAGGGTTCTTGGGCAATTTTCAGAAAATTGTTATTGATTCGGGTGAAATCTGCTTTCCACAGAGTTGATCTGATCTCTGCAACGACTTTGCCATCTTGTTTTTCAACGAGTTCGGGGTAACAATGTCCGGAATGTGTATAGTGGTTGAGCTTATTCATCTCCGCCTTGATCCAATATAAGCTCTTGTAACGCTCAGCAAGCGTTTTTTGGATACTTTTGCTCACCTCTAACAGGGAAAATATTGTTTTATTTTGAATCAATTCCGGCATTAATCAAACTTACAGAAAAAAAAAGATTTATACTTGCTCATCCCGAAAATCCCTAACCGGGGCCTTTAAAAAACAAGCGTAACAAAATTGATTTTTTTACTGAAATGGACTTGGCTTTTTTATTTTATTCGTATTTTTATTTGATAGAACCTAAAAAACGATAAAAACAGAATGAAAAAAGGATTTTTCGGGGTGTTATTTGCAGGTTTGTTCTGTATTGCCCCCCTGTTCGCTCAATATAAGTCGACCATAAAAAACGAAACCATACTTTATAATAATGTAGATCAGCTGCTGCCACTCACAGGGCTAGATCAACGGCGCATTGCTGTCGTTGTTCCAAATGTGGACAAATATGCTGCGTTTATAGGCCAGCTGACGCGTTATGCGAATACAGCGCTTTTTGATTTTAGTAAATTTGACGAAGATATCAAGTATTATAATACGATTATTGTAGCTGGCAAGGAAGATGATTTGGATGCAGATTGTTTGGCGCAGCTCAGGCAGGCAGTCCTGAACAATAAAAAGGTTGTGCTCTGCCATTTCTTTGAACATGAGCGAAGCAAAAAGACTGTGTCTGAGCATCCGCAATCCGATTTGATTGAACTGCTGGCGCCTTTTACCGCTGTCGGTCAACGCAATGCCGCCATGTCTATTTTTGGCGGAGCAGCCATTACTGAAGGAAACGTCAAGACGGCTCAAACGCGACTTCAATACAGTTTTGGTGAAAACTCAAGTCTGAACTTGGGTAAATTGACCAAAAAAATTGATGCCATTGCACAAGAAGCAATTGAGAAACAGGCGACTCCGGGAGCGGTCGTGATGGTTATCAAAGACGGGCAGGTGTTATTGGAAAAATCATACGGTTATCATACCTACACGAAGGCAGTTCCAACGAAAACGAGTGATATCTTTGATCTGGCCTCAGTCAGTAAAATCGCGGGTACTACTCCAGTTATTATGCGTCTGACCGAACGTAATATCATTAATCTGGACAGTACCATGGGGCACTATCTGTGGCAAGCGAAGTATACAAATAAAAAAGATATCAAATTGCGTTCCGTAATGCTGCATGAAGCTGGCTTTACGCCATTTATCCCATTTTATAAATATTTGAAGGCCGGAGATGTTGTTGCCAGTCCAGATCAACAGCATCAGGTTAAGATGGCTGACAATAGTTATATTCTCAACCATTACTATCGGGATGTGATGTGGCCCGAGATGTTAAATTCTCCAGTTAAGCCAACAGGAAACTATGTGTATAGTGACATCAGCATGTATGTGATGAAGGAAGTTGCCGAACATCAGACGGCAGTACCTTTGCAGGATTATGTTCAGGAAAATTTCTATCGACCATTAGGAATGACACATGCGGGGTATCTTCCAAGGGAACGATTTTCAAAAGAGCAGATTGTACCTACGGAGCAGGATACTTCATTTCGCAGGACATTATTGGAAGGGTATGTGCACGATCAAGGAGCAGCTATGGCGGAGGGAGTCGCCGGACATGCGGGGTTATTTGCCTCCGCCAATGATCTGGCGATATATGGACAACTGTTGCTGAATCGGGGTGAATATGGCGGAGAGCGCTATTTTAAGACTGAAACGATAGATCAGTTTACCAGTAAGCAGTCCACCTCAAGTCGGAGGGGACTGGGGTTTGACCGCTGGGATCCAAACCCGAAAAATGAATATCCATCTAAATTGGCCAATAGCACTGTCTTCGGACATACTGGTTACACAGGTACCTGTATCTGGATAGATCCGCAAAATCAACTGGTCTATATCTTTTTATCCAATCGGGTGCATCCGCAGGTCAGTACCAAATTGTTGGATCTCAATATCCGCAGCCGGATTCAGGATGCGATTTATGAAACAATCAATGAGGTGAAAAAATGACAAAAAAATTAGTGCTTATGGGCTTATGCATGTTATCCTTAAATCACTTGAGCCATAGTCAGGATTATAAGCAAATTCATGCAGACATGGTTGTTGTTGATGGGCATAATGATGTGATCTATGAATCTATTTTTCAGGGAAAAGATATCGGTCGGCGTCTGAATTCCGGCGCCACGGATTTGCCACGGCTAAAGGAAGGTGGAGTAGATGTACAAGTATTTGCTGTTTGGTCCGATGATGCGAAATGGAAGACCGGAGCATTTGAGCATGCCAATGCGCAGATAGATTCGCTGGAGAAAATGGTAGCGACGAATGCGGGAACTATTGCCTTGGCTAAATCAGTGGATGATATCGACACAATTCTAAAAACTGGAAAAATTGCCGCAATTATTGGTGTGGAGGGCGGTAATATGATTGAGGAGAGTATTGATAATCTTGTCCGGCTCCATGAACGTGGCGCGAAATATTTGACCTTGACCTGGAACTATAATCTACCGTGGGCAAGTTGCGCTGCGATGGAGTCCAAAAAGATGGATTCGAAGGCAAAGGGATTAACGAATCATGGGAAAGCGATCGTTAAAAAAATGAACGAACTTGGCATGCTAGTCGATCTCTCCCACGGTGGCGAGCAGACTTTTTATGATGTACTTGCGGTTTCCAGTAAACCAATATTAGTGTCGCATAGCAATGCCTATCGTTTATGTCCACACTTCCGAAACCTGAAAGATGAACAATTGGAAGCATTGAAGAAAAATGGCGGTGTGATCGGTGTGAACTTTTACTCTGGTTTTTTAGACCCGACCTATGAAACAAGGTTAAAGAAGATCTACAAAAAACAAGTTGGAGAGGAAGCCGATATGACAAAAAGCACCTGGAGTATGTATGATCAGTTATCCAAGGAGGCGAAATACGAAGTTGATGCACCATTATCCAAATTATTGGATCACATTGATTACCTAGTAAGGAAAGTAGGTATTGATCATGTTGCGGTTGGGTCGGATTTTGACGGCATCGAATCGTCACCTCAGGGCTTAGAAGATGTTTCAAAATTTCCTTTATTGACAAAGGGACTTTTGGAAAGAGGTTACAACAAAGCAGATATCGCTAAAATCATGGGTCAGAATTTTTTGCGGATTTTAAAAGAAAATGAAAGGTAAGGTAACGGATAGAAATTTGTAATTTCGTAGATGGCAAAAACAAAATCGGCATATTTCTGTCAAAACTGCGGCTATGAATCTCCCAAATGGATGGGACAGTGTCCTTCGTGCAAACAATGGAATAGTTTTGTTGAGGAGGTGGTCGAAAAGTCAAGCTCAAAAGTTCCTGAATGGCGAAGCACGACAACAACAGGGAATGCAAAGCGGGCAAACAAAGCTGCTATTATTCATGAAATTGTATACCAGGATGAATCGCGTATCCTAACTCCAGATCAAGAGTTCAACCGTGTATTAGGTGGCGGCATAGTTCCGGGCTCCTTGGTGTTGATCGGTGGTGAGCCCGGAATAGGAAAGTCCACCTTGATGCTGCAGCTGGCTTTGTCCATTCCACAGGTCAAAACACTCTATATTTCCGGAGAGGAGAGTGAGCAGCAGATCAAGATGCGGGCCGAACGATTGTCGCAGTCCTCTAAAGCCAATTGTTATATTCTGACGGAAACATCCACACAAAATATTTTCAAGCAGATTGAAACCGTACAGCCCAATGTTATTGTCATCGATTCCATCCAAACGCTGCATTCATCACAGATTGAATCGGCACCGGGTTCGGTTTCCCAGGTGCGGGAATGTACAGCTGAATTACTCCGGTTCGCCAAAGAAACCAGCACACCTGTATTTATTGTAGGGCATATTACCAAAGATGGTTCCATTGCAGGACCGAAAGTCTTGGAACATATGGTCGATACCGTACTCCAATTTGAGGGTGACCGCCATCACGTCTACCGTATATTGCGTGCGGTAAAAAATAGGTTTGGCTCCGCTTCGGAATTGGGTATATATGAAATGCAGGGTTCCGGATTGCGGGAGGTGTCCAATCCGTCCGAAATTATGATTTCACAACGTGATGAGCCCGTGAGTGGGGTTTCCATTGCGGCCATGCTAGAGGGCATGCGGCCAATGATGATTGAAGTTCAGGCTTTGGTTAGCAATTCCGCATTTGGAACTGCCCAACGCTCATCTACAGGTTATGATACAAAACGATTAAACATGTTGTTGGCTGTATTGGAAAAGCGATTTGGTTTTCGGTTAAGCGCACAGGATGTATTTTTGAATATTGCCGGAGGACTTCGCGTTGAAGACCCAGCCATCGATCTGGCAGTTATCGTGGCTATTATTTCGTCACAACAAGATATTCCGATACGGAGCAACCTGACTTTTGCCGGCGAGGTCGGCTTATCGGGAGAAATCAGGGCAGTCAACCGGATTGAACAACGTATCCAGGAAGCTGAGAAGCTGGGTTTTGATGGAATCTTTATTTCCAAGTTTAATACCAAAGGACTGGATGCCAAGAAATATAATATTGCCATTAGGCCAGTGGCTAAATTGGAGGATATTTTTAGCGCTTTATTTGGCTGATTTGCTAAAACATATATTAAAAAGAATAGGTGCCTGATTTTTGGGCACCTATTCTTTTTAATATGGTTATTATTCCCCTATAGCCTCATCTCTGATGCTGACTTTGAAGGAGACAGCAACCATATATACCGAAAACCTACTTCAAAACTTCTTTTAGCTTTTCACGTAAAGCATCGCCATGCAAGTTTTTGGCAATGATTTTTCCATTGGGGTCAATCAATACATTTTGAGGGATAGACTTTACTGCGTATAATGTGCCGACATCATTTTGCCAGCGTTTTAAGTCAGAAACATGTCTCCAGTGTAGCTTATCCGCATGAATGGCTTTGATCCAGGAGTTGCGGTCCTTGTCAAAGGATATACCCAGGATTTCAAAGTTGTCTCCTTTGAACTGTTGATAAGTTTTTACGAGATCAGGACTTTCAACGCGACAGTCCGGACACCAGGAAGCCCAAAAATCAAGCAGTACATACTTGCCTTTGAAATCGGATAGTTGTACAGGGTTGCCTGTTGTGTCATTTTGTGTAAAAGCAGGTGCGACTTTTCCGATCTGAACAGTCTCCAGTGCATTTAAATATTCCTGGAATTCTTTTCCTTCACTGGAGTTCTTGACATTATCGCTCAGAGTGTTATAAAGGGCTTGTAGCTCAGTATAGACAGGGTCGTAGCCGCCTACACGACGCAAATCAACTAATGTTGAAATGGAATCCGGTGCTGCTTTAACACGGGCAATGTATTCCTGTTTGGTCAATTCTTTTTTCTGGGCTGAACCAAAGAGCGGAAGAACCAAAAAAAGTAGTGTGATGTATTTTATCATGTTGCTATTCTTCTATATATTTACAAATATAAGAAAATCCACTAATTTAGTAGATTAATAAAATGTCAAAAAATGAACTTCAACCTAATAGCTAAACTTCCACATGTCGGTACATCGATCTTTACCCAGATGACCACGCTTGCCAATGCGGAGCAGGCCCTGAACCTTTCACAGGGATTCCCGGACTTTGAAACAGATCCCAGGCTAACCCAATTGGTTTCTGCGGCGATGGAAAAAGGACATAATCAGTATGCGCCGATGATCGGCGCACAAAGTCTGCGAGAGACGATCGTAAATAAATACAAGGTTGTATATGACGTGGATGTAGATCCTTCAGAGGAACTCACGATAACAGCCGGGGGAACTCAGGCCATCTTTACAGCTCTAGCAACAGTGGTCGGGGCTGGAGACGAAGTGATTATATTCGAACCGGCATACGATAGTTATGCCCCAACGATCGAATTGTTTGGGGGTAAGGTTATTCCGGTTCGATTATTGGCACCGGATTTTCAAATTGACTGGGATTATGTGGCCACGTTGATCAACGAAAAAACACGACTGGTGATTATCAATAATCCGAATAATCCTACGGGAAAAGTTCTCGGAAATGAAGAATTGAATAAACTTGGCAAGCTTCTGGAAGGTACGGGCACTCTGCTGCTCAGCGATGAAGTCTATGAGCATCTTGTCTTTGATGGCGTTGAACCGCAATCAGTTTTGAGCATTCCGGCCTTGCGCGAGCGGAGTTTTGTTGTTGCTTCTTTCGGAAAGCTGTTGCATACGACAGGCTGGAAGATTGGGTACTGTGTAGCTCCGGCCATGCTGACACGAGAATTTCGAAAGATTCATCAGTTTAACGTGTTCAGCGTCAATACACCAATGCAAATTGCGATCGCGGAATATTTAAAAGATATTGCGTACATCGATAATCTCGCTGGTTTTTTTGAGAAAAAAAGAGACTTGCTCAAAAATGGTTTGAAGGAATCCCGTTTTAAAGTACTACCCTGTGAAGGTACCTATTTTCTGAATCTGGATTATAGTGCAATCAGTCAGGAGAAAGAATTCGATTTTGCCCGTTATTTGACAACACATCATAAAATAGCGACAATCCCGCTCTCTGCATTCTACAAACAGGCTACAGATCAACAAGTTTTGCGCGTTTGTTTCGCCAAGCAGGACGTTACTTTATCGGAAGCGGTAGCTATTTTGAATAAAATTTAGCCTGTTTTAGATGCTAAATTTGGGGCTAAAAGGTTTTATTTAAAATATTGTTAAGAACAGGGCACTTTATTAAAATTTTACTTCAACTTAACTCACTAATTTCATAAATTTGTAATTCACGTTTATCAATATATCCATAAAATGGCTAGATTAAATTTATTGGAAGAAACACGCTTCGAGAAAGTCCCCGTAAGCGTCTATCCAGATCAAAATTCAGCTTCGAAAAACGTTGCAAATCGTATTGCTGACATTATTCGTGCAAAGCAAGAGAAAGGTGAAAAAGCTGTTCTGGGTCTTGCCACTGGTGCCACACCTGTGCAGGTCTATCAAGAACTGATTCGCTTGCACAAAGAAGAAGGTTTAAGCTTTAAGAACGTGATTACCTTCAATCTTGACGAATATTACCCTATGCAACCTGACGCCGATCAGAGCTATGTGACCTTTATGAACAAAAACTTGTTCGATCATGTGGATATTGATAAGGCGAATGTAAATATTCCTGATGGTACCCTGGCACCTGATCAAGTCAATGCATTTTGTGAGGCATACGAGCAAAAGATTACAGCTGCTGGAGGTTTAGATATTCAATTGCTAGGTATTGGCCGTACCGGACACATTGGTTTTAACGAACCGGGTTCTGCGCCCAACTCCGGTACTCGTATTGTAACCTTAGATGATTTGACACGTCGTGACGCCTCTCGCGCTTTTGGTGGAAAAGAAAATGTGCCAAGAAAAGCCATTACAATGGGTGTGGGTACAATTTTCAAAGCACGCGAGATCATTCTGATGGCATGGACTGAAACGAAAGCGGAGATCATCAAAAAAGCTGTTGAAGGCGAGATTTCAGCAGAGATTCCGGCTACATATCTTCAACTGTCGGATAATGTCGAGTTCATTTTGGATGAGGCAGCAGCGTCGTTGTTGACACGTTTTGATCTTCCATGGTTAGCCGAAGATGTTACCTGGACACCCTCTTTGATTAAAAAGGCAGTTGTTTGGTTGGCCTTAGAGATCAATAAGCCGATTTTGAAACTTACTGACGAGGACTATAATGCCCATGGCATGGCAAAACTGGTAACTGAAACTGGTCCTGCCTATAACATCAATATCCGTATTTTTAATGAACTTCAGCATACGATTACAGGATGGCCGGGCGGTAAACCTAACGTAGACGATTCGCAACGTCCGGAGCGTGCCAACCCAGCCAAGAAAAATGTGATCGTATTTTCTCCTCACCCAGATGACGATGTCATCTCTATGGGCGGAACATTTATCCGTTTGGCAGATCAAGGGCACAATGTGCATGTTGCATACCAAACTTGTGGTAATACGGCTGTATGGGATGATGATGTGGTGCGTTACCTGGAATTTGCGGAGGATCTGGCAAATCAAATCGGTGCAAAGGCGGAGGCCGCTCAGATCAATCAGATTTATGATGAGGAAAGAGCAATCTTTGCAACGAAAAAACCAAATCAGATCGATACCGAGCTTGTTCGCAAAATAAAGGCATTGATCCGTAAAGGGGAAGCCATTGCCGGAGCTCGTTTAGTCGGATTGCCAGATGAAAATATCCACTTCCAGGATCTTCCATTCTATGACAGACAAAAATTTGCGAAAGAAGTATCGTTTGAAGATGATATTCAACAAACAATGGAATTGTTGCGTCAGGTAAAACCGCACCAAGTATTTGCAGCGGGAGATTTTGCCGACCCACATGGTACACATAAAGTATGTTTCGATATTTTATTCGAAGCCTTGAAAAGATTGAGCAAAACAGACGAGTGGACAAAAGACTGTTGGTTATGGTTGTACAGAGGTGCATGGCATGAATACCCAATCCATGAGATTGAAATGGCCGTTCCCCTATCACCACAAGAGGTGTACCGCAAGCGTTTAGCGATCTTCAAACACCAATCCCAAAAAGATCTACCTGTATTCCCGGGTGATGATCCACGTGAATTTTGGGTACGTGCTGAAGACCGTACGAGTGACACCGCGTCGTTATATGACAGGTTAGGTCTAGCTAACTACGAAGCGATAGAGGCTTTTGTACGATGGAAATTTGACTAAAATACACTGAGTTAATATTGGGAAAGCTCTGAATCATAAGCGATTCAGAGCTTTTTTTATTTTTAATTATTCTAAATAAGCGAGTTTTTATATCTTTGCCCTGTTATTTAGAATAATTAAAAATAATTACCCAAAATTATTAACATGGACAAACACTTACTTGCTCTTGCCTCTACGTTGTTAATCGGAAGCGCTGTATATGGTCAAACTTCAGGGATCGTAAAAGGAAAGGTTGTTGATGCAAACAACAATCCATTAAGCTCAGTGACCGTTTCAATCGGCGATAAAACCGTGCGGACAGACCACAGAGGTCATTTTAGACTTCAGGGTGTCGATCAGAATGCGGTTATCCGTTTTACCTATCTAGGATATCAAACAACCTCGGTTGATTATGTATTTAGCTCCGCTAGCCGTGAGGTGGTCATAAAACCGGTGGTGCTGGTGAGCAATGAGCAGGCTATCGATGAAGTGGAGGTGTTTGGTGAGCGGAATAAAAAGCCAAAGGGGCTTGAGATGATTACCCGTATGCCTTTAAAACCTTCCGATCAGATTCAGAGTATATCGGTGATATCCAATAAAGTAATTCAAGATCAGGGTATATTAACATTGACTGATGCTGTTCGAAATATTCCGGGCGTTACGCTATTTGGTTCTTACGGCGGTGTCAAAGAATCATTGTCTACAAGAGGTTTCAGAGGAGTGCCAGTTTTGAAAAATGGGGTACGTATGGACTCGCAGTTCCAGACTGCTTCTGGTGTTGTTGATATGCAGGGGGTAGAGTCTATACAGATGATCAAAGGGTCTGCCGCGGTAACCCAAGGTGTTATTACTGACCTTGGTAATGCCGGCGGGGTGATTAACGTGGTAACCAAAACGCCTAATTTTACAAACTCCGGCGAGGTTGGGGTACGTGTAGGAAGCTGGGGACAGTTTCGGCCGACATTCGATTTTCAGACGGTACTGGATAAAAAGGAGACTGTCGCTTTTCGTATGGATGGTGCCTATGAAAGAAATGATAGTTTCAGAAAAGGGCTTTCAGCCGACCGTGTCTATCTAAACCCATCACTGGCTTGGAAGCCAACCGATAGAACAACGATCACATTGGAAGGAGACTATTTCAACGATAATCGTACCCCAGTGAATTCGGCAGTTAACTTACACAAATCTCAATCGGTAAATGCGTTGTATGTCATCCCAAATAATAAATTCTTGGGTATGAATTCTGATAATGTGAATACAGAGATGAAGAGCTTTATGGGGCAGATCAATCATGAATTGACCGATCGTTGGAGTATTCGCGCTTCCATAGCAACCTCATCTTATCAGGTCGATAACTTGACAACATCGGCGACTCTTATAAAGGACCGTGAGGAAAAGTTCAATACCTTTTCACGGAAGATGAGCAAGAGTTTGCGTGATGATAAAAACAAGACCTTCCAATTTGATTTGATCGGAAAGGATTTGTATACAGGCAAAGTAAAGCATTTGGTACAGGCTGGTGTAGATTATCGTATTGCGGATGCAACAACAACTTCGTTTGATACCAAATTGAATCTGTTAGAAGATAAAGTTCTTTTAAAAAAGACCGACCAGGCGGCTTTAGCTGCAGGGGTGATTGATGTTATTGATATTCATGGCGACTGGGCTAATGATTTGGATCAAGTATCTTATGTGGATTCTTTGGGAAATAAACGGACAGGAAAGAAGGTGGCTTTTGAGGCTAAAACGCCGGTGAGAAATTACTATTCTTCTGTTGGCTTTATGGCACAGGATGTTATTGAATTCAGTAAATACATTAAGGCAGTATTGGGTTTGCGTTACTCTGAAATGACGACAAAGGACTTTACATCAAACGGAAATAAGAGGGTATCAGCCTGGAATCCGATGGCAGGTGTTATCGTAACGCCTTTCGAGAATTTCAATGTATTCGGATCTTATACGAACTCAACCAGTCTCAGAAGTGCAGCCAATCCAATGGTTGATGGGACCAAGGCAGGTGCTTCAACTACCGAACAATTCGAAGGTGGGATTAAATCAGATTGGTTGAACAATAGACTACGTTTCAACTTAACGTATTTCCATATTTATACGTCTGACTTAACCAATGCGGAATATAATGAGGCAAATCAACCGACGGGTCTTTATTTTAAAGCAGGTGATTTAATCCGGGATGGTATCGAAGCTGAATTAAATGGTCGTGTATTGGAAAATCTAACGGTGATGTTGGGCTATGCATATTTGGATGCCCGATATAAAAATTCTCCATCTTACATGAATGGCTCCGCACCAATGAATGCGCCAAAACATACGGCCAATGCCTGGGTGCAATATGTCTTTAATCAAGGTGCTTTAAGAAATCTGAGCTTAAGTGCCGGAGTTTATTATGTGGGCGATCGTCCAGTAAATGAATATAGTCTAACACCGCAAGGCCACGGTGAATATTATGGCGAAAAACCATTCAATATGCCAGCCTATACAACTTTAAACGCACAGGTGGGTTATAAATGGCAGAGGTTTGATGCAAAAGTATTTGTTAACAATATCACCAATGAGATTGGCTTGAACTCGTATTTCCGAGGCGGTTTTATCAATCAGATCGACCCTAGAAATGCTGCCGTATCATTAAGCTATAAGTTTTAAGCAGATGGCATTTAATTGTGAGCACAAGTAAAAAGGGATGATTTCGAATAGAAATCATCCCTTTTTCAGTTTTAGAACTGCTGTCGGCCGTGCTATTTCACCGATGAGCTTGAGCTTATTGGATATCACTATTTATTGTAATAATCCAGCTCAGTTTTTAATAGGCAATAACATCTCCAGATCTACCTTTGGAGTCAAATACCTTGAATAGATATTTGTTGCCCGCTTGAAAAGGAATTGCGCCATTTACTTCTTTTGATTTCAAATTCGGTGTACTTCCATTCTCTGTATAATAGACTTTGAATCCGGGATAATCAGTGTTGATATAAAGTTGGTTACCCTCTTGTTTAATTCCAAGCTTCGGAAGGCGATAGGTATAACCCCCATTAATAATATCCAGTTTCCTCAATTCATCCTCGCCTAATTTCTTAATAAAGGCTGTATACGACTTACGATAGGTTGCTTCATCATAAGAATTACCTTTTTCCCAAGCTTGTTCTTGCGCCCAGGCGCGATCGGCAATAGCAATTAACCGGGGGAATATCATCTCCTCAAGGCGTTGGTCTGTGGATACTTTTTCAGCCCATAGTGCACCCTTGATGCCGAGCAGATTTTTCTTTCCTTCAGTAGTAAGCTGCACTTTGTTAGTATAAGCTTCTTTTACGAGATCTTTTCCAGTATCATCTTTACGAAGGTTGATGAAGAAGTTTTCCGGTGCGAACGAATAGGTTCTGTTCAAGTTTACAGTACCCACCCAGCTATGGCCCGGATCAGCAAAGTCTCGATCCCATGACATATCCAGGTAATTGTTTGCTGCGCTTGTATACACCACTTTATAGCCTGCATTTGCTAAGCGGTAAGCTAAATCTTCTTGTCCCTGTCCCGGAAGGTTGTTCCATACATTGAGATGGATGCCGGATTTACCCAATTCAGCGTTAACTTCCATTCCTTTCCCTTTGTTACGCATCCCCATTTCTTCCCATCCCGACATAGTCAGACCTTTACTTTGGACAAGTTGATTTATTTTGGCGATATATATTGGCCATACATCAAGTACATTACTGATGTTATTTTCCTTCATGAAAGCAAGGATCTTCGGCGATTTTTCCCAGACTCCGCTTGGTGTTTCATCACCTCCCAAATCGATAATTTTCAATGGTACTCCAGCTTTTTCATGGATAGCTTTGATTTCATCGACCACTTTGCTCAGGAAATGATAGGTTGAAGGTAAGGCAGGGTTCATCACATTGTCATTCCAGTTCTGTGCAGAGTTATAGATCGATTTATCATCCGCATCATCCAATAGGAACTCTTCTGCTTTCTGTTTGTCGCCCACCTTAGTGAAGTGAGCATAACGCGCGCGCATTGCTTTGATCGCAGCACGGGCATGCCCCGGTGTTTCTACTTCAGGTATCACATCGATATGTCTTGCTTGCGCATATTTTAAGATTTCGATATAATCAGCTACGGTGTAGAATTGATGCGCTTTTGCAGTGGCACCAGAACCATAAGCGGGTTGAATTCCTTTACCGTCTTCGAAATTAGCGGTGCGGTTAGCACCCACAGCAGTCAGTTCCGGTAAGGATGGAATTTCCAATCGCCAACCTTCATCGTCAATAAAGTGGAAATGGAACTTATTTAATTTATAGGCGGCCATCAGGTCTAAAATGCGCAACACTTCTGCCTTGCTATGAAAATTACGGGCTGCATCCAACATAAATCCACGATAGCCATAACGAGGACTATCCTCTATTTTTGCGTAAGGTAAGGCAATTGATTTTGTGGTTTTATTCCATTGTTGATGATTAATCAAGGATTTCAAAGACTGTATGGCATAAAATGCACCTGCTTTATCCGATGCCTCTATGTGTATCCCCTTTGCATCAATGTTTAGCCGGTAGGATTCAGGTTTTAGATCATTTGTTTTGACGATAACAATTCCATCTTCTTTTGCCGAAGAAGGAGATAGTTTGATTCCCGTGTACTTGTTTAGAAAATCTGTCAGAAAATTCGATTCTGAAGCAAATTCGCTGGCAATTAATACCTTAGTATCGTTCGTTATAATGAACTTTGCGTTATTGTCGATGTTAATATTACTGGGTAAAGGAATAATGCTTTGTGCTTCGATTCCATCTGTAAGTTGGTTCTGATCATACTTATAAGACCAATAATCCGCTTTTTCAGTGTCGGATTGAGGCGCGGTTTTCACTGCTGTATAGTTCCGAATATCTGTTGAAAGCCCGGTTTTGCTGTTTTTTACATACAAACCGATTGGTCCGTCGGTATAATTGACGAGTCCAGTTGTGGTAAAATCAATATGGATGGTATCCTGTGCTTTTAATAGAAAATTGTTTTTCTTAAAGCTAACCTGAAATAGGTCACCATTCCTGTGGTCAATGGCAAATCTATTATCTACTTTATCAGGATCAATAGACCGGATAAAATTAAACCAGAGGCTCCAATCATTTAGCTGTATGGCGCTTCTGCCCTTATTTTTCAGAATGATTGTTGAGACAGGATTTTTACGGATATTCTGGCCATCCTTGACTTGCCAGGTGATTTGCAGCTGATCGGCAATTGAGCTCGGTTTTTGAGCATATGCTGCTTGGCTAAAAAATGCCATGCCAAGACCAGCATAGAGTAGCGGGTTTTTAATTTTTTTAAAATTAGTCATGTTGGTTACTTTTTCAATGAGTCTAAATATAGCCATTTCAGAGGGTTTTGTGATCTATTTAAAAAAAAATGAATAAAAATTTCGATAAAATTTTGACAGATATAGAAAACTTTCTATATTTGCACACCGAAACAAAAAACGGCCCGTTCGTCTAGGGGTTAGGACGCAAGATTTTCATTCTTGAAACAGGGGTTCGATTCCCCTACGGGCTACAAAAGCGACTTCAGAGGAGTCGCTTTTTTTATGCAATTCAATCGTCCAATCCCGTCGGGAGCGATACTGTCGCACTTATCTTACTTCATTTAAATTGCGGGAAATAGCCCAGATTTGAATTACTCCGAAAAGAAGATCCTGTTTGTCTACGTCCAGATGGTTAATTTTGGTCTGTACCAACATGTCCAATTGCCCGCAAATGATCTTCTCCTTTTACATGAACTCGCGGAAACAAATATCAGGGACAATAGAAGTGATTAATACGATGGCTTTTGGATATGTGGATTTTTCGGGATCTCGACCAATCTGTATCCTTCTTCGATAAGGGATTTCTTTAGGGAATCATCGGGCATATTCTTAAAGACGGCAATGGAAAGTGTCTGGCTCGGCAATATCCCCCAATTGGAAAAAAGATCACGTATTTTCTTTCTGAAAAGAATACGCCTGAAAAGCTTCTCCTTTCTATTAGCTTTGATATGCTCACTGCCCGGAAACCAAAAGTTTGGGTTGAGTTTTTTTATTGCAATCATAGGAAGATTAAGCCCAGCTGCAAATTTTTCAAATTCCCGTTCCGAAACCTTGTAGACAAAGTTTCCCACCTTTTCATAGGAGAACCTATTTTTCCAGATCTTATTGATCGTCCTGTCGTTGATTCTTCCCAGTAGATTGGCCAAATACAATAAGGAAGGCATTTTTGATATCGGGTCCTGTGGCTCAATAATTATAATAGCTTTTCTGGCTACCCGGATCATTTCGTAGAGTGCGGCGTAAGGACGTGGAAAATGATGGTAGCTTTCCTTACAGAGTATATAATCCACGCTCTCATCTTCCAAGGTTAATGATTCAGCGTTCTGGGCGGAGAAATCCTTTATAAATTCTTCTTCATGGGAAACTTTCAGGAAACTGTCATCCAGATCACTTGCGGTGACATCCTGGATATTCTGGTCAAGTAGATGTCGCGCGTCATGTCCATAAGCATCACCAAGGGTAAGCCATTTCGCATTTTTATCCTTGGTAAAAGGATTCAGACAATTGAAAAAAAGGTTCTGTAACCAATGGTTGATACTTCCATTGTAACTATTTAAAGATTTGATTACCTTAATCTTTTGTTCTTTTTCTGGATAGAGGGTATTGTACCAATTGGCATGGAGGCCGTAGCTGTGGTCATTAAATTGATCTGATTTTCGCAAATTATTTTCCATGATTTAGTTTATAGTAGTTACATTATCTGATATTGATCAGACAAAGGCGAATTTTCCCTTGGCCTTAACCTTATTTTAGGTTTTATTAATAGTACGGATAATTATTGGTAAATGCTACACATAAACAAAAAAATATTATTCAATTGGAGGTCAGGTAGATGTATAGTTGCATATTTAGATGTATGCTTAGTTATATCGCTATTTGCCGGGATAATTATTGGATAATTTGTTTATCAATTCCCGCCATTTGAGTCAATTTTTTAGATAGAATAGAATCACAACAAACCCGGCGCTGTATAATGCGGAAAAGGATCTCTGAATAGCGATTGACTTATTCAGAAATAGCATAACGGTTATCCGGTTGAATGCTAGTGAATAGCTCGGTGTCGCCTAACAGTTCCATAGTTACCGCAATTTGTGCCAAATAGCGCTTAATTTAATGAGATCAGATCTATAATTGTGGTGTTAAGTTAATTGCGAAACAAAAGATTTGATGAAGGTTTTTTTTAATTAAATGATTACATTTCCTCCAAATATGGAAAAACCTTCAGTTTTCACCATATTTGGCGGTGAGAACTGAAGGTTTTAAAAGAATGTTACCTAAAAATAGTATCAAATAAATGAGACTACAAGCGGGCGTCTACCAATTTTCGGTCAAGTATTCCTTTGATGTCAAATACGACAGAAGGATCCTTTTTTAAATTTTTGAGATCCAAGTGTAAAAACTCACGATGCCCTACAGCCAGAATGATGCTGTCGTAATTACCGGTTTGCGGTAGAGTCTCCAATAATTCGAGTCCAAAATGCTTTCTTAATTCATCTGTATTTACCCAAGGATCATAGATATCGACTTCCAGACCAAATTCTTTAAGATCATGGATCATGTCAATGACCTTGCTATTACGGATATCAGGACAGTTTTCCTTAAACGTTACCCCCAACACTAAGGCTTTCGCGCCGTCAAATTTGATGTTCTTCTGTATCATCAGTTTGACCACCTTGGAAGCAATAAAAGAAGCTACCTGATCATTAACCTCGCGGCCAGACAAGATCACATGCGGATGGTAACCCAGCTGCGTCGCCTTTTGCGCTAAGTAATAAGGATCTACTGAAATGCAATGTCCCCCAACTAGACCAGGTTTGAACCGGAGAAAATTATATTTTGTTCCGGCAGCATCGAGCACATCCTGTGTATCTATGCCAACGCGATCAAAGATCAGGGCCAATTCGTTCATAAATGAAATATTGACATCCCGCTGCGCGTTTTCAATCACTTTTGCTGCTTCTGCTACCTTGATGGAAGGAGCTAGATGTGTGCCGGCATGAATAATTTTTTTATAGAGCGCATCAACCACAAGTCCCGCTTCGGCAGTGCTTCCGGAAGTTACTTTCATTACTTTTTGCAATGAATTCACCTTGTCGCCAGGGTTTATACGCTCTGGAGAGTAGCCAACAAAGAAGTCTTGATTAAATTTCAAGCCCGAATTTTTTTCCAAAACAGGGACACATTCTTCTTCGGTACATCCCGGATAGACTGTGGATTCATAGATAACTAAATCCCCAGCCTTTAGCAGTTCTCCAATCATTTTAGATGCTGTCAAGAGCGGCGATAAGTCAGGCGAGTTATAACGATCTATCGGCGTCGGGACTGTGACGATATACACATTGGCATCTGCGATATCATGAACGGTTGAACTTGCATCGTAGCCCCTGCGCTGTTCCGATGCGGTAAATAGATTCCGTGCATGCAATAGCTCATCACCATCTGCTTCAAGTGTACGGTCTATACCAGCTTTAAGTTCGTCAATACGAGTTTTATTTATATCGAAGCCAATCACCGGAAAGAATTCAGAGAAAGCTATCGCTAAAGGCAATCCCACATAACCCTGACCAATAATGGCAATTTTTTTAATCTGAAAATCTGTCATATTTATATTTAAAGTAAAGATACGTTCTTTCCGTCGAAACTAGCCTCTTGTCAACCAACCTTTACGCCCAGCCGTAGCAATGGCATAAGGTGTGATCCAAAATAAGCTGAAAGCGTAAAATATGCTATAACTATAAGCCCAGAAAGCTTCTTTTGCATCTGAATTTTTGGATGCAAAGAAATAAGCCTGAATACTTGAGAATATAAGGATTCCGACTAGCGTTGAGCTCAAAAACATCAATGGATAATGAAATACGGTCCAAAACATTAATAACATCATTGGATAGGAAAGTAGTACTTTTTTCCATTGCATGATCAATAGGATACGTGCACCCCATTTCGGCCCTTTACGGAAATTCTTAAAGGCAAACTGGCTCATCATAATATTTTCACGCACATTACTTCTTTCCCAACGGATAAACATCTTATATAAATTTTTATAACGTACAGGCGTATCGGTGTATACGTAAGCATTCGATTGGAATAATACATGATATCCCTGTTTTAATATCATATTTGTCATGGCGCGATCTTCTCCGATATCAGAAGGTTGTCCCATAAAAGTTTGATTGATCCAATCCTCCAAGCAGTGCATAACAGCTTCTCTGCGGTACCCAGATAATGCTCCAGGGGTACACATCACTGTTCCAAGCATACTTTGCGCCGAACGTACAAACTCAAAACTGAAGACAAAACTCACATTTAACATACGAGGTATGATTGCCTTTTTATTATTCAGTACACGCACATTACCTGCTACTGCCCCACATTCGGGGTTGGTCACAAATGGACTGGCCATATTGCGAATGGTATCTTTGTTGACCACAGAATCGCTATCTACTGTAATAAAAACTTCGCCTGTCCCCAATTTAAATCCACGGTATAATGCATGGCGTTTACCCATGTTTTTGGGTTGTTGATAGATTTCAATACGATCACCCAATTCCATCTTCGCACGTTGTATCCAGGCAAAAGTGTTGTCCTTACTTCCGTCGTCAATAGCAATGATCTGGAGTTTTTTCTCCGGATAGTCGCTGCTTGCCAAGCTATGGAGTGTGTCGTATACCAGTTGTCCTTCATTATAAGCCGGAACAATAATTGTGCAGGTAGGTAGCTCTTCATCCGAAACAGACGCAATTGGTTTGTATCTTCGGTGAAGCACAATCAAAAAGATCAAAAAACTTAGGGCGGCAACGGCTAAAAATATTCCTAAGCCAATTAAAAATATTCCGCCGATACTGTCTAAACGTTGGAAACGTAATGCATCAAAATCTGGCTGAAGCATATATACACCAAAGACTGATGCAAATAACACAAAAAAAGTCGCTCCAAAAATAACGTATTCTTTCGTTCCAAAATTGCTTTCTTCGACTTTGTTTACTGTTGTCTGAGCTTGTTGCTGTTCTTCATTGACGTCGTACACGGCAGGTTTCCATTGTTTGGCCATCTGCTTTGATACGATTGAGTTTTCTTTCATGTAATTCATAACCGTTCTATTTTTAGATATACATTCTTCTTTTTATTTTCTTTGCTGGCCCAAGCACAGGGTCTTTTGTAATGAAAATATTACGAATGCATAAACGCAAAATACATGCCTTTATTTTGTGCCAAAAATTGAAGAAACTTATACTTTGTAACGTTCTTGATACATTTTTACTTTTTGTAAATCATTGTTTTTTAATTGTTTATGGTTGATTGTTCATCTGTTTAATCAATTATTTGCTACCCTGTGTACACAGTCGACATTTAAGGTTTTTTAACGTTTTTAAGATTTTTTTAAAGAGTGATTGACAGCTACAGTGACAGACTGTGTATGAAAGAAGGCAGTGATTGCCTTGACAAAAAAAAGACGCCCATCAATGGAGCGTCTTCAATTTTCTAGTTTTTTATGGCAGATTAACCGCCAAATTCCATTAAATAATTTTTCAGGAAATCGTTCAAGTCGCCATCCAGTACCGCTTGGGTATTTGATGTTTCGTAATTTGTCCGTAAATCCTTGATTAATTTATAAGGATGCAAGACATAATTACGAATTTGGGATCCCCATTCGATTTTCTTTTTATTTCCTTCGATTGCTGCGGAGGCCTCTTGCCGTTTGCGCATTTCAATCTCATACAGTTGCGATTTCAATAAGCGCAGCGCATTTTCCTTATTCTGTAATTGCGATCTCGTCTCCTGATTTTTGATAATGATGCCAGTGGGTTTATGGTGTAGCCTGACGGCTGTCTCCACTTTGTTGACATTCTGGCCACCGGCACCTCCTGAACGGAAGGTGTCCCATTCAATTTCCGAATCTTTAACGTCTATTTCTATGTTGTCGTCAATCAATGGGTAGACATATACTGATGCAAATGAGGTATGTCGTTTGGCGTTGGAGTCAAAAGGCGAGATGCGGACCAGTCGGTGTACGCCATTTTCACCTTTAAGGTAACCATAAGCAAATGCTCCGGACAATTGAAGAGTAACACTTTTGATTCCCGCGACATCGCCTTCCTGGGAGTCCTGCTCGGTCACTTTATATCCATTTTTCTCACCCCACATAATATACATGCGCATCAGCATGGCTGCCCAGTCGCAACTTTCGGTACCTCCGGCACCAGCTGTGATCTGTAGGATGGCATCCAATTGATCCTCCTCGGCGCTGAGCATATTCTTGAACTCCAGCTCTTCGATCTTTTCCAATGCAAGTTTATACTGATCGTCCAGTTCTTTATCTGTTGCGTCCCCGGATTGAAAAAACTCATACATGACATAAGTGTCTTCAACCGCTGACGCTACGTCATCAAAATGATCAGTCCATACTTTTTGGTTTTTGATCGCAAGCAATATTTTCTCTGCAGCCTTCGAATCATCCCAGAAGTTTGCTTCCAGCGTAATTGCCTGATCTCTTTCTATTTCATTTTTGCGGACATCGATGTCAAAGATGCCTCCTCAGGGATGTAACACGATCCCTCAAGTCTTGAATTTGTTCTTTTGTCATATCTGCTAATGTAGAAATTAAAAAGTAGAAATTGAAAATTAAAAAAAATGGAAACAATTGGTAAGCACCGGGGCTTGGGGAAGCAAAATCTCCAATCTAATATCTCCATACTAATATTTGGCCTTTTTTTTTTAGTTTTGATAGTGTCAACAGTATAAACCTTTGTTTAATGAGCTTCAATGCATGTGGTAAAAAGATGCTGAAGGTTCTTACTGTGATTTAAAACAAATTTTTTCAATAAAAACAGTATGTTTCCAAAAATTAATTTTACAACGACCAAAGCCTACCAATATTTGGTAGATCATTATATTGATATCAATCAGCAGGGCTTACGTGAGCTTTTTGCTGCGGATCCACAGCGATTTAAGAAGTTTTCGATTCTCTTTGAGGATATTCTTTTAGATTATTCCAAAAATCGCGTCAACGAGGAGACCATGGCATTGTTGGTTCAGCTTGCCAAAGAATGTCATCTATCTGAAGCAATAGCGGCGATGTTTGCCGGAGAGCGGATCAATGTGACCGAAAATAGACCCGTCTTGCATACCGCGTTGCGGAATCAGTCCGATAAGCCTGTCTTTGTGGATGGCAAGGACGTCATGCCTGCGGTTAGAAGTGTATTGGCACAGATAAAAGCCTTTACAGAAAAGATACTCTCTGGCGAATGGAAAGGTTATACAGGAAAAGTCATTACTGATGTCGTTAATATCGGTATCGGAGGTTCTGACTTGGGGCCGGTGATGGTAACCGAGGCTTTAAAGGCATATAAAACCAGGCTGAACGTGCATTTTGTGTCTAATGTAGACGGAACACATATTGCCGAAACCCTAAAAGAAGTTGACCCGGAGACTACCTTGTTTCTGATTGCATCCAAAACATTCACTACCCAGGAGACAATGGCCAATGCACATACGGCAAAAGATTGGTTTCTGAGTAAGGGAGCCGGGCAGGAAGATGTCGCCAAACATTTTGCGGCATTGAGTACCAATACAGAGGCTGTAACGGCTTTTGGTATAGATCCGCAAAATATGTTTGTATTTTGGGATTGGGTTGGTGGGCGCTATTCACTATGGTCTGCCATTGGGCTTTCCATCAGTCTGGCGATCGGATTTGATAATTTCGAGGAACTCTTAGAAGGTGCCTATGAAGCAGATGAGCATTTCAGAACCAGCGCTTTTGAAGAAAATATTCCGGTAATATTGGCTTTGCTCGGTATATGGTATAATAATTTTTTTGAGGCTGAAAGCCATGCCATCCTTCCTTACGATCAATACCTGCATCGCTTTGCAGCTTATTTTCAACAGGGAGACATGGAGAGCAACGGAAAATACATTGACCGCAATGGCGAACGTGTCGACTACCAGACCGGGCCGATTATTTGGGGCGAACCCGGAACAAACGGTCAGCATGCTTTTTACCAGTTGATCCATCAGGGGACGAAATTGATTCCATGTGATTTTATCGCACCTGCAAATAGCCTTAACCCGATCGGCAATCACCATCAACTTTTATTGTCTAATTTCTTTGCACAGACGGAGGCCTTGATGAATGGTAAAACCGAGGAAGAGGTTGTTGCTGAATTCCAAAAAGCAGGTAAGTCCAATGCCGAGATCGAAGAATTAAAAGCTTATAAAGTGTTTGAGGGCAATCGGCCAACAAACTCCATTTTATTGAAAAAAATGACTCCACGGACATTGGGCAGACTTATCGCGCTCTACGAACACAAGATATTTGTACAGGGGGTGATTTGGAATGTCTATAGTTTTGACCAATGGGGGGTTGAACTTGGTAAACAGCTTGCCAATAAGATTCTACCGGAGCTGAGCGACGATAATCTGATCACCAGCCATGATTCTTCCACCAATGGATTGATCAATGCCTATAAATCCTGGCGCGATTAATTCATCCATATAGTACATCCGGCTGATCTTCAAACAAGGTTGGCCGAATGTATTTTTACAGTTTTTCTTGCTTTTAAACAGTCCTTTCTGGACTGTATTATATCGTTTTATTCTGAATTCGGATGGCATTTAAAATCGCCAATAGCGCCACACCAACATCAGCGATCACAGCTTCCCATAGTGTGGCAACCCCTCCGGCCCCGAGGATCAGCACAATAATTTTGATACCCATTGCCAGGACGACATTCTGCCAGACAATATTACGGGTGATCTTACCGATTTTGATGGCAGACAAAATTTTATGCGGTTCATCATTTTGGATTACAACGTCTGCCGTTTCGATAGTCGCGTCTGCACCTAATCCGCCCATTGCGATGCCTACTTGAGCCAAAGCAACCACAGGAGCATCGTTGACGCCATCGCCCGCGAAAGCTACATTTCGCCCTTCGTCGATTAATCTTTGGACATGGCTTACTTTATCTTCTGGCAGAAGGTCGCCGTAGGCTTTATCTATCCCCAGTTCCCTCGCCACATCACCCACTACCGCTTTTTTGTCACCGGACAGCATGACCGTGTACAAGCCTTGTGCCCGCATGGCTGAAATTACCGATTTAGCGTCTGGTTTATTTCGGTCTGCAACCGTAATGTAACCTGCATATTGGCTGTCTATTGCAATCAGTACGATGGAATGGACAATTTGCTTTATTTCTTCCGGATAGGAGACGTCAAACTTGTCCAGCAGTTTGCTGTTGCCGGCAAGGACAAGCTTATCGTTGATCGTCGCTTTGAGCCCATGACCAGGTACTTCCACGATTCCTTTGGTAATAAAAGTGGGATCTCCCGGATGGTAGCGCGCTATCGCTTTTGCAATGGGATGGGTCGAATTGGATTCAATGGCTTTGGCATAATCCAATAGTTCCGCCAACTGTCCATTGACAGCAACGACCTCTTTGACTTCAAAAACACCTTCGGTAAGGGTACCCGTTTTATCCATGACAATGGTATCGACAGCAGTGATGGCATCCAGGAAATTACCGCCTTTGAACAAAATCCCGTTTCTGGAAGCTAGTCCTATTCCGCCGAAGTAACCTAAGGGGATCGAGACGACCAGGGCACAAGGGCAGCTGATCACAAGAAATACCAGACTACGATAAAACCAGTCTCTAAAGCTGTAGTCACTGACAATAAATATCGGGACGATAAGGACAAGAACAGCAAGTGCGAAGATAATAGGGACATAGATTTTTGCAAACTTGGAGATAAATAGCTGTGTTTTGGATTTGCGCGCCGTCGCATCCTGCACCATCGCTAATATCTTACTCAGCTTGCTGTCCTTGAACAGGCTGTTTACGCTGATTTCACAAACTGATTCTAAATTGATCAGACCCGCAAAGACGGCGTCCCCCTTATATTTCGTGTCGGGCTTGCTTTCTCCGGTGAGCGCTGCGGTATTGAATGCAGCCCGTTCATTCAGCAGTTTCCCGTCCAGTGCAACTTTTTCGCCTGCTTTAACAACAATCACTTCACCGATGTTGACGGTTTTGGGATCTACATCCAGTTGTTTTCCATCCCGCAAGACCGTGACTTTATCCGGACGGATGTCCAACAGCGATTTTATGGATTTTTTGGCGTTATCTACAGCTGTATCCTGAAACCATTCGCCGATCTGGTAAAAGACCATTACGGCAACCCCTTCTTCAAATTCCCGGATAGCAAAAGCCCCTAAGGTTGCAACACTCATCAAAAAGAATTCATTGAAGAAATCGCCGCGTTTGGCCTTCCGTAAAGCCATCTGCAGAACGGGTATACCTGCTAGTAGGTACGCTACACCATTTAAAAATAAAGAAGCATAAAAAGGAGGCGTGATCTTAAAGGCGTATTTGAGGATCAACAGTGTGATCAATAGGATAAGTGCAATAAGAAGTTTGCGTTGTGATATCCACCAGGGAGTCTCTTTTTCTGTATGGCTATGCTCGTGGTTGTGTTCGCACATATATCGGAGGATCTGTTAAATAATTTAAATTTAGCTATTTTAAGCTTAAAAAGCGAGGGGAGGGGAATTAAAATAGCGCATAAACAGCTTTAGAAATAGTCTTTCCGTCGAAAGATCATCATTCCTGCTGATATCGAAAAAGGCTGTTTTCCGATTGGGGAAAACAGCCTTTTTTATATATAATTATATAATTTTAGTCTTTTGAAGTGCTTCCGATGATCATTTCCAATACGGCAACGACTATGGCGAACAACGCTGCTGTCCAAAATCCATCCACATCAAATTTGGATCCAAGGAGCGAGTCTGAAAGTAATACCATCAAAACGGTGATAATAAAGGAAACCAGCCCAAGCGTCAGCCAGTTTAATGGAAAAGTGAACAATCTCAAAATTGAACCTACGGTTGCATTGACAAATCCGATTACCAAACCCGCGACAATAGCCCAGCCGAATCCCGCTACATGTGCACCTGGAACAATCCAACAGGCAACTGCGACGACTACGCCAGTAAGTAGAAGACTAATAATAAATTTCATAATATGTGCTAATTTATAAACAGTGAATAAAGTAATAATATAATAACTATCGTGCAAACGCAATGCCAAAGTTTCGGCCCGTTCCTTCGCCTTTTTACCATGCCAGGTCGGGGACTGCTTCGGATCTTGTACGGTACTTCTCCACAGAAAAAGGGTATAACATTTTCGAATCAGGGGCGAACAAAGGGCGAAGCAGTTCCAAAAAATCTCCGAAGCCTACGTCAGCTGGCTTTATATATGAAAAATCGAGTCTCTCTTTTATCAGCCGATATGAGAGCAGACAGGAAACAGCTCTTTTATCTATTTAAATCAGTAGGGGATATGGGAAATAAATATATGCAAGCATAGTAAATATTTTGTATATTTAACTTATAAGTCCACAAGCTTTAATTCGCTGGACTCCATTGGAATTGGTTAGACGGTTTTATTTTTCTTTTCTAGAATCTTTTGGAGATAGGCGATTAGAGAGATAGGCAAAAAAATGTTAAAATAAATTCATAAAAATAATATAGACCAATGAAGAAAATTATGATGTCATTCATTATGTTGCTTGTTACAGTAACATTGTTTGCGCAAACAGATCCGATTATCGGAAAGTGGGAAAACCCGAGCGGCGAGGGCCGTGTGGAGATTTATAAAAAAGGGGACAAATTTTTTGGTAAGCTTTATTGGCTTAAATTTCCAAATAATGAAGCTGGACAGCCCAAGAAAGATATTAAAAACCCAGACAAGGCGCTTCAGAGCCGGGCAATTCAGGGATTGGAGATCTTGACCAATTTTGAAAAAGATGGAAATACCTATGAAGATGGGAAGATCTATGATCCAAAAACAGGGAAAACCTATAGTTGTAAAATGACTTTAAAGGGGGACAAACTCGACATACGTGGCTATGTGGGGGTTAGTTTGCTCGGACGGACAGAGACCTGGAAAAGGATCAATTAATCGTCTAATTAGGGCTGAAAGTAATAGGATGTAAGCTATTTAGAAAGCTAATGACGACCTTTCTGTGGGCATTGACCTGTTATAAAAAAGGCAATTTATTCCATTAGAATAAATTGCCTTTTGGTTTTGTGGAGGAATAACAGTATTTTCATCTGCAAATTATAAAAGTCGCCGCATGTCCGTAAAAATGTCTTATGTTGAAAATGTAAAACTTGCACTGCAATCTATTGTAGGTAACAAGTTGCGGACATTTTTAACGGCATTGATCATTGCGATAGGGATGATGGCCCTGATCGGTGTATTGACATCTATTGACGCCATGAAAAACTCCTTAACGGATTCCTTTTCTTCCATGGGGTCCAATTCATTCAATATACGGAATAGGGGATTGAATGTGCAGATCGGTACAGGAGGTACACGGTCTAAGGTATTTGCCAATATTACCTATGCCCAGGCCGCAAGGTTCAAACAGAATTTTCATTTTAATGCGACGACATCCATCAGTGCCAACGTAACATGGAATTCAACCGCAAAATTTCAGTCAAAAAAGACAAACCCAAATATCGGCCTAATTGGTACCGATGAAAATTATCTTCAGACCTCGGGCTATATCGTCAGTGAAGGACGTAATTTCTCTGTCCGTGATGTAGAAACCGGGGGAGCGGTGATTATCATCGGCAGTGAAGTCAGTAAAATGCTTTTTGGGGAGATCATTGACCCCATCGGGCAGTTTATTACGGTCAATAATATCCGATACCAGGTCATCGGAGTGCTAAAAAGCAAAGGCTCTTCCGCGGGTATGGGTGGCGATAGGGCCTGCTTTATTCCCCTGGTGAAAGCAAGATCGGTCATGCAGGTCGTAGAGCCATCCTATGTGATCACCGTATCGTCCAATGATCCCATGCGTTTGGAAGCAGCTATTGGCGAAGCTTCCATTGTATTTCGGAATATCCGCGGCCTATCGGCAAGGCAAACCAATGATTTTGAGATTACCAAGTCCGATGCGGTGGCACAAATGCTGATGCAGAATATGGCGATGGTGACCTTAGGAGCAGTAGTGATCGCCTTTATCACCCTTGTTGGTGCATCCATCGGACTGATGAATATCATGCTGGTGTCGGTTACTGAACGGACAAGAGAGATCGGTATCCGGAAGGCAATAGGTGCTACGCCCAGTGTGATACGCAAGCAGTTTTTGATGGAAGCCATTGTCATCTGTATGATGGGCGGTGTCGCGGGTATATTTATCGGTATCCTGATCGGTAATTTGTTGGCCCTTCAGCTGGGAACATCCTTTATTATCCCTTGGGCAGCTATTATTCTCGGATTTGCAGTATGTGGCCTTGTGGGAATGCTATCCGGTTATTATCCGGCATCAAAAGCTTCAAAATTAGATCCGGTGGATGCCCTGCGTTACGAATAAGCCAATCCGTATTAAATCATATGTTGTTGACCTAAAACAAAGGAATACAAAGCGCCAGATCTAAACTGGCTAAGGACTGCGTCCATCTTAAGTCCGTATAGCGTCCACGTTAAGTCCACCTTGCCATGCTCCCGACGATCCAATGTAGTTTGCCTATTATCTCCTCTTGATGGAGCCATTATTCGTTGCGAAAAGAAAGAAGCCAAAGTGCTACGTAAATTTGTGCAAACGGTTTAATGTTATCAAAACATTGATTTGCGGTGAATTCTCAATAAACAGGCTGTTTCCACCAAAGAAAAACTGTAATATTGTATAAAAAAATAAAATCAAATTATGTACAATACATTACAACCAGTTTTACAAAAGGAATTGGAAGCAATCAAAGAAGCGGGATTGTATAAACAAGAGCGGGTGATCGTTACTCCACAAGGAGCAGACATCAAAGTAAGCACAGGACAGGAAGTTGTCAATTTTTGTGCTAACAATTATTTGGGCCTGTCTTCTCACCCAAAAGTAATCGAAGCGGCCAAGAAAGCGATTGATACACACGGATATGGCATGTCATCTGTACGTTTTATCTGTGGTACCCAAGATGTGCATAAAGAATTAGAAGCAAAGATTTCCCAGTTCTTAGGAACAGAAGATACGATTTTATATGCGGCGGCATTCGATGCGAACGGTGGTGTTTTCGAACCTTTGTTTGGTGCTGAGGACGCAATTATTTCGGATGAATTGAACCACGCTTCGATCATTGATGGGGTACGTTTGTGTAAAGCACAACGTTTCCGTTATAAAAATGCGGATATGGCAGACTTGGAAGCACAGCTACAGGCAGCATCCGGCGCAAGACACAAAATCATCGTGACCGATGGGGCTTTCTCCATGGACGGATCAGTGGCGCCATTGGACAAGATCTGTGACCTGGCCGACAAATACCAAGCGTTGGTAATGATCGATGAATCACATTGTACGGGCTTCATTGGTGCTACCGGTCGCGGGACACATGAACTTTTCAATGTGATCGATCGTGTAGATATTATTACTGGAACTTTAGGTAAAGCCCTCGGCGGAGCCTCTGGCGGTTTCACATCCGGTAAAAAAGAGATCATTGATTTGTTACGTCAGCGTTCTCGTCCGTATTTATTTTCAAATACATTAGCGCCGGCGATTGCAGGCGCTTCTGTTGCCGTATTGGATATGTTGAGCGAGACAACAGCGTTGCGTGATAAACTGGAATCCAATACAAAATATTTCCGTGAAAAAATGACGGAAGCCGGATTTGATATCAAGCCGGGTTTCCACCCGATCGTCCCTGTGATGCTTTACGACGCGAAACTTGCACAAGAATTCGCGGCTAAAATGTTGGACGAAGGCATTTATGTAATCGGTTTCTACTATCCTGTTGTGCCTCAGGGAAAAGCCCGTATCCGTGTTCAGATTTCGGCAGGACATGAGCTCGCACACCTGGATAAAGCGATCGCCGCCTTTACCAAAGTAGGTAAAGAATTGGGTGTAATTAAATAAAATACACATAGTTATAAATTTTATGGTGCAAAATGTTTATCTTTGCACCCTAAAATTTTATAAAATTATTCTTGCTCAATGCAAAACATTAGAAACATTGCGATCATCGCTCACGTCGACCACGGTAAAACTACGCTTGTAGACAAAATTTTATATTTTACCAATCAATTCAGAGAAAATGAAAATGCTGGTGAATTAATCCTAGACAATAATGATTTAGAGCGTGAGCGCGGGATCACTATTGTATCTAAGAACGTATCAGTAACATATAAAGGTGTTAAAATCAATATCATTGATACTCCTGGTCACGCCGACTTTGGTGGTGAAGTGGAGCGTGTATTGAAGATGGCCGATGGTGTAGTATTACTTGTAGATGCTTTTGAAGGTCCAATGCCTCAAACACGTTTCGTTACAGGTAAAGCACTTGGATTAGGTATCAAACCTATCGTTGTTGTCAATAAAGTGGATAAAGAAAACTGCCGTCCTGATGAAGTGTACGAAAATGTTTTCGATTTATTCTTCAACTTGGGGGCTACCGAAGAACAATTGGATTTCCCAGTATTATACGGTTCTTCAAAACAAGGATGGATGTCTACAGATTGGAAAAATCGTACCGAAGACTTCACGGATTTGTTAGAAGCAATCATTAAATATATTCCTGCTCCGGTGGTTACTGAAGGTAATTTGCAGATGCAGGTAACATCATTAGATTACTCAACTTTCGTAGGACGTATCGCTATCGGTCGTGTTGCCCGTGGTACTATCAAGGAAAACCAACCAGTATCATTGGTAAAACGTGATGGAAAAGTGGTTAAGTCACGTGTTAAAGAACTTCAGGTTTTTGAAGGCTTAGGTCGTATCAAAGTGCCAGAAGTACATGCAGGTGATATTTGTGCTGTCGTTGGTATCGAAGGTTTCGATATCGGTGATACCATCGCGGATTTTGAAAATCCCGAGCAATTGGAAGTTATCAGCATTGATGAGCCAACAATGAACATGTTGTTTACAATCAACAACTCCCCATTCTTTGGTAAAGAAGGTAAATTGGTAACATCTCGTAATATCTACGATCGTTTACAAAAAGAATTAGAAAAGAACTTGGCGTTGCGCGTAGTTCCTACCGAATCTCCTGATGCGTGGTTGGTATACGGACGTGGTATCCTTCACTTATCTGTATTGATCGAAACAATGCGTCGCGAAGGCTATGAATTACAAGTAGGACAACCTCAAGTTATCGTGAAAGAAATCGACGGTCAAAAATGTGAGCCGATTGAAGAGCTTGTTGTTGATGTTCCTTCTGATGTTTCTGGAAAGGTAATTGAGTTGGTCACACAACGTAAAGGTGAATTGTTGATCATGGAAGCTAGAGGTGATATGCAACATCTTGAATTCTCTATTCCTTCTCGTGGTATCATTGGTCTACGTAACAACGTATTGACTGCAACAGCAGGTGAAGCTGTTATGGCACACCGTTTGAAAGGTTACGAGCCTTGGAAAGGTACAATCCCTGGTCGTTTGGCAGGTGTATTAATCTCTTTGGATACAGGTTCAACTACAGCATATTCTATTGATAAATTGCAAGATCGTGGCCGTTTCTTCGTGGATCCAGGTGTAGATGTATACGAAGGACAAATCTTGGGTGAGCACATCCGTGATAACGATTTAACAATCAATGTTACCAAAGGAAAGCAATTGACAAATATGCGTGCTTCTGGTTCAGATGACAATACACGTATTGCTCCAGCAATCAAATTCTCATTAGAAGAATGTATGGAGTATATTCAGGCAGATGAATATATTGAGGTAACACCACAATCTATGCGTCTACGTAAAATCTATTTGACAGAAAATGAGCGTAAACAAAACGCGAAAAAATTTCAATAATCAATAGATAAGGATAATAAAGATAAAAGAGGCCGTCTCGTAAGAAATTATGAGACGGCCTATTCTTTATAAGCTTTGTTTGTTGTTTTTGGGCCAACTAAACAGAATTTAGTGGCTATTATTTTTTCTTTTCTCTGACTTCAGCAGCCCGATAGGTATCTCCATCTGTTGAATAGATTTTGAATTGTGCCTCATATCCTTCAGGGACATAAATAACAATAGGCATCCGACCGTTGTAACGTACTGTTTCGGGGTGGGCGCTTACAAAAAGATTTCTCTTGGCTTTATCCGGGCAGGCCATCATGGTACTTGCTACATTTCCGTTGGTTTTGAATACATAGTAATCATACCCCCAGCCCTGAAGATCTTTTTTCTCAAAAGAACCAGCTAGATTAAAATTGTTACAACCATCTACCTCCATCCATTTACCTACAGAGAATTCGATCTTCTTGTTCTTGTCATTCTCCGAATATGGAACTTCGATAACCATTTTTTTGTATCCTTTTTCCGCTGCAGGAAAAATATTTAGGTCTATTTTATCAATCACCATTTGTGCTTTACTTACTGTTGTAGATGCGACGAAAACGAATAGCATCATGACCATAACTTTAAATACATTTTTTCTCATAACCTTTTTTTATTTTATTCTTTAAACGCAATCTCTATCACTATTGCTACTTTGCTTTTTCAAAACTATATTTTTAAGACATGTAAAAAATTAGAAGGATTAATTGAAAATGGGTAAATATTTAAAATAATTATTCGAAAGTGTTCGATAGCACCTATTAAAAAACATCGTTAGATAAGGCCCCGTCGATGTAGGATATCCAGCAGTTATTTTGTAACAAAATCATGTAAGTTGCTTAGAATATTTGTTGCAATACCATTATTTACAGTATATTAACTTTTCAAATGCGACCTAAATATAAAGATGAATAAGGAAAATCATTTTGACGCTATTGTGATCGGTTCGGGCATATCTGGCGGATGGGCCGCTAAGGAATTTTGCGAGAAAGGATTGAAAACACTTGTTTTGGATCGAGGTAAAGATGCCAAACATATTCAGGATTATCCCACAGCGTATATGGATCCTTGGCAGTTCAAGCATGGGGGACAGGTGGAACAGCAGACCAAGGATGAAAATCCGATTGCTTCAAAATGCTATGTCTATCGGGAAGACGCCAAACACTTTTTTCTGCCGGATGCTGCCCAGCCTTATATCCAGGAAAAACCATTTGACTGGATTCGGGCTGATCAGGTTGGCGGTAAATCTCTCCTTTGGGCCCGTCAGACCCAGCGATGGTCTAAGTACGATTTTGAAGGGCCTGCAAGGGATGGCTTTGCAGTGGATTGGCCTATTCGTTACGATGATATTGCACCTTGGTATTCGTATGTCGAACATTTCGTCGGAATATCGGGTAACAGGGACGGAATTGATGCGATGCCAGATGGTGATTTTCTTCCCGCTTGGGAGATGAACGTGGTGGAGAAAGCAATACAACAACGTATAGAGCAGCAGTATAAAGATCGTCCGGTGATTCAGGGGCGCTGTGCTCATTTGACCCAACCTCGGCAGATCCATATCGATCAAGGGCGGAGTCAATGTCAGGCACGTAGCCTATGTCATCGTGGATGTCCTTTTGGTGGATATTTTAGCTCCAATGCATCTACTTTACCTTGGGCGGCGAAAACAGGAAAGTTGACCATACGCCCCCAGGCGATTGTCGAATCCATACTTTATGATGATAGTTTACAGAAAGCGATCGGTGTCCGTATCATCGACACAGTCACAAAGGCGAGTCAAGAGTTTTTTGCGAAAATCATTTTTGTCAATGCCTCTGCATTAGCGACAAACCAGATTTTATTGAATTCCACTTCCGATCGTTTTCCGAATGGCCTTGGAAATGATAGTGGCCTGTTGGGTAAATATGTCGCTTTTCATAATTATTTGGGCTCAATATCGGGTACAATGGAAGGCTATGAAGATAAATATTATTATGGGCGTCGGCCAACCCAACCTATTATTCCCAATTTTAGAAATGTACATCGGCAGGAAACTGATTTTTTGAGAGGTTATGCTTCGTTTTTTGGCGCTTACCGTTCGCGGGGAGGGGCTTTTGAGGGAGTGTCAGTTGGTGGGGCTTACAAAGACAGTTTAGCTGAACTGGGAGGCTGGGGTGTTTCCATGATGATGCAAGGGGAGACGATTCCCAAGGAAAGCAATCATGTGCGATTGAGCAAAGACAAGAAAGATCCTTATGGTATTCCACAATTGATTACCGCTGTCGGTTACGAGGAAAATGACTACAAATTGAGAGATGACTTCTTTCAACAAGGACAGGAGATGCTGGATATTGCAGGAGTCAAGAATCTCAAAGTCAGTGACAGCAACCAAAATCCGGGTTTGGATATCCACGAAATGGGAGGAGTACGTATGGGATTGGATCCCAAGACCTCTTTGTTGAACAAATGGAACCAGTTACATTTGGTGAAAAATGTATTTGTCACCGACGGTGCCTGTATGACCTCAACAGGAACGCAGAATCCGTCGCTGACCTATATGGCATTAACAGCTAGAGCCGTAGATTATGCTGTCTCTGAAATGAAAAAAGGCAACCTCTAAATCCATAGAACTGCACTGGGATAGGGACTATATTTTTTCGCAAGAGCTTTTAATTCGTAGGGACTATAATCAGCCAAGATTGCGTAACTTTGTGTGAGATAAGGATTATTATGAGTAAAAAAGTGGAGCGTACTCCAAAAGAATATATTCAAATAAAAGGGGCTAGAGTCAATAATCTGAAAAATATTGATGTTGATATTCCCAAAAATAAATTGGTTGTCATTACAGGAATGTCAGGTTCAGGAAAATCTTCCCTCGCTTTTGACACCCTATACGCTGAAGGACAACGACGGTATGTTGAAAGTCTTTCTTCCTATGCACGACAGTTTATGGGACGGATGAATAAACCCGAAGTCGATTACATCAAAGGGATCGCCCCAGCGATTGCAATTGAACAACGTGTTATTACCAGCAATCCGCGTTCCACTGTCGGAACTTCTACCGAAATATATGACTATCTAAAATTACTATATGCAAGGATCGGGAAGACGATTTCTCCTGTTTCAGGTAGGGAGGTGACCAAAGATAGCGTGAGCTCGGTGGTAGATTTTGCCTTGAAATTTGACGAGGGAGAATCTGTTACGCTATTGGCTCCGCTGGTGCCTTCCCATGGGCGAAAACTCAAAGAAGAGTTATCTCTCTTACTGCAGAAAGGGTTTGTCCGTGTCGTCTATCAGGATAAAATGCAAAAAATCGAAAGTATTATTGACGATAAGAGCATGGCCAATGAAACGATTCAGGACGGCGAGGTATTGATCGTCGTGGATCGGGTACGTATCGAGCAGGATGATGATACCATGAATCGATTATCCGATTCCATTCAAACGGGATTTTTTGAGGGTAAAGGTGAATTGTATATCGAAGAAAAGGATAAAAGACATCATTTCTCACACAAGTTTGAACTCGATGGAATTACCTTTGAGGAGCCTAGTCCTAACTTCTTTAGTTTCAATAATCCCTATGGTGCCTGCCGTCGGTGTGAAGGCTATGGGAAGATCATTGGTATAGACCCAGACCTTGTTATACCAGATAAGAGCCGCTCTGTTTATGATGGCGCTATTGCTCCTTGGCGAGGAGAGAAAATGAATGAATGGTTACAGGTGCTGGTAAAGAATTCTCTAAAGTTTGATTTTCCGATACACCGCGCCTATTCCGATCTGACAACAGCCCAAAAAGAACTACTTTGGACGGGAAATAGTTATTTTACAGGGCTTAACAAGTTCTTTGAAGAGCTCGAAGAACAGACCTATAAAATTCAATACCGCGTGATGTTGTCACGTTACCGAGGTAAGACCGACTGTCCCGATTGTAGGGGAACAAGGTTGCGTAAAGATGCGACCTATGTCAAAGTCGGTGGTAGGTCAATTACCGATATCGTATTGATGCCTCTTGAAGAAGCTTTGGCATTTTTTACGGATTTGTCACTGGAGGGAAATGAAAAGGTGATTGCCAAACGCCTGCTGGCCGAAATTAATAACCGGCTACAATTTCTATGCGATGTAGGGTTAAGCTACCTTACCTTAAACCGTCTGTCCAATACGCTATCCGGAGGGGAATCCCAACGGATCAATTTGGCAACTTCGCTCGGAAGTTCGCTCGTGGGCTCAATCTATGTGCTGGATGAGCCAAGTATTGGGTTGCACCCGCGCGATACTCAGCGTCTGATTTCGGTACTGAAATCCTTGCGTGATGTAGGTAATACAGTTGTTGTGGTTGAGCATGAACAGGAAATGATGGAGGCTGCAGATTATCTGATCGATATTGGCCCCGAAGCAGGGATCAATGGCGGTGAGATGGTATTTGCAGGAACATATAATGAGATCCTAAAAGATGATAGGAGCTTAACAGGACAATATCTGAGTGGTAAGAGCCAGATCGAAGTTCCAAAAAAACGACGAAAATGGTCCAATAGCATTACTGTAAAGGGAGCGCATGAAAATAATCTTCAGGGGATCGATGTGCAGTTTCCATTAAATACATTTACCGTTGTATCTGGGGTGTCGGGATCCGGAAAGACCTCCTTGGTGAAACGTATTCTTTATCCGGCTTTGCAGAAATCAATCGGTAATTATTCAGGTGAACAAACAGGTGTATATGATTCCATAGAAGGCGATATTGCACAAGTGGAACAGATCGAAATGGTTGACCAGAATCCAATCGGTCGTTCTTCACGGTCCAATCCAGTAACTTATGTTAAAGCCTGGGATGAGATCAGAGCTTTGTATGCTAATCAGGCTGCATCCAAAGCTGCGGGATTGAAACCTGCTGCGTTTTCTTTTAATGTCGAGGGCGGCCGCTGTGATGTCTGTCAAGGTGAAGGGGAAGTGAAGATCGAGATGCAATTTATGGCGGATATCGTACTTCCATGTGAGGCCTGTGGTGGAAAACGTTTCAAGCAGTTTGTGCTAGATGTGCAGTATAAAGGTAAATCCGTAGCGGATATACTTGAACTGAGCGTGGATGAAGCCATTGTCTTCTTTGGCGATCAGCCTAAGATATTGGCCAAGTTACAGCCACTACAGGATGTAGGTCTGGGCTATGTGAAGCTCGGGCAGTCTTCCAGTACACTTTCTGGCGGTGAGGCACAACGGATTAAACTTGCTTCTTTCCTGATCAAAGGCAATAACAGCAAGAAGACCTTATTTATTTTTGACGAACCGACTACTGGTTTGCATTTTCAGGATATTAAAAAACTGCTAAAATCGTTTGATGCGTTGATTGCTCTCGGCAATAGTATTTTGGTCATTGAGCATAATATGGATATGATCAAATCAGCGGATTGGGTGATTGATATTGGACCTGAAGGGGGCAATAAAGGTGGAAAGTTGGTATTTACAGGACTTCCAGAAGATCTTGCGCATTGTAAAGATTCTTATACAGGGCAATTTTTAAAAACACATTTAAAAGATTAAACCCTACATTAGCATTCGTTATTAAACGATGGCGCCTGCGCAGTGGCTGCTGAATTTAGGGAAAAAGATTAAAGAGCAAGGAATGAAAGATCATTTTAGTAGGCCAAAGGCTTGTACAACTAAGATCTAAATACTAATTACTCAATACTCAATACTCAATACTATTATGATTAAAAGATTTTTTTTAAGTGTCGTATTTGGAATAGCTGCACTCTCCGCCATGGCACAACAACCGGAACGACCCAAATTGGTCGTCGGTCTGATGGTGGATCAGATGCGTTGGGATTATCTATATCGCTTTGCGGATCGATATGGAAATGATGGTTTCAAGCGACTTTTGAAAGAAGGCTTCTCCTGTGAGAATACCCTGATCAATTATATTCCGACCTATACAGCTATAGGACACAGTTCGGTATACACTGGTTCTGTTCCTTCAATCCACGGTATTGCGGGTAATGATTGGATCGAAGAGCTTACAGGTAAGAATATGTATTGTACCCAAGATGACAATGTCGTTGGTGTAGGTACTACGGAGAAAGAAGGAAAACAGTCCCCACGTAATTTACTGGCGTCTACAGTAACGGATCAGTTGAAACTGGCTTCAAATTTTAAATCTAAAGTCATTGGTATCGCAATTAAAGACAGAGGCGGTATATTACCTGCCGGTCACTTTGCGGATGCTGCCTATTGGTTTGAGGCAAAATCTGGCAATTGGATTACCTCCAATTTCTATATGGATAAATTACCAAAGTGGGTCGTTGACTTCAATAAGAAAAAGTTAGCGGAAAAATACCTTAAGGCAGACTGGAAGCCGATGTATAATGTGAGTACTTATGCAGCGAACAGTATTGCTGATGATAATATCTATGAGGGGAAATACCCTGGTGAAGAGAAGCCAACCTTGCCGCGTGCGACATCTAAGTTGATGAAAGATGAAGGTCTTGAGTTGATAAAAACAACACCAATGGGTAATCAGTTTACTTTAGATCTGGCAATGGAAGCCATCAAGAATGAGCAGATGGGAAATAACCCAACTAAAAATACCGATTTCCTTTGTGTCAGTCTTTCGGCGACAGATTATGTCGGACACCGTTACTCATTGACAGCTGTAGAAATTGAAGATATTTATCTGCAATTGGACAAACAACTGGCCGATTTCTTTGCTTATCTGGATAACACTGTTGGTAAAGGCAATTATACCTTTTTCCTGACTGCTGACCATGGCGCTTCTTACAACTCTAGATTCTATATGGATATGAAAGGAAATGGCGGTTATTTCTATTCCCGTCAGATTATCTCGGATCTAAACAAAAAGTTGAAAGAGAAATTTGGACAGGAAAAAATCGTCAAGAGTATGATGAATTATCAGGTGCATCTGAATAATCAAATCATTGATTCGCTTCAATTGGATCGGGATAAAATAAAAGAGACCATTATTCGCGAGTTGCGCAAGACTGAAGGTGTTGCTTATGTTGCGGATATGGAGAAAGGTGAAAGCCTAATGATCCCGGAGCCTGTCCGTGAAAAAATGATCAATGGCTATAACTACAAACGGAGCGGTGTTATCCAGATCGTTTGTGAACCACAATGGTATGATGGTACGCCACGTTCTACGGGTACGACACATGGTACTTGGTCGGGATACGATTCTCATATTCCACTGGTATTTATGGGCTGGGGTATTAAACCCGGTGTGTCCAATACCGAGGTCCATATTGTCGATATTGCGCCTACGATTTCATCACTATTGCATATTACCGAACCCAATGGAAGTATCGGTAAACCCATTACAGCAGTACTGGGGCAATAGCAATTAGATTATCAGATAATATTCGCCCTTAGCATAAGGATATCCAATAGGTAAATTGTGCTAAGGGCTTTTCTTTTACAGGCTAGTTTTATAGGTTTTATTCTATTGAATAAAAAACGTAAATTTGCAATTCAACAGGGGGTTAACAAATTATGCTTTCCAAAAAGACAAAATATGCAATTAAAGCACTTATGGTGCTCGGTCGTAACTACGGAAATGAACCTATGCAGATCGTTAAAATTGCACAGGAAGAAAATATTCCAAAAAAATTCTTGGAACAGATTCTCCTTGAAATGCGCAACGCAGGTATTCTCTATAGTAAAAAAGGAGCGGGGGGAGGCTATAGTCTGAATAAAGCTCCGGAAGATGTATTTTTATCTCAGGTAATGCGTCTGATCGATGGACCGATTGCTTTGCTCCCTTGTGTCAGTCTAAATTTCTATCGTTCCTGTGAAGAGTGCACCGAAGAGCATGCCTGTGGCATCCGTGATACATTTGTGGAAGTCAGGAATGCGATGTTGCAAATTTTGAATGATACGAGCATCGCCCATTTAATCAATAAAGAAAAAGAATTGAATCTAAGCGTCGAATAATTGACGTGTTCGACGCCGTCTGCAGACTAGACAAAAAAGCTTGTTTGCAATGAATAATATAGACAGCAGTGGCGCAAGCTTACTGCTGTTTTTTTATACTGAGGGTATTTCTAAAAACATATCTTGGCAGAATAAGCCCCCTTAGCATGATTTATTGGTATAGACAATAATTGGAGTTTTGCTTTAGAATAAGATAAATTTTATAATTTTGGAGCATTCATAATATACGGACAGATCACTTGAAAAACGATGAAAATGATGAGTTTAAGCTGGTTTCTCTTTTAATTAAGGGAGATAAAACGGCTTTCTCTAAGCTTTATGAACACTATTCTCCCACCTTGTTGCACAAGCTGAACAGATTGCTACCAGACGAGGAGCATGTGCTGGAAATACATCAAATTGCCTTCGTACGCTTATGGGATATGCGCGCCAAAATTATTCCCGAGAAAGGCGTTTGGTCATTGCTAAATACAATAGCCCGTAACCTGACCATTGATTATTTTCGCCAATCAGCTACAGATGAGGCTGTGCGTAAAGCGCTTCTGACACAGGCAACCTTATATTATGAATTGGACGAAGCTAATGATACGTTGGAACAGCTATCTGATGAACTATCAAAAGCGATAGAAAAATTGCCCCCCAAGCGCAGAGAAATCTTCCTGTTGTGCAAATTCCAGGGAAAGAGTTATGAAGAAGCCGCAAAGATCCATGAAGTTTCAGTTGGTACTGTAAAAGATCACATGGCCAAAGCGATGCGCTTTTTAAAACAGGAGCTCGGAACCAAACTTTTTATGCTGTTGATAACACTTTTGGGGCTTCTTAACTAGGGATTTGCTTCACATAAGACTAGTCCCAATAGTCTTTTTTATCCTCCTTAAACCTAATTTTAGATTTTTTAAAAAAAAAGATTTTCTAAGCATAGACTTTCTATGTCTTCTCCGTATTAAGGTTATTAAGGCTGTGATTTGAGCGATTATTATGTACGATAAAAAGGAGATTTTCGAGAAATACTTGGCCGGCACCTGCACACCGGAGCAGGCCGCTTGGTTGGTAGCATTATTCGCTGACGAATCTTTTCGTGAGGAACTGGAAATGTATATGGATGCAGCAATGGATGATCAGCTGGAGGAAGGGGACATTATTGAGGAATTATATACCCAATCGAAAAACCAATACCCAATCTTAGAATCGTTGCTCACTGGAGGAGAGATTAAAACGAAACCATCCATTTTGATCCGCTTATGGCCATGGGCGGCCGCTGCGGCAGCAATACTGATTCTTTATGTAGGAGGGTATCAATATAAAGCATCTGAGGAGGCTTTAAGCACTACCGGTGTTACTGTCACGAATAAATATATGGAAAGCTCCAAAGTGGAATCACTGATGACATTGACGCTGCCGAATGGAGAGAAAATTGAGTTGACGGATAGTAGCAAAACGCAATATGCTGCTGCTAAAACAACAAATAAAGATTCTTTTTTTGAGATCAAAAAAATTGAGAATGCCTCCGAACCTATGGTACAGGAAATTAACGTTCCAACGGGTAAAACTGGAGCAATCGTGTTGACAGATGGGACCAAAGTTTGGCTGAATACGGGTACTAAATTACGTTATGATGCTAATTTTGTTGGATCCGAACGTATCGTTTATCTGGAGGGAGAAGCTTATTTTGAAGTTTCGCACAATAAGCAGAAACCTTTTGTGGTGGTTTCAAATGATCAAAAAATCAAGGTGCTGGGGACGCATTTTAATGCTAAGGCCTATGCGCATAATCGGACCACAACAACATTGATGGAAGGTAGTGTTGCCGTTTCTACAGCATCGAAGCTTCGTATTTTGACCCCCGGAGAAAGCAGTGTTGTCAACCCTGGGAATACTAATATCGATGTTTCTCCGGCCTTATTAGCCAATGTGAATGCTTGGCGAAATAATGAATTTTCATTTTTTAATGCAGGTTTGGAAGAGATCGGAGTGGAGTTGTCGCACTGGTATGGCATAGATGTTAGGGTACTCGGCCAAGCCGACGAATTGGGCTTTACTGGAGTCATTTCCAAAGAAAAGACATTAGAAGAAGTGTTGTCCATCTTGCGGAGAACAGGACAGATAAAATATCAAATCACTCCTTGGGGAGCAAAAGAAAGGAGGGTGATTCTGATGATGTAGTTTTACCTATGAAATCTAACTAACCACTGCTGAGCGGGGGACAGCAGTATACCTTAATTATTTGACCAATAAATTACGACCAAATGAATTTATTCAATTCCAGAGACCTATTGAAAAGGAGGGCTTTGGGCAAACGCACTGCAATTTTATTTGTTGCACTGACCTGTGCGCAGTTTAGCCTGACGGCTTTTGCACAACGGGTCTCTATAAAGAGAAAGGGAGTTCCACTTTCTCAAGTATTTAGTGAAATCAAGAGACAATGCAATTGTGATTTCTTCTACAATGAGTCTCTTGTCAAATCCAATACAGCGGTGGATATCGACATGCAGAATGCTACTGTGCAAGAAGTATTGGATCACTGTTTTAAAGATCAGTCGCTGCAATATAGCATCGATAATAAAACAATTGTAATTACCCCTAAGCCTCGTTCAGCCAAACAGCAGAAAGTACAGCTACGTGGCCGTGTAATGGATTATAAGGGAAAACCACTGGTCGGTATTACAGTGACCGAAAAAGACAATCCAAAGAATGCTGTTGGAACGGATACCGATGGGACATTCATCCTATCGGTAACAAATGCAAATACAACATTGATTTTCAAAAGCATGGGTTTCCAGACTTTGCAGATATCCATGCAGGGTAAGACCTGGACAGAGGTGCGCTTGACCCCCATAGAAAATCAGCTGGACGATGTGGTCGTCACAGGGTACCAAAACCTACAGCGCAAATCATTGACCGGTTCGGTCGCTACGGTTAATATGGAGCAGTTAGAAACGATATTTCAGCCGAATATTGATAAACTCCTACAAGGACAGGTACCTGGGCTTATGGTCATGAGTACTTCGGGGGCTCCGGGCGCTATGCCGCAAATTCGCATTCGTGGTACTGCTGCGTTAAGCGGGAATGTACAGCCTTTATGGGTTGTCGATGGTATTATTCTGGATGATGCAGTGAATGTTTCCGTAGATGATATTATGACTAATCGAAACCTGATCGCTTCTGGTATTGGTGGTGTCAATGTAGAAGATATCGAAAGTATCAATGTCTTAAAAGATGCAGCGGCAACAGCTATCTATGGAACTAAAGCCGCTAATGGTGTCATTGTAATTACTTCCAAGAAGGGACGGGCAGGTAAAACCCGGGTGAATTTTTCAAGTACTTTAACTATGGGGGAGCGACCACGGATAGAGGACGCCTATATGATGAATTCCAAGGAACGGGTGGACGTCAATTTAGAAATGTTGCAGCGGAATTTGTTTAATGCAAACAGCCCTAAACCTGGCGAATATGGCACTGTTACTGATTTTGAACGTTATTTTATTGATGCAAATGATAAGCGGATTAGCTGGGGTCAATTTGAAGACAAAATAAAGTACCTGGAAACGGTCAATACCGATTGGTTTAAACATCTATTTAGGAATTCGCTGTCTCAACGGTATAATGTAAGTTTTTCTGGAGGAAATGAAAAGACGACTTTTTATGCCTCAGGAAGCTACAATAATGATCAGGCGACCGCGAAAGGTGTGGGACAGAAAACCTATACGGGATCATTGAAAGCCTATACTTTCTTAACACCCAAGATGCGATTGGGAGTCATGATGGATATCAATGCACGCGACAATAAGAGTTTTTTTGCTGTCGATTCGCGCGAAAACCCCTATGAATGGGCGATCTATACCACACGTGCGCAACCCGCTTTTGACAACAATGGAAACTATAGTTATTTCTACCATAATACCTTGAAATATAACTTTATGGAAAACAGGGAACAGGGCTGGAGAAATGCGAATAACTTCGGACTACGGTCTTCAGTGGATTTTGAATGGAAATTCATGAAAGATCTGACATTCACCTCCTTGTTTAGTTATACAAAACAAAATACACGTGATGTAGATATAGCTTTGGAGGATAGTTATTTTGTGCGGAGCCGGAAAAAAGATTATTATGATATCGTCGACTATACAGCAGTGCAGATCTGGAAAGATGGGGGGTATAGAAGAGGAAAGGCATCAATTAACGGTTCGATTACCTTTCGGAATCAAATAATCTATAATCCCCTTTTTAAAGACAAGCATTATTTGAATGTGATGCTAGGGCAAGAGATCCGCAAATCTAAAACTGAGGAGGAAGTAACGCAGGTCTATGGATATGCACATGATCGGGGCCATCAACAAGTGCCACAGTTTGAACTGATGAAAAAGATGGGTGTTCCCTATTGGACAGAACGTCTGGATGAAGCTGCTGCGGTATCTTATTTCGGTGCATTCAATTATACCTTTGACAATAGATATACTGTAAGCTTTAACGCCCGTACAGATGGTTCCAATAGATTTGGGCTGAAAACTAATCAGTTATTTCAGCCACTTTGGGCATTGGGAGCGAACTATCAGATGAAGCAGGAGCGCTTCCTAAATCAGATTGATTGGTTATCCTATTTGACACTAAGAGGATCCTATGGCAGCCAGGGTAATGTTGCTTCTCAGGCCTACTCCGACTTGGTTGCGACGATCGGTGCCGTGAATGTAGATAATCCGGTCAATTATTTAATTATCAACGCACCGAAAAATCCTTATCTCAAATGGGAAAAGACCTATACAACCAATTTGGGACTTGAATTTGGTTTATGGAAACGGCGTTTAATGGGCTCGATCGAATTTTATAATAAAAAAGGCACAGACCTGTTGGGATCAAAACAAGTGTCGCAAGTGACCGGATTCGAATCGCTTCAGGTGAACTGGGCGACAATGCGCAATAGGGGTTGGGAGTTTTCTGTCAGCTCAATCAATATGGATTCTAAGAATTTTAGATGGTCATCAAATATCAATTTTGGCTTGAACAGAAACGAGGTGCTCGAAGTCAATTCCAAACCAACAGTAACCACACTGACTGATGCAAATCGGACGAATTATGCTGCATCAGCCGTTGTAGGAAAACCTTTGGATGGCATGTGGTCCTACCGCTATGCCGGACTCAATACAGACGGCAGAGCGACATTTTATACCAATAAAGAGGGCGAGAAGGTGCTCTATGGGATGACGAATTTGGACGGACTGAAATATGAAGGGCCTAATCTGCCAACGACGCAGTTGGGTTTTACAAATACATTCTCCTATAAGCGTTTTTCGTTGTCAACCTTATTTATCGGCAGCTTTGGCAATATGATGAGACTGCGTAACCTTTCTCAAGGTTATGCCCTGACTTTTCCAGAGCCTACACAGAACTTATCCAAAGAATGGGTAAACAGATGGCGCAAACCTGGAGATGAACTCGACACGAATATCCCCAAACTAGAGGATTCAGCATTTGAGGCTGCTGTAACAGGTGTCGCACCATATAATGGGCGAATGTACGATAATTCCGATCTGAGAACGGTGAAAGGCGATTTTATCCGAATGCAGAATCTCTCCATATCGTACGATTATTTTACGCCTAGATTGCGGGCATTAGGAATACAGAATATTCGTCTTATGTTACAGGGAAATAATCTCTATGTATGGAAAGATGCTAAACTGAAAGGTCAGGATCCAGAAGCGCAAGGAAGCAAAATGTCTTACACAGACTCGAGATCCGTTCAGGTATCGTTTGGAAATACATTCCTCCCTGTGCCAAGATCATACACTGCATCCCTACAAGTTCAATTTTAAACCTAAAAACTATGATGAAGACTACATCTAAATATTTGTTGTTGGGCCTGCTTTGTTCAGCAATAGGCCTGACATCTTGTACGGGCTTATTGGACATCACACCTGTCAATAGCATGACACCCGAAACAATCAATGACTATGAATCAATTTTATTAGGCGGATATCCGCGCAGCGATTATTTCTATAAAACAGAGTTGATGACTGATAATGCCATGGTAAATCTCAACACGACCTATAAGCCAGGAGCCGTAGATGAACCTTGGTTTTTATTCGCTTCATCCCATCAATTGGACAATACACCGAATGATCCCTATTGGGGACAGCTTTACAAGACTATTTTTTACGCCAACATAGTATTGGACAAGTTCAAAGAAGTCATACCTACCAGTGAAGAACAATCAAACTATGATAAAATAAAAGGTGAAGCCCTAGCACTACGAGCTTATGCTTATTTTTATCTTGTCAATATGTATGCCGATGTCTATTCGGCAAATAATCTCGAGCTCCCCGGGGTGCCCATGCCGCTGAATGCAGTTGATGTCAACGAATTTAGTAAGAACAATGTACGTGAGCCCTTGGGCAAAGTATGGAGTCAGATCAACTCAGATCTAGAGTTAGCAGCAGGTCTGTTACGTGGAAAACCTACAGATGATCGTTTTCGACTCAATATTACGACTGTGCAATTATTACGTGCCCGTATTGCATTATTTATGGGGCAATATGATCAGGCGATAGCCTTTGCCGGAGAAGTGATGTCAAGCGCAAAACTTGCTGATCTGAACAGTATGCAATCCTATATTGATAGTAAATCCAATAAGTATGCTTTTTCGGGCAATACAGGCTTTATTGATACGGATTATAATAGGGAAATTTTGTTCTTTACAGCCGGGAGAGCCAATAATAATCTCTTTTACTATTCACAGTCAGCATTTAAGCCTACCGAAGAGATCTTGGACCTAACGAAAAGAAATGGTAATCTGGTAGATTACAGGCAGTACTTGTTTGATTCATTTGAAGACTTTTCGCAACCTGATGGTATTATGGTTGGAAAGACGGTATACCATATGTTTGCCACACAGGAGAAATATTGGTTTTATATTGGCTTTAAAGCCAGTGAGGCCTATGTGATCCGCGCTGAGGCCTACGCTAGAAAACAGCAATATAGCAATGCTTTGAAAGACCTCAACGATCTGCTGGTGACGCGTTACAAAAAAGGAACGTTTATCGGGTTAAAGGAAAGTGACTATAGTGATAAAGCAGGTATTTTGAAAAGAGTACTCGAAGAGCGCCGTCTGGAAACCGCATTCGACGGTGGATTGCGATTTTTCGATCTGCGTAGACTTGGAAAGCCTGAAATCAAGCATACTTATAAAAATGGACAGGAGTTTGTCATGCGTAAAGATGATCCAAAATATGTCTTGCAGATTCCTCAATCAGAACAGAATAATTCACCCAATATGCCTATTAATCCACGATAATCAATTCATCAATGAAGAAGATATTTTCAATCGGCCTAGTCAGCATGTTGTTACTGGCCAGTTCATGTACAAAAAATGAATCAATCAATTCCTCAGAATCTTTCGGATTTCAAGAGCGTTTTGGCCCAAAAGAAGAGGAGTTACCCGCTGTTAAGGAGATGTTCAAGACCTATGATTTATGGCTGCGTCTTAATTTTAAGGATCCGAAGGAGGTGACAAATAGTATTTTGGTGCAAGATGTCAATAATCGCTATGGGGCAACACCAATGGATGACAAAGCCAAGCCAAGTGCCATTATGTTTGTAGATACCTTGCTACATAATGTTTCTACGGATTTTGTGCGAAGGGTATTTCCCCGGGAGTTCTTTTTCGTAAAGACCTATAATGGCTCTTGGTGGAAACAGGATATTTATGTGCTGGGACGTTCACGCCTGATTGTGTGCTGGCCCAATGAACGATTAAATACCCAACCTATTACCGTGCCTGAAACACATTATTACCAGGATTCTGTACTTACCCGTATGGTCTGGGGCAATTTGTCTGGGATGCTCGCGCAGCGAATGGAAGGAAAGGTTCCTGGATTTGAGGCTGCAGGAATGCCTTATGACAATGGAAAGGCACTCGATGAAATTGACAAAAATTTTCCGGGCAATAGTGATGAAGATATTGAAGCTCGTAATCGTGAGGTTTCCAAATTAGCCGCCGAACGTGGTTATATCTCTGGCTCTGGCTCGAGGGGTTACGAAGTTGATTTGGGGCAGTGGTTTAGTCTGTTGACAACGGAATCCTATCCAAACATTAAAAAAGTATACTTAGATTCCAGTGAAAAAAGAGCCGCTAAATACAAGATTTTGACAGATTTTCTAAAAAAGGAATACAATTGGGACATTCAGGCTGCAGGTAATAAGTATCGCAAAAAATTAGATAGCTTCCATTAATGAGACTGGGATAGACGCAGAAAATACCGCAAAAATAGCCGTTCATCATAGGTGGAATTAAGACATTCACCTATGATTCATAAAGTAAGAGTAAAATAGCAAGTACAACCATTAAAAAATCAAATTTATACACATGAAAATTTTAAAAATGATCGCCTTGTTGGCCCTTCCTGGAGCAGTAATGGCGCAAAAGTCGGATTTCAGCATTGAAGGAAAAATACAACAGCCCAAAAAAGAAGGGCAGGTATTTATGTCTATTCGCACACCCAATAGCCAAGTGTTGGACTCTGTGAAGGTTACCAAAGGGACTTTCTCTTTTAAAGGGCAGGCTAATGGACCTACTATGGTTTATATTGTATACGATCAGGAGAATAAAGGTTGGGATAAGATCGGATATAAAGGGGACATGGTCGGTATTTATGTCGATAAAGGGAAAACGACAATCACGGCAATAGACTCTGTTAAAACGGCCGTTATTAAAGGTTCGCCGTTACAGGATGCTCACGCAGCGTATAAGAATCTTATCAAGGAAGCCGAGGAAGGAATTAATGCAATCAATCTGAAATACAGCAGTGCGACTGCAGAGCAACGCAAAGACGATGCTTTTGCGGGACCACTTCGGGAGCAGTATATGAAATTTGCTGAGCAGAAGAAACAGTTGCAACAAAACTATATCGCAAAGAATCCAAACTCTTATTTCAGTTTATTGGCGATCCAGGATCAACTCTATGCTGGGACCGAAATTTTAGCTTTGGAGCCTGAATTTAATAAACTTTCGGCTTCGGTACGGGCTTCTGAAACCGGAGAAGCTTTCGCGAAACAGATCACGGCGGCTAAATCAACTGCAGTTGGTGTGCTTGCACCCGACTTTACTCAACATGATGTCAATGACAAACCGGTTAAGTTATCTGATTTTAGGGGTAAATATGTGTTGTTGGATTTCTGGGCGTCTTGGTGTGGACCTTGTCGGGCGGAGAATCCAAATGTTGTAGCAGCTTATGATAAATTTAAGAATAAAAATTTTACAGTACTGGGTGTTTCGTTGGATCAACCGGGCAAGAAAGACAACTGGTTGAAGGCTATTGAAGCGGACAAATTGAGCTGGACAAATGTAAGTGATCTGAAGTTCTGGAATAACGAGGCAGCTAAGCTCTACGGTGTACGCGGTATCCCACAGAATTTTCTAATCGGTCCTGATGGGAAGATTGTTGCCAAAGACCTACGTGGTGAACAGCTGCATGAAAAATTAGCAGAACTATTGAAATAAGGATGATGAGATTAAAGTCTATTATACGAACGATAGGGACGGTTTTATCCTTGTTCTGCATTGCTGCTGTTCATGCGCAGACAACTTCTAAGGTTGTTTTTGTAGGAAAAGCTGATCCGAAATTTGATGGTACCAAGATCTATCTTTATAATAATATTACGGGCGATAATGATACAGCTACGGTTACAAAAGGGACCTGGCAAATAGAACGTCCATTTACCGTAGCCACCAGGCACATGTTGGCCTCGGAGGCAGAATCTAAAAAACATGGCGGTTACGCACCATTTGGTATTCTTGTTGATGCTCCAACAACAATCCATATTGCGGGTGACCTGGAGTCTTTCTATACCGCCAAGGTTTCGGGATCCAAAGCTCATGATGTGCTGAATCAATATTTCACACGCATGCAGACGACAGGGGCGGATGAGGCTGCAGTGATTGCGCAGGTCGTTGCTCAAAATAAGAGTTCTTTTGGAGCCGCTTTTTTATTGGATCGTTATGGACGGGCCATGAAGCCTGAAGTGGCATTAGAAGCCTATGAAAGTTTGAGCCCTGATGTCAAACAGTCCTATTATGGTAAGTCTGCCGGTAATCAGATTCATGGGGCTTTGTTATCAAAAGAAGGAGCTCTGGTGGCAAATTTTTCGTTGCCAAATGAAAACGGTCAAAAAATTGATTTTGCTTCCATGAAAGGCTCCTATGTGTTATTGGACTTTTGGGCCTCTTGGTGCGGTCCCTGTATCGAAGAATTTAAAACACTCAAGGAGATTTACGGAAAATATAAGGGTAAATCGGCGTTCGAGATTTTAAGTATTTCTACCGATAAGAGTGAAAGTGCATGGAAGAACATGCTTAAAACCCAACAATTGCCTTGGATTCAGCTGCACGATAGCCCGGTGGAAAACAATATTGCAGTTAGTCGATTTGCTGTGACAGCACTGCCTACAACTTTCCTGATAGATCCGGATGGAAAGATTCTTGCTAAAAACCTAAGGGGAGAGGAGTTAAAGGCTTATTTGGTTAAGCTATTCGGTTACTAGCAGCTCCCTTAGCCACTTTTAAATGTAAGCGCCAGCATCGAAAAATGCTGGCGCTTTCTTATGCCTATTTAATCAATAAAGAAAAAGAGTTGAACTTGAATGCGGTCGAGACGAAATAAAAAGCGGATTTAAAAACTCTAAGGGGGTATAATGAATAATTATGTCGTTTTCTTATAACAAATAAGCAAAAACATAAAGATTGTATTTCTTCTCATGTTAACCGGTATGTCATGTATTCCTCCTTTCTATTGTTTAATTTCTGTATCTTTCTTGTTTTCAGTGTTATGTGCTTGTTTTGTTTGTTTTTTTAATTTCTTAATTATTTAACATTATTTTACGAATTTTCCGTAGCAACATTGATATCTTTATTGCGACAATATATAAACGGAAATTTATGAGACTAACCTATACCTTAGTTTTGCTTCTTGTACTTTCGGCCATAAGCGCTATTTCCCATGCCCAACAGAGGCTTACAGGTCTAGTTGTTGATGCTAAAGACAAAGCCAAACTCCATCAAGCGTCTGTTGCTTTACTTAACCCAAAAGATTCTATTTTAATTAAGTTCGATCGAACAAAAGAAAATGGGATTTTCCAAATTGCCAATCTAGATACAGGTATTTATAAAATGGTCGTGTCCTATCCGCAATATGCTGACCTTGTGAAGGACGTCCATATGACAGCTCAAGGTCTTGATCTTGGCATGATATCGCTGTCAAAGGCAGCATTACTTTTGGAGGAGGTACAGGTCAATGGACGAATTCCAGTCGTTATTAAGGGAGATACGATAGAGTACGATGCCGGTAGTTTTAAGGTGGAGAAAGATGCCAAAGTAGATGATCTGCTCAGGGTGTTGCCCGGCATTACGATCGACGGGACAGGTAAGATTACGGCGCAGGGAAAAGAGGTCAAGAAGGTACTGCTTGATGGGGAGGAATTTTTTGGAGATGACCCCACCCTGATTACGAAAAACATCAGGTCGGATATGGTGAGCAAGGTACAGGTTTACGAAAAGAAATCAGATCTGGCCGTACGTACCGGTGTGGATGATGGGGAGCGTACACAGACCATAGATATCAAGCTGAAAGAGGATAAGAAGAAAGGGATGTTCGGTCAGGCAATTGCTGGGGCCGGAACGGATAAATACTATGGCGGCAAAGTCATGCTCAATAAATTTAAAGGAGCGCAGAAAATTGCGGCTTACGGTATCCTGGCCAACGATGGTATGGTGGGACTGGGGTTTGAAGATAGTCAAAAATATGGTGTCGGGGGGAGCGGCAATGTTCAGATGATGGATGGAGGGGGCATTATGATCTCTTCGGGCGGAGACGAAACGGAAGGTGGATGGGATGGGCGATACCGGGGCGGCGGCGTACCTAAGGCACTAAATATGGGGGTAAGTTATTCCGATAAAACCAAAGATGACAAACATAAAATCAATGTCAACTACAAGCGCAGCCAGATCAATGTAAATAATACAAGTACTTATAATGCGCAGAATAACTTGCCGGAGCGCGCGCAGATAGACAGTAATATCACCAGATCAGAAAATGAGAACAGAGCCAATGTTGCCAATCTTAGATACGATTATAAGTTGGATTCGTTAGCTGATCTGACGGTGAATATGGGCTTTAATAAATCCAATAGGGATAATATTTCCGAAGCGGAAGCTTACCAGAGTACCTTAGGTGGACAGCCGATTACAAAGACCACGTCGAGCACGGATCTGAATAGTGATCAGGATAAAATCAACGTGAATGCACTATTGACACGACGCTTTAAAAAAGAACGTCGCTCCATTACATTCAATGTGAATGTAAATACGGATCAGAGCCGGTCAGATACAAAGTATTTTTCCGAAAACAGATTTTACAACGATTCCCGTACCGACACAATTGATCAGTTCAAAGAAGATAAGCTCAGCAATAACACCTACGGAGCCTCAGTCACCTATACCGAGCCGCTCTCAAAAAGGGTCACTGGATCAATAGGATATTCCTTTTCCAGCAATAAATCAGAGACACTTAATCAATCCTTCAATAAGGATCCTAAGACACAAAAATATACCGTGCTGGATGAAAGTGTATTGAATGATTTTAATTTTTCCAGTTTAAAAAATAGTGTCAATACGGCATTGAATTATAAAACAAACACATGGACGGTCAATCTGAGCAACCGTACTGATTTTGAGGCTGTAAAACGGACTTATAACAATTTGAATACCGTATTGCAACGTGATCAGATATCCATTAGACCCTCACTTAATGTGAACTATAAGATTTCAAAAACCAAGAATATATGGCTCAATTATTACGGGCAGACTGTTCAGCCTTCGCTCACACAGATTGAACCGCTCAAACAAAATAGTCAGCCGCTTGTCGAATATTTGGACAATCCGGACCTGAAAGCCGGTTTTAATAATTCCTATTCCATCAATTATAATTCCTACAAACAGATCAAAGACCAGAGCTTCTACTTTTATGTCAGCGCCAATCAGGGGAAACGAAACATTAACAGCAGTGTTCGTTATAATCTGGAAGACGGTACCCGACAGATTTCTTTTGTAAATATTGATAAGGACAACTGGCGTTTTTACGGAAGCGGATCATATAATTTCATGTTAAAGAAGAAATGGGGTTTGAAAATGAATATGGGCATGAATGCAGAATATAATACTCAATATAGCTATCTGTCGCTGCTTAATGAAGAACCAAGGCTCAACCGTAATAAGACCTGGAGTATCGGGCCCGAAATTGGCTTTAATCGGTATAAGGCCAATAAAATGGATTTTAATATTAATTTAAGTCCCGGGGTCGAACAGATGGACTCCTATCTGCAGCCCGAATTGAACCAGACCACATTTAAATTTAATTCCTATGCACAAGTCACCTATTACCTACCCCAAGACTTTAAAATTTCGCTATCCATGCAACAGAATTATCAGGCTGCAACAAAGACTTTGCAATCCATTAACATGATGAACATGAATGGCTATATCTCTAAAAAGTTTTTAAAGGACAAATCTTTAGAAGCGCAATTATTTGTCAACGATATATTAAATAAAAATATTGGGGTGAATCGCTATCAGGATGGTACGGCATTTATCCAGACAAGCAATGATGTATTGCGTCGTTATGGGATGTTAAAAGTGATCTACAATTTTACAACAATGAACCGTCCATGATTAAATTATCAATTTTATTGTCCAAACTCCATCTTGCCGATGGAAGAAAAAATTATTTACAGATGAAAGGAGATGCTAAATGAGGAAGCAAATAATATTAGTAATGTGGTTTGTATACTTGTCCGTTACTGCTATACAGGCACAGCATGCATTCTTTCCGAGCAGTGGTACTGTGACTTTCGAACGGAAATTTCATGTGCAGAACTATCTGAAACGGACGTATCTCAGTAAGCCAGATCTGGATACCTGGGATAAGCTGGGGGTAGACAATGCGGTCAAAAATGGGCCCGTTGAAGTGATCACACATCATACATTAAAATTTTACGATCAGGAAACGTTGTTTGAAACAGTAGAGGAAGATTATCCCGCGAATTATCGAAATGTTTCTTGGTACAACCCCGCACTGACGGATTCAAAGACTTATATGAATTTTAAGAAAGGGGAGTTTACCAAGTTACTGCCCTTTGGTGATGAGCAGTTATTAATGAAAGATTCTTTGCCGGCGGTGAAATGGAAGTATACTGACGAATATCGCAACATAGCCGGATATGATTGTCGACGCGCAAATGGGATCATACAAGATTCTATTTATGTTGTCGCATTTTTTGCGGGACAGATTCCGATAGCAGGCGGTCCCGAATTAATCCATGGCTTACCCGGATTGATTCTAGGGATATCCGTCCCTAGCATGAATATCAATATGTTTGCAACCAAAATTGAACTTACCAATGCCCCGGTCTCCAATGTACTTACCAAAAAGAAAAAGGTTGTTGCAGAATCTAAGGCAGAGATCATAAAAAAATTGAAAGATACGGTCTACGATTGGATGGATGACAAGGATTTTAAAAAACGTTTACAGAACGTATTATTCTAAGATTTTTACATGATTTTGCATCATTAGTGAGCACGAAGAGGCTTGAAATATATTGATACCTTTAATAAAGAAGCCTGTCCAAAAGACAGGCTTCTTTATGGTATCGTTTATAGCTAACTAGCGTACTGTGCTACCTACTTTGATTGCAGTATCCGGTTTGACAAAATCCAGCCGGCCATCAGCATCTTCAGCCATCAGGATCATTCCTTGAGAGGTAATTCCTTTGATTTCACGAGGCTCCAGATTCACCAAAATAGAAACTTGGCGTCCGACGATTTCTTCTGGGCTGAAGAATTCCGCAATACCAGATACGACAGTGCGTTTGTCAATACCCGTATCTATCGTTAGTTTTAGTAATTTCTTTGTTTTCGCAACTTTCTCAGCCGCTAAAATTGTTCCCACACGGATATCCATTTTCACAAAATCGTCAAAACTGATATTTTCTTTTGCAGGGGCGACTTTTGCATTGTCCGCGAGATTTTTCAGTCTCGCTTCCGCAAGTTTGTTTAATTGGAACTCAACTTGTTCGTCAGTAATTTTGTCAAACAATAACTGTACTTCACCCAGTTGATGGCCGTTCTCAATTAGTCCTTCGTTGCCCGCATCACTCCAGTTCCCTTGTGGGAAATTGAGCATTTCAAATAATTTGATTGCTGTTTTTGGTAAAAATGGTTGTGCCAACACGGCAAGGTTAGCTACAATCTGAGATGCTACATTTAGGATCGTTTTTACGCGTTCCTCGTCCGTTTTGATTACTTTCCAAGGCTCTTCATCAGCTAAATACTTGTTTCCAAGGCGTGCAACATTCATAAATTCCGCAAGAGCTTCACGGAAACGGAATTGCTCCAGTGATGATTTGATAGACGCTGGATAGGATTTTAACTCATCCAATACCGCTTGATCCACTGCTGTCAATGGAGAGCCATTTAATACTTTGCCATCGAAATATTTATGGGAAAGTACCATCACACGATTGACAAAGTTCCCGAAGATTGCTACTAGCTCGTTGTTGATCCGTGCCTGAAAGTCCTTCCAGGTAAATTCAGCATCCGAGGTCTCCGGTAATATAGAGGTCAATACATAACGTAATTCATCCTGTTTGTTTGGGAATTCCTCTAGATACTCATGTAACCAAACAGCATGGTTTCTGGATGTCGATAACTTATCGCCTTCCAAATTAAGGAATTCATTTGCAGGTATATTTTCTGGCAGGATATAGTCTCCATGAGCGTGAAGAATCGCCGGGAATATGATACAATGGAATACAATATTATCTTTTCCGATAAAATGGATCAATGTGGCATCATCCGCTGGATTTTCATGGGTTTTCCAATAGTCTTCCCAATTTTTTCCGTGGTCAATTGCCCATTGTTTCGTCGCAGAAATATAACCTATTGGCGCATCCAGCCATACGTATAGTTTTTTCCCTTGTGCTTCTTCCAGGGGTACATCCACTCCCCAGTCCAGATCTCTGGTCATGGAGCGAGGCTGCAGACCGGATTTTAGCCAAGATTGGCATTGGCCAAAAACATTGGATTTAAGAATATTTTTCTTGCCTTCGATTAACCATTTTTCAAGCCAGGGCTGATATTTATCCAATGGCAGATACCAATGTTTCGTCTCTTTCAATACCGGTGTTTTCCCGCTCAGTGTAGAAATGGGGTTAATCAGGTCTGTCGGACTAAGTGAGGTGCCGCATTTTTCACATTGGTCGCCATAAGCACCTTCGGATTTACAGTTTGGACAGGTTCCTGTGATATAACGGTCTGCCAAAAACTGATGGTATTCCTCATCATAGTATTGCTCCGAAAATTTCTCGACAAATTCACCTTTGTTGTATAAATTCAGGAAAAAATCCTGTGACAATTGATGGTGGATCGGCTCGGAAGTACGGTGGTAGATATCGAAAGAAATGCCAAACTCTTCAAAGCTCTCTTTGATCTGTTTGTTGTATTTGTCTATGATCTGCTGTGGCGTAATGCCCTCTTTTTTTGCGCGGATGGTAATGGCTGCGCCATGCTCGTCCGATCCACATACATAGACTACATCCTTTTGATTTAAACGCAGATAGCGAACAAATATATCACCGGGAATATAAGCACCGGCAAGGTGTCCGATATGTAAAGGACCATTGGCATAGGGTAATGCCGAAGTAATTGTATAACGTTTTTTATCTAGAATACTCAATGCTTGAAAGTATATTAAAGTTTTTACTTATTTTCTTCACAAAGATAATTCAATTTACGGTATAAAACTAAGATAAATTTGTGTTAATTTGGCGCTCAGAGAGCTTTATGGACGACCAAAATTATCGTTTTCTCCTCATCCATTGAAAATTTTTAATAGGGGAAACCATCATGGGCAAGAGCAAAATAATTTGAGTTAAAATGAAGTACCTTGGCTTATGATAACCTCATAGCCATAAAGAATCAAATCATTCATGAAACATAATAAATATGTCTAAAATACCTGATTTTCTTAAAGAAGGCGACAAAGTTGCGATCGTTTGTCCGGCCAGTTTCATTCGCGGCACGATTGATATTGGTATTGAAACATTGAAGAGCTGGGGACTGGAGGTTCTGGTGGGGGAGACGGTAGGGACATCCTACCACCAATTTGCCGGCAATGATCAGCTGCGCGCCGCAGATCTGCAATGGGCCTTGGATGATCCATCCATTAAAGCTGTGTTTGCGGCCCGGGGAGGCTACGGTTGTGTCCGTATTGTGGATGAGATTGATTTTTCGGGGTTTGAGCAGCATCCCAAGTGGTTGGTCGGCTTTAGCGATATCACTGTGCTGCACAGTCATATTCAGCGTAACCATAAAATTGCAACCATCCATGGGCAGATGCCCAAGTCTTTTGAATCGGGAACAAAAGCTTCACTTGAGACGCTGAAAAATGCGCTTTTTGGGGAATCCATGGACTTTGCCTACGAACAGTTTGTATTTCCCAATCGTCCAGGAGAGGCCGAAGGGAAGCTGATTGGTGGAAATCTGGCTATTCTATTATCTGTCTTAGCTTCGGATTCCGATGTTAAGTATGCCAATAAAATTCTCTTTATTGAAGATGTGGGCGAGGCCTACTATTCCGTGGACCGGATGCTCTGGGCGTTGAAGCGCGCGGGTAAATTTAAAAAACTGAAAGGCCTTATCGTCGGTGGTTTTTCGTCGATGAAAGACAATGACCCCGCATTTGGACAGACTGTAGAGGAAATTATCTGGGACAAAGTTAAAGAATACGACTTTCCGGTTGCCTTTGGTTATCCCGCGGGGCATATTGATGATAACCGTGCGCTGGTATTGGGCCGAAAAGTAAGATTAATAACGAGTGCCAATAAAACGGAACTTATATACATATAGTCTTTCCCCTATCCTGAATGGACAGGAATAACCATCATTGCGGCCTGGCTTTTCCAGGCCATTTTTTGTGCAATACTGGTGTTGAAAATCCGGCTGAGTAATCCTTTGTCGCGATGGAAAGTGACCATCATATCGATATGATTCTCATTGATGTATTGATTAATGCCAACGGCAATATCCGATTGCAGGATATAGCTGTAGATCGGATGGTAGGAAGCCAGCAGATCGGTCATAATATTAATCTCTGTGCTTAGCGCTTTACTCGCAGGATCTTCTTTGGTCACATGGACCACATACACTTCGCTTTTGCGGAGTACTTCCGCCGCATTGACCAGCAAGCGGTCCAGCTTGATTTTCACCTCTTTGAGATTCGTTGCGATCAGCATTTTCTTGGGAATCCTAAATTCCGCTTTGGCCGGTACAACTAATAGCGGGGTATGACAGTTTTCGATCAATTTTAAGGTATTGCTTCCCAGAAGCAGTTTTTTGAAACCACTTTTACCAGCCGTTCCCACCACCACAAGATCAATATCTTCTTCGGCGCAGGTGCGGTTGACACCATAGCTTAACTCATACTCTTCAAGGACCACTTTCCATGCGATCCCCTGTGGAAATAGTTGCATCAGATCCTCCTGCCACACGTTGAGATCCTTTTGTTTTTCTTCCAGAATATCCGAATTACTGATAACGACAGGCTCTGTTCCGACTGTAGGGACAACCTCATAGGTATGGTAAAGCACAACCTTTTCTATTCCCCAAAGCGGAGCCAACTTTGCTGCATATTGGGCGGCAGCATAAGCATTATCAGAGAAATCCGTTAACAAGAGAAGATTCTTCATTTTATTTTATAATCGGGTCTATGTCCATTAAATTACATATTTAGTAGCATAAATGCAATATTTTTCTGTTCAGATCAGTTTATTTTGTGAAATTTCTTAATCTATATCAAGGGAAGATATACCATACTGGTTTAATTTTGTGGTATCAAAAGGAGAATTTGAACACCGATCAATGAAAAATTTTGGTTATTTTAGGAAAGTCTATCAGTCATTAACATTTTAATTATAATTTTTATTTATGGCAATTTGGAATTCACTGGGTAAATATAGAGATACAGGCTTATTGGTTCTTCGTATCGGATTAGGCGTCATGATGTTTATGCATGGTTTGCCTAAGCTGCAGGGAGGACCTGAACTTTGGGCAGGTGTCGGTAAAGCAATGGGCAATATGGGTATTAATTTTATGCCGGCATTTTGGGGTTTTATGGCTGCAGCAGCAGAAACCGTTGGTGGTCTTTTTCTACTTTTAGGGTTATTCTTTAGGCCCTCAGCGCTGTTGCTTGCCTTTACGATGGTGGTTGCCGGATTGATGCACCTGTCCAAAGGTGACGGTATCTCTGGTGCATCCCATGCTATCGAACTGTTTTTCGTGTTTCTCGGACTTGTATTTATCGGACCCGGAAAACATTCCGTGGACAAGAAATAGCAGGATTAGGCGGAAAACTACCGTCCTTCCAGTCGTTCGTGATATTGATATGCACACAAAAGGGGTGGGGAGCATCTAATTTGATGCTCCCCACCCCTTTTGTGGTAGTGCTTAATTTAGGACTTGTCCATTGGGATAACCAATAAGTTAGCCGCGCCGTTCCAGGCCATCTTTTTGGATATACTCGTTTTAAATAAACTTGCCAATAAACCTTGTTTCTTATGAAAGGACAGGATGAGGTCAATATGCTTCTCTTTCGCATATTCCGCTATTCCCATCGTAATATCGTCGTGACTGATGTAGTCATAGATGGGTTTATACTTGTCCAGCCGTTCATGTAAATGTTTTAATTCCTGTGCCAGATCTGCGGCCGAACTCTCCCGCTTCGCAACATTCAGTACGTATAACTGTGCGGAAAAAGCATCAAGGACCTGATCCAGATTAAACAGACTTAATTTCCGGTCCACTTCTTTCAGGTCGGTGGTTGCCAGTACATGTTTTGGAACTGCCGGATCGACCTTGTGGGAGACAATCAGCATTGGCTTATTGCAGATATCCATTAAGGTAATGGCGTTGCTGCCCACCAATATTTTTGCAAATCCAGTCTGTCCGGTGATTCCGAGTGCCACCAGATCGATGAACTCGGATTTACAGACCTCATTCACTCCTATCGGCAGGTCGACGTCTTCCATCCTATGAGATAAGGCCACTTGTGGTGGAAAGAGTGGTTTGATTAGTTCCAGCCAGGCATTTAATTCGTTCTCTTTGGCCTCTTTTACTTCGTCATTGACCACAACAATAGGTTCGTTGTTTACAATTGTTACGCTGTTGTACGTATGGTAAACAATCACTTGTTCAGTTTTCCAAGCCGTTGTACAAAGGGCTACCTGTTTTGCAGCTAGAAGTGCATTTTCTGAGAAGTCGGTTAAAAGCAGGATACGTTTCATGCTCATGTCTTTTTAATTGTTAAATTTGGTTTCTTCCGAATCGCTGGTACAGTACATGTTGTTGCAGGGTCATTACCCTTAGCGTCTATTTGTACTTCCGTTTTTGATATAACAACTAATCTTACGATAAGTTACAAACAAAAGGCAAAATTGCGATTTAAGGTTATACTATATAGAATAAAAAGGGACATAGCCTATCGCTCAAAACAAAGAGTATCTGGCTTAAAGTCCCTTTTCCAATCACTAGGACGAATAATTATTCACCTATTGCGTAATATTTAAATCCGATATCTTCTAATTCTTTACGATTCAAGAGTTTGCGCCCATCGAATACGAAAGCAGGTTTTTTCATTTTTTCCTTTATCTTTTGCCAATCATAGGTCTTGAATACATCCCATTCTGTGAGTATTGCAATGGCGTGGGCGTCATCGCAGGCATCATACGGCGTATTAACGATTTTGACTAATCGTCTATTTTCATCTGATGAACGTGAGTTTAAATCGTCAAGGTCTGCATAAATTCGCTCGGCACTGACCTTTGGGTCGTATACGGTAATTTCGGCCTGCTCGTTGAGTAGGTAGTCTGCAACATAAATAGCGGCAGATTCACGTGTGTCGTTGGTATCTTTTTTAAAGGCCCATCCTAAAAAAGCAATTTTTTTACCAGAAACCGTATTATACAATGTTTGAATAATATGGTCTGCGAAGCGATGCTTTTGATAGTCGTTCATGAGGATTACCTGGTCCCAATAATCGGCTACTTCAGTTAGGCCGTAGCTTCTAGCTATATAAACCAGATTGAGAATGTCCTTTTGAAAACAAGATCCACCGAAGCCCACTGATGCTTTAAGAAATTTTGAACCAATACGCGTGTCCATACCAATCGCTTTAGCTACTTCATCCACGTTAGCCCCAGTCTTTTCACATAATGCTGAAATGGCATTTATTGAAGACACTCGTTGCGCTAAAAATGCATTAGCTGTTAATTTAGAAAGTTCAGAAGACCATAGGTTTGTGGTTAATATTTTGCTCCGTTCTACCCAGTTTGCATAAATATCGACAAGTGCGGCAATGGCGTTTTCATTTTCACCTCCAATTAGGACTCGGTCCGGATTGATCAGATCTGTAATAGCAGTACCTTCTGCCAGAAATTCTGGATTTGATAAAATATGAAAATCGACTCCATTTCCAGTGTTATCAAGAATACTTTTTAGAGCTGCTGCTGTACGGACGGGAAGAGTGGATTTCTCAACAACTATTTTGTTGTTTTTGGCCACTGCAGCGATTTGGCGGGCGCACAATTCGATGTACTTTAGATCTGCAGCAAGGCCCTTTCCTTTTCCGTAGTTCTTTGTTGGCGTATTAACCGAAATAAAAATCATATCTGCTTCGTCAATAGCTCTGTCGATATCTGTTGAGAAAAACAAATTTCGGTTACGTGCCTCTTCGACAATTTCACTTAGTCCAGGTTCATACACAGGAAGGTTTTCTAAGTTTTTATCATTCCAGGCATTAATGCGGGCGGCATTTACGTCCACAATTGTCACGTCGATATGGGGACATTGTTTGGCAATTACAGACATGGTCGGGCCTCCCACATAGCCAGCTCCAATGCAGCAGATTTTCTTGATCGTTTTGCTCATTTTGCTTATCTAAATTATAATATAACAATAAATGTAAAGTGTTCACAACAGTTTTAGTGTTTAAATGTTGAGTAATTTGATCTAAAAAAATTAAATCTTGCAAGCAAGTGTGGTCTTGTGGTTGTAGGTCCGGCGATTTTTATGTAAAACAGCGCTTTTCAAAAGACGACCTTAAGATATAAAAAAAAAGTTAAAAGCTGCAGCTTTTAACTTTTTTTTTAACTTGAAGAAAGGTTTTTCTTTTTTTGGATACTTCTCCTTGATCACTTCTTATTTTTTGCCAGCAAAATTGATGATGTAATCCGTCATTACTTTTGCACTTTCATCTTTTACAAAGTCAAGATCCATTTTCGGTTGAGGTTTGCCCTCTTCCCATGCTGGTTTGCCCTGTAATTTCAATAAAGCATTGATGCGGTCTCTATTTTTCTTGAGGTTGTCATCTTTTTCTTTTTTGAATTTATTCAGTTCCAGCGAAATTTTCACGTCCTCATCTTTTTGAGCCTCTTCAATATCCTCTTTCAGGTACTTGTATTCAAGTGAATTTTTGATACGTGCCTCATGCAGGGTTTCGAGCTGTTTGTCCACACCGGTCATATCAGCGACTTTTTTGAAGTTGCTGGACTGGATCTGATCCCACGGAAGCGCAGATTTTTCTGAACTTTCACCAAATTTCTCTGCGGAGAATTGGGATGGAAATGTAATGTCGGGTGTTACCCCTTTATGTTGCGTGCTGCTGCCATTGACGCGGTAGAATTTACCCAGTGTAATGTTGATCTGTCCATATTGTGGCGCACCTTCGGGGGTATCAGGATCTTTCTCACCAGAAGCTTTCAGCAATAGGCGGCTTGTCGGACTAATGACACGAGACATGTCTATAGCCGATTGAACGGTTCCCTTACCATAACTTTGTGAACCAAGGATGACCCCTCTGCCATAATCCTGAATCGCACCGGCGAAGATTTCAGAAGCTGAGGCTGAGAAGCGGTTGATCATCACACCTAGTGGACCGTCCCAGGTCACACCGGCATTTTTGTCTTCTTCGACGTCAATATTATTTTTGGTATCTCGTACCTGTACCACAGGTCCTTTGTCGATAAACAATCCTGTCAGATCAATGGCTTCCGGAAGTGACCCTCCGCCATTGAAACGTAAATCAATAAGTACAGCATCAACTTTTGCCTGTTTCAGGCTGTCTAAGATCAATCTTACATCCCGTGTTGTACTTTTATAGTTTGGATCACGTCTTCTGTAAGCCTCAAAATCCATGTAGAATTTAGGGATATTGATCACCCCGACTTTATACATTTTTCCATCAGCACCTTTGATGTTCATAATCTCTTTCTTCGCAGATTCTTCCTCGACAACGATTTTCTCGCGGACCAAGGAAACTATGCGTGGATGTGAGTTCATCGGTTGCCCTGCTGGAATGATCTTCAAGCGTACGATCGTTCCCTTAGGTCCTTTTATTTTGGCGACCGCTGCATCCAACCTCCAGCCGATGATATCTTCAAATTCGCCATCTTTACCTTGCGCGACAGCGATGATCTTGTCATTCACCTGAATGGTTTTATCCTTAAAGATCGGGCCGCCGGGAATGATTTCGTTGATGCTCACCGCCTCGTTGTCAATCATCAGTCTTGCACCAATGCCTTCAAAAGTATTTGCCATGCCTTCATTGAAAGCCTGTGCATAGGATGGGTTGAAATACGATGTATGCGGATCCACGGCATCCGTAAGCGCCTGCATAATAATCTGGAAGGCATCATTGGAATTGTATTTTTTTGTCTGCGAAATTAAATTCACATAACGTTTCTTCAATGTTTCTACCTGTTTGGTTTTGGCACTGTCCGTAGATTTTCCACTCGCTGTTTCCAGGTTCAATAAGTCATACTTTACCCGTTTACGCCATTGGTCGTTCGCCTCGGCATCCGTTTTGAACCAGCCTAATTTTTCCCGGTTGGGTTGATAGAATTCATCTTTGGTGAAGTCATGTGTTTTGTCTATTTCAGAAAGTGCATATTGCATTCTTTCCAAATATCTTTTTTTGTAGACATTGAAGATATGGAAAGCAGCAGAAAGATCGCCATCTTTCATATCCTGAGCCAGATTACTCTTGTAAGCTTGAAATTCATCGATATCCGACTGGAGCAAATAATTTTTGCTTTGGTCCAAACCTTTGATCAGATTATCGTAGATAATTCCAGATATCGAATCATTCATTTTGACCTTCTTGTAGCTCGCATTTTCCAATAATCCAATCACTTCTTTCGCGATGATCTGATGCTGGGTACTCGGCTTGAGGCCGCCATCATCTGGAAGTGCCACCCGTGGTTTAGAACCACAAGAAACAATAGATACCACAAAAAGTGCAAATATGAGTTTCCTAAACATATTTTCGACAGTTTTAATAATCATTTTATAAAAAAATTTCAGCTCCTATTGATGAGTGTGCTAAATTTAGTGAAATTCATAGCACATTATCATAGATTCTAAAAATTTATTTGATTTATCCTTTAATATTTACAAAAAGCTTAAAATACAATTTATTTCTTACTTTTTATTCCTACGGTTGCTATGATCTGATCATAGCCGACTAATTGTACAATTCATTTTTCAGCTGGGTATAGGCTTTGTAAGTCTGGTCTGCTGATGGATAATCCTCCAGAGCCAGGTATACTTCGCCCAATTTGTCCAATATTGCCAATGACAGCTGTTTGTTATTCTCATTGGAGGCCAGTTCAGCGGCCTGAATAAATTCTTTGATGGCGACCTTGTAATTACCGTCCTTTTGCTTGGAGGCCGCAAGTAAATATTCGATCTCAGCAAGTTCGCCGCTCAGTTTTTTTGCATTGGCCAGATCGCGGGCCTGCAGCAAAAACCACTGTGCCTGTGTGTATTTATTTTGTTTAAAGTAAATCTCCGCAAGCATTTCCCAAGCGAATATTTTGCCTTCATAGGCTTTTGATTTATTGAATAGGGGGATGGCACTTCGGATAATGTTGTTTTCAGCGGCTTTAAAGTTTCCTTGCCCTGCACGTGCCATGGCAATTAATAACCATGCATTGGCCTGTTCGAGATAGCTTTTGCTGACCGTTGCATGGCTATGGTATTTTTGGGCACTTTCTTCCGCTTTGGCAAAGTCCCCATGGTACAATTGAAAATTACTCAGATTCAGATTGATTGTAGCAATGTCATCTTTATTGTCGGTACGGTTGGCCAATAACAGAGCATCATAAAGGAATTTTGAGGCATTGCTGCTGTCGTTATTTTTAATGGCAAATAGCGCGGCCTCATTTGCCAGGGCGTAACCCGCAATCCAGTTTTCGGATTTCTTTTGGTTCTCGATGATATTATTCCATGCTGTGGCATCGACAGGAACGGGGTTTATCAGGTATTGAAAATGCCCCATGTTATTGGTGCTTTTCAATTGCAGTAACAGGCGCTGGAAGAGCAGCTGTCTGGCAATTTCCTTGCTAAAGCCCTTTTTATCACTATAATTATCTTTAATAATTTCGTTTTCAGTCTTTGGAGGAGGTAGGAAATATACCTCTGGGCCTACACCCCTAAATGAAGTGTCATATTTTTTTATCGCCCCTGTATAATCCTTTGGAGCTTGCTGTGCCGCCACCTTACCGCTCATTCCAAGGGTCAGGATCAGGGCAGTAAGCAGTCGGGTCCAGTATTTTGTCATCCTTATAAATGATTACGTCGTCATAAACGTGTATTACAAACTTAGATAAATTGCATACTAAAAGCAATTTGTCGTTTTATCTTCAATAAGCTCGCAAGCTCAGTTCTGCTTCCACTAGCATTCTAAATACAATAGAGCAAACTTTATCGCTCTCTGCTTAGCCGCAAAGAACTTATATTAGAGCAAATATGAAGAAAAATTGTGTGAAAAAATGTTAAAGTGTCTTTTGCGCATGGAGTAGTTCGTGCCGAGTATTGCCATTTTGGTGGTACAAGCTTGCGACGTACCGGCTATTTTCTTTTTTAGTTACAAGTCCGCTGCCCGGGTATACATCATTAGTCTAGGCTAAAATATTTAGTTATTTTAAGGTTTAATTTTTAAATTTGCGTTATGGCAACACGTATCCCGCTTGCAGAAAGACTGCGTCCACATCAATTGAATGATTATGTGGGACAGCAGCACATTGTCGGCCCTGATGCAGTCCTGTATCATGCGATTCAACAAAAAAATATTCCTTCGATGATCCTATGGGGTCCACCGGGGGTTGGAAAAACAAGTCTGGCGCTGTTGATTGCGAAAGAGCTGGACCGCCCCTTCTTTTCGTTGAGTGCCATACAGGCAGGTGTAAAAGATATCCGTGAGGTCATTGACAAAGCCGAGCGGCTGATGAATTTCAATCAGGATCAGCCCATTCTGTTTATTGATGAGATTCACCGTTTTTCCAAATCCCAGCAGGATTCCTTACTGGGCGCTGTCGAAAGGGGCTTGGTTACACTGATCGGCGCCACCACCGAAAACCCCTCATTTGAGGTGATATCAGCATTGCTTTCCCGTTGTCAGGTTTATGTGCTCGAGCATTTGTCGGAAGAGGATCTTATTGGTCTTGTGCAGAAGGCATTGCATGAGGACGAATATCTCCAAAAGCATGAAATTATTGTCGAGGAATATGAGGCGCTATTGCGCTTGTCCGGCGGTGACGCCCGTAAACTATTGAATGTGCTCGAGCTTGTGGTCAATGCCGCGGTTCTCCATAAGGAACCGATTACGAATGCTTTTGTCCTGCGGCAAGTGCAGCAGAACATGGCGATATACGATAAGGCGGGCGAACAACATTACGATATTATTTCGGCTTTTATTAAGTCTATTCGTGGATCCGACCCAAACGCTGCCGTGTACTGGCTGGCGCGCATGATCGAGGGGGGAGAAGACCCTTCATTTATCGCCCGTAGATTACTGATTTTAGCATCCGAGGATATTGGCAACTCCAATCCCAATGCGCTCTTGTTGGCCAATAATTGTTTTCAGGCAGTGAATGTAATCGGCTGGCCTGAATCGCGTATTATTCTGTCGCAAACCGTTATTTACCTGGCCACTTCAGTTAAGAGCAATGCCTCCTATGAAGCGATCAATAAGGCCCAGGCCCTAGTGAAGCAAACCGGCGATTTGTCTGTGCCCCTGCACATTCGGAATGCACCCACCAAGCTGATGAAAGACCTTAATTATGGTGCTGAATATAAATATGCGCATGCCTATCCCGGAAATTTTGTGGTACAGGAATTTCTGCCCAAGGAAGTCAGTGGCGTAAAATTATATGAACCCGGACAAAATCCACAGGAAGAGAAGATCCGCCAGAGTCTACGCGACAAGTGGAAAGAGAAATATAAGTATTAGTATTAAGATTTTAGTGGTTAGTATTGAGTATTTAGATTATGGGTTGTAAGCCTATTGGCCAATGGTCTTTTTTTATGAACAACGGTAAATTATGGCGCGCTATATTTATTTTTAATACTAAAACCTAGCGAAAAGCTACTCGTTTATTATCGGATATTCTGCTATCTGAGATGGCATGGCTAATAAAAGCAAGAGCGGACTTTTCAGGCCGCCCATTGCAAATATGAACAACGAAAATTTATACTTCTGTCGATGGATTGCTTTTTAAGGCAAAAGCTCTTTTGGGTGGCAAATTTTTTTTTATGTCATTATTCGGTCCATTGGAAGTCGCTTGTTTTACGTTGCCACCTTCTTTTTTTGCCGCTTGAAGCATTTTTTTGAAGATCAACAATCCGATGATTCCCAGTGAGAGCCAGAGTAAGTCCACTAATAAAATGTCGTTTGCTCCCGAACGATAAGTTACCCAGATCCAACTTCCGGTTTTTATGCCATTGACAATCGGTACCGCTAATGACAACACTGAGCCTAGTAGTAGAGTCTCTTGATTGGTTTTTCCGATATTTCGACGGATAATGTAAAAAACACCCAAGGCCAGCCAGCTGTAAAAATAAACATGGAATATAAAGGACTGATCCACTTTTGACGCCAGTTTAACCGCGATAAAGGATGCTGCCGTGACCGGAAACATGGTTAGGCAAGCAGCCATAAATACATTGGCAGCCCAAAAGTTGAAGATACGCTTGTGTTTCGGGATATTATTTTTATCACGTGCGACCAACCAGATCAAAATACCTGAAATAATCACAAAACAGCCCATAATACCCAGGACAAAGTAGATGATTTTGATCGGATACCCACCAAAATCAGCAAGGTGCAGACGATAAATAAATCCTTTGACATAATCCAGGTAGGTACCATTTTCGGCTGCAGATTTTTCGAAAAGTATTTTATTGTCCGCTACCCGATAGACGATCCTGCCCGAACCGGCAAAATTTTTGTCGATATCAGCATCGTACAAAGCGACCACATGCATGCTTTTGTCGCCGTAATTTTTGATAAAGATGCGGTTCATATGGCTATTGGGCCATTTGCTTTCCAGTTTATCCAAAAAATCCCCCATCTTAAAGGTTGTGGAGAGCGGCTCGTAAAGATAGGTGTATTTAGTATTATCGTTATAGCCAAGCGCGGCATATACTTCATCCTCCTTGCCATCGTAGAGATATTTGCTAAAGGGGATAATAAGGACCGAATTCACAATAAGAACAATACCTGTCAGGGCATACATAAATTGGTACGGGAATCCGATCACGCCAAGTGCTGTATGCATATCGGTCCAGACGGTTTTCCACTTGTTTCCCGGTCTGAATACAAAAAAGTTCGATTTGATTTTGTCCCAGTGGAGCATTAGACCAGATATCAGGGCAAATAGAAAGATAAAAGAAACCAGGCCCGCCAGGGTATAGCCAAAAGGTCTTCCGATATTGATCCCGATCTGGTTGAGCGGAGCAAGGAAATGGAGCCGGTACAAAAATTCACCCATGGTGTAACCATCACTATAGTCCGACGGTTTTTTTGTTGCCAGGTCATAGGTAAAATACATGGAATCCTCAGCTCCACGTCGGCCACGGCCCCGTTTTTTCTTTTTTTCATCTTTGGCATTTGCGTCTTTTACCGCTGTGCCTTTATTAGTCGCTGCGAGCCGTTTCTTTTCGGCCAATTCTTTTTGCGCAGCGATCGCTTTTGCTTTATTTGCAACGATTGTATCCTGTGAGGCTCCGATATTTACATAGCTTGCGTGACCATTATGCTGCATATAAAATGCGATATCCCTTCCTTTCAGTTCTTTGATTTGGCCAATAGAATCCAGGAGGTGGTCAAAAACCAGATTTCGGTAGGTTCCCCCTTTGTCCGACTCATTTTTTTGCCAGGCGTTGATCTCATTTTTGAAAAACGAAAAAGATCCCGCAAAAAAGATCACATACAAGATCGCACAGATGATTATCCCGGAGATGGTATGCGTATTGAAATAGATATTATAACGTCTTAGATTCATAGGTCAGGAGATTATAGGTAAAGGAAGATACCATAGAACAGAGCAATCAGAAGCAGATAGATACCCCAGATTAGCCAGCCGTTTTTTGAAAGAAAGGCGACAAGTAATAAGATTGCCCAGACTATAAAACCCGTCACATAAGTCGTGATCAATATATCCGTTTTATCAAACATTTTGGTCAGGCAAAGGTGCAGATAGAGCATCACAAAATAACCACCGAAGAATCCCGCGGTTAATTTGAGGAACCGCTGAAAAGGATGGCTTAAATATTTTTTATTCGCTGGCATGGTTTAGAAGATGATTGTTTCAAAAAAGAGAGCGATTATAAAAACAACAGTAATTTGTTTCCACTGGAAATAGCGGTAAGGCCATAGGAGTACGATCATGCTAAAAAATCCCATCACATAAGCGCCGAAGGCAAGTGTTCCCGAAAGAAGCCCTTGTAAATACATGGTCAGTACCCAGGAAAGGCCGAGCAGAACGATAGCCAGTATCTTCGCGCGGATCTTATCACTCACCAGGGGGAGTATGAGCGCTGGCGCATGCTTGATCTTCACTTTTTCTGATGAACTATACCAGAAAAAACTACCAGCAAAAATGAGCAGGAGTAATATAGTATACATGTGTTAGATAATTGTTAGATCTAAAATAAACCTTTATATTTATTTAGATTGATTTTAAACAATGCAAAGATATTAATAATATCTTTTTTTGCAAGCATGCCTTCCCATTTTGCTTGATTTTATTCCACGATGCCCTTTTTGCCCCGGCATTCAAAACTAATTCCTGCACAAAAGAACCTCGAACGCCGCTTGGAAAACTTTGCTATGCATCGAATAAACTATGAACATCATCATTACCAGGCCTATTACTTGAGTTGTTCAGCAGACTTGGTCCAGCGAGCTGTAGAGGCGAAATGTTATAAAATGTTAAATTATTATTTGTAATTAATCTAAATAAAACTATATTTGTCCCGCTTTGAAAAACGTATTGCCTTGAACAGTGGAAGGCAAGACTATCATGCGGTAAAAATTCGAATGAAAATGTCACTATTAAACACAATTCAATAACGCGACTACCATGCTCAAGTCTACCTACATTTTTTTTATATCCCTATTTTTCGTCACGACCATAGCCCAGGCACAAACATCCCTTTCAGGTTATGTGAAAGACCTCTTCGGAAAAGGAGTCGAAGGCGCTACGGTGACTATTGTCGGTACGAACCAGCGCACTTCCACCGATGTGGACGGTTTTTACAAACTCCAAATTGAAGGTAAACAACTTCCTAAATTGGAAGTGACATCTGTAGGCTATATCACACAAAGCGCTGTATTGAAAAGCAATGAAACGTACAGAGACTTCCAGCTCAAAAAAGATGAACGCGTTCTTGAGACTGCGAACGTAAGGGGGCAAACTGACAACCAGCGCCGAGTGAACGAAATCAAGCGATCAGGCTTTAATGTCAGTGTGATCGATATGAACCGCTATGCCAATCAAACGGCCAATATCAATCAAATTTTACGTACCGCACCGGGAGTGACCATTCGGGAAGATGGCGGCGTGGGCTCCAATTTCGTGTTTCGTATCAACGGTCTCGCAGCAAAAATTTATATAGACGGCGTTCCCATGGATGATTTCGGACCAGCCATGTCCCTGAATAATATCCCTGTCAATCTAGTCGACCGTGTCGAAATCTATAAAGGGGTCGTTCCCGCATTTTTAGGTTCAGACGCCTTGGGTGGTGCTGTTAATATTATTACCAAACAACGCAATAGGCATTTTCTTGATCTGAGCTATAGCTATGGCTCCTTCAATACGCATCAAGCATCCTTGGTCGGGATGTACACCAATCCCAAAAGTAAACTATCGGTTCGTACAAACGCTTTTTACAACTATTCGGACAATGATTACAATATGTATACCGAGGAGAAGTATGGCGTACTTGTTCAAAAAGTTGTTAACAACAAATTTGTCAATATCGACAAGGCTAGACGATTTCATGACCGTTACTATTCGAGCATGGGTCAGATTGAGGTGGGGCTACGCGATAAAAGCTGGGCCGATCAGTTTTTTGTGGGACTGACCTATTCGGGCAACAATAAACAAAATCAACTCGGTGCAACGATCAATAATCCCTATGGTGGCAACTGGACCGAATCGGTCTACATGATGCCGACCCTAAGCTACAAAAAGCAAAACTTTCTCGTGGAGCGTCTATATGCCGATATCTATGCCAATTATGGCTATAATGTTACCCGCAACAGGGATACAGCAAAATATAACTATCAGTGGGATGGTGTTCCAATAATCAATACGACAGGAAATGCCCCCAACCCGGAGAAATATATTAAAGATAATACCAGTAGTGTCCTCGGACGAATAAACTTAAACTACGATTTTGATGCGAGCCGCAACCAGAGCTTAAACCTGAATTATAATATCAGTACCAATGACCGTCAGACCTATGATAAGATCTTAAATCACAATACTTCCGGATTACCGAAGAATCTGGTGAAACATATTGCTGGCTTAGCCTGGCAAAGTCAATGGTTTGACAAACGCTTGGTTGCCAACCTGGCCTTTAAATACTACGGTATCGATACCTACCAAAAGATTGATGAACGGGAATTTGACGCTAACAATCAATACTTGAGTGGTGACATCGTCACACAAACAAGATATTTGGGGTATAAAGGGTATAGTTCAGCTGCTCGCTATCGTATTTTCAAGGATGGTGGTGTCAAGTTCTCTGCCGAACGGGCTTATAACCTGCCTGAAATGACTGCCATATATGGCGATAATTTTAATGTTCTTCCCAATTGGGATTTAAAGCCTGAGAAGAGCGACAATCTCAACGGGGGTTTTTACTACAATACCTTCTTTAACGAAAACCATTTTATTAATGTCGATCTTTCTGGTTTTTATCGCCTGGCAAAAGATTACCAAAATACACGCATTGTATCCGATAATGGTCAGGACAAATTTCAGTATTACAATATTCCGGGCGTCAAAATCTATGGTGGCAGTTTCGAAGCGCGCTACGGCTATAAAGACGTTATTACGGCCGCAATAAATGGAAGTTATGACCGAGCCATCGACAATCAGAAATATACCGATGAGACCAACCAGCAGGTAAGTTTGACTTATGGATACCAGATTCCAAACCGACCATGGGTTTATGGCAATTTGGATCTGGGCTTTGCACAAAACGATTGGTTCAGCAAAGGTAGCCGTACACAGATCAACTGGACCACGCTGTACACCAAATGGTTTTACTTAAGCGATAGCCACCTGGGCTCATTGGCTTCCAAAAATTATATTCCCACACAACTGGTGCACAATTTGTTGGTGAGCTATTCTTGGAATCGCAACCGTTATAATATTTCCGGCGAGGCCCGCAACATCTTTGATGAGCGCTCCTATGACAACTTCCGTCTGCAAAAACCCGGACGCGCATTTTATGTAAAATTTAGAGTTTCCCTACTATAATTAATCAAACATCATTTATAATCATGAAAAAAAATAGATTATTTGGCTTTTGTGCATTAGCAGCACTGTTGGTATCCTCCTGCAAAGATAGCCCGAACATTCCAGAAGTGACAACACCTGAAGCGTCTGAATATTCGGTGTGGGTGGCCACCGCAACTGGATCTTATCTTTTAACGACTGATGAGATCATGAAAGATACTTTATTATCGCCTGCCAACAATAAAGGGGTCGACATCACCGGCAACTTACCTCAAGCGCGTTATGCCGGTTATGCTTATATTTTTAATGGTTTCTATTACTTGTCCAACGATGGTACACGTTTCAGTAAACACCAATTGGTAGAAACACCGCAAGGTCTTGTATTTAAAGAAGTCGATAATTACGCATTTCCAAGTGCGTTCTACCTCGGAAAGATGGCGAGCCAATTCAGTACCACTGACGAAATTGTCTTCACATCCACAGGTGCCAGTGACGCCAACCTGGAGAAAAAAATATTTGAGAAAGACATTTACTTTATGAATACCAAGGATATGACGCTCAATAAAACCTTAAAAGCGCAGATTCCGACCTTGGATTACACCGTTTACAAAGCCGATGGAAAAACAGTTGATCCAACGATATTGAATGTGACCAGTATGCGTATTGCTGGCGGTAAAGCTTATTTTGGCTTATTTTATTATGACTCTGATTACAATGTAGTCAGCAAGAAAGCTTATGCTTACATCTGTGATTACCCAAGCATGGCCAATGGACATATCATGAGCGATGACCGGACAAGCTATGTCGCAGGTCACTGGCAAAGAGAAAACTATTCGTTCCTGGATGACAACAATAATCTTTATTTGTTGACCCGTGGTAAAACAGATGGTACCTATGCGATCTTGCGTGTCAACAATGGACAGTATGAATTTGACAAAAACTATCTATACGATCTAAAAGATTACGCTGTAAAAGGTGGTGACCTCGCTTGGTTAGGTGATGGTAAGGCTTATATCAGACCTTATGTGATCGATGTAGCCAACAAGAAAATAGTGGCCAACTTGGCGGAAATGACGGGCGGCGATCCAACGACGACCATCAACCTGATTCAAGATGGCAATCTTTATACAGCCGTAAAAACACCAGCATCGAAATGGTTTATTTACGAATATAATATTAAAAATAATACGGTTAAAAAAGGTGCAGAGATTGATCCTGGAGTAACACAGGTTTATCACATCAATAAACTGAAATAAATAATTTTTTATTTTTCAAAACTTTTCCTTTGAGAGATTGTTCTGATAACGTTTTTCAATAGGTAGTAAACGCGCTGACACTCCCAAAGTCAGTGCGTTTTTTTTCATTGCGAATCAGCTTAAAATATTTATGTTTGTCTTACAAATGTTTCAACAATGAACTTAATGCCCATAAAACAAGCCGGACGTTTGGCTGCACTGGCACTGACAGGACTTTTTGTCCTCTCCTGCAAGAAGGATAATCCTAAACCCGAACCAGAGCCGGAACCAACTGACCGCACCGAAGGTCAGCTTATTAAAGACGATATTTATAAATATTATAAACTGTATTCCGTTTGGGCGGACGGATCTATTCCGGATTATTTAAAAGATCCGGCTCAATATACTGATCAATATAGTTCGGCGAGCAATGTGCTTGATGCACTTAAAAGGCTGACACCTGTCCATGTAGCGGCTGGTTACTCGGGGGTTTTTGACCGTTTTTCCTTTATGGAAGGTATCAACGGTTACAATATCACTGGGCAGGCCAGTACGAAGATGGACAACAACGAAGGTTATGGCATCTCAGTACAATGGTTTTCTTTGGATGCAGCTACCGCACAGCCTTATATTTCCTTTGTGGAAGGAGGATCTCCGGCACAGGTGGCCGGGTTTAAACGCGCAGATATTATTACATCGGTCAATAATGACAAGGAAAATTATTCGGTCGAAGTTACCTGTCCGGATCCCGGCGGAAGCTGCGAAGTCAAGGACCCAGCGGCCTACAGCCGACTGCGCAACAATATCAATACAGCTTTGGATGCCGCCAGTCTTACCCTGCAGGTGAAACGTGCGGATAACAAGCTGTTCGAAAAACCGATGAGCTATAACAATTCCTATGTGATCAATCCAATCTATAAGGATACGATCTACCTGAATAGTAATAATAATATCGGTTATCTGGCCTTGTCGTCTTTTGAGGAAATTGAAAATAACAATCAAAACCAGAGAAATATCGATGCGGCCTTTACGCAATATGAGGCCAAACAAATCAAAAGCCTGATTGTTGATCTGCGTTACAATGGCGGGGGCTATGTAGACGCGGCTATTTATATTGCAGATAAGATCGGTGGCGCCAAGACCAAGGGTAAATTGATGCTGACCTATGAAATGAATAAGTACATGCAGTCGGATGCAGCAAAGAGCTTAAGAGATCAACTGAATATGTATGATACCTACTTCGAAGGATTAAGTGCCTTAAATCTCAATAAAGTTTATTTCTTGGTGAGTGAAGAAACCGCTTCAGCAGCTGAGATGCTAATCAACGTGCTTACTCCGCACCTTCCGGTAGAGATCATTGCCACGGAATCAAGGACATATGGTAAACCCGTTGGATTTTTCGAGCAGAAAGTCCGCGATAAAGTATCTTATTGGCCGGCGTCATTTATTCTGAAGAATTCACGTGGAAATCTTGGCGAAAAATATAACAAGGGTACTGAATCCGGTCTGCGTGATTATTGGGATGGTCTTGTTCCCGATAAGAGCGAAGTTGGTGACGATGTGTCAGCCGAAGTCGGAGATCCTAAGGAGAGAATGCTGGCAACAGCTTTAGCGGATGCGGCTCCCTCGACCAGAGCTCGGGCAGCATTGCGAAGTATTTCTTCCCGAACGATCCAACCGGTGGATCAGGGCAAAATGCATACAAGGCCTGAGCGGGGTATGATCAAGACCCGTGGCAGATAAGTTAATGCTGCTACAGTGTGCTAAGAGCACTAGACGGTATGATAATAGATCAAAGAGATAGGAAGGTCACTGGATAATTATGTTATCCGGTGACCTTTTAATTTAACAGAAGGCTCAATACTAATTACTGACTACTAAATATTGATGAATGACACAGCTGGGCAGCAGCAGCGTCGGGTAGGCACTGTAAATAACCTACCGGTATTTCGCCTACAATTTTTTCCAGAATTGTATTCATCCCAGAAAAAAGATCTTTGTTCCATCGGATTGCTGTACAGCTCGGGAGCACCGCAATAAAGCCCTTGATTCCGGGCTGCCATGTAAATGTATTGGCCGGAGCCTGTTCCAGCCGTACAAATGCTTTGAGTGGTAGCAGCTGATTTCTATAACAGGGCGTCTTGCCGCTCCAGGGCGTCCCATAGATAAAAATACCCTCTTCCCTGATGCGGACAGCAGGGTTGTCGTCATTCAGCAGTGATGTATTGGGGATATGTGTCAGCCAAAGCCGGCTGTGCGTGCTTTTTCCGGTTCCACTTTTACCTAAAAAAGCAACTCCTTCGCCTTTGTGGTTGACCACGGAGGCATGGAGCATTATGGTATCATGCAGGAGGCTGGCCTGGCCAAATATCATCATGGACATCCAGGTGATCACGGCACTCTGTTCATCCGCCGAGCTCTCAGGGACATAAATCGTCGATTCTTCAAAGTTACGGCTACTGTATTGGTACCATGTCCCATTGCCCTTCTCATTTACAATGGCCGTTATAAATGTATCACCCTTTTCATAAAAACGGAATCGGTCGCCCCAGGCGATAGAGTCATCTGTACGTAATATACCCATATCGGCTGTTTCTGGAGCCTTGTCCAAACTGATATTGATGACAATTTCAGCATTATAGGTACCTACCCAGCGAAAATCCTGGAATGAGCGAAGGAGTTGATATAAGGGAAATTCCTTAGGATGGTTAAATTCCAGCAATAATTCCGCAATATGGTAGCGGGTTTGAGCGAGCTCAGGTGATTTGGTGATATCCATGATTCAGTTCATCTTTTGATTAATTACTTCATGAGCTTGCAAGCTCGGTTTGTTTTAATCTATTGATATTCGTTGAAATATCCAGATTCTTTCTATTGATGTTTATATGTTGCCATCTTGATCTTCCTCAATCGAGATAGATGCGATGCGGACATTTATCCGCCAGATTCAGGTCGTGCGTTACAAATAGACATATTTTATGTTTTCCATATTCCAGCAGACGATGCGTTAGCGTATCCGAAGTAGTACGGTCCAGAGCTGAGGTAACTTCATCAAAGAGCCAGATATCACCGTCATGCATCAAGGCACGCGCAATGGCGATACGTTGGGCCTGTCCTTCAGATAGGCCCATTCCTGATTCGCCCACTAACGTGTCCACACCATCCGGAAAATCATATACAAATTCTGCACAGGCCAGCCAAAGCGCTTTATCAATGTCCAGTGGGCTATCTTCTTTCACATGGAGCATGAGGTTTTCCCGTATCGTTCCGCTGAAAAGCGAATTACCCTGCGGAATATAGGCAAAGTTGACACGGTGTTTTGCTTCCAGCGATCTTTCGCCGTCGCTGTCCACCAGTGTAATGTCACCTGTTTCAGCTTTTAGCAATGCCAGCAACAGACGGATCAGGGTTGTTTTTCCTTTTCCGCTCGGGCCGATAATTGCTGTTGGCTCGCCTACTTTTAACGAGAGGTTTAGCTGCTGCAATACCCACTTATCCTCATAGCGAAAGGACAGGTCCCTGATACGCAGCTCTTCTGTCCCATTTAATCGCTGCTGCTCTACCTGACGTTCAATCTCGCCCTCCTGCAATTCCAGGAGCCGGTCTGCAGATACCCGAAAGCGTACGAAGCCGGGGATATAGCCGATCAAGGCAAGAATTGGGCTCTGAATGCGCGCCACCAGTTGCAAAAAAGCCGTCATTGTTCCGAAAGTGATCTGCCCGGATTGTAGCCGATAGACCCCCCAGGTAAATGCGACCAAATAACCCGCGTTCATAGCCACCTTCATCGCTCCTTGCGTATACGTTGAAAAATTGATCTGACGCATTTTCAGCATAAAAAGCTGCTGTTGGCTTGCGGTCAGCTTCGCACGCCTTTTGGGGAAAATACCCATGGCACGGATCAGCAGGCGGAAGCGCAGATTTTCCTGGAGGACCTTTGAAAAATTACTTTCTTCTTCTTTGACCTCCTTGCTGAGTTTGCGCATTTTACGGAAGTAAATCTTTGAAAAGACAAAAAGAGGTGAGATGGCCAGAATCATCAGGGCCAGCATGGGGTCCATATACCACAAGAAACCCACAGAAGCCAATAGTTGGATAATCGTCAATACAAAAGAAAGTACAGTACTGGCGATGGTGTTGGCCACTTCTTCACAGTCTGTCTGAATCCGGATCTGGATATCACCTGTATGCCAGTTTTTGATCAACCGCCATACCGATAACATCTGTGCATCGAGCATATGACGCTGCAACTGGAGTGTCAGCATCAATTTGATCCGTTCCAGCAAACGGCCCGAAAAGCCTTTGATAGCCACATTGAGCGTAATACTACTTATAATGCCGATCAACAGCCATTTGAGCGGCAATTCTCCCGGGGAGGTTGCGACATCAACCGCTTTTTTGGACAAGTATACAAAGAGAAGGGACAGACCGATGCATATCAGCTCCAATACAAAATAAAGAAGCAATCTGCCGCGATAGCCCTCGCTGACGGACCATGCCCAGCGTGCATGTTGTTTCAGGCTGTTATTGTTCATTTGGCTAGATCAATGGAAAGGTTATTTTTCCAATAGTCCTTGTTTTTCAAAATCTCCAAGTAACACTTTGGCATCGGATTGCGCTTGCTCCACCTCTACTTCATAGTTATCACAGAGCAGTTCAACGATTGTTGTCTGATCAAACTCTTTTCCTTTGAGTTGTTCCCAAAGCCATGCCGCAGAACTGTTCAGCGTGTACACGGTTGATAGGTCAATGCTATCCTGACTGGGGTCAACAATTAAATGATCTGAACCAATTGTTCTCAATACTAAATCCGATCTTAATTTCATATGTAAATTATCTGTTTTTAATGGTCATATCCTGTTTTCGGATGTTGTCTTCTTGGAAAAAGGATATGTTGGGGCAAAATATAATAAATAAAACCAAAGTTAATAATTATTTTCCATCAGCATAATCTGTATATGGTCATACCATACGTTTCAATTTGGCAACAATCCGCCGGAGCAGGCGGATACGGTACCAGGCCAGGCCACGCAATCTTGCCCAGCGGTAATTTAAATTAATTTCCTCGGCTGATTGCTGTGGATAATGGACCGAAGCGACAGCAATAATATCTGTCGGGTCTATATACTCTTTTAATACGAGATTACCGTCCCCGGCCAGGATGATCTGCCCATTTTTTTTTCCGACATATCGGTGAAAAACATACTTCCCTTGATGTTTGGCCAATAGATTACTTCCTGACAGCAATGCCCCGCCGCTGTAAGCCAGCAACAAAACGCTGTCTCCGTCCTGAATAAAAGGGCGCATGCTGCCGCCTTTGATCCGGATCCGGACCTCCTTACCTTCATCCAGCATACGTTGTACTTCAGCAAAATAGAGGTCATTGGAAATAATACGTGTCTTCTTGTCTTCCGAATGTCCGGTCATATCCTATGGCTTGGGTTGAACGAAATATTCAATGACGGGTTGCAGGTAAGTGTCTTTCAAAAGGACTCTCTTGTTTTCATCCAGAAGATAAATGGTTGGCGATGCTTTGAGGTCATATAGATTGAACGATAAGATCTTGCTCTCGCTGTCAAAACCGTTGATCCATTTTTCGGAAATTTCGGGCATATAATTCTTCCATTTGTTGCGGTCGCCCCAAGGGTCAATGGCCAGCACCTGCACCTGTTGCTGTTCAAACAGCTGGACCAGTTGTGGCGTATCGCGGAGTTGATGGATCGTTTCTTTGCAATGCGAGCATTCTGGATCATAAAAGAGCAAGAAGGTATATTTTGCTTTTGTCTGCGATAGTTTTTGTTTTTTTCCATTCGCTAGCTCATAACTGAAGTCTTCCGCTAGCTGCCCCACTTTATTACGTCGTACCAATTTGTATATTGGTCTATAGGCCTCTTTCTCTAGATCTGATAGGAGGTCGGTCTTGATCAGATAACGCAATACCGACTCATAGACAATATCATTTCGCATCGGCGAATTGCCATCGTATAAGTAACGTTCATAGAGTTTAATAAAATGGTCAAAACTTGGTCGATTGGATTTTGCTTTGTCCAACATCAGATCTACCGCCTTGTCACGCATGGCCGAATCTGGAGTTGTAGATAACACACCAATGAAATCAGCGAGCTTTTGTTCACCAATGTCCGGATTGTTTACCTGGGCGGTATCTTTCATGTCAAACCTATCCCAGAAGTGTAATAGACTGCTGTCGGTAGTACTAGTCATACTTGCCTTTTGCGGCGTTGTTTCGTTACTTTCCTTTTTTGAATTATTATTTCCGTTGCAGGCCCAGAGTTGGCCTACGATCAGGCCCATCGGTAACCAAAACCCAAGAGTTGAACTTTTCATTCGTTGCGTTTAATTATTATGCTTTCCAAACATAGTTAAAACCTATTTCATTTTCAAGCGTATACTAAACTATGTGCGAATTATAATCAGTTAGGCTCAATCCTCCCTGCATAATAACCGATATCTAAATACTATTTGTTAACTTTACCGCAAGTTTTAGAGGAGCAAACATGCAATCAGGATTAAGTTTTACAGCAATAGATTTCGAGACAGCTACGGCCAACCAAAATTCCGCCTGTGCCATTGGGCTGGTGGTGGTGGAGCGGGGTATTATCGTTGATGAGTTTTATTCGCTGATCCGGCCTCCTCAGAATCAATATATGTGGCAGACAACACGTGTCCACGGTATCAGACCAAAGGATACGGCTGAAGCGCCGACATTTAAAGAATTATTTCCTCGTATTCTTCCATTGATCAATAACCGGATTATGGTTGCGCACAACGAGCTATTTGATAGGGGAGTTTTGCGCAAGACCATGAACTATTATAATCTAGCTTATGATAGTTTAGGTCTCATGGATAAATGGGAGTGTACCTTCAAGATCTATCAGGAGAAGGGTTTTAAGCCAGCGAGACTTAACGCCTGTTGTGAAGTTTTAGGAATTGAGCTTAACCACCATGAAGCACTTTCCGATGCGCGTGCTTGTGCCAATCTATACCTTAGACATGCCGATGTCCCCTCTTTGGCATGATTTTACGATTCTGGTAGAATCTTTCTTTTTCAAGAGTAAAAATCTAAATTAGTTATTTTTCGGTTATTTTTTGTCCAATTATAATATTTTAGATTTTGAGATGAAATGTATTATGGGGAAAAAGAAAGCTTCGGCTGGTGCGTGCTTGTAATAACGTTTTATATTAGTGAATATATGGTTTGTAGTGTTAAGTCTTTGTCCAGATTCAGCGAAAGATTCTCCTGATTTTGTATTGTAAAAACCGAAATTTCCTGACTCCCATATATCTTTAAACATCCAATCTGATACCGTATCTTTTGGATACGGAAAAGGAAGTTTCATAGAAGATAATCCTATTTTATCAACTAATATCTTATCAAGAACGTTTATCCATGGCAACAAGCTCAATTTATTATATATTATTTTTAATTTTTCTGTATCTAATTTTTCTGCATATGAATCATACAAGATCGCGGCATCACAGAGCTGTCTAATGCCAATGCCAAATGATAATAGGTGTTTAAGTATGTGTGCGTTGACTTGTATTATTTGTAGTTCTGGCGCTAACAACGGGATCTGTACATTGTTTATATTTAAATATTTTTTTGTTTGGGAATAGTCTTTTTGTAAAGATTTTAAATAGTTTATTTTAAACGGATTGTGGAGATCAAATAGTTTTCGATGATGTTCGACCTGAACTCCTTTTAATACGTATTCTAAACTAAAACCTGCTGTGGTTTTAAATGTGATATTGTTTTGTTTTAGAAGTGTTTTTGCGTTTGAATATCCATTATTTTCAAAATACCAATCGATGTCTCCACAAACCCTCCTTAGCGGATTTTTATAGCAATAAGCGAGACCTTGTCCCTTAAGAAGTAGAGGTTTTAAATTACTTGCTGAAAATTTTTCAAATTGATATAAGAGAACCTCGTTCATTTTAATATTACTACGTTCTATTTGATCGATACGAATAGTCCATTGCATTCGGATGGATTGAGGTGGGAGTTTATCTTCTGAGAGATATTCAAAGCTCTCAAAAAGAATACCTTCAACTGTATGCTGCTTAGCCCAATTATATATTTGACTCCATTGGTTTTGGTTGAGTGTAGGAAAAACTATTTTCGATGGTTTTTTCCATAATCCCATGCGTAATAACTCTAGGAAAATATCTTGAATCGTATAATTCATCATTAAATTTCATAATAAGAGGGAGGTATACTCTTCCCCTATTTTTGTATATTATAGTGTACAAACTTAATCATTTTAAAATAATTTTTATTTTAGGTTTTAATAGGCTGGTCTATAATGAGTTTTTTATAACACTCAATACTGCGATCTATCATTTTGCTTTTAGTAAACGAATCTTGATATCTTTTTAGGCTAGCTTTGGAAAGTTTTTCATAATTTAATGGATCCTCACAAATTTTTATAATAGCTGATGCAATAGCTTTGGCGTCTCGTATTGGGACAATATATCCCGTTTCGTTATCTGCATTTACCCAGCTGACCCCCGATTCTGGGATATCTGTCGATATGATTGGGCGACCAGCAGACATACTTTCCACCTGTACAATTGCAAATCCCTCGGTTTTTAAAATTGAAGGAAGACAAAAAGCGGTGCTTGCTGCATAATAGTTTGGAAGATCTTTTTTGGAGATATATCCCAGCAATTTCACATTATTTTCTACACCTAGTGATTTGATTTGTTTCTCTAGTTTCCCTTTAAGCGGACCTACTCCTCCGAGTAATATCTGATAATTTTCTCCTAAAATAGAAGCAGCTTCGATTAAATATTGATGGCCTTTGTAATCTACTAAACGACCGAGAGAAAAGATGATTTTTTTTCCTCTATAACTATCCTTAATTAGCGAAACTTTACTATTGTCTGATATCATTGGTTCGACTCCAATAGGTATATAGTCAATTTTGTCTTGAACATTTTTTAACCAAGGAGATTGTTTCACATATATTGGAGTTGTGCCGACCACTAAATTTGCCCGATTAATTAGCCATGATTGTAGTGGTTTATATATCTTTAATAGTTTTTTCTGTTTTAATATGTCGCTATGCCAATGGAGAATAACTTTTCCTTTATAGTTAGAAAGAAACAAAGCGATACATGCCATAGGATCGGGATGATGAATATGGATAATATCGTAAGAAGACGCAATTTTTCGTAGCCTTATGATTAACATAGGGGAAATCATAGTTGCTGCAATTTTGGCTAAAGAAGGTACAAGAAGTACGCGGGCGTACCTATTTATTTGAATATCTTTATATGAGGCACCTGGTAGTGCTGTGCATAGCATATCGCAATTAATCTGGCGTTCAGAAATTCCTAGTAGGAGATCGTACATTACTTTTTCAACTCCTCCTTCAATAGGGTAAAACTTTCCAACTTGTAGTATCTTCATATTTTTTGGGCGATTACTAATTGTGTTTAAAGGCCCAAACAAATATCGAATAAATGCTGCCAATATTTCATTAATTTCAAATATACATAGAAAAATAATATGATGCTGATCGAATTAGCTGTCTAAAGAATAATATTATAAATATCAGCTATGTGTTTTGGTAATCTTTCCAATAATAAAATTTTATAAGAGAAACTGTTAATCAGATAAATTTCGATATATTAGGTCCGCCAGTTTAACACCAAGTAAATACGAATCTAAAAGGGAACAAGAATCATTTATTGGATCAGTGATTGCTAATATTTATCATTACTAAGTGTTATAATAGAGTGCCTGATCCTTTGGCATGATTTTTCTACTTAAATAAATAGCGGGATTAATATAAATCATATATTTGATTTGTTGAAACTGCTTTGTTATTACAAATTTTATATTTTAACTTGACTATGATTTTTATTCCAGCCAAAGGTATGCGTATTGGCATTACCTTTAGTGCATTTGATCTGTTACATGCCGGGCATATTAAGATGCTTGAAGACGCCAAGCGGCAATGTGATTTTCTGATCTGTGGCTTGCAGACCGACCCAACATTGGACCGGCCTGAGAAAAATAAGCCAGCACAGACCGTTGTGGAGCGTTATATTCAGCTCAAAGGCTGTAAATATGTAGACCAGATTGTACCTTATGCAACTGAACAAGATTTAGAAGATATCTTACGCTCTTTCAATATTAATGTACGTATTGTTGGTGATGAATACCGAGAAAAAAATTTTACCGGTAGAGCATATTGTGAAGAAAAGGGAATTGAATTATATTTCAATAGTCGTGATCATCGTTTTTCCAGTTCAGGCTTGCGTAAAATTGTTGCAAATGCTGCTCTGGAAAAAAAATCCTATGGCGGAAATATTGTTGAATAAATTAAAAAAATATTTTTATGAAGATAGGGATTACTTTTGGCGTATTTGATTTATTACATGCTGGCCATATTATGATGTTAGAAGAAGCCAAGCGACACTGCGATTATTTAATTGTTGGACTTAACACAGATCCTTCGGAGGTATTTCCGGAGAAAGCCAAACCCACGCAGACTATTGTCGAGAGATACATTCAACTAGAGGGGTGCCGTTATGTGGATGAAATTATTCCCTACGAGACTGAGCAGGACCTTATTGATATGATCAAGGCTTTGCCTATTCAGATACGTATTATAGGTGAGGAGTATCGGGATACTGATTTTACGGGACGATCCTATTGTGTGGAGGAAAATATAGATATCTATTATAATAAGCGCACACATCGTTTCTCAAGCGCAGGATTGCGAAAAGTTGTCGCAGATAAAGAGGCCGAGAAAAAATAAAATTTATGAGTAATATTATCCATGTCGTGTTGACTGGTGGGGTAGGCAGTCGTTTGTGGCCTTTATCCCGTAAGAGTTATCCGAAGCAATATTTGTCCTTATTTAAAGGCGGATCATTGTTTGAAATGACCATTAAACGTAATCAGTCGCTAAGCGCACAGGTTATCGTGGTTGGTAATCGTGACAATCATAGCCTGAGTCGGGAGGTGATGGAGAACAATAAAGTGGATTATATCGATATTGTGGAAGCTACGCCGCGCAATACCGCTGCGGCAATTGCCTTTGCGGCATTTGCCGCACAGCCGGATGATATTTTGATAGTAACACCATCGGATCATGTGATTGTAGGTGATGAGGCCTATGCCAAAGCAATTAAAGCCGGCATTGAAAAAGCAAACAAGGGTTATATTGTTACTTTTGGTATTCAGCCCACTCGCCCGGAGACAGGCTATGGTTATATTGAATATAAAGACGATAAGGTATTGTCTTTCCGTGAAAAACCTAATCAGGATACAGCCGAAGACTTTATTGAACGAGGAAATTTTCTCTGGAATTCAGGTATGTTTTGTTTTCGTGCGGACACCTTCTTGAGCGAATTGCAGAATTTCGAACCGAAAGTGTATGCTACGGCGTTTAATGCCTGGCAACATCGCCAGAACGGCGAGTTGGATTTGGATTTGTCTAAGGAGATTCCTTCTATCTCGATTGATTATGCCGTCATGGAGCGCTCAAAAAAAATTCGGGTCATCGCGACTAGTTTTCAATGGTCTGACTTAGGCTCTTTCGAGTCTATGTATGATTATCTCAAACAGACCGGTCATCCTATCGATGAAAATGGCAATATGGTGATCGGGACAGATGTCTACACCGCTTTTGTAGGGTTAAGAGATAGTATTTTAGTGCATACCAAAGACGCTATTTTAGTCCTGCAAAAAGAAAGGTCACAGGACGTCAAAAAAATATATAACACCTTAGAACGTCATCAATCCAAATTAATTGACTAAGGTAAAGGAACCCGATTAACACGATGGGGTTCCTTTTGATTTAAGTTGTTCTTATTATTAAATATTGTCTCCATAGAGCGCTTTGTTAATAAAAAATTAATCTGGTTGTAACGCTGTTTCCTAATGTATTCCTAAATGTCCCTTATTTGTCCCTGTCCGATTTAATAATGAATTAATATTAATATCAGATATTTGGTTAGTGTTTAATAAGACTTTTATGTTGAGCACTTAGTTGTTTAATTTTAACCAACATATCGATATGATCATTATAATCATACTTATTTTTTTATTTTTGGGAGGGTATCTTTTTTGGAGGAAAAGACAGTTAGAGCAGCGATTTAGTAGATATGTCGGAATGACTGTCAACTATATGTTCCAAGAAAGGCCTGGACAATATAGTGGGGATAAGAATGCTAGAAGCGGTGTCTTTGTTTTCAAAGCTGAACGGAACGATGAGCAGCTAAAAAATGTTGTTATTCGAAAAGTAAAACCATTACATTCTGCGTTGGATGTGAATCTTGAGCAGATTTTAGTTATCCCATTTGCAGGTAAAGAAAATATTAGGTCTGATGTTTCTGTACGCTTTAAGGCAAATCGGCGGGCCGCAAAAATTGAAAACCTTACTGGTGGGCGCGTTGTTGTCTCCGGTGTTCTAAATTTTGAACAAAATCGAACTGTATTATTTTCAGCAACATTACCTATTTCAGGTCTTTATCAAAAAACTGAGATCTGATTAAATAACTATAAGTTTTATATAATTTCATTCCAATATACCCTACTAGGGATATTCTATTTATATAAGTTTAAATGTTCCACGTGGAGTACGGTTTTAAGCATATAATTAGGTAACAATTTTTTAATTTGTATCAATCAATTTAGATGAGTACTTTTGTTACTCAATCTTAATACCGATGCTTGATTCATTGATTACATCTAAAACTAGACTCAAATTATTGATAAAGTTTTTTGTATCTGCGGATAATAAAGGGCACCTACGTGGCTTGGCGGATGAGTTCCAAGAATCGACCAACTCAATTCGAAAAGAGCTGAACCAATTGTCTGAGGCAGGGTATTTAGAAAAGAGTACAGCTAAAAACAAAATTTTGTACCGAGCCAATACTAGACATTCTTTATTTAGGCCTCTTCAGAAATTAATTCATGCATACTTAGGGCTTGACGAAATTGTAGATAATATATTGCAGAAAGCAGGAGATATTCAAGAAGTTAGTTTAATAGGGGATTATGCTGAAGGTTTAGATTCTGGGAGAATTGATTTATTAATTTTAGGTGAAAATATAAATCAGGCATATTTATTGCAGTTAGCGGACAAAGTCAGAGAGAGATTAAAAAAAGAAATCGTTATTAATTTTGAAGATGTTGTTGGACATCGCATTGTTTTGTTTGACAATAATAAGGGAGAAGGTAAGAGATCTAAAACTTAATCTCCTTTATGGTTGAAAATTAGTGTATCTAAAGATAGAGAATAGTAGTTTATCTTATTTTTTAGATAAAGGTGTTTGTTGAATAGATAATTATTGGTCGTACATTATACGTATGGATATTTTAAAATTAATTGGAAGAAATCAGGAACTTTTTAATAATGATATTGAAAAGCATGAAAATGAGCTAACCGCAATTGTTAGTTCATCTAAATTTTTAGTGATTGGCGGTGCAGGATCTATAGGGTCCGCAACCACAAAAGAGATTTTTAAAAGAAACCCAAAGAAACTGCATGTTGTCGATATCAGTGAAAATAATATGGTGGAGCTGGTTCGGGATATTCGTAGTAGCTATGGTTATATAGATGGGGATTTCCAAACTTTTTCCTTGGATATTGGTTCACTGGAATACGATGCTTTTTGGAATTCTGATGGAGACTATGATTATGTTTTGAATTTATCGGCTTTGAAACATGTTCGTAGTGAAAAAGATCCTTATACTTTAATGCGAATGATTGATGTTAATGTATTTAATACAGATAAGACTATTCAACAATCTATTAAAAGTGGGGTGAAAAAATATTTTTGTGTTTCTACCGATAAGGCGGCAAATCCAGTAAATATGATGGGAGCTTCCAAAAGAATTATGGAAATGTTTTTGATGCGTAGAAGTAGAGAAATTGATATTTCAACTGCTCGCTTTGCCAACGTCGCTTTTTCTGATGGTTCCCTGTTACATGGTTTTAACAAGCGTATAGAGAAGCGTCAGCCTATCGTTGCACCCAATGATATTAAAAGATATTTTGTCATACCGAAAGAATCTGGAGAGTTATGCCTGATGTCATGTATTTTTGGTGAAAACCGTGATATCTTTTTTCCAAAACTGAGCGAAAAGCTTCACCTCATTACTTTTGCTGAGATTGCTGTTCAATATTTGGAAAATATTGGTTACGAGCCATACTTATGTGAGAATGAAGACGAAGCCAGAGCATTGATTAATAGTTTACCTCAAGAAGGAAAATGGCCTTGTCTTTTTACAAAAAGCGATACCACTGGGGAGAAAGACTTTGAAGAGTTCTTTACATCGACAGAGACTTTAGATATGGAACGTTTTGAAAATTTAGGAGTTATAAAAAATTCACTTGATGAAAATATCGACAAAATCAATTTATTTGAGAATACCATTAATGCAATGAAAAATTCTGGGGCATGGAAGAAAGAGGAAATAGTAGAGCTCTTTAATCAGATGATTCCAGATTTTGGACATAAAGAAACAGGTAAGTATTTAGATGCAAAAATGTAAAAAATGGAAAAAATAAATCAACTTATTTCATTTGTAAGGGAGCAATATAAAACAGATAAATTCATTCCATTGCACGAACCTAGATTTCGAGGAAATGAAAAAAAATATGTTTTAGATACTATTGACTCTACATTTGTATCTTCGGTAGGGGCTTATGTGGATCAGTTTGAAGAGATGATGCAAACATTTACTCAAACAAATAAGGCAGTTGCGGTTGTTAATGGGACTTCCTCTTTGCAAGTTGCCTTAAGGTTAGCTGGTGTCAAAGCAGGTGAAGAAGTTATTACCCAAGCATTAACTTTTATTGCTACGGCGAATGCTATTATGTATAATCAGGCAATTCCAGTTTTTGTTGATGTTGATCTAGATACCATGGGATTGTCGCCTAAAGCGGTAGAGGCATTTTTGGAACAATACGGAGAAATTCGTGAGGATGGTTGTTATAATAAATCCACGGGAAAGAGAATTGCAGCATGTATGCCTATGCATACGTTTGGTTTTCCTGTACATCTAGATGAACTGCTCCTTGTTTGCAAGAAATGGCAAATTCCTGTTGTGGAAGATGCTGCAGAATCTCTCGGAAGTTATTACAAGGGTAAACATACAGGTTCTATGGGGCTTATTAGCGGCTTTTCTCTTAATGGGAATAAGACTGTTACATCTGGAGGCGGCGGAGTGATCGTGACGAATGATCCTGAGTTAGGTAAACATGCAAAATACTTGACGACTACGGCGAAAAGACCACATCCTTATGAATTCTTTCACGATGAGTTAGGGTATAATTTTAGGATGCCTAATCTGAATGCTGCGTTAGCTTGTGCACAATTAGAGGAGTTAGAAGTTTTTTTAGCTGATAAACGAGATTTGGCAGCTTCATATGCAAAGCTTTTTAAAGGATTAGGATTAAAATTCAGAGAAGAATTGCCAGAATCAAAAGCTAATTATTGGTTGATGTGTGTTGAACTTGAGAACAAAGCCGAAAGAGAAAGTTTCCTTAAACATACAAATGAAGTGGGTATTATGACTCGCCCTATTTGGAATCTTATGCATCGTCTCCCTATGTATGCTAATTTTCAGCGTGATGACCAAAAGAATGCAGAATTTTTGGAAGAAAGGATTGTTAACATTCCAAGCAGTGTTAGGTAAAAATGGGTAAAATCGCAATTATCGGATATTCCGGACATTCCTATGTTGTATTGGATGCATGTTTAAAAAATGGTCTAAATGTTCAATTTTATAGTGACTTGTCTGAAAAACGAGAAAATCCTTTTAGTTTGCAATATATTGGAAATGAATCGAATGAAATTTTTGACTGGAACCTTGCCGATGACTATGTTTTGGGAATTGGAGATAATGGTATTCGGGAAAATATTTCGTTTAGAATTGAATCCAATGGAAAGAAAATAATAAATGTTATTCATCCTACTTCCGCTATTGCAAATTTCGTGAAATTAGGTAGTGGAAATTATGTTGGACCACGCTCTATTATAAATGTATTTGCACAAATTGGAAATTGTTGTATTGTGAATTCAGGAGCGATAATAGAGCATGAATGCCAGATAGCAGATTACGCTCATTTGGCGCCAGGTTCTGTTTTGGCTGGACAGGTGATTATTGGACGGAAGACATTTGTTGGAGCTAACGCTGTTGTTAAACAAGGGGTAACCATCGGGGACAATGTAATAATTGGTGCAGGAAGTGTCGTTTTGAATGACGTACCAACTGGCGAAGTTTGGGTTGGGAATCCTGCAAAAAAAATTAGATAATGAAGAATAAAGTTATAATTATTGCCGAAGCGGGGGTTAATCACAATGGAAGTTTAGAAAATGCTTTCAGGTTAGTTGACGCAGCTGTCGATGCAGGTGTTGACTATGTGAAATTTCAAACCTTTAAAGCTGATAAGTTAGTCGCGAAGTCAGCAAAAAAAGCGGATTATCAGATACAGAATACGAAGAATAACAAAGATTCACAGTTGGATATGTTGAAAAAACTTGAACTTTCACATGATGACCATGAAAAGTTGATTCAATATTGTAATCAAAAAAATATAAATTTCTTTTCTACCGCATTTGATCTAGACTCTTTACAATATTTAAAAGACATCGGCTTGACTTTAGTGAAAGTACCATCAGGGGAAATTACAAATTTACCTTATCTCCGTAAAGCTGCAATGTTGTTTGACAGAGTAGTTCTATCTACTGGAATGAGTACACTGGAAGATATTCGTTTAGCTGTTGATGTTTTTTCAAAAGAGGGTATTAATAAAGATAATATTACAATTTTACATTGTAATACAGAATACCCCACTCCAATGCAGGATGTTAACATGAAGGCGATGTTGAATATTGCAGAAACGTTCCATACCGAAATAGGCTATTCTGACCATACACTCGGTATAGAGGTGCCGATTGCAGCAGTTGCGTTGGGGGCTCGTGTTATAGAGAAGCATTTTACTTTAGACAAGCAAATGGAAGGTCCTGACCATGCTGCTTCGTTAGAGCCAGATGAATTGAAAGCTATGGTAACTGCAATAAGGAATATAGAGCAAGCTATTTCTGGTTCTGGGTTGAAAGAACCAAGTGAATCTGAGAAGAAAAATATAGCAATTGCGCGAAAGAGTATTGTGGCAAAAGCCGCAATAAAAAAAGGAGAGGTTTTTACAGAGTCGAATCTCACCGTGAAACGGCCTGGGGCCGGTATTTCGCCAATGTGTTGGGATGAAGTTGTTGGAAAGATTGCGGGACAAGATTTTGAAGAGGATGATCTAATTTGTCTGTAATGAAAAAAATATGTATTGTAACTGCAACAAGGGCAGAATATGGTCTACTAAAGCCGTTAATGCATAAATTACAAGAAAGTGATCAGTTCGAACTACAAATTGTGGTCACAGGTGCTCATTTATCTCCCGAATTCGGATTGACCTATCAGTTTCTTGAACAGGATGGCTTCCATATCGACGAAAAAGTGGAAATGTTACTATCATCCGATACAGCCACTGGGATTGTGAAGTCTATGGGGGTAGGTATGATCGGGTACGCAGAGACATTTTCCAGATTGTCTCCTGCTGCTATTGTAATTTTAGGGGATCGGTATGAAATGCTTTCAATAGCATCAGCGGCAGCTATTTTTAATATCCCTGTCATTCATCTGCATGGTGGCGAAATCACCGAAGGGGCTTATGATGACGCTATTCGTCATGCAATCAGCAAGCTTAGTAAATTACATTTTACTTCGACAGAGGAGTATCGAAGAAGAGTTATTCAAATGGGTGAACAGCCCAATAAGGTTTACAACGTTGGTGCTATCGGTCTTGATAATATCACTACGATGGACCTTCTCTCAAAAGAACAACTAGAGAAAGATTTAGGAATACGTTTTAAGAGATATAACTATCAAGTTACCTTTCATCCAGAGACATTATCCCATATATCGTCCAAAGAGCAATTTGAGTTGTTACTAAGTGCAATTGACGAACAAGAAGATAGTTACTTTATTTTTACTAAATCCAATGCGGATACTGATGGTCGTATCATTAATCAATTGATTGATCAATTTGTAGCTAACAATGGACATAAAGCTTCTGCGTATAACTCGCTTGGGAGCTTACGATTTCTATCAGTAGTCAATGTATGCGATGCAATTGTAGGAAATAGCTCAAGTGGGATTATTGAAGCACCTTCTTTAAATACACCTACGATTAATATCGGCGATCGTCAACGGGGGAGAACGCAAGCGGAGAGTATTTTAAATTGCCCTGTAGAAAAAGAGGAAATATTAAAAAGTTTTCGGATTATTAAGGAAGCCCGTTTCAGGGAAAAATTAATCGGGTTAGTAAATCCATATGGTAATGGGGGAACGACTGAAAAGATTTTGCAGATTCTGTCAAATCTAGACTTCGATCAATTGACAGCAAAAACATTTTATAATATAAAATATAACTAATGAATATTGTTGAAAACCATACAATTTACAAGTCTGCGTCTGTTCGCGAGGCTTTGGTTAAACTGGATAAATTGGCTTCGGATGCTATATTATTTGTGGTTGATGGTGATAATAAATTACTTGGGTCATTAACTGATGGTGATTTGAGGAGAGGGTTTATTAAAGGGTTGGGGTTTGATAATATGTTGACCGATTTTTTACAGCCATCTCCCAAATATATACTCGAGAAAGAATATAGTTTGGATAAACTGGCCATTTTCAAAGCGAATCATTTTAAGGTCGTACCCATTCTAAATGACCAGCATATAATTGTCGATATCCTAAACTTTAGGACACGTACAACGCTTATTCCTGTGGATGCCGTTTTAATGGCAGGAGGGGAGGGGAAGAGGTTGCGTCCCTTAACGGAAACCACACCAAAACCTCTTTTGAAAGTGGGGGAGAAACCAATTATTGAATATAATATTGATCGTCTGCAAAGGGTAGGGATTAAAAATGTGAATTTAAGCATTAACTATTTGGGAGATCAGCTTATTGAGTATTTCGGCGATGGTTCTGATCGAAATTTAAACATACAATATGTTAAGGAAGACAAGCCTTTGGGTACTGTTGGATCTGTACTTTTAGTGGAGCATTTTGAGCATGATGACATTATTATTATGAATAGTGATCTTTTGACTAATATTGACTATGCTGACTTTTTTAAGACTTACAAAGATTCAGATGCTGATATGGCCGTCGCAGCGACATCGTATCATGTCGATGTCCCTTATGCCGTTTTGGAGGTTAATGAGTCAAATACTGTAAAATCCTTGAAGGAAAAACCTAGATATACCTATTATTCCAATGCGGGAATTTATATCTTAAAGAAAGATCTTTTAAAAATGATTCCAAAAAATCAGTTTTTTGACATTACAGATTTGATGGACAAAATCATTGAGATGAATTTAAAACTCATTACCTATCCAATTAATGGATACTGGCTAGATATAGGTAAACATGAAGATTTTAAAAAAGCACAAGAGGATATTAAACATATAAAACTGTAGATGAAAAATTATTTATTAATACTTTTTTTTCCAATTATAGTGTTTTCATGTGCAAAGGATCCCGAAAACTCAATACAAAAGGACATCAAAAATGTCGGGAAGGTAATATTTCTGAAAGATAGTATGTTTGATGTGAAAATCGAGAAGTCCTATTTGCGGCCTGATAATGGCGTGGTAACAGACAATTTTGCTTATAGTGATATTTTAAATATTAAAGACTCAACTTTAATGTTGGTAACGATGGTTAGCCCAAAAAATATTGAGGATTTTGCTGCGGGGTCAGTGGTAAAGTATTCAAGCGCAAACTTCGGTAAGTCTTGGAAAAAGGAAGGGGATATAAGTGCTGATTTTCCAGGCGCAATTAATTTGTCTATGCCGTCTTTAATAAGCGTCGATTCTAATCATTTATTGCTTGTATATTTGGTAAAATATAGCACGCAACGAATTGATTTAGTGATGGAGGAGTCATTTGATACAGGACGTACTTGGTCTGCACCTAAAGTTATCTATGGTGAAAATCAAGGATATCAGATTATTAATAATGCTAGATTGGTTAAGGTCGGAAAAACAGTTTATTTACCTGTTTGTGTCGCAAATGGTGGAAAGTTAGCTTCATTTCACTATTTTACAAACGACAATGGCAAAACTTGGCAGAAATCTAATTTGATCCGCTTGGACGATAAAGATCTTATTGAACCTGGAATTACCGCTGTAGGCCCAAATGAATTGTTAATGAATATAAGGACGAATTTGGGCGCTATATTATTTGCAAGAAGCTATGATTTAGGGAAAAACTGGCAATTTGAAGAAAGTAATTTTATTTCTCCGTCCTCTCCGCAAACTATTCGTCAAATTCCAGGGACAAATAAGCTAGTAATGGTCTGGAACAATAATAATGTTAATTACGCAACTCACGGACTTAACAGAAGTCCCTTTTCGCTGGCAATAAGTAGCGACAAAGGTAGAAATTGGAAAAGAATTTGTGAAATTGAATCTTTTAATAATTTTGCTAAAGACCATACCTATGCTGCAATAAGTTTTGATAAGCAATTTGCATATATAAGTTACAATGAACGTAACAATGTTAGTTATAATTTTTCTATAAAAATTGCCAAAATTAACCTTAATTATTTAAAATAGATGAAAAACATATTGATAAGTCTTTGTGCAAGGGGGGGGTCGAAAGGGATTCCCGGAAAAAATATTAAATTGTTAGATGGAAAGCCGCTGATTCATCATAGTATCCAATTTGCTAAATCTCTCGAGGGAGAGTTTAATACATTTATTGAACTGTCGACAGACGACTTTGATATTAAAAGGGTTGCCGAAAGTTGTGGATTGAAGTCTATGTATAATCGCCCAGTGTTTTTAGCTACAGACTCGGCGGGTAAAGTTGACGCTATTAGAGATCTTTTGAATTACGCTGAGAATAAATATAACGTTAGATTTGATTATGTATTGGATTTAGATATAACTTCTCCACTCAGAACAAGTGAGGATGTTTTAAAATCTTTCGAGCTAATGGAAAAAAACCCCGATGCTCTGACTCTTTTCTCAGTAAATAATGCGAGTCGGAATCCATATTTTAACATGGTGGAAAAGAGCCCTAGCGGTTTTTATGAATTATCCAAAAAATTAGATGTTAGTGCTCTATCCAGACAAACCGCTCCAGCAGTTTATGAGCTCAATGCGTCATTCTACTTTTATCGTAGGGAGTTTTTTGATTCGAATTCGAATGGCGTTATTACGAACCGTTCATTAATATTTTTGATGGAACACGTTTGCTTTGATTTAGATCATCCAATTGATTTTGAATTTATGGATTTTTTAATAAAAAACAATAAATTATCATTTTTTCCTAAAAACGAATCATGAAAGTACTAATTGTTGGTTTAGGTTCGATAGCCCAAAAGCATATTTCAGCTATAAGAGAATTGGATTCAGGAATTGAACTCTATGCATTTAGGCGAAGCCGGTTGAATGATTCTGTTGAAAATATTAACAACATATATTCTTTGGAAGATAATTCTGTTAGCTTTGATTTTGCTATTGTTTCCAATCCGACAGCCAATCATGCGGATACGATTAGGCAGCTTAAAATATTGAGAGTGCCCTTATTTATTGAGAAGCCTTTATTTGAAAGACTTGGATATTTAGACCTTATTAGGGAGATTAATAGAGAAAAAATAGAAACATATGTTGCTTGCAATTTAAGGTTTTTGGATTCTTTAAAATTCCTAAAACAATTCCTTAATGAACGAATAATTAATGAAGTAAACGTTTATTGTGGATCTTTTCTCCCTGATTGGAGACCAAATATAGACTTTAGATCAGTATATAGTGCCAATAAAGAGCAAGGGGGAGGAGTGCATATTGATTTGATACATGAAGTAGATTATCTTGTTTGGTTATTTGGGTTTCCTCTTGAAGACCGGAAAACATTTCTGTCAAATTCATCTCTTAATATAAGTGCTTATGATTATGCTAATTACCTATTTATCTACGAAAAGTTTGCTGCAAATGTCATTTTAAATTACTATAGAAGAGATGCTAAAAGATCCATAGAAGTTATTTGTGCAGATGATACGATTCTAGTTGATCTATTAAAAAATTCCGTTTCGCTGAACGGTAAGATTGTCTTCGATTCTCCTCAACTTATTAGAGACACGTATATAGAACAGATGAGATTCTTTATTGATAAAGTTAAGAATGGAAATAATATAGATTTTAATAATATAAATGAAGCATATAAAATTTTGAAATTATGTCTGGAAGATTAATAGGGCAGATTATTATTGTAACTGGAGGATCTGGCTTAATTGGCAAGCCTATAGTTGATTATTGTAAAAACGAAGGTGCTAAAGTAATAAACGTTGATATAAACCAAGAAACTTCTCTTGAAAAAGGAAGATATAATTGTGATTTGACTAAAGCTGATGAAGTAGATCAGATGATCGATGATGTTGTTAGTTATTTTGGACGAATAGATGGTTTAGTGAATAACGCTTATCCAAGGACAAATGATTGGTCCGCCAAGTTTGAAGAGATCAAATTTCAATCATGGCAAAAAAATGTTGATATGCAACTTAACGCTGTTTTTTATATATGTCAAAAAATCTTGGCGATAATGAAGAGGCAATCCAGCGGCTCTATTGTCAACATTGGTTCCATTTATGGAGTTGTGGGCAATGATTTTACGATCTATGAAGGGTACGGAGGAACTTCGCCTGCAGCTTACAGCGCTATAAAAGGAGGAATAATCAATTTTTCTAGATATTTGGCATCTTATTTTGGCAAACATAATGTAAGAGTAAACTGTGTGTCACCAGGAGGAATAAAAGATGTTCAACACCCTTCTTTTATTGAAAGGTATGAAGAAAAGTCACCGCTGAAGCGGATGGGACGGGCAGATGAAATTGCACCAGCGGTTATATTTCTTTTGTCAAATGAGGCTTCATTTATCACTGGACACAATTTGATGGTTGACGGAGGTTGGACAGCAATATAGAATTAAATTTTGGACGATGGAATTGATAAGAACTATTAAATTTTGGAACAACGCTGATCGAATTGGTCCCGATATGGCTTCAACGTACTGGCGGCTTTTCTTTAAGACTTTAATGAGAAAGCTTTGTCTGAAGAAGTTCAATTATTTTGGAAAAGGAGCCGAAGTTAGACCGGGAGCATATATTGTTGGATGTTCCAAAATATATTTGGGAGAGAGAGTTATAATTAGGCCGGGATCGATGATTCATGGTGCTTCTTCAAACTTGGACATATCGATTAAAATTGAAGACTATGCTATGCTTGGATCAGGCTGTCATATTTATGTATCTAATCATACTTTTTCAAACCCAAATATTCCGGTCATCGATCAAGGACATGATTTATCATTGCCCGTGGTAATTAAGAAAGGAGCATGGCTTGGAGCAAATGTAATCTTACTGCCAGGCGTTACGATTGGTGAAAATGCTGTTATCGCAGCGGGCGCTGTCGTGACGAAATCTATACCTGACCGCACAGTTGCTGCAGGAGTGCCAGCCAAAGTGATCAAGAATATAGAATAAAGGTGCGATGAAATTTTTATCAAGTAACAAACTTTTAAAATCAACACTGATTTACACGGTCTGCAGTGGTGTGAATAAAGCTGTACCGTTTCTTATATTACCGATTTTAAGTTATTATCTGTTACCTCAGGATTTTGGTATTGTAGCAAATTATAATGTATTATTTGTTGTTGTTACACTACTTGTAAATATAGGGCTTGACGGCGCAATAAGCGCTCGTTATTATACATTAAGTAAGTCGGAGATTAAAATATTTGTTTTCAATGGTTTGTTAATAGTTGTAGGTGCTACTGTTATCGTAGGCTTGGTCGTAATCCTTTTTAGCAGTGTAATATACAACTGGTTTAAAGTTAGCATCGAGTATCAGCTTTGGTCAGTTATTTCTAGTTTATTTGCTGTAATTACCACTCTAAATTTAGCTCTTTGGAGATTGGAGGAAAAACCTATTCAATATGGAACCTATGAAATATCACAAACATTAATAAATGTGATGATATCCTTAGTACTAGTGATTTCTTTTAACAAAGGATGGGCTGGTAGGCTAGATGGCATTATTATTTCGACGATTTTATATGGTATCTTTAGTTTATGGTTTCTTTTTAGGAGGAGTTATGTGCAAATTCAACTTGACAAATCTGTAGTCAAAGCAATTTTAAGTTTTGGCATTCCGCTTATTCCCCACGCTTTAAGTATATGGTTAAGATCTGGTGCGGACCGAGTTATCATTACAAAATTTTTTGGTGAATATCACACGGGATTATATGCTACAGGGTTCCAATTTGGTGTTTTTATAGCTTTTGTGACTATGGCGTTTAACAATGCTTTTGTTCCATATTTGTATAAAAATCTAAGCGAGCAAAATCAAGATGTATTGCTTAAGAACAAAATTAAGCTCGTAAAATTAACTTATCTTTGTATAATCGGTTATGTGTTGATGGGGGTTCTTTTTACGTTCGCTTCGGACTTTCTTATCAAAAATTTTTTCTCGGATAAATATATCGAAGCAAAGGATTTTATCGTGTGGGCGATTATTTCCCAAGTTTTTCAAGGTTTTTATCTATTGTTTGTTAATTATCTTTTTTTTGCTCAAAGAACTAAACTTTTAGCGTCCATTACGATCTCCTGTTCTTTACTTCAGGTAATAGTAAGTTATATATTAGTTCAGTCTATGGGGCCGTTAGGCGCAGCATATTCTTCGGTAATTGTTAGTGTCCTAAATTTTTTCCTAGTTATGCTAGCGGCTACTAGAGTACTACGGATGCCTTGGCTAAATATGTTAAGAAAACGGTTTTGAAGAAATAGAATGTTTATTTTTTATTAGGTTGAAAATGAAAAACTTTGAGTGGAAAGTGGTTGTAATAGATCATGAATCATTCTCTCACAGGAAACAGAGACATTATTATGTGGACGAATTCTTGTCTAGTGGCATTGCTGTGGAATATTGGGATGTGAGTAAAGTACTTAAGTATTCTAAGCATATCAAATATAATGAGAGCGTCGAGGCAGATTATGTGAAAAAACTTGTGAATTTTAGAGACATTATTGATTCTATTTCTGTTTTAAATGTCGAGAATACAGTATTAATTTTAGAATTTTACTTGAAGAAGGAAACGTTGAAATTGTATCAACTCATCCATCAAAGAAAAATTAAGTGGGTGCGTATTAATTATTACCATAATCCTACGATGTATCTTGATGTACATGACTCAATGTATAATAAATTTCTTAAGATTTTTGACTTCAAGCGAGTCATTAATAAATTGAATAATACAATATTAAAGAGGTATAGAAATCTTTCAGTTCCAGATATTGCTTTTTTGACCGGAAGTGAAAAAAGCGTTGAGGCAAAAAAAATAGTTTCATTGGATTTTTTTGATGTAGAGGAGTATAACAATTCTATATTGATTGATAAAGCTGCAATCTGTGAGGAGCCTTATGTGGTCTTCCTGGATATTATGTTTTCTCATCACCCAGATCTCCAACGAGCTGGAATATTAACAATTTCGAAGGATATTTATTTTGAAAAAATGAGATATTTTTTCGATAGATTAGAAGAGAAATTAAAAAAGCCAATTATTGTTGCCAGTCATCCGAAAGCTAATTATAATGGAGAATATGGTAATAGGATGACTATAAAGAATCAAACCTGCGAGCTGGTTAAAGGCGCTGATTTGATTTTAACTCATGGTAGCTTGTCTATTAGTTATGCACTATTAGCGAAAAAGCCAATTTTGTATTTATATTTTGAAGAAATGTTGAAGACAACTGATATGCGATTTTACTACAATAGAATGGAAAAAGCCAAAAAGGAGTTGGGGACAGAAATGATAAATATAAATTCTAAAGATTTGGATTTTGATATACCTGCTGTTCAAAACGATAAGTATGAAGAATTTCTCAAAAAGGTTTATTTGAAAAATCTTGACGATTCTCGGTCGAATTTTCAGATAATCCAAGAAAACTTAGTTCAGCTTATAAAAAAAGAGTCATTTAATAAATAATATTGTAATTCGATATTTTTAGAATTGGGAGTAAAGAAAGAAATCTTGTATAGTAGTAATACGCATCAACTTATGAAAGAGTTGGGTGGTAAGAAGTATAATAATCTATCGTTTGTTGTGGTAGAAAAAAATTAATAAATAGATCTACTGATCTAAATTGAAAAATTAGAAACTATGTTCGTTTATCTCTTGTTCTTTTGGGCAATAGCAATGTTTTCTATTTTGGACTTTACTGAATCTAATAATAGAAAACTTTGTTTATTTATTATTTGGGTTTTGTGCTCATTATTTATTGGAACCAGGGAAATGGGACCAGACTACTATGTTTATAATGTTTTCTATAGTTATGTGCCAAAATTAGATGCTTTAGCTGATAATTTTCAAGCTTTTACGGCCCGGTCAAAGTTTGAACCACTTTACATAATTATTACTTCACTTTTTAGTACGTTAGGTATATCTTTTGAAATTTTCCATTTGCTTTTTACAGCCACCTTTTGCGCTTTATTTATTTTCTCTGTTCACAAATATACACCTCATGTTTTTGTAGCAATAATGGTATATATTGGATTTGCTTATTTTTCTGGATGGTCAGCAATTAGGCAGTTTATGGCAGGTTCTATTTTTATTTACGCATTACAGTTTATAATTGAAGGCAAGAGATTTAAATTTTTGATATTAATAATTTTAGCACTGTTATTTCATTATTCTGCTATTGTTTTATTGCCGATTGTTTTTTTGAGAAATTGGAAAATATCTAAAGGTTGGTGTTTCGTTCTTATTTGTGGAGTATTGGTCATTTATTTTTCGGGCATGTTGAAGGCGATTTCTTCTTTTGTATTTTCGTTTTTTCCTTTTTTAGATCAGTCTAAGGTTAATCGTTTCGCAAATAATGAAGAAGATACTCTTATATCTACCATCTTCTTCTTATGGATAATCATATTGTCTTTCTTGAACTTTAATAGAGATAAGTTTAAAGATTACTACAACTTTAATATCTTATTCAATATTTATTTATTTTCTTTTCTTATGTATGTTCTGATTCTCTCGTTTGGCGATTTAGGGCGGATAAATATGTATAATAAGCTGCTGCATGCTATAATGTTTCCTTTTATAGTGTTTGCCTTCCGAGAGGGGCGTGCACTTGCATGGGTGGCGTTAGCATTGATCAGCAGTATTACGATTTATAAAGACATCACTTCAATGGATAGTTTTCAGGAGCGCGCTGAAAATTCCTCCACCCTGTTTGTCCCTTATAAATCTTGGCTATTCTAGTTACTTATGAATAAAATTATAATTTTTCACCAAGAATTTGATCGTGCAGCTGGCACAGAGCGGGTCTTATATAATATAGCCGAATTTTTTGGCGAGATGCCTGACAGCGAGGTCACATTACTTTTAAATTCCAAATCTGAGAATTTGGTATTCGAAATTGATAAGTTACCCATCAAGATTGAAAGCTTAGGGCTGAAGCCGATTAAATCGGGTAAATTGTCACTTATTATTTACTATTTGAAAGTATATAGAAGATTATCCTCATATCTAAAAAGGTTGGATAAGTCTTATAAATATACGCTTATATGTTCTAATGCTACCTTATCTGCATTAGCATACTTTACATCAAAGGATCGAAATAATATTAAAATTATAGCATGCGAGCATTTTTCCTATCATGTGGCGGGAAAGTTTTCTCGGTTACTAAGAAAGCAATTTTATTCTAATGTAAATATTGTTTCATTAACTGAGAAAGATAGAGCGGTTTTTCAAAATGAATTTAATCCTAATATTTGTATATGTATTCCAAATGCTATTCCGTTTGTTCCTCGATCTTACAATGGATATGATAAAAAAGTTATTTTGTCCATAGGACGATTTACTTATCAAAAAGGATATGACCTGCTGTTAAAAGCGATATCAAAATTGGACCGTGAAATTTTTGATGACTGGAAGGTAATAATTGTTGGTGAAGATTATGGTGACAGAAAGATGATGGAAGATATTATAGAACGCTATAATCTCAGTTTTGTTGAGTTACATCCGCCTTCAGCTACAATTCAAGAATATTATGCTAATTCAACTTTTTATGTAATGAGTTCGCGGTTTGAGGGGCTGCCAATGGTTTTGTTGGAATCTGTTGGCTTTGGTCTTCCTATTGTGTCCTTTGACTGTCCTACAGGACCTAGTGAAGTCGTTAATGATGAAAATGGGATTTTAGTTCCTGCGGAAAATATAGAGAAACTTTCCGAGGCAATTGAATTTATGATTAAAAACCGAGACCAAATAGCAAAGAAATCCCTAGGCGCTGAAAAGACCGCATTACTTTATACTAAAGAGCGGATCAATGGTATGTGGAAAAATTTATTAGATCAAATTTGGCTTAAAGACTAATTTTAGATGAAATTTTCAGTAATAATCCCGTGCTTTAATGTCGGAAAATATTTAAAAAGCACAATAGACAGTGTAATCGGTCAAAAAGGAAATTTCGAATTGGAGATAATTTTAGTGGATGATTGCTCTACTGATAATACGTGGGATATAATTAATTCTTATGTCAATAATCAGATCATTTGTTTAAGAAATATAGAAAATCGTGGAGTGTCATATACTAGAAATGTAGGTATTTCAAATTCTTGTGGAGATTTTATCTATTTTTTAGACGGTGACGACTTGCTGTTACCAAATTCTTTCTCTAAAATAGCTGAGACCTTAAGAAATAATACTCAAATAGACATTTATTCTTTTGGCTATGAACTATCTTATCATGATCGAAAAAAGATGCTGAATTCTCCCCAATATAATAATAGGTTATTTGAGGCCAAAAAATTCTTGGAGCTATTTTTAAGAAGGAGAGTAAAGCAATGTATGTGTTCTTTCGTCGTAAAGCGGGATTTATTTTCTAAGCATGAAATTCATTTCGACTCGAATACTTACTCCGGCGAAGATCAAGAAGTACAAATTTTATGTATGTACTTTGCTAATGAAATATTTTATAGTAGCGATATTTTATTTGTTTATCAGATGAGAGATGGTTCATTTATGAAAAGTAATTTTAATAAAAGACGTTTCACAACAATGGATGTTTATAAACGGTTGTTTAAAAGAATTCATGATTTTAATTTAAAGACTCTCCTAAGTACATATTTCACTGTGGAATATTTCTCATTACTCCGGCATGCATCAAAATCTGGGAATTCGGAGTTTGTGTTAGAAGCGCTTACTCATAGATCAATTTTAAATGATAAAACTGAGATTAGTTTAGATAAGCAGTCCTTATTGGTGTTGTTATTGAAAATGTGGCACAAAATTGGTTTAAAACTTTTATTAAATATTTTCAGAAAATATTAGAAAATCATGCAAAGAATTTTAACATTATGTATTTTTATACTGCTATCAGTTTCAGATAGTTTTTCTAATCCTATCTTTTTGTGGAAGAAGAATAATTCACCATACTCTATTGTATTAGCCAAAAATGCAACAGATAGTGAGCTAAAAGCAGCTGAAATATTTCAAAAATATTTCAAAAAAAAATCCGATTTATCAATACCGATTATTTATGAAGGTAGTGAAAAGGGTAAGGCAAACCTTTATATTGGATTGACAAACTTTGCAAAAAGCCAAATACAGTTTAATAAACTACAGAATGAAGGATATTTTATTGGATTAAATGGAGAAAATATAATAATAGCGGGAAAAACTGTGAGAGGAACAGTAAATGGAATATTTGGATTTCTGCGAAAATATCTAGGTGTTGAAATGTTATCTAGAGATTTTGTTTATTGTATTCCCGAGGTTTCAAAAAACATTGACTTAGTAAGATCAAACTATATAAACCCTTCATTCCAAAGTGTCGATATCTTTAATGCTCAGTCTTATAGCGATGATTATACTTTTTGGGGAGGAATAAATCATTTATTCAAAAATGGATTTGACTCCGACTGGGGAATTTTTGGCCACTCATTTTTTAAAATTATACCACCAGAAAAGTATTTTAAATCTCATCCGGATTTTTTTCTTTTAAAGAATGGAAAGCCTTCCCAGCTCAACTTGGATAATGAATTTTTAGTAAAAGAAGTGATTAGTAATCTGAAAATTTTGATGAAAGCCAAACCTAGTAAGAAATTATGGATGGTTGGTCAAGAGGATGACGGTAGTTTCAATGATTTAAAAATTGCTAATGGCACAAACACAACGGATAATTTAATTTTATTTATAAACAAGATCGCTAAGGCATTTCCTGAGAAGATAATCGGTACATTATCCTTTCAACAAACTCAGAAGGCACCTCTTAAAGTTAAGCCATTAAGTAATGTTTTGGTTTGTTTTGCACCTATTGATGCAATTTATAATATTCCAATTTTTTCTGGGTACAATACTAGATTTTCTAAGGAACTGTTGAAATGGAAGACTTTAACAAATAATTTAATGGTTTGGGAGTATGTGGCAAATTATACTGATTCTATGCTCCCGTATCCTTCCTTTACTGTGATAGGCCAAAATTTGCGTTATTATCATAAAAACGGTGTTTCTAGATTGTATTTGGAAGGTTTAAACCTTACAGAAGAAGTTTTTAGCGAATTGTATACATATCTTTTTTTGAGACAATACTGGGATATAACAATCAATGTAAATGCCACTATTAAGGAATTTTGTGAAAAATATTATGGAAAATCATCGGTATACGTAATGCAATATATAGAAAAGTTAAATACCAATGTTAACAACTCAAATGGTATTTTAAGATTTTATGACACTAAAAAGGACTATTTGAACTCGAATTTCTTAAACGATTACGACCGAACATTGGAAAATGCAGCTTTATCAGTAAAAGACTCGCCCCTGTTTTTAGCAAGAGTAAATAAGTTGAGATCACAGGTAGACTTTCAGCTATTAAAAGGGAATATTAAGCAAGGAGATAGTCGATCAAATAGGTTTTTGCAGACAATGAGAGAGCAAGGAGTTTCTTCTGTTAAAAGTAATAGTAAAAATATTAAAATTAATTATTAATGGAGTTTTCAGTTTTATTATCTGTTTATCATAAAGAATCTCCTCTATTGATGAAGGATGCTTTGAATAGCATTATTGATCAAACTTTACAACCTTCTGAGATAGTAATAGTAAAAGATGGACCTTTGACTCAGGACTTAGATGAGATGTTATTAACCTTCACAGATAAGTATAAAGATAAATTTAAGATTGTAGGTCTGGATAAAAATTTAGGCTTGGGGAATGCATTGAAAATTGGACTTGAAAATTGTAAATATGAATTAGTTGCACGTATGGATACTGATGATATTGCAAGGCCATATCGCTTTAAAATGCAAGTTGAGTTTTTATCCCAAAATTTAGATATTGATGTACTGGGGGGTAATATGGAGGAATTTAACGAAATTCCAGGTGATCTAAAAAGGTTTAAAATCAATCCCGAATTACATGAAGATCTTATCAAAGGCATATATTATAAAAATCCATTTAATCATCCTACAGTTATGTATAGACGATCGAAGGTAATAAAATCAGGTAGTTATAATGACGAATATCTTTTATTTGAGGACTATGCTTTATTTTTGAAGATGTGGAAAAATGGAATGAGATTTCATAACCTTCAAGAAATTTTGGTGGACTTTCGAGTAGGATCTGGTATCGAAACTATTAAGCGTCGAAGTGGATTGCACTACTTGAAAAAAGAAAAAAAATTCTTGAATTACGCGAGGGAGCTTGGCGTTTTTGGTCCTTTTGATGTACTCAAATATAAAATTTTAAAGTTCCCTATTCGGATGTTACCTCCTAGAATTGTTTTATTCATTTATAATAAATTTTTAAGGAAGTAATATGATCGGAATAGTTGGTTCTTCTGGATTTATTGGGACTTTTTTATCAAATTCCCTAGAGGGTACTGTTGGTATTTCCATGCGAAATGAAAACTGGCAGGATGAATTGAAAAATAAAAATATCATTATAAATTTGGTCGGTAAAGCGCACGATCATGAAGGAAATAGTACCAAGAAGGATTATGAACATATAAATGTTGATCTTACTAAAGAACTTTTTAAAGTTTTTATTAAAAGTGAAGCATGTCTATTTATCCATGTGAGCTCAATTGCGGCGATAGAAGAGTTTGAATCTGAAGATATTATCACAGAGCAAAGTTTATGTAATCCCCAATCATGGTACGGAAAGTCAAAACTTGAAGCAGACAACTGGTTAATGAAACAAACATTGCCAGATCATAAAAAAATGATAATTCTTCGCCCTCCGATGGTACATGGCCCTGGCGATAAAGGCAATTTACAACTATTATTTCGCCTTATTTCAAAAGGTATTCCTAATCCGTTAGCTTCTTTTGATAACAAAAGATCTTTTATATCTATTTATAATTTCACCTTTTTTATAGAGCAGGTAATTGGTAAAAAAGATCAAATTATTTCTGGCTTATATAATATTGCTGATGATGAGTCAATATCGACTAGGGAGATTATTGATGAAATAAAGAGAATATCGGGTAGAAAAGGAATTAACCTTTATGTCCCTAGATTTTTGATAAAAACGATTGCTAAATTAGGAGATATTATTCCACTACCTTTGAATTCAAATCGTTTTAGAAAAATGACAGGTAATCTAATTGTATCTAACAGTAAAATAAAAAAAATGTTAGAATTAGAAAGTATTCCATTAAGTGCGAAACAAGGATTGATAAAAACGCTTTTGTCGCTTGATAATACATATAGAAAAACTAAAACAAATCTTTAGTTTTATTTAAAACAATTTCATTTTTTTGGGCTTTATATGAATTACATTTTTATATTACTGATTCTATTTGGTGTTGAAATTTTATATTTCCAATTAGCGGACCGTTTTAATATCATTGATAAACCTAATGAACGATCATCTCATAGCACCGTCACTTTACGTGGCGGAGGAATAATATTTTATTTTGCTGCTATGATCTACTTTATTCAATATGGCTTTGGTTACTCTTGGTTTTTTCTTGGTTTGTCACTAATGACCATAGTTTCTTTTTTGGACGATATTTATACACTCTCAAATAAAGTTCGATTGGTTATCCATTTTGTCTCAGTGATATTAATGGCCTACCAATTACAGGTATTTGAGATGCCTTTGTACTACCTAATAATTACATTTATAATTGTTGTTGGAGTTATAAACGCTTATAACTTTATGGATGGAATTAATGGTATTACGGCTTGTTATAGTTTAGCTGTTGGGGCACTTCTGATGTTAATGAATAAAAAAATACATTATATTGAGCAGGATTTATTGGCATATTCTCTATTGGGTGTTTTAGTATTTGCATTTTTTAACTTTCGCACCAAAGCGAAATGTTTCGCGGGTGATGTTGGCTCTGTTGCTATTGCTTATATTTTGCTTTTTGCATTAGGTATGTTGATTATTAAAACAGGAAATTTAATTTATATTCTTTTTCTAACAGTTTATGGAGTCGATGCAGTATGGACAATTATTAGACGATTGATACGAAAAGAGAACATATTTGAAGCTCATCGCTCTCACCTATATCAATTCTTGGGAAATGAGGCTCGATTAAACAAATTGCTAATTTCATTTTTATATGGATTAATGCAGTTTATCATTGGTTATTTGGTAATAATAGTTTCAGATAAAAGTATAAATGAGCAATTTGCTTTCTCTTTTATACTTTTAATAACTTTAAGCATTTTATATCTTCTTTTTAAATCTTACATTATTAAAAAATACGTTAAGAATTAATCTTTATGTCAGAAATAATATCCATTCAAGGAGGAATTGCTCAAGACAATCGTGGCCAAATACGCTTTGTAAATGATTTCGATATGAGTTTGGTAAAACGTTTTTACATTATTAAAAACGCAGATACAGAGTTAGTGCGCGGTTGGCGTGCACATCGTATAGAACAACGTTGGTTTTATGTTTTATCTGGGGGATTTTCAGTTGATTTGGTCAAAATTGATAATTGGGATCATCCGTCGCGTGATTTGAAAATTGAAAATAGGGTTTATATTGCTGATGATATGAAAGTTTTATGGGTTCCGGCGGGTTATGCTACAGCATTTAAAGCATTAGCCCCTAATAGTGAATTATTGGTGTACGCAGATTATGGAATTCATCACTCAGCTAATGATGATTATGTTTATCCGTTGGATTATTTTGATGGGAAGGCCTTAAAATTATAATGCTATATGTTTTAGAGTTTTATTTATTTTTGTAAGTAAGGGATTTTACAGTTTTAATAAAAAATTTGTGTGCTATTTCGATCTGAAAAATCTATCTTTGGCGTTAAATGATTATTTTCCAATTTAGTAAATTAAAATACGAATGCAGTTATATTTAAAATATGGATATATGATGGGCATATTTGCCCTTATCCTACTGGCTTTTAGTTCATGCGGTTCTAGAAAAAGTATGGTATATCTTCAAGATGATTCGATTAAAATCAACACTCTCTATGAACAATATGTGCCCAAAATTCAGTCAAATGATATTTTGACTATTGTTGTTTCAGCTGCAGATCCTAAAGTAACAGCACCTTTTAACCCACTAAGTACGGTGAATCTGAATGGTACAGTGAATCAACAGATGGACATGGCGATGAGACCTACATATACAGTCGATGAGGAAGGATTCATAATTTTGCCGATGTTGGGTAAGACACTTGTTGGCGGCCTCACTAGATTGCAAGCAATCGAAAAGATAAGATCTGAATTAGGAAAATATATTAAAGATCCAGGGGTTAATATAAATTTCAATAATTTTAAAATTTCCGTTTTGGGTGAGGTTGCTCGCCCTGGGTCATTTACATTGTCGACAGAAAGAATAACCATCCTCGAAGCCTTGAGTATGGCCGGCGACTTAACTATTAGAGGCCTTCGTGAGAACGTAATGTTAGTAAGAGAGACAAATGGACAAAAAATGATCTATAGATTGGATCTAACCAAACAAAGTACATTAAATTCTCCATACTATTATTTAGCACAAAATGATGTTATATATGTAGAACCTAGTAAAGTTCAAATCAATAATTCAAAATTAGGTGCTAATACAAATGTTATCATTTCGATAGCTAGTTTACTTATTACAGTAATTTCAGTTCTGACTCGATAAACACATTCATGGAACAACAATCAACACAAATTATAGAGACGGATAAAATTAATCTCAGACAGTTATTTGAACAATATATTTTTTATTGGAAATGGTTTTTATTATCTGTTCTATTTGCGCTAGTTATAGCAGTAGTATATTTAAGGTATTCTGAAAAAACTTATAACGTTACCGCCAAGATTCTATTGAAGGATGAACGTAGTGGAGCGGCAGGCGAACTAGCTGGAATAAATGAATTAAATTCCATGGGACTAGGGGGAAATCGTTCTGCCTTTGTGACTGATCAAATTGAAGTTTTGTCATCCAGAAGATTAGTAAGAAAAGTCGTGGATCAACACCACCTAAACATCGTCTACGAAATTAGGGGGAAAATAAGGTCTTCAGAGGTGTTAGAAACTGAAATGCCTTTTATATTACAACCTCAAGGGGACCAAGATACCATGAGAATGAAATTACGTGTTCAAATGGTGGATGGAAATAAAATAAATGTTTCTGACGTAGTCTCTGGACAAAAAGTGATTTCACCATTTGATAGGAATATCCAAATAGGACGTAAAACAATAAGATTTAAAAAGAATAATATAAAACTTAGGAAAGAGGAGGCCACTGCCGATTATGAGATAACCGTATTTCCGATGGATGTCGCAATTGATATAAATCTTGCAGCACTTAAAATAACTCCTAATAAGGAGTTGCAATCATACGTGGTTAACTTTTCGATGTTATCTGCATTGGATAAAAAAGCGGAACTTTTCGTTAATACCCTAATTGATAAATATAACTCTGATCTTACTGATGATAAAATGCGCATGACTCGCGCTACATCAGAATTTATCAATAAAAGGCTTATTCTAATATCGAAAGATCTCTCTGGGGCAGATGAGAAAGCTGCTGATTTCAAAACTACCAACTCCATGGTTGATATGACAACCGAAGCGGGTGTTTTTTTAAATAATGCATCAGACAATGATAAAAAGGTGTTGGAATACCGAACTCAGTTGAAGCTGGTTGATCATATGAATGATTATTTGAAAAATCAAAAGGAAGGAAAACTTTTGCCATCAAATATAGGTCTGCAGGATGGATCCATTGCTTCTGCAATTGAAGTATATAATAAGTTAGTGTTAGAACGTGATGACCTGTTGAAATCAGCTTCAGATCAAAATCCTGCAGTAGTAGCGCTCAACGAAAATATTGCGGAAAGTGGTGTTAATATCCGTAATTCTTTGCAGAATTACCAAAGAGTCACAAGATTGGCTTTAAATAGTATAGAGAATAAATCGAACGAAATTAAAAATAGAATTAGTTCGATCCCAAATCAAGAACAAGGATTTAAAAAAATTTCACGTCAGCAACAGATTGTTGAATCACTTTACATGCTACTGCTTCAGAAAAGAGAAGAAAGTGAGGTAAAGGCTGCTGCAACGCCAGATAATTTAAAAATTATAGATGCGGCTTATGGGAATGGCCGCCCTGTTGCTCCTAGAAAGGTTTTAGTTCTATTAGTTTCTTTTGCCCTCGGTTTTCTCATACCTTTTGTCATTTTATACATTAAATTTTTACTGGATAATAAAATGCATTCTCGTAAGGATTTTGAAGAAATTGTTAAGGCGCCTGTGCTTGGAGAAATTCCTTCAGCCGAAGATACAGTTATCCATTTAAACGACAGGTCTTCATTAGCAGAAGCTTTCAGGATTTTGCGGACAAATATGAATTTCATGTTCCCGTCAGATAAGAAAAGTTCTTCTAAAGTAGTTTTTGTCACTTCTACAACGTCCGGTGAAGGTAAATCCTTTGTTACGACAAACCTGGCACAAATATTATCCATGTCAGGAAAGAATGTACTCTTGATTGGTGCGGATATTCGAAGTCCTAAGGTGTTGGATTATTTAGGTCTATCCCATCTACAACATACCAACGTTGGAATTACACAATACTTAATCAATCCAGACATGGATGTGAATAACATTATTATTAAAAAACCTGGTAATTATGACTTCGATGTTATTTATTCTGGATATATTGCGCCAAATCCTGCGGAATTATTAATGAATGGTCACTTTGATGGTGTGATTAATTATGCCAGGCAACATTATGATTATGTTTTGGTTGATACTGCACCAGTGAGCTTAGTTACAGATACATTGCTTATCGCACATAATGCGGATTTAACTTTATATGTTGCCCGAGCAAATTATTTGGACAAGCGTTTGTTGCAGGTTGCTAGAGAGCTTTATGTAGACGGTAAATTAAAAAATCTTGCAGCTGTAGTAAATGATGTAGATTTTGCACGGGGTTATGGCTATGGTTATGGCTATGGTTATGGTTACGGAGATAAAGGCAAAAAGAAGACCGGGTTTGCAAAGATTTGGCAGGACATTAAAGATCGACTAAATATAAAATAGATCTATTGTTTAATAGATTTTGGCCTTATTGTTGTTTAACCCCAAGTCGAATACTCGACTTGGGGTTTCATTTTTATAATAATTATCAGTGCAATCCGTTATGATTGTAATAATTTTAATACTAATTCATGCACAATGACAAAAAAACTATTATTCGCTTTTGTAGGAGGACTCTTATTGACAATAGGAACGGTTTCCGCGCAGTTTTCTCGCCCCATCAGTGTGGGGGCTGGAGCTGGAGCGACGATCAGTCTGACGGATTTAGCAAATGTGGAGTCTAAATTTGCTTTCTACGGTGAAGCTGATTATTTGATTACACCATTTATCTCCGTGGGTTTACATGGTGAAAAAGGTACCTTGGGAGGGCATGGCTATGAAAGTGAATTTGAAAATCGCTACTATGCAGGTAATCTGAATGGAAAAGTTCGTTTAGGACAGTTTTTAGGACATAAAGATAACTATAGTCAGTATAATATAGGGGCAAGTACCTTGTCAAAAATTGTATCCAATATATATGTCGGAGCAGGGGCTGGCTTGGTTAAAAATCGCATTAAACATCATATTGATCCGATATATTTAGATGCAATTACCAATCAAGGGGGCGAACTTGCTGATGATCTGGTTGAAGTACATTTTGTAGTTCCTTTGAATGTTGGGGTAGATATACCCTTTGGTCGCACATTATATGGCCCACAGTGGGCTATCAATGTCAATTATCAGCACACGCTAACAACCAATGATAATCTCGATGGTATAAAGAATAAAAATAATGACCAATATGGTTTTGTATCAGTAGGTATAAAATATGCTCTTTTCAACCGGAAATAATTAAATCGAACTACCTAATTTAAATAACGAATAATGATAAACATAATAAAACAGGTATATAAGTATCGACTGTTGGGTATTTGTGCTTTGACTCTTTTGCTGGGATTCTCGGCATGTAAATCGAACTCTGCTATCTATAAAGCGCCTAAGGTTAACGCTTTTCGCGGCGGTAAGTTACCTGCCCCTCCGGGAATGGTCTACATTCCCTCTGGAACTATTCTATTCAAGGGATCTTTGGATAGTGGTAATGTGGGGAAAAATGTCAGCGTAAGTGCTTTTTTTATCGATGAAGCGGAAGTAACAAATAAACAGTATCGGGAATTCGTGAACTGGGTTGCAGATTCCGTGGCCGTAACTGATTACCTGAAAGATGACCAATACTTTATGGAGATAGCAGGTGAACAAGTTGGGCAGCGTAGAATTAACTGGGCAAAGGTTAAGAAGGTATCTCCTTTATGGAAGAGTAATGATCCCGATATTCAAGAACGTATAGCGCCGATGTTGGAAATGCGTGGTAACCGACGTGCGCTCAATCCCGAGGTAATTAAATATCGTTTTTCCTATCTACAGTCTAAAGGTAATATGAAAAAAGCTTATGTGACGGATTCTGTAGCGATCATGCCAGTGGAAGATATCTGGACAAAGGATTTCCCGAATGCGCAGTTAGCCTCATTGGATGCAAATTATTTTACGCATCCATCCTTTGATTATTATCCTGTCGTTGGTGTAACATGGAGACAGGCACGGGCATTCACCGATTGGCGTGCCAATGAAATGGCAGCTACGGTATTGAAAAACTCTTACCTCAACGGTTATCAGTTAAGTTTGAGTTTACCAACGGAGGCACAATGGCAATATGCGGCATCAGGCAAATTGGATCCCCAGGATACAATTGCTGGATCTCGGTTTACTATTGATGGAATAGAAGGCAAGAAAAAATTAGCAGTCAACTTTAAACAGGGCGAAGGTACTTACTCACGTGATGGAGCGACATTCACATTACCGGTTAAATCGTACATGCCGAATGCATTTGGTGTCTATAATATGGCTGGGAATGTTTCCGAGTGGACACTGGATGCGTATAGCCCATCGGCTGTTGTATTTGTTAATGACTTAAATCCCGCTTTATTATACGATGCCGATGCAAAGGATGGTGATGCGCTAAAGAGAAAAGTAGTACGTGGTGGTTCATGGAAGGATAATGGCGAACAGTTAAATAGTGAGACACGTAATTATTCGGTGGACTACGAGCCTCATTCTTATATCGGATTTCGTTGCGTGATGTCTGCATTTGAGATGCCAACGGTGCAAAGTAAAACACGTAAGTATTAAATCGGACTGTAAAATATAAATTCGATAATGATGAACATGAAAACAATACTGACAGTTACCATGGCATTGGTCACTGGATCCTTGTTCGCTCAGCAAGAGACGACAATAGATACAGTTTCTAGACAACAGGATACTTTAAATAATGTAATGTCTGCTATACCGGAAGTTTCAGGTGAAATTAATCCAGATACGATACCAACTACAGACGGCTTTTATCAGGCAAATAGTATGGAAGATGCCGTGCCATTTGCTTATCCTGAGGTGAACAAAAAGAATATCCGTTTTTATAAACGTGTATGGCGTGATATTGATCTAAAAGATGAAAAGAACTATATCTTGGCAATTCCAGGAAACTCGCTGATCGAAGTGGTGATGAAAGCGATCGAGAAGGGTAAGCTTTCGCTATATAGCCCTGATGATGACTCGTTCAAAGGAAGATTAAGTGCGCAAGAGGGAATGGCCCGTTTTGCGGATAGCGTGTTGGTGCCAATTTTTGACGGGGAAGGAAATCAGATCGATTCCAAAATGGCGCTCAACGAATTTGATCCCAGTCGGGTAACTAAATTTCGTGTCAAAGAGGATATTTTCTTCGACAAGCAACGGAGCAGGTTAGAAACACGCATTATCGGAGTGGCACCCTTAATGAATATTACCACATCTGCCGAACTTGCTGAATCTGTAGGCGCGACACCTGCTTTTTGGCTCTATTTCCCACAATTACGCTATAGCTTGGTGCAGGTAGATATCTCGGATCCGGATAAAGGTCTCTATGATATGACCATGGATGACTTCTTTGTACAGAATAAATTTGCGAGCACAATTGTGCGCGAATCGTCACCGGGTATGTTGCAGAATGTAAAAGAATCGGAAAATGGTGGACAGCTATTGGATGGGCGCAAGGTAGAAGAGAAGCTGGATGACTATAAAAAGAAGTTATGGAGCAATCCGAAAGGAGTGAAAGCAGAGGAATTGGAAGGGAATCAGTATAATAAAACGAAGACAGAAAAAATACAGTCTCAGTCAGAACAACAAGAGGAAAGTAAATCTGAAAATTCAAAAAATAACAAAGCAACAGAAGAGAGGCCATAATTAAACGAATAAAGCGAGTTGTTCTATTCCTAATAGACCAGCTCGCTTTACTCGTTAAAATTTTATGATTTATCTCTTTAGTAAATGAAAGGGGGGGACGAAAGGCTTATTTATTTTAAAGATTTATTTAAATAAGCTTCTTCAGTTATTAGATAGAATAAAATAGGGATATTCAGTAAATGTTATAAAAAATGGTGGTCAGAATAATTTCGGTCACCATTTTTTGTTCTGTTATCCCGATCTTTGTAAGATTTTTCCGCTGGTTTAAGCACCCCATTGCCAAAAAGCTGCTTTTTCGTTTTTTTGGGCATAGCTGTCCCCTGAACACCCGTTCTTCCACCTATTTTCTGTGATCTTTTAAGCCGCTTTTTCCTGCTGACCCTGCATCTTGGGGATCATCCGCACCGCATTTGCTGTATGGATGCCAAAGAATATCCACAGGATTTCCGTTTTCTTGGTCCTGGCCCGGATACGGCTGAGCGAATAATACCGTTTTTCTGTGCCAAAGCTACCTTCAAGCCGCGTAGAGCGCTCCCTGTTCAGCACGGAGCGGAGCCTGCCGCGCTCTTTTTCATCAGCTGCAGGCTTACCCTTGCGCACAAAGCTGGTGAATATGCCCCTGCTGCGGCACCAGCTCCGGTTGGCGTTGGTAGCGTAAAGCGCATCGGCAGCTACATGGCTGACACGTTTTCTCAGCAGTGACTGCTGTAGGTCTATACATTGTGGAAGCCGGTTCCCTTCATGGAAAGCATCAAAGCTCAGGTGCTCGATAAAGTTGATGCCGTCAATCTGGATGCTGTTCACTTTGGCGCCGAACTCAACCCCTTTACTTTCTTTGCCGCGGACGATCGGGCGGATATAATCTTTGTCGACACTAACGATCAGCCCCTTCACTTCCCGCCCGGCAAAACGTTCCCGTTGCTGATGGAGTACTTTTTTGATGATGGACAGCCGTCTGTGAAAGCGGCCAGGAAGATTGGCTGTACCAAGGGACATGATATCCCCGCACTGACCGATGAGCTTGCCAACCAGGTGGAGCAGGCTGCGTTTCAGCACGCGCGTCTCCGATTTCCCACGCTTGCGCTTTTTACTATAGATACGGTAACGCAGGCGCTGCTTGTCAAATTTGTTGCGCGGCATCCGCAGACCCGACAGCTTTGCCATGCTCCGCAATTGCCCCTGCAGCCATTCCGCACATTCCCATAACAGTTTGATATCCGTGGGAAAGCGAACATCACTCTCATAACAGGTCGCATCGCTCATCAATACATGGCTGTCCTTAAACCAGGCCTTCCAGTAACCGGCAAGCACCCGCTGAAGGGTGCCGATATCAAGTTTTCTGGCAAGTTCGCAGCGGATCTCGCTGACGATCTTAAAATTATCGAGCGGCTTTAACGGATTGATCCGAACACCGCAGAAAAGCTGATAATGGAGGTTGGAATTAAGCTGGGCGACCAGGTCACGGTCGGAAAGCCCCGTATAGGATTTCAGCACCATCAGCGCCACTTTACCCGCCCCGCTAAAATAGGACCGGCGGCCAACTCGGTTTTCCCGTTGCCCCAGGCTCGCTGCCAGCTCGGAAAATGGAATACTCCGATAAAGCCGCCCTAGTTCACTCAGGTGAAAACTTGATTCGTACTGTTTGAAAATATCGTATTCGCTGAAGGCTAAAGTTGGCTGAAGTTCGCTAAGTTTTTGTATCTTTCGCATATCTTTTTGATGACCGTTACCCCGATTTTGGCCGCTAACCTTATTATTCGGGGGAATACACGAAGATAATAAAACCCCAACTATTTATTTATCAAATAGTTGGGGTTTTTCTGAATATCCCTAAAATAGTGATATTAAATTACTATCTCATTATTCCATCTGTTAAAAAGGGAGAAGATAGGAAAATCCACCTCCAATACGAACCCCAGACCAATCGACTTTAACATTCTCATTTTGGTTTAGGCTGCCTTCCATTTCAATATCATAGCCCCCCGAAATGTGTAATCCTAACCCATATGGTAACTCATATTTAAGACCAAGCTGTGGTAACACAGAAAGACTAGTGGAAGTAGAATTAAATCCATATTTTTCGTCGAGCTTTATTTCGGTCGCTGCAGTCTTTGTATATGCTTTTGTCTTAGTTTTAGTAAAAGTAAGACCCGGTGAGACCTCCGCAAAAAACGCTAAACGATTGTTCTTATTTAAAGCTAATTGATGAAAATAACTGCGGTATACCATGCCAATTCTAAATGCATTCAAATTGATTTTATCAACCAGTTCTCCCGAATAATCTGAATAGGCTAACCTCCCTGCTGTTGATAGATATGTAAAATTTGTACCAAGCTCATGTCTGCCTGACTTATAATTTATCCCGGCAGTATGGATTACATACCCTGGAAAATTGTCTGTGATAGCTATGGACAAAGGAAACTGTTGCTTCAGTTCCTCTTGTATCCTGATTAGCTCTGTTTTCATCCCTTCCATCTTATAGTTACCATACCCTATTGAATATTCGACTTTAATTTGTCCTCTTGAAATAAATGCTATGCTAAGAAACAGAAATGTATATAATATCTTTTTCATTATTCGGTTATGTGATTATAATATTTACCTTCAAGAATTATATAATTATTAATTAACAAAGGAACCATATAATTCGGTGAAGCTAAATCGAGAGCATATATAGTCTTGTCATAAGTCTTATTCAAAATCCGTGTTTTACCAGGATAGGCCTCATATATTAGATTACCTGTAAATTTGTCAACACTACCATATTGCCCCATTACTGTAATAACTTCCTTCATATGCGGGAGCTCATAAATAGTAAAATTATTACGATAATCACTATCACTTGTAGCGATATGCTGTATAATAACATGGTTGGTTTTTAATGGATGAAAATATACCTTGGAAATAGGATTATCTGTTTGATTCCTTAAAAGAGTTAAACTATTATCACTATTATATTTGTAAATTTTATAAGATGAATTTTCATCTGTTACACGTACATAATTGATAAGGAACTGGCCATCATAGGATATGGCTGATTTGTGTTTTTTTAGACCTTCTTCAACAACATTTATAAGCTTACCTGTATTAGAATTATAAATTCTACTTTGAGTTGAATACCATGGATAATTAATGATGAGTTTATCATCATCTGTAATAAAAAAGTCTTCAATTTCATTTGGGCCGGGCACCGTAAAGGAAGTAATCAGCGTATTTAAAGTATAGTCCGAATATATATAAAATTTTCCACCATCACCATCTTTTGAGAACATGCCTACTTTACCACTTTTTGCAGATAGTCGAAACATTCCAGACTTCTCAGCGGGCAATATTATATCTCCTTTAGTATGTAGATCATCTTTATCAAACAGTCTCATATTATATTGGTTATAGTTATATTTACCTAAAATCATATTGTTTTTTAGATCAGCAAAAAAAGAAAAATCTAAAGGATCCTCGAATTTTAGATCTTTGTAATAGTTTATAACTTTGTTGTATTTTTTATATTCAGAAAAATTAGCCTCCTCAGGTAAAATATAGAGTTCATAGTAATCCAAAGTTGCAGGAAAAAGAGGTCTACTAACATATACCTCATCATTTCCCGAGCTAACGTTGAAAATCTCATCTTTAAACTTCACAACATATTTAGATGCAAATAAATTGGGATTCTTCCATTTAATTTTTAATTTAAAAGATTCGGCAGTACTTGTGGTAAACATTTTGTCTGTCAAACTTTCATATTTAACATAGTATAAATCCTCACTAATTGGAACTCGACTGGACTTAAATTTAGTTGCAATTTTGTAAAGCTTTACTCCATAAGCATAATCTTTATCCGTATAACTTGTTTGACTAGGATCAGTGATAACAGAAACAACTTCCAATATATGGTCAGGTGAATTTGTCTTGTATGTATATATGGTATAGCTCTCGACTTCGGCACCTTCCAAAATGGGCTTTTTCCAGAATATTTCAAGATTACTGTCCGAATTTATCCGTTGATCTATATTAAGCTGGATCTTTGGATCAACAAATTTAACTGGAAATTTTACCTCGATATTGCTGGTTTCCTCTCCTATTAATTCAGCCAAACTGCCCGTACCAGAACCCAATTTCAGCTTTATTTTCAATTCACTGGAGTTTTTTCCTTCTAACATCCTAGGATTTAACACAATTGCTCCATTGGTAGTTTTGATCGGACTATTATCCAAATAAAATTCCTCATTGATAATTGTCCCAGATGAAACGTTTATATTATACTTAAAACTTGTTTCAGTATAGACATAAATCGTTTGTCCTTTAGGCACCTCCGCAAGGTTCACATTAACCACCGCATTTTTATCAGGCTGCTTAATTTCATGGTAATTCATGTCTTTGTTATCATATTCACAAGCGCAAAATAAAAAAGCAGATATAAAAAATAGAAGCTTTAAGTAATGACTAAAAATACTTTTCATCTCAAATTGAAGTTGCTGTCAATAATTTATTTATAAAAGTAAATATAAAAACACAAAAAAGAGAGAAATAATTTATTATATGAATAAATTCATCCGTAGACTGACTATAGAAATACGATCATAATTTCAATATTTTTCCTCATTTACTTTGTAGGGTATTATTTTAATATTTTTGCTTATAACAAATATATTCAAAAACCAAAAGGGCACAATAATTCATAAATTCTTTACCTTTGAATTTAAATCGTTGGTATGGCCTGTAAAGAAGATAAGGAACATGTATAAAGCAATACTGAATAGTTGATCGAAATTGATAATTATAGCGAATAAAGAAAATGTTTAATGGGAAATTAGATTTCTAAAATGATTCTTTGCGTTTACTTATTCAAAAGTAGTAGTTTTGTGCCCACTTGAAATAGATAACAATGCTATCAGTATTAGAAATATGTTTTTTTGAAAATATTTTATTGCTAAGATCGTGTTGGTACGATAAATGCAATCACATCGTAAGGAGACTTTAAAATTTTTAATTACAGAAAGGGATACTTTTTAATCGCATTCTGCGATTAGAGTATAATATCTTATATAATTTAAATGAGTAATTTATGGAAAGAAGGCTTGTCCATCAACAAGCCTCGTTGGATAATTTTGCTGTTGGACATAATTATTGTCGCGACAGCATTTTTTGTCAGTTATGTGCTTATATTCAAGCATAGGGGAGCGGTAGATATCTATGATATGTTCAGGCAAGCATTGCTTGTTTCGGTAGTCTATTTGATCTGGTTCTGCATCTTCGGCACATTTAAAGGGGTTGTTCACAAGACAGGTATTCGCGAATTGCAACGTATTGTACTGGCAATTGGATTGGCCTATTTCTCTGCTGAACTCATTTGTAAAGGAATAGAGTGGTTGTATCCCTCCTATGATGACATGCTTCCTTTTTCGGATACACAACTTCTTTTCCATGCATTAATTGCTGGCTTCGGGATGACCTTTAGCCGCGTGCTCTACCGTGCCCTATACCACGAGCTAATGTGGGGAAACAAAGATAACCGTATCCCCGTAATTCTCTTTGGAGCTGGTAATATGGGAAATACGACTTTTCACTTTATTCATACCACCTCACGTAATAAATACCGTATTGTTGCTATTATGGATGATAATCCACATCGGATCGGCAACCGTATTCAAGGGTTTAAAATCCATGATATTAATGTTCTAAATAAAGATTTTGTATTACGTCACGGCAATGCATCCGAAATTATTATAGCGGTAGATGACCGTAAACCGGAACGTTTAAATACAGTGTTTAAACTCGCTGAGCCGATTCCTTTAATTGTAAAAATTATTCCCGATACGGCCCGTCTATTGGCAGGAGAAGTTGCAACAAGACAGATCCGAAGCTTACGTATTGAAGACTTATTGGGGCGAAAAGCCATTGATCTGGACAATCCTGCCATTGCTTCGGAAATGAAAGATCAGGTTGTATTGGTTACCGGAGGGGCAGGTTCCATCGGTGGCGAACTGGTGCGGCAGTTAGCTCATACTGACTTAAAGCAGCTTATTGTAGTTGATCAGGCCGAGTCGGCTTTGTATGATATCCAGCAGGAACTAAGTTGTTCCAGTCATTTTTCGCGCTGTAGCTTTATTGTCGGAAATGTTCGGGATGAGTTGTTTATGGATACTTTGTTCCAATTTTATCGTCCTACTTACGTATTCCATGCAGCGGCTTACAAACATGTGCCTTTGATGGAGGCGAATCCCTATGAGTCGATTTTAACGAATGTTTGGGGATCCTACAACGTCGCACTGCTGGCCGATAAATACCATGTTGCCAAATTTGTAATGGTCTCTACTGATAAGGCGGTGAATCCGACAAATGTTATGGGGGCAACCAAACGTGTTGCCGAAATTGCGATATCAACGGTCAATATCAACTCAAAGACAAATTTTATTGTGACCCGCTTTGGCAATGTATTGGGCTCAAATGGATCGGTGATCCCACTATTTGAAAAGCAGATGCTGAAAGGTGGGCCACTGACAATCACGGATGAGAATATAACCCGCTATTTTATGACGATACCCGAAGCCTGTCAATTGGTACAGGAGGCTGCGGTCATGGGTAAGGGTGGGGAGATATTTGTCTTTGATATGGGACAGCCGGTGAAGATTATGGACCTGGCCAAGCAGATGATCCGGCTCAAAGGCTATAATTATCCCGAGGATATTGATATAAAGATTGTAGGCCTCCGTCCGGGTGAGAAAATCTTTGAAGAGCTGTTGGCCAATGGCGAAAATACGGAGAAAACCTATCATGAAAAGATTATGATCGCTAAGGTTAATACGCCAGATTTAGAATTGCAGAAATCGCGTGTGGAGCAATTATGTGCACTTGCGAAAACAGCCGATCCAAATGAGGATAAAATGCGTTTGGTCCAGCTGATCAAGGACATTGTGCCTGAATATCGCCCACAAAATTCAGTTTTTGAACGATTAGATAACAAATATGGATAATAATCCCCCGGAAATAGCGGCACATACTGGCGACCAGATCGTAAATACTTATCCAGCAGGAGATCCCGAACATGCGGATTGGTATATTTATGAATACGAAAACCACCGAAAGGTACTTGTTGAAGTGGATCTTGAAACAGGGAAAATGCATTTTCTTAGACAGCTTTGATTAATCTCTTCCACAATTAGGGCTATTTGATCCTTACAAGCTAAAAAAGTTGTTCAATTATTGAGATCCAATAGGAATGTAGATGATAATACATCGAATGGTTTCTATTTTCCGGAACTTAGAGCGCTGGGGTAAAGTGCCCTGTTTTGGCTTTTATTCTTTCACGAATTTATGAATAAAAAACTCCCCTTTCATCGAGCGATGCTAGAGGAGTAGCCTTTTTTTATTAACCTAATTTTATGAAAAGTGTTTTTATTGAAATTCAATAGTTATTTTAAAAATAAAGCCTCCAGGCGTAAGTGAGGAGGCTTAGCTATAAGTTGATCTTCTTTAACCGACATTACTAATTTTAAGACATTTTAATCTCCTCTACTGTCGTAAAATAAGCTATTGTATTTCTACAATTCTTCCAAAAGAAGAAGATGATTTTGTAGGGATGATATTTACGTTTTTATAGTAAATATTCCCTACACCATTTAAAGAAATTGCTTTGTTGGTTTTAACGTTCTCTAGATACAGGTCTAATCCGTTTCTTACAGGTATACCCGCATTTGTTCCTGACCAGTTAACTTCGCTGTCTCTCAGATATAACCTTGAGTTGCCTGATCGGTAGAAGTTTAGATTTATCACGCCGAAGTTTTCTGATGAATTGAGTACCGTGTTGTTTATATATATATCTAAACCATTTGATCTGTTTGTATCCCTTAATGCTGTCGACTCGAAGATATAATCGGTAATAGCACTACCTATTATATCATTCAATGTAAGTGTACCTCTACTTCCTGTTAATAAGCAGATCGTACCTATGGATATTGAGTCGGTTTGGTTAATGTATAATGCTCCTCCATTGTTAAACGAAGCATTTATAAATTTTCTTCCTGCTATCGGAGATTTGACATATATTGTAAATTCTCCTTTTGTATTTTTAGGAATCCAATTTGTCAGTGATGCTAAAGTTTTGATTGGAGTTTCTTCCGTTATTTTATCTGCATCAAGGCGATCATCCCCATTAACCATATCAACATAAAAAATATTTGATCTATTGTAATCGTAGGAGGAATAATCTGTCGAGTCTTCGACAAGAATAAGCGGTGAACTTCCGAGAAGACCAGGTTGTCTTATCGAACAGTTTTGTAAATGATAGCCTCGACTTATGCCTATATATTCGTTTAACATCTGGAAAGCTTGTGTTACTTCGGCGGATGCCGCGAGTATACAGCATTGTAAGACCATTTTTATTCTAGTACCTCTCTGGTATAGGAATCCTTTATTATTTTCTGTCGGAACAGCAAAAGTAGAATTGGATATCATGTAAGAATTCAAACTAGCATCATCAGCAATATAGTAACCATCATAATTCGTATTCACATTGTCGGTTACCGAACCAGATACATATGGTGTGTCTGAGTAATGAAAAGAGGTTTGGTCATATCTGCCGCTGTATTTCCCACATTTTTCTAGATGCATATTTTCTAAAGATATACCTCTGCATCCTTTTGTCACGAGCCCAGTTGTGAAGGATTGTTCGATGTCGCAAAATGAAAAACTAACATTAACGCATTCAATTAACATAATTCCACCATTTACAATACTGTTACCAAATACGCAATAAGTAAAATTGACCCAATTATTATTTCTTCCTGTGACCTGTACTGCCTGAACATGACGGTTATTCCACTGAAATTGGCAATTTTCGATTTTTCCTGCATATGCACCCCGTAGCCATATACCCAATCGTAGACCAACAAACGTGCAATTATTGATCAAATAGTAATGGCTATTATCTACTCTCAATCCTAATATACTATTACTGTAGTCATAGGCCTCACCTGTGCCGAATTTTCCTTGGTAATTGTCATTAGGATTACCGCCGTCTACCGTAAAGCAAATATTATCTATTCTAATATTTTTGCAATCTAAATTGGTACCAAGGTTTAAGATACCGTTCGTTGTATTTCTTGGAAAAGAATCCGTTGCACAAAAAACACAACTGCCATTTCCAGATAAATGGATATTATGTTTATTCAGATGGACAGGAGTTATAAAATAATATTTTCCTTCAGAAATATCTATTTTTTGGACCAAACCATTTGATGTGGCTAGTTGATTCCCACTGCTTAGATAGTCAAATACACGTTGTAAAATAATACCGTTATCAATGTCTTTATCGAAAGGTTTTAATCCAAAATACTTTGGATCAATTCTTCCTATAAATTTGTGTTCCAATTTTATTGTCCCGATAGCGATTATGTTACCACCGTTGTCAACAGCAGTAGTGGAGGATAGATAGTAAATGATTGGAGCTGGGGTATCTCCGGGTAGATAATATCCTAGAAGTTGTACTCCGTCGTAGGTATTATTTTGTAATCCTGTAATTTCGATATTCGATAGTGCGCGAATATCTGCCATCGTGTTTTTGATGAGAAGTTGATTTGCCATAATGTTTTGTTTTTAAATCTTTAACAAACATAGATGTTAAGGCAGAGGCAATTCTGTGAAAAGAGATTTATGTTAGCGGTAAATAAAAAGAACCGAAAGCTAGCTCTTTTAGTACGTTACGTCCTTTAAAAATGATTTTGTGTAGAAGTAAAAACTCCCCTGTCATCGGGCGATGTGAGGGGAGTTACCTTTTTTATATTAACCTATTTTTATGAAAAGTATTCTTATTGAAATTCAACAATGATTTAAAAATAAAGCCTCCAGACGTAAGTGAGGAGGCTTAGCTACAAGTTGGTCTTCTTTAACCGGCATACCTAATTTAGGGATAAATATTTTAATATCAAAAAGTTTCTAATTTTTTTTCTGCTTTAATGTTTAATATCAAAACTGACTTCGCTTGGGAGGTGTAATCCCGATCATTGGGCATTAGACATCATTAACTCATCAAGACCGTTTTCTTTCAGAGCTTGCTTGTTAATTTTACTAGAATAATATTTTACAAAAGCGACTTGAATGCTATTCAAAAAAATCTTTACTGATATAGAAAACTGTATCTATGAAATAGAGAATTCCATCCTTTGTCAATACATTTTCGTCATGAAGATCTTCAAAAATTAAACCTAAACCATCGCTTATATAGTCATTATTACGTGTATTGTGAAAAGAGTTATACTCAAGGAAAGAGCGCACTGAGTGCAGATTAGTTGTTTCGTTGGCTATAATGAATTGTTGCTTTACTACAGAATAAAGCTGTTCATCAATAATTTTGAACCCCAAAAAATCGCAATTTGTAGAACTAAAGAAAAAATTATGGATTAGTAAATTATTAAAATAATCTTACCAATATTAATAAAATATAGATGAATTGAGCTTTATTACGTTGAGGTCATCAAATTTGTAGACACGCTGTTCCGCACCCGCACCAATAAACATCCGCTCATCTATCTCATCTGAATATAATAGAGAATGTTGTGTCGCGAAATCAATTAAGCATTTTTCTTCTTCACCTTTGAAATACTTTTGTTTTTCAATTCCTTGGCTTGGGCTCGCATTTTCTCTAAGGAAATGCCAGACTTGTTTGAGTTTGCTTGAACTGCCAATGGGTCCATCTCCGAGAATGATATTTTGTAGTTCATCTTAAATGTTTCATTTAATATCTAGTTTAAAGGTACGAATTTATCATAAAATTGATAACACCACTGATTTGCTATACTCCTAGCTCAGTTATAAATTGCTTTTTGTTCCTAATTTTCACCTTATCTTGATATGACGTCGGTCATTCTGTAGTATTATAATAAAGGACCAAGATAAATCAAGGTAGTTTCTGCTCAATAACAACGGCGGGCTTTACTTGGCAGATATGATGCTAGCCATTGGACGCTCGCTGTCGCCGTAGAAGAGAGTTTCGTATTATTCCATTGATTTTTTTCTTTTTACTACTAAGAGTTATTTGTCAGTAAGTGTTTCTTTATATAATTGCTCAAATGCGCTTTTGAGCTTCAAACCTTGAGATTTTGCGATCGAAAAAACTTCGTAAGCATAGAAATCATCTGCAGTTAAATTTAGTACTTTCGTGAATCTTGTATTTTCTATACTTGCTTTTTCTGAAACATCTACTTGCGATGAGACGAACTGAGCAATAAACTCTTGGTACTTGTTTAAAGTCTTCTCAGCTTTCATTTTATCTTTTTGTTTTGTTAAGAATTTTTTTTGAGCAGAGTTCGCAATTTCTGATAATGCATTTTCACAGTCTTCATCAAAATTATTTGATAAGAGATCTACGGCTTTGTAAAAGACTCTGCCTTTTACTGTTGATAAATCACTATTTAGTTGTAAGGACTCTAAAGGATACTTATTAGAGAGTATCGCTTCAAATTCATTATTTAGGGTTTTCAGAAATTTATTAAACTTCATTTTATAATACTTGATGTGCAGTGATTTATATTTAAATCGCAAATTATTTTGCGATAATTGTTTTTATTGTTATCTTTGTTAATAATCAGTTCGCTGATTTTAGTCTCGTCCCATGAAAACCAGCAATTTTTAAGACGCGAGACCTTTAGGAGCTTATATCCCTATTTTGTATATTTGCAAGGTGGGAATAGCTCCTACTGGAAACTGCGTCGGTTCCTTGCTGGTATCCAATGGGGCAGTGGAAAGTAGGAGCTATTCCTTTTACTGAGCTCCAGTTTTCCGCTTTGAGACTCTTGTTGATAAACCAACTATTTAATTATGAAACACAACGAGTCAAGTACATCATCAGAACGACGACAGATCAAGGATCAGGTAAGTAAACGTGCAGCAGCACTACTGCTCATTAGGAACAAACACTGTCCACCAGAATAGCAGCTAACAATATTAAAATCAACAACGCAATACCTACAGTATTAAAATGCGCATTAAGAAAGGCTCAAGAAGCCCCACTTATTGGCATATTGTTGTTGATTTTGCCGGCCTGATTTTTCCAAGATCAATGCCTGATAATTGCACAATTCTCGTTTCTTTTATTCTCGCACCTTAAAAGTACGGAATTCGCAAGTCGCAAGCAAAGGTTTTAAAAAATAAATATAGAATTTCTATAAATTAAGGTCGGTTTTTCATTTTCTATATGGATGCGGTATCGTCCATATCTATTCACCTGTAATTGTCTAGCACCGCATCTGAGAACCTATTAATAGTTCTATTTATTTACCGGAGCGGCTCAGGCCAGACCCCTGGGATGAAATTCTGATTCCGATCGGACAGGATAATCTTTGCCATAGGCCACTTCATTAAAACTTGAAAAATGACACATTTTTTTAGGGCAGGAGAGCTCTTGCCCAATCAAAAGACAATTAAACTGTATAGTGCCCTACTATCTATCCTATGCTTAGTTTCTATGTTTAGTTTATCGGCTCAGACGCCCCGCAAGGAAAGCGGGGCCAATGGGCTACTGATTGCAGAATCAAAAGTGGATTCGTTAAGAAGAAATTTACTGGATGTTGAAACCGCCATTTCAAAAAAAAATTATTCAGATACCAGATTAAGGGGGAAGTTTCCTTATGTTGACTTTAATAGATTTCCATTTTACATATATAATGTAGATACAACTAAAATAGGCTATATACTCAAGGGCGAAGCAATCCCCGACCGCATTTTAGATTTACCCTTGAGAATGTTAAACATGCCCGATGGAAGGACGACAACAACATTGCGTGAACTATCGAGCAAAGAATATCTCGTACTTGACCTTTGGGCAGAGTATTGTGCACCCTGTATAAAATCTATGGACAAGTGGGAAGCCTTATATCCAAAAATTAAGGATAAAATGCAGGTAGTAGGCGTCGTAAATGATGCTGAATACAAGGGGGTAGTAAAAGTGCATGAGAGAAATTGGACACGCCCGCAGATTATTGGCCCCATGGCTCCAATATTGGCCCGTTATTTCACACTTTATGGAGGTGTAGGGCCATCAATATGGATCAAAAATGGAAAGCTTTTCGGAAGAACTTCTTCAAAGCCTGTAGATCCTGACTATATATTTCAGATCCTTGAGGGTAAGCTCGATCATATACCTGATTTTATTAACTGGGATCTCGCCAACCAAATCCAATAGCCATGAAGATAAAATTAGTATTCATACTGTTTCTTTTTAATTCCGTAGTAACGACCTCACTTTTTGCACAGCAAACAGTGAACCTAAACGGTAGGGTAGTTGATGGAATAGCAGCTAAACCAGTAGGTGGGGTTTCAGTGCAGATCCCCGGAGGTATGGTATTGGCCAGAACTGACTCCTTAGGTCAATTTCAGGTGCTATTATCAACAGCGATAAACACTTTGGTCTTTTCTCATGTGGGATACAGGTCTGATACAATCAGGCTGGGCACGGGAGACCGTGAATTGTTGATTAAATTGAATAGTAGATCAACTATTTTGAAAGAGGTCGAAGTGCTAAATACGGGGTACTACCAGATCCCCAAAGAGCGCGCGACAGGATCTTTTGGATTTGTGAGCAAGGAGGATATAGCTCGTGTGCCGGCTACCAATATTTTAGATAGATTGGACGGGATAGTGAATAGCCTGACCATGGATCGCTCCAATACCAACGGAGAGCGTGCCGCTGATCCCAAATTACGGCTTCGTGGGCTCTCCACGATTCAGTCAAATAGCGAACCATTGATTATTCTGGATGGCTTTCCCTATGAGCAGGGGCTGGCCACCATAAATCCCTCGGATATTGCCAGCATAACCGTGCTCAAAGATGCGGCCGCTGCTTCGATCTGGGGTGCAAGGGCTGGAAATGGCGTCATCGTCATTTCGACAAAAAAGGGGACGACCAACCAGCCGACTCGTATCCAATATGCTTCAGTGTTTCAATTGCAGGACAAACCGGATTTATACTATGCACCAAATTATCTTCCTGCAACAACAGTGCTGGATATCGAAGATGAGATGTTCGCGCGGTCAAACTATCTGGAACGCAATCAGACGCCAATCCCGCTCTATACGGAATGGTTGATAAAACACCGGGATAAAAAGATTTCGGATCAGGAATTGCTGAATTTTAGGGATCAATTGGCTGCAACGGATACGCGGGAGGAAAGTCTCAGCTATTTTTACCAAAAAGGATTTAACCAACATCAGGACATCGCATTTACCGGTGGTGGAAAAAGCTATGCATTCCGCTCCTCCGCGTCCTACGATAGAAACCGTTCTTTTTTGAAAAGGGATACTTACACCAGATGGAACAGCAACATGCAGGGGACGATTCACTGGGGAGAAAAGTTTAAAATCATGCCGTCCATCTGGTATACGCAGCAATTTAACGTGCAGAATGGAATAGGCTTTACCAGTTTTACTGGTGGAGGGAATTCCGTGGTACCTTATTATCGCTTTCAGGATGGAAACGGACAGAGCTTACCTATCGTCAAAGGGTTGCGCTACGGTTATCAGGAGTCGGCGCCAGGCCTCGGCCTGTTGGACTGGATGTATAGGCCCTTGGACGAACTAAAGCTAAATGACAACCGGTCGTCGGATCAGGAACTGCGCATGCAAATGGGACTGTCTTATGAGTTTTCTAAATTGATCCGTTGGGAAGTCTTTTATCAATACCTCAACAACCTGAATGGACAAAGTGCCTTGTATGATAAAGACAGTTATTATGCACGTGATCTGGTCAACAAGTTTACGCAGGCGGATATGATGAAGGTAATTCCCTATGGTGCTATCCGAAGGGAGGGGGGACGTACAGGTGCAAGATCGCACTCCATCCGTACCCAGCTGTCAGGCGAATGGAATCATCGAAACCAGCATCAGCTGAATTACCTCCTGGGTGCTGAACTGCTCGACCGTATAACGACGACTTCGCCCTTTGCCTGGTCCTACGGCTACGATCGTGATCTGCTCACTGGAAGGGTGAATTTTGATTATACAAAAAGGTATACCACGAGGCCCACTGGGACCGCATTGATACCGGCAGCAAGTGGTAGCTATGGGCTCAATACTTATAGATTTCTATCCTATTATTCCAATCTGGCCTATAGCTATCGGGACAAATACCTGGCAACAGCGAGTCTGAGATGGGATGCTTCTAATATCTATGGGGTCAAAACGAATCAAAAAGGGGTACCTCTTTGGTCGATCGGATTGGGTTGGCAAATGGCTCAGGAGAGTTTTTTCCAGAATGATATCATCCCTTCCTTGAAATTAAGGGCCACCTACGGCAGCAGCGGGAATACCAATCCGAATGTGTCGACTTTTCCGATCATCTCGTATATGATCGACGACCTGACCAATCATACGGCTGCGGTGCTGACAAGCGTGGGCAATCCTTCCCTGCAATGGGAACGGGTCAATACGTTGAACCTCGGAATAGATTTCGGAACACGAAATAACCGACTGACAGGTTCTCTGGAATATTACCTGAAAAAAGGAAACAACCTGATCGGTGCTGATCTAATGGATCCTACAACAGGTATTATCGACAATGTATATCCGACAATTGTCAATCGGATCAACTATGCCAATTTGCAGACAAAAGGCTGGGATATAACGGTCAACAGTAAGAATATCGTTGGAGCGTTCGGCTGGGACACAAGATTGCAGCTTGCTAAGGTGAACAATAAAGTGACACACTATAATACGAATGACGTTACCTCTGCGACCATATTCATAGATAGCAGGCCTCCGGTGGTCGGACAGTCCTTGGATGTCATCTACGCCTTTCCATGGCACGGACTTAATAATGAGGGTAAACCTGTTATTTATCAGAATGGCGAACTGACAACAGATTATATAAACTACTATAATAATTACCCCATTGAGGAGCTCACCAAAATAGGAGGAAGGATACCGACCTTGACAGCAGGTATGCTAAATACCTTTCGATGGAAACATTGGTCGGTATCGGCTAATATCGTCTGGAAATCGGGTTATTACTTCCAGCGGACGACCATGGATCCAGGGGGTGAGACCACAGGTGCCTATCATAAAGATTATTATCGTCGCTGGCAAAAGGCGGGTGACGAGGCTTTTACAGATGTACTGCCCAAGGCTCCTACGAATTCACCGGAAATTAGGGCAATTGGATCAATGACCACGAATTCTTCATTACTCTGGGAGCGGGGCGATCACCTGCGGCTGCGGGATATAACACTGTCTTATCATTGGATCAACAAAAATAGGGCTGCGGTAGTGAAGTCGGTAAACTTCGGCTGGTCAATGGCAAACATCGGCATCCTCTGGCGACGAAATAAATATGGGCTTGACCCAGACATACCAAGGGCACCATATCCAAATCCTAGGATAACATCATTTTCAATGAATATCGAACTTTAAACTATTTGTATAATGAAAACACTACTATATGCAGCTGTTTTAATATTGGTAAGCAGCTGCTCCGGATCTTTTTTGGAAGTAAAAACAGATCAGAGTCTTGTGATCCCTTACCGTATTGAAGATTATCAGGCGATTTTGGACGATGCTTTCCGAACAATGAATACAAAGGCAAGTATCGTGTTGGGTACCATCGCTGCGGATGAAATTCAGGTCGATGAAGAGCAACTCGCAAATTTAACCCCAGTACACCAGCGTAATGCCTATCTGTGGAAAAAAGAAGATCTATTTGAAGGAGAACAATCTGATGACTGGAATTTCGGCTACCGGAGAATTCTATATGCGAATCAGGTAATTGAGGGCATTCAAAAAATTAAACCCGATAATGCACAGCTCGATGCCTGGAGCAATGTCAGAGGATCAGCGCTATTCTTTCGTGCATTCAATTATTATCAGCTTGCGCAGTTGTTTTGTGAAGTCTATGACGAGAAGAATGCAAAATCTCAACTTGGTCTGCCGCTACGGACCGAACCTGATATCACTCTAAAGATCCCCCGCAGTACGCTACAGCAAACTTATGACTTGATCTTAAAGGATTTAAATGAAGCTGAGGAACTGTTGCCAATAGAACCGACCATAAAACAGCGGCCATCGCGGCTGGCTGTCAGCGCCTTGCGCGCAAGGATTTACCTCCAGCTACGAAAGTATGATTTAGCATTGACAGAGGTAAACGCTGTACTTGGCCATAAAAATACCTTACTTGACTTTAATACGGTGCCATTTGATCCCAATAGCTTTGCAACATTGCAGCCTCTTGCTACAGTAAACCCTGAAATTATCTTTGATTTTTCGGGTTCCATACCCGAAATACAGCGCATTGGATTGTATTGCGTTAACCAAAGGTATTTTGATAAATACCAGGAGGGTGATCTGAGGAAAAAATTATTCTTTAAAGACTTCAATAGCTTTAAAATATTTATCGGCAGCACCTCCTTTTCCGGAGGTCCCCTATATGGTTTTGCTGTGGATGAATTGCAGCTGATCGCAGCGGAATGTGAAGCGCGTGCCGGAAATCTAAACAAAGCACTGGATCGGATCAATACATTGCGTAAAAATAGATTTGAAAAACATGTTGATTACGAACTTCATTCGAGTGATAAAAAGGTTGTAATGCAGTGGATCCTGGAAGAGAGACAGCGTGAATTAGTCTTTCGTGGTCTGCGCTGGGAAGATCTTCGAAGATTAAACAAAGAAATGGAATATCCGATCACCCTGGAAAAAACATTCAATAGCGAATTAATCCGCATTGTCCCCAATGATCCCAGGTATGTCTTCCCGATTCCGCCGAACGCAATAGCAATAGGGGGCTATGAGCAGAATAGCAGATGAAAAGGCAAAAGGGGAATCCGCATTTTGGATTCCCTTTTGCTTAACAATCGACAACTACGGACGGCTAGGATTCCGTGCCTGTCCGGCTTGGGTAGCAGAGAGTTCGGAGATCCACAATGTGTAAGGTTTCGTTTAATGGCTGTATATAATCGACTATGGCCAAAAGAAGGATATAGAGGATGATTTTTTAGTTTGATTATTGATTTTAAATTTGTTATACTTGTTACCAAGGTTTCTAAACCGCCCTTGATGAAATAGACCTAAGTGATAAAGTAACCATTATTTCATCTTGGATTAATATTAAAAAGAGGAAATTAGCGGAAAATTTCTACCAACTTTTATGTCTTGGATTGGATTTATACAAGGTAACCAAAGTTCATTTAAGGAAATCTACGATGCACATATCGACGATCTGTATACCTATGGTAAACAGTATCATTATGACAAGGATACCGTATTGGACTGCATCCACGACCTTTTCGTGAATTTATTTAATAATCCAAAAATTGCGAAAGAAGTTAATGTAAAATATTACCTTTTTGCTGCGCTGCGCCGAAAGCTCCTTAGATTGAAAGTGCAGACCGTGGATATCGATTCACTCTCAGAAGACATCAGCTGGACAAATAGCCACGAATTGGACCTGATCAATGATGAAGTCCAAACCAAAGTGGTGAAAGTGATCAAAGACAAAGTAGATGCACTGCCCAAACGACAGCGAGAAGTGCTTTTCTTAAAGTATTATCTCGATTTCTCCTACGATGAAATTGCCAATATGATGGGGGTAAATGTTGAGACCTGTAGGACACTGAGCTTTCGGGCAATCAAGCAATTGAAAGTCGAATTGAAACCAATTGAGCTTTTTACTGTTTTTTATATTTTTTTTAATAAATTTTAGTCTATGTTTTCCAAGATTGTGCTCTATAACTATAAAAGCATAGTTTGTGAAAACCAAAAACGAAAAATTTAGACACATATTTAACATAACACCGGAAGACCGCCTTTCGGATGAAGATAAGGCACAACTCTTTCAACGGATCGCCCACAGTACCAATAAAAAACGTAGGCAAAGATTGCTTGTTTACGTTGGATCTCTCGTAGCTGCAGCCTGCCTGCTGGTCTGCTTCAAATTATTTCCCCCCATAAGTACGGGCGCTCATGCAGCACTCGACATCGAAAGAATAGCGTCCATAAGCCAGACTTTTAATAAGAACAAAGATAGCCTGCAGCTTATTTCAGTTGACCCAAAGGCCGAAAATCATGCCATTTCTTTTTTGAAAGTAAATGACCGTACCGAAATGCTCAACTTGCTGGATCTCAATAATTCCGCAGAAGCAACTAAATACAATACCGTCTTTGTGCCCTATGGAAAGAGGCAGGAGTTTATCTTGCCAGATAAAACCAAAGTATGGCTAAATGCGGGTTCTTACCTCACCTATAGCCCGGATATGCTGGGTAAGCCCCGCGAAGTGTATCTCAATGGCGAAGGATATTTTGATGTCGCTCATAATGGTACAACTTTTATTGTGAAAACAAAAAACGCTGCGGTAAAAGTGCTCGGCACCACGTTTAATGTATCTTCCTATGAAGAGGATAAAAAAATGGCTATTGAATTGATAACGGGAAAGGTAGAGCTCAGTAGTCCGCATTTCAAAAATGTTACCATGGTTCCGGGACAGTTTATAGCTTACGATCTGCAACAGCACAAAATCCTTATCGATAATAAAGCTGATGGAAATGAAATTTTATGGACAAAAAAACAGCTTGTACTCGACCGACTGTCAACAAAGGATCTGATCAAAAAATTAGAAAGAATCTATAATGTGCAAATTCATGCTGACCAATCCGTATTGGAAAATACAACTGTCTATTCCGGAAGGATCAATCTGGATGTAAGTATCCTAACCTCGTTAAGCAATATCTATGAATTGAAAAACTATACAATAACACAACAAGAAAAGGAGGTCTGGATTAAAAACAATTGATTATTTAACCATAAAATTGGATAAAGAGGAATTGCGGTCCCCTTTATCCGTTAAAATTAAACGTTTCTAAAATTTAATTTCATCAAAATTATGAAAAAAAAACAGGTGGGACAAAATCTCTCCTCTGGACAACTATTGTCACCTAAAATTAGGTATAATATGAAGATAGGATCCCTTGCCATTACAGGAGTTTTACTTTCTGTAAGTGCACTTGCGTTTCCCCAGCGAATTACGCTCAAAATGAAAAATGTACCATTGAAGCATTTTTTGCAATCCGTTCAAAAACAGACCGATATTGCGCTGCTGTACCCCGAAAATTTATTGACGGGCAAACGGGTAAATGTTGATATTGATAAAGAGGAACTGGTCCCGGCCTTAAGGCAGGTGCTCGGGAAGTTTAATTTAAATATCGCACATGGAATAGGGCAGATAACCGTAATCCCCGGACAGGGTATGCGCTCGGCGAGTACAGCCGGACCAGCAGGTCTACAGGAAAAAGTCTCTGTCAAAGGGCGTATTTTTAATACGTCGGAACCTCCCAGTCCCTTGGGGGGCGTAACGGTGTCCGAAAAAGGAGGAACGGCCACGACCGTATCGGACAATGAAGGCTATTATTCCTTGGAGATAGCTAAAGGAAGCCGGTTGTCCTTTACTGCGGTAGGTTATCTCTCCAAAGAGGTGCTGGTCAATAAGACAGAAGCCAACCTCACCGTATCGCTCAAACCAAACGTCGCTGACCTGGATGAAGTTGTGGTAGTGGGTATGACAGAAATGCAGAAAAAACATATTGCTAGCTCCGTAGCGTCATTGGATATCAAATCCAATATCGAAGGGAAGCCCATTACCAATCTTTCACAATCACTGCAGGGCGGCGTGACGGGTCTTACCGTACAACAGGGGTCTGGTTTGCCCGGTGGTGATGCGGCGAGTATTAAAATACGTGGTATTTCCACATTAAATAACTCGGATCCCTTAGTGCTGGTCGATGGTGTACCTATGGATATGAATCATATCGATCCCGTCACCGTCGAGAGTGTCACCATATTAAAAGATGCTGCGGCAGCAGCGATATATGGGGCCAGGGCAGCGAATGGTGTTATTTTGGTAACGACCAAACGCGGTAAAGCAGGGCAGATCAATGTCCTTTACGATGGTTACTATGGACAGCAATCGCCAACAATCCTTCCTGAATTTGTCGATGCACCCACCTATATGCGCATGTATAATTATGCTCAGGTAGCCTCCGGTGGACAAATACTCTATACGGATGAACAGATCAGCAAAACCGAATCTGGTGAAGATCCCATCAATTATCCCAATACCAACTGGACGGATATTGTCATTGATGATTACAGTCCCCTGACCTCCCATTCCTTGGCCGTCAGCGGAGGTAATGATGTCGCCCGTTTCGCGGTAACAGGAAATTATATGTATCAGAAGGGAATGTTGCCTCTCAACAAGATGGATCGCTTTAATATCCGGGCAAATACCTCTGTATCGCTTTCTAAACGGTTTTTGATTAATCTGGATGTTTTAGGAATCAGACGGAATACCTTGTACCCTAATAGGGCCATAGATAATGGGGGAAGCAGAATACTGGACGATCTCTACCGGCTGCCACCAACGGTACTGCCCAAATACCCCCAAGAGGAAGGGTGGCCAACAATCTATGGTCGATATGCCGATATTGTCAATCCATTGGCCTATGAAGAGGTCGGCGGTACCATTGGTTATCAATATGACCAGGCAACAATCAATCTACAGCCCAAATGGTCTATTACTGATAATTTAAACTTACGTGGACAGTTTAGCTATAGGCTCAACAGTGATGTGTATAAACAGAATAGAGATAATTTTTATTTCTTTGACTATTATACCAAACAGCTGGTACAGACCTGGGCCGTACAACGCAACGCCTATTCGGAAACCAGAAATACCTATTATTACTTGAGCGGTGCAATGGATTACAACAAGACTTTCAAAAAGCACAATATTTTTGCAATGGGTGGTTTTTCCGTTGAAAAATTTAATGAGGGCTATTGGAAAGAATCGTCATTGGTATCCAGCTATGCCAAAGCAAATTATTCTTATGACAATCGTTACCTTGCCGAACTATCCTTTCGTGCAGATGGCTCATCCAAATTTGGCCCCGGAAAGAAATACGGATTTTTCCCATCCATAGCATTGGGCTGGAACCTCCATAATGAAAACTTTTTTCATGTGGAAGCCATTAGCAATCTGAAGCTGAGAGCTTCGTACGGACAACTGGGTAATGAGAATATTGGTCTGTACCTCTATCAAAATCTCATCAATGCCACCAACGGACTCGAGTCCGTATGGGGGAATCCAAACATAACTTGGGAAAAGGTGAATATCCTCGATCTGGGTTTGGATATGTCTATTTTTAAGAATAAGCTTTCCTTAACCTTTGATTACTACGATAAAAGAACGAAGGATGTCCTTCTCAAACCAACTGTCGCACCCTCGGGCGCAATTGGAGCCGCTCCTTTAAATGCCGGTAAGGTAAGCAATAAAGGGATGGAATTGTCGCTGAATTATAACGATAAGCTCGGTGACGATTTTAGTTTTTCCATAAGACCGGGTATTTCTTATAATAAAAATAAGATTACTGAGCTATTGGGTGGGCCATATTATTCGGGCATATCCACCAATGAGGTGGGGTATGCGATTAAAAGCCATTATGGCTATGTAACGGATGGTATTCTACAGTATGATGATTTTGCCGCCGACAAGAAGACAGCATTGGTTCCGGCTCTCGCAGGCGAAGGTCCCGGAGATATTAAATATGTGGACTTAAATGGTGACGGAATGATTGATGAAAGCGACCAAAAAGTGATCGGTGATCCCACGCCACGGATCAATTATTTTAGCAACGTGAGTTTCAGTTATAAAAACTTTGATTTTGAATTCTTGTTGCAGGGGGCTGGTAACCATGATTATTCGGCCAATCTCGGTGGTAAATCTGCTGGCTACTTATGGCATCCGCTCAATTTAAGTGCATCGGGTGGTATCCCGACTACCTATCGGGCAGCCAATACCTGGCGCGAAAATAACCAGGATGCGATCTATCCACGTCTGCTGGCAAACCCCGCAAACAATATCTTGCGCAGTGATTTTTGGCTATTCAATGCCAAATACCTCCGTGTTAAATTTATTCAGGCGGGCTACCGATTCAATAGTGCCTACCTCAATAAATACGGGATAAAAAATGCACGTCTATATGTCAATACGCAAAATCCGTTTCTCTTTACAAAGTTGAAAATGGCGGATCCCGAGTCGCAAGGTGGATCATGGACATATGGCATGATGCGCATATTTTCTGTTGGGTTAACGGCTAATTTCTAAGAAAAATGAATACGACAAAAATCAAAATAAAATTTCTGGGCCTACTATTGACGGCTCTGTTAACTAGTTCTTGTGAAAAATTCCTCACCGTTGACAGTCCGGATGGAGTGTCGGATGAGCAGTGGTGGAATACCGAAACGGATGGATATAACGCCCTGGCAACTGTCTATGCAGGAATTCCGGGAGGCAGTTCCGGACGAAACATCATGTATTATGCCGGGCTTACGGACGAAGCAGTGCAGCGCGGTGACTTTAAAGGCGAATACGATGGCTTCACACGGGGCTTGGCCTCCAGCCGCTGGGGAGTCTCCAGCAGCCTATGGGCAGACGATTATACCTGTATCCGTAGAGCGAATAGATTCTTGGAAAATATAGATGGGGCCTATATTGATGCCGAACTGAAAGAAAGAATGAAGCAGGAGGCAAGGGCACTACGGGCTTATTATCACATGGAACTGATGCTAGTTTTTGGTGATATCCCTTTATTGACTAAACCACTCACACCAACGGAAAACCAATCTTTTCGTACACCGCAAAAAGAGGTATATGATTTTGTAGTAGCCGAATTGAGAGACTGTGCCACAAAGCTGCCGGCAAGTTATGTAAATGCTGATCGATGGCGCATGACCAGTGGCGTATGTCTCTCCCTGCTATCCCGGCTGGGATTGTACTATAAAGATTTTGAATTAGCCAAAACAACCGCAAAACAGGTGATTGACTCCAAAGTTTATAAACTCTGGATCAGTACAGCAAGTAAAAATGATAGTTATGCCGAGCTCTTTAGCTATGTAGGTGAGCTGAATGATGAACGTATATTCTTTAAGGAAAATGGCTGCTCCAATGCCTGGACTTCTTTTGCGCCGTTTGGGATTGGAGGCGAAACCTATCTCTCACCGACCAATACCGTAGTCAATAATTATGAGACCAAGCAGGGTAAAACCATCCAAGAGCTTGGACGCGACTCCATATTGATCTATCAGCAAAATCCAAATTATAAAAATAACAGAGACCCGCGACTGACAGCGTCTGTATTTGTGCCCAATGATAAGTTCCAGAATCAATATACACTAGATCCATTTTACAATCCGACGGATAAAATTGGCGAGACAAAGTCCACAGCGACGGGCTATTGGATAAAAAAATACATCGACGCCAGAGATAGACAGGCTAAGAGCGGCAGCCTGGATTTTATGATTATCCGCTATGCGGAAATATTGCTCAATTATGCCGAAGCGATGATAGAAACGGGGCAATGGAACAATGCCGAAACTCTTGCGGCTATCAATGAAGTGCGCGCAAGGGCAGCGATGCCTGCCGTTAATAGTGGCATATATGGGACACAGGCTAAAATGCGTGAACTCATCCGCCGTGAGCGTCAGGCAGAATTGGCTTTCGAAGGTGGCCGTTATTTTGATATCCGCCGTTGGGGGATCGATGAAGCGGTAATGAATGGTGAGGTCTTTGGTGCCACCAACCCCAAAACGGGTGAACTGGTAAGAGTGCAGACCCGGACGTACAAAAGAAATAGAGAAGGGCTATGGCCTATTCCAGAGGCAGAAATGATTGCTAACCCCAATATGGTACAAAATCCAAATTATTAAAGCTTATTACAGATGAAAAAGAAAATAATTTTATTCGGCTTGCTTCTGCTACAGGTTGGTATGTTGCTACAGGGCTGCCGCAAGACCTATAGCCCCGGTGATTGGAATCTCCTGCCGGAGAAAGAGCCCGAAAAACCGCAGGAACCGGATGATACGCCTACAAAAAGCTTTAAGGTGATGTCCTTAAATATGAATGTGGGAACCACAGTAGCCAACTTTGATGCCATGATGGAACTGATCAAAGAATATGATCCTGACCTTTTGTTTTTGAGACAGGTAGATAGTGCGACCACGAGGGCGGGGAAAGTAGATCGTCCGGGAGTCATTGCTAAGGAATTGCATATGGAATCTTACTTCAAGAAAAATATAGACTACCAGACTGGGGGATTCGGGAATGCAGTGTTATCAAAATTTCCGGTCAAAGAAAAGTATAGCCAATTGTTAAGTCGTGAAGATGGGAATACAGCCGAATTACGCAGTATGGCAATGATCAAAGTCGAAGTCGAGAAAGGACATGAGCTTTATTTTGCCGGGACTGAGCTTGATCCTTCTGTAGCCAATAACAGGGCTCTTCAGGTCGTTGATCTGCTCAATGCCACAGAAAAACTGAGCCAACCTGTGATTTTGGTTGGAAATCTAAATGAACAGGAATCTGCAAATGGTCCTGTGCTGTCTTATCTCAAGGGTAGTTTTACCTTCGCCTGCCTAGGTACAGGATGTCCCTGGAATGCACCAAAAGATAAACCTACAGGCGTATTTGACTATATTACATTTAAGAATCTCGACGACAAACTGCAATTGAGCAAATATGGAACTTTCTCCAAATCAGCCAATAACTTTTTACCAATGACTGCTGAATTCAAATTAAAACTTCCAAAATAGACCATAAAATGAAAAAAATTATTCTTGGGGCTTTGGCTCTATTAAATTTATTTAGCTGCAGTGGCGATGAGAAAATAGAACTTACCCCTCCAGCAAAGAAAAAGTTGGTAACCATGACTTATAATATTCACCATGGAGCACCCGAAAATTCGGAAGTGGTCAATCTGGCAAACATTGCTGCGGTAATAAAAAGCAGTGGTGCGGAACTTGTTGCACTTCAGGAAGTGGATGTCAATGTCCCACGCTCGGGCAAAGTCAATCAGGCTGCTGAATTGGCAAAACTATTGGGAATGGAATACCATTTCTCGAAGTCCATTGATTACAATGGAGGAGAATATGGTGTCGCCATATTAAGTAAATATCCAATGTCCAATAAGAGGCGGGAGCTGCTGCCAATGCCGACAGCCGGTGAACAACGAAGTATTGCTCTTGCTACAGTTACCTTGCCCAATGGTAAAAACATCGAATTTGCGGCTACGCATTTTGATCTCAATGTGCCCAATAGGACTGCGCAGGCTGCGTATCTTAATCAGATAAGTGCCGTATTGAGTAAAGAATTATTTGTGGGGGGAGACTACAATGCCATACCATCAAGCAGTGAAATGCTCAAGCTTAAAGAAGGATTTACCTTGTCTTGCATGGGGAGCTGTCCGCTATCGTTTCCGGTAAGGCAGCCAAGCAAAGCAATAGATTTTGTGATATTTAATCCCAAGGCCGCAAACAGCTATACCCTCGTATCATCTGTTGCGCTGGCGGGCCAATATGCTTCGGATCATCTGCCCGTATCGGTTGTATTCCAATATGATTAGAAAAGGTGCTTGGGTTATAGCAATAGGAGGGCATGAGCAGAATAGCAGATAAGAACCAAAAGGGGAGTCTCGATTTGACTCCCTTTTTGGTTAACTCCGAACAATTAAGGATGGCTAGGATTCCGTGCCTGCCCGGTTTGGGTAGCAGCGAGATCGGACATCGCAGTGGATACATCTTTCTCCAGTGCCGAACTGCTATCTTCATTTTCATCAAATGTCAGTTGGAAAGCACAGTATTGGCCCGAGCTGTTAGGCTGGGCACAATCGTTCGGGTTAGGCGATGTCGAAGGCGCCGACCCAATACTGACAATGCGGTAATTAGAAGGAGTATCACTGCCGAAAGGGTCGATTTTCGTAACATCATACCATACAGACTGTGTCGCAAAAGATTTGGCTTCTTTGCTGGTCTTTACCTCTTTCTCACCTTTAACGTCTTTTTCACTTTTAATACTTTGAGCATTCGCGCTCAACGAAATTCCTAATGTCATGACACCGATACTCATGGTGCCGATAATTCTTTTTGCTAATGTTCTCATGTTTTTGTTTTTATATGGTTATACTTTGCTTATCCTTATTATCCTCCTGGATCGGCCTTGGAGTTGTTCTCTATTGACCGACCGGTACTACCTGAGTCCAGCCGATCTGTTATCTTATACCAAAGTTAGCCCAGTAATCCGCCCTGGATGTATGAATTTTAGGTAGGTCGTTGTATGGTTTTATTCATTTCTAGCCATGCAGTATTTATCAGAAGGTCTCTGCGATATAGTGATCGTGGATTGAACCTTGTGAGGGCCCCGACATCTCAGGGACAAAAGGTCTAAAGTCAGGGGTAAAAGTTGCATTTTTAGGGATGAATACCCAATATAAGGGATGAACGATATATATATGATAGGTGTGAATGACATTTATGAAGGTGTGAACGACACTTACGAAGGTGTGAATGACACTTGCGAAGGTGTGAATGACACTTGCGAAGGTGTGAACGACACTTGCGAAGGTGTGAACGACACTTACGAAGGTGTGAATGACACTTGCGAAGGTGTGAATGACACTTGCGAAGGTGTGAATGACACTTGCGAAGGTGTGAATGATATTTACGAAGGTGTGAATGACATTTACGAAGGTGTGAACGACATTTACGAAGGTGTGAATGACACTTACGAAGGTGTGAACGACACTTGCGAAGGTGTGAACGACATTTACGAAGGTGTGAATGACGTTTACGAAGGTGTGAATGACACTTGCGAAGGTGTGAATGACGTTTATGAAGGTGTGAACGACATGGTGTCACTAATTTACATGGGTCGCCAAAAGCACCGTTTTCATTTCCGCTGGGTTGTGGCCAAGCAGGATTAATATTAAGAGATCTTACATAATTTGGAAAAAAGAGATCTCCTGCGTTGCCTGTACTTCCAAAAAATACTTGTTGGTCGATCTATCATAAACTAAATTAGCTTTTGCGAATTCAAGATTACCAACTTTAAAAGTTTTGTCCTCTTTTTTATCACCTTCATACAAGAACTCATGATATGTATACTGTTAAAACAGTAGAAACAACAAAGTATCGGCGCGTGCCCTTAGACTATTGGTATAAATTGCAGCGAGTTTTAATCAAAAATCGTTAACTTTATTTAATCAGCAATAAATGAGTTAATTATGATAAGGCTATTCTTTATACTACTTGTTGTTTTTGTTCTCCATACAGTACTTCGGGCACAAGAAAAATTCGATCCTGTCGCTTGGAAGGCTCCATATACCCTTAGTCTTGATGGCTGGGGAATAGAACGGTTTCCGATACCCATAGACTTTGCGCCTAATATCCCCTATAAGGGAGTAGAAGATGTACGCTTTACAACAGGATGGAGTAAACCCGAGAGCGATGAGTATTGGTCTTATGCTTTTCTCTGGTATGTTGAAGGAAGCCAAATTCTTGATGCAAAAACAATTGAAAATAACCTGTCCCTATATTTTGATGGACTGGTAAATCGCAATATCGAAAAACGCGCGTTACCAAAGAAGTTGATAAAGAAGACGAAAGCAAAATTCCAAAAACTGACCAAGCCCCAAGGTGAAGACGAATCGACCTTTACCGGAACCATCCAGATGGTAGATTATATGGGCAAACGGCCCATTACACTTCAGGTAACAGTACATCTGAAAAAATGTCCCGGTAACGACCACACCATTATTTTCCATCAGTTCTCACCACAGAAAAGAACAGCTCCGGTATGGACCAGATTAAATCAGCTGTGGAATAATTTTCAGTGTTCTGACAAGCCTTGATTGAGTTTACTCACATGTAGTTTTTAACATTTTATAACATTTTATTTTAAACGATTCCTGCTGCAGGCTGTTCTATTCATAAAAAACGAAAGGAAAAACTTATGAGCGAATTAACTTGGAAAGGCCGTTGGAACGAAATCAAAGGTAAAGTAAAACAGCAATACGCAGATCTTACGGACGATGATTTACTATATGCGGAAGGGAAAGAAGATGAATTGGTAGGTAAGCTTCAGAAGAAGACCGGAAAAACACAAGATGAGGTGAATAGTTGGTTAAATGGTTTGTAGAAAACGTGTTTTTTTGTGATAATGAAAGCGGATAGCATTTTGTGCTATCCGCTTTTTTTATGTTATTTTTTGACTTGAGTTCCTATGGGAAGTACTATGGTTTATGGGAAATCTTTTAAAATTAGTCGGCAGCTAATGAATTAAGAAGTTCCACTATTTTATTTCTATCCCGTCTTTTTTTGCACTGTGATTAGGCGCATTGCCCTGATTATCATCCTGATTTCGCAAAAAGACATTTGTCTGGTCACATTTTTAATTTTTTAAACTGAAGTGAATTAATCTTTTTTGTCATATTTTTGATATTTGTTTTGAATTATTATCTTTGCATTTAATTGTAAAATTTTAGCCTAGAAAACGTTAACCTGATTTTTAGCACGTATAGTGCGATATCTTAGTAGGTTTCTAATTCCACGTTTATATAATTATTTAAGTCGTTAAGGAATTATATCGACAATTTTTCAAAAAAAATGAATAGAACAGAGATTGAAGTATTGCGCGGTTCAAAACAAATGTATGAAGCGCCAAAAATTGAGGTAAAAGAAATTGAATTAGAATATGGGATCGCTAGTGGATCAAATGCCATGCAACAAGGATTTAAAGATTCTCAGACGATAACTGAAGAGGTTGAAAATAATTATTGGTAAGCCATACAATACATCCTATTTTAATCTTAAAAGTATCAAAAATGAAAATAACTCTAAATAAAATCGTGGTGTTTTTTATAACCACGCTAGTCTTTGTGTCGTCTTGCCAAAAAGATAAACAGGAATATAATATGGATTCGGGGAAAGGCAAAGTAAAGCTGAAAGTCGGAGGTACAAGTTTTGCTAGATTGGATGATAATATTTCTTCAAAAGCTTCAACCGGAAAAAATGTTATAACATCTGCCAAAGTGCAGTTGCAAGAAGTTTCATTCAATGACGAATATAAAATCATAGCAACTCTAATTCCTGTCGGCACGAGCCAGCCAGCATTAAAGGGTTCAACCCGTGCAGAGGCGGTATCGAACGGAGCTGTTACAGAACCATTGGAGAAAGGCGTAAAGTATACCATCGAAGTATACGAAAAAGGCAATCTAAACAAATTCCGTCAAGCGAAATTTTTTAAGCATGGGGTCGATGATTCCGATATTTCTTTTGATTTAGCTTCAGGAGAATATACATTAGTTGCATACGGTGGTGATAGAGGAGAGCCTCTGTCAGCATATAATAACGAAAATTTTTTCAGATGGCAAAAGGATATTAAGATCACTGAAGGTGAAAATCTTAATCTAAATATTGTTTTCCAAAATACTTTTGCTTCCGCTAATATTACACTAAATGCCGAAAATATAGGGAATATACAAAGTATTGGAAGTCTTTATGTGACACCAACATATTTTTCTATCGGATATAATATAAATTATCTTACGGGTTTGATCAAATATGAAGGGCCTGGGCGTTCAGTAAGTATTTTTAGCGGGATGAAACCGTTAAGTGCAATTTGGACGAGTGATCCGCTAGTTTTAAAATCAGGGCCTAATAAAGTTGAAATTAATCTTTACAATGTTGTCATAAATGGAATTGAAGGGCAAATTAATTTATCTGGTCTAACGATAGAAGATGGTGTAAAATATGATATACAGCTTAAGTTGGGTTCTAAAACTGATAAGACCTTTAAAATTGCAGGACTAGAATTCGCAGATGCAAATTTATATTATGATCGGAATAGCGATAGCTACTCTTTTGTTAATGCTGATAATTCTTACAAGAGAGATGGATACTTCTTCCCTAATTATGTAAAACCAAAACAAAGAGGTTTTGAGGGGAACAATAAGCCAAACTCAACCATTAATGGTAACAATGGAGATCCATGCGAACTAGTTCAACCATTAAACAAATGGAGGCTTCCTACCAAAAATGAGATTGAAATATTATTAACGAGTAATAAGACAATATTAAGTAATTTCAATTATTTCCCACCAAGTGCAAGCTCAAAAGAAAGGGAAGGTGTATTTTTTGGAATTGAAACCCATCCGTCAGATCGTTACAGATCGTTTCTTTTCTTACCGTTGTTAAATTATTATACCAATTCGACAAGCACAACTGAAAATCCGGGCGAAGCGGGAAGATATTTGTTAAAAAATGGAAACGAATTTGCCCAGTTAGCTTTGTCATTATATAGATCGCAAGGTGTTATTTCTACGACTGGAGAACCGCGTATTATAAGTCAAGTTCCAGAAGATATGGCGCTCTCTATTCGTTGTGTAAAGAAATAATAATACAAAATAGTATCTAACAATAATCGTGTTTTTTGTGATAATGAAAGCGGATAACATCATGTTATCCGCTTTTTTTAGCTGAAATAGTTCCGAATACGTCTAGGATAAACTGGCACCGAAGAATCATCATAGAATTAAAATATTAATGCAACTATATTGCTTTTGATTATGTAATTTTTATATTTGCATCTGTGTTGCATTTAAAATTTAACAGATGATCAAACCAATAAAAATTATCCTAGCATTTATGTTGTTATCAGGGCTATTGCCGTCCTGTAAAAAAGAGGAACAAGCGCCTGTGCCTAATCCGCCAACTGCTGAACATGTAGAAATCGGTTATGCGAATAACAAGCAGGCAATCCGGGGCCGCGATTTTCATTTTAATGCGGATCTCTTGGCCGGCGATAAAATTGAATCCGTTCAGGTCAAGATTTTGCCGAAAGCTGGGCAGACTTATAGCGCGGCCTGGAAATTGGAAATTGCTTGGGACGAGTACAAAGGGCTAAAAAATGCCAATGTGCACAAACATTTTACCATTCCAACGGAAGCTCCTGAAGGAAAATATGATTTCTTTTTTATTGTAAATGATGTCAACGGCGCGAAACTGGAACTAAAAGAAGATTTTCAGATTTTTGATGCGACCAATATGCCTGTCGATCCTGTCGTGGACCGGGATATCTTTTCGCGTAATGACGACATGGTCTACTACATGAATACTTTTGTTGAAGATCCTATCGTGTTCAAGAAAGGAGATAAGTTTACTGCTCGGGCACAGATCAAGCAAATACAGGGAGATGGTATTTTATATACTGCATTGATCAAACGGACATTGAATCATTTCCCTGAAACAGTCGATAAGCTAGACCTCACTAAAGCCATAATTATCTCCAAAGTCGAACATCGGGAATTGGGACCCGCCGCTAAGGTAAATACCTATAAGTTGGTCAATGGAACGCTGAGTGGAGATGATATCATGATCGGTGCCGAAAAAGACGGTTTGGGAAGTCCAATTAATGGCGAACGTCAATGGGCTTCAGGTCAGTACAATCTGGTGATCTTATATAAAAACACAACCTTTAATATGAGTACTTTCAAATCAATTCCAGTCACCATTGCCTATTAAAAATCTATCCCGTTAAATCGCATATACGTGTATCTCCTGTCAAGGGATACACGCATGTGCTTGAACATTATCTTGGTAGGCTTTCTGGACGTCGCATACGATAACTGGTGGCGGTAATGGCATGCAAAAATGCCTCAATCGCTTTGATTTCTGATTTACTCAGATGGAGTGGTTGCATCAGTGGATCGGTCACAGGATAGAGTGGGTCTTTTGCTTTTTGCGCTGCGGTGGCCGAATTCATCTGCATACCACTGTTGTACATATTCAAGAGCCCTGTCATATTCCAGAATAAGCCGTTATGCATCCAGGGATCTGTATGCATAATATCGCGTAGGGATGGTGTCTGAAAACGCCCAACATCGCTGGGGTCTTTGGTAATCTCATAGCGGCCCAAATCCTCAAACTTACGTTTGTAATAGGTGAGTCCAATATTATGGTACAGATTATCTGTCAGAAACTGCCCATTGTGACAATTCATGCAACGCGCTTTTGTTCGAAAGAGGTGCAGCCCATGGATTTCCTCGTCGGTCAGCACCTTATAGTTTCCATCTAAAAACTCATCAAAGCGGCTCCTTCTACTGGTGAGCGTACGTTGAAAAGCGGCCAGCGCTTTCAGTACTTCTGGCATTGAATAATCTTCTTCGCCAAATGCGGCTTGAAAAAGTGTGTTGTATGCTGGGATAGCTTTCAGTTTGGGAATCAGCTGGGTAAGTTCCATATTCATCTCGTGATGCGCTTCAATGGGCCCCAAAGCCTGCTCTTCCAACGATCCGGCCCTGCCGTCCCAAAACAGTGCTTTACGGGCATAGACATTTAATAGGGAAGGGGTATTCCGCTGGCCCTCCAGATGGTCATTGCCGACTGGGACAGTTAACTTATCTGCCCAGGACGTTTGCGGATTATGGCAACTGCTACAGGATATTTGATTGCTCCCCGATAAAATAGGATCAAAAAATAATAATTTCCCCAGTTTGACATCGGGACGCTCCATTAGCGAAAAATAACTCGAATCAATCTTGGGTAATGATTTGAATTCCGACCAATTGACCCCTGGGTCAATCGTAGGCTTGGGCCATTCACTTACGGGTCGGGCGTAAGTTTGACGTAAATCCTCCTGATAGGAATAGACAAAAGAGGACAACACGGCCCCCAGCACTAGTAATAGCAATACTATACTTTTTTTCATTTCTCTCTCTTTTTACAAATAGAAATTGACACCCATGCGCCAATTCGTATTCTGACCTCGGAAGGCCTGACTGCTCACAACGATCTGTTTTGAGCTGGCGGCTGATTCAAATCGGAAATCGACAAAGAAGGCCATTTTTGTTTTGTTGACGATCCTTGCCGTTAGGTAGGATAATTTTGTCTGTATCGCTAAGACGTTGGCATCGTAATAGTAAAATTCAGGATAGGCAATCCCCTTGGTAAATGCATTGATTTGGCTGTCTGGAACCTCCAGACGGTTCGTTAATGCAAACCTATAGGAAGGGCTGAGTTGCACCCGAAAGCGGTCCGCCGACTTCCCGGTCTTCGACCAGGAGAGGGGAACTGTCACATCAATCCAGCGGCGTACCGCAAGATGCTCGGTCAAGGCGTCGTCACGCTTATCATATGCGCCCTGTACGGAGATTCCCGCTTCTTTGCGCGAGCTGGAGCCCGAAGCAAATGCTTTGCTATACAACAGGGCCATGTTCCATTGGCTCAAAAAGTAGTTTTTCCCACGATGATAGACGCCATCATGACCGTTTGCAGTTTTCAGGTTAAAGCGGAGCAGATTGCTATTGACCCTTTTGTCTGTAAAGAGCAGGTCGAGGTCAATCTGATCCAGATTGAATGTCTGTTTGATCTGATAGTGCTGTCTATGACGGACATCATTGGTATTTTCATTGTTGCGTATCAGATAGCTTGTCGACCAATATAACGTCCAGCTCGGCTGGTTCCATGTGCCAGCGAGTTCCAATCCACGGTACTGATCGTATTGCCGAAGGGCGGTTGAATCGAGCTCCTTCGTATAACCATAGCCAAAGCTGGTGAAATGATGATATTCCGGAAGGGCTGTCCCATCATTCAGCTTTCTGTTTTTATAGGAAATGTCGGTCTGCCCCCGCCCGTATCCCCAGATCCCTGAAAGGGAAAAGTGCTGCTGATTTGCGCTGACGTACGAAAGGCTGGGTTTCAGTAAGAATTTCATGCTGTAAAGTTCCATCCTTGGATCAACCGAACGTGTGGACCAATGGTGCGTATAATTGGCCTGTAGATCAGCTTGCCAGGGAGAATTTATCTTGTAACCCAGCTGTGCCTGTGCATCGTATGTCTGTCGCTCAAATTTCCCAGCTTTTGGGGTGTAAAAATAGCCCGGAATACGGTTGTCGTCCAGACCGCCCAGAAAGTAGGTAAGGCTGTCTTCCCAGGTTTTGGCATAGCTAAATGTCCCTGATACTATGATCTTATCCGAAAGATAGTTGACCCCGCGTGCCTCGAAGGCTGCAACAGCGGTTTTCTGAGCTTGCTGACTGGTGCGATAGTTCCGGTTTTTCAGGTCGTAATAAATCGTAAGGTCCCCGAAATTTTGTCTTGCGGTATCCTGAAGCAAGGTGCTGTGACCAAAAAGATACTGCATCTTCTGTTCACCGGCAATGCTCCACAGCACAGAATCTGACTGGTAATTCCGTTGGGCATACGCCTGAGAGCAACAAATGAGCAAGATAAAAAGGCTAAAGTAGCGCATAGCAAAAATTAAAGGGACAGCCTGGGCTGTCCCCATGCGTTAAAATATCAATCAATAAATGAACTTGCCGATTTGGATACGTCAGCTTTGTTCAGGTAGCCAAAATCTTCACTGGAATTGTTCGTATCTTTTAGTATCCGACGTCCATTGACAGTTTTTAATGTCTTACGGACCAGTGACTGGCTGGAATATTGTCCGGCTGGTACGAAGGTGCGTACAGCATCCAACGAAGTTGGTAGGCGCTTCGGCACGCGTTGACTTTCGGTTGGGTGCATCACTTCGACGGCATCATCAATATAGCTGACCGGAATCTGCAGCATTTTCTTTGTTGCAGCGGTGATCTCCCGCTGATCCGGTGTTGCCACTGTAGGTAGCGATTTAACGGCAGGCAGATTTGGATTAGCTTTGAATAGGATAAAAGCATCGCGGCCATTGGCCTTTAATACCATGTCATTGCCCGAAATAAAATAAGTGACATCCATATTGGTCACATTGGGATTATCGATGTCATATTTGTATGGTGTACCCCCCAGGTAGCTGATGAGATTGGTCTCAAAGTCGGCTTTGGATAAGTTGACCGTCAGGCTTGGATCGGTAATTACCACGCTGGTGTTGCCGTTGCCAGTATAAGATGCGGTATGGTCCACTGCTGTAGCGGCGATAATAATACTCTGACCGGGTTGAACAGGATATTTTTTGCCTGTTCCATCACTTGGTACCATAAATACCGTATTGGCATACACATAATCTTTATTGGCATCCATTCCGGCACCAACTGTGATGTCATGGGACTGGCTCCAGTCGTACTGATTGCTGCCCGGCAGAAAATATTGTCCACTATTGTTGTTGTTCTTGCCTTCTACCTGCCCGATATAAAGGCTATCGGCATAGAGCACCGTATTGGAATTGTTGTAGATTTCGAGGAATTGATCCCTAAAAGTCGCGCCTTTGGTGACATCTGATCCGGCATAGTAGATCTGTTTAAAAACCCAGTTACCGACCTTACCAATCACAAGATCAAGCTGTTTTTCGGTGTCGGTGCTGACATCCAGCCGTTCGATGGCGCCATTGAAGGTGATATCTTCTTCAGTGAAAACACCTGTTTTTTGCGTGTATTCCTGTGCGCTGACCACAAGTGTGGCCGAGACATCGTATGCACCGGGCGTTACACTGGCAAAGGATACTTTTCCTGTGTCCGTCCCTGCTGCGCTGTAGGATCCGCTCGTGGTGCGGTTGGTAATTTTGATGCTGGCTTTTGAGACATCAAAAGAAATATCCCCTTCGACAGCTTTTAATGTCAGCTGCAGCGATACTGGCCGTACGCGGTCCTCTTCAGACTTTTTACAGCCCGATAGGACGCTCACGATGAGCAGGGCAATAATAATTAAATTTCTGGTCATATTGTTGTCTGTTAAAATTTTATGGATGTTCCGATGGTTAAGCTGGGTTTATGATTTGGATCGAAGATCCGGTCGGTCCCATTGTCGAGTGTGACCAATTGGTATGGGCGTAGGTCCAACAGATTGTAGACACGCATATTAATTTTAAAATTTTTGCGGATTTCCTTCTCAAAACCCATATTCATTGTGGTGTAAACAAAAGGTGTATTTTCTGTTTTGCTATCTTTGGTTTGCTTGTTCAGTGTGTTGAATGGCGCCCCTTGTGCCTCGGCTGCTGTAAGCGTATGGAACCGAATATCGTCATCAAGGTAGGCTATTGGGGTCAGGCTGCTCAAGGTCTGATTGTCGCCCAGGATATTGATATCCAGCGAAAGGTTGATGACAAATCCAATGCGTGAAAAATGGGTTACCGTATTTAATTTTGAGAGCAGCGATTTCGCCGACAGACGAAGGGGTTCATAGTAAACCGTTTTGAGATAACGCACTTCATCCAGGTATGTTCTTTGCTCAGGATTAAAGGCTTCATTGATCGCATTTTTTGCTTTTGTATAATTATAGGAAGTATTCAGTGAAAAAGAAGTGGCAATAACCGGGATTTTAGGTGTAGACAAATACCATTCAAAGCCATAACTTTCCGATACCAGACCATTGGTCAATTGATGGTCAATGAAACCACCGTTGACAATGGTTTCTCCTGTAGGCGCATATTCAAATTTGTTTGTAGTTTGGTTTAACCAGTAACTGTATTTCGGTAGTTCATAGCGCCGCAAATTGCTCATCGCGTAGAAACCGTCACTATTTTTCTTGTAATAAGCATAAATTGATGTATTGACCCAGCGGCTCTTACGCGTTGCACCAAATTCTACTTGAAACGATTTGGATGGTTTGAGCTTACTGTTGTCAATCTGGATTTTATCCGTATAGAGAAGATACAGCGAGGGGTCAAGGCCACCGGTACTGGCGGTGATCAGATCATAATCGATGAAAGTAGGTCCGGGATACAGCTGTGCAAGCGATGGAGCCTTGGTCGCTATACCCAGGGCACCTGTAAAAGTCCATCGCTTATTCCATTGCAGCTGCGAATTAAAACGCGGTTGGATAGTACCATAACCATTTTGGATATCATAACGTACACCAAGGTTGTTGGACAAGGTACGTCGGCCCAAGTTAAGGTCAAACTGATCTTCGAGATAAAGACTCCAGTTTTTTGCGGCAGGAATATGCTCAAAAGAATAAGGCCTTAAATTTTGTTGGTTATAACCAACCAATCTGGGACGCTCGGGGTCGGATATGACGCCTTGCCCACCATTATTCGAATAATTGAAACCAGCGCCATAGCTAAAGTTGTGCCCGACAGTTCCGAGCTGTACCTGCCCATTAGACGAAACACTGGCCGAGGCTGTAATGGGTTTTCCGATGATCAGTTCTTCTGTCATGGTGGACAACAGCACATATTTGCCCTCATAGATTCCCATGGTATCCAAGTAAGCAATTGGCGTAAGCCCTCGGTTAACTGCATAGCTGGAATAGGATTCTTGTTTGCCCAGGGAGATACTAGTGTTTATTTGTAGATTTTTCATCCACTGTTGACCGATCTTAATCCCCATTCGGTTGTTCAGAGAAAATTTATTGTTTGTAAATTTCGACGTCCGCAATGTGATGTCATCGGGATCCTGACGCTTATTGTCATTCCGTCCCGAATAATCCAGTGAAACGGTATTTTTAATTTTTCCAAAAACATTGGTCCACATCAGACTTTGTGAATAGCGATGGAAGGATTTGACTTTGTCTTTCGGATCAGCGTTGCTGTAGGTCCAGTTGCTGCTAAAATTTAGGGCACCCCATTTTGGTGACAGCAAAAATCCCTTGCTGAGTGAACTGCTGGTCGAACCACCATTGATATTGAAACTGGCAACATAAGGACTCCGGCCGGCCTGGCGGTCGATAAGGACTGCGCCATTGGTCACTTCACCATATCGGGCAGGGGCAATGCCCTGGATGACTTCTATTTTTTCAATATTGTTCACGGGGATATCACGCAGATCAATTCCCTGAAAAGGCGTATCATAGCTCTTTGATTCCTGTGTTCCGAAATAACTGTCGCGGTAGCCGTTCATGGTGAGGGTACTTCCACTGAGACCACCCCGAGAAAGCCCTCGGGTTTGTAGATTGGCATCATTGGAAATCCGCATATCATCCATGATAATGGCGATGCCCTGCGAATTATTGATGTCAAAAGCACCAAGGGCGAGGCCGCCGCCGCGCAAGGTTAGGGTCGATAGACTATTGAGATCCAGGGGGAGTGTTTTTTTTCCGGGCAGCGCATTCATCACATCCACCAGACTGAACGCCTGCAATTGATCGATAGCCTGTTTGTCTATCTGAATGGACGAGTTGGAATGTCCATTGTCATTGATATCAGGTAAAATATTAACCTCTTCCAAGGTGAGTGAAAGATCGCGGAGTACAATGTTATGACGCACTTTCGATTGGTAGACAGGGTAGGATCGCTGGAGGGTCTGTTTTCCCAGATAAGCCACTTTAATACGGATCGAGTCGCGCGCCTGAATATCAAAATCAAAATTGCCCAGACGGTCGGTCATGTAGCTGGTATTGCTGTGGAGCAAGGTAACCGATGCAAAGGGTAAGGCCAGTCCCTGCTCATCTTTTACTGTTCCATAAAACCGCTCCTGTGCGTTGGCCATAACTGCCATGCCGCATAAAACCGATGCCATTAATTCTTTTTTCATAAGTACGTATAAAAACGCGAAAATTCAGCTTGAGTTTTTTTGCTGAATTAGTTGACGTCAAAAATAAGACAAAAAAGCTGTTTTTTCAAATTATTTTTAATCAATCTAAATATACAATTAAGTAATCATGAATATTGCATGCAGAAAAACGCATGTTTTGCGCTGCGAGCTATCAGGTCAAGTTTTTGCTTGCGATGCGGCGAATATGGATCCGGCTAAACTTTTTCTGTTGCAGACTTGTTGATTAAGGTATATGAAAAATATGATGTTATCCTATCCCCTTAGAAAGTGGATTACCACCTATGTATGCGGATGCTTCCTCGCGATTGTTATGCTGGCGGGTTGTCAAGACCGTAATGCCAAGCAGCAGCCGAAAAGTGAAGCAGAAAAAACAATGACCGAGCAGGCGGAAAATACCGACTTTACCCTGGCCTGGCTCAATGCTCTTTTTTATGAAGAAGATTTCGAGCCCGCTTTAAAATCGGATCTGCAGCTCAATAAAGAACAGATCAAGGCCTTAGAAGAGGCTGCCAGCACCGCTGTTGGCAAGCTAAGTGAGGATGCTGAACCGTCGACCAAATCGTTTAAAGAATCTATCAAACAGGCGACAGCAGAGATTGTTCGGATCCTTGGTGAACAGAAAGCTGGTCAGTTCTTCCATTTTATTGCCGCACGTTATACGGACGAGCAGAATACACTGCCCTTAGAACCTAATCAGGTTCCCGAAGATACACGGGTTGTTGTGAACGCACCAGCCTTCCGAATGGATGTATTTCAGCAGGGTAAGCTGATCAAAACCTACAAGGTGGGGGTGGGCTACCCGGAGTTTCCATTGCCAACAGGCGTACGTAAGGCAACTAATATCATTTTTAATCCGACCTGGACACCCCCGGATGAACCTTGGGTAAAGGGCAAGGTAAGTCCTGGTGAGAAAGTACCTGCCGGAAGCAAATTAAATCCACTGGGACCGATCAAAATTCCCATTGGCATGCCATCGTTGATTCATGGGGGAAAAGATGTCTCCAAACTTGGGGCTTTTGCTTCCCATGGTTGTGTGGGACTTACGGATGGACAGGTGCAGGATTTTACCCAGCTGCTTGCTCAGGTATCGGGAAGTCCAATTTCAGCGGACAAAATTGCCGACTATGAGAAGAAAAACACCAAAACAGAATCGGTTAAGCTAACACAGCCGGTGCTGGTAGAACTGCGTTATGAAACCATCGTTGCGCAAGATGGTCAGCTGCACATTTATAGAGATATATACGAGCGTGGTACCAATACTGTCGAAAATGCGACCCGTGTACTCGATAACTATGGCGTCAAATTTGAAAAACTCAGTGAGCAGGAAAAAAATAGCCTGACCCAAGCCTTGGCGGAAATGAATACCGATGCGCGTGGCAACAAAATTGCCGGGACTGATCATCCCGATCAGGCCACAAAAGGAGACAGTGCGCAGAAAAGAGATGCGGACAAAGAAAACCGGAAGGAAAAGGGGCAGGTGACCAGGAAAGTCATCGGTCAGCAGGAAATGGCTATACCCATTGCCGCACTACGTGGAAAGGGCTATCCGATTCCGGTTGCGTACAATATAGGAAAATAGTTTCCAAACATAGGTTGCTTCTGGTAACGGAAGCAACCTATATTTAAAATAGAAAATTTTATTTGACCTTGACCAATTAGATAATTAAACACTCAACTCCGCTTTTTTTTCAAATAGAACTGATTTCATCTACCTCACGATGGCCTACTTAGTTTTTTTTGCTGATTTATTCGTTTTAAACGGATTGATAAGGATGCCTTAAACGCGCGCTATTTTAAGATTAAGAGTGACTCATAGCGGGGCTTTCGATCGCTCTTAGTAACTATTTTTGCATTTGTCATATTTTTATATTCAATTTGTTTACTTAAATTGATTATGAGAACCTAGTCAAATTGGAGATATTGTATTTTAGTAGGGAAGCAGTATGGAAGGATTCTATTCTGAAACTCAGGCCGAAGCTCAAGATAGTGTGCTGATTGCACGAATAAAAAAAGGCGATGAGGAGGCGTTCACAATATTTTATAAACGTCATTTTTCGAAAATGTATCTTGCTGCTGTTCATTTGCTCAAAGAGGAGGATATGGCAAACGATGCTGTGCAGGAATTGTTTATGGAGCTGTGGCATCGGCCTGAACGTATTGATTCAACAGGTAACATCAAGGGATATTTGTATACGGTACTCCGAAATAAGATCCTTTCCAACATGAATCGTAGTAAATATTTTAACGAATACGTCAGCTCTTATTTGGCGTTTCAACATCAAAATACCTGTGACACTGAGGAAACAGTCCTCTTGCGTGAACTTGAACGTATATTGGAAGAGAAGATAGCCTTGCTACCTCCCAAAATGCAAGCCGTATATCAGCTCTCGCGCGATGGAAAGCTATCCAATAAAGAAATTGCTGAGCAATTGAATATTACTGAAGGTACTGTAAAGCAGCATAAACATCAGGCCATGCGCATCCTGAGGAGTAAGTTTCCGAGACTCCTGTTGTTCTTCCTGTTTTTTTATAATGAGGATATCTTTTAGCCTAATCCCCCTCAAAATAAATATAACCGACCCTATTTATTTTTTTTTATTTTCCAACTATAACTTCTCGCGCTGTCATTCGTATTAAAGATACAAGACCCAAAACAGGTTGGGCTGTAGGATCGAAATTGTTATGCAGGAACGAGAAAAAATTAAACAATTATTTGACCGATATCAACGAGGGCAGTGTACAGCTGAAGAGAAAGCAGACTTACATGCTTGGTTTAACCACTATGCGGAGCGCGAGGCCGATGGTCTTGATGAGATCGCTCGATTGTATCAAGAAGATGCCCAGGAGCAAGATAACGAAGTCATCAATCCTGCTCCTAAAGTGAGACGGATACTGCCGTATGTTGCTGCTGCAATAGTGATTGTTGCGATGATAGCGACCTTAATTTTTAATCTCAGCAGACATAACCTTGGTCGGGAAGCCTTGATGGCCAAACTTGAAAAAAATGATGTCTTGCCCGGTGGAAATAGGGCTAAACTGACCCTGGCAGATGGAACGGCAATAGATTTGGATAGAGACCAAAATGGTATTATGGTTAGCGCAAACAAGATTAATTATCCTGATGGAAACGGCAATATCGTTCAACTCGATGACAACGTAGTCAGTCAGCTTGCACTCTCCACGCCTAAAGGAGGTACTTATCAATTGATGTTGGCAGATGGGACAAAGGTTTGGTTGAATGCGGGGTCTACGCTGCGTTATCCATCTCAATTTGCAAAAAATGAACGCGTGGTTGAAATTATAGGTGAAGCCTATTTTTCAGTTGTAAAGGATAAAACTCGCCCCTTCAGGGTCATTAGCCGTGGTCAGCACTTGGAGGTAATGGGTACGGAATTTAATATCTCGGCTTATAATAATGATCGCGAGATCAAAACAACTTTAGTGTCGGGCGCTGTACGATTGAAAACAAAGGATAAGCTTTTGCTGCTTTCCCCAGGTGAGCAAGCCGCTTGCTCTGAAAAAGGTGATATACATAAACAACCCATCGATGTGCAGCCCTTCGTCGCATGGAAAAACGGGGAGTTCTATTTCGAAAATACGCCCTTGACTGAAATGCTCAAGCAGCTGTCTAGGTGGTATGATATTGATGTGGTTTATGCAAGAGAAATCCCTAATGAACGCTTTTCCGGTACGATGTCACGCAATGTAACACTGCAGACTGTCCTCAAATTGCTTAAAATATCTGAAATAGGCTACCGTATTGAAAATAACAAACTAATTATCGAATAACCCTTATAACTGATCTTATGCATATGACCGATACAACTTAACCTACAACAAGCGATACCGAACAAAGATACAGGGAGAACGCACCACCATCCCCCCTGTTATGTCGGATAATATCGTATGATTATTTAACCATCCAATTCACATTACCCAATCACTGCAAACTTAAGAAAAAAAGTGTTGCAGTGGCAATTATAGGCCATGAATATGAATATTCGTTTTACCCGTAATTTACCATCGGGACAAACCGGAAGGCAAATCCTTCGAATTATGAGATTGACAACACTTTTTGTGCTGATGGGCTGTCTGCACATTAGCGCAAAATCAATTGCCCAGACAATAACCCTGGAAGCTCGTAGCTATTCATTAAAAGAGGTTTTTAAGGCCGTTCGGCAGCAGACCAATTATAAAGTCGTTTATAATGTACGTTTTCTGGATGGCGCTAAGGCTGTTTCGATTTCGGCTCATCAGATGCCGCTACAGCAATTTTTGAAACGGGCTCTTCGTGATCAGGATCTTCACTATAGCATCGAGGAAAACACGATTTTCATTGGTAGAAACATAGCTACTAATCCTGAAAAATTAAATGCGGTCGGCACTGCCCAGACCCAACAGCTTACGCTCTCAGGTAAGGTGACAAATACAGCAGGACAAGCATTGGGCGGCGTGACGATAAAAGTGAAGGGCACCAGTATGAATGTAATGACCAAACCGGATGGGAGCTTTACTATCCCCGTGCCTGCCGCACGTGTGACGCTGATCTTCAGTTCGGTTGGATTCAGTACGCATGAATTAATTGCCGACGCTGGTCAGAAAGAATTGAAGGTAGCCCTGCGTGCTGATCTGCAGCAATTGAACGAAATTGTTGTAGTGGGGTATACCGCTAAAAGTAAAAATGAATTGACCAGTGCTGTTACTGTGGTGTCGGGTGCCAAACTGAAGGATGTCACAGCCAATAGCGTGGGTACTATGCTGCAGGGGAAAGTGGCTGGCCTGCAGGTTGTAAATAGTTCCGGAGCACCTGGCGCAAACGCAGAAATTAGGCTGAGGGGCGTGTCTTCTGTCAATGCAAACCAAAGTCCGCTGATCGTAGTAGATGGTATTATAGGCGGTAATTATGATCCCAATGATGTGGAAAATATAACCGTACTGAAAGATGCTGGCGCGACAGCTTTATATGGATCCCAGGCCAATGCTGGCGTCATTATCGTCACCACAAAAAATGCCAAAGAGGAAGGCCTGGGATTTGAAGCAAAAGTCGCTTCGGGGTTCCGCAACCCTGACTTTGGAAAACTCAAACTGATGAACAGTCGTCAGCTGTATGACTATCAGAAAGAATTCTACCGCGATTATATCCCCGGAGCAACAGACAATAGTTATAAAATAGATTTAGGGAAATTCTACGCAGAACGGCCATTGGACTTACTTGACCAAAATTATGATTGGTCCAAGGAATCTTTTAAATCGGCCCCGATCTATAATTTCTATATGTCCGCAAGAGGGAAAAGCAGCAAAAATGACTATTATATCGGTGCATCTTATTACCGGGAAAAAGGAACATTTGTCAAAACTAATTATGAAAGACTTAATTTGAGAGGGAACTCGACCTATCACATCAATGCAAGATTGGATGTAATCAACAATATCAACATCAGTGGCAGCCGAGGAATGAATAATGATTATATGGATATGTATTATGCATTTCTTAATCTTCCTTGGGACAATCCTTACGATAACAATGGACAGCCCGTCTATGTGGATGGCGCCTCATCGTTTAAATGGTGGTCCCGGGATAAGATCAATCCGATTCATACCGTAGCCAACTCGGAGCATACCACGAAAGGGTTTGATATCAATTATGATCTGGGTGCAAATTATCGCATCACCGATTGGCTGACATTTACGAGTACCAATCGCGTGTCAGCCTCGTATAATAAGGGGGTAAATTATGTGTCGCCCTTGGCCGCAGGTACGTATCATGGTGATGGGTACCTGGATGAATTGAATGCCTTGAACTATGGTATTATCAGTAATCAGCTTTTTAAGTTTAATTTTCCAATGGATGATCATGTGATCAATGGTTTTGTGGGCGGGGCGTTTGAAAGTGGGCGAACAGAATATTCCGGTGGTTCAGGGAAAGGATTGCCCGAGGGACTAAAAGTGCCTAACGTGATATCCAGTAATCAAAAACTGAATGGCTACCATATCGGTACAACCTTGCAGTCGCTTTTGTCCCAGATGAATTATAGCTATAAGAATCGGTATTTTATTTCGGGATCTTATAGATACGATGGCTCTTCTAACTTTGTGCCAAGCAAACGCTATGGTGGCTTTCCCTCTTTATCCGCCGCCTGGTCTGTGAGTAGTGAAGAATTTATGGCATCGAATAAGACCATAGATAACCTCAAGGTTCGTGCGAGTTATGGTTTTACAGGAACACAGGATATTGGAGCTTCACGCTATCTGGGCTTATTTTCGTTAACTGCACAATACAACAATATTGTCGGAGCTATACCTTACCAGTTGGCTAGCCCTAACCTAACCTGGGAAAGCAAGCGTCAGATGAATCTTGGGTTAGATATAGGTCTATTTAAACGTGTAAATCTAACCGTAGACGCCTATCGCAATGATACGAAAGATCTACTTTTGCAGGTCGCGCAGCCTCTTTCGGTGGGGTTTGAAACAAAATGGGAAAATGCAGGTACTGTGATCAACAAGGGCATAGAGATCGGCATTAGCTCGACCAATATCCAAACACAGCATTTTCAATGGACGACTGACTTTACAATTAATTTCAACAAGAATAAATTGGCTGGTTTCCCATCCGATATTGTCAGGACCAGTTCGACTGGGGTGACGCAGATTTATCGCAATGGAGGTAATCTTTTTGAGTTTTATATGCCCAAATGGCTCGGTGTTGATCCGGAGAACGGCGCCCCGCTCTGGGAAAAATTAGTCGACAATAACGGTGCTCAACTCCCCATACCGGAGAAAACTGCGGACTATGCACAGGCGACAAATCAAGAAGTGGGATCGGCCTTGCCAAAATACCAGGGGGGATTCAATAATAGCTTTAGGTATAAAAATTTTCAGTTCAGTGTGAGTACATATTTTAATTATGGCAACAAAGTGTTCAGCAATAATTTGCGCTATATGATGAATGATGGTCATGAACCTTATTATAATCAGATCAGATTACCGGATGGTGCCAAAATCTGGAGTGCCCCCGGAGACCTGAAAGCGACCGAACCAAGCCCTCAAAATTCGGCGAATTCGACAGAAACATCGAGTCGTTACCTTAAAAATGGAAGCTACTTTGCAATTCGTAACCTGAACTTTAGTTATACATTACCGCAAGACTGGGCGCGTAAAATGGCAATGAAGGCTGTCACCATTGGCGCTACAGCAGACAATGTGGCAATTTTTACCAACTTTCTTGGGCAGGATCCGCAAACAACAGTAACACAGGCATCCTATGCCATGCCGGGAGTTTCCGATTTTAAGTATCCCAACAACAGACAGTATCTGTTGAACCTCACTTTTAACTTTTAAACTGGCTACGGCCCGCAACAATATTGTTTATGAAAAAGAAACTATTCTCCGCCATAGTACCTGTTTTACTGATGCTGGGAAGCTGTAAGAACCTTGATTTCCCGCCGAGTGATGCGATAAGCACAACGACATTGATTACCACAAAAGATGGATTAACCAATGCGCTGAATGGTGCATATGCTTTATTTAAAGACCATATCGAATTTAATGGAACAACCGATAATAATAACATGTACCTGCGGCAATTTTATCATTTATCAGATTTTGCAAGCGATGATATCGTCTGTGCGCAGATAACAACAGACCCACTATTTTATAGTTTTACCCTAGGACACTCTCCAGCGCAGTCTAATACACGCTATTTTTGGTATATCTCCTATAAAATTATCACTGGAGTCAATACCGTAATCGATGCGGTCGAAAAATCGGGAAAATCGGATGTAGAAACCAATCAATTACTGGGAGAATGTTATTTCTTGCGTGCATTTTGCCATTTTAATCTGGTACGCTTATTTGGCAAACCCTACAGTGTGGATCCCCAAGCGCCTGGGATTATCCTGCGGACCAGCTTAAGCGACCCCGCAAAGAAAGGACGGTCTTCTGTAAAGGAGGTGTATGAATCTGTACTTGCTGATGCTGAAAAGGCGGCTGTACTAATGACTAAACCTAGGGGGGTACAATACGCATCTCAATATGCTGCATGGTCTTTACTGGCGCGTGTAAATTTGTATAAAGAAGATAATCTCAAAGCAATCGAATATGCAGACAAAGTGATTGAGTCAGGCAAGTATACATTATCTTCGACGGCGACTTATCCTGCATTATTTGCCAATGCGACTGCTGGTTCGGAAACTATTTTCTGTATCGCATTTACACAGGTTGATGACTATGGAAAATTTGGTTCTATTGCGTCAATGATCTATTCGGATGGTAATTCGGGATGGGGTGAGGAATATGCTTCATCTTCCTTGCGTGAGTTGATGGCAAAATATCCCGAAGATGTACGCTGGTCCTATATCGTTCCTTTAAAGGATGCATCGGGAAAAATACAGAAGAAAAATGGTATTGAGGTATACTACATCAGTAAGTTTTCGTTTCAGGATGGTTTGCCCAATTTGAGCTCCCCAATTATGTTTAGACTCGCAGAGCTGTATTTGATCCGTGCAGAAGCCAAGGCAAAGAATAATGCCGCAGCGGCAGCACTTGATGATGTGGATATGATCCGTAAAAACCGGGGACTGGCGCATGCCTTATACAATAAGGTCGTTCCTGCCGGAAGTACGGCTCTGGACGTCGTACTCAACGAAAAAAGAATAGAAATGGCTTTCGAAGGACATCGTGCCTATGACCTTTACCGCAACAGAAAGGCGATGGATAAAAGTTATTGGGGATATCACCTGTCTGGGCTCAAGGAGACGGATATCGATCTGAGCAAAAAGCCGGCTGGATTTCCGAATCTAAGTGTACCTTATTCAAATCCACGTATTATTTACTATCTACCTATAGATGAGATGTTAAGTAACCCCCTTGTTATACAGAATCCTTGATCCGTTGACTTTAAATATACAGTATTATGCAAAATGCTAAAAATATAAAAATCCATCTGCTCGTGTTATCCGCAGTAATAAGCTTCGCCCTTAATGCATGTAAAAAAGATGGATATACGCCACAGATTGATCTGCAGTATGAAGTGAATGTGGATGGCGCCACAGTGTCCTTTAATGTAAAAACGGAAGGGGTGACCGATTATCACTGGGATTTCGGAGATGGGCAGGAATCGACAGAAGCAAATCCCGTCCATCACTATGCAGGTAAGGGGAAGTATGTACCGGTACTAAAGGCATTGGTCAACGGCAAAAATGCTGAATCTGCAACTGTGATTCGCATAGCGAAAACTTCGGTAATAAAAATCAATGACAATTCATTGGACGATTGGCAAACAGTGACCAAAGATGTCATTCCATTGGGGAAAGATAAAGGCGTATTCGAAACCGTAAAATTGGATTATGATGGCAATAATGTCTATCTGTATGTCGCGATGGCCGGAAAGAAATCGGATGCGGCTATTTTCGATCTCTATATAGACGCCGATAATAATGCCGGTACTGGACTGCTGACGAATACCTTTACCAGTGGCGGTTTTGATATCTTGTTGGAAGGTCAATTACTAAAAACAGGACTGGATATCTTTTATCACAACAGTAGCGACCAGACGGCATTTTCTTTTGATCAGCAGTCGATCGCGGAGGCGTATAAAGTCGGTACGGTGAAAGAAGAAAATGGAATGCTCAAATTTGAAGTAAGTATCGCCCGTGGCAAACTTAAAGGCCTGACGGGACAGGGGATACGTATCGGTTTGCAGGCCATCAAAAATGATTGGACCCAGACCCTGGGAAGTGCACCAGATGTGGGAACGCCAAGTTATTTTTTGGATATGTCTGAGTGACCTTGAATAAGAATTATTTATTGACGAATAGACACCAATTGAATAGGTAAATTATGGTAAATGAAAAAGGTCTGATAAAGGATCATAAAGGAGTCGGACGATTGGCCTCGTTGGATATCATGCGGGGGCTGATCATGATCTTGCTCTGTGCGGAAAGCTGCTTGCTCTACCAAAGGTTAAAAAATATATCTTCCGTTTCTGCTTTGGCAAAAATAGTTGATCAGTTTTTCCACCATCCTTGGCATGGTCTCCATTTTTGGGATTTGGTACAACCCGCTTTTATGTTTATCGCGGGGGTAGCTATGTATATTTCGTACAACGGAAAAAAGTCGAAAGGGCAGCATTGGCAACAAAATCTTGGACATATCTTAATCCGTAGTCTAAAACTTTTTATATGCGGACTCGCGCTACATTGCGTCTATGCGGGTAAACCGGTATTTGAACTATGGAATGTATTAACGCAACTAGCTTTTACGACGATACTGGCCTACATGATTATTGATCAGTCTAACCGTTGGCAGTTGCTGTGTTCCATTGCACTCATCCTATTGACTGAAGTCCTTTACCGAACCGTATCGCCGCCAGGATTTGACCAACCATTTGAGCCGGGAAAGAACTTTGGCGCTTACCTAGATCAGGTTTTGATGGGCAAAATAAATAGTGATGGATGGGTAGCATTTAATGCGGTGCCCACAGCAGCACATACCATTTGGGGCGTACTGATAGGACGCCTTTTGATGACTGAAAAAACCAAGCGAAGTAAGATGTTTATTATGCTGCTGGCTGGGACAATTGCCCTGCTGATCGGCTTTGGACTGGATCTAGCTGGAATTACACCGATTATAAAGCGCATCAGTACAAGTTCTTTTGTTTTTGCTTCCGCAGGATGGGTATTATGGATGATGGCTGGACTTTATTGGTTGACTGACATCAAGCAGTATAACCGCTATGCATGGGTTTGTACTGTTGTAGGCATGAACTCGATCTTTATATACTTGTTTTTTGAAACTGTCGGAATGCAGTGGCTTAATGGTACGGTCGCAATTTTTACGGGCGATATGCTCCATCTGCTCGTCCATTTGCCCTTATCTATTGCAGCGCTCATCTCGGCAATCGTCGCATTGCTATTGCAGTGGGGACTGTGCTACTGGCTGTTTAAACGTAAGATCTTTTTTAAATTATGATTAACCGGAATTCTGGGAATAGGAATTAACTTAAATAAACTAATGATGAAAAAAATACTTTTGTACATACTATTGGCGATGATGTTTGCTTCTTGTAGCAAAAATAGCCCACTCAAGGAAACAGCAATGGAAGAGGGGTCGGTAAAAAAAGCGGGGTTGCTAGCGCTGTCAAATATGTATGTCAATGCAACGACAGGAAGCGATGCGAATACCGGTACATCAGCATCAGTACCCTTGAAATCAATTCAGGCGGCGCTAAATAAGACAACCGATGGAATAGGTGCCACGATCTATGTCGCTGGCGGAATCTATAACGAGCGCCTCTATTGGCCTGCATCCGGTGCTTCGGCAACAGCTCCCATTACCTTGACAAATTATGACAATGGCGTTGTCGTCCTGGATGGTAGTAATGCAACGAATGCCACACAGAACGAAATGATAGCAATCGCTGGTAGAAGTCATATCCGTATCAACAATATCCATATAACCAATAATATAAGAAGTTTTGCAAAGGGCATATATGTGGTCGGAACGGGGACGGATATTCAGGTGACAAATTGTAAGATTTCTAATATCGGATGGACAACAAATCCTTCGGCAATACCAGCAAGTACTGATAACGCGAGTCCGTTTATTATCGTGGGATCTACCGCAACCCCTTATAGCCAGATTTATATTGGAAATAACGAAATATTCAATTGTGTGACTGGATATAGTGAAGGGCTTACCCTAACTGGAAATGTAGAGAATTTTTTGATCGAATCGAATTCCGTCCATGATATCTCGAATATCGGTATAAACATGTCAGGTAATTATGCTTGGACTGGTGCTCCCTCCAGCTTAAATTATGCCCGCAACGGTAATGTCAAGAATAACGTGGTCTACAATTGTGTATCACCTGTAGCTACTTCGGGCGGAATTTATATTGACGGAGGAAAGTGGATAACTATCGAAGGTAATAAGGTTTATAAAAACTATGCAGGGATCAGTGTCGGCTGTGAAAATGACAACAATACGGTTGAAGGGGTGAATATCCGGAGTAATTTTATCTATGATAATATAGAAGCAGGCTTGCTTATCGGTGCTAATCAACCGAACAGTAAAGTTGTAAATACTGTGGTTAGTAACAATACCTTTTTCCAGAATTATAATAAAGGGGGCTGGGGAGGGGAGATCTCCCTGCAAAATTTAGATCAGGTATCTTTTGTCAACAATATTATTTACGCAAAGTCAGCTATCGCAATTATTGCTTCCTTGGGATATACAGCATCCAATCTGGCTTTCAATTTTAACAAGTACTATTCTGCCACAACTGCTGCTGCAAATATGGTATTTGATTGGGGCGGTGTAAATGGAACGACCTATACGGGCCTCGCAAATTTTACGACGGCGACGGGATTAGATGCCAATTCAACCTATGGGAACCCTGGATTGGTATCTATCCTATTGTCAAATCCGGATCTTCATTTGACCAGTACATCCGGTTGTATAAATGCCGGGATGCCAGATTATGTGCTCAAGCCTGACGAGTTGGATATCGATCGAGGTAATAGGCTGATCAATGCAAGAATTGACATCGGCGCTCATGAAACACTGTATTAATGTTTGTTTCCCTCTCACGACGATAGCCGTTGTGGGGGGATTTTTTTAAAGTTATGATGTACATTTATTAGATGATAAGACATGGAATTAAACAAGCGAAACAACAAGCTTAAAAAATATATGTTTGGATTTTTGGATAATATCAGACGGTTAAAGGCCAAAAATCCACTTATAAAGGAAATTTGGGTGGAGGATCTTGGAGCTTATTTGTTTAAATTGAATAATCGCGTTTTTTTTCTCGTCGATATGGAGGCGGGGTGTATTTCACTCGCCTGTTACGATAGCTGTCGGCCGATCATTAAAGCGCGATATCCTAAGCTTATATTTACACATCCCTATGTTTCCGAAAAAAGACTGCTGTCTATTTTTCTTCCAAATCAAGAGTCGAGCATAAAGTTGGCACTGGAGCTATTTGAAGCAGCACAGTCTGTTGTAGGTAGAAAAGCTTCCTAAGAAGTTGGAATAGGTGACGATATCAATGTGGATTAGAAGCAATCTTATGATAAGCAAGAGGCTGTCTCAAATTTATTTGGGACAGTTTTTTTGTTTAAAAAGTCTATGAGATAGATTTGTGTGTTGTTTGTTGGTTATTTGAAAAAGACTCATATGGAGGGGAGAAATGAACAAAAAGTAGCTTTTTAGGCCGCTTTTTTTCTTAGATTTTGTGCTATTGCCAATAATCCCCACTCTATGGACACTTTTTCTTTACCCCGGAGCATAAATCTTCGGAACCCATGGTTCTGTTTAATGTTTGCAAAGACAGGTTCGACGTCACAACACCTCTGTTTTCGTTTAGCTACACCTACATCGCTGTTGAGCAATTGGTATGCCCTGTTCATTACAAGATTCAAACTAAGTTTGAAATGACAAGAGGTTTAAATAATCGATTGAATTGCTTCTTTTTCTACTCCTGAATACAGACAAAATTCATCTAAAGTAACAGATTGATGATGCTGTTTGTTATTAACTTGTTTAATGGTGTGGTAGATACGTAGGCTTTGTCGGTAACTTTTACCGGTAATCCTGGCGATGTCTTTCGGATAAATACAAATTCTTCCCAAATAAAGAAATCCTTATTTAAAATAATTCGACCATTTTTAAATAAGGATTTCTTTATTTAATTTTGTGAGGCCAATTTTAAATAAGTGTTTATTCTATTTAAAATTTCATCGTAAATTTATTTCAATGAAAGATTTCAAACCAGGAAATTATATCAATCAAGGTTATTATAAAAGCTTTCAGCCCACTGAACTTAACAAACAATGGCTATTGGATGATATGGAGATACAACAATTGCTATCAAATGCCGATCGGCAGATGGGAAGATTAGATATGTATTCTGAATACATTCCTAATATAGATTTGTTCATTAGCATGCATGTGGCCAAGGAAGCTACACAAAGTAGCAAGATCGAGGGTACACAGACCAATATAGAGGATGCTTTTTTGGATAAAGAAGATCTAGGAGTTGAACGTAGAGACGATTGGGTGGAAGTTCATAATTATATTGAGGCGATGAACCAAGCAATTCATAAACTCAATGAGTTACCTTTTTCATCGCGATTAATTCGCGACACGCATCGTATTTTATTGCACAGTGTACGGGGGGAACATAAATTACCGGGCGAGTTTCGAACCAGTCAAAACTGGATTGGCGGAGCGACTATCAACGATGCTACTTTTATACCACCGGTACATTCTTCTATTCCGGAATTAATGAATGATTTGGAGAAATTCGCACATAATGAAGAATATTTTTTTCCTGATTTGTTAAAGATTGCATTGATTCATTATCAATTTGAAACTATTCACCCTTTTCTAGATGGTAATGGCCGTGTAGGACGTTTATTGATTACCCTTTATTTAGTAGATAGGGGAATTCTTAAAAAGCCTATTTTGTACTTATCGGATTTTTTTGAAAGAAACCGAGGATTATATTATGATAATTTAATGCGTGTCCGTACACACGGAGACATTAAACAATGGCTGAAGTTTTTTTTGGTTGGCATTATTGAAACGGCAAAAAACGGAATCGCGACATTTGACGCCATCCTAAAATTAAAAAAGGAAAAAGAAGAAATAATTCAGAGGAACAGTACAAGAAGCCACCATATACTCAATATTCTAGACCGCTTATATCAACGACCAATCATCAATGCACAGCAGGTTGTAGAATTTACAGGCGTATCTATGCCGACTGCTTACAAAATAATTGATGAAATGAAACAATATCACATCTTAAAAGAAATGACCGGCGGAAAAAGAGGACAAATATTTATGTTCGATCCCTATATTAAGTTATTTTGATATTATAAGTGAAATTATAATTGATTATAATAGTAACAGCGCAGTACGATTGCGCGTCCGCTGATACAGACGAATCTTATAATGATCTTTTTAGTTTTTTGAAAAAGTTCTCTTTTTATACTTGATAAAGAAATAAATAGTAAATTTCCTCTATAAAATGATATTCAGTGGCTGAGGAGAGAACGATAAATTGCTTTTTTTATGCAATTTATCTAAGTTCGACCAATACATTTATCAAGTGACAGGAGGCACAATTGAAATGGGAGTAATCGAAACAATAAAAAGGCAGGAACGAGAAAAGGGACTTAAGACTGGTATAGAAAAAGGAATTGAAAAAGCAAGCGTGAAGAAGCCATTGCAATAGCATTGGAGTTCAAGAAAAAGGGATTACCGATTGCCGATATTGCTAACGGTACTGGGCTTTCTATAGAAGAAATCGAAAAACTGTAATAACGTAATTTTAGCGTTTAAAAATATTTGTTGTGAGCCATGTCCGAAAGGGAGTGGCTTTTTATTTTTTAATCCAACAATTCTAGGAAATTATCCGGCATACCTCCTAGTGTTGACGGTCTATCAATTTTTAGGTAGCAAATACACCCAGTCGGTACTATCTAGGTATAAATTTTCCCAGCCGTGTTTATTGTATAGCAATTTTGGTAAGAAATTTACCAGTCTGAATGTGCCTTGGTATAAATTTTACCAAACATGTTCATAAAACGGCAATTTTCGGTAAAAAAATTACCAACCGGCAAACAATAAAAGACAGGAACGAGAAAGCTCTTAGGACCGGTATAGAGAAAGGTAAACAGGAAATAGCAATTGCTTTCGTTAGTAATGGTCAGTTATATGTTCAGTCTACATGAAAAGTTCTAATTTTCTGATGTATCGATTATTGGCATAGCTTCAAACCATATAAATTCACTATATTTAATTGGTTAATAGCCAACGTTTGGTAGCGTTTGGCTGTGTGGTACGGATCTTTGAATATTTCCCAATTTTAATTTTTATTAGATAGAAAATAAGAACACCATGAGTCTAAAAACATTCATTACAAACAGTGTTGATTACAACATTTGGGTCAGCGAACAGTTGGTTGCCTGGTTGAAAAGCTACCCTGAGGAGTTGTTACAAAAGGAATGTCCATCCAGCTTTACCAGTATTGCAAAAACGCTCAAACACATTAGCGATACGCAGCTGTATTGGTCATCGATGATCCGCGGCACGCCGACGCCAAGCTTTGACTATATCGCTACCTCGGTGGATCTTGAAACTGAAATGAACAACATCGTTAACGAAGCCAAACTTTTAGCTGACTACGTAAAGGAAAATAGTGAAGCTATGAATGAGCCCCATCTCATCGAGTCACAATGGTTCTCTTCTAATTTTCCCAAGTATGAATACCTCCAGCATTTGATTATTCATACGACCTATCACCGCGGTCAGATAGTTACCATTGGCCATCATGTAGGTGTTGTGAAAGCGCCCATGCTGGACTATAATTTCTGGAATGTGATGCGGCAGCAGCAATAGGGTGTAATATCCTTCGGAGCAATGTTTGGAGGTATAAGGGAAATAACTATGAAGCTAATAGACATAAATAATAAATACATTGGACTTTGGAAGGGCAACCATAGACTGATCCTAGGCTGGTTGCCCGATCCTAACTTTGATTCGATATCAAACTTGGCTATAAAAGCCGTTGCTAACAACAAATTTCTAATGTTTACTTATGATTGGCATCATGAAGGTGTAGCGCAAGAAGGGATGCTATTAATGGGTAACAACAATAAACAATCTGAAGTTACAGCTTCATGGATTGATTCTTGGGGCATGGGTGGAAGGATAATGAATTGTTATGGAAAAATGAATGAGCAGGGCGATATTTCAATAACGGGTTCTTACGAAGTGGTCGATAGCCCTAATTGGGGATGGCGTATCGAAATACCTGCTCCAAATAATCGGACACTTCAGATAAAAATGTACAATGTCTCGCCCGATGGTGAAGAATTCTTGGCCGTCGATGCAAATTATTCGCCTGTTGAGTAGACAATGAATTTTCATTTATCTTATCTGGCAAAAAAACAGAAAATAAAATGAATAATCTTGAGGTAAATGAATAAGTGACGTTAACCTAAAAACAAGCTATTGTTAAGCTTGTTTTGTTAATACTATCTTTATCTATAGCTAATATTCGCTTCTTTATTTTGGCGCAAATTCAAGATAATGAAACCTATTAAGCTACCTCAATTTAGAAAAACAGCCCAAGTTACCTTAGCACTTGCATTACTAAATGCAGCAAGTGTTGACACGGTTTGGGCAAATCTCACAAACGAAGTCATAGCGTTCGAAATTCCAGATCAGTCTGTTATTAAAGGGATTGTCAAAGACCAAGATGGCAAGCCCATAGACGGTGGTACCATCATCAATGAAACCAATAAGCAGAGTACGCGCACCGAATTTAACGGCAAATTCACTCTCAAAGGACAGGCCGGGGACCAAATCCGTATTTCTTCCTTAGGCTATAAAACAACCACCATAACGGCTACAGACAGTCCGCTTGAAGTTGTTTTAGAAAAAGACGATTCTAAACTGGACGAGGTTGTCGTGACCGCAATCGGGATCAAGCAGCAGAAAAAGCAGATCGGCTATGCTACACAGGAAGTCAAACTGGACGTACTCAAAGAGTCCAAAACAATGAACATTGGTACGGCTTTGACGGGACAGGTGTCTGGGCTGATCGTCAATAATCCAACAGGTATTTTTCAGGCACCTTCCTTTCAATTGCGGGGCAAAACGCCTTTAATTGTTGTGGATGGTATTCCTGTTGAATCTGATTTTTACGATATGTCCAGCCAGAATATTGAAAATATCAACGTGTTGAAGGGAACGGCAGCTTCCTCTTTATATGGCTCACGTGGTAAAAATGGTGCTATCTTAATCACGACCAAAAGTGCAAAAAGTGATAAACTGGAGTTTTCAGTGGGAACGACGAATATGTTCTCGGCAGGATTTACCGTCTTTCCTGAATCGCAAAAAGAATTTGGAAGTGGATCTAACGGTAAGTATGAATTTTGGGATGGTGCTGATGGGGGCATCTCAGACGGTGATATGACCTGGGGACCGAAATTGAATTCCGGAATAAAGGTGGCCCAATGGAATAGCCCCATCCGTGATAAACAGACCGGTGAGGTGATTCCCTGGTGGGGAGATGTCAGCGGAACGAAGTACAACGATAAGTCGCGTTATGAAAGGGTACCGATCGACTGGGTAGCCCACGACAATCTGGAGGATTTCCTTGGAACTGGATTAATCACGGAGAACAATGCAACGTTGTCCTACCGATCCGAAAAAGTGAGCATCTTTGGAACTGGAAAGTATGCTTATCAGAAAGGGCAGGTGCCCAACACCAAACTTTCTACAGGTGGACTGAACCTGAATACGTCGTACCGTTTTACGCCCGAAGTGCAATTGGATCTTAACCTCTCCTATAATAAAGTAAAGTCGCCAAATTATCCGAGATATGGATATGGCCCCAAAAACCACATGTATACGATTTTACTGTGGATGGGGAATGATGTAAATGGACAGGAATTAAAGGACCATCTCTATATTCCGGGACAGGAAGGCTATCGCCAGGCGAACTATAATTATGCATGGTACAATAATCCTTATTTTGCGGCCTACGAATTGAACCAGGTGTATGATCAGGATATTTTGCATGGACAGACAGCCCTGACATGGCGCATTTCTCCAGAATTTACTATAAAAGGGCGCGCTGCCGCAAGGCAGAAGAATCTGTTTCAGGATATGCAGAGTCCCAAGTCGTATATGAATTATGGCGATTCACGGAATGGCGATTATAAGAACTGGGACAGCAAGCAGCTTAATTTTGACGCGGACGTGCTCGCCACTTATATCAAAGAGTTATCTGATGATTTTGGAATAACCGTGAATGCAGGATCATCAACGTTCAAACGCGATTATCGTGAACTTTATCAAACAACAGATGGTCTAGTCGTTCCATTTGTCTACAATTTGGGAAATACCCAAGGACCGGTAAAAGCCACGAATACAACCACTGAAAAAATAATCCGAAGTGCCTATGCATCGGTAAACTTAAACGTGTTTAAGTCCACATATTTAAATTTTTCAGGACGGAATGACTGGTCATCGACGCTGTCGAAAGCAAATCAGTCCTTTTTCTACCCATCTGTTTCGTTGAGTAGTGTGATCTCGGACTATTTTACATTACCTCAGCAAATAGACTTTATCAAATTGTATAGCTCATGGGCATCCGTATCTTCTGATCTGGATCCTTACAGCATTGCTGCCACCTATAAGAAAGACGTAACTTATGGCTCGACGCCGTCTGTGACTTACCCTGCAGGAATTATAAATCCTGATATTCTTCCGCAGCAATCAAATTCGTTGGAGGTGGGGGCTTCACTGGCCCTGTTTAAAAATAGGCTTTCGGCGGATGTCACCTACTACAATGTTGTCGACAAAAATCAAATTATAGATTTAAGTGTTTCTCAGGCATCGGCATTTACTTCACGTAAAGTCAATGGAAATAAATACCGTACAAAAGGTTTAGAAGTCTCTTTAACGGGAAATATCATCAAAAATGACCAATTCTCGTGGACATCGACCGTAAACTGGTCACGGGCGGTCCAACGTCTCGAAGAGATCTATAATAACCAGGCGAAATTTGGCAACTTAAAAAAGGGAGATCGTGCGGACAGTTATTACGCAACAGTTTGGGAAAAATCTGCTGATGGTAAGGTCATCCTAAACCCGAATACCGGCATGCCGACAAAAAATCCTTTCCCACAATATTTGGGCTATTTCCAGCCGGATTGGCAATTTGGTTTTGCCAATCAGTTTAAAATTAAGGGATTTCAGGTTAATCTTGATATTGATGGCTCTATTGGTGGTGTAATGAATTCGACAACAATAGAAAAAATGTGGTGGGGAGGAAAGCATCCATCGTCTGTTTTATATCGTCAAGAGCAGTATGATGCCGGAAAACCTGTGTTTGTGCCGGATGGTGTGATTGTAACAGGTGGAGAGCTTACGCGCGATGTGAACGGCAACATTACTTCGGATACACGCACCTATACCAATAATACCACAGCCGTGGATTGGCAGGCCTGGAGTCAGAATTATCCTTATCAGGCCCGCGTGACAGAAGCCGAAAGTAAACTTTTTGCCAATGTATTTGACCGTTCGTTTGTGAAATTACGTCGGCTTTCGGTAAGTTATGATGTCAATAAGGTATTCAAACTAAAACAGCTCACTGCGTTAAACGCATCGGTATTCGGATACAATTTAGCGATGTGGAAGAAAGTGCCTTATATCGACCCTGATTTTGGTGTTGGTAACGATGGCAATCTTCAGGATCCGTCGACCAGATATATCGGTTTTTCACTCGATTTCAAGTTTTAATAAGATTGCAAGATGAAATTTAATAAACACATATTTTTTGGATTGTTTTCGCTTTCAGTAATGACCTCCTGTCAGAAATTGACGGAAGTAAACATTAATCCCAATGAAGCAACGACAACTCACCCACAGGCGCTACTGACTAAAGTAGAATGGGACGCTTTTCGTACTTGGCATGGTACCTCGCCATTGTATACCTTAAAGATGATTGTACAAACGGATGGTGAAAATGCGAATCAGATTTATAACTGGCAGCGCGGAAGCTTCGAGCAATATGGTTTTCTTCGGAATATTACGAAGATGACCGAAGAGGCGGAGAAAATAGGCGCTGAGAACTATTTGGCACTGGCTAAATTTTTCCGTGCTTATTACTTCTATAATCTTACCCTGACTTTTGGTGATGTGCCTTATTCCGAGGCTGCAAAAGGCGAAAGCTCAGCTGTTTTTACACCAAAGTACGATGCACAGAAGGACGTTTTGGTGGGCCTGTTGAAGGAACTGGAGGAAGCAAATGCGATATTGAAGAAAAATAATAATACCATAAACGGTGATATTATCTATGGTGGAAATAGTGCGAACTGGAATAAGTTGGTCAATTCTTTTCGCTTAAAAGTATTGTTGACCCTGTCGAAGAAATCAGCTGACCTTCCGTTTAACCTGGCGACAGAATTCGCGAAGATCTATTCGAGCGAGTCCAGGATTACGGATGTGAGCGGAGCTGAAGATGGACAGTTGGTCTTCCTGAATCAGGATGGCAACCGCTACCCTGAGTTCAATTCCAGTGGCTATGGCTCGGGAATGTATATGGACTCGACCTTTGTCCAACGGTTACAGGACCTAAAGGACCCCCGATTGTTTGTCGTCGCCACGCAGACACGTTTGGGGAAAGAAGCAGGTAAAGCCATCAATGATTTCACTGCATATGAAGGCGGAGATCCGATTGTACCTTATGCGCAGGTCAATGCAAAAGCTGTATTAGGAAAGCTATCCAAAGTGCACGAACGGTTTTATCAGGATCCTACTGCAGAGCCCTTAGTCTTATTGGGCTGTTCAGAAATGCAGTTTATTTTGGCAGAAGCTATGCTGAAAGGCTGGATTACGGGAGATCTAAATACAGCTTATGCTAAAGGGGTACAAGCATCCTTCAAGTTTTATGAAAAATATGCGAAGAATGCAGGCAGCTATACCAATGAGAGTCAAGCCGCTCAATACTTGGCGCAAAATACGGTCAAACTCGATGCTGTTAGTTCAAATGAACAGAAGTTGGAGCGTATCCTGATGCAGAAATATCTGCGGTCATTTCATCAAGGTGGCTACACGGCGTATTTTGACCACTTGCGCACGGGCTATCCGGGCTTGCGTAAGGCTGCCAATGTAAAAACAGCCTATCGATGGATGTATCCGCAAGATGAATACAATAACAATACCGCCAATGTTTCTGATGCGATCAAATCACAGTTTGGTGGAAACGATAATATTAATTTACAGACCTGGTGGCTAAAATAATGGATTCGAGAAGAGCATTTTTAAAAAAGGCAGCCATGCTTGCCGGGAGTACGGCAGCTATAAATTGGTTGCCGGAGTCTATCCAAAAGGCATTGGCCATCGAAGCTCCCAAAGGATCCACATTTTTGGATGCTGAGCATGTCGTCTTTTTGATGCAGGAAAACAGATCATTTGACCATTGTTATGGCACATTAAAAGGCGTGCGTGGATTTAATGATCCGCGAACGATGAAATTGCCAAACGGTCTGCCGGTATGGATTCAGGGAAATAAGGAAGGTGCATATTTTGCACCTTTCCATTTGGATATCATCAATAGCAAATCCACCTGGATGGGCTCACTGCCGCATGGCTGGCGGGATATGGTTGCTGCACGCCATGACGGAAAAATGGATAATTGGTTGGAAGCAAAAAGCTCGGGGAATGATGAATATAAAAATATGCCACTGACAATGGGCTATTATAATCGTGCGGATATTCCTTTTTATTATGCCTTTGCAGATGCTTTTACGGTATGTGACCAGCATTTTTGCTCTTCATTGACCGGTACCAGCGCCAACCGTTCTTATTTTTGGACCGGCACCGTACGCGAACAGCCGCGCAATCCGGAATCCGTTGCCCATGTGGATAATGGACAGATTAATTACAAGGACGTTAGCTGGAAGACTTATCCCGAGCGGCTACAGGAAGCTGGGATATCGTGGCGGGTGTACCAAAATGAGTTGAGTCTGCCCGTTGGATTTAAAGGTGAAGAGGAAGATTGGCTAGCCAATTTTACGGACAACAATCTCGAATTTCATAAGCAATATGGCGTAAGATATCACCCGGCGCATTATCAGTGGATGAAAAAGCGGATAGAGGAGTTGCAGCGATTAGTTAAAGGTAATGAGAAAGCCGGATCGCTGAGTAAAGCCAAAACTGAACTGGCACGTCTACAGCGCGATGTGATGCAGTATTCTCCGGAAAACTTCGAAAGGCTATCCCAGTTTGAAAAAGATATCCATCGAAATGCCTTTGTGACCAATATGGCTGATCCAAACTATCACAAACTTGATAAAATAGCTTACACAGCGGATGGAAAACGGCAAGAAATTGAGGTCCCTGCGGGTGATGTTCTCTATCAATTTAGAAAAGATGTTGAAGCAAGAAAGCTGCCTACTGTATCCTGGCTGGTCGCTCCCTGTCGATTTTCAGATCATCCGGGCTCACCCTGGTATGGTGCATGGTATGTTTCGGAGGTATTGGATATCCTGACCAAAGATCCAGAAGTCTGGAAAAAGACTATATTTATCTTGACCTATGATGAAAACGATGGATATTTTGATCATATAGCCCCATTTGTTCTGCCATTGAGTTCTAATAGCGAGCAAGGGGCAGTCTCCACAATAGATACCACGGATGAATACGTGACCCAAGAGCAGGAGAGAAAGCGTACAAACAATCAAAATGCCTCCTTGGAAAGCCCTATCGGATTGGGTTATCGTGTGCCGATGGTCATTGCATCACCGTGGTCAAAGGGCGGATGGGTCAATTCAGAAGTTTTTGACCATACCTCCTGTCTGCAATTTTTGGAACATTTCTTAGAGCGGAAAACGGGGAAGGTGGTTCGGGAAGAAAATATTAGTCCCTGGCGCAGAATGGTCTGTGGGGATCTGACTACGGCATTCCGTCCGATAGACAACGTGTCCAAGCCCAATGTCTTTTCTGTTGACCGGAATGCATATGTCGAACGGATATTCTCTGCACGGAACAAAAAACTTCCAACGGATTTTGTACAAATTGACAGCCATAAGATCGCAGAAATCAGCGCAAAAGGCCGATATCACAGCGATGTACAGATGCAGGAACAGGGATGGAAGCAGGCCTGTGCGCTGCACTATGATCTACAGGTAAAGATGGCCAGTACAGACACTATTTTTTCTATTAGCACTAAACTAGACCAAAGGTTGAATACTTTTAAACCTGGTGCAGGCATTCCTTACTTTGTCATCTCATATATTCCTTATGATGGACATGAAAAAGGGAAAGTGTGGAATTTTGCCGTTCAGGACGGTGACCAATTGCAGTACGATTGGCAGCTTGATAAGGTATCAGGAGATCGGGTATCCTTTGCCCTCCATGGTCCTAACGGATTCTATCGTTCGGTTGAGGCTAATAAGGTAAATATACCGAATATCGATGTGTATACCAAGGTCGTTTCGGGTAGTCCGGTTCTTTGTGTGGAAGTGCAGTCGTCCGGAATAGATCTGCAGTTAGTGGATAGTGCCTACGGTACATTTGAGTCGCAAATACTTAAAAGTGGTGCGCGCAAAGTGATTGAAGTGGATTGTAGTGAAAGCAAAGGCTGGTATGACGTCGAAGTAACAAGTCCTGAAGATCCACAGCTTAAGCTTCGGTACGCCGGGCATATTGAGACAGGGCAGCCGAGTTATACGGATCCGTTAATGGGGGGAATGATCCGTTGAGGAAACCGAATAGCTCAAATAGCCTAGCTATTATATAAATATTGTTGAAGCCATTTCCGAAGGGGAGTGGCTTTGGCAAAGTGTGCTGAAAGTATTCCTATAAGTTTGGGATCCGTCATACCTTTCCAGTGCGCGTATACGTATATGTCAAATTTGTTTTGTGCCATCGTTTACTATAATAATTCGAGATCTTGCAATTTTCTTCCTAATTCATCGTCTGCTGCTAATTGTAGTACATCATCTTGTAAACCCAATACACGAAGCACATTTAAATATGCGCCAAATGCTACACTTGTATCTCCTTTTTCGATCAGGTATAATGTCGAGCGTGCGATTCCCGCCCGCTCTGCAACTTGAATGGTTGTTAGTTTGCGACGCTTTCTTGCTAGTTTTATATTCTCACCAACTTGCTCCATAAGCTTGGTTAGTCTAGGGAAAACGACTTGTTTTTTTATGCCCATACATTTGTTTTGTTTGATATTATGGACAAATTTAATTAATTTGACTGAAATAACAAACATTTAATAAGGTGTCATTACAAGATTCGAACTAAGTTTGAAATGACAAGAGGTTTAAATAATCGATTGAATTGCTTCTTTTTCTACTCCTACCCAATATAAGGGATGAACAACAAATATGGAGGGTGAACTGCAGAAAAGTCGGTATTGGAAAAAATATACGATATCTAGAATAATGCGTTTTAATATTTTTACTAAAATAATTAGTATTTTGTATTGAAAATTTCTATCTTTGTCAAATTAACCAATTGATAAGTTGTTATGAGTCAAATATCAAGACGGGTAGATGACCCGTTGTGGAAATCTATTTTAGAACAAACTTTTTCACATTTTTTAAGATTTATTTTTACGGATGCAGAAGCTGTTTTTGATTTGAGCAGACCCTTTGATTATCTTGATAAAGAATTCGAAAGCTTGTTTCCTCCTGAAAGTAACGGAAAGGGAGTCCGTTATGTTGACAAACTAGTAAAGGTTTTCTTAAAGGACGGGAGCGAACAGTATGTGCTGTGCCATGTAGAGATACAGAGTAGTAAGGGCAAGGGAGACTTGGCTGAGCGAATGTTTCGCTATTTTTATAAAATATGGGACCGCTACAAAGTTCCCGTTACGGCTATTGCAATCATGGCAGATGGTAATAAAAGCTATCGTCCGATGGTATATAGTCAGGAATTTATGGGAACCTCATTGCGCTATGATTTCAATAGCTACAAGATTCTGGATCAGGAGGAGGATGTATTACGGTCGGATAAGAATCCATTTTCTGTAATTGTCCTAACTGCATTGTTGGCTATTGTTAACAAAAAGATTAACGACGAGGGATTGAAGGCTATTAAACATGATCTTTATGATGAGATGATGAAGCGGGAGATGGATAGGGATACACGTCAGGGGCTATACGACTTTTTGACTTACTATGTAAGTTTTGATGACGAACAAGTTTTGAGTATATTTGAAAAAGAAATAAAAACAAAAATAGGAAGGAGCGATACAATGGGCACTCAAGAATATTTATTAGATAAGGCAGAGAAAAAAGGCCTCAAACAGGGCCTTAAACAAGGAATTGAAAAAGGTAAGCGGGAAGAAGCTATTGCAATTGCACTGGAATTCAAGAAAATGGGTATTGCTATAGCCGATATTGCAAAAGGTACAGGGCTATCCATAGAAGAGATCGAAAAGCTGTAATAACGTAACAGTCATAAATGATTTAATATGAGCCATTCCCCGCAAGGAATGGTTTTTTATTGTTGTGCGTTTTTTTATCATTCGGTAACGGGATGGTATTGTGCTGTGGTTTCATTTCCATTTAGGGACGAAAGGTCCGATTTCAGGAATGAACAACAAATATGGAGGGTGAATGGCTTTTATTTATATTGAGTTGGACAGACTCCCGTATGTTTCTTGAAAAAAGTCGAAAAATTTTGCTGTTGCCCATAACCACAATAATTGCTTACCTCTTTGACCGAATGTCCGCTCCGCAATAACTCCTTCGCTTTCAGAATCAAATGCTTAGTCCAGGTCTGTTTCGGACTTTCACCATAGATGGCTTTATAGATTTTGTTCAATTTGCTCTTGTCTACCTGTAGTTGCTCGGCTATTGTCTGAATGGAGCAGCTGCTAAAAATCTGCGTGGCTTGATCAGTGACCATCTTCCTGGCAAGTCTAGCAAGCAACTGGTCGGGATCTAACTTTTCATGCAGGCTGAAATTCTTGTCAATGGCAATATCAAACAGATTATAGACCACTTTTATCGCAATGACTTCATGCTCTTTGTGGTACTGAAATAAATACGTTTCAATGTAAGATAGCTGATAACGTGTTCGCTCTTTAATAGGCCAGATAGCACTTTGGTAGAGTCGCTTTTTATCACGTCTATGGGCTGCTCTGAATTCGGATAAAAAGTGGTTTTCCTTATAAATGGCCGGTCGAATAAAACCGATATCGACCAAAACACCATAAATCAGGTAAGTTCCGGCAACCAGATTTACCGCTATCTCCCCTTTGGGGATATATACATAGCTGTGATATTGGGAAGGTAGCGATACCTTGCATTCCTTCTTGGGCTGCTCGATAACGACCTCCTGCGGTGAGCCGAGATTATAGAGCAGATGATAATCTGCTTTGCTGGTATTGACGGACAGCCTGATATGTTGCTGTACCTGTGCCTGCAACCGATAGAAGATGACGCTATGATAGTCAATGTACTCTTCAGTGAACTGAATGCCTGTATCTTCATAACGCTGTATCGATGAATCGGCCAATTTGGGTAAAAATGCTTTTATTTGATCGCTAAATTGGTCTACTTCGGGCAGCCTAAAATGGAATGTTTTTTTCATAAATTTTGGTTATTTAATGTGTTTGTTATTACCTCCTTCCCTTGTATCGAGATCCGCTGTCGCCGTTCGCACCTGTAACGTTGGCTCGGTGGTCTCAAGTGGTTTTATCATTGGCTTGGCAATGCAATGTAAGAGGGGATGGTCCCAGGCACAGAGGTTGTACCAGATCATCAGACTGGAAAAATGGATCAAGCCCATCGTCAGGGCTATGCAAAGGTGCATCAGGATAATGCCGGTACTGATGTAGATGCGGATCCGGCGGTTGATCCAGAGCAATGGGTATCCCAATTCGAAAAGCAGGGTGGCGATTCCTAGTCCGGCCCAGATAGCCGTGAACTGCTGAGCGGATTGGGGAATAGTAAACAATGCTGGGGCCAGGGGTTGCTGTATGGCTTTCCAAACGGCTTCGCCATTCCACCAGGTAGGGCCAATGGCTTTACCCAAGCCGGCAAAAAAATACACGACAGTAAGCTGCAACCTAAAAATCGTAGCGCCAAGTGTGTCCCACTTGTCGTTGGGTAGCCAGCTGCCTTTGAAGCAGCAGAAAATGACACCGAAGAATAGTCCTGTCTGTACCAGATAGTCCGCCCCGTAGCTCCAGGTATAGTTGGCGATAAAAAAAAGATAATGCAATATAATGAGCCCCAGCATTGCGGCGCTGCGATAGTGGTCAAAAAACAAGGCTAACCCACAGATGATGTATAGCAAGCCAAAGAAATGGATCCATTCTAGGCCAGCTAGCGTGTACTCCGGTAAATGGGCAATCAGGGTGTGGATAGATAGTGTCCCTAGTCTTTGCTGCCATGAAATGCTGTGCTGGTCCAGGAAAATACCCTGACCAAATAGCATACTGAGGTCTGGCCATAACCGCCACATATCCAGGGATAGCAGCAGGCCAATTCCCCTTAACATGATGGGCAGCCTCGTGTCGGTGCTTAATTGTACTTCATTGCGCATAAACCTAATTTTTTATATACTCAAACAGAATAATATATCGGGACGAATGGAGCGGATCTTTATCTTGCTCAACTGATGCTGGCAGATGTTTGGCGATAAGACGACATGCAATGCTGTCGGCAGCGACAATATCGGACAGACCGGCTGTCAGGTTGCTGATTGATGCACGCACCTGATCCTGTAGGTATGACTGATTGCTGTCAAGAAATGAAGAGCCTGATTGAAAGTAGCTGTTGAGCCGGAGCATTCCCGTCGTGCTTTGTATGCGTGGTTCGCCTAGAAAAGTTTCGTTACCCCCTTGATATTGGATATATTCAAGCTGCACCTGCATGCCTACACTAGGACCATAAAATGTATAGCCGCCACTGAGACCTGCGAGATCCTGATAGCGGGCAACATACCTAAATAGTTCGGGCAAACGGTCCGGAAGCTTAAAAATGATGCAGAGATTATAGGCTGATGCCATACTGAAATGTATGGCACAGCCTAGTACAAAAATCAGCCTTAACATAGGTTTTAATAGGGCGCTATTGTTATCTCGAACGTTTTGTAAACTGTTCTTTGGGCGAAGAGGGAAAGAATAAACGGGTGGATAGTCCATCTTGAATAGGGTGATCCAACGCTTCCAAGTGCAAATAATTTGCGTTTGTTCTGTCCTGTACAGGTGCAGTAGTCCAAGAGGAAGGAATCACCCCGGCTGCGAAAAATAGTCCTGCGCCAATTAGATAAAAAGGTAACTTGAATTTTGTCATGATAATGTGTTTTAATTATTTATTTCTTTAAATTGATAAAATCAGGTGATAACAGCGGGTTAATTATTTGTTTGTATCGGATGTAATTATTTACTTTACGGCTATAAGTATTTTTTTGACCAACCGACATGAACCTATTATGCGCAAATTTCCTGTAGTTATAATCGATGATCTGTATGGGGCACTGGAGGACACTGCCGCCGTATTGGAAGAGCTTGGCTTGTTTGAGATAGCGGGTAAGTTTACCTCCGTTAAAGATGCCGAACTATATTTTTTAAATGCAGATGAAAAGGTCTATATGATCTTCTGTGATATTGAGATGCCTGATCATTCGGGCTTGGAAGCGATTAAAAGACTCCGTAATTATTGTTCCCACTTTGTTTTTATTACAGGGTATGCGGAGGAATATGCTTTACAGGCGCACAAAGTGCATGTTGATGGATTCCTATCAAAACCAGTTCATGTGGATGAGCTGCTGGGCTTATTGAAGCATTTACAGCATAAAGCGCCCGCTAGTGATATTGGTCGGGATAGGAGAGTCGTATCCATGATCTTTCTGGATGTTGTAGACCCTAATAGTGAACTCCATCTTGCGCGTAGGAATGGTCCGCCCATGCGAAAGCATCCGGAAAATAGAAGGGTACGTGAAAAGGTTCCGGTCGCACTTGCGGAAATTGCTTATTTGGAAAAATCAAAAAATTATATTCATTTTTACGCGCTTAGGCCCGATGACCAGTTTGTCTTATTGGGGGTGCTCAATAAAAGGATGATGGACATAGAGGATACCTTCCGGCAGGATCCGAGATTTGTCCGGGTCAGCCCGTCAGTATTCATTAATATAAACTATGTTAAAAAAGTGCTGCTGGAAGGCGTTTATATCGGACCAAAGTTTCAACCTGTTTCACGATCTCGTACGGAGGAACTTGACATGCGATTGAAGCTAATGGATCCCGGGTTCAAATGGTCAGGTCATGCCGGCTAGAAAACAATTTATGCTGACCTGGCTCAAAAACATCGTGCTCTGTATGACGATTGTCTTTGCGCTGGCTTATGTCTTCCTGATCGTACCCACAGCATTTAAGGGCTGGCGTGATCAGCTGGTCGCTTTGCTGTTGAGTACAATGGTTTATGGCCTGTCCCGTTATGTCCTGCTGCCCAATATATTCAAATGGTCCCGATTCAATGCGTATCTGCTAGGGGTCTGGATGACGTTGGTCATGGCCTTTTTTGTGGCGATACCGATTATTTTCAGTCTGTTTACCGGAGCGCTGGTCTTTACTCCGAGGAAATGGGAAATTGCCAACTTTTGGCCGGTTATATTCTTGATTCTACCGCCCATGTTGGTCGCTTTCTTTATGTATAGCTGGCGGTTTGGTGTCGATAAGTGGCTGGCGTACCGGTCCGTGCAAATCAAGCTTGATGAGATGTCTTTAGATGCACAAAAGTGGGAGCTGGAGGCGATCGCCAAACACCTTCATCCGCACTTTATCGGCAATAGCATGGCCACTATTCGTACCCTGATCAGGCAGTCTCCGGATCAGGCACTGCTGGCGGTGGGGATATTGGGCACGATCGCTGCCTTTTATTTAAAAATAGATAATAGACCTTGGCTATCGTTGCGGCTTGAAATGCAGATGACCCACAAATTGGTCAATCTATATGAATTTATAAAGCATCACAAAATTTATATAACGTATGAAAATTGTGTAGATGAAGACTTCTTAGTACCCAAAATGCTGCTGTTCAACCTGGTCGAAAACGCCCTGCAATATGGCGAGACATCACGAAAGAAGTATCCTATACAGATATTGATCGCTCTGACAGAGGATAATATGGTGAAGATACAGGTATCCAACCGAGTCGCCGCCAAAGCGGTGACCGGCACGGTAAGCCACAATACAGCGCTGCAAAGAATAGAGCGACAGCTACGTCTGCTGGATCCACAGCATGCGGGAATAGTGCTGTCCAATAATGAATCCGTATTTAGGATTTCGGTATCTTTTTATCGGCATCGTATAGACAATGTTCGAATAGAGCAGAAAAATGCGTAACTTAAATCCATTATAAACCTTCACCATCCGTGGGCATTTCCTTTATTTTGCAGGGCTTGGCAGACCTTGAAATAGCCCCACCTGTGCGTCGATGGTCTTAAAACCATAGACCATGAACTTAAGTGTATGCCTATATGCATTAATAGATCGTATTGAAAAATTGACAGAAATTTTAGTAGCGATATACGGCTTGCTCGCTACCCTGATCCATATCCTTAAAACCAAGAAAATAGAACAGAAACCACTGCGTGAACGTAAACTCTGGACACATACCGAAGTGACGGATTACCTTGGTATCAGTGTGTCGACCTATAAGCGCCGGGTGCGGGAGGGAGTGCTCAATCCGATGACGCTCACCGGCGATGACCGCTACTTTGAAGAAGACCTGATTGAGGCGCTTGAAAGGAGCAGGCTCAAAGGTAAAATATAATTTGCGGACGGCAGCAGTTGGATTTGACGCTAAGGATCGGTGACTTCGCGCTGTGGCTTTGCGATCTTCCCAACCAAAAGTATGAAACAGACCGGTGGCCGTTCGTTTTTTCCGCTTGGGGAAAACGAACAGTTAGGTGACTGAATAGAAATTCCCCCTGACTGGTTGGCGCAGTCGGGGGAATTTGCTGTTCAGTCACCCGGAAAGTTTGAACAAACACTGGTCTGTTTCATTTCCCCACCTGGCCAAATGGACCTTTCAATGGTCTGCTCGGATTAGTCATTGGATTATGCGAATATTCCTAGTGACGGAATCACAATTTTACTGTGGGAAACTGAGCAGTCACTCCGAAAAATCATCCTTTTCTGGCCTATTGCCGATCAGATTGGCTCAAATGAGCTCAATTACGTTCAATCTGGGCCAAAACTTCATTTTCAGTCCATTCCCATAATATGTTTGTGTCATTAAATGATCTCGCGAGGAATATTTAATCGTTAACAAACAGATTTTTAACCGACACGGCCAATGTCGACAGATCGCATTGGCAGGTCAATAAAACAGAATAAATATGGCGACAAAAATGAAAGCCTTGATCGGATTTGGAAAAATGAAAGATGATGAATTGGTCATCAGCTGCAATACGATTATCGGTGCTATGACGGACAATATCAAGTACCCGACACCGGCGCCTGCATTGGCGGATATACAGATCTTATTGGCGGATTTTACGGCCAAACTGGCCGTTGCCCGTAAACGTGGATCGCCCGAAGATACCGCACTTAAGGATGAGAGCCGGGAGCCGCTTATCGTGGCGATGCAACAGTTGGGTTATTATGTCAATTCAGTGGCCCAAGGGCATCTCTCCACCTTATTGAGTTCGGGTTTCCCAACCAATAGCACGTCATTTGGCAATCAGGTACCCCTAAAAGTGGACAATGTAAGGCTCTCGGATGGACGGCAGTCCGGACAGGTGAGACTTGACTTTGCTCCACAGAAGATAGCGACCATCTATGAATACCGCTATCGTATCCGAACGGACAACCCCACGGAATGGGGAGATCGGTTTACCACGACCTCGTCCCGGGGCAATATCATTGCTCCTTTGGAGGTGGGCAAATTCTATGAAGTACAGGTGCGCGCCATCAATACTCAAGGGGTGGGCGACTGGAGTAATGCTGCCACGATATTGGTACGCTGATGAATATGCTGCTAAAAAGAGTCAGACAGGGGAAAAATAGTACCCTGTCCGAATTGTATATAGATGGCCTATTTCAATGTTATGTCCTCGAAGACAGCATACGTGAGCATAAAATCAAAGGGCAGACCTGTATTCCTGCCGGAAAGTATGGTCTGGGGCTCAACTATTGGGGTGGGATGAACACTGCCTATAAGCGGCGTTTTCCGGATATGCATCAGGGGATGATCGAGATCAAAGATGTCCCGGGCTTCAATAATATCTATATCCATATCGGCAATACGCATGTGGATACGGCAGGTTGCCTGCTGGTGGGTACTTACTTCCATAAAGACAAGAGCCACAGAGATTATGAAGTATATCAATCGCAGAAGGCTTACCAGAACTTATATAAGGAGGTGATCGAATATGTAAAAAAAGGCAAAGCGATGCTGACGATCAGACATATGCTGGTGGAGGGAAACTACGCAAAGTTGAGTCAGGATCTGTAGGCGCGGTACCGCAAACTAGATAGTACATGAACCCGTCGAAAACAAACTGAGCAGCGCAAGCTCATGACAAAATAAATTAAAGATGAAAAAGATAATCAATAAAATAGGAAAGGTGCTCGGGCTGGTATTGGCGGCACCGATAAAGCTGCCGGGAAAGGTGCCGGCGATTCTAAAATACCTGGCTATCGGCCTGGGCATCATGGAGGCTGTCATTGATGAGGAACCGCCGAAAAGGGAAGGCGAGAAGGGCGACATAGCTCCCAAAGATCAGGAGAGTCCGCGAAAAAAAACGGAGCAAGATGTCAACAGGACAAGCCCGGCGGAGAAAGGAGCGGAACGTGAAACTTAATGATATACGCATGGGCGTGTTAGGCGGTACGATGTGTTCCTTATGGGCGAGCATCTCTTTGGGTGACATGTTGCAGACGCTTTTGACCGCTGCGCTGGGGACACTGGTCAGCTTCGCTACAAGCCAGTTACTTGGCAGATGGACCAAGAGGAAAAAGGAATAGAAACGGTATCACAGCACCGGTAAGCTGTGCTGCGGTTTAAGGTTTCCCTTGCTTGGCTACTGGCCGGACTTTCAAAAGAAATGCCGATAGCATATTTCAGCTGATCGGCATTCTCCATTATTATCCTAAAATTATCACGCATTATTTATCTTGAATACAGCGGACATTCGAGCCAAAACCTTCCCGTCCGCGTAGCGACAGTTCGCCTTCAATCCGGTCGCCAGATTACAGGTTTGATGTACATTTTCTTTTCATTTTTTTGTTCATGTTTACTGTGCTATATATTTGGTCTATAGTGTTAACTGTTGCTAAATGAAGGATAATTGCCTATATGGGCTTTTAACTAACAATGGCCTTTCTTATGAAAAAAGCGACTCATTTATGCATGATCCTTTTTTCTATCTAATGCCCTGATACATTGAATATATGTTGGACTTGAGCGTAAACAAAAATAGTGTCAATGAAAATAAATGCCTAATATGTAGGTATCACACAGATATCACATTTTCATAGTTTTACGTGTTCAGCTCCTGATCTTGGTTTATTTTTTTGTTAATAAGGGGCATATCAGCGCTATGCGCTATCCCCGTAACTCTTTGGGACGGGAAATACGATCTTTCATTTTATCCGCGCCACATCGCAAATATCGCATTGTTGCCATTGTGGACGATAATCCGCATCGGATCAAGATCCTATGTTGAAAAACAATACAAATGACACTCGACTGTCAAGTCGTCCGGTTGGAGGAACAGAAATTTATGCTCAGAAAGTGAAATAACCGAACATACATCAAGATGGCGGTGATACCGGAGAACTTTTTCTGTCAATTATCTGTATTGATTTAAAGTGTTTTATGACAGAATTTATTGACCCTATTGTATTTGGCGGAACTTATGGGTGTAAATAAAAAAAGTGCTAACTTAAAATAGTTATCTTAATCGGATTTTTTAGTGTAAATTAATATAAATCAATCTTTTATTTGTTTTCATGAATACGTTCTCAAGCCAAATTACACATATTACACCTGAACATGCGCATAAAAGTCTTGCCCCATCCAATCCGTATATCACTTATCAAACCCGTAATCTGCTCTACCAGCTTAACAAAATTGGGCAAAGTGGACAAGTGCTATTGGGGCATCAAAGTACCAATACGCTGGGACGGAAAGGCATTAAAAATGTTGGAAATTCGGATATAAAAATGGCATGTGGCCAGTTTCCGGGGATGGTCAGTTATGATCTGGGCTGGATGGAACTGAATAATGGTGCGGTATGGCTAGAAGGCCGCGTCGCACATCTTATTGATGCAATCAAATACTGCCGGAAAATAGGCTTGCCCATCTGCTTGTCTTGGCATACACGCAACCCCATCGACAAGGTGTATGACCAAAAAAACCGAAATGCCAAAGGAAAAATAAAAGATTTGGGAAATACAGTGGCTCAGATCCTTATTAATCCAGCAGTAAAAAAGACTTATCTGTCCTGGTTAGCTATGTTGGCTGATTTTTTCGGACAGCTGCAGGACGAGAACGGCAACTTAATTCCTGTTTTATTCCGGCCGTTCCACGAATGCAATGGGAGGTGGTTTTGGTGGGGCAAAACGGCCTGTTCGGCCAAAGAGTATATCGAACTCTACCAACTCACGCATGATTACCTGACGAAAGAGAAAAAGGTAGATCATCTATTATGGGTATACAATACCGATAAGGTTTTTTCCGAGGCTGATTTTATGGAGCGCTACCCGGGTGATGCCTATATCGATTTGCTATCGCTAGATTTCTATGATTCTCCGCGCTACAGTGCGACTGTTTTTCAGAAGAATCTTGACAAATCAATGGATGTACTTGTCCATTGTTCGAAGCAGTTAAAAAAGGGGTGCTTCATTGCTGAAGGTGGTCTAAAAAATTATAGCGATGCACATTATTTTACGGAAAGATGTGTTCATTATTTTAATAAGGATATAATCGCCTTTATTTTTTGGGCCAATACTGCTAAGAATTATTATGTTACTTATGCAGGTGACCCGCAACAAGGCGATTTTTTGGAAATGCTCAAAACGCATCCGATTTTGTTGGCGGATGAACTGGGGAAAATGAATATATATCGTTGAGTAGCTGGGTTATTCAATTAATTTGCTTTGGTGTCTTTCTAATATATTGTAGATGTGTTTCACATCTTGTGATTTTTCTTTTTGAACCATCAGCAAGGCATCCGCTGTGGAAACGAGTATGGTATCTTTGAGCCCTACGAACGCAGTATATTGCGTTGTTCCGATGGACATGTTGCCAAATTCATCCACGGGATGACCAACATCAACCAAATAGTCATATAAGGACTCGAAGGAACCTAAATCTGACCATTCAAATGCGGTCTTTACCACCCTGATTTTTGTGGATCGTTCCATAACGGCGTAATCGATACTAATGGAGGGTATTTCTTTGGAAAGTGCTCCATCAAGCCAACCGTCATGACTGGATTTCCATGTTTTTAAGGCGGCGGAATACACGTTGGGAGCATGTAGTTTTAATTCTTCCAATAAAGTATCTGCCCGAAAGCAGAACATTCCAGAGTTCCAAAGGAAATTGCCGCGTTCCAAAAATGATTCTGCTGTATCCTGATTTGGTTTTTCGCGAAAAGAGCGTACCTGATCGTCTTCGTATTCGATATAGCCATAGCCGGTCTCAGGCTTGGTGGCCTGAATGCCGAAGGTAACCAGATAGCCTGAGCGTGCTTTGTCGACTCCGGCAGTGATCGCTTCTGCATACGCTTCGTCGCCGATAATTAAATGATCGGAAGGTGTCACTAAAAGGATATCGGTTGGGTCCGAGGCCAGGGCCGCAAAGGCAATGGCTGCTGCGGTATTGCGTGGGTAGGCTTCGATAATCTGCTGATGGGCCACCTGCATGCTGTCTAAGGTCTCTTCACTCAACTTATAATTGTCTTTGTTGCCAACGACCAATAGGCTATCGGTCAGGAATTGATTGCGTTTGATGGTCATTCCAAAAAGGGAACCTTCTTTAAATAAATTTAAATATTGTTTAGGCTGATTTTTGCGTGATAGTGGCCATAGGCGGCTGCCAACTCCACCACTAAGGATGACATGTTTGATCTTACTCATAATTTATCGTTAAAATGTAGGATGTTAATTCTTCACTATTTGCAATGATTAGATATTGTGTTTACCAACTCATTTGCTTTGCTTTCTGCTTAACGGTATTTTCCTTTAAATAATCATGGCTTTACTGTTCTTAAAGGATTCTTTTTCGGCTACGACCTGCCGTAGACCATGACTGGAAAAGCGATGGGTACGTTTGTTGTAGTGGATATTGATGTCTTTCTGAATACAAAGTTGTCTTCCTGTAAAATCACAATCGCGGTATTCTTCCCCGATGATACGGACCTGGATAGGTAAGGCCAGAAGCATATCAATCAAATCCTGCTCTGTCTCGTAGGGAATAATTTCGTCGACATATCGGCAGCCTTCTAACTGGATATAGCGTTCAACAATGGTCTGGGTTGGTTTATTTTTTGTTGGATTGACTTCGGCGGGGTCGGTATTGAGACCGATAATGAGGTAGTCACAGTGGACTTTGGCCTCTTCTAACATCATAATGTGTCCAGCATGTAGGAGATCGAAAACTCCAAAGGTTATTCCAATTTTCATCTAATTATCTTTTTTTAATGGCTGATGAGAGCTCGCAAGCTCGATTTCATCTTTTTTTGATTTGTAAATGGTCTAATGGTGCTCAATAGTCAGCTGCTTGTTGTTGTCTCTTACGGACTGTGGCTACTATGCACTGGCTTCGTTGTTTTGATGGCTTGGACTGCTCCACTCTTTTTCAGCCACTAAGCGTCTTAATGCGGAGCTTGAAAAGCGATGATCGCGACTGTTATAATAGAGGATAATGCCTTTTTCTTCGCAATAGGAGCGGCCTGTGAAATTTTTCTCCCGATATTCATCGCCTAAAATCCGGACATCAATGTTAAAGGAACGCAAGACGTCTTCGAGATCTTGCTCAGTGGCATAGGGAACAATCTGGTCAACAAATTTGCAGCCTTTAAGTTGAATGTAGCGTTCGACGATAGACTGCGTAGGTTTGTTTTTTTCTGGCCGATCTAATGTCGGGTCGGTCTGTAGACCACAGATTAAATAATCACAGTGGTTTTTTGCATCTTCCAGCATTTTGATATGACCTGCATGCAGAAGGTCAAAAGCAGAGAATGTAATTCCAATTTTCATTTCTTTTGATTTTATGGTTAAAAATAACGGTTCACATGTAGCATGAGGCCTGATCCACTATAGTACAACTTGCCCTGATCGGTCGCAAAGGTGGCGCCTATGCGGGTTTTGTGCAAGAATTCTCGTTCGGCGCGGATCAGGAAGGAAAATTGATTGACGGGTGTAAAGGAATCTTTATAGGGGGTATGAAAATGAGACCCTGTTGATTTTCCGAATTCACTGGTGGCAAATGTACCATAGTGCCTGGCAAAGGTTAGCTTACTGATTATATACCATTGATATAGACTGAACTTGGAGCCCAGATGGCCTGCAACCACCCTGTTACTAATAAAAAAATCTTTGGGATAATGGGCCTGGCCGGGCCTCACGGACTGTGCCGTGGCAATTAGTGGACTGCCCATTCCCAGTCCCTTATAGGACCAGCCCTCCAGATATTCTGAATTGTTATAATAGTCTTCGTCTCCAGATTGGGTAGGCTTGGACCAGGGATAACCAGCCTGATTTTTGGAATAAAAAAATTCGATTAATAGGCTCTGCCAATCAAAGGCTTTACCTGCCTTTGTGTGAAATGCCTTATTGCTGAGCGTAATGCCGTTTAGACCATCTTTTATATTGGCCAGTTTGGAGAGGGCACCTACATCGTAAAAATTTTGCCGATAGACCAAAAGCTTTATATTCCCAAAATCATAGGAGAATCCAAGGTCTATCGATCCTTGGTGATTTCCTATTTTTGAGCGGGGTACGGGGCTGCCTTTCCCTCCAAAGGCCTTTCCGAAAGAAACATAGTTCAAGGTTTGGAATAAATTGAGGTCAAAGGCTTCACCATAGCGTTTCTTTTCGCCTCCAAATTGGGCCTGATGGTTAAATCCGCCTATAAGATTTAATTTCCAGCTGGGTTTACCAAAATTGAGATAAAATGATTTTTGGAGAAGATAGGTTTCCAGTTCATAATCTTTAGTGGGTACGAGAAATGCGCTGGGATTCATCTCCGATTTGCCCATATAACCTAAGGCAAAATTACCTTTAAATGCGAATATTCCGCCAAACCAAGGAAGGCGATAGTAATCTGGGATACTGATCTCCGCTTTCGGAACGCCGAGTGCATTTCCCGAAACAGCGAAATTTCCGGAGCTGAGCAGGCTGTCGCCGTTTAATCCCATGACTTCCTTACTACGACCTAGCCGGAATTCGGCCGCATGATATTTGAGCTTGACATGGGCTTCAATCAGATCGCCATGGACTTTTTTGCCCAAATTGACCCTTCCTTCCAGGGCATAACCCCAATCAAAGGAACGTGGACGCTGCCCCTGCTTTGGGCTAGCGTAATTTTTAAAGACGCGCCCAATAACACTGGAAGAGGCGCCTTCAAGTGGGATGGATCCGTACTGGTTGGCACGCATCCATAAAGGTACGCCTTGATCATTGATATATCCGGCATTGACTTCCAGAAAAAAATGGGAATTACCAGTACTATCCTGTTGTGCCTGGATTTGCAATCCCGGATAGCTAATCTGCAGAAGGATTGACAGTAAGGCATACAGCCGAATCCCTCTTGTCGATTGAGCAAAGTATCGACTGAATTGTCTAACATAGTCTTTTCGCATCATATTAGGGTTTAGGTGAATCAACGAGTTCGCTTGCCGGATGTGGTGCAAAAGGATTGCGGTACCGTCGAAGCTTTTCTTTTAGAATTAAATAAAAGAAGGGCATATCGTCGAGGATGTACCGTTTCCATAAACGTTTTGGTTCTTTCACAAGACGGTATAGCCATTCTAATCCCAGGCGCTGAATCCAAAGTGGCGCTCTTTTTAGTGTGCCCGCTTCAAAATCTATCGTGGCACCCAGGGCCATAAATAGTTTGACGCCCGGAAGTTGGTTTTTGTATTTGTATATCCATTTTTCTTGTTTAGGGGCGCCAACGCCAACCACAAGGACGCTCGCTCCAGATTGATTGATCAGCGCAATGATTTCCTGACATTCTGCTTCATTTTTTTCAAAACCAAAACTGGGAGAATGGGCTCCAACCACCATTTGGCGACCTGCCTTTTGGTTGATATTAACGGCTGCCTTATGGGCTATCCCCGGTGCGGCTCCCAGTAGGAATAGGCTGATGTCTTCATGCGTTTTGTGATAATCATAATACATGGGAAACAAGGTAGATCCTGGAATGACTTGTTGCACAGGCCTTCCCAATAGGCGTAAGCCCAATTGTACAATATTGCTGTCGCAAATGATCCATTCGGCCTGATTATAAATCTGGTAAAAATCATGGTCCTTCTGTAGTTTCATTAAATGGTCTACATTAGGCGTAATGAGAACGCCGCTATCCATTTGAGCCAATAGTTCCGGGAGCTGGATATCAAGCATCTTAATATTAAAGATTTGTTGTGTTTTCATGTATATTGCTTAGACGTTAGAACCAAATTTTTTGCGGAGTTTCACAAAAGGCATTTCTACTTTATAAAACGAGAAGAGGGAAAATACAACTGTAATCACTGTGACAGATAGTTGCCATTGTAGGCCATATTTTGCAAAGTGCAGGGTCGATAGCGGAATGGCAAACCAATGAAATAAATAGATGGAATAGCTCAACTTGCCGATATATACCAGTATAGGATTGGCAAAAAGACTGTGGTGGATCGTATGCTGTGTCGCATAGACAATATGGACAAGCACGGGGGCTAGACATATTCCCTGAATGGTATACCTTAGGGTTTCTCTGAACGCTTCATCACGCCATAGGAACGTAAACAGAAGTCCAAATAGAGAGATAATCAAAATCAAATTAGTTCTCAGAACACTATAAATGCGCGCTTTGTACTTGCTCTTGTACAGTAAATATGCAAGTAGGGAACCATATAGAATGGAATCTATACGGGTGTGGGTCAATGAATAATTGTATTTTTCATAGAGCGCCGGATCCTTTAATTGGATGACGTAATAGAAGCGGAATACTAAAGGGATGATCAACAGGACTGTACAGAGTAGGATATGGACCGCTCTGTATTTGTAGGTCCAGAAAAGCATGATGGGATAAAAGAGGTAATAATGTTCTTCAATGGATAGCGACCATAAAATTTTAAATGTGCTCCAAAGGGGATGTTCTTGTTGATAATTAATAAAATAAACATAAAAGTAATTTTCAAAATAGAACAGGGCTGCTCCAAGCTGCGCGGTAATGATTGGCACCCGGTGAATCAATAATACGATAACTGTTGCAAGGGAAAAGAATAATAGGGCCGGGTAGAGCCGGAATGCTCTCCGGATATAAAAATTGACAAAATTGATGGTATGGGTTGTCTGAATTTCATGAAGAAGAAGTTTGGCAATGAGAAATCCGCTGATGAAAAAGAAGACCGTGACCCCAAATCCCCCCGGAATTAAGTGCCCCAATCCGATATGGGATAAATATACAATGAGAATGGATATTCCTCTAATCCCGTCAAGTTGCTTTATATTTTTATTGTCTAATAACATGGTATAAATTCGCTTATTTAACTCTTCTGTTTTCTCTATCGACCAAAACTTGTTTGTATTTAAATATTTTTTCTAAACCGATGAGGATATTGCTTCGATGTGCGAGTAACTGCTTGGCAACGTAGGCTTTTAGCCCGAATTTATGGGCATTGGATACGAAGTATAAAACAGAATATTGATACCTGGACAGGTGGTAGCTTCTTAGTAAATCATTGACCCGGATGGTCTCATCAAAGCGGGATTTGAAATAGGCTGGATTTACGGTATTGACGATGCTACCTTCTCGGACGGTTACGGTATAGAGGATTTCTTCTTTGACGGTGAAGGAACTGCATAGGATGCCGCATAGGCAAGAAAACCACATGTCATTTCCTGCAATGACTTCAGCAAATCGGATCCGATGTTGTTCTATAAAACGGCGCCGATAGACTTTGCCCCAGGGTACTGAATATTTGTAGCGTACATCCATCTTGCCCCGCTGTTGAAAATTGGTGATCAGCTCGTTGAAAAAATGATGACGATGACTTGTTTGATAGCTTTGTGAATCGACAGAATTTACTTTGTAGCATATTAAATCTTTATCATAGGCTGGAATACGGTCGAGCTCATGGGCAAGTGCAGAAGTAAAGTAGTCATCTGAATCCGCAAAGAGAACATAGGTGCCACTTGCCATCTCCAGGCCGATATTACGGCTCGCCCCGGCACCTTTCCCGATGCTATTAAGGTGCAACTTAAAATTATAGAACTTTTGCAGATGTTGCAGTTTTTCCTTTTCGTTTTCTTGGCTGAAGTCATCGACAACGATGATTTCCAGATCTTCGCGCTTGGGAATTGACTTCATTAGCCGGTGCAGCAATTCAGCTGAATTTTTGTGGGGAATGATGATGGAGTAGGTCATAGCTAGGTAATAAAAATATCGTTAATCGTTTGATTGGATAGGGTGTTATAATGTTGTTCGGCACGCTCAAGTTGCTCGAAATGCGCTTGCCGTTGAACAAGGATGTCGCTGAGCTGGCTCGTAATATCTTGTGCTTCTTGTTGCGTGTCTAGTAGGAGTGACTGTAAGCCTGCGTCAATAAATATCCCTTTAATCTTTACATGTTTATTGATATCGGTTACTATGATGGGGAGGCAACCGTATTTTGCCGCCAAGAGCGCAACATGTAAGCGATTGGTGAGCACTGCTGCTGCAGATTGATAGTAATGTGCATTTGCGAGCCCTAGTTGCTGCTCGTGGAAGTGAATCGTTGCATCAGGTTTGATCGCTGCATAGAGTTGCTGGCTAAAGGCTGCATCCGAAGCGACTTGATAGACGATTTCAAACTGGTATTGATCGGCATTTTGACGTACAAGGGCTTGGATGAGTTGGAGCAGGTCCTGCTGATAGCCATCAGCGCTGTCTTGATGGACGGCGCTGCGAAAAGAAAGTAGGACCTTTGGCCGGCTGTCTAGGCCGGTAGCCTGGGCTGGAAGTGGAGCAGTTTGTGGTTGGAATGTCCAGCATAGATCAGGAAAAATCTTGGCTTGTGATATGCCCAATCTTTGGGCATATTGGAGCGATAGACTATCCCGAACATAATAATAACGGACAAAAAGAGCCCTAAAGCGTTCGCCAATGTTGCCAAGGGGGCTTAACGGACCTAGTGAAAAGCCGATCTTAATAATTCGTACGCCCAGGAGATAGAGCAGCAGGTAAAACAATCCTGATAGGATATATTTTAATCCGGTAACATTTGATGTCGTTGACTGATCTCCTGGAGGAGAGGCAAGAAAATAGACCTGTTGTTGGGGCGAGAAAATTGCTTTTACAGCACATTTTAGCAACTGGAGATGGAATTCTAACGGTTGGGAACTTGATTTTTCGATTTCTTGCAGGGCTAAAATCTCTGTATAATAATCGGGCATGCCTTTGTCGCTCACAACGACGCGACTGAATTGACGAAAGAATGCGAGCAGGCTTTTATTGATCAGTTGGTCGCCAATATTATGGTATTGTGTATATCCTTTATAAAACAAAATGTTAGGCATGGTTAACTAGGCTTTGGTAAAATGTATAATATTGCTTTTCGATTTTCAGGATATTAAAATTCTCGGCATAATCCCTGCGTTTTTGCTGTAGCGATGGATCGTTTACAGCTGAGTTGTTGAGTTGTAGGCGTAGTAATTCACTGAGATGTTCTTCATCTTTGGCTATGAGTTGTGGTTCGATTTGCTCAATCAGTTCGGTCAAACCGCCACCATCTTGCATGACCAGGACGGGCTTACCCAAATGGAGGCATTCGATGGCCACCAGCCCAAATGGTTCGGAAACGGATGGGAAGACACAAACGTCCATAGCCTTTTGATAGGCACGCACATTTTTTTGATAGCCGGTAAAATAGATGCGATCGGTTAAATTTAGCTCTTCAACCAACCGTTCGAGCTCTTCTCTTTCCGGGCCGTCGCCAACTAAAAGTAGGATGGCTTCTGGGTAATCTGTACTTATTTTGGCAAAGCTCTGGATGAGTAGGTCTACACGCTTCCAGCTGATAAACCTGCTGCTTGTCCCAATGATATATTTGCCCTTGCATGCGGGAAAATGCTCAAATACCAAGCTGCTGTCAGCTGTTTGGATAAAATGCACGCCATTGTAAATGGTTGTGTTGTAGGTTGTTTGCAGCCCTTTGTCCACCCAATATTGTTTGGAGTATGTGGAGTTGTTGATGATACCTTTGCAGTGATTATTCATCTGCCACACTTGTAATCGGGCTTTTATTTTATGGTAATAGCTTTGCTTTCTCCGGATCGCACCGGCAGTATGTACAGTGAAGATGACAGGTATACTTGACTGTGCCAATGTGCGCAAGAGGAGTGGCTTGAAAATATGAAGCTGCGCAAGATCGTAGTCCTTGACAATGTTGTGGATGTTTTGATAGCGGGATATGTGCAGATCAAAGGGTTTAAGGACTTGAAAGTATATTTTAACGTCGAGATCTAGCATTCTTCTGTTGGCTATTTTATTTTCGGCCTGGCAGCATAAAATGGCTACTTCGAGGCTTGGGTTCTGTAATTGGGCCTGAACCAGGTAATACAGGTAACTTTCTATACCCCCAAAGAGAAAATCGTGAACGACATGTAATATCTTAAGTTTTTGCATGACTAATGGACTTTTGCTGACGTTGATAATGATAGAATAAGTTGCCTTTGCTTAACATATATAGTGCTAAACAGAGCGTGGGGATGGTACCCAATAAGGTAGAACCTGCAATATTTCCGATAAACAGAAAATAAATATAATATTTAAGGTAGCTGTATTGCGGCGCGACTTTTAACCGCATGACTTTAAAGAGCAAGACGGCAAAAAAGAGCAAGCCCAATACACCGAAATAGAGAAAGATGGAGGCATAGCCTACGTCGGCAGGGATCAGCCCCTGACTACGACCGTTTTTATCGACGAAATCACCATAGCGTGACTTGCCCAAAGAAAACATGCCATTGCCAAAGATATCATTTAAAGGGCTCCGGGAGACGTCATTAAAATAAAATTTATAGGCCGCAAGCCGGACATTGTCATCTCCGTCCTGTTGCGATTCCAGCTCTTTATTAGTTCGCTCCTGTAGTCCCTGAAAGATATTAGAAGCAAGGATGGGCAGTATAAATATGAAACTTCCCAGCACAATTACAGCACCAATTTTTTTGGCTAGACTAGACCCTTTCAGGTAAAATAATAATCCAAGCAGTGAGCTGATCAGAATGGTCTGACGACCTAATTGAAGCACGATGGTGATGAAAAAGAGCGCGATCAGTAAAAGCCATTTTCTCTTGTTTCCATTCAATTTATACTTGTTTATGGCAAGAAAAAAAGCCAGATACAAAGGGCCGCCACCAATGAGTGTCAAACGGATTCTAGACAGGCCCCGTTCGGTATCAATTTCCTTTCCTATTTCACCATAGCCCAAAAATAACCGTGTTGGTGCTACAGCTAATGCGATGTAAAAACAGACTATAAAGAGGACTGTAAACCACCATAATAATCGTTCCGCTTCCTTCGTTTTGAGATTGCGCTGAAGCAAATAAAAATAGAGCAGGAAGGAAAAATAGGGCAGACAGGAGAGCAATGTGTCGATAATACTCTGCCCCCAGGTCATCATACAGACCATGGAGGAGAGGAAGATGATCCCAATAAATAAACGAATGGGATTTGAAAATACATCTTTGTAGCGACTGTTGAAAAACCCGGATGCTACTGCTCCCATCAGATATAGGAGAACAGGGTAAAAAAATAGTTTCCAGATATCGTCTGTAAACCCCAATGGCCGGAATAAACGAACATAGAGTAGGCAGAACAATAGCACGAATGCGCCTGCGGAGCTAAGTTTATTATGCCTGCTGAAGATCTCCATCGTATTGAAAGGTCAAAAAATTGTCGGCTAAAGTGCGCTCCTTTTCCAGTGCTGCCATGGGTATGCTGTAATCTATGCCCCACTTGCTTACTTGAGGGAGGTCCTGAATACTGTTTATGACCCTATTCTCCAGGCTCAGCTTTTTTACAAGATTGAGCACACGGTGCGGGTTGGATGGTTTGTAAACGCTATAAAAGTCTTTTTGAAAGTTTATGGCGAATGCTGTTCCATGAAATGAATTGGAGACAACAAAACGGCATTTGTCAAGTACATCCAAAAATTCGGCGGGGCCGAGGTCGGCAAGCGTATACTGGATAGGAAGCTTGGTTTTTACCTTAAACAGAGAAACAATCGGTAAGGATAATTCTCGTGCGATACGGTGGGCAATTGCAATGGTTTTGCTATCGTTATCAAACGTGTAGAGCAAAATAAATTCCTGAGGGAGACCGCTCACCGGCTCGCGGATGCTTAACCAGTCGTTTTTGCTAAGTAAAAGGGTTGGATCGAGCACGACTTGTACATCCTGTTTAATGGGATTAAGCTGCTGCCGTAAATATTCTTCCCGTACGGCGACTGCTTGATAACTGTCGAGATACTGTTTCAATTGCTCAAGCTCCAAGGCATTAAAGTCACGGGCGCCAGCACTCGATGCGTAGGCAAATTTGCGAGGTGAATGGTCGGTATCCAAGAAATAGACAGGGTCCAACTGACCTCCGGTAAACTGCGGATTCCAGAGCTGATCGCTGCCACTTACTAAAATGTCAAAGCTAGCAGAGACTGCACGAAACTCGCCGATATGATGAACAGCCGATGTAAGTGGAATATAGTGCTTTAAAAAGGCGTTAAACTTTTGTTCCTTTTTATAATTGCGCCTGAGTATATAATAGGTTATAAAATGTTTGACATTTTGCACGGACGGTTTTTCCGGATCCCACAGCTGATGGCGGTATTTTCTAGTTAATGCCTCCTGTTGATAATCAATACAATAACAATTGCTGTATTTCTGATTTATAAATTGACATAAGGCATAGGCTTGTAGCATGCCGCCATAGTTATATACATTGTGAAAAGTAACAATTCCGATTTTCATTAGGCAAAAAATTTAGTGATTTGATCGACTTCTAACCGTGGTGAAGAGGCAATTTCTAGCGTGTCTGGTAAATAACCCGCCGAAATTACCAAACCAATCCGTTCATTATCGGGTATGTGAAGGAGTTTGCGTAAACGCGCATCTCGTTTATGGTCTACGCTCCAATTAAGCGGACAGGCTCCAATCTCATGGTGATGAAGTGCGTTGAGCAATGACATGGCAAACATGCCTGTATTTATGTAGGATTCATTTCGGTCATTTGGCCCTTGGAAGTAGGATATATTGGCCGTTAAAATAAATAGCGTGCTTGCCAAATGTCCAAAACCCCGGTTGCCATATTGAAGTTTAAGTACTTCTTCTTTTACTTCGGGCGATGTGATCACATAAATTCGATTGAGCTGCCGATTGCAGGATGTTGGTGATTTCATGGCGAGACCAATGCATTTTTTTAAGATTTCTGCGGGAATGGGCCTGCTGGAATAATTGCGGCATGAATAGCGCGACGATGAGAATAGGTCAAAGGGATGATCCTTGTATTTGAAATATTCTTCCCGTGTAAACCGTAGTTGGTGAACCTGTGGGGATTGTACAATTGAATTGGAGAATTCCTGATACTGCTGGGTAATCTCTTCGGGCAATGTAAAAGCTTGTTCTTGATGAAAGTAAAAATATTCGCCTAAAACTTTCTTGCTATGCTGATACTCCAGGCACCTGATATCATAACCTTCTTTCTTAAATTTTTGTAGTAAATCAATGAGATCCTTGATGACAGGTAGGCCAAATCCTAGTCTAGTCTCGGGCATGGTTAAGCCTTTCTCAATAACATGGTATAGGATAGTCAGACGACCTTTATAAGCATCCTCGTTGGAAAATAGCTGTTTTACATTTGAATATTTGTAAAATCTGACCAGATCATAATAATAGATGCGGAAAACACGCATGTAAACCAATGCGTTCTTACCTAATATAGCTTTTATACGATTCATACACTAAGACTTATATTTTTTTTCTTTATCTTTCTAATAGCCGCATTCACGATTGTCCGCTCCGATGCATTGATGCCCAACAGGTAGATGCTGAGGGACATGACGATGGCATTGAGCATGACCGTAAGGAATAGTCGGAGGATGGAGAAGTCTAGACAGTATTGAAGTAAAATCATGGTACATACAGCAATACTCGATACCAATATAATCTTGACAATGACCTCAGTGAAAAAACGATTGATTCCTATTTTGGTGACTTTATGACAGATGATTAAACGCAATGTCAGCGATACAACTTCCATGCTGCTCATGGCCAGAAGTACCTGAAATACAGTACAGCCATGTTGTAGTAAAATATAGGTTATGGGGACAATCAGAATAATGGTGCTACCCACAACAGATTGATACAACTTGATGTTTCCGCTGGCTTGCACCGCAGATTTTAATCCGGTTGATAACTGATTAATGACTGCATTGATCAGGATAATCGTACAGAAAAGCCCGGTTGCTGGTGGTATTTTGGGAAGCCAAAGTTGAAGGACGCCATTCATCTCGGCAATAAGCGGGATAACGACGAAAAGAAGCAACAGGGTGGAACTTTTGGATGACAACAACGAGAGTTTGGTCATCCGTGCCCGGTCTCCAATTCCCTCACTTTTCATGATCTGTGGGTTTAGGGCTTTGGAAATGATTACTGAGAAGGACTGAAGCTGCGAATTCATTTGCTGTGAAATCGCATATGTACCATTTATATTGACGCCCAAAAAGCGGTTTAGCACGACCGCAATACCTTGGCTGGAGGCAACATAACAGATCGATCCAAAGAGGTTCCAGGTAGCATAGGCTAGCATTTCTCGGAAGAGATATCCTTCTTTTAACCATTTCATCTGTATGCTGGACTCCTGGTATTTTATTCGGCACCATAGTGATTTTGCAATACGGATCACAATGGTGGTAAACACGATGCCGGCACTGTAAGCAATCAATTTATGCGCGCTGAAAAAGGTGATATAATATGCTGCACCTAGCTTGAGTATCGTCTCGACGATGCCAATGATGGCGTCAAATCGCATATCTTCTTTGGCATTGATCAGTGAATCGTAGGGGACAGCGTTGACCGTGAAAAATGTGCTTACAACCATCATATGGTAGCAACAAGAAGCTTCAAACTGCTTGTCGGCGGGAATTTTAAGAAAACCACCCAAGAGCCAAATACTAAGTACCTCAAGCACCAGGACAATGATTAGGCTGATCATAAAGTGGATGCTCACACTCGAATTGAATATTTTCGTTAACGTATGGCTATCATTTTTACCGAGATGATACGAAAGGTAGCGCTGGGTGGTGATGGTCATGGCGCCATTAATAAAGGCAAGCATCAGGATAACGCCTGCGATCAGGTTGTAAATACCAAAATCGGCAATGCCCAGTGCACTGATTAAAATCCGGGTACTGTATAATGTGACAACGGCCGAGAAGATAAGCTTGCCATATAGAAAACTCGTGTTCAATAATATTCGTTTAGCGGAGTTATTCATGGAGTGATCGCTTAATTTTTATTTCTTGTTCCAAAATTTCCACCAGGGCTGTTTCTCTTCTTGCCCATAATCGCCATAACCGTAGCCGTAACCATAGCCATAATTTCGCTGATAGCTGCCTTTGGCCTGAATATCATTGACCACAAACTGTATGGGTTTGATTTTTCCTTTCTTTTCCAGGTCGTTCGGAATAAATAGCTGCTCCTTGAAAGTGAAGTCTTGGCGGATAATATAAAGACAGACATCGGCATAGCGATTTAATAGTTGTGCGTCAGTAACCAGTCCCACGGGCGGAGCATCGATGAGAATGTAATCATAACGGTCTTTGAGGCTGTTTATCAGATCTGCTGTTCGCTGAAGTATCAACAATTCGGCGGGGTTAGGGGGAATAATTCCGGCCTGAATAAGATCCACAAGCTCATGCTTGCCTGATGGGGTAATGATTTCATCTATTTCCATGTCGGGACGGACGACATAGTGCGAAAACCCTTTCCCTGCGTCAATGGATAATTTGGAAGTTAAAGTGGGTTTGCGAAGGTCAAGCTCCATCAATACCACGCGTTTGTTTAGTAAGGCCAGTGTGACGGCTAGGTTCAAAGCAATGTACGACTTCCCTTCACCGGACATGGAGGAGGTAAATAGGATGGTCTTGCCGCCCTGCAATACAAATTCCAGATTGGTCCGCAATGCCCTAAACTGTTCGGCTATAGGTGATCTTGAAGTCTTGGTAATCACAACCTGCTCATGGCTTTGGTTGTGCGCAATTGCTCCCAGGACGGGCAGATTACTCCGGCTCGTAATATCTTCTATCGAACGAATACGTACATTAAGCAGGTCTTTGAGATAAATAATTCCTAATGGCGTGATCAGGCCTGCTAACAATCCTAATATGTAGATAAGTTTTTTTTTCGGGGCGATGGGAAATTCATCTGCCTTGGGTGAATCAATTACTTTGGCATTGGCGACGTTGGCTGTTCGGCTAATTGCTGTTTCTTCCCATTTTTGTTGTAGAAATATATATTGCTCCTGTTTAATCTGCTGCATTCGCGTAAGATCAATAAATCCGCGCTCGATGGTAGGTACTTCTGAAAGTTGATTTGTCAGCAAGTCGCTTCTTTGCTGCTGTTTATTTCGTGATAGAGCCAGTTGTTGCCTTGTATTTTGAATATTGGCAATCATATCTGCACGCAGGCCCTGCAATTGTTTGTCAATATTTTGAATAATCGGGTTATTGACCGTATTGCCCAATAGTAATCTTTCACGCTGCAAGACCAGCTCATTGAAGCGCGGGATCAGCGTGTTGAAGGAAATATCTTGTGGGATAATGGATGCCGGCACTATCCTTGGATTGCTACTGTCTTTAAGGTATTTGCTGATATCATCTAGTATGGCAAGCTGCGTTTCAGCTTCGGCGAGAGATTTGGTATACTCTGAGGAGGTATGCAAGAGGATTTTGCTCTGCTCGGAGATGTCAGCCAGACGGGCATTCTTCTTATAGCCGGATATTTTATTTTCTACTCCCGCAAGTTCCTGTGTGACAAATTTAAGTCGTGCATTGATGAAAGAAAGCGTCGAATCAGCAACTGCATTTTTATCATGCAAATTTCGTTCGATGTACTTTTGAATCAAGGTCCGCAAGACCTGTTCGCCACGCTGGGCAATGCCGTGATTTAATGTTAGGTCTATAGTGGATACATTTTTATTGGTAACTTCAATGTTGAGCGATTCTGCTAGACTTCCGACCGCTTTTCTAACGGGGACGATAGAAAAGCCAAAGGTCATTCCTTCGGCGGCAGGATATTCTTTTTTGTGGAGGGTCACGGTACCTACGCTGGGCAAGCGAAAGGCCCGGTCGTAGCTGATGCGAAAGCTGGTGTCCGCATTGGACAATTCGACGGTTTTGCTGTCAATTAAAAGGGCCTTAAGGCTGATGCCGTCAAGAATAGAGTCCGGATCTGAAAGTAGTTGAAGATCAATGGGGGCCAACATGACTGGAGCATTATGCACCTGTCCGGCGTTGAAATAGGTGATATAGGTTTTTTCGGCGAGCACCGCTTCGCGAAAAAGATCAGCCGTTTTTAATACCTCTACCTCATTGTCGACAGAATTTTTTGCACCCATAAGGCTTGAAAGGTCCAACAAGGCCGAGGGTTCCACCATTCCGCCCTTTTTATCGTCAGATACAAGCAATTTGGCCTTAATGGTGTAGGTGGGGTTCGTATACCGAAGGTAGAGATAAGCCAGGCTTAATCCGAGGAGCGCACATAGGGCAAACCAATACCAATTGCTATAGAGTCGCCGAATAAATTGTATCAAATCACGATTGTCCGATTTGGTGTCTTCAAAAGTTAATTCGTCTTCCCAGTCGTTTATTTTCTTCATATAAATGATAGTTAGAGCGTGTAAGTTTAGTAGTTGAATGAAAATGCAATGATGGATTTGAATACATCAATTTATACGGGTGAATACGACGACTAATAAAGATAGAAATGAACCTATCAGTGCAAAAGTTTGCGTCCGTGAAGCATTATTCATTGCTGCTTTGCCTTTTCCGGGCTCCACATAGATTACATCGTTTTGTTTCAGATAGAAATATGGAGAACTAAAGAGCTTACTGTCGTTAAGATTGAGCCGGACGAGTTCTTTTTGTCCATCGTGATCCCGCGCCAAAAGCACGTTGTCCCTACGGCCATAAATGGTCATATCCCCTGCTAGTCCCATCGCGTCAAGAATGGTGACTTTCTCATTGGGTAAACTATAGGTCGCTGGTCTGGTGACCTCCCCCAGGATAGTGACTTTAAAATTGGCGAAGCGCACAAGCACATTCGGGTCGTTATAATATTTTTTTGCCAGATTGGTGATCTTTTCTCTGGCCTGAAAGGTGGTTAATCCCTTAACATAAATATCACCCAACAGGGTAATATTGATATAACCGTTTTTGTCAACCAGATAACCCGATATCAGTTGATTGCCCACGTTGCTGGCTGAACTGGCCCCCACAGCCTGTACAGGTGTGGCCTGATTGGAAATGGCCGCCGAGGCGGGATCTGAGGTCTGGACCGTAATATTTAATATATCATCCTGTTGGATGGTGGGATCTGTAAAGGCTGTTGATGCACGCAATAAGCGGATTGAATCGGCCGGAAGATCGTTAAAGTAAACCGTTTTTTTTACAGAACAGGACTGTAATAAAAAAAGGGTAAGTAGTAGATATAATAAATACTGGGGGTTGTGTAAATGGATTTTAGGAATACTCATGTTGATCGTGTTGTATGTGTTGTAGAATTGTAGTTCATTGTTGTAGAACAGCTTGTACCTGTTCTCTTATTTCTTGGTTTTTTACCCTGCAATCTTTAAATAAAGTGTTGATATTGTGTGTTGTATAGTACTGTTCCAGTACCTTGGTATGTTTGCTATGGTGCACATCGGTACCAACGAAATCGATAAGTCCAGCATCAATCAAGTGTTTGGCCGCTGTTTTTTCCCGGGAGCCATAGTATCCGGTGGGGGATAGCAGGTTAAGCTGCAGGTAACATCCACGATCACGCAATCTTTTGATATTTTCTATGGAACCATGGAAGTAGATATAGCGTTCCGGGTGAGCCAATATGGGTTTATAACCCAAGGTCAGCAGCTTAAAAATATCCTGATCGATGGTTCGGCTTTCGTGGATGTAGGACATTTCTATTAAGATGAAATTCCCGGGAAGTGTCAGCAATTCCTGTTCATTCGCGTTGGATACGATGGAATGAAAGTGGCTGTCAACCATATATTCTGCTGCGTAGCCCCCACTTACAGTATACTGTTGCTGTAGGGTTTGGTATGCAGTTGCAATAGACTTGGGGGTATTGGGATGTACTTCCTGATATACATGCGGCGTAAAGTAGAATGTGGATATGCCTAGCTGCATGAGTGAATCCAATAAGGCTATGCTTTGGGCAACGGATGTACTACCATCGTCTATTCCCGGGAGTATATGTGAATGAATATCAGTCCCCAGCCATTCTAAATTATATTTCGAAGTATTGCGCTTAAAAAAATGCCACATCTGTTTATTTGTTTTTGATTACTCCGTGAACCTGAGGATTGTAGAAATACCCGGCCGGAGCGACCGGCCGGAATATCTCCCTACAATCACAAGTCAACACTTGAGTTCTTTGATATTTTAATTTGTATATTGATTTTAAAATGCATTTTCTTCTCCTTTAATCATGTTGATCGCTGTCATGCAGACAATCTTAAAATCCAACATGGCAGACCAGTTGCTTAAGTAGTCCAGGTCGTATTCCACTCTTTTTGCCATGAGCTGTGGGTCTTTTGTTTCGCCACGATATCCGTTAACCTGTGCCCAGCCTGTAATACCAGGTTTGACAAAATGACGTACCATATAATGCTGAATTAGTTTGCTATAGTGTTCGGTATGTGAAAGCATATGCGGTCTTGGCCCGACGACACTCATCTGTCCCAGAAAGACGTTGATAAATTGTGGGAATTCGTCAAGATTGGTCTTTCTGAGAAAGCGTCCAATTGGCGTGATGCGGCTGTCATCTTTTGAAGCCTGTTTGGCATGGGAATCTTTATTCTGAACCATACTCCTGAACTTGAAACAATCGAAAGATTTATTGTTGCGGCCAGAACGGGGCTGTCTGAAAAAGATGGGGCCGGGACTTTGTATTTTAATAATAATGCCAACTAAAGGAATCATCCAGCTTAAAATAAAGACCATGACAAAGGATGAAATCAAAAGGTCAACGAAACGCTTTTTTAACCTGTTTTCCATGGATGACATGGGCTCTTCATGCGATTTTAGCACAGGAAGCTGCATGGTTAAAGGTTCTTGACGACCGTTCCCATAGGCAATGTTGGCGGTAATAGTGGGAACAAAATTGAGCTGTACGCATTGGTGATCTGCAGCTAGGATGAGTTCTTGACTACAGTCTGTAATATCATTTGAACCAATGAGAAATACATCGTGAATACCCGCTTTGGAAACTTCTTCAAAGTAGCGCTTAAAGATGTCAATCTTTTCTTCTTTACTGAGGTCTTTTTCGTCCGATTCAAAGGGAATCGTGTCTACTGTGTAGAAAGCGTTTTGCCTAGAGAAAGCGGCTGCAATATTGTCTAGATTTTCATAGTGGCCGATCAAAGCTACTTTTTTATTCCAGTTAAATCGTTTTGGCAATTTAACATAAATGTAAGTGAGCAAAAATCGGGAAATCAAACAATACAGAAAAACGATGATCGTAAGGGAAATCAGAAAGGAACCGATGCCCGTAAATGGGTGTGCTAAAAGTGCGTAGCCTGAGAAGACTATCGTCAAGGCTGTTGCAGTTTTCAGGGTGGCTCTGTAGATGCGCTCAATATGCTCGATCGTGGCATCATTATACAGATGGTGGATGAGCGATAGTGCTAATGCGGCCAGATTGAACATGGCCCAGAATGAATAGTAGTTACTTGAAATGACCTCCTCTGTGTCAATGAATCCATTAGCTGTGCTCCATGAATTTACAAGTAAAAAAGACAAATTTAAGCAAATGGCGTCTGTTATTATAAGTAACATTTTAATACAAGTTAACGCACGGTTTTGAACATATTTTAGCATAACACTGAATGATTAGTCAATTCAATGGATGATAAGGTTGTCTTTGAAAACTATCACGATAGATGTAACAACTAGTGTATTTAATATTGTATAAGGGTGTTGAATTTCCTTATAGCGTATTTGAATAAACTAATGTTTTAAATGTCTTAATTTTTGAAAATAAGATTCGTTCCGGTGATTTTAATTTTCTTAGTTAGCCATATTATCCAAAATAATTTTTAGCCTGCCTCTTTGATTTATTAGTGACAGGTGCTTTGCAGTTTCCCGCGTACTCAGTGTTGTTTGTAGATTGTAGATCTAAGTTTGATCATTTATGTACAAATCGCAGGCCAATTATAGGTGTATTTGTTTTTTTTAATCGGTTAATTATTGAAAAATAATGTTTTTTATTGGTTTGTAGTGTTTTAATTGTTTGAAAAATATAAAATTTTTATTTTTTATTTATTTTTATTGGAAATATTGTATTGAAAATAGGTCAGTTGTTTAAAAGTTGTATAAAAAAATGGATGTACATTCATTTGTTTGTATATAATAGCTAAATTTTATTTAAAAAAAATATGAAATGTATCTATTTTAATGTTTTTATAATTGTTTTATGGTTTTTTTACGATTAAATAATGTGTTTGCTGTGTATTGGTGGTATTTTATTTATTATTTTGTGTTTTTATTGAATTTTATTTGTCTTTTTTTTAGAAATATGGTTATTTGTGTTTTCTTTTAGTTCTTTTACCCAAAGGTCTGGTCGGTTTTTTTAAATGCTTCTGATTTCCGGCTGTTCTATTCATAAAAAACGAAAGGAAAATCTTATGAGCGAATTAACTTGGAAGGGCCGTTGGAATGAAATCAAAGGTAAGGTAAAACAACAATATGCTGATCTTACGGATGATGATTTACTTTACGCTGAGGGTAAAGAAGATGAGTTGGTAGGAAAGCTTCAGAAGAAGATTGGTAAAACACAAGATGAGGTGAATAGTTGGCTGAACGGATTGTAGAAACAAGTGTTTTTTTTTAATAATCTGAATAGGTAAGCGGTTTCGCTCTTGCTGTTTCTACAAAAACTTGATTCAACTTGTGTGATTCTGTACTTCTGGAAATAGAATATTGATGTTTATGTAAGATATTTATCAAATGGCGAGAAATATTACCGCTATTTAGATGAAAATCTATAACTTTAGTAAAGAACTTTAATATAAAATCCAAAGGCATGAACCACCATAATTTTATGAGCGCCATTGATCAGAGCATTTCTGAAGGCGTTAGGAGAGGTATACTTCATCTGATCCAAGAGGGCAATCTCGCAACCGACAATTTGATCCAAATTAATGGCTCCGAATTAGTGAACTTTACTTCTTGTAGCTATCTGGGACTGGAACACGATGAACGTCTAAAAAGCGCTGCCATAGCTGCCGTGGAAAAGTATGGTGTACAATTTTCTGAATCGAGAGCATATGTGTCCATCGATTTATACCGGGAATTGGAGCAGTTGATGAGTGAGATTTTTGAAGCTCCCACTATTGTTGCTCCTACGACGACACTCGCGCATTTGTCTGCAATCCCTGTAATCCTGGATCCAGAAGATGCGGTCATCGCTGATCAGCAACTTCATAATTCAGTATTGAGCGGTATAAATGTATTTAAGGCAAATTGGCCAATCCACTTTGAAGTCCTTCGCCATAATCGTTTAGATGTCTTGAAAGAACGTATCGAAGCACTGCAAAAAACGTATAAAAGGGTTTGGTATTTTGCCGATGGGGTGTATTCCATGTTCGGTGATCGCTGTCCTGCAAATGAGATCTTTAATTTGTTGGACTCCTTTCCCGCATTTCATACGTATATCGACGATGCACACAGTATGAGTATATTGGGCAAAAACGGAAAAGGATATATACTTAGTAACCATACTATACACGAGCGGATGATTGTAGCCTCATCGATGGCCAAAGCCTTTGCTACAGGTGGAGGTATTTTGGTTTTTCCGAATAAGGAAATCGCCAGGAGGGTGCGCGCCTGCGGGGCGCCGTTCAATTCCTCCGGTCCTTTGCAGCCAGCGACCTTAGGTGCTGCGGTTGCCTCTGCAAAAATCCATTTAACGGACGAAATATATGTGCTGCAAACTGAACTGGCAAATAGGATAAAATACGCAAACTCATTATTTAAAGCCACCTCATTGCCATTAATTTCGAATTTTGATTCGGGGATATTCTTCGTTGGTACTTCAAGGGCCGAGCTGGCATATAGTATTATGGGAAAAATGATCAAGCGCGGATTTTTGTTGAACATCGGAGTATTTCCCGCTGTATCCAAAAACCATTCAGGCATAAGATTTACAATGACAACACTGCAGTCCTATGATCAGATAGAAAGAATGATAAAAACGCTGAACGAAGTATTTTTTGAAACTTTAGGCGAGCATCAATATTCCGTCGATCAGATTTATAGCGCATTCAAGGTTGTCGCCCGTCTGGAGGATCGTGCAACCGGCGAATTCATTAGCGAGTATAGCGCTGAAAAAGACTAGCATATACAATGCCATTTCTGCTAAAGAGAAAAGTTGGAGGGCATAGATCTTATAAACGAGCGATGTCCTCTTATGAATTTCTGGAATTATGCTGAGAATATACGGTTTGCTTATCCGGCAGGCTCTTCGACCGAGTTATAGGCCCACCCTAAAATGTTCTTGATCGAAGCTTTGATCCTGTTCAGCCCTTCAGGGGTGGAGATATCGATTTCACAGACGGTACTTTTGGTATGTGCCGAGTGGAGAACAATATAATAGATGCCTGCAACCAGAATAGTAACAACAGCCCTGAGGTCGAGATCCTTACCTTGAAGTTCTTTATCTGCAAAGGCAAAGAAAAGAGCACTCATCTTTTCCCGTTCCTGCGAAATCTCAGACATTAGTGCAGATTCCTCGCAGATCTGCCAGGCCAAAATCTTTTGCATTTCGGTATTGGTAAGAAAATCTTCCAGTTGATTTAATAATAAAGATTCTAAAAACCCCCGTGACCCCACCTCGGGCGCATTTCCAAAATATCCAACAGCGTTAATCGTTGCAGAAAGCCAATAGTCTTTGCCTCTGATGTAAGTTTCTACCAAGTTGTCGAGCGTCCCAAAGTATAGACCGATGAGCTTGCGGTCGACACCGGCCTCCTTTGAAATATTTGCGATCGTAAGCCCTGAATAACCTTTTTCTTCAAGTACTTTGCCAACGGAAGCAATTAACTTCCCCATGGTTCGTTCTTTATTATTTTTTTCTCCTTGATATTTTTTTCTCGACTGTTGTTTATTGGTCATAATACTGCTTGAAATCGAATGATTTAAAGATTGATATCAAATATAAAAAAAATTAACTTAGCATACAGTTAATTCGTTAAAGAGTTGTAGGTTATTTAAACGTACGGTTATAAAAAATGCTACATATAACGTTGAGTAGTATCGTAACCATACTATGTTTCCATCTTTTGAAAAACATAGTATGGTTAAACAAGAATCATCTATTTGACCTTAACCAGCTCGACACGGCGGTTTTTTGCTTTGTTTTCTTCGGAGTCGTTGGCTACAAGCGGTCGCTCGGCGCCGTAACCTTTGGCTGATAGGCGTGACTTGTCTATTTTTTGCCCTACTAAAGCAGTCATCACCGCGCGCGCTCTATCATCAGATAGTTTTTTATTATGTGCCGCATCACCTGTATTGTCCGTATGCCCCTCAATGGCAATTTTAAGGGTGGGGTCATTTTTTAGCGCTTCGGCAATCTGAATAACCAGATCAGTGCCTGCTGTGGTTATGCTGGACTTATCGGTATCAAATGTGATGTAAACAATTGATTTTCCGGTCTCCGATAGATCCTTGCTGATGTCGTCTGCCGTGATTTTTTGGATGGTTTGTTTAAAGTTGTTTTCCTGCAGTATATTGAGCTTGGCACCAGCATTATTTGCTGTGTATTGAATAAAGATATTGCCCTGATTTTTACTGCGGATGACGTATACACGGATCTGTTCATCTGCATAGCCAATATCGCCCTCATCACCTTTATGGGGGTCTTGTTTGTGGTACCGTTCGTATTCTTCGCTTGTGATGCTGCCATCGAAAACTTTTACAGCACCTATTGATGCTAAGTAATCTTCCATACTCTTTTCAAAATAGCGTTGTGAAAACTGCGTCCCCTGCTCATTGGTAATATTTGCTTTATACAGCCTTCCCTCGTAGGGCTTCATGACGCCATTAATCGCGAAATAGCATACATCAAAGTCCTTATTGATGGGTTGGTTCATCTCCTTATAGCCTTTTGGTGGGGTAAAAAAAGGAAATACACCGATATCTGCAGCCGAATAAGGAATGCTCGCAAGGTCGAGCGTTGCCGATGTGTCAATTTTAGCAGGCTCCTCCGTCGCTGATGTATCTTGCGGAACGGGAGGTGCCGCGGTTTCTTTTGGTTTTTGATTACAGGAAACCATAACTGCTGCAAGTGCAAATAATAGTGCTGTTCTTTTCATGATCTGTTCTTTTCTTTTTTTGCAATGACAAATTTTGTGCCTAAAGGGCAAATAACAGGCCGATTTATTATAAAACAGAACATGCTGTAGGTGTCGACCGCTCACCTTTATTAAATGGGATGAATAGCGGCATGGCTAGATGTTCTGCCCGCTGATGAGAAGTACTTATACGCCTGATATGTATTTATACTTTTTTATGGGTTTAGGGATACGGGTCTTGTTCTGTATGTGCCGGTATGGCATAAAGTTTGGATTTAGCTTATTGATTTTAATAAAATCTGGATTTACAAAAACACATTAACTATGAGAAAATTTATTCAGACATTGGGACTAGGTATGCTTATCTTGACAGCAGTAATCAGCTTCACTTCATGCAGCAAAGACGATGATCCGGCAGATAACAATCTTTTTATCGGTAAATACGAAGGGAAGATTGCATTTGACGATCTCAAGGACAATAGTAAAGATGTACCTTCTGGCGACGGAAGCATTACGGTAACGAAAACTGGAAACACCTATAATTTTGCTTTCGGCAATGGCATTCCTAATCTTAACGGCGTTGACTTTGAAGAGAAAGACAACGTATTGGTCAATATCGGTTCAGCAGGCACTGGCGTGATCCGCATCGATGCCGGCAAATTAACAATCGGTTACACGAAAGACGACAAGGTGTGGACAGCGGATTGCCAGCGTAAGTAACAGTAACCTATATCGGATTCTTTTTTCTGAGCCATTTCCCTTGAGAAATGGCTTTTTGTTTTGATCTTTATGTGAATATGTATGATTTTACCTGTAACGTGGCATCTTCAAGATATTACGCAGTTCCTCCTCCGTGTAGCGCTTATTGCCGCTTTGGAGCAATTTGAATCCACAGACAAGCCGCAATCCGTTCATCGAAAAAAAACGAAGTTCATATACATCCCTGGAGTATCCGGTGAGCTCCATCAATTTGCTTCGTGGCATTCCCTCTGGATAACCATGTTCGATGCTTTTGGATTTATAGAGTTCCGCAAGCTGCTTTTTGCTGAGCCTGCAACGCTCACGCGTACTATAAGCCGGCTTTTGACCAAAAGATTCAATAAAACGATTTAAGCGCTGCCCTGTTTTCCAGACCATCGCACCCGATGTGACACCCATTTTGGCTTCCAGTTCTTTTGTCGTCGGTGCCCTGCCAAGTTCTTTTGCGAGACTGAGGTAATAGTCTTTGATGCTAAACTTGGTAACGGGTATTTTAGTTCCGGCGAGATAACATAAGTTATTCCAGCCAAATTTTTCCTTCAGGTACCAAACCGAGGGATAATTTTCAGGCTTTAGCCGTTTGTAATCTTTATAATATTTGATACGGTGCTTTTTGATCAGCTTGATCACTTTCTCTTTGGCTTCATCTACCGTCATCGTGGTAACCCGAAAGTGAGACTTTAACTTGACGTACTCCAGTACATCGGCCCAGCTGTTGACATTCAGATGCCGGTAATAGGATAATGGATTGTAGAGCCCGTTTTTTCTTGTACAATCTGATATATTCGGCGAACGCCCATGTTTAAGGTAAAATTTGACCAGTGAATTTTTTAGCTTTCCAATGGAAGGAATTCTACGGTCATTGGGAGTAAATCCCGCTGCGGCAATAAACTTGTTCCAGGATCCAAAATAGTTATTTATACTGGATGATTGTGCAGAAAATTCCCTGCGCATTGGAATCCGGCCATTCATTTCGTAAAAATCGCTTACCAGAGCCAATAGCTTGGCTGTGATCTCTTCTTTCGTCCTGGTATTGGGCTTTAGTCCCGCCGCAAGAATAAATTTATTCCAGGAGCCAAAATATCGGCGAGCGATCGTATTGATGTTTTCCATTTCCCGCCGGACCGGAGTTCGGCCATGTTTGACGTGAAATTCGCGCACTTTAGAAAATGCATGGGCAATAATATCTTCCTGTGTTTGTTTCAAATTATTTCTCCTCCTTCCTATACGATGATGCTATTGCCGAGCCAATTGTAACCAAAAATTTTCTCCGGATCCTTAAGATTATTTTCATCTTTAAAATAGATCCATGTGCGCCTCGGGATATGATAACCGATGCTATATTGGACTGGGGTTGGATATTTCTTGAGCAGCCCTCGCGCGACGACTTGTTGCAGCATTGCTTGAAGCCTTTCTGACGTTGTGTGTAGATTGTAGTCGTTGGCAAAATCTGTTACTATTTGAAACAGGGGCCGCGGAAGTAAAAAATAGTCAGTCGTTCGGACAATGGTTGCAACCTGATCACGATGTTTTTTTTGTTTCTCACGTTTTTCTGCGTTAGCAAGACGAATGACTTCTGCGCTTATTTCAGAAGACTCTTCTACTTTCTTAGCTTCGATTGTAGGGGAGATCACTGGCTGTATCTTCCTTGGACTTAACCTTTTGTTAAAATCACAGAAGTCATGGAAATCGATTGATAATGCTGTGCATATTTTGAGGACCGATTCCAATGTAATGGGAATACTGCCCATCTGGTACCCCTTTAATGAGCGAATATTAATGCCCGCCATACGGGCTAACTCCTGTATAGGAAGTTTTGTGAGGCGCAAAATCTCATCGATACGATGTGATACCGAATTAGAAAGTTCGTTTTTAGCTGTTTTTACCATGCTAATATGCTTGAATTAGGTTTACTATAAAACAAGATAAAATGACTGTTAATATAAAGGTAATAATTTTTCTTTAATTTTTCATACCGTATCGTGCCTCGCTTGTTATTGCTTATTTTGAAAGTAAGAAAAGGGGTACGCACAAGGCTGTGGTACCCCGGTTATTAAGGGAAAAAAGGGACAAGATTAATTTTGACGTTTGATACTGATGTTCAGGTAACGGTTATTGTCAAAACCACTCAGGGCATTGACAATAACAACGCCATATTTTTCATCCGGAGTTTTAAAGTAAAACAGGCTTCCTACCTTCAGGTCCTCCAATTTGAGATTGGTGGTTTTACGGGAGATTGCATTAGCCTGTATCACCTGGCCAGAGGTCAAGGTATTTAAAAATGAACTGGCCTGATTATTTTGGATGCCCGAAAAATAAGTCACACGGCCCTTGCCCGCCAGACCGGTAAAGTCAAATGCGCCAAATGGAATAGGGGCAGCCTGTAGGGAATAGATACTGTACTGATATGTAATATTTCCATTAGACTCCACTTTATATGTCCGATACATCCCAAGATCTATTTTCTCCGGATGAAGTTTGGCCTCGGCATAGGTATAGGTTTTACCTTCTACCAGATCAATAAAGCAGGCACTGCTCCGGTTTACGCTATCAGGCATATTGAGCACACGGTTGTTGAGATGAACGTAATCGGACAGTACATTGTAGGTGACAGAGGTATAGCCATCTCCCATAAATACACCTTCTTTGTCAACGGCCATAATCCGGAAGGTGCTCTCGCCGACTTTATCGGCCCGGATCTTATATACATAGCGAAAACTTCTTTTTTCTGTTTCCTCTAATGGTATTTTTAGGACAGCGGCGCCAGCTCCATTATAGAAGATCCAGACCTGGTGCATATCTTTGGATTTGGAGCTGATGGTAAAATCAACGAAAATGGAGTCGCCCACGGCAACATCCTTATAGGTACCGATATTGTGTTCGTTTTCCATGTGAAGCGTGACGGAGACATCTTCAAATAAATTGAAAATATTGTCACCTTCACGTTTACAGGAAAATAATATGCCCAATAGGAGCACAACGAATAAGTAATGTGCTTTCATCTGTAAATAATGAGGTAGAATAGCTGTTAAATAGGAACGGTTCATAACTAATCATTTAATGGGTCAAATGTACCGCCTTCGTAACCGATTGTCTGCTCCAACAAAGGCGAGGAGTTCATAAAGGTATTGGGAAGGGGATAGAAATAATAATAGTCACGGAAGGCAAAGGCGCCATTGGAACTCTCTGCACGCAGGTTGTAAGGATATTTAAAATAGGTCAGTACCGTATCGCGGTTGTTCATATCCAGGCTTTCGCGATGGCGAATACCAGCCGCATTTTTCGATTCGAGCATGTCTTTTGCTGCCCCAGATTTTGCTTCAAATAAATAAGTCTGAATAGTCCCCTGCAAGGTATGCATACGCCTTGTCCGGCGTAGGTCATGATAGCGTTTGCCTTCAAAGGCAAATTCAATCTGCCGCTCGTTCATCATAAGATCACGCATCTGCTCTTTGTTGGATGCCAGCGATAAGCCATAGTCAAAGTTTCCCTGTTCTATTCCGGCGCGCTGGCGAATGCTGCGGACCAGCTCCTTGGCAAGGGAGAGATTGCCCGTTTCGTTGGCTGATTCAGCATAATCCAACATTACCTCAGCAAAACGGATTTCGATCCAGTCCATGCCATTGCCGCCCATATCGTTGGCAATTCCAACAGCTGCGGACGAAAGTGCCGGATTGACAAATTTCTTACAATAAAAAGATTTAATGGAGGATTCATCCGCGGCGTTGCTGTAATTCCATTGTTTTCGTCCCGTCTTACCACTTAAAGGCCATTCGGCACCGTTATAAACAACGGTATGTTTAAATCTGGGATCGCGGTTTTTCCAAAATAGTGCATCGTCATAGCTTGTATTGCTGCTGTTGGCCGGGGTGCCGTCCTGCATGGGGTAGGCGCCTAGCAAGAGGGTCGTAGGCACATAATAATCTGCAGGTGATCCGCCCTCGGATGCAGGACGTGAAGCGCGCTCAACAACCGTGAACCGCTTTGGTGATGTCGCTGAATAGGAACGGACAATCACGGCCTCAGTATTTGCAATGCCTTCTTTTAGAAAGATCTCGTTATAATTGGGCAGCAGTGCATGGCCGGCGGTTTTGCATAGCTCATAGGCTTCTTTGCTTGCCTGCAGCGCTGTCTCCCAACGTTGCGCCTCATAGGGGTGTGCCGGGTTATCTGTAGGGTTGAATTGCGGACTTGCCCAATACAGTAGTGCTTTGGCTTTCAGCGCTGCTGCCGCGGCTTTTGTTATTTTTCCGCGGCCTGTGGCGTCGTCCCACAGCACACCATCGAGATTGACCATGGCCGAATCCAGATCGTTCACGATCTGCCCAAAACAGGCCTTTGCCGACGCTCGGCCCTCCAGTTTCAGGTTATCGGGATTTTGAGGGGCAAGAACCAACGGTACACCGCCGTACAGCCGGGTGAGCTCGAAATAAACCATAGCACGTAAAGCATAAAACTGACCTAAAAATTTTTTCTTTACCTCAGCCGAGAGTGTGCCTGTTGGGATATAGGCAATGGCATTGTTGCAACGGGCGATATCAAAATAACGGTTGTCGCCCACATTGGTACCCTGGTATTTGCTTGCAATGTATTTCACATCATTAAGCGTAATTTCACCGCTTAATCCCAATACTTTTTTGCTAGGGCCATTAGTTCCCGAGAAATAGTTTTCGTCACTGGCATAGTGCATCTGCATGTCATTGGGAGTGATCTCATGGGGATGGGTCGGCATAATCATGGCATAAGTACCTGCCAGATAGAATTCTATTGCGCCTTCGTTGTCCCAGATACGGGCATCAAGACCGCCGTGATCGACCAGCTCAAAAAAATCATCTTTACAGCTTTGGGTCATAAGGACGGTACTGGATGCCATCAGTAGGGCTATGATATAATTAAAATGTCTTTTCATGTCTTTGTATGTTAAATGCCAAAGTTTAAACCAAAGGATATCGTCCGGATCGTCGGGTAGTTATATAAGGACGTAGCGTAAGGGTCACGATGTTTAAACGGTGCGACGATCGTCCATAAGTTATTGCCGGATAGCATCAACTTGAGTGAACGTACATTGATCTTATCGGTAAAATTTTTGGGTACACTCCAGTTAAAAACCATATTGTTGATCCGGATTGTTGTTCCGTCCTTCGCCCAGAATGTCGAGTTCCATTTTCTCATCATGGCCGCATCATCGTAACGGGGGAATCTGCCATCGGGATTCTCCAATGACCAATGGTCTTCCCAAAAGCTGGGTACATTGACTTTATCGGTAGGGGCAGTCATAGCCTGTGATTCATAAAACGCTTTGCCGCCAAAAACTGCACGGAAGTTGGTGTTCAGTGAAAAAGATTTATAGGCTAAACCGATGGTAACACCCGTAGAGAAAATGGGCGATGTATTCTCAAACATGGTGGTGAGATCTTTCTCGGTAATTTTTCCGTCGCCATTGGTATCTTCGTATACTGTCCAGCCGACCTGTGGCACTTTCCCGTCGATGGTATAGTTGGGGTTTTTAGCCAGAAAATTATCCACATCCTGTTGTGTACGCAGCATATCCACATAGATCAGTCCATAATTGCCGGTATTGTATTTGCGGGAGTCGGTACCCATTTCGACCTTCCAGTCGGGATAGGAGAAATCCCAGAGCTGGAACTTATTGAAGTACATCTGCGTGGTATAGCTGCCCGAGTAACCAAAATTCATGTTGGTGGATAGCTTAAGCCCATTGGAAAATGTATTTTGGTAACCCAGAGAGAATTCAGTTCCCCAGCCTTTGCGTTTTTGATAATTAACCACCGGTGCTTTGAATCCGGCATACATCGGGAAATTCTCGTCATTCCCTTTGTCAAATACATCGTAGGAATCGCGGAAGTAATACTCGAATCCGAAACTCAGTTTATTATCAAACCAGCGCGATTCAATACCAAAGTTAAACGTGCGGTGTTTTTCCCAGGAGATATCCGGATTGGCAATGATGGTCGGGTTGAGGGAGGCCACTGGGGTTTCGCCATAGAGGTAACCCGTATTGACCAGGTCTACACTAAAGCGGTCCTGCCACAATCGCGCCGTCACACGGTCCTCGCCCACAAGCCCGTAATTGGCCCGCACCTTTAGATAGCTGATGTAGTTCAGGTCTTTAAAGAAGTTTTCTTCGCTGACTACCCAACCAGTCGCGACTGTGGGAAACAATCCCCATATATTGCCCTTTGCAAAACGCGAGGATGCGTCCAGGCGGGTGATCACCTCCACGAGGTATTTTTTCTTGTAGTCATAATTGAAGCGGCCAAAGACAGAACGTTTGACGGCCTCTTCAATGTTGCGCCCATTATTGGTAAAAGTAGATTGGTCGAAAGCCCAATATTCATCCAGATTCAATAGCTGTTGGTTGGTCCAATAGGCCGATAATCCCTCGGAATTGGATGCTGACTGCTCCGCGCCAAGCAGCACAGCCATATTGTGATCGCCGAAGCTATTGGCATATTGTAACACGAGATTACCCTGATAACTGCTTCCCTTGCCCAGTGAGGGAGCAATTTTTGTTTTGTTGCCATCCATACGAAAGGTGGAATTGACGGTATTGGTATAGAGCAAGTTGTTATTGCCCCAACGTACAAAGTCGTATAGGTCGTAGGCCGGAAGGTATTCCTGACCACTGGATGATGTGCCGGAATGCGACACCTGGATACGTGCATTAAAACCTTTCAAGGCCTTCGGAGCATAATTTAGCGAGGCATTGATGCTATAGTTTGTATTGTTCTGCTTTTGATAATAACCTGAATTAATAATGGCCAATGGATTGGTGTTGCTATTGGCGTTGATGTTATTAAAGTTGACGGGCAGACCATCGATCTGAATAGGTACCCATTGCGGGGTGGTAATCAGGGTTTGGTAGAAATTTTGGTCGCGGTCATCAGACAGGCTATTTTGGCTGTTGGTTTTGGTATTATTGACGTTAAAAGCCACATCTGCTTTCAGTCCATCGATGATTTCGGCATTGAATCCCGACCGAAAGGAATATTTTTGTTGGCTCATGCCGGCATAATTGCCATTTTCCTTTTGGTAACTGCCCCCTGCAAAGAAGGTGACTTTTTCACTGCCACCGGAAATAGACAGATTGTGGCGCTCCATCCTGGAAGATTTCCACAATTCGTCATACCAGCTTTTGTAAGGATTGGTTTTGAGATAGGCGAGATCTTCATCTGAAAAGAATAAAGTAGGCTGCGCATTGTTAAGGGCATAGGTTTCGTTCAATAATTTGGCATGCTGATAGGCCGAAAGCATTTTGGGCTTAACGGTGGCGTCTGAGACACCCATATAACCGTTGTAGCTCAGTTGTGTCTTGCCGGCCTGTCCTCGCTTAGTGGTAACAAGGATAACTCCCTTTGCGCCCGAAGCGCCATAAATAGCTGCTGAAGCATCTTTTAATATCGATATATTCTCGACCATGGAGGCGTCCAGATTTTCAAAAACATCGGATGTGGAGATGATTCCGTCAATGACATATAAGGGTTCGTTTGTCACACCCTGCAACTTGGCCTGATCGGAGGCAAAGGCGTTCCGGACGTTTAATGTAACTGCTGCCCCCGGCCGGCCGGATGATTCACTGACACCCAGTCCTGCAACGCGATCCCGCAACGCTGCCGCAATATTTGCTGCCGGGATATCCTGGATTTCTTTGGGATCGACAGAAGCCACAGCGCCTAGTACCTCACCGCGTTTTTTTGTACCATAGCCTACCACGACGACTTCATCAATACTCGTATTGGATTCAAGCCGGATGGTGATGTTTGTTTTTCCGGTCATGTCTATCTCCTGCACTTTATAGCCAATGTAGCTGACAATAATGACCTGATTATCGGCAGGCAGATTGATATGAAACACACCGTCTTCGCCTGTTTTGACCCCGGCTTTACTGCCTTTGACCAAAATCGTAGCACCGTAGACGGGTTTGCCGTCCGGATCCAGTACACGCCCTGTGATGCCGGCCAATTTACTGCTCAGCAAAATTGGGCTTGCTGTAAATGGATTTGCGAATAAAGGGCTGGGGGAAAGTGCAATCAACGGGCACAGCAATTTGATACTTCTTTTCAGTAGCGATCTCGTAAAAAATTGGTAATTCATACAGTTCAATTTGTTTTATAATTGGTTTTTCGAGAAAGTAAATGATTACTTTAATTATTGGTTAATAGGTTCTTTCAGGTTACGGCAATTCCATATAATGGATAGATAGTTTTAAGCAGAAAATAGGATCTGAAAGAGCTACAGTACAATAATGCAATTAAACTTTTATTCCACTGTCCTGAACTGTTGGTAACACACAAAAAAAGCCTGCTCTACGAATAGAACAGGCGTTAAGTATAAAGGTAGGGGTGATTTTACTAGTTTGCCGTTAATGCGACGGCATTGAGTTGTCTGGAAGTCCCATCCGGACCTACGGCAACGATATTGTCAAAGATCACACGTGTTCCCGGCACGATGCCATTCAGGGCCGAGGACATGCTTGAACTTAATTGACCGCCCGAGGTAGACAGTACGATCGCATCTGCACGGGGTTTGGCGATAATCATGGTAAACTTGGTCACTTTGAATGTAGCGTCAAAATCAAAATTATCCAGTTTCGCAAAGAGTGCATTTTGTGCTTTCAGCGCTACTGTTGCCATAGAACCACCTGTTTTACCGGCAAATTTGGCAATCGGATCCGGGATTCGCTTGACGCGGAATTCGGTCGAACTCAGAGTCTGTGTTTTTCCCGGAGCCACCTCTGCAGCTACAGAGATATGCGCTGTGCCCGGTGAGCTCACCCGCACATTATATTTGCCGCCGCCCGCAGGGGATATGCTTCCGCCGCTCATGCTTACCCGCACTTTATCGGTAGGTGTGCCCGGGGCAGAAACAGAAATCGGATTATTGACGCCGATATACAGCACATTCATTTTATCCGGTGATACCACGGCCGAAGGACGGGCGACCTGATAGGTCTGCTGTGGTGTGCGGTATTCTTTAAATGATCCGTCTGTCTGTTTTACTTTAATCACTCCGGTCCAGCTAAAAATACCTTCGCGGTTGGTCGGTACGGAGTATACCCCTTTGCCGTCCACAATCTGTAATGCCGAACCGTTGACAGAGATAGCCGGTTCGGACTTGGAATCGGATGCGGTTAAAAAGACTTCGGCTTTGTAAGGCTGTCCCTGTACCAAATAAGACGTGGGAGCAACGGCTACTGCAGCAAATTTGTCCAGATTGACCACAGCCTGATCCATTTTGCCCAGAATGATCTTCACCACATCAGACTCGGCATTTTGTGCATCGGTCTGGATCTTTGTCAGTATGGTCATCGCTGCGGTCAATGGCGTGCCACTGCCGAAATTGATCTCTTCCCAGGATCTTTTGCCATTCACCGACTTCTCTGGATTCTTGGCTTCAAGGGAAAAAGAAACCATTTTTTGCTCTTCAGGTGTCAGCAATGCCAATAATTTGGAACGGGTTTCATTAATCTTGTCCTTCAGAATCGTTCCTTTTTTCTCATTGATCATCAGATTGGGAGAGATATCTTCATTTTCCCGTTTGACAAGGTCTCCCTTTTCTTCATCGTATCCGCCGCCCTGTTTGACAAATTCTTCTTTCAGGGACAGAATATATTTGTCGAGTTCGCCAATAATAGCCTGTGCTTTTTTTGCTTTATCGTAAATAGGTTTGGCCCTTGCGGGTTCCTCCTTTAATTTGGTGTTTTCAAATGCAGCGAATAGCTGTTGTACAGCGGTGTTGACATTTGACTTGGATGTTTCGAGACTGTTGTTGATATTTTTGAATGCATCCAAGATTGAATCCGGTACATTGAGTGCCAGTAAAGCAAGCAAGACCAGATAGAGGATGCCGATCATCCGCTGTCTTGGCGTTTCTCTTCCTAATGCCATTTTTTCAGATTTAAGTAATACAAGGATAAATTATACACGAGGCTGGTTCATGGCGCTCAGCATATTGCCGTAAATGGCATTTAATGCATTCAGATTTTTCGCCAGTTTGCCCACTTCTTCTTTAAATGCTTTGGAGTCATCCAGTGATTCGTTGAAGTTTTGCATGGTATAGCTTAAGTTCTCATAAAACTTATTCATGGACTGCAGGTGTGATGCGGAGTCACGTAATTCACGCTCATACATGGCATTGAGCTGACCAAGATTAGTTGTCAGATTTTTCACCTGGTCGTGGTAATTTGCCGTATCACCGGAGGTATTTGACATCGCTACAAGGTTTTCCGAAGCTTTTTCAAAAGCAGAGCTCAGGTGGTCAAATTTTGATGTTGCGGTGCGCAGTTTCTGTGTAAATTCTTCCGTTGCCAGCGAAACGTCAGACAGTTTGTTGATGGCCGATACCTTCTCGCTGAAATCGCGTAATCCACGTCCCAGGTTTTCAATACTCGCCGGTTCGATATTAGCATCCGCAAACATTTTGTCCAATGCGGCAGTAGCGGAAGGTCCTGCAGGTTGCGCCACTACGGTTTTACCCCTGACAGGTAGCTCTCCATTGAAGTTGTCATCCAGTTCAGGATAAACACGGCTCCAGTCAGGTTCTGGTGCAGGGGGATTGAAACCCATCAGAAAGAAAAGGAGGGCTTCCACGCCGAGTCCGATACCAATCATATAGTTGGCGGTGCTGCCGCCGATATGGAGGATTTTGAACAGTACCCCGATGATAACGATACTCGCTCCCCAGGATATAGCCACGTTAAGCCATCTTGAATTGTCTTTTTTCTTGCTCATAGTTTTTGATGTGTGTTTGGTTCTAATTCTTTGTGGATAGTTTTATTTTATTTTGTTAAATCCATCTGTATAAAACGGATTTGTACCTTTAATAGTATGCATGATCAATTATGGCACCTCCATTTCGTGTTGATTATATAACAGAGCTGCTTGTTTCAAAAAATATACCAAAGATGAATCTTGATCTAATTTTATGCTCTTAGGTGATCCATTTGTGATAGCAAATGGTATTTTCTCAAAATAAAACAAACGTTACCTCTGCCCAACAGTTATACATAGTAGTAATTTATATGTAGTGCAATAGAAAATTATAACGTTATGACCGAAGTATTAATCCAACTTTCACAGAACTGGCCTGTATGGCTCTGGAATATGGCATTAATCCTATTTTCATTCCTGATCGGTATTCTCATAAAAATGTTGTTTATACCCCTGTTGCGAAGGCAGGCGATCGAGCAGTCTTCTTATTCCCTGTTCCGTTCATTCATTCGCCGATTCAACAGGATATTGAGTATTTTTATTCCCTTGCTGGTCTTTAACAGTTTACTTCCTTTTGCGCATTTTAATGCCAGAACTTTACAGGTGGTGACCAAAATCAACGAGATATTGTTAGTCAGCTTTTTCGCCTTGGCGTTGATTCAGGCGATCAAAGTATTTGAAGATTATCTGTACCATCGCTTTGATGTCAACAAGGAGAATAACTTACGTGAGCGGAAGGTCAGGACACAGATCGTTTTTATCCGCAAAGTGGTGGTGACCATCATTATTGTGGTCGCACTGGCGATTGTATTATTAAGTTTCGAAAGCATGCAAAAGATCGGTGCAGGATTGCTGACTGGTGTGGGGGTCGGCGGTATTATCATTGGCTTTGCGGCACAGAAATCACTTGGGAATCTGCTGGCGGGTTTTCAAATCGCATTTACACAGCCCATACGAATGGACGATGTGCTTGTGGTAGAAGGGGAATGGGGAAAGGTTGAGGAAATCAACCTCACTTATGTGGTGGTCAATATCTGGGACAAGCGTCGTCTGGTACTGCCGATCACCTATTTTATCGAGAAACCTTTTCAGAACTGGACGCGGACTACAGCTGAGATATTGGGAACGGTTTTTATCTACACCGATTTTACCATCCCCGTGCAGCAGCTTCGGGAGAAGTTGACGGTCTTGCTCGCCGGGCATCCCTTATGGGATGGTCAAGTGAATGTCTTGCAGGTGACTGATATTAGGGAGCAGACCATGGAGATACGCTGCTTGATGAGCTGCCGTAATTCAGGGCAAGCTTTTGATCTCCGCTGTTACATACGTGAACAGATGATCGACTATATCAAGTCCAATTTTCCGGATGCCCTGTCCAAAACACGTGTCGATTACACCGCGAAAGAAATTAAAGCGTAACCCTTTTTATGGGATCTTCCTGCCGGTCAGTGATTGGACACGGAAATGTCTTGTTCAGGCCATATCTTTGTGATATAATTTTGAAATTAATATGCAGATCATATTTTTTGTTTTGTCGGGACTCTTGATTCTCCTTAGCTTGCTTCCTTTTATCCGGTGCCAGCACTGGGTCTTTCGTGTGGCCGAATTTGTGAAATTGCAGCTGCTGGTTTTTCAGGTACCGGTACTGGCCTGGGGATTTTATCTTGTTGCGGACGCTCCCTGGATATGGAGCATACAGATCCTTCAGGCGCTGTTGATTGGCTATCACGTATTTATCTTGGTACGCTACACCAAATTTTGGAGGAAAGAAATATATGAAAAGGGGAAAGACGCTTCAGATAGTATTAAAATTATATCCTGTAATATCTTGCAATTCAATAAAGAGTACGGCCGTTTTATAGATCTGATCCGGAAAGAGCAACCGCAGATTTTTGTGACAATGGAAAGTGATGCGGTTTGGGAAAATGCCTTGCGTGAATTGGAATCAGACTATCCTAATGTGGTCAAAGTGACCTTGGATAATACTTATGGCATGCATTTTTACACCAAGCTCAAGGTCAATAAAAGTTGGGTGCACTACTTTGTCGCTGATGATATTCCGAGTATCGAGGCTGAATTGGAGACAGAAGACGGTCACCGTTTTATATTTTTTGCGGTGCATCCACCGCCACCAAGTCCTACGGAAGAAGAGAACTCCAAGGAACGGGATGGTGATCTGCTCAGCGTGGCGAAAAAGGTGCGCAATTATAAAATGCCGGTAGTGGTGACGGGCGATTTTAACAATGTGGCCTGGGCAAGGTCCTCAGTCCTGTTTAAAAAAACAAGCAAGCTCATCGATGCACGGATCGGACGTGGCATCTTATCGACTTTTCATGCCAATTATTGGTTTTTCAGGGTTCCGCTGGATCTGCTGTTTCATAGTCCAAATGTATTCATAGACAAGCTGTTTATTTATCCTTCGGTAGGTTCTGATCACTTTCCCATGGGCTGTACCTTCTTTATAGATCGCTATTCGGATGAGCAGGCGGAAGATATCGAAGAACTTGAAAAGGGAGAAATGAGCGAAGTCAATGAACTGATCGCGGAGGGACGCAAAGAGGAGAGTGACAACCGTGAATAGTTTGCGCATGCGATGGGCTCCCTGATTCTGGCTATTGTCCGATCCGTAGTTGATATTCCTTTGCTGCCGCAACAGAGAAATAGCCCAATGCGTTGTTGGAAATATTGGATTTCGGATTCCCGGGTGCGGCGTTGCTGAGATTGTTGCTTTGGTACTCGTTCCAATATTGATAGGTTTTCTGGTCCACACAATAGCGGCGTATTGTAATTGTGTCACCAAGGGATAGGTCTTCCTCCTGGTCGGTTATATAATGGGTTACTTTCAGTCCGTCGTTAAATTGGTCGGACTCTGCCCGTGCAAAACGAAAGGGACCCCCATTGGTGGAGAGGGTATAAATATAATAATTGGAAATTTTAGCCGGATCTTTAAAGGTCAGTGCCGCAAAATAATAATTTTCTCCGCCGAGATTTTTTTCGGAAATATGGGTTGACTCCACGGCAACATAGGTGGGCATCCGGCAGGTAGAGCCATATTGCTGCTTTTGGACCTCAACATGCAACGTATAGGTCCGGCCGGAAAGGGGCTTAAAGGTACGATGGATATAATAGCCGTCTTTCTCATATTGAAAGGAGTAGTTCCTATTTTCATTGTCTTTGACCCATACCGTTGCTCCTTTGATCCCGGAAGTATTGATGGGATCGTCGAATCCGACAGATCGTGAAATGCGTATCCGCTGAACTGAACTGGCATCGGATAGCTGGGCATCAATAACAATGCGTGCGGCAGCCTCATTGAGATCAAGGTCCATTTTTTCCTCACAGGAAGAAATCAGCAACAACAGAACGCATAGGATAAAAGACAGTTTAACATTCATAAGGTCTAAAATTTAAAGTTCCAGGTGACGGAAGGAATGATTCCGAATAAAACAATTTTGTAAGCTTCGGTGAGATTGGGGTTGTCCTTATTTTCCCGAAAGTCAATGGTATAAGCATTTTTGCGGTTGTAGGCATTGTATATGCCAATTGTCCAGCTCGAATGAAAGCGTTTGCCGGTTTTATTGGGGGCGTAAGTCGCTGACAGGTCCAGGCGGTGATAGTCAGGCATGCGGTAACCGTTCCGCTCGGTGTAGTAGAACATGGATTTGCCGTTGACAAGGTATTTTCCGCTTGGAAAGGTAACGGCATTTCCGGTGTTGAAGACAAATGTTCCGCTGACTGTCCAGCTGTCCGAAAGGGCATAATTGGCCACAACTGCGAAGTCGTGTGTGCGATCCTGCCGAGCATTGAACCATTTTCCGTCATTGATTCCGTTAAATTTACGTCGGCTTTTGGAAAGGGTATAGCTGATCCAGCCTTTAAGACGGCCGCTGTTCTTGCGCAGGTGCCCCTCCAGGCCGTAAGCCCGGCCGATACCAAAGAGCAGCTCCCCTTCGAAATAGGCATCCGCCTGTAAGGTGGCCCCATTGCGTACGTCAATTTGATTGCCCAGACGTTTATAATAGGCTTCGACCGAAAAATCGTACTGCTTGTTCACAAAAGTACGGAAGTAACCAAGGACAGCCTGGTCTACGCGCTGTGGTTTGATATGGAGACTACTGAGTACATACCGATCGGTGGGCAGGCTGGCGGTGGTATTGGTCAATTGATGCAGGTTCTGCACGATGCGGTTGTACGAGGCTTTTAAGCTGCTGCGTTCATCCAGCATCAGACTGGCGGAAAGACGTGGTTCCAGATTGATATAGTGTTTGGCAATCTGGCTGTTATCCCGTTTTTCGGAAACAGGCTGTCCGTTTTTGTCAAATTGATAGAAAGTCCGTTTGCCCAGGACCATAAAATCATGGACATGGATACCGTACTGTAACGACAGGCTGGTGGTAGCTTTCCATTCGTGGGAGATATAACCACCGAGATCAATACCGCGCTGGCTTTCAATGGCCGTCGGATTGACAGACTGATTTTTGCCCGAAGAGAGATTGGCCGGCCGGATGGACTGTGCCAGTGCGCTTACCCCCAGCCGGATGGTATTATTAACATTCGCATAATAGGAAAAATCCTGCTTAGCATTGACGTTCCGGATGTTGGAGACCATCTGAAAATCGATCTGCTCGCTGGAAACACCGGCCTGATAATTGAATCCGCTATAGATAAGTGAGGTGTTGCTGGATATTTTATTGCTAAAGCGGTGGTTCAACCGTGCCGTCGCTGTGGTATTCCCCCAGAAAAGATGAAATAGGTCGCTGTACTTTAATCTGTCTTTGCCATGATAGCCTGATAGATATAGGTTGGATTTCTTGCCCAGACTAAAACTGAGCTTGGCATTCAGATCATAGAAATACAGACTATTCTTATCCATGTCTTTGCTTTTCGCCAGTTTTAAAAAGGAATCGGCATAGGAACGGCGGGCACTGAATAGAAAGGAGCTCTTGTCTTTTGCAATTGGGCCCTCCAGTTTGAGCCGCGAAGCAACTATACCCAGGCCGCCTTCGCCGGAGAACTGCTTTTTGTTGCCATTCAACATGGAAATATCCAGTACAGAAGATAGACGTCCGCCATATTGGGCCGGTATGCCGCCCTTATAGAGCTGTACATCCTCGATCGCATCCGAATTAAAGGTAGAGAAAAATCCGAGGAGATGCGAAGCATTATACACGGTAGCCTGATCAAGGAGGATCAAGTTTTGTCCACCGTCACCACCGCGCACATGAAAATTGGCAGAGCCTTCACCAGCGCTCTGTACACCGGGCAACAACTGTATGGTTTTAACGAGGTCTTTCTCGCCAAAGATGACGGGGACATCTTTAATATCCTTCATATTGAGATGAGCCGTGCTCATCTGTGGATCGTCGATGGCTTCGCCCTTTTCTTTGGCTGATACGACGACCTCGTCCATTCGCTTGGTAAGGGGCTGTAACGCAAAGTTTTTTTCAAGTGTCTGCCGTAATTCGATCGTCGCTACCTGTTGCCGATAGCCCGTGTAACTTACCGTTACCAGGTGAATACCTTTAGGAACCGTGATCTGATAATGTCCTTGCTGGTCTGTGGTCGTGCGTATGCCGTCCTTTATGGTAATAATGGCTCCGCGTAGCGGTGTTTGAGTAACGGAATCGCGAATGGAGCCACTTAGCAGTGCGTCTTGTGCGGAGGCAAGGAAAGGGGATAGTACAATTGAAATGGGAAGAAAACAGGAAATAATCGAGCTCATTTTTAACGCTGGTCTGGTTGATTTCTGAACAATAAAAAACGGAATGACGTATTAACCCTTTATTAATATTTATTGCTATAGTTTAAACGATTTTAGCTGCATAGTACTCTCTTTTATTGATGTGGTTTAGTAATTATGTAACGCTTTTGGTACATGAAATATTGTTCTAAGCGCTTTATTTGAATGGTGGATTTGCTAGTGATCAGTGGGTAGATCTGTCGAACCGAAAACCGGATGCCTGATATTTACTTAGAAATGTGTAAATTAATGGCACAAATGTATCCTGTAAATCTAACTAATGGGTAAAGATTATCATTATAAAATGTCTGGCGATGAGCTGCAGTCGAAGACCATTGATTTTTTGCGTTTCCCACTGATTGTGGGTGTGGTATTTATCCATACGGATTTTTCAGATATTGTTATGAAGGGTGTAAAGCAGATCAGCTTTGTTAACTACCCCTTGTTCTCGCATACCTTTTTCTTATTTTCCAAAATTGTTTTCGAGCTCTGTGTACCGCTTTTCTTTTTTATTTCAGGTTTTTTATTTTTCTATAAAACAGCTGGTTTTTCTATGGAAATCTACCTGCAGAAGTTGAAAAATCGTGTCCGTTCGCTGTTGGTTCCTTATATTTTCTGGAATCTGTTGGTCATCTTATTCCTTTTGCTTGCACAGTCATTTTTGTCGGGCAGTTTAGTTTCAGGAAGAAACAAATTAATAACGGATTATGACCTGGCGGACTGGCTCTGGTCCTTTTGGGATACCTCTCAGGTTAACCCGCACTCGGAGAAATCGTTGCCGGTTAATTCACCCTTTTGGTTTATCCGTGATCTGATGGTTGTAGTGCTGTTTTCGCCTATAGTCTATATCCTGATTAAAAAACTGCGGACTTATGCCGTAATTATATTGGGATTGCTCTGGATTTTTAATCCCTTTTTTTATTTGCCGGGGCTGAGTACGGTTTCTTTCTTTTTCTTCACTGCGGGGGCGTATTTTAGTATCAACAATAAAAACTTTGTCAGTGGTATGCGGCCGATGTTATCGATCGCCGTGCCTTTGTATGTCCTGCTTGTTGTGGCACAGTTATTATTTCTGAACAAAAGCTGGTGGGTTGATTTATACTGTGCGGGAATTAGCATAGGTCTTATTGCTACGGTGTCAGTCGTTGCTCATTTTATAGGAAAAGAAAGCTGGCGTACAAACAGGTTCCTGGCCACTAGCAGCTTTTTTATTTTTGCCTACCATCGTTTACCTTTGGTGTTTGTTATTAAGTTTTTATTTAAGTTACTCAAGCCACAGTCTGAAGTCTTATTGCTGTTCCTGTACTTTTTCTGCCCTGTTATTATCATTGTTTTTGGTCTGATGATTTACAGTTTTTTAAAGCAGTTCTGGCCCCGGTTTATGGCAATTGTCAGTGGCGGACGTTAATAGAGTTTATGAAAAGATATAAAAAGCCTGTCATTATTCTGTTTGTACTGGTTATCGGGGCATTGCTGGTCAACTATGGACGTAAGATGTTCATTAAAAACAAGTATAAGCGAATTAAAACGGAATATGTTTTTACGGATGTCATCAATCTTGGTTGCACCTCGGTAAAACAACAGGGCGCATCAAATACCTGTTGGTCTTATACCGGTAATTCATTTCTGGAGTCGGAGATGATCCGAATGGGAAAAGAGCCGGTCGAAATTTCACAGGTTTATACCGCCAGGCAGGCCTATGTGGACAGAGCGCATAATTTTGTGCGTCTCCACGGAGGTCTGACGATGGGCGAAGGGGGACAATTACATGATGTTCTGAATGTATTTCGCAAGTATGGTGCGATGCCGGGGGCGGCTTACACAGGCTTACGTGGCAGACAAACCTATAATGATTTTAAGAAAATGACACCCATGCTGAACGCCATGCTCAAAGTGCTGATAAAGAGCAGGCCATTGACCCCAAACTGGGAGCAGGCCTACCGCGCAACACTTGATGCTCATCTTGGGGAGGTACCTCAACAATTTGACTTTAAGGGCAAAACCTATACGGCGCGATCATTTGCGGATCAGGTGATCGGCATCGATCCTGATGATTACATTGGTTTTGCTTCTGTAACGGATCAGCCGTACTACAAGCCTTTTGTGCTAATGGTGCCGGACAATTGGTCATTTGACCGTTTTTATAATGTGCCGATGCAGGATCTAACGGAAATTATAGATAGGGCATTGCAACAGGGCTTTACCATTGCCTGGACAACGGATGTGTCTGAAAAGGGGTTCTCATGGCCTTATGGTATTGCTTATGTTCCCGAAAAACCCTTTGACAGTATGTCCGGCGAAGAGAAAAAGACCATGTTTGTCAAGCCGATGCCCGAAAGGAAAGTGACTCCCGAAGAGCGGCAGAAGGCCTTCGACAATTGGGAGACCACCGATGATCACGCGATGCATATTGTAGGGCTGGCCAAGGATCAGCATGGTAAAGAATATTACCTTGTTAAAAATTCATGGGGGAAAGCCAACGATTTTAAAGGGTATATGTATGTCACCAAAGAATTTGTCAGCTATAAAACGGTTACACTGATGTTACATAAGGCGGCGCTGGATCCAACGCTAGCGTCTAAACTGAAACCTGAATAAGTTTATCCGTTAAAATGACGGCCCCGAAAAGGTGTAAAATACCCCAAACGCGGTATTTTATATATTAGGATGCACCATTAATTTTACGCCTAAAGAAAGGGGTGAAATTATGAAAAGAATAAGCCTATACACTTTTATGCTATGCATGGGGTGTTTTTTAATCATTGGTTGTGCGAAAAAGGAACGGGAACCGGAGGAAGATAACTCCGAACAGCTCGAAAAAAAGGAGCGGGCCACCTACAACAATAAACAAATGCCCGGAGTAGGGAATGTGTATGTATCAGGAGGCACACAAGCTGGTGGCAAGCAGGAGCTGTATGCCAAGGCTGACTACCAGAGTGGTCATCTTGCGTATTATATATCGCCCACAGCAACTGATCTGGGAGCGGATCATCGTATTGTTTTCGGTGCCAATAAGGGGGATCTATGCGTCGTTGAGGTGGATGATGCAAAGCAGGTTTTACGTATGTATACCGAGCGGGAAGGGAAACGTTTACCTGTCATGTTAAAAGTCAGCCAGTATAGCCTGAAACAATTTGAATTCCAGCTCTATCGAATAGATTGGGACAAAAAAGTTGAAGAACTCGTGACAAGTGTCTATCTGCGTGATGGCAAGCCGGTAGGGACATACAAATTAGCCGCCCGCGCAACCAGTGCGCTTGCGGATACCGTTGCCAAGGATACAGTGGGATTCCCGGGAGTAAAAAGACCGGCTAAGCAGTCATCTGTCACGGCCAACACAGCTGTAATGCTGGATTATGTCAATCGCATATTAGGACCTTTGGTCGATCTCTCCAACGAAGGAATGGCAACTTTATCCGGCAAGTTGGAACAATCATCCGCCACAGCAGCTGCGTTTGGGGCATTGTGGTACGATCTGGGCGTAATGAATACGGTTCTTGCACAGGCTGGTTTGCTATTTGGCTCGTTCCGTACCGATCCTTTAGCAAAAGATGATCCGATGTCGAGTTTCAGTTGGTATATGGGACAGGGGCATACGGCTGTCAATCTTAAAAACATGCAATTGACGCCTGTACTGAAAAACTCTACACTGTTATATGATGAGACGGATCTGGCTACGCAATTAAAATTAACGGTACAGGTAGAAGATAAAAATAAAAAGGCGTTAATCGGAAACCCGGTATTTGTCGACTTTAGGGTGGAGCTCGAGCAGGACGGCAAGATCCATGTGCTGTCAGAACAGACCTTAAGCTCGGACAAAGAAAAAGGGACCGTTGAGCTGTTATATAATCCGCATCAGGCCGCGGTAAAACCTAAAGTAGGGAGCAAGCTCAATATTTTATACAGATTGAGCGCACACGAGGGGGCTGTTTTCGCCAAACAGGAAGCGAGTATCGCTGATCGGGAACCTGCCCGCATAAGTATTGTCAGTGGTGCCGGTCAGGAAGCGGATTGGGAAGAAAAGCTGAAAGCGCCCCTGATTGTCAAAGTAACGAACAGAGCCGGGCAGGGTCTAAAAAATATTAGTATTAGCTGGACAGTGCAATCGGTCTCCTGGGGAATTATAGTCGGCACATTGAGCGATACACAGGTTGTGACAGATGATCAGGGATTGGCCAAGACGTATTACAGGGTCGGAAAGCAGCAGGAGAAGCCCGAGACCGTCAAGGTACAGGTAGTCGGTAGCAATGGACAGCCTATTCCAAAGGTCGAAACTATATTTACCTACAAACAGAAGCGGAGGAATTTTACGCTTGTGCAGATGAAACCCGAGAAAGATACATATTATGGCAGTTCCAGTACAATGCGTGAGTGGAAAAGTGGCGATGCGATTACTATTATGGAGAATGAAATGATCCAATTCAATATCAAAGAAGATGGCAAATTGTTAAAAAGACAGGATGGAAGCATTGTCGAATTTGGATTAGGTACTAATGATATCATTCGAAAATGGCAATATGGTACGAAGACATTTCAATCCAAAGACATTCTATTGAAAAATTGGGCGGTAAAATTTTCAGATCCCATCAGTGGACGTACGGACAGTATTGTGATTGATCTGACCATCAGTAATCAGCTCTACCGCACTTTTGTGGGAAAAACGCTCCGGGCGGAGGGAGGTGGTAGTACAGTGGATGGTAATAGAGACGAAGTCTTAACATTTGCATACAGGGCAGATGGAAAGGTTGAAATGAAAAGTGCCAAATATCCAACAACGAATGTACTAACTACATACGAAACTCATCTTACCTACAGTTATGTGCCAATCTATGGTTGTTCGGATAAAAATGGTGTAATACCCTATACAATGAAGAGAGCATTGGGTACCATAAGCTCCCCCGCAGGACCTTCAATGATTTATGGCATGAGTTCATCTTTTCTACTATTTGAAGATGGTACCATTAGGCCCCTTTCTATGGGTAGCGGCTTTGATGCTTGTACATTTAACAGATTTTGGAGCAGTGTCAAGCTGCAATAAAACATTTTTTAATTGTCTGGTTCTGAAATTACGTTTCCATTTAATAAATAAAAGGGCTATTCGGACGAATGGCCTTTTCTGATCTATTTCTGATTTTCATATACCCCAATAACTATATATTGATGAAAAATAGCCTCGGCTGGTACTGCATTCTTGTCGAATGTTTTTTTAGTTCGCTACTTTGGGCACAGGAGATAACTACGGTATTTCATGCGGACCAATCTATTTTGTTGAAAAATAAATCTATATTTTCAGAAACTATCGATATAGATACTGTGGCAATAGGCTCGGTAAAAATTAATGAATTTTTTGAACCCGCCCTGATGATGACTTATGGCGTTATCCGGATAAACAATAATCTGATGCATGGTTTCGACCGGATGCTGAAATCCAATCTGCAAAAAAATGCGGGGCCTAAACGAAAAGTTGACGATGTAGTGCAATATCTTCCAACGGTCACTTTTTTGGGTTTGGATTTTATGGGCGTTAAGGCAAAAAATAGTTTTAAAAATCGTTTTTTGTATGGTACAGCAGCTCATCTACTCATGGGGATAACCGTCAACATCATGAAAAACTCCTTTACTGTGCAACGTCCAGACCAGTCTGCTTCAAACTCTTTTCCTTCGGGGCATACCGCAACTGCTTTTGTCGGAGCTGAACTATTATGGCAAGAGTATAAAGATGAATCAATATGGTACGGCATTTCGGGTTATACCCTGGCTGCCGGTACGGTTTTTTTTAGAATGTATAATAATCGGCATTGGTTTTCTGATATCGTTATGGGGACTGGTATAGGAATTGCCAGTGTCAAATTGACCTATCTCTTGTTTCCGCTGATACAGCAACGCATGAGGGAAGAAATCAACAGATTAGTTTTACAGCCGTATATGATGGTGTATACAAAGGTTTATCCGTACGGTTGAGCGTGCCTTAGAAACCAGATTTTTATTATAAACCGGCAAGCCCTGTATCGACAATCTGAACATAAAAAAGCAGGCCGAGTTCGATGCAGCGTTTGATTAATGAGCTGCTGTTGCGCGTATTGGTTTTGCGCAGTATATTTTTTCGGTGCACACGAACGGTTAATTGGGATATTTCAAGTTGTTTGGCGATCTCGGTACTTGACATTCCCTGTGCAATATAAGGCAGAAGTTCAAGTTCGCGCTTTGTTAGCGTGCAGCTGCTGTTATTCTTTGCCGGGTTGACCGAGAGATCTATTTGATAGAAGTCACTGCGCCCATTGATGCCCATAACGGTGGCGATGTAGTTATTCTTAGTTGACAAATGGGATATATCTGTATGGATATTGAGACTTCGAACAATCCTGTTCTCATGATCCGCAATCAGGGTAATGGCTTGATGATGAAATAACCGGTAAGATCCGTCTGCAACAATCATACGGAAACAATAGCATGATTTTAACGATTTGAGGTGTTCTGAGCCGATCTCATTGATCTTGGCATAGCAGGCTTCCTCTGCATTTAGCACGAAAGAAATGTCATCGGGATGGATGAGATCAATAATCTCCTGAAGTTGCGACGGTATAAATTCCAGTCCGTGAATATGGAGTATATTGGGGTGTTGGTGGCTCAGTTCCTGCGCGCGGATATTGATGAGATAGTAGTAATAATCACCTGTAAGGAATATTTCCGAAATTAGACCAAGTATTGACGAGGCATCCACAGCGAGATCATCCGAAGAGAAAATATCCGGATATTTTTCCCAAATGGGGGTCAGGCTATGTTCCTTAGTTTTCATTGTTACAATAATAATAAAGCAAGGCTGCGGATAAAATACCCCATTTAGGGTATTTTATAGGAGACCAAGCTCAATACTTTTCTTGATCAGGCATCCACTATTTGAGGTCTGCGTTTTCTTAAGGAGACTTTTTCGGTGTACTTGTACTGTAAATGGTGAAATAAAAAGTTTGTCAGCAATTTGCGGACTCGTGAATCCCTGCGCGAGCAAACGGAGCACTTCCATCTCACGCCGCGAAAGCTTTGGAAGAATAAATTCGGAAGGATCAGCGGAAAGCGCTAATTGACAATAATTTTTTTCACCTAACGCTTTTACGAGAACAATTTTATTGTTTACTGCCGTAACATGGTTAATGTCCGTATGGATATTCAGGGCTGCGGTAAAACGTCCTTCTTGATCCTGACTTAAATGGATGCCCTGATGATGAAAAAGATGGTAGGTGCCGTCTGCAACTTTCATGCGAAAACAATAGGATGTGCGGTAAAATATGCCTTTCCTAAATCCCAGTTCTTCCATTTTTAATAAGGTGGCCTTTTCTGCCTCAAAGACAAAGTCCTTATCATCGGGGTGGATATAGTCGATCACCTCTTTCAAAGTAGTGGGATAACAATCTGCTCCATGTAAGGTAAGCAGATTGTCATGAATATTATAAATCGTATAATCAGCAATATTAATAACATAATAATAAAATGGGCCTATGGCCAGCATTTCAGAGAGATATTTACCAATGGGCACCTTTTCAGGGACCGAGTATTGACTGGCAATGGCATCGGGATAACTTTCCCAAAGATCGGCGAGCAAATGCTGTTGTTTTTTCATCTTTCCATTTGGTTAGTTATTCTACGCTTTAAAAAAGCAAAGTGCATTTAAGCAATGCTGGCTATGCATCGCTGTTTTTCATGATACGGCTAAGATGTATTAAAAATAGAAAAATAACGTTAAAATGCCAAATGGAATTGGAATGGATACGATGTAGTGAAACAGAAAAGGTAGTCTCCACAGGAGACTACCTTTTCTGTTTGGAGGTAAAGATATTATTTTTTCAGGTAGTAAGTTTCGACCCATTTGACCGTTTGTCCTTCCCCGTTTTTGGTCATGCCCTCGCCCTTGAAGACCAGTTCCTGATCTGTTAACTTGACGATGGTAAATGCCTCCTCCTCCTCATCATCGTCTTCTTTAAAGATTAATTTGTTGTCTTTGACTTTCCATGTAAAAGGTTCTAGATCGAAGCGACCGTCACCATTATCCCATCGTTGGGCTCCGGTTCCGTCTTTTTTAAACTCGGCCCATTCACCGCTCTTGCCGATATAGGTATCCGTTTCACCCGGTATTAACTGATTTACGTATTTTTCTAAGTTCCATTTGCCGACGATATTTTGCTCAGTTTGACCTCCTTCGGTGGGATCTTTATCTTTACTACATCCCGTAAATAGTAATAAAAAGAGACATAGCCCCATTGCTAAAAGACCTGTTTTGTATTTAATGATTTGTGTTTTCATAATCTCCTTTTTTTATGTCAGACGGTACTGGTCCGCCGGATGATTGAAAAATTTATATTTAGCGGACTAAAATCTAAATGCTAAAAATACCCTGCTCCCGTTGAGTATTATTTTCTCTTTTACGGTTACCTCCTGTTCTTCCAGCTCGTCAATAGCGATATTAAAACTGTGCTTGGCAGATCCCCAGCGGGTTTCAAAACCTAGGCCAAATGCACCGTAATTCGCGGTTAAACCTGTTGTGAAAAAATTACCAAAACCGCCCGAAAAGTCTTCATCAGCATATAATAATGAGTAGGAGGGCGCGTATCGAACATGGCCCGAAAGGGTGAATCCGTCAGTCAGTCCGACGTGAACAGATGGACCTACCTGCATGCCGATTTCCCCTTTATGGGTAACATAGTTGTCTGTCTCGGTAATCATTCCTCCATTGCCATCTTCAAAAGAATAGGTTTCACTTTGTTTAAACTGTGCATAATTTAAATCAAGATAGGTCCAGTCAATCCCGAAATAGAGCACTTTGGCGATGGGGTACCGGTTGAGGAAAAATGTCCGGCCACTGCTAAGGGATGCGCCAAATTTACTTTTGAGTTTTGACTCACCGTCAAAGTCGTCATCGGCTTTAATATGTTGCGAAACATACCCAATATTTAAGTATTTTTTTCCCGGCTTGGACTGTGCGTTGGCAGTGTAATAAGCTAAGCTGAAACAGGTTAATAGTAATAATGCTTTTTTCATAGTTTTTTGGGTAATAAAGTTGCGTTAATATTTTTTTTAAAAGTAGGAGGATAAAATACAACGTGAAATACCGCGTTTGGGGTATTTTGTACAATACTACTTTTGAATAATTTTATCCTTAAATAGAAATTTGCTCCCGGTTCGATGGCTTTTGGTGAGTTTAAGTATAACCTATGAAAAACGCAAAATGATCGTGTTTAATGTGAACTTTACTTTGTTTTTGTTGCATTTGCCTTGTTTGGTTACCCTGTTCGTTGGCTTGGGTGTAAGTGTATTTTGGTTTGGTCGAATGGCATATGGCAGAAGCTCGTTTAATACACTGCTGATGTTGGAGAGGATATTGATCAGCTATGTGATGATACTTACATCCATAGTGGTATTTGTAATCAACCTTTCGGTGGCAGGGGGCGATTTTGGAAATTATCTATCGAATGATATCTTTTGGTTAGGGATGGGAATTGCAGTTGTGGGCTTTATGTTTACCACAATTTTTGTGATTGCCAAATGTATTTTATGTTGGTCTTTGGCACATGGCCTAGGCAAGCGGAGCTGTCGTTGGTATTTAGCTTTTTTACCGCTTTGGTTAGTTTGTTTTTTGGGACAGATAATCGTCTTTATTTTGGCGGTAATAAAGTTAGCATAGAATTTTAAATTCCCAATTGTTTCCATAATTGTGTCTGTGATTTGTGGTATGAACTACGATAGACACGCGATACAACGATTTGGATTTTTGGTGATAATAGGAATTATTTTGCTGACAGATTCGGTCAGTGCGCAGGAAAATAGGCCGTTTCCGGATAAGGTGCACCATGCCGAGCCACTATATAATGATCTTGTTCGTGATCTGGGCGCAAGAAAAGGGGAGAAGGAGTTTAATGTGGGGGCTGATATCAAAAAAATGGATAGGACAGATGAGTATGGCTATTTGGCAGAATATGAGTTTGCACCCATGGACCGTCTGGGGCTGGAGGTGGAAACCGATTTTGCCTATTCAAAAAGTAAAACGGCCGATGTTTCCTCGGGCAATGAACTCGAAAGGTTAAGGCTGTCATCCCAGTATTCCTTTTATGTTTCCAAAAAACAGGCGACAACATTGGCCATAGGCTATACACAGATTTTTAATTTCGAGGATGGAGGTACTGCGTTCAATCCCTTTTTTGTAGCTGCGAAAAGCTGGCATACCAACTGGCATACATTAATTTATACCGGGCCAGAAATAGCTTATCATTATAAATCACGTACAACCGAAATGAACTGGCAGATCAATACTTCCTTGCATTATACCTTGCCACAAACCGACCATTTTATTGGCCTTGAGGTGAATCAGGAAGTTGCCGGAGGCCTGTTGGAAACAACACTTAGGCCACAGGTTAAATTGGGGCTGAGCAATAAATTGGCCATCGGTATGGCGGTCGGCTTTCCGATAGCAGGAAAGGAAAACGCAATCAGCTCATTTTTTCGCCTGATTTATCAGCTTTAAACACTCCTAACTGCTTTGTACAATTGTCGTATGCAAGACAAATGACGAAGAAAATATATGTTTGTTGTTTATGAATTCATGTGCTGTCAGCTTAAATTATAAATTATTTCTTAAAATATGATACAATATATTGGTATCGTATAAATCCACTGATCTTAACAGGTTCCGTTTTGTTTCATAAGGGATAATTTTTGGTTTTACCCAAATATCAAACGTTACACTAAAAATTTACTCTTATAAACTTCGTCCAGATAAGCACCCAAAGAGCGGGTTCTTTCGGTGTCCGTATTGCTGATATAGCGCTGAAACATCTGTTCGGTACTATGTCCGGTTGCTTGCATAAGTAATGGTGTCGGTATCTTCCCGTAAAAATTGGAGGCAAAACTGCGTCGGCCAATGTGACTGGTAATGGCTTCCCATTTTTGTATCAGTTTTTCTGTCGACCTGAAACCAGTTCGGGTGCGAACTTTGATCAGGCTATTTATACCGGCCAGGCGCGCGATTTCCTTAATCTGTTCATTGTATTTCTGAGCGGAAAGTTTTGAAGGGAAGTCGTTTCCATTAGCAGACATAATATGTACGACAGTAGGATGTAAGGGAAGCAGAATCGTCTTTTGTGTTTTTTGCTGTGTAAACGAAAGACAGGGTTTTCCGTCCAGGATTTCCATCATGTCCAGGTTAAAATTCATGAAATCTGAAACGCGTTGTCCAGTGTAACAGCTGATGGTTAGCCAGTCCTTGGCTGCCTTCAGTTCCGGGGGGACAACAGTTTCTTTGATACGGATGAGCTCATCTTCGGTAAGACTGATGACCCGGTTGTATTTTTTAATTTTTGGGAGTTCCAGTTCGTAAACGAAGGTGCGTATTCCTCTTTTTTCTAAAAAATTCAGGACAGTACGAACAAAATATATAGTCCGATAAATGGTACTGGAACTGTAGGATTCCAACTCTCCGAATCTGATAAAATCTTTCACAAAATTGCTGTTTACTTCGTTGAGCATCAGGTTTTTTTGCTGAAAACCTTCGAAGCGCTTCAGCATGCTGAAAAAGACCTTGTATCGCCGATGTGTATTGCCGGATATGAGGTGCAGACGGTTCTGGATAAAGTTGTCCGTTGCTTCTAACAGACTTCCGGGTTCATAAGGGCTTTCTTTTATAATGCAACATTTTTTTATGAGCCGGGTCAAAACATTGAGTGAAAATTTACGTTGTTTAGATGCGACCTCTTTCAGGTAACTGGATACCGAAATTTTGATTGCATCTAATTTTGCGTTAAGCTTTTTATAGATTTTTAGGTAAATGTTTTCCGGGCGCTGTTTATCTTGATTCCAACGATTGGGATTGATCTTTAAGGTTGTTTTTACGACAAACTCTTTTTGTTGTTCATCAATAAATTTTAGGGCAATCTGTGATGTTGAGCCTATACTCAACAGGGTAAAATTGAAAATCATCGCGTACACTTTTTACTAATATCTGAGTATAAAGATAATAGTATATACGAATTAGTCTAATTCAGACTACAATTTCACTTACTCAAATATACCGTTTTTATTTTAAATGCGTGCAAACGATTGTGTTAAAATAACCATGAAATTAAAAAAAATACCCAATCATTAGCTGAATGGGTATGGTATAAAAATGTTTAAAATTTATAGCACTGAAAACCAGGTGATAACATATTTTTTTTAGTCTGAATTAGACTAACATTATTAGCCCAAGTGGTTATTTAGAAAATGTTTAAAAAACCTATCGTAGCATAATGATGAAATCCAAACGCAATTATATACAACCAAAAGTTGAGGTAATACTTGTCGAACCGGAGAATTCTTTTTATAAAATTTCTGCCGGAAGAGACGTGGAAAAAATAAAACCCGATTGTAACAAAGTGTCGGACATTAAATTGTTGGAAATGAAAATACTTCCTTCTTAATCTTTTGATAATTTGGAGTGATCTACTACAGTTTAATGTAAAAAATAAGCACACATGGAAAACAAGATTAAGTTGGTCTTTGCGGATGACTGCAGGCTTCAGCAAAAAATTATTGAGCTGCTTTCGACGCAACTTGATCTGTTCGACTTGCAATTTATGGCGGATAACGGGAGCGAATTGCTGCGCTATCTCGGTTCTTGCAAAGTATTGCCCCAGATCTGTATTTTGGATCTGCACATGCCCGTTATGAACGGGATTGATACGGTACGTGAAATAAGCCGTCGATTTCCATCCATCAAAGTATTCGGATATACTGCTACGGATAGTCTGATCGAAATAAATGATTTTAAGAGGAATGGAGCGCTGCAGGTGTTTTCAAAACGTGATCCGAAACAGATGCTGGGATTAATTTGCGGTTATGGAATGATGGGGGCTCCATATGAGAGGCCTCTGGTTGTTAGAAAAAATATTTCAATCATTTCGCATGAAAATTCCTGATCAACTAGGCAATATCACGACCGCCGGTTTCCGGTTTTTTGGTTTTAGGAGCATCCCCGACCAGGACCTCGAACAAACCGGTGGGGATTTTTTTACGATAGTCAAGACCTTTGAGCCGATTGATATTTTCGTTGAGAAAGAAAAATATCATCTTAGGGCAGACCAGATGATTTTTGTTGGTCCGGGTAGATCCATTGACATGTCAAATCTGCGTGTGGGCAGAGGTTATGTGCTCCGTTTCACCGCTAAATTTTATGAACGTTCGGTCGAGGATACAGCCACTATTCATTCACCCGTGTTCTTTGGGGAACGTCCGGTTCTCCATCATGATTCTTGCTTTGTTGAACATGTTTTTAAACAGCAGATTACGATCCGGCTTGGCAGGGCCAGCATGCAGGGGGACTATATATTTGATCTTGTTGCACATCACTGTGTGGAATCGCTTTTGTTAGATGTGTATCATGAGGTATCGGCCGGCGATCAGATGCTGCAGCAAAAGAACGTAAGCGATATTGGGCTGGTAAATCATTTTTCAATGTTGATTCACAAACATTGCAGGGAATATACCTATGTGCAATTTTATGCCGATCAGCTTCATGTTACTGCGCGTAAGTTAACGGATATATGTATGGCGACCACCGGAAAAACTGCCAAATCAATGATTTTGTCCGTTTTGGTGCAGCAGGCTGTAAGGTATATCAAGCATACCAATCTTTCCATTTCACAGATATCCTATGAAATGGGATTTAATGACGAATCCAACTTTAGGAGTTTTGTAAAGAAACAGACCGGTTCCATTCCGCTTGCGTTGCGACAGAGCTAACCATTATAAAAGTTCAAAAAATGAAAATTCATCTGTTATTTTTGATCGTATCCATTTTAGTTATCGATCTGCTATATGGTAAAGTTGTGATGGCGCAATACGCATCGTTGAGCATTCAATTAGGAACTTTTATTTCAGTAAATAGCATCCCTGCTGTGCATCATTCTTCTTCGGTTGACATGATATCTGCTCCTGATTCATTGGTTGTTAGGGCTTTGGGAACATTTGAGATGCAGGTCTTTAGGAAAACCATTGATAGTATGAGCAGTTCAGTTATTGAAGGAAATAAAGACAAAAGTTTTCCAATAGGGAATAGACCTGTTTTACTAAACCAGAGGGGGAATACAATAAAGGGGCTGGGGCAGATAAAATTTCCGCTTGAAAGTGAGGTCGAAACTATTATTTCGATTACTGCTTTATAGATTTTGGTTTTCTATTTCTGATTTGAAGTATAAAAAGGGCCTTTTACTAATGCTACCCTTGCATTTGGGTCTTGGCAAGGGTTTGCGTTGTAACACTTCGCCGCCGACATACTTTCGTAGCAAGCTATAGATCCTTTCTGTGCTAAAATTAACTTTATAATTTTCTTGAAAATCATCGGCCATCTGTTCGAGGGTGCGAGCTTCGGTAAAATAATCTGACGCGTAAACGATATAGGCGATCAGTTCACGTTGACGTCTAAGGTCTTCGTTGACCGATTCACTTATGGGAGCTACTTTTTGCTTCAATAAGAAGTTTTGTTCTGGAGCCGAATTTGTTTTCCTAAAAGCACTTAACCCGGGAACCTTGTTAATTGCGATCTCGAGTTCGATTTCAGCGTTGAAAAAATCAGTAAGAGGAATGGAAAAGGGACGACATATTTTGGCAACATGTTCGACAGTGATCGTAAGTGTCTTGTTGTAATGACTACGCAGCGGCCCTGCTGTTAAACCCGAAAAGCTGGCAAGGCCGTTAAGTGAGAGCCCGGTCTGATTCATAATCTCAGTAATACGTGATGAAATCAATGTTGCTAGTGCATTGTCCGTGACTTTTCCCATGATACTTTTTCTGAAAATGATATGCTGTAATGCAGCTCGTCACTTGTCACACCTGTCACCTTGATCAGCTGCTAGGCCAGCATAGTTTAAGAAGGACGGGTGCAAAATCGTCAGCTTTTTAGCATGCAGGAAATAGCAGTAAGTAAAGAGTGTGTTGGTTTAACAAGTTGACTATAAGTGATTAAAAAATAATGGAACGAACGCCTTCGTTCCATTTTATCCATTAATATTATCAAGTCGAACGCAAAAAAAATGACTTGATGGTTCAAAAGTAGAAAATATATTTGGAAATTTCCGTGTGGAAATTGACGATAATCGTGTTAAAAAGTGTGAAATAAATATTTTGTAGGGAGAAGGCTACAAATAAAAAAAGCGGTTAGATTTTGTCTAACCGCTTGCTTTGAAATAGGAATACTGAAAGCATCAGTTTATATTAGTTTGCGCGTACGCAACGAACATTTTTGAATGAAGTTCTCAATAAATCTAAGCCTAAGAGTTCTACATTCAATGCTTCAGCTGTAGTTGAAGCTTTTACAAATGGATCTCCAAAAGGCGCGCCAAGGAATGTACGTCTAGTTGTAAAGGCATGATAACCATAGTAACCAACTCTTGTGCCTAAAGCGTTCAAAAGAGGGCCTGCAAGTACCGGAGAATCTGTCCAGAATGCAGCTGAGGCATCATAAGAAGTTCCTAATACAGGGATATTTGTGTCCAAAACATTTAAACCCAATAGGTTTGCCGAAAGATTTGAAAGGCCAAGTCCTAATAATCCATTGCCACTGTCGCCAATCCCAGTAAGAACTGCTGTATTTACAATCTGTCCATTGTAGAAGAAGCGCAGATTATTTGAATTTGACGTTGCTGTACCAAAAGCATTTGTCCCAGCTGTACCTCCACCAGTAATCGCGTATTGAGCGTGGTTTCCTCCATCAGTACCAACTGAGGATCCCGGTGCTGGATCTGCAGCGCCCAGTAATGTTCCGACAAGATTGAGTACGTTATTTAACAATCCTGTTGTCGAAGTTAGGGTTTCAACCTGCGTGCTTGTAGGCTGTTTCCAAAGTCCTTGCGGATATATTCTTGTACAAGGATCTCCCTTTTGTGCAGCACTTGATGGGAATCGAGCGGCAACCAAAGAACCGTAAGAGAAATAGCCATCTCCTCTACTTCTTTGTGCATTTGTCGCATAGAAAGCATATTTCCGTAAAGGATCGTTTCCATCTCTTTCAAATAAATTTGAACGGCTCCATCTTACAGCACTACTGCCACTGCCAGTGACTAATGGAGATTCAATAACATTTAACAATAAGCGATGGCTTTTGCCTAGCTCAGGTGTCACAGAGAAATTAAAATCCGTTGCAGTTGCAAAGTATGTCCGTGCTAAACTCCCGTCTACGTGGTTAATGTTTAAGTTCTGTAGTGTTACTTTGACAGCACTTTGTGCAGCGGTTGAGGCTGTATATACGTAAGCAATTTTAGCATCATTATGTAGTGGATCGATATTTTTGAAATCGGCATAGCTAAGCGTCGGTGTGAATGATGCACCGGCGGTCACAGTACCATCCAATAAATTAATGCTTCCTGTTGCTAAATTCAAACCTGATACAGAAACACTAGGGTTCCCAGTGATATTACCAAAAACACCGATAGTATTTAATTCTATACCAACGCGTGAAAAAGCGTGGTTAAATAGAATATTAATGGTAGGGCTAGACGCTAAATTAACACTGCCAGTTGCATAAAGCACGTCTTTATTCTGAGGAAGTGCAATTGATCCACTCGCTGGCGTTATTGATGGCGCTGTGTCTTTCGCGTTGTATGAAAGTGCAACCCAAGTGTAGGATCCGGCTGGATCAAGACCTTCGATAGTACCTGCAGTGCCTGACAATAATTCTTTCGACGTAACTAGTGTATTTCCTGAGTAGATGTATACTACATATTTTGTGTCTTGTTCCATATTCTCTGTTACTCCAGGAGCAACGTCAGCTGCTGTGCCGTTTGAACGTACAGAATTAGCCAAACTACTGGTTTTTACAGGAACATTATTATCCGTCGAAATTTGCATGTCGACATCACTGAACGAATAAATTTTGCTTTGCGCTGTTTTGCTGGATGAGGAAACACCCATACGTTTTACACCTTCATCGTTGTTTGTATTGATACCGCCAACTGAGATGGTTAATTTGTTGCTTTTTGTGTCAACAATTTCTGTTTTTGAATCTTTGGAGCAGCTCGTTATCAACGTCCCTGGTATCGCAAGTATTGCCATTGCAACAACCCAGTGAGCCCCTTTCTTTTGTAGAAATTTCATTTTAGTGCTTTTCTGTTGTTAATAATTTAAATACTTGTTTAGGATGCGTCACCGTTATTGGTTTCGTCTGCTCCGGCTCCCCAGCCGCTTGATTGTGGAGTAGCGCCTGGTTGGGCTTGAGAACCTGCAGCAATGCCTTGCTCAAGTTCAATAACGTGCTCCTTAATGGACGGAGCAACGTACATTTTTTTTGCGTTCTTATTCATGATAATATTATTTGGATAATTCATGCTATTGCTAGCATGGGGTTTAAAATTTAATGGACAATTTAATTTTTCATTGTTAAAAATTTAGAAATTAACGTTTTGATAAGCTACTTGTCTCTGCGTACAGACAAGTGTTGTTGTTATCGCTGCGTCAATTTGTGATAATATTCCTGTTAATGCCGTTATAAATTTATATATGTCTACTACTTTTTCTTAGTTTGGCTAAATACAATATATTTTTGAATTGTAATATTACGATTAAATATCAACTTGTGCAAAAAAAAATTGTAAATTATTTTCTAACATAAAATTCATTTGATATTTAAACATTTTCCATTTCATCGATTTATTGTCTGTCTCTTTTTTATATAACTGTCTTTTAATGTAAAATGGCAGTGTTTTTTAATACTTTCTATCGCATCACATGACAGTGATACTCTGCTTCAACAAAGAAGTTTGATTTTTGTTTTAAATTTCATTCATATTTTATCGGTGATTATTTGTTTTATAATTAACATGTTTGAATAGTTGGTTCTCGGTAGTCTATATTTTCGATATTCACGTGCTTGATTATTCTTCTTTGGTGTATGTTGAATGTTTTAATATAGCTAATCAATTTCTTAGTACTAATCACTTCTGTTTTAGACATAATATATAACATCTAGCTGTTTCTTGTATTTATTGATAAACAATATTTGTGGTGTGTATTTGTTGTTTTAGAAAAATATATATCGACCTATATTTTTTTTGTTGTTATTTGTTTTTATTTTCATAATAATTAAAGTGTTTAAGCAATTAATATCTTTGAATTCCTCGATTTCGGTTCATAGCTAAACCACATTTTTTGATCCGTTCTGAAAATTTCGGCCATCTCTTTCTCGTGGCCGAGTTCTCGAGAATCTTACATCAATTCTCATGTAAATGTCATGCAAATAGCTCGTTTTAAGTTGGCTTGTAGTGCTTTGGCTACAGGAAAATAAACATCGTCCGAATTCCTTTGGTCCCTTTCGAATATTATCTACTTTCGTGCAACTTCTGATTTGGAAGTGTCATATTATTCTGTAGTAAAGGTCTGTCTATTAATTAGATAACATCTTTTTTTAGTGTGTATAAATTACACAAACATAAATTGCTTTAGAACATTAAAAATATAAAAAATGAAAACGAACACAAAAAATTTGGCTAACCTAAATGGCCGTCTTCCTTATGAAACTCCTTGTGTGAATGCGTTACATGTAGAACTGGAATACAGCGTTGCTGCAGGTTCCAATCAAGGTTCTGTTAGTGGTTCGATGACCGAATCTTGGCAGACTGAGACGCAAAGTCAGGATGTAGAGTGGTAGTATTTAGGATAAATAAATTAATAGTGATATAGACAATTATTTTATGAACAAGTTTACAACAAAATTCGGTTTAGCCTCTCTTTTGGCATGCGTAATTTTTATCTCATCATGTAGTAAAGATACTAATAATGTGGTCATTCCAGATGAACCAACCTTACGTTTAAATATAGGACAGGCATTTGCGCCGGAAGGTCCGGTAAAAGCGGCTTCAGTTGGTCGTTCTTATGCTTCGGCTGCACAAATAGTAGAAATTCCGTTTGACAATCAATATACATTGGTGGCGACGTTGACCGCTGAAACCGCAGCGGCTCCGGGTTTAAAAGCATCTAACCGTGCGGCTACCGTTTCGACAGGTACTGATCAGAAAGCATTGAAACAAGGTACTGTTTATTATGTTGCAATTTTTGATGCAGCGGGTGACTATAAAGAAACAAAATCTTTTACACAGGGAAATGGTACGCAGGATTTTGCGATTGAAAAAGGAAAATATACTTTCGTAATTTATGCGTCCGGTACCAATAAGACGTTGCCTTCAATTGCCCCTGGATCGAAGCTGAACACCGTGAATTTCGCTGGTCTAACTGCCGATAAGGACTTTATGTTAGCTCAGGTTCCATTTGAGGTTAAAGATGGTCAGAACGTATTGAGTGCTGATCTGGCACATTTATTTACACAGGTGACACTGAAATTTGACGCCTCGCAGTTGGGCTCAGTAAGCAGTATTGCGGGGGCAACAATTGCTCCTTCCAGTGCAGCTGTTGATGTGTCGCTTACAAATGGTGCATTGACCTTTATTGGGGCTGCAAATCCGGTAGCATTCAATCTTAAAAATACCAATGGAACAGTAATCAATTCGGATTCTACCTACATCACAACGGCTGCTACAACAAATGGAACAATAGTATTGTCTGGAGTTTCAATAGCTGGAAGTGTTGCAAAGAATTTAACAAAAGGGGGATGGAACCTTAAACCTGGTGTGAAATATCAGTTGGATATTACTTTGAAAAAGCCAATTGACGTAAATATCGGTGGTAGTACCTGGGGACTGGGAAATTTGGTTTATAACCCAAATACGGGCAAGTATGGCTTTGCGGAAGCGAATAATGCAGCCGGCGATTATTTCTTTGCTGATTATGTGTTGCCTAAATTTGTTCCGACATCCGATACAAAGGATCCCTGGATTTACCAAACTCCTTCAAGGGAGCGAAACGGTGCGGCTGGTGACCCTTGTAAATTGGTAGATGGTAATACCTGGAGATTGCCAACCGAGCAGGAGGCTAGTGCATTGATCCAAAGGACAAACCCCAATAGTGCTGAAAATCAACGTAGCGATGCGGCAGCTAGATGGGTAGATACATTTAGCGGTAACGCTGGGGGCAAGATGGGAATGTTCTATGGTGTCTATAATCATCCCGGGGCGGCAAGAGATCAGTATTTATTTATGTTATTTGCTGGTCAGTATAGTACGTCTAATGCATTAAACGGTGAAAATAATAAAGCTTATTATTTGATTACAGCTAATGGTGGTGGATACAAAAAATTTGAAATGGGGGGAGCCAAAGGAAGTGTTGGTTGGGACTGTCAGATTACCGGAATTAATTCCGGTGATGCCGTGCAGGTGCGTTGTGTACGAAATTAAGATACTGAAAGATCTAATTGAATAACAAGTTTAATGGAGACGCCTTTCCTTTTTGGGAAGGCGTTTTTTTTCGTTCCAAATTATTTATTAAATTCGCTTGGCCTACGCTGCTGATTTTTCAGGGTGTTATTTTCGGATAATTGGAAATTATGGAATTTGGAGTTCATCGTGTGATCGGAATAGAGCGGGAGGCGTCGGCCATTGCTGATGCAACGGCAACAGACAATTATACCGTCCTTTTTGTGTCGGCAGGTGGCTGCCGGATTCAGATTGATAAAAAAATGGTTGAGGTAAACGAATACAGTCTCGTTCTGGTGCCAAGGGGAGTTAAAATTGCATTTGATCCGGACGAGCGGCGTGCTTTTTTAATTATCTACTTTTCCGAGAATTTTTTTGCACGTACAGACATCGATGCTTCATTTATCCGTAGTTTTAAATCATTTGACAGACGACAATATACCTATCAGGTGCTAACTGTCCCTCAGGAATACGCGACTTATTACGAGTTTGTTGGACTGCAGCTTAAGCTCTCCAAGCAAAACTATAACCAGGCTATCTATCGTGACCTGGCACATAATATTGTGAAGCAAGTGGTTTTGCTCGCAGCGATTTACATGGAAGAAAAAGGGCCGGGTGAGCTGTTGGGATATAATATGGATTTGGTACGCCGCTTTGAGGATCTCGTAGAAAAAAATGTAAAAAAGGAGAAACGGGTGATGTATTATGCCGGCGTGCTCAATATAGGTAGTAAAAAACTAACCAGTTTAACAAACGAAGTGCTTGGAATTACACCAAAAGATGTGATTACTGGCGAATTGTTGCGCGTGAGTAAAAAGTCATTGGTGGAGTCTTCGCTCAGTATTAAGCAGATCGCCTGGGAGCTGGGCTATACCAATGTAAATAATTTTAGTACGTTTTTTTTGAAGGAAACCGGCGTAACTCCAAAAGAATATCGAAAGCGCTGGCAAGGATAAGTTTATTCGCTCCTGTTTTTATACTTTTTAGACCGAAATTCATACTTTTCGCCTTATTTGACATTGTATTTTTGTGTTAGTCAAACACCCTGCACGCCTTATGAAAATCATAAAAATACAGGTGTCATAGGATACCTGCATTTTTATGTGTTTATCCCGAACGTCACCCGCCAATGCAATAATTTTATTGCAAGCGGGAGGAATGCTGATCCTGTAATTCGTCAATCGTTGTTAAAAGTGAAGCCAAAAAAGGTCAATGTCAGATGATTTGCTGTTTAATGGTGCGGGGTAACCTGTATTTTTTTAGCCGGCAATGCCCTGGGATTTACTGTTGTTGAAATGATCTGCCAGGCTTTGATTCTGGATCGGCGAAGTTTTTAACATTTCACGCACCGGATATTTTTCTGCGATTTTCTGTAGTGCTTCAAGATGCCGCTCATGATGCAGGTCCGTGCCCACAAAATCATACATGCCGGATTTTAATAAAGTCATTGCAATTGCTTTCGCATCAACGCCATAGTATCGGCTGAGGGAAAGTAAATTGAGTTGCAATAAACAGCCCGCGTCCTTGATCTGCTTGTAAATATTGAAATTGTTATGGTAATAATTATAACGTTCGGGATGCGCTAAAATAGGTTTGTAGCCCAGTTTTTGAATATCCCGAATGGTATGAAATAATGCTTTGGACTCGGACAGATAAGACATCTCGATCAGCACATAACCGCCGGGTATAATGCAAAGTTCATCCTGTTGAACAAGGGATGCCAGGCCGTCATCAATCATGTGTTCGGCCGCCGCAAAAATCGGAGTATCGTTTCCGATGTCTTTAAGACCGCTGATCAAGGCCGTCTGCGCCTCTTCGATCGTTGATTTTGTATTAGGGTGTACGCCTGCCATAATATGTGGGGTACAGATAAACTTTCGCAGCCCCAGCTTTTGTAAAGCTTGAATATATGCGATTGAATTTTTTACAGATGCACTGCCATCATCAATTCCTGGAAGAAGATGGTTGTGCATGTCCACTTCTAAAAACTCGAGTTGGGCCAATGGTCTTATGGATGAAGGCTTTTTATTGGTAAATAAATGGGTAAAAAAATTCATAATATATAATTCAAGTACATGGTTTTGTCTGTCTTAATAGGATGTTTTACAAACAATATGCCAGTTTTAGTGTTTATGAAGAAGTATAAAATGTAAGGAAGAATGAATTTTGTTGAATAATAATAAATTTGAAAAGCCTTATGTTGAGGATTTTTTAATTTTTATTGCTGTTTGTAATATTTTCGGTATAATAGTTGCTTACTCCACGATGATGCGAATAGCGCGTACATGGCACCCGTCGTTATTGTTATTTTAGTAAAAAGGTCCAAATGATTGTTAAATTTTAAGTATCTTGGTCATCTTTTATGAAATTGAAATAAGCCATATGCGTTGTACGGACTTCAAAATAAATACGACGGTAAAGAAATAAACTAAAAGAGAAGGAAGCTATGATGGGATCTCTATGGGATTTAAGAAAACGGTTGCGAAAGGATAATCCTCGGTGGGTCATTTTGCTCATTGATATGTGGTTTGTATTGGCGAGCTATATATTTTCAAACTACGTAGTCAATAATTTCAAAGGTGTCTTTGATGTGGCACTTATGTTGAAGAAACTTGTGCTCGTGCTGCCAGTGTACTTCGCTATGTTTTTGTGTTATAATACCTTTAGGGGAATCGTGCGTCAGACAGGAATTCGGGATACCATAAAAATATTTAAAACGGTCACCTCTGCCTATATCACATTGATGTTGTTGACCCTGGTTGTTAGAGCTGTTTTCGAAAAGGGGACAGTAGAGGATGATTACCTCCGTCTTTCGTACGGGGTATTAACGATGCAGGCCTGTATTTTAATGGTGATCATGGTAGGGGCGCGCGTGGTATACCGGACGATTTTTGAGTATCTGTTCCTGCCCGCAAGAAAAGGAGAAAATGTGTTGATTTTTGGAGCTTCACGTCCCGGGCTGGTGTCTTTCTCTTTGTTGAAAGAAGATCCCCGGATCAAGTATCAGGTTGTCGCCTTTGTAGAAGATAAGGTTTCACGCATCGGAAAACGCCTTGCAGGATTGAAAATAAAGGATATTACCGAAATTACCAAGGAGTATATCAGTAAACACGAAATTACGCAGGTAATCATTGCCGTGGAAAACAATGACCCCGAACGTTTGGAATATGTCTCGGACTGGTTTCAGAATATCGGGCTTGAACTTAAAATTATGCCATCGGCAAGGATTTTGCTCAACTCCGGCGCAAAACGGGAGATACGTCCTTTAAAAATTGAAGATTTGCTCGGTCGCAAGCCCATTAAGCTGGATCACCCGGAGATTGAAGAAGAAATGAACGGTAAAGTGATCCTGGTCACGGGAGCGGCGGGATCCATTGGTTCGGAGCTGGCCCGACAGATCGCAAGACGTCATTATAAAAAGTTGATCCTATTGGATCAGGCGGAATCTGCACTATACGATATCCAACAGTCGATAAAAGCAACACAACCTGAACATCTGCATTGCATTGTGGGGGATGTCCGCAACTACGCTTTTATGCAAAATATATTTGCACAATATAAGCCGGATCTTGTTTTCCATGCTGCGGCGTACAAACATGTGCCATTGATGGAAGCCAATCCCTACGAATCTATTCAGACAAATGTACTTGGAAGTAAGAATGTCGCTGATCTATGCATGCAGTATGGTACAAAGAAAATGGTGATGGTTTCGACGGATAAGGCGGTCAATCCGACAAATGTGATGGGGGCAACAAAACGAATGGCTGAAATCTATGTGAGTAGCTGCAGCGGAAGGGCCGAAACTAGTTTTATCATTACTCGATTCGGTAATGTGCTCGGATCAAATGGTTCGGTCATACCGCTCTTTGAGAAACAAATGGCAAGCGGTGGCCCATTGACCCTGACACATCCCGAAATTACGCGTTTCTTTATGACTATCCCTGAGGCCTGTCAGCTAGTACAGGAAGCCGGTGTCATGGGAAAAGGCGGTGAGATATTTGTCTTCGATATGGGCAAATCCGTTAAAATAATGGATCTGGCCAAACGGATGATCAAACTGAAAGGTTACCGCTATCCCGAAGATATTGACATCAAGATCGTAGGCCTGCGCCCGGGGGAAAAGATCTATGAAGAGCTTTTGGCCAATAATGAAAATACGGTAAAAACACATCATCCGAAAATTATGATTGCCAAAGTAAAACACGATGAACTTATCCTGAAGGCTGAACGGATCAATGCGGTCTGCCAGCAGATTGTGGATGCAGATCAGCATCTGCCGGATTTTATGGAATTGGTGGCAGCGATGAAGCGTATTGTTCCGGAATTTAAATCTCAAAATTCAGAGTACGAAGCGTTGGATAGCACGATTGAACAGGAGTATATAAATGATGTCCCCGTTTATTCGCTTATTAAGAAAGCATAAACTTAGGTAAAGCAATCTTAGCATAATATATACAAAAGTCCCATTGACGGGACTTTTGTGTATATTATGTTTATCCCCATCGATTAAAACTTGCCAATTCGCAAAAATCAACCTAATTTTAGCGAACTATTTAATTAAGGTAATAATGTTGGACAGATTAACTCGAACGGTACGCTGTCTATAATCAAGATATATGAATAAAAAGATCTTAATCACAGGAGGCGCAGGATTTATCGGATCCCATGTCGTTCGTGAATTTGTTGTAAAGTATCCAAATTATCAGATTATTAACTTGGATGCCCTGACATATGCCAGCAACCTTGAAAATCTGAAAGATATCGAGGACCGTCCGAATTATACCTTTGTCAAAGCGGATATTACGGATCAGGCAGCGATGAATGCTGTTTTTAAACAATATCAGCCGGATGGTGTGATTCACTTGGCGGCAGAATCCCATGTCGATCGTTCTATTGCAGATCCGACAGCATTTGTGATGACCAATGTGATCGGGACAGTAAATCTGTTGAATGCTGCCCATGCAATCTGGAAGGATAATTTTAGGGGAAAACGTTTTCATCATGTTTCTACGGATGAGGTATTTGGCGCGCTGGGAGAATCCGGTTTTTTTACGGAAGACACCAAATATGATCCGCACTCACCATATTCGGCTTCCAAAGCGAGCTCGGACCATTTTGTCCGTGCTTATCACGATACCTATGGACTGCCAATTGTGCTGACCAATTGCTCCAACAATTATGGACCCAATCATTTTCCTGAAAAACTGATTCCGTTGTGCATTCATAATATTTTACACGATAAGCCATTGCCTGTATACGGAGACGGTAAATATACACGCGACTGGCTTTTTGTGATCGATCATGCCAAAGCGATTGATCTGGTTTTTCATGAAGGTAAAGATGGCGATTCGTACAATGTGGGGGGCTTTAACGAGTGGCAGAATATAGACCTGATCAAGGAGCTTTGTCGACAAATGGATGTCAAATTAGGTCGGGAACAGGGGACGGCAGCTTCCCTGATTACCTTTGTGAAAGACCGTCCGGGCCATGACCTGCGTTATGCGATTGATGCAAGTAAAATAAATGCAGAGCTGGGCTGGAGTCCGTCAGTAACTTTTGAGCAGGGCCTGTCGCTGACGATAGACTGGTTCCTGTCCAATCAGGAATGGCTGGATCATGTGACTACGGGAGACTACCAGCACTATTATAATAATCAATATCACGGCGCTTAAATATGAAATATACAGAAACGAAACTATCCGGTTGTTTTATTTTGGAGCCTGTGGTATTCGAAGATGAAAGAGGTTATTTTTTTGAATCTTATAATGAAAACAGACTGGCTACCATCTTAGGTTATAATCCGCATTTTGTGCAGGATAACCAGTCGAAATCTCAATTTGGTGTTGTAAGGGGATTGCATATGCAAGCCGGAGACCATGCACAGGCAAAATTGGTCCGTGTACTGGAGGGCAGCGTACTGGATGTCGCTGTTGATGTTCGGCCCGGCTCCCCTACTTATGGGCAGCATGTTGCCGTGGAGCTCTCCGCGGAAAATAAAAAACAGCTATTTGTTCCACGTGGGTTTTTACATGGATTTTCAGTATTGTCCGGGCATGCGGTATTCGCTTATAAATGTGACAATAAGTATAATAAAGAAGCGGAGGATGGTGTACATCCATTAGATCAGCAGCTGGCGATCGACTGGCAAATTCCAGCGGAACAGATGATCTTGTCCCAGAAAGACAAAGAGGCACAAGGCTTCGCCGCATTATCCGATAAATTGTAATATAAGAATAGCGTGCTGACCGACATAAATGCTCCTGCTCGGAGGGGATAAACAGATCAGGATGCTTTAACCATAAAAAAGATTTTGATGAAAATCGTCATTACCGGCGCTTCCGGACAGCTAGGATCTGAATTGTATGAATTATTGGTCAATGATACCGAAAAAGAGTGCTACTTTTTGGACCGTAAGCAATTACCTTTGGATCAGATTATCCTGATTCAGGATATTTTGGCTATGTATCAGCCCGATTTAATTATTCATGCGGGCGCTTATACGGCCGTAGATAAAGCCGAAGAAGAATATGAAACAGCTAATTTGGTCAATCATTTAGCCTGTGAGGAGATTGCACAATACTGTCGCCTCCATGGCAGCAAGCTGATCGCGGTTTCAACGGATTATGTGTTTGATGGTAATTCTGCTGTTCCGCTAAGCGAAGATGCACCGACAGCACCGATCAATGTCTATGGCCGGACCAAACTTGCCGGGGAACGGGCTATTCAGAAATGGTGTCCCGAGTCGATTATTATCCGGACATCCTGGGTGTATTCTGCTTATGGGAAGAATTTTGTCAAGACGATGTGTCGTCTAATGGCCGAACGCGATCAGGTAAATGTAATCAATGATCAGATCGGTACCCCGACGTATGCAAAAGATCTGGCGATGGCGATTTTGAAAATCGCTGATGCACAGGACTGGAAAGCCGGAATCTATAACTACAGCAATGAGGGGGAGATATCCTGGTATGATTTCGCTGTAGCAATACGGGATTTCCGTTCGTTTGATTGTCAGGTAAAGCCAATTCCGACGAGTGCCTACCCTACACCTGCGCAACGGCCAAAGTATTCACTGCTTGATAAATCGAAGATTAAGGCAGCCTTTGACATAGCTGTACCGGATTGGAAGCTAAGTCTGGCTAAAATGCTGGCCGAGGAAATTAAAAATTAGAAAAAAGATTATTAAGCTGAAGGCTTATACAGCCAAATTTTAAATACGAAAGTCTCAATACGAATAGCTGGATAAAAATGAAAGGAATTATATTAGCCGGTGGATCGGGAACCCGTTTGCACCCTTTAACGCTCGCCGTGAGTAAGCAATTAATGCCCGTATACGATAAGCCAATGATATACTATCCATTGTCTACGCTTATGTTGTCAGGTATCCGCGAGATATTGATTATCTCGACTCCACAGGATTTACCAAACTTTCAAAAGTTGTTGGGAGATGGCTCCCAATTGGGCTGTCGCTTTGAATACAAGGAACAGCCAAGCCCCGATGGCCTCGCGCAGGCCTTTATATTGGGGGAGGAGTTTATCGGTGACGACAAGGTCGCATTAATTCTTGGCGATAATATTTTCTATGGATCAGGGCTATCGAAACTATTGCAATCCTGCGCAGATCCTGATGGCGGTGTCGTATTTGCTTATCCTGTACAGGATCCTGAACGTTATGGCGTAGTCGAATTTGATGCTGCGAAAAATGTAGTTTCTATCGAAGAGAAACCCAATCAGCCAAAATCCAGCTATGCTGTTCCCGGGATTTATTTTTACGACAACGATGTCGTGGCAATTGCAAAAAGTATCAAGCCGTCAGCGCGGGGAGAGCTGGAGATTACGGATATCAACAAAGAATATTTGCGCCAGGGCAAATTAAAAGTCGGCATATTTGACCGCGGTACCGCCTGGCTGGATACGGGGACTATACAGTCCTTAATGCAGGCAGGACAGTTTGTCCAGGTGATCGAAGAGCGTCAGGGGATGAAAATAGGTGCAATTGAAGAGGTTGCCTATCGCATGGGCTATATTGATAGGGCGCAGTTGCTTACTATTGCTGAGCCTTTGTGCAAATCTGGATATGGTGAGTATCTGAAACATATTGTTAAATGATCACTTGATACGATGTTCATCACCGACAACCATTTATAAAATAGTCCTGTGGTATGGATCCTGTTTACACGGAATCTTCTACAGGATATTTTTTTTGCCGTAATTCAATAAAATTAAAAAGAGAACCTTTGGTTTTCTTTCAAAAATAGCTATAATTGCATATAATCCATTTTATACAAACGCAATTATACCTTATGAAAAGTCTCAATCCGCTTTCCCTGTGCACTTATTTATTCCTTATCGCGATTTTACTGCCAATAGGCTTGTCGTCTTATATCGAAAAAAATTTCTAATATATTTATGGTTTTTTTCTTTTATAAAACAATTCTTTTTTATTAGTTGTTTTTGAAGTGATACAAATACGATAGAATCTGATCTAAATTGTGCTCGCATGATTCGAATTGACATGAGTTGTGTTCAGAACATGATATCAGCGCGCATATGACTGATTATAATACGGAATAATAACAAACATATGATTACTGTAGGCATCATAGATAGTGACGAACACGCAAGACAAGAAACGCAGCGTGTACTTAACAGCAAGAATAAAGTAGCGGCAAATCAGATCGAAGTTATTTTTGATATCGGCAAGGGTCGGGTGGACCGGGCCATGACCGCACCGGATGTGCTGATCCTGGATATTGAACACCAGGAACCGCTGATCGTCGAACATGTGAAAAGTATTTTTCCCAAAACTGAAATTGTGATATTAACCAACACCTGCGATGTCAAGACTGTACGTAGTTGCTTTAGACACGGTGCTGTCGGATACCTATTGAAACAAACCTGCATGGATTCGCTTCTTGCTGCAATTAAGATTACCTTAAACGAAGGATCCTTTGTAAGTCCGGGCGTAAATAGAGCCCTAATCGAGCAAAGTTTTAAATCAAAAAAAATTGAAGAGCTGCTTACTGCACGGGAACTCCAGATTGCCAATGGGATCATCGAGGGGTTGAGCTACAAAATGATCGCTCAAAAATATACCATTTCATTGGATACGGTGCGGATTTACATCAAACGAATTTACCGAAAGCTTCAGATCAACAGCAAAGGAGAGCTGATCGCCCAATTGACAGCCTAAGATTTCGTTACATGAAGATGTGACGGTGTATATTTTAATCTCATGGAATTTAGCCTGACTTTTATGGATATTTGAATCGTATGCTATGCCAATAAGAAACCGCTGGATTTTCCTGTTTCTTTTCTGCCATGCTGTTCTTCTCCAGTCCCGGGCGAGAGGTCAGCAACAGTACGATATTGCCTATTATTTTGAACGTGATACGATCCATATTACATCTTCACGGACATTCTCCAATAAGTTAAGTATCACCAACCATACCGATAGACCGATTGAATTAAAATCCGGTGCAGATAACACGGCTGCTCTCCGGGGTCTGATAAAATTACCCGGATCGATTCTTTTAAAGCCCAAGGAAACGAAAATTTTTCCGCTAAAATATATGGCCGATCGCCAGACCATTGTTCAGGGAACACAGGCCTTTACGATCGGATTGGAATCGGATGACCACACAGTAAAAATACAGGACCGCCAGTCCTTTTATACGCACTTGGATAGGGAACAGTCTTTCCTGATACAGACCGAACAGCCGGAATATTACCTGGATCAGGCCACGGGGCAGACGCAATTTTTGGTACGGGCCGTCAACCGGGGATTGGTACCGCTGACCGTTCAGTTGCGTTTTCCCAATCTTTCTCCCGATCTGGAGATCATCGGTGAAACCCTGCCGTTCACATTGGTCGCAGGAGGACAGTCTTTGCTGACTTTTACAGCCCGTTTGCGGAAGAAAAATATAAATACGGATTTCGATGTTGATATTCAGGCCGTCGAGGGTGGCGGTAGCGTATTGGCTTCCGGTCGTATCCGTATCATGACAGTGGGTAGCGTAAAGCGTTTCTTTTCCAATATGAATGTGCAAAATCAGCCTCTGGACAATAGAGCTGCCTTGCGTTATATCAATTTGGGGCAGGATATTTCGGTTTATCAGTTACAGGGTGACGGAAAAATTGATCTGAACAACAAAGATAGATTGAGCTACCGAATGAATCTTGATTATTATCAGAATCAACGTACTTTTAACCTATACGATACCTATCTGGATTACGATACCGAAAAGTGGGGGGTGAAACTGGGGAATATTTATGAGAATCTCGATCAGTTTATCAATGGACGCGGTATAAAAGGGACTTACAAATTCGATAAGCGACGTTCCCTCAGCCTTTATGCGATCCAGAACAATTACATGTTGTTTACAGAAATGGATAATCAGGTTCCCGGCGGGGAAATTGTTGGCGTTAAATATGCCATTCAGACCGAAAAAAATCAGGAGAACAGCATTGCCTTCTTACATAGCAACAACGATTATCGCGGCGTCCGCAGTGGTCTGTTTAGTGGTAAAAGTTTTATTGATCTGGGCAATAATAATAGCCTTTTCCTGGAAGGGGGAACAAGCATCGAACAGGTTGAAAGTGGAAATAATAGGCTAGCGGTAGCAGGGGGTATAAATTACAATAAGTCTTTTGGCAACTACCAGCTTACTAGTGTCAATTATTATAGTTCACCGTACTATGTGGGACTCCGCAGAGGTCTTACCCAGACAGATTCGCGTATTACTATGTCACTGGCCAACGGTCGAAACCTTTCTGCCCGGATCAGTTATATGGATAATAGTCCAAAATACCTTGCCGGAGACAGTAACTATTTTTTTCATAATGCTTCCGGGATACAGATTTATGAGTTGGGGTACCATACCAGCCTTGGAAAACTACAACTTGAACTCAGGCCTTATTTTATGGTCCAACAGGGTACTTACCAGCATTGGGGAGGGATTGCAACTGATCCGGTAAACTGGAAGTCGAATTCCCTTCGCACGGTAGCCGATCTCAATTTTTTTACCGCGAACCACCGGTTCTCGCTGCAAACGGATTATGGATATACTTATAGGAATACCTCCAATAGACCTATTGCGCCATTTCATTCGCTCCGTGTCAATGGTAATTACACGAATACGTTTTTCGGATTTAACACATTTATTCAGATCAACCCGTACTACTTAAGTGATCTTTTGACTACCAGCGCAAATTTGAATTACAGCATTTACTCGTTGGGCCCAAATACGCAATTTTACGCCTTTAATAACCAGCTTCAGGTACAGCTATCGACCATGTATAGCTATTATGGCTTCTCCCGAAGTAATAATCTTTCGGTGAATGGCAATGTCCGCTGGCAGATAAAAGACAACTGGAATCTGACGGCTGACCTATTCTATACGGCAATAAGCGGAAAATCGCTGTTTCTTGTGGATCCGAATTTACCGCCTGACCCTAACCCGCTGAACCGTTATTCGTTTGACAATAGGCAGATCCGCCTGGGAATAGAAAAGAATTTTGGCCGACGGGCCGGACAGAAAGGTCATAAGCTGGAACTGACTTTTTTCGAAGATGACAACAATAACGGTAGCCATGATGTCGGAGAAGCCAGAGCCGGGGCCGTGCTGGTGCGGGCCGGAAAGGAAGTGGCACAGACAGACGGGAACGGACGGGTCAAATTTGTTGATATGGAGCCCGGTCCCTATAGCATACAGGTGGAGAATAGTAAGGGCTGGGTTTCGCAGGGGCCGATAAATGTATTGATGACAAAAAACCGGCGGCTGGAAATTCCGCTCATTAAAACGAGACCTTTAAAAGGACGCATTAAGGTTGTTGAGAATAGGTATCTGAAAACAAGGCCGCAACTTGGCGGAATAAAAATCTCCGCAGCAGATCGCCGGGGGAAAACCTACAGTACATTAAGTTCAGAAAACGGCGATTATGTGCTGTATCTTCCATTGGGAAATTACAGTATAACTGTTGTTACCGAAGGAATGCCTTTCTCGATCGAAAATCAAAATTGTGAAATCGAAGTAAAAGCAGATAAGGATAACATAATTCCTGATTTTAACTATCGGGATGAACGCAGAAAAGTCGGTGTTAAGCGCTTTTAAGGAGCGACGAAGCTAAAAATAATATTGGCCGTATAGGCGCCGGCCGGCTTGTTGAGGAGCATACCTGTTGCGCTGGCGGGGATACTGTAAAGCATGTTGAGATTACGGTCTATCACGGGATCGGCATTCTGGATCAGCTGCTGGGCCGTGGTGGAAAGTGTTACGGTATTCATGCCGCTCTGACCTGCCATCGGACCGATGTTCAGTACATTTAAAGGAATACTGTTGGCTCCTGAGGTAAAACTTGGCGATGTGGCGCGTACGTAAAGATTATAGGAGCTTGTTGCGCTAAGTTTTAGATGATTGGACATATTGACGTTAACACCATTTTTATAGTCGTTGGCGGTTGTAAAAGACAGGTTAACAGCCTGCTGATTGGCAACGATTTCGGCAAGGTCGCTCACCACAATAGACAGGTTTCCGTTTGACTGAGCCAGTAGGCTGCCAATGGGATAGGCTGACATTAATTTGTTCCAGGTGTAGGTCAATGGGACGGAATAAGTGCCTGCCTGTATAAAATTTGTTTTCAGCTGATTTAATCCGATGCTATAGGTATAGGTCAACGATTGACTGTTGTTTGTGGGTACAGCAATACCGGCTGTATTGGTTAATGATTGATCCGTTGTGGATAAAGCCGCCGTTGTTGTATTTGCTGTTCCTGTTAAAGTCGTATTGACCGTCGAAACAGAAGTGACCGGTAGTGCATTATAAGCTGCAGTAGTGCTAAAGTTAAATTGTGTATTCCCTGTTTTGATGCTTGGGATGTAGGGGACAGTGGTCGATAGGGGAATGACAGTATTGCTACTGATGCCATTGGCAGCGCGATAATAGCTCAGATCATTGACCAGAATGCTGGTGGTGCCGATACTGGCCGGTGGACTTATAAAAGCCGGAACACTGATTGAGAAATCCTGGCTGGGGGGTGTGATGGTACCGCCTAAAATACCGGAGGCAGTAAGCGATAGCGTAGTTTTGTAAATGCCTGAAACCCATGTTTGATTGGCGGTAACGAAACGTGAGTTGATAATAACGGGGCCTGCAGAAAGACTTACGGTAGCCAGCGCACTGATTAAAACCTGATCGGCGGTTGATAACGTGACATCATTACTTAAGCCGAGCAGCGAAAGATTGTTGATTTTTTCCAGTTTAAGGTGCGCTACGTTTAAAGGAACTGTTCCGCCTGTTGTGCTGACAAAACTGGTGTTGTTAATTGCTTTGGTGCTGATTGTCGGGAGCAGGGCAAGTAATGTAAAAGAATATTGTCCGCCGGTAAAACTTTGGATGTAATCGGTACGTCCCTGAATGTTCGCTTCTGGCAGATTAATAGTGATCTGAGCCACGGCATGGGGGATGCCATGGCTCAAGGCGGACAGTAACGCAGCGAGACTAATATGTAATTTCTTTCTCCGCAATTTTTAAATCATATTGGCTCCCCGCATCGAGTATCGCAACAGCGAGGTACCGGCCGGGGGCAAGTTTATGGGGTAGATTTACGCGAACCCATTGTTCCGAATCGGGAAGCATGGCAATTGGCAGTGCGTCTACAGAGGTCTCTTCCCCGGTTGCTATATTGGTCAGCTCAAAACGTACATAGGCATCTTTATTGATCTGACCTGTATTTTTAACCTTGACTTCCATCCGACGGGCGGCTTGCCCCTGCTGAATGGTAACGGCGCCTTTATCTTCAAAAGCTAGAAATTCTAGATCGCCGGATTTTAATCCGGTCGGCGTATGGTATACCTGGATGCCGACTTCGATCAGGACGTTCATATGGAGTCCATTTGCCTGTGCTGCTTTTTGTTCTTTGACCTGTGTAAAGAAAAGCATGCTATGGCGCTGCCGTTTCGTTGCCATATTATCCGGGATTGTCATGGAAAGATTGACCACCTTCGTTTCCCCCGGGGCGAGCTGTACAGTGTTCTCAGATAAGGTAAGCCAGGAAGCATTTGACCCGGTATTATTCCCTGTGGCGTAATACCGTTTACTGCCCAACGAGTCGCGGTCCCAATCTTTCAGATTCGCGACAAAGGAAAGTGTGCCGGTAGAGGTATTACTGAAGGTAATGGGCTGACTGACGGTCTGTCCGGCTTCGCCGGTAAAAAATATGCGCGAAGGTGAAATGGAAATACCCTGTCCGTGGACCAGGGTATCGCATATCAGGATAATAAATACGGCTAAATATCTCACAAATAAAATGTTTAGTCAGATTTTTATTGTTGCGTCGCCGTATAAGTTACTGTCGTGTTATAGGTCGATCCCGTAAGGTTTAACAACGATGCTGGATCTGAAATGGTATATTCAACCGTATATATAGCACCTTTAGATGCCGTAGAACCATTGACCAGAGCGGATGCAGTAGTGCTAAGCGGTACATTGGGAACGGGTGTGCCGCCATTGGCCGTTGAAGCCGGTACATTAACTGTAACAATATCTAGATCCGGTCCTCCAGCCGGTTGAAATGTGCCCATTGCGGTTACAGAAAGATTATAAGGCTTATTACTGATCACCGTAAAATGACTGGCTTTAGTGACCGTTTTGGATGCGGCATAATCGGCAGCTGTTAAATAATCAAAATTTACAGTTGGGTCTGCGCCCAAAGTAATGGAGATCGCATCGGTAAGATTGATGTTGACGGTAACTGGACCAGAAGTTGCTGTAGGTTTTACTTGTGCTTTTGCTTGATGACCGAAGCATATGGCGGCGACGGTAATAAAGACGATGAATAGGTTCTTTTTCATAATTTCCTCGTTTTAGGGATATGTAACGTAAGTAAAGTTAATCACGATGTGATGGAAATACAATGTGGGGCAGTCACATGATGATGTTATAAATTCATTGGTCCGTCAGCTATTTCAACCCATGTTGGCGCTAGTGAACAAGGAAATTAATGGCGTTCTTTTTGGCAGTCAGCAGAAACTATAAATGAAACAGCCTATATTTGCGCTCAAATGTCTGAATCCAGGAGAATCTATCAAATAGATCTGTTTCGCTTTATTGCAGCATCTGCGGTGGTATTGTACCATTATTTATATCGGGGATATAAAGGGGGCAACATGTCCCTGCTGCATTTCGATGAGATCGGTGAATATTTTAAATATGGGTATCTTGGTGTTGACCTTTTTTTTATCATCAGCGGTTTTGTGATCGCCTTTTCCATCAAACATCGTTCGCTGCCCAAATTTTGCTATTCTCGTTTTAAACGCTTGTATCCAATGTACTGGATCTGTTTGATCATTACATTTATGACCGTTTATTTTTTTGGGGCGCCGCGCTATCTTGTGACATTCAAACAGCTTCTGGCCAACCTGACCATGATTCAGGAACTGTTTGGACAGGGAAATATCGATGGGGCGTATTGGTCTCTCTATGTTGAATTGAGATTTTACCTTATTATCGCGGTGTTTCTTGTCATAAGTAAATTTAGGCAGGTGAGTCTCGACTATCTTGTCTACTTCTGGTTGTTATTGTCAAGCTTGCGGCTGTTTGTTGGGCCATCAGAAATTTATGATACTGTCCATCACCTTTTCATTCTGGACTGGAGCGCTTATTTTATTGCAGGAATCATATTTTGCCAAATTTTTCTGCAGGGACCTGCGGTAAAGCACTTTATTGTATTGTCCTGGTGCATGTATTTGTCGATAGATGGCGCCATTGGCCGTATTCATTGGCTGGCAAGGACCTTTCATAGCGATTTTTCACCCTATATAATTGCGGTAACCATCATTGTGTTTTATATGGTCATGTTACTCGTGTCCTGTAAGAAACTACAATGTCTCAACTCGCCCAAATTTATCAAAATTGGGATGCTGACCTATCCCTTATATCTTATCCATCAGCATATCGGTTTTATTATTTTCAACCAGCTCCATGGCTACGTCAATAAATATGCGCTTGTTTCTGCAGTTACGCTACTGATGTTGGGTGTTGCCTACATCCTCAGCGATTGGGTAGAGCCTCGTATAATGAGGCTCTTTAAGCGTTAGCGATACAACCTTGATAACGGCTATGGCTGTCGGATGAGTGCGATCGCTTTTTCCAGCACTTCATCTTTGCCGGCTTTAATCCCGTCTATCGTTGGACTTACATCCACGTCCAATTTAACTCCCACTCGCTGTGTATCATCTCCATTTGGGTAATATATCCCGATACCACTAAACATAGTCCGTATTCCGCCGGGCAAGAAAAAAGGTGACACGTTGCCATCTGCTGCCGCTGTAGTCGAACCGATAACTAGGGCATTAGGATGGGTAGAATAGGCCATAGCATGGAATTCGGCACTACTTTGGGTAATTTCATTGACCAGGATCACCACTTTTCCTTTATAGTAATCGGGATTTGTGTTCCCGGTTTTTTGATCAACCAACGTATAAAACAGGCCAGGTGTGGAAATATCACCTACGGTGATTTTTGTAAATGTGGTGGCCCTAGGTAGTAAATAGCTGCAGACATCGTGTACAATAAATTCCGATGGATAATTGCGGCAATCAATAATCAATCCTTTGGTATTTTTAACATGCTCAACTAAGTCGGAAAGATAGTTCCGCTTGGCATTTCCGTTATTGAAATAGGCAATATCCCGATCAAGCATTTTGAAACAGGTATCTGTATTCCGGTACTTGCTGTATAGTGGCATTTTGTCCATGGGATAGGTTGGTACCGATCGGTTGTAAACTTTTTTACCATCCTGAATGGTCAGTTGTAGGGTACTGTCGTTGGAACGCAACAGATTGTTGGCAATATCTCTGCGTTGCGTCGGCAAATTGGATGCCGGATAGTATTTTAATTGCTCAGCAACGATACTTTCTATGGGTTTTCCGTTGATGCTGGTCAGGATATCGCCGACTTTTAATCCGGCGATATTTCCCCTTTCCTTATCATGAAATCCTGTAATAACAGCCTTATCCTGAATAAAGTCCGCATAACATGCTGCAATACGTTCACCTCTGAATTCGTCTATAATTTTATTCTTGCTCCAGATATTGGCATGTGTGTCATGAATATTGCCGATCAGTTCTAAGGTTGTCAGGGTGTAGGCTTTTGTGTTATCTGCCGCAACCATTTTTGGAATAAATTCATCCAATACTGTTTTCCAGTCTTTTCCGATCTGCTCTTTGTAAGGAAAATAGTATTGAATAAGATTCCAATAGCGATATAGGCTCAAAATACGATAGCCGGGATCTTTCATATCCATACCGGCATATGGGTTTTCATTATTGATGACAGGGTTTCCAATGCCACTTGCAAGTTCAATATAATAGTTGCTGCCATTTCTTTTGGCTTTGCGTACTTTTTGCAGTTCCAGTTGAAGCGTAGCTGAGAAACCGGAACTGCTGATCCAGCTGAGATCAGGCCTTAATTTGATTTCTCTATGCTCCTCCTGAGTGTCTGTCTGCGTGTCGTATGTTCCCAAAGACCGAATCCATGCTGTCAGCACCTGATCGCGTTGTTGCTGATTATGGGCTGCAAGTATTTTGGGAAGCACGCGAAAAAGAGCATAATCCCAATTGTAGTTACCGGCAGCAATCTGAGGATGATAATATTTAAGAAAACCCCAGATCAGTCCCAGATCTTTTAAGGCTTTTTGCTTGTTCTGGTCTAGTTCGAAAGTACCTATGTTGGAACCTTGATCAAATTCGTGATCCTCTTCTGCGGGGATTCTTGCTGGGGCGATGGGCTCCAGCGTTGCAATATCTTTGCCATCAATCTGAATGTTGAGATTGTCGATCCACATTTTTCCTTTTCCGATCAGGATGCCGCCAAAGACAATGGCTTTGGTTTTCGTGGGATCTAAATCCAGGGTAATTTCGTACTTTGTCCAATCCTGAGTGCCTTTTATCTGCTGTTTATTCATATTGTCGAAAGCGACTTTCGGATCTATGCGCATCCAGAACCCCGCAAATCCATCACTTACATTTTCGGTCTTTAGATACCCGCTCAAGGTGATCTTTTTGCCGGGATAACTGTAGGGGATCGTGATTCCGATATTGCCGAATCCGCCCTCACCGTCTAAATGTGTAAGAGAAACAGAATATTTCCCATGCTGGACAATACCTGAGTCCAATTGACCGGCATACTGACTGTTGGATGTTATTCCCCAGCCTATTGGCCGGCCATTTTTGACCTTCTCGAAATCTAGGTTCAGCTGCGGTTTGGCCGGTTTTACCTGTGCCATGCCGTTAAAATGTGCTATACATAATAGTGGTAGTATGCTTACCCGTCTAATCTGTTTCAAAATTGATCTGATCCTGGTCATAATCTTGTTTTTGGTCTAATGATGGCTATTGGAAAAGTTAATTTAGGTGTTCGATTTTTGTGCTTCCGATGATATTCTTGTCTGTATTTTTGATTATGCTATTGAGCAGGCTTTTCCCTTTGGACTTCACATTGATCTGGTCAATCTGCACGTAACCATAACTGATCTGACTGTTGTCGAGTGTTGCATTAAACTGATGGATAACAAAATCATATAGAATAGCAAAGGAATGCCCGCTTGCCTGTATGTCAAGATTTAAATCAGGGTGCATTTTTGTACTGTCTTTGGCAGCAAAGAACTGTACATGTGAGTTTTGACGGAATAATATCGGCTTTCGTGTGGCGTACATGGTTTGATCGGCAGATTTACCCAGGTGAACGGTTGCATTACAGTCTTCAAATAAAAGCTGGACATCAGGCCGGATCCATAGGAAAAATGCCTGTGGTGGTCCAGTCGGTATCAGTTTGACAAGTAGGGTATCCTGCCGAAGTGACAGCTGAAAGTTGTCGGGATTGGGATTATATATTTTAATCCTATCCGCTGACAGAATGTTCATTTTATTCTGATCAGCAGCACCTTTTAGGAATTTAACGTATCTAATGTGCTGTGGTACCTGTTCCATTAGTTGCATGGTCGAGTTTGAATTTACCCAAAGGGCGGAAATGAAGTCTCCGGTTTTACCGAGATCTGTATTCCATCTGATCTTACCGAAAAGTTGCGGAAACCAGGTCGCGAGCAGGAGCAGGAAAAATACTCCGAACAGTAGTTTTGTTGATGTTTTCATGATCTAGGATTTATTAAATACGGTTACAAAATCTTCCAGACTGATCTGGAGCTGTTTCATTTTTTTGACAAATTGGGGAATCTCCTTTTGAATCATTTCTTGCTGTTGGTTTTTTAAAATCAGCTCCTTCGCATTTTCAGCAACAAATAGTCCCCGGCCACGCTGATTGAACAGGATCAATTCTTCTTGGAGCTGTTCATAAGCCCGCATCACAGTTCCGGGGTTGACCTCTAAGATGCCCGCCAGCTCACGCACCGAAGGTACCCGCCCGCCCTCGGGCCATTTGCCATCGAGGATATCGAGCTGGATAAGTTCAAATAACTGCTGGTAGATCGGTTTTTCTGAGTTAAACTGCATCCTTATACCTGACCCTCCTTAAAAAGCTGCTTAATAGTATATAGACCTATAATGAGTAAAAAGAGCTGATAGATCATTTGTATCATACTGCTTCCGTACGTCAGGGCTGTAATATCCGAGTTATAGGTTCGAACAGAAAGCCACATATTCACCAGATAGATGCCGCCAATGAGCGCAAAAATTCCGACAAGTCCCAGGAAATTTATCTTCCAGATGCTAAGCAAGCCAATCATGACGACAATACTGATTACAATAAGCTTGCTGAAGGAAAATAGATAAAAAGACAGTGGTATGGGGTTAAAGTAAGCGTAGGGGTCTATATAGGGATATAACTGCCCGTTCTGTGCTAAAAGCTCCATGGCATCTTTGAAAAAAATCTGACGATAAATCTGGGCAATTGCGGTATCGAGCAGGTATATTTCAGAAAATAATACCAACAACATAACGAATGTGCCTAGGATCGGAACCATGGTATTTTCCCATGCAGATAAAGGGAGCAAATTGCGGGAAACGATAGTCCGTATTCTTTTGATATATTGAAATATGACGGGGATAACGAGCAGTCCGGGTATAAATATCAGCTGTTTGAAAGTGACAGATTTGCCCGAGATAAGTTTAAAGGCGGTATCAATGGAGAGAGTTTCCTTGCTATCGCGCATAATGTGTTCATAAAAAATACTGGTCGGATAGAGGTTCCCAAGAATAGCGAGTATAAATACCAAAAGTGCCATGGTACGGAAATCTTTGCGGTAGAGGTAATAGAATTCACGTAGACCTATTCCCAAACGGGTAAAATTAAACGTTGTTTTCATAGTATTGCATATTTTTTAAAAGATCCGGACAGCCATGGATTGCGGTAAACAAAAGTTCGATATCCAATGTAGAGTCCCGTTTCGAGGGATTGGTATATAACCCATAGTTGCCCAACATACCTTCATCCTGAAAGAGCAGCTGTTCATCTTCCATAGGCGTATTGGTAAAAAGAAACTGTTGGCCGATATCGTCCAGAGATTGATTAAGCACTAACTTTTTATGATCAACGATAAGAAGGTGGTCTATCACCCGGTCGATCTCACGAAATTGATGGGTGGAAATAATCAGCAACTGTTCTTCGGAGATATATTGACTGATCAATCTCCGGAATTGCTTTTTGGACAGAATATCCAATCCATTGGTGGGTTCATCCATAAATAGGTAGGGGACTTGAGTTGCCAGGGCAAAGGCGATTTCGACCTTTTTTTGTTGACCCATGGAAAGCGATTTGTGCGAGGTATCGGGGCTCACTTCAAATATGTCAAGGTAGTACAAGTATCGTGTATGATCAAAATTCGGATATAATCTGCCATAGATATTTCCCAGACGGTGTGCAGACCAGTCAGGCGATTCAAGGTGTTCAGCTAAATAATAGACCTGCTGACGACTTGTAATCTGACGTTCCTGTGTAGAGACGTTGTCTATGTATACCTGGCCTCGATCAGGAAATAGCGAACCTGCCAATAGTTTAAGTAATGTTGTTTTCCCAGCTCCATTTTTGCCCAAAAGACCGTATATCCCGGGGCGTTCCAGATCAAGGCTTAAACTATTTAGGACCTGATCTTTTTTTGTATAGCCAAAGCTAATTTGTTTTGCTATGATCATAATTTAGTTTTAGTGTATCGTAACACCGATACACTAAAGATAGAACAGAAAATGTTGACTTCCAAATTAAATTTGTTTTTTTATTCATTTAGATAATTCATCTCATGCTAGCTTTATCTGAAATGGTATGGAATACTTTTTTTACAGTATGTTTAAGGTTGATGGAAATTATTTCGCTGTACATCTGCTGCTTATGTTTAAAAATTTCGTTTTTTATATAAGCTGGATAAGGCTCGCCGTTTAATAGCGTCGGGCTTTTCTGTTTTTTATGGTATCATGTGCCCCAAACATGGAGTCGAAATGACGTACGTACGATTTTAGTAATAATATATTTTACAAGGGAGCGATCAAGAGCCCGTAAAAGACAATTGACCGCCATTGGGTGAAAGAAGAACTGTTGAGTAGTGCGTTATCTGCCAGAAAGCTAGTAGACAATATTTCCTTGATAGATAAGGGATCCCACCGGTGAAATACGCGAAATAGCTTCGGCCGAACAGCTTGCATCGATGAGTACGATATTTGCGTCGTCACCGGGCTTTGGCCATTGCTGCTGCCCTTTGTCATCTAATGGAATCGGGCCTGCTGTTGCCAACTTCAACATACGTGACAGACCATACTCAGTAACCTGTCCGTATACCTGGGCCGCCATATTGGCTTTTTGCAGAACACTTCCTGTCCCAAAGGTGTTCCAGTGATCGACAATGCTGTCGTTTCCGGTCATCACGGTGACCTTGTTTTCCAAGAGTGTTGGGATAGGCATAATCAAGCCAGCAAAAGGAATTGTAGAGACAATGCCGATCTGCGCTGCACCGAGCTGTTCCGCGATTTCCTGTTGTTTGGCTTTCTCGAGCCTTCCTAAAACAAAACAGTGACTGAGGTAGGTCTTTCCTTTTAATGCAGGATTTTCATTTACTTTTTTGATCAGATACTCCACTGTCTTCAATCCGGATTCGCCAGACTCATGCAAATGGATGTCAATTCCCTTGTTATGATCCAATGCCAACTGAACAGTGAAATCCATGGTTTTCTCGATGGCACCGTCAATGGTAAAGGGATCCACTCCACCGATAAAATCAATATTGGTTTTTGCAGCTTCTTTGAGGTAGGGAACAGAATCCGTGTAGTATACCCCATGTTGGGGGAAGGCAACCAACTCGGCCCCGAAACTGTTTTTCTTATTTTCCAGTGCAAGTTGTAGGTGATGCAAGGAATCTAATTTTGATGTAGGCTCTATATTGACGTGGCTGCGTGCGAAGGCTGTTCCTTTGGATTGCAGTAGTTCAATAAGCTTTTCTGCCTTATAAGTCGAGTTTTTCAGCAGTTCCGGAAGCAGCTGCTGCTCTAGTGCGATCATTCCTTTGACACCTCCGGCACCGCGGCGTACAGCTTGCCATTTATCCCCATAAAATGTTTTGTCCAGATGGATGTGCATATCGCTAAACGAAGGGAGCATCAGACGGCCTTTTGCATCTATGGCATTGGCATCGGTACTATTGGGGCCAATCTTTTTGATTTTTCTGCCTTCGATCTGTACAGTAAAAAGACCGGTTTTTGTTGCGATGACATTGCCAGTTCCATCATATTCAAAGCCTGTTTCCAATAAAACATTCTTTAGCGTATAACTTTTTTTGCCTTGACGCCCAGCTATAACTTCCTGCTGGGTAAACTGGCTACGGTCTTCTGCATGGAGCATGTTTGGGATCAATGTTGCTCCGGCAAGTGCAAAAGCAGAATTCCGGATAAAATCTTTGCGTGTAAGCGCTATTGGTTTCATTATTTCCTGTTTACGATACAATCTAACAGATCCATACAATGGATCGCCTCCTACAAAGTTATAGATCGAAACCTTTAGTATTACTGGGTAATTTCTGCCATTTCTTGTGCGATTTATCTTTTTTCCCGAAAATCACTTGGACTTACACCCGTCTGCTGCTTAAAAAAATTCGAAAAATAGGCTTGATCCGCAAATCCCAATTCGAATGTGACCTCTTTAATGGATGATTCCGTACTTTGAAGAAGGCGTTTTGCTTCTACACAGATCCGTTGATGGATGAGCTGGGTGGCGGATATTTTCAAATGTTTTTTGCACAGAATATTGAGGTAATTGGGGGAGATATGTAGCTTCTCGGCATAAAAAGCAACTAATTTCTGTTCCCTGAAAAATTCGTCTATCAACATATTAAATTTGGCAAGACGGGGGACGGATTGATAGACTTTAAATTCGGTAAATACATGCTCTGCTTCCCTGCTGACGATGGCGGCGATCACGGCGGCACGTGCTGTAATCAGGGGAATCAATGAATGCTCACGCTCCAGCTCTTTTTTGACCGATTCAAATTCGTAATGTAGCAGAAAGAAGGCTTCTTTAGTAAGGTCAATCACTGGATGGTTCTGGTAGTTGGTAAAGGAAAAGCGAAAGAAGGGCGCGAAATGCTCAAAAAATGAGCGTTCGATCATCAATTGGTAGCCAATTGTACCAGCATAAACGTGCCACTTATGCATTTGGCCCGGGAATAGCACATGTACCTGATGATTTTTAATCGGGTAGTCAATCGAATCAATCGTATGTACACCAGATGCGGTATCAAATAAATTGATAATAAAAAAATCGTGCTTATGGGGTTTTTCTATCAGCTTTTCGCCATGTAATTCATTGAAGAGCAGTTCTTCCCGGCCGGCGGTCTGTTCTTTGCGAAAACCGTCCAATCCAATGACCGGTGCCCGGCTATTAGCATTTCGTTTATCCATAGTACAATGTCTCAGACCTAAAATACGAAAAGCCCATAGCATTTGGAGCAATGGATTAAAATAAATCGGTTGATACCGACCGTCATGGTGCAGCAAACAACAATAGTCATTTTCCCAATTCTTTCCTAAATTCGGAATACATTTGTAATGGGTAAGGAAAAGTTGAACCAGGGATAGAGGTGAGATTTGGTTAAAAAAACAATTGTCCAATGAAAGTACTTATAATTGAAGATGAAGCGGAATTGAGGGAAACGTTGAAAGGCTCTCTTGTCAAAGAAGATTATATCGTAGAGACTGCAGGCGATTTTAGATCGGCGATGGATAAAGTCTCTGTCTATGACTATGATTGCATTTTGCTGGATATCATGCTTCCGGGAGGGAGTGGATTGCAGGTCTTGGATCTGCTTAAACAGGAGGGTAAATCGGACAATGTCATTATCATTTCTGCGAAGGATTCCTTGGATGACAAGCTGCGGGGGCTGGAACTTGGAGCCGATGACTATCTGACCAAACCCTTTCATATCGCCGAGTTAAATGCCCGGATTAAAGCGGTATTGCGCAGAAAACAACGCGATGGCAAAAATACATTGGCAATGGGCAATCTGCTGCTGGATCTGAATGATCGTAATCTTTCGATTGCCGGTGAACCTGTCGCGCTGAATAGAAAGGAGTTTGATATCCTTAACTATTTTTTGCTGAATAAAAACCGCCTGGTCAGTAAGAGTGCATTGGCCGAGCATGTTTGGGGAGATAATACCGATCAGGCAGATAACCTCGATTTTATCTATTCCCAGATTAAAAATCTTCGAAAGAAATTTTTGACAAAACAGGCGAATGTGGATTTTGAAGCAGTCTATGGAATAGGCTATAAACTTGTGGAAAAATGAAATTAGCTAATCAGACGCTCAAATATCTCTCCGTCTCCGTGCTGATGGTTATTGCACTGTGGTCGACCATTTTTTATTTGTTTATGCTGGAAGTGATCCACGATAATATTGATGAGGAATTGGAAAATCAAAAGCGCTTAATTATTCAGGAGCTGGCTTCCGAGGCAATTGTATCTCCGGATCTGGAATTTGGAATTAACAATTATAAGGTACGTGAAATTCCCGAACAGCAAGCGATCAAAATGCAGAATGTATACAAAGATACCATGTTGTATAAGCAGGATGATGATGATCCCGAACCAGAACTGGAGCCTGTGCGCATGCTGACAACGGCGTTTGAGCATAAAGGGCATTACTACGAACTTTCAATTATTAATTCGATGATCGAGGAGAGCGACCTGATCAAAAACCTGTTTTACTCTGTTCTGATTTTATTTTTCCTGTTGGTGGTCAGTATTGTCTTGATCAATAAGGTAGTTATTGAGCGATTATGGAGCCCCTTGTATTATTTTTTAGATCAGCTGACCAAATTTCGCCTTGGGAAATCGGATGACAAGCCAAGCATGGATACGAATATTGTGGAATTTAAAGACTTGCAGCTTGCCGTAACAACATTAATCCGACATAATGAGGAAATCTACGAACAGCAGAAACAGTTTATCGGAAATGCCTCGCATGAATTGCAGACACCTTTGGCGATAATGATCAATAAACTTGAAATGATGGTTGAGACAGAGGGCCTGCAGTCTGAACAGGCAAATGCAATTGCCGAGGTATTAAACACTGCGGAGCGGCTGGTACGATTGAATAAGTCGCTATTGCTGCTTACCAAGATTGAAAACAGGCAATTTTTAAACAACGAGGATCTTTCGCTTAATACGCTTGTGACAAACATCGTCGAGGAACTTGAAGATATGGCCACATTTAAAAATATCACGATACAGGTGCAGCAACAACTGGAACTTAATCTAAGCTTAGATAGTTCCCTGGCCAATATCATGGTGTCAAATTTGATCCGCAATGCTTTGTTCCATAATATAGAGGGTGGGGAAGTCGATATTACGATCACTGAAAATGCGCTGCTGGTTGCAAATACAGGTGTTGAGGGGCCTTTGGATGCTGAACAGGTATTTTCAAGATTTTATAAATCGGATGCTTCTTCAAAGGGTACGGGGCTGGGCCTTGCAATTGTTCAGGCCATCTGTCATCTCTATGGATTTGAGGTTTCATACCATTATGACCAAAGCAAGCATATATTTAAACTGAATTTTCCCTCGGCATAATTTTCATTCCCAAATCTTTACAGAATCAGGGCTTTACTTTGTAATACATTAAAAATAGTAAAGTCATGAACGTTAAAATGATATTAAGTGCAGGTATTCTTGCATTCTCAACAATTGGAGCTTTTGCGCAGGATATTCCCCAAAGTCAGGTGCCTGCTGTCGTGGTAAATAGTTTTCAGCAAAAATTCCCGAAAGCAAAAGGGGTTGACTGGGAACTGAAAGCGGGTCTTTATGAAGCCGAATTTGAAACAGGTTTGTTCGGAACAGACCACGAAGTCTGGATTCAGGGCAACGGTAAAATTGTGCGCCATAAGGAAGAACTTGCAAAAAATGATTTACCAAAGGCTGTGATTGCCCATGTGAAAAAGGAATTTCCGGGCTATCGTATCGACGATGTCAAAAAGATTACGGAGGAGCAAAAGGTTACCTATGCATTCGACGTGAAAAGTGGATCCAACGAATGGAAACTTGTTGTGGATCCCAAAGGGAATGTATTAGGAAAGGTAAGGGATTAATGATTGAAAGATTTATTGTAACGGAATATCTTCCTTAGATCTGTGTTTCCTGGTATTCAATTGTTTTGGCTCGGATGTCAATTTTTACCTTGTAAAACAGTCTGGATTGTGTTTTGTTGTAATAATAAATCTGATTTTCTTTTACCCAATTCGGTTTCGAAATCGAATCATATAGAGAGGAAGTACTTATTTGTTGTAGATGGTTATCAATTTGACGAATTGCTTTATTGTTGAGTTTGATTTTATAAATCAAATCGTAGTCCCGGAGTTCGTCATCGTAATCATCGCGTAAAACTTCTATATCACCTTCAAGGCAGAATCCAAGCAATGCTTCTACACGCTCTTTGCTAGGCTTTCTCCAATTGAATAGATATAACCAAAAGATAAAAATAGGAATCAGGAGGCTCAAAAAGATCCAGCTTACCCATTTTGATTTATTCGTGAATTGGTAGAAGATCAATAGTATTAGTCCTATCAGAATTGTAAAAAATAGGGCTAAAAAAACATTCATAAATTGTTATTAATTTGTGTTAACTACGAATTGTATGTAGCGAATATAAAAAATTTAGAAAAAAACACCTAGTTAGTGTTCGCAACTAGGTGTTTTTTATAAAATCGTCTTGTCTTTAAATTAGTCTTCGCCCTCTTCTGCATGGAGTTCGAAAGACAATTTCACTACATCATCACCGGGAAATTTGGCTGCGTAATCCGAGAGGTTCCAATCGTCACGCGTGATTTTTGACTTTATCGTTGAATCGCTGAATTTGCGAAGAACATAGGAAACTTCTTTCTCGCCTTCATTGTCTTTCCCAGCAGTAAAATAGGTTATGATACCCGTGGTTTCAGTAGCGCCATTCACGATTGTGCCGTCCTCATATTTTGTTTCTCTGGTCTGAAATATCGCTCCGCTTTCATTTGTGCTTTTTGAATTCAAGACAAAAGCTGCACCAGAAAGGAATGCTTTGTAATGATCTGCAGTTGCTTTGTCTTTGATGTACTGCCCCTGAATTTCTTTACCGCTGGCATCAAACTGTTTGAACTCGATTTTATAAATTCCTGCTGGTTTAAGATGAGCGTGTCCAGCTAGCGCTTTGCCGGTACCATCGAAGCTGACGGTCGTAGGTTCGACGTTTTCTTTGTCAGCAAGGTCATGAAAATGATTGCCATGTGCTTCACCTTTAACTTCTGTAAAAATCAGTTTATAGCTTGCTTTAACATCTGCGGCCTGTATGGTCAATGGCGACTCCAAAGTTGCCGTATTTCCGGCTTTGTCGGTTACCATAAAGTGAAAATGATATTGACCGGCAGGAGCTTCGGATGGGATGTCCATGTGCTCATGAAAAGTCGCATTTCTTTTGCCCACATATTTCTCGTCGGTATAAACTTTAGCAAACTTGAAGTTACCTCCGCCCTCCTGGTGGATCTCGATAACAATTTTGTCGATGAGTGCCTCTGCCATAATATCACCTTCTAGGTGGAGATCCGAGCCTGCTTTTACGGTTTTATTGTTGTCGGATCCGATTTCCATGGTGCCGATCTCGGGTTTCGTTGAAACAGGAACATCAGCATCGTCTTTCTTACAGGAAGACAGGAAGCCAAAGAAAAGTGCTGTAAACAGTAATAGGAAGTTAATGTTTCTAGTTTTCATCTGCATTGGATTTAAAATTTATGATATAAAATAATTGAAGTATAGTTGCGTGTTAATAAAGCGTTATTCAACGATGCGTACGCTGATTCCACGTTGTGTGCTCCAGCCGGATTGATCCGTCACCTGAATCATAAAATGATAATTTCCGGGATCGATGTCCGCAGGGACGTCGATCTGAAGTTGGGCATCATACTGTTGTGGCTGCCCGGGTATATTGACGGACTTGACAAGAACAAATGGTTTGACCGGTTTTTTGAGGGGTTCTAATGTGCATTCCTCTACCTCGGTACTGTGGGAGTGATGGTCAAAATTATGATGCACGTCAATGCTATAACTGCCCAGGGCGACATTGTCGGATAGTTTTGCGTGGAAGGTAAAACTTGATCCGCGTTTGATGGGACTACACTGCTTTGGAAAAGCTGTTGCTGCACTGAGATCAATGGTTGGTTTTTCGGTGTCAATATTTTCCTTATCCTTTTTACAGGCGATGGTAAAGGCCAGCATCAAGGCCATTAGTGCATAAGGTTTCAGTTTCTGCGTCTGTGTATTCATTTTTATCATGATTTTAATCAATTAGTTGTGCTGTGATTGGATGAATATGTTGATTAGCTTGGGTTTTCCTTCCCGAATGGTATGCCAACCGATAGGACGATATTTCGTCCCTGTTCCGGGAGCGATATCAGGCGGTAAAAACTGGTATGATCCATATATTTGGTGTTAAACATATTCTGGACCTGTAAGCGCAATTGCAGCGCTGATTTGCCCCATGTCAACTGTGTTCCCGCTCTGAAATTGAAGACTTGGTAACCTGCTGTTTTTTCTTCGGGTGGGACAATATGGTCTTGCCCGGTGGTCCATTTACAATCCAAAGAGATGTAAGGCTCCTGAAAATGCGTGCTGCTTTTGGGAAACCAACTGAGGTCGACCAAAAGTGAAGGCGCAGGTGAGAAGGGCAATGTGTAGCCTTTCTTGCTGCCGGATAATTGCTCGGATCGAACATATTCACCCAATAATTCTACTTTCCAGTGAGTTAAGGGGCGATATTCCATTTTTAGTTCAGCTCCATAACGACGTACTTTGCTTTCGCCATACTCAAATATTTGATTACCGGCTCCATAATACTGATCATAACCGGATGTAGGATTGAGGTAGATATAATTTGCAAAATAATTGAAAAAAGGTGTGAAAGCAAGGTATATATTTCTCGAACGCCGGGCCAGCGAAAAGTCGGCTTGATAAGATTGCTCGGGTGAAAGCGATGCGTTACCTTTTTCATAACTGAAATAATGATAATTTACCCCGTTGGCGGCGAGTTCCTGTGCAATAGGAACCCGGAAACTTTTACCAACATTCAGTTTGGTTTCCCATGAGCCGATTTGTCGTGTTACCCCTAACGACCAGACCAAGCTATTGAAACTACGGCGAAGTTCATCTGCCCTGACGACATGAACCGATTGATTGTTTTCCAGCATGGATGCAAACCAGTCCTGATAGGGCGAGGTATGTATATGGCTATAGTCATAACGTAAAGCACCATAGAGCATCGTTTGATCGTTGATCGGATATTGGTCATGGATAAAAGCTCCCAGGGCTTGCTGTTTGTACGATGGGATCAGGAAACTCCAGCCAGCTATCTTATTATGCTGGTATTCCGCATTCCCCCCGACGGTGAGCCGGTGATTGCCCAGGGTGAACTGGTCTTTCAGCGTAATATTAACAATCTCTTTATCATAGCGCCGTTCAAGATGTATGGGAGTGTTCATATCCTGAGGATAAACGGGGGGCATATACCCGTGTGCGGTATAGTTGTTGAATTCTTGGCGATAATTTCTTTGATAGCCAAGATCCACCCAGATCTTGTGGTTGCCCTGTACGATATAATTTCGATTGATGAGCTTAAAATGATTAACCTGCTGGCTTGGGTAGAGAATGTCCCGGTCGGATTGGTCGTACAAGGCGGTATTCACTCCCCGTGGCTCTAAACCATGTGCATTGGCAAAAAATCCTATTCTAGTATGATAATTGCTTAGATAGACAATGGAGGAAAATCGTTCGGAGTTATATCCACCCCTTAGCTGAAAGCTGGTCTCCCGTCCGGCTGTATTGCGTACCTGACGATCCTTTAACCGGACCGCATAATTGTACACATAGACTGTGTCAGTTGGTACGCGATAGTCGGCATAATCCAGATGGGTGACACCGCCACCAAAGACCCAATTGCCTTTCCGGCCCTGTAGTTGCAGGGATCCACCATAGGTAGCATTGTTTGATTTAGTCAATAAATTGACAATACCTTTCAGCCCATTTCCTTGTAGTTCGGCTGGTGGCGATAGTCGGATGACACCGCCAATGGCATCCGACCCGTACATAAATGAGCCGGCTCCCTTAATGATTTCAGCAGTGCCGATGCTGTATTGATCAATTTCCAATCCATGATCCAAACCCCATTGCTGCCCTTCGTGCTTAATCCCATTTTCTACGGTGGCTACCCGATTAAAGCCCAGGCCCCGAATCTGTGGTTTGGATTGACTGGCACCTATACCTATCGCATTGACGCCGGGTAACCGGCTTAAGGTTTGCATCAAACTGCCTGCCTGGTATTTCTGTATGGAATCGCTGCTTAAGACATCCACAGATAGGACGCCCTCCGCAGCGTGTTTATAACGTTTTCCCTCAACATATACCTCCCGTAGTCCAATGTTTTTGACCGCTTTCTCCTGTGCAAAAGCGGAATGTAGCATACTATAGGTGAGTAATAGAGTGAAAACCGTACGCCTGTTCATCAATTATTGAGTTGTTTGTAAATTATATATTGCAATTAAGTTGCAACAAATATAGGTAAAAAGATTTTAAAAGCAACTGTGTTGCGTAATAAGGGTGTGATAATAAATCCCTGAAATCAGCGATAAAAAGAAGTCTGTAGGTCAACTATCTTTGAGTAAGCTGATTATCGGGTTGCTGCGGCAGTTTTTTCGAGGTCAATACGTAATGAGCAGAATGGAGCGTTTATAAATAGAAAAACAAATAAACTATAAAATATATCAACAATGATGAAGCAATTTATGACAGGCATCCTGACCGCTGCGGTACTGACGATGTCAAGTTGTGGTTCAGGAACCAAAGATCCCGCAACTTACAACAATTCAATTATCACGGTCATCAATGGAAGTGAAAAGCATATCACCGATATGAATGCTGCCATGAATGCCTCCGATTATGCAAAGGCGGAGCAGGTCCGTTCGGATTGGGAGAAATCCTTGAATGAAGATATCAAGAAAGTGGAGGATCTCGGTGATTTCAAAGGCGATGCCAATTTTCAGAAGGCGGTACTCGATGGTCTCAACGGTTATAAAAAGATCGTTACCGAAGACTATCCAAAGCTGATCGAGTTGCGCAAAAACAAGACTCCAGATGCAGCCACAGAATCCGCCCTGCTGGATAATATCAATAAGGCTTTTGAAAACATGGGTAATGGCGTGAACAAAGCATCCACGGAATTTGAAAGTAAATATAAGGGATAAGCGCCATATCATTTAATCAACAAAGGAGTCGTATCATATTTTGATGCGACTTCTTTTTGTTGTGGAAGGGTATAGCGTTTGTCTGGAACTGAAGCATTAAAAGAGATGCAAATAAAATGTTAAAGCTGAAGGACTTTTCATTGATTCTCGTATTTTTATGTAGATTTATGCGACAAAATGCTGGTGTAAAACCTGTGCGATCAGTTAAATTTTTGTGATGGTGGCGGGAATACCGACGATCTGTATGATTAGGGAGGATTCCCTATACTTCGAAAGATAATTTAATATATTATATCTAATGAAAATTATTTCAATTTTATCCAATGCTGTCACCTTGTGTTTTCTATGCTCAGCGACGGCACTTTGGGCTCAGGGGGATCAAAAGAAGCTAGATTACCTGGTGTTGATGAATGCTGATACCTTGTATGGGAAGATTTCATCTGTAAAGGACAATAAACTTAAATTTGAAAATCTACAAAAGGAAAAGGTGGCATTTACTCCTGACCAAGTTTATCGTGCGTACTGGCAGTCCAAAAAGAAAGTATATGCACCATCCTATGTAGAAAAAGGATTGGAAGTAGTCCCCGGAACAAGCCCAAAAATGTATCGCATACAGAAGGGAAACGATCAGGGGCCAACTTTTGCGGAAGTGCTCGCCGATGGTGAAATAATGGCCTATTATGTTTCAGAACTAAAATTTAATGGCGGTGCCGCAGTAAATGTTAGTGGCGGCGGTGCCGGAATGATGCCAACGATATTGGTTAATAAGAATAAATATGCATATGCACTGAAAAAGGGGACTGGCGAGGTCGCTGAAATCAATAGCAACAATAATGGCCTATTTAGCAATGCTAAAAAGAAAAGACAGATTACCTTCACACAGTTAATTAATGATGAGCCAGAGCTACTTGCTGAATTTGAAAAAGAGCAAAAGTATAATTATGATGTATTTATTAAATACATTATGCGATACAATGAGCTGCAGCAGGCAAAAGCATCTCCTTCAGACCAATCGAGACTGTTTATTTACTAATATTTATCTTTTTTGATAAAAAACAAAATATGGCGCTTATTATTTTTATTGTCCTGACCATTATTGCTGCTTATGGTTTTTGGCTTTTGTTTGAGAAAGCAGGGCGTCGTGGCTGGGAGGGTATTGTTCCTGTTTATAGCCAATGGATTCAAGGACAGATAACCGGTCGGCCTGTTTGGTATATTATATTGTTGATCATTCCGATCGTGAATGTCTTTGTCTTTTATAATTTATACCTGGATTTTATCCATTGTTTTGGCAAAAGGAGATTTTGGGAAAACTGTGCAGCTGTATTAGTCCCCTTTGTCGTATTGCCGCTCTGGGGAAGGGACAAAAACGTTCAATTTCTAAATGGACTTTATGCTAAAAAACTGAAAGCTTCAGCTGAGGGCACACAGCTGACAAAAGAGGATAAACTGAGGCTGCTGCATGAATCCTACAATGAATTTAAAATCAAATATCCCTATAAGAAATCTATCTTGCGAGAGTGGGCGGATGCTATTGTCTTTGCAACGGTTGCCGCAACGCTGATCCGCGGTTTCTTGCTGGAAGCTTTTATGATCCCTTCGGGTTCTATGCAACAATCGCTTTTGATCGGCGATTATTTATTTGTCAGTAAGTTGAATTATGGACCCCGTATTCCCAATACGCCGATTGCTTTTCCTTTTGCACATCATACCATGCCTTTATTTGGTGGTAAAGCATTTTCTGCACTGATCGAACTTCCTTATAAGCGGTTGCCCGGTTTTCAGGAGATCAAACGTAATGATGTTATTGTTTTTAATGCACCTGCCGGAGATACTGTCGCGATAGAGAATCAGGATCAGCCTTATTACGATCTGGTTCGCTCGATGGGTTACGAAGCCGTCCATCAACAGTTTACGATTCAAACACGTCCAGTGGACAAGCGGGAGCATTTGATCAAACGCTGTGTTGGAATGCCGGGTGATAAAATCAGCATGCGCGATGCTGTACTCTATGTAAACGATCAACCCGGCTTCGTTGCTCCAGAAAGTCAGATGGATTATATTGTGATTACTGATGAGACAGGCCTGGATGAACAGCGAATGCGCGATATGGGGATCGAAATCGCACAGGTTCAGCCCGGAGTGTATATCCTTTTTCTAACACCTGAGCAGGTTAACATGGTGAAATCTTGGTCTAATGTTAAATCCATGCAGATGAACCTGCGCAAACCAGGGGATCCGGAAGCTAATACATTCCCGAATGATCCACAGTACAAATGGAATTACGATAACTTTGGACCTTTTGTGATTCCAAAAAAGGGGATGAAAGTTGCTTTGAATGCGCAAACATTCCCGCTTTATGAACGCGCGATCCGGGTCTATGAAAAAAACCGTCTGGAAAAGAAGGCAGATGGTTTATACCTGAATGGCAACAAGGTGGATTCCTATACGTTCAAAATGGACTACTATTGGATGATGGGGGACAATCGGCATAACTCGTTGGATGCAAGAGATTGGGGCTTTGTGCCGGAAGATCATATTGTGGGTAAAGCTTTATTTACCTGGATGAGCTGGAATACAGATGGGAATGGATTTTCTAAAATACGCTGGAACCGGATTTTCAAGGGGATCAATTGAGAAAACAATTCCAAAAAAATAATTGAAATAGGAGCGCAAGAGCGAACTTATTTCAATTATTTATGAATGACATCTAAAAAAGTAAAGAAGCGTCTTATACTGAAACCCTTAAAATCATCTGCAGGAGCCTGGCCCTCCCCTCTTAACGAAACAGCACATACCAGCCTCAGCATCCGCGATCATTCATCCTTATGCTTAAGCTGGTCTTTTAGGAAGAATAGCCAACTATTTTTAAAAAATATTTCTTGTTTTTATACCGTATTAGCATTGTATCCGATTTCCCATTATATGTTTTGTGGGCCAGTGACTTAGGATTAATGACACTTGGTATTTAAGTGTATTGTGGTTTGTTGTAAATATCTAATTTACAGTGCTTTACATTTTATTTTTATTGTTTTTTTGATCTTATCGAACTAATTTAGCAGCCATAAATAACCCAATTAACAATTATTTGAACGCTAAATTTCCAGAAATTATGGCCAAAAAATTAACGCTCTTGATTTCAAGTGTATTTGCCTGTACCTATATGGCAACCGCACAAAATCGGACGGTCAGTGGTACGGTGGTAGATAGCCAAGGGAAGCCGATACCTCATGTCTCCATTAAGCTTAAAAATCGTTCGGGAGGAACAACTACTGATGATCAGGGAAGATTTTCTATTCCGGTCTATCCGAAATCAACGCTTGTATTATCTAGCGTCGGATTCCTCAATAAAGAACAGGAAGTCAACGAGCAGGCTTCGCTGAATATTACCTTGGAATCCGGAAATACCGAATTGACAGAGGTTGTTGTGATCGGTTATGGAACGGCATCCCGAAAGGATGTTACTGGTTCTATTGCCAGTGTAAAAGCTGAGCAGCTGGAAAATGAGAACCCACAGAGTGTGGCGGATCTGCTAAAAGGGAATATTGCAGGTCTGAGTGTTTCGCAAAATACCTCGGCAAAAGGTGGAGGAGATCTACTCGTTCGTGGTAAAACAACGCTGAGCGCCTCTACCTCGCCGTTGATAGTCCTGGACGGGATCATTTACAACGGGCAACTCTCCGATATTAATCCTAATGACATACAAACCATAGATGTACTCAAAGATGCGAGTTCACTGGCCGTATATGGAGCCAAAGCTGCGACAGGAGTAGTCGCTATAACGACTAAAAAGGGTACAAGCGACAAGCCGGTATTGACAGCCAATACAAATTGGGGACTGGCAACGCTTGCACGCAATCAACGGGTGTATAGTGGCCCCGAATTCCTAAAATGGCGTGCAGATGTGGGCCGGGCTGGAGGTACTAGGCCTTCTTATTTTTACGATGACCCACGCAACATTTCTGCCGGGGTCACTTTAGACCAATGGCTTTCGGGAGGAAATCAAGATTTGGATCCTGTGGATATCTGGTTGGATAGGCTGGGATTGGTGGCAAATGAAAAAGCAAATTATGTAGCCGGTAAGACTGTGGATTGGTATGATGAAATTTTTAGAACGGGCATACGGCAGGATCATACCGTTAGTATGAGCGGACGAAAAGAAGATGTCAACTACTACATGTCTGTCGGCTACAATAAAAACCAGAATCTGATCGAAGGTGGTGAGTTTAGCACCTTTCGGGCACGCTTAAACCTAGAGGGTAAGGTGACCAATTTTTTGCGTATGGGAGCCAATGTGCAGTATGCAGATCGTGATGAAGGGGCCATAGAGGCAGATTGGGGGCAATTGACAAATCTTTCCCCCTACGGTGATAAATATAATGCAGACGGCACTTTAAGACGCATTCCCACCGATGATAGTGGGCTGAACGCGCGAAATCCCTTTCTCAACATGACTTATAACGATCGGATGGATAAGCAAAATACTTTATTTGCAAGTTTGTTCGCCAAAGTCAACCTGCCTTTTGGAATTACCTATCAGTTTAACTTTAGCCCCGGTATTGACATGTACCGCACCTTTAACCATGGTTCTTCGGCCAATCCAAATGTCACCATCGTCGGGGGAACCGCAAGCCGGGATCAAGAAACCCGGTACAATTGGCAAATCGACAACTTATTAAAGTGGAACCGAAAATTTGCAGAAATCCATAGCCTGGATGTCACGCTATTGGCAAATGCCGAAAAGTATCAGACTTGGTGGACACAGGCGGCGAATCAGGGCTTCGTCCCGAATGATTATCTGGGGTATCATAATCTCGCCAGCGGAACCCTGCCGTCCGTCAATAGTGAGGATAAGGTGTATACTGGGGATGCGCTTATGGCCCGGGTCAATTATAGCCTAATGGACCGCTATAATTTGACACTGTCTGTTCGGAGGGATGGCTACTCGGTCTTTGGCAGGAATAGCAAGCGCGCAACTTTCCCAGCGGTTGCAGCAGCATGGACGTTCACCGAAGAATCCTTTTTGAAGAATTTATCTTGGCTTAATTATGGTAAATTAAGACTTTCTTACGGAATCAACGGGAATCGTGACCTGCGCAATCCAGACAACGGAACAGTAGATCCATATGCCGCTTTATCACAACTAACCATCAATAAATATCAGACCGTGGACGCGAATGGCGCGCCTGCAGAAGTGAATACGGTAGTCGTTAATTCCAGGCTGGGCAATCCGGACTTAAAGTGGGAGCAGACGACCTCGCTCAATGCAGGTTTGGACTTTTCGGTACTAAAAGATCGGCTAAGCGGTTCAATCGACGTGTACAGCAAAAAGACAAATGACCTCTTGGTCAAACAATCACTTTCTAGCGTTTCGGGGTATCAATTTGTTTATTCCAACTTGGCCGAAGTGAAAAATAAAGGCCTCGAAGTGAGTTTAACAAGCCGAAATTTGGTGGATGGTCCAGTAAAATGGAATTCTAATTTTATCCTTTCACTCAATAGAAATAAAATAGTCCGCCTGGCGACCCCAAGTGATGATCGTGGAAATGGTTGGTTTATAGGTCAGGATATCGATGTGATCTGGGATTATAAGGTATCGGGGGTGTGGCAGGAAAATGAGATGGAAGAGGCTAAAAAGTACACGAAGGCAAGCATCCGACCGGGTGACTTTAAACTTGAGGATCTAAATAGTGACTATGTATATAACGACGATGACAAGCAGTTTATCGGTTATACCTCACCCCGTTTTACCTGGTCTGTCCGCAATGAATTCAATTTGTTTAAGCGTATAGACTTCTCCTTCCAGTTGATTTCCAATTGGGGACAAAAAAAACTATTCAATCAGGCAAAGAACAATCCCGGAAGTGTGGGCTTCATGCGCTCAACATCCTACATTCAACCTTATTGGACGCCAGAAAATCCAATAAATGACTATGCACGCTTGGGCAGCGGTGCTAACGGAACCAGTTTTAATGTTTACAGGAAAAATAGCTTTATTCGCCTGAACAACATATCGCTTGCTTATTCTTTGCCAGAGCAACTCGCAGAACGATTTAAATTAAGGAACCTAAAAGTATACATGAATGTCAATAATGCTGCAGTGTATGCCCCCGTGTGGAATTATTGGGATCCCCAGAATAATGGCCCTACTCCAAGGTATTACACACTTGGATTGAATGTATCACTTTAATTTTTACGACAACATGAAGAAGATAAATATTAAAATAACGACCCTAATTGCATGTATGGCGTTGATGGCCACCCACGGATGCAAAAAAAGTTTTTTGGATTCAGACCAGCTATCCCAGTATTCACCCGACAACTTGGATAATGTGGATGCGCTCAAAGCTGTGCTCAATGCACTTGGAAAAGCCTCAAGAGGGGAGTTTTTTGGTGATTCCGCTCCGTTATTGACAGAATCACTGTTTTCAGACGTTGCAGTAGACGGGACAACGGACAAAGCAACTCCGGCGCAGAATCTGGTATCCCTGATCACGCCGGATGCCAACCTCAATAGTGATGATTTTAATAAAATAGGCTGGTACTGGACCAATTTTTTTGCTGCTGTACGTTCAGCCAATACGATAATAAGCAATATAGATCGGCCAGCTTACAGCTCAGAAGCGCAAAAGAATGAAATCCTCGGATCGGCATATTTCTATCGGGCTTATTTCTATTATCGCCTGGTGCACGAGTTTGGAGATGTACCGCTGCAGCTGAAGGACCTTACTGCGCCGAAATATGATTTCTATTCGACCAAAAGAGAAGTGATATTGAAAAAGATGAAGGAAGATCTTGAATTTGCGCAGCAATGGGTGAAGGATGGCGTGAATAAAGGGGAGGTCACGAATGGAGCAGTCAATCATTTGCTGGCAAAAATAGATTTGGCGCTGGGTGATTTTGACGGTGCCATTGCAGCAGCAAGTAAGGTAATTGACGGTGGAAAGTATACCTTAATGAAAAACCGTTTTGGAAGTACAGCTGGGGATCTTTCTAAGAATGTGATTTGGGATCTCCATCGCATGGACAACAAAGCGATTCCTGCAAATAAAGAAGCATTATTTTTGGTGATCGATCGCCAAACATTGCAAGGCCGGACGGATCTGGGCTCCCAATTGATGCGAAACACCGTGCCTGCCTGGCACTTTGCAAACCTCAAAATACCCCAAGGCGGTTTACAGGCTATGGTAGATGGTGTAAATGCTGAAATTCCGTTGACACGCATATATGGACGGGGAATAGGACGGTACCGCGGAACGTATTACAGCACCAAAGAAATATGGACCGATCAGACCGATTATCGGCATGCCAAAGGGATGTGGATGGACATGACGGATCTTGTCTATAATAATCCTGCAATAAAAAACTCCACAGATCCGCAAATCAGTAAACTCTATGGTCAGCCGATCCAGCAGTATACCGCGGAAAACATCAATAAGGTCTTTACCAATGGCTCTTTGGATACCATCCGTCACTGGTTTGGCTGGCCGCATTATAAGGTGTTTATCAATTCAACCAATCAATATGCCGAGGATCCCAACTGGAATCCACCCCGCGGAACGAATACAGATTGGTATGTGTTCCGATTGGCTGAAACCTACTTGCTACGGGCGGAGGCCTACATCTGGAAAGGACAACAGGCTCAAGCCATGGCCGATATCAACGCGATACGTGGACGCGCGAATGCAGAGCTGCTGCAAAATGCCGCGCGGACCAACATCGGTACAGTACTGGATGAAAGAGCACGTGAACTGTTTTGGGAAGAACCACGAAAAACAGAGTTGACACGGATTGCTTATATTTTTGCGCAGACTGGCATTGCTGCTTATAACGGAAAAACCTATAGCATGGCTAATTTTGCCCAGAACAACTTCTTCTACGACCGCATTATCGAAAAAAATTCATTTTATCGCAATAAGGTTCCCACCGTTCAAGGTGTTCACTATGAAATTGCCCCGTACCATGTCCTATGGCCGGTGCCAGCATCAGCACAGCGTTTCAATACAAATGGCATGATCAATCAGAATCAAGGCTATGCAGGAGCAGAAAATAATGTGCCGGCACTAGACAAAATAGTGGAATAAAGACAGCAGGCAGCGTAAGCTTTAGTAGAAAAAGCTTGCTGATAATTTGTTATTTTGATCTTCTAAAATGATTCCGGATAGGATTGGTGTATTCACACCGATCCCTATCCGGTCTTAAAATAACCGAAGGAAAGTGAGAAGACCAGCTATGCGTACCGAAAACAAGAGAAGAATGCGTGTGTGTGTGTTTATGTTAGCTATAGCGCTTTTTCAAATAGCAAATCTATTTGGACAGGAAGCTATTAGCATAGATAGACAGACAGCCGAACACATCTTTAAGACAGCAGAAGTATTCTATATGGAAGACGGTACCAATAGGCTGTCATTTGAGGAAATTAAGTCGGCGGGACTATCAAAACAGTTCGTTCCTAACGAACGGTATTACCCCAAAAACTTTAATCGTTCTTCGACTTATTGGTTTAGGGTGAAGCTACATTTTGGACAGCAGCTACCCGGAGAGCGGGTCATTGAATTATTCGATCAGACTGCAGATCTGGTGGAAGCATTTATTCCGAATGGAACAGGCGGTTTTGTGCACTACCAGACCGGGGCCTCCATTCATTTTGAAAATCGCCATTTTATGCACAAGAACTTTGAGTTTTTGATTCCTGCATTGGAAAAAGGAACCTACGAAGCTTATTTTAAGGTGCGCTCAAGACAGATGGTCAATGTGATTCTGGTCTATCGTACCATGGAAAGATTTGTGCAGTACACCTTGACCGAGTATTTTACTTTTGGCCTGTTCTACGGAATGATTATCCTCTTTAGCTTTAATAATCTACTGATGTATTTTGCCGTAAGGGGACGTCAATACCTTTATTATGTCTTGTATATATTGTGTGTCGGCCTTTATGAGATGTCTTCGGATGGAATCGCATTTCAGTATCTATGGCCCGAGAATCCATGGTTCAATCAATATGCGACCGCCCTTTTTGTCTGTTGTGTCAGCGTTTTTGCGCTTTTGTTTACAAAGTCCCTGCTGCATGTCAAACAAAAGGAGCCTAGACTTAATAAGCTGTTGGATGCGGTAATTATTTTAAGAGTATTGTTTTTTGTGTATTGCCTATGCTTCAATCAAAATTGGTTTATCTACAAATTCGTAGAAATCGTTCCGCTATCGGTCGCTTTTTTTTCAGGAATATGGTTATGGCGAAAAAAATATCGTCCCGCTCGTTATTTCGTCCTTGCTTATGCCTTACTCTTCCTGGGATTTGTGCTGAAAGTAATTTATGTATTGGGGTACGCGCGTTTTCTACCCAGCTCAATTGGTCATTACAGCATAACATTTGGTTTTGTTATGGAGATGACTTTCCTGTCGTTTGCCATTCGCGATAAAGTCCGTCTGCTGAAAAATAAAAAAGAGCGTGCACAAAAGAGAGTCATTGAGCAAATGCAGATCAATGAGAAACTCCATGAAATGCACAACAGTGATTTGGAAAGAAAAGTGAAGGAGCGAACATTGGAAGTCATGCAAAAATCCGAAATTATTGCCGGTCAGAATCGTGAGCTAAAGGAAATGAATAGCCTATTAAAGGCCCAGTCAGAGGAAATAAACCGAATGAATCAATTGTTGACCAAGGATAACAAAAACCTACAGACCAATATTCAGCGGATTACTGACGACCGCGTACTTTCGAAGGAAATGAACTTTGAGGAATTCGGGGCAAAATATCCGGATAAAGAAACCTGCTATAGGGTATTGTCCGAATTGAAGTGGAAAAAAGAATATTGCTGCATTAAATGTGGTTACACGAATTATTGCATCGGCAAAACGCCTTATAGCCGCCGATGTACCAAATGTACCTATGAGGAATCTGTATTGAACAATACGATTTTCGAAAATGTGCGCATCCCTATCAATAAGGCGTTTTATCTCGTTTATCTCGTGCATTTTCATCAGGGAGAAATTTCCTCTTATAAGCTTTCCCAAAAATTGGGTATCAGACAAAGTACCTGTTGGAACTACGCGAGCAAAGTGAAAAATATTCTGACAAGCAACACAAAAAAACATAAAAAGAATGAAAAATCCGGATGGACAAAACTCGTGCTAAATGGAGTGGATCAATCGACATAAAAAATTTACATAGAATATTCAGTTTATGAATCAATACTGATGACTTAAGGCCATATAAATGCGCTAAAACAATTAATAGACGAATAAAAATAACGTGGATATTCCATGTAACTAGGCAAAGCGGATTAATTAGATATGAATAATATATATAAACAGCTCTCCATCTTATTTTATATAGGATATATTTTTTTCTCTTGGAATGCCAATGCTCAAACCATACAGGGTGGAAGAGTTTTGATCGATTTTTCATCCAACTGGCAATTTAGGAAAGAAATAAGTCCCCCAAAGCCTGTTACAAAGCAGAAAACGGGCTGGGAAACAGTCAATCTACCTCACTCCTGGAATGTTGAGGATGTCATGGATGATATGCCGGGGTATTACCGTGGCGCTGCAGAGTATCAACATAGCTTAGATTGGAGAACAGAATGGCTGCATAAAAGAATCCTTTTACATATCGGAGCGGCGAATCAGGAAGCTATAGTAATTGTCAATGGCAAAAAGGTTGTGACACATCGTGGTGGCTATACTGCTTTTCAGGTCGATATTACGGATAATCTCGATCGAAGGGAGAATGCAAAAAATTGGATCCAAATCAAGGTCAGTAATCGTTATAACCAAGATATTGCGCCATTAAGCGGAGATTTTACCTTTTTTGGCGGTATCTACAGAAAAGTATTTCTGGTCTTATTGGACCAGGTTCACTTTACCGACCCACAATATGGCAGTACCGGGCTACAGGTGAGTGCAAAAGTGAATGCACAGGAAAATGCCGTTATTAACCTGAAGGGCAAGATTCAAAACTGTTCAAAATCCATTCGGGATGTATTTATCGAAACGATACTTGTGGATGCCAAAGGGGCGGTGATTAAAAAAATGCGTGAAAAGGAAAAATTGAAACCTAATGCGCAGAAGAATTTCCAGATAGACATCACAGGTATTCAGGCCCCAAGTCTATGGTCGCCTGAATCGCCCTATCTCTATCGCCTATCGACGCGTATTTACGATATTAACGGTAAGCTGCTGGATCAATTGGACAATCCCGTAGGTTTTCGTTGGTTTTCATTCGACCCGGTAAAAGGGTTCTTTCTAAACGGGCAGCCCTTGAAATTAATTGGCGCTAGCCGCCACCAGGATTTTGAAGGACTGGGCAATGCCGTTTCAGATACGGTACAGGTAAAAGATCTAGTCCGGTTGAAGGCCATGGGCGGCAATTTCCTGCGCGTTGCACATTACCCCCAAGATCCTGCGATATTGAAAGCCTGTGATAGCTTGGGGCTACTGGCATCGGTAGAAATCCCGCTTGTCAATGAAATTACAGCGAGTGCTGCTTTTGCTGAGCATAGTTTCCAGATGCAACGGGAAATGATCCGCCAATACTTTAACCATCCCAGCATTATCGTCTGGGGCTATATGAACGAGATTTTTCTCCGCCCCCATTTTCCAAAAGATAAAGAACGGCAGGAGGCCTATTTCAAATCCGTTTTATCACTGGCGCAGGCATTGGAAACACTTACACGTGCCGAAGATTCAATACGATACACCATGATCGCCAACCACGGTAATTTTGATCTCTACCATCGGACAGGCCTGACCAAAGTTCCGATGCTTGTCGGGTGGAATCTCTACCCGGGATGGTATGGCGGCAAAATTGCTGATTTTGGCAAGCAATTGGAGCATATCCATCAGCAACTCCCCGATAAACCGCTATTGGTCACCGAATATGGTGCGGACGCTGACTATAGGATATATGCCGATAGACCGATCCGGTTTGACAAAAGTGTAGAGTATGCGGTGATGTACCATCAAGGTTATCTCAACGAAATTTTGCGTAAGCCGTTTGTTGCTGGTGGCGCTGCGTGGAATCTTTCAGATTTTAACTCGGAAACACGGGAAGAAAGTATGCCGCATATCAATACCAAAGGCTTGTTGACCTGGGGTAGAAAAGCAAAAAACACCTATTTTCTATATCAGGCATACTTAAGTAAGGAATCATTTGTAAAAATCGGGGTAACCCATGGTAATAAATGGGGAGCGCGGTCTGATTCGAGCACCGCTAGGGTGGGGTCTGGATGGTTAAAAGTACCCATATTTAGTAATGCCGATTCGGTTAAGCTATTGTTGGATGGTATCGTTATGGGCGTGAAAGTTCCTGTAGACCGGGCGATATCGTGGCCTCTAAAATTAAAAAGGGGCACACATGAAGTGGAAGTAGTGGCCTTTCATGCGGGGGAAGCCACGCGTATGGACAAGATGACCCTAGATTGTGAAGTCATACCCTATGATCTGAACGAAGATAAAGGCTGGCAAGAGTTATATATAAACGTTGGAGATAACCGCCAGTATATCGATTCACTGGGATATAGATGGTTTCCGGACCAAGCTTATAGAAAGGGAAGTTGGGGATATATTGAAGGGGAAAAATATCGCTTAAAAAATACTGGACGAGAAAACCTGGGGAGCGATACTAATATCCATGGTACTTGGGATGACCCGCTGTTCCAGACACAATTGCAGGGATTAGCGCACTATCGGTTTGATCTGTCGCAGGGTGTTTATGAAATCGAATTGATCTTTGCCGAATTAGAGGGGCCAAATCACAAAGAAAACCTTGTTTACGATCTCGAACAACGTGAGAAAGTAAGGGAACAAAAATCCATAGAACGAGTTTTTGATGTCCAAATTGGCGGCCAGACAGTTGCTACTGACCTCAATGTGCTGGATGAGGTCGGGCCATTTAAGGTGCTGCGCCGAAAATACCCCGTACAAGTGAGGGATGAAAACACGCTCGTGATTTCATTTATTCCCAAAAAGGGAGAAACCATCCTAAATGCAATTCGACTAAAAAGAGTCGTAAATATTCAATCAATAAAAGAATAGACTTATGCTACGATTTAGAAATTACATGATTCCTCTTGTCACATTGTTGATGATACAATTAGCTAGTGGAGCGTCCGGACCACGCCCTGATACGAAGGCTTTTCCTGAGACTGTAACAAGACTTACCTTGCATCGGAGTGGTCTATTGCATAGGCAAGAATCAGCTGAGGCTACAAGTACCGTAGGGGTGGCAGATCAGGAAATTGCCGTGCGAAAGGGCCACTTATACCTAGATTTTAGCAAAAAAGTGGCGGGTAAAAAGGTAAAATCCCCCTTTTTAATCCGACGGGCCAAGGGCAGGCTTGGGGATTATCAAACCATCGCGAAAGTCAACCAGCCTAAGTTTATCGATAAAGCTATCCAAGGAAATCCATATGATTATTATTATGAGATACAGACGGTAAAAGGAGAGACTGTTGCACATTTGGGTATGGAAATTCAGCTCTTTGGTGAAAATACCTTTATTTATAGTCCTACAGATGATAAACAACGTGTAGGTTTGGAGGTGAATCAGCTTCATGACCAGATGTTCGGAAAAGAATTCAGCCCTAATCGTTATGCCCTGCTTTTTAAGTCCGGTGACTACCGGGAAGCAGGTCTCTTAAGGATTCCTTTTTATGTGCAGATTGCGGGCTTGGGGAAAGTCCCTTATGATGTTGCAGTTTCCAATATCCATACACCGCCACATCTTGCGGAGGGAAATGGTACCTGCACCTTTTGGCGGTCGGCAGAAAACTTGTCCGTCATTGGCCCGGAGAGCTACGAGGAAGAAGAGACATTTAAATGGGCTGTCTCGCAGGCGGCTCCCCTACGCCGTATTTATTCCACACGCGTTGTACGCAATCAATGGGCAAATGGCTGGGTAAGCGGCGGATATACCGCTGATTGCTATTTTGAGGCAGCGGCAGGGTCAAAAAATCAACAACAATGGTATACGCGAAATTCATTCTTGAATAAAGGAAGGGGGAAGTTTGAAGAAATTAAATATAATTATTGTTTTCAAGGTGTGGACTTTGGTCCGTCTGTTGACACAAATACCTATCAAAATAATTGGGCAAAAGGCGGGAATGTGACCCTGATTCCGACCACGCCTATAATTCGCGAAAAACCTTTTGTCTTTTTTGATAAGGATGGGCGATACAAGGTTTTTCGTCCGGCATTGAAGCACAAACATAGGGGAGTATCCTATTCCAGGGATGCGATAGGAGAAGGCGAAGTGATTGATATCGAAAAAGATTTTTATGTGGCTAAGCCAGGAACTTCAGCACAGGAAATGAACCGACAGTTGCGTATAGGAAAGCACCTGCTGATAACACCGGGTATGTACAGTTTGTCCGAGCCACTGCATATTACCCAGGCGAATACGATCCTATTAGGCCTTGGTTTGGCAACCTTGATTCCTGGAGCCGAAAATCCATCTACAGCGATATTGGTCGATGATGTTGACGGGGTAACTGTTGCCTCATTGATGTTCGATGCACATTATAGTTCACATAGCCTGATTCAAGTCGGCGGGCGAAAAACTTCAGTTAGACATGATCGTAATCCGACCTTGTTGGCGGATCTTTTTCTGCGCATCGGAGGTTTTAGGGCAGATAAAGTGCATGTGGATCATTCGGTTATTATCAATAGCAATGATGTGATCGGTGACCATTTTTGGTTGTGGCGTGCAGACCATGGTGTCAAGGGCAGTGTAGGCTGGGGTATTAACACCACACGGAATGGTCTTGTTGTTAACGGTGATTATATGACAATGTATGCCCTATTTAACGAGCATTTTCAGGAGTACCAGACCTATTGGACCGGAAATCATGGGCGAACGTATTTTTTTCAATGTGAAAGCCCTTATGATGCACCGGATCAGGATGCATATCGAAGCGAAAATGGAACACGGGACGGATTTGCAGCTTACAAAGTTGCTGAAAACGTAAACCAGCATGAAGCTTACGCGTTTGGGATATATGATGTATTGGCGAATCCGATCAGAATTGAAAGTTCGGTGGAAGTTCCGGTAAAACCTGGCATGAAGTTCAAACATATTTGCAACAACAACCTGTCCAATGGCCCAAATCGGGGATATGGTTATGTCATTAATCAGATTCAAAAAAGTACATACAATACCTGGCGGGATAATAGGGTGTACGTGGTGGAGTACAATCTAATACAGACACAAAGTAAAGATTAACACAAAATTTACTCAATCGTTTGTGTTGTTATAGCGCAATCGGTTGAGTATGTTTTTTTTATAATATTTATCGGAATAGTTATTTTATTTTCAGCCTATTTTTTGCGATCAGAATATTTTTGAGATATCTTCACTGTAGTAAAGACGTCCAGAATTGGTTATTTAAGGTAGAACTTCGACTATGATGAACCTGATCTTGACGTAAATCAATCGAAAGGTTGAATATAGATCTCAAAATGTATAACCTATTGTAATAAATTATGAAAAAGAAACAAATACTGCTCTTTGGATTGGCGTTTCTGATGTGCTCGAATCTAATGGCTCAAACTGCACAAGATTTTAAACAAACGTATGCCGACCTATCGGTTTTTGAAGATGCTTTGGCGCTAAAACTAAGAAAAGGGATTAAGAAAAAGCAGATTGATCTCATCGGTGATACAACCTTGCGGCGAGTAGCCTTGTCCATGCTGGAGGGGAAATACAATAGGGAGTACAAATACGCGACTTACGCTGCTTTGCTTGATCCCACAACGTTGGGTCATCAATTAGGCATAGGGGATGGATATAGCAAATATGAGAATATAACTGGGGTATACCTTTCAAAAGGGCGACATATTGTTATCGTCGATGGTATTGCAACTGGCAAAGAAGTTAGTTTGGTGGTGCCCAATTGGTTGCGTAAAGCGCCGAATCCCGAGCAACCTACAGAAGATCCGAAAGGATGGGGACTGGAAAAACAAGCGTTCAGATTACAGAATGGAGTGAATATTATCCAGCTCAATGATTATGGAAGTTTAGCGTATATCGACTATTTCTCGGATCAACCTGAAAATGAAAGCCCGATTACGGTTCATTTTCCTACAGGACAAGTAAATGGTTATTTTGATGTCAGAAAGCATAATAATAAGGACTGGGATAATCTGATTGATCAGGCTGTGTTTCCAATCATGGATGCAAAGGGCGAACATATTCAAACAGCTTATCCTGTAGAAGCAATGAAAAAATATGCTAGTGGGAAAGGCGTGGAGCTAATTAACAATTATGATTCTTTGGTTTTTAGACAACATCGATTGATGGGGTTGGAAAAATATAAGAAAGTACCTAAGAATCGTATACTTGCTCGGGTAAATTACAATTATTACATGTTTCGTGATGGAGATGGTGTTGCGTATATGGGTGACAAGGTCGGTTATGCGATGGGTATGGTTGTTGATCCTGCTTCAGTAATTAAAGGAGATCCCTGCTGGGGATTTAGTCATGAAGTAGGACATGTGCATCAGACACGACCAATGTTTAATTGGGGAGGATTGGGCGAAGTGAGCAATAATCTGTTTTCTTTGTATGTAACACGATCATTTGGTAATAAAACACGGGTTTCGGAGCAGAATAACTTTGAAAAGGCGAAAGCCAGTATTATTGAGAAGAAAATTTCTTATTTATCCGACCCTGACGTATTTAATCGTTTGATTCCTTTCTGGCAATTACAATTATATTTCGAGGGAATTGGAAAACATCCGGATTTTTATGCGGACCTGTTTGAAGCTTTTCGTAAACAGAATAACAGCAAACCTTCGCGGAGAGGACGCTCGGACTGGAGTTCCGATCGAATGGCGGGAGAGCGGAATCCAGCAGTTCATCAATTAAACTTCGTCAAGACAGCATGTGAGGTTGCCAAAATAGATCTGACTGATTTCTTTGATAAGTATGGCTTCTTTTATGTGGGTACATTGGAGTATGATGACTATGGAAAGTATACGTATACCATGACCCTTAAAATGGTTGATGAATGCAAGAGGGCCATTAAAAATATGAACTTGCCCCAACCTAAAGTTGATCTTACAACGTTAAGAGATAATTGGTAATTAATAGATAAAACTCCGAACAACACTAATTGGTTCGGAGTTTTATATTTTTAAGCGCATTCCTTCTTATAAAATATTTACTTTTTTCTCCAAAAAACTGCATTTCCCGCGGATTCGTCCACGTATTATGATGTTTTTTATATTTTCTGACGCTGCGGTTCGGATATTTACATTGAATTAGGCTTAGATAGGGCTTAGAATGCAGATTCTAGCCGTGTAAATCCGGATCGCAAATATACTGTTTCCACGGTAAAACGTGAACTTAAGGCAGACTCACCGCGGATATAGCACAGACGGATAGCAATACTGTCCCAACTAAGGCACACCTGAGGTCTTAGGTCTTTTCTCCGTGCGGGCGGTGGGCTTGGAAATAGGATGTATTTGCCTTTGGAAATACCAGTTCTGATATTTTTTAGGGATAAGTCCAACATTAAAATAGGGATAGTTTATTATTAGATTAGGTTATCGTTAGATATTGATTAGATCTTTACTAAACAAAACCTAAGTAATACCTAAACTAAACCTAAACAAACCCTAACTAAACCACGGATTTTTGCTCACCTTGATTACCCGCTTTTGCATTGTCTTTCTACGGTCGCGGCTGTTTGTTTCCGGGTTAATGCCTGCCCGTGATTCGGTCTCCCCGGTCCCTCGGAGCTGGTTTCCGCCTCTTTTTCCGCTGGGGACTGGGACATAGCCGTCTCGCAAGCCCTCCGTCGGGGCATCAGGATACTGTAGATAATGGTAACCCATGCCCAAGTTTGTTTTGCACTTCATGTCCTTTCTCCGGTGCTCCGTTCAAGGATGTAAGTGACCGACCTGGGATTTCACGGCGTTCTGTATCCTCTTCCAGTCCTCCGGTCGCCGCCCCTGCCCCCGTTGTGCCCCAGAGCCCGCCGCAGATCCGCGGATAACCGGCCATTTTCGTCCCCCGGAGCCCCCAAGATCCTGTTTCACAAAAAGAATCTTGCACCGTTACAGCCAGTTAGCAGCAAAATGAAATAAATAAGAACAAAAGGCTTGGAAGTTTGTTAGTAAACTCCCTATCTTTGCACCACTCCGCAAGGGAGGGACGGTTACTTCGAAAGAAGGAACCATGAAAAAAAGAAGGGTTTAAGAGGGGTCGGCAGGATTTAAAATCCCGCTGAGTTTATTTTAAACGCGGAAATCGAAGAAAGGGAAAAGAAAAAAAACTTTAAAAGTTTTTTGGAAGTCCGGAAAAGATTTCTACCTTTGCAGTCCCAACGGAAACGGAGGGAAACAAAAAAAGATAAAGAGGGGCTGGTGCCCATCGGAATATAGCGGATACGGAAGTTGAAGCGAGAGAAGTTCTTTAAGAAAACACAATCATGTAAGCGTGACGGGTAGACAGACGAAAGTCGAAAGTCATGAACAAATTCAAGAATAGTTCAATTCGGTCCAAGATCAGAGATATAAAAAAAGAATTCTGATTATTATAAATAGTTGGAATCAAAAACTTCATTTTACAATGGAGAGTTTGATCCTGGCTCAGGATGAACGCTAGCGGCAGGCCTAATACATGCAAGTCGGACGGGATTTAACTTAAAGCTTGCTTTAAGTTAATGAGAGTGGCGCACGGGTGCGTAACGCGTGAGCAACCTACCTCTATCAGGGGGATAGCCTCTCGAAAGAGAGATTAACACCGCATAACATCAACAGTTCGCATGTCCGGTTGATTAAATATTTATAGGATAGAGATGGGCTCGCGTGACATTAGCTAGTTGGTAGGGTAACGGCTTACCAAGGCGACGATGTCTAGGGGCTCTGAGAGGAGAATCCCCCACACTGGTACTGAGACACGGACCAGACTCCTACGGGAGGCAGCAGTAAGGAATATTGGTCAATGGGCGGAAGCCTGAACCAGCCATGCCGCGTGCAGGATGACTGCCCTATGGGTTGTAAACTGCTTTTGTCCAGGAATAAACCCAGATACGAGTATCTGGCTGAATGTACTGGAAGAATAAGGATCGGCTAACTCCGTGCCAGCAGCCGCGGTAATACGGAGGATCCGAGCGTTATCCGGATTTATTGGGTTTAAAGGGTGCGTAGGCGGCCTGTTAAGTCAGGGGTGAAATACGGTGGCTCAACCATCGCAGTGCCTTTGATACTGACGGGCTTGAATCCATTTGAAGTGGGCGGAATAAGACAAGTAGCGGTGAAATGCATAGATATGTCTTAGAACTCCGATTGCGAAGGCAGCTCACTAAGCTGGTATTGACGCTGATGCACGAAAGCGTGGGGATCGAACAGGATTAGATACCCTGGTAGTCCACGCCCTAAACGATGATAACTCGATGTTGGCGATAGACCGCCAGCGTCCAAGCGAAAGCGTTAAGTTATCCACCTGGGGAGTACGCCCGCAAGGGTGAAACTCAAAGGAATTGACGGGGGCCCGCACAAGCGGAGGAGCATGTGGTTTAATTCGATGATACGCGAGGAACCTTACCCGGGCTTGAAAGTTAGTGAAGGATGCAGAGACGCATCCGTCCTTCGGGACACGAAACTAGGTGCTGCATGGCTGTCGTCAGCTCGTGCCGTGAGGTGTTGGGTTAAGTCCCGCAACGAGCGCAACCCCTATGTTTAGTTGCCAGCATGTGATGGTGGGGACTCTAAACAGACTGCCTGCGCAAGCAGAGAGGAAGGTGGGGACGACGTCAAGTCATCATGGCCCTTACGTCCGGGGCTACACACGTGCTACAATGGATGGTACAGCGGGCAGCTACATAGCAATATGGTGCTAATCTCTAAAAGCCATTCACAGTTCGGATTGGGGTCTGCAACTCGACCCCATGAAGTTGGATTCGCTAGTAATCGCGTATCAGCAATGACGCGGTGAATACGTTCCCGGGCCTTGTACACACCGCCCGTCAAGCCATGAAAGTTGGGGGTACCTAAAGCATGTGACCGCAAGGAGCGTGTTAGGGTAAAACCGATAATTGGGGCTAAGTCGTAACAAGGTAGCCGTACCGGAAGGTGCGGCTGGAATACCTCCTTTCTAGAGTATCGCGGACCGGTACTCGTCACGTTACATATGATTGAAAAAGAATAAAACATCAGAAGAAAGTGCCCGCCCCGGATGGAGCGGTCCCTGAGAGAGATAGATGAACAGAATAGCTAGTCCCGTAGCTCAGTTGGTTAGAGCACTACACTGATAATGTAGGGGTCAGCAGTTCAAATCTGCTCGGGACTACGAAATTAAAAAGGGGAATTAGCTCAGCTGGCTAGAGCACCTGCCTTGCACGCAGGGGGTCAACGGTTCGAATCCGTTATTCTCCACGTTCTTAGTACATAGTATCAAGTATTTAGTATGAAGATGACGGTATAGCGATATATAGGAGTCTAAATACTAACATCTAACTACTGGTTACTAAAAAAAGAGTTCTTTGACATATTGAAAGAGAAAAAAAATTACAAGAGAAGACAACAGTAGAGACAATACGTGTATGTGTCTGATGTAAAGAGGAGACCCCCGGTGAATGCCGGACGAATCTTTGCGTAGCATACGGGTATATATATCAAAAGCAGCCGCATAGTAGCAAAAGGCTATGCCGGTGAAGAAAGTAAATAAGGGCACACGGGGGATGCCTAGGCTCTCAGAGGCGAAGAAGGACGTGATAAGCTGCGATAAGCTCTGGGGATCGGCAAATGCGACTTGATCCAGAGATTTCCGAATGGGGCAACCTGACTATTTGAAGAATAGTCGTATAAAACGCGAACGCGCTGAACTGAAACATCTAAGTAGGCGTAGGAGAAGAAAATAACAATGATTTCCCAAGTAGTGGCGAGCGAACGGGAAAGAGCCCAAACCGATCATGTTACGGCATGGTCGGGGTTGTAGGACCACGAGATTGTACAATGCTATGAACTGGAAGCAGGTGGGAAACTGCGCGACAAGGGTGAGAGCCCCGTACAGGTAAAGAATATTGGCATAGTGGTATCCTGAGTACCGCGGGACCGGAGAAATCCTGTGGGAATCCACCAGCACCATCTGGTAAGGCTAAATACTCCTGAGAGACCGATAGTGAACCAGTACCGTGAGGGAAAGGTGAAAAGAACCCCGAACAGGGGAGTGAAAAGAACCTGAAACCGTGTGCTTACAAGCGGTTGGAGCAGAGAGATTCTGTGACAGCGTGCCTTTTGCATAATGAGCCTACGAGTTACTCTTGTCTGGCAAGGTTAAGTCCTTCAGGGACGCAGCCGAAGCGAAAGCGAGTCTTAATAGGGCGCATAGTCAGATGAGGTAGACGCGAAACCTTGTGATCTACCCTTGGGCAGGTTGAAGTTGCAGTAACATGTAATGGAGGACCGAACCGATAAACGTTGAAAAGTTTCCGGATGACCTGAGGGTAGGGGTGAAAGGCCAATCAAACTGGGAAATAGCTCGTACTCCCCGAAATGTTTTTAGGAACAGCGTCGGCATGGAGTCTGATAGAGGTAGAGCTACCGATTGGGTGCGGGGGAGTCAAATCCTACCAAATCCAGACGAACTCCGAATGCTATCAGATATGGCCGGCAGTGAGGCTTTGGGTGCTAAGGTCCAAGGCCGAGAGGGAAAGAACCCAGACCATCAGCTAAGGTCCCCAAATCCGTTCTAAGTTGAACTAACGAGGTCCGGTTGCCCAGACAGCTAGGATGTTGGCTTGGAAGCAGCCATTCATTTAAAGAGTGCGTAACAGCTCACTAGTCGAGCGGCCGGGCGTGGATAATAAACGGGCATCAAGAACGGTACCGAAGCTATGGATTTGCATTGAAAGATATGCATCTGGTAGGGGAGCATTCCATCGCCGGGGAAGCACAGTGGTAATGCTGTGTGGAGGTTATGGAAAAGCAAATGTAGGCATAAGTAACGATAAGGCGGGTGGGAAACCCGCCCACCGAAAGACCAAGGTTTCCTGATCAACGTTAATCGGATCAGGGTCAGTCGGGACCTAAGGCGCACCCGAAAGGGGCAAGCCGATGGACAACTGGTTAATATTCCAGTACTCTTGATAACTGCGATGTGGTGACGGAGTAGTGACACTGCCGCGAACTGACGGAATAGTTCGTTGAAAGGCGTAGGTATTGGAGTTGTAGGCAAATCCGCAACTCTAGCTGAAACCCAATAGTACAGCAAAGCTCCGGTGGCGCTGATAGAGCAGGTAAACAGACTTCCAAGAAAACCCGCTAAGCTTCAGGTTATGAAGACCCGTACCGCAAACCGACACAGGTGGTCGAGGAGAGAATCCTAAGGTGCTCGAGTGAGTCATGGCTAAGGAACTCGGCAAAATGGCCCTGTAACTTCGGGAGAAGGGGCGCTGTCTCAGTGATGAGCAGCCGCAGTGAAAAGGCCCAGGCGACTGTTTAACAAAAACATATGGCTTTGCAAAATCGCAAGATGAAGTATAAGGCCTGACACCTGCCCGGTGCTGGAAGGTTAAGAGGGGATGTCATCGCAAGAGAAGCATTGAATCGAAGCCCCAGTAAACGGCGGCCGTAACTATAACGGTCCTAAGGTAGCGAAATTCCTTGTCGGGTAAGTTCCGACCTGCACGAATGGTGTAACGATCTGGGCGCTGTCTCAGCCATGAGCTCGGTGAAATTGTGGTATCGGTGAAGACGCCGATTACCCGCAACGGGACGGAAAGACCCCATGCACCTTCACTATAGCTTAACATTGAGATTGGGTACAGGATGTGTAGGATAGGCGGGAGATATTGAAGTGGCTTCGCCAGGAGTCATGGAATCACCCTTGAAATACCGCCCTTTCTGTATCCGGTTTCTAACTCCATCATGTGGAGGACATTGTTTGGTGGGTAGTTTGACTGGGGTGGTCGCCTCCAAAAAGGTAACGGAGGCTTTCAAAGGTAAGCTCAGTACGCTTGGTAACCGTACGCGGAGTGCAATGGCATAAGCTTGCTTGACTGTGAGACCGACAAGTCGAACAGGGTCGAAAGACGGACATAGTGATCCGGTGGTTCTGTATGGAAGGGCCATCGCTCAAAGGATAAAAGGTACGCTGGGGATAACAGGCTGATCTCCCCCAAGAGCTCATATCGACGGGGAGGTTTGGCACCTCGATGTCGGCTCGTCACATCCTGGGGCTGGAGAAGGTCCCAAGGGTTGGGCTGTTCGCCCATTAAAGTGGCACGCGAGCTGGGTTCAGAACGTCGCGAGACAGTTCGGTCCCTATCTGTTGTGGGCGTTGGAAGTTTGAGTGGATCTGACCTTAGTACGAGAGGACCGGGTTGGACAGACCTCTGGTGAACCTGTTATGCCGCCAGGTGTACGGCAGGGTAGCTACGTCTGGAATAGATAAGCGCTGAAAGCATCTAAGTGCGAAACTAGCCACGAGATGAGACTTCCTTATAGGGTCGTAGGAGATGACTACGTTGATAGGCCATAGGTGTAAAGGTTGAGAGACCAAAGCCAAGTGGTACTAATAGCCCGAAGCTTTCTCAAGCAGACAGACACTGTTGTCTTCCTCTTTAATTTTTGAAACAAAGGAAACAGAACTCTTTCAATATATATGTCAATATAGAGTGAGCTATAGGATGGGTATACACTTTCAGAGGAAAGTCTAAATACTCATGTCTGACAGCTTGATACTATAAAAAAACTTTAGGTGCCTATATCGGCGGTGTCTACCTCTTCCCATTCCGAACAGAGCAGTCAAGCCCGCCAGAGCCGATGGTATTGCCGTAACAGGTGGGAGAGTAGGTCGGTGCCTTTTTTTACACGGAAGCCCTTGCTGGAAACAGTCAAGGGCTTCTTTCGTTTGGATGCTCCCCAAGGACCTTTATTTATCCTCCGGTCCATTTCCTGCCTTTGCCGGTACCATGCCCCCGCTCCATGTTCGCTATCAAGAAGCGGCGGGCCGAGCAAACTCCGGGAAACGGGTACGCAACTAGGGACCCGCAAAGCAGTCTCGGCCACCTAATTGTATACTGCTGTGGAGCAAAAGAGACTATGTATTGAATTATGTTTATAAGCACCCGGCCTGGAAAGTGGTAAGCATGTAGGTAGGCTGATCGAACGATACAAAGAGAATTCATCTGGGGGTGGGAGCTTCTGCCTAAATGTTGACTCCGTATTGATTGATAAGAACGCTGTCTCTGTATGTAGTATGATAGAACTGCTGGAAAAGATATTTGTGCCCACTTGATGCTAAAGAAAATATGACGAACAAAAAAGGTTTAGAAGATATCGGCATTGCCGGTGGATCCTCACATCAGAAAATGGGCATAACACGGCAGAGTGGGGTGAAATAGGTATCGGGAAGCAAACGATCCGCAGTGTGAAATACGAGGGTAGGAATTTTTACAGATGTTAGAATGTGGTCGTGGAATATAGTGTAAGGGCGCAGTATTCACTGTCGCCCTTTGATAGCTGGTTAAGCCAATACGGCTTGATTTTTCTAAAATAGTTGATGCTTCTGGAAATGTAAAGGATCATTGCACTACTAATAGGATCTATGACATTGTTGCTAAAATTTGCACAAGGGTCGACAGATTAAAAGGCTTGACCATCACCCCATCGAAATGATGCGTCTGTCCCTCAGGTACCTGTGTGATCACCTGTGACGTGTCTGATGTCAATGCAATGACTTTACTTTTTAATCCCTGAGTGGTATTGTTTCCTTTAACTGTATTCAGTATGTCCCAACCACTCGGACCTTTCATTCTAAGGTCGGTGATCACAATGTCACTTGCATGTTTTTGCAGATAGTCTATCGCATGTTGGGGATCCTGAAAAACCTGTACATTTTTGAAATTTTTCAAGGCTTGTTTAACAAATAAATTATTGATCGCATTATCATCAATAATCACAAAACGTAAGTTTTCTGGTAGATTGTCCTGTAGGGAAATTTGATTCGTGCTTTTCTTTTCATCGGTAATAGGAACGATCAACGTAAATGTTGATCCTTTTCCTGGCTTACTTTGTACGCTTAAGGTCCCCTTGAGCTGCTCAGTCATAAGCTTGGAAATATGTAATCCCAATCCAAAACTGTTTTTGGACTTCAGGTCGGACATATAATATTGTTCAAATATATGTTCCTGATCTTTAGCAGGGATGCCTTTTCCAGTATCAATAACTTGGATATGAAGGGTTTTCTCTGCTTCGGAACTGATAAAAGCTTTTATCTCTATTTGCCCTTTATCGGTATACTTAATTGCATTACTCAGGAGATTGGATACAATTTGGCGCAATCGATATGCCCCGCTCTTGATTAAATTATCCCGGTCAATGTTAATATGACTGATGAGCTGAAGACCTTTTTTATCGGCTTGGGCTTGCTGCATTTTTATCAGATTGGCAAGGAGGTTGGTCGGTGAAAAGTATTCTTCCTTAATTTCCAGCATGCCTGCTTCTAATTTGCCAAGATTGAGGATATCCTCAACCGTATCGTTGATAACTTGGATGTCCTGTGTAATGGAATCCAATAGTGCTGGATTAATACGATTATTAGATGTATTGTTTTTTAATAAGTCAATAACGCTGATCAGTGAATTGACCGGCGTCCTTACATCATGGCTCACATTGGCAAGTATACCTGTTTTTTCCTTGGCTGTGCGTAGTGCATAATCTCTCGCAGCGGTGATTTTACGCTCATAAATGATGGTATTGTAATGATAGGACAGAATTAGGGTTACCATAATAATCATGAGTATAATTGATGCAATAACCTGCTTCCCGAAGATGGCGGAATTTTTCTTGTACAAGGTGAAATCCTGTATTTCGGCGGCCCGTAAAGACTCATCTTCATGTGTCTTTATTTTGAGCAAAGCAGTGCTGATGGTACTAAAAAGCGCATAATTCGATTGCAGCAGCTGTCTTTCCTTAACTTGGAGTTCGGTGAAAGACCGACGAATTTTGCTGAAATCTTGTTTATAAAAGGATTCATTCTGCTCGATCAAGTTTTGGATCTGGCCGTGGATAGCTTTGATCTGATTAACATTAAATTGCTGTTCAAGTTTGTCAGCAACTAATGTGTCATTTTTTGCTTTGAAAATCCGGGTGAAGAGTTTTTCTTTTTTTCTGACAATTGTATCTTTTTTTCTGACATTTAAGGCAGTATCTCGTAGTATTTTACTGACCACAGAATCCGCATCTATCCGGTTGCTTATCGGACGCAACGTACGACTGGTTTTAGTCAAAAGAGGCAGGGAATCTTTTGCCAGGAAAATCATGTTATCAACAGATTTCTTTATACGCGCGAATTCGTCGGAGAGATGGATGTTCTGCTCCAAGGGTGTATTGGTCGAAAAAGAAATCCCCTTTTTGGAAGAGAGGGTCGAGAGAGAGTCAATATAAAAACGGAGGCTATCGAGTTTTTTCGTATAGTTTGCTAAATTTTCAGCACTGAAATCCACGGTATAGGAGCGAAACGCATTACCGGCGTCATTGTAAGACGCAAAAAGCTCATAAAATAAGCTGGTTAACTGATTTTTAGAACTGTAAGCTTTATTTAGGCGGGCCTCTGTTTTTTGATATTCAATATATTGATAGGTGAATATCGAGCCGATATACACCAAAGAAAGAATCAGGAAAGCAATTAAAATTGTCCTGAAAATAAATATTTTTCTATTATTTTTCACGTCGTTATTCTTTCAACCAATAAATTAATTATAGCCTCTTTATTTTGTATGGAACTCAAATTTAAGACTTAAAAATGAAAGCCGCTGTGTAGTGCTGTCAATTAATCGCTACATTTTGAAAAACTTACACAATCATTTAATTGAAGAGGGTGCACCCATAGTACAATTTTTATTTTCTATTTACAGGTGAAAACGTAAGAACAAATTGTCATCTGATGAAAAAGATCATTATTTCAGCAATGTGTCGTTGATTACTGGCAGGCAAGCCGTGCGCAATCTCATTAGAGCACGGATAAGGGGTGCTGGTGGTGTAGATTCGAAAGGAAATTTTATGTTTAATCTGTCGCCGAGTGTTCCTTTCAACAAGATTGAGAAAAAATAATACATTCTATTGCTCCATTGGATGAAGCAGCAGCCTTGGTAGCTGCTTTTTTATTGCTGTTCAGGCGAATGCTTTGGTCTTATGAAAATAGGCATGTTGTTTAAATGAAATTGAGCTTAGAGGCGCTGTTTTATAAAAAAGTTGATGATTTATTTTAATAAACATTCTGTAAAATATCAAAAACGGATTAATTTTCAGTCTCTTTTGTTCAATTTCATTTTTATTTTCAGAATCTTTTGTTTAATTTCCTATAATAATCCATGATCTTTTGTGATTTTTTTACAAAAGACATGATACCAATAAACCGTTAGTAATTGTTTGTAAACTATTATCTAAACCTTCATCTTAATTATGAAAAAGAATTATCTTTTTTGCCGAAAAGTCAGACCATTAAGTCTCCTAGGGCTTGGTCTTTTGTGCTCGTCCCCCAATTTATTTGCGAGCAACCTGAAATCGAACTATTTTCATGTCGATCAACAACAAATTTCAGGGAATGTAAAAAATGAGAAAGGTGATCCACTTGCAGGTGCTACCATTACCGTAAAGGGTAGTACGGTACAAGCTTCGACGGATGTTAACGGTAACTTTTCTATTCGCGCCAAACAAGGCGATTTTTTGGTGATCAACTATCAAGGCTACACACGACAGGAAGTCGCGGTAGGTAGTGGCGCTGTCGCCGTAACGATGCTGAGCAACTCGGAGTCATTGGAAGAAGTGGTTATCGTAGGCTATGGTAAGCAAAAAAAAGGGAATTTAACCGGGGCTGTGGCTGCTGTAAATTCTGAACAACTGAAAAACATTTCCCCGTCCAATCTGTCCAATACATTGGCGGGAAGGGCTGCTGGCGTGAATGTGACCAATACTTCAGGAATGGCTGGAGCTTCCTCTTCGCTGCGTATCCGTGGAGCCGCTGTCGAACCTTTGTATGTTATCGATGGTGTGGTACGTGATAAAGCGGCCTTTGATGCCTTGGAAGCCAATGAAGTAGATCAGATGAGTTTCTTGAAAGATGCCGGAACTGCCGCTGTCTATGGTACCAGAGCGGGTAATGGCGTTGTACTGGTGACAACAAAAAAAGGAACAGCCCAAGCGCCGGTGTTCAATGTGCAGAGTAATTATTCCTTTAGCTCACCCACGCAGACCTTATTAGCTAACCTGACTACCGCTACAGATGAATTGACTTACCAGAATCGGGTTTCCCAATTCCGCTGGGAACAGGGAAGCAAGAGTACGCCTTGGGTAGCGCCGAATGGACAGCGCGAATTTGACTACTTTAAAGACAAAAATTACAATGCCAACGATGTCATCTGGCGAAACCCTTTTAGCCACCGACAATCTATTGCGGTCAATGGTGGGGGAGACAAGATTACTTACTATGCATTGCTGAGTTACAGAAAGGAAAATGGTTCTTACAAATCACTGGATCATGAAAAATTCAATCTACGTAGCAATATTTCGGCGAAAATCAGTGATGCATTTAGCATGGATTTTAATATATCGGCCAACCAGACAAACTCAAACAGGTTCTTCTGGCCATTTAGTACTTCATCCAACGATGATGATTTCGATGTTTCGGATTTTTATCGGGTTACTTTCAACTGGCCTAAAATGTATCCCTTTTATCTGACGGCAGACGGGACACCGAGCAATACCCCAACAGCTTATCCGGTGCAGACACCAATGGGAAGCTGGCAGGCTTGGAATGTAATTGACCAGGTGATCGGCGACCGGTATATCGATCGTAAGGTGCGTCAGGTAAATCCGATAATGACACTGAATTTGAAATTGGATAAGCTGTTGGAAGGACTTTCAACTAAATTGGTGGGAAGTTATGTGGCAGAAGATTATATGCGCAAGCGATATATGAGTTTCCAAAAGAATTATACATTCACCTCATTGAATCCGGATGGAAACCGTTTTATACCGGCACCGCCCTCAGAAGATAGGACCAATGTATTTACTTTCAGCCAGGCCCAGCCATTTATGGACTACAATCCACAGCGAAAATGGCAATACCAGGTGGACTGGTTTTTGAACTATAACCGCAAGTTTGGTAAACACACTGTGGATGGTCTAGTGGTTTATGAGCAGTTTAAATCGGGTAATACCAACATAACATCACGGGCAGAAAATCCAATTATTCCTTTAGATCAAATGTATATTTATCCGACCGACAGGAGTATGCGATCGACAGATGCTTTTGAATTAATGGATGCGCGACGCGGAGTAATCGGTCGGGCGAACTACAACTATGCGGATAAGTATATTGCAGAATTTTCCTTTCGTTACGACGGTTCGCCTTTATTCCCAAATGATAAGCGTTGGGGATTTTTTCCATCGATGTCTCTTGGCTGGCGCATCTCGGATGAAAATTTCTTTTCATCCATCAAGAATACGGTCAGTGATTTAAAACTACGGGCATCGTACGGAAGCTCGGGCAACTTTGTGGATGTCGACGGCAATTCGATATTACCTTATTCGTATATGGAAAAATATAGTTCGATCATCACTTCACGGACGGGAACCCGAACCCCGGTACCTGGATATATTTTTGGGGATAGCTATTACACTGGGGTAACCTATCTGGATAATCCGACAACAAATCTGACCTGGACAAAATCAAAGAGCTATAACGTAGGGATCGACTTTGGTTTTGTTCAGAATAAGCTAACGGGTAGTTTGGATGGATTTATCCGGAAGGAATCCGATATCCTCGGAACGAGGGGGATAAAGGTGCCGGATAATTATGGACGTGCGCTGGCACCGGAAAATTATGCTGCCCGAAGCTTTCGGGGAGGGGAGATTTCATTCAACTGGAACGACCGGATCGGGGAGGTTTCTTATGGTCTGAATGCGAATATGGGCTATGCGAAAGACCGCTGGGATATTTTTGATGAAGAACCCTCTTATGCAGTAGGTGGAAGAGAAAATTTCCGTTCCAAAGTAGGACGGCCTGAAAATCGTATTGTTGGTTTAGAAGCTTCGGGGCTGGTCCGCACACAAGCCGAGGCCGATGCGCTGAAAGCGAAAGGTTTTAAGACCTATGGTCGTGACCCTTATCCCGGGATGATTCTTTATAAAGATATCCGTGGACAGAATTATGCCGACCAGCCTGATGGCATTATTGATGACAATGATATGCAGTTGCTTTCAGAGAATAACACGCCTCGCATCAACTATGGATTTGGGTTTAATGCCAGCTGGAAAGGTTTCTATGTTTCGGCCTTATTTCAGGGGGTTTTGGCCTATGATCGTGTAATCAGTAATCAGGAAGGGGCCGGGATGCGCCAACATGGGGATACCTTTAGACCTTATTATCCGATCTGGACTTCAGATGTCTGGACACCTGAAAACACGGATGCCAAATACCCGCGTCCTGTAGGTTATAACTGGCAGGAATCTGGGGCCGCTTCTTCATCATTCTGGATTCGCAACGGAGCTTATATGCGGTTGCGGGATTTAAATATTTCGTATACGCTGCCACAGGCAATGATGGAAAAAATCAAAATGAAGAGTGTAAACGTATTCTTAAATGGTACCAATCTATTTGTTTTCTCACCAATGAAGGAATTTCATGATCCGGAACAGAAAATGTACGATTCTTATCCAGTGATGAAAACGTTCACCTTGGGCCTAGATGTTAAATTTTAATTGATTTTTAAAGATGAAAAAAATATTTTATCCCTTAGTTGCTCTGTTGTTGACAACGGCTTCTTGTAAAAATGTGCTGGATATTGAGGATCTTAATTCGGTGAACGAAGATAAGGTGTGGAATGACCCTAATCTCGTCAATGCCTATCTGGCTAATTTATATACCTTATTTGGGAACTGGAACAGCGCTGCTGATAATAACTCACAACAGCTGGCCGGAATCAACTTTCCCTTGAATGCCGTTACCGTTAATAATACCGCCTATAAGGCATGGGATTATACAACCATGCGCAAGATCAATACCGCCATCCAGAAGGTATCAGAAAGTACCGGATTAAATGAAACTACCAAGAAGTCCATCTTAGGTCAGGCACTTTTCATGCGCGCTTACATGTATTTCAATATGGTCAAGTATCATGGCGGGGTGCCCTACATCACCAAACCACAGGATTTGGAAAACGATGAACTGAAAGTTCCGCGCAACAGCACCAAGGAATGTTTTGATTTAATTGTAAAAGATCTCGATGAAGCGATGACCTATCTGCCTATGACAATTGGAAAGGGCGCTGCGGATTATGGACGTATTGACGGTAATTTCGCACTGGCTTTTAAAGCGAAAATATTGTTATACAAGGCTTCACCACAATTTAATCCTTCAAACCCTTATGGCAATGCCTATTGGGCGGAAGCCAACACTGTGAATAAAAAAGCTTATGAACAGTTGAAGGCACAAGGCTATAGTTTGACCGCTGACTATTACAATATTGCCTTAGTGGAAAAAGGTCCTGAGGTGATCTTTGCCGTGATCAACTCCTATCCCAACAAGGTCGCTAACTGGGATAATGGGGTGCGGCCGGGGTCTGAAAGCCGTGGAACTGCCAGTGCTGTCCCCACATGGGATTTTGTGAAAGAATTCCCGATGAAAGATGGCAAACTCTACACCGATCCAACGGGTAAATACCATAAAACAGATGAACAATTCTTACAGTCATATTGGGAGAATCGCGATCCTCGTTTTGACAAATCTATCGTCTGGAACGGAAAAATCTACGAAGTTTCGGGTAAAACCGGAAAAAGGCAATACACTTCATTGGGTATTGCGGATGCCCTGGACAATTTTGGTGAAAATCCGAAAGCCGGAACAACTTCTTCGAACAGGGATCGTTATACGGGATTCTTTATTCTAAAAAACTCAAAACTCTCTTTACGGCAAACACAGGTAGAAACCCAGTATGATGTGGATTTCGTACTGATGCGCTATGCAGAGGTGCTATTGAATTATGCTGAAACAGCGAATGAAACCGGTGATCTCGCCACAGCAATGTCGCTTTTAAAGCAGATCCGAATGCGTGCGGGCATCGAACCAGGAACAGACAATAATTATGGTATTACAGCGGGTAATAGAGCAGACATGCGGGAAGCTATACTCGCCGAACGCAATATCGAATTCTGTTTTGAAGGCCATCGCTTTTGGGACTTACGCAGATTGCGCAAGCTTGCTGTCTTGAATAATAAAACCAAACAGGGCGTGGAAGCAATCGCTATAAATTCAAACGGAACGGATATGGATCTAAAGGCAGCAGCAGATCTGGCCAAAACGTATCAATTGAAGGAAAATCAATTTAAGTATACGATACTACAGGTGCCTAGTACCGGAAATAAAATCAATCTGGTGCCCGATACGTACTATTTCTTTCCGATTGCACAATCGGTGATAGACAAGAATCCGAATATCAAACAAAATAAGGATTGGGGCGGAGAATTTAATCCAACGCTGGAGTAGTTAGGTTAAGTGTTTGTAAAGTTTGTTTAATTGAGCGAACTACAAAAAGGACCGGAGGATAAATGAGGGGCACTGAAAAAATCCTTTATTAAAAACGGGGTTGAAAATTTAGGTTTTCAAGCCCGTTTTTGTATCTTATGGTATCGAAAGGAAAGACAACAATATGTTTTGTCACCAACAAAAAATCCAATTCAGTTCTTTTTCAGGCTTGTACGATCTGATCGTTCCCAAAGATAACCTGTTGCGCAAGATCGACGATCTTATAGATTTCACTTTTATCTATGAAGAGTTGGTGACGAAATATTGTATGGATAACGGTAGGACAGCTGAAAGCCCAGTGCGGATGTTCAAATACCTGCTTTTGAAAACCATCTATACCGTTTCAAATGTTGATGTGGTGGAACGTTCGCAACATGACATGTCCTTCAAGTATTTCCTGGGGATGTCTCCAGAGGAAGGGGCATTGATCCCAGTTCTTTGACCAAGTTCAGGAAACTAAGGCTGAAAGATAACGACCTTTTAAATCTTCTTATCAATAAAACGGTTGCCATAGCCATTGAAAAAGGTATCATCCGCTCAAGGTCGATCATTGTAGATGCGACGCATTCCCTATCAAGATCAAATCCCCATTCCGCATTGGCAGTATTGCGGGAGCGCTCGAAACTACTTCGCAAAGCGGTCTATGCGATAGATGAGGAGATCAAGGCTGGTATGCCCAAAAAGAACGCAACGGACGAACTGGAAAAGGAAGTAGCTACGATCATCGGCGATGCCGCTCATTGGGCAAAGAAAACCTTGAACTGACAGCTGAAAAGGATATAAAAGTTGTAGCGAAGCTGAAACCATCAATAAGTCAGGGGGTTAGAAAAGATGGAGAGAAGTTTGACTATAATAAGGATGCGGGAATGTTTGTGTGCCCCGGGGGCATTTGGCTACCCGTCGAGCACGTACGGGGAAGAAAAATATGGGAGAGAATCAGTTGGACACTTATTACTTTGACATTGAAAAGTGCAAGGTATGTCCACTAAGGGAAAATTGCTATAGGCCGGGGGCAAAGTCCAAAACCTATTCGGTTACCATCAAATCAGGCACAGACCTAAAGCAGATGGCATTCCAGGAAACCGCAGAATACAAAGAAAACATCAAACATAGATATAAGATCGAAGCAAAGAACAGTGAGCTAAAGAACGTTCATGGCTATGCCCGTGCGATAGCCTATGGTATTGAAAACATGCAAATGCAGGGCGCATTAGCAATCTTTACCGTAAATCTTAAAAGGATCATCAAGTTGATGAACTAAGTTTTAGAAAATGATCCCAAGTTGTCCATTAAATCGGTAATACAGCTAGGTTGACTCCATCAAATCACCCAAGCAAATATAATCGGATAAAAGAAAAGCGACCAAGTAAAAGTTGCCTTTTCCTGATCGCTTTCAGAACTCATCAGTATTGAGCTACTTTTTCAGTGCCCTCCGGTAAAGCACTGGCCCTTTTTGTAGTTTTAGCTAAGTTCAACTTTTCTTTCGGTGAAAATTAACGATATGTTTGGGGTTATATCATTGGCTATGCTAAGATTTAAACTTACATTCAAGATGCTGTAGATCATATTGTTTAGGGGTAGAAATAGATAAGCTATATCAATTTTAATAGGAAAGAAGTATGATATTGAGCGGATCAAAACGATTTTCTAATAACCAATAATTTACAAAAAAGTCTTTTGATAAAATACTTTATAGCGATTAGTAATTAATTTATATTCAGAAATGCTATATTCAGTCATTGCTTTATAGAGGTCAATAGATGAACTTTTGCCTATTTTATAGCATTCACTAATAGCATTGTAGCTTATTTTGTTTGTCTCACAAGCGATTTCTAAAGCATTTAACTATTCTTTCGATGCTCTATATTCTAGAAGAGCTTGTCGACGTATCTGGTTACGTTCAACGATTTGTTTTTCTTTTTCATGCAGCAATGAATGCTTTGATAATTTAGTTAAATTGCATTGAAAACCATCTTTCGAGAGCTCTTTTCTACTAAAGAAATTCAGATAAATTCCGCCTTCGAATTTCGGAATTGGAATACATTACAGACATATTTTGAGCCGTAACAATATGTTTATATTAAAAAACTATTATATAAATAATTCCTTTTTTTGATTTTTCTTTTATAAAATTTTTTGATTACTCAAATAGTATAATCAAAAGTTTCTATATGTTGTAACATAATCCATGTTTTTTTACGATTTGATTTTATTAAAATTTATTTATAGTTAAATAATATCTCCGTTTGTTTTTAATATGTTTTTTAGGGGATTTTTTTTAATTAATGATGTTTTTTTGATTTAGTGCAATCGTTTGTGTCGATTACGCAATCGATTTCGTTTCAGATGCCTTACTTGTTTTTAAATCAAATACTATATTATTGTTTTAGACTTATAAATTATATCTGATCTAGAAACCAAAGTTTAGCTGCTGTTGCAAAGTACTTTTAAAATCAAGACCTAATCAAAATGTGAATTTAATAATCTTTAGAAAATGAAAAGAAAGACATAGTTACTATATCAAAAATTAGTGCTCCAGAAGGTTCACTATAAACATATTGATAGCTGTAAAAACAAACATCACAAAATGTTTGACTAACCAAAAAAATAACGATCAACTTACAGCATCATTGATGGAGCTTTCCTTCCATAACAAAACCTTAAATGCTTGCTATCAATAGTAGCACTATAAGTTCAAACTTAAATTATAACAAATAATGGTTAAAAATTATACAAGCCTATCATTTGCTTTGTTTTTATCTGCTGTTGGTTCACAATCTCTTTATGCGATGGATCTTGTGCCCAATTGTCGGGCTAACAGTAACAACGGCCTCCTTTATGATACTGTTGCGAATGTCTCCAATACAGATACGATAGGGCGGATGATCCAATCACTGCAAAAATTTAAGAATTCAAGGGATACAGTCAATATCCGCTCCGTAAATGTCGTACCCAATCTATCTTTACAGCAGATCGTTAAGGGGAATCTGGCGGGAGTATATGTCCAAGAATCTAGTGGTGAGCCGGGGAGTATGCAGAGTATGATTATCCAGGGGGCATCCGGACCTTTGTTCAATAAAAGAGATATGTATGCGCTCCAGCCTGCTGTATATTTGAATGGGGTACCTTTGGTACAGGATAACCCTTTCGCATTTGACATTCAAAAATATGATTTTAATAGAATAGGACCTGCTACAAATCTATTTTCTCAAATTGATATCAGTAATATTCAATCCATTGTAGTTATAAAAGACCCATACGAGCTGGCCAAACTGGGTCCGAATGCGGCGAATGGTGCCATATACATCACGACCAAAAATGCGAAGGCTGGCGTGCGGGATATAAGTGTCAATTCTTATTTTGGCTATGCAACTAAACCAAAAGTATATACAGTAAATGGAGAATATGAAAATAATTTCCGGAAACAATTCTACCAAAAGTATGCTAATCAAGAGGAATATGATAATTACGCAGCTTATCTGCGGGACTCAACTAATCTAGCCTATTTTGGGCCTTCCAATTGGAATGACCTGTATTATAAGAATACACCCACATATTCTGCGGATCTGGGGATAATCGGTGGTAGCGAGCGGGCAAGTTTCAGATTTTTTGGATCAGGAACTAAAAGTGCCGGAAATGCTGACGATACCAACCTCAAAAGATACAATGTCCTTTTTGGAATAAATATGGCTCCTTTTAGTTGGTTGACTGTTTCGAGTAATGTGAATGCGGTACGTTTGGATAGAGACCGAAATCGAAGCTTGCGTGATCGTTTTGCTGAGGCAAGATATATTCCTGATTTATCAAGTCCATTGTCTCCCAATGCGATAAATTTTGGATCTTATTTGGAAGAAAGTAAAAAAAGTGTCGACGACAATCGGACAACAGCAATAAACGGAAACCTCACCATCAGCGCAAAAATTAACGAACTCATTCTTACTTCGAGCCTCATGTTTGATTATAATGAAGGAATTCGTGATTTTTTTGTTCCATCTACCCTAATGGGCGGAATTAGTTATCTGTCTAATTATTTTGGGTATAATCAACGCCTTATTTTAAATAATTCCGCGGCTTATAAATTCGATTTTAAAGAACAACATTCTTTTGATCTTGAGTTAGGACAGACCTTCCAGGGCGATACTTATAAATATAATTATTCCCAGGCATACAACGGGCCCAATGATTATGTGAAGCTGAATAAAATCAATGGCAATCCACAGAGTGATGATTATCTCAATGCATTGGCTGCCAGTGGTTTTTATGTCTTTCGGTTTATCGATAAAGAAGTCAGCAATTTGCTGTCTTTTTATGGATCTGCCAAGTATCGGTATAAAGACATTTTAACATTAAGCGGCATTGTCAGGAGAGACGGAGCTTCAAATGGACAACCCGATAGCCGCTGGATAACTTCGCCTTCGTCCTCCGTTTCTTATAACTTGAAACAGCATTTGCTAAAAGACAATAGCACGTTCGATCAATTGAATATAACGGCCGGATGGGGAAGATCCGTTCGCGTATTCTTAGACGATAGGTATGCTGCAGGACCTCAATACAGAGCTGAAAATGGATGGTTCGAAGAACCTACAATTCCGGGGTATGGACCCGTTCTTGGGATAAATCGTCCATACGAAAGTGGGTTTATTGGTTATGGGATTAAATTGCCACAAGCAGAAAGAACCAATTTAACGGTGGATGTAAGTTTCTTGAAAGATAGATTGCATGTCAGTGTCTCTGCTTATAATCGAAACGATAATGATCAGGTAATCGGAATCCCTGTGGCTACGGAAACTGGATACAATGTGAATTATAAGTCGGGTATGAAAATCAATAACAAAGGCTTGGAACTGCTATTGAATGGACATGTCATCAAACATCAGGACGGACTTAACTGGAATACGGCGGTGAATGTGAATTACAACAAAAATAAAGTCAAGGCCCTGCCTGATGGACTCCATGAGTTGATTGTAGGCGATAATAGGCTGGAGGTTGGCAAGTCGGTAGGCAGCTTTTGGTTGTATAATAATACGGGAATTTATAGTTCAGCAGAACAGATTCAGGAGGGGCGCACTTTTAATGGCATCTCCATCAATGTCGGAGATCCTATTTGGGCAGACCACAATAAGGATAATCGGATAGATAATAAAGACAAAGTCATGGTAGGAGATCGGCTTCCCAAGTTTTCGGGGGGCTGGAACAATACGTTTTCATACAAAAATTTTGACCTTGGATTCAATTTTATTTTTGCTGCTGGGCAAAAAGCGCTCAATCAATATGAAGCAACTAAATATGGATTTATTAATCGCGAGGCTGGAAATGATATAAATTCAGTGAAAGAGGTTTCTTCTTGGCAAAAGATTGAAAATGAAAAACAATACCCAATATACAATCCCTGGAGTGATGTGGATCCATATCGGATAGATCAGGACCTTTTTCTTGAGAATGCTTCGTATATAAAACTCCGGTCGTTGTCGATCGGATATGATCTGAAGGATCTTAAGATCTTCAATCATGGCAATAAATCCTTGAGACGCTTATATCTATATGCAACTGCGACGAATTTGTTAACAATATCTAAGTTTTCGGGGGTTGATCCGGAATTGGCCAATGTCAATGGATATTATGACGGAGCTAATTTAACAATTCCTAAAACGTTTGTATTGGGCTTTAAACTAGACTTATAATAGCAATTATTACTTATCATGAATTATAAAAAAAATAAACGGAATTGGATTTCCAAATCGGCAATTGCAGTCCTGATTTTTACGATCCTTTTTGGAAATTCAGCGTGTAATAAGATCAATGATGTCTCTTCCACCAGATTGGCCACAGAAGAAACGAATTGGAAAACACTGGAAGATGCGAAAGCAAATTTGATGTCAATTTATGGGCTTTTACGATCGGCAACTGTCGCGGACAATGGGCATTGGATTATGGGCGATCTCCGTATGGGGGATTTTACGATCACAAATAGATCTGATTTAAAAGCTGTGGTAAAAGGGCAGCTTAATGCTTCCTATCCAGTCATTAATAGAATTACAAACTGGAGACGTTTTTATGCTGGTATAAATGCGGCTAGCCTTTTTATCGAACGTGCTGGTAAAATATTGGAATTGGATCAACGTTATACAAAACTAAATTATGACGTTGATGTTGCCCAAGCGAGGATGTTGAGAGCGTTCGCTTATTTTTATATGGTTCGCATCTGGGGCGACGTTCCTCTGTTGACATCTTCGCATGATGGTGATTTTATTAAATTACCGCGAACTTCGAAAGAAAAGGTATTGGCCTTTGCAACGGAAGAGCTACTCTCGGCCGCCAAAGTTGTGCCATTTAGATACGGTGGTACCGATCCAATTATGCCTGGATTATATTATGGCGAAGGCTGGCCCTCTTGGAATGGGAATATCTTTACAAGATTATCCGCTTATATCATTTTAGCGCATATTGCAGCTTGGCAAGGAAACTATGTGGATGCGGCAAACTACGCAAAGTTTGTCTTGGATAATCAGTCAACACAATACTATGTCGATGGTGCAAATCCTTTGGACTATATCAACATGGATGGCTTGACCGAGAACAATAACAGCATGAGTCCTTTCGCCTATAAAAGAGCAACGGTTATGGTTGGTTTTCCTTTTGAGTCAGGTAATGGCCTCTCTACAGCCAATGGTCATATAGAACAGTTAACGTTGGCCGCTCCCTTTATCCCAAAAACAAAACCTGAGATGTATGTTCCGAAGGATAGTATAATCAAAATATTCACAGATCCAAAGGACTTAAGATTCAGTATTGATCCAGCGACAAAGCTTTATAGGACAAATTATTTTTATGATTTTCAATCTGAGCTACCAATTTTCAATAAAATCAAAGTGATCTATACCGCAAATACCTCGGGCAATTTTACCATGTTTAGTTCTTCTCTGGTTTTTAGTAGAATGGAAGAAATTACGTTGTTGAGAGCTGAGGCATTAGCTGCTCTGGGGGATAAGGATGGTGCTTTTAGTGCATTAAATAAAGCCTGCGATCTACGTGGAATCACTTTTACATCGGAAAATACACCGGATCTTATCAAGGCGATATTCGAAGAAAGAAGACGGGAATTAATGGGCGAGGGCTGGAGATGGTACGATATGGTCAGATACAATAGACTGAAGAAATCTGAAAAGACCTTTATTGTTAAAAATGGGAAACAATTGACATTTAGAGAATTTGAGCATGAAGGCGGGATTTATTGGCCGGTATCGCAAGATGTTATTAATGCGAATACAATGATTATTCAAAACCCTTATTGGCAATAACCTAATCGTAATTGAAATGTGTATGAAAAGAATAATGAAAATAAGTAGGCTGTTCATGATCTCGGGAATTTTTTCTCTTGGTTTGTGCGCTTGCAGCAAAAGTGAATCGCCTTTTTATGACTATGTAAATACTGTACAAGTGTATAAAGGCACTGCATTACAATATCTGAAAGATCAGCCTAGTGGTACATTTGATTCGTTACTGCTGGTTCTGAAACGTTATCCCAATCTGGAAGACTCTTTATCAAAGGAGCAATTGACCGTATTTGCTCCAGTAAATAAAAATTTCGAAGCATCTATCAAGTATTTAAATATCAGACGAAAGAATATTGGAATGGCTCCGGTGTATCTCTCGACTGCCGACGAGCAGCAGCTCAGTGTCATGCTCTGCAAATATTTTATCCGAGGCAGTAAATCAACAGATAATTATATCAATGATTCAGATGGAGTTTTGGTAAGAAGTATTCTGTACAACTATCCGATGCATGTTAAATATGAAAAAATGAGCTCCTCGGGTTACGTCGAGGGTGGGGCAAGTGCTTTGCGATTCAGTGATACATTTGGCTCCTCTTTTTCCAAAGATTGGGTGCGTACAAAGGCCAATACCGTAAATATTCGGACGGATAATGCGACAATAAATATTCTTGAATCCATCCATAATTTCGGATTTGATGAATTTACCGATCGTTTATCTACTGATTTTGAAACCGATTTAGCCAATTAGAGATGATGAGACTAGTAAGAAAAAAAATTAAACGGAGTGCTGCTGTATTGTTGGGAATCCTGTTTTTGGGGTCTTGCACAAAAAATTTACCCGATGAACGCCTTTCTATCGCAAGTGACTCCAAATATATAACAACTGAATTTAGACCTGTTTTAGGGAGAAACACCTTATTTGACAAGATATTCCAATATGGCAATTCCAGCAGACCGCTTGATTTCAAAATTGTGAATATGCGAAAGTTCAATGGTGATCCAGCACCGGAGCTGAGTCAATTGTACCCCGTCACCGTATGGAAAGGTATCTATGATGGTACTGAAACCTCGATTGCTGAAATAGAAGCAAAAAGAACCACAGAAAATCATCCGCTATTTGAAATTAGGCCCCATTCTGGTGAATTTATGATGTGGCAGGCGGCGAATTCCAATATGATCAGCGCCCAGCCCGATTCAGGCTATATCTTTGATGTCGAGATGTCTAATTCAGGTGGACGAAGATATTTTCAGAATATGCGTTTGCGACCATTTAGGGAGAGACCTTATGAGCCATCTAATTTAGATCCAATCACCGGGCAGGGAACCGGGATTTCTGTTAATCCCTCCGGGATCAACATAACCGGGGAGCGTGGACAGCCATTAAATACGATCAGTGATGTTCAGGTACTGTTTAAAAAAACCGGAAATGGCAATAGTATCACCTTTAAATTTATAGACTCTTTGTCCAACCCGATAGATCCGAACAAATTTGCTACGACCGATTGGAAAAATCTGGTTCATGGATTTAATATGGTCAAAGATGACAAAAAAGTGTCTTATGACGTTGCTTATCCAATCCCGCTGAGTGCGTATCCTACACGATATACAACCCTCTCCGGTGAACAGGCGCGAACTGTATTTAGTTTTAATCGTATGGCTTTTGGCAACGTTCTTCAGCAATGTTACCTCGCGTTCAACTTTAATATCTATGAAAAGGGGGACTGGGAATTGACATTCTGGTTCAAACGTGATAAACCAAAATTTGATAATGATTAATGAATCAATGTAAACTTAAATTAATAATATTTCAAATGAAGTATATATATACGATAGTCATTTTGTTGATTATTGGTGCTCATCAAGTCGCCCACGCTCAGCAACAGGTGAAGGTGACGGGGATTGTGCTTGACGGCGCATCCAGTACCAAAGAATCTATTCCCGGAGTGAATATTTATGTTGGATCGAAATCAATTGGGACAACAGATAGGTTAGGTAAATTCATCATTACAGTTGCCAATAATGAGACATTGACTTTCAAAGCGATAGGGTATAAATCTACTACGGTGAATGTGGATAAACGTACGAACATCACTGTGATACTGAATAGCAACAATGAAATGCTACAGGAGGTGCAGGTGACTTCTGGATACCAAACCAAATCGAGAGCACTGAGCACGGGCTCGGCAGTGACTATTTCCGGTAAGGATATCCAGGGAGTACCGGCGGGAGATCTAATGTCACTACTGCAGGGACGTGTCGCTGGTTTAAATATCCAGAATAATACCGGAGCTCCAGGATTCAGAGGGAGCGTTACAATTCGGGGGATTTCTAATATCAATGTATCTGGAGATGGCAACTCGGCATTTCTTACGCCGACCTCGCCTTTGTATGTTATCGATGGGGTACCCGTGGATGACAATTCCAATTTTTCCTACGGTTTTCAGCAAGCCGGGCCGGGGGTTTCTCCCGCATCTCAAATTCCTCCGGAAGATGTTGAAAATATAACGGTGTTAAAAGACGCTGCGGCAACAGCACTGTATGGATCACGGGGAGCATATGGGGTTATCTTGATCACAACAAAACGAGGCAATTCTAAAGTTCCTATCGTTCGATATAACGGAGCGGCTTTTATGGCGACCGTACCTAAATTAAGAGCTGTCATTGGAGGTAAGGACGAACGTTTATTGCGGATAGACCAGATTATGCGCTTCGATACATCATGGACGCATGCTATTGACCTGATCAATTCAACGCCATTTCTGTCGGATAGTCTCAACGCATATTATAATAATTCTACAGACTGGCAATCCTATTTTTACAGACCAACTTACAATCAAACACACAATTTAAATGTGTCTGGTGGTGACGTTCGGTTCAACTACAAAGTCGCATTAGGTTTATATGATGAGAAGGGGATTCAGGCGAATACGGGATATGGACGTTACAACCTGAATATGAATATGATTTATAACCCAACGGATAGATTTAAGCTGGAAGCTCAGCTAAACAATTCAATCCAGCGTCAGCGAATGGGAAGTGGAAACGGGTTGATAAATACCGGTGTCGCAGATGCGGGAAGCGCTTCATCCTTATTGCCGGCACCATCTTTATATTCCTCTGTAAACGGTGTTTTAGGCGCGATGGAAATCGATGATGACAACAAAGTGTTGATAACGACCGCTACAGTAAACTTGAGCTACGATCTATTCAAGAACTTTAAAATAGGCTCTTATCTAAGTTATACAGGACAGTCCGGTACAAAGGACAATTTTACGCCGGCCATACTCAATTCCAACCAAGCGAAATACTATACTTACAACGATCGTGCGACAACGTTGTACAATCGAAATCAAATTTCTTACGTCTACTCGATTAAAGAAAATGGCGAGGATGCACATAACTTTTCTTTGTTTGGTTTCTCTGAATTACGGGCTTCTTATTTTAAGGCGGATGCTATTTTGAATAATAAAGTGGTCAATGATCAACTACGGGGTCCGTTAACGAAAATGACAAACTATTACACCTCGCTGGGCGGAACTACTGATTTTACGGATCTAAGGACGGTGGCATTTGCAGGACAGTTTTCCTACAATTATAAACAGCGATACGTTTTGGATTTCAATTATCGAATTGATGGGCTTTCTACAAATGGGCCAAATGCCGGATATAAGAAAAATCCTTCCGTAGCTGTAAAATGGAATATAGATCGCGAGAATTTTATGGAGGATGTGAATTGGTTGGATTATGGTTCTGTGCGCTTAAGCTATGGCTCAAATATTACTCCAAATGGAAACATCTATCAGGCTTACGGTAAATATTATGGTGGTGAGAAATATAATAACAAACAGACGGTTGTTACGGATCTTAACTATTTGCCAAATTTGAGTTTGGAGCCATCAAGGGCAACTACTTATAATGCCGGTCTTGATTTTTCACTCTTTAAAAATCGGCTTTCACTGGCGATAGATAGCTACTATAAACAAAATGATAATATCTTCCAGGAGAAGAAATTATCGACGTCAAATTCCTTTAATACAATTGCCTCCACAGAAATTAGCAACGTTAATTATGGATGGGAATTCCAGGCTACCGGACGGCCATTGAGTAATTCCAGCCGGTTAAAATGGACAATGTCAGCATCTTTTGCAATCAATAAAGAAATTTTGGCGGCCCTTCCTGACGGTTTGCGAGAAAAGATTTATTATGATGCTGTCAACAAACAGGATATATATTACCGCTTGGGGATCAATTCTTTGTCAAACTATTTATTCAATACAAAAGGGGTATATGCGACCAATGCACAAGTTCCAGTAGATCCATTAACAGGGCTTCCGTATCGGGTGGGAGGAAAAGGTATTCTGAACTATTTTAAAGAGGGAGATCCGATTTTTACGGATTTGGATGGTAATTATGTTTTGGATGAATATGACCGGGTTATCGCTGGTAATTCTCAACCGCAGATCACTGGTGGTTTTGTATCGATGTTACAATATAAAAATTGGAGCCTCGAGCTCAATACATCTTTCACATTAAAAAGGGATATCCTAAATAATAACCTCGCGAGTCAATTTGCTACGTTCGGGGACCCGACTAAAATGGGATACTTAGTTCCGCTTTCGCAGCTTAACTATTGGCAACAAACAGGAAACATTGCTGATTACGCTAATCCCTTAGATTTTGTTCGCTCGAAAATCATGGATCCATTTCGGTTTAACCAAACGCTCTTCCAAGAGGATGGATCATACTTTAAGCTGAATGCGATTAAAGTTTACTACAATTTTAACCAAGATCTGACTCGTCGTTATGGCATGAACCGGATCAGTATCAACTTTACTGCGGCCAATTTGGGTTATATCACGCGTTATTCTGGACCAAATCCCGAAAATGTAAGCGCTCTAGGCCGGGATTTTGGCGGTAACTACCCCTTACCAAAAACCTTTGCGCTCGGTTTAAACGTTGAATTTTAATTTTTGAAATTATGAAAATGAGAAGTTTAAAATATTTATTTCCAATAGCAGCACTCATGCTGTCCTTGTCAAGCTGTGAAAAATTTCTAAATGTGACACCTATAGATGCTTTGTCTGGTAATAATTTTTGGAAGACAAAAGCAGATGTTGAGGGGTATGCAAATGGCATTTACATGAAATTGAGAAATAAAATCGGCCGAGAGATGCTATTTCCTACCATAGATATACGCAGCAATTTCGTACGAATTGCCGTGAACTTGGACAACAATGGAAATATACCTATTAATAATTTAATTAATCACAATCTTAATCCCGTGGTCAGCGGTACAACGACTTACGACGAGAGATTAAAGTCGGTCATGACCTGGAAAGGATGGTATGATGTCATCGCTGCCAGTAATATATTGTATGCTGAAGTGGCAAATGTTCCATCGGATCAAATTTCGGAGACGGAACGCAAAAGGTATCAGGCCGAAGCAACTTTTACACGTAATCTAAGTTACATGTATATCTGCAAGCTTTTTGGTGATGCGATTTATTATACGGATGCGTATCATAGTGAAGCTTTGGCAAGAACCACGCAATTGGAAGTTGTCAAGAAATGTATCGCAGATATGTTGTCTGTAAAAGACAATTTACCGGTTAAATACGATGATTCATCCTTAATGGGGATCCGTCCTACCCGCGCAAGTGCAGTGGCATTGTTAATGCACCTGAATATGTGGGCAGCCGCTTGGGAAAATGGCGACAAAACACCTTATTATAAAGCCGTTTTGGACCTCTCGGAAGAATTAGCAAACTATAAGGATTATTATTTACTGCCTGTTTCGACAGAAAATACGAAAAGGATTTTTAAGGGAAGATCCCCAGAGAATTTATTCAGCCTATTGCAGGAATATAATTATGGAGAAACATTTGAGTCATTCGCCAATTATTCCTTTTTCTTTTCACATTATCCGTATCGCGGAAACTCTTCCAAAACGGAGAGTTATATGACTTATGAGAAGGAGTATATTGATAAATTATTTCCGGTGTCTGCGACTGATTTGCGCCGTATTACTTGGTTTGAGCGTATAGATGCGAATGGCGGAGCGTTCCAATTTAAAAAATATGTGAACACATATTCTACAGGTACGGGGAGTGCTGTTACGATGAATAGTGATGATTGTGCGATCGTCTTCAGACTATCCGATGCTTTCCTTTTGGTCGCAGAAGCAGCCGCTGAAATGAGCGATGAAACAAAAGCTAAGGAGTATCTAAACAGCGTTCGGTTAAACGCAGGGGCTGCCGCATTTGTTGGTGGGGGACAGGATTTAAAGGATGAAATATTTAGAGAAAGGTGCCGGGAATTAATAGGAGAGGGACAATTTTATTTCGACCTGGTGCGAACGAAACGGGTCATTAGCAGTGACTTTTCGAAAACTGTCATGAGTGTTGGGAATTTTAACAGTGGAGCTTGGACGTTTCCGCTGATTATCACTAGTGATGAGCGCTCGGCAAACCCTAATCTTAATGGTAACACTTTTTGGAATTAATCGCATGAAAAGAAATAGAAAAACGCTATTATTTGTATTTGTAGTCTTGTTATTGACGGCCTGTAATAAGTATTATTACGATACTGGCGTACATGAAGCAAAATATAATGGATCAACATTGGCTTACCTAAAATCAAAGGCGCCATTTTTTGACAGTACACTCATGGTCATCGATTTAGCCGGTATGAACGATGTCTTGGACAAGGAAGATGTTACATTTTTTGCGCCTCCAGGTGGATCGATTAATAAATCCATCATAGGGTTAAATAGATATCTCAAGTTTAACGGGAAAGACACGGTGTCAAGATTGGATCAAATCAAGCCAAAAGTCTGGCGAAATACGCTTTCGCAGTATATTTTTAAGGGAACCTCTCTATTAAAGGATTATCCGCAACGGGATACATTGTCGTATGTCGCCTATCCGGGGCATAATTATACAAGTTATAGCGGTCGGATTATGAATATTGGAGTTATTTTTAATGATGCGGGCGGTGTGCAATATGCGGGTTATCGCCAGCTATTTCTGGCTTATATCCCCGATTTGTCAAATCCACAGGTAGCCTTACAGAATAACCCAATAGCAACATCTGATATTCAAACAAACAATGGTGCGATCCATGTTTTGAACCGGGCTAAACATAATTTTGGTTTTAATACCCAAAAGTTCATCGATGAGGCTATTGCCGAAGGTATTGGTCCCGCGAAACCCTAATTAATTATTTATTCAATTAATCATTTAATAGATGTTAAAGTATAGAAAATACAAGGTAAGCTTTTTGGTGGCGATCTGTTGGATGGCCTTGATCGCCTCTTGTAGTAAAAGCAAAGAACTGGCGGAGGATCCTTATGCTGGCGGAAAGCAAGTCCTGCCGATCAGTTTCGTTTCGAAAACAACAGATCCAGATATAGTTGATCCAGGGTATACACTGGATCTAAAAGTTAATGGCTTGCTAAAATTTAAAGATAAGTTCAAATTATACATCAATGAAATTGAAGCAGAGGTTGTTAATTTTTCAGATTCTACGATCCGATTTATTGTGCCTGAAAAAGCCAGTACGGGTAGTATCTGGATTACGGTTGATGAGCAGACTTTTTTTGGTCCTATAATCAAGATCGGGGGGAAGGTAGCTGTGGATCAGACATTCAAAATTGTTAATGGTGCCGGCCGACTTTCGGGATCTGGTCAAGCGACTGTCTTTGATGCTGAGCAGCTGCCGAACGGAAGATTTTGGCTGGTTGGAGCCTTTGATAATTTTGAACTGAAAGGAACAGAATTAGTGCCAAACGGGGGGATAGCTCAGATAGATGGAGCCGGAGCCTATTCGACCAGCGATATTAATTTTGGGAAAGGTGTATTTGGTGGGATGAAGACTATTTACTCTATTAATCGTATTAATAATGGTACACAAAATGGTAGTTATATCATCGCAGGTAACTTTTCGGCGTACAATAGTACACGGAGCAACCGGCAGACCATTAGTAATATCACCCGTTTAACTGCCAAGGGAGAATTGGATACAATCGTAACAAACGCGATCGTAAATCCAAAACCCAGTGAAACCTGGAAAAATATAGATACGGTACCTAGTTTCAATGGTGGCGTGGACGGAGTCATCAGAAAGACGTTCATATTCGACGAAAAAATCTATGCTGTCGGAAACTTCCAGAACTATAGAAGAATATATTACCCGAATTCGACTTACGATGACAAGGTTTATGATGTGACACGTATGTTGCAAATGGTCCGGATGAACATGGATGGCTCCATGGACTCCACGTTTCATTATAATGAAAGCACGCATCAGAGCGCCATGGCAGGAAATGGTGTCATTACTGACGCAATGATGCAGTCGGATGGGAAATTAGTCCTGGTTGGAAATTTTACGACATTCAATGGGATAAGTGCCAATCGTATTGTACGGATCAATCTGGACGGCTCGGTTGATCATACTTTTCAGGCAGGTACTGGTGCTGACGGAGATATTTATTCGATTCGTTATAGTGAAAACTCCAAAAAGATCATATTGAGTGGCGTCTTCAAATCATTCAATGGGAAATCCGCATCGGGCATTACTTTATTAAATGCTGACGGATCGTTGGATAACACGTTCCGGGGCGAAGAGATCAGTGGCGGATCCGCGACATTTGCGGCGCAGCTGAACAGTGGAAAGATATTGGTGACGGGATCTTTCAATAAATATGGCGATTATTTACGCCAGGGTTTCATGGTTTTAAATCCGGATGGAACACTGGCGCAGGGTTACAATAATACGGGTGGTTTTCAAGGTCGAGTTTATGATATGATTGAGAGTTTAACTTCAGCAGGCTCACAGGTTGTGTTAGTGGGGGATATTATTCGATTTAATTCGATGCTACCACATAATGTACTTCGAATAGATATAGAAAATTAAAGCGGATATTTTTAGAAAACGAATATGAAAAATAATAATTCTAAATGGCAAATGCGGTTCTTGTTACTACTCTTGGCTACAGTTTCCCTAACAGTATCGTGCAATAAAGAGTTTGAGAATGTTTTGCCTACTTCGTATGGAAATGATACATTAAACGTAGGAGATGGTTCTCGACGTGTGCTCTACATTATTCTTGACGGAGTAAAAGGAAGCGCCATTAAGGACATTGCTCCTCAAAATTTAACAGAACTGACAAAGCGTTCGATCTACACTTACGATGGAATCGCAGACTACCAGCGTAACAATTTAACATTTGCTTCCGCTTGGACAACCATGTTAACTGGGGTTGACTATACGAAACATCAGGTGGTTTCGGAAGATTTTTCTGGATTTGACAATAGCAAAACACCGACCTTGTTCACTGTATTGAAATCCGAAATAAACAATGTTCGTTCAGTGGCCTTTTCAACGGAAAACTCATGGAACACCAAACTGGCTAAAGATGCTACGTTGGCAAAAAATCTGGCAGATGATAACGAACTAAAAACAGCTGTCGTAAATGAGTTGAAATTGGAAAATCCGAATTTGCTTGTTGCACAGTTTCATAGTGCGGACAAAGCGGCAAACAAGGACTACACCGTTAGTAATACAGCTTATGTAAACGCTATTAAAACGATTGACGGTTATATCGGGGAAATCTTGACCACATTGAGAGCACGTAAGACTTTCAGCGAGGAAAATTGGTTGGTCGTAGTCGCCTCCAGTAAGGGCGGCGGCGTTTCTGGAGGATCAGATGGATCTAACATTTATGCCGATGAATCAAGAAATACCTTTGTAGCTTATTATAATCCAAAATTTAGTCCAGTTGCCTATAAGAAACCGGATGTTGGTTCATTGCCTTATGCTGGATCATCGCCGAAATTTGTTGGCAATGGCTCGAATGCGGCGCAAACCGATGCGCAACTTGCGAATTTTGGTTCCGATAAAGATGCGACTATTCGTTTCAACATCCGCTGGGACTATGGGGCGACTTTCTATCCTAGTTTTGTGACAAAAAGAGCGAGTTTTAGCTCCGGTGTGGTGGGATGGACATTCTTTATGGAGTATGGTGGCGGTGTGGGGATAAACTTTAGTCAGTCAGGACAGGGAAATACACAACGGACGCATAGTCGTATTATCTCAGACGGAAAATGGCATAACATTTCCGCTAGGTTTTGGAAAGAAGGATCCACACGTTACGTGTCTTTGTATGTCGACGGTATTCCAGCTTCTCAAGGACGGTTAAACATTACAAATTTGGGGAATATTGATACCCAAAGTCCATTACGTTTAGGGTCTATTGGAGACAATAATGTCAATTGTATTATTAATGACCTCGCTATTTATGATGTTGCTGTTCCCGAAGATATCCTAATAGCGAATAGTAAAAAAACGCCATTAACGCCTAATAATGATCCTTATTACAACAATTTAATAGGTTACTGGAAGGGAAATGAGGGTGCGGGAACGGAAATCAAAGATGTTTTGGGTAAATCGAGCGCGTTTAAACTTTCCGAAAATACTTCATGGAGTTCATTTAGTGATATTTCACCTAATATATCACCGGAAATTTCTCCTTCGGCTTTTATGGCTGTACCCAATGGAGTGGATATTCCGGTTATGATCTATACATGGATGAATGTGACTATTCCAAGCAATTGGGGGTTAATGGGCAAATTTTATAACCCAATTATTAATTTACCAAAAGACTAATTTATGAAATTTCAACAGTTCACAATATTATGTGCGATGACGGTATTGCTATCACTATCGTCTTGTTCAAAATATGGATATAATATACCGGATGGATATCCTGACAATTCAAATAATCCAAAGGAAGGTGAGATAGACACTAACCTCCGGGAAATAGATAAATCCATGTATGCTAAGGCCCGCGTTTTTCCAGGTCTTGTTGACCAATCGGAACCCCGTGTCAAGGATGCCAAGTTTACTTTAGATTTGAATTTCACAGATCAAACTGCACAAAACTTACGGATTTCTGTTGCTCCGGAACCCCAGTATAGCACGGGGTATTATGCTGCACCGGGAGAATTGGTTAAGATTGTCGTTCCAGCGGGGATTGAAGGGCTGACCGTTCAGATCGGAGGTCATACAGACAATCTGGGCGGAAAATTTCCGCTTTTGAGAGATCCGGTAATCTATATGCGTCAACGTTTGTATGCAGGTGTGAATTATGTACGGAATCTGTATGGCGGTACAATTTATATAAGACCTAATAGAGCGTATTCTACACCGGTAGAGTTTACGATTACGAATGCATGTGTATCTCCGGATTTTATTTTGGGGAAAACGAATGACGCAGAATGGGTTCAAGCGGTGAAAGCTTCACAGGTTCCTTGGCTGGAGTTAAGGACAAAACGTGTTGTTTTCCTTATTCCACGCGATAGGGTAGTCCGATCATTTACTTCGGGCGAACCATTTACTAATCCGACGGCGGTCATGACACGCTGGAATGATGTCTTTGATTTAGATTATAATGGCTGGATGGGGCTGTCCGATAATGCCCAGGATATCAAGGATCAAAGCCCTCAGGGAGCTTGGCGAGGAGTCTTAGACATTCAACTTTCAGTTGGGTACGGACATAGTGGTTTTCCTTTTGTTGGATTAAATGATGCAGAATGGTTTGGAGGTATGACCAGCCTGAAAGCGATCAGTACAAGTGAGGGTATGTGGGGTTCATACCATGAATTTGGGCATAACTGTCAACAGGGCTCCGTCTGGAGCTGGAGTACACTTGGTGAAACAACAAATAATCTTTTCAATTTTAAGGTTGCCAATCGTATTGGTGCTAATTATAGTAATTTACACCCCGCGGTAACAAGCGGATTTCCGCAAGCGATCAGTTTTGCCAGTCAAACTGGGGTAGTTAAAAACTTTGATGCTGATGCGGCGATGGATGATCCGTTTAAAAGGATGACTCCATTTGTTCAGATCTTTGAATTATTTGGCTATGATGCGATGACTTATTTATATCGCGAAGCGAGACATGCATCACGATTAAATCCAAATGATATTACCAAGCATAATTGGGTCTATGAAAAGCTTTCAGCATATGCAAAGACAGATCTGGCTCCTTTTTTTGATGCTTGGGGGATTACCTATAGTCCTAATGTGGCGGTCGGTGTGGCTAGTAAATACCCCTTATTGAAGAAGGCCATTTGGACCTATAATCCCCTGACCAAATCAGGCGGAACAGGAGATATCGTGTTTAAAACGAGCGTTGTTTCTGTTTCCTCGCCTGCAGAAGAGGGCTCGTTTGCTAATTTGGTTGATGGAGATCCGAATACTTTTTATCATTCAAAATATAGTGGTCCTACCGCGGCGGAAACTTATCCATTTAAGTTTGTGTTTAATGCGGGTGCTATTATGCCGGTGAAAGGTATGTATTTTAATGCAAGACCGGGGGGTAACCGTGCTGGAGATGGCAAAGAAATAGAGATCTACTATAGCCAAGATAATGTTTATTACACGAAAATCGGGGCGGCTACTTTGCCTAATAATAACAGTGAGTTTGAATATATATTTCCAAATGGGAATGTAACGGCCAAGTACTTTCAGGTGATTGTGAAGAACGGTTATTCGACTAATCCCTATGTTGTATTCGGTGAAATGAACTTGATTAAACCATAATTGTTGATTTAGGATGGAAGATGTGATCCCTTTGGGAGCTATTCTCCTTCAAAAAAATATGTAGATGAAATTAAATGCTAAATTTATCGCAACAGTCTGTTTAGCCATAGTGGCGGCGGCACTATATTCAAGTTGCAAGAAATACGATAATCCTCCTCCCGTGTACGAGGAGATCAAAGATTTGACAGCGTCTCAGCGCAAAGTACTGGTCGTTAGTATCGATGGATTATCTGGCGCGGATCTTATTAAAGCTTTGCCAGCTAATATGGCGAAATTACAAAAGAATGCCAAGTTTTCTTATAATACATTGATTACCGCCTCGAGTACGGGGGGATGGGTGTCTATGTTAACAGGGACGGGTTTTTCTAAACATAAAATAAGCAATGAAAATTTTGAAAGGGAGCAGGATGGTAGTGATAATGAGCATGAGGATTTGGTGTACTTTAGAAATGTTCTCGATTATGTTACTCAATATAAATCTGTGACAACAGCGTTGATAACGCCATGGAAAAATTTGAGAGATTATGTGAAAAATTCAGATTATGCCCCTGTCGTAAATACCGATCAAGCGGTGCAGGACAGTGCTGCGTCTCTTCTCAGTAAGGTAAATAACCTCGGAACCGTTTTTGTTAATTTCAAAGATGTGGAATATGCAGGCGAAGATGGTGGGTATACGCTTTCAAATGATACGTATAAAAATGCGATTGTCCAGGCCGATACGCGTGTGGGAAAGTTATTGGAAGCATTACAAACGAGGAAAAATTATGCGGGTGAAGACTGGTTAATTATTGTGACAACCAACCATGGGGGTAGCCTTTCTGAACCTCAGAATGGATTTGTAATTGTTTATAACCCCTCGTTTAAAGAGTTTGAGCTTAAAAAATCAGGATTTAACCCTGTGTTATTTAATACAAAAACGTCCCGGGCAGTTCTGGACAAGGATAATGGCTTATATGATGCCGGCGAAACAAAAAGTTTTTCGGTACAGATGGACGTTAAATTCAATGCGACGCCTAACGGATATTCGAGTTTTTTTAGTAAAAGCACGAACCTGAGTGGGCAACGTATAACAGGTTGGCAGTGGGCCTATTATCCGGGCGGAAAATGGGTAGTTACCGTCGGGGGGACTTTAAACGGAGGCCAGGGCAAACAGGAAGCCGCATCAGCTGATGCTCCGGGAACGACGGATTGGCATACCTATACAATGACGGTAAATTATGTTAATTCCAGTACAAGGAATCTGGTTATGTATATGGATGGTAAACAGCAAAATAGCATAAATATCAGCAACCGTAAAAGCCTAAGTACAGCTGAAGCATTTCGGATTGGTCATCGTGAAGGGGATAATGATGTGGTTACCCCATTTTATAGTGCCAATTTAGCGTATTTTAATACTGCATTGAGCGAAGAAACGATACAGAAAACGATGGGATTGACTGATATCACCAAACATCCAAATTATGGAAATTTAATTGGATTTTGGCCAATGGACGAAGGAACAGAAGGGACATTCTTTAATACTGCTCCGGGGGGATATAATATGGGGTTGTCCGGTGGTTATACATGGACAAACTTAAATTCTTTCTATGCTCCGGGGACTAAACCGGAACCGATTACATCGGTTCTCTCAATTCCTTCTACAGCGAGTGATATTGCCGCATTGACCTTATATTGGATGAATATAGATATTCTTGCGGATTTTAATTATGATGGAAAACCCTATCTGAAAAACTTTGAAATTGAATTTCTAAAATAAAGGGATTTTTTCGCTGCATAACAAACGGGAGCCATCAAATTTTGATGGCTCCCGTTTGTATTAAATGATGTTAAGTACAGCTTATTTTAATTCAATCATTTTTTGTTTTTCATCTTCCTGCTTGTCTTCTTGTAAAATAGCTACTTGAAGGTTGCAAACTAGCATAAGGATAATAAGAACGACAAAAGCGATAGGAAAAATAATACCGATGATTACCGCAAGCAGTAAAGATATATTTAGGTATTCCTGCCCATTTTTGGAAGAAACCTTTAAGCGTGAGCTTTTAAATGAATCAAAAAGGTCTTGAAAAGCTTTTGTGATCGTTTTGCTGTTGATGCTGAATGTTGTTTTAGTTGCCATGATGTTTATTTTTTAATGTTTTTATTTCTTATTTGATATCTCAAAGGTAGGGGAGATTTGCTGAAGGGGGGAGCATCATTAGGCTAATCAGGAAAGAATCTCGGTAAATGACGGGCATGCGTCGGTCAGTGGCGAAAGAAGCACCAATAATACAGGGACTATTGGTGCTTCTTTTGAGTAGTGTTATGTCGTATTGGAATTAAAGACCCACATGCTCTGTTTTGGATTTTGTTGGTCCAGCGGCATTTTGTTTATAAGAGGGGTCGTAATTCCAATGAATACGATCTGTTAATACCTTTCCGTCTTTTTGTACAATCTTAGCTTCGATGGTGTTCGCTCCCTTCGTGAGCTTGACGTTATCAAAAATGTAGTGCACATCTGTTTGCCCTTTTCTAACGCCTTTGATAACAGTTCCGTTAACGGTTAAAGTTGGTTCACCTCTATTGGAATAAATAGTTACAGGGGTGATTTCATTTCCGCGATTGATCATACGGCGTTGGGTGACATACAATACCGATTCTTTGCTCCAATTTGCTTTATACCAGTAAAATCCATCTTTTTTCAATTTTCTATCAAAAGAAACCAGTCCTTTATAATTTCTTGGATTAACGTTCAGTGCGGTAATCGGTGTGGCGAAATCAAAAGTATTCCACACGTATGACCCTAGAAAAATAGGGCTTTTGGAGATTACGCCCCAATGGACTTCATGGAATTTTGTTGCATATTCTTCTGGGAAAAATGATGGATTGCTCCATTGGTTGCCGAAATTGCCTACCTCTTCCGCCTGATCTTCGGGAACTGCTTCGGCACCGTATTCAGAAAAGATAATCTTGTAGTCTTTGAACTCTTTACTTATCCGTTGCACCCAAGTGGCTACATCGTCATCCTTTGAGGATTTGTCTTCCAGTTCACCGTTATACCAGCCGAAATAGTGGTTGATCCCTTGTACATCGGCGTTGTTGTTAACCGGATGATCAATTACATTGTATCCGCTTACGGAGACGGTGTAACGATCCGGATCTTCGGATTTAGCGAGATCATTTAGTTTGGTCGTGAGTTCTACGGTGTAGGCAGACGGGGAGTAAACTTCGTTATGCATCCCCCAGATATAGATGGAAGGATGATTAAAATTTTGTCGAATTAGTTCTTTCAACTGCTGTTGGGCGTTATTGTCTTCCAATGTCGTCACGCGATTCACAAATGGGATTTCAGCCCAGATCACAAGCCCGATACTATCGCATTTGGAATAGAAATATGCTGACTGCTGATAGTGTGCCAGACGGATGGAAGTGGCTCCCATTTCTTTGATAATGGATAGATCTTCATCGTGGTCGGCGTTGCTCAAGGCTGAGCCTTTGCCCCAGCGGTCCTGATGCCGGCATACGCCATATAGAGGATACTTGATGTCATTTAAAAAGAAACCTTGGCCAGTACGCAATTCAAACTTGCGAATACCTAAAGGTGTCGTCACTTCATCGATGATTTGGCCATCTTTTTTAATCTGTGTTACCACACGGTAGAGGTAAGGATCATCCAATCCTTGCCATAGATGTGGATTTTTGACTGCAATTTGTTGTGATAATACCTGACGGCCCTGAGGCGGTAATGTATAAGCCGTTTGTTGCTTTGCTTTTATACTGCCATTTTTTTCAAAAATGGTTGTTAGCAATTCGATCGGTTGTATTTTTCCAGACTTGTTGTCAATTTTTATCTTCAAAGCGATATCCGCAGCTTTTTTCGAAACATTTTGCTGCGTGACATAGATTCCTTGGGAAGCAAAATCATTCACGGCAACATGGATATCTTCAGTAATAATAAGTTCAACAGGCCGATAAATGCCTCCGTACATGGGGAATAGAGTATGGTTGACCGGAATAACCTGAGGGCTTGCTTCGTTATTTACTTTGACCAACAGCTCGTTGTCCACTCCCGATTGAAGCATATTGGTTAATTCAAAGACAAAAGCGGAATAGCCTCCCTGATGCCGGCCAACAAAATTGTAACTGCCATTTCGTAGCGCGTTATCATAAGTGATATCATTTTTCCCCGTTTTGGCAGGAAGGGGTTTATTATTTAAATAAACCTCGGTATTTGTGTTAACTCCCTCAAATCGGATGAAAATGCGTTTACCTTTCCAATCTGATCCAGGAACAAATGTTTTGCGGTAATAAGCGTCACCAGTATAAAAGCGTTCGTTTTTTCCAAGGCTACCTGGTTTGATTTCGTTTGTCTGCATATCTGTTGCATTCCAGGTATGTGGTAAGGTAACAAGCTGCCATTTTCCATCAAACGTGAGGTTATAGTCAAGGGCTGAGCTGGAAAATGGACCTTTTTTGAACGACCAGTTTGCATTGAACGGAATGACGGTTCTGGCATGCAGGTTCAGCATCGTTATCCCGATTAAGAAGAGCGTATAAAAAATCCTTTTGATCATGTGGTTTTAAACTTAGGGTATTTGTTTCGTTTTCAAATATAACCAACAAAAAGACAATGCCTAATCCCGCCTTTTTTTTGAAAACAATTTATTGAAAACAAATTAACTTTATGTAGTTTATTTTTCTGTGAAAACATTTTTTATTTCTTTATTTATCTATTTGTATGATATACACTACAACGTTTTCGAGAGTTGCGCAAACGATTGACTGAATTTGGCTTTGGGTAATAACTTAATAATTTCTTTACAATTGCATCGGATATAGAACCAAATTACCAACACTAACAAACCTTAGAAAACATAATATGAATAGACCTTACTTGCACCAATTTAGAAAAACCAGGTTGTATTGTCATCTCGCATTCTTGACGCCGGTGGTCGCATTTTCGGTAATGGGCACTGCGCAGGCTAAAAATTCCCATCTATCAACAGTAAAAAATAACACTTCAATGTCTGCTTTTCAGCAGAAAATCAATGGTACAGTTGTTGATGAAAATGGAAAACCTATCGCGGGTGTGACGGTCTCCGAGAAAGGAACTTCGCATTCTACATCAACGGATGGTCAGGGGAAATTCTCGTTAGCTGTGACCTCCTCGAATGCAGTGCTACTTTTTAATTTTGTTGGTTACGTCGCTAAAGAAGCCGTAGCGAATCAATCATCTTTAGTGAAACTTGCGAAATCGGAAGATATGCTGGAGGAAGTCGTGGTGGTCGCCTATGGAACCCAGAAGAAAACGAATATGACCAGTGCTGTGACACAGGTAGACACCAAGGTCTTACAAAACCGTCCCGCACCGACAGTGGCAAATATGCTTCAAGGAGCGGCTCCCGGCTTGGTCGTTACCAGGCAATCGGGTAAACCAGGGGGACAGGGCCTAACGATCCAGTTGCGGGGCGCTTCTTCCGCTACGGATAATGTGCCGCCTCTGTATGTAATCGATGGTGTGATCAGTTCTCCCTCAACATTTGAAGGGTTAAATCCGAACGATATTGAAAATATCAGCGTACTAAAAGATGGTGGAGCAACAGCGATTTACGGCTCTCAATCTGCGGGCGGTGTTATTCTGATTCAGACCAAAAGAGGAAAAACTGGCCCTGGCCGTATTACTGTGATGAGCAATATGGGTATCCAGATGCCTTCGAATATGCCTGACCGTCTTTCGCTGGTTGAAGAGATGAAATATATGAATCTTGGTCGCGCAAATGCCGGTTTAGCACCAGAGTATAATGATGAGGATCTAAACTACGCGGTTAACGGTCCAACATTCGTTTTGGGCGCGAACGGACAATGGCGTACCTATAATCAAAAGAATCTAATTGATGAGGTTGCTAAGAAGTCCTATAATCTGTACAATAACAATATCCAATTTTCGGGAGGTAGCGAGAAAATTACCTACATGGCCTCACTTGGTAATATGAGCCAGGCGGGTATGTTCAAAGTGGGTGAAGATCATTTCACACGCTGGAATGCCCGTGCAAATATCTCAGCTCAGGTAAATAAATATTTAAAATTGGATATTGGGTCTGCCTATATCAATCAGGCAACCGATAATCCACAGGATGGTGGCTATGGTATTGATGGTGGTGGAAATGGAATCTTGCGCCAGTTTTACTCTTCACGTATGCGTTTTCCGCTTTATAACGAAGATGGTACTTACTATCGGAGCGGTACCTCGTCAGCTATCGGTTACGCTTTAATGAAAGATGGTGGATTTAACCGGGACCGAAAAGATACCTATTTCAATAATGTAACGGCGACGTTGAGTAATTTTGTAAAGGGCTTAAATGTCAAATTGATGTATAGCCGCGAGAACACAAACCAACAAAATCGCAATTTTAGAAGGACTGTTACCTATTATTCTGGTCCAGATCCCAAAACGGCAAGTCAATTGAATAATCCGAATAACTATGCTGTCACGGACTATAAGACATTATCGCTAAATTATCAGGCCATTGCGGATTATGATTTCAAGCTAGCAGAGAAACATAATTTTCATCTTATGGGTGGTTATCAGTTTCAGTCTTACGATTTTGGACAGATTACCGCGAGTGCAAAGAACTTGTATGTCAATGATAATCCAAGTTTAAATTTTACCTCTGATCCCTTGAATAAATCACACGAACAGCGCGCTGAACGTGGGAAGATGCAAGCATATTTTGGACGGTTTAACTATAACTATGATGAAAAATATCTTTTTGAGGCCACCGTTCGAAGTGATGAAAGTTCACGTTTATTTCCAGGTGTCCGTGTGAAGGTATTTCCATCCTTTTCTGCGGGGTGGAATATGAGCCGCGAAGCGTGGTTTGAATCAATTTCTGATGTCGTGAGTGAATTGAAGCCACGTGTATCATGGGGTAAAGTCGGTTCTCAGGTTGGGATTGGTTATTATGATTTTCTGGCGCAATTAAAGATCGGACCTAATACAGACCCAGGAAGAACTGGTGTTGTTTTGGGTGATACCAAACAATCTTATATTTATCAGGATATGCTTCCTGCTTTGGGAATTAGCTGGGAAACCGTTGAAACGCAGAATTTTGGATTAGATTTTAGCTTTTTGAAGCGTAAACTTAGAGGTTCGTTCGACTATTACAACAAATATAACAACAATATGTTGGTGGCGGTTGACCTGCCCGAAACGTTGGGTATAAAAATCCCGCGGTCAAACGATGGAAAGCTCAAAACTTGGGGTTGGGAATTCAACCTTGGCTATAGCGATAAGGTCGGTGAGGACTTCTCCTATAACGTAAATTTCAACCTCGCAGACAATCAGAATAGGTTGGTAAGATATGGAGGAGCCGGTAATATCATCAAAGCTGGTGTCAATCCACGGGTTGAGGGCTATGCACTGAATTCAATCTGGGGTTACCAGGCGGATGGCTATTTCCAAACCGAAGCAGATCTTGCACAAGCACCGAGTTATAAAGAGCTCTTGAACAAAGCAGGAGTTCCCGGATTGGGGGATGTCAGATATGTCGATGTCAATGGTGATGGAAAAATAAGCCCAGGTGGTGGTCGACTGGGAGATTCTGGTGACTTAGTATATCTGGGGGATATCAATCCAAGGTATCAGTATGGCTTTAATATCAATTTGAGCTATAAAAACTTTGATTTGGGTATGTTTATTCAGGGAATTGCCAAACGAAAATTTAAACCTAGCAATGAACTGATTCAACCTTTACTGGCTTCTTGGTATATGCCTATGTCTTTCCAAACTGACTATTGGACACCGGATAATATCAATGCAGCTTTCCCAAGACCTTATCTTGAGGGAACGCAGAATTTCCAGGAGTCAAGTAAATGGTATCTGAGCGGTGCTTATGCCCGTTTGAAAAACGTTCAGATCGGCTATACATTGACAAAAGATCAGATGAAGAGACTGCCGTTTGAACGGATTAGATTTTATGCTTCAGGAGAGGATTTGTTGACATTATCCAAAATGGGGGTATTCAAAGGTGTAGTTGACCCTGAGATGAAACCAACGAGAGAAGGTTCAACGACGGAGATCGCTTCCCCTTATCCATTTGCTCGGACAATATCGTTTGGAATAAACCTTGATTTTTAAGAATTGATTACCATGAAAAGAAAATTTATATATATACTACTCGCTTCACTTACACTTGGCTCGGTGCAATCGTGTAAAATTGATGAATTGCCAGAAACGACTGTACCAGATGTCGGTTTTTGGAATACAGTCGCTGATTTACGCTTGGCGGCAAACTATTTCTATACAACATTGCCGGGACTGACACAAAAGGAAGTAAATATGGACAACTGGTCGACTTTTGCTTATCCCAATGACAAAGGAGATCCTATTTCGGACGGCTCCCGTGTAAAACCCGCAACAAGTGATGACTACGACTACTCCAATATTTTTCAGGCAAATAAATTGATTGAAAAGTCCAAAGAAGTATTGGCAAAAGGGGGGGATCCTACACAGGTGAATTGGTATGTCGGTGAGGCTCACTTTTTTAGAGCGTGGTATTATTTTGAGATGTTCAAGCGCTTTGGCGGGGTTCCATTGATTACTAAAACCATGTTGGTGGATGATCCTGATGTCTATTTGCCAAGAGCCTCGAGAGAGGAGATACTGCAATTAATTTTTGACGATCTGGATTATGCGATCGAGGCCTTGCGTACTGCTGATGAGATTAATACCGCAAAAGAATATGGTCGTGTTTCGAAAACGGCAGCGCTGGCTTTTAAGTCGCGGGTCGCATTATTTGAAGGGACACGGGAAAAGTTTCATAAATATGGCGAATTTCAGAAACACCTTTTAATGGCAAAAGAAGCGGCAGAAGCTGTGATGAGCTCTAATATGCATGCTTTGTTTTCTCAACCGGCGACAGTAAATGGTCAAATTACAAACAATGCCTATTTCAACTTATTCCAATTGGCTGGAGAAGGCCGGGCAAACAGAGAAAATATTCTGGTCAGGGGTTATGGTATCAGTCAGGATAATAGTATCGTTTCTACGCCTGTGCAACGCTATTATGAAGGGAATTCTATTGTGCCCACCCAGAATTTCGTTGATAATTATGTGATGGTAGATGGGCTTCCTACGAATAAGTCACCCCTGTATCAAGAACCCGATAAGACGATGACACATGCCGAATATTTTAACAAACGTGATCCGCGGATGGCTTTTACTTTGTTTAAAAGAGGAGATGAATATATTTCAGGTGGTAACTATACGATTCCTAACCCAAGCAAACAACGAAGCGGGTTTGGAATCCGTAAGTATGCTAATGAGCAGTTCTGGGCAAGACAGGCATCCTATATAGATAAACCTGTTTTGCGCTATGCAGAGGTGTTATTGAACTATGCTGAAGCTGTTTATGAATTGAAAGAATCGGACGAATTTATTGATGATGTAGATTTGGATAAAACAATTAATCAGTTGAGAGCACGTTTGCCACAGGTGAATATCGGTACAGCTGCTGCACCTAATTTTGTTTCTATGGGCAAATTAACTAATGCTTTGGTCTCAAGTCATGGCTTGAATATGCGCGAAGAAATACGCCGGGAGCGAAATGTAGAATTGGCTTTTGAAGGATTTGCCTATTGGGATTTAATCCGCTGGAAAACAGCGGAAGTTGAATTGCCAAAAACGTTGTTGGGAAGTTATCTATTCACAGAGTATCTGACTGATAAAGACCAAAAATGGGATGCAAAGACTCCGATAAATGACAAAAATTATATTATTTTACAGGATGCTTCTTTAAGAAGGTTTGAGACTCCAAGAGATTATTTGTGGCCAATCCCGACTTCAGAGATTGCAAAAAATCCCAAAATTACACAGAATCCCAAGTGGGATTAAGAACGAGGAAGATATCTTTGGATATCTTCCTTTTTTTGTTTTCCGTGGATGATTAAATTTGATAAACAGTATCTCCGATGATGATATGTTGGAATATTGTTTAGAAACTTATAAAACCAAATTTTGATGAACTTAAATCGCTTCTTTCTTTTCTGTTTTTCTTTTTTTGTCTTGCAACATGTTCAGGGGCAAGTTGATATTATTCCAAAGCCTCTGTATGTGAAAGTCTCGGATAAACAGATTGTAGTAAAGAATACACTCCTTGTTTTTGCTGATCCGGTATTCGGAGCAGGAAGACAGTACTTTCAAAGACTTGTATTAGCCAAATATGGTCTGACCAGTTCTATTACAGACCAACGAGATGCTGCGAATATCTGTTTGCTAATAGACGATAAATTGGCTGAAGAGGCTTACAAGCTTTCGATTAAAGGTACAGCTATAAAAATTTATGCCTCCGGTCGGGCGGGCATGCTCAACGCTGTATCGAGTATTGACCAATTACTCGCTGCGGCTGAACACAAAGGTGATCAGATTCGATTACACACAGTAGAGATCGAAGACAAACCGCAATTTGCCTGGCGCGGGTTTATGCTGGACGAATCGCGCCATTTTTTCGGCAAGGAGAAAGTGAAATCTCTACTGGATTGGATGGCTTTTTATAAGTTGAATAAGTTCCATTGGCATCTGACAGATGAACCGGCATGGCGCCTGAGCATACAAAAATATCCTTGGTTAACTCAGGTTGGCGGGATAGGCAATTATCTTGATCCTTATGCCTCGGTACAGTATTATAGTCAGGCAGATATCAGCGAAATCATTGCCTATGCTGCTGAGCGAAATATTGAGGTCATTCCTGAAATTGATATGCCAGGACATGCAACAGCCGCAAACCGGGCTTATCCTTTTCTCTCTGGTGGGGGGAACGAAAAGCACCCCGATTTCACTTTTCACCCCGCCAAGAATACAACATATACATTTTTGACCGATGTTTTGCGTGAAGTGAAATCGCTGTTTCCCTCTGTCTATATTCATTTGGGAGGAGATGAGGTTGCCTTTGGCAGCGATGCATGGGATAATGATGCTAAAGTTCAGGAACTGAAAAAGACAGCAGGTCTAAAGTCCAACAAAGAAGTTGAAGAATATTTTATTCGCCGTATGGCTGATTCTGTGGCGGGGATAAACGGAAAGATTATTGTTTGGGACGAAATGGTGGATGCCAAGTTGGCCAAAGATCAGACGGTCATGATGTGGTGGCGTCATGATAAGCCGGAGCAGCTGAACAAAATTCTGGATAAAGGCTATCAGACTATATTAACTCCCAGGCTGCCCATGTATTTTGACTTTGTGCAACAAGAGAATCATAAGTATGGCCGTAAATGGGGGAAAGGATTTAATCCTTTGCAGGATGTGTACAATTTTGCCGGAAGTCAATTGGATAGTTTGGGCAATAGAAAAAAACAGGTTTTGGGTATTCAGGCTAATCTGTGGACAGAGACAGTGACGAATGTCAATCGTTTGGATTACCTTGTGTTTCCAAGAATAGCGGCATTGGCGGAGGCGGCATGGGTGCCGGGAACAGGTCGAAATTTTGATGAATTTGCAAAAAAATTAAAAAAGCATTTACCCTTATACCGCGATCAGGGGCTTTATTACTTTGATCCCTTTAAGGATAGTAATCCAGAGCCTGCGGTAATTAAGAAATCACAAAAACAATATATAGATCATCCAAAGTGATCTTCGGACGGGCAACATATAACTGGTTAATAAACACCGATTCAATCTTTCGTTGGGTGGAGTCGATTTTTAAAGAAATGATAAGATGAAATATAATAAATTGATCACAGCATTGATTCTCGGCAATATATTGCTTGGGATAAAAACTACTTCGGCACAGTGGACTGGTCCTCGCAAGAAAGTAGAAAACAAAGTAGACGTAAAATATGGACCTTTAACGCCCGCACATCGGACAGATGAAGCGATGGAACGGTTCCGAAACTATGGATTGGGACAATTTATCCATTGGGGTTTGTATGCTATTCCCGGTAATGAATGGGAAGGAGTGAGTGCGCGGAAAGGAGCGGCGGCATCCGAATGGATACGTACCTGGAGCGGGCCAACTGCACCGAAAGATTGGAAGAATACTTATGATAACCTTTATAAACAGTTTAATCCTACAGGTTTTGACGCAAAAAACTGGGCTAAACAGGCAAAAGAAATGGGGGCGAAGTATCTTATTTTTACCACAAAACATCATGATGGATTTGCCCTATGGCCATCTAAGTATACAGATTATACAATCAAAAAGAGCCCTTATAAAAAAGATATTGTCAAGCAGGTCGTAGATGCTTATACAGCAGAAGGAATAGATGTATTTTTGTATTTTTCAATTCTCGAATGGAATAATTCAAACTATATGTCCAAAGCACCCTCTACCTCTGAAGAGAAGGCTAAATTCAATAAATTTTTGGAATATACGCGTAATCAGCTGCTGGAACTTTTACAAAACTACCCGCAGATAAAAGGTTTTTGGTTTGATGGTACCTGGGATCAATCGTGGATCCAGGCGTATGATTTTACGTATAAATTAGAAAAGGAGCTGCGTGAAAAACATCCGGGATTGATTATCGGAAGCCGATTTAGAAATGACGAATTTGGAAAACGGCATTTCGACTCCAATGGTGAAATGTTAGGTGATTATGAACAAGGTTGGGAACGCAAAATGCCGAAGGAATTTGAATGGTTGGAGGGACGTGACTGGGACTGTGTCATGACGATCCCTCCGAATGGTTGGGGTTATATGAAAGATTGGTCTGGAATTTATACGAAGACCTCAGAAGATCTGATCGATATGTTGATGAATTGTGTCTCCATGAATGGCAATTTTGTATTGAACTTTGGGCCTGATGGGAACGGTCTTATGCGTCCGGGAGAGGATAAGCTAGCCAAGGAAATCGGGGACTGGATCAAAATAAACGGAGAAGCCGTGTATGGTGTCAGACATGCGGGGCTTGCGCCATCCAAGTTGGGGTATTTCACGAAAAAGGCCGACAACCTCTACCTTACTGTGTTTAACCGCCCTGTCAACAACATTGTACGTATTGCTGTTCCTAAAAACGCTGCGGAGGTTCCGGTGGAAGCTGTATTGTTGCAAGATGGTCAATCTTTGGATCTTAAACGTTCCGACATTGGATTGGATCTTGACAGGAATACCTACTATGATGTTGTTCTTCCGGGGACATTTCGTGCAGATCAAGCTTTTGTTGTAAAAATGAAACTAGGTAAACCAAAATCGCAAAGTGATAAATTAATGGATGCAAAGATGTAATTTCCTGCATTAGGTTGGATTTCACAATTTCATTTCATTTTAAATGCGTATGAACCCTACTCCAGCGGACGATTGGGAGTGATCGAAAAAAGCGGGATTTAAATCAGTGTTGATTTAGATTCCGCTTTTTCTTTTATACAATAGCCGACAGTTCCTGTGGATGGTGGATAATATGCTTTGCGCCGTGCTGTCTCAATTCGTTCTCCTCGCGAAAGCCCCAAGTCACACCAATTGCAGTCACAGCAGCGTTATTGGCGGTGTCCATATCAATGGAAGAATCACCGACATAGTAACAGTTCTCTTTTGCTATGCCTAATTTTCGTAGGGTTTCCAGGACAATGTCTGGATCAGGTTTGGGCGGATGTCCTGTGCGGTGACCAAGGACGAGATCAAAAGCGATCGTGGGAAAATATTGTTTAATTAAAGGAATAACCGCCTCATGATATTTATTGGATGCTATTGAGATCAAATAACCCGACGATTTCAATTCTTCTAGTAGCGGTATAATTCCGGCATATGGTTTTGTGTGCGAGACAGGCTTTTGCTCGTAATATGCTTTAAATGCAGTAAGCAAAGTAGTAATTATGTTTTCTGATCGTGCTTCTTCAGGTAATGCGCGTTCAATCAATTTTTGTACCCCATTGCCTACAAATTTCTTATAGGCGGACAGTTGATGTATGGGATAGCCGTATCGTTGAAGAATGGCATTACAGCTGTCCCCAAGATCTTGCAAAGTATCCAGCAATGTACCGTCCAGATCAAATATTATTAGCTTCATGGGCTAAATCTAATAAAAACCGCGATGGATTTATAGTGATATTCATCTATAAAATGGTGTTTTTTTAGGAATGTCAAGTTTTTTGGAGCACAAGTGGTGATACGGTTAAGTAAAAAGTCAAAGCACAAATAATCGTGCTTTAACTTTTAACAGTAGAAATCTTCGGATTTTTTTGTTTTATCCAGGCCAAACGGCTGTTTTAATCTGAATGAAATAGTATAATTAAACGATGAATTATTTCCAGATACGGCTATCTATACTCCCTTTTTTTGCGTTGTCTAAATCGGGAAAGAAAGTAAAGCCTGTTGCTTTTTCCAGTTCGCTTACCGTTAATCTGTAACTGTCAAAAGTACTTCCTGATGGCGGGGTAATATTGTCGATCTTATAGCCAATGGTATAGTATTCGTTCCCTTTTTTCATGGCCAATGCTTTGAAATAGTACTTTGGCTTTGCAATGTCTTTCCCGTCATTGTCCGTGGCAAAGTCAAGTAGGTTGTCCATCTCACTTGTAGGCATTGCTCCTGTTACAACATACATGGTGTCACACTGTGCGGTCCAGGTTCTCACCTTTGTTTCCAGATTTGCCCAGAGTCCCTGATTGAGACGGGATGCTTGTGCTGTCATATTGGTGAAGTAAAATGTTGTTTTATTCTGCGTTATATTCAGGTTTCGATCCGCGCTGGGAAGTTGATGGCCGCGGTCATAACCTGAGGGCTGAAATCCTTTAAATAGCGTTGGTTGAAATGCTGTTGATACGGCGGGGTCATATGCCCATGCATCGGTGCGATTGCCAGAGCCTAAAATATCACGGTATAACGGATAAGCAACCCAGTAAGCCATTTTAAGTGTTTTATTGTACAACATCGCATAGTTTCTTTCGGTTTTTGCGTCGGGAAGAAAGTGCTGTACAAAGACCTCATCATTACTCAGATCGTTCATTTTGGGGATTTCAAGATAAGCTTGAGAGTTGCCGGTTTCACCACTTAGTTTACCATTGTTAATGCTGATATTAAAACGATAAAGATTCCCGCCGATCAGTTTTTTTAGCTGTTCATTTTGCGGTGTTGTCCAGGTATAACGATCGCCATTCGGAGCTATAAATTTAATTGTCTTTTGGGTGATGTTCTCTCCGGGAAGAAGTATGAATTCTATTGTAGCGGTTTGCGTGCTGCTCGCCATTACGTTTGCTTGAATATCTTTTTTTTCATTCGTATTGATATTCAATTTGCCTGTTGAGAGATCAAATCCTGCTGTTGTATGTACTGATGGAATACTTACTGTGATCGGTCCGGCTTCCAAAGCGGCCGTATTTGTTATGGAAAGGTGAATAGAAATCTTGCTTAACTGTCTTACAAAATTAAGCGGGACGGTATTGTTCGTTTTGCTGATGTTTTTTGTATTGCTTGCATACATGAAGTCCAATGCCGATAGGTTCGTTTGATCACTTACATCAAGAGGATATTTAAAATCGCTAATGGGTCTGTAAGGATAATAGGCAATGAAATCTACTGGTTCATTGGGTAAATAACTGGGAGTTTTGCTTTGAAATACTTTGCCATTAATGGTAAATAGGTGATTATTAATTTCATTCATAATAGAACTTGAACTTAATGGCTGTCCGTTTCTGATCATATAAACGCCAATTTGATCATTCTTATTCCAGGGGCTTTCTATCGCATTCGTGTTTATTTGCCCCACGATGGTAGGTGTAAATTGTAGCGCAGTATGTTCAATTCGGGAATTATTTTTTTGACATGCGTTGAAGGTAAGTAATGCGGTCATCAGGTAAACTATCCGACACATGGTATGCTGTGGAATAGCCATTAGCTTGTAAATCATTTCGATCGTTAGTGTTTGTAAATAATGAGACGGCAAAAGTAACTAGAAAAACTAAACAAAAAGAGCACTAACCTGCATTTTTGCTTCAATAAATGTTTCGCAAAAGTATGTGTTTGATTCTTAGATGTAATTATTTTTTTTGATTGGCTTCAAATGGTATTCTCAACGACTTCAAGCTGTGACATTTTAGTCCTTAATTGATTTTGTGCAGGTTTTACGAACAATGATGGTTAGTGTATTATTGTAGTTTGGAGGGTATATTTTAAGGAGTTTTTATTGAAATTTTCCTAAAGAAAAGAAAATAGCACAATGTTTGCTGTTAATGCCCGAACATATATTGATTTGATAAATTATTAATCTGTACGGATAAGAAATGAAGGGAGTATTTGAATTAAAAGGACTAGTGAACAGACTTTGTATGGCTTTATGTGCATTGGTAACGGTTTTTACATTGTCCGGTTGTTTTGACTTTGTCGAACAGATTGACCTTAAGCCTAACGGTTCGGGGCATATCGCAGCAACATTGAATCTAAGTAAAAGTAAAACAAAAGTCTCATCCCTGATGAAGATGAAAAGTATTAAAGGGATACAGATACCAACGCAAGCTGAAATGGAAAAGGAGATCCGGGCTGCGGTTCAGATGCTTAAACAGACGAAGGGTATCTCTAATGTACAGTATCGAACAGATTTCACAAACTTTATTGTAAATATTTCTTGTGATTTTAGTCAGATCGAATCGTTAAATGCTTTTTCTGATATATTGGCAAATCGGTTTAAAACGAAGATCTCAAACTCAAATCGATATTATTATAATGTGCAGACCAATATATTTGAACGTAAATTTGTAGCCTCTAACACCTGGAAGGCTAAATTCAATCAGTTGGGAAGCGATAACACGGCGCAATTTGCAGATGCTTTTTATACCCAGATCATTCGGTTTGAAAAACCGCTTGCGTCACAGGAAAATAGTAAAGCAAAAGTAGCCGGAAACAAGAGGGGAGTACTATTAAAGTTATTATTTACTGATCTGGTCTATGGTAAATCTACCTTGGCAAATAAAATCACATTAACAAAATAACCTATATGAAATCAAAAATTTTATTGACCGGACTGGTATGTCTGTCCCTAATGGGGAGCGTGAAATCGCAAGATTTAATTAAGCTCATTCCCGAAGAAGCTGAAATGATCGCGGCCTTTAATGTAAAGGAGATTGTGCAGAAAGCAAATGCAAGCAAATTGAACGAATTGCTTCAGAAAGCCGGCCTCTTCAAAAAGATTGAAAAGTCGGGTGCTTCAGTTGGGAATGATATCAAAAACCTAGGTATTGACCTTACGCAGACGTCTTATTTCTATAGCAGAAAGACAGATAGCGTGAGTTTTATCGAGTTTATATTTCCGCTGTCCAATAAAGGTCAGTTTGAAAAATTATTACATGATGCGGGTGAGTCTAAACCCTTTGCCAATGGTTATTCAACGATAGCACTGAAACCGGGGAGTATGTTGGTTTATAATGACCGACTGGCACGCTTTATTTCGTCGACGATGAGTAGTACCTTCTTCGACAACGACTCCGTTGCAAACCGCTATGGAATAAAAAAAGTATCCTATATGGCCCCTGCGGCTGATGCATATTCTTCAGAGATAGATTCTGCGGCGGCAGTTGCGGATTCGGCAGCAGTGGCAGTAGAATGGGAAGAAGGGGAAAAGAAAATAGAACTACCGAGCTCGCCGATTATTGTGGAGAGTGTGCCAGATACGGTCGTGGCGAGTGTGGAGGAAGCTGTGCCAGTGCCAATGGATGTCGCTCCGGCGGAACTGCATGATCCAAGTTATTACGATTCGCTTTATACAGCCTATGCGGATCAAAATCGAAAAAATGATTCCATACGCAATGCGCTTCGTGATAAATGGTTGACAGGAGAAGCTACGCGTTTGCTGTCTGCTTCCTATAAACCGCTCTCTGTTTCGGATCAGAATAAGGTGCTGAAAAACCTGGGATTGATCCGCCTGTACGTACCGCATGTTGAAGAACTTTACCGTGGCCTTATGCCTTATAAATCGATTCCATATCTCTATATGGGCATCAATATGGATAAATTTAGAACAGGATATCAGGATGGAGTGCTCGATTTATCGCAAGAAGGAAATATAGTGAAATTAAAGGGTTCGATAGGCTTAGATAAAGATCTTGCTGAAATGTCAAAACGGTTTTATGCCAGAAAGCCAAATGGAAAATTCAGTAAATATTTGACCGATAAAACGCTTGGGTTCTTCAATTTTAATATTAATTCAGAAGCTTATTTACGGGATATGCCTGGTTATATGGCCAAATACTATGGCGGGTTATTGGGGCCTCAGCAAGATTTAGTTGAGTGGGGGCTGATGGCGCTTGAAGTTGCACTAGATGAGAAAGCCATTGCACAGGTAATGCCCGGAGATCATCTTTTTGTGGTCAATGGTTTGCGTAAATTTAGAAAAGAATATATTGATTATACCTATGACGATGATTATAATGCCACGGAAGTAAAGAAAACAAAGGATGAAACCTTACCGGTATTTATCTGGATGTTTACTTCGAAGGATCAACGTCTGATAAAAAAAGGACTGGATCTAGCGATTGCCAAAACCTTAGGTAAAACACAGGATGGTATCTATGCATTTTCTTCAAAAAAAGCAATGGATTTCCCGATGTATGTGCTGTTGAAAGATGATTTGGTGATGGTAAGTAATGATTCTTTATCGCTATTTGATATCCGCCAAAATAAGATGGCAGCCCCTGCGAATAAAGATTTTATTAAATTGATGAAACAAAATAAAATGTCAGCAGCTTTTGACCTGCAAAAGTTGCCCGCTATGCTTCAGGAGATGAGCATCAGTCCCGGAAGACAATGGGACAAAACTGTTGCACAACTGAATCAATATGGCAGTACGGCAATCACCTCGAAAGGAATCGTCGGTAACCGTATGGAGGCAGAGATGTCTTCAAAGCTTCCACAGACAAAGGAGGGGGCAATTAGTTATATGATTGACCAGATTCTACTGGAGATTGACAAATAGGAAGATTTACTGAGCATCAAACAATTTAATTGTAGAATTGTTTGATGCAAAGTTTGTAATATTAAGGTTATATTTTTATAATGTTGATATAATGTTACACGATGTTTAGACCAATAATGGTATTTTTGTGGTTTGTTATTTGCAAATAATAGGATAAAAAAACGATTTGTACTTGATATGGGGATATTTTCAAAACTGTTTGGTAACAAAACTCAAGATTCAAAAATAAAGGTTGTTGGGACACTCGCCTTTTTAGAAGTGGATATGCACAACCATATTCTCCCGGGAATAGATGACGGAAGTCAGTCCGTTGAACAATCAATTGATTTGTTGAAAGGCTTGGGAAGAATGGGATTTGAAAAATATATTTGTACACCGCATATTATGGATGGGGTGCATCCGAATTCAATCCAAACAATCGAGGATGCCAAAGACAAGTTGGTGAATGGTATAAAACACCTGCCTAATATTCCTGAGATTTATCCTGCAGCTGAGCATATGATAGATGACGGAATTGCAAGGTTGATCGATACCAACGAGCTTTGTGTAATGCCTGGGGGCTATGTGCTCATTGAAATGTCTTACCTGCAGGAATCCAAAGCGTTATTTCAAACTATTCTGGACATTCAAAAGCTTGGTTATCAGCCTATATTGGCACATCCAGAACGTTATAATTATTACCATTATAATTTTAATATGTACAAGCAGATCAAAGATGCTGGTTGTATGTTGCAATTAAACCTGCTGTCGGTCAGCAGATACTATGGTGTTGAAGTGAAATCTGCAGCTTTAACGATGATTAAATCGGGTATGTACGATTTCGTTGGGACGGATGTACATCATAACCGTCATTTGACTGCGCTGGAGGAGATTGTAGCGAAATATCCCGTACGCGACTTATTAAAAACATGTAATATCTTAAATCCGACGCTTCAGGATCATTTGGGAAGCAATGATAATGTCACCGCCGCAGGATAAAGGAAAAAAATACGATACAGAGATGCTCATAAGGCATCTTTTTTTGTTTCTGCTAAACGCTCATTCATGTCGATGGGACGAATTTATCGGGAGTTCTTTTATTCTTTACCGGTCAGATGGATTTGTCGAAATTATTTTCGTTTATGCATGTGTTTTGTAATCATGGAAATTTCGAAAATTTGGCTACTTTTGGATTTAGCATTTTTCATATGAGAGGAAACAGAATTTTTATTCAAGATTGGATTGCACATCATACTTACCAAAAAGCAAACGATATAGATAGTTATTACTTAAAAGTTGCCAATCAGATCAACGATAATTTATCGACATTATGGTTTGAAGAACCGGAAACGAATGACCTAATTCAGACTGATGCCTTAAAAACATTAAGTATTTACCTGACCTGTTATTTGGAGGATGTTATTGCCAACACAGGGATATTTGCGGCTTTTAGAACCATTCATAAAGAATTGTACAATGAGTTTCTACCCTTCTACAAGGACAACGATCTGTTGGATTACTATCCTGAGGATATCAATAGTGAAGATGTTGCTGTATTAGCCTGGTTATTTTTTAGTGAGCGCAACCCGCATCTGTTTATTGATCCTCATGGCCGTTTGATACAGTTGGTAACGGATCTTACCTATGCTATTCTGGAGGAACATTATGAAGTGGCCCCTGAGAATCCAAAGTTAAAATCAGAATATACATTGGATGAAAATGCGGATTATTTTGAGGTTCGTAATTTTATCGAAAAACTTGTCGCAACAAACTATCTGACAGCAGGAGAGTATAATACCAATCTTAACCATCTGATGCAGGTTGCAGAATTGGGAAGATATCAGCACGATCAGGCACAGTTGCAGCAAATGATCTATCGGGTCCGTGATAATCATTTCAATAATTATAGACTGCACTTATTTGCCCTTAAATCATCTGAATATGTTGCGGAAGTGGTTGGTAAGGAACATGCCCTTTATAGTTCCGTCAAGACGCTGGGGAACCGCATCCATAGCTTTTTTGACTATGTAAAAACGGATGAACAGTTTGTCCATGTAAAACATATCAATACAAAAACGGTATTCAAGATTTATAAAGATTCAATCCGGGAATTTGCAGAGCCTTCTACGACATTATCTTTTTACATGGAAATTGTTCCTTGGAAAGATGCCTGGAATCTGTCCGGAATTATGACGGTGGTCAATCCGGAGGAAGTAAATTTCGATCTGCCGGAACAATATGAGATGACCTACCGCATTGAAGCGATGGCCGGTAAGGACAAAAGCTTGAAAAAAACAGAGAAGCAATTGAAAGATATGGGTAAATTATTCCAGTCTGAGCAAAAGGCCGCTGTAGCTTTTATGGAGGGGCGAGAAGTGAAAGAGTTTGCAAGCAAATTCTTTCAAACATATCTGCAAAAATATCCAGGCAAAGAGGAATCAGCACTTCCGGAATCGAATTTGGATCTGACAGCAGATGCGAAAGTGACGGTTTTCTTCAACCCAAAGACAGGATTAGAGGTATTTGGTGGAATAGAAGATTTCTTTCCATTGGAACATAATCCATTTATTGAAAAGAAAGAGGAGGGAACCCGAGCAGACGTTCCGTTTGCCCGTTATTTCTTGAATCTTTTGGTCGAAGACTTTTTTCCGGGTGAATTGTCAAAGTACTACGCCAACTTATTCAAAACGGAGGTAGACAAACAATTCTTCTTCCCGTTGGAAGAGCCTATACTGGATTTTTTCCTTCGTTTCTATAAAAGAGGAAGTTACTTTTTGGGGCCATTCCCGCTCATAAAATAACCTTGTCTATTCAGTGCGTATACATTTTTTAATCCCATTGGAGATCCCAATGGGATTTTTTAATGAATTTAATCTTATTACAAGAATCGACTTCCTGACCTTACAACAATACCTTTATGAAAATTTCTGGAATCTGAACTACAAGGGTTAATTGTATGTAAACGGATTGTATTTAAAACGTTATGGCTACCGAAGGTGAAACCGTGCTTTGAGCGATGGTGCATTTTCATTCAAATATTTTGAAAATTTCTCCCTAAACTTGTAGCATCAATTATAAGTGATGAAGGATGCCTACTGAAAATAACAATATCCCAGATTTTAAAAAATTCTTTTTGTCTTACAAAGATAAGGTTTATAAATACGCCTTATTACATGTGAAAGAAAAGGATACTGCCGCCGATTTGGTTCAGGAGGCATTTTCTCGTATTTGGAATAAATGGAAGGAATTGGATGAAACAAGAAATCCCCAGTCTTACTTATATACCGTCGTTAAAAATCTCGTATTTGATGAACTTAGGAAGCAAAAAGTGCGGTTTCAATTTAACCTTGCAGGGATTGATGCCACCACCTTGGTGGATAATTCGAATGAAGAATCTATCCGTTTTAAAGACTTAGAACGTGTCTATCGGGAAGCAATTCAAAAACTTCCTAAAGCACGTCTTGAAATATTCTTGTTAAGCAAGGAAGAGTTTTTGGATAATCAGGAGATTGCGGATCGTTTAGGCATATCTGTCAATACCGTCCGTGATCAGCTGGTCAAGGGAAATAAGTTTGTACGCCAATATATTCTGGATAATTTTGAGATTTCAATAGCCCTGTTGATCTTCTTAACTATTTTTTAGTGTAGCGTCGTCTTATCGTTCTTTAGATACGTATATGTATTTAAAAGATCACGAAGATGATGGATCCTAAACTAGTTGCACTATACAAAAAATATTTCCTGGGGGAGTTGACTCCGCAGGAAAACACCATATTTTTAGATTTACTGACTTCTTGCGATAAAGATGATTTACCCGATTTGGAGGAGGTAATTGCATTGGATGCTCGTACCTGTGATTTGGATAATTCTATCTCGGATGATATTTTTTATTCGATCACGGGAGCTGAATTAAATCCTAAAATTCAATCAATTTGGAGCCGCAAAAGGGCGGTACTTGCGATCGCAGCAACATTGTTACTTGCAGGTTTTGTTTTTCTTTTTTCTCTTGTATTTAAACCGATACAGCGGGAAGCTAAGTTTACTGCGATTCAATATTCGAACCCAACAAAATTTGTCAAGCGTATTATTTTGTTGGACGGCACGCATATCTCCCTGCGTCAGGGAGCTAATATTTCAGTACTATCCGATTTCGCTGTTGACAGCTTACGAAAGGTGAAATTGTCAGGAGAGGCATTTTTTGAAGTCTCCAAAAATCCCAATAAGGCATTTGTTATTGTCAATTCAGGCGATTTTGATGTGCGGGTTTTGGGTACCGCATTCAATTTGAAATGTTCTCCTCTACAGACACATCTAGTTTTAAATCATGGTAAAGTTAAGGTTAACCATGGTGAACAACATGCTGTTCTTCTTCCTGGGCAGCAAGTAGCTTATGATGTACATCATAAGCAATTTAATGTCACTGCTGTTGATACCATAACAGCATCCAATTGGAAAAGTGACTTTTTATCATTCAATCAAGTTCCACTTTTGCAAATTGTGAATGACCTGAACAATCTTTATCCGGATTATAACTTAGAATTGATCGATTCCTTTCAAACAAAAAGTTTTACTGGCTATCTGCCCGCAAGTGATCTAGAAAAATCATTGAAAATTCTCAATACAGCGTTTAATCAAATAATTATCCACAAAAAGTAATTTATGAAAAGAACCAATTACTATCTAAAACTTATGGGCGGAGCATTGCTATTTCAGTCTCTGGCGCTTCAAAGTATGGCTTCCCAATTTTCTGCCAGTGAAGGCATAGGAAAGATTCTTGCCCGAATGGAACAGAAATTCAACGTCAAATTTGGTTACGATGCCTCCATCTCCGATCAAAAAATCAATGCGACGGCGAATGTCGATCACCTCAAAAAAGATCAGATTGTCCAGTTTATACAGACGATCTCAGATGGAAATCTCGAGGTGAAGAAAATTGATGATAAACTGTATGTCGTTTCCAAGAAAAATATAGCGGTTTCAAGGAACGAAAATGGGCGGACAATAAATGCCCAAAAGGAGGTGCGTGGCAAGGTTGTAGATCAGGAGACGGGTTTGCCTATTGCTGGAGTTACTGTACGGATCAAGGGGTCGAACCTAGCTTCGACAACCGACCAAAATGGTTTGTTCAAGTTGTCGCCTGCGACCGAAAGTGCCGTGCTTCAAATTTCCTATCTGGGGTATGAAACGGTAGATATTCCAGTTGCACAGGCAGGTACAGTAAAATTGGTTAAGTCCTCGGAAGCACTGGAAGAAGTTGTGGTAACAGCGTTGGGGATCAAGCGTGAGCAAAGGGCTTTGGGATATGCAACGCAAAGTGTAAAAGGAGAGGATCTAACACGTGTAAAAGGGGTCGATGTTGGAACTACCTTAACCGGACGTGTTTCGGGCGTACGGGTGTTAAATAGCACGGAATTTAATAAAACACCCGAAATACAAGTACGCGGACTGACGCCAATTCTAGTAATCGACGGTGTGGCGTACGAAAATATGGATTTGAGAGATGTTCCTGTGGATAATATACAAGATATGAATATCTTGAAGGGAGCAACTGCTACAGCACTTTATGGTAGTAAAGGAGAAGGTGGAGCAATTATGATTACCACGAAAAAAGGACTAGCTGACAAAGGAACCGAAATAACGGTTAATACCAATAATATGTTCTTTTCAGGTTACCTTGCTCTTCCCGAGGTTCAACATAGTTATTCTTCTGGCGAATCTGGGAAGTTTAACAACGATGATTATGTTTGGGGGGATAAACTGGATATAGGCCGTACCGCGGAGCAGTGGAATCCGATTACAAAAGCCTATGAAGTACAGCAATTGACTTCCCGTGGGAAAAATAATTTTAAAAATTTCCTAGAACCGGGGTTTATTTCCAATAACACGGTAAGCTTTACAAACCAAGGGGAACATGGTAGTATACGGACGTCAATTAATCATATTTACAACAAGGGACAGTATCCGAATCAGAAGCTGAATCTGACCAATATTTCGGTGACCGGGACTACTAAAATAAATGATAAATTAGATTTGGAGGCTAGATTGGGGTATAATCGGAGTTCTTCCTCAACCAATTTTGGATCAGGTTATAATGATCAGGGATATATTTATAACATCCTTGTCTGGACCGGTCCGGAATACGATCTGAGAGATTACAAGGATTATTGGCTTGTTAAAGACCAGTCGCAAAATTGGATGTATAAAGGTTGGTATGATAATCCATATTTGATTGCCCATGAGAAAATCACGCCAGAATTGATCAATAAGGTAAATGCTGCGGTGACCTTGAATTACAAAATAAATGACTGGGCAAAATTTATGTTGCGTTCGGGCTATGATTATTATGGTAAAAACAGAACGCAACGCAATCCAATTGGTATTTATGGAACTCGTGGAGGATTTAGTGATTTTAGGAACGACCTGTCTGTTTTTGGCGGATTTGATAGCAAGGGGAAATATGTCAAGGCGAATGATAATGGCTTTAGCACAACGAATGACGCAATCTTAACTGGTAAGAAGAGTTTTGGCGATTTTGGTCTAGACGGCTTGTTGGGAGGGTCTATTTTCTATAGCTCGGATCAGACACTGGTTACGGGTACAATGAACGGACTTTCGATTCCCGGATTTTACTCCTTGCGTAATTCGATCGGTCCAGTGAGTTCCGTAGAAATCCGCCCGCGTCAAATGCGTAATGGTATTTATGGGCGGTTGTCACTTTCATGGCGAAATGCGCTTTTTCTGGAAGCAACCGGACGAAATGATTGGGTTTCAACATTGACAAAAGAAAATCGCTCTTATTTTTATCCATCATTATCTGCAAGCGCGGTGGTGACAGATTTATTGGCTTCAAAACCAATGTGGCTAGATATGTTTAAGGTGCGGGCATCCTGGGCAGTAACTAAATCTGTCTTGGACCCTTATGAAGTTCATTCGGCTTTTACAGTGAAAGGCAATGTCTGGAATGGTATGCCCACGGCATCTTACCCCAATATTATCAAAGACTATTCAATTTCTCCGACCCAACGTGATTTAACAGAATTTGGGTTTGATTTTGCTATGTTGAAAAATCGGATTTACGGTAATTATACGCGTTATTATCGATTGTTGCATAATCAGATTGTTAAAGCAAAGATCTCAAAAACAACAGGTTTTGAAGAGCGTCTGATTAATACAAAAGAAGAGGAAATGACCAAGGGGCATGAAATTACCTTGGGAACAACCGCGATCAAAAGAGTGAACTTTCAATGGGATGCTACCATAAATCTTTCTCAGAACTTACGTTATTTTCACAAATTAGACCCAGAATATTCGAAAGATGCTTTGTTTGTAAAACAGGGACTTCGTGCTGACTATATTGAATATAAAGATTGGGAGCGCGCACCTGATGGACAGTTAGTTTTGAATAGTTCGGGAATGCCGATCTCGGCGCAATATGCGAATCAGCTGGTCGGTTATACCGCTCCAAAATGGTTTTGGGGATTTTCGAATCAATTCCGCTATAAGGATTTTACTTTCGGCTTTAGTCTCGACGGCCGCATAAAAGGAATGTCTTATTCAACAATGAATGCCCGTTTATGGCAGACCGGCTCGCATCCGGATTCTGATACCAAATTCCGTTATGAGGAAGTTGTTAATGGTAATAAGACGTTTATCGCTCCGGGTGTGAAAATTGTTTCGGGTACCGTGAAATATGATAAATATGGTCAGATCACTGAAGATACGCGTGTGTTTGAAAAAAATGATCAGGTTGTATCGTATGAAGGATACTATAAAAGGGCTTATTCTGGTCGTTGGAACTACTGGGATGAAACATTCATTAAGTTACGGGAACTTTCTTTAAGCTATCGTGTATCGGATAAATTTGCTTCTAAATTGAAGGCAAAAAAGGCGAGTGTTGGTTTAACTGGGCAGAATCTGCTGCTGTGGACAAAAGAATTTCGTTTCTCGGATCCCGATACCGGATCGGAAGACTTGAATTCGCCATCGATGCGTTATATCGGATTTAACGTGAACCTTACCTTTTAACCTTTTAAACACTTGTGAAAATGAAAAAAATATGGACATATCTAGCGCTGGGAGGGGTATTGCTTACAACAGGCTGTTCTAAATTTGATGAAATAAATACAAATCCTGAAACGCCTTCAACGGTACGACCATCGATGTTGGCGACACGAATTGTTTTAAATTTGGCGCGTCAGTCGAATACCAAAGGCTTCATGCAGCCATACATGCTTACTAAGGAGATTGCATGGACTGAGTTGACGGAAAGTTATCAATATAATAGTTTAGGTGAGCGGGATATCTCGATGATGGCAATTAATGACGCACATTTTATGGCGAAATTTGCAACCAGTGATGCATTAGCAAACTCCTATAATGGCTTAATGTATTTTGCCCGTGCCATGAAATTCTATGACGCAACGATGAGTGTTGGAGATATTCCCTACAAAGATGCCTTAAAAGGTGAAACGGAAAAGATCTATTTCCCCAAATACGATACACAGAAAGAGGTATTTCTTGGGATCTTAAATGAATTGGAGCTAGCTGACAAATTATTTGCTGAAGGTGTAAAGTTTGACGGGGATCCCATTTTCTCCGGTGATATTATAAAATGGCGAAAATTAGTGAATAGTTTTGCTTTGAATGTATTGATTCAATTAAGCAAAAAGGACGCTGATGGGGAGCTGAATGTCAAAGAGCGTTTTAAATCCATCTTCATAAATAAGCCGATTTTTGAAGGGAATGCGGATAATTTTCAAGTAACGCACGAAGACAAGGCTGATCAGACCTATCCATTCTATAAGGTGAGTAATAGTTTTGTAATCTATCCTATTGTGTCGACGGAGATCATAGACCGGTTAAAACAATATCAGGATAGAAGGTTGTTTTACTATGCGAATCCTTCTGCCTTACAAATCGCTAATGGGAAACAGTCTAATGATTTTAATGCGTATGTGGGGACAGATCCTTCCCTCTCTTTCAGTGAGATTGCTGAACTGAAAAAGAAGAATGATTATTCCAAATTAAATGATCGTTATACCGAGTTGGTGAGTGGTGAACCTACACAACAATATAGTTATGCCCATTTATGTTTTGTTGTTGCAGAGGCTGCTGCACGAGGCTGGGTTGCGGAATCTCCTGTCAATTGGTATAAGAAAGGCATTGCTGCTTCAATGAAATTTATTTCGGATAATACACCTAATACAGCTCAATTTACACATAATATGCCTTTAGATGAGGGCTATATTAATCTAGCAGTGACAACTTATGGAAACCAATTTCCCGTTTCTCCTGAAGGGCAACTGGAGGCGATTATAACACAGAAATATTTAGCAAGTTATTTGCAGGGAGTGATGACACCATATTACGATTATAGACGAACAGGTTATCCAAAATGGAAAATTAATCCGGCATCGAGTTTGAACTCCGTAGCGCCACAAAAGATACCTGTACGCTGGCGTTACCCGGCTCTGGAGTATAACTACAATGCGTCAAACCTGGACGAGGCGATGAAACGTCAGTATGATGGTAATGATGAAATCAATCAACTGATGTGGATCTTAAAATAGGTAATACTTTGATCTGTTGATTTTTTATCGTGAAGACTATCCCCGCGCACCATATCAATCGTGTGCGGGGATTTTTGTTAAAAACGTTACATAAAAAGCGATGGCGAATGAATATATTCGCTGATAAACCATCGAATTTATAGGAGATATAATAAATAATTTTATGGATAGTAGAAGAGATTTTATCAAGAAAGCTTCATTGCTGGCTGGGGTTTTTGGTTTACAAAGTGCTGTACCGGATGCGATACAACGCGCTTTAGCGATTGAACCAGTTGCGGGGAGTTCTTTTTTAGATGCCGAGCATATTGTTTTGTTAATGCAGGAGAATCGCTCCTTTGACCATAGTTTTGGTACACTGAGAGGGGTTCGGGGATTTAATGATCCAAGAGCCATCGAGTTGCCTAGTGGAAATCCGGTATGGTTGCAGGCTTCCAGATCGGGAAAAACATATTCTCCATTTCGATTGGATATTAAGAATTCGAATGCAGCCTGGACAGGAAATCTTCCCCACTCATGGGAAAATCAAATGGCAGCTCGCAACGGGGGTAAACACGATAATTGGATCGAAGCCAAACGTCCCAGTGGAAAGGTGCTGAGTGATATTCCATTGACTATGGGGTACTATACACGTGAAGATATCCCTTTCTATTATGCGATGGCTGATGCGTTTACGATCTGTGATCAACATTTTTGTTCTTCGATTACGGGCACAACTACCAATCGACATTTTTTTTGGACGGGGACTTGTGTGCCTGAAAAAGGCGCCAAACCATTGATTCGTAATTCAGATATTTATTTTAACCGCTGGGCCCATTGGAAAACTTTTCCTGAACGTCTGGAGGAAGCAGGTATTTCTTGGAAAGTATACCAGAATGAAGTTAGTATGGAAAGTGGCCTTCATGGCGATGAATGGTTAGGTAACTTTACAGACAATAACTTGGAGTGGTTTTCACAATACCATATTGAATTCAAGAAAAGCCACCTGGAATTTATGCGTAAGCGTGTTATCGAACTGCCTGTGGAGATTCAGGAACTTGAAAAATCCTTGGTAAATCATGGAGCCGAAAGTGTACAGAAGACCCAAAATAAACTTAAGCAAAAACAGGAACAGCTCAGCAGTTATAAAACGCGGCTAGAGCGATTGACTGAACAGGCTTTTGAACGACTTCCCAAAGAGCAAAAAGCATTGCATGAACGTGCTTTTCAGACCAATGAAGACGATGCGTTCTATCGTGAGACAGCTTCTGTCCTACATGATGGTGAAGAGATTACTGTTCCAAAAGGGGATGTACTCCATCAATTCCGGAAAGATGTCAAGTTGGGCAAACTGCCTGCTGTATCTTGGCTTGTAGCGCCGCAGTGTTTTTCAGACCATCCGAGTGCTCCGATGTATGGAGCATGGTATGTGTCCGAAATCCTGAATATTCTGACGGAAAACCCTGATGTGTGGAAGAAGACGATCTTTATATTGAACTACGATGAGAATGATGGTTACTTCGATCATATTCCACCGTTTGTAGCACCTAATCCGGCAGATGCACGGTCAGGAAAGACCTCCGCCGGATTGGATTATAGTGGTGAATATGTAAGTTTGGAGCAGGAACTTGCCAGCGGTGAGAAAAAGGAACACGCTACAGAGGGGCCGGTTGGTCTGGGCTATCGGGTGCCGTTGATCATTGCATCTCCATGGAGCAAAGGTGGCTGGGTTAATTCGGAGGTGTGCGACATCACTTCGACCATTCAATTTATGGAGTATTTCTTCGACAAGAAGCTTGGTAAGGATGTGAAAGAACACAACATCAGTTCGTGGCGCCGTGCCATTACGGGAGATCTGACTTCGGTATTTCGGAAAGCAGAAGGGGGTGTTCATGTGGATTTGCCGTTCTTGAACCGTAACCAACAGATTTATGCGATTGATCAAGCCAAATCTAAACCTTTGCCTAATAATTTCCATGTATGGAGCCAAGATGAGATGCAAGCTTTGCGATCTGCCGGAAAGGCCGCACAGTTGGCGAGACAAGAAAAAGGTCAAAAAAACTCCAATGCGCTGGCCTATGAGTTATATGCAAGTGAAACTATTGATAAGGACAGCGTAAAGCTGACGATGTCCGCTGGGAATAAGCTATTCGGAACGAAATCCCTAAGCAGTCCTTTTAATGTGTATAGTGGACCGAGCTATAAAGATGGTGTCAGTTTCTGGCCTTTTGCGGTGATTGCAGGTGAAGAATTGAGTTTTGACTGGAATCGAGCTGACTTTAAAGATGGATATTATGATTTAACCGTATACGGGCCGAATGGATTTATGCGTAGCTTTAAAGGGGATAGGGAATCTTTGTCCGTGGTCGCAACTTATGAGATCGGGAAAAAAGGTGTTCCCACGGGAAACCTGATCTTGGAAGCGAGCAATAAAGGAGACAAAGTGCTTCATGTGCAGGTGAAAGATAATGCCTACAGTTCCTGGAGGAAAGATATTGTATTGGGTGCCGGTAAAACCAACAAGTGGGTTGTAGACTCTCAGAAGATTAGCGGTTGGTATGATGTTACTTTACAGATTGTGGGAAGTAGATTTGTTCGCCAATTTGCCGGTCGTGTGGAGACAGGAAATCACTCGAAGACTGATCCACAATTGGGATAATAATCATATAAGCAAAGCTGAGAATAAGGGGGCTACTTGCTATATAAACAAAAAAAGATCCCGGTTTTATTGGAATCGGGATCTTTTTAATATACTATTCCTTGCACTCCCTTATAAAGCAAGCTGTATTTTCGCAGGGTAGATGCGATTGGGGTCTGCGAACAATGCGACACTTTCTACCAAAGCAGAAACGGTAGGTACAATCTTTTGCTGCCCTATATTTTTGTCATTATATATAATTGTGACTTTTTTGGATAGGTCGATAAGTTCATTATTGACAAAAATTGCGATTTTTCCTTTTTTCAAAGCTTGCTGCGCAGTCATATCTGGGTTTAATAATTTAGTTTTTATTGTAATGGTATTTGTCGCTTTATCCATGTCAATATCAAACCTGACACGGTCGTATTGGGGATTGTCTTTGAGGGATACCGGGGATTGTTCGATAGCGATATTGTAGAAACCTTTTCTATATCTTCCATCCATCGGAAACCAGATCCAATTGACGTATCGTGGATTTGGTTTACGTTTATATTGAACTAACCATGGTGATGTGAGTGTATAATCTATCCCATGTCCTCTCCCTTCCTGCAGGACAATATTGTGTACAAAATCTCCTGGGAATAGATGTTCCAAGCTGTCGAGCGCGTTTTTAGCGGAAAGGGTGAGTTTGTTCCTTCCAAATCCGGTATCGTTGGCACCCGTTTGAAATGAAAAGGCCAAATGTTTGAAATTTTCAGGCGGGGCATTTTTTAAGGGTTCTCCCCCGGCCATTGGCCCGGCTCCGGCGAAGTAATCGGCGTAAAAAGCTGCTAATCGCTGGCTTCCGTAGCCTCCTTCGGAAATCCCCATGACATACAGCGCATTCGGATCAATTTGCTGGTCAAGCATGGCAAGACGAAGTAGCTTTTCCCAAGCTAGCTGAACAGGCTTCAACCACCACCGATATCTTCGCTCATTGGGAATCTGTGGAATAAAATAACGTGATGGTGAATCGCGGTAACGCAGCGACCAAGCTAGCGTTGCTTTGAGTTCCATTTCTTTTGGGCCAGAACCATGGAGGTTGAGAAATAGTGGTAATTTTGTGTGACCTATCGAGCCTTTCTGGATGTAATAATAGGGTAAAGGATTTTCATTGACCAATTCCCATTGGTGTAGTTTATAGTCCTGTAGACCACGAACTGCTTGTGTTGGCAAAGGAAGTGTCTCGCGTCGACTGTTCACGGAATTCCATACAGCCCATATTTCCTGTTGTAGCGCTGTAATATCAGTAGCTTTTATTTTGGTGTTTATGGAGGTGGGGACTAGTGAATCTTCGGCGGCAACGTTTGCAAGGCGTGCGTCGAAATACGTTTCCATTTTCATAAGATCATTTTTGTGCAGCAGGGATTGCGCTTGGATCGATGGACCGATACCTATCAGGAAAATAACTTTAAATATTTTGCTGGTATAGTTTTTCATAAGTAGCTGTTTGATTTTTTATCGATTACCTTCATTGGAGCTTGGCATTTAAAGCCAAGGCTCCAGTAAAGGAAGTACTGCAGGAGCTATTCGCGGTAAGTTACCGAAGCAATTTTTCCAAATCCGTCAAAAGAAGAGGATAATGATGCAGTACCAGATAATGGTATTTGATAGAATTCCATTTTACCCGAAGTATTGGGGATTGTTTCGTCGTAACTGCACACCATTAGCTTTGCCGCATAATTTTTATAGCGGGCACTAGTTCTATTTTGTATAAAACGTTGGTATTTAATCAGGCTGATTTTTCTATTTCCAAGGTCAAGCAGCTGTTTGTGAACTTTGTTGAAAGGGTCGTATTGATAGACTTTACTTCCGACAGCGTATATCAGGTAGCCGTAGGTGGGGTCGATCGCATAAAAATCCGCCTGATCAATCTGATTGAGATTCTCCACTTCGTCATAACCCAATGGTGTAAATTTGGAACTTGAAGGTACAAAGCGATAGAGCATTAACTTTTGGGTCGTTGGGTTTTTGAGCAAAGCGTAGAACTGTTTGGTACTGGTCAATGCGCATTCAAGATACAATAAATCCTGTCCCATATTGGCTGGGTTGACGATAGTGGCATCTGTCGACGTTGGTATTACAGAGACTCTATTTGTTCCCATATGCAGCACAAAACGTCGACTATCTTTGTCGTAGTAAACAGTGTAAGCATCACGGTTTCCGTCATAACAAGCCAAAAAGGGAGCCATATTTATATTACTCCCCGAATTTAGCCTATTAATCGGCGGACCATATAAAATGGCTTGTTGTTTGTACTCGAACATTAAGATACCTTCACTATCCACAACGTAAGTTTGTGGCGTAGAGCTACTTCCCATGCCTACAATGCGGTTGGCGTGATACTTCGCTCCAGTAGAACGAAGTACTTCCGTTTTGAGATTGCGGTAATCGCTCCAGTTACGTGTATGGTTGTTGATACTATAGGTGGCAAGATCCGTGCTGATGTAGACGCGATTATTATCATTGTTGCTAAATATGTCTTTGTTGGGCGTATAATATACCTGAATTGGTTTCCCCTCCAATTTAAGATCACTGGTAGTAGATAAAAGATCAGTATAGCGATCAAATGGCAGTGTATCAGCTTTATAGTTGAGCATATCAAGCCGGCTTCCTCCATCGATTTCATTAAGAATTAGCCAGCCATTTCCCAGTTCGGATGTCATGGTAAGATTACAGGTATGTTGCCAACGTTCACCTGTGCTTTTGTCAACAAGACGATAATACAATACATAAGAACCTGTTGGCAGGGGTAAATTTATATTTAAATCTTTTGTTGTTGCCAAAGGGATCTTTTTATCTGCATTGACTGTCGCCTGCCAGTTGTAGGCAAACCACTCGAAGGTAAAGTTGGTGCTATCAATAGCTTTGCTAAACGAAGTAATAAATACGGGGCTAATGGTTAGGTTTTTCCCGGTAGCACCACTATATGCTTTTTCAATACCTCTGATACCAATGGTATCCAGACTTGTATAGTTGTAATTGCCTAGGTCTTTTCTACAGCTTGAAAGGACTACAATCCACAATGTAATGAGGAATAGGGGATAGCGTATGTTTTTCATTTTTCTAGTTTCATAGGTTTATTATTGTACATTTTTTCCCATTTTCATTGCTGTACCGTCGTCTTCTAAAATGGGTGTTCCTTTTGCTGTCATATCATTGAGATAAGCCTGGAGTCCATATCCCCAAGCAGGCAAGCTGTTACCAGGCATCACTTCCTTGGTAATCTCATTGATATCGAGGTTCAGCACACCGATTAATAGCTGGAATTTTTTTTGACTATAAGCACCAAGATAGTTGACAGTTAGATAGGCGTATTTATTTCGAGATTCATCCCAGAACCAAGGAGGACCAACGATATCGTCCGCAATAACAGAAAATCGATTGAAGTAACGTATTTGTTGTTGGTCTCCTGTCCCAATCATCTGCGATTCCATTTGCAGCGCAAAATTTTCATTGGCTCGTAAGGCTAGGTTTAAGATTCGCTTTTCTGTTTGTAGCGATTTAGATCGTTTGAGCCGAATTCGTATTGTATCCCGGAGCTGTTGTGCCTTAATCTGGAAAGTCGCATTTTCAATTTCATAGTCCTCTCCCTCTACCATCGTACTGCTAGACAGTATTTCTAAATTATACCTCCGATCGGTGGCTGCTTTTGCGCCTGTGGTTGTGACGGGGACCAGTAATAGTGTATCCTGAATAAGTTCAGAGATATAGCCATAAGAAAAGAAACTGCTGTCTATCGGACGATATACGTTGGAGACTCGTTCTCCCGGAAAATAAATGCTATTCTGAGATTGATAAAGATCGAGTGTGTCTTCTTTACAACCTGTTGCATAGATTAATGTTGCAATAAAAAGGTAAGCTAGTTTTTTCATCATGTTGGTTTATCTAGGTTCAGTTTCGACCAAAGGTAATGGAAAGGTGTACTGTGTGGTCGTTATTGTTTTCTGTGCATTGGACGTAGCGCTCAAGATAGAGGCTGTATTTGTACGTTTGTAATAATACCAAAGTTGGCCTTCTCCATAAAATTCACGACGGTATTCTTTCATGATATCAAGTGTAGCGTCTGCATATTCCGCTAATACCTGACAGTTGCGGTGTGTCCGAATTTCGTTGAGGTACGCTAGTGATTTGTTTGGGTCGGTTTCACATTCTGCGGCAATCAGAAAAATTTCACTTAGCCTAAGCCCTGCTATTGTATATCGGTAATTTGGGGCACTGGTGTTGCTGAGATCCTGATATTTAAGGAAGACATTGTATGATTTGCCGCCAGCTACCTGCCAGTTGAGACTGTATCGATAATCATTGGGCCAATTGTCAAAGATAGCATTCAAGAAAGATGGGCTTGTTCCGGCCGTTAGAATGGTATTGTCCGCTAGTGCGGGATTATAGAGGTTGTTGTATATGCCATACAAGTTACGGTTTTCAAAAGCAAAAAGAACTTCGGTGGAGTAAATACGATTTACTGTACTGGGATCGCTGATATCTGTACTTTGTACCCATGGAAATTTGCTTTTATTTTGAATAATAGTTTCGGCTGCCGCTAATGCCTCTGTTTTCTGGTCTGCATATAATAGTACACGTGCCTGTAGTCCTTTAACTGCATAGTAATTGAGGTGATAATTACGCGCCTGCAGGTATGGCTTTTTGCCATAGTCAATAGTACCTGTGGTCTGATCTACTTTTGTCATTGTAAGTGCAGGATCTGACGTTTGCAGTAATTGTTCTGCAAGTTGGAGATCGTCAAGGACATTGGAGATGACTTCCTTGGTGGTTGAGTATGGGGCCGATTCATAGCCTGTATGTTCGTAATAAGGAATTGTCGCGGCTTCTGGAGCTACTGTGTAAGCTGGGGCAAACATGCGGACAAGGTCAAAGTAAAGATAGGCCCGGAGCGCGTGCGCTTCGCCCGACATAATGGCTTTGGACTGCTCGTCCAACACCGAACCATAGGTTTCGATGTTTTCCAGAAATTTATTGATATTGGTAATGTTGACATAAAGATTTGTCCAGATTGCACTGATGCGGTTTTTTGGTCCTGCTTCATCGTAATTGAAATTTGTGAGAGCTTGTATTCCAAGGTCATGTGTAGAGGACATGTAATAATATTGTGCCAGGAGGTCAGGCACTTGTAGCGTTAGTTCGCTGCCATAGAGGTTGTCGGCGCCCAACTTGAGGTAGATGCCATTGAGTCCGTCAATGAATCCTTGAGGGGTCTGGAAGACTTCATCTTCGATAAACTTATCTTCGGGCTTTACATCTAGCCATTTGTTGCAGCCAGTTAATGCGTATGCACAAACGAAAAATGGGATGAGTATTTTTTTTAGCTGTTTCATTATTTCAGTGTTGCGTTTAAACTTAGGGATATTGATCTTGTGAAGGGATAGTCTATACCACGTTCGCGTTTGACGGTCGAGGTATAAAATATATCATTCATATAGGCTGAGAGCCGTAGATTGGAGAGTTTGGCCTTATCCAGCCAGTGTTTGCCTCTAAATTCGTAGCCGAGATTAATGGATTCACCACTAAATGTGTTTTCGTCTTGTACAAAACGGGAAGAAATAGGGGTTGAACCGGTAATGGCTATTGCTTTAAATTGTGCAATGTCGCCTGGATTTTTCCAACGTTCGTATAATGCCCGCTTATCCTGATTGTTTTCGACATTATTGATCGATATATTCTCTACTTTATTATACAGTGCGGAATTGAGATAGTCACTTTTCAGCTTATAGCGGATAATGACACTTGCTGTAAATCCTTTATAGCCCAAGGTACCGCGCAGGGTTCCTTCTGCCAAAGGCTGTGAACTTCCGACCACGACAATATCATTGGTGTTATAATTAAAGGTTTGCTGGCCATCTTTTGATAAGAAGACTTCTTGCCCAGTTGCTGGATCTATGCCCAGAGAACGTACAGCCCATAAATCGCGGGGGCTATAACCATCTTTGAAACGAACAAGAGACTGGCTGGTTTGCATTTCTTCGTTGAGAGCATTGAGCTTATCGTTAAAATTGTCATACCGTTGCTTTGTGATGGCTCCTGTGAGACCAAAGGTTAGCACGAATTGATCTTTCGGTCGATATATGGGCGAATAGTTGACGATTGTTTCTACTCCTTTGACGTCCAATGTACCCGCGTTAAAAGGATAGTTGGAAAGCCCTGTGGAGGCAGGTAATGTGACAGCGACGACGAGCGGATCTGTGTATTTGTCAAAAGCATTGAATTGTATGTTCAGTTTGTTTTTGAAAAATGTACCGTCCACACCGATGCTGGTCTGCCGTGTGCGTTGCCATTCGAGATCTGGTGCGCCTAAAGCGGAAAGGAAAATACCTTGACCAAAGCGGTTGACATTGCGATCGTAGTCAAATATGGACTGGCTGACATTGCCGAAGCTTTGATTGCCCGTAATCCCTATATTTCCGCGAATCCTTAAGTTATTGATCCATGTATTGTTTTTGAGGAACTTTTCTTTATGTGCATTCCAGCTCAAACCGATGGAGTAGTAGGGGGAATAGAGATTGTTGGACCCAAAACTTGTCGAACCGTCTATATTGTAATTAAAATCCGCATTGTAACGTTGGTCATAGGAGTAGTTGACGGAAGCGACAATGGAGTTTCGGCGTGCGATTCTGGTCGCTACGCTCGGCTTTGAACCAGTTTGATAACCAAAGGCGAAGGATGGATTTCCGTTACTCGCTGAAGGAAATCCCACGGCAATGTACCCATTGGATCGACTATTATTTTCATTGATTTCGCCACGTAAGTTAGCTGTTAGGCTATGCAGTTTTTGAAAAACCTTTGCATAGGTCAACATGGCATTGGCTGTATAGCTAAATGATTCAGCTCCGCGATAGGTAAGCTTCCCTTTGAGGTCATTGGTCACTTCATCAAATTGGGTATCCAATGGCGAGGCAAAGGTATTTGAATTGGTTGTGCTTTTGCTGATCTGTGCTCCGGCTGTTATACGTAAAGCGGGACTAATAGAATAGGTCAGCTGTAGGTTGTTGCTAATCGTATAATTTTTGGTCCTATTATAGCTGGACAATGAAGCGTTATAAAGCGGGTTGGCTATTGATAAAAAAGCACCCGGGCTATTGGATTCTGTACGGGCTAGATATTTTTCATCGGCTGATTTGAATTCATAATACGGATTTGTGTTTACCCAGAGAGAGAAGCTACCATAAGGTGATTCATTACCTGTATATCCTGAAGCAAAGGCTCTATTGGCAATATTTAGTTTCCCCGTCCGATAATTTAAATTAATATTGGCCCCCCAATCTTCCCTTCCAGAGCCGATCATGGCTCCTTTTGTTGTTCTGTAGTTGCCCCCAAGGTCGAAGACTACAGCTCCCTCACCTCCTCTGGCGCTTAATGAATGACGTTGTGAATAGGCTGTCTGAATAGGTTTGTCCAACCAGTATGTATCTACCCCTCGCAAGACATTTTGTAAACGGATATTATAGATATTGTCTAAGGCTATTTGTTGTTCAAAGTTATTTGAAATTGCTGTATATCTTCCAGACAAGCGTTCGAACTCCAATTTTTCTGCGGCGTTCATCATATTGTAGCTGCTTAAGTCAGGGAACTCAAGATTCAGATCTGAGGTATAACTTAACCGTACTTTTCCGGCAACAGGTTTAATGGTTTCAATGACGACGACACCGTTGGATGCTCTGGAACCGTATATCGCTGTTGAAGCAGCATCTTTTAGGATGGTGGCCGACTTGATAATATTCATATCAAGACTCATGATGGTTCGTAGATCGGATTCAAAGCCATCGAGAATAAATAAGGGCTGATTGGGGTCGGACGAAAATTCATCGCGAAGTGAGGATGTGGCAATACTGGTTTGTCCCCGCAGTTCGATTGTAGGAAGCGCATTGGGATTGGAACCTATACTGTTGTTTTCAATTTGGATAAAGGAAGGGTCAAGTGCGCGCAAGCTGGCCACTATATTTTGGTTGTTGACCATTTTGAGTTCTTCGCCAGTGAAGCTTGCTGTTGCCCCAGTGAAACTTTCCTTTTTGCGCTCCATCATACCGGTTACAATTACTTCGTCGACAACACGTTCAATACGTTTCAGTTTGATGAGCAGACCTGTAGATGTTTTTTTTGCCGTGAATTCACTGTCTTCAAAACCAAGCATAGAAACTAGTGCCTGCTGTCCATCCGCTGACAATGGAAGAGAGAAATTTCCATTGGACATGGATTGGACGGCTTTTCGTGAATCGCTTTTGAGCCGTATTGTAGCACCTATTACGGGAAGCCCAGTTTCATCTACGATACGCCCTGTAATTGTGATCTGATCAGTTCGGTTATTGTTATTACTGGATGTTGCTTTCTTCGGAATGGATTTAATAACAATGGTTTTGTTGACGATTTCATAATCTAGACCATTTGGCTCGAGAATAGCTTTTAACGCTTCTTTAAGGCTTGTGTCCTTGAGTATAATTTTATTGGTCCGAATCTTCTCCATATCGACGTCTTTATAGAAGAAGCTGTACCCCGATTGCTTTTCCAATTGCTGGAAGACCTGCCGGATACTGGCGTTTTGGGTATTGATGGAAATTTGTTGAGCGCTTAGTGAACCGTATACATGTAAAAGACCGGCAGTTAATAACGCTGGTAACAGGCGAAAATTTGTATTATTTCCCCCAAACGGCTTGTGTTTAATACTATGGTGGTCGCTTGTCTGCTGCTTGCTCCAATAGGCGGCAGTGAAAATTTGGGCTGTGGATAGGAGGGGTACCCAAGGTACCCGTGGTCTTGTTTTGTTAAATTCTTTCATGAAAGGTAGGTGTAAATTCGTATTTAGTTAGTTTGCTAAACGGATCATTCTTACGTTGTTGTTATTCTTTTCAATTCTAATTGATATACCAGCGATCCTCAACACTTCAAGCACCTCTTTTAGATTAGTTTGTTTCAGGATCTTACCACTGAATTTTTCACTGACATTTGAATTGTCCAGTTCAACGCGTAGATCATACCAACGCGCCAGTTGGCGCATTATTTCGTTGGGGCTGGCGTTATTAAAGGTAAAGTAACCTTCGCGCCATGCAACGTATTCCGTGGCATCTACAGACTTTTTGCTGATCGAGGAGGCATTGGATAGCGCCTGTTGATTGGGGTATAGGACAAGTTTTTGATTTCGCTGTTGCACTTCTACTTTCCCCTCGACTAGGGTTGTTTTGGTCAATGGCTCATTGTCGTAGGCTTGTACGTTGAAGTGTGTTCCAAGGACTTTGATGTCTTGGCTCGATGTTTTGATGATAAAAGGTTGTGCAGGATTTTTGGTTACTTCAAAATAGGCCTCACCATGCAGTTCGACCAAGCGTTCGGTTCCGGTAAATTTAGATGGATATGTTAATGAACTATGGGCATTCATCCACACTTTGGTACCATCGGGCAGCGCTATTTTGAATAGCTGCCCCCTAGGTGTCGATAATGTATTCTGGACAATCTTATCTGCCTGATTATTATAAACAATTTCTCCGTTTTTGATTTCCTGTATACCCTCTATGGCCGGTACGGATTTTCCTGTTTTATCCAATATGATGACTTTACCATCCTCAAAAGATAGTTTTACCTTTTCTTTGGCAGGTTGTATAGCGGCCAATTGAGCGAGAGGAACTGGATTGAAGACAAAGTTGTTTCTATAGTAAATATAGCTTAAGCTCGCACTTACGATTATGAAGATACTGGCAGCTGCCTGTAATTGGAGGCGGTGCTTTTTGTGAAAAGGAATTACCTCGATAAATGCAGGATGCCCCGATAGGCGCTCGCGGACCCGTTTTTGACCACCTTGGATAATATCCTCGGCAGGAAGCTGTAATGAAGATAGTTCGTCAAAGGCATCCTTTAAAGTGTGGTATTCTTCCTTTGTCTCGAAACCGAGCAGGTATTTACGTATTAATGCGGCGAATGAATTAGATATGTTCATTATTTCTTTTGGTTAGCCTTGTATAGATATAGTCACCGAAAGAATAAAAAGCACCTATGTAAAAATAAAAAAAAATTAAAAAAATGAAATAAAGAGGTGAAAGTCTTTGGTTATGAGGCGTAAACGTTTAAGGGCTTTATTGATTTGGTTTTCAACTGTACTCTTGGATAGCCCATATTCAAGGGCAATTTGGTTGATGGATTTGTTGTTGACGCGACTTTCCTTGAAGATCAGTTTGCATCGTTCGGGCAGGTTTTCAATTTCCTCTTGGATCAGGTCGAGTAGATAGCGGTAATGTAAACGATCTTCGATGGGGGCATCGTCTAGAATAATGTCAACCCTATCGATGTCGACAGCATATTGTGCATTGTTTTTATTAAGGTACGTGAAGCTTAGATAACGTGCACCGGTCTTTAAGTAAGATTCAATATTATTGATTTCTTGTACTCTGTTTCGGTTTTTCCATATGCTCAAGAAGAGGTCATGTAGGATATCCTCGGTGGCTTCGGTGTTTTTTATTCTCTGATAGACCTGTTGGTATATTGGTTTCCAAAAGTGGTTGTACAATGCATCAAATGCCGTACGATCGCCTTCTGCGATCTGCTGTAGCCAATATGCAATATTGTTTTCCATTTTCGGGTAGTTACCATACAAAAGTATTTAAAAAATGAATAAATAAAAATAAGTTAGGGCATTCATATTGTTACCCTAACTTATTGTGATCCTTATTTTTTACTCCATTCTTCAAGTAATGTTTTCAATTTTGGGTCGCTAGGTCTCGGGCTATCTGCGGAAATTAGGTTTCCCGCCTTATCGATCAGAATATAACGTGGTATACCATTTACTTTATACGCATTTGTTAACTCATTTCCCGGTCCGGCGTGTAATTGAATTCCTTTGATATTTTTCTCTTTAACATAGGTTTCCCATTTTGGTTTGTCCTGGTCGACAGAAATACCAACAAATGCGATAGGTTTTCCTTTAAACTCCTCGTTAAGTTTTTCCCAATGTGGTTCTTCCGCACGACAAGGTCCACACCATGTAGCCCACATATCGACCAATACCACCTTACCTTTAAGATCGGCGAGATTTGTTTTCTTGCCACTAAGATCGGGATAGCTAAATTGGAAAGCTGGCACACCTGTTTTTGTTTCTACCAGTTTTAGCTCGATGGCCTTTACTCGCTCAATCTGTTCGGGTAAAGTGAAATATTTTTTATAAGTGTTGTTCATCTCCTGAAAGTCGCTGTACGAGCGAACTCCTTCTAAACGTTGCAAAATATATTGTCCTTTAAGCACATCGGGGCCGATGGTAGACACCAGCTGCTCTACAGTCGGTTTACTTGCTAAATCAACTTTTCGATACACCAGATTGGTTAAGAAACGATCACCATAAGGGAGTTTCAATAGAGTCGGTGTAAGATACCTGTCTGCTTTGAATGCGGTATAATAGTCACTCATTTCCTCTTTGCTCGGATGTGCTGTTCGTGGCATTTGCAAGTAGGATGTCGCATAATAGGCAAAATCATAGTCTATCAGCTCGGAGAACAATTTGTCAAAATTTGCATTTCCTGTTTTAGCTTTTTTCTTGATGCCATCCAATTTTCCTTTGAAATCTTCTACTTCTGGAAAGAAGTCCACGTATGTGCTTCTACCTCCAGGTGTGAGTCCTTTGTCGTGAAAAGACTTGGACTGTTGATCCCATGTGTATAATGCTTGATTTTCCGGACTATTTTTTCCTGTCAATTCGTAGGCCCCTTGGTCTAATTTGAGGTTTAATTCTTCGTTACCTTTGAAATAGAAACGAAATAATCCTTGTTGGCTTTGTGGGTTTCCACTCCCCAGCGCATATAGACCTTCATATTCTGGAGTGAACCGAAATCCGAATCGGCCTTGTCCATCCGGTACGGCAGTAGCGATTTCTTTCAGGCGGCCATTAAGGACTTTAAAGAGCCCGATGCGGTTTAATTTTCCGGGAGTTATTGAGCCATTGATGTTACTTGGCAATTGGGCTAATGCGGCGAACGATGTCAGTGCTGCTGTAATTAATAAAAGGGTTTTTCTGATCATAGTAAAGTTCGTTTAACTTAGTTTAACTGGAATATTTTTTTTTATGTCTTTGGCTTTAAATAGTGTATTGTCTTTCTTCTCAATTGCTTTTTGTAGTGCGAGAAACTCATTTTTATTGGGTGAGAAATAGGGTGAAGTTGAGGTGTTAAGTACAATCGCTATGGATTTGGCAGCGTTATCATAATCTTGTAGATAATAATGCAAAAGAGCTAGCCGATAGTTGTCAACTATATCTAAAGGCTGTTGTTGTTCTAGGTATTGTGAGCGAATGGCTTGTAAAATCGTCGAATTATTTGACTGGTCTATAATAATTGGCCCTAAAGCATTGCTTCTTTCATCCCAGGTCGGATATAATTTATACTGGTCGATTAATGCTAAATAGCTTCGGGCATCTTTGGAGCCCGTGTAATAGTTTGTAATAAAGGATGGTAGAAATACATCCCATAATCTATCGGTGAAGGTGGGGCGTATGTATTTAAACATATTGTGGAGACTATCCAGCTGTTGTCTGTTACCGAACTCCTTGCTTCTTGCTTTTGCTATGTTTGTAATTTTGTTTCGCAGTAGATTTCCCCCGTACATATTGATCAGTTTTGGCAGGTTATTGTAAGCCCAATTGTTGTACTTGGTAAATCCGGTAACGGAGTTGGCTAAGATAGCCGTTTCATTGAAAAGATCTTCTTGTTGGTCTAGATAGCTTTCTAATTCAGCAAAATCATGTTTTTCTCCAGTTTTGATAAACCGTTCGCTGTAAGCAGCGGGGTATGGATTGTCCAATGTCTTGTTAAATGCTAAATACTGTTGCGCTTTATCTCGTTGCTTAGCTTCCTGTAAGAGGGCAATCAACCTATTCACTGAAAAGAAGCCGGATTCTATCAAAATGGTTTGGCCATCGGGATTCACGACGACAAACGTTGGGAAACCGGGCGCACCATATTTACGTGCCAATTTTTTGCCATCCATTTCCTTCATTACATCGGTTTTGTAAAGAAGATAATTTTTGTTGAGCTCTTTGATGACATTAGCATCCGGAAACACTTCCTTATCCATCTGCGCACAAGGGATGCAGCCAACAAAGTAGAGGTCGATAAGGATCAATTTATTATCTTTTTTAGCTTGGGTCTGGCATTCGGCAAACGTTCCTTGAAAAGCTTTTTCCTGAGCATTTAATGCCTGTCGATAAAAAATGCCCATGCTAAGAATTGCCAAATAAAGAAAGATTTTTTTCATTTTGTTGTTTTTAGGATTTTCGTACTGGTTGTATACTTATAGCGTTATTTGGGTGTTGTCCTTTAGCATGATCGTGATTTCATTTTCTTTGGCTTTTAGCCAAATTTGGTCGATCAATCTGGGGTTTTTCTCGAGTTGATCGACGTAATAGCCATCAATCTGTTGGATGAGATCACCATTTTTCAGCGGGCTTTCATTTGGAGGAGTACCAACGGAGCCAAGTGCTTTTAACAGTCCGGTATTATCCCAGCCAAATTGATGGTTTCGAATCAGAAAGTCTTGCGGTAGTGCATGTAGTTTATTTGGTGCAAAAAAGACTTCGCTTTCTGCGAGGTTGATGGTCATATTGTATCTGCTCAATAGACGGATACCAATAGATCCGTCAACGCCGGGCTGCCATTGTTCGTTATCAGCAGTACCACCCATCAATGTTATAGGTAGGCCTGCCATTGGGGGAAGTGGTGAAATCGCAAATTGGTGGCTTTTACCGAGAAATGTAGGTGAGGAAATACCCATGCTGACTGTCGCGGCTTGGGCCTCGGGTTTGAAACCGCTGACGAGTAATTTGTTTTGGCGTACAAAAGGTCTGAAACAAATGAGGTCGTACGAAGCTCCTGTATCGAAAACAAAACGACCGGCGTAGCTTTTGCCTTTCGTGATATCGAGCTGTCCGGGAAGTACCATGACCCCGGAGGGCATACTGATTGGCACTAGAGTGCCTTGTCCACTGTATTGAAAACCACCGAATTCATAGAGAGACAGGAGATTATTGTCGTAGTCAATATGGGTGATGTATCGTCGAATTATGGTATTGCCAATGATGCCATCACCATCGCGGCCCATCTCTGGAAAAATGGCAATACTTTGTTTTTCAATGTTGAGGGTATCTAGACCAACCGTGTTGTTTTCAGAAATTTGGATTTTAGCATGCCCGCCTACCACAGACGCATTTTTTTCTCTTGTTATTTTTAAACCGATGCGATCAGCGAGTTGCTGGCTGACGGCCATGCCATCCGCTCCTGTGTCGAAAAGTAGGCGTAGTGGTTTGTCGTAGCCGTTGATTTTGACTTGTAGATAGATGGAGCCATTGTGGTTTTCGAAGGGAATGGCAGCCCGTAACTTTGCTGAGTCCATACGTTGCATTCCATAAAGCTGGTCGAATAGCGACAGGTGGACCAATTTGTCTGTTGTATCGAATAATGCTTCGGCATTGATCGATTTGTTTACTTTATCTAGGATAGCTAATTGCATGACGTGCCCTCTTTTCACTTTCCTATCTGCTTTGATGTCAATTTTTGAAATTTGGTAATTTTTGACAATTTGGTCAAGACGGAATTTAGCTCCAGCGTCTGTGTGTCCAGCAATGGAAAAGTTGGATGCCAACTCGCCAGTTAGGAAGGCCGTGTCTTTTTGCTGGAACGCTTGAAAAAGTTTTTGAGCGAATGTAGCACTGGATTGGGCATAACTGCTGAATAGCACTAAGGTACATACTCCAGTTAAAATTGATTTTTTAGTTTGTGTATACCACATAAAATTGGTTATCATTTTTAATAGTCCCTCAAAGAGAGGAAAGAAGGTGATCTATTGGTGTCTTTTAGACAAAGCATAACACATTTGTTTTTTTCATTGTTCTCTCTGGTTGCCATGTAGAAGTATAGTTGTAAAAAGTTTGTCAAGCACCTACGTGTAAGCTGAAAAAAAGATGAAAATTGTTATAACGCTTATTAAAATCCGTAGATTTCTTTCAGGGCGACGTCGATATCGTCTGTAGCGGAAGCAATAACACGTAAGAGAATATTACCATTTTCATCCACTAGAATTTTCGTTGGGAACCCACTTATTTGGTAAGTTTTTACGATATCCATCTGCTCTTTCTTTTCATTATTGAGTACATTGATCCAAGGTAAGTGGAGCTGCTGTATAGCTTTGTTCCAAGTTTTTTTGGAGTCTTCTAGGCTTTTTCCATGTTCGTGGGCGATACCTACAATTTCAAATCCCTTTTCTTTGTAGCGGCTATAGAGCTCTTGGAGGTGGGGCATACTAGCCCGACAGGGACTACACCAGCTCCCCCAAAAATCCAATAAAACAACTTGCCCACGCAAGTTTTCCAACTTAAAATGTGTTCCCGTTGAAGTAGGACGTTCGAAAAGGGGCGCAGCTTTACCTTTTTCAGTCACTAATTCTTTTTCGATACGAGCTTGTACCGCCATTGCAATGCTCGTTGATTTGTAGGTATTGGACAATTCATCAAAGGCCGTTTTGTAATCTGCAGACGTATAGCTAGATCTCATTCTGTAGAGTAGAAATAAGCTACTGTACAAATGGGGATGACGCTTTACGAATTCCTTGTGAAGCTGGTTTTCTTTTTTACCGAGCTGACTGATTTGTTGAAGTATGCTTTTCCCTTCTGGCGATTCAGTAGAGATTTTGTTTGTTAAGATTGGGGTATAACGTGTTTGTTTTTGTTTAATAAAAATTGCGGTAGACTGGCGTAAACTATTGTAAGCATTGTTTTCTTCTCCACCTTCGACATCTGCAAATTGGAGCTCTTCGTTATCGGATTTAATGCTGATATTATCTTCTCCAATGAATAAGTTAAGCGGTGATTGCATCGGATTCGTAGCGGTCATTTGGTCTGCTGTACGTAACGTAGCTTCTACTATTTTTGGTTGTTTGGGCACCTTGAATTCAAATCCTCCGTTAGGAATTGTCTGAGAAAAAACTTGTTTCTTGTTGCTGTTGTCGGTAAAAGATAGGATGATCCTATTGACGGAGTTGCCAACAACTGTATGAAGTTGTCCTTTTATGGTGATACTATCCCCCTGTGCCAACAAAGCAAGGGGGGATAGTATAAAACATAAAAGAAACAGCTGAAGTTTGTTCATGATTAGTTTTCCTTTAATATTGATGTTCTGATGTAGGTTTAACGTTCACGGTAGGTTAAACTTTTGATCCGGCCAAATCCCGTATAGGATTTATCCAACGCAATATTTGCATTTAGACCAGGGACAGTATATATGTTTAAGCTGCCTTCTGTGCCATCTGTTTTGCTTGGATCATAAAGACCAACCATAAGTTTATTTCCATCGGTATATTTGGTGGAATTCTTGAATTCATAGAAATTCAAATAGCTGACTTTTTTGTCACCTAGATCAACCATCAATTTGGACGTTTTATAGGTCATATCGTATTCATAAATTTTACCTCCGACGCTGTAAAATAGGTAGCCAAATTCGGGATTAAAGGCAAAGAATTCTGCTTTATCGATGTCCGTACCTGTTATTTCGCTGTAGTAAGTCTGTGCGGTGCTAACAGCGTTGAATCGTGCGAGGTATTTTTTTGAGGCCTTAGGTTCTTTTAGGATGGAGAAGATCTCGCCGCCATTGTATGCCATCCAGCGCATGTATACCATGTCCAGTCCAGTATTAAAGCTGAATAACTTAAGATCTTTTTCCGGGTCGATAAGCGTGGTGCAAGTTGAGGCAGTAGATACATGACGCACAAATCTTCGATTGGTTTTATCATACAATATAATAGGGTTGGAAATGTCCCTATGCCATCCACCTATGAAGGGGGCTACCTCAAAACTTTTTTCCTCAGCTGCGATGTAATTGATCGGGGATGAGTAGAATATATTCATTGGGCGATCATAAAAGTAGGCGTTTCCACCGCCTATCAAATAGGAAGACGAGCCATTTCTTTGTTGGATGACGTCGGCATAAAATCCGGCGGGAATTGCACCAATCATTTCATATGATAGTTCCATGGTATTGGTCCATTTGAAGGTGTTGGGATCCACTTTTGTTGTACCGTTATCTGTGCCGAAATATAAACCGTAGCTGATCTTGTCAGGCCCGAGTAGTAATCCTGTAGCATATGTATAGGTCATGACAGGTTTGCCTGTTAATGTAAGCTCCGATCCCGTATAAGCTAAAATGTCGTTATAAACATCAAAGGTGTTGGATGCATTTAAGACGAGCATATCGACTCTGGCCTTACCATTGGCTTCGTTCATCATAATCCAACCTTCATTGATTTCGTTGACGACTTTGAGTTTGAATGGACGTGTATATTTTATTCCTGTCTGTTTTTCTGTGACAGAAAAATAGGCTTGATAGCTTCCCGCAGTAAGATTTATTTTAATATTCAGATCTTTTTCTTCACTTAATGAGAATATCGTCTGGCCTCCGAGGCCGTTGGAACCGATATAAGTCCACTGGTACTGATAATTATCTTCAATAAATTTGCTGTCTTGTGTGAATTGGATTTTAGGCGTCAATTGGAGGTCTTTACCGACAAGAGCAGTGACTTCGTTGGGTAGTTCTGCGATCGTATCCAATTCATTTATTTGAACATAATTATAATTTCCAAGATCTTTTTTACAGCCCCCCAAGAACATACATGTCATCAACAGGCTAATGATCGAATATGAGATATTTATTTTCATTTTTTTCGTTTTAAGTTTACAGGCTATTGAGCAGCACTCCCCATACTCATTGGTTGGCCGTCTTCGTCCAAGATAAGGTTGCCAGCCGCCTTTTGTTCATTCAGATACCGCTGCATAAATTTGCCATAGGCTAATGTTTCAGCAATTGAGATATTGGTATCCATATACTGGGGGTCGACATTCAGGACTTCCACCATTAAGTTGAGCTTTTTACGCGAAAAGGTTCCGAGATAGAAGTCCAGCCAACGGGTTGGCTTTTTTATTATATCATTGATAAACCATCTATAATTAATGAAATTCAGTCTTTGGCCTGTAGTTTGGTTCGTCACCTTATACTGCATGTCGACCGAAAAGCTTTCATTTTCAAGAAGGTCAAAGCTGAGCAGGAAATTTTGGTCTTTCATGTCAGAAGTTCGCATAAATCTGAGCCATATGGTATCCCGAAGTTGATTCTTTTTGATCGAAAAATCCTTGTTGATGATTTCGTAGTGTTTGCCCTCAATTGCAGTAGATGATGCATTTGGGACGATTTTATACGGTCGGTCGTTATCTGTTGCGTTTCCCATGGTGGCAATGACCATATGCACAAGGGAGTCGACTATTGCCTCTTTGGTCAGACTGAAAGAGATCAGGGTAGAATCTTTAAGGACCTCAGAGGAATAGGCGAGGGGCCGGGCCGTTTCATTAAAATAAATGGTTGGCTTTCCTTCATACTTGTGAAGTTCTTTCTCACATGAACTGAGACAAGTAATAGCTGCGAGAGCTAATAATAAGTAGCATATATTTTTCATGTGTAGCATTTTATTGTCTATAAATTGATTCAGAATCTGGCAAAGGAACGTTATAATTTATCGTTACGTTACCACTTGTCGAAGAGCCATTGGCTACAGAGGTTACGTTCCTTCGTTTGTAATAATAAAAAAGCTGGCCTTCTCCGAAAAGGTCCTTCTGATACTCTTTTTGAAGTTCGGTCGAGATGTTTACCGTCGTTGCCAAGGGCAGTAAGCCTCTGTTGGCACGCACAATATTCAGCAAGGTTATTCCGTCGGCAGCATTGGGCTCGCATTCGGCAGCGATGTAATAGATTTCGCTTATTTTGAGCAAAGGAATGCTGAAACGAAAAGTTCTGGTTTTGTCTACGACATCGGCATATTTAAGAAACGTTTTATAAGGTTTGGAGCCATTGGATGGCATCTGCCAGTTCAGATTATACCTGTAATCATTTTCATTGTTTTCGTATACGGTAGCTAGCCTACTTGGCGTAGGTGCTAATATTTGCCTGTCACTAAGAGATGGATCGAACCAATTCAGGTAGCGATTGTATAGCTGGGAATTCATCACGCCAAATAGCATTTCTGATGAAAATACGCGATCGGGATTTTGCTTTTCAACCAAAGCATTGGCAGAAGTTGTCCAAGGAAACTTGCCGCTTATAGCGATCACCTCTTTGGCCGTGGTTAAAGCATTGGCTTTGTCGCCACGATAGAGGTATACCCGTGCTTTGAGACCTTTTATGGCATAATAATTAAAGCGGTAGTTTCTGTTATTGCTTAGAAAGTCAACTAAGTCTTCTGGTTGGGCAATATTTACACCAGTCGTGATGATGGGATCGTTTTGTAGTAAAGTTTCAGCAAGATTTAAATCAGCCATTACATTATCCATAAAATCATTGGCTGGTAATAAAGGATTTACTTCGGTTTTCGCGTTTCTATAATAGGGCAAACTCTGTTTTGTAGAGTCTACAGTTGAGTAGCGAGGGCCATATAGCCGTAATAGATCGAAATGCAGGAATGCGCGCATGGCGATTGCTTCGCCTCTATACATGTTTTCTGTGGATTGATCGACAACACCTTTGTATTTATCGAGATTTTCCAAGAAGACATTAATATTTAGGATCGTCGAATAAGCGGCCGACCAGATATCCTCCATACGATCCACCGTTGGTTTATCTTTGTAGGCATAAGTGGCTGTCTTATATTGGTTATGTTCAGTACTGATATTATAGCGCTGACCGAGGATTTCGATGGTAGAAAGTGTTAGGTTATCTCCGTATAACTGGTTTGCTGCGAGGTCCAGATAGATTCCATTGAGCACGGATCGAATGCCATTTTTGGTGCTATATAACTGAGATTCTGAAACCTTGTCTTCCGGTTGAACATCCAGGAATTTTTTACAGGAGAAAAAAGAGACAGTTGTCAGCAGAATTAGAAGTATTTTAATAGTGCGTTTCATAAGTCAATAATTAAAATGATGCTCTGAAGGAGAAGGCAAAAGTTCTGGCATAAGGGTAGGATATACCACGCTCTCTTCTGACGGTGGAGAAATATAGGAAGTCATTTGCCATCAGGTTGACGGACAAGGTCTTCAATTTCATGCTCTCCAGCCACGGACTTTTGTCAAATAGATAGCCAATGTTTAAGGTTTCACTGCTGAGTGTGTTCAGCGATTGGACAAATCGTGATGATATCGGTGTAGTTGCCGTTTGGGAAATCGCCTTAAATTGTGCAATATCCCCTGGATTTTGCCAGCGGTCGTATAAGGCACGTTTGTCCTGGTTGTTCACAACGTTCGTGAAGTTAATATTCTCCACTTTGTCAAATAATGCTGTATTAAAGATATCACCACCTAATCTATAGCGTAGGCCCAGTCCGAATGTAAATCCTTTAATCCGAAGGTTCGTGGAAATTACACCCTCGACTTTAGGTGCTGTATTTCCGACATTGGCTACGTCAGCAGCGCTGTAATCAAATGTATATTGTCCATCTTTAGTCAAGAAAACTTCTTTTCCGGTGGTTGGATCAATTCCCAAGGATTGGGTCGCCCAAATGGCTTCAGCGCTATTTCCATCTATATATCTGACCAAGGATTTGGATGTTTCCTGCTGCTTGTTAAGGGTTCGCAGGATGTCGCCAAATCCACCGTATTGGCTTTTGTAACTTGCTGCTGTAAGGCCGATATTCCAAGTGATACCTTTTTCAAGGTTATAGATCGGATAAATTGTTAGCTTAGTCTCTAATCCTTTATAGGTCAGGTTGCCGATATTATAAGGATAGGAAAACACGCCAGTTGAGGACGGTAAGTCTACGGGAACTATTAATGGATCTGTTTTCTTGTTGTACGCATTGATATAACCTGTAAAACGATTGTTGAATAGGCTGAAATCTAAAGAGGTACTGATCTGTTGTGTCTTTTGGGGTTCTAGATTGGGATTGCCCAGCATATTAAGAGTTACGCCCTGACCGAACTGATTGTAATTTGTACTCGTATAATTGTATAGCGAAATTGAGCTGATATTAGCAAAATTCTGATTACCTGTGATACCCACATTTCCTGTTAGTCGTAAAGAGTTTATCCAAGGCATTTTTTTTGCGAATGCTTCTTTGTGGATATTCCAGCCTAAACCGACGGCATAATAAGGAGAGAATTGCTTGTTACTGCCATAAGCCGTTGAGCCATCCAATCTGTATACAACATCAAACAGGTAGCGGTTATCATAGGAATAATTAGCACTTAGCGTTGTATTAACCGATCTATATGTGCTACTGGATGCTACCGGAGCACCATCTAGTAAATAACTATAGGCAAAACGTGGGTTGCCCGTGTTCCCTGCAGGAAATCCTTCAGCTACAGTTGTATAGGCGTCGTTTTTATTTTCAGCTATTGTATTGCGCCAGTTGGCATTTAATTGATGCTTTTGTGCAAAGGTTTTATAAAAGGTCAACATAAAATTTCCCTGATAGGAAAAATTGTTATTCCGATTGTCCGTATATCTTCCTTTCCGTAAGGTTGGTGTCTCAAAGAAATCGCTCATTTCGGGCGACTTATAGATTTTACCTTCTGTTGTCCCCTTAGTCATTTGTAGCGCAGCATTCGCTCTTAGATAACTCGTAATGTCATAGTTGGCATTAAAGTTATTCTGAACCTCCAAATTTTTGGATTTATTATATTGCGGCAGCATGGCATCATATAATGGGTTGGAAATATAGAAATCGACAGAAGAGTTGGATTTTCGACTAATTTCCAGAAAGGGGTTTTCCCAATTTTTTTCATAATATGGATTTGTATTTACCCAAGTAGAAAATAAGCCATATTGCGATTCGGTTGTCTTGTTGCCTCTGATATAGGTAATATTGTTAATATTTACCTTATTTTTTCGATAAGTTAGGTTGATACTACCGCTATAACTATCCCTCCCTGATCCAATCATGGCTCCTTTTCCTTTCCGGTAGTTTAAGCCAAGATTGTAGATAAAAGTCTCATCGCCACCGGCTGCATTGATCGAGTTGTTCGTCGAGAAGCCATTTTGTAGCGGTTCACTTAGCCAGTAACTATCAACTCCTTTTTTCACAAATGAAAGATGTTGATTGTATAGGCTATCGAGATAGACTTGTTGTGTAGGACTTGACGATGAGTTGTAACGTCCGGAGAGTCTTTCAAATTCTAATTTTTCAGTCGCATTCATCATATTGTATGCGGACAAATCGGGCATTTCGAATCTAAAGTCTTGTGTGTATGTAAACTGTAACTCACCAGGTTTGGGTTTTACAGTCTCTATAACAACAACACCATTAGATGCTTGTGAACCATATAGCGCCGTGGAAGCAGCATCTTTAAGTATCGTTACTGATGCGACGCGATTCATGTCAAGATCAACAATAGTTTGTATTGTTGTTGGAAAACCATCTAATACAAATAGCGGTTGATTGGGATCGGCCCCAAACTGGTCCGTTAGCGTGGAACTAGGAATACTACTCTTGCCACGGACTTCAATCACCGGCATGACGTTTGGATTTGATCCTGCTAAATTGTTCTCAATTTGTAAAAACGAAGGATCCAATGTCTTCAAACTCTGAATAATATTGTTGTTGCTTACTGCTTTTAATTCTGCACCGGAGAATTTTGTGGTCGTACCGGTAAAGCTATCTTTATTTCTATTGATCCCTGTTCCTGTAACAACGACTTCTTCAATCGTATTGTCCTTCTTGCGAAGTTTGACCAGCATTCCACTGACGGACAATGTTGCTTTGATTTCTTGGTTTTCGTAACCTACGAATGAGATAACGAGAATTTCATTCAGTGCTGTGATTGGCAGGTTGAATACCCCGTCAGCATTGGTTTTAACAGATCTTTTTTCATCGTTTTTTTGACGTATTGATGCGCCTTCCACGGGGTTACCTTGCTCATCTACAACTCTACCTTTGATTCCGTGTTGGATACTGGTGTTGACAACCTTTTCGGGCGAAATGGTCGTTATTGCATGAAGCGATGGCGCTGTAGTTCTCTTTTTAATGACTACTGTTTTGTCGAAAAAATCGTAAGAAAGATTCGCTTTGTTAAAAATGATATTCAGTACCTGTTTGAAGGGCGCTTCCTTTATATCAGCAGATAAATCAATGACTTGATTGATCTCATTTTTCTTGTAAAAAAATGTATATCCACTTTGTTTTTCAATTTTTTTCAAAATAGCTTCGAGGCTCGACTTTTGCTTTTTGAGGGTGATCTGTTGTGCATAGGTGTTTGCATCTACTTGAGAAAGACCTAGGCCGATCATTAAGGTAATTAGGTTGATCCTCATAAGAGATCTTGATAATGGGCGCGCAAAAAAAGGGCTGTGTTTTTCATAGGAACGCCACGGATTGGGTACGGCATTTGCCGCCAAGGTGGTCGAATGAAAATCTTTCTCCCTCTTATTGAACGGAGTTAGTGTAAATTTCATTAAATTCGTTTGGTTTTAACGTGTTAATAATTTAGAAGTTAGACGATACTTTAATACCAACAAACTTGACGGGTTCTGCGCCAACAGAATCCGTCTTTTTATTGATATTACGGATCTGATCAAGGAGGAAATTTTTTACTTTTCATAGTTCAGCAATTTTGGTTATGTAATGATTAAGTTGATTTTATTGTCTTTATCTAGCACTGCCTTTGTATTTAAATCAGCAAAATTCAACAGCTTGATTAATTTATCCAAGCTGAGGTTACGGGGAATTTTTCCGGAATATTGCTCCTTATTGCTATTCGCTTTATAAGTAATCGTAATATTATACCATCGGGCAATCTGTTGAAGTACCTCGGCCGTATTATTTCCATTGAAATAGAATTGACCATTTTTCCAGCTCAACGCTTCTTCTATGTCGATTTTATGAACACGCAATCCACCCTGTTTTAGTACGGCTTGTTCATTGGGCAGGAGCCGAACACTTGATTTACTGTTTTTTTCTAAGGAAACAAGGACGGAGCCTTCTTCCAGACTAGTTTGTGTCTTTCCAGTTTCTGGATACGCATTGATATTGAATTGAGTTCCTAAAACTTCCACCTGTTGGTCTTTTGTCTTAACAATAAATTTGCTTTTATTGCTCGTCTTGCGTACGTGGAAGTATGCTTCTCCTTGTAGTTCTACGACTCTGTTTCCCTGACTAAATGTGGTGGGATAGGTAATTTTGGAATCGGCATTTAAGGTAACTAAGGTGCCATCAGAAAGGGTCAAGTCATACGTGGCGCCCTTGGGGGTATGCATGCTGTTTATTTGAACTATTGGCTTGTTGCTTTTCGCATCATGATAACTTACCTGCCCATTGCCATCCTTAATAATGATAACATCACCGGTTTGAATGCGCTGATTTAAATTCAGCTGTTCGAGGTCGATCTTTTTTCCGTTACCTAAAGTAATGATTGCTCGTTCTTTTCCAGCTGGGACAGAAGCCAATAATTCTTCAGAAGCAATATTTTCGGTTGAGGGCCATAAGTTGTAAGCGAAGAAACCAATTAGTAGTACAGCAGCGGCAGTACCGATATATTGCACATATTTTAGTGTAGTGGACGTTCTTTCAGTTGTCCCGATTTCGTTCAATAAACGATTTTTGACATTCTTTTGGATGTCCGAAAACTGCTCTTCTGATATTTGATCGGCCGATTGCTGATCAAACCAATCAAAAAGCTGTTTACGTTCCTCGATATTTTCGGCTCGGTTCAGAAAGCTGCTTATCAATCTATATAATTCTTTCACTTGCTTCATAAATCGCAACGTTATACTGGTTGGTTATAATACAAGTGATGTAAAAGAAGAGGAGCTTCTACTCAAAAAGTAAAAAAAAGTTTTTTTTATTGAAATTGACGATTACTGACAACTAAAAGAATAAGATAAAGTGGAAAAGGTGGCTTGTTGCTGTACGTAGATGTCGGATGGCTTTGTTAATATGTTTTTCTACCGTGGATTCGCTGATTTCCAATTTTATAGCAATCTCTTTGTTACTCATATAATATTCCCTGCTCAATTTGAATACTTCCCGACATTTTTGAGGAAGATTTTCTATTTCTCTGGTAACTATATCGATAATATAACGGTAATAGAGTCGATCTTCAATGTTTATGGATTGATCTTCACACTCAAAATGTTCAACGTTTTGGGTAACCTTTTTTTTCATCTCTTTGCGGTAATGGGCAAGCACCAAATACCGGCAGGAACTAAATAGATATGCTGGAAGAGACTCTATTTCTTCAATTAACGCTCTATTTTTCCATACTGAAATAAATAGGTCATGCAGGATATCTTCGGCTACTTCGCGGCTGTTGATCTTTTTTGCAATAAAAGAAGTAAGATCAGGGGCAAATAAATCATACAATGCCGAAAAAGCACGCTGATCCCCTTGCTGTATAAGGGGGAGGAGATCTTGGTAGTGATATGATCCAGTGTTTTTCATAAGGAGCTAGTCGCCAGTAAATTTAAAAAAAAATTAACATTCTCATTACAAGATTGACAAAGTGGCGCTGTTTTTTGCATTCATTTTTGTGTTTTTATTAAAATTCAACAAAAATTTATATTTTTTAATATGAATTGACCAATAACTGCTCATAGACAAAATAGGCTTCCAGTAGGTTTGAAGTATGGCTTAGGTATTGTTATCGTATTACAATGAAGCTACTTTAGCTAACTTAAAATGTTGTTATCGAAAAAAGTTTGTTTGTTATTGCGCAATGTTGTGGGAACAACGAAAAGTACTGATTTAATTCGCGCAAACGGTTGTGTTGATATTCATTGGCTTCAGTAAGAGCGTATTCTTCATTTTATTTTCTAATTTCACTTAATTTTACGAAATAGCTCGCATGGCCAAATCTATTAAAGAAATTGCACAGGAACTTAATGTATCCAAATCTACCGTTTCGTTGGTGATCAATCATAAAGCGGAACAGGCTCGTATCAGTAAAGAGCTTGAGAAGCGTGTGCTGGATTACGTCAAGAAAGTTGGGTATAAACCCAACTCACTAGCAAAGAGTCTGGCTACGGGCCGTTCGAATACCATTGGCCTTATTGTAGAAAATATTGGTGATTCCTTTTTCGGCCCTTTTGCGCTATATGTTGAAGAGCTTTTGCGCAAGAAGGGTTATCATGTGCTCTATAGCAGCACTTTGGGAGATCCTCAAAATGCGCAGGATATCATTGATTTTATGCTTGAAAAGAAAGTTGAAGGAATACTTCTGGCACCTACTGTAGATCTGGAAGAACATCAGCGAAAGATCTTGGAACATAAAGTCCCTTTGGTTGTTTTTGACCGAAATTCGCCAGAAGTAGCCACACATTATGTGCATATTGACAATGGAGACAGCAGCCTGAAGGCCTGCTCACATTTGAAGTCGATCGGCTGTGAAAACTTTGGATTGGTTACAATTGATTCGGACCAACCTCAGATGCTAGCGCGTAAAAATGCCTATTTACAATTTTGTGAGGAAATAGGAATGCAAGCGCGGATATTACATTTGCCCTACCACAGTTTGCGACAGAAGGGTATGACGACCTTAAGGAATTGGGTATCGAAAAATACCGAATTGGATGGTTTATATTTTACGACCAATTATCTGTGTATCCTTGGCCTGAAATCGCTACGTACAGAGGAAGGGAAAATTTTCGATTTCCCGTTGTTTTCCTTTGATGATCATGAGCTGTTCGATATACTGAATCCTAAGATTTCCTGTATCCGGCAGCCACTGGAACCGTTAGCAAAAACATGTGTAAAGGTCTTACTAAAAGAAATAGACCGTGGCATTTCCATTCCCAGAGAATATGTGATTTCAACAGACTTGATTAAAAGATAATATACTGCTTGGAGCTTTTATCCACTTCGGATTGCCCCTATGAACGTAAGCCCAATTGTAAAAATCATAAGACGGACACCTTAGAAAGTATCGAGTTTTTTTTAATTCATATTCTTTTTATATCTTTACTAATACGTTTTAGTAGAAATATTTATATATATCCTAAATAATGAAGAAATCATTAAATGTTTTTCTAGGGTCATTATTGTCCTTGGGTTTGTTTTGCGCAAAACCGGTTTTGGCTCAGAAGTTTAGAGGACAGCAACTAGAAGCTGTGGATCTGGTGAATCCTTTAATGGGTACGGAATCCAAATTTGAGCTTTCCAACGGGAATACTTATCCTTCCATTGCAAGGCCCTGGGGGATGAATATGTGGACGCCACAGACAGGTAAAAATGGCGATGGCTGGCAATATCAGTATACAGCTGATAAGATCCGTGGATTAAAGCAGACTCACCAGCCATCACCTTGGATGAATGATTACGGTGTTTTTTCTATTATGCCTGTGACTGGAAAGCCTGTATTTGATCAAGATGAGCGTGCGAGCTGGTTTTCACATAAAGCGGAGATTGTAAAACCGTATTATTATTCGGTTTATCTAGCAGATCACGATGTGACTGCAGAGATGACACCAACAGAACGCGCAGCCATATTTAGGATCTCGTTTAATAAAACAGACGATGCTTATATTGTTTTGGATGCATATGAAAAGGGATCTGAAGTTCAGATTATTCCAGAAAAAAATATGATAATTGGCTATTCTTCGAAATATGCACGCGGTCCACTACCTGCTAATTTCAAGAATTATTTTGTTTTGGTTTTTGATCAACCTTTTGCAAGTGTTGCTACTTGGGAAGGCAAAGAGAAGAAGGATGGGCAACTTCAGATCAAAGGTGATCACACAGGTGCAATCGTAGGGTTTAAGGTAAAAGACAAAACGAAACCAGTACAGGTGAAAGTAGCGTCTTCCTTTATCAGTGCCGAACAAGCTTTATTAAACTTAAATGAATTAGGTAACAAATCTTTTGATCAAGTAAAAGAAGATGGACGTCAGATCTGGAATTCTACCTTAGGAAAAATTAAAGTAGAAGGTGATGATATCGATCAGTTGCGTACATTTTATTCGACCATGTATCGAACCTTATTTTTCCCGAACAAGTTGTATGAGATTGATGCAAAAGGACAGCCTGTACATTATAGCCCGTATAACGGTAAGACGCTTCCGGGATATTTATTCGGCGGGACAGGTTTTTGGGACACATTCAGAGCCTTGTATCCATTCTTAAACTTTATGTATCCTTCCATAAATAAGGAAATGCAGGAAGGTCTTCTCAATGCCTATCTGGAAGGAGGTTTTCTACCTGAATGGAGCAGCCCGGGATATGCTGACATCATGGTTGGTAACAACTCCGCTTCGGTCGTTTCGGATGCATATATGAAAGGTCTACGTGGTTATGATATCAACAAATTGTATGAAGCCTTGCAACATGGTGCAAATAATGAGGGACCAATGACTGCTGTCGGGCGAAAAGGTGTTGAATATTACAACAGGCTGGGGTATGTTCCTTATGACGTTAACATCAATGAAAATGCTGCCCGCACATTAGAATATGCTTATGATGATTTCACCATATACCAATTGGCAAAAGCATTAAATCGCCCTAAGGCCGAGATTGACTTATATGCGAAACGTGCCCAAAATTATAAGAACTTATTTGATCCTTCCACCAATCTGATGCGTGGTAAAAATAAGGATGGTAAATTCCAGGCACCTTTCAATCCACTGAAATGGGGTGATGCATTTACTGAGGGAAATAGCTGGCATTACTCCTGGAGTGTTTTCCACGATGTGCAAGGACTGATCAATTTAATGGGAGGCGAAAAGACGTTTGTCGGTATGTTGGACTCCGTATTCGTTCAATCGCCAGATTTTGATGATAGTTATTATGGCGGTATTATCCACGAAATTCGGGAGATGCAGGTTGCCAATATGGGGCAATATGCACATGGTAATCAGCCAATCCAGCATATGCCATATTTGTATAACTACGCCGGCCAACCTTGGAAAACACAATATTGGGTTCGCCAGGTCATGGACAGAATGTACAAACCGACACCTGACGGTTATTGTGGCGACGAGGATAATGGCCAAACATCAGCTTGGTATGTGTTTTCAGCTTTAGGTTTTTATCCTGTTTGTCCGGCGACAGATGAATATGTGCTCGGTGCTCCATTGTTTAAAAAAGCGACCTTAACTTTTGAAAATGGTAAGACATTGACCATAGATGCGCCTAAGAATTCCAGTGAAAATGTTTATGTGAATGCTTTGCAGTTTAACGGAACAAATTATGGTAAAAACTGGTTGAGTCACAAGGCTCTTCATGAAGGTGGAAATCTTAATTTTGATATGGCCGTTAAACCGAACTATAATAGAGGGGCTACCTTGAGCGCAGTTCCATATTCGATGACGAATGAATTGAAGGTGGGTGTGAATTCAACAAAATCAAAGAAGAAAAAATAGGTAAATTATAACTCTGATTATGAACTTTAGTTTTTTGAAACAAGCATTGGCCATCGTAGGCCTGCTGTATTATTTTTCAGTTTCGGCACAGGATAATTGGCAACATACCGAAAATGACCGTAAGGCAGCGGTGGATGTTGATAGCATTACCAAAAATGGATACACCTTGATCTGGATTAATAAAGACAAGGATTTTAATCCAGCCTTAAAGGATAGATTGGTGGCTGCGTATTTTACTAATTACCCCAAGCTGGCAAAAAAATATAATAACAAGACCATAAGAAAAGTGTCTTTCGTTATTGATCCAGATTACAAAGGAGTAGCTGCAACAGCAGGGGGAATTGTACGGTATAGCCCAGACTGGTTTGCTAAAAATCCGGGCGATATAGATGTTGTAACGCATGAAGTCATGCACATTGTTCAGGCGTATCCAGATGGGGCCGGCCCTTGGTGGATTACCGAGGGAATAGCCGATTTCGTGCGGTTTGATGAAGGAATAGACAACGCTGGTGCAAATTGGAAATTGCCGGAGTATACAGAGAAACAAAAATATACGGATTCATATCGTACGACGGCAAGATTCCTTTATTGGATTAACAAAAATGTGAAAAAGGATTTTGTTAAAAAATTGGACGGAGCAATGCGCAGTAAAACGTATACTGATGATTTTTGGAAAGAGCAGACAGGCAAGACGATTGATGAATTATGGAGTGCTTATAGTAAAAACCCTAAGATTTAATCCTTAAGTGATGAACGTAAGAAATTTACTTGGTGTCGGTTTACTATGTATTCCATTTTTTTTAAGGGCACAGGAAACCAAATTAATCCAATATGTCAAACCGCTTATAGGAACGGCACGAATGGGCCATACTTTCCCCGGTGCGACAGTTCCTTTTGGGGCAGTGCAGCTTAGTCCGGATACAGATACGTTATCGTATGCCGTAAATGGACAATACAATGGCGATGTGTATAAGTATTGCGCCGGCTACCAGTATAGCGACCCCACGATTGTGGGTTTTAGCCATACCCATTTTAGTGGTACTGGCCATTCTGATCTTGGCGATATTTTGGTCATGCCAACCCAAGGGAAGGTACAGCTCAATCCGGGAACGGCGGATAAACCTCAGGAAGGATATAGGTCACCTTATTCACATGCAAATGAACGGGCGGAGCCAAACTATTACAGTGTTTTGTTAGACAAGCATCAGATTAAGGCCGAATTAACGACGACAACTCGTGTGGGAATCCATCGTTATACCTTTCCCCAATCAGATGCATCGCATCTTGTCGTGGATTTAACGGCTGGAATTTATAACTATGATGGTAAAAATGTCTGGACGGTTGTCAAAGTTTTAAATGACTCAACTTTAGTAGGCTATCGCCAGACCAATGGTTGGTCCCGGACACGTACCGTATATTTTGCGATAAAGACGTCCAAACCTTTCAAAAACTACGGTGCGAAATATGAAGATGGAAAATCTGTATACAATGGCTTTTGGCGTAAGTTTGACCAGCAGCATAATTTCCCCGACCTAGCAGCCCATAACATTAAGCTGCACTTGGATTTCGACACCAAAGCGCAAGAATCTATCCAGATGAAAGTTGCGCTAAGCCCTGTAAGTATGAAGAATGCGCTCAGCAATATGGGGAATGAAGCTCCGGATTGGGATTTTGACGCATATGTACGCAAAGGACAACTGGACTGGGAAAAGGAACTCCAAAAGATTGAAGTGGATATGTTGAACAAGGAGGATCTCGTCAACTTCTACACCGCGATGTACCATGCCAGTTTGATGCCAACCATTTACATGGATCAGAACGGCGAATATAAAGGATTGGATCAGGAGATACATCAGGCTAAGGGATTTACGAACTACACCTCGTTTTCGCTCTGGGATACGTTTAGGGCATTCCATCCGCTGCTGAACTTAATTCATCCCTCCCGCAATTCAGACATTGTCGCTTCAATGATGGCACATTACGATCAGAGTGTGTTGAAAATGCTGCCTATTTGGTCGCATTATGCAAACGACAATTGGTGTATGAGCGGTTATCATTCTGTATCCGTCATCGTTGACGCGATATTAAAAGGTGTCTATAAAGGCGATCCGGAAGCTGCTTTAAGGGCTTGTGTACAAACGGCAAATACCCGTAATTATGAAGGAATTGGCGCTTATATCGATAAAGGATATGTCCCGGATGATGTGTCAGGTACTTCGGTATCCAATACGTTGGAATATGCTTATGATGATTGGTGTATTGCTCAATTGGCAAAGAAGCTGGGTAAAGAAGATATCTATCAGACTTTTTCAAAACGGGCGGAAAGCTGGCGGGCGCTTTATGATCCGACGATTGGTTTTATGCGTCCAAAAAGCTCCCAAGGGAAGTTTAAGGAAAAATTTGATGTCCTAGATACACACGGGCAGGGTTTTATAGAAGGGAATTCTTGGAATTATAGCTTGTACGTGCCGCATCAACCCAAAGAGATGATGCAAGTTATGGGCGGCCCAAAAAAACTGGAGACCTATCTGGATTCTTTATTCACAATGGAACTGCCTGATAAATATTTTGAGCATACGGAGGATATAACAAGGGATGGTATTATTGGCAATTATGTACATGGAAATGAACCTTCTCATCATGTGGCTTATCTGTATAATATTACCCAAAGCCCTTGGAAGGCGCAGGCAAGATTGCGTCAGATTATACGGAATCAATATCATAATGGGCACGCTGGTTTAGGTGGAAACGATGACTGTGGACAAATGTCTGCCTGGTATCTCTTTACTGCACTTGGATTTTATCCTGTTGCGCCAGGAGATGATGGGTATTGGATCGGTAGCCCATTAGTGAAATCCGCGAAGATTAAACTAGAAAACGGGAAAAGTATCCAGATCACTGCGCGTAATCAGTCTGAAAAGAATGTGTACGTCAAATCTGTGACATGGAACGGTAAAGTGCTGGATGATTTAAAATTATCGTATAGCGCGTTGATAAATGGTGGTGAACTGGTTTTTGATATGACAAGTAAGCCCAAGAAAGGGAAGTAGCCGTCCAGTAAACCATAACTTTACTATTGGGAGAGACCGATCATTTACTGATCGGTCTTTTTTTGTTAACGTCCGTGTTGCTTGTCTTTAATTTTGGACTGCATTTTCAATAGAGATATTTTATACGCATTTTGTATGGATAGTTGGGGGGCTTTTAGTCGCCAAGACGGAGCGGAGTGTTACAATTTGTAAAAAAAATAACTCATGAGTTTTTTTAGCAAATCTTAATTTTGGTGGTCAAAAATCGAGTTTTTTCGCATAAAACAGCTTAATGTCGCATACTAAACCAGTTTAGCAAAACAAAAAAAACGGAGAAAAAATTTTTTTTTCTCCGTTTTCTATATATCTTCAATATAACCGAAAGCGATAAGTGCTGACCAATTAAGCAAGTAAACCAGTTTTGACAGAGAGGTATTTCCTGTTATGCTAAAACGTTTTTTATATACACTTTAAACCTTAAATTATGATGGTACTTCTATTTGATACTGCATAACGTGTTTTGAGAAAGAATAAGCCAATTTTCTTGTCTCGAAGACCCTATACACAATTGGCCCCTGATTCAGGGGTGCTATAACCAATTTAAACTAGAAAAGTAAAATAACCTAATTATATATCATTCTTATGTACATGATTAAAAAGAGGTGTTTGAGTGGACTCGTTGTCTTGGGATGGTCCTGTGCTTGCTGTTCTCTTGTTTCTGGTCAGGACAATAAGCAATTGACTCCTTCGGATAGTCTTAAGCTTCAGATTGGAGCTGTAAAATTAGACTCCATATTTCAGACCAAAGTTAGTCAGGTCAATCCGATTGAAATCAAGAAGCAAGGCTTGTTACCTTACACCTCCCTTCAGCAGTATTTAAAAGGGAACAATACGGGACTTTATGTAACCGAACCCTCTGGCGAACCTGGAACTAAACAGCCCATGTATTTTCGTGGTATTTCTAGACCATTGCTTTCTGACATCGATGTTTTTCAAAATCAGCCATTAGTTGTGATTGATGGCATTCCATTGGTGGGAGAGCATCCATTCGCTTATGCTGTACAAACCTATGACCTTGAAAGAATTGGTCCGGCAACAAATCTCTTGGCCAATATCAATATCGATATGGTCAAGTCTATTGAGATCCTTAAAGATGTTGCAGCAATAGCCATGTACGGGCCTAATGCTGCCAATGGAGCAATTGTCGTCCAAACGAAAGAATACCAATCCGATAAAACCAATCGTATAGCCGTCAATATGTATACAGGGGTGGCACAACGTCCACAAGTGACGACTATCAACGGTGACTACGAGAATAAATTCAGAAGGCAATTTTATGATTTGTATACATCGAATGGTAAATATGACGATGGTGATTCTTATCCAGTATATCTAAGTGATTCACTCAATATGAATTACTTTGGTAAGTCGGATTGGAGTGATTCCTATTATAACAATGGTTTGGTATATAATTTAAATGCCAACCTTTCTGGTGGTGGCCCACGGGCAAATTTTCAATTTGCAGCCGGATCGACTCAGGATAAGGGTATTTCGGAGAAAGTAAAACTAAATAAGTATTACGCCTTATTTGGGTTGAATATGCGGCCACTGACTTGGTTGACATTCTCCATGCAGGCGAATCTCACTAGACTTGATCGTAACAGAAACTTAAATCTGAGAGATCGTTTTGCGCAGTTAGCCTATTTCCCCGATTTATCGGCTCCATTGTCTCCTAATAAGGACGTCTATAATGAGTACTTGGGCTTTTACAAAAAAGGATTTGACAACAACAAGTCAAATATTGTACAGGGCTATGGTAAACTACAGTTCGATTTTGGCAATTTTCATTTTCTTTCCACCGGTATGGTCGACTATAATGAAGGTTACCGGGATCAATTTTATCATAGCAAGCTAATGGAATCCAATAATTTTGCATCCAATTATTATGGTTATAATCAACGTGCTGTATTTGATAACAAAGCTTATTATGACTGGAAAATTGATACTAAAAATAACTTGAATCTATTGATCGGAAATAGCTTGCAATGGGATACGTACCGCTACAATTATGCTTACGCTTACAAAGGAGTAAATGATTTTATTAAAGTGAATCTTTTGGAAGATGATATGAATGCTTCTAATTATTTGGAAGCTACGGCGTACCCTAAGGCGCTTATTTTTAAATTTTTAGATCGTATCCGCCATAATTTAGTCTCTTTTTATGGAAAGGCAACCTATAATTATGACAAAAAGGTTGATGTCTCTTTACTGCTGAGATCCGATGGATCCTCTAACGCTCAGCCCGATGCAAGATGGCTGTTTACACCATCGCTTTCCGTAAATTGGAATATCAAAAACAGTTATTTCAATACAAATAGAAGCCTGAAAGACCTGACAGCTCGATTGAGCCTGGGACGTATTGGAATAAACAATGTATTTGATGATTTTGCACAGGGACCTAACTATGTCGCTCAAATGGGCTTTACAGGCAATCAGTTGATTGCTGGCTATAATGCGATCGCGGGACTGGTGCGACCTTACGAATCGGGATGGGTAGGTTATAATATTCCCTGGGCCTACACTGATCAGGGCAATTTAGGTCTTGACTATGCAATCGAAAAAAAGAACTTTCATGTCTCCTTGGATCTATACCTGAAACAGACTAAAAACCAACTGATCAATATCCCTTCTTTTAGTGAGTACGGATACAAATCAAGTTATTCCGCAGGAATGGATGTTCAAAATGCCGGGGCGGAATTAACAGTTGGGCTTGATCCGATCCAATCCAAAACATTTAAATGGTCTACGGCACTTAATGTGTCTCACAATCGAAACAAACTTAAAGCATTGCCAAATGGACTTGATCGATTGGTTATCGGGAATAATTTATTGGAAGTTGGGAAGTCACTGGATCAATATTGGCTTCTTTCCAATGAAGGGATTTACAAGACAGATGCGGAAGTGCCATCGGGAATGACCTATAATGCTATTCAGTTGCGAGCAGGTGATCCCATTTGGAAAGATCAAAATGGCGACAATACCATAAATGATGATGATAGAACTTTGCAGGGCCATCGTCTACCGGCCATTTTTGGAAATTGGTACAACAACTTTGTATTTGGGAAGTGGGATCTAGGCATCAATATGTACTACAATATTGGCCGTGAGCTCATTAATCAAGAGATGGCAAATCGTTTTGATTTTATTAATAATGAAGGTGCCCGGAAGTTGGATGCGGTCAAAGAGATTACCTATTGGGAGAAAAGAGGCGATTATAGTAAATATCCGTTGTATAACCCTTGGAGTTCGGTCATCGCTTATCAGGCCGATCAGGATCTGTTCTTGGAGAACGCTTCTTTTTTAAAGATTCGCGCAATCACTTTGGGCTATAATCTGACGGCTTTGCTCGGTGGACGTACACAGCGCATTAAAAATGCCTATGCCTATGTTTCTGCGAATAATGTCGCAACCATAACATCTTATAGTGGTGTGGATCCCGAGATTGTAGATTATACGGGTTACGATATTGGGTCCAAATTGCGCATTCCCCGAATTTACACCTTAGGTATTAAAGTTGATTTTTAAAAGAATAGACATGAAAAGATATTATTTCATTATTCGTGTGTTACCAATTTTCTTGCTAGCCCTTGGCGGGTGCAAGAAAATGCTTGATATAGATTCTTCGCGGACGGTCAAAGAAGAAAATATGTGGAATGCTTTGGAAGATACGCGTGCTGGGCTGATGGGGATCTATGGTTTAACCAAGGCCGCATTGGACGATAACAACGGATACTGGCTTTACGGAGATGTACGGTCCGGTGATTTTGAAAGTCCAAATCGACAAGACCTGAAAGCCATTATAAAAAATGATCTTAAAGCGAATTATGAATCGCTAAATGCATTATCCAACTGGCGGCGCTGGTTTGCGGTGGTCAATGCCGCCAATATATTTATGGAACGCGCTCCGGAAGTACGGACAAAAGATCTGCGCTATACCGAAAATAACCTGGTAGTAGATGTTGCCCAGGCGAGATTTTTACGTGCCTATGCCTATTTTAATATGGTACGTATCTGGGGTGATGTCCCATTGATTTTAAATTCCCATGATGGAAATTTTGAAAATAAACCTCGCGAAGATCGTTTAAAGCTCTACGCCTGGATCGAAAAAGAAATGTATGACGCGGCGCAACTGCTGCCTTATTCCTATAGTACTGGCGATGAACAACAGATTGGGAATTATTATAATGAAAACTCTTCCCGGTGGAATGGTGCATTGGTCCGGAAGCTTTCCGCTTATGCGATCTTAGCCCATTTGGCTGCCTGGCAAGCGAATTATGCTGATGTCGCATCTTACACCAAATTTGTGATGGATAATTATTCAAAAGGAGGAGCTTATTATTTATCGTCTTCTTTCCTGACAGATGGCAATGGTTTTTTCTTTGAAAAACGGTCCGAACAGATGTTTTCCTTCCCCTATATCTGGGCACATGTCGAAGCTTCATTTACAGGCCATATTGAGGAACTTACACTGGCTGCGCCTGTAGTGAATAAATCTGTGCCCGATATCTACATGCCTAAAGAGACGATTTTAAAGACATTCAGTGAGAAAAAAGATCAGCGTTTCAGCATAGATACCCTGGGCAATCCGAACACGGAAGTCTACTTCCGGAATTTCAATGGTAAATACCCGATTTTCAGTAAGATCAAATGTATTATGGGGGGGACTTCTGATCCCACTTTTCGGATTTTTACAAGTGCGACAATTTTAACCCGCTTGGAGGATATGGCTCTTTTGCGGGCGGAGTCCTTGGCTGTACTTGGTGAAAAATCGGCCGCTATCGAGCTGTTAGATGAAATTCGGGAAAGAAGAGGCCTTAAAGCATACACCGAAACTGCCAATGGTGATTTGGTTGACGCGATCTTTTTGGAGCGGAAACGGGAACTGATGGGAGAGGGGCATCGTTGGTATGATATGATCCGCCGTGAGAAGATCAAACATGACAATCCGAAATTGGCACAACTGATTGCCGAAGATGGAATTTACTGGCCGATCGCAAAGGAAATCCTCTCGCAGAATAAGTTAATAGAACAAAATGCTTATTGGAAGTAAAGAAGTAACAGCTATGAAAAAGAACTTATTTATACGGTGCATATTCGCATTGGCAGTTACATCTCTGTTGTACGCCTGTGCCAAAGATAAAGGTTACTATTCGCCCATGGCTAAGGAACCTGTTTATAAGGGTAATTTATATAGTTATCTGAAAAGTAAGCCTGGGGTATATGATTCCTTGGTTAAAGTTATCGACCGGATCGGACTGCAAAAGAAACTGCAAGATAGTACAGTCACTTTGTTTGCACTGACAAATGCTAACTTCCAATTGGCGGTTCAGAACCTGAATAATACATTGAATGTGTCCGACAAACCGGCCCAGTATTTAAATTCTGTGAAATATGAAATACTGGATTCGCTGATGTGCCAGTACATTATCCAGGGAAGGATTTCCAGTGATTCACTCACAAATCAAGACGGGAAGGATGTGTTGGGAATACGCTACGGTTACCCCATGCACATCGGTCTTAATAGACAGGCCTCATCGGGATATATGAATGGAGGCCCGACAATAGTTGATTTCTCCGACACAAGAAGATCCGTATTTAATCGCAATTGGGTGACGACGGAAACAAGTTCGCTAAATATCCAGACAGATAATGCGGTGGTCCATGTGCTTAATTCTGACCATGTTTTCGGTTTTAATAAATTTGTCAGTCAGATTATCTATATCCCACCACCTGAAAATTTATTTAAAACAATTGGCGGAGCAGGATCCGCATCAAAAGAAGCATCTGGAGGTCCGAATGCTGTGGAAGCATCCAAGTATGTATTCGATGGCAATCCAGAGACCAAATTCTTCCTGTCAAGCCCCGGACAATTTTATATCCAATGGGATTTTCCAGTTGCGGTTGCTGCAAACAGCTATACGCTTCGGTCAGCGAATGACATTCAGCAGCGGGATCCCACCGATTGGACCTTACAGGGATGGAACGAAGAGACTTCCAAATGGGATCTTCTAGACACCAAAAAAGATGAAGCTTTTGATGAGCGTTTCCAGTTAAGGGTATTCTTTTTTACCAATACCAGAGCATATAAAATCTATCGTTTGAATATCGCGCGCATGTATGGGGGCAGTGATTTCCAACTTGCAGACTGGACAATGAACCGAAATCAATAACCAATTTAAGAATGTCTAAGCAATGAGAATTTTTAAAAAATACAGAATACTGGACAAGGGACTATGTTTTTATGGTAGTCTACTTGTTTTAATGTGCGCAGGCTTAAATGGGTGTAAAAAGATGTATAATTTGCCCGAAGAGAAGGAATTTTTAAGTGTAAATCTGACTTACGACGGGAAATCCTTCTATCCCATTTTAGGACGAACCACACGTATGGGGATAGTGAATACAGACCATTCGACAACGCCGTTAAAGTTTGAAATTGTCAATCCGCGTTACGGCGATGGAAGACCTTATACGGATCTTTTTCAGGTAAAACCCGTCTATGAGTGGATTTCGCGGTACGATGGAACGGAGAAAAACCTCGCAGAAATCGAAGCCAAAAGAAAACAGGTCAACAGACCACTCTTTGAGGTCGATTCAACAGGGACATTTATTTTATGGAACTCTTCAACGAATGAGCTGATCGCGCCGAGGGCCAAAGATAGTATTGATCTGGTGCAAAATGTTCGCTATTTCGATCTTAAAGTTTCCAATTCAGGGGGGACTACCATTGTTAAAGATTTTATGATCCTACCATGGCGAGTACAGGATTATGAACCCTATTCGGATAAAAATCCGTATAATGGTGAGATAGCACCTGACCCTAAGGATCCTAAAAATCCCAAGAAGCAAAGCTATATCTGGCCTTCCTATATGAGTAATATTTATGGAGAATCCAGTAACCAATTGTTACGAACCAACGATGAGTTTAAAGATCTAGTGGTTTACATACGCCCTTTTACGGGTGGAAATGGTCATAATTTAAGATTTGTTTTTTTAAACAAAGATAAAAATCCGATCAACCCCGATAATTTCAACGAAACAAATTGGAACGAACTGATACATGGTTTTAACATGAAAAAAACGGAGAGTTATGTTCAATATGACGTCGCCTATCCCATTCCCCTGACAAATTACCCGACTAAATATACAAATGGCGGAAGCGCAAAGGTAGATTTTAGTTATTCCAGAAGAGGATTCGGAGGGACGTTGATTACAGCCGGTTTCGGATTGAATTTTAAATTATTTACAAAAGGAGACTGGGAAATTGTTTTTCATTTCCAAAGAGAGAATCCACGATTTGATAACGAATAATAGAAATAGTTATGCGATTAAAGATAATTTATAATAGTTGTGTTCTCTTGATATTGTGCATGTTCATGTCGTTGGAGGTATCTGCACAAGCGATCATTATGTCGGGGAAAGTGACTGATGAGAAAGGACGGGTATTGAGCGGAGTAACGGTGCGTTACGGAAAAACAGCGCGAGAGGTAACATCCACAAATTCATCGGGCGCATTTAGTGTAACTGCGGTCTCGGGATCATCCATTTCGTTTAGACTGATCGGTTACGACGGCGTTTCAATCACCATACGTGCAGACCGCAATGTCAGCATACGCATGAAAGAATTGGATAATCAGATGGATGAAGTTGTTGTTCGTGGTTATGTTAAGCGACCTCGGGAAACAACAACGGGAGCCTCGACCAAAATCAGTGGAAAAGAGCTTCAAGATATTCCGGCGGCAAATGTGGAGAATCTACTCCAGGGTAAAGTTGCGGGTTTGAATGTACAGGTGAATACAGGTGCTCCAGGATTTAGAGGGTCTACACAGATTCGGGGGCTTTCAACAATTAGTGTCACAGGTTCGGGAGATCAGTCATTCTTGACACCGACTTCGCCTTTGTATGTGATCGATGGGGTGCCGATGGATGCGGATCGTGCCAATGAGCTCGGCCTCAGTCAACAGGGACCCGGTATTAGCCCCCTATCACTCATACCTCCCGAGGACATAGAAAATATAGAGGTATTGAAAGATGCACAAGCAACTTCTTTATATGGTTCATTGGCAGCTTATGGTGTTATCATTATTAACACAAAACGTGGAAATTCAGAAGTGCCCCGTGTACGTTATACAGGAAACTTCTTCCTGAAAACACCACCAAAATTAAGAGAAACTTTGGGTGGTAATCTCGAGCGTAGGCTTAAGTTATTGCAAATTTATGGTAATGCACTATCGCAGGATGACTGGGATCGAATATCACAAACACCCATACTTTCGGATAGCTTAAATGCTTATTTTAACAATTCGACCAATTGGCAGGATTTATTCTATGCGACAACCTATAATCAGACCCATAACGTTGCAATAGACGGGGGGAATCAAAAGTTAAATTATAAAGCCAACTTAAATTATTATAATGAAAACGGAATTATAAAAAATACGGGTTTTGACCGTTACATGGCCAATATGCGATTTGAGTATTATCCAAATGAGAAGTTTAGATTCACGGCTCAGGTCAATGCTTCGCTCGGGTCAAAGAGTAAAGGTGATGGATTAGGGATTTTGCAGTCCGGCGTGGCAAAAAATGGTATGGCTTCAACTCTATTGCCTGGCCCTTCGTTTTACTTAGCCTCTTCGGGGTATAATTCAGCGCTAAAAACAAGGAATGATAACTCTTCTAAATCGATAAAACCTTTTATCGAAGCATCGTATGAATTTATTCCGGGTTTACGGGCAACCACGACGGTAAGTTATGAATCTACGTCCGACAACGAAAGTACATTTACTCCGGCGGAAGCAAACGGTCAGTTTGCGCAGGTTTATGCTTATTATGGACGATACAATTCATTATATAACCGGAACTCCATTAACTATAGCCGGACGTTTAAAGAAAAGCATACGGTGTTTTTCAATCTGTTCAATGAGATCCGTACGTTGGAAAAGCAAGCAAATGCGGCATTGCAGGCGCGTACACCGAATGATCAATTTGAAGGACCACTAGGGTTTGATGGTTACTTTTCTAAAGGCGGTGGATTGCTGCGCCGAGGTTTCGGAAAGGAGCGTGGATTGTCTTTTGCAATTGCCGGTACCTATGATTATATGAAAAAATATGTTGTGGATCTTTCTTACCGTATGGACGGTTCATCACAAAATGGTTTTGGAAATCTATACACCAAAAACCCCGCCGTTGGGTTCCGTTGGAATGCTTACCATGAAGACTTTTTAAAAGAAGTGGACTGGATCAACTTATTGTCGATCCGCACCAGCTGGGGGGTAAACGTTATGCCTAATAGTACCTTGGAACGGGTTTATGGAAAATATGATATTACAGGCGGGTATAATGATAAAATCGGTATCGGAATCAATTACGAACAGATTCCTAATCCAGATTTAAAACCGACAACCACCAGTCAATATAACCTGGGTTTGGACATGGCGTTCTTCAATAACCGGTTTGAACTGACCTATGATACTTATTACAAGAAAGTAGATAATATCTTGTTTGAGGAGAAGTTATCTACCTCATTGGGCTTTGACAAAGTGAACAGCAATTCAGCCGCTATTGCTAACTATGGCCATGAGCTCGCTGTGATGTATCGACCATTTACCGAAGGTCGCTTTACCATGTCCGTCGGTGTAAATGGTGCCTTTAACCGGGATGTATTGCTCAAATTGCCAGAACATTATGGCGGTCAATTTGTTCGCTGGGATTATACTAATGACCTGAGACAGCATATTGTTTTTAGAGTAGGGACATCGACCATGTCAAATTACATGTTATTAAACCAGGGTGTTTATAGTACCGATGCGGATGTTCCTGTGGACCCTGTGTCAGGCCGCCGGTATCGCATGGCTAATGGGACAGAATTTCAGGCAGGAGACCCGATTTTTGCCGATCTAGATGGCAACTATATTTTAGATGAAAACGATTATGCGAGAACAGGTAATTCTCAGCCGCTCATCACTGGAGGTCTACAATTGAATTTAAATTATAACCATGAGACTTTAGGAACGTTTGGCTTAAATGTGTATGGCTCATACACAGCTAAACGTACGATCTTAAATAATGCGCTTGCGGAGCGGCTGCGTCTAATGAATGATCCTTATGGAAGTCAGGCTGTCGTTCCGTTGGACGACATTAATATGTGGATGAAGCCGGGAGATATCGCGAAGTATCCATATGCCTACGATTTTAAACGTTATTCGAGTATCGATCCATTTCGCATGGACCAAAGTTTATGGGCGGAAGATGGATCCTATTTCAAATTCAACAGTGTTACCCTGTCCTATATGTTTACGAAAAACGCAGTTAGACGCTACGGTCTGGAACGTTTAAGGGTATATGTAACGGCTGAAAACGTCGCTACCTTGTCAAAATACAGTGGACCGAACCCGGAAAACGTGAGTAGTATGGGAAGGGACGCTTCAGGTGGATATCCTGTTCCAAGGCAATATAGTGTAGGTGTTAATATAGATTTCTAATCGCTAGGTGTTATGAAAATTAAAAGAAATTTTACAAGAATCGCATTTGTTTTAAGCCTATGCGTCATATTGACCGTTGGCTGTAAGAAATTTTTGACGGTCGAACCCATTGATCGGCTTACAGGAAATAACTTTTATCAGTCAAAAGAAGATGTAGAGGCAAATATCGCGCGCATATACAGTCAATTTTTTGAGAAGATAAATGAGTCTTGGGTAATGGGCGCAATAGGAGAGGCCAGATCTGGCGAGATTTTCCCTTCGCCCACTTCATCAAATGATCGTATGATTCTGAGGGATCTTGGAACGAACAATATGAATGCCGTTTATGTCAATACCTTGTCCGGCGGGCGCTCCAGTGGTTATGCCATGTACAAGGTGTCGAGCTGGGATACCTATTACAAGGTTATTCAGAGCTGCAACATTTTGATTGCTAAACTGGAGGAAGGAATTCCGGGGTTATCGGCGGCAGACAAAGACCGTTACAAAGCAGAGGCGACTTTTATGCGTTGTTTCAGCTATTTTTGGATGGTCCGCCTATATGGTGATGTGGTCTACTATACGGAAGCCTACTTTGCTAAACAGCTGGCACGTGAAGACATGGTTTCTGTGATCAGTAAATGTATTTTGGATTTGGAATCTGTCAAAGATATCATGCCTTGGTCGTTTGGTGACGCGTCGCAGCGTGGTGCAAGGGCGAGCCGCGGTAGTATTATTGCACTGTTGATGCATATGAAAATGTGGAATGCCAATTTTGATTCACCTAATGCAACAAAATATTATGAAAGTGTGGCAGCATTGGGCAAGGAGCTGAGAACAAGTGGCGTTCATTACCTTTATGCTTTAACACCGGAAAATTGGGCAAAAGTCTCCAAAGGACGAACAGAAGAATCCCTTTTTGAGTTTTATCGGACCATTAACTACGGCGATCAAAATAATGCTTATGCACCGCTTTGGGATCATTTCCTGCGATGGCCCTATAAATTTCCCCGATACAACCAGCAATTTAGTATCGCATATTATTCATCTGTTTTTATGTACCGTATCTACCCGCTTAATGGACCCGCGGATAAGCGGAAGGAACTCTGGTATGAGGATATGTATGCCGATAATGGCCAGTTTGTACTTAAAAAATTCGCGGCCAACGTCTTTGCTTCTGGCAACGAAGATTCTAACCCCGACAACACTTTTATGATATTTCGCTATGCCGATGCTCTTCTGCTGGAGGCGGAGGCCTTAGCCAATCTTGGGACGTCAAGGGAAGCCGAAGCTATTGCTGTACTCAATATCGTTCGGGACCGTGCCGAAGCAACCCGTTATTCAGGTGGTGGAACCGATCTTAAGAATTTTATTTTCGAGGAGCGCTGCCGTGAATTAATTGGTGAAGGTATGCGGTATTTTGACCTAATCAGAACAAAACGGATATTAAATCCACAGTGGACCATGACACCGATGACAATTGACCAATACAATCGTCGTGCATGGACCTGGCCGCTGGATCCTTCAGCGAAGAATTTCAATTCTAAGATCGTGTTAAATAGTTATTGGACTGGCGGAAACTAAATCTATGTGTATTATGAGAAGATTTAAAATTAGAGGCTACATTTTTATGATCACCGCATTGCTCTTGAGTATGGGATCCTGTAAAAAAGATGATTATTACGAAGATGGTGGTTTAGCTCAGGCAAAGTTCGATGGCTCAATCATGGAATATTTAGATTCAAAACCAAGGGAATTTGATTCCATCGCACAGATTATTCGGCTTGCGGGACTGGAAAATGATTTTCAGACCAAAGAGTTTACTTTTTTCGCTCCCAGAGATGAGAGTGTCCGAAAATTAATTGGTCTGGCGAAAGGCAATGCCCAGCGGGGTGCATCCGGGGTGAATATGCTGTTGTATCTTCTTGGGCGGGATACGGTAAAAACATTGGCAGACGTTGACAGTACCATCTGGCGAAAATATCTATTGCGCTATATGTTCAATGGCAAACGCAAGTTGATGGATTACCCACAGCTTGATCTTGACTTGCTGAATGTATTTAAAGGCCAAAACTATACCTCCTTGGGAAATACTGTGTCTAATATTGGAGTGGTATACAACGATGCGATCAATGATTCGGATAAAAATAACATCACCAGGCTAAAGTATATGGGCTATCGTCAGCTTCATATTTCTTATATCCCGGATATCAGTAGACCTATGGAGTGGTGGACTTGCCCTATCGCTTCTTCGGATATACAACCTGACAATGGTGTTGTGCATGTGATTGATTATACAAAAGCTGATTTCGGTTATAGATCGGGAGAGATTATCGCTGATATTTTGGAAAGTAAACGTTAAAAACCAGTTGTGAAATAAATTATGAAAGTTATGTACAGAACGACGTGGAAATATATTGCTTTATTATTCTTTATTCCATTATTATTTGGATGTAACAAGGACAATAAGACTTTTTCGGCGCCCTATGAAGAGGGCTTACCGCCACTGGATATCGAAATAAACCCAACGGATAAGATGCAACCTGAATCCGGGAAAACTGGTGCCGAGACCGTGATGCGGATAAAGGGATTGGATAAATATAAAGATAAGGCCGTTATCAGATTTAATGGGGAAAAGGCGGAAGTTGTCGAGTTGACTGCGGATCATGTGAAGCTAAAAGTTCCCCCATTTGCAAGTACTGGTGTGCTTTCGGTTACTATAGATGACATTGTGTTTTTTGGACCACAGTTTACTGTGTTGGGAAATGTTGCTTTGGATGCTACATTTCAAGTCGGGGTGGGGACAAACAATACGGTTTCGGATGTGCTCTTCCTGGAGGATGGCAAAATGATCTTTGCGGGATCATTTACCAATTATAATAACAAAGGCTCCATACGGCCGATCAATCGATTAGTAAGAACATTTGCAGATGGTACTTATGACGCAAGCTTCCGTATAGGTACCGGAGCTAACAATTCATTGAACAGCATCCTGAAATTAGGCAACTATTACTATTTGGCGGGTTCATTCTCTGGTTATGGTCAACGAAATGCCGACATCAGCAATCTGACGCGTATCTATTTGACTGGAGCCATTGATACAATGGGGATAAAGCCATTCCGGAGGCCCGGTCAGCAGGATACCTTAAAATATTATCCGACATTTAATGGCGGTTTTGATGGCAATGTGGGTAATATTTATGAATCTGAAGGAAAGGTCCTAGCGACTGGAAATTTCCGATATTATATCCACCGGACTTATGGAAAGCCTAACAAATTGGAAACAAGGGATACGGTTATCTTGGATAGTACGGAGATTAGACATGTTGCGCGAATGAATCTTGATGGTAGCCTGGACAAAACATTTCGATTTGGATCAGATGGTAAAGCATTTACCGGGGGTAATGGAGCGGTAAATACGGTTTATCATCCGATAGGTGCACAGAAAGGAAAAATTTTAGTGTATGGAACTTTCAACCGTTTCGATGGTGAAGCAAAAGGTTATATTACAAGGTTGAATGCAAATGGAACGCTGGATCCAACATTTAATGCCGGGGGAACAGGTGCAGATTACAATGTAAATTCAGTTACTTACAATAGTGTAACGAATAAATATATCGTCGTTGGGGCGTTTAGTAAGTATAATGGAGCAACGAGTGTCAAGATCATGATGTTGAACGCGAATGGCACACTGGACACGTCTTTTCAACCCAAAATATTTGATGGAGGTAACCCTTCCTACGCGGTACAGTTGGACGACGGTCTAATTGTTGTTGCTGGTGATTTTGTGCGATATAACAATATTGCCCGCAATGGTTTTATGATTTTAAATCCAACCGGAGAGCTCAATGCGGCTTATAATACCTCGGGATATTTTTCTGGGTACGTGAATAAAGCGGTGGAGACAAGAACAGAAGATGGCAAACGTGCTTTGTTGATCATGGGGTCCTTCAGCCGATTTAATAATGAGCAAGTCAATAATCTGATTCGAATTAAATTGGAACAATAACCTAAATATTACACTGATGAGAAGTCAAGATAATTTTCGATATATATATATGTGGCTACTGTGTTTAATTGTTTTTTTCGCAGTAAGCTCTTGTAAGGATGAGTTTGGGCGATTGTTACCTGATAACACAGGCGCACAGGACACTGTGGATTTGGTATATGGTAAGCCTAAAGTATTGTTGCTAATTGCGGATGGTGCCCGGGGAGAATCCGTACGCACCGCCAATATTTCCACCATCAACGGATTGTTGGACCATTCCATTTACTCCTGGGTTTCATTAAGCGAGGAGCATACGGATATCAATTCAACAGGGGCAGATTTGACAAATATTATTACCGGCGTAAGTGAAATTAAACACCTGGTCGTTGGAAATAATTTTAGCAATAATAACTTGCAGACCTTTCCCACTGTTTATACCCGCATAGCGGCGAATATAAAAACACCTGAATTTAAAGTTTATAGCAGTTCACAATTGTTTGTGGATCATTTAGCCCCCGTTACCGCGGCAAAATTTGAAAGTTCAGATGAAGCTGTTGTTAACGGTGTTAAAGAGGGGCTGAAACAGCCTGAACTCACCATGTTAACCGCTCATTTCACAGCAATAGACAAAGCTGGAAAGGCGAGCGCCTATGACAATAGCAGTGCCACCTACAAAGCTGCGATAGATAACTTTGATAAACAGGTCGGCGAAATTCTCAAGGCCTTGGAGCAACGTACTACCTTTAAAAAGGAGAACTGGCTAGTTATTATTACATCAAGTAAAGGCGGACCTTTTGAAATTCCGCCTGCACAAAATGACAATACTATTTTTAGCAACCCTAATGTCAATACCTTTACAATTTTCTACTCTCCAAAATACAATTCGCGTTACATTAATAAACCTTATTTGGGAAGCCGTTTTTCAGGTGATTTTCTACGGTTTAAGGGGGGCATATTTGCTGAAATGACCGAAGGGGATAATTCACTTTTTGATCTGGGAGATAAAGATGAAGAATTTACCATCGAATTGAAAGTCAAGAAAAATAAAGGACCAAATAATACGTATAGATTTCCTAATTATCCATCTTTTATTGGTAAACGTGAAAAATGGGAATCTGGTGCACCTACAAATGGCTGGATTATGGCCTTCAAAGATGACTATTGGATGTTCAATGGGAGGGGTCCGAATGGAAGTGGTGAGGTAAATGGTCCGAAATTAAATAATGCGACATGGAACAACGTGACCGTGGTAGGAACGGTTACAAGCGATGGTAAAAGGCTGATCAAAACCTATACCAACGGTCTTCCGGGAAATGAAATAGATGTCAGTGGCTGGGGAGCCATCAATAGTCCGGCGAAGTTTCGATTGGGCCTAATGAATGGAAATAGTAATTGGAATGAAGGAGATTACTACATCGCTGATGTACGCTTTTGGAAAATCGCGCTACCTGAGTCGGTGATTTCCCAATATAACTGTCAGGTAGGTATAAGCGATGATCACCCTTACTATCCTAACCTTGCGGCAAATTGGCCGGTTGTCGGTACCGTGACCAACGGTTTGCTTTACGATGAAGGGCCTTTTGGAAATACCTTAAAAGTTGGGAATTCAACTTATGAGATTTCAAAACTCAATGATTTCTTATGTGCGCCTTCAGTAGAAACCATTAGTACCCTGGTACCCAAAAATACCGATATAACAGCGCAGATCTTCAGTTGGTTGCAAATTGCTAGGCAAGAAAGCTGGCAATTGGATGGCCGAGTTTGGGTGGATAAATAATCTTAAAAGAGATATTATGAAAAGACTTTTTTATTTTCTAACAATGATTTTGATCTATAGCCAATTTATGGGCTGTTCAAAAGATAAGCTTGAGGCCTTTGATTTACTGGGGAACAATCCCGTACAGGTTATTGCCGAAGGTGGTGGGAAGGATTTGGTGAAGACAAACGACTATGTCCAGATCCCCCTGAAAGTTAAGTTAAGCAATCCGGCATCCAAAACCTTCGATGTAGAGCTGCAGTTGAATACGGACACCGTAATCAAATTGATCGAATCGGGAGCCTTAAAAGATGTTGTCACACTGCCCAATCAGGCATTTTCTTTTCCAAATGTGGTGAAATTCCAATATGGATCCGATACGACATCATTTGTGTTAACCATTTCCCGAACGGAGATCGAAAGGATATATGGGAAAAAATTTGCGCTTTCTTATAAACTAATAAACCCTGGAAAGGGTAATCAATTGGGAAATCCAAATAGTGTTATTGTGACCTTTGATTCCAAGAGCTTATTGACTCCGACCGATATTCATTACCTGTCGATCACCAATTCTCCGGCGAGTATAATTCTCGCGAGCAAACATACCAATTATAATACAACACCATCGGGAATTGAAATCCCTTTGGGCGTTTCTTTGGCATCCTTTCCAAGTAAATGGTTTTATGTAGAAATACGAGGTACAACAGATTCGATCTCAAATTGGATTTCAAAGAAGGTGCTGCCTGTGAATACCGTGGGAATGAAGGAAAATGAGTATACGCTGCCGTCGCGTGTACAAGTCCAAGGAAATAAATCATCTGCTGACTTCAGTATTTCTGTTCCCTGGGATATTATCGCAAAAAATAAAGATAAATTTCTTGCGCTAACCGTCTATCTAAAGGACCCAACACTGCATGTAATAAATCCACAAAAAAACTATACCACTATTTTGATTGACTGCGCCAATGTGGTCGAGTTTGATGTAACCAAAGAAGCGGTATTAACCGTCAATAGAGATAACAATGGTGGACCAAATGCAGGCGAAGGAAGTCTGAAATTTGTAGATGACCTGACAAGCACTAAATTTTTACAAAGTGCATTTACAGGTGATCTCCAATGTACATTGACATTTACAAGAACATTAAAAATTGGAGCTTATACGCTTACATCCGGAAATGACGCCATTGAGCGTGATCCAAAAAGCTGGTTCCTGGAGGGGTCGTTGGATGGTACCAATTGGGTTATTATTGATACGAGAACAAATGAAAGCTTCCCAAATCGGATCCAAACGAGACGATTTAATGTTCAGAAACCGGGCAGTTATAAATTTTATCGCCTCAATATTACAGAAAATGTTGGAAGTAGTCTATTCCAATGTTCGGAATGGCGGATGATCGAGTTTTTATAGGATGTATTATGGTAGGTTATTTTTTATATAATAATGAAATTTTATGGCTATGAAATTGGAAAAACACGTGTATAGTTTATTTTTGCTATTCGTGTTGTTGGGCTGCAGTAAAAGTAAGGAAGTTGTGGTTGAAGAACCTGAACTTCCTAATCCAGTATCGGCTTTTTCAATAAAGCAGGTCGCAAAGGATGATCCTTTTACATTTGAATTCACGAATCAGTCCAAAGATTATACGGAAACGCGGTGGAGTTTTGGGGATGACAGTACCTCTTCGACGGCATCTCCAAAGCATACATTTTTAAATACAGGGAGTTTTGTTGTGAAACTGATGGTGCTTAATGAAAATGGAAATTGGGCACAGCGCGAAGAAGTCATTGACATTGACGCGGAAAAGTTGATTCGCTTCAATGCCGAAAAAAACGGAACCGGTAAATTGATGCTTAGCTACGATAGTGATATTGCAGTGAAAGGCGTCACCTGGTCTGTTATGACGGATAAAGATAAATACCAACAGGTTTCTGATCAGGCAAAAGCCGATGTGTCGGTCGCTGTAGGAACTTTTGCGACTTATCGGCTTAATGTTACTACCCCTAAAGGTTCCAGCGTCATTATTTCTAAACTCCTCACGGATTTAGGTATTGTAAAGGATTGGACAAATATTGATAACACATTCCGGATTTCTCAGGATAATTCCAGCGGACCTGATGCTGGTGAAGGATCAAAAAAATTGATTGATAATGATCTAACCTCCAAATTATTTATTGGTGGATATCAACCGGGCATGTATTGGCAGTTCGCCTTTTACCAACCGCAGGTAATTAATGCCTATACCATAACGACAGGAAACGATTCGCCTGAACGGGATCCCAAAGATTGGGAAATACAGGGGTCTAATGATGGCGAGACTTGGGTGACTTTGAATACTGTCACAGGTTATAGCTTTGGTACAGCGCCCACAGACCGAAGAAGATCGCAACCGTTTACGTTCTCGAACACAAAATCTTATAGCTATTACCGCTACGTTGTGAAAGCTGTATCATCAGGATCAAACTTTCAAATGACAGAGTTCAGGTTATTAGAGTTGCCACAATAACGAAAAAAATAATTTTAGCTGCAATCGAATGTATGCACGCTAGAAAAAGTGGGGTGATTTTTAGAAAACAGTATTGAGGTTTACAGGTCATAAAAGACCTGGACTTCAATGCTGTTTTTTTTATAAAAAAACAACAAAAATAAGGATCAGAACTCCCAGATAATCGGGTTTGAATTGTAACCATCTTGTGAAAAACAGGGGCTTTATTGCTTATATTTAAAATTCTTAATTATATTTACTAATACGTTTTAGCGTTTAGGTTGTTTTTTAGGCAGCATCAACCAAATCAATAATTATGTTCAATATTAAAAAAATAACAGGCGGCATTCTATTTCTTTTTGCGGCTCAGCTGAGTTTGGCACAGCAAGCTTCACCCGTAGACTATGTAAACCCATTGATCGGTACAGAATCTAAATATGAACTGTCAAACGGAAATACATATCCGGCGATAGCACGTCCCTGGGGAATGAATTTTTGGACACCACAGACGGGGAATATGGGCGACGGATGGGTGTATACCTATACTGCGGATAAAATCAAGGGATTTAAACAGACGCATCAACCAAGCCCCTGGAATAATGATTATGGCCAATTTTCTTTGATGCCCATGACGGGCAAACCACAGTTTGATCAAGAAAAACGCGCGAGCTGGTTCTCGCATAAAGCTGAAATCGCGAAACCTTATTATTACAGTGTTTATCTAGCGGATCATGATGTAACGGCCGAGCTTACACCTTCACAGCGGGCAGCGGTATTTCAATTTACTTTTCCCAAGACAGATCAGGCGTACGTGATTATTGATGCCTTTGACAAAGGGTCGTATATTAAAGTTATTCCACAGGAAAATAAAATTATCGGTTATTCGACAAAAAATAGCGGTGGTGTTCCGGACAATTTTAAGAATTACTTTGTCATTACTTTCGATCGGCCTTTTTCCTACAAAGCCGGTGTAACGAATGGTAATATTAAAGACAATCAGCTGGAAGTTCGGGATGATCACGCTGGGGCGATCGTAGGTTTCCCTTCGTTAAAAAGGGGTGATAAAGTAGTCGCTAAAGTTGCTTCCTCCTTTATTAGCTTTGAACAGGCCGAACTTAATCTCAAGGAGGTGAAATCCAAAACATTTGCACAGGTTGCTGATGAGGGTAAAGCGCAATGGAATGAAGTATTGGGCCGTATCCAGGTTGAAGATAACAATATAGACCGTTTACGCACTTTTTATTCTTGCCTTTACCGTTCGACATTATTTCCCCGGGATTTTTCAGAAATTGATGCTTCCGGAAATAGAATCCATTATAGTCCCTACAATGGACAGGTTTTGCCTGGTGAGATGTTTACGGATACAGGTTTTTGGGACACGTTCAGAAGTTTGTTTCCACTTTTGAATTTATTGTATCCGTCGATGAACGACCGTATGCAGGCCGGCTTGGTGAATGCTTATAAGGAAAGTGGCTATTTGCCTGAATGGGCATCACCAGGGCACCGCGCATCTATGATCGGTAATAATTCTGCCTCAATAGTAACAGATGCTTTGATAACTGATCGAAAAGGTTATGATAAAGAAGTGCTTTGGGAGGCCCTAAAACACGGAGCGCATAATGCATATCCCAAACATTCCTCTACCGGACGCTTTGGCCATGAATATTATAATAAATTGGGCTATATTCCAGCAGATGTCAAGGTGGACCAGAATGTAGCACGTTCCTTAGAATACGCTTATAATGACTGGTGTATTTATGAATTTGGAAAGGCGCTGGGGAAACCAAAATCCGAAATAGCCATTTATGCGCAACGTGCGATGAATTACAAGAATCTTTATGACCCAAGTACAAAGTTGATGCGGGGCAAAAAATCTGATGGATCGTTTGTCACTAATTTTGATCCAAGCGCCTGGTCGCGTGAATATACTGAAGGAAATGCCTGGCATTGGAGCTTCTGCGTATTTCATGATCCACAGGGATTAATAGATTTGATGGGCGGAAATAAATCATTTGTTTCCATGTTGGATACGGTATTTGCTATTCCAAGTTATGAGGGAATGAAGAGCCGTAGCATGATCCATGAGATGCGTGAAATGCAGGTAATGAATATGGGACAGTATGCTCATGGCAATCAGCCTATCCAGCACATGCCTTATCTCTACAATTATGCGGCACAACCTTGGAAGGCACAATATTGGATCCGCAAGATAATGGATAAACTTTATTTACCTACTCCGGATGGTTACTGTGGCGATGAAGATAATGGGCAGACATCTGCATGGTATGTCTTTTCTTCGCTGGGATTTTATCCTGTTTCGCCGGGCTCCGGAGAGTACGTTATTGGCTCTCCTCAGTTTGAGAAGGCTACCTTAAAACTCGAAAATGGAAAAGAAATTCATATTTATGCAAAACAGCAGGGCCCAGACCAAGTCTATGTAGATCGCCTTTCCTGGAATGGAAAGGTGTATGATAAAAACTACCTTCGCTACGCCGAGCTATTAAAGGGAGCGAAATTGGAGTTCAATATGAGCGCAGAGCCGAATAAAAACAGGGGGATCAAGAAAGAAGATGCACCCTATTCTTTCAGTAAGGAAAAGCGTTAAAATGGCGTGTAATCCTTTTTTAATATGGTAAAAGCCATGAACAGGAATTCGGTTGCTGTCATGGTTTTTTTACATTAATAAAATAATCTTAGCAGTTTAAAACCATACCTTTGTGGTTCGAAAATTCGATATGTTAGGTAAATTATTCCATCTTCTAACACTCTTTGCGTATCTCAATCTCTTGACGTATGAGTCATTCTCATCAGCGACAGGACAGGTGTTGCATGCGGGGGAAACTATCGTGGAATATTTTTTGGATGATGTATTGGATTTAGAACCTATTCATTCTTCACAGGAAGAAAAAGTGCTGTTACAGGACGATTATCGTATATTTTCTGTTAATAGTCAGGTACTATCCATCTTTATATTTGTTTTTGGTATTGTATTTACTGCGTTGTGCTTTTCGAAAGATAAGGTGCATCCTTTTTATCGGTCAAAGACGCTCTGTCGACCGGGATATTACGAGTTCTTGTATAGATTCCGGCCTTTCTAGGTATTTTCCTTTTACTTTTCTATCGGAGTCTATAAAATCTACTGTTTTTTAACTCTTGTTAATGATGTCACAGGGCAGTGGTTTCCTTGCGTTGTTATGCAATATTATTGTAGCTCCCATCTAGTTTAACATTTTATTTTTTATCGTTTTTATGAAGAAATTACTTGCGCTGTGCCTATTATTGGGTACGGTAGGGATGCTGGCTTCTTGTCGCTCCTCCAATGCGAATGCCGAGCAAAAAGAAGAAATTAAAAATATACCCGTTACACCCTTGATTGTAATGGATACAACAGTCTACCAAGAATATATTGCAGATATTCAGGCTTTGAAAAATGTAGAGATCCGGTCCAAGCTGAATGGTTTTTTGGATAAAATCTTTGTGGATGAAGGGGCCTGGGTAAAGAAAGGTCAGGTCTTGTTCAGATACAATAACGAAGAATATCGTTCGGAACTCGCCAAAGCGAAAGCGCAATATGATAACTCCATTGCTGAAGCGCAAAAAATTAAGCTTGAGATGGAAAGAACCCAGAAATTGGTGGATAAAAATATTGTGAGTCCTTCAGAATATAATCTATTGAAAATTCAATTAAAGGCCGCCAATTCCAAAATCGAGGAAGCGCGTGCTTTAGTTAATCAAGCTCAGACAAGATTAGATTATACGGTGATCCAGGCACCATTTGATGGTCGGATAGACCGGATTTTATTAAAGGAGGGATCACTACTGACAGAAGGAAGTCTTATCACCACGATTTCGGATTTAAGCCAGGTCAATGTATATTTTGATATTTCTGAACGGGAGTATCTAACCATGATGCAGGATAAAATGAATGGTAAAGAAACCCGTAAAACTGTAAAACTGATCTTGGCGAATGGGGTCTTATATCCACATGAAGGCGTTGCTCATATTGTAGAAAGTGAATTTGAAGCAAATACAGGATCAATTTCCCTCCGTGTACAATTTCCCAATGCAGAGCATATCTTAAAACATGGAGCTACCGGCAAGATTGCCGTACCAATGGAAACTGGAGAGCATGCATTTGTACATCAAAAATCAGTATTTGAAATACAGGATAAAACATATGTCTATACCATGCAAGCTGATAGTACAGTCAAGATGACACCCTTTATTGCTGGGGCTCGTGTGGGGCATTATTATATTGTTGAAGGCGGTCTTGATCCCAATGTTAAAGTGGTCTATGAAGGTGTGCAAAACTTGCGTAACGGTATGAAGATTAATCCAAAATTGAGGAAGCTGTAGCGGAGGATAAATTATGTTTGAAACATTTATAAAAAGACCTATATTATCACTGGTCATATCGGTTTTTATTACACTCTTGGGTTTACTGGCATTATTTACATTACCGATTACGCAGTTTCCGGATATTGTTCCGCCTTCTGTGGTGGTGAATGCCAATTATACGGGGGCAAATGCAGAGGTAAGTACCAATGCGGTGGCCATCCCACTTGAAAAAGCAATCAATGGTGTTGCCGGGATGACTTATATGAACTCCGTATCGACCAATAACGGAAGCACGGTGATCCAGATTTTCTTTGAGGTGGGAACGGACCCGGATATTGCTGCGGTAAACGTACAAAATAGGGTAACGACAGTGCTCGATGAGTTGCCTGAAGAGGTTATTAAAGCCGGGGTAACGACAGAGAAGGAAGTCAACTCGATGCTGATGTACCTGAATGTGTTCACCGACGATGAAACTGCTGACGAACGCTTTATCTATAACTTCGCCGATATTAATATCCTGAAGGAGTTAAAACGTATCGAGGGGGTTGGTTTGGCCCAGATTATGGGTATGCGTGATTATGCGATGCGTGTATGGGTAAAACCGGATCGTATGGCTGCCTATAATATCTCTGCAGAAGATGTGGTGGCGGCTTTGCGCAAACAAAATATTGAAGCAGCACCCGGACAAACTGGGATAAGTTCCGACAAGATGCGAAATATGCAGCAGTACGTTTTGCGTTACCCTGGAAAATTTACAGAAATTGACGAGTATGCGAATGTACCTATTCGTGCAAATTCCAACGGTTCCATTATTCGTATCAAGGATGTGGCCGATGTCGAGTTTGGTTCCCTGGATTATGAAATGGTCTCCAAGACTGATGGACGGCCATCGGCCTCTATTATGTTAAAACAGCTTCCCGGATCCAACGCGCAGGAAGTGATTCAACGGGTAAAAGATCGCATGGCGGAATTGAAGCAGACTTCATTCCCAGCCGGCATGACCTATACTTTGGGCTATGACGTGTCCCGTTTTCTGGATGCTTCTATTTCATCTGTAATAAAGACGCTATTGGAAGCATTTCTATTGGTTTTCATTGTCGTGTTTATCTTTTTACAGGATTTTCGAGCGACAGTTATCCCGATTTTAGCCGTACCGGTCTGTCTGATCGGAGCTTTATTTTTCATGCAGATGTTGGGATTTTCAATCAACTTACTTACTCTATTTGCACTAGTATTGGCGATCGGAATTGTGGTCGATAATGGGATTGTGGTCGTGGAGGCAGTTTACGCTAAAATGGAAGAAGAACATTTGCAGCCTATGGAAGCGACTTTGGAAGCGATGAAAGAAGTTGGTGGTGCGGTTGTGGCAATCACTTTGGTGATGTCAGCCGTGTTTGTTCCTGTTGCTTTTCTGTCGGGGCCAGTGGGGATATTCTATAGACAGTTTTCACTAACTCTGGCGGCGGCTATCGTGATTTCAGGTATTAATGCCTTGACATTGACACCGGCACTATGTGCGCTTTTCCTTCGGTCACCACACGACCGCAAACCGTCTAATAATTGGTTGGACCGTTTCTTTAAACAATTTAATAAGGTTTATGATCGTACAGCTTTCGGTTATAAGGGAATATTGGTGAAAACCAGTGCCAGACGTGGGCTTACACTGTTGCTTTTAGGTGGGTTCTTCGTAGCAACTTGGGGAAGTAGTGCAATATTGCCATCGGGCTTTATTCCAACGGAAGATCAAGGGATGATCTATGTCTCCGTAACGACTCCTCCCGGTGCGACAGTAGACCGTACTGAGCGCGTATTGGATAAGGTTGACTCTGTGGCGCGCAAACTTGATATTGTTGAAACCGTTTCAACGTTATCGGGATATAGTATCGTTACCGAAGTCTCCGGGGCTTCTTATGGCATGGGGATGATCAATCTTAAGCCTTGGAAAGAACGTAATCAGACGGTCGATGATGTGATCAGAGAACTGCGTGAGAAAACAAAGGACTTTGTTGATGGGCAGATTGATTTTTTCCCACCGCCGACAGTACCTGGTTTTGGTAACTCTTCGGGATTTGAACTTCGTCTGTTGGACCGTAGTGGTAATGAGGATCTGAATAAGACTGCGGAGGTACTGGAGAAGTTTATGGAGGATATGGAGAAAAGTGAAGTCATTCAGGACATCAACTCCAGCTTTGACGTTAACTTCCCGCAATATATGCTGAAGGTGGATTATGATATGGCCGCAAAGAAGGGTATTTCTGTTGAAAATGCGATGAATACCTTGCAGACGTTGATGGGAAGTCTCTATGCTACAAATTTTATCCGTTATGGTCAAATGTATAAGGTGATGGTACAGGCCGGGCCTGAGTACCGCCAGCGACCTGAAGATGTACTCCGACTATATGTCAAGAATGAAACAGGGGAGATGGTACCCTACAATGCCTTTATTTCCATGGAGCGTATTTATGGTCCTGAACAGATTACACGATACAATATGTTTAGTTCGGCGATGATTACTGGTCAGTCTTCTCCAGGATTCAGCTCGGGACAGGCAATCGAAGAAGTGGAAAAGATCGCTTCATCTTTGCCGCAGGGCTATAGTATTGAATGGTCCGGTATGACGCGTGAACAGAAGATTTCAGGAAATCAGGCGCTGTATATTTTTGCGCTCTGTCTATTATTTGTTTACCTGTTGTTGTGCGCTCAATATGAAAGCTTTTTATTACCATTACCAGTGCTACTCTGTTTACCTGCCGGAATTTTTGGAGCGTTTATTTTCCTAAAAATATTTGGTTTGGAAAATAATATTTATGCCCAGGTAGCTTTAGTCATGCTAATCGGTCTTTTGGGCAAAAATGCCATTCTAATTGTGGAATATGCCAATTTAAAATATAAGCAAGGAATGGATATCGTAACGGCTTCAATTGAAGGCGCTGTCGCTCGTTTACGTCCTATTTTAATGACTTCTTTTGCCTTTATAGCTGGATTGATCCCATTGATGATAGCTAGTGGTGCCGGGGCTTTGGGAAATCGAAGTATCGGTACTGCTGCGGTCGGCGGGATGCTTATCGGGACGATATTAGGGGTTATTGTTATCCCGGGGCTGGTGATCTTATTCTCGAAAAAATCGAATAAAAAACAGGTTATCAAACAGACCGCATTGGTGATTGCTGCGCTCATTCTTTTTGGTAGTTGTTCCGTCCCGAAGAAGGCGGCACAGCCTGAGAAAATTGCCGTACCGACCGCCTTTGCGGAAAGGACTGCCATTGATAGCGTAAATGTAGGGAATCGGTCCTGGCGGGAAATCTTTAAGGACCCCCTTCTGGTCGCATTGATTGATTCCGCTCTGAAGAATAATATCGATGTCCGTCAATCCATCTTACGATTGGAATCTGCACAAGCTTATTTTAAACAGCGTAAAGCTGCATTGGGGCCTACAGTGGAAGCTGCTGTCGAGGGCGGGATACGTAAGTATGGTCACTATACGGAATCGGGTATCGGTAACTATGATTCAAACTTTTCAGATAATTTAAAAAGTGATGAAAAGCTGCCTGAACCATTTATTCCCGATTATTTTATTGGACTTCGTTCTTCCTGGGAAATTGATCTATGGGGTAGATTAAAAAGTCAAAAACAAGCTGCTTATTTTGGTCTTTTGGCCGAACAGGAAGGGAAGCGTTTGTTGGAAACGGAATTGGTGTCCAACATTGCAACAGCCTATTATGAGTTAATGGCTTTGGATCAAAAGATCAAGGTGTATAACCGCAATATTGAATTGCATACGAATGCCCTTGAAGTGGTGGAGGTAAAAAAAGATGCCGGTTATGCCACGGAGCTGTCTGTTCAACAGTTTAAAGCGCTATTGGCAAATTCCAAATCTGCTCAAGAAAAATTGAGTCAGGAGATTGCACTTTGGGAACATCATATCAATGGATTGCTGGGACGATATTATCAACCTATCGAGCGCAGTGCATACGTTGAGAACACCAATCTCTATCATGCAATGACCTTCGGTACACCAGATGATCTGGTCAACCAGCGTCCGGATATCAAAACAGCCTATCTGAAGATGATGGCTTCTTCAAACAGCCAGGAAGCATCCCGGCTTGCTTTTTTGCCTTCGGTAGCTATTAGCCCTTTTGTTGGTTTGCAGAGTTTCAGTTTCAACAAGTTGTTTAATCTGGACAAGTCCATTGCCTATAATTTATTTGGCGGCATTACACTACCTATATTGAATCAAAGACAATTGAAGACGCAGTATGAAATTGCAAAGGCTGATTATGGAATTGCTTTTTTAGACTATGAGAAAACTGTTGTAAACGCCTATAATGAAGTATCTAATGTCATCATGACCCAAGAAGCGATCAGCAAACGGCGAACGTTTGTGGATGAGCATGTAAAGGCGTTGGATCTATCCATTGAGGCCGCACAAGAACTATTTATTGCTGGACGGGTGACATCGTTGGACGTCGTTACGGCACAGAAAGAATCTTTGGAGGCCCAGATCGGAAAAGTCGAACTGGAGAAGGAAAATACCCTGAACCAGATTTTACTTTACAAAGCTTTGGGCGGTGGGTGGAAATAAACCAAATGTCCAACTAATTAGGAAAACTATTTTTCATGCGATAAAGAATTAACTTGTTAATTCTTAGATCCTTAATCGGGTCAGGGAAAGAGGCCGTCGTGAGATGTCCTCTTTTTTATTGTTATTTTTATGTAGTTTAGCTTTGACTATGTTGAACTTGGCTTTATTATGTTGCAGCGCATTTTTGTTTTCATTTTTCTATTTCATTTAAGTTTTATACTATCTGCCCAGAACTATTCGGATAGTACCAAGATTTTTCAAAGGTTAGAATATCTAATGGAAAATCAGAAGATGTATGCTAAGAATCGGGAAGATAAATTGGATAAACTAAAGCAGGAAGCAAAATCACTGGAAGCTGATGAGAACCGTTTTTTTCAGAAGAATTATGAAATTTTTGAGAACTACAAAAAATTCGATTCCGACGCCGCACTTACCTATATCACGCTTTGCCAAAAATTAGCTCCGGCCAACAATGATTCACTGCATACAGTTATTCAATTAGATTTAGCCTGGGTTTATTCGACGATTGGACGTTATATTGAAGCGTCAAAATTGTTGAATGAGATTAGTCCCGCAGGCCTTGGTACCAAACTTTTAGCCAAATATTACGATACCTATAGCTCATTTTATAGTCATTATGGACAAAGTAACAACCGTCAGGAATATTATCAGGCGAGTGAACGTTATCGCGATTCACTATTACAGGTTTTACCGAAATCTTCCTTGGAATATCGGACGACCATTGCGATAAAGACCTTATTTAACGGCAGTCGGGAAGATGCAAAAAAGCAATTTTTCAAGCTCTGGACGGAAAATCAGAAAGACTTGGAGCAGCGCGCCTTATTGTCCTATTTTATTAGCTTGATCTATAAATATGAAAAAAATACGGCCGGTCAACTTTATTATCTGACTGTGTCGGCAAGTGCGGATATTGAGATGGCGAATCGAGACAATGCATCATTTCATGATTTAGCGCTAACTTATTATGACAAACAGGATTTTGATCGTGCTTTTCGCTATATAGAAAAGGCGATTGATGACGCGATGCTGTGTAAAGTACGTTACCGTATTATTGAAGGTACTTCTTCCTACCCGATCATTAATGCGGCGTACCAACAGAAAATCAATAGCCAGAATAAGCAATTGATCGCATTGGTTGTTGTGGTCAGTATTTTGTTGATCGGCGTAATTATCGGCTTGATCGTGATCTATCGTCAAGTACAGCATTTGCGCAGGATCAGGTCTGAATTGTCCGGAACCAATCAGCAGTTACGCGCATTGAACACAGAAATTAATCAAACAAATCTTAAACTCTCGGAGTCTAATCACATTAAAGAGGAGTATATAGCGCAATTTTTTGATATGTGTTCAAGTTATATCGACAAAATGGAGGATATACGAAAAGCTTTACTAAAAAAAGCATCCAATCAACAGTGGGAAGCAATTCGGGAGCAATTGAAATCGACACAGATGGAAGAAAGAGAAATACAACAGCTTTATATCAATTTTGATCGCATCTTTTTGAACCTTTATCCAACTTTTGTCGATGAATTTAATGCCCTTCTTCAGGAGGACGAGAAGATATATCCGAAGAAGAACGAACTGCTCAATACGGAACTGCGGATCTTTGCTCTGATTCGTTTAGGAATAGATGATTCGGTTAAGATTGCCAGTTTTCTGAGGTACTCCCTTCGTACAGTTTATAACTATAGGACCAAGGTACGTAACAAAGCAGCTGGTCATCGCGATGACTTCGAGGCTTCTGTTTGTCAAATTGCAACTATTGATCGATCTTAATAAGTGGTGAAATTACCCGAAAAGTAACAATACTGGAGTGGATTGGATCTCTTTTTGGTACTTTTTATCCTGTTTTTGTTTTTACAAATTATTGTTTTCCAGTAATTTGTGTTTTTTGTTAGGTACTTTTTGAGTACCTTCACTTTTTTTCCTGTTTAGGTCCTGCTAGTTTTGTTTTGAGCGATGGAGCAGGGGAAACTCCTCGCAATTTTGGAATAACCAAAGACAAAACAATAACCAATTTTTTTTATTTCATATGATTTACTTTACTCGAAAAGTAACCTTTTCCATGGGGCTGATTTTCTTGTGTACCTGGTTGAATTCGGTATTTGCACAGGACCGTATTCAGGTCAGTGGACGGGTGCTGGATGCGCAGGATCAGAAACCGCTCACAGGCGTAACGATAACACAGAAAGGTACCAGCAATGCGGTTTCCAGTAATGGAGAAGGTCGTTTCCAGATTTCGGCTCCACAAGGCAGCATTCTTCAATTTAGTTTTATTGGCTATGACAACAAAGAATTGCCGGCCAATAGTACCATGACTGTTCAGCTGAATTCAGCTACTAATGTCCTTGAAGACGTCATTGTCATCGGCTACGGTTCCGTAAAAAGGAAGGATGTAACCACTGCGATTTCTTCTGTGTCTACCAAAGATTTGGAGAAGAGGCCGGTTGTAAGTTTGGGGCAGGCCATACAAGGAAAAGCAGCAGGAGTATCTGTGATTCAACCCAATGGTGCCCCAGGTGGTGAAATGTCAATTAAAGTCCGTGGGACGACGTCTTTTAATGGTTCAAACGATCCGCTTTATGTTGTCGATGGATTACCTGTAGAGGACATCAAATTTTTATCACCGAGTGATATTACGGATATTCAGATTTTAAAAGATGCTTCTTCGGCAGCTATTTATGGGTCGCGCGGAGCAAATGGTGTTATTCTTGTGACCACAAAATCCGGAAAAGCAGGGGAAGCAAAAATTACCTTAGGAGCGCAGGCGACAGCAAATGTGGTTAACAATAGCGTAAAAGTCCTGAATACCGCACAATACAAGGAGCTGATGGATGAGACAGGTTATGTTAAGCTACCAGAAGGGCTTACTGATCAGACAGACTGGTTTAAGGAAACCTATAAAACCGGAGTTCAACAGAATTACCAATTATCAATCTCCGATGGTAACGAGAAATTACGCTATTATTTGGGTGGGGGCTATCTGACAGAGAAAGGCACACTGCAAGGTTCATTCTTTAGACGTTATAACTTCAAAGCGAATATAGATAATCAAGTAAAAAGATGGATGAAGGTTAATGCCAATTTATCTTATGCAGATTACAATACCAACGGGATTATCTCGGGCAACGGATCTAATCGTGGCGGAGTGGTTACTTCGATCATTAATACGCCAACTTATGCGCCAATATGGGATCCTCTGTTTCCTGATCGGTACAATACCAATTTCAATGGGCTAAATATTAACAGCCCTTTAGAAAATCTTGAACGAACCAAGAATAACAATAATCGTGAGAATAGGTTGTTGGCGACAGGAAGTGTATTGATCGCTTTTATGCCCAATTTAACCTGGAAGTCTTCGTTTTCAATGGACAGACGCTCGGGCGTACTGACCACATTTTTAGATCCTTGGATTACGCAACAGGGCAGAAATCAGTTTGGGGAAGCTTCTGACGTCCGTAATACAAACACGGTATTGACCTGGGACAATGTGCTGACTTACAGCAAAAGCTTTGGAAAACACAGCTTGGAAGCGATGGCAGGTTCATCCTGGACAGATTCGAAATATTCCAATAGTTATATTTATGGTTCCAATTATGCTAATGGTATCATACAGACACTCAATGCGGCAAACAAGATTTCATGGAATGGAACCGGATCCGGAGCATCCAATTGGGCAATCCTATCCTATTTTGCCCGTGCGATGTACAATTACGATGGGAAATATCTTTTAACTGCAAATATGCGTGCGGATGGATCGTCTAAATTGAGCCCTTCCGGTCGCTGGGGATATTTTCCTTCCGTGTCGGCAGCATGGCGCTTATCGGCGGAAGATTTTATGAAAGATATAGATTGGATCAATGAGCTGAAAATACGTGGAGGATGGGGGCAGACTGGTAACCAATCCGGACTTGGTGACTATTCCTATCTTTCGTTCAATGTGATTCAGCGATTACCTTGGTTTGAGGACAAATATCAATATTCCCCGCCGAATATTGGGAATTCGACTACATTGAGAGCGACAGATTTAAAATGGGAAACGACGACCCAGGCAAATGTGGGGATTGATTTTTCTACATTAAATAACAGATTGAACCTGACCTTAGATTACTACCATAAAAAAACAACAGATATGTTGATGGAAGTGAGCTTACCTACAGGATCTTCTTCGGCGAGTACAATTAAACGGAACGAGGGCGAGATGACCAATAAAGGATTTGAGATCGGAATCAACTCCAAGAATCTAACAGGAGATTTTACATGGAATACAGATTTTAATATCTCCTTTAATAAAAACCGTCTGGACAAGCTCGTCTTTACAAAAATCTACAATGATGCGGTTACAAATAATCTAGTCAATGCAACTGTAGTTAGGAATGAACCCGGAAGACCTTTAGGTGGATTTTACGGTTATATCTCTGATGGTGTAAATCCGGAGACAGGCGAACTAATGTATAGAGATTTGAATGGTGATGGCAAAACATCTCCTTCCGATCTGACTTATATTGGAGATCCCAATCCAAAATTTGTATATGGATTGACAAATAGCTTTTCCTGGAAAAATTTTGACTTAAGTATATTTCTTCAGGGTACTTATGGTAATGACATTTTCAACGCGAGCCGAATGGAAACAGAAGGAATGTATGATGGCCGTAATCAAACAACCGTCGTACTCGATCGCTGGCGCATTCCGGGACAGATTACACATGTGCCCAAAGCAGGCTTTGATATTAAAAACTCATCTTATTTTGTGGAAGATGGAAGCTATTTGCGCGTAAAAAATATTTCATTGGGTTATTCCATCGCACCTGAACGTTTGAAAAAGATTGGCATTCATAAGATTCAGCCTTATTTTTCGGCAAGTAATCTATTTACGCTGACTAAATATTCAGGCATGGATCCGGAGGTAAACCAGTGGGGAAATTCGGGAAGAGTACAAGGCCTCGATTGGGGAACATATCCGCAAAATAGATCTTTTGTACTTGGTGTAAATGTAGAATTTTAATTGAATTGTGATGAAAAAAACTAATATTAAATACGTTTTACCGTTGTTCATGACAGGCTTGTTGCTGGCTTCGTGCTCGCTAAATCGTGATCCACTGGACAGTTATACAGATGTGAGTCAGGGTAAAACTGAAAACGGAACACAGATCGTCTTCAAAAACAAAAGCGAGGTTGATAATTTTCTTTCCGGGATTTACCAACAGATGCGCGATAGGCAAGAGCATTGGTACCTGGATCTATTGCTAATCGGCGATTCCCATGCTGATAATGCGTACGCGGGAACAACAGGTGCAGAAGTTGTACCATTTGAGAATAATTCCATTGAGGGATCGAACTCCGTTGTTGATCGAGACTGGGCACGTTATCTTGAAGATATTGCGCGGGCCAACCGTCTAATAATCAATGTCGATAGTGTTGCGGATAAATCCATTAGTGACGCTGACATCAAAGTCTACAAGGCGCAGGGTAAAATCTTTCGGGCATTGGCAATGTTTGATATGGTGCGCATATTTGGATCGATCCCGGTCATTACAACACAGGGTAGAGACATTACGGCAGAAAATATCGAAGAAGTATACCCGGAGTACTTCCCGAAACAAGCAACTGAAGAGGAAGCGCATAAACAGATCGAGAAGGATCTTTTGGAAGCCCTGGTTGATGCCCCGGTCAATAACAATGCGAATAAGACCTTGTTTACAAAGTCTGTAGCCCGGGCAATGTTGGTAAAGCTATATGCTGAGAAACCGCTCAGAGATTATAATAAAGTGATTCAGTATGCGGACGCATTGGCAGGAGATGGATTTGATTTGAATCCCAATTACGGCGATCTATATGAATTGAATGCGGCCAAGACGGACTTAGCGCAGCGAAATACAAAAGAATCAATTTTAGAGGCGCAATTTATGCCTGGATCTGGAAACTGGGCGACTTGGATGTTTGGCCGCGACCTATCCAATTACGACAATGCATTTACGTGGGCCAAATGGGTCACACCATCGCGTGATTTGATACAAGCATATACGAATGAGGCAGACCAAATTCGTATGGAGCAAGCGATTGTCTACTATACAACAACCTGGAGCAACTATTACCCGTCGAACCATTATCCTTTTATGTTTAAATTGCGTTCGGGTATGAGCAGCATTGTCAAGCTACGGTATGCCGATATTTTATTGCTAAAGGCTGAAGCCATGATTCAGTTGGGATCAAATCTTTCCGGTGCAGCTGACATTATTGATAAGATCCGTACACGTGTAAAATTGCCCAAATTACCTGCGGGAATTCGTTCCAACAAAGATGCTTTATTGGAAGCATATTTGAAAGAACGCCGTCTGGAATTGGCCTTCGAAGGACAGCGTTGGTTTGATTTGGTTCGTTTGGATAAGGTGGAAGCAGTTATGAATGCCGTGTATGCGAAGGACTCAGGAAGAAAGGCGCAAGTATATCCTTTCACAAAGAATTCCTATCGTCTGCCAATTCCACAGCCGAAAATTGACCAGAATCCTAACTTAGTTCAGAATCCAGGATACTAACTATTTTAATTATGAAACGTAATAATAACACTATGATATATACATTCTTGTTGTCCTGTTTGATCACAGCAACATCTTGTAACCGTGATAGCTTCACACCATCACAAGGTGATGATATCAAAAACTCTGGCGATGTCACTATCGTGATGACGAATACAAACCGCGCCTATGATCTGACCAAAAAATATGTCGATTTTAGTACAAAGTTTAATATGTCGCCCAACACAATTACCTTAAATCCCACTCAGAAGTTTCAGACAATGGACGGATTTGGTGCGGCTATCACCGGTTCTACCTGTTTTAATCTGATGAAAATGAGTAAGGAGGATCGGACGAAATTTCTTACGGAGACTTTCTCCGATAAAGATGGTATGGGTATGAGTTACATTCGTATTGCTATTGGATGTTCTGATTTTTCATTGAGTGAGTATACCTGTTGGGACAAAGAAGGAAAGGAAAATTTTGGATTGCAGTCAGAAGAAAAGCAATATGTTATTCCTGTGCTGAAAGAGATTCTAGCTATCAACCCAAACGTCAAAATTATGGGATCGCCATGGACTCCGCCAAAATGGATGAAGGTCAATAATCTGACAGATTTGAAACCTTTTGATTCTTGGACTAGCGGTCAATTAAATCCAAAATACTATCAGGATTATGGTTGGTATTTTGTGCAATGGATTCAGGCAATGAAAAAAGAGGGCATTAATATTTATTCAATTACGGTTCAAAACGAACCATTGAATCGGAAAAATTCTGCTTCTATGTACATGTCATGGCAAGAACAGCAGGCATTTATCAAACAATCGCTGGGACCACAGCTCAAGGCTGCAAGTATTGCGACGAAGATCTACGCATTTGACCATAACTATAATTACGATAACATGGCCGATCAGCAAGATTACCCTGTTAAAATCTATAATGACGCCGGGGCGGCTTCCTTTATCGCTGGAGCAGCTTATCACAACTATGGGGGAGATAAAGCCGAACTCATCGATATTCATAATCAACGTCCGGATAAGGAGTTGGTCTTTACAGAGACATCCATTGGCGAATGGAATGACGGGCGTAACCTTAATAAGCGTTTGATGGAAGATATGCGCGAAGTGGCACTAGGGACTGTAAACAACTGGAGCAGAGGTGTTATTGTTTGGAATCTGATGTTGGATACCGATAAGGGACCGAATCGCGAGGGTGGTTGTCAGACCTGTTATGGTGCTGTCGATATTAACAAATCAAATTATAAGAGTATTACACGCAACTCGCATTATTATATTGTAGGACATCTTTCATCTGTGGTTAAGTCTGGAGCGACACGAATTGGTGCCACAGGATATACCGCTGAAGGACTGGTTTATAGTGCCTTTCAAAATACGGACGGAACCTATGCTGTGGTGTTGTTGAATGAATCGAATGATAATCGGAAAATTACACTGGCAGATGGTAAAAATCATTTTAGCTACGAGGTTCCCGCAAATTCAGTTGTCTCTTATCGTTGGAAAAACTAAATATCGGGGTTATGAAAAGATATCTCATCAATATAATACTATTGGGAATAATAGCCGTAGTAAGTTCTTGTAAAAAGGATGAAAAATATGTCTATCAAATTGGGGATCCCAAAATAGAATTGAAATCAGACGTTTCTGCTGCTCATTTTGGTGATAGCTTAGTGTTTAATGTTCGTGTATCGGATAGCGAAGTCGCTTTGTCTACGCTGAAAGCTCAATTATATTTTACAGATGACAAGGTCGCCGAAACGACGATCCGTACAAAAGAGAATGGCGACTATAGCGGAAAAATTTACGTTCCTTTTTTGAAAGACATCCCAGATGGGAAAGCGACCATCAAGTTTGTTTTGCAGAATATTAGTCAGAAAAAAACCGAACAATCCTTTGATATAGACTTAAGCCGTCCGGATTTTCCTTATCTCACTTTGGTTACTGAATCAAAGTCCTATCGGATGGAGAAAACCGGACGGAATCAATATGCCGCCAAGGAGAATTTTTCGGCCGAAGTAAAGGGCTATATCCAGGCGCCAAAGGTTGGCGAACAGGGTAATGCCATGAGTTTTGGATGGGTTAATAGTGCTGTCGATTTGGGTTCTACAGCTGAAATACCGTTTTCAAATTCAACATCTGGCGTATACCCTATACAATTTAATACATTGACGTTTCAAGCCTCGCCATTTATTGTCGTATTGCTTAATGGATCGCTGTTCAGCCGTCTTGATGACACGCATTCCAAAGTTGAACTGATATTGAATCAAGGAGAGACAGCAACTTTTGAAGGTATTGCGGATCTACAAGATTGGTGGATTGATCCTGATTTCTTTACGCGAGCCGCCGATGGGGTTATATCGTTTAAAGGAATAACAGGGAAATACCGAGTTACTGCAGACTTTGCCCTAAAATACTTCGTGGTTGAGGCCATGGCCGGAAATGATCTTGCTAAATTGCAGGAAGATGGTACTGGAGCCGTATGGATAATTGGGGAAGGCGTTGGAAAACCAAAAGTATCCAGTAATCAGGTGGGCTGGAATACTGATAAAGCACTTTGTTTAGCTCCATTGGGAAATAAAAAGTATCAAATTACAGTAAAGGCAGGGGAGTCTATCAACACCGATAATATCAACTTTAAGTTTTTCCATCAGAAGGGCTGGGGTGGAGAATTTGGCGGTACGGATGTGACAACTCCGAGTGATCTGATTTTTATCGGTGACGGTAAAAATGGACGTGACTCCGGAAATCTGGGTATCAAAACGGGTAAAACCTTAGAAGCTGGAAAAACGTATCTTTTTACGCTGGATTTAACAGCGGGTAATAAAAAAGCGGTTCTTACGGTTGTACCAAAATAAGCTACTTTTAATTTTTCAGGCCCTGGGTAAGACCTTACCTAGGGCCTTTATTGTTTCTGTTGAATTTGTGTATTCGGGGATTCATTTATATATTTGCTGAACTCACAAGATGAAAGCTAAACAGTTCATATGGATTTTATTGCCTTTGATGCTCCTCCAGAGCTTCTCAACAGTATGGCTATGGTCCATTTTTGAGCTGAATCGAGATTACATTGCCCGTTACGAATGTATCAACCGTTTCAACGAAAAGGCACTCTCGTGTAGAGGACAATGTATCTTGATGAAGAAAATGCGTGAGCACGAAGAGAAGGAGCAAAAGAACCTGGAATCACGTATTATTGATGTTGTTTTTATCAATAATACCCAGAATTTTGATTTTAAGATTTCTTCTTTATTTCAGGAAGATGCTGCGGAACGCCCGTTCCCAGAATACAACGAAAATTATTCTTACAGACCAATCTTCACAATTTTTCACCCTCCATTAGTTTAAATCCATTTTTTAGAAATCATCATCGCGTGTATGTCGCTAGCTGATAGTGATATGTATATGCTTTGATCGCTTCATCGCTACTGAATAAAGAATTTAAGCGGATGAAAATTTTATTTGAACAGGTCGTCGGTTTTTGGACGATGGGTTGCGGGTAATTTAGAAAAATTTCTATGATAGGATATGTATTGTGGCTGCCTTTCTGATAGCTGCGGGCACTGTCTATATTTCGTTTTCTTCTAACCATGCTTGAACCTGTGTTATAAACCTTACCTGTTAACTAAGCTAACATGGTATTTTTATGAAGGTAAGTATATTGATAAAAACAATAGTTTTTTATGCTGCTCTTGCGTGTGTGTTTCTTGGATCATGTACAAAGGGAAAAACAAATTATGAAGCCGAAAGGGGAGAAGTAATTGAAGAGAATAATGAATTTAAGGAGGTTTCAAATGTTGTAACCTCTGCTTACACGGTCAGTATAGAAGCGCTGAACGGTGTATTATATCGCGGCTATAATGATATCCGTGTAAGGATTAAGAACACGCAAACAAATACTCCCGTGGAAGTGTCGGGTCTTACATTTCTGCCCGTTAGGACCACTGTCATGGGAGAAAAGAATTCGTGTCCAAATCAGTATGATTTTGATTATAAATCAGAGGATAAGTATTTTTCAGGTTATACCGTTTTCACCAGCGAAAGTGGTACCGAGGGGAGTTGGGCTCTCCACATCAATTTTACCGTGGGCAATCAAACCTTCTCCCTGATAAAAGAGGTGCAGGTTAAACAACAGTCGAATAAGAATCTGAATATGACGATGTTCACAGGAGTGGACGAAGAGCAGTATGTCATAGCATTGATTGCTCCGCAGAAGCCAAATGTCGCCGAAAATAAATTGGTCGCCGGCATCTATAAATTGAATAGGATGCTCGATTCCTCAGGAAAAGGCCCCGCTGGTCAACTGCAACTTTCCTATTCGCAGGTTGAGCGTTATACGTTAAAGTTAGACCCGCGTATGCCTGAACCTTCCATGGGCAATCACTCATCTCCTAACAATAAGGATTTGATTCAGGATAAGGACGGTTTATACCATGGTGTTGTAAATTATACCATGACGGGAAATTGGACATTAAATTTCATCCTGTTGAACCCAGAGGGAAAAGTGATCCGTGGTACTGAAGTCCCAAAGGATTTTACACCGGGAGTGGAAGGACGTAAAAGCGAGCTACATCTCGATATTTTATTCTAAGAGTCATGAAGAAATTAAGTCTAGTTCTTTTTATTATTTCTCTTGGGTTGGATGTTAATGGACAAATTGTTCCGGTAAAAAGAGATACAACGAGACGTTTGGGGGAAGTCAAAGTTGACGCTACGATCAAACGAAAGATCGAAAACGATATGAAGATGGCTGTCTCAGTTGATGAGTTTTTGGCTTCATCTGACAATATCAGCTTTATCAAGCGTGGAGCTTATGCATGGGAACCTTTACTGAACAACATGAGTACGGAGCGTTCTACGATCACGATTGATGGTATGCATGTTTTTGGTGCCTGCACGGATAAGATGGATCCCATTACTTCCTATGTGGAGAGCAATAACCTGTCCTCCATTGATATCAAGTCTGGTCAGGAGGGAAATATGCATGGGGCTACGGTAGCAGGAAGTATAGATCTAAAAAGGAGAAGTACCCCCTTTGGTCTACCTCAAAAAATAGGCGGAGCTTATCAGACAGGTTTCGAGTTTAACAATAAGCAAACATTTAACCTTGGAAGTCTATTCTATTCAACAGACAACTTTGTGGCTGATGGTAGTATTGCCTTTCGTAAAGCAGGTAATTATTATGACGGAAACAATAAGGAAGTACTGCACTCACAATATAATAAACTGAATGCATCATTGGGCTTAGCCTATAAGACAAGTGCACTTTCTGCTGTCAGGGTAGATGCGATATTTGACCGAGCAAAAGATGTTGGATTCCCGGCTTTGCCGATGGATCTGTGGTTATCACGGGCGATTATTACATCCGCATCCTATAAGCAATTGTTTGAGCAAGGTCTGGTAAAAGTATGGGATACCAAAGTTTATTTCAACGCTGTGGAACACTATATGGATGATACGACACGGCCGGAGAATTTGGTACACATGGATATGCCCGGATGGAGTACGACGTATGGATTGGTGTCAAAAATAAATTTAAAGAAAGACCGATATTCTTCAGAGGTACAGTTAAATGTTTATGATAATCTTTCGATAGCGGAAATGCGGATGTACCCTCAGGATCGTTCCAAACAGACCATGTTTGCTTATAGCTGGCCTTGGGTAACAACCCGTTTTGCAAGTGTCGCAACGAATAATTCCTGGGAAATTTCAGAAAGGAGTAAAGTGAATCTCGGTGGTTCGTTAGGCTGGAACTACAACTATTCCAAATATGTGGAATTTAACTGGATTTTTCATCCCGGAGCACCACAAAAAAAGAATAGATGGCTTCCGGGCCTACATGCCAGTTATGAGTTAAACTTAAATCAGTTTGATATTTCGTTAGGGACGGGTTTTGGCCATCGCGCGCCTTCCGTCTCCGAAGCTTATGGCTATTATATCTACAATAGCTTCGACCGTTACGATTATATCGGAAACCCCGATCTAAAGAATGAGATCTCTTATGAGGCCAATGCCAGTGTTGGATTCAAGACCGAGAAGCTAAGTATTGCTGCGAAAGTTAACTATTTCTACATCAACAATTATATCATCGGGCGAATTTTGAGTTTAGGAAGCCCCATGAATTATCAATCCGTGGGTGTAAAGGGCTATACTTCTTTAAATAAGGCTACGCTGTTTAATGCGGCTGTTAACGTAGGTTATAAAATCCTGGATAACCTGCATTGGAAAGCCATGTTCACCTATGCAAGAGGAAAGGATGATGAAGGCGGGAATCTACCTTTTATACGTCCGCTGAGTTATCAGACTTCACTGCATTATGGGTATAAAAGACTCGGCTTGCGGACCTCCTTAAACGGAGATTTTGCACAGACCAATTACAGCCCGATGTACGGTGAAGATCTAACGGGCGCCTACAAAATATGGAACCTATCTGCCGATTACACTTTCAGTCTCGGTAAGTTCAAGTCTGTCTTTCAGCTTGGGGCCGAGAACCTATTAAATGAATATTATAGTACCTATGCGGATTGGGGAAATATCCCCCGGATGGGACGGAACATTTTTACATCCCTAAAAGTCAATTTTTAAAAAAAAAATCAATCACATTCAAATAACGCATATCATGAAAAAATTAATGAACTATCTAATTTTATCTGCTGTTTCATTCGTAATGATTTCTTGTAGCAAAAATGATAATAATCCTGTTGCAAATAATGTCAGTTTACATTTTAACAACACATTTAAAGATAAAACCATTGTCCTTGGCGGAGCGACCTCCACTGATGCGTCAGTTAATACATCCGAAAAGGATCAGGTACACCGCCTATCCGAACTCAAATATGTTATCAGTAATATTCGGCTTGTCAAAGCTGATGGAACCGAGATTCCTTACAATGTAAATGACCTTGATAAAGGAGCTACTGTTGTGAATCAGGCCAAACCAGCTAGTCTGGACTATCTATTGACAAACATACCTGTAGGCGAATATCGTCAGCTCAAATTCGGATTAGGGGTAAAGCAAGAAATCAACACATTGGATCAGGTCAGGTTCCCGGTATTCTACGAAGCAGCGGGAGCCAACGATACCGATATGATGTGGCAATGGGCGACCGGCTATCGTTTTACAAAGATCGAAGGATTCTATGGTGTCGAAAATATTGCATTTAAGATCCATACGGGAAGTACCTTGAATGGAACTGGCGGTCAGCCTGAAACATATACACAGGGTGTAGATGCTTATCGCGATATCACCTTGAATCTAACGACTACTGCTTTTGTTGGGAATAATACTCCTAAGATTAAAATAAAAGCGGACTTTGATAAACTGTTGAGTGGCAGAACGAAAATAAGCCTAACGGCCAAAAATGCAACGACTCCGAGCAAGCATAGCGGCATGGAAGCAATGGAAATATTTGTAAATAATATAGGTGGTGATGGAAAAGAGGATAAAACCGGCATGTTTTCCGTCGAAAGTGTTGAAAATGACTAGCGGAAATATAAATTAACTACAAGGCCATCGGGAGCCGGGAAATTCAAATTTAGAACGCTACCCGATTCAGATGGTGGCCTTGTCTTGCTATAAAAATCTGCCCGCGCCCTGCTCGTCGATAGGGAACAACGATGGTATACTTGTCCTATTCCTATAACAAAACAATTTATTCCAATGAAAACAGTCATGTGTATCTTAAGTGTGTTGTTGATTGCATTGTCATGCAGTAAAGACGGTATGAAGGAATCCGTTGAAGCGGATAATCCTGAGATTTTTCTGCATATACCAGCCGGATTCCCCGGATTAAATAGTTCTGTTGCTGAGAATAGACCTACAAAATATGGCGTTGAATTGGGGGAGAAATTATTTCATGAAAAGAGGTTCAGTGGAAATAACACCATTTCATGTGCGAGTTGTCACAATCCTGCTCTTGCTTTTTCAGATGGAAAACAGCAGGCAGTTGGAATTTATGAACGGGTGGGACTTCGGAACACGCCCGCTGTTCAAAATATGGCGTTTATGAAGTTTTATAATTGGGATGGAAATATCCTGCAATTGGAAAAGCAGCCCCTTGTTCCGATCATAACACATGAGGAGATGAACTCTTCAATTCTGGAAGTGATCGGTAAGATTGGTACTGACGCCGATTACAGGGAATTATTTAAGAAAGCATTTGGCGATGCAAGTATAACAGCTGATCGAATTTATCGCAGTATTACACAATACGAGTACACCCTGATCTCTGCCAATAGTAAATATGATCGGGTAATAAGGAATGAAGGCGAGCGATTTACGGACATGGAAGAAATAGGATATGCAACATTCAAAAATAAATGTGCAAGTTGTCATGGCACCGCATTGTTTACTGATCAGAGTTTTAGAAATGTGGGCTTTCCAATGAACCCAAATCCTGAGGAGGTAGGCCGTGGTCGGGTTACCGGGCGTAGTGCTGATCAAATGGCTTTTCGTGTTCCCTCCTTAAGAAATGCTGCTTATACAGCACCTTATGGGAGTTTTGGCCAATTCCCGACCTTAAGATCCGTTTTGGATTATTTTGATAAAGGCGTACTTGAGGCAGAAAATCTTGATCCTATCCTAAAGGAAAATGGCAATCGCATTCCGTTAACGGAAAAGGAAAAAAAAGCTATTATCGCTTTTTTAGAAACTTTAAGTGATCCGGCATTTATTGGAAAGTAAAAACTGCTTACCTCAAATCATGTACATATTGATCATGCCTACCTCTCTAATAAAAGAGATCAATGAGCTGTTTTGCTTCGGCGACATCGTGGACACGCAATAGCTGTACCCCTCTTTCCAAGAGTAATGTATTCAATGCTGTCGTGCCATTGAGGGCATCCTGTGCTGTAATCCCCAATTTTTTATAAATCATGGATTTACGTGATATGCCACCTAAAATTGGAAGACCAAAATAGTGGAGCTCATTGACGCGGTATAATAATTCATAATTTTGGTCAATCGTTTTCGCAAAGCCGAATCCGGGATCCAGGATAATGTCCTTTACTCCCAAATCCCTTAACTTTGCTACACTTTCTCCTAGAAAGGTAGCAACATCTGTCACAATATCCGTATACTCCGTTTGCTTCTGCATATTTTCGGGAGTACCACGCATGTGCATGAGGATATAGGGCACTTGGTATTTGGCTACTGTGGCAAACATTTCCTCATCCAGCGTACCTCCCGAGACATCATTGACGATGTGTACACCTGCGTCAATAGCTTCGGCAGCGACATCTGCCCGAAAAGTGTCTATGGATAAGATGGCTTCTGGAAAAGCTTCTCTGATTGCCAGGATAGGAGGTAGTGCTCTGTCCATTTCTTCCTGGGAGGAGATTAATTGGGCACCCGGACGTGAAGAATAGGCTCCTATATCGAGGATTTGAGCACCCGCTGTTAAGAGACTACTTGCTTTTTCTAAGGCTTTCTCCACAGTGGTATTATCCCCACCGTCATAAAAGGAGTCGGGCGTAACATTGAGTATGCCCATCACAATAGGTTTCTCAAATGTCATTAGTTTTCCACCTACATTGATGGCTGGGGCAGTTGCTGTATGAAATTTTTTCATCTAATCACAAGTACGCCGTCAGCAACAATATTAATATCGTTTTTTGGCTGAGTAATCTGATTTATTTCGGATGGAGATTTACCAAGATCTTTTGCGGCATGTTGCAGTGATGCCACTGAGGTTTCTTTCTTTTTGGCTACACCTTCAACAACGACTGTTTTACCGATGATATCAGCAGGCATAAAGAATCCGTAGTCTTTAAAACGAACCATAATAGGTTCTTGCCCATCGCGCTGTAAGGTCATGAAACAACCCTTTTTCTTACAAACCTCGACTACCTTACCCTCAATTTTGCCAGTGAAAATACTTTTGTTACTTAGCTCTTTTTCTAGTTTACCAACAGAAATCGCCTTATCTGCCTGAATTTCCTTTCCATATTTTACGCCGGGCTTTGCGGAAGGAATCTCCTTTTTTTGCGCGTGTAGTTGTGTATTTATAGCAATTGCCAGGGCAAAAAATAAAATGATCTTTTTCATCCGTTTAAATTATTTATAATCTTTGGTCTCATCTGTATAAATGAACCCGTTTACCCGTTAAATTGATATTTTTAAGTATTCGTGAGCTCACATCGTTCGGTTCATGCCGCCTTTGACGGCTTCATCTTTACTTCGTTAGCACAAGCGTAATTTTCATGGTCTGTTTCTTTTAAGTCGTATTCAAGATCACAAAAACTGTTTCTTGCATTTCTACGTGTTAAAAAAACAGGAGAACTTTCTACTATTTTCGAATAAATTCAAATTTACCGCTCGGATCCAGTTTCATGATGGTAGACGATTTACCATCGGTTTTTACATGTCTATCGTAAGCGACAATATAGTCTACACCGGCCTTGATCTCCTCAGCGATTTCGTCAAAATCCTTGGCTGTTGGCTCACCACTGATATTGGCTGAAGTGGAGATGATAGGCTTACGGAAGCGCTGTAGAAGTTGCTCACAAAAAGGATGTTTGACAATTCGAATGCCAATCGAACCGTCCTCTGCGATGGCATTGGGGGCGAGATTTTTGGCATTCGAATAGACAATTGTCAATGGCTTGTCCGTATATTCGATAAGCTGATAAGCAACGTCCGGGATTTCGTTCACATAACTTGCCAATTGGTTGTCGTTATGTAAAAGGATGATCAGACTCTTGGATTTATCTCTTCCCTTCAATTGAAAGACTTTCTCTACAGCTTCCGGATTAGTAGCATCACAGCCTATTCCCCAGATCGTATCTGTTGGGTATAGGATTAATCCACCTGCTTTCAGCGTTTCCAACGCTTTGTTTAAATCCTCACGATCCACGAATGCGCTCATTTTTTTATTTCTTTAGTTCTGACGTGAATTTAGACAGCGACATTATGCTCACGTAAAGCATCATTCAATGAAGTTTTTTTATCGGTAGATTCTTTGCGTTGACCAATGATCAATGCACAAGGAACCTGATATTCGCCCGCAGCGAATTTTTTGGTGTAAGATCCAGGGATGACAACCGAGCGTGCAGGAACATAACCTTTATATTCGACAGGTTCAGGACCAGTAACATCAATAATTTTGGTTGATGCGGTCAATACGACATTAGCCCCTAATACTGCTTCTTTTTCTACACGGATTCCTTCAACAACGATTGCTCTTGATCCGATAAATACGTTGTCTTCAATGATAACAGGAGCAGCTTGAACAGGTTCAAGTACACCACCGATACCAACGCCGCCACTTAAGTGTACATGTTTACCGATTTGCGCACAGGAGCCTACTGTCGCCCAGGTATCTACCATTGTACCTTCATCGACATAGGCACCGATATTGACATAAGAAGGCATCATGATCACTCCTTTAGCTAAATACGCGCCCAGACGTGCAGAAGCACCTGGAACAACACGTACACCCGTGTGTTTGTAATCCGTTTTTAACTTCATTTTATCATGGAATACAAAAGGACCGGCCGTCATTTCACGCATATCATTGATCGGGAAATACAAGATCACAGCTTTCTTGATCCAGTCATTAACATGCCATCTCGTTCCGATCATTTCCGCTACCCGGATTTCACCGCTGTCCAGCTTCATGATCACTGTACGAATTGCTTCAGTATATTCTTTATACTCCAATAACTGTCTATCTTCCCAAGCTTCCTCAATCAATTTTTTAAGTGGCTCTACCATATTATTTGTTTGCTTATTTGAATTTGTTTATTTTGATGTACAAACTTAGATAAAGTTGCTTTTAAAAGCAACTTTATCGATCTCTCCTGTCATGAAGAAAATATTCGTCGGGGAAATATGTTAATTTTCGGTGGAAATACCACGATAATTCGCTAATATAACTATTTTTGAACTATGGCTGCAGCATCAGAAAAATTGAGAATTGATAAATATTTATGGTCGATAAGATTGTTTAAGACGCGAACTTTGGCAACTGAAGCCTGTAAGGCGGGCAGGGTCAAGCTGAAAGGTCAAAATATTAAACCTTCTTACGAAGTTAAAATCGGTGATGTCTATCATATTCAAAAAGGAATAGAAAAGAAAGTCGTTCAGGTGACCGGTCTTCTTGAACGTCGGGTGGATGCAAAAACTGCTGTTCAGTTTTATGAAGATCAGACCCCGGTGGAAGAGACCGTAGGCTACAAATCGGTGTTTCAGGCACCCGTACTTAAACGTGACCGCGGAACGGGAAGGCCCACGAAGAAAGATCGGCGTGAAATAGATGATTTACAGGCTTCAGACTGGTGGGATAAAGAAGATGAATAAGGCAAAAAACATTTCATTTCTTCGATAATTATTTGCATTTTAGGTTAGCTAAAGCTCTCTTCATAGGAGAGGCTTTAACACTGACCAAAATGCAAATTATTATGAGAGGTAGCATGCACGCACAAGCGCTGATGACACTAGCGCTCACCCTAAATCTATCACCGACTATTGCCAAGTCTGGAAATTCCATCTCCTCTGCCAATTACGGATATTCATTTTTAGGATTGCAACAAACTATTCGAGGAAAAATTCTCGATGAGCAGGGGCAGGCCATAGGTGGTGTCACCGTCAGAAATTTGACGGCAGGAACAACTGCACAGTCTGCTCCGGATGGCAATTTCAGTATTGCTGCAAAACCGGGAGATCAATTGGAGTTTTCCTCCATAGGCTTTGATCGGCAGACAGTATCTGTCAATGGTTCGGCTCCCTTAGCAATTACATTGGTAAATAGGAGTACGGTATTGGAAGATGTGACCGTGACAGGTTATACGAACTACTCCAGAAAGCAATCTGCCAATGTCTCAACCACTGTAAAAGCAAAAGATTTAGAGCAGGTACCTATGGCTTCGGTGGATCAGATGCTGCAGGGGCGCGTTCCGGGGATGAGTGTAATGGCAAGCTCGGGGCAACCTGGCGCTACCGCTTCTGTTGTCATACGGGGCGTCGGCTCGATAAACGGTATCTCGGATCCACTTTATGTGATTGATGGAATTCCTATTGCCACATCGGAACTGAAGAATTTTAGCGCAAATGATTTTGAATCTGTGAATGTACTGCGCGATGCAACAGGAAAATCGCTATACGGATCCAGAGGTTCAAACGGTGTCATTGTTATCACCACAAAAAAAGGTAAATCTGGTCAGTTAACGGTGAATTTTAATTCTCAATATGGTCTTTCCAAACTGACACGGCCTAAATTCCAGATGATGAATACGCAGCAACGTCTGCAATTTGAAGAAGAATTGGGGGCGTTTGTCGATCCGGATAATAATGAGGGTATAGGTCCTGGATGGACCTATTCGCCTAAAAATCCCGACGTAGCGGGTGGGACTGCAGCTTATAAAGCCCGGGCCGCTCAAATTTTGGATAGTTTGAGAGGAATTAATGTTGACTGGCGTGGTTACTTCTTTCGCAACGGAAAGTTTATGGATCAGCAGGTGAATGTCAGTGGAGGCGGGGAGCATGTACGGTTTTATAGCAGTGCGGGATACTATAAACAGGAAGGTGTTGCCGTTCGATCTGGTCTTGATCGTTATACCTTGAAAAATAACCTAGATTTTGACAAAGGGAAGCTTTCAGGGGGGGTAAATGTAACCCTAGGCTATACAAATTCGAAATTTACTGAAGGTGTAGGAGCTTCACGCGTCGGATCGTCTATGGCATCAGTTTATTATGCACTACCTTATGAATATCCTTATGCACCGGACGGAACGCTCATTCATTTTGGTAACGAAGATGATTACTTTATTTTAGATCAGCGTGAGGGGAGTGCAGGATTGGAGCGTCTGCTCAATTCAAGTAGTTCTTCTGAATTATTTAATACCAATGTTGGTCTCAACCTAAATTATCAGTTGCTACCAACTTTAAAAGTCCATACGCGACTGGGGATAGATTATAATACAACTACCGGCCAAGATTATATCAATCCGGATTCTTATTACGGATCAAGGGATCGAGATCCGACACTTGGTGGAAAGGGACTATTCGCAGAAGACAATCTCCGCTCTACCAATGTGATCAGTACCACAGGATTAACCTATCAAAATACTTTTTACGAAAGGCATAATTTGGAGCTCTCGGCTTATTTTGAATATTTATATCGCCGTAACCGCGCCTTTGGCTACAAAGGTTACGGCATTGACAGTCGTCTGCCCGAGAATCCGAACGGTGTAACCGTAAGTCCGGCCTATTTACCTGCAATTTTGGGCGGCCGTACGAAATACGCATTGGCTTCATATATGGCCTTGGGAAGGTATACCTATGACAATCGTTATTCGTTGACGGCAAGTTATCGTTATGATGGCTCTTCCCGTGTAGCGGAGGCGAATCGTTGGCATGGTTTCTATTCTTTCGGCGCCAATTGGAATATCAAGGAAGAAGAATTCCTGAAGTCCAATGAATTCATACAAGGTCTATCCCTACGGGCGAGTTATGGCACCACGGCCAGTACAATCAACGGTGATTTCAATTATTTAGCAACTTTTAGAAAGGATATTACCTATGGCGGTGAAACAGCAATTCGTCCTTATGATCCCGGAAACCCAAATTATGACTGGGAATATGTGGATGAATTCAATGCTGGATTTGATTTGGAGCTTTTTCCATCAAAGCGGCTTCGTGTTGCCATGGATTATTATAATAAAATAACCAAGAATATGTTTTTTGATCAGCCGATTTCCCTGACATCGGGATTCTTGGATCGTAAGCTACCATTGAGCACGGGCAAGATGCGTAATAGGGGGCTGGAAATGAGCTTGTCCGGTGATGTTGTTAAGACGGCAGATTGGGGGCTGACGTTAGGAGTCAATGCCTCCTATAATAAGAATACCATATTATATCTTTCTGATGCATTGACAGAGGTTTTAGATGGAGATACACGTATCATGCGCGTTGGACTGCCTTATGGGACCTACTATGCGCCCGAGTGGGCAGGGGTTAATCCCCAAACGGGCGATGCGCAGTATTATAACCGTGACGGTAGTATCACGACCGAATACGACGAAACTGCACAGGCGGTTACAAAATCCGGAAGCATGTTTCCAAAATGGGTGGGGGGATTTAACACAACTATCCGCTGGAAAAACCTTTCGTTGGACGCCTTGTTTGCATTCGTTAGTGACGTTCGCCGTTGGAATAACGAGGATTTTTATAACGAAAATTCCGGCTATATGACGAGTAATCAAAGTATACGCATGCTGTCGGATCGCTGGAAACAACCGGGGGATAATGCCATTTTACAGCGAATTGATATACCGCGCAATTATACTTCGAAGGATATCCAGGATGCTTCTTTCCTAAGGTTGCGGAATGTGAATTTGGTTTATCAGTTTCCGAAGACTTTGTTTGGGGACCAAAAGGTAATTAAAGGAGCCCGAATTTTCTTTCAGGGGCAAAATTTATTGACCTGGACGTCCTGGAGGGGGCTTGATCCCGAAAATAGTGAAGGGATAAGTCGTTTTAACTATCCTGCTCCAAGAACATATACAGCAGGATTCAGTGTTAACTTTTAAAAAGATTACGGTAATGAAATCATTTAAAAATATATTAGTAATCGGCCTCTTTACTGTTGGTTTGTCGACTTTCTATTCCTGCAACAAATTAGATCTGAAACCTTCAGATACCATTGATCCTGAAAAGGCTTACCGTAATCTGGAAGACATCGATATGGCCATCAAAGGAGCTTACGCAGGGATGACCTATACGATCATCGGAAATAGCGTGGTTGTCTCGGACGAAGCGATTTACCCCTCGGAAAATACAGTTGGCAATGTGAGTGCATACCGCTGGCAGTATACTGCTTCAAGTTCCTCTGTGACGAGTGCATTTGGCGAGTATTATGTTGTCATAGATCGCGCGAACCGCGCTTTGGCAGGACTCGAAAAATTAGAGAAAGTGGATGCTGATAAGAGGAAGCATTACCAGGGCGAATTGCTTGCTATCCGTGCTTTTGCTCATGTTGAGCTTTTGAGAGCATATGCAGCAGGCTATGAGCCTACAGCATTGGGAATTCCCTATATGTTGAAGTCTGAAATTGGACATCCCCCACGCAAAACAGTTGCCGAAGTCATCAGCTTGGCCCAAAAGGACATTAATGACGCTTTGGGCTTAATTGGCGATGAAGAGGCTGTTTACCGCTTTTCTAAGACTGGTTTGTATGCATTGCAGGCAAGAACAGCTTTATATGCAAAAGATTGGACCTTGGCAATTGCTGCTTCATCAAAGGTCATCGCAGAAAAACCATTGGCTGACAGGAGCTCCTTTCCGAAAATATGGTCGGACGAGAGCTCCAATGAGGTTGTTTTTTCGTTGCGTAGGACAGCCGCTGATCTCCCCAAAGACGACGATTCTCCGGCTGAAGGACCTATTGGGGCGATGTTCTTTAGGCAGGATGGTGAAATAGCACTTTATACACCTTCAAATAAGTTACTTGCTCTATTTGATAAGAATAAAGATATACGTTTTAGTAGTTATGTCCTCAACGATCCCAATCGGGGAGCTGGTAAACAACAGTATTTAATAGGAAAGTACCTGGGGCGTAAAGACGATGATGCGACGGCAGGTTTGGTTGACGTAAAACTATTTAGAACAGGCGAGATGTATTTAATCCGGGCGGAGGCCAATGCGGAGACGAATAAGCTCAATGAGGCAAATAATGATCTGAATGTGTTGCGGAAAGCTCGAATCCAAGATTATCAAAATCAAGTCATCGCTTCCAAAGATGAACTTATTGACGCTATTTTAGTGGAACGTTATAAGGAGCTGGCATTTGAAGGACATCGTTTTTTTGATCTAAAAAGAAGAAAAATGCCTGTCCGTCGAGGGGCGCAAGATGCTGTAAATACCGCGGGAGCACTATTGTTGGAGTCAACAAAAGCGCAATACAATTTTCCTATTCCTGCGGATGAAATATTTGTCAACAAAAATATGGTTCAAAATCCAGGTTATACAAAATAATAAAATGAAGATACATGCAATGATGGCGGTGATTATGGGTACTGCTGCGGCGACGCTTTCCTGTAGTCACAATGATAGAATGGAAACACAAGATATGGCGAAAGAACAATTTGTTCTGGCAATTCATGGTGGGGCTGGGACAATTTTGAAAAAAAATATGACTGACTCCATGGAGCGGGCTTATCAAACAGTTTTGGAGCAGGCTTTACAAGCTGGTTATAAACAATTAAAGCAAGGAAATTCAAGCTTGGACGCCGTTGAACAGGCTATTCATGTGATGGAAGATTCTCCCTTGTTTAATGCGGGAAAGGGAGCCGTTTTTACGAACGCCGGGAAAAATGAACTGGATGCTTCTATTATGGACGGAAAGACCTTAGCTGCCGGTGCAGTTGCTGGAGTTACAACCATCAGAAACCCAATTTCCGCAGCGCGTGCGGTGATGGAAAAATCTGAACATGTCATGATGGTAGGCAAAGGAGCCGAAGAGTTTGCCAAAGAAGCGGGTTTGCAGCTGGTGGATCCATCTTACTTCTGGACTAAAATGCGTTGGGATGCATTGCAACAAGTTAAAAAAGAAGACAGTACTAAAATGCAGCTAGATCATGATCAAAAGCAGAGTTCGCGTTTGGGGATTCTTAACAGGGATTCTAAATTTGGAACGGTCGGTTGTGTCGCATTGGATCATCAGGGAAATTTAGCCGCGGGGACTTCAACAGGCGGAATGACAAACAAAAAATTTGGACGTGTAGGCGATTCTCCAATTATTGGTGCTGGAACTTATGCAAATAATATGACTTGTGCTGTTTCCTGCACTGGATGGGGCGAATTCTATATTCGTAATGTTGCGGCATATTCTGTTTCTGCTTTAATGGAATATAAAGGAGACAATGTATGGCAAGCTGGTCAAGCGGTCATTGACAGGATCGGCAAGATGGGCGGCGATGGTGGAATGATCGTTATGGATAAAGAGGGGCATGTCGCGATGCCATTTAATACTGAAGGGATGTATAGAGGAACTGTAACCAAGGATGGTAAGATAAAAGTAGAAATTTATAAATAATCAAACATATCATAGAGGGATAGCTGTCATGAAAAAGTTATTGTGTATTATAGTGGTCGTGGTGCTGTGCTCTTTCACCAGCCAAAAGTCAAAGATTCCACCTAAAGGGACACTGTTTGTTATCGGTGGCGGGCATAAGGATGAGCACCTGATGGAAGCTTTGGTGCAGGCGGCCCAGCTCTCGTCAAAGGACTATATTATGATCTTGCCAATGGCTTCAACTTTGCCCGAAGAGTCTGTTGAGGATATGGTAAAGCAACTGAAGGAGGTGACAAAAAATAAGGTTACCAGTATCAATTTTTCAAAATCAGATGCGGAAAATAAGCGTCTGGTTGATTCTGTCCGTAACGCTAAATTGATCTATATCACCGGCGGAGATCAAAACCGCTTCATGTCGATCGTCGCGAATACGGCGTTGTTCGATGCGATCCATGCGGCCTACCAGCAAGGGGCATGTATTGCCGGCACAAGTGCTGGTGCTGCTATTATGAGCGAGACAATGATTACGGGGAATCAATTAAAAGATACGGTCTATCGACCTACTTTCAATAGGTTGGAACATCAAAATTTAGAGACCGCCAAAGGTCTGGGCTTGATTAAGACTGCGATTATAGATCAGCATTTTGTAAAGAGAAGTCGATATAATCGACTTTTTACCGCCTTAGCGGAGTTCCCTGACAAGACCTGTATCGGGATTGATGAGGGAACTGCTATTATAGTTCGGCAGAATACGGTGAAAGTGGTTGGAGAATCCCTAGTCATCGTTGCCAAAAATCCGCGTGGATTAAAGAAGAAATCCAATGGAATGATCACTTGGGATAATCTCACGCTGAGTGCCTATGATGAAGGTGCAATGTTTAAGCTAAAATAACTAAAGGTATTTTTCGATTTCATCAAATTGAATATCCCCATGTGACGCATCGTAAAGACTGTTTTTACCCTCGACAATAAGGAGTTGGGGAGATTGATGCTCAATATTCCACCGTTGTGCAATTTCATTCGAAAGGGCGCGGTAGCGCAACAGGTCTAACAGGTAAATGGAATATTCCTGATCAGATGTATTTGACATACGTTCTAAACTGCGTTTTGCCATGTTGCTGATCCCGCAGGTTGTGCTGTGTTTAAATATAGCGGTGACTTTATTCGAACGATAAAGTTCCTGTAATTGTTCTTCTGTATTTAATTCTATCCAATTAATCATAACTATAGTTCTTTAAATTTTTTCTGTTCCACTTGTACAAACGAAGATATAGAAGAAAATACGCACGTTCTCTTATCATTGTTTGTGGAGTTGAATAAGCTGGGTAGGCGAATGCCATCACCGATCTCTTTGTATTTACTTACCTCATAACTGATTTTTTCAGTTTTATAGGTGTAATCATAACGCGTAATCTCACCGGTATTTTGATCGACATAAACTAAACCATCTAGTTTTAACCCAAAGATTGGCGCCGATGAGGTAATACTTGCGACGGTTAGCTTTTGTCCCCCAACAAATTGTTCTTCCTGATTTTTAAGCTGGATGCTTTTTTGCTCAATAAGTGTTGGTAACAATAGTAGATTTAAATCGGTAAAGAGCTGATTTTTTATAGCTTTCTTTACTTCCTGACCATCCGTTGCGACATTGCCACCAATAAAAAGCTTATCTGTGCCGCTGCCTTTGAAATTGAATAAATAGGTCACCTGATCAGAGCCATTATACCCATCGAATCTACATTCCCCAGTTGTCCGGTTAAAGAGGAATTTACGTTCTTCATTGGACAGCTCTTCAGATACGGTATTTCCCTTCGCTGAAAAAGCCAAGAATTGCAGGGAATCCCATTTGTCTTGGCCACCAATACTACGCCAGATCTGTTTGTTTAAGCTATCATCCTGAGCCGACAGATGTGCCTGGCAGAGTATTGATAGCATAAATATCAAAAGTATGTTCGATAATGTTTTCATAATCATATCTAAAAAATAAAAATCGATTAATAAGATATTACCATACTTTATTAATCGATTTATTTAAAATAAAAGTACTTGTGCTTTTTAATGTTTTGGCCCAAAATACTTTTCATGACTGAATACTAGACAAAATTGATACCAAACTAGACTTTTTTAGCAATGGCAGCCATCTGTATTGCCGTAATAGCAGCTTCTTCACCTTTATTACCATGTTTGCCACCGGCACGGTCCAAGGCTTGTTGAAGGTTGTCCGTAGTAAGTACACCGAAAATTACGGGCTTGTTATACTTTAGTCCTACATTTGAAACGCCATTGGCAACCGCATGACAAATAAAATCAAAATGTCGGGTTTCTCCCTGAATGACACAGCCCAGACAGATGACAGCATCAAAACTTTGATTTCTCAATGCCAGATCTGCTCCAGAAGTCAACTCGAAGCTTCCCGGAACTTCAATGACTTCAATATTACTTTCTTTTGCGCCGTGTTTTTCTAAACCTGAGATTGCGCCGTTCAATAATGCACCAGTGATTTCTGCATTCCACTGTGCAACCACAATTGCAAATTTGAATAAACTTGCATCCGCAACTTGGATATGCGAAAAGTCTGATAGATTTTTAATGCTACTTGCCATAATAGATACAAAGATAATGAATTTAGATGGTCACAAAAAAAGAGGCTACGAAATAGCCTCTTTTTTTGTGTATTTATGATCCCTTATAAATGTGCTTGCACTCTACCCAATAGACCATCGATAGTAGATGCTTCCTGGCTTTCAGGGAAATCAGTTTTGATTTTTTTGTATGCTGTTTCAGCACTTTTATAGTCGTTCTGTGCTTCGTAAACAAGTCCTAATTTTTTTAGAAATAACGGTGTTGTGTACGAATTGCTTGATTTTTCAGAAGCTTGTTTATAATAATCAGCGGCTTTTTTATAGTCTTTAAGCTCTGAATAGGCATCTCCTGTTAAACCGATGACCAACGGATCCAAAATTTGACTTCCCGTTGGTGAATATTTTTCCAATGCTTTTACTGCATCATCAAATTTACCCTGACGTAAATAAAGACCTCCTAAGTATGCATTTGCAATATTTGCTGATTTTGTGTTTGAATATTCATCGGCAATTTGTTTAAAACCAAGGAATGCTCCGTCACCTGCAATTGCTTTATTCTGCAAAGAGTCAATTGTAACAAGCTGCTCGGCTTTATACATGCGATTCGACGCTTCTTCCGCTCTTGGCTGCAAGTAAAGTTTCTCGTACCCAAAGTACAGCAAAATCAATACAATGATACCACCGAAAATAAACGCGACGCTTTTTTGGTTATCTTGAAAAAAAGATCCTTTTGAAGGTTTTAAACCTTGATTTGTATTATTTGTATTTTTAGACATTACTAATCAGTAAAATATGGATTGCAAAAATACACTTTTCGAGCAAATTTGCAAGTATTTTGGAAATTTTAAAGTGAATTAACTTTTGTTTTCGGACTCATTTGATAATTCGATTTCTTTGTCCAGCTGTTCATAGATTGAATTTTTACTTTTAAATTCTGGAACGATAAGCTTCATCTGGTAGACAACCTCATTTTTATTTTGAGAGGCTAACCTTTCTTTTAATTCAGCCAATTTTAGACTGACAATATTATAATTATTTTCACGGACTTTGGCGATCATTATTTTCTCGTGATGTGTCGGAAGGGTATTCTCGAGGTCATTTAGTAACTCTTCGTATAGTTTTTCTCCTGGTCTTAAGCCGGTGAATTTGATTTCTATATCTTCATTCGGTTTAAATCCGGAGAGACGGATCATCTTCTTGGCCAGCTCTACTATTTTTACGGATTTACCCATGTCAAAGACAAAGATCTCTCCGCCTTGTCCCATTGCACCGGCTTCAAGAACAAGTCGACATGCCTCGGGAATAGTCATAAAATAGCGCGTAATTTCAGGGTGGGTTACTGTAACAGGGCCTCCTTTCTGGATCTGATCTCTAAACCTCGGAATGACGGAACCATTAGAACCAAGCACGTTTCCGAATCGTGTCGTAATAAATTTAGTGTTCACTTTTCCATCTTGAAGGCTTTCCAGATGATTGTTTAACGATTGAACATATATTTCGGCAATTCGCTTTGTCGCACCCATAATATTTGTTGGATTGACCGCTTTGTCCGTTGAGACGAAGACAAATTTTTCGACCTGGAATTCCACGGCTAGGTCAGCTAGATTTTTAGTTCCCAGGACATTGGTCTGTACCGCTTCCAAGGGATGATTTTCCATCATGGGGACATGTTTGTATGCGGCCGCATGATAGACATAATGTGGTTTAAATGTTTCAAAGAGCAAGCGCATTCTTTTTGTACTTCTGATATCAGCGATATAGGTATGATACACCTGATCCGGAAATTCGTCCTGCAGATCCAATTGTAAATTATGTAATGGTGATTCTGCCTGGTCACATAGAATAATCATTTGGGGCTCATATTTCCCCAATTGAGAAGCAATTTCACTTCCGATTGACCCTGCCGCACCAGTGACAAGTATTCTTTTACCTTTTGTCTGGCTTAGAATATGATCGTCATTGATTTTGATTGGATCTCTTTCCAATAGATCTTCAATTTTTATTTTCTGGATCTGATTGGGATTAAGATCTCCATTCATGATTTTTTTAACGGGCGGTAGTGTTAAGATGCTTACATTCCGTTCCAGGGCAATATCTGTAATTTCATTCTTGCGTTCCGAAGGAATATTGTGTGATGCAATAATGACCTCCTCCACATTGAGGGTATTGATAAGATGATTAAACTTCTTGGAAGAGAAAATTTTGGTTCCATCAATCACTTTATTGATTTTTTGGTCGTTATCATCCAAGAAACCAATAATGGCATTTTTCGATCGAACGTCATGGTCCAAAGTTCTTTTTACCGCAATACCTAGATCGCCGGCACCGTAGATTAAAGTTTTCTTTCTACTGCCGTTGACCTTTTTAGTATATAAAAAGAAAATTTTGATAATGGTTCGATAGACCGTTAATATTAAAAATGAAAAAAGCGCAAAGAAGATAATTAATGCCGTCGGAATATTTCGCTCGATTTCGTTTGCCTGGATAATTAATTTGAGTACCAGAAGTATGAATACGCTAAATACTATGGTAGATAATATTCGTATGGAGTCAATGGCACTTGTGTAACGAATTATCCCCGTATACATTTTGAATAAGTAGAATGACAGGGAGCAAACGCTTATAAACAAAATATATCGTATGCTGAAATCTATATCAAGGAGAAAGTCGAAGTTAAAATCGTAATAAATAACATTTGCAAGGAGATAGGCTATAGAAACACTGAAAATGTCTAATAAAAAAATGATCCATCTGGGTACGATACTGATTTTACTTAGCATGGTATTAAGTCTGATTAATTTAGACAAATGTAGATAATTTTGTATCATTCCAATGGTCTTTATAAGTATTAATCTTTTATAATGTATAATGGTTCATGAGGGCGTATTGGTACACTAAACATCGCGATGTTACTTGTAAAATGGCGGAGTCGTTGCAGCAATTTTATCTTCGTTTGATTAGATTGATTATTTATCGTAATTTTAAACTAAAGTCAATTTAACAAAATGAATGAGTTAGGGAAGCTTGCGAGTCAGGCCATGATGTCTCCGAAAGAGATGCTTTTTGAGAAGAAGAAGAATGCAAAAAGTCTTTTTATTGGGATTCCAAAGGAGACCTCACTTCAGGAAAAGCGTATATGCCTGACGCCCTTGGCTGTGGCATTATTGGTCGAGAATGGTCATGAAGTATTAATTGAGACCGGAGCTGGCGCTGGAGCTAATTTTTTGGATCACCATTATAGTGAACAAGGAGCTCGGATAGTGTCTTCGAGAGAAGAAATCTATCAGGCCGATTTGATTATTAAAGTTGGCAGCCCTACCGTGTCAGAAGTTAAATTGATGAAGGAAAGGCAAGTGCTGTTATCTTCGCAGCAACCTTCGCTAATGAACGTGGACGTATTAAAGGCGCTTATGCATAAAAAGATTACCGCAATCTCTTATGAATACCTTAGGGATGAGGGTGGTTGTTTGGCTGTGGTGCGGGCAATGAGTGAAATTGTAGGTGCAACAGCGACTTTAATAGCCGGAGAATATCTAAGTAACGCATTTGGCGGAAAAGGGCTCATGCTAGGCGGTGTTACCGGAGTGGCATCTACGGAAGTTGTTATTATCGGTGCCGGGACGGTAGGGGAGCAAGCGGCACGGACTGCTTTGGCTCTAGGGGCTCAGGTAAAGGTCTTTGATAACTCGATTTACAAACTTCGGCGTTTGCAAAACAACCTTGGGAGCAGGGTGTTTACTTCCGTTATTCAGCCCATTATCCTGAATAAGGCCGTAATAAGTTCGGATGTTGTCATTGGTGCATTAAGAGCGGAGAATGGCCGCTCTGCTTGTGTGATTTCCGAAGAAACTGTCTCGAAGATGAAACCTAATTCGGTTGTCATTGATGTCAGCATTGACCAAGGGGGAAATTTTGAAACATCGGAAGTAACTTCACACGATAAACCGGTTTTTCGAAAATTTGATGTCATTCACTATTGTGTTCCCAATATCGCGTCCCGGGTGGCGCGCACGGCAACCTATGCGATGAGCAATATCTTTACATCCATTTTGTTGGACTTTGCCGAATTGGGTGGGTTGAGAAATGCGATTTGGAAAAGTCCGGGAATAAGAAGTTCAATCTATTTATACCAGGGTAACCTGACCAATGCCGATATGGCTTCCCGATTTAATATGACTGCAAAAGATTTGGATTTATTAGTCGTTTCGTCGCTATAGCGTAACGTGGGTAGCTTCGGCTCTACTGATTAGAAGAAGAGAAGCTGTTCAAGCGGAGCAAAGAGTCCAATATCCATTGCCGGTGTCGGATTGTATGGTGCAAAAAAAATACCAGTAGGAAAGACTGAAACCTAACATTATATAATACAGATGAGAAAAATTCTTATGATCTTATGTTCTTTGATTTCGCTTGCAAAGGCTCAGGAAGCGATTAATCTTTATCAAGATTCTATTCCAAATGCAGCTGATAAGGCTCAAGCTCTTTTGGAAAAAAATATCCCTAAATTATTTACCTATACGCCAGATAAAAATACAGCTAAAAATATTGCTGTGCTTGTGATCCCGGGAGGAGGGTACTCGCATATTGCTATGGATCATGAAGGACATGCGGTCGCTAAGGAGCTTGTAAGGAATGGCTATTCGGCATATGTATTGCAATATAGATTGCCTTCGCCAAATATTATGCGGGATAAGAGTATCGGGCCGCTTCAAGATGCGCAACGGGCGATGCAGTTGATTCGTAGTTCCAACCCGCAATTAAAAAAAGTTGGTGTAATTGGTTTTTCAGCGGGAGGACATCTTGCATCAACCCTCATGACCAAGTTTAAGAAAGCATATATTGCCAATCCGTCACATGTGTCACTGCGCCCTGATTTTGCGGGACTGATATATCCAGTGATTTCAATGGAAAACGATGTGACGCATAAAGGCTCAAGAATTAATCTCATTGGAGAAAATCCATCCGAAGAACTTGTCCGGTTATTTTCTTCGAATCTACAGGTTTCTCCCGAAGTATGTCCCGCTTTCTTTGTTCACGCCAAAGATGACACAGCTGTTCCTATCGAAAATAGTTATCGAATGATGGCTGGGCTGGATAGGGTAAATGTTCCAAATACGCTCTATGTCTTTGATGAAGGTGGCCATGGCTTCGGGTTAATCAATAAAACTTCGGAAAAAAAATGGTTTGATGCATTTCTTTCATGGCTGTCGACCTTAAATTAATCGAAAGCGATCCAATTGGAAATTGTTAGATCAACGGCTTGATTTTTCTTGGGGATTAACTGCGAAGTGGTGATGCAGTGCAGGTCAACGGTATTATTGGAAATCAAAATTTCATAATAAAAACCTCTGAATTTGCTGTCTTTGACAAAGAAAGACGATTCTTCTGTGGTAGAAATAGAAATCCATTCCTGATGAATTGCGATGGACTTTTCACTTTCAATACCCAAAGTTTGCGCCTGTTCAGGATTTAATATATTACTTTTTGCAAGCAGCAGTGCCGTATAGGGGTGTGATGGCTCACTATATAGTACATGTGGGTTATTTTGATCCAATATTTTACCTGATTTCATGACAATAAGATTGTCCGCAAGTGCGAGCACCTCGGTGGGATCATGCGAAACTAAAATTATCGTCAGTCCTGTATCTCTGACAATATCTTTTATGTCCTGTTGTAAGGTGTCCCGAAAAGATGCATCGACTTGATTAAACGGTTCATCCATCAACAGGACTTCAGGTTCATTGATCAATGCACGGCAGATGGCAACGCGCTGTTTTTCTCCGCCACTGATGTCAGCGACCCTTTTTTTTGCCAAATGATCTATGCGCAAGCGTTGTAAAATCTCGGCGGTTTTATCCTGTTTACGTTTGATATCTGTATTAGGTAGCTGTGAAGCGACATTATCCCATACATTTGCATAGGTGTTCAAATCGTCAAATCCTTGTGACACAAGTTTCATGGAATCATGTCCGGGTATTAGTTTGTCTTTGCGTGTAGGAACTTGCCAGCCTTTGTACCGCACGGTGCCGCTGGTTGGTTCCAACAAACCATAGATTAATCTTAAGAGCGTACTTTTTCCGCTTCCGGATTCACCGATAATAGCGGTTATCTTTCCTCCTTCAATATCAAAAGAAGCATTTTCGACGGCAAACTGCACATTGTTTTCATGGAAGGAAAAACTTAATTGTTCGGCGTGAACAGCTGCTAATCCGGGTACGTGAGTATCAGATGGAATATATTGACAAGACGATGAATGAGCCATAATGGAGGGTGATAAATGCTAGGTTAACGGATAGATATTTTACGTGTATCGGGATCTACGATGCTGATCTGTATTTCCTTTGCTTCTTCAGGCAATAGATTGGGGATTTTTTCTGGCCATTCAATGAAGCAATACGCTCCCGAATAGAAATATTCCTCATAGCCAAAATCAAATGCCTCCTGTTCATCTTTAATCCGGTAAAAATCAAAATGATAGATTAGACCATTGTCAGAGTCATACTCATTGACAATGGAGAAGGTCGGACTTGAGGTACTATCCTTTACGCCCAACTGTTCACACAAATATTTTATAAAGGTTGTTTTCCCCGCCCCCATTGGGCCATACAACAAAAAAATTCGATCCTTTGGAAACCTGTTCAAAAGAGTTTGGGCTGCAGCAGAAAGGTCTGCCGTTGTGTTTACGATAATTTCCATGTTGCAAAATTACTATTTCGGCAAGTATGTCGCAAAGGGGATGATCATTTCTTCCAATGATATTCCTCCATGTTGGAATGTGCCGTTAAAGTAATTGACAAATTGGTTATAATTGTTCGGATAAACAAAGTAGGAATCCTCTTTGGCAAATACATACGTTGAGCTAACATGGAGTTTGGGCAACTGCGCATCATGGGGATTCTTGATCGTAAATACATCTTTTTCAATGTAGTTTAGATTTTTACCTTGTTTATACCTCAGGTTGGTATTCGTGTTTCTATCTCCGACGATTTTACTTGGTTTTTTGACCCTGATCGTTCCATGGTCGGTGGTGATAATAATACGTACTTTTTTCTGTGAAAGCCATTTTAAAGCTTCTAAAAGAGGTGAATGTTCAAACCAGGATAGTGTTAGCGAACGGTACGCTGCTTCATCATTCGCCAGTTCACGGATCATCGAACTATCTGTTCGAGCATGGGATAACATGTCGACAAAGTTGTATACCAGGACATTGAGCTGATTGTGCATCATGTTGCCCAAGTTGTCCAAAACATCTTTGCCTTGTTCAAGCGTTAAAACTTTAGTGTAAGAATGCTTTATAGGTTTACGATATAGCCTTTTGATCTGATCATCCAGGAACCGGTCTTCATATAAATTTTTGCCCCCCTCATCCTCATCATTTTGCCATAACTTAGGAAAGCGTTTTTCCATTTCCAATGGTGTTAAGCCGCTGAAAATTGCGTTTCTTGCATATTGAGTAGCTGTTGGCAGGATGCTGAAATAATTGATCTCTTCTTCCAGTCTAAAATAATCTGTAATCACCTCGTTGATGATTTTCCATTGGTCAAAACGCAAATTGTCTATTAGGACGAAGAAAGTCGAGATATTATCCTCAAGGACTGGAAATACTTTCTTTTTAAACAATTGATGGGATAAAATAGGACCATCCTCTGGACGGTTGATCCAATTGATGTAGTTGTTTTCGACAAATTTTGAAAACTGCATATTTGCCTCGGACTTCTGCATCGTCAATATTTCATGCATATTGTTGTCTTCAAGCTTTTCGAGTGATAATTCCCAGTAAACAAGTTTTTTATATACTTCTGACCATTGCATGAAATCTAAGTTGTCATTTAATATCATGCCTAGATTGCGGAAATCCTGCTGGTAGGCCATGGAGGTTTTCTCGTTGACGATACGTTTATTTTCAGTAAGTTTTTTTATTGTCATCAAAATCTGCTTAGGATTTACAGGCTTGATGAGATAATCATCTATTTTAGAGCCAATGGCATCCTCCATAACATGCTCTTCTTCATTCTTGGTGACGAGCACGATCGGAACGGTTGGATTAATGGATTTGATGATCGCAAGTGTTTCGAGTCCGGTCAGCCCCGGCATGTTTTCATCCAGAAAGATCAAATGAAAAAAACCATTTTTAAAGGCTTCAACCGCATCGTTTCCATTGTTGACGGTATCAACTTTATACCCCTTGCTTTCTAAAAATAAAATATGAGGTTTTAGAAAGTCAATTTCGTCATCAGCCCAGAGAATATGTGTTTTTTGCATCTTGTTATATATGTCTACTATAAGAGAGGTTGGTAGTGTTACTCAAATTTGAAGTGTAACAAAAGAAAATACCTCGTTTATTGAATGGATTTCAATATCATGCTAACATAAGCAAATATCGTGCTTTAGATTTATTTTTAACATTTCTTAACGATGAACTAACTATCTTTGTTTTAAGTTTATATTAGTGATAACCATAAGTTTGTGTTTTAAAAACTAGGGTTTCAATTTAATATGTTGAAAAGTAGCATTAATTTATCGCCACATTGAACAAAAATAAAATCATCAATGATCCTGTGTATGGGTTTGTTGCCATTCCGACGGGATTGGTATTTGACCTTGTACAGCACCCCTATTTCCAGCGACTTCGTTATATTAAACAGGTGAGTATGACTCATTTGGTGTATCCTGGAGCATTGCATACACGGTTTCAGCATGCAATAGGTGCTATGCATCTCATGTCGATGGCATTGGAAACCCTTCGGAGTAAGGGGATCGAAATTTCTGTGCTTGAAGAAGAGGCGGTCTTAGCGGCTATTTTATTGCATGATATCGGTCATGGTCCCTTTTCTCACTCTTTAGAACATAGTTTGATTGTGGGGGTTTCGCACGAGTTGCTTTCCTCCTTGCTAATGGATCGTATAAATCAAGATCTAGGTGGGAGATTAAGCTTGGCCATTGCTATTTTTAATAATCAATACGAGCGAAAATTCCTTCATCAGCTTGTTTCAAGTCAATTGGATGTAGATCGGATGGACTATTTAAATCGAGACAGCTTCTTCACGGGAGTGTCCGAAGGGGTCATTTCATTCGACCGGATTATAAAGATGTTGAATGTTGTGAATGATGAGATTGTCGTTGAATATAAAGGGCTTTATTCCGTAGAAAAATTCCTTATTGCGCGGAGGCTAATGTATTGGCAGGTCTATTTACACAAGACCGTTATCGGAGCAGAGCAATTATTGATTAAAATTTTACAAAGAGCGAAAGACCTGACCGCATCTGGTAGGGAACTTTTTTCCACGCCGGCATTTCATTGGTTTTTGAGTCAGCAGGTTGATCGCACAAATTTTTTGGATGACCCGTTGCATTTAGACTGGTTTACCCGTTTAGATGATACGGATATTATGTCCGCAATAAAAACATGGGAACGGCATGAGGATGAGATTTTGAGTAAGATGTGCCAGCGAATTATGAAAAGGGACCTATATCGTTCAATAATGAGCAATAAGCCCTTTTCTACAGCATACCTTGAACTGGTAAAAAGCAAGGTGCAAGAGTTCTTGGGAGTAAGAAGGGAAGATATCCATTATTATGTATTTACGGAAGAAATCCACAATCGTGCATATAACCCCTCAAACGATCAAATCAAGATATTATTGAAATCGGGCGAACTCATTGATATTACCGAAGCATCGGATCTTGGAAATTTAGAAGCATTGTCTAAAAATGTATCCAAATATGCGTTATGTTATCCAAAAGAGGTGGGATATATTGCAATTCCTTCCGCCGGATAGTTATTTTTTAATAAAAAAACATAGATTTGTACCATGCAATTTACTGCTCAACAAATAGGGACATTATTAGAAGGAAGGATTGAGGGGAATCCAGATGTTACTGTAGGTAACCTTGCCAAAATTGAGGAAGGTAAAAAAGGCGATCTTTCTTTTTTGTCAAATCCAAAATATGAGCATTTTATTTATAACACGGATGCTTCCATTGTCATTGTGAATGAAGATTTGCAATTGATGCAAGATACCAAACCCACGCTCACGATTATTCGTGTGAAGAATGCGTATGCGGCTTTCTCTACCATTCTGAATATGTATAACGAATTTCGTCTTGATAAAAGCGGACGTGAAGAACCGTGTTTTATACATCCTGAGGCAACAATAGGCACAGGGGGGTATATTGGGGCATTTGCCTATATCGGTAAAGGAGCGAAGATCGGCGATCATGTGAAAATTTATCCACAGGTTTTTATAGGAGACAAAGTGTCTATTGACGATAATACAACGTTGTATCCGGGAGTGAAGATCTATCATGACTGTAAAATAGGTAAGAATGTCGTTGTTCATTCGGGAGTTGTGATTGGTTCGGATGGTTTTGGTTTTGCGCCGCAGGAAGATGGTACTTATAAGAAGGTTCCGCAAATAGGATACGTTCAGATAGAAGATAATGTCGAGATTGGCGCCAATACGGTGATCGATAGAGCGACAATGGGGGCTACGATTGTGCGTGACGGCGTCAAATTAGATAATTTGATTCAGATAGCACATAACGTTGACATTGGTAAGAATACAGTTATTGCTGCCCAGACAGGGATTTCCGGAAGCTCAAAAATTGGAGAGCGTGTGGTATTGGGTGGTCAGGTTGGTGTTGTGGGGCATATTGTTGTGGCTAAAGGCTCGCAAATACAAGCTCAATCCGGCGTTAACAGATCAATTAAAGATGAGGGGAAAAAATGGGGTGGGACGCCGGTAATGCCGTACCAGCCTCAGTTAAGATCCAATGTCATTTTTGCTCGTCTTCCAGAACTGGAGAAACGTATCCAGGAGCTAGAAAAATTAATAGAATTGAAGTTAAAATAATCTTTTTTCATTGAAATAAACTGTTATTTAATTGTAATGAAGCTATCATGAGCGGTCCTAGTGTGCTGCTAATTCGATAAAATATTATAATCTCATGATGGTTCCGTCAAAAGAAGTTTTGATTTAAAAATATGTTATTAGAAATGAATGTAAAACAGAGAACCATCAAAAACGAGGTTGAAATTTCCGGGGTAGGTCTTCATACAGGGAAAATTGTATCGATGACGATCAAACCTGCTCCGGAAAATCACTGGTTTAAGTTCAGACGTGTGGATTTAGAAGGTCAGCCGGAGATTTTGGTTGATGCAGATAACGTCACGGACACTTCCCGAGGAACTACTATTTCTCAAAATGGAGCAAGTGTTAGTACAATCGAACATTTAATGGCATCATTAATTGGTCTGCAGATTGATAACGTCCTGATTGATATTGATGGTCCTGAAATTCCAATATTGGATGGGAGTTCAGCAATTTTTGTAAAATTGTTGGAAGAAGCGGGGTTTGAAGAACAAGATGCTGATCGAGATTATTATGAGATATCCAATAATATCCATTATGCTGAACCAGATCGTAAAGTTGAGATCCTGGGAATGCCAATGGATGGTTATCGGTTGACTTGTATGATTGATTTTAACTCACCGGTTTTGGGAAGTCAACATGCTGCGATTACTTCTATTGAAGATTTTAAAGCTGAAATTGCTTCTTCTCGTACGTTTTGTTTTCTGCATGAATTGGAAATGTTAGTCGACCATGGATTGATTAAAGGCGGAGATCTAAGCAATGCGATCGTCATTGTTGATAAGGAAACTTCTCCGGAGGAGTTGCAAAAACTGGCCCATCTTTTCCATAAAGAAACTGTCGCTGTAGCAAAAGAGGGTATCCTGAATAATAATCAGTTGCGTCATCAGAATGAGCCCGCCCGACATAAACTGTTGGATATGGTTGGTGATTTGGCACTTGTAGGTAGACCTTTGAAAGGCCATATTATGGCTGCCCGCCCCGGACATGCTGCAAATGTTGCCTTTGCAAAGAAAATTAAAGAGCAGATTAAGAAAGATAAAACACGTAAAAAAATAAAAGTTTACGATCCAAATATGCCGGCATTGTACGATACCGTTGAAATCATGAAAATTCTTCCGCATCGTCAACCAATGCTTATGGTCGATAAAATTTTAGAATTAACGGAGACCCATGTGGTAGGGTTAAAGAATGTGACCATGAATGAAGACTTGTTTATGGGACATTTCCCAGGAGCTCCTTTATTTCCGGGTGTGCTGCAGGTCGAAGCGATGGCACAGACTGGTGGTATCTTGGTCTTAAAGACTGTTCCTGATCCTGAAAATTGGTTAACATTATTTCTCAAAATCGAGAATGCACGCTTTAAAGCACAAGTAACCCCAGGAGACTCTGTTATTTTTAGATGTGATCTGATGGAACCAATCCGGAGAGGCATCGCTAAAATGAAAGGTGTGGCCATGGTGGGAGAGAAAATTGTCTGTGAGGCTGAACTTATGGCACAGATCGTAAGAGTAAATAACAACTAAAGAAGTATAGATGATACAGCCATTAGCTTATATTCATCCAGAAGCAAAGATTGCTAAAAATGTGGTCATTGAACCATTTGTAACCATTTACAAAGACGTTGTCATTGGAGAGGGGACTTGGATCGGTTCAAACGTGACCATTATGGATGGAGCTCGAATTGGAAAAAACTGTAAGATATATCCCGGTGCCGTGATTTCTGGTGAACCTCAAGACTTAAAATTTGATGGTGAAATTACAACAGCAGAAATTGGTGATAATACAACGATTCGTGAATGTGTGACAATTAATCGAGGAACAAAGGACCGATACAAAACTGTCATTGGTAAAAATTGCCTGATTCAAGCTTACAGCCACGTTGCACATGATTGTGAAGTGGGCGATAATTGTGTGTTTTCGAATAACAGTACACTTGCGGGACATATTACCGTTGGGGATTATGTTGTTTTGGCGGGGATGGTGGCTGTACATCAGTTTGTGAAAATTGGTTCACATGCATTTGTCACAGGTGGATCTTTGGTGCGTAAAGATATTCCCCCGTTTGTAAAAGCGGCCCGTGAGCCGATTTCTTATGCCGGAATTAATTCTGTGGGATTGAGGAGAAGAGGGTTTTCGGAGGAGCAGATTGCTGAAATTCAAAATCTTTACCGTATTCTATTTGTTCAGAATAGAAATCTAGCTAAGGCAATAGAAATTATAGAAGCGGAATATCAGGCAACGGAAATCCGTGATGAAATTTTGGATTTTATCCGAAATTCTGGACGTGGTATCATGAAGGGTTTCAATAATAGAGCAATGTAATTGCATTACCGAATCGGTTTACTTTGGAAATAACATTAAAGGATATTGGTCGAAGATATAACAGTGAATGGATTTTCAGGCATATTAATTATCGTTTTGAGCCCGGAAAGAGCTATGCTGTTCTCGGACAAAATGGTTCTGGAAAATCCACCTTGTTAAAAGTGCTTTCCGGTAGTCTGTCGTCTTCCGAAGGCGAATTGATTTATACGGATGGGGAGCGCATCATTGGGATCGATCAGATTTACAAACAACTGTCTATTGCCGCGCCCTATATCGAATTGATCGAAGAGTTTACCTTGCGTGAACTGTTCGATTTTCATTTTCAGTTTAAACCTTATCTCCAAGGTTTTGATAAAGGAAGTGTTTTGAATCTGTTGGGGTTAGAAAATGCCTTAGATAAAGAAATAAAATACTTTTCATCGGGTATGCGACAACGGGTTAAATTAGTTTTGGCCTGCTGCTCAAATACAGATTTGGTATTATTGGATGAGCCAACAAGTAATCTGGATACAGCAGGAGAGGAATGGTACCTGGATTTAATAGGCCGTACCAAGCGCGATTTTAGGTTGTTCATTATCTGTTCAAATCAAAAAAAAGAATACGAATTTTGTGACGAAAGGATTTCTATCATCGACTTCAAAAAGTAGCGAATGAAATTTTAATAACACAATTAGTTTTTGTATTTTTGACGACTCAATAATGAGATAACCGTTTAAAGTTCAATTCAAAGAATGGCTAAGGCATCAGAGGTAAAATCAGGAAATATTTTAAGATTTAATGGAGAATTGGTCTCCGTAGAAGAATATATACACCGTACACCAGGTAATTTGCGCGCTTTCTATCAAGCAAGAATGCGTAACGTGAAGACGGGTAAATTAGTTGAATATCGTTTTAGAGTTGATGAGAGTGTTGAGATTGCACGTGTGGAAACAAATGATTATCAATACTTATACGAAGATGGGGAGTTCTTTGTTGTGATGGACAACAACTCATATGAACAATTCAATATTCCCAAATTCTTATTTGGTGATTCAGCGCGTTTCTTAAAAGAAGGAATGACTGTAATTATTGCTTTTGAAAGTGATGAGCCGATCATGGCAGAAGCACCCAAAAGTGTTGAATTGGAAATTACATATACAGAGCCCGCAGTGAAAGGAGACACTTCTACAAATGCGCTGAAGAAAGCTACTGTAGAAACAGGAGTAGAGATTATGGTGCCTCTATTTATCAATCAAGGAGAGAAAGTAAGAGTTGATACGCAAACAGGTAATTATATCGAACGCGTAAAATAATATAAGATTTTAGGTTTAGGTTGATTATTCGGTCTTGATAGCGCTCGCTACAAGGCCGTTTTTTTTGCTCTATCTTTGCTCACCTGTGATCAGCTAAATCATGGAATAAAAAATTTATATTTAAGCATGAAATCGAAAAAGGAATTAAGACAGGAGTTTAAGATGAAAAGATGCTGGCTTTCCAAGCAAGAGGAGGAGCGTCTTAATCGTGATTTACTGCTACAATTTCAGAAAATAGATCTAACAGCAGTTAAATTTATGCATGTGTTTCTTCCTATCGAAAAATATCATGAGCCAGATACGTATTCCATCATCAACTATGTGAATGAGTTTTTTTCGAATATTGTCCTTGTCGTATCCAGATCAAATTTTTCGGACTATTCCATGCAGCACTATATTCTGGATTCCCAAACTGTGTTTGAAAAAAATGAATGGGGCATTCTGGAACCTGTTTCGGGGGAGGAGGTCTCACCGTTGCTTATTGATTTTATAATCGTTCCTTTGCTGGCATTTGATTTGGATGGTCATCGGGTAGGTTATGGAAAAGGATTTTACGATCGTTTTTTTGCGCTTTGTGCTGCAGAAGCCCAACGAGTAGGATTATCTTTTTTTGATCCAATTGAGCGAATCGCTGATCGAAATGAACACGATGTCATGTTGACAAAAGCGATTACGCCCTATCATATTTATAGTTTTGTTTAGCGTAAATAAGCTAATAGGAGCTCTGTTGTACGCTTTATTTTATTGATTCAGCTCATTAATTTTTATTTATATGCTGATTTCGGTACATGCTGATTTAATTAAAATTATTTTTTATTTTTAATGTGAAATTCTACTTATATGCGGCTATGCTGAGATTTTTTCTTATACTTTTTTTTGCGGCTATAATTCCCAATAGCGCTGTTCTCGGAATGGATATAATGGATTCCAATTCCTCTGCAGAAGAAAAAGAATTTTACGAGACGATCATCCGGGAGTCGCAAAAGCACCGAGCTTCCAGTGCAGCATTGAGTAGATACCTAACGCCTTATTTTAACCAGGGAATCCGAAAAAACGATAACGCCTTGCTTGCAATTTATTATTGCTTATTAGCAGATCAGTCTTTTGATAATGAGGGTGGTAGAAATAGTTTCAGTGATAAATATTACCTTAAAGCCCTAGATCTGCAAGAGGAGTACAATTATCAAAACGTGAAGGCATGGGTAAAGGTGATGTACGGGTTTTATTTGTATAGATGTTTAAAGGCTTCGGAAGCACTTCCATTGTTATTGGAGGGTGAAAAAAGCCTGGAGGATATACCTAGAGAACTGGTGTTAGATCTTACACAGACCTACAAAAAGCTGGGCTATTTCTTCGGAACTTTGGGAGATTATCGTTCGGGAATTAAGTATCTGGAATTAGGCCAGCAACAGGCGGGCATTGCTCTGCAATTGAAAGCAGAGATCTTAGACAACTTAGGCTTATTGATTTTAAAAAGTGGTGGGGATACCGTGCAGGCAATGAAAAACTTTGACCTTGCTCTGCATTTGGCGCTTTCTGAGAAGGATTCTCTTCGCTATGCGAAGATTTTGGGCAATCAGGCGCGGATTTATGAAGGTATGAAAGATTATCAAAAAGCACTGTCACTTTTGGATAAAGACCTGGAAATTTCGAGATCCCTGGGGAACAATAAAAATACCATTTTTGCCTTAATGATGCGGATTCGCTTGCGTATTGCTATGGGAGCAAATCAAGAGGTCCGTCAACTGATCAATGAAACCGAACATCTGTTGGAAGGCGCCGACGATAAAAAAACAATACTTGAGTTGGAGGGGCATAAGTTGAATCTTGCCATTCAAAACCGTGATTTGACGCAAGAGCTCAATGTGCGGCGCCGGATTGAACAACTTCAGGATTCATTGCGCTTCTTGGACGGAGATCCTGTTTTATCGCAATTGAAATTTATGGCAGATAAACAAAAATATGCCGACAAATTATCCTTGGCACAAGCGCTAATAAAAAAGAAACGTGCCGAAACGAGATTGTGGGTTATATTAAGCTTGTTTCTATTGGTGCTATTCTTTTTTATCTACAATACTTTTAGATATCGTTCGAGGAAGCGCATGCAGGCATACGAATATCAGTTGCTGAACCTCAAGTATACCAAAGCTGAACTGGATAAAGAATTGATGAGTTCCAAAAGTCAGATTGAGGAATACATGCTGTATCTCAAACGTAGTAATGAACAGATAAATCTTCTTTCTTCAATGCTTGATGAGATGGGGGAAACAAGTATTAAAGACCGGGATGAACTTAAAACTCTTTTGCAGTCTCATCTTATCACGGATGAGAAATGGCAGGAATTTAAGTTCTTGCTTACCAAGGAATTTCCGAACCTGCTGCATGATATTCAAGGTAAATTTCCTGATATTACAGAGTCTAATCTGCGTGTGATTGTCCTCATGAAAATGGGACTGAATAATAGAGAAGCCGCTAATGTTCTGGGCGTTACTCCCGACGCAATCAAAAAGTCAATGCAACGTTTGAAAAAGAAACTCGGTGGACAAGCCGGAATATTGATGGAATATATTTCGGATAAAGAGCTTGTGTAAGAGGTGATGATTGCTCGATCGTCTATATCTTTTACTCAGTTAAAAGCCGATGATTGAGAATAACCGAAAGATAAACTTCCATTAACCCTCTGTTCGTACATTCAGCTTGTTTTATGTTATGTTTTTGAAATATTTTTTATTTTATTATTTTTTGAAGTGCCCCTTTCTTTGCTTGTATCTGATATTTATATTAGCTGTTTCTCCGTAAATTCATGCGTTTTAGGGGTATTCTCCATTATTGGTTACTGGACAAATTGAGCTACCAGCGCAAAGGTTGTGGTTTCCGGACCTCCCAGCCTAGCGGTACCATCATTGAAAATTGAAATCGCTCCAAATAGGTCGGCTGATCAAAGACACATGAGCGCTGTTCGATGCTGCTTGCGCTGAGGAAGAGTTCGCGAGCACTACCGAAGAGCTTTTGTTCTCCTTTCATGAAGTTCCATGCTGCGCTGATGATATTTCTTGCTCTGCCCAAGTGAATGCATAGCGCTCGCTGTAGCTATTTTGAACACTCAATAGGTCTCCTGGAGCTGTGATCGAATTTCTTGCTCTTCTTCTTTTGATCTGTTGGAAACTGAATACATCCTGTTGGTTGATTGTGTCATTTACTTGTTCATGTGAAGCGTATGTGTTGACTGCGGAAGTGTATCAATGCCAGGCTCATGATATTCTTTTGATGACCGCAGTGTTCTCGAGGGCTGCCCAAGCAACTTCGTACAGTGCCGAAGTGTATTATTCCTTAGACGATAGTGATCAGTCGGCGGGCAATGAATTCTCCTCGCTATAGAATAGCGACCTTTAGCTCATCCATCCAAACACTTCCGAGGTCGAAGCGATTTAATCGTCTCAGCACATACTCCTTTGCGCATCTGAATGGTTTTCTTGGCACTCGCATGTGTTCTTGGTTTAGAAGGATCGGTTCTCGATCTGTGCGGAAGAGAACACCTAACGCGGTTCTTTGTGAAGGTTTGCTAACAAAGATAAGCCGATTTCGCCCAGATTTGCTTCGTCACAAACAAGAGGTAGTTTTTGCAAAAAGAGAAAGGATGTAGACAATTCAATTCACTATTACCAAAAATATGACCGTCTCAGTTTCCTGGACGGTCATATTAAGTGTAGAGCTCAATGGGCTCCTATTTAATCCAATGGATTTTCTTTCAGATTTTTTTCCCATGCCCAAGCTGAGGCCATCATCTCATCAATGCCCAGTTCGGCTTTCCAATGCAATTGATCTGCTGATTTGGTCACATCACCATATACCTTGATGATATCACCATCCCGACGCGGGCCAATTTCATAATTCAATTTTTGACCAGAAGCTTTCTCAAATGCTTTGATGGCTTCAAGTACTGAATAACCATTACCGGTTCCCACATTGAATACGTCATATTTACCGTTAGGGTTTCCTTTTTCCAATAATTTGATTGCAGCGACGTGGGCTTTTGCTAAATCAACCACATGAATATAATCACGTACACAAGAACCATCAGGCGTATCATAATCGTCTCCGAATACTGTTAATTTCTCTCTTTTCCCGATTGCTGTCTGTGTAATAAATGGTAATAAGTTTTGAGGTACACCATTTGGCAATTCGCCTATCAATGCAGACTCATGCGCACCTACCGGATTGAAGTAACGCAGGGCGATAATCTTATAGTTATCGTATGCATTAGCTGTTTCTTCAAGAATTTCTTCAGCAATCTGTTTTGTATTTCCGTAGGGTGAAGCCGCTTTTTTAACCGGTGCACTTTCATTAACAGGAAGTGAGTCTGGTTCGCCGTAAACCGTACAGCTCGAAGAGAAAACAAAATTGATTGGCTTCTCACGGTATGATTCCAAGATGTTAATCAAGGAGAAAAAATTATTGTGGTAGTATTTTAAAGGATTTTGAACCGATTCACCTACAGCTTTGGATGCAGCAAAGTGAATAATTCCGGAGATATCACTGTTATTTTTTACAAATTCATTTACTTTATCGGTATCACAAAGGTCGAATTGATGAAATTCGGGTTTAATCCCGATGATTTTTTCTATTTGATCCAATATCTTGATATTTGAATTGGAAAGATCATCAACGATTACAGGAATATATCCTGCCTGATGTAGTTCGACAACGGTGTGAGAACCAATATAGCCTGTTCCGCCTGTGACTAATATTTTTTTGCTCATTATTTTTGATTATAGTATGTAAAGTCTTTATGTGATAATGTTTCCAAAGGAACCTTTCTGTAAAAATCTATGGTTTTTTCTAAGCCTAATTTTCGGTCTATTTTGGGCTGCCAATTCAATTTTGCCTTCGCCATACCAATATCCGGTTTACGTTGTTTAGGGTCGTCTATGGGCAATGGTCTATGGCTGATCTTACTTGAGCTACCAGTTAGTTCTATGATCTCCTGTGCCAACTGCAATAGTGATATTTCATCGGGATTGCCTATGTTTATGGGTTTTATACAATTTGAATGCAACAACCTATAAATGCCTTCGATTTGATCATCGATATAACAGAACGACCGTGTTTGTGAACCATCACCAAAAAGAGTAATGTCTTCGCCTCGAATAGCTTGTGCTATAAACGTTGGGATGGCACGCCCGTCATTGAGACGCATTCTCGAGCCGAAAGTATTGAATATTCTGACAATGCGTGTATCAAGTCCATGCGCATTATGGTAGGCCATCGTAATGGCCTCCTGAAATCTTTTGGCTTCATCATATACCCCTCTGGGACCGACAGGGTTAACATTTCCCCAATAATCTTCTGACTGTGGTGAGACCAAAGGGTCGCCATAGACTTCTGAGGTCGATGCTACTAATATACGGGCCTGTTTAGCCCTTGCCAGGCCAAGGAGATTGTGGGTGCCCAAAGAGCCGACTTTGAGTGTTTGAATCGGAATTTTAAGATAATCGACAGGACTTGCTGGTGATGCAAAATGGAGGATATAATCCAAATCTCCCGGAATATGCACAAACTTCGAAACATCGTGATGATAGAAGTCGAAATTCTCCAGCTTAAATAAATGTGCGATATTCTGTAGGTCGCCAGTGATCAGGTTATCCATGCCAATAACATCGTAGTCTTCGGCAATAAAGCGATCGCAAAGGTGGGAACCAAGGAAGCCCGCTGCTCCAGTGATCAAAATCCGTTTGCGTTGTCTATTTTCCACTCAATGGTTCCTTATTAATGAAATGGGTTTGATATCTTTGACTAAGATAAACATTATTTTTACAACATGCGTTTGCTTTATTCAATTGGAATCTTTCTTTATGGACTCTTATTGCGTATTTTGGCCCCTTTTCATGCCAAAGCGCGTCTCATGGTGACAGGACGAAAAGACTGGTATTTACGAATGAAACAATCGGTTGATTCCAACCAAAAACATATTTGGTTTCACTTCGCTTCCCTAGGGGAATTTGAGCAGGGCAGACCTGTTTTGGAAGCCGTAAAAAATAATTATTTGGATCATAAAATAATTGTAACATTTTATTCACCTTCTGGCTATGAGATAAGAAAGAATTCCAATCTGGCGGATCATGTTTTCTATTTACCTTACGACACGGCTCAGAATGCACGACTGTTTTTAGACTTGATCAATCCCACTTTTGCCGTTTTTACGAAATACGAATATTGGTATTATTATTTTGAAGGATTGCATCGGCGAGGGGTACCTTTATTTCTGATTGCGGCAATTTTTAGACCGGAACAGATTTTCTTTCAGGCCTATGGATCCTTTTTTCTTAAGATTCTGGGTTTTGTAACTTATTTCTTTGTACAGAACGAGGAAAGTGTGCGTTTATTGAAAGAATATGGAATTCGAAATGCGGGATTGGCAGGTGATACGCGTTTTGATCGTGTGATTGATTTACCTAAGACTCGGAAAGACATCCCATTAATAGCAGATTTTGTCGGAACCGCTCCTGTTTTGGTGGCTGGAAGCACCTGGCCTGAGGATGAAAAATTATTGAAAGAGTTGTTCCAACGGTTTCAAGATTATAAGCTGATCTTAGCCCCGCACGAAATCAATGCGGGCCATATTGTCAGTATATTAAATCTATGGCCTGCAGCCCTTCGCTTTTCAAAAATCACGGAAACGGAATATGATATGGAAACTTTAAAGGGAGCAAAAGTATTAATTATAGATAATATCGGGCTGTTGTCTTCTTTGTACGCTTATGGTCAAATTGCCTATATTGGTGGTGGATTTGGAGTAGGGATACATAATACATTGGAAGCAGCGACTTATGGGATGCCGGTGCTGTTTGGACCTAATTTTAAGAAATTTCAGGAAGCGAAAGATCTGATTGAGCAAGGGGGAGGTTTCTCGTTTTCTAACAGCGAGGGGCTTGCCGCTGTATTTGAACGATTGCAGGATCAATCCAAACGTGTGGAAGCAGCGAAATCAGCACGCCAATATGTACAGCAAAAGGCGGGAGCGACACCGATTATCATGAAATATCTGAAGAATGCCAAGCTATGATAAATGAAAAAGATTGGCGCAAAAAGTAGAAGTTAACTATCATAGAAACGGAAAGCTGAAAAGACCGGCTAAATGCAGATGAACGGGGTGAAAGAAAAATAGGGCTCCGTTCATTTTGGATACCCTATTTTTATATAGAAAATTGGATTTTAATAGTATGTGTATCTTCTTACACCTGCAATATGTCGCGATAGACGCATGACCTGGTGGGAATAGCCATACTCATTATCATACCATACATAGAGTACAATATTTTTACCATCAGCTGAAACAATAGTTGCTGGTCCATCAATGACAGCGGCTGCTGTTGTACCTATTATATCTGTAGAGACAAGCTCATCATTGCTTGAGAATTTAATCTGTTCAACAAGACTGCCTTCCAATGCACTCATTTTTAAGATTCTATTTATTTGTTCCAAAGATATTGCGGAGGTCAATTCTAAATTTAATATGGCTAATGACCCATTAGGGACAGGTACCCGGATTGCGTTGGAAGTGAGTTTGCCTGTTAATGTCGGAAGGACTTTTGAAACAGCACTGCCAGCCCCAGTCTCCGTAATGACCATGTTCAAGGCTGCAGCACGACCTCTTCTGGATTTTTTATGCATATTATCTACCAGATTTTGATCATTCGTATAGGAATGGATAGTTTCTATATGGCCTTTCAGGATACCTATTTTCTCTTCGAGGACGGTCAAAACTGGTGCAATAGCATTTGTGGTACAGGAAGCAGCTGAAAAAATAGCATGTTTTTCTAGATCTATCGTGCTTTCGTTTACACCGTAAACAATGTTGGGAACACCTTTTCCAGGGGCCGTCAACAATACTTGCGAAGCGCCGTTAGAGGCTAAATGGCGTGCAAGTTCTTTTTCATCACGAAAGGCGCCTGTATTATCGATAACCAATGCATTATTGATGCCGTATGCTGTATAATCAATATCTTCAGGTTGCTTAGCAGAGATAACGTTGACCGAGATACCATTAATAATAAGCGCATTTTTTTCAGGATCGGTATAAACTTCGCCCTCAAATTCGCCGTGTATAGAATCGCTTTTCAGGAGAGCGGCTCTTTTTAACAATGATTTGGCATCATTGGAGTCTCTGGTGACTATTGCCCGTAGACGAAGTTGCATGCCAGAACCCGATTTATTAATTAGTTCGCGTGCGAGCAGGCGACCAATACGACCGAAACCATAGAGCACAACATCGCGAGGTGTTAATTCCTGCCATTCGGCGATTCCCTCTAATTCATTGAAAATAAAAGAAGACAAATCCTCCACATTGATCTGGTCGTTTGTGGCTTTTGTTGCAAGTTTACCGATATCAATTCGAGCGGGAGCCAGATTTGATTTTTCCAATACACGGGCAACATTCAATAGATCGAATATGGTCAGTATATTGCCGGTAAGGAAAGTGCTTTCCCGGAGGTGGTTGAGAATCACACTTACTTTTTCATCAACAAGCTGCTCTCTGAAGAGAACGAGCTCAACGGTATGGTTATACCAAAGATTACTAATGATTTGAATCAGTTCAACAGCTGCATTTTGCTGCTCTCTGTAACTTTTGATTTCTAAATCAAAAGAACGACTATGTAACATAATATTTTATAATAGATTATGCTGCAAACATAGTATAAACAGCGCTAAAAAAGTGATTTAATTTTCATTTTCGTAATTATTGAAATGAAAACATGCTTATTATTATTGTTTTGATAATTTTTTAGATTGTTTTGTTGTTAATTTTCAATAATAAATAATTCGGACATGATATGATCCGCCATTAATTTACCAGAATCTGTTAATCTTAATTTATTGTCGTCTAAAATTAATTGTTGCTGCTCGAGAAATGGTGCGGCATCTTCTATTATTTTGCTTTTAACGGAGTAATCAAAATTCTTTTCTAACTGCCCCAGATCCAGGCCCCACATGGTGCGCAGTGAGGTCATAATACACTCATTGATCTGATCGCGAACAGATAGATGCTCGATTTCCAAGGGAAGCTGGTTGGTCTGTATGGAGCCGATATACTTGGCGTTATTGGCGATATTCCACGATCTGGAATGACCATTGAATGAATGGGCTGAAGGGCCGATACCTAGGTAATGTTTGCTTTTCCAATAGTTTGTATTGTGACGTGCATATAAACCATTTTTAGCAAAATTGGAAATTTCATATTGTTCATAACCCGCACCTTTCAATGTTTCGATCAGCAGATTCATCTGATCAGCCGCCTGATCTGAATCAATGGCTGGACTCATGCCCTTCTTGATGAAATGATCTAGTGCTGTTTTAGCTTCCACAGTCATTGAATAGGAAGAAATATGGGGGATCGCAAAATCGATCAGTTGTTGCATATTGTAGCGCCATTTTTCATCGGTCAACAAGGGGTAGCCATAAATAAGATCACAGGTGATATTCTCAAATCCTGCATCCTGTACACGCATGATTGCTGCGGATGCTTCCTGTTGGGTATGCGCCCGATTCATCCATTTCAGATCTTCCTCAAAAAAAGACTGTACCCCTATACTGAACCTGTTCACGGGAGTTGATCTTAATGCATTCACTTTTGCGGCATTAAGATCATCTGGATTAGCTTCCAACGTAATTTCAGCATGATCACTTATGTCAAATTGTTTGGCAACAGCATCAATGATCCTTGTAATTTCGTCCGTCTCCAACAGAGAGGGAGTCCCACCACCAAAATAGATGGATTCAACTTTTCTGTCTTCCAAATACGGAGACCTAAGTTCGATTTCTCGCAAAAGGGCATTGACCATTTCGGTCTTGTATTGCAGTGAAGTACTGAAATGGAAATCACAATAATGGCAAGCTTGTTTGCAGAACGGGATATGGATGTAAATCATGGGCACAAATATACCAAGACTGGTCCAACTTCGTCGTTTATTCACATTTTTTCTTCCATTTGGGCAGTCGTTTCCCCCATTCTCTTGGATATTTTTATTGGCGAGCAATACCCGATGTTATGTCACGTCAATGTTGAATGCGGGTATTTTTAGAAATAGTATCTTAAAAATATATTTTCTATCTTGATGGTCAGGTTCATTTTACATAATCAAAAAACTAATCTTATGAAAATATCCTCCCGTCGTGACTTTCTGAAGAATGTCATTGGTGCATCGAGTATGCTGCTGCTTTCACAGCAAGGCTTCGCTTTGGATAAACCTTATGAAGAAGCATTTATTGATAAGTTGCTCCCAGCACCAAAGGGCGGCGGATTTGCCATGGCAGACTATTGGATATGGGATCCTTCAGTGATTAAGGGGGAGGATGGTCGGTATCATATGTTTGCGTCACGTTGGAGCAAAAAATATGGCTTTGGTAATTGGGTAACCAATTCGGAAGTTGTTCGCGCAATTTCCGATACCCCAGAAGGACCCTACGAATTTGTTGAGGTGGTATTGCCTGCCCGCGGGAAAAAGTATTTTGATGGTTGTACAACCCATAATCCCCGGATCGTTAAAAACGGTGACTATTATGTGCTTTATTATTTTGGAAACAATTATGAGGAGCCCAATCCTGGTTATTCCGAGAATGTTTGGGAATCGGGTTTGGGACAGAAGGCCTGGATGCATAAACGCATCGGAATGGCCTATTCAAAGTCGATATCAGGTCCTTGGAAGCGCGTCGATCAGCCCATTTTGAATCCGAGGAAGGGCGAGTGGGATGCTTCCATAACATCCAATCCTTCTCCGGTAGTCCTGCCAGATGGAAAAGTATATCTGATCTATAAATCATCACCGGTGAATTATAATCCCCCTCTACTATTGGGCGCGGCACAAGCTGATTCGTTCCTGGGGCCATATCTTCGTTTGTCCAACAAGCCTATTTTTTCTTTCCATACTGATCAAAATCATGAAAATGATGTGGAAGATCCTTTCGTATGGCATAATGGTCAGCATTTTGAATTGATTATGAAAGACCGCTATGGCAAAATCTGTGGGGAAGAGGGCGGCGGCATCCATGCATATTCGAAAGATGGAATCGATTGGCATCTGTCAAAAGCCGTCAAAGCCTATTCCAAGACGATCCGCTGGAATGATGGGACTGTCAGCCATCAAGCTAATTTTGAGCGGCCATTTTTACTATTTGAAAATGGGAAACCGACACATCTTTTTGCGGCTACAGGAGATGGATCCGAGTCCTATCAGTTTGAACGGACCTGGAATATGGTCATTCCATTGAGAGGATAGTATTTTACCGTTCCCTGGACAACCTTCATTCCGTTCAAATAAAAATAAGCCCTGATAAATTGCAATTTATCAGGGCTTATTAAGTTCTCAAAAAGTAGTTCTTTTATATAATCTGCTGCAATGCCTATCTTTCAGTATTAAAATCAGCGTGTCAGACTATTGTTCGCTGATTCTACATCCGCAAGTCGAAGCGAAGGATCTATTGTGATGGTTTTAGGGGCCTTATTGACTGAGATTTTATATTCAGGGTTGGTCCAGAACCAATCTTTCAGTACAGTGCGTTTTATACCCTTATAGATTTCAAAATTTTCCGCCGGTTTTTCACCGCGCATTTCACGTAAAGGGATGTAAAATAGCTCTTTGCTTCCATCTTGATATTCTACAAGTATATCGAGTGGCATCGCAAAGTTTGATTTATTGAGCAGTTGAATTTCTGAATCGGTAACATGACCGATTGCATAATCAATTTGACGTGTGGTATTGATAAATAAATTGAAATACCACTTCAGGTTTATGCCTGATACCTCCTCTGCGACACGCTTGAAATCATTAGGTGTCGGGTGTTTGAATTTCCAGCTATCGTAGAATTTCAAAAAGGTTTTCTCTAGATTTTCTTGACCGATAATATAGCCTAATTGCTCAGCCAGAACAGCACCTTTATTATAAGCTTCGTTACTATAGCCATAATTTGTATTATAATAGTCCGCAAGCAGGCTCATCGGCTCTTCCTTGCCTGAAAGTGCTAATTTATAATAAGCGCGATAAGCATCGATAAGTGGATTGGATGCAATGGCTCCCCGTTTTTCAAAAAGATGCTGCATCGCTAATTCTTCAACATAGGAAGTGAATCCTTCGTCAAACCATTCATCAACGGTTTCATTGATCCCGAATAAATGCTGATACCAGGAGTGAGCAGATTCATGGAAGATAACGCCAACAAGGCTTTTTAGATTACGGCCACCGGTAATTAACGTCGCGGTGCCATATTCCATGCCGCCATCGCCCCCCTGAATAATGGTATAAGTCGGCCAAGGATATTTACCGAATTTAGCACTACAGAAATCGAAAAACTCAGTTGATAGGCCGAGAGCTGTTTTCCAGTTTGATATAACTTCTTTGTCAGTAGGGAGATACACCGTGTAAACTTTTATGCCATTCTTGCTTGAGGCGGAATCTACAACGAATTTGGGATCTGCAGCCCAGACAAAATCATGGATGTTTTCGGCTTTGTAATGCCAGGTCGCTTTGTCCTGATTGGTTTTTATTTTAGCTTTTGCCTGATAGCCTTTCACCTCATTTGGATTTTGAAGAACACCTGAAGCACCGACAACATAGTTTTTGTTGAGGTGTATAGTGACGTCAAAGTTGCCGAAAGGTGCGATAAACTCGCGGCCGATATATTCATCAAGGTGCCAGCCGAATTCATCAAACTGTGCCATCTTCGGATACCATTGTGCCATTGAAAGTGCTACACCTTCTGCCGAGTTACGGCCTGACCTACGGATCTGCTCAGGTACCTGTGCTGTCCATTCCATATTAAAATTTGCTGTTTCTCCGTCCTGGATCGCAGTGGGTAGGGTCACTTCCAATATCGTCCCATCAATCTTATAGCTTGTATTGGACCCATTCATGCTGAGGCTTTTAATTTTTTGGTAACCGATCTGGTTTGGTTGTAACGTTTCGATACGGCTTTGCAATATTGGTTTTTCTTTGGTGCCAATATTGGATACCATCCGTTTATCTGGATCACTGATATTTTTCAATCGGTAATCCATCATTGATCCTGGTTGGAATGCGTTAAAATATAAATGAAAATAGACTTTTTTTAAGGATTGGCCTGAATTGTTGCTATATTTCAAAGCCATTTTTCCATCATATTGATAAGCTTTTTCATCCACGTTGACATCCATTGTATAGTCAACCTTCTGCTGCCAGAATCCTTTTCTCTGGGCCTTTACTTCCTGTCCTCCAATATTTATGACACATATAAGCGCTAGAAAGGACAATATTTTGATTTTCATGCTCCAAACTTACAAAATTGTCTCAAGAAATGCCGATTAATCAACCTAATCGAGGTAAATGTCATCAAATCTTGACGAAAAGTGATTTGATTATTAATAATTGGCTTGGTTTTGGTTAGAAAATTTATCTGTTGAGTTAACAAATATTGCAAATAAATTTATGGAAAATCTGTATTATAAGCCTTCGGGGAAGGCGCCTGCTTCAGCATTAATCGGTTCACTTGTGTTAGGTATTGTCGGAGCGGTTGTTCTGGCCATTATCTACATTGCTTTACAATGGTTTATTCCGATCGTCTATTTCAATGTATTTATCACACTTGGGTTTGGCGCCGGACTGTTCTATCTGCTCAATTTTTGTTTCAAACAATGGAAGTTAAGAAATAAAGGCGTCGCGATTATCATCACTCTGATTGTTGCCCTAGTTGGTTTTTATGCACAGTGGGCGCTGTTCGTTTCGTTGATGTATAATGCTGAAGGTACCATGGGTGGTGACACTTGGGTAAAATCTTCTTTTAGTCTGGAAGGTTTTAAAGCATTTTTTATGCATCCATCATTTATCTGGGAGGCGCTGCAGGGGCTAAATGAGGTTGGTACTTTTACCTTGAAGAAGTCGCCAGTTTCCGGTGCGATGCTCTGGGCCGTCTGGGCTATTGAAATGGCAATCATCCTGATTACACCTATTGTTATGGCTTTTAGGGGCATTACCATTTATCCTTTTTCAGAGAAAGACGAAATGTGGATGAAAAAGAGAATTTTGCCTGGAAGATTAAAGTTTGTTGAGGATAAAGATGCCATGGCAAATACGTTGGCAAATCATGATTTTGCCTATGTCTACGATCATCTTTCCGATGAAGAAGAGCATTTTTCTTTTGCAACTGCAGAGGTGTACGAATCGGATACCGATGACCATCAATACCTGACCATCTATAATCATCAATTTGTCGAGAAGAAAGGGAAGATGGAAGAGAAGAAGGATGAGGTTATTGAATTTCTGCGAATTAATAGGAACAGTCTATAAAAGCCCTTTAATAACTACAATAACAGAAAGACAAAATAGCTCCAGGATTTGTTTCTGGAGCTATTTTATTTAGTATCCTACTTAACTAATATTCCCCCTTTTGCAATCCAGTCGTTGATGGAAGCACTGTAAATCTTAACGTCTTTAATCCCGTTTTTAGCTAATATTGAGGCTGCAATTGTCGCCCGGTCTCCAGATTGACAATGCAGGTATAATTCTTTTGTGCGATCAATTTTGTCCAGATTGTCTTCAATTGTTCCAACAAAGAGATGTGTGGCATGTGGCAGATGTCCTGCTGTAAATTCGGCTGTATTCCTGACATCGAGAATCTGAACATTCGGATTCTCCAGTACAGCATTCATCTCTCGGAACCCAATAAGCTGCTGTTGTTCCAAGGGAATTCCCAATTGAGGAATTGTTTCCAGAGTAATATATCCGGCAACATGATCGAGGCCGATGCGCATTAGCTTGCGGGCAATCTCTTCCTTTTCGTTTTCATCCATGATAAGTACAAAAGGTTTTGTGTAATCCAAGATCCAGCCAGCCCAGGTATTGAATGTCCGATTATGCTGTATGTTGATGCTGCCTGGAAGATAGCCTTTGGCGAAGTCAAATTTATGCCGTGTATCAATGATCGTTGTACCTGCCTGATATAGTTTGTTGAATTCTGCCGTTGAAAGTTTCGGGTACTGAGGCACGCTTGTTTGTAGTGGTCGCTTGATTTTGTTGAGCTTCTTCATCTGGGCAAAATAACGCGGTGGCTCAGGTTGTCCTTCTAAAAGTTCAGTTATAAAACCACTTTCATTATTTTGGTATTGCAGCGCCCAGTTGCGTATCCGTTCATAACCAACCGTTGAACTAGGTACAGCACCCAATGCTTTGCCACATGCTGATCCAGCGCCATGGGCAGGCCACACTTGGATATAATCTGGTAAAGTCAAAAAATGCTGTAAAGACTTAAACATCTGCTGTGCACCTATTTCTTTGGTGCCAATGAGTCCAGCGGCATTCTCCAAAAGATCTGGACGGCCAATGTCTCCAACAAATACAAAATCACCTGTAAATATCATCACCGGATCCATTGTGGCTGGCGTATCAATTAAAACAAAACTAAGACTCTCAGGCGTATGTCCAGGGGTATGGAGCACCTTAAAAATTAGATTTCCAAGATGGATCTGATCACCATCTTTTAATCCGATATGGGGAAACTCATATTGCCAATCTTTGCCTCCTTCGTCGGAAAGATAACATTGGGCGTCTGTTAGTTCAGCTAATTCCAATGTTCCGGAGAGATAATCAGCATGGATATGTGTTTCGGCAATATGTGTAATTTTTAAATTGTTTTTTGCTGCAATCTCTAAGTAAGTGTCGACATCTCTTTTGGGGTCAATTACCATGGCAACACCTTTGGCCTGACAGCCAATTAAATAACTTGAATGTGCTAAAGATGACTCAAAAATGTGTTGAAAAAACATAATATATGATTTTTAGTGATTTACGAATTGAATGATTTCGAAAGTGAAAATTAGGATACCGATACTGATCAGAAAGTAACCGAAGATCCCCTGTAGTCGTACTACCTCCAATTTGTCCTTCCATTTGGAACCAATCTGAAGGCCTATTAAAGTGATTAACGTAAAAGTAAGCAATATCGGCCAATTCATGTGGTTCAAGAGTTGGTAGTTGGCGACCAGACCAAAGGACGCGTTTAATCCAATAATGAATAACGATGTCGCAATTGCTTGCTTCAAGGGGATCCCCAGCAGAAGCACCAAAGCGGGTACAATAATAAATCCGCCGCCAGCGCCGACAAGCCCCGTCAAGATACCCACCAGTAAACCTGCTGTGACAACTTTGAGGACTTGACCTATATGTATTGTAATGGCTGGTATTTCGACCTGTTTCCTTCTGCGGATCATTGCCAGTGCGGAAATTAGAATAACAATCGAAAACAGCAACATAATAACGTGATTTCTGGAGATCGCTATTTCTGCAAGATGAAATTGCGCTGGTATGGCAGCCAACAAGTGTCGCTTGGTCAAGTAGACCGACAGTAAAGACGGAATTAAAAAGACTGCTGTGGTCTTTAGATCTATTTCACCTCTGGCCAGGGGGGTGATTGAGCCGATTATGGCCAGTATTCCAATGGAAAACAGGGAATAATCAAGCGCATATTGGGGCTCAATATGAAATAGGTACACGAAGATCGGTAGTGTTAAAATACTGCCGCCACTCCCCATCAAACCCATTGATAGCCCAACCAATATCGCCAATAAAAAGCCAATTATAAATAGTAGTTCCATTCTTGCTAAATCAAATGCTATCGTTATACCCACAGGCTCATGATCATCTATTCTCGGCTTAATGAGGCAGCTTGTGTCTAATTAAACCATAGATCCATGTCCCTAGGATGGCGAAGATCAGTACAATGCCCAATGTCCAATAGCCTGAGCCGATCAATGCAAACATAGGTCCCGGACAGGCTCCTGACAATGCCCAGCCCAGTCCGAAAATGGTGCCACCGACAAGATAGCGTGTGATGCTTTTGTCTTTTGCCTGAAATGCGATCTGCATGCCATTGCTGTCTTTAATCTTTTTCCGTTTGATAATTTGTACAATGATAATCGCTGTTGTGAGTGCCGTACCGATCATGCCATACATGTGGAAAGAGCGGAACTGAAACATCTCATAAATGCGATACCATGAAGCTGCTTCTGATTTGTATAAAATGATCCCAAATAAGATCCCGATCAATATAAATTTTACTGCTTTCATTTATGCGAAGATTAAAGGAAATAAGAAGTGAACCATGATGATGCCACCTATAAAAAAGCCAATGACTGCGATTAGAGAGGGGAGCTGGAAATTACTGAGTCCTGAGATGGCGTGTCCAGACGAGCAACCCCCGGCATATCTTGTCCCGAAACCGATCAATAGTCCGCCAATGCTCAGTATTAGAAACTGAAGCCAAGAGCCGTTAAAAATAAAGATAGATTCAGGAAGATAGCCCTGTAGATGATCTATTATGCCCAGTTCCTTTAAATCAGCGACACTTTTTGCATTGATTTGCGCAGCGGCCCCGTCACTTAAAAAGTAATGGGCGATGAATCCTCCAATGGCGGTCCCGAGTACCACAAGAAGATTCCAGGCTTGCGTCTTCCAGTCGAAGCGAAAAAAAGAGGATGATTTACCGGCACCTAATACCGTACACATTGTCCGCAGATTGTTCGACATGCCGAAATCCTTCCCCTGTTTTAACAACAAGTACATGACTAATGCAATTAAAGGCCCTGAAATATACCAAGGCCATGGTTGTTTGATGTATTCCAATAACATAGCTTGTTCTAAAGTTATATGACAAAGGTACATAGCGCTATTACAAAAAACGGTAACAAATGTTACCGTGGAATGTGCGTTATTACATATCGTAATATTCAATGTTGGCTTCCTTGAGGGCCTCGACTAATAACGGTAGGTCATCTTCTTTTTGGAATAATTTATTGCGCCAGGTACGAAAAGCGGAACCTTTGTTTTGGTTTATAATAATCAAATTGCCACCGGAGCGCCTGAGATTTCGGATATGTGAAATGTTGCTCAATGGGAATTCAATTGTCTTTTTTGAATTGCTGATGCGCAGCGTACCCGTGTCCAATTGCCATGTTGACTCCAGTGTAGAACATTTTATCGCTAAATACAGTGCCAATGGGACCATTAGAAGAGCAACGATGATCTTGTAAATTTCCTGAATTGGAACTTTAGACATCCCTGTCCCTATCAATAGAATCGAGGTCAACAGAATAAACATGTATTTTCCGCGATGCAATGTTGAAAGATGGAATGTTTGTGGGTTACTCTTCATACTTTTTTATAAACTTTCCTTTTGCATTAATATAGTAAAAATTCTCCAGGTCTTCACTGACCAAGGCTAAACCATTTTCAAAGGGTTGTGCATTTTGGAATTTAGATGGAATGACCACTTTTCCACTGTAGTCTATATATCCATAGGTATTGTCTTTAAATACCAATAGTAATTTTTCGCCAGCGAAAGATAGGAATTCATTACCTGTGGGTAATAATTTTTTACCGGATTTATCAACCAACTGATAGATCTGATTTTCGATAATGAGTGCCATATTGTCCCGGTACTCAGTTATTGTCTCATATTTCGCAGGAATCAATATGTTCCCTTTTAGATCGAGTACACCAGTCAAGTCTCCTTCGTTATATAAGGCATGGCTCAAACTTGGGACGGAGATGAAGTCATATTTTGCAGCAAGCAATAGTTTACCGCTGTTATCCAACAGACCATACTTCTGATCTTTCATAAATACTAATGGTGCACCTTCCGTATCTAAACTTAACGATTCGTATTGACAAGGGATAACTTCTTTTCCCTGTAAGTCAATCAGGCCAAACATCTGAGCTGCATCGGTGACGATAGCATAATCACCTACGTACGCATATATGGAAGCATATTTTGCTGGCGTGAGTTTATTGCCTAAGCTATCCTGTACGCCAAAAAATTCAGTATTGGGATCTTGATACCAAGATAAATGATCATTTAGAGCAGAGTCGGTCGCAGTTTCTTCTGCTTCTCCTTCTTCATAGCCTGCTGGAATCTCAAATAATGTAGCGTCATAAGGTATTTCTTCGACTTTAGTTGCCTGAACTCCCAGGCCTTCTGCTCCGATATATAATGCTGCTCCTGGTACTTTTTCTAGATAATCGTAGGTTCCCCAATATAATTTTGGTAAATGTTCCGCATACCACACGGTGATTTCAGTTTGTTTATCTTTACTGCCAGCGAGATTAAATGTCGCTTTTTTGCAGGACAAGCCGGCGATAATTTTCTTCTCATTCGGAATTAAGCTGATTTCAAAATCACTAGAGTAGGCGTAATCACTACCTTCTGAGGTTTCAATAAGCTTGCCGGACGCAAGATCGGTCGGTGTGTAGGTTTTGCTGTTTTCATCTATCAGATAGGAGGTCTCTTCTTTTATATTGCTAATTTGTACTGATTTTCCAAAAAGTAGTGTTTCTACGCGCATTTGGTCGTTGCAGATATAGGCATGCATCAACGCCTCTCCACTACCGGCCAATATTTTGATAAATTCGGAACTTGATGTGTCTGTACCTGTTTCGGGATCTGCAAACTGATAAGTGATTTTGAATAGTTTTTGTTGTGCCGAACCTGTTTTTACAAAAATTAATGTGAAAAACGCTATGCAAAGGAAAAAATGTTTCATTAGGAATACAAATTAAAATACGAATGTATTGAAATTTGGCTGGTTTGTGAAATAATCTTTTGTCATTTGAGAAAAATCATGCAAAAATTTTGATATTATTGTGAGCGAATGCCATTTTGTAAAATAAGTGGTAAAAATCAGACCGTAGGTAACTCTGCTGCTTGTATCATCGTAAAAAGTATCATATAAAAGTCAAGAAAGATCGAATTTTATGATATACAACGGTTTATATAAGACCTCTGCTGATATTTTTGTATTTTACAAACCTTAAATTTACTTTTTAAAACAATATCTGTGGAACTATTGCTTATAGAAGACGAACCGTCGGTCATATCATTAATAGAAAGAGGACTAAAGGAAGAAGGCTATAACATTAGCATTGCAATGGACGGCTATACTGGGTTGAAAATGGCCGGCTTAAATCATTATGATCTCATTTTGCTGGATGTAATGCTGCCGGGGATGAATGGTCTGGATGTATGCAAAAACATCCGTATGTCCAATAATGAGATTCCTATAATTATTCTGACAGCATTAAACCAAACAGAAGATATTGTTGCGGCTTTTGAACGTGATGCTGACGACTACCTCACCAAACCGTTTCGTCTGGAAGAACTAAAGGCCAGGGTCAATCGCTACAGCCGTAAATCCAAAACCGTTAGCGAACAAAAGAATGTGCTGACGTTCGACGATCTGCAACTGGATCGGGACAGTAAATCGGTACAACGAGGAAATACGCCCATCATACTCACAGCTACGGAGTTCCGTTTATTGGAATTCTTAATGCTCAATCGAAATAAAGTATTAACACGGATAGATATCCTGGAGGAAGTATGGGGAATGGACGTCGATCTGAGCACCAATGTCGTGGATGTGTATGTCAATTATCTTCGGAAAAAAATTGACAAACAGTTTGCCCGTAAATTAATCCATACGGTTATCGGTATGGGCTATGTCATCCGTCATGAAAATTAGGACCAAGATTGTACTCTTATTTTCAATCATCAGCACGCTTTTGCTTGTTGTCTTTGCCCTCTATGTTTCTTATTTTACCTACGATAGTTTGCAGACTAAGTTTTTTCACCGTTTAGAAGAAAATGCAGTTATCGTTGGAGATCATATAGTCCATCAAAAAGAAGAAAACAAAGAATTATATATTCAGGTAAAACGCAAATACCTCAAGCAGCTGTCCGAAGGGACAGACCATTTGCTGCGGGTGGTGAAAGGTAGCGACAGTATTCGGTTTAAACCCAATTTACCCATGCCCATGAGCTTTTATAAAGAAGTTATTAAGAATGGCAAAGGCAGATATATGCATAACAAGACTGCATTTGTTGCGGTATTCTTTAATGACAATCTCCATCACGACAACCTTATAGTCGTATCCGAAGGTATAGATGAGTATGGCCATGATGAACAACGACAATTAGATCATACCTTGATTACAGGTGGATTCTTAGCAATTCTATTGATTATCCTCATGTCATTTTATTTTGCAGATCGACTACTAAAGCCTATAAAAGATATCAACAGTGATTTGGGGAAAGTGGATATTGCTAATCTGGACTATAGACTATCCAGTAAATTCAGCAATGCTAAAGATGAGCTAGGGGTATTAATTGCTAACCTCAACTCGATGCTCAGTCGTTTGGATATTTCTGTACAGTCGCAACAGAGTTTTATCGGAAATGCATCCCATTCATTAAAGACACCGCTAACAATTATTGGTGGTGAGGCCGAACTTGCACGAAATCTAATCCCAAAAGAACACGAAGCCTACTATTCTTTGGAGACGATTGCGAAATATGCGGATAAGATGGAACTCATTATTAATAATCTCCTTCAATTATCCCGTATGGGCTTTAAAGGAGAGGTAGATAATAAGGTGCTCATTCGCATTGACGAATTGCTCTATGAAATTTATAAGGCTGAACGAAGCATTCATAAAGATTTCCGGTTGTCTTTTGACCTTACTCAAATCCCTGAGGATAGCGATGAGTTAACTGTATTTGCTAATCCCGATCTGTTCTATATCGCATTTAGCAATATTATCTCCAATGCGTATAAATATGGCAATGGTGAGCAGGTTCAGGTCGCTATTAGCTGTGATGACCGAAATATTACAATTAAAGTATTTGATAAAGGGATCGGAATTCCGCAGAAAGATCAGCCCCATATTTTTACTTCCTTTTATCGCGCTTCCAATGTCGGGGATATCTATGGAAATGGCCTGGGGCTTGTTTTAGCCAAGAATATCTTCGATCTCCATGGTGCTGAGCTCAATCTTTATTCAGCAGAAGGGCAAGGTACCCAGGTTGTTGTCACGCTGCCTAAAATTGCTTTCTAATCTCATTTTAATCTCATCCTTATTCCATTTTTAATTTGCCATGATATACTTGTACCAGAGATAGGTATATCATATGAAACCATCACGATTTATTCAAACTATAAAGGAATAAATCTGATAGCTTCATCACCAACAAAAAGCAAGTTATACGGATGAAAAAAACACTTTCACTTATTACAACGTTGGGTTTGGGTATTGCGGCATTACATGCGCAGGAACAGGCTCCAACAGATTCCATTCCAGCAGAAAGAAATAACTTATTATCCAGAAGTAGTTTATTGTCAAAAGAACCAGCTAGGGCAAAATCATTTCAATTGGATGTTTTGCTGCGTGCGGGGCTGCAGGCTGATAACAGCGATGGCTCCAGTCAGGCAAAAGCAAATTTGGACGATGCCCGCATCTTGATGAGCGGTGATTACAACGAGCAGCTTTCTTATAAAGTACGTTTTCGCCTGAATAGATCATTTGCACCGACCAGTCAGGACAATGGTTCAAGAGCATTGGATATGGCCTATATCAAATACAAATTCGGCAAGGATCTGAAATGGTCGGTCACAGCGGGTAAGCAGAGTGCTATTGTGGGGAGCTACGAATTTGAAAACAATCCAATTTACGAATATAAATTCACGGATTATGTTGATCGCATCCTGAATTTATTTGTAGTCGGCGGTACATTGTCCTACGAAGTTAATCCCAATCATTCCTTACATGCACAAGTATATAATACCACAAACGATAGTTTTATGGATGTGCATACTAAAAATGGCTTTGCAGTAGGTGATTTGGAGCGTTCGGCTGTACCCATGGGTGCTTACTTCACTTGGGTAGGAGCCTTTATGGATAAAAAGATCAATACCAAATGGTCTTATAATATCTCGCAGTTTGCTAAGGGGCATACCAACCACTCGGTCTCCCTGGCCAACAAGTTTAAAACGCCAAAGCAGATGGTTTATTTAGACCTACAATATTCTTATCTGGGTGTTGACCATGCTTTGATCGCTTCATCCGCTATCAATGACTTTTATGGACGCACGGGTACAGCGCGCATTTTGGCAAAGGATGTCAGTTATACCTCCGCAATCCTTCGTTATGATCAATTTTTAAGTGAAAAATGGGAGGTCGCTCTGAAAGGTGGCTATGAGACTGCCGGATCAAGAGATGACGATCAAGTTGGAAAAAATTTCCGTCAAAACTGGACTTACTTTGCTGCGTTGCAACATAAGCCTTTTCATAATCAGGATTTACGATTTTACCTAGGGTACGTGGGGAACACGGTAAACTACAAAGGACTCATGAATATGGATAAAAGTCAATATAACCGTGTTGCTTTTGGCGCATATTTTACCATTCCGGTGCTGTAATAATTCCTTTAACAAAATAACAAATAATTATTTTTTATGCGTTTAACACCAAGAGAAACAGAAAAGCTGCTATTGCATTTAGCAGGAGAATTGGCAGCAAAGCGACTAAAGCGTGGGGTGAAACTAAATTACCCTGAATGTATTGCCTATATCAGTGCTCAGATTATGGAGGAAGCAAGAGACGGCAGATCTGTTGCGGACTTAATGTCTTACGGTACGACTTTATTGAAAAGAAGCCAGGTGATGGAAGGTGTTCCTGAAATGATCCATGATGTACAGATTGAGGTTACTTTTCCGGATGGTACCAAGTTGGTCACTGTTCATGATCCTATTCGTTAATAAATCTTAAACATATGATTCCAGGAGAATACATTTTAAAAAAAGAAGAAATCAAAGCTAACGTGGGACGTAGAACCACTAGCCTTGTTGTAAAAAATGAAGGCGATAGACCGATCCAGGTGGGCTCGCACTATCATTTTTTTGAAGCGAACAAATTGCTTTCGTTTGACCGCGAAAAGGCATTTGGTATGCGCTTGAATATTCCTGCAAGTACGGCTGTACGGTTTGAACCGGGGGAACAGAAGTCTGTTGTGCTGGTTGAATTTGGCGGAAGTAAAGAAGTTCACGGTTTCAATGGATTGACAAATGGCAAGTTTACAGACCAGAATGTCAAATCGAAAGCTGTTGAGAAAATGAAAAAATTAAAATTCAGACAATCTAAATAAGATAGAATGGGAGGATGGAATAGACGCGAATGGATTAAGGTTGTAGGGCTCACTACATTGGGAACTACCGTTGGTCTGCATGCGCTTGGTTTAGATAAACTAGGTTTAGACAAATCATCTGTTAAATATATTGATGGGGAGCTTTATATCCCTAGAGAAAAATATGCTGCTCTTTTTGGCCCTACCACGGGTGATAAGGTGCGTTTAGCTGATACGGAGTTGTTTATAGAAATTGAAAAAGATTTCAACGTATATGGCGAAGAAAATAAATTCGGTGGCGGTAAGACAATCCGTGATGGTATGGGGCAATCTGCCCGTGCCCTGCGTGATGAGGATGTTTTAGACTTCTGTATTACCAATGTGATCATTATTGACCACTGGGGTATTGTGAAAGCTGATGTTGGTATTAAGGATGGTAAAATTGTTGGTATCGGAAAAGCAGGTAACCCTGACGTACAGGATGGTGTAACCAAAGGAATGGTCATCGGAGCTTCGACAGAAGTGCATGGTGGCGCGGGTTATATCCTTACTGCCGGCGGTATTGATACACATATTCACTTTATATCGCCACAACAGATCGAAACTGCGTTATACTCAGGTGTAACTACATTTATCGGCGGTGGTGCCGGTCCGGCAGATGGTACACTGGCAACGACGGTCACTTCGGGCAAATGGTATATCGAGCGTATGTTTGAAGCGTTTGAAAATTTACCGATCAACGTTGGTTTCTTCGGTAAAGGTAACGTCTCAACAACCAAACCGATTGAGGAACAAATTGAAGCTGGTGCATTAGGAGTAAAAATCCACGAGGACTGGGGTGCTACGCCTGCGACCATCGATGCAGCGTTAAAAGTTGCTGATAAATACGATGTACAAGTAGCTATACACACGGATACGCTGAATGAAGCAGGTTTCTTGGAAGATACCGTTGCCGCAATCGATGGTCGTGTTATCCACACGTTCCATACAGAAGGAGCTGGTGGTGGACACGCGCCTGATATCATTAAAATTGCGATGTATCCAAACATTCTCCCTGCATCGACCAACCCGACAAAGCCGTTTACAGTAAATACCGCAGAAGAGCATTTGGATATGTTGATGGTCTGCCATCACTTGGATAAAAATGTAAAAGAAGATGTTGCCTTTGCAGATTCACGTATCCGTCCACAGACGATCGCCGCTGAAGATATTCTTCAAGATATGGGTGTATTCTCTATTATGAGTTCGGATAGTCAGGCTATGGGACGTGTGGGTGAAGTTATCTCGCGTACATTCCAGACGGCACATAAAATGAAGATACAACGCGGTCCTTTGGCTGAAGATAAGGGTAAAGATAATGACAACTTCCGTGTAAAACGTTATGTGTCCAAATTTACAATCAACCCTGCAAAAGCGCATGGTGTTGATAAATATATTGGATCCATTGAGACGGGTAAATATGCCGATTTGATCTTGTGGAAACCAGAGTTGTTTGGTGTGAAGCCAGAGTTGATTATCAAAGGCGGTATGATCCTAGGTGCGAAAATGGGGGATGCGAATGCTTCTATCCCTACACCACAGCCTATCATCTACAGACCGATGTTCGGAAACTATGGTAAGGCAGTGTCAAAATTGTGTTTCAACTTCGTTTCAAAAATATCGATAGAGAATGGAAATATCCAAAAATTGAATTTATCACGTAAATGTTTGCCAGTAGAAGGTTGTCGTACAGTGATGAAAAAGGATATGGTACATAATCATGCCACACCAAATATCGTGGTCAATCCAGAAACGTATGAAGTAACAGTGGATGGTGTATTAGCTACTTGTGAGCCATTAAAAGAGCTTCCAATGGCACAACGTTACTTCCTGTTCTAATTCCGCATATATGATTTTAGCAAGAGACATTAAAGGCAATATTTGGGCAGATGGCAAGGAGCAGGATGCTGCTGAACTTGATTTTTTAGAGCTTGAATGGTTTGATACCGAGCGACGTGTCATTCGGGGATTTACCGTTCAAGGCCGGGAGATCGGATTTAAAAATCTGGGTGAAGACTCCTTGTTCGATGGTGATATCCTTTTCGAAACAGAAGAACTCCGTATCGTTGTCCGAATATTGCCCTGTCCTTGTTTAGTCGTACGGCCAAAAAATAGAATGGATATGGCGAGAGTATGTTTAGAAATAGGCAATAAGCATATCCCTGTTTTTATAAACGCAGCTCATGAAATCATAGCGGCTTACGAAAATCCGCTGTGGGAACAATTACTGCGGGCGGGATTTACACCAACGAAAGAGTCACGGGTAATTGAACGCACGCATACATTGCGCATACATCAGTATGCCGTCGTGCAAAATAAGATCACGCTAGCAAAGGGGGTATAAATCTAATGATCACAAAGTGTGGTCAGGCGATTGCCAGCAAGAGTGATCGAACAAAGTAATCCGGATATTCCATATGACCATTAAAAAAAATAATTTACATATGAATCCATTGTTGACATTGATGCAGATCAATGATTCCGTTTTTCCGATTGGAGGATTCACACATTCCTATGGATTGGAAACCTATATAACCAAAGGTCTTGTACACGACTCGAAAACTGCCAAAGAGTACGCGCAGACCTTATTGGAACATAGTTTCTATTACAACGATGCGGCCTTTTTTCATAAGACTTGGCAATTATGCGAAACAAAGGCAACAAAGAAGAAGGTAGCAGAATTAGATGCCTTGATCACGGCCTTTAAAGCGCCTTATGAAATTCGGGATGCAAGTAAAAAATTGGGAATACGCTTCTTGAAGCTGACTGAAAAATTGCAGCCGGTTAAACGTTGTTCAGCTTATTTAAAAGCAATAAATACACAAGAATTGCATGGGCATTACGCAATGGCATTTGCCATGTTTGCACATGCGCAAGGGATTAGTTATTCAGATGCATTGAGTGCTTTTTATTACAATTCACTCAATGGTATTGTGACCAACTGCGCGAAACTGGTCCCTATTAGTCAAATGGATGCACAACAGATTCTGTTTAAGTTGCAACCATTAATCAATAAGTTGGTTATCGCGCAACCAGTGTTGGAAGAGGATTTAATCGGTAATTGTTGTATCGCACAAGATATCCGTTGTATGCAACATGAAAAGTTATATACACGTATCTATATATCTTAAAAGCAAGATTACTGCTATACTTAAAATTTATTTAATCTGATTGAGCAAGGTAAATTTTAAGCATCATAAACTTCACTAAGCGATGAAATAAATAGTTAAGGATGAAAAAGACGTCAAAAAGAAATTATGTAAAAATTGGTGTTGCCGGACCTGTTGGATCGGGCAAGACTGCTTTGATCGAACGATTGACACGTTCGATGTCCGCAGATTACAGCATTTGTGTTGTTACAAATGATATTTACACACGTGAAGATGCGATGTATTTACAGCAAAATTCGGCATTACCAGCAGAACGTATCATTGGTGTAGAGACTGGTGGTTGCCCACATACCGCGATCCGCGAGGATGCATCGATGAATATTGAAGCGGTGGAGGAATTGGCCAACCGTTTTGAGGATGTGGAGCTTATTTTCGTTGAAAGTGGGGGAGATAACCTGACAGCAACATTCAGCCCGGACTTGGCGGATTTAACCATCTTTGTTCTTGATGTTGCCGAGGGTGAAAAAATGCCGCGTAAAGGCGGCCCTGGTATCACACGCTCAGATTTGTTATTGATCAATAAAATTGATTTAGCGCCCTATGTACATGCAGATTTGGAGGTCATGCGCCGGGATACATTGCGGATGCGTGGAGAACGTCCTTTTATTTTTACGAATCTGATGACATTAGAAGGGTTGGAAGATGTAAAGAAATGGATCAAAGAATACGCTTTATTAGAACAAGTAGGTTAAAAACAACGGGATATGGATAGTAAGATCGTATTAAATGTAGCCAAAGAGGACGGTAGAAGCAGACTAAAAGAAAGCTACCATAATGCTCCATATAAATTGACACATTATGGAGCAGCGAATCTAACTGATCATCTGGAAATGATTATCATGAGTGCATCACCCGGTATTATGGATACAGATCATCTTCATATTGATGTCCATGTAAAGGAAGAGGCGCAATTAAAGCTGTTTACGCAGTCTTTCAATAAATTGCACCCGATGAAAACCGGTGCTAGCCAACATACAGATGTAGAGGTGGCTTCGGGGGGAATATTGCATTACATTCCGCATCCGGTCACGCCCTTTAAAGACTCCATATTCAAGGCAACCAATCATATTCATTTGGCCGAAGATGCGGTTTTGATGTGGGGTGATATTATCAGTGTCGGACGGATCTATATGAAAGAAGCATTTGAATTTGATCGTTTGCATACACAGACTAAGATTTTCAGATCAGGAAAACTGGCGTTCATCGACAATCAGCTGTTGCAACCCAAAAAACAGCCAATCCAGAAAATGCTCTTCTTTGAAGGTTACACCCATCAAGCGACTTTTATATTCTCCGCTCTTTTCGCGCAGGAATTAAAGAATGAACTTGACGAAATATTGACAGTAGAATATAATGACATCTCTTATGGATTTACACAGGCTTCATCAGATGTCGTTATTTTACGAGCGCTGGGTTCTGACGGTGAATTGCTGTATGATTTTCTGCAAATGTTAGGGCAATTGTGCTGGGACTTTACTATGCATAAACTGTCGGAGTCGAAAGAAGTTGAAGTCATCGAAAATGAGGCGACCGAGACTTTGCCGGTTGTGACAGAAGCGGTTTTGACTGAAGTTGTTGTTGCTGACAAGAAAGGCGCAGCCAGTCCGCGGAAAAAGAGGGTAAGCAAGAGTACTACGGAGGAAGGACTGAAATATGCGTAAACCGAAAGAGCCTACCGAAATCCTCATTGAGTCCATTCCCAATTTTGAGCATGTTAAATTCAATCGTGAATCGGATATTTTGGATCTTTCCTACTTTGAAGTGAATAAACGTGTTATCCACCGCAAAACGCGTAAGGGAAATATGGTAAAGATACAACGGGATGACAGCACGGCCTTACAGTCGGGGCAATGTATCTATCATAGCGAAGATCTATTTATACAGGTCAATATCTTGCCCTGTCTTTGTGTATTGCTTGACAGTCAGGATCTTTCTGTGGTCGGAGAATTCTGTTTTGATGTAGGCAATCGTCATTTGCCCGTGTATCTGAAAGCTGATGGGCGCTTTGCTGTCTCCTATGACGGACGCTTGTATCAGGCATTAAAAGAAAAATATAATGGTTCCATTTCCTTGGAAAATGCCATTTTAGAACCAGATGAACAGATTACGTCGCTTCGCAATGCGAAAAAATAAGAGGTGAGTATTTGAACGTTTGTTTTAGGTTTTGATTTGATAGCGGGAGCCGATCTTTGTTTGTGCGCTGCTTGAAAATGTTGAAAAATTGTGCATTTTTGTTGTTATGACATTTGGTGCGGAATTGCAGGGATGGTATCTACAGCATAAGCGTGATTTACCATGGCGGGAAACAAGAGATGCCTATAAAATTTGGCTCTCTGAAATTATCCTGCAGCAGACTCGAGTAGAACAAGGGCTGCCTTACTATTTACGATTTGTGGAACGGTTTGAGACAGTCGTTGACTTTGCCAACGCAGAGGAAGATGATATTTTACACCTTTGGCAGGGATTAGGTTATTATTCAAGGGGACGAAATATGCATAAGGCTGCACGAATCGTCCGTGACGAATATAACGGCATTTTTCCTGTAGACTATAAGACCTTGCTAAAGCTTCCCGGTATAGGTGAATATACCGCTGCCGCAATTTCATCCTTTGCCAATAATGAGGCGCAGGCAGTATTGGATGGGAATGTGTTCCGTGTGCTTTCGAGATATTATGGCATAGACACAGCGATTAATTCTACTGAGGGAAAGAAAACTTTTACGGCTATCGCTCAGGAAAATTTGGATCAGGACCATCCGGCATTATACAATCAGGCCATTATGGATTTTGGTGCAATTCATTGTAAGCCGAAGCAACCTTTGTGTATTACTTGTATGTTTAATACATCTTGTTACGCCGTGCTACAGGGAGAAGTTGATCGATTACCAGTTAAACTTAAAGGCAAAGCAAGCAGAGAACGGTATTTTAATTATTTTATTCTTAAAGATGAAGCGCAAATTTTGATGTCAAAGCGCGGAGAAGGCGATGTCTGGCAGAATTTATATGAGTTTCCCCTTATCGAGTCCGATCGGACATTAACGATACCGGAGATTCTAATAGATGAACAATTTGTCCGGTATTTCGGGGATAAGGCGGAGATCAAACTCCTGCAAAAACAAACTAAACATATTCTGAGCCATCAGAATATTTATGCGACATTCTTTGAAGTGCGGTTAGAGGGCGGTCTAAAACAAAAAAAATCCAGTTGGGATTATGTATTTTTAAAAGATTTAGATAAATTAGCTAAACACAAGTTGATCTTTACCTTTTTGGAAAGATCCAATTTTTAACCATTTATGCTTTTAAATTATGTCAGGAGTTAACAAAGTTATTTTAGTGGGACATCTTGGAAAAGATCCCGAAATTCGATATTTAGAAGGCAATGTCTCCGTTGCCAGTTTCCCATTGGCAACTTCAGAAACGTATAACAAGGACGGAAAACGGGTCGAACAAACCGAGTGGCACAATATTGTCATGTGGCGCGGTTTGGCAGATGTGGCGGTAAAATACCTTACTAAGGGCAAATTGGTCTATATCGAAGGTCGATTACGTACGCGTACCTACGAAGATAAAGAGGGGATCAGACGTTATGCTACTGAGGTGGTTGCTGAGACATTTACTCTTTTGGGACGGAAATCGGATTTTGAACCAGCTGGAACTGCTAATGCGGGAACTGCTGCAAGCACCCCCGCGCAGAAGGCCGAGGATAAAGAAATCGAAGTTGATTTTACCGAAAATGATCAGGAAGATAATCCGCTTCCATTTTAATCGAACTCGAAAGCAGCTTTGAATATTGAACGGATATTACTTTACATTAATATAGTTATGAGCAAAAGAGCAGATGAAAGTCTGCTCTTTTTGATTTTTAGTATACTCTTGCTTGCTTCTGACAAGGATGAAAAGATCATCTTACCGGTGTTTTTATGCGCAATGAGTTGATAAAAAATAGGTTTATTCTGGTTGATCTAGATCGAAATTTTGCAGGCAGGGGTGTTTTCGAAGCCGTTTGAGAGATGGCTAAAATTTCTTTTTGGCGGAAATTTTGGCTATGTTTGTCGTAATTATGTTGCAAGATAAAATTACGCAGTATACTGAAGAAATTAAGGCGTTTGCGCCATCTTCTTCAGCCGATGTAGAAAATTTCAGATTGAAGTTTTTGGTTTCCAAAGGGATTGTAAAAAATCTTTTTGATGAATTCAAAACAGTTACTCCTGAAGAAAAACGTACTTTGGGGAAAGTACTGAATGAATTTAAGCAGTTGGCGGAAAATACCTTCAAGGAAGCACAGGAGAAATTTGGTTCCGGCGAGAAACAGAAGTCTCAGCAAATCGAGGGTGATTTAACATTGCCCGGTAATGGATTTCAGTTGGGATCCAGACACCCAATCTCATTGGTACGCAAGGAAATCGTTGAGATCTTTAAAAAGCTGGGCTTCATCGTTTCTGAGGGACCAGAGATTGAAGATGATTGGCATAATTTCTCCGCGTTGAATTTCCCGCCTGAGCATCCGGCGCGTGATATGCAAGATACATTCTTTATCAAAAAACAGGAAGGTAACGATATTACACTCAGAACACATACATCTTCTGTTCAGGTTAGACTCATGGAAGCTGGTAAGCCACCTTTCCGTGCGATTATGCCCGGTCGTGTTTATCGGAATGAAGCTATCTCGGCTCGTGCACATTGTTTCTTTCACCAGGTAGAAGGATTATATGTGGATGAAAATGTTTCGTTTGCTGATTTGAAGCAGACTTTATACCATTTTGTTCAAGAAATGTATGGTGAGGGCACTAAAGTGCGTTTCCGCCCTTCGTATTTCCCATTTACAGAACCTTCTGCTGAGATGGATATTTCTTGTACAATCTGTAAAGGTGCTGGGTGTAATCTTTGTAAATATTCGGGTTGGGTAGAGATTTTAGGATGCGGCATGGTAGATCCGAATGTACTTGAAAATTGTGGAATCGACAGTAAAAAGTATTCGGGTTTTGCCTTCGGTATGGGCATCGAACGAATCACAAATCTTAAATATGTGATCAAAGATTTGCGACTTTTCTCTGAAAATGATACGCGTTTCTTAGCTCAGTTTGAGACTGAATTAATATAAATCAATGCTAATAAAGACTATTGAAACTATCACACTATTGCCAAGCCTTACGTGTGTCTTATTCGATCCGGGTGTTGGAAATAGTGTGATGTGTGGTAGTCTTATCTGAAGAATATGGAACCAGATCATATCATTGAATCCATAAAAAGAACAGCACGGGAACTCTTTCGTCAAAATGGTTATCATAAAACCAGTGTAAACACGTTGGCCAAAAAAGCTAAGATTGCTAAGGCGACGGTTTATAAATACTTTGATAGTAAGGAAATGATCTTGCATGCCATTTTGATGGATTATCTGCGGGCAAGTCTGCTGGATATCTTAAAGACCACAAAATATGAGGATGATATGGCCTCTTTTTTGGCTTCCACCATTCTTCGTGTCAGCCGACTGACTTATACGGCATGCAATGAATTGATTGGCTGGGAATTTATCCGTGAGTCGGCCAATGCACAGGAATATCTAAAAACACTATCTGAGGATCTGGAATTCCTGCTTTTGAGTACATTTATCCAGAATGAAAAGATCAATGAAGCGATCAGTGAGGAAAAACTGACATTTCTGATCAAATCAAGTAAGAGCATTGTATTCTCTTTTGCTTTTACTGCCGTTTCGGATGCCGATGTACGTAAAAACTTTATTTCTTTTCAAAAAGAGATTCTTCCGTACCTTGTTCAGGCAACGATTCTCTAAGTGATTATGGGTTCTGTTGTTTATTGCCGCCTATTATCCACCTATTCAATAATCTTCCTTTTGCTAATGTTCTAACGTTTCCTTTTTTTCAAGGAAGTATGTCTGAATTTAGACCTTTTTATAGGCATTAAACAATGCTGCATATCCGCGAATAATAAAGGAAATTTGCCTGATCAAAATCGATTATTGCGCTATATGAAAGGTCTTTTTTCTAAGACAATGTAGGCCAGTGAAAAATCATTATAAAAAATTGTATTTTTGCGAACTATGAGTAGAAGAATTCCGCAAGAAAAGAAGTTCTTGAAAGATATCGCAATCATTGATATTGCCGAAGAAGGTAGAGGTGTGGGGAAAACCGATGATCTGGTTTTGTTTGTCGAAAAAGCTGTCCCGGGTGATGTTGTCGATGTGGAGTTAATGCGCAAGAAGAAGAATTTTGCTGAGGCTCGGGTGACGAGTCTGAAGGAAGCTTCTACTTATCGCGTAGATCCTTTTTGTGAGCATTTTGGTGTCTGTGGAGGCTGTAAATGGCAGCACATGAGCTATGAATCCCAATTAAAATTTAAACAACAGTCTGTTGACAATGCTTTATCCCGGATCGGGAAAGTAGATACTTCCGCCATGGAGGATATTTTGGGATCGGCTCAGACGGAGTATTATAGAAATAAATTAGAATATACATTTTCCAATAAGAAATGGTTGACTTCGGTTGATGAGGATGCATCGCAATTGGAAATGAATGCTTTGGGCTTTCACGTACCGGGGCGATTTGATAAAATTCTGGATATTGATCATTGTTTTCTTCAGCAAGACCCTTCCAACGAGATTCGGAATACCATACGGGACTTTGCGCTAAGCAAAGGAATGACTTTTTATGATCTCCGTGAGCATACTGGGGTATTACGCAATCTGATCATCCGTATTTCGTCTACTGGTGAGATGATGGTGATTGTGGTTTTTGCTTATCCAGAGGAAGGCCAGGTGGAATTATTGATGAATTTCATCAATGAAAGGTTTCCTCAGATTGCTTCGCTTTTGTATATCGTGAATCAAAAGCGTAATGATACCATCTTTGATCAGTATATTCATGTATATGCAGGTCGTGATTTTATTTATGAGGAGATGGAAGGTCTTCGCTATAAGGTTGGACCGAAATCCTTCTATCAGACCAATTCAGCACAAGCATACGAACTCTATAAGATCACGCGCGATTTTGCGGATTTAAAAGGAGATGAGCTCGTGTATGATTTATATACGGGGGCTGGTACAATAGCAAACTTTGTCGCTAAGAAAGCAAAAGAAGTCATCGGAGTTGAGTATGTCCCTACTGCAATTGAAGACGCGAAGGTAAATTCGGCGATCAATAATATCAACAATACGAAGTTTTATGCTGGGGATATGAAAGATGTGTTGATTCCTTCTTTTATTGCTGAGCATGGGAAACCAGATGTAGTGATTACGGATCCGCCAAGAGCAGGTATGCATGCGGATGTTGTGGCCCGTTTATTGGAGATGGAATCCCCTAGAATTGTTTATGTCAGTTGTAATGCTGCGACACAGGCGAGAGATCTAGTTTTATTGGCTGAGAAGTACGACGTGAAGCGTATTAAACCGGTAGACATGTTTCCGCATACACAGCACGTAGAAAATGTCGTTCTATTGGAACTTAAAAAATCATAATATATATATGGAAGTAGAGGATTTATTTTCAGGCGGAGCAAGGGAGGAAGCCACGCAATCTACTGGGCAGAGTCCATTGAAAAGTTTGCAGGTTGATCTTGATTTTTATAGTGAGTCAATCCGTGAGGTTGCGATGGAAATCATTGAGGAAGGCTATTCTTCCTATCCGATTTTTGTGGCACATCAACATGAGGTATCGGTAGGAGAGATAATCTTGGACCGTACTGAACTGGAGACAAATTGGACAATCAATGCCTCTACGTTGGAGGAGTTTGTCGAAATGGATATCATTCAGGAAGACCGTAAAGCTACTTTTATTCAGAATTATAAATCTGCTAAGGATTTTATGTGCCTGTTTGTGGTTGTTGCCGAAGGAGCCAATTTTGTCTTTTACCCCTATAAATGAAGAAGTAATATTTAAACTTTTTTAACAATACAATTGTCAAACTATTACTATTTTTAACGAAATAGGCTGGAAGCATGACGCGGAAATAAAGCCGGAACGCTAAGGGCGGCATGGGGTTGTAAAGCTTGGCGTGATAATAACAATATATTCCAATGAGAAGAATACACATACATATAGGAGGGCTTTTAGGCGTATTGATGTTGGTTTTGACGGCATTCGGAGCAAAGGCACAACATATACAGCAAGTGTCAGGTATGGTGATGCAGAAGGGGACTGCCAATAGAGTTGGCGATGTGGTTGTGCTAAATTTGCGGACGAGCAGATCGGCGCTGACAAACTCTTTCGGTGTCTTTACGATTGACGCTTCGGTGGGGGATTCGCTTTCTTTCACTAAGGTCGGATTTTCACCGGTAAAGACAGTGTTGACAAACCTGAATGAATTTTATATTGAAATGCAGGAAGGGATAAAGCTTGAGACAGTAATCGTAGAAAGGAAGTCGAAAGAGGCCGAACTAAATGAGGCGATGGGAAACTACTCCAAAAAAGGAGTTTATAATGGGGGGAAAAATAAATTTGGGACCTATTTAGGAAGTCCTGCTACCGCACTTTATAATCTTTTTGGACGGGAAGCAAAAAATGCGAAACGTTTTGGACGTTTTATGGACCGGGAAAAAGAAGAATTACAGGTCGACCGTATTTTTTCACGCGCGGCGGTCCAGAAATTAACAAAATTGGATAGTGCCGATTTAGATGCTTTTATGGTACGTTATCGTCCTTCATTTGATCTCGCCGAGCACTGGGGACAATATGATTTGATGAATTATGTGCAACAGTCTTTGCAGGATTTCGAAGCAAAGGGCCGCCCAAAAGGGGCGTTGTTGCCAGATATCGAAGTTAAGACGCAGGAGAAGTAAAACAATTTCCTTTCCATACTGTTAGTTCTTGTGAACATTGGTCATCGGGATTATTTGTAGTGGATCGTCTTCATTTATACGTGTTATAATGCTTTTTTGAGCATATCGTTACAAAAAAGTTGAAAAAGGTTGCTTTTGGCACTTTGTTTGATTTTAACATGGACAGTATTTAGTTTGAATATTAAAAGTCTTAGATAGATATGAAAATGAATAGAAAATTAGCTGTATTTGGTTTGACTGTTGCAACCTCGGCTATGTTATTTGGAAGTTGTTCTACAATCCAAAATACAAATAATACGACTAAAGGCGGTGTAATCGGTGGTGTAGCGGGTGGTGCTTTAGGTGCATTAATTGGCGGTAAGGCTGGTAATACGGCTATTGGTACATTAGCAGGTGCGGCCATTGGTGGTGCAGCCGGTGTATTGATCGGTAAGAAAATGGATAAACAAGCTGCTGAGATTTCTAAAACCGTCGAAGGTGCTGAAGTAACTCAATCCGCAGAGGGTATTGTTGTGAAATTTGATTCAGGTATTTTATTCGATTTCAACAAATCTGATTTGAAAGCCACTGCAAAAGATAATATCGCTAACTTGGTTACCACTTTAAATAAGGAACAAGGGACAGAGATCTTGGTTATCGGACATACAGATAATGTAGGTACGTTAGCGGCGAATGACAAAGTTTCTTTGGACCGTGCAAATGCGGTACGTGCGTTTGCTGTATCCAAAGGACTGGCTTCTTCACGTATTAAAACTGAAGGAAGAAACTTTTCAGAGCCAATTGCAAGTAATGATACAGAAGCAGGACGTGCACAAAATCGTCGTGTGGAGATCGTTATCGTTGCTGGTGATCAAATGAAGAAAGAGGCAAAACAACAAGCTGGTCAATAAGCAACTGAATAGCTGGTTCCTGTGGAATCGGTTGTTGTTAGCGTTTCGCTAAAAATCGTTTGTTGAGTTTCAAAATATACAGGCACGGAAATTTATCCGTGCCTTTTTTGTAAAATCTCCATGCATAGGGATATAGTGCGGTTGGACCGCGCAGGAGTATTTAGCGCTAAAATTTGACAAAGCATAAACTATATTTCTGGCTGACAAACTGTCATTATATGGATTTTAATTTCTAACTTTGTAGTCTTTGAAAATTGAGCTATGTTAGATTTAACACATACAACTAAGGAACACGACGAATCTCGTCAGGGTGAAGCATTGTTATTAGAACAGGATCCAAAGATAAGTAATGGACGTAAACTGTATATTGAAAGTTACGGTTGTCAAATGAACTTCTCGGATAGTGAGATCGTTGCTTCTATTTTGTTGGATAAAGGTTTTGAGACGACAAAAAATTATCAGGAAGCAGATGTTGTCTTTATTAATACCTGTTCAATCCGCGAGAATGCAGAGCAGCGTGTTCGTAATCGACTGAAAGAATTTGAGGCGGCTAAGACCAGGAATCCTGGAATGATCGTCGGTGTGTTGGGCTGTATGGCTGAGCGTTTAAAATCGAAGTTTCTTGAAGAAGAAAAATTAGTTGATGTTGTGGTAGGTCCTGACGCATATCGTGATCTCCCTAATTTAATTGATAAGGTCGATGACGGTGCAAAGGCAGTGAATGTCCTGCTATCACGTGAGGAGACTTATGCCGATATTAATCCGGTTCGATTAAATTCAAATGGTGTGACAGCCTTTATTTCCATCATGCGCGGTTGTGATAATATGTGTTCGTTCTGTGTGGTTCCATTTACCCGTGGACGTGAGCGCAGCCGTGATCCTCATTCTATTGTGAAAGAGGCGCAGGATTTATTCAATGCGGGATATAAAGAAGTGACTTTATTGGGTCAAAACGTGGATTCCTATAAGTATACTGTACCCGTTGCAGAAGGTGAAGCTCCGGGCGAAACGGTAACGTTTGCCAAGTTATTGACCATGGTGGCTGAGGTGAGCCCGCTTTTACGCGTTCGTTTTTCGACTTCCCACCCAAAAGATATCACAGATGAGGTTTTATATGCGATTGCCGCGCATGAAAATGTTTGTAACTATATCCATTTGCCAGTACAATCCGGAAATTCCAGGATATTGGAACTGATGAATCGTACTTACGATCGTGAGTGGTATATGGAACGTGTAGACGCTATCCGCAAGATTATTCCAGATTGTGCGATTTCAACTGATGTTATCACGGGTTTCTGTACAGAAACAGAAGCAGAACATCAGGAAACATTATCCATGATGGATTATGTGAAATATGACTTTGCGTATATGTTTGCTTATTCCGAAAGACCGGGGACATTAGCTGCGAAGCGCTATGCGGATGATATTCCGGAGGATGTCAAAAAACGTCGTTTGACTGAGGTAATCAACAAACAACGTGACCATAGCTTATATCGTTATCAACATTTTATTGGAAAGATATGTAAGGTGCTTATAGAAGGTTTTTCAAAAAGATCTGAGTTTGATTTTTGCGGTCGTAACGATCAAAATGCCTTGGTTGTATTTCCGATAGACCCTCGGTACAAACAGGGAGATTACGTCAATGTACGTGTAGAATCATGTACATCAGCAACCTTGTTAGGTAAAATTGTCGATTAAGAAAACTTAATATAAATTTATTTCCAACTGGAAATTTATGGATAATCAAGATATAAAAAATAGGTTTGGAATCATCGGTAACTCACCGTTGCTAAATCGGGCGATAGATATCGCCCGACAGGTGGCTCCAACTGATATTTCTGTATTAATACAAGGTGAGAGCGGTAGTGGTAAAGAAGTTTTTTCGCATATTATCCATCAATTGAGTTCCCGCAAGCATGGGCCGTTTATAGCAGTCAATTGTGGTGCAATACCAGAGGGGACAATAGATTCTGAATTATTTGGGCATGAGAAAGGTTCCTTTACCGGTGCTCACGAAGCACGTAAAGGTTATTTTGAAGTAGTCGACGGTGGAACAATTTTCTTGGATGAGGTCGGGGAGCTGCCTTTGGGGACGCAAGCTCGATTACTACGTGTTTTGGAGTCCGGAGAGTACATTCGTGTAGGATCATCGAAAGTTCAGAAAACGAATGTACGTGTGGTTGCCGCGACAAACGTCAATATGTTTGAAGCAGTCCAAAAAGGTAAATTTCGGGAAGATTTGTATTACCGTCTGAACACCGTGCCGTTGCGTGTTCCTTCGCTTAGGGAACGTCCTGAAGACATCAATTTATTATTTCGTAAGTTCATTGTCGATTTTTCGGAAAAATATCGCTCTCCCGGAGTGCAATTGACTGAAGATGCACAAAATATGCTGCGCAACTATAATTGGCCGGGCAATGTGCGTCAATTAAAAAATGTGGCCGAACAGATTGCTGTTTTAGAGAAAGAACGTGTTGTTGATGCGCATACCCTGCAAAACTATTTGCCAAATGAATCGCGGACGAGCTTACCGGCCATAGTTTCATCAAATAATAGCGCAAAAGAAGATTTTTCAGAAAGAGATTTACTTTATAAGGTTCTTTTCGATATGAAGAAAGATATGGTCGATCTCAAAAAACTCGTTGTTGAGCTGATCCAGAAGGGTGTGGATTCTACTACGTTCGATCAAAATTCGCCTTATATTAATCAGCTTTATCAGGAAATTGAACCACAGATAAAATCTGATGCCGAAGGATACGGTATTGCGCCAACACTGACGATACATTCGCCTAATAACAATACGGCAAATGTCTTGAAGAATCCCGCTACCCAGGATGAATATCTGCAAGATGCACAGGAAGTGGAAGAGTCTTTGTCCTTGGTGGACAAGGAATCTGATCTTATCAAGAAGGCCTTGAAAAAACACCGCGGCAAACGTAAGGCAGCGGCACAAGAATTGGGAATTTCCGAAAGGACTTTGTATAGGAAAATTAAAGACTTAAATTTAGACTAAGGTTTTGCAGATGTTGTCAAGAAGAATTTTATATACCTTGCTCACGACCACTTTTCTATTCTTAATGAACAGTTGTGGTGTGAAATATGGATTTACGGGAGGATCTATTCCAGAAGGGATGAAGACAGTCAATATTCAATATTTCGAAAATATTGCGCCTTTGGTTTATCCGACTTTAAGCCAGAATTTTACGGAGGCATTAAAGGAGCGTATTCGAAATCAATCCCGATTAAGTCAGGTCAACCAAGATGGTGATGCTACTTTTGAAGGCTTCATTACAGATTATACGATCAGCCCAGCAGCTGTTGAAGCAGGGACGGATCGGGCTGCAATGAATAGATTGACCATTACCATTAAAGTTTCTTACCACAATAAGATTAACCCTAAAGACGACTTTGAGCAGCCTTTTACACGCTTCAAAGAGTTTGCTGGAAATCTTCAGAGTGCACAGGAGGAGAGCTTGGGTAAGGAGGTTATCCAGATGTTGACAGAGGATATTTATAATAAGGCGTTTGCCAACTGGTAATCCTTTCCCAAGATGAATATGACTATGCCACTATCGAATAATGAACTTTTTTTTCGAACGATCAATCACCCAGAATCTGTTGATGAAGAAGTGATTTTAGGCTTGATCGAAAAATATCCGTATGCGCAAAGTTTACGATTTATTTATGAGCGTAAAGTTTTTGGTGAAAGCAAACCTGTTCAGAATTTATCGTCTACATTGCTTTATGCTTCGTCTCCAAACTGGTTGTATGAATTTATGCATAGTAGGCCAACGGTGGAGAGGGAAGAAATCCAATTGGAGGACATCATAATTCTTGAGGACGACCTTGATGAAGATGTTGAGGCAACAGTCGTGGCTGAGACTGAAGTTGAGGCGGTGAAAATTGAAGTTGAAAACGTGGTGGAGAAGACAGATGAACTGGACCGTTTGATTCAAGCAGGTGTAGCGCAGGATTATTTTCGTTCGAGTGAAGCAAAACAACAGGTCACCTCGGTTGAGGAACCAGAAATAGCTGAACCGGTATCTTCTGAAACAGCTATTCGGTCACTCAAGGATACACAGGAGCGTGTCTCGGTCTATGATGATGATACCATGCCCTATAGTTTCTTGTGGTGGTTGCACAAAACACGACTTGAATATGCTGAAACCTATCAGCCCTATGTAAAGTCACCTTTGGGTCCTATGGCACCATCAAATGATGATATTGCCAAGATCCATGAAAAATTGGATAGCCAGCTATTGGATCAACAGATTCGGGAGAATATTTTCCATCTGCAATCACCGGAGGCAAAACTCAGTGATGAGGTGAAAACAACAATTGCCTTCCAGATTCCGCGCAAAACGGATGAGGTAATCGAGAAATTTATCCGCGAGGAGCCTATGATCCAACCACTACAGGCTGAAAAGTTGGATTTGGAGAATAAGGCTAGAAAAAGCTCGGAAGATCAGCATTCATTGGTAACGGAGACCCTTGCAAAAATATATACCGAACAGGGTTTATATCCTAAAGCAATAGAGGTTTACGAAAAATTAGTTTTGAAATATCCAGAAAAAAATGCTTACTTTGCGGCACGCATAACAGAATTAGAAAAGAAATTAAATTAATTACATAAAGAGATGCAAGGATTATTAATTGGTCTTATCATATTAGCTAGTATTATTTTAGCATTTTTGGTTTTAATCCAAAATCCAAAAGGTGGCGGTTTATCATCTGGTTTTTCCGGAGGAACAAACCTAATGGGTGTAAAACGTACAGGAGACTTTTTGGAAAAAGGTACATGGATCATGGTTATTGCTATTATGATTTTTAGTTTGGGGGTTAACATTATGGGGACAGCGCCAAGTACATCTAAAGGAGGCTTGGGTGGTCAAATTGAAGCCCCTGCACAACAACAGGGACCTTTGAACTTGGGTACGCCAGCACAGAAACCTGCAGGTGCTCCAGCAGGACAAGAGCAAGCTGCTCCAGCGCAATCAGAACAAAAAACTCCGGCGACAACGCCAGCAGCTAAGCCAACTGAAGAAGCTAAGAAATAGTTGCGAAGAAAGAAATTCAAGAGGCCTCGTCTATAATTTAGACGAGGCCTTTTTGCTATACGCGGGTTTGTCAGTTTGCTTATCAACATGTGGTCGGAATGGCGAATACGGTTATGTAAGGATGTCATATAAACAGTGACAGTGTGACAGCAAAATCCGCTTTTATTTATTGACATGTTAAGTTTTCGGTGAAAAATTGTCTTATACATCACCTTATCTACAATTGGCATAAAAGATGATGTGTCTATAACGATTATAACATAAAAATAAATTCAATAACAGATAAAAAGTAAATTAATTATGGCATTAAGTATCAAACCTATCGGAGATAGAGTAGTAGTAGAAGCTGCTCCAGCAGAAGAAAAAACAGCTTCAGGGTTATATATTCCCGATACAGCAAAAGAAAAACCATCTCAAGGTATAGTAGTTGCTGTAGGTACTGGCAAAGTTGACGAGCCGTTAACTGTAAAAGTAGGTGACAAAGTATTATATGGTAAATATGCAGGTACTGAAATTACTTACGAAGGGAAAGAGTATTTAATTATGCGTGAGTCAGATATTTACGCTGTTATCTAAGAGTTCAAAAGTCAAAATTACAAAGTTAAATTTAAAAAATGAGGCGGTTCGTAGCTGCAGACTTGTCATATTAGAGTCTCACTACCAAGATCTCAATACTCAATACTAAAGAAATGGCAAAACAAGTAAAATATAACGTTGAGGCTCGTGAGGCCCTTAAAAAAGGTGTAGACACTTTAGCTAATGCTGTTAAAGTAACATTAGGTCCAAAAGGACGTAACGTAATTATTGAGAAAAAATTCGGTGCACCGGTAATCACTAAAGATGGTGTTTCAGTTGCGAAGGAAATCGAATTGAAAGATGCTTTAGAAAATATGGGTGCTCAAATGGTAAAAGAGGTTGCTTCCAAAACTGCTGATCAAGCTGGTGATGGTACAACTACGGCTACTGTATTGGCACAAGCGATCGTTGCTCCGGGTATTAAATCTGTAGCAGCAGGTGCTAATCCAATGGATTTAAAACGTGGTATTGACAAAGCTGTGGCAGCTGTTGTTGCCAACTTGAAATCTCAATCTCAAGAAGTTGGTCAAGATAATAACAAAATCAAACAAGTAGCAGCTATCTCTGCAAATAACGACGAGGTAATTGGTTCTTTGATCGCGCAAGCGATGGAAAAAGTTGGTAACGATGGTGTTATCACTGTTGAAGAAGCAAAAGGTACTGAAACAGAAGTAAAAACTGTAGAAGGTATGCAATTTGACCGTGGTTATTTGTCACCATACTTTGTTACGAACTCTGACAAAATGGAAGCAGAATTAGATAACCCTTACATTTTGATCTACGACAAGAAAATCAGCAACATGAAAGAGTTGTTGCCTATTTTGGAAAAACAAGTTCAAACTGGTAAACCATTATTGATCATTGCTGAAGACTTGGACGGTGAAGCTCTTGCGACTTTAGTCGTCAATAAAATCCGTGGTTCACTGAAAGTGGCGGCTGTAAAAGCTCCTGGTTTTGGTGATCGTCGTAAAGCGATGTTAGAAGATATCGCTATCTTAACTGGTGGTACAGTAATCTCTGAAGAAAGAGGTTTCAAATTGGAGAATGCGGAGTTATCTTATTTGGGGCAAGCTGAAAAAGTTCAGGTTGACAAAGATAATACGACAATTATCAACGGTGGCGGTAACGTAGATGATATCAAAGCTCGCGTTGCTCAAATCCGTTCACAAATCGAAACAACAACTTCTGACTACGACCGTGAGAAATTACAAGAGCGATTGGCAAAATTGTCAGGTGGTGTAGCTGTATTGTACGTAGGTGCTACTACTGAGGTTGAAATGAAAGAGAAAAAAGACCGTGTTGACGATGCTTTACATGCGACTCGCGCTGCAGTTGAAGAAGGTATCGTTGCTGGTGGTGGTGTTGCATTTATCCGTGCTACAGAAGCTTTGGTAAACCTTAAAGGTGAGAACGAAGACGAGCAAATCGGTATCGATATCATCAAACGTGCTATTGAAGAGCCTTTACGTCAAATCTGTAATAACGCAGGTATCGAAGGTGCAGTGATCGTTCAGAAAGTAAAAGAAGGTACAGCTGACTTTGGTTACAATGCGCGTACTGACCGTTACGAGAACTTAATCGCGGCTGGTGTAATCGACCCAACTAAAGTATCTCGTATTGCTTTAGAAAATGCAGCTTCAGTTGCTTCAATGTTGTTGACAACAGAATGTGTATTAGCTGATGAGGCTGAAGAAAACCCTGTAGGTGCTGGTGCTCCTCCAATGGGTGGTGGTATGGGCGGCATGATGTAAGATCATCCGAACTATATAATATAAAAAGGCTCATCTGGGATTCCAGATGAGCCTTTTTATTTGATGATTAATATCCTTTTGCCGTATCGTCTCCACGGGGATCGGCTCCGGTCTGTAATTTGCCGTTTGGAAGGACAAGAATATTTTCTACACGTCCTATTGCCCCGCGGGGATTTATTGCATAGCCATCCTTTGTCAATTTGTCTCGCAATGTTATCTCAATCGCACCTTGCTCCACATCGATGCGGTCAGGTAACCACTGGTGATGGAATCGGGGTGAACTGACAGCGGATTGTGCATTTTGACCAAAGTCGATTACATTTAATATGGTCTGGAAAACGGAGGTAATAATCGTTGATCCGCCCGGTGTTCCTACCACCATAAATAGCTTGCCATCTTTTTCTAAAATGGTCGGTGTCATGGAACTCAGCATTCTTTTTCCGGGCTGAATTTCATTTGCTTTTTCTCCTGTCAAGCCATACATATTAGGTACGCCGGTCTTTACCGAGAAATCATCCATTTCGTTGTTCAATAAAAATCCTGCACCATTCACGATGACCCCAGAGCCATAGGAATCATTGAGTGTTGTGGTAATGGCAACAGCATTTCCCTGCTCATCAACAATATTGAAATGAGTTGTCTGCTCACTTTCATAACCCGGAATGACATCCGCATTGACGTTTTTGCTTAAAGTCGCCTGGCGAAAATTAAACGGGTTCAGTTTAGCTGCATTTTTCGAGGAATCTATCAGTTGCTGCACAGGGACATTGATAAAATCGGGGTCTCCTAAATACTTTGCCCTATTTGCATACACATAACGTTCTGCTTCAACGATGACACGTATTGCGGAGTCCGTCTGAAAACCCCAGCGTTGAAGGGGGAATTGCTCCACAGACTTTAATAAAGCCAGTAGGGAAGTTCCGCCGCTCGATGGCGGTGGCATAGAAACAACCTTGTGACCTCTATAACTTGATGCAATAGGGGTACGCCAAAGTGCCTTGTAGCCTGTGAGGTCCTCATGGGTAATGATTCCTTTGCCTCTGTTCATCTCGGCAATAAGCAAATCAGCCGTTTTTCCTTTATAGAAGCCATCACGTCCCTCATTGGCGATTCGTTCGATGGTATTGGCAAGATCTTCCTGTACAAATAGGTCACCGGTTTGCCATGTTGTATTTTTGATAATTGCTGCTCCCGTAGGATTCAGCTTGACAAAACGTTCCTTATGACTCTCAAATTCGTTGGCTTGTCTTTCACTGATTTTAAAACCATTTTTGGCAAGTTCAATCGCTGGGGCAAGAAGCTCTTTCCACGTCAGTTTTCCATATTTCTGATGTGCTTCCCACATGCCGGCAACAGAACCGGGAACACCGGATGCTAACTGACTGTATAAGCTCAAATTGGGAATAACATTCTTTTGTGCATCAAGATACATATCCCGGTGCGCCTTTCTGGGAGCAGTTTCCCGGAAGTCCAAGGCATCGTATTGACCTTGGCTATTGCGATATAGCATAAATCCACCACCACCGATATTGCCTGCATTGGGATAAACAACAGCAAGAGCAAACTGCACGGCGACAGCAGCATCAATTGCATTTCCGCCCTTTTTCAAAATCATTACTCCGACTTCGGAGGCCAGAGGGTGGGCAGTGACCACAGCAGCTTTGTTGAAGGTGGCAGGGCTGGTCCTATGTGAACCAAACTGCCTGCTGGAACACGAAGCGAATAGTAAACTTCCTACTAACGAATAAATAAATAGTTTATTCATAATATCTGCTCTAAAATTGTGCGTAAGATTAATATTAAACCTTGGACACCGATGGAATACAAAGGTGTTATTTTAATTTTTCATTGTTTTTATGACGGTCTGCATCCCGAATGGATTTCTTTTGAAGGTTCTTTTCCAGTGCATCGGTCAGATCTATACCCGTTTGATTTGCAAGACACATTAAGACAAACAATACATCGGCCATTTCATCTGCGAGGTTAACTTCTCTATCGGATTTTTTGAACGATTGCTCGCCGTACTGTCTGGCCATAATCCGGGCGACTTCACCAACTTCTTCCATGAGCATGGCTGTATTTGTCAGCTCATTGAAATAACGTATTCCTGTTGTATTGATCCATTTATCAATTACTTCCTGTGCTTCTTTAATTGTCATTTTTTCGGATTTAGTAGTTTAAAAATTGTCCTTATCTTTTGTATCCATAACGATGGTAACGGGACCATCGTTCAATAGATTGATTTTCATGTCCGCCCCAAATAAGCCGAGCTGAACCGGCTGATCAATCAGTTTGGAAAGCAATTTGGCCATTTCTTCATAAAGGGGTTTGGCGGTATTAGGTTTGGCTGCCCGAATAAACGAAGGCCGATTTCCCTTTTTTGTCTGAGCGAATAAGGTGAACTGGGAAATCAGTAAGATATTACCGCCGATATCCTGTATGGATTTATTCATTAGTCCCTGCTCGTCTTCAAAAATCCGTAGGTTAACGAACTTTTGCCCCAGCCATTTTAAGTCTTCAATTGTATCGGCTTCTTCTATTCCCAATAGGATCACCAAACCTTTTTGAATCTGTCCAGTGATCTGTTCGTCCACTGTACAGGAAGCATGTTTTACCCGTTGTATTACTGCACGCATAATAAAAAGTATAAAACCAAAGTTAAAAATTCCCATCGTCAAACACGATCCAATCTAACATTTATTGCTGCCAAAATAAAAAGCCGCCTTATTTTGAATAGATAAGGCGGCTCTTGATATATAGAATCTTAACTGTTAGAATTTGATATTCAGGCCTAACATAAAATTTGCAGGTGCCTGTGGAAAGTAGAAATTATAATATTTTCTGGTATTACTGTCCATTCCACCAAAGGTGTAGCCATTGGTTTCATACTTCTCGTTGAGGATATTGTTGACCAGTAAAGTCGCACTAATATTTTTGATGCCTAACGCCGTAAAATTATAGTTTGCCAGCAAATTGTTGACGAAATAAGAGGAAATGCTTCTTTCTTCTGTGGATGAGTTGTCGAGGTATTGTCGTCCTACGTATTTTGACAGCAACGAAAATGTAAGCGGCTCAATAGGGCTATAGGAAAAATTGCTGGATATAATCGTATTTGGAGACAGGGCAATATCTGTCTTTGGATAGAAAATTTTGGTATCTGGGCTTACACCGTTTATATCTTTCACAATTTCTTCAAAATTCTTAATTCTGTTTTGACTGAAGCTGGCTGTCGCCTTCCAGTTCAATTGCTTACTGATGTTCCAGGCTCCGTCAAATTCCAGTCCGATTCGATAGCTGTCTTTTACATTTTGTCGGATAGGAGCACCCGTATCACTGATCTCGCCTGTTGGAATCAACTGGTCTTTATAAAACATCCCGTATCCATTTAATCCAATATTGAATTTGGTATTGGTGAATCTATATCCAATTTCAATGTCCTGCATTTTTTCTGGCGTAGGATCCGGAAGTTTGCTGTTCTTCTCTATGAAATCTTTTCGGACGGGTTCTTTTTGAGCGAAAGCGTAGGAAGCATAGATGTTTGCATGATCATTTAACAGATAGGTTGCTCCGGCTTTGGGATTTAGAAAATTGAATTTTGGGTGGTAATTATAATTTTTGACCTTATCATCATCCCCATACATGTTATAGTCTACATTTCTGTACTGGACGTCGGCCATTAAGATCCATTTATCCAATTTGTAATCTACCTTTAGGAAGTTGCTGAAATCATTTTTCTGCGATTTTCCGAAGTAATATCTATCATCTATAAATCCGTTGGAAGCATACTGTGCCCAGATTACTTCACCGTAATGTTTTCCCCGATATTGATTGTATGCTCCACCCCAGGTAATTTCAAGTTGGTCATTCGGTTTGTAATTCAATGCATAGGTCATGCCATAGAAATAATTATCTAACCATCTTCTGCGGATCAGATCTGTTTTTTTTATGGTATCACTACCGAGGATGACATCGGGCAAACCATATTTACTTAATTTATCACCGGGTCTCATCTCTTCATAGTAGCCATAACCTCGTGTATAATGTAAGGCTGTATTAAGTGTTAATTTTTCGCTTAGAATGTTGGTGTAATGAAGTTGATGATGTTTTTGCGTATAGTTGTCCGTCTGATTTCGATAAGTATACAGATTATAGTTTCGGCCGGCGTTCATAAATCGGTCTTTTTCTGTGCCTGATACGTATAATCCATTGTCAGCGTAATCATCCATGCGAGATCTATCACCCGTGATCAAAGGTTCCGGTACGCCGTTCCAGGCTTGGTAGGTCTTTTCCTTTCCCCAGAATACGATTCCTTTTAAAGTCTGTTTTTTGCCATAATAACCTCCATCAATATAGAAGGACTGCAGGTCTGAGGAGCCTCTTTCGATATAACCATTACTGCTGATCCTGGATAAGCGGGCATTGAAAGCAAACTTGTCATTGATCAAACCGGTTCCGAGTTTTACCGTATTTTTCCAGGTATTATAAGACCCGAATGAATTATTGAGTTCGGCATAAGGTTTCTCCGCTAATGTGTTGGATTGAATATTCAGGGAAGCTCCGAAGGATCCGGCCCCGTTGGCAGATGTTCCGATTCCCCGCTGTACCTGGATGCTTTCCGTAGATGAGGCGAAGTCAGGAAGGTTGACAAAGAATGAGCCCATACTTTCAGCATCATTTAGTGGAATTCCATTAAGAGTTACATTGATGCGCTGGTTGTCAGATCCCCGAATGGTCATGTTTGTATATCCTATGCCGGCTCCTGCATCGGAGTTTACCTGAACAGAAGGTGTCTGATTCAAGAGATAGGGAATGTCCTGTCCCAGATTATTCCTAGAAATCTCTTCTTTTGAGATGTTCCTGAATGTGGTCGGTGAATTCTTTTTAGCTCTGGTGGATACCACAAGAGCCTCTTCGGTACGAATTGTTTTTGGATCGAGCTGAACGGTCAATTCCATATCCCGTTGGAGGTTTAGGTTTTGAGTCCAGGTTTGATATCCGACAAACGAGACTTGAATGGTATGTTTTCCATCTGCGATATTATATAATTTGATCAAGCCATCTTTGTCCGAATTGGTTGTAAATGAAGCCTGTCCGTCTATGGATATCGTTGCATTGTGTAGTGGCCTTTGTGTATCCTTATCTACGGTTTTAATCGTCAAATTGTGCTGGGCAACAGCAATTTGGCTTAAAGTAGTAGCTAAAACGCTACAAATCAAAAATTTGATCATGTTGATGTATTTTGTTTAAGTTAAACAAATCATAGCAAGGGGTCACTATGACCGTTTTATTTAACTAACCTCTCCCTCCGCCAGCATTACCTGGATCAGGTGCACAGAACTTAATCTGTTGGGTATGATCTCAGCCTTTATTTGTGTTTCTGACAAAACAAGGCACCCCTAATCGACGTTGCGAATATATAAATTAAAATCGGAATGGTATATAAAGATGGTGTTTTTTACAAAAAGTATACTTCTTGGAAAATATGTGGTAATTTCCTTATGGTTTAAAATTTTACGTTTAGGCTTGTTTTTGGTGTTTATTGTTCTTTTTAGGTACCTTGGTATAGAATTTTCTACTGTTAGTATGTATTCATATTCAGTCAAAAATTTTTTAGTTACTAATTTGAGAGTGAGGAGATAAAATGTTAAAGTATTTAAGCGCAAATTATATTCTACCGATTACCTCAATGCCAATAAAAGATGGTATTGTAGCGGTAGACGAGGAGGGGGTAATTCAAGGCATCTATGACCCTGCTTCATTCACACAGACTGATAAAGTCGAAATCGAGAGGTATGGGGGAATAATTATTCCGGGTTTTATCAATGCCCATTGCCATCTTGAATTGTCACATATGAAAGGCGTGGTAGCTAAAGGTACCGGTCTTCCAAATTTCCTTAGCCAGGTAATGACTTCACGTAGTGCGTCTATGAAGAAAATGGATGATGCAATGGCGAAAGCGGATAAAGAGATGTATGAAAATGGGATCGTAGCGGTGGGAGACCATGCGAATACGGACAATTCTTCTAAGCAGAAGGAAGATTCAAAAATACTTTATCATACCTTTGTGGAGGTCATTGGGGTTGAACCCGAAGAAGCTGATTTTAAACTAAAAGAAGCCAAGTCTTTAACACAAGAATTTAGAAATGGTCATGTGTCCATTACGCCACATGCACCTTATTCGTGTTCGAAAGTTCTTTTTAAGAAATTTAAAAAATCGGTGCCTGAGACTAATATCATTAGTATTCATAATCAGGAGAGCGACGAAGAGAATAAATTGTTTAGATACAAAACAGGTGAATTTCTGGATTTCTATAAGAGTATCGGAAAGAATGCGGATTCTATAAAAGCGCAAGCCCGAAACTCCATCCAGTCTTATTTACCTTACTTGCCTTATCCGAATAAGTTGTTGTTGGTCCATAATACCTATACTTCATTAAAAGATCTCGATTTTGTAGAACGAATGGACCGTGATGTTGTATGGTGCCTGTGCCCAAAGGCAAATTTATATATTGAGGGGAACCTTCCTAAGGTTCAGAACTTTATAAGCGCGGGACAACGGTTAGTGATTGGTACGGATAGCCTAGCGTCGAATGATACACTTTCGGTATTGGAAGAACTGAAGGTATTGCATGAACATTTCGAAGATTTGGATTTCTTGCAAACAATCCAATGGGCAACGATCAACGGAGCTGTTGCATTGAATATTGAGGATGAATATGGATCTTTGGAAATCGGCAAAAAACCGGGGATTGTCCTGCTTGAGGGTATGGAAAACTTTCGTTTAACTGATAAAGTTAAAATCAAACGTTTAGCGTAGTATTTAATTCCACAAAAACTTCTGTACTTTTGCTCTTATGAAACATTTGAATATTTCAATAAGAGGTAAAGTACAAGGAGTCTTTTTTCGATTGACGGCCAAAGCTGTTGCGGATCAGGTCGGTGTGAAAGGCTTTGTACTCAATCAAAAGGATGGGGCTGTCTATATGGAGGCCGAGGGGGACGATTTTGCACTTGATTCATTGTTGGACTTCTGCCAGGAAGGTCCGGAGGATGCAAATGTTGAAGCTGTTGAAGTTACGGAAGGCGAACTGAAAGGCTTTTCTAATTTTGAAGTGATTAAAAGAGTTCAATCCTAAAGCCTAGTGTCGACAATTAAGAAATTTCTCAGCGATACCGTTATTTATGGTGTGACTACTATCGTTTCAAGAATGATAGGATTCCTGATGACCCCACTCTATCTCCGTAAATTTAAGGATGCAGGGGTCTATGGAGTTTATTCTAATTTTTATGCTTGGATGTCCATGCTAAATGCTATTCTGGCATTTGGAATGGAAACAACGTATTTCCGTTATTTACAGAAAGTTGAACCACAGAATAAGAATAAAGTTTACAACAATAGCTTCTTTGTAACTTTATTTACTTCAGGATTATTATTGTTGTCTGTATTTGTTTTCACAAGACCTATCGCTTCTTGGTTTGCGGATGGGGGGGATGTGGATCTATATGAACAGTACATTAAGTATTTTGCTTTTATCCTTGTTGCTGATGCGCTAGCTGTTGTCCCGTTTACAAAGCTACGGGCAGAGGGCAGACCTTATAAATACAGTGCATTGAAATTTGTTAATATCGGTATTACCGTGATTTCAAATCTATTTTTTATTTTGTTCTTGCCGGATTGGGTACATAAGTATACATTTTGGGCGGATTTTGCCGGAACATGGTTCAAAGAGGGATGGATCGGTTATGTCTTTATCTCCAATCTTTTTGCAAGTATTGTCACATTAATTCTATTGCTACCTGAACTGTTAACTTTCAGATTCAGCCTAGATAGAAAATTAATGAATGAAATGTTAAAGTATAGCTTCCCAATTTTAGTCGCTAATATTTCATTTATTATTAACGAGAATCTAGACAAAATGTTCTTTCTGAAATTGATCCCTGGAAAGACGGGGAAAGATGAGTTAGGTATTTATGGCGCAGTTGCTAAATTGTCCGTATTTCTAAGCTTATTTGTGACAGCTTTTAGATTGGGGGCAGAACCGTTCTTCTTTTCATATTCAAAAAACCAGAACGCATCGAAAACCTATGCCCTAATCATGGAGTATTTTGTTATCCTTATGGTTATTGCAATGGTCGGATTGACAGTGAATCTGGATTGGCTGAAGTATTTTATTGAAGGTAATGAAAAAGAGGTCGCAACATATTGGACTGGGCTTAAAATTGTCCCCATTCTTTTATTCAATTATGTGCTACTTGGAATATATATGAATCTATCGATTTGGTATAAATTGACTGATCATACACGATATGCTATTTACATTTCGGGAATAGGGGCGCTAATTACAATTATGCTCAATGTGTGGCTTATCCCAACTTATTCCTATGTTGGAGCTGTTTTATCAACAACAGTAGTATATCTGGTCATGATCGCTTTTTCACTTTACTGGGGCCAGAAGTATTATCCCATACCATATAAGATGATCAAGATCGCTGTCTATCTTGGAGCAGGGCTGTTGATTTCGTGGTTGAGCTTTCAGGTTTTCCATAGTAATATTTGGATAGGAAACACCATGTTATTACTGCTGCTCGGTGTTACTTTTTTCTTTGAGAAGAATGGGCTGATGAAATTAATACGAAGAAGATAATTTCATATTAAAACAAATGCGGTAACTGTTAGGTTATCGCATTTGTTATTTTTAGATGAATTCAGGCATGAACGAATGTTCAATCTCATGAAGAACTTCAAGTATATCTGCTTGATTTTGAAGACTAACCAGTTTCATCCTGTATTCTTTGAAATTCGGAATTCCTTTAAAATAATTGGCGTAATGTCTCCGCATTTCGAAGATTCCTAATTTATCACCTTTCCATTCAATGGATTTGTTTAAGTGTGTTCTACAAACCTCAACGCGTTCAGCAATTGTAGGCCCCTCCAAGCGCTGGCCTGTTTGGAAGAAATGCTTGATCTCTCTAAAGATCCAAGGGTAACCAATAGCCGCACGGCCGATCATAATGCCATCCACTTCGTATTCCTGTCTCCAGGCCGCTGCTTTTTCGACTGAATCCACATCACCGTTACCAAAAATTGGAATCTGAATGCGCGGATTACGTTTGATATCACGGATCATGGACCAGTCAGCTTGACCTTTGTACAATTGTGCACGTGTACGTCCATGAATTGCGAGTGCTTTGATACCGACGTCTTGCAACCTTTCAGCTACTTCGTATACATTTTTGGTATTATCATCCCAGCCAAGCCGTGTTTTTACTGTCACAGGGAGATGAGTTGCTTCAACAACAGCTTTAGTCATCGCAACCATTTTATCAATGTCTTGCAATAAGGAAGAGCCGGCTCCCTTACAGACCACTTTTTTAACTGGACAACCGTAATTGATATCGATGAGATTCGGATTTGCTTTTGTGCAGATTTCAGCTGATTGACGCATACTTTCAATATCTCCACCGAATATCTGGATACCGATAGGTCGTTCATATTCAAAAATATCAAGCTTTTGAACAGATTTAGCTGCATCACGGATTAGTCCTTCTGAAGAAATAAATTCAGTATACATTAAATCAACACCATTCTGTTTGCATACATAGCGAAACGGTGGATCGCTTACATCCTCCATAGGAGCTAATAATAAAGGGAATTCACCCAAATCAATATTTTCACCAATCTTGACCGACATCTTCGATAATTTTTTACAAAGGTACAAAATTTGGTATTAGAATAAAGTTAGCTAACTGTCATGAGTTTAGAGGCGATTTTTTATGTATTCAGAATGCATATCGCGTAGCGCTGGTGTATTCCGCGAACCACCGAAATGGTAGCTGAAAGATAGGGCTGTTGTCGGGATTGAATTTTCCTATGAAAGCAAATATACCTTCCCAGTATTGAAGGTATATTTGCTGAGAACTGGCTTTATCTATGCATAACCTCTTTTTTTGAAAGAGCCTGTTTTCTATTGGTCAGAAAGAACCATCAGTTGATTTTCATCGCTGGTCGTGCGTCTGGTCATGAAGGTTTTTTCAAGATGTCTTTCTTGCATATAATCAGCAAGGACACTTTTATCCAGATTTGTTTTTGAATAAAATCAAATTTCTTTTACGAAATCTTTGATTGCTTTCCCTGGGTCTGTGGTTTTCATAAAATTTTCACCGATCAGAAAACTTTGGAAACCAGCCTTTTTCAATGCTTTAATTGTCTTGGGATCAGAAATGCCACTTTCGGATACTTTGATGTATTCGGATGGAATCTTATCCAAAAGATCATACGAATGTTGTAGATCGACGGTGAAATCTTTTAGGTTTCTATTGTTGACACCAATGGCATCAATATCATCGAAAAGATTGTCCAACAGTTCCTGCTCATTATGTACTTCAAGCAATACATTGAGCCCGATCTGATGGGCGTAGGCGGCAAACTCCTGAACTTCTTCCTTTTTGAGGCAGGCTGCTATTAAGAGGATAACATCGGCACCATAAGCCTTGGCTTCGGTAATCTGATACTTGTCGACAATAAATTCTTTGCGCAAAATTGGAATGCTAATAACTGCCCGAGCTTTGGAGAGGTCTTCCAAATGGCCCTTGAAAAATTCGCCGTCCGTCAGAACGGATACAGCCGAAGCGCCAGCTTCTTCATAGGCCTTGACAACATCTTCAACTTTTGCTGTACTATTGATATCCCCTTTTGAGGGAGATGCTCGTTTATATTCAGCAATAATCCCTGTTTTTTCAGGGTCTAAAATAGATTCCCGTAACGAAAGACAGGCTACGTTGAAATAGGGATAGTTCAACAGTTCCTCGAATGGAACTAAGGCCTTCGCCTTTTCTACTTCTATTCTTTTTCGTTCAATGATTTTATCGAGTATTGTCATTTGTAGTAGTAAGATATTAGTATTGAGTATTGAGATTTTAGTACTTTAAGCCTTCGGCTGACATATTTTCTCTATTTTAATTTTTTAGTATTGCAGTTTAAGTATTGAGACTTTGGTGCTTCAAGCCTTGGGCGGATGCGAAATCTCTATTACGCTTATACGCTTTTCATTGCTGTATTCCTGTACATAGGTGATCATTTACATGACTCAGTGAGACGTAGCCTCGTAAAGGTAATGTCTAAAGACTCCTATCTCAATATGCTATACTAAGATAACCAGTTTTCAATTAATTTTTTCCCATTTGTTGTTAGTACAGATTCTGGATGGAACTGCATGCCTCGCACATCATACTCCGTATGTGTCAGTGCCATGATGATACCATTTTCATCTACAGCCGTAACTTTGAGCGTGTTTGGCAAGGTATCTTTGTTTACTGCCCATGAATGGTAGCGACCTATTTTCGAATCTTTCGGAAAATCCTGAAATAGCTTTTCGGATTCATCGGTTACGATAATGCCCGTTGCAACACCATGCAGGGGTTTTTCCATGTTAAATAATGTACCGCCAAATACTTCAGCGATTGCTTGTTGACCAAGGCAGATGCCCAATATACTTTTGTGCGGCGCATAGGTGCGGATCACGTCAAGCAATAGACCTGCCTCTTCCGGAATCCCGGGACCTGGGGAAAGAAGTATTTTATCGAATACTTCCAGCTCTTCCAGTTTGAATTTATCATTTCTCAATACCACATAGTCCTGTCCCAACTCCTGGAGCAAATGAACCAAATTGTAGGTGAATGAATCGTAATTGTCAATGACAACGATTTTATTGTTGCTCATAACCTCTTGTTGTATAGTCCTGATTAAAGTAATTATCTATTTCCTGAAATATCGCCCGGACAAATTCTACGGGCAGATCAAATCTCTTTGCCAATGTTGCCTGATTGCTGCTGATATTTTTTATCCTATTCTGTTCATTATCTGTATCATCCTGCAATACTTTTGCCTTATTGAGATAGGTCTTCCGTAAGGCTAGCAATTCAACGATGCGGTTGTCGATGGTATCTATCGAAGCATTAATATGCTGGGTATTGACACAATATTCTAATGGTCTAATCATAACGTTTCTGCTAATTGTAATGCTTTTCGCAAAGCAGCTATTTTATTGTTCACTTCCTGGAGTTCCATTTCCGGATCAGAATCCAGTACGATTCCGCCGCCGGCCTGATAATGTAAGGTGTTTTGCTTGCTCAGGAACGAGCGAATCATGATGGCATGATTGAAATCCCCATTGAAACCCATAAAGCCAATTGCTCCAGAGTAGAACGAGCGTTGCAATCCTTCGTAGCGGTCAATGAGTGTCAATGCCATGTGCTTAGGAGCTCCCGAGAGTGTTCCGGCAGGGTAGGTATCTCCCACAATATCGAATGGATTGATATTATCCTTTAATACCCCTGTTACCTTCGAGACCAAGTGGATAATATGCGAGTAGTATTGTGGTTCCATATACGATTCTACTTTAACCTGGGTACAGTGTCTGCTCAGATCATTACGGGCAAGGTCTACCAACATCACGTGCTCGGAGGTTTCTTTTGGATCCTGCTTTAGCCTAGAGGCAATTTTTTGGTCTTCTTCCATGTTCCCGGTTCTCTTGAATGTTCCGGCAATTGGGAAGATCGTAGCCTGCTTGCCATGGATGCGCAATTGTGCCTCGGGAGATGAACCGAATAGTTTAAAGTCACCATAATCAAAATAGAATAGGTAAGGCGAGGGGTTAATGGAACGTAATGCGCGGTAGACATTAAATTCATCGCCCGAAAATGGGGTCCGGAAACCACGGGAGGGAACGATCTGAAAGACATCACCACGTTGGATATGTTCCTTCATCTTCTTGACCAGTTGACGGTGTTCCTCATCGCTACGATTGGAACTTTCCTCTCCCGCTAACTTGAATGTGTACTCTGGAAAGTTTTTGTTCTGGATCAGAAATTGCATGCGTTCCAGCTCGGACTCCTCATCTTCCAAAAGGTGTTCGAAGATATAAAGCTGATTACGGAAATGGTCGATGGCGATCACATATTTGTAGACGTGATACTGCATAAACGGTATTTTCCGTGCCGGATCGATAGCTGTTGTCAGTTTGATATCCTCAAAATGTTCGATGCAGTCAAATGTAAAGTACCCGAATAGCCCGTTTGAGATTAGGTTTAATTCGGCTACCGTCGAATCTTCAAAGGAATTCCTAAAGTCGGAGACTTCCTGACGCAATTCGATTTCTTGTGCTTTTTTGACAATCCGTTCATTGCCGGGATAGGTTAATGTTAACTCGCGCTCATCTAGTTGAATCCCAGCAATGGGCTGGCAACAAATATAGCTGATATTGTTGTCACGACTATGGTAGTCGGAACTTTCCAATAGCAGTGAATTTGGAAAGATATCCCGTAATCGAAGATAAATACTCACCGGTGTTGTTGTGTCGGCGAGCAGCTTTCTGCTCTGTGTTTTGAATTTATACTTCATTTTATTCTTTTATTCGCTTTGATAAATTTTATACATAAAAAAACCCGATACTGGTTAGCATCGGGTTTGGAATTTCCATAAATGGTTTTGGTTGATTATGAAATATTATGACAATACCAATTGATTCCCGATGCTTATTGCTCCAGGCCACCACCAATTTGTATTTGTATATCTTCGTGTCATTATTACACAAATTTATAAAAAAAAATAAATAAGCAAACTTTTTGTGATAAAAAAACAAAAATTCACCGTATTTCTTAATCATTTAATAAATCGGGACGTCTTTCCTGTGTTCTTTTTAGCTGTTGTTCATGCTTCCAGGAAGCGATGTTTGCTTCATGTCCACTGAGTAGAATGTCGGGTACTTTGTGCCCTTTCCAGTCTGCGGGGCGTGTATAGATCGGTGCATCGAGCAATCCGTCCTGAAAAGAATCCGAAAGTGCGGAGGTCTCATCGGACAAAACTCCGGGGATCAGACGGATAATCGCGTCTGTAACAATTGCTGCCGGAAGTTCACCGCCAGACAGCACATAATCACCCACCGAGATTTCCTTTGTCACGTATATATCCCGGATGCGTTGGTCTATACCTTTGTAGTGGCCACAGAGAATCATCATGTTACTTTTGGTCGAGAGCCCGTTGGCAATATCCTGATTGAACGTTTCACCATCGGGAGTCATATAGATGATTTCATCGTATGTCCTTTCGGCCTGCAATTGTTCAATGCACTTGGCGAAAGGTTCGATCTGTAGCACCATGCCGGAACCACCCCCATAGGGGTAATCGTCCACACTTTTGTGCTTATTTGTTGAGTAATCTCTTAAATTGTGTACATATATCTCCGCGAGGCCTTTATTCTTTGCACGTTGCAAAATAGAGTGTGCAAATGGACTTTCCAAAAGGTCTGGTAAGACCGTAATAATATCAAAACGCATGGCGCAAAGATACACAAAAATGATCCATTGTCTATTTATAAGATTGATTCGCTTATCTTTGTGGCAAATTTAAGTGTACATACAGTGATTGACGTAAATAATATTTCTGTTTCCTTTGGGGGAACGACTCTTTTTTCGGATGTATCTTTCTCGATCAATGAGAATGACAAGATTGCATTGATGGGTAAGAACGGCGCGGGCAAATCTACCCTGCTAAAAATTATCGCTGGCGTGGGCAAGCCTACAACGGGTAATGTCGCGGGCCCAAAAGACGCAATTATTGCATACCTGCCGCAGCATTTGCTGACCGAGGATAATGTAACAGTCTTTGAGGAGACCTCGAAAGCTTTCGAGGAGGTCTACGGCATGCGGGATGAATTGGAGCAGCTGAACGAGCAGCTGAATATCCGTACGGATTATGAGTCGGATGATTATATGCAATTGATTGAGCGGGTGTCGGAGCTGAGCGAGAAGTTTTATTCGATCGAAGAGGTCAATTACGATGCGGAGGTGGAAAAGGTGCTGAAAGGGCTTGGTTTTGAGCGATCGGATTTTACCAGACAGACCTCGGAATTTTCCGGAGGATGGCGTATGCGTATCGAACTAGCTAAAATATTATTAAAAAAACCGGATCTGATTTTATTGGATGAGCCGACCAACCATATGGATATCGAGAGTATCCAATGGCTGGAGGATTTCCTTGTCAATTCGGCCAAAGCAGTTATTGTTATTTCACACGATAGGGCCTTTGTCGATAATATCACCAACCGTACTATTGAGGTGACGATGGGGCGTATTTATGACTATAGAGCCAAGTATAGTCATTACTTGGAACTGCGTCAGGAAAGACGTCAGCATCAATTGAAAGCTTATGAGGAGCAACAACGTTTTATTGCTGACAATCAGGAATTCATTGATCGTTTTAGAGGTACTTACTCGAAGACGTTGCAGGTGCAATCGCGAGTAAAGATGTTGGAAAAGTTGGAAATTATCGAAATTGACGAAGTAGACACTTCAGCATTGCGTCTGAAATTTCCCCCTTCACCACGCTCGGGGCAATATCCTGTGATTGTGGAAGATCTTAGCAAAGCATATGACGATCATGTCGTATTCCAAAAAGCCAATATGGTGATTGAACGCGGAGAAAAAGTTGCTTTTGTAGGTAAGAACGGTGAGGGTAAATCAACCATGATCAAAGCGATTATGGGCGAAATAGATTTTGAAGGTACGCTAAAGATAGGTCATAATGCCAAAATCGGTTACTTTGCGCAGAATCAGGCCGCTTTATTGGATGGCGAACTGACTGTTTTTGATACCATCGACCAAATCGCTGTAGGCGATGTACGCGTCAAAATGAAAGATCTTCTGGGGGCTTTTATGTTCAGCGGGGATGACACAACGAAAAAGGTTAAAGTGTTATCCGGTGGCGAGCGAACCCGTCTAGCGATGATAAAACTGCTTTTGGAGCCCGTGAATGTGTTGATTCTCGATGAGCCGACCAACCATTTGGACATGAAGACCAAGGACATTATCAAAGATGCCTTAAAGGATTTTGATGGTACATTGATCCTTGTTTCACACGATCGTGACTTTTTGGACGGCTTAGCGGAGAAAGTATTTGAGTTTGGAAATAAGCGTGTCCGTGAACATTTTGAAGATATCAAAGGATTCCTGGAATATAAGAAAATGAACAGTTTGAAGGATATTGAACGATAGCTTCTAAATCATCGAAGTGTAAATGTAGGTGGTTAATCTATAGCAATATAATCATAAGCTACAAGTTGTTGTCCAATCCCGATATCTGTAGTACAGAAATCAGAAACTTTATCTGTAGTCTGTTGAGCTCAGCTGGTAGAGCAAATGACTTGTAGCAAGTAGGTCATTGGTTCATCTCGATAGGAGAATCAGTTATAAAAAGCGGCTTTTTTATATAAAGCCGCTTTTTAGCGTTTAAAACAAAGATCAAATCGAATATTCAAGCTTTTTCCCTTAATCCCAAAGTGTGTGAAAAATACCTTCCTGATCAATACGTTCATAGGTATGTGCGCCAAAATAGTCACGTTGTGCCTGTATAATATTTGTAGGTAATTTTTTGGATCGGTAAGCATCAAAATAAGAGGTGCGTTTATGTATCCGGGTACGGGTATCCCGTTTGAGATGGCATCTTTCAATACCTCGCGAAACTGTTGTCGGCGATGTATGAGGCGCTTTTCTCGCTTCAATTACTTCGCTGGTATTGAGTGTTTTGTTGTAAACTAACAGATAATCCGTATATTGAACTCTCCTAAACATCAATTTTATTTATGATCATTGGATTAGACATTGGGACATCATCTGCGAAGGCTGTTGCATTTGACTACGAAGGTAACATCTTGTCGCAGCATAGTATACCCTATCCCATATTAAACCCCTCAGAAGGCTGGTACGAGCAAGATCCGGAGATTGTTTATGCTGCATGTATTGAGTCTATTAGGTATGTCATGATTAGCTTAAAGCAATCTAGTGCCGAGATACCGAAACCCGTATGCATTTCGGTGAGCAGTGCTATGCACGGACTGATCGCTGTTGACTCAGCTGGAAAGCCACTTAGCCATTGCATGATATGGGCAGATCGCAGAAGCGAGGATATTGCGGTAGCCTTGGAGGCAAGTGAGACTGGCAGGCTGCTTTATCAACAAACGGGTACACCAATACATCCCATGTCTTTGCTCTGCAAATTAATGTGGATAAAGTCTAATGATCAAAAATTATTTGCGCAGTCGTACAAGTTTATCGGTATCAAAGAGTTTCTTTTTTACCGGCTTTTTGGCGTTTATGTGGTCGATCATTCCATTGCATCTGCAACAGGGCTTTTCGACATACATCAATTAACATGGTCTGATCAGGCGTTAAGATTGACGGGCATATCGGAAGAGCAACTAGCATTGCCAGTTCCGGTCAATTATATTTTAAATATGCCTAGCCGAGAAATTGCGGCCTTGATGCACATCCCTCAAGATACACCTTTTGTAATAGGTGGTAGCGATGGTTGTTTGGCTAATCTCGGGGTAGGGGCTATACGTCCTGGGGTAGCTTCTATAACTATTGGTACCAGTGGAGCTATTCGCGTGGCAAGTTCGCAGGCAAATCAAGAAAAAAAACAAAGGCTATTTACCTACCTACTGAGACCAAATGAATATATAGTTGGTGGCGCGGTTAATAACGGAGGTGTATTACGCAACTGGTTTCGAGATAATTTTTTGCATGAATTTACCCAAACGGAAACGGATGGAGATTCTTCTGCCGCGTTAAATGCTTTGGTCGACTCCGTCGTTCCCGGGGCAGAGGGCTTAATATTCTTGCCCTATTTGACCGGTGAACGGGCTCCACATTGGAATTCCAATGCAAAAGGAGTTTATTTTGGAATACAGCTGCATCACGGCAGGGCGCACTTTGCACGGGCTATGATGGAAGGGATGTTGTTTGCGATTTACAGTGTAGGGATCGCATTAGAGGAGAACACCGGCCCCATTCATACAATTTATGCAAGCGGCGGCTTAGCACGTTCATCGTTGTTGGTGCAAATGCTTGCAGACATTTTCAATAAACCTGTATTCATTAAAAATACGGTAGAAAGCTCTGCATGGGGAGCAGCATTGATAGGCTTGGAAGCATTGGGTATACAGGCGGGTGAGCCTACAGTAAAAAACAAGCAAGCGGCGGGAACACAAGATATCGAGCACTATTACAAACCGAGTGAAGAGAACCACGCCGTATATATTAAAAACTTCCAGAAATTTGAACACCTGTACCGCATATTGGAAGGTGAGTTTTAACTAGTTGTAAATTATTATGCCTCTAATCATCGTTATTTTGGGAGTAGCTTTACTACTTCTTTTAGTCACTGTCGTCAGGTTAAACACGATATTTTCATTACTGATAACATCTGTTGCGGTCGGTTTTGCTATGAATATGAATGCCGTCGATATCCTTAAATCTGTTGAAACCGGAGTGAGTAGTACTATGGGCCAGTTGGCGCTTTTGTTGGCCTTCGGGTCTTTACTGGGTAAATTGATGGCGGAGGGGGGCGCTGCAGAAAAGATTACAACGAAACTAACGGCAGTATTTGGCAGAAAGAACTTACCTTGGGCAATGGTTCTCACGGGCTTTTTAGTAGGAATTCCTTTATTTTACAATGTCGGCTTTATCGTCTTGGTACCGTTTGTTTTCATGGTATGTGCTTCCAATAAGATGCCCTTGCTTTACGTAGCTATTCCACTGCTGGCAGCGCTGTCCGTGACGCACGGTTATTTGCCACCGCATCCGGGAGCTACAGCCATAGCGGTTACTTACAATGCGGATATAGGGTTGACAATGGCCTATGGCATTGTGGTGGCAATCCCTGCCATAATTATCGGTGGACCACTCTTTGGCAGGATGCTTAAGCGTATTCCGACCAACCCACCTGCCGAGTTTTTTCCTGAGCACAATCAAGCAGATAAGAAAGAGCTTCCCGGATTTGCAATTAGTATATTTACGGGACTGTTTCCAATAATTTTAATTGCTTTTGGTTCATTTGCACATCTAATATTCCCAGAAGGCTCCGCTTGGCTGACGACACTTCGTTTCTTGGGTGACCCGGTGGTGGCTTTAATGATTGCATCTCTGGTGGCGATGTACACGATGGGAATCCGCCAAGGTAAAAGTTTGCGGGAGCAGTCAGAAAGTGTGGAAGAAGCAATCCGTGGGATAATGATGATCCTTTTTATCATTGCAGCATCAGGTGCCTTCAAGCAAATTTTGGTAGATAGTGGTGTCGCGAACTACATCGCTGACTTAACCGCAGACCTTAGCCTGTCGCCTCTTGTGCTTGCCTGGTTAATAGCCGGTATCATTCGCCTCGTTATCGGTTCGGCAAGCGTTGCTGGACTCACGGCAGCGGGCATTATGCTCCCCATTGTGCAAGCGGGAGAGGTTACTCCTGAATTAATGGTGCTAGCGACCGGAGCGGGCAGTCTCATGTTCTCACACGTCAACGATCCAGGGTTTTGGATGTTTAAATCTTATTTTGGAGTGAGCGTGAAGGATACGTTTCGCTCTTGGACGGTGATGGAAACGCTTGTTTCTGTTATTGGATTGATCGGTGTCTTGATTTTACACTGGCTTGGTCATTGACAGCGAAGGAGAAAATAATTTTTAAAGTTGCCGCAAGACCAGCTCCATTGACCATCGCTATAAAATAAATATGGTTCATTTTGAGGGCTGCTTGGTTTTAGATTCGCCACCGGGAAGGAATAAGTCACCCACCTTTAAATCGGCTTTTGTACCATGATAAAACTGTCCCTTATCAGAAGGTGGCTGTCGAAACCGCAAGGCGAACCCCGCATTCTCGATTGCCTTTTTCATCAAACGAATATTGAATTATATAGACCCATAATCGGTTGATTATGGGCTTTTTTTTGATGAAAACCTTTGTTTGATTTTTTTTTCTTAATATCGTGACAATGAACCAAATTTTTGTTGTTTGAGTTATTCTGACAAATATGCATAGATCACAACAGCTTTATCTATATATCTTATTTTGCCTGAGTTGCTGCTTGGGTGTCGGGCCTGTTTTTGGCCAATATACAGTTGATAATATACCTAGCCCAAAGCAGAAAGGACAGGACTATTTTGTCTCCAATCCTGATGGGATTCTGTCTTCGGGTACTGTGGCTGAATTGGATGGTTTATCCACACAGATTGAAGCTGCTACCAAAAGTGAGTATGCCATTGTATTGGTCAATGACTATGTGGGTGAGAGCGATTTTGAATTTGCGTTGAAGCTATTTAATACCTGGGGTATCGGTAAGAAGGAAAGCAATAATGGTCTATTATTGTTTATTGCCAAAGACCGGCGGGAATATCGCTTTATTACAGGTTATGGCATGGAAAGCACCTTGCCTGATGCCTATCTAAAACGAATCGGCGAAAAATATCTGGTACCTAATTTTCGAAATGGGGATTATGATCAAGGCGTGCTGGAGGCTTCGCGGTTTATCAAAACCATTCTGACATCACCTGACAGTAGGGCCGAACTGGAACGTTTGATGCCTGAAGCAACTCCAATTTGGAGTTTAAGAAGTCCTATCTTAAGAAATTCGCTTTTGGTACTGGCTTTATTTGTCATCTGCTATATCTGGCTGGGTGAGGTGACCCGTGCGATCAAGGGAAAGCTGACAAAAAAAAGTAAGTATTTTCCACCACTGGTGAGCGGTTGCGGTTGTATGGGAATGCTGATGTTTGCCAGTGTATTTATATGTGCTTTTGCGCTGAACAACTTCGAAGTTGTTTATCAATGGAAGAACCTACCTTATTTTGTTTTTATATTTGGCAGCATTACGCTGGCGATGAAATATAATGCGAGCCGCACAGAGATTGTCAATTCCTACCGTGATGAAGAGAATATCCAACAGGCTTTGCGTAAGTTTCGCGTTTGGGGACTTGTCCCTTTATTGTTAAGTCCTTTGGCACTTTTTGATCTTTTTGGAATAAATAAACGTATCCGAAGGAATGAACTTCGGCTGACTCCCCCGGATGGCTCGGGGCGTTGGTTGCGCATGAATAAGGATGATGTGGCTACCCGGGAAAGCGTATACTTGGATCAAGGACAGCTCTTGGAAGAAAAAATCGGCAGCAGGTCTTATGAGATCTGGGTGGATCAGACAAGCAATGAGACTAAGTTGGTTCCTTGGGATGAAAATGCAGGGTATATAGATTGTCCACAATGTCATTACCGTACGTTTGAAACGGGACTTACACATACGATCCGTTCCGCAACTTACAGTTCGCAGGGGTTGGAGGAACGTTTTGATAAATGTAAGAACTGTGGTCACCGTGTGTCCCATGGCGAGCACAGCATACCTGTTAAAGTACGCTCTTCATCAAGCAGATCTGGTGGGGGAGGCTCTAGCGGTGGCGGCGGCGGAAGTTTTGGTGGCGGTTCGTCCGGTGGCGGTGGGGCTGGCGGAAGATGGTAATTCCTAATTTAGGGGCAAAAAAAAGGTTTTCAAACGGGGAGAATGAAAACCTTAAATAACCAATTATAAACCTAAATTATGATGACACAAATATAGTGTATTTTTTACACTATCAAAATTTTTTTTTAAAAAAAATAAAAAAAAGTAAGTTACATAGCGCATATATGATTTCTGTTTATAAATTAAAACCAAAGTTCCAGCAGTTATTGATGCCGGTTCTGAGCTTTTTGAATCGAAAAAAAATAACGGCCAATCAGATTACGGTTGGTTCGGTGGTCTTGTCTCTGGTCATTGCGATCTTGTTCTGGAATGCAGACTGCAGCTCAATTTTATTTCTGGTATTACCGATTGGTTTATTATTGCGCATGGCTCTCAATGCACTGGACGGGATGATGGCCCGCCTTTTCAATCAGACGAGTAAGATGGGGGAAGTCCTGAACGAGGTGGGCGATATTGTTTCTGATGTCCTGATTTTCTTTCCCTTGCTGAAATTTCATCCCGAGAGTTTATATCTGGTGGCAGGTTTTATTGTTTTGAGTGTCATCAACGAATTCTGCGGACTGATCGGAAAAGTTGTTGCCAATGATCGTCGTTATGATGGCCCTATGGGTAAAAGCGACCGTGCACTGTTGCTGGGGATATACGGAATTTTGAGTTTATTACATATTTCGATTACTGTATTTTCGGGCTATATTTTTGCTGTGCTATGTTTGTTATTGGTCTTGAGTTCCATGACGCGATTGAGAAAGGCATTGGTGGTAAATGAGTGAAGTATCCAATCCGAAAGACAAGTTTGCTGACGTACCTGTCCGAGTCAGAAGCTGGGGCTATATTGTGCTTGTACTGGCGATTGCCTTCGTTCCGCAAATAACATCATGGTTGTTTGTTTGCTGGCTTAGCTTCCAGGGCATGCGCGAATTTATGAAGATGTTTGTGCCCAATTTTAGTCTTGCATTGCCCTTTGCTATTGTACTTGCTCTATTGCAGTTGATCCTTTTAACCTACTGTTCATATAGCGGCTATCTATTCTGGGCGACACTATTGTGCTTAGGGATTGGGTTGTTTTTCTGGCTGGGACAGAAAACAGCGATGGGTGCTGCTATCGGAATGACCTTTGGAACAGCTGCCTGCCTACTAGCATTCAGCCAGCTGGCTTTTATCCGGGCAGTAGAAATTCATCAAAATGAGTGGATGGGATTGCGGCTTGTGGCCTATATCATCGTTTTAACGGAACTGAACGATGTATTCCAATACCTCATGGGTAAATTCTTTGGTAAACGAAAGATCGTTCCGCGCATCAGCCCAAATAAAACTGTTGCCGGATGTATCGGCGGTATCGGGCTGACGGTAATATTGAGTAATATCTTGGGCTATCTGTTATTGCCATTTGGAGATTTTATCCGCTTTTCGTTGCTAGGTCTGCTCTTCGGTGTTTTAGGATTTTGCGGTGATGTGCTTTTATCCTTTTTGAAACGCAGGACGGGAGTCAAGGATACGGGGACATTAATCCCCGGACATGGTGGCTTATTGGATCGGATAGATAGCCTGCTGTTTAATGCGCCTGTTTTCTATGGTTTGATTTGTTGGATAGAAATGACGAATTTGTAAGTAAAACCAGAATCTCATATCTAATATATCGCGAAATGAATTATCAACGGGCAGTTTTATTTTCAGGAGGCGGTACTCGTTTTGGCTTGTACCTGGGTATGTATGCCGCGTTGGAAGAACTGGGACTAAAACCAGACCTACTAATTGCTAGTTGTGGTGGATCATTGGCTGCTGCGATTATTCAGGCTTTTGCAAGGGATTCAGAGCGGAAATCCTATCTCCAGTCCGAAGAGTTTTATCGCTTCTTCTGTGGACATCAGCTTACGGAGCAGCGTCATCTTGGCAAATTGGGTTGGTATGTGCTAAAAAAGCAGTGGGAAAAACGCTCCGCTCCTTATCTGGAAGATGTCTTTGATCGTTATCTGGTCAAGATGAATCATGATCTTTCGCCCTTATTACCGACTTTGAACCGACCATTTTCGGAGGAAATACCGTCGATTATTATTGGTTCGAAAATGCTTTTTGACCGCTCAGCAGTTGGGGAGAGACGCGGCGAACGTAAGCTTTATCAGAAAATCCTGATGGGGAATACAATTGCACTATCAAACGTAAATCTAGATAGCATCCAAATCCAAGGTGTAAATTATGATAAAAGTGCCGTTGCGCCAACAATAGCAATAAATTCGACAGTAACATTGTTGGAGGCTGTTCGTATTTCGATGTCCGATATGTTTTATATTGAGCCTGTACAGCGGAAGGGGGAATATTATGCCGGCGGAGCCATTGATCTGGTGCCTGTGGAGCTAGCGCAGTCATTGGCGGCGGAAGTGATCTGTGAGCGGAAGCAGCCATATAAACTGCAGGAAGAAGGATTGGTCAGAGCGGTATTGGGCTTTAGCGGAAACCAACGCCTGCGGGATATTGATCAGCAATTCCAGAAAATCCGATGGATCGATACAAGGGATGCTGCAGAGCAGCTGGCAGGAAACTATTGCAAAAAAGGTATAGATTGGCGTAGATTTGAAATAACATTGTCACTTCCGACAGGTCTGGATGAATTTGCGGCTGCCATGGAAGCACAATGGAACTATGGATATCGTAAGACGATGGAGCTGCGCATGACCTAGTACACAATGTTTCGAAATACGAGGAGTTAAGAAGACATTGTACAAGTGGAGCGATCATACACGCTGTACATAAATTATAAAGTTCAGTGGAGTTTGGAAATGTTTATCATTTAATACTGGACTGTTTTAGAATTTAGTTGACAGAAATAGAAGGATTATTTGTTTGCAAGATAGCCCGGACAGCGGGTAATATTAGCACTATTTTTTTATTATGAAGGTATTTATCGCAGGCGGAACAAGCGGAATAGGCTTGGCACTAGCACAAAGCTACCTCCAACAGGGGACTGAAGTTGCGGTATGTGGTCGGAACCTGTCAAAGTTATCTCATCATCCAGCATACGATGCGCTCATCAAGTTTGAAGTGGATGTATGTGATCGGCATGCTTTGGCTGATGCCGTTCATTCCTTCTGTCATCAGGGGACATTGGATCTTTTTATCAATTGTACAGGAAGCTATGCCGATGACGTGGCACAACGCATCAGTTACGAAGAGGCAAGTGCAATGCTCCAGGTTAATATGCTCGGGACGATCAATTGTTTTGAAGTCGCCCGCGAAGTCATGCGCGGACAATCAAAGGGGCAGATCGCAACCATAGCATCCATTTCGGGGACGCTGGATTTTCCGAATTCAAGTTTGTACAGCAAAACAAAGCGGGCAGCAATCCAAGTGGCTGATGCTTATCGGCGGGCATTGCTTCCGTATGGGATTGCCGTGACAGTCATCGCACCGGGGTATGTGGATACAACCAAGCTCCGTCAACTTAATCAGCAGGATCTCTCCAAAAAGCCCTTTTTGATCAGCGTAGACGATGCCGCACAACGCATTTTAAAAGCCATACAGCAAAAGAAAGAAATCGTGATTTTTCCGAAGCGTATGAAATGGCTGATGGGATTTTTAGGCCTGCTCCCCCATGTATTATTAAGTAAAATCATGTTTAGGAAAGCCAAATGGATGAAAAACGATTAAATAAGTTAGGGGGGCAGCTCCTTGTTGTCATCTATTGCCTGTTACTTTTTCAACTTACCTATTCTTATACAGCAGCCTACGCCTCTAGTTTAGCTGCGGTACCTTCCTTTGTATTCGATTTTGAACAGCATATTCCGTTCATTCCCTGGATGATCTTGCCTTATATGAGCAGTGGACTGTTTTTTTGCCTCGTGCCGTTTTACTGTCGACAAAAAGGGGAGCTCCTGTGCTATGCAAAGCGATTTACGTTTGTCACCCTGATTGCTGTACTATGTTTTCTTCTTTTTCCGCTGCGGTTTTCTTTTGACCGACCGCAGGTCGAAAATCTTTTATTTACCAATTTCTTTTCCTTCTTAGAGAAATATGATTCACCTTTTAATCAGGCGCCCTCCCTGCATGTCGCTTATGCCTGTCTTTTTTGGTCGGTGCTGCGCTGGAAGTTCAACGGATGGAAGAAAATAATCTTGGGCATCTGGCTCTTGATGATGGGACTAGGGACATTGACGGTATATCAGCACCATGTGATCGACCTATTGACAGCTTGCCTACTGGTTCAGGTCAGTTTTATCCTCTTTCCGAACGCCATTGAACAGCAACATAATTCACCGCAGAAATCAGGTTTTTATACCCAAAAACTTGATAGTCGTCTTCCGGCGATCCGGAACCAACAAGTAACGAATAGTTATTACCTCATTGGGTGGCTATTCATGCTACTGGCACTGCTCTGCGAGGGATATTTATTGCTGCTGATTGCTTTTGCTTGGGTAGCCTTCGACTGTTTTGCAGTTGGTTACAATTACCTATGCGGTAATACAGGTTTTTTGAAGGATAATCGGGGTCGAATCCCGTTGATAAAGAAAGTATTTTACGCTCCTTACCAACTTGCATACTGGTTGATGTGGCGTTTTTTTAGAAAGAGAAATAATCCACCGCTGATGGAGTTACTGCCACGCTGTTATGTGGGGCCAAGGTTGGACGCATCGGAACTAATAGCTTTGGGACTGGATCGCAATCTGGTGGTTTTTGACCTCGCAGCTGAGCTGGAGGACGTAAAACTCTTAGGGACCATGGAAAAGTATTATTCTTTTCCTTTGCTGGATATCGCGAAGGTCGATGTGGAAGATGCGCATCTTATCATAGACGCCATGCTATCTGCTTACCGGAACTTGGATGAGCATGAAAATATGGTCATTCATTGTACGATGGGCTATAGTAGAAGTATGATTTTTGCTATTCTGATAATGCAGGAATTATTATCTTTAGATTTAAATAAAGCTATTGATCGAGTGAAGTCGATCAATAGGCATATGGTACTGCGGGCTCATGCGATCCAGTTGATGAAAATTATCGTCGCTGGCCGATCCTGATCAAAAAGGTGGCTTGGTCTTTGTTTTTAATAGCGACAGCTGAATAGATACAGAAATTACATGCCCATTGTATAGATGGAATAAATTATAAAAAGATGAAATCAGGTTATTTTAAGAGTTTCGATCAAGGGGAACTGCTATATCGTGTTTGGAATTATCAAAAGGGACAAAAGACTTTGGTTGTATTGCACCGTGGGCATGAACATTCGGGACGCCTGCAGGAGATGGCTACCGATCCACAGTTTGCCGATTATTCCATCTTTGCATTTGACCTGCGCGGACATGGTTATACCAAAGTACCGGTATCGCCCGTTTTCATGGATAATGTGCGCGATCTGGATTGTTTTGTGTCCTATATCCGCCTGGAATATGCGGTTGAGACAAAGGATGTTTTCGTCATCGCCAATAGTATTGCTGGGGTCATTGTGAGTGCTTGGGTACATGATTTTGCTCCTCCGATTGCAGGTATGGCTTTATTGGCCCCTGCCTTTGAGATTAAACTGTATGTACCATTGGCCAACCAGATGATTGCGCTTGGAACCAAGCTGAAAAAGGACCTTGTTATCCAAAGCTATGTCAAGGCGAAGGTCCTGACCCATGATGTCGAGCAACAACAGGCTTATGATGCTGATCCCCTAATCTCAAAATCCATTAACGGCGCTTTATTGGTCGACTTATTGAAAGCCGGTGAGCGTATCGTTGAGGATGCTGCCGCAATCGATATTCCTGTGATTGTGCTATCCGCCGAAAAGGATTATGTGGTTAAAAACTCGGTGCAAAAGCAATTCTTCGTGTCCATTGCTTCTAAGCTGAAGACATTTATTACCCTACGTAATTTTTATCATGGTATCCTGTTTGAATCCAACAGGAAGAAAGTCTATACCTATTTAAAAGATTTTATTACCAAAGCCTATGCAAGGCAAAAGCCTGAACAGGGGCTGGAGCCTGACGAGTTTTCGGTAAAAGAATATGAAAAATTGTATCATAAGGTGATGCCTGCGGCTGAGAAGCTAAACTATGCTTTTCAGAAATGGACTTTAGGCAAGATCGGATCATTGAGTCATGGGATGAACTTAGGGCTTCAGTTTGGTTTTGATTCAGGAATTTCATTGGATTACGTCTATCGCAATGAGCCGAAGGGTAGGTTGGGGTTAGGGAAAATCATTGATAAAGGATACTTGGAAGCGATCGGCTGGAAAGGGATTCGTATACGTAAACAGCATCTATTATGCCTATTGGAAGAGAATATTGCGCAGGTCAAGTCTACGGGGCGACCTGTGAAAATCTTGGATATCGCTGGCGGCACCGGAAATTATTTATTTGACATCAAAGAAAAATACCCGGAAGTGGAGATCGTGATCAACGAGTTTCTATTGCCCAATATTGCAGTGGGGGAGAAAATCATCAAGAAGAAAGGGCTCCAGGGAATACGTTTCACTAATTACGATTGTTTTGATACCGAGACTTACAACAAACTGGATTTTGTACCTAATATTGTGGTGATCTCCGGTATTTTCGAATTATTTGGCAACAATGAAATGGCGAGCAGGGCGGTACATGGCGCGACTTCCATTTGTGAGGAAAACAGCCATCTGGTCTATACCGGACAACCATGGCATCCGCAATTGAAAATGATCGCTTATGTGTTGAACAGTCATCAGAAGAAAGACTGGGTCATGCGCCGACGTTCGCAGAAAGAACTGGACCGGATTATGGCGTATAATGGGGTGATCAAGGAGCGGATGCTTATTGACGATTATGGGATATTTACCGTTTCTTCGGGAGCTGTGAAGGTCGGATAATCGTGTTTTCGAATGATCTGTAGACAGAACCGTAGCCAAGTAAGTTGTTGAATTTCTTGTAGTTGTGTTAAATAGGATGGGGGTCAAATTGCGCCAAATTTATAGCTTTCAGGTTATGGATTTGGCGCAATTTGATCCCCTGTTTATTGTTCTTATTGCAGATATGATGATATAATGGTAGTACTGAGGGTCCTGATCACCGCTTGAGGCTGAGATATAGGATTGTATATAATGAGTTTCTTAAAATTACTGTTGAAACTTTTGAAGATGAAGTTTGTAAAACATTGAGCATAAACTGGAAGAAAATTGCTAAATTTGAATAGTAAGTGTTAAAAGTTATGAATGCACAGACCTTAAATAAAAAATTAGAATTAATTCAATGGTTAGCGACGTTGGAAGATAGTTCTATTATCGAAAAACTACTAAAGTTTAGGGAAGAGGAGGTAAAAGACTGGTGGGATTCGGCTTCTGAGGCAGAGAAGATTTCAATTGAAAAGGGCGTTCGCGAGGCAGATAATAAAGATCTAAAAAATCATTCTTCAGCTCGAAAGATCTATGAAAAGTGGTTATAATATTCTATGGACTCCAAATGCATTAAACGAGCTAGAGAAGACAATAGAATATCTTGAAGAGAACTTTAGCGAAAAAGAGATCAGAAAATTAGCTCAAAAGATTGAAAAGATCGCAGTATTGATTTCTCAAAATCCTTATATTTTCCCTAAATCTGAGCGTCAAAATATCTATAAAGCAGTTATTCTGAAATTTAATACGATGTATTATCGTGTGCGAAATGATAACGTAGAGATTATTTCGTTCTTTTCAAATAGACAAAGCTTGACAAGAAGAAAGATATAGCAGTTATATACAATAGGCTTCACCTAACCTATATTACTTTTTTTATAAATCCTAATTCAACTTTTATTTCCGGCGGAAATGTTTTTCCTTAAAAAATTCCAAAGAAATGGAATTTCCTGCACTGAATTGATCCATACTTTCTTCAATACATCTTTCGATATGCTTTGGAATACGAATTCCCTTAGATTCGAAGGCTCCTTTAAAGCTTAAAAAATTGCTTTGACCGTTTCGGGCTGTACCTGATATTCAGTATGTGTTGTAGAAGCTTCCATAATGATGATATTGACTTTAACAAAGCTGCTGAAATTATTGGTCTCTTCTTTTCTATTCATCAGCAATCATAGAATAATTTATTTAAAAATTTTATAATTGTATAGATTATCTTTATTTTTGTTTTGAAATATCAAATAATGGTTAGAGTAGTGCTTCATGGTACAAGTCAACCTAGTGATGTTTCGAACGAGTGATAAAATTATAAACCAATATAAATTTTTAAGATTATGAATAATGTTGTGAATGGTAGCGGCGGGTTAAGAATTGAAAATAATGGGCCAGTTACCAAAAATGAAAATCAGAAAACAACGAACCATATCTATCTCCATCCTGGAGAACGAAGTGGTGAATTTGAACGATGGATGCGTGAAATTGGCGGATTGCTCCAAATAGATCGAGAGTATTCGGCGTTAAAACCACTTTTAGATCTTATTGTTGCGGTTTTGGAACCTGACCGGATTTTTCTGATACCGCATCCTGCTATTGAAAAGTGTGATGTCAAAGCCTGTATGGAGATTATCTTGATACTTGATGGCTGGGAATATGATTTAAATCGGAACGAGCCAATTGTAAGAAGTATCCTTGAGCTCGTTTGCTTGAGGCAAAGTATTATTGTGTTTAATCTATTTGCAAAGAAAGAATGGGAGAAAAAACTGGAGAAAGAATATTATTACTATATGGCGCATTGTCGATCTAAATTTCTGGTGTTTTCGGGCAATCCATATCGTTTGATCGATTCAGAGGATAGCTCGATAGAAAATTCAAAAGAAATCTTTTCCGGTAAATTTAATAACCAAATTACGAAAACAGAGCGGTTTCTGGAAAAATGTAAAACACTGTTATCGGACGATGAAGTTATTCCAGATCTAGCCTATGCCCTTATATCATCATGTCTAAAACAGATCTACAGCCTAGTCATTAGTACTTTTTCGTTAGATATTCCAGTTTTAAGCGGAACCTGTAAAGAACTCGAGGAAATGGCTGCCAGAGTGCTGCCACAATTGCGGGGGCAGATCAAGAAAAATATTGATAATTATCCAACGTTAGATGTGCTTGATTTCGAGAATTTTGAAGATGATAAATTGCGCATGAAGAGTCGCATTCCCGATATGGTGGAACTTGAACGTTTATTAGACATTGCTAAAATTGCTTTTGAGCAGAAGATGGTCGTATTATTTGGTCGTGAATAAACTTTGTAGTAGATAATAAGGCTGTAGTATCAAAGCTGTATAAATTCATGGGTGACATATTAAGCTTTTCACCACTTATCGTGGCGATCCTAAAATAAGAATTCTACAGATTAATAAAGGATCTGCGCTAAAGCAGATAAATACGTCGACAGTTAAATAAAATCAGCATTATGGAAAATCAATATTTAAGAAATCCTGAGGATGAATATGAAATCCCATGGTTTTTAGTAGGAGGGGGGATTTTCGAGTCTATTCAAGATGATACTTTTGAATCCTTTAACGAGAAATTATGGAATATATTGATCGCTTTAACATCAAAAAATAAAAAAGATGAAGAGGAACGAAAGCAATTAGTTGCGCATCTAGATAAGGTTATATTGATGGTCAAGGGCTGTCATTATTTTTTACACCATAAAAAGCGGTTAAATTATGAGGAAGAATGGATCGATATAAAATGGTATAAAAACCCATATAGGTGCAGTAAGAATTATCGGCCAAAAAGGGATAAAAAACTCAATCATCATTTGGCCCATTTTGAATACCCGTTTACAAAACTCTCCAGAAAAGAGATCCAAAACTTCCCAAAGGCCTTTAAGAATTTTTTTTCGAAAATGGATCTATCCTCTTGGCTTAATCTCCTTGGTGATTGGAAAAACTGTTTACTGTACGACGAAAGCTTAGTTGAGTGGATGGTAGATGATGCCCCACTAGAAACCTATGAACAATTGTTAAAACTACATGAGGCAAGCATTGTGGCATACAATTGGGCTGAAGCTGATTATCCTCCACCCAATAAGCATTTAATTATAGATTATTTGCTATCCAATTATGTCGATAGCTATCGCAGTGCAAGTCCCTATAAACGGATTGAGCAAATTTTTTATGAGAAGAATTATACAGATCTCCGTGAAGGTATCGTGAGTTTATATCCATTACAATCTTCTGAAAATAAACCGCCCAATATAGAGATTGATGATCTACGATACACATTGAGATGGTTATTGGAGACTGGTTGGTTACTGTTGCAAACAGACTATTTTCCGGAGGACTGGTTGGATCCGGATGCAGCTAACTTTTTACGATGTCCAATCAACAAAGAGGAATTATATTTCTGGAGGCCTAAATCGCTGAGTAGTAAAGAACAGAAAAATCTGAGAAAAACATTGTCCAAATTATATTATGGAATTGATGTGCGGAAAAATATTTCCGTCGTAGATGGGCGAATCATTTTCCAATATGAGCGTGGATGGTCGGCAGGAATGGTGGAAGAAGAGCTAGAAACTCGTAATCGACTTCTGAAGACATTGGATATATTAACGTTGGTTTTATTGGATTTATGCAAGCGTAGAACAAAGCCCGAAGGTATTTGCTATCCACCTGAGAAAACTGAGAAAGTTGAAGAAAAAGAATGATGATAGTATCAAATGATACTATCATTAATCAGCCTAAAAGTAGTTAATGCTTAAAAAATTTTGATAGTAATCGTATCAAAAATACTGCTATCCCAGCTGAACAAACAAGAAAGTCAGCTGGAATAGCAGTAAAAAGTTTTAATTCCTATACTCCCGAATTGCCTGAATAATACCTTCCAGATTTTCATTGAAGTCCAGTAGCTGACCGAATACTTTATCGTCTTTGGCCAGTCCACCATGTTTATTGTTCTTGCGGAAGATTTCCTTGATCGTTTCCCAACGTTCCTGTTCAACAGGATTTAACAGCTCGGCAAGCTCTTTTAGTTTTAAGAGGTTACTTTCAGTATCCGCTGTCAGTGTCTGCGATTCGCTCTCATAGTGCGCGAGAAGAACCTGATCAATTTCCTGCTCATTCATCATCGGTACCACCTGCGCCACCAGCTTGCTCATATTCCGATAGGATCCCTGCATTTTGAATGGCGGTTCGGTACGGTAATTATCCTGCATCGCTGCACTCTGAATATAATTCTGATTGACCTTGATCACGACATTTCTGATTTTCAGTACATGTCGCAGCACCGCGATAAAGTCATCAATATCCTGTTTCAGGTAGTTGCCCTCTAAATCGGGCAGTTGATCCATAACAGACTGCGCATAATTGACCAGGGCATAAAAGTCATTAAACGATTTGCTTGCAATCTTTTCGAGGTAACTGTTTTCAATCGCCGCATTTTCGATCAAACTGAGGTTGAATAATGCTTCGGTATCACCGATCACATCGCCGAGATTGTACACATCGGCCCGGTTGGCAAGCATGTCGGGGATCTGAAACTTAGAGCCGCTCTCTGTATATGGGTTTCCGGCCATCACGATGCAGAAGCGCTTGCCACGGAGGTCATAGGTCTTGCTCTCGCCCTCAAAAATACCATCAATCTTACGTTGACCATCGGCAAGGGAAATGAACTTTTGTAAAAACTCCGGATTTAAGTGCTGGATATCGTCCAGATACAGCATGACATTGTCGGCCATCTCAAATGCGAGATTGATCTTTTTGAGTTCTTCCCGTTCTCCGGATGTTTTCGCTTCAATCGGGTCAATGGATGTAATCGAATGACCAATGGTCGGGCCATTGATTTTGACGAAATGTAAGCCCATCGTTTTGGCAAGATATTCCATTAAGGTGGTCTTACCGTAACCCGGAGGCGAGATTAATAGAAGCATTCCCATACGGGCCGTACGCTTGTTGTCGCCTGCGGCTCCCAGCTGTTTGGCGAGGTTGTTTCCGATCAATGGGAAGTAAACTTCATTGATCAGCTTATTACGGACAAAGGAAGTCAGTACTTTGGGCTCAAACTCACCGATCTTTAGTTCTTTGGCATAGGACTTCGCAAGCTGTTCCTTCAATGTGGAGAATGCCACAAAACGGGGTACATTATAATCAGCGAATTGCGCCAGACGTGCTAAAAATTCGTGATATTGGATATACTCCTCTCCATTGTTCAGGATTGGATGGTTGCCTTTTAATCCGCTGATATGTGCCTGGTCTTTTGCGATGATCAGGTGATACGCATGGGTCGGATAAAGCAACATGATGGCTGCTTCCTCAATATATTTGCGTAGCGTAAGATATTCCGGATGCTCGTCTACAAAGGAATTGAGCCAGTTCAAAGTCAGGTAAAAACGATCTGCCAGGCTAAATTGCTCATTCTGAATATCCGCTTCAAATAGCTTGTAACTTTTCTTGGATTCCAGCAATCGAATAAAAGCCTTTTTCAGTTCATCGGATTGTTCACTGACGACAAAGGTATTGTAGCATGTAAACGTATGAAAAAGGTAAGTCGCGAGGTCACGGCCATGAATGGTGGAGCGATCCAAATGTGTCTCCCATGCATTGAATAACTTGGTCAGTTCATCAATGACAGACTGGTAACGATTTGAATTTGGAAACGTTTTTAATATCGTGTAAGTCGAGTGTATCAGTGCCAGCTGCTTTGCCCGTTGATCATCCGAAAGAGATTGCCAAAATAACTGAGCCATCGTACGCAATAGGGGATCAAAGCGAAGCAGATCCAATTTAGTATCCAACTGTTTGACCGTATCATAGATCAACAGTGCATCCACATTGTGAACTCCCTTGACATAGCCTTCCGAATAACTTTGCTCCACAGTCTGTGTGATAAATGAGGAGGCATCAAAATCTTGTTGTCCTTTCGAAGCAAGGAATGCTTTGTAGGCGAGGTATTCTGCACGATAGACTTCCTTATTTTCAGAGACAAGTTCCTGATCCCAGATGTCCTTAAAACTGTTGATTTCCTCGGTCTGCACCTTTTGATAGAAACTTGTCCCAGTCAGGTGGAAATACAGTTCATCATTTCTGCGCAGCAAGGTAAGGCTGAGGGATTGACTATTGACCGCAAACTTATGCTTGCCCAATGCAATGATATTTTCGCCATCTACAAAGAGATCATTTTTATCGCGTAAAACCCGTAAGGCATCTTCCTGTGATTTCTTTAACAGATTTTCAAGGTTTTCTGCTTTTGAGACATCCTGCAGTGTTTTTAGCTCCTGTACCAACTGTCTGATCTTGTCGATCATCAGATCCGAGGCAAAGAAGCTGAGGATCTCTTCCCGTGTTGCAAATGTCTTGGATTTGTTCTCAATGTTCTTTAATACACGAAGACCGATCTGTTCGAGCGAGGACGTACGCTTGTTGATCTGTTCAACAATTTGTTCCCTGCGAGAATTAAAAGCCTTGATAACCTCATCACGTTTGTCCGCGATCTTTAAAGCAAAATCTTCAAATTCAGAAAATTTACTTTCAAGTTCCTCCAGTTGAACGATGACTTTTGTGTAATATTCGTCGACCTTTTCGGTTGTCGTTGACAGTTCGAGGTAGTTGGTTACGGATTGCTCCAACAGGGTTAGCTGTGCTGAGAATTCCGCTATCGCTTCTGTACTTTTTAATGAATTGAGTTTTCGCGTAAGCTGTGCGCGAACCTCATTTAATGAGGAGAAAATAACCGAAATCTTCTCAATGATTTTGGTTGTCTGTGTGGAGTCGTCAATTTTTAGACTATTGAGGATATCAATCAATAGTTCCAGTTCGCTTGAAATGGCTGAATTGGCTTCCTCGATTGCTTTGGCATCATAGACCTTCACGATGGCCTCCACATTTTTCTTCTGCTGTTCCACCTTTTGTTCGTAAGGAAGCAGGGCTTCATCGCGTAGGAGGAAAGCAATGGTTTTTTCAGCCAGTTCGGAGGTGATACGCTGCAGTTTTTCCAATAGACTATCTATCCTGACCGTATCAATATATTTTATATTTTTAAGGTCGATGATTTCACCCTGAATACGGCGAGCATCGGCCAATTGATGGACGAGCTGATCGAGTTTGTCCACAACGGTACTATTGATGGTGAACGTGAGTTCTTCCATCTTCTTTTCTGCTGCTAGATTTAATTCTGCGGCATGTTTGCGTTGTGCCTGTACTTTGACAAACTCATCGATAGCGGTATTGGCGACTTCCTTGATCTGTGTTAATGGCTGGCCAAGATTTGATAAGGCGTCATCTTTGATCCAGAAATAAGAATCCAATAAAACCGTGGACTTTTTGAGGATATCTTCGTATAAACCTTCGTAGCTGTCCTCTTTGTTGATCAGCTGTATAACCTCCTGCGCCTCGGCCATCGCCTGCACGATCTGTTTATTGCCTACTTTATAAAGGGGATCATCTTTCTTCTGCTCATTTTCTTTGAGCATGGCCATATAAGGTGTTTCCCAGATCTGCACCTGATGGTGTCTGGTCGCTTCCGCCTCGGTACGGAAATAAATTAGGCTACCATCTTTAAACAAGGTAAATCCGTTGCAGATAATCGGGGTCTCAACATGCTGCTGAATGATGTTATAGGACAGTAGGATATAGGTATTGGTTTCCTCCTGACAGAATATATACAGAAAATCTTCACCATTGGGGGAGGCAATCCTGCGTAGGAATGATACTTGTTCAAACTGGGCATCAAAAACCTTATGTGTGCCATTTTGTAAGTAGTATCCATTGGAAAAAATAATCCCTTGATTGTCCGGTAACAATATTGCTGATTCATTCAGTGATTTTAGATTGACGACTTCCTTTGTCCGCTGGTTGTAGACGAAGGCCCTGAAATCTTCCTGGTACGGCTTGATACGTACCGCAATAAGGTTTCCGAGATCCGCGTAGTAATAATCGGCATCGTCCAATTGTTGGTCGGCATTGATGACTTTTTCGGAATAGATCCCTTTGCCGCTGTCTGTATTGTTTTCGATCTTGAAGGTGATATCGCCATGGATCGCCTCAATAAAGATCTTATCCATGATGGATATATGGGGATACTTTCCGAGCCGACGGTCTTCGAGCGTGGTTTTCGTCCAGTCAAATTCAAATTGATTAGGCAATTTGACTTCGTGGATGCTGCGGTCATCCTGATACTGGAGCTTACCATCTTTGATTAGCCATTTGAATGCTTTGAGGTCAGCGGGATTTTTGCTGGTCTGAAAGATCATGTACAAATAGTTCTCTGTCCTACGAAATTTGGAGAATATGGAGTCCCTATAGTATTTGTATAGGTTTTGATAATCTGAGATGAAATTTTGATCGTTGATCAGGTCGAGGGACTGCGGAATAAATTGATTGTTCTCAAATGCATAAACACTGAAAACATCTTCCAGCTTGATCTCGGTACGCAGTCCAAAATGCACGTTATATCCAAAAATACATTGATTATCCAAGGCCAGAATGCCGCGGGCAACACAGTTGTTTTCTGTGGTGATCCGTTGATTGGCTTTGAGGACAAAGCTCGTTGAATTGAAGACTTCTTTACGGGCTTCATTCAACTGTTGGAGCTTGGTCGCTAGTTCTTCTTTCTGTGTAAGAAGTCGTTTTCGGATAATTTCATATGCACCTTGGTCAAGGCTGTCGTTCTGATTTATTACGTTTTCTTCTGGCATAAGTTCCGCTAGTTCTTGACTTATTTAACTTTATTGAATTTTAATTCCTGACCATTTTGATACAGCGTCAGCGCTGTGATCTGATCATTTTCTTTGCTGAATTTCAGCTCGGCTTGCACAGCCGTATAAAATAACTCTAATTCGTTTTTCGGATAGACTTCGATGGCTGACTGTCCCGATAACTGGGCAAATAGACTACCATTATCATCAGCTGTAATTTTGAACTTCAATTCAGGTTGTTTTGTGTATTCATATGTTCCTAAAAGCTGTTTGATCTGAAACTCCACAAGTATGATCGCTCCCGTTAATTTTTCACGGTCAATAACTGGAGCTTTTCTTTTTTGAAGAACTGCATTAACAGCGGATGTCAACGGATATACATCGATCGTATTCCACTTGTTTATTAAAGCGATGAAATATTTTTGTTCTTTAAAATCTCGAATGTTGATCGTTTTATAGCCTGGATATCCCCCTGTGTGAAAATGCATCTTGCTTTCACTGTTGGTACTGTCGGTAAAGAGCCAGCCAAAACCATAGTACAAACCTGCCATTTTAATGGATTTGCCATTATTGAGCGTATCGACAGAGATGGCCTTCATGAAATTTTGACGCGTTAATAGTGTATTGTTTTGGATAGCCTGATTCCATTTGAAGAGATCTTGAGCCGTACTACTTATTCCATAGGGGCCACTTCCGCCATCAAAATAGGTTAGATAGCTAAATGCGGGAAAGTCATCAACACTTTTGAAGCTCCTGGTCTTCGCATCATAGGCCATTCCTTTTGCGTAGTTTTTCAGGTCAGCATTGGGTGAACGCGCCGAAAATACAGACGTGTTTTTCATTCCCGCGGGTTTGAATATATGCTGCTGCATATAGGAAGCAAAAGATTGCCCAGATACTTTTTCTACAATCAGAGCCAGGAGCAGGTAGTTTGTATTCGAATAAGTGTATTGATCACCTGGCTTAAAGGAGGTGCTGTCAATCTTTGTCTCAATTATTTTGAGAAAGTCCTGATTTGTATTTATTTTTTTCTTATCGATCCATTGCGGATCCCAAGCCAAAAATTCAGGTATTCCCGAGGTATGACGCAATAGATTTTTGATACGGACATTTTTGAATTTTATATGCGGGAAATATGTGGTAATATCATCCGCATAGGAGAGCTTGCCCTGTTCTTCCAATTGCATAATGGCCATCGCCGTAAACTGCTTGCTGACTGAAGCGAGTTCAAAACGACTGTTGTTAGTTATCTTTTTTCCCTTCTCTGCGGTTTCGAAACCCATATATTTTTCAAAAACAACTTTACCACTGTCGACTACCAAGAATGCCCCACTCAATTCACCGTCTTGATTCAAGGACTGGAATAGTGAATCCAATCGTTGCTGAACCGTCTGGGCCGTTAGAGACAGGGTGTTTAAGCACAGGAAAACAGAAAAAAGGATAAAACGTATCATGTGATTGCTTTGGTTTTTAAGATATTATCTTGAGCCTGTTAAGATTTGAATCTTTCCAAGGCTCAAGATAATGGATGTGGTTACAGCTTTTTATTGGAAATGCCTAAGTTTTTTGCCAATCCAAACAGGGAATTGATAAAACCTGCATCTTCACCGTTCTCGGCATCTGTGGCTGCCTGCTGTAATTTGATCAAGGCTGCAGAAACTGTTAAGTTCTTGATATCATTGGATGAGATCCCATATTTATCTGCGAGTCCGCGTACTTTTTCGGCGAGATCACCTTTCCCGTCCGGGCCCAATAGTGAATTCTTAATATCAGTCGCATGTTTAGAATTGTCGATCAGCTGGTCAAAACCTTTGGCGTTGGACACCTGACGTACAATGTTTTCGAAGAACATGGTTTCACCGCCGACAATGTCAATCTTCGCTGTTTTAAGTGCTTCGGACAATACCCCAGCCTGTGCTTGGGCAATATCTTTTTGGATGTTGATCTGTGCAAGTTCGATGTCACGTTCTTTCTGTAACTGTAATTTGAACTCCTCGTGGTCTTTACCCACACCATCCAGTTTTTTCATGGCCTCGGCTTTCTCTTCGATACCTTTTGCCTCCGCAAGTGTTTTTTCACGAACAACTTCTGCCTGTGCTAAACCTTCTTTGCGCATGGCCTCGGCTTTTTTCTCGATCACAGTGGCCTGTACAGTACCTTGCTTTTCTTCGGCTTCGGCTTTTGCAACCATTACTTCGGCTTCCGATAAACCTATTGCGGCTTCTTCTTTCGCCTGCGCTTCAGCTATGATCTTACGGCTTTCAGCCTCTTTGAGGGACGCTTCTTTTTTCGCTTCGGCGTCTATTAATAATTCCTGTGCACGTTTTTCAGCGATCTTACGTGCTGCTTCAGCGTCGATTACTTTTTTCTCAGCTTCTTGTTCTGCCGCAATTTTCGCTGCTTCAGCGGCTTTAACTGTAGAAATTAATTTCTCTTCGGCTTCTTGTGATGCTGCGATAACGCCCGCTTGTTTCTTCCGTTCTACTTCGCGGAATACTTCAATATCTTTGACTCCTTGTTGTTCCTCGATAACACCTTTTTCCAATTGGACGCGTTCTTTGATCACCCCCTGGATACTTTTCTTTTCTGTCTCAATCGAACGTTCTTTGTCAATCTGAGCCAAAGTGACTATACGCTCACGTTCGGTTTGTTCCAACGCGCGGTCTTTTTCCACACGTTCTGCTTCCACAGCATCAGTACGCTGCTTGTTCTTCTCGGCAATGATTATCTGACGTAGTTTATTTTCTTCCTGTACGGCCAGTTGCTCTTCGGTCGAAATGCGGACGCTTTCATATTTCAAACGCTCTTCTTCACGTACCTTTGCGATCTCTGCTTCTTCACGGGCTTTGATATTATCAATTTCACGCTTTTGCTTTTCTTCTTTTTCAGCAAGCTGACGATCCAATTCTAAAATCGCTTCGCGAGCTTCGACGTTTTGCTTTTTGATCAATTTCTCTTCGTCTCGACGGATAAAGTTGGCATTAATATTTTGTTTTGCTGTCAGTTCAGTGATTTTCTTGATACCTTCACTATCCAGGATATTGCTGGGATTCAAATGTTCGATATCTGTCTGCTCCAGATAGTCAATTGCACAGTCATCAAGGATATAACCGTTTAGGTCTGTGCCAATGATGTCGAGGATTTCATCGCGAAACTCACGACGGGCTTCATACAATTCGATGAAATCAAATTTCTTACCTACAGTCTTGAGCGCTTCAGAAAATTTGGATTCAAAAATGCTCTTTAAAGTTTCGGGTTCGCTGGCACGGTCACAACCCAGATTCTGGGCAACATTGATCACATCGTCCACATTTTTGTTGACACGGACAAAGAAGGCCACCTTAATATCAGCACGGATATTGTCTTTACAGATCAGTCCTTCGCCTTGCATACGGGCAATCTCAATTTTTTTGATGGAGATGTCCATGATCTCCATCTTGTGGAAAACCGGGACCACATACATACCCTTGTTGAAGGCGACTTTTGTCCCACCAACACCTGTTCGGACAATCGCCTTTCCTTGCGGAATTTTTTTATAGAAGGCACTCAGTACAACAAAGAATGCAAAGATTAAAAAGACAGCTAAACCGACAATCAGCAATATAATTCCGTTTAAGCCGCTTAAAAATAAAAGAGGTTGATATAGCATATGATTAGTATTTATTTAGATTTTTGTATTTAGATTTTGCTTGCGCAAGCTTATGGTTGACAAGGCGATTCTGTTTTGCGCATCAATTTTAAATATTGTCTATGGTGATTTCCTTTGTGACATAATAATATTTCTTGTCCTTGGATTCGTCCACGATAATGACATCATCCCCATAACCAATCTTTTCGCCATTATGGCTCACGACATTGAGACGAATTGGATCCTGCTGGATGATAAATTCAGCAGAACCAATTTTTTTACCTTCAATGCTTGCGCGCATTTTGCCCATGCGACCAAGGAAATCATGGCTTTCTTCGCCATTGTAGCCAATATTCTTGAACATTCTTGCTAAGGGTTTTGTCAGAAAATGCATAAAGAAAAACGTAACGATGAAAACAGGAATTAGGATCAATACAGATTTTATCCCCCAGGAAGCGACATCAATAAATAATGAGGATACAATGGTGATCACCCAGCCAATAAACTTAAACATGGTTACAATAAGCATAATCGGTACTTTACCAACGTTGATATAATCCATAGCTTTCGCAAAAAAGCCCGGTTCGGAATGTGTATCGGAGTCTGTATGCTGGTGTGGGTGATCGGGCCCGTCGGCATCAATATCATGTGAGCCATCTACGTCGCTGACGTCGGGGGTAGGGTGTAAATCCACATCGGCATCCGCATCAAATAGATGTACGCCATCGCCCATAAGGAACATAAATAACCAATACACTACAGACAGGCCTGTCAGGACAGTCATGATACCATTTGATAATGGGTTGAATAAGATATTGATTAATTCTGTCATCGTGTTTTCTTTTAAATTTTTTCTCTTTTGAAGGTGTAATGAAAAGACCATGAGCTACCATTGAGTTCAAGATCCTGCATTGCGACCAATTCCCAGCCCTGATTTCCTAAGTCGTTAAGAATCTCGTCGATTTTCTCCGGATCCAATTTGGTTCCCCAGAAACCTTTGGGCTCGATTTTAACGGTTTTATACTCAAATCTCCGCATCGCCATTTAATTTTCTTTTTAATTCTTCCAGTTCTCTGTTGACGGAATCCGAACCACCAATGGATTCATTAATTTCATCTACTTTGCTTTTGTTGCCCATTGCGATCTCACCATAAGCTTTGGCGAGAGCCTCGTCCTCTTCGACCTTTTCTTTCATGCGCTCCAGCATGGAAATGGTACTGTTGGAGTCAATGTTGGCTAGTTGTCGGTTGACCATTTTAGCCGCATTGGATACTTTAACTCTTGCTTTCAAGGTTGATAATTCACTTTCCCATTTAGATATATTGAATTTAAGTATATCCACATTCTTGTGCAACTCCTCTGCAGAACTCTGATGAATTGTCGCCTGTTTTTCCAGCTCAGTGGCTTCGATCAACAATTGCTTTTTCAGTAGTAAGGCCTCTTTAGCTAGACTTTCTGCTTTTTCAGCAGAAAGTTCCCCTTTTTGAGCCTTCTGCAATAATAAAATAGCTTTGTTTTCAAATTCATTGGCTTCTTCTTTTTTCTTTTCACAGTTATTCTGTGTACGTATGGCCAAGGCCTTTACTTTTGCATACGCTTCTACCGACTGCTCCAGGTCTTCTTTCATCTCACGGATACCTTGTTCCGTCATTTTGATGGGGTCTTCCATTTTATCCACTACAGCGTGGATTTCTGCTTGACCGATTCTGAAAATTCTCTTAAAAATATTCATTATTCTATAATTTTGAAAAACTAATTAACTGATTATAATACTCGCTGATTAAAAGACTGAGCGAATTGATGGCGGCATCAAATTCATTCTGATCGAGATTATGTAGCTGCAGCGTATATCGGAATATGACTTTTCTGCCATCCTCTGTCAAAGCAAACCCGCCATGGATAATATCTCTATTTTTGATAAGTAACGATTTGAACATATCCATGTTTTCGTTGTTGATGGTAAATAAATACTGCTCGAAAATTACGACAGGCTGTGCAATCCCCACAATGAGATTGCGGATACCATCATCTTCATTTTCGATCACAAAAACACCTTCTTTTTCATCCTTATGGGTAATGTTATAACCGATATTGGCGATATAATTTTCAATTTTTGAGAAGTACATAATCAAGTTTTTTATATATTGCACATATTCTTTGCATAAAGATAGTGAATTGCAAAAATATTTTGCAAGAAAAAATTAATTTTTTTTTAAAATGAGTAACGTCGGGAATAATATTAAAAAGCTGAGAAAGGTGAAAGGATTGAGTCAGCAGGCTTTTGGAGATGTTTTTAATCTCACTAGAGGGAATATTTCATCTTACGAAGAGTTGCGTGCCGAACCAAAAATTGAGATTGTTTTGAAGATTGCAAATTATTTTGGCATTCCTGTGCAGCATCTGATTGAAAAAAATCTTTCTGTTAATGAGATTCTCAATTTTAACGATTATTTTCAGCCTGATACGCCTGCAGTAGGGGAGAAGCGATTGGCACAGGTCCCGTTGTTGGAACGTGAAGCGTTGTTAGATGCCTGTACTTATGTGTCAAAATTAAATGAACTTCCGGTAATTGAGTTTCCGCTGCAAAGCCGCAGTCGTTTTATTGCGATGGAGTATATGGATGCTATACCGGTACCGGGCGATTTCACTGTAACAGCACAGTCGATTCTGTTTTTTGAAGAAATTGACATAGAAAGCTTACATACGTTAAACAATGCCTTTGGTCTGTGTTTTTCAGCCGAGGAATTCTTTATCGGAAAATATTCCATGGCAGAAACAGAAATAAGCCTGGTGTTAAACGCCTGGAAAAAAGTTGACTTTATATTGGCCGAGAAAGGAAACTTTTGGAAATTGTACGGTAAATTTGAACGGATATAGGCTGTCAAAGCAATACCTCCGATAATCCGAAAAGCGACCGGGCTCCTGGAAAACCAACCGTGGAAAAAATTGAAACCTCAGATAAGATCGACGAGAAAGTTGGTTGTTCAACGGAAAAGGCCATGAAAGTAATCCTTGCTCTCAAAGAGGTTGAAGAAAGCAAAAGAAATCTGGATAGCTTGACTGATCACAAAGCTAATATATCGTTTATCATCGATAGTTTGAAACAGGATGGAACAGAACTGTATTCTCTTACCGTTGGGTATAATAATGAGGAGAGATTCGAACCTTATTATCATTTCTACTTGAATAAAAGTGATTGTAAGAATATTCAGATTATGGATATCGTCTCTGGGGAATATCTTTCTCTGGCAAATTGGAGAAGCCAGAATCCTGATTAATGCCATAGTTTTGTTACAATCAGAGATTGTTTTAGTCATTGATATTTTAATTTAGACGCATGGAAAAGAGAAAAACGGAAGTTTTTTAATACTTATTTGTTTTTGTGAAAAAATATATTTGGATTATAAATTAAAATAATCCAAATTTAAGTTGGTAAATAATTTTAATTTATTATAAACTTATTCGTTTCGTGAAACCATCATTCTTTATTCAGCATCTCTGAATGATGAATAAATTTGATAGCTTCATCACAATTTAAAAACAAATTTATACAAATGAAAAAAATGGTATTATCTGCAGCAATTGCTGCACTTTTCCTTGTTTCTTGTAATAATGCAGATAGCAAAAAAGTAGAAACAAAGGATACGGTCACAACGACTGATACACAAGGTGGTGTTGCCCAAACAACAACGACTGAGACAACAACGACTACTGAGGTGCCGAAGTTTAGTTCTCCGGAAGCACAGCAGCTGGCAGACGATTACACAAAATATGTGAATGAATATGTGGCTGCTGCAAAAAGCGGAGATGCAACTAAAATTCAGGAGTTAGCCGGAAAACAACAGGAGTGGGCTACAAAAACTGCTACCGCTCTTACTAAATTAACTCCGGAAGATGCGAAGTTATGGTCGGAGTATGCTCAGAAGCTAGCAGCAGAGCTAACTGCTAGTGCAGCGAAATAGTTTTTTTGATAAAAATAAAAAGCAGGGCTTTGTATAAAAGTCCTGCTTTTTTTCTGTCTTAAATTAGAATGGAAGATCTTCCTCATCCTCCTCTTGTGGTACCGGAATATCCTCGTTTGAGCGGTTTTGATCTGATAGAATCAAAAAGCTGTCAACCTTGATTTCAGTAATATATCTTTTCGCTCCATCAGCATTTTCGTAGTTACGATAGGTTAGTTTCCCTTCAACCATGAGTTTGGTCCCGCGGCTACATTTCCGTTCAATGGCATTGTTTTGCTTGCCCCATACGACGAGTGTATGCCATTGTACTTCCTCGACCCATTCTCCGGCTTTGTTTTTGAAAAGATCATTTGTGGCAAGTCGTAAAATAGTGTAATTTATCCCAGTTGAAGTGGTTTTGATGACAGGATCATTTCCTAAATGACCAATTAATTGTACTTTGTTACGTAATGTGCTCATTTTGTCTAATTTTTAAATGTTTCTAATAATTCTTATTTTAGTTACTGGCCATAACAATTGATGTGGAATGACCTTGAGCAAAGATGAAAAGGACAAAGAATAATAATCGTCTGTTTACCATTTGTATTCGACTATAGTCGGTTGTAACCGTTTGTTGTCGTTTAACTTTCATATTGTATACTATGGAAAAAGTTTGTTTGGAATGTGGGAAAAATATACGGGGAAGATCGGATAAGCGCTTTTGCGATGACTCCTGTCGAAATGCTTACAACAATAAATTGAATAGCGATCAGACCAATCTGATCCGGAATGTGAATAATATATTGCGTAAAAACCGGCGTATTTTGGCGGATGTGCTGGAAGGGGAGGAGAAGGGGATGACAAAGGTACAAGGGGAAAAATTGAAAAGACTGGGTTTTGATTTCAAATTCCACACGCATACATTTGCTAATAATAAAGGGCAAACCTATAAATTTATCTATGAGATGGGCTACCTCATGCTAGAAAATGACTGGGTATTGATTGTCCAAAAGAAGCCATGATAAGACTCAATTTACGGTTTCTTTCTTCTATTGTCTCTTTTGGAAGAAAGGGTCCTTCTGACTTATAAAATCTATTCATACAGCTGTATTTTCAGCTTGCACGGATCATGAATTTCGATTTGCGCAAGCTGACTATCAGTTAATCTTGACTTGCATCGGATCCTTTAATTCGAAAATAGTTTATCACTGTGAAAATGATAATCACGCCATAATAGCATACGGGGATTAGCAGAAAAAACCAGCTTTTAAAGATGTAATTCAAATACAAGGGCTGTCGAATATGGAAAAATTTTGCTGCCAAGAGATAGCTTATAAAGGCGCCGAGAAGTAAAAGACCTGTTGCATGTATGATGATGATCTTTTTTAGATGCTTGCTGTATTGGGCGTCTTTATTTTGCTTGGTGTAGCCCATAATGGCTGGAACCAATAAGCCCAATAGCGGGTTGACTAAGAAAGTTAGAGAAGCTAGATAAAGAGCCTTTATGCTTCCGCTTTGATTGTTGTCGATACTGATTTGATTTACATTTGGCATAATTAATTGTTCTAAAGGAATTTTTAAAATCTGGCTGATTTGTCTTAAACTGAAACCACTGATCTCTTCTGTCCCCTTTTCGATTCGTTGTACTGTTCTTAAAGATAGACCGGCTTGATTGGCGAGATCCTGTTGTGTCAGTCCTCTGAGCTTTCTAGCTTGTTTGATGAGTTGATTTACTGTTTGATTTTCCATGAAACGAAAATGACTAAAAGGTTTATGATTTTAAAAAAAACGATATGACAATAATATGCCAATGATATTGCGTATTTGTAAGTTGTTAATAGTCAAATATTTTGTAATTTGATAAATATTTTGAATCTTTGCAGCACAATAAGGTATTAATATAAAATAAAAAACGGAAGAATATGTTTGCTATACTAAAAACCCCAGCTTCGTCCTTAAAGAAGAGTCTTGGGCATATTCTCCGGAATACCGCACTCTCTTAATCTTCTTTTCTGGGCCACTTTTGGCATTTGTATATGACATCGGATTGTGATGTCTGTATTGCCACGCGATCATTTGAGATGATCTAACCGATAAAAGGAAATGGCATCTGTGTGGCTAGAGGTAGCCGCAAGAAGCTCAATACTCATGTAATGTTTTAAAAAAACGATGAATTCAGTGAATAAATATGTTCTCCAGGCCTTGGATAATTATCCATATTATCTGGAGGATACGCTAGAATCCTTATCCTATGCCTTGTCATACGATGAATCCAATACGATGGCATTGTGCCTAATGGGGCGGGTCTATGCGGAGCAGCTGTTTGATTATGAACAGGCAAAGAAATATTTTCAGGAAGCTCTCAGCCATAATGTGCATGCTTTGGAGGTGTATCCTTATTTTATACAGACCTTAATAGACATGGGCGATTACGAAGCAGCAAAGAAAACCATCAAATATGCATTGACATTGCCCGGTATGTCCCTGACAGCGATCTGGATTAAGAAGGTGTTGCTGCTTGAGAAATTAAAGAAATACAAAAAGGCTTTAAAAATCCTCAAAATGGCTAAGTTGGATAACCTGGACAGCGATCTGTCCACGGTCATAAAGTCTGTCGAAGATCGGATTAAAGGAAAACAGGAAATGATCAAGACAAGCAAAAAGCGAGGTAAATAACTGAAGGAGATGCTTGATTTCGAATAAAATGCTCAAAAAATAAGCCCAAGATGAATTCTCATCTTGGGCTTTTATCAATATAGTTTAAGAATTATTCTGCTCTTAAGATTTTTGCAGCATCAACCATTGATTCTAAAGCGGCTTTGGTTTCAGGCCAAGCACGTGTCTTCAAACCACAGTCAGGGTTAACCCAAAGTTGTTCCGCAGGAACTACTGCTTTTGCTTTGCGCAATAAGTCTACCATCTCGTCTTTGCTTGGTACACGCGGTGAGTGGATATCGTATACACCCGGACCGATATCGTTCGGGTATTTGAAATCACCGGCAAATGCATTCAATAATTTCATTTGTGAACGTGAAGTCTCGATCGTGATAACGTCAGCATCCATTGCTGCGATATCTTCGATCACATTGTTGAACTCAGAATAACACATGTGTGTGTGGATCTGCGTATCATCTTCTACATTGGATGAAGAAACACGGAATGCACGTACCGCCCAGTTCAGGTAATCTTTTTGATCTGCTTTGCGCAATGGCAAACCCTCGCGGATAGCTGGCTCATCGATCTGAATGATTTTGATACCTGCTTTTTCCAACGCTTGTACCTCATCCAGGATCGCTAATGCAATTTGGTAAGTCGTTGTTGAACGTGGTTGGTCGTTACGTACGAAAGACCATTGTAAGATGGTAACAGGGCCAGTCAACATGCCTTTAACCGGACGGTTAGTCAATGATTGCGCGTAAGAAGACCAACGTACAGTCATATCTTGTGGACGATATACATCTCCGTAGATAATTGGAGGTTTCACACAGCGTGAACCGTAAGATTGTACCCAACCGTTTTGAGTGAATGCATATCCCGCCAATTGCTCACCGAAGTATTCAACCATGTCATTACGTTCGAACTCGCCGTGAACCAATACGTCGATATCCAATTGCTCTTGAAGACGGATTGTGTTTTCGGTTTCTTCAGCAATTGCTTTATCGTATTCTTCTTGTGTGATCGCTCCTTTTTTTAGATCAGCTCTCCATTTACGCACATCTTTCGTTTGCGGAAATGAACCGATCGTTGTGGTAGGGAATGCTGGCAAGTTGAACTTCGCTTGTTGTGCTGCTTTACGGTCAGCAAAAACTGATGTACGTTTTGCATCATCATCAGTAATGTTGCTTGTGCGTTCTTTTACCTCTGGTTTGTGGATCAATGGAGAAGTACGGCGGCTTTCAGCTGCAGCTTTGTTTGCTTCAAAACGTTTTGCTGTTTCGGCGTCAACTTCACCTTCTGCTAAAACTGCAAGGTCTTTTACCTCCGCTAATTTTTGTTTAGCGAACGCTAACCAGTTTTTCACTTCAGCAGGTAATGATTGCTCATTGTGCTCATTGTCCAAATCAAAAGGGACGTGCAATAAAGAGGAAGAAGGAGCAATCCAAACGCGGTCTTTGCCTAGTGCATCAACTGCTTGTTTGATTTTAACCAATGATTTTTCGTAATCGTTTTTCCAGATGTTACGGCCTTCAACAATACCTAAAGATAATGTCAATGAAGCTGGAACTTTAGCTAAAACGGTATCCAATTGGTTTTCTCCACGTACTAAATCCAAGTGTAATGCATGGATCGGTAAGTTAACCGCGATATCTTCGTTATCTTTTAAAGCTTCGAAGTAAGTTGTCGCGATCAATTTGATGTTTTTGGCAGCAGCAGCCAATTTCTCGAACGTAGGTTGGTATAATGCTTTTACTTTTGCATCTAAATCTAAAGCCAAGAAAGGCTCGTCGATCTGAACATATTGTGCTCCAGCTTCTGCCAATTTAGACAAGATTTGCTCATATACAGGAACTAATTTATCCAATAGGTCGATACGGTCGAAACCAGCTTCTTTTTCTTTACCGATCAAAAGGTAAGTGATTGGGCCTAATAAAACAGGTTTTGTCTCAATACCCAATGATTTTGCTTCGTTGTATTCATTCAGGAATTTCTCAGAAGTCAATTTAAACTCTTGATCTTTTGTGAATTCAGGAACCATATAGTGGTAGTTGGTATCCAACCACTTGGTCATCTCCATTGCAGTCACGTCAATTCCTTCTTGCTGGAAACCGCGCGCCATTGCAAAATATAAGTCTAAGCTGTAGTTGTTGTCTACTTTATTCAACAAAGAATGATAACGAGCAGGAATAGCACCAACAGTAAGGGTTAAATCCAATACTTGATCGTAAAAAGAGAAGTCGTTGGAAGGGATCAAATCTATTCCAGCATCTTTTTGTGTTTTCCAATTGCCTTCACGAATTTTTTTTGCTGTGTCCAATAATTCCTCAACAGAAGATTTTTTAGCCCAATAGGCCTCATTGGCTTTTTTCAATTCGCGGAACGCGCCCACACGAGGGTAACCTAAATTGTTAGTCAATAACATAATAATGTTTTTAATATTTCTTTTTCAACTATATTTCTTGCTAGAGAGAAGGACACACTAGAATTCGGTGACTTCGGCTTATCATTCCCATGTCAAGTAGGGTAGAATTTAGCACCTTGTCAAGGGACAGGTTGCTAAGGCTTCATCGGGTCTATTCCCTCTGCCTTTCTCTATAAGCGACGCTAAGTTAGCACATTTTTTTTTGACATGCAAATTTTTTATAAAAGAGCATGTATTTTTTATAATCTACTAAGAATAGAAATGTTTTATTTCTTTCTTTTCATTGGAAAGCAGGGTGAAATTGTTCAGTTGAATCTCACCCGCTATGCTTTTAGCTTACCAGAAGTTTGTATCCTTTCCCGTGCACATTGACAATTTCTACCTTGTTATCTTCTTTTAGATATTTGCGAAGTTTGCTGAGAAATACATCCATACTTCTGCCGGTGAAATAATTGTCGTCATGCCATATTTTTAATAAGGCTTCTTCACGGGTCAATACATCATTCTTTTTTAAACAAAGTAAACGAAGCAACTCGGCCTCTTTTGTTGATAATTTTTGCGTTTGGCCCTTGTAGGAAATCTGCTGACTTGTATAATCAAAGAAGTAATCTCCAATTTCAAATTTGTCTGCAACCACTTCATCTTCTTTGTCTCTTACGCTACGTTTCAGAAGGGCATTAATCCGAAGCAGTAACTCCTCAACACGGAACGGCTTGGTAATATAATCATCTCCACCTAATTCAAACGCCTCAGTCTTGTCTTCCATCATCCCCTTTGCGGTGGCGAAGATGATCGGTACAGTGCTATTTGTTTTTCTGATTTCGCGGCCTACGGTAAAACCGTCTTTTTTAGGCATCATGACATCGAAAATGCATAAGTCGTAATCATTTTTTTTGAATTGGGAGATGGCTTCATCCCCGTCTATACAGAGCGTGACGTCAAATTTTCCCTTTAATTCGAGATAATCCTTTAAAAGATCCCCCAAATTGGGATCATCTTCTGCTAATAATATCTTTTGCATAATGAATCTATTAATTTTCACTAATGTTCCCTGAATATACAAAAAAGGAACGTGTTATTTTTTTATGGGCAAAATTACCTCAAAGGTTGTGCCCTTATCTTTTTCACTTTTTACAGTGATTCTTCCATTAAGTCTTCTCAATATATCCTGTACATAACTTAAGCCTAAGCCAAAGCCTTTGACATTGTGGACATTTCCGGTGGGAATACGATAAAACTGATCAAATATCTTTTGTAAATGATCCCGGCTCATCCCGATTCCATTGTCGGCAATGGTGATAACAATATTGTCGCCAATATTTTTAGAACTGATATTTACATGTAGATCTCCTTTGCTGTACTTAATTGCATTGTCCATTAAGTTGTAAAATACATTGGAGAAATGCAGTTCATCCCCGACAACAATATCCTTTGTTGCAGCGAGATCGACACTGAATTTTCCGCCAATGTTCTGCATCCGAAGCTGCATACTGTCGGTAACAGCGGCGACAAGGTCGTTGATATGAACATCTTCGCGGTCAAGTTTCAATGTTTCTTTTTCAAGTTTTGCCAAATCCAGTACCCTTTCAATATGATTTCCGAGACGAACATTCTCATCATAAATGATATTGGCCAATTTCTGTACACGTTTATGGTCTGCATTGATGTCCGGATCCTTGAGTGATTCGCTGGCGATCATAATCGTAGCCACGGGAGTTTTGAACTCATGTGTCATGTTGTTTATGAAGTCGGTTTTCATTTCAGATACTTTCTTTTGCCTGAAGATAATAATAAGCGTATACGCAAAGCATCCGACCAATAGAAATAGGAGCGCGAGCATGGGCAGTAACAAATACCCCATGTTGTCCGCAATAATCGCCTTTTTATTCGGAAAGTATATGGTCAGTTTTCCTGGTGCAGCACCGATGTCACCTTTAAAAAGAGCAGTTGAGTACTTTGTGGTATTTATAGGGCTGTTTAATTCGGCTTCATTCAGAATATTGTTCAGCAAGATGTTGCTTGTGCTCCATATTTCGATATTAAACGGCGCTTTGATCTCACGTTGTGCCAGTTCTTCTTTTAAGAGTTCCTGAACAATAATGACGTTTAGCCGGTCTTTTAGCGGTCTTTTGGCAAGCTCCATCCCAATAGCGACATCTTCGATGTAATCAGCCTTTTTACCACCGAACATGGCAACAGAGTCGTAGACGTTGAATTCATACCGGGCATTTTGCCGGGATAATTTATTTAGTTTCGTTTCGAGTTCGAAAATCTTCCGGGCTAATTTTGGATCTGATCTTGGGGGGAGGACAAATAAATCTCTTCCTATCAGTCTTTTGTAGTCGTCAAAATGGATAATCAAAAATCGAGTGCTATCATCCTTTGCTTCTATACGCGGAATAGTCTTTGTTGCTGACACAATGACGTCTTCCTGATAATACATGCTATTTGTCGGGGTTTTGATAATATTGATCTCAACGAGATCCTGATATTGTGGTCTTCTGATATAGGTTTCATAAAACCAGTTTTCAATATTGACTACATTGGGGTAAAGTGCCTTTAATTTGTCTTCTCGTATTTTATATTTTTGATAGACCTGATCTAATTTGCCACGGAGCTCTTCAATTTGAGTTTGGAGCCTAAGCTGTTCAGTTAACTGACGTTGTTTCGCTTGTTCCTGCTTGGATTTTTCGATATTACGCTCCTGTTGTACTTTCGCGAAATCCACGACCTCACGGCGTTCGAGTTTTCCCGCAACAGCCGTAAGCGCAGCATTGACAGATTCATCAAAAAGCTGTGATTTTTGACGATAGGAATCCCGCAGGAAATAGAATTGCATGGCCAATACCCCGATTAGCGCCAAAGACATTAGTCCAATGATTAATACAATGCTATTTTTCTTCATTAAATCATATTTTGAAAAGGTATAATCTCAAGCGAATCATGCACTCATTATACACTGGCTTTCTGTACCATTCTTGCCTTCCATCTTCCACTTTACTTGAATTGTTACAAATATAAAGATGCTAACTTGTTTTGACGCTGTTTTAACAATGTTTAACAGCAATTGCTTTAAATCTTGGTTATGTTGTTGTAAATTAGAAGTTAAAATAGATTATGTTATGAAAGCTTACGTATTATCATTGGCATTATCTTTTACGGTTGGAATTGCCTTTGGCCAGATCAGACCCAAAGAGCATCGGCCCTTATTGCAGGATAAACAATCCCGGATGCCAGTCCTTGGATTAGATACCACATCAGCTAAGTATAATATGCCCGTCAAGAGATCCAAAAACCTGGATAGTTTGGCCCCCATGCCGGGAACGGAAAAATTACCAAAAAGAAGGAAATCATCCGAGGATACATTACAGTTTAAATTATTGGAAGATAGTTTGAAAGTGAAAGATTTCAAATTAAAGATAGACTCCCTATACCCTAAGAAATAAAAAAAGAAGAGCATCCGTTTCAACACGGATGCTCTTCTTTTTTTTTGCTCCTATTTCTTACAGCTGAGAAACACGGATCGTATTTGTTTTACCTTTTTCGATTAACGGAGTGGACGCCGTATTGATGATGATCGATCCCGGTTGAACGTAGTTGTTTTTGACGATAAATCTATTGACATCATGGATAGAACCATCTGTACTTTCGAATTTGTCGTAAATAAATGTTTTTACGCCCCAAAGCAAGCTCAATTGTCTCAATAATGTCTTTGTACCTGTAAATACCAGGATGTCCACATTTGGTCTGTAACTTGTGATTTCAAATGCTGTTGCACCGGAAGATGTCAGCACGGCAATTGCAGAGGCATTTGTTTTTTGAGCCAGATATACTGAAGAGGCGCAAATTGCGTCTGGAATAAGCGTTCCGTCGTGTATCTCACTAACTTTCTCATTATAATAAGGATAAGAAGTTTGTTCCACGTGGATAATAATCTTACTCATTGTTTCGATCACGATTTCCGGGAATTCACCAACTGAAGTCTCACCACTTAACATCACTGCATCTGCACCGTCCAATACTGAATTGGCAACATCGTTTACTTCAGCACGAGTAGGACGAGGTGTGGTAATCATGCTTTCCAACATTTGAGTAGCGATAATTACAGGTTTTGAAAGGTCCCTACATTTTTGGACAATGATCTTTTGAAGTCCCGGTACCTCTTCCATAGGAAGTTCAACACCAAGATCTCCACGAGCGACCATGATAGCGTCAGTAGCTTCGATGATCGCATCAATGTTTTCGATCGCTTCTGGTTTCTCTATTTTGGCGATTACGCGCGCATGACTTCCTTTTTCAGCAATGATCTTTTTGCACTGCGCGATATCTTCCGCCGAACGAACGAATGACATGGCAATCCAGTCAGCACCGTGATCCAATGCGAAGTTTAAGTTATCTAAATCTTCTTCAGTCAATGAAGGGATAGATACTTTGGTGTTTGGCAGGTTGACGCCTTTACGTGAAGTAAGAACGCCTCCATGCACCACTTCACAAGTAACGGTGTCTTTATGATTGGTCTCTAAAACACGAAGTTGAAGTTTTCCGTCATCAAGTAATATGATTTCGTTTGCTTCAACATCATTTGGAAAGTTTTCGTATGTAATATAGATTCTGTTTTCATCTCCAATGAGTTCGTGTGTGGTGATTTCAACTTTTGAACCATTGACGAGAACAGCACCACCTTCTTTCATCTTTCCGATCCGAATCTTTGGACCTTGTAAGTCAGCTAAGATGGCAACATTGAATCCGGTTTCATTATTTATTGCATTTATAGTTTCGATTACCTTAAGGTGATCTGCCTGGCTGCCATGAGAGAAATTCAACCGACACACATCAACCCCTTTGGCAATCATGTTGGTCAAAACTTGTTTGTCTGCCGAAGCAGGGCCTAATGTTGCGACAATTTTAGTCCTTTTTTGAACTTTTTCCATCTGTTATTTTGTATTTTTTAATGTTCTTCATTTATGACAACAAACAGCCTGCTGTATTGTTGTCGTTTTGTCAAAACTAAATCGAATTAATTTAGATTTACAGTTAGGTGTATTTGCTACACTAACCTACAGTCTGCTAAAATATGAGATTTTCTTTAGATTTCAATATTTTTGGTGATATTTCTTTCGCTATGACTACCTCCGGTAATTTGCTGATCCTTTTGATTATATGTTCAACGTCTTCTTCGCAGATGTAATTTTTGATGATGACAAAGAAATCAAAATGGGGGTTTTCAGGGATTAAAAAGGTTCCCTCGATACTTTTATTGTTGATAAGAAAATATTCTGTGTCCGAATCGGGACTGAGGTAATGAAAAGCGGTGAAGTGGTAGCTTATTTTTTTCTTTGCGTCAAAGATGATATGATATTCAAGCTCTTCTTCAGATTTGTTTTTTGGACGGCCATCATGATCATATTTGCTCTCTTTGCCTCTGGAAAAATCCAGATTTGTCACTTTGTTGATAAAGTGACAGAGGCGGTAATCTTTCAGCGGGCAGGTGATGGCGAGTAGGGTGAAATCTAACTCTTCATCCATGTCCATGTCTAACCTTGCTACTAACTTATTGACCACTTTTTTTCTAAAATATATGTTCTTATGCTAACGAAGGTACTAATAATTTTAAGGTGGGAATATACTTTTTGTGTAAAATTTGAGTTAATTAGCTGAGCGTTTGGAATACAAAATATTTTTTGTTATACTTGAACTAAGTTAATATAGAGTGGGTTAGCTAGTATAAGACGCGAATAAGTTCGGTCGCCTAACACGGTGACTTTCATCTAAATATCAATTTAGGTTTGAATTTTGATGAAATTTATTTTTCTTTGCACAGATTTATTAAACAATTAAACTATAAAATCATGTCAGATATCGCTTCAAGAGTAAAAGCAATTATCGTTGAAAAATTAGGTGTAGACGAAAACGAAGTAACACCAGAAGCTTCATTCACTAATGATTTAGGTGCTGATTCACTTGACACTGTTGAGTTGATCATGGAGTTTGAAAAAGAATTCAACGTTGCTATTCCTGATGATCAAGCAGAGACTATCGGTACTGTTGGTCAAGCAATCGCTTATTTAGAAAAAAACGTTAACTAACTAATTTAATTAGGCTAATCGTAATAAATGGAGCTTAAAAGAGTAGTAGTAACAGGATTAGGCGCCCTTACACCAATTGGTAATACCGTCTCAGCATACTGGGAGGCATTAATAAATGGTGTAAGCGGAGCTGCTCCTATTACGCATTTTGATGCGTCAAAATTCAAAACTCAGTTTGCGTGTGAGGTAAAGGGGTTTGATCCACATGATTTTATGGATCGTAAGGAAGCTCGTAAAGTCGATCCTTTTGTACAGTATGCAATTGCGTCTACTGATGAGGCAATTAAAGATGCTGGCTTAGATTTTGAAAAATTAGATACAAATCGTATCGGAGTAATCTGGGGCTCAGGAATAGGCGGTCTGACAACTTTTACAGAAGAAGTTGCCAACTTTGCAAAAGGGGATGGAACACCACGTTTCAATCCTTTCTTTATTCCTAAGATGCTCGTTGATATTGCTCCAGGACATATTTCAATGCGCCATGGCCTTCGCGGTCCTAACTTTTCGGCAGTATCGGCCTGTGCCTCTGCCACCAACGCAATGATTGATGCTTTTAACTATATTCGTATGGGAAAAGCGGATGTGATTGTTACCGGTGGATCAGAAGCGACGGTCAATGAGGCTGGAATCGGTGGATTCAACGCAATGCATGCATTGTCAACAAGAAATGATGATCCCAAAACTGCTTCCCGTCCTTTTGATAAAGACCGAGATGGTTTTGTTTCGGGTGAAGGTTCGGGTGCCTTGATCTTAGAAAGTTTAGAGCATGCCTTAGCACGTGGTGCAAAAATCTATGCAGAGATTGCCGGAGGTGGCATGAGTGCGGATGCACATCATATCACAGCCTCGCATCCTGAAGGATTGGGCGCTAAATTGGCAATGACGATGGCTGTCAACGATGCAGAGATGGATTTTTCAGATATTGATTATATCAATGTCCATGGAACATCTACACCTGTCGGTGATATCAGTGAAACGAAGGCTATTGTTGACCTGTTTGGTGAACACGCATATAAATTGAATATCAGTTCAACAAAATCGATGACTGGACACCTATTGGGTGCTGCTGGGGCGATAGAAACAATTGCTTCAATCTTAGCTGTGCAAAATGATATTGTCCCACCGACAATCAATCACTTCACAGATGATCCGGAAATTGATAATAAACTGAATTTTACATTCAACAAAGCGCAAAAACGTATTGTTAATGCAGCGTTGAGTAACACCTTTGGATTCGGTGGACACAATGCTACCGTGATTGTAAAAAAATATAAAGCTTAATGTTTGATCCTTCAAACATGGTTTGGTAATATGAGCTAGCGACAGGTTCTTTAATTAGAACTTGTCGCCTTATTTTTAGATGAGATGCCTTTTTCAAGGATATACAAGTTATATATTTCGCCGGATCGGGAATATGTTAGAAAACTAAAAAACCTACTTGGTTTTATTCCCGGGAATGTGCATCTGTACAAGATGGCATTTAGACATAAGTCTGTTGCAATAACAATCAAAGAAGGGGCTAAAAACAGCAACGAGCGCCTGGAATTCTTGGGTGATGCTGTTTTGGGATCTGTCGTTGCCGAACTGTTGTTCAAGAAATATCCGTATAAAGACGAAGGCTTCCTCACGGAAATGCGTTCCAAAATTGTGAGTCGTGCAAACCTGAACCAACTTTCCAGAAAATTAGGATTCAATGAAATGATACAGTTCGATGCCCGAATGATCAGTTTTCCAAACAAACAAGGGTCGTTGTTGGGCGATGCATTTGAAGCGTTGATCGGTGCCGTGTATCTCGACAAAGGTTACGTATTTACAAAAAGCTTTCTCCTGAACCGTATTATTAAACCACATGTCGATATCCAATTACTGGAACAGACTGAGACTAATTTCAAAAGCCGGTTGATCGAATGGTGTCAGCATACGGGTAAAGAAATCCTATTCCAACAAACGGATAACCCGGAGGGAGAATCTTCGAAAATGTTCAGTATCGAAGCTGTTGTAGATGGGGTTGTATGTGGTCTAGGACGCGATTTTAATAAAAAATCCGCTGAAAAATTAGCTGCGGAAAAAGCCTGCGAATTCCTTAAGATTCTGGAAGTAGAATAAAGGATTTTCATTCTTTAATTTATTTAGTCCCCGCTAAATATTAACTTTGCCGGATATGGCAACAGTAAAACCTTCCTTGGCGAAAGGAACCCGTGATTTTTCGCCTTCCGAAATGATCAAACGTAATTATATTTTTGACACATTGAAAGCTGTGTTTAAAAAATATGGTTACAATGAAATACAGACACCTTCATTTGAGAATTTAACGACCCTAACAGGTAAATACGGTGATGAAGGTGATAAATTGATCTTTAAGATCCTTAATTCCGGAGATTATTTGGCAAAAGCCCCAGATGGTCTACTTCATGATAAAAATTCAAATAAACTCATTCCACATATTAGTGAAAAAGCACTAAGATATGATCTGACGGTGCCTTTTGCACGTTACGTTGTGATGCATCAAAATGAGATCTCCTTACCATTTAAGCGGTTTCAAGTACAACCTGTCTGGCGTGCGGATCGTCCACAAAGAGGCCGTTACCGTGAATTTTACCAATGTGATGTTGATGTGGTGGGATCAGAAAGCTTGCTGAATGAAGCTGAATTTATTCTGATTTATCAAGAGGCTTTCGAACGTTTTGGACTGAAGGATTTTAATATTAAAATCAACAACCGGAAGATCCTTTCTGGTATCGCCGAAATTATCGGGAAGCCGGAGCTTATTGTCGATATGACTGTCGCCATTGATAAATTGGATAAAATTGGATTGGATGGGGTCAATAAAGAGCTGCTGGAAAGAGGTTTTACCGAAGCTGATCTGAATCTTTTGAAACCGATCATCTTATTGGAAGGTTCAAATAAGGAGAAACTTGCATCACTAAAATCTATCTTGGCGGATTCTTTGATTGGTTTAAAAGGCATAACTGAAATTGAGGAAGTCTTCGATTATATTACTAAGTTGAGCGGGGATACCACACTGTTGACCCATATTGTTGATCTGGATATTACCTTGGCGCGAGGTCTCAATTATTATACAGGCTGTATCTTTGAGGTGAAGACAAATGAAGTTGCCATGGGCAGTATAGGCGGTGGCGGACGCTACGATGACCTTACCGGGATGTTCGGTCTGAAGGACCTAACCGGTGTTGGTGTTTCTTTTGGAGCTGACCGTATATATGACGTCCTGGAGGAATTGAATTTATTTCCAGCAAACAAAGCAGATTCTACCAAGCTGTTGATTATCAATTTTGAGAAGCAACTTGAAACCTATACACTGAGTTTGCTCAATAAACTTCGCAAAGAAAATATTGCTGTTGAATTGTATGCTGCACCAGTGAAACTAAAAAAACAAATGGGCTATGCCGATGGAAAAGGGATTCCTTATGTCTTATTGGTCGGGGAAGAAGAAGTTTCTTCTGGTCAGTTATCGCTCAAGGACATGGAAAGCGGAGAACAGGTGAAGGTTACCGAAAATGAGCTTATCCAAAAACTTCGCTAGCAAATAATTTGTATAAAAAAGATAAAGCCAAATGATTATCAAGTCCTTTGGCTTTTTTATTTTCATAAGTTTTTGATTTATTTGGTTGTGCCATTCATTTATTTGTTAAAAAATGCTATATACTTTAAATCAAATGTCTTAGAAGTGTCTTAAAGTGTAAATAAAATTGATTTTTGACCAAGGAAATTCATCCAAAATTATTAGATTTGTAGTCTAGAATTGTAAGAAAATCAAAACTTTGAAATGAGTTCAACACCTATAACAAAAGAGACATATTTGGAGTGGTATAAGTCTATGTTACTTATGCGTAAGTTTGAAGAAAAAGCAGGTCAACTTTACGGACAGCAAAAGATTCGTGGTTTCTGTCACTTGTACATAGGACAAGAGGCAGTAGTCGCTGGAACGATGTCGGTAATTAAGCCTGAGGATTCTTTAATCACTGCTTATCGTGATCACGCCCACGCTTTGGCTAAAGGCGTTTCTGCAAATGCTTGTATGGCTGAATTATATGGAAAGATCACTGGTTGTTCGAAAGGTAAAGGAGGCTCTATGCACTTTTTTTCTAAAGAACATAAATTCATGGGTGGCCATGGTATTGTCGGTGGTCAGATTCCTTTAGGTGCTGGTATCGCATTTGCTGAGAAATACCTTGGTACAGATAATGTAAACATCTGTTATATGGGCGATGGGGCTGTACGTCAAGGTGCATTCAACGAAACACTAAACATGGCGATGCTTTGGAAACTACCTGTTATCTTCGTTTGTGAAAACAACGGTTATGCAATGGGTACTTCTGTACAGCGTACCACTAACATGCAAGACATTTACAAAATGGGATTAGGTTTTGATATGCCTTCAGCTCCTGTTGACGGTATGGATGTTGTTGCTGTACACAACGCAATGGACGAAGCTGTTCAACGTGCCCGTGCTGGCGAAGGACCTACATTCTTAGAAATCCGTACTTACCGTTACAAAGGACACTCTATGTCTGACCCTGCGAAATATCGTACGAAAGAGGAATTGGAAGCCTATAAAGATCGCGATCCATTATTAGCGACTAAACATGCTATTTTGGAAAACAAATATGCGGATGATGCTTGGTTTGCGGAGGTTGAAGCTGATGTGAAAAAAGTAGTTGATGAGTCTGTGAAATTTGCGGAGGAATCTCCTTATCCAACAGCGGACGAATTGTACAAAGATGTCTATGTACAACAAGACTATCCATTTATTTTAGATTAATACTCTTTAACTTGATAATATAATACAGAATGGCTGAAGTAGTAAGAATGCCGAAAATGAGCGATACAATGACCGAAGGGGTCATCGCAAAATGGCACAAAAAAGTTGGCGATAAAGTAAATTCTGGTGATTTAGTAGCTGAAATTGAAACAGATAAAGCTACAATGGACTTCGAGTCTTACCAAGAAGGTACTCTTTTATATATTGGCCCAAAAGAGGGTGAAGCAGTAGCGATCGATGCTGTTATCGCTGTTTTGGGTGAGCCCGGTGAAGATTTTCAGGCTTTGTTGAGCGGAGATGCTCCTGCAGCTGAAAAAGCGCCAGAAAAAACTGAAGAAAAAAAAACAGAAGAAGTTTCTGGTCCAGAATCTTCGGCTGACACAGTGACTCCTGAGGAATTGGGATGTACTGTGATCACAATGCCTTTGTTGAGTGATACCATGAAAGAAGGTGTTATTGCGCAATGGAATTTCAAAGTTGGTGACACGATTAAATCGGATGATGCTATTGCCGATGTAGAAACGGACAAAGCGACAATGGAAGTTACGGCTTATGCCGATGGTACGTTGTTATATGTTGGCCTTGAGGCCGGCGAAGCTGCAAAAGTAAATGATATTATTGCTATCGTTGGCCCTGCCGGAACTGATATCACACCTTTATTAAATCAAAAATCTGCTCCTGCGAAAGCAGAAACTGCGGAGGCTCCTAAAGCTGACTCGGCTCCGGCTGCAACTGCTGCGCCAGTTCCGTCCACTACTAGTGACGATTCACGTGTAAAAGCTTCTCCTTTGGCACGTAAGATCGCAAAGGAAAAAGGAATCAATTTGAGTGATATCAAAGGGTCAGCAGATGGTGGCCGTATCGTGAAAAAAGATGTTGAGTCCTTTGTTCCGACTGCAGCGAAAACAGCTGAAACTGCAGCTGCAGCAGCTCCGGCTACAGAAACAAAAGCAATTACTTTACCTACCTATGTTGGTGAAGAACGCTATACAGAAAAACCGGTCAATCAAATGCGTAAAACAATTGCGCGCCGTTTGGCTGAATCATTGTTCACTGCGCCGCATTTCTATTTGACAGTGTCTATCGATATGGACAATGCCATGGCTGCTCGTGCTCAAATTAATGAGATCGCACCAGTAAAGGTTTCTTTCAATGACATCGTCGTGAAAGCTGTCGCAGTAGCATTGAAAAAACATCCAGCTGTGAATTCTTCTTGGCAGGGAGATAAGATCCGTTTCAATGAGCATACAAACATTGGTGTTGCTATGGCTGTTGAAGATGGCTTGTTAGTTCCCGTAGTGCGTTTTGCTGATGGTAAATCATTATCTCACATCTCTGCTGAGGTGAAAGATTTTGCTCAAAAAGCGAAGGCTAAAAAATTACAACCAGCAGATTGGGAAGGTTCTACATTCACAGTTTCCAACTTGGGTATGTTTGGTATAGATGAGTTTACATCTATTATTAACTCTCCTGACGGAGCTATTCTTTCAGTAGGAGCTATCCAGGCAGTTCCGGTTGTGAAAAATGGTGCTGTAGTTCCCGGTAATATAATGAAAGTAACTTTGGGCTGTGACCACCGTGTGGTAGATGGCGCTACAGGGGCTGCATTCTTACAGACATTAAAAGCATTGGTAGAAAATCCAGTTCGGTTGTTAGCATAGATTTTTGATACCAATAAAATATTAGCCACTTTAGGAATAAAGTGGCTTTTTTTGTGCTAAAAATTCGTTTTTTTATACTAAAATCTTCATTTTAGCATTATTATATTTAAACTCGGTTCTTTATTGAAATTCAAAAAGAATACACAGAATGGAACGGGCATGAGATAATTGCGATGTATAAATCGTATGAAGACGAGGCGCAGATTTACCTTCGAGATAGGGGTAAACATAACATAAAATAGAAAATCCGGGAGATACAATACGTGAAATTATTTTTTTTAAAGGGAATGGTAGCTCTTTTGTTGGCATCTACAGTTGCCTGTAGTTCAAAAGAGAAAAAACAAAAAGAAGCGGCGATAGCACAGGCAAAAATAGATAGTACAAGACTTATTTACAACCCTCAGAATGCAGACCCCAATATTGATGCATTTATGAAAAACCTGCATTCGAGATCTGCATTTAACGGAAATGTGCTGGTGGCGAAGGATGGTAAAATTCTATATCAAAATACATTTGGCTGGGCCAACTACCTGAAACGTGATAGTTTGGATATTGATGATAAGTTCGAATTGGCGTCAGTCTCTAAACCTTTAACTGCTGTTGGTACATTGAAATTGGTCGAAGCAGGAAAATTACGCCTGGACCAGACAATTAATGATTTTTATCCAGATTTTCCTTATCCCGGTATTACGGTCAAAATGTTACTGACCCATCGGTCAGGCCTACCAAATTATGTCTATTTTTCAGAGAAACATTGGCCCGACCGCAAAAAAGGAATGACTAATCAGGATGTTATGAAAATGCTAACGGAGTTTAAGCCGAACAGATATGGCGCTCCCGGCGGACGGTTTTTCTATAATAATTCCAATTTTATGGTCTTAGGCGCTATTATCGAGAAGGTATCGAAACAGGATTATGCAACATATATGAAAGACAGTGTTTTCAATGTTGCCGGAATGACCAATACCGCTGCGCTGTCAAAAGCCGTATACGAAAAGATACCGACCAATGTCATTGGACATGATAAGATATGGCGTAGATCAGTGGTACAGAATTTTCAGGACGGCCCGTTGGGAGATAAGGGAATTTATAGTACAGTACGAGACCTTTACCGTTTTGATTTAGCGCTTCGTGATGGCCGTTTATTAAAACAATCGACGTTGGATTCGGCTTACCGTGGTTACCCTGATGCAAAAAAAGGTATTTTTAGCTATGGATATGGATGGCGAACTTTTGAACATGGGAACGACCATATTGTTTATCATACCGGATGGTGGCACGGTTTTCGTCACATCTATGTACGGGATCTGAAAAGAAATATTGTTATTGTTTTACTTTCGAATATGACAAATGGCAGTTTGGTGAAATTGGATGAGCTTTATAAAATTTTAGGAATGCCAGTTTTACGTAAGAATGCTTATAGCACTCATGGTGACTTTATTATTGATGAATAATTCTATGTTCATCCATAATAAAATGAATGCATAACTTTACTTTGGGCGTTGATAAGTTGATAACCGGATGCCGGATATAAAGAGGACGATAGGCAGGTTTTTAGAGATAAATCATTGATGAACAAAAAAGTATAAGGATGAAAAAGACGTTAATCTTAGGTGCCAGTACAAATCCTTCGCGCTATTCAAATAAAGCCGCGAATATGCTCCGTAAACACGGACATGATATTGTTAATATTGGTTTGAGCGGTGGAGAAGCGGCCGGTGTACCTATTGAAAAGAAAGGTGACATACATACTGATATTGACACGGTGACCATGTATCTTGGCGAACAGAATCAGAAAGAATATTATAACTATATTTTGGAGACCAAACCAAAGCGTATTATTTTTAATCCGGGTGCGGAAAATGCTGAACTGGAACAGCTGGCAATGGAAAATGGTATAAAAACTGAAAGAGCCTGTACTCTGGTATTGTTGAGTACAGGTCAGTTTTAGATTTTGGATTTCTGTTGCAATTCGACAGACAGATACTTTGTGATAAAATAGTTTGTCAAACCGATCGTGTTGCTGTCTAGATTCAGGCTTGATACTTTGATATCGCAATGTTCTTTTAAAATAGCCATCGTATATGAATTGATTGCCTGTTGTATAGGGATTGTAATTAACTCATTGGCTTTGGCAATTTTTCCTCCCAGTACAATTAATTCGGGATTGAGCAGCTGGATCAGGGAGGCAAACGCCTTCCCGAGGTTGGTGCCTAGTTTAGAAATTTGATTTATTGCGAATTGGTCGCCCTTATTAGCTGCTTCGATCACGTGCGTCGGTGTTAAGTGATCTAACTCTTCTTTCTGCAACTCATTGAGTTTGGTAAGCTCACCTTTCTCGATCTCCTGCTTTGCATTGTTGACCAAGGCAATTCCGGAGGCCACCGTTTCGAGACAGCCTCTTTTGCCACAATAACACAATTCGCCGTTATCAATAAATGGCATATGCCCTACCTCGCCCGAGTAACCGTCACGCCCGAGATAAACTTCGCCATTAGAAACTATTCCAAGACCTATTCCCCAATCCATTAGTATAATAAGACTATTCTTGGTGTTTTTGGCTAAACCGAATTTCAATTCCGCATACGCAGCACCCTTCACATCATTGAGTATGTATACGGGCTTTTGGTATTTGTCTTCGAAATATGCTGTGATAGATTGTGAAGCATCGTGTAAAAACGTTTCATTTGTTCCTTCCTCAGCATTGATTAGTCCAGGCATACTAATGATCAGTCCGGTTAGATTTTCGGTATCTACCGCTTTTTCCAGTAAATATTGGTCAATAATTTTTGTAATGTCATGAAGATTATCCGCGTTGCGGGATAACTCATTGTCCAGCTCAACAGTTTCAGCAACAATATTTTGATTATTGTCCATAATACTCAGTGTAATGGAGAAACGTTGAAGTTCTATACATAGTACTTGAAATAACCCGTCACATAGCCGATATAGGTTGGGTTTGCGACCACCGATGGATTCTCCCTTGTCAAATTGACGAACGATATTGTCTTCCAATAGTTCCGCAATCAGGCTGTTGACCGTTGGAAGGCTTAACGAAAGGTTTTTTACGATGTCGTTTACTGATACAGATCCTAATTCGGCTATTAATTTTATAATAGAAAGTTTATTGAATAGATTTTTCTTTTCAGGCTTGCTATCCAATTTTTTGTTAATCAATAGGTTTACGGCTTTAGTCATAAAACATCATATTTTGAATTAGAATCCCAGATCTTTAATTTAATAAAAGTTTTTGGAATCATTCTGTTATTTTTCTCACTTGTCAAACAAGCCGGTCTTTTAGCAAAAAGGGGATAAGATTCCTTATCCCCTTTTTCTGCACTTCAGGAAGTTATTTGAGTTTTTTAACTCGGATATCTTTGAAGAATACTTCAGTTCCATGGCCCAAGAAACCTATATGGCCACTTGTACGTTTTAAACCAGGGTGTTGTTTTCCATCCAGTGTTCCATTTTTACTCGCTTCAGCGATATCTGCATCAACAATAACGGTACCATTTAAAGTTACTTTAACACGATTGCCTTTTACATATATTTCTTCAGAATTCCACTCGCCCAATGGTTTTAAATGTCCTTTTTTGGCCGTTACCACGCCATAGATAGAACCGTGGTACTGGTAAGGTTTTAGGTCTTTATACACATCTGCACCGTCATCCAGTACTTGGATTTCCATAGCTTCATAAGCCGCATCTCCTTCTAATGGAGCACGAATCCCAACGCCATTGTTAGCTCCGGGAGTCAATTTGAAGTCAAAGCGATAAATAAAATCAGCATATTCTTCTTTTGTATATAAGTTGCCACCGAATTTTGCATTGGGATATACCCAGATATAACCTTCGTCATTTATTACATAAGCTTTGTTTTCAGTCCATTTGTCGAGATTTGTTCCATCAAATAGGACATCGAATCCTTCTTTTTTCTCTTGCTCACTTAGTTTAAAAACTTGTCTTCTGGGGAATTCTTTGATAAAGAGATCCCTATAGTAAACCACTGAACCATGAGCCTGCAGTTCAATCTGTTCTGTAGGGAAAATGGATTGATTTCTATCCCAGTAATTTTCAAGCGGGATATTATCGGTAACTAATTGACCATTTAACCAAACAGAGACATTTTCGCCCTGCATTTTAATTTTGAACGTATTCCATTCGCCCGTGGCATTGTCAGCCACTTTTAACGGTTTGCTTTCATTTTTTTGATTATTGTACAATCCTCCCGAACCGACTTGTGCACCGACTCTAGTGTTGGCAATATCCCAGATCTGAACTTGTGGTGTACCTCTCAAATAGATACCGGCATCACCCTCTATGCCACCATAGTTCTCCAATTTCCAGTCAACTAACATCTCGAAATCTCCGTATTGTTTTATTGTCGCCAGGTTATCTCCTTTTCCGCTAAAAACAATTTCGCCATTTGATGCTGACCAGCCTTTGCGCATGATGTCGTCTGCTTTGGCTTGTTCAGCTGCCAATGTTTTGGCATTCATTTTACTCCGTTTGATCGGATCAGCGACCAATCCCTTCCAACCACTTAGGTCTTTACCATTAAAAAGCGATACATAACCCTCTTTTATTGGCATTTCAGAAAGGTAACGAACTACGGCTTCTTTCAGGTAGCCACTCTCACTACCTGACAATTTACCTATGACCTGCTCTAAGACTTCCCTTACTTTGCTACCATAATATTTATTATCCATGGCTATGTTCATGGCGGTATTCGCAGCAGATTCGCCTAATTGTGGATCAGCCATTTTGTCCGCAGCAAAAATAAAAGCTTGATAGGTACCTGTTGGCTGCAGGGCTGCAAGTGCGGCTTTCTTCTGTTCTACTGTTTTTGCAACACTAAAAGCGTCGCGCAACAACAGTGTTTTCTGATCTGCAGTATTTGTCGAAGATGAAATGGATTTGATTAATCCTTTATAAACTGTATTGAATAAGTTTTCGTCTTTTTCCGTCCTGGATAATGATACCAGTTCGGGAAGGGCATTCGCAGATGACCAACTAGACAATGAGGTAATTGCTGCAGTCCTCAACTCCGGATTGTTATTATTCACGTAATTGCTAACTGCTTTTAAGGATTGGTCATCACCGAGTCCAGCAAAAATAGGAAAGTATTTTGAAGCACTAGGAGCTGCCGATTTTGAAATATTGGCAGCTAGTTTTCCTGTTAGTCCGTTGGCATTTGGGCTTGATTGGACGACATTGACAATCGCTTTTTGCAGTAAAGCGGCGGATTTCTGATCTGAGGTATTGTTCAGTCTATTGAAAAGTTCTTCGAGATCGGATTCCTGAGCGACATTAGGTAACGCTTTATTTATCGCTTCCTCAACGGAAGGGTTTGCTGTTTTGATTGCCAATACTGCTTTTGACGAAGCGCTATTGGAACGTTTACTCAATATATCCAGTAACTGAATTTTTTTGCTGTCATCAACAGTCGCAAGCGCGTTATTGACATCATTGATCACATTGGCGTCCTTGGAAGAAAGGATAAGTGCCTTAACAGAATTATTGAACTCTTGGTCCGCATCGAAGGCCTGAATTAAGGTATTGGTTTCTTTGCCCTGTGAAAGCGTGTTGATTGCGCTTAGTCCGGCCAATTTTGTGACTGGAGATGTCGCTTTGCCGACTAAGGCCTGGATTGCAGTTAAACTGCTTGCAGATCCGTTATGTGCAAGGTAATTTAGTACACTTTCCTGTACTTCTGGAGTACCTTTACTCGCTAAAGCGAGCAGGCTTTTGGCATCATTGCCTTTGCCATATTTGCCCAGCAATTGTAATGCGAGATTACGGTATGCGCCATTATCACTCTTTACGGCTGACAGCAGGTTTTTTTGTTGCTTTTTTGGATCGATGGCTGCCAATAGTTTCAACGAGGCAAATTGTCCGTTAATGGATTTTGCTTTTTGTGATTCCTGAAAGAATTTATTGAGGAATTTGACTGCGTCTTGATCATGCTTATTGTCGATCAGCGATTGCGCATAATCAATACCTAGTCCTACAGCATCAAATTTATCGTAGCTGTATGCCGCATCGTTTAATTTATTTTGAAATAAAGGCGCCGAAGCTGTACCGCCAATTTTACTGAGAGCGATCAACGCTGTGCGTTGGAAAGCATCTGAATTATATTTTTGCGTTAAATTTAAAATGGCATTTTCCGCATTGGTAACTTTTAAGTCACCTAATGCGGTAACGATGGCGATAGTAGTTTTTTCAGTCGTTGAGGCAGCTAGGGCTTTTTCCAGCGCCGCAGCGGACTCGCTGGTACGGATAGATACCAAAGTTCTTGCAGCTGCATCAGCGAGGTAATCGTTTGTTAAACAGTTTGCGACAGCAGGGACTGCGGAGTTGTCCGCACATTGGCGGAGTAAACGCAAAGCGAAAACTTGATTTGTAGGTTCGTTCAGTTGTGTGATAGATTTTGCTAAGCCTTCAACAAATATCTTTTTTTGCTGTTCTTTTCCGGGTTGATTGACATAAAAAGAATAGCTATTGGCAGCAAATTCAATAGGCGCATTATTACTTCCGGGAGCTTTTAGGCCTTTTAGGAAAGCAACGATGTCATCGGAAGTAAATCCTTCCAGTTCGTGCATGGCGAGTAGAAACTTTTCTTTTTCCTCTGCCGGTTGTTGGGCCAGTACGTCAGCTATTTTGGTAGCTGTGGTTCTATTTTGCGGTTGCTGGGCGTATGAAGCACTCGAGATGAGGAGTAATACAGCCAGCGAATTAAATATCTTTTTCATCCGTTTAAATCTGTTTTTCATTTGTGACGAAGCGATCAGATGTATTCATTTCCTTATGTAATTGAATAAATCATGATGGTTTCATTGAGATTTTTATCTTTTATCGGCATGAAGTATCATGGCGATTGCTATCCATCTGTTTTCTGATGTCTCTTTTGTTCATGATATTTCATCGGATTATAATTGTTAGATGGACCAAGGACCTCGCATTGGTTGGTGAATTAAACGGTTTGCCGCATCATCATCAATAAATTGCTCATTTTGAGAATCGTATTTCAATGAGCGGTTGAGACGAAGGGCTGCCAGTCCCATATTGACTAATGTACAGGAGCGATGTCCATTTATTTCATTGAGGGCAAATTTTTCGCGTGTCCGGACAGACTCCAAAAAGTCTGTAATCTGCGGAGCAGGCTCTGGATACTGCGCTAGTTTTCTTTCCAAATCTGGAATATCAGACGCAAAGCCTTTGTACAGTTTGCCTTTTGGACCTTCGATATAAGCTGCTTTTTCATCTTTGGCTTCGCCATCTAAAATGATCTGACAACCATCGGCGTAAGTAAACGTAATGCGTCTCCACGTACCCACCGCATCTGGGTGTTGCTGTGGTGCATCGACATCAACGGTCACCGGGCTTTCGTTGTCCTTACCGAGGAAATATTGCACGGGATCCATGTAATGTTGCCCCATATCACCTAATCCGCCCCCGTCATAATCCCAATATCCTCTAAAAGTAGTGTGTACACGGTGTTTGTTATATGGCTTATAAGGAGCGGGACCCAGCCAAAATTCGTAATCCAGCTCAGCCGGAACTTGTTCTTCGGGTAGGTTTTCTTTTCCCACCCAATAGAATTTCCAGTCAAACCCTGTATGCTTACTTATTGTCACTTTTAATGGCCAACCCAACATGCCTGTATCGACCAGTTTTTTGATTTTACTGACAGGAACATTCATTCCATAAAAATCGTCTTTGAAACGGAACCATGTATTTAAACGGAACATATTTCCATGCTGTGCTATCGCTTCTTTTACTTTCTTACCTTCACCGATGGTCCGTGTCATTGGTTTTTCACACCAGATATCTTTTCCTGCTTTAGCGGCTTCGATGGACATAAGACCATGCCAGTGTGGTGGCGTGGCAATGTGGACAATGTCTACTTCAGGAGATTTGATTAATTCTCTGAAATCGTGGTATTCTTTTACACCGCCCCCCAAGTCGTTTTGCGCTGCCGCAAGATGGCTTTTGTCAACGTCACAAATGGCAACTGTTTTTGTCCCGGCATAGCCGAAATGTCCACGGCCCATATTTCCGACGCCAATTACTCCTTTAGTTAGATGATCACTTGGAGCAAGATAGCCCTGGCCTCCAAGTACAAAACGTGGTACAATAGAAAATGCTGCAGCACCTACCACTGATTTTTTAATGAAATCACGCCTTGATGAATTCTGTTCTTTCATGTTGGTTGGATTAGTTGTTTTATAATTGATCCTTTTAGGCTGTTAAAATAACTGCAATTGGATATTGAACCTAAAAATAGATAAAAAACTGTTAAATATAAACTGATAACTAAAATTTTACGTATTGTTTCTTCTCGTTTTATGAAAAAATAATAAAAGAGCGGTTCTATAATCATTTCTTTCGTATATGGCGTTTGATTCTATTGCGGAAAAAGTAAATTTAGTAACAGAATTGTTACGTAACTACTCCCGAATGAATTCCCTGCCGAAAAGCCTAGATTTTGTGGACACAGTCTGGCGCGCCCAGTTGTATATCTGAGTATTTGACCGTTTTTGGTAGGGACGAAATGATTTTTGGCCCCATATTGATGCCCGAATCGTATGCTTAGTTTGAATTTATACCGCTGACACCAGAAAAAAATTAACGGATTTGCTAATGGGAACCTGAGAAGTCACTTAATCGTTTTCGTAAATCAAGCTTGATTATACTTAGATAATACGGCATCTTTATGGAGCCTTGTAAAGAGGAAAACCGATATGATGAGACCGAGAACACTATTATTAATCCTTATTTATATCATAACCCTACAGATGCTAGGGTTTGGGCAATTTAAGGTTGCTCCGCTCGGAAATACCATATATGAGGGGGTATTCACGGGTAACGGTCTATTGGGGACCATGACTTACCTGTCCGGGGAAAAGTCAGTGCGGGTTGACATTGGCCGAACAGATGTATATGACCATCGCGCCAATTCAGCTGATAAACTGTTTGATAAAGCCCGTCTGTCTCTAGGCTATTTCAATCTGGATTTGAGCTGTACGATCGAACAGGCCAAAGGAGATATCTATTTGAAGGATGCATATGCTGTGGCGACGATTGTGACCGATCAGGGATCAATCAAAGTAAGGACCACAACGCTCTCTAATGCTAACATTATTTTATTGGAGGTGTTAAAAAAGAATTTCAAAGGAAGGTATACGTTCAATTGGATTGCCGATTCCGCAATCAGTCCGCGCATGAAGTTTAACTACACCCCAAAACCCAAGGCTTACCTTCCCAATCCAACCGGAACCGACGGACAAGAGGGCCAGATAAAATTCTATGAACAACCCTTGACAGCAGGTGGCGGTTATACGACTGCTTACTTATTGCGTTCGTCCAAAGATCTTGATACCTATGTGATCACAGTCGGCTACAGTCAGGCTGGAAAAGACTTTACCAGAAAAACACTTGACTATCTCCAGAAATTTGATGCAGGGAAGATCAATGCCAGTCTGAAGGAGCATCGTCAATGGTGGACAGACTATTTTAAAGCATCTACGCTTGAATTGCCGGATCCAATCTACCAAGGTTTCTACGATATGCAATTGTATAAGCTCGCGAGTGCCACGCGCTCGGATAAACCAGCCATGGATCTGCAAGGTCCTTGGACAAGCGCTACGCCTTGGCCTGCTTATTGGCTTAATCTGAATATGCAGCTTGCTTATTCACCGACTTTTAAAGCAAATCATTTGGATATCTCCACATCCCTAATACGGATGATCGACCAGAATAAAGACAATTTGCGTTTAAATGTCCCGGAGCCCTATCGTTATAATAGTATCGCCATAGGCCGATCATCGGGACCGGATTTATGGAGCCCCGTGTTACTGCAGAAAGGCGTCTCCCTGGAAAAAGCTTCTGATGGTGATAAAGAGCTTGGCAATCTGGTGTGGCTACTGCATAGCTACTATCAGTATTATCGGGCAACATTGTCGCAAGAAGTATACGATCGTCTCTTTTCACTTTTGAAGGAAGCGGTCAACTACCATTTGCATCTAATGGAAAAAGATGCAACGGGAAAATACCACATCGCTGTTAAAACTTATTCACCTGAATATGCTAAGGGATTTGCTTACAATACAAATTATGATCTGTCTATTTTAAAGTGGGGGTTAAAGACGCTCTTGGAACTGGACGATGAGCGTGGGGGTAACGATCCACTTCATGCTGTATGGGAGGATGTGTTAACCCATCTGGTTGAATATCCACAAAACAGTGATGGTTTTATGATTGCCAAAGACGTACCCTATGATGAATCACATCGCCATTATTCGCATCTTATGATGATTTATCCTTTTTATGATGTGAACTGGGATCAAAGGGAGAATAGGAGACTGATCGAAAAATCCATCGCGCATTGGCAGAGCAAAAAGCAATGGCTCCAAGGCTATTCATTTACGGGTGCTGCTTCCATGTATGCAATGATGGGGCGTGGCGATGCTGCTTTAGCTTCATTGGATGTTTTGTTGAACAAATATATCAAACCGAATACCTTATATGCAGAAAGTGGTCCTGTGATCGAAACTCCGCTGGCAGCCATGGCAAGTATACAGGAATTGTGCCTACAATATTGGAACGGAATATTACGCATATTTCCGGCAGTTCCAAACAGATGGAAAGATGTTTCGTTCAGTCACTTTTTGGTGGATGGAGGCTATTTGATTTCAGCACGACGACAAAACGGAGCCACAGTAGCCGTTGAGATTAAAAGTCAATATGGAGGATCATTAAAACTCAGGCTTGATATAGTGAACCCATCCGTTCAAATACTTGGAAAAGGACAGTACACGAAAAAAGCGGATGGGTTGATCCTATTAGAACTCGATAAAGGTGCCATAGCTGCTATCCGTGAAAATAAATAGTGCGAAGACTTAAAAATCAATAACGTAAAAAGGGAATATAAATAATGAGACTAGAAAAGCAAATCTTAATGATTGTATGGGCTGCTTTGGGAACAAGCAGTCTGGCCCAGGGGCAAACGGAAAAATTGAACCTGTCGAAAGAGTTTATTCAGCAGCAACTTGACGGCGCTGCCAAGCAGATAAAGGTTTTGGATAAAGAAACGCCAAAGGATAAATTTCCAAAAACATTTGAAAATGGGAAGGAGGTTTTTTCGTCATCGAGTTGGTGGTGTTCCGGATTCTATCCCGGTACTTTATTTTATTTATATGAAGGAACCAAAGATCAGGAACTGCTGCGGAAAGCTGAAGATAAATTGACCTATCTGGAGAAGGAAAAAAATAATAAGGGGACGCATGATCTGGGCTTTATGCTGTTCTGTAGTTTTGGAAATGCCCTTCGGTTGACCGGAAATACACAGAAATACGAACCGGTTTTAACGACAGGGGCCAATTCATTGGCATCGCGTTATAGTCCGAAGACAAAAACTATCCGTTCGTGGGATCACGGGGCCTGGGACTATCCCGTCATTATAGACAATATGATGAACCTGGAGTTTTTGACACAGGTCTCTAAAGTAACAGGTGATAAGAAGTATTATGATATTGCGGTCACGCATGCCGAAACGACGCTAAAAAATCATTTTCGAAAAGATTATAGTTCGTATCATGTGATAGATTATGATAAAAATACGGGTAAGGTCCGATCTAAAAAAACACATCAGGGTGCTTTTGATGAGTCTGCATGGTCGCGTGGCCAAGGTTGGGCTTTATATGGTTACACGATGATGTACCGTGAAACAAAGAAGAAGGAATTTTTAAAGCAGGCGCAACAGATAGCGAAATATATCCTTGACAATCCAAACTTACCCTCAGATCTGATTCCTTACTGGGACTTTGACAAGGATAAGATCGCTTCATCTGATAAAATGTATCCGAATAAAGATCTAAGAGACGTTTCTGCTGCTGCGTTGTATGCTTCGGCCTTACTGGAACTTTCGCAATATACTAAAGGCAGTGAGTCGGCACTTTACCTCAACAAGGGCGAGACAATAATTAAAAATCTATCGCAAGCACCTTATCTGGCTCCATACGGACAAAATGGAGGCTATATTCTTCAGCACAGTGTTGGTGCTTTACCCTTGAATTCAGAAGTGGATGTGCCTTTGACCTACGCTGATTACTATTATGTAGAAGCATTGGTGCGCTATAAAAGATTGTTGGCGGGTGAGCCAATAATTAAAGAAATTGCAAAATAAATATATATATATCACAAAATAAAGAAGCCATATTTTTAGCATAAAATGTGGCTTCTTTATTTTAACAATCCCTGTTTAAGTAATGGTTTTAGCCGTCTTGATCTGAGGCCGACGTTTCTTCAGACGGATTATGTCCGAAATGTTTCTTGAATTCTTTACTAAAGTATTTTCTGTCTGAAAATCCTACGGAATAAGCGACCTCACTGATATTCATTGAAGATTTCAATAACACTCTGGCTTTATTAAGTCGGTACATCTTGACATAATTGTTGATAGACAGATTGGATATTGCTCTGAGCTTGCGGTAGAGAATAGGCGCACTCATTCCCATGTTTCGGGATATAAAGTTAACGTCAAAATCTTCCGACTGGATATTTGCTTCAATCAGTTGATCCAATGTGGCAATAAATTGCGCATCCAGTTCATTGTCGAAATCTGTCTTTTTAACCTGAAATTCCCTGCTCTTTTTACGGCTGATTGCGATGAGATTCTGTACAGATAGAAACAATAGCCTATTGTCAAAAGGTTTGGTTAGATAGATGTTTGCTCCAAATTGTAGGGCCTGTGTCTGTGAGGCACTGTCTGTCACTGCGGTCAGCAAGATAACGGGAATATGGCTAGTTGTGATATTTGTCTTTATTGCCTGGCATAACTGAGCTCCGTTCATATAAGGCATCATTAGGTCAGACAGGATCAGGTCGGGGATATATTCTTGCGCTTTTGTTAATGCATCTTCGCCATTGACAGCCGTGATGACGGTATAGCTTTCCTGAAACAAATGGACAATGGTATCCAGTAGTTCTCTATTGTCTTCGACAATGAGAATGGTCTGTTGCAAAGATCTGTCCGGGGCAGCCGGAGTTGCTAAATTTGAATTATCTATTGCGGTCACCATAGGGTCTGTAGGAGAGGACACGCGGACTTTCGATAGCTTTGGCAAACGTAGGCTAAAAACCGTCCATTCTCCTTGTTCATCTTTCATTGTAAAGCAACGGATCTCTCCCTGATGTTGTAAGATAATCTGTTTGGTCAACGCTAATCCGATTCCGGTACCTATGCTGTCGTTTGCCTGTTCTTCCCGATAATATTCTTCAAAGATCTTGAATTGATTATCCGTTGCAATGCCAATGCCGTTATCAACGATGTTGATAATGACGCTGTCTTCACTCTCAAGGAGCTCAAGATAAACGGTGCCATTCTCGGGCGTATACTTAATGGCATTTGACAATAGATTGAACATAACCTTGTCAAATTGAACAGGGTCTATGGATTGTAACCCTACGGCATCTAATTTCCGGATATAATAATTGATATGTTTATTCTGCGCAAGATCGTTGAGGAGGTAAAATGTGTCTTCAATATATTCTTTGAAAGGGATATCATTTTGTTTCAGGATAAAGTGCTTGTCATCAAATTTTTTGAAATCAAGTAGCTCGTTAACAACCCCCAATAATTTAACAGCGTTCTTTTTAATCCGTTTGATCTTAGACTGGGTGGTCGATAAATTGGCGGTTTCGGTAATGATTTCATCCAGAGGTGCGGTGATCAAGGTCAGCGGCGTACGGATTTCATGCGAAATTTGTGTAAAGAATTTGATTTTCTTTTCCTGTTCCCGTTCGGAATTGATCAGCATCTGGCGTTCAACGACAAACTTAATGACAAAATGCACCCCGAGAGTAAATAGTCCGGCGTATAAGAGGTAGGCCCACCAGGTGCGCCAGATCGGAGGTTTTATAGTTATATGTATTTGTAGCGGAGTACTGCTCCAGATGCCGTCATTATTGCTGGCATATACGGTCAGTGTGTGCCGACCTTCGGGGATATTGGTGTATCTGATACTTGGGGTATTAGTTTCTATCCAGTCTTTGTCAAAACCTTCAAGTTTATAACGATATCTATTTTTCTGTGGTTTGATAAAATTGGAACTTGAAAAATTGACCGTGATAAAATTCTCGTCATAACGTAATTGCAACTGATAGCTGTTGGACCGATCACCTCGCTGGATGCGGCCATAGTTTAATGGGGTATCTTCAAGGAATATATTTCTAAAAAGCACATTCGGTTTCTTCTGATTAAAAGTGATTTTTCGGGTGTCGATGGAAACCAGGCCGTTCAGTGTAGTCACGAACAAGACGGCGGCGTCGCTGCTATAGACCTTTGCTCCTTGCATGTTCTTAACGGGGAGACCATCGTACTGATTAAGAACCGTATGATACTTGGTACTCGGATCAAAAAAAATCAGTCCATTTTTGCTGCTGATCCAGAAATGTTTGTCTATCATCACTGGCCAGCCAAGGGTGTTATTTGGGAAGCGTGCTATGAGGGTTAAACGATCTTTAAGATCGAAATGATATAAATCCCCCTTCGAAGTGAGCCAAATATTACCATTGGGTGCTACATAAAATCCATTTATGTAAAGTGAGTCAACTTGCTTTATGGGGTGGATAGTAGTACTAAAAGTCTTTCTCCGAAATAGCCTTCCTGATTGCAGGAAATAAATCTGTTGTTTATCATCTGCCTGTATCTCATCTATTGTATTTGCTGCGAGCGAGGAATCAAACTGTGGTGGTTTTTCCTGTTCCTTAATGTAAAGCCCCTTATTTGTACCTAAATATATTCGTTGTGCAGGATCCACGTAAATGCTGTAAATATTGTTTTTCAGGTTTAAGAGATCCTTTTCGAGGAGATAATTTTTGGTGTTACCCGATTTTAGGTCAATGATGGAGTAGCCACCACCATATTGTGCGGCATATAATTTTTCATCCCGTACATAAAGGTCTTTTATCAGGTTTGATCGGGTCAGCTTCGGTTGCGGACTAGTATTCCCCGTAATTTTATCAATTTTATTGATTCCTTCTTCTTCAGTGCCTATCCAAGCAGCATTTTTGGAAACGGCAAAACTACCCACGATATCGCTATTCAAACGTTGCTTTAATAAAGAACGTGTAGAATAGGATCGGATAGGGATCAAATCAGGATAAACTGCATTAATACCTCCAAAATATGTTCCTAGCCAGATCACTTTTTGATTATCGACAAAGATGTCATAAATTGAGTTTTGACTGAGAGAGTTTTTTATGGACGTATTATGTTTGTAATTTGTGAAAGCAGGAGACCCCGTGAAAACGGAAAGCCCTTTCAACGTTCCGATTAATAGCTCCCCATTTGCGTTTCTGATGATTTTACGGACGTTGTTACTCAGGAGGTTACTATTTTCTTCTCTTAGATTCCGCCAATTTCGACTGGAAAAATTGAACAGAAATAGACCATGTAATTTTGTCCCTACCCAGAGCATGTTGTCTTTAAAATGCATTGTACTAAATATTCGTTCCTTTAGAGGTAATACGGGAAACCCCAAGCTATGGATTTTAGATATTCGTTTGTTTTTGTATATAAATGATTCAAGACCGTGGGAACTAGCTATCGTGTACGAGTTTAGTCCTGTTTGAACTATAGTCTGTGTATGAGGTCGATCTAAAATTAATTTAAAATCATAGGAGCCTGAAGCCGGAATAGCTATATATAGACCTCTATTTGTACATAAAAAGATATGACCTGAGAGAATTTGTATATCCGAGACAATGAGTTTTTCTATAAAAGGCTTTCCTTTTCTCAATACAGCCTTTCGTTTGTCAATGTTGAAGATAAATACTTGTGTTGCGGTAGCTATAAAAAGATCATCTTTGTCATTTATACAAATCTTATTGATATAATCCAATTTGTTGAATATGCTATCCTGAACACGAAGGTTTAAAATAGTTTGTGAGTCGTAAACAAACAGATTATTCCCTCCGCCAAACCAAAGTTTTCCCTTTTTATCCTGCGCAATAGTCAAAACAGCCTGTTTATCTAATACATTGTCCTGTGTTAGTGTCTCAAAACTGAAATTCTGGCCCAAACAAGGCATAAAAGGACAAAATAGCCATGCTATGATGACCACGTTTTGGATCTGCTTTATGAGGAAATTCATAGATAAATAGCGGTTATAGTTCAAATTTAAGATTTTACCCCTTAATATTTATAAAAATCACCCTATTGAATAGTTGCACTTGCCCAATTTTGATGCTGTTAAGCAACCGATTTTTAAATTATAAAACCAATTTCCTAAAGTATGGCTAAGTTTTACGCAATTGGATTGTCCGCTATGACATTATTTGCTGTTGGTGTCGCTAATGCCCAACAGAAAGTAAATGTTACAGGACAAATCAAAGACAGTCAAGGAACACCATTATCAGGTGTTACAATTCGAGAGAAGGGAGAAACACGCTCAACCTCCACAAATGGATCGGGAACCTATTCCTTGTCCGTCAGTCCCAATGCAACACTAGTAATCTCCTATGTGGGATATCAAAACCAAGAAATTGCCCTCAACGGACGAAATGTCGTTAATGTAACTATGGATGGTACAAGTTCGGTTATTGATGAAGTTGTTGTTGTGGGGTATGGAACGCAGAAAAAGGCAAATTTGACGAGTTCAGTCTCTACCATAGATCAGAAAGTTTTGGACTCTCGTCCAATATCCAATGTCATGTCTGCAATGCAGGGAGCTGCGCCTGGATTAGTAGTGACTCGCTCAGGTGGACAACCCGGTGCCGAGGGCTTTTCGGTTAATATTCGTGGAGATCTATCTACGGGTTCATCTAACCCATTGGTACTTATTGACGGTGTTCCCGGTTCTTTGACCTATACCAATCCAGACGATATTGCAAGTATTTCTATTCTTAAAGATGCTTCGGCAACGGCCATATATGGATCTAGGGGAGCAGCGGGTGTCGTTCTTGTGACGACAAAATCTGGTCAGGGAAAATTGAAGGTAAACTATCAGGGGATGTGGACGGCGAAAAAGATGGGACTTTTTCCTGAGCGGATTAATAGCTGGGAGGAGGCTGAGATGCAGAACCTCGCTCGTATAAACGCTGGTCAATCTCCAGATTGGTCAGCAGAGTTAATTGCTCTGATGAAGGATCCTAATCAATATTATAGAATTAACCCAACGAACCCCACTGCCTATCAATATTTTGGCAATTATAATTATCCGGAGATTTTATTGAAAGATAAATCAACACGTTTAAATCAAAATCTATCTATTTCAGGAAGTACAGAAAAGGATAATTACTTGTTCTCATTGGGTTATATCACGGATAAAGGAATTTTTAGATTTGGACCAGATGACTATAAACGTTTGAATGGACGTTTTAATTATCATCGGGAACTTTCCAAGATGTTTAGCTTGGACTCTAAAATATTATACAGTAGATCGGAGAGGAACTCAAGTGTTTTAGGAGCCAGTAATGATTATGGTTTGATTTATAATATTGTTTCTTCAAGGAGTATTAGTCCTATATATCTTCCAGAAAGTGGTGATACAAAATATGCCGCCGGAAGTGCTGCTGGAGAAACTGTTGGGTTATTAAAGGATGGCGGACGTAACAATAATGTCATCCAAGAAATTGGCGGAAGTTTTGAGCTTGGGGCAAAAGATATTTTTACGGAGGGTTTAAAGCTACGCCTGTTGTATAGTCCAAGAATTGTGATGGAGAATGATAATAATACCAGAATCCCAGTTCCGATGTATAATGTAAATGGACGAACTGGATGGGCAGGGGGAATTAATCTTAATTCAATCATCAAGGGGCGTTCTCAAACATTAACGAACAATTGGCAAGCTGTAGGTGAGTATAATCGAACGTTTAATGAAAAGCACGAGGTGTTAGTACGTGGAGGATATCGTTATGATGATTATCGTTACGATTATATTGGTGCGTCAGCATCGAATCTCCCTACGGATGATGTATTGGCTTTAAGTCAATTTGGGGATAAAAATAATACTAGTGTTGGAGACAATATACAAACCAATACATTGATTTCTTTCTTTGGTACCGCACAATACGTTTTTGACCAGAAGTATATTATTCAGGGAACGTTAAATCGGGAAGGAAGCTCACGTTTATCACCAGCCAACCGCTGGATTACTTTACCTGGTGTCTCAGCAGGCTGGCGTATAAACAATGAATCGTGGTTTGGCAATGCTTCCAAAATTTTTAATGAATTAAAATTGCGAGCAGCTTGGGGTAAACAGGCAAATGATCCTAATAGCGATAATCCCCGGGCTAATAATTACGATTATATAAATGCGCTATCCAAGGGAGATGCATATCCATTTAATAATGTACGGAATACTTACTATTGGATTGGAAGTGCCGCTTCACCGCTAAGAACCTGGGAGAAAGTTACAAATACCGATGTTGGATTGGATTTCGCGATGTTCAATAGAAAACTTGATGGATCATTCTCTTATTTTTGGCGTGAAACCAAAGGAACATATGGGGTCATAACGCAGCCTGGTGTATTTGGTATTGGCAGCCCTAGTTCAAATATTGGCGATTTCAAATCTTGGGGCTGGGAGCTGAGCTTAAATTGGCGTGATAAAATTGGTGAGGATTTTAATTATACTATTGGAGCTAACTTATCAGATAATAACAACAAGGTTGTTAAATTTTTAAATAGAACCAGCTTAGGTGGCGGTCTCGTTTCTCTTTTAGAGGGATATTCTAAAAATTCAATTTTTGGATACCGTACGGATGGTTACTTCCAAAATGCTGATGAGATAAAAAATAATCAGGTAAATCATCAAAACCCGAATTTGGGGCCTGGAGATATTCGCTATGTTGATGTAAATGGTGATGGAATTATTTCCTCTGGTAAAGGTAATTTAGAGGATCCAGGTGATTTAGTATATCTCGGTACTCAAAATCCAAGATATTCTTTTGGATTGAACCTAGGTTTCAATTATAAAGGGTTTGATTTTAGTGCATTTATTCAAGGTGTTGGGAAAAGAAAGTTTTTACTGCCTTCCGTTTTGACTCTTCCTTATGTTGAAAGCTGGCGGCAGGCTTGGGCCATCCATAAAGATTACTGGACGCCAGAAAATCCAAATGCAATGTTTCCAAGGCCAGTCATGGGAGGTGGAAGTAATACAAGAATTTCGGATAAATGGGTAGTCAATGGAGCTTACGCACGTATGAAAAATATCCAACTGGGCTATACCTTACCAAAGGAATTGACGACAAGAGCGAAAATAGAACGTCTAAGGGTCTTTTTCTCCGGCGAAGATCTATTTGAATTTAAAAAATCATGGAACCCTTATTATGACCCTGAAACACCAAATGGACAGGCATTCGGATATCCATTTTTCCGTTCATTCACATTAGGGGTAAATGTTACGTTTTAAAACTAGGGAAATTATGAAAATCGAAATAAATAAATCAAAAACCATCATAAAGAGAGCTGCAAAATTGGGAATACTGATTGCATCGGCCAATATTCTATTTTCGTCATGTATGAAGGATTTAGATAATAAGATAGATGAGACTAGGGTGACAGATGCGTCTTTTTGGAAAACCGAACAGCACTTGTTGATGGGTGTAAATTATCTTTATACCTTCTTGCCAGGAATTGGCGAAAATAGCGCCGCAAATTGGACTGATGACTCTCGTTCTACAGGTAACAATTCAATCAGCGATGGATCTCGCTTGGTGCCTAATAGTAGCGGGGATTATACAAATAATTATCAGCTAATCCGCGCAGTAAATACTATCTTAGAAAAGGCAGAAAAGATGTCGCTAGATGCGGCTGTTATAACGAAATATAGCGCTGAAGCACGTTTTTTTAGAGCTTATGCTTATGGAGAATTGCTCAAGAGATTTGGGGGAATGCCGATCGTAACCCGGACATTAAATCTGAATGATGAATTGCTTCAAGCGCCAAGAGGAACACGTGACGAAGTTGTCAATCTGATTTATAGCGACCTGGATTACGCGATCCAAAATTTGCCTGAAGCAAGTGCGACAAAATCCACTGATTACGGGCGGATCAATAAGAGTGTTGCTCAGGCGCTTAAGGTTAGACTTGCGCTTTTTGAAGGGACTTTTGAAAAGTATCATCAGTTTGGAGATGCAAAAAAGCACCTGACATTAGCGAAAAATACGGCCAATGATATTATTTCAACAGGCTATTTTAAGCTTTTTACTTATGGAGCTGACCCGGCAAAGAGTTATTATTATCTTTTTCAAAAAGAAGGGAATGGTTATGCAAATAAGGAAGTCATATTACCCCGTTTATATGGTAAAGATATGACGGATAGAATATCAACGCACAATTATAGCCGGAATATAGAACAAGGTGCGATTACTCCCACGCGTTATTTAGTAGACGCTTATTTATATATCGATGGTCTACCTAGAGATGGGGCAAATAGATCTCCTTATTATAAACCTAGTGTAAGCACCTTAACGGAATTTGAAAATAGGGATCCTCGTTTGGCAATGACTGTTTTTAAAACCGGAGATACTTATATCAATGGCTCTAAATACCAGCCTATGTTTTCATTTACACAAACTGGCTATAAAACCTTCAAATATTTTAATGATACGGATTGGGTGAACCAAGCGAGTTTTAATGAACATAAAATTATTCGATATCCTGAGGTGTTGTTGTCATATGCAGAAGCAGTTTATGAACTAGATGGAAATATTTCAGATGCTGACCTGAATAAATCGTTGAATATCGTTCGAGAGCGTGCTGGAATGCCAAAATTGACAAATGCTTTTGCTTTAGATCATCAATTGAATGTATTAGAAGAAATTAGAAGAGAGCGTAGAGTCGAATTTGCAATGGAAGGTGAACACCGCTATTGGGACATTATCCGTTGGAAAATTGCAGAAAAGGTATTGCCATTACCTACGTTAGGCATTCAGTTTTTCAAAAGCGAATATGCGGAACAACCTGTTGTGAGTCTTACGCCTGAAGGATATGTAATCGCACAAACAGCAGCGACGAGAAAATTTGATCCCGCTCGTGATTATCTCTGGCCGCTTCCTATCTCAGAATTGTCCTTAAATCCGAATTTGGTACAGAATCCTAAATGGCAATAAGATTTGATTTGTAACAAATTTACGGATCAATCGCTCGCGCAATCGTTTGCCAGAGCGATTGATTCTTTTTAGCTTGTTTTTCTGTATTAAAATAAAGATTTTTAATGTTTTGTGTGTGCTTGTTGAGCACATATTACTTATAAACCATTATCGATGAAGAGAAGATCCGTATTAAAATTATTAGGCGGTGCTGGGATTGGTGCACTGACACCATTGTTGCCGATGGACGTGAAGGCAAATGTTTTACATAAAGAAAGTATAAGCTATACGGGAAATGATCGCGCTTATTGGGTATCAATACTAAGCAAGATGGCCACACCTATATTGGATAATATCAGTAAGCAACAATGGCGCAAAAATATGCCGATGGAGGTAAGTCCTACTTTTGATAGCAGAGATCCGGGGGTGGGTTACCTCGAGGCTTTTGGTCGATTGTTGGCAGGAATGGCGCCTTGGTTGGCATTACCCGATGACAGCTCAGAAGAGGGGAAACTCCGTAAAAAATTACGTGATCAAGCCTTATTGGGTATCAAATATGGTGTGGATCCAAAATCTCCGGATTACTTTACATGGCGGGGACCTTCATCGCAAACCCTGGTAGATGCAGCGCATTTGGCTTTAGCGTTTCTGAGAGCACCTAAAGCGCTATGGGAACCATTGGACCAGATAACCCAAAAAAGGGTTGTCGAAGAATTCAAACTATTGCGTAAGATCAAACCGAATGAAAGCAACTGGTTACTTTTTGCTGCAATGACCGAAACCTTCCTTTATAGTGTAGGCGAGGAATGCGCGCGTGAGAAAATAGACTATGCAGTCAATAAATTTGATCGGGAATGGTATGTTGGCGATGGCTGGTATAGTGATGGGGCACGCTTTAGCTTTGATCATTATAACGGCTATGTGATCCATTGTATGCAGGTCGAATCACTACGTCATAATATTTCTGCGGGTGGAAAATACAAGGAAATGTATGAACGTGCATATAAGCGAATGCAGCGTTATGCACATCATTTAGAACGGATGATATCGCCTGAAGGGCACTATGTGGTCGTTGGGCGGTCGTCTACTTATAAGAATGCGGCCTTTCAACCTCTGGCAGCAGTAGCTTTAGAGGATAAATTGCCAGAAGATATCTCAAAAGGTCAAGTAAGGGCGGCCCTTACGGCGGTACTCAGACACATCTATATTGACAAAACTTTTGCTCCTTCGGGATGGCTCCGTATGGGAGTGGTTGGAGACCAACAGTCAAATTTGGCTGACTATTATACTAACGCCGGATCAATGTATGTGGCATCGCTGTCGTTCCTGCCGTTAGGATTACCTGCTACGGATGAGTTCTGGACATGTGTTCCACAGAAATGGACATCGCAGAAATGCTGGAATGCGGAACAGTTTCCGAAAGATTATTACGTCAGTTATTAATTCCTTGTTCTTTTATTCATAATCTAAATAATAACAAAATAGAGGTAGTAGATAGGTCTCATACTATATAAGTAAAAATTCAAAACTCATAGCTTAACACTAAATAAAGATAAAAACAAAAATAAAGATACTTGTTAAGCCTTAGGCTCGTATTAAGTAAAAACTCAATACGCAAGTCTCAATACTAAATAGATAACAGATAGAAAATAAAAAAAATAGAGATACTAGGTAGGTCTTAGACGTGTTTAAGTAAATTCTTGATACTCATATCTCAATACTCAATACTAATATGAAGGTACAACACTATATTTCAGGAGCGTTAATGATCGGGCTTGGTCTACAGGCAATATCATGTTCTAGTCAGAAGAATTTAACAACAGCCAAATTGGGGCTTAACAAGGAATTTGTCCAAACCAATCTTGAAGACGCACATAAACAGATTACCTATCTGGCCGCGTCCATACAGGAGTCGGATATTCCCACCACGTATAAAGACGGGAAATATGTCAACTGGGGCTCTAGCTGGTGGTGCTCCGGATTTTATCCCGGTACTGTGCTCTATCTTTTTGAATATACAAAAGACGAGAAGTTGTTGAATGAGGCAAAGCGGAAACTAAATCATTTAGAAAAAGAGAAGAACAATAAAGGAACACATGATCTTGGGTTTATGCTATATTGCAGCTTTGGTAATGCATTGCGTTTGACAGGTGATTCTACAGCTTACAAAGAAGTGCTAAGCACTGGTGCGGCTTCATTGGCAACACGTTTTCACGAAGCTCCGAAAACCATCCGTTCATGGGATGGTGGTAAGAACTGGGACGGGCAACCGTGGACTTATCCCGTTATCATCGATAATATGATGAATCTGGAATTTTTGACTGAAGTGTCCAAAATAACAGGAGATAAAAGATTTCGGGATATAGCTATTCAGCATGCAAATACGACAATGGTCAACCATTATCGGAAAGACTACAGTTCTTACCATGTAGTAGATTATAATCCAGAAGATGGCAGTATCATATCCCGGAAGACTGCTCAGGGTGCATTTGATGAATCTGCCTGGGCAAGGGGACAGGCTTGGGGTCTATATGGTTACACCATGATGTACCGCGAAACCGGTGACAGTAAATATTTGGAACAAGCTCGGAATATCGCCAAGTTTTACCTTAATCATCCCAATCTTCCGAAGGACCTGATTCCGTATTGGGATATGGATCAAAATAAACTGACCAAAGAAAGTAAGTACTATCATCAGAAGGATCTACGTGATGTCTCTACCGCAGCGGTTACCGCTTCAGCTTTGCTGGAATTGGCACAGTATACAAAAGGTAGTGAAAGCCAATTGTACATTTCCAAAGCCGAGCAGATGTTAAAGTCACTTTCTTCTAAACCGTACAAAGCGGACTATAAAGAAGCTGGTGGTTATATATTGAAACACAGTGTCGGTTCTATTCCACATAAAACTGAGGTAGATGTACCATTGACTTATGCCGACTATTATTACGTAGAGGCGCTGATTAGATATAACCGAATGCTCAATGGCGAAAAAGTGATCAAACAGTAAGGATATTATCAATGTATAGCGGGCTAGGCAAGCTAGCTCCATTTTAAAAGAATGAATTCCAGTCATATGAACTATACATAACTTATCATTATCGTATTGTTGCCGCCAGAACCGCTGTGGGGCACTTGAAAGGGCTTTAAAGTAGTTGATCGGAGTTTATGTATCTGAACGATCCCGGTTCTATGTCTTGTTTTACTTCATTAATTGATCTGATGGATTTGGGCAATGATATTATCAAGCAGATAGAACAAGTACAGTTGTATTAAATGTCGTCGGAAAACAACAATATATTATCTTTTTTTTGCATTTTGTGTGATAGAAATAGACCAATCTGTCAATATCAAGCTGAATAGATGAAAAAACTTGTTTTTCTTACGATACTGCTGTGCAACATGCTTTTATCTGTTTTTGCATTACAGCAGAGCGGACCGTCTACCGGTTCCATTGACAGTCTGTGGAATGTATTCAATACCGTTAAGAATGATAGCCTGAGAGCGAGAGCAGCTCTTTTGATCGCGAATCAATCGATGTTCGAAAAAAAAGATTCAGTCACTGCTCTGCGCTATTTGGGTGAAGCACAAAAATTATGTGCAAAGCAGTCATACCTGAAGGCTTTATATACATACTATCGGGCTTCACATATTTTTATGACCGCGGGGGAGACCGATGAATGTCAGCAGCTTTACCGGCAGGCTGCGGTTATGCTGGAGAAATTTAATACCCAGGAAGCTTATGAATTTTGGGTGAAAGCCTGGTGGAATTATGCTATGATTATTGATCATAAAGATGATCGGAAAAGCATGGTGCAGATCCAGATTGATAAAATAATTCCCGCAGCAATCAAACAGAAGGATTATAATCAAGCTGCAAAATCCTACCAGGCTATTGGTTCCGCTCTTAAGGAGATCGGCGATACAGAAAGGGGAATTTATTATTTTAAAAAAGGACTTGAACTCTATGAGAAATACCCTCTTTCAAAAGAGAGACATGCTATATCATTATTAAATTTAGCACGTGAATATGTAGAATCTCGCGAACTTAACTTAGCGAAATCCTATCTTTTAAAATCGGAGCGAATTTTAGATACGCTAAAGGAGTCTTTGGCACATCTGAATTATGGTGAAACAGCCAGTATGTATTATTGCGCAAAGAACGATTTTCCGAAAGCGCTTCAGGTCGTCGAAAAAGCGCTGAAAATTGCGGAACAGCTAAATATGCCTTATGAGATAGGCATGATGCATTATCAGAAGTTTAATATCTTTTATAGTTTGGGAAAATATGAACTTGCATTGAAGGAGCTTAAGATTGTCATGCGGGATATGCCTTATGATATGACAAGTAATATGCAACAAATTGCTAAAGATTTGTCTAATACCTATGCCAAATTAAACGATTACCCAAATGCTTATAAATGGCTTGGGAAACATGTTGCCATTAAAGACAGCTTGGCACAAGTGGCTTATAAAAGTGAAATAGCTGGCCTGGAGACCAGATTTAGAACAGCTGAGAAGAACGAGAAAATCATGAGACTGGAGTTTGAACAGAGGGAGACTGTACTTCAACAGAAAAACCAGCGTTTATATAATTATATATTGGGTATATTTTCTTTGGTCTTGCTGTTGTTGCTCGTCTTGTCTGTCTATTTATATCGTCAGCACAGGAAGAGGGCACAACGCGACCTGGAACTGTTGGCACAGCAGCAAGAACTTCAAGTGACCAAAGCGCTCTTGGAGGGGGAGGAACTGGAACGTCATCGGGTTGCCCGTGATTTGCATGATGGACTTGGCGGGCATTTGACTGCCATGAGACTTCAGGTCTCTTCCGAAGACAATCTGCCGGTATTGGATGGGATAAAATCTCAGCTGGATCAGATGATCTCTGATGTCAGACTGATAGCACATAATATGATGCCTGAAAACTTATCACGCTCGGGGTTATCGGTAGCCCTAGAAGATCTCTGTACTTTGATGCAGCATGGCGCTGTTGTCATTGAGCTGCAGTGCAATGGCCTCTCCAGCACTATTGCGGAGAATATGCAGTTGAATATTTATCGTATCATTCAGGAGCTGATCAATAATGCCATTCGACATGGGGACGCAGATCAAATTATCGTGCAATGCCTACAAAATGAGCAAGGCTTTTTGATCGGTGTAGATGACAATGGCAAAGGATTTGACGTAGGGGAGGTTGTGGGAGCTAAACGGGGAATGGGACTTAAGAATGTACAAATGAGGGTAGAGTATTTAAATGGAAAAATGAATATCTCGTCACAGCCAGGGGCGGGAACAAGTGTCAATATTGAAATCAATGTCTGAGGAGCAAAAAACATTGGCTATCTTGGATGATCATCCAATTGCCATCGAAGGAATCAAATCATTTTTAAAAGAAAATCTGTCATACGGCCGGGTGCTTGGATTTTCACTGGGTCGGGCGCTGACCGATTTTTTGAAGCAGGATCAGATAGATCTGCTCTTATTGGATATTGCCCTGCCCGATACGAACGGTATCGATCTATGTGGCGAACTCAAAAGGAATTATCCCGAGCTTATCATCGTTGGCTTTAGTAATCATATGGCGCGCAATAGCATTCTGCAGATGCTTGCCAATGGTGCTGCAGGATATATTCTAAAAAGTGCCGATGCAGAGGAAATTATAGCCTGTATTCAGAAAGTTTCTCAAGGCAGTATGGGCTTATGTGGGGCAACGCAACGGCTCATAGCCGCCGCACCATCCCGACAACTACCTTCACTGACGATGCGCGAGAAACAGGTGTTGCAGTTACTGGCAGAGGGAAAAACAAGTGCGCAAATTGCCGAAAAACTATTCCTGAGCCCATTGACAGTAGATACTTATCGAAAAAATCTGATTCAAAAATTTACCGTAAAAAATACTGCTGAGCTGCTGACAATACTCTTTAAGGAAAATTTACTCTAACCCCTTGCTTGTGGTGACTACCCTAAAATTGGGAGGGTAAATTACCCTATTTCGTGGTATTGTTCGCCCCCCTGTGTATATCTACTTTTGTTTATATAGATATGCAAAAGATGAAAACAATTAACAAAAACCTAATGATCCTTTGCCTAGCGGCAATGGTGTCAATGATCTTTGTCAGATGTAGCAAAGATAAGAATGAACCTATCGTTTCGGGAAAAATAGATGCCATTGTAGGCTCTTTTAAAGGAAAGATGGTCATCGGCGGTGATGCTGAATATTTTAACGCGATTGTCAATGTTACCAAGGTGGATGATGGCAAAGTGAAGGCCACAGTGAAAACAGGTGAGGCCTATAGTAGAGCTACTGCTAAAACATTTCCTGTACAAAACGTATCCAATATCCATATTTCCGGTCAGGGACCCATGGGGTCAATTACCTATAAACTTGATGATAAGAATATTCAGATAAGCACAGAGTCTGAAGCTAGCAGCGATGTAGAATTTTATTTTGAGGGAACAAAGCAATAATCACTTTCGTTAGGAATTCAAGAAAAAAAAATCACGGTCCAACTAATTGGAATGTGATTTTTTTTGTTTTATCCAGTGCTGGAGTGAATCTTTGGAAATATAACTCTCTGTATGAAGCCTATTTCAGGTTTTTATGCAGTTCATCCAGTCCCTTGTTGACAATCTCGGTCCTTCTGTAACATTCTTCCGATCTGGCCTGAAGCGCGTTGAAGGAGGCAAATAGAACCTGTCCGTAGTCGTTGTACCTATCCTGCAGTTCGATGACTTGGGACAAAGCCTCTTTAAATTCCTCCTGGTCACGGTCTAGTGAGACAATATCGACCTGAGCCTCCAGATAATGGTGATAGATCTGATTGACATCCTCCCAGAGCTGTTCGTCTATCCAGCTTTCTTTTTCATAGATCATCTCAAAATGAGCATTAAACCATCGGTATGCTTCGGAAACCTCATCGTGGAGATCCTGTATCTGTTGGTTGTGGTAGATTACCCCCTTAAAGAACTCCCCGATATTGATGTTGATTTTTGTGCCGTCATCATGTTCATCGAAAGGGAGGACCGAAGGCGCTTTGATCTTAAGCATGACTTCCAGTATATCTAGGTCCTGTTCAATGGGCAGCAATAGATATTCAAGTTCGGCTACTTCATAATCAATCTCTTCCAGTATCCGATATTGCTCTTTGAGTGATTGAAGCATATCCCAGGTGAGGTCGTGCATGAGGTAGTGGGCATCGAGGCCCTTTTTTTCAAAATCCGACCGGGGCTTATCAAGGTGAAAGCGGAGGACGATTGGCCTTAGCTGGTGTTCTCTGACGATTTCTTTCATAATTGTAGTGGTATGGATATCTGGAATTACCGCCATTTTAACTGTTTTGACCGGTCTTTTTAGTCCTTCCCGCATCAAGATAGAAAATGGCGGTGTTTTTTCCAAATCTGTTCTTTCTGTTAACGTAGTCTATACGCTGGTATCTGTTGATTTATACCTCCGCTGGCGGAAGTTTATATTTATCCAGGAAAATGCGGCTTCCTCGAGTCCTTAACGTGTCAGGCCAGAGGAAGCCGGCGATGTGGGCCCTAGCGACTACAGTACAAAGCTGCTGGTCACATCGCTGTAGTTTGGTGTCGGATCAATGCCGATATAGGTGACCCTAAATTCATATTCCCTGAATGTTTCCAGGCCTTCAATGATACAGGTACTTTTTGAGCTGAGCTGGGATGTCCATTCCAGTTCGCTTCCTTTGTGTCTGTACTGGTATTGGTACATTCTCGCTCCGGGCCAGGCATCTGTTTTTAGCGTAATCCGTCCACTGCCTACATGGCTTGGTTCGGCAACGGGGCGCTGTGCCTTTCGCACTAGGCCGGCATAAGAGGAGCTTGTTTTTTTGATATTGAAACCGGCCGCCAGTACGATCGTGTCGTCGTTGCCTGCGATGGTATCCACATATTTGCCGAGCTCTTTAAGTACGTAGACCAGTTCCTCTCTTTTTTGTTTACGGACCATAATTGCCCTGGTGTCTCTGTAAGCCGCCTCAGTTGCGGAGTTGCGGAATGCGGCGAGTGCGGATTCCAATACTGTCAATGAGGGTACCGGCGTTGGGAACAAGATAGCTTCCTGGGCCATCTTCGTGGCGATCTGCTCCGCAAACTGCATTAATTGTACATCGGTCTGGTCTTTTTCGTTAATTGTTAATTGACTCATAATTTTTAAATGTTAAAAGTTTAAAATAAATTATTGTGCTAGCAACGATACAAACATACGACAGTGGAGAGGACGTGGAGGGGGTAAAATTGTCCCAAAATGCAAAAAGCAGAAAATTCTTTTTGGGACAATTTTACCCCTTTTATTTATCGAATTGGAATAATATATTCTGAAAAAATGGCGTTTTTTGCGGAATGGAGTCATATTTTGGGGGGAAAGTTTTGTTGACCTGATCTTAGGAGAAAAGTAAATTCCCCTAAGGAGTTTTTGAATTCCCTTGAGGGAAAACTACGCCCCCTCTGGTGTAAAGTAAATTCTCCTTGGAAGATTTTGTAACCTCTTAAGCGAGAATTGCACCTCCTGTGGAGTAAAGTAAATTCCCTCCGGAGGATTTTGTGATCCCTTAAGGGAGAATTGCGCATCCAGTGGAGTAAAGTAAATTTTCCTTGGAAGATTTTGTAACCTCTTAAGCGAGAATTGCACCTCCGGTGGAGTAAAGCAAATTCCCTCTGGAGGATTTTGTGATCCCTTAAGGGAGAATTGCACATCCAGTGGTGCAAAGTAAATTTCCCTTGGAGTATTTTTCGTACCCCTGGGAGAGATTTGCATCTCCAGTGGAGTAAAGTGAATTTTCCTTGGAGCATTTTGCGTATCCCTGAGGAAGATTTGCATCTCCAGTGTGGTAAAGTAAATCCCCCTTGGGGTATTTTGCATACCCTTAAGGGAAAAGGAAGCTTCTGAAGAGCTTAAAATAAATTTTATCCATCGCTTTTATAAGCGTATTTAGGTTCCATAGGCGGCGGGTGTAGTTTGCGCTCCATGGCCGGAGTGTGGCCAAAGTAGTGGACATAAGTTTTAATAAAATATTTGGCCGTCGAAAACTGTAATCTGAAAGCGATCATATCGACGGAATCGTTGGAGGTACGGAGCATTTCACGTCCTTTATAGATGCGTATGGTCCGAATTGCCGCATTGACAGTAAGGTTGTTCTCTTGAAATACGCGGCAAAGTGTGGTCTTGCTCGTTAGAAGGGCTTTAACGATGGTATCGACTTTTAGTCCCTCATCCATATAATGTGCATAGATATAGGCCTTTGCCCGATGTAGGAGCGAGATATCCTCCTGTTGAGCCGATTTGCGCTGTTCGGTCAGGTCCCTATGATAAAGCTCAATGATATTGCTTGTATAAAATTGTAGCCTGACACTTAATGAATAGGCCGAGGATTTGGCCTGTTGGATAAGGTCGAGGACTTTTCTGATGCGGTAGCCAATCTTTTCCATGGCTAATACCTGTGTTACCTGTAGCCTGTCCAGTTGCAGGGTATTCCATTCCAGTGCTAAGGAGCTGGAATCTTCTATTTCAACTCCGATCAGGATCATGGCGACTTTACCAGCTTTTATCTGATAGCTGATTTCTTGATCTCTATTAAAGTAGCCCAAGTATTGCTGATGGACTAAAGTGGCTTGACTAAAGCCTTTTATGGAAGAAGAACCGTGAAATTGGAAAGCCAGCCAGAGCGTAGTCTCGCTATTGCGGATATTAAAGTTCCAGTCTTCTTCAAAATGTCCGGCTATTTCCAAAAAAGAATGGCTGCCTATTTTTTTACTGGCGATATACTGATTTTTAGTACAAAGAATAGGATCCTCCGCCGTCAGAAAATTAAAGTACAGTCCTTTGGGGGCGGTATGGCGTTGTGCTAAATGATACGGATATTTAAGGTTTATGCTTTTGTTGATTAGCATATTTTTTTGAAAAATTGGTTAGTATCGTTAAGATACAAAAGTATTTCGATGTAAGCAACTTAATGGTGTTCAAAGATTATTTTCTTTTTAAAGGACAGTGTGAACAGGAGGGACGAATGGAATTCAAAAGGACGATGATATTGATCCCCGCCCTATTCGCTTTATATCTAATTTTTTCAATCAGGCCGTAGTAACTCCAGTTGCGGAGCAAGAATTTATCTCTTTAGCGACTTCTTTACTCGTTTTTGGTCATTCTCAGAATAGGCATTATTGTCAGCAGTCAAACAATGGCCAGATTATTCGCCTAAAGCAATTACTTTAGTTGGGTTTAAGAATGACGTGATAGAGTTGATTGAACAAAATACTTGTTTAATTCATGTGTTTTCTGTCGATTCAAAGGCTGGGTTAGTGGTCAATTTAAAGGAATTTGCTCGGGATATGAGTGATGAATTTGGAAAAATATTAAACATCACCTGCTTTTGAGCGTGTTTTTCTACGTTAGAAAAAATGAATAACTCGTATCTTTATCCCTATGACCGACATTCAGAAAAGATTTGACCGTATCCTTGCTATTTATATGCACCTGCAAGCAAAGCCTGTGGTGACTGCCGCTGCGCTGGCAGAAAAATATGAGGTAAGCCTGCGGACCATCTATCGCGATATCCGCTCCCTCATGCAGGCGGGAATACCTATTTATGGCGAAGCAGGAAATGGCTATTCCTTGGTCGAAGGATATAAAATGCCGCCCCTGCAATTTAGCCGCGAGGAGGCCCTGAGTTTTGTCGCTGCTGAAAAATTGGTTGAGAAGTATACAGATAAGAATCTCGCCCACCATTTTACCACAGCTATGCTCAAGATGAAGGCTATTTTGAGAGGGAATGAAAAGGAACATGTTGCTTTGTTGGGTGACAATTTTCTTGTTCGAGGCGGCCGCCATCAGTTCAATGAGAAATTGACCCATGGTACAAATACACTTATAGAAAGTATAGCGGAAAAAAAATGTGTGGAAATTTATTATTCCAAACCGTCAGACAAAACACCAGAAAAACGGGAGATTGAGGCGGTGGGTATTTTTGTGGAAAGTAAGTTTTGGTATGTCCTTGCTTATTGTAAACTCCGCAATGACTACCGGCAATTTCGTCTGGACCGGATCAGCAATATCCGGAAGCTCGCTGATGGTTTTGGAAAAGAACACCCCGAACTTTCTTTTTTTCTGAATAAACGGCACGAGATGCCAACAACTAAAGTGGTAGTTCAGGTGAACAGAGAGATGGCGAGGTATATGGAATGGGATCGTCATTACTTTGGATTTCAAAAGGAAGTAGTTACTGACAGTTATGTTGAAATGCACTTTGAAAGCATCCATGTTGAGCGTGGATTTGCACGCTGGTACATGATGTTTGCCGATAAAGGAAAGATTATAGAGCCGGAATCGCTAAAAGGAACCGTAAAGCAATTGCTGGAGGCAGCACTCGAACAGGTTTAATCTGAGTTTAGGGGGCTTGGGGCTCCCTCTGTCGGATTGCTAAAAAAGGTACCTGTCCGGAATTTTGGATGCAATCCGAACAAGTACCTTATATAATAACAAGGTCTAAGATATTAATGATAATAAATTGGCAGGTTGCCAATAATATGTAGAGCGTCTGCAACCAGTAATACTAAAATCTCCGATCTCATCTAACAATTAATCCCGTTCCCAGAAAAACGGTGGTTGGACACCAAGCAGACGTAGGTATACAAATCCTTGACCACGGTGGTGGATTTCGTTGTCAATGAAATAGAGTATGCTGTGAATAATCGGTGACTTGTATTGACCAAATAAGTTAAATTCTTCGGAGAAGCGTTCTTCCGAAATTTTGTCAAATAGTGCGCTGATCTGCGGAGTAGCTTCATCCCAGGCTTGCAACAATTGCGCTTTGGTTGTATAGTTGAATTTCTCGTTAAGTTCACCGCTTTCGTTAGCGACAATTTCCTGTAGCCCGGGAACCGCGATACCCAAAAGCTCCTGGATCATTTCGGCAAATGTCCGCATGCCTTCTACTTTATACGTGAAAAGTGCTTCTTCCGGAAATTTTTCGATCGTTTGTCTTGTTAAATTTCTGTGGCCCAACCAATGTGCAAGCAGCTCGTTCTTGGAAATGATTTCTGTTTTCATGATTATCGTATTTTAAGTGTTCAAATTTTAATCTGGATGAATTGTCTTCCATTATTAAGACAGTTCAAAATTAGCCGAAGATATGACAGCTGTATGGCAGCAGAGAAAATGAAATCTTGTTTTTTTATTTTTTTGGTGAATGAATTGTGCGGTGTGGTGTGAGTTGTCTGATCGGGAGAATAAAACCAGCGTAAGGAGGAAATTAGAAAATAAAAAAAATAATTCACTAATTATTTGACAGTTATAAAAATGTTTGTAACTTTGCAGTCCCTTAATGGGAATAGTGTGTCTTGAGCGAAGCCCTACTGCTTCGAAGGACTTTTAATTAATTAATTTACAACATGTCAGGTATTATTGGAAAAAAAGTAGGAATGACAAGCCTGTTTAACGCTGAAGGAAAGAATATTCCTTGTACAGTGATTCAGGCTGGGCCGTGCGTGGTTACGCAGATACGTACGGAAGAAAAGGACGGCTACTCGGCAATTCAACTTGGTTTCGACGAAGCTAAGGAGAAAAACACGACAGCACCTTTGAAAGGGCACTTTGCGAAAGCAAACACAACGCCTAAGCGTAAGTTGGTAGAGTTTAAAACTTTCCCAGATGCAAAACAACTTGGTGACGTAGTTGACGTTACACTTTTCGAGGAGGGCGAATTCGTAGATGTAGTCGGTACTTCAAAAGGTAAAGGTTTCCAAGGTGTAATGAAACGTCATGGATTTGGTGGTGTAGGTGGTGCGACTCACGGTCAGCACAACAGATTACGTGCTCCAGGTTCATTAGGTGCTTCATCATGGCCTTCACGCGTATTTAAAGGTATGCGCATGGCTGGTCGTACAGGTGGTGACAGAGTTAAAGTTCAAAACTTACAGGTGTTGAAAGTTTACGCTGAGCAAAACCTTATCGTTGTTAGTGGTTCCATTCCAGGAGCTAAAGGTTCTTATGTAATCGTAGACAAATAGTAGAGATGGAAGTTAAAGTTTTAAATTTATCAGGTAAAGAAACAGGTGCCAAGGTGCAACTTCCTGAGTCGGTATTTGGGTTAGAGCCTAACGATCATGCGATCTATTTGGATGTGAAACAATACTTAGCGAACCAACGCCAAGGAACTCACAAATCTAAACAACGTAATGAAATCGCGGGTTCAACTCGTAAATTACACAAACAAAAAGGTACTGGTGGTGCTCGTGCGGGTTCTATCAAATCTCCATTGTTTAATGGTGGTGGTCGTGTATTCGGTCCTCAACCTCGTGACTACTCGTTCAAATTGAATAAAAAATTGAAACAAGTAGCTCGTAAATCAGCGTTGTCATACAAAGCAAAAGATAATAACATTGTCGTATTGGATGAAGTAAAATTCGATGCGATCAAAACTAAAAACTATGTTGCTTTGATAAATGCGTTGAACGTAGCTGATGAGAAAACCTTATTGGTATTGCCAGCTTACGATGAAATTGTTTATAAATCAAGCAGAAACTTGAAAAAAGCAAAAGTTATTGTTGCTTCTGATTTGAATACATATGATGTATTAAATGCAACAAAATTATTGTTAACAACAGATTCTGTTAAAACTTTGGAGGAAGCATTAGCTAAGTAATATGGAAATTATCAAAAAACCTATCTTGACTGAGAAAGCTTCTATCTTAACGGAGAAATTAAACCGTTACGCTTTCAAAGTAGATCACAGAGCAAACAAAATCCAGATTAAATCAGCTGTTGAAGCTATGTTCGGTGTGACAGTTCTTGCTGTAAACACTGCAGTTGTAGCAGGTAAAGCGAAAAGCCGTTACACAAAAGCAGGTTTCGTATCTGGTAGAGCTCCTAAGTATAAAAAAGCTATCATTACGATTAAAGATGGCGAAACTATTGACTTTTACAGTACTATATAATTTAAGATGGCAGTTAAAAGATTCAAACCGGTAACCCCTGGTACTCGTTTCAGAATAGGCGCAGATTATTCTGATGTTACTACAAACGTTCCTGAAAAATCGTTAGTAGTAAAAATCAACAAGAAATCAGGTGGTCGTAATAACTCCGGTAAAATGACTATGCGTTATCTCGGTGGGGGACATAAAAAAGTATACCGATTAATTGATTTCAAACGCGATAAAAAAGATATCCCTGCAAAAGTAGCTACTATTGAGTACGATCCAAACCGTACTGCTCGTATTGCATTGTTGCACTACGCTGATGGTGAAAAACGCTACATCATTGCTCCAGCTGGTTTACAAGTTGGTCAAACTGTAGTTGCAGGAGATAAAGTTGCCCCAGAAGTTGGTAATACATTACCATTAGCAAACATTCCATTGGGTTCTATCATCCACAACATTGAATTAAATCCTGGTCAAGGTGGTTCAATTGCTCGTTCGGCTGGTACTTATGCTCAATTGTCTGCTCGTGATGGTAAATATGCCATCATCAAATTGCCTTCAGGCGAAACACGTATGATCTTATTGACTTGTGTTGCTACAATTGGTTCAGTATCGAACCATGAAAGATCTAACCAAGTGTTAGGTAAAGCAGGTCGCAAACGTTGGTTAGGTCGTCGTCCAAGAGTTCGTGGTGTTGCGATGAACCCAGTAGATCACCCAATGGGTGGTGGTGAAGGCCGTACTTCAGGAGGTCACCCACGCTCACGTACAGGTGTATTAGCTAAAGGCTTCAAAACACGTTACAAGAAGAAAACATCGAATCGTTACATCATTGAGAGAAGGAAAAAATAATGGCTCGTTCAATTAAAAAAGGTCCTTATATCGATCACAACTTAGAAAGAAAAGTTCTTTCTATGAATGAAACTAACAAAAAGTCAGTTATCAAAACATGGTCTCGTAGATCAATGATTTCACCTGATTTTGTTGGCCATACCTTCGCAGTGCACAACGGGAATAAATTTATCCCTGTTTATGTAACAGAAAATATGGTAGGTCACAAGCTTGGTGAATTCGCGCCTACGCGTACATTCAGAGGCCACGCAGAAAAGAAAAAATAATAGGTAATGGAAGCAACAAAAAAACTTAAAAAGTCTGTCTTAATTAGACAACGCAAAGAGCAAGAGAAAGCTCAACAAGGTGGAGCTTCGGATGCCAAATTATTGAACTGCCCTACTTCGCCTCGTAAGATGCGTTTAGTGGTAGACTTAATTCGTGGCCAGCGTGTTGAAAATGCATTATACATTTTGAAACACTCTAGTAAAGAAGCTGCTGCTCGTGTAGAAAAATTATTATTATCTGCAATCAAAAACTGGGAAGCCAAAAACGAAGGTAAATCAGTGGAAGAAAGCGAACTAATTGTAAAAGAAGTATCAGTAGGTGGCGGTCGTCAATTGAAAAGATTGCGTCCAGCTCCTCAAGGTCGCGGATACAGAGTTCGTAAACGTTCAAATCACGTTACGTTGGTAGTTGATAGCAAATTAAACGTTGAACAAAACTAATTTATTGAGAAATGGGACAAAAAGCAAATCCAATAGGTAGCAGATTAGGAATCATCAAAGGTTGGGATTCTAACTGGTTCGGAGGTAAAAACTATTCCGATAAATTAGTTGAAGACGAAAAAATCAGAAAATATCTTTCTGTTCGTATTGCAAAAGGTGGTGTAGCTAAAGTTGTTATCGAAAGAACTTTAAAACGTATCACTGTTACAATTCACACTGCTCGTCCAGGTATCGTTATCGGAAAAGGTGGTCAAGAAGTTGACAAGATCAAAGAAGAGTTGAAAAAACTGACTAAAAAGGATGTTCAAATCAACATTTTCGAGATCAAACGCCCTGAGTTAGATGCTAAGTTAGTAGCTGAAGGTGTCGCTAAGCAATTAGAGGCGCGTATTTCATTCCGTCGTGCAATGAAAACTTCAATCGCTTCTACGATGCGTATGGGTGCAGAAGGTATCAAAATCATGTGTTCAGGTCGTTTAGGTGGTGCTGAAATGGCACGTACTGAACAATACAAAGAAGGAAGAACTCCTTTACACACATTGCGTGCTGATATCGACTACGCTTTAGCTGAAGCATTGACTACATACGGTAAAATCGGTATCAAAGTTTGGATCTGTAAAGGTGAGGTTTACGGTAAACGTGACTTATCTCCAAACATTGGTCAAGCATCTGGTGTAAAATCACGTGGCAACCACGAAGGTGGTGGCGAACGTCGTGACAACCGTAACAAAGGTGGTCGCGGTGGAAACAACCGTGGTGGAAACAACCGTGGTGGAAATAACCGTGGTCCGAAAAAAGATTAATAGAGTTTATTTAGATTACAACAAAAACCTGCTGAAGAAGCAGATTTAAAAAGTATACGAACATGTTACAGCCAAAAAGAACGAAGTTCAGAAAGATGCAGAAAGGCCGCATGAAAGGTAACGCTTCTCGTGGAGCGGAGTTAGCTTTCGGTTCTTTCGGTATCAAAACAATGGAGCAAGCATGGATCACTAGCCGTCAAATCGAGGCAGCTCGTATTGCGGTTACACGTTATATGAAACGTGAAGGTCAAGTTTGGATTCGTATTTTCCCTGACAAACCTGTTACGAAAAAACCTGCAGAGGTACGTATGGGTAAAGGTAAGGGTGCTCCAGAATACTGGGTAGCAGTAGTACGCCCAGGCCGTATGTTATTTGAAGCAGAAGGTGTGCCTTTGGAAATTGCCAAAGAAGCTTTACGCCTTGCAGCTCAAAAACTTCCGGTTCAAACTAAGTTTGTGATTCGTAGAGACTACGTTGAAGCATAAAAATCTTGGTAATGTCATCATTTAAGCGTTAGGGCCGTTACCCCTAACGCTATATATAAACAGATGATAACCCAAATAACAACTGAAAAAACATGAAAAATTCAGAAATTTTAGAATTATCTAATGAGGACTTAGCAGCTCGTCTTGTAGAGGAGAAAGCAGCCCTTACAAAATTGAAATTTGCACATGCTGTTTCAGCTATTGAGAACCCTAACGTGATCAAAGCAGCACGCAAAACTATCGCTCGTATCAGTACAGAGATCAGTGCACGCAAAGCTGCAGCTAAAAACGAAACAGCCTCTGAGGCGTAAAATTTAAAGTCGAAATGGAAAGAAATTTAAGAAAAACAAGAATCGGCTTAGTAGTTAGCAACAAAATGGACAAGTCTATCGTCGTGGCTGTTGAACGTAAAGTAAAACACCCTATCTATGGTAAGTTCGTTAAAAAAACTACTAAATTTAAAGCTCATGACGAAACTAATACCTGCGGTATCGGCGACACGGTATTAATCATGGAAACTCGTCCGCTGAGTAAAACAAAAAACTGGAGATTAGTTGAAATTATAGAAAGAGCTAAATAACATGGTACAACAAGAATCAAGACTTAATGTAGCTGACAATAGCGGTGCTAAAGAAGTTTTAGTAATCCGTGTATTGGGCGGTACGCGTAAGCGTTATGCATCAATCGGAGATAAGATTGTTGTATCGGTGAAAAGCGCTATGCCTTCAGGAAACGTGAAAAAAGGTTCCGTTTCTAAAGCAGTAGTAGTTAGAACGAAAAAAGAAATCCGTCGTAAAGATGGTTCTTATATCCGTTTTGATGACAACGCCGCTGTATTATTAAATAATAATGATGAGCCACGTGGCTCACGTATCTTTGGCCCTGTTGCCAGAGAATTGCGTGAGAAACAGTTCATGAAAATTGTATCACTAGCACCGGAGGTTTTATAATTATGGCAATCAAGAAAACAAAAACGACTACGCACAAAATCAAAATTAAAAAAGGTGATTTAGTGAAAGTTATCGCTGGTAACTCTAAAGGTGTTCAAGGAAAAGTATTAACTGTTTTAGTGGATAAAAATAGAGCTATCGTTGAAGGCGCTAACATCGTAAAAAAACACACTAAACCAAGTGCAGCTAATCCTAATGGTGGTATCATTGAGAAAGAAGCTGGTATTCACATCTCTAATTTAGCTGTTATCGATCCTAAAACAGGTGAAACTACCCGTGTAGGCCGTAAGTTAAATGCAGATGGTAAATTAGTTCGTTACGCTAAAAAATCAGGGGAGGAAATTAAATAATGACTTACGTACCAAGATTAAAAGTGAAATATGCGGAGGAAATCCGTAAAGCACTTCAAGAAAAATTTCAGTATAAAAGTATTATGCAGGTTCCCAAACTTGAGAAAATCGTTGTTTCACAAGGCGTAGGAGCTGCAACAGCTGACAAAAAATTAATCGATAACGCTATCGCTGAATTGACTTTAATTACAGGTCAACAAGCCGTTGCTACGAAATCGAAAAAAGATATTTCAAACTTTAAATTACGTAAAGGTATGCCTGTAGGGGCACGTGTTACTTTACGTGATAACAACATGTTCGAATTCTTGGATCGTTTGGTAGCCGTATCGCTTCCACGTATTCGTGACTTCCGCGGTATCAACGATAAAGGTTTCGACGGACGTGGTAACTATAACTTAGGTATCACTGAACAAATCATTTTCCCTGAGATCAACATTGATAAAATCAACAAGATCCAAGGTATGGATATCACTTTTGTGACTTCTGCTCAAAATGATGTTGAAGCTTTAGAATTGTTGAAGCAATTCGGTTTACCATTTAAAAATCAAAATACTAATAACAATGGCTAAAGAAGGATTAAAAGCACGCGAAGTAAAACGCGCTAAATTGGTAGCTAAATATGCGGCAAAACGTGCAGAATTAAAAGCTGCTGGCGATTACGTTGCATTAGATAAATTACCTAAAAATGCTTCTCCGGTACGTTTACACAACCGTTGTAAATTGACTGGTCGTCCTAAAGGATATATGCGTCAATTCGGTATCTCTCGTGTAACTTTCCGTGAGATGGCTTTAGATGGCAAGATCCCAGGGGTGAAAAAAGCTTCTTGGTAATTTAAAAAAAATACTTAATTTTGCCCGGGCAATTCTACTTAGGATTGCCGGGTTTTTGCATTTTAAAATTGTTTAACAGATAGCAGGTCCCAGACCAATGGTTGGGAGGGAAACCGCTGTCGCAAATTTCATATATAATGACTACAGATCCAATTGCGGATTACCTTACACGAGTAAGGAATGCCATCAAGGCCAACCACAGGGTTGTTGAAATTCCTGCATCGAACCTTAAGAAAGAAATTACTAAAGTTCTTTTTGACAAAGGTTACATTGCTAATTACAAATTCGATGAGAATGGCGTACAGGGTACGATCAAAATCGCATTGAAATATAACCCAATTAGCAAAATTCCGGCTATTCGTACGTTGACACGTGTGAGTAAACCTGGTTTAAGAAAGTATGCAAGTGTTGAAACTATGCCTCGTGTTTTGAATGGTTTAGGTATCGCTATCTTGTCAACATCTAAAGGTGTAATGACAGACAAAGAAGCTAGACTTCAAAATGTTGGTGGCGAGGTTTTATGTTACGTTTATTAATCTAGGTAAAAACACAAAGAAATGTCAAGAATTGGAAAAGCGCCTATCGCTATCCCTGCAGGGGTAACTGTTACTATTTCAGACAAAAACTTAGTATCAGTAAAAGGTCCTAAAGGCGAATTAACACAACAAGTTGATCGTGACATCAATGTTGCTCAAGAAGAAGGTAACATCGTCGTAACACGTCCAACTGATCAAAAGAAACACAAAGCATTACACGGTCTATACCGTTCCCTGTTGGCTAACATGGTTCAAGGTGTGACTGAAGGTTACAAAACTACGCAAGAGTTAGTCGGTGTAGGTTACCGTGCGACAAGTACTGGTAACGTATTAGAGTTAACTTTAGGTTTCTCTCACCAGATTGTCTTTGTATTGCCAAAAGAGGTTAAAGTATCAACTACTGCTGAAAAAGGTAAAAACCCTACAATCACTTTAGAATGTGCTGACAAACAATTGATCGGTCAGGTAGCGGCTAAAATCCGTGGCTTCCGTAAACCAGAACCTTACAAAGGAAAAGGTATCAAGTTTGAAGGTGAAGTGTTGAGAAGAAAAGCAGGTAAATCAGCTAAAAAATAATAATCATGGCAGGACAAAAAGCATCTCGTAGAGAGAGAATCAAAAAAGGAATCAGAAAAAACCTTGCTGGAACGTCTGAACGTCCACGTTTATCGGTTTTTAGAAGTAACAAAGGTATCTATGCACAAATCATTGACGATAATGCAGGTAAAACATTAGTTGCTGCATCTAGCTTGTCAAAAGAATTTGTTGCATCTGGTAACAAAGTTGAGCAGTCTAAAGCTGTAGGTAAATTGGTTGCTGAGAAAGCATTAGCAGCAGGTATTAATAAAGTAGTTTTTGACCGTAATGGGTACTTATACCATGGCCGTATCAAATCTTTGGCTGAAGGTGCTCGCGAAGGCGGTTTAGACTTTTAATCATAGAAAGAAATGGCATTAAGCAATATAAAAAGAGTAAAATCAAGCGAAATCGAATTAAAGGATCGCTTAGTAAGTATCCAACGTGTAGCGAAAGTTACTAAAGGTGGTCGTACTTTCAGCTTCTCTGCAATTGTTGTAGTAGGTGATGAAAACGGTATTGTTGGTTACGGTTTAGGTAAAGCTAAAGAGGTAACTGAGGCAATTACTAAAGGTATCGACGACGCTAAGAAAAATTTGGTGAAAGTTCCTGTAATCAAAGGTACTGTTCCTCACGAGCAATATGGTAAATATTCTGGTGGTTCGGTTTTGGTTAAACCAGCTATTGCCGGTACAGGAGTTTTGGCAGGTGGTGCAATGCGTGCAGTATTGGAGTCTGCTGGTATCAAAGACGTATTGGCTAAATCATTAGGTTCTTCTAACCCACACAACGTGGTAAAAGCAACTGTAACTGCTTTAGCAAACATGCGTGATGCATATACAGTGGCACAACACCGCGGTGTCGATTTGAATAAAGTATTTAACGGTTAATTATCATGGCAAAAATCAAAATCACCCAGATAAAGAGCGTTATCGACAGAAGCGAGCGCCAAAAGAAAACTATTGAGGCATTGGGTTTGAAAAGAATCAACCACTCAGTAGAAGTTGAAGCTACTCCAGCAATCATTGGAATGGTACGTAAAGTAAACCATTTAGTAGCTATCGAAACTATTTAATATTAGCATATGGAAAGGGTCTTTGGGCTCTTTCCATTACTTGTATTTATAATAATTATTTTTTAATCGCTAGTACCTGTTTAGTGAGAGCGAAGGGCTAGCACAATTTAGTTTAAAAATGAACTTAAGTAATTTAAAACCTGCAAAAGGTGCAGTAAAAAGTAGCAAACGTATTGGCCGTGGTACTGGTTCTGGTCGTGGTGGTACTTCTACACGTGGTCACAAAGGAGCTGGTTCTCGTTCAGGTCACTCTACGAAAATTGGTTTCGAAGGTGGTCAGATGCCTTTGCAACGTCGTGTACCTAAATTTGGTTTCAAAAACATCAACCGTGTGGAGTACAATGGTGTCAACCTGGATACTTTGCAAGCGTTGATCGAGAAATTCAATTTGACAGCTGTAGATTTCGATGCATTGAAAGCTCATGGATTAGTGTCTAAAAATGACAAAGTAAAAATCTTGGGGCGCGGTGAATTGAAAGCTAAAGTTGAAGTAACAGCGCACGCGTTTACTGCTTCTGCTCAAAAAGCTATTGAAGCTGCAGGCGGTTCTATCGTTAAAATTTAATAAATGAAGAAACTAATCACAACCTTAACCAATATTTGGAAAATCGATGATTTACGTACGCGTATTCTAAATACCTTACTTTTTCTTTTGATTTACCGTATTGGATGTCACGTGGTATTACCAGGTGTAAATCCTCATGCTTTGGCTTCCGGTCAAAAAGAGGGTTTATTGGGCTTATTGGATATGTTTGCGGGGGGATCATTCTCTCGTTCGGCTATCTTTGCTTTAGGGGTAATGCCATATATCTCGGCATCCATTGTTGTTCAATTGCTGGGCATCGCGGTTCCTTACTTCCAAAAGATGCAGAAAGAAGGGGAAAGTGGTCGTCAAAAAATGAATCAGATTACTCGCTATTTAACATTAGGGATTACTTTGCTTCAGGCTTTTGCTTATGTACGTACTCAGATCGAGCCAAGTGCTAAAACAATCGCAGACCCATTGTTCACTATTCTGACTGCCATAGTTTTGACAGGCGGTACTTTATTTGTGATGTGGTTAGGAGAAAAAATTACGGATAAAGGTATCGGTAATGGTATTTCTTTGATCATCATGACTGGTATTATCGCTCAATTGCCAAGTGGTATCACTGCGGAATGGGTTTCTAGAATGGCGAAAGGTGGTGGTGGTCCAATTCCATTGTTGCTTGAATTTGTAGCTTTGTTCTTCGTCGTGATCTTTACGATCTTGATCGTACAGGGGGTTCGTAAGATTCCTGTACAATACGCAAAGAAAATTGTTGGAAACAAGCAAGTCGGTGGAGTACGTCAGTATATACCTTTAAAGGTAAATGCTGCAGGTGTAATGCCGATCATTTTTGCACAGGCGATCATGTTTGTGCCAATGAGTTTAGGACAGTTCTTCCCAAATCTTCAGTCGGAATTTTTGACTTCGTTGAGTAACTATACTTCTGTAGCGTACAACGTGACTTTTGCGGTGTTAATTATCGCATTTACGTTCTTCTATACAGCGATCATGGTTAATCCACAACAGATGTCAGATGACATGAAGAAAAACGGAGGTTTTGTTCCGGGTATTAAACCGGGATTGGAAACTAGTAATTTTATAGACCGCGTAATATCAAATATTACATTTCCAGGTGCAATTTTCTTAGCGATTATTGCTATTCTGCCTGCTATTGCAAGTTTGTTTGGTATTAATAATCAATTTGCACACTTCTACGGAGGTACGTCCTTATTGATTTTAGTGGGTGTGGTGTTGGATACTTTGCAACAGATCGAATCTCATTTATTGATGCGTCATTACGATGGATTGATGAAAACAGGTCGTATTAAAGGTCGTTCGGCCGCGTCTGTTGAGGGAATGGATCATTCGGCAATTTAATTTCTTTAGATGTCTAAAGTATTTTATAAGTCAGCAGATGATATAGAGCAATTGCGGAAGTCAGCAGATGTGCTTTCGCAATTGCTTGGTGAAATCGCAAAAGTGATTAAACCTGGGGTAAAAACTATATCTCTTGATAAATTAGCTTATGAGTATATCCATGATAACGGCGGGACGCCGGCGTTCTTAAATTACCATGGATTTCCATACTCTTTGTGTATCTCTGTCAACGATCAGATTGTGCACGGTTTTCCCAGCGATTATGAAATTAAAGATGGTGATCTTGTTTCAGTCGACGGGGGGGTCAATTTGAACGGTTTTATCAGTGATTCAGCTTACACTTTCGGTGTCGGTGAGATTTCTGAGGAAGCCCAATTGTTGTTGGATGTCACAAAGGAATCATTGTACAAAGGTGTTGAACAGGCTGTGGCCGGTAAACGTGTTGGGGATATTTCCTCTGCAGTCCAAGAGTACGTGAGCAAATTCGGTTTCGGAATTGTGCGCGAATTGGTCGGACATGGCGTTGGATATCATTTACATGAAAAACCAGAAGTTCCAAATTATGGAAAACGTGGTGCAGGCCCGAAGTTGGAAGAAGGTTTGGTTATTTGTATCGAACCGATGATCAATGCGGGACGAGCAGGTGTTCGTTTTTGGGACGATGGTTGGACAGTAAGTACAGTAGATGGGAAATTATCGGCGCACTTCGAACAGATGGTTGCTATCCGAAAAGGAGAACCAGATGTGTTGCTGACATTCGAACATGTAGAGAAAGTTTTGAGTAAAAAGTAGTTGGTTTTCAATTATTTTTATTTATCTTTGCACTCCTGTTCGCAGGCTTTTAAATTAAATTTAATCGAGAATATATGGCTAAACAAGCCTCAATAGAACAAGACGGTATAATTAGAGAGGCACTTTCTAATGCTATGTTTAGGGTAGAATTGGAAAATGGACATGAAATCATCGCCCATATTTCTGGTAAAATGCGTATGCACTATATCAAAATTTTACCTGGGGATAAAGTTAAATTGGAAATGTCTCCGTATGATTTGACTAAGGGAAGGATTACTTACCGCTATAAATAGTCGTAAGCCCTTTAATTAGCGCAAGCTTTTGAAAAAATAAATATCATGAAAGTAAGAGCATCAATAAAAAAACGTAGCGCGGACTGTAAGATCATCCGTCGTAAAGGTAAAGTTTTTGTAATCAACAAAAAGAACCCGAAGTTTAAACAACGTCAGGGTTAATTCATTAAAAATAATAGCTTAATATTATATGGCAAGGATAGCAGGTATTGATTTACCTAAAAACAAAAGAGGTGTGATCGGCCTTACCTATATTTTTGGTATCGGTCGTACAAGAGCTCAATATATCTTGGAAAAAGCTGGTATCAGCGAAGATGTGAAGGTACAAGAGTGGAATGATGAACAATTGGCAGCAATTCGTAGCATCATCAACGATGAATTGAAAGTAGAAGGTGCATTACGTTCAGAAATCCAATTGAACATCAAACGTTTAATGGATATCGGTTGTTACCGTGGATTGCGTCACCGTAAACACTTACCGGTTCGTGGTCAACGTACTAAAAACAACTCACGTACTCGTAAAGGTAAACGTAAGACAGTTGCAAACAAGAAAAAAGCTACTAAATAATAAATAAGAAATGGCTAAAACTAAAAAAGCTGCAAAAAAGCGTATCGTTGTTATCGAACCTGTTGGTCAGGCTCACATTAACGCAACGTTTAACAATATCATTGTAACTTTGACTAATAACCAAGGACAAACTATTTCTTGGTCTAGTGCCGGTAAAATGGGTTTCCGTGGTTCAAAAAAGAATACTCCATATGCTGCTGGTCAAGCTGCGCAAGACTGTGGAAAAGTTGCTCATGACTTGGGCTTACGCAAAGTTGAAGTGTTTGTTAAAGGACCTGGTGCTGGTCGCGAATCTGCAATCAGAACATTACAAACTGTAGGAATCGATGTGACTACTATTAAAGATATCACACCACTTCCTCACAACGGTTGTCGTCCTCCAAAACGCAGAAGAGTTTAATTAATTTAAAGATAAGATTCATCGGCTATAGGCTGATAGATACTTTAATTGTAAAAGAAAATGGCTAGATATACAGGACCTAAGTCCAAAATTGCCCGTAAATTTAGAGAGCCGATCTTCGGCCCTGATAAAGCGTTAGAAAAGAAAAATTACCCTCCTGGACAACACGGAGCTTCTAAACGCAGAGGTAAACAATCTGAATATGCTATTCAGTTGTTAGAAAAACAAAAAGCAAAATACACTTACGGTGTATTAGAGCGTCAATTCGCAAACCTATTTGTTAAAGCTTCCTCTAAACAAGGTATTACAGGTGAGATCTTCTTGAAATTATTAGAAGCTCGCTTGGACAACGTAGTTTACCGTTTAGGTATCGCTACATCTCGTGCCGCTGCTCGTCAGTTGGTATCTCACAAACACATTACTGTTAACGGAAGTGTTGTTAACATTCCATCATATAGCTTGCGTCCAGGTGACGTTGTAGCAGTTCGTGAACGTTCTCAAACTCTTGAAGCCATCACAAATTCAGTTGCAGGTCGTACTGTAAACAAATTTTCTTGGTTAGAGTGGAATGCGAAAGAATTGACAGGTACTTTCTTAAGCTATCCAGAAAGATCTGATATTCCTGAAAACATCAAAGAGAACTTAATCGTTGAGTTATACTCTAAATAATAAATAAAATAGAAGTATGCATAGTCCATTTTTGGGGTATGCATCTTTCTGTTGTATTACAATTATTATTACAAATAAAACATTAAAAGAAAATAAATGGCAATTTTAGCATTTCAAAGACCGGATAAAGTTATCATGCAAAAATCTACGGATTTTGATGGTACGTTTGAATTTCGTCCATTGGAGCCTGGTTTTGGTGTAACCATTGGTAATGCTTTGCGCCGTATTCTATTGTCCTCGTTAGAAGGATATGCAATTACGTCGATAAGGTTTTCTGGCGTTTCGCACGAATTTTCAACGATCAAAGGTGTTGTTGAAGACGTAACTGAGATTATCTTGAACTTGAAACAGATCCGTTTCAAAAAAACAGGTGAGATTGGCGACAACGAAAAGGTATTTGTAGTAATCAATGGTCAAGAGCAATTCTTAGCTGGTGATATCACAAAATTCTCTAATAACTTTACTGTCTTAAATCCAGACTTAGTAATCTGTAACATGGATAACGCAGTGACAATTGAATTGGAATTGAGTATTGCTAAAGGTCGTGGATATGTAAATGCAGATGAGAATAAAGTGACTGACGCGCCAGTAGGTGTTATCGCTATCGATTCGATCTTTACTCCGATCAAGAATGTTAAATATACCATTGAGAATTACCGTGTAGAGCAAAAAACTGACTACGAGAAATTGTTGTTGGACATTTCTACAGATGGCTCAATTCACCCCGAAGAAGCTTTGAAAGAGGCGGCTAAGATCTTAATTCAACACTTTATCTTATTCTCCGATGAGAATATGCTTCTTGAGTCTCAAACAAAAGAAGAAACTAAAGTTGTCGATGAGGAGATCTTGCACATGCGTAAGATTCTGAAAACGGAATTAGTGGATCTTGACCTTTCAGTGCGTGCATTGAATTGTTTGAAAGCTGCTGATATTCGTACGTTAGCTGAGTTGGTAACTTACGACGTAGCTGATATGTTGAAATTCAGAAACTTCGGTAAAAAATCGTTAAGCGAAATCCAGGAATTGGTTAAATCTAAAGGTTTATCATTCGGAATGAACTTAGCGAAATATAAATTAGACGAAGAATAATAATTTATTAAGCGACCACTATATGTAATTCCTCTTGACATGGATTGCGGGATAAGATGAGCATTGCTTTTAAAAGTCTAGCAATCTAGTTAAAACAAGAACGGTATATATAGTATAATAAAATCAAAATGAGACACGGAAAAAAAGTAAATCACTTAGGCCGTACGGATAGCCATAGAAAAGCAATGTTGGCTAACATGGCAACATCATTAATCCTACACAAACGTATCACTACGACTTTAGCTAAAGCTAAAGCATTGCGTACATACGTTGAGCCTTTGATTACTAAATCTAAAAACGACACAACACACTCTCGTCGTACAGTATTCGCTTACTTAAAAGATAAAGACGCAGTTTCTATCTTGTTCCGCGAAATTTCTGAAAAAGTGGCTAACCGTCCAGGTGGTTACACCCGTATCATCAAAATGGAAAACCGTTTGGGTGATAACGCAGAAATGGCTTTCATCGAGCTAGTTGATTACAACGAAATCTACGGTAAAAAAGCTGCTGCTGCTGAGAAAAAAGCTACTCGTCGTCGTGGTGGTGCTAAAAAAGCTGCTGCTCCTGCTGAGACCGAAGCTCCTGCTGAAGTAAAAGCTGAAGTAGAAGGTGAAGAAAAAGTTGACGGAGAATAATATTGATCCCGTTACAAATAAAAAAGTCCTCTTTTTAAGAGGACTTTTTTTATTTTATGACCATTCCTACCGTTTTAACTGATATATTTGTAATGCTAAAATCTGATAGCTTTTTCTATTACTAGCTATTTCGTTTATCAATCTATAATTCATTAAGATGAAACCATTTGATGTTTATCCCATTAATCCCATTAACATAGTTAAAGCTAATGGATCTACGGTGTGGGATGCCGAAGGAAATGCTTATTTGGACTTGTATGGTGGCCATGCCGTGATATCGATCGGACACACGCATCCACGTTATGTACAACGTATTACAGAACAGTTGAATCGTATCGGATTCTATTCTAATTCTGTTGAAATTCCAATTCAGCGTGAACTTGCGCGATTGCTTGGCGAAGTATCTGGTAAGGTTGATTATGACTTATTCCTTTGTAATTCGGGCGCAGAAGCGAATGAAAATGCTTTGAAGCTTGCTTCTTTCTATAATAAGAGAAAAAAAGTAATCGCGTTCTCTAAATCGTTTCATGGTAGAACATCGCTGGCTGTAGCTGCGACCGACAATCCAAGTATTGTTGCGCCTGTCAATGAGACTGACAACGTCGTTTTTCTTCCGTTCAATGATGGGGAAGCACTAAAGGATGCATTTTCAGCTTATGGCACAGAAATTTCTTCTGTTATTATCGAAAGTATTCAGGGCGTTGGTGGAATTAGAGAAGCGTCCGTTACCTTTCTTCAATTGATCCGCTCACTTTGCGACCAATATAATGCGGTATTTATTGCGGATGAGGTGCAATGCGGCTATGGTCGGACAGGTTTGTTCTATGCGCAGGATTATTCTGGAGTAGATGCGGATATTTATACCATGGCCAAAGGGATGGGAAATGGTTTTCCTATCGGGGCAATAAGTATCTCTCCTAAGTTTAAAGCTTCCCACGGTAGTTTAGGGACAACCTTTGGTGGCAACCATTTGGCCTGTGCAGCGGCTTTGGCTGTTTTGGAGGTCATTCAACAAGATCGTTTGATGGAGAATGCGAATGCTGTAGGACAGTATCTCATTGACGAATTAAAGCGAATTGAAGAGATCGTAGAAGTGAGAGGAAGGGGATTGATGATCGGAATCGAGCTTCCTGCATCTTTGGGACATGTAAAGAAAGATCTTTTGTTAAAGAATCGTATTTTTACGGGGGAGGCTAAACCTTATGTTATTCGATTGCTTCCAGCATTGAATATTACAAAAGAACATGCTGATCAATTTTTATTGGCATTAAAAGAACATATAAAGGCGGCTGTAGTCGCTTAACGATAATTAGATGAAATAATAAGGGTGACTTCCTCCTGTAAGGTGGAATCTATCTGAATTGTTTCTTCAGCATAAATAAACAAAGCGGGTAGCACAAAGCATTGTGTCCTAGAAAAGGCTCGCATAAATGATTTATATAGATGAAAAAGTTTTTCTCTGTAAAAGACGTATCCAGTGTAGCAGACGTTGTCCAAGAGGCGTTAGCGCTAAAAGCGGCACCTTATGATAATCAAGATCTTGGTAAACATAAGACCTTGGGTCTTGTATTTTTGAACCCTAGTTTGCGTACACGTCTGAGTACCCAAAAAGCGGCGATGAACTTGGGTATGAATGTGATGGTTATGAACATGGACAAGGATGGCTGGGCGTTGGAGACACAGGATGGTGTCGTGATGAACGGCAGTACTGTTGAACATATCCGTGAGGCAGCAGCCGTCATGGGTGAATATTGTGATATCCTTGGCTTACGGTCTTTTCCGAAGTTAAAAGATCGAGAAGAAGATTACAGTGAGGATCTATTCAATAAATTTATTAAATATTGTGGTGTACCTGTTGTTTCGCTTGAAAGTGCAACACGCCATCCATTACAAAGTTTAACGGATATCATAACGATCACTGAACATAAGAAGACGGCGAAACCAAAGGTTGTATTGGCTTGGGCTCCGCATGTGAAAGCTTTGCCACAAGCTGTGCCAAATTCCTTTGCAGAGTGGATGTGTAAGGCACAAGAAGAAGGACTTGTCGAGTTTACTATCGCGCAACCTATGGGCTATGAACTCAGTAAGGATTTTACGAGAGGAGCGACAATTTCAACAAATCTAAATGAAAGTCTGAAAGACGCTGATTTTGTTTATGTGAAAAACTGGTCATCCTATCAGGAGTATGGCGAGGTATATACGGTAGATGAGGATTGGATGATGGATAACGAGAAACTGTCTTTGACAAATGATGCGAAGGTCATGCATTGTTTGCCTGTAAGGCGGGATCTGGAGTTGTCATCCGAGATTTTGGATGGACCAAACTCCTTGGTGATTAAGGAAGCAAGTAATCGTGTCTGGGCGGCGCAGGTTGTTTTAAAACGAATGCTGGAAGATCTAGTCTAAGAACGGTCTTTTTGATTATTGAGAAACTATTTTTATTTGGGAAAAGTTGCGTAATGGCTAATAGTGTATTAAATATTATAAAAATTGGCGGAAATATTATCGACGATGAGGGTCTGTTAGATTCTTTTTTAGAGAAATTTTCCGCACTGTCAGGGAAGAAAATCCTCGTGCATGGCGGTGGCAAAATTGCGACACGTCTCGCAAGTGAGCTTGGTCTACAAGCACAAATGGTTGATGGTCGCAGAGTGACAGATGAAAATATGCTGCGTATTGTGACGATGGTGTATGCTGGATTGACAAATAAGACCATCGTTGCCAAATTACAAAAACTAAAATGTGATGCTGTTGGTTTGACAGGGGCAGATGGTGATGTGATTAAGGCTATAAAAAGACCTGTCAAGGATATTGACTATGGTTTTGTTGGAGATTTATTGCATGATTCTGTGAATACATTGGCAATAAAAAAATTCCTGGAAGCGGGCTTTGTTCCGGTATTCTCTGCCATTACACATAATGGTTTAGGGCAGCTGCTCAATACGAATGCGGATACCATTGCATCTTCTTTGGCAGTCTCTTTGTCGTCCCTATATGAGACTTCGTTGGTATACTGCTTCGAGAAAAATGGAGTATTACGTGATGTGACCGATGAAAATTCGGTGATACCAACGATTAAATCCGACGAATTTGAATATCTTAAAGAGTCAGGCATTGTCAATGATGGTATGATTCCAAAATTGCAAAATGCATTTAATGCAATAAATAAAGGTGTTCAGGAGGTATATATTGGTCATGCCAATAATTTGCACTTGTTTCAACAAGGGCAGTTTGGTACCTGTTTGACATTAAAATAATCATGTAATCTAATCTAAACCCAACTATGAAAAAGGTCACTATTATCGGAAGTGGCAATATCGGTCTTTCCTTGGCGAAAGGGCTTGTAAAAAGCGCGTTCGCCAGTGCTGCCGATATTACATTGACCCGCAGAAATCTGAATGCTTTGGCTGAGGAAGCAAGCCAGGGATTCTCGGTAAGTAATGATAATAAAGCTGCTGTTAAAGGTGCTGATATTATTGTCTTCGCCGTATTACCGCAGCAATTAAAAAAGGTATTGGTTGAAGTCGCTCCCGAAATAGATAAGAAAAACCAGATTTTTGTTTCCATTGTATCTGGTGTTTCCTGTGCTGACCTGAGAGCTGTATTGGGTGATGATGCGACGGTAGTACGTGCGATGCCAAATACGGCCATTGCTATCGGTCAGTCGATGACTTGTATTGCGAGTGATCATGCTTCAGAAGGTAGTCTAGCTGAGGTAGAAAGGATGTTTGAGACCGTTGGTTCGGTAGTCATTATAAATGAAGATCTGATGACTTCAGCAACAGCCTTGTGTGCCTGTGGAATAGCATTTTTCTTACGTGCTATACGAGCTGCGTCACAAGGTGGGGTTGAAATTGGCTTCCATGCACATGATGCCTTAAAAATGGCTGTTCAGACGGCTAAAGGTGCCGCAGATTTATTATTGCACACGAATGCGCATCCTGAGGGCGAGATCGATAAGGTAACTTCACCGAAGGGGTGTACCATAGCCGGATTGAATGAAATGGAACATCATGGTTTTAGTTCGGCTTTTATCAAAGGAATAAAATTGTCTGCGGATAAAGCAGGAGGACTATATCATGAAGGATAAGGAGAGCTTATTCAAAGATAGTCTAGCTTTATTGAAACAGTTGATCGCTCTTTCGTCCTTAAGTCGGGAGGAGGTCCTGACAGCTGACCTGATTGAGGCATTTTTCAAAGAAAGGCTCATTAAAACCTTTAGAAAGGGTAATAATGTTTGGGTATACAATAAACAGTACGCGCTAGATAAGCCGACTATTCTGCTTAATTCGCACCATGATACGGTAAAAGCCAATCCGGGTTACACCCGTGATCCATTGGCACCTTCTGAGGAGGATGGGAAACTGTACGGTCTAGGAAGTAACGATGCGGGCGGCTGTCTGGTGTCGTTGATCGCTACTTTCTTGTATTTTTATGACGAGAAGGATTTAAAATATAATTTTTGTGTAGTGGCGAGTGCCGAGGAGGAGATATCGGGCAGAAACGGGATTGAGTCTGTCCTGGAGGATATCGGACCTATTGATTTTGCAATTGTTGGCGAACCGACACTGCTGGATTTAGCTATCGCAGAAAAAGGTTTGATGGTATTGGACTGCAATGCGATAGGGGTAGCGGGCCATGCTGCGCGTAATGAAGGCGATAATGCTATTTATAAAGCAATTAAAGATATCCAGTGGTTTAAGGAGTATGCTTTTGAAAAAACATCAACGACTTTAGGCCCGATAAAAATGTCCGTGACAATGATTCAAGCAGGATCGCAGCATAATGTAGTACCGGCTAATTGTAGTTTTGTGGTTGATGTACGGACAACTGATGCTTATACAAATGAAGAAACACTGGCGATCATCAAATCTCACGTTACTTCTGAAGTTTCGGCTCGATCTACTCGTTTGAAATCATCTGCTATTCCGGAGGAACATCCTATCGTTCAGGCAGGAGTAAAACTTGGGCGTAAGCTATATGGGTCTCCGACAATGAGTGATCAGGCGCTTATTCCAGTACCTTCTTTGAAACTGGGGCCCGGAGACAGTGCAAGATCGCACATGGCTGATGAATTTATTTATATTGATGAAATTCGGGAAGGAATAGATTTGTATATAGCTATGCTACAAGAGATAGTATAAAAAAAGCTTCCAAGAGTTGGAAGCTTTTTTTATACTAGACTAAGCTGATCTGCCGCTTAATACTTTCTTCAAGGGAGATAATCGTTTCTGTGCGCTGAATTCCGGGCACGGATTGAATATCTTCATTCAATACTTTTCTGAGGTGGACAGTGTCCCTACAGATAATTTTCGCAAAAATACTGTATTGGCCGGTACAATAATGTAACTCAACCACTTCTTTGATTTCTTTCAGCTTATCTACCGCATCTGCATATTGTGAACCTTTTTCTAGATAAATACCGAGAAAGGCAGTGATGTCAAATCCAACTTTTTGGGGATTGATAATAAGATTTGAACCTCTGATGATACCTAACTCTTCCATCTTCTTCATTCTAACGTGGATGGTACCACCTGATACGATTAGCTTTTTTGCAATCTCGGTATAAGGAATAGAAGCATCGTTCATTAGAATAGACAGGATTTGGATATCCAAATTGTCTAGATCATAGTTTGCATATTGATTTTCCATTAACAATGGGTTTTGTGTTTCATTCATTGGTCATACATTAAAATCTGACCAATTGCTAAAATAATTAAATTTATTTCAAAATTACTAAGAATTTTCGGTTTATAGATGTAAATTTAATAAAAAATACTTATTGATATTGATAATGTTGTATGTTTTTGATTGAAAGTGCTTATAATTGTTTTAGAGGTGATTTTATTGTAAAGTTATCGGATTCTTTCGTTATCTTGTTATTAAAGTTGAGAGGAAATATAGGGATATCGTGTGATTAAGGATCTCATACGGTGTTATGAAGATCAAAGGTAAAATAAGAGTAAACTGTAGGGCCTGTCACAGCAAGGTCTCAATACTAGAATAACGATGGAAGAAGTTCAAGATGTAAAGATTTCGAGGAAGAAGCCGATTTTTGAGGTAGGGGAAGGGCTCCATAAATATCTTAGGCTATATCAACGGGATGAGAAATTGCCCATTGGTTATAAGGATCTATTGAATTTTACAGAGACGGTACCGGTCATGGATAAATTTGGTCATGATACTTTTTGGGAAACTCCACTTTATCCTCAATATCTCATTGATCAGTTGTACGACGGGTTAAAAGTAATTTATGCTAAGCTCAAAGCTTCTGGTAATACACGGATTGTACAGCACAAATATATCGACCGTGTGGAGTATTGTGGTTTTGGTAATACGAGGCCTTTTCGTATTCGTATTGTAAACCGGCTGAATGACGTCTATGATTATTTCTATATCAAGCAGGCAGATGCATCACGGATATACGGTTTAGAGCTGGAGGAAATACTATCTCCCAATCAGGTCAACTATATGGTGGATCAGGATACACTGGTTGAAGAACATATTGTTGGTATCCCCGGTGATATATTTTCTCAAACCCGAATGTTTACGCCTGATTACAATTTGACACGTATTTCGAAGGAATTCGTCAAGTTTAATGAACGTTGTATTATCACGCTGCTGGGAGATATGCGTGCCTATAATTTTGTTATGCAGATTACACCTGATTTTGATGACTTTCAGTTTAGGATCAGAGCAATTGATTTTGATCAACAATTTTATGAGGGAAATCCCAAGGTATATATGCCACAGTTCTTTAAAGAGAACTATCCATACGTCAAGCTTGCCATGGAGCATTTGACAGAAAAAACGGTGCAGCAATATCAACAGGAGGAACGTTCTTCGATCGTGCACAGGGTGCGAAGCGAGCGACACCGCATTGCTGATCTTCGGGATGCTTCGCAAACTCAAATCCTTTCAACACCCGAAAACATTAAACAACTGCGCGAAGGTTATGCGGAGTTTTACCAAAATAACTCTTACTTGAAATGTAAGACAATGACTGATATTGTTGAATTAAATGTGAAAAATGTGATTCGACAGGTACAGATGTAATTATCTGATTCGGTCTTTATTGTCTTTGATAAAAGAGGACCATCCTGAATAGGATTTTCCGCTGCCAGTGCTGCTGTTTTTTTGAAATGAATGGCAGACCGCAATTGCCAGCCCATCTGTCGCATCTAGGAATTGGGGCGTTTCTTCAAACTTTAATAGGTTTTTGAGCATGGCAGAAACCTGTTCTTTCGTAGCATTTCCATTTCCGGTGACGGATTGCTTTATTTTTCTGGGGGAATATTCAAAGATCGGAATATCCTGTGCCAGTGCAGCAGCCATGGCAACGCCCTGCGCCCTTCCTAGTTTGAGCATCACTTGAATATTTTTGCCGTAGAAGGGAGACTCTAGCGCAACGCAATCCGGATTATATTCCTGCATTAGTGCAGAGGTCTTTTTGAAGATGCGTTGCAGTTTTAATGCATGGTCATCGAGATGCCCCATCTTGATCACACCCATTGAAATAAGGGATATGGTATTGCCGACTTCTCTGATAATTCCGTACCCAAGCACGACCGTACCGGGATCTATCCCTAGAATGATTCTTTCTTTCGCCTTTTCCTTCTGCATGTACAATATTACAAATTTTGCGCTTTATAAGTGGATTGATGTCTACAAAACTTAATCATTTGGCCAAAATTTAGTAACATTGCTCTCTAATTATCAAAAGTTGACCGGGAGACAAAAAAAATACATCAGTCTTTTATTAAAGATACTGGTTTTTGCACTTGCGACATGGTATATTATTACCAAGGTGTCTGATAAGAGTAATATCGATAAGTTTAAGACACTGATCACTGGATTGGAACAGCATTCTGTTGTATGGACGCTGATCTTGATTGTTGTTTTAATGCTTGTAAACTGGCTTCTGGAGGTTGTTAAATGGCGCTATCTAGCATCCAAACTGGAGCGAATATCCTTTTGGAAGGCGTTTCAATCCGTTTTTTGTGGACTTACTTGGGCGATTTTTACTCCGAATAGGATTGGCGAATATGGTGGAAGGGTATTATTTCTGAAACCCCAAAATAGAGCTAAGGGAGCCGTCGCCATGGGGGTTGGTTTATTTGCCCAATTGGTACTGACGAGTGTAGCAGGATCACTGAGCATTGCTTGGTTTCTCTGTAAGTTCTTATCTACGCCATTATCTGTTCAATTTGGTGTTTGGTTGTTGGCTATTATTTATGCTGTCGGGTTTGTGATATTGTATTTTAATGTGCGATGGGTGGATATGCTTGTGGGCCGAATTAAGTTTTTGACGAAAATCAAACCTTTTTTTGAAGTTCTTGAACATTATTCTGCACGTGAGCTCTGTATTGTTTTGCTAAATTCATTGGCTAGATTTATCATTTTTACCTCACAATATATTATTTTGATGAAATTGACTTTGCCTGAATTGCCTCTTTTATCCATGATCTTGATGATTTTTATCCTCTTTTTCGTTCAGGCAGCACTACCAACCTTGGATATTTTTGATTTTAGTGTGCGGAGTTTTGTGGCAAGTAATCTTTATAGCTATATTACAACACAGGAGATTGCGGTGATGGCTATTGTATCATGTATTTGGTTTGTCAATTTAATTCTTCCTGCAATATTTGGTTCTATTTTTGTTTTTAAGATAAATTTTTTCGGTGATACAAATTCTTAGCTATTTATTGATCAGTTTTGCCTGTGTGTACGCTATTCTCGTATTATGGATGCGGAAAGGTTGGGCCAGGATCCAGGTGCCTTATAGTAACTTAATTTCTACAAAAACCGTATCGGTAATTATTGCTGCCCGTAATGAAGAATTAAATATCCGGAGAACGATAGAATCCATATTAAATCAAAATTTTCCAAAAGAGCTTCTTGAACTTATCATTATTGATGACCATTCGGACGACAATACCTCCGCGATTGTTAAAGAATATATAGAAAGTGGAGTCAAGCTGATTCAGTTAAATGAGAATGGTCGGATGAATTCCTATAAGAAGCTGGCCATTTCGAGGGCAATTGACTGCTGTAGGGGGGAAATTGTTATAACGACTGACGCGGACTGCCGGATGGGCCCAAATTGGTTGGCTACCGTGATCGGAACCTTTGAAAAGGAAGATGCTTATTTATTGTCTTCTCCAGTCGTATACTCAGAGGAAAAGAGCTTTTTTGAACGACTACAGACCTTGGAATTCCTGTATCTTATAGGCCTTGGTGCAGCGGGGATAGGTAATGGAAAACCTACGACCTGTAATGGTGCGAATTTAGCTTATCGAAAAGATATATTTAAACAAATGGGAGGGTTTAAAGGTATCGATGAGCTTGCTTCGGGGGACGATGAGTTATTTTTGCATAAAGTGGCGGAGAAGTATCCCGAACGAATTGCTTTTTGTAAATCAGAGGATGCTATTGTGTATACAGACGCTAAGCCTGATCTTGGGTCATTTATTAGTCAAAGAAGACGCTGGGCATCCAAGAGTACCAGGTATAAAAATAAAGGCGTCATTGCTTTAGGAATTGCTATTTGGCTGTTTAATGTGCTATTGCTGCTGGCAGCAATTCTTGCGATCACAGGAGGGAAGACACTTGGATGGGTTGTCCTCTTTGCATTGCTCCTTAAAATAACAGTTGAGTTTTTGTTTATTCAGCCCTTAACCAATTTCGCAAAACGCGCGACTTTGCTTTGGTATCTCCCGATATTGAGTCTTGCTCATATTCTATACTTAGCTTATATCGGAATATTGGGGAATGTTGGAAAATACGATTGGAAGGGTAGGCAAGTCAAATAAAACTATATTAATTTTCCACTTTCCGCTTAATCGTTTCTTCCGCTAATTTTACGATTTCCTCGATATTTTTATCCGTGGTGTCCAAAGGGTCCAGTACTTCCCATGTCATATGTAAAAAAGGAGTCAGTGGATACATGCCATATTGTACCATTTCGTAGGATCCTTTTATCGCAATCGGAACCACCAATGCATTTGGGTTTTTCTTTAATAATGTTGCAATACCACCAACGTGAAAAGCTTTCATCTTGCCTGTTTTTGACCGGGTCCCTTCTGGAAAGATAAAGGCCGACCAATTTTTTGTTTTCATATTGTTGGCAAGTTTGAGGATCTCAGCTATGGATTGTTTTGGGTCATTACGATCAATATTGGCAGCCCCACCATGTTTTAGGTTAAATGAAATACTGGGTATACCACTGGCCAGTTCAATTTTTGAGATAAATTTTCCATGAAATCTTCGCAGAAAATAGATCAGTGGGGGGATGTCAAAAGTACTTTGATGATTGGCAACAAATATGATCGGCTGCCCTAATGGGATGGATTTATTGTCAATAAAAGTGACCCTATTGAATAAGGTATAGTAGCATGCAACCAAACATGCATTTAAGATGTCAACGCTTTTTTTATGCGCATTGTAGCCTCCTAATTTTAGGCATAGCCATTGGATAGGGTGGAATATAATCAAAGATAAGCCAAAACAAAACCAAAATATAATAGATAGGATATAGCCTAAAAACTTTTTCATATGCTTTTTTTATTGTTTACAAATATATCATTAAGCAACCATTTTTGAAAAATATTGATAATATTGTGTTTTATTTTAATAATATTAATATTATATTTAACAATATTAATATTCATTTTGTAGAATGAAAAAAATACCTATAAATTGTCCATGTTGTGATGCGAAGTTAAAAGTCTCCAAGCTGGTCTGTGATTCCTGCGATACCGAAGTTGCTGGTAAGTTTACTTTACCCTTACTCATGCAACTGACAGTAGAAGAGCAGGAGTTTGTTCTGAATTTTCTAAAGTATTCAGGTAGCTTAAAAGAGATGGCCAACCAGATGGGTAAATCTTATCCTACTGTTCGCAATATCCTAGATGATCTGATTCATAAATTAAATACGTTTACCAATGAAAATTAAGCAGTTGTTATTAAATCCCTTTGTGGATTTTTCTGAACGGGTACTGTTTGTTGTAGGTATCATCGGCTTTTTGTTTTCCAGTTATCTTGTTTATCTGTCTGGCGAGCAATTTAATGGCTTTATGCATTTCTTTAGACCCCAAGTACCGGTTTCCTTTATTACGGTGTTAAAAGTTCATCTCTATATGGTTTTGGCTCCTTTAATTTTATTATATGCAGTAGGGAGGATGCTAAACCATAGGACCAGAATCATCGATGTATTGAATGTCATTTTGATTGCGCCATTTTCGCTTTACTTGGTTCTGCTACTGGGTAAACTATTGAATCAGGATGAATTTACCAAACAGATTGATGAAGCCTTAAAAAATGGTGATCATACTTTATCGACTATAGATAAAGGCCAAATGATATTATTTGGTGTATTTGGAATATTGGCGCTATTTCTCCTGTTTTACCAGTTCTATTTATTAGTCAAAGGAATGAATGTTGCCGTAAACAATAAAAAGATTTGGATAAGCATATTATTTGTGGCATTATATTTTATACTTGATTTAGGTATACAGTTTTATTTTTGATAGCAAGGAAATGATGAAGAAAATTTTCTATTTATTTTTGATCTGTTTGCAGTTCTCATGTGCAGATGCACAGACCTTTGATGGTTCATGGAAAGGTGAAGTGAGCGTGTCTGGGCAGAAATTACTTTTGGTATTTAATCTAAAACAGGATAGTAATGATAATTGGGTAGGAACTTTTGAAAGTCCGATGCAGACCTCATTGAAATTTCCGATTAATACAATAGAAGTGAACAAGGACTCGATATCGATGGATGTCAAAGCGATAGGTCTATTTTATACAGCTTATCTGGATCGGGATAAAGATGTGATGAAGGGAGTGATGAAGCAGGGGAGTTTTGAATCTGCTATGATATTGGTACGAAGTGAAAGTGAGCAAAGCGGACTTTCCCGTAAGCAGGACGTCTTTCCTCCCTACGATTACATCGAACAGGAGGTTACGTTTCAAAACGTGAAAGGAAATGCTACTTTAGCGGGAACGCTTACTTATCCCAAAGGGGGAGGCGCTTTTCCGGCTGTTATCCTCGTTAATGGAAGTGGACAACAAAATAGAGATTCAGAAGTTTTTGGACATCGTCCATTTAAAATATTGGCGGATCACCTCAGTAAAAATGGTTTTGCCGTGCTTCGTTATGATGATCGCGGTATAGGCGGTTCTAAGGGAGAGGTCAATTTGGCTACGACGGTTGATTTCGCTTCGGATGCTAATGCAGCTGTGGATTTTCTGAGCAGGCAACAGATGGTCAACACAGAAAAAATTGGTATTATCGGTCATAGTGAAGGAGCTTTGATCGCTGAAATGGTTGCGGCGGAGAACGATAACGTCAATTATATTGCTTTGTTGTCCGGACCTGTCCTCAAAGGTGATTCCTTATTGATTCTGCAGAGCTATGCTTTGGGGAAAGTGGCTGGATTATCTGAACCGGCCTTGGAAATAAATAAGCGCAATAACAGAAGGTTATATGACATTCTGCTGACGGATGAGCCGCCAGAGGATCTGGCAAAATCATTGGAAAAAGAACTTATCAGTCAAAACGATGGAAATGCATTAACATCAGCTATGAAAGTTAAATTGAGTCCGATGTTGATCCCATGGTTCAAAACTTTTCTCCGCATCGATCCGGCTTACTATCTTAAGCAAGTGACAGTACCTGTTTTCGCGTCCTTTGGAGGAAAGGATATTCAGGTTCCTGCAAATGAAAATATCTATGCTCTTCAACGCCTTCACTTAAATACGACAGATGTAATAATTAAAGATTACCCCAATTTGAACCATCTCTTCCAAAACGCGCAAACAGGAAAAATTGAAGAATATTTTGAAAACTCGGAAAGTTTCAATGAACAACTAATGGATGATCTTACAAAGTGGCTTAAATTGAAGGCAAAGTAATTGGATCAAGATATTCGTATGAACGACACCTATTAAAAGTTCAGCGTCCTATCTAAAGATCTATCTCCGATAGATCTTTAGATAGGACGCTGATAAGTGAATATTTTAGCAATACGCCGTTTTCTTCTTCTTACTTGTTAGGGGGTTGTATTGGCTACAGGAAGGATTTTGCCATTGAAATATTTATGCCCATTCTGTGCAAAATCAGCAATATATCTGCCCATTTCAAACGCAAGCGTACCAGCCTCCATGCCCGGGAATGCAGCTTCAAACATTTCGGTTTGTGACGATCCCAAGGCTAAGCAGTTAACCTTGATGCCGTTCTCCTTAAATTCTTCAGCGAGACATTCTGTTAAAATCGCCAACGCGCCTTTACTGGTAGAATAAGCTGAAAGCCCGGGAAATTTCATTGAGCCTTGAAAGCCGCCCATACTGCTGACGTTGACAATATGGGAACCTTCGTGCATGAACGGAACAACATGCTGTATCATATTGACGTGTCCCATAATATTTGTCTGAAGCATTTCCGCAAAATCCTGACTGCTGGTCTCCATGAACGGTTTATTGATTAATGCCCCGGCATTGTTGATCAGGATGTCAACGCTGTCAAATTTCGATTGAATAAAAGGAACTAGCGTTGCATAGTCATCATAAACGATATCAAATTGCGCAGGGTAGAGTGTACCCCCGTCATAATTGAGCTGACTTGCGATTTCATGAAGTTTTCTCAATTTGTCTGCTGATCGGGCCAATGCAATAACCTTGTTGTCCTTTTTTGAGGTCAAATCAAGTACAGCTTCAAACCCCACCCCGCTGCTTGCTCCGGTAATAATAATATTCGCCATGTTTATTCTTCTAATTTTTGACTTTGTTCAACTTCTTCGACAGAGGGCAGTTTATCCTCTCCGATTGCTTTGGGATTGAAGATAAAATAAATTCCGGAGAGTGCAACCATCGCCGAGATAATATAAAATAACAATGTGATCAATACCGCATTGTGTGAATCAACCTGAAATATGCCTGCTCCCCACATGATTACGAGTTCGCGCATACCCAATCCGCCCACGGAGAAAGGGATGATAGAGACTAATGAAGACGCCAGAAATAGAAATAGATAAGGGGAGAACTTTCCGTTAAATCCTAAGGCATAAAGAATTAAAATCGCTGCGAGCACTTGCATGGACTGCACACCAATCGCTTTTAGGTGCGCTTTTAGGAAGGTAGACCTGTACTCTTTGAAAAATTTTGTGACAATAAAATAGTAGAGGATACTGCCTAGCATAAACAAAATGACCGTCAGGTAATTTGGAATTCCCAGCTGTGGCATGTAGGTAATTAAAGCGGCAATAATTAGGCATAAGGCCCATAAACCACTTAGCCTGTCTAAGAATAGTGCCGTAAATAATTTACGGCCTTTAATACTGAATCTTTTTCGTAGAAAGAAGATTTTGTATCCATCTCCACCTACCCCCCCCGGTAGAATGAGGTTGTAGAATAGTCCCAACTGGTAGAGCTTCAAATTATATTTTTCGGAAACATCCAAACCAATTGCCCTCAAAAAGGTTAATAAGCGTGAAGACGATATAAAAATTGAGATGCTATAAGCTAATAATGCTAGGAATAAAAAGATAGGATTTGAATGAATTACAGCTTCTTTGAGATCTTTTAGCGAAACTTTACTGAAAACCCAATATAAGGCTCCCACAGTAACGACAATCTTTAGTATATTTTTTAGGATCTTAAAACCTTTTTTTTTGTCCATAGAAGTTTATTTTTCCAATCTTAATCAATTATATTGGCGATTTTGGAAAATTCAAAGTTAGGAACTTTGTCGAATTGTGCAATTTTACTTAAGCGATAGTTGGGTAAATTCTTGAATACAATAATATCAGATATAAAATACCGAATATTGTCGCAAGAGAAAATAGCCAATTTAGGTCAATTCTATTATATTTGTGTTTTAGCACAGCAATCATTAAACCGACGATAAAGCAAAATAGCAAAATAGGGGCGATCAAAGAAACCTTATTTGTGAAGGCTAAGCTGATTTGACTTAATTTCGCCTTAGCTTCCTGGCCAAGAAAAAGTGGATAGGTTGCGAAGGCCAGGAGAATAATAAATAGCCTTAAAAGAGTTTTTGCAATTATTTTGCTTATGGTATGATTTTTGGCTGTAATCTTCATGATTTGTGGATTAATTTACCCCAAAAATACAATTTGAAATTAAAATTTAGACATATGAATCGATTCGTTTTATCATTAGCAACTGTTTTTGCTACGGTGTCCTTATTCTCTTGTGGTGCACAAAAGCAAGGTACATCATCTGGAAATCCTAGTTATGGTTCTTCCAATACAAGTGCAGCTTCGGGACCTAGCGCCTCAGAGTGGAAATCTGCCGTGAAAGGAACTTGGACACTGAATTCAATCGATAGGGAAAACTTACCTTCTACGTTCACGATTAAAAGTGTCTTTGAAGAAGCTCCAGCAGAGTGTTTTGTAGGTAGTTCATGGAATTTTATTGGAAACGGAAAGGGATCAATCACCTTTAACGCGCAAGGTACTTTATGTGCTCCGGGGGCATCACGTGAGATCTTCTGGTCTATCTATAATCCTGGAAAAGGTCTAGGTGAGCCGCAATTCCAGTTTAAAAAGATCTATGCAGGAGATAAAGCCAAAAACGTGACCACAGGTTACCGTTTGGATCTGTCTTATTCTGATGGTAATAAATTAGTCATGAAAATGCCGTTGACAGTTGCCAATGGTGAAGCATATTTGGTCTTTAATTTCTCCCGCGTAAATTAACAGAAGCAAGAAAAAAGGCATAATGAAAAGCTATAGGAAATCCTATGGCTTTTTTTGTTGAAAATTTAATACTTTTACACTCCGAAACCATCATGATTTATTCCTATTGGGAGCGGAGTTGAACAGATTTATCGGATGAAAAATAGCATGATTCCCGGCGACAAGGCTAGGAATTGCTCAATATAGATAGAAATATGGCTGAACAAAACACGAAAACTGCATTGATAACAGGTATTACAGGTCAAGATGGTGCCTATTTAGCAGAATTCCTATTGAAAAAAGGTTATAGGGTACATGGTCTAAAACGCCGGAGCTCCCTTTTCAATACCGATCGTATTGATCACCTTTATCAAGATCCCCATCTTGACAATAGAAATTTTACATTGCATTTTGGTGATTTGACTGATTCAACCAATTTGATCCGCGTTATTCAGGAGACGCAACCGGATGAAATCTACAATCTAGCGGCGCAATCCCACGTTAAGGTAAGTTTTGATACCCCCGAATATACCGCCAATGCCGATGGTATCGGTACACTTCGTATATTGGAAGCAGTCAGATTACTGGGAATGATTGAGAAAACACGTATTTATCAGGCCTCAACTTCTGAGCTATATGGTCTGGTGCAAGCGGTGCCGCAAAGTGAAACTACTCCTTTCTACCCGCGAAGCCCGTATGCTGTTGCCAAGATGTATGGCTATTGGATTACTGTTAATTACCGCGAAGCCTATAAGATGTATGCCTGTAACGGTATTTTGTTCAATCACGAAAGTCCTGTTCGGGGCGAGACATTTGTGACGCGTAAAATAACCCGTGCTGTAGCAAAAATTGCATTGGGATTACAGGACAAACTCTATCTGGGAAATCTTTCTGCTCAACGGGATTGGGGGCATGCAAAGGACTATGTTGAGGCGATGTGGTTGATACTCCAACAGGAAAAACCTGAGGATTTTGTCATTGCGACCGGAGTTACCACAACTGTCAGAGACTTTGTCCGCTTAGCTTTTGCCGAACTGGGGATTGAAATCGAATTCAGCGGGAAAGGAGAGCAAGAAAAAGGAGTGATCATTGATGTTGATGAGGAGCGTTTGGCCGAATTGAATATTGATAAATCGCAGATTAAATTTGGGCAAACAGTCGTTAAAGTGGATCCGGCTTATTACCGACCGACAGAAGTTGATTTGCTTATTGGAGATCCTACCAAAGCAAATACCAAGCTAGGCTGGAAACCTAAATATAACCTCCAGATGCTCGTAACAGATATGGTACAATCAGATCTGCATCTCATGAGAAAGGAAGAATATTTGAAACAAGGTGGTTTTCAGACACTGAACTATTTTGAATAATTCATAATTGATAAGGAAAAAATAAAACTGGAATAATTTTTGTTTAAACATTTATTGGTATGAATCAATGAATTCATACGATGAATATGACAGTGTATTATGATGAATTCAGAGGTTGTTTCGAATAAGAAGGAGGACGAAAAGAAGAGAGATTCTTCTAAAGTTTATTTCTTCATCATTGCGATAGCAGCGTTACTAGCAACGAATATATATTTTTATGTTAAGTTTAAGACGAATGGAGAAAAAGTCTATGCCTTAACTGTAGAAAAAGAAAACCTTCAGGTACAGATCGATCGGATAGAGGCCGAGTTGGATAAGATTGACGTTGAAAATATTCAATTGACTCCTGAGATGACGGTGCAAAAGGATGATTCGCGAGCAGAAATTGCTGCGCTAAGGAAAAAGCTTGAAAATAAAAGCATTACTCCTAAAGATATAGATGATGCGCAACGTAAAATCAATCTATTAAAGAAGCAAGTTGACAATTATCGTGTGGATGTTCAGCGATTGATTCAGGAAAATCAAATTTTATCAAAGCAGAATTCAAATTTGAATGAGTCTGTTGCCGAGAAAAACAAACAAATTACTTCTTTGACGACGACTAATTCTGAATTGAAGGAGAAAGTGACAACAGCATCTGCTTTAAAGGTTTCAAGTATCAGCATTAATGGGCTTGAGGTCAAAAAAAATGGTAAGGAGTCTGTTGAAGAACGGGCCAAACGTGTGGATAAACTGAAGATCAATTTTACCATCGCCGATAATGCACTGGCAAAAAATGGAGAGCGGGACATTTATATAAGAATTATCGATCCGCAAGGTAACCTGGTTGTTCAGGGAGACAATATTTTCTTTGTTCATGGTGAAAAATTGCAATATACCTTTAAGCATAATATTTTGTTTACGAATAAAGGAGAGGATTATATTGTGTATTGGGCAGCAGAGAATGGTTTTACCAAAGGAGCATATACGGTATTACTTTACGAAGACAATGCTATAATGGGCAGATCCACAGTGGTATTGCGTTAGTAAAGCAGTAATATAAAAAAGATAGAACGGGCGTCCCACAGTGATGCCCGTTTCGTTTTACAGTCCGCTCAGTTTTTCAGTTTGGTTTTAGGATCTTTTTGTCATTTACTTTACGACACAAATGAAATTCTTTAGGATCAGGCGTACAAAAGTTGATGATTTAGTCCAAGTGGCGAAGAAGTCACTAAATGGCATTATGTGATGATCCTATTTGCCTATGACCTAAGATGATGAACAATTGCCCATTCGCCAAATTCAATATCGACTTTACTACGCTTCCATATATACAAGGCATTGAAATTGGTATAGGGGTTGGATCAAAAATCAATTTTACTATATTGATGCCAAATAAAATTCGACACTTTGTTAGATTCAGCGAAAAAGGGTCAAACCTCATCTGGAGATTTGACCCTTTTTTTATGATTTCTGTAATTAAAAGCTTTCCTCCCAAATTTAATTCTGATTTGCAAATGTGAATTTCATTTATGATACGGCCGCCTTCTTTTATTTATAAAATAGGCGCTCTAGATATGGTCAGTTTATTTTTACGCCATCCCGATTAAGACTCTATTTGCTGTAAAGGAAGTAGGATATGGAAGGTGGTTCCCTCCCCCTCCATTGTTTCAAAGTAGATCTGTCCGTTACAAGCTTCTATCGTTTTCTTAACGAGTACCAGGCCTAAACCATTTCCGGAGCTTTTTGTGGTGAAGTTAATTTGGAATATCTGATCTTTCATCCCTTCGGGTATTCCATAACCATTGTCCTTGACATCTATCTTTACAAACTTGTCTGAGTATCGTTCGATGGATATTTCTATCTTCATGTTTTTTCTTCCATATCCACCCTCAATGGCATTTTTTATCAAATTATTGAATGTCCGAAGGAGCTCATTGCCATCGGCTTTAACAATCAGTGTTTTTTGATCAGCATTATTTATTAAGCGGATGTTAACGTTTGGGGTATTGTTATAGAGTGATATGGATTTCACAACTTTTTCAACGATATTGATATTTTCCATCACCGTCGTTGGAAATTTTGCAAAGTGGGAAAACTCTGAAGCAATCTGTGTCAATGCATCTATTTGCTCAATAAATGAGGTGGAAAACTTATTGAAGCGATCCGGAAACTTCGGATCATTGTCTTTATACGATCTTCGAAGCTGTTGTATGCCTAATTTCATGGGCGTCAACGGATTTTTAATTTCATGTGCGATCTGCTGCGCCATCTCACGCCAGGTAGATTCACGTTCCGTGTCCTTGATCTTATTGGCATAGTCCTCCAGTTTTATGATCATGAGGTTATACTCTTTGATTAATGTCCCTATTTCATCGTTTCTTTGCCAGAAAAGGGGTTCGTTAGGCTGTCCTAGCCGAAGCTGAGAGATCTTTCTACTGATGATACTGAGTGGATTGGTTACACTGTTGGCAACAAAAGTGGCATAGAAACCGAAACCAATGATGATTAATGAATAGATATTGACAATGGTATTAAGTAGTAAATTTTTATTGATATTTTCTTCTTTTTGAAGCGAGAAATTCGGAATGCCTATATAAGCGACCGTGCTGTAATCTTTATCCCTAATTGTAACGTAACTTGTTTCAAACTGAAAGGTTCCGATTCCCTCATCTTCAATTGTTTCTGATTTTTTTAGCAGCGAAAGATTTTTTAGCGCTATCGGGTTGATGAATGTGGAGAAAAGTTCCAGGTCATAAATTCGGCGTTGTGAACTGTACAAAAGCCTGCCTGATTTTGAGTACAGGTTGAAATCCTTTGATATGGTCTCAGATAATGTCTTTAGAATGCTAATAAGTTGGTTTTCATTGGAGACTTCATCGGTATTGGGGAGCATATTTTCTATCCGTTTTCCTAGTTCGATAATGAAACGCTCCTTACTATTTCTATTGTTGTTGTAGAGCTGTTTATTGATGCTGATATATGAAATCACAGCCGATATCAGAATGGCTAAGATCACCGAGGAAATAATCGAGGTCTGGATACGTGTCGAATATTGTATTTTATTGATGATTTTATAGAATTGATATTTCAGATTGCGAAACGTCAGTTTTGTATTTTTCAGGAAGATATAAAACGAAGTGACATAATGAAACAACATGAAAATCATGAAAAACACCAAAAACAGGAAAGAGGATGTCGCGACATAATCCCAAAACGATGGTTTCTGTTTACTAATGACATAGGTTGAAAAGGTATTGGCAACATAAGCCATGTGTAGGTATGAATCCCGATCCAATATCTCAATATATTCTCCAGGTACACCTTTTAATCCCCGGAGGTTATTTTCATAGGTATACTTGCCAAATTGCGTGACAAGCGAGCCTCCTTTATACAAGGCAATGGAATACTCTCCTTTATTATAATATTGCGAATTATTGATCCGCATATCTGTCAGTATTTCGGGATACGGTACCGTATAACTGAAATCCTTGTTGGATAGATTAATAATCACGTTAACGACCCTGTTTTGATCGATTGTCACCGGAATAATCGAAAAATATTCATGTGTTCCAAGTTCAGCACTGGCACGGTAAAAATTTTGAGTAACCTTGATCGATTTATTGATTACTTTCTCTCGATATTCATTAATCTTATTTTGACTGTTCGGATTTAATGGAATACTATTTTGATCATAGTAATATGCCTTAAAGTCATATTTTGAAAGATATCCACTGAAGTATTTTTTCTTGATAAAATCATTGATGGCATCGGTATTTGTATAGGGTAAGCTGATATTGAACAAGTGTTTTAGTTCCTTATCATTGGTAATTCCATTCTCAATATCTGAGAATAGTGAAACAGCATTAACGTCATCTTCCGATTGAAGATTGTTTAACAAGATCTTCATGTCAATGAGATCTCGCTCCTGATAGAAACGAGCATGCGTAATGGTACTTATGATCGCCCAAAGGATCAAAACGGCGATATAATTGGTCAGAATATGCCTATCAAAGTATTTCTCGCCGAAAGATTTGATTAGGATAATCAGGGCTAAAAGCAGATTGACCAAGCTATTTTTCTCAATGTAAATGGAGATAATGAGAATCACAAATATGACACAGGCCAATTGGATATTTAACAACTGAGTAGGTTTTAGTTCCAACTTTTTAAGAAAGAACAATACCAGATCTATGTAAATGCTTAATGCTAATATTCCCATTCCGACAATGCCTAAATCCACCCAACTCAGGAAATGCAGGTCAACAAGTTTGGTGAAATCGAAATAGATATTATTTGAATGGGTGATCAGTGTGCCGGCAATATCATATAAAAGTGCAAAGGCAAAATATATACTCAGTATAAAGCCAATGGCAATAGGTAGTCTAAAGAGACGGATATTTTTGATTTTGTCAAAATTGAGCTCCTTTCGAATGGAATAGATAAATAGTATCCACCATAGGATCAATATTGTCGTGGATAACACCGACCAAATATTTGGGAAGAATCTATTATAGGCATAGTTGCGGGAGTCAAATATAGCAAACGTGGCATTTTCAGAGAGCAGATTCCATTTCAGGTCCGCAAATTTGACCAAGACAAATATACCCGCCAATAACACTATTGCCCACCAAGCTCTTTTGGTCTTTGCCATGTGCAGGCAAAGGCTGTTGAAGAAAATCAAAAGCGCAATCCATGCCAGTAACCAGCAGAAGAATTGTAAGATGGTATAGATATTTTCATGCTCGCCATCTTTAAGCTTCACAGAAAATAGGTAAGAGCCCTCATTGCTGTAGATATTTTTGATGGCTACGGTATCCGTATAGGAGGCAATGTCGATGTTTCGCGTATCAAAAAAGTTTCTGCGTAGCGAAGAGTTTAAGTAAGGATTGTTATTGTTGGTATAAGGCTTAACAAGAATATAGGCAAGTATGCTAATATTTCCAATTGTTTTTTTACGAATGACGTAGGACCTATTGTCATCTTGTACGAAATTAGATTTTTCTAAGAAGCCCTGATCGGTGATCGGTACAAATAAATTTGTGCTCCACATCTTGGGTTGATGGTCCTTAAAGAGGAAAAGATAAACCTCTTGATCGTTTTTATACCTTTCGAAGGCTTGATATACGGCTATGGGGTATTGATCGTAATTTTTAAATGTTTTGAGCAGCAGCGAGTCCTTAAAAATAAGATCTACCTTTTTTTCTTGTTCGGAGATATAATCATTGAGTGATTTGGTATCGATGTCAAGTATTTCCTTATTTGTAACAGATTCTTTGATGGTGATCGCTGTTCCTATAAAGCATAGTGTTAAGATAAGTAGAAGTAAACGAATTTTTATACCAGAATTCACGTTAGTCAATTTACATTATTGTAAATATAAAAAAAAGTCCTTGCTTTCTTAGGACAAGGACTTTTATATTATTTTATTCTAAAATTGCTTATGCGTGTGGTTCTTCCTGTTTGAAGATTTTAGCAGTCAAATACTCGCGGTTTAAACGAGCGATATTCGTTAATTTAATACCTACTGGACATTCAGCTTCACAAGCACCGGTGTTTGTACAGTTACCGAATCCCTCAGCATCCATTTGATCTACCATTGCTTGTGCACGTTCGTAACGCTCAGTTTGACCTTGAGGCAACAAAGCAAATTGAGATACCTTAGCCGATACAAATAACATTGCAGAAGCATTTTTACATGCTGCAACACAAGCGCCACAACCGATACACGTTGCCGATTCGAAAGCTTCGTCAGCAATACGTTTAGGAATAGGAATCGTATTGGCATCCGGAACGCCACCTGTGTTGATATTTACATAACCACCGGCTTGTTGAATGCGATCAAAAGCCGTACGATCAACCGCAAGGTCTTTCAATACCGGAAATGCGGCAGCTCTCCAAGGTTCGATCACAATAGTTTGTCCATCGTGGAAACTACGCATGTGCAATTGACATGTTGTCGTACCTTCTTTAGGACCGTGTGGGCGGCCGTTGATTACTAATGAACACATCCCACAGATTCCTTCACGACAGTCGTGATCGAAATATACAGGGTCTTCACCTTTACGTGTCAATTCCTCATTCACAATATCAAGCATCTCTAAGAAAGACATATCATCAGCGATATTGCTTGCCTGATAAGTTACAAATTGACCTTTATCTTTATCATTTTTTTGACGCCAAACTTTCAGCGTTAAATTCATATGTTGTGCCATGATAATTTTCTTTCTTATTTATAACTTCTTTGTGTTAACTGAACGTTCTCGAATACCAAGTCTTCCTTGTGCAATTGCTCTGGCACATTTTCACCTTTGTATTCCCAAGCAGATACGTATGCGAACTCCTCGTCATTACGTTTTGCTTCACCTTCTTCAGTTTGGCTTTCCAGACGGAAGTGACCACCACAAGACTCAGCGCGTTGTAATGCATCAACAACCATTAACTCTCCCAATTCTAAGAAGTCAGCGACGCGACCAGCTTTTTCTAAAGAAAGATTTAATTCTTCGTTTTCTCCAAGGACCTTAACGTTAGTCCAGAATTCTTTTTTCAACTCTTGAATCAAACCCTGAGCTTTTTGTAGTCCTTCAGCTGTACGAGCCATACCACAGTATTCCCACATAATGTGACCTAATTTTTTGTGGATATCATCAACCGTTTGTGTTCCATTTAAAGACAACAATTTGTTGATTTTTTCTTCAACTTCTTTACGTGTGGACTCGAAAGCTGGGTGGCTATGATCTACTGGTGCGAAAGAACCTAGTTTAGCAAGGTAATCACCCACAGTGTAAGGAATTACGAAATAACCATCTGCAAGACCTTGCATCAATGCCGAAGCACCTAAGCGGTTTGCACCGTGGTCAGAGAAGTTACACTCACCTAATGCATACAAACCCGGGATTGTTGTCATCAAGTTGTAATCCACCCATACACCACCCATGGTATAGTGAACAGCTGGGTAGATACGCATTGGTTGTTTATAAGGATTCTCGTCAGTGATCTGGTAGTACATGTCAAATAGGTTACCGTATTTAGCACGTACAGCATCTTCTCCTAAACGGCCAATAGCTTCTTTGAAATCCAAGAATACCGCGAAACCAGTTTTACCGACTCCACGACCATCATCAACAGCTTCTTTGGCATTACGGGACGCTACGTCACGTGGTACAAGGTTACCGAAGGATGGATATTTACGTTCTAGGAAGTAATCTCTGTCATCTTCTTTGATGTCGTTGGCTTTGATTTCACCTTTACGTAATTTTTCAGCCATCTCTTTCGTCTTAGGAACCCATACACGGCCATCGTTACGCAAAGACTCGGACATCAAGGTCAATTTCGATTGGTGATCTCCAGTGACGGGAATACAAGTTGGGTGAATCTGTGTATAACAAGGGTTAGCGAAGTAAGCTCCGCGTTTGTGCGCTCTCCATGCTGCTGTAACATTACATCCCATTGCATTTGTAGAAAGGAAGAAGACGTTACCATAACCACCAGTACACATCAATACCGCATGCGCTGCATGTGTTTCGATTTTTCCAGATACCAAGTCACGAGTTACGATACCTTTGGCATGACCATCGATCATGACCAAATCCAACATCTCATGACGTGTATACGATTTTACTTTTCCTTTTTTGATTTGACGGTTCAATGCTGAATAGGCGCCAAGCAATAATTGTTGTCCAGTTTGACCACGTGCATAAAATGTACGGCTTACTTGAGCACCACCAAAAGAACGATTGTCCAATAAGCCACCATATTCACGTGCAAAAGGAACCCCTTGAGCAACACATTGGTCGATGATGTTCACAGATACTTCGGCCAAACGATAAACGTTTGCCTCGCGTGAACGGTAGTCACCACCTTTGATTGTGTCGTAGAATAAACGGAAGACAGAGTCACCATCATTTTGGTAGCTCTTTGCCGCATTGATACCACCTTGTGCCGCAATGGAGTGCGCACGACGAGGTGAATCTTGGTAACAGAAGGTAATTACATTGTATCCTAACTCAGCTAAAGATGCTGCTGCAGATGCACCAGCAAGTCCTGTACCAACAACGATAACGGTAAATTTACGTTTGTTAGCAGGGTTAACCAACTTAAGATTAAATTTATGATTTGACCACTTTTGGGCTAATGGGCCCGCTGGTACTTTTGAATCTAACATATCTCTTAATTTTATATTGAACGATAAGGCCTAAGCCCCACCTTAAAAGATTCTGAATTATTTAAAGAAGAAAAACAATGGCATTATTGCAAAGCCAATTGGAATTAATACCCCAAATACCCAAACTCCGATTGCTCTGATAATTCCAATGTATCTTCTGTGGTTAAAACCTAAAGTTTGGAATGCAGATTGGAAACCATGAATTAAGTGGAATGCCAAAGCCGCCATGGCAATAACGTACAAAGCAACTAAAGCCACATTTTTGAAGGCAAAGTCAACTTGCTTATACAAATCTCTTGCTTTTAAGATTTGAACATTGTTTTCTACCGTTTCTTGGTAGTCGTGGAATTCAGAAGCTTGAAGTTCTCTAGCTGTTGTCTGTCCAGTTGCCAAATCAGTACGGTATTCGATGTAAGGTACCTGATCATTGTGAAACTTCCACCAAAAATTAGACATGTGTGTAGCTAAAAATACTAAAATGACAGTACCTAAGATACCCATGTTGCGTGAATTCCATTTACTGTTTGCTTGACCATCGTATTTGGCATAACCAATGGGACGGGCGGCTTTGTTTTTCATCGACAATGTAATGGCGTAGATGACGTGAACGATTACCGAAGCGTACAATAAGTAAGAAACAACTTTGATTGGTGTAAAGTGAGTCATGAAATAAGCGTACTTGTTGAACGCTAGACCCGCATCATCTTTAAATAATTGCAAGTTACCAACCAAGTGAACAACTAGGAATAAACATAGGAAGATTCCTGTTAAGCTCATGATTAGCTTCTTCCCAATCGAAGAACTGAAAACTGGCTTTGATTTACTCATTATGCTTGTAATTTAATTTTAATTAGGCAAATCTACTATTTGCTATTAAATATGATACCATTTTGACAAGAAAAAGGAATAATTTAGAACGGTTCTAAAGTTTCTTAAAATAAAAAGTCCGTTTTGGATAAAAACGGACTTTTTAATAAGAGTGAAACGTTGCTAATGACTTATAGGATACTGAATAATCTATACCCCAAACCGATGCTCCACATGTTGATTTTTGGATTTGCCTGACTTTCGTTGTTAACTTTGTTCAAGCCCATTTCATATCTTAAATCAACACGTAAGCTTGAAATGTCAGCACCTACGCCAAAGGCCCAGGCTGTGCCACTTTTCTTGTAGTTATTTGGGTTCAACTGGTCAATAACCTTATCCTGTTTATCGTCTACTTTAAAAGAAAAGATTGGACCAGTCTGAATTCTTGCCCCAATTGGGCCCAAACCAAAACGTTTGCCCAATAATACAGGAACATCGACTGTAGTAAACTTAACATCAGTAGTTTCTCCATTTTCTGCTTTTACAGTCGTGTTTTTACCTGTTAAGTATACCTCTGGCTGAATATGGAAGCCCAATACACCAACACGTCCATAAAGACCCGCTTGGTAGCCTGCTTTCGTGTCAGAATTGAAATATTTGCCATCGCTTTTAAGCTTGGAGAAGTTTAACCCTCCTTTTAAACCCACCTCAAATCCGGGGAGAAGCTGCGCTTGTGCCGTTGCTACGCTACCACAAATCAAGAGTAATGCTGGTAAAATCTTTTTCATAATCTTTTATTTATGTATATATTGTATCTTTAAACAAACTTTCACAAGTTTGGTAAAGATATACAAATTTTGTACCTAAATCATAGTTATGCTGAAAATTAACGAAGAACAATGGCTGGTTGCCAAAGAAAAACTCCGTCGCAAGTACAATCATTTAAGCGACGAAGATTTAGCTTTTCAAGCAGGTGAAGAGGATAAATTGATTCATAAACTCGCTTCGCGTTTACGACGCAAGCCCTCTTATATTATATTTACAATTGGTAAGGAAATTCAGGACATTAATAGCAATAGGTTATGAGTGACAGCATCAGCTGGACAGATTTTGAAAAAGTAGATTTACGGGTCGGAACCATTTTGGATGCAAAGGATTTCCCGAAAGCAAAAAAACCAGCTTATCAACTGAAAATTGATTTTGGAAACGAAATCGGAATATTACAAAGTAGCGCCCAGATAACAGCACATTACAGTAAGGAAGAACTGATCGGAAAACAGATTGTTGCAGTCGTGAATTTCCCAAAGAAACAGATCGCCAATTTTTTCTCCGAATGTTTGGTGACAGGATTTGCTGATGAGCGTGGAGATATTATTTTGACTACTGTAGACAGGAAATTACCAAATGGATCGAAACTTAGTTAAGTTTGTGGCATGACATTTATAGATTTTGAAGGAACACAGTTAATGGATAGCGATGAATCATTTATGCGGATGGCATTAAATGAGGCGAAAAAAGCTTTTGAAGAAGGGGAGGTTCCTATTGGCGCAGTTATCGTACATAAGGGGCGCATCATTGGTAAAGGGCATAATCTTACCCAACGCTTGAATGATGTCACTGCTCATGCCGAAATGCAGGCCTTTACAGCAGCAGCAAACTATCTTGGTGGAAAATATCTGGACGATTGTACATTGTACGTGACTATTGAACCCTGCATCATGTGTGCTGGAGCGGCTTACTGGACACATATCAGTAAAATTGTCTATGGGGCCAAGGATGAAAAGCGAGGTTATTCTCATTTTCACGATAAGATTTTACATCCGAAAACTGTCGTTACCCAAGGTGTTTTACAGGAGGAATGTGCCGATTTGGTAAAATCATTTTTTCGTCAAAAACGCTAACGAAATATTGAATTTATTGTAACACATAAAAACATAACAGGCTATATTGTGTTATATTTGTATACATAAACGAAGTAATAAACATTTAAATTAAAATAAATATGGCATTTGAATTAGAAGCGTTACCATACGCAGCCGACGCATTAGAACCGCATATTGACAAGACTACAATGGAAATCCACCATGACAGACACCATCAGGCATACGTGGACAACTTAAATAAAGCTATCGCAGGAACAGATGCAGAAAACCTCTCTTTATTAGATATCATCAAGAACGTGAGCAAATATTCAGCAGCTGTTCGTAACAATGGTGGTGGTCATTTCAACCACTCTTTGTTTTGGAAAGTTTTAGGTCCAAATACTGGCGGAGCTCCTACAGGTGAATTGGCAGAGGCGATCAATGCTACTTTCGGTTCATTTGACGAGTTGAAAAAACAACTGCAGGCTGCTGGTGCTACACGTTTTGGATCAGGTTGGGCATGGTTGATCGTTGGCGCAGACGGCAAATTGGCGGTGACTTCGACTCCGAATCAAGACAATCCATTGATGGATGTAGCAGAGGTAAAAGGAACACCAGTTTTAGGTATTGACGTTTGGGAACATGCGTATTACTTGAAATTCCAAAATAAACGTCCGGCTTATTTGGAAGAAATCTTTAATGTTATCAATTGGGATGCCGTAGCACAGAATTATGCTGCAGCAAAATAATTGATCATTTAAATAGGTACAAGAAGAAGCGACAATTTAATTTATTGTCGCTTTTTTTTTGAAGGTGTCTGATATTATTGGCTAGAGAGAACTTTCAGTTCGCTTTCAACGGTGTTGGCCTTCCAAATCATGAAGGTTTTGTTTCAGTGAACTGAGCCCATTTTTTGTATTACCTGCATTTGTACGACGTCTAGTTGAAAGCAAGAACGGTTTGTAGCTTGAACAAACAAATTGACAATTAAATACATGAAAAATCTTTATATAATTTTAGTGGCACTTTTTGTCTTTACTTCCTGTCAGGGGCAGGAAAAACAATCAAAGAAAACGGACTTTTCTAAATTGCCCGCAAAAAATACGGCCAACCCTGATACAGCTACATTTGCTGCAGGTTGTTTTTGGTGTACCGAAGCTCAATTTAAGGAGTTGAAAGGTGTGCAGCAAGTAGTTTCCGGATATACAGGTGGGTGGGTAGCTAATCCCAGCTATGCTCAGGTCTGTACAGGTAATACGGGACATGCCGAAGCGACCAATATTATTTTTGATCCGAATGTGATCAGTTACGATAAACTATTGGAGGCCTTTTTTGTCGCACACGATCCCACGCAACTCAACCGTCAGGGGAATGATGTGGGGACGCAATACCGCTCAGCTATATTCGTCCATAGCAAGGAGCAGCTGGATAAAGTACAGTTTTATATCGCGGCTCTAAATAAGGAGAAAGTTTATAACGAACCGATTGTAACTGAGGTTATGCCAGCAGTGGTATTCTATCCCGCAGAGGACTATCATCAAGATTATTATAGGTTAAATGGTAAGGAACCATATTGTCAATTGGTCATTAAACCGAAATTGGAAAAATTTAAACGTATCTTTTCCAAGGTGCTCAAAGAAGGAGAGTAACTTTGGGTATTCGTAAAATTTAAGGTAATTTTACTCTTGTTAGCATCATTTAGTGTGATTCTAAAAAGTTGAATAATAAATAATTGTAATATGTCTAAAGGATTTTTTACAGTTCCTGTTCCTGCCAATGAACCGGTGTATACTTACGCTGTTGGAACGAAAGAACGTAAATTGTTGAAAGCAGCAATTGATGAGGCACGTTCGAAACAAATCGATATCCCAATGTATATTGGCGGTAAAGAAATCACTACTTCAAAAAAAGTAACTATAGCTCCTCCACATGACCATCAACATAGCTTAGGTCAATACAATCAAGGCGACAAATCTCATGTAACAGACGCAATCAATGCCGCTTTGTCGGCTAAAAAGGATTGGGAAAATCTAGCATGGGAAGATCGTGCGGCAGTATTCTTGAAAGCGGCTGAATTGATTTCAGGAAAATACCGTTATGAGTTAAATGCAGCAACAATGTTGGGTCAGTCAAAGAACCCATATCAAGCTGAAATTGACTCCGCTTGTGAGATTGTGGATTTCTTGCGTTTCAATGTACAATACATGAGCGAAATCTATAAACAACAACCTCCAGTATCGGGAAAAGGTGTGTGGAACCGTGTTGAACAACGTCCTCTTGAAGGGTTTGTGTTTGCATTGACGCCATTCAATTTTACTGCGATTGCAGGTAACTTGCCATCTTGTGTTGCGATGATGGGAAATGTTGTGGTATGGAAACCATCCAATACACAAATCTATTCTGCAAATGTGCTGATGAAAATCTTCCGTGAAGCCGGGCTTCCTGATGGTGTCATCAACTTAGTTTATGTTTCGGGACCGGATGCTGGTGATGTGATTTTCCAACATCCTGATTTCGCCGGGATCCACTTTACAGGTTCAACAGGTGTATTCCAGGATATCTGGAAAACTATCGGCGATAATATTCACCGTTATAAAACTTATCCACGTATCGTCGGTGAGACAGGCGGTAAGGATTTCATTGTTGTACACCCTTCGGCTGATCTAAAAGCGGCAAATACAGCTTTGGTTCGTGGAGCATTTGAATATCAAGGTCAAAAATGTTCAGCAGCCTCACGTGCATATATTCCTAAATCATTATGGCCAGCATTGAAAGAGTCAATGACTGCTGATGTGAATTCATTTACAATTGGTGGAACTGAAGATTTTACAAACTTTATCAATGCTGTTATCGACGAGAAATCATTTGATAAATTGGCGAAATACATTGACCGTGCGAAAGAATCCAATGAGGCAGAGATCGTAGTTGGTGGTACTTATGATAAGTCCAAAGGCTATTTCATTCACCCGACGATCATTGAAGCTTCAAAGCCAGATTACGAAACAATGGTCGAAGAATTGTTCGGTCCTGTATTGACCGTATATGTTTATGAAGATGCTAAGTTTGAGGAAACATTGGATATCGTTGATACAACTTCGATCTATGCATTGACTGGTTCAATTATCGCACAAGATCGCTATGCCATTAATTTAGCTACTGATAAATTAAGACATGCAGCGGGTAATTTCTATGTGAATGATAAATGTACCGGTGCCGTAGTAGGACAACAACCATTTGGTGGGGCGAGAGGTTCAGGTACAAACGACAAAGCTGGATCTATGATCAACTTATTGCGTTGGGTATCTCCACGTACAATCAAAGAAACCTTCAATCCAGATACAGATTACAGATACCCTTTCTTAGAAAAAGGCGAATAAAATAATCGAATTATCCTGCACGAACGGTTATGCGTAGCTTGCTTGTAAGCTCTATCGACGATAGCGGATACATTCAACATAACAAAGGCACCCCGCTATGTGGAGTGCCTTTGTTATTTTTTAAACTGTCCCAGTTCAGTTCCATCGTCTCGGGTCATCCGGATAGCCAGTGATTTGGCAGATCCCGAAATATCGATAACGGTCCTTTTTCCAGCTTTTGGGCCACCGCCTATAAATACGGGGTAATTGTGGTCCTTATCTGCCGGATAGTATCCATATTGATGTGTATGGCCAGAGACCATTGCATCTATTTTGTATTTCTGAAACAAAGGATGGAAGCATTCCCGGTTGTGCAATGTACCATGCCATTCGTCTGAATGGAATATAGGGATATGGCTGATCACCACTGTATGTTGAGCAGACTTTCGTTCTTTGGATTGTAATACGGTTTCCAACCACTTCGCCTGTTCTTTTCTGTAATTGTCGTAATCTACAGTACCCGCATATACCTCATGGCTGTCAGGTTTATCCTCACCACTATCTAGCATAATCCAAAAAATAGGTCCCCTTTTGAACGCTTGGTAGTATTTATTGTTGGGATAAGCGAAATACCGTTTGAAATTGCGCGCGAAGGAACCTCTTGTTTCATGATTCCCACGGTTCATAATAAAGGGTTTCTCAGTAGCGAAAAATTCGATCGGCTTTAGTAATTTCTCGGTAATATCCTCTTGGTTGGTCACATAATGAAAAGAATCTCCATTCAAAACAAAGAAGTCATAGATTGAGATGTCATGATTGGGTACAAGATCACGATAACTACTTTTTTCTTCATGGACATCATTATAGACCAGACAACGGATTTGTTCTTGATTATTTTTTGCTAGTTTTGCTTCAAAGATGGGCGTTTGGATTTCTTGCGCATAGACGATCTTATAGGGATCAAATTTTTGAATTTCTTTTGCCCGGATGCGATAACGAAAAGACCTGGGGGCATCTGCGATAGTGAAGTGAAAGAAATCTGTATTTGCATTAATCATACCATCTTCGGATTGGTGGATCGTTTGCTGTACATTACCTGCATTGTCAAGAATTTCCAACCAGGCTAGAGCAGGTTTGCTCAAGATCGTAAAGATGCTGATTCCTTTCTCCGTCTGATTCTGTAAATAAGCGGGTACTATAAAACTAAAATCTCCTTCCGGATTTTCTGTTTCTTTTTCTTTAGCGACGCCGATATTGGGCAATGTAATTCCTGCCAATGCTAGCGCTTCTAAAAATCTTCTTCTATTAAAATTCATAATCGGTTATTTAATTTCGATTTCAACATATAATGGTCGATGGTCGCTCGCATATTTCTCTTCAAGGACACGGTGGTTGAAGAATTTCGGATGTGATGAAGTATTGACCATAATATAGTCTATTTCGGTATTAGGCTTATCTTGTGGAAAAGTTAAGCCATTTTGGCCCGTCGTTTTTGTGAATATTTTACCAAGTTCTACGATCGCAGGATCAGTGGGTTCGGAGTTTAAATCGCCGACCAGGACCGTCGGTAGCTTTTCATTTTTGAAACGGGATGTAATGAATTTTGCTTGTGCGATTTTGTTTTTGTCTTTTAGATCTAGGTGGGTGTTCGCAAATAAGATCTTCTTATTGTTGATACGCACTTCAACAATGGATAAGCTTCGACGTTCGCTTTTGACGGGAGAAGGTAGAAAATGTTTTTCTACACGTTCTATCGGATGTTTCGATAATATTGCTGTGCCATATTCACCTTTTTCAAGGTCTATTCCTTTTGAAAAAATGTAATGCATTCCTGTTAGTTCAGCTAATCTTTTGGCTTGATCCTCGTTATAGGAGCGCCCTAGGTTGACATCAATTTCCTGCAACCCTACAAGGTCTACATTACTGTTTTTAATAATATGAGCGATGGTATCGAGATTGACAACAGATTCCTTTTCTGCGGGTGGATTGCCATGATGAATATTGAAAGAAAGTACGCGGATTTTTTGTGCACTGAGATGGAATACTGATCCAAAAAGGATTAAAAGAAATGCAATTAGCTTACGGTTCATTTTTCAAAGTTAAGTTTAGAATGATGTCAGCGATTTATGTTCACTCCGCTAAAAATACTAAAATCATAGCGTACAAACTCAAAACTTTGGGCGTGTAACAAAATAATCATTTAAACAAAACAAAAATAGCCATCCCAAAAAGGATGGCTACCTACATTATACTAATTTTTACAGCAACTAGTCTTCATTTTCTTCTACATGAAGCATAGGATCTTCTCCTGTTACTTCAGTACGGATTTTTGCCTCAAGTTCATCCATTAGATCTGGATTGTCAAACAATAAGGCTTTTACAGCATCTCTACCTTGTCCTAATTTGGTTTCACCATAGCTAAACCAAGAACCTGCTTTTTTGATGATGCCATATTCAACACCTAAGTCAATGATTTCACCGACTTTTGAGATACCTTCACCAAAGATGATATCAAACTCTGCAATACGGAAAGGAGGTGCTACTTTATTTTTTACAATTTTAACTTTTACACGGTTACCGGATACCTCATCAGAATCTTTAATCTGTGATGTACGACGGATATCCAAACGTACAGAAGCATAGAACTTCAATGCGTTACCACCTGTTGTTGTTTCAGGGTTACCGAACATCACACCAATTTTTTCACGCAATTGGTTGATGAAAATACAGCAACAGTTTGTTTTTGAAATTGTTCCGGTCAACTTACGTAAAGCTTGAGACATTAAACGGGCTTGAAGCCCCATTTTTGAATCACCCATTTCACCTTCAATCTCACCTTTAGGTACTAATGCCGCTACAGAGTCAATAACAATGACATCAATTGCACCAGAACGGATTAAATTGTCAGCAATTTCTAAGCCCTGCTCACCATTATCAGGTTGAGAAATTAATAAGTTCTCAACATCAACACCAAGCTTTTGTGCGTAATATTTATCAAAAGCGTGTTCAGCATCAATAATTGCTGCAATACCGCCTTTTTTCTGTGCTTCAGCAACAATGTGTGTTGCTAATGTTGTTTTACCCGAAGATTCAGGTCCATATATTTCAATGATACGTCCTTTTGGAACACCGCCAATTCCTAAAGCGATATCCAAACCTAAGGATCCTGTAGAAATTGCCTCGATTGGCTCAACAGCTGTATCTCCTAATTTCATAATAGAACCTTTTCCAAAGTTCTTTTCCAATTTATCTAACGTCAGTTGTAACGCTTTTAATTTATCTGTGTTGCTCATATTTTTAGTATATATTTATCAAAATTAAAAATAAAAAAGAATAAACCAACTATTATTCACTAAAAAAATTAGTTTTTTATTTCTATCGTGCTTGGAGCACTCTTTATGTGATGGGTCTTCTCGAAGTATTTACACATATAGGTGATCGGGCATTTTTCACAAAGGGGTTTTCGGGCCAGACAAATATATCGTCCATGCAAGATCAACCAATGGTGCGCAACGGCAATGGTCTCTTTTGGGAGATTTTTAACTAACTGTTTCTCTACAGCCAAGGGGGTTGTCGCACGATAGGTGAGCCCAAGTCGGTTAGCCACACGAAACACATGAGTGTCTACAGCCATTGCTGGGTTATGATAGACAACGGAGGAAATGACATTGGCAGTTTTTCTACCTACCCCGGGCAGCTTGACCAAATCTTCAATCTGCTCGGGAACGACATTGTCAAATTTTTCAATAAGCATTTGGGCCATTCCGACCAGATGTTTGGCCTTATTATTTGGATAACTTACGGAGCGGATATAGCTAAATACCTCATCCACACTGGAAGCTGCCAAACTATACGCATCGGGGTAACGTTCGAATAGCTTTGGCGTAATTTGATTGATTCTCTTGTCTGTACATTGGGCAGATAGAATAACAGCGACAAGCAATTCATACGGATTACTATAGTTGAGTTCTGTCTGCGCATCCGGATTATTTTTGGAAAAATATTCCACAAAAGCTTTGTATCGTTCTTGTTTTAACATCACTCCAAAACTAGCCAAAATTTCTATCAAAAAAGAAAACTTAACGCTTACATACGGCTCACCGAGCAGATTAATATGGAATACAGATGGATTGCGACAATAGGCGCGCGGCTTGAAATCTATCGGGTATTTTAGTAAAGTGGCAGTGGCATTTACCTGCTTAGATAATAGGAAGGAGGAAAGCTGATATTATTTCAATAAATAAGGCCTAATCTTTGGATTAGGCCTTTCTTTTTTCCATTTGTTTGGAATATTCCATGATATTCGCAATACATCTTTTGCTTGGATTAAGCAACATTTTGGGTAATTGAAGTTTCAATTCATTTTCTATATCCTCGTCAGTCATTACCTTCTCGTTTTGGGTTAGCAAATTTTGAACTTCGTTTTCTGATTGGGTAAAGTTTTCTACCATAAGCATCTTGAGTTTTGTCCCTGTAAGTTAATTAATTAAACGGACAAAAGATGATTTTGGTATACAAAAACGAGAATAATATTTATTTTTTCTTTTTACTACTAAATTCTTCAGCTTTAAGAATCGCATTATATGCATTAACGATTCCTCCGGTGACAGAGATATCTGCTAATTTGACCATTTTTGTTGTATCTTCACTTACCTTGATCTGAACCATCCCCACCGGTTTTTCGACAGATTCCAAAATGACCTGTTTGGTTTCCACAGCTGAGAGATTCGGATAGTAGGAGCGTATCATAGCTGCCAATCCGGCGACTACAGGAGCAGCCATACTTGTTCCTTGTTCTTCTTTATACTGTGAATCTGGAATAGTGGAATTGATCTGCACACCGGGAGCAAACACATCAACTGAATTTTTGCCATAATTGGAGAAATCGGCTAAAAGCGTGTTGTCCGGATATAAGCCCGTTGCACCCACGGTGATCCAGTTGTTTGCGATACCGGTAGTATCTCCCTTTGTATCGGTGTAGTATTTCATCGGAAAATTTGGTTCCACGTCATTATCCTCGCTGTCATTCCCTGCTGCATGCACCATCAACACATCTTTGGACTCGGCATATTTAACAGCCTCATCCACGGTTTGCTTGTTGTGTGCATAACTTTTTCCGAAACTCATATTGAGCACCTTTGCGCCATTGTCTACTGCATAACGGATTGCATTTGCGACGTCTTTGTCACGTTCATCACCGTCCGGAACCAAACGTACAGCTAAAATTTTGACATTGTCTGCAACGCCATTGATGCCAATGTTGTTGTTGCGACTGGCGCCAATAATACCGGCTACATGGCTACCATGAAGTGCATCAGGACCCTTTACGTCCGCATTTCCGTAATAACGTTCGGAGGCATCCTCATAATTGTCGCCAACAATGGGACGGGAATCGTATTCCTTATTCAAATGGTATTCCACCTGATTGTTGAAATATTTTGCACCCTCCGTGATATCATCAAAAAACTTGACAAAACCATTGGTTTGAATCTCATCTTTCGCATAACTGAGTGCGATACGTTGATTATTCGATTTTGGGTTGAAGTTCTCTAGATCGGTCAATGTAATTTCCGCTGGTCTTTTACCTATTTCACGGACCACGGCGTCTAGGTTGCGTTTAAGGGCATCATAAGAAAATTGCCCCATTTTGGCTTCTTCCAACTTGTTCTTGTATTTGACCACCATCTTTTGATAGGCCAAAAAAGCTTTCCTGTCAGCTTTATTCAGTTCAGTCGTAGGGGTGACACCTGCAAATTTTTTATCTAAAATCCTTAATTGTCTCGTAAGTTCTAGGTTGTCAAATTGAACGTCCTTCCCATCGGCATTGCCAATAAAGTTCCAGCCATACTTGTCATTGATATAGCCGTTACCGTCATTATCCTTCCCATTGGTAAGACTGTCCTTTGGATTGATCCAAATGACATCCTTCAGATCCTCGTGAAAGACATCCACGCCACCGTCCAAAACGCCAACAATGACAGGTGTTGATTTTTTCCCCTTTAATAAAGTTTTATAGGCTTTCTCCGTACTGATTCCCATGACACCATCCGTGTGGTAATCCAAGTTATACCAATTTGGAGGTACAGATTCACTTTGAGCAAACGAGATTACCGGCAGCACACCTAGGGCAATCAGATATAATGATTTCTTTAAATTCATAAAATTTTCTCCTAGCATTGTAGCAAAGATAGTATTAATGCTTCTGATGAATTGTTAATTTTTATTAAAAGTGACTTTTCGTGCTCTTAATGGGATAGATCACAAGGATACGTATTGCGAAATATGAAAAATCATAGGACGGACTAAAACCAATCGGCCGTATTTAAAATATCGTTTTGATATGTTTAAATAAATGCGTTAAATTGAATTCCTTTGGGAGATCGCGCGATTATGAGGAACAAAAACATAATACGTGGTTTTTTAAGTTAGAAGACGATATTTAGCGAATTTATAGCATATATGCAAGATAACAAAAATGTACAATGGCCGGAAGTTTCAGCGCCGATAGCTGCAACATATCCATATAAAAGACAGATTCATGGTGATACCGTCGTGGATAACTATTACTGGATGATTGACTATTTTAAAAAGGGCCCCAGATCGGAGGCGGTGATCAATTATCTGAACGAAGAAAACGCCTATACCACAGCAATGCTAAAAGATACGGAATCTTTTCAGGAAGATTTATTCCGCGAAATGAAATTCCGCATCAAGGAAAAGGATGTGTCCGTACCTTACTTTAAGAACGGTTACTATTATTACAGCAGAACTGAGGAGGGCTATCAATATTTTAAGTTTTGCCGCAAGAAGGGTAGTTTGGATGCCGACGAAGAATTATTATTGGATATTGACAACCTAGCGGAAGGATATGCCTATTACACTGCTAAGGGGTTTTCAATTAGTCCAGACAATCGTTTGCTAGCTTTTAGTGTGGATACGGTTTCCAGAAGGGAATATACAATATACATCAAAAATCTGGAGTCAGGTGAGATTTACCCTGACCGGATTGCTAATACGGAAGGTACTGCAATCTGGGGGAATGATAACCAGACACTGTTTTATACAGCTAAAAACCCGGTGACATTGCTGAGTGAAAAAATTATGCGGCATTCATTGGGCACGGACGTTTCAGCAGATGTATGTGTTTATGAAGAAAGAGATAATACAAACTACATCGCGGTCGGTAAATCAAAAAATGGTAAATACATTATCATCAGTTCCGAAAGTACCCTATCCTCCGAGATATGGTTGTTGGATGCCGATCTTCCCAATGATGATTTTAAGGTCTTTCAGCCACGCCGGAATGACGTGCTTTATACCGTAGTTCCTTTGGAAGATCGCTTTTTGATACTGACCAATGATGAAGCCATTAACTTCCGGGTGATGCAATGTCCGCTGGACAAAACGGGGCTTGAACATTGGACTACTTTCTTGGCACATCGTCCAGATGTGCTGGTGAGTGACATCGAAGAGTTTAAGTCTTTTTTGGCAATAGCTGAACGAAAAGATGGATTGACTCAGTTGGCGATCTATAATCTGGGCAGTCAGGAGCAGCATTATTTGGATTTTGGAGAGGTGGCCTATACGGTATATCCGGGGATCAATGTCGAATATAATACGGAAAGTCTGCGTTATGGTTATACTTCTTTGGTGACGCCAAGTTCCGTCTACGAATATAACATGCGGGATCGGAGCAAAGTATTGCTAAAGCAGCAGGAAGTTCTGGGCGGCTATGACCGGACAGCCTATAAGACTGAACGTATCTATGCCTCCGTGAGGGATGGTGTAAAAGTGCCTATTTCTCTAGTTTATAAGAAAGGGACCAAATTAGATGGCACAGCACCGTTATTACAGTATGCCTATGGTTCCTATGGTGCATCGATGGATCCTAGTTTTTCCAGCAATCGCTTGAGTTTATTAGACCGTGGATTTATTTATGCACTGGCACATATCCGTGGTGGCGAAGAAATGGGACGTCAATGGTATGAGGATGGGAAAATGATGCATAAAATGAATACTTTTAATGATTTTGTGGATTGTGGGCGGCACCTTATTGAACAGGGCTACACTTCTCCGGCCCACCTTTATGCACAGGGAGGAAGCGCAGGTGGATTATTGATGGGGGTTGTTGCGAATATTGCTGCCGCGCAATACCATGGTATAATAGCACAGGTCCCTTTTGTAGATGTTGTGAATACCATGTTGGATGAGACAATACCATTGACGACGAATGAGTATGATGAATGGGGCAATCCCAACTTGTCTGATGCGTATTTTTATATGAAAAGTTATTCGCCTTATGAGAATATTGAACCGAAAGAATATCCAAATATGTTGGTTACCACTGGGCTACATGATAGCCAAGTTCAATATTTTGAGCCCGCCAAATGGGTGGCAAAATTACGGACTGCCAAAACGGGTAAGTCTGTTTTGCTCTTGAAAACAGATATGGATTACGGGCACGGCGGCGCTTCGGGAAGATTTGACTATTTGAAGGAGATTGCTCTAGAATATGCTTTTTTGTTTAAACTGGAAGGAATCGACCACTAAATTGAGATAATACGACAACAATAAAAAAGCGGCATTGCCGCTTTTTTATTGTTGAGCATGATTGATGCTGTCCTGCTGTTTTTGTAAACGTTCTTCACGTTCGATTTCTCTGGAATCGATCTGATGTTGTTGATAGTTGTCCATCGCAACTTTGCTCGCTTTCTGCGATACATAGATGGCAAGTATAGCAACCACAGTAATGATTGCGAGCCCCCAGGCATATTTACGTTTGTCCTGTTTGACAAGCCAATACATAAAGACAATATAAGGTACAGCAAAAATAATATAGAAAATTAAACTCGGTGACATGCTATTTTCCTCTAAATGATGTATACAAAAGTATCGTTTTTTGGCCAAAAATAACGAACCCGTGAAAAAAGTCCCCTTATCAATTGATAAAGCCTTAAACCTTTATGGATTTTATTGTCAAATTAATATCGTCTGAAGCCAGGGGATAGACTGGGGATGTCAATAATTAATTGCTTGAAAATGAAGGTTACAAGCCTGTTTTGAGTCCTGATTGTAATTTTTTGATTTTTGCAAAAAATCCATGATAATATTGTGGAAAAGAAAAAAATATTTTTATACATTTGCAACGTCAGAAACAAATTGACAGAGAAATAAAATGAAACAGAGCAAAAAGAACGACTATTCTTATACTCAAACTTTTGAGAAGTTTATGAGGAAGGTGTTTTGTGCTTTCATTTTCGTAGAAATACCTGTTTTACGCTTCCGACGACCCATACTACCTCGGGCTTGATTTGAGGTAGTGAATCTTCCAAACAAGGCCATGATTGTCCGATGGTTTTGAATCCATTATTTTAATTTATTCAGTAACAAAACACGACAGTAGTTGTTGTTTTATTATTAGGGTCGTAAGTCAATGACTATATCAGATTTTTTAATTATTCCGGCTAAACCTGAGCATGCACATTATGCAGAGGTTATTTGCAACGAAATGTTCGAGTCTGCAAAGGCTCGTGGTACTGGTATTGCACGTCGTAAACCAGAGTATGTTGCCAACAAAATGAATGAGGGTAAAGCAGTGATTGCTTTACATAGGGACGGTCGATGGGCAGGTTTTTGTTATATTGAAACTTGGGGCCATGGCGATTACGTTGCAAATTCTGGACTTATAGTCAATCCCGAATTTCGAAAGGTAGGTTTGGCAAAAGCCATTAAGAAAAGGGTATTTGATCTGTCCCGTGAAAAGTATCCCAAAGCAAAGATATTTGGTTTGACCACAGGTTTTGCTGTCATGAAAATTAATTCAGAACTTGGATACGAACCCGTACCTTATTCAGAATTGACGAACGATGATGAATTTTGGAAAGGCTGTCAGAGCTGTGTGAATTATGAAATTTTAATGAGCAAAGACCGTAAGAATTGTATGTGTACAGCCATGCTCTGGGATCCGGAAGAAAAAGAACGTGAGCTGAAAGAAAAGATCCAACGTAAACATGAAGCAAAGGAGCGTTTGGAGAGAATCACACAAAAACAATCCTTGTTAAAACGTATTCAGGCAAAGTTCTGGAAATCGGCCAATAAATTCATTGCGGTCAATTTCCCAAAACATAATAAAGTTGCAAAAGGATTTTAATAACTTTAACAGAAGAAATCGAGTGTCATACATCTTTCTTCGCAAAAATCATACATAACATGTCAACTGGCGTAGTAGCCATTGAAAATAAATAATGAACAGCGATGAAACGGTCAGCTTAAGGCTCAAATAGAGCCGGATTGGCTGATAATAGTTTCACGGCAAAAAAAACAATTTATCTCAATGAAAAAAGTAGTTTTAGCATTCAGCGGAGGATTAGATACTTCGTTTTGTTGTATTTATCTTTCGCAAGATTTAGGTTTGGAGGTTCATTCCGTAGTCGTAAATACAGGTGGTTTTTCGGATGAAGAATTAAAGACGATTGAAGCACGTGCGTACGCATTAGGCGTAAAATCACATACGGCGATTGACGAAACAGCAGACTATTACCGCGAAACTATTAAATACTTGATCTTTGGTAATGTGCTGAAAAATGCGACTTACCCACTGTCAGTGTCCGCTGAACGCGTATGTCAGGCTACTGCCATTGCAAACTATGCAAAGAAAATCGGTGCTGAATGTGTTGCACATGGTTCTACAGGGGCCGGAAATGATCAGGTACGTTTTGACATGATTTTCCAGACCTTGATCCCAGGGGTTGAAATTATCACACCGATCCGTGATCTGCAGTTATCCCGCGAAGCGGAAATAGAATACCTGAATAAACATGGTGTTGAATATTCTGCCGAAAAAGCTAAATATTCGATCAATAAAGGCCTTTGGGGTACGTCGGTAGGTGGAGCAGAAACATTGACATCCAATCAATATCTACCGGAATCAGCATGGCCAACGCCGGTAACTTCTTCAGAACCTCAACAGATCACAATAGATTTTGAAAAGGGCGAGCCAGTTGCTTTAAACGGAGAGAACATGGCATCTGTGAAAGTCATTCAGGAACTGCAGGCTATTGCACAACCTTACGGCATCGGTCGTGATATTCACGTAGGTGATACAATCATTGGTATCAAAGGTCGTGTAGGTTTTGAAGCCGCAGCTTCAGTGATTTTAATTAAGGCACACCACACCTTGGAAAAACATACGCTGACTAAATGGCAATTATCTTGGAAAGATCAAATCGCTGCTTTCTATGGAAATTATATGCACGAAGGACAAATGCATGATCCTGTCATGCGCGATATTGAAGCATTCTTGCAGTCTTCACAAGAAACTGTAACAGGTCGCGTAATCGTTGAACTACACCCTTATCGTTTTATAGTGATTGGTATTGAATCCGAGCACGATTTAATGTCGAATAAATTTGGTAGCTATGGTGAGATGAATAAAGGTTACACGGGTGACGATGTAAAAGGATTCTCCAAAATTTTTGGAAACCAGACCATTATCTGGCATAAAGTAAATCAAAAATAAAAAATTAGGATACTTCTGTAAGCCATTGGCTTGCAGAAGTAAAGTCTTAATAGTCATACTAGCTACTCAATACGAAATATAAATATGATAAAAGTAGGAATCGTTGGTTCAGCAGGATATACGGGCGGAGAATTATTGCGGGTATTGATTTATCATCCTGAAGTAGAGATTGTATTTGCTAATAGTGCGTCTAACGCGGGAAACAAATTATATGAAGTCCACAATGATCTGTTCGGTGATACAGAACTGACTTTCTCTTCTGATTTTCATTCCGATATTGATGTATTGTTCTTATGCGTTGGGCATGGCGATGCACGCAAATTTTTGAATGCGAATCCAGTTGCAGCATCTGTAAAGATTATTGATCTTTCGCAAGATTATCGCCTTCGTGCAAATACCGCTTATCAGGGGCAGCAATTTGTATATGGACTTCCGGAGCTAAATAAGGAAGCGATCAAATCTGCGCAGTATATTGCTAATCCGGGTTGTTTTGCAACAAATATACAATTAGCCCTATTGCCGCTGGCAAGTAAAGGGTTATTACCCGATCAGATTCACGTTAATGCAACAACGGGATCTACCGGTGCCGGACAGAAGCCGGGGGCGACCACACATTTCTCTTGGCGTAACAACAATCTTTCTGCATACAAGTCTTTCGAGCACCAACACCTACAGGAAATTTCGGAGTCGTTGGATCAATTGCAAAATGGATTTTTGCCAGCGTCTGATGATTCGTTATTAGCACGTGCTGCTGAAAGGATAAATTTCGTTCCACAGCGTGGCGATTTTACACGGGGAATTTTCTCGGCAATTTATGTTGATTCTGATTTGACCGAGGAACAAGCGTATGAGTTGTACGAATCGTATTATGCAACACATCCATTTACACACGTTAGCCGGAGTAATATCGACCTCAAACAAGTTGTAAATACCAATAAAAGTATTATTCATTTGGAGAAACATGGAAATAAGTTGCTGATCTTAAATGTGACTGATAATTTGTTGAAAGGAGCATCTGGTCAAGCCGTACAAAATATGAACCTCATGTTCGGATTGAATGAGCGTACGGGATTAAATTTGAAAAGTGTTGGTTTTTAATTGTTTATAGCTTATTCAACACCTGTATTAACAGACTGTGAATAATCGAAACAGTAAAATCCTGATAAAATTACAGTTGTCAACATAGTTATTAACGCTGTGTGGAAAAGTGAAGAGGGCAACCGCTTCACTTTTTTTATGCCCGACGCCGATTTGTATAAGGATTAATGTGGATACGCTCAATGACTGTTCAGGTATTAGGCCGATTTTAATGGAATATTGAGGTAGTTAGCAGTCGGTTTATGCATTGTATTGTTACCGTATGTTTCTTAACTTAGTGAGTATAAAATCGAGTTTTATTCGATCTTGTTTAGCCAAATCAATGTATCGATAACCAATTTCAAAATGGAAAAAAGACCACGTATAAAACTCATACCGACGCTCGGCGATATCATATTGGAATTAATTGGTTACCTGTCCTTATTCACGTTATGGTATCTGGTTGCTATAAATTATTATAAACTACCTGAAACGATTCCAGTGCATTATAATACTGCAGGAAATGCGGATAGTTTTGGTGGGAAAGAGACTATTTTTGCTTTACCAATTATTGCCACAATACTATTTATAGGAATGACGATCCTAAATCGATTTCCACATACATTTAACTATCCTGTTCGGATAACTGAAGAAAATGCCTTCCGGCAATATGCAAACGCAAGTCGTATGATACGGTACTTGAAATGTATTATTGTAGTTATTTTTGGTGTTATCACGTTCAAGGCGATTCCAAATTCGGCAGGGACTTCTGATGGGTTAGGCGAATGGTTTTTCCCACTGACACTGGGATTTATCTTTATTCCATTGATCTATTATGTTGCACAAGGATTCCGGAAAGCTTAGTACTTCATTACTATACATTCTATGCACTATATTCATTCCATAAGAAATACAAAACCAATCGAGGATCGAATCGCTTATCCATTTAATATTGATTCAATATTGAATTTGAATGAATTGCGGTTTAGATCTCCAGTGACTTTTATTATTGGGGAGAATGGTTCGGGTAAGTCCACTTTGGTGGAGGCTATTGCGATTAATGCTGGTTTCAATCCCGAAGGAGGAACGAAGAACTTTAATTTCCATACGAAGGATTCCCATTCCGAACTTTTTAATGATCTGCAGGTCATAAGAACAGCCTTCCGTGAGCATGATGGCTTTTTCTTACGGGCCGAGAGCTTTTATAATGTAGCGACTGAGGTTGATGAATTGTTCAGTGAAGAGAAAGAGGCAATTTTAAGAGATCCAGATAAAGAAAATGCTCTTTCTGAGCTTTATGGTGGCTCATTGCACGAATGCTCTCATGGGGAGAGTTTTCTTAACTTAATGCATAAACGCTTTTCGGGACGTGGACTGTATCTGCTTGATGAACCTGAATCAGCACTTTCCATCAATAGCCAATTTCGTTTACTAACTAGAATAAACCAATTGGTCAACAATAAGTCCCAATTTATTATTGCCACCCATTCACCAATTTTGTTGGCCTATCCAGATTCGGAGATTTACACCGTTTCTGAGTTCGGTTTGCAACAGGTGGAATATGAAGAAACGGAACAGTTTAAACTATATAAATATTTTCTGAATAATTATCAGAAGATGGTTACCGAACTCGGTTTGAATGAATAGGCTTTCAATTAAAGAAGTAGCTCTGCTCTTTTTCTTTAATTTATTTGAGATTCACACGGGGCTACGCAGATATCTTTCATAAATCTTTTTAATAGGTTAAATAGCGGGTTGATTATCGCTGCTTTTTTACACAATCGATTGATATACATTTCCTTTCTTTTTCTGTCAATCTAAGCCTTATCTTCATCAAAATAATACAGTTTTTAAGAATCAATATATATTCACGCTTAGATTAGTGTAATTGATATCCTTCAATTCCTATAAAACCCTGGTAGCTTAGGTAACATAAGTAGCCAAGGTAACAGACAATAGATGAAAAAAATTAAACAGATGAAAAGAAAATTCTTTATCAAGCAGCTCTTCATAGGTGCCTTATCTTGCCTTTCATTAGGTGTTGATGCGCAAACCTCTATAAAATCTTATGCCGTTCCGCTCGCAGGAAATGCTTTTATTACTAGTGGACAAAATGATGGAGCAGAAATTTCTGGACGCAATGGATTGGTAAAATGGTCAAGTGATCAAAGCGTTGCATCGGTATATTTCAGAACGGAGAAAACGGGGAACCTCGAATTAAGACTCAAAGCAAAAGCTCATGCCGGAAATTCCTCCAAAATAGAGATTTCTGCTTTGGGCAAAAAGAGTTCTTTGGATATCAAAGGGACTGAGTTAGCCGAAACAGCGGCTTTGTCTATTGATGTCAAAACACCGGGCTACGTACAGGTGAATTTAAAAGGATTAAGTAAGTCGGGTGATAGGTTTGCCGATGTAACGGAATTAATCGTTAGTGGAGAAGCTGCAGCTGAAGGCCTTACCTACTCAAATGATCCTGATTATTACTATTGGTCACGTCGCGGCCCTTCCTGTCACTTAAATTATACGATACCAAGTGAAGGGAATGTCAGCTATTATTACAATGAGGTAACTGTACCAAAAGGTGAGGATAAAGTCGGTTCATATTTTATGGCGAATGGCTTTGGAGAAGGATATTTTGGTATACAGGTGAATTCGGAAACCGAACGACGTATTTTATTTTCAGTATGGAGCCCTTTTCATACGGATGACCCGAAAAGTATTCCAAATGAACAAAAAATCCATTTATTGAAGAAAGGAAAAGACGTGCATACAGGAGAATTTGGCAACGAGGGATCCGGAGGGCAGAGTTACCGTAAATATTTCTGGAAAGCGGGTGAAACCTATAAATTCTTGTTGAAAGGCGTTCCGGATGGAAAAGGAAATACAGACTATACTGCTTGGTTTTTTGTGCCTGAGGAAAATGCATGGAATGTCATTGCTAGTTTCAAACGTCCGCAAACAAATACATATTTAAAAAGGTTTCATAGTTTCTTAGAGAATTTCAGTCCGAATCAGGGGTATCTAGGAAGACAGGTGGAATTTAAAAATCAATGGGTTTATGATGGTCAATGGCGCCCTGTTCAATCCGCCTCATTTAGTGTTGATAATACCTACCGTGCCCATCAACGTATTGATGCTATGGGAGGAACAACAAAAAATGGCTACTTTTTAAGAAATGGCGGTTTTTTTAATGAGATTGTTAAACCGGGCAGCAAGTTTGAGCTTGTCAATAAAAGGACTGCTCCGAAAATTGATTTTGAGAAATTGCCGTAGCACATCGATATAATTCTGTTTTTCTTTTAAATATTTAGTAATTTGGTAACGATTAATAAATGTTATAAATGAAGAAACTTGTTTTTGCACTATTTATGCTTTGTGGTTTGCATACTTTTGGTCAATCCATGAAGATTACGTCTAATGGTTTTGTGGATATGACTGATCTGACCAAGAAATATGTCATTATTGATTTTCCCGGTATTTCGCGAGAGCAACTTTTTAAGGAAATGATCAAGTTTATAAATGCAAACTATGAAAGGCCTGAGGAAATTACCAATGTTATAGAGAATGAACAAATCGTTATCAATGGGCATGATTGGCTTAAAGTTGAGCAAGGATATCTTGTTGGAGGAGTAAATGCCCAATATATTTATAAATATGATCTGCAATTCAGAGATGGTAAGATTCGATTTGAACCGATTTTTGATCGCATAAAATATGGGCCAAATGAAACTTTAAGCTTAATTGGTAAAAAGTCTTGGACGGCAGGGACAAGTGGTCTCTTTACCGAAAAGGGTAAAGTAATCAGTAAGCGAGAGGTGCTCTTAATGGACAAAAAAATAAATGAATTTATTCAATCGATGAAGGACAAAATTACATCGGTTAACGGTAAAGATTGGTAGTAAACAAGAGAGTCGCATCAAAATGCGACTCTCTTGTTTTTACATGCCTATTTTTCAGAGAGTTTAATATCTCGTTCTACTGATACATTATCACCGGTAACGGCATTTCCCTCTTTATCTACCAAGGTTAATTTTACTTTGTTATTTCCCATTGGCAAGCCCTTTATTTCGTAAGGGGCCCATTTATCCAATGTAAATGTCTGTCCGTTGATATCTGCTATCACCTTATTTCCGTCTGGAGCAATACTAGTGTTGACCAAGTAGAAATCCAGAAGTAGATTTTTGGTTTCGTCACCTTTGTATTCCCCTTTTGGACGCGAGTAAAACAAAGACGGTTCTTTAGGGGTTGGCTCCTGTGACAATTTCCCCGTGGCATCTATCTTGAATTTAATCAATTTTGAGGCCTCCGTAGTTTTAATGGATTCATGATAGGACCGGGACAAAAATGAGAGTAAATAGTGCTCTGAATTTAAAGCCAAAGTAACGCTGTGCTCAGGTTTATACAGAGCGGTATAAGGTTTATTATCTAAAATAAAATGGATATGTTGCCCATCGTGCGAGTTGGCTAAATGGGCGGCGTGAGCATCTTCTGTCATTTCAGTTAGCTTGAAATTTTTAACAGCATATTTCACGGTAACCTTTGCAGAGTCAGCACCTGCTTTTTCGGCGCTTATAGAAGCGATTTCGAGGTGCGCTCCGGGAAATTGTTTTGACTCAGCAATTGGACTAACTGAAATGGAATCCATTTTCTGTGCAGTATTCGTATCGGCATCACCCATTGAATCCTTTTGATCAGCACCTTTATTGGATGAATTATTACATCCGGCGGCTCCGATCAATAATACTAATGCAGCAGTAATGGCTGTAATTCTGTAGTACTTCATAATTTTTCTTATTTAAATTTTTATCGTTCAGCATCTTAAATAACAATAGCTTAGCGTATTTTGTTTGTAATAATGCTACAAAAGAGTATAATCTGTTAATGAGAAAACGGTATCTTAAAACAGGAAATCATCTTGTCTATCGTTTTCAAGGGGCTGAAAGAACAGCGTACATAGCCTGTGATCTGAATAAATAAATAGTTTAAAAAAATATTTATATGAGATGTAATAAATAAGAAGTCTGAAATGTCTTGTTTATATAGTATGCAAAAATGGTAAAGGAAATAATATAGCACGTATTTAAAATGAACAAACAAAAATTAGATAAACTGCAGTTTTGTACAATCAAAATCTCAAATCTGGCATCTCAATACTAAATACTAAGAATGAACCAAGAGCAATTTAAAAATACCGTTTTCGTCCATAAGGATAAGCTATTTCGCTTTGCGAAACGGATCTTGGTTGATGATGATGAAGCATTTGATGCGGTTCAAAATGTGATGATGCGTCTATGGCAGGGGAAAGATAAATTGTATCAATATAGGAATTTAGAGGCATTTTGCATGCAGAGCATTAAAAATGAAGCATTGAACCGGATTAAAAAAGCGAAGGTACGTACAGATTTTGCCGAACAGCACCAGATTATTTCAACAACAGAAAATTCTGTTGAAAATACGAAAGAAATCATTTTGGAAATGATCAACTCGCTACCCGAGAAACAACGCCTTGTGATGCACCTACGTGATGTGGAAGATTATGATATTGACGAAATCGGTGAAGTATTGGAAATGGGGGAGTCTGCTGTCAGGGTTAATCTGATGCGGGCCAGGCAGAAAGTAAAGGAGCAGTTGACAAAATTATTTGATTATGAAAGCTTCCGGATTTATTCAACTAAAAAATAGATCCAATAGCTTCATTAACAGTGAAACTCAAAGTTGTAATGATGAAAAACAGAAGATTAGCGGAATTGAAAGAAAAATACTTTGATGGCAAGTCGTCATCGGAGGAAGAAAGGGAGCTGAAAAAATCGGATGAACTGTTCTTTCAGCTATTGGATCAGGAAAAGAATGTGAAAATGGACTGGTCGTTTGAGGATTTTGAAAATCAAGTCAAAGCAGATAAAAAAATCATCAGATGGCGAGACAATATCTGGATAAAATATGCTGCTGCGGCAATTTTTTTGTTCGTGGTTGGATTATCAGTCTATCTGAACCAGAAGCAGCAAATACAACAGCCAGTACTTGCCCATAAAGAGATCAAAGAACCTCAAAGACCGTCGATGAAAGAGGTGGAGGGAAACAATGAAGCAACAGTTCATTCCGATGTGGTGAAAGTAACACATGGAGACAGGAAACGAAGTACAATGCTGGCGACGAATACTTTGAAGCATTTCAATCAACGCGTGCCATCGAAGAAAATAATGGCGAAAAAGAAGCGGGTTGTCCAGTCTTTACAGCAAAAGGAAGATGGTTATCAAGCAGATTATGTGGTATTAAATGGCAAACCTGTTGCTAACGAAGAGGAAGCTGTGGAATTGACCCTTAGGTCATTGGGATTGCTGGCAAACAATCTGGAAAATGGAGTAGATAAAGCAATGAATATAAAACAAATGTCAATATCGATTAACTAAAATAATATGAAAGGATTATTAATAGCTTGCCTATTACTTGTAGCAAGTATGGCAAACGCACAGATTTCCAAGTTAGATAAACTTTTCGAGCAATATCAGGGGAAAAAGGGAGTGACCACACTTAAAATTGGAGCCCCTATGTTCAAGTTGTTAGGGAATTTAAAAATTGATGACGAGGATATGCAGACGATTACGCCTCTACTCAAGAATGTTAAATCTTTGCGTATGTTGATCGTAGAGGATGGCGAAGATAAAAACTTGACAGGTATCATTCGCGGCGCCGTTTCAAATTTAAAATACGAGGAACTTATGTCGCTCAACAGTGAAGGTCAAGATATTCGATTCATGGTGGAGAATATGTCTGCTAATGCAGATATCCTAAACAATTTGTTGCTTACAATAAATGGAGATGACCAGAATCTATTTATGATTCTGGATGGGGCGATACCTTTGAAAGACGTGACGAACTTGGTCAATGAAGGAAATAACAAAGTGAGTAAGGACAAACAGAATAACAATAAAAAGTAAATATTATGAAACCATCATGATTTATTCACTCAAACTGGAAAGTGAATAAATCTGATAGCTTCATCACAACTGAAAAACAAATTTATACAGATGAAAAGATTACTAACATTGTTATGCCTAATTGCAGTGCTATTTTCATTGCAATCCTGCATCATCAAAAAAGGTTCCAACATGGATTTCGTCAGGGGATCCAATGTTTCAAATAATGCAGAGATCGTTGCCATTAATTTGCCGATGTGGTTGACAAAACCATTTATCAAAAAGGCCTTGCAGGACGAGAACGACGAGGATGCAAAGGTCATGGCGGGCATCGTCAAAAAATTGAAAAAATTCAGGATGATGACATTATCAAATAATGATCAGGAAAAGAATGTATTGATTCTGGAAGATTACCATAAGTTTTTAAAGAAGAATAAATTTGAGGAGCTACTGGTGATCAACACTGAGGGGGAGGAGATCTCGATTAATGCGCGCATTGATAAAGATAATGTGATCAGCCGGGTTTCGCTATTGGTCCATGACGAAGGAGATGAAAGTGTATTTATGGATATAAAAGGTAAGTTTTCGCTGGATGAGCTTATCCAGGGATTGAATAAGATAAAATCAAAGGATAAAAAGCTCGCCACCAAATTGGCTGATACCCATACTGTAGTTCAACAGGAACTTTAGCTGAGATAGAGAATCCTGATTAAACAGCATATAAATGCCCCAAAAACTATTTTAGTTTTTGGGGCATTGTTGTAGTATACTTCCTTTTTATGACTCAAAGACGATGTCCAGGGCATCAAAAATATGTTTTTTTGCCGTAGCTAAATCTGCGTCAGTATGTGCAGCGGAAACAAAACCGACTTCATACCCCGAAGGACCGAAATAAACCCCTCTATTCAGGAGTTCGCGATGCATGATTTTGTATGATTCCATGGAAGCGGGATCAATCTCGCTTGCTTTCTTGATATCTTCTTGCTCAGTAAATGCAAACCAGAAAATAGAGGCAACGTGGAATAATTGTACTCGGTAGCCTTTTTCAGCGATATAATCACGCATATCCTGTACGAATGCCGCAGTTTTCGCATTTAAGTTTGTGTAGAAATCATCTTGTGCCAAAATAGTCAAGGCTGCAATACCCGCTGCCATGGCTACAGGGTTCCCTGACAAGGTACCAGCTTGATAAACGGCACCATCAGGTGAGATACAGGCCATAAGTTCTTTGGATGCCCCATAGGCTCCCACTGGCATGCCACCGCCTATGATCTTGCCATAGGTGATAATATCTGGCTGTATTTCGTAGTAAGCAGAAGCTCCTTCAAAACCGATCCGGAATCCGGTGATGACCTCATCCATGATTAGCATACTCCCATTTTCTTTTGTGATATCACGGAGGAAATGCATGTATTCTTTGGATTGCATCAATAGACCATTGTTGGCTGGAATACCTTCAATGATCACTGCAGCGATCTGATCTTTAAATTCTGTAAAAGCAGCTTTCAGTGCGTCTTTGTCATTTAACTCGATGACGATTGTTTCATCTGCAAAAGCTTTGGGAACGCCAGCCGAAGAAGTTTCTCCGAAAGTCACCAATCCCGAGCCTGCTTTTACCAAAAGCGAATCCGAATGACCATGGTAACATCCGTCAAATTTGATGATCTTATCGCGTTTGGTATATCCTCTTGCCAAGCGGATTGCAGACATCACAGCCTCGGTTCCTGAACTGACAAAGCGGATTTTTTCGATATATTTATTTTTTTCAATAATCAATTCGGCAAGTTGATTTTCCAGAGCAGTAGGTGCACCAAAGCTCAATCCTTTACTTAATTGTGCTGCAACGGCCTCGCGAACTTGACCGTTATTGTGTCCCAAAATCAAAGGACCCCACGAACAGCAGAAATCGATGAACTCATTGCCATCAGCATCCCAAAGATGCGCTTTGTCGCCACGTTCAATAAATAAGGGGGTACCAAATACGGATTTAAAAGCTCGAACGGGAGAGTTTACGCCGCCCGGGAAATATTGTTTTGCTTTTTCAAATAATTCAGCAGATTTTGCTCTTGAAATATCAGGTGCTTGCATAGTCATTATATTTGAATGCGAAGTTATCTTTTTTTACGAAGATAAGTCTCATGGAAACGTAAGGAATCAAGAATTCAGTGGTATTCTTTATTTAAAGGTCGGGGTGTCCTCTTTTTTTCGTAATAATATTTCTTGTTTATTGATCAATAAAGTGATCTCGTTTGTTGAGTTTATTTGAATCTCAAATGGAGTTTTGTTGTCGCTGTATTTTCCAAATAGATTGGGACTAAATAGATAACCACTAAATTTCTGTTGGTTTAATAGCACGAGGCTATCGACTTTCTGGTGTACTGAGGTATTAAGGCTTCCTGCTTTTGCGTTTATAAACGTAAAGAAAGCATCACCATTTTTATTAAATGCTACTGATTTTAATTTTGCGTCTTCGGCGATCCATACACCTTCCAGAAGTGAGTAAATAGGATGCTCATGGGCAGCAGAACCCGACAGTAGAAAACTGCTGATAAGAATACTTTTTAACATAATATGGATGTTTATAATAATCCGTTTGACTCTGCTGGGGTCAGATAGTTTAAAAGTAGTGGACCAAAAAAAGGTTCGAAAAACTTAATTTCGAACCTTTTTTAATATTTACTTTTATCTTTGAGCAATTCGCTGTTTTTAGAGCGACCCCCCGATCTTATTTGCCTAAATAAAGCCCTTTTCCAAGACTTCTTTTGAGTGGTACGATAAAATCGCTGTTGCGCCCGCGCGTCTGAAGCTTAATAAAGTTTCCAGGATTACACGTTCATCCAACCAGCCATTTTGAATGGCAGCTTTTAACATAGCGTATTCGCCACTGACATTATACACCGCGATCGGGAGATCAAAATTATCAGCAAGAAGTTTCACAATATCTAAATAGGGAAGTCCCGGTTTAACCATTAGAAAATCCGCACCTTCTTGGGCATCTAGTTGTGCCTCGATAAGTGCTTCTTTTGCATTCGCAGGGTTCATCTGATACGTTTTCTTATCCCCATGTTTTGGAGCTGAGCCCAAAGCATCTCTGAAAGGGCCGTAATAGGCTGATGCATACTTCGCCGTATACGACATTAAAGACACGTTTGTGAAACCATTATGGTCCAATAGCTGACGAATATACCCGATACGTCCGTCCATCATATCCGATGGCGCGATAATATCTGCACCCGACTGCGCGTGTGCGAGTGCCATCTTGCCCAATACTTCCAATGTTTCATCATTTAAGATCTCGCCATTCTCAACAATTCCATCATGACCATCGCTGCTGTAAGGGTCCATTGCTACATCCGTAACGATACAAGCTTCGGGAAAATTTTTCTTTACAGCCTCAATAGCCCGTAAATACAAACTTCCGTCACGGTAACTCTCCGTCGCGTATTTGTCCTTCAATGATTCTTCAATATTGGGAAATAGGTCGAATGAACGTAGGCCTAATTTGAGGCAGCTCTCCACTTCTTTCAATAAATTATTTATCGAATAGCGGTAGATGCCCGGCATCGATTTAACCTCGGTTTTTTGATTTTGGCCATCTACAATAAAAAGTGGAAAAATCAAATTTGACGCGTCTAAACGTGTCTCTTGAATCATGTCGCGAATCACGGCAGATTTACGATTTCTTCTCGGACGTTGTAACATTATATTTAATTTATTTATGATCCAGTAATCCAGTGTTGTTCAATGACAAAGACTATAAATTCTTTTGCCAACTTCTCAATACTAATTGCGCAATACTATTTAATATTCTAAGCCAAAAACAGCCTCTGAGAGACCGATCTCGTCTGGTGAATAGGGAAGTGTATAAGGAACATTCATCTCATCAAACTTGGCTCCGGTTGAACGACCGATGCAGATGACTTTTTGTCCCGGTTCTAAAAGATTGTCCGCAAAATAAGCCTCTACATTACTAGGACTTGTAAATACGAGTACTTCTGCATTGGATGGATCGACGTCCTCTTCCAATACGGTTTCATAGACTGGGATATTAATGATCTTAGTTTCCGGACTTAATGCTTTCTGAATCGTCTCAAGCGATTCCTTTGCACGCGGGATAAGTACTGTTCCACCATTTGCTAGTTCGGCAAATTTCTTAGCAATCTCTTCCATGTTAATCCCTTCACTGTCACCGGAAAAATCCGCTACGCGATCATACTTGCGTAGTATTTCCTCTGACCCACGACCGATCACGCCTATTTTGGTCTTTTTACTTAACCGAGGCTCCAGGTTGAAGAAATGCTCAATCCCGTTTTTGCTTGAAAATATAATCCAATCAACATGCTTTAGGATAAAAGGGTCCAGTTTATTGATGATCGGAAATATCTTGATCAGCGAGCGGCCTTCGATAGTGATATTATGTTTGGCCATAGCACGGGCGAAGTAGGAATTTTCGTCTACCTCCCTGGAAATAAAGACAGATTGCGGTAACTTACGATCTTTTGCGTACTTGCTGAAAATACGCTCAGCCAATCTGGTTGGATCGGTATCTCTCAAATATACACGGTCAGGAAAGTCTTCACTTGTATCGGCAATGGAAGCCCAAGCTTCATATTCATCACCGCTTTTACGGCAATAACATCCGAGTGGTGCATGACATCCAGCGTCAAATTTGTTCAATACCAAACGTTCTACAGCAATGGTTTTAGCGACTTCATTGTTATTTAGTGGTTGCAATGCAGTAAAGAGTTCTTTATCGACTTCACGGATCTGAATAGCTAATACACCTTGTGCCGGAGCAGGGATAATTTCGACCGGTGGAATTTCTTCGACATGAAAGTCTGTGATATCCATTTCGATACGGCTGATACCAGCTTTTGCCAGCACAATCGCATCGTATTGCTCGTCCCGCAGCTTCTGCATTCTTGTTTGGAGGTTACCTCTTAGATCGTCGAATTCCAGGTCTGGGCGTAAAGCCGATATTTGTGCTTTTCTACGGTTGGAAGATGTTCCGACAGTTGCGTTATGTTTTAGGGATAGACGTTTCTTGATATCTACACAATCCTTGTGGATAATCAATAATTCGGAAGGGTCCTCCCGTTCGGAAACAGCCGCAATAATCAATCCCGGCGGATTGATTGTAGGTAAATCTTTGTGTGAATGTACGGCTAAATCGATAGTCCCGTTCAAAAGTTCTTCCTCAAGTTCTTTGGTGAAAAATCCTTTACCTTCCAATTTATCCAAACGGAGATGCTGAATAATATCACCTTGAGTTTTGATGACTTTTAACTCTGCTTCTATACCAATTTCCTGTAATCGGTCTTTCACAAAATTTGCCTGCCACATTGCAAGAACACTTCCCCGGGTGCCAATGATTAGTTTTCTATTCACGTTATTTTACTTTACCTATTAAAATGTGTTTAATACAATTTATTGAAGCAAAAATAAATAAATAGGTGGAATATGTTGACACGTTACTGTCATTATCTAGGAGGAAATGATTGATAAACCGAAAATTAGAACAGCAGTAGGGGCTCCCTTGATAAAAAAATCAATTGCATACGGTTGCCATTATTGGGGTGCAAGTCAGAAAAGGATAAATGTAATTTGTCAGAAATGATTGCAGCGGTAGGATTGCAATTAGTTTTTCTCAATCTCAGGCGTTTTAACCAAGATTTCTTTCGCCATAACCATCGGAACTTTGATATATTTCTTTTCCATATAGTTGATGACTTTTTCAAGAACCTCCCTCGCTTCAGGTGTCAGCGCCTGTACTTCTTGGGCAAAGACCTCGTTTAAGGCAAATGACTTGATTTCTTTGATCTTCTCAGGAACTTCACGCATAGCAACCTCTACGCGTCTCTGTTTGATCAGTGGTAAAAATTCCTGAATATTGTCCTGTATGATTTTTTCAGCACTGTCCAGTTCATTATAACGTTCCTGGATATTTTTCTCCGCAATAGCTTGTAAGCTACTGACTTCAATGTAATGAATCGGGTTGTGTTTGATTACTTCGGCATCAATATCATTTGGAACAGCTAAATCAATGATAATTTTCTTGTCGGTTTCACCATTTAGTAGCGATTGGTACAAGGTATTATCAATGATTGATGTTGGGGCACCGGTACATGTAATCAGAATATCAAAACCTCCTTTGTATTTGTCAATGCTAGCAAGTGGATAAGCCTCAGCATTTAACTCCTCAGCTAATGCTTTTGCGTTTTCAAGCGTGCGGTTAAAAACGACAAATTTGGCTTTTTGATTTTTTTGGAAATATTTTGCTAAGTTCTGGTTTGTTTCGCCTGATCCGACAATAAGGATTCTAGGGTTTTCAACGAGCTTTAATTCACGTAATTTGCGGTAGGCAAGAGAAACAACAGAAATCGGATTTCTGGAAATTTTTGTATAAGTATAAACTTCTTTTGCTGTTTTTACAAGACGATCCATCATTAAACGAAGGAAATCACCTGTAAAACCAGCTTCTCTACAGCGATCATAAGCTCTACGTACCTGCGCCAAGATTTCTTTCTCGCCAACAACAAGGCTTTCGAGCGAACAGGACATCCGAAGCAAATGATGTAAGGCATCCATTCCTTCATATTTGTTGACCTGACCCAAATAACATTGGAGTCGCTCCTGCGGAACACAGAAATTTAATTTTCCCATAAATTCCGCAATAAATTCGTTAGTCAGCTCATGAGCACCATAAAATACAAACTCTACCCGGTTACAAGTACCTATGTAAAAGATCTCTGGAATATCCAGGCTGTGTTTTAAGCTAATGAGGCGACTTTCTAAATCCTCATTGCAGATCACTAGATTACCTAGATCTTTTAATTCGACATGTTTATGAGTAAACGCTAATACTTTAAGATTTTTCAAAGCTCTAATCCCTCGCTTATATTTAACGGTACAAATGTAGCTTAAATGCTTTGTGCTTGTGTCAAAAATCTGTCAAACGCATTAATTTAGAAAGATTTTAAATAGCTTTATTTTATTTTTAATTGGTTGGTTTTTAGTATTTTAAGTATTATTGTAGAATAGAGTGATTTTCATCACACATCTGTGTGATGAAAATTTCAACCTCTTGAAGGTGTTAAACTATTCATTATTGCCTGTATTTGTTTGTGCTGAGTCTATGGTGATATCTTCCAGTTCCTCTACATAGGGGACTTCTTCATTGGTGGTTGCCTCCTTTATTTCACTGTCAGTATATTGATAATAAGTATCAAATGTTTTAGTCTCTTTATTGTAAATCAATGCATACTTGGAACTTTTGTTTTTGACAATAATTCCGTCAGCTGGGGCGGGCACCAATTTCATCTCATCCATAAAAATCTTTTGTCCCTTTTTGAAGCTATTGATCAAAGGAAGTTCACCGGAATATTCTTTCCAGAAAAGAATATCTCCTTTTGCAGATATAATCCAGATGGCACTACTTTGATAGTCATTTTTTTCCACTAAAAAAGCCATTTCTTTATTCCAATTGTCCGCATCATGACGATCAGTAAAATTACCGTAACAGAATACCGATTTTGCACGGTCCTTTATACGGGTAAATTTATAGATAGGTTTATCACCGGAAGGTTCCAGGTAACTATTTCCCATAAAGATTTTTGTAATGCCTCTCCGGTAACGTAATGGAATATTGTCATATTCGGGGATTGTAAAGATGGCATTGTTCCAATGGGCATAGTCATCAATGGAGCTCCAGCCATCAGCCTCTTCGAGATCTTTTGGATCTGCATTTTCAAATCCGTCCACGGCTGTTGCACTTTCTACAGGCATAGCATCAAGGTCTTGTCGCTGGACAACATTATAATATCCTCCACCGGCAACTGCGATCAATAACAAGACAATTCCGATAACGATATATATTCTTTTCTTTGATTTTTGTTTTGGCGCCTGTTCTGTCTCAGGTTCTTCAAATGCTCTTTTCATGTTCAATATTTGCCTTAAATTTTAAATCAACTTTTTGTAAAGACTCTTTTTCAGATACTTTTTTTAACTCAATTTCGAAGGGGTCTATTTTGTTCAATTTCAAATGATCTTTTGGATTATTGTTATTTGTCCGGAATGTTATACGAAAATTTCGTTTTAAAATTAGAACAAATTTCCAAAAAATGAAATACAAGTTATATATGTGGCGATATTCAACTTATATTCGTATCAATTTTAAAGTAATTTGAGCCATGGTCATCATCAGGAAGTATTTTGCCATTGTTGGACTAATCATTTGTTTTTTGTCCAGTATGACTCCATTTTTAAAAGTTCCTATCAAGGGTAACTGGAATCTTTATCAGGTGGACGCCTATCTATTTTTTATTACCATGCTGATTCTGGGAATAACAGCATTGTTATTTTTTGTTCGTGCGGTACGCGCCTATCAATGGATGACAAGGCTGTCCGCATGTTGGTATCTAGTCAGTATTACCGCCGTATGGTTTAAAATCAACAATTATTTTGGCTGGGGGTTTGCGGACAAATTGTTGTCCAAATCGCTCCACATGCGTTGGGGATGGATTGTCTATTTGATTGGGATCCTGCTATTGCTGTTGAGCACCAAGAAGATTGTGTCAACAAATGAGTGAAGCAAAAAATAAGCTAGATATTTTATCTAGCTTATTTTTTGTTCGGACGATGCGGTATAAAATGCGCCTTTAGTTTATCCAGACCGAGATCCTCTTCAATTTTGTCTAACTCATAAGACCAGATCTTCTCATCCAAAATTTCATGCAGCACTTTCGGATTGGTGAGGTCCACTGGACGTACACGCTGCTCTCTATCGATTGGATTAGTCAGCTCCTGCAAACTGCTACTATGTCTAATGATCTGAAAACGGAATGTCGGCCATTTTCCAACATTGGCGAAGTTTCCTGTATAAAATTGGATAGAATCGTGCGGCGGTATTTTATTGCTAAAAAGGCCTTTCACTTTATTCGCCGTAGCTTCGGAAACTGATACCAATAGCTCATAACTTGTCTCATTGATAATATGTAGTTTGGCCAATCCATCTTTATGATCTCCGGAGATAGCCAGTAAAATTCCTTTTTCGATAAATCGATACGGAGTCAATGGGGCGGCATGTTGATCAAGCTCGTCATCTGCTCTGCGCATATTTCCAAAGACGAGCGTGATCTTGTCCATGGGAACAGGAATTTCAAATCCTGTTTCATCTGTTACTCCGACAATATTGTTCGCTTGCATGGAGGTGATATGTCCTTCAATGGGCTCATCCACAAATCTGACTAAGTCGCCTATTCTAAATTTCATGATTAATTTACTTTTGTATCTATAATATATAATAGTTTTTCAAGATCTGCATGGTCATTGTAGAGGTGGAATCCGACGCGTATACCGGAACCGCGGGGGAAACATTTTATACCTTCATCCATCAGAAGCTGAAAATTTTTGGGGTCGATCTGTATATTGAAAATATTGCTTTGTGGACGTCTATTTATAATAAGATCCAGGATTAGCCCTCTGCTAACCAGTTCAGCCCGGGCCTGTGTCACCAGATTCTGTGTATACAAGACTGTTTCAGCATAGCCCCATTGTTCCAACTGCAATAAAGACTGTTGTAAGGTTCCGTGAGCTAGGGTATCCAAGTGTCCTGGTTCAAAGCATAACTGTACTACGGATTTATTCATCCATTGGTTGTCGAGGTAACTGTAATTTCTCTGGATATCAGCATAAAGGATTTCTTTAAGTCGATCGTTCAGCAGGATAAAGCCATTTCCGAATCCGGCCATTAGCCATTTGTATCCACTGCTCAATACGGCGTCAAAGCCCGAGGAATTAAAGTCAAATAAATCAGTTCCTAAAAATTGCGTTCCGTCGCCAATGATTAACAAATCAGGATGCTGATGTTTTAATTCCTGTATAAAAGAAAGGTCTATTTTTAAACCGAAGATGTACTGAACTATGGATAGAATAAGTACGTTGGGTCTAAAAGTTGCCATGGCATCCAGAATATTAGCTTCAAGCTGTTCGTCCATGTTGACAAAGCTATGCTCAAACCCACTAATTATTGTTGGGAAATTTACCGAGGGATAATCATTGTCCAAAAGCAGCACCTTATAATGCTTGGGAAGGCCCGCTAATAATGCATTGAAGGCAAAAGAAAAGCAGCTTGACAAAAATACATTGCCCCTAGGACAATTGAAAAACTGCCCTAGTGTATTTCTGCAGGAATCCAACATGGCGCCCTGTTGTTCACGAAGTGATGTGTTGGACTCATGAAACGCTTGATCGCGTTGCGTACGCCATTGCTTTGTTTCACGTGAAAGTAGGCCTGATCCGGGGGTAGTCAAGTAAGTTGTCGCTTCATCAATGTCAAAATATTTACTATAGGGACTGTTCATATCTTGGTTTTTTTGTTAATATTGCTAAATAATCAGGTAAAGAAAGGTATTCACCGCCCATGCTTTCCAAATGAGACGTATGAAATTGACAGTCTATCAATTGTAGGTCTATTTCTTGTGCCAGGTAAATCAGTGCAGCTTTAGAAGCATTAGGTACTTTGGAAAACATGCTCTCCCCACAAAATACACCATTGATCAGCATACCATAGAGCCCACCTACAAGTAATCCATCTTGCCATACTTCCACTGAATGTGCATATCCTATTTCATGCAGTGCTGTATAAGCCTGGATCATGTCTTCTGTGATCCATGTTCCATCTTGATCTTTTCTATTGATAGCGGAGCAATTTTGGATAACTGCGTGAAAGCTGCTGTCTACCGAAATGGAAAAGGTCTTTTTCCGGATACAGGCAGCCATGCTTTTGCTGATCTTAATCTTGGCAGGGTAGATGACGAAGCGTGGATGAGGTGCATACCATAATATCGGTGTATCATCACTAAACCAGGGAAATATACCATTGCTATAAGCCAAAAGCAGTCGGTCAGCCGAAAGGTCACCCCCGATAGCTAATAAACCATCTTCATCAGCGTAGCTCGGATGTGGAAACTCCAGCTTTTTGTTATCCAGTTCAAATACCATCGATCCTTAGATAGGCCAATTTTTAAATTGCGTTATTCTTCTGGTTGACGAGGCTCTTTACTTATTTCTTCAAATAATTTTTCCATGTGCTCCACGTACTCATTGGTGTCATCCAGAAAAAATTCCAATTGTGGGACAATTTTGACTTGGTTTTTAATTTTTGATCCCAATTTATAACGTATCTCGGATGTTTTGGTACGTATTGCTTTGATGTCTTCCTGCGCAGTCTTCGTGTTTAAAAAGCTCAAATAAACACGTGCGATAGCCAAATCAGGAGTAACTCGGACACGTGTAACTGTAATGAATGCTCCCGGAGCCCATGCCTTACCTTCCCGTTGAAATAATGCTGCTAGATCTTGTTGAATGACTCCAGCAAAACGTTGCTGTCTCTTGCTTTCTGTTCCCATCGTATACGTTTTATGTTGAATATTCTCAATATGATACACAAAGATAGGTATTTTAGGCTAGAATCACATGCATACCTATCGACTGGGCTTGAGCACCCGTGTATACGAAAAAAGGCACATCTTGGTTTGACGTGCCTTTAAATTTCGATTCACAATTGGTTAGGTAATTTCTTGCAAGTTTTAAGACGTTGGGGTCTATCATATTTGGTTTTTAATCTCGGTGTATTTAAAGTGGTAAGTATTTACTAACCTTACCGGCTTTTATTTTTTCATCTCCCTTACACTACAAACATAGGAATACTTAAAAAACTGACAAAATAACTTTTAAAAATAAAGTGAGTGGTTACTTATAATATGTGTTTATTGCGATTTAACAAACTTTTAACATTTGTTTTTTTTTTTAACACATATTTTTTTATCCTCAAATTCTCCTTTTCACCCTTCTTTTGATTATTGTTCCACCTCGCACAGCTTGGCATTGATATAACCATTTGCAATTGGTATTTTTGCAATGTTAATAAATCAGGTGCATTTGGATCAATAACTTCAATCTATTTAAGATAGAGCATAAATAATGAATAAAGATCGTTTTATGCGTAACAAAGCTGAGTTGTAAATGCTAGATTGCGCCAATTGACAAATAACTTATGACATACAAATAAATATTCTGATGAGCTATGATCAGCTGCAAAATCGAAATGAATATTGGCTCATCGTAATTTCGTTACCATAAAACAATATATAATTAATGAAAATCTGGCAAAAAAATATAGATGTTGATTCGTTTGTAGAATCTTTTACCGTAGGTAATGACCGTGTAATGGACCTACAGCTTGCTGCAGCGGATGTTTTGGGCTCTTTGGCCCATACACGGATGCTAAATAGCATCAGCCTGATGACTGATGAGGATCTTGCTTTGGTACAGAAGGAACTGAAAAATATCTATAAGGAAATTTTAGCAGGGGATTTTCAGATTGAAGATTCGGTCGAAGATGTGCATTCACAGGTTGAGATGTTACTCACACAACGCATCGGCGAGGCCGGAAAAAAAATTCATTCAGGCCGATCCCGAAATGATCAAGTGCTTGTGGACTTAAAACTGTACTTCCGTACAGAGATCCAACATATAATTCAGAATACCGAAGCTTTCTTCAATGAACTGATCCAGCTTAGCGAACGTTATAAACATATTTTGATACCGGGCTACACACATCTTCAGATTGCAATGCCATCATCTTTTGGTTTATGGTTTGGCGCTTATGCGGAAAGTCTGGTTGATGATCTGGAAATGATGAAAGCTGCCTGGAAGGTCTGTAATAAAAATCCATTGGGTTCGGCTGCGGGTTATGGTTCTTCTTTTCCGTTAAATAGAACAATGACCACACAGTTATTGGGATTTGAAGATCTGAATTATAATGTGGTCTATGCGCAGATGGGTAGGGGGAAGACCGAACGGATTTTAGCACAGGGGATGAGTTCTATCGCGGCTACATTAGCAAAGTTTGCGATGGACGTGTGTTTATATATCAATCAGAATTTTGGCTTTATTTCATTCCCGGCCCATTTGACAACAGGGTCGAGTATTATGCCACACAAGAAAAATCCTGACGTTTTTGAACTGATCCGTTCACGTTGTAATAAAATTCAGGCATTGCCGAATGAAATTGCATTGATGACAACGAATCTTCCTTCAGGTTACCATAGGGATCTCCAATTGCTAAAAGAAAATCTATTCCCGGCGTTTAAATCGCTGAATGAATGTCTTGAAATAGCGACTTTCATGCTAGAGAATATTTCCGTAAAGGACAATATCCTTGATGATCCAAAATACGATTACCTCTTTTCCGTCGAGGTGGTAAACAATGAGGTGCTTAAAGGCGTGCCTTTCCGTGAGGCTTACCGGACTATTGGTATTGATATAGACGAAGGACGTTTCAAACCATCGAAAGAGGTTAACCATACACATGAAGGTAGTATCGGAAATCTTTGCAACGATCAGATTCAACGAATGTTTCAGCAGGTAAAAGCGACTTTCGGATTTGAACAAGTAGAAAAGGCCTTGGAAGAATTGGTGAAATAAGACCAATCATCCTGTTCAGTCCGTAAAACTACTTGGTAACAATAGTTGCTGATTGAGACATGCTTGACAAACAAGAGCTGTGATATATTTATGTTATCACAGCTCTTGTTTTTTATTTCTTAATTGAAAATTTAAAGTGTGTCTCTGAATCAAACGATTCACCGGCCTTTAAAAGCGTCGAGGGAAATTCTACCTGATTGGGGCTGTCAGGAAAATGTTGTGTCTCCAGACAGAATCCGGCATAAGGCAGATATTTGTACCCTCTTTTGCCGATATCATTTCCCGTCATCCAATTTCCGGTATACAGTTGTACCCCGGGCTCGGTAGTGAATACATCCAGCTGAATGCCTGTGTTTTTTGAGTAAGCTGTTGCGCAGGGCTGGGAGATTGGTTTATTATTGACATAACAATGGTCATAGCCCTTGGCTACAATGAGCTGCTCATCATTTTCTGTGATGTCCTGAACAATTTTTTTAGGGGTTCTGAAGTCAAAAGGCGTCCCTTCTACTGGTACGACCGCATTGGGTACTTGATTCTCATCCACAAACAGCACTTCATCTGAATTTATTTGAAGTACTTGTTGCAATACATCTCCGCTTCCCTCTCCATCAAGATTGAAATAGGTATGATTTGTTAAATTAATATGCGTGTCAGCATCGGACTGTGCGTGGTATTTGATAATGATTTCGTTGTTTCTCGTTAGGGTGTAGGAAACCATTATTTTTAAATTTCCCGGGAAGCCCTCCTCGCCATCTTTAGAAACATAATAAAATTCTACATGAGACTGATAGGTTACTCTACGGTCCCAAACTTTATCATGGAAGCCCGATATTCCACCATGCAGACAATTTGTGCCATTGTTCTGGGGAAGAGTATACTGTTTCCCGTCTATTTCAAATTTGCCGTTTGCGATGCGGTTTGCAAATCGGCCAGCAGTACAGCCATGGTATTTTTCATCGGATTCCAGATAACCCTGAATAGAATCAAAGCCTAGAGCAACATCAACTAGGTTGCCTTTGTTGTCGGGGACTAGGATACTGACAATACGGGCGCCGTAATCCGTTAAAAGCACCTGCATACCGCCCTCATTTTTTAATAAAAGTAAATGGGTGTTTTTTCCCTCAATATTGGTTTCAAAATGTTTTGGAATAAGTGATTGATATCTAGTCATGATTGTTCCTATTGGTATTGATAGTTAAAGATACATATAAGTAGTGAGATATGAGAATTGAGAAGGGAGACTCCGGTTAGGCTGTTTTTTCGGGTTGATCTAATAGGTGCCTGAATTTTTATTTTTTATATATTTGCGCTATGTCTGAAAAAATGAACTGGAAAGATTTGCTTTCTGCAAAACGCTGGGGCTATGAAGATAGAACAGCTGACAGCTACCTTGTGGCTCGGTCGGAATTTCAACGGGATTATGACCGGTTGATCTTTTCTTCCCCATTTCGAAGATTACAGAATAAAACGCAGGTTTTTCCGCTTCCGGGAGCTGTTTTCGTGCACAATAGGCTAACGCATAGCTTGGAGGTTGCCAGCGTAGGTCGGTCACTTGGCCGTATGTTTTATGCGCAGTTAAAGGAGGAAAATTCCAATATAGATACCGAATACCCGTTTCTGCAGGAAGTCGGAAATATTATTTCGGCAGCCTGTCTATCTCATGATTTAGGTAATCCAGCATTTGGCCATTCGGGGGAGTCTGCGATATCCACCTACTTCACAGATGGGGAAGGGCGTAAGTATCAGGAACAAGTGACTGCCGAAGAATGGGCAGATCTGACACATTTTGAAGGCAATGCCAATGCTCTCCGGATTCTGACCCACGCTTTTCAGGGAAAAGACCCTAAAGGATTTGCACTGACATATACATCCTTGGCATCTATTGTAAAATATCCTTGTTTAGCGATAGATGGCCATATCAAAAAAAGCCATCACCGCAAAAAGTATGGATTTTTTACAGAAGAGCAAAAAGCATTCGAGAAAGTAGCCAATGAATTGGGGCTGTTAAGGGATCCTTCAAACCCCAAAGGGTATTTACGGCACCCTTTGGTGTACCTGGTCGAGGCGGCTGACGATATCTGTTACAATATCATTGATCTGGAGGATGCACATCATTTAAAAATACTATCCTACCAAGAGGTCGAGGAACTTTTGTTGCCGTTATGTGGTTCCGAAAATCTTCGTGACCGATTGGATGGTTTGCTGGATACACCGAGCCGTGTGGCGCTATTGCGGGCTAAGGCAATTAACACCTTGATCAAGGGTTGTGTGGATGTGTTTGTACGTGAACAGGAACAGTTTTTGTCAGGGACTTTCTCCTCTGCATTGATGGATGCGCTGGATGAAAATATTGTCAAGCAAATGAATAAGATCTCGAAAATTTCCATAGCGAAGATCTATAATGCGCCTACCGTAGTCCAGATTGAGATCGCCGGTTATCGTGTCATGGATGCTCTGTTAAAGGAGTTTGTGCCTGCATACCTCAAAAAGAACAAAAATAACTACGATAAAAAATTAGTTGCACTGATTCCGGAGCAATTTTATACTGACAAGCAGGATTCCTATTCCAAAATCCGCTGTGTACTGGATTTTGTTTCTGGTATGACTGATGTATATGCCATTGAACTCTATCGTAAGATTAAAGGAATAACAATTCCGAGTATCGAATAAGTTTGCGAACAATTTATTTTGTTAGCGAGTGATCCCAGTAATCGAATTATTAAGATCATGCTTACTTTTGTAAGTTATCTTGTCAAAACAAAAATGAAAGGGCTTGATAAGCCAAGGGCTTGTATAGGTAGTGTCTCAAATCTCAATACTCAAATCTCAAAACGTTAAAATGAAAGTTGTAATAGCTGAAAAGCCCTCTGTGGCACGTGATCTGGCCCGTGTCATGGGAGCGAAGGAAGTCAAAGATGGCTATATCGCCGGAAACGGCTATGCCTTTACTTATGCTTTTGGTCATTTGGTTCAATTATGCACGCCTCAGGCTTACGGTTATAATAGCTGGACCATTTCCAATCTTCCTATTATACCTGCAAATTTTAAACTTGAATCGAAAAAAGTTAAGCGGGATGGAAAGCAGATGGATGACGCAGGTGCGGTCAAACAGCTGAATACGATAAAATCGCTGTTAGAGCAGGCGGAAGAGATTATTGTGGCAACGGATGCGGGGCGTGAGGGGGAGTTAATCTTTCGTAATATCTATTACTTTTTGGGTTCGAAGGTGCCGTTTAAACGACTGTGGATTTCGAGTCAGACGGATAAAGCCATCAAAGAGGGCTTTGCAAATTTAAAAGCGGGAACAGAATACGATAGTTTATACATGTCTGCCCGTTCAAGATCAGAGTCAGATTGGCTGATCGGGATCAATGCTACACAGGCGATCACCTTGGCAGCAGGCAACAAAGGGCTTCTTTCTTTGGGAAGAGTTCAGACGCCAACCTTGGCGATGATCTGCTCACGTTACCTGGAAAATAAAGATTTTAAGCCGCAGGCATTTTATAAAATACAGGCCGGCTTCGAAAAAGATAATATCAGTTTTAAAGCTACTTCAAACAAAATAGATAAAAAAGATGTTGCCGAACAGACCATCGCCCGATTGACTGTTGGTGCAAATGCACGCGTTGCTAAGGTTGAAGCTAAAGAGACAAAGGAGCAGCCCCCTTTACTCTTTGACTTGACTTCCCTGCAACAGGATGCGAACAAAAAATATGGTTACTCAGCCGATCAGACCCTGAGTATTGCGCAGGCACTTTACGAAAAAAAAGTGATTACCTATCCACGTACGGGATCCCGTTATATCGGTGAGGATGTTTTCGAACATATCGAGGAGCTTTTTCAGCACCTCTCGGATCATGCGGAGGAATCTATTGCTTCCATCGCGAAGAATTTAATCGGGGCAAAGTTAAATAAGCGTTCTGTAGATGACAAAAAGGTAACCGATCACCATGCGCTGTTGGTGACTGATGAAAAGCCCGGCCACATGTTGAAAGAACAGCAGAATATTTACAACATGATTGCCAAGCGTATGGTCGAGAGTTTCTCTGAAGTCTGTATCAAGGATATCACCACAGTCACCATAGACGCACAGGGAGTCGAGCTGATCGCAAAGGGAACGGTCATCAAACAGTACGGCTGGCGCCTTTCTGCCGAGCAGATAGAAGCTCCGGATGAGGATAAGAACGCCGATGACCAAGACAATGAGAATGCGCAGTTACCTAAATTGCTGGCGGAGGAATTACTGCAAATATTGACATTGGAACTTGCCGAGCGTTTTACCAAGGCACGTCCGATTCATACTGAAGCTTCACTCTTAAAAGCAATGGAAACTTCAGGTAAAGAAATTGAGGATGATGAAATGCGTCAAGCGATGAAAGACTGTGGACTGGGAACACCAGCTACCCGTGCGGCAACGATAGAAACGCTTTTTCAACGGGATTATATTAAACGGGATAAGAAAAAATTGATTCCAACAGAAAAGGGGCTAGCTGTGTATAATCTTGTCAAAGATCGCTCGATCGCCAAAGTAACACTCACGGGAAAATGGGAGCAAAAGCTGGAAGAAATGCGGGCCAATAAGGTTTCTTATGATGTTTTTATGAAACATATTAAGGACTACACGGCGAAAATTACCAAAGAGTTATTGACATTGCGTATTTCATTGGCGCAAGAGGAAGTCAAACCACAGCAAAAGGGGAAAATCAAATGTCCTAAATGTGAGAAGGGCTTAATCCTGCTCTATGATCGGGTGGCACAATGTGATCACTATGCCCGCGGTTGTGATTTTAAGATCTGGCGAACATTGAACGGTATTTTTCTGGAGGAAAAGGAGATGAAGAATCTGTTGGAAAAAGGGAAGACCTCGGAATTTAAAGGTGTTAAAAATAGTGAGGGTGCCATCGTAAATGCTCCCCTTGTATTTGAAAACTTTAAAGTAAACGTGGGATAGTTAAATCTATCCCACGTTGAGCACTGGATATATTTATTCTTTAGCTAAAATTTCTTCTAAAGCAGTTGAAATCGTAGGAAACTTAAATTCAAATCCATTATTTTCTAATTTTTCCGGTACCACCCAACGACTTTTCAAGAGCAGCTCGGTTTCCGTCCCAATCAATAAAGCACCTATTTCCAACAGCCATTTCGGTGAGGGGAGCCCAATTTTTCGATGCATGATGCTTCGAAAAGTCTCCATAAAGGTCTTATTCGTAATCGGATGGGGGGCAGCACAATTTATGACGCCATCTATTTCATGATGTTTTTGTATAAATAAGATAATCTGGAATAGATCTTCGATATGTATCCAGCTAAAATATTGATTACCATTGCCTTGTATTCCGCCTAAACCGAAGCGAACAAGATTTTTAAAAGGTTGTATAACACCACCATCAGCGCCTAGGACAATAGCCATCCGAAGAGCCGCCTGTCTGGTTCGGGGTAAGTGGAAATCGAAAAATGTCTTCTCCCATTTCTTTGCGACCTCGACAGAAAATCCCGTTCCGATCTCACCGCTGCTTTCGGTCATTGGACGATCGGCTGCATTGCGGTAGATTGTTGCAGTGCTTGCATTTAACCAAAGAATAGGAGGATGGCTGCAATTTTCAATTGCCTTACCTAAAATACTTGTTGTCTCTGTTCTTGAAGAAAATATTTGCGCTTTGTTGCTGGCATTGTAGCGACAATTGACGGATTTGCCCGCGAGGTTGATCAACATTTCAGCGTGTTCAAGTGCGGCCGAAATGCCATCCGTATCGGTCCAGGGCATATTTCCTTTCTGTCGACCAACGAGGATCACCTGATATCCCATTTTTTGGAATTTTTTGGAAAGATATTGTCCGACAAAACCTGTTCCACCTGCAATGACTATTTTGGGCATGATAATACCATTTTTAGAGGTCAGTTTTACTCGCTAATTGTTGTTGGCATATTTCTTCTTTGTTTTGCGATTCTTTTGCCCCGGAAGAATAGAAACATATTCAGAAAAAGCATGACACCTAAATAAATGCTGAATCCACCGATTTTATAACTAAGCCGCTCAATGAGCTCCTGTACACTGGGCTTATACAAGCTGATCTCCAGAATATACAATGCAAATCCCAGATTCATGAGATAGAAACCAATCCGGAAAAGATTGTTTGTCGCATTGGCGACTTCCGGTCGCCCCGCAAAAATATCATTCATGTACACGATGCTATTTTTGAAAAGCACATATGCAACGTAATAGGTTAATGCGATTGCAATAGGTAAATAAATAAAATACCCGATAACTGTTAAATTTCCCATGATATTATGATTTAATGGTGAATGAATTTGTCTTTTTTGCGAAGAAATAAATACCGAGCATATTGATGTAATGCATACCGACAAGTACAAATAACAATGTCCCGGTTTTTAATGCAATACTGCTGAGTAGATCTTCGAATGTTTGGATCTGCTTCCAGAAACTGAATTGGATGACGGCATAACCAATATTGAGCAAGTAATATCCCATAAGCAATAAGTTGTTTGTTGTGTCTGTTAGTGCAATGTTGTTTTTAAACAACGAAAGAATAAAAATCCGACCATTTGTGTGAAACAACCGACCTACCCAAAGGATAATGTAACAGGTTAGCAAACCATATATCGCGTATGCAAGGATATTAAAGTTCATCAGATTACATCATTAGTTTGATCAATTTTAGTAACAGATCCCCGCCGCTAGAATTGAATAATTTGTTTGCGATGGCTTCGAGTTGATCCGTTAATACTTGGATATCTTTTACTGTCTTATGAAACTCCTTGCCTTCTGACGTTTTATCTTTCTCGGTATTTTTGCTGATTTCTCTGAGAATATCCATGACCGGATCAAGTTCCTTTTGCTTGCGCATAACAGCAATTTTCATCGCCCATTTTAGTACGTCTTTCTCCGCAACGAAATATTCCTTTCGGTCCCCTGCAATATGTTTTTTGTAAACAATGCCATAATCGACCAATTGACGGATACTCATGTTGGCATTACCTCTGGAGATAACCAGCTTTTCCATGATTTCATCTGTAGACATGGGGTTGCTCGCAGAAAGGAGTAATGCATGGACCTGAGCAACGGATTTGTTGATCCCCCATTCGGAACCCAACGCTCCCCAAGTATCTATAAATTGCTGTTTTGCTTCTTGTAATTCCATCTTCATTTTTATTTCTTACTCAAATTTATATATAGTTTTTGAATTTTCAAAAATTTCTGAAAATAAAATAAATTCAATAAACAAGTCACCATATCGTAATAAGGTTTTCCTTTTCTTGTGTCCTTTTTGATTTGTATTAACTTTGCTGGCATTATGGCAACAACTTTGTATAATCCATTCAAACAATTTCAGTTTGATCCGGCTATCTGTTTTTTAACAGGTAATAAACTTCAGTATGAGGAGGAGAGTATCCATGTCTTTCCAGTCTGGATGATGAAATCTTTTCAATTGGAAGATAAGCCGTTCAAAATGCTAGATGAGAATTTAGTAACCTATAAGTCCTTAAAACTTCCATGTTCTATCCTTGCTGCTGAAGCAATAGAGCAGATGGAACGTGCCGTTGAGCAATCATTCGAGCAGGGCTATGAAGCGGTCCGCCAATTAGATCCTTTGCTACTTTTTCAATGGATGACAAAAATCATCTATGGCGTTGTCTATAACGAAATTCTCGCTGGAATCCGTCAACAGAAAGCTTCAGGTGAAGACATGAACTTTTCGCAGGCTTTGGCACAGCGTTTTACAAACCTGCATGCCATGTTGCAGTCGTTGATTGTTCCAATGGAATTTGAAAATACATTTCCATTTTCCCTTGTTGTTGTGCCCGTAGAAAATGCACCGGATACCTTTATGTATCGCGATGAAATAAATACCTTGATTTTTTCGATTCGAATGAAAGATTTTGCGCTCATTGCTTGCCTTCAGGATAATGCGACAAACAATATCTATCACGAAGACGTATTGAAAGTGATTGCTGGCAAAAAGCTTCACCCTATACAGTTTGAAGAATTATGTGCCCGCTTTTTCTATTCAGCCTATTTATTCAACCGTTTACCCGATTATACCTATTTAAATACGCCGCAGAAAGTTTATGTTGAACCCATGCCTTTAGCGGATATGTCTATGAAACCTATATTTGATCATTGGCAGAACAAGACCTATGGTCAGGTACTGGAAAATTTCTGGAAGCCTTGGGGGTTGACCTTATTTGAAATTATTAAAAATCCAGAACAACCAATTAGCTTTTTGCTGGATGATCAAGGTGCTTTTATCGGGGATGTTGATATGCCCCTTAATTAAATCTGAAGAGAGTAGTGTAATAAGTTGTTCCAAATACACGTTAAAATGGTATGATTATGGATAGGATCAGGTATGTATTCACCAAATTTTAAAATGACTGTTTTATCAGTCCTATTTTTTATTGTTTGTTTGACCTCAAAGGCACAGACTGGTGTTGTTCGTAACATTCCCACAGATAGTCTAGTTCAAAATGTGGATGATTTTCCTTACTTTAAGGGCGGAATAACGGCATGGTCGAGGTTCTTGCAAAATAACCTCGATTTGACACGAACTGTCGGAGCTATGGATAGTATTGCTTACATAAAGTATGGCTCCAAACAAACAGCGATTCTTAATTTTATCGTTTGTGAGGATGGAGCAATTTGTAATATCGAAATTGAGAATCCAGAAAAGATAAGTCCTGAATTTGCTAAAGCAGTACTGGCCACTATGCGCAAATCACCGCAATGGATGCCAGCTTTAGTCAAAGGAAAGCCGGTCAAAACAAGATTTAGGCAACCTGTAGTTGCTGTTATTGAATAAATAAATACAAGCTGCAATCTGAAAATTTAACCATTTATTCGCATAGTATGTCATTTTGGGATAAAGTCAAAAAAATCATGAGTGGGGAAGAGGATGAATCCTCCACTGAAAAGAAAGATGTTGAAATTACCGCCGGGGGTTCGACTGTGTATCGTTATGAAAATCAACCTGAGGAAAAAGATCCAAAAGACCTGTTCCCCGAGGTGCAATGTGTTTATTTGGAAGAGATTGAAGAGCATTTAGCAAAATATATAGCTGAGCCAGATTTGGTTTTTCACGAAATTATATCGGAGTTGGTGCATATTGATGTGCATTGGATCAAACCTAGCGCGAATTACCCGTACAATATCTTGGTGACATCCGGCATGAGTGACCTGCCGATGAATGTTCCGGAGGAAATAGATGATAAGCAAGCTTATGAACGCGCCGAATTGATGGTTGTACTTCCTGCGGACTGGAAGATAGGCGAGGAGGAATTTCAGGATGATAACAATTACTGGCCGGTCTATTTTTTGAAAAGACTGGCGCGTTTTCCGCACGAGTATAAAACCTGGTTAGGTTATGGGCACACGATTCCTAATGGAATGGAAGCTGAAGAAATAGCAAATACCGGTTTTGGTTGTATGCTTTTATTGCCTCCCATGTTGAGTTTTGATGAGGAATTTTTGGAACTTCAAACGAAAGATGGTAATGTCATCAATTTCTATGCGATGATTCCGGTCTACAAGGAAGAGATGGATTTCAAACTGGAAGAAGGAACAGATGCTTTATTGGATCGTTTTGACGAATATGGAATATCAGAACTGGTCGACATAGATCGTCCAAATGTTTGTAGGAACTAGCGATCTAAGGCTTTCCTTTCAAAAATGCAGTATTGTCAGGAGATAATCCTCGGCAATACTGCATTTTTGTATTAAAGACTGTCGTTGATGATCGCCATTGTTTTGTCAATATCTTCCGTGCTGACATTTAGATGTGGCCTGAAGCGGATGCTTTTCTCGCCACAGCCCAAAATGATCAATTTATTGGTATAAGCACGTTTGATAAATTCGTTACGGGAGTCTGCAGTATCAAAATCCAAGGCAACAAACAAGCCTTCCCCTCTTAAGTTACTGAGCTGCGGTCTATTTTTCATAACTTCCTGTAGCTTGCTTTTAAGGTAAGTTCCTTTTTCGGTGGCATTGGCTAATAGATTTTCCTGTTCGATGACTTCTAGAATTAATTTGAAACGCAACATGTCTATAAAATCTCCGCCGAAGGTTGAGTTGATCCGGCTGGATTCTTTGAATACATGATGCTCAACCTGATCAAATTTTTCCTTATTCGCCAATATCCCGCAGACTTGAGCCTTCTTGCCAAAAGCCAGGACATCAGGTATAATCCCATAATGTTGATAAGCCCACATTTTTCCGGTAATACCCAGCCCTGTTTGTACTTCATCGAAAATCAGGAGAATTTCATTATTGTCGCAGATCTGGCGCAGTTGCTGGAAAAATTCTTTCCGAAAATGATTGTCTCCACCCTCGCCCTGTATTGGTTCAATGATGATGCAGGCAATATCGTTGGGATTGTCGTGGATGGCATGATTGATTTCTGCGATTGCCTTCTCTTCCACGTTTATTGTTTGGCTGATATTTTCCGTCGTTAATGGATACGTTAATTTGGGGTTTACAATACGCGGCCAATTGAACTTTGGAAAATACATATACTTTCGGGGATCCTGCGTATTTGTTAAGGAGAGCGTATAGCCCGATCGACCATGAAAAGCCTGTTTAAAATGGATGACCTGACTCGCTTCTTTTTGTATGCCCTGAGCGAAATTAAGTCTTGTTTTCCAATCAAAGGCTGCTTTCAGTGCGTTTTCCACGGCCAGTGCTCCACCGGAAATAAAAAATGCATAGGGGAGTTCTTTTGGTATTGCCACACGGTCGAAGGTATCTACAAAATCTGCGAATTCTTTGGGGTAAATGTCCGATATAGCAGGCTTGTTGACTGCCATCTTGCCCAGAAACTCACGATGCTTGACCAGATGGGGATGGTTATAGCCAACAGCCATAGAGGCAAACATGCTAAACATATCCAGGTATTCGTCCCCATTTTCATCGACAACATAAGAGCCGTGTGATTTTTCCATATCCATGACCAGTGGAAACCCGTCTGCCAATATATGTTTACTTAGTCTTTCATGTACGTTGCTCATAATTTCGAATCTGAATGGTTTATAAATCAAATTTTATACCTTGTGCCAATGGTAAGTCTGTTGTGTAATTAATGGTATTTGTCTGGCGACGCATATATGCTTTCCATGCGTCGGAACCGGATTCTCTACCTCCCCCAGTATCTTTTTCTCCGCCGAAGGCCCCACCGATTTCTGCACCTGAGGTACCGATATTGACGTTTGCTATACCACAATCCGATCCGGCAGCACTAAGAAATAGTTCGGCTTCTCTCAGATTGTTTGTCATCACAGCTGAGGACAGGCCTTGGCTGACGCCATTTTGCAAGGCGATAGCATTGCCGATGTCGCCTTGATACTTTATCAAATATAGAATGGGAGCGAAAGTTTCGTGTTGTACGATCTCATAATGGTTTTCGACTTCGGCGATAACGGGCTGTACATAGCAACCACTTTCGTAACCTTTGCCCTCTAGTACTTTTCCTTTGATAAGAAGTTTCCCTCCTTGTGTTTTAATTTTGTCTAGTGCGTTTAAGTATGATTTTACGGCGGCTTTATCAATCAATGGTCCTACATGATTTTTTGTATCCAATGGGTCGCCAATTTTTAATTGACCATAAGCTTTTGTCAGTTGTTTCTTTACTTTGTCGTAGATACTCTCATGGATAATCAGTCGTCGTGTGCTAGTACAGCGTTGTCCTGCTGTTCCCACGGCTCCAAATACAGCACCGATGATTGTCATGTTGAGATCCGCATCTGGGGTAACAATAATCGCATTGTTGCCACCAAGTTCCAGTAGCGTTTTGCCCAGCCGTTGTGCGACGGTAACAGCAACTTCTTTTCCCATCCGTGTCGATCCCGTTGCTGAAATTAAAGCGATACGGTTATCAGCAGCAAGCCATTCACCGACTTCTTTGTCACCTATGACCAAGTTGGAGATGCCCTCAGGTAATCCATTGTCATGGAGGATTTCTGATAATAGTTTTTGGCAGGCAATGGCACATAATGGCGTTTTCTCGCTAGGTTTCCATATGACTGTGTTTCCGCAAACCAAAGCGATGGCCGTATTCCATGCCCACACAGCTACGGGGAAATTAAAGGCGGTAATAATACCGACGACGCCCAGTGGATGATATTGGTCATACATGCGATGGCCAAGACGTTCGGAATGAATAGTATTTCCGTAGAGCTGTCTTGATAAACCAAGGGCAAAATCACAAATGTCGATCATTTCTTGTACTTCCCCCATACCTTCCTGGTAAGATTTACCCATTTCATAGGAGACTAATTTTCCGAGGGTCGGTTTCAATTCTCGTAATTTATCACCTAATTGACGGATAATGTCTCCTCTTTTTGGAGCGGGGATAAGTCGCCACGCTTTGAATGCGTTTTGGGCATCACCGATGATTGTCTCATAATCCTTCTGGCTGCTACCTGACACTTTTGCAATGAGTTTTCCATCTACAGGAGATAGGGATTCGAATACCTCACCACCAGAAAACCACTTTTGGCCTGTTGACGAGCCTAAATTCTGGGATGTTATGCCGAGTATTTTAAGTTCTTTTTCTATCATAATGGTTTATTTTATTCGTGGGATATGTTAAATATAGGGAATAAAATTCTGTTAAACAAGTCATGTGTGAATATTGTTCAGTTTGAAAATATTTTATTATCTTAGAGAAGCTAATGTAGACTATACGATTATGAAACAAATAAATGTTGATTATTTTCAGGTAGATGACCTTTTATCGGAGGAGCACAAGCTTGTCCGTCGTGCTGTTCGGGATTTTGTTCGGTCAGAGATAAAGCCATTCATAGAAGATGCAGCACAGGCACATCAGGCCATAGAAGGGTTGATGCCCAAACTTGGTGCAATAGGTGCTTTAGGTCCTTATATTCCAGTGGAATATGGTGGCGCTGGATTAGATCAGATTTCTTATGGTTTGATTATGCAGGAACTGGAGGCCGGTGATTCTGCGGTTCGTTCTGCGGCTTCGGTGCAATCTTCTTTGGTGATGTATCCGATATATACCTATGGTAGCGAGGAGCAACGCCGTAAATATTTGCCGGGACTTGCTTCCGGGGAACTTGTGGGCTCTTTTGGTTTAACCGAACCGAATCACGGTTCTGATCCCGGAGGGATGGAAACACGGTTGACAGCGAGTAATGGTGGTTTCTTATTGAACGGTGCTAAGATGTGGATTACAAACTCGCCAGTATGTGATCTTGCTGTAGTGTGGGCACGTGATGAGGCTGGAAAAGTACGAGGGGTAATTGTTGAACGTGGGATGGATGGTTTTGAAACACCGGAGACATTACATAAGTGGTCTTTACGAGCTTCTAAAACTGGCGAGTTGGTTTTTCATGATGTCTTTATTCCCGCTGAAAATGTATTGCCTGAGGTAAACTCAATGCGTGGGCCGCTGTCTTGTTTGAATTCTGCACGGTATGGAATATCTTGGGGCGTGATAGGTGCGGCGATCGACTGTTATGAAACGGCTGTTCAATATGCTCTGGAGCGTCAACAATTTGACAGACCAATTGGTGGGTTTCAGTTGCAACAGAAAAAATTGGCTGAATTTCTGACAGAAATTACGAAAGCCCAGTTATTGTCTTGGCGTTTGGGGATTTTAAAGAATGAAGGGAAAGCAACGCCGCAGCAAATTTCGATGGCCAAACGGAATAATGTGCATATGGCTTTACAGATTGCGCGTGAATCTCGGCAGGTTTTGGGAGGAATGGGCATTGTCGGAGATTTTCCAATTATGCGACATATGATGAATCTTGAGTCGGTTATTACATATGAAGGAACTCACGATATCCATTTATTGATTACTGGTCAGGATATCACAGGGCTTAATGCATTTTCTTCTTAATTCTGTTTATATCTTAAATTCTATTTGGGATACTATTCAAAGCTATTTGCGGAGGTCGCATACTTTTTGCGGCGTCCGCATTTTGCTTTTTATGGGAAGTAATCTGCTCAATTTATTTTTTGATCCGTAGTTTTTGGATGCTTTTGCGTCAAAAAACTGCGTTTCAAGCGAGTTAGTTCGCGTGTTTAGCGTTTTTTGACGCTGCGGTTCGTTTTTTGGCCACCCCTGAATTAGGTCTAAATCGGGCTTTGAAGGTGTCTGAGTGCAGATTTGGGCGATGTAAGCCCGGATTGCAAACCTGCTGTTTCCATGCTAGGACCTGGACTTAAGGCGGACTCACCGCAAATACAGCATAGGCAGGTATCAAAGTAGTCCCGACTGAAATACACCCGACTGCCGGGGGCTATTCTCGGTGCAGGGGGGCGGCCCCGAAACAGAATGCTTTTGTCTTTGGAAATATCAGCTCTGGTATCTTTTAAAGATAGTTCCAATATTAAAATAGCAGTAACCTAAGGTTAGGTTAGCATTTAGTTAGGTTTAGTTTAGCTAAAACCTAAACAAAACCTAAGTAATACCTAAACTAAACCTAAACAAACCCTAACTAAACATCGGATTTGTCCTTACCTTGATAACCACTGTTTGCGGGCTGTTTTTCTACGGTCATGTTTTTTTTGCTGTGGTTTTTAGGTCTGTCTATCCGCCGCCTTTCCGTCATCCCTACTGGTAGATCCGGCCCCTCGGATTTTTTCTTCTGTTCCGGGCGACTGTTTTTCAGGGGTTCGCTGAGATGTCCATTCTCAGGTTCTGATTCCCGCTGCCCATGCACTTTTCTCCCTTCATTGTTTTTTTGCGTATAGCTGGCCTTGCTGCGACCTTTCCACTGCATTACCCGGTTTTGCGCTGCTGCGGCGTAAGTCTAGCCCATAGGCAATCCGGCCTTTCCACAGCGTTTCCACAGTCTCGGCGCTGTTTCCCTGCGTCCGATCTGGCCATAACCGTCCTTTTTTGTCCCCCGGAGCCCTCCGTGATCCTGTTTTACAAAAAGAATCGGCCAAGTTCACAGCGAGTTAGCAGCAAAATGAAATAAATAAGAACAAAAGGCTTGGAAGTTTGCCCGAAAACTCCCTATCTTTGCACCACTCCGCAAGGGAGGGACGGTTACTTCGAAAGAAGAGACCATGAAAAAAAGAAGGGTTTAATGAGAGTTAAACGCGGAAATCGGGAAAAAGAAAAAAAACTTTAAAAGTTTTTTGGAAGTCCGGAAAAGATTTCTACCTTTGCAGTCCCAACGGAAACGGAGGGAAACAAAAAAGATAAAGAGGGGCCTGGTGCCCATCGGAATATAGCGGATACGGAAGTTGAAGCGGCAAAAGTTCTTTAAGAAAACACAATCATGTAAGCGTGACGGGTAGACAGACGAAAGTCGAAAGTCATGAACAAATTCAAGAATAGTTCAATTCGGTCCAAGATCAGAGATATAAAAAAAGAATTCTGATTATTATAAATAGTTGGAATCAAAAACTTCATTTTACAATGGAGAGTTTGATCCTGGCTCAGGATGAACGCTAGCGGCAGGCCTAATACATGCAAGTCGGACGGGATTTAACTTAAAGCTTGCTTTAAGTTAATGAGAGTGGCGCACGGGTGCGTAACGCGTGAGCAACCTACCTCTATCAGGGGGATAGCCTCTCGAAAGAGAGATTAACACCGCATAACATCAACAGTTCGCATGTCCGGTTGATTAAATATTTATAGGATAGAGATGGGCTCGCGTGACATTAGCTAGTTGGTAGGGTAACGGCTTACCAAGGCGACGATGTCTAGGGGCTCTGAGAGGAGAATCCCCCACACTGGTACTGAGACACGGACCAGACTCCTACGGGAGGCAGCAGTAAGGAATATTGGTCAATGGGCGGAAGCCTGAACCAGCCATGCCGCGTGCAGGATGACTGCCCTATGGGTTGTAAACTGCTTTTGTCCAGGAATAAACCCAGATACGAGTATCTGGCTGAATGTACTGGAAGAATAAGGATCGGCTAACTCCGTGCCAGCAGCCGCGGTAATACGGAGGATCCGAGCGTTATCCGGATTTATTGGGTTTAAAGGGTGCGTAGGCGGCCTGTTAAGTCAGGGGTGAAATACGGTGGCTCAACCATCGCAGTGCCTTTGATACTGACGGGCTTGAATCCATTTGAAGTGGGCGGAATAAGACAAGTAGCGGTGAAATGCATAGATATGTCTTAGAACTCCGATTGCGAAGGCAGCTCACTAAGCTGGTATTGACGCTGATGCACGAAAGCGTGGGGATCGAACAGGATTAGATACCCTGGTAGTCCACGCCCTAAACGATGATAACTCGATGTTGGCGATAGACCGCCAGCGTCCAAGCGAAAGCGTTAAGTTATCCACCTGGGGAGTACGCCCGCAAGGGTGAAACTCAAAGGAATTGACGGGGGCCCGCACAAGCGGAGGAGCATGTGGTTTAATTCGATGATACGCGAGGAACCTTACCCGGGCTTGAAAGTTAGTGAAGGATGCAGAGACGCATCCGTCCTTCGGGACACGAAACTAGGTGCTGCATGGCTGTCGTCAGCTCGTGCCGTGAGGTGTTGGGTTAAGTCCCGCAACGAGCGCAACCCCTATGTTTAGTTGCCAGCATGTGATGGTGGGGACTCTAAACAGACTGCCTGCGCAAGCAGAGAGGAAGGTGGGGACGACGTCAAGTCATCATGGCCCTTACGTCCGGGGCTACACACGTGCTACAATGGATGGTACAGCGGGCAGCTACATAGCAATATGGTGCTAATCTCTAAAAGCCATTCACAGTTCGGATTGGGGTCTGCAACTCGACCCCATGAAGTTGGATTCGCTAGTAATCGCGTATCAGCAATGACGCGGTGAATACGTTCCCGGGCCTTGTACACACCGCCCGTCAAGCCATGAAAGTTGGGGGTACCTAAAGCATGTGACCGCAAGGAGCGTGTTAGGGTAAAACCGATAATTGGGGCTAAGTCGTAACAAGGTAGCCGTACCGGAAGGTGCGGCTGGAATACCTCCTTTCTAGAGTATCGCGGACCGGTACTCGTCACGTTACATATGATTGAAAAAGAATAAAACATCAGAAGAAAGTGCCCGCCCCGGATGGAGCGGTCCCTGAGAGAGATAGATGAACAGAATAGCTAGTCCCGTAGCTCAGTTGGTTAGAGCACTACACTGATAATGTAGGGGTCAGCAGTTCAAATCTGCTCGGGACTACGAAATTAAAAAGGGGAATTAGCTCAGCTGGCTAGAGCACCTGCCTTGCACGCAGGGGGTCAACGGTTCGAATCCGTTATTCTCCACGTTCTTAGTACATAGTATCAAGTATTTAGTATGAAGATGACGGTATAGCGATATATAGGAGTCTAAATACTAACATCTAACTACTGGTTACTAAAAAAAGAGTTCTTTGACATATTGAAAGAGAAAAAAAATTACAAGAGAAGACAACAGTAGAGACAATACGTGTATGTGTCTGATGTAAAGAGGAGACCCCCGGTGAATGCCGGACGAATCTTTGCGTAGCATACGGGTATATATATCAAAAGCAGCCGCATAGTAGCAAAAGGCTATGCCGGTGAAGAAAGTAAATAAGGGCACACGGGGGATGCCTAGGCTCTCAGAGGCGAAGAAGGACGTGATAAGCTGCGATAAGCTCTGGGGATCGGCAAATGCGACTTGATCCAGAGATTTCCGAATGGGGCAACCTGACTATTTGAAGAATAGTCGTATAAAACGCGAACGCGCTGAACTGAAACATCTAAGTAGGCGTAGGAGAAGAAAATAACAATGATTTCCCAAGTAGTGGCGAGCGAACGGGAAAGAGCCCAAACCGATCATGTTACGGCATGGTCGGGGTTGTAGGACCACGAGATTGTACAATGCTATGAACTGGAAGCAGGTGGGAAACTGCGCGACAAGGGTGAGAGCCCCGTACAGGTAAAGAATATTGGCATAGTGGTATCCTGAGTACCGCGGGACCGGAGAAATCCTGTGGGAATCCACCAGCACCATCTGGTAAGGCTAAATACTCCTGAGAGACCGATAGTGAACCAGTACCGTGAGGGAAAGGTGAAAAGAACCCCGAACAGGGGAGTGAAAAGAACCTGAAACCGTGTGCTTACAAGCGGTTGGAGCAGAGAGATTCTGTGACAGCGTGCCTTTTGCATAATGAGCCTACGAGTTACTCTTGTCTGGCAAGGTTAAGTCCTTCAGGGACGCAGCCGAAGCGAAAGCGAGTCTTAATAGGGCGCATAGTCAGATGAGGTAGACGCGAAACCTTGTGATCTACCCTTGGGCAGGTTGAAGTTGCAGTAACATGTAATGGAGGACCGAACCGATAAACGTTGAAAAGTTTCCGGATGACCTGAGGGTAGGGGTGAAAGGCCAATCAAACTGGGAAATAGCTCGTACTCCCCGAAATGTTTTTAGGAACAGCGTCGGCATGGAGTCTGATAGAGGTAGAGCTACCGATTGGGTGCGGGGGAGTCAAATCCTACCAAATCCAGACGAACTCCGAATGCTATCAGATATGGCCGGCAGTGAGGCTTTGGGTGCTAAGGTCCAAGGCCGAGAGGGAAAGAACCCAGACCATCAGCTAAGGTCCCCAAATCCGTTCTAAGTTGAACTAACGAGGTCCGGTTGCCCAGACAGCTAGGATGTTGGCTTGGAAGCAGCCATTCATTTAAAGAGTGCGTAACAGCTCACTAGTCGAGCGGCCGGGCGTGGATAATAAACGGGCATCAAGAACGGTACCGAAGCTATGGATTTGCATTGAAAGATATGCATCTGGTAGGGGAGCATTCCATCGCCGGGGAAGCACAGTGGTAATGCTGTGTGGAGGTTATGGAAAAGCAAATGTAGGCATAAGTAACGATAAGGCGGGTGGGAAACCCGCCCACCGAAAGACCAAGGTTTCCTGATCAACGTTAATCGGATCAGGGTCAGTCGGGACCTAAGGCGCACCCGAAAGGGGCAAGCCGATGGACAACTGGTTAATATTCCAGTACTCTTGATAACTGCGATGTGGTGACGGAGTAGTGACACTGCCGCGAACTGACGGAATAGTTCGTTGAAAGGCGTAGGTATTGGAGTTGTAGGCAAATCCGCAACTCTAGCTGAAACCCAATAGTACAGCAAAGCTCCGGTGGCGCTGATAGAGCAGGTAAACAGACTTCCAAGAAAACCCGCTAAGCTTCAGGTTATGAAGACCCGTACCGCAAACCGACACAGGTGGTCGAGGAGAGAATCCTAAGGTGCTCGAGTGAGTCATGGCTAAGGAACTCGGCAAAATGGCCCTGTAACTTCGGGAGAAGGGGCGCTGTCTCAGTGATGAGCAGCCGCAGTGAAAAGGCCCAGGCGACTGTTTAACAAAAACATATGGCTTTGCAAAATCGCAAGATGAAGTATAAGGCCTGACACCTGCCCGGTGCTGGAAGGTTAAGAGGGGATGTCATCGCAAGAGAAGCATTGAATCGAAGCCCCAGTAAACGGCGGCCGTAACTATAACGGTCCTAAGGTAGCGAAATTCCTTGTCGGGTAAGTTCCGACCTGCACGAATGGTGTAACGATCTGGGCGCTGTCTCAGCCATGAGCTCGGTGAAATTGTGGTATCGGTGAAGACGCCGATTACCCGCAACGGGACGGAAAGACCCCATGCACCTTCACTATAGCTTAACATTGAGATTGGGTACAGGATGTGTAGGATAGGCGGGAGATATTGAAGTGGCTTCGCCAGGAGTCATGGAATCACCCTTGAAATACCGCCCTTTCTGTATCCGGTTTCTAACTCCATCATGTGGAGGACATTGTTTGGTGGGTAGTTTGACTGGGGTGGTCGCCTCCAAAAAGGTAACGGAGGCTTTCAAAGGTAAGCTCAGTACGCTTGGTAACCGTACGCGGAGTGCAATGGCATAAGCTTGCTTGACTGTGAGACCGACAAGTCGAACAGGGTCGAAAGACGGACATAGTGATCCGGTGGTTCTGTATGGAAGGGCCATCGCTCAAAGGATAAAAGGTACGCTGGGGATAACAGGCTGATCTCCCCCAAGAGCTCATATCGACGGGGAGGTTTGGCACCTCGATGTCGGCTCGTCACATCCTGGGGCTGGAGAAGGTCCCAAGGGTTGGGCTGTTCGCCCATTAAAGTGGCACGCGAGCTGGGTTCAGAACGTCGCGAGACAGTTCGGTCCCTATCTGTTGTGGGCGTTGGAAGTTTGAGTGGATCTGACCTTAGTACGAGAGGACCGGGTTGGACAGACCTCTGGTGAACCTGTTATGCCGCCAGGTGTACGGCAGGGTAGCTACGTCTGGAATAGATAAGCGCTGAAAGCATCTAAGTGCGAAACTAGCCACGAGATGAGACTTCCTTATAGGGTCGTAGGAGATGACTACGTTGATAGGCCATAGGTGTAAAGGTTGAGAGACCAAAGCCAAGTGGTACTAATAGCCCGAAGCTTTCTCAAGCAGACAGACACTGTTGTCTTCCTCTTTAATTTTTGAAACGAAAAAAGAATAAAAAAGAAACAGAACTCTTTCAATATATATGTCAATATAGTGTGAGCTATAGGATGGGTATACACTTTCACGGGAAAGTCTAAATACTCATGTCTGACAGCTACTACTATAAAAAAACTTTAGGTGCCTATATCGGCGGTGTCTACCTCTTCCCATTCCGAACAGAGCAGTCAAGCCCGCCAGAGCCGATGGTATTGCCGTAACAGGTGGGAGAGTAGGTCGGTGCCTTTTTTTACACGGAAGCCCTTGCTGGAAACAGTCAAGGGCTTCTTTCGTTTGGATGCTCCCCAAGGACCTTTATTTATCCTCCGGTCCATTTCCTCCCTTTGCCGGTACCATGCCCCCGCTCCATGTTCGCTATCAAGAAGCGGCGGGGAACAACTACGGAACAGGGATCCTAAAGCGCATTTAGAATAGCATTGTTCCAAAGGATTGAGTAATCATCATCCTGACACGATCCATCTCACCTCATTGGCTTTTCCCTTTTCGTTGGGCACATAGATTTGATAGCTTCGTTCATTTAACTAACTTGATCGATTAACTATTTTCATTCTATGGCTGGATAGGCAAAGGGGAGTTCATTAATATTTAATTTGCTGCTAAACGTTCAAATCTGTAATCTTCAACACCAGGAATTAGTCGAAGATTATTGAAAACATAATCATTAAATTTTGCTTTAATGATTCAATATTTTAGAAAACCATTCAAAAAAGACCCCGCAAAATGACCTATCGATGGAAGAGTACAGGGCTAAAGTTTTGTGTATATGTTTTTTCGGATTTTGCTCTGATATTGGAATAGTGTATTTACTGTGATGCGATACTTTTCATTAAAAAGACAAGATAGTAATAAATTAAGCAATCGTTTGTGTAGATTGAACAAACGATTGCTTTCAAGTTTGATTTTTTATTTTGAGAAAAGTGTTATATTATTGTTAAAGAGATTAAGTTCTTTAGTTAGAACCAAATATAAATCCAAATCCAAAGGGATTTTTCTTATTGACTGTTTAGTTTGTTTTAAAATAGGTGATTTTTTAGAGGGACCAATTGGTCCCTTTAAATTTACATGACTTTAAATTATGGATTCTAGAAGAGATTTTTTAAAAAAGGCCGGGATTTTATCATCGCTGGCTGTTTCACTTCCTACTTTGGTGAATGCCAATGCAACGGCAGAAGCATTTAATATGTGTGGTTACGCCGCACCCAAAATTGATAAGGTGAGAGTTGCTGTAATTGGATTGGGGATGCGTGGTCCCGGAGCAGTCGAACGACTGTCTTTTATCGAAGGTTGTGAGATCGTTGCACTTTGCGATAAACACCCTGAACGAGTTGAGAAAGCACAAAAGATTCTTACTTCGAAGGGCTTGAAGGCTGCAAAGCCTTATTCAGGAGAAGATGGCTGGAAATCATTGCTGAAAGAAGAAAAGTTAGATCTTGTCTATATTTGTACGCCTTGGGATTACCATGCACTCATGAGTATTGCAGCTATGAAAGCGGGTAATCATGTGGCTTGTGAAGTGCCAATTGCATTAACGATAAAAGATTGTTGGGAGGTAGTCAAAACATCTGAAGCGACAAAAAAACATTGTATGATGTTGGAGAATTGTTGCTATGACTTTTTCGAAATGTTGACATTGAATATGGTCCGCCAAGGTTTATTTGGTGAATTGATCCATGGTGAAGGTGCTTATATCCATGACTTATTGGACTTGAATTTCTCAAAGAATGGTTATGACAATATGTGGCGTCTAAGGGAAAATATTAAATACAATGGTAACCTCTATCCAACTCACGGACTCGGGCCTGTCGCACAGTGTTTAAACATCAATAGAGGAGACAAGATGGATCATCTTGTCGCGATGTCGTCCAATGATTTTATGATGGGCGAGAAGGCTAAGGAACTCGCTGGAAAGGATTCGTTCTTTCAGGAATTCGTCGGAAAGAAATACCGTGGCAATATGAATACCACGCTAATTCGGACAGCGAAGGGTAAAACAATTATGCTACAACATGATGTGACTTCGCCTAGACCATATTCAAGACTACATACATTAAGCGGTACAAAAGGTTTCGCTCAAAAATACCCAACTGAGAATATTGCATTCGGTCACGAATTCATCAAGGAAGAAAAACTCAAAGAATTATATGATAAATATACACCAGAATTAGTGAAATACATCGGTGATAAGGCCAAAGAAGTTGGCGGTCACGGCGGGATGGACTTTATGATGGACTGGCGTCTAATCGACTGTCTGCGTAACGGATTGCCATTGGATCAAGATGTTTATGATGCTGCTTCATGGAGTTGTATTGTACCATTAAGTTTTGAGTCTGTTGAAAAGAACTGTAAAACGGTAGCTGTACCAGATTTTACAAAAGGTGCATGGAAGAATAATAATCCTGTGGATATCACCTTAAATGGTGGAGGTAATACACCTATTCGCTCAAAAAATACGAAAAAAGAAAATGTACAATTGGATGTATAAATTGTGCATCTAAGTCAATAATTGAAAGGGGAGCATTTTATTGTTCCCCTTTTATGTTTATCTTTAGGTATGTTAATCAATCTGACGCTAGTTACCTGTCTATCTATATTTTCCACAAGAGATACCCTTTCATGCTGTGTCGGTGAAAATATACCTACCCGGGCCGGAATGATCAAATCTCAGTTAGCCAAACAAAGCAGTAATGCTACGGGAAAGATGGTTTTAATTGAAGGTGGTAAATTTCTGATGGGAAGTTCGAATTTCGAAGATAGTAAACCTGTACATACTGTAGAACTCCATTCATTTTATATGGATGAGCATGAAGTTACAAATGCACAATTTGCTCAATTTGTAAAAGAGACTGGATATGTGACCGTAGCTGAGCGAAAGCTTGACTCAAAGGATTTTCCCGGTGTTGATCCGAATATGCTTGTCCCTGGTTCAGCTGTATTTTCAAAACCCAAAGAACTCAACTCTTTAAATAATTATCTGATGTGGTGGGAATATATTCCTGGCGCAAATTGGCAGCATCCTGAAGGACCCAATAGTTCAATAGAAGATAAAATGAATTACCCCGTTGTTCAAGTCGCCTACGAAGATGCTGCTGCTTATGCAAAATGGGCGGGGAAAAGATTGCCTACAGAGGCGGAATGGGAATATGCTGCCCGCTCGGGTAGGGATACGAACGAAGACCTGTACTATTGGGGAAAAGAACTTAAACCCAATGGCAAGTGGGCAGCGAATATATACCAAGGAAAATTTCCGGTTGAAGACTCAAAAGAAGATGGATACGAGGGGGCCGCTCCCGTAAAATCTTTTCAGGCGAATGCATTGGGACTCTATGATATGGAAGGGAATGTCTGGGAGTGGTGCTCCGATTACTACCGTCCGGATTATTACAAGAGTAGCACGGTGGCAAATCCCAAAGGACCTGAAAACTCCTATGATCCACAGGAGCCTAATCTTGAAAAACGTGTTCAGCGTGGTGGATCATTTCTCTGTAATGATCAATATTGTGAACGTTATAAAGCGGGGAGCAGGGGAAAAGGGGAGGTCAATAGCCCGACAAATAATGTCGGTTTCCGATGTGTTAAAGATATAAAATAGAAAGGGCTTGCATTTTGCAAGCCCTTTCTATTTTATAATGACGTGTTATTGTGCATTCAAAAACATTGATTTTTGATTGTACAATTCTCTGAAATATGGATCTTGAAGATCTTTGATAAAGCGGATCGCTTCACCGGTTGATTTCATTTCAGGGCCTAATTGTTTGTCTACTTCAGGGAATTTATTGAAGGAGAATACTGGTTCTTTAATTGCATATCCTTTCAATTTACGTTCGATTGTGAAGTCACTCAATTTATTGACACCTAACATCACTTTTGTCGCGATGTTGATGTAAGGAACATCATACGCTTTTGCGATAAAAGGAACTGTACGTGATGCACGTGGATTAGCTTCGATGACATACACATTCTCACCTTTTACAGCAAATTGGATGTTTAGTAGACCACGTACATTCAACGCTTTTGCTAATTTGATGGAGTATTCTTCCATCTTATCCTGAACAGCTTGTGAGAGGCCGAATGGAGGTAATACCGCCGATGAGTCTCCGGAGTGAATACCTGCAGGCTCAATGTGTTCCATCATACCGATGATATGTACATCTTCACCATCACAGATTGAATCTGATTCTGCTTCTTCAGCGCGATCCAAGAAATGGTCGATCAGGATATGGTTACCGGGAAGGTTTTTCAATAAGTTAACAACCGATTTTTCCAGGTCTTCATCATTGATGACGATGCTCATCCCTTGTCCACCCAATACATAGGAAGGGCGAACCAATACTGGATAACCAACTTCGTTGGCTACTTGTAAAGCCTCTTCTGCCGAGGTAGCTACGCCATATTTTGGATATGGAATATTTAATTCTTTCAATAGATCAGAGAAACGGCCGCGGTCTTCTGCCAAGTCCATATTCTCGAATGATGTACCAATGATTTTTACACCAAGTTGCTCCAAACGCTCAGCCATTTTAAGCGCTGTCTGTCCACCTAATTGAACGATTACACCTTCTGGTTTTTCCAGTTCGATGATCTCACGGACATGCTCCCAGAATACGGGTTCGAAGTATAACTTGTCTGCCATATTGAAATCTGTTGATACTGTCTCAGGGTTACAGTTCACCATGATTGCCTCGTAACCACATTCTTTCGCAGCCAATAATCCGTGTACACAAGAGTAATCGAACTCGATACCTTGACCGATACGGTTTGGACCTGAACCTAAAACGATGATTTTCTTTCTGTCTGAAGAAATGGATTCGTTTTCTTCTTCGAATGTCGAATAGTAATATGGGGTCTGTGCAGGGAATTCCGCTGCACAAGTATCAACCATTTTGTAAACACGGTTGATGCCTAGTTCCTTACGGCGGTCATATACCTGATCTTCCGTTACATTACCTAATAACCAGGCAATCTGTACATCTGAATAACCTTTTTGTTTTAAGGTCATGAAGAAATCGCGTGGAATGTTATTCAATTGATAACGACGTAATTCTTGCTCAAGGTGTACCAACTCTTGGATCTGTACCAAGAACCATTTGTCGATACGTGTCGCTTTGCGGATAGATTCCAAAGGAACACCTAATTCGAATGCATCTTTGATATGGAACAAGCGGTCACCGCTTGGATGCTCTAGGCTATCCATGATCTCGTCCAGATTTCTCCATTGACGACCATCAGCACCTAAACCTGCACGACCAGTTTCAAGAGACTGACACGCTTTTTGCAAAGCTTCGATAAATGTACGGCCGATCGCCATCACTTCACCTACAGCTTTCATTTGAAGACCTAATTCCTTGTTTGCACCTTTGAATTTGTCAAAGTTGAAACGCGGGATTTTTACGATAACATAATCTAGCGTTGGTTCGAAATATGCTGAGGTTGTTTTTGTAATCTGATTTTGCAACTCATCCAAGTTGTATCCGATGGCTAATTTAGCCGCAATCTTTGCAATTGGATAACCAGTTGCTTTCGATGCTAAAGCTGAAGAGCGTGATACACGTGGATTGATTTCGATCGCAATAATTTCTTCATTTTCTGGATTAACAGAGAACTGAACGTTACATCCACCGGCGAAGTTACCAATCGAACGCATCATCAAGATCGCTTGATTACGCATATCTTGGTAGCATTTGTCTGATAATGTCATACCTGGCGCAACTGTGATGGAGTCTCCGGTGTGGATACCCATCGGGTCAAAGTTCTCAATGGTACAGATAATGATGACATTGTCGTTGGTATCGCGAAGTAATTCCAACTCGAACTCTTTCCAGCCCAATACAGCTTGTTCTACCAAAACTTCATGTGTTGGTGAAGCATGCAAACCTCTGTTTAAAGCTGCATCAAAATCTTCTTTTCTGTGCACAAATCCACCTCCGGTACCTGCGAGTGTATAGGAAGGACGAATAACAAGAGGATAACCAATTTCTTGTGCAGCTTCTTTACCTTCAAGGAAAGAGTTAGCAATTTTGGATTTTGCAACACCTACACCGATATCAACCATTAATTGACGGAATTCTTCACGGTTTTCAGTTTTTTCAATGGCAGCAACATCAACACCGATTACACGAACGTTGTATTTTTCCCAAAGGCCCAGGTTGGAAGCTTCGATACATAAGTTCAAAGCGGTCTGACCACCCATGGTAGGAAGTACTGCGTCAATGTTATGTTTTTGCAATATCTCTTCAATACTTTCGCATGTTAATGGAAGTAAATAGACATTGTCTGCAACAACTTTGTCCGTCATGATTGTTGCAGGGTTTGAGTTGATGATGGATACTTCAATACCTTCTTCTTTCAATGAAAGGGATGCTTGAGATCCAGAATAATCAAATTCACAAGCTTGACCGATAACGATGGGACCTGATCCGATGATTAAAACCGACTTAATGGAAGTGTTTCTTGGCATTATATCTAGTTCAAAAAATTAAATTTCCTATTGTAAATCTGAGCAAAGACAATCAAAAATAGCTCATGGGGAAGGGTCATTCCGACTGCTTTGTCGGAGTGCAAAGTTACATTTTAAATTTTGAAAATGAAGTATTTATTTTAAGAATATTTCAAAATAAAATATGCTTTATTGGAAAAGTGGTCTTGAAAATAGGAATACTAGTTGGAAAACGTAAGGAATTGGTGCTCCAACTAGTATCGGCAATCGCTTATTTTCTGTTAATAAACAATGATTTCGTCTGTAAATAAATATCCCTTTTTGGGGTTGCTAGCTTTGATTTTTATGTAGCGTGCCTGCTGCGCTTTATTGAGTTTCAGCTCGAAGCGTTTAAATGTTAATTTGGATTCTGTATCGGATACATCGTTTTTTACTGTCCCTATGGAACGGAATGTCCGACCATTGTCAGAAACGAGAACCTCCATTTCCCCGGGCATATAAACTCCGGGGCCTATCATTTGCATGAAATTCATGGCAACTTGATGGATTTCTTCCCTTCTTTCCAAATCAACGACCACATCGATCGGGCTGGTAAACCCCTGCCATTGACCATCGTGATAAGAAAGGCCTCCCATTAGTCCATTGGTTAAAGTCGAATCTTTTTGCGCTGGATATCCTGACCACTGGGTGTTGTATGTTACTTTTTTTCCAATGGCACGATGAATATCAATATCAAAGGATAATGTTGGGCCTATTTTGATAGAGTCCTGAAAGTATGCTGCATTAATATGCCCTGTTGAGCTCAGTTCAAACGGACCTGTATAGGGCGTAGACTGAATCGTAGGCTCACTCCCATCAATGGTATAACGGATCTGATCCGTTTTTAGTTGCTCCGTTGTAAGCGTAATCTTGCTGTTGTTTTTAATCGCATTATATGATGCTGTATAGGCAACATTGAACGAGGGGCGGTAATAGTTCAGATTCAGTTCCTGCAGCAGCTTATAGTGTGATTGTATTCTTCGTTGAAAGTCCGGCCAGCTTTTTGCGTCTTTATTTGTCCAACTGACTTCTGACAAGGCTAAAGCACGTGGAAATACCATATATTCGACATGCTCTGTCGTTGGGACATATTCTGTCCAAATATTAGCTTGTGCACCCAGGATGTGTTTCACCTTGTCCGTTTGTATCGCGTTTGGAATAGGGTCATAAGAATATACCTTATCCAGGGTTAGGTATCCGCCAATTGCTTCGGGTTGTGTCCTTGGATCGGTCTGATAAGAATCAAAATACAGGTGTGAACCGGGAGTCATAATGACATCATGGCCGGCATTTGCCGCTTTTATTCCGCCTTCTTCGCCGCGCCAGCTCATGACCGTGGCACCTTCAGTCAGACCACCTTGTAAAATTTCATCCCAGCCGATAAGCTTTCGGCCCTTTGATTGCAGGTATAAATCCATTTGCTTGATGGCATAGCTTTGTAATTCATCTACTGATTTTAAACCTTCCTTTTGCATCAGGGCCTGGTCTTTTGGACATTTTTCCCAATGTTTCTTTTCGGCTTCGTCCCCGCCAATATGGATGTATTGGGAAGGGAATATGGTGAGTACTTCATCCAGTACATTTTTTAGGAACTCAAAAGTCTTTTCATTGCCGATGCAAAACTCGCTTTGGCTGTAGGGTTTCCCTGAACAGGAAAGTTCGGGATATACAGCTAATACCTCTTCCGAGTGTCCGGGCATTTCTATTTCCGGAATGACATTGATGCCTTTTCGGGCAGCGTAGTCGACCAGTTCGCGCGCTTCTTCCTGTGTATAAAAGCCACCACTGGCATTCGGATTTCCTTTTTCTACATATTGACGGCCATTGTTCCACCAATCTTTCCAATGCGCATGTGTACGCCAGGCAGCCTTTTGTGTTAATTCCGGATATTTTTTAATCTCCAGTCGCCATCCGGCTCCATCTGTCAAGTGCCAGTGAAAGTTATTGAACTTATAAATGGCCATGACGTCGATATATTTCTTTACGAAAGAAAGCGGCATAAAATGACGGGAAACGTCTAAATGAAGCCCGCGATAGGAAAAACGAGGTTCATCAACGATTGTCGCAAATGCTATTTTGCTGGGCTCAGCTTGGAGGTAGCCTAACTGAATCAAGGTATAAATCCCATTGATGACCTGCGGCGTATCCCAGGCTTTGAGTAGAAGACCTTTTTCATCAATTTGAATTGAATAGGCATTTTTGCTGAGGTTGTCTGCATCGACAGCCTTTACGATACGAAAGCCTTCTTTCGGTGCTTTTTTGTTTTTCTTCAGTACTTCAACCGCTAAGCCTTTGATCGCGGGGTGCTCGGTAAGCAATTGTGCCGCAGCTTGAAAATCATCCGAAACAATAACGGAGAGCTGTGTGGGGATGTTATATATTCCGGACGCTACGGTCACCTTGGATGGCTTGGGAATTAGATCAAAATTAGTTTGGGCCTGAGCGCTAAAAATGCAGGTTCCCCCAAGCAATAAAAGGGATAAGGATCGACTCAATCGCATAGTAAAGTAGTTAGATCAATAGATAATCAACACAAATATCCTAATTTTTGTTTCATTATTCTATTATTGCTGTTATTCGATAAGCTTTTATGATATAAATCCAACAAATTGCCGGATAGAAATTACATTTTTAATCCTTAACTTTGTTGTATGATTGAACTTCCAGTTATTCCGGCAACTCCTGCACAACGCAAGCCCGATTGGTTGCGTGTCAAATTGCCTGTTGGTAAAGAGTATAGACATGTCAGAAGTCTTGTTGATGAACATAAATTGCATACCATTTGTGAGAGTGGAAATTGTCCAAATATGGGTGAGTGTTGGGGGGCGGGAACAGCGACCTTCATGATCTTAGGCAATATCTGTACGCGATCATGTTCGTTTTGCGCTGTGGCAACAGGTCGTCCTCTAGCGGTCGATTTGGATGAGCCTAACAGGGTCGCAAACTCAGTGAAGCTAATGCAGGTCAAACATTGTGTCATCACCTCTGTTGACCGTGATGATCTGAAAGATGGTGGTTCGACGATTTGGGCCGAAACAATAAATGCCATCCGTAGAGAGAGCCCCGAGACAACCCTGGAAACGCTATTGCCAGATTTCAAAGGGCAATGGGACAATCTGGACCGTGTCATTGCAGTTCGCCCTGAGGTCGTTTCACATAACTTGGAAACAGTTCGCCGTCTAACTAGAGAAGTGCGTATCCAGGCGAAATATGATCGTTCTTTGGAATGTTTGCGTCGCATTTCCGAAGCAGGCCTTCGTACAAAATCAGGCATCATGCTTGGTCTCGGGGAAACGGAAGAAGACGTCATTGAAGCAATGCAGGACTTATATAATGTTGGTGTTCATATTTTGACACTTGGACAATACTTACAGCCAACGAAAGCACATCATCCCGTTATTGAATTTATCACACCAGCTCAATTTGAAAAATATCAAAAAATTGGTTTGGAAATGGGATTCAAATATGTTGAATCTGGACCTTTGGTTCGTTCATCTTACCATGCTGAAAAGCATTTGTTCGATATGCAATAATAACGTGTTAAACAGTTAGACTTCAAGTCAAGGAAAACAGGTGCTGTTTTCGTGTTGATATATAAGAAGCCTGTGTGAGATTATATCATACAGGCTTCTGTTGTCATAATGAGTCGCCAAGTTCTTGCTGTTTCTTTACAGACAAAAGTGCGGCGCTGCGACAATTTGTACTTGCTCAGCATAAATAGCTTATGCTTACCGTGTAAAAACCGTTTCTCCGGCAATGACGGTGCGCAAGGTTTTCACGTTGCGCAGCTGCTCATTCGGTATTTTGAGAATGTCGTGTTCGAGGATAACAAAATCAGCGTCTTTGCCGGCTTCTATGCTTCCCCGTTTTTTCTCCTGAAAGCAGGAGTATGCAGCCCAAATTGTCATTCCGCGCAATGCATCTTCCCGACTGATAGCGTCTTGCATTTGGAAGCCCTGATCTGGGTAACCTTTTTTATCAACGCGGGCCACGGCTGCGTGAAAACCGTATAGCGGATTGAAATGTTCAACAGGGAAATCACTTCCTAGAGCGAGTTTACCATACGCTTTCAATAGGTGCTTGTATGCATAGGCTCCTTTCATTCGCTCTTCTCCCAGGCGGTCTTTAGCCCAGTACATGTCCGATGTAGCATGGATTGGCTGTACAGAGGGAATAATCTGGAATTTTCGGAATTTATCGAAGTCGAATGGTGAGATAATCTGTGCGTGTTCAATACGCCATCTGCGATCTGTATGTGGTTGTAGATATTTGCCATAGATGTCCAGGATAATTCTGTTGGCTGAATCGCCGATTGCATGGGTGTTGGCCTGGAAATTACTCGCGGCAATCGCTTTGATCATGTTTTCATATTCCTGTGGGCTGTGTAAAAGAAAGCCATGTGTAGGTGCATCATGATAATGAGCGAGGAGGCAGGCTCCCCTTGAGCCTAACGCGCCATCTGCAAGTAATTTAAACGACTTTATCTCCAGTCGGTCTGTTTCATAAAATCCCTGCGCTATAAATGAGTCGATATTCTGCGGATTGCCAAGGATCATGGCATAATCCCTAAATTTCAATTCCCCATCCTGGTAGTATTTTTTTAAGAGGTCGAGTCTTTCTTTTGATAAACCGGCATCCACAATAGAAGTAAGGCCCACAGAAAGCAATGAGTCCTGGGTTCGCTTTAACATTCTCAGGTACTCTTTTTCATTGGGTACCGGGATTATTTTGTTGACCAAATCCATGGCGTTGTCGATCAAAAGACCATTTGGTGTATTGTTACTTCCACCGACAACGCCACCATGAATAAGGGGAATGCTTGTCAATTTGGCCCATTCTAAGGCTTTGGAGTTTACCACAGCGGCGTGATAATCTACCCGTATCAGGTACACCGGTATATCTGGGAAAGCTTTATCCAGTAGTTCTTTTGTAGGAAAGGATTTGTCTCTCCAGCGATTTTGGTCCCAGCCACTCCCGATGAGCCAGGTTTTATTGGGATTTTTTTGCTGATAACTTTTAACCCGTTGAATCACTTCTTCGAAAGAATCAGCTCCATTGAGGTCGACCTGATCCATCAGTTCGGCTTCATCAAATAGATGCGCGTGTGCATCATAGAATCCGGGATAGATCGCTTTCCCTGCAGCGTCTATTTTTTCTTTGGCTTTATACTTTCGTTGAATCTCTTCGTCTGATCCTATGGCAATAAATTTACCGTCCTTAACTGCAAATGCTTGTGCTGCGCTAAAGGTGGAATCAACGGTATACACCTGGGCGTTGTGCACTATCAGATCTACCTTTTCTTGAGGGGAACAGGCAATGAAGATCATGGAAAAGAGGAAAACGATAACCGGAAATTTTCTCATATCCTAAAATAAAAAAAAGTGTTTATAAAGCCAGTTCATATTTCTTTGAAATATGAACTGGCTGGAATATCGTAAGGTATATTATGGGAGGTACAAAAACGGCTATCCAAATAATTCGGATAGCCGTTTTAATTCAAAAATCAAAATACGTGATTAGCAGTACTCGTCAAATGCTGCAACTAAATTGTCAGCAATCATTTGTGCCGGGCGACCTTCAATCATATGTCTTTCAATCATGTGTACCAATTTACCATCTTTGAACAATGCCATTGCCGGAGAAGATGGGGGGTAGGGCAACATGTAGTTACGTGCTGTGTTAACAGCGTCAGTTTCCATACCTGCGAAAACAGTAACTAGTTTTGCCGGATGTTTTTCGTTTTTTACAGCCGCTTTTGCTGCAGGACGCGCATTTGCTGCCGCACAACCACAAACGGAGTTTACAACCACAAAAACGGTTCCTTCTGAAGCGATTGCAGTATCAACTGCTTCTGGAGTTTTTAATTCTTCGAATCCCGCATCAACTAACTCTTGACGCATTGGAGCTACTAAATATTCTGGATACATTATTTCTTAAGTAAAATGTTAATATTCTAATTTAATTCGGTAGAGTACAGCTTTTAGTTACATTATAACTTTCTTGTTTATTGCACTAAGAGGTATACTTTACAAGTACAAATATAGCTGTAAAAGGCTGCTTCGTCAAGGTGCTTGTCTCAAATCAATGTCAGAAAATCGTTAACAGCTGTTAAGCCATTTTCCAGTCGCTGCTGTCCCTCGCCTGAGATAATGTGATATTGACCATTGACAGCATTTAATTCCGTTTTCCATACCTCCATAAAGTATTCTCGTTGCTCCGGAAAATCTCTTAAGGGATCGTCCTGCCAGGGAAGGTCGATATCCATCAGTAAGTAGAGATCATATGGATGTTGCCGGATCTTGTCCGTGATTTCTTTTGGGGTATGCTTGAATAGATAGTCAGACCAGATTTTCACAGTCATAAAAGTAGTGTCACAGAACAGCATATTTCCCTTTGCTAAAGGGAGGAGTGCTTCTTCCAAAGCAACCTGTCCATAAAACATATTGACCTCATCCTGTAAAGTGTATTTATTATTGAGGCTCTGACAGTAGTAGCGCGAATATTCCGGAACGCAGACCGTTTGAAATTTTTCAGCGAGATACTGTGCCATGGTTGACTTTCCTGTAGACTCGGGGCCTACGACGGCAATTTTTATTAACTCTTTTCCCACATCTATCCTTTTGATAGGCAATATTACGCAAAATTTTTATAGCTTTTTTGCCAGTCACGATAACCATTCCAGGCAATTATGGAGAATACAAGATACAGTACAGCTGTTAGCATAAGTTCTTTGTGTATATACAATGGAATATAGCAGATATCCACGAAAACCCAAAGAAGCCAGTTCTGAAGGATCTTTCTCGTCATTAGAAACTGGGCTAGAAAGCTAACTGAGGTACAGAATGCATCGATATAAGGGACATCGGAATTCGTCTTATTGTCCAAGAGGTAACCTATTAGAGCTGTTAAACAGATGATAGCGAGAATGATTAGCATCAGCTGCTTTTTATTGGCCTTAACAATTGGTTTCTTATTTTCCTCCCTTCGCTTATGCCAATAATACCAGCCGTATATGGCTGTGGATAGAAAATAAAATTGCAATACGGTATCGCCGTAAAGCCTGGCATCATAAAAAAGAATGGCATAGGACAACACACTGATGATACTAATGGGCCAGTTCCATATGTTCTGCTTTGCCGCCAAATAAACACAAAGAAAGCCCGTCAGTGTACCTAACCATTCAAGCCAAGAGGTCTGGGCAAATTGACGCGCAACCTGCTGAAAAAAATCTTGCATCTGGTGTATTAAAATTACACCTAAAGATACAAAGTCTGTCCAATAGTCAGCTACTGCACCTGTTTATTGGCACAGTTGGTACTCGCAAACGACTCTGGTTTGGCCTTAAATACAAAACCCATACCCATAATATACCCCATGGCCTCTTTGAGGGCTACATTTGACTGGAAATTTGGATTGGTGTTGATGTCGGCGTGGACTTCGAGGTCTACTTTGTGTTTTTCGAGGAGGGGGCAGAGTTGGTAGGCGATGTCGATGGATTTTTGGACTTCGAGCAGCATCCGTTCTTTAATACTCATTCGGTGATGCCTTTTGTCCCGCTGGATAAACATAAATCCACCTTTATGTTCCCGGAGAAAGACGATGACGGTGGCAAAGTCGATGATTCCCCTCTTTACCTGGGAATCGGTGCCGATATAAACCTTGAGCTTATTCCCGAGGGCATCTTCTCGTTTAATGACTTCTTCAACAGCATCGAAAATCGTGGAGCGAATGGATTCGCCATTGTATTTTTGCCATCTCATAGTGGTATAAATTAGATATAAAAAAATTAAACTTCATCATTGACATAAATTTACTGAATTTCAATGAGCTAAGTGTTAATTTAATTTTAAATAATTATCCACATTAATGAAGTTTTTCACCATAGGCCAGATCTCCGGCATCGCCAAGACCGGGAACAATATAGGCTTTTGTTGTCAATTCATGGTCGACATCGCCTACCCAGATATGTGCGGTAGGAACGAAAGCCTTGACATGGTTTAATCCTTCTTCCGAGGCAATTGCTGCAACAATATGAAGTTCTTTAATCTCGTATTCTGCCAAAAGATCTTTGCAGCATAAGACGAGGCTCTTTCCGGTTGCCAGCATTGGGTCGACGATGATGACCGTTCTATTATCTAAATTGGGGGTATTTACATATTCTTTATGAACTTCAAACTCACCGCTCTTCTTGGTGTGGCGATACGCCGCGATAAAGGTGTTGTCTGCTTGATCAAAGACATTTAATAAGCCTTGATGGAAGGGAAGTCCGGCTCTTAGGATGGTCGCCAATACCGGTTGTTCCATTAACAGATGTGTTTTGGCGACGCCCAATGGTGTTTCAACTTCCACAGGTTTAAATGTCATGGTTTTGCTGATCTCATAAGCAAATACTTCTCCGAGTCGTTCCAGATTCCGTCGGAAACGCATACGATCGCGCTGAATCGTAACATCTCTCAATTCTGCAATAAAATGATTTGCAATGCTATTTTGGGTAGATAGAATAGTGACCATGGCGTGCGTGCTAGTTCTGTTAAAGCTAAAGATAGTAAATAATCAACTGAAAGTAATAACATCTTCGGCATAATTATAGTTTGATATAAAATGGTAAAAAAATTAGTAAATTTGTGGGTAGACCATTTGATATATGGCCCTAGACCATTGTTGCACAATCGCAACGTTAGTAGATTACATCATGGAGTTTGTGTGACGGATTTTTTTAGCAGAAATGTAGTAACACACCTGCTATGATGTTTAGCGAAAGGTCGAAATAGTTTTCTTTAAGAAATAGGAATTGTATGAAATTTGAATTAACATCAGAGTATAGACCGACAGGTGATCAGCCAGAGGCAATCAAAGAATTGGTAGCAGGTGTGGAGCAGGGCGAGCAATATCAGACACTTCTGGGGGTTACGGGATCCGGTAAAACATTTACCGTAGCCAATGTAATTCAAGAAACACAAAAGCCAACGCTGATATTGAGTCATAATAAAACATTGGCTGCACAGCTGTATGGTGAATTCAAACAGTTCTTCCCGAATAATTCGGTCAATTACTTTGTTTCTTATTATGATTATTATCAGCCTGAAGCATTTATAGCCTCCACAAATACCTATATAGAAAAAGATCTGGCGATCAACGAAGAAATCGAGAAACTGCGATTGGCGACGACTTCTGCATTGATGTCCGGACGACGCGATATTGTTGTGGTCTCTTCGGTGTCCTGTATTTATGGTATGGGAAATCCAGAAGATTTCTCACGATCAATTTTTCGTTTTGGCGTAGGGATGACAATTACGCGAAATGCCTTTTTACATAAGTTGGTTGAAATTCTCTATTCCAGAACAACAACAGAGTTTAAGCGCGGTACATTTCGTGTTAAAGGAGATACCGTAGACGTATATCCGGCTTACCTGGATTTTGCGATCCGTATTTCATTTTTTGGCGATGAGATTGATGAATTGAGTGAGATCGATCCGGTATCTGGTAAGACCTTGAACAAAATGGAAGATCTAGCGCTTTTTCCTGCGAACCTTTTCGTTACACCGAAAGAGAAATTTAAGGAATCGATCTGGGCTATTCAGGATGAATTGATGCAGCGTAAGACGCAATTGGAGGAGGAAGGGCTTATGCTGGAAGCCAAACGTTTGGAAGAGCGGGTGAACTATGATCTGGAAATGATGCGCGAACTGGGCTATTGTTCCGGGATAGAAAATTATTCCCGATTCTTTGATGGCAGAAAACCGGGTATGCGCCCTTTCTGTTTACTGGATTATTTTCCGGAGGACTACCTGCTTGTTATTGATGAGAGCCATGTTACCTTGCCCCAGTTACGGGCCATGTATGGTGGTGACCGTTCACGTAAGGTCTCTTTGGTAGAACATGGTTTTCGATTGCCGGCAGCATTGGACAACAGGCCGCTCAATTTTCCGGAGTTTGAATCGCTGACCAATCAGACCATTTATGTTTCAGCTACCCCCGGAGACTATGAATTGCAGCAAACAGAAGGTGTTGTTGTTGAGCAGGTCATCCGTCCGACAGGCTTATTGGATCCTGTTATTGAGGTTCGCCCGGCGATCAATCAGGTCGATGATTTCTTGGAGGAAGTCGATAAAACAATTAAAGAAGGGGGGCGTGTCTTGGCAACGACCCTGACCAAACGGATGGCGGAGGAGCTGTCCAAATACATGACCAAGCTGAATCTGAAAGTGCGTTATATACACTCCGAAATTAAAACCTTGGAACGTGTGGAGATTTTAAGGGGATTACGTTTGGGTGAATTTGATATTTTGGTGGGAGTGAATTTGCTTCGGGAGGGATTGGATCTGCCTGAAGTCACACTTGTCGCTATTCTCGACGCTGATAAAGAAGGTTTTTTACGTTCTGAGCGCTCGCTGATCCAAACCATTGGACGTGCTGCCCGGAATGATAAAGGGCGGGTTATTATGTACGCGGATAAAATGACAGATAGTATGCGTGTTACGATAGACGAAACCAACCGGCGCCGGGATAAGCAGATGAACTATAATGTCGAACATGGTATTACGCCACGCACGGTTGGTAAGACCAGGGAAGAGATCCTGGAACAGACCTCTGTCGCCGATTTCTCAGGCGTTGAACAGAAGATTTACGTTGAGCCAGACCCTACACAGGCTATTGCAGCAGACCCAGTCATGCAGTACTTGAGCGAGAAAGATCTGAAGAAAGCGATTGATAATGTACGGAAGAAAATGGATAAAGCTGCAAAAGAAATGGACTTCTTGGAAGCAGCAAAATACCGTGACGAAATGTTCTCTTTAGAGAAAGTGTACGAGGAAAGATTCTCCTCGTAATAGTTCCTTTGTGTTAATATCTATTAATTATTGTTAATCAATATTAAGATTTGTTAAACAACGCTAAATAGCATTTTAATTAGGATTTCGCGGTGCATATTTGTGGCAATTATAAATAAATTGACCACATATGAAACATTTAATTGGCAGCGTTATGCTGTTATTTGCGCTTTCCACAGCATTTTGTCAAAGTAAGATTTCTTACGGTATAAATGCGGGATATACGAACGCTGGATCGCTATTATCCAACAAACGATCCCACAATTATAGCTTTAGAAGCATCTCTGGGATTACGGCAGGTGTTTTTGTCGAAATCCCGCTCATTGCTGGGATTTCTATTCAACCTGAAGTCAACTTTACCCAAAATGGTATGGAGGCCAAGCATACCTTGGAAAATAACTGGACCAGCTACCGGAGAAATGCAATTGATATCCCGTTGAATATTGCTTATAATATTACTATTGGCGAAGGTCGAATTTACCTTGCTGCTAGCCCATATTACGGTATTCAAATGAACGTCAACAATAATGATGGAAAGTTTTATGACGCGACAACCAATCCATCAGATTATGGTTTGGGCTTTAATTTGGGCTACAAATGGAATGGTGGCTATGGTCTTTTCATGGGGGCCAATTATGGGATGAAAGACATGAGCGTCAATGAGAATGTAAAACTCTATAACCGCACGTTTAATATCGGTTTACGATTTGACCTACACCAAATACTAAAAAAATAACATATCCTACTATATCTTTAACGAGAAGCAGCGCTCAATCAAGTGTACCACCTCAGAAAGTGCCTGACTTTTTGAGAGTACACATAAGAGTGCCTGCTTTTTTGACTTTATGCCTATTTGTATTTGAAGGGGCATCCGATCCCATCGGAGCCATCCTAATTTTCACAATCCGATATTTCCCCATTTTCGCTTTCTAATCCATTGTAATCCTTATCACTGAAGGAATGAACGGTTGAATTATATTGTTCAAATATTAACATATTTTGCAAAAATCAAATTCTTCTCACTAAATTAGAGCTTTAATCTAAACTAAAGCATACTTACAATGAAAAAGCCTATTCTCGTTGTCAAATTTGGATCGGCTTCTATTACCACGAAAGAGGGAGAAGTTGATGAACGTATTGTTTTGGAGATTGCCAGGCAGATTGCTTCTTTACAGAGGAAGTACAATATTGTCCTGGTATCTTCGGGTGCTGTTGCTGCCGGCAAGCGTTTTCTCCCCCGTTACACAGGCACGCTGTCCGAGCGGAAAGCGGCAGCTGCCATTGGGAATCCGATATTGATTAATACGTATTCCACCTATTTCAGGCCTTTTAAGATTTCATTGGCACAAAGCTTATGCGAGCGACATCATTTTTCCAATCGGGATCAGTTCCTGCAGTTAAAGAATACCTATGAGGAACTTTGGCGCAACAATGTAATCCCTGTAGCCAATGAAAATGATGTGGTGAGCAATAAAGAGCTGAAGTTTTCGGATAACGACGAACTCGCAACACTTATTGCTGTTGGATTTGGAGCTGAAAAATTATTGTTTAGTACTTCTGTTCCCGGGGTATTGGACGCGAATAATAAAATTATAGAGACTATTGAGACCATTGACCGGGATATTCTGGGATTGGCAAGAAAAGATAAATCTGCTGTCGGATTAGGTGGTATGACCTCTAAACTGAATTTTGCACGGCTTGCCAATCAGATGGGGATCGGGGTGGTCATTTTTAGCATGCAGACCGAAGATGCGATCACAAAAGCCCTCAAACATGAGACAGGTACCTTGTGTTTGCCTGAGAGTAAAAAGATCTCTTCGCGAAAAAAATGGCTAGCGAGCGGAAGTTTGATTAAGGGCGAATTGATGATTGATCGTGGTGCCGAAGAGGCTTTATTAAAACATAAAAGCTTATTGGCTGTGGGGGTAACCCGTATTGTTGAACATTTTGAGAAGGGGGAGGTGTTGAACATTGTGAATCTCGAAGGTCTGACGGTGGCCGTGGCCAGGGCGAAAATGGATTCATCTTTGTTATCTCAGTCCAGTAAAAAGAATTTAGAAATTGCGCATGCAAATGATATCGTATTGTTATGAGTGAAACAATAATTGAACAACTGAAGGCGGCAACGAAGGCAAAACAGTTCTTGCAGCAGCTTTCTCCAGAAGGTAAAAAGAAAACATTAGATGCGATTGCTGCTGCTCTTATTGAAGAAGAAGCTCCTATCCTGCAGGCAAATAAAATGGATCTGGATCGTATGGACGATGAAGATCCCAAAAAAGACCGCCTTCTACTGAATAGTGGTCGTTTGAAGGCGCTGTCCGATAGTGTAAAGCAGATTGCTGATTTGGCAGACCCAACGGATCAGCTGTTGCTGAAGAAAATGCTGCCCAATGGACTGGAAATAGAGAAAATTACTGTGCCCCTTGGTGTGGTTGGTGTGATCTATGAATCCCGTCCAAACGTGACCATTGATGTTGCAGCTCTTTGCATACAATCAGGGAATGTTTGTCTGTTGAGGGGTGGTTCTGATGCGCTCTATACAAATGTAGCCTTGCTGGAAGTCATTCATGCTGTCCTAGAAGAACAGGAGATACCAAAAGATATTGTACAATTATTGCCGGTCGATCGCAAACATGTGTCAGAATTGCTGGAGGCAACTAAATATGTGGACATTATTATTCCGCGGGGCTCACAATCTCTGATAAATTTTGTACGGGCAAATGCGAAAGTTCCGGTGATTGAAACTGGTGCGGGAGTATGTCATACCTATGTGGATCAAACTGCCGATCTCGAAATGGCAGCAAAAATTGTCGCCAATGCAAAGATCTCCAGACCATCAGTCTGCAATTCTTTGGATACGGTTTTAGTGGATCAGCAGGTGGCACCCGAGTTTTTAATTAAACTGGCACCTTATTTTGAGCATGCCGCCGTGGAAGTTTTTGCAGACACTTATGCATTTGAGCGATTGGAGCAGCATGGATTTTCAAATTTAAAGGCAGCAGAAGAAGCGGATTTCGGTAGAGAATTTCTAGATTTGAAGTGTTCGATAAAAACAGTCAATGGATTGGACGAAGCATTGGAACATATCGAAAAGTATTCTTCAAAACATTCGGAGTGTATTGTGTCTTCAAATGAGTTGGCTATTGAACGGTTTTTGAATGAAGTGGATGCTGCAGCGGTCTATGCAAATGCTTCAACGCGTTTTACGGACGGTGGGGAATTTGGACTGGGGGCTGAAATAGGTATTTCAACGCAAAAATTGCACGCCCGTGGTCCCTTTGCACTGGAAAAATTGGTAACAGAAAAATGGATTGTCCGGGGCAATGGACAGATCCGATAATAGATTTCAAAATGGGAGTAAGTTTTAAAAAAGATTTAATGGTGCGTTGGGTTGAAGATATCGGAAAATTTCTTCGTATTTGGATCGAAGGATATGATGCTTTTGCCGAGCCTAGTGACCCGGCTTTATTTGCAGATGCCTATAAAAAGTATTTTGACAAAGATCGCGATTTTTATTTGCTGCTCTCTGATGATGAACTTACGTCCTATTCAAGAGAAGCATTGCAAGCACAGCAGCTACATCCACTGGCGTTGACCTTCTTCTTTGATGGGTTGAATGTACAGGGTGAAGAACAGCAGAATTTATTGCGGAAAGCAAAGCTCCTCTTAAATTTGGCGATGGCTGAGACGGCGAGTTTTTCTTTTCAGGATTATCAGTACCTGTCGATGATAGATAGTAAATTGAATAATCAATAAAAAAATTCAGTTCGTTTCTTTAAATGCGAACTGAATTTTTTATTCTAAGCAATGTTGTACGTTTTTACCGCAAGATTTCCCGCGCAATGACCAGCCGTTGTATCTCGGATGTACCCTCATAGATCTGGGTGATTTTGGCATCACGCATTAGTCTTTCTACATGATATTCTTTCACATAACCGTAACCGCCGTGTACCTGTACAGCTTCGACGGTATGTTTCATGGCTACCTCAGAGGCATGAAGCTTGGCCATTGCGGCCTCCTTTCCATACGGCAGCCCCTGATCTTTGGTCCATGCAGCCTTATAGGTCAACAGTCGGGCCGTTTCGATATCGACTTCCATATCGGCCAGTTTAAATTGGATAGCCTGATGTTCCGAAATAGGTTTTCCAAATGTTTTGCGTTCCTTGGCATAGGCAAGTGCCAGATTGTAAGCACCGGCCGCAATACCCAAGGCTTGCGCCGCGATGCCTATACGACCTCCATCAAGAGTTTTCATGGCAAATTTAAATCCAAAACCATCCTCACCGATACGATTTTCCTTTGGAACTTTAACATCGGAAAATAGCAAGGAATGTGTGTCTGAACTTCGAATTCCCAGTTTATTTTCCTTTGGTCCAATGGTGAAACCCGGCAGTCCCTTTTCGACAATCAACACATTGATTCCTTTATGACCTTTTTCTGGATGAGTCTGTGCAATAACGAGGTAGATATCGGCGTGACCGCCGTTTGTAATCCAGTTCTTCGTGCCATTCAATAGATAATGATCGCCTTTGTCTTCGGCTATTGTATGTTGCGAGGAGGCGTCAGAGCCTGCCTCAGGTTCCGAAAGCGCAAATGCGCCCAGTTTCTCTCCCTTGGCAAGTGGAACCAGATACTTTTGTTTTTGCTCTTCGGTTCCGTAGGCGTTGAGTCCATATAGTACCAACGAATTATGTGCTGAAACAATAACGGCTGCAGATGCATCAATTTTCGCGATTTCCTCCAATACCAGAACATAGGCCAGGGTATCCATACCGGCACCGCCGTAGGCCTCTGGGGTCATGATACCCATAAATCCAAGTTCGGCCATTTGTTTGACAAAATCGGTAGGAAATTGGGCCTCCTCGTCCCGTTGTATGACGCCTGCTTTTAGTTCCTGGGCAAACTCCCGCGCCGCATCACGGATCATTTTATGCTCTTCGCTTAATTCAAAGTTCATGATATCTCAATTTTTATGGTCTATAACTTATCATAACTGTAACTGTTTACAAATCACCGCGAAGCAAAAATGTTTTTAAAACCCGCAGTAGGAGCGCTAATTTCAATCCATTTGTTGGAGAAATAGATCACTTATACCCAAATATACTAAATATATATTATGCTTGCATAGTATTTTAGGTTTGTTTTTCATCTGAATCTAAAAAAATGGGGAATTATTTGTTTGCTAAATTTAATCTACTATATTTGTAGAGTATGTAGTTTTGAACATATTTAAATGATAAGATTATGAGTTTAAGATTAGGAGACGAAGCGCCAAATTTTAAAGCGCAAACGACTATTGGTGAAATAGATTTTCACGATTATATTAAAGACAGTTGGGTGGTGTTTTTTTCACATCCTTCTGATTATACACCTGTATGTACAACGGAGCTAGGTCGTACGGCGAAATTGAAATCTGAATTTGACAAGCGAGGAGTTAAAGCGATTGCCTTGAGTGTAGACAACGTTACCGATCATTTGAACTGGATCAAGGATATCAATGAAACACAGCAAACAGAAGTTAATTTTCCGGTTATTGCCGATGAGGATCGCCATATTTCCGAGCTTTACGATATGATTCATCCAAATGCTTCGCTGACGGCAACTGTACGTTCGGTTTTCATTATCGGCCCGGATAAAAAAATAAAGTTGACATTGACATATCCTGCATCTACAGGACGTAATTTTGATGAAATCTTACGTGTAATTGATTCACTGCAGCTTACCGCCGATTATCAGGTTGCAACACCCGCTGACTGGAAACATGGCGAAGATGTCATTGTTGTCCCTGCGATCAAAACGGAAGATATCCCAGCAAAATTTCCGAAAGGATTTAAGGAAATCAAACCTTATTTAAGAACAACGCCACAGCCTAATTTATAATCAATTAGGTGTGAAATTCTTATAAAAAGAGGGAGCGTCCTGTAAGAAAGGATGCTCCCTCTTTTATTTTGCCCAGGTCCTTCATTAGCTCTTTTCGAGTGCCTATCGCAGGGAATTTCCTTCTTAGGATAGTTTCTTTTGTTAGATCCTATCTCATAGGAACTGCGAACCTCAATTGGAGCTAGCGGAACAATTCATTATTTGCATCGAAATCACTGCTGGAGGCAAATATTGCCCCAGCAAAAAAAGGCGATACTTAAGTACCGCCTTTTTTTATAAGCATTAAGGTTGGAGTCTTAATAGACTTTAACCATATAAATATAGTCTTGTATTTTTTTGATCTGTTCTGTTCTTGGTAAACCTGCCAAAGCATTCTTTTTATTGATTTTTACGCCCGTGGTTAATGAGTCGCTCGGAATATCAGCAAGCGCATTCATGATTGACTTGGTTTTGATGGCAAAAGCAGCACCATCTATTCCTCTTTGTTTACCGGAGATAATACCGATCACATTGCCTCTGCTATCCAATACGGGGCCACCACTGTTTCCGGGATTGACAGGAACGGATATTTGATAAGCGATCGTGTCACCCGCGTAACCTGTTGACGAGCTTAAGTATCCTTGTCCATATACTGCTTCATCACGTGGAAAGCCTATGGTATAGATATCTTCTCCTAAATCTGAAGTAGACGTTTTGAAGGTATAAGGCAAGCTTTTGGACTTTTTGAAGTTTTTATCGGCAATATATAGGATTGCTAAATCTTTGCTGGCGTCGGTGTGAACTACTTGCGCTTTGTAGGAGTTCCCTTTACTATTTTGCAGGTAAATGGAATCAGCACCGCTGACGACGTGATAGTTTGTTACCACATAGCCATCTGTTGTCAACATAAAACCGGTTGCTCCAAATTGACTTTCGCTACTTTTAACCGACTTTTTATCGTTGATATCTTTTATTGCGGCGTTGTGGGCATTGACATTTTTTTTGACATTATTCATGTCGCGGCGCAACGCGCTGTAATCCGAAGAGGCTTTTTCCAGGTTGCTATAATAGCCACTCAGCCATAAAGTGCCAAATACCGCAAATACTGCTACAACTGCAGCTACTAAAGAGCTTGCTTTGATCCGTTCCCAAAGTGATATAACGGTAGATTGTTTTATCGGAACCACTTTTGCAGTTGGACTTTGGGATGCATGATATTCCTTGGCTGAGTTAGCCAATACTTTTTTGAAATCAAGCCTTTGGCTGGTTTCCTTCATATGGGCAACAAAGTCGCGGTGTTGTTGTAATTGGGCAGCATACGAAGGGTTTTCAGCACAAAAAGATTCGAATGCGGCTTTTTCCGCAGCAGAGAGCTCCCCGCGCAGATATTGATCAGCCAATTCGAAAAATTCTTTTTGATTCATTGTTCCCATGGTGTTACTCAAATGTTAATCTGTTGAAAAAAATATTTTTTTCAGCCGTTGCAGGCATTTATATTTTTGAGTCTTGGCGTTGTCTGTGTTGGTGTAACCGAATTTTTCACAGATGTCCTGCATCGAGTGGTTTAAGATATAGAAATCATGTAAGATTGTCTTACAGGGTTCCCCCATTTTCTCTAGCGCAAGTTCCATTTGATCGAACTTTTTTTCAAGTTCCTGATGCTGTTGTAAATCTTCTTCCTCAAATAGGGAATCTTCATACCCGCTAATGTCACTATTGCCAAAACCAGCACGATTGAGTTGCTTTAGCCAAAGCCTTCGGCAAATCGAGTAAAGATATGTTTTGAGTTTGCTGCTGAGCTCAAAGTCACCTTTAGCAACCTTATCATAGAGCACAATCACCGCCTCTTGAAAGATATCTTTTGCTTCATCCTCACTTCCATTGTTTTGCAGTATCATATGGCTTATGGACGGATAATATCGTTTATAGATACTATCTATCGCCAAGCTATTGCCTTCTTTGAGGCCTTCAATGATCTGCTCATCATTTTCTAGCAGGACTGATTTACTGAATTTACTCACCTATTAATACCTTAATGCCTAAATTGTAACCCTTTGAAAAATGAAAATCTTCAAAATATTTTCAAACGTAAACTTTTATTTGTTGAATGCGAAATCTACGCCCAAAAATACTGCTTATTCCCTGAAACCGAAAGCATTTGTTTTTGCGCCTATATTCGGATACGCTTCGAATCCACAATTGTTTTTCCATGTATCGAAAAAGTTTCGCAATCGAGTGCTTTAATAATCTGCTTGTTATTCCTCTAAAATGAAGTTACATTTGGTTTCCTGAACTAAAATGCTTAAATACATGATGTTAAGAAAATCCGTTATTTTTTCAACCTTACTGGCCTCTTTGCTGTCCCTGCATTCGGCCTCAATCATAGGGCAGACTTCCACGGCTCCTATTGCAGGATTTCAGTATGGAGATATGTTATCGCCAAAAGGAAACGAATGGGAATCGCCCCAATTGCTATCTCTCAATAAGGAATTGCCACGCGCTTCGTTCTTTTCCTTTTCAAACGTTGAAACTGCGAGAAAAGTACTTCCCGAACATAGTAACTTTTGGCGCTCACTCAACGGTTCCTGGAAGTTTCATTGGGTAAAGACGCCCGAGGAACGTCCAAAAGAATTTTACGATCCTCAATATGATGTCAATGCCTGGGAATCCGTACCTGTACCAATGAGCTGGAACATCTATGGTATTCAAAAGGATGGCAGCTTAAAATATGGTGTACCGATCTATACCAACCAACGGGTGATTTTTCAACATCAGGTAAAGGTGGATGATTGGCGTGGAGGGGTAATGCGTACACCGCCACAAGATTGGACGACTTATATATACCGCAATGAAGTGGGGTCATACCGCCGTAATTTTACGGTCCCGAAGGATTGGGATGGTCGTGAGGTATTTCTCAATTTTGATGGGGTAGACTCCTTTTTCTACCTCTGGGTGAATGGCAAATATGTTGGCTTTTCAAAAAATTCAAGAAACCTTGCGTCCTTTAATATCTCTTCTTTTTTAAAAAAAGACGGGGAGAACGTGCTGGCGGTAGAAGTCTACCGTAACTCGGACGCTTCATTCTTGGAAGATCAGGATATGTTTCGCCTGCCGGGAATATTTCGCGATGTCTCGTTGACATCAACACCCAAAATCCAAGTCCGTGATCTGGCAGCAATTCCAACATTGGATAATCGCTATGAAAATGGTACCTTAAAAATTACGGGTACCGTCCGTAATTTAAGCAGTAAGAAAGCTGAGGGTTATAAGCTTGTCTACTCCTTATATAAGAATAAACTGTATAGCGATGAGAATACACTTGTAGACCAGGCTGAAGTATCCGCTGTTGTTCCACAATTGGATGCGAAGGCTTCGAACAGTATTGAAGCGACATTAGCGGTAAAAAATCCAGATAAATGGTCCGCTGAACTTCCCTATCGATATACATTGGTCGCCGAATTGAAGGACAAGAAAAATAAGACGATCGAGACTGTTTCTACCTATGTCGGATTTCGGAAGGTTGAAATTAAAGATACCAAAGCGTCTGACGACGAATTTGGCCTTGCTGGACGTTATTACTACATCAACGGCAAAACGGTTAAACTAAAAGGTGTCAATCGCCATGAGACGAATCCTGAACATGGAAAAGTCGTTACCCGCGAGCAGATGGAAGCCGAAGTAAAGCTGATGAAAAGTGCCAATATCAATCACGTGCGTAATTCACACTATCCGGAACCACCCTATTGGTACTACCTCTGTGACAAATACGGCATTTATCTTGAGGATGAAGCCAATATTGAAAGCCATCAGTACTATTATGGAAAAGAATCGCTTTCTCATGTTCCCGAATGGAAAAATGCCCATGTAGCACGGAATATCGAAATGGTGCATGCTACCATCAACCATCCTTCTGTCGTGATCTGGTCACTTGGTAACGAGGCTGGTCCCGGAGATAATTTTGTAGCGGCTTATGATGCGATTAAAAAAATAGATACCTCAAGACCTGTCCAGTACGAACGCAACAATGCGATCGTGGATATGGGCTCAAATCAATATCCTTCGATTGACTGGGTCAGAGGGGCGGTCAAGGGAACCTATAAATTAAAATATCCTTTTCATATCTCTGAATACTCGCACTCGATGGGGAATGCCGTCGGTAACTTAATTGATTACTGGGAAGCCATGGAGTCGACAAACTTCTTTATGGGGGGCGCAATCTGGGACTGGATTGACCAAGCGATGTATTATTACGATAAAAAAACCGGAGACCGCTTTCTGGCTTATGGCGGCGATTTTGGGGACAAGCCGAATGATGGCACTTTCGTCAACAATGGATTGATCTTTGCCGATATGAAACCCAAACCTCAATATTATGAGGTAAAAAAGGTTTATCAAAATGTAGGCGTTAAGGCCATTGATATGACTCAGGGGAAAATTGAACTATTCAATAAAAACTATTTCAAAGATCTTGGTGACTATCAGGTTCACTGGTCACTGTTCAAAGATGGGATAGCCCTTGCCGGATATACAGGTACAATAGCCACTGCTGATCTGCCCAAAGCACGTCGAAAAAAACAGGTTGTCCTGCCAATCGAATATGCTAAATTGGATGCGGGATCTGAATATTTTGTCAAGGTTCAATTTCTGCTCAAAGAGGATAAGCCATGGGCAAATAAGGGTTTTGTTCAGATGGAAGAACAGCTGTTTGTTAAAGCAGCAGAAAATAAACCGTTGATTTCGGCTGTTGTTAAAGGGAAAAATCCAGTTTTATTCAAAGAAGGTGAGCTGCAGATCGTTAAAGGAGATCAGTTTCTTGCGAAATTTGATAATAATACCGGATCAATCTACAGCTTAACATATGCAGGTAAGCAAATTATACGCGATGGGGAAGGGCCTAAACTGGATGCATTGCGTGCGCCCGTCGATAATGATAATTGGGCTTACCAGCAATGGTTTGAAAAGGGCTTACACAACTTAAAGCACAAAGTCTTGTCTTCCAATAGCTATACCAAGAAAGACGGAGCTGTAGTTTTGGCATTTACAATTGAGTCACAGGCTCCCTACGGTGCTTCCTTGTTAGGAGGAACATCAGGAACCTATACACTCAAAGAGCATACGGATAAACCATTTGGCAAGGATGATTTCAAGTTTACGAGCAACCAGATCTGGACGATTTACCAAGATGGCTCGATTGAATTATCATCCAGCATTACTTCCAACAATGCATCTGTTGTATTGGCCAGGTTGGGTTATTCCTTGCAGTTGCCGGGTGAATTTGGCAACTATACCTACTATGGACGTGGTCCGATCAATAATTATGCAGATCGTAAGACGGCACAATTTATTGAATTGCATAAAAGTACAGTAAAAGATCAGTTCGTATCATGGCCTAATCCGCAGAATATGAGTAACAACGAAGATGTTCGCTGGACTTCGCTAACTAATAAGGAAGGACAGGGAGTGATCTTTATTGCAAAGGAACATCTTGCGACATCTGCGTTGGAATACAGTGAGCTGGAATTGACCTTTGCACCGCACCCGTATCAATTGCCAAAGAGCTCCGGCGTGCATGTGCACCTTGACGCTGCGGTCACCGGACTCGGGGGCAACAGTTGTGGACAGGGGCCCCCATTGGAAAAAGACCGTGTGAAAGCGGCACCAACGTCAATAGGATTTATTATCCGCCCTGTACAGCAAAATGATTATCTGGCTAAAGCAGGGGTGGCTACAGCTGGTGATGCGCCTATTTCATTCGCCAGAAGTTCCACAGGTGAGGTAGCTGTGCTTTCCGGAAATAAAGCAGAAACTGTACTGTACACGGTGAACAATGGAAAGGCAAATACCTACAAGAACCCTTTTGATCTGCGTCAAGGGGGAACAATAACGGCCTGGTACCAGGGGAATGAAAAACTAAAAGTGACACAGCAGTACAGCAAGATCGAGACGGTTCCGATGGAGGTCGTCTTTGCTTCCAGCCAGGAGACCGGAGAAGGTGATGCCAAGAACCTGTTGGATGGCGATCCTACCTCAATCTGGCATACGATGTATTCAGTTACTGTCGCTCAATATCCGCATTGGGTTGATTTTGATGCCGCGAGTGTCAAGACGATCAAAGGTTTTACATTTTTGCCGAGAGCGGATGGCGCCAATGGCGATATCAAGGATTATAAAATTCAGGTAAGTAAAGACGGTAAAAACTGGGAAGAGGTGATGTCGGGTACATTCGAGCGAAACAAGAAACTCAAAACTGTTCGCTTTGAGAAACCTGTCAAGGGACGTTATATCCGCTTTACGGCATTGAGCTCGCAGCGTGGCGATGATTTCGCTTCGGGGGCAGAATTTGCTGTTATTGCCGAGTAAAAAACAGGCTAAAAGCGATCAGAGCCAGCACCCTGTACACAGGAGTGCTGGCTTTTTTATTTTAGGAGTATGTGCCGCTAAGGAAATGAAACATGTCGAGGGTTCACGATATCCTAGTGGCGGATTTTGTAAAAAGGTGGACCTAAAGGTGTTAAAAGGTGTATTGAATAATTTTTATAAACTTATTATGCAGAATGTTCCAGCGCTTATGTATTTTTAAACCAGTTTAAACCAAAATCACTATTATCGTATGGAAATAGATCAACAGGCGAATGCACCCTTTACGGCGTACCAGAAACTCGTGGTGTTTTTGCTGGCGATAACGCAGTTTACCGTTGTACTTGATTTTATGGTCATGTCGCCGATGGGTGATATTTTGATGAAAGCCATCGACCTAAAGCCGGCTCAATTTGGTGTCGCGGTTTCAGCCTATGCATTTAGTGCCGGTGCATCAGGTTTACTGACAGCGGGTTTTGCCGATCGTTTTGACCGGAAGAAGCTCTTGCTGTTCTTTTACTCCGGTTTTATTGTCGGAACTTTTTTCTGTGGATTTGCCAATGGTTATTGGACTTTGGTTGCTGCCCGCGTGGTGACCGGTCTGTTTGGTGGTGTCATCGGTTCGATTTCCATGGCTATTATAACGGATATATTTACGCTGCAACAAAGAGGTCGCGTGATGGGTTTTGTGCAGATGGGCTTTGGCGCCAGTCAGGTATTGGGGATTCCGATAGGCCTGTATATTGCAAACAACTGGGGCTGGCATAGTGCTTTCCTGTGGATCGCTGTGATGGCCTTGGTCATTGTCATTATTATTGCGGTTAAACTGATTCCTATTACTGCACATATCGGCCTGCAAAAACATCAATCGGCGCTGAAACACCTTTGGGCGACATTCTCTCAAAAAGAATACCGTATCGGTTTTCTAGCGACAGCACTACTGTCCATCGGAGGATATATGATGATGCCATTTGGAAGCGCTTTTGCCGTCAATAACCTGCATGTTAGCCACGAGCAACTTCCTCTATTATTTATGATTTCAGGTGTAGCCTCCTTGATTATTATGCCTATCGTTGGTAAATTGAGTGACCGTTACGATAAATTTAAAATCTTCGCACTTGCTTCGCTATGGCTGATGGTCGTGGTTTTGATCTATACCAATCTGGGAGTATCCCCGTTTTATCTTGTCGTCGTTTTGAATATTCTGATGATGGCTGGTATACTAAGCCGCATGACACCTTCTTCGGCTTTGATCAGTGCAGTTCCTCAGATGAAGGATAGGGGCGCATTTATGAGCATCAGCTCATCCTTGCAGCAGCTGGCTGGAGGAGTAGCCGCCTCCCTTGCTGGTGTGATCATTGTGCAACAGACAAAGGAAAGCCCGTTGGAGCATTATCCAACCTTGGGTATCATTGTCGTTCTGCTCTCTGTTGTGAGTATTCTTATGATTTATCGTGTCAGCAGAATGATTAAACGAAGACGTCCGATTTCGTAAAACAAAATCGTTCTTACCGCTATTAGTAATTTAGGAGAGATTTTTATTATGGAAGAAAAAATTGTTAAATATGCCCATCCCAATGGGGAGATCACTGTACTTTGGATTCCCGAGCGATGTGAACATGCAGCGGTCTGTGTTAAAAGTTTGCCACAGGTATATCATCCGAAAGATAGGCCTTGGATTACGGCTCAAAACGCAAGTACAGCCGAGCTGATCGACCAAATTAAACGCTGTCCTTCGGGAGCACTGCAGTATGAGTTGAAAAAATAGGCGTGGAGATTTTTGTAACAAAAAAAAAGCATCATTTGAATAAAATGATGCTTTTTTTTGGCGGTCTGGACGGGACTCGAACCCGCGACCCCATGCGTGACAGGCATGTATTCTAACCAGCTGAACTACCAGACCAACAAGGTGTGTTTTTAAAATTTTAGCGGTCTGGACGGGACTCGAACCCGCGACCCCATGCGTGACAGGCATGTATTCTAACCAGCTGAACTACCAGACCTAAAATCTTAAAGATTGTTTTTAATAATTTTAGCGGTCTGGACGGGACTCGAACCCGCGACCCCATGCGTGACAGGCATGTATTCTAACCAGCTGAACTACCAGACCTAAAAATCTTAAAAACTTATTTTGTTAAAGAACTTACCGAGATTACTCTCTTTTTTGAAGCGGTCTGGACGGGACTCGAACCCGCGACCCCATGCGTGACAGGCATGTATTCTAACCAGCTGAACTACCAGACCTCAACCCTTCTCCTCAGAAGGTGTGCAAATATAGCGTTTGTTTACGTATCTGCAAAGATTTTTTGAAAAAAACTAGTCTACTTGACCGTCTTTCATCTTCTCCGCATTCTCTGCAAATTGTAATGCGTCGATAATTCCTTGAATATCACCGTCCATAATCGCCGGTAGGTTGTACATCGTCATACCAATACGATGCTCTGTTACGCGACCTTGTGGATAGTTATAGGTACGGATTTTTGCTGAACGGTCACCTGTGGACACCAAAGTTTTTCTTTTTGCAGCAATATCACCGTTCTTTTTGTTCAGTTCAAGTTCATAAAGTTTGTTACGAAGCATCTCCATCGCTAACTCACGGTTGGCCAACTGGGAGCGTTCAACCTGACAAACAACAACAATACCTGTTGGTTTATGTGTCAATTGTACTTTTGTTTCTACTTTATTGACGTTCTGACCTCCGGCACCACCCGAGCGGGATGTCTGTAATTCGATATCACCCGGATTGATCTCAACATCCACGTCTTCTGCTTCTGGCAATACGGCAACTGACGCAGCTGACGTATGTACACGTCCTTGTGTCTCTGTATCAGGGACACGTTGTACGCGGTGTACACCAGACTCGTATTTCAGTTGACCATAAGCATCCTCGCCGATCACTTTAAGGATAACCTCCTTATAACCCCCTGAAGTTCCTTCGGTAACGTCCATCACCTCATTGCGCCAGCCTTTTGTTTCAAAATAACGGGTGTACATACGGTAAAGGTCACCGGCAAATAAAGCCGCCTCGTCACCGCCGGTTCCACCTCGGATCTCGATAATGGCATTTTTGGCATCCTCAGGATCTTTAGGAATCAGCATCAAACGGATTTCTTCTTCTTTTTCTTCTTTTTCAACCAATAAAATATCCAGCTCTTCCTTGGCCATCTCACGAAGTTCCTGATCCTTCTCGTTCATGATGATGTCTTTATTGGTATCAATATTACTGACCATATTTCTATAAATATGGTATTGATCCACGATTTTGCCCAAATCTTTGTATTCTTTATTCAATTTGGCAAAACGTTTCATATCTTGCATGGTGTCAGGGTTGCTTAATTCAGCTTCCACTTCTTCCCATCTTTCTTTGATCGCTTGTAATTTATCTAACATATATCAAAAATGCTTCTTCCAGGAATTTATGACCTAGATTACTATTGAGAGTACAAAAGTAAGGAAATTTTGTTGCTTTTGAACTACCTAGCCAGCTATTAATGAGAGGAAACTGCTTTTAGTCCAACAATGGAAGCAATCAGCGTGAAAATAAAGAATATGCGCCAGAAATCTGCAGGTTCTTTAAAGAAGATAATACCCATTAAAACCGTTCCGACAGCACCGATACCTGTCCATACAGCGTAGGCTGTTCCGAGCGGAAGTGTCTGTGTTGCTTTGATCAACAAGCCCATACTTGCAAATAGGAAGACAACAAAGGCTCCATACCAGAGCCATTGCTCACTGCCCTCTGCATCCTTGGCTTTTCCTAGACAGGTTGTAAAACCAATTTCACATATTCCGCCAAGAATTAAAAATACCCAGTTCATATATCTGTTTTTTTGTTTCAGGAACAAAGGTCTACGTTTTTCCGCAGAATAATTTTAACAAATGTTAAAAATTTTAAGGGATATTTGCCCGGATGCGGCTGAGGGTCACTTGGCTAACGCCCAGATAAGAGGCAATGTAACCAAGTTTGATCCGTTGTATATATTGAGGATATTTTTCGAGCAACTCGGCGTATCGTTCCTGGGCTGTATTAAAAAGTTTGGACATGGTGCGCTGTTCGGCTTTGATAAATTCTAGTTCAGCCATTTTTCTGCCCCAGTTAGCAATGGCTATGTCGCTCTCATAGAGACTAAATAGCTGTTTCTGGTCAATTTTGTAGACTATACTGTCTTCGAGGAGGTCTATGTTTTCGTAGCCCGGTGTGTCATGCACATAGCTGTTCATCGAGATTAATGTGCCGCCGGGAGAGACAAAATCGAGTGTGATCTGTCGGTCTGCAGTTTCGTAATAGACACGGGCTAATCCGGAAGCCAAGAAATAAATGTCTTTCTGGATTTTATCCTGCCGGATCAGTACACTATTCCTTTTACAGATAAGCTTTTCACTGATCTGCTCCAACCGGTCAATGCTCGTGGGGTTTAGAAAATGGTAACCCTGAAAGCAGTCTGCTAAAGAAATTACAACTTTTTCTCCCATTTTTCTAAACGTAAAGTTTCCCCATCCCATACTGCGTAAGTATAATAATTGATCCACTCCCCCAAGTTAACAATACGGCTTTCCGCATTGAGCCTTAGATCGTAGGGCAGGTGTCTATGGCCAAACAGATAGAAGTCGTGATGTTGTTTATGCTCGATTTCTTTCGCATAACCGATCAACCATTCTTTGTCTTCACCGAGAAATTTTTCATCTTCATTGTTGGCAAGCCTGCTATGTTTGGACCATCGGGTGGCAATACCTATCCCTAGATTGGGGTGCAATCGAGCAAATAACCATTGACAGAAACGACTCCGAAATACTTTCTTAAGCAATTTATACTTGTAGTCCCCGGAGCCTAGTCCATCCCCATGATGGATGTAGAAAAGTTTATTGCCAAGTTCAAGCTCCAATTCATTGTCAATGATCTGCGCATTTAATTCCTTTTTGAGGTAATCAAACATCCACATATCGTGGTTACCCTTAAATAAAGTGATCGGGATACCCAGATCGGCAATTTCTGCCAGTTTGCCCAGAAAGCGGATATAGCCTTTGGGTACCACGGTCGCATATTCAAACCAAAAATCAAAAATATCGCCAACAAGGTAGAGCTGTGCTGCGTCGACCTTGATTTCGTCGAGCCACTGAATAATAGCCTGTTCTCTTTCGCGGGAGCGCTCCAGTGGATAGGATCCAAGGTGGAAGTCTGAGGCAAAATAGATTTTTTTTCTTGTTGACATGTGCCCAAATCTAAAGAAAATGGAAGCGAATACAAAATTCGCTTCCACAATATATTTTTTACAATTTGGACAGATCTGTCAGGAGGGATTTCAAATATTCCGAAGCTTCGGGGTCTATGTTCTTGGCTGCCTGCTGAAGTTGATCAGGATAGGCATCCTTAATGGCCATGAGTGAACTGGCGATAACCATATAAGACTGATCTTTAACTCCGTTAAACAGCAAGTTTTTATACTTTTTATCTTTGATCTGTCCCAGCTTGCGGATTGCAGAAGCGCGTACGACCGAGGCGGTGGATTTTTCAGCCAATGAAGCAATGATGTTCACCGTTGATTTCCTAACAGCAGGATCGGTTGGATCTGTGCCCTGAATGGCCATCGCTGCCAGATCTGCATCGGGATCAGCCAAGGCCGCTGTCAGTATCTCCTGTCCAACTGTTGTTTTCGGATTTTTCATTGCAAATAGTAATGCGGTAAGACGGTTGGTAAAAGATGGTGCATGTTTATATTGATAACGATAATCCGCATCGCTTTTGTCGATCCGGATCTCGCCGACAAGCGTTTTTTGGGGATCGATATCAATAAATTCAGGGGGACTTGCCAAGGGAATGGTCAGCTGTGTCGTACGTTTGTTGAGCTGTACCGTTTTGCTGATTTTGCCTTCTTTGGTATAGATGTCAATCGTGAGTGGTAATTGAAATGTTTGAACGCTGGAATCTTGTGCTTGATCGATGTTGAGGACAAGTGTGTTGTTCTCATTTTTGTGTGTTACGTTGAGGATCGGATGACCGCCTTTGTAATACCATTGATTGAAATAAGGTGCCCAGTCCTTACCAGTAACTTCTTCCATGGCCAGACGTAATTGCTGTGGCTCGCCGGTTTTGAAAGAATTTTCCGTTAAGTATTTTTTGAGTGATTGATAGAACGCTGTATCGCCCATCTGTTCCTTTAAGGCGTATAATATCAACGAACCTTTGGCATAGCTGATATGATCAAACATATCTTCTTTGTCGTGGTAATAGTAACGTGCAAGTGCTGGGCTATTACCGTTCTGCGTTGATTTGAGGTACGACTGTAGCTTTTCGAATCTTGATTTATCCCCTTTTTCTTTGCCACCGTCATGCTCATGCCAGATGATCTCGCCAAAGGTTGCGAAAGATTCGTTCATCGTTAAGTTGGACCAGGATTCGGCGGTAACCAGATCACCAAACCATTGATGGAACAGCTCATGGGCAATGGTGCCTTCTTCATTTTCGTCCAAAAGTTCCCTTTTGGTCTTTTGAACATGTTCGCCGTGCAGCGTTGCCGTGGTGTTTTCCATGGCGCCGGAGACATAATCGCGACAGACGATCTGCGCATACTTGTTCCACGGATAGGGAACGCCCAAGGTTTTACCATAGAAATCCATCATGGCAGGGGTTTTACCAAAGATATCTTTCGCATATGGGGCATACTTCGGCTCCAGGTAGTAATCCACAGGAATATTATTGTATTTATCCCGGTAAATCTTAAAATCTCCTACGGCCATCATAAAGAGGTAAGGCGCATGAGGTAGGTCCATTTTCCAGGTATCGGTACGTGTTCCGTCGTTGTTTTTTTGCTGATTGACCAGAGCACCATTGGACAGACTGACATAATGATCCAGTACGGTCATTGAAATTTCGGCTGTCGTCTTTTGGTTGGGGCGGTCAATGGTTGGAAACCAGGCCGAGGACGCCTCTGTTTCACCCTGAGTCCAGATTTGTCGCGGTTTATTCGCTGTCCGTTCGTCCGGATTAATAAAATAAAGTCCTTTCGCATCATTGATCGCTGCACTTCCCTGTACTTTGAGTAGGTTCGGTTTGGCGGTATAGTCCAGGTATACCGTATATTTTTCGTTTGAAAGATAATTTCGGTCCAGTTTGATCAGAAGAGAATTATCGTCGTAAGTATATTTTAGGGGAACGAGCTGCTGCCCATTGACCAGCGCAATCTGTTTGATATCCATGCCTTTGGCGTCCAGGCGAAGTGAGTCTGTTGGATAGAAATGTGGCTGCAGCGTAATCCATTCTTTCCCATTCAGAAATTGATTTTTATAGTCAAAACGGACATCGAGTTTGGTATGGACAAGGTTGTTGACCTTGGTCGAGGTAGTACGATATTGCTGATCTATCGAAAGCTGTTGCGCTTGACTCACACCGAAAGCAGAAAGGGACATGGCCAAGTAAAGGAAAGCGATTCTTTTGCGCATTGTTGGATATTTAAGAGATTAAATAAAGCTAAAAAAAATTCAGCTGATGTAAAAATAAGGATTCTGGAAATTTCATCAGGATAAGATCTGACCTTTGGTCTGAAGGCGAGAGTTATTGTTCAAGATGTCCTGATCATGACACTTACTTTAAGCTATCGTTATGAAATCTGAAATTATATTTGTTATTTTTGAGTGAAACAAGTATAAAGTTCTTTATGATAAACAAAAAAATTGGTCTTATCCTGATGGTGATCGGTATGGCTGATACAGCAACTCCTGTGTGTGGACAACAGTTGAAATATCCAACGACGAGCAAAGGCTCTGTTGTTGACGAATTCTGGGGCGAGAAAGTAGCAGATCCCTACCGTTGGTTGGAAGACGACCGGTCAGCAGAAACTAAAAGTTGGGTCCAAGCCGAAAATAAAGTCACTTTTGATTATCTAAATACCATTCCTTTCCGGACAAAATTGAAAGAGCAGCTGACGGAAATCTGGAATTATGAAAAAATAGGAACTCCTTTCAAAGAGGGTGCATATACCTATTTCTTTAAAAATAATGGACTTCAGCAGCATTCCGTACTTTACCGTAAACAAGGTGAGAATGGTACAGAGGAGGTTTTCCTTGATCCGAATACCTTTTCAAAAGATGGATCTACTTCTTTGGCTGACGTTTCTTTTTCAAAGGATGGAAGTCTGGTTGCTTATTCGATCTCTGAGGGAGGTTCAGACTGGAGAAAGGTGATTGTGTTAAATGCTAAGGATAAAGCTCCCGTTGGGGAGACACTTGTGGATGTGAAATTCTCGGGCATCGCCTGGAAAGGAAACGACGGATTTTACTATTCAAGCTATGATAAACCCAAAGGATCGGAATTATCCGAGAAGACGGATCAGCATAAATTATATTACCATAAGCTCAGAACGGCGCAATCTACGGATCAGCTGATTTTTGGCGGATCGGCAACGCCGAGACGTTATGTAGGCGCTTCATTAACTGATGATCAGCGTTATTTGATTATCTCTGCCGCCAATACAACTTCGGGTAATGAGCTTTATTACCAAGATCTGAGTAAACCCAATAGCAAGATCATCTGCCTACAGGATCATTTTGATGCAAATACAGGCGTAGTCGATAATATCGGGGATACTTTTCTATTGGAAACAAATTATAAGGCGGCCAACAATAGATTAGTCAAAGTTGATCTGAAAAATCCGGTCAGGGAAAACTGGAAAGATGTGATTCCGGAAACTGAAAATGTACTTTCGATCAGCACCGGTGGTGGTTATCTATTCGCAAATTACCTGAAGGATGCCGTCTCGGCTGTCATCCAATACGACTATACCGGTAAAAAAATCAGACAGATCGAATTGCCGGGTGTAGGAACAGCAAGTGGTTTCTCGGGCAAGAAAAAGGAAAAAGAGATCTACTTTGGTTTCTCGAATTATATTACGCCTTCATCAAGCTATAAGTTTGATGTCAACTCGGGACAATCGACTCTTTATATTAAACCGAATGTCAAGTTTGACAGTGATCAATATGAATCTAAGCAGGTGTTTTATACCTCCAAGGACGGAACAAAGGTACCTATGATTATTACCTATAAAAAAGGCATCGCCCTGAATGGAAAAAATCCAACGATTGTATATGGTTATGGTGGTTTTAATATCAGCCTTACACCAGCTTTCAGCACTTCTGTTGCGGTTTGGCTGGCAAATGGTGGCGTATATGCTGTTCCAAACTTACGCGGAGGTGGCGAATATGGTCAAAAATGGCATGATGGTGGAAGACAGTTCAACAAGCTGAATGTATTTAACGATTTTATCGCTGCGGCTCATTATCTGCAGGAGAATGGTTACACCTCACCTGAATACACGGCATTGTCAGGTGGTTCCAATGGTGGTTTGCTCGTTGGAGCAACAATGACCATCGATCCTAAGGTTGCCAAAGTCGCCTTGCCGGAAGTGGGGGTCTTGGATATGTTGCGTTACCATACATTCACAGCTGGCGCAGGCTGGTCATACGACTATGGGACTGTTGCGGACAGTAAAGAGATGTTTGACTATCTGAAAGCCTATTCACCCGTGCACAATGTGAAAGCAGGTGTTTGTTATCCGGCAACCATGGTATTGACTGGCGATCATGATGACCGCGTTGTTCCGGCGCACTCCTATAAGTTTGCATCCGAGCTGCAGGCGAAACAGGCCTGTGATAATCCAGTGTTGATCCGTATTGAAACCAAAGCAGGACATGGTGCCGGCCGATCTACCGAGGTGTTGATCAATAGTACGGTTGATAAGTATGCTTTTGCGCTCTGGAATATGGGAATTAAAGAACTAAAATAAGGTAGTAATACTCTTTCCTTTGAAAGTGACAGCTGAATATGGTTAAAGGAAAGGCCCCGATCAAATTACATTGATCGGGGCCTTTCCTTTTTTATAGACGATATATTATTTATTGCCAGGTCTTTTCGCCTTTTTTCATTTTTTGTAAAGTTGCCACATATTGTTCTTTTTGTGTGGCATCTGTAAGAAGTGAGATCGCCTTTTCCTGTGTTTTAATGGCTTGCTCTTTGTTTCCTAATCGGTAAAGAAGGTTTGCAAAGGTATCTAAATACATCGGTGCATCTTTCTCTTTCTCAAGCGATAATTTGCTCCATTCTGCAGCGGCCTTTAAACAGGCAGGGTCATCACAGCCTTCAAAAATTGACCAGGCCATGTCGTTCAGTTGTCCTGCAGTAATCGCTGAACCATATTTTGCGATATATTTATTGAAGCTATCTCTTAGTCCTGGAAAATTTTTCGTGTAAGCAAAATAACGGGGCTGCATTTCCAAACTCGCTTTTTCGGTATTGATGGTAGGATATTTTTGAGCCAGTTCTTTTTCAATGGCCGCAAAATCTACCGCTTCTTTTGCTTGTATTTTGGTATTGACAGCCTCACCAATCAGTAGTTTCGACAGAAAATCATTTGCTTTGACTTTTTCACTGACTGCATCAAATTTAGCGGGGTTATCTTTTATCAAGTTAAACGCTTTTGAATCCTTTATGCTCGCCGAAGAAAGCAATAACTCCACATTGTCTTTTGTAAAGATTTGGTCTGTCGATAGGGTGGATAGTACTATACCTTCTGCTTTTGCCTGTGTTTCTTTATCATAGGCATCTTTTGCAGCTGCTGCCATGGCTTTTGCAATTGTTGCATTTTGTGGATCAGCATTGAATTTCGCCAATAGGGTTTCATATTGGGTGTTTGGATCTAGCGCTTTTTGGGCTTTAGCGATGAAAGCATCTGCTTCTCCGCCACCAACAATCCGATGGACAAGATTGCCTTTTGAATCGAAGATCAGGAATGTAGGATAGGCTCTTACTGTATAATCTTTGGCAAAACGATCTGCTTCTGCATACCAGGATTTTATTTCCTCACTGTCGTCCTTGGTTTTATCCATCTGGATTTTGGCGTTGATAAATTTAGCATTGAAGAAATCTCCCACTTTTGCCTGTGGAAAGATTGTACTTGCCATATACTTACAGGGACCGCACCATGTGGTGAAACAATCCACAAAAATAAATTTGTTTTCTTTGGCCGCTTTTTCTTTTATCTGATTCCAATTGAGGCCATGCTCAAATTTTACACCTTCACTCTGCGCAAATAGGAGCGATGGAATCAGAAGTAACATTAAAATTAACTTTTTCATAATCCGTTGATATTTAGGTGTTAATTTACGGAATAAAAATTGCGATCAAGAAAAATATTGTGGAAAAAAATTAATCAAGGAGTTTACTATTTTGAGACATCGATGGATGCATCTGTCGAATTAGAACCCTGGTCAATAAAATAAGGCAATGCCTCGGCGACATTGCCTTATTTTATTGACCACATGTTAGAGGTCCGGCCATTGCATTTAAAGCATATTCATTAAAAAGTCAAACGCGGGGATCCGTGAAGGAGAGCTTTAATTTTCCCAGGTTTTTATCCCCTTGGTCATTTTGTCCAATGTTTCCTGATAGATCGGTCGATCGTCGTCACTGGCCATTTCTATGGCTTTATTTTGCCACTTGATCGCCTTGTCTTTTTCACCTTTTTTATACAGTAGGTTGGCATATGTATCTAAGAATGCAGAACTGGGATCCTCTATGATCGATTTTTTGCTCCAGCTGATCGCTGCGTCGATACATTCGGGATCGCTGCTGTTATTAAAGATTGTCCATGCAAAGGTATTCAATTGATGGGCAGTAAAATCCTCTGACGATAGATAATCATTGATGGTATTTTTCATGGCCACATAGTTCTTGACCTGAAGATAATAGTGTGCCCTGATCTTTTTAAACATTGGGACAAAGTCTATGTCCGGATATTTTGCGGATAGCTCGCTTTGGTAACTATCCCAGTTAGGCTCGTGTTTGGCGTCTATTTTAATTTGAAAAAGCTCATTGACTACGACGTTTGCCAGTGTACGGTTGGCGATTCCCGGAGATTCCAGCAGAATATCTATTTTTTCCTTATTGTTGCGAATCAAGTTAAAAGCTTTTGAATTTGTAAACTTGGCAGCAGCCAATAGAATATGTACATTTTCTTTCTTAAAAAGCTCGTCGGTGCCCAAGGAGTTGGCTAAAGTATTCTCTGCTTTACGGGCGGTATTCTCATCATAAGCAATGTTTGCCGCTTTTAACATCTGTTTGGCCGTGTAGATATCCTGAGGCCTTTTTTCGAATTTTTTTAATAGGGTATAATACTGTGTTTCCGGATACAGTCCATCCAATACATGTTCGACAAACTCAGGGGCATCGCTCGCACCAACAATGCGGTGTACCGCTTCCCCGTTTGGATTGAAGATCAAAAAGGTTGGAAAGGACTGGATATTGTACTCACTGGAAATAGCACGGGCATCAGCGTACCATTTCTTGACAGCAGCATTGTCCGCCTCGGTGGAGTCCATCTGAACCCGGATACTGATAAAATTTTGATTGATGGGCTCACCAACCTGTTCCAAAGGGAAAATTTCATTACTCATGTATTGGCAGGGGCCACACCAGGTTGCAAAAAGTTCTACGAAGATAAACTTATTTTCTGCCTTCGCTCTTTCTTTGACCTGTTTCCAACTTAATCCTTCTACAAATTTCACCCCTTTGGTCTGGGACTGTGCTAAGTTCCCAAATAAAATTGCAAGGCATAATGTGATTATACTTCTCATACTCACTGAACAACTAGATTTATAATTTATGTTTAAGTTATCAAATTAATCTGAAAACAAAAACACCTCTGAAAGATTAATTTCAGAGGTGTTTTAAAGGGTCTTTAAATCGCTTATTTGATATTTATCTTTGATTTTAAATCTTTGGTCAGACCATCTTTATGTAACAGTAAAGATGTTGTTTTATAGCGTACAAATTCTTTGGAAGCATACAGATATCCTTTGTAGTCATTGGATGTTCCCCAGGAGTTTTTAACGATATAGTATTCTTTTCCGGTTTGATCTTTCACCAGACCTACGATATGCATACCGTGATCATCTGTTGTTTGCCAATTGTCGAAAGCTTTCTGGCGCTCCTCTGGCGTAATTTTCATTTCTGGTTTAGGGCCTACAAACATGCTGGCTTTTTCTTGCTCGCTCATTTGTTCGAATGGTTTTTCCGGTACATAAGCAACGCCGTTTTTCCAGGAGAATCCTTTTTCTGACACGTCAGTTGCCCATGCAACAGTATACCCTTTTTGTAAAGCATTATCGATGATGTCCGTTAAATCGTTCATTTTGACGTTATAAAAACGGTCAAATGACCAGTTGTCGGGAATTAACAGAACAAATTGGCTGTAATAAGGGTGGTCAGTAACTGAGGCAATGCCAACATAATCATCTGGATTGATACCAATGACCTGGTCTGCGAATGTACGTGGCGTATATGATTTACCGTTGTAATCGAATTTTTCAGGAACTTCACCTAAGTAAGAGTCCATTGCTGCCGTATAGGCTTTTTCCCAGTTCGGAGTCAAAGTTTTACCTTTTACAATCGAACCTAACATTGCGTCAAGCATAGAGGTCATTTCACCAAAGTTATTGCGTGTGCTGCCATAGTGTAGACCAGTATAGGCCGATTGGGGCATCGTACCATATTTGCGGAATGAATTCAGCACATCGTGGAATTGACCGCCTTCGCCCAGAGATAATCCGCCATGAAGACGTACATAAGTACGTGCTTTATCTAAATACGTATTACGTGCTGTATATATCTGAGAGATCTCCACAGGTTTTTTACCCATACGGATCATCTCGGATTCTAAAAACGAGTTTCCTGAATAAGACCAACATGTACCTGAAGAACCTTGATCCTTGATCGAGGTGTTACCTAAATTGATAACTTCTGTAAATGTAAACCCAGATTTGCTATTGTCATTTTGATTTGCTTTTAAGGCATTGATCAAATTGTCCTGTGCTTGTACTTGGAATGAAGCTGCAAAAAGAGACGCGGCTAGTACAATCGATTTATTCCAATTCATTTGTTCGTATTTTGTTAATTTAAAGTGGTGCTAAATTAAATAAATTAAATTTAGTAAGGTAAATTCCTCTGTAAAATAATTGTTCTTAAAAAGAGGCTGTAATTCAGCCCTTTTTTAGGTTGGCTTATAGGCGTAAAAACTAGGCTTAAACTATTGAAAAGCAAAGGGCCGTAATTTTTACGACCCTTTGTTTGTATGTTTATTCTGCAATTTCTTTGTGCTTAGGAAAGAGCAGCGAAGCAATAATGCTTAAGGCAAGTATACTGATGATCACAATCAGAGAATGTGTCGTTGTAAAGCCAACTTCTGCCAGCCAGTGATGCAATAACATCTTCAAACCAATAAAGACTAATAAAAATGCCAGACCAACTTTCAAATATTGGAATTTATGAATAATATTGACCAATAAGAAGAACATGGAGCGTAATCCCAGGATGGCGAAGATATTTGAGAAGAACACCACATACGGATCTTTGGTCACCGAGAAAATGGCAGGGATAGAATCCACTGCGAAAATAAGATCAGTGAATTCAATTACTAATAAGACCAAGAATAAGGGGGTCATGTATTTTACACCATTCTCGATATGGAAAAAATGACCACCATCCAATTTTGGTGTTACCTTAAAATATTTAGAGGCAAATTTGACAACAGGGTGGTTTTGCGGATCGACTTCTTCCTCTTGATTGCGGTTGATAAACATTTTGACACCAGTGAAGACTAGGAAAGCACCAAAGACATATAGAATCCAGCCAAATTTAGCGATCAGGGTTGCCCCTAGGAAAATAAATAAGAACCGCATAATGATTGCACCCAAAATACCCCAGACCAAAACTTTATGATAATAGCGTTCAGGAATTCCAAATGAGGTGAACAGGAGTACCATTACGAAAATATTATCCACTGAAAGTGCATATTCAACCACATAACCTGTCAAATATTCCAAACCCAAGTTTTTATTATAGACGTCTAAACTTGCCGCCAGATCGCCGGGAATAATTTTGATCTCGTGGTGATGTTTGGTGATGACTTCTTGTAGATGATTTAAATCATGGATATTATGCAATTCAAATCCATAATGGCGTAGTAGCCAATAGAAGCCTAAAGAGAACAATACCCATACTGCGCTCATAATTGCTGCAGTCTTTAAGCTAACAGGCTTATCACCCTTGGAGAATAATCCAAGGTCAATGGCTAGCATCAGTGCAATGAAGATTAAAAAACCTCCAAAAAACATTAATTCGTGACTCATTATTTTTTTCTTTCTGTTGTATATTTTACCAATTGTAATAATCCTTCTTTGTATTCGTTATCAGGGAAATCCTCCAGGATCCGAAAAGCATCTTGTTGGTATTCCAGCATTTTGTGCGTTGCGTATTCCAGCCCACCGCTGTTGCGTACAAAATCAATCACTTCAGCAACCTTTTTCGGATCTTCATTATGGTTTCGAACCAGATTGATGATCCTCCGCTTTTCGCTGGAACTTGTCTGATTTAAGGCATGAATCAAGGGTAAAGTCATCTTTTTCTCTCTGATATCATTGCCGAGCGGTTTTCCTACATCATCTAATCCAAAATCAAACAAGTCATCTTTAATCTGAAATGCAATGCCAATTTTTTCGCCAAATTGATGGAGTTTGTTCACCGTCTCTGGATCTGCATTGGATGAAGCCGAGCCGCAGGCACAACAGGATGCGATTAACGAAGCTGTTTTTTTCCGTATGACTTCAAAGTAAATGGATTCTTCGATATCCAGTTTGCGGGCCTTTTCGATCTGAAGTAATTCACCTTCACTCATTTGGTCAACTGCTTCTGAAACAATTTTTAACAGGTGATAATCCTGATGTTTTACAGAAAGCAACAAACCTCTTGAAAGCAAGAAATCACCTACCAGCACCGCGATCTTATTTTTCCAGAGTGCATTGATGGAAAAGAAGCCCCTACGTTCATACGAGTTATCAACAACATCATCATGCACCAGTGAAGCTGTATGTAATAATTCAACCAAAGCGGCGCCCCGGTAAGTCGATTCATTGATCCCATTGCAGATGCCCGCTGAGAAAAAGACAAACATTGGCCGCATTTGTTTGCCTTTGCGTTTGATCAGATATTGCGTGATACGGTCCAACAATGGAACGGAGCTTTTCATCGATGCTTTGAATTTCTTTTCAAAAGCCTCAAGTTCGTGGATAATAGGGCGTTGGATCTCTGTTAATTTTGACATGAATTGGAATGAAATACCAAAAAAGTTAAAGCTTAAAGATAGTGATTTTGTTACAACTCGTCGACTGCCCGCTCAAGATTTTTGTACCATTCTTCGCCATAGGTGCGGATCAGGGGATCCTTTAGAAATTTATAGACTGGCACCTGAAGTTCCTTTCCAAAACTACAGGCATCTTTACAGATATGCCAGCGGTCGTAATGAAGTACGTCAAATTCTGGATAATGCGTCGTCCGGATAGGATAGAGGTGACAGGAGACTGGTTTCCGCCAGTGAACTTCTCCTAATTCATAAGCCTTCTCTATAGCACATTTGGTAATACCATTTTCCCAGGTGACATACGCACATTCTTTGTTGCCATCAACACATGTTGTGGTTAGATCACCATCTACATCGACGACGTATTTGCCTTGTTCTTCGATAGCCTTGATACCTTTCTCGGTCATATATGGCTTTACCTTGGGATATATCTCTTCCAATACTGCCTTTTCGCTTTCCAGCAAAGGTGCTCCCGAATCTCCTTCGATACAGCATATACCTTTACATTTTGATAGATTGCACACAAAGTCATTATTGATCAGATCTTCGTGTACCAACACATTTCCTACTTCAATCATTCTATTTATTTTGAGTAGCTTGCTTTTTGGCCCAATTTATATTTTAGTCCGCTTGCTTCCAGGAGTTCTAAAGTGACAGAGCCAATTAATATATCGACATTGGCCTTCACAGGAATGCGGTTACCATCGTTGGTTACCCAAAGGTATAGCTTGCTATTTTTTTTAAAGATACGCCCCGGTTTAATTTCGGGACTGAATTTAAGGCACTCCAATGTACCCAATTCGGTTTTTATTTTTTCGATTCCGATATACTGAATGCCCAGTGTGGCAATTTCGTCATTCAGGAAATAGGTCAGTTTAAAGGATTCCCCGGGCTTTACCGAACTTAAGTCCAAATTACGGGCAAAGTAGTAGGAGGACAGCAAATCAAAGGTCTGATCCACCTTGGATGTAAATGTTCCCTTATTACCGACCACTGTATGTGTATCCTGATTGAAACGTACTTTATCGTTCCTTCTGTAACCACCTTCACGGATGTTTTCCGTATAATAGTAAGGTAAGAATGTCTTACTATTGATATACGAATTATATTCGTTTCTTACGGTATAAATGGCAAATGCTCCAGCTGTTTTACCAGCGGCATACAGATGAAAGGAAGGATTCCCAAATCCGTCTTTTGTATCACCGACAGTCAACGTTCCCGTTGCTGCGGAAATTATACCATAGCGGAGTTTGTACTTTAATTTCTCTCCACCTTTAAATGCCGATTCCTTTAAATGGGGTAAATCCTGAGCGAAAACTGTACTTACAAAAACTGATAAGTATAGGAGCAATGTCGATATAAGTTTCATGTACGTAAGTTTACGAAAATTGTTTGAAAAGAAATGTTAATTTCATCAGAATAAATTGTCTTTTTAAGGTGATGAAACCCACATGAGCCAGCTGCTTATACTTGTTTGTCAGCTGCTTTTGGCGCTTGAGGACTTCTTTTAAAAACTGGAACTGTGGAACAGGGTTCCCCGTACATAATACTTTTAGCTACTTTGCTAAGTTTTACCGTGAACTGAACAAATGACGATTCCGGAATGAAGGTGTCTCCACAGCCCTTCACGACCACCCGTTGATCGCGAAACTGCTCCATGTCAATTTGGTCAATAGCGGCGGCATACTGTATGCGTACGAGCTCATCTAAATCTCCGAAGATAACAGTAGCGGCATGAGGTTCTAGCTTATTTGCCAGCAGCATATAGGCCCATGTGGGTACAATAGCATCAGCGGTACAGGTGATGGCAACATGTTTGTTGGTATACAGTGACCAGTCATGTGTTTTGATGAACTCGCGGAAATCTTTTTCCCGTAACATCAGACCATGGAACAAATTATCCTTGATATCATATAGGACGTTGTCGGTCTTCGGATGATAATCCGCCAGATCAACGGTCATCAATCCACTTTGCGCAACTTTATTGACAATATTTGTTTGAATTTCCATAGTTATTTTATCAAAAAAAGCCGGACGATAATTCGTCCGGCTACAAATTTACTTAAAAATCTTCTAAAAGAATTTCACTCTATTGTCAATGATTTCAGCTTTGTCTTGCAATGCGCGGAAAATAGATCCCCAAGCGCGTTGTGCCTTAGCGGCAAGCATTTGTTTCTTTTGTCCGTTGATGTCAGAGATCGCTGATGGGTTTGTGAAACCATTCACCTGCACGACATACACACCTGTGTTCCCTTCAATAGCTTTCGAAGGTTTGTTTGGTTGAAGTCCAAATACAGTACCTACTACTGCATTTTCCAAGGCCACACCCGGAATAACAGGGTTGGCAAATACCACATTCTCCACATGGATCGCCGATTTGCCCACTTTTTGAGCCACTTGGTCAATGGAAGAAGCTCCAGCCAAAGCTTTTGCAAATCTTTCTTTTAATACTTTCGCTTTAACCTTGTTTTTAACTGCAGGTTCAATGTCTTTTTTCACTGCGTCTAGCGAAAGTACCCCTTTGGGTTGTACATCCACTAGGCTCGCTAAGATATAAGAAGTTTCAGTTTCAAATACTTTGTCGGAGATATCACCTTTTTTAGCTTCGAAAGCCCATTTTATCAAATCACGTGGCGCTTCAGTACCATCAAGCACATTGTCCATTGCTGTAACACGTGATGCTGTGCGCGCTTCCAAACCAAGTTTTTTAGCCTCTTGTGCAAAGTTTTGTGCAGTAGCTGCAGATAAGAATGCTGTCGCTTTGCTATGCGCATTGTTTAGGGTTTCTTTACCACTGTTGATTACCTTGTCGATGATCGCAACTTTCGCGTATTTCGCTGTACCGATCTGTTTTTCGATTTTGATAATATGTACGCCAAACTGGGATTTTACCACTTTAATATCTCCCGTTTTTCCTTCAAATACTGCTTTTTCAAATTCTGGTACCATGCGGCCTCTTGTAAAAGTACCTAGCTCACCACCATTTGTTTTACTGCCCGGATCACTGCTGAACTGGACAGCTAATGCTGCAAAGTTGTCACCTTTTTGGATTAAGCCTTTGATAGAATCCGCTTTTGCCAATGCTTTGTCCACACCACCTTCGGCGGTAGCATCCAATAGAATGTGCGAAGCTTTTACTGAATCCGGTCCCACGACTGTTGAAACTACTTTTGCAATTTCGTAAGCATTGTTGCTCAAGAACGGGCCTACTGTAGTACCTGCAGCTACGTTGAAGACTACAGAATCCAAGGATGGACTCAATTGGCCTTTTTTCACATAGGTGAATGGATATTTATTGTCCGAATTGATGGAAGCAAATAGTGAATCATCCTTCGCAACAATAAGATCTTGTTTTAACTTGTCGATCGCTTCTTTGACAGCTAATGAATCTTTAGCAAGAGGTTTTGCATCTACAGTAACGTATTGGATCGCACGTGTTTCCTCTTGTGTTTTGAACATATTTTTATGCTCATTGTAGTATTCCTGGAAATCCGCATCGGTCACTTTAGCTTCAGCATCTTTTACAGAAGCATAGTCTAAAAGGATGTATTTGAAATTGGCCAATTTATTGCGTTCCTGATATTCTTCGTTAGCTTCCAATGAAGTTACGTAAACACTGTTCGAAAGCAATTCGCCATACTTGCTGCTTAGGCGTTCGTCTCTTACACCTTCAAGTAGAACCTCCCATTGCTGGGCCACTGCTTGGTTACCGGATGTATTCATTTGACTTATAAAAGTCATCAATTGGCCATGGTCAAACTGTCCTGTTTGCGGATTGGTAAATGCTTGTACGATCTGAGGAGAAGGATTTGGTCCTTTTACTAGATCATTTAATTCATCTTTACCTACTGTCAAACCGATTTTTTCAATCTCTTTTTTCAAGATCTCTCTGGATAGGAATTGATTCCAAACCTGTTGTACGGCATAAGTTCTCATTTGAGGAGTAACTGCACCGCCCATTTGTTGTTTGAACATTTCTTCGGCCTGTTCCACTTGTTGGTTGAACGCAGGATACTCAATTTCTGTTCCGTTGACTTCCCCTACACGATTTTGATGTCTCGCCCAAAAAGGGGCTCCTCCTCGAACGACATCGCCTAGTAAAAATGCTAAAATTGCGATAGCCATCGCTGCGGTCAATATGACACCAGCTTTGTTACGCAAAAAGCCCATTAATCCCATAGTCTGCTTATTGTGTTTATATTGTGTAAATACTTGTATTTCGTTAATTTATGCATAGCATAGCAAAATGCGGTGCAAGATACAATTTTTATAAAAAAAAACGGAATATTTTCCTGAATGTAATAAAACAAATTTGAAAACTATTTGTATGCTGCTGTTTTTTTATTGAAAATCTCTCAATCAGGCGATGCCAATAGGCCGCAAGGGTTCTGTTGTTGAGTTACTTGTATTTTCCGGGGCTTTAATTGCTCAGACCACTTCGCGTGCCTGTGGGACTTGCACATACGAGCTATCTCCCTATCGATGGAAATAGACTATTGTCCTTGATAATGACAACACCGGTCGCATTCTGTATGTTGGCATGGAGCAGATCCTTGTCCGAACTAAAAGAAGAACCCTGTAAGTTGCCACGTTGATCCTTGAAGAAAGCCTGAACAGGAAGGTTGTTGTAAAAAGTCCTATTAGGATCTTTTGCACCTTCGTCATAGACGATTTCCTCCGTTTTCAGAATAGATCCATCAGCCATGGTCACGACTACATTTTTGGTAAAGATCGTTGTTTTTTCTTTTTCTCTCCGGACGGCATGGTCAGAAGTAATACGTTGGGTTTCCTTGAGGTTTTCATCATAGAATATGATTTTTATGCTCTTTGGAAATTCATAGATTTCAGTGCTATCGTGTCTGATCCGCATTTCGGGGGCCGTGAGGTTGGCTTTGACCCGGGTTGAATCACTATAGATGATATCCACATGACGTGAGATATCCACGGCTTCCTCTTTTTTTAGATTAGCGATCCGGTCAACTTCCTTTAGGTCCGGCTCACAGGAGGTCAATAAGAGCGCCCCTAGCAAAAATAGAATTACCAGGGGCGATATATTTTGAAATATGGAACTTGCGAATACTTTGCGTACCATTATGCTAATCAATTGGGTTTCTTCTAAACCAGCGGTCATTGAGTGTAAAGCCAATATTGAAGTTGATATAACGTTCCCGTAGGAGACCATTGGCTGCTTTTCCCATCTGTCCGAATTCTGCCGATAAATTGACTTTTGAAAATGCACCTAAATACAGCGTTCTAGCTAATGGTAATCCCACACCTACAGTTACAGCCATATCATTGATGTTTTCACCGGCCTGAAAATACTGTGTTTTGTTGTATCTGAATCCAAGACGATAGTCTACCTGTTTTAAATAGTTAAGAGACGATCTGTCCGGAGTCAATTGTCCACCAAGAGCTACACCATAATTTTTGCGGAGTCTATTTTCACCACTTCTGACCTGAAATCTCGACCAGTCTGCATATTTGAAATCTGCCCCGACTAGCCATTTGCCATTTCGAGCAAGTGTAACCCCCACATTGTGTTTTAAGGGAAGGGTTAAATGTCGGCTGATACGATCGGACATGTAGGTCGTATCGATCGGAATATTTTGATTGTCTGGATCAGATGATGGAGCGGTCCTTGTGTCGATAATTGTTGTGCGTTCCTTGATATCGTTGTTCAGTGATCCTGAATAACCGAAGCTCAATACATGCTCTTTTCCTAGAGGCTGTTCATATTGTAAACCGTAATCAAAGATAATACCTTGGATTTCACGCTTATTCTGGCGTTGGGGGTTTAAAGCTCCGGAGGTGACCGGAAATTCAACACGGCTATAGTCATTTAAGGTTCCGAATAGGTACGACATATTCGCACCGATGCTCAACCCTTTGTAAACACGTACACCCCATCCGGCGTAAGCTTTTGTCAGACCGCCTTCACCAGTAAATACCTTGTTATAGATTTCGGAATTAATACCCTCCTGCGAACTTGTTCGGTAACCAACATCCGAGAATGGCAATATACCCATACTGATACCGCCGAACTTTTTCATTGGAAAAGTCATCGTGATATGGCTAAAAGCAAAATCAGCGGTGTTGTCCGCTCTGGTAGTGGATTTGAGTTGCGTATAGTTGCCATATAGACCGGCATCAAAAACACTCACGCGTGCTGCAGAGTAAGACGCAGGATTGCTCGGGTTGGTATTGTATACTCCGTCAAATGTACGGATACCTGTATTAATTCCCCCCATAGCTCTGTACTGAGGCAATAAATCTTCACGGATTTGACCTATTCCCAGTTGAGAATATGGCGAAGCTGATGTTGTTTTTTGGGCAAATGCGGTAGTAGAACTAGCTAAAATTCCACCTGCTAACAACAGTTGGAGGGATTTATTTCTTAGAGAGCTTATAAAGCGTTTCTGCATGGTCAACCTATAAAATTGAGAAACTAATGTTTATTTAGTTTTTGTGAAATCTTTGAGTTTTTTGACTCCTGTAATTAAATGTTCTTTGCTTTTATTCGCATACAAAACTATTCAATTTTTGTGAGCTTGTTAAGCCGATTTTGTTAAAAAAGGTTAAACGCTTGTTGTACAATCGTTTAGAAAAATTGGAAGTAGATTATCGTTAATACAATAATGGCGTAAACGACTTCAAAAAACCATTTCTTTTTGGCATATGTGAAGTAATAGGCCATATAAATGGCGATTGGAGGGGCACAGAGTAAAAAATGAGCTTCTGTAAGCTTCTTGTTCCAATAAAAAGAAGCCACGGCCAGGCATAACATGAAAAACAACAATTGGAAAGATTTCCGGATGTGCACGATGCTTTTGAAAAAATTATCCTTGAGGATCAACAGGAAAAGGATCAGGGTAAAAAGTACTGGAACCAATACGAGGTAGTCAACTAGTTGAATACGAATGGCTGTTGGAAACTTATAGGTAAAGGGTAACCATATGGTGTAAAATAGTTCCATTTTTCCTGCCCATAAGTAGATTACTGCCAATATAAAATAGATTGTAGCCAGTCCCAATAATGGTGTGATCCACTCACGCCAATTAAATGGCCTAAAAATAAGAAGACTTATCCATAACAGGAAAAACATGCTCAAAAAGGGGAAATAGATGAGACTTCCGATACCGACAATCATACCCAGGTCAAACATTTCCGCTTTCACATCGGTCTGACGATATAAGGAAAGCAATTTACTGAGCATCCATATTGAAATAAAGTTACAGATGAGCGTGGGAGACAGGACCAGAAAAGGTAAAAATAAACTGGCCAATGTCATGTACATCAAAGCAACCAGAAAGCTAGGTTTTCCGAGCAAGTTAAAGTGACTTGTGATCCGGTTGAGTATGGTTGCCTGAAAAATGGTCAAAATGAGTGTGATAAAGACATTGGTTGCCGGAGATAGATTGATTAAATTGTTTTCCCCCAATAGGTTACCAAGAGCCGGTTCAAAAATAACAGAATCCAATTTATCCGGAAGGTGTAGGAATATGCCGAGGCATAATACAAAACCCACAAAGGATAAAAATAGGATATTTACTGGTGTATAATTTCTGAACTGACTTATAATCATGGTATGCAATAGATAGCTGACTATTTATTCTTTTTTTCCAATTTCGTAATGCGGCGGTCGAGCAAGAAAAGAAAGAAGGCCAAACCTAAAAAAATGACCAGCATCACGAGCACAACCACATAGATTTTGCCTTCACTACGTAATCCTGTTGCCATATCAACGTCATCCTGAGCGAAGGTGCTTACAGTTGATAAGATTAATAATGCAATTGACAATGTTATTTTTTTCATTCTATTATTTGTCTTTTAATGACTGATGAGTACTGGGGTAACTCTCCTGTTTCATCAGAACTTTATTTTTGATCAGTGTTATCGCCATTTGATCCGCTATAAACATTGGTAACAAATGGCTTATGCTTGTTTTCCGTTTTATTTCATGAGCTTAGGACTTATTATTGTCGTAATGCCCATTTTTAAGGAGGTTATAGCCTGTTTCTGTTCTTTTTAAGAATCGATTTGCAGCTCTTTTCTTTCCAATAGACGTACTCTGTAACGCATTGAACAGATCCAAAAAGCAATCATTGGCCATCCGATCATGGCGGCATAGAATGTCGGACGGAGCTCGTTGCTCATTTGTAGCTGGCCAAAGGTAGCATTGCCACCGCTTCCGGGATGAAGAGAATCTGTCATTTTTGGAAGAATATAAAGCAATACAATAATGATCGGAAATGCAAAGATATTATAGACAGCAGATATTTTTGCCCGTTTCTGCTCTTCTTCGAGCGCATTGCGGAGTACGAGATAGGCTAAGTACATTAATGTCGCGATTGCCGAACCGTTTAACTTGGGGTCATTTGGCCAAGGTTCTCCCCAGGTAATGTTGGCCCACAGCATTCCCGTTGCCAGGCCAAAAAAACAAAAGGTAATACCTGTATTTACGGCTTCTATGGCCATTAAATCGTATTCTGCTTTACCTGTATTAAGGTATTTGACACTATAAATAACAGAAATCAGGTACATCACAATCATTGCAGACCACATCGGAACATGGAAATAGACATTACGGATACTTTCGTGAAGGATAAATAGGCGGGGGACAGGGCCCAAAAGACCATTGATAATGACTGCGCAGATAATCAGAACAGCTAATATTTTCCACCATTTTTTTCTCATGGTAAATTGAATTTAATGTGTTTCAATCCTAAAATTTAATCTCGCCAAAGGTACGGAAATAACAATAAAGAAATAGTGATCGTGATTACATTAATTGCGAGTAATACAATTATTTCTCTCATACTTGCTGCTCTTTCCATGCCTTCTATTGCATTGCGGGAGAGTTTGATCAGTACGATCAACAGCGGTATAATTGCCGGAAAACTTAAAATGGCCATTAGCGTGCTGTTATTGCCGGCTTTGGAACTTATGCCCGAAATCATGGTAAATACACTGGCAAAACTGATGCTGCCCAAAATGACCGAAATGAAATATAGCGTGGGGTCCCCGAGAGGATTTTGAAATATGATCGAATAAACGAAATAAGCAATGGAGGCCAGGATAGTCATCAATAACATGTTGTAAATGACTTTGGCAAGGATAATTGCCCGTGGGTCAACTAAGGAGTAATAATAGAGTTGTCGGTTGGGATTTTCCTGGACGAAGCTCTTATTGATGGCATTGATGGATGCAAATAACATGATAATCCAGAACAATGCGTTCCAAACTGTGGTATCTACTGACTTGAATGCTTGATAACAAACAAATACAGTAGATACGACATATAGTAGGATTCCGTTGATGGCGTATTTTGATCGCCATTCCAGAATGATGTCTTTAAGAATTAAAGTTTTTACCTGTTGCAGTAAAGTCATATTCCGCAAAGATACAAATGTATTTTAACCACCGAATGCGGTTAAACCACCAATTCTTAAAAAAACGTTTTTTTTACTTATGCATTAGAAATTTTTGATTTAGCAGCATCGGTTGTGTTGTCGATTTTATTTGCTAAATTTTGTGCCGCATTGTTGGCGTGGTCCAAAGCTTCTCTGCCTGCTTCTTTTGCCTTATTTTTCAATGCATCTGCATCGTCCGTCGCTTTGGTGAAAGCTGCCTGTGCTTTTGATTTTAAGTTGTCCAGCTCAGCTGAAGCTCTATTGGCTAACTTTTGGGCTTTTCTAGCTTCTTTTTTCGAAAGATCTTTCAATGACTTAGTTAAGCTTTTGATGCCATCATTTGCACGATCTAATTGCTTTTTCCCGTCATCTGTTCCTAAAAGATACCATGCAGCAGCTCCCGCAGCCAATCCTACCAAAGCAAATGCCACTAATCCATTTTTGCTATTTTTCATAATTCTTCTATTTTATTGTGTATTCAAATGATAATCAAGTATGATACCAAATGAACAATCACTGGGACAATTTGTTTAAAAAGAATCAATAATTAACAAAATTTTACATATCTACTTTTTGCTGTTTGGATTGCAGGGTATAGAGGTGGCGGTAGAGTCCGGTTTCTTTCTGTAATAATTCGAAATGTGTTCCGCTTTCCGAGACGATGCCATTTTCGACCACGATAATTTTGTCTGCATCGACTATCGTCGATAAACGGTGAGCAATGATGATGGATGTGCGGCCACGCATTAATTCTTCCAGGGCATCTTGTACCTGACGTTCTGACTCGGAGTCCAATGAGGACGTTGCTTCATCCAGAATCAGAATCGCTGGGTCTTTAAGTAAAGCCCTGGCGATGGCGATACGTTGACGTTGTCCTCCGGAGAGTTTTACACCACGTTCTCCGACTACGGTATCATACTCTTCAGGGAAATTTAATATAAATTGATGGGCGTTGGCGCGTTTGGCAGCTTCTGTTATTTCATTTTCCGTAGCGTCTAATTTACCATAGGCGATATTCTCGCGGATCGTTCCGCCGAATAACAGTACGTCTTGCGGTACTATGGCCACTTGGTTACGTATATCGCACAGCTCAAAGTCCGAGGCTGGCTTGCCATCATAAAGTACTTCTCCCTTATTGCTGGTATAGAACTGTAGTATTAAAGAGGCTATGGTTGATTTGCCGGTGCCGCTAGGGCCCACGATGGCGATTTTATCGCCAGCATTGGCGGTAAAGTTAATGTCTTTGAGAATTTCAATATCAGGACGGCTAGGGTACGCGAATGCCACATGATCAAAACGGAGATTTCCACTTATCTTTTTACTGATCTCCTTGCAGCTCGGTTCAACTTTGATATCTTCCTGTGGTTCATCAAGAATTTCCAGGATCCTTTCGCTGGCACCGAGTGAACGCTGTATGTTTGCGTATAATTCAGGGAAACTCCCCATAGATCCGGCAACAAACATCGAATAAAGGATATATGTTGTTAGATCACCGACAGACATCTCATGGATAGAAACCAATGCGGCACCATACCAAATAACGGCGATAACAGCACCGAAAATACAGAATATGATAAACGAAGCAAAGGCTCCTCGAAATGTTGCTCCCTTGACCGCTAATTTGACAACAGAATCCATCTGATTACTGTAACGGTTGAATTCAAAGTATTCGTTCACAAAAGCTTTTACATTGCTAATGCCTAATAAAGTTTCTTGAACTATGCTATTTGATTCCGCCATCTTATCCTGCGCCTGTCTGGATAATTCACGAATAAATTTTCCGAAGACAATTGCGGCAACCACAATGACAGGTAATATGCAGAGATTCATCAAGGCCAATTTGGGCGATACCCAAACGAGCAGAAATACCCCAAAACAAAGGCTGATCAATTGTCTTAAAATTTCAGCCAATGTAGTGGTCAAGGTGTCCTGGATCTGGGATAGATCTGCGGAAAGTCTGCTATTTAATTCTCCCACGCGACGATTGGCGAAAAATTCAATTGGCAAGGAGATAAGCTTATGATAGGTATCTTTACGAATTTTGGACAAAGCGCGTTCAGCGATCTCGACGAAGATACGGATTCGAAAAAAAGAAACGACGGACGTAAAAGATAGAATGATAAAGGCTATTCCTCCAATGTAATACACTTCAGGGGGCAGCCAGGTGTATTTTTGCTTGCCTTGGGCGGCATCAATCATCGCACCCAAGAGTGCAGGGAAAGCTAGCATGGAAAGACTGGATAATACCAAAAATAACATTCCGATTCCAAACTTAACCCGATAAGGCCTTAAATAGGTCATTATTTTCGAAGCCCGTAATAGGAGCTCCTTATTTAACTTTGGTTTTGGTAGATCTTCTTCTTGTTTATTACCACTATTGAAACCTCTTGCCATAATCCGCTACTTCAATGTTTTGTTGCGAGGACAAATGTAAAGAGATTAAAAATATTTTGCTATCATACTTTGGTCAATTTTTTGGCTTTTGACTGGTTTAGTTATCATTTGATCAATTCTCGCGGTACATGTCATCGCTACATGCCCAAAAACACAAAGCGCTAGTCCGTATTTTTAGGGATTGGGAGTGATTTTCGTGTACGGCTACGATACAATAAGAGTGCTAGCGCCATGATGACGAGCAAGGCCATGTAAAGCCATATATTGCCGGACAGTCCGTTTCCGCCTGATTTGTCCAATTGTGCCCTGAGTCTTTCATTTTCAAGCTGAAGTTTATTAATTGTACCTATATAGGATGAGATCTGCTTATCGTATTCCGTGGCCATCTGCCGGAATTTGTTCTTTTCGAAATCTTTGATTTTGAGTAGCTGCTGGGTTTCCAAAAAGATGTTGTTATCCGTGATCACGACATCTTTGAGGATATCGATGCTTTTTTGCATATCGTCCTTGGATTTGAACAGTCCAAAAAGCCCTGTTTTCTGAGTGAGGCTCGTGTCGTAAGCGCCGAATTTCTGCTGTCTTGCCTCAAGCAGGTTATTGACACGTTTGCGCTGTACTTCAAAAGCACTGGAATCTGCATTTTCCTGCGCTATCAAATACCCGAGGTTAAATAATAAAAGAAAGGACAGTAGCGTGTATTTTAAAGACTTCATAAACAATGAACCAATCAATCCCATATTAAGTTTGCTGAAATTGCTTTGCCTTGGCAGCATAACTGCTACAAGCGCTACGCCTGTTTTGGAGCTTGACCCATGTGCGCAAATAATTTCTAAGAATGAATTTATGAAATTAATCTTTAAATTCGATACGGATGACATTGGAATCGTCATCGTGAAGTCCCAAAAGCTGGCTCGCGTTGCCCTTGTTGATGGCAATTTCCAAATAATTACTGATTCCAAAGAGACATAATTTTTCGCCTTCGCCGACCTCATTGTAATGCCAGGAAAGGTTGGTGATCGTTTCGTTGCGCTTGAAATACAAGACAAAATTTCGCCCTTTTTGGACTTTATTGAACAGGTCTTTTGAAATATTGGTAATGGCATTGCCAAAGGCGTCAACGTAAATGACATTGCCCCGTATCATATCCTTATCAAAGATCGGCTGTAATGTAACTTTTTCTATCAGTTGATGCATTGGCGTGCCCACATCTTTCAGTTTCCCTCCTTTTGCAATATGACAGGCTGATTTTGAAAGAATGTCAGCGAGCGGGAAATGGAGGTATCGCAGGTCCTGCATCAGATTGAGTTCATACAATTCCTGGGGCTCATTTCCATTTAACAGCAAACTGAAAATACCATTGTCCGCGCCGACAAAATAATGGTCCTTGTATTTCATGCCGATGTATTTGGATTCTTCATGAAACAAGGTGTTGATACCGATGATATGTACAGTTCCCTTGGGGAAATAATGATAGGCGTTGCCAAGTACAAAGGCTGCGCGCGGAATGTTGAATGCTGGGATCTCGTGGGTGATATCGACAATATTAACATCAGACAACTGCGTTAAAAGGCTTCCTTTTAGCGCAGCTTGATAAAAATCCTTATGTCCTAGATCTGTCGTTAACGTAATTACTGCCATTATAATCTAAAGTAGACCGAATTGCTGTCGAATTCCCTTTTTGAATGAATAGAAATAGATCTTCTGTTGCTTATTTGTTCTGATGCTAAAAAATCTATTTAAATAGAGAGCAAAATTACTATTTATCAGCTGATTTGTAAAGCTAATTGAAGAACTTATTTTGAATATATCTTTTTCCGGTTGATACACACAAACATAGCTTCGATTAATATAATAAAGAATCGGTTTTCTCACCCTGAAGATCCACTTTTAAAAGCAAAACTCAGGTGTAAAATACAAAAAAAATAATTTGGTTTTCTTTTTGCAAAAATCTCTTTGGTATGGTCTATTTTCTCATTAGAATACGTTAATTTTGAATAGTATTACGCATAAGAGCTATTGCGTGGTAGCTACAGTCTAATTAATTCTAAAATAGGATAAAATTTGAACGAATTACTAATTGCATTAGATGGTCTGAATTTGCCCGTATTATGGGGAGCAGACAATGAGCACTTTGATTATTTAAAGAAGCAATTCCCAAAACTGCGGATTGTGGCTCGTGGAAGTGAAATGAAAGTGTTAGGTGATGCGAAGGAGTTGGAGCTGTTTGAGCAATCGTTTAAGGAAGTCATGGCTCACTTTGAGAAATTTAACAACATTACCTTGTTGGATTTTGAAAATCTCCTTGGGGCAAGTGCAGGTTCTGCTGTGCAACAGGAAAAGGAAATTGCTGCCAAGCAAGCTGCCTTTGGGTCTGAGCCCATAGTTTATGGCCCCAATGGTTTGATTGTCCGCGCGCGGACAGCCAATCAGCGACGGATGGTCGATAGTATTTCGAAAAATGATATCTTATTTGCCATTGGTCCGGCAGGAACAGGAAAGACCTATACGGCTGTTGCACTTGCTGTCCGGGCACTTCGAAATAAAGAAATCAAACGTATTATCCTGACAAGACCAGCGGTAGAAGCCGGAGAAAACCTCGGTTTTTTACCCGGAGACCTGAAAGAAAAGGTAGATCCCTATTTAAGGCCTCTTTACGATGCATTGGACGATATGATTCCGGCCGAGAAATTAAAAGGATATTTGGAAAACCGTACCATCGAGGTTGCGCCACTGGCATTTATGCGGGGACGCACATTGGATAATTGTTTTGTCATTTTGGATGAAGCCCAAAATGCAACGGATATGCAGTTAAAGATGTTTTTGACCCGTATGGGGCCGACCGCAAAATTCATTGTTACGGGTGATATGACACAGGTCGATCTCCCTAAAAAGAATCAATCGGGCCTTTCGACATCGATCCGTTTGCTGGAAAATATTGAAGGTATTGATATTATCCACCTTAGTGGTGGCGATGTGGTTCGTCATAAATTGGTACGACGCATTTTGGAAGCATACGGCGACATTTAGTCGTTCGTTGCAAAAAAGATCAATTGTAATATCCCCGATCAGAAGCCCAGTACGGACCAAGATGAGTTAGGGATATTCATATCGTCTTTAAAAGACACAATAAACTGGTTCATTTAGGCCATTAGGAAAGGCCATGGATGAATAATCGAGTCTTGTTTTCAGACATGGCTATGAAAACGAAGACTGATCAATAATTATTTATTTGAATTTTACTTTGAACATGAACGCTATAAAAGAAACAAATTTCAATTTCGAAAACCAGACTGCTTTTTACAGAGGAAAAGTACGAGACGTGTATACGATTGCAGATACCTACTTGGCTATGGTGGCTTCTGACCGTATTTCGGCATTTGATGTGGTACTTCCTCGTCCTATTCCCTACAAAGGACAGGTGTTAAATCAAATTGCGGCTAAATTTTTGAAAGCGACATCCGATATTATCCCGAATTGGGTCGTATCTGTACCGGATCCTAGTGTGACCATAGGTCAAATGTGCGAACCGTTTAAAGTTGAAATGGTTATCCGCGGTTACCTATCAGGACATGCCTGGCGTGAATATGCTGCAGGTAAACGGGAAGTTTGTGGCGAGTCTCTTCCTGAGGGGTTGAAGGAGAATGATAAATTGCCCGAACCGATTATCACACCGACGACCAAAGCAGCAGTAGGTCACGATGAGGATATTTCCCGCGCGGATATCTTGAAAAGAGGGATTGTAAGTGAGGAGGATTACGTGCAATTGGAGAAATATACCAGAGCTTTGTTTCAACGCGGAACCGAAATTGCAGCACAAAGAGGGCTGATCCTAGTGGATACTAAGTATGAATTTGGTAAAAAAGACGGTAAAATAGTCCTTATCGACGAGATTCATACTCCGGATTCTTCCCGTTATTTTTATGCTGACGGATATCAAGAACGTCAGGACAAAGGGGAAGCACAAAAGCAATTGTCAAAAGAGTTTGTTCGTAAATGGTTGATAGATAATGGATTTCAGGGTAAAGATGGACAGGTGGTCCCAGAGATGACAGATGAGATCATTGCTTCAATTTCCGAACGCTATATTGAGCTATACGAGCACATCGTGGGCGAAAAATTTGTTTATCCTGATCAGGAAAATGTACTGGAACGCGTGGAAAGAAATGTGACAAAAGCCTTAAAAGAGCTAAATTATTAGTACATTGTATCCTCAAACTAAGGAAATAAACTTATGAAGTATACTATTGATAAACACGATCGCTATATTGTCATAGAGCCTCATGTCGAAGTGATAGATGCGGATAATGCAGCGAAACTCAAGGGTGAGTTTCTGTTGCGCAATACTATTGGCCAACGCAACATTGTTCTGGATATGATTCATGTTCAAAAGACGGATGAAGTTGGGATCCGTTTGGGCATATTGGCGCACCGCCTATGTCAGTCTGTTGGTGGTGTATTTATTTTGGTCAATCTTTGTCCTAAATTAATGGATATGGTTCGCGTGTCGCACCTGGATAAATCGATAAAGATCGCTCCATCACTGAAGGTTGCGGAAGATTTGATCTTCGCGCACGAACTGGAATCTGAATACCGGGGGACAATTGAGGATTAATATGAAGTTTGAAGTTCTGATATTAGGAAATAGTTCCGCGACACCGATGTTTGATCGCCATCCGACTAGCCAAGTGCTGAACTTTAACGAACAATTGTTTTTAATAGACTGTGGGGAAGGGACGCAAATGCAGCTCAGCCGTTATGGAATTAAAAGCAATCGTATAGGACATATTTTTATTAGTCACTTACATGGAGATCACTATTTAGGTTTAGTGGGACTGCTCTCTTCGATGCATCTTGTTGGCCGCAAAAGTGATCTTCATTTATACGGACCGGCTGCCTTAAAAGAGATTCTGGATGTCCAATTTCTGCATTCGGAGACAGTCTTGCGCTATAATCTTATTTTTCATCCTATTTCACCCGACGGACCCGGTATTATTTTTGAAAACCGGACCATGAAAGTGAGCGCGTTTCCTTTAACACATCGTATTGCCTGCACAGGTTTTCGCTTTGATGAGGGACCACGGGCCAGGACCTTGCTTGGTGATGTGGTTCAAGCGTTGAATATTCCCACAGTATACTATCCCGCTATCAAGAAAGGGATGGATTATGTGGACGAAAAAGGGGATGTTTACCCAGCGGATCAATTGAGCCTGCCCGCACCCAAATCCAGAAGTTACGTATATTGTTCAGATACGGTACGCACAGAGGGTTATCTTCCCTTTGTTCAGCATGCCGATCTCATGTACCATGAATCTACATTTTTACATGATATGGTCGACCGTGCAAAAGAAACTTTCCACACAACGGCATTGGAAGCCGGAGAAATTGCCAAAGAAACCCATGCAAAAAAATTATTGCTCGGTCATTACTCCGCACGGTACCGGGATTTGGCACCCTTGTTGGAAGAAGCTCGAACAGTATTCCCCAATACCGAACTTTCGATCGAAGGGAAGTGGTTTTTAGTTTAGTTTTTTGTGAATTTTATACCACATTTCTATGACCAAATGCTTTTAAATTGCTTATTATATTGCATTTGATAAACAATTTATCTAAGTTTACGGCTCTAATTTTTTTATAATGGATAATCCATTCAACTTAAACAACCTATTACGGGAAAATATTAAGAAGCTCGTACCATATTCGTCCGCAAGAGATGAATTTAAAGGGGAGGCATCCATATTGATTGATGCCAATGAAAATCCTTTTGGATCCCCACTTAACCATGATTACAACCGATATCCAGACCCACTCCAACATCAAGTCAAAGCAAAACTTTCAACAATAAAAGGTGTTCCTGCGGAAAATATTTTTTTAGGCAATGGAAGCGATGAGGCGATTGATATTTTGTACCGCGCATTTTGTACACCCGGTGTGGACAATGTTATCCTCGTTCCGCCGACCTATGGTATGTATGAGGTATCGGCGAATATCAATGATGTCGCTTTCAAAAAAGTAAACCTTACCGCAGAATACCAGTTGGATCTGGATGGAATAGCGAATGCCATAGATGCACATACCAAGCTGATTTTTATCTGTTCGCCAAATAATCCGACCGGAAATTCTATCCGTCGTCAGGACATCGAAACGGTATTGAATAATTTTAAGGGGCTTGTCGTCGTCGATGAAGCTTATATCAATTTTTCAGCAGTAAAATCATTTACACAGGAATTGGCTGAATACCCTAACTTGGTGGTATTGCAGACTTTGTCCAAAGCCTGGGGGCTTGCAGCGTTGCGATTGGGCATGGCATTTGCGAGCAAAGAAATTATAGCAGTTTACAATAAAATTAAACCACCTTATAACATTAATCAGGCAACACAAGATATCGTGTTAGAGGCCCTGAATAATGTGGATCAAGTCAATGACTGGATCAAAGAGACTGTTTCGGAACGTGAGAAACTGGTACGTGAACTACTCGAACTGGACTATGTACAGTATATTACTCCTTCTGATGCCAATTTTATCCTGGTCAAGATGGAACAGCCGAGAGAAGTTTATGACTATCTGGTTCAGTATGGGATCATCGTCAGAGATCGGTCAAAAGTCGAACTTTGTGAGGGCTGTTTGCGGATCACTGTCGGGACACCTGTTGAAAACAGAACTTTATTAGAAAAACTTAATCAAATCAATAAATAATACTATGCCTGATAACTTAAAACGTGTACTGTTTATAGACCGTGATGGAACATTAATTTTGGAACCAGAAGATGAGCAGATCGATTCTTTTGCAAAATTAAAATTCTATCCGGGCGCCTTGCAGTACCTGCCACGTATCGCGAAGGAACTGGATTTTGAATTGATCTTGGTTTCAAACCAAGATGGCCTGGGAACATCTTCCCATCCGGAAGAGAACTTCTGGCCCGTCCATCATTTTGTAATTGATACGTTTGCAGCAGAGGGTGTAGTATTTGCCAAAGAACATATAGATAAAACTTTTCCGCATGAAAATGCCGACACTCGTAAACCGGGTATTGGTATGCTCAGTGAATATTTCGATCCGTCAAAATATAATTTAAGTGAATCGTTCGTTATCGGTGACCGAGTCAATGATGTGAAGCTCGCGCAAAATCTTGGGGCCAGAGCAATATGGCTGCGTGCCAATGATCAATTGGGGGCTTTAGAGAACGTTGACATTGATCCTACAGTCGTAGCTTTAGAAACAATGGACTGGAAAACAGTTTATGAATTTCTGAAATTGGGAACGCGCACTGCCGAACATCATCGTAAAACTAACGAAACGGATATTTTTATTCAGTTAAACTTGGATGGCTCCGGTAAATCGGAAATCGAAACAGGATTGCCCTTCTTTGATCATATGTTGGATCAAATAGCCCGACATGGTGCATTGGACTTAACGATCAAAGCGAAAGGCGATCTTCATATAGACGAGCATCATACGATTGAAGATACAGGGATAGCTTTGGGTGAGGTATTTTTGAAGGTATTGGGAGACAAGCGTGGTATTGAGCGTTACTCTTACACCTTACCAATGGATGATTGCCTGGCACAGGTTGCACTGGATTTTGGTGGACGCAATTGGATCGTATGGGATGCAGAATTTAAACGTGAGAAAATAGGTGACATGCCAACAGAGATGTTCTTCCATTTCTTTAAATCATTTTCTGACGCCTCCAAATCAAATCTAAATATCAAAGCAGAGGGGGATAATGAGCACCATAAGATCGAAGCAATTTTTAAAGCCTTTGCCAAATCGATTAAGAAAGCGGTACGGAGGGATGCGGATCATATGCAGCTACCAAGCACCAAAGGTGTTTTGTAGTTTTGTTTAATTAATAAAGAGAACCCATGGGATACATGAGTAAAGATGAGCGATGACCGCATGATGCATAAATTTGTGGAGCCAAAGTCTTAATACTCAAATCTCAATACTCAAATCTCAAAAATGATAGGAATTATTAATTACGGCGCCGGGAATATTTTTTCCCTGACTGCTGCGCTAGATCGCGTGGGACTGACCTACGGCATGATCAATACGGCGGAAGAGATGGATCTCTACGATCGGATTATTATTCCCGGAGTAGGCCATGCGGGGGCAGCCATGAATAAATTACGGGAATCGGGATTAGTGCCTTATATTAAAGCACTGCGTAAACCTGTACTGGGAATCTGTGTTGGGATGCAGTTGTTGACCGATTATTCGGAGGAAGGTGATGCCGATCTGTTGAAATTGTTCCCGTTGAAAACGTTACATTTTGAAACCAGAGTAGCCGGCAAAGTGCCTCATATGGGCTGGAATAGCGTTTCGGTGCAAGCAAATAATCCTTTATTTGCGAATATAGCGGATCAGACTTATTTTTATTTCGTCCATTCGTATTATATTGAATATGATACGATATTTACGGCCGCTAAATGTGACTATGGGTTGCCATTTTCAGCAGCAATTTCCAAAGATAATTTCTTTGGCGTACAATTTCACCCGGAGAAGTCGGGAAAAGCAGGTGAGCAGTTGTTGCTCAATTTTTCAACTATTCAATTAGACTAAAAATATTCGATTATGTATATCATTCCAGCAATTGACGTTTTGGACAAAAAAGTTGTCCGTTTAAGAGAGGGTAACTACAACGACGTTACAACTTATGCGATTAGTTTAGAGGAGCAGATCGAGAACTACCATGCGAATGGTACAGAATTGGTTCATATCATAGATTTAAATGGCGCAAAAGGTGATTTTAGCAATCAGGCCTATTTATTTGATATCATCCAAAAGACCGATATGAAAATTCAGTATGGCGGTGGGGTCAGAAGCATTGATAAAGTAAAGGAATTGGTTGATGCCGGTGTATATCGTGTCATCGTGGGTACGCAAGCGATCACAAACCCTTCTTTTTTGGAAGAACTGGCAACCCTAAATGAAGGGAAAGTTAAATACGCAGATCATATTGTCATTGCAATTGATGTATTGGACGAAGTCATTAAATACTCCGGCTGGTTAGAAAGTTCGCCAATTAAATTGATCGAGTATATTGATAAATGCTTGGCTTTGGGATTTTTTAGATTCCTTTGTACCGATATCAGTAAAGACGGTAAATTAGGTGGCGCAGGCGTGGAGTTGTATCAAAAATTGCTGGACCATTCTCCGATCATCAAGCTGATTGCTTCGGGGGGTATCAGCTCTATGGATGATATTCAAAAGCTTCAGGAGCTGGGTGGTGTAGAATCCGTTGTTGTAGGCAAGGCGATCTATGAGAATCGTATCTCAATTGATGAAGTCAAAGACTGGAATCTCAAATCATTAATCCGATTTTAACATGCTGGCAAAACGGATAATTCCTTGCTTGGATGTTAAAGATGGACGTACGGTAAAAGGGGTCAACTTTGTTGATTTGCGTGATGCGGGTGATCCTGTTGAACTCGCCTATGAATATTCCCAGCAAGGAGCTGATGAACTTGTGTTTTTAGATATTACAGCTACACATGAAGGTCGCAAGACAACGATAGATCTGGTAAAAGCGGTAGCTCGTCAGGTAAATATCCCTTTTACAATCGGTGGCGGTATCAATGAAATCAGCGATGCGGATATCTTATTGAATGCTGGTGCGGACAAGATTTCGATCAACTCTGCTGCGGTACGAAATCCGGAGTTGATCAATCAGATGGCTGCAGCTTTTGGAGCTCAGTTTGTGGTTGTCGCTGTCGATACAAGGTCGATCGAAGGAGAGGATTTTGTCCATTTAAGTGGGGGGCGTATCAAAACGGAGATCAATACCCTGGATTGGATCCGTGAAGCGCAAGAACGTGGAGCCGGAGAAATCCTGTTGACATCAATGGATCACGATGGCACGAAAAACGGTTTTGACAATAAATTCTTAAAGGCCGTTAACGATCGTATTCATATTCCGTTGATCGCATCTGGCGGGGCCGGTAATCAACAGCATTTCATCGATGTATTTCAACAGGCCAATGTGGATGCCGCGTTAGCCGCTTCTGTATTCCACTATGGCGAAATATTGATTCCGGACCTTAAGCAGACTTTACGCCAACATGGTATTGTCGTAAGATAATTGCGGGTAGAGATCCAGAAATAAAGCGCAAAGATCCAGAAATATGGATCAAAGAATAAAGAATTAAAAGAGGAGAAGATAGATAGTGAGTAAGCCTTGGGCTTGCGCTACCAGAGTCTCAATACTAGATACTAAATACTAGATACTAATACAATGTTAGATTTCGCAAAAAGTGACGGACTTGTTCCAGTGATTGTGCAAGACGCCCAAACCCTGGAAGTGTTGATGTTAGGCTACATGAATGAGGAGGCTTGGCAAAAGACACAGGCAGAGAAGCGCGTGACTTTTTTTTCTCGTAGCAAAAACCGTCTCTGGACTAAAGGAGAGGAGAGTGGAAACTTTTTAAACGTAAAGAGTATCCATATTGATTGCGATAAAGATACCGTATTGATTAAGGCTGATCCTATGGGACCCACTTGTCATACGGGAAGCCGGAGCTGTTTCAGCACAGAATTCAATCAGAATTTTATACTGGAGCTCGAACGTATCGTCAATCATCGTTACGAAAATCCTTCTGACGAATCCTATGTTAACCGTTTGCGGTCCAGAGGAATTAATAAGATCGCCCAAAAGGTAGGCGAGGAAGCTGTAGAAACGGTTATTGCCGCATTAACTGAAACTGAAACAGACTTTATCAATGAGACTTCTGACCTATTGTTCCATTTGATCGTATTGTTGCGTGAGAAGGGATTTTCGTTGGAAACAATCGCTAAAAATCTTGAAAGCAGACATCAATAACGCTGTTCCCCAAGAAAGCCTTTGTGACTGAATAGTATATGTACCGAATTCGAATATACACGCAAAGAAAATTTATGGAAATCGGTAAATGGGCGAGGCTTTAAGGTAATATGACAAAATAGTCTTAGAAGTGCAGTATATTTGTGAATATGCTGCACTTCTTTTTTATTGTTTTCCGGCTGTTTATTTGGAGTTGGTAAATTTAAATTGATGAGGAAGCGAATTTCATTTGCAAGCAGGGCCACTTCGGTAATCATCCGGAGAATTTGAATAGATAACTATGAATATTAAATTAAGAGCAACATTATCGGGACATCAAAACCCAATTTTTTGTGTAGAGAAGGGATATTATCCGCATACTTTTTTTACGGGTGGCAACGATAAGGGCGTGGTGGAATGGGATATTGAAAAGAATGGTTTTAAGCGTATTCTGTGTGCGGTGACCTCCTCCGTGTATGCTTTAAAATTGATTCCTGGAACTGCGATACTGACGATTGCGCTGCGGGAGGGAAAGTTGCTTTTCGTGGATGTACAGGAACAGAAACTCGTGGCGAGTTTGCAGCTCGGCAATAGAGCTATCTTTGCACTTTCCTATATCCGGCAAAAGAATGAGTTGCTCGCCGTAGGGGAAGAAGGACGACTTTATGTAATCAACCTCGCCACATACAAACGTATCTATGACGTAGAGCTATCCCAAACGACAGTACGAAGTATTGCAGTGGATGCCGATGAAACCAAGATTGCTCTGGGCGATAAAGATGGCTGGGTATATTTGTTGGCTAGCGAGGACTTTCATGTTATCGAACGGATGAAGTTGCATAGTCTGCCCACAACCTCTTTGGCTTTTCTTCAAAATAAACTGTTAAGCGGTGGACGCGATGCACAGCTTATTATTTCGGATGTCAATCAACTGAGCAATAACTTTTCCTTTGTACCACACTTGTTCACAGTGTATGGGATCTATCCACACCCTTTTGAACCATTTTTTGCAACAGTAAGCCGCGATAAGTCACTGAAATTCTGGTCTAACGCCGATTTTGCGCTTTTGAAGAACATGAGCCGCGACAAAATGCAGGATGGCCATCATCTATCCGTCAATGCAGGAATCTGGTCCGAAGACGGCCAATATTTCTTTAGTGTCAGTGACGACAAGCTTGTTAAAATTTGGGAATTACAATAAGATAAAGACCGTGAGTGCTCCCGTAGAAATCATTTGTATGAATGATTCGACTTTGGATTATTAGGTTTTTGCAATATACCTTTTTGCTCATAATGCTTAACGTGTTATTTATCCAACAACTGCAAGATTTGGGTAAGGTACTTTTCGTCAATTTCGTCGAAGCTATCCAATTCACTGCTGTCCACATCAAGTACACCGATAATTTCCCCCTTTTTGTAAATAGGTAATACGATTTCAGAGCGTGACAGCGAACTGCAGGCAATGTGCCCGGGAAATTGCTCCACATCGGGTACAATAAGTGTTTTTTCCTGTGCCCAGGCTCCCCCGCATACACCCCTTCCTTTTTTTATGCGTGTACAGGCAACAGGTCCTTGGAAGGGACCAAGAACAAGTTCTTCAGCACCGTCTACGAGATAAAAACCAACCCAAAAAAAATTGAATTGTTCCTTTAATGCTGCCGCAATATTGGAAAGGTTTGCAATCTGATTATTTTCTCCCTGTAGCAATCCACCTATCTGTGGAAGTAAGTTTTGATATTGTTCTTCTTTGCTGCCTTTGGCAATTAACAGATCCTCAGCCATAGAAATTCTTTTTAAATTCTTGTAGTGATACCACACGTCAATTAAAAAGCGCTGATATCTGTTCAAAGTTAACAGAATATTAGCGCTTTCGCATGGACGAAATGATATTATTTCTTTGTATTGATAATGTTTACCCTAATGTAATTGCTTCTTTTTCCGGAAGGCGTTACAACTACGGCTTTGAATACCCGTTCTTTACTGTTTGGAACCGTCACCTTGACCGGCCCGGTATATTCAAGATCCAATTCTGAAGGGTCATAATTGTCCAGGGTATAATAGATTTTGGCACCTTCTACAGATGGCTTTAAATCCCGGATGGTATATTCTGATGCATATATCGTCGTGTCAGTGATACCATATGCCTCAGGTACACGATAGAATGTGTTTGTCTGATCGAGCTTTGCCAATTGGCGTGCCGCACGTTGTTCGGAAAAATTCTTCCAGTTTTTATTCTCCGGTTGCGTCCAGGCAATTTCCGAAAGAGCCAGTACACGCGGTAGGATGGTGAACTCTACTTTATTGGAAGAACCGATATATTCTGTCCAGATATTCGCTTGTACACCCAAAACGTGTTTCTTGTTGTTTTCCGAAATTTTGGTAGGCATAGGGTCGGCAGCATATACTTTATGCAATGTCGAAAGCCCACCGATGCTCAATGGCTCTCTATTTTGATCAGCACCTTGTTTGTGGTCAAAGTAAAGTCCATAACTGTTGGCTGTGATAATGACGTCATGTCCTTGGTTTGCCGCTTCGATGGCTCCTTGGTCTCCTCTCCAGCTCATAACAGTCGCATTTGGTGCTAATCCACCCTCTAAGATCTCATCCCAGCCAATGATACGTTTGCCTTTGCTATTAATGTATTTTTCCATACGTTGAATAAAATAGCTCTGCAATTCATGTTCGTCTTTGAGGTTATTATCCTTGATTCTTTTCTGACAATGTGGACAAGTCTTCCATTTGGTCTTAGGACACTCATCACCACCGATGTGAATATATTCGCTTGGGAACAATGGAATGACTTCGTCGATAACATCTTCCAATAGTTTGAATGTCTCTTCTTTGCCAGCACAGAAAACATCATCAAATACACCCCAGGTCTGCGCTGCTGTGTATGGCCCAGGGTGATCACCACAACCTAGCTCTGGGTAAGCAGAAAGCGCCGCCAAAGCATGCCCTGGCATCTCTATTTCAGGAATGACAGTAACATACTTCGTTTTTGCATAAGCAACGACTTCTTTGATCTGGTCTTGGGTATAGAAACCACCATAAGGGGTATTGTCGTAGTCACCGTCAGTTTTATAGTTACCCAATAATGTCTGGTTACGATAGCCACCTATCTGTGTCAGTTTGGGATGGGATTTAATTTCAATACGCCAGCCTTGATCATCTGTCAGGTGCCAATGAAAAGTATTCAGTTTGTAGGATGCCAAAATATCAATATACTTCTTGACAAATTCTACGGGGAAGAAGTGACGGCCAACATCAAGATGCAATCCGCGGTAAGCAAAACGAGGTTCATCCTGAATGGATGCTTGCGGAATTTCGATACTTGCTTTTTTATCGACCGGAAGCAATTGAATCAAAGACTGCATACCATAAAATAGGCCGGCTGCTTTTCCACTGACCGTAATTTGGTCAGAAGCGATGTTGAGATCATAGGCTTCCGTATTGGTTGATTTTGCACTTTTAGAAGAAAAATAAATACAGTTTTTACCTGCCGACTTTACCAGCGATAAATTGAGGTTGTAGTTGCTTTTTAAAAAATCCTGAAATAAAGCGGCAACTTTTTTGTCCTCTTCACTATCAAAAGCAATTCTTGTGTTCGCATTGGTTTTGAATGAGCCATTTTTGATCTGGACATGTTGCGGTAGAGGCACAATATTCAATGTGACATCTTTTTTTTCCTGCGCAAATACTGCTGCTCCTATACTTAAAGCAAGCGCAAGTGAAAATAGTTTTTTCATGAGTGCGATTATAACTGAAATAAGAAGCCCTAAAAATAAAGGAATAAATACGATTTAGCAAAGGCTTAATGTAACAAATAGCGTGTTGAAATAGGATAGGATACTCTTCTTTGTGTTTTGTAGTGATTTGATTTACTGTGTTTTTAATTAAAACAATCGTTTGCATTGCCCGCTGAGGATACTGGTGATTTATCCCATTTGGATGCATATTTATTGTCGAATAAAGTTTATCTCATCCGTAATTTTATCTGAGCTTACAGTATTGGACGGCCCAGCTTATTAAAAAGCAAACGGTTCGATTCAATGATTGAACAAAATGCAGATTAGCTCTCGTTTAACATGTTTTTTATACGAGATTGATAAGAATATTATACGCTTTGATCCGAATGAAGTCCCTATGAAAGTCCCTATAAATCTTATGGCATTTATAAAGATACATCCTAGCGATCCTGAAATTGGAGTACAGCAGATGAAACTTTATTTGAGCCAAACCTGTATGCCTCTTTTTGTTAAGCGAATTGAGCCCGCCGTTTTTTAAAGCCTCTTTAGCGCTAATTTGATCATATCCTCCACAGAGAGGTTGGCTTCTGTTTTTAGAATCGTATTCAATACTTTTTCGGCCGCAGCTTTATTGAAGCCCAACATGACCAGGGCAGATAAAGCTTCGTCCGGTATGGATTGCGATTGAATCGTAGTTGAAAGTGCTTCCACGCCCTGTTTTTTCAATTTATCCTGAAGTTCAAGGATCAGACGCTGTGCTGTTTTGGGACCGATTCCTTTAATTTTTTGAATTAAGGCAACCTGACCATTGACAATGGCGGATTGTATTTCATCGGGTGTATTGGACGATAAGATCATCCGGCCCGTATTAGGGCCGATACCTGAAACGGAGATCAGGTTCTCGAACAGTTTTTTCTCACTCTCCGTGGCAAAACCATATAGCGTATGGGAATCTTCCCGAACTTGCAGTGAAATAAATAATTTACAGTTTTCCTGATCCTTGATTTGGGAAAAGGTATAAAGAGAGATGTGAACATAATAACCAATCCCACTCACATCGATAACAACATGAGTGGGGGCTTTATATGCTAATTTTCCATTAAAATATTCGTACATAGTACTACGAATATAGGAAGATTTTAAGCGATTCTATAAATTTTTGAGATGTGCTTGAACATCAACTACGGCAATGGTTACCATATTGACGATTTCGCGTACAGAGCTATCCAATTGTAGTACATGGATCGGTTTGTTCATCCCCAAAAGAATTGGACCTACCGCTTCCGCTTCACCGACTTCCTGTAATAGCTTATAGGCAATGTTACCGGATTCCAGGTTCGGGAACACAAGTGTGTTTGCTGATTGTCCATTTAGACAGCTGAATGGGAAATTGTCGGTCAACATATCGCTATTTAAGGCGAAATTAGCTTGCAGGTCGCCATCAGCAATGATGTCAGGGTGCTGCTCATGAATGATCTGTGCTGCTGCCCTCACTTTGGTAGGAGTCTTTCCTTCACTGGAGCCAAAATTGGAGTAAGACAACAAAGCAATGCGTGGTTGGATATTCATGCGTTTAACCGCTTTGTCCAAAAGTAAGGTGATATCAGCCAGCTCCTGTGCAGTAGGATCCTCATTCACGGTAGTATCCCCCATGAAAATAGGACCTTTTTTGGTTAACATCATATACATACCTGCAACTCGGCTGCCCGGTTTGGCACCGATGACATGCAATGCCGGGCGGATGGTGTTTGCATAGTTTTTGGTCATACCAGAAATCAAGGTATCTGCCTCGCCAAACTCAACCAAAGAAGCCCCAAAGTAGTTGCGGTCAAACATCAGTTTGCGCGCATCGTAACGGGTGATTCCTCTACGTTGTCTTTTGGTGTAAAGGTGCTCGATGAATTTTTTCGAACGCTCTGATTCACTGTCAACCTCAGCCACTGGATCAATGATTTCCACACCGTCCAATTCAAAAGCATACTCTTGGATCAAGCGTTGGATTTTCTCTTTCTTACCTAATAGGATCGGTATTGCAATACCTTCTTCTTTTACGATTTGAGCAGCACGTAATGTTTTGTAATTATCTGCTTCAGCAAAGACAACACGTTTTGGGTCTCTTTTAGCGGCCATCGTGAGGTTTCGCATGATCGCATCATCTTTACCTAGGCGCTTACGCAATGCATCGCGGTATTTATCCCAATCTTCGATTGCTGTTTTTGCAACACCGGACTCAATTGCTGCTTTTGCTACAGCCATAGAAACCTCCGTAATCAGACGAGGATCGGTAGGTTTAGGAATGATATACTCTTCGGAGAATTTTAAATTGTTGGTATTGTACGCTTGGTTGACTTCTTCAGGAACGGGTTGTTTTGCTAGGTCAGCAATAGCACGTACTGCGGCAATTTTCATTTCCTCATTAATTGCTGTCGCGCGGACATCCAAAGCACCACGGAAGATGTAAGGGAAGCCCAATACGTTGTTCACCTGATTTGGATAATCCGAACGCCCAGTACCCATGATAATATCGCTACGGGTAGCCATTGCCAGATCGTAGGCAATTTCTGGATTTGGATTGGCCATCGCCAAAACAATCGGGTTAGCAGCCATTGATAACAACATCTCTGGAGACATGACATCCGCTGCAGATAAACCAATAAACACATCGGAGTCTTTGACAGCATCTGCTAGGGTGTGGATATCACGATCTGTAGCGTACTGTGCTTTCATGCTGTCCAGATTTTCTCTATCCGTACGAATGACGCCTTTACTGTCAAGCATCACAATGTTTTCTTTGCTTGCGCCTACGGAAATATACATTGCTGTGCAGGACATTGCAGCAGCACCGGCACCATTGACGACGATTTTTACTTTGGAGATATCTTTTCCGATAATTTCACAGGCATTGATCAGTGCTGCACCGGAAATGATTGCTGTACCGTGTTGGTCATCGTGCATGACCGGAATATTCATTTCCTCTTTCAGGCGGCGCTCAATTTCAAAACATTCAGGAGCCTTGATATCTTCCAGGTTGATACCTCCGAAAGTAGGTTCCAATGCTTTTACAATTTTAACGAACTCGTCAACATTTTTGGTGTCCACTTCGATGTCAAAGACATCAATGTCAGCAAAAATTTTGAACAATAAACCTTTTCCTTCCATGACCGGTTTACCTGCTTGAGCGCCGATATCACCTAGGCCCAATACAGCTGTACCGTTACTGATAACAGCAACAAGGTTCCCTTTTGCGGTATATTTATAAGCATCTTCTTTATTCTCGGCAATAGCCAAACATGGCTCCGCTACGCCAGGAGAATATGCTAACGATAAGTCTCTTTGCGAATTTGTTGGTTTTGTCGGAACAACAGCTATTTTTCCAGGTCTACCCATTGAGTGGTAATTTAACGCTGCCTGTTTACGATTAGTGTTACTCATTACGATTTTATTAATTTAAGGCTACAAATCTATCATTCTTTTTGATATTTGAAAATATTTGCCAATATCTTATTATAAATAGACAATAATATGTTATTTCAAAACGTCCAGCAATTTAAACATTTGCCTGCGCATATTTGCTCCTGATCCCGAATAATTATTGACCAATAAGGTATAGGTAAAAGACTGTCCATTTTTTGCTGTGTGCACGCCGGTATAGCCTAAGGCACCAGCAATTGTTCCGCTTTTCATCTTCATCTCATTGTAGGTCGGCAGGCTTTCGTAGAATACGGGATACCAGTTTTGCTTTTGCGCGTACTGCATGATTTTGTTCATGGCCAGGGTCGTAACTCTATTCTGTGGCGAAAGCCCCGAACCGTCCACGCTATTGATCTCGCCCGGTTTAATCCCTAACTTGGCGTTCCAGTATTTTTGGATATAATTGGCACCATCGTCAGTGCCCGTTTTTCCAGCGGTGGTATAGGCGATAGCCTTTAGTAAGGCTTCCCCATAGAGATTGATACTTTTTTGATTAAACCAATAGACAATTTTGTCCATGGTAGGCGATAGGTGCACATCCAGTGTTTGCTTTTGGGATACGTCTATCGAATCCATCTTCGCCCCTGTTGCAGGCGGTTGAATAGCAACAATGCCCTGTTTGTTGAGACCTTCATTCAATTGAAAGGCTAGATCATATGCAGGGTCCGGGGAAGCGAGTTCGATGGTTTTCTTTAAATCCTGACCATAGCTGCCACGGACAAATATTTTGGTCGAATAAGGTGCCGAATAGGCATACACATTGTCCCCGGTACCAGCTTTACCAGTAGTGGTTTCGTTGATAATGTTCAGGTAAGGAGCGCGGGTCGTGTCTTGGATAATTTCGGCTTTTGCACCCACTTTATTGCTCGGACTGAAATTTATACCAAAAGCATTTTCGCGCCAGTTGAGCGATGAAATGCCTGCGCCGTAATAATTGCCCATGTCTGTCCAGATCCAACCCCCCGGTATTTGGTTGCCATTATATAGACGGTCATCGGCAATCACTGCACCATTGATGCTTCGTATCCCTGCGTTTTGAATGGCCGTAATCCATTTGTTTAACACAATAGCTGCATTGGTCTCCGGATAACGGTCGCTCCCCAGTGTAGGGTCACCGGTGCCCGAAACAATGATATTTCCATTGAGGACTCCGTTTTCATCGATTGAACCTGTATAATATAAGGTCGTTTTAAACTGATAGCTCTTTCCAAGAAAATCCAATGCAGTAGCAGCTGTAATGACTTTCATCGTTGAAGCTGTAGCCAGCCCGATATTTTCGTTGGCAGCAAAAATGGTTTGACCTGTCTTTCCGTCAAATACTGTCAAAGAACTTATTGCGTTCTTCAGGCTTTCTTGGTTTTGAAATTGATTGAATGCTTCTTGGATCCCGGTTCTGATATTCTGAGCAAACAGGGAGCTTGTCACCGCGGTAAATGCATACGTCGATAGTGTTATGGAATATAGGGCGATTTTTTTCATCAACATGTAATTTCTTTGAAAATGAACTGTACGATTCTTTGATATTGCACCGTTGGTCCAATGTATATATAATTTTAACTAGCGTATATACGCATTTAATTCGTTTGTTTTATTTGCCTTAAAGTTAGGTATTCGACCCTAAAAAATCCTAACTTGCATAAAATTGTATAGACAACATGAAGCATATCGAAAAATTAGCTGCTATTCGTGAGGCTATGAAGATTCAAGGAATCGATGGATATATTATCCCGTCATCAGATCCTCATATCAGTGAATATTTACCGGAACGTTACAAGTGTATTGCCTGGGCCTCAGGTTTTACAGGATCTGCAGGTACTTTGGCTATCACGCAAGATTTTGCTGGCCTTTGGACAGATTCCCGTTATTTTGTTCAGGCTGTGGAACAATTGGAAGGAACCGGTTTTGAATTGGTTAAGCTGAAAGTCCAGGCAGCGGCGGAATATGCGGATTGGTTAGGTGAGAAATTGAATGCAGGAGCAAAAGTTGCTTTTGATGGTAATCTAGCCTCACTTTTGGTGGCTCAGTCTGTCAAAAATGCTTTGGAGCCTCTGGATATTCAGGTGGACGGTCATATCGATCTGTTATCTGATTTATGGGAGGGCAGACCGGACTTACCAAAGGAGCAGGCTTACCTGTTGCCAGAAAGCACCACAGGGCAGTCTACTGTTGCGAAGATTGAGGCTGTTCGGGCTGAAATGAAGAAAAATCGTGCCGATGCACATTTAATATCTTCCTTGGATGATCTCGCCTGGTTACTTAATATCCGTGGCCAGGATGTACCCTGCAATCCAGTTGTTTTAGGATTCGTATTGATTACAGCGGATACAGCAACGCTCTACATTGAGCTGTCGAAGTTGAGCACCGAAACAATTGCTGAACTAAAAGGCTATGGTGTAGAAATAGCTGCATACGAAAGCATCTATCAAACGATTGAAACATTATCGGCCAAGGCCATCTTAATTGACCCGAAGCGTACTTGCTTTGCTGTATTTGACAGCGTGCCTGATAGCATTAAAATCGTAGAAAAAATAAATCCTTCTACGACCTTAAAAGCCATTAAGAATAAAGTTGAAATTGAAAATAACAGGCATACTTTTGTAAAAGACGGTGTTGCACTTACGAAGTTTTTTAAATGGCTGGAAGAAAATGTTGCCAGCGAAGAGCTGTCTGAGCTGTCTATCGCTGATAAGCTGCGTGGCTTCCGTGAGGAACAAGACGGATTTGTTGATGTTTCTTTCACCACCATAGCAGGATATCTAGACCACGGTGCATTGCCACATTATTCGGCGAATGAGCAATCTAACTATACGTTGCGACCCAAAGGGCTGTTATTGGTCGATTCCGGTGGCCAATACAAGACAGGTACAACGGATATTACACGTGTTGTTTCACTGGGAGGTCTTACGCAAGAGGAAAAAGAGGATTATACCTTGGTATTGAAAGGTACGATAGAAGGTTCGCAGGCTATCTTTCCTGCAGGTACACGGGGATATCAAATTGATGCCATTACCCGTCGTCCACTGTGGGAAACGTTACGTAACTATGGGCACGGCACAGGGCATGGCGTTGGATTTTTCCTGAATGTGCATGAAGGGCCGCAGACATTTAATGCTGCCGCAATAGATGTTGCTGTTGAACCCGGCATGATTACCTCTATTGAACCTGGTCTTTACCGTGTTGGTAAACACGGCATCCGTATTGAAAATCTGGTATTGACGCGTAAAGCGGGATCCTCTGAATTCGGTGACTTCCTGGATTTTGAGACATTGACAATCTGTTATATTGCGACGGACTTGATTGAAAAATCTCTTTTGGAAAAAAGGCATCTTTCGTGGCTGAATAATTACAATCAATGGGTATTTGATCAGTTATCAACACATCTTTCAAGTGAAGAAAAGAACTGGCTTGCAGAGAAATGTAAGGCAATCTAACAATGCAGATAAAAAAGGAAATAGGCATCAGTCTTTTAACTGATGCCTATTTTGCCTCTAAAGAACAGACTAATTGTCTGTTCAATGCTGTTATCCAGCATTTTGGAGATGGAGCGATCATCTTTAATGAGGCGCTCTCAGAATTTCATATAATAATTCTTTGCCAAAAGGTTTCAAAATAAAACCACTTATAAAAGGATAATTTGCCAATTGTTCCTGGTCGCTCTGGCTGGTGGAAGAGCTTATGATAAAGATCCTGGTCTGCTTGATAAAATCGGTTTTATCCTCTAAAACGTCCATCAGTTCCCAGCCTGTCATAAAGGGCATGCTGATATCAACAAACAGTACGGTTGGCCCGGATGATGCACTGATGTCATGCGATTCCATAAAATCCAGCGCGTCCAATGCATTTTTGAAAGGGTAAAATTCAATTGGATAATCCGAAAACCCCTGTAGCATGTAGCCAAAAATAGTGCGTAAGATCGCATTGTCGTCTATAAGGATGATTTTTCTTTTATTTTCCTGATTCATTACGTTCTTTCTAAAAATTTGACTGAAAAGACACTGCCTTCGTTCGGTTCACTTTGTACATCTATTTTCCCCCCCAGTGACTCCACCTGATAGCGCGTGAGAAATAATCCAATACCCTTACTCTCAAAGCCGCGATGGAAAACTTTTTTGAACATAAAAAGCTGGGATTTGTATTTAGGTAGATTGATACCTAATCCATTATCCTTGACGGTCAATAATGTTCCATTTTCCTCTAGGGAAGTCCTGATTTCAATACATGGCGCTTTATCGCTCGCTGTAAATCGAAGTGAATTACTGATGAGATTGCCAAGGATACTTTCCAGATAAATTTTTGGATAGTAGATATTGGTCACATTGAATTCGACAGAAATAATGGCATTCTTTTGCTGTATTTCTCCAATATACTGTTGTTTTACTTTATAAAATATTTGGAGAAAATCACAGTCTTCAAATACGAGCGATTTATTCGACCTCAATTCAAGTATCTCACCCAAGTCGTGTAACGTTTCGGTAAGTTGCTCCGTGCTGATCTTCAAAAGGTTCAGAAAATCAGCCTTTACCGCTTCATCTGTTGAGACTTTAAGCTCATCGATGAGCATCGGCATATTACTTAGCGGTCCCTTTAAGTTATGCGCAAGGATATTCGTAAATTCTTCCAGTTGTCTGACTTTGGTTTCGAGTTCCATTTTAACCAGATCAGATTCTATTTTTTGCCGCTTTAATATTTCGATATTTTTTTTTGATTCAGAAATATCCTGAACCTGAACGATCAAAAATAGGGGGGCATTGGCATTGTCAAAGACTGCTGCAATTGTCACTGAGCACCACACATAATGACCGAGTTTGTGTCGGTAACGTTTTTGTATGGTAAATGTTTCAATTTCACCACGAATAAGTTTTCTCCTGAGCTCGATGTCACGTTCGACGTCATCAGGATGAGTGTTGTGTGAGAATTTCATTGTTGACAACTCTTCCTGTGTGTACCCCAGAATCTTGGTTAATGTATGGTTGGATTCAATGCAATAACCATCTAGATTTGTCAAGGCAATGCCCAAACCAGAGAAATGGAAGGCCTGATTGAATTTATGTTCGTTAAATCGGATTTTTTCGGTTGATTCAATCTGCTTTGTAATATCGGAGACAACTAATGCGATCCGGTTTTGCGATCGATGAATAGGTTTGATCTGTAGACTATACCATTTGTCTGTATGTTGTTCGGAAGGAGACTGAAACTCCATTTTAAATTCCCTGTTTAACCGTAAAGATTTCTGGATCAGTTGAATCGTTGGTATAGCCAGATCTGCCGGGAAAAGTTCGGTCAGGCTTTTGTTTAAAAATTCCTCCGGTGGGTAGAATAGTAAACCGGGATCATTGGTCCAATAGTTTTTAAACACTCCGGTATCGGTTACTTCAAAGACCAGATCGTTGAGGGAGGCAACCAGCAGTTGCAACTGCTGTTGTTTATCTTTCAGGGCATGGTTCTGATTGATAACTTTTGAAATATCGATGAAAGATATTAGGAGGCCGGTGTTACTTTCTTCGGAGAAAGGGCTGGTATGGAAAACAAACCATTTAAACATATCCCCTGTTGCGATTCCTAAGATTATTTCTTGGTCGTTAGGATTGTTTTTGAGCGCGATCTGAAAGCGAGTCTGTTCTGCTGTAAGAGGCGATACGTCCTCAGATGAATAAAATGTAATTAATTGATGTAATTTTTTGCCTTTTGCATCCTTAATCTCTAACGCTAAAAGCTCGCATGCGCGTTCATTGAGATGTAGAATGGTGCCGTCTTCCAAAGTTGTAATCAATCCTTCCAACCCCGAACTTTGCGTTTGAGCGGAAGGCGCAGATAAAGAGTTCCGTTCTAGATGCATTAACCAACAATATTTAGGATCAATTTACTCATTTATAAGATATGACACTTGTCTGGTCTCAATTTACAAAATTGGTAACTTTTACCACAAAATAATAAAAAAATATTAAAATAGGTAATTTTTGCATAACGAGTTGCAGAGTAGGTTATTATGTGTAACACAGTAAAGAGCAAAAGGTTTCAGAGGGTATTCAATAAATCCTTTGTAAAATTACCCAATCAAAAATGATTTGAAAATATGGATTTAAACTGTTGAAGGGGTTACATTAAAAAAATAAAACACAGTTTTCGAATAGTAAAAAAGGCTTATGAATACAAAAAATCATAAGCCCTTTTTTAAGTAGTTATTAATCTAAATAACTCAATTTTTTGTTTTTTCCAGCCATAACCAATTAAACCAGAGTGGAAGCCGCTGTTGACTTTTGTACGTCAGGATATATTTCCCCGGTTTATCAAATTTTAATGTTCCGATACGCTTTTCTATAAATTCTTCGGTGTAGTTATTTTCATTTGGCTCGACAACCATTTTATCTGTAGGATCAAAACTTCCCCCCAGTTGTTGGTTAGCAACGCTAATTTCGAAGGGAATATTTTCTTTATTGGGATTGTGCGCAGAGAAATCTATCGCATATGTTCCGGCCTCCGTAACCGTCACTTCCCAGTCGATCTTCGTATTTCCCGTGAGGACAGCATGGGTCGGATTTTTGCCGTTATAACGTACGATTTTCAGGTCATTATTGAGGCTATTGGTTGATTTTAGAGAAAAACCACCAAAAGTAGATTCAGGGACGGTATTTTTGTCCAGTTCCAAGGGACCATCGAAGGTCAATTTTACTTCCGAAACATAATGATCCGGTTGATCAACAGGCAGGTCAATATGGATTGAACTCAGCTTCTGCTCATAGTTCAAAGTCGTTGAACTGTTACCTTTCATCATTGCTATATTGGACGGTTTGGATTTGATACCTGTAATACGAAGTTTGTGATCCAAAGGCCAGTTAAATACATGCGCATAGACCACCGTTTTATTTTGTTCGGTTTTTGTGGTCAGGTAACCCCAGTCAAAATGGTTGTTTTTTAAAGAAAGACCCGTGGCACCATAGATGCTTTTGCCATAGGTATTTAACCAAGAGCCTACATCATGTAAGCGGCTTACGCTCTCGTAAGGAACAGTACCATCGGCACGAGGACCGATATTTAAGGTGAATCCACCGTTGAGACTAACGTTTGAAATCAATGACTGAAAGATCTGACTGGTAGATTTCCATTCGTTTTCCTGACCGTTGTAGCCCCAGGAGTGTGCGATCGTGCCCGGCGTCTCCCAAGGGTGAGCGATATACTTGCTGCCAAACTGATTGTCGCCAAGGGTTTCGAAATCTACGTTTTCAGCATCTGTTGGAAGGCCCAGTCGTGAATTGATCAGGCAGTTCGGTTGCAGCTCGCGGATTAATTTTACGACCTGAAGCAACTGTTCTTTTTTGATGATGGATTTTTGATAGGGGATCCACATGTCAAACCATATCAGTGAAATATCACCGTAGTTGCTCATGAGCTCACGAAGCTGGGGTATTACTTTTTCCTGCCAGTACTTATTATATTGTGCATCCGTAACATGTCCGGACAATTCTTGCTGATGATTCCAGCCATAGGGATGTTCCCAGTCGATCCAGTGTGAGTAGTAGAAGCCGAGTTTTATACCATGCTTTTTACAGGCAGCTGCGATTTCTTTGATCACATCGCGGTTGGAGCTACTCAGTTTAGGTAAACTATAGGTTCCTACTTTGGTATCCCATAGCGCCACACCATCATGATGTTTGGTCGTGATAATCATATATTTCATTCCGGCCTCCTTTGCCAGAAGCACCCATTTTTCCGGATCTATCTTGTTCCAGTCAAAGCGCTTGGCCAAGCTGCCATATTCTTCTTTCGATACGCGGTTGCGGTAGCGTAACCATTCCGCATAATTATTCATATACCGTAAAGGCTCACCTTTCCACATACCTTCAGCAGCGCTGTATAAGCCCCAGTGGATAAACATGCCAAAACGGGCATCTTTAAACCAATCCGCCTTTCCATTGTCCTGAGCAAAAAGAGGTATGGAAGCGCTGACCAGTAGTAAAAATAAGATCGCGATTCTTTTGAGTCGTGGTATCATAAAGGTTGTTCTTGTTCGGATTACAAGATAAGTAAAAAATCGAATAACAATAAGCTAAATCGAATTTTGAGGGAAGGAGAGGTATTTCACTGCTTTGGTGGTTCCATAAAAATAAAATCCCCTGATTGTACAATCAGGGGATTTTATTTTGCGGATATCATAGTACTATCTATGGGAATCTGTTGGGATCGGATACCCGATCTGTAAGCAGTATTTTTTTAGTTCAGCCTATAAGCCTTCAGAATCTTTTTGAAAATTTCAGTATTGTTGTAAACACCTATAAAATGCTGTGAACCGGGACCGTAAGCAAAGACCGGAACCATAATGTTGGTGTGATCATCGCTGCTAAAATTTCCTCTGACTGAACCTTTTCTATAATTAGCATCCAATAAGGATAGTCCACCCGTTTCATGATCTGCTGTCACAATGACTAGGGTTTCACCATCTTGGTCTGCAAATTTTAAAGCTTCGCCCACCAGTCTATCAAAATCATGTTGTTCTGTGACAACATAAGATAGGTCATTTGCATGTCCTCCATAATCGATCTGCGCACCCTCAGCCAAGATAAAGAAGCCATGTTTATTTTTGGATAACAATTGTATGGTTTTTAAAAGCGAGGTTTTTAACATGTCTCCTCGTCCGTCTAGCACTTTTCTTGTCGCCGAATCCGCTAGAAGCACCAATTGTTTGCCCGAAGTGGCTTTTTCGAAGTCGCTCAATGTGGTCTGTAGTTGGTAACCTTTTTCATTCAATTTTTGCATCAGTTTACCGTTCTTATTCTTTAGAAAACTTTCCTGATGGGAACCTACCAAGATATCGACATGACTGTGGAGGAAGTCCGCTGCAATTTCTTGCGACATTGTCCTGTCCATTTGATGTGCGTAAAATGCTGCAGGTGTTGCATCGGTAATGTCTCCTGAGCTAATGATACCACTTTTGATACCATGGGAGGCCAAGGTATCGGGAATTGAGGCGATCAATTTACCATTTTCATCCACACCAATATATCGGTTGTTGGTTTTATGCCCAGTAGCAATCGCTGTTCCACCGGCTGCGGAGTCTGTAAAATCAGAGTTTGATGCTTCGGTGCGGGAAAAACCAATATGCTGCATATTGATGATATTTGATTGGCCAAAATTAGCGCTTAAACCAGCTTGAATTTGGGCTAAGCCCATTCCGTCTCCAATCAACAAAATAACATTTTTTATGTTGGTGGTGGCACCATCACTTTTATAGTTGGGTATGTAGGGACTGTAGGACTGTGGATTGCTGTATTCAACCTTGGCATTATTTAGATAGAAATTTTTTAATGCGGTTGGTTGATCCGTATTGATCCAATCTACACCCATGTACGCCAATTCTTTCCAGCTGTTAGGGCTATCTTTTGTAGCCCAAAAGCGGAAAGGTTTGCCCATTTTATGCGCTTTGTCAATGACGGTTTTCATTTTTTCGAGATCAGGTGGAGTAGGTGTTCCTTTGCCGTTCCAAACCGAATAGTGAGCAATACTCTGACTGATCATTCCAATGCGCTTCAACTGTTCAGGCGAGTAATCTTTTTCGGGCCTCCCGTCGAAGTAGATAAATTGTGGATAATGATTAAATTTTTCGACCGGAGGAATATTCCCACTGATAACAATCTTAATAGCTGAAGGATTTTTCTGCTGATCAAATACAGCCTCATATCCTTTTAGATTTTCCAACAAGTTAGAAAGTACCTGTTCGTAATTTTCCTTAATATCGATCACCAATTGCAACTTTTGACTGGGATCGGCATATGGACGGTTACCATTTTCTTTGAAGAAGGCAATTAGAGGTTCGATATAAAGCTTTTTTAAGGTCTTCCCGGGCTTGATTTCACTGCTTTCGTGTGCAACGTAGAGCTCTCCATTACGATAGAAGACATCAGCTTCGATAGAGCCCATACCAGCGTAGTAGGCCGCCAGCAATGGAATCTGTTGTTTGTAATCGTTATGGCTGTGCCCTGCATTAGCAGTCAGTTTCTGCTGAGCGGAAACTGACTGAATACTTAGACTGGCAAATAATAACCAAATTAACTTATTGCTTTTTACCATCCTGCATTTTGTTTAATTACACCTGAACTGTTGTCGATTTCACGTTGTGGTATCGCCCAAACATCGTGCACCTGTGGGTTGAAGGTTCTGGCTGGCCAGATAACCGTACCATCGAAATCATGTAAAGGTTTGGCATAAGTGGCTTGTGCATCACCCCATCTGACCAGATCACGGTGACGGTCCGCCCATTCGCCAGCAAGTTCATTTCGGCGTTCGCGTTTTAAATCCACTAATGTCATTCCGCTTTTCGGTAATAATCCAGCCCGTTTTCTGATTTTATTTAATTCAGTATCACCAGCACCTGAGCCATTTAAATTTATGATTGCTTCAGCTTTAATTAAAAGTACTTCCGCATAACGCATCAATGGTACATTTAAATCTGTTGTTCCATTATCACCGTTTGGGTTGACGTGTGTTGGAATGGGATCTTTGTATGAAAAAGGCTCCATGTACTTCTTGAATTGATAGTTGGATGTCGCACCACCATCTTTTGTAAAAGTACGTTCCGCACCGAAGAACTGGAATTTGTCACCAGGTTTTAAGATCGTTGCTTCGCGACGCGAGTCACCCGTCTCAAATGAATCGTACAGTTCTTTGGTAGGCAGATAGTACCCCCAGCCGTTGTAAATTCCCCAAGCTTTATTGGTCAACATAACTCCCGGAAGCTTGCTTCCCCAGCCAGTTCCACCACCATCCGGCGTACAGACAACAGACCAGATATATTCTTGAGACCAGTTGTTGGCCGCCTTAAACACATCGACAAAGGTCGGTAGCAAATTATGTTTGCCTGAATTGATGACCATATCCGCATATTTTGCTGCGTTTGTATAGTCCTTTTTGTAGAGATAGACTTTTGATAGGTAAGACCAAGCTGCGGTTTTGTGTCCTTTGCCATAATCAGATGAATTCATATCTGAAAAATAGGGTAGATTTTCAGCCGCTTTTAAAAACAAAGAGATAATATAGTCATAATTTTCGTTGACATTATTGGCACGCGGAACCGGTACTGTGGCATCTGTTTCTGGTGTGACAATTGGCACACCAGCTTTGTCGTTTCCGTAATTTGCTGCCAGTTGAAAGTAAACTAAGCCCGCATTAAAATAAGCATCGCCAATAATTTGCTTTTTCCGATTTTCATCCATTGAGATGCGCGGGACATTGATAATAATGTCGTTTGCTCTTTTGATGATGGCATAGCGCATACTCCATTGTGTTTCTGTGTAACCACCACCAATGTAGCTGCGGTTAAAATTCTTAATATTATCTGCTTCAGGTTTATTGCGTCCTGTGACCATATCGTCGCTTGCATTGATAAACCAGAACATCCCACGTCCATAGTAATCCTCTTCATTGTATTTTTCGTACATGCTGGCCTCTGCTTTGATCGCATCTTGTTCTGTTTTCCAAAAATTCTGTGAAGAGGGTGCGCCTTCTGGAGAAATATCCAATTGTTTCGTACACGATGCAAAGAGTGCTGTTGCTGCTATTGCAAGGTATTTTATATTCGTTTTCATCATTTGCTTATTTTCTTTTTTAATGATTGATAAGGGCCTAGACCAAATGGCTATAGATTGAACTATCCTTTGTTTAGATCCTGTTGGCATTATTTTAAGATTAAAAATTGACATTTAAACCGAAGATAAAGCTTCTGGCTTGTGGGTAACGACCAACATCAAGTCCATTGTTATCCATACCAATCTCTGGGTCGAATCCCGTATATTTTGTGAACGTGAACAAGTTGTTTGTAGTGGCGTAAACTCGTACGTTCCCAAGTTTAAATTTATCAGCCAAAGATTTTGGTAGGGTATACCCCAAAGTAACGTTACGGATGCGGAGAAAAGAACCATTTTCGATATAGAAATCTGAGGCATTGAAGTTACCATTGGCGTCTGAACTCGAGATAATTGGCACTTTTCCGTTCGGGTTTTCTGGCGACCAAGCATCAAGAATTCCTTCTAATTTATTGTACGAAGGGCCACTGGCGCTGTACGTCGTTCTCTTGACTGCATTGAAGAGTTTGTTGCCTTGTACACCTTGAGCAAAAATATTAAAATCGAAATTTTTGTAGTTAGCATTGAAACTTAGACCATAGGAAAAATCAGGATAGGCGCTGCCAGCGTAATAGCGATCTTCGGGACCAATGGAACCATTGCCATCGATGTCTACAAATTTAAAATCACCGGCTTTTGCATTGGGCTGAACTTTTTGTCCATTGGCATTTTTGTAATTATCAGCTTCTGCCTGGCTCTGAAAAATGCCATCCGTCTTTAAGACATAATAGCTATAAAGTGGTTGACCGACAGTTATTGTTAGGGGAGCCAACTCATTTCTAAAGTTGGTGCCTACGGCAATATTGTTCAATCCTGGAGCCAATTCCTCAACGTTGTTGGTTAATTTGGTTAGTGTCGCATTGATGGAGTACGAAAAGTCCTTGTTTTTCGCACTGCTATAGGTTAATCCTAATTCAAAACCTTTATCCTTTACCAGGCCCCCGTTAATGGTTTGCGTACTTAGACCCGCGGTTCCCGGAAGCGTTCGTGTTAAGATCATATTATTTGTTTCCTTGACAAAATAATCCGCGACCAAACTCAAACCGTTCAAAATACCAAGGTCCAAGCCTATATTGGTTTGCTTACTTTCTGCCCAACGTAAGTCTTCATTTGGTAATACATTCTGCGCATAACCATTTTGTAATACTGGTTTTGCACCGAAATAACTCGTTGTTCGCACAAGAAGTGGGCTAACATCCAGTGGGCTTAATCTTGCAAGACCACCAAGTACACCATAGCTACCTCTCAATTTTAATTCATTCAACCATTCTACGGATTGTAAGAAATCCTCTTTATTCAGCGCCCAACCTCCCGAAATGGAATAATAGTTTCTATATCTGTTTTTCTCCTTTAACATTGACGAACCGTCACGTCTTCCAATTAATGAAAGCAAGTATTTTTCATTGTAATTGTAGTTTGCTCTCAGGAAAAGAGATGAAATTGCTGTAGAGTTATAGCCGCTTTCGGGCGGTTGTACTGTATTCGCATTATTTAGATACCTATATTGTTTGGATTCATCATCAAAACCAGTTGCTGAAGAATTCAGATAGGTACTTTTGGTTCTTTGAAACGTATAACCACCTGTCAAATCAAGTTGGTGGGCATCAAATGAAGTTTTGTAATTTAGGACTTGTTCAGCGAGGATATCATTTGCGTCGCTAGCCCTTTCAACTAAGCTATTGTTCAATACCGGTTTACCTATTTCAGGACGTTTTGGTGTGAAGCTTTTATATCTGGAGTTCGTTTTGGTAATGCTTAAATTCGATCGGAATGTTAAGCCTTTGGCCAATTGAATATTTGCATAGGGATTGACGACTAATACATTTTCAGGTTGATTGATGTCAATACGCATCAGTTCGGCAACGGGATTAATAATATCCCCATAATCACCTGGAAAAGGACCTGGTAGACCTGCAAAACTGCCGTCAGGATTATAAGGAGTTCCATTGGTCGGATAATAAATTGCAGAAAGGAGTGCCCCAGTGTAATCACTGCTGGTATTGGCGCCATTTCCATTGGTGCTGCTATAGGACATGTTTTCCCCTACTTTTAACCAAGGGGTTATCTGATGCTCTGAGTTTACCCTGAAATTGTAGCGTTGTGTTTTTGTATTAAGCACAATACCTTCCGCATTGCGGTAATTGAAACTCAAGTAAAAATTGGATTTTTCATTTCCACCATTGATAGCGCCATTGTAGTCCTGCAAAGTTGCATTTCTAAAGACTTCATCCATCCAGTTGGTTTTGGTAACCTGTCCGTCTGGATATTTTGCGGGGTCGAAAGCAGGTAAGATGGTTGTACCGCCATTTTTTGCCGCAGTCGCTGCCACTTCCGCACGTTGTTGGGCATTTAGAGGTTTTAGTTTGCGCCATGCACTTTGTTGGCCGATTTTGGCATCAACACTGATTTGCATCTGTCCTTTCTTACCTTTCTTTGTTGTGATGAGCACCACACCACCCGAAGCTCTAGCGCCATAGATCGCAGCAGAGGCATCCTTTAACACTGAAATAGACTCGATGTCGTTGGGATTTAATTGTGGGGTACCTAAGAAAATTGAACCATCAATAACATAAAGTACATTTTCTCCATTGATACCTCCGGCGCCCCTAATATTTATACGTGGCGGTGAAGTTGGGTCACCACCTTCGTTGGTCACAATCACTCCGGGAGATTTTCCTGCGAGCACTTCGCCAACACTGTTTACTGACCGTGAGGATAATTTATCAAGTGATACCACACTTACGGCACCAGTTAATGTTTCTTTTTTCTGTGTTCCGTAACCAACAACGACAACTTCAGATAATGTCGAACGTTCCTCGCCTAAGGTTACATTAATAACTTCATTGTCGCCCACAACCACCTCTTTTGAGCGGAAACCAATCATGGAAAACGAAAGTGTCGCCTGTGCCCCTGCTTCAATACGGAAAGAACCTTTGGCATCAGTCGTTGTGCCAACTTGGGTTCCGACCACTTTTACAGATACACCAGCAATAGCGCTACCGAGGGTATCCCTAACAACGCCGGTAATGATACGATCTGCTTTGATGTTTGCTTGCGTGGTAAGTATAATATGACCATCTTTTTCTACCGCACTGATTCCAAGTTTATTCAACAGCGAACGTACAGATTCCGTTTTGAAATTTCCACTGACAACAGTATTGCGTTCTTGCAGAAGGTCCGGATTGTAAACAAAACTTAGCCCTGAAAGATTCTCCATTTTATGCAGGATAGCTTCAAGTTGTTGTCCCTTGCTTATTTTAATGTTTATTCTACTTTTATCCAATCTTTGAGCCATTCCTGGAGATGCCATCAGAGAACTGCAGAATATGGAGGTAATTGAAAATGTTAAGCACGGATACTTCAGGATCCGATAAAAAGAGAGTTCTCTTTTGAGTGGAGGTGTTTTCATTTTTTTGTAATAATTAGGTAATGAATTACGCATGGTGACTAAGATTTTTTGCGGTTATTTTTTATACATTATTTATGGATTTTAAATATCTTATGGTTTTCGGTCGTACTATATTTAATATGGTGTAGGCTACAGAGAATATCCAAAATCTCCTCTGGTTTTTGTGTGCTATTGAATGTAGCTGTAGTTTTTAAGGTGGAAAGTGCTTTGTCTTTCAATATGATTTCGATGTTGTAGACATATTCCAATTGTTGTATCACTCCTTGTAACGAAGTCCCATTAAATTCGATTGTCACTGGCGTGGTATCTTTTGTTGAACTACGGGATGCTTGTTCGGTCTGTGTGCTGTAGCGCAAACTCTGGTTTTTGGTCAGCAAGCCCAGGACTTTATCTCCCCGTTGTACTGCAACTTTACCTGTTGCAACGAGCACCTCTATGTTTTGGGAAGCTTGGTATGTTTTAATTCGAAATGAGGTTCCCAGCACTTTTACTGCTAGGTCGGAAGCTAACTGTACATGGAAAGGATGCTTTTCATCATGTGCAATCGTAAAAAACGCCTCACCTTCGGCAAGCTCAATTTCGCGTATGTTGCCGTTAAATTTACTTGGGTAACTAATTTTGGACGAAGGCTCTAGAATAATCTCCGAACCATCATTTAATGTGATTTTTTTACGTTCGCCGGGCTGCGTTGTTGTCACGATTTGGGAAGTGGCAGAGAAAGTTTGTTCGTTCAGTCGTCCAACAAGGAAGCTTGCGGACATTATAATTAAAACCGCCGCTGCTATTTTCAGAATCGGATAGCGCGAGAAGAAATGCTTTTTGATTTGTTTTTCTGAAATGGCAGACTGAATATTAGCTGACAATTTTTCGCGGAGCACAGTTTTGCGCTCTTCCGAAACCTTATTGTTTGTATTATCCAGTTGAGCATACCAATCTTCAACCTGTTTGATCTCGGCTGCATTGGCTTCCCCATTTAAATATTTTTGCAGTAGTTGCTTTGCTTTTTCTTCCATCATTTGAATACATGTCACTTCAAATGGCAAATGGTACTAGTGGAAAATATTAGGGATATATTAATTTTTTGTTAACTGAAAATCAGTGAGTCAGGCAAGAGCTATGAAAGGCTTTTTTTGAGCAATTTCATCGCTGAGGTAATCTGGTTTTTTACAGTTTGCACGGAGATATTCAACTCAGCCGCGATCTCTTTGATTGATTTTTCCTGCTTTCGGCTCATCAAAACAACTTGTCGCATACGTTCCGGAAGTTGCATTAAAGCTTCTTCAACTTTTTGTTGGGCATCTTGTAGGATGATTTGATCGTCGGCTGCGTCTGCATATTGTTGGTTCATTAGTGTAGCGAATTCCGCTTGATGCCCATTTTTAACCGTATTATTTCTGAAATAATTGATTACCTTGAATTTTACAGCCCCGTGTAGATAGGCTGAGAGACCACCTGAGAGGGCGATCCGTTCACGATTTTCCCAAAGAGAGATAAAAATTTCCTGCGTGATATCCTGAGCTACATTCTCTTCACCGATTTTTTTAAAAGCCGCATCAAAAATGGTTTCCCAATACAGATTAAAAATCTTTTCCATTGCAAAATGGTCACCTTTCTTTAATAATGCTATTAATATTTCGCTCACAGGATCAATTTGATTGGGCAAAACTAGTAACCGTATGTTCCTTTAAAGTTAATAAATCTTAAAGAGTATATTTTGTCTGCTATGATTTAATCCTGCAAGTTTATTTTTAAATTATTTCATATTTCGCCCCCCGTTTATGTATCAAATTACAACGGGGCTTTTTTAGGCGATCACCGGATGCTGTTCGCGTACCAGCTCTTACTCGCGGTACGCTTTTCCGGTATAAATATCTATGTAATAGTAATTATCTTTATTTTCCGCATCTTTTTCCCGTACCAGTCCATTTGAGCTGATCGTGTCATAACTTTTGCTTCCGATCTGCTTTTTTGTTTTATTATCGTACAAGGTAAAAGGCCCATCTTTTTGCATCTGTAAGGAAAAGATCTGTTGTTTGCCATCCAAGATATCAATATGCTGAAAATTTGGCGGTAAATCCCATGTTTTGGTCTCGGCATTCCAGAGGCCCATGGTTGGATCCTGCTCTCCTTTTTTGATGTTGATGAGGTATAATGCCTCAGTTTGATAGACGTATTTTATTTTTCCCGTTTTCCAATCTTTTTCAAGGGTATTCTTCGTAAACAACATATGTTTATCAGGCCAGACCAGATAACCTACCTGATCCAAAATAAAGAAATCCTTGACGTTGATTTTATCCAATAAATTGCCATCCTTGTCAAGATACAGCCAGTCATAAGCCCATACCTCGTGGTCATAATTAAATCTTCCCAGAATAAAGTAAGGTGAATTGTTGACAGAATACACGAGAGAAACTTCTCTCAGGAAAGCCATCTGTGCTGCAGTAGCCTGTTTGATTTGTTTTGGCAAAGCTTTCTCATATTCCGGAAAAACATAGATGGCACCTGTGCTGATGTCTTTTAACAATTTAGGCACTGTTGGTTTATAGCGATCCTGATTGATGGAATCCAGCTGTAAAGGCTGGCCGTTCCAAAGCAAGTCTATTTTATCGACACCGACCAGATTGGAAAAAATAGGCCGGTTCTGTTGAATATCGTAGATCTCAAAACGATTTTCAGCAGGAGGAATATATCGGCCATTTTCCAAAATCATATCAATTTTTGTATTAAGCTTTTTTAGATGCTGATTTTTTAGTTCATAAAGATTCCCATTTAGGACGAAATGTTTATCATCCAGATCGTATACAGCCGAACTGTATTCGTTTTCGTCATAGGGAACATCTTTGTCCAACAGGATCTGGTCGGTTTCTAGCACACGGATTTCTACCTTAACATAGGTCGCTGTTTTTTTTATGCCACCACCCATGATACTCCAGTCCCAGTTCCAGAAAGGCAGTTTTTTCTCATGCTCCCGACGTTTCATAAGCAGCGTCACTTGGCCTAATGGTTGTAACCCAAGATCAGTATCAGAATAATTTTCGATAAAATCCCCCTTTGAATTAATTAAAGCCTGCTGGTTCTTCTCATTTGAGACGATAGCATAGCCAGTGGAAGTGAAAGGTTCGGCTCCATAGAATTTTTGTGTCAGCTGCTTCCGGAGCGAGCTGTCCACATAGACAAATTGTTTGTCCTGGGTCTGCATCGGAATCCAATGGATAGATTTTAGCGATGAATTTATGGTGGACTCTTGTGCACAGGCCGTCATACAAAGAATGGTTATTAAACCTACTAATATTGATTTGATCATCTTTTTTCTTTTTAATTGAAAGCGTTTGCTGTTAAAAGAGCAACGAAAAGTTTCGTATATACTCATTATGCCAATGCAACGCTTTATGACAGGATCCATGTTAAATACAGGGATACTGAGGCTAAAGTAGACGAAAATTGCCTTTGGAAAAATAGCCGAATTCAGTGATTATAAAGCGACTTGATTGGTTGCTGGACAGCCATGTTAAGCTCGTTTGTTCCTGTATTATTTTTTCGATGAGCCGATTAAATTGGCTAATCGGCTCAAAATTTGCTTATATTTGAGCCGATTAGGCTTTAAAATCGGCTCAAATGTATAATTGGCAATATAAAGAATGGCCCCATTTCAGCTATAGTATCGAAGATATTCTACCTGTAGCTGTTGCATTTGCTAAAGAAATGGGAGAGCTAAATGGTTTGTTAACAGGATTAAATGCGGAACTAAAACAGGAAGCGTTTATGGAGATTCTGATCGCTGAGGCAATGAAAACTTCAGAGATCGAGGGCGAATATATGAGCAGAGAGGACGTAATGTCCTCCATCAAAAGAAATCTTGGCATTAAAGACGACGTAGTCGTTCATGACCAAAGAGTTACTGGTGTTGCGAAATTGATGACAACCGTACGGGAGAGTGCGGTAAAAGAATTAAGCGTCGATTTGATCCAGCAGTGGCATGCCATACTTATGGCAGGATTTCCGAAAATTAATGCGGGAGTATGGCGTACAGGTGATGAACCTATGCAGATAATTTCCGGCTCATATGGTAAAGAAGTTGTCCATTATGAAGCTCCCCCATCTGTTGTTGTTCCGAAAGAGATGGAGCAACTGGTTCACTGGTTTAAATCCTATGAAATTAAAGAGTCGGAGTATATTATCGGTGCCCTTATCAAGACAGCTATTGTCCATTTGTATTTTGAATCTATTCATCCCTTCGAAGATGGGAATGGACGGATCGGAAGAGCGCTGGCAGAATACACTTTATCCCATACGCTACAGACCCCTGTCTTGTTGTCGATATCAAAGACGATTGAAAAAAATAAGCAGGCTTATTATGAAAATCTAAAAATTGCTCAGGCTAGCTTGGATATCACAGGCTGGATAGGCTACTTTACCCAAGTTATTTTAGAATCTCAGAAAGAAGCAAAAGAACTGATTGAGTTTACAGTAATAAAAGCAAAGTTTTTTGATCGTAACCGGGATTTATTGAATGAGCGGCAAATGAAGGTTATTAATCGCATGCTCGAACAGGGGATTGAAGGATTTGTCGGTGGTATGACCGCAAAAAAGTATATGTCCATTACGAAGACCTCAAAAGCTACTGCGACAAGGGACCTGCAATACCTGCAAGAGCATGGTATAGTTGAACAAATTGGACTTGGAAGATCAGTACGTTATGAACTTATACTTAGTTAGACGACCGATTTTAAAATAATAGCATCAAGCGATATCATTATTTCTTCTTCACCGGAATAAGCTCTGCACCTCCCTCCTTGGGCCGGTACCAGTACTTGTTGCCCAGATCATCCTCAAAATCGTGATTTACTTTTGCTTTATCTACACTTCTGAAGCTTTTGACATCGGGACCTTCAAAGATTTTATCGCCGACGAAAATCTGCTTGGCATCTTTAGCAACGGCACGTTTGAGCACTTCAAAGGTTTTTGGGTCAGCTACAGATAGGAGCTGTCCGTTATAATAAATGTGATTTTTGTCGCCGGACCAGAACGAATTCCCACCAATTCCTTCCAATATTTTGAAGCTTTCGGCATCTACATCTAAGAAGGGAAAACGCTTTCCCTGAATGATAACCAATTGATCAATAATAATTGATTTTCTGTCCAACAATCTGATGTTATTGACCGTGGGCAAAGCCACTTCGAGTACACCTATGCCTTGGTAAGGTTCGTAATACAGCAGTTTTTTGCCATCCAAAATAAGATATTCACTGTTGACAACCTTAACATGTTCTGTTGTATACTGGAGCGGATTAATACCTTTCTGTGTGACAACGTAGAGCCGGTTTTTATCTTTTACAAAATTTTCATTCAAAATTTCGAATGTTTTATAATCGACGTCTATGGGTAAGGATTGGTAGAAATATTGTGTTTTGTCTTTGGAGAGCGACTGAAGTTGATCATAGAGCGTGGTGTATGTTTCGGGATCCGCGCCCTTCACGACGGTAAGCTGTTGTTTGCTACATGCGCCTGTTGCTGATGGAGAGCCCGTGAAATGAAAGACATGATGTTGATCCACCGGTATATTTTCTTTGAGTTTAAAGGTCTTTGCGTCTACGAGCTGTTGCGGGCAACCCATAAAATAGATCGTATTTTTGTCGCGCGCATAGACATTTTTAATGACAGAAAAACTGCTGATATCGGCCTCCATCTTTCTCGAACTGCGCTCAAAACCATTGCCGCCCGGAATAAAGTAAATCGTTTCTCCTTTTTTATAGTAATCTTCGGACAACGGACTCACCTGCTTTTTGCAGGAAAATAATAAGCCGATGCAGGCACTGATCATTCCCATCTTAAAAATATATTTCATACTTCCTTGTTATGATTTGCTCCATGATGACGTGCTATCCAGCGTATTGTTTTGGCTTTGGCATACCTATCCCTCCTTAATTTACCTTAAAATACGATGCGTTTGCAATACATGGAATAACGGTTTACGATTCGCTTATGGCTATTTATGATTCGTTTACTGTATACTTTCCGTTCTTTAATTTTCTCCTGCGCAACCCATGATTAACCTAAGCATAAGTTAGTAAATATTTTTACGATTTAAACAAGCGGGATTGGTGATCTCCCCGGCTGGATAGAACGTGTTTGCAGTATCGATTAAGTATTGATCAGGTAGTTCAAGCTAGATACATATCAATACGAAAACCTTGCTGTACCATGTGCATGGCGTACCGGAGACTTTTAGTACCCCACGGACGCTTAGGCGCCTGTGATTCGAAATAAAACAATATTCTCTAAAAATAATTGGTATTATATTTTTAATTCATATATTTGTATATATAAACTATATTATTGTATCGTAATGGTGTTTTGGAATAACCTGTAGCACCAATATTTATCTGTCTCTTTGTCGGCAAACAGATAGCTATATTTCACAAGTGCATTAGAAATTTCGATACGATTTTTTATGTTGATTGCCGACCTTTCCTAAAATAAACCAAGGTGCAAACGCAAATGCATTTTACCTGTTGATTTTCTATTTAATCACCTTGGTAGTCACTTCTGTTTTTTTTCCAATATAGCTAATGCTTTTTTACAATAATAGGTTCTAACTATATGTTGTTCAATAGGCTATATGTTGTAAGTTTTTATACTCATTAAGTCATTATTATGGAAATTAATAACCAATTGATTATCGATCGTTTATCTCAGCGCATGGATCTCGACCGGGTTTATCTCGTTAAATATCAGTTTTTGGATCAAGAATACCAGCACTTAGTTTTGACACTTAAACCTGTGAGCGGACTTTCGCACAAGATATTAAAACCTATTGTGGAATTATGTCTGTTGGATCAAGAATGCATTTCATTTGAATTGATTTTTACGCCTGAACTGAAAAATAAGATCAAGATGGGAAGTTTATTCTATTGTTATGCGGCTTTACCCAAGCACGAGATTTTTAGTTCCGGTGAGAACAATACCGCGATCAGTAAACCGAAAGAGATAAGGGGAATACTGGATCTCTCGGATAAGCATTATCAAAAGGTGCAGGCCGCTTCTGCGGAATTTTTGCAGGCGGCACAGACATTTGCCGATACGGCAAACTATCTCCGTGCATTATTTATGGTTCATCAAAGTCTGGAAAGCCATTTAAAATTGCTGCAAGTGATGGTGGAAGCGAAAGGAACTAATGTACACAGTCTGGACAGTAGAATAAGAAGCCTTGACACACATTTCTCGATGTTTAAAAAAGTCTTTATGGGTGAAGGCGATGAAGAGAAAGAGCGCTTCCGCTTATTGGATACTTCCTTTAATGCTGTCAATCAGAATAAAGATCTGGAGATTTCCGCTATAACAGCCTCACAGTTATACGATCATTGTGTGGTTATGCAAACAGCAATAGAAAAACTCTACCGTTACTTTATGGAGGAATTGCAGGCCGTGTACGAAAAAAATATGGCGACTGAAGCGGCCGTCCAAGCTGATCTTGCAAAGGCTAAACTGGCGAAAGAAGAAAAAGTTAAAATAGCACAACAGGAAACGCTTGTCGCAACGTCTACTTTTCATGCATTCCCCTGGCCTGAACAGTATCAGTCTGATATACAGCGTCTCCTCCATCAGATCCGTCAGGACAACCAGACTGAACAGGTGATGTTGCTCAATTATTATGTGAGTAAAACCCATGGAAAAGGGTTATTCGACTATCCTCCAAAAGATTTCGGAAACGTCAGCATTTACTTGGTTGTTATAAAAAAACGGATTGGACAATGTTACTTCCATAAAGTTTCTTTTGGTCGGGCGACAGCAGTTATTTCATTTTTAAGCAGCAGCTTTATCGCAGCGAAATTAAATATGGGAAGTCGCTTTTCACAAACGATCTGGAACGACTCTGTTGTCCTTTACCGCAATCCGGGCTATAAGCCGACCTATTCGCTAACTCCTGTAAATTGGCCCGAAACGCTGTTGAAAACAACCAATGCTTGGACACGTAATGCAAAGCTGATGGAGGATCTGGTGGCTATATTTTCTGATGGTATTCTTTCCAGCAAGCAATTAGCGGTGCTGTTATTAAATCAGTTGGTCTTGATCGGAATACATAGCTACCTCTACCTGCGGATCGGTTACACACCAATGAATGCTACGTTGGAGGAGTTGGTCGAATGGAGCTGTATCTGTGATAAAAAAGTAAGCGATTTTTTCACCTCAAATGAACCTTCCGAAGCGCTGTTGTACCAGGAGTTATTAAAGGATATGAAAGGGCGGATATATGAGCTGCCTATTGAATTGGACCGGCTGGATATGGATTACTTTAAATCTAAAGCTAGCCGAATTATAGCCTTTTTTGCTGACCTATGTGAGCAGAGTTTAAGGTATATGGAAGTGAAATCGGGGATAAAAATAAATTGAAGCCCGCTATGAAAGGCTAGACCCTCATCTAAGCATGGTAGACTTATAAAATTAAACCATTATAACTAAACATAAACCAATGAAAAATGAAATAGATGTAACGATCCCATGGCAAAATAAGCAAGAAAAATCCCTGTCTATCGTTTATCTGAAAGGATTTTTTAACGAAAAACCGGCAAGATTAACTTCGAATTTTAAAATAATTCTAGAAGAGAGCGTTTTTAATAATAAATATGCGTTTGAGAGTTTGTGTAAGGAAAATATTCGTGTCCTGATCACGTTAACCGCCGATCATTTGAAAGCAAATTGTTCGTGTGGGAGAATGAACACGACATTATGTGAACATGTCTATGGTTTATTGCGTGAAAAGTTAAGTGGGAATAAACATTATTTTTTTCATTTATACGATCCAAAATGGTTTTTAGTCCATCCTGACCAACGTGAATTATTTGGTTTATCTCTTAAAGATGAACATAAGAGAATACCGAAAGTTAAAATCAACGCAACAGCAGATTGTGGGAGTATCTACGGTTTTCATAACCCATCAGAATTATGCCATGTAGCTAGCAATAGAGTTTATGCAAATGAACCTTCAATATCGAAGTCAGAGGGCAAATTTATCGTGGCAATTCCGATAAATAATACGATTGATCAATTACCTTTTTTACTCCCATTTTTAAGTGGAGAAAGGAAAAAAAATGTTTTCAAAGAAAGCTATTTGTTAAAAGATGACATGCCGCATCCTGAATATCTTACCAGCCATGAGATGATGCTTGATGCTGTAGCAAAAAAAATGATGCAGCTGGGAGCCTCTGCATTTAACGTTATCAGACCAAATGAACTTTCAGTCGTTGAACGGAATGAGAGGGATCATCGAATAATGGATTTATGGAGAGATCTTATTTCAAATCAATTGTCTCAAGATGAAGTGATTTTTTTCTACTCCCATACGAATAATTTCGGTCTAAGACACTACCAATTCCGATATAGTTCTGCTTACAATCAATCACATAAACTGAAAATAGCTAATGGCGATTTTAAGCTTAAGATTCAAGTGGTAGAGAATCAAAAAGGTTTATTGATGAAGGTGCTGGGCTATTATAAAGGTAATTTGATGAAGAAAATTAAGTTTTTAAGTGATGTGCATAGTTTCTTTGTCGAATTAAGTTCCAAGTATGTACTTTTTATTGACGATATACAAGTCGGGAAACTTCTAAATCAATTCAGGCATTCCGCATTCAAAATTTTTGTATTGCGACAAGATATCGCTAAATTTTATGAAGAAATATTGCATCCAATAGCTCAACACTTTCCGATAGTGTATAAAAATGAAACGCTTCAAGATCATGCAGCAACTAAAAAGAGAATTGAGGAGACGAAAGTATTGGAGGTGTCGCTTCAAGATGATGCGTTGCTATTAAAAGCATCCATAGATTTTGGAACAGTTAGCCTACCCATTGTTGAGATGCCCAGTTCAACTGTTTTAACTTATGTTGATAATGAAATTCAGGTTCAAGTACGAGACGTTAACGATGAGCTAGCCTTTAGCGATTTTGTCAAAAATCAACATGAATCTTTTGCGGAGCAAACTTCCCCGCATACTTGGGAATTGCGAACATCTCTAATTGCTAGAACAAATTGGCTAAAAAATCTGCGCAAGACATGCCAAGATCATCAGATAAAGCTTAAACTTATAGGGCTTGTTAAAGGATCTTATTACTATCCTTTCTCCTTGAAATGGGATGTAGTGGAACTAAAGTCTCAATCAAATTTGTTATATATCAATATAAAATTTAAGCTGGGTAAACTACTATTGGAACCTAGTCTATTTGAAAATTATCTATTTGAAAAGAAAAATTGGTTCAAGATCGATACTGAGGATTATATCTATATAAGCGACTCTTTGAAATCACTTTTTTTACCTCTATTCGGGCAGGCGCGCATAGAAGATCCTTACATCATTTTAACCTCAGCGCAATTGATCTCTTTTCAAACGCAATTAGAAAAGATAGATCCTAGGATTATTAATGATAGCACAAGAGAAAGAAGGGATAAACTAGCCAATATGACTGAAATTCCTTTATTAGATGTTCCGGATACGGTCAAAGCAACGTTGCGTCCCTATCAGAGGATTGGTTTTAGTTGGATGGGATTTCTACAAGAATTTCAATGGGGTGGTATTCTGGCGGATGATATGGGACTTGGAAAAACATTGCAAGTAATTACTTTATTGGAATATTATTACCAAAATAATCCTGATGCAGACCCTTCACTTATTATTGTTCCTAATTCATTGTTATTCAATTGGCAAAATGAAATTGAAAAATTCGTTCCGGAAAGAAATTATTATATCTATCATGGTATAAAAAGAAAAGGCCAAGAGACGTTAGCAAAAGCATCATTTGTGCTGACAACCTATGGGACAGCGATGGCCGACCTTTCCTTTCTTCAATCTAAATCATTCAGCTATATGATTTTGGATGAGTCTCAAATGATAAAGAATAGGAATTCTAAACGATTCGAAAGCTTGTTTACAATTATAGCCTCGTTTCGAATAGCAATGACCGGTACGCCAATTGAAAACGGCATTCAAGATATTTATGCGCAAATGACTATGGTTAATCCTGGCTTTTTTGGGAATTACAGAAATTTTAATAAAATGTTTAAGTCTATGGGAGATGGGGAGGAGGTCGATACGCCACTCACGAATTTGCAAAAGATGATTGCTCCATTTATTCTGAGGCGAACCAAAAAACAAGTCGCAATAGACTTGCCAGATAAAACGGAGACTACTCTGTATTTGGATATGCAAGATGGACAACGGAGAATCTATGATAACTATCGTAAAAAATATCGAGACGAGATTGAAGAGAATTTAAACCGTGAAGAGTCTGCAAAATCCAAATTCTTAGCCATAGAGGCCCTACAGAAACTACGGCAGTTGTGTAATTCGCCTGTATTGATGAAAGAGGGTAATTTTGTTAACGAATCTGTCAAGATGGATTTTATAGACGAAATGATGGAAGAAGTAGCGCCAAATCATAAGATTCTTCTTTTTTCATCCTACACGTCTATGCTCAAGCTTGTAGCTCAACGGATCGAAAAGCACGATATAGGATATACCTATCTTGATGGTAGAATGAATCAGGAACAACGGCAAGCTGCGGTCAAAAGATTCCAAAATGACGATATGTGTCGTGTTTTTCTAATCAGTCTAAAGGCCGGAGGAACTGGCCTGAATCTGACAGCTGCGGACTATGTGTATATTTTGGATCCTTGGTGGAATCCAGCCGCTGAAGCCCAAGCGATCGACCGTTGCTATCGCATTGGACAAGATAAGCATGTGATGGCCTATAAGATTGTTTGTCGAGACTCTGTCGAAGAGCGAATCCTAGAACTTCAGGACAGTAAAAAAAGAATGGCTGAGGGTGTAATCTTGGACGAAGCCAATCTGATGAAATCCATTAGTAAAGAAGAACTACTGAGATTATTCGAGTAACCAATTATAAACTTAACTTATGAATACCGGATCTACAACCAAAACTTCCTATGCTGGAATGATGTATTCACATGATTTTCAGCTATGGTATACGTATTTCAAGCGGCGGATAAAAAAAGAATGGCGGCCTGAGGAACTTTCGTTCTTACTTGGAAAACCCGATCATGCTTACCTGGATTTTGAAAAAATGTTTCAAGTCCGAAAGTTTTTAACGCAAGAATCTATTTTATTGGATGGAATATATGCTAGTTCGCGGATCGAAACTATGGAATTCCATAGAGAAGAATATGAAGTATCCGAGGAGCGTCTGGTACGTCTTAAAATTGAGGAGGATGAGGTGAAATGGAGTTATTCCATTGAGGTGCCTTGGACCTTCTTAAGGGGTAAAAAAAAACCTCCTGCGCCATGCTTACAATTTGAAGAATGGAAATCCGAGAAAGATCTTCAACTTGAATCGGACGCTATGCTCCATGTCCGGCAAAAACTGGAAGCATTATTGGAGGGTGAATACTTTGAAAATGGTGCTACAGCGTTGCAAATGTTTCGTCAGGTCGAACCTACCGGTCTTGTTCATTTACAAATTTTCCCACGGCACCTTAAAAATGTCTTGTATAGCTTCATCCAACAGAACAAACTCGTTGTTAGAAATATAGAAAATCGTTATTCTTTTTTCTTAACGGATTCTCAACAAGCTAGTCGCAAATAGTATTTATTAAATGGCTGGCGTTGAGAAAAAAACTATCATTATATTTATCCAAATGAATATAATGATTCCCGGACATAAGACAGCCATCGTACCAGCCCTTCTAAAAGGAATAGCTGGTACGATAGCTGTTTTTGCTGTTTTGACAGCGCTCTCTTATCAGAATCAACTGCCTGTAGATGGTAAACTGGTAATCGGATTTCCTTGGGAATTCTATTCAAGTGGCGCAGGCTACAATGTCGAACGCGATGAATATATGGGCTTTGAAGATTTTGAACCACTCAAACTGTTCGGCAATATCCTCTTCGCCGTCGTTGTGTACCTTATAGTACTGCTGTCGCTTCGTGCCCTTTTTTTGCGAAAAGGAAGCGCTAATTAATGTTATCCTTTTGTTAAAGTTCTATTGCTTGCTAACTCGGTTTAGTTAAGAACTATTAACCTTTTATTGATACTATCTTCATATTGCATTTGTAATCTTGTACCCATAAATCAAATGCACTACTTATGAAAATTAAAACCAACAATGTCTTTTGGTTATTATGTGCTATTGCAGCAAGCTCATCCGCTGTTCAAGCTAAACCTCTTTCACTAACCGAAGTCCAGTTCAGGCAGGTACAAAATCCCGTTAGGGGCCGTGTGGTCGATGCGCAGGGTAATGCCGTGTCGGGGGCAACGATCCAAAATCTGAAAAGTAAAAAATCTGTTCAATCCGATGAAAATGGAAATTTTCAGATCGATGCGGAGATCAGTGATAGACTTAGTATCTCCTATGTAGGATTTAGTAACCTTATCCAGCCTATAACGCAATCCAATGGGCAGATCTTTGTCCTACAGACCAATGAAAACACGCTTGAAGAAGTAACGATTTCTATCGGTTATCAGAAAATACGAAAATCCGATGTTACTGGTGCCATTGCAAGTGTGAAGGCCGAAGAATTAAACCTAAGTGCGCCAAAACTATCTCAGGCTTTAGTTGGTAAAGTAGCCGGGGTACAGGTGATGCAAACAAGTGGTGCCCCTTATGACGGGACCAAAATGCGTGTCCGCGGTATGGGATCGATCAACGCCGGTTCGGATCCATTGTACGTTATTGATGGTTACCCATCTGGAAACAATTTAAATATCAATCCCAATGATATTGAATCTTACGACGTTTTAAAGGACGCTGCTTCTGCAGCGATCTATGGATCCCGTGGCGCCGGAGGTGTTGTATTGATCACCACCAAACGTGGCAAGGAAGGTAAAAGTAATGTGGATTACGAAGTATTGGGGGGCTTTGGTCAGCTTTCCAAGAAAATAGACGTCTTAAATTCGGAACAGTTCATTGATCTCCTGATTGATGGCCGTAATAATTCCTATAAAGACCTTTTGGCCGCGAAAGGGATCGCTTGGAGTGATAGCAGACGCTTTGATGATAATAAAACACGTATCGCCAATGTCGGAAATGCCGGCTCGGTGAGTATTCCTGAAGACTATTATGACTTTGCCTCCGGTACAGCAAAAAAAGCGAAATATGATACGGATTGGCAGGATGCCTTATACCGTAATGCACCTTTCCAACGTCATAACCTCTCCACCCATGGCGGCAATGAGAAAAATCGTTACTTTCTAAGTGGTTCCTATCAGAATCAACAAGGTATTATGTTAGGTACAGACCAAAAAGTGTTTAACTTTCGGGCTAATATTGACAGTAAAGTAAGTAAAAGACTCACCGTCGGCGCAAATGTTTCATTTACATATAATGACAACAACGAGGTGACGACAGGCCGCTACGACAGAAGCCCATCAATGGCCGCGTTAATTTATTTGCCGACCCTCCCTGTTTATAACGAAGATGGAACCTATGCCAAATACCTGATGGCTGATCTGTCTGCAAATAACTTTGGTATCCAGAATCCAGAAAACCCACTGGCCTATGTTACTGAAATTAAAAACAACCGCCGTGGAAAGAGAGGAATATACAATGTCTTTGCTGATTTTTCCATTATTGATGGCCTAAATCTTAAAGTAAACGGTGGATTGTCTACTTATGACGAGAAGTATGATTATTTTCGTCCGACAAGTATATCCGATGGAAACAACAAACCGTTTTCACCGCAGGCAATTTCTGCAGCCTACGCAGATGCCAAGACAAAAAATGAACTGGATAAATTGCTAGAAACAACATTAAACTATAACAAGACTTTCGGTGAGAAACATCAGGTATCTGCATTATTGGGTTATTCGGCTCAACGAACGGATTACGATTATCAAGGTGTGCGGGCCAACGGCTTTAATAACAATGCGATTGGCGAAATTACCGATAAGGGAGCCGATCCTTCTAATTTCCAATTGTTAAAAGACGATACGTTCAAACGTACGACAACGCTCCAGTCTTATTTTAGCCGCGTAAACTACAGTTTTGATTCGAAATATTTCCTTTCGGCATCCATTCGTACAGATGGTTCCTCGCGCTTCGGACCAAATAACAAATGGGGAACTTTCCCCTCGGTTTCAGCTGGATGGACGGTCTCCAAAGAGGAGTTTTATACCGATTGGTTAGGACAACAATCGACAGTCAAACTAAGAGCGAGCTGGGGACGTAGTGGAAATAATAATATTGGTGACTATCGCGCGATTTCCATTATCAACTCGCCAGCGGGAGTTATTCTTGGCGATAAAGTGGAAACTTCCTATACCGCAGGTGATCTACTCGATCCAAAATTGAGCTGGGAAACAACTTCACAATACAACGCCGGTCTGGATCTCGGTTTGCTAAAAGGCCGACTCAACATTATGACCAACTTCTACTTGAGCAGTTCCTTTAATTTATTATTCAACCAGCCACTCTCCGCTGTATCTGGATCAACGACGATCTTGACCAATCTGCCAAATTCGAAGGTTCAGAATAAAGGTTTTGATGTACAGATTGATGCAACACTAATTCGAAAAAATGAATTTGAATTGGGATTCAGCGGAAACATTAATGTTAACAGAAATAAGGTGCTTGATCTAGGAGGTGCTTCTACCATCCTGACGAATGGCGCTGAACGCTCTTACTTAACGCATATCACACAAGAAGGAAGTCCAATTGGTATGTTCTATGGTTTTAAAGTTCTTGGCGTGGCAACAGCGGAAAACTATAAAACTGTCGCACCTTCAGCGGCTTCAACAACTCCGCTACAACCCGGAGACCTTTATTTTGAAGATGTAGATGGCAATGGTGTAGTCAATGATGCCGATAAACGGGTGATCGGCAATCCGCATCCTAATTTTACCTATGGCTTTGCCTTCAACGCGCGCTATAAGGCATTCGATCTACGCGCATCATTTAATGGCTCCCAAGGGAATAAAGTGCTGGATGGCTATGATTATTACCTCTACAATATGGAAGGCTCCGGCAATCAATATGCGGATGTCGCACAACGCTACCGTTCGGCTCAAAATCCAGGAAATGGAAAAGTATACCGTGCATCGCGTGGCGGTACGCAAAGTAACAGTACGCGTCTTTCTGATTTTTATCTGCAGGACGGTTCATTCTTGCGTATGACAAATATTGCTCTGGGGTACAATCTTCCCAAAAGCCTTGCAGAAAAATTAACACTTTCTGGGGTAAGGGTCTATGCTACAGTGGACAATCCATTTACGATTTCTAAATACAAAGGCTACAATCCGGAACCGGATTATAATCAACGCGGCAACCTGACACCAGGTGTGGATTATGGGCTTTATCCATTGGTGAGATCGTATAACCTTGGTGTGAAAGTAACGTTCTAATGATTTGACCGAGGAGCTATTGTGCATACAGGCATATTAGGAAAAAAAACCTATCAGTAGCTTCGTCTTTATAAATAATCGCCTTGCAAACCTCGCTTTGAAAAGAGGTAGGCAGGAAAAAATAAAAAATAACAGGATGAAAAAAAGATATATATTACCCTTTGTTTTGTTGGCATTGTCTTCATGTACCAAAGACTTTTTAAATCAGAAAAATCCCAATGCCGTCACGATCGATGATTATTTCAAATCAGAAAATGATGTGCTCTTGGCTGTCAACGGGCTCTATCAGTCCCTTCGTACGGGAAGTACACTCGGTGAATCGAGCACTTTATACAATGAAGAACGTTCGGACAACTCAGGACGTAATGATAACCAATCCAATGCCGGGGAACCATTCCAGTTCAATGACTTCTCGTTGCTGCCGAGTAATACTTATCTCAAGACACATTGGTCTGCCATGTATGCTGCCATCAGCCGTTGTAATGTGGTTCTTTCACATGTCGATAATGTGACCTTTACAAGTGCAGAATTAAAAGGCCGTTATATTGCGGAAGCGAAATTCGTCCGTGCATTACTATATTTCCATATGGTACGCAAATTTGGAGATATTCCATTGTCTACGGTACAGGTTACAAGTAAAGAGCAAGCAAATGAATTGGCTTTTCGGCAAAAAGAGTCGGTTGTGTATGAACAGATCATTAAGGATTTGACGGAGGCATTGTCCAGCAATCTTCCCAATACACAGAAAGATTACGTCATTGGTAGAGCGTCTAAATCGGCCATTAATGCGATTTTGGGGCAAGTATACTTAACGTTGGGTGCAACGCAGACGTCGGGGAGTGCAGAAAATTTTGCGAAGGCAGAACAGTACCTCAATGCGGCTTACCAAATGCGAACTTTTGGCAAGCTAAACGAAATCCCCTATGCGGATGTTTTCGATGTGACCAAGAAAAATAGCTGTAAAGAACTCGTTTTTCAGATTCAGTACAAACAGGGAGACCAAAACTATAGCTCGAGTATCGCCCGTAATTACCAGGCGCGAGGAGAAACTATCAACTCACGTTACAATTCGACAGGTGCTGGTGAAGTGGCAAAACTAGATTTGATTAAAGATTACGAGCAAGACGATATCCGAAAAGGTTTCTCCGTGAAATTTGCCACCAATACGCAAGTTAACGATTGGTTTGTAACCAAATTTAGGGATAATAGTGACGCTGCGGGTACCAACGGTTGGGGCGGAAATGACTGGATCTTGATCCGCTATGCTGATGTGATGTTATTATTAGCGGAGACCAAATACCGTTTAGGTAAAGAAGCTGAAGCTATTGCGTTGCTGGATCAGGTTCGTGAACGCGCAGGGCTACCTTCGTATGCTGTGTCCATGTTGAACAATGACTATCGCACAAAATACCCAACATTAAAAGAAGCGATTTTACATGAACGCCGGGTGGAACTGGCTTTCGAAAATCATCGTTGGTTTGACTTAATCCGGAACTATAATCCGCAGGAATTGGTGACGTACTTTAAAACTAAAAACCAGGCGGATTATGGGAATGCTAAAATCTCCAATATTTCCACAAAGGATAGATACTATCCAATTCCTTTTGATGAATATAAATTGGATCCACAGCGTATGTATCAAAATCCTGGCTATTAATCTATCAGGGTATACGGGAATTGGGCTATGTTCCTTTGTATTAGGAAAACGAATTTCGGATGTTATCATCGAATTTCGGGCAAAGGAAGAAACGTTGATGATAGATCCAGATGAGCCATTGAATCCCTGATGGATCGTTTGAGATATCTTAGAAAAAGGTATATGGATGATGTCCATATACCTTTTTTTGTGCTAAGATCAATTTAATAAAATTGACTTTCCTTCCTTTGCGGAACGCTTGGCTGCCTCCAATATCTCAACAACCGTCACATTGTTGCTGATGGAACCTAAATCGCCTTCAGGCAGCTGATTTCCTCTTAATACATGTTCCAGATACTGGATGTGATTTTCGAAATAGTGCTGATCTGTTTGAATAACGGTCGGCTCCCCATTATGCTGTACATATTTCAATAGCTTTTTATCATTTTTTGCATAGAGCTGAGCCTTTGTTCCGAAAACTTGTAGATCCTTGACACTATATGGCCATGCCCAAGAGGCCTGGATAATACCTGTACTGCCATCGCGGTAATTTAAGATAATCGTGGCATCATCTTCGACTTTTGGATAAACTTCGGGCTTCAGTTGATGCGTAATGGCACTGACAGAAATAGGACGTTCACCATTCTTGATCCAGGTCATGAGATTGGCCCCATAACAGCCGAAATCCATTAATGCTCCACCGCCATTTTTCTGTGGATCTGTTAGCCAGTCGAGAAAATAGCTGCTACAGCCGATCTCTTTGGGCCCTTCATGTCCATCTTTTACAATCATCCGTGTCACTCGACCCACTGCATTTTGATCAATCAATTGCTTGAGCTGTTGGTTGCTCTTGTACCAGGTCGTTTCATAATTGACCAAAAAAGCCGTTTTGTTTTCCCTAGATAAAGTTGCTATGCGTTTGGCATCAGCCAATGTGGTTGCCATCGGTTTCTCTACCATGATAGGTATTTTGAGCGGTAGGCAGATTTCCGCTACATTGATATGCTCATTGGTGGGGTTGTAAGCAAGAACGACATCGGGCTTTACTTTTTTGAGCAAGGAACTTAGATCTGGGTAAAAAACGGACTTCGGAAGATGGTATTGTGCCTGAATTTTGCCGGCTAGGACACTGTTAGGCTCGGCTATTCCAATAATATCGACCTTCTTCTCTTTGTATAGGTTCAAAAGGAGGTATACATGGTCGTGATTGAGTCCCGCAACAGCGACTTTAAGTGGACTGTCCGCATAAGCAACATGCTGAAATAGCATCGTCAACAAAAAAAATATCTTTACTATATGTTTCATGGTATTCTGTTTAGGTTCGATAAAGATACCAATTTGAATTCTTTAAATCCTTTAGTAAATCCAGTCAATCTTTGGATGCGATTGTATTATTTCCGCTACGATATCGAAATAAGTCTGTCCTTTTCCAGCTTGTAAATCGGCTAGCTTTTGTTGGAAATAGGTATGATTGAATGGTGAATTGGCTGCAAGTTTCTCCTGGTAATAGGCGAGCGTGGTGGTCACACCTAATGCAGCCCGACTGTGAGCGATATCCCGCCAAATGATCGTATGCTTTTTTGCGTCCTGCAATTTCCCAAATCCCCCGTAAAGCAGGTCGTCGAAACCGTCCAAACTGCCAATTTTCCAATTCTCACCGGCCATATAGACCTTATTGATTTCGGCGTAAAAACTCGCAATATCTGCAATATGAGCCCCTTCGATAACAACAAAACCCCATTCGGGATGAAGGGAAATGAGTTTGGTAAAGTCTGCCCAGAGCTCCGCTATCGGGATCGGAAAAGACGCTTTTGACCATTTTTTCGCAAACCGAAAAAGGTTTGGCAAGAAGTGCTCCGGAGTACTTTCGCGTAGGCTTGTCAGGGACTCGGACAAAGCCTGCTCCTGAAGATTTCCGACCAGAACTTTAGCAATAATCACAAGTTGATTTCTGTCGTTTATTTCCATCAGCTTCACATTAGATTTACTTATATAAAGGACTAAAAAAAAATGAATTAACGAAATCGTTTTCGATTTTTTTACGAAAATACAATACATTTAAGGTTACATTTAGCTATAAATCTAATGCTATGGTCTATCGGAAAAATGTGCTTTCGTATACTTGCGGTGTTGAGTATACTTTCTCTAATCGAGATTCCTGTCTATGCACAACAGCGACCCAATGTTATTGTGATCCTGAGCGACGATGGTGGATATGATGATTTTGGCTGCTTTGGCGAAAAAGATGTTCATACTCCGCATATTGACCAATAAAAAACGAATGAAAATCATACTTATACTTTTACTCGCATTTGGAGCTGTCATGGCTAAAGCCCAGGACAGCCATACATTTGACCGCATCAAAAAACATGTGTACGACGACGAATTGCAAAGTTCGGCCGCGCCCAGTGATAAAGCCACAATTTGGAGGAGTCAATTGACTGAAGCTGGTACTTGGTCTGATATAGATTACACAAGTAAATCAATTTCACTCTGGCCTCCGGGAGAACACTTAGACCGCCTGAAAGCTTTGATCGTAGCTTATGTATCTCCCAAAAGTAAATTTTATCAGCAAAAGTCGCTTTATGACAAGATTGTACAGGCAGCGCAGTATTGGGCAAATAATCGCTTTGAATCAACGAACTGGTGGCACAATGAAATTGCCTCTCCCAAAGCAATAGGTGTCTGTCTGATCCTGATGAAATTTGGTCAGGAGAAAATTCCACCTACCTTGGAAATGCAGCTGGTGAAACTCATGGAGCGGGGAGATCCTTATAAAAAAACAGGTGCCAACAAAAGTGATATTGCCATGCATTACTTTTACCGGGCACTGATCCTGTTAGATGAGAATCTATTGGCTGCAGCAATGGAGCAATTGCTCCTTCCCATCCAGTTAGTGGATGGCGAAGAAGGCTTACAATATGATTTCTCTTACTTGCAACATGGCCCACAACTGTATATTGCGGGCTATGGTGAAGAATTTTTAAAGGGTATTTCCAAAGTCATGGCCTATGTCCGTGAGACACCTTATGCGGTTAATAAGGAGAAATTGGACCTCTTCGAAAAATTTCTTTTGGAAACCTACCTGCCGATCATACGCGCACGTTATATTGATTTTAATGTGCATGGACGCGGGATATCGCGACCAGATATATTGCGCAAGGATCAGGAGGTCGGCATATTGCAGCAGATGCAATTGATCGATCCGGCCAACAATGCTGTTTGGAAGAAAGGAATGGCAAAATTAGATAGCCTTCAGGCTTTTGATGCTGAATTTACTCACCGGCATTATTGGAAAGGGGATTATACCACTCATCTCAGAAAGCAGTATCATTTCAACGTACGCCTGGCAAGTAAGCGAACCAACAAATCGGAATCGGGAAATGGGGAAAATATGCTTGGAAAAAATATGACGGATGGTGTAACCAATATTCAGGTTTTTGGACCGGAATACTATAATATCATGCCGGTATGGGAATGGGATAAAATTCCGGGTACGACAACACGGGATTATCCGGATGATCAGGAACTGAAAGAACAGTGGGGGGCTCTGGCGACCAATGCTTTTGCCGGTGGTGTTAGCAACGGTACGATCGGTGCATCGGCGATGTCTGTTCAATATGATGGTGTGAGTGCACAGAAGGCATGGTTCTTTTTCGACAGGGAGATCGTTTGCTTAGGAAGTGGAATTACATGTGCTGCGGTGGAACCGGTCGTAACAACACTGAATCAAACTTGGTTGAATGGCCCGGTCGTATGGAATGGAAAAGAGATCTCGACGAGGGATTCTCTGATCAGAAATGTAAAAGGTGGTGAATATGTACTGCATAATCGGGTCGGCTATTATTTCCCGGAAGCAATGAAAGTCGCTCTGACGGCAAAAGAACAATCGGGCTCCTGGTACCGCATCAATCGTTCCCGATCAAAAGATGCTGTCCGTGGTAAGGTATTTAAATTATGGGTTGAGCAAGCAGCGAAACCTGTAAATGGAAGTTATGCTTATATTGTTGTACCTGGTGTAGATCAGATAGATAAGAGGGCTATGCAGCAGCTAAAAATCTGGCACAATACACCTGCTATTCAAGCCGTAGAACATCAGGGGCTGGCTGCTATTCAGGCAGTGTTCCATCAGTCAGGTACCTGTCAAATTGGGGCTTGGTCTATTCAGGTGGATAAACCGGTCATTCTGCAAATTACAAAGGGAGATAGCGTATTCAAGCTGGATGTGGCAGATCCTCTACAACAGGAAAAAGCCATACATGTTCATCTCATTAATAAAAGTGCAAAAGTAAACCAAACCGTTGAGATAGCTCTGCCGCAAGCTGAGTACGCGGGTAGTACGGCGTCAAAAATAATCACGATCGGTAAATAAGTAAAGTCTTACCCCTTTCGTAATTGTCGTGAATATTAAAAAGGAAGGTCCAGGATCTGTAAGGAACCTGGACCTTCTTCATTTATTTGACCGTAGTTTGCTATTCACGTCGCTGGTCTATTAGAATTCTATTCTATAGTTAATCGTTGGGATGATCCCGGTCCATTTTTGTGGCTCAATGATACGTTTGCTAAAATTGTAATGCATACCGACCGTATTCTCTCTATTAAGGATATTTTGAATGTCCAGGATGATGAGGTGGCTCACTTTCTTGCGGTTGATGCGGTAGCTTGACGAAAAGTCAAGTCGGATATAAGGATCGGCAGTTAGGGTGTTAATCCGGCTTTGATCGATGATTTCCTCATCTAAACGTAAGGATTCATCTTCCAGCACCGGAGAGTATTTTCTTCCGCCGGCGTAGATCAGTTTGGCGTTCATCCCGAATAGGTTATTTTTATTTTTTCCCACTGTCCATTCTTTTCCCAATAATAGATTGCCGACATAGCGTGTATTGAATGTTGTATTGTATTCTTTGCCATTGAGTGCTTTGAATTTGGAATCAAATACCGAAGTGGTGGCCATAAAATAATACCCTTTGCTGAGTGATTTTTCAACTGTTAGTTCAATGCCATAGTTTCTACCTGTACCTTTATTGACCAATTGACGATAGGTCGATGTTCCGATTGCCGAAATATCCGATACGTTGAGCAGGGAGAAGTTCATGTCTGGATCTGAGGAGACAGGTACATTGTATAAATGTTGGTAATAGACTTCGGTTTTAAATCTCAGCGTGCGGCTTAGATTTTTTTCATAGCCCATAACAGCCTGCGCGGATTTGGTAGGAGATAGTGCAGTATTATCTGTTGTATTTTGTCCGGTTCCTCCGCTCTTGGCAAAGTAATAACTGAGTGGTTCTAAACGATTGTAGAGTCCTGTGCCAAAGGATATCGTCTGATCTGCCGCGACTTTCCAGTTTAAGCCCAGTCTAGGTTCTGCAGTCCAGCTTTTACTTAAGGCAAAATAGTTGGCATGTACCCCCGTATTTAGTGTCAGGCGATCGGACAGTTCTGTTTTGAGCTGTGCAAAAGCGTCATAGGTACTGGTATTTCCCTTTTCATTGACACGTTCTTTTAATGCGGCAAGTTCGGTATCATAGGTTAAGGCGTAGAGATCATAGCGAAGCAGACTGGCATTGATTCCCGCCCGGATCGTGTTTTTACTGTTTGCTCTGTAATTCAGGCTACCCGCATACCGTATTGCGGTATTTGTAAATTTATCTTTGTGATATAGGCTTGCCACGTAGTCCTGTGTCAGGGTATCTGTTTTATTGGAATTGCGGCTGATTGATGCTGAAATAATGTTATTGAAATACAATCTATCGTTAGCGATATACTGATGTTTTAGTCCGGCACTTCCAGCGTTAAATCCCAGGTTCATGTCCTGCGCATCTGTCCGTTCCTCCCATTCCTGGAAATTGCGTTTGGCAGTTTCGTTTATCTTTCCGAGGCCGCCGATCCCAAAGAGCGAAAATGTTCCGGCCTTCTTGGTCGGAAAAACAAAATTAAAGGAGAGGTCCTGGTACTTTGGAATACCTGTATCCGAGACTTTTACACCTATTTTTTCCAATAGACTCAATGAGGAGTAACGATAGCTGATCAAATAAGAGGCATCGCTTCCTTTTTTGAAAGGGCCCTCTAAAGTTGCACCTACCCCCAACACACCGACATTGAATGTATATTCGCGTTTATCGGTATTTCCCTTTCTAAATTTAAGGTCAAATACTCCTGATATGGCGTTGTTGTATTCAGCAGCCAGTCCACCAGTATAGAAATCAGATTTTCCTAAAACCATCGTATTAAGCATACTTATCCCCCCACCAGCGGCACCTTCGGCTCCAAAGTGGTTGGGATTTACAATTTCGATGCCTTCCAATCGCCATTGTAAGCTTTTAGGCGAATTTCCACGCACAATGATCTCGTTGTCGTCACCACCGGCAACAACACCGGGAAAACTTTGCGCCATTCTGGCCGGGTCAAAAAAAGCTCCAGCATAACGGTTGGTCTCCTCTGGAGAAAAAGAGCGCCCGCTGGTCATCGCCATTTGATTTAATGGTTGCTTTCCAGTGTTGGCATAAACCACAGCTTCGTTTAAGGTGTTTGCCTGTGGTTCCATTTCAATATTAAGGATATTCTCACGGCCGGAGGTGATGAGCAGTTCTGACAGTTCTTCCTGTCTATAGCCCGCCATACGTACCCGTAATACTTGACGTCCAACAGGAACCTGCATTAGCCTAAATACTCCCTGCTGATCTGTACTAACGGATTTTGTATCACCGTCGGAGGAAAGGATAATGGTGGCACCGATCAGTGGTAGTCTTGTATTTTTGTCCAGTACAGTCCCTTTGACAGTCTCGGTCACCATCCGTCGGTTTGTCTTCGTCGAATCTTGTACCTGGGCAAGTGATTGCGTGGCCTGGGTCGCCATTGCAATTATTAAGATTGATGTTAGTTTCATATTGATTAAGCTTTATTTTTATGACAGCTAACTTTCGTTTTACCCTTAGCAACCGCGATAATTTTTTTAAACAGACTTTTTTGTCCTTGAAAATAGGATGAAGTAAAAACGTTATTAACATAAATAGCATTTATATAGAGCAAATTAACAGTGTTGTTAACATTTTTATGATTGCACGATACCTCGAAAGGATCGGGCGATGAATTGACTATTTCTTGTAAGCAAACACAGAAAAATTACCCACCTCATGCTGGGCAGGTTTTCAACAAAATGTCTTTTAATGCTTAGGTACTTAACACGGTTATTAACAAAAATAAAGGCTTATTGTACAATATCGCTCCCATCTCATATAAATGGGAAGCTTGTGTTTGAAATCTTCCGGAAAAATTAACATTCCCGTAATCTTGCGCCACTATCTTTGTAAGGTGAAAACGACCAAAGGCCATGTAGATAACCATTATTTATCACGTTTTAAAGCGGGTGATCCCAAAGCTTTTACCTATTTTTTTGATTTGTATTGGGAGGAGCTGTATACAACGGTCTTTCGCCATCTTAGGGATGAAGCCTCCGCAAAAGATCTCGTGCAGGAAGTTTTTATACACATCTGGGAAAAACGCCATCTCATTAACACCGATTATAGCTCCTTGAAATCTTATCTCTATACTTCTGTTAAAAACAAAGTACTCAATTATTATGCGACGGAGCGGGTGCGTAAACAGGTGTTTGATCAGGCTGCCGAACGAATGGAGCTATTTACCAATTTAGATGATCACAATCTGGCAAAGTACAAGGCGTTGGAGGTCATTGTGGAAGAGTCTATTGGACGGTTGCCCAAATTGATGCGATCGGTTTATTTGATGCGCTATGAAAACTATTCGATAACGCAAATCGCCAAAGAGTTAAACCTCGCCGAACAGACTGTCAAAAATTATTTGTCGGATGCAAGAAGAATCCTGCGTCAGGAATTGACACAACGATTTGCTGATCGTGATTCTATTTTTTTACTCTTCGCCGGTAGTTGTCTGCTTCATTATTATTTAATATAAAAAACACATTGAATTAAAGTACTTCGAGGGTATTCAACTGTATTAGAATAAAAAATAATAACAGTGAATATCGAGAACTTTAAACGTATAATACAAGATTACCTGCAGGGAAAATTGACCGAAAGGGAAAGTGAACAGGTGGATAGTTGGTATCAGTCTATTACAGAAGAAGATATTAATCCGTTTCATGATGAAGCCCATCGTCATGCGGTAAAGGACGAACTGTTTAAACGGCTTGTACCAACCCTACAAGCTGAAAGAAAAAGCGCAGTTCGGATCCAGCGGTTTCGCTGGTTGTCTGCCGCTGCGGCAATTCTATTACTCGGTATCTCATCTCTTTTATTTTTGCGGAATCATCAACAAGCTCTTCCTTCTAGGAAAATATTAGCTGAAATGCAGCTTACGCAAACAGTGACGAAAGCTGGTGAATTGCGGGAGATTTTTCTTCCTGACGGAACTTCCGTTTTTCTCAATGGAAATACACAGATTCGTTATGATAAGATAAACTATGGGAAAAGTAGAGCCATTTTTTTAGATCGGGGCGAAGCTTTTTTCAAGGTCAAGCGTGATACCCTGCATCCATTTACGATAGCATCAGGAGCTGTCTCAGTCACTGTATTGGGGACATCCTTTAATGTCAATCGTTCGCAGGCTTCCGGACAAGTTACGGTTGAAGTTAAAACCGGACGTGTAAAGGTGTTCGCTGAAGAAAATGGGGAACAACGTATCCTGACTCGGGGTAAAGCTGCACGTTACAGTCTGGCAAAAAAATATTTTGAAATTTTTGATCAGAATCCAAATACCGTAAACCTATGGACACAGGGGGGAATGCTATTGAACAATGTGGGATTCAATGCGCTTAAAGAAATTATCTACAACCGTTATGGTGTTGTATTGATTGCAGACAACCTTGATACGGATAAATTCAATTACTCCCTGATGATTCCTCAGGTTGAGTCATTGGATCAGGTCTTGACTATGATCTGCACTATTCATCAAATCAAATTTAGGAGGGAAAAAAATGAAATAATCTTACACAAATAAGCTGCATTAGCAGGAAACGACGGAAAATCTAACAAAGGAAAAGTGCTCATCTGGCAAACCGCTAAATCGACCAGTGAGCACCTTAATAAGTCATGTTAAAAAACATTCGTACAAATATATGTATAAAATAACAAAGCTCACCAGCCTGGCAGCAAAGCTCGCGCTCTGTTCAGTGCTTTCTATTTCGGGAACAAATAGTCGTGCCGGGTCAATGGATAGCGTACATCTGATACCGAGCGATCTGATCAATATTCATCTTCGTAATGGTAATGCGGCTGAGGCTGTGCTCCAGCTGTCACAGGAAACAGGTCAGGCAATTGGTTATGATCGGAATATTCTCCAGCTGGAGCGTATAGCAATAACTGAAAAGGTATTCCGCAATGTGCGTGTCGATGAGGTATTGAACTATATTTTGAGAGGTACCGATATTCAATCAAGGAAAGTCGCGGGCGGGATTGTCCTTGTTCGAAATGCGAGCAAGCAAACCTCTTATCCGCTGAAGTTGCAGATTTTAGATGAGGCCAACAAACCTGTAGCTGGTGCGTCGGTGCATGTGCTCCAGGCGGAACAGAAGAGCTTGTCCAATGCAAAAGGGGAGGTAACCATCAAGTTGCCCGCAGGTGAATATCATGTGGTGATTACACATGTTGGCTATGAGAAAAAGGAGCTTCATAATGTAAAACTGGACGATAACAATACTGCTGTACGTCAGGTGTTCTTAAAAGGAAATGATAGTGTGCTTGATGAAGTTGTGGTAACGGCACTAGGGATCAAACGTCAGGATCGTTCCCTGGGTTATGCCGTCGGAAAGATTAAAGGCGAGGATCTCAACCGTGTCAACAATGATAATTTTTTGGTTGGAATGGCGGGGAAAGTTCCGGGAGTCACGATCAGTTCAACGGGGCCGGCAGGCTCGACAGTCAATATGGTGATTCGGGGAGCTTCTTCGTTGAGTACAGACAATCAGCCGCTTTTTGTCGTCGATGGGGTGCCGTTAATGAATAGTCTGAATAATATCGGTCAAATAGGGGATGACAATAAAGTCGATTATGGTAATGCCATTGCCAATATCAATCCCGAAGATATCGAGAATATCTCGATCTTGAAGGGACCCAGTGCGGCAGCTCTTTATGGTTCCAGAGCAGGCAATGGTGTCGTACTAATTACAACTAAGACAGGTAAGAATGCAGAAAAAATGACTATTGCTGTCAATAGCAATACGGTATTTGATATTCCCTATAAGTTTATCGACTTGCATAACAAGTTTGCTAGCGGTACCATGCCCTGGAAACCCGGAGACCAGCCCGGAGATTTGATCATCGAGGAGGAGTCAAGTGCGATGGTCGGCCCGGCCTTAGACAAAGGATACAAAGCTGTTCAATGGAATAGCCCGCTTGATGAGCAGGGTAAGCCGATCCCAACGGAATTGAAATCGTATCCGGACAATATTAAGAATTTCGTACAAACGGGTATTACAAGCTCCAATGGTATTTCCCTGAGTAACCGTAGTGAACGATTGGATTACCGTTTTTCGTATTCTAATATGGCAAATAAAGGGATTATTCCCAATGCAGACCTTTTTCGAAATACGTTAAATATCAATTCAACAATGCGAATTCGAAATAGTCTGACTTTAGGTCTTTCACTGGATGCCAGCCGAAATAATTCAAATAATAGACCTGCAGGAAATCGGGGTACAAATCCCATTCAGGCAGCGTATGAGGTCGCTCCTCATATTAATATTCTCGATCTAGAAGAATATTGGCTCCCCGGACAGGAACAGATACAACAGCGTTCCCAATCCATTGGTAACCATAATAATCCATATTTTCTGGCCTATGGCGTCAATAATGCCTTCACACGGGACCGTGTATTTGGAAATCTACGACTGGATTGGAAGATTAAAAAAGACTGGACCGCGATGCTGCGCTATGCCACAGATGTTTACTGGGAAAATAGGGAAACGAAAATCCCTTATAGTTACACCAATGAACCCAGAGGTGCTTACGGTATCGTGAATCTGATGAATATGGAACAGAATATTGATTTTCTAACCACTTACACGCAGAAAATAGGCAATTTCAATGTAGCTGGCTCATTGGGTGGCAACCTCCGTTATAATCACGGTAAGTCTGTACAAAACATATCAAAAAATGGTGCCGGTCTGATCACACCTGGCTTATATACTTTGGCAAACATCAGTCCGCTGAATCTGGACTTCTACAGCTCTATCTCGGAAAGAGCAATAAACAGTGTGTATGGATTGGTGAATCTCAGTTATCGTGATATGGTTTATCTGGATCTGACAGGGCGTAACGATTGGTCAAGTACGCTTCCGGTAGACAACCGATCCTATTTTTATCCTTCGGCATCATTAAGTCTACTGGCCAATCAGGTATTGAAGCTACCTAAAGCTATTCATTTAATGAAGCTTAGAGCTGGAGTTGCACGTGTCGGAAATGACACCTATCCTTATAACTTATCCAATGTGTTGAGTAATCCGGGTAGCTGGGGTGATGTACTGCGCCTGACACGCTCCGGAGCGCTCTTGATTCCTGACCTGAAACCCGAGATCGCCACGTCTTATGAGTTAGGGATGGATCTGGGGCTGTGGAACAATCGCTTAAAGTTTGAGGGGACTTATTACAAGTTAGAGAATAAAAACCAGATCATCTCTACGACGCTCCCAAGTTCAAGTGGTTTCAATTCAAAAAATATTAATGCCGGCTTATTGAGTAGCCGCGGTATTGAGCTGGCCCTCTCGGGGCGGCCTATCGCCAAAGAAAATTGGTCCTGGGATCTCGGGCTCAACTGGCATCGCAACCGTACGCGTATTGATGAATTATCGGATGGGGTCGAATTTTATACCTTTTGGACCGACGGCAGAGGCGGAGCACGTACCTACGTAGGGGAAGAAATCGGTGATTTATACGATTCGAAGCTGGTCACAGTTGAAGATCAGTCATCACCTTATTACGGATTTCCAGTCCTGAACAAAAATGGTTCCTGGCAGGCTGTCCGGATCAATAATAGCCGGAATAAGATCGGAAACTTTAATCCGGATTTTACCATGGGGCTGCAGTCCAGCTTAAGGTATAAAAAGTGGACAATGAATATCGCGGCGGATATGCGTTTTGGTGGAAAATTCATGTCACAAACTTATCGGTATTTTGAATCCAACCTGACCACACAGCGTTTTCTTGATCAGCTGATCAACCCCAAAGGAATGACAGGAGAGACACTTCGAAATTACCTGATAGATAATAATCTGGTGCGAGTGGAAGGGAACCGCTATCCGATTGTGGGGGGGCCGGGGGAAGAGTATGGCGGTTATCCTGTGAATGTGGGCGGTGTCACCGGAAATTTCGGTGTATTTAACCCCGGGGTGATTGCCCAATACGATGATAAGGGAAATATCACAGGGTATACTGAAAATTTAGGCGCCGAGGGGACCAAATATATTGCTTACTCAGATAATTATCCCTGGGACTTTATGAATGCCGCAACATTCGATGCTTCATTTGTCAAACTTCGTGAACTTTCTTTTAGCTACGATCTGTCGGGAAAATGGTTGAAACGGCTCGGCATTGCGAATGGAAGCCTAGGGGTTTATACACGCAATCTGATCATATGGACCAAAGCAAAAGTAGGAATAGATCCCGAAATGGCTTTCCAACCCGAAACAGGCATCGGATTTAAGCAAGGAATTGAGCGTTATAACGTGACGCCTTGGTCAATGCCGATAGGATTTAAAGTAAATGTGACATTTTAACACCGCTAATAACGATGAAAAAACAGTTGAAGACATTAACAACAATGATCATTGCCTTTGGGATGGTTTTGAATATTTCTGCTTGTAAAGACTTGACAGAACTCAACATCAATCCGAACGGAGTGAGTGAAGAGGATGCAAATCCCAATCTGCTATTGCCAACGATATTGACGGGAGCAGCACAAAAATACAATGAATTAAGTTTCTCCGATCTTGGTGGAGTGATGCAACATACGCAGTTTGATGCTTGGTTCAACTCGCACAATGACTATGAATGGACAGGGGGGATTTTGAGCTGGGACAGTTACTATGGTTTTCTGCGTGATAATGAACTGATGCGTAAACGGGCGGAGAAATTGGGGCTGGATTTTCATCAGGGTGTTGCCCTGGTGATGCGTGCCTATCTGTTTGGCCTGATCACCGATTTATGGGGCGATGCGCCTTATACGGATGCCCTGAAAGCAGAACTTGGAGACACAAAATATAATTTTCCAAAATACGATAGCCAGGAGGTGATCTACAAAGGTATTATTGAGGAACTAAAACAGGCAAATGAATTGCTGTCGCGACCGGATGCATCCTATGAGGTATTGGCGGGTGCTGATGTGTATTTTGGTGGTAAAGCCTCCAAATGGCGCCGTTTTGCCAATTCCCTAGCCTTGAGGTATTATATGCGTATTTCGGAGAAGGCGAATGCTTTTGCTAGGCAGGGGGTTGAAAACATGCTGGCCAATCCCGATAAATTTCCACTGATCACCAATTCGGCAGACGAGGTACTGATGGATTTTGCTGGCAATAATGCCGCCGATTCGTGGCCGTCAAATACGGTGTATGATGCCAGTGGAAGCAATTTCAGAAGAATGAAAATGTGTGCTACATTTGTCGATCGACTTCAGGAATTGAATGATCCACGACTGGCTGTGTGGGCAAAAAAGGTCGAGATACCAATAGAAGTGAGCAGCACGGTACCCCATGGTACTGATAAAATTGTTAACGGCATTCGCATCCTGTCACCCGATGTAGTCAAGGGGATACCTATTGATACAGACAAGGATTATGTGGGCTTACCACCAAGTGGATCGAAAAATCCTTCTGCCTATAATTTGAATCCAACGCCAGGACAGACTTCCATCAATCCGCATGTTTCTTACCTTAACGATATTTATCGCTCGGCCAAGGGAACTTTGCTCAAAGCGAGGTTGTTGACTGCGGCCGAAGTGGAGTTTATCTTGGCTGAAGCGGCCTGGAAGGGCTGGGCTGTACCTGAGACTGCGCGTGCATATTATGAACGTGGTATTCAAGCCTCGCTGACAAGCTGGGGAAAAGCGTCAAATTACGCAGATTATATTCGCCAAAAAGGTGTGACTTTTGAAAATACACAAGTACAGATTATGGAGCAAAAATGGATCGCTAGCTGGTCCACTGCTGCACAGGCTTGGTTTGATTATCGGAGAACGGGGTATCCAAAATTAAATGCTGGACCAGCAGCGATCCGTACACAGCTCCCGGTACGTGTACCTTACATGCAGACAGAAATGAGTGTGAATCAAAAGAATGCCGAAGAAGCGTTAAGCCGTATTGAAAAAACAGCGTATTCGCAGGCCGATAATGAAAATAGTGCCTGGTCCAAACCTTGGTTATTGCAAGGAACGGGCAAACCTTGGTAAAAATTACAGGATATATAGATTAAAATAACAAATGAAAATAAAACCTCTTTTTTTAGCAATAGCGTTATGTTGTTCCATGACGCATGGTCAGGCACAGTCCAGTGTGACAGATAAACAGCCGGATCGGATTATGTTGACCTGGTCTGACGATCCGAGCAGCACACAGTCAGTCTCCTGGCGCGCGACAGGTAATGGCGATAAAATAATAGGACAGATTGCCGAAGAGCAAAGCAATCCCGATTTTGAAACAAAAGCGCATACAGTAGAAGGTACCCGATCGTATCTGGAAAGGGGCGAGCAGAAGGATATTTACAACCATGTTAGCTTTCGGAATTTAAAACCCGGAACAACCTATACCTATCGTGTCGGTGACGGTATACACTGGAGCCCATGGAATCAATTTAGAACGGCGGCACAATCGGGTGATTTTTCCTTTATCTACCTGGGGGATGCACAGAATGATTTGCGTTCGCGCTGGTCAAGGACGATTCGTCGTGCTTTTCAGCAGGAATCAAACGCTCGTTTTATTGTTCATGCCGGTGATCTGATCAATCGCTCCAATACGGATGAGGAATGGGCTGAATGGTATGAAGGGACAGGGTTTATTCATCAAATGATACCTGCTATCCCCACGCCAGGGAATCATGAATACCGACGGGATTCGACAGGGCGTCTGGTTCTGGATCCGCATTGGAAAGTCCAGTTTAACCTGCCAAAAAATGGACCTGAGGGATTACAGGATGCAGTTTACTATTTGGACTATCAGGACCTGCGCATTGTTTCTCTGAACTCCCAATTAATTATGCTGGATTCGGTAGCGGCTTCTACACAAGAAAAATGGCTGGAGCGTGTACTTTCCTCTTCCACAAAAAAATGGAATATCGTCGTGATGCATCATCCGGTATATTCTACAGCCAAAAGTCGTGATAATACGATATTAAGAGAACGATTTAAACCCATCTTGGAAAAATATGGTGTTGATTTGGTTTTGCAGGGCCATGATCATACCTATGCCCGGGGCAGTCTTGGCCGAAAGCGTCCTGTATACCTATTGTCGGTGGCCGGACCGAAGATGTATGAGTCCGATTCTGAACGATGGATGGATGTTGCAACGGAGCAAACACAGCTGTACCAAGTAATAAAACTCACGGCAAATAAGCTCTATTTTGCAAGTTATAAGCTGAATGGACAATTGTTTGATTCATTTGAACTGTCAAAAAAGTGATTTCGCCTTATGGCTGAATAAAAAATTGCTTAAAAAATACCTGTATATGATGAAAAAGACGCTGTTTTCTACTCTCTTGTTGAGTATAATAATTAGTTTTACGACGAGTCTATGTGCCCAATCAATTGATTTAATAAAAAGGCTGGACCAAAAAAGTCTGCATATCGTAGCACATCGGGGGGCACACCTGGAACAGCCAGAAAACTCGATCGCTGCTATTGAAGAAGCCATTCGGCAAGGCGTTTCAGTAGTTGAGGTCGATGTGAGAGCGACCAAAGACGGTGTACTGGTGCTCATGCACGATAAAACCTTAAACCGCACCACAACTGGAGATGGGGAGGTCTCCAAACATACCTTCAACGAGATTCGACAGCTACGCTTACGTACCAAGGCTAACGGTGAAGCGTCGGAATATGCTGTACCCACGTTAGAAGAAGCTTTACGCATAGCGAAAGGAAAAATTATTGTAGATCTAGACTTTAAGGAAGATCGAAAAGAGTTTATTGAGAAAACCTATGATCTTGTTGAAAAAGAAGGGATGGAAGATGAGGTGTTGTTTTTTCTTTATGATTATAAGGATATGCCTAGGATTTACAAACTCAATCCAAAGGTGACGCTCTTTCCACGGGCACGCAGCATGAATGATTTGAATGCCATTCTGAAGATGAAGATAACCTCAATCATTCACCTTGATGAGTCGTTTACGGATACCAAAAGGCTTGATTCAATGCGGCAGCAAGGTATTTATTTTTGGATGAATAGTCTTGGTGAATATGACGATAAGGCAGGACAAGAGGGCGAAGACATTTATCGGTCTTTTTTGGAAAAATATCCTTTTGTACGGCTGATTCAGACAGATTATCCCAACCTTTGGCAAGAAGTCCTTAAAAGATTTTAATATGTTTTTATTACGTAGTATATTTCCTATAACATTCACTAGAAAGACGGCTTGCCGTCTTTCTCACTTTTTTATCAATACATTTGATATTTATTGCTAATTTTCAGTATCAGGGATCACAGATCACATTTTTTCGATCAGCTATGTAAACGAGAACATTCGTTGCCAAATTGATTATCGAGAGGACTAAGGAAACAAAAATATTAACTTGTTTATTTCTGCTAAATCGTTAATTTAGTGTTTTGAAACCGGTTGCATAAATCGTGTGATACATAAATTTAGGTTTCCGTATAAGAATAGAAAATAGAAAAATAATAATCTACTTATGAAAGTCCGCATATTACTTTTTACTGCATTGACAACATTGCTCTCGCCAAAAATTCAAGCCCAGCAATTTCCATATAAAAATAGCACATTGCCCACCGAAAGAAGGGTCAGTGATCTGTTGGGGCGAATGACTGTTGAAGAGAAAGTTGGACAGCTGAGTAAATTGCTTGGATGGGATATGTATGAGAAACAGGGAAAGCAAGTTGGGGTTAGCGATAAGTTGCGGAAAGCGGTCAAGGAGCAGCATATCGGCTTGTTGTGGGCCACGTTGCGCGCTGATCCCTGGACACAAAAAACCTTAGTCAATGGCCTTACTCCCACAGAAGCCGCACGCGCGACCAATGCCATCCAGCGATATATGTTGGATAGCACCCGCTTGGGTATTCCATTGTTACTATCTGAAGAAGCTCCGCATGGACACATGGCCATTGGTGCTACGGTATTCCCGACGGCAATAGGACAGGCGAGTACCTGGAATCCGGATTTAATTCAGCGTATGGCGTCGACAATAGCACAGGAAACCTACGCCGTAGGTGGAAAAAATGGCTATGGTCCTGTATTGGACTTGGCCCGGGACCCCCGCTGGTCCCGCACGGAGGAAACCTATGGCGAAGACCCTTACCTCATCGGACAGATGGGAAGTGCCATGATCCGTGGTTTTCAGGGTGAGAAGCTTGGGCAACAGGATAAAATTATTGGTACGTTGAAACACTTTGTCGCTTACGCGGCACCCGATGGCGGACATAATGGTGAGTCTGTATCTTTTGGTGAACGAAGCCTGAGACAGTATTTTCTACCGCCATTCGAGCGTGCAGTTAAATCCGGTGCGGGGTCGGTTATGACGGCTTATAATAGTATTGACGGTATTCCTTGCTCCGCAAACCCCTGGCTGTTAAAAGATATTTTACGTAAAGATTGGGGGTTCAAGGGATTTGTGGTGTCAGATCTATTAAGTATTTCTGGTCTCAACGGTGGGCATGCGACAGCGGCGACTGCAGCAGAAGCCGCTTCACAAAGTATACATGCCGGATTGGATGTGGACTTGAGCGGATCGGGATATGGCCCGAATCTGTTACAAGCGGTGCAACAAGGGCTGGTCGAGCCGGCAGTATTGGATACAGCAGTGGCGCGGGTGCTACGCATGAAGTTTAAACTTGGTCTATTTGACCGTCCTTATGTGGAGGAGAAGCTTGTTGCTCAGAAAGTTGCCACAGCACAGAATAGATCTGTTGCAAGACAGGTTGCACGCGAATCCATCATCTTGTTAAAGAACGAACAAAATATCCTGCCATTAAGTAAATCGTTGAAACGGATTGCGGTGATCGGACCAAATGCTGACAATGGCTATAATCAATTGGGTGATTATACTGCGCCACAGGCCGAAGGCAAGGTTCAGACTGTATTGACCGGTATTCGCTCGGCTCTGGGAAAAGGAACGCAAGTTGATTATGTCAAAGGTTGCGCCATCCGTGATACAGCAAATTCTAATATTTCAGCTGCGGTAGCAGCTGCTGAGCAAGCAGATGTGGTAATTTTGGTTCTCGGAGGTTCGAGTGCACGGGATTTTAAAACTTCCTATCAGGCTACGGGAGCAGCGAATGTAGATCCCAATACTGTCAGTGATATGGAAAGTGGTGAAGGATTTGATCGCGTTTCGTTGGATATGATGGGCGATCAATTAAAACTGATGAAAGTGATCCGGGCAACAGGAAAACCTCTAGTCCTGGTTACGATCATGGGAAGACCTTTAAATCTTAATTGGGCTTCGGAACATGTTCCTGCGATCGTCAATGCTTGGTATCCTGGACAGGAAGGTGGATTGGCTATTGCAGATGTGTTATTTGGTAATTATAATCCCGCTGGAAGGCTACCGATTTCTGTGCCGCGCGCTGTAGGCCAACTGCCGGTACATTATAACCATACAAAACCCAAACACCACGATTATGTTGAAATGTCAGCTAAACCTTTGTATGCTTTTGGGTATGGATTAAGTTACAGTAAATTTGAATATAGCAACTTACAGGTAGGATTGACCGAAGGCGCAGCTGATTTTGTATGTACGGTTTCCTTTGATGTCGAAAACAAAGGTCCTGTGACGGGCGATGAAGTGGCCCAGTTATATGTTGTTGATGAAGTCAGTTCGGTGGTTACGCCCATTATGCAATTGAAACAGTTTGCGCGTAAAAATATTGGGGCAGGGAAGAAGGAAAGTTATTCTTTTCAATTGACCAAAGAGGATCTTAAACTTTGGAATGCGAACCAGGAGTGGAAGACTGAAAAGGGAAAGTTTAAGCTATTGGTAGGCACTTCATCGGATGATATTCGACTTAAGGGAGAAATGGAATTAACGAAGGATTATTAATTAATCCTTCGTTAATTTATAGATATAGCTATTGTTTTGATAAGGAGCTTTTGACAAATTAAGATCTTTTCCATCGAAAGAATACGTGTAGTCATAGTTCAATATCAATGCCCAGTCGAAATCTGCAGTCCAAATATTTTTGTCTTTAAAAATAATTTGGTCTCCAACAATTTTGTACGTTCCTGAACCACCGGCAGGAAATCGGTTTTTGTTTGCTGTACAAAAGAAACTGTCTGCTTTAAATCGGACGGTTACGTCTCCAGTGAAGGTTTGGTCCTGATTTTTATAGTTGACTATAAATTTCCCCGAATAACTTCCTTCGAGATACCGGTTTTGATTAGAAGTTTCCTTTGAGCAACCTGCGCATACGAAGCATGCTAAGCATGTTAATAATTTTGATATTGATCTCATAACTCGGTTTTTAGAATATTACGAAGTTACTGCCATTTTTGCTACAACTATCCTACTTATTTGAGCACAACATGCTTAATACTCTTTCTATTCCATGTATACGTGATATGTATTAAACCACTGGTATCTTGAATAATTGTGGGGTAAGAATACTCGTCCCCCTTGACTCCGTCTTCAAGTATAAGAGCATCTTTCCATTGAAGACCGTCTTTGGAAATTGCTACATGAAGCTTTGTACGTCCTTCCCACCAATCCTTCCCAGCTATAGCGGGGTTGTAAACGATCATAAACAAGCCATTTTTTAATCGAATGGCATCAGTTGCCGAATTAGGATTGAGCAAGTTTGTTGCCTGCCAGGATCCCCAAGTAACACCCTTATCCGTCGAAAAAGCTGCCATAACCTTGTTTTCTTTACTTCGGCAGAGCACCTGAATGCGTCCATCCGAATGTTGGACAATGCTTGGCTGGATGACTTGAATGCTCGTATCGGGGCGTATGTTGCTGATGGACCAGGTTTTACCCTGATCCCGACTGATTTCTATATGCGCCTTCCATATTTCTTCTTTAGACTCTGTGCTGGAAGGAGATAGTATGTCACCGTTGGACAATGTAAATGGTTTATTTTTGATCGGACCCAAAATACCATCGGGTAATGCCTGTGATGCAGACCAGTGGTAACCTTTATCGAGGGAGTATTTGACATAGCCTTTCCATTCGCGTGGATTAGGACCAATTTTATAGAATAAATATAGGGTGTCGTTCTTTGGGTGTTGATAGAGTACAGGGTTCCAGGTCGGATAACGCTTTTCTGCAAGAATCCCATCTGCGATTTGGACTGGTGTTTGCCATTTTCCATTTGTATAATGAGAACTCCATATCACCACATCAGGATTGGATTCTTGCGTGCCACCAAACCAGCAAGCCAAGAGGCTGTCTTTGCCGAAGGATTGTATGGTCGAAGCATGGCATTGTTTGAAAGCAGCCTGGCCTTCTTGAAAGATCTGCCCAGAAGAAACTATCTGTGGCTTGTAGGTTTTACATGAATAAAATGCTAAGAATAGGAGGGCTAAAAATGGGGTTATATTTTTCATTCGGTTACTATTTGCTGCCAAGTTCACAAGTGGCGTTTTTTATAGATAGTATATTTAGTTATTCGGATAATGATTAAGGGTAGAAATCGGGGGATTTGTATTTACTGGTTTTCAGCAGTGAAATGAAAGCCTCTGAAACCACCTGAAGTCGATCATCGTTATCGGATAACAAAAAAACAGCTGGATGTAATCCAGCTGCTTTTTTGTTACTTGCTTTGCAATTGAATCGCGGTAGCATAATTGAATCTTGTGCCCGGACTTCTCAGGGTGATCTGATTGTCACGTTGCGACCAGTCCAAGCGACCTTTATGGCCCAATATTGCTATTTTTTTCACTTTAAAATTGTCTGGCACCTGAAAGACATATTCATTCGGTTGCTGATAAGTGTCACCTTCCGAAAGGTGAAATACATTGACGATTTTACTGTCCTTACTTCTGGTGTAATAGTAATCACCTTGATGGTAAGGGGCGATGGTACGCGTGGCATAAACGGCATTTTGGTTGATCTTCATCCAGGCGGCCAATTCGTTTAAACGGTCATATGCAGCCTGATCGTAATCACCTTTGGGGCCGGGAGCGATGTTAAGCAGATAGTTTCCGCCACGAGAGATGATCTTGACGAGAGTCTCAACGATCTTTTTTGTTGGTTTGTAGTTATCATTGGGAACGTAGCTAAAAGAATCGCCCATGGTAATGCAGCTTTCCCAGGGGATATCCAGTGGATGTTCGGGTACGGCCTGCTCCGGCGTGACATAATTTTCCCAGTTTCCGGGAACGGTGCGGTCGACAACAATAATTCCCGGTTGATTTTTTCGGGCCATGCCACCAATGCGGTCCATGTCAATATCTTGTTCAACTTTAATGGTTTTTTGCCAGTCGACGGACTGATCGATCGTTTTGAATGGACGTACCCAACCACCGTCTAACCATAAGATATCGACCTTTCCATATTCGGAAGTGAGCTCGTTGATCTGGTTGTAGGTATAGTTTTTGAATTTTTCCCAACGCTCAGGATGTTTTTTAGGATCGTAGTTTACATTGCGATCTTTTGGTGGGAAATAATTCCACCAGTAAAAATCCGTATGCCAATCCGGTTTAGAGAAATAGGCGCCAATTTTAAATCCGTCATTGCGAAAGGTATTGAATATTTCTTTGGTGACGTTAGCTTTTGGGTTTGAAGAGAAAGGGGTTTTGCTGGAAGTAATTTTGTAATCCGATTCCTTGGTATCGAACATGGCGAATCCATCGTGATGCTTGGTCGTAAAGACGACATATTTCATGCCGGCTGCTTTTGCGGCGTCGGCCCATTTTTGTGGGTTGAAATCCGTAGGATTGAATGTTGTCTGTAGATTTTCGTAGTTCTTTACGTATTCGTTATAGGTTGCGCCGTGCTCTGGTTTACGCTGTGTCCATCCTTCATCTTCGGGACATAAGCTCCAGCTTTCCACGATACCCCATTGGCTATATGTGCCCCAGTGCATGAAAAGACCAAATTTCATATCCTGCCATTGTTCGAGGTTTTCGATCACCTGTGGGTCGGTAGGTTTTTGGTAGCCACCCGACACATTGTGTGCTTGACCAAAGGCTAAAGTTGTGCTTGTCGCTAGCAGTGCGGTTGATATAAGGGTTGTCAGTTTTTGCATGTATAAATATAATGAAAATGATAAAAAGAAAGCCACTTGAAGGTGGCTTTCTGTAGGAGATGTAGTGTCGATTAATTGACGTCCCAGAAAATTTTGGTGTCACGTGTGTCTTTAGATTTCACAGCTTGATAGTTTTCACTATTGTTAGTAATCTCGGACGAAGGATACGTTAATCGTACAGGAGGTCGTTGAAACCCATTCAATGTAGAAGCTGGAAATGCTGGCAACGTTGGATAGCCTGTTCTTCTATACTCCGACCAAGCTTGTTCGCCCTGTAACCAACCAAAATGTAACCATTTTTGTGTTCCTATTAGCTTTAATTTTGTGTTTTTATCACCACTGAAAGCAATATTTGATTCAGTAACAAATTTATCGATTACATCATTACTTGGTTTAGTTACCTTAGCTAGGTTTGATGAGTTTGCATTCAGATAATAATAGAAAGCGACAGACTGTTTAACTGCCGTTTCGTAAGCTGTTTTTGCAGCGGCATCAGTACCCCATCTTTCTTGAGCTTCAGCTTTGATGAAATTTGTTTCAGCGGCAGTCATCAACACGCCAGGTAGTTTATTATTGATCCATGCAGTTGCAGAATCGACAACCGAATACTTCATGTACTGAGCATTAGCTTGAGCCGAAGTGAATGTAATTGGCATAGCTTGGTATTCCTTATTAGGAATAAATTTTCCGCCTACTGTTTCTCCAAACTTATCGAATAGTACTGCAGTACGAGGATCATTTGCAGTTTTCAAAACGGTATTAAGCATATAATCAGGAGCATAATGGCTGGGTAGTTCCCTCACTGCGTCTAATAAGCTCGATGTATAGTTTGTTAAAGGCTGTAACAGTATATCCTCTGTTCCAACACTATAATCGCCAGTATTTGTGCCGTCAAGTAATGGGTATTCAGTTGGATTGTTCAACATTTCCATGATGTCGGTTTTAGCTTTATTTTCTTCAATTGCCGAGATTCTCATTAACAAACGTAGACGTAGAGAATTAGCATACTTACGCCATTTCGTAAGATTTCCTGAATTTAGAATATCTGCTCTATTAAATTCATTTGTTGCGGAAGCATTTTTAAAAAAGCTGTTCGCTTCTTTTAAGCCAGTTAAGAAGGTGTTATATAGCTCTTTTTGATCATCAAATTTTGCCAATTTAATCTGATCTGTTGATGCAAGACTACCAGCTTCTGAAAAGGGTATGTCGCCAAAGTTATCGACTAGTTTCGAGGCTTGGTCGTAAAGGACAACTTTTGCCGCCGTCATAAATATTTCTTTTGAAGCTTTGTCTTGATCTGGAAGACCATTAAATGTTTTCTCCATTACTCTGTAGATTCCCATCATTCCGGGAGAGTAGAAATCTTTCCAATAATCATTTGTATAAGAGTCGCTTTGCTGATACATTGTGTTTTCATTTTCAAAATATGCTGTTTGGGTGTATCGAGCATGGTGCATAAATATAAATGTCCTATAATGCCAGTATTCGGATCTTAAACGTGGATTATTTAAAATCTGCGTGAAAAAAGCTGGAATATTAGGTGTTACTGTTTGTTCGGGGTCGACATAACGGTCTTCTAATTCAGTTTTACAAGATTGAAAGCTTCCCAGTGTCAAGAGAAAACTTCCATATATTAATATTTTATTAAATTTTTTCATTGCTTTAAGTATTAAAATTTAGCATTAAGAGAGAAACCAAAACTTCTAGTTGCTGCATTAGAACCGATATCTATACCTTGAGAATACCAATAGTTACCAACAGGTGCTTCTGGATCAATATCTTTGATCGAACGATAGAAGTAGAAGAGGTTTCTTCCTATTAGAGAGAAACGTAAACTATTCAATTTTAATTTTTGAGTAAATGATTCAGGCAAATTGTAACCGATAACAACCTCTCTTAGCTTGATGAAATTATTATCTAGCACAGCCGCTTTCTCATTCCAAGCATTGTTACCCCAGTAGAAATTATTAATATAATATTCAGCACCAGAAAGATGAACATCATTTTTAGCGCCTGTGTTTTGGTTAACTCCATCTAAAGTTATGCCTGATTCACGATATTCCAATGTGCTTTCTAGTCGACCAGCTCCGTAAGCATATTTGTGCGGCGTGGAGATCATTTGCCCTCCAAATCTGTAGTCAGCAGTAAAGTCTAAACTAAAGTTTTTGTAATTGAAGGTATTTGATAATCCTCCAATTGCTTTAGGCATAATATTACCCGCTTTAACATAAGTTGACTTGTCAATTACGTAATTACCTTCATCGCTGATTAAAAACTCTCCGTTTTCATTGGTAGCGCGAGGGAATACGTATATATTTCCAAGTGTCTCTCCCGGTCTGGCCTCCATCCGAATAGAACTTTGGTCTGCATCATAAAAAACTAATTTTGGTACACCTGAAATTAGAGCGTCAAGTTTGGATTTATTATTCGAGAAATTCAGTCTAGCATTCCATCTGAAATTTTCTTTTTGAATAGGTGTACCGCTTAATGAAACTTCCCAACCTCTATTTGAGATTTTTCCTACATTGAGTATTTGAGTTGTAGCTGCTGTCGTGTATGCTGTAGACAGCGGCATGATTTGATCATCTATAAAATTTGAATAATAACTAACATCTAACCCTAATCTATTTTTCAAGAATTTTAAATCCAAACCGATTTCTTTTTCAGTTTTCTTTTCGGGCTTCAAATTCAAGTTGCCATAGCTAGAATTTAGGTTTAAAGCAGGTACCGGACCATTTACAGTAATTAGTGACGATTGTTTGTATGCGATATTTGATGCGTAAATTGGTGCATCATTACCTACGACACCGTAAGATGCTCTTAACTTTCCATAGCTAAAGAAATCAGGCAATTTAAATGCATCAGAGAATACAAAACTCGTATTTACTGAGCCATAATGGTAAGGGTTATTTTGTGCAGGTAACGTTGAAGAATACTCCTTACGCCCCGTACCTTCCAAGAACAAATAATTTTTATAGGAGAGGTTTAACAAGCCAAAGTAAGCATATTTAATCAGTTCCTTTCTAACGTGTGTAGTAACAGCTTGACCGAAAGTGTTATTTAAACTAAACCAATTGGCTGAAACTAAACCACCTTCCGTTCTTGACATTTGATCATCATAGTTTTCCATACGGGATTGAAAACCTCCACTTAAACTAAAATCAAAGTCATCAGATAATTTATCAGCATAGGTTAACAATGCGTCTCCATAAATAATTTTATATATTCCTTTGGATACCTCGAATTTACCTGTACTATTGGTCGCATTATATTGAACAGCATATTCATTATGCTCTTTATTTTCGATGTTTAGCCCTGTGAAATCCGTTCCTAAGCGGCCCCTGAACTTTAGTTTGTCCAAAATACCCCAATTTAACGTCGCACTTCCAAGAAAGCGGTTTTCCTTCTCCTCGTAACTGTTCCGTTTTTGTTGCCAAAAATAATTTAGGAGATTTACAGCCCTATAATTAACTGGGAATGCTTCCGGCCTATTTGAACCAAAAGGATTGTAGCGGTAGCCATCGGAAGTTTGGTAGAGTTGATTTTTCATTTTTTCAACATCTTCTGCTCCACTAAAAAAACCAGCATAAGAACCCAGAACATCTCCCATTAAACCAGGTCTATTCTTTGTAATTGTACTGATATAAGATGCAACTACATCCAAGTCCAAGCGATCTGCAAGCTTGATCGAACTGTTCAAATTAAAGGTACTTTTATTCATCTTACTTCCTGGTACAATTGCCTTGTAATCCATATTGGAAGCGGATAACCTATAATTTATTTTTTCAGTTTGATTAGAGATGCTTAAATTAAAGTTGCTATTGTGCCCTGTATCAAAAATATCACCGTAATTTCCTTTGTTAGCCGAGTATTTTCGAAGTGAACCATCCCACCAACGCACGTCTTGTCCATCATATTTCGGCCCAAACTGGCCCCATGCGTTATAATTTAAAAGTCTATCGCCTGGGAAAAGCGGATTTGTCATCCAGCCTTCTTCCGTTGCGCCTGATTGTAAGTTCGTCGCAGCATCATAACCAGGTCCATACTCATACTGTAATCTAGGAAGGAAAGCGGCAGTTTCGATTGACCCAGTATAATTAAAGTCGATTCCAAGACCTTTCCCTTTTACTCCTTTTTTAGTCGTAATTACGATTACACCACTAGCGGCATCAGAACCGTATAACGCAGTTGCACTGGCTCCCTTTAAAATTGTCATGGATTCAATATCATTAGGGTTTAAATCTAACATACCATTTCCACGTATTCTGTTATCTGACCATATAGCTTGACCTCCGGGATCTGTTATACCGCCGGTGTTATTCAAACCTTTTGAACCCGCCTGTTGATCGTTTCTAATCATGACCCCGTCAACAACATATAAAGGTTGCCTATTGTTACTTAGGGAATTAATACCGCGGATTTGGATATTAACCGCACTGGAAGCTCCTCCGGGAGCTGAATTAATTTGTACGCCTGGCGCTTTTCCATAAAGGGCAGAACCAATGTTTGTTGTACCTGCTTGAGTTAGTTCTTTTGAACTTATTGTAGATGAAGCGTATCCAAGGGCTTTAGCTTCCCTTTTTATACCCATAGCAGTGACAACAACCTCTTCTAAAGCAGAAGCATCTTCAGTCAATTTGATGTTAATTGTTTTGGTTGATCCAACGACAATCTCTTGAGATTTATATCCAACAATGGATACGCGTAATGTTTCGCCCTGTGAGGCTTGAATTGTAAAAGATCCATTGGCCCCAGTTTGCGTGCCCCTGGTTGTTCCTTTTACAGAAACAGTCGCGCCGGAGACTGGTCCCTTAGCATCTGAAACTATCCCAGTAATGCTTTGCTGCGCATAGAGAGATGTGGCACTAAAAAGTGTACATAACGCCAATCCTGCAGTTTTTTTGTAAAATAGACTCATGTTTTAGGTGTTTGTGTAAAATATTAGTTAATTATCCTGTTCATAAATTTTTCGATAACTAAGGCTGTTGTACCAAGTTGCTGCGCACTTTGTAGTTTTGAAATTTCAATAGTTGTCTTTTTAGCAATCTTTGGAATACAATATTCATTAACAGCTACTTGAATATGAGGTGCAAGAATATCTCCGATTTCTGCCCCTTGTCCACTAATGATAATCTTATTGGGATTAAGTATATGGATTAATGTAGAAATTCCTTTCCCTAATAAGTAGCCGATTTTTCCAATGTTGTTTATTGCAACTTGGTCACCTATCCTTGCCGCTTCTACCATCGCTTCGACTTTGTTGTTATATTCTTTTGCTAGTTTATCATAAATTGAATATTCTCCATTTTTTATGTCTTTTTCAATATTTTGAATCGCGGCGCTTAATGAAGCCTCAACTTCCAGACAGCCCCGTTTTCCACAAGAGCATAGGGTCTGCGCATCTGAAATTGGAATGTGACTAAATTCGCCAGCAAATCCTGATGTACCTTTGAAAATATTGTCGTTAATGAGTATACCTAATCCAACACCCCAATTGAGATTAACAACAAGGGAATGAGAAGAATCCCGAGCTTCACCAAATTTTTTTTCCGCCCAAGCGACACAGCGTGAATCGTTATCAATTACAGCCGGTTTATTGAATTTGAGTTCGATCTGTTCTTTGATGTTATATAAAGGTGATTGGCTACTATAAGATTCATTTAAACCGGAATCAGCATTTACGAAACCGGGCATACTTATTCCAATTCCAATGACATATTGCAATTCAATGGAATTGCTGGAAATAAACTGATCTATTGTTTCCATAATCATGTATGCTGCATCTGGATTCCTGAGATCAATCTGCATATTGTCTAGGGAGAATAGTACACCTGCCTGAAGATTGGATAAGGCAATTGATGTGTAGAACTGATCAATTGATATGCTAATAATAGTGTATCGTAGATTTTCGTTAAGCATATATTGAATGGCTTTTCTTCCACCTGTTGAGGGTGCATAACCATTTTCAACGATAATGCTTTTTGAGAGGAGCTCATTGATCTGTTTTGTCACAGAAGGAATACTTTTGGACAGCGAACTGGCAATGTCTGCAATCGGTTGCATTGGCCGATAATACAAATTTCTTAAAATCTCGTCGACCATATCTAGTTAAACTTCATTAATGCGTAATTATTGGGTTCTAATATTCGTATCTGATATTTTTATATCATAGGTAGCTAACTGTAAACGCTCCTATTTAACCTGAGGAAATCTAGGGTATTTATTTTAGCTGTTGTTAGCATGTGGAATAAAGATATATATTGTTTATTTAAAGCTCCAAATTCTTTTTAAAAAATTTAAAAAGAATTTAATAGATTCTTTATTTTTAAGTGAAATACCCCTTTCTTTTGATTGATTATTAAATGTAATTGTAACAGATATAATCCATTTATTCGACATTAAATAAAAAAGCCGGCTTTAAGCCGGCTTTTTATAAATTATTGAGAAGGGCAAAACTTATTTCTGTTTTGCCCACCATAATGGTGTGTAGACAATATCGTTACCGCCAAGTAGAGCTACTGCCTTTGCATAATTTGTTTGATCTGCATTACTAAAGGAAGAAGGGTAACTTGTTCTTTGTGGGAAGAAGTTGATCTGGTTCTTTGTATAATTTGAACTTGTCAGTTGCGGCATTGTCGCAATATTTGTTTCCACGGCCGGGTTTTCAAAGAAAGGAAGTCCCAATCTGCGATGATCATTCCATGCTTCAAGACATAGATATGGAAACGAAGCGATATACTTTTGCGTGATAATTTTTGTCAGCTTATCATTCTTCACTGTTCCATTTTTATAAATGGTGTTTTCAGGATATTTGATTGTAGCTGTCCCTGTTGTATTGGTATAACCATCTTTGTATTTGACAGTAAAGCTAGCCGCCGGTTCAGTTGTATGATCATATTTTACAGATGTTCCAACACGGTTATAACTCTCTGATGCTAAATACTGATTTAGGTAAGACGATGTTCCCCAATAATCGAAGTTTTCAGCAACAGCTTTTTCGTAGGCAGCTTTGTCAGACATTGGTGTGGACCAGCCTCTCAATGCAGCTTCTGCTATCAAGAAATAACTTTCCCATGAAGCGAAGAATAGGCGTTTTTGCGTACTTGTTCTGAATTTGTTGATCATTCCCGGAATTCGCCCGTTCTGCCCTCTAAACACCATGTTGGAAGCTTTGGCGCCCCATGTACCAGCACTAAAAGCATTCCATGTATAGGAAGTATTAAACTTTAGAGTATTTCCATCTGGTTTTTTGATTTCTGCATCTTGAATGCTAGCTGCTGACCAATATTCTGGGTCTGAGGTATGTCCAGGAATGAAAAATGCCTTATAAGCACGTGGATCCATTTTATTTGGAATACCATCTAGATAGTAACCTTGACTTGGGTCATTAGACATTGTTGAAAAGTTGTCCAGATAGCGGATGCCAAAGTCGTCTTCATCTTTTATTTTGTTAACAATTGAAGATTCAGTAAACTGATCTGCTGTTTTGATACCCCCAAGTCCAATAAAGATATTATTTAATGTAGCGGAAAGCAGTTGTGTGTTCCATGAACGGCTCATTACACCAGTTAATGGATCCCAGCCATCTTTTTCCTGAACGCCAAAGTTCTGTGAGGCATTATCAATGTATTTGTTGGTTTTAACGGCGTCCTCGAATTCACTTTTAGCCTTATTGGCATCGACTTCAGATAATCGCATCGCCAACCGCATGCGCATCGAGTTTGCATAGCGAATCCAATTATCCCAGTTAAAACCGTAAGCTGCGTCATAATTTTTAATATCTTCTTTAGCAACCGCTGGATCAATTTTTGACTGAGCATCTTTCAGTTCTGCCAATAGGTAATAGTATACATCTTTTACTGAATCAAACTCGGGATTAACCCCTTGAAATCCTTTTGTAGGAACTGGACCAAAGTTATCTGATAACTCACTTAATAAATAAGCACGCCAAATTCTTGCAACTTGCATCATATTGGCATTAGAAACTGTTGCAGTTCCATTTTCGATTTTCTTTTGACCAATTTCAATGGCAGAGTTCGCGTTGTTTAACCAGCCGGAAATACGCGACCAATATATATTATTGAATTCATCGCTTTGCTGACCGATATTGAGAAAATTAAAATATTGTTGATGTGCAGCCGTTTTCCACGAATAAACAAACAGACGCTCAGCAATTTCAGGATCTTGCTGTGCTCCAATTATAGAATTGTTTAAAAAATATTCTGGTCTAACCTGTTCATCGTTAGCCGCAGTGGGATCTATGTTGATATCCTCTAGCTTTGTGCAGGAGGTTATTGCGCTTCCTAATAGTGTTACCAGCGCTATTTTTGATAGTGTATTTTTCATGATAATTCAGATTAAAAACCGATGGATAAGTTTAAGAAATAAGAACGTGAAGTCGGAAATGATAAATATTCAAATCCAGTTGCATTTGAGCTTATCGCATAAGTGGATTCTGGATCTACGCCATTTGCATAACTCTTTAACATCGCTAAATTGTTGACCGATACGCCGACTTTTGCATTTTTTACGATTGACGATTTTAGAACGGATTTTGGAATCGAATAATTTAATTGTAAATTCCTAATTCTCACATTCGTGGCGCTGTAGATATTTTGTTCTGAAATTCCTAAATTGCCTGTGGAGGCGGCAACTGCTTTCCAATAATCTTCTGGTGTAACCTCCACTTTGCTTTGTTCGTATTTTCCGTTATTTAAGATAACGCCATCAACAACAAATTTATCACGATTACCATTAACTACTGTTTCGGCGGAGGATCCACTCAGTTGCAGTGCTTGTTGTGTTCCAGAAAAAAATTGCCCGCCAAAGCGTCCATCTATCTGGAAGCTCAGACCGAAATTTTTATAGGTGAAAGAGTTCGTTAGACCGGCAAGCGCCCGAGGAGTTTGATCTCCTAATAAAACCGGATCTCCTGGAGCATGTTGTGGTAGACCGGTTCCGGTTAGTAAAAGCTTACCATTATTCAGGTCATTCGGGTCCTCAATACGTAGGAATTTTCTACCGTAAATTGCTCCATATCTATCGCCTTGGGATGCGTAGATAAATGTGTTATCAAATCCGCCAAGTGTTATGCGTTTAGATTCTGGGTGCAATTCAATAATTTTATTGATGTTTTTAGAAATGTTAGCATTTATATTCCATTTAAAATGCTCTTTTCTTATTACTTCTGCATTTAATGTTATTTCAAATCCTTCATTCAATATGTTACCAGCATTCGCTTTGAAAGATTGATAACCCGAAAGATTATTCATTGGAATATTAATCAGCTGATTGGTGGAGTTGTTTTTATAATAGGTCAAATCAAGTCCGAGCCTATTGTTAAGAAATCTTGTCTCTAAACCTACTTCGATTGATTTTTGAAGTTCGTTAACAACTCTGTCATTAAAAAGAACATCCAGTTTTGATGCAGTTGTATTATTATTTGGATCATTTCCGATCTTATATGTATTATACAGTTGATAGGGGTCCATATCCCGCCCCGTCTCTGCGTAAGAAGCCCTAATTTTTGCAAAGCTGAACCAAGCCGGCATGCTGCCTGATTTATTAATTAAATCGGAAATAACCAACGATGTACTAACCGATGGATAAAAATAACTGTTTAGATCGGGGTGTAATGTTGATGTCCAGTCATTCCTCCCTGTTAAACTAACGTACCAAAAATTATCATAATTAATATCAATATTCCCATAGAAAGAGTTTATTTGCTTTTTGCTAATACTCTCAGTGAAGCTTGGATTTCCAATATTATTATTTATTGCAAATAGATTTGGAACTCTTAAACTACCCGCCCCGGCACTTAAAGATGTACGGTTACGTTCCATAATTTGTCCGTAAATTGCTGCGCTACCACCCCATTTTCCGAAAAGATTATCTTTTCTAGCTTGTAAACTGACGATGTAGTTATTTTCATAAAACTTGTCGGTTCCTGTACCATAAGAATTGTTAATATGTGAACCTGTATAAGTCTTATTCTCATTTTTAGTTGAATAATTATCGGACCCTACACGCACATCTGCACTTAACCAGTCATTGAAATCGTATTTGACGGTCGCATTCATGAGGTAACGATCACGGGTGTCACGGCTCAGTTTGTTACTCGCAGCCCAATAAGGATTAATTCCTGAAGTTTCGAGGTACCATTTTTGTTTGACTCCCAATTCATCCATTCCGTCTTTAAATTGCGTAATATCTAATGTTCTGGGAAAGGTCAGGAGTTGACCATAATAGTTGCCCGGATTTGACCCGCCCACAGCTCGGTTGTAGGCCATATTGCGCATATATTGTACTTTAATGTCTGTAGTCCACTGATTGCGTTGACCGAATTTTGCATTTACGCGGTTGATCAGATTTAAACGGTTTAATTTTTGACCAGGCGATTTACTATTATCGTGAAGGTACGTTGCAGAAGTATAAAGATTGACTTTATCTGATAGGGCTTGTTGGAAATTAATGTTTTGCGTAGTACTGAAACCTGTTTTGAAGAAATTTCCGATATTATCATACGCTCTAAGTGTGGTCTTGGAACCGTCCCATAATTCAACTTCCTGGCCTGTTATTTTCTCTCCCCAAGAACTCGTAGAGAGCTTTCCAAATACTCCTCCCTCACCCTGAGAGAATTCACTCTGCAGTTTTGGAGTCATAAAGATGTTCTCGATACCGGTGATGGTAGAGTAGGAAATGCCTACGCCGTCTTTTGCTTTACCACTTTTGGTGGTGATTAAAATAACCCCATTGGAAGCCCGAGATCCATAAAGTGCAGATGCCGCACCACCTTTCAAGACCGACATGCTTTCAATGTCTTCAGGGTTCAAGTCTCCGAGACCACCACCCATATCTGCTGTTGGATTCCAGAAATCGTTATTTGATGCGCCAACAAAGTTGTCCATAGGTACTCCGTCGACGACAATTAAAGGTTGGTTGTCACTCGATATCGAGTTGAATCCCCTAAGAATAATTTTAGAGGAGGAAGAAGGTCCCCCAGATCCTTTAATAACCTGAAGACTGGATACTTTACCCGAGAGTGCATTAGCAATATTATTTTCTCTTGCATCAGTAAGGGCGCTGCCTTGTATGTCTTGAAAAGAATAACCTAAGCTCCTCTTTTCTCTTTTTACCCCCATTGCTGTGACAACAACCTCACCTAAGGTGGATTCGTCATTTGACAGACTAACATTAATCGTTTTAGTTGCACCAACCACAATTTCTTGTGGTTTATAACCTACCAAGGAAATACGTATGGTCTCGCCTTGAGCAGCTTGGATACTAAATGCCCCATTTGAATTCGATTGGGTAGCCCGAGTTGTCCCTTTTACAGAGATCGTAGCTCCCGATAATGGCCCCTTGGCATCTGAAACTGTTCCAGAAATGCCTTGCTGTGCAAAAAGCGATGTAGCACTGAAGAGTGTGCACAACGCTAAGCCAGCTGTTTTTTTGTAGAATAGACTCATTGTTTAGTGTTTAATTTGTTAATAATTATTTAGTTAGGATCCTGCCGATATGATTTTCTGCGACAATAGCAGCAGTACCCTTTACCTGGGCATGTTTGTTTAATTCAGACATCTGGATTTGTGTGGTCTTTGCAATTTCAGGTATACAAAACTCGTTGATTGCAATCTGAATCTGCGGATTCAAAATGCGCCCCAATTCGGCGCCTCTGCCACTGACAATAATTTGTTTGGGATTTAAAATGTGAATCAATGTTGAAATTCCTTTCCCCAGCATATAGCCTATCTTTCCAAGATTGTTAATGGCTATCTGGTCTCCCACATTGGAGGCTTCAATCAGTGCATCGATTTTGTTGAGATTACTCTTAACAAATGTGCTATAAATGGAATACTCATTTTTCTCGATATCATTTTCGGTATTCCGAATAGCCGCATTCAACGAAGCTTCTACCTCTAAGCATCCTCGTTTGCCACAAGAACAGAGCGTATTGTTATCAGAAAGTGGGATATGACTAAATTCGCCCGCAAATCCTGATTCTCCCTTAAATACAGTTCCATTAATAATAATCCCTAAACCAACGCCCCAATTTAGGTTGATGATCAAAGAATTTTCGATGTTTTTTGCCAAGCCAAATTCTTTTTCAGCAAGTGCTATGCAACGCGAATCATTTTCGATTACTGTGGCGACCTTGTATTTTTTCTCTATTTTATTTTTGATCTTATAGAGTGGATGGGTGACGGGATATGACTCGTTGACACCAAGTTCCGAATTCACAAAACCGGGCATGCTGAGACCAATACCAATAAGCCTATCAAGGGGGACGGCAGAGGAAGTTAAGATTCGCTCAACTTCTGAAAGAAGTAAGTCGGAGGAATTATCGGATTGTAGCTCCAATGGAATATCGCGATGTTCAGCGATTATATTTTGGCCTAAATCCGTCAATGTGAATGTCGAAAAATATTGATCGGCAGATATCGTTAATATATGGAAATTCAATGATGGGTTAAGTGCAAACTGTATTGGGCGCCTTCCTCCGGTGGATTCAGCAAACCCGCATTCGACAATTATCTTTTCCTGCAAAAGGTGATTGATAACCTTTGTGATCGAAGGTGTACTTTTCGAAAGCTTTTTTACCAACTCTGCTATAGAGAGTGCTGTATCAAAATAGAGGTTTTTTAGTATTTCTTTTTCCATTGGTATTTGAAATTCTTCATAAAAGCTGGTTAAACTTTTGTTAAAGATATGTTAAAAAGAATTCAAGTTCCAAATACTTTTTAAAGTTTTTTAAAAAGTATAGCTTTTTTATATAAAATCGGTGTGAACATATTTTTATTGTAACAATTCTATTTGCAAAGTGTCCTTCCCGTTTATGCCATTTATATAAACATTATGCATAAAAATGAATTCTGTAATACCTATATTTACGAACTAATCACTTAATTTATGATGAAACAACGTTATTATTCCTTGGATGTATTTCGTGGAGCTACTGTGGCGCTGATGATTATGGTAAATAATCCGGGGACATGGGCGCATATGTTCGCGCCGCTGAAACATGCAGCCTGGCATGGCTGTTCTCCTACGGACTTGGTTTTTCCGTTTTTTCTATTTGCGGTAGGAAATGCCATGTCCTTTGTGATTCCCCGATTACAGGAAGCTGGTCCTGCGGTTTTCTGGAAGAAGGTGCTTAAACGCACGGTCTTAATTTTTGCAATTGGTCTTTTTATTAACTGGTGGCCTTTTATTAAATGGGAAGGAGCAGAGCTGGTTCTTAAACAATGGGTTGATCCCAGTGATCCGAGCCGGGGCATTCGTATTCTGGGCGTATTACAACGTATTGCGATTGCCTATTGTTTTGCATCCATATTAGCGTATTATTTTAAAGAGAAGGCGATTATTTGGATTTCTGCTGGTATATTATTGTTGTATTGGGCTGTTTGTGCAATGGCAGGGGGAGCTGATCCGTATAGTTTAGAAGGATGGTTTGGAACAAAGTACGATATCGCTATCTTGGGTGTGCCCCATATTTACAAAGGAGAAGGTGTTCCATTCGACCCGGAGGGATTGATGAGTACCTTACCGGCGATCGTGCAGGTTGTGTTTGGCTATCTGGTCGGTGTGTTTATCAAGAAGCAAGGACAGGTGGACTGGTTATGGTCTAAGGTGCCTGCTTCAAACGAACCTCATTTTAAATTGTTGGCGGGGATGTTTGTGACTGGTTTTATCCTTGTTGTTTTGGCTTGGGTCTGGGCGCTCGGTTTTCCGATCAATAAAAAAATCTGGACAAGTTCGTATGTGCTTTATACAACGGGGCTTGCTACAATGACTATTGGTGGTATGATCTGGTTTATAGAAGTGCAGGGCGTTAAAAACAAATTGACGCAATTTTTTGATGTGTTTGGCAAGAATCCTTTGTTTATATTTGTACTGAGTGGAATTTTGCCACGTTTTCTGGGGTTATTTCGAATTTCAGATGGCGTAGCAGAAGATGGAACACAAAAATATATAGATGCTTTCGCTTGGTTTTATAAATATGTCTGTGCCAAAGTTCCCGGAATTCCAGAAGTTGGTTCTTTCGTCTATTCGCTGTGCTTTTTGACACTCATGTGGGTGATTTGCTACTGGTTGGACAAGAAGAAAATATACGTGAAAGTATAGTAAAGGTGAGGAGGTTATGAAAATGGATTTGCCAATCTGAAAAAAAACACTACCTTTGCACGCAATTAATAAATTTTTTAACGCTTTAATATTATTCAAGAGATGTATTTAAGTAAAGAGTACAAAGCTGAGATCTTTGCAGAATTTGCTGGATCAGCTACTAACACTGGATCTACAGAAGGTCAAGTTGCTTTATTCACTAAGAGAATTGCTCACTTAACTGAGCATTTGAAAAAGAACAGAAAAGATTTCGGTACACAACGTGCCCTACAAATGTTGGTAGGTAAACGTCGTTCATTATTGGCTTATCTTTACAAAACAGATATTAACCGTTACCGTGCGATCATCAAAGGTCTTGGTTTACGTGATATCATCAAATAAGCTTTTGTACAAAGGTTTTTAGGGAAGCCATCCAAATTTTGGATGGCTTTTTTTTCTGAAAGTGTCTGATTTCTATTGGTCAGAAAGAACCTTCAATTGATTTTCATAGCTGCGGTCAAATCTTTATCTTGCCCAAGTGCAGACTGTCTGTATTACCTCCACCATAGCTCTCTACAAAAAATATATACACTTCATAAGTCGCTTCCTTTGTATGTTCTGGAATATTAATATCTTGTTTGCCAGCTATTAAGCTATTTTTCGAGTCGTTCGTCAAAAGAGGATATTCAACTCCATTATCCCCTGCGCTATATAGTACTAAGAAGGAGTCGTAAGACCTTGTGTCAAACTTCTTCTCCAGATAGGCATCATATTCCCAAGTAACCTGAAGCACTCCGTTTTCTTGATCGAAATCCATCGTGTAAGAAGTGATGGGGTTGGGGCTTCCTTTGGCAACCATAAATTTCTTCCAGTCAACTACAAAACCGTCTCCTTCCTGCATAAGTGCTTCGTTCAGATTATAAGACATCGCACCATCATATGCCCGCTTTGGATAGCTGTACGCCTTATAGCCTATCTTGATGATCGGATTTAACATACTAATATGTGACCTCACAATTTTGAAGCGTGTTCTACTGAGCAGCTGTTCAGGACTGGGCTTCCGTTTTTTAACGCGAGGGAGAGAGCGTACATAATTTCCTGTTTTCGTCAACACAAATACAACAGAACCTGCTTTCCCGGAAACAGTTCCATTAACGCCATTTTTGATAATTGCCATAACTAACTGATTAGAAAATAGATAATCAAGATAGACATTAAAACCGAAACATCCTAATACCAAATTATACCTAATAACAATTTTTAATCAATTTTTAGACAGTAATCAGTCAGTGGTTATTCAGTTTATACTGAGTTATCACTGAACCATCACTGAACAAACACTGAACAATTAATGTTAAAAGGTAGAATTTGATCCCTATTTGATCATAATGTGCTGTCTTTAAAATTAAAAGAGGAAAAAGGAAAGGAGCTAGGCTTGTGTAACAAAAATGCCCAAATTTAAAATCACAATTTCTGGCTTGATAAGTTAGATCTAAATATATTAAAAGCATCCAAGGTCCGATCTTTTCTGGATGGGCCGTTGTTATTCGGAAAATATTCAAAAAAGAGTACTTAAAAAAGGCACTCGAAGGTGCTTTTTTAAGAGCAGATTTCCAAAGAATGTCATCGGATGCTTCAGCTCCCTGTGGCCTGAGTATTGGCTTTGCATATTTAGCCCGATGTTAATTGCATTAATCTTAATATTTTAATTTACCTTTGTGCTGAAATCTAACGTATTTAAAATATAGGCACGCTGCCAACAAGATGAAAAGCGTGTCAAAAATAAGATTAAATGAATTACAACGAAATTAAAACAACCATCGATATGGGTAATGGCACCCAGATCGAATTGTCTACAGGAAAATTGGCAAAACAGGCTGATGGTGCTGTGGTATTAAAACAAGGTGATACGATGTTGCTTGCAACTGTCGTTTCTGCCAAAGAAGCTAAATCTGGTGTTGATTTTTTACCACTTTCAGTAGATTATCAAGAGAAATATGCGGCTACTGGCCGTATTCCGGGGGGCTTCCTACGTCGTGAGGCTAGATTATCAGACTATGAAGTATTGATTTCTCGTCTGGTAGACCGGGCTCTACGTCCATTATTCCCTGAAAACTATCACGCAGATACACAAGTTGCCATCAGCTTGATCTCTGCGGATAAAGATATTATGCCTGATGCGTTAGCGGGTCTGGCGGCTTCCGCTGCTATTGCAGTTTCTGATATTCCTTTTAACGGTCCTATTTCAGAAGTTCGTGTAGCAAAAATTGATGGTCAATTGGTTATCAATCCAAAATTATCTGAACTTGAAAATGCAACTTTAGAATTTATCGTTGCCGGCTCTGCACAGGATATCGGTATGGTGGAAGGTGAAGCAAAAGAAATTTCCGAAGCTGAAATGGTAGAAGCAATTGCTTTTGCTCATGAAGCGATCAAAAAACAAATCGCAGCACAGGTTGAATTGGCGAATCTAGTCGGTAAAACTGTAAAGCGCGAATATAACCACGAGCCTGAAAACCTTGAATTGAGAGATTCAATATTTGCAGCTACGTATGATAAAGTTTACGCTATCGCAAAATCTGCTTCAGCGAAACATGAGCGTTCTGAAAATTTTGCGAAGATCGCTGAGGAATATAGAGCAACAATGCCAGAGGAATTGGATGATGATACTGCATTCTTATTCAAAAAATATTTCCACGATGTTCAGTATGATGCTGTTCGTAACCTTGTCTTGGACGAAGGAATTCGCTTGGATGGCCGTGATGTACGTACAGTACGCCCGATCTGGTCTGAAGTGGATTACTTACCAGCAGCACACGGTTCTGCCGTATTCACACGTGGTGAAACACAGTCATTGACTTCGGTTACTTTAGGTGCTAAAGACGATGAGCAAATGATTGATGGTGCTTTTATCAACGGTTATAACAAATTTATCCTTCACTATAACTTCCCTGCGTTCTCAACAGGTGAAGTAAGACCAAACAGAGGTCCGGGCCGCCGTGAAGTTGGTCACGGTAACCTGGCGATGCGTTCATTGAAACAAGTATTACCTGCGGATAGCGAAAATCCGTATACAATCCGTGTGGTTTCGGATATTTTGGAATCCAATGGTTCATCCTCAATGGCGACTGTATGTGCCGGTACATTAGCTCTTTTGGATGCTGGTGTGAAGTTGAAAGCTCCTGTATCGGGTATCGCAATGGGATTGATCTCTGATGAGAAAACTGGTAAATATGCAATTTTATCGGATATCTTGGGCGATGAAGATCACTTGGGTGATATGGACTTTAAAGTAACTGGTACCGAAAAAGGTATTGTTGCTTGTCAGATGGACTTAAAAATCAATGGTTTGAAATGGGAAGTGTTGACACAGGCATTGGATCAAGCGAAAGAAGCGCGTTTACACATCTTAGGTGAAATGAAGAAAACCATTTCTGCTCCACGTGAAGACTACAAACCACATGCACCTCGTATTGTTCAGTTGTTGATCGATAAAGAATTTATCGGTGCTGTAATTGGTCCAGGTGGTAAGATCATACAAGAAATGCAACGTGAGACGGGTGCAACAATCTCTATCGAGGAAGTTGATAACAAAGGTGTCGTTCAGGTATTTGCAGACAATAAAGCCGCAATTGATGATGCTGTAGGTCGTATCAAAGCGATCGCTTCTAAACCTGAGATTGGAGAAACTTACGAAGGTAAAGTAAAATCAATTATGCCATTTGGCGCATTCGTCGAGATTATGCCAGGCAAAGATGGTTTATTGCACATCTCTGAAATCGACTGGAAGCGTCTTGAAACAATGGACGGTATTTTCAAAGAAGGTGATAAAGTAACGGTTAAATTATTGGATATTGACAAACAAGGTAAAATGAAACTTTCTCGTAAAGCTTTATTGCCTCGTCCTCCAAAAGAAGATAAACCAAAACAAGATAAGCCGAACGGCGAAGCTCCCGTAGTTGGTGCCGGACAGGAATAAGCTTATATGAATTACTATAGAAAAGCCCGCTATGTAGCGGGCTTTTTTTTGTGGGCTTAATTTGATTAACTTAGTGCTATACTTTAATTATGATCCGAATATATTGTTTTCTGTTTTTATCGGTATTATATCGGCCGGTTGTTGCGCAGGTATCAAAAAATACTGATACAAGCCATATCTATACCGCCGTGGACATTTTCCTTGTACCGAGGAGCGGGATGGATAACTTTAAGATCCATTGGCTAAATTATCTAAAAGAAGCTAAGCGGGATGGTCGGTTGGAAAAAGCGATACATGCTGACCATATATTTGAGGTATTCGTCACAAAAAACGGGGAACTATTGGGCAGGAAAAGTGGTTCTGAAGATCGAGTTCTACTTGATTTTCTAACAAGGCAAAAAAGATGGAGTCCGGGGATTCAATCGGGGCGCCCGATATGTTCTCTTTTGAAGCTCAAAGTCCCGAAAGAATTGTTTGATAAGGTAAGGATGGAAGAACTGGTTGGTCAAGGCGATTTGGTCAGGCAGGAACTTCTTGAACAATAAACAAAAGAGGCTGTCATTTCGACAGCCTCTTTTGTTTTTATAGCATAATAACGCCTTTTATCTTGGATACTTCTTTGTAGAAGTAAATGACCTGATCTGCATCTTTTACATTTACATTAACCGTGATCGAGGTGTATTTGCCTGTTTTGGAATCCTTGAAGTCAAAACGTGCATCAGTATCATCAAATACACTTTGGATCTGATTGAAATGATCTTGATCTTTTGGTAAGATAAATTTGTACGTATAGTCTTTTGGAAAGGTTTCCAAGTCCTCTAATCTCTCTTTAAAAGTTTCATAGAAGTCTTTTGGATTATCACCTCCGTCGGGGATGTCTTGTATGTTGATGTTTTTGTAATCTGCCATTTTTTGTTCTCCTTAATTTATACAGTAAGGTGTTAACAAATATTAATCCACGAATGTTTTGCTGACAATTTTTCAGTTAATTATTGTCAATACTTGATGGCCTGTCTGCTTTATTTTTTCCAAAGTTCTTATTCGGCGTGGCGCTCATCTCAATTTCCATCTGACCACCCTGCAGCAATTGTGCATGTGTGATAAAAGTCTTGCTGTAAGGTTTTCCGTCCAGTTTGATGGATTTGATGTACTGGTTTGCTTTGCCTTGGTTTTTCACCGTTATTGCTAGGGTTTTGCCATTTGGCAAATTAATGTTGGCCTGTTCCATCATCGGCGAGCCAAATACATAAACACCGCTCATCGCATTCAACGGATAGAATCCCATCGCGGAGAACACGTACCATGCGCTCATCTGGCCGACGTCATCGTTACCACAGAGTCCTGCTGGTGTGTTTGTGTAAAACTCAGTCATTGCTTTACGTGCTAAGGCTGCACCCTTCCATGGCTGTCCCGCATAAGCATATAGGTAAGGAATATGATGGTTGGGCTCATTACCCTGTGCGTATTGGCCGATTAGTCCCGAGATATCTGGTGAGGCTTCACCGCCCAAATCCGAGGACATGGTTGTGAAGTAATCCAGTTTCTTCAAAAATTGTTGTTCGCCACCAAAAAGACTGATCAAGCCTGTCACATCTTGTGGTACCAACCAGGTATATTGCCATGCGTTTCCTTCACAGTAATCATTCTCACGGTGCTTGGCCATTAGCGGATCAAAGGGACGGCGGAAGTCGCCATTAACTTTTTTGCCGACAAAGTGGCCAACTTCTTTGTCGAAGTATTGTTCGTAAAGTTTATAGCGTTTTTTGAAATAGGCAGCGTCTTCGTTTTTACCAAGTTTCTCTGCTATTTTATAAGCACCAAAATCAGCGATAGCATATTCCAGTCCCCAAGCGACCGATTCATTCGGCATGCTGTCAATAGGGATATAAGTCAGGTCACGTGCGTATTTTAGGCCGTGATCATTACCCATTGCTGTGGTCTTGACAGCTTCCCATACCAAAGGATAATCTTTCTCGTCAATGATTCCTTTTAAGAATGCATCGGCGATCACTGGAATAGCTGGCAGGCCGACCATGGTATTGGTCTCATTTCCCTGCAGATGCCACATCGGTAACTTCCCTTGTTGTTGATAGATCGCAAGCATGGTTTTGATAAAATCCTGATTGATTTTGCGGTCCTCAAGGATGGTCATCAGTGGATGAAGCCCACGATAGGTATCCCATAGGGAGAATACGGTATGATTTACAAAATCTTGCTTTTCATAAACTTGCTTATCCGTACCCAAATAATCACCGTTTGCATCGTTGAAAATTGTAGGGGCGAAATAGGTATGGTATAAAGCGGTATAGAAGATTGTTTTTGTATCCTTATCTGCTTCAAACTGGATTTTGTTTAAGGTTTTATTCCAACGTTGATCGGCTTCTTGCTTTACTTTTTCAAAATTCCAGCCTGGAATCTCCGCATTGATATTATTTAAGGCATTGGTAGAGCTGACGGGTGAAATACCGACTTTCAGTTCAATGTTCTTGTTTTTAGCTGCATCAAAGAAAAGCGCTGCTTTGATGGCTTGTCCTTTGAAGGTTGTCTGACCGAATTTTTCGTCTTTGCCATCAAAGAATCTAACCTTTTGGACAGGCTGAGAAGTTTTTATAGCAAAGTATAGCTTTTGGTCACTGGCCCAACCGGTGGAAAAACGATAACCAACGAATGTAGAATCATTGACCTGTTTGATATAGGTATCAGTTGGTTTATCCCAATTGATGTGATAACCCAGATCAACTAAAATATGGGCATTGTCTGTTTTTTCGTATTGGTATTGGTGATAACCAACTCTTTCTGTTGTTGTTAGATTCGCCTGAACGTTATAGTCATCCAGATACACACTGTAGAATCCGGGTTTAGCGACTTCATTTTCTTTTTTGAAAGATGAACCATAACCTGTATTCATCTTATTGAATTCTGCTGGGGTTAATTGCAGTTTGCCATTGGCCGGAACGATCATCAGATCATTGAGGTCACCTATACCTGTTCCGCTCAGGTGGGTGTGGGTGAAACCCAGTATTTCCTGACTTTTGTAATTGTAGCCGCTGCACCAATCCCAGCCATTGAATTTGTCCCAGATCTGTGGGATCTGCGTTGGGCCAAGCTGTACTGCACCTAAAGGTACATTGGCTCCGACAAACACGTGCCCGTGATCTGCTGATCCAATAAATGGATTGACATATTGTGTTAAATTTTGCTGAGCTTGAACGCAAAATGGTAAAATTAGCGTGCCCAACACTGTTGTGATGAGTTTATTTCCTATCATAGGTTTTGTGTTCGGGTATTTGAAACTGCCTAAAATTAGTAAATAAAACCTTTTAGCGCAATTTTATTATTATTTTAGTAAATTGTCGTTAAATTTTTTACTTTAGTAATCTTCGAAATAAAAACTAAACAAACCTACTCTACATGAAGAAACGTATTCTGATCAGTGATATCGCAAAGGCGTTGGGAATTTCTGTAACTACAGTATCCTTTATTTTGAATGACAAGGCAAAAGAGAAGCGTATCAGCGAGGCGTTGACCAAGCGCGTATTGGATTATGTCAAGAAAGTAGGGTATAAGCCAAATGAATTGGCGAAAAGCTTGCGTACCGGAAAAACCAAGATATTGGGTTTGATTATCGAAGACATCTCGAATCCATTTTTCGGTAATATCGCACGTCTGATCGAAAGCAAGGTTTACGAGCAGGGATACCGCATTATCTATTGTAGCACAAATAACGATGTGGACAAGGCGAGGGAGTTAATTCAGATGTTTTACGACCGTCAGGTCGATGGCTTTATTATTACCCCATCAGATGGCTTGGAAGATACTGTTAAGCAATTGCAGCAAAGTAATATACCCGTTGTACTCTTTGACCGCTATTTTCCGAACCTGGAAACAGATTATGTAGGGGCTGACAACTTTCAGGGGGCCTTTGATGCCACCAATCATCTGTGTCAGCAAGGGTATAAACGTATTGGCTTTGTGTCCTTATATTCTGACCAGACGCAGATGAAAGAACGCTCAGATGGTTACCTGAAAGCAATGGATAATAACAAACAGCAAAGTTTTATACAGAAGGTGCAAATGGATGCTTCAGATGACGAAGCAATGGAGTCATTAAAAGATTTTATTTGTGAAAACCGTCTGGATGCTGTTTTATTCTCGACCAATTATCTGGCGATTTCGGGATTAAAGGCTTCGAAGAAATATAATTTTGCCATGCCTGCGATGATCGCCTTCGATGATCATACTGTATTTAAATTACTGGAGCCATCCATCACTGTTGTTTCACAGCCGATCAAGGAGATCGCAGAAAATCTGATCAATATACTTTTACTTCGATTACAGGGAAAAATAAAAGCAACACGTAAGCTCGTGTTGCCTTGTGAATTGAAAATTCGTGAGTCAACGAAAGCAAAGGCTACTTTGTAGTATCCGCTACAAATTTCATTGAAATAGAATTGACGCAATGGCGCGTGTTTTTTGCCGTGAAACCTTCTCCAAGAAAAACATGCCCCAAATGCGCACCACATTTAGTACAGAGAATTTCTGTGCGGCGTCCATCTGCATCTGTGATCCGCGTGATTGCTTCAGGGATCTCATCATCAAAGCTCGGCCAGCCACAACCAGATTCAAATTTTGACTCCGAACGGTACAGTGGACTATCGCAACGTCGACAAATGTAAGTTCCTTTCGCTTTGTTATCCAAAAGTGCACCCGTAAAAGGACGTTCCGTCCCTTTATGCACAATCACATATTCCTCTTCTTTGCTTAACGGGTTGTATTTTTTATTCGTTTCCATTTTCGTAGTCTGTTTAATGTTCTGCTGCCCCTGACAGGAATAGCCTATGAGGAACAAACAGATACAGTAGCTATATAATAGCGCTTTCATACCTATAAAGTTACGAAATTAATATGGAAAATGTTTTTTTTAGTCCGGAATGATCTTGATATTCAGGTATTTTAAATTGTCATAGTAATGTCTTATATTTGATTGAACGACGTAATGAAAAGTTGTAGCGAAAGAGCTACTTTTTACTATAATAGTGATTTCACGGTGGTTTAAAGGCAATTGTTTAGAATGATTATAAATTGATATTAAAGGTCACAAAATTGTCAGCGATTTATTAATAAATCATACTTTTGTGGCATTGTTAGGGGGGTAGTGGCTCCTTTAACCATGGGAGTTAATTTTTTACATTCACAAATAAATAGTATAAAGTGCTAAATATGAGAACTATCTCATCCGTTTTGGGAAGCCTTGCGAGGGTGGTGTCAACGAGTTTGATGCTATTATTTGCCGTTACGACGTTGCATGCGCAAGATGTCAAGGAAGGTGAAAAAATCTTCAAATCTAAGTGTACATCCTGTCACGCCATTGACAGAAAAGTAGTTGGTCCTGCGTTGAAAGGAGTTCCAGATACAAAATCTGAGGAATGGTTGATTAAATGGATCCGCAACTCTCAAGCTCTAATTGCTTCTGGTGATGCCGAAGCGGTTAAAATCTTTGAAGAGTACAACAAGTCTGTGATGACTTCTTTTACGGATTTATCTGATGATCAGATTAAATCGGTAATCGCGTTTATCAAAGATGCTTCAGTAGAGAAGCCGAAAGAAGCTGGTGCTGCAGGCGCTACTGCAAAAGATGACAATGCATCTATGTTCATGATCTTGGGCTTGATCGCGGTTGTTGTTTTGGCGGTTGTCGTGATCGTGGTGTTGAATCGTGTGATCCGTACCTTAGAAAATGTAATTGCTAAAAATCAGGAAGCTATTGCAGCGCAACAAGAACCTGAAGACAATCAACGTTTTGTGAAGTTTGCGAAAGCATTCGTTAAAAACAAAAAATTGGTTGGATTTACCGTGTTGATGCTTGTTGCTCTCTTGGCAGTAGGTGGTTGGAAGACGATGTGGAACGTAGGTGTTCACGAAGGTTACAAGCCTGTTCAGCCAATCAAGTTCTCACATCAAATCCACGCAGGTGTAAATAAAATTGAGTGTCAATATTGTCACGGTGGTGCATTTAAATCTAAAAATGCTTCTATTCCATCGGCCAATGTATGTATGAACTGTCACAATACAATCACTGCATCAGAGCATTACGATGGTGAAATCTCACCAGAAATCGCGAAGATCTATCGTGCGTTAGATTGGAACCCTGAGACACGTACTTATGGTAACAATCCGAAGCCAATTCAATGGGTTCGTATCCACAACTTGCCTGATTTCGCTTACTTCAATCACTCACAACACGTTGTGGTTGCTGGAGTAGAGTGTCAGACTTGTCACGGACCGATCCAAAATATGGAAGAAGTATACCAATATTCTCCATTGACCATGAAATGGTGTGTGGACTGTCACAAAAAGACAGATATCAAATCGGATAATAAATATTATGAAGATCTGATCAAGGCACACGAAAGAATTAAGAAAGGTGAGAAAATGACTGCAGCCATGATCGGTGGTCTTGAGTGTGGTAAATGTCACTATTAATAATTATTTGAAATACGCAATCTTATATACAGCTTAAATGGATAGCAATAAAAAATATTGGAAAGGTTTGGAAGAGTTAAATCAAACTCCTGCTTTCGTTGAGGGAAGCAAGGGTGAGTTTGCCGAATCTATTCCTGTAGAAGATGTATTAAACGAAGCTGGCTTGAGTACTAAAACTCCTCGCCGTGACTTCTTGAAAGCATTAGGTTTTGGTTTGGGTGCTGTTTCTTTAGCGGCTTGTAACCGTACTCCTGTGCATAAGGCAGTTCCTTATTTGATTAAGCCTGAAGAAATAACTCCAGGTATACCTAACTACTATGCTTCGACATTCAATGGTCAGAGTATCTTGGTTAAAACGCGTGAAGGTCGTCCGATCAATGTTGAGCCTAACCCGAATGCGATTGGTTTGAACCAAGGTTTGGATTCAACGACCGCTGCTTCTGTATTAGATTTATATGATGAGTCTAAATTGAAGCAAGCACAATTGAAAGGTCAAGATGTAGAGTGGTCTAAATTGGATGGGGAAGTTGTTAAAGCATTGACTGCTGCTGCATCTTCTGGCAAACAAATTACGATCGTTTCGAATACCGTAAACAGTCCTTCAACTTTGGCAGCTATCGCTGCTTTCGCAACGAAATTCCCTACAGTTAACCACGTACAATATGACGCTGTTTCTTACAGCGGTATTATCGAAGCAAATAAAGCTTCTTTTGGTAAAGCTGTAGTTCCTTCATACAATTTTGATAAAGCAAATGTAATCGTTTCAGTTGCTGCTGATTTCTTGGGAACTTGGTTGGCAGGTGAAGAACATACACAACAATACGCTAAAAACCGTGACTACAAATCATTGAAAAATGGAAAAATGTCACGTCACGTACAATTTGAGTCCGGTCTTTCGATGACGGGTACAAATGCGGATGCGCGTATTGCGATCAAACCTTCGGAAGAAGGTGCTACGTTGATCGCTTTATATAATGCAATCACTGGTCAATCATTGGCTGGCGCGACTGCAAACAAAAAAGCACAAAAAGGTGTTGCCCTAGCGGCAAAAGAATTGGTCAACAGCAAAGGTGCTGCCGTAGTTGTTGCCGGTTCAAACGATGTGAATGTTCAGGTATTGGTCAACGCGATCAACGTTGCATTGGGTGCTTACGGTACAATCATTGATTTAGATAACTATTCGAAACAATACCAAGGTTCGGATTCTTCTTTCCAAGCTTTCTTAGCTGCTGCAAAAGCTGGTCAGGTAGGTGTAGCGTTCTTCTTGAACAGCAACCCTGTTTATGACTACTTCAAAGCAGAGGATGTCAAAGCTGTATTGAAACAGATTCCTTTCACTTTATCATTCGCACAACGTGCTGATGAAACTGCGTCGGAATTGACAGCGATCGCTCCCGCAAGTACTTTCTTGGAGTCTTGGGGTGATGCTAATCCGAAAGAAGGTTTATATTCAATCGTTCAACCGACAATCAATCCTGTTTTCCAAACGCGTCAAGCTGAACAAAGCTTGTTGACTTGGGCAGGAAACACAACAGATATGTACAACTTTGTTAAGAACTTGTGGTCTACACAAATCTTAGCTGGTTCTACGAAAAACTGGGATGCTGTATTGCAAACTGGTTTTGAATATAAAGGTGCCAAAGCTTCAACTGCTCCTGCATTTACAGGAAATGCTGCTGCTGCCGCTGCTGCAATCGAAGCTTCTAGTAAAGCAATCACTGGCGAGTTTGAATTGAAACTTTACGAACCTGCTGCTCTTCGCGATGGTCGTTATGCAAACAATGCTTACTTACAGGAATTGCCAGACCCAGTATCTAAAGTAACTTGGGACAATTATGCAGCCCTAAACCCTAAAGATGCTGAAAAACTAGGTTTGGGTGAAGATGGTAAAGTAACTGTAAAAGCAAATGGTGTTGAACTTGAATTGCCAGTTGTACAACAACCAGGTCAAGCACAAGGAACTGTTTCAGTTGCTGTAGGTTACGGTCGTACTAAAGTTGGTAAAGCAGGTAATGAAGTTGGTAAAAACGCATTCCCATTTGCTTCTATCATCAACGGTACTGTTCAAGGTGTTGCAAAAGCAACTGTAGCGAAAGCTTCTGGAACTTACCAATTGGCACAAACACAAACACACCACACGATCGAAGGTCGTAACGTGATTCGTGAGACTACGTTTGCGAAATATTTGAAAGATCCTAACTCTGAGGCAGGACGTTTTACAGATAATCACAAAACGTACGATCTGTGGAATAAATATGAGCAACCGGGCCACAAATGGGTGATGGCAATCGACTTGAACGCTTGTACAGGTTGTGGTGCTTGTATCGTAGCATGTAACGTGGAGAATAACATCCCTGTTGTAGGTCGTGATGAGGTTCGTCGTCGTCGTGAGATGCACTGGTTACGTATCGATCGTTACTATACAATCGAAGGCAAAGAGAAAGATCTGACAAAAGAGAAAGAGATTGCGAAAGCTTCAGCTGAATTGGATTTCGAAGATATCACTGTTGTTCACCAACCGATGTTGTGTCAGCACTGTGGTCACGCTCCTTGTGAAACGGTTTGTCCAGTATTGGCAACAGTACACTCTTCAGAAGGTTTGAACCATATGGCATATAACCGTTGTTTTGGTACACGTTACTGTGCGAACAACTGTCCGTTCAAAGTTCGTCGTTTCAACTGGTTCGCATACTGGAATGATTCACGTTTTGACAACTACTTGAACAATGAGTTCACACAATTGGTCTTGAATCCAGATGTGGTCACTCGTTCACGTGGGGTAATGGAAAAATGTTCAATGTGTATCCAACGTATCCAAGCAGGTAAATTGCAGGCTAAGATTGAAAACCGCAAAGTGAAAGATGGTGATATCCAAATGGCTTGTCAACAAGCATGTTCGGCAAATGCAATCATCTTCGGTGACGCTAACGATCCAGAATCGGAAGTATCCAAAGCATTGCGCAACGAGCGTGTTTATTACGTACTTGAGGAAATCAATGTTCAACCGGGTATCGGTTATATGACAAAAGTTAGAAACACTTTTGAGGCGTAATCTTGTACAATATTTGAAATAAAAATACTATGTCATCGCATAACGAATCAATATTAAGAGAACCATTAATGACCGGTAAAGACATCACGTATGCAAAAATTACGGATGATATCTTACTACCGGTTGAAAATAAACCAAATAAAGCATGGTGGATTGGTTTTACCGTTGCTGTATTGGGAGCTTTATTATGGGTAGTTAGCGTTAGTTATACCTTTTGGACAGGTATCGGCGCTTGGGGTCTGAATAAAACTGTAGGCTGGGCTTGGGATATCACCGACTTCGTATGGTGGGTTGGTATCGGTCACGCCGGTACGTTGATTTCGGCCGTATTATTAATTTTCCGCCAGAACTGGCGTAATTCCATCAACCGTTCCGCAGAGGCGATGACGATCTTTGCGGTAATCTGTGCGGCTACATACGTTGTCGCTCACATGGGACGTCCTTGGTTGGCATATTGGATTTTCCCACTTCCAAATCAATTTGGATCACTTTGGGTAAACTTCAACTCGCCATTGGTATGGGATGCGTTTGCGATCTCAACATACTTCACCGTATCCTTGGTATTCTGGTACTGTGGTTTGTTGCCGGATATCGCGACTATCCGTGACCGTGCTACTGGATTAAAACAAAAGATTTATTCTGTATTATCATTCGGTTGGAATGGTTCTGTGAAGACTTGGCAACGTTTTGAAATCGTGTCCTTGATCTTGGCAGGTATTTCAACTCCACTGGTACTTTCTGTACACACCATCGTATCCATGGACTTTGCAACTTCGGTTATCCCTGGATGGCACACGACGATCTTCCCGCCATATTTCGTGGCAGGTGCGATCTTCTCAGGTTTCGCGATGGTACAGACCTTATTGTTGATCTTACGTAAAGTAATGAACTTTGAGAACTACATCACGATGTTCCACATTGAATCGATGAATATCATCATCATGACGACAGGTTCTATCGTGGGTGTGGCTTACTTAACAGAGTTGTTTATTGCAATGTACTCTCGTTCAGAATACGAAATGTATGCTTTCGAGAACCGTATGTTGGGTCCATACGCTTGGGCGTACTGGTCAATGATGACTTGTAACGTAATTTCTCCGCAATTATTCTGGTTCAAAAAAATCCGTACAAGTATTCCGATCTCATGGATTCTATCCATTGTGGTAAATATCGGTATGTGGTTTGAGCGTTTCGTAATTATCGTGACTTCATTGCACCGTGATTACTTGCCTTCATCGTGGGCAATGTTCTACCCAACTTGGACAGACGTAGGTATCTTTGTAGGTTCAATTGGATTATTCTTTACCTTATTCTTGTTGTTCTTACGTTTCTTGCCAGGTATCGCAATTGCCGAAGTTAAATTGTTGTTGAAATCATCGTCATTACAACACAAAACTAAATTGGCTCAAGAAGGTGCTTTCCCTGCAGAGCAAGTGGAGTACTTCCAAGAATCATTGGAAAAATATGATTCAGTGACAGAAGAAGAGATTAAAGAATTATCAGTTAGAAAATAATCAGCAATGAGCAATACAAAATATATATTAGGTAGTTTTGCGGATCCGGATGACATGATGCATGGGATCGACAAATTGCAAGCAAACAATATAAGTATTTATGACTGCTTTACTCCGATGCCTATCCACGGCATCGAAGCGAAGTTAGGTGTGAAACCTTCTCGCTTGCCTATCGCAGCATTTTGCTTTGGAGCATTGGGAACGACATTAGGTTTTAGTTTGTTGTATTATACTATGGTATACGATTGGCCAATGAATATTGGTGGTAAACCATCTTTTGCAATGCCAAACTTTGTTCCTGTAACATTTGAGGTTACCATCTTATTGTGTGCTTTGGGTATGGTTGCTACATTTTTCTTCCGTAACCACCTATTCCCGGGACGTGCACCACGTGTGATGGACTTGCGCGCAACTGATGATCGTTTCATCCTTGCAGTAGATGCCAAAGAAAATGCAGACCACGCTTTGATCGATAGTTTATTGAAAGAAGCTGGTGCTGTTGAAGTTAAGTACAATGATAGAAAATATGTTAGCTATGAATAAGAAGAATTTACTTGGAACTGTATGCGCAGCTGTAGCATTAACAGCACTCGTTTCTTCTTGTGGTGATAAAACAACTCGTAGTACAGGTTTGGAATTTTCCCGTAACATGTACGATCCGCTTGCGTTCAATCCGGATCAACCTAACGCGAATTTTGCTGATGGAAAAACAGCGCAAACTCCGCCAAAGGGTACCGATCCAGTTGGATTCACTCGTTTCGAGTATGCCAATACATTAGAGGAGTACGAACGTGCGGGACGGGAAGTTAAAAATCCTTTGGTTGTCAATGCAGAAAACCTTGAAAAAGGAAAAGCATTGTTCACCACTTACTGTTCGGTATGTCACGGACCAGAAGGTAAAGGCGATGGACCGCTGACGAAAGATCGTAGTGTAACTGATTCTAGAGGTACCCGTCAATTAGAGAACTTTCCGCCGCCACCATCTTACCATAGAACGGATAAGGCGAACTCTTCAAGAGGTGGTTTCATGGCTGACTTGACGGATGGTAAAATCTACCATACGATTTATTATGGACATAACTCCATGGGATCACATGCATCGCAATTATCTCCAGAAGAGAGATGGAAAGTTGTTATGTATGTTCACGAATTACAAAAGAAATAATCTAACATCAGATATATAAATGGGAACTCACAGTCATCATCACGATTATAATTTCAACGAGCGATACGAGTTTGCTGGCAAAGCTAAAATGTTCAGTATTATCGCTGTTGTACTAGGCGTAGCTGCTGTAGCTATCGGGTTGCTTTCGGGCGATCACGTTACTGTAGAGCGTACATACGCCAACTTGTTATTGATGGGTTATTACTTTACATGTGTATGCGCAGCTGGAGCATTCTTCGTTGCTTTGCAATATGTAACACAATCTGCATGGTCTGCAGGTCTGGTACGTATACCTCAAGCTATGGCAAGCACCCTGCCTATCGCAGCACTCTTGTTAGTGGTTATTGTTGGATTGGGTTTATCTACGCATAATCTTTACCACCATTGGCATGGCGAAGGTTTGTTGGATCACAATAGCCCAAACTATGACCCTATTATTGAAGGAAAGTCTGCATACTTGAATGTACCTTTCTTTTTATCTCGTCAAGTTATCTTTTTAGGAGTATATAGCATTTTTGCTGTTATCCTTGCTAAGCTTTCATACAAAGAGGATTTAGAAGGCGGTTTGGCTTCTTACAAAAAGTCATTCAAATTGTCTGCAATCTTCTTGGTTATCTTTGGATTTACAACACCAATTTGGGCATTCGATACGATTATGTCTCTAGAGGCACACTGGTTTTCAACGATGTTCGGATGGTATAACTTCGCAGCAATGTGGGTGAGTGGTATCTGTTGCATTACCATCATTGTTGTTGTCTTGAAAAAAGCGGGCTATATGAACTGGGTAAACGAAAATCATTTACATGATTTGGGTAAATTGATGTTCGGTTTCTCCATCTTCTGGACCTATGTTTGGTTTGCACAATTCATGTTGATCTGGTATTCAAACATTCCTGAGGAAACAGTTTATTTCTACAAACGTTGGGAGCCTGAATACAAACCTTGGTTTTGGTTGAGTATTATCATTAACTTTGTGTCTCCATTGCTTATATTGGTAGATCGCGATGCTAAACGTAAACAAAATGTTATGTTGTTCGTAGCGATTCTATTGTTGGCAGGTCACTGGCTTGATTATTATATCATGGTTATGCCCGGTACTGTTGCTGAACATAGAGGATTTGGTATCATTGAAATCGGAACTGCACTTGGTTTCTTAGGTTTGTTCATCTTTTTAGTGATGAGTAAATTAAGCAAACAAGCCTTGGTGCCTAAAAATCATCCTTTCTTGGATGAGAGTTTACATCACCAGATATAGTTTCACTTTTAAAGGAAGGTTACGTAAAAACGTTATAAAAGAAATGAGCTTTAAATTAAATAATAGATTCAAATCCATCTCGGGTTTTGTGCTTGCACTAGGGCTGCTTTTTGCAAATCCTATTCTTGCAAGTCAACAAGATACAGTAGCATCTGATTCTGCTAAAGTGGCGACTACAGCGGTAGCTGCCCCTGCAGCAACGGATTCGGTTGCAAAAGATACAACAGCGGCAGCAGGTACTGCTGCTGTTGCATCTGCTAGCTCGACGACAGAGGCTAGTGCAGCTGCTCCTGCTGTTGAAGAAGTGAAGCAAATAGACCCTCAGGTTTATAAAAACTTCACATACTATGTGTTATTGTTCTTGGTCATTTGTACAGTCATTGCTGTTATTGGCAAGGTACTTTCGATCTACGAATTGACACGGAAAATGAATGGTCGATACAATCCATTTGCGAATAACACATTCCAATCGGCATTGTTGTTTATCTTCTTGGTTGTATTTCTTTACGGTGTCTACTGGTCATACGTACATTGGGGCGCCGCATATTGGCGGTCTGCGGTGACAGAACATGGTGAACGTATTGATACCATGTTTATCATCACAACGGCAATTACAACATTTGTATTGGTTATTACACATATTTTGTTGATGACTTTTACATTCTTGTACCGCATGCGTGCAAAACGTCAAGCGTACTACTACCCGCATAACAATGCGATCGAGAAACTTTGGACAATTGTTCCTGCTGTGGTTTTGACCGTATTGGTACTGTTCGGTTTCTTTACTTGGAGATCAATTACCAATGTTCCCGAAGATCTTCAGAAATCTGCATTGCAAATTGAGGTGTTGGGTGAGCAATTCCAATGGAATGTGCGTTACCCTGGTACAGACGGCGTTATTGGTAAACGTAATTACAAAATGACGACACCGACAAATCCTTACGGTATCGATTTTAATGATAAAAATTCATGGGATGATATTCAAGGTTCTGAAATCTGGTTACCGGTAAACAAACCAGTTCGTTTCCATATCGTTTCAAAAGATATTATTCACTCTTTCTTTATTCCAGATTTCCGTGTTCAGATCAATGCGGTACCGGGAATGACTAATTACTTCCAATTCACTCCTACTGTAACTACAGAAGAAATGCGTGATCGTTTGGGAGACTACAACTATGATTTTGTGATGTTATGTAACAAAATCTGTGGATCTGCGCACTGGAACATGCAAAAGAAAGTGGTTGTTGTAACGGAGGCACAATATAAAGAGTGGTTAGCTAAACAAAATAAATATTTTACCGAAGATCTTCAAAAGGAATTCAGCGGTAAGACGGCTAACGTAAAAAAGGATAGCGTACAAGTTACAGCATCTTTGAACTAATTAAGAATTTTTGAATATAAAATCGAATATGTCAAGTACAGTAATATCGCATAGCGCTGAACATCACGATTCGCACGGACATCATCACGAGGAATCATTCATCAGAAAGTATATCTTTTCTGGTGACCACAAGATGATTGCCAAGCAATTCTTGATCACTGGTATCATCATGGCAGTTTTTGCGATGCTTTTATCAGTATTATTCCGTATCCAGCTAGCATGGCCGGATAAAGAATTCCCTATATTAGAAGTATTCTTGGGCAAATGGGCTGAAGGTGGCCGTATTAAGCCGGAGTTTTTCCTTTCCTTGGTGACCATCCACGGTACTGTCATGGTATTCTTCGTGTTGACAGCGGGTCTATCGGGTACATTCAGTAACTTATTGATTCCATATCAAATCGGTGCGCGCGATATGGCGTCGCCGTTTATGAATATGTTATCTTACTGGTTGTTCTTCATCGCGTCAGTCATCATGGTTGCTTCTTTCTTTGTAGAGAGCGGTCCTGCTTCTGCTGGTTGGACAATCTATCCGCCATTATCGGCTGTACCAACAGCGATCGCCGGATCTGCGACAGGTATGACCTTGTGGTTGGTGAGTATGGTTCTATTCGTTGCTTCGCAGTTGATCGGTGGTATCAACTACGTGAGTACGATTTTGAACATGCGTACAAAAGGTATGGATCTATGGAAAATGCCATTGACAATCTGGGCGTTTTTCTTAACTGCAATCGTGGGTATGTTGTCATTCCCGGTATTGGTATCTGCAGTGGTTCTTTTGATTTTTGACCGTGCCGCTGGTACGTCATTCTACTTGTCTGACTTGGTTGTACAAGGACAGATTTTACCTAACGAAGGTGGTTCCCCAATCTTGTTCCAGCACTTATTCTGGTTCTTGGGTCACCCTGAGGTATATATCGTTGTCATGCCTGCTTTAGGTTTGACTTCTGAGGTTATCGCAACAAACTCACGTAAACCAATCTTCGGTTACCACGCCATGGTTTACTCCTTGATCGGTATTACCGTGTTGTCATTTATCGTATGGGGTCACCATATGTTTGTGACAGGTATGAACCCGTTCTTGGGTGGTGTATTTATGATCACAACGCTGATTATCGCCGTTCCTTCCGCTGTTAAGGCATTTAACTACTTGGCTACGTTATGGAAAGGTAATATCCGCTTTACGCCAGCAATGATGTTTGCTATCGGTTTGGTATCTTTCTTTATCTCCGGTGGTTTGACAGGATTGTTCTTGGGTAACGCGGCATTGGATATCAACCTGCACGATACGTATTTCGTTGTAGCTCACTTCCACTTGGTCATGGGATCTGCTTCCATCTTCGGTATGCTTTGTGGTGTTTACCACTGGTATCCTAAAATGTTTGGTCGTATGATGAACACGAAATTAGGTTATTTGCACTTTTGGTTGACTTTTATCGGTGCTTACCTGGTATTCTTCCCAATGCACTTTATGGGTATTGATGGTGTACCGCGTCGTTACTATGCATTTACGGAGTTTGCTTTCATGGCAAAATGGGTTTCTGTGAATCAATTGGTTACTTGGGCTGCGATTATCGCTGCTTTGGGACAGGTTGCGTTTTTATGGAACTTCTTTTACTCGATCTTCTTCGGTAAGAAAGCGTCACAAAATCCTTGGCAATCGAATACCCTGGAATGGACTACTCCGGTAGAACATATTCATGGTAACTGGCCGGGAGAAATTCCAACCGTACACCGTTGGCCTTACGATTACAGTAAGCCAGGTCATGGTGAGGATTTCATTCCTCAAGATGTTCCCTTCTCTGAAACGATGAGCTCGAATTTGCCTCATGATTTTGAAGGAGATGAGGAAGCTGAGCGTATCCAGGCGGAATGGAATGCTCAAAATGGTAGAAAAGACTAATAAGATTTAATCGAATAGAGTAGGGCTGGTACCTACTCTATTTTATACAAGTTTGTATTTTAAGAGGTAGGGGTTGTATTATGTTTCCAGCAGCTGAAAAGCGATTTATAAAGACCAATTTTATTACGATTATCGTATTGTTTATGGTCATTATTGCTGGAGGCGTTGTGCGGAGTACAGGTTCAGGCATGGGATGCCCAGATTGGCCAAAATGTTTTAACCGTATTATTCCACCCACTGATATTTCCCAATTACCACAGGGATACGAACAACATTATATTGAAGGGAGAGCAAAGAAGAATGAACGTTTCGCCAAGATTGTAGAATTTTTTGGTGATAAGGAAATGGCTTACAAGCTCCGGACAGACAAAAGTATTTTGCAACACGAAGAGTTTAATGTTGCAAAAACCTGGACGGAGTATATCAATCGTTTGGTAGGCGTTATTTCTGGATTCTGTTTATTGTTTACTGCGATTTATTCTTTCACATATATAAAATCAAAAAGTTCGATCGTTGTTTGGTCAGTGGTTAATCTTTTTGTTGTGGTCATTCAGGCCTGGTTGGGTTCGATCGTTGTATCCACCAATTTGATGCCCTGGATTATCACGGTACATATGCTCTTGGCGCTTGTAATTGTTTGTATCAGTATATATACCTACTTTAAAGCAGTTACGTTACGTGACAAGACTATATTGGTTAATCGTTCTTTAGGCATAATAAAAGGTCTTGCGTTGATTTCCATTTTGTTGATGTTGACGCAGGTGATCGTTGGAACGGGGGTTCGGGAGGAAGTTGATCTGTTGACCGGCTCTAACATTGCCCGTGCCGATTTTATAACAGCTATTGGCCAACAATTTGAAATACATCGATGGTTGGCGTATTGTTCTTTGATTTTAGTTATTGTATTATTCTTTTTGGTCCGCACAAGTTTCAATACGGGATCTAAGCAATTGAAATTTGCTTTAATCACTTTGATCCTCGTGGGTATCCAAATGCTATCAGGAATTATCTTAGCTCGATTTGCAATACCTGCATTTGCACAGACAACGCACCTGGTGATTGGGACACTTTTATTTGGTGCTCAATTTTACCTGTTGTTACTGTTGAATAAGCAAAGGCATTAATTTTGAAATTCGAGATGTTTATGTTAAAAACTATGTGTTTGAATACACTGGTAGTAGGAGGTCTCTTTTAATTATGAAAGAATTTATTTCAGATTTTAAAAAGCTCGTTAAGTTAAGGCTTACGTTGACGGTGGTATTCTCCGCCTCAATTGCTTTTCTGATAGGATCAAAACAACAGGGTGAAATTTTCTGGGTCAATTGGTTATTGTTGACTGTGGGTGGTTTTCTGGTAACAGGTTCTGCCAATGGTTTTAACGAAATCATCGAAAAAGATCTGGATAAATTGATGAAACGTACAGAAGATAGACCGCTACCTTCGGGTCGGATGACAACAGGTCAAGCTTTGGTATTAAGTGTCTTTATGGGCATCTTAGGTACTTTGGTATTGGTTCGCTTAAATTTTGTCGCTGGCTTACTGTCGGTTTTTTGTATCCTTCTTTATGCGTTTATCTACACACCTTTAAAAAGAAAATCACCAATAGCCGTTTTTGTAGGGGCTTTTCCGGGCGCATTTCCACCATTAATCGGTTATTATGCAGCCTTTTCACAGGATGATCTGGCCTATTACAGTGGACACAACGAAGCCGCAATTATTATTATTCCCTTTGTGTTGTTCGCGATTCAGTTTTTATGGCAGTTTCCACATTTTTGGGCAATCGCCTGGGTTGTGGATGACGACTATAAATTGGCTGGTTTTAGGTTGTTACCAACGACAAAACGGGATAAGATATCGGCCTTTATGGTATTCATTACCGGATTGTTAATGATTCCTGCTGGATTTATACCTTATTATTTTGGCTTTGGTGGAATTTGGTTTACGATAGTGTCCGTCATTGGTGGATTGATGTTTGGGTATTATGGCTATTTGCTGTTTAAGAATTGTGATATTCCTTCGGCAAAAAAAGTTATGTTTACATCGTTCATCTATTTACCTGTTACACAACTCGTATTATTGCTTAACTTTATTCCTTTGAAATAATGTTAGATATACAAGCACAAACTGACGAGAAGTTAGTACAGAGAAAAGCTCAGAAATTCAACCTTTGGTTGGGTATGTTGGGTATGTTCATGATGTTTGCTGCGTTATCCAGTGGTTTCATTGTTTATACAGCAAGTGGGGTGGACAAAGGGATCAAGACCTTACTGCCAGATACGTTTGTGTATAGCACAATCGTGATCGTGGTGAGCAGTCTTACGATATTTTTAGCGCATAAAGCTGCTAAAAATGGTGATTCATCCAAACAGAAGTTATTATTAATGGTGACTTTCGTTTTGGGTATCGTGTTTTTTGCATTACAGGTACATGCTTGGAATGTGTTAACTGAGCGAGGCGTTTATTTTGTGAATAACAATGCGTCTCAATCCTTTATCTACATTTTTACGGGAATGCACTTGGCGCATATTATTGCGGGGTTGATCGTTTTGATTGGCGCGATTATAGGGGCGAATAAGCTTTCTAAGGACGGCAATCTCTTCCGCATGGATCTTGCCAGTATTTTTTGGCATTTTCTCGATCTTTTATGGATTTATATATATGTTTTCTTACTTTTGAATCAATAATAGTAAACAATGAGTACAACAGTATCGCAATTGGATAAGGTAAAAACTGGTCCATGGAATGGTGGAAAATCACCTTGGAACTTAGAGTATGGAAAAATCATGATGTGGTTTTTCTTGGTAGGGGATGCCTTCACATTTTCTGCATTTTTGGTTTATTACGGCGCACAACGCTTTTCTCACCCAACATGGCCTGATCCTGATAAGATTTTTCAATCTATCCCGGGTATTGCGGAGCATGGTCAACCTTTGGTATTCGTAGGTTTGATGACCTTTATTTTGATTATGTCTTCAGTGACAATGGTATTGGCTGTAGAAGCTGGACACCGCAATCAAAAAAATGAGGTTGTTAAGTGGATGTTGTGGACGATTTTAGGTGGTATCTGTTTCGTTGGCTGTCAGGCTATCGAGTGGACTCACCTACACCACATGGGATTCTGGTTTGGTAAAAACCCAGCTACAGGTTTGGAAGGGGATGCAATCAAGACCGCATTATTGCCATACTTTACACACGATATTTCCTATACATCGGCATTGCAATTCGCAAACTTGTTCTTTACGATTACAGGTTTCCACGGTTTCCACGTTACAGTAGGTATTATTTTGAACATCATCGTTCTTTGTATGACCTTAAATAACACATTCGAAAATCGTGGTTCTTACTTAATGATTGAAAAAGTAGGTTTATATTGGCACTTTGTGGATTTGGTGTGGGTATTCGTATTTACATTCTTCTACTTAATCTAATCATTGTATTATTAATTTTAGATCGCTATGTCACAATATCAAGATAATATCGCTCACGGAGAGCATGCTCACGAAGGTGGGATGGATAAGAAAGCCATCTGGAGAGTATTTGGCGTACTTTTGGCGCTTACTTGTCTAGAGTTCTTAATTGCATTAGGTTTTGTTCACCACTGGCAGATTTTGGCCAAAGGCGCATTGGTAAATACGATTTATATCGTTTTAACTTTAGTTAAAGCATATTATATCGTAGCATTCTTTATGCACTTAAAATTTGAAAAATCGAGTTTCATTGTTACCGTATCAATCGTCTTTATTTTTATTATTTATTTTATCGTCCTGATGCTAGTTGAGGGAGGTTTCTTGGCTGGTGCTTTTCAGGAGCATCAATTGTTTCCAAATAAATAGATAAAGTGAATAATGGATAATAATAATACTGGACAAAAGAAAGGTATTAAAACTATATTGATCCTGGCAGTAATTCTTTTATTGCCAGGATTTTTATATTTTATACTAAATAAAAGTGGTTCCAATAGCTACGTTTCCCTACCTATTTTCGGAAAAAAGGAGGTTCCCGGAACAACACACCGTAAATGGGGACGTGATATTCCCGATACCATCTATCATACCGTTCCTCCTGTTGATTTTGTGAATTATGATGGCAAGCCTGTGCGCCTATTGGATCGTGATACGACCTTGTCCGTGGTACATCTGATGTATTCAAAAGATGCCTCATTGTCGCGAATGATGGTAAAGAAGCTGGATCAGATTGCCAATCGCTTTATTCATAATAAAAAGGTAAAATTGTATTCAATCACCGTCGATACTGCATACGATAAGCCAGCGGTTTTAGCTAAATATGTGAAAGTTTACAAACCCTGGACTAAATCTTGGTTTTTTGTGACAGATCCTTCTGTTGATATCTTTAAATTTGCGAAAGAGAGCCTGCTACAGGATGCATTGGTAAATACGGATGGTAACAAACCATTTATTATCGGGTCCAATTATCTTTTACTAGATACGAAGGGGCGCATTCGTGGGATATACGACATTAATGTAAAAACAGATGTAGATCGTCTGGAAGACGAAATTAAGTTATTGTTGGTGGAGGAAATCCGAAACCATCCGGCTACAATAGAACAAAAGAGATAGATTAGTTAGCATTATGGAAGAGAGTCTGATCAAAGAGAAAAAGTATAGCAAGTGGATCTGGTTATTGTCTATTGTGATTCCAATAGTAGTAGCGATCCTGTTTACGGTGAATTTACAAAAGTTAGGCTACGATGTAAAGCCATTGACGTTTTTGCCACCTATTTATGCGACGATCAATGGCATTACCGCGATACTGTTATTTTGGGCAGTTGCTGCGATTAAAAAGGGAAATAAAACTTTACATGAACGTTTGATCAAATGTTGTATCGCTTGTTCCCTGGCCTTTTTGGCGATGTACGTCGCTTACCATATGACATCCATAGAGACAAAATATGGAGGTGAGGGAATTTGGAGGCCTGTTTATTTCTTTATACTGATCACACATATTCTTTTGTCGATCATTATTATTCCCTTTGTGCTTTTTACTTTTGTAAGAGGTATTTCGGGATCTTATGAACGCCATAAAAAGCTAGCACGGATTACTTATCCCATGTGGCTTTATGTTGCTGTGACCGGTGTTATCGTGTACTTAATGATTTCACCTTATTATATAGGTTAATTTAACAAAAGGAAAAGGAGTTTGCTTATGAAACGTATTTGGATTTACCAGGCTGATCGTATTTTGACTGAACAGGAATCTCAACAAATTTCGGTAGAATTGACTGCTTTTGCCGAACAGTGGAAAGTGCATGGAAAGCCCTTATCTGCTTCTGCTGAATTGCGTGACAACCTTTTTATCATTCTAAAGGTTGACGAGGATGTTGCTGCCGCTTCAGGTTGTTCTGTCGATAGTTCTGTTCGTTTTCTGAAGGGTATAGAGGAAAAGTACCATGTTCAGCTCTTCGACCGTATGCAGTTTGCCTATAAATCAGTGAATGGTGTTGCCGTGGTCAACCGTTCGGGTTTTGAAAAATTATTGGCCGCGGGCGAAATAAATGATCACACGCTTGTATTTGATAACACAATTACTTACGAGCATCAATTGGAGAATGCTTGGGCGGTTCCTTTTAAGGAGAGCTGGCATAAAAGATTATTTGCATAACGAAAATAACATGTATTAAAAAACGCCATTCCTAAAATGGCGTTTTTTTTATGTTGTCACGAGATAGCAATGAATCATAAGATAAATGAAGTGATCGGTATTCTATCTGCTGCGTCAAATCAATGAAATCTCCATCTTTAACGCTAATATTCAATGCAGGCTTAACTATTCCGGAATGGTATAATGATGCATGTACTTTGCAATGGCATTTGCTCTTCTGTTGACATAAGAAGAAGGATTACGTGCGTCCCATTCGCGGGGATTTGGCAGGATTGCGATAATTAATGCCGCTTGTTTTTTGGACAGATTACTTCCGGTTTTGCTGAAGTAGTATTCAGCAGCTGCATCTGCTCCATAAACTCCCTGCCCCATTTCAATGACATTGAGATAGACTTCAAGAATACGTTTTTTACTCCAGAAGGTTTCAATGAGTACTGTGAAGTAGGTTTCAAATCCTTTTCTTAACCAAGAACGACCTGGCCATAGAAAGACGTTCTTAGCGACCTGCTGACTGATTGTACTTCCGCCACGGAGCTTTTTACCCTGTGCATTTTTCTTGATGGCATTTTGAATACCTTTAAGGTCAAAACCCCAGTGGGTCATAAAATGGGCATCTTCCCCTGCAATGGCCGCTAATTTTAAATTGTCCGAAAGTTCGTCGTAACTCAACCAGTTTTTTTTCAGTTTAAACCCCTTCCCCTGTTCCTTAAGTTCAAACCCACGTTGAATCATCAGCCAGGTAATGGGGGGATTAATGAACCGCAAGCTAATTACCCAAAAAAGACTAATACCGATAAAATAAAGAACTACTCTGCTTGTGATACGGAGAATAGGTGATTTGATAGACTTCAACGGATTGAAGGAAGCTTTCTTAAAGGTATTTTTTTGTTTACTGGCTGTATTTTGCTTACCAGATCTCTTGATGGCCATATCATTACAAAATTTGTGCAAACATAACATCAAAAAGTTATACTTTCATACTTTACTTCATCATTTCTTTTAAATTTTCCAAAGTCACAGCACTCATCCAAGATATAGCTTTTGTATCTATTTCTCCATTCGGCTTTACAACAACATATGTTGGAAATCCGGAACGATTAAATAAAGTGAATAGTTCACTGATCACCGTATTTGCGACAAACAGATGTGTACCTGGCTGTTCCAGTTCTGCTACTTTGTTGATCCATTTTTGTTGGTTAGAGGAAGCGTCGGTGCATAGATAAATAAATTCTACAGGAAGTTTTGCCTCTTTTGCTTGGTGATGTAGTTTTTTGCTGTAGGGCATCTGATCAAGACAGGGACCACACCAGGTCGCCCATATATCCAATAAGATAAGCTTGTTTGGATATTTTGCTTTGATGGTTTGAAGAAGTTCGGCACCCGTTTTCGTATTGTTCAATAGCAATGCTGCATCGAAAGGGAGCTCTTTAATTAATGTGCCGAAAGGGGTTTGCTTTGATTCGGTAGGAGTGGAATCTAATATATCTTTCAGTTTTGCCTGTTTGGCAGTTAAATTTTCTATTTCAATATTGAGGTTGTCTTTGGCCCATGCACTCTTTAATTTTGGCAGTAAAGTACTATAAATCGTATTTTGTGTTTGGATATCATCATCATCGAATTTTAAGTTGAGGATATCTGCATAATTTTCTGGAAAAGTTTTGGTAATATAATCGGATACTTTAACAAAATCGCCACGACTTGCGTTGTCAGGATAGAGGACATATTTGGTATAGTAATGTAAAAATCGGTAATAATCGCTAACTTCATTGGAAATGGAGTAAATCGGGATTAACAGACCATCGCCGATTTCTTTGTTGATTTTATTTTGCATATAGTAATCCAGCAGTCTGTAGGTATACTGCGCATTAGTTGCTGCATCAATTAGCGGTTTGCAGGTTGTACTATAAGCTTTATAAAATGCTGTATTTGTATTTCTTTGAATCGTAAATAAGGAGTCTAGTTTTTGCTGAAACTGGGGATCTTTGGGATCGAGCTTTCGCAGGGGTTTGTAAAAATCAGGGTTATTTTTCTTATCGAATAAGATATACTCATTCATCTGTCGATTTACTTCTGCATCTTTTCCAGCGAAGGAAATACCATCACCGATCATGTAAACCTTGTTTTTCTTCAGCTTCTCTAAATCAAAGATGAGTTCTAAATCCTCATGAAGATAAAGACAGGTATAGGCATCATAATCACCCAAGTTAAACCAGACTTGCTGATAGGGAAGATTATGCGTTTGTCTAAATTCGAATGTGCCATCAGCGTTCACTGGTATCGTTGCTTTACTTTGATGAGTTCCTATTAAATTGACGATACTGTATTGTATTTGGATTTTGGATAGTTCTTCCTGATTAGCATTTATGATTTTACCAGTCACTTTAGCCAGTTGTTTTTTGCTCAATTGATCATAGGATTCATCTGTTAGGGAAATTGGTTCAAGGTCCTTTTGCGCATAAAGCATACATGGTAGCCATAGCGTAAGCAATAAAGCAATAAAATAGACTTTCATAACAAGTGGTTTATATGTAAGCCAAATATATTAATTAAAAAAAATCAATTTCTCTTAATTAATGTTAAAATTTGTTCGATATTGTAATTTGCCAAAGCGACGATATTATCCTATTTTTACGCTTCACAAATTTGATTTTAGAAGTTGGCAAAAGAAAAGAAAGTAACTCCGTTGATGCAGCAATATAATGCGATCAAGATTAAGTATCCTGGTGCATTATTGCTGTTCCGTGTTGGCGATTTTTACGAGACATTTGGTGAGGATGCAATCAAGGCGGCTCAGATTTTGGGTATCGTTTTGACGAAACGAGGAAATGGTTCGGAATCCGAAACGGCTTTGGCGGGTTTTCCACATCACTCTCTGGAGACTTATCTCCCTAAATTGGTGCGTGCAGGTCAACGGGTAGCAATCTGTGATCAGCTGGAGGATCCCAAAACAACCAAAACGATCGTCAAACGTGGCGTCACGGAATTGGTTACTCCTGGAGTCTCTTACAATGATAACATTGTTCAGCAGAAATCGAACAACTATCTGGCCTCTATTTTTACAGATAAAGATAAGATCGGTATTGCTTTTCTGGATATTTCGACAGGTGAATTTCTTGTTGCTCAGGGAAGTATATCCTATATAGATAAATTGCTTCAGGGCTTCAAGCCGACGGAGATCATTTTGCCGAAGAAACAGAGCAAGGATTTTATTGAGCAGTTCGGAGCGCACTATTATACCTATTTTTTGGACGAATGGCCTTATACCGGTGATTATGCGACAGAAGCTTTATTAAAACATTTTGAAGTTGCCTCCTTAAAGGGCTTTGGCGTGGAGCGTATGTCTGCGGGTATCGTTGCGGCGGGTGTTGCCCTGCATTACCTCAATGAGACAGAACACCGTAACCTACAACATATATCGACACTTTCCCGCATTGAAGAGGACCGGTTTATGTGGCTGGACCGATTTACAATCCGTAATCTGGAACTGATCGGATCCATGAACGAAAATGCAGTTACGCTATCAGATGTCCTCGATCATACAGCCAGTCCAATGGGCGCACGGCTTTTGAAGCGTTGGATTGTCATGCCGTTGAAAGACAAAAAGGGTATTCAGGAACGTCTGGACGTGGTGGATTTCTTTTTTAATAACCGTGAACTGCGGGACGAGCTGATCGGGCAGATTAAACAAGTTGGTGACCTGGAACGATTGATATCAAAGATCGGGCTTCAAAAGGCCAATCCGAGAGAGATCGTTCAATTGAAACGTGCTTTACATGCCATTGAAAACCTCAAGGAACTGACCGATCGTAAGGACGCGCAATCGCTGGCCCTGATATCCGATCAATTGGATGCCTGTGCCGCTATTCGAGAACGAATAGAACAACAAATACAGGCTGAGCCGCCTGTGGCCATCAATAAGGGCAACGTCATTGCTGCGGGAGTTGATGCTGAATTGGACCGCCTTCGTAAGATTTCTTTTGGTGGTAAAGATTATTTGTTGGAAATTCAAAAAAGGGAAGCTGAACTGACGGGTATCCCGTCCCTAAAGATCGCCTTCAACAATGTATTTGGTTATTATCTTGAAGTAACGAATACACATAAGGACAAAGTTCCCACGGAGTGGATCCGCAAGCAAACCTTGGTCAATGCGGAACGATATATCACAGAGGAACTGAAAGAATATGAAGAGCAGATTCTTGGAGCCGAAGAAAAAATCCAGGCATTGGAAAATAGACTCTATGCTGAACTATTGGTTGCTATTGCAGAATATATCAAACCGATTCAACTGAATGCACAGCTTATTGCCAAGCTGGACGTGCTACTTAATTTTGCCATTGTCGCAGAGAAGAACTACTACGTCAAACCGGAGGTAAGTGACAGCAAGATTTTGGATATAAAAGGTGGACGGCATCCTGTTATCGAAAAAAATCTGCCGATAGGTGAAGATTATATTACCAACGACACCTATCTCGACCCCAAAGCACAGCAGATTATTATTATCACGGGGCCGAATATGGCGGGTAAATCGGCTTTGCTCCGTCAGACAGGGCTAATTGTCCTGATGGCACAGATTGGTTGTTTTGTACCTGCCAAAGAAGCCAAAATAGGTCTTGTCGATAAAATATTTACCAGGGTAGGAGCTTCGGATAATTTGTCTTCCGGAGAGTCTACATTTATGGTGGAGATGAATGAAACCGCCAGTATCATGAATAATCTTTCGGATCGAAGTCTGATCCTTTTGGATGAAATCGGACGTGGAACAAGTACGTACGATGGAATTTCGATCGCTTGGGCAATAGCAGAATATTTACATAATCATCCTGCTGCCAAAGCGAAGACTCTCTTTGCGACACATTATCATGAATTGAATGAACTGTCAACCTCGCTTGAGCGCATAAAAAATTACAATGTTACGGTAAAGGAGGTCAATAATAAGGTGATCTTTTTGCGTAAGCTCGTACCCGGAGGATCCGAACATAGTTTTGGTATTCATGTTGCCAAGCTCGCTGGAATGCCGCCGAAGCTGTTGAACCGTGCCAATCAAATTTTGAAACGATTGGAACAGGAGCGTACAGGGGGAGAGCAGATTAAAGACAGCATGCGTAAGATTCAGAAACAGGCCTATCAGTTGCAGATGTTTTCTATAGATGATCCGGTTCTGAATAAAATCCGTGACATGTTGAACAACTTGGATGTTAACTCACTTACTCCTGTGGAGGCCTTGATGAAACTGGATGAAATTCAGCGTTTGCTAAAAAATTAGGTAAAAACAGATTGACTTATTGCGCACGTGGATCCCAAGGATCTGCTTCAACAGGAGGGAAGAGGTTCAAATGGAGAAACTGATGATAAAGTAAACTAGAACCTGAAGAAGAACGCCGCAGTTCCGTAATTCGACTGTATGGGTGTCAGTACCTTGCTGCTCGCATCATAGGGAGCATAGTGGTAAGCCACTTCAATTCCAACATATTTCTTGTTTTTCATCTGAAAAAGAGAAGCAAAACCCAAGCCTAAGTGAACATTATTAATGGTTACCATACGATCGTTGTAACCACCCTCATAATAGTAACCGTCCGGGTCATAATATCCGTCTGAATAGACGCTCTCCGTGATGCCCGTATCTGTAATATCTATCCCTATTATGCCTTTGGGAATCAGGATGCATTTTTCGTTATCAAAAATTTTATAGCCTAGGGAACCACCTATAAACCCGGTGGCGGAGGAATTGACCGTAACATCGGATCCTTCATAATTATAGGCGATATTTTTATCATTTGAATTGATCCGCACATGGAAACCGCCTTCGAAAATAAATTTGCGTTCCAATGAACTCATAAGCATAAATCCAAACATGAAATTTGTTCCAAAAATCTTGTTTGAACCTCCAAGAGGACTTATCAAACCGATGAGCGGAACATAGCCCAGTTTGGATCTACTTCTGTTTCCGTAGGCTTGAGGAAGATTCTTCTGTTGTTCTGTAATTTGTGGTGCCGGTTCATCTTCTGGGCTATCGGTGTCGGCAAACAGATGAAGAATATCTCTTTCACGGTCATCGAGACTGTAGTTAGTTGAGGAGAGCAGCGCGCGGGCTCTTATCTTGATTAAATTGTCCAGGGGATGCCGAAGGGGAAAGAAATTGTATATCGATTTATTTTGTTCATATTGCTGGGCGAAGTCGTCCCGGTCAGCAGCATCTAAACGTTGAACAAATGTCTTGTCCAATTGATTACTGATATAACGTTCTATTTCTGTACCACTATCCTTTTTCTCGATAATGAGCAGAAGAATGCGTAAACGCTGGCTGAATTCCGGTATACCACAGCTGGCCTGTAAGGTATTCAATAGGGACGGGATTTTGTCGAACTCATTGTTGTTCAACGCTCCTGTTATTAAAGGAAGGACCTCTGCTGTATATTTTTCGCATGTTTCTTGTGCCGAAGTTTTTTGTGGTGCAAGAAAACAAATGAAAGCAAATACTGCAAAAATGAACTGACGGATCATCATGGCTTACGGATTTATCAGAGACTAAATTAATAAATAAATTGAATGATGTCTTTGTTATTTGTGGCAAACATCTCAAAAGTTTTATCTTTGGCTCATGGCGTCTATATTTCGATTTAAACAATTTGAAGTTGATCAATCCAATTGTGCGATGAAGATCAATACAGATGGCGTATTGTTAGCGTCATTGGTCGATACGGATGGTGCGAGGCGGATGCTGGATGTCGGTACGGGCACAGGTGTGATCGCCCTTATGTTGGCTCAACGGATGATTGACAGCCAGGTGGAGGCCGTGGAGATAGATGAACTTGCAGCAGAGATGGCTAGAAGAAATTTTAATAATTCGATTTTTAAGGATCGGCTCGTATTGCATGCGACTGCTTTTCAACACTTACAAATAAGCGATCACTACGATCTGATTGTATCAAATCCTCCTTTTTACACAGATTCACTGCATAATCCAGATGTCCGGAAGAAATTAGCCCGGCATACGGATCTGGACTTTTTTCGAGAATTACTACAGTTCGCGTCGTCGTATTTAACTTCTAACGGTAAAATTGTTCTGATTCTTCCTACACAACTCGCGGAAACAGTAATAGCATTGGCAGTGGAACGTCGCTTGTATCGTACCGCTGAAATTGAAATAAGCTCATTCGTTGGAGAGCCCGTGATTCGAAAGATCGTTACTTTTGAACGTATGCCAAATACGACGGTTGACCGACGTGAATTTGTGATTTATAAATCCAGGGGCGTTTACTCGGATTCGTACAAGAATGCTCTGTCGCCTTATTTTTTAGCTTTCTAAACTATGACAAAAATTGGACTTCTTTCGGATACACATTCCTATTTAGACGAATCTGTATTCAAGTACTTTGCTGATTGCGATGAGATTTGGCATGCTGGGGATTTCGGCGACGCCGATATTGCGGACCAACTAGAAGCTTTTAGACCTTTGCGTGGGGTGTACGGAAATATTGACGGAAAAGATCTTCGCTTGCGTTTTCCTGAAGATTTAAGATTTACCTGTGAAGAGGTGGAGGTTTTTATGACCCATATTGGGGGCTATCCGGGGAAGTATGCTCCTCGAATCAAGGCCGACCTATTGGCTGATCCCCCAAAATTGTTTATCACTGGGCATTCCCATATCCTTAAGGTTGTTTTTGACCCGAAAATCCATTGCCTTCATCTCAATCCAGGTGCTGCAGGCAAACATGGTTGGCATAAAGTAAGAACACTTATGCGCTTTGAGATCAATAAGGACAAGATTGAAAATCTTGAAGTGATTGAGCTCAAGGGGAGATAGCCCATAAATAGACCTATCATTTATTGACGTTTGCAGATGAGATTTTATCAGCCCGAACAAACTGCTGCCCGTTTTATATTAGGTTTTTTGTTTGGCGTTATCAAACTCTAAAGGGGCGTGCTACAGCTCTTGTCTTAAGATGGATATATAGAAGATATTCTTATAAAGAGTCACGGACTTCCAGCAAGAAGCTCTTCAGGCGTTCTAAAGAATCCACAACACGTTGATTTTCTTTTGCCTCGGATTTGTTGTCACGGAGATAGTCTCTTGCACCTTGTAACGTATATCCTTTTTCTTTTACCAAATTGAAGATGATTTTGAGGTTTGCGATATCTTCCTGCGTAAAAAGTCGGTTGCCCTTTTTATTTTTCTTGGGTTGAAGAATGTCAAACTCACGCTCATAAAAACGTATCTGGGATGCATTTACATCAAACATCTCTGTAACTTCCCCCATTGTATAATACAATTTATTTATTTCACGCTCTTTGTACGGCATATCATCGCAATTAATCTATAGCAAACTTAATAAAAATTCCAATTCAAAAAGAAATTTTGCGGTTTCTTATTTTAGATTGCCGGGAAACAAAGCGGTGAAAGAGAGCCGGTAATTGAAGTTCTGATCTATACATGGTCTTAGCCACTTTGGGACTGGGACATTGCAAGTTGTTGTTATGGCGCTATGGTGCGCATTGTAAATAAGGACTAAATTAGCTAAGTTTGACTGGGGTTGAACCTATATGGACAGATCGGATGATTATCGTTAGCAAATTTTGGACAAATTTATTCTCTTTTGGGAAAGCCGATGCAATTACTATTTTTCCAATTATATTTCTGAAACATGCATTTTTTAAAGATAACAAGGAGCTGATCCGCCACGAGCGTATCCACTTGCGGCAAGCTTTAGAACTGGGGATTGTGTTTTTTTATCTCTGGTATTTATGCGAATTTATGGTTCGCTTTGCCCATTTTCAGAATTTTGACAAAGCTTACCGCCAAATTTCCTTTGAACGGGAAGCTTATCGTCACGAAGATGATCCTGCCTATTTATCCAGAAGAAAGATCTGGGCATTTTGGAAATACATATAATTGACACGATCAGCAATTTAAATTGCATAAAAAAAGCTCTTAAAATATGTTAAGAGCCTTTTTGTATATTTAATTTTTACGTTTTATCCGACTAATTTGAGATAAGTGGCTACTTTGTCTTTTAATTGTCTACGGTCAACGATAAAATCCAAGAATCCATGTTCAAGTACAAACTCAGATGTCTGGAATCCTTTAGGAAGGTCCTTTTTGATTGTTTCTTTAATAACACGAGGGCCGGCGAATCCGATCAACGCGCCGGGTTCAGCAATATTAACATCGCCCAGCATGGCATAAGATGCTGTTACTCCGCCGGTGGTCGGGTCAGTCAGTAGACATACGTAAGGAAGCCCTGCTTGTGCCAGTAACGCTAATTTGGCTGAAGTTTTTGCCATTTGCATCAAAGAGAAAGCGGCTTCCATCATACGTGCACCGCCTGATTTTGAGATCAGCATAAAAGGAATTTTATGCTCGAGGCAGTAATCAATGGAGCGCGCGATTTTTTCTCCAACGACAGATCCCATCGATCCGCCGATAAAGCTAAAGTCCATACAAGCGATCACGATGTCTTGGCCATTCATTTTACCGTGACCAGAGCGTATCGCATCTTTAAGGCCCGTTTTTGCTTGACTTTCTTTTAAGCGTTCAGGATATGGTTTTGAATCGAAAAATTCCAGCGGGTCACCAGAATTTAGGTTGGGAAACAGTTCAGTAAATTCGTTATTGTCAAATAAAATTGAAAAATATTCTTTGGAGCCAATTCTTAAATGATGGCCACAATATTGACAAACATAGTCGTTTTCTACTTGTTCAAGATGCAACAGTGGTTTTTTACACGTGGGACACTTGTTCCACATACCATCCGGTGCTTCTTTTTTATTAGCGGTAGCTGTGCTAATACCAGCTTTTTCTCTTTTAAACCAACTCATACGATAGTTCTTATTCGATTACAAACTTAGATAAAAATGCTTTTATATACAATTATAATTGTGTTGAATGTAAAGGGCAGTAAATCAATTGTTTCGTGTGTTAAGGGACACTGGTCGGCGGATAAGACACTCGATTTGAGAGCATATTGTTGGGCTAAATTGGGGTGGCTGAGGTTGAGGACGATCCCTGATCAAAAATTTGGGCACAAAAAAAGGGTAAGCTACTTCTATCGCACCGCTCAACCAAATACCCTTGCTTTGTTCCCAACCTGGGGGAGTCAATGGGAGCTGGTCGTAGAAGACTTACCCAGCACAAAAGTAGAAAAAAAAATAGTTTTAGGAAAGAAAAAATGCCTTTTTCTCCTACTTTGCTGATTCTCATTAGAATAAATTGTTCAAAGGGCCATCTTGTTGGTATAAATAATCCTTTAAGATGGCCATGAAGCCTTTTTTTTATGCATTACATCTTCTTTCTGTCGTATTCGCCCAGCAAAGAATAGTAGCCAAACAGCCCCAAACCGAGGGAAATGATCGGCGTTAAGATACAGAGGATAATGATGCCAAAGACCAGATCCTCTTGATGTCCTGTAGCAATTTTAGGTAATGCCAATTCAAAAATGGAAAAATATGCCGTGTATATGGCTAGTATGATCCATACTATACCGAGAAGTTTTTTCAGATTATTCATGGTTCGGAGGTGTTGATTTGTTGTTGATGTATAGACTACCGATAATAAAGCAGACTGCAGCAATAAGGATAGGATACCCTAGTCCCGCCAGATAAAACTGTGGCGTATTCGAGGCTTCTGCATTTGTGGTAAGGTAGGTGGAAACTGCCGGAAGGAGCCCTCCAAATATACCGTTGCCCACATGATACGGTAAAGACATGGAGGTATATCGGATTTTTACAGGAAACAGTTCTACTAAAAATGCTGCAATAGGTCCATAAACCATCGTAATATAGATGACCTGTATAAATATAAGGACAACGAGCAGTATGTAATTTTTGCCTGTTAAATGTACGGTTGTTTTGACCGTTTCTTTTCCTTTAAGGTCTCCTTCCTGATGTTGTATTTTTGAACTGGTCATTTCTGTCCCATCGGCATATTGGCTTTTTGTGATGGTAACAATGGTCGAATTCTGCTGTATGCTCGGTACTGTTGTTTCGTCGAGCTTGTTTTTTTGCTGTACATTTGATAGCTGATACATCGCTTCGTAAATGGGGCGATAGGTCAGCACCGCCAGGAGCATACCACCCAGCATAATCCACTTGCGACCAACCTTATCGCTAAGCCATCCAAATACGACAAAAAATGGAGTGCCTAATAATAACGCGATACCTAAAATGGTATCTGCCTGATCGGATTGCACGTGCATGACTGTTTTCATGAAACTCATGGAGTAAAACTGTCCTGTGTACCATACCACTCCCTGGCCCATGGCGGCTCCAAATAAGGCGAGTAATACAAATTTGAGGTTATAGCGATTTCCGAAACTTTCCTTGAGTGGGTTTGTACTTGTCTTACCTTCTGCTTTCGCTTTGCTAAACTCAGGCGATTCCTTCATTTTTTTACGGATCAGGTATGAAACATAGACCATTACTAAGGAGAGTAGGAAAGGGATACGCCATCCCCAGCTGTCAAATTGTATCTCACTCAGAAAACTTTTGGTTAAAAGAATCACCACAAGGGATATAAACAGCCCAAATGTGGCGGTGGTCTGTATCCAGGATGTCCAATAACCACGTTGCCCCAACGGAGCATGTTCGGCGACATAAGTCGCCGCACCACCATATTCGCCGCCCAGAGCGAGTCCTTGCAGAAGCCGTAGGATCAAAACAATCAATGGTGCCCAAAAACCGATCGTTTCGTAACTTGGAATACAACCAATCAGAAAGGTTGCGCCACCCATCAGCATCAGTGTTACCATAAAGGTGTATTTGCGGCCGATGATATCGCCCAAGCGACCAAAAAACAATGCTCCAAAAGGGCGTACGACAAATCCAGCGGCAAAAGTTGCCAATGTCGATAGAAAGGCCGCTGTGGGATTATCGGCAGGAAAAAATTTGGTTGAAATTACGATGGAGAGACTTCCAAAAATAAAAAAGTCATACCACTCAATGAGAGTGCCCATGGATGAGGCGCCGATGACTTTCCAGATGCTCTTTGTGCTGTTTTCGTTCATTAATAATCGGTTTAGTGTTATTGAATTAATTTTTACGTTTATTAGGTCGTCCTTACATTTACTTGGCCACCAATGGTGACGCCGCAAGCGATTTATATACTTTTCCGGGGAGTGAACGGATCAACGATTGCATTTCCAGTTCTAATAAGACCAGGGCCAGCTTACTCTGCGGCCAGCTCAGCAGCTTGATCATTTGATCAAGTTCCAGTTGTCCGCTTTGGTGAATGAGAGTGAAAAGGCTTTCCTGATCTTTAGTCAAACTCAATGGGAGGGCTAACTGCTGGTATACGTCATTTTTTTTACTGATTTCCCAATTCATGACATAAGCGAGATCTTCGGCATGTCTGATCATGTGGGCACGATTTGTTTTGATCAGATAATTGGTTCCTTCACTGCTCTTCTCGTATATGGATCCCGGAAAGGCACATACGTCTCTGTTATAACTATTCGCTATTTCGGCTGTAATTAATGCGCCGCCCTTAATTGCCGCTTCTACCACGATAGTAACATCTGCCATCCCGGCGATAATGCGGTTACGCATTGGAAAATTGACTCGTTCGGGTATGGTCTCAGATGTGAATTCGGTTAATAGTCCACCATTTTCGAGCATTTTTGATGCGAGTTCGCGATGAGATGCTGGGTATATCCGATCCAGTCCATGAGCTAGTACCGCAACGGTCGGGATATTATTTTTTAAGGCATTGCGGTGTGCCAGAGCATCAATGCCATAGGCTAGGCCGCTGACGATCAGCGTGTCCCGGTTTTCATTTAAGTCACTGATCAGGTCCTCGCATATTTTCTGCCCATAATGTGTCGCATTTCTTGTCCCGACGATGCTGATGACTTTTGTTGCGTTGAGCACTGCATTTCCCTTGTAATATAACATGAGGGGGGCATCATCACATTGTTTTAGTCTATCGGGGTATTCCTTATCTTCGATCCATAGCGCTTTAATGTGATGTTTGTCGATAAAAGCGAGTTCCTTTTCGCAGGCTGACAGGTAAGTTTTGTTACGGACAGCATCGGCGATAGATGCCTTCACCCCCGGGATCTGCATCAGTTCTTTTTTTGAGTAAGAGAAGAAATCCGCTAAGTTGTCGCAATGGTCCATGATATTACGCGCTGTTCTAGGGCCAATGCCCTTGATCTTAGTCAAAGCTATGGGATAGATTAATTTCATAATTGGGTACTCTAAATATAGTGAAAAATTATAAATCTTGTAGTGCTTTTCATTAGAATTAATCATTTGATTTTGTGGCCGTTTTCCGCAAATCTTAGTTGTGTTGTTTCTTCTGATAAGCCGTAACCCTGAGATCGTATTGCTGGTTGATTTCAGAACCGTTCCTTTTAGGGGAACAATTTGAGGCTGTTTTTGCGAAGAATGGTTTGATTTGGTAGCTTTGTTGAATTAACAATATTTTTAGTATGGAAATGAAAGAACCTTTTGATATAGAATTGGGCGATATAATTTATTCTGTTTTTCCGGAAGAAGAAGATACCTATGTGATCTTTAAAGAAGGAATGGAATATGTGAAAATTATAAAGGATACCGATACCACTTGGCTAAAACTAAATCCAGAAACCGAATTGCCGATGTTTGGAATGGATGAAGAGATTAATCTGATCGGGGAAGAGATCAAAAAAGAACTTAACCAATAAGTCTTATAAGTTAAAGATCGTTAAAATTATTTTGCTATTTTTAATCGCTCTTTGCATGTATCTGGCCTCTGATCGGCAGGTCTTTGCGCTACTTAAAGAGGTTATTTTGGAGGATACTGTGAAGAATAAGGGAAAAGATACGCTTAGACTGGATACGAGTCAGATCATTCGTGAATACCTGGATTCTGTAACCATTATCCACAGGCGGCTTCAACTGCCTATGGATAATGCTAAACTTTGATTACATCGGTACGTATACCAAATATTTTGTTTCAAAAAAATCTTCCTTAAAGTAGCCCGAGAGCGGGTACAATTCGGCTTTTAGTTTGGATTCTTTGATTTCTTCGCTCAGGTCACCACCTTTTAGATAAAGAATTCCGTTGGGAATACCGTTTTTATCTTTCTTTGCGAATTTGTTTCGGATCCAGGGGGTGAATTCTCCAAGTCTAGTTACTGCCCGAGAGATGACAAAATCATATTTGTCATCCAATTGTTCTGCGCGAATATGGTCGGCTTCAACATTTTTAAGGCCTAGTCCTGCGGCGACTTCACGGACTACCTTGATTTTTTTTCCGATCGAATCGACTAAGTGGAACTTGACGTCGGGGAAAAGGATCGCCATGGGGATGCCCGGAAACCCGCCACCGGTACCGACATCCAAAATCTGTGTTCCCGGAGTCAACTCCTGAACAAATTTGGCGATACCCAATGAATGTAATACGTGATGAAGATATAGGCTATCAATATCCTTACGTGAAATTACATTGATCTGACTATTCCAAAAAGTGTAGAGGTCCGCAAGTTTGGCAAACTGTTCTTTTTGTATATCCGTTAATTTCGGAAAATAGGAGTATATGATATCGACTGTAGGATTCAACATGTGATTTTTTAAAGGGGTGAATTATTTCCAGCTTATTTTTTTCTTTTTTCGGCTGAACAAACCATTGATACAAATATAGAAATAGTAGATGAAGTCTACCAAAGGAAGCCACCAAATCAGTTCTTTCACTTCGAGTTTCCTGTAAATAGATGAAAAAATGGCCCATTGGGTGAATAGTCTGAGCAGGTAAGCTGTAAGCGGAACGTACCAGAACATCGGAAAAGCAATAGCAACAGCAATCAAGGTTACGTAAAACAATACTGCAGAGACCAGTTGTATACCCAGCATGCGCTGGTGACGTTTTTTATAAATGGTAGAGGCTCCTGAATGTCTTGCTTTTTGTTTATAATAGCTTTTCCAGGTTGTTTTGGGTGCCGAGTAAACAATTGCGGTTGGTGCGAGGACGATATTGACATTGGTTGCGGTGGCATTTTGGTTGACAAAAAGATCGTCGTCCCCGGATTTGACATGCATGTGGGCGGCGAATCCTTTGTTGCGGAAGAAGAGTTCTTTTTTGTAGGCCATGTTTCGGCCAACGCCCATATAGGCGTCTCCTTTGAGTGCATAGGACAAATAGCTCATCGCGGTATGGCTCGTTTCAAACCGAATCAGCAAATTGAGTAAGCTTCTTTTTTTTAAATAAGGCGAATAGCCCAATACGATTTCGGTCTCTGGCCTAAAAGCCGATGCAACCTCTTTCAGCCACTGATCAGATTGAGGAGCACAATCTGCATCAGTAAATACCAAAGTCTGATGTTTTGAAGCCTTGATCCCCATACTTACCGCGAATTTTTTGCCATGCTTCAATCGGATATGCTCTTTGATATCGACAATTTTTAAATGGGCATATTGCTCATCAAATTCCTGGAGTATCCATGGTGTTTCATCGGTCGAAAAGTCGTTGACAACAATAACCTCAAAATTGGGATAATCTTGTTCAAGGATACTGGGCAAGTATTCACGGAGATTATCCTGCTCATTGTGCGCACAGATAATGACAGATATTGCCGGGAGATCCGTTCCATCTTGATAAGCTTCAATTTGGTACCTGCTTAATTTGCTGTAAACAAATAAGATGTAATATAATTGTGCCAATAGGAAAAGACCTAATATTCCAAATATAATATATGGAAGATTGGCCAAAAATACATGTAGGTCAAGCATAGCCCACAAAGATAAGCGCATTCATAATCTTTTTATAAAGGAAAATGATAATTTATTCGTGAAACATCCTGTTTGCAAATCTTTTTGTAGTATTTTTGCAACGTATTTTAGGAAAGGACGGGCGTAAACACACTGGCAAGCGGAACCATATTTCCGTTGTTGAAAACAGTCTTGCCCATAATTAATGGGAAAAACACATGCAGAGGTCTGTCTACTAAAATGAAATTAGTCTCAGAGGAAAATATTAATGAAATTTACGCTACAAGCACAAGATACACTATCAAAAGCACGTGCGGGTGTTGTCGAAACTGCACACGGTCCCATTCAAACTCCCATCTTTATGCCTGTTGGCACCGCCGGTACGGTGAAGGCCATTCATCAGCATGAGTTGAAAAATGATATTGAAGCACAGATTATTTTGGGGAATACCTATCATCTTTATTTGCGTCCGGGATTGAACGTCTTGAATAAAGCTGGTGGATTGCATAAGTTTAACGGCTGGGATCGTCCGATTTTGACCGATTCTGGCGGTTATCAGGTTTACTCCCTGACGGAAGTGCGTAAGATTAAAGAAGAAGGGGTAACTTTCCGTTCGCATATTGATGGTTCAAAACATCTTTTTACGCCAGAAAATGTTATGGATACGCAGCGTATTATCGGTGCGGATATCATCATGGCCTTCGATGAGTGTACACCTTACCCTTGTGATTATGGTTATGCACGTCGTTCATTGGATATGACTCACCGTTGGTTGAAGCGATGTGTCGATCGTTTTGATAGCACGGATCCGCTATATGGATATGATCAGACTTTATTTCCTATTGTACAAGGCTCAGTTTATAAGGACCTAAGAATAAAATCCGCAGAGACAATAGCCTCCTTTAACCGGGACGGAAATGCAATCGGAGGATTGTCCGTGGGTGAACCAGCAGAGGAAATGTACGCGATGACCGAAGTGGTCTGTGATATTTTGCCTAAAGAAAAACCGCGTTATTTGATGGGAGTAGGTACCCCTGTAAATATCCTGGAAAATATCGCTTTGGGAGTCGATATGTTTGACTGTGTCATGCCAACGCGTAATGCAAGAAATGGGATGCTTTTTACTCAAAACGGGATCATCAACATTAAGAATGAAAAATGGAAGGACGATTTTTCACCTATTGAAGCAGAAAGCGATTTACATGCAGATCAGTTCTATTCAAAAGCGTATTTACGGCACCTGATAAAATCACAGGAAATTTTAGGTGCACAAATTGCTTCATTACACAATTTACATTTTTATCTTTGGTTAGTCAATCAGGCCCGGGAGAAAATCATAGACGGTACATTCTATGACTGGAAAAATAAAATGGTGAAAATTTTGGATCAACGTTTGTAATGGAGTCACATAAAAAAATAAAACATAGATAAAGTATGTGAGCCCTGGGCTTGCAGAAGTAGAGTCTCAAATCTCATATCTTAATACTCAAATCTAACAATATGCTTTCGTTAATCGATCGTTACATCATCAAAAAGTATCTGACAACATTTGTTTTCACGATGGCCATATTCACTGTGGTGATGGTCGTCTTTGATGTGTCCGAAAGATTGGATGATTTTCTGAAATACAAAGCACCATTGGATAAGATTATCTTTGAGTATTATGCCGGGTTTATTCCATTTTATCTTAATTTTCTCTGTCCGTTAATTAACTTCATCGCGGTGATCTTTTTCACTTCGAAAATGGCGGACCAGACCGAGATTGTCCCGATATTAAGTGCGGGTTATAGTTTCAACCGTTTGTTGCGGCCTTATATGATAGCTGCAACAATAATCTTTGCTGTATCTTTCGTATTCAATATATTCATTATTCCGCATACCAATAAAATGAAGGTGGATTTTGAGAATATCTATGTGAAACCATTGAAGGACAACTCCCGGGTATCAACACATATGCAGCTGGATAAAAACAGTTACGTGTATATTGACAATTTTGATAATGCTACCAAGACTGGCTATGGTTTCGTCCTGGAGATTTTCAAAGGAGATACATTGAAGGAGAAGATGATGGCAGACCGTATTACCTGGGATTCAGTGGCGACGAAATGGAAAATAGAGGGATACACCAACCGTATTATCAATGGCTTACGCGAGCGAATGGACAAAGGAACAGTCAAAGATACGACATTGGATATGAAACCCTCTGATTTTGAGTTAAGGGATAATATGTTTACTGCCATGGATACGCGAGAACTCAATATCCGTATCCATAAAGAAGAAACGAGGGGAACGGGGGTAATGAATGACCTATTGCTGGAAAAATATAAACGCTATGTTTACCCATTTTCGGCTTTTGTTCTGACGCTCATGGGGGTAGCGCTTTCCTCCAAGAAAGTCAGAGGTGGTATCGGTTTAAGTCTTGGTGTCGGAATCGGCTTGAGTTTTACGTATATTGTTTTTATCCAATTTGCCACCATGTTTTCACTGAAAGGCGGATTGCCGCCGATAATTGCGGTATTGATTCCAAATGTGACTTTTTTATTGGTCGCAATTTATCTGGCGATAAAGGCGCCAAAATAACTCCGATTACGATCATCAGCTTAAGCAGCGCACAAGAAAAGGGAAAATAAGTGCTGCGCATGGTGATTTTTCATTGCCATTACAAATAATTTATATTCTATTGAATATGTCCAAAATTCATCTAAATCGGAATATCTTAATTCTGCATTTAACAATCCTGATTTGGGGATTTACGGGGATTCTAGGGAGTCTCATTTCTGTTTCTGCGATTCATCTGGTTTGGTACCGCGTGGCGATAGCTTCTATTTCTTTGCTGGCCTATTTCCTGTTGACCAAACAAACGGTAGTAGTTTCCAGAAAACAGTTTCTCCAGTTTTTTATGGTAGGGGCCGTGGTTGGTCTACATTGGGTTTTATTTTTTTATTCCATCAAAGTATCTACGGTCTCGGTCACGTTGGTAACCTTATCTTCGGTGACATTGTTTACGGCAATATTGGAACCGATTATCAATAAAAAGCGGATCGCGCTATTGGACATTGTAGTTGGTCTGGTGATCATCGTGGGGATTTATACCATATTTTCCTTTGAAACGCATTATTTGGTCGGCTTACTGGCGGGGCTTGGCTGTGCTTTTTGTGCCAGTATATTTTCCATTGCCAATGCTAGGATGGTCAAGAAATCCAGTCCGACACTGATTACGTTTTATGAAATGCTGGGTGCCTGTTTTTGGATCAGTATATTGATGCTGTTTACCGGGGATTTTAATACTGAGATGCAATTAGGTCAACAGGATCTGATCTATCTGCTATTGTTAGGGGTAGTCTGTACGGCAGTAGCCTATGTGATGGGGGTAGCGGTCATGAAAGAGCTATCGGCTTTTACGGTTGCATTGACGACGAATTTGGAGCCTGTCTATGGAATACTTTTGGCCATGTTGATCTTTGGACAGAAAGAAACCATGAGCGCTGGATTTTATCTCGGAGCTAGTATTGTTCTCGGAGCAGTGTTTACCTATCCTTATGTGAAAACAAAATTGGAGAAAAGACAGAAAGATCTTATTATCCGAAAACTACATTAAAAATTACCGGGCTGTCCAAAAAGGCGGACAGTCGGTAATCTTTTGTTGTACACACTCCTATTCCTGACAGTAGTTCGCTTTGATCGTTCAGCATATCAAGAATTCAATTGGCGGGCAAATTAAAAGGTAAATTCACCTACCAGAACATTTCTCTCCTGATCTCTATCAAGGTAAATCGTCGTGAGTTTCCGTTCCTGTCTTCCGGTGCTATAATAGGTGTATATTTCTGCCAGAACAGCAGCTGGACCGGCCAAGGTCAGAGAACTGTCGTTGTAGAAATCAACTTCTATTTTATATTTTCCTTTTAATGCTTTCTTTAATAAAAATTGTTCTGGACCGTAGCCTCCGGTAAAGTCGTTACTGAGGCGGCCGCCGATTGCTGTTGCGGGGTTGCTGTAGAAGCATTTTTCTCCGTTTGGATCAGTTACCCAAAGATCGATATCGGTGTTTTGGGAATTCCAGTTGATGACTACGCGCATGTCAACGGGTAGGTCGGCAATCAGCTTTTTCTCCACAGCAACTTTTGCAGTTGCGTTTTTCTGAAGTTTAATGAGGTTATTGATCTCCATCACAAGAATTTCTTCGATACCATCATCTCTATTTGCGGCCTCGGGTGAATAGCTTTGTGTCAAGATACCATAAAGTTCATCCAAGGCTTCTTTATAACGACCTTTATCCTGTAATACTAGGGCATAATCACGATGGCTCTGTGGATCCATTGGTCGCCATTTCAGTACTTTACCGGCTATGTACAAGGCGTTGTCGACATCACCCCATTCACGGAGCTTGTAGGAAATGGTCTTGTAAAGATCTGCATTTTCAATTTGCAGGTCTGCCAACGCACTTAGGATAAGTAAGGCCTTTTGCCTATCTCCCTTTTTGAAAAAGAAGTTGGCAACATCGAAATAGAAGGTAGGTGTTCCCATATACTGATCCCGTAGCTGAAGATAGCTTCTGTAAGGATCTTTGGATTGATTGAGTTCCTTTAGGTAAGCATTGTCTTCCTTAATTTCGGGAATACTTATTTTGCCGGTTGTGCTGCCGAGGGGACTGGTGGGTTGTACTCCAGCAACGCGTCCTTCTAGTGCCTGAACAGCATCTACAGTAGCGGTTTCTTGAAGTGCGTCGTTGGATGAGATTCCCTCCAGCATTACTTTGCTGGCCGCTTCGGTAGCAGCTCCTGAATTGGCGACTGCAGACATGCTCTTGTCTTCACTAGTCCCTACTGATGATCTGGCTTCCACAACCGGCGGTGTAGCCACTGGGCTTGCGACGGGACGGGATGGTGTGGGGGGAACAGCGATATTTACAGTGGGAGCGTCTTGGGCAATAGCTGTACCAGTAGACCGACCTGACCGATCCCGTTGTGGATATTTCGTTTTTTGCTGAAAGTCGGTATTCCACCAAGATTGAAGTTGTTCGGTGATATTCTGGGCCTGTGTCAATAAATCCGCTACGCGTTCTTCCTTTTCGATGCGCTCTTCTTTTATGAGTCGATTGAATTCGGGAAGCAACTCAGCTGGTGGCGTGATTGCATAACGTATATAATCTTCCAAATTTTCCAAAACAATTAAACTGGTGTTCCGTGTCACAATGCCAAATTGTTTTCCGATTGCTTCGATTTCATCCCGATGGTCGTCGTATTGGATGTCCAGTGTATTTATTTTCTTTTGTGCCCAGATCTGTTGCAGATCGATCTCGCCATTGTCGGACTTTAATGGAACTTTGATCTCTTTAATTATCTGTGTTCCATCACCGACTAAAAGTGTGATTTCTTTTGCATCACTGTTTTTACCAAGTCCCGAAACAGAAAAATAGGATTGAATAGGGGAGCCCTTTTCGGGATAGATTTCGGTAAAAGCATATTGTTCTTTTACACCCAAGAAGAGGAGGTCAATTGTGTTTAACGCGTTATAGGCTTGATTGGCTGTTGTTGCTGTCAAGTTGACCATTTTTCCAAAATGCGTCTGAGCAATTTGTTTGAGGTTCGCATAATCTGAGGCTGTTGAGGAAGTAATGCAATAAGTGGGCTTATCCAGCACAATTTTACCTTGGCCAAATGTAGAAAGTCCGTCACTGAAAAAGAGGTAATTTGCGCCATGCAGAACTCCGCTCTTCACTTGGCTATAATCAGTACCGCCGTCATAAACAGTCTGTTTTAGGTAATCCTTCAATTCTGTCCAGTTTCCGTTGTTGATCTGAAAAGTGCGGGCTTTACTGAAACGAATATCTAGATACCCTAGATCCACTGATATATTCTGATTTTCATTGAAAAACTGATCCAGGAGACTGAATTCTTTGTCCAGATCTCTATTTTTTGAACTTAGTGAACGATCCCAAATAATGGCGAGGCTGTTGCCCCATTTTTTTTGCGTCTGCTTTGGAATTTCCATTTTTGCATTGGCGAGAAAGTAAAAACTACCATCTTGGTTGAATTGTTTTAATCCGGAGACGGCGTTTTCGTTTAAAGGGAGCTTAATCGCCAGATTTTTTGAGGATTTAAACTGTTGCTTGTGTAGTGTAGCGGCGTAGTTATGATTTTGTTCAGCAAATGCCAAGGAACCATCGGGTTGCTCAGTAAAGCTTGGTTTTTTATTGCCTTGGTAAACGTTGATGTTCAGCTCGACGTTTTCAATAATGGAATTATAGTTCAAAGGCAGATAATAGTATAATGCCTGATCGGATTCCGGTGTTAGGTTTTCGGAATAACTAATCTGGACCGTACGCTGTCCTTTTGAAGGTAGGGGATAGATTCGGCTTCGGAAATTGTTTCCTTCTACTTTTTCAAGCAATCCGGGGTCTACTCGTCGTGTTTCTATACTTTCAAAAACTTCGGTTCCTTTATTTTTGTCCACAGGTACCGCCTGACGTAGTTTTCCATTGATATCCAGCGCATAACCGCTAACGGAAACGCCTTCAGGCATCGGGAAAGTAAGTTCTCCTTCAAGATCCCGATTTGTCGTGTTTTCGAAAGTCATGGTTATGGATGTTTTTGCAATATTTCCAAAAATACTAACAGCTACTTTTAGGTCGACGAGTTTTGCTGCATCTAGATGTTGCTCATTTTTTATTTTTAAGCTGGGGACCTCACGGGTGGGTTTTATTTGAGACTTTGTATCCACATTGGAAAATACCAATAAGGTGAGGAGGGCTAATATTGTCTTTTTCATCTTTGAAATGATTTGTTTATCAATTATTTTCTGAGTGATGCAATGAAAAACGAAATTCCATAAAGTCAATCTATTTTTATTTGTCATTTGGTTTGGTCGGTGGATGTAAGTTATTTAAACGTTTGTTAATGATGCCCTAATATGCGAGGTTTATGTTTGCAGGATAATAGAATAAATTATGAAAAGATTATACAGTGTATTGGGGATTGCTCTTTTGTGTGCCTCCTGCAGTAAGGATGATGTATCAAAGATCATTGATCCGATTGTCAATTTAACTTATCCGGATAAGGCTGTAGCCATGGATCCAAAAGTATTGGGTACGATTGGTGAGGTAAAGGTATATAATGGTGGGTATGGCTCTTCCATGGTTCAGGATCCGAATGATAAGACAGTGTTTTACCTCTTAACAGATCGCGGGCCAAATATTGATGGTACGGAAAAAGATAGTAAAGTTTTTGCTAACCCGATGTTTACCCCTCAGATCGGTAAATTTCGATTAAAGGATAATGTGCTGGTTTTTGAATCAGCTATTGAATTAAAGAATAAGAACGGCGTAAAATTGAACGGCTTGCCGAACCCTGAGGGAAAAGGTGGTTCGGGAGAGAAAGCTTTGGATACGAATGGAAAGGATTTGGGAAAAAGCGAAGATGGTATCGATTCGGAGGGCTTGGCAAGAGCCGCTGACGGTTCTTGGTGGGTAAGTGATGAATATGGACCACATATCGTTCACTTTGATGCTTCTGGAAAGGAGATTGAGCGGATCAATCCTTGGACAACAGGAAAGAAATTACCATTGGTATTTGCTAAGCGCCGGGCAAATCGAGGGATGGAGGGATTGACCATTACGCCTGATGGAAAGACATTGGTAGGTATTATGCAATTTCCACTCTATAATCCTTCAAAAGATGCGGTGAAGAATTCTTTGGTTATCCGTATCGTAACCATGGATATCGCAACAGGAAATACCAAGCAGTATGTGTATATGATGGAAAAGACCGATTTGCAGGCTGTCAGTGAAATTGCTGCGGTGTCTAACTCTACCTTTATTGTATTGGAACGTGACGGTGCATATGCAACAGAAGCAACACGTGGTGATGTGTTCAAAAAAATCTATCATATAGACCTTGCGGGTGCAACAGATATTTCTGATCCTAATAATGGTGTTAATGGTTTGTTTCCTGGGAATGGTACAAAGACGGTCGAAGAACTGAAAGATGCAAAGACCCTGGCGGAATATAATATTAAGCCTGTAACCAAAACCTTGGTTGCTGATTTAATGACCGATATCAAAGAGTTATATCCGCACGACAAAGCAGAGGGTTTGGCGGTTATCAATTCATCTTTAATTGCGGTATGTAATGATGATGATTTTGGGGTTACAGGAGAAGGTTTTTACGAGTCGAAGATATTACCGGCTATAAAGACGGTAGATCAGAATAGCATCTATTTTATTAAATTAAAGACTCCTTTGAAATAACGACTTTGGTTGATATCAAAAAATGCCTGTTTTAAAAAGTCAGGTATTTTTTGATATTTCCATTTTGAAACTAGTAAATTGCTGAAGGATTCTTTCTATCACAATAAAAGCACCTTAAGGTGCTTTTATTGTGATAGAAAGAATCCTGATCCATTTTTTATTTATGTCTGTCTATAGTAGACTACAATTAAGCTTGCTGGGTAGCCAAGAAATCCTTGCTTTCAAGTTCGGAATAGCCCATGAGGTATTCGTCTACTTTTCGTGCGCACTCCCGGCCTTCAGAAATCGCCCAGACCACCAAGGATTGCCCTTTGCGGCAGTCACCCGCTGTAAAGATATTTTCCACTGAAGTTTGGTAATCTTTATCATTAGCCAGAATATTTCCTTTTTCGTCCACGCGCACACCGAGTTGCTCCAATAGTCTTTGCTCGGTATGTTTGTAGCCAATAGCCAATAAAACCAGATCAGCTGGAATTTCCCGAACTTCGGATTCACCCAATCTCGTACGGCGTCCAAATTCGTCGACTTCGTATTGAACTTCTTTAATTTTTACCGCTTTGACATGGCCATTTTCGTCGTGAACAAACTCTTGCGTCTCCGTTGCCCAAAGACGCTCACAACCTTCTTCTTGTGAAGAGGAGGTTGCGAAGGTCACTTTGTCCATCGGCCAGGGATTGTTTCTTAAACGTTCTTTTGAAGGTGTTGGTTTACGGGCGATCTGTGTAATACTTTTGGCCCGGTGGCGGTTGGAGGTACCTATACAGTCCGAGCCTGTATCACCGTCACCAATCACGACCACATGTTTATCTGTCGCTAGAATGCGTTCCTCGTCAATACTGATGCCACTGACTTCTTTGTTCTGCTGTTTCAAGAAGTCCATGGCGAAATGGATTCCTTTGGCTTCATGTCCGGGCAACTGCATGTGCCAGGGGATGGTCGATCCAGTAGCCAATACTACGGCATCATAAGCTTTCAATTCGTAAAAGCTAATGTCTTTTCCTACCTCTGTATTTACGCTAAATTCAATCCCAGACTCTTTCATTAAATTAATCCGGCGGTCGATAACAGACTTCTCCAGTTTAAAATCCGGAATACCATAGCGGAGTAAGCCTCCTACCTGATCGTCACGTTCGAAAACAGTGACGTCATGGCCCGCTTTATTCAATTGTGCTGCTGCAGCAAGTCCGGCCGGGCCGGAACCGACCACGGCAACACGTTTTCCTGTTTTTAAATAGCTCTTATGGGCCTTTACATAGCCTTTTTTGAATGCAATCTCAATGATATGCTTTTCAATTTCTTCAATTGTGATCGGTGTGCTATGGATGCCCAATACGCAGGCCGATTCGCAAGGAGCAGGACATATTCTACCTGTAAATTCAGGAAAGTTGTTGGTCGAGGTCAGGATCTGATAAGCCTCTTCCCATTTACCGTCGTATACGGCATCATTGAATTCAGGAATGACATTGCCCAGCGGACAGCCTGAATGACAAAACGGAATACCGCAATCCATGCAACGCGCGGCCTGTTTATTCAGCTCATTCTCAGAATATCCTTTATTAAATTCTTTGAAGTGCTGCACACGGCCTTCAACAGCTTCTTTTGTTGGAAGCACGCGCTCAAATTCTTTAAAACCTGTAATTTTTCCCATGATCTGTGCTTCCTATTTTATGCTTCAACTAATTTTTGACGAATGACATTTTTATATTCCCTAGGGAATACTTTAATAAATTTATTTTTTTCCCGGGTCCAGTTCTGTAAGATGAAATCTGCTCTACGGCTATTGGTAAGTAATACATGACGTTTCAATAGGGCAATAATTGCTGTTTCATCTTCACTTTCCAAGGGATCCAGGTCCACCATCTCCTGATTGCAGTTTTCGCGGAAATCATCATTGATGTCATAAATCCACGCAATACCACCGCTCATTCCGGCTGCAAAATTGCGTCCTGTCGCGCCGAGGATCAGCGCGCGACCACCGGTCATATATTCACAACCATGATCACCTACTCCCTCGACGACAGCGGTAGCTCCCGAGTTACGAACAGCAAAACGTTCACCTGCTTGTCCATTGACGAAGAGGTGTCCTGAGGTAGCTCCGAATAGTGCTACGTTGCCGATAATGATATTATCTTCAGGTACAAGGGCACTTTCCGTTACTGGATAAATGGCCAACTGTGCCCCTGATAAGCCCTTGCCGACATAGTCATTGGCTTCGCCCTGCAGCTCAAAAGATAGTCCTTTTGTTGAAAATGCACCAAAGCTCTGACCCGCCGATCCTTCAAATTTGAAATTGACCGTGTTATCCGGTAATCCTTCAGACCCGTATAATTTGGAGATCTCATTGGATAACATTGTTCCGATGGTACGGTCGGTATTTTTTACTTTGAAAGTTCCAAAAACCGGTGTTCTGCTTTCTAGCGCTAGTTTGGATTGTTTCAATAATCCCCAGTCCAAAATCATGGCCATGCCGTGATCCTGCTCTTCCGTATTGTACAACGACTGTCCCGGTTCATTGCGTTCCACATGCAGGATGTCTGTAAAGTCGATTTTCTTTGCTTTCCAATGGTCGATGTTCTCCCGTTTTTTGAGGAACTGCGCACGACCTACCATTTCGTTGATGGTGCGGAATCCGAGGTATGCCATGGTCTCGCGAACTTCCTCGGCAAGGAAGGTGAATAGGTTGACGATATCTTCGGGTTTTCCGGAGAAAAGTTTACGCAATTCGGGATCTTGTGTGGCAACTCCTACCGGACAAGTATTTAAGTGACACTTGCGCATCATGATACAGCCTCCAGCGACCAATGCAGCTGTGGATACACCCCATTCTTCGGCGCCTAAGAGTGTTGCGATAACGATATCGCGACCTGTTTTTACCTGACCATCGGCCTGTAAGACCACACGGCTACGTAACTTGTTTTTCACAAGGGTCTGATGTGCTTCGGCAAGGCCCAGTTCCCAGGGTAATCCGGCATGTTTGATCGAACTGATTGGTGAAGCTCCTGTTCCGCCGTCGAAACCTGCGATCAGGATGACGTCGGCATGTGCTTTGGCAACACCAGCGGCTATTGTTCCTACACCAGCTTTAGATACCAATTTTACGTTGATTCTTGCTTGACGGTTCGCGTTCTTTAAGTCAAAGATCAACTGTGCCAAATCTTCGATGGAATAAATGTCATGATGTGGTGGCGGTGAAATCAGCCCCACACCAGGGGTAGAGTGTCTGGTTTTTGCAATCCAGGCATCTACTTTAGGGCCTGGTAATTGACCGCCTTCACCCGGTTTAGCACCCTGTGCCATTTTGATCTGTAACTCATCCGCTTGTGTCAGGTAATTGGAGGTGACACCAAAGCGTGCAGAAGCGACCTGCTTAATTGCCGAACGCATGGAATCTCCATTTGGAAGAGGTTGATAACGCAATTCATCTTCCCCGCCTTCACCGGTGTTAGATTTTGCGCCGATGCGGTTCATGGCAATGGCAAGGGTACTATGCGCTTCGTGGGAGATAGATCCAAAGGACATCGCTCCGGTAGCAAAGCGTTTTAGTATTTCACTTGCCGGCTCAACTTGCTCCAATGGAATGGAATTGCGATGTTTAGCAAAATCCAATAGTCCACGAAGGGTAAACATATGTTCTTTCTGTTCGTTGATCTTGGTCGCATATTTTTTATACGTGGCGTAGTCTCCGGTCCGGCATGCCTGCTGCAATAAGTGAATGGTGTCTGGATTCCACAAGTGACCTTCGCCACGACGTTTCCATTGATAGATACCACCTTCCGGCAATAGGCTCTGTGGTGTACGGCTTTTTTCAAATCCGCGCCAGTGTTTAGATAAAGCCTCTTTAGCCAGATCATCCAGTGTCATACCACCGATACGGGATACTGCGCCACAGAAGAATTTATCAACAACAGATTTGTCGATACCAAGTACTTCAAAGATCTGTGCCCCGTGATAGGATTGTAATGTTGAAATCCCCATTTTGGAGAAAATTTTCAATAAGCCATTGTTAACGGCTTTTACGTAGTTTTTGGATAGTTCCGGCCAGGTAAGTTCGGTATCTAAGGTATTCTGTTCCTTCATGGTACGAATACTTGCTAGTGCCATATATGGGTTGATTGCCGTAGCACCAAAAGCCAATAGACAGGCAAAGTGGTGTACTTCCCAGGCATCGCCGGCTTCGACGACTAGACCAACAGCACCACGGTTACCGGTTTTGATCAGGTGGTGGTGGACCGCTGATACGGCAAGCAAAGAAGGGATAGCCGCGTGTTTGGAATCTATGGCACGATCTGAAAGTATCAATACCTGAAAACCATCCCGTACAGCATCATCAGCATATCTGCACAGACGCTCTAAACCAGCTTCCAGCGAACCCGGCTTTCCGTCTGAACGGAAATAGGACTGAATGGTTTTTGCCTGAAATAATCCGGTATCTATAGAACGCAATTTTTCAAGTTCTTTGGATGTAAGGATCGGATGAGGCAAGGTCACACAGTGACAGAATTTTTTGTCCTCGATCAGGATGTTGCCTGCATTACCGATAAAGGTCGCCAAGCTCATGACCAAACGCTCCCGGATGGGGTCGATCGGTGGGTTGGTTACCTGTGCGAAAAATTGCTTAAAGTAGCTTGAGATATGTTGTGGCTGATCAGAAAGAATAGCCAAAGGAACATCCGAACCCATCGAACCTGTTGGTTCGTATCCGGTCAATGCCATTGGTGTCAGGATTGTTTCGAGGTCCTCTCTGGAGAAGCCAAATGTCTTTTGATATTTGAAAACGGATTCTTTGGAAAGATAAGTATAGGTGACGCGCGGTTCTTCCAGTTCTTCTAACTTGATTTTATAGTTGTCCAACCAATCGCTATAAGGTTGTTGGTTGATCAATTGATCTTTTACTTCTTCGTCCGTCAAGATACGACCTTGTTCCATGTCGACGAGAAATATCTTGCCTGCCTGTTGGCGGCCTTTTTTAATAATGGTCGATTCTTCGATCGGAAGTGCGCCGGCTTCGGAGGCGACCACAACACGGTCATCCGAAGTTACAGCATAACGTAATGGGCGTAAACCGTTGCGGTCTAGTGTTGCCCCGATATGTTTACCATCGGTAAAACATAGTGCTGCAGGTCCATCCCAAGGTTCCATTAAAGTTGCATGGTACTCGTAGAATGCACGTTTCAATGGATCCATTTGGGTATTACCATCCCATGCCTCAGGTACCAACATCAACATAACGTGTGTCAGGCTACGGCCACTGTGTAAAAGCAGCTCGGCAACATTGTCTAGACAGGCTGAATCCGACTGACCCCGATCAACAACAGGAAGCAAGATTTCCATTTCATCCTCGGTGAAATATGGAGACGAAAGGGAGCGCATGCCTGCATAAAACCAATTGAGGTTACCGGTCAAGGTGTTGATCTCACCGTTGTGTGCCAGCATACGGAATGGTTGCGCTAGCGACCAAGAAGGAAAAGTATTGGTCGAGAAGCGTGAGTGTACCAATCCAAATGCAGATACCACACGGGGATCGCGTAAATCAAGGTAATAGGTGCCGACTTGGTATGTTGTTAATTGACCTTTGTAAATGATAGTTTTGCAAGAAAGTGATGCAAAGTAAAGTGGGAGCGGGTATTCTTGTTGTTGTTTAACTTTTTGAATGATCAGGCGACGTAGAACAAAAAGCTTGCGTTCAAATTCTTCCGTGTTTGAAACTCCGTCCGGTCTGCTAACAAAAAATTGGACGATTTCAGGTTCGGCACTGAGCGCTGTTGGTCCAATACCTTCTCGATTGACTGGTACTGGACGGTAGCCAAGGAATTTCATACCCCTTTCGGCTGCCGCTTCCTCAATCAAGTCCCGACATATTTTGTTCATGCCTTCTTCTTTCGGAAGAAATACCATTCCTGTTCCATAATATCCCGGTTCCTCTAATTGTATTCCTAAGCTGATACATTCTTCCCACAAGAATTCATGTGGCAACTGAATCATGATACCAGCTCCGTCTCCACTTTCGGGATCACAACCACAGGCCCCACGATGCTCCATGTTCTCCAGCATGGTCAGGGCGTCTTTTACTTGTGCGTGTGATTTATTCCCTTTGATATGGGCGACAAAGCCTACTCCACAGGCGTCATGCTCAAAATTAGGGTCGTAAAGGCCCTCCGTTTTCGGTCTTTGTTGAATCATCTTTCCTTTTCAAATATTATACATTGCTAATATAGGAATAAAAATGGATAAAATTATAAATATTCTAATAAAAATGTGTTTGTTTTGATTTTATTGTTTGTTTTTAATGTTTTTGTTATGGATATTGTATTTACTGTTTGATTGTGTTAACACGCTTTTTCGACCCTTAAATAATGCATCATTTGGCGATAAATTTTTACTGGATATGGAAAAAACATCGTGGGATTGCAATAATATGTATAAATTAGGCAAAGTATTGCATATCGTTTGTGCTTTATCAAAATGACTTAATTTATAGACAGAAGATGAAAATAACTGAAATTGAGATATATCGGCTGAGTATTCCGATGGAGCCATTCGTCATCGCGACCGGAACCATGGATTATGCCCAGAATACTTTTATACGGGTACATACCGATACGGGAATCTACGGTGTCGGTGAATGCTCGGCATTCCCCATGATTGTGGGAGAAACACAGGATACCTGCTTGGTTTTGGCGCGTGATTTTGCCAAGATCTGGAAAGGAAAGGATCCATTGGCTATTAGTGAACGACTGGCTGAGCTGGATTTGTATATTGCAGGGAATCGAACGATCAAATCAGCTTTTGATATCGCATTGCATGACTTAGCGGCCAAAGATGCGGGTATTCCTTTGTATCAATTTTTGCGCGGAGCCAAACGGGAGATAACAACGGATATAACGCTGGGTATAGCATCTCCAGAAGAGATGGCGATGAAAGCTAAGCGTCTGCAGGAAGGTGGCGCTGTGCTATTGAAAGTAAAATTGGGTAAGGATCCGAAAACAGATGTCTCACGTATCCGTGAAATTCGAAAAGCGGTAGGATTTGAGATGCCTATCCGGATAGATGCCAACCAAGGTTGGTCCTACGAAGAGGCAGTGGAAGCTTTACAAGGCTTAGAACCGTTTAAAATTCAGTTTTGTGAACAGCCCATGCGCACATGGAACGATGAGTTATTACCTCAGCTGCGTACCGAAACGATCGTCCCAATTATGGCGGATGAGTCGGTCTATTCCCATCATGACGCCGAGCGGCTCTGCAAAGCGGACGCTTGTGATTATATCAACATCAAATTTTCAAAATCCGGTGGTATCCAGGAGGCCTTGAAAATCAGTCAGGTCGCCGCGGAGTATGGCATCAACTGTATGATCGGTGGGATGTTGGAATCTCGTTTAGCATTAGCTGCTAAAGTCCATTTCGCCTATGCGGCTCCCAATGTCAAATTTTTTGATCTAGATACCTGCATGGTCGGACACCTGAAAGATCCGGTCGTCGGGGGGATCCAATATGACGGTTACAAAATCCATCTATCGGACCAGCCGGGTATCGGCGCTGATATAGAACAAGCATTTTTGGATGGCTGTGAAAAATGGCTGATTTAACTTATATACATAAGGTATGAATAGCATGAACTGGGGGATAGGTGGTCAGGAGATTGCCGTCCTTTTTGTTATCCTGATTTTCTTGGTGGCCGCCTATTTCTTTTTCTCCAAACTGTTGAAGAAGTAAAATTGTCTATTTTTTTACATTTGTTAAAAAATAAGCAGTCAATAGCTGTTTTGGTGAGAGAGGAAGCCTAAAATAGATAATATTCAGTACCTTTGCGGTACTTATTATTTTATAAAAGTTAGAAAATATCATGAGTACTCAAAAAGGACCTATTTCTCAATTTATTGAGCATAATTACCGTCACTTTAACGCAGCAGCATTAGTAGATGCTGCAAAAGGTTACGAGGAACATCTTTTGGATGGTGGAAAAATGTTGATCTCCCTGGGGGGTGCAATGTCTACTGCCGAATTGGGTGTTTCTTTGGCAGAAATGATCCGTCAAGATAAAGTACATTTTATTTCATGTACTGGGGCTAATTTGGAAGAGGATGTGATGAACCTGGTTGCTCACTCACATTACAAAAGAATCCCGAATTATAGAGATTTGACAGCGGAACAGGAAAGAGAATTATTGGATAATCACTATAACCGTGTAACAGATACTTGTATTCCAGAAGAAGAAGCTTTCCGTCGTTTGCAGAAACATCTTGAAGATGTGTGGCATGCCGCTGAAGCGAAAGGTGAGCGTTACCTGCCACATGAGTTTTTGTATCAGGTCGTTAATTCTGGTGTATTGGAGCAATACTATGAAATTGATCCAAAAGATTCATGGATTGTTGCTGCTGCTGAGAAAAATTTGCCTATTGTATGTCCGGGATGGGAAGATTCGACTACAGGTAATATCTTCGCGTCAAATGTAATCAAGGGTAAATTGAAAGCGAGCACCGTTAAATCAGGTATTGAGTACATGATTTATCTGACAGAATGGTACCGTAACAATTCCGCTGGAAAAGGCGTAGGTTTCTTCCAGATTGCCGGTGGTATTTCCGGTGATTTCCCGATCTGTGTAGTTCCGATGATGTATCAGGATTTAGAATGGGAAGAAGTGCCTTTCTGGGCTTATTTCTGTCAAATTTCTGATTCAACGACTTCTTATGGTTCTTACTCTGGGGCGGTTCCAAATGAAAAAATCACTTGGGGTAAATTGGATATTGATACACCTAAATTTATTGTGGAATCTGACGCGACAATCGTAGCGCCTTTGATTTTCTCTTATATCTTGGGACATTAATCTTTTTAATAGAGAAAGGGGAGTGAGGAATAAAGAATTTGACTCAGGCAAGTTCTTTATTCCTCACTCCTTTTTTCTTTTACTTTTTTCTTGTTTATCTTTACTTTCCACTATTTCTTTTTCAGACGATGAGCAATTTAACAACAGATAATCCGGTAGCCCTTCAAGCCTTAATGGATGAAACTATTTTTTCCAATGGGTATGACTTCCGGTCGGAACCAGATGCTTTAGCCAAAGCAAAGGATACGGAATATGTGGCTGTTGGAATTCCCTCGGTTGATCATCTCTCTACACCAGTTATTTCAGACAAAAATATTGAATCAAGTGCATTAGAGAACGAAAAAGATCAAAAGGGTACTGTCAATGCGCTGGAGGTATTAGGCGGAGAATTTATTTATCAGGGCAGCAAAGATCAAGGGATACTCTTTATTCTGCGTTATGTAGCATATCCTTATTTCTCTCCGGCGGCTCTCGACGCATTTGAAAAAACTATTGGTGCCTTAAAATTGACCAAGGAAAATGTTGCGGTGGTTAACTTGGCCAATGCACATAACCCAAACGATTTTAAACGTATCATGCAGTTTTTTGAACCCAAAAAGATTATTCTATTAGGTGTGGAGCCCGCATCCTTAAAGCTTCCTCCGATCGAACACAATTCTTATATGAAAGGTCGCATAGCGACGGTATTCAATACCTTCAGTTTTGAGGAGATGTTTGCCGATGTCAATAAAAAGAAACTGTTCTGGAACGAGTTTAAAACATTTATCGTTTCGTAATTTTTAAAAAAGATTTGTCCCGTTACAATGATTGCCGTCTTTTAAATAAGAATTTCTACTTTTGGCAATATAATTTGAAGAAAATGCTAGAACTTGTATTTGCAACGAATAATGCCCATAAACTGGAGGAGGTTCGGGCAATAGTGGGAGATGCTTTTGTTATTAAAAGCTTAAACGATATCGACTGTCAGGATGATATACCGGAAACCGGGGAGACATTTGAAGAAAATGCACAGCAAAAAACGGACTATTTGGTCAACAAATATGGGCTTTATTGTTTTGGTGATGACTCAGGCCTGGAAATAGATGCCTTAAATGGAGAGCCGGGGGTGTATTCGGCACGTTATTCGGGCTCTAGGGATATGGAAAAGAATATTGATCTTGTGCTGGAAAAATTAGGCGATAATCCAAATCGTTCGGCCAGATTCAAAACCGTTATTTCGTTGTACCTGAATGAACAACAGCATTTTTTTGAGGGAAGTATCGAAGGTCAAATCATTAAAGAGCGTAGAGGAGTGGATGGATTCGGTTATGACCCGATTTTTATCCCTGATGGCTATAACACAACTTTTGCTGAGATGAGTGCCCAAGAAAAAAATGCAATCAGTCATCGTGCGATTGCTGTCGGCAAACTTGCCCAATATCTAAAAACAAAATAATGCTTAGACGTAGTTTTAGTTGATAAACTTTATCCTTGACGGTAAACACAAACGGGGCAAAATATTTATTTTGCCCCGTTTGTGTTTACCTTTTTATATGGTCTATTTCGCCTCTTTCTTTTTGGACTTTTGGGTACTATCCGGTGCTGCTACTGTCAACGGTTTTAAATTCGTTGAATCCCGTTTTACAGCTGTTTTATCGGTTGTTGGCGCAATGTCGTTTTCTACTTTTTGCTTGGCTGTTGTTGCTTCGGGGGGTGTTGCTTTAGGCGTACCGCCTGTTTTATTCGAAACAGCTTTTGCTCCGGCTTTCGTGTCATTCCCTTTCTTCTCCTGGCGCTGATTATCCTCTTTAGGCTTGGATTTCATTTTTCCATTTTCCTCCGTTTCCTTTTCTGTCGGAGCGGTGAAAGATGATTTGGAAAGGTCACGTTTTCTATTTAATAGATCCGCTTTCGATTTAGGACGGTCTTCAGGGCGCCATGTAAAGTTTGGTAGAAACTCTTTGTCTGCGGTAACCTCCGCTATCGGATAGACCTTGCCATCGACTTTTCGGATGGAAACGTATTCTTTGAGTTTATTGTCCTCCATCAGAATTTTAAAACGACTGCTCCGATCATGTACCAATTCTGTTGTTACATTTGTTTTCTCATCGATATTATAGAAGATGTTTTCAGCATTTCCATCTACAAAGAGGCGTTCCATCCGGTTATTGGTAAAGAAACTGGTAATTTTTCGTCCTTTGATCTGATTGAATTTTAATGAATCGCTTGTGGCATTGACCATAAATGCATTTCCGACTAACAGCGAGTTGTCCAGTTTTTGATTTTTGACCTGCAAGAAGATTGTATCGCCGGATATTTGCGAATTCTCAGCCCACATCATCGGTTTTCCCATCAACCGAAACATTGAATCCTGCATACCATAATACATCGAATCGGCAACCGCCTGCAGATCGGATTTGAATAATCGGGCATTATAGTAGGCTTTCAGAATTCTGGTTTTTGCGGTATCCTGAGCCAAAGAATCTTTTTTCCCGCCTTGCGCATTTTTTAATGCAGCATCCATAATCTGATCCGATTCCCCGCCTTTTGGGATGATGGCTTTTTTACGTAACACACTATCGGCTTTCAGGTTTTTTTCAATCTCAATCCGATTTTGATCACCTACGATCACCGGTTGTTTCTTCGCAATATTCTGCCTCTTCGTGGCACTGGTATCTGCTGATTTCTTGATTTCCTTGCCGAGGGCAGGTTCCTTGATTTCTTTCTTATGGAGGCTGTCTATACCTTTTTTTAAGCTATCGGCTGCTTGTCGTAAATTATTGGTTGAATCTATATCGGCGGACATAGAATCTGTATCACCGTAATCGACCTCATTGTCTTCTTCAATGGCTCCCCCTTCTCGGTTTAATTTAAAATCCCGCGCGATATAATCTCGCCGGAAGATCATTTGTGAGAATAGGGTGTCTGCAGTCATAAAAACAGAATCCATCTCGGACTTTTCTTTTAATTCCTCATCCTTTCCGATGACATTCTTATTTTCTGCTACGGTCTTCTTAGGATCCTTATCGGTAATAAGTGCTGCTTTGTTATTTTTTTTCTTGTCTTTCTGTTCTTCTTTTTCAGCTTTCTTTAATTCTTTTGCTTCTTTTTTTAGTTCCTTTTCAGACTTTTTCTGTACAGGTGAAAACGAGGAGACAGAATCTTTTTTTGTTGAATCCTTTTTTACCACGGAAATAACCAAGGGTTTGTCTGTCATCGTAATGGACTCATTTTTTCCATTATAGAGTCCATATCCACCATATGCATAAAATTTATCAAGGGTGTCCACGAAGACGACATTTTTCACGGCTTTACCGATGCCGACCTGTCTATCATAGAAAAGACTATCTCCCTTCAGGAATTTAGTGCCTTCTGTATAAAGATTGTTCTTGGAAAAATAGGCCTGACCGGTAGCCATATGGTAACGGCCTTTCTCGGTATATAGATTTTCGCCCTTATTCCCTTTCATATTTGTAGGGCCGTAGAAATCCGTTATTCGGGTGTTGCCATTGTATTTCATGGAGTCCGTATAGACTTTTACGTTCGGCGATCGGACAACAACCTTTTGGTTAAAATATGATTCGCCGGTATTTTCGAAATAGGTAGCACGCTGACTGGTGATGGTGTCGCTTCCGGAGAGAATACGTCCACCGCTATAGTAGTTTCCAATTTTACTACGCATGTTATAAACGAGGTGATCGGTGGTCAATATTGATCCGCTGGTACTGACCATACGCACTGCTCCGGTTAATGTCGCTAATTGCATAGCTGCTTCATAATGCAGCTTATTGGAAAATATCTGTGTGCCATCAGGTTGGGTGATGATTACATTTCCATAGGCCTCAAAGAATTGTCGACCCAGTTTATCATTATGCAAATACCCACTGTCAGACGATAAGGTCGAGCCAACGTGCTCATAGACCGGGCGGTAAAAAACAACATTACCGTTCTTTCCAGTAATAATATGTGACGAAGAAAGTAACTTTAATTCGTCCTGTTTCTGCGCTTGGACCGTCAAGCCAGTTAAAATAAATACAATCAGGGTAAAAATGTATTGTCTCACAAGGGCAAAAATATGGATTTTAATTGCTACTTTATTGGATTTCACAAATTTTAAGATGTGAATTTATCATTCAGACAAATATACCGTAACTTTGTTTATATGAATGTGCTGGAAAGATTAAAGGGATATATTGAAAAGGAGCATTTGATGATGCCTCATGACAGAATATTGCTTACGGTAAGTGGGGGAAAGGATTCGATGCTGATGGCACATTTATTCGCAAAAGCCGGCTTTAATATCGCTATTGCACATTGTAATTTCCAGTTGCGTGGAGAGGACTCCGAACTAGATGAAGCTTTGGTTCGAAAATTTGCTGCTGATAATGGGATTCCAATCTTTGTCAAGCAGTTTGATACCAAGACCTATGCCAAGGAAAATCAAATTTCCATTCAGATGGCTGCGCGCGAACTTCGTTATCGCTGGTTTGAACAACTTCGTGAGCAACTTCAGTTTGACCGAATTGCTGTCGCTCAACACCTAAATGATCACATTGAAACCGTCTTGTTAAATCTTTCACGTGGAACTGGCCTGCAAGGGCTTCAGGGCATCTTGCCTATAAGAGATCGTATCATTCGGCCACTTTTATTTCTTAAAGCAAGTGAAATCGAATATTACGTTCAGGAATATGCCATTGCTTATCGGGATGACCAATCTAACTTTTCGACAAAGTATGCGCGCAATAAGATAAGAATCGATATTATTCCGCATTTCAAAAAGCTACAACCCGATTTTGAACAGATTTTCGAACAGAATATTACGCACTTTAAGGAATCTTATCAATTGCTACAACAATTTGTCGAACCGATCCGGAATAAACTTTTTCGGTCTACAGGCGATGGTTGGGTAGTGCGCAAAGAGGATTTGGAAGAACATTTGAACAATTTGCCTTTATTGTACGAGTTGTTTTCCGGTTTTAATTTTTCTAAAGCTGTGTTAAGTGATTTACAGCAAGCTTGGGGACGGGAATCAGGGCGTATCTTCCAATCGGATTGCTATCATATGCTTTTGGATAGAAATGAGCTTTTTATCAAAGAAAAGGAGTTTATATCGTCGGACGAGGCGATCATTACCTCTGAAACATCGACGGTGGAGTGGAAACAATATTGTTTCCATGCTGGGGTCTCTACAGAACTTACGATTAACAATAGTAGGGAGATTGCAAAATTCGATTATGATCTGCTTATCTTTCCATTGACAATCCGTTCATGGAAGATCGGAGATAGCTTCTATCCTTTGGGCATGGATGGGCGAAAAAAGCTGAGTGATTTTTTCATCAATAAGAAAATCAGTTTATTTGAAAAGGAAAATATTCCGATCCTGGTGAATGGAAATGGCGATATTCTTTGGCTTGCCAAATATCGCATGGATAATCGCTATAAGATTACCAGCAATACAAAAAAAGTCCTTACTTTAGTCTGTAAATGTGGTTAAGGATTAAGGAGCAAGAGGAAATTGTCCCAATACCCTATTATAAAAAAAGAAATGAAAGAAGGTGTATTCTATTCGGAAAATCAATATTTAGGACGTGACCGTGTTTGGATAAGCGTACGTTTGGTACTTGTGTTATTTTGTTTTACCGCATTTTATCTGAATTTGGACCATTTGATTTCCAGTCAATTGTTTTTCATTGTCGGAGTGGGAATCATCATTACATCCATTGTTATGATGTATATGGTCTTGTTTCGTATAGAAGTATTCCAGGATCATATCCTGATCAGTGGCCTCTGGTCCACTCGGGTGGTGAAAATAGATTTGGCTTCTATTTCGAAAGTTGAAAAGGGGCCATACAGCACATTTTTTTTTAATAACCCTGTTTATAACCTGCATTCCAAAGGGAAGATTAAGTTTTTTGCAGGGGGTAAAAATGCAGTTTTCCTAACGGATAAAGATGGATTGACTTATGTGTTGGGAACCCAGCGACAAGAGGAGCTTTTTCGTACAATCATGGAAACGAAAGGAAAACTGACGAAGTCTTAAAAATTGTTAATAATTTCTTATCTGACATTTTAAAGACAACAGTTTATTGAGTTATTGGTTAAATTTGAGAAAATAGCAACGAATTAACTATGGCATTTTTAAAATTTATACTTATTACATTTGCTGTTTACTTTGTAATAAGATTCTTATTCAAATTATTATTACCGTTTGCAATGCGTAAAGCAGCTGAAAAGCTGATGAAAAAAGCGCAGGAACAGGGGGGAGCATATAGCGGCCAAGGGCAAGGTGGTACTTTTCACTATGAATTTACCGGTCAGGGGCAGCAAGAAAATAAAAGATCTCAGCCTGAAGGCAAAATCAAAGTTGATTATATTCCACCGAAGGAAACACCCGAGCGCAAAGGGGCGGAAACGGCTGGTGAGTTTGTCGATTTTGAGGAAATAAAATAATTTTTAGCGGCCCAAATAGCGTATCTTTGTGCTATGTGGCTTAAGCAACTTTCTGTTCTAAATTTCAAGAATTACTCGGAAACTTCTTTGGAATTTCTCCCTGAAGTAAATGCTTTTACAGGGAATAATGGTGTTGGCAAAACCAATCTTTTGGATGCAATCCACTATTTATCGCTTTGTAAAAGCTACTTTAATCCTATAGATTCGCAACATATCAAATCCGGTAACGATTGGTTCATGGTTCAAGGTGAATTTGATAAAGAATCGAATAGCGATGTTATTTCCTGCAGCCTAAAAAAGAATCAAAAAAAGCAGTTTAAAAAGAACAAAAAAGATTATCCTCGACTGGCCGATCATATCGGACTTTTTCCTTTGGTTATGATTTCTCCAAATGATAGCATTATCATTACGGATGGGAGCGAGGAACGTCGAAAGTTTGTGGATAATGTGATTTCCCAAACGGACAATAAGTATCTGGATACGCTAATTATCTATAATAAATTCTTAGCCCAACGAAATAGCCTGCTCAAACAGGCCCGTCAATCCAATGTGCTGGACTTGGGATTAATCGAAATTCTTAACTTTCAACTGGAGGAAGTCGGCAATATTATCTTTGCCAAGAGAAGAACATTTATGGAAGAGTTTCAACCTGAGTTTGATCGGCATTATGAATTTTTGACCGAAGATGCTGAGTCTGTCCAGCTGCAATATGAGTCTCCCCTAATGTCGGATTCCTTCTTGAATATTCTGGCAAAGAACCTTGAGCGTGACCGTATTTTGGAACGTACTAGTCAGGGAATTCATAAAGATGATCTGATATTTACTATCCATGGTGGAATGCCGCTGAAAAAGTTTGGCTCCCAAGGACAACAAAAATCATTTCTCATTGCGTTAAAACTTGCTCAATATTCCTATTTACAGCAAAAAAAAGGATTTAAACCCTTACTTCTCCTGGATGATATCTTTGATAAACTGGACGATCGTCGTACGCATAAATTGATGCAGATGGTCTCTGATGATGATTTTGGTCAGATTTTTCTGACGGATACGGACTCAAAAAGAATTCAACGAATCTTTGATGAAATCAATCGGCCTGTTCGTATATTTGGAATCGAAGGAGGACAAGTGAATGTATAAGAAGCAACCAACGAAGAAGAGCCTGGAATTTATTCGGTCAAGCGATGACATGACCATTAAGCAGGGGGTGGAGCGTCTCCTCGAAGCTTATAAACTGCGCCGAAAATTTGATGAGACCTCAATCGCTTCGGTATGGCCTCAACTGATTGGAAAAGCAATTGCCAATCGCACACAGCAGCTATATGTACGTGACAAAAAGTTGTTTGTGCGCGTAGAGTCTGCCGTGATTAAAAATGAACTGGCATTAATGCGTCGTCAGATTCTCGGAAGGGTAAATGAGTATGTCGGACATGTCATTATCGAAGAGGTCGTGATTTTGTAGCCTGTATTCCTAGCTAAGTTTAACCAGTTGTTTGATAACCTATATCATCTCCCTGAAACCGCAGGGACAAAGCTGTTTGCACGTTTTGAACACACTGAATCCAAGCGGGATGACTATCCCATCAGAGAAGGAGATTACTTTTTCATTTTATTTTTATTGGCCGGTTTGATCCATCAATACAGCTGGAGTAACAAGTGAATTTACACAGTGGATCGGTACAGCCAATCTTTTCATCACTGATCTCGCATCTTTTATTTTTGATGTTCCTTCCATATAGAATTTTCAATGCATCAATGATTGTCGTATATACCGTTTATCAAAATGAGATTATCAACAGATGGAAGCAGATATCGTTTTATTTTATCTCCACTGGCAGGTCTCGTCCTTTGTGATCTGTGTAAAGCTTGAACTTGTATCATAAGGCATTCGATACCATAAAGTAAAGTGACAGGCGTAGGTTTGTTTTTATATCGTAAATCCAATGACACTTTTTTAAGATGTCGCGATTGCCTATGCGATTCGAGTGAGCACACAGAGAGCCCGAGGATTAAAAGTTTTGAACAGGAGCCTGTAATCATTCACCACAAGACAAGAATTTGAACTCTTTAATAGGGTAATAAAGCAGCGAGTGGCACTTGGGGCTATAGCTTTCAACATTGAGATGTGAATATAGGATGATTATACACAATGAATTTTGGCTGAGAGATGCTTTCAGCTGTGTTGTTAACATTTTTGTGTGGATAACCTCGTAGTTTTGCACATTTTGCTGTGATTTTTAATTTTGCCTTGTTGTGTTATTCACATTTTAATGTTGGTAAGTGTTGAGTTGTTCACATTTTCAGGTAACGGATGGGTATGGACATTCCACTTATTAACATTTTGTATGTTAATAAGTGGCTATTTTTGTTAATAAGTCCAAGCTAAAATACTAAAGAGTCAACCTTATGCACAAAATACCAACAGTCCTTTAGGGTTGGTATTTGTTGGGCGCATGTTTATTGGTCGACTAGATTTCCCTGTGGGAATATGGAAGCTACTATAGGTACTGTTCCAGATCGCCTTTGCCTTCACGGATAACGTCAAAGGTTCCTTCCGTCAGATCTACTACCGTGGAAGCAACATTGTCCCCATAACCACCATCGATAACAGCATCGACAAGATCCTGATATTTCTCGTAGATCAATTCGGGATCAGTTGAATATTCGATTATTTCATCTTCATCGTGAATGGAAGCCGTCACAATCGGATTGCCCAATTGTTTCACAATTTCCCGAACAATGTTATTGTCTGGCACGCGGATACCCACAGTCTTCTTTTTCGAACTTAATAGCTTGGGAACTTTTGTTGTTGCGTTAAAAATAAAGGTAAAGGGGCCGGGGAGCGCTTTCTTCAGGACACGAAATACGGTGGTATCGAATGATTTGGTGTACTGGGAAATATCGGTCAGGTCATAACAGATAAAGGATAGATTGGCTTTATCCGGTTTTAATCCTCTGATCTCACAGACACGTTCTATTGCTTTTTGTTGTGTAATATCACAGCCGATACCATAGACGGTATCGGTGGGGTAAATAATTACTCCGCCTCTTTTAAGGATGTCAACAGCCTGTGCAATGGCTTTTGGATTGGGATTGTCGTTATATATCTTGATAAGCATATTGCGTATAGTATATTTATTATAACGTATGAAAATCATAGTTTTTAATCTGGGAAGCCCTGAGCGAGGTGCTTACCATTTCAAGGGGGCAAAACTATTATTCAGATACGTATCTTTCTAAAAGAACAACAGCCAAAATATTTTGTTTTGGCTGTTGTTCTTTATGTTAAAATTCTGCGTTCTTCGGAGTACGGGGGAACGGTATTACATCGCGGATATTGGTCATTCCGGTAGTGAACAACACCAAGCGCTCAAAACCTACACCAAATCCTGAATGTGGTACAGAACCAAAACGGCGGGTATCCAAGAACCATTCCATTTCTTCTGCTGGTATGCCTACTTCTGCCATACGCGCCAATAGACGATCCAGATTTTCCTCACGTTGTGAGCCACCGACCATCTCACCGATACCTGGGAAAAGAATATCCATTGCACGTACGGTATTACGCCCCTGCGCATCTGGCTCGTTCTGTTTCATGTAGAAAGACTTGATCTCTCTTGGGTAGTCAGTCAGAATAACAGGTTTCTTGAAATGTTTCTCGACCAAATAACGTTCGTGTTCAGATTGCAAGTCAGCTCCCCAATCGTCAATTAAATACTTAAATTGTTTCTTTTGGTTTGGCTTACTGCGTTTTAGTATTTCAATAGCATCTGTATAAGTTACACGCTCGAAATCATTGGCTAAGACGAAGTTTAACTTTTCAACCAAATTTAATTCAGAACGTTCTGCTGCTGGTTTTGATTTTTCTTCTTCCAATAAACGACTTTTCAAAAACTCGATTTCCTCAGGACAAGTTTCTAAAGCGTATTTGATCACGTATTTTAATAATGCTTCGGCCAAATCCATGTTGTCTTCCAGTTCATAGAAAGCCATTTCCGGTTCAATCATCCAGAATTCAGCCAAGTGACGTGTAGTATTTGAGTTTTCTGCCCTAAAGGTCGGACCAAAAGTATAGATATTTCCAAAGGCCATTGCTCCAAGCTCGCCTTCTAATTGACCGGAGACCGTCAGGTTTGTCGATTTTCCAAAGAAATCCTCTTTAAAATCAATTTCTCCGTTTTCTTTACGCGGTGGATTTTTTAGATCCAGCGTAGTCACCTGAAACATTTCACCAGCACCTTCGGCATCAGAACCTGTGATAATCGGTGTGTGCATATACACAAAATCATTTTCCTGGAAAAATTTATGTACTGCGAAAGCCAAGGCATTACGAACTTTGAATACCGCATTGAATGTGCCTGTACGGAAACGTAAGTGCGCAATTTCACGTAGAAATTCTAAGCTGTGCTTTTTGGGTTGTAAAGGATATTTTTCAGGGTCTGAATCACCAATAATGCTTACCTCAGTAGCTTTAACTTCTACTTTTTGTCCCTTACCCAGTGATTCTATCAATTGACCTTTTACGCGAACTGCAGCTCCGGTAGTGATACGCTTCAGGATATCTTCAGGTGTATTTTCAAAATCGACTACTGCTTGAATATTATTGATTGACGAACCGTCATTAATTGCTATAAATTGATTGTTACGGAAAGTTCTTACCCAACCTTTAACAACGACCTCTTTGCCGAATTCTGTGGCATTCAATAGTTCCTTTATTCTTGTGTGTTCCATCTTAATTTTTGGAGAATGACTTGTAAAAGATGCTTTGTTTAAAAAGCAATACAAAAATAAGCTATTCTGTTGATTTATTGGGTATCAATGTTGATTTAATTCGCTGACTGAGGGATCAATGAGCTTTTAAACTTAATTTTTCCGGACGAATATTTGGATCAAAATCAATAGAAAGGGGGCGGCATTTAGAACAAAAAGCGGATCAACTCAGTTGATCCGCTTTTAAGCTTTATGACGATCGAAGGAATTATCCTTTCAATACTTTGGTTACTAATTCAGCAGCTTCCTTCAATAAGATTGCAGAATAAACTTGTAGACCTGACTCATCGATTAATTTTTTCGCTTCTTCAGCATTTGTACCTTGAAGTCGTACGATAATAGGAACAGGAATATTACCAATTTCACTGTAAGCATCAATTACCCCTTGCGCAACACGGTCACAACGAACGATACCACCAAAGATATTGATTAAAATAGCTTTTACATTCGGGTCTTTCAAAATGATATTGAAACCAGCTTTCACCGTTTCAGCATTTGCCGTACCACCAACATCCAAGAAGTTCGCAGGTTCTCCACCCGCTAATTTGATGATGTCCATTGTTGCCATTGCAAGACCGGCACCATTTACCATACAACCTACGTTACCATCTAGTTTAACATAGTTAAGGTTTGATTCGCCAGCTTCAACTTCTGTAGGATCTTCTTCGGTTACATCGCGCATAGCAGCGTAATCAGGATGACGGTACAATGCGTTCTCGTCAAGATTAACTTTGGCATCAACAGCTAAGATCTTGTCGTCGGAAGTTTTCAATACTGGATTGATCTCGAACATCGAAGAATCAGTAGAATCGTATGCTTTATAAAGCGCAGCAACAAATTTTACCATTTCTTTGTGTGCAGCACCGGAAAGACCTAGATTGAAAGCGATTTTACGTGCTTGGAATCCTTGTAAACCTACTTTTGGATCGATTTCTTCTTTGAAAATCAAGTGCGGTGTTTTTTCTGCAACTTCTTCAATGTCCATACCACCTTCTGTAGAGTACATAACGATGTTACGTCCTGTAGCACGGTCCAATAAGACAGACATGTAGAATTCTTTTGTTTCGCTTTCACCTGGATAGTAAACGTCTTGAGCGATCAAAACTTTGTTTACTTTTTTACCTTCAGGTCCAGTTTGAGGCGTTACTAATTGCATACCAATGATGTCAGTTGCCCTTTGTTTGACTTCATCTAAGTTCTTAGCTAACTTGACACCACCACCTTTACCACGGCCACCAGCGTGAATTTGAGCTTTGACAACAACCCAGTCGGAATTGTAGTCTTCTTTCATTTTTTTAGCCGCTTCCACAGCTTGCTCTGGAGTATCTGCTACGATACCTTCCTGTACGCGCACACCAAAGCTCTTTAGTATTTGTTTTCCTTGATATTCGTGAATGTTCATTTGCAAAAATATTTGGCGTAAAAATATGTTTTTTTGAGGGATAAGACAAGGGATAAATTGCTCTTTTATCTATTTTTTGACATTTGTGAAAAATAAAATGGCTGAAATAGAGAAATAACTGCTTATTTATTCAAAGACGTGATATCGTAAATTTATTTATCTTTGTCCTATGATGTTACAAGCCAAAGGAATTCACAAAGCTTATGGGGCATTGCCCATCTTAAAAGGCGTTGACATAAGCGTGGAAAAAGGTGAAATCGTGAGTATTGTCGGAGCTTCAGGAGCAGGTAAGAGTACACTTTTACATATTATCGGAACATTGGACAAACCTGATCAAGGTTCAATATTTATTGATGGTGTTGATATCCATAAACTGAATGCCAAAAAGCTGAGTGCTTTTCGAAATGAGCATATTGGTTTTGTTTTCCAGTTCCATCACTTGTTACCTGAATTTACGGCATTGGAAAACGTGTGTATTCCTGCATTTATCCATGGGCAGAAGCGGGCAGAAGTGGAGACAAAAGCAAAGGAATTATTGGAGTTACTTGGAGTTTCACATCGTATTGACCATAAGCCTGCTGAGATGTCAGGGGGGGAACAGCAACGTGTTTCTGTTGCACGGGCCTTGATAAATGATCCTTCTGTTATTTTGGCGGATGAACCTTCCGGAAACTTAGACTCTGAAAATGCTGCGGCACTACATCAGCTGTTTTTTGATCTTAGAAACAAATTTCAACAAACATTTATCATTGTAACCCATAATGAAGAATTGGCCCGCATTTCAGATCGGACAATTCATATGCGGGATGGATTGGTTGTTTAATTTATATCATGTTACAAGCATCTTAGATTTAGATTGTCTTGTGAGCGACCAAAAACTGATTATTGGGCATCGTGGATCACTAGTCCCCTATGAATAACAAATTATTTTGATGAAGAAAATATTAATAACTTTCGGAACCAGACCACTGGCGATGCGTATTGCCAAAAAGCTTGCAGGTAAATTTGAAGTTTTGTACGCCAGTTCGGAAGAGATTCCGGAGTTACTATTAAAATCGGGGAATTATGAGTCTATCCCCAAAGGATTACTGCCTACCTTTGCCCACGAGTTGCTCAAATTGAGCCTAGACCAGCAAGTGGACTATGTGCTGCCTTTAGGTGTTTTTGAGCTCGAACCATTGGCTGAAGCCAAAGTATTATTTGAGGAGTACCAGATAGCCGTACTTGTTCCGGATAAAGATATGCTAGGCACTTTTCCTATCATTGAAAATCCTCCTGCCGAACTCCCCTATGTTTTGCTTTCCAAAGGCAATAATTTATTGGAAGACGATGTTGCTGAAAATACCTTGGATGGACTATTGGTCAGATCGGATTCTGAGGAAGATTTTGCGCTAGTCTGTGTATCGAAATAAGGCGACTGTACTATTGTTCGCCTCATGCTGAACCTGACTTGTGCGACGTTTTTTTAATTTAAAGGTTTATTAGTGATGCTGTTTCCAGAAGAAAAGAAAGTCTATGTGTTTGAATTGGATGATGTTATTTTTCCAAAGAAAGACTACTTGCTCCAAGTTTATTATCTGTTTGCTAATTTTATTGAATTCACGGAGACCTTTCCTCCACAGGGTGATTTGGTTAACTTTATGAAAAACCATTTGGAAAATCAGGGCGAAGAATCCCTATTTGAACATGCGCAAGCAACATTTGGATTTGACATGAAGTACAAGGAAAATTTTGAACGATTGCATGTAAATGCCGTATTGCCGTTAAAGCTGCATCTTTTTGATCATATCTCCACATTATTTTCTCAATTGAGTGCTGCTGGTAAAATGATATGTATTCTGACGAAGGGAAATCCACTGGAGCAACTGAACAAAGTGAGATTTGTGGACTGGGGGCCTTTCAGCGATCGGATAAAAATTTATTTTGAGGATGAACTTGTGTTTCGTAAGATAGATCCCATGTCATTCTTAGCCCAGGAATTTGCGGTAGATAGTTCCGCAATTCAATTTGTGGACTAAGTTTTCATTGATTATCTTTGTATTATCTACCAACAATGTTTTGACTTTAGAATATACTGAATAAACATTGTTGAAAAAAAATTATGATTAGGGATATAAAAGCCCTATTTTTATATAAAGCCCTTGGATTTATGAATAAAGTGAACAAGCCTGCCACGATTAAGGAAATTGCCAAGAAGCTGAAAATCAGTCCTTCCACGGTGTCGAGAGCATTGAATGATCATCCAAGTATTGGATTGGTAACGACAATGCGTGTCAAAAAAATGGCCGAAGAATTGAACTATGAACCCAATCAGACAGCTATTTTCTTTAAACAACGCAAGACATTTACCATCGCTGTTATCCTGCCTAGTTTATCGGAGCCATTTTTTTCCTTCGCGATCAGCGAAATAGAAAACGTTGCTTCGGCTCAACGGTATACTGTTTTAATGGGGCAATCATTGGATGATCCGGATCGGGAAGAACAGATATTAAAAACATTTAAAAATCATCGTGTAGACGGTATATTAATGTCGATCGGGAAGAAGACAACAAATTTGGAGTTTATCGAAAAGCTGGAGTCATCTGGAATACCGGTTGTCTTTTTTGATTGTGTCCCTAGTTTACCGAATATCAATAAAGTCCAGAGTGATCTGTCGACCGGCATGAATGAGGCTGTGGATGCTTTTGTGGCACGAGGGCACAAAGTAATTGCTTTAGTTAATGGACCGAAGACATTACCTGCCAGTGAGGACCGAAAAGTAGCATATTTGTCTGCAATGAAGCGAAATGGAATGGACATTCTGGAAAAGAATATTATTGAAACAGACCTGAGCACAGAGGGGAATGAAAAAGCCATGGAAAGTATATTTGCAATGCCTGAACGACCTTCAGCGATTATTTCTTTTAATGACTTTGTTACACTGGATCTGATGAAAGCGGCGCGCAACAAGGGATTGGTTCTAAATCAAGATATCTTTTTCATTAGTTATGCCAATTATCCACTGTGGCAGTATATGGAAAATCCACCCATGGGACGTATCGAACAGTTTCCGGGTATGCAGGCACGTAAGGCGGCCGAAATTCTATTTGAGCGAATTGAGAATTCAGATGTAGCAGATCAACAAATTGTTTTTAAGTCGAGATTGGTGATGTAATTTTTTAGCTAAATGAATAACAACATAAAAAAGAGGGGAAAATCATTCGATTTTCCCCTCTTTTTTATGTTATATGCGACTATAGATGGATCACTTCACCGTATGCATCGGCACATGCTTCCATAATAGCTTCACTCATCGTTGGGTGTGGATGGATTGATTTGATCATTTCATGTCCTGTTGTTTCCAATTTACGGGCAACAACAACTTCTGCGATCATTTCAGTAACGTTAGATCCGATCAGGTGTGCACCTAGGAATTCACCATATTTTGCATCAAAGATAACTTTGACGAAACCGTCTTTTGCTCCAGCTGCAGAAGCTTTTCCTGAAGCGGAGAATGGGAATTTACCAACTTTAATTTCATATCCAGCTTCTTTCGCTGCTTTTTCGGTATAACCGACAGAAGCAATCTCAGGAGAACAGTAAGTACATCCGGGGATATTGTTATAATCGATAGGTTCTACGTGAAGACCTTTGATTTTTTCGACACAGGTAATACCCTCTGCTGAAGCAACGTGAGCTAAGGCCTGGCCTTTAACGATGTCACCAATAGCGTATACACCTTCAATATTTGTTTTGTAGAAATCGTCTACGACAACACGGCCACGATCAGTTTTTACACCAACTTCTTCCAAACCGATGTTTTCGATATTGGGAGCAATACCTACCGCAGACAGTACAACTTCCGCTTCGATGACTTCAATACCTTTTTCCGTTTTAATGGAAACTTTGCTCAATTCTCCGGATGTATCAACGGATTGCACCTCTGATTTGGTAAGGATATTAATGCCTTGTTTCTTTAAGCTTTTTTCTAATTGTTTTGAGATTTCTTCATCTTCAACTGGAACGATTCTATCCATAAATTCAACGATAGTCACTTTTGTTCCAATTGCATTATAGAAATAAGCAAATTCAACACCGATGGCACCGGAACCAACAACAACTAAAGATTTTGGTTGTTTAGGTAATGTCATTGCCTGGCGGTAGCCTACAATCTTTTTACCATCTTGTGGTAAGTTAGGCAGTTCACGTGAGCGTGCTCCTGTGGCTAGGATGGTGTGTTTTGCCGCATATTCTTTGGTCGAACCGTCTGCACCTTTTACATCGATCTTACCGCCTTTTTTAATTTTTGCAGTTCCGTTGATGACATCAATTTTATTTTTTTTCATCAAGAACTGAATACCTTTACTCATTCCTTCAGCTACGCCGCGGCTTCTTTTGACGATAGCTTCGAAATCAGCCTCACCACCTTGAACATTGATGCCGTAATCTGCGGCATGGTTTAAATATTCAAATACTTGAGCACTTTTCAATAATGCTTTTGTAGGGATACAGCCCCAGTTTAGACAGATTCCGCCTAATGATTCGCGTTCAATAATCGCTGTTTTGAACCCTAACTGAGCGGCTCTAATGGCAGCAACATACCCGCCTGGACCACTACCGATTACAATGATGTCGTAATTCATATAAATAAATATTCTGTAGTTGAGTGTTATAGCTTCAAATACCAAGGTACCGAACCTTATATTCATTCAAAAGTACATATTTTTTCTGATGAATATGAACTATTTATTGTAAAATTGGCGGTTTTTGATAAAACAATGTCATTGTGTAGAGCGTAATGTCACGTGTCGGTAAAAGGAAGAAAAATAATGGAGTAAACGTGTTTAGAGTGTTATTTTTGATGTTCACAATACACAGTTTATCATTATGTTAAGAATATTTAGACAAATTGCGCTGTGGGAGGCTATTTCCACGATCTGCTTGTTTTTTATTGCAATGCCCCTGAAATATTTTGCCGGAATACCCGAGGCAGTGAAGATTGCGGGATCCATTCATGGCTTTTTTGTCGTTATATTTGTCGTGATGCTCATCATGTCTACCATCGAATATAAATGGCCCATTCTGAAGGCAATTAAGTACTTTTTGGCCTCCTTGGTTCCCATCCTTGGATTTTGGGTAGAATTGGATTTAAAGAAGGAGATCGAAGGAAAAAGACAGAAATCTTAATCATTTGGATTTGAGATATTAATATTGAGATCTTAAAATCATTACGCTTAGGGATAGGTTTAAGTTAAGCATACGGCAATGGTGCCCGATAATTTGTGCGCGTAAATTTGCGGGTAGCGATTTATAAAAAATATGCTTCAATACAATAGGAACAGGCGAGATGGTTAATCATCTCTTCCTGTTTTCTCGATTCCCATGTAAGCATAGGTAATGCTATCTTTTCCATGTGGGACGGGGGTTCCATCCTCATCTAAATTGACAAATACCAGTTTGTCGATAGATAGGATTGTTTTCTTCGAGATTTTATTTCGGACTTCACAACGCATTGTCAATGATGTTCTTCCAAAATTAGTTGCCTCTATGCCTAACTCTAAAATATCTCCCTGTTTGGCAGAATTTACAAAATTGATTTCAGATATAAATTTGGTAACGACCTTTGGATTGCCCAATTGTACAATCGCATAAATGACAGCTTCTTCATCTATCCAACGCAAAAGTGTTCCGCCGAATAATGTACCGTTCGGATTAAGATCTTCGGGTTTGACCCATTTTCTTGTGTAAAAATTCATTTTATATAGGTAGTTATGACAAAGGGGAAAAGTTTCCTTTTCCCCTTTGGTTTATACTATTAACGCTTATGCGTGTATTGCTCTATTGGCTGTTGCGGCTAATGCGGCTTCTTTAAGAGCTTCGGTATAGGTTGGGTGAGCATGACAGATACGTGCGATATCTTCCGCAGAAGCGCGGTATTCCATGGCTACTGTAGCTTCACCGATCATGTCTGCTGCACGTGGACCGATCATATGTACGCCTAATACTTCGTCTGTTGTTGCATCAGCCAATACTTTTACAAAACCATCTGTATCACCTGAGGCTTTTGCACGGCCAGAAGCTTTGAAGGAGAAAGATCCAGCTTTATATTTCACGCCGGCTTCTTTCAATTGTTCTTCCGTTTTTCCAACTGAAGCCACTTCAGGCCAGGTGTAAACAACTCCGGGAATTAAATTGTAATCGATGTGTGGTTTTTGTCCCGCAATATATTCCGCAACATATACACCCTCATCTTCGGCTTTGTGTGCCAACATCGCTCCAGTGATCACATCACCAATAGCAAATACGCCTTGTACAGCGGTCTCCAAGTGAGCATTTACCGGGATTTTCTTTCCTCTTTCTTCGACAGTGATGCCAATATTTTCTAAGCCTAAACCTTCAGAGTATGCCGTACGGCCAACAGCTACGATACAATAATCACCTTCTAGGGTTACTTCTTGTCCTTTTGGATCTTCAGCTGTTACTTTTACGGTTTTTCCTTTTGCTGTTGCACCTGTGACTTTGTGACCCAAGTAGAATTCCATGCCCAATGATTTTTTCAAAACACGTTGCAATTCTTTACCTAAGCCACCATCCATTGTACCAATGATGGATTTCGCAAATTCAACGACAGAAACTTTTGAACCTAAACGGGCATAAACTGAACCTAATTCTAAACCAATGACACCACCACCGATGACGATAAGATGTTTAGGGACCTCTTTTAGGTTAAGCGCTTCCGTAGAAGTAATAATTCTTTTTTTGTCAACCGGCAAAAAGGGTAGAGAAGTGGGTTTTGAGCCTGTGGCAATAATTACATTTTTTGCTGTAACTTGTTCCGTAGAACCATCTGCTTTTGTTATTTTAATGGTGTTTTTGTCGACAAATGAACCCACACCTTGGAAACTGTCAATTTTATTTTTCTTGAATAAGAAAGTGATACCGGCGGTATTTTGAGCAATGACATCGTCTTTACGAGCAATCATCTTTGCCATATCCACCTTTAGGTCTTTTAAACTGATGCCAAATGCGTCAAAATTATGGGCAGCATTGTGGTAATGCTCCGATGAATCTAAAAGCGCTTTTGAAGGAATACATCCAACGTTAAGACAAGTACCACCAAATGTGCTATATTTTTCAATAACAGCTGTTTTTAATCCTAATTGGGCACAACGGATAGCTCCTACATATCCGCCCGGACCACTTCCGATTACAATTACGTCGTATTGCATTGATTACGTTTTAATTTTTAGTAGTACAAATTTAATGATTATTAATGGGATAGGAAATCAAAACTTACGATTTGTAGGCGAATAGACTTACTTTACATTTTTTTGATAAATGGATAGGCATGTACAACCCAAAAAATAATCTTATTTTCGATAAATCTGTATGTGATAAAGTTATTTTGGAAATAAGTTGCTAATTAACAGGAGCAGGCATCGGCATGATGCGGGGTTGTAGATGATGGGCAACTGAGTCAGCGAAAGGGATCAAGGGGCGGCAAGTTGTGATCATTTTAACGAAAAATAACACCTCAACAAAAAAAGGATACCTATATCTAGATACCCTTTTTTGTTTGTATATTATTCTGCAACGATTTTTCCTTGCATTACTCCGTAGTGACCGGGGAAACTACAGATGAAAGGATAGACTCCTTTTTCAAGTGTAAATGTAATTTTATCTGTTTCACCTGGACCTAATAATTTCGTGTGGGAAACGATGGAAGATAATGCTGATTTTGGAATATACTCATCAGCTGCGGCTGCTGCCGCCTCAGCTCCGAAAGTCGGAAGATCTACACCCGGTTTAAGGATGACAACATTATGTCCCATAGATTCTTTTGGCATGGTACCTGCATTTTTGAAAGATAATTCTACAGGTTCGCCAGCTTTCACACGGAATAAATCCTTGTCAAATTTCATCTGATCATTACCTTCTAAAGATAAGCTGTTGGAAATAGCTACGTTTTCAATTCCAGGTACTGTTTCTGTTGCTTGGTTTTCTGTTGAAGTTGTCGATTCTGTACTAGCTGATTTGCCAGACTTCTCACTGTTTCCGCCACAAGATGCAATTGACAAGGCAACTGCAACTGCTGGTATCATAAAAAGTTTTTTCATTATTATGTTTTGTTAATTCTTTAAAATTAATGATTTCATCGGTAAATCGAAACAATCATTTCAATTTTGACAATAAAGCTTCAATTGTTTTGTATAATTTGATGGGATCAAATGGTTTTCCAACCACTTCATTGGCTCCTGCATCCAAGGCTTCTTGCTGTTCTGCTTTTAAAACTGAAGCAGAAATGGAGATAATGGGCATATTCGCTATAGCTGGATTCATATGGCGACGTATTTCTTTGATCGCTTCAAAACCACTCATGAGTGGCATATGTGCGTCCATAAATACCAGGTCTATTTTTTTTCTGTTTATTTCCTGAAGGGCAAGCTGTCCATTTGTCGCCAAGGTGATCTCGCAATCCCAGCTTTTGAGGATATTTGCTAACATAAAGCTATTTAGTTCATTGTCTTCGGCAATCAGGATCATCGGAGAGTTAAATTTTGGTAACTCGGTATAAAGCACTTGTGTTTCTTTTTCTTTAGGTTTATCTTCTATTTTGTCAAAGGTGCATTCAAAAGAAAATGTGCTTCCTTTGCCATATTCACTTGATGCGAAAACCTTTCCGTTGAGAAGGGCGGCAATACGTTTTACAATTGCTAAGCCCAAGCCCGTTCCACCAAATTTTTTTGTGATGCTGTCTTCTCCTTGTTCAAATGCGATGAATATTTTTTCCAATGCATCTTCTGCGATGCCGATCCCCGTGTCGATGACCTGAAACTGTAAACCAATTTGCTGATTACTCTCCGTTAGAAGCTGGATTTTTAAAATGACCGAGCCTGCGGAGGTAAATTTGAAGCTATTGGAGATGAAGTTCGTTAGAATCTGTTTTAAGCGAAGCGGATCCGTTAAAAAATAACTGTTTATCCGGTCGTCCACCTCGATATTAAAATTCAAACCTTTATAGTTTGCCTTATCGATAAACAGATTATTCAAATCATCGGTAATATCATGCACCGAGGTGGATTCCATATTCAGCTTCATCATGCCCGAATCGACTTTGGAGAGGTCCAAAATGTCATTGATGATCGTAAGTAAGTTTTGAGAGGCCGAATCGAGTTTATAGATCCAGTTTTCCTGTTCAACGGTAAGCTGTGAATTTTTTAGCATTTGGGTGATTCCCATAATGCCGTTGATAGGTGTCCGAATCTCGTGACTCATATTGGCTAAGAACGTTTCTTTTGACTTTCTGGCGAGTTCAGCTTCTTCTTTTGCTTTAAGAATAGCTTGTTTAGACTCCTCCAATGCAATGTTTTTTTCTTTAATTTCCTGTTGTATTAACAGCTGCTGAACAAAAGATTTGACTTTTGCGATGGTAGCTTCTGGATTGAGAGGTTTATATAGATAGTCTACAGCGCCACTGTTAAGTCCTTGAATAAGATACTTATCCTCCTTGGAAATCGCAGTTACCATGATCGGGATGATGTGATTCGTCTTTGGGTTTTTCTTCAGGAAGGTGACGAATTCAAATCCATTGATTTCGGGCATCTGTACATCAACCAGAGCGAGATCAATTTCTTCTTTCCAACAGATTTTTAACGCTTCATTGGGATCTGTACTACTAATTATATTTACATATTCGATATCCTCCAACAATGCTGTGAGACTGATAATATTCTCAATTTTATCATCGACGATCAATATATTAATCTTCTTCATTATATCAAATCTAAAATACAACTTTAGGTTAATTGCATTATGTAATCTTTTATTTCGGCTATACTCAAAATCTGATCTTGCGCATTAAGGTCTATTGCCGCCTGAGGCATTATCGGAACTTCTGCCTCAAGTGGGTTCTGTACATAGGTTTTTCCGCCGTACTTTTTTATCATTAACAATCCTTGTGCGCCATCGTGGTTGGCCCCGGAAAACAAAATTGCAATACAATTTTGTTTATAGATTTCGGCAGCCGACTCAAAGGTCACATCAATAGATGGTCTTGAATATTGAACCGGTTCTGAGATATCCAACGAAAAGCTATAATCTGGCTCAATAAGTAAATGATAGCCTGCGGGAGCAAAATAGATTGTTCCGTCCGCGATACTCTCTTTATCGTCAGCCGTTTTTACTTTTTGTAATAGGGCTTTCGAAAGGGTATCTTCTATACTTGATGCGTATTTGGGATTGCGGTGAACAACGACGATGATCGGTATCTGAACCGGACGTTCCAATGCCTTTAGGATGTTTAAAATAACACTGAACCCGCCAGCGGAACCCGCTAATAAAAGAATTTTACGTTCCATCTTGACCTAACCGATTTTTTGATAAATGTTGTGTTTGTTATTTACAACCTTGAATTTTGCTGCATTTTTATAGTTAATTAATGATTCTTTTGAACCTAGACATAGGAAACCAAGGTGACAAAGTGAATTATAAAATAAATCCAATACCATTTCCTGGAGGTTTGTGTCAAAATAAATCAATACATTACGGCATGTGATCAATTGAAATTCATTAAATTCCCGATCGGAAACCAAGCTATGCTGTGAAAAAAGCACATTTTTTTTTAGACTATTATTTATCGTGGCCGCATTGTACATTGCTGTATAATATTCGGATAAAGAGCTTTTGGGATCCGTTTTAATAAAGTTTTCAGAATATTCCTTCACTTTTGCCAATGAATAAATGCCTCGTTTGGCTTTCTCCAATACTTTGGTATTAATGTCAGTTCCATAGATAAAAGAACGTTGATAAAGCTCTGCTTCTTTTAGTAAAATGGCCAAAGAGTAAACTTCTTCACCCGTGGAACAACCGGCACTCCACAGCTTAATATGAGGGTAGGTGGCCAGATAGGGAAATACTTCGTTTTTTAATGCTTTGTAAAATTCCGGATCTCTGAACATTTCAGTCACATTGACTGTAATTTCCTGTAAAAAATGAGTGCTAAATCCTGGCTGGTTAATCAGTTTGGATTTTAATTCGACCAAGTCCAGTTTGTTTAGCTCCATAATTCTGGTGACACGCCGCTTGAGGGATGCTCTCGTATATCCGGACACGTCATAGCCGTGAAGATTTTTGACAACATCAATAATTTCCTCCAACTCTTCAAAAGTGATCATTACTGCTACTTTAGTAGTTAACTCAACCATACACGCATTAAGGATATCAATTTATCCACATCAACGGGTTTACTAATATAATCGTTTGCTCCTACAGCAATTGTCTTTTCCCGGTCACCTTTCATTGCCTTTGCTGTCACGGCGATAATAGGGAGATTTGAAAATTTCTTGTTTGACCTTATTTTTTCGATCGCTTCATATCCGTCCATAACCGGCATCATTATGTCCATTAAAACAAGATCAATATGCTCGTTGCGTGCTAGAATATCCAATGCCTCCTGACCATTATTTGCAATCTCGATTTTCATATCATAGCTTTCGAAAGCGGTACTTAGTGCAAAGATATTGCGCATATCATCGTCTGCCAGCAAGATGGTCTTAGCCGCCAGATTATTCTCCACGAGCACCGACGCGTTATTGTTAAATGTGAGGTATTCCGTTTTGCTGCTCCGGATTTTATTTAAGAATAAATTGACTTCATCGATCAGTCTATTATTGGATTTGGCTGATTTTAACACCATGGCCTGACTATGCTGCAAAATCTCGGAGGTTTGTTCAGGACTTAGCTCCATCGCTGTGTTGATAATAATCGGTAAATCTTTAAACTGGCTGTTTGATTTGATCTCATTGAGCAGTTCAATGCCTGATTTATCCGGTAAATTTAGATCCATAATGATGCAGTCAAATACTTTTTCCTGGTCCAGCAGATCGAGCGCCTGTTGCGCATTGAAGGCCTGAAATATCTGAATATTTTGTTCTTCGAGCGATTGCTTGATAAAATCACTTTGAATTTCCTGATCTTCTACCAATAGGATTTTCTTAATAGGATGGCTTGTTGACGCTTTAATTTTTTGAAAAGTCTCCGCGAGTGAGTTTTCAGAAACCGGTTTGGACATAAATCCGATAGCGCCCGCAGATATCGGTTCATCATGCAGGAAAGTTCCCGCTGACATCATGTGTACGGGGATATTCTTCGTTGAATCTGTTTTTTTGAGATTACGTAACACTTCCCAACCGTCCATTTTTGGCAGCATGATGTCTAGTATGATGGCAGCAGGGATTAAGTTCTGCGCTTTATGAAGGCCATCTTGTCCGTCATAGCTGATATAGGGGTCATAACCATTTTGGATCGCATAATCTTTTAGTATATCTGCAAAAATAAAGTCGTCTTCGATGATCAGTAATTTATTGTTTCTATTACTATTTTCAGTATGACGATTTTTTTCGAGGGGTATATTTTCTAATTGCGGATAGGATGGTACGTTATTTTGTTCAATAACCGGTAGTTCTGGGATGTTTTCAATTGCAGCTTCTTTCTCCAGTGGTACGCTGAAAATAAAGGTACTGCCTTCACCAACTTTGCTGTTTAGGGTAATTTTTCCCTTCAATAGATTTGCAATCTCACGACATATGGACAGGCCTAGCCCCGTGCCGCCATATTTGCGGCTTGTGGATCCGTCCTCCTGTTTAAATGCATCAAAGATGAGCTCTTGTTTTTCCGGAGCGATGCCGATACCGTTATCCTTAACCGTAAAATAGATGTTATCATTTTCTATATTGATCTTGAGCGATACTGTGCCATTTTCGCCCGTAAATTTAAACGCATTCGATAGCAAATTTTTTAGAACCTGTTGTATGCGATGTTCATCACCAATAAATTCTTGTGGAGCATTGCTATCAATTTCAACGTTAAATTTGATCATCTTGGATTCTGCGGTATCGTGGAAGAAATCATTTATGTAATTGACAAGATCGCTTGTATTGATACGTTCCTTTTGGACTTCAACTTTTCCGGATTCTATTTTTGCCAAATCCAATAACTCGTTGATCAAGTGGAGTAAATCCGTACCTGCACTGTGGATCACTGAAGCATATTTTATCTGGTCGTCATTCAGATTTTTCTTTTTGTTGTCCTGCAGCAATTTAGCAAGTATAAGAATACTATTCAGTGGAGTCCGTAGTTCATGACTCATATTCGCCATGAATTCGGATTTGTACTTACTTGATAATTCGACTTCTTCAATTTTTTGTGCAATGGCCTGTCTTGCTTTTTCCAGATCTTCATTTTGAGTGAAGAGTAATTTCGCCTTCTCATCGAGCTCATTGTTTGTTTGGATGAGTTCCTCCTGTTGTACACGGAGCTCTTCTTCGGAAGCTTCCAGCAAATGAGTCTTATGGACTAACTCCTCGTTTGTGGTTCTTAATTCTTCCTGTTGAGCTTCAAGTTCTTCCGTTTGCTGCTGAAGTTCTTCATAGAGATCGGCAAGTTTGCCATGGGTCTGCGCAACTTTGAGGATGATCGCGATGTTGCCTTTTACTTTATCAAGGAAATTAAATCGTAACCGTTCTTCTTTTTCCAGCACGATCGGGCAACAGATTTCCATTAAACCAACGCAGTGATTTTCATAGGTGAATGGAATAATGTAGATTTCTGTTTCTATTCTTTTGGATAAAGAAGTTTCTAAAACGAGATGATTATGGTCGATATCCTTGATTTTAACTACATTATGTTTGTTTGTTACTTCCCCCAAAATACCGTCATCTTCTTTAAAACTTTTTTTAATCTGCTGTGTCGCGGCGATTCCTATTTTATGACATAACTGATATTCCCGGTAATTATCATCAAAAATATAGACTGTACCTCCCAGCGCTTTCGTTGTGTTGGTAATCGCATTTAGACTGATCTCAGCTATTTTTTTATCGTTGTAATCGCCCCTTAGCTGCTCATCTATATGGTTGATGGCATTCAAAATCCAGTTATCATTATTGGTTTGATCCTGTAAATGCTGAAGACGACTATTAGATTCTCTTTGACCTTTGACAGTGGCTCTCAATACTTTTGAAATACCGGAAAATTTTGCTAGAATATAGAAAAAACCGCTTAAGCCGATCGCAATGAAAAAATAGGTAATGTTCTGCGCCAATTGGAGACTGTTTCTGGATTTTTCCAGCCGACTTGCCCTTTGATCAAGCAGATCTCTGGATAGCATATCTATTTGATTTAAGATCGCTGTTTTCTGTTCCTGGATATAAGATGGCAGCGAACCATTGTTCAGTTTAGCATAGGTTATATCTTTTTCGAAATCGTAGAAAAGTACAATTTCTTTACGAAGTGTTTCAATCGCTAGTGGGGAGACCGGATAGAGCTCATCGGCTCGAACAATAGATCGCAGTAATTCATCTATGTGCTTTCGTTCGTTTCGATAAGGAAGAAATAAGTCCGGATCTTCCTTTATGAAGTAATGAAGTTTAACATCATTCACTTCATCAATGTTTGATCGGACTTCATTGATCACATTAAATTTATTTTCAGCGATCCGGACAATATTACGCTCGTTATCGACGATATGATGCAGAGAAATAAAAAAGTATAGAGCGGAAATAAAGATAAGCGAAAAAGAAATTATCACTCCTATGGTAATTTGCTTTCTATAGTTTTTTTGCTCCATGCGAGAATGAGTTTAATGAATTTTGATCGCCCAACTATCGTTCATTTTTCTGTCAGTAGTTTCCTGATGGTACCTGGGGAAAAAAGATGTATGTAAAATAACAAAAAAACTTGCTATTCCTAAAATAGTCAAAAAAGCAAAAATATGCAATACTGTACGTAAGGAAATAAAAGGTTCTAATAAAACAAAACCCTGATGATGGGCACCAGGGTTTGTTACTAACCAATTATAAACCTAAATTATGAAAAGACTTTTTAAGGGCGACCAAACTAAATTAGTTGCCGTGTTTTTTGCTGTGAAAAACTAAATTGATTGTTTTTTTAATCTTATGCTGCTTTAAACAAAATTGTTTGTTTGAACAGTGCTGTTAGTGTTTTCATAGCGAGATAACCTTTAATTATCTTCTACAAAGATACGCTAAATATCAGGTTCCGTCCAAATGTTTTTTATAATAAGTTGCTGATACAACTATGTTGTGACATACAAATGATATTTTGGCTTATCTGAATAATTTTATGGCATAAACAGAGAAAATAAGGAGGGAGTATGGAATCGTATATTTAGCGGAAATGCTTTATTTTTACAAAAATATATTTCAATGGTATTGACTGAATTTAAAACAATAAAAGGATTTGTATTGGATGTGGATGGGGTATTGACAGATGGAACTGTACAGGTGAATGAAGCTGGGGAACAGCTGCGAACTTTTAATATAAAAGATGGTTATGCCATACAATTGGCCATTAAAAAAGGTTATCCGATCTTTATCATCACTGGCGGGGCATCCATAGGGGTGGAGCGCCGTTTACAGGGATTGGGCGTAAAAGAAATTCACTCGCGAGTCGTAGATAAGCTTTCGAAATTGAAAGTGTTAGCTAAAGATTATCATCTGGGACTTGATGAATTGATGTATATTGGTGATGATATCCCTGATTTTAGTTGCATGCGATCTGTTGGTTTGGCTGTGTCGCCGGCAGATGCCGTGGAAGAGATCAAGAAGATATCACATTATATCTCGGCTTTCAATGGCGGAAGAGGGGTTGTACGGGAACTGATTGAAAAGGTACTTAAAGTGCAGGGAAATTGGTATGAGGACGAAACGATAAAAAGTATTTAATGATGTTAGAAAATTTAAAGAACAAAACGGTTATCCTGGGATCCCAGTCTCCAAGACGCAAGCAGCTCTTATCTGGGCTGGGCATTACCTTTGAAGTAGAGGTGCGGGAGACGGATGAATATGTCGATCCGAGTCTTTCTGCCAGTGAAGCTGTTCGTCAGATTGCACTGCAAAAAGTACAGGCTTTTGCAGATAAAACAGATGGCTTGGTGATCTGTGCTGACACCGTTGTTGTTTCGGCCGAGGGTGAGATTTTAGGGAAACCGAAGAATGCAGCGGAAGCTAAGCAGACTTTGGCAGACCTATCCGGAAATAAACATGTGGTCATTACCGCGGTAGCAATACGTTGGCATGGTGTCGTGCAATCCTTTGTCGAAACGACAACAGTGTATTTCCACGTATTGGATCGAGAAGAAATTGATTATTATGTTACTCATTTTTCACCGCTTGATAAAGCTGGATCTTACGGTATTCAAGAATGGATCGGCTTAATTGCTATCGAGAAGATCGAAGGCGAATATAATAATGTCGTTGGCCTTCCGACGGCGCGATTATATCAAGAATTGAAGAGGTTAACATAAAAAAAGCGGCTCGCCGCTTTTTTTATGTTAAAATGATTCTATTTTATGAAATATCGAACGCCTGTATAAAACATGCGTCCTGTTAAAGGTCCCCATAACATGGAGGTGTCAAAATAATTTCCGAAAGGTTGATCCGCCGCAAGGATGGGTGTTTTCTGGAAATAATTGGACAGGTTTTCACCACCGACATATACGGTAAAGTTTTTATCTTTTCCAAAAGTTTTGCTGATCTGTGCGTTCATCGTTGCGTACGTTTTTGATTCGGAGGCCATCTGGTATTCAACTGGATTATCCATGGTTGAAGGGATACGTTTCGGTCCGACCACATTCAAGGTATAATCTAAGCTCCATCCGGAATGATGATTATAGGCTAAGTTGACGAAACCACGGTGTTTTGCCAACAATGGTTTTGTTTTTCTTCCGCTCTGAAAGTCGGTCTGCACATCCAATAGCCGATAAGCCAATCGTGTTTCAAAATGTGGCGCTGGCATAAATCGAAATTCTGTCTGCAAACTATTTGAGAATGATTTTCCGGTTAAGTTGTAAAAACTGATTTCTCTTGGATTTTCGTAGTCGACCACCACCTGATTGGAAAAGCTGTTATGAAAGAATTCAATGGAGGCGGAGGCTTCCCTTCCAAAGATGCGCATATTCTGGTCTACCGCGATCCCTGTATTCCAGGATACCTCTGGTTGCAAACCATAAGCTTTATTGTAGATATCCTGAGACTGAATGATCAATCTCCTGCTGCTTGCTAAAACCGCCGTGTTTTCAGCAAAAATATTGGCGGTGCGTTGACCTCTACCTGAGCTTGCACGGAATGTCGTTCCAGCAATAGGAGCATAGCGTAAATTCAACCGTGGTGTAGTGAACCAGCCATATAATGAATTATAGTCCTGACGCAGTCCGACGACCGCATCAAATTTTTCGGATGGACTGAAGGTATATTCTGCAAATGCACCTGAAACGACTTCTTTACGTTTGAAATTTTGATCGGTTAAATACCATTCATCGTAGTTATCGTAATTGATGGAGGCGCCCACACGATATTTATGGGCTACGGTACCTATAATATCCTGAAATAATAGGTTGGCATAACCATTTTGCTGTTCGGAGTTGTAATTTTTTAAGCCGAAATAACTTTTTTGATTATAGTTGGAACCAGCCAATTGCAGACCGATGCTTCGGTGTTTATTTTCTGGGAAAACATAACCGATTTTAGCAAATCCTTCAACGCGTTCGATGTCGAATCCCAGTCCATAACGATTCGTCGTGCCCTTATCTGTTTTTTTGTCAAAATCTATTTGTCCGCCAGTACGATCGTCATTTAAATATTTGACACCAAACTGAATCATCAGACCTTTACCGTTCTCATACAACCAGCGGTTCACACCGGAGAAAAGATTGCCAATGGGCACATCTCTAAATCCATTGTGGCTAAAGTTCATGGATTTATTATACATAAAGTTGTCGTGTAATAACACAGATGTTGACCAATGTTGACCTATTTTTTGAGATAGATTTAAATTTACATCGGTACGTCCCATGTTATTTGCATAGGCATTGAAAAATATTCTTTCAGAATTTTGTGGCTTTTTCAGCTCGACATTGATTTGACCGGCCATACTTTCATAGCCATTAGCCACAGATCCCACTCCTTTGGCGATTTGAATGGATTCAATCCATGTACCAGCAATGGAATTAAGTCCCAATGGGGAGGCCAGCCCACGTGGTCCAGGAAGGTTTTCTACCGTCAATTGTGTATATATACCACTAAGACCCAGCATTTGAATCTGTTTACTGCCGGTTACGGCGTCTGCACTAATAACATCCACTGAAGCGTTGGTTTCGAAGCTTTCACTTAAATCACAACAGGCGGCTTTAAATAGCTCTTTGCCTGTAAGAACTTCCAGTCGAGCTGGTGTCATCCGGTCAATATAATTGGACCGACGTGTCCCTTTGACTTCGACTTCCATGAGTACATTTCCCTTCGCAGTGATCATGACGACCTCATGTAGGTCTTTGATCGTGATTGTATCGGATTTCATCCCGACATAACTGACGACTAATTTGTCAAAACCCTCTTTGTGCTCGAGCTTAAATACACCGTTTTCATTACTTCTGGTATTTTTTGTCGGTAAATTCGCCCAATGTAAATTGGCACCAACGATAGGTTTTAGATCTCCTTTTTCATTTTCTTCGACAACAACACCTGTGACGGTATGGGGATGATCATGTGGTTCGCCCGTTGTAGGTACCGCCTTCTTTTCCGGGACTTTCCCATTTTCCAACCGTGGATACATACAGCACTCATGGAGTTTCGCATAGGATTCCTCACTTGCAACCAAATTCTCAACATCGTGCCCGACTTGCGCGATATTCTTTTTGATGGTTTCAAGTTCCACTTTTTGGGAATTGTATTTCAGATGTAGCAAATTGTCGCCCGCATTCCAGGTTGCGCTTTCAACGCCTTGTATTTTTGCGGCGGTTTCGATCCTTTTTTTACACATCGCACAGTTTCCTGCCACAGTAAGCGTGCGGGTGCTATCGCTTTGTGCCTTCACAATTGCGAAAGAGAATAACAATAAAAGGGTAGTCGTATATATTTTTTTAAAAATTTGATTCATAGTTTTTTGATCATGTACGGGCTAAAAAAAATGGGTATAGCATGTAAGGTCGAAGGTAAGATCTTCGACATTTTTTTGATTAAAAATCAAAAAGCCATGAAATCAAATTCTGAAACTCTGATTTAGAATAAATACAGGAGGACTGTATCTGTTGAAAAAGCTGTTCTGGTTTGTACTTAATTTGGATGAACTGTCCTCATCAGCAGAAAATTGGTGATAATGATGTATCCAGTAAAGTGTAATGATCGCGGGAGAAAAATGATTGAAATCGAGTGTTTGAGATAATCGGTTGAAATCACCCACTTTTTGGGCAGCAATAGTGACATCCTTGCAACTGCCTTCTTGATGACAGTGATTTTGCTGCTTTTTTTCTGACTTGGCACACAGTGGACAATGAGCTGTGTGATTTTGGCTTAATGAAACACTTTGTGCCTCGCCCTGACAAAAATGAAAATGTAAAGTTGCACCACTTGCCGCAAGCAAATAAAAAAATAAGCCGATAAACAATGCAATTTTTCTCATCTCAACAAAAGTAGAGAAAATTTGTATTTCTTTTTTGTAATATTTTGGATAAATGTTATAACTTGTACATAAGAAATAAAAAACCAAAAATTACCGTTATGATGTGTCTACTATTTATTAACTCCATCAGTTTATATTTATTAGCTGTTTTTTTGATTGTTGGTGCAGTTTTACTGTACAAAGGATTTTACCACCTTATTCGTCGTATACAAGAGTAATATCGAAAGGTTGGTTTGTATAATGATGATTTTTGGAAATAAAAGATTTCAGACGTATTGACCACTTGTTACAAGAATCATGGATAGACGGGGCTATCTCCTTTCGAAAATAACCCCGTTTCAATTTATTGTTATCTGCTTAATAACGGATCACTTTTTCCGCTTTGTCCAATTTCTATACGACCGGCATATTGCTCTTGGAATGCACTGTAATCTTTACAGCTGATACGGAAATCATACCAAAAGCTTTGTTTGGAAAGATCGAACAGAATGGTCGTTGATACACCACTTTTAAGCTGAACTTCTTTTCTGGCCTGTCCATAGCTGACATCTTCCACTAGGAGCTGATGACTTCTACTGTCTTGATTTATACATGTAAACAAAAGACGGCCTGTAAAAGAGTTCTCATCTTTGCTTTTTTCGTAAGTACAACGGATTTTAATATTGGGGTGTTTGGCATCACCTTTAAACATCCGGTAAAACCCATTTGGTCCATGTATATCGAGCTGGAATAATCCGTTGTCAAATGCATTGATAGACCAATTGTCTGATAGGCTGTCGCCTGCTGCTACGGCGTAGTTGCGGGAAGTGCCAATCTCTCCCTTATAGGGCATGCTATGATATACTGTAAAGGGAGCGCCCGCCGAACCTGTCCCAAACATTTTATTGGACGCTTCAAATGTTAGCTGATACTTTCCGCCGGATAGATATTCCCCATGGGTATAAAGCTCATAGGGTAATGTACAGGAGTCGCGAAGTCCCTCTTCCTGTTTTGGAAAATAAGGCGAGCGGCTAGGATCCTTCTCGATCTGTTCGATCTCATCGGCAGTTAATGCCTTGAATCCCATTGGCAGACCTTTAAATTTTGCCTGATGGATCTCTTTGATAAATGGCTGACGTTGCAGTACCAATGGCTTTTTGATGAGCTCCCCATGATATGGCCTAAATACAGAAGTGAGATCTCCACAGACGGTACGTCGCCAGCTGCTGATATTGGTTTCTTTGACTTCTTTGTTGACTTTGTGGCTGATGAATTTCTCTAAAAACTGTAAACTTGAGGTATGGTCAAAAACCTGTGAGTTTACCCAGCCACCTCTTGTCCAGGGGGAAGCAATGATCAGCGGGACACGATATCCGAGGCCTATATTACTTTCTCTTCCACTTTCTGGATAATACTGTTCATCACGACGGACAAACTCCAATTTGGGATCTATGCCAGTGGATACCTTACCGCTATCGGCTTCGTAGGGATTAGGTGCCGTAAAAGGGGCGAAGTGATCAAAATAACCGTCATTCTCATCATAGGTAAGAATAAAGATTGTCTTTTTCCAGACTTCTGGATTTTGTGTGAGGATATCCATAATTTCACTCACATACCAAGCCCCAAACCAAGGCGAATCAGGATGGTCTGAGAAAAGCTGCGGCGGCGCAAGCCAGGAGACGGTAGGAAGTTTACCTTCCTCAACATCTTTTCTAAATTGATACAGGACATCGCCTTTTGGGATTTGCAGCTCCCGCTGATGGTCACCTTCCTGATACTGCATCGTTTCAAGCTCCATGTAATCCGCTTGTGCACTATTATTCACAAATGCCCGACGATGGATCTCTTTTGTACGTTCATCAAGTTTTTCAAAATTTTCTGCGGTATATTGTTGCTGCTCTTCCTGCACATTTTTAAGGTCCTGATGCAGCTTGTCAAGTTTATCTTTACTTGTCGTTGCGGCTATCTTCTGTTCCAGTTCTTCTTTTTTCCGAGCAAGTAGTTCTCTATAACGCGGACTATATTTCACCTGATATTGGGGGAAATATTCCATGGGATTACATCCAAAATTTGCCAACCAACCGTTGGCTTCGCCACTGTATCCGGCACTGCTTGAAGAAATCTCATTTTGGTATATTTTCCAGTCTACGCCAAGTTCTGAAAGACGTTCTGGGAAGGTTTTCCAGTTTGCTTTACCACTGAATTCTGAATCACCGTTCCAAACCAATGCCTTTCCATTTAAATTTTCGCGAATATTAGCTGTCCAAAAATAGAGTCTATTGGGGTTTGTACCTGTAATACTCGAACAGAAATGTTGATCACAGATGGTAAAAGAATCCGCCAGTGAATAATAGAATGGAATATCCTCCCGGGTATAATGTCCCATGGTCAATGGAAGGTCTGCGAATTCTTTAAATCCCGAATGTTTGACGTCTAGCCATTTGTCCATCTTTCCTTTGTTTCGGGCATCGGTCTGGTCGGTCCAATTATGAGGCAAACAGCCCATCCAGGTAATTTTTGAATCCTTAATGTCTAATCGGAATGGGGCATAAGTTTCGCCTGTTTTTTGCGTCTGTAACCATACTTTGTGGCTGTTTGGCTGACGGATCGCCCGTGGATCATTGAAGCCCCTCACGCCTCGTAATGTGCCAAAAGCGTGATCAAAAGATCTATTTTCCTGCATGAGTAATACCACATGTTCGGCATCATAGAAGGTACTGCCCACCGCAGGATTGATGGCCATTGCTTTTGCAATAGCCGATGGAATAACCTGAGAAAGGGATGCGCCTCCCGCGAGCATGGCCGCCTTTTTTAAAAAATCTCTTCGTGTGTCCATGTTTTTTATTTAATTAACCACATCGTGGCATTTACATTGTCTCCCTCAGTGAACTGTCGTTTTACAGCTGCATCCAGGTTGGTCTCATTATATTGGGATTCAGCAAGTGGATATTGCCAGCGTTTAGGTATTTTCCCGCCATTTAATGTTCCCGGGCCAACTCGTAATACCGGAATACCAGTGCGTCGTTGTTCAAAAAAAGGTTCCCAACCGGAATTCATATAGAAGGCTATATATTTCTGTGTTAATATTTTTGTTAGCGGATCACCTGTTGCTAACTTGACAAGATCTTTATTTAAGTAATCTGAAACGATTGTTCCTGTAATTTTATAGAAAGCCATTGATGCAGTTATTCCTTTTTGATAATGGTCGTTCATATCACCAGAGATCCAACCCCGTTGAATTGCTTCAGCAATTAGAAATTCTTGTTCAGCGTAACTTAAAAAGATCATCGGTTCATTCACTGGATTACGAAGATCGACAAATCTTCTGGCAATTAGTGAAGATTGTGCGGCACTGGCCTGTTGGTCAGCAGGAGAGAGGCCAGCATCTACCCCTTTGTAATTTGAGAAAATTCCTGCTGTTTTTCCAGCAATTGGGTCTCCAAAAGAGAATAAGCGTGGGTCTTCTCTTTTTTGCAGCATTTCTACAAAAGATTGCTCAAGGGATACTAAAGTTGAAACACTTAGGTGTCCGGCAGTGGGGTAATAATTTGAAGGATCGGAAGTATTGAATACAAGTTGAGCATTGTCAGTAATATTCGCCATTAATGGATATTTTGTCGGATTGCTGACTATAGATTGAAACTGTTGCTTAATAGCAATTTTTGTTTGCCCCTCTTTTTTTGAAAGATGAATCAGCAGACGTAGTCTGTAAGCATTTACCAATTTTTTCCATTTATTGGCGTCACCGCCATAGATAATATCACCATCTATTTTTCCATTAGCGGCATCCAAAAGGGAATTAGCTTCCTCCAGTTCCTGCAATAATCCATCATAGATATCTTCTTGTTTGTCATAGACTGGCGTGCGACCGTCCTGTTCAGCATGAAGAGCATCTGTATAGGGGATATCACCAAAGGTTTCGGTCATTTGCGCGAAATAAATTGCGCGGAACAGATGAACAAGACCTTTAAAATTTTTATTGTCTGCAATGAGCTCTTCTAATTTAAGGACCTGTCTTAAGCCATCATAACCACTGAATGATCCTCTGTTCCAATTGTAATTAATGGATTCATTTGGTCGCTCATAGTAGGTGAGGTGTCTTGACGCATATGCGGCACTGATGGGATTATTGTTAAAGATATTCTGACAGATATAGCTCATTAATAAAGCTGGCGTAGCTTTGGTTGGTTTATTGGGGTTATCTTGATAGTAATCAAATTTTTTGCAACCCATACTCAAAGCGAGTATACTTACGATCAATAATATATATGTTTTTTTCATGATAAGTTCTTGCTTTTAGAATTTGAGATTAACATTGAATCCTATATTACGAATGGTGGGTTCAGGGAAAATAATACTATTTGTCTGTGGGGAAACACCGTTGTTTTTTGTCAAACCGTTATAACCATCAGGATCCATAAAAGGAACTTTCGCCCAAAGGGCTAGATTGCGCCCGACAAGAGAAATACTAGCAGCTTTAAAAGGACCTTTTTTCAATAAATGGGATGGAATTTGATATGTCAATGTTACTTCACGCAGTTTCACGAAGGTTCCACTATAGTTTACAGATTCGTCGATACCATTGGTATATTTTGCAAACACCCAATCTATGTAATTAACTCTAGTTGTGTTCGGTGCAAAAGTACGTGTATCAGCAGTGATGTTACCTTGGGCGTCATAGCTAACTTCGCCGCCTGTTTGAGTGACTCCACCAGCAAGGTATGTCTTTTCTCCGTTATATGCATCGTCCCGATAACTGTTTGCTGTATTGGGATGCATTCCACCTTCATACATTTTTGCTTCTAAACCATTGTATATTTTTCCGCCAACACGGCCATCAAAAGCAAAAGAAAGTCCGAAATTTTTATATTGAAAGCTGTTTTGGAAACCAAATTCCCAATTTGGGAGGACATACCCGAGGTTGGTCTCTTGATTAATATACTGTGGAATACCATTCTCGTGGACAATCTGTCCGTCAGGAGACTTTTGCCATGCCCAGCCGCGATAGATATCCATTCGTTCACCTACTTTCACCCCGCCACGAATTTCTTCGCCACCATAATATTCAAGTACCGTGTTTCGTAGGCGGGAATAATTCAATGTGGTCGTCCATTTGAAGTTCTCGGTCTGTACTGGTGTCCCAGAAACAACAAGTTCGATACCTCTCCGACGATAACGATCCCCGTTCAGTTGAAGTTTGGCAAAACCGGAAGCTTCAGAGAGCGGAACTTCAACTACATTGTTCGTTCTGTCGTAGTTGAAGTAGGTGAAATCTAATCCGATACGATTACGAAACAGACGTAATTCTGCACCATATTCCTGAGAGATTGTTTTATTAGGTTTTAATCCCGGAGGACGTAAGGTATTAGGGAGATATAAGGAGGGGTTGCCGTTCCAACGATTTTTAACATCATAAGTAAGGAGCGCGCTGTAGGCACTGATATCTGTTGTTGCATCGGTAACTGCAGCACGAAGTTTAAAATAGGATATTGCTTCTGGTAAATGGAACATTTCGGAAACAATCAGACTGAGGGAGGCGGAAGGATAGAAATAAGAATTATAGGGTGACTGTAAGGCTGAGGTCCAATCATTCCGCCCAGTCAAACTTAATGTCGCCATGTTGCGGTAATCCAGGTCGACATAACCGTATACACCATATACTTGTTTTTCAATCCGTTCATTCGTCGAACGGACAGGATCTCTGGAATTATCCAAATTATACCATTCTGGAACAGACAGCCCGCCAGTGGTTTTGGATTCTAATTTGTTGTATTGGTCTAATCGAGTGCTTGCACCGACACTAGCTGTAACAGTAAAATCTTGAGCTATCTTTTTGTCATAGGTCAATAATGCATCGCTAACAAAACGCATCCGATTATCACGATTGATACTGTAATTGCCATAAGGAGCGGCATCCGTACCATAGTTAATATAACTATAGGGAATACGACTTTCACTGTTTGCAAAGTTTGTGGTAATGCCACCGCGAACGAGTAATTTTAGGTTATTGTTAAACTTATATTTGATATTTCCTTGCGAAACAATTACGTCGTTGGTGTAGGCTCTTTCCTTCTCATAGGCCAAAAACCAGGGGTTATTGTACCAACTGTAATTGTAGGTCAGTTGTTCCAGTCCCTCCCGGCCCGGCTTCCAATAACTCCGCATGTCGCGGATATCAACATCAGGCCCCATCCATAAAACAATATTATAAAGATAGTTGTCAGGTGAATAACCACTGTTTGGATAATTGGGCGAGTATTGCCTATTATATGAAAGTGTCGCTTCGGCGTCAAGTTTACTATTTAGTTTCAGCTTACCTGCAAGGCTCAAGGTCGTTGAATTTAATTTTGTATTGGGCACTTGTCCTTTTTGATACAGATGAGAAAGTGAGATGCGGTAGTCCGATTTGTCTGTTGATCCAGCAACACTTACATTGTGTGTTGTAATCAAACCATTGTTAAGAAAGTTGCCAAGATTATCTTTTCCTCGGCTAATCCATGGTAGTGGTTTTAACTTATTTGTTTCTGGATCCAAGGGACTATTGTATTGGGGTATTTCGATAAAACCACTTCCCGTGGTCGGATCAGGCTGATTCAGTTTTGGCCCCCAGACATAACCATAAGCATCGTTGATACCGCCACCTTTTCCATCTACGAAAGCATATTTTCCATTGAATCCCATTCCATAGTCCTGTTGTGTTTTTGGGATACGTAAAAATCCGGCCTGAAATTCCGTACTGGAATTATAGGTGAGTTCAATTCCTGCGGTCCCACCTTTGCCCTTTTTGGTGGTGATCATAATTGCACCGTTTTGAGCCACTGATCCATATAAGGCTGATGAAGCTGTTCCTTTCAATACTGTGATATTTTCGATGTCATCTGCATTCAGACTCCACATATCAAAACCATCAGGAGCAGGAACCCCATCGATAACAATTGTTGCATTACCACCTCTCAATGTAATTTCAGGATTTTCAAATAAGGTAGATTTGGTTCTGACCTGTAGTCCCGCAATTTTTCCAACTAGACTGGATGCAACATTGGGCTCGCGGGCGGCGGTCAGACTCTCTCCTTTGACATCCTGTGAAGCATAAGCCACTTTACGTTTCTCTTTATTAATACCCAAGGCTGTGACAACTACTTCGGCCATAGCGTTACTGACCGGGTTAAGGTGGACGTGAAGTACTTTATCTTTAGCGATAATCTCTTGTTTTTCGTAGCCCAGAAAACTAAAAATAAGTGTTGAATTATTAGGGACTTTTAATGAGAATTTTCCTTCAGAATCGGTCCGTGTTCCGATTTTGTTGTCGGCTTTTGTATAGATATTAACACCCACGAGAGGCCCCTTGTCATCCCTTACGGTACCGGAGACTTCCATTTGTTGGAGTTTATTGGCTGCGGTAATGGTGATTGTCCGTGACATCTTTTGATAATTAAGTCCTCTTGGGATAAGGATTTTATCTAGCGTTTCATCTAGAGATGCCTGTTCTACGGTTAGGTTGACTACCTCTACTTTATTGATCAGTTCACTTGAATAGAAAAATTTATAATCAGTCTGCTGTGATATTTTCTTTAACACGCTTTCTAAACGCATGTGCTTGACTGATAGGTTGATTTGTTGCCCATTTGTTTTAGCATTTAGCCCAATGGAGAACAGAAACATGAAGATGATTATCAATTTCATTCTTCTAATGATTAAATAATGGCCCGTAAAAAAACGACATAGTCGTATTGTTCCTTTACGATCACAGAAATATTCCATAATTTTGAATTGAGGTTGTTTAATATTTTTTTTGAACAGCTTTTTGAACAGATTGCGGAGATGTTACCACCATCTCCGTATTTTTTTGTATCAACTTCTTATCATAGGCAGCGTTTTTATTTGTTTTTTTGTTTAACAGTAAGATGATTCCCGTTAAGGGTAAAATCCAGATTACCAACATTAGCGAGCATTTTCAGTACACCATTTAATTTACTGTTACGGTCCATACTACCACTATATCGACCGCTTGGTAAATTTCCGTTAATGCTGACTTTCAGATCATACCAATTACTGACATCTTGTAATATCTTACCTAATGGTTCGTCTTTAAAATAAAAATATCCTTCTTTCCAGGCAGTAGCGCTTTCAACGTCAACTGTTTGGAGTTGTAGCTTATCTTTAGTATCTATAAATGCTTTTTCTCCTGGGACCATGGTGATTCGCTGATCGTGATAAGTCAATTGAACGGACCCTTCTACTAATGTCGTCGCAAAATGTTTGGGATGATAAGCACGTAAATTGAAAGAGGTGCCCAATACTGAAATATTTAGATCACCAGTTTGAACTTTGAATGGACGTTTCTTATCTTTTTGAACCTTAAAGAAGGCTTCACCTTCAACTTTGACAAAACGTTCATCTGTGGGAAAACGATTGGGGAAATAGAGCTTGGAATTGGCATTTACCCAAACAGTAGATCCATCAGGCAACTGTATTTCGAAAGTTCCGGCTTTTGGAACTTCGAGGATATTCCATTGGATGGTTTCTTCAGCTGAACTGCCACTATAGACTAACCGCCCCTTTTCATAGTTGAGATTATTGTCTTTTGCGTTGATAGACTGTTGTTTATCAAAACTTAATTTTTTACCAGTATAAAGTGTAAGACGAGCTTGGTTTTTTCCCGGGAGAATTTCTTCGGTTTGTTTCTTTGCGGCCTGTCTTATGGTGTCCTTAGGTATCCTCGGTTTATTTTGCCAAAGGTATGGTAAAAGACAGAGGATCATTACGGCTGCCGCTGCTGCGGAAAAACGATATAAAGTCTGTAACCGGCTCCGTTTTTTTTCACTTTCTTGAAACTTTGACATTGTCAGTGCTATTCTTTTGTCGACAGTACAAACGATTGATGTAACAGCCTCGGGGGAAGTTTCGGATTGGCCCACCGCAATCTGTTGTTCAATCAGCTTGCGGAGCTGATCCATGGATGTTGGGGAACCAAAATGTTCCATCAATTGATCAATGTCCTCAATTGAGCAACGGTTGGCAATAAAATCCTGAAACAGTTTATTTAAATTTTTCTTTTCCAAGGGACTCGTTTACATCTATTACGTACTACGGTAAAAAAGTCACTACATGAAATCGAAAAATTTTTTAATTTTTTATGAAGCGTTATTTAGTCCACAACAGAAGAAGGAAATAAGGAAGGTTTACAGGGTTCTGTAGAAATAATAATATTTTCTTATTGGCACGATTTAAATGGTTACTGATCGTATTTGGAGATATTTGCAAAAGATCGGACACTTCGTCATAACTACGGCCTTCAATTTTGCACAGTTGGAACACCGTTCTGCATTTAGGAGGAAGTTCTGTCAGTGCTTTATCTATCAATTCTCTTCGGTATTTATTTTCCAAAAGCTCATCGATATGCTGGTAAACGGTTTCCTGTATATTGATAAGATAGTCCTGATAATTTCGATCCTTACTGATCTTGCGATAAAAGTCAGCGACCATATTAGCTGCTATCCGATAGAGGTAGCCTTCAAAACAACGTTCGGGATCAATCTTGGATCTATTTTCCCAAACTTTGACAAAAACATCGTGGAGAATGTCTTCTGCGACATCAGACGCTTTTACGAGTTTAAGCAGATTGCCAGCTAGCTGATGCTTGTACGTATTGTACAACCATTCAAAAGCTATCATTTCACCTGCATTTAAGCGAATGATCCATGCGGTATAATTCAGATCTTCAGCCTTACTCTTCATTTCGCGAAACTATTGGTTATAGATGAATTGGTCGTTAACTCAATGTAATCAGATTGTGTATATTGGTCTTTGACGAAATACACAATCCTTAAAAGCGTATCTACACTACAATAATAGTAAATTATAAATGAAGTTAATAAATATCTTTTAAAGGGAATAGAACTATGGGCAATTCTATAGCTGGTCGATAGGAGTTCTTTTTGAGATAGTTAACAGGGTACTAAAGCGAGTCCATCGCTTTCCGGTGAATTCGCTTTAGTACTTGCTGTTGTCCCTACCCTTTTATTGATTTTATAAAATCAGGGATTTGATCCATATAATCTTGCTCTCCGAGCCTCTTAACAAATGCACTGCCGATAATTGCGCCAGCAGTATATTGACTTGCTTTCTGAAAAGCTTCTTTGTTTGAAATTCCGAAACCAACGATCAATGGATTTCTTAGCTCCAGATCATGAATCCGTTTAAAGTAGGCATTGGTGTCTTCGCCCACATCCAGTGTTTTTCCCGTTGTGGCATTGGAGGACAATAAGTAGATAAAACTATTGGAGAGACTGTCTATTTTCCGGATTCGTTCGGTTGAGGTCTGTGGTGTTACGATAAAGATATTCGCGATACCGTTTTTTTCAAACGTTTCTCTGTAGAGATCCTCATATTCATACATGGGCAGGTCAGGAATAATAACCCCGTCTACACCGACATTTTTGCACTCTTCACAGAATTTCTCCACGCCGAATTGGATCACCGGATTGACGTAACCCATGAGGAAGACCGGGATCTGTACATGTTGGCGTAGTTCACGTAACTGTTCAAATAATTTTTTGACAGTCATTCCATTGGCCAGAGCAACTTCTGAACTGTGTTGGATAACAGGTCCGTCTGCAACAGGATCAGAATAGGGGAAACCTATTTCCAAAAAGTCTGCACCTGCTTCTTCCAGTTTCTTAGCAATCTGGATTGTACTGTCCAGTGCTGGGTATCCTGCTGTAAAATATATCGATAGAAGGGGATTTCCTTCTTTTTTTTCAATCGTATTCATGCTTTAAAAATCAAAGTATTTCATATAGTTATCAAGATCCTTATCGCCGCGCCCTGATAAACAAACCACAACGGTTTCATCACCCTTAAAAGGAATTTTCGCTAAATAGGCAAGTGCATGTGAACTTTCTATTGCGGGGATAATACCTTCGAGTCGAGTGAGCTCTAGGCCCGCATGCATTGCTTCATCATCTGTAATACTAACATATCTTCCTCTTCCGGATTTAAATAGCCAAGCATGTTGCGGTCCGATCCCAGGATAGTCAAGTCCGGCTGAAATAGAGTAGGGTTCAATAACCTGACCGTCTTCCGTTTGCATCAATATGGATCGGCTTCCGTGCAATACACCTTCTTTCCCCAAAGCTGTCGTAGCAGCTGATTCTCCCGAGTCTACACCATGTCCAGCAGCTTCCACAGCATATAGCTGTACAGCTTCATCATCCAGAAAATGATAGAACATCCCCGCAGCATTGGAGCCGCCACCGACACAGGCTAATACGATGTCTGGGTTCTCCTTTCCGGTTTTTGCTAACAACTGCTTTTTCGTCTCTTCGGAGATAATGGATTGGAATCGGGCAACCATATCTGGGTAGGGATGTGGGCCCACGACAGAGCCAATAATGTAATGTGTATCCACAGGATTATTGATCCAGTCACGCAGCGCTTCATTTGTCGCATCTTTAAGTGTTTTAGAACCTGAGGTAGCAGCAATGACTTCTGCGCCCATCATTTTCATTCGCGCCACATTGGGAGCCTGTCTTTGGATATCAATTTCCCCCATATAGACAGCACATTGTATTCCTTTTAATGCACAGACTGTAGCCGTAGCAACACCATGCTGTCCGGCCCCTGTTTCCGCAATGATCCTTTTTTTTCCAAGACGCTCGGCCAAGAGAATCTGCCCGATGGTATTGTTGATTTTATGGGCTCCAGTATGATTGAGATCTTCACGTTTAAGGTAGATCGTCGTACCATACTTTTCAGACAGTCGCTTCGCATGGTACAAAGGGGAGGGGCGTCCGACGTAATCACGGAGTAGCTGATTGAATTCCTCCTGAAAACTTTTTTCTTCGATTATCTTGAGATATTCCTCACGGAGCTCTTTCACGTTGGGGTAGAGCATCTCGGGGATATAGGCACCACCAAATGGACCATAATATCCTTTTTCATTGACTTGATATATACTCATTTTTTAATACTATTTATGCTACGGGCCAAAAGATCGACATCTTTTAATCCTGGTTCTACTTCAAATTTTGAATTGAGATCCAAGGCATACAACCTGGGATCATTTGCTTGTAAAGCATCTTGGACACTGTCCGCATCTAATCCGCCACTAAGAAAATAAGGGCACTCGAGTTCGTATTGCTGCAATAAGGACCAGTCAAATCGCATCCCGGTGCCGCCGTAAGAACTGCTTTTGGTGTCGAATAAAAAAAAGTCTACAGCTCCCACGTAAGCGTCCAATACTGACCAGTCAAAATGCGGGTCTATACCAAAAGCTTTGATCACGGTCACTGGTGCACATTGCTTAAGTTCTGCACAGAATTGAGGACTTTCATCACCATGCAGTTGAACTGCATCTAATTCGAACTCTTCTATTTTACGATAGACCTCCGTGAGGTTCGCATTGACAAAAACACCAACTTTTATAACACCTTGGAGTCCTTTAATATAGTCTTTATTAGCATCGCCAACAAAACGTTTGGATTTTTCATAAAATATAAAACCGATGTAGTCAACAGCAAGGGCGGTCACTCCAACGATATTGTCAGGGTGCTTCATGCCACAAACTTTTATCTTGATTGCCATCTTATTGCTTTATTATTTTTTTGAAACTTTTGAGCGCCCTTCCTGTCATAAGTGATTCCTCGGCTTCATAGAAACAGTCGCCAAAAGATTTTTCAGGATGAAATGTTTTTATGGCAAACGCCGCATTTGTCAAAACAACATTGTTCTGCACATCTGTGCCTGTGTTGTTCAAGATGGACAAGAAGGTCTGGGCTGCTTCGGCGATGCTGTCCCCACCTGCGAGTTCCTGTGGAAGAACAGGGCTGAAGCCCAGTTCCTCCATGTTATAATAATTTTCACCCTGATTGTTGATAACCTTGAAATCTCCGGTCATCGATATCTCGTCATAACCGTCCAGTGCATGGATAATGGAATATTGTTTGTTCGTATTTTGGTATAAATAACCGTATAAGCGTGCAAGCTCCAAGCTGAATACACCAACCGATTGAAATTTCGGATTGGCCGGGTTGGTCAATGGCCCCAACATGTTAAAGAATGTTTTTACACCTAAGGCGCGCCGTATGGGGGCCACCGTTTTCATGGCTGGGTGAAACAATGGCGCGTGCAGGAAACAGATATTGGCTTCATCGAGCTGTCGCTGCAACTCGGTTTTGTCATTACTGAATTGATACCCTAGATACTCCATTACGTTGGAGGAGCCGCAGCTCGATGATACACCTATATTGCCATGCTTTGCAACCTGATAACCTGCGCCAGCTGTCACGAAGGAAGCAATGGTAGAAATATTAAACGTATTTTTACCATCACCGCCAGTACCACATAAGTCGATCAAGTCATAGCCATCAAAATCCAGCTTGAGGCACAGATCGTACATGGCATCTCGAAATCCGCCAAGTTCTTCCACCCGAATACTGCGCATACCATAAGCTGTCATAAAAGCAGCGATCTGATGGCTATCATATTTACCTTTGGCAATGTTCGTCAAAATCTCGTAAGCTTCTTGCCGCGAAAAGGTCTTGTATTCAAATAAATGGGCTAAAATTTCTTTCATAATATTTTTTAAATAAAAAAGGGCTTACCTTATTTAGGCAAGCCCATCATATCTTGATGTATATATCAAATAATGCAATAGGTGTTTGCCACAACGTTATTCGTTGTGCCACCACCAAGCCTTATTCAATATACTTATTATCATTTCCATTTTTGTTATTACAAATATGGTTGATAGAATTCTAAAATGCAAGTGTTTTTATTGAAAAATTTTTAAGAAAGCTGTCTAGGTTTAAGATGGCTCATAAGTATAGGCGAGTGAGATCCTGAAATAAGTCAAGTGTATGGTGCTTGTCCATATCATGAATAGGATGATCAGGTGCAAACTATGGCGAGTATTTTAAAAGGATTGAAAACGAAGATCACTTATGGAAATTAATAGAACACAAAATGTGCTTTATTGTTTCCTTTGGAGACCAAGGTAAAGGAGGCAATTTTTTTGTCTCGGATAACGGCGGCAAAAACAAAACGCTTGAGATACCTCACGAAATATACTTGCTGCGGATCTATTCCTTCCAGATCAATATCGTAGGTTTCTTTCCGGCCAGCTGCTATAAAGTTGATGTATTCTAATTGACGGATATCTTTGCTTTGTACATTGATTCGAATTTCGTCTATGCTGGCCAAAAGATATTCCTGTTGATCTTCATCTAGATTTTTCGCCGTTAATATATCCTGACTTAAAATGATGTCAGTCGCCAGATCGGGATCATTTAGACGATGGACGAATTTTCTTAACACAGCAATATTTTCTGTCGCTGCAGGATTTTCCTGAGCGAACAGAGAAAAAGATAGCATACAGCTTATGAACGTTAACAACAATATATTTGGTTTTATCTTCATAAGCTTAAGACTGAATGTCATGACAATGGATTAATTTTCTGAAATAAAAAACGCCTTTGACTAAAGGCGTTTTTTATTTGCTAATATTCATCTTCGTTGAAGAAGAAATCATCTTTTGTTGGATAATCGGGCCAAATTTCTTCAATATTTTCATATGGCTCACCATCATCCTCAAGAGATTGTAAGTTTTCAATCACCTCAACTGGTGCACCCGAACGAATAGCGTAATCGATTAATTCATCTTTTGTTGCTGGCCACGGTGCATCTTCTAGATGCGAAGCTAATTCTAATGTCCAATACATATAAAAACAATTTAAGTTCTCTATTTTCGCAAAACTATCATTTAATTTAACTTAAACAAGTAAATCAACTGTTATTTTTGTGTAAATAATATAAGTGATTGATTTGTAGTGAAATAATATTTTTAAATATTCTCAAAGTCGCTCCCTTTTTCATTTAAGGCACTTAGCCGTGGTGACACGGATTTAATGTCTGTATTGGGGTAATCGTTTTCAATTAGACCATCGCGCATGCGTACAATGCGATGGGCATGTAGCGCAATATCTTCTTCGTGAGTGACTAAGATAATGGTATTTCCTTTGGAATGAATCTCCTCGAGCAAACCCATGATTTCAATGGATGTCTTTGTATCAAGATTTCCCGTTGGTTCATCGGCTAATATGATCGAGGGATCATTGATCAGGGCCCGGGCAACCGCCACCCGCTGACGCTGTCCCCCTGAAAGCTCATTGGGTCTGTGATCCATGCGGTGTCCCAATCCGACGCTTTCCAATGCGCCCGTAGCTTTTTCTTCCCGCTTGGCTTTATTGTACCCTGCATAGATTAAAGGGAGTGCCACATTCTCCAATGCGGTGCTTTTAGGAAGGAGATTAAATGTTTGAAATACAAAGCCGATCTCTTTATTTCTTACTTCGGCTAACTCGTCTTCCGACATGTCACTTACATTAATCCCATTCAGGATATATTCACCCCTACTGGGCGTATCGAGGCAACCCAGAATATTCATCAACGTGGATTTTCCGGATCCTGAAGGCCCCATGAGCGCTACAAATTCTCCTTTATGAATATTGAGCGTTACTGAGCTGAGTGCATGGATTGTCTCTGAGCCTATTTGGTATTCACGTGCAATATCCTTGATTTCGATTAATATCTTTCCTGACATATTTTTTGGACGTTCTCTGGTTGATGAAAATACGATTTATTCTTCATAATCCAATAGGAATGCATTTTGTCATAAACAATTTTCTCCAAGTCTGTGGCATTGTTGTCGTCAAAGTCTTTTGTTTCAATAGGCGAAAAAACATGGACCCTGACAATTCCCGGATGGGATCCTCTTTTGGCGCCATCATCAAAAAAGATATCCCAGGCGTTTTCAATGATAATGGGAACCACCGGCACATCGTTTTGTGCCGCAATACGAAATGCCCCAGACTTAAACGCATGTATCTGAGGTGGAAATCCGTCATCTATTTTTCCTTCCGGAAAAATGACAACACTGCGACCATTTTGGACAAGCTCGTTGGCACGTTGAAATGCCTTAAATGAAGATACTTTACTCCTCCGTGTGACAGGAATGTCTATAGTTTTGAAAAATATACGGGTTACGGGATTTTTAAGAAGAGAGGCCTTCCCGATAAATGAAAACGGAACAGGACATAGATAGGTTAGCGCTGTGATATCAAGCACTGAGGTATGGTTGGGACAAAGTACCATTGGTCTGTTCCAGTCCATCTCTGATTCATAGGTGACTTTAAAAAATACACCTGCCAATGCTGATCCTCCTATGGATACCCAACGTCGCATACGCGCAATCTGGGCATAGTTCTTTTTTGGATGCCGGGCCAAGAAATAGATATAGGGGAATAATACGATGAAAACAAGTAGAACGCTAATAAAATACCAGTAACGATGGAGTTTTTTGAGCAATAGAACCATACAATTCAACTAATTTTGACCTAAAGTAAAAAAAGAAAATGGATAATTAATTATCCATTTTCTTTTAGTCTATTGTAAAGCCGTACTTTTTGTAGATCTGCTTTGCTGTGGGGGAGTCCATAAATTTTAAAAAATCATCTGCAGCCTGTGCATGTGGTGCATTTTTCAATTTCGCGGCCACATAGGTTGCTGTGGTATTCTGCGCACCAGGAATGGCTATGCCTTCAACAGGATGACCGATAAGCTTTTGGTAGACGACCTCTGAAGTCCAGACCGGAGCTACATCGGCTTGACTGTAAAGGATACGCATGGGGCTTTCGCGATGATGTATTTTTGTTAAATACGTACTGCCATCCTTTACCTTATCTTCCATGATCTTCTTGACCAGCTGTTCACCGCCTGCTTTTTTGTAGGAAGCCTTAATCTGTTCACCTATGCCTTCCCATTGTGGGTTAGGCATGCTAATCCGTACATTGGAATTGCCCAGATCGTTCAATGTTTTGATATTTGCAGGGTTGCCCTGAGGGACCATCAGGCAAATGTTGTTGTAACAATAGGTTTGGGTATGACTGAAATAATCTGCCATCTCGTTAATTGCACGTTTGCTTGCGGTGTAGATATCGGGTTGGTGCGTAATACGCAGATTGCCAATCGTAATGGAGCCCCCTTTTATCTGTTTCGCTAGGATTCCCGGTGGCAATGTTTCGACAAAAATACGTTCGTATTGTGGATATTCTTTTTTGAAAGATGTCAGTAAATCATCCACAACCATAAACTGGTTGCCGGCAAAAAAGACAGTGAGCTGCGGGTTTTCAATATCCCCGTACAGATCCGGAATATTGTCTATCCCGGGAACAGTAAAATTTAATGCTGATTCGGGCGGATTGTTCCAAGGGGGATCAAAACGATGTTCCTGTGCCCTGATTTTTGGAACGGTAAAGCATGCCAAGGCGAGACTTAAGGTGATTGATTTTTTCATCATACTATGGTTTAACAATGACCCATCCCTCATTTGCCCTTAAGATCAATTCGCCATTCCCGCTAGGGACATAACCGATGAAATCAAACAGTTCTTCTTTTGCAATATGTTTTTCTTCCAATGTGTTTAGACACTGGGCGACAATAACACCTTTTTCTACAAGGTCCTGTAAGGGTTTTTCATACTGGCTATTCTTTTTTAAATAGGCTTCGGTACCACCAGAAAAAGCCACCAGTTCAATTTGAAGATGTCCTTTCAGTCGCGGATCTTTCAGTACATTGTTGATATTGCGAATGGCTTTCTCAATGGTTTTTGGATCATTACTATCCAATTGATAGATCGCCTTATACAGTTTTTTCTTGGAAACAGCCCCTGTATATTGATGGTTGTTTAGCAATAATTTATTGCTTTGTGCTTTCGCCTGTATTGTTGTCATCGCTAAGAGGATGCACACCATTGTCATCTGTTTTTTCATCATATTAAAAATTATAAGGTCCATGTTTATGTTGTTCTAAACTAATATTGTCTGCGTATGGCGGATAAGGGCTATCTTTTGGCTTCTTAGTCAGATTCGGGTAATCAAATTCCTTGTTCGCTTTTTTCGGACGATCGAAAGAATTGATGTAGGCGGCGACATCATAGGCTTCCTCATCGCTGAGCTGCGGAGCATCATAACTTGCCCCTAAAGGCATGTTTGCTTTTATAAAACGCGCTGCTGTAAGCAACCGTGCCATGCCAGCTCCATCGTTGTAGCTATCTTTTCCCCAAAGTGGTGGATATAAATAGCCCTTGCCGGTAGGCTGTGGCACCCCTTGTCCGTCTTTGCCATGGCAGCTTGTACATTTGCCTTCAAAGACCAATTGACCATGTTTTAAATCCGCAGCACGATTTGGTATGCCCATTTTGACAAAGCCCTGACCAGTTAATCTTCCCTTATTGACCGTATTGATACTGATATTTTTTATATAGGTGACAATAGCACGCATTTCTTTGCCATTTTCTGGAATAGCTCGGCCGTTCATACTTCTTTCGAAGCAACCATTAATACGTTCCTCTAAGGATTCAACTTTGTTTTCTCGTCCGATATAGGTTGGAAAAACATTTGTGAGTCCAACATACGGAGCTGCGAAAGCTTTTGTCCCACCGTTGAGGTGACAACTGCTGCATGCTAATTTATTTCCGATTTTTATTTCCCCCTCGTAAAAATAGTCATAAGTGTTTTTGATCAGCTTCTCGCCGTAACTAGCCATTTCACCTTCTGGGTTGTCTTTGAAGGATACGGCTCTGAACTGCGACACATGTGTAATGAGAGAATCATTTTCTGCAGCGGGCGAATCGGTCGATTGACCGGTGTTTCCATGTTTAAGTGGAAATATACAGAGTGTTGTACAGGTGATGAACAATGCAATAATGATCCAACTGAGCGCCTTTAGGTAAGTTGTTAGTTTTTTGTATTCCATGCCTCTAATTCGTTTGTACAAATCTACCGGTCTATTAACAGCGATTAAAACGAAGTTTTTTTATGAGATATAACCAAATGTTATATCTTGAAATTTTGTTTCAGGCAGAACTGCAAGAATTGGTTGGGGGTACCGGCAAGACCTCCGTATAGATGCGTGAAATAGAAATAACGTTCAATAGACAGTTGAGGAATATCGACAATGGTCAATTGATTGTTCAGTACCTCCCGTTGAACCGTATGAATAGAAAGAAAGGCAAAACTATGGCGGCGGGCCAGGTATCCTTTTATACTTTCTGTTGATGGTAATATCATTTCTATCTGGATCTCTGAAAGACTGATACGTTGTTCTTTTAATGCATTTTCAACAATGGTACGCGTACCCGACCCCTGCTCACGAAGGACTAAAGGTAGACGTGTAATGTCCGAAAGAATAGGATTTTTCAATTGTTTTAAAAGCGGGTTTTCGCTATTGGTGATCAAAACGAGCTCATCTTTCATAAAGGGGATATATTTTAATGCCCTGTTGTCTGTTGAGCCCTCCGTGATACCCAGGTCCAATGTTTTGTCAATAAGCTGTTCTTCAATGCTACGGCTGTTGGATTGAAAAGACTGGATGCGGTTATTTGGATATTGGGAGAGAAAATCTGCCAGTAAGGTGGGAAGCACATATTGGGAGATTGTTGTGCTGGCTCCTAACACAAGGTTTCCCTTACGTCCCGTTTGAAGTTCTTGTATTTCCTGCCCTGCCTGATTGTAGAGGTTGATAATCTGTTGGGCGTATTTATAGAGAATTTGCCCCGGCTCAGTCAGGTCGAGGTTATTTCCCTTCCTTTCAAAAAGAGGGACACCAAGTTTTTTTTCCAGTTCCTGAATGTTTTTGCTGACTGCAGGTTGCGAGATGAAAAGTGCCGAAGCGGTCTTGGTGAAATTAAGATGCTGAGCTGCAGTATAAAAAACGATGAGGCGAAAATCAAAATCCATAAATGATAAAGGGTTATTTCTAAAATTTAAAAATAACCCTTTATCTAATGAAAAACTAAATTATTTACTTAGTTCTGCGTAATATTTATGAAATAAAGGAATAGTAGAGATACCCATGAGGTAATTCTCGATTCCATATTTTTCGTTTGGAGAATGCAGGTTATCGCTGTCTAGTCCAAATCCAAGAAGCACTGTTTTTAATCCTAAAACGTCTTCAAATAAAGCGACAATTGGAATAGATCCACCACCGCGGGTAGGGATTGGTTTTACGCCAAATGTTTCATGTAAAGCTTTTTCAGCGGCTTTATAGGCAACACTGTCTGTTGGTGTGACTACCGGTTCTCCACCGTGATGCGGTTTCACTTCTACTTTAACATAATCTGGTGCAATACCCTCGAAGTGTTTTTTGAATAACTCAGTAATGCGTTCAGAATTTTGGTTCGGGACAAGACGCATCGAGATTTTTGCATTTGCTTTGGAAGGCAATACTGTTTTGGCACCTTCGCCGATATATCCGCCCCAGATACCATTGACCTCCAAAGTAGGACGGATTCCTGTGCGTTCTAAAGTGGTGTATCCCTTCTCTCCCCAGATATTCTGAATACCCAAATCTGATTTGTATTCTTCGATATCAAATGGAGCTTCATTCAATGCTCTGCGTTCTTCATCCGTTAATTCAACAACATCGTCGTAAAATCCAGGGATCGCAATATGGTTGTTTTCATCGTGCAGGGAGGCGATAAGTTTTGCGAGAATCGTTGCTGGATTTGCAACCGCACCACCATATACTCCAGAGTGTAAATCCCGGTTTGGTCCAGTGACTTCAACTTCGACATAAGAAAGTCCACGGAGACCTGTCTCCAAAGAAGGTTGCTCCATGCTGATCATAGATGTATCCGAAATCACGATCACATCTGCCTTCAGTCTTTCGGTGTTTTCTTTTACAAATGTTCCTAGGTTAACCGAACCAACTTCTTCTTCACCTTCGATCATAAATTTGATGTTACATGCCAAAGCATTGTTTTGCATCATATATTCGAAAGCTTTCACATGCATATAAAACTGTCCCTTGTCATCTGCCGAACCACGGGCATATATTTTTCCATCGCGGATAGTCGGTTCAAAAGGAGGGGTGTCCCACAACTCATATGGATCTGCTGGCTGTACATCGTAGTGACCGTAAGTCAGTACAGTTGGCAATGAAGGATCAATAATTTTTTCGCCATAAACGATTGGATTACCAGCAGTGGCACAAACTTCTACGTTGTCGGCACCTGCTTCACGCAATTTTTGAGCAACAAATTCAGCAGTCTTCTGTACATCGCCCTTAAATTTGGGATCAGCACTGACCGAAGGTAAACGCAATAAATCAAACAACTCATCTAAAAAACGTTGCTTGTTTGCTTCTACATATTCTTTAATGTTTTGCATATTGTTTGTATTTGAAACAAATTTACACAAATAGACACATTTAACTCAATTTGTTGTAACCTTTTCAGAAGTGATAGTGACTAATGTTAAAACTGAATCAAATATTATGGAAAAACAGACAATGGCAGCAGTTGTGGCTGTGGGATTATTTACCTGTATCACACTTTGTGTTTATTTTGTCATGCGTTATCGCAGTACCGCAATCAATATCCCGGGAGAGGAAAGAAGAAGACAGCCGGCCGACTGGCAGAAGCCGGGTATTTTGGTGCTGGGGATAGGTATTGGGCTACTTATTGTTGGGGTAGTGGAAAACTATGTGAGTGCCGGTTTGCCTGATTCACTCGCAGTCGCAATCTTAATTATAGCCGCCGGTGTTGCAATGATTGTAGCGAATAAACTGGATAAAAAACACGATATTTAACCATCCAATGGATGAAATCTATATTCGGAAAGTACTGTCCGGTGATGTGGAATCATACCGGTATTTTATAAAAACGTATCAAGATATGGCTTTTTCTGTTGCGCTTTCCATTGTTAAGCAGGAACATTCGCTGAGGATGTTGTTCAAGATGCTTTTATAAAATGTTATCAGTCGCTGTCCTCATTTAAAGGTAAATCAAAATTTAGCACCTGGTTTTATCGTATCGTTGTTCATATTGCTTTTAATAGCATACGGTATAAGAAATTGACGCTGATCGACTTTGATCTCACAGACCATGATCAGGCTTATGATGAGTCTATACTTGATGCAATTATCGACAATGAGCGAAGAGAAATGATTAATGATGCCCTTGCTATTTTGTCTCCCAAGGAATCTGTCGCCTTACGTCTATTCTACCTGGAGGAACAATCAATGGAAGAAATCCAGGAAATAATGGGTTGGACACTCGCTAATACGAAAGTCATTCTGCATCGGGCCCGAAAAAATATGCAACAGGTATTGAGTCAATTGATTAAAAAATCCGAATATCATGGATAACGAACACAAGAAAATGAAACAGGTCATACAAATGAGCAAAGTAAGCATGCCCTTTGATGACTTCGAACAACGTATTATGGGCAAGATCGCAGATTTAGAAAACGCAAAATCTAAAGCTCTTTCAGATAAAAAATATGCCATTATATTTTTCCTTTTGGGATCAATCTGTGGTATTCTACTCAATAGCTATTGGATGAATAAACTTGAGATGATGGAGATGATGGCCACATACCGCAATTATATAGCGATATTCTCCCAGATTGTTTTTGTGGTATTGATCTGTTTTTTCTGCCTGCAATTGTGGAAATTGATCAAGATACAACGCGATAAAAGCTATCAATAATTCCGAATCTTTTGTGGAATTTATTCGATTGCTGTATCCTGATTATATAACCTTTTTATTTCGTCTCAATTAGCCATAGACCGTTTCAAAATACTTTTTGAGAAATAAAATTAAATTTACTGTAACAAAACATTGGTTTTATCTACTAATGTTATATTGATATTAATATACTATCCAACAATTTTATGAAAATAGTTTTGCATATTCTCTTGTTTTTCGTTTTCGGAGTCCATGGAATAGTGTCCGCACAGTCCAGAATTATTGCCGGAAAAATAAGTGATGTAAAAGATCAGGTCAAGCTATCTGATGCAACAGTCATGTTGCTTACCGCTAAAGATTCCATATTGACAGGTTTTACAAGATCAGATGAAAATGGACTTTTTTCTTTATCAAAGCCAGATACAGGATCCTATTTACTGATCGTAAGTTATCCCAAATATGGCGATTATTATACAGAGATTTCTAAAGATAAAGATTATTCCAAGTTAACTGTGGGGTTGACCAAAACAGCCACTTTATTGGAGGAAGTTATCGTTACCGGTCGAATTCCTATTACAATAAAAGGGGACACCACTGAGTATGATGCTGGTAGTTTTAAAGTGGAAAAAAATGCGAAGGTGGAAGACTTGTTAAAGGTCTTGCCGGGGATCACCGTTGACGCGTCCGGAAAAATTACTGCACAGGGTAAAACTGTCAAAAAGGTATTGGTGGATGGCGAGGAGTTTTTCGGTGATGATCCGACATTGGTGACCCGCAATATTCGATCAGATATGGTTGATAAAGTACAGGTTTATGAAAAGAAATCCGAGCAGGCAGAACGAACGGGTGTAGATGACGGACAGCGCGAACAGACGATTAATGTCAAATTAAAAGATGGTTCCAAAAACGGCATGTTCGGAAAAGCTTTACTCGGAGGCGGTACCAGTGACTATTACATGGGGCAGTTGATGTTAAACAAATTCAAGGGATCTCAAAAGATCTCCGTTTATGGCCTTTTTGGAAATAATGGGACGACAAGCATGAACTGGCAGGATGCACAGAAATATGGTGGTGATTCAGGTGTTTCATACGGGGATGACGGATCCATGTCCTGGTCTAGTTTTACAGATCCTTTTTCAGGGCAGGGCGTAATCGGTATACCCCGTGCGATCAATTCTGGAATCAATTTTTCAGATAAATTCAACAAGGATAAACATAATGTCAATATCAACTATAAATATGGAAGACTAAGCAGTGATGGGGATGATGAGACAATCAGTACGGGGCTGATCAATAATAAGTCAACTAAATCCGTAGATACAGAAAACGATCAGCATCGTGCCAATTTAAAATATGATCTGAATTTTGATTCATTAAATACCTTGACCATCCGAGGCGGAGCTTCCCGCAAAAATCTTTGGTCGGACAACAAACGTGAAGCTTATCAGTTTACCCAGAATATGGATACAACTGTCGCTGAAAACACCCGTGAGACCATCAAGAATACGGTTAACGAGTTGAATTTTAGTACTTATTTTACTCATAAATTTAAGAAAAAAGGGCGTTCCTTTACATTTGACGGCCAATTCAGGCGAAGTGAAATGATAGGAGAAGGTCATTTATACTCAACTGTTGAAAATTATGCTAAAAAGGATTCCGCGGGCCATAGACAGATTGACGGGACAGATCAACGAAAGGAACGCAATAATAAAAATGATGTGCTGGGTGCTTCGGTATCCTATACTGAGCCTCTATCGAAAGTGTGGAATCTTGTTGTCGGAACTGGAATTGAAAGTAGTAATAACTCCTCCCGCGTTGAATCATTTAACAAAGGTGCTGACGGGAAATATGATGATCTGGACAGTCGTTTCAGTAACAATTATGATTTTGATAGACGGAGCAGCAGATATAAATTAGCCATCGTGCATACAACCGATAAGTTGAAGTTTACCGTTGCCAATAATTTAAATAATGATAAACTGAAACAATATAATTATTATAGTCAAGAAGCGCTTTCCAGAAGTTATTTTACTTATAATCCTAATGTGAGTGCTGGATATTCCTTCACGAAGACCAAAGGATTATGGTTGAATTACACGGGAAAGAACCAGTTACCTTCCATGAGTCAGATTCAGCCTATTCTGGATAATTCGGATCAGATCAACCGGTATTTGGGAAATGAAAATTTAAAACCTTCTTTTAGAAACTCCTTAAATATAAATTATAACTCATTTCGGATTTTGACAGGAAGTTATGTTTATGCAGGCGGGAATATCACTTTGGATAAAAATCCGATCACACAAAATATTGATACTGTAAAAGGACTCAATATCTACACCTGGAATAATGTAAAGGGTAAAACAAATACTTCCGTGAATATCTGGTCCGGATACCATTTTAAACTGAGCAAAAAATTGGGTTTGTCCAATTCACCACAGTTTTACCTGAATATGAGTGATAATTATAATCTATTCAACCAGCAATTAAACAAGGTCAACACAACGAATTTCAATTTTACATACAACTTTAAAAGAGATACAAAGACTGGATTGAATTTCGATTTAAACTTCAGCCCACAATATCGCTTAATGAAATCCAGCCTGGAACGTAATACGAATAGTAATGGCTTTGTATTTGGATCGAATGGCAGTGTAGAATATTTTATCAATAAAACCTTTAAAGTATATACGAACTATAGCTATACCTACGAGGCAGCAACGAAGGCTTTTGACGAAAAATTTGAGCAATTCCTGTTGCATCCCGGAGTAAGTAAAAAGTTCCTGAAGAATGAATCTCTGATGTTGGATTTTATGATCAACGATGTACTTAATCAAAATAAAGGTTTTAGCCGTTCGGCATCAACATCAATTTTTACACAGCGACGTTATGATACGATCCGTAGATATTATATGCTCAAGTTATCCTGGGATTTCACAAAAATGTTTTTATAAAATTTAAGATAAATACCATGTTAAAATATATCGTTTTTCTCTTTTTTTGTTGTACAGTTCTAAGTCTCAAGGCGCAGTACACGCTATTCGGAAGGTCCGGGAGCATTTCCTATGATAAAACCATGTACATGAAGAATATTGTGGGTAAAAAGTTTTTGGCAAAGGCTGATGATAAATCAAAAATATTTTTTGAACAGGTATTACCCAAACTTCCTGAAAATGCTGTATTGAAAAAGATCCTAAAATTCAATGCCAATGAAACCTTGTTTGAGCCAGTCAAAGATGATAATCTGGATCAAATGGTTAAGCAATATATCATGATGTTTGCATTGGACTTTGAAGCGATTACGTTGTCCGATATGACGACACGTTCCTTTCAACGATATAATGATATTGTTGGTGAAAAGATCATTGTTGAGGACACGATGAAACGTATTAAATGGAAAATTACTGACGAGTATCGGGAAATCGCGGGATATAATTGCCGGAGAGCCAATGGTCTTACAGCTGATTCGATTTACGTGATCGGCTATTATTGTAACGAGATTCCAATCAGTGGCGGACCTGAGTCCATCAACGGTCTTCCTGGGATGATCTTGGGCTTGGTGGTCCCCAGCCAGCATGTTTCCTATTTTGCCACGAAAGTCGAATTGAGCAACGATGTGATCATGGATAAAAAAAGGTTCGAAAAAAGTAAAGTGAAACGGATGACCAGAAAGACAATGACCGATCAGATTTCGGGCGTTTTGTCACAGCACATGAATAAAGAAACCGTTCAGTTTATCATGGAATTGGGCAATTTGTAAAGACACGTCAAGCATAAATGTGTTTAGTTTGTCAGGCACTCATGTGCCTTACCAAGAAAGGGCTACCCAAGGGTAGCCCTTTCTTGGTAAGAAAAAGTTAAATCTATGTTGATCGGGATAACTTTATTAGAAATTTAGCTGCTATATGATAGGCTAAAAGCTACTTAGTATGTTTATTTTTATATTTTTTTTCATTACATGGTTATTTTTTTTAACCGAAGTAAAAAATAATAGTTGCAAAATTGTAGTTTTGCCTGCTAATACAATTTATCATTATACACCATTCAATAAATTTTATGAAAAGCCTGTGGTTACCACTTTTACTTTTCCTACTTTGCTCCTGCGGAATAGTTCAAGCACAATCCAAAATTGAGGGAAAGATTAACGACGTAAAAGATCAGTTAAAGTTACAAAATGCAACGATCATGTTGTTGACAGCCAGAGATTCGATACTAACGGATTTTACCCGCTCTGATGAAGTCGGAAAATTCTCTTTGGCCAAACCAGATACCGGACAATATATTCTTATCGTTACCTATCCAAAATATGGTGAATTTTATGCAGATATCTTACCGGGGAAGGATTACACAAATTTATCGATTGGACTGACAAGCAGTACAACTTTATTAGAGGAAGTGATTGTAACGGGACGTATCCCTATAACAATTAAAGGCGATACAACGGAATACGATGCTAGAAGTTTCAAGGTGGAGAAAAATGCAAAGGTTGAAGATCTTTTGAAAGTGCTGCCCGGGATCACCGTGGATGCTTCGGGGAAGATTACCGCACAGGGGAAAACGGTCGAAAAGATGCTTGTCGATGGCGAAGAGTTTTTCGGGGATGACCCAAAATTGGTGAGCCGAAATATTCGTTCGGATATGGTCGATAAGATTCAGGTCTATGAGAAGAAATCCGATAAAGCAGAGAAAACCGGTATTGATGATGGAGTACGTACACAGACCATCAATGTAAAATTAAAAGAGGAAGCAAAACGTGGTATATTTGGGAAAGCTGATGCTGGTGTCGGAAATAATAAATTTTACCTTGGCCAAGGCTTTTTGAATTATTTTAATCAATCTTTTCGGCTTTCAACTTATCTGATAGCAAGTAACACCGGAAAAACAGGACTGAATGGTCAAGAGGCATCAAGTATAGGTGGTGATGGTGACGGTTCTGGAAATTTTGAGGGCGAAGGGGTTCCGAAATCCTTAAACACAGGTTTTCTATATTCAGATAAAACAGCGAATAAAAAACATGTATGGCGTATTGATTATAAGTATGGTCAATCGAATGTAGATCTGGACAGAAGTATATTCACAAGAAATGCAGCACGCGATACCATTCTGATCAGCAACAATAATACGGCAGCTTCCAGCGACAGTAAAAAACACAATGTCGGACTGAAATATGAATTTAAAATAGATTCTTTATCGGATCTGACCATTTGGGCTGGTGCGAATAGGAGAAGGGATATTAGCTCCTCAGCAACAATCTCAACGACCTTTAACCAATTTGATCAACAGATTAATGGAAATACCCGAAATTTTAAGAATGATACCGAGGCTGGGCAGTATAATACCTCCGCAATTTATGTGAGGAGATTTAAGAAAAAGGGGCGTTCATTAACATTTAGCTATGCAACATCAGGCAACAAGCAGGACGGAAGACAGCAGCTATATTCCAATCTAAGCTATTACAGGGATGGTGATTCTGTCGGCAGTACGATTTTAGATCAAGAGAAGGTGATTGCAAATAAATCGTTTGCAATAGGGGGAGATGTGTCTTACTCTGAACCCTTATCAAAGAAGCTTATCCTAGCGTTTGAGTACGGCATCAATTTCAACCGCGACAATAACTCGGTAAAATCATCTAACAAAAACCCTGTCACGGGAAAATACGATGATCCGGATGAAGTTTATAGTAACGATTTTTTGTATAAAACCACGAGGAATACCTATAATCTTTCGGTCAACTATAAACCGCTGGAAAAATTTGTTATTAATATCGCAAATAGATTTGAAAATAGTGATTTGTCGCAGTTAAACCGAGCCGATAATGCACATCTGTCCAGGTCCTTTTTTGTTTATAACCCTGTCTTGGATTTAAATTATGAAATTAAAAAAAATAGGTCGATTTCAATGGTGTATAGAGGAACAAATGGATTACCTTCACTCAATCAGATTCAGCCACTACGGTCAAACCTTGACCCGTTGAATGAATATTTAGGAAATGAAAACTTAAAACCATCTTATACCAATGAATTGAATTTAGGTTTTAGATCTTTTTCAATTCTTAAAGGTGAGTTTTATGGTATTTTCATCAATGCTTCCCGTACGAACAAAGCCCTGGTTCAAAATGCAACAATAGATTCTGTGGGTAAGACAACGTTTATCTGGGATAACTTAAATCACAATACCAATAATCAGATTAGCATTAGTCCTATGTATTATGGAATCCTGTGGAAAAAGTATCAATTGAGACACGGTGGAGGACCTACTCTTTCCATTGGTAACAATTATAATTATGTGAACAATGTTTTGGCGAATGCGAAGTTTCAAACTTATTCATTGAATTACGGGCTTCAAAAGTCCACAACAAAAGGTCTAGATTTTGAATTTGAAGTTTCGCCGGGCTATGTCATCCAAAATAATTCAATTGGTAAAATGGAAGACAGTAAAGGTTTTACATTATCTTCTAATGGAAGTCTTAAATATTTCCTTCCGGCCAAATTTGTATTGCGGACAGACTTTAACTATCGATATCAGGCACCGACGGCCGTATATAGTAAAAAGTTCGAACGTTTTGTGTTGAGCCCCGCACTATCGAAAAAGTTTATGAAAGACGAGAAGCTCGAAGCAACCTTTATGGTTAATGACATATTGAATCAAAATATTGGCTTTGAACGGAATCAAAACGGCACGTTGCTTACCGAGCGCCGATTTAATACAATCGGTAGGTATTATATGGTAAAACTAAGCTGGGAAATCAATAAGATGTTAGCTAAATCGAAATAAAATGAGAACGATAAAAAATATAATAACCCTATTTTTAGTCCTATTTTTTGGGAAAACGGTGGTAGGACAATACGCTTATTTCCCTGACCGCGGAACGATTACTTTTGAGAAAACCGTATTTCTTAAAAATTTGATCAAGCGTTATGGAGCCTATTCCAAAGATGAAGAGAACCGTAATGCCTTTAAAGGATTGGGGGAAGCGGCTCCAGAAAATCAAGTGCTGAGAAAGACCTTGAAATTTTCTCCTGATGAAGTGATGTATGAGCATATTGCTGAAGATTATCCTGAAGTCACACAGGGGTTGATGCAAATGGGGATTTTTGAATCCGGAATTAGCAGTTACCAGAATTTGAAAACAAAGGAATTCAAATCCACGTTCGAATTGGGGGGAGAACGGATCGTAATAGCTGATTCGATGCTAAAGATAAAATGGAAAATTACGAACGAGTATCGGGAGATCGCGGGGTATCAATGTCGGCGGGCCAACGGACTTGTGCTTGACTCGATCTATGCTGTAGCATTTTATACGGATCAGATTCCAGTATCTGGCGGACCGTCCGCGTTCAATGGTTTACCGGGAATGATTTTGGGGTTGGCTGTTCCGGAGCTTCACTATAATATGTTCGCAACTAAAGTCGAACTGAGTCCAGTAACGATTTCTTCTGCCAATCTTCTTAAGAAAAAAGACAAACCTTTGAATAGAAAACAGGTTTACGACAAACTAAATGCTGTTGTGGGTGGCTATCTTGGCGTTAAGGTGTACAACCTTGTGATGGGTTGTTATTACTTGTAGCCAGCCCAGATCCCCGAAAACATAAAAAAGGCCCTTCATTTGAAAGGCCTTTTTTATGTAAAAACTCAGGAAAGATTATTTTCCGCCGTTTTTCTTAGCAGTAACTTCGTTACGAATTTCTTGTGCTAAGGTTTTGATGTCTTGTAATCCTTTACGTACACGTGTACCAGCAGCAGAATTACCATTGTTGAAGAACTTGTCTGCATCAGCTTCGATAGAAGCTACTAACTCTTTTAATTTTACGTAGTTTTCCATTTTTTTATAATTATAATTTTAGTTTTTATGGTTTTTCCTAAACACTCCTTAAATATACAAAAACGAATCAAATAGAAAATAAATTTCGTTTTTTTTTATCGAAAAAGCTTAAAAAAAACTATTCAACAATCTTAAGTTCGTCAATAATGTTGGTTGCTCCTGCAAATTTATCAATGATAAATAAAACGTAGCGAATGTCAACTGAAATTGTACGTTGTAACTTATGGTCGAAGATCACATCGCCGGCCATCGCCTCAATATTACCATCAAAAGCTAGGCCAATTAATTCACCATTGCCATTTATTACGGGAGAACCTGAGTTTCCGCCTGTTATGTCATTGTCACTTAGGAAGTTTACTGGTAGATACCCTTTTTTGTCAGCATAACGTCCATAGTCCTTATTTTTGTACAGATCCATCAAACGTTGCGGTAAATCGAACTCTTCATCACCTTTTTTGTACTTCGCGATAGTACCTTTTAAAGTGGTGTAGAAGTTCTTGTCAGCGTCATTTCGCGGGTCTTCTGGTAATCCTTTGATTGAACCATATGAAAGACGCAATGTGCTGTTTGCATCTGGATAGAACTTTCCTTTTGGATTGGAAGCCAATACACCGGCGACGTATTTGCGGTAAGCTCCATCAAACTTGTCTTGCTCAGCTTTTAAGCTCGGATCTTCCTCACGGTATTTACTGATCAAAGCTGAAGATAATTTGTACAAGGGATCGTTTGCCAAAATTTCAGCATTTGGATTCTCTAAATAATTATTCAAACGCTCTGCAGAAGCAAAAATGCTGTTTTTTACGGATTCTTTGATGTAAGCTGTAAAATCATTATTGTTTTTCGCAGCCAATTCAGCAACATAAGGGGCAATATTCCCTGCTTTTTTGGCATATAGGTTCAATTCGTCGATCAATACCTGTTCTTCCAGGGGTAGATACATTTTTTCGTAACCAGCATCGATCGCCGATTTTAGTCGAGGAAGAATACCTTTTCTACGTGCTTCATCACCCGCAGCATAAACTTCTAAGCCGGAACCGATCGTGTAAGGTAGTGTTGCAATCGCACTGGAACGAATCATTCCCATGAGATAGTTGTCATGTCTAGCTTTCTCGTTGGTTGCAGTATAGAAAGCATTGATTGTTTTGATCACGTCCCCGTATTCCGCTTTGTTGGCTGCCTTGTTTGCCCATTTATCAAATTTAACCTCATCTTTAGCTTTTGACGCTGCTGTTTTATGTAAGGTCAACGCGTCAATCATACCTTGACGGTTTTTCCAATAATTGGCGACCTGAGAGTATTTCGACGCATAATTCAACTTAACTGCCTGATCTTGGTCCATGAATTTTTTCATGGCGTCCATGCCCGTTTTGGAGGCCTCTACCCAAGCAGGGTATGCAAATTTTACGTTTTGATTGATTCCACCCGAAGGCATCCAACGATTTGTACGGCCGGGATAACCCAAGATCATTGCAAAATCGCCTTCTTGAATACCTTTTAAGCTTACAGGTAAGAAATGTTTTGGTTTCAACGGAACATTGTCCTGTGCATATTCCGCAGGGTTTCCGTTTCTGTCTGCATAGACACGGAAAATCGAAAAGTCACCTGTGTGACGCGGCCATTCCCAGTTATCTGTGTCTCCGCCGAATTTACCGATGCTATTTGGTGGCGTTCCCACTAAACGTACATCGTTATAATCTTGGTACACAAAATAATAATATTCATTTCCTTGGTAGAAAGATTTTACCTCAACAACATACTTACCATTTTCGCTGTTCTCTTTTTGGATTTTGGCGATCTCAGCAGCGATAATTTTGTTGCGCTCATCTTCAGTCATTTTATTATTGACCAAACTTAAGATGCGTTTCGAAACATCATCCATTCGTACGAAGAAGCGGACAGATAGCGATTTTGGTTTCAATTCCTCGCTTTTTGTTTTTGCCCAGAAACCATTTGTTAAGTGGTCATTTTCTGGTGTGGACAGTTCGGCAATGGCGCCATACCCACAGTGGTGGTTGGTGAATACCAAGCCTTGGTCAGATACAATCTCTGCAGTACATCCACCGTTGAATTGTACGATCGCATCTTTTAAACTCGAGTGGTTAATGCTGTAGATCTCTTCGGCACTTAAACGAAGACCTTTCTTTTGCATATCAGCCTCATTCAGACGCTTTAGATACATTAAAAACCACATTCCCTCATCGGCAAATGCAGCAAAGCTTGTTGTTATCAGCAACAAACACATCCATAATTTTTTCATATCAACCTGATAAAAAGTTTGTTTATACCCTACAAAAATGCTTTAATTATGTTAAAAACCAAAATATTAGACTTTATATTATGCTTTTTCCCAATTTTTATGTCAATTAAAAGTAAATGTGTACGGGAATGTCCTTCAGGGAAAGTCAAATGGACTCTTTTCCTTATCTTTGTAAGATGCAGCAATCATTTGAAAATTTTAAATTCAATAAACAGATCTTAAATGCGATCACAGAAGCAGGTTATGAACAGCCGACTGAGATCCAAGAGAAGGCAATTACACCGATATTGGCGGGGCAAGATGTGATGGGAATAGCCCAGACAGGAACCGGAAAAACGGCTGCATTTGTATTGCCCATGCTGATGAAATTGAAATACGCCCAAGGAATTGATGCGCGAGCCTTGATCTTAACTCCAACCAGAGAATTGGCCATGCAGATTGAAGAGAATATCAGGCTATTTTCTACTTACCTCGATTTACGTTCGGTTGTTTTATATGGCGGATTAGGGCCTAAGACACAGATCGAAACGCTTGAAAAAGGAGTTGATATTATTGTCGCTACACCTGGCCGATTCTTGGATTTATATTTGGAAGGACATATTGTCGTGAAGTCACTCAAGTTTTTGGTGTTGGATGAAGCGGATAAGATGATGGATATGGGCTTCATCAGTAAGATTCACCGTGTATTGGAAATCGTGCCACGTAAACGCCAAAATTTATTGTTTTCGGCGACCATGAGCGAACTTGTTCGTAAGATTGCCGGTGATTTTTTGGCTTTTCCCACTGTAATAGAAGTTTCTGAACAGGCAACGCCGGCTAAAACGGTCAGTCAGGCTTTATATTTTGTTCCCAATCAAAAAACTAAGTTAAATTTACTGCAGCATCTATTGAAAGACGATGAAGCTTTTAGCAGACTGATTGTTTTTTGTAAAACGAAACAAGTTGCGGACAATGTTTTTCATTTCCTGGAACGTAAATATGGCAAAGACGAAGTCCGTGTTATTCATGCCAATAAAGGGCAGAACACACGTATCAACTCAATCAATGCATTTAAGGAAGGGAATATCCGTATCCTTGTTGCAACGGATGTTGCGGCACGGGGACTTGATGTTTCCAATGTAAGCCACGTGATCAATTTCGAAGTGCCTATTGTTATCGAAGACTATGTACATCGTATCGGACGTACAGGCCGGGCATTTAATGAAGGGGATGCGATCACTTTTTGCAATGAGGCCGAGAAATACTATGTACGAAAAATTGAAAAATTGATCAAACAGAGTATTCCGGTATATCCAATTCCAGAGGAGGTTTTCGTGGAGAAGACGCCTTTTCAGGAGAAACAGGATATTGCACGCGATATTGACAACCAAAAGAAAAAAGACAACCCGGATTATCAGGGCGCTTTCCATGAGAAGAAATATGTGATCAAACAAAAGGAAGTACGCGAAGCACAACGTGCCTCAGGCTTTAAGCCGAAGGCTAAAAGCAAAGGGAAGTCCAGTGGGGGAAAATCCACAGGACCAAGCCGTAATTTCAAGAAACGTTAACCAACATGCGGTTTACCCCATTAAATATTGCTAGTGCATGCTTGGTCGCCTGGTTTGTCATGGAAAATCCCAATGACGAAAGGGCACTATTTACATGGGGAGCATTTATAACTTTGATGGTGCTACTGATAGTGGTAGACATTTTGTTTAGAGTACTCATTAAAGAAAATAAGAAAATGTGGATGTTACAGTTGGCATTTTTGGTGTTGGTCTGCGTTGCCAGCCTGATCGTTAAAGTGATATTCAGTTGATATATTTAAAAGTGAAAATTAAAAAATGGAGATAGTGTATAAGCCCTAGGCTGGTTGAGGTAAAATCTCAATACTCAGATCTCAATACTCAGTACTAAGATGAAAAAAGCAGAAATAAAATTACAAGTAGAGCTTGACGAAAACAATGTTCCTGAAAACATCATGTGGTCGTCCACAGACGGGAATAATGCGGAAGAATTACCCGCGAAAGCGATGTTTTTAGCCCTATGGGATTCACATTATAAAAACTCAATGCGTATCGACCTTTGGACAAAAGACATGCCGTACGACGAGATGAAGCGTTTTTTTTACGAAACTTTACAAACTTTAGGCGACTCCTTTATCCGTTCTTCAGGCGGGGATCCCATGGCCGAGAAGGTTATTGGTGACTTGCGCGATTACTGTGCGCATTTCGCAGACAAAATGGAAGTATTAATGCCACAACAATAGTTTTTAACGCTTAACAAACAGTTGATTATGCAATATTTCTTAGTGAAATCTGAACCATTTAAATATAGTTGGGAGCAATTTAATAAAGATGGACGGACGTTTTGGGACGGTGTTCGCAATTACCAGGCTAGGAATAACATGAAAGCAATGAAGGAAGGCGATTTGGTCCTTTTCTATCATAGCAACGAGGGAAAGGATGTCGTTGGTGTCGCCAAGGTCGTGAAAGAATTTTATCAGGACCCAACAACCGACGATGAACGCTGGGTTGTCGTAGATCTGGCTCCTGTTGAAACACTGAAGAAGTCTGTTACGCTGGAGACCATCAAAGCAGATGAGCAATTACAGGATATCGCTTTGGTAAGACAGGGGCGTCTATCGGTGATGCCGCTAAAGCCCGAGGAATTCGACCGAATCTTGGCTTTAGGCAATGGGGAATAACCATTCGACATAAAAAGGTGCAGAATCACATTTTTTGCAGCATATAAAATAAAACGAGGATATGTATGTATATCCTCGTTTTATTTTATAGCAATGTATCAGTCCTGTATTAGTTCTTCTGGCTGAACAGACTGACCAATGCTTTTAGTTTTTTTGCATTTTCGGGTTTTAGTTTTCCCGCAAGAATAAGGCGAAGCTCTCTGCGTTGCAATGCATCTTCATAAGCTTTGTGTTCTGATTCTGTTTCAGGAATCAATACCGGCACAGTTTTAGGGTTATTGTCGGCATCAACGGCAACAAAAGTATAATACGCTTCATTGGTTTTTACGCGAGTGCCCTCCGGCAAATTTGATGCAAAAATTTCCATGCGTACCTCTAACGAACTGTTAAATGCACGGGTGACCTGTGCCTGTATGGTGACCACTTCACCCAATTTGATCGAACGTTTAAAAGATACATTATCTACAGATACCGTAACGACCACATTGCTACAATGTTTCTGCGCAGCAATAGCCGAACAGATATCCATCCAATATAATAAACGGCCGCCCATGAGATTTCCAAACGTATTGGTATCATTCGGAAGGACCAATTCATTCATCTCCGTATATGACTCTCTCGCAAATTTCTCTATCATATTATTTTGTGTCATTATCTTCCAAGTTCTTTAGATTGCCTATCAATTATTGCCAGGGACTCTACAAATGAGGTCGGTACATAGCCCAGTTCGTTTTTGGATTTACTGAGATCAAAACCTGTCAGACGAGGCCTGTTGTCCGCTTGTCCGATACTTGCTGCACTGATTTCCGAGATCAATGATTTGTCAAGTTGCCAATAATCTGCGATAGCATAAACCGCTTCATTGATGGACATCAATTCTGCCCCGGAGATATGGAATATCCCACGAGCCTCTCGTTCAATGGCCAATTGACAAGCAGACGCTAAATCATCTACAAATGTAGGCATTCTCCATTGGTCATTGACTACTTTTATCGCTTCTTTTTGTTTGAGCTTTCCCTTTGCCCAGAGGACCAAATTGGAGCGATTTGGATCAGCGTTGATACCGTATACTAAAATCGTACGTAAAATGGCATAATTACAGGAAGACCGAGCCAGCACTTGCTCAGAAGCATATTTGCTTTTTCCATATTCACTTTGCGGGTTTGGTAGGTCTAGCTCATGATAAGGGCTGCCTTTTTTGCCATCAAACACAAAGTCGGTGGATAAATGGACCAACTGCGCCTGATTTTTTTCGCAGTAGCTCGCCAAGGTTTGTACCAGATCTACATTGATTAGCTGGCAGGCTGCTTTATCGGCCTCACATGCTTCAACACTGGTCATCGCTGCAGTATGCACAATCGCATCAAAGGTATGACTGGATAAAAAATCGGTCAGTTTTGTATGATCCAGTAAATCAATTTGCTCAAATACATATCCAGCTTGATTTGGATTTCTGTTTGAGCCTTTTGAAATAGCTGTAACTTTATAGCGATCGTCTCCGGCAAGTAGGTCTACGACCTTTTGACCCAAAAAACCGTTGGATCCTGTGACAAGAATTTTTTTCATCCGTATAGTTATTTTTTTATCCGTCTTTTAATTCAATAGGGACTTACACTGTATCATTCATCCCGATCGAGTTGTACCCGGGACTAATCCGGGCTTCGAGAAAACAAGCGGAATTCTGTGCGTTTAGTTCGTCCAGATAAAGTCCATTTTATTGGACTGTTTCATCACATTTTCAATGACCGATTTCTCCAGATCGAGAATAGATTTCAATGCCTGGTAATCAATCTTTTCCGCATCATCGGTAGGCATGTGGTAGTCTGGATGCCCTCCGGTATGGAAAAATAATACAGGAATATTTTTCTTATAAAAGGAAGTCTGATCGGAACCGCCATTACCATCCTTGCTCAGGTTGAATTTTATTGGCGCCTGGATATCTTTGAAAATTATTGGCCATTGGCTGCTTGTGCCATAGCCGATAACGGCAAGTCCATTATCAGGGTTGTAACGGCCGATCATATCCATATTGAGCATGGCTGTGATTTTTTCAAGCGGTAGGGTGGGGTGCTCCGTAAAATATTTGGAACCTACTAATCCCAGCTCCTCAGCGCCAAAGGCTATAAATAATAGATTGTAAGGTTCTTTTTCCTTATTGGTGCTAAAATAACGGGCAAGTTCCAATAAACCAGCAGTACCAGAAGCATTGTCATCAGCGCCATTGTGGATTTTGCCGACACCCAAGGAGTCTTTCGAACTACCTTGGTGACCAGTACCCAAATGATCGTAATGGGCTCCAATAACCACTGTCAGGGCAGCTCCATTATCAATAAAGCCGATAATGTTGTCTGCATCACGGATACTGTCGGCTACTTTCACTTTCCATACTTTGGCTTTGAAAGATTGACGGTAACCATTTTCACCTTTAGGCTGCAATTTATATTTTTTGAATTCTTTTTCGATATAGTCAGCAGCTTTGAATACTTCTTTGCTACCAGTTCCTCTACCTTTCATTTTGTCATCTGCCAGGTAGTAGATATGTTTTTTCAGGTTTGAAATTTCAATTTGCTGTGCTTGTGCGTATTTTGTCAAACAAAGTAAGCAGAGGATTAGGAATAAATTTATGTTTTTCATTTTTGATATTTAGTATGGAGATCGCCATAACCTACATGACTGGATTCTTGATAATCGGATTATGATCCCCATTTATTTTTAACGTTTTAAAAGAAAAGCCTTGCGATTAACAAGGCTTTTGTAAGATATTTCGTTAATCTTCAACGATTTCGCTATGGATACTTGATTTTTCCTCTTTTTCCGTTTTAAAATACCGTTTTTGGAATAGTAATATTAACACAACACCTACTGAGATTGCCGAATCAGCGATATTAAATACTGGTCTGAAGAATAGAAAATCTTCGCCACCCCAAAAAGGCACCCAGGTAGGGAATGTACCTTCGATTAACGGGAAATAAAGCATGTCGACCACCTTTCCATGCAAGAAGGACGAATAGCCTCCAGCGGCGGGAAATAAGGATGCTTTGTCGTAAAAGGTGCTCTCACTGAAGATTACGCCATAGAATGCTGAATCAATGATATTGCCCAAAGCACCAGCGAGAATCAAGGCTACGTTTAATATAAAACCACGGTTGTATTTATTCTTGATCATATAGTGTAGACCATATCCAATACCAGCTACAGCCAGTATCCGAAACACGGTCAGGAACAATTTCCCGTAATCACCACCAAATTCCATTCCGTAGGCCATTCCATTGTTTTCAATAAAATGGATCTGGAAGAATTTACCTAATATGTGATGACTTTGTCCAATTGTCATCGAGAGCTTAACCCATATTTTGGACAATTGGTCTATTAAAAGAATCGCGACAATTAGTGCGACTGGTTTCGTATACCCCTTCATTGTGCTATAAAAATGGTCTTTGCCCGCGCAAAGACCATATATTTTTGCTTAAAATTAATATTGTTTGTTTTTCGCTTCGATGCTCAATGTCGTATGCGGGACAGCTTTCAAACGTTCTTTTTGAATCAGTTTTCCGGTTTCTCTACAGATACCATACGTTTTGTTCTCGATGCGTACCAAGGCTGCTTCAAGGTTGTCGATAAACTTCTTTTGACGCGCAGCCAATTGGTTGGTTTGCTCTTTTTCCAACGTTGCAGAACCATCCTCTAAGGTCTTGTAAGTCCCCGCAGTATCATCTGTACCATTCGCATTGCTGTTATTAAGCGTTGCTGTCAACGAGGAAAGCTCTTCTTTTGCTATTCTAAGCTTGTCCAAGATAATATCTTTGAATTCTTGTAATTCTGAATCGCTATAGCGTGTTTTCTCGTTGTTGTTTGCCATAATTTAATTTTTTTGGATTAATGCCTTAAGTTCTTTGCCATCGATCTCGATGGTCTCTCCTTCAGTTAGTGAATCTTCAAATACCAATGAATCGGCTAGAATTTCGGTGCAAATATACGATAAATTTTCTTTCGCAGCATTGACTACTTCTGAGGTAGCTGTTAACTTTACGTTAATTCTATCCGTCACTTCAAGCCCTTTTTCCTTCCGTAGATTTTGTAGACGGTTGATCAATTCTCTTGATAAACCTTCTTTCTTCAATTCTTCGGTGATATGGACATCCAATGCTACGGTCAATTTACCTAGATTGGCAACCTGCCATCCTTCCACATCCTCTGCTATAATTTCTACATCGCTCAATAGAATAGTATATGGTGTGCCAGCTAAGGCCAATTCACCAGTTGATTCCAAGGTACTGATCTGTTCTATAGTCAACGATTGGATAGCTGAAGAGACTAACTTCATATCCTTACCAACTTTCGCGCCAAGAGCTTTGAAGTTTGGTTTTATTTTTTTCTTGATAATACCTGTTGTATCCGTAATGAACTCAATATCTTTGATATTAGTTTCCGAAAGTATCAAATCTTTTACTTTTTCTACTTTCTCCTGGAAAGCACTGTCCAGTACTGGGACGAGGATTTTGTTCAATGGCTGACGCACATTGATCGACGTTTTTTTACGCAATGAAAGTGTCAAAGAGGAGATGTCTTGTGCCAGGGCCATACGTTCTTCCAGATCTTTGTCTACCAAGTTTTCATTGTATACCGGGAAGTTCGCCAAGTGTACAGAATCAACTTGCTCTTTATTTGTTGCAGTATTCAAATCCAGGAACAGTCTATCCGAGAAAAATGGCGATATCGGTGACATTAATTTCGCAATGGTATCCAAGCAAGTATATAATGTCTGATAGGCAGAAATTTTATCTTCTGTATATTCTCCCTTCCAGAAGCGTCGGCGGCACAAACGGACGTACCAGTTACTCAGGTGTTCGTCCACAAAATTTTGGATTGCACGAGCCGCTTTTGTCGGTTCGTAATCCGCTAGATATTCATCCACTTCTTTCGTTAGTGAATTGAGTAATGAGATGATCCAACGATCGATTTCAGGACGGTTTTCCAATGCAATATCTGGTTCTGCGTAGGAGAACTTGTCTATATTGGCATAAAGTGCAAAAAATGCATAGGTATTGTATAGCGTGCCGAAAAATTTACGACGTACCTCATCCAATCCCTCCATGTTGAATTTTAGGTTATCCCAAGGAGCTGCATTACTGATCATATACCAACGAGTAGCATCGGCACTGTATTGATCTATTGTTGAAAATGGATCAACGCCATTACCTAGACGTTTGGACATCTTATTTCCGTTCTTATCCAATACCAGACCGTTGGAAACCACGTTTTTAAAAGAAACTGATTTATACATCATCGTGGAGATCGCATGTAGCGTAAAGAACCAGCCACGAGTCTGGTCAACACCTTCCGCAATGAAGTCTGCCGGATATGCATGATTGAATCCGTCTTTAAAAGGAAACTCTTCACCTTTTGCCAATTTCTCATGATCCAATCCCCATTGGGCATAAGGCATTGCACCTGAGTCGAACCATACATCGATTAAGTCAGGCTCACGGAATAATTTTTGACCGGCATCAGAAACAAGAACGATATCGTCCACATATGGACGGTGTAAATCCAGCTTTTCTGTATCAAATTTATCCAGGTAAGCCTGGTTTTTCGCTTTCTCATCTGCCGATAGGACATCCGAAGTCAGTGAAGCCTCCAACAAAGATTTTAATTCCGGTAACGAACCGATACAAACCTCTTCATTCTCATCTTCCGAACGCCAGATAGGAAGAGGAGTCCCCCAGTAGCGTGAGCGTGAAAGGTTCCAGTCTACCAGGTTTTCCAGCCAGTTTCCAAAGCGTCCTGTTCCGGTAGCTTCAGGTTTCCAATTGATTGTTTTATTTAAAGCAACCAAGTCCTCTTTTACGGCAGTTGTACGGATAAACCAGCTATCCAATGGATAGTATAAAACCGGTTTGTCAGTACGCCAGCAGTGTGGGTAGGTGTGCTCGTATTTCTTAACATCAAAGGCTTTATTGTCCTCCTTAAGTTTGATCGAGATCAATACGTCTGTAGGTTTGAAATCTTCTTTCGCACGCTCATCAGCACTGTAGTATTCTTCTTTTACAAATCGTCCTGCAAAATCCGTGATTTCATTGACGAAACGGCCTGTACGGTCTACTGTAGGAACATCTTTTCCATTTTCGTCTTTTACCAAAATACCCGGAACACCATGTTCTTTCGCTACCCGGAAGTCATCTGCACCATAAGTAGGCGCAGCATGCACGATACCCGTACCATCTTCGGTGGTCACAAAGTCACCGGGGATGACGCGAAAAGCATTTTCCTGTAGATCTTCATTGGTGATATAAGGCAGCAACTGTTCATAGCGCAAGCCTACAAGTTCTTCGCCCACAAATTCAGCCGCAAGTTCCCAAGGGATTACTTTATCGCCCAATTTGTAGTCTTGGAAAGAGGCATTTTCACCTTCAGCTTTAAAGTGTTTACTGATCAGATCTTTCGCTAATACAACAGATACCGGTGCACCCGTATATTTATTGAACGTTCTGATTTTGACATAGTTTATTTTCTTGCCAACAACCAAAGCTGTATTGGAAGGTAAGGTCCAAGGTGTAGTTGTCCAGGCGATAAATGCAACATCTTCGGCTTCATCATCCACTAATTTTTCAATAGCTGGATGCAGCTGGCTTTTGATCAATCGGAATTCAGCAACAATGGTTGTATCCTTCACATCTTTATACGTGCCCGGCTGATTAAGCTCATGTGAACTCAAACCTGTACCCGCAGCAGGTGAATAAGGTTGAATGGTGTAACCTTTGTATAATAAACCCTTTTTGTAAAGTTCTTTTAACAAATACCATAAGGTTTCGATGTATTCGTTTTTATAGGTGATGTAAGGATGTTCAAGATCAACCCAATAGCCCATTTTGTTGGTTAGGTCATTCCATACATCCGTGTATTTCATTACTTCCTTGCGGCAAGCGTCGTTATATTCTTCTACGGTAATCTTTTTGCCAATATCCTCCTTAGTAATACCAAGGGCTTTCTCGACAGCAAGCTCAATCGGGAGACCATGGGTATCCCAACCTCCTTTTCGTTTCACCTGGTAGCCTTTCAATGTCTTGTAACGACAGAAAATATCCTTAATCGTACGAGCCATTACGTGATGGATTCCAGGCATTCCATTTGCAGAAGGTGGCCCCTCAAAAAATGTATATGACTTGCTCTCAGGGCGATTATTGATACTTTTTTCGAATATTTTTTCCTGTTCCCAACGGGTCAAAATCTCTTTACCAATCTCCGGTAAATTTAACTGCTTATATTCTTTGTACATCAGACTGTTGTATGCTTCTTTTCTAAAGGTCGCTAATTTAGTGAATTATGATGGAAAAAGGAAGAGGCTTTTGTTGCTGTAATATCATTATATAAAGGACTCAATCTTTTCAAAAATATTGCCAGGGGATAAGAATGGAGTATTACGCGAGAATGCTCCGCGCTGAGATCGAGTTAAATGCTGAGAAACCGTTAAATTGTTGTGGGAACGGGCGAATAAAAGAACACCGAAAATAGATCCACATCTATCTAGAAAGCTAAAATAAAAGCGGGATTGCTACTTGCAATCCCGCTTTTATTGAAATATGTATAGATTTCAACTTATGCTGAAAAACTGCTTCCACACCCACAGGTGCTTGTCGCATTTGGGTTATTGAAAGTAAAGCCTCTCGCATCAAGTCCTGATTTGAAATCAATTTCCATGCCTGCAAGATATAGGCCGTGGGCTTTGTTCATAAATATGCGGATGCCTTCAATTTCGTACTCGTTGTCTCCATCTTTTTTCTGGTCAAAGCCCAGGATGTAACTCATACCCGAACAACCACCGCCTTCTACACCAACACGTAAACCAAAATCATCAGAGATTTCTTGCTGATCCTTTAATTTATTGAGTTCCTTGATTGCTCCTTGCGTTAAGGTAACGGGAGCAATTGCTGTATGTTCTGTGCTCATTTTGATATTGTTTTAGCCAATTCTTAAGCAAAAATACATATTTTAAGTCGCAAATTGTTTGTATTGCATTTTTTGACATTTACAAAACATTCAATTTTTGGGGAGAGGAACGCTTGAATTAATATTTAAAAAGATCGTATGGGAATTAGGTAATTCGCATAAATAAGGCTGTTTTCCTAAGAATATTTAATAAAATATGGCTGTTTGTCGATATTCTTTATGGAATATGCTATCTTTGAGGCATTAAAATAAAAACAAAATTTACTTTACAACATTTAAAAACAATGGAAAGAGATCAAGCCATTTTTAATTTAATAGCTGATGAGCTTAAACGCCAAGAAGAAGGTATTGAATTAATTGCTTCGGAAAACTTTGTTTCAAAACAAGTGATGGAAGCTGCTGGTTCAGTGTTGACAAATAAATATGCAGAAGGCCTCCCGGGAAAACGTTACTATGGAGGTTGTGAAGTTGTGGATGAGATTGAAACCATCGCTATTGACCGTGCGAAACAATTGTTCGGCGCAGAATGGGTAAATGTTCAGCCTCACTCTGGTGCACAGGCAAATGCTGCTGTTTTTTTGGCGACAATCAAGCCCGGCGATAAAATTTTAGGTCTTGATTTATCGCACGGTGGACACTTGACTCATGGATCACCGGCAAATCTTTCTGGTAAGATCTATCAACCATTATTTTATGGTGTAAAAGAAGATACAGGTTTGATTGATTACGAGCAATTGGAGGAGACTGCTCTTCGTGAAAAGCCAAAAATGATCATCTGTGGTGCTTCGGCTTATTCACGTGATTGGGATTATGCCCGTATCCGTAAAGTTGCTGATGAAATCGGTGCGATTGTTTTGGCAGATATTTCCCACCCTGCAGGTCTGATCGCTCGTGGTTTATTGAATGATCCACTTCCTCATTGTCATATTGTGACAACAACTACACATAAGACATTACGTGGCCCACGTGGCGGTATGATTATGGTAGGTAAGGATTTTGAAAATCCTTGGGGTATCAAAACGCCTAAAGGCGAGACCCGTACAATAACGCAATTGTTGGATCTTGCTGTTTTCCCAGGTACGCAAGGTGGTCCTTTGGAACATACCATTGCTGCAAAAGCAATTGCTTACGGTGAAGCGCTATCCGATGATTATATGGAGTATATTGTTCAGGTGAAGAAAAATGCGGCTGCATTGGCGAAGTACTTCGTCGATAAAGATTATAAAATTATCTCTGGCGGTACAGATAATCACTTGATGTTGGTTGACCTGCGCAACAAAGATATTTCAGGTAAAGAAGCAGAAGCAGTATTGGGCAAAGCGGGTATCACAACCAACAAAAACATGGTTCCTTTTGATACACGTTCACCTTTTGTGACTTCAGGAGTACGTTTTGGCACTGCAGCAATCACGACACGTGGCATCAAAGAAAATGAAATTGTTCAAATCGGAGAATTGATTGACGAAGCATTGCGAAATGCATCGAACGATGCCGAATTGGATAAAATTCATGGTAAGGTGAAAGCCATGATGGCCGAGTTTCCATTGTATAAATAAGACGACTGCCTCGCTATACAATAGCGGAATCACTCCAGGGTGGTTCCGCTATTTTTCGTTTTGGACCTAAGCTACATTTGCAACTCCCGGCTCTGCCTATGTTCGTTCCCTTCTTTTAAGATGTCATGTTCGAGGCAGTATGGACTGCGAAACCGGTTTATAATTCCCTGTTGGAAATTAGGAGACAACTTTTGGAATAATAGGCGTTTTATACTAATTAAAACAACGAACTAACAGAGGCTTGATACGCTTTCATCCAATGGGGGCCGGACCAGGTTCTTGTAAGCTCCCTGTTATCTGTCAATTTGGGTCAGCGTGATTCATCGGATAAGTCGAAGCAGACCTAAGTATGTCAGGTGCTTTTTTTGTAAAAGGAAGGAAGTTTTTAATTTTTAAAATGTTAAAAAGTCTTAAAATAAAATGTAAAAATTTGATTACTCAATAATTTTACGGTACTTTGAGATAGTATTAATTGATTGTTTTACAATAAGAAAGGAACACTATACGCTAAACATTTACATTTTACAACAGAACTGATAATTTAATTGCGAACTGCTAAAAAAGTAAGTGACGTATGAGACTTTTGAAAAGTAAGAGTGATCAAGAATTGATCCAAATGTATGTCGGTGGCCAGGAGTCTGGCCTAGAGGCATTGTTGAATCGATATAAATCGAAGATTTACACCTCTATATATATGAAAGTAAAAGACGAATATCTTGCTGAAGATATTTTCCAGGAGACTTTCATTAAAATCATCAATACCTTAAAATCGGGCAAATACAACGAAGAGGGGAAATTTTTGCCTTGGGCGATCCGTATTGCGCATAATATGATCGTTGACTTTTTCAGGAAAGCCAAACGGGCTCCCAATATTGTAAATGCAGATGGTTTTGACATTTTTGAAGTGTTGGAGTTCAGTGATGAAAGCGCTGAGTCTAAAATGCTGAAACAACAGGTCGATGTCGATTTAAAGAAAATGATACAGAAACTACCTGATGATCAGAAAGAGGTTTTGATTATGCGTCATTTTTGTGATATGAGCTTTAAGGATATTGCCGAGATAACAGAGGTGAGTATCAATACTGCGTTAGGAAGAATGCGCTATGCTTTGAGCAATCTTCGTAAAATGATTGAAGGCTCTGATTTAGTCTTTCAGATGGGATAGTGGAAAAAATACTATAATTTAGAAAATAACAATAACGGGGTGAGGTTTTCACCCCTTTTTTATGCAACAATGTCATGTCGGCATCAGAAGAATTTGTTCTTTTTGTCAGTTATAAGCTTTTTATTATCTTAGAAATTCATGTCTTAATCAATTTATGGGAATTGGAATAGGGTTTGATAGTCATATAGAAACTATTAAAAGATAAAACGATAAAAATATAAAAGCTATGTACTTGATTTTATTTATTGGAATAATGGTGGTAAGCCTGATTGTCCAGACACGATTTAAAAACAAATTTAAAAAGTATTCGGAGATGCCGTTGGGGAATGGGATGTCGGGTGCTGAGATTGCGCAAAAAATGCTCAACGATAACGGTATATATGATGTGAAAGTGATCTCCATTCCTGATCGCTTGGGCGACCATTATAATCCATCGGATAAAACGGTAAACCTGAGTCCTGAAGTGTATAGTGGTCGTAGTGTGGCGGCGGCGGCAGTAGCGGCGCATGAATGTGGTCACGCTGTTCAGCATGCAAAGGCTTACAAATGGTTGGGTTTCCGTTCGGCAATGGTACCTATGGTCAATGTGGCTTCCAAACTGACCTCATGGGTGCTAATGCTCGGTGTGATGTTATTTGCATTTTCCAAAGGCGGTAATCCTTGGCTGCTGGCCGTAGGGGTAGGTGCTTTGGCTATTACAACAATTTTTTCATTTATCACACTTCCGGTAGAATTCGATGCATCAGACAGGGCGCTAGCCTGGTTAAACCATGCCGGAGTTACCTATAACGGTGAGGAGCACGATGGTGCGAAGGATGCGTTGAAATGGGCTGCCATGACGTATGTAGTTGCTGCTTTGAGTGCCTTGGTAACACTTTTATACTATGCGTCGATGTTATTTGGCGGGCGTAGGAGCGAGTAAAGAACGATTTAACAACTTTAGGATATAAAAAATGCGATTATTTTTAATGGTCGCATTTTTTATAGGGTGTTAATGAGGTTACTACAGACTATTTTTTTAACTTTGCTGTTTATATAGAATAAGACTCAGATTTTATGTTTTCAAATCTTCAAGATAAGCTAGATAGAGCCTTTAAGGTATTAAAAGGGCAAGGCAGTATTACCGAAATTAACGTTGCTGAAACGATGAAAGAAATTCGCAAGGCATTGTTGGATGCCGACGTGAATTACAAGACTGCTAAAACTTTTACAGATGATGTTAGACAAAAAGCTTTAGGGCAGAACGTTTTAACAAGTATTTCTCCGGGTCAATTGTTGACTAAAATCATGAATGATGAGTTGACAGCATTGATGGGCGGATCTGTTACCGAGCTGGAGACTGGTAAAAATCCTACTGTTATTTTGATCGCGGGTCTGAACGGTGCCGGTAAAACAACTTTTTCCGGAAAGTTAGCCTTATACCTGAAAGATAAAAAGAACAAAAAGCCATTATTGGTCGCTGGTGACGTTTATCGTCCGGCCGCCATTGACCAGTTGGAGGTACTCGCTGAGCAAGTTGGTGTACCTGTATATGTCAATAGAGAATCAACGGATCCGATTGCTATTGCCAAAGCAGGTGTTGAAGAGGCAAAACGCAATGGCCATAATGTAGTCATTATTGATACCGCTGGTCGTTTGGCGATAGATGAGCCTTTGATGGTAGAGATCACTGCGGTTAAGGAAGCAACAAAACCGGATGAGATCTTATTTGTAGTTGACTCGATGACGGGTCAGGATGCTGTCAATACAGCGAAGACATTCAACGATCGCCTTGATTTTACAGGTGTTGTATTGACCAAATTGGATGGTGATACACGCGGTGGTGCTGCGCTATCCATAAAATCCGTTGTCAATAAGCCAATTAAGTTTATCGGTACCGGAGAGAAGATGGATGCATTGGATGTTTTCTACCCCGATCGTATGGCATCCCGCATTTTGGGTATGGGTGACGTGGTATCTTTGGTAGAGCGTGCACAACAACAGTTTGACGAAAAGCAAGCTGCTGAACTTCAAAAGAAAATCCGTAAGAATAAATTTGATTTCAATGATTTCAAATCCCAGATCCAACAGATCAAAAAAATGGGTAATATGAAAGATTTGATGGGCATGATCCCCGGCGTAGGAAAGGCAATGAAAGATATTGAAGTCGATGACAATGCGTTCAAACCTATTGAAGCGATCATTGATTCGATGACTCCTTTTGAGCGTGAAAATCCGGATGTAATTGACCAAAAACGTCGTTTACGTATTGCCAAAGGTTCCGGAACAGACATTAATGAAGTAAACAAATTGTTGAAGCAATTTGGTGATATGCGAAAGGTGATGAAGCAAATGTCTAACCCGGCGATGGCCGCTAAGCTGATGCGCAATATGCCTAAAATGCCAGGAAAAATGTAATTTTAGTGTATAGTTATATCGTATGGGGCATTGTAGGCATACAATGCCCCATTTTTTTAATAAATAATTCGTAATTTCAAGTTCCTCGCTCGAGTAAACGAAATAATTGTTAAATTTGTAATTATTATGGATGACCCCGCGCAATTATCGGAATACGGCAAAATCCTTATCATTCTGTTGATAGGGACGCTGTTAGTCTGTGCGACCATTTTTCTAGCACGTTTAATTTCTCCCAAAAAGAACAATCCCATTAAATCTGGCACTTACGAATGTGGTGAAGATCCTGTCGGATCCTCTTGGGTACAATTTAATCCTCGATTCTACGTCATTGCCTTGGTGTTCCTGTTGTTTGATGTGGAGCTTATTTTTATTTTTCCATGGGCAACAGTATTTGGGCAATCGGAATACATTGCCGCAGATGGTCGATGGGGCTGGTTTACCATGATTGAAATGGCCATGTTTATCGGCATATTAATCTTGGGATTAGTTTTTGTCTGGAAAAAAGGCGATCTCGAATGGGTGAAACCCAATGTATCTTTGCCTAAGGTTCCTGTAAATATTCCTCAAAGTGCTTATTCCACATTGAATAATCGTACCTATCAGGTGCGGGACTATAGGGAGCCGGCAGACGTGGCTATGGAGAATACTGTCGCACAGGAAGTGGCAGCTGCTCCAAAGATCGCTTTTAAACCTCGATTTAAAAAAACTGAGTAAGCATGAGTTTAGATAGTCAACTGCAAAATAATGGTGTCGTCGTTGCCAAATTGGATGATTTGCTAAACTGGGCGAGACTTTCGTCGATGTGGCCCATGAGTTTTGGCATTGCCTGTTGTGCGATCGAGATGATGGGGGCGATGGCCTCGACTTATGACCTGGATCGGATGGGCGTTTTTCCAAGGCCTTCGCCGAGACAGTCTGATGTTATTATAATCGCAGGTACAGTTACATTCAAAATGGCTGACCGTATAAAAAAACTATATGAGCAGATGCCCGATCCTAAATATGTGATCTCGATGGGATCCTGTTCCAATTGTGGCGGACCTTATTGGCAACACGGCTATCATGTGGTTAAGGGAGTGGATCGGATCATCCCGGTGGATGTGTATGTTCAAGGTTGTCCTCCACGTCCAGAAGCCCTTATCGGTGCATTTATTGAACTGCAAAAGAAGATAGATAAAGAAAGTTTATTAGGCGAACAATTGTTCAAGGAAAAAGCTTAGAAGATAAATTTTATAAGATTTTAAAATCAATTATGGCAAAAGATTTTTATGGCGAACTGCAATTAGGCATTCTTGGTGGTGGTCAACTCGGAAGAATGTTAATCCAGGAAGCCATTAATTACAATGTAAACGTTCATGTGTTGGATCCTGATAAGAATGCCCCTTGTCGGAAGCTGTGCAATAAGTTTGAATGTGGTTCATTGAGTGATTTTGAGACAGTATATAATTTTGGAAAAGATCTGGATCTGATAACGATCGAAATCGAAAAAGTAAATGTTGATGCCCTGGAGAAACTGGAAGAGGAAGGCGTAGTCGTTTACCCACAGTCGCGTATCATTCGCCTGATCCAAGATAAGGGGTTGCAGAAACAGTTCTTTAAACAAAATGATATCCCGACCTCAGCGTTTCAATTGATATCAACAAAGGATAATTTAAAAAATCCTGCCCTGAGCCTACCTTACATTCAGAAACTGCGTAAAGATGGTTATGATGGAAAAGGGGTTAAGAAAATTGTTACTGAAGCGGATATTCAGGATGCTTTTGAAGAACCGAGTTTAATTGAAGAGTGGGTAGATTTTGAAAAGGAAATCGCTGTCATTGTCGCCCGTAACGATCGGGGGGATGTCTCCACCTTTCCGATGGTAGAGATGGAATTCAATCCACAAGCTAATTTGGTTGAGTTTCTTATCGCGCCATCCTTGTATGGCGTGGAAATTCAACAGCGCGCGGAAGCAATTGCAAAGAAAATTGCAGACGATTTGCAGATCGTGGGCCTGCTTGCTGTAGAAATGTTCCTAACGAAAAACGGAGATATTTTGGTGAATGAACTGGCTCCGCGCCCGCATAATAGCGGACATCAAACGATAGAGGGCAATTATGTTTCTCAATTTGCACAACATTTAAGAGCAATATTCAATTTACCATTGGGCGATACGAGATGTCGGACAAATGCGGTCATGATCAATCTTTTGGGCGAAAATGGCTACGAAGGTTTAGCAAAATATGATGGCGTAGAAGAGGTATTGGCGATGGAAGGAGTTTATTTGCATCTGTATGGCAAGAAATATACAAAGCCTTTTCGCAAGATGGGCCACGTATGTATCATCAATGATGATCGGGATAAAGCAATCTCCAATGCAAGAAAAGTACAAGAAATATTAAAAGTTAAAGCCTAATAATACTATGTCAATCAATAATAAGGCCCAGGTAGGCATTATCATGGGAAGTAAATCTGATCTTCCAGTTATGCAGGATGCCATTGATGTCCTCAAAGTCCTTGGAGTGGAATTTGAAGTTACCATCGTTTCGGCACACCGTACGCCACAACGCATGTTTGATTATGCGAAAGATGCGGCATCCCGCGGATTGAAAGTGATTATTGCAGGAGCTGGCGGGGCAGCACATTTACCGGGAATGGTCGCGTCAATTACACATTTACCTGTGATCGGTGTTCCCGTAAAATCCTCTAATTCTATCGATGGATGGGATTCGGTCTTATCAATCCTGCAGATGCCCAACGGAATTCCAGTGGCTACAGTTGCCTTAAATGCTGCAAAAAATGCAGGTATTTTGGCTGCTCAGATTCTAGGAACTCATGATGAGACGATCAGTAAAAATATTATTGACTTCAAGGAAGAACTGGCGCGTAAAGTGATTGAGACAGCCGTTGAAGTGGAGGATACACAGTTCTAATGGAATTGATCAAATAGAAAAGGGAAGCATTTGCTTCCCTTTTCTATTTGATCAGATTTGCCTGCACATAATCGTAGCTCTTTTTAAGACTCTCCATCTTATTTGGCATATAGATGTTGTCTTGCTCCACGAATGCATATTTCAGCCCTGCTTTAGCTTTCTCTTTGACAATCTCGGTAAAATTGATACTTCCTGTACCAACTTCGGTATATCTGATATCTTTAAAGATCTGTTCAACCGGTAACTCGCCGTCCTTAGGCCATTCGATCGGATTGGATTTTGTGCGGTCCATATCCTTCACATGCCATAGTTTAAATCTATTCGGGAATTTTTCGAATATGGATATCGGATTTTTCCCGGCTTTCTCGGCCCAGAAAAGATCAAGTTCAAAATCCACTAGATCAGGTTCTGTGAAAGCTAACATGACTTCTTCCCCCATTGTATTATTCCCCAGATCTCTAAATTCCCAGAAATGGTTGTGGTATGCAATTTTTAATCCGAGTTTCTTCGCCTGTTCTCCTGCTTTATTAAGTTGTTCTGCGGCATAGAGATAATCGTCTTTTTTAAGTGCATTAATATCGAACATTGGTGTAACTGGCGCAATAACATATTCCTGACCGAGCTCTTTTGCTGCATCAAAGTAAATAGATAAATCTTCTTTATCGGTATGGGATTTACTGAGATATTTAGACATATCATAATGACCCGAATGAGTTTTTAAGCCGTTGTCATCCAAAATCTTTTTTAGCTCTTTATAAGGTAATTTCCAGAATTGTTTGGCGGCAGGATCAATACCATATAGCTCAACATGTTTGAAGCCAATTTTTGCAATTTGCTCCAAAGAGCCTTTTGGATCTTTATCCATTAAATCCCGTATGGAATAGAGCTGTACACCTATGTTCTGCAGGGGATTGTCACTGACGGCGCCCGTTTTATTTTGACAAGATATCAAGTTGGGCATCAGATAAGCTGCCGAAAGACCTATTCCAGCTTGCTTTAAAAATTGACGGCGAGAATTGTTCATCATATAACTGATTATGTGTTAGTGTACAATGTACAATTATTTTGGTCAAATATCAATAAAACGTCGCGGAATATTTTGTAAACGGATCATATTGAACTATCGGAAAATAAGGAAGAAGCTGCCGGAAAGTAAAAGGGGGCGCCTGCTGAATATTTAATGAGAGTGGGTGCCGGAATACGAATACCATAAACAAAACGAGGATATTCAATCTTTTTGAACATCCTCGTTTTGTTTGTTTAAGAATAGCAACTTAAACAGTCATGATATCTTTTTCTTTCAGTTCAGCCAATTTATCAACCTTTACAATAAATGCATCAGTCAATTTTTGAACTTCGCCTTCGGCAGTTTTGATCTCGTCTTCTGAGGCACCATCATTTTTCAATTTTTTGATGGACTCATTGGCATCTTTACGAATATTACGGATAGCTACTCGGCCTCTTTCAGTCTCTTCTTTTACTTTTTTCACCAGGTCACGTCTTCTTTCTTCAGTCAAAGGAGGGACATTCAAGCGGATTACGATACCATCATTTTGAGGATTGATGCCAAGGTTAGCATCCGTAATAGCTTTTTCAATTGCGTTGATGAGCGATTTTTCCCAAGGTTGGATGACAATTGTCCGTGCATCAGTTGTATTAATGTTAGCTACTTGCGAAAGCGGAGTCGCGCTGCCATAATAATCGACTGAGATACCATCCAACATAGATGGTGAAGCTTTACCGGCGCGAATTTTTGTTAATTCAGACTCCGTGTGAGCAACTGCTTTGGACATCTTGTCTTTACAATCGTCCAATTCAATTGAAATTAGTTCGTTCATATAAGATTACGTTTTATACAGATTTTAATTATTTTACCACAGTTCCTACATGTTCACCATTGGCAAGTTTCAACAAATTGCCAGGTTTGTTCATGTCAAATACAATGATGGGTAATTTATTTTCTTGGCAAAGGGTAAAAGCAGTCATATCCATGACGTTTAACCCTTTCTCATACACTTCCGTGAATGAGATCTCTTCGAATTTTGTTGCACTAGGATCTTTCTCCGGATCAGCAGTATAGATACCATCTACACGTGTTCCTTTTAGTACTGCATCGGCATTGATTTCAATCGCACGCAAAGAAGCTGCTGTGTCCGTCGTGAAATATGGGTTTCCGGTACCAGCTCCGAAAATAACAATACGACCTTTTTCCAAGTGGCGTACAGCTCTTCTGCGAATAAATGGTTCACAGATCTGCTCCATCTTGATAGCCGTTAGCAAACGTGTCTTTTTCCCTACTTTTTCAAGAGCATCCTGAAGTGCCATACTGTTGATTACAGTGGCAAGCATTCCCATATAGTCTGCCTGAACACGGTCCATCCCTGATTTTTCAGCACTTAAACCGCGGTAAATGTTACCACCACCGATAACAATTGCTATTTCTAAACCTTGATCGTGAATTTCTTTGATATCATTAGCGTATTGTGATACACGGTTAATATCGATACCATAGCTTTGGTCACCCATTAAGGATTCACCGCTAAGTTTTAATAAGATACGTTTGTATTTCATAATTGTTTTTTTGGAAATTTTCCAAAGGTCAAAGATAAAATTTTTTTTTCAACCCTTAAGGCCAAAAATGATATTTATTGTGCTTTTGTTGTTTGATCAATCACTTCCCGGTAATATTGTTCGTATAGAGGCATGATATTGGACAATTGGAATTTTTTAGCATGGTTTAACGCTGCTTCTTTAAATTTTTCCAACCGTTCTGCATCTTCTAAAATATAGATTGCATTCTTGGCCATATCATCGACATCACCCACATTACTGAGGAATCCTGTCACGCCGTTCTCATTGAGTTCGGGTAATCCGCCTGTGTTGGATGATACAACTGGAACTTGGCAGGCCATTGCTTCTAGCGCGGCCAATCCAAAACTTTCGGAACTGGAAGGCATCAGGAAAAGATCAGAAACAGATAAAATCTCTTCCACGGCATCCTGTTTACCCAAAAAGCGAACATCTTTACACACATCCAATTCTCTGGATAACTCCTCCGCGTTGCGGCGTTCAGGCCCGTCACCTACCATTAATAGTTTGGAAGGGATGACATCATGGACTTTCTTAAATATACGAATAACGTCTTCTGTATTTTTGACTTTTCTGAAATTGGAGGTATGGACCAAGATCCGTTCGTTACCCGGAGCAATCGCTTTTTTGAAATGGGAGCGATCCCTATTGCTGAATCTATCGAGATCGATAAAGTTGGTAATCACTTTAATATCTCTGGAGATATCAAAATATCGGAGTGTCTCATCTTTTAGATTTTGTGAAACGGCGGTTACACCGTCTGACTGATTGATCGAGAAGGTGACGACCGGGCTAAAGCTCTTATCCTTTCCAACCAGCGTAATATCTGTGCCATGAAGAGTGGTAACCACCGGAATATTAATGCCATACGTGGTCAGCAAGATTTGTTTTGCCATGAACGCAGCCGAAGCGTGGGGAATAGCGTAATGTACATGGATCAGATCCAGCTTTTCAAAGCGTACAACATCAACCAGTTTACTGGCCAGGGCAGATTCGTAAGGTAAAAAGTCAAAAAGCGGATATTGGGATACTGCTACTTCGTGATAGTATAGGTTTTCCGAAAAGAAATCTAGGCGTGCAGGTTGTCGGTAGGTTATAAAATGGATCTCATGCCCATTGGCCGCCAAAGCCTTTCCTAACTCCGTTGCCACAACACCACTGCCACCAAATGTGGGATAACAAACAATGCCTATTTTCATTGATATAATTTTTATTTAGTGTTCGCTTTCATTGGTACAAATGAACTCGCTGCACTCGGTTCTATTTTAAAGGTGATGAAGCTTCAGATTTAACGCCTTTTCTGTATGCGAATAAATCCTGATGATTTCATAACTCATTTTTTGTGCTGCAAATTTCGACTATTTATGCCTAAAATAACAAAAACCAATTGCCATAGTTTTGTGAATTTTTTGATTACTTAAAAAGCATTATCTTTAAGTAGACATTTAAGCGGTATATGGACAATTTCACAAGTGATATCTCAGGACAGCAATTCCCTGTCGAACAGTGTATTTTGGGGGCTTCGATCCGACAACCTATTTATAGATTAATCCGAAAGGAATATCCCAATTTTGGGAAAGACAAATATATTGCCGCAACGGAATTGACTAAGTTTAAAGAAGCCTATATTACCGAATTTTTGAAGGATGAGTCTGGACAGCTCAGTCAATTGGATCAACAAGTGATACAGAGCTTTAAGGATAATAAAGTCATTAGTGCAGGTATAGACAGTGATGTAGGCGGCGCAACCTCGGTGGGAGAGCGTATAGCGGATAAAGTTGCCGAATTCGGCGGGAGTTGGACATTTATTATTTCTTTCGTCGTATTTTTGCTGATCTGGATTGCGCTCAATACCTATTGGCTAAATAATAAGGGTTTTGACCCTTATCCATTTATTTTGCTTAATCTCATTTTATCTTGCGTCGCCGCCCTGCAGGCACCGGTCATTATGATGAGCCAAAATAGACAAGAGGCTAAAGACCGGGAGCGGGCACGCAATGATTATATGGTCAACCTTAAAGCTGAACTTGAAATTAGGGAACTGCATGAAAAAATAGACCATCTCATTATTCGTAAAGAGCAGGAACTCGTTGAGGTACAACGTGACCAAGTCGAAAAATTAGGTTTTCTGCTCAAGAAGATGGAAAAAATAGAAGAAGCATTTAAAAACAAATGAATATAACAGGAATAATAGGAGAGCTGACGTTTAAATTTTCACGGTCCGGTGGGGCAGGGGGACAACATGTCAATAAGGTATCCTCTAAAGTGACCCTACAATGGAATGTGGAGCATTCGACAGTTTTATCAGCTGAGGAAAAGGCTATTCTGACTGAAAAGCTCTCAAATCGCATAAATAAAGAAGGCATTTTGCAGCTGGAAGCTGATACAGACCGTTCGCAGCTACGTAACAAGGAAATTGCCATTGACCGTTTTCTTCACCTGGTGAAGGATGCACTTTTGCCTATAAAACCAAGAAAGAAAACCAAAATACCCTATTCCAGTGTGTTAAAAAGACTAGACCGAAAGAAGCAGCAGGCCCAGCTGAAAGCTTCACGCAGACGGAATTTTGAGGATTAGTCTGTTATAAAGTAGTATTTAATTTAACTTTATTTAGCTCAAAATCAGTGTTTTAAATATATAACTAAAGAAATAGTTGTAAAACTATTTCTTTAGTTATATACTTGTATGGTAATCGATTACAACAGTACTGTTAATATAAAGGAGTTATGGAAGATTTCAAAGAACTGACTAAAGCAGAAGAACAGATCATGCAGGAACTTTGGGAAATAGGACGTGGTTTTGTCAAAGATATCATTGACCGTCTACCTGAACCGAAACCTGCTTACAATACAGTTTCAACCATAGTGCGTATTCTCGAAACCAAGGGTTTTGTATCGCATGAGTCTTTTGGTAAAAGCCATCAGTATTTGCCAAAGATTTCAAAAGAAGAATATAAAAAAGGAATCACTGGTAAGTTGTTGAATAATTATTTTGATAATTCTCCCAAAAGTATGCTTTCTTATTTTCTGGAAGAGAATAAATTGGATGTCAAAGAATTAGATGATATTCTTTCGATTATCCGACAAAACAAATAGCAACAACCACCTCTTATAAACTTTTGATTATGATTTACTTATTGATTGTCAATGTTTCATTGATTATCGGCTTTGTGCTCTATAGGCTGATTTTTCGAAAACTCACCTTTTTTCAATGGAATCGGGTTTATTTGATCGGGATGATATTTTTCTCGCTCCTGGCACCCATTGGGATTTTTATTGAATTACCGAACGCCCAGATAATCGCGTATTCCATACCGATGGTGGATCTGAGTGGCTACATGGATATTGCCATTAGCAGCCCGCAGGAGCAGCCGATCTATTTGATAGACATTATGACCTATGTCTATTGGACAGGGGTTGCGATTGCCTGTGCTTTCCTGATCGCTCGGGTGAAGTGGTTAATTCGTGCTTTACGTCACGAACAAGACTATCTAAGTTTTTCATTTTTCAATAAAATCATCATTGGAGAGTCTATTAAAGACAGCGGCAGTATCGAATTACATGAACGTGTCCATGTCGAACAGGGCCACTCTTACGATTTGCTTTTGATGGAGCTGTTGAAAATTTTCAACTGGTTTAATCCGATTTTATATTTCTTTCAAAAAGAGTTAAAGTTCCAACACGAATGTATAGCCGACGAAATCTGTTCGACAGATAAGGTGGCCTATGCCGAAATGTTGGTTGCTCATGCCCTGAAGACGGATCATCTTCCGCTGACGCATGAGTTTTCTAATCATTCGTTTTTAAAGAAAAGAATTATGATGTTATTTAAGAATAAATCAACACAGAACCATAAGCTTTTGTATGTAACCATTTTACCGATGCTATTGGTGGTGACGGCTTCGACCCTGGTATTTAACACGACCCGGGCGAAGGATCTTGTCACCGATATGGAAAGTTCCATTAACCAGTTGGAGATACCCGGATCAAAAGAATCAGCGATGTCTGTTGAAGAATTGATTTCGCGGAACCAAGCACCGGGAGGACGGTGGAATGCGATTGCTGAACCTTCACTAGCTGTGGCGGGAAGCAATGTTTATGCAAATGAGAGCGCAAACGCCTTGATCCAGCCGGATACAACGAATCCTCGGAAAGATATCGTTTTTACCGAAGTCGAAGTTCTTCCTGAACCCGTTGGTGGAATGCGGCAATTTATGATGTGGGTTGGCAACAATTACGACTACCCGAAAGCCGCATTGGAAAACGCAGTGAATGGTATTATTGAAATTTCCTTCATTGTGGAACAGAATGGGAACTTGTCGAGTTTTGAAGTCAAAAAAGATCTGGGCTATGGTACCGGTGAAGCTGCGTTGAAGCTAATGAAAAGTGCGGCAAAATGGAATCCCGGCCTACAAAATGGTCGAAAAGTACGTGTAGCCTATACCTTACCTATCCGTTTAAATACAATGCAAGAGGACAGCTCGCCGGCTCCAGCTAAAGCAAAAAAAGCAGTTGCTACGCCGAAGCTCGGCGTTGATGGCTTAAGCAGCTGGTTTGCCCAGAATTTTAAAATGCCCCGAAAAATATCCAATAAAGACCTTGATCCCGTGATTGAAAGTTACTTTATTATTAATCCCGATGGTACAATAAAGTCTTTAAAAATCAGAACGGATCTTGACAAACAGTTTATTGATCAAGCGACTAAATTATTGTCCCGGTCAAAATGGGAACCTGCTCTGGTGGATGGCAATCCTGTTGAATCCAAAGCTGCCTTCTATTACAAATTTGCCCCTAATGGTGGTTATGTGAAGAATTATACGCGTGTAGACGTGACGTCAGAACCTATTGGAGGGATGATTGCCTTACGTGATTATGTGATGAAAAATTACGCCCCAAACTCAACTGGTGAAGATGGGAATGTCGTTGTGCAATTTGTTGTCGAAAAAAATGGTCAGCTGAATAATTTTAAAGTCGTCAGCACGCCTAATACGAAGGCCGGTGACGAGTTGGTCCGACTGTTGCGATCTGGAGCAAAATGGAAACCCGGTATTCTCGATGGCAGTCCTGTTAGAAATCAATATGAGCTGACATTAAAAATAATGAAGGTGAACGGCGATTTTTATGATGTTTATCGTTGGGAAGGACTAAAGATGCAAAACTTAAAATCTTAGGAGACCGCCCGGATGTTAAGAAAAGAGAAACCCTTACTCCTGTTAATCACCGTGTGGCTAATTTTTGCACTTGTTTCCTGCAGATCCTATCAGATTGCTCCAAATGGCTATACAGTGGAAGGAGATGAATATTTTATCAATATCGATAAAAACCTGGCTGTATTTTTAGGCGACGATATTTTAAAGGAAGAGAACTGGCAATCCAATGGTGGGCCGATCAATGTGAGTAAGGTCACTGCCAAATACAAAAATGTACTCAAACATCTAAATTACCCGGATACTGCTTACAAGGTCTTATTTACCGGACATATGAAAGGGAAATATAATTATGACATGCTTGCTGTGATAAACAATTTTCCGAATGTCAAAGGCAAAAGAAATCATTTATTGGACTTGACCGCCTTTCAGCGGGAAGAAAACAGGGAAGGACGATATTTCTACAACATAAATGAATTCAAAGGGCAAAAGCTGTTGCATTTTGTTATTCCGTTCAATGACAGGCTTTGGCAGGAAAAGATGGTGAGTATGATCTTTCTGCTTCCGGCTGATTTCAATGACATTGCCTGGGCGAAGGATATTGTGCAATCCAACGTGGCCTTGTACCGCAATCGTTATATTTTTACGCCGAGCAGGACGGCGATACAATGCCCGGACGATGGAAGTCGTTCACATCTTGACTATAAGATTCCTGAGGAAAAGATTAACAAAACCGGATATATGCTGATGAAAGCATATGGAAATGTAGAAGGGAGGCGTACATTGGTGGTCTATCGGCTAATGAAGCCAAAAGATTTTTATGGCTCATTCGTTGTTTGTAAAGGAGATTATGAAATTCTCTATACGACGCTGCAGGATAAAATCGTCTGGCAGACTAAAATCAATACTGAGAAGGACGTGGTATTCTAATTATTCTATTTTATTGACGGGGATAAAAGCCCTGGATTAATAATCCAGGGCTTTTAATTTATTTTTGAGTAATAAGATTTCATTTTGCAGTTGTTCGACCTTATCCAATAAATGATTGGCTACCTGAATTCCCTGTGGATTTACTTCGAGATCGTAATATAGATTTGAGAAACGTTCCAGTTTCTTGAGTTCATCTTCGTCGATATATTGTTCTTCCTGCTGGATGACAATATGAATGAGTCCATATTCCTCCATGGTCTGTAGAAAAGTTGTTTCAACCTTTCTGGACTGACAGAAGTCTATCACTTTTATGAGTGTCGTTTCCATAAGATTATTGCTTTAGATCCTTCAATTGTTGAAATAGCGCTTTTTCGTCATCGGAAAGATTGCTGGGCATTTTGATGTTTAGGCTTACGTAGAGATCCCCAAATTCGCCTTCTTTCCGGTATAGCGGAAAACCTTTGCCCTTGAGCCGCATTTTTGCACCGTTTTGACTTTCGGGTTTGATCTTTAATTTTATTTTACCGCCAAAGGTGTCGAGTGTTGCCTCGCCACCTAAAATCGCCGTATAAAGGTCTACATCCAGCGAGGTGTACAGATCATTTCCCTGACGTTTGAAATTTGCATCGGGCGTGATGTTGATCGTAATATATAAATCGCCTTTAGGGCCACCATTGATTCCTTCGCTACCATAGCCCTTTAATTTGATTTTCTGACCATCCTCAACACCTGCATGAATCGTTATACGGATACTCTTGCCGTTGATATTAAAGGTTTGTTGGTGAGTAGTGTAGGCCTGTTGGAGCGTTAAACTCAGCTCAGCATTAAAGTCCTGTCCACGGAAGGTACTTTGTCTGCCCCCACCGCGTCGACTGCCAAACATCTGCTCGAAAAAATCCGAGAATTGACCATCATCAAAATTTCCGGTATACTCGTAGGAACCCGCACCGCCACCAAATGGGTTCCCGCCGGAACCAAAAGGATTGCCACCGCCCGATTGGGATTGTCGGTATTGCTGCTGTGCTTTTTCGTACTCCTCTCCATGTTGCCAATGTTCGCCATATTGGTCATATTTTTTACGTTTCTCGGGATCGGATAACACTTCATTCGCTTCATTGATCTCCTGAAACCGTTGTTTAGCCTCGTTATCATTGGGGTTGACATCAGGATGATATTTACGCGCTAGTTTTCGATATGCTTTTTTGATATCATCTGCCGAAGCCGTTTTATCAATGCCAAGCACTTTATAGTAATCTACAAAAGCCATAAATTATACGTGTTTTATCCTAAAGATAACAATAAATACAGGTAAAATGTTTCTGCTTGTGGTCAAATCAAACTTTTTCAGATAGACTTATCATTTGGTTTTTATGATATTGAATTTGTGGATATATCCGAGCATAAAATACTGCTTTAAGGTCATTGAACTTCCAAAATAAGTCATGTTCCCCTGACTTCCCCAGTAATTTTGTGTATTTTGATTCAGGATGTCAAAGCCGGTCAGTTTAACTTGAGACTTGTTTTTAAATGTATAGTACATTGAAGCGTTCAATATATGGTAGTTTTTTCTTCCATTTAATCCACTTGCTCTATTATCCAATGAATAAGTACTCTCTAACGAAAACCCCTGAATAGGATTGATATTTAATCCCATGCCGATCTGATGTGTTGAATAAGCTGTTTCAGCAAAGTCTGGATGGTTTTTGGTGGAATTTAAGTTTTTATTCCTGTTATAAGTATACTTGGGTTGAATACCGATCAGATTTCTCCAGGTAACGGAAAATTCCTGTGATAGATCTATTCCCACATTATTTGATTTATTGGAAATGTCATTGATTGTACTGTAATTTTCGAAATTATAAGCAGTACTGGTCTGGGAAAGGTAAAAATTCCAGTTTTCACCGCTTTTAAAACTATATCTGAAGAAACTATATAAAGAAGAATTATACCTGGAACCTGCTAGATAAGATTGAACGGTATAATGACCATTTTTGGCATCACGCCAGCTTCTAGTGCCGATGCTGCGTTCTTGGTAGTTAATATTTCCTCCGGTATTGAATTGGATCTTCGCGTTATAAGCATAAAAAGAGACGCTTGCCTGTTGCGTTTCTATGTTATCGAAAATAAACGCCTTCAATCGGGTTTGTAATGGGTTGAGGTCATTTTCAACCGTGCGAATTCCATTTGTGGCGGGCGATTGGATATTTTTCTGCCAACTGAGTGACAGACTTTTGTAACGAACGGAAATATTAGGAAGCCAATAGCCATTTTTGAACTTTTTATTTTCATTGAGCTGTTTGAGATCGAAATGATCATCCTTTATGGCGTAGGTGGTCCCTATATCAATAAAGATATCTTTGATGGGTTTCCAATAAAACTTAAGACCCGTGACATATTCTTGATAATTGTAATTAAAATTGTTTTCGAGATCGTTTCCATGGACCCTTCCGCTGTTGTTCTGATCAAAATAGAAAGTCTCGGTCTGCGAGCGGCTGTTTTTATTGAGGGAGAAAAATAGATTGAAATCTAACTTTTTCACAGTTTTGTTGAAATAACTGATCGTCGAATTGAATGCACGGGACTTCGTTACCGAACCTTCGTTTGTCCATAGGAGGGTTCTTGGATTAGGGTTGTTGTAAATCTCACTCAGTTGTTCATTGGTGCCATCCACATCATGATTGCTATAATTGATTTCATTGCGAAAAGAAAGGCTATGCTTTTTGTTAAACTGTTTTTCAATATAAAAACTATGTGAATAGTTAAATTGGGCCTGCTTAGAATCCCCCGTTGTCTGTGATTTATTTATGCTATCTTGCTGTGTATCAGTTTTTGAAAAGGACTTCGAGTCGCTGTGATCTCTATTGATCCTAATACTCGGTTTAAATTCAAGATAGGCGGTCGTATCCATTCGGTGCCGGAATAGGGACTTCAGATCATGACCTAAGCGTTTTTTGCGTTCCTCATAATTACTGTTATTGAATTGCTCGATGGAATCGAATTTAGCGATATTACTGGACTGGTTAGCATTTTCGGTGTTATTATGCTTCAGCATATACATGATGTTAAGTTTTGTTTTTGTGCCCCAGTCATTGTTGAGATTGAAACCGATACCGACATCATTTGCTTTCCCCGAATAATTTCGCCCGCCAAAGCTATCAAAACCATAACTTTCTGCTCGGCCCAAACCACCTTGCTGGTTTAATTCATTATAATCGAAACTCTGTCTATTGACATTGTTTCCAAAAGCCAGAAAACTCAATTGCAATGTATCCCGAAACGTGTTAAACAGTGCTCCTGCTTCGTAATGCCCTCTGGTGCCAGCACTTCCATATGCTTTTCCGAAGCTCGCTTTTAAAAACTCTTTCTTGACTTTAAGATTGATCGTAATTGGGAGTCTGTCTTCATCTTCGACATTGATCTTAGATTCGCCTTTGTCACGATATACTTGTACTGTTTTTATTAAAGAAGCATCCAGATTTCGTGTAGCGATGCGTACATCCGTAGAAAAGAAATCTTTGTCATTTACTTTGACTTTTGACACTTCTTTTCCCTGATAGTAGATGGTCCCGTCCATATTGACCTGTAATCCAGGGAGCTGTTTAATTAGTTCTTCTACATTGGCATTTGGCCTCGTTTTAAAGAAGTTTGTATTATATTCCAATGTGTCTTTGTTCATCCGGACGGGAGGGGCAACATTGACCACAACTTCATCGAGGCTTTTAGCCCCGAGTTTTAATTGCCCAAAATTATGTAATCCATTGTGAATACTAAAATCTTGGCTGTAAGGCGAAGCATTGATGTGTGATACAATCAAAATAAGCCTAGTTTCGGCCGGTAGCCGAAAAAACTCGAAGTTTCCCTTGGCATCTGTCAGCAAATACGAGATGACAGCGGAATCCTTTGGAGAGAGCACCGTGACTGTTGCTTTTTCGAGTGGTTCACCTGCTTGCGATAGTATTGTTCCGTTTGCTTTCCCCTTTGTCTGAGATAACGCGGGAATGGTAAAGAGAAGCAGAAAGTAGAAAATAAACAGTATTTTCATAAAGGTTATTTTGGTTATTGGCTTAGTACAATTACTTGGTACAATTATACTAAGTAGTAGGGGAAACAAAAAATAAGAGCCGGTATTAGGGCAGTGTTTTAACAGAGTTTAACACAAAAGGGATAATTTATCTGCTAGCGGAATAACTGGGATTGTGTAATAAAAAAAGGTCAGGTAAACTGCTTTACCCGACCTTTTTTTTATTATAGCGAAAACTATTTTTATTCTTTGTTGCTGTCTATTGCCAGACGGTTTTCTCTATTGGCGATCTGCCATGCTGTAAAAAAGATCAATTTTTCCCGTTTGACCATCAGTGGGAAGTCGATTTTGTCATAGGTGTCCGCGGGTGTATGATAGTCAGGATGAAGACCCGAAAAATAGAAGATGGATGGTATGCCTTTCTTTGCAAAGTTATAATGGTCAGAACGGTAATAAAGACGCATGGGATCTTTTGGATTGTCATACATGTAATCTATCTCCAACTTGGTGTTTTTGTCATTTTCATCTTTATTGATCTGATAGAGTTCAGAGCTTAGTTTGTCTGAACCGATCGCATGAATATAATCGTGATTTCCTTTGAGATGTTTGTCATCAACACGCCCGATCATATCAATGTTGATACAGGCTATGGTATTTGCCAATGGAAAAACTGGGTTTTCGGTATAAAATTTAGAACCGAGTAAACCTTTTTCTTCAGCTGCATAAGTAATAAAAAGAATACTACGCCTTGGACCATTGCCTGCGGCTTTTGCACGGGAAAAGCTACGTGCGAGCTCAAGTACAGCCGTTGTTCCGGATGCATTGTCATCTGCACCGAAGAAGATGTTTCCTTTTGAATCTTTGCCGTCGTGATCATAATGCCCGCCAATGACGACAATTTCATCTTTTTTATCAGTTCCTTCTAAATATCCCAGGATATTGGGGTCAGCTAAAGGTTTTGCATTTGTGCCGAACTCAGCTTTAAGGTTTGTACTGATCGCAAAGGAATTTGCCTGTCCGGAACGGTTGATTTTACCGACTACAGCCGCGAGATTTGTACGTGCCAGATTGAATATATAATTCGCTGCATGATCGGTGATGTTGACAACGGGGATCACGGGGGATTTTTCGGGTGCCGGCTGATCTACGGCCAGGTTATAGCGGCCTTCGGTAGCACGGTCTCCCGCATCTTCAAGTAGTTGGGAAAGCTGACTGTTGACAGCCAGCACCAACTTTGGTTTCTTCTTGAGAATTTCCTTTATTTTTTTATTCCTGCTTGTCGACCAGTCAGACGGTGTTTTTTTTCCGGTGATCCATGAATTTCCCTTGTCATCCGTAGGTTCACCTTCATTCAATAATAAGACAATTTTATTGGTCAGGTCTAAACCGCTGATGTCGGAATACTTTGGATCATCGATCCCATAACCAATGAAGATAATCTCATTGCTTTCAAAGAGCTTATCCTCGTTGTTACCGATGACAAAGATATCTTTTCCATTTAAGAATGGTCGGTCATTGATGCTAAAGTGCTTGACTTTAAAACTATTGTGTATAAGCCGAAGAGGTTGAAAATAAGTTCCATTTACTGGTGCTGAAAGGCCATATTTTTTGAATTCATTTGCGATATAATCCGCAGCCAGCTGACCGCCTTTCTGCCCAGTTCCTCTTCCTTCAAAGTCTACAGAAGCAAGTGTGCGCAGATGTTTTTGTGTAGATTCTACGGTGATTTCACTCGCGTACTTACTGCTGACATCCTGTGCCTGAGCACAGCTTACCATAGACAACGCTATCCAGATCAGGTTATGTATTTTCTTCATTTCGTATTTTGTATTTTGTATTGAGTCTCGAGAACCTGCTGCTGTAAGCTTGGGCTCTATTCTGTACGCAATATGTATATAAGATGATGAGTACACAATATAACTAAAAAAGCGGATGAAAAGTATGTTTTACCTTTCATCCGCTCCTTAAAATATGTTAATTTGTTAACAGCTGCAAGCTATTTTGTTGACACGATTGGCATGACGACCACCTTCAAATTCGGTTGTCATAAAAGTTGATACGATCTTTTTAGCAAGGTCAAGATCGATAAAACGAGCTGGAATACATACGACATTGGCGTCGTTATGTTGACGTGCTAATACTGAAATTTCCTCCAACCAACAGATTGCGGCACGGATATTTTGATGTTTATTGGCTGTGATCGCAACTCCGTTGGCACTACCACAGATCAATACACCTGCATCAGCCTCTTTGTTTTCTACCGCAGAAGCGACGGGATGTGCAAAATCTGGGTAATCGACCGAATCTGGCGAGTTTGTTCCAAAGTCAGTTACTTCATAACCCAATTCATTTAAAAAGTTAACCAATGCCGTTTTGTACTCAAACCCTGCATGGTCACTTCCGATCGCAATTTTCTTTACACTGCTCATTTCTCTTGTTATTTTATTTTTCTTGTGCTAATTTTTTTCTCTTAACATCTGCCGAAACCATGATACTTACTTCATACAATAAGAACATCGGAGCAGCAACAGTCAACATGGTGATAATATCCGCAGAAGGGGTAATGACCGCAGCTATAACCAAAATTATAACGGTTGCATAACGACGGCTGGCACGCATAAATTCAGGTGTCATAATACCTATTTTAGACAGAATAAACACCAGGATCGGAAGCAGGAAAACAATCCCACAACCTAATGTCAATGTAGCGATCGTAGACAGATAATTGTCGATGGTAATCTGATTCACGATTTCGTCACTTAAGGACACGTTCGCTAAAAAGTTAATGGATAATGGTACAACAATATAGTATCCAAAAAGTGCTCCTAAAAGAAACAACATGGAAGAGTAAAAAACAAATCCACGTGCAGAACGTCTTTCAACATCTGTCAATGCTGGTTTTACGAATAGCCAAATTTCGAATAAAAGATAGGGAAAACCCATCATCAAAGCCATCAAAAGACAGGAGTTGATCTGGAGCATAAATTGCCCTGCTAATTCCGTATTGATAATGTTAAAAGGTATTTTCTTGACACAGAAGTCGGCTAGATTGAACGCATCTGCGGCTTTGCACATCATGCGATAAGTCCAAAAATCGAGATTTTTGGGCCCCATGATAATATCGTTGAAAACAAAGTCATAAAATGTAAACGCGATACCGGCAAAGATACAGATTGCAATAGCTGAACGAACCAAATGCCATCTCAAGACCTCAAGATGGTCAAAGAAAGACATTTCTGCTTCTATATTCTTCCCCTTATTTTTGATAGCTTGTATTAAATCTTTCGAATTTGGTGTACTCATAAAAATTGTTTGGAAACAAAAATACCATTCTTATTGTAAAGAATGGTATTTTTTATGTATGTAAAGACAATTTTATTTAATCTTCTACAGGATATTCAGTTAGGTCAAATGTTTCCATGAATTTTGTAGTGAAATTGCCTGCTCTAAAGTTAGGGTCACGCATTAATCTCAAGTGCAGAGGAATGGTAGTTTTGATACCTTCGATGACGAATTCGCTCAATGCGCGCTCCATGGTACAGATTGCTTCTTCACGTGTTTGTGCGACACAGATCAATTTAGCAATCATAGAGTCATAGTTTGGCGGAATGGTATAGCCTGAGTATACGTGTGTATCTACGCGTACACCATGCCCCCCCGGAGAGTGAAAATTCGTGATTTTGCCCGGTGAAGGACGGAAATTGTTGAACGGATCTTCCGCATTGATACGACACTCGATCGCGTGCATTTCCGGTTCGTAATTCTTTCCGGAGATTGGAATACCGGCAGCAACCTTGATCTGTTCTTTGATCAGATCGAAGTTGATCACTTCTTCTGTTACGGGGTGCTCTACCTGAATACGTGTATTCATTTCCATAAAGTAAAAGTTGCGGTGTTTGTCAACCAAGAATTCTATTGTACCTGCACCTTCATAGTTTACGGCTTTTGCACCTTTGACAGCCGCTTCACCCATTTCGGCCCTTAATTCAGGCGTCATAAACGGTGAAGGAGATTCCTCGATCAATTTTTGGTGACGACGTTGGATCGAGCAGTCACGTTCTGATAAGTGACACACGGTACCAAATTGGTCGCCTACGATCTGGAATTCAATGTGACGGGGTTCCTCAACATATTTCTCAAGGTAGATACCGTCGTTACCAAAAGCAGCTGCGGATTCTACACGGGCAGAATCCCAAGCTGGCTCGAACTCTTCGTCTTTCCAGATGATACGCATACCACGGCCACCACCGCCGGCAGTAGCTTTAATAATAACAGGATAACCTATCTCATTGGCGAGTTTGATGCCTTCTTTTACGTTTGAGATCAAACCATCTGATCCGGGCACAGTAGGTACTCCAGCTTGTTTCATGGTGTCCTTTGCACGGGATTTGTCGCCCATTTTCTCGATTTGCTCCGCCGTAGCACCGATAAATTTGATACCATACTCTGCACAGATTGCCGAAAAACGCGCGTTCTCAGACAAAAAACCATATCCCGGGTGAATTGCATCTGCATTTGTCAATTCAGCTGCAGAGATAATATTAGGAATGTTTAAGTAAGAATCTTTACTCGGTGGAGGGCCAATACAAACCGCTTCATCAGCAAAGCGTACGTGTAAGCTGTCTCTATCTGCGGTTGAATATACTGCAACACTTTTGATACCCATCTCACGGCAGGTACGGATAATGCGCAGGGCAATTTCTCCTCTATTTGCAATTAATATTTTTTTAAACATTGTCTTGAATTATGAAGTTTACAAAAATGTAGCCCTTTGGAGGCTACATCATATTCATTTACGTTTGTAAATTACTTAGGCTCTACTAAGAATAATGGTTGATCATACTCAACAGGTTGAGCATCTTCGACCAAAATCTTAACGATTTTACCAGAAACTTCAGATTCGATTTCGTTGAACAATTTCATCGCTTCAACAATGCACAATACAGAACCTGTATTGATATCATCACCAATATTAACGAAAGATGGCTTACCGGGGCCAGCTGAACGGTAGAATGTACCGATCATTGGTGATTTGATTGTGATCAAGTTTGCGTCAGCGCTAGCAGCTGGTGCTGCAGGAGTAGCTACTGGAGCTGGTGCTGCAGCTTGCGCAACAGGAGCAGCAGCAACTGGTGCAACAGCCGGAACAGAAGCTGTAACGTACGTAGGCTCTTGATTTGTCTTTATTGTAATTTTAAAATCTTGCTCTTCAATCGAGACTTCATTCACACCTGATTTTGAAACGAATTTAATCAAGTCCTGAATTTGTTTGATATCCATACCCATAGTATTCTAGGTTTTGTTTGTTTCTTAAAAAATTCTAACTGTCAAAAGTAATAAATTATACCATAAAATGGACAATTAATACGCCCATTTTAAATAGATGGATCCCCAAGTGAAACCGCCACCGAAAGCGGCAAGGATCAGGTTATCTCCTTTTTTCAACTGAGATTCCCATTCCCATAAGCATAGTGGGATTGTCCCACTGGTGGTATTACCGTATTTTTGGATGTTTACCATCACTTTTTCGTCTGGAAGACCTACACGTTCGGCTGTTGCATCAATGATACGTTTATTGGCCTGATGGGGGACCAACCAGGCTATATCTTCTGATTTCAAGTTGTTCTTTTCCATTACTTCATGCGCTACGTCCGCCATATTGGTCACAGCAAATTTGAATACTGTACGGCCTTCTTGGTACGCATAATGCAATCCTGCGTCAACAGTAGCATGTGAGGCTGGATTTAATGAACCACCACCTTTAATATTGAGGTACTGGCCACCGGAACCATCGGTTTTTAAAATCGCATCCTGTATCCCCAATCCTTCTTCATTCGGTTCCAATAACACACAACCGCAGCCGTCCCCAAAAAGGATACAGGTATTGCGATCCTGATAATTGATGACCGATGACATTTTATCTGCACCGACAACAAGCACTTTTTTGTGTGTGCCTGCGGTGATAAACTGTGTTCCGGTATTTAAACCGAACAAGAAGCCTGAACAAGCTGCCTGAAGATCGAATCCCCAAGCATTTGTCGCTCCGATTTTATCGGCCAGAATATTTGCTGTAGCCGGAAACAACATGTCTGGTGTACTGGTACAGAAGATAATTAAATCGATATCCGTCGCTTCTATCCCTCTCTTTTTCAATAAACCCTGAACGGCAGGCACAGCAAGATCTGATGTAGCAAGCCCTTCACCCTTTAAGATGCGTCTTTCTTTGATTCCCGTTCGTGATACAATCCACTCGTCGTTGGTATCGACCATTGTTTCCAACTCTTTGTTGGTGAGGATGTAATCTGGAACGTAACCATTTACAGCCGTAATTGCGGCATGAATCTTTGACATAAATACTTAATTGAAAATAGATCTGATGCTGTCAATGAATTTAGACTCGATCATATCTCTTGAAAATAAAACCATATTTTTAATGGCCTCCGGTGTTGAAATACCATGACCAATAATAACAGGAGCATTGACTCCTAAGATTGGACTACCGCCGTACTGCTCGTAGTTGAATCGATCGAAGAAATCATCTTTAAAACCTTTTTTCAGGGTCACTACATAAAATGATTCTGCAAGTTTTAAGACCACATTGCCCGTAAATCCATCGCAGACATATACGTCGGCATGGTCACTGAACAGGTCGCGGCCTTCTGCATTTCCGATAAAGTTAATCTTGTCGTTGGCTTTAAGTAGGGGGTAGGTAGAGGTTGTCAGGATGTTTCCTTTTTCTTCTTCTTCTCCAATGTTCAATAATCCGACTTTAGGATTGGATACATTGAATACATGCTCGGCAAAGAGGCTGCCCAGCATTGCAAATTGATTCAGCATCTCCGGTTTACAGTCAGCGTTTGCGCCGACATCCAGTAAGAGTCCGAATCCTGATTTCAATTTTGGAACAATTGATGCTATGGCTGGGCGCAATACGCCTGGAATAGCTTTTACGCTGAACATCGATCCCACGAGCATAGCTCCAGTATTACCTGCGGATGCGAATGAGTCGATTTCTTTGTTTTTTAAATATTCAAATCCCTTCGCAATACTTGAGTTGGGTTTTTGAGTTATCGCTTTGGTTGGATGTTCACCCATCGCAATGACTTCTGGAGCTTCCACATATTCAAAGTCAGATGAATTTCCTCCGGCTTGATCGATGAATTGCTTAGTCTCTTCAGTTTTACCAAAAAGGACTATCTTTTGGTCTCCAGTAAGCTGTTTTTGTGCTTCAATAGCACCTGTTATCGTTGCTTTAGGAGCATAATCTCCTCCTAAAATATCTAAACCAATCTTCATCCGTTATTATTTAGTAAATCAATAATACGCAAAAAACATCCCAAAATAAAGCAAATTTCTAAAATATTGCTTGTTTGGGATGTTTTGGTGTTATGAAAGGTTTACCTTAGACAACAGCTGTATTTTCAATGATCAATTTACCGTTGTAGTACAAATTTCCGTCTACAGTGTATGCACGGTGTGGTAAATGAACTGCGCCAGTTTCTTTACATACTGTCAAGCTAGGAGCTTCAGCTTTATAATGTGTTCTTCTTTTGTCTCTTCTTGATTTAGAAGTTTTACGTTTTGGATGTGCCATCTCGTATTTTTGTTTTAGTTATTTTTAATATTTCTCAATGCTTCCCAACGTGGGTCGATAATTTCTTCTTCTTTTTGCTCCTCTGCATCTGGCTCGCTTGTAAATAAAGCCAGCATTTCAGGATCGCATGCTATGCCTTTTCCTTGCTCCTCACATTTCACGATATAGGGCACAGCTAAGTTGATGTATTCGTACAATAACTCAGCTATATCCAACTCATGGTCGCTTTTTGATAAGATCAACACTTCATCCGTGTTGTCTGTCCAATCTTCATCCGTGAATTTGACCAATATCCGTTCTTGAATTGAAATCGGTGACATAAACTCTTTCAAACAGGTATCACAAGTCAATTGAATCTCGCCTTGGATATCAAAATGCAAAATCAAAAGGTTTTCCTGTTTTTGCAATTCAACTTCTGCTTTCAGATTGCCATCTTTTACAATCGAATGTTCGTAGCAGTCAAAGAACTTTTTATTAATGTCAAATTCAAAATTGTGCTTTCCAGCGTTGAGTCCCGAAAAGGGAATTCTGTATTGTTTTAGATGTTTCACAATCTTGCATTTGAGCCTGCAAAGGTATGTATAAAATCATTAGGATCGAAATATTTTTTTAAATATTCCGGTCAAACGCTTTATATATACGCATGGCACGACTTATTCATAATAATTTTTACCTAACTCTATTTTTTCGCGTCCATTTGCCATGCGCCATTTATTGGTGTCACGTAGCGAATAGGCACAACCGCAATATTCCTGCATGTAGAACTTCTCTTTTTTGGAGACTTCTAACATTCGTGCCGAACCACCTTTCTTGCGCCAGTTGAATGTCCAGTACTCCATACCTTCATGGCGGGAGGCTGCACGTAGGCCACAGTCATTGATCTGTTCCATGTTTTTCCATCGGGAAATACCCAATGAACTTGAGATCACATCAAAGCCATTTGCCGCCGCATATTCTGCGGTTTTCTCGAAACGCATATCAAAGCACATCGTGCAACGGATCCCCCGCTCAGGTTCCTGTTCCATGCCTTTAGCCAGATCAAACCAATGGTCCACATCGTAATCCGCGTCAATAAAAGGGATATTGTGTTTTTCGGCAAACCGGATATTTTCATCTTTGCGCAGATCGTATTCCTTGCGAGGATGGATATTGGGATTGTAGAAATAAATCGTAAAATCGATATCTGAAGCAATCAACGCCTCCATGACTTCTCCGGAACAGGGTGCACAACAGGAATGCAAAAGCAATTTCTTGCCTTCTCCCGGTAATGCCAACTTCTCCCGTACAAATTCCTTCTTTTCCATAATGTATATGATATCAAAAACAAAGGCAATTTTAATCAAAAAGTAGCGGAATGACAAATATTTCCGTTTGAGTTCCCGTAATATATGCCCAAAAGAATCATATAAATTCATTGATATTCTGCATATATTAGTAGATTTGTATGTTAGACACAATAAGCTATTTATAATAAAAAATATATGAAATTTTCATTTCAAACCTGTGTTATAGTATTATTTGCCAGTTTAATAGGCGTTGCTTCCTGTAAAAAATTGGACGATGAACCCGATGTTGGTCAAGTATCACTTGTTTCAAGATTGTATATTTCTTTTAGGGATTATCAGCCGAATAGTTCCTCTATCAAGAATCTCTTTATTGTGGATCCTGCTGATACCAATAATCTGGATAATATCTATCAATATCTTTCTCCGGCAAAGGGTGGGGGAGCGGTTATATTTGACCCCGATGCAAAGGCTGTTTTTCAGGCGAGTGAAGGATCAATTGCTCAAGATACCTTTATCCAGCGTATTGCACTGGATGACGTTTATGGGATTCCGGGAAATGCAAGCGCTATTGGCTATACGGGGTTTAGAAATGTAAGAGGATTAGCCTATTACACCTATGCACAGCAAGTCGGTAATACAGGGTCAAGTGTGACCAATTTTCTGCTCGCTGCTACAGGTGGCAATATGTTATATGCGATAAGCCGTCCGGAGGGAAAAGGTTCAACAGGTGGTTCTAAGATCATCGACAAACAGATCAGTTTGGGAGATATTGAACCCGTCTCATTGAATTTATTACAGGGGAATACAGCTGATAAAAATGAAAAATGGGTGCTCATTGGATTTAATGATCAAGCTAAAAACAGAATTGGTTTTGCTGTCTACAAAGGACTTAAGCAGGAATTGATAGACCGAGCACGCGATACGATCATCAATAAGGATAAATTTCAGCCTGCATTGACTGTCTATGTGGAGGGAAAAACAGACTTACAAGCAGTATCTTATGCACCTAATAAAAAACTATTTGCTGTCGCTACCGGGAAAGGCGGGGAAGTATTGTTCTTTAGAAATCCTACGGAGTTGTTTGATGGAACTGGCGATAAAACCATCCAACCTGATTATGTGATCGGTGGTACGAATACAGGGTTGGAAGAGCCTGCGGGAGTTGCCATTGATGACCGTATTGAAAATGGTAAATTTCTTTATATTTCAGATAAGAAGAATAGGAAAATCAGCCGGTTTAAACTGGAGGATCAAGGAAATACAGCACCAGAATTAACAAAAACATATGGCACAATGACGCCAAATTATATCTTTTTGGACGCCAGAGAAAGACCAAATTTTTAATTTATAAAGACTGTCAAGCAAGCAATTCGAACAGTTCGCTGATCTCCTGTTGCTTGCTTGCACTTTCATGTGCTTCATAGGCCGACAATAAATTCCGAAGTGCACGCTTCATTATGGTCACATTGTCACAGGGATAGGTAAATTCCCGATCTGCACTTAGATTTAATTGTTTTAGGAACGAATTTACATCACTTTTTTGCATAATCTGCCCCCGGTTAAATGCATTGATGTAAAACAAAACATGTTCATTTCCTTCTTCATCCGTATCCATGTAAGCCAGGATAAAATGCTTGGGTAAATTGATCCCATAGATCGGGATATCCAGCTTTTGCGCAATAATGCTATAGATACAGGATAAGGTCAACGGATTCCCCTGCTTTGTGTCCAGAACCTGACCGATATAGGAGTTTTGCGGATGGTGATAATCCTTTGTATTGCCAGATAGCCCAAAGGAACCAAATAGCACATGGTTCAGCAGATTCACCTTCTCCAATGGACTCATATCGTATTGAAGTCCACGCCAGACCTCTGTTTTTAGATCTTCGATTTTCAACACGATTTTATGGTCCTCGTAAGAAGGATATTGATAGTTATTGAGAATGATAAGTCCTTCCAGGAGATTGAAGGAATTGCTCAGATTCCAGATCTGTAGCTCATTTTTGGTCTGGTCGAACTGAATTTCATGGATAATGTTTTCCAGTCGTCCCTGTACCCTTGGATCAAAGCTCGACTCCCAGAATTTCTCCAAATAAGGAACAATTTCAGGGCCTTGGCTTTTCAATTGATGCTCCACTTCCTGAATAATCTGTTGATCGGTATCGTCCAGCAGAAATATTAACGATTTCAGCGCTCTCTCATTCATCATAACGAAGTTAAAAAATTGAATTGAGAAATAATAAAAAAAAATCCCTACAGTATTCATGTACCAAGTAGGGATTATTCAGGTTAAATTGGCATACAATTATTTGAGCTGGCCATCCAGCATATTCACAATTCTTTTGCCGTATTCCGCATTTTTTTCGGAATGGGTAACTTGTATGATCGTGACACCGTCATCATTCAATTGTTTGAACAGTTCCATGATCTCTTCGCCTTGTTTGGAATTGAGGTTACCCGTAGGTTCATCTGCCAACAAGAGTTTCGGAGAGCCCGCCAATGCACGCGCGATACCAACGATCTGTTGTTGTCCTCCGGACAACTGAGCCGGAAATAGATCTTTCTTTCCCACAATACCAAAACGGTCAAGCATATCGGCCACAATGGCTTTACGCTCCTTGCTGGAAATGTCTTTATAGATCAGCGGTGTTTCTATATTTTCATATACTGTCAACTCATCCAGTAAGTGGTAAGCCTGAAATACATATCCAATATGAGATTGGTAGAGTTGCGTCCGTTTTTTTGCTTTCATCTCCAATACATTTTCATCCATAAAGATATATTCACCTTCATCGGGTTCGTCGAGCATGCCGATAATATTCAACAGGGTGGATTTTCCTGAACCCGAAGGGCCCATAATGGATATGAAATCACCTTCTGCTATATCTAAACTGACATCTTTGAGCACAAATGAGCGTGTACCACCGACGTTATACCACTTGAATAAATGTTTTAATTGTATCATTTTCTAGTATTGAGATTTTATTTTTTACTTATTCATCCCGCAGGCTATCTACCGGATTTGTTCTTGCAACTTTCAACGATTGGAAGCTAATGGAAATTAATATTAAGATAAATATGCAAAATATCGGGATCAAAAACGACCACCATTGTATATTGACATGATATGCAAAATTGGAAAGCCATTTGTCCATGAGTAAATATGCTAAAGGAAGGGCTATGCCGATACCGATCAGAAATAGCCTGAAAAACGGTTTATTTAATTGGACAAAGAGCAGCTGTGCCGAGGCACCGAGTACTTTCCGGATACTCATTTCTTTTTTGCGTAATGCGGCCTGATAAGCGGCCATGCTGAATAGTCCCAATGCAGCAATAATAACCGAAAGGCCTGCGAAACTATTAAAAGCAACCTGTAGTTCCTGTTGTTTCTTGTGCTGTAAGGCATATTGCTGATCCATAAAAGAATAGTCTAAAGGTAGATCTTTTGCAGATGTATTTTTCTCCCATTCCTTCTTGACCGTTTCAATTGCCCGATCGACCATTCCGGGTTTTGTTTTCACCATAAGTGTCGTTTGAAAGCGCATGCTCCCACACTCATTTTTAAATGAATAGATGGTAGGTTGAACGGCATTTTCAAAGCCATAGGCTTTACTATCTTTGACAAGGCCGACGATTTCGAAATTTGCGTCACAGCCACTGATTTTTGCGCCAATGGGATTTGAAAGTCCCAAATTTTTAGCAGCAGATTCATTGATGACCGCATAGTTGGAAAGGGAGTCACGGAGCAACTGATCTATTGACAAGTTGATATTCCCTTGTAGATTGGGGATATTTAATGTGTTGAAATAGCCCGGATCGATACCGACATGAGCAAAGGAAATATTCTTTTGTGCATAGGAGAACTCCATTTTGGGCGGTTGTTCCCCTTCTCCCGGGATATTTGTTGCGGAAGCCACCACCTCAATGTTCGGATCGTTTTCTAATCGCCGTTTCAATTGGTGGAAAGAACCATCAATTTTGGAGTCGTAATACATGCCTACTCCTTTAAAATTGACCACTTGCGCTGGCTCAAACCCTTTATCTGTATGCTGCATGTAATGTAGCTGGGCCCTAATGACCAGCATACCTGAAATAAACAGAATCGCCATGCTGATCTGAAAGGTTAGTAAAGCATTTCGGAATGTTCCTTTTTTAAGTATTGAAGATAATCCGCCTTTGAGCAGATTGACGGATTTGAAACCTGAAAGAACGATGGCAGGGTATATTGCGGAAAGGATTGTTGTCAATAGTACAGCGACACAGAGCTGGATAATGGTTTCAGAACTTAGAATATAGCTTCTGAGATCATCATTGAACCATCTTTGTAATATGTTCCCCGTAAGTGCCAAGGTCATGAAGCTCAATAGTGCCGCACTGCTGGTCAATATAAATACTTCTAGTAATAATTGCCTTACAATGGCCCAGCGCGAACTTCCCAATATTTTTTTGAGGGCAAGTTCTTTCAGGCGTTGATCGGCTTGTGCCATAATCATATTGGCAAAATTGGCGCATGCAAGCAGAAGGATCAACAGGGAAAGAATACCGATAATCCAAGTCATGATATAGGCCGTGTTGCTTCCGGTTTTCGGCCGCAGGTGCAGGTTGGCCAATGGATCCAAATAGATCTTGCCTTTGGCATAACCGGAAGAACGTATTTTATCTTTTGGGGCGATTTGCTTGTGATAAATCGTGTTGATCTGATCGGTCAGCTTAGCAATATCTGTACCCGGTCTGACCTGAATAAAAGTCTGGTATAAAAAAGGATTATTTTCAGCAAAGAGATCCTGTGGTTCACGGATAAAAAGAAGGTCGTAATCAATCATCGAAAGACCTTGCTTTTTGATGGTGCCGTAAATCGTCTCGCGCATACCCAGATCAAGGCTCATGGACGGAATGGAATGGGGGGTATCAAATGTTAAATCTTCCTTTTTGAAAAGCTGTTCCGCAATAGGACTTTTGACCATGGTCGCATCCTTTTGATCTTTGTTTTTGTAGAGCGGTCCGTTGGCATTTTCTACCTGAAAGATCCGGGCGGCAGAAGAATCTATTAATGCAGCATTTTTAATAAGCACGGTCTTCTCCCCAAAGAGTGGGTAGCTACCATAGTTGTAGACAATTTTTCTGCCGGCATATACGATATCCGGTAAATACTGTTTTAGCAGCGGAGCCAGGGAAGGCGAGGTTTCGTCCGTAAAAGCACCTTCGGCTTCCAGACCAATCTGATAGATTTCCTTATAGTTTGGATTCCATTTATCAAAGCTTGTTTCCCGGTTGATGTATTGATAGGAAAGGATAAAACCGGTAAAACCAAGTGTCAGTCCAATAATATTCAAAAATGTGAAACCCTTATTTTTTAAGAGTTTACGCCAAGCCAGTTTGAAATCATTTTGTGCCATGTTATCAAAAATACAATCCCCTTGCCAGTGTTTTAACTATTTTATTATGAGTTTGTTATGTGGTTTTGCTGCGTTTTTAATGTTCGATTTCGGACAGTTTTCGTTCGCAATCGAACATTCATCCCTCCTTAGCCGTTGGTTCATTGCCCACCACGCAACAGGCAAGGCAATGACCAAGGCCACAAACACCAATTTTTAAGATCTTCTGACTTTATTCATCCCTTAGACTATCGACCGGATTGGTCCGGATAGCCTTCCAGGTTTGATAACTAATGGTACCTAAGGCGATGAGGACTGCCCCCATACCCGCAAGAATAAAGTACATCCAGTTGATATCTATTTTATAGTTGAAATCTCTGAGCCATTGGTTCATTGCCCACCACGCAATAGGTGAGGCAATGACCAAGGCCACAAACACCAATTTTATGAAGTCTCCGGACAACAGTTTGAGCAATCTGATCGTACTTGCGCCAAGTACCTTCCGCACACCGATTTCTTTTGTCCGCTGTTGTGTCACATAGGTGGCCAGTCCAAAGAGCCCAAGGGCAGCCACAAAAATGGCGACGATTGCAAAACAGCTGAATATATTCTTGGTCCGTTCAACATCTTGATAAAGGGAGGCAAAACCCTCATCCAAAAAGCTGTAATTGATTTTTTGATCAGGTGAAAATTTATTCCATACGCTGTTGATCCCGTTCAGGGTCTCCTGTAGGTTTTCGGGTTTAACTTTAATGGATAAAAGTGAGGGATAACCCCGTAATACCATACATAAACCAGCGAATCCTTTACCTTTCAGCGACTCAAAAATAAAATCGTCCACGACACCAACGACTGTCCAGGTATTGCCATTGGTTATTTTTGCTCCGATGGGATTTTTTAATCCCAGGTCATTCGCCAATTTTTGGTTGATGATGGCAGCCGTGCTGTCTGTGGCCATTTTGGGATCGAAATTTCTACCTTTGGTCAGTTGCAACCCGAAGGTCTCAAGGTAATCCTGGTCAATCTCCCAGAACTGTCCCTGTATGGCCATGTCGATCTCCCGTCTGCCCTCATTCCAAAATGGGTTGCCATTTCTTTTGGCACCATCAATGGGGACTGGAATAAAATCGCCTAAGGAAACGGAACTTACATTTGCAATGGACTTCAGCTCATTTTTAAGGCTTGGGATCTGATTCCCCAATGTACCAATACCACGGAGGACAATGACCTGCTCCTTTTTGAAGCCTAAATCTTTTTCCAGGATATAGCGTATCTGTTGATTGGTCACCAAGGCACTTACAATAAGGATGATGGACGTAGCAAACTGAAAAATGACAAGGCCATTTCTGAATAATGAAGATTTGGCTCCGGTGGTCTTGTTTTTCAATGCGGCAATCGGTTTAAATCGGGATAGATACAACGCTGGATAGATTCCGGCCAGGCTGCCGATGAACATTATTGCCAGCAATAAAGATGGGAAAAAGTAAGGGGATGTCCATGGAATGGTCAGGGACTTATTGGCGAGACTGTTGAATATAGGCAACAAAACCCAACTCAACAATAGACCAACAAGCAAAGACAATACACTATAACAAATCGCTTCGAGCAGGAATTGTCCGATCAATAATGTCCTTGTCGAACCAATTGTCTTCCGGATGCCGATTTCTTTGGCCCGTGTAGCGGCATTGGCGGTCGATAGGTTAATAAAATTGATACAGGCAATCAGAAGAATAAACAATGCGACGATGGCAAAAGTCCAGACCATGCGGATATCTCCCCGATTCAATGTACTGACTTTATCGTCATCGATATCGGAAGACTTCAAATGGATGTCAAGTGCATTTTGTAAGTTGATTTTTGCCTGTTCGAATAAAGGATTGAGCTTACGGCCTGATTTCTTATATTCAGGTAAATAGTGCGCTTTATAATTTTTTAAAATCTCCTTTTCTGTTTGTTCAATATTGACATTTGGTTTTAATTTAACGTAGACTGTGTAATTGTTGCTGAGCCATTGGTTCTGTTCACCGGGATAAAAGGGTTCGCCTGCGAGCGACATGAAGAAGCTATAACCTGCTAAAGTGGAGTTTTTGGGTATATCTTCGATCACGCCGGTAATGGTATAGAGCTTGGATCTGTTATTGTTCAGATAAATGGTCTGTCCGATAGGATCATTTTTAAAGTATTTTTCCGCTTTACTTTTCGTAATGACAAGTGTATTGGGCTTATCCAATGCATGGGCAAGAGTTCCTGAAACCATGGGAGTCGGAAACATGTCAAGAATAGACTGGTCAATATAGACAAAGCCATCATCATAAAAGCTTTGCGGGTTATCATTCAGGGAGAGCTGGTTGCTTCCAGCGCCAAATAAAGGGTTAGGGAGTATTCGGCCCGTTTGTTCGATGGAGGGAATTTCGGCTTTCAATGTTGGGGCAACCGGTGCAGAAAGTGACACCCAACGTTGTATTTTACCTTCGATCGGAAGCTGAATGACCAGACGATAAATTCGATCCATCGTTGGATAAAATTTGTTGTAACTCGTCTCTTGCTTGATGTAAAGTACGATGAGCATACAGATTGCGATACCAAAAGCAAATCCTCCGATCTTTATAAAAGAATAGAGCTTATTTTTTGCCATGTTTCGCCAAGCGATTTTAAGACTATTTCCTATCATAACAATACATTTTTAAGATCTTATTGATCGATCGGTAATCGACCAGTCAATCTAGACATTAGACTGAAGTCAATTGTATTGCCATTTTGTTAAGTTGTTGTTTTTTAGTGTTTTGTCTTTTTTGTTGGGTTTTGTGGATGTACGATATCGAACAGTTTTACGTCCAATACCGCACAGATCATCTGGTTAAAGGGCTCTAGGAAGGTATCCTAATCCTCAATCTCTTTCAGTTGGAGATGTTCGCAGAGTTCGAGCATCATTTTGGCTGGGTCCGTATCGATGGCCAGGGCGATCAAGTACATTTCATCTAAACGTAATTTAGCCGTTTCGGTCATGGTTAATTCATTGATCCTCGCTTTACTTAATCCAGTTTTGCGGGCAATCTGGGATTTATTCACAGACTTCTTCGCTAAAAATTCGCCTAGTTTGGTCATTGTGTTATCTTAATATTTTATTGTTTTGTATAGATAAATATATATAATGTTATTTTTATTTATACAAATGTTTTTGTTTTTGAAATATTTCCTGTTCTTTTGTATTGAAAATCTATATATTTTTAACGCGCCAATTATGAAAGCAAATAAAATTCAGACAAAAGTGTACAAGAGAGAATGCAACGAACTTGAAATATTGATATTCTACAGGATGATATTACAACGTATTTCAAGGCATCTGTCACCCGAGGAAGTTTCATTTTTGATGGGCAAGCCATTGGATTTTATGAGTAAAGTCGAGAGGTTCAGGATTAAAAAAATTTTTATTCAGGATGTAGTTGTCATGCACCGCGCTTTAGCTGTAAACAGTATTAATTCATTGATGCATCTTGGGGAAGATATTTCATCGCAGGACAATGCATATGAATTACATGTGACAAAATTAGCCGACCGGGTTATTTACGAAATGTATAAAGTTGATGTAAAGCAGGATCAAAAAATAAAGGAATTTAAGTTAATAGATATTAGACATGATATTGATCCCTATACAAATTCAACAACGGAGGAGGTCAAAAAGATAAGGATTCTTTTAGATGAGCAAATTGATGCGGGATATTTTAGTGAGGAAAGGATCGCATATGAGATCCACAATTTGTGTTGTGAGAAGCTTGAGAAATATATACAGCCTAAAAATCTGATGTTAGTTTTAGATGAATTGCTTCAAGGTAACGAGGAGAGACGGATTGTTCGTAAAGAAACTGGATATGGATTCGGCTATGTTTTGGCTACTCACGCAAAATCGACTTAAAAGAAATAAGCAATTTTTAGCTGTTCACTGCGAACAGTTAAAAATTGCTTCAAAGATCCTAAGCCGTAGGTACACCAATTATAAACTTTCATTCCCAATCGGTTAATATAATAGACAGGCTTTTCGAATTTCGCACACCTACGGCTTATTTTTTCTTATTCATCCCGTAAACTATTGGCGGGATTGATACGGGCTGTCTGGAAGATCCGGACAGCGATAATGGCTAAAGTTGTCAATCCGATAAACATTCCGGTGAAAACAAATAGCGCGATCGGAACATCAATATGATAGTAGAAGTTTTCCAGCCATTTGTGTGTAAACCACCATGCGATTGGGAAAGCTATTAGAATAGCGATCAGCAGAAGTCTAATAAAGGATCTGGAAATCATATAGGTGATCGTATTTACCGAAGCACCAAGCACTTTACGGATACCAATTTCTTTCACCCGCCGTTCTAGTGTATAAATGGCAATTGCTACAATCCCTAAGATTGCAATCAGCATACTGGAACCCGTAAAAAGTGCCAATTGCTGGTACTGTTTTTTCTCTTTGTTATATTGATGCTGTACCTGGTCTTCCTGCCAGTTGATCTGCGCGGTCCGGTTTGGAAAAAATTTATTCCAGGTATTGTTTACCAGCGCTAGTGCTTCCTTTTTCTTGCCTTCTTGAACGCGGATAAGCATACAGCCGCCTTCCCATTCATTTTGCGCTTTAATCGCAAAAGGACCGATCGGAAACTTTAAACTGGCACCGTTAAACTCCCTAAATATACCCACTGGTGTATTTTTTAGGAGTTCCAAACTTTTATTGAGTTTAAAAGGTAGCCGCTGGGCGGTCCCTTCGGAAATGAGCATATTTGTAAATACTGGCTGCCCATTGTGTACCGAATCTGTATATGGTCTGTCCAGCGCATAGTCCGCACTCAAAGGCCGGCCGTCAAGCAGCTTTATGCCCATTGTTTTGATGTAATCATAATCCGCATAGACAAATACAATAGGAAACTCTTTCTTCGGATCATTGGGGTCGTTTACTATTTTAAAGTCCGCGCTCCCGCTAAAGGGGGTCCAGCTTGTAAGGCTCGCCGATGTGATGTAAGAATTTTGTAATAGTTCCTGTTTGAAAGCCTGATCCTTCCCCTCCCAGGAGGTATAGTTGATGGCCAAGAGATTTTTGGGCTCGTAGCCAAGATCTTTGTTGTACAGGTAATGCAATTGTGCCCGCATGGACATCATACATATCGCTACGACGATGGCAATGGCAAACTGGACAATCACTAGTACTTTGGTAAATGCCATATTTAGCGGGAGCTTGAAGATAGAAAGCTGCTTCCGAAGTTCCAGTGATGGCCGCGTTTTCGAAAGGGACAAAGCAGTAGGTAAACTGCAAAGCCATCCAAGAACGATCCAAATGGATAATAGTCCACCAAACATAAATAAGGAATGTTGGTAGCTCATGGTCAGCGGATGTTCTAAATAGTGCTCAAATGCAGGACAGATAAGCACATAACAAAAAAATGCCATCACAAAAGAGCCGGCAAAGAGTATGGTACTCTCTATGCCCATTTGTAAGATCAGGTTTTTTCGGCTTGCTCCCAATACTTTGCGGATACCTATTTGCTGTGTACGTTTTAAGGCATGGGCAAAGCTTAGGTTGATGTAATTGATACTGACCAATACAAGGATCAAGATGGCTATTCCTGCGAGCAGATAAATGTCTTGCATAGGGTTCTCCCATCCTGTAATACTTTGTAAATGTATATCCTTGATTGGCTCGATAAAAAGATTAAAACTTTTCGCCCAGTCATTCAGTTTTTGTGCGTTGTACCACTTGTTGACTTTGTTTGAAAAGCTATTCACATCTGTTGTGCTTTTCAGCAACAGAATTTGTGTTTGCAGCGAACCGCTTTTTTCTGGATTGAATTCATTCACCTGAGACATCAGCACAAAGGCTTCTGCCTGAACGGAAGAGTTATGGGGCATATCCTCAATAATGGCATTGACAAAATAGGCTTCCGGTTCTCCTTCCTGTGGTTTATTATAGAATGTACTACCGAGTACGTCTTTTCCGCCGAAGTACTTTTGTACAGCAGAGGCTGTCAAAGTGATGTTTTTTGCTCCGGCAATGATCTGTTTCGGATTGCCTGCGACGATTTTTGTATCAAAAAGGTTGAAAAAACCGCTGTCAATTTCTAGTGTGCTGATTTCAGCTAATTGTTTTGACAGCCTGTTGACCGTTAATTTTTGCGAGTTACTGTTGATCGAGGTATAGCCTAGTATTTCAGGGAAATTAGTTTTCATAGCCGCTGAGATACCTTCAGGAGCCCCTGAACTATTGTTTGTGAAACCTTCCTGCGTTTCTTTGGGTACGATTCGCATTCGGTAGAGCTCCCTGGAATTGCTCCATTGTCTGTCGAAGGAAAGCTCATCAACAACAAGTGCACTGATTAACATAAATACCAACAACGCAATGGTTAAACCAAGGAGGTTTGATAGCGAATAGATCCGATTGTGTGTCAATGTTCGCCAGGCGGTTTTAAGATGGTTTTTTATCATACGGTTTATATGAATTGGTTTCTGATATTATTCATCCCTTAATTTTTCGACCGGATTAAACCGGGTGGCCCGAAATACAATGTAGCCCACCAGTAGGCCAAGTACGGTCAGCAGTATGCCAAGTGGTAACAGGTAGGTGAATGCATTGATTTCTATCCGGATGATATAGTTCTGCAACCAGTGTTGCATCAGCATATAGCTTGATGGGGCGGTAACCAAAACCGCCAACAGAAATATGCCATAGTACTCCTTTGAAAATAACAGCATCAAATGTGCTAATGAGGCGCCCAGTACTTTACGGATACCAACTTCTTTGTTCCGGAGATGAATCGATAGGGAGATCAGGCCGGTCAGCCCCAATACAACGATCAAAAGTGAAACAGCGCTCGCGATCTGTGCCGCCCGGTGCAGTTGCAATTCCGTTTCGTATAAACCTTTGATGCGGTCATCCATAAATTGATATTTAAATGGCGCATCAGGCATTAATTGTTTCCATTTCTTTTCCAGTCCTTGCACGGCGCTGGACAGTTGGCCCGGTTTTAAACGGATACTTAGGTATCGGTATTGGAAACTTTCATGGATATCTGTCCAGACAATGGCTGGAGATGCACGGTGAAGAGAATTTGCGACAAAGTTATCGGTGACGCCTACAATGGTCAACTTATCTGTTGGATCATTTAGTGCGATCTGTTGACCGATCGTACTTTGAGCATCACTGAAACCAAAATCTTCCATTGCTTTTTTATTGATAACAACGGGTCGATTAGTGGTACCGATAACCGCATTTTTAGGTAAAAAGGTACCCGCCAATAAGGGGATTTCATAGGTTTCCAGAAAATAGCCGTCACTGTTGATCCGTTGAACCTGTATGTCCGTGTCGTTGTTATTGCCAAAAGCCGGTTGCATATTGAAGCCTAATAGCCCAGGTGTTTCATAAGAAAGACTCACGGACCTAACAGCTGATTCCTGAAGTAGCTCATGCCGGATGCTCTCCATCTTCCGGATGCCATTTTCGGACCAGTCCCTTGGTGCCTGTACCGTCAATAGATAGTCTTTGTTATATCCTAAGTTGCTGTTTATGAATAAGTGGACCTGTTTGGTGATAATCAGGGTACAGACCAAGAGTAGTAGGGCAACGGCAAACTGAATGAACAGTAGCACTTTTCGAATCAATTGCTTGTCACCCAAGGCGGAGAACTGATTTTTGACCGAGGGGAGTATCTTGATATTGGACAGTTTAATTGCCGGATATAGTCCCACCAGGATACCGACCACGATGGTTAACAGACCCAATGAACAAAAAAAGTATGTCGGTAAATTGATCAGTGACGGCAGTTCGCGCATCAGTACATGTGCGAACAGCGGGCGTATGATGCAATAGATGGGCAAACTGATCAAAGCCGCAATTGCTACGATAAGGATATATTCTGTCATCAATTGCCTTACCAATTGTAGTCTGGAAGAACCCATAATCTTGCGCACACCGATTTCCTTCAGTCGTGTAATATGCTGTGCAATACTAAAATTGATAAAGTTGATGATGGCCATGACCAGGATAAAAATGGCTATCCAGATTAGCGTTTGAATCATCTTGCGGACAGCGCCCTGATTATCATCTAGGTAATAGCTTTTCAATGGTTTTAGGTCCGGGCTGTATTGGCTGGCGAATTCCTGATCAGTGTTTTTATGCACCAGGGTCTGGATCGCTGCATCCAGTTGTTGCGTCGTCACTCCGGCTTTCAGTTCGAGATAACCTGCAATGTAAGGATTATTCCAGTTGTCCACGGATCTGCCGAAGTATTGTTCGTTGGCAATGGGCAAGAAAATATCCGAATGCATATCCTTTGTTAGATCCATGACTGCATTTTGTACGCTGCTTTTTATAACCGCAGTAATTTCAAAATCATGTTTTTCGCCTCTGAAATTTTTAATCTGCAAGGTTTTTCCCAGAACATGTGTATTTCCAAAATATTTTAAGGCGGCCCGGTCAGTGATCACGACAGAAAAGGGATTATTCAGTGCGGTATTCGGATTACCTGCTAGAATTTCAAATCCAAACATGGTCAAAAGGCTAGGATCTCCGAGTGCCATTCCTTCTTCATGGATCGTAGCACCATTGGCTACAATACCAGTTAATCCATCGATACGGTAATAATCGGCTACCAAATTTGGATATTCTTCATATAGGGCTTTGGGCAGCGCTCCGATCGTAGTCAAATTGATCCCAAATCCTTCCTTCTTATATTTGCTCTGCAATAAAAATTGCTGATCTATATTTTTGATCTTGCTGTTTACCTGATGAACATCCCAGATATAGGCTCCGACCAGCAGTAAAAAAGTAATGCCAAGAGTTAATCCGATTAGGTTGATCAGGTTTTGAATTTTTTTCTTTCGGATATTCCGCCAGGCAATTTTGAAATTTGTAAAAGTCATTGTCACTCGTATAAGGTTTATTTCCATCACCGCAAACAAACTGTCTGCAGGCTTTGGCTTTTGCTAATTTGTGTACGATAATACAAATCCTTAGCCAAGTGTATATTTATTTGACTGTTAGTTTTTTAAGGTGGTTTCCGTTGCGTGAACTGTCCGATTTCGGACAGTCGATGTGCATCCGTGAACACCTTGATCTGATCGATTCCTCGAACGAATAGCAAATAACCAGACAGGTAAGTAGGAAAATTAAATGGAATATTGTAAAAATATAGCAGCAATTGGCTGCATCCAATGAACAGTTCCCTTTTATAGATTATATATTTCGGTTTTCAAGAGGAGAATCGTTTTGTACTAAATAACTATATCCTGTTTTTTACTTGAGAATGGGAGTTTCTCGTTAATAGAAGGAGTCATTAAATGAGATGTTCAATTTTTTCAATTTGATTTGTGTCATGTTTAATTTGGAAGCGTCGACATCATATTGGTTTTATACCTTCCCTAGATGAATTCAGCAAATGTTTAATGAATGATAAGTACTATGTTTATATTATTCGGCTTTAGCTCAGCTGTAAAATTGAATTCCTAAAGAGGGATCTCCGATAGCTCAATTGTTTTCTGTTTTTTCAGATTAAGACTGCGAACTTTTCCATCTGTATTTTTCAAAATATAATTGGTTTTTTGATTTTTCAAATAATCTTAATGTGGATGATACCGGATCGCTCCGTTTCGGAAAAAGGATGGTTATTGGTATATAATGCAATATTTGATACAAAATCTTGTTTGAAATCAACAAAAATAGGGGTAAAATTGTCCCAAAATCTTTTTTGGACTTCCTGCATTTTGGGACAATTTTACCCCCTATCTCCGAGACTCCTATCTGTATCTTTGCTTATGTAAACAATTTTATTGAACCCTTTAATTCTTAAAAAGATGAGTCAAGTTACACTTAATGAAAGAGGATATAAAGATGTAGAGTTAATGCAGGTCGCGGAACAGGTGTTGAGTAAAATGGCTGCTGAAACCGAACTGTTTGCGGCCCCTGTACCCGCATTGCCAATTTTGGAGGAAGCGCTCCTTGCTTTCCGGAATGCCGCAACGGAAGCCTATTATCGGGACACACGTGCTATACTGATCCGTAATCAAAAAAGAGCTGAACTGGTGTACGTACTGAAAGAACTGGCTAAATATGTAGATACGATCGCCAATACTGATCCGACGATTATTTTAGCTGCAGGTTATGCTGTCAGAAAACCCAAGACTTCCTATGGTGGAGTGGTTCCCAAAGCGGGGCAACTAATTGCTCGTCCCGAGGAGGTGGGCAGTGGGCGCGTGAAGCTAAAAACACAACGATGGCGGGGAGCACGCATGTATCAGTATCAGTTCCGTATCAAAGGTCACAATGTAGACTGGAACACGCAGCTCTGTTCGAAAAGCAGCTGTATTATCGATGGGTTGGAGTCCTTTCGGGAATATGAGTTTAGGGTCTCCTATATCGGAATAGACCCGACTCCAAATTATAGTGATATCATCAGCAGTTATGTACTTTAGTCAGGATTTATTCGAATATGGGACAGCTTCCTTTCCTATTCGTCCCTTAAACTAGCAACAGGATCGGCTGTAGCTGCTTTTATAGATTGTAGGGATACCACGGCAATCGTTAAAATAAGCCCAACGCAAAAAGCCAATACAAAGATCCACCAGCCCATACTGATCCGAAATGGGAAATTGTCCAGCCAACGGTTCATAAGATAATAAGCCAGCGGTGTCGCAACTACAAAGGCGATGGTGATCCATTTGAAGAAATCTTGTGACAACAATACAATAATACCTGTTACCGAAGAACCTAACACTTTCCGGATTCCGATTTCTTTTGTTCGTTTCAGGATGCTGATGGAGAGCAATCCCAGAAAACCGAGCATACTGATGCTTATCGCTACGATAGCGGCGATCCAGATCAGTTTTTCCAGTAATGCTTCTTTCTTGTAGAGTTGTGCAATCTGCTGGTCATAGAATCTGTATTGGAACACTTCATCGGGATACCAGTTTTTCCATTGTTGTTCCAGATCTTTCACGAGCAGCTGATGATCGGTACCTTTTAGTTTAATCGCTACATTTTTTAACCGTGTTTCGTTATAGCCAATTACTGTAGGGGAGATGGGTTCGTTCAGTGAATTAGTGCTAAAGTCCGCAACAACACCTACTATTGTTCCCGCTTGTTCTTCATTCAGTCCACCCGCGTTTAAAGACTTGCCGATAATAGCATTGGGATCCTTAAAGCCCAATGCGGTAGCCATATTCTTATTGATCAGAAATTCTGGCTTCTGCGGATTATCGTTGAAATTTCTTCCCGCCAATAATTTGATGTTAAATGTGCTGATATAGGCAGAATCCCCGATAGCATATCGGGCAGGCCATTTCTCCCATTCCGTTCTGTTGTCGAACTGGATGGTTCCACCCCAGACCTTTTCAGATGAAGGGGGATTATCGCTAAAAGTATACGATTGAATATCGGTTCTATTGCTGATGAAATGAGCGATTTTTGCTTTTGATTGGATCATTTTTTTTGTGAACGGAAGCAGGATAACCTGTTCCCTGCTGAATCCAATATCTGTATTTTTGAGGTGATTTACCTGTAAGACAATAACGAAAGTGGCAATCAGCAGCGTCATGGCGATCACATTCTGAAACACAATAAGCGTTTTGCGGCTAAAACTCCAGGGGCCTATGGTCAGCTTTTTCAGTGCCTGCTGGATGTTCATCCGGTTGACGAAAATCAGCGGATAGATGGAAGTTAATAGACTGGTTAAAATCCATATAATACCAATGATCCCTATAAATGACAGGGGATGGATAATCTGTATAGGTTCATTCGGAAAAAGAGCCTGATTTGCCCAATTTGAAAAGATCAGCAATAAAACTAAGGCAAAGATAACAGCAGCAGCGGTCAGGATCAGGGTTTCGATCAGAAACTGAATATACAGCTGTTTTTTGGAACTGCCCAATACCTTTCTCACGCCCATTTCTACACTGCGGTTCATTTGTCTGGCAAAGGTGATGTTACTGTAATTGACCAAAGCCATGATACTGACTCCTATGGCAATTGCGACCAGAATATTCAGCAGTGTACGTTGTGTTCCCTTGCCGTAATCGGTGTCAAAATGGTAACTTGTCAATGGCAGGAGTTTATAATTGAATGTCTGTAGTACATCTTTATGCCAATACTTGGCAACAAGCGTACGAATGGCCTGCTCGACGGTACTTTTATCGGCGGCGTTTTTTAAGGTGACAAGAATATTATTACTAGAGTTGGAGTAGCCCCAATTGTTAAAGAAGCCATCATCCCGAGGGATCTGCCATAAGGTGGTGACAGAACTTTGTGAAAAATAGATTTCTGAACGGAAGTCTGAATTTTTGTTGCTGTCATCGATGATACCCACGACTTTTACGGGGAATTTGCTGTCGACCAAGATCGTTTTGCCTAAGGGGGTATCGTTATTAAAATAAGTTTTGGCAATTGTTTTGGTCAACGCGACGGTGTTAGGCTGGTCCAGATCTTTTGGGGATCCCTCCAGCCAGGGGAAATTTAAGGTGTTGAAATATTCTGATGAAACAAATGCTGCTTTACCTTCTGTTTTATACAATTGGTCCCCTATCCGCAGCGTCAGATCTTTATTGTCCATATACAATGCTGTTCGCTCCACTTGTGGAATTTCACGTGAAATAGCGTTGTACATGGCATAGGATCCACCTTTGCTATGCTCTACCTGCTCTAGTTTGAGATCCTGTACGACCAGAAAGGTGCGATCTTTATCGGTATGAAACTGATCAAAACTATATTGGAAGCTGTTATAACTATAGATAAATAAGCTACATGCAATTGCCAGCCCTAAACCAGCAATCGTTAAAAAGGTATAATAGCTATGTTTCAATAGTTGCCGTAGCGCTGATCTGAAATATGTTTTAATCATAATTTTATTGTGTTGCGTTTACAATATCATTTTTTTGTCGTTTTGGCGGTTATTCCTCCCGCAGGCTGTCAACTGGATTTGCTACAGCTGCCTTGATGGCTTGCGAACTGACTGTCAACAGTGCGATCAGTACAGCAAGTAGCCCTGCAAGGGCAAACATCCACCATTGTATTTCAATGCGGTAAGCAAAATTTTCCAGCCATTTGTACATTGCCCACCAGGCTATCGGTGAAGAAATCACGATGGCGATCAGGACAAGTTTGATAAATTCCACCGAAAGCATCTTTGTAATACCTGGAACAGAAGCGCCGATGACTTTACGGATACCGATTTCTTTCCGACGCTGGTTTGCTGTAAAAATAGCTAATCCAAATAAACCCAGACAAGCGACAAAAATCGTCAGTCCGGCGAATATGCTCAACAATTTTCCTGTTTTGACTTCGGCCTGATAGGTTTGGGCATAGCGCTCATCGAGGAAAGAATAGTTGAATGGAATATCGGAAGGGAAGGCGTCGTATTCCGCTTTCAATTTTTGAATCAGCGCTTCGGTATCTTTTGTCTCTGTTTTGACAATCAGACTCCCAGCCTGATCGCCCAATACCATGACCAAGGGTGAAATGGGTTCGTGTAACGATTTAAAATGGAAATCTTTGACAACACCCACGACACGATAGGTTTTATTATCCTTATTGGTCAATGTACGGCCAAGGCTTTTTCCCTTCCAGCCCAGATCTTTTGCTGCGGTTTCATTCACGATAATGGATAAGGTATCGTTACCAAAAGCTTTCGAAAAATTTCGTCCCTCATGAAGCTGCATACCCATTGCAGCAATATATTCCTCGTCTACATCATAACGCAGTGTTTTGACCCATTTTTCTGTATTTCCGTCCGGATAGACAAAGAAGTTATTGTTGTTGGTTTCTCCAGCGGGTAGGTAAGATGAACGGGAGATATGCTTGATACGGCTGTCTTCGGATAATAGCTTGACGTAAGTTTTTTCGTTTTCGCCCAAGGGCCAACTCTGGATCACAATGACATTCTCTTTTTCATAACCTAATTTGATGTTCCGCATATAATCGAGCTGCCGGATGACAACTACGGTACAGAAAATGAGGCCTACGGAAATAATAAACTGAAAGACGACAAGGCTGCTCCGGAGGTTGAACCGTTTTGTAGACCGCAACAAACGTCCTTTTAATACAACCAAAGGGTTGAATGCAGCTAGATATAATGCAGAATAAGTACTCGAAAATAGACCTACCAATAAGCCGAATGCGAGCAGGAGGGGAATGATTTTGGCAAAATCGAGCTGATGGATTGCAATGGATTTACCCGATAATTGATTAAATAGAGGAAGAGCCAATAAAACAATTCCGACTGCCAGAAACAAGGCCAAATAGGTCAGCAAAATGCCTTCAGATAGGAACTGACGGATCAGGCTTTGCTTGTCAGCACCGAGTACTTTACGTACACCGACTTCCCGACTTCTCCGGAAACCGCTGGCTGTAGACAAATTCATAAAATTGATCGTAGCGATCAATAGCATAAACAACGCTATAGCACTAAAAATATAAATATATCGGATATCACCGGATGGACTGAGGTCGTAGCCAAAATTGGAATGCAGATGGATATCGGTCAGGGGCTGTAAATAGAGACCTATTGTATTGCCTGATTTTTTGTAATCCTCATAACTCATCCCGAATCCGGCCATAAACTGAGCCCCAACATGTTTGTCAAATAAGGTCGTTAAGTTTTTTTCTAGATTCTCTAAGGCGGTATTTTCCTTGAGGAGTGCGTAGGTATAGTACTCGGATGTCATCCAGGAATTTGAACGGGAGTCTTCCAGTGCCGCCATTGAGGTGAAGATATCAAAATGGAAGTGCGAGTTTTTAGGGATATCCTTCATTACTCCGGTAATTTTTAGCATATTTTGGTCACCTTTTATGGCGAGATCCCGACCTACGACGTCTGTTGTTCCAAAATATTTGCGTGCCATGGATTCAGATATTACCGCCGTATAGGGCATCTTCACGGCAGTATTCGCATCACCTTTGATAAGAGGCAAGGTGAAAATCTTAAAGAAGGAGGCATCCACATAGGCCATCTGTTCATCACGAAAAACCTTATCACCAACCGTAAATAAGGGGGCTCCACCTTGTCTCAAACGTGCTATTTCCTGTACTTCGGCTAATTCAGCTTTCATTGTGGCTGCCACAGGGGGCATAACATGCGCCTCATTCATCGTTCCCCCTTTTACCGTACCGCGAAAGACCACACGTACAATTCGATCCGCATTTGTATTGAACCGGTCAAAACTGAACTCATCAGCCACATATAGGCTTATCAGCAAGCAGATCGCAATACCCAAGGCTAACCCAGTGATATTAATGATCGAGGTGGAAGAATTTCTTCTTAGATTCCGCCACGCTATTTTTAGATTATTCTTTATCATAATGGGATTGTATTCGCTGTTCATATTTCTACTATTCATCCCGTAAACTATCGACAGGGTTAGCTATTGCTGCTTTAATAGCCAATGTACTGACCGTAAACAAAGCAATCAGTGTCGCTAAACAGCCTGCTAATGCAAATATCCACCATTGTATATCGATACGGTACACATAATCGGCTAGCCATTGATTCATAATCCACCAAGCAGTAGGTGAGGCTATGAGCAAAGCAATACAGATGAGTTTAATGAAATCGCGGGACAATAGCTTAATAATTCCGAATACAGATGCACCAAGGACCTTTCGGATGCCGATTTCTTTTTGTTTTTGTATCGTTGCGAAGGAGATCAGTCCCAGTAAACCTAGACATGCGATGAGGATCGCCAGCCCCGAAAATAAACCTGTCAGCTTCATCGTACGTTTTTGACCGGCAAATTTTAAGGCATACTCTTCATCAATAAAGTGAATGTCTATCGTGTAATCTGGATTATATTTTTTAAGTAGCGATTGAATCATCTCTATACTTTCCAATAAGCTTTTAGCTGTATTTAGTCGTATATGGAGATAATTTGCGGGAACGATAGGGCCCTGGATCATCATTGGTTCGATATCTTGATAAGGTGATTGCCAAACAAAATCCTCAATAACGCCTACTACGTGATAGGTACGCTGGTACTCAGTACCCTTGGCAGCCGTAATTTGAGTACCAAGGGGCGTGGATAATCTCATTTTGGTAACAGCAGCTTGATTAAGTAGCAGCGCACTGGAATCAGAGGGATAGGTGTAAATGTCAATATCTCGTCCCTGAATCAATTTGACCCCCATTGTCTTCGTGAAATGAACATCTGTCGCCATATTGTTAAACACGATATCATAGTCTTCTGGTCGGTCATTGGGCCAGGAGTATCCCCAGCTATTACTTCCCGAACGACTTATTCGCCCCCAGGATTTAGTCATGCTTGTGATAATATTTTGTTGGAACAATTCATTCCTGAACGCTTCGTAATTTTTATTTAAATTTCCCTCTAGAGGTACGTATACTAGGTTGTTACGATCATATCCACTTTCTCGATGCTCTCCAAAGCGGATCTGCTGACCGATGATAAAAGTGCATATACCAAGACCTATTGATATGGTAAACTGTAGAGTGACAAGTATTTTTCTGGGCTGGAGACCTGACTTGGTCTTTATAATATTCCCTTTTAACGTTTTTACCGGATTAAAAGCCGATAGCACAAAAGCTGGATATAATCCTGCGCAGAGAGAGCAGAAAAAAATAGTGGCAAGAAATAGGCAATAAAAGAATATTGGGTAATCTGTAATTGCAAGATGTCCGTTGATGAGTTTATTAAAAGATGGAAGTGTTAAGAGAATAAACACTAACGCTAGTAATCCAGCTAAAAAGGTTATGATAAAGGATTCTAATAGAAATTGTTGCATGAGTGATTTTTTCGATGCGCCAACTACTTTGCGTAGGCCAATTTCTTTGGCGCGCCTTTCGGCTCCTGCGGTACTAAGGTTGATAAAGTTTATACAGGCTATCAGGAGAATGAGTATGCCAATCAGTCCAAATAGCTGTAGCGTGGTAATATTGCCTGCAACCATCTGTCCATTGACCGATTTGTTGTAGAGATGCCAACGGCTGGCGGGATAGAGATAGATCGTTGCTTTTGTAGTTTTGTTGGTATGCTTAGCAACCAGATTTTCAATGTTCTTATTGACAGAGGTCAATAGTGCCTCTTCTTTTAGAAGCACATAAGTCTCATGATTATAGGCTGTCCATGAATCCGTAAAAGTCTTGCCTGTTTTGTCCAAGTAATCCACAGAACAGATAAAGTCATTTCCATAGAATTTGGAATTAGAAGGAATATCTTCGATAACCGCTTCGACAGTCAGGGAAACGGTGGTGTCCATCTCAACCCGGCGTCCAATGACATCTAGTGTGCCAAATAATTTTTTAGCAGTAGAAGCAGTTAGCACCAATGCGTCGGGACGGGATAATGGGGTGGAGGAATTTCCTGTTAGGATTTTGAAATCGAAGAGTTTTAAAAAAGCTGCATCTACCGCTATCCCAGAGGAGCCGAGGCCCGGTTCAGCATCGTGGTGGATAAGGTGGTTAATATTCCAGGTACGCACCACGTGTTCGATTTCAGGATGTTCCTGTTGTAAGATAGGACCGAGTACATGCGGGGTACCTCCCCAAGTATGCTGCTTACCATCAAATACGTCTCTTGTATATACTTGATATAGGCGGTCCGCTTTGGTGTAGAAACGGTCAAATCTTATTTCTGAATTGATCCAGAGGGCGATTATCAAAGAGACTCCCATCCCCAAGGTCAGCCCTAGGATATTGATAAAAGAGTATCCTTTGCTTTTCCAAAGGTTTCGCCATGCGGTTTTGATATAGTTTTTGATCATCTTTTTAGTATTGGGTATAGCGGCTCGAAATTTTTAATTTTTTATGTTGATTATCATTCATCCCGTAAACTATCGACAGGATTACTTAAAGCAGCTTTAATTGCCTGATAACTTATGGTAGCCATACTGATTAATATTGCCACCAGTCCGGCAAAAACAAAATAGTGCCATTGGATCTGGATGCGGTAACTATAATCCTGCAACCATTTGTCCATGGCCCACCAGGCGATCGGTGAAGCGATCAGGATTGCAACAATTACCAATTTAATAAAGTCCACGGACAGCAATGAAGTTACTTGTGTAACACTTGCGCCGAGCACTTTGCGCACGGCAACTTCTTTCATACGCGTCTCAGCCATATAGGCTATCAAAGCGAGCAGACCAAGACAGGAAATAAAGATGGTCAAACCTGCGAATACCATAGAAAGCGTGCCTATGGCTTTTGTTTCTTTGAATTTTTCTTCGTAAGTCTTATCAATAAATTGGTACTCAAAGGGATAATCCGGATTGAATTTTTTAAAGATTGATTCAATTGTTTTGAGGTTATCCGAGATGTTATTGTTTGTATTCAATCGGTAATGAATCGTTGTAAACCAAGCCTGCGGTCCTAATATTACCATTGGCTTATTATCGCCAAAAGGTGATCCAATGATAAAATCTTTGATTACTCCAACCACAGTCCATTTAGTACCATCACCATCAACAATGCTGTTTATGGGGTTTTTGAGATGCAGGCTTTTTACTGCAGATTCATTTAAAATCAAAGCGGTACTGTCCGTCTTAAATTTATAGATATCGATATCGCGACCTTGGATGAGTGTGAGACCAAGGTTTTTTACAGCATCAGCATCGGTACTAAAACGGTTGTAAGAAATTCGTTTGTCTTCTTCGGTCGGTGTGCCAGATGTGAATCCCCAACCATTGCTGTAAAAATCTGTTACCGGCGACATGTTCTTTGATACAGAAACAACCGCGTTGCTGGCCAATAATTCGTCTCGCAGAATTTTATAATTCTTTTCCAGATCGCCTTTTATGCTGCTGTAAAGCAGGCCATTTTCATTATAACCACGGTCACGTTGTTTGGTATATTGGATCTGTTTTGCTACAATGACTGTGGCGATAATCAGTATTATAGCTAGGCTAAACTGGATAACCACTAAGATTGAGCGAATGCTAAGCCCCCTTGTCTTGGATACAAATTTTCCTTTTAATGTCTTGATAGGCTGAAAAGAGGAAAGGAAAAAGGCTGGATAGGTGCCTGCTAAAATCCCAGTAAATAACGCAAAGACGATTAAAAACAACCAAGTCTGTACATTTAATAAAGAAAGACTGAGCTGTTTTCCGACGAGCTCATTAAAGAATGGCAGCACAATGACAACGAGTATAGTTGCCAGAACCATCCCAATCATGCTGATGAGGATGCTTTCAATAAGGAACTGCGCCATTAAGCTTTTTTTATTTGCGCCGATTACCTTACGTACACCAACCTCTTTCGCCCGCCGTTCAGAACGTGCTGTACTCAGATTCATAAAATTGATGCTAGCAACCAATAGAATAAAAATGCCGATCCAGGCAAACAGCTTGACGATGTCAATACGTCCTGATGTATAATTTCCTCCCTTACCACTATTGTAAAGGAAAGAATCTGGATAAGGAAAGGCAAAAATCTCACCTGTATTCCTAGGAGAGAGACGGCCCTCGGCCTTATTGCTTGTATTGATATGATCTTTCAGGTAAGTCCTGATTTTGTCGTTAAATGCTGTTAAAGAGGTGCTTTCTTTTAATAAAACATACGTGTTTATTGAGTTATTGCTCCAGTTGTCGTCTACATAACCAATTGTTTTAGCATATTCAAAGGGAAGGAGGATGTCAAATTTGAAACTCGAATTGCTGGGAAGATCTTTGAGTACAGCCTGTACAGCGACTTGATTAACCGAATCTATTCTAACTGATTTTCCAATGGGATCCAGATCGCCAAACAGCGCCTTCGCATAACTTTCAGTGAGGACAAGTCCTTTTGGATTATCAAATCTAACATTCTGATCGCCTTTGATAAAAGGGAAGGAGAACATCTTGAAGAAGCCGGGATCAACAAAAACAGTATTTGCAATCAATTTTTTTTCTTTAAATGTCGTTAAAAATTGATACCCCTCATTGTACCTTGTAAACTCTTCAATATCCGGGAAATCGGCAGCTAAGGAAGGAGCCAATATTTTTGGAGTATAAGACCAAGCTGATTTTTCACCCTGAAATTCATCGCGATTGTTTAAGGAGTAAATACGGTTGCCCTTTTCATGGAAACGGTCCATGCTCAACATGTTCTGTAACCACAGCGCGATAAGTAAGGCGCCTGTCATTCCGATTGCCAGACCGAGAATATTAATAGCTGAAAAAGCTTTGTTTTTTAACAAATTCCGCCACGCGATTTTGATGTATGTCTTGATCATGTTGTTTGTCTTGAAATAATTATTCGTCCCTTAATGTTTTGACCGGATTGTGGTTTGCTGCTCTGATTGCTTGTGAACTTACTGTCACGAAAGCGACAACCAAGGCTGCTAAGCCTGCTAATGCAAAAATCCACCACTGTATTTCGATTCGATAAGAGAAATCCTGCAGCCATTTATTCATTGCCCACCATGCAATAGGTGAGGCAATTAGAATAGAAATAATAACAAGCTTGACAAAATCTTTGGATAGCATCGCCGTAATTCCGCTTACTGAGGCGCCCAGTACTTTACGAATACCAATTTCTTTGGTCCTCAGCTCGGCGATATATGATGCTAGTCCAAATAAACCCAGACAGGAAATAAAGATCGCTAGCCCCGAAAAGATGAAAGCGAGCTGGGCTGTTTGTTGTTGGTCTTTGAATTTAGCGGCAAATTTTTGATCGACAAATTGATACTCGAAGGGATACGCGGGATTGAATTTTTTAATAATTTGTTCGATTTTTTTGAGCTGGTCGCTCATCGAAGCGTTGGGATTTGTACGGATAACAAGATTAAATAGTGCTGTCTTATTCGCGTATATAAGCATGGGTTTTACCGGGTTATAAGGAGAGCCGCTGATATAGTCGTTTATTACGCCCACGATGGTATAGTTTCTGTCTCCCCATTCGAGATAACTCCCTATTGGATTTTTCAACTTCATTTCTTTGACGGCAGCTTCATTCAGCAGTGCAGCGGTACTATCTGCGGCTAATCTTGCATAATCGATATCACGTCCTGCTATGAGCTTTAATCCGAGTGTTTTGACAAAGTCACTTTCCGCTCTTCCCAGATCAAATCCCATTTTTTTCTCCTGCTCAGGAGTAGCTCCTGCCCAAGAAAAACCACCCCAGGAATTTCCAGAACTACCAGTGATGGACAATCCTATCCTTGTGACGGCTGCAGCCACTCCATTATTGATCAATTCTGATCTGATCGCCTCATAGTTTTTCCCTAAATCACCTTCCATTCCGATTTCGAGCAATTGAGCGGTATTATAGCCAACGTCTCGCTGTCCGGCATATTCAATTTGTCGCCTGACGACAATGGTAGCAATTATCAGTATAACAGCTATGCTAAATTGAAAAACAACCAATAATTCCCGAAAACTCAATGAAAACTTTTTTGACCGCGCAAATATTTTTAAGGATTTAATGGGTTTGAAAGCGGACAGTACAAATGCCGGATATAATCCAGCCAATAGTCCCGTTATGAAGATAAAGCCTATCAACGACAGCCATATTGTTGTATCGGAAAATGAAAAGGCTAACGGTCTATCTAAAATCTTATTAAATAACGGGAGTGTAAGCTTAGTCAATACTATCGCGCTTAAGCCTGATATAAATGCTAACAGGATTGATTCTGTAAGAAATTGAACAATTAAATTGAGACGTCTGGCTCCTACAACTTTTCGTACAGCAACCTCCTTTGCTCTTTTTTGGCTGCGGGCGGTACTAAGATTGATAAAATTAATGCAGGCAATCAATAATATCAATAGACCAATTCCTGCAACCAGTTTAACCTGATCAATCTTTCCCCCAACTGGAATACCTTGTTCAAATTTTGAATACAGATGCATTTTGGATATTGGATACAGAAATAGGGATCCGCCCAATTCGCCGTTGGTCTTTTTCTTGATAATATTGATGAGCTTATTATTGAAAGCCTCAATATTGGTTCCCGATTTTAACTGCACATAGGTTGAGAATGTTATCGTATTCCAATTTGGTGAATATTTGCTAGGATCAGCTAACGGGATCAGATAATTAAAATCGAAATTGGTATTACTTGGTAAATCTTGCATCACAGCAGCCACTTTATAGGGCTCCTTATTGTCGAGCATAATGGTTTTATCCAATGGATCAATATCCCCAAAGATATTTTTTGCCAAACTTTCTGTTAAAACAATATTCTTTGTTTCTGCTAGTGCATGTTGATTATTGCCCCGTCGAAGTTTGAAATCAAATAGCTGCAGAAATGACGGGTCGACCTCATTTCCTTTTGATTTGATTTTTTTATCATCAAACGACAGTAGTCTGTTTGTACTAAAATACATGCGAGCTGCACGTTCTACTTCTGGGTAATCTTCTATTAGGGCAGGAGCTGCTCGCCCTGAGGTGACATCCATTAGACTTATTTTTCCCTCATCATTTTGATATTTATTCCAAAGTTTATACAGGCGATCTTTATTGCTGTAAAAATTATCGAATTGCAACTGGTTTTGCACCCATATGCCAATAATCAGTACAGCAGCCATACCAATGGAAAGCCCAATGATGTTAATTGCAGAGTAGCCTTTGCTTTTCCACAAGTTTCGCCATGCAATTTTAAGGTAATTCTTTATCATCGAATTGATATTTTGAATTTTTCACAATTTACTATCCCATAATTCATTTATCCAAATAGATTGTATGCTGGGTATACCTTGATAGAAATAGCTAATTCAATTCGTTTGCCATAAGTATAACTTGTTGATTATTAATTGGTATTTAGTTTTTGTGAGCCTATGATATGTTCGGAAACGGACAGTCTGCTGTCCGTCGCCGAACAGGTAGATCTACTCGTTCCGTAATGTGATCACGGGGTTAGTCAATGCTGCTTTAATGGCTTGATAACTAACTGTTAGGAGGGTGATGACCAGTGCAGTTAATCCTGTAAAAGCAAATACGGTCCAGCTAATTGAAATGCGATAAACGTAATTGTCGAGCCATGTTTCCATTAATAGATAGGCTAGAGGAGCGGCAACAAGAAAACCGATCAATGTCAACCAGACATACTCTGTGCATAATAATTTCCATAAGCCAACTTCTGATGCGCCAAGAACTTTGCGGATACCAATTTCTTTTTCGCGTTGCTCGGTCAGAAATGCCACCAGAGCATATAAGCCAAGACAGGAAATCAGAATCGCGAGGCCTGTAAAAATGCTTGTCAGGCTTTTAATCATTTCCATTTGCTCAAATTGTTTGGCGTATTCTTTATCTGTGAATGTATAATCAAAAATGAGATCTGGATCAAAGCGATTGAACTGTTGTGCGATTGCTTTCATCGTCTGACTGATATCTTGCTGTTCATTTAGTCGAAGTGTTATTTTATTTTTTGGCAGAAAATCAAAAAAATAGGCCGTTGGCGTAATCGACTTGAATGGTGATTCAGATAAGGTATTCTGTATAATACCGATAATTGTGTAGTTAATCCCTCTTTTAGACAATTGTTTGCTCGTCAAGTCTGTAACCTCCATAAATTTCGCAGCCGCTTCATTGATAATTACGGCAGTTGAATCTGTCTTGAAATCTTTGGAGAAATTTCTTCCCTTCAAAAAATTCCATTGTACCGTGTTGGCGAAATTTTCATCTACAGTGGAAATGCCCATAATGGATCCTTCCTTTGTTTCGTTCCCCTGCCAGTTAAAACCGCCGCCAGTTAAAGTGAGTTTGTTTACAAAATTCGAAGTAAGTGAGGCCTCCTGAATCAGGCCTTCATCAATCAGTTCTCTCCTCAGGATCTCAAAATTTTTGGAAATTAGCGGACTGCTGCTAGTAACGTTGACTAAGTTTGAGCTTTTATAACCAATCGGACGGTCTTTTGTATAGTGCAATTGTTTTATCACCAGATAGGTTGCAATCATTAAAAAGATGGAAATCGCAAATTGTACGACAACCATTCCTTTTCTGGCATTGAATCCTCTTTTGCCGATGTTCATCTTCCCTTTCAGCGCAAGGATCGGATTAAAAGAGGATAAGAATAGCGCGGGGTATATTCCAGCCAGGATTCCAATAGAGAGAATCCCGAAAAAGGAGTATATGTAGAATTGAATGCTATTCAATGGAATGGTTAATTTGGTATTGGTAATGGTATTTATCCATGGAAGAAACAATGTGCTCAATAAAAGCGCTAGCAGAAAAGCACAGTACACAGATAGGATGGATTCAACTAAAAATCCGGCAATCAGTTGCCAACGGTTTACACCAACAGATTTTAGAATGCCAATCTCCTTTCCCCTTTTTAAACTTCGGGCCGTACTGAGGTTAATAAAATTGATACTGGCCAACAAAAGAATAAATACACTGATCCAGGCAAACATCCAGACATATTGAACCTGTCCACCGACATTTTTGCCATTTTTAAAAGCGTCATAGAGGTGCCATTTGGACATGGGGTGCAACAGGATCTCGGGGTTTATATCCGTCAGATTTGTTCTAAAGATGCTGGTTAGTTTTTGCTCTATCCCGGGGATATTTTGCGGGTTTTCGATTCTACCAAAGGTACTAAAGAAGCAGTTTGACCATTTTTCTTCGATACCCTCATTTTTATGGAGATAATCAGCAAAAGGTAGGATATACTCCAGTTTGTGAAATGTATTGTTTTCAGGAATGTCTTTAAAAATACCCTGTATCGTATATTGTTCGTTTCCGTTGAGTTGAATAGTCTTCCCGATAAGATCAGTAGTCCCCAATAACCTGTTGGCCAATGATTCAGAAATAATCATGGTGGATGCTGCAGTTGGGGTAGCGATATTTCCCTGTACAGCTTCGAACGAAAATAGTTCTGAAAATTTGCCCATTGCATAAAATCCTGTCGCATTCAATTTTTTTTCACCTATTTTAATGGCAGAGCTTTCAGCATCTGTAATCAATGTGACATCTTGGATTTCATCCTTAAAATCAGATTCCATCAACTTTGCTAACGGGATGGGGGTGGAAGTTCCATCCGTGGATTTTTCATTGTTGAAAGTGCCGGTCATCATCAGCTGATGGATCGTATCATAATTTTTGTAATGCTGGTTGAAGGAAAACTGTTTCAAGATCCACAGGGTGCTCACCAAAGCAACCGTAAATCCCAAGGACAATCCGAGAATATTGATTGCCGTATTTAAGGGGTTGCGTTTAAGATTGCGTAAAGCAGTTTTCAAAAATAATTTAATCATGACGGTGTTTGATGGTTATGTTTGTTGTTTTGGTGTATTGATTAATTCTTCAATATATGTTGATTTTTATGAATAAAAGCTATTCGTCTTTTAAACTCTTGACGGGGTTAGCGATAGCTGCTTTAATCGATTGAAAACTAACAGTAAACAAAGCAATAATAATCGTTAGTAGGCCTGCACCTAAAAATATGGTTATCGGCACTGTAGTTCTGAAGGCAAATCCGTCCAGCCAGTTCGAAGTGAAATATAACGCGAGAGGAATTGCGATAATATTAGCAATAATGATCAAAAGCAAAAATTCTTTATTCAGCATTTGGATAATATTGAAGACCGTCGCACCGAGGACTTTTCTGATGCCAATTTCCTTGGTTTTCAGTTGTGCGGTATACGTACATAGTCCAAGAAGTCCAAGGCAAGAAATCATGATCGCTATGATGGCAAAGAAATTAAATAATGTTCCTTGTTTTTGCTCGCTCATATACTGCTGTTGGTAGCTTTCGTCTAAGAAGCTATAACTGATCGGCATATCGTCATAGTAACTTTTCCAGATCTGCTGCAGTGCGAGCAATGCCGATTTGGTTCCGGCAGGGTTTGTTTTTATATAAAGCTGCTGACAATCTTTTGGGCTAAATTGAAAGACCATGGGTTCGATTTTTTGGCGCACACTCGCGTAATTAAAATCTTTGACCACACCGATAATGGTTCCCGGAACAGTTCGGATCCGTAAACGGGTACCAAGGGGATTCTTTAATCCCATCTCGCGGACAGCGGTTTCGTTGATAAGAAAATGCGTAGAATCTGCAATCGAGCCGGTGAAGTTTTTTCCCTGAGCCAGTTTTATCTTGAAAAAATCAAGCGCAAATTGATCCGAATAAGTAATGCTGAACCAAAGATTCGAATTGCTGGGTTTTCCATCCCAATCGTTATCACCCGTAGATCCTCCACCATATACCATATCCCTCCCAAGCCGAATGACATCACTTACGCCTTTATTTTTTAGGAGATCACTTTTAACGGCCTCAAAATGTTGTGCCATTTTCGGTGCCATGGAGACAGCTATGATATTGCTTTTTTCATAACCAAGGTTCTTGTTGCGTATATAATCCAATTGTCTACCGATGACGACCGTCATGGTGATGAGAACGATAGATACCGTAAATTGTAATACCACTAATATCTTTCTAAAATTTGATTTCTTCATTCCGAATCTGCCCTTTAGTACTTTGATCGGATCAAAGTTTGAAAGTAACAATGCCGGATAAATGCTGGTCAACAGTAATGTACCTATTAACATGATTAAAATATAGCTCCATAGATCAATACTATATAACTGCAATGAGATATGTTTGCCAGAAAAATTGTTAAAAAAGGGAAGAAAGATAAAAACGATGCTGATGGCCAGAATGGCGGCGATCGTGAAGTACAGTGTCGTCTCCAGCATAAATTGGAAAAATAACTCTTTTCTTCCGGCCCCGATAATTTTACGGATACCAACCTCTTTGGATCTGGACAAGGACCGTGCGGTAGAGAGATTGATGTAATTGATACTGGCAATAATAAGAATCATCAAAGCGACTCCAATAAAGATTCGAACAGTGCCTATCCCACCATCACTACCATCCATCTGATACAGATGTACCTTTGATAGCTGTTGGGTAACATATGGAACAGGGGTATCTTCCGGTTTATTGCGTTCGTGTATCTTTTGTAATTTCTGGGCTACTGCTGCGGGGCTGGCATCAGGTCTCAGCTGGAGGTAGGTCTCAAAGGAAAAGTTGGACCAATCGGTATCCATTGATGACAGATAAGTTTTATTGTCATAGGTGGTTTTGTTTTTGACGTAGGCATATTCGTTAAAGCGTGATAAGGGAAGCAGTACCTGAAATTGAAAGGAAGAATTTTCGGGATAGTCAGCGATAACTCCGCTGACTACACATAGATCTTCTATTCCCAGTATGACAGCTCTACCGATTGGATTTTCATTGCCAAAATATCGACGGGCGGTAGTCTCAGTAAGAACAACGGAATTGTTGTCGGAAAAAGGTTGTTTCTGGTTACCCTGAATGAGCGGAAAATCAAAAACACTAAAATAACTTGGATCTACAAAAGCGAAATTCTTTTCTCTAAATCGTTTGTCTTTATACTTGATGGCGGCGTCACCGATCCGAAAGATACGTACAGCGTCCTTAACCTCAGGGATTTCTCTCTTGGCAAAACTCCCAACTGGGGCAATGATAGATCCAAATATTCGTTTTGAGATCCCGGTTCCGCCCTCGATTCCGATTTTGTAGATTGAGCCTTGGTTCTTGTGAAAACGGTCAAAGGATAATTCATCCTTTATCCATAGTAGTAGGAAGATTCCCACAACTAATCCTGCAGTCAACCCGAGGATATTGATAGCGCTGTAGAATTTGTTGGAAAAAATATTGCGCCATGCGGTTTTTATAAAGTTCTTTATCATTGTGATCTGTTTTTAGATTAAACATTAACTGTACACCATTTTCGTCGCCATTATCTGATTTATTCATCTCTTAGACTATCTACTGGATTTGCTCTTGCGGCCATTATACTTTTAGTTGAGAGCACAAAGCTTGCGAATGCAATCAAGCTTAGAGCTGACATGCCAAAAATCCATGGGTTTAGATCGGTACGATATACAAAATCATTGAGCCAATGGTGCATAAAGTAATAAGCGATCGGGAACGCAATCAAACAGGCTATGGCCACCAGTGCTAATAAATTTTTAAGCAATAAGAAGGTAATCTGTAGCACTGAGGCTCCTAACGCTTTGCGTATACCGATTTCTTTTGTCCTTTGATTGGCGGTAAATATTGCTAGCCCAAATAAACCTAATCCTGCAATAAATACAGAGAGCCCTACCGCCCAAGATAAGAGCTTAGAGAGCTGTTTCTCTTGTGTATAAAAGTTTTGAATAACCTCATCCAAAAAGCGTAGATCCAGTTCGTCATCAGGGAAAACCGATTTATAGCATAAAGTGATCTTGTCAATTGCAGACTTCCAGTTTTCCGGATGTTTTTGGTCCAATGCAATATGGAGCACATATCCTGTCTTGCTGCCTGTATACAGGACCGGTTTAACCCCTTGTCGTGCAGAAGCCAAATCAAAATCTTCCATTACACCAACGATGATATTTTGTCCATTTTCGAAGGTTTTACCAATGGCATCCTGAGGATTCTTGATATGTAGTAACTCCAAGCCTTTTCTATTGATCAACATTTCACTTGTTGAATCCCGTAAACGGACATTTCTTCCTGCTAAAAGTGGAATTTTATAAACATCTAAATAGTTCTCATCACCTGACCGGCCATCGAAGGTCAGGGATTCCTTGTCTGGCGATTGATCGTAAGTGATAGCGGTAGTCATCCAGCCATTCATTGCAGGGGCGATATTCCCAAAGCTGATGGCCTTGATATCTGTTAGCTTTTTGAGCTCGTTTTTAAGGATGACACCTTTCGCAGAGTTTTGGAAGGACCCTGGGATGTAAATATTGACAATGGCATCTTTCTGAAAGCCCATATCCTTATGGGTGACATAGTTGATTTGGCGAACGACAATGAGCACACAAATGAGAAAAGCCTGGGCCATGACAAACTGAAAGATGGTTAGTGCTTTGCGCAGCCACGAGCTACGGGAAAGATTGGTGTTTTTTCCGAGTTGGTTTTTGAGCGCCAGTACAGGCGCATATCCAGTCAGTACCCAAGCAGGATAAAATCCGGCTAATAAGGATACTAAGATCAATTGCCCGAACAGAAAGAAAACAATAACTGTTTTGTCCAAACGATCCAAATTTAAGTTTTTGGGAATAAATCCTTCGAAGACATGTAAGAATAAAGGAAGCAATAGTACAGCAAGTAATGTTGCAGATAAGGTAATAAGGAATGTTTCTAGTAGGAACTGTTTGATCAATGTCGCCTTAGAACTACCTAGTGTTTTGCGGATGCCAACTTCCTTGGCCCGTTCAATAGACTGAGCTGTGGATAGGTTAATGAAATTTACAGCACCCAAAGCGAGGAGGAAGAAGGCCAGTAGGATCAGATTACGAAGCGTTCCCGGGTGAGTAGCGTCATAGTTGAATCTCGGGTCAAAATGCACATCTGCCAACGCTTGCAACTCAAGTTTATCGCTGATTTTCTCTCCTTCTTTATATTTATATTTTTTAAGAAGATTAGCGATATTGCGTTCCAATAGAGGAGAATTAGGCTGTGTTTTTGTTTTAATGAGTACCTGATGCGTGTCGGATATACTATTCCATGCGTCCCAGCTATACATATCTTTCAGATTATTGTTTTGTGGGATTGTTGATTCGGCAATGAAACTGTCAAAATTAAAATCTGAATTATGTTGCGGGTTTTCAATGACTCCAGCCACTTGCAATGGAATACTATCTGCATAGATGACTGTTCTACCGATTACATCTGAGGGGGATTCCTTACCGTAAAATTTTTCCAAAGCCTTTTTTGTAAGTACAATATTGCCAGCTGTATTTAAGGTCTGAGCATTTCCAGCTAACCATTTATAGGGAAAAATATCGAAATATTGACTATTCGTAAAAACGATCTGTTGTTCTTTTGGAAAAACCTGAAATTTGTCTGTTGCCGAAGAAATCTTAAGCTTCTGCACATGGCTACGATAAATAGGGGCTACTGCTTCCAAGTTGGGTAACTCAGACTGCATTGTACGTACTAATGGTACGTAAACACCTGCATTTTTAAACTCACCGTTGCTGACAATACGGTAAACCTGTTCACGGTTTGGAACATGTTTATCGAAACTATAGTCGTATTGAATCATCAAAAAGATGACTAATGTCGCTGTGATGCCAATGGCTAAGCTCATGACATTGATACATGTAATCAACTTGTGCTTTTTCAAAAAACGATAAGCTGTTTTTAGTGAGTTTCCAATCATTGTCGTTTAGTTTTAATTGATTCAACCAGATGAAGATCTATTCGTCCCTTAGACTATTTACCGGATTCAATAGCGCGGCTTTAAATGTCTGAAATCCTATAGTGATAAATGCGACCAGTGTTACTATTAATATCGCAATCAGGTATGCCCACCAAGGCATCTCAATATGATATACAAAATCATTTAACCAATTATTAAAGAGATAATAAGCGATTGGTCCAGCAATAAGAAAAGCAAGCAAAATCAGTTTGATATAATTTGATGACAATAGATGAATAATACCCGGAACACTGGCTCCCAGAACTTTGCGGATACCGATTTCTTTGCTTCGGGCTTCGGTGGTATAGGCTGCTAATCCCAACAGACCGAGACAGGCTATAAAAAGTGTAAGAAATGAAAACATGCTCATGATATTGGATGAGCGGATTTCATTTTCATATTGGCGTTGGACATGTTGATCTAAAAACGAAAAATCAAAAGCAGCTTCGGGAGCGACAGTCGTATATATCTTCTTTATTTGGTCGATATATCCTTGAACATCTGTGGTTTTATAACGGATCAACAAGTTGCGTGGTGATTCTGAGGGATCATTCATGGTGTAGTAGCTGTAACCTCCGATTTCGGATTTAAGGTTTGTATAATTAAAATCCTGAACGACACCGGTGATGATCGAGTTGGTTGGACTCATCTCAGTGATAATATGCTTCCCAATGGCTTCTTGCGGTGATTTATAGCCTAAATATTTCAGTACTTTCTCGTTGATCAGTACATAGCAGGTGGAGTCTGGACGTCCCCATATGTCAGGTAATTCTGTTCCGGCAAGTAGTTTTAATCCAAGTGTATTTACTGTATTTCCATAAGTAACACAGCTCAGGGTCGGTAAACCCTGTTTATCCGTGACGAGTTTATAAGTTGTTTTTCCGCTTTCGTTACTTCCGGGTACGGACTGTGCGAATGTGGTGGACAGCGTATTTGATAAGCTTTGGACCTGTTGATTGAGCGTGTTGAGCTTTTCCAGACTCCGGAAAGAACGGATGGGGACCGAGACCACATGTTCAGGTTGATAGCCCAGGTCTTTATTTCGAATAAAATTCATCTGGGTGAGCATCACGGAGATGCCGATGATCAATATAATCGAAATGGTAAATTGGCATACCACCAATATTTGTCTGATCAGGACTGTTTTCCCTTGTTTGTTGTAGCCTTTATTCATTAATGCGATCGATTTTATTTTCGATAAGAATAAGGCTGGATAGCTGCCTGCGGCAAACGTAATCATAAACCAGGATAAGGCCAATATCCCGAGCATATCCCAGTTCAGGAGTTGTTGAATAGTAATGTTTGTGTTGCCGATTGAATTAAATAGCGGGATCAAAAGAATGGCCAATACCACACCTAATGTCATTGCAAATAGACTAATCGTAGCGGTTTCCACAAAAAAACGGACAATCAGTTGGCTTCTAGTAGCTCCAAGTACCTTGTTTACACCCACTTCTTTGGCATTCTTCTGTGATTTTGCGGTCGCTAGATTCATGTAATTGATACAGGCAATGGCGATGACAAGAAAAGCAAGAACGGATAGTGTTCGAATGGTGTCAATGTTTCCTATGCGTTTGGTGACGCCCTCTCCGAGATTCGATGAGTAGAGATGCACCTTTAACAGGGGTTGCAGGAAAAACTGGGTGTAATACCGGTGGTCTTTTTCAACATACTTGTCAATCAGCTTTGTCGCTTGTTGAGCGACCATAGCCGGATCGCTTCCTTTTTTTAATAATATATACGTTTCATAACTGGCATTACTCCAATAGACATTTTGCCCCATCCAGGAATCCATAATATTCATGACCATATTACAGTCCAGGGTGCTATTGGCGGGAAGATCTTTGAATACACCGGTTACCTGTACGGTATCTCTTTGGTTGATGGAGATAAGTTTCCCTAATGCTCCGTTGCTTCCAAACAGTTTTTCCTTTGTTGATTGGGAGAGGACAATACTTTTCTTGTTTGAAAACGCAGTATGAACATTCCCTTCTATAAATTGGAAATCAAAGATGGAGAACAATGTTGAATCGGCTAGATACAATTGCTTCTCACTAAAATTATCCATTCCGGCACGGATAGAAGCCGTAGCTCCAAAGCCATCTTTTACAAGTCGTACCATATTATCAACTTGCGCAATATCAGATTTGAGGGCAGGCCCAACCGCATTGGGCAGGTTAATCATTTTCTCCCGATTGTATTCTGCCGACAGCTGCATGTGCAGACGATAGATATTATCAGCTTTTGAATACATGGTATCAAAACTCAGTTCCTGACGGATAAAAGCAAATAGCAGAAGAGATACACAGATGCCAATCGCCAATCCGCTAATATTAAGGATGCTGAAAAATCGGTTGGCCCGAATACTTCGCCAAGCTGTTTTTGTGTAGTTCTTGATCATGATCGTATCTATTTGTTTCGTGCTGATATATTAAGTTTATTCTTGCTTGTATACTATTTATTCGTCTCTCAGACTGTCCACTGGATTTGCTTTAGCGGCTTTAAATGTTTGATAGCTAACGGTGATCAGGGCAATGAATACAGCTGACAATCCGGCAAAAGCAAACATCCACCATTTTGGTTCAATATGGTAGGCAAAATTATCCAGCCACTTGTTCATTGCCATCCATGATAATGGTGTAGCGATACAGATCGCGATGACTAATAATCTGATAAAGTCAGAAGAAAGCAGCAGCACTAAATTGTATATGGAAGCACCAAGCACTTTGCGCACCCCGATTTCTTTGGTACGCTGTTGAGCCGTATAGGTCACCAATCCCAGTAAACCTAAGCAAGCAATAAAAAGAGCGAGGCTTGAAAAGGCTGTAAAGAGTCTTCTGAAGTTATAATCGGCTTCGTATTGACGGTTAAAATTATCGTCTAGGAAACTATATAGAAAGGGACGGTGAGGGACGAGTTCAGTCCATAATTTGCCAATTCGGTCGATTGTTTGCTGATTGATATTTTTTAGATTCACGGCCAGATAACGGCTGCTACTTGGTTCAAGTCGTAGTGCCAATGGCTCAATTTTGCGATGCAGGGATAGGTAATTGAAATCTTTTACAACGCCGATGACCGTGCCTTCTTTGCCCCACTGTCTAAATTGTTTTCCGATGATATCCTGTGGATTTGAATAGCCCCATAATTTGGCTGCTGATTCATTGATCACCAGTGAATGGGCGCTATCTGCTGGGAAATCGCGTGAGTAAGCTCTCCCCGCAGCCATCTTGATGCCCATATTGGGGATAAAGTCTATATCTATTTCATAGAGTGAGGGAGCGAAATTGGTCATTTTGCCGTCCGTTGACATAATCTCTGTTCCGGCATTTGGAAAAAATGTTCCCGGAACAGTGCGCGAAGCTGTCACCGACTGTACATCTTTATCTTTTGCAAGTGTATTTTTGATCGCCTCTAAGTTATTGTTGACTTTTTCATCGAAATTATAGTCGATGATTAGACGTTGTGCTTTTTGAAATCCAAGGTCTTGCTGTTGCAGTTGATTCAATTGGGAGAATACAATCACAGTACCTGCAATCAATGCAATAGAAAGACAGAATTGAAAGACGACGAGCCCCCGACGTAATAATGTCCCACCTTTACTGTTGCTAAACGTCCCCTTCAGAACTTTAATCGGTTTAAAATTTGCCAGAATCAATGCGGGGTAGCTGGCGGCTAATAGCCCGGTTATAAGTGTTACCAAAAAGAAAATCGTCCAGGTCGTGCCATTAAGGAGGGATGAATAACCAAACTGTTTACCGGAAAAAGCTTCCATAAAAGGGAGAAAGGCAATGACCAAAGCGATAGCTAATATACCGCCGATAAATACGAGTACCAGCGACTCAGACATAAACTGGAGAATCAGATTGCTTTTATTGGCACCAATGGCTTTTCGGACACCGACTTCCTTGGCACGCTCCATGGATCTGGACGTAGCAAGATTCATAAAATTGACACAGGCGATCAGCAGGATAAATCCACCTATGATCGCGAAAATATATAAATTTTGAAAGCTACCCGTTGTTCCCGGTTGGCGATCAGCAGTGGAGTGCATGTAGGCCTGAAGCATGGGCTCGAGGTGAAAACTGTATTTTGAATTGGCGTTTACTTGTACGGGGACATTTCGTTTGAGAAAGCCAGGTATCTTCTGATTGAATTTTGTAGGATCAAATTTTTTCGATGTCAAAAAGTAGGTGTAAAAATCTACATAGTCCCAGCCTTCTTTTTCGAAGACATCAGGTCTTGCTTTCCGGAAGGTACTCATAGATAACAGCGCATCGAAGGTAAAATGTGAGTTGGCAGGAACATCTTCCATTACAGCTGTTACGGTATACAGACCTGCATCAGCCCGACCTGCTGCTAATCCCCCTTCAATGGTTTTGCCAATGGGATTCTGGTCACCGAAATATTTTTTAGCTGTGCTTTCTGTCAATACAACAGAATATGCATTTTTTAATGCTGTATGTGGATCTCCGGCAAGGACTTTCCAGCTGAATACATCGAATGCTGTAGAATCCATGAAAAATACATTTTCTTCCTGGAATCTATTTTCCCCTTGTTTGAGTAGGATGGACGTTTGCCCGGAGAACTGAACGATCTTCTCGATTTCTGGAAAGTCGGATTTCAGGGCTTCTCCGATTGGGGCATTTCCCCAGATCTGATGTTGTTCTGTACTACCGACTTCTTTATAATCATGTACAACGCGGAAGATGCGGTCTTTGTTGACATGATATTTATCGTAAGAAAGTTCATTCTGTACATAAATAACAATTAATAAACAGCAAGCCAAGCCAATGGCGAGACCTACAATATTTATGGTGGCATAACCTCTATTCTTTAGAATATTGCGCCAGGCTATTTTAATATAATTTTGTATCATGATCGCTGTTTTTTATGAAAGTTTGGGGTTATCCTTTCTATCTTTTTCCGAGATATTATAACCTCCCGACATATCATTATTTTATTTATTCGTCTTTTAAACTATGTATCGGGTTGGCCAATGCTGCTTTGGCTGCTTGCAGGCTAATCGTAAATAAGGCAATGCTCAGTGATAATATACTACCTAGAATAAAGGTGAATACATTGAGATTAATTTTATACGCAAACGTCTGCAACCAGCTTATTGAAAGATAGTAGGCTATGGGTGCGGCAATGAGAATAGCAATAAATACGAGTATAACGAATTCTCGGCTTAATAACTTGACAATACCAAATACAGAGGCTCCCAGGACTTTGCGGATGCCAATTTCTTTGATTCTTATTTGGGCAGAATAGGTACTTAAAGCAAAAAGACCCAAAGCAGAAATGAAGATGGCAACTCCAGCGAAAAGGTTAAAAAGAAATGCTGTCCGATTTTCAGATTTATAGATTTTGTCAAATTGATCATCTATGAAATTATAACTGAATGGTCTTTCAGACGGAGTTGTATTATATATTTTTTCGATTGTCTTGATGGCTTCAGGAATATGATCTGCGTTTGATTTGATATACAATGTCCCTTTAAATTGACGTGTCCACAATACAATCGGTCCTACTTTTTCTTTCACGGATTTAAAGTTGAAATCCTTTAAGACACCGATTACTTTGCCCGGAACTTCATGTAGGCTCATTTGAGCGCCAATATATGGCGGTTTAAGTCCCATTTGTTTTGCTAAGGTTTCATTGATGATATAGCTGGACGAATCCGATGGAAGTCCTGTGAAGTTGGTGCCGGCGACAAATTTCATTCCCATGAGTGGAATAAAGTTTTGGTCGATGGTCGCACGCCCTACTATAGCTTGGTTCTCTTTCGTTTTATTGGGCCAGTTAATGTCGCCAGTAGCATTGCCATAATCCATTATGGAATAAAATCCAGACAGTGAGGCCGCAGCTATGGATGTAGACTGTCTGAGTTCGGATATAATAGCGTCTGCATGTTTGATATGTTCATCTGAGAGCGGAACTGTAAATACTTGGTCTTTAGCATAACCTAAATCCATCTTACGCATATAGGAGAGCTGATTTCTGATGACAATCGTACAGATGATCAATATAATGGAAATGCTAAACTGGATAATGACCAATGCTCTCCTAAGTCTGTTTGTTCCGTCTTGCTGTGTTGACTGTCCTTTTAGCGATTGTACCGGTTGGAATGAAGCAAGATAGATCGCAGGATATATGCTCGAAAGGGCGAGTGTACCTAATAAAGTGCAAGTAAGGTAGATACAGATTTCGGGATTGCTAAGTGTAAAGGCCAAAGACTTTCCTGCCAATTCATTGTAACATGGAATTAACAGTAAGATCAATAAAATAGCAAGGATAAGCGCTACGCTGAAGATGATAACAGATTCTATTACAAACTGAAAAAAAAGCTGCTTTTTGCTTGCTCCAATTACTTTTCGAATGCCGATCGTTTTAATTCTTTCCAATGAACGTGCCGTACTCAGATTGATATAGTTTACTGCTCCGATGATGAGCAGGAGAATTGCGATCACCGAAAAGATCTGTACAGTACGACGTGCGGTTTGGTTTCCTTCTGGACTAATGAGATGGATATCTTTTAAAGCAGCCAATCTATATTGTATGGTAACTTCTGTTTTCTGTGCTTTTTTATAGTAATCACTTATTTTTGCGGCAACCTGTGCTGGGTCTACATTTTTATTTATTTGAATGTAGTTGCTGAAATAAAAATTTCCCAAGTCTTCATCAATTGTTTTCCATTCACCATTCCCTCCGTTTTCAGTAAATCGTTTGGCATAAAAGGTGAGTGGAATAACTGCATCAAACCTGATGCTTGAGTTCTGTGGAATATCTTGTAGTATGGCACGGACGATAAAGGTGGTATTATTTTTTCGGATACTTTTGCCGATCGGACTTTCTTCGCCAAAGAGTTTTTTAGCAAGGTTTTGGGTAATTAGAATTGCCGCGAGATCCTGTTGAAAATTTTCGATGGATCCAGCATGTAAGGGAAAATTAAAAAGAGAGAAAAAGTTTTGATCTACATAGACCAGATCTATATCCGAATAAGTTTGCTTTTTTTTGTCATCCACTAATGTAGCACTCTCTTCTAGATTTACACGACTTGCATTTTTTACTTCAGGCAACTGTTGTGCAAACTTGAATAAGGGCGCCGGGGAGGTCGGCCAAACTTGTTCTTTATCATTGTTTTGTAGTATAGAATTGACCGTATAGATCTGTTCATAATCCTTATGAAAGGTATCAAAGCTCTTTTCATCCTGCACCCACAAAATAATAAGCGTAGAGATTGCCAAACAAATTGCCAAGCCTACCATATTGATGATGCTGTAGAATTTCTTTTTGTTCAATTCCCGAACGGCCGTTATAATATAGTTTTTAATCATGCGGATTAGTTTTGAAATTTTAGACCTTATATTTTGGTTATATCTGTTTGCTCTTTTTACTAAATAGAGATTGCAATGGGCTCATTATTGAGACCCATCACTTTCTCTGATCACTATTGAGCCTCTTTTATTCATCTCTTAAACTGTTGACTGGATTGGCACGTGCGGCCCGTAATGATTGAAAACTTAATGTCAAAAATGCTATCCCTATCGTGAGTATCGCAGGTATAAAAAACAACCACCATTGTATCTCAATTTTAAATGTAATATCCTGCAACCATTTGTGTATGACCCACCATGCAATTGGTGTTGATACCAAAATTGAAATAATAATCAGTTTGAGGTAATCTTTAGACAGTAGGCCAATGATGCCCGTAACGGAACTTCCCAATACTTTGCGGATTCCAATTTCTTTAGTACGTTGTACAGTTGTTATCGTGACTAAGCCGACGAGGCCAAGGCAGCTCAGCAATAAGGTGATTGCTGTTGCCAGATTGATAATCTTGGACAATCGCATATCCGTTTCGTAAAGTGATTTGATCTCTTGGTCATAAAAGCGATAGCTGAATTTTGCATGTGGATAAATGCTTTTCCATTCTTTTTCGAGGTTTGCCAAGGCAGTCGACCATTTTTTAGGATCATGGTCCAGACGGACATTGATGTGTCCCAGCGGACCTCTATTGGTTGAAACCTCCATCACAATAGGGTTAAACTGTTGATGAAGATCTTTGCTGTGGAAATTGGCTATAACACCTACAATTTTTACATTTTTGTCCCTGGAAATAACAGCTTGTCCGATTGCTTCGTCAACATTTTTATATCCCAGTTCGGTCATGGCTTTTTCGTTGATTATGATCCCCGAACTCGTATCAGACATCATTAATTTGCGGCCGGCAAGAAGTTTTATATCGTAGAGGTCAATGTAATCCTGATCAACATACTTGTATTGCATGATTCTATTTTTGATTTCCTCTTCGCCATATTTACGGATTCTATTTCCCCAATAACTATCATCCATAGGAAAATGTCCCAAGGAGACACGGGCGATTTCCGGATATTTGGATAAGGCCTGCTTAAATACAAATGGATCTGTTGTTGCTTTATCAGCAGCCCGATTGGGAATTGATACGGTGACAATAGCATCTTTAGTAAATCCCAGATCGCTCTTGAGCATATGTTTGATCTGAATGGTGATCACGAAAGTGCCAATAAGGAAAACCTGAGCGATAATAAACTGAAAAATAATCAGTCCTTTGCGGAGGTATACGCCTTTGTTTGAGTTATTGGATAAACTCTTTATTTTCATGACTTCGATCAATTTTACTTTGTTGATCAATATCGATGGATATACTCCAGCGAAGCATGTGATTAAGACAAGTAACCCAATGATGAACAACAACAGATTGAACTGATCGTTGTAGTTGTTGATGTCCGAAGGGATAAAATCGCTGAACAGTATTTCCATCATTCTTGTAAAAGGCCAGGAAAGCAAGAGTGCGAATAGTGCGACCAAAAAAGTCTCTGTTAAAAAGCTTCGGGTCAAATAGACTTCCCGCTCCCCCAGTGTTTTCCGTATACCAATGGATCGTGCGCGCATAGGCACCATCGCGGTACTTAGATTGATATAATTGATCGCAGCTAATACAAGTAGAAATGCGGCTATTCCGATAAGTCCATAGAGTACCTTGATGTTGCTGTGATTTTGTATAATTGGGTTAAAATGCAACTCAGTTAATGGTGAAAAACGGGTAGTTTGCTTATAGTTCTCTTTTTTATATTCTTCGCCATTCATCTGCACTAATTTTTGATCGATGGTATTGGCGAGATTTTTAAGATGATCGACAGATTTGACTTTGACAAATAACTGATAATAGTTCATCAGCATCAACCAATTGTTTAAATTCGGGTCCTGATCAGGTATTTTGATAAATTCCTTACCAATAAAAGTACTTGGATAACTTAAGTCTTCTACAATGCCAGATACAGTAAACTGTGTCGTATCATAAGAAATGGTCTTGCCTATAATATCCTGACTTTGCAGTTTTGGGAAATAAGCCTTCGCACGCGATTCGGTAAGAACGACTTCATTTTGGAGCTTGAAAAGCTGATGCGGACTTCCGGCAAGCCATTTATAGGGGACCATTTTAAAATAATCGGCAGTCGTTGCAAAAATTTTTTCCTGTTCGGTAAACTCTGTGGGTGTTTCACTTTTGGAAGCTGGTGTTACGACTTCAAAATAACGATTATAATAAGGTACAACCAATTCGACATCTTCTGAGTTCTCTTTCAGGTAATAAGGAAGGGGAAATGGTACTGCGTCAAAATCTCCGCTTTCTTTTTCGCTTTGTGTATGCGAGAATACTTTGTATATCTGCTCTTTGTCTGGATGTTGTCGGTCAAAACTAAATTCATAATTGACAATACGAAAGATAAGCCAACAGGCGCTTATACCTATGGCTAGTCCCAATACATTTAGCAAAGTAAAAAGACGATGTCGCCAGAGTTGTCTAAATATCAATTTCATATTACTCATTACAATTCAGTTTTATTGGGTTTATTTTTTATAAAGTGCTTCTTTATTCATCTCTTAAACTATCTACTGGATTTGCACGGGCAGCACTGACGGATTGATAGCTCATGGCTAAAAATGCTACGCCAATAGTTACTATCGCCGGAAGGATAAACATCCACCAGCTGAGCTCTATTTTAAAAGCAAAGTCTGTTAGCCATTTGTCAATCGCCAACCAGGCAATCGGTGTAGCAATTAGGATCGAGATAACAATTAGTTTGATATAATCTTTTGATAACAGTAACACAATTCCGCTGACCGTACTTCCCAAAATTTTTCGGATACCGATCTCTTTTGTCCGTTGATGCGTCGTTAATGTCACTAAACCAATCAATCCCAAGCAGCTTAATAAAATGGTAATTGAGGTTGACAAATTGATTATTTTATAAAAGCGATAATCTTTCTCATAGAGATCTTTGATCCGCTGATCATAAAATTGGTAGGTAAATGGTGCATTGGGATATACGTTTTTCCATTCGGTCTTGATGGATGCAATCGCCTGGTGCCATTTTTTAGGATCTCCATTTAATTTGATATTAATATTCTGCAGCGTGCCCTTGTCTGTTGATATTTGCATAGCAAGGGGCTCTAATGGAGCGTGTAGATTAAAGTTGTGGAAATCGGCCAGTATGCCTACAATTGTGGTTGGACGATCGTTTACAGTTACGGTTTTTCCGAGTGCTTCCACCGGAGTTTTAAATCCAAACTTACTAATGGCCTTTTGATTGATCAGTATTCCTGATGTTGTATCCGAAAGTTTGAGGGGTCGTCCGGCCAGTAATTTCATTTTGAATACATCCAGGTAATTTTCCTCGATATATTTAAAAGGCATATTGACCAAGATCTGACCGGTATCGCTCTGCATCATGATATTATTTCCCCATTGATCGTTATTCATTGGGAGGTGTCCTAGCGAAACCTGGTCGATTTCAGGATATTTTTGAAGGAGCTCTTTCAATAGAAACGGACTTTTACCTGAATCTTCGGCCTTTTTATAGGGCAGTTTGAGGGTAATAACAGCATCATCCTGAAAGCCAACATCGCTATTTAAGGCATGTTGTAGCTGCAAACCCATGATCACTGTCAATACGACAAAAGCCTGAGCGATTACAAATTGAAAGACAATGAGGATCTTTCTGAGCGAAATACCACCAAACGAAATTTTGTCTGCTGCATGGATTTTGATGGCTTCTACGACATGTACCTTATTGATGAGGTAAGCTGGATACAGGCTGGAAATCAACGTGAGTAGGATAATAAGCCCCAATAGAAAGATAAAAACGGATAAACCATCAGAATAAGCATTTATATTTTCCGGGAGATATGAACTAAACGTAAGTTCAAATATTTTGACCAATGGCCAGGAAAATAATAGCCCAAATAGACAGGTAAAAAATGTTTCTTTGATAAAAGACAATGTCAGCTGCCGGGGCTGCTCTCCCAATGTTTTTCGAATACCGATTTCCCTGGCTCTGGCAGGAACACGGGCGGTGGTCAAGTTGATGTAATTAATGCCGGCTAGTATGAGCAAAAATGCCGCAATGCCAATAAGTCCAAACATGACCTGCTTGTCACTACTGTTTAAGACAAATTTATTGAAATGTAATCCAGTAAGCGGAGCTAATTCGTAACCAGCCATTATACTATACTGTTTGAATTTGTCTCCGACCATCTCATTGAACTTTTTGGTTGCAGTACGAATTACTTGCGCGGGACTTCCGTTTTCAGTTAATTTAACATAAACATGGAAATTTGAACTTGAATTCTCCCAATTGTCTGCTTCCTGAGGATTGGGCTTTACACGGATAAATTCTTTGTCGACAAAACTACTCGGATAGTCTAAGTCGGCAACAACCCCGGTTACCGTAAGAAGCTGATCATCGTATTGTATTGTTTTGCCAAGAAGGGATTTTAAATCTGCATCGGGAAAATATTGTTTTGCGCGGGAGCCCGTCAGGATAACTTCATTGTTGTTTTTAAGTGCGGTATTTGGATTACCAACGATCCATTTATAGGGAACAAGTTTGAAATAGTCCGTAGTGGCTGCGACAATTTTGTCCTGCTCATTGAACTCCAACGTTTCATTGTCGGAACGCTTAACCTTGATGCTTTCAAATGATCGATTAGCGATCGGTGCAACCAATTCCAAGCCGGTCAGATCTTTCTTTAAATTAGCACCCAGATAAGTACCAAGAGGGTAGGGAGTGCCATCAAAACGATGGATATTTTCACCTTCCTTAAAGGCGGAGTAAAGTTTATAAATCCTTTCCTTGTCGGGATGATTCTGGTTAAAACTAAATTCATAGTTCACAATCCGAAATACAATCCAGCTTGCGCTGATCCCGATCGCTAGACCGATGATATTAAGGAGGGTAAACAGGCGGTTACGTCCCCATTGTCTTAAAATTAATTTTAAACCTTTCATCGTTTTATACTTTAAACTCGTTTAATAGCTCTTGATTCTCTATTGGTAAGCGCTTTAGGTCTTTAAGAATATTTCTTGTCCTTAAAATGGGCCGCTAACTTTGCTAGGATCCTAATGATGTTGTTTCCATAATAACCTGTCCATCCAGCATGCGAATGACACGATCCGAAAATTTGGCGTCGTGCTCACTGTGTGTTACCATCACGATGGTTGTACCAGCTTCGTTCAATTCGGTTAAGAGCTGCATCACTTCATTACCGTTGTTGGAATCCAGGTTACCGGTAGGCTCATCGGCAAGAATTAATTTCGGATTATTGACAACCGCACGGGCGACAGCTACACGTTGTTGTTGACCACCAGACAACTGCTGTGGAAAGTGGTTGCGGCGGTGCATGATCTGTACTTTCTCCAATACTTCCTCGACACGTTTCTTCCGTTCTGCCGCAGGTACGTTGGTATAGACAAGAGGAAGTTCTACGTTTTCAAATACGGTCAGCTCATCAATCAAATTAAAGCTCTGAAATACAAAACCAATATTGTGCTTGCGCAAATCTGAACGGCCACGTTCTTTGAATTTGGCGACTTCAATTTCGTTGAATAGGTAGCTTCCCTCATCCAAATCATCCAATAAACCGATAATATTCAGTAAGGTTGATTTGCCGCAGCCAGATGGCCCCATCACGGCGACAAATTCCCCCTCTTTTACGTGAATGTTCAAATTGTTCAATGCCACAGTCTCCACTTCTTCCGTGCGGTAGTACTTTTGGAGATTGGTTATTTTAATCATATTTTTTGCGCTCATGGTTTTATGTTTTGGGCCCTTGGCAACAGCTTTGGGCAGTTATTATTCTGTTTAAAAAATATTCTTTATCGTGTTTATTTGTCTGTTTATTCGTCTCGGAGTGTTTTGGTCGGATTGGCAACTGCAGCTTTAAAGGCCTGTGAACTTATTGTCAATAAAGCTATTACTATTGCGGTTAGTCCGCTCAACACAAAAACTGTCCAGGAAATTGTGATATGATGCGCATAGTCTGCCAGCCATTTGTGCATAAAAATCCAGGCAATTGGAAATGCAATGATACAGGAGATACCTATCAGGATAATAAATTCGCGATTGAGCATCTGGATAAGCCCAGAGACTGACGCTCCGAGTACTTTGCGGATACTGATTTCCTTAGCGCGTTGTTCTGTGGCAAAGGCGGCTAAACCAAATAGTCCCAAGCACGAAATGATAATGGATATGATGGCAAATACGCTGGATAACTGCTGTATAAACAGTTCAGCCTGAAATTTGCTATTGAAGGTTTCATCCAAGAATTTGTAATCGAAAGGAAATCCTGGATTATTTTTTACAATAATCTTTTCAATTTGCTGAATAGCTTGTGGCAGGTCAATTCCTGCTTTTGTCCGGATATTTAAGATACCATTTTCCCGGCTTATCGGTAAAAATAGCATGGGGTCTGGATCAGCATACACGTTGTTATAAACAAAGTTTTTGACGACTCCAGCAATGGTAAATCTTTCTTCCCCGTAGCTAATTATCCTGCCCGCCACATGGCCATCTTTGCGGATTAATTTAGCAAGTGTTTCATTGATAATGATTGACGTACTATCGCCTAGTAAATTAGGGTGAAAGTTTCTGCCATCCAGTATTTTTAGATCTAAGGCAGGGATAAGGCCTTCATCTGAACGTAGCATTCCAATGAGGATATCCGTTTTGGAATTTTTTCCCTCCCAGGTAAAACCGGAACTATTAGAATTAATGTTTAGGATATTCATATCACTGACCCCGGCATGATCTACTAGTCCTGTGGCTAGTAATTGATTTTTGATCAGAGGGAGATGTTTGGCCATGTCTCCTTGTAATGGGGTGGTCAATACCTGGCTTTTATCAAAGCCTAAGTCTCTATTTTTGTTATGTTGTATCTGCTGATAAATGATAATGGTACAAATGATCAGTACAACTGATGCGGTATATTGTAAAACAACCAGTCCCTTACGGATAAGACTTCCGGTCCCAGCTTTCTGCTTTGCTCCTTTGATCGTAGATAGTGGTTTAAAAGCAGACAGGAAGAATGCAGGGTAGCTTCCGGCGAATAAACCGCAGATTAATGTAATCGCTACAAGAAAAATGAGATGGAGTGGCTTTAATAAATTAACCTGAAGCTCCTGACCAATCATGGTATTAAATGGTCGAATAAAAATATAGATTAATAAAATAGCGACCAAAGAGGAAATAGAGGCTAGTACTAAAGATTCTGCTAAAAATTGACCAATCAACGATTGACGACTTGCGCCAACAACTTTGCGCATACCGACTTCTTTCGCTCTTTTTTCTGATCGAGCAGTCGCCAGATTCATAAAATTAATACAGGCTATCAGTAGGACTATCCAGGCAATAATGCTAAATAGACGGATATTCTTTATGCCTCCTTCGATCTCATTGCCGCTTTTGTCAAAAACATTATAGGTAACTAATCTTTCCATCGGATAGAGAAAGTTTTGTGAAAAAGTAACCTCACCATTGGTTTTATTTTTGACGTAGTTCATGAGCTGTTTGTTAATTTGATCAACATTAGCATTGTCGTCAATTTGTACTAATGTTTGGATACTATTGTTGTCCCATCGGGTTAACCATTCACTTGTACTGACAATTTTTTTAAACGGTATAAGCCATTGAAAAATATAGCTACTGTTTTGAGGAAGATCTTTCACAATTCCGGATACAATATAAAGTTCCTTGTTATTGACTTTTACTGTTTTTCCTAAGGCAGGCTGATTGCCAAATAATTTTTTTGCACCAGTTTCCGATAAAATGAGATTATTGACCTGATCGAATGCCGTTTTACGGTCTCCTTCTAAAAATTCTAAAGAAAGCACGTCCGCAATATTGGGATCGCTATATAATCCAGTTTGAAATAGATTGTTATCACCTACAGAAAATAGTAAAGGTGTGCCCCAGCCCATACGTACGGTATGTTTAATGCCTGGAATCTCCTTTGCTATACTCTCTGCTAGAGGCCCAGGGGTTGATTCGAAAACATAGGTTGCACCATCATAGGTTTGTTTTGATTTGATGGTGTAGATGTTTTTTTTATTTGGGAAGTTATCGTTATAACTCAACTGATTTTCTACCCATAAAAAAATCAGTGCTGCCGCAGCAATGCCAATTGCTAACCCAAAAATATTGAGAAAGCTGTACCCTTTGGTTTTCCAAAGGTTGCGAAAGGCTGTTTTTATAAAGTTCTTTATCATTGTGGTATTGCGTAATTGGTGTTGCTTATTCAAATTTATCGCTTGATACTTAATTCCTGTACTTTATCATAGGTCTCGTAACTCGATACAACTACTTTGTCTCCGGGTTGCAATCCTTTGATCACTTCATAATATTCGGGGTTCTGTCTGCCCAGTTGTATGTCTACACGATACGCGGTGCTGCCATTTTTATCCAATTTGAAGATCCAGTTGCCCCCCGTTTGTTGATAAAATCCACCTTTGGCTAATAATAATGCTTTCGTTTCATCACTTAGGGCGAGACGTATCTGTAAAGTCTGTCCACGACGGATTCCTTTGGGCACTTCACTGATAAATTCCATATCGACCTGGAACCGGCCATTGGTTACCTGTGTGTATACCTTTTTAATACGAAGCTTGTAGGTTTTGTCACCGATGGAAAACTCACCCTGGAGGTCTGGGAAAATGCGGTTGATATAATGTTCGTCGATATCAGCACGTACTTTAAATCCGGTCAGTACGTCGATCTGTCCGAGACGCTCACCAGCATTTTTGTTCTGTCCGATTTCAGCATCAAAGGCTGTTAACTGACCGTCAACCGGTGCCCGGACAATCAGGTCACCAATTTTCCGTTTCATTAACTCCAATGCACTCTGTGTACGCTGGTAGGTCTGTCTGTCCTGATTCGTTTTTTGCGCGTTGGATATTTCGTCTTGTTTTAGAATCTGTTTGGTTAGATTGACCCGTTCCTTTTGGTAATTATATTCATTTTTTGATTTTTCAAATTCCTGTGATCCAATAGCCTTTTCCGAAAGTAATTTCTTGTTTAAGTTATAGATACGTTCGGCTTCTCTAAAAGCTTGCTCGACATCTGCCATCTGGTTACGGTTGTTAATAGATGCTTGTTGCGCATTGGTCTGAGCGATCTGCGACTGTGTCAAAAGGTTTAATACTTGAGTTTCCTGTTGAACCAATGTGAGTTCTTGATCTGTATTGGATAAACGCATAATTGGATCACCCTTTTTTAAGACAGTACCATCTTCAACAAATTTCTCCTCCACACGACCACCTACAGAAGCATCTAGATAAATGCTGCTGATTGGAAGCACTGTACCATTGATTGGAATGAATTCCTGAAAGTTACCATTTTTTATTTCGACAATAGAGATACGGTCCGCTTCTACATTTAGCTTGCTTTTGCCCGAGGTAAAGTAAAAACTAGCACCGATTAATCCAACGATGCCAGCAATCCCTACGATGGTCATGATGCGTTTGCTATTCCACTTCTTCTTTTCTAAAGGTCTGTCCATAATTTAATATCAATTTGCTATGTAACTATGAAAGCTGTGCCAATAATTTAACCTGTTGATTTTTAATTGTTTATTTTGTTTGTGCTGCTGATCGGTGTTCGATAGCGGACACTTCATGTACGATGGCGTACAACCTGGGGATTATCTATGATTTTTACCGTTTATTTTTATTGTTTTTTAATAAGATTGTGTAGGTGTTCAATATCGGACAGTCGATTGTACGAACTTGGACATTGATGGATAGCGGCTTTGTATATGTTGTTGATAATCAGAAATTTTATTGTTTGGCATGGCGATGGTCTGCTTGGAAAACAAAAAAGTGGATATGAAGAGAATCTATATATATAGTACATTGTGTTTTTTACTGACTTATCTGAAAGTTGACGCACAGCAGACTGAACAAGGAACAGGGGAGAGGGATGCTTTAAAAATAGAAGCTGCCACTAACGGAGATAAGCAGGATACAAAACGCAGCTTGGCCGAATGTATCCAATTGGCGATAAAAGCCAATCCAACCTTATTACAAAATGAATTAGCTGTTAAACGTGCAGAGGTTAATCTTTCACAGGCCAAATCGAATCGATTGCCAAGTTTAAATGGTAATCTTGAGCAAAAGCTAAATTCAGGTCGCTCGATTGATAATACTACGAATCAATTTATTACTAGAAACAATTCCACAGGTTATTTTGGTTTGGAAACCAATATACCTGTTTTTAATGGATTTCGTATATTGAACGATATCCGTATGAAAGCAGATGCGAAAAACGCGGGAAAACTTGAGTTTGATTCGCAAGTTAACGCGTTGAAACTGGATGTTATTACAGCTTATATTCAAGTGTTGACAGCACAAGATGTGTTGAAGCAATCGGAGATGCAAACAGAGGTCACGCGTGAGCAGGTACGTCGTGCAGAAGCGATGCAAAAAGAAGGTGCAATTAACCCAGGAGATTATTATGATCTGAAAGGGCAACTTGCTAACGATATTAATATGATCGAAAGCAATAAACAGATCCTTTATACGAATCGTGTAAAGCTAGCTGGTTTTTTAAATGTAGATGAGGCGCAATTGGGCGATTTGCAGGCATTGGAATTAAAAGCTGATGCACAAAAGATGGATCCTACAACACTTTATAAATTGGCAACGGAGAATCTTCCCAATATTCCGGCGCTGGATTGGAAAATTAAAGCGGCCGAAAAGAATATCAAGATAGCACAATCCTCCTATTGGCCTTCTTTATCGTTAAATGGTGGATTGAACTCAAATTATTCCAAAAATGGAATGGAAGGGGATTATTGGTATCAGATGCGAAATAATATTGGTAAGTATGTATCATTAAATCTTTCAATCCCCATTTTTAACAGATTTAAGGTTAGGAATGATGTTAAACTGGCTAAATTAGATTTGGAATCAAGCAAATTTCAACGCGGGATTGCGCTGAATAACTTGAGAGCTGAGACTGCAAATGCGGTTTTTAACCTGAAAAATGCGAGCAATACAATCACACAATTGCAGGAGCAGAACACAAACTTTGCCGAATCATTTCGCATTGCCAAAGTTGTATTCGAACTGGGGAACAGCAATTCAGTTATATTTTTAACGGCGAAGACCAAGTATGATAATAGCCAGATCCAATTGGTTGTCAAGCAGTATGAATGGTTGTTACAAAAATATATCAATGATTATTACGCAGGCTCGTTAAATTTATAGTTATCTTAGTGTCTGAAAGAAGCCAGGGAATATGAAAAAAGCATCTATTTTAGTTGTCGACGATGACCAAGATTTACTTACTGCAGCAAGGATTTTGCTAAAACCTAAAGTTAGCCATGTGCAAGTCGAACCTAATCCAGAAAACCTGATTGGGCATTTGGAAAAAATGCCTTATGACCTTGTGCTTCTGGATATGAATTTCAAAAGTACCATCAATACCGGAAATGAAGGATTATATTGGTTGTCCCGGATCAAGGAAAAGTTTCCCCAGATTCATGTGATTATGATTACAGCCTATGGGGCAGTAGACCTTGCTGTGAAATCGCTGAAACAGGGCGCCGCTGATTTTGTGGTCAAGCCCTGGGAAAACGAGCAGTTGCTGGCAACCATTGAAAGCGTGCTGGCCGAATCAAAAAATAGAGAGAAGAAAAATAAAAATTCGCTTTTACGTTCGAGCAATACGCTGGATCTGATCGGTAACTCCCCGGTTATGGACGAACTGCAATATAAGCTGGAGAAAATAGCTCCCACGGATGCCAATATCTTGATTTTGGGTGAAAATGGTACAGGTAAGGATTTGATTGCACAGGCGATTCAACGGCGCTCGTTACGCTCGGATCAGGTCTATGTGAAAGTTGATGTGGGAGCGCTGACAGAAACGTTATTTGAAAGTGAGCTTTTCGGCTATAAAAAAGGGGCGTTTACAGATGCTCGGGAGGATCGTCAGGGGCGTTTCGAAGCGGCAAATGGTGGGACTTTGTTTCTGGACGAAATCGGTAATATCTCCTTGCAGCAGCAGGCCAAACTATTGACTGTACTGCAAAACCGGCAGGTTACGCCGCTGGGTTCTTACCAACCTATCCCTGTGGATATACGACTCATCTCGGCGACAAATGTATCTCTGAAACACCTAGCTGACGAAAGCCGTTTTCGAAAGGATTTGATTTATCGGATCAATACCGTGGAGATTCAGGTACCACCTTTACGTGAAAGAGGAGAAGATATTAGATTATTGGCCATACATTTTCTGGATATCTATGCCAAAAAATATAATAAGCGGATCGAGGGGTTTGAACCTGATGCCATAAAAAAGCTTTTTGCTTACCATTTTCCGGGAAATGTTCGTGAGTTACAATATAGCATTGAACGGGCGGTCATTATGGCTGATCAGGTAAGCATTGCAGGAAATGATCTATTTTTCTCACCCATTGAACAACAGGCGGAGCAGGTCGTTGTTGAATCCGTATCCAGTAGCCAAAATCTGGAAGAATTGGAGCGGAAAGCCATCAAATCAGCCATCGAACGTTATAACGGCAATATCAGTAAAGCTGCAAAGGAATTGGGGCTAACGCGCGCCGCGCTCTATAGACGTCTGGAGAAATACGATATCTAGTCTATGAGACATGGAAAAGTTTTAAATGTAATTAAGATTATTTTGCTTTTGGCAGCTTCGGTTGTCGGTGCCTACCTGTTGATGACGCATGAGTACATGCAAGCTGCATTGATCCTTTGCATAATGCTGTATCTAGGTTTCAATCTCTATGCCCAATATAATTTTTTGGAAAGGCAGCTTGTGGAATTTGCCGAAGCAGTCAAATATCGTGACTTCACACGACGCTTTTTGGTTAAAAATCCAAAATCGGTCGAAGGGCAGCTTTTCCGCGCTTTTAACCAGATTAACGAAACGTATAAGGAAATTAGTATTAAGCAGGAAATACAGCACCAGTACCTCGATCGTGTCATCAATATGCTTAACTCGGCCATTATCTTTTATGAAATGGACACGGGAAAAGTAATGTGGGTGAACGATGCCTTTAAACAGCTGTTTCATCTGCCACACCTCGGAAATATCGCCGGGTTAAAAAAGAAGAATCCTGACCTCTATGAAAAAACGATGCTGCTGGACAATGGCCAACAGCAGATGGAACCCATTCAATCAAGCAAAGGGAAGATCAAACTGTTGATCCAGAGCTCTAGTTTTGAGACCCAGGATGCTGTATTCCGTATTGTTGTTTATCAAAATATCAATGAAGCCATCGACGAGACTGAGACAAAAGCCTGGCATAAATTATTGCGTGTGCTTACGCACGAGATCATGAATTCTATTGCGCCGATTAGTTCGTTGGCCGAAACGCTCAATGGCCGTTTGGATCATTTTAGAGGACATGAGGATATTGAAGACCTAAAAACAGGTATATCCACCATCAAACGCCGTAGTGAAGGACTGCTGCATTTTGCAAAAAGCTACCGCATGATCAACAAAGTGGATCAGCCACAGGTGGCACCTATTCAGGTTTCCCAGCTATTTGAACATATCTATCAGCTGCTCGAGCCGACATTGATTCAAAAAAATATCGATGTGGATATTATCTTAAAGAATACGCGTTTGATACTTTATGCTGATGTCAATCTGATTGAACAAGTTATTATCAATTTGATGCTGAATGCCATCGATGCGGTAAAGACCAGGGAAGATGCATACATTAGTTTGTCCGCATTGGAAATAGACGGGAAGGTGCAGGTTCGCATCGAAGATAATGGTTCTGGAATTCCCGCTGATCTCCAGGAGCAGATATTCACCCCTTTTTTTACGACAAAGAAAACGGGCACAGGGGTTGGCTTAACGCTGAGCAAGCAAATTATGTTGCTGCATAAGGGCACCATTTTTCTTAACAGTGTGGAGGGAGAAGGTAGTGCTTTTATACTTCAATTTTAACGTATTTCACAAATGCAATATATTTTTACCTGCAGAATTTTCCCGTGCTCCAGGTGGGACTTAAACGGTTTGTTCCTGTCTTTGTGATTTAATGTTCCATGTGAAATAATTCGTAAAAGCGAAATTGCTATGTGCAAACTACGATCAACTATTTCCGGAATTTGAATATGAAAAGTGCTTTTATAAGGCTTTAGATAATGAAAAGTGCAGTACAGCGCACGAATTTAATTGTATATCAATGTAAATTTTTCGATGTTTGCAGCCAATGAACTACCACCTGAAGTACTGGCGCCATTATTTCATATCCCATAGCCGTCATGGGACACATTCTCCGTTTGTTTATAAATTGGTGGATGAAGTAATTTATCAGCAAGATGATCCTGATGAGATCTTAAACTTGCCCCAGGAAGTCAGCATGGGAGGGAAGGCGGAGATAAAAAAATATCTGCTGGTCTGCCGTCTGCTAAAGACTTTTGCCTATGATCAGTTTATGTTTTTGACTGAAGAGCTTCCAGCGAGTTATGAGAAGTTATTTAAGCAGAAGGCCGGAAGTTATTCTTTTAGGAAGATCTATTATATCGACCAAACAACTCTCGATCTGGATTTTCTGGCTGTTGTCGGTGAACGTGATATGCTGATTGTAAACGAGCCCCATTTGTCGGTCGAACGGGAAGACTATTGGAACAAGCTCAGGGATGATGATCGCGTCGTTGTCACGATCGATCTGTATCGAATTGGTTTGGTCTTTTTTAGGGCCGGACAACGAAAGGAAAATTTTCTGATCAGGTTTTAGTTTGTTCTCTTTACTTCCTACAAGCTTTGCGTAAAGTTAATGAGATCGCTGAAGCTTTAGCTTCGTTTTATGACCGGAACGTGGGCATCTTGTCAGCATAATGATCTCACTTAACAAAGGCGGACTTGACGTGGACTCAAATCTATTGTGGTCACAGAATGATAATAGCATCAATCAGATGCTATTATTGATATTTATGAAAGGGGAAGCTGGCTAAAGGGAGAGGCCAGAAGCTGAGGCTCCCCCGTTTTTAATTAAAAAGCTTCGCTTAAAGATAAGTAAAAACCAGATTGTCTTTTCTCTCCGGTCCTCTGTTCACCATAGGAATAATCAAATCGGATACTGCTATTGTGTTCTAAGCTAAAGAAGTAGCGCAAGCCACCACCGTAACTCGGTACATATCTGCTGCTGTTTTCTTTTGAAAAGGTTGATCCAATTCCCGAAAAACCAACAATACCAAAACGAGGATGAAAACGGTAACGTAATTCCGCTTGGGAAGCAAGGTAATTTTTGTCACGATAACGACCGAGGTAATATCCGCGCATCATCATGTCACCTCCCAGTTCACGGTAATTATAGAAAGGAACTGTTTTTCCGAATGTCGAGCGAAAGATCCCCTGAAGTGCCAGTGTGACTTTTTTATGCAATGGAATGAACCCGCGAAGGTCCAGATCCAGGTTTGCTCCATTGAAGTCTGTGCTGGTCCATAACTTAGGTGCGTAAGCCAGGCGTAATTTGGCGTAATAACCACGTGTACTATAGGAAACATTGTCTCGGTTGTCAAATAATTGAGATACGCCAAGCAGCAATTGTTGACCACCTTCTTTTCCGATAAGACCCGATTGATTGAATTTATGGTCGCTGCTATCACTACGGATTGAAAAATTGTCGTACTGTACATTGATACCCGAATAAAGATGGTTACCGACTTTTTTCTCAGCCTCCAATTTTAATCGAAATAGCTTTTGATCAACCCTTTCTTCATCTGTCTTCCAGGTATCCATGCCGATGCCATAGTAATTAAACGGCCAGTTGCGGTATCGGATTTCACTGACAAAATGGTAGTCGTTATTTTTTGTCCAAAGATCCGTTTGAAATTTAAAATTGGATTGATGTTTGGATGTAAACGTTCCCATAAGCGTCATTGTGGAGGTACGGATATGGGGATCAGACTTGTCCAGGTAAAAGTTGTATGAACTTGCTAATCCATATTCTACTCCCGTTTCTTGAGCGTAACCAACGGCTGGTAAAACCATAAAACTGCCTGATCGGGTAGAGTCTTTTTCAGCCGAAAGAAATTTTTTACTCAATTTTTGAATAATATTTTGAGCTTTCAAATCGCTTTTACAAGCTATAAACAGCGCAAGTAGTGCTGTATAGCGGGTAAGTTTTGAAAGTGATTGCGGTAAAATTTGCATGCCCAAAGATAGCACATTAGGCAAATAACCAAAATAGGCAAATAGTCAATTAAAAATTATTGTGCTGCATATCAGTATAATTGACAAAAAGTGTTGTTTTTTTTTGGTAAATATTTTTGTAAAGTGAGTTTTGTGTCTATCTTTGCATCAGCAAACAAGGGAACAACGGTTCTTAACAACGAAGTTTGCTTAGTTCTTTAAATGAAAAAAAAGTAAAAAATAAACTTGCAAAAATCAAAAGTAAATTCGATATTTGCACTCGCTGAAAAGATAAAGTTATCGGATTGGCGTTGATAGAACGTAAGTTATTTTAAAAATATTAGAAGCCTCTTTAGCTCAGCTGGTAGAGCAACTGACTTGTAATCAGTAGGTCATTGGTTCGATCCCGATAAGAGGCTCTAAATGTAACGAAAGTTACAGGTCTGGAGGGGTTCCAGAGCGGTCAAATGGGACGGACTGTAAATCCGTTGCTTCGGCTTCGAAGGTTCGAATCCTTCTCCCTCCACACTTTTTTTAATTGGAGTTTAGATTTACTCTAGTTTCTAGTTATTAAGCGGAAGTAGCTCAGTTGGTAGAGCGATAGCCTTCCAAGCTATAGGTCGCGAGTTCGAACCTCGTCTTCCGCTCAAATTTTTCAAGTATTAAATTTAGTCTCTATCTTCTTTGATAATAATGTATCTAAAGGTGGGGGCATTAATACGTAAATAAGGTTTTTTAGTAAGCCGAAGTAGCTCAGGGGTAGAGCACTTCCTTGGTAAGGAAGAGGTCGTGGGTTCAAATCCCATCTTTGGCTCGTACTTGTGTAAAAGTTAAGCAAGAGTATATAACAAATAGAAATAATTTATAATTACTAATTCGCATAAACATGGCAAAAGAGAAATTTGACCGTAGTAAACCACACTTAAACATTGGTACTATCGGTCACGTTGACCACGGTAAAACTACAACTACAGCTGCTATCACTAAAGTATTGGCTGATAAAGGTTTGTCAGAAGCTCGTTCATTTGATTCAATTGACTCTGCTCCTGAAGAAAAAGAGCGTGGTATCACAATCAATACTGCACACGTAGAATATTCTACAGCTAACCGTCACTATGCACACGTTGACTGTCCGGGTCACGCTGACTACGTTAAGAACATGGTAACTGGTGCTGCTCAAATGGACGGTGCTATCATCGTAGTTGCTGCGACTGATGGTCCTATGCCTCAAACTCGTGAGCACATCTTGTTGGCTCGCCAGGTAGGTGTTCCTGCGTTAGTAGTATTCATGAACAAAACTGACTTAGTTGATGACCCTGAGTTGTTAGACTTAGTAGAAATGGAAGTTCGTGAGTTATTGTCATTCTACGAATTCCCAGGTGATGATATCCCTGTAATCAAAGGATCTGCTTTAGGTGCATTGAACGGTGAGCCTGAGTGGGTTGAGAAAATCATGGAATTAATGGATGCTGTAGATAACTACATTCCAATTCCTCCACGTTTGACTGACTTACCTTTCTTGATGCCTATCGAGGACGTATTCTCAATCACTGGTCGTGGTACAGTTGCTACAGGTCGTATCGAAAGAGGTGTAATCAACTCTGGTGATCCAGTTGAGATCCTAGGTATGGGTGCTGAGAACTTGAAATCTACAGTAACAGGTGTTGAGATGTTCCGTAAAATCTTAGATTACGGTGAGGCTGGTGATAACGTAGGTTTATTGTTACGTGGTATTGAGAAAACTGATATCAAACGTGGTATGGTTATCTGTAAACCAGGTTCAGTAACTCCTCACGATCATTTCAAAGCTGAGGTTTACGTATTGTCAAAAGCAGAAGGTGGACGTCACACTCCATTCTTCAACAAATACCGTCCTCAATTCTATTTCCGTACAACTGACGTAACTGGAGAAATCTCTTTACCAGAAGGTACTGAAATGGTTATGCCAGGTGATAACGTTACGATCTCTGTTAAATTGATCTCTCCTATCGCTATGGAAAAAGGTCTACGTTTCGCTATCCGTGAGGGTGGTCGTACAGTAGGTGCTGGTCAGGTAACTGAAATCATCTAGTCTTACATAAAGATTTAGAATCACATAGAATAAGCTAATCGACTGCGGTTGATTAGCTTATTTTTTCGATAAGCGATTTATCGGATTAAAATAAAAAAAAGTAAAAAAAGATTTGCAGAAAGTGGTTTAAAACACTATATTTGCATCACAAAATAAGAAATACACGGGCATAGTTTAAAGGTAGAACGAAGGTCTCCAAAACCTTTGGTCTGGGTTCGAGTCCTGGTGCCCGTGCTTATAAAAACAGATAAACTAAAATGGCAAAAGTACTTGATTTTTTTAAAGACTCTTACGTGGAGATCACTGAGAAAGTGACTTGGCCTACGTGGTCTCAGTTACAAAGTTCAGCTGTTATTGTGCTTGTTGCGTCTCTTCTTATTGCATTGGTTGTCTTTGTAATGGATAAAGCTTCAAGTGTAGGGTTAGAATTCTTGTACGGTATTGCTTCTTAATTTTTCAATCGTATTTATTTATGGCAGATCAAGGTTTAAAGTGGTACGTAGTTCGTGCTGTAAGTGGTAAAGAAAAGAAAGTAAAGCAATATATTGATGCCGAGGTTAGTCGTTTAGGTATTGAACACTTGGTTCCTCAAGTGTTAATTCCAATGGAGAAATACTACTTAATGCGCGATGGCAAGAAGGTTGCTAAAGAACGTAACTATTATCCTGGTTATGTTTTATTGGAAGCCGCTCTTGACGGAGAGTTAGAACACGTCATCAAAAATATCAATAGCGTAATTGGTTTCTTGGGAGATAAAGCTGGTAATGCTGTTCCTTTGCGCCAAGCTGAAGTTAACCGTATCTTAGGTAAGGTTGATGAAATGGCAGAACAAGGCGAAACCATCAATGTTCCTTATTACGTTGGTGAAACTGTGAAAGTAAATGATGGTCCTTTTAACGGTTTTACAGGTGAAATTGAAGAGGTTCACGAAGATAAGAAGAAATTGATCGTAATGGTTAAAGTCTTCGGACGCAAGACTCCTCTTGAATTGAACTACATGCAAGTAGAAAAAGAGTAAGATTAGTAATTAACGATAGAGAAAAGCTTTCCATGAAAATTGGAAGGCTTTTTTTTGTTTTTTCCTCTTCTATGTTATCTCGGACTGATGACTGCTCCATCAGCACCGTTCTTTGTAAAGAAAATGTTAAAAGCGGTATCTGTTTTTTTTGTAAATTGAACTGCCGGTCATATGTTCCCAAAACCTTTTATAAAAATTATGAACTATGAAACCAACAAAAAGTCGAATTTTTTGTAGAGAGGCACAACGTTCAAAGATGCTTTTCGAATCACAGAAAAAGGCCGAAAACTTTATGCAATACAATAGCAAAGAAATCTTGAGCGAGTCAGGCTATGCTCCCGTAAGATCTTATCATTGTATCGCATGTGCTGGTTGGCATCTGACGAGCAGACGCGAGGAGCTGGACCTTCCTAGCAAAACGGAATTAGTGCTGGAAGCCTACAAGGAAGTGACGGATGAGAAAGATAAGGCAAAAGGACTTTGTACCAACGGACGGCAAGAAAAGGATACTCCATCGGCAAACGCTCTTCAGGGCCTGCGAAAGAAAATTGAGCTGATAAGACGTTCGCTAAAGAATAAAGGAAGTAAAACTATAATAACCAAATTAATAGAGGAAGCTTCTAAGTCCTTGGAGAACCTTGAGGTTACAACCCAGCTCAAAAAATCGAAGCGGGAACTTGAAGTTCATTTAAGCAGACTTGAATCCCGGGCTATGTTATTGCCAGATGACGAGGAGGCTGGCATCCTGACACAGATCCGCGTGATAGAACGTTTATTGGATAATAAAGGCAATCGGATATTAATACGTAATCTGATTTATGAAGCATTGCGGGGATTGCGGAATATGGATGGTGCTATGCTGCAGCAGTATTCAAAGAAAGCACTTGAAGAAATGCTAAAGAATCTTGCGCTCCGCTGTGATCAATTGCACAATAATACATCCGGATAATACGGACGCTTTGTACATGGAGTAGTTCATTTAGGAATTTCGTCCGAAAACCATCCGATTTCATCGATTACTTTTTTCGTTTTTGGCTAAGTAGGTTAGATTGGTAGAAATTTTTGAAGCAAGTTTTAACCAAATTTGTTAGCCTATGCTAAAGAGCCAAAAAGATAGACCCTATTACATCGAATTGGAATATGGAAAATGTCATGCCGTGGAGGTGCTCTGTTCCATCTATCGCTATGATTTATATTTTGCGATGGGTAATATCGTTGAACTTGCCTAACAATAAAAGCTGATCGAAGTAATGTCCAATTGTATATAGATAACGTATTGCCAGATACTGTTTTGAATGAAAAGCTTTTTAATCTTGAAGGGAAAACTTTTTATGAAGTATGTGTGGAAAACTATAGTGCAACCGAATTGGATAATGCTAAACCTTCATGAATAGTAGCGCTTTTATTGAAGCATTTAACCAGGCTATAATAGTACCAGAAATAAATAAGCGGAATTGTAGAAGATTATTGGAGCACATATTGGAATGATCTCGATAGGTATGGAATCCCTGCTATGCTTAAAGGAGTTAATGATCAACTGGGAGATATTTTAAAAATTAAAGAGTAACTTTATCAGGTTGTACCGTTGAATTAGGAGAAATTTGAAACCTAATCTGATAAAGTATATGCAATATACGTTGGTTATTATCGGTTTTTTGATTGCCTTGGTAAATAATTTTGAGGCTTTTATGCTGGGTGTGAATAGGGCGGTCGGTGATATATTTGGAAAATAAACAAATGAATACCTGCATTTAAAGAAAAATCATAAATTCCTGAAAATTAAAACGTAGATCCTTGCAGGAATCAAATCTTCTTATTAACTTTGCACCTCGGTTGGGGTGTTACGTCCCGATCGATGAATGTTACGTTATTTGCTTCCAACTTACTAACAGACATTTAACAAAATTAAATTCAAAACAAAATGGCAAAAGAAGTCAGTGCGTTAGTAAAATTACAAGTTAAGGGCGGAGCTGCGAATCCTTCACCTCCAGTAGGGCCTGCATTAGGTGCTAAAGGTGTGAATATCATGGATTTCTGTAAACAGTTTAACGCTCGTACGCAAGACAAACCAGGTCAAGTATTGCCTGTTGTCATTACAGTTTACGCGGATAAGTCATTTGATTTTATCATCAAGACTCCACCAGTAGCAGTTCAGTTAAAAGATGCTGCTAAATTAAAAAGTGGATCTGGCGAGCCTAACCGTAAAAAGGTTGCGGCTATCACTTGGGAACAAGTTGAGACAATCGCTAAAGATAAAATGCCTGATTTAAATGCATTTACTGTAGAGGCTGCTATGAGAATGGTAGCTGGTACAGCACGTAGTATGGGTATTACTGTATCCGGTAATGCTCCTTGGAACAATTAATTAAGAAATCAATTTAAGAAAAGTGGCTAGATTAACAAAAAATCAAAAAGCGGCACTATCCAAAATTGAAGCTGGTAAAGCATACTCTTTGAAAGAAGCTTCGGCTTTAGTTAAAGAAATCTCATTGACCAAATTTGATGCTTCTGTGGATATCGACGTTCGTTTGGGCGTAGATCCTCGTAAAGCAAATCAAATGGTGCGTGGTATTGCAACATTACCTCATGGTACTGGTAAAACTGTTCGCGTTTTAGTTTTGTGTACTCCTGATAAGGAAGAAGAAGCGAAAGCGGCAGGTGCAGACTACGTAGGTTTAGATGATTACATCAGCAAAATTGAAGGTGGTTGGACTGACGTTGATATCATTATTACTATGCCTAGTGTTATGGCTAAAGTTGGTAAATTGGGTCGTATTTTGGGTCCGAGAAACTTGATGCCTAACCCTAAAACTGGTACAGTTACAACAGAAGTTGGTAAAGCTGTAACAGATGTAAAAGGTGGTAAGATCGATTTCAAAGTTGACAAAACCGGTATCATCCATACTTCTATTGGTAAAGCGTCGTTCGATGCAGATAAAATATATGATAACGCATTAGAGGTATTACAAACTCTAGCACGTTTGAAACCATCTGCAGCTAAAGGAACTTACTTTAAAAGTATTCACATTTCCTCAACTATGAGTCCTGGTATTCATATTGAGACTAAATCAGTAGCAGGTATTTAATCATGAGAAAAGAAGAAAAACAAGAAATTGTTCAAGCTTTAGCCGAACAGATTAAATCTTACGGTAACTTCTATATTGCCGATACTGCTGAGTTGTCAGTTGAAAAAGTGAATAACATTCGTCGTAAATGTTTCGAGCAAGGTATCGAAATCAAAGCGGTAAAAAACACGTTGATCAAAAAAGCATTGATCGAAGCTGGTGTTGACGAAGAAGATATATTTGGAACACTTAAAGGTGCTTCTACAATGTTATTTTCTGAAGTTGCAAACGCACCTGCGAAATTGATCAAAGAGCTTCGCAAAGCTGGTGACAAACCAGTATTGAAAGCTGCTTATATTGAGCAAACGGCATTCGTTGGAGATAATCAATTAACTGCATTAGTTAATCTTAAATCTAAAAACGAACTTATCGCTGATGTTATCGCTGCATTGCAGTCACCTGCGAAAAATGTTATCTCGGCTCTTCAATCAGGAGGAAATACTGTTGCAGGTTTGGTAAAAGCTTTAGAAGAAAGAGGTTAACGAATCCTCTAGAACAAGAATTATTCGTTACAATTTAATTAACAATTTTTACAAAGTACATTCAAAAATTCAAAATAAAATGGCAGATTTAAAACAACTTGCTGAACAGTTAGTTAACTTAACAGTAAAAGAAGTTAAAGAATTAGCTGATATCTTAAAAGACGAGTATGGCATCGAGCCTGCTGCTGCTGCTGTTGCTGTAGCTGCTGCTCCAGCTGAAGGTGGTGCTGCTGCTGCTGAAGAGAAAACTTCATTTGACGTTATCTTGAAAGAAGCTGGTGGTCAAAAATTAGCTGTAGTTAAATTGGTTAAAGATTTAGCTGGATTAGGCTTGAAAGAAGCTAAAGATTTAGTTGACGGAGCACCTAAAGAATTAAAAGCTGGTGTATCTAAAGACGAAGCAGAAGCTTTGAAAAAACAATTAGAAGAAGCTGGTGCTGTTGTTGAGATTAAATAATCTCAACTAATTAGCCCGAAAAGGTTTAGACTCTGACGATTTTTCGTCAGAGTCTATTCCTATTTATATCAATACGCCACTATGCTGTGTATATGCTGGGCACAGTGGACATGTGGTTTACAGCATGCATGTAAGCGCAGTTTTTTTAAAACTAAAATTCATATTCCCTTGGCAAACAATAATATTCAACAAGAAAGAATAAACTTTGCGACAAGTAAGAAAGTATTGGAATATCCAGATTTCTTAGATGTGCAATTGGAATCTTTCAAGGAGTTTTTTCAATTAGAAACTACTTCTGACAACCGCCATCAGGAAGGGCTGTTCAAGGTATTCTCGGAAAACTTCCCTATTTCTGATTCAAGAAACATTTTTGTGCTAGAGTTTTTGGATTATTTCATTGATCCACCACGTTATGATATCCAAGAGTGTATCGAACGCGGCTTGACTTATAGCGTTCCTTTAAAGGCTAAGTTAAAGTTATCTTGTAATGATGAAGAACACGAAGATTTCGAAACTATTGTTCAGGATGTATATTTAGGGACTATCCCTTATATGACTCCTAAAGGTACTTTCGTGGTAAATGGTGCAGAGCGTGTCATCGTATCGCAATTACACCGTTCACCGGGCGTTTTCTTTGGTCAAAGTAGACACACAAATGGTACTAAACTTTATTCTGCAAGGGTAATTCCTTTCAAAGGATCTTGGATCGAATTCGCAACAGACGTAAACAACGTCATGTATGCTTATATCGACCGTAAAAAGAAATTCCCGGTTACTACCTTATTGCGTGCTATCGGTTACGATTCGGATAAAGATATCCTGGAATTGTTCGATTTAGCGGATGAAGTAAAAGTTAGTAAATCTGGTCTTAAAAAATATGTTGGTCGTCGTCTTGCGGCTAGGGTATTGAAAAAATGGGTAGAAGATTTCGTGGATGAGGATACGGGTGAAGTAGTATCCATCGACCGTAACGAAATTATCCTTGAGCGTGAAACTGTTCTAGAAGAAGATCACATTGATTTGATCATCGAAGCTGGCGTTAAGTCTATTATTTTAGCGAAAGACGATGACTCAAACAATGCGGATTATTCTATTATATATAACACTTTACAAAAAGATACATCCAACTCAGAAAAAGAAGCGGTAGAGCATATCTATCGTCAATTGCGTAATGCTGAACCACCTGATGAGGAAACTGCTCGTGGTATTATCGACCGTTTGTTCTTCTCTGATAAACGTTACGATTTGGGCGATGTAGGTCGTTACCGTATCAACCGTAAATTGAAGTTGGGTACTCCGGATGATACGAAAGTATTAACACGTGAGGACATCATCGCAATTGTGAAGTATTTGATCAATTTGATCAACTCTAAAGCCGAGGTCGATGATATTGACCACTTGTCAAACCGTCGTGTACGTACTGTAGGTGAACAATTATATGCTCAATTTGGTGTAGGTCTATCTCGTATGGCCCGTACAATCCGCGAGCGTATGAATATCCGTGATAACGAGGTGTTTACACCGACCGATTTGATTAATGCACGTACACTTTCGTCGGTAATCAATTCGTTCTTCGGTACAAACCAGTTGTCTCAGTTCATGGACCAAACTAACCCTCTTGCTGAAATTACGCACAAGCGTCGTTTGTCAGCTTTAGGTCCAGGTGGTCTTTCTCGTGAGCGTGCAGGCTTCGAGGTCCGTGACGTTCACTATACACACTATGGGCGTCTTTGTACAATTGAAACACCGGAGGGTCCAAACATCGGTTTGATCTCTTCGTTGGCTGTACACGCGAAAATTAACCACTTAGGTTTTATCGAAACTCCTTACCGTAAGGTAAAAGATGGAGTTGTTGTGGTTGACGAACCGGTCGTATACTTATCTGCTGAAGATGAAGATGGAAAAACAATCGCACAAGCGAATGCTTTGTATGATGACAAAGGTAATTTCGAAGATGCGAAAGTAAAAGCCAGATATGAGGGTGACTTCCCAATTATCGAGCCTAATATGCTTGATTATATGGACGTTGCTCCAAACCAAATTACATCTATTGCGGCTTCATTGATTCCTTTCTTGGAACATGATGATGCCAACCGTGCATTGATGGGATCGAACATGCAACGTCAGGCTGTGCCTGTATTGCGTCCGCAAGCTCCTATCGTAGGTACTGGTCTTGAAGGTCGTGTTGCAAAAGATTCACGTACATTGATCAATGCCGAAGGTCACGGTGTGGTCGAGTATGTAGATGCTGATGAAATTAAGATCCGTTATGACAGAAACGATGATGATCGTCTTGTATCATTTGATGATGATGTCAGAACATATAGATTGATCAAATTCAAGAAAACCAACCAGAATACTTGTATGAACTTGAAGCCTATCGTAAGAAAAGGTCAACGAGTAGAACCAGGACAGGTGTTATGTGAAGGTTATGCTACTGAAAATGGTGAATTGGCATTGGGTCGTAACTTGAAAGTAGCGTTCATGCCTTGGCAAGGATATAACTTTGAGGATGCGATCGTAATTTCTGAGCGTGTAGCGAAAGAAGATTGGTTTACTTCTCTTCACATTGAAGAATTCGAGCTTGAAGTTCGTGACACGAAACGTGGTGAGGAAGAATTAACCGCTGATATTCCTAACGTATCTGAAGAAGCGACAAAAGACTTGGATGAAAACGGTATTATCCGTATCGGTGCAGAAGTTGGTGGTGGCGATATCCTAATCGGTAAAATCACACCTAAAGGTGAGTCTGATCCTTCTCCAGAAGAGAAATTACTACGTGCAATCTTTGGTGACAAAGCTGGCGATGTGAAAGATGCTTCATTGAAAACTCCACCGTCATTAAAAGGTGTTGTTATCGATACGAAGTTATTCTCGCGTGCGAAGAAAATGTCTAAAGAGGTTGAACGTAAAACTTTAGAAAAACTAGAGGTTGCTCACGATAGAGCTGTTAAATCATTGAAAGAGCGTTTGGTTGAAAAATTATTCACTGTCGTGAATGGTAAAACTAGCCAAGGTGTCTACAATGTATATAAAGAGTTGTTGGTTGCTAAAGGTGCTAAGTTTACACAAAAAATCTTAGCTGAATTAGATTACAACAACATCAACCCAATGGGATGGACAACTGACGAAGATAAAAACGAGTTGATCAAAATGGCCCTTCATAATTATAACATCAAAATTAATGAAGAGCTAGGTTCGTTCAAGCGTGATAAATTCGCAGTATCTGTGGGTGATGAACTTCCATCAGGAATTGTGCAGATGGCTAAAGTTTACGTTGCTAAAAAACGTAAGTTGAAAGTAGGGGATAAGATGGCCGGTCGTCACGGTAACAAAGGTATCGTTGCACGTATCGTACGTGACGAGGATATGCCATTCTTAGAAGATGGAACACCAGTTGATATCGTGTTGAACCCACTAGGGGTACCTTCACGGATGAACTTGGGACAGATCTACGAAACCGTATTGGGTTGGGCTGGTCAAAAATTAGGTGTGAAGTTTGCTACACCAATCTTTGACGGTGCTGAAATGGATCAGGTACAGGATTGGGTAGCGAAAGCTGGCTTACCAAAATCTGGACGTACATACTTGTACAACGGATTGACAGGTGACCGTTTCGATCAACCGACGACAGTGGGTGTAATCTACATGTTGAAATTAGGTCACATGGTGGATGATAAAATGCACGCACGTTCAATCGGTCCGTACTCATTGATCACACAACAACCGCTGGGTGGTAAAGCACAATTCGGTGGTCAGCGTTTCGGTGAGATGGAGGTTTGGGCATTGGAAGCATTCGGTGCATCTAACATCCTTCAAGAAATCTTAACCGTGAAATCGGATGACGTGGTTGGTCGTGCCAAAACTTACGAGGCAATCGTAAAAGGTAACAACCTTCCGACACCATCGGTACCAGAGTCGTTTAACGTATTGGTACACGAGTTACGTGGATTGGGTCTAGATATCACATTGGATTAATTAAGCAATTAGGGCTTTGAAGGACTGCGGTTCTTCAAAGCTTCTGTATAAAGCTTTAACTTTTGAATAAGTATGTCTTACAAAAAAGATAATAAAATTAAAAGCAACTTCACTTCGATTACGATCAGCTTGGCTTCTCCAGAAACTATTTTGGAACGCTCAAGTGGTGAAGTTACAAAACCGGAAACGATTAACTATCGTACCTACAAACCAGAACGTGACGGTTTATTCTGTGAGCGTATTTTCGGTCCTGTAAAGGATTACGAATGTCACTGTGGTAAATACAAACGTATCCGTTATAAAGGTATCGTATGTGACCGTTGTGGTGTTGAAGTAACTGAGAAAAAAGTACGTCGTGAGCGTATGGGACACATCAACTTGGTGGTTCCTGTTGCACACATCTGGTACTTCCGTTCTCTTCCTAATAAAATTGGTTATTTATTGGGACTTCCTACCAAAAAATTGGATATGATCATTTACTACGAACGTTATGTGGTTATCCAAGCTGGTATTAAGGAAGAAGATGGTATCAACTTTATGGACTTCTTGACCGAAGAAGAATATTTAGATATTTTAGATACTTTACCAAAAGAAAATCAATATTTAGACGATAATGATCCTCAAAAATTTGTCGCTAAGATGGGTGCTGAGGCATTGGAAGATTTGTTGAAACGTATTGATTTGGATCAATTGTCATACGATTTACGTCACCAAGCTGCTAACGAGACTTCGCAACAACGTAAAAATGAGGCGTTAAAACGTCTTCATGTCGTTGAAGCTTTCCGTAGCTCACGTGAAAATATCGAGAATCGCCCAGAGTGGATGATTGTGAAGATCGTTCCGATCATTCCACCTGAATTGCGTCCTTTAGTGCCTTTGGATGGTGGTCGTTTTGCGACTTCGGATTTGAATGACTTATACCGTCGTGTGATTATCCGTAACAACCGTCTAAAACGCTTGATCGAAATCAAGGCTCCTGAAGTAATCTTACGTAACGAAAAACGTATGCTTCAAGAAGCGGTAGACTCTTTGTTTGACAACTCACGTAAAGTGAACGCTGTGAAGACAGAAGGTAACCGTGCATTGAAGTCTTTATCTGACATTTTGAAAGGTAAACAAGGTCGTTTCCGTCAAAACTTGTTAGGTAAGCGTGTGGATTATTCGGCTCGTTCGGTCATTGTGGTAGGTCCTCACTTGAAATTACACGAGTGTGGTCTTCCTAAAGATATGGCGGCTGAGCTTTACAAACCGTTTATCATCCGTAAGATGATCGAGCGTGGTATTGTAAAAACAGTAAAATCCGCGAAAAAAATCGTAGATCGTAAAGATCCTGTGGTATGGGATATCCTCGAAAATGTATTGAAAGGTCACCCTGTATTACTAAACCGTGCACCTACGCTTCACCGTTTGGGTATTCAGGCTTTCCAACCTACATTGGTGGAAGGAAAAGCGATCCAATTGCACCCATTAGTGTGTACAGCGTTCAACGCCGACTTTGACGGTGACCAAATGGCGGTTCACTTACCTCTAGGTAATGCCGCAGTTTTGGAAGCCCAAATCTTGATGTTGGCAGCACACAATATCTTAAACCCTGCGAATGGTTCTCCAATCACAGTACCATCTCAAGACATGGTATTGGGTCTTTACTATATCACCAAAGGCCGTAGAACTGCTGGCGATCATATCGTAAGAGGTCAAGATATGACTTTCTATTCCGCTGAAGAGGTTATCATTGCTTTAAATGAGAAACAGATCGATCTTCACGCTTGGATTAAAGTCAAAACAAAAGTGAGACAAAAAGATGGTAGCATCGTTGATACCTTGTTAGAAACAACTGTAGGTCGCGTGATCTTCAACCAAGTTGTTCCTGATGAAATGGGTTTCGTAAACGAACTGCTTACCAAAAAATCTTTACGTAATATCATTGGCGAGATTGTGAAGACAACGGGTATGGCTCGTGCTGCACAATTCTTGGACGATATGAAAGAATTGGGATATCAAACAGCCTTCAAAGGTGGTCTTTCTTTCAACTTGGAAGATTTGAACATTCCTGCTGCGAAAGCTGAATTGATCCAACAAGCAACGAACGAAGTTGAAGAAGTGATGAACAACTATAACATGGGTTTCATTACCAACAACGAACGTTACAACCAAATCATCGATATCTGGACGCGTATCAACAATAGATTGACTGCACACGTTATGGATATTCTTTCGAACGATAATCAAGGTTTCAACTCAGTTTATATGATGTTGGATTCAGGAGCCCGTGGTTCGAAAGAGCAGATCCGTCAGTTATGTGGTATGCGTGGTCTGATGGCGAAACCTCAAAAATCCGGTACTTCAGGTGGTGAGATTATTGAAAACCCGATCCTTTCAAACTTTAAAGAAGGTTTGTCCGTATTGGAGTACTTTATTTCTACCCACGGTGCGCGTAAAGGTCTTGCCGATACGGCGTTGAAAACGGCGGATGCGGGTTACTTGACTCGTCGTTTACATGACGTCGCTCAGGATATGATCGTTGTGGAGCAAGATTGTGGTGGTTTGCGTGGTATCTACACAACAGCATTGAAAGATAATGATGATGTTGTTGAACCATTATTCGACCGTATCTTGGGTCGTACTCCATTACATGATGTATTCCATCCGGAAACAGAGGAATTGATCGTTGCTGCAAACGAAGATATCACGGAAGAGATTGCTGAAACTATTGAAAAAGCAGGTATTGAGGGGGTCGAAATTCGTACTGTATTAACTTGTGAATCGAAACGTGGTGTGTGTGCTTGTTGTTACGGTCGTAACTTGGCATCTGGTAAACGTGTTCAATTGGGTGAAGCTGTCGGCGTTATCGCAGCACAATCAATCGGTGAGCCAGGTACACAGTTGACACTTCGTACGTTCCACGTGGGTGGTACGGCATCAAATATCGCCGCTGACTCAAGCATCATTTCTAAATACGACGGTAAAATCGAATTTGAAAACGTACGTACTGTTTCGCAAACAAACGATAATGGCACACATCAGGTAGTCTTAGGACGTTCTGGTGAGATTAAGATCATTGATGCACATAATAAAATCGTATTCCAACAAAATATCCCTTATGGTTCACAGTTGTTCGTTGAGGATGGCGGTACAGTAGCTAAAGGCGATAAATTGGTCGAATGGGATCCATATAATGCAGTAATTATTTCTGAATTTGCTGGTAAAGTTGAATTTGACGCAATTATCGAAGGTGTTACCTTCCGTGAAGAGTCAGATGAGCAAACTGGTCACAAAGAGAAGGTAATTATTGAAACACGTGATAAAACGAAAAACCCATCCATCAAGATTCTTGATAAATCGGGAGAGGTTATTCGTACCTACAATATCCCAGTAGGTGCCCACGTTGCAGTTGCTAATGGTGTAACAGTGAAAGAAGGTGGTATCCTAGTTAAAATCCCTCGTTCTACAGGTAAAACGCGAGATATCACAGGTGGTCTACCACGTGTAACGGAATTATTCGAAGCACGTAACCCTTCTAACCCTGCTGTAGTAACAGAGATCGACGGTGTGGTAACATTGGGTGGCGTGAAGCGCGGTAACCGTGAGATGTCTATCGAGTCTCGTGATGGTCAAATCAAGAAATACTTGGTACCTCTTTCTAAACATATTCTTGTTCAGGATAATGACTTTGTGAAAGCTGGTATGCCATTATCAGATGGTTCGATTTCTCCTGCGGATATCTTGTCGATCAAAGGTCCATCAGCGGTGCAACATTACATTGTGAATGGTATCCAAGAAGTATACCGTCTGCAAGGTGTGAAGATCAACGATAAACACTTCGAGACCATCGTTCACCAAATGATGCAAAAAGTTAACATCGAAGATCCAGGAGATACGCGTTTCTTAGAAAAAGAAGCCGTTAACAAATGGGATTTCATGGAAGAAAATGATTCCTTGTTCGACAAAAAAGTGGTTGTTGATGCAGGAGACTCCAATAATTTACGTCCAGGACAGATTGTTTCTTTACGTAAGTTGAGAGAAGAGAACTCTAGTCTGAAACGTCGTGACTTAAAACTTGTAGAAGTGCGTGAAGCAATTCCGGCAACTTCAAGTCCATTGTTGCAAGGTATCACTAGAGCATCGTTGGGTACGAAATCGTTTATCTCTGCTGCCTCTTTCCAAGAGACAACAAAAGTATTGAATGAAGCTGCTATCGCAGGTAAACGTGACAACTTGTTAGGTTTGAAAGAAAACGTAATCGTTGGTCACTTAATTCCTTCTGGTACAGGTATCCGTCAATACAGCAATTTAATCGTAGGCTCTCGCGAAGAGTACGATCAATTATTGGCTTCGAAAGAAGAAGATTAATCGTTAATCGATTATTTCATATAGAAGGTCCAAGTGTATGCTTGGACCTTTTTTTATTGGCTGATTTCATTGGCCGAAAGAACCTTCAGTCCACTTTCATTGTTGCTGGTGTCTGCGAAATCATCAAGATTTTGTTTTTGGACAACACTGGACTAACTAATATATTGTCTGGGAATCTGTGAGGATCAGAAATGGATATTGGTTAAATTTTGGTATCGTTATGAACTCCCGCGTTTCTGTTATGCGCTATATCGGAAGGATAGAGCTTCTTATTCTCTAACGGATAAGAAATGGAAGTATTTATTGATTCTGATTTGTGTTTTAGGTACTCTTTTATAGCTATCTCCAATAGTCTTTCCTTGAAATAATCTCCCAATGTTACAGTAGGTTAACGTGGATATTAAAAAATAATAAACAAAAGGCTTGGAAGTTTGCCCGAAAACTCCCTATCTTTGCACCACTCCGCAAGGGAGGGACGGTTACTTCGAAAGAAGGAACCATGAAAAAAAGAAGGGTTTAAGAGGGGTCGGCAGGATTTAAAATCCCGCTGAGTTTATTTTAAACGCGGAAATCGAAGAAAGGGAAAAGAAAAAAAACTTTAAAAGTTTTTTGGAAGTCCGGAAAAGATTTCTACCTTTGCAGTCCCAACGGAAACGGAGGGAAACAAAAAAAGATAAAGAGGGGCTGGTGCCCATCGGAATATAGCGGATACGGAAGTTGAAGCGAGAGAAGTTCTTTAAGAAAACACAATCATGTAAGCGTGACGGGTAGACAGACGAAAGTCGAAAGTCATGAACAAATTCAAGAATAGTTCAATTCGGTCCAAGATCAGAGATATAAAAAAAGAATTCTGATTATTATAAATAGTTGGAATCAAAAACTTCATTTTACAATGGAGAGTTTGATCCTGGCTCAGGATGAACGCTAGCGGCAGGCCTAATACATGCAAGTCGGACGGGATTTAACTTAAAGCTTGCTTTAAGTTAATGAGAGTGGCGCACGGGTGCGTAACGCGTGAGCAACCTACCTCTATCAGGGGGATAGCCTCTCGAAAGAGAGATTAACACCGCATAACATCAACAGTTCGCATGTCCGGTTGATTAAATATTTATAGGATAGAGATGGGCTCGCGTGACATTAGCTAGTTGGTAGGGTAACGGCTTACCAAGGCGACGATGTCTAGGGGCTCTGAGAGGAGAATCCCCCACACTGGTACTGAGACACGGACCAGACTCCTACGGGAGGCAGCAGTAAGGAATATTGGTCAATGGGCGGAAGCCTGAACCAGCCATGCCGCGTGCAGGATGACTGCCCTATGGGTTGTAAACTGCTTTTGTCCAGGAATAAACCCAGATACGAGTATCTGGCTGAATGTACTGGAAGAATAAGGATCGGCTAACTCCGTGCCAGCAGCCGCGGTAATACGGAGGATCCGAGCGTTATCCGGATTTATTGGGTTTAAAGGGTGCGTAGGCGGCCTGTTAAGTCAGGGGTGAAATACGGTGGCTCAACCATCGCAGTGCCTTTGATACTGACGGGCTTGAATCCATTTGAAGTGGGCGGAATAAGACAAGTAGCGGTGAAATGCATAGATATGTCTTAGAACTCCGATTGCGAAGGCAGCTCACTAAGCTGGTATTGACGCTGATGCACGAAAGCGTGGGGATCGAACAGGATTAGATACCCTGGTAGTCCACGCCCTAAACGATGATAACTCGATGTTGGCGATAGACCGCCAGCGTCCAAGCGAAAGCGTTAAGTTATCCACCTGGGGAGTACGCCCGCAAGGGTGAAACTCAAAGGAATTGACGGGGGCCCGCACAAGCGGAGGAGCATGTGGTTTAATTCGATGATACGCGAGGAACCTTACCCGGGCTTGAAAGTTAGTGAAGGATGCAGAGACGCATCCGTCCTTCGGGACACGAAACTAGGTGCTGCATGGCTGTCGTCAGCTCGTGCCGTGAGGTGTTGGGTTAAGTCCCGCAACGAGCGCAACCCCTATGTTTAGTTGCCAGCATGTGATGGTGGGGACTCTAAACAGACTGCCTGCGCAAGCAGAGAGGAAGGTGGGGACGACGTCAAGTCATCATGGCCCTTACGTCCGGGGCTACACACGTGCTACAATGGATGGTACAGCGGGCAGCTACATAGCAATATGGTGCTAATCTCTAAAAGCCATTCACAGTTCGGATTGGGGTCTGCAACTCGACCCCATGAAGTTGGATTCGCTAGTAATCGCGTATCAGCAATGACGCGGTGAATACGTTCCCGGGCCTTGTACACACCGCCCGTCAAGCCATGAAAGTTGGGGGTACCTAAAGCATGTGACCGCAAGGAGCGTGTTAGGGTAAAACCGATAATTGGGGCTAAGTCGTAACAAGGTAGCCGTACCGGAAGGTGCGGCTGGAATACCTCCTTTCTAGAGTATCGCGGACCGGTACTCGTCACGTTACATATGATTGAAAAAGAATAAAACATCAGAAGAAAGTGCCCGCCCCGGATGGAGCGGTCCCTGAGAGAGATAGATGAACAGAATAGCTAGTCCCGTAGCTCAGTTGGTTAGAGCACTACACTGATAATGTAGGGGTCAGCAGTTCAAATCTGCTCGGGACTACGAAATTAAAAAGGGGAATTAGCTCAGCTGGCTAGAGCACCTGCCTTGCACGCAGGGGGTCAACGGTTCGAATCCGTTATTCTCCACGTTCTTAGTACATAGTATCAAGTATTTAGTATGAAGATGACGGTATAGCGATATATAGGAGTCTAAATACTAACATCTAACTACTGGTTACTAAAAAAAGAGTTCTTTGACATATTGAAAGAGAAAAAAAATTACAAGAGAAGACAACAGTAGAGACAATACGTGTATGTGTCTGATGTAAAGAGGAGACCCCCGGTGAATGCCGGACGAATCTTTGCGTAGCATACGGGTATATATATCAAAAGCAGCCGCATAGTAGCAAAAGGCTATGCCGGTGAAGAAAGTAAATAAGGGCACACGGGGGATGCCTAGGCTCTCAGAGGCGAAGAAGGACGTGATAAGCTGCGATAAGCTCTGGGGATCGGCAAATGCGACTTGATCCAGAGATTTCCGAATGGGGCAACCTGACTATTTGAAGAATAGTCGTATAAAACGCGAACGCGCTGAACTGAAACATCTAAGTAGGCGTAGGAGAAGAAAATAACAATGATTTCCCAAGTAGTGGCGAGCGAACGGGAAAGAGCCCAAACCGATCATGTTACGGCATGGTCGGGGTTGTAGGACCACGAGATTGTACAATGCTATGAACTGGAAGCAGGTGGGAAACTGCGCGACAAGGGTGAGAGCCCCGTACAGGTAAAGAATATTGGCATAGTGGTATCCTGAGTACCGCGGGACCGGAGAAATCCTGTGGGAATCCACCAGCACCATCTGGTAAGGCTAAATACTCCTGAGAGACCGATAGTGAACCAGTACCGTGAGGGAAAGGTGAAAAGAACCCCGAACAGGGGAGTGAAAAGAACCTGAAACCGTGTGCTTACAAGCGGTTGGAGCAGAGAGATTCTGTGACAGCGTGCCTTTTGCATAATGAGCCTACGAGTTACTCTTGTCTGGCAAGGTTAAGTCCTTCAGGGACGCAGCCGAAGCGAAAGCGAGTCTTAATAGGGCGCATAGTCAGATGAGGTAGACGCGAAACCTTGTGATCTACCCTTGGGCAGGTTGAAGTTGCAGTAACATGTAATGGAGGACCGAACCGATAAACGTTGAAAAGTTTCCGGATGACCTGAGGGTAGGGGTGAAAGGCCAATCAAACTGGGAAATAGCTCGTACTCCCCGAAATGTTTTTAGGAACAGCGTCGGCATGGAGTCTGATAGAGGTAGAGCTACCGATTGGGTGCGGGGGAGTCAAATCCTACCAAATCCAGACGAACTCCGAATGCTATCAGATATGGCCGGCAGTGAGGCTTTGGGTGCTAAGGTCCAAGGCCGAGAGGGAAAGAACCCAGACCATCAGCTAAGGTCCCCAAATCCGTTCTAAGTTGAACTAACGAGGTCCGGTTGCCCAGACAGCTAGGATGTTGGCTTGGAAGCAGCCATTCATTTAAAGAGTGCGTAACAGCTCACTAGTCGAGCGGCCGGGCGTGGATAATAAACGGGCATCAAGAACGGTACCGAAGCTATGGATTTGCATTGAAAGATATGCATCTGGTAGGGGAGCATTCCATCGCCGGGGAAGCACAGTGGTAATGCTGTGTGGAGGTTATGGAAAAGCAAATGTAGGCATAAGTAACGATAAGGCGGGTGGGAAACCCGCCCACCGAAAGACCAAGGTTTCCTGATCAACGTTAATCGGATCAGGGTCAGTCGGGACCTAAGGCGCACCCGAAAGGGGCAAGCCGATGGACAACTGGTTAATATTCCAGTACTCTTGATAACTGCGATGTGGTGACGGAGTAGTGACACTGCCGCGAACTGACGGAATAGTTCGTTGAAAGGCGTAGGTATTGGAGTTGTAGGCAAATCCGCAACTCTAGCTGAAACCCAATAGTACAGCAAAGCTCCGGTGGCGCTGATAGAGCAGGTAAACAGACTTCCAAGAAAACCCGCTAAGCTTCAGGTTATGAAGACCCGTACCGCAAACCGACACAGGTGGTCGAGGAGAGAATCCTAAGGTGCTCGAGTGAGTCATGGCTAAGGAACTCGGCAAAATGGCCCTGTAACTTCGGGAGAAGGGGCGCTGTCTCAGTGATGAGCAGCCGCAGTGAAAAGGCCCAGGCGACTGTTTAACAAAAACATATGGCTTTGCAAAATCGCAAGATGAAGTATAAGGCCTGACACCTGCCCGGTGCTGGAAGGTTAAGAGGGGATGTCATCGCAAGAGAAGCATTGAATCGAAGCCCCAGTAAACGGCGGCCGTAACTATAACGGTCCTAAGGTAGCGAAATTCCTTGTCGGGTAAGTTCCGACCTGCACGAATGGTGTAACGATCTGGGCGCTGTCTCAGCCATGAGCTCGGTGAAATTGTGGTATCGGTGAAGACGCCGATTACCCGCAACGGGACGGAAAGACCCCATGCACCTTCACTATAGCTTAACATTGAGATTGGGTACAGGATGTGTAGGATAGGCGGGAGATATTGAAGTGGCTTCGCCAGGAGTCATGGAATCACCCTTGAAATACCGCCCTTTCTGTATCCGGTTTCTAACTCCATCATGTGGAGGACATTGTTTGGTGGGTAGTTTGACTGGGGTGGTCGCCTCCAAAAAGGTAACGGAGGCTTTCAAAGGTAAGCTCAGTACGCTTGGTAACCGTACGCGGAGTGCAATGGCATAAGCTTGCTTGACTGTGAGACCGACAAGTCGAACAGGGTCGAAAGACGGACATAGTGATCCGGTGGTTCTGTATGGAAGGGCCATCGCTCAAAGGATAAAAGGTACGCTGGGGATAACAGGCTGATCTCCCCCAAGAGCTCATATCGACGGGGAGGTTTGGCACCTCGATGTCGGCTCGTCACATCCTGGGGCTGGAGAAGGTCCCAAGGGTTGGGCTGTTCGCCCATTAAAGTGGCACGCGAGCTGGGTTCAGAACGTCGCGAGACAGTTCGGTCCCTATCTGTTGTGGGCGTTGGAAGTTTGAGTGGATCTGACCTTAGTACGAGAGGACCGGGTTGGACAGACCTCTGGTGAACCTGTTATGCCGCCAGGTGTACGGCAGGGTAGCTACGTCTGGAATAGATAAGCGCTGAAAGCATCTAAGTGCGAAACTAGCCACGAGATGAGACTTCCTTATAGGGTCGTAGGAGATGACTACGTTGATAGGCCATAGGTGTAAAGGTTGAGAGACCAAAGCCAAGTGGTACTAATAGCCCGAAGCTTTCTCAAGCAGACAGACACTGTTGTCTTCCTCTTTAATTTTTGAAACGAAAAAAGAATAAAAAAGAAACAGAACTCTTTCAATATATATGTCAATATAGAGTGAGCTATAGGATGGGTATACACTTTCACAGGAAAGTCTAAATACTCATGTCTGACAGCTACTACTATAAAAAAACTTTAGGTGCCTATATCGGCGGTGTCTACCTCTTCCCATTCCGAACAGAGCAGTCAAGCCCGCCAGAGCCGATGGTATTGCCGTAACAGGTGGGAGAGTAGGTCGGTGCCTTTTTTTACACGGAAGCCCTTGCTGGAAACAGTCAAGGGCTTCTTTCGTTTGGATGCTCCCCAAGGACCTTTATTTATCCTCCGGTCCTTTTCCTGCCTTTGCCGGTACTATGCCCCGCTCCATGTTCGCTATCAAGAAGCGGCGGGCCGAGCAAACTCCGGGAAAGGGGTACGCAACTAGGGACCCGCAAAGCAGTCCCGGCCACCTTATTGTATACTGCTGTGGAGCAAAAGAGACTATGTATTGAATTATGTTTATAATCACCCGGCCGGAGAAAACTTGTCTTTCTTGCGTTATCATTGTATTTCTACGAGATATTCTCTAATTTAGTCATTACAGCAACGCAATTTATGATGAAAGCGAAACAGATATTCTTACTTAGTATTTTATTACTATTTTTCCTTAGTGGCAGGAGATTAAACGCACAAGAACAATCCTTGGATGATGGTGTTTTGCGTATATTGGCTATTGGAAACAGCTTTTCCGAGGACGCGATTGAGCAGAATCTTTATGAATTGGCAAAAGCGGGAAAGAAAAAAATCGTAATTGGTAACCTCTATATTGGCGGTGCGCCATTAAGCCTGCATGTAAACAATGCAAAAGAGGATAAGCCTGCTTATCGCTATAGGAAGATCAATCTGGAAGGCCATATGTCCGAGAAAACAAACGAACGGCTTTCGGAGGCTCTGGTTGACGAAGCCTGGGATTATATCAGTTTCCAGCAAGCAAGCCCTTTGTCGGGAGATTATGAATCCTATGCAAAGGATCTACCGCTCTTATATGATTACGTCACAAAACATGTCAAGTATCCCGAGACAAACTATATCTTGCATCAAACATGGGCTTATCAAAATGGTTCGCCCCATGAAGGTTTTGTCCGCTATAACCGTAATCAGAATACAATGTACACGGCCATCGTAAACACTTGTCAAGAAGTCTTTAATTGGGGTAATTTTGATCTATTGGTGCCTTCGGGAACAGCTATACAAAATGCACGGTCAAGCTATCTAGGCGATCAATTCACAAGGGACGGCTATCATCTTAACTTGGATTATGGACGTTTTGTCGCGGCTTGTACCTGGTACGAAGCACTGTTTAAAGAGAATGTTATCAATAATACGTTTTTGCCACTTAAAGTAACCTATATTGAAGGGCAGATAGCACGGGCGGCCGCACATCAAGCGGTGGAATCTCCTTATGGGGTTACTGTATTGAAGGATTTTCAATTAATGAAATAATATATTTATATGAGTATCAAAAAAAGCTATTTGGTCGAATTGGATCATGAAACAAAAAATACCAAACGTATTTTGGATCGGATACCAGACGAAAAATTGGATTGGCGTCCGCATGAAAAATCGATGACTCTAGGAGAGCTTGCATCCCATGTTGTGGAGTTACATAGTTGGGTGTCTAAAGCGATACCAAAAGATACATTTGATTTTAAGGTAGATTATCATCCACTCAAAGTATCTTCAGTAGAAGAGCTTAAATTGATTCTTTCCGAGGGGTTGGAAAAGAACAAAGCTGCCTTAGAAAACATAGCAGAAGAAGACTGGTTTAAGGACTGGGTGTTAAAATCTGGAGACTATGAAATAGCACGTTTACCACGCGCTGGCGCTATACGTTTTATTGTTAACAACCATATCGTTCACCATCGCGGACAGTTGACTGTATATTTACGGTTACTCGGTATTCCAGTACCGGGTTTATATGGGCCTTCGGCAGATGAACCGATGCCCAGTATATAGTATCATTTGGATATGGTATAGAAAAATAGATATAAAAATAAAGGGGATCAATTTGATCCCCTTTATTTTTATATGTGGAATTGTCTAATTATTTAGCCAATTCTTCAGCGATTGCTTTTCCAATTTCAGCTGGAGATTCAACTACACGGATACCACACTCACGCATAATTTTCATTTTTGCTGCAGCAGTATCATCAGCACCACCAACGATTGCACCGGCGTGGCCCATACGACGTCCCGGAGGCGCTGTTTGACCAGCGATAAATCCAACAACAGGTTTAGTACCGTGCTCTTTGATCCAACGCGCAGCTTCTGCTTCCATTCCACCACCGATCTCACCGATCATGATGATCGCTTCAGTTTCTGGGTCGTTCATTAATAATTCAACAGCTTCTTTAGTTGTTGTACCGATGATTGGGTCACCACCGATTCCGATAGCTGTCGTGATTCCTAATCCAGCTTTTACAGTTTGATCTACTGCTTCGTAAGTTAAAGTTCCTGATTTAGAAACTACACCTACGTTACCTTTTTTGAAGATAAATCCTGGCATAATACCGATTTTAGCTTCACCTGCAGTGATGATACCAGGGCAGTTTGGACCGATTAAACGAGATTTTTTGTCGCTCAGGTAAGATTTTACCTGGATCATGTCTTTCGTAGGGATACCCTCAGTGATACATACAATCACTTCGATACCCGCAGCGGCAGCTTCCATGATTGCATCCGCAGCAAATGCTGGAGGTACAAAGATAATAGAAACATTAGCTCCTGTAGCGTCTACTGCATCTTGAACAGTGTTGAATACAGGACGGTCTAAGTGTTGTTGACCACCTTTACCAGGAGTCACACCACCAACTACATTTGTTCCGTACTCAATCATTTGAGTCGCATGGTAAGTACCTTCGTTTCCAGTGAAACCTTGAACGATTACTTTTGAATCTTTATTAACTAATACACTCATTTCTTCTTTAAATTTTGCACACAAATCTACTATTTTGCTTTCTAAAATGGAAGCAATGTGGATAGGAATATGACCTTTATTGATAAATTTTTAGTTCAGATTGCGTTTTTGGATAAAATCCCAAAGGATAATGCCAATTGCGACAGATACGTTAAGTGAGTGCTTGGTGCCATATTGGGGGATTTCGATACAAGTATCGATTTTTTCCATGACTTCTTCATCGACACCATTGACCTCGTTTCCAAAAATTAAAGCATATTTTTTATCGGACTTTGGCTCAAATTGATGTAACATGACACTATCATCGGCCTGTTCAATGGCAATGATTGTATAACCTTCCATTTTTAGCTGGGCTACAACATCGATCGTTTCTTTGTGGTATTCCCAAGAGACAGATTGTGTTGCTCCCAAAGCCGTTTTTTCGATTTCCCGGTGTGGTGGCGTTCCGGTAATGCCACATAAGTATATTTTTTCAATAGCAAATCCGTCCGCTGTACGGAAGGCAGAGCCGACATTGTGCATGCTACGAACATTGTCCAAAACGATTGCGATAGGCGTTTTTTCTTGTTTTTTAAACGATTCAACATCTGTACGTTGAAGTTCATCCATCGATAATTTTTGCATGCCGCAAATATACTAAACCTAAAAAACAAAATAGATTTTGAATATTGAAAATAAGGTGTTATTTTTGCAGTCCGAATTACAAGAAAAAATTGAATAAAAATTAGCTAAAAAAAATGGCAAATCATAAATCAGCGATCAAAAGAATTAGAGCAAACGCTACTAAACGTTTAAGAAACCGTTACCAAGCAAAAACAACGCGTAACGCAATCAAAAAATTACGTCATACAACTTCTGCAGAAGAGGCAAAAACATTGTTACCACGCGTAATTTCTATGCTTGATCGTTTGGCAAAGAAAAATGTGATCCACAAGAAAAAAGCTTCTAACAACAAATCTAAGTTAACTAAATTCGTTAACGGTTTAGCGTAAGCTTCCTGTATAGATATTGAGGGGTACAGCTCGCTGTATCCCTTTTCTTTATGTTATATACTTTGGATTTCTCTTTCCAAGCGAATAGTAATAAAAAAAGCATCAGTACTGATGCTTTTTTTATGTTGTTACGATAAACTATTGCTTTAAATTTGGCAATAACTCCGCAATGACTTTTCTCAACTTATTGGGATCTTTCATATAGGGTTCCAAATCATATAGCTCTACCTTTTTGAAGTCGATGGGATGACTCTCACTCTGCAATGAAATGCTTCCTTTCTTTAATAGTTGTCCATCTTTTTTTACGGCAGGGTCAAAGTCAGTTACATTCCCACCCCCTATTTGAGGTTTGGTATATTGTAATACCACCTTGTCTTCAAGGATATGCTGTACAAGTGAATCACCCAATACCAGAAAATCTGCTGTTACCCATTGGTCTCCAGCATAGGTCTTTGATGTGGAGCTGATACAATGTGGGGTAAATAGTTTGTTATCGATGACAACATTTGTTCCCGGTGTACAGAGATTGCTCGTGGTACGTTCGTCCTTGCCATTTCCACCCAAGAGTTGTCCTTCGATGGATATGGGGAAATCTTGATCTACGCCCATCGTCTTGGGGTCTTGTCCATGTAGCATGGCACCGCTATTGCGCCAGGCCCAGCCTTCACCACCGGGAGCCTGCTCGCCTATAAAACGATAAGTGACACGTAATAAATAAGCGGAAAATTCTTTATCGTAGAATAGATGGCCATATTGAAAATTGAAATTATCGTAGCCATCATATCTGACTTTCAATAAACCATCTTCGACACGGAATGTGTTTTTATAGTTATCTCCAACCTTATGGTTTCGGATTTTTGGGGTCCAGTTTTTTAAATCTTTCCCATTGAACAATTGAATGGGCTTGGGTTTTTTGTCTTGAGAATTGCCAAATACGGAAGTGCTGAGTAATAGAATTCCAGCACTATAGATAATATGTTTGAATTTCATCCTAAATTAGGTTTATTGACCTAATTTAGGGAAACATTTTTAAATTAGCAATTCTTTTTGTTTGACATACTCGCTGGGGCGAATACCTACGACCTTATTGAACGTATTGCTGAATGTAGGTAAACTGTTATAACCGACTTTCAATGCGACCTCATTGACACTGAGTTTTTCATCCAGTAGCAATTTAAGGGCAGTTAGCATTCTGAGGATCGTATAATATTGAATAAAAGACATGTTTAATTCCTTCTGAAACAATCTGGCCAATGTACGTTCGCTGATATTAAATAAGCTCGCAAGTTTTTTAAAACTCACATTTTCTTCAATATTTTCTTCCAGATAAGTAACGATATCTTTTAATTTTTGGTGGCTTGGATAGGGCAATGCCAGCGGGAGTTCGTTCAAGGACAACTCAGGGAGGATAAGCTTAAATGCAGTCGCTAAGCTATATTTTGGTTCCTCGACGGGAAATATATTGCCATTCCAACGGTTGGTAAACATAATCAATTCAATCAGCAGATCGTTTACCGGATAGATCCCCATTTTACTGTAGAATGCAGTATCGCTGTTCGTCTTTGGAAAATATAGATTACGCATCACAACCTCCGGGGTACTCGGATGGATACTATGCTTTACACCCGCAGGAATCCACAGGTAGTGCCGAGCTGGCAAGAAATATGATTTTTCATCCGTTTTGATAAAAACGACACCACCCTCGGTGTATAAAAATTGATCCTTATCATGAGCGTGCTCAGTGATATGGTTCTCCGCTATGATGGCATGGTGACAATAAATGCTATCTTCAAATGAGTCGACCTCCGTCATGTAATAGCGGTTGACATATTTTGCATCGCTCGTTGTATCTTTTGTGTTCATTTTTTCCTATAAAACTACGCTGCAAAGGTAAGACTTTTTTACTAGACCTGACCTTGTTGCCCGTAAAGTGAGTGTATGCTTACAATAAAATTGCAAATAAAACACTGGAGAGTTAGTGTTTACTTACCGTGATTTAAATTTATTATTTTTAATTTGTTGAAAATCAGTTTTATACGAAGTTACTCTCTTTTTTTTATAAAATAATTGGAACTATATTTTTGTTTATTTTATTGATATACAGTTGTTTAATTTTATTTCGTCTCCATTGAATAATTTTGTGTCGAATGGGAATAAATTCACTGTAGAAAAAAACACTAAAATTGTTTGTTTGAGAAATGTACACCGGGGTCTAATATCTTTTAAAATAGCGGATGTAAATAGGTTTCAATTTCTTAAGTTTACATGAATAGCGTACATAAATAAAATTATAAGGATATGGCTTACGAAAGGATAAAAATTCAGAGCTTACACGATAAGGTTATTACAGCTGCCGAAGCTGCGAAATTATTTCAGGATGGTATGGTCGTTGGTTCAAGCGGTTTTACCAAAGCTGGCGATAGTAAAGCCGTATTACCGGCTTTGGCGGAAAGGGCTAAAGAGGATCCTTTGAAAATAACATTGATTACGGGTGCTTCCTTAGGACATGGTACAGACGGTAAATTGGCTGAGGCCGGAGCCCTGTCCAAACGGATGCCATTTCAGGTAGATCGTACCCTCCGCAATAAGATCAATGCCGGAGATGTACTTTTTATTGACCAGCATTTAAGCGAGACCGCTGAACTGTTGCACAATAAGAATCTTCCGCAAGTTGATATTGCCGTTTTGGAAGTCGCTGCGATCGAATCAGATGGCAGTATCGTTCCAACGACCTCCGTAGGTAATTCGGCAACCTTTGCTGCATTGGCTAAACAGGTTATACTGGAAGTAAATACGGCTATTCCGACTACTATTAAAGGAATACATGATATCTACCAGGCCGAAGACTATCCGCGTCGTAATGTTATCCCTATTGTAGCGCCTGAAAATAAAATCGGTCGAAAGACAATCCCATTGGATCCCGGCAAGATTGTGGGTATCGTTTTTACAAATGAACTAGATAGTCCGGCCGATATTGCCGAGCCAGATGACAAAACAACAGCAATAGCGAAGCATATATTGGCTTTTTTTGAAAATGAAGTTGAACTTGGGCATCTGTCTGAGAGTCTGATGCCGCTCCAGGCGGGAATTGGAAAAGTGGCGAATGCGGTACTTACAGGCTTTATCCATAGTAAATTTCATAATTTAACGATGTTTTCGGAGGTATTACAGGATAGTACATTTGACTTAATTGATGCGGGTAAACTGGATTTTGCGTCAGCCTCTTCCATTACCGTATCAGAAGAATGTTACTCCCGTGTATTCGATCATTTAGACAAATACCGGGACAAGATCGTGTTGCGTCCTCAAAATATATCGAATACACCGGGATTAATCAAACGGTTGGGTATCATTGCGATCAATACAGCGATAGAATTTGATATATATGGCAATGTAAACTCCACCCATACTTCAGGCACCAACATCATGAATGGTATAGGTGGTTCTGGAGATTTCGCCCGAAATGCTTACTTAAGTATCTTCGTCACACAGGCGGCTTCCAAGGGGGATGCGATTTCCCATATAGTCCCGATGGTATCCCATGTAGATCATACGGAACATGATGTTGATATCTTGGTGACAGATTATGGTTTGGCTGATCTGCGCGGATTGGCTCCTCGTGAGCGTGCGAAAGTTATTATTGAAAATTGCGTACATCCTGATTACAAATCACAACTGTTGGATTATTACAATCGTGCCTGCGAAAGGGGGGGGCATACGCCACATTTACTGGAGGAGGCTTTCAGTTGGCATATCAATTTGAGACAAACAGGAACCATGAAAAAAAACTAGCCAAATATATCGCTACTGGCTGAAAAAGAATAGGGCTAGCCGAATCTGCTCGGTAGCCCTATTCTTTTATAATTTCGTGCTTGTTTTTCCGCGTATCGTTTCAAATATTCTATTCTCGGGCGGCACCTTTGACTGTTGGACCGCTTTTGAGGATGCACATATTTCTCTCACTGTCTCATTTTACGACTATAATTACTAAACCAGCGGCTGTTTTTTCAGATTAGGATATTTTTCTCTGATCCAATTGCATCAGTCCTTTAAGAGGTTCCATTCGTTTGCCTATTTACCAGCCTTTCTCAATGCTATCTATAATGACGTAGCGACCTTGTTCCGATTCAGACCGATGGTAATTTTTGTTCGAAACCATTGTCTGGTTTCTGAAGATTCAATCGTATCTATATGACGCGCGATGATGATAGGGTGGAATTTGGCGATGGTTTTAGCACCCCAACCGATTCCCTTTTTGATATGGAAATCCGTTGCACCGGATAGTGACAGCATCAGTTTGAACATGGTTTCAGCAAATTTTGTTGTCAGTCCTTTCTTTACGGCATAATGTGTGGCGACACCGACCGAGCGCACAACCCATTTATTCGGATCTTTAGTAAGCTGCTCGAGTAATGGGATTGTTTTTTCTGGAAAAGTAAGGAGAGCATGTCCAAGTACACGTTCACCTATAATGTCACATACATACCATTGGTCTCCTTTTATCATATACCAGCATGCTTTCTCGATCGACTGTTCCAGATGTATGGGGAGCTGTAGTTGTAAGATCATCCCCGCTATGACATAACTTCCCATTTCATCGGTAGCGATCAGTGCATCCGTAAAAACTGTCTGTTCATGTTCGGGTATCCACGTTACCATTTCCTTTGCAGCATATTCCAGAAGCGGAAAACTCACTTTCTTTTTTAGAAGTCCCACTTGTATAGCTATAAGAGAAGTGTCCGGCCCCCGCTGTTTCCAGCCCAGCTTAGCCTGCTCTAGGATTTCCCTGACATGGACTTTACTTGTGTTTTTTTCCATCGTAGTAACCTCTTTCTTTATTTTTGGTCCTTATAGAAGTTCCAAAAATTGTAATCTGTCATTGGTGCGTCTGTTATTCCGATATTTCGCCTATGTTGACGATCTGCCCGCGGTGATAAGTTCCGTGGATCATCAGATGCCGAATATATTCATACATTGAAAAAGTACATTGCAGCCAAGGCGATTCAACTTTTACATTTTTTTTAAATCTTCTTCCGAAAGACCTTTTACATAATCCTGAAGCTTTTGTGAACTCTCTTTAATGGCGCTGAAAATATCCGCTTTTTCACTAAAGTTTTTTCAAAATCAAAATCATTGTGTTCTGAAATATGGCTCCACCAATACTCCTGTGTCTGCCAGATATAGTCCAATGTTTTTAAGCTCATAATTTTGGGTTGATTGTTTTTACATCTTTAGGTAAATATAAATATCTTTCCATACAGATTTACGATATTTAGATCAAGTATGGAATATTCCATACAGATTAGACGATGATTGGTAAGCCTTTTAGTTGGGAATTGCATGAAGAGGAGACAGTAAAATAGAAGTAATACGCCGCGAATCGAATATTTGATAGTTAGATTATAGTGTAATAAGCGCTTAATAGATGTATATGAGAGGAAGTCGGCTTTTGGGGCAACAGCTAGAAAATAAACGGACAAAATAAACGGAATTTTAGGGTAGATTCTTGTATTAAAGATATCTTTAATACAAGGAAACTGAATCATAAATTGATCAGAAAAATAACCAACATGAAATACTAATATGATGAAAATACAATCGAGCCAAGCTGTGGGGCTATTTTTTATTGGAATGAGCTGCTTGGCGATCCCTGCTGCACAGGCTCAGCAGTCCAGCACCGTCAGGCGTATATATATCAGTCCAAAAGGCAGCGACCAGAATGCGGGAACATCGGTAAAACCTTTTGCCACAGCTGATGCAGCCCTTCGTGCCGCAGAAAAATATAAAAAGGGAAAGGTCGGTTCCGGTATCGAAATTATTTTTAACGGCGGAACGTATTACCTCGACAAACCGATACAGCTCTTGGCAAATCACTCTGGTAATAAGAAACAGCCTTTAAGGATTAAAGCCGCCGATGGAAAGCAGGTCATCCTCAGTGGGGGCAAAACCCTTGATCTAAAATGGGAACAAGGCGATAAAGGGATCTGGAAAGCTAAAGTTCCTGCAGGATTGAGTTTCCAGTGTTTGTATGCCAATGATGCACACCTGATCCGTGCAAGGTATCCAAATTATGATGCCTCTATATTACCCTTTCAGGGGTATGCGGCAGATGCACTGAGCCCAGCACGTATCGCGACCTGGAAAAACCCGACCGGAGGTATTGTGCATGCGCTGCACGAAGGCCGTTGGGGTGGGTTCCACTACCGCATCACAGGAAAAGAGGGGGGGGCAAAAGTTACGCTTGAAGGCGGAGAGCAAAATAACCGCCCAAGCAAAATGCACGAGACCTATCGCTTTGTCGAGAATATTTTTGAAGAACTTGATACTGCCCAGGAATGGTATCTGGATGAGGCTAAAGCGACTCTATATTACATGCCAGCCAATGGTAAGGATCCTAATCAGCTTAAGTTTGTGGCTCCCCAACTTGAAAATTTAATCACTATTTCGGGTTCCGCTTCAGGTCCGGTACATGATATTGAAATCAGCGGCCTGCGTTTTACGCATACGGCACCTACCTTTATGAAAACTGCGGAACCACTGTTGCGCAGCGACTGGACTATCTATCGGCAGGGAGCGGTAAAGATTGAGGGTGCTGAAAATTGCACCCTTCGTGCCAATGATTTTGTCGAATTGGGCGGGAATGCTGTCTTTGTGAGCAATTACAATCGTGGCGTAAAGATCAGCAGCAACCGTATTGAACAGATCGGTGCCGGTGCCATCAACTTTGTAGGCGATCCCGAGGCTGTGCGCTCACCAGCGTTTCACTATGAGCAATTTGTTCCACTCGATCAGATGGACACTGTCAAAGGTCCCAAGTCTAAGAATTACCCTATGGATTGTGAGGCCAGTGACAATTTGATTCACAGCATTGGTCTGATCGAAAAGCAGGTCGCTGGTGTTCAGATCTCGATGGCTGAGTCTCTACTCATCTTGCACAACACGATTTACAATGTGCCCCGTGCGGGTATCAATGTCGGTGACGGTACCTGGGGCGGACATGAGATCGCCTACAACGACGTATTCAATACCGTGTTGGAAACCAGTGATCATGGCGCTTTTAATTCTTGGGGACGTGACCGTTTTTGGCATCCCGACCGTAAAGAAATGGATCAGATGACAGCAGCCCATCCCAACTTAATTTTACTGGATGCGGTCAGAACAACAAAAATTCACGACAACCGCTTTCGTTGCGACCATGGCTGGGATATTGACCTCGATGATGGATCTTCCAACTACGAAATCTACAATAATCTCTGTTTAGGCGGCGGATTAAAATTGCGGGAAGGCTTTTATCGCAAAGTATATAACAATGTTATGCTCAACAATGGTTTTCATCCACATGTGTGGTTTAAGGACAGCCATGATATCTTTCGGGATAATCTTTTGATGCATAGCCATCAGGATATTCAGGTTAAGTACTGGGGGGATGAGGTGGACCATAATATTTACACAAGAAAGGAAGACTTACTAAAAGATCAAACGAAGGGAGTGGAAAAATATGGACGTGTTGTTCCGCTGAATTTTGTCGATCCCGTCCAGGGCGATTTCCGGTTGAAGAACTGGAAAGATCAAGGTTTCAAAAATTTTGATATGCTGCATTTTGGTGTGACGAGCAAAAGACTGAAAAGCCTCGCTGCCAGCCCGGAGATACCGCGGCTGATCCAAAAAGACACAAAAGAGCAGGACTTGAAGTGGGCTTGGAAAGGCGGACAATTTAAGTCTGTCGAAACATTGGGCGAACAGTCAGCCGCTGGACTTCCATCGATTGCCGGTGTATTGGTGCTCCAGCTGGAAGAAAAGAGCGCGCTTTATAAAAGCGGACTACGGGCCAATGATGTGATCTTGGACTATCAAGGCGAGAAAATAGATCAGTTAACGGACCTACAGCAAGCTATTAAAAAGCATATTCATGCCGATCAGCCAACAGTTGTTGTTTTTAGAAACCAGCAACAGGCGGAACTGATTTTGCAATTATAACATATGATATGCTGCAAGATCAATAGTTTAATAGAAATAGAAAGAGGCTTTAGACAGTCTCTTTTTCTGTTTAAGTTGGGTTCGGGCCGAGTAAACTTATTTTTGCCTAAAAATGTACGATCATTCTAAACTTAATATAGGGATTAGTTTTTTGAAATCTATTCTTTATTTGGTGTAAAATACTTAACTTAAAGGGATTAAAAGCTAAAAGTTATGAAATTGCCAATTATCGCCTTTTTTATTTTTTTGAATTTTTCGTTTGCCTCAGCTCAAACCGTATCAAAACAAACAGGCGCTGTTGATCCTAACAGTTGGATAAAACAGAAACTCGCCGCGGCGAAGGTCAAAACCGTGTTTAAAAACTATGATAAAAATTTTTTTGGACCAGATTCTGTCCGTATTATCGGTTTTATTGAAGGCTATAGCCCAAAGCTCGGTTTTAATAGCGGCATTATTTATTGTGGCAACCAACTGACCAGAGAGGACTATCCGGCCACAATCCGGATATATCCTGATGGCCGTTTTGAGGCCAGTTACCTGGCGGTCAATCCGGAAATGTCTTATCTATCCATCAATGAGCGTAATTACTATTATTATATCGAACCCGGCCATACCTTGGCGATGACATTGAAAGCTTCGCTGGACGGTCAATTGGAACTGTTGCAGTATGGTGGACCGCTTGCTCAGGAAAATCAACAGCTTGCGGATTTTAAATGGGAAAGCAACCGGAGGAAATTTTATGATCATGTTGAACAGCTGTTGAAGGAAAGACCGACACAGCAGACCAAAGAAGGAGTTATCGCTACATGGGATTCTGTCCGGCAGGATGTAAATGACCGTCTGAAGAGCGCTGCCTATACCCCTAAGGTAAAACATTTGATCCGAAGTGATGTGGATGTCAATTACGCCGCGCAACTGTTGGATCTCCAGATGTATCGCGAAGGGATTTCAAAAAATGACAGCCTAAATCCCTACCTTAAATCTCCCCTTCCGGAAGATTACTTTGATTTTATAAAACGCTTGGACCTGAATGATCCTGCCCTATTTGTCCCGCGGCAGTTCTCGACACTTATCAACCGCTTTGAGTACTCACCATTATTTCCTATTACCAGTCTTTATAGGTTAATGAACAGCCAGCGGAAATTAAACTTCTACCAGGTATTAGACTCCTTAAATCGAAAAGCGAACGGGCCGATAGCCGGTACGCTGGTTACTGAAGCAGCAATACTCCGAACATTGAAATTCAGGATTTCAAATGCAAAAGACACGGTACAGATGGCAGAGATTTCAAATGACCTGTTGCAGGTTCTGACCAATAAGGACTTGAAAAAAGAAGCCATGGCGTTGAACGAAAGAGTGAAAAAATCCATGGGAGGTTACATGTTGCCACAGACGACATCTGCCGCTGTATTTAAAAAACTGACCGATAAATATCGTGGTAAGGTCGTTCTTGTTGACTTTTGGTCAGAATCCTGCGGGCCCTGCCGTGCTGGGATTGAGGCCATGAAAGAAAAGCGCTTAAAACTAAAGGATAATCCCAACCTGGTATTTGTTTTTGTGACGGACAGCAGCGGTACCCCTGATATGAATTTCTACAACGATTATGTGGTCAAAAACCACATGTTCGAAAGCTATATCGTTTCGCCGGATGAGTATCTGGCGTTGCGGGAGTTATTTAAATTTAATGGCATACCGCGATATATTCTAATGGATCCCGACGGCAAGATCCGGAATGACAATTTCCCGATGCATAACTGGCGTTATGAACTGCCCAAAAACTATCCGCAACTATTTACTTTCGAGCAGTTGCAAGGAAGTTAAGGAGAGAAAAGTTTTTTTAAACTCCGTAGTTATTTTTCTTTATCTCTGTTGAGTTTTTTAGTTAATTTTTCGAGTGTCTTTTGTATTTTTGATAACAAGCCGCAGTAGAGAAGAGGCTGCCGTTCGGACCTATTGTATAATGTATATACTTTTTCGTAATAGGACAAACCAAATGAATTGTTTGAATGTCATAGAAATAAATAGAGGAATAGCCAGATGAAACTTAGAGGAGATTTACAATTACGCAAATTGGGCGATGACCATATCTTAGTCTATCCCGGGCAAGAGCAATTGGATGCATCCAAGGTTTATACTTTTAATGAGACTGCTGTGCAGATCTGGCTAGAACTGCAAGGAAAGGAATTTAATGTTGAAAGTGTCACTGCAGTTTTATTGGATAATTACCAGGTAGAAGAAAGTGTGGCTGAAAAAGATGCTGAAAAATTGGTGAAACAATTTGAAAAACAAGGTTTTTTGATCTAACTGATGAGCCGATAATTTTAAGAGGCATTCAATTTTAGATTACGCCAATATCACTTTTTCTAGTAGCACACCGGCGGCTTAATACTTCGGTCTATTCTTTTTTTTGAGATAGATACAATAGGCAGAAGATGATTTTTTACGCGTTTTGCCAGCAAAATAATGACTGCAATAAGGTTATGTAGGATAGATTGATTTTGAAATAAAATGACAGGTGATATTGGACTGTAGAAATTTAAATGGTACATTCAGCTGTGGATAAATTTGTTTCTCATACCAGATATTGCTGGAGCGGGAATGTTAAAAACGGATGCTTTTATGATTACAACAAAGTATTTTAATTACAAACAGATCTTCAATCTTGCTGGTGTCCATTTAATCTGGTTGACGGCATGGTGTTCTCTTGTTACCCTCGTCTATTATTTCTTTCAGTGGGAATGGATGATTATTCCTTGGGTTCCCTTGGCATTGATTGGTACAGCAGAAGCATTTTACGTGGGGTTTAAAAATAACCAGGCTTATGATAGATTATGGGAGGCCCGAAAGATATGGGGCGGGATCGTCAACTCCAGCCGCTCATTTGTATCCATGCTTTATGCCTTTAATACCGGACAGGGCGATCAGCAATATCTGGAAGAAGTCAGGAAGAAATTAACCTACCGCCATATTGCCTGGTTATACCAATTTCGTGAGCAGCTGCTCGTTCCGACCGAGTGGGAACACATCAGTCTGAAGAGGCATATCGGTGCACTGAATGTCAAGCGACATCGGCTGATCAAAGCCGGTTTTCCGGATTATAGCCGGACGCCTATATTCTTGAATAAATATCTTTCGAGAGAAGAATATGCGCTACAGTCGGTCTATAAAAACTTTGCAACTTATCTGAATTCCCAACAGGCAAAAGATGTCAATGATTTAAAAAACGATGGGCTTATCTCGGATTTCAATCAGATGCAATTGCAGACCTGCCTCAATCAGTTTTATGATTTTCAGGGACAGGCAGAACGAATCAAAAAGTTCCCCTCGCCAAGGCAGTTTGCCAGCACGGCATTTGTTTTTAATGTTATTCTGATCATGTTACTGCCTTTGGGGCTGGTCAATGAATTTGCTAAACTGGGCCACTGGGGAATTTGGACTAGTATTCCTTTTTGTGTGGTCATTGGCTGGATCTATATTGTGATGGAACTGGTGGGTGACTATACTGAAAATCCTTTTGGGGGACTGATGTTTGATATTCCGATGTTGTCCATCTGCCGAACGATAGAAATCGATTTATTGCAGATGACAGGTGAGGAAAATCTGCCTGATCCGATTGCTTCGAAAAATGGTGTTCTGGTCTAATGAGCTATTCTTGTTTGGCAGGGGCTAAATAAGAACAGTTATGGTATTCTTTACCTCAGCGATCATAAAAGAACTGTGGGTGCTCGCAATGTGCTGTAGGGAGGTCAACTTGGACAACATAAAATGTCGATAATCTTCCATGTCCCGAACACAGATCTTTAAAATATAATCGTAATCGCCACTGACATGGAAGCATTCGGTGACTTCCTGTAAATCCATTACCTCCCTTTCAAACTGCTGTATATATTCTTTTTTATGCTGTGTGAGCTTGACATGACAGAGCACCATAAAATCTTTTGCGATCTTTTGTTTATCAAGTAGAGCGACATATTTAGAGATCACCCCGGTGTTTTCAAGTTTACGTACACGTTCATAAGCAGCCGTTACGGATAATCCGAGCTTATGAGCAAGCTCCTTGGTGGTCTGTTTGGCGTCTTCCTGCAGAAGTTTGAGTAATTTTTTATCAGTTTCGTCGAAGTGCATAGATTATTTTTTGGTTTAAAGTAGTTATATGTAGTTGTTGCGGATATATTTTCTAAAATTTACAGATATATCAGATTTATAATCTAATATACTGATAAAATGTTGTAATAAAATGTAAAATAACCCAATTTTATGTATAAAAAATTAGCAAAATTTAAAAATAAAATTATACACAGATGGAAGATTTTAATGCAGCAAATGAAATACAGGATTTGCAATATTTTGGAGAGTTCGGCGGTGTAAATCCTTCTATTTCGGATAGCTCGACCTATACCTTTCTATCCGCTAAAACTATGTTTGATACCTTTGAGGGCAATGCGGATGGCTGTTACCTATATTCGCGGCATTCATCTCCGATGAATCTATATCTTGCGCAGGCGCTGGCCAGGCTGGAAAATACGGCTGCCGCCAATGTAACGGCTTCGGGAATGGGAGCGATAACAACAGTTCTTTTGCAACTCTGTAAAAGTGGCGACCATATTATTTCCAGTCGAACGATCTACGGCGGTACCTACGCTTTCCTGAAAAATTTTTTACCGCCGTTCCATATTGAAACGAGTTTTGTTGATATCGGTAATTTTGAAGCGATCGAAGCCGCGATACGTCCGGGGACAAAAATAATTTATTGTGAAAGCGTCAGCAATCCCTTACTGGAGGTAGCTGATTTAAGAAGACTGTCTGCCATCTGCAAGAAATATAAGCTCACACTTGTGGTAGACAATACCTTTTCGCCGTTATCTATCTCACCGGGGCTGTTAGGTGCGGATATCGTGATCCATAGCCTGACAAAATTTATCAATGGTAGCAGCGATACTGTCGGTGGTGTTTATTGTGGTACAAAAGAGTTTATCAACGATACAAAAAATGTCAATTCCGGTGCCTGCATGCTGCTTGGTCCGACGATGGACAGTCTCCGCTCGGCCAGTATCCTGAAAAATCTCCGTACACTCCATATCCGCATAAAGCAACATAGTTATAATGCGCATTACCTGGCCGAACGCTTTGAAAAGGATGGGCTGAAAGTTTCCTATCCCGGATTGCCTTCACATAAGCATCATGAGCTGATGAAAAAGATAATGCATGCAGAGTATGGTTTCGGCGGGATATTGACTTTGGATGCCGGAACGACAGATCGTGCCAACGCGCTCATGGAGCTAATGCAAAAGGAGAACCTTGGCTATTTGGCCGTAAGTCTTGGCTTCTATAAAACGCTATTTTCCTGTTCGGGCAGTTCGACGTCATCTGAAATTCCCGAAGTGGAACGGGTGAGCATGGGAATCTCCGACGGACTGATCCGTTTTTCTATTGGCTTGGATCATGATATTGAACGTACTTATCAACTGATGAAAGCATGTATGGTTAAAACAGCTGTTCTGGCTTAAGGAAAAAAATATATATTCTCACTTTTTATTGGGACTATTCGACAATTCGATTGTCGTTTATTATGGTGTATCACAGTTTAATGGAGGTGTACACCATATAAATTCTTATTCATATTAATTGATGTTATAAGGCCGTTCAGTATTTAAAATGCTGGCGGCCTTATTGTTGTCTGTCACTTGATTTCTTAAACTGGTTTAAGTTAATCCGGATACTGTTGCCTTATATTTGATCTTAAAAATTTAGAAATGATATATAGTCAATTTTTTGTACGCGTAGCTGTGGCAACAGCCTTTTTATCTGCTGTGGCGGATCGTTTGGGTTTTTGGGGAGCCCCAGGTACGGCGAATGCTTCTTGGGGAAGTTGGGCCAATTTTGTCGCTTATTCCAATCAGCTCAATTTTTTTGTGCCGGCGTCAATAGGAAGTATGCTCGCTATCGGAGCGACCATACTCGAGGTCGTTTTGGCCCTGTTGTTATTGATCGGTTATCGGACACGTTTCGCAGCGCTGTCTTCAGGGATTCTATTAACCGTTTTCGCGTTGACGATGACACTGTCTTTTGGTATCAAAGTCACGTTTAACTATTCGGTTTGGGTAGCGGCAAGTGCCTGTTTTCTCTTAGGGAGCTATCGGGATTTTCCATTTAGCTTTGATCGATTGATGAAAAAAAATCAAAAGAAATAAATATGTCTTTATTTTTCCTACATTTCCTTTAAATTCACCTCTTTCTTTTCGCCGTCTTTATCAATGCTGATCCGTTTTTCGATAGTCGCTTTATCAGTATAAGATGACCTTCCGGTCCCATAATTTGTTGTAGAACCGGTATATCCCCAATAATTGTAATAATTGGTATAACCGGATACATACGAATAGTTGTACGAATTGGTAAAGTCAAAGCTGGTCATAATAATATAGTTGCCCGGCATTAGCTCTGCAAATTCAAAGTGTCCCTCATCATCATACACTTTGGTGCGCTTGATAGCGTGTCCAAAATCTAAATCCAGTGGAACCTCGGCAACTTTTTTCTGTTTACGGATTTTCTTATTGACCTCAAGCCATTCTTCGTAGTATGCTGAATTTGGAAAAAGCATAATCTCGGTTCCTTTTGGAGCATATTGTTTTTTCGCCGTATTGACAAGACCGCCTAATCTTTTACCTGAACTTGAGCGTGCATAAGCGGTCCCGATGATGACGCTATTGCCGTTGGAGATCTGTCGGATGGCCAGTTCCTTGTCGAACCGATTTTTGATCGGCTGATAGTCCAGTTCCTCATTGACCGTAATTTCCCACTTGCCGTTGCCCATGGACATCTCCCGCTGCCAAAGCCGCCGGTCTTTCTTGTCCACCACATAATTGTAGATAGCTCCTGTGTTTTCTTCCAATAAGGTGATCAGCCAGGTATCATGCTTCCCGGTTTTCGGTGAACCATAGCTATAACTTTTAACTTCCTTGATAGTATAGTATTCAACCTGTGTATTGGATTCGTCATTATAATAGAATTGCGGGATCCGAGCTTTATAGCCTACATCAAGCGGAAGTGTCCCAATCATTAAATCCGTCCAATTAAAATCAATAAATGGCTCGGTAGGACGAAAACTCAGTTTTTTATCTTTTTTAGTTTCTTTGGAATAATAATTACCGGTGATGGTTTCACCAAAGCTGAGATTTAATTTTGTTTTTTTGCCGTCACTGGTATAGCTGATGGATTTTAATGTTTGGGGATCCACAACACTTGTCCTGATATTGATCCAGGAACTGTCCTTGGGTGTGTAGGAGTTTTTTAAGGTCAATTGATTGCCTGTAGATGTGATATCATAGACCAATGATCCCTGCTTATCCCAGTTATTATCTTTGACATAATATACGGTATAAAGCGATTTCTCTGGCTTTATATATTTAGTATTGATATCAGGGCTTCCGGGGGCAACCATCTTTTGGCTTAATGCGCCAAAGGGGAGCAGGCCTGCCGCTAAAACAAGTGCATACGATTTCATATCTGTATTCCTATAGTTAATGAAACAAGCTGGTTTTTCTTGTTTATTTTATCAATCTAAGGTAGTAAAAAAGTTTTTTATTTTTTTGGACAACCGGCTTAGTTGAACGTCTTACTATTGATATGGAAATTTAATAATTTATTCTCAGTTTACGTATGCAATGAACTGTTGGAATATAATACAACATGTTTGATTTAGCGATTTTCAAATATACATGCTGGTTGATTGGAAAACCGGAGGAACGATCGTTCCTCCGGTTATTTTTTGTCTTTTGAAAAGAAAGTTTTATGCTGTCTGACCTAAGTTTTGATTACTTGGACAAAGGGGGATTTTTAGGTATTTCACCTCGATACTGGGTTCTGACCCCCTGAAGAACCGGCGCATTTTTTTTATCGGAATCCATGGCTATCTCTTTTGCAGGTTGACCTTTAAGTACAATCCTTGCAGCCTGTGTTCCGCTGTTTTCTCTGGCTTCTGAGACGTTGGTGCCAGCGGAACGCACGTTTACTTTTGTTATCGTATTTGGTTCTGCCGACCTTATTTCTGTTACCTTTGCTGATCCAGAGGGTGCAGTACCTGTTTTCACCGTTGCTGCGGTATTGGGATCATTCACTTGAACATTTGAATTCAATGATGTAGTGGCGCTCACATCCGCAGTTCCGCTTAGCTTGATCCGCTTAGGTTCCTGAAACTTTGAATTTCCGCTTTTACTGCTGCTTTCTACATATACTTCTTCTATTTTAGCTGGAGCATATGCTGATTCTTCTTTTTTGGAAGCAGCGTTTTTCTTTGGCTTCATTGGCGGTGCCATTTCTCTTTTAGGAGGTTTGGGCGGCATTTCTTCGGCTTTAGGGGCACCGGGGCGTTTAGCCGCCGGAGGTACTGCGGCTGGTTTGGCGGGCTCAGTCTTTTCTGTTTTGGCCGGAGTTGTTTTCTGTGCTTCGACATGTGTCGAGAACAGTAGACTAATTGCTGTTGTCAGCAATAGGGTAAGCGCAGGCATCAGCAGGAGCTTACCGCTGGGTGTTCTTTTCTGTAACATAATTAATCGTTTTTTTGTTGTTAAAAAATTAAAATTACTGGCCGGTAATGCGTTTATATCGGGTGAAGACATGCTCCACTGGATTATCAGATGTTGGTAATTCGTGCGTTCATAAACCTGAACAACAGCATCGTCTGCCAAGTACTCGTGGTTTTGTCGAATGGCTTTATCGATCAGGTAGACGAAGGGGTTGAACCATAATATCACGCGGATAAACTGCATGGCCATCACGTCGATGGAATGCCGTTGATTTACATGTGCCTGTTCATGTGCGATAATGGAAGAATCAATTTCTCCCCGTGTAAAGGCTTCACGGGGCACATATATACGTCCGAAGAATGAAAAAGGCGTTTTGAGGTCTTGAATAGTATAAACAGCGGGAATAGCCGTAACAGATCCGAGATCAATGTAAGAAGAGAACTTTCTATAATTCAAGACATGTTTGACCAGTAGTAGCGTCGTAACCAACAGATAGATCAGAACAATGGATGTATCCGTGTCCATTATAGGTTTCTGTCGATCTACTAGCGCCGGTTCGACGGCGGGCTCCGTAGTTTCAGGCAGCCTGGAAGCCAGATCGGCACCAAAATGAAAAAAATCAGGAATAAAAGACGGCAAGGCCGTTTGTATCAGCGGAGCAAAAAGGGCAATCGGTATAATGGCAAGCAGATAAAACCGATTAAACACCAGAAGCTTTTGTCCTTGCAAAAGAAAGATGTATACAAGATACAGTAAGCCTGAACAGGCGATCAACTTTCCCAAATAGATAATCATGTCGCTTTGTTTTTAATTTCCGAATCAATTATTTTTTTTAGCTCTTCCAGTTGCTCCCTGTTCAACTGCGATTGTTTGGTGAAAAAAGAAGCAAATTTTAAAGCCGAATTATCAAAATACGTTTCAACGATATCATTGACGTGCGCGAGATAATAACTGTCCTTGTCAAACAAAGGGTAGTACTCTCTTGAATTGCCGTATAGCACATAAGATATGGCGCCTTTTTCAGTCATTCGCTTTAATAATGTCGCAATTGTTGTCGGAGCAGGTTTGGGTTCAGGATAGGCTTCCATAAGATCCTTCATAAAGGCCTTTTTCATGTCCCAGATATACCCCATCAATTGTTCCTCGGTCGCTGATAATTTATTCATACTACAAATATAGAATATATTCTACATTGTGTAGAATTAAAAAGTGTTAAAAATCTATTTTGCTATTTATTTTATTGATTTTGAATGTTTTTATTCGTGCTTGTTAGTCGCGGATAACCTTTTTAGTGGCAAAAATTGGGCGGGAGAGAACCTCAATATCGCGAAGACTTTTTTATAATAAAGGTTTCTTTTTAGGATTGGTATTGAAATATTCTTTTTTAAACTGGAACATTTGCGCCATTTTTTGAGCACGCCACTTAGCTTCTTCGGCTTTTTCACCCTTGTACAGACGGTCCACAGTCGCTTCAAATAACAGAAGCCAGTGGTCGAAATGCTTTGCTTCGATCGGCAGGGGAATATGAGGCGGAAATGGGCTGCCGAAGTAGGTGTGTTCATCCAGAAGTATGGTCTGCCAAAAGCGATACATCTTTTCCAGATGTTGGGCCCATCTGTCCTGGATACGTTCCTGAAAAATTGGTCCAAGAAGACTGTCCTGACGGACAGTGCCATAAAACTGATCGACTAATATTTTAATGTCCGCAATGGTCTGAATATCCTGCTTCATGGGAATACGTGTAAAGTTTTGTGAAGCGGATACGAATTAACTATAGCTGCCCCACAGTATATAATAAAGTTAAATTTAAGTAGAATAATGGAGAAATGAATCAGGCTGATGTAAAGAAGCCTGTTAAAAATATTGGATTTTTCTTTTATTGTCAGTAATTTGAATGCACATTTAGGGAAAAACAGATGGGAAAATACACTTTTTTTGCCCTGCTGCTGCTGGGATGCTCCGTCGCGCAGGCACAGATTACCGATATTACGGTCAATAAAGAAAACTTTCAATCTTCGGGCTTTCCGTTTAAAGGCAAACGGGTGTTGCAAGTTGAGCGTATTCAGACCCCAAAGGAAGATAATTATATCATTTTTTCAAAAGAGGAACGTGGAGCAGATCCGGATAAACTGTATGCGCAGCAATTTCAACGAATCGATGGTATGTGGGTGCCGATAGTGGAAGAAACTATTCAGGAAGATGGTATTATTACTTCCGTCTGGGAATCCCGAAAAGCTTTTTTTGATGCAGACAAAGACGGAAAATTGGATGCGGTGTTTATTTATTCCCGACATCCGAAGGATAATGTCGAAAAGCAGTTGAGCTGTATTGCCCTGATTTTATACAAAGGACAATTTTATCGTATGCGAGCAGAGGCGGAGGACGGGTACGAAAAAACGACGTACTCGGATAATTATGCTTCTTTGCCCGCGGAAGTAAAAGAAAATGCGGAACGTTACTGGCAAAACCTGGACAAAAGATAATTTATTATTGTTGGAATAATATTGAACAGGGCTGCCCATTTTTTGGATAACCCTGTTTTATTTCATTGTCCATATGTCTGCGATTCTGCTTTAAAAGATAAAGATTGCTCGGACTGGTTATTGTTGCGGATATAAACTTTTGATCGCTGGGAGCCTTTATTGAATGGATGCCAATAATTGCTTTTCCTCTTCGTTTTGAGTTTTACCTATGACATAACGGGTAATGTTCTGATGTTTGAGCTCGTCAATCGTTCGAATGACATCTTTCGTCCGTGCTTCTTTGCTCGGTTTGATCAGGACAATCATATCTTTCGTATTGGGCATGGTACTGATCTTGCCTTTGAGCTGTGCGACCACCTGTGCCAATGTCTTTTCTATATCGGCCGGTTTTTCAGATGAAGCAATGGGTTTCTTAAAGTCACCATGATACCACATAAATTTTCCATCGCCAAGGATCAGGGTTGCTGTCCGGTTTTCATCAATAAAGACCGGGCTATCCACATCGTCTTTTGTTTTGTCTGGCATGGCAATATCCATCGCCGCAGGTTTGTTTAGGGTCGTGGTCAGCATGAAGAAGGTAATCAGAAGGAAGGCAAGATCTACCATTGCTGTCAGATCCACCTTTGGTGCCATTTTCCGGCTTCTAATTTTTTTCTTTCCGCTTTCCTGTGTTTTTTGGTTTAATTCTGCCATGATCTTTATTTTTTAGGTAACAACTATTGTTCATTCTTATGGATATGATGTTCAACGTGCGTGAATTCCATATTTTTTATAACAAAATCCATTTTTTTCTTAGTTATTTTTAGAAGTAATTTAGGATTAAGGTAAGATAGGAATGGCATTATAAAAAGAGAAGCAATGTTTCCTTTTTCGGAAATGGAATAAAAAAGATTAGTAACTTGGTAAAAAAATATGGCACAGGATAATGGACTTGTCTATACGGATATTGCATCACCTTTAGGGAAAATAAGGCTTGTAGCTACCATTCGTGGTCTTACTGCCGTATTGTGGGAAGGAGAAGATTATACCCGTGCAAAGATATCAATACCTCATAGAGATGATGGTGCGCAAATATTATTGCTTGCAGCGCAACAACTTTTTGAGTATTTTGAACGCAAACGCACTATTTTTGATCTGCCGCTGGATATGCAGGGCACAGCTTTTCAGCTTAAAGTTTGGAAAGCTTTATTGGCTATTCCATACGGTCACACAACAACTTATGGAGATTTGGCGCGCCAGCTAGGTGATATAAAAGCTGTGCGGGCAGTCGGAGGTGCATTGAATAAAAATCCAATATCTATTATTGTACCTTGTCATCGGATCATTGGTGGATCTGGTAAACTTGTTGGTTTTGCTGGTAGTCTGAAAAACAAATCTATTCTTATTGATCTGGAGAGCAAAGATCGGACACCTACGCTTTTTGATTGAAAACAAATCGACCAGTCCTTATTTAAGTACCCCTTAAAATTTTCATCGAAGAGAGCATTCAAATCCCGTTTCCGTTTGTTTCGAAGCCCGATAACATGCAAAAAGCCTTTCATTTCTGAAAGGCTTTTTCTGCGGAGAGTGAGGGATTCGAACCCCCGAACCTGTGACAGTTAACGGTTTTCAAGACCGCCGCATTCGACCACTCTGCCAACTCTCCGCGACAAAAGTAGAAATTCTGAACAGATTTACAAAACTTATTTTGCATTTTTCTCTGTTTAATGTGCTATATGAATGGCTTGTTCTAGGGATATGATTGTGTATCAGGTTTTTATTTCAATGTCTTATTTAGATCATTAAAACTTTGTCATACGAATCAGTCCTTTTCAGCCGGATATCAACGATAAAAAAAGTTAGTGAAAGAAATTCCAGTTGGGATTTATAGTTCTGATAAGGAATGCGGTTCATTTTTCGGTCTTCGGCCGGCCCTTTTTTCCGAAGCCGATAGCATGCAAAAAGCCTTTCATTTCTGAAAGGCTTTTTCTGCGGAGAGTGAGGGATTCGAACCCCCGAACCTGTGACAGTTAACGGTTTTCAAGACCGCCGCATTCGACCACTCTGCCAACTCTCCGCGACAAAAGTAGAAATTCTGTATAGATTTGCAAAACTTATTTTTGTAATGATGTCTTATGGTTTGAAAATGAGCTAGATTATTTTCAAAACTCTATGCCATAATAATCTCGTGGCAGTGTTTTTTTATATTAGCCGCGATTTTGTCAATCGGTAGGTCGTCCTGGTCTATACCAAAAGGCTCCTCGATGGACTCCCCGATTAATTCCAGTGATGCAAGTACATATAGGATGAACGGAACGGCAACAACGACAAAGTATCCGATCGAGAAAACATAGCCTACAGGCAGTGTCATCGTATAGAAGATAATGAACTTCTTGATAAAAGCACTGTACGCCAAGGGAATCGGTGTATTTTTAATCCGTTCACATGCGCCACAGACATTGGTCATTGATACGATTTCCTCGTTGAGTATAATCAATTGGTCTCCGCTGACTATACGTTCCTTATAGAGCTGGTTTATCTTCTGAAAAATCATATTGGAAACCTGATTTGGACCATGCTTTTTGCTATCCAATGATTTAAGCTCAGGATGTTCATTTTCATCCAGCATAAACTTGGTATAGTCAGACCGTAAAAAGTCATACAGGGTCTCCGCAAAAAGCGGGATACTTTTTCGGAAGAAGCTGCGATTGACCTTGTCTTCCTCATCAAGAATCGCATTAAGCTTATAGGCAAAAGCACGGCTGACATTGGTCAATGTACCCCATTGTTTGCGCGCCTCCCACCAACGGTCATAAGCCGAGTTGGTTCTAAAGACCAACAGTAAGGAGATAACGAAACCTAAGAGATTATGGACGATAGTGATATTTTTGACCCAGCTCCTTTCACTCAATTTGAGGTATTCCAATTCGAGGTAAGCAATACCCCAAGAATAGATAGCGATAAAAATAAGAAAGGGAAACAGCTTTTTGAAGGTGTCTGATTTATGCAATTTGAAAGTTGCTGACAGCCAGTCTTTAGGATTGTATACGATCATGTACAAAAATATAAATTGTTGCGAAAATTTTGCGAGTTAATTGTGATTCCCGTAACTTCATCATCGTATGGGGCAACGGCAAACAAAACGAACAAAAACTGGCAGGAAGCAGCAGCAGTCTCGAGAGACCAGATGGATCTGGGTGATGGCAGGGATGCTTATGTTTCTCTTATGTCTTGTTGCATGGCACTATAAGGCTGGAATCATGTATTACTTCCGCGTGGCGACATCAAAAAATAAAGCGTTAACAAAGGATGCTAAATATGATATCCGTAATATCGAAATCATGAGTAAGCATGATGATAAGGTGTTTGGTATTGATGTTTCGACTTATCAGGAAGATATCGACTGGCAGAAAGTGAATACGATCAACGATCAATTTCCAATAGATTTCGTGTTTATCCGTGCGACAATGGGGGAGAAGGGGATAGACGATAAATTTAGCCGGAATTGGTCCAAAATACAAAATCGTGCCATCCTAAGGGGAGCATATCATTACTTTCGACCAAATGAAAATTCGGTTAAACAAGCCAAAAATTTCATCCGTAAGGTACAGCTTCATCCGGGGGATCTTCCGCCGGTACTGGATATCGAGGAACATCCGAAGCAACAGTCCATGGATAGCCTTAAAGTAGGATTGAAACGTTGGCTAGAAGAGGTGGAAATGCATTATAAAGTCAAGCCCATCCTGTATTCCGGAGATAAATTCTATAGTGATTTTTTAGAGAATGAATTCGCGAACTATACCCTATGGATCGCGAACTATAATTTCTGGATCGAAAACCCAAAAGAGCATTGGGCATTTTGGCAATTTTCGGAGAAAGGAACAGTAACCGGTATCCGTGGAAATGTCGATCTGAATATTTACAATGGAAAAATAACGGAATTGGAAAAATTGCTTATTCCCTTTAAATAGTAAATAAGATGAACAAAGTTTTTATAACCACGCTTATATGGGGTATCTTGACATGTCATAGTGTGCTGCCCGCCCAAACAAAATCACATCCAGGACAGGGAGTGCCGCAATATACGGTAACAGGCTTGCCTGTACTTTCCCTGAAGCAATTTAAAAAATTACGTGCTCAGGGCGATGTAGTTGTTTTGGACACACGATCTGCTGATGACTTCTTAAAAGGATTTATTCCGGGAGCGATTAATATTGGTTTTAAAGGCCCTTTTGATACCTTTTTGGCAGAAGTCATTCCGAATAGAAATCAAAAACTTTTGCTTGTGATAGAGCAGGGGAATCATACGGCAGTGGGGGAACGTTTGATACAATTGGGGTATACTGCGGCGATTGGTGTATTGGACGGAGGCATGGGGCGCTGGAAAGAGCGAGAATCAGTAGATTCGGTTGTTAACCTGTCAGTACAGAAATTTGGAGAAAGATCAGATGCAGGTCATATTGTTGACGTACGGACGGAGAAAGAATTTGATAAAGGACATATTGACAATGCAATGAACATTCCGTTGTCGGATTTCGCTAATTTTGGTAACACGCTGGAAAAAGATGGTACACAGTTGTATGTGCATTGTCAATCGGGCTATCGCAGCGCGGTCGCCGTGTCTATCTTGCGTGCAAAGGGATTTAAAAATGTGTGCAATATTCAGGGTGGATATAAGGCATTGAAAGATGAAATAAAGGAGAATTAATAATGGCAACTTTTGACCAGATTATTCAATCAAATTCGCTGGTTTTAGTGGATTTTTTTGCGACGTGGTGCGGTCCATGCCAGACGATGGCGCCGGTATTACAGGATGTGAAGGAATTTTATCAGGAAGATCTTTCCATCATAAAGATTGATGTGGATAAAAATCCGAAAATCGCTTCCATTTATAAAGTAAGTGGTGTGCCTACATTTATCTTATTTAAAAATGGTCAACAAGTGTGGCGCCAAAGCGGGATGATCCCAAAAATGGAATTGCATAAGTTGATAGACCAGGCGAAGTAGATCGGAAGGCTTAAAAAAATAAGGCGTTCAATCAAATTGAACGCCTTATTTTTTTAAATGATTCGCTGGTTTTAATAGGTAGTGTTATATCGCACTAAATATTAAAATTCATCATCATCATCGAAGTCATCCAATCCTTCAATTTCAGGGATTTCGAAATCATCGTTATCGAAATCATCGTCATCGTCATCAGGTCCATTGAAAGATGCGAATTTTACTTCTTCAAGATCTTCGGTAGCTAATATTGCCGTGTTCATAAAATAATACTTTATTGTTTCTTATTCAATGTTGTAAAATTAGAGAAGAAAACTATTTTTTAAAACTTTTTTTAAAAAAAATATTAGTCTTTATTTTTCTGTTAATCAGTATGTTGGATTGTTTTTTGAAAATAAAAATTTATTTTATTTTATTTACTCATTTGTTTCGCCAATTGCGTTGTCCTCTGTGACGATATCTTTTAGCTGTGGAAGATCGCGAACGCCATTGATTCCGAAATGATCCATAAACTGTTGGCTGGTCGCATACAACAATGGTTTACCAATTGTATCGGCTTTTCCGGCTATTTTGATCAGTTTCTTTTCTAAAAGTCTCTGGACAGAATAATCGCAGCTGACCCCTCTGATCTGTTCGATCTCAAGCTTTGTAATCGGCTGTCTGTAGGCGATGATGGCAAGTGTTTCGAGTGCCGACTGACTGAGCTTACGTTTGTTGTTGTGATTTTGTAATTGCTGTATTGCCTCATGATAAACTGCTTTGGTCAAAAACTGATAAGCATTATTGATATACCGTAATTCCAGAACATGCTCTTCATCCCGATATTTATCTTCGATCTTTTTAATCAATTCACGCAGTTCCTCTCTGGATACTTCAATAGCAAGCGCCTCCTGCAAGATGTGTTTGATATCCGCAAGATCTATTCCTTCTGCAGAAGCAAAAATAATTGCTTCAATATTTCTGATAACGTCTTTCAATGTCGGGTATTAATAGTTAATGACTTGCTCGACCATGTGAGCAGGCAGTTCTCTAAAATCATATTTTTGTGTTCTCAGCTGGGGGTCAAAGCCCGCTTCCAAAATCGCTTCCTGTATAGATTTAGAAGTGAATCGATGGGGAGCACCGGCTGCTGAAACAACATTTTCTTCAATCATGATGGATCCAAAATCGTTGGCTCCGGCATGCAGGCACAACTGCGCTGTACGTTTTCCAACTGTAAGCCAAGATGCTTGAATATTTTTAATATTGGGCAGCATAATTCTGCTCAAGGCAATCATACGGATATACTCTTCTCCCGTCACATCATTGGTAATGCCGCGCAGTCTTTTCAATAATGTACCGTCATCTTGGAAAGGCCATGGAATAAATGCAATAAAGCCGTAGGAATCCTGCGGTTTTTCATCCTGTACTTCTCTGATCCAGACCAAATGCTCGAATCGCTCTTCGATGGTTTCGATATGGCCAAACATCATTGTGGCAGAAGTAGGCAAATTGATTTTATGTGCGGCACGCATCACATCAAGCCATTCTTTGCCGCCACATTTTCCTTTGGATATCAAACGCCGGACCCGGTCATTTAGAATTTCTGCTCCGGCTCCGGGCAACGAATCTAACCCCGCCTCTTTCAGCTGCGTCAATACCTCGATATGACTCATATGTTCTAACTTGGAAATATGTGCGATTTCAGGGGGACCGAGTGAATGTAGTTTTAAGTTAGGGTAAAGCTCCTTTAATTGCCTATATAAATTTTTGTAAAATTCAATGCCCAAATCAGGGTGATGACCGCCCTGTAAAAGGAGTTGATCTCCGCCATACTTAAAGGTCTCTTCAATCTTCTGTTTGTAGCTCTCGATATCGGTGATGTAACTGTCTTCGTGGCCCGGACGACGAAAGAAATTGCAAAATTTGCAATTTGCAACACAGACGTTGGTCGTATTGACATTCCTGTCGATCTGCCAGGTTACCTTGCCGTGTGGTACTTGTATCTTACGCAATTCATTGGCTACGAAAGTCAAATCAGCTGTCGGTGCATTTTGATATAAAAAAACACCTTCTTCCTTGGAAAGGAACTCAAATCGGAGCGCCCGTTCTAATAAACTACTTACATTCATCAGAACAAATATAAGTACCTTTTAGCGTATTTAAATGTATTTGGCGAATATTTGACATTCAGGCTTGCTATAAGAAGAAACCGGATCAAAGAAAATCCGTGAATTGTCTTTTGTAACAAAAGTATAGCGATAAGACTTAGTGTATTAATTACAATAACTTGATTTATAGTGGTTTGTAATTTAATTATGATTTTTCTTTTTTTTTATATTTATTATTCTTTACATTTATTTAACAGATTTTAACATTTCTACGAATAACCAAACTAAAGGAAAAAATGATAACCAAAGGGCTCGCTGCCTGAAACAATGCATATTGTTCCTGCTAGAGCAGAATGACCAATAACTGAACAACCAATATCAAATTAAAAACAAACAGAGAAATAAACATAAATTTTTTTAAACCACCTATTTATAAAATTATGATGAAAAAAACGGACCAAAAACGCTGTTTTGATCTCATATTGGGCCAAAAGTTCAATAAGAGTTTTCTGCTTATGAGTTCTCTTCTCATTGCAGGAGGAATGAACGCTCAAGTGTCAGCCAATGGGGTAGTTGCCCATGGCAGAATTGAAGTCGTTTCGTTAACGAAATCCAAAGGGTTACAAGAAATACCCATTAAAGGTGTGGTGAAGGATGCTACTACGGGGCAGACCATCACGGGTGTCTCCGTTAAGATCAAGGGAACCAACAAAGGTACATCAACAGATGGGGACGGCGCATTTACGATCCAGGGGAAGGTAGGTGATGTATTGGTTGTGAGCTACATCGGTTACACAAGCTCCGAAGTTACGGTCACGGGAAAGGCTGATTTGACAATTTCCTTAAACTCTTCAGAAGATGCATTGGAAGAGGTTGTCGTGACAGGCTATTCAACGCAACGCAAGAAAGATCTGACGGGATCTGTTGCTGTAGTCAATACGGACCAATTGAAAACAACACCGGCAGCAAGTGCGGTGGAGTCCCTGCAAGGTCGCGCCACGGGTGTTCAAGTTGTCACAGATGGAGCTCCGGGCTCTACACCACAGATTAAAATCCGGGGCTATAGTACCATTAATAATAACGAACCACTATATGTGATTGATGGCGTGCCATTTGAAGGTAAATTGAGCTGGCTAAATCAGAATGACATTGAAACAATGCAGGTGCTGAAAGATGCATCGGCAGCTTCTATCTATGGTTCACGTGCCAACAATGGTGTCGTTATCATTACAACAAAATCTGGCAAATCTGGCAAACCACAGATTAATTTTGATGCGTATTACGGTGTTCAGGTGCCTAATAGTGGCCGTTTCCCCAAGATGCTGAGTCCGCAACAGATCTATGATTTGAATGGGAATAAAGATCCTCTTCCTGATTATCTCCTTTATGGTTCACTTTCTGGAAATAAAATTGATCCTAAGAGTGTTGATATGTCCAAATATAACTATGCGGACAACAAAGAAGAATTTTTTCAAATTACCAAAGCGAACAAAGCGGGAACGGATTGGTTCAAAGAATTGAGCCAGAATGCGCCGACACAATCTTATCAATTAAATACTGTTGGAGGTGGCGAAAATGCTTCTTATGCGGTTTCTGGAGGATATTTGGGCCAAAAAGGAACGGTGGTCCATACGGGATTTGAACGCTTTAATGTACGTTCGAATACGAATTTTTCCGCTTTTAATAAAAAACTGCGTTTTGGTGAAAATATGCAGTATAGCATGACCAAAGGGCATGGTATCGGTGTAAATACAAATACGGCCGGCGATTATATCGGTGAGGGCAGTGCGATCGGATTTGCATACCGTATCAAGAATATTATTCCTGTATACGATGAAGGCGGTAATTTCGCTGGTTCCAGAGGCGGCTGGGGAAATGGTGAGAATCCCGTGGCGATCGCTTACCGCGCGAAAGATAATGTGAACAAAAGCAATTTCTTCTTCGGGAATGCTTTTGGAGAGTATGACATATTAAAAGGATTAACATTTAGAACAAGCTTTGGTATCAAATATGAAAATTATTACAATTTAAGTTATACCTATCCAAATCTGGAGTTTACAGAGGGTAGCGCAAATAGTGCATCGTCAGAGACCTCAGGTTATAATACGGAATGGACTTGGACAAATACATTGAACTATAAGGCTAACTTTAATGATGCCCATAGCTTAAATGTGTTATTGGGAACAGAGGCGATCGATAATACCTATCGTCAGGTTCAAGGAAATGGAAATGGTTACTTCATTACCAATAGCACGGATTTCTTTTACGTGAGTCAGGCTTCCAAAAATTCGGCATCAAGTGAGGGTGCTTTGGGATCGTTGTTCTCCATTTTTGGAAAAGTAGATTATTCCTATAAAGATCGCTATATCTTAAGTGGAACAGTCAGAAGAGACGGATCGTCAAACTTTGGCTCCAAAAACAAATATGGTACTTTTCCTGGGGTGAGTGGGGCATGGCGGATATCCCAAGAGGAGTTTATGAAAAATGTAAGCTGGTTAAGTGACCTGAAATTGAGAGCAGGTTACGGTATTACGGGGAACCAACGTATTCCGTCTTATCAATATTTAAAGCGTTATGCGACTTCTATTAATTCGGCTTCTTATCCAATAAATAATGAATTAGTAAGCGGGTTATGGGTAAACAACTACCAAAATGAAAATGTAAAATGGGAACAGGTTGCTTCCTTAAACTTAGGAGTGGACTTCTCGATTTTGGGAGGTAAAATTGATGGTGCTTTTGACTGGTATAATAAGAAAACTTCAGACATGTTATTTGCATTGCCGCTGCCTGCTACTGCTGTGGGGCGTGCTGCGTCACCTTATGTGAATATTGGCGATATGCAAAACAAAGGGGTGGAGTTTTCGTTGAATTATCACCATAAACAAACTGATCCGAACAAATTCAACTTCGATATTGGAGCAAACATCTCAAGAAACAAAAATACAATTGTTGGTTTGGCACCGGGTATCAATGACGTGGTATACGGTGCTTTCCGAAGCATGGAAACCTCGATTTTGAGAACAGGGCAACCTTTTGGTGCATTTTATGGATTCAAAGTAGCAGGAATTTATCAAAACGAAGCTGAGCTGACACAATACCCTTCTTACGAAAAAGCCCGTGTGGGAGGTTTTAGATTTGAAGATGTGAATGGTGATGGGATCATTGATGCAAAAGATAATACCGTTATCGGAAGCCCACATCCGGATTTTACGTATTCACTTAATTTCAATGCCAATTACAAAAACTTCGATATCATGATGTATTTCTATGGCTCGAAGGGAAATGAGAACTATGAGGCAACACGTTACTTTACGGATTTTGGCGTGTTTGATGGTCAAAAGAGCGTACGCGTATTGGATGCATGGAGTCCAAGCAATACATCAAGTTTAATTCCATCGCAAACGAAAGAAGAGGTATCGGCCAATGAGTATGCATCTTCTAGCTATTTCGTACAGGATGCAAGCTTCTTTAAGATGAAAAACTTACAGATCGGTTATAATTTCTCTACAGATAAACTCTTTGGCGCAAATACAGGCGTGAAAAGATTAAGGGCTTATGTCGGAGTAACAAATCTATTCACCATTACAAAATACGAAGGTCTTGATCCGGAAGTATCGGCAACGCCATCGGATTATCCAGCATTGGGGGTTGATTTTGGGGTATATCCGCAATCTAGGCAGTATATGTTGGGTGTAAGTTTAGGTTTTTAACGAAATTATAAAGCAATTAAAATGAAAAAGAGAACTATTCTATTATACAGTCTGTTGGGACTGACAACTTTTGGCATGTTTGGATGCAGTAAAGGGTTTTTGGAAAAAAATCCCCAAGGGGAATTGATCGAAGAGCAAATAGAGGGAAAAAAAGGGGTAGAAGCCACTCTGATCGGCGCTTATGGAATTATGAACGGTAATATAAATGGGACCTGGGGGAACTATGGGTCGGCGCCAAGTCAATGGATTTTCGGAGAAATTACATCCGATAATGCGCACAAAGGATCGGTGATCACCGACCAGCCGAACATGAATATGATCGAATCTTTTACTACCATTTCCTCCAACGACAACCTGAGCACCATGTGGCAGGTGTATTATGAAGGGGTACTTCGTGCGAATACCACTCTTCGCTTGTTGAAGCAAGATCAAGATGGTGGCAAAACAGTTAAAGCCGAGCGTGCAAAAGAAATCGAAGGTGAAGCGAAATTGTTGCGTGCGCACTACTACTTTTTTCTGTGGCGTGTATTTAAAAATATTCCCTATATAGATGAAAATACAAGCATTGATGATGCAAAGGTTGTTAAAAATGACAAGGATGTACAACCGATGATTGAAAGCGATCTGAAAATTGCTATAGCAAATCTACCAGATAAGAAGATCAATGATGAAGGGGGACGCATGGATCAGCGTATTGCAAAAGCCTATTTGGGAAAATTATATCTCTATCAGAAAAAATATGCTGAAGCTTTGGTTTTATTTAAGGAGGTCATTGGCAGTCGGGACATCACAACAATGCCTTTTCAGGATAATTATGACGTGAATAAGGAAAATGGCCCTGAAGCGCTTTTGGTGGCCAAGCATGCCATCAATCCTGATGGTGGGGGTGACAATGCCAATGTGGGCGATATGTTGAGCGGATTGAATGGAACGAATCCTGTCGGTTGTTGTGGTTTTTACCAACCGTCCATAGATCTTGTTAACGCTTATAAGGTAGGTGCAGATGGACTTCCAATGTTAGATGATTCATACCGTGATAACCCTTATACATCCGATATCCTGCTGACTGATACAGCAGCGATCAAAAAATACGAATTAAATCTGAATTTGCGATTTGATCCACGTCTTGATTATACGGTCGGCCGTCGGGGTGTCAACTTCCTGGATTATGGGGAGTTTCCCGGTGATGCTTGGTTGCGGCCTGAAGAAGGTCGTCGCCCGCATGGAGGTCCATTTACAGGTATAAAGACGATGATTCCAAAAAGTCAACATGCTGCCCATACTCAGGCCGGTGCAGCTTATGTAACCGATTTAGATGTGAATATCATGCGTTTGGCGGACGTCATTCTCATGGCTGCGGAATGCGAGATTGAACTGGGGAATCTCCCAAATGCTTTACAATATGTTAACTCTATTCGGTTGCGTGCCGCAAAACTGCCTGCAAAAAGAACTGGAAGCGGGGCCGTCGCAGCGCAGTATCTGGTTAAACCCTATCCAGCGTTTTCGAGTCCAGATCAGGCGCGCAAAGCTGTCCGATTTGAAAGAAGATTGGAACTTGCCATGGAAGGTCACCGTTTCTTTGACTTGGTGCGCTGGGGTATAGCAAAAGAGGTTATCGCAAATTATGCAAAGTTTGAAGGCGGTATTCTCCCCGTCTTTAAAAGCAAAGCATATGCGGATAAAAATGCTTATTTCCCAATTCCACAGGAGGAAATCAATAAAAGTAACGGTAGCCTCACACAGAACCCAGGCTACTAATAACTGATGTAATAAATGCAAAAGGAGGAAATTAATCCTCCTTTTGCTGTTTTAACTGATTTGTATCTGAATTTTGGCAATGGGAGAAATGGAGTTAGTGCTCTTTTTTGTATGTTTGAACCAATGAAAAATTCCCTGCGTACAATATTACTGCTTTGGCTTGCCCTATTTTCTACCCGTATTGTAAAGTCCCAGGATTTTGAAGACGTCTATCGGATGCTTCAGGAATCCAAAATATTGAATGACCATTTTTATGGATTTTCATTATATGATTTAACGGCAAATAAGTTTGTCATGGACGTCAATGGCAATAAACATTTTACACCGGCTTCGAATACTAAAATGTATACGACTTATGCCGCACTGGAGCTTCTGGGAGACTCCATACCCGGGTTGGAGTACGTCGAACGCGGCGATTCTTTACTGATCTGGGGAACAGGTGATCCGACTTTTTTGCACAATCGGCTGGATACGCGGGTGGTCTATAATTTTCTGAAAAGAACGAACAAAACGATCTATATGGTGCCCGGAACAATGAAGAATAAGTTCTACGCACATGGTTGGGCAATGGAGGATTTTGAGGCATATTATCAGCCTGAAATAAGTACCTTCCCGATCTATGGAAATGTGGTTACTTTTCGTCAAAAGGGATACAACCATTTAAACACTTCTCCGGGGTATTTTCAAAAGGATCTGGATTTTTTACCGCAACCTAAATTGGGTGACTTTGAACTTTCACGCTCGTTTCGGAGCAATACTTTCTGGATGTCAAAACGACCCGTACCAAATGATTATGTCAATGAGGTACCTTTTATCTATTCCGATAGTTTATTTGTGAAATTGTTGTCGGATACGCTGGGCAAGAAGGTAAATCTGTTGGCCTATAAAAAACCAAATGATACAAAAATATTGTATTCAGGAGAAACCAAAAATCTCCTACGTGAAATGATGTTGCCCAGTGATAATTTTATTGCTGAGCAATTTTTGATGATGTGTACCCGGAAACAATTTGGACAGTTCGATACTTATCTTGTGCGGGATTGGATGAAAAATAAGGTCTATAGCTTTTTTTCAGATGAAGTGGCAATTTTTGATGGGTCGGGGCTGTCTTCCTATAACAAGGTTACACCACAGAATAACGTTGACCTTCTGGTGCTTCTGAAAAATAAGATACCCGATGAAAAGGTGCTGTTTCGGCTGTTTCCTGCCGGCGGAGTAGATGGTACCTTGAAACGGACCTATAGTAAAGACCAAGGGGAGCCTTTTGTATTTGCAAAAACCGGAACAATTACCTCAGTGTATAATCAGAGCGGTTATCTGATCACACGATCCGGAAGACGGCTTGCTTTCTCTTTTATGAATAATAATTATATTGATGATCGCGCAGCTGTAATTCGTAAAGAAATGGCTAAAATAATTACTTATATTCGTCAAACTTATTAAGCCAATTTAAATGGAAGCAATTGCAAAAAACAATAAAAAACTCATTCGTTCCTGGGCGATGTTTGATTGGGCCAATTCTGCTTATAACCTCGTAATTACCTCAACCATCTTTCCTGTATATTATACAGCAATAACAACGACAAAAGAGCATGGTGATGTCGTTAAATTTTTTGGTATTGAGATTGTCAATACAGCGCTTTCCAATTTTTCACTGGCTGCAGCTTACTTGCTGATGTCATTTTCTTTGCCTTTTATATCATCCTACGCTGATGCGAAGGGTTTAAAGAAACAGATCATGAAACTCTTTACCTATGTTGGTGCGATCGCATGTATGTGTCTGTTTTTCTTTAAACTGGAAACCTTGGAGATCGGTATTGTATGTTTTGCTTTAGCTGCAATGGGCTATATTGGTGGTGTTTTGTTCAATAATTCATACCTGCCCCTGTTAGCGACGGTAGATCAGCAGGACCGTGTGAGCGCACAGGGCTTTGCTTTTGGCTATATCGGTTGTGTAACTTTACAGATTCTTTGTTTTATCGTGGTCCTGAAGCCGGAATGGTTTGGAATTACAGATCCATCGTTGCCTGCCCGAATATCTTTTCTGATGGTAGGGCTGTGGTGGCTGGGATTCTCCATGATCCCATTTAAATATTTACCTAAAATTGAACCCACGGGCAATAATTTAGGGAAAAGCTTTATACAGAATGTACGGGACGAATTTAACCACGTGATCCATGAAATCAAAGGCATCCCTGAGATTAAACAGTTTTTGCCCGCTTTTTTCTTTTATGCGATCGGGGTACAGACACTGATGATTGTCGCCTCATCATTTGGTGAAAAAATTCTTCATCTTGGTGCCGAGCGGCTCATTGCAACCATTCTTTTAATCCAGCTTGTCGCAATTTTAGGAGCTTTTTTGATGTCTTATTTATCGAAGCTTTTTGGAAATATTAAGGTGTTGATCGTCGTTGTGATGATTTGGATCTCAATTTGTATTGCTGCATTTTATCTGTCCACTCCGATGCAATTTTATATTATTGCTGCATTGGTCGGTCTGGTCATGGGGGGAATACAGTCCTTATCGAGATCGACATACTCTAAACTGATCCCAACAGATATTAAGGACACGACGGCCTTTTTCTCTTTTTATGATGTTACAGAAAAAGTGGCAATCGTCATCGGTCTGTTCTCCTTTGGCCTGATTGAACAGATCACGCACAATATTCGTTATTCTGCACTGGTACTTTCTTTATTTTTTGTAATTGGATTGTTACTTTTGGTGCGGATATTAATATCCAATAAATCTTAATTTTATTGATTGAATTAAATATGAAGGTAGAACTTTTTGTTCCTTGTTTTATAGATCAGCTTTATCCGGAGACTGCTTTTAATACGATTCGTTTATTGGAAAAAGTAGGTTGTGAAGTGCTTTATAACCCCGGTCAGACCTGTTGTGGACAGCCTGCTTATAATGCTGGTTTTTGGGACGATGCAAAGCAGGTAGGAAAGAAGTTTCTAGAAGATTTTTCGGGCGATCATGTCATTATTTCTCCTTCGGCTTCCTGTACCGGTATGGTCAGAAATAGTTATAGCGACCTGTTCGCGAATTCGGCCGATTCTCACCAATGTCATAAAATACAACAACAGGTCATGGAGATTTCCGATTTTTTGGTCAATGTACTGAAAAAGGATTATTTCGGAGCTGAGTTGGAGGGTGTTGGGGTATATCATGACTCTTGCTCGGCCCTGCGTGAATGCAAGATCAAGGATGAACCCCGGAAGTTGCTGAGTAAGGTGCTGGGATTGGAAATGCTGGAGGTAAAGGATAGTGAAACCTGTTGTGGTTTTGGTGGAAGTTTTGCTGTTAAGTTTGAAGGGATATCGGCCGCCATGGCAGAACAAAAAGTCAGAAATGCCATGGCATTGAATGCTGACTATATTATTTCGACGGATTCGTCCTGCTTGTTGCAGCTGCAAGCTTATATTGATAAACATAAATTACCTATCCAGACCATGCACCTTGTGGATGTACTGACCACTGGCTGGGGGAATATATAAATAACACACTTTAAATCTAAACACATGAATTCTAGAAGAGATTTTCTTAAAAACCTTGCATTAGCCTCTGCCGGTATAGCATTGGCGCCATCGCTGGAGAGTTTTGCCGCAGCAAAGAAAGATTGGTTTGACATTTCCTTAGCAGAATGGTCATTGCATAAAACATTGTTTAAAGGTGATTTGAACAATTTGGACTTTCCGGTCGTAGCGGCAAAAAAATATGGTATCTATGGTGTAGAGTATGTCAATCAGTTCTTTAAAGACAAGGCTAATGACAACAATTATCTGACTGAACTCAACATGCGCGCAAAAGATAATGGTGTAAGAAACGTCTTGATTATGATTGATGGTGAGGGAAATCTAGGTGATGAAGATGAAACGAAAAGAAAGCAGGCGGTACAAAATCACTATAAATGGATTTCTGCAGCGAACTTTTTGGGTTGTCATGCCATCCGTGTAAATGCTGCCGGCAAGGGAACTCCCGATGAGGTCAGCAAGCGTGTAGTGGAGAGCCTGACAACTTTATCTGATATCGGAAAAAAAGCAGGTATTAGTATTATCGTGGAAAATCACGGCGGTATTTCTTCACATGGTGACTGGTTGGCCAAAACTTTAAAAGCTGTAGGAAGCAAATATTGCGGAAGCTTACCTGATTTGGGTAATTTCTATGAATATGACCGTTACCAGGGTGTGACTGACTTGATGACTTATGCGCATGGGGTCAGTGCCAAAACACATGATTTTGATGCTAATGGTAATGAAACCCAAATCGACTATGAACGCATGCTAAAGATCGTGAAAAAGGCAAAATTCAAAGGATATGTGGGCATTGAATATGAAGGAAGTAAATTAAGTGAAGAAGAAGGAATCTTCGCAACTAAAAAATTATTGGAACGATTGCGTCCATTGATCTAATATAAAAACACAAAGTTCTTTTCATGCGATTGAAAAGAACTTTGCTTTTAAAAAAGTCTTTCCTTTGAACGGATGGACCCTTTTAAATTAAATCTAGATTTTTGTCCATATTTAACTTGTAAACTGATTCGGTTGTCGGATGTGTTGTAACAGCCTTGATAACTTAACATAGCGTAATTTGGCTGGCTAAAAATGGATAAGCTGAAATCGCACTACCTGATATTGAAAAATAACGATTAGAAAACATGAATTTTGAAAAAGATGCTGTTCTGGAATCTCATTTAAATAAAGTGGGCGCTGAACAAGTGTTGGTGAAAGGACATCCAGCAGGATTATTTGTCTTGTTTTTTACGGAGATGTGGGAACGTTTTAGTTACTATGGCATGCGAGCGCTATTGGTAAACTTTTTGGTTTCCACCATTGCTCAACATGGCTGGGGCTGGACAAATTCGGAAGCAATGAAACTGTATGGTCTATATACAGGGATGGTGTTTTTAACACCGTTGTTTGGTGGAATTATTGCGGATCGGCTGACTGGCTATAAAAAGTCCATTATGGTAGGCGCGATCATCATGACCCTCGGCCATATTTCGATGGCCATGGAGGGATTCAACAAAAATTTCTTTCTCGCAGGATTGGTACTTATCGTTCTGGGAAATGGTCTGTTCAAACCCAATATTTCTTCGATGGTGGGTAAACTTTATCCCGATAGAGGCGGGAAAAAAGATGCCGGATATACGATCTTCTACATGGGGATCAATGGTGGTGCTTTTCTGGGAATGATGCTGTGCGGTTATATTGGGGAGAAGATAGGCTGGCATTATGGTTTTGGACTTGCCGGGATATTTATGTTTCTGGGGATGTTGCAGTTTTATTTTGCACAACGCATTTTTGGAAAAATAGGCGATACACCAGAAAAAGAAAACACTGTTTCGGAGGAGCTGAATTCCGATGATGAACATCCAAAACATATTGTACGTGACCGCCTATTAGTCATTGCGATTTTCATGTTTTCAAGTATTGTATTCCATTTGGCTTTTGAACAGGCGGGAGGCTCAATGACCATATTCGCTAAAAATTACACCCAGCGGGTATTGAGCGGAGAGGCTGCTACTATTTTTAAATGGGCGGATTTTGCATTAACGATTGTGCCCATTATCGTGATTACTGTTGTATTGCTTGTCTTGGCGAAAAAGATAATTCGTAAATATCCCTTAATTATACTCTTCTCCAGCATTTCATTTGTGATTATTTGGTCTTTGTGCCTATGGAAGGTTTATCGCGAATACCATGGTATGAATTCAGAAGTGACAGTTTCCTGGTTTCCCATGCTCAATTCTTTCTTTATTATTACACTGGCCACTTCTTTTAGCAAGATCTGGGAGCGCGTCTGGAACCCATCGGGACCGATTAAGTTCGCCATGGGCTTGACCTTGGTGGGAGTTGGATTTGCTGCCCTTTCCATAGGAAGCGCCGAGATTCCAACGGGAGCGAAGACGGCTTCGGTCAGTATGATCTGGTTGGTATCGGCCTATTTTTTTCATACCGTTGGTGAGCTGTGCATTGGCCCGGTGGGCTTGTCTTATGTAAGTAAATTGTCGCCAAAGAAATTCTTAGGACTGTTATTTGGCTTCTGGTTTTGTGCCAATGCCATCGCTAATTTTATCGGTGGATTTATTGGTTCTTACATTGATAAGATAACCGAGTCCCATTCCATGTCATTTTTCTTTGCAGTGTTTACCCTGATACCCATGATAGCAGCTGTATTTCTGCTGCTTGGTAATAAAAAAATAAAAAAGATGATGCATGGAATTGACTAATTCATAGAAAAATAGTGTATCTTCATGCGATTTTTATCAAATTAAAAACAAAACCTGAGTTATAAAACAATTATTGAAATTATATGAATCAAGAAAAAGATCAAGTTCTTGTAGCACATCTGGCCAAGCAGGGGATAGATGACAAGATGGTAAATGGGCATCCTGCCGGATTATTTGTGCTGTTCTTTACGGAAATGTGGGAGCGTTTTAGTTATTATGGAATGCGGGCGCTGTTGACTTTATTTTTAATCAGTACGATCGCTGATGGGGGATGGGAATGGAGCAATGAACGCGCAATGAAGTTATATGGTTTATATACAGGGTTTGTTTATTTGACCCCGCTGATTGGTGGTATGATTGCGGATAAATTGACCGGTTTTAAAAAGGCTATCTTGATCGGTGCGTTGATTATGACGCTGGGTCACCTATCCATGGCATTTGAGGCTGTCAATTCAGGCTTCTTTTTCTTAGGTCTACTCTTGATGATCTTGGGAAATGGGATGTTTAAACCAAATATCTCCTCAATGGTTGGAAACCTATACCCAGATAAAAGTGCGAAGAAAGATGCAGGTTATACGATTTTCTATATGGGTATCAATGCTGGTTCATTTTTAGGAATGCTTTTGTGTGGCTATATCGGTGAGAAGATAGGTTGGCACTATGGATTTGGTTTAGCAGGGGTTTTTATGTTCTTTGGAATGTTACAATTCTATTTTGGACAGAAAATATTCGGAATTATTGGCGATACTCCCAAAGCTCTACAGGCTCATCATGACGAGAAAGTCAAAAATAAAGAAGAGGTTGATGAGGTTATTCCCGGTAATGTCGTTAGAGACCGCCTTATTGTCGTTACAATATTCATGCTTGCCAGTGTGGTATTCTTTTTATCTTTTGAGCAAGCCGGAGGTTCCATGTCTATTTTTGCCAAAGATTATACACAGCGTATACTTTCAGGTGACTCAGCAGTAGCCTTTAAATGGATTGATACTATCCTAACGATTGTTCCTATTGTTATTGTAACTATTGTATTGACTGCTCTTGCCAGAAAGATCTATAAACAATATCCATTGACGATTTTGTTTACAGCGATTTCCTTTGGTATTATCTGGTGCCTGGGCTTATGGAAAGTATTTCGTGAGATTGGTATAACCGGTTCCGAGGTTGGCGCTTCCTGGTTCCAGATATTGAATGCATTTTTTATTATTTCGTTGGCCTCATCCTTCAGTAAATTCTGGGAAAAAATCTGGAACCCTTCTGGACCGGTCAAATTTGCTTTGGGCCTGATCTTGGTCGGTATTGGCTTCGCTGCGCTGGCTTATGGCGCAAGTGATATCCCACAGGGAGCGAAAACTGCCTCAGTTAGCATGATCTGGCTTGTTATCGCCTATTTTTTCCATTCAGCTGGAGAACTTTGTCTATCTCCGGTAGGACTCTCCTATGTCAGTAAACTCTCTCCAAAGAAGTTTTTAGGTTTACTTTTTGGCTGCTGGTTTTGTGCCTCAGCTATCGCTAATTTCATTGGTGGATTTTTAGGATCCTATATCGATAAAATTACAGCGGAACATTCGATGTCTTATTTCTTTATGATTTTTGCCATTGTTCCAGGGGTGACCGCGCTATTACTGATTGTTTTCAATCCTATTCTGAAAAAGATGATGCATGGCATTAACTAAGATGGCTGTCATAATATTATAGTAACAACAGAGGGCCGATCATTTATGATCGGCCCTCTGTTGTTACTGAAAGGGATAATCCTCTTTTTATTCCTCGATTTTTAACAATAATTTATCTATACGGTTGCCATCCATATCCAATACTTCAAATATCATATTTTTGAAACGTACGCGTTCGCCTTCTTCTGGGACGTGGTCCAGTAGCAGGAAAACCAATCCGCCGACTGTAGTGACGTTATTGATGTCATCTTCATCTTCTTCGGAAAGTCCTATTTCAAATTCATCCAGGAGGTCCTCAATCTGATACTGCCCGTCCACGACATAATCCCCGTTGTCCAGTTGACGGATGGTCGGGCGTACACTGATATCGCTTTCGGTGATGTTACCAACGAGATCGCCTACGATATCGCGTAGTGTTATGATACCCTGTAGCGAGCCGTATTCGTCGATTACAACAGCCTGGTGTACCCGAGATGTTCGTAAGGTATTCATGATGCTGTAGGAAGAGCTGAATTCATTGACAAATTTGATCGGAAGCAGGAGCTCCCGGAGATTAAAAGGCTTATTCTGAAAACATTGCCTAAGCAGGGATTTGACATGGACTACCCCTTTGATATTGTCAAGCCCACCTTCGCAGACGGGATAGATAGAATGGTCATTATCAAGGATAATCTGTCTATTTTCCTCGAAGCTGTCCTCCAGATCCAAAAATACAATGTGTTTACGGTGAGTCATCAGGTTGATGGCCTTTTTGTCGCCTAAACTTAGGAGACGATCTACAATATCATGCTCAATACCTTCAATTACGCCACTATCGACCCCCTCATCCACCAATGCTTTGATCTCCTCTTCGGTGACACTGTTTCCCGTACTCTTGATATTGAGGATCTTGACAATAAATTCAGTAGAGGCACTTAATAACCAGACAAAAGGCTTTACGATCTTGCTGAGCAAATTCATGGGGTAGGCAATGAGCATGGCATATTTTTCAGGAATAGCCATCCCGATACGCTTTGGCACCAGTTCACCAAGAACTAATGAAAAATAGGTAATGATCAGCACCACCAGAATAACTGCCAGCTGCTGACTGTAGGGGGCGAGTATGCTCGATTTATTAAAAACTTCGATCAGGTACGCAGAGATGCTGCCTCCAGAAAAGAAACCTGTTAAGATACCGATCAAGGTGATCCCAATCTGCACTGTTGAAAGGAAACTATTGGGAGACTCCTTGAGATGCAATGCAATTTTGGCGGCAGGATTATCCTTGTCGCTCTCGGCCTGTAAACGCGCTTTTCTGCTGGATACGATTGAAATCTCAGAGGCAGACAGGATTCCATTTAAGATGATTAATACTAAGATTATAATTGCTTCAGTGAGCATAATGTTATCGAAAAATTGTTTGTGAAGGCTAATTTAAGAAAAAGGAAGGCTAAATGGTAGAACTATCGGGATTATATTAAAGGGTACAACGAAAGAAGCTGTATCTTTTCGAGATACAGCTTCTTTCGTTTATATTATTTTTTGGGGTCTTACATACCGCTATCATCAAGCATAAAGGTATTTTTCTTTGTTCTCCATTTTCCTTTTGTAAAATCTGGGAACGCTAAGGTTTTATTACCTTTTTCGATGGACTCCGTAGAGAGTGGGAATACTGCGCTCATGGTCACCGAATCATAAACGTCGATCGGCGTTTGGACTTTTTGTTTTACAGCTTGGATAAACGCGTTGAACACAAACCAGTCCATCCCCCCATGGCCTGAACCAGTCGCTAATTCTTCATATTTTTTCCAGATCGGGTGGTCATATTTTTTAACCCATTCGTCTGCTGAATCCCAGGTATGCGGTTTGGATTTCCCTTCAATGTGAATGCCTTTAGCGACGTCCATCCAGATGCCTTCAGTACCCTGTACACGGAAGCCGATAGAATAAGGTCTTGGTAAGTGCGTATCGTGTGTCAATAACATCGTTTCCCCATTTGCACATTGCAACATGGTTTGTGTAATATCGCCGTTTTTATAGTTTAATTTACTATTTGGATGTCCCGGTGATACTTTATTGACATATGCTGCCAAGCCACGCGCTTTGCTTGAGTAAGATGTAATGTGAGTAAATCTATTGCCTTTGTTGATGTCAACAAATTGCATGATCGGGCCTAAACCGTGTGTTGGGTATAGGTCACCATCTTGGTCAATGTTGAATTGCGTACGCCATTGCGCTTCCGAAATTGCTTTCGTTCCGTATTCAACACCGTGTCCGTAATAATTTTTTCCGTCATTGAAAAGAACTTCACGTAAATCATGTTGATACCCCCCTTCAAGGTGTAACAATTCACCGAATAAGCCCTGTCTGTGCATATTTAAAACTGCAAGTACATCGCGACGGAAAGCAACATTTTCCAATGTCATGTAAGGCTTGCCAGTTTCTTCAGATGCTTTTACGACATCCCAGTGGTCTTGAACGGTTAGGCCAGCGATAACCTCACAGCCTACATATAAACCAGCTTTCATGGCATCAATAGCCTGGTCTTTGTGAAACTGCCAAGGTGTTGCGATGATTATGGCATCTAATTTTTCACTGCTCAGCATTTTTTTATAAGCATCTACTCCTCCTGTATACTCTTTTGGAAGTTTGGTGCCTTTGGCATTGAACTGTTTGCGGCATTGTGCAAGAGATTCTTCTTGTGTGTCGCATACAGCAACAATTTCTAAATCGTCTCTGTTTAAGGCAATCTGAACATGGTTACGGCCGCGTAGGCCAACTCCGATAAAGCCGATTTTTATTTTCCCATTTGTTTGGGCGAATAAGTCTGTGCTTGAAAGAACGCCTATTCCAGCGGTAGTGATGGCAGTTGATTTAATGAAATTTCTTCTATCCATTGTTTTGAGATATGAGGAGTTTGTATATTAGTTATTTCTTCTTGATAAGAACCATCTATGAGACTGGCTCTTATCAACAAATATATTATTTCATTTGCTATAAATGAAAGTGCAAACGATTGTTTAAATTTATTAAATTTCATGCAATCGTTTGATTGAAATAAAAATTCTCATTTATTAATTCAATTTGTGATATTGCAAGCACATTGATGATTTAAAAAACATAGTTTAATGTCTGATTTTAACCAATTAGTAGTAGAGAACGCAGCAAAACAATTCACATTAGAAGGAGATATCATTTCAGTGCAGCCTTTTGGTTCTGGTCATATCAATGATACTTACCGCGTAATTACTTCCATAAATAGTGGAATATCGCATTTATTGCAACGCATTAACCATCACGTTTTCCCAAATGTGGACGGTTTAATGCATAATATAGAAATTGTAACAAAACATCTTAGTAAGAAAGTAAAAGTTGCTGAAGGAAAACGGGTCAGTGATCATGTCCTGACGATCATTCCTACACTGGAGGGTAAGTTATATACAAAGGACAGTCAGGGGAATTACTGGCGTATGTTTATCCTGATTGAGGGCACTAAGAGTTATGATATCGTGGAGACTGAGGTGCAGGCAGCCGAAGGTGGACGTGCCTTTGGACTGTTTCAGAAGCAGCTTTCTGACCTCGATGCTTCCCGGATTGTTGAAGTACTTCCTAATTTTCATAATATCGAATTTCGGCTTGATAATCTTCGGAAAGCTATCGCACTGGACGTTTGCCAACGTGTGGAACAGATAAAGGATAAACTGGATTTTATCTTTAGCCGTGAAGACCGTATGAAGACAATCCTGGATTTGGGAAATAAAGGTGCATTGCCCTTGCGTATTACACATAACGATACAAAATTTAATAATGTATTACTTGATGTCCATGATAAAATGCAATGTGTGATCGATCTGGATACAGTAATGCCTGGATATGTTGCCTATGATTTTGGGGATGCTATCCGTACCATTATTAACCCTGTTGCCGAAGATGAGAAAGATGTGTCGAAGATCGTACTGAACCTTTCGTTGTATAAAGCCTATGCAGAGGGCTATTTGGAAGAGGCAAACGAATTTTTGACGACACTGGAAAAAGAAACCTTGGTCGACGGTGCCTTTTTATTGCCTTATATGCAAGGGGTACGTTTCCTGACTGATTACATCGAAGGTGACCATTATTATAAGACCAAATATGACGATCATAATTTGGTGCGCACAAATACACAGTTGAAATTGGTGGAGGAGATGGAAAAGAATGAGGTATTTATGAGAAAGGTAATTTTTGATTGTATTTAGTGATTTTATACCTTTAATATGTTGAGAAGCTTCCATCGGATGATGAAGCTTCTTTTTCTTAACTTTATTGCATATGAAGAAACTAACCATGCTGCCCATCGCATCAAATTTGACAGGCAGTCTCAATTTTAATCAGCTTTCGGACCTTGTCGGCGATTTCGAATGGCATACGTTAGACCATTGTAATTGGAGTGAGCTGTATCCTTATAGACCACAGGTACAGTTTAAGATCGGTTATACAAAAAATGAGCTGTTATTGCAGTTTGATGTCGCAGAGGAGCAATTGCGTGGGAATTACTCGGATGTCAATCAAAATGTTTGGGAGGATAGTTGTGTGGAATTTTTTATTTCGTTTGACGATCGTAAACATTATTATAACATCGAATTTAATCTAATAGGAACTGGTTTGATCGGCTATGGATCACCTGATAAATCAACGAGAAACAGACTCAGTGCAGCTGAAATAGAGACGGTAAAGGCATTTTCCATGATTGAGCGCCATAGCGGCACTGATAAGCGGTGGAGCATGATTCAGGTTATTCCGCTAGCTGTGTTTAAATTTGATGATACAAGTGAGCTGAAGGGGAAAAAAATACACGGAAACTTCTATAAATGTGGGGATAACCTGAAAAATCCGCATTTTTTGTCATGGAATAAAATAGATAATCCAACTCCTAATTTCCATTTGCCTCAATTCTTTGGAGAATTGGTCTTTGGATAGAAGTTGGATTACAAATTGTTGATGCTTATTGGTAAACGGATTCTTTTTTGAATTTTTTTGCCAATAAAGCATACACCAAAACACGGTATTTATTTTTATTGGATTTACCAATAGTGGTAATGACTTCTTCTAATGCTTTGTCTAAATCAGGGCCATCTTTAAGACCTAATTTTTTGATCAGGAAATTTTGCTTGACACGTTTAAGCTCCTCGGGATCTGATGCTGCAATAGTTTCTGAATCTGCATTGTAAATGGAAGGTCCCATCCCTTTGGTCACTTTGGCGATAAATGCATCATCTAGTGAAAGACCTAGTTTTTTTGATTCTGCAGTATATGCAGCAATTTTTTCATCTAATTTGCTCATAATTATGTAAATGATTTAATTGTAGTAAGTTAAGTTAGGAGAAAAAAGTTGGAAAACAAAATAATTCTTGAGGGATAAATAAAGATTGTTACATTTGTAATCGTTTAAGTGCCGGTAACTGAAAGTGTGGAAAAATTCAGTGAATTATTCTTTGCAATTGTTGCAAATTACATTTTTATAAATTATCTTTGCACCTCAATAATTGAATATACGTAATCATAATAATAATGAAAAAAGATTTGCATCCTTCAAATTACAGATTAGTTGTATTTAAAGATATGTCAAACGACTATGCTTTTATTACTAAATCTTGTGTTGACACGAAAGAGACTATTCAGTGGGAAGATGGTAATGAGTATCCAGTTGTAAAATTAGAGATTTCTCATACATCACACCCTTTCTATACAGGTAAAATGAAATTGGTTGATACTGCTGGACGTATTGACAAATTCCGTAGCCGTTACAACAAAAAATAATTGTAGCAGATCTGTATATTACAATATTAAGAACTCGATAAATGTTATTTGTCGGGTTTTTTTTGTTATTTTTATTTTGTGAAAATCTTTTTTGTAGATTGTTTTGATGCTGTCCGACCGTTGGATAAGCTTACTTTCCCGTTGACTTCTTTTAATAAAAAGAGCTTATATCCTTTTACTTTTATTAAATCCTGTCTTGACTTACGTGTCGGTATTCTGACGCTAAGGGAGAAATGGCATAGGTTGACCTCAGTATTCGATTTGGAACTTGCTGAAGGCGAAGTGCTGGAGGACGGAGCCGTTTGGGTGACCAAACATGTTGTTCCTTCTGAGACGTTTTTACGGGCTGTGTTGGCCATGGAGGAAGGAGATGTCTTGCGGTGCGGCGGAATGATTATTGCCTTGCGGTATAACAGAAGCTGTGCGCTTAAGTTGAAAGATATAACCGAAGGAATTGCGCTGTTGAAAGGGGTGGAGGATTTATTTTTATTGACAGGCGCTGAAATTGAGCATGATTTCAAGCTTTTGGCAGCTAAGACATCTATTACCAATGTTTCCCCGACAAATCAGCTGATAGGGACGGCGTTTTATATTGCGGAACAGGTCACGATGGAATGCGCGACGCTCAATTCGACTTCCGGACCTATTTACATTGATGAAGGCGTCACCATCATGGAGGGAGCACATTTACGCGGGCCTTTATACTTAGGAAAAGGGGCCGTCGTAAAAATGGGGGCAACCATCTATGGAAATGTATCAGTTGGCAGGAAGAGTGTCGTTGGCGGCGAGGTGGGCAATGCGGTTATCGGTGATTTTTCGGCAAAAGGTCATCACGGCTATCTGGGCTGCTCAGTTATTGGCGATTGGTGTAACCTCGGTGCAGGAACATCCAATTCGAACCTTAAAAATAATCTGAAAACAGTCTCAATTTATGATTATAAGCTGGAAGGGTTTAGAGATACCGGTTTATTAAAGTGCGGCGTTTTCATGGGAGATTATACGCGAACGGGTATTAATTCTTCTTTAAACACCGGAACGGTAATTGGAATTGCAAGTATGCTGGCAGATACAAGTTTTTATGCTAAATTTGTACCGTCGTTTGCTTGGGTGTTTAATGGGGATACGCAACACTATAACTTTGATAAGTTTATGGAGTATCTGGAAACGCTATATATGTCAAAAAATGAAGAACTGCCCGAACGGCACAAGAGGGAATTGAATCAACTTAACAAAAAATATAATTAAATCGTAAAAATCATGCGTAAGAAAATCGTAGCTGGTAACTGGAAAATGAATTTAGACTATCAATCGGGACTAAGTTTATTCTCTGAAATTATCAATATGGCCAAAGATGAGGTAATCGGAAATCAAGAATTGGTTGTTTGTAGCCCTTTTATCCATTTGTCAAGTCTTGGACAACTATCCAAGAATGTGACAAATGTAAATATTGGTGCACAAAATATTCATCAGGTAGAATCTGGAGCATACACAGGTGAGATTTCAGCAGTTCAGGTAAAATCGGTCGGTGCTTCACATGTTATTTTGGGACACTCTGAAAGACGTGCTTATTTTGGTGAAACAGATGCTTTGTTGGCTGCAAAGGTAGATATCGCTTTGAAACATGGCTTGACACCGATATTTTGTATTGGAGAAACGAAAGAAGAACGCGAGTCCGGTGATTTCTTTGAAATAATTAAAACACAATTGACTGATGGATTGTTCCATCTATCCAATGAAGCTTTTGCAGCTGTGGTATTGGCCTATGAGCCAGTTTGGGCAATTGGTACAGGACTTACTGCAAGTCCGGAACAAGCACAGGAGGTACATCAGTTTATTCGTCAGGTTGTGGCCGAGAAATATGGGCAGGAAATAGCTGATAATACAAGTATCCTTTACGGTGGATCCTGTAATCCGGGCAATGCAAAGGATTTGTTTGCGCAAGCGGATATCGACGGTGGTTTGATCGGAGGAGCTTCTTTGAAATCGAGAGATTTTATTGATATTGCCAAGGTGTTTAACGGCTAATTTTTAGAAATGAAATACACAGAGGTTATCTTTCAAATGCTATCAGGGGAGGAGTGGCAAAAGGATCTATTGGTATCTGATTTGGCAGACATTGGTTTTGATACTTTTGAAGATACCGAATTCGGATTTGCAGCCTATATACCGGCTGCAAACCTTGATTTGCAAGCATTAGAAACGTTAATGCTAAATCTTAATGCTGGACTTGAAGTGGACTATAAGGTTCAGGAAATAGAAAACCAGAACTGGAATAGACTTTGGGAAAGTAACTTTAATCCCATAGAAGTCGGTGGACAGTGTTATGTGCGGGCTACATTTCATGAGTCAAAACCTGATTTCCCTTATGAAATCATCATAGATCCTAAAATGTCTTTTGGAACAGGGCACCATCAGACTACATCAATGATGCTTCAATATATCCTGGAAAATGATTTTGAAGGCAAGCACGTATTGGATATGGGCTGTGGTACAGGTATCCTGGCGATTCTGGCGTCAAAAAAAGGTGCTAAGGCCGTATTGGCAGTGGACTATGACGAAATCTGCGTAGAAAGTGTCGCTGAAAATAACGGGCTTAATCAAGTTGGCAACATAGAGGCTATATGTGGTTCCTTTGAGGTGTTAAAAGATCGTCTTTTCGATACGATATTAGCAAATATTAATCGAAATATCCTGCTGGAGCAGTTGCCGCAGTATGCATTAAGTATCAATAAAAATGGAGAGTTGTACTTAAGTGGATTTTATGAACAGGAAGATTTGGCGATGTTGCTTGATGCCGCTGAGTCTTTGGGGTTTGAATTTATCTCCAAAAAAGTTTTAAATAATTGGTGTGCAGCCAAGTTTGTGAAACGGTAATAGAGCGATGCGTATTCATTTTATAGCGATAGGTGGTAGTGTGATGCATAACCTTGCCATTTCATTGGCAAAACAAGGGCATCAGATTACTGGATCTGATGATCAGATTGTGGAACCTTCCCGTTCCCATCTTATCGAAGCTGGATTATTGCCAGATCAATTGGGATGGTTTTCCGACAAGGTGACGGATGATATTGATGCTGTTATTTTGGGAGCACATGCGGAAGCAAATAATCCCGAATTAAAAAAAGCACAGGAACTAGGTTTAAAGATCTATTCTTTTCCTGAGTTTATACAAGAACTCTCGCAGGATAAGATCCGTGTAGTTATCGCAGGTAGCTATGGGAAGACAACGATCACGAGCATGGTCATGCATGTGATGCGATTCTTAGGTAAAGATTTTGACTATTTAGTAGGGGCTCAGTTGAGAGGCTTTGATAAATTAGTAGATATTACAAAAAATAATAAGATTATTATTATCGAGGGAGATGAATATGTTTCGTCCAAAATTGATCCTAAGTCCAAATTTTTGTATTATAAGCCCAATATTGCCTTAATTTCGGGTATTGTATGGAATGAATTTAATTCCAAAATATCCAAAGAGGAATATATTAAACAGTTTGAAGATTTTATTGACTCCATACCCCCTAAAGGTACGCTGATCTATAATAAAGAAGATGCTGTCCTTCAGGGTGTTTTACAGGACACCAAAGACTGTAAGATCAATAGACATGGTTATAAAATACCTGATTATACCATTAACAAGGGGGTTACTTATCTGAATACAGCAGATGGAGATGTCCCTTTACAAATATTCGGAAAGCATAATCTGTCTAACATTGCCGGCGCCTATACAGTATGTGAATGGCTTGGTATTAAAAAGAAAGAGTTCTTTGACGCGATTAAGAGTTTCAATACCTCCATCCGCTATCTGGAATTTGTAGCCAGTTCTGAGGGATCTGTGGTTTACCAGGATTATGCTTGTAATGCAGATAAGGTTAAATCAAGTATTCACGCCGTAAAAGAACAATTTCCTAATCAGAAATTGGTCACAATTATCGAATTAAACTCGTATGATAGTTTGGATTCAAGCTTTTTGTTACAATATGCTGACTCCATGCGTGAGTCGGATCTCTCTGTTGTCTACGTGAATATCAACTCCTGTAAGGAAATGAACAAAAATATTGAAAGTGTTCCTGAGAATATCAAGAAGAGTTTTAATAATACTGATTTAGAGGTTGTTGTGAGTTTGGATGGCTTGTATTCTTTTTTAGATGGAGTAAAATCCAGAGGTTATAATTTACTACTTATGAGTTTAAATAATTATAACGGGGTTAATCTGTCCGTTCTTGCCGATCGTTTTTTTAGGGATTTTTAAAGAAAAAATTATAATTTAATGTAAATTAATTTTTATTTGCTATTTTTGTTTAAAATATCTACCAGATGAATGCATTAGGAAAAAAAATTAGATTACTTAGACACCAAAAAGGGTGGAGTCAAGAGGATGTTGCAAAGCGATTGGATATCTCAATCCCGGCATTTTCAAAAATTGAAACAGGAATTACAGATGTGAATCTGTCTCGCCTGAATCAGATCTCAAAATTATTCAATTTGACAGTTGTCCAACTATTATCTACTTCTGATTCAGAAGAGGATAAAGAGTATGTTAATGAGGTCAATGCGTTAACGCAAAAGTTGCAACAACGCGATGGCGAAGTTATCGAACTTCAAAAAAAGGTCATTGATCTTTACGAACAATTGCACAAAAGATAGGGCATATTAAAAATGTTACTGAAAAGGTAATCCAAAAGGGTTACCTTTTTTTGTTTATGCAACTTTATTTTGGTCAAAAGTGATTTTGTTTTTGTTTCTTTGTAAGTATTTTATAAAAATAAAGGTTGATTACTTATGGGGAGACTAAACGGGGAAATCACTACAAGCCCGTCGAATGATTTTTTTAAATCAAATGTACTAGGGCAGCGCTCAGGGCTGTTTGTACTTTTCTTTACAGAAATGTGGGAACGATTCTCGTTCTATGGAATGCGGGTCCTATTGATGCAATTTTTAACTGCTGCGGTTATCCAAGGGAGTCCATTCTCTGGCTGGGCATGGACTGCTCAACAGGCAGGCGCATTGTATGGGACTTATGCCATGATGCTTTATTTGACACCGATCCTCGGAGGAATCATTGCTGATAAATATATCGGATCCCGGAAAGCCGTTATTATAGGTTCGGCGATTATGACTTTAGGGCATGCCGCAATGGCTTTTGATACCGCCATTATGTTTTTCTTGGGGTTGATCTGTCTGGTTATCGGAACGGGCTTTTTCAAGCCGAATATGCCTTCAATCCTTGGTGAGATGTATAAAGACCTTCCTGAAAAGAAGGATGGCGCATATACCATATTCTATATGGGGGTTAATGCGGGCGCTTTCTTTGGGATGATGCTCTGCGGTTATATCGCTGAAACGTATGGATGGCATTGGGGTTTTGGATTAGCCGGTATTTTTATGCTCTTAGGTACACTTCAGTTTGTTTTCGCAAAACCGCTCATGGGCAACCTCGGTATTTTGGACAAGTCTGTGACCGGTGAAAAGAAAGAAGCCAAGGTTAGCGATACGGATACCAAAAATCCGTTTACATTAAGAGATTATGTGCTGATCGCTATCGTATCCATTATAGGTTTTTTATATGCTTTTAATGACCCATTGTCGAAAAATGACATTATTGATGTTTTCGAGAGGCTGGATACTTCCTTTTTGAGAGGCCAATATATCATGGTCATTATTGCATTGATCTTGTTTATTTATTTGATCGTTTCCCGGATTTTGCGTTATGACAAGACTGTTCGGGACAGGATGTTTGCCGTGGTGCTTTTGGCATTTTTTCTTATTTTCTTTTTCATGAGCTTTGAACAGGGCGCAACTTCACTGGTTATTGTCGCAAGAGATAATATCGACAGAGCGCTTACAGGCACTGCATTGATGACATTTAATGTGGTCAATGGTTTATTAACCATTGTACCGCTGTCAATTATCAGTTGGGTCTTAATTAAATTGGCTAGGGTTACTTGGAACAAGATCGCAATATCCAATATCGTTTTATTTGTCTGTTTTGGACTGATCTGGGGTGCAGCAATCTGGATGCTTTATCAGGAGTTTAACAAAGAGGCTTCAGAAATCAAAGTCTCTTGGTTCTCAATTCTTAACTCCTTTTTTATTATTGCATTAGCGTCCACAGTTTCCAAGATCTGGGAATCGAAATATAATCCTTCGGCAGCATTTAAATATGGATTTGGTCTGATTCTGGTTGCCATCGGATTCCTGATTATCGGATTGGGATCATGGGGGATAGCTCCTGGAGTAAAAATCTCCATGGTATTTCTTGTCCTGACTTACCTATTCCATACTTTGGGTGAATTGTTTATTTCACCAGTGGGTTTGTCTTATGTTTCTAAATTGGTTCCAGCACGGATGTTGGCTTTTATGTTCGGTATCTGGTATCTAGCGATCGCTATTGCACAAAAGGTTGCAGCGGTATTGGGCGGACAGGTGGAAACAATTCAACAAGAATATTCGTTGAGTCACTTTTTCTTTTTATTTACAGCGATTCCAGCTTTGGCCGGATTGCTTGTCATGCTGTTCAATCCTTTGATCAAAAGATTGATGCACGGAATTAAATAATAACTATATAAGCTTCTTTTGCGAAAGAAGCTTTTTTGATTAATATAAATACAGTATGGAGGCGAGTAAACACGAGTCATTAGAGGAGATTCAAAATTTTAAGGGCAAGTACCCACGGCAAATCTGGAGCCTATTTTTCTCAGAAATGTGGGAGCGGTTTTGTTTTTATGGCATGCGGGGCATGTTGGTGTTTTTTATGATCACACAACTGAATTTTGCAGAGAAAGAGGCTAATTTACAGTATGGAGCTACTCAGGCATTTGTCTATGCTTTTACATTTATTGGTGGTCTTTTCGCTGACAAGATTTTGGGTTTTAGAAAATCATTGTTCTGGGGCGGTATACTAATGATTGTAGGGAGTCTTTTCCTGGCGGCAGATCCACATCAATATTTCTTTTTTGGTCTCTCATTTATTATTATTGGTACCGGATTTTTTAAACCGAATATCTCTACGATGGTGGGAGAACTCTATCGTGATGGAGATAGCCGTCGTGATGGTGGTTTCTCGCTGTTTTATGCCGGGATCAATCTAGGTGCATTTTTAGGAGGCTATGTTTGTGTCGCTATCGGTAAAGGGTATATGTTGAGCTCGGTTATCTCCGAACCTCACCGTTGGAATGTTGCCTTTGGTTTAGCTGCAATCGGGATGCTGGCAAGTTTGATTAATTTTCACTTTACCAAAAGACACCTTGGACCTATCGGGCTTCAACCCGGGCACCCAGATGCTATCGTAAAGACGAAAGCCTTGCCAAAATGGGTTGAATATGCGGTATACGCGCTGACCTTGATCTTTATACCTGTAATTCAGATCATGGTGTCGAAAACCCAATATACGGACTACTTTATGTATACTATTGGCCCATTAACACTTTTATACCTGTTTTATGAAATGTCACAAGTGACCAAGGAGGAACGTAAGAAATTAATTGCTGCACTGGTATTTATTTTGTTTTCCATTATCTTTTGGGGGATATATGAACAGAGTGGTGGTTCATTGAGCATCTTTGCTGCCAAGCACCTGAATGACTCTTTATTCGGGGCCGTGACACTTGATCCAAACGGTGTCAATAATTCTGGGGGTGCATTATTTATTATCGCCTTAGCACCATTATTTGGACTATTCTGGATCTGGTTGGGAAAACGTAAACTTGAACCGAATACCATTATCAAGTTTGGATTGGGCTTTGTTTTCCTAGGGCTAGGATACTATGTGCTTTTTGCTACACGTCTTTTTGCCCATGATGGGATGACCTCATTGGATATCTTTACACTTGCCCTATTAGTGATTACCGTCGGGGAGCTCTGTCTTTCGCCAATTGGACTGTCCATTATGACGAAACTGTCTCCGGCAAGGTTACAGGGTATTATGATGGGAATGTGGTTTTTGGCGAGTGCTTATGGACAATATGTGGCGGGCTTGATCGGTGCGGGTATGGCTGAAGCAAAAGAAGGAAGTTCGCTGACGGATAACTTAGTGACCTACACCGAAAGTTATAAGCAATTGGGCTTGTATTCGTTAATCGCAGGTGTGGTGCTCATCGCATTGTCGCCTGTTGTGCGGAAGCTCATGGGAAATGTGAAATAATTTCTGACTATTTAAAGTCCGCTATTCCTACGATAGTGATTCGTGTCTGTTTCGTATCTGCTTCGGGATATAGTCGTATCAGCTTCGGGGTGTTACAGTGATGAGAGCGTGGTGAGTCCGTGGTGAGTCCGAGTATAACACGGATTCACCACGCGAGTAAAGCATTGACAGCTCTCTCTTACCTGCTCTCAGGGGCGGAGGTGGGCCAAATATGTCCCGAAGTATAGTCGAAAGATAGTCGAATCATGGGGGATACTCGGACTCTGTTCAGGGGAATTAATGTATGTGTGTGTTTATCGGCTTATTTGTAACATATTTACATGTAATAAATTTTATTATTTATATTTTGTTGTATAATGGCGTAGGTGTTATGTGTAAATAAAAATTTCAAAGCACTGCGGACATTTGGAGAAGTCTAGTAATTCTTGTGCTAAGATTTCCCATTTTCCTAACGTATATATAAGGCCCGAGGTATAAGAATAAGACTGCCGCAGAAATTAAGGAGGCAAGGAGTAAACAAAAAAGCCTGATTAGAAATAACCAGGCTTTTTTGTTTATCCATATATCCATTTGAATTTATATTCTTTTTCGGGAACCTTCATGCGATCTGCTAATCTTGCAAGACGATCCGGTAATTTGAGGAGATAGTCTCTTGCTTTTTCTCCCTGATCATTCAGTCCTGAAACTTGATCAATCTTCCACTCATTATTAAGTTCTTTCAAGATATCAACATAATCTAAAGCGGTATATACGCCTAATCGCTGTGCAGCATCTGAAAAATGGGCAAAGGCGTCACCCTGAGGTTCGCCTGCTTCTCTTAAAAACTGTGCCGGCATAACGATTTTCTTACGCATCATATCTTCAAAAGCTATCATCACTTCGCTAGGGTCTACAGTCAGGGCTTTTGATATGAAAGACATATAGGCCTTGGCGTGACGTGCTTCATCCGATGCAATGACACCACACATCTTCGCTAGAAGCTTATCGCCACTTTTTTTGGAAAGTCCCGATACCCGACGGTGGGATACGTTGGTGGCAAGTTCCTGGAATGAGGTATAGATAAAGTTACGGTAAGGATCAGCACCAGTCCCAATATCAAAACCATCTTGTATCAGATATTGTGTGGACATCTCAAACTGACGCATATCTATTCTTCCGGATAAGTAAAGATATTTATTCAATAGATCCCCGTGGCGGTTTTCTTCGGCAGTCCAGGCACGAACCCATTTCATCCATCCACCTTGTTCATTTTTATCGACATCCTCGACCATAGTCAACCACGATTCGTAGGTCGGAAGCGCTTCTTCGGTAATTGTATCGCCAATTAATACCGCGACCAAGTCATACGAAAGTTCTTTGGCACTTTCCTGTAAATCTCTTATTTCCTCAAAAAACGTATCCCTTGAAGCGTCTGGAAGGAAATCAGCGGGTTGCCACATTTCTTCTACAGGCTTCAGGTATTCGCTCATTTCATTTAACATGAAAGGCTCCAAGTAGGCCATCACTTCTTTACGTGAGCCTTCTGGTAAATTTAGAGGTAATTCTTGCATATCATTACAAAGGTAAATAAATAGCGTCAATAAATTATAAAAGCATGAGAGAATTGTTTAAAATGGTAAAAGGGGATAAAAGGAGCTTCTTTAACCGGATTGAGCCACGTTATATTGCGGGGGACAGCCGGCTTGGGCAATTGATAATGACATAAAAAACAGATTGCTCAGCCCGTATTCGATAAAATACTATTAACTTTGTATAAATTATGGAGACGACTTTGGAAACATATAACATAGATAAAATACGGGCAGATTTTCCTATTCTAAAAAGAGAGGTGAATGGCAAACCTCTGGTTTATCTGGATAATGGTGCGACGACACAAAAGCCCAAGGCGGTAATAGATGCCATTGCACATTATTATACGGATATGAACAGTAATGTACACCGAGGTGTTCACTACCTGAGCCAGATATCAACGGATGCTTTTGAGGTTACCCGTAAAAAGCTTCAATCTTTTATCAATGCCCCCGAAGATAAACAAGTGATCATTACCAAGGGTACGACTGACAGCATCAATCTGGTAGCAACTTGTTATGGAAGGGCATTTATACATGCAGGAGATGAGATCATCATTTCTGCGATGGAACACCATTCCAATATTGTTCCCTGGCAGATGCTCTGCGATGAGAAAGGATGTAAAATCCGTGTTATCCCTATGAATGACAAGGGGGAGCTTGATATGGAAGCTTACCAAAATTTATTCAATGAAAGGACCAAGCTAGTTGCAGTAACCTACGTTTCCAATGCATTGGGAACGATCAACCCGGTGAAGGAGATGATCTCGATCGCACATGGCAAGGGAGTGGTTGTCCTGGTTGACGCGGCACAAGCTGTTCAGCATATTCAGGTGGATGTGCAGGATCTTGATGTTGATTTTTTGGCGTTTTCTGGACATAAAATGTACGGGCCGACAGGTGTCGGTGTGTTGTATGGTAAGGAAGAGTTATTGAATGCGATGCCTCCTTATCAGGGTGGCGGTGATATGATCAAAGAGGTGACTTTTGAAAAGACAACTTATAATGAATTGCCTTTTAAATTTGAAGCTGGAACACCGAATATCGAAGCTGGAATCTGTTTAAACGAAGCTATTGACTATATCAATTCAATCGGCTTAAAGAATATCGAAGCTTATGAGCACGAGCTGTTGGACTATACCTTGGAAAAATTGTCCCAGATTCCTGGAATGAAATTTATCGGCACCGCAGACCAAAAATGCTCCGTCATTTCATTCATTATCGAAGGTACGCACCCCTATGATGTAGGTGTAATTTTGGATAAATTGGGAATAGCGGTGCGAACCGGTCACCACTGTGCACAGCCTGTAATGGACCGTTTTGGTATTCCGGGCACAATTCGGGCTTCATTGGCACTTTACAATACAAAAGAAGAAATAGATATCTTGGTGGCAGGCATTCAGCGTGCTGTCAATATGTTGGTGTAATAAAAATGGTTATGACAATTAATGAAATACAAAATGAATTAATTGAGGATTTTGCTTTCTTTACCGATTGGATGGAAAAATATGAGTACATCATTCAGCTTGGGAAAGAGGTTCCTTTAATTGATGAGCAATATAAGACAGAAGAATATATTATTAAAGGCTGCCAGTCCAAGGTATGGCTGTATCCTGAGGTCAAAGACGGAAAAGTGTATTTCACGGCTGATAGTGATGCAATTATCACCAAAGGTCTGGTTAGTCTGATGGTCAAAGTACTGTCTGGACATACGGCAAAAGAAATTGTTGATGCAGACCTGTATTTCGTTGATGAAATAGGGTTAAAAGAGCATTTGTCGCCGACCCGTGCTAACGGTTTATTGTCGATGATCAAACAAATGAAATTATATGCACTGGCATTGCAGGTCAATGCTTAGCTGATACAGAAAAGGGGATGATCGTTATCCCCTTTTTTTATACACATTATAAGCATAAGCGCTTGGCCATTGGCTGATAAGTTTATCCCGTTAAATCTTTTATAATGATTTTTTTTCATCTTCATCAGCGCTTCTCCGGCTCCGGAAGTCTCGACAACGATCGGGGAGTTGCCGGTTACACGGCTGTTTGAAACGGTCTGACAGTATAGATCAAAAGCCTCTTTCGCATTTTGATCAAACCAGATCGACGGTATAATAGAATTTCCCATATGCGTATATTTTTTGGTTGAAATTCATTATTTATATTTATCATTTAATCCTTTATTGGCAATAATCATCGGCCTGATTTTTTCCAGGCGGGATAATTTAGTTTTTTCCTGTTTAGCCTCGCTAATATATTGGATATATTCTTTTTGTTTTCCGGGAGTTAAGGCATTGAAATGCTCATGAAATACCTTATCTGAACGAAGCGCTTCCTGTAACAGACCGGATGGAGGGATAACTTCTTTTTTAACCGGTTTAATTTCTTTTCCTTCGTCAACAGTTTGAATAGATTCTTGGATGTATGCTTCAATTTTGGCACTATCCATCTCATTCACATCCTTAAAACGCCATTGGCGAAGTGCTTTGGTTTTTCCTTCTGAAGCACTGATCAGAACATTTTCCTTATCTTCTAAAAATACGCCGTTATAGAACCAGAGGGAGAAAAAGTTTTTGAAACCGCCCCATCCGATAACATTCTTTCCTTTGTGTGTATAAACGTAACTTCCCCATTTGAATTCTTTTTTCAGTGTGGTTTTTAACACGATCTGTTGCATCATTTCTTCTGCTTGCAGCCAATTCCCACGGTTTTTATGCCAGTTGGGACCTTGCTTATCTCTGAATTTTTCGATATTGAAGGCAACAATATCCAGAATGATTTTTTCGGGTATGGGTTGGTCTATGGGAATCTGAATGGCGCCTTTTGTTGTTTTGAAAGCTTTGAGCCGGGGAGCGAAATGTTCAATGGCGTCCGGCCCCGGGTATATTCCGAGATGCTGCTTATTCATGGCAAAATGAATCAGATTGCCATTCAATCGAAAGGTAGGCATCTGGTAGGAAATGGTTTCTGTGGCCGCGGTGGGGACCATCCCGGCAATAAGTTTGTAGATCTGGATGAGATATGCTTTCTTATCCCCCTCAAATTGGTTTATATACGCGTCGATTGTTGAAATGCTGCTTGTCATACTATTATTCCTGATCCTTGATCCTTGTGTATTTTGTTGATAAAAATTGGATAGTCTCCTGCATTAATGTGGTCAGATGATCCGTATTGATATCAGTTAGTTTTTTAATATAAATACAGGCTTTTCCCTGTTTGAATTTACCCAATTTTTCCACCAGTAGTCTATGTTCGTCAAGTCCGGTATACACATAAAGCGAGATCGCAGCTTTTCGCGGGCTGAAGCCTATCAAAGGCGCATAACCTTCGTGTCCGTTCGCGTATATATAATGATACTGCCCAAAGCCAATGATGGATCCGCCAAACATCTTTGGGGCTTCATTTGAGACGGAATGCATCAGATGGATAAGCCGGATACTGTCTTCTCTTTTTTGCACGTCCGATATTTCTTGAATAAAGTCATTTACATCCTTTTCTGTATAGGAAGTTTTGTTTACCGCCATTGCCCTAATTGTTGTTAAAACATAAAATCAAACGCACCTTTTCGAAGATTGATATTATATTCGAGATAAGCCTTCATGCAAGCCAGAAAGTTTGCCCATCCTTCCGTTTGTCGCATCATGATCAAAATGCCATCTTGATCGTTGTTCATTTCATGTTCCGTAATTTTGACGACGGTAGCGTCTTCCCCAAAGGCAGACAGGTTGATTTCAACCAGCTGGTTGGCGATCCCACCGCTCCAGTCAAACGAAATATAGCTGTCCGGGTGAATTGTTTTTCCGGTTACTGGAAAACTGTCGGGGAATTCGGGGAAAGTCCATTCTACGGTTTTCCCGGTCTCTAATCGTCCAGTTGAGGACTTAATAAAATAATGGTTCATTTTATTCGGATCAACGATGGCTTCAAAAACTTCATGGACGGGTTTTTGAATCTGAATGCTTGCTTTTGCAGTTAGCTTTTCCATGATTTTAAAATAAATTTTAAACAAATATTATATAAATACCGATAGCTTGTATCTCCTTGGAATAAAAATAGGCCAAAGAGACAACATCTTAGAAACAGTAAATGTCAAGATGCAATTTTTGAGCGTACCTATTGAGCCCATGCTGAAATTCCATGGAAGCATGTTTACCATCTCGAAAATGGTTTGTTGGCCGATTGCCCACAACAGCAAAGGGTCTGACGGTCTGGGGCCCAGAGGATCCGGAATGATGTATTGCAAATGAAAGGGTACTTGTCCGTGTAAAATATACTGACCGTCTTTGGTGACTTTGATAAAGATTTCACTGGTGTTGCCTTTCGACCCGGTTTGAACATGCCAATAATCTGAAGAATTGCTCATGCGTCCTTAAGTTTATAATATAAGATAAACAGTGCAGGGCTGGATAGGTTTTATCTTTTTTGACTTATGTGCTTATTACCCTAAAATGAACAAAAATTACACCTTATTCATTTCGTTTTAGGTTATTTTTGGCAATAGTATACATGATTACAGTTGAACCATACGCCTCTCTGTGCTTGCGTTCGGCTTAAAGAGACAATTATAATATCGAAACTTATGATCAATACTAGGTATTGCCTTGTTTTAGTGCTTTCAGCAGCTGTGATGGTGGGCGTTGGGCAGGTTAAAAATGCCAATAGGGGAAATGAAGCAGCAGCGATGTTTAATGATCCTACTGCAAGGGACAGTCTTGCGATATCAGCTGCGGAGACAGGCTGGTGGAAGCAATCTGTAACAGGACAAAGACGGCGTGTTCAAAAATGGAAAAAGGCCACCTTTGGCATGTTTGTTCACTGGGGTGTTTATTCGCAATATGGTAATGTCTGGAAGGGGAAAAAAGGAGGAGGGTATGCCGAACATCTTATGCGTGTCATGCAAATCCCTCGTCAGGAATACCTGGATTCTGCCGCCAGATTTAATCCCGAAAAATTTAACGCTGAAGAATGGGTAATCTTGGCGAAAAATGCCGGTATGAAGTATTTTATGATCACCGCGAAACATCATGATGGCTTTGCCATGTATCCATCACAATATGCTAGTGTTTATTCGATAAAGAGTACTGCATTAAAAAAGGATCCATTGATGCAACTGGCACAAGCTTGCCATAAACATGGTTTGTTATTCGGATTTTATTATTCTCATGCATTCGACTGGGAGCATCCCGATGCACCGGGAAATGACTGGGATTATAATAACCCGGGTGGGGACAAATTGCTGGGAGGAGCAAATTGGTTTGACAGTCATCCGGAATGGTTGCCTAAAGCAAAACGCTACGTCGATGAAAAGGCGATTCCGCAAATAAAAGAGCTGATCCATAGATATCATCCCGATTTGCTCTGGTTCGATACACCGCATAAGCTGCCGTTATCCGAGAATTTAAGAATTCTGCAAGCAATCCGGGATACTGACCCCGCTATCGTTGTTAACGGACGATTAGCGCGTACAGGTGACCGGAATTACGGTGATTATTTGAATACTGCTGATCGACCGGAAGAGTTTTATCCCGTCCCTGCAGGAGCTTATTGGGAGGCTATTCCCACGACGAATGATTCATACGGCTATTCCTCGACGGATAAAAATCATAAACCAGCGGCACATTTTATCCAATTGTTGGCCAAAGCCACTGCTATGGGTGGAAATATCCTAATGAATATTGGCCCGAAAGGCGATGGTAGCATTGATGCAGCTGATGTGACTATTTTGGAAGGAATAGCCACATGGATGGCAAAGAATAAGGAAAGTGTCGTCGATGTGATGCTTTCGCCCTTACCGCGTCAACAATGGGGAGTGATCACAAAAAGAAACAGCACTTTGTATTTGCATGTCTTTAAAAAGCCGAAAGGAGAGAGATTAACTGTAGGTGGACTTACGATGGCGGTTAAATCCATTTCTCTGCTGTCTTCAAAGAGAAGGATCAAAGGTCATACTTCAGATACTGCCGGACTCCATATTCCATTGGATCAAATAGGAGATGATTGGGCAGACGAAGTTATTGCTGTTCAGTTAAAGCGGGATAGCGTTGCGCCTGAATCTAATGGTCTGATTTACGTTGATGTGCAAATTGCGGAAAATCGTTTATTGTCATTTTACGCAAAACAATATGGAGAACCGATGAAATTCGGGGATGGAAAAAGAGACCGTTACTATGTCTCCGGATGGAAAAATAGCAATCAGTATCTCGGATGGGATATTAATGTGTTGAAATCTGCGCGGTTTAAAGTCGCGGTACGCTATGTCAAGGATGTGGAAAATACAGGCGGGGATATGGTTTTAAAAATAGCCGGAAAAGAAATCAACTTCACCATTGATCCGGCATCGCCTAAAAGCAGCTATGGAAACTCCCTTATGCTCGGACAAATAGATATTCCGGCCGGAAAGCAGTCAATGGAACTCCATGTAAAAAATATTGTTGGGATGGAGGCCGTTAAGTTTTTGGAGGTGGTTCTGACACATGATTAAAAATGGAACTCGGCCGGCCCCATGTTCGAATCCTAATTCCCTTAAACAAGAAAAGCTAATCTCGTGATTAGCTTTTCTTTTGTGATCCCGCTGGGATTCGAACCCAGGACCCATACATTAAAAGTGTATTGCTCTACCAGCTGAGCTACGGAATCCTTTCTGTTTTTGAAAGTGATGCAAAGGTATAAAAAGATGTGATTGTGTCCAAATGTTTTTGTTCTTTTTGTTTAAATATTTTGTAACAGTTTATAAATTACGCTTTTATTTTTTTAGAAGAACGGCTTCTTGTTTTAAAATGGCAGGAATCTGATTGTGAATCGAGCGATTTTGTTTAGGCTTTTCGCTTTTTTAGAAGAAACGGGGGTGTTTTAAAATAAAAAAAGTCGGCAACAGCTGCCGACTTTTTTTATTGTGAGAAATAGAGCAAGTCACATTATTCCGTGACAACGCCCATATTACTGAATTTGTCAATACGTTCTTTGATCAATGTATCGCTGTCTTTTGCTGTCAATTCAGCTAGATCTTTCAATAATTGTTCTTTCAGATGAGCTGCTGCCTGTGCTGGATCTTGATGAGCACCGCCCAATGGCTCAGGAATGATTCCATCTATTAATCCGTTGCCCAACATATCAGTGGAAGTTAGTTTTAATGCTTCCGCTGCTTTTTCCTTGTGATCCCAGCTTCTCCATAAAATCGAAGAGCAAGATTCTGGCGAAATAACGGAATACCAAGTATGTTCCATCATATATACACGGTTGCCTACTCCGATACCTAAGGCCCCGCCCGAAGCACCTTCACCTATGACTACACAGATGATAGGAACTTTAAGTACAGCCATTTCCATTAGGTTGCGTGCAATAGCTTCACCTTGTCCGCGCTCCTCAGCTTCTAAACCCGGGTAAGCACCCATGGTGTCGATTAATGTAATGACTGGCTTATTGAATTTTTCAGCCATTTTCATCAGGCGCAATGCTTTACGGTAACCTTCCGGATTGGCCATGCCAAAATTATGGTATTGACGCTCTTTGGTGTTTTTACCTTTTTGATGACCAATGATCATAACGGGATTGCCATCGATGGAGGCCATGCCGCCTACAATCGCCTTGTCGTCTTTTACCGTACGATCACCATGCAATTCGATAAACTCATCGCAGATTGCTTCGATATAATCATAGGTCTGTGGACGATCCGGATGACGTGACATTTGAACATTCTGCCATCCTGTTAAATTGCTGTATATTTCTTTTTCCGTAGAAGCAAGTTTTTCCTCAAGTTCACGAACGGTTGCGCTCATATCAACTTGAGTTTTTTCGGCAACTTGTGTTACCTTTTCAATCTGCAATTGCAAATCTGCAATTGGCTTTTCAAAATCAAAAGTGGTTTTCATATATCTATTTTATGAAAATATTCAGGGGGCTAATTTAGCGCATTTTTTCCGAAATTAAAATTTGAGCATACAATATCATTGGAAATCCTTTGTTACATTTGCGTTATAATCATTGTGGTGGCTTAGTTTTTGATTGTAAGCCTGTGAAAAATGTTGACTTATGCTGAAAAAATACTTTTACTTTCTTTTTCTATTGATTTCGCCCATACTTGCCAGATCAGAAAGCTATCCGGAGGTACTGTTTGATAATAGTATAATTAATGGAAGTTATGCGAAAAGCATGGCACATTATACAGGCGAGTCCTGGATACAAAATGTGAATCACAGCCTTCCGGTTTCAGATAGCTTGTTTTTTACTCCGGGGAATTCACTTTCCCTACGTTACGTCTCTTCTCCAAATGGAAAATGGGAGACCAGTATATTAAATGATAAGCAGAAATTTCAGTATATGATTGCCAAGGATGATCATTTAACATTTAAATTATTCATCCAAAGTAATACTGAAAAGGGGCAGTTGCCTAAAGTTGCCCTACAACAAAATGATGTACGCTCCAATGCATTGGATATTAGTTATTACATTGATGACTTTGCGTATGATACCTGGCTCAATGTTTCTATTCCTGTGTCAAAATTTGAAGGAATTGTCACGGGAAAGGCGGTGTCTTCGTTGCTACTTGAACAAAATGGTACCGGTACCACTACGCATCAGCTTTTTATAGATCAAATCGAGTTCCTCCCGAAAAACTACCCAAAGGTTAAGCTATCATCGGCTGCTATCTTGTCTAAAATAGGTGCGGTGGACAAACAGGTTGAACTTGTATGGCAATTGCCATTAACTCCGAGTATTCGCTACGTGAAAATTTATAGATCCGAAGATAAGCTGAATTATCAGCCAATCGCAGTCTTACCGATTTATGTGCAGAAATGTCTCGACAGGGTGAACGAGTATAATAAAAGCTATTATTATAAAATAGCCTGGGTGGATTACAATTACGTAGAATCTCCATTTTCAGATGTAAAGGAAATACAGACCAAAAAGGGAACCGATGCGGAAATGTTAAGTTTTATTCGCAATGCCCACGTGAATTATTTTATTGATAATTATGATGTGAACAGTGGGATGTACCTTCCTGACCGTGGAAATCGTCAGGCTATAGTTTCAACCAATGAAACTGGCTATGCTATCCTGGGTTTACTTGTTGCTGCTGAAAACCAACTGATATCGAGACAGGCTTTGTTGGCACGGATGACACGGATGGTGAAATTTTTGAGCGCGGCGCAAAATCATCAGGGCGTGTTTACTGCCTTCTATGATGGGAGATTGGGGGTGCCTTACTATCGTGATTCTGTACCGACCTATGATGTAAGAGGTACTTCACATCTGATGGAGTCATTATTGATCGCCCGCGAATACTTCAGTAAAGATGATCCGCAGGAGCAATCCCTACGGAAATCAATTACGGCATTATGGGAACGAATTAATTGGAGGTATTTTACTGATCCAAATAACTCGGATGTTCTTTGGAACAAGTGGTCTCCTATAGATACTACGGCGAGATCCCGTCAATTGGGCGGGTTTAACGAGAGTCTTAGTACTTATGTGCTTGCCATGTCGTCTCCAACACATCCTTTGGCTGCTTCAGCTTACACAAATGGATTTGCAACTAAACATGCAGACGGAATAGATTTTAGTGATGAATTGAGCGCTTTGGTACCGGAGATAAGGACAAAGTTGATTGATTCTCTTGCGCAAACCATAAGTAGCAATCCCCTGATCGGTAGCATAGGGAATGTACCCGTTTCCATTTATTCGGACGATAAGGTGATTTTTGCTAAAAGTATTGCTGGAGGTAATCTGACGGAATCGTTGATGTCTGTTTATCGGCCATTTTTGATCATGAATCCGAATGGGAAGGTGGATAATTTTGTGGACTATAAAAAGTACCTCTCAGACTATATACTTGCCTATAAACGGAGAGACAATGAATTGAATATCGGGACGAGATTTACGGATATCTGGGGTGTTGAACAAGTGGATAATGCTTACCAGGACCAGGGATATTTTGTAAATCCGGCCATTTCAATAGCCTCCTATCCCTTTGAAAAGGAAATCGGTCTGAAAGCCTTGCGTAAATTTTATGAGGAGTATGCAGATGTTCTGTTTACACAATATGGATTCAGGGCTTGGATCGATCTCAAAAATAATGATGTTTCTGAAAGTTACCGGGCGAGAAATCAGGCCACGATAGCTGTAATGATTGAAAATGCCAATTCAGGCCTGATCTGGAAGCTGTATGAGCAAATTCCTGAAATTAAAAAGACATTGGATATGGTATATTTGAAGAAATAGATTTGTTACGATCCGATGAACGGAAAGGAGCTCCTTTTCTGGTCTTTTTTCCTTATATTTACCCTGTTTAAATCGACAATAAATACGTTAAAAACGATGCTTAGAAAAATTAATTTGGGACTATTGGCCGTATGTGCAGGTTTATCATTATTTTCTTGTAAACAACAGGCTATTGTAGTAAATCCTGGAGCTGTTGTCACAAAAGATGGAACTGATGATGGTTTGAAAAATGTGAAAAAGGACTTTAATGATGCGAAAAGGACTGACGAAGGAATTAAATTCAGTATTTCGTCGGATCTATTGTTCCCAACAAATTCTTCCTATTTATCTGAAAAAGCAAAGGCTGAAGTAAGTAAGCTGGCCTTAATCCTAAAAGAGAACGACAATAAAATTAAAGTTGACGGCTATACAGATGCTACCGGCACTGTCGAGTATAACCAATGGCTTTCTGATAAACGTGCTGCTTCCGTAAAAAAGTTCCTTGTAGATTCGGGTGTACAAGAGTCTCGTATTACAGCAAAAGGTTTTGGCCAGTCAAATCCTGTTGGTGATAACAAGTCACCAGAGGGACGTCAAAAAAATCGAAGAGTGGAAGTAACTATCTTGGATAAAAAATAAATTATCAGGATCTTTTTCCTGAATGAAAAGCGAGATATTTTATAAATATATCGCTTTTTTTATGCCTTAAATGGAAGATGATGGCTTCTTTAACGGATTTAATTGGGTAGCTCATACCCTTACATGTCAATTCCCTGGAGACGGTGCCGTTAATTTCCGTACGTAAGATTTGCGTTCAGTTTTTTGTGTTTTTTTTGTTGTGGTTGGGGCCATTTATTGCGCTATATCTGTTTATGCCCGACACCGCATTTTGGAAAGATCTCTCTTTCTTGTTTACAAAATCGGCGTACTTTACAATCGGGGGGTCTTATACCGTTATTCCCTATGTTGCAAATTTGGTGACGGAAAAATTTCTCTGGCTGACAAAGACACAAATGATAGACGGTTTCGCATTGGCAGAAACAACGCCGGGGCCATTGGTTATTGTGTTGGCCTATGTGGGATTTATGGCTGGATTTAATCATTTTGACCACTCTTATGCAATGGCTGCGGTAGGTCTGGCGGCTACAGCTTACTTTACTTTTTTGCCCAATTTTGCATTGATCTTTATCGGTGCGCCGCTTATCGAACGCTCTCAAAAAAATAAAGCCATCCAGTATGTACTCTCCTTGGTCACCGCTTCTGTAGTAGGTGTGATTGTTAATTTAGCTTTTTATCTAGGGCAGGGAATTTTGTTTCCAACAACGTCCGGTTCGGTAAATTTGGACTGGAAGGCGTTACTTTGGGTAGCTATTTCAATTTTTCTCTTATTTAGATATCGGATAGGAATGCTGCAGCTTATACTTTTGAGCCTCGTTTACGGATTTTTACTGTACCTGTTGCCATAAACAAGAAAAGCCCATCGACTGATGGGCTTTCTTGTACCTAGGGCGGGAATCGAACCCGCACTCCCTTAACGGGAACAGGATTTTAAGTCCTGCGTGTCTACCAGTTCCACCACCTAGGCAGGTGAGCGAAAAACGAGATTCGAACTCGCGACCCCAACCTTGGCAAGGTTGTGCTCTACCAACTGAGCTATTTTCGCATGGAATTTTTATTTCAACTTTAAAAAGAACCTCGTGTTCCTTTTTGGTGATGCAAATATAGAGCGAAAAATTAATATTGCAAAATATTTATTTACTTTATTTTGTTGTTTTTTATAACTCCTTTGAATTCAGTATAGAAAAAATTAGATCGCTTTCAAATCCTCTGGAGAGGGCAAATTGATAGACTTTGTTCTTGACGATGAACGAATCTTTGTCTTTGATCTCCCGAATTTTCTTGTCAATAATATTTTCCAAGATGTTCTCATATTCATCGGGGTCGATCTGTTTGAAAGCAATTTTTATCAGCTGTTCTGAAACACGCTTTCCTTTTAACGCTTGTTTGATTTTAATTTTCCCCCAGCCTTTCATGCGTAGTTTACCGTTGCAATAGGCGATGGCAAAGCGTTCTTCGTTCAGAAAGTTTTCTGCAATTAAATTCGCTATACTATTTTCAACGTCTGCCTCGTGTAACCCCCAGCTATAGAGTTTGTCCCTTACTTCCTGCTGGGATCTTTCCTGATAAGCACAATAGCTTTCAGCTTTTAACTTAGCCTGACCGGGGGTCAGTATCTTTTTGTTTTTTCTATCTTCGTCAAACATATTGTCAAAATTTCAAAAATAATATGAAATAACTAAAAAAATGTTCAGTTTTGATCCAATCAAAATACCAGGAGAATGTACAAAATATCGGAAATCGTCCAGATTTTACATCCTAATCGCACGTTTATCACGGATCCCAATTCTTTAGTCCAACATTTATTTTATGATAGCCGCAAGATTGTTCAGGCAGATAACGGTGTGTTTTTCGCGCTGCAGAAGAGTAGGGATGGCCATCATTATATCAAAGAGGCCTATGATAAGGGGGTAAGAAACTTTGTCCTGCAAATTGATGAAGAACAGGAACAGTTATTTCCGGATGCAAATTTGATATGGGTCAACGACAGCCTCGAATCCTTGCAGGTATTGGCGGCTTATCATCGGCAGAAGTTTAGCTTTCCTGTCATTGGGATCACTGGCAGCAATGGGAAGACAATAGTCAAGGAATGGTTATATCAACTGATGTCCCCGGAATATAAGATCTACCGAAGTCCCAAAAGCTATAACTCTCAATTGGGGGTAGCGCTTTCTTTATGGGGCTTATCTGATCAGTATAATCTTGCCATTATCGAAGCAGGCATTTCGGAAAAAGGCGAAATGGTTAAGCTTGAAAATATGATAAAACCAACGATCGGTCTGCTAACAAATGTGGGCGTGGCTCATAAAGCTGGTTTTGAATCAAAGAAGGAAAAGATCTATGAAAAGATAAATCTGTTCAAGGACGTCGAGACGATGATCTTTCCCAGCCGTTATGTAGAGGATATTCAACTGCCTTATCGTCCTCGAAAATTTTCATGGGGATACGATGAAGGGCTCTCATTGGAGGTTTATTCGCTCAAACAGGTGGACGATAAATTTACAGTGGCCACACTTTTCTATGGTGGACGGACATTTGCCGTTGAGGTACCTTTTGTTGATAAAGGGAATGTAGAAAATGCCATCAACTGTGTTGCAGTAATGTTGCGTTTTGGCTATGAAAAAGAGGTTATCGCATCGAGAATTAAAGAGCTGCAGCCTGTCGCCATGCGGCTTGAACTGAAGAAGGGTAAAAAAAACAGCTCTATTATTGATGATTCCTATAGTAACGATTTGGATGCTCTCCAAATTGCACTTGAATTTTTAAATCAACAGGGACAGCATCCGCGCAAAATCCTCATTCTTTCGGATTTGCCCGGGGTTAGTTTAACGGATGAGAAAAGTTTGTCAAAACTGAAACGGTTACTTTCGGAGTACCATTTGGATCAGTTGATCTTGATCGGTGAGATCTTAACCCAAGTCGCTGATCAATTTGCTGTTCCATCGGTTTCTTATACCAGTACCACAGCATTTTTGGACGATATAAGGTCACTTCAATTTGAGGATTCTACCGTTTTATTAAAGGGGGGACGGGAATTTCATTTTGAACGGATCAGCCGCTTATTGGTGGCAAAATCCCATGATACAGTGCTTGAGATCAACCTCAATGCGATGGAGAATAATCTGAATGTCTATCGTCAGCTGTTGCCAAAACATGTGAAACTGATGTCGATGGTCAAGGCTTTTTCCTATGGGAGCGGAAGTTTTGAGATTGCGAACCTGTTACAGTTCAATAGGGTGGATTACCTTACAGTGGCTTTTGCAGATGAAGGTGTCGATCTAAGGGGGGCTGGAATCACACTGCCTATTGTTGTGATGAGCCCTGATGAAAATACCTTTGAATCTATCGTCCAGTATAATCTTGAACCTGAAATTTACAGCTTTAGAGTACTTTCTTCATTTTTGAATTACCTGAAGGGAAGAGGGATTTCATCCTTTCCGGTGCATATCAAAGTGGATACGGGAATGCATCGCCTCGGTTTTATGCCGGATGAGGTGGATAAACTGATTACTGAATTAAACACCGACGCCATACTGCAGGTAAGGTCGGTCTTTTCCCATTTGGCTTCTGCCGGAAATAAAGAAGACAACGCTTTTACCCAACAGCAGATTGATCTTCTCGATCAGTTTACAAGGCGCCTTGAAGAGGGGCTGGGATATTCTTTTCTGCGCCACATTGCCGCTACTTCGGGTATCGAACTATGGCCGCAGGCCTATTTTGATCTGGTTCGGCTCGGGATCGGACTGTATGGGATTGACGTCGAACGGCATGATCTCCCCCTTCGGGAGGTCAGTAGTCTGAAGACCAATGTAACTCAAATAAAGCACTTGGCGGCGGGAGAGACCGTTGGTTATAATCGGCATGGGGTATTGCATCGGGATAGCAAAACGGCAACGATAAAAATTGGATATGCGGATGGATATGACAGGCGTTTTGGGAACGGTGTAGGCAAGATGATGGTTAATGGCCAGCTTGTACCAACAATAGGAGATATCTGCATGGATATGTGTATGCTTGACGTGACAGATATCGAAGTGGCAGAGGAAGATGAAGTGATTGTTTATCCGGATATTAAACTCGCGGCAAAAGCTATCGGTACTATCCCTTACGAACTCCTGACGAGCATTTCGCAGCGGGTAAAAAGAGTATATTTTTATGAATAATAAAGGATATTCTGCATTTTTGTATAAATATATTTGATTTCTAACTCATGCTCGGTAAATTATTCAGGGGATTTATTAATTATTTAATTCGCGGTATTCTCGTTGTTGTGCCATTGGCGGGTGCTGTTTTTCTGATCTTATGGGTTTTTGCATCGATTGATTCAGCGCTGAACCTGACAGAACATTTTCTACAGGACGAAAAGGGACATCCCTTATATATTCCCGGAATCGGAATCTTAACTGTGATCCTTATCCTTGTTCTGGCTGGCGTGATATTTACGAATTTTGTGACGGACCCGATCAAAGTCTGGATCAACCATCAGATCAAGAGAATACCGCTCTTAAATACCTTGTACACGTCAATTAAGGATTTTACCGAAGCCTTTGTTGGGGATGCCAAGAAATTCAATGAACCTGTGCTGGTCACCGTCAATGAGTTTGGGCTCAAGAAGATCGGTTTTCTGACACAGCATGATTTAAAAAGTTTAGGTCTTGACGATGAGGTTATGGTTTATTTTCCATATTCTTATTCTTTTGCCGGGCAGGTAGTTATTATTAGTGCGGATAAGGTTAAAAAATTAAACATGTCGCCTACCGATGCAATGAAACTTGTTGTCTCCGGGGGAGTCAGTGGTATTGAGCATTCGTAGGCTAATACAACGCATAAAAAGGGCTGGAAATTTAAATTTCCAGCCCTTTTTATGCGTTGTAAACTGTTGCATTGATTTATTAGGACTTCCTTTGGCCTAAAGTTGGATTCACAGGTGGAATGGGAATATAACCATCATCCCCCGGAACTTTTGGAAATTCGTGTTGTTCCCATTTAGCCCTAGCGGTTTTTAAGGTTTCGATGTCAGAAGCGACAAAATTCCAGTCGATGTAGCGTTGTTCAGGGAAGGGTTCACCGCCAAAGATATATACGGAGGTGCCTGCTTTCATTTCGAACTCACATAACTTGGCATCCTTTGCGACCAAAATTTGCTTTGGACCAAATTCCTGGCCTTCAGCCTGTACTGAGCCCTGAAGAATATACAAACCGCTTTCACCATAGAGATGTTCGCCCAGTTTAATGCGGGAATCCTTTTCTGCTTTAATTTCAATAAGATATAAAGGGCTGTAAACCGGTACTTCCGAACGGTGGCTGTTGATCTCGCCAGCAATCAGACGATAACTTACACCATCTTCGGTCCAATGCGGAAGCTGTGGTTCTTCAATATGAACGAAGTTGGGCTCCATCTGTTCAAGATCCTTTGGCAAAGCGACCCAGATCTGTAAACCATGGAGGTCATGTTGTGTAGACCGTAGGTAATCCGGCGTGCGCTCGGAATGAGTTACTCCTTTTCCGGCTGTCATCCAGTTTACTGCTCCGGGTTTTATTTCAACGGCATTGCCTAAACTATCTCGGTGCATGATACTTCCCTCAAAGAGATAAGTTAACGTGGATAATCCGATATGAGGGTGTGGAGCAATATCCATGAAGTGAGGTTCGGAGATGGTGTCAGGCCCCATATGGTCAATAAATATAAACGGACCGACCATACGTTTTTGTCTGAAAGGAAGTAGTCTTCCTACCAAGAAATTGCCTATATCTGCGGCTCTTTCTTCAATCACTATTGCAATATTTGACATAATGTTTCCTTATTTTTGTGTGTTTATTCTAAAGCAATTTAAGAAATGTCAGGTATAATTGATCGTATTCTAGGTAAAAAGTCTGTAAGAAATGAGGTGGCAATGGCGCTATCCAATAGATTGTCATTTGAGAACAGTCAATGCGACCGTTTTCTGCTGACGAAGGTGTTGACGGAGGGTACGGTATCAGAAACAGAATATATGCTGTTTCAAAAAAAGCTTTTGCTTTTGGAATTGGATAAACAGCAGGCTATCGAAGCTGAGCTGGATCTGCTGTCGCAATATATCGCAATGGTCAAGATGTTGATGCCTGCTGGTTTTTTACTCAAATGGGAAAATCGTTTTCAGCCGGAAAAAGAGCTGCTGCTGCCTCCGCTGATCTTATTTCCCATGGTGCAACATGCCGTAACAAACGGATATAATGGTATGTCTTCCCATCCCATCCGGGTTCGTCTATCAGGGTCTTCAAAAGTGCTGCTATTTGAGGTCAGCCATCGTGCAAACCATTATCTGGAGGGCCAATTTAAGCATACCTTGATTGAAGATTTTCGAAATAGGCTAGAGTTTCTTTTTCCAGAACGACATAGTTTGCTCTTGAATAGCAACAGCAATACCTGTCGCGCTACACTCACAATTCATTTCTAGATAACCCCAAAATGCTTTAAGGCATTCCAGATGCCGTTGCTGTCCACATCGTCGGTAATATAGTCCGCGATTTCCTTTACTTCGGGATTCGCATTTCCCATAGCTATACCAAGCTGTGTGTGCGCAAGCATGGTAATGTCATTTCCTCCATCACCAAAAGACATGGTTTCGGAAAGCTCAATACCGAAATGTTTTAGAAAAACATCTATACCTACTTTTTTACTTTGCCCCATCGGGTTAACATCTGCAAAAATGGGCGTCCACCGGGAAGCAACAGAGTTGGGCATAACATTTTCCATAAACTCAGCCTCTTGTTCCGGGTTGATAAATACATTGACCTGCATGACGGATTCCAGATCAAAGTTGTCTTCATAGTTGCGTATCGGCGGGGTTTTTACGTTAACTTGCTGATACATCCTAAGCACTTCGGGCGTAACCTGATTTAAGGAGATCTCTTTGTCTGACATAAATGAAAACGTGAGTTCGGGATGATGCTTCGCGTAATCAAGTAATGAAAGGATGTCTTCTTGAATAATATTATTTTTATAAATAACCTGTTCATCTTTGGTGACACAGTATCCGCCATTGAACGTGATAAAACCGTCGAAGTCAAGGTAACGGATATGTCCTAATTGATTAAAGGACCGGCCGGTAGAAACGAAAACTTTTATATTTTTTTCTTTTAATAATTGAAATGCCTGCTGTGTGGAGTCGGGGACTTGATGTGTTTTGAAACTTAACAGTGTCCCGTCTATATCAAAAAAAATCGCTTTAATCATAGAAATTCGAGTCGAATTCAAATATAGTAAATAACCGGGATAGTGTAGTAGATACAATATTAAATAGCTGTTATGTTTGTGTGGGATTCAATGCATTTTTACCTCTTGAGCTTTCGTTGAAATACTTTGCTTTCTTCCTAAACCTATGAAGATGCTAAAAGTGGTCATTCCGAATGGCTGTCAAATGGTCTGCCCAAGTAGCAATGGGAGCCACCGATAAGAGCTGTGGATCATTTATGTAAATTAATTTTTTGGAACGGCGAATTTGGCGATGCCGGACAGCTGCCATAGTTGATAAAAGCCAGATTTTATGCTGTTATTTTTCGCAAAAATCTGACAGAATGTTCCCTAAGAATTTTGTAAATTTCAAGTTCAAATAAATGTAAATTTAATTACATTTAACGTATTGTATTAAAGAGGTTTAGAAATTTATGTATATTATTTTCGATACAGAGACAACGGGTTTGCCGAAGCGTTGGGACGCGCCAATTACGGACACAGATAATTGGCCGCGTTGTATCCAGCTGGCATGGCAGATTCACGATGAGATGGGAAATTTGGTCGAACATCAGGACTTTTTGATTAAACCCGATGGATTTGATATACCCTACGACTCTGAAAAAATACACGGTATATCTACCGCATTGGCTGAAGAACAGGGGGTGCCACTACAGGTTGCTCTTGAAAAATTCAATACAGCGTTAAATAAAGCGAAATTTGTTGTGGGGCAGAACATCGGTTTTGACCTCAATATCATGGGCTGTGAGTTCTATCGTTATGGTATGGATTCCAAAATGGCGGACATGCCTGTTTTGGATACCTGTACCGAGGTGACTGCTGATCTGTTGAAAATTCCGGGTGGGCGTGGTGGTCGGTATAAACTGCCTAATCTGACCGAATTACACTCCTATTTGTTTGGGGTTCCGTTTGCTGAGGCCCACAATGCAACGGCCGACGTTGAGGCGACAACACGTTGTTTTCTGGAACTGGTCAGAAGGGAGGTCTTTACGGCCGAGGAACTTCAGGTGGATACGGGGTATTTTGTGGAATTCAAAACGAGTAACCCCGGCCCTGTTCCTACTGCTGGACTTAAACATATCAATCTTAAAGCGGCCTCTGATGAGATCAGAAAACGCGCTACGCCAGACGAAGTTAGTGTTGTCGTAGATGAAGATACCCTATCCGCCCTTAAGGAAGCTAAATTTGCTCACTTACATAACCATTCACAGTTTTCTATTCTACAGTCGACCATGTCGTATGATAAGTTGGTCTCGGCTGCGGTCAAAGACAATATGCCTGCGGTTGCGCTTACCGATCATGGAAATATGATGGGGGCTTTTGAATTTGTTTCTAGGGTTATCAGTCATAATAAAGAGGTGGAGGCACAAAATGCCGAAGCGGTCGAAAATGGGCATGAGCCTACCGGTCAGATTCTAAAACCTATTGTAGGTTGCGAATTCTTTGTTTGTGAAGACCATACAGATAAAACCAGAAAGGATAACGGTTACCAGATTGTGCTGTTGGCAAAGAATAAGCGTGGTTATCATAACTTAGCCAAGTTGGCTTCTTTTGCCTATACAGCAGGATTCTATTATGTCCCCCGCATAGACAAAAATCTTATTCTACAATATAAAGAAGATGTGATCGTACTCTCGGGAAACCTGCAGGGAGAGGTGCCCAGCAAGGTGCTAAATATTGGTGAAAATCAGGCGGAGGAAGCTTTGCAATGGTGGAAAGAACATTTTGGAGATGATTTCTATCTCGAGCTCATGCGGCATGGACAAGAAGATGAGGATAGGGTCAACCAAACTTTATTGAGGTTTGCCCGTAAATATGGGATTAAAGTTGTAGCAACCAATAATACCTATTACGAAAAGAAAGGGGATGCACACGCCCATGATATCCTGTTATGCGTGAAGGATGGCGAGAAACTTTCCACACCCAAAGGGAGGGGACGGGGCTTCCGGTTCGGTTTGCCCAATCAGGAGTATTATTTTAAATCTTCTGAAGAAATGAAAAGCCTGTTTAAAGATTTACCTGAGGCAATTCTCAATATACAGGAGATCGTGGATAAGGTAGAGGTCTTTAAATTGAACAGGGATGTGCTCTTGCCCAAATTTGATATACCCGAGGAATTCCAGGTTGCAGAAGATAATGAGGACGGGGGAAAAAGAGGGGAAAATAAATATCTCGCCCACTTATGTTATGTAGGTGCCGAGAAACGCTATGAGGAAATAACGGATGATATTCGAGAACGTCTGGATTTTGAATTGGCGACAATCGAAAAAACGGGATATCCAGGATACTTTTTGATTGTACAGGACTTTATTGCTGCAGCACGTGATATGGGTGTTTCTGTTGGGCCTGGTCGGGGATCTGCGGCGGGATCTGCCGTTGCGTACTGTCTGGGGATTACAAATATTGACCCCATAAAATACGATTTGCTATTTGAGCGTTTTTTAAATCCCGACCGTGTATCCATGCCTGATATTGATATTGACTTTGATGATGAGGGGCGTGGACGGGTGATGCAGTATGTGATCAATAAATATGGTGCAAGTCAGGTGGCCCAGATCATTACTTACGGTACGATGGCCGCGAAGTCTTCGATTAAAGATACCGCACGTGTGCTCGACCTGCCTTTGGGCGATGCGAATGAAATAGCCAAACTGATTCCCAATCTGAAGCTTTCCAAAATCTTTACGCTGGATGAGGCAGGTCTAAAGGAGAAATTGCGAACAGAGGAGATCGAGGCAGTCAACCGGTTAAAGTCAATCGCAGAGGGTGCCGGACTTGAAGCTGAAACGATCCGTCAGGCACGTGTATTGGAAGGCTCGGTCCGAAATACAGGTATTCATGCCTGTGGTGTGATCATTACGCCGGATGATATTACGAATTTCGTTCCTGTTTCTTTGGCCAAGGATTCCGACTTGTATGTGACACAGTTTGATAACCACGTCGTTGAAAGTGCCGGACTATTGAAAATGGACTTTTTGGGGTTGAAGACCCTGACGCTTATCAAGGATACTGTTGAGAACGTTAAATTAAGTCATGGTATCGTCTTGGATCCGGATAAATTTCCGATAGATGATGTGTTGACTTACGAGCTTTTCCAGCGTGGAGAAACAATCGGTGTATTCCAATATGAATCGCCGGGAATGCAAAAATATATGCGCGATCTGAAACCAACGGTATTTGCCGATTTGATTGCGATGAATGCTTTATATCGTCCGGGGCCAATTGAGTATATCCCGAGTTTTATCAAGCGTAAGCATGGGATAGATCCTATTGTATATGATTTGGATGCCTGTGAGGAATATTTAAAAGAAACCTACGGAATTACGGTATATCAGGAACAGGTAATGCTTTTATCCCAGAAGCTTGCGGGTTTTTCTAAAGGCGATGCCGATGTTTTGCGTAAAGCGATGGGTAAGAAGCAAAAGGCTGTACTTGATAAAATGAAACCGAAGTTTGTTTCACAGGCTGAAGAGAAAGGACACAACGCGAAAGTGCTGGAGAAAATCTGGACTGACTGGGAAGCTTTTGCCAGTTATGCCTTCAATAAATCCCACTCCACCTGTTATGCATGGGTAGCTTATCAGACCGCTTATTTAAAGGCGCATTTTCCGGCGGAATATATGGCAGCGGTACTTTCCAATAATATGAATGATATCAAGCAGGTGACATTCTTTATGGAGGAATGTAAGCGTATGGGCTTGGAGGTATTGGGACCTGATGTAAATGAATCATACTATAAGTTTACGGTCAACGAACGTGGAGCGATTCGCTTTGGTATCGGTGCTGTCAAGGGAGTCGGTGCCGGTGCGGTAGATGCTATTGTGCAAACGAGACAGTCTGGATTGTATAAATCTGTTTTTGATATGGCTAAGCGCATAGATCTACGTGCGGTCAATAAAAAAGCTTTTGAGAGTTTGGCGTATGCCGGTGGTTTTGATAGTTTCGAAAGTACACATCGTGCGCAGTATTTTCATGCCGAGGATAATTCAACGGGAATGGAAAAGGCGATTCGGTTTGGACAACGTTATAAAGAAAATGAAAACTCGGCACAGGCAAGTTTGTTTGGTGCGGGTGAGGCTGCGGAACTGCCGGAGCCTGTGCTGGCGCCTTGCCCACAATGGGGATTGATCGAAAAGCTTAAATACGAAAAAGATGTCATTGGTATTTACCTGACTAGTCACCCCCTGGATACCTATCGGTTTGAGATTGAACATTTCTGCCATAATCCGGTGTCTGACCTGTCGTTGATCAATAAAGCTAAAGCAGCTGAGGTGGATGAGGAAACTCTGCTGGAGTTTAACCGTATTAAAAATAAAGAATTGGTTATCGGTGGAATTATAGCCTCGGCAAGCCACCGGTTGACCAAAAATGGTAAGCCCTTTGCTTCATTTATAATCGAAGATTATAGTGACTCTTATGATATGGCGGTGTTTGGCGAGGAGTATGTGAAATTAAAAGGATATTTACAGGAAGGTTATTTTGTTCAATTGCGTGGATTGGTGCAGGAGCGTTTTAGGCAGGTCGGAAATTGGGGCTTTGAGCTGAGAAGTGTGCAGTTGCTTTCAGAGCTTCGTGAAAAAATGGCAAAGAGTTTTACAATTAATATTCCTTTACCAAAACTGAATGAAGAATTCTTGGATGGAATTAAAGATATCTTAGCACAGAATGAGATTGAAGGTGTTGTGCCAAATTGTCAATTAAAATTTAAAATCTGGGATCCCCAAGATGAAATCTCTGTCGAAATGCCAGCTAAAAGTCTAAAAATAAATCTTACGAATGAGTTTTTGGACTGTATAGACAAGTTTGAAGGTATTAATTACCGATTGAATTAGTTTGGATTAGATTTTGTGTAATTAAGATTACAATTACATTGACAGTTGTTTACTATCTTTGTTTATTGATTTTAGCAATTAAGTAGTATCATAAATATAACTTCGGTTTATAAAATTAAAAGATTATGGCATTAGAAATTACAGATAGCAACTTCGAAGAAGTTGTTTTGAAAGCGGAAAAACCCGTATTAATTGATTTTTGGGCAGAATGGTGTGGTCCATGTCGTATGGTAGGTCCTGTTGTCGAAGAACTGGCTAAAGATTATGAAGGTAAGGCTGTGATAGGAAAAGTAAACGTGGATGAAAATCCAGAAATTTCAGTTCGTTACGGTATTCGTAATATCCCTGCTTTATTGTTCTTCAAAAATGGAGAAATCGTAGATAAACAAATTGGAGCGGTTCCAAAATCAGTTTTAAATGAAAAATTAGAAAAGCAATTAGTGTAATAATTTGTTTTTTAACACAAAGAGACCTGAAATAATCTGATTTCAGGTCTTTTTTTTGTTTTTATATTTTTTTTATGTGTTTTTATTTTGATTTTCTTGTTGTTTTTGTTTGTTTTTTATATTTATATTGATTTTTCTAGTGATTTCTAGTGGTTTTAAGTTGTTTTTATGGTTTTTGATCTATTTTATCAAAATAAAATAGATTTTATTTTGATAAATGGATAATTTTTACTTCTTTTGAATATGAAAACGATGTAAAAACGGATATTTAATTGAATTATTTGTTTTATTATATGTTTTTTATTGATGTTTTGATATAAATAAAGATTTTCCCTTTCAAATACCCTAGATTATGCCTCGCGTTGTTCTCAGCAGCGCGAGTTTTTTTTGTTTTAAGGTAAGGTAAGGTAAGGTAAGGTAAGGTAAGGTAAGGTAAGGTAAGGTAAGGTAAGGTAAGGTAAGGTAAGGTAAGGTAAGGTAAGGTAAGGTAAGGTAAGGTAAGGTAAGGAGCAAATAAAAGCAGCTCTCCTATGGAGAGCTGCTTTTTTATCTTGTACTAAATAATAAACTTATTCAGCTACTACTTCGAAAGGAACTTGAACTTTAACTTCTTTGTGTAAGTTTAAGTTAGCGATATATTCACCTAATTCTTTAGGTTCAACTTCGAATGTAATACGACGACGATCTACGTCAAAACCTTTTGCTTTCAATGCATCAGCAATCTGGATGCTATTTACTTTACCGAAGATTTTACCAGATTCACCTGCTTTAGCGCCGATTGAAAGTTTTACAGCTTCCAATTTACCAGCTAATTCAGTTGCGTCTTTTTTGATTTTATCTTGTTTGAACTGAGCTTGTTTGATGTTCTCAGCTAAAACTTTCTTTGCAGATTCAGTCGCTTGAATAGCAAATCCTTGAGGGATTAAGTAGTTACGACCGAAACCTGGTTTTACATTAACGATATCGTTTTGCTCACCTAAGCCTTTGATATCTTGTTTTAAAATTACTTCCATTTTCTATCGTCCTCCTTATTTAATTGCATCAGCTAAGTAAGGTAACAAACCGATGTGACGAGCACGTTTAACAGCTTGAGCTACTTTACGTTGAAATTTCAAAGATGTACCAGTTAAACGACGAGGTAAGATTTTACCTTGATCATTCACAAATTTCATCAAGAAGTTAGCATCTTTATAATCGATATATTTGATACCATTCTTTTTGAAACGACAGTATTTTTTACGGTTGTCCTCTACTTTAGGAGCAGTTACGTATTGGATATTTTCGTTAGCCATTAGTTTGCGCCCTCCTCAGTTTTAGTTTCAGCTTTTTTGTTGAATGCACCGCTACGTTTTTTCTCGTTGTAAGCTCTAGCATGTTTGTCTAAACTTACAGTCAAGAAACGCATAATGCGCTCATCACGTTTGTATTCAACCTCTAATTTGTTGATTAATTCACCTGGAGCCTTGAATTCAGTTAAGTGATAAAATCCAGTAGATTTTTTCTGGATTGGATACGCTAATTTTTTCAAACCCCAATTGTCTTCAGCGACAATCTCGGCTCCGCCTTCTGTTAAGATGTTTTTGAATTTTGCGATTACTTCTTTCGCAGCATCTTCAGAAAGCAACGGGGTAAGAACGATTACAGATTCGTACTGTTGCATTGTGTTAATTAATTTTGTTATTTAAAATTCCACTTTTGTGGAAGTGCAAAGGTAGGTATTATATTGTTATGTTGCAATCCTTTGAAGCAAAAAAGTTTAGATCCTTTGGGAATCTAAACTTTTCTCCGCTGAACACAGTTGCTGCTAGTTCAATTTCTTCAGTTCTTCTTTTATAGCCACCTGTACTTTCTCGGTGACAGGTACTAGAGGAAGACGTAAAACATCTTTTCCTATCCCCAGTTCTTGAAGGATATATTTCACCCCCGCTGGGTTTCCCTCAATAAAACATAAGTCTGTGATCTTGAGTAAGCCATTGTGTATTGGTCTGGCCTCGCTATATTTTCCCTCAGCACATAATTTGGCCAATGTGGCTACCTTTTTTGGTAAAGCGTTTCCAATCACCGAAATAATACCCGCCGCACCGAGCGCCATCATCGGTAAGGTTACCGGATCGTCGCCGGAAATCAATAAAAAATCTGTCGGTTTGTCCCGCAAGATTTCGCTGAATTGGGCAAAATTGCCGGAAGCTTCTTTTATCGCAACAATATTTGAAAAATCATTGGCCAGGCGCAAGGTTGTCTGTGCGGTCATATTACTGCCCGTACGCCCCGGTACATTATATAATATAACCGGCAATGGAGAAACTTGTGCGATAGCTTTATAATGTTGGTAAATTCCCTCCTGTGTTGGTTTATTATAATAAGGTGATACAGATAAAATAGCACAGAAACCGGTCGGATCAAATGCTTCGATCTGTTCTATAATCTCTGCCGTATTGTTGCCGCCTATACCCGCCACCAAAGGAAGTCTACCGTTCACGCGCTTGACAGTGAAATCCCAGATACGCTTTCGTTCTTCTTTAGTCAATGTGGCAACTTCTCCAGTTGTACCTAAAGAAACCAAATAATCCATACCCGCGTTAATCTGCAAGTCAATGAGTTGACCCAATGCCTCGAAATCAACAGATTCATCTGAGTTGAAAGGAGTGACCAATGCTACTCCTGCGCCGTGAAGCTCGTTCATCTTGTTTTTGTATTTATATAAATTTAATTAAAAAATCCTATTTGGAATGAATAAGGTCTAATAGATCTTGCTCATTAATCATCGGGATGCCCAGTTTCTCTGCCTTCGCTAATTTGGAAGGGCCCATTTTATCTCCTGCCACCAGATAATTCAATTTTGCAGAAATGGAGGAGAGCATTTTCCCCCCGTTGCTCTCGATTAATTCCGCTAGCTGTTCTCTGGAATAATCTGCAAATACACCTGAAATCAAGAACGTTTTTCCGCTGAGATTTTCACTGGCCAGAATAATTTCCCTTTCTTCAATTTCCAGCTTTAAGCCATAATTTCTTAAGCTAATGATCTGTTGCTGATGGATGGGATTGTCTAAATATTCTTTGACACTTTCGGCAATACGACGGCCAATATCCTGAACCCCTTCGATTTCTTCTGTAGAAGCTTGTGCGAGAGCGTCAATATTTTTGAAATGCTGCGCCAATTTTTTTGCGATAGTTTCACCGACATGACGTATGCCTAAAGAAAACAGCACTTTTTCAAACGGTTTTTCTTTGGATTTTTCAATACCGGCAAGCATGTTATCTATGGATTTCTGGCCAAAACGGTCCAGTTGTTGTAGGGCTTCCTGATGATCCTTTAAGCCATAGATGTCAACAATGTTATGCAATAGTCCCTTTTTGAAGAAAGTCTCAACCGTCTCGTCGCCCATACCCTCGATATCCATCATTTTACGTCCGATAAAATGCTGCATTTTACCAACAATTTGCGGTGGACATCCGGTTTCATTGGGGCAGTAATGCACGGCTTCGCCTTCTTGTCTATTTAATGTTGTGCCACATTCCGGACAGCTGTTCGGGTAGATGAAAGCTGTTGTATCCGGTAATCTTTTTTCAAGGTTGACTCCAATGATTTTAGGAATAATTTCGCCTCCTTTTTCTACATAGACAGTATCGCCCTGATGTAAATCTAAACGGGCAATTTCATTGGCGTTATGCAAAGAGGCGCGTTTGACCGTCGTTCCCGCCAACAGGACAGGTTGGAGATTTGCTACAGGTGTGACTGCGCCGGTACGCCCTACTTGGTAGCTAATGGTATTGAGTGTTGTCTCAACACGTTCCGCTTTGAATTTATAGGATATAGCCCATCTCGGATTCTTCGCCGTAAAACCTAAATCTTCCTGTTGGGCATAATCATTCACTTTGATAACGATACCGTCGATTTCATAGCCGAGATTATGTCGTTCGGTGTCCCAATAGTCAATAAATTCAAAGACATCTGCCAGTAAATTACACTTTTTTGTGTGTTCACAGACGTGAAATCCCCAGCTTTTTACATGTTCTAAGCTATTCCAGTGATCATGAAATAGGTTGGTTCTATTGTCGCAGTATAAAAAGTACAGAAAACAATCTAAGGGTCTTTTGGCTACCTCTGCAGAATCCTGAAGTTTTATTGTGCCCGAAGCAAAATTGCGTGGATTGGCATAAGTTTGTTCCGCGTTCTGTTCGCGTTCTTTATTTAGGCGAAGGAATGCAGATTTGTGCATAAATATCTCTCCCCGGATTTCAAACTGGCTAGGATAGTCACCCTCTTTGAGTCTGATCGGAATGGATCGAATCGTTTTGATATTGTTTGTCACCACATCACCTTGAGTTCCATCCCCACGGGTAACTGCTTTTTTGAGCAGTCCATTTTCATATGTTAAGCTTATGGAAAGCCCGTCGAATTTTAATTCACAAACATACTCAAACTGATCACCAATGATCTTTCGGATCCGTTGATCAAAATCAAAAAGTTCCTCTTGGCTGTAGGTATTGCCCAATGAAAGCATGGGCCAACGATGTTTCTCTGTTTTGAATTTGGAGGTGATGTCTCCTCCTACGCGTTGTGTAGGAGAGTTAGGATCAGCGAACTCTGGATATTGACGTTCCAGTGCTTCGAGTTCCTTTAGCTTAAGATCGAAGTCATAATCTGAAATAAGACTATCTGCCAATACATAGTATTGATAGTTATAATGATTGAGTTCTGCTGTTAAGTCTTTTATCTTTTTTTCAATATCCATCACCGACATGTTGCAAAATTACAAATAAAAAGTACGTTTAAATAAAATAAATAAAGAATCTTATTGATAAGGGTGCCTTATTTTTAAAATGCGTTTTTGTGCATTTTGTGTTTGGGGGGCTCAATACCCTATTTAAAATCTTTCGGATTTAATTGCGAAAATTTATGTTTATTATTCGCGTAAAAATCAATAATGACAGAACTATTATACAGCCCTTTCTGATTTTCTGTCGCCCGGTATTTCTTTCGTTTTCTAGCATTTTTGAAAATATTCAGGAGGAAATACTGATGGGCACGACTAATCGCCCAGGCATCTTTCGGCTTTCGGTCAATGAGAAATTTCATCAATGCGGCAAAATCAAACCATAGGCGCAGGAAAATTATCCAAATTGCCTTACCCAAAGGTAGATTCTTTTGCAACATAACCAGATTATTCCTAAAATTCAAATAGGTCTTCTTGGGGTTACTAGCATTTAATGTGCCACCACCGACATGGTAAACGACAGATGTCGGGCAGTAGCCAATAGCATAGCCCATTTTTTTTAACCGCCAACACAGATCAATTTCCTCCATATGGGCAAAAAAATCCTCATCTAAACCGTTTGCTTCTTTCCAGGCTTTTTCCCGAATAAAAAGTGCAGCTCCCGATGCCCAAAAAATTTCAGATTCCTGATCATATTGACCATGGTCTTCCTCAACTTCATGCAAAATTCTTCCTCTACAGAATGGGAAGCCCAAATAGTCCATATAACCTCCGGCTGCACCGGCATGCTCAAATTTCTCTTTACTATGGAAGGAGAGGATCTTGGGCTGGGCGGCCGCAATATTCGGATTGCTTTCCATATAAGCAACAACCGGTTCTATCCAGTTTTGAGATACTTCCACATCTGAATTCAGCAAGATATAATAATCTGCATCTACACGTTCCAGGACCTTGTTATAACCTCCGGCAAAACCATAATTCTTGTCGTTTTCAAGAATGCTGATGGTCGGGTAGTACTGTTTGACAAACAGTATAGAATCATCATCGGATGCGTTGTCACCGATGACGAACTCAATATTTGGATAAGAACTGTTGTAGACGGAAGGCAAGAATTTCTCCAGGAAGAAACGGCCATTCCAATTGAGTATGACAACAGCTACTCTTGGTAATTTACTCATTTTCTGCGTTTCCTTTTCCAGCGATTATGTGACCACAGCCAATATTCGGGATTTTCACGAATAAGTTGCTCCGCAAATCGGTTGTGTAAGTCGGTTATTTCATGTTCAGTATATTCGGAAGGGTCTTCTACCAAAGTAACAAACTTACAGAAGTATTGTCCTCTTTTTTTCTTCCGGCCAATATAACAAAATACGACCGGGGCCTTGCTTATTCTTGATAGCCGCTCGGCGCCTGTGTAGACCAATGTTTCTTGATTCAGCCAATTGATAAAATAGTCGGAATCAGAATACATCGGCGTCTGGTCAGCGACCAGTATACTAATGTTAGGTTGGCCTTTTAATTTGACGATATGTCTAAGAATCTGTTTCATTGGAACCATTTCAGCGCCAAAGCGCCCCCGCATGGTATTATATACCGTATCGATATCTTTATTATTTAGCGGCTTATAAACTATCAGGGTCGGGAAATCAGTAATCAGACTCAAGCGATGAATTCCAAGTTCCCAATTGGCATAATGTGAGGTGACTCCAATTACATTTTTTCCGGCAGCGAGATGACGGATTAATTCTTCCTCATTATCCAAAGTCATTTTTTTTCTGACCTCACCAGCGGTAATTGTTTTTAATTTGATGGATTCTATAAGTAAGTCCGGAAAAAAGCGATAGAATTTTTTTGCTATTGCTATTCGTTCGGCATCGCTCTTTTCAGGAAAAGCATTTTCTAAATTTTGAAATACAATATTCTTTCTATATCCAATAATGTAATAAAGAATATAATATAACCCATCGGAAATCAAATATAGAAACCAATAGGGGAAAAGAGAGATGATATAGATTAATGCGCTTAACGCTTTTTGTTTCATGCTATAGCTAAAATTCCCAGTAGTATTTTACAAATATCCTTAATTTAAGTTATTTTTGCGTCACTTATAACAAAAATCATCAGTTTTTATGGAATCGCAGTTATTACTTCCAGCATGTTATCTTCCGCCGATATCTTATTTTCATACCATACAGGAGCATAATCTTCCGCTAGTGATCGAAAAATACGAACATTTTCAAAAACAAAGCTATCGCACACGGGCCCGTATTGCTTCTGCCAATGGGGTACAGGATCTAATCGTTCCGATCCAACATGGCAACAAAGATCGGGTTCCGATGAAAGATATCCGGATCAGTTATGAATTTGACTGGCAACGTTTACATTGGCTGAGTATTCAGACAGCCTACAGAAGCTCTGCGTATTTTGAATATTATGAAGATGATTTTAGTCATTTTTATCACGAAAAATTTGATTATCTGTTGGACTTTAATATGGCGCAACTGGAACTCATACTCAAGTCAATTAAGCTACGACGAACACTTGCCTTTACAGAGGAATATCGTATAAATGATTCGGCAATAATTGACTATCGCGAAGTGATCCATCCAAAAAAGGAAAGCATTTTGGACGCTCCCAAAGAATATTATCAGGTTTTCCAGGACAAAAACGGTTTTTATCCGGATTTGAGTATTATTGATCTTTTGTTTAATCAGGGACCACAATCCAAAAGCTATCTCTAAAATATTTTTGAGGGCTTGAACATTATGCGTTTAATATTGTTCTTATTCAGTATTAAACGCTTTTAAATGAAAAGATTTCTTCTTGCTTTTATTGTTCTTTTGTTGCTGAGCATGAATACCTATGCTCAGGGCGGTGTTGACACGATTCATTACCGAAAAGTTTATTATTGGGGTACAACTGGAATGGGGTTCCCCATAGGCAAGACCAAAGATATACTTTCCCAAAAATTTTCAGGTAGCATTGGTTTGGATATCTCCCTCAAAAACTCGATGTTTTTTGTTTCCCCGACATTGTATACATTGTCATTCAAATACAAGCAACTTCTGCCTGATCCCGATTTTGCCTATCGTATCGAAGATGCAAATACGAACTTCTATACCTTTGCTTTTTCAGGTGGCGTGCGCAAACAGATGCGCAGGTTGAATGTTTACGGTTTCCTGGGACCGGGGGTGGGATTGACCAGTGAGCCTCGTGCGAATGTGCTCACCGAACAGAAACTCGTTAAGATGGAAAATAAAAATCATTTTAATCTGTCGAGTAAATTAGGTGCTGGAGCTGATTATAAATTTAACGGCTTTTTTCTTGGCTTGGAATTGGGGTATCTGCATAATTTTAGAAAAATACAGCATACACCCGTCAATATTTTTACCGTAATGATCGGCCTGAAATCAGATATCACACAAATTGGTGATAGAGTCATTGATGTGATTGGCATAGATGGTTCCATTAGCGGGAAAAAAGAGAAAAAATAGTAGGGTTATTTTGATATCTGGATTGTATCGCCGATATGGGCCTCAGCATCGGGGCCCATTTTCTTTACTTTTTCTGTTTGTTCAATGGCAACGGCAAATGCAGAAGGGACAATACCTGCACCAAATTTGATCGCATAAAATTTGGTAAATTCTGCTCCAAAGTAAAGTATCGCGGCTGAATAATAGATCCACAATAACATGATGATGATCGAACCAGCTGCACCGTAAAAACTTGCCGTGGAAGAAAGATTGAGATAAAGCGAGATGCCGTAGCGGCCCAACATAAAAAGAAGGCCGGTGAAAATCGCTCCGCCGAGCATATCACGGAATTTGACCTTAGCATCGGGCAGAAACGAAAAGATAAATCCAAACAGGATCACTATGACAGAAAACGTAATACCGGTATTTACCCAAGATATCAGTGCAATCGGAATAATGGGGAAATAGGTCATAACCAAGTTGGTGACTGCGACTATAACTCCATTTATCATCAATGAAGCAATTAACAAGAAGCCTAAAGCAATTACGATGGAAAAGGAAATTAGTCTATTGATGATTAATTTTAGCCAGCCTTTCTTAGGCTTAGGCTTCACTTTCCAGATATTGTTTATTGAATCTTGAATATCCACAAACAAAGTTGTGGAGGAAATGACCAAGGTAACAATACCGATTGTGATCCCCATATTGGATTTATTTTCAAAAGTAATTTTCTGAAGATAGGACTGAATCTGCGTGGTCACATCTTGCCCAAAAAGTACCATGACCTCTTCGAGTACCTGATCCTGTGCAGAAGAACCACTTTCAAGATGTTCTCCATAAAAGAAACCGATACACCAAATGACGATCATCAGCAGCGGACCTATGGAAAAGACTGTATAATAAGCCAGTGATGCACTTTTCTTCATGCATTTGTCATCGTTGAATCCATTGAAGGCGTCAATCATGACTCGCCAAATATTTTTCCAGTATCCGAATGTAAATAGATCTTTTAGTGTAACGTGCTTCATAATAAGATTAACAGCTCCAATAATCGTGCAAATTGTTATTCTTGATTCTGCTCTATATATAATTTGTCGATCGCGGCTTCATTCTCTTTTAAAATAACTTTTCGTTTCAAACTTAATTTTGGGGTCAGCTGGCCCTCATTTATTGTCCATTCTTTTGGTAGAAGAACGAATTTCTTGACAATCTCCCAATGGCCAAAGTTACTTGATAATCGGTTTATCTCGTCTTGATATTTTTTAATAACTTCAGGATTTTTGATGATTTCTTCATTGGAATTACTGGATATCCCTTTTTGAGCGGCCCATTTTGAAAGGACATCAAAGGCGGGAACGATCAGTGCGCTCGGGAATTTTTTGTTTTCACCGATCACCATGACCTGTCCGATCATAGTGGATTCCATTAATTTATTTTCGATAGACTGGGGAGCAATGTATTTTCCGCCCGCAGTTTTAAACATCTCCTTCTTCCGGTCCGTGATTTTTAGGAAACCATCCGGAGTAATTTCGCCGATATCTCCGGTTTTGAAGAATCCATTTTCATCGAAAGCTTCTTTCGTGGCCTCCTCATTTTGATAATATCCGATAGTAATACTAGGACCTTTCACAAGAATCTCACCATCTGAAGCGATTTTTACGTCAAGGTTTTTAAGCGGCTTTCCAACTGTTCCAAATTTTAACCCATTGGGTAAATAGGAGTTTACAGCAATAACTGGCGAAGTTTCTGTTAGGCCATAGCCTTCAAGTACCTTCAGGTCAGCTGCCCAAAATATGCGTGCTAAGCGCTCTTGAAGCGCTGCTCCACCGGATACGATAATCTTAATATTGCCGCCTAAGGCTTCTTGCCATTTAGAAAAAATGAGTTTGCGGGCAATACCTAGTTTCAAATTATAGAATAGTCCATTTTTACCCGGCTCCTGAAATTTTAGCCCCAAGTCCACGGCCCAGAAGAACAACTTCTTTTTAATTCCGGTGAGCGCTTTGCCTTTTTCAATAATCTTGTCATAGACCTTTTCCAGTACGCGCGGTACCGTGGTAAAGACGTCTGGTTTTACATCATTGATATCGGCAACCACATTATCCAAGGTTTCTGAAAAGTAAATTTGGATACCTTTCGAGTAGTACATATACACCACCATGCGCTCAAAAATATGGCATAGCGGAAGAAAGCTAAGTGCGGTTTTGAAATCCTCCCGTATCAAATAATTACAGGCCATGACATTGCTATATACGTTTTTATGCGAGAGGTACACCCCTTTTGGACGTCCTGTAGTTCCTGAAGTATAAATTAAGGTCAACAGGTCATCCTCCGTGACGCTATCGCGATGGGCGGATAGATCAGTGGTTTCATCTACTGCGCTGGCTATTAATTCGTTTAGAGGTGTATGATTTTCAATCTGGTCAAAGGTATACACCTGTGGCTGTATGCCATGTTCTTTGATTGCTTGCCCAATACGTGCAGTCAATTCTTTATTGCTTACAAATAGTACTTTGACATCCGAATCGTTGACGATAAATGACAGGTCCTGTGCCGACAAAGTAGGATAGAGGGGTACAGTTGCAAGTCCTATTTGATTGCAGGCAAAATCAACCAAATTCCATTCAGGCCTATTCCCGGACATTATTCCCACACGGTCCCCCTTCTTCAGGTCCAACTTTAGTAGTGCCCTACTCAAAGTGTCAATTGCTGCTATATATTCTTTGGTGGAATACGTTTTCCAGCTGCCACTGGCATCTCGGCCTGCCACCATAATGTCCTTTGCGTATTTTTCTTTATATAAGGTTATAAAGTCAAAAATTCTGCCCATATCACTTGAGTTTATTTGGTTACCACTATTGACTTAAATATAAAAAAAATATCAGAAATAAAGTTGTTGATATTGGGATTAATGTCATAACAAATTAAACATTGTGTCGTTATAGCTGTAATTGTTACTTTTGGTATATATAAAGAAGCATATAACGCGTTCAATTTTTATGAGAAAAATATTTTTGGCTGTCGGTGGAATGCTGATGTTTGGTGCATTGTCCAATAAAGCTGTAGCTCAGTTGGATAATAGAGGCGCTATTGGAGGGCGATTTGGCTCTGCTCAAGGAATTACTTACCGTCATACGCTTAATTCGAATCACGCTTTGGAAGGTATTATGAGTATTCAGAGCAATTCCAATTATCGACGATTTCGTGTCGTTGGATTATACGAGATTTACAAACCTTTGACAGCAGGTCTAAATTGGTACTATGGCTTTGGTGGAAGTATCGGTTCTTACAAAGAAAAGGATAAAATTATAGCGGGGCAGCGCTATTCGTTTGACTCCCATCTTAATTTAAGTATAGACGGTATCGTGGGGATTGAATATAATATTCCTCAGGCTCCATTTCAGATTTCCCTGGATGTAAAACCCTATTTTGACTTTTTGAATGAGTCGAGCATCAAAGTGTTCGATCCGATTGGTTTTTCGGTGAGATATAAGTTCTAAATAAACAGCCCCGGCAAAAATATATTTTTGCCGGGGCTGTTTAAATGATTGCCGGTGACTAAAGTGTCATGATGTGTAATCGTCTCAGGAATAGTCCCGTCAGGCCATCCAGATTTTTCCCAGCAGCTCCTGTAAGAAAGTCTGGTCTTTTAGCTGGCGGATCTCATAGATTTTCTTGTTGTTCTTTCTGATTTGGACCGGTATTTCCCGCACGATCCCATCTCTTGCAATAAGGAAATTCAATAGGTCGCCGTCAGCAGCATGCTGTGTAATGAAATCCATCTCCTTGTCTTTTACATCTAATCTGACATTATTTATTGCAATCAATTCATCTTTCACGCTCAATCCCGCATCATAGGCGCCAGTTCCTTTTTCAACTGTCGCGATGCTGATCAGTCCATCTATTTTGTTGGTCGTGATGCCCAACGTTAAGGCATCCTTATCTTTGTTGCTGTCTACAATTTCATAGCCCACCAAATTGAAGTAGGCATTGTAATCGAGTTCACCGTCCTGGTGGGCTGCCTGGAATATGTCATCCAGTGAAGTGCCGGCAATACGTTCCGCAAGGTTCTGGAATTCGTTTTCTTCAAATCCACGGTTGAGGTTTAAGAAAAACTCTTCGTAAGCCGCCCGGATGATATCATCCAATTTTATTTTTCCATCTGTGGCTGCGATGACTTTGATGTCCAGTAATGCTGTAAGCATTGCTCCTTTATTATAATAGGAGATGGAGGAATTGATTGCATTTTCATCCGGCCTATAATATTTGATCCAAGTGTCAAAACTCGATGCTGCCGCGGATTGTATTTCATGCCCGGGACGGTTCAGGACAATATTGAAATCATTTGCTAATAATGTCAGGTATTCCTTTTCATCGTAGAATCCACAGCGTTTAATGATTAAATTGTCGTAATATGAGGTGAAACCTTCCATGATCCACAAGCCCGTGGTATAGTTCTCTCTATCATAGTCAAACGGTCCCAGTGCTTTAGGGCGAAGTCGCTTTACATTCCATAAATGAAAATATTCATGGGCAACGAGACTCAGGTATGTTTTGTAGCTATTTTCATTTCGGTAGGCATTTCTCGACGCACCCAATACCGTGGAGTTGAGGTGTTCAAGCCCCCCGCCACCAGACTGATAATTGTGGGTGATGATGACGTAACGTTTATTGGGATTTGATCCCCAGATACGGGTTTCTTCTTCCACAATACGGGTAATGTCTTTTGTAAGGCGTTCTTTATCATAGGATCCACCCCCTACCATGGCACACTCGTGTTCTACTCCCGCAGCCTGAAACTTCCAGATGTCCTGATTTCCTACTTCAATCGGACTATCATATAAAACATCAAAATTAGGTGCATGAAAAGTATGTTGTGTCAGTCGTTCCAGTCCCGTTGATATACTTTTCCAAGTCTCTTTTGGCACGATAACAATTTGCGAAGGAATGTTGATATAACCGTCAATATGTAGAAATGTGGCTGTTGGAACTATAAATGCGTGGTCGCTGTCAAAAAAATTCGTGCGGACAGAAACTTCAAAGCCATATACGGCATAGCTTATATGCAGCTGATCCAGTGCATTTGTTGTAACACGCCAGGTATTTTTTGAAATTTTGCAGAAGGGAACGGGATTTCCATCAGTATCAACAGGTTTAAATCGCTCTACATTTTTTGCATATTCACGAATTAAATAGGAGCCTGGTGACCAAACTGGCATTTTGAGATCAACATAAGGCTGATTGAGTTTTTTTATGCTCATATTTACGTTAATGTAATGAGCCTGTACTTCTGGAAAAGATACCTCAAAGTTTATTATGGGTATATTTAAATGGTCACTATCCATGAAAGATGATTTTGGTATGCGCTTACAAAATTAAAATTATCTTATGCTTAAATCAAAACAAAAAAATGTTTTATTGGTTCTTCAATAGTTCATTAAATCCGTCAGCCTTTAATTGATTTAAAAAGTTTCATTGGATTGTAAAGATATCACATAAAAAATCCAAGATACGTATTTTCTTTAAGAACCGTCGTTTCAGTTTGGACGTAATTTTCGTATATTTGATACACTAGTTTATCAGGGGAAAATAATCAAGAATTTGTATGATCTTAGTTGTTGATAGTGGCTCGTCAAAGTCAGATTGGAAATTGGAATTGCCCGACAGCGCACCTATTTCGTTCAGTACAAATGGACTCAATCCTTTTTTCGTTAACGAAAAAGAAATTACACGGGTTATTAAAGAGATACCCGAAATAATACCTTATGCGGATGAGGTTACGGAGCTTTATTTTTTTGGAGCTGGCTGCATTACCCCAGATCGCCGTGAAATGGTTTCAAATGCCTTGACTCCCTTGTTCGAAAATGCCTATATCGCTGTTGAGAATGATCTTTTCGGATGTGCGCTGGCAACCTGTGGCAATAAAAAAGGATATGTTGCCACGCTTGGTACAGGATCGGACCTGAGTTTTTTTGATGGCGAAGAGTTGATGCCTTCGCATAACGGCAACGGTTATGTGTTGGGAGATGAAGGCTCTGGGGCCTATTTTGGGAAAAAGCTTCTTCGTTTATTTCTTTACGGGCGTATGCCGAAAGATCTGAACGAGAAATTTGCGGTCAAATACCGCATTAATAAAGAGATTGTTATAAAAAACGTGTACCAGAAAGAACGACCAAATGCTTTTTTAGCATCTTTTGCGCCTTTCATGTCTGATAATATTACCCATCCATTTATCATCGACCTGGTAAAAGGAGGTTTTGAAGAGTTCGTTCAGGCATCTATTTTAACTTATGCTGATTACAATCAGTATGAGTGTCACTTTGTGGGGTCAATTGCTTACAGTTTTGATTTATTATTACGAGAAGTGTGTGAAACGCATCAGATTAAGGTCGGAACAATCCTCAAGTCCCCTATAAATGAATTGTTTAATGCTGTATTGGAAAGAGAGAGTAACTCATTGTTGAGTCTTTAAACTAAAAAAAATATGATTATAGCAACTATTATGGTGTATATGTCAATGTTATTTGGCAATCCCGAAATTTATAATTTCACTTTTAAGACCCTGGATGGGCAGGAAGTGAAAATGTCCGATTTCAAAGGCAAGAAAATCTTGATCGTCAATACAGCGTCTAAATGCGGTTTTACGAAACAGTATAAAGACCTGGAAGAACTACACAAGACCTTTGGCGATAAATTGGTGATCATTGGTTTTCCAGCGAATAACTTTGGACAACAGGAGCCGGGTTCCAACACCGAGATTCAAGAATTTTGTGAGCAGAATTATGGTGTGGATTTTTTAATGGCAGAAAAGGTAGATGTGAAAGGTGATCAGATTTCGCCATTATTTAAATATTTGATCACACAAAACAATCCGGATTTTACCGGCGATATCAAATGGAACTTTGAAAAATTCCTGATTGATGAAAATGGTCAATTGGTACACCGCTTTCGATCAGCAACCAATCCATTGGATCCGGCAATTGTAAACTGGGTTGAGAATAAAAAATAAATCAATCCATACGCTCAACGATACGATACCCCCAAAAAGTCGAATACTATTTGGGGGTATTTTTATGCGTTGTTGTGGAAGCTGCTATCCATTTAATTGTTTTCTTTCCTGCTTGAGGCAGACAGTCAGACTTTGTCCTTAGACTTCAGCCTATTTTATAAAGCTATCATATAGGGCTTGGATACAGTCTTTGAGCAAAGGATTGAAATTATCGCTATCTGGCAAGTTGCAACCGTTGGTGATCACTACGAATCCATATTTTTTTGTGGGATTAAAAAATAGCGCACTGTATAATCCATAGGCAGATCCCGTATGCCCCGTTAGGGTGAGGCCGGGAATAATGCTGCTTTCGTTCATGATCGCGAGACCATAACCAGATTGCTTGTTAACCGCCGTTTGCATGATCTTTGCATATTTTTTATCCATTATTTTTTTCCCTTTGGTCGTACCATAGTTCATGTGCATGAGCATGTATTTTGCGAGATCGAGTGCTGATATTTTCATACCACCAGTGGGAGAGAGTATCGGAGTCGTATAGCCCAGGTGATAAGTTGCAAGTTCATCGCGTCTTGGAGCATAGGCATTTGCTTCTTCTATAAAATTAGCTTTTTCATCGAATGAGTATAAAGGGACTAATCTTGAATGATCCAGTGAGTCAACACAATATCCACCATAAAGCTGCAATGGCTTGAGAATGTTTTTGGAGATATAGTTATCAAAACGCATCTGTGTCAGTTTCTCCAATACGGCTCCCGCCATATTGAAATTTAGATTACAATACTGATATCGGCTGCCCGGGGCATAACTGTTGTATGAATCTTTCCAGTTCGGATTTTTGGACGGGTTGATCACATCTAGGTTAAAATAACCGTTTTTATCATTCATACTGGAAGTGTGGGAAAGTACCATCCGCAGGGTGATTTTTACCTCAGGGTAGTTTGGATTTCTAATCGGGAAACCGATTAGATCCCCGAAATCATCATCTAAAGAACAGAGGCCCTGTTTTAAGAGTTGCATAAAAGCCGTGGCGGTAAATGACTTTGATATGGAAGCTATCCGGAAGATGTCGTTGTCCTGTAATGGGGTTTTGTCTTTTATATTTTTGTAACCATAGTTTTTATGAAAGTCAATCTGGTTGTTTTTGACGAGTACGACACTCAATCCTATCGCTTGATAGCGCTGCATAATGGCCTGCAATTTCTGGTCAATTTCTGATGCCCGCTGTCCGAACAATAGTACGGGGAGCAACAGTGTTAATGGAAGAAGGGAAATGATGGTTTTTTTCATTGTTTGAATCGGGACAAACCAGTCCTTTTTTTAATATGCTTTATTAAATTTAAGGTATTCCTTTTGAATACATTGAATGAACTCTCCGAGCGCACTGTTCTTACTTTTTATATTGGAAACCAAAATAACTTCTGTTTTGCTATCTATATCATCGAGTTTCATAATTTTTAATTTCAGATGGGGATACTGTTTTATCGTAGATGCAGGTACTACAGCTAATCCTAAGCCTTGTGATACCAATTCGAGGATCGAAGACATGGAATTGCTCTGGTGCACAATCTTGGGTTCAAATCCCATGCGATTACAAGTATTGATTGTTAAGCGATGGTATTCAGAGGCGTATTTTTGGTTGAAGGAGATGAAATTCTCGTTGAAAAAATTGATATCCTTGAAGTCTACTGCTGTGGATCCCACAATGACCATTGGGTCTTCGAACAGCGGTGTGATCAGGAGCTCGCTAGCGTATATGGGCGCACGCATAATTCCGAGATCCAATTTTCCGTTTTCTAACGCTGCTTTTTGTTTTTGTGTAGATGTCTCAAATAGGCTGACCCGTAGATAGGGGAATTTTTGCTGAATCTGTTTCAATACTGTTGCCAACATCTGTTTTGGTGTGGAACTGATATAACCTAATTTAAATTCCCCTGAGATATTGTTATGGATCTGTTTTGTGATTGTTTTGCTATGCTCTAAATTTTGAAGGATTTCGATGACCTCTTCCAAAAAGTATTTACCGGCTTCGGTCAGTTCCACCCTTTTGTTTGTTCTGAAGAAGAGAATAACACCAAGCTCATCTTCAAGATCTTTGATCTGTCTACTGAGCGGTGGTTGGGACATAAATAAACGCTCGGCTGCTCTTCCGAAGTGAAGCTCCTCGGCTACTGTTTTGAAATAAATAAGATGTCTGATTTCCATTGATACTTTTTTGGTATGAATCGATGACAAAATAAATATTTTTAATGAATTCGAGTTAACACTACCTTTAAATAATTAAAATTTATATGTCCTATCTTATCGGAAAAAGCCCGACATGCTTTTCAAAACGATCCGGATACGATGTAGTCATTGAAAGACAACAGAGCATAGTCAGCTCGTAAATAAATATATTACTATGAATAAAGCAACATTACAGGAGATTGAAACGCGATTTGACAAGGATGTTGAGCGGTTTGCTAATTTAGAGACGGGGCAGGCGACGACATTGGATGCCGTGTGGAATATGGAACTTATAACGGATGCAATTTCATCCCTTTACCCGGGGCTCGAGCAGGTATTGGATATTGGCTGCGGTGCAGGTAACTATGATGTCAAATTATTGCAAAAAGTCAGTTCCAATCCAGATGTTACCTTAGTTGATCTGAGTTTACCGATGTTAGAACGTGCTAAAGAACGTGTCGGAGCACTTACCAGTGGACGGGTACATCAGGTGAAAAGCGATTTTCGGCAGGCCGATCTGTCCGAGGGAAAATATGATGTAATAATTGCGACGGCGGTATTACATCATCTGCGGGACGATCAGGATTGGGAGACTGCATTCCAGAAACTTTTTAGATTACTCAAAAGTGGTGGTAGTGTATGGATTTTCGATCTAATCGAACAAAATAGTGCGCCTCTCCAGCAGCTGATCTATCGCGAAAAATATGGAGCCTACTTAACGAATTTGCAAAATGAAGCATATCGCGATTATGTCTTTGCCTATATCGAACATGAGGACACACCGAGGCCGTTGGTATATCAGCTTGAGCTATTGGCAAAAGTCGGATTTAAAGATATAGATGTATTGCATAAAAATTTGTGTTTTGCCTCTTTCGTCGCATTCAAATAGGATCCGCAATTGTTGCTGTCGTTGCTGAGGTTTTAGCAGGGGTAGAGATCTCTAAAAAAGAAATGAGAGTGAGTCCCTGACCGTGCTCTCCGGATGTGTAAATACTCTAAATAAAGGCGACAGAGACAGCGCGTAATAAGACAAAAAATAAGGCGATACGGGGAGTATCGCCATAAAATCACACTAACTATTAAAAAACCTATAGGACTAGGAATTTACAAATTCAATAAACCAATGTCTGTTTGATATCGCTTTTCTCTTCACTCATCTCGTCTTACGAGATATCAAAAAAATAATAAAATGTAATTATTAAGGTCAATACTTTAAAAAAACAAAGTATTTCCATTGGTTTACGTAAAGATATGTGTTTATTTTTTAAATACAAATAAAATTGACGAAAATTAAAAAAAATCTTATCATTTCAGCGTTTTCAAAAATTCTGTCCAGGCAACTTGATCCGTTTTAAATGTTAGATCTGCTGTCCTAAGCACAGGGACAGGAACCCATCGGAAAGACTGACGCTTATTGTCTTCCACTATCTCGTTCGGATCAAAGTCAAATGCCTTGGTGGTTGTTCTGATCTGAATGGCTGAAGTATTTTTGACCTGATAATAAATTGATATGATCTGGCTATCATTGAAACTTGATTTCTCGTAAAAATCAGTTGTATAGATATGTTTTACGACGTTAATGTCAAATGCGCACTCTTCTTGGTATTCTCTGATTAGGGCCTCTAATAGCCCCTCTCCATATTCTAATCCTCCGCCCGGAAATTTAGTAAATGAAACATTTTCCGTCCTTTCGTCACTGATCAGCACTTCTTCTTTCTCGTTGATCAATATTCCGTATACTCTTACGTTAAATGGAAACATTATTTATTCGCTGTTTATATAATCAAATTTTTTCTTTTACAATGGCATAAAGCCATTCTCAATCGCAAATTCATCCAATCCGATATAGGAATAATGTCTGGGCAGGAACCAGCCGATTGCTTCCATGATATCCGTGAATTCTTTTTCTGTCCTAAATTGATTGGCAACGATATTAAAGACCAGATCTTGGGACACTTTTTCTTCGTCTTTATAGTTACGTGCAATAAGCATAATTTTGGCGTTCTTTACACCATAATAATCCAAAAACTCGCGAAGTTGTGTCCGGACGTGACGCGGTAGGATGGTTTCCGATGGTTGACCAACTAATATTTCTTCATCTTTACCAATGGTGGTCTGTTCATTTTTTTGTGAAAAAATGCTCCGGTCAGTATAAAACTCGTCATTCAAGAAATAATTAACCAAATCTCCATAAGTAAAGATCCAATCCGGATTTCCATTTTGTGTATTGATGGCGATACCAAAACCTTTCGGCAATACAAAATCCTTCAAGCGGTTTTTGATGACGAAAGCCTGGAAATTTTGGTCCTTGGGCACACTTTCCAACTGAAAATAAGGAAATCCGTCCGGGCCGATCACAACTTCAGTTTCAGCAAGCTTTAGGGTGCATTCTGCTATGTTGTTTAAGAAAGTATCGCGCCATAATTCATCCCGCTCGTCAAAAGGAACCTCCATCAGATTATTCATGATGATGGTTTTTTCGAGATCCCCCAGGCGATTGTCGTTCGCATTATTACTATCGTCAAATAAATGTATTGTACTCATCTTGGACTGTGATTTTGTTAATTGCAGGTAAAAGTAAAAGAATAATTATAATTTAACGACGTTTTCTCGATTTTGATTGGCCTTTTCGGGTATTGCTTTGACTGCTGGACAGCATTTTTTCCCAACTCAATAAAAATGGATGCTGATCGTCAATCTGTATCTGTTTATTTAGTGCTAATTGTAGCTTTATCCATTTCTGATTGTCTTCTGCGTCGCAGAGTGTGATAGCCATGCCGTCAGCCTGAGAACGGCCTGTTCTTCCGATACGATGTGTGTATGTTTCAGGGGAGTCTGGTACTTCATAATTAATAATAGCTTCAAGATTTGGGAAATCTATGCCTCTTGCTAATAAATCCGTCGCTATTAATACCCTGTTTTCACTGCTTCTAAATTTACTGACGATATCCTCCCGTTGCTGTTGCGACTTATCGCCATATAGAGCGAGAGCCGAAATGCCATTTCGCTGAAGGTCTGTGACAATTCGTTCGGCAGCATGCACAGTACGTGTGAAAATAAGCACTTGTGAATTTATCCTGTTTTCAAGCAGATGTCGGATGAGATTTTTCTTGTCATTTTTATCAACGTACATCACATATTCGTGTATTTTTCCTTTTTTTAGTTGATTTTCTACGACGATTTCGATTGGATTTTTGAGTCTTTTCTGAACGATCTTATCCATTTCAGCTGTGCGAGTTGCCGATACGAAAATAGACTGTCTTTCCGTAGGAAGTGCCTGCATAATTTTATTGATTTCTAGTGCGAAACCCAGATCGAGCAGTTGATCAAATTCATCAATGACCAGGGTGTTTATCGATTTCAGATCAATAACCTGTTGTTCCAGAAAGTCAAGCAGTCTGCCTGGAGTAGCCAGGACCAGGTGAGCGTTAGGGTAGTCCGCAAGTTGGCTTTCGTAAGTTCCGCCACCATAAAAGCATGCGATACCGAGGCTGGTACCTTCAATCAGCTTAGCGATTCTATCTTTCGTTTGGATGCAGAGTTCACGTGTTGGAAGCAGAATAAGGACGGAGGCATGTTCCCTTTGACCCTTTTCTAATAAATGTTGAACGAGCGGAATGGCGAAAGCTTCGGTTTTTCCGGTGCCCGTAGGGGCAATCGCCAGACAATCTTTGCCATCCAATAGGGCAGGGATAACTCGTTCCTGGACAGCTGTTAGTACCGAAAGCTTCTGTTTTTCAATGTTCGAAAAAAGAAGCTTATTGAGTTGAAGTGCTGAAAAATTCACAGTAAAAAAATAAAATTAAAAAGAAGATCTATCGCAATCTCATGTTTACTATCTGTTGAGAGAAAAGAAAGTATAATTTCTGATCCCTATCGCTAGACTTTAATCCTTATGTATAATAATTAAAAATCTACAAAAATTAGGAATTTTTCTCAAAAAGTACTAATTTGAGAAATTAGAATATTCTATTTCAAATACGAACCATTGATTGTCAATTTATTTGACAAACACCAATTATATAGAATAATATTTTTGTTAAATTTGTTGAAACAAAAAAGAATATGCTTGATACTGCATTTGACCAAAACAATGAATCTATTTCCACTTTGAGCTTTGACGAGTTCAAAAAGATTATTGTGAATGATTATCGAACTGCCTTGGAGAGTCGTTACGTGAGTTTATTGGGACGTAAAGAAGTGCTTACCGGTAAGGCGAAGTTTGGTATTTTTGGCGATGGAAAAGAGTTGGCACAAATTGCGATGGCTAAGGTCTTCAGAAATGGCGATTGGCGGTCGGGATATTACCGTGACCAAACATTTATATTTGCTTCGGGCATCAGTGATGTTTACCGTTTTTTTTCTCAATTGTATGCACATCCGGATGTTGAGGCAGATCCTTCTTCCGCCGGTCGGCAAATGAACTGTCATTTTTCTACGCGGGTATTGGATGATCAGGGGAATTGGCTTGATCAAACCGTGCAGAAGAATTCCTTCTCAGATATATCCACCACAGGTGGGCAGATGGCGCGGGTGCTGGGACTCGGATTGGCCTCTAAATTGTATAAGCAAAACAGAAATTTGGATTATTTGTCCTATTTCTCGAATAAAGGAAATGAAGTTACCTTCTGTACCATAGGGAATGCCGCAACTTCGGAGGGGGTATTTTTTGAAGTTATCAATGCTGCCGGAGTGCATCAGATACCTACAGTTATTTCTATCTGGGATGATGGTTACGGAATTTCAGTGTCCAATGAAATACAGACCACGAAAGGTGATATTTCTGAAATCCTAAAGGGTTTTCAAAAAGAGGAGCTGACCAACGGAATCGAAATTTTCAAGGTCAGAGGTTGGGACTATGCGGGCTTGTGTGAAACTTACGAGCAGGCTGCCAGCATTGCAAGAGAAAAACATATCCCTTGTTTGATTCATGTGACCGAACTGACACAGCCACAAGGGCATTCCTCTTCGGGATCCCACGAGCGTTATAAATCTCAGGAACGCCTGCAGTGGGAAACGGACTTCGACTGTATCGCCAAAATGAAGGAATGGATTCAAAGTTCGGGCATTGCTACGGATGAAGAGTTGGATCAATTGGATCGTGAGGCCAAAGATTTTGTTCGTCAGGAACAAAAAAGGGCTTGGGCTGACTATATCAGAACGTTGACGCTGGAAGCAAAAGAAGCCATTGATTTATTGGCTCGAATTCCAAATGAGAAAGCGGACTTCGCAGCAAAAAAACTGCAATCGATGGTAGAACCTTCGTTGAAAGAGGTGTATGGACAGGTCCGGAAGATCTTGCATGAGCTAAAGGGAAAACAGACAGAAGGTCGTCAGGAATTGTTGAATTGGTATAAAGTTAAGCAGGAGATTAACGAGAAACGGTACAATTCGAAATTATTTACTGATGGTGTTGATTCTCCCTTCAATGTCCCTGCAGTAGCAGCGATTTATAATGAAGATTCTAAAATCGTGGATGGTCGGGAAGTGTTGAATCTTTGTTTTGAAGAAAATTTTCGACGTGATGAACGTTTATTGGCATTCGGGGAAGATGTGGGGAAAATAGGGGATGTCAACCAAGGATTTGCAGGTCTACAGGATAAGCTCGGTGCACATCGCGTATTTGATACCGGGATCCGCGAAAATTCAATTATCGGTAAAGGGATCGGATTGGCGATCCGTGGGTTAAAACCAATTGCTGAAATTCAATACTTAGATTATCTGATCTACGGTATCACGGTTGCCAGTGACGATTTAGCCAGCTTAAGTTACCGTACGTTCGGCGGACAAAAAGCACCGGTCATTATCCGTACCCGCGGACACCGACTGGAAGGTGTATGGCATTCGGGATCACCGATGTCTGTGATATTGGGCTCCTTAAGAGGATTGCATGTCTGTGTACCTCGTAATATGACACAAGCTGCTGGAATGTATAATACGCTTTTCCGCTCAGATGAACCGGCTATTGTCGTTGAATGTTTGAATGGATATCGCCTCAAAGAACGTTTGCCAGAAAATGTTGGTGAATTTACGGTGCCGATCGGTTATGCAGAGCGTATTAAAGAAGGACAAGATATTACGGTAGTCTCCTACGGTTCAACGTTACGCGTTGTCGAAGAAGCTGCTGTAGAATTGGAACGTCTTGGGGTATTTATCGAGATTATCGATGCCCAGACCTTGTTGCCGTTTGACAAAGCACAATTATGTGCGGAGTCTCTGAAAAAAACAAATAAGTTGTTAGTGGTAGATGAGGATGTACCCGGAGGTGCTGCCGCATTTATATTACAAGAAATACTTGAAAATCAAAATGGTTATTATTTGCTTGATAGCCAACCTCGGACATTGTCAGCAAAAGCGCACCGACCTCCTTATGGTTCGGATGGTGACTATTTTTCGAAGCCATCTTCGGATGATGTTGTCGAAACGGTATATGCAATCATGCATGAGGCTAATCCAGAAAAATATCCATCTATGTTTGAATAGATGGATATTTCTTGGGATCTGTTATTTTAGCGATACTATTCAAAGAGCTGCTTGCAAGAAGCTCTTTGAATAGTATTCTTTTTCAGGGGGAACGCTATTTTGTGTTTTTAAGTCCCTGAACTAACTGAATATGCTTGCGGCGCCAATCATGGCTGCCTTTTCCCCCAATATAGCTGTATGCATGGTGAATCTATTGAATTCTTCCCGGTCCGCGATAAAGATAGGAAGTGCTTTTGCGATGTTGCCACCAATAATAAAGATATTCGTCTGGTATTTTTCTTCAAAAAATTGCATAAAATCAAAGAGATGTGTTGCGTATTCATCCTTGATTGTTGTGAATGCAGCCGTTTCTCTATGATTGTCCAAGATTTCCTTTAAACCGGTGACATTTTTCCCTGTGATCTCTTTGAAGCGTTTGACAAACCATCTTGTCACAAGATATTCTTCAAAGATACTTTCCTTGTAAGGTGTATTCCATAGATCTGCATCGAAAGCTTTTTCGCCGTTATTCCATACGGCAGACCCTAAGCCAGTCCCCAATGTAATCCCGAGTATCCTCGGGTTGGTCTGAAGGTGCTGTACAAATATCTCCCCTTGTAGGAAAGCAGCTGCATCATTGATAAAGTGAATGGCGGTAGGCGGTAAACCCAGCTCAGCAGATAAAAGGCTTTTAATGTCTTGATCGTACAAGTTGTCGTACTTGCTTTGTCCTAACATTTTAGAAATCCCATTTTCATAGTCAAAAGGCCCCGGCATTGCTATGCCAATGAATTGAATAGCAGTGGGTGAGGTGGTCATACTATCCCGTATTGCGGAGGCCCAGGTGTGTAAAATCGTTTTAGCATCTCCTTGAGAAAAAACGTGGTTTCTGACCACGTTCTCTAAATGTATATTCCATTGTTTGGTGTCAATGATACAGGCGGAAATATGAGTGCCTCCAATGTCAACACCTACGACATAATTATCTTGCAGCATGTTTGTAACTTTGATGTTTAAGTAGATGATCCGCAATTACAAGTGCCGCCATGGCTTCTACAATAATTACCGCCCTCGAAACAACACAAGGATCATGTCTTCCCTTTCCACTTGCGATGGCCGGGTTGCCATGGATATCGACTGTTTCTTGATCTCTCATGATGGTGGCAACAGGCTTAAATGCTACTTTAAAAGTAATATCCATACCGTTTGATATACCGCCCTGTATTCCCCCGGAGAAATTGGTATGTGTATGCACTTGATTTAAATCATGGTCATCTGCTACAAATATATCATTATGTTCGGAACCTCGCAACTCCGAACCCGCAAAACCTGATCCATATTCGAATCCGTGTACGGCATTGATACTCATCATTGCTTTGGCGAGGTCAGCATGGAGTTTGTCAAATACAGGTTCTCCAAGTCCAACGGGAACATGTCTTATCACTGCCGAAATGCGTCCACCTACTGTATCACCAGCTTTTCTTACGGAATCTATAAATGCGACCATTTCATTGGCTGTGGCCGGATCAGCGCAGCGCGCGATATTGGATTCGCGTAGCTCAAGCAAGGCTTTAAGATCTTTGGTGTCCAAATTCGGAGCTTCGATCGTGCCTACACCGGAAACATGGGCAAAGATTTCAATGCCAAATTGTTGTAGAAAGCTCTTCGCAACAGCACCTGCAGCAACACGGGCAGCTGTCTCGCGGGCCGAGGAACGGCCACCGCCGCGGTAGTCACGGATGCCATATTTCATCTGGTAGGTGAAGTCCGCATGTGAAGGTCTGAAGATATCTTTAATGTGGGTATAGTCCTTGGAACGTTGATCTTCATTAGGTATAACAATGGCAATCGGTGTTCCGGTTGACTTGCCTTCGAATACGCCCGATAATATCTGAGCAGTATCGCTTTCTTTTCGTTGTGTGGTAATCCTGGACTGTCCGGGTTTCCGTTTATCTAGTTCAGACTGTATAAACTCTTCGTCTATCGTTATATTTGAGGGGCAACCATCAATAATTACACCGATCGCTTTACCGTGTGATTCACCAAAAGTGCTGATTCTGAATAAATCGCCAAATGAGTTTCCTGCCATAAAAATTAAATTTCAATAAACTTAGATAAATTTGCCTTTAAATGCAATGAAAACACTATCATAAAACCTTACTTTGTCAATTTTGATTATTTTAAATCATATCTACGTCCGTCTGCGGATAGTCTTCCTTTTGTCGTCATTAAAGCTATTAAAAGCGTGTATATAGGTTGTAAAAACCGGGAACTTATAATTATACTCTCCCGGTTTCTTTTAATATTAGTCGATGCTAAAAGATTGGGCCTGTAGATGTTTCCAGAAATCAGGATACGATTTTTCCACAACCATTGGCTCCGCAATCTTGATCTGGTCAAAAACCAATGCAAGGGGGGCAAAAGCCATTGCCATACGGTGATCCTCATAGGTATTAAAGGTCACGTCTTCTGGCCGGAATACCCCTGCTGTTTTAAGATGATAGGTTTCATTATCTGCGATCAGTTCAGCGCCAAATTTAGCTATTTCAGTCTGGAGAGCTGCAATTCGATCCGTTTCTTTGATCTTTAATGTTTCAAGACCTGTAAAGGAAACCTCACGCCCTAAAGCTGCCGCGACAACGACGACAGTCTGCGCAAGATCCGGGCATTCTTTGAAATCAAATAACGTTTTTTCCGAATCTATTGCTGTTTTATGAAGATGCAAGCCATCGGCTTCAAAACTGGATTGCACGCCAAAATGGGTCATGATATCGACAATTGCAATATCTCCTTGCAGACTGTCTTTTTTTAGTCCAGGTAAGACGATAGATGCTCCGTCTTCTGCCAGCGCTACAATAGCGTACCAGTAAGAAGCTGCACTCCAATCTGGCTCCACATAAATTGTGCTTTTTGAAAAAGTCTGCGGGGCAATATGTATTTCATTCGCTGTCCACTCATGCTGTATGCCTACGCTTTTTAGCATATCGAGGGTCATGGATACGTAAGGTCTGGAAGTCAGTTCGCCCTCAATTTCCAATGTGAGCCCCTTTTTCAATGCGGGAGCAATTAATAGTAGGGCAGAGATGTATTGGCTACTGATATTCCCTTTTATCCGGACACGGTCCTTCCCCTGAAATAAACCTCCGTCTATTTTTAGGGGCGGATAGCCGGATTTCTTCTCGTAATGAATGTCGGCGCCGATCTCCTTCATGGCATCAACCAATATACCGATTGGCCGTTGTTGCATGCGTTCGGTCCCCGTAAGGATAAAGTTTCCTTGAACAAGGTTGAGGTAGGCCGTTAAAAAGCGCATTGCTGTACCCGCCGGACCGATGTCAATCGTGTTGTAGCCAGGTTGAGGATCTGATGCGATCTGTAAGACACGGTTTAACGTCACCGTATCGGCAGCCTCGGAAAGGTTTGCTATATCAACTTGCCCCTTGCTCAACGAGCGGATAATAAGAGCACGGTTGCTCTCGGATTTTGATCCTGTCAGTTGAACCGTGCCTTTTATTTTTTTCGATGGATGCGTCAGCTTGATGACTTGTTGATTCATTATGCTTCGGCTGTTGGTTGTTCCTGTGAATTCATGACCGCATTTTGTTTACGGATAGATTCGTTGTGAATTAATTCTAGGAATTTTGTTGCAAATTCACTGCCCAAAGATAGCGCTTCAGCAAGTTTTGTGCGTTTTTGAACAATCTCATCCCAACGGTTTACCTGTAAGATCGTCACATTGTTATCGCGTTTGTATTCACCGATTTTCTCTGCAATTTTCATCCGCTCACCGATTTTTTGGATAATTAAGTCATCCAATTTGTCAATGTTACTACGCAATTCGGCTAATTTATCCTCGAATGAAGGGTTGTTAGAATCAGCTTTACGTAATGTCAAATGATTGATCAACTCTGCTAGGGCTGCTGGTGTAACCTGTTGCTTGGCATCTGTCCATGCAACAGAAGGATCAATATGTGATTCAATGATCAAACCTTGCATATCCATATCCATAGCTTTTTGGGCGATGTACGGTAGCAATTCACGGTTACCACAGATGTGGCTAGGGTCATTGATGATCGGCAAATTAGGGCAAGCAGTTTTTAACTGGATGGCTAAATCCCACATCGGTTCATTACGGAATGCTGTTTTCTCGTAAGAAGAGAAACCGCGGTGGATCGCACCTAATTTTTTGATACCAGCACGATTGATACGCTCCAAAGCACCGATCCATAACGATAAATCAGGGTTAACAGGGTTTTTGACGAAAACAGGTACATCTACGCCCTGTAGTGCATCAGCAATTTCTTGTACCGTGAATGGATTTGCAGTGGAACGTGCACCTACCCAAAGTACATCAACACCAGCTGCCAAAGCTTCTTCGACATGTTTTGCTGTTGCAACCTCTGTAGCTGTTAATAAACCTGTTTCTTCTTTCGCTCTCTTCAACCACTCCAGACCAATGGAACCGATACCTTCAAATTCGCCCGGACGCGTACGTGGCTTCCAGATTCCTGCACGTAAAATATTTACTTTTCCAGTATTTGCCAATAGGTGTGCTGTAGATACCAATTGTTCTTCTGTCTCTGCACTACAAGGGCCTGCGATAATTAAAGGCTTGTCTCCAGTATCCAACCATGATTTCAAAGGAGTGATTTCTAATGTATTTTTCATCGGAATAAATTTTTAAAAGTATTTGAGTCTGTTAAGCTGTTAAGCTTGTTTTGTAAGTTTTTATAGCTCCAACAGATTCAGGGTAAGTTGATTGTTTTATAAGTATTAATTTGTTGATTATAGTTTCTCGTTTTTGATGTACTCGCCCATAATATTGAAATTGACACTATGTTTGAGTACTTTTCGGATCGCAGCTTCATAGTCTGATTGTTTTTTCCATTCAACATCAACGAAAAAGTCATATTCGTTGCGTTTTCCGATAACAGGCATAGACTGAATCTTGCTCAGGTTGATATTTTGCTCAGCAAAACACTGTAAAATTGTCGCTAAGGAACCAACAGTATTTCCCGTTTGGAACGATAAGGATGCTTTATTCGCATTTTTATGTTCAACCACCTCATTCGAAAGAACTAAAAAACGTGTTGCATTCTTTTTATTGGTTTCGATTCTTTTTTCTAAAATCTCAAGACCGTAAATCTCTGCAGCCAAGGTACCCGCAATAGCAGCGGTATCAGTCAATTTCCGCTCAGCAATCATCTTTGCTGTGGCCGCGGTGTCTGACCCTTCGGTAATACGTACACCTTCCAGCTCCGAAAGAAATTCTTCGCATTGACGGATGGCGATCGGATGTGATTCGATATGCTTGATGTCTTTCAATTTTACACCCGGTAATACCATCAGATTCTGTTGAATGTTGAGATAGACTTCACCTGTGATATGAAATTTATAATCCCGAAGCAGATTGTAGTTTGGTAATAGGCTACCCGCAATCGAATTCTCGATCGCCATAACAATGTAATCTACTTTTCTTTGCTTAAGCAATTCACAGGTTTTTTTGAATGAATCACATTCAACAATCTCGACTTCGCGTCCAAAATATTTAAATGCTGCTTCCTCGTGAAATGAAGCTTTTGCTCCTTGTATCGCAATTTTTAAACTCATTTTTTTTGTTACTATTTTGCCCTTAAACAAGAAAGAGTCCCGATGATCTAAACCGGGACTCTTTCTTGTTATATTTTAATGTATACACAATCTAATCCCGGCTCTTATTTTTAAAATAAAAGAAGTTAAAATAGAAATATGTATATGATCTGTTCATCCTTGTGTTGTTTGACATTTCAAATGTACGAATGTTTTTGGAATATCAAAGAAAAAATAATTTTTTTCATATAAAATATATCATTTATAGGTGTGTTTTTGGTTATTTTTTTTGCTTTTTTTTGTGTTAAAAATAAATGTTTTTTTTAGGTTTTTTGAAGTTGTTTGTTTTTGTAATCTTCTTTTATATAGGCTTTTATTGTTTTTGTTATCTCTTTTATGTCTGTTTTTTTTAATGATTTTTTAATAAAAAAAGCATGTTTAAAACAGCTATTTTTTTAGTGTTTTTTTTATTGAAAATACCGTTTTTTTTTGTTGAAATATGGAGTACTTTATAGGTTGTTTGCTGAAAAAGTATTTTATTACCTTTGCCCAAATTTGATTTTTATGCTAAAGCGATTTAATTTTTTGGTGAGTACCGCGATTATCTGTTTCTTGTTTTTAGGTTTTTCTTATAAAGGGGAGGAGCGGTATGTGAAAGTGAGACGTGTAATAGACGGGGATACCTTTGTGATTGAAAATGGTAGCAAAAAAGGAGAACGGGTACGCTTGATCGGGATTGATGCTCCCGAAACAAGGAAGACAGCACGTAAAGAGGTTGGTTACTATGGCATGGAGGCAAAAGAATATCTAAAAACTTTGTTGACCGGAAAAAATGTGAAGCTGGTATTTGATGTCGGTAAAAAGGATCGTTATGGAAGACTTCTTGCTTATGTGTATCTTCGGGAGAAATTTGTTAACGCGGAGCTGATCGAGCAGGGCTATGCGGTGACCTACACCTTGGCGCCGAATGTTCAGTATGCTGATTTTTTTGTGAAATTAGAACGACAGGCCCGTCAGGCTAAGCGTGGACTTTGGAAGTAATTTAGTAACAGAACAATGATTTTTGTCCTTATAAGTGTTATCTGTAGTGTCACTGTAGCCGTATTGTTAAAACTGGCGAAACAGTATGGCGTGGAAACAAAACAAGTGATCGTTTGGAATTATCCGATGGCGGTTGCTTTGACCTACTTTATATTACGGCCCCAAATAAAGGAAATTAGCTTGACGACCTTACCATTCCCGCTGTATGCGGCATTGGCTGTCCTGTTACCGGGGATGTTTGTATTTATTGCACTATCTATCCGTTACAGTGGTTTGGTAAAAACAGAGGTGGCTCAGCGGCTGTCTTTATTTATTCCCCTACTGGCAGCGTTTTTTCTATTCCAGGAAAAGCTACAGGGAAACAAGCTGTTGGGGATAGGGATAGGTCTATTGGCGATTATATGTTCCATCGGTTGGCGGAAATCTCTTCCTACAATAACGCAGTCAAATGCAAAGTATAGAAATGGCCTCTACCCATTGCTTGTTTTTATTGGTATGGGGATTATTGATATCCTCTTTAAACAGGTGGCATTGCATGTGACGATACCTTATGTCAGTTCGATGTTTATTATATTTGTTATGGCCATGCTGATCGCATTTGGTTTATTAGGTTATTTTATCTTCGTTGACAAGCAGACCTTTTCACCTAAAGCAGTCGTCTATGGTCTAATTTTAGGTGCTTTCAATTTTTGTAATATATTATTTTATATGAAAGCCCATCGGGCATTGCCTGAAAACCCTTCCATCGTATTCACCGGGATGAATATTGGTGTTATCTCGCTGGGTGCTTTGGTCGGTGTACTATTTTTTAAAGAAAGACTCTCATGGTTGAATTACCTCGGGATAGTTCTTTCCATTGTTTCAGTTTTAATTATCGCATATCAGTGAGTTTATTTGAAGATACTTATCGGACGATCGATGCAAACTATGAGGGAATTTTTAGAGATAAGGGAAGTAAATTTATCGCTTATGCATTTCCTTTTAAATCTGAGGAGAAATTAAAAGATGTTTTACAGGAAGTGAAATCCCTGCATCCGAAGGCAAGACACCACTGCTGGGCCTATCGGCTGACTCCGGATCGGAATGTCTTTCGGATAAACGATGACGGTGAACCCTCTGGGACTGCAGGGCGTCCTATTTTAAATGCTTTGCTCTCGGCAGATATTACAAATATAATCGTCGTTGTTGTCCGTTATTTCGGTGGAACCCTATTGGGTGTACCAGGCTTGATTAATGCTTATAAATCGGCTACACAGGATGCCTTGGACCAAGCTCAGATCATCGAACGTACAGTTAACGATAGCTATGGGTTGACCTTTGATTATCTAAATATGAATGATGTTATGCGTATTATTAAGGAAGAAGGACTGGAAATCGAAAAGCAGGAATTTGACAATAATTGCTATCTGGAATTTGAGGTACGTAAAATGCAGGTGAACCGTGTCGTGGAACGTTTTTCCAAAATTGAAGGTTGTCAATTGAATTATTTAAGAACGATATGATAAACAATTCAGAACTCATTTTGAATTCAGATGGAAGTATTTACCATTTGAATTTATTGCCGGAGGACTTAGCCCATACGATCATTACGGTAGGAGACCCGGACCGTGTCGCCAAGGTGTCGAAATATTTTGACCGTATTGAACTCAAAAAAGGGAAGCGTGAGTTTATCACCCATACGGGATATATTGGTGCCAAACGGCTGAGCGTGATCTCTACGGGTATAGGTACAGATAATATCGATATCGTATTGAATGAATTGGATGCTTTGGTGAACATCGATTTTCAGCGTAGGGAAGTAAGGAGCGAACTGACCGTTTTGGAAATCGTGCGTATCGGTACTTCCGGTGCTGTACTGACGGATGTTGAAATGGGAAGTATATTGGCTTCGGAATATGGGGTTGGCTTTGATGCATTGATGCAGTTCTACCAAAAACCTTATGATGAAATTGAATTGAATATCCAGCAGGCTCTAATTCGTTATTTTCCACAGTTAAGTTTAAAACCTTATGTAGCACGTGCCGGAGAGCGATTATTGGACCGAATTGCTTTCGATCTACCTAAAGGGATAACGTTGACGGCACCGGGATTTTATGCGCCACAGGGACGTTGTCTACGATCAGACAATACGATCCCGGATCTGATTTCTTTGATAAATTCATTTCGGCATAACGATTTCCGTTTGACCAATCTGGAAATGGAAACTGCCGGTATCTATGCGCTGGCGAACATGTTCGGTCATCAGGCTTTATCCATTAATGCCATTTTAGCAAGTAGGGTAGCGGGAGAATTTTCTGCAGATCCTGAAGCGGTCGTGGAAAAGGCGATTCAACTGGTACTGGAAAGGATTTAGTAAAATCTCTCCCAGTACCAACTGCAAACTATACGACTCCTTTTCTATTGGAGTCAAATTTGAGCATGATAAAGAGCAGTATCGTGAAACTCCAGAGTGAAGAGCCTCCATAGCTGACAAAAGGTAATGGAATTCCAATGACAGGGATGATTCCTATAGTCATTCCGATATTGATAAACAAGTGAAAAAATAGGATGGAGGCCACGCCGTAAGCGTAGATGCGGGCAAATGCCGAACGCTGTCGCTCCGCGATATGAATGATACGCAAGAGTAAGGTGAGATAGATTGTTATCAGTGTTACTGAACCGACAAATCCCCATTCTTCCCCTACGGTACAGAAGATAAAATCTGTACTCTGTTCGGGAACAAAATTATACTTGGTTTGTGTGCCCTGTAAGTAGCCCTTGCCCCAAAATTGACCTGAACCAATGGCAATTTTAGACTGGTTCAAATTATAGCCCTTTCCTCGGAGGTCTTGCGTTTTGCCAAGAATGATATCGATCCGATCACGTTGGTGTGGTTGCAATACATGGTCGTAAACCAAGTCGACGCATAGTATAAACGCGGTACAGGCAGCGAAAAGAATACTTAAATTAATGATGTATTTCCTCTTTTTTCGGAAACTCCACATAAAAAATCCAATGATAAGGGCTAATACCAAGATTAATATCCACGGGTTGAACAGCAAAGCCAAAACGAAAAGCAAAATACACAGTCCACCGAATATCAATAACTCGTTGTTTACATACCCTTCACGGTAAAATACGAAAATTAAGGAAAAGAAAGCCAATGCAGATCCCGTGTCGGGCTGTAGCATAACCAAGAATACAGGAAATAGTACAATACCTGCGCCCATGGCCAAGGTTTGCATAGTGGGTGCTTTATTGCTTTGGGCGCTTAAAAAATTGGCCAGCAACAGACAGGTTGAAAGTTTGGCAAACTCGGACGGTTGCAGCCGGAAGAATCCCAAATCAATCCAGGCCTGATTTCCACCTACATTTCGGCCCACAACCAAAACAATAACAAGTAAGATGGCCGTTATTCCGTAGAATATCGGCGAAGCTGAACTGAAAAACTTGGCATCTATAATCAAAATGGATATACCTAATATAATCGCCGAAACAAGATACAAAGACTGTTTTCCATAGTTGGTCCCCAAGCTGAAGAAACCGGGCATATCTGGATTAAAAACAGCCGCACGGATATTGAAAAGACCGATTATACACAACGAAAGCCAAAGCATGATTGTCAGCCAATCAATTTTTCCAAAGAAACTATTTTTTTGATTATTCATATCTTCTCTTTACCTCGCTATGGTGAACAATTGTTTCCTTTGGTTTTACCAGGGCTGCCACTTGACGCTTTGCTTTAACAGTATCTGTTTTTGATTTGATCGAATCCGCCTTCTTGACATCTTTACTTTTGGGATCTATTACTTTTTTTGGCGCCGGGAGAAAGTTTGCTTTATAGATCCGATCCTGAATATATTTTGGTGCCGTAATGGTATCTTTTAAGTATTTCTCCACCATCATGCTGGCGATTGGGCCAGCCCAAGTGCCGCCATAACCTGCATTTTCAACAAATACCGCTATGGCAATTTTAGGATTTTCCCGCGGGGCAAATGCGAAAAATACGGCGTGATTTTCACCATGTGGATTTTGTGCCGTACCTGTTTTTCCGCACATTTCAATCCCGGGAATACGATTTGACCAAGCTGTACCTTCAGGTGTGTTTACGGCATCACTCATCCCCTGGATCACGACAGGATAATATCGTTCATCCACCCCAGCGCTTATCTTTTCCGTGAATTCCTTTTTGGCGATTTTTTGCGCACCGATTCCTTTAATAAGGTGGGGTCTATAATAAAAGCCTCTATTCGCGACAATAGCCATGATATTGGCCATTTGTAATGGCGTGATGCCCATTTCACCTTGTCCAATGGATAAAGAGATATTAAAACTTGAACGCCACTTGTCATTGCCGTAACGTTTTGTATAAAACTCCGATGTAGGCAATAAACCTGCTTTCTCCCCAGGTAGATCTATCCCTAATTTGTGTCCGATTCCAAACTGTGTGACTGCATTTCGCCAGAGGTCGTAAGCTTTCGGGCCGGAAAGACCACGGCCATCGATCATCTTTGCATAAGTAAACCCGTAGTATGTGTTACAGGAAACAGCGACAGAACGTTGTAAGGTCGTTGATCCATGATAGTGGGTACAGCCCATCCAGCCACGTCCACCACCATAGCTATAACCGTGCGGACAGAAAAATACCGTATTGCGGTCGATTACTCCGGCTTGTTGCGCCGTTAAGGCCGAAACGACCTTAAAAACAGAACCTGGAGGATAGGATGCTTGAATGGGGCGGTTAAAAAGGGGCTTGGTCTCATCGTTCAGCAATTTCATGTAATTGTTGCCCACCTGACGGCCAACCATCAGATTCGGATTGTAACTTGGACTACTCACATAAGCCAGGATTTCTCCTGTTGCCGGTTCAATGGCAACGATGGAACCTAATTTATTTTTCATGAGGTTTTCACCTAATATTTGTAGATCCTTGTCCAAGGAGGAAACCAAACCTTCACCGGCCACGGCCAAGGTGTCATATTTACCCTCCATAAATATACCTTTAGGACGATTCAATGCATCCACCATTAAGTTGTTAACACCTCTTTTCCCCCGGATCAGATCTTCATATGAACGTTCAACACCACTTCTGCCGATATAGTCGCCACTACGGTAAAATCCATTCGATCGCTCAATATCTTTATCATTTACCTCACTGACATAACCTAAAAATTGAGCAGCAATACTATCGGGATAACTCCGGATCGTTCTCTTTTGTACATAAAACCCGCGAAACTGATATTGATATTCCTGATACTGAGCCCAAGTCCGGACAGATAGCTGTTTTTCAAAAATTGATGCCCTGTACGGGGAGTGTGCCCTAGCTTTATCCATTCGTTTAATAAAGCCTTCTTTGTCGATCTCGATTAATTTGCAAAACAGAGCAGTATCAATTTCTTTCACCTCGCGTGGCGTTACCATCAAATCATAGACAGGCTCATTTTGTACCAATACCTTACCCTTGCGGTCCAAAATTACACCCCTTGCAGGGTAAACAATGACCTTGCGCATGACATTGCTATTGGCTGAATGTATATAGGAATCGTCAATGATCTGTAAATAAAATAGGCGGGCGACCAAAGTCAGCGCAATGGCAACAAAGATTCCGGAAACGACGTACTTGCGAGCAAAAAAACTATTCATAGAAATAAATTTCTATCCATCGATCTACTACAACCGATCTTTCTTTTTGTAGAATAATATGCTAAATAATAGCATGATAATTACTGTAAATATACAACTTAAAACAATACTGAGCAGTGTGTATTGAATATGTTGAAAGGAGAAAGATTCCAGCAGATACAGGAAAGTATGGTGAATCAATGTACCGAAAAAGATATAGGAAAAAAACCATCTCACATTCATCAATCCCAACATTGGGGTAAGAAAGGAGTCCCGTTCCTCCACTTCAAGCGTGATTTTCATAAAGAAAATGCGGAAGGCCGCCAGGGCTACACATGCGGCAGTATTGACCCCCAGCGTATCGTAAAAAGAATCTACCGTTAGTCCCGTTAGAAATGCGATCAGGTACACCAGAAAATTAGGTGTTCCCGTTGGTAGCAAGAAGACAAACAAAATATAAGGAAACGCTGCAACCAAGTTGTAATAACCGATATTTTGGAACAAAAATACCTGCATTCCAATCAAGACGATAAATCGAATAATGTTAAATATTAAAATCCTAGCCATTGTCCTTAGTCGATTCCTCCAATGTTTTTAATTCATTACTTAATAAATCTTTTACGACATATACATGTTGTAGATTGGAGAAATTGGTGCTTAAAAGAATGCGAAGATCCAAGAACGCATCCCCGGATGAAATACCCGTTTGAATAACTGTCCCTACAAAAATGCCCTTTGGAAAGTGTCCTGAATATCCAGAGGTATAGACTTTATCGCCTTTGTTTACTTTGATATGATTGGGAATTTCCTTCACTGTTGCGGCACGATAATCTATATTGTTGCCCCAAACTAAAGATCCAAAGACTTCACTATGGCCCAAGGTTACTGATATGCGGGTATCGGGATGTAGAAGGGACTGTACTGTTGAAAAATTCGGCGAAACGTTTAATACGATACCAACAACACCATTGGGTGCGATGACCCCCATTCCTTTTTCTATCCCATCTTTACTGCCCTTATCCAGGGTAATTGTATTCGCTTTTTGATGGATACTATTGTTGATTACATTTGCAATTAGAAATTGGTAACGGCCGAATTCGCTGCTGTCCATAACCGGCACAGGGCCAATTTTAATACTGTCGGTCGATTTATATGCCTGGAGGTCTTTCCGTAACTGAGCGTTTTCTTTTGCTAATGCATCATTTGTCTCCCCTAGATGTAAATAGCTTTTCCAGGAGTTTATCTTTGCATAAAGACTACCGATTACATGATTGGAAGAGTTTAACACAGAATTGCGTTGAAACGAATTGTTGGTAATAATCATAAATAATGAGAATCCAAAAAATAGGATAAACCAAAAGAATGCATTATATCGTCTCAGGAATAACCAAAGGTTTCTCATTTTTTATTGCGGGTATTTAATAAGCAAGCGATATAATAGTTTTGCATATTATATCGCTCTTTAATAAAATCTTGTTAATTATCGAACGTTAATTATTGCATCAAGAATTTGAATCGGCCAATATTTTTAAGCGCAATACCGGTGCCTCTGACAACAGCACGAAGGGGATCTTCGGCAATGTGTACTGGAAGTTTTGTTTTCGCTTGAATACGACGATCTAAACCACGTAATAACGCACCGCCACCAGTCAGGTAGATACCTGTTTGATAGATATCGGCAGATAGCTCCGGTGGCGTAATTTCAAGTGCTTTTAAGATGGCTTCTTCGATTTTAGAAATTGATTTATCCAAACAATGGGCAATTTCTGTATAAGAAACCGTAATCTGTTTAGGGACACCTGTCATGAGGTCACGACCTTGTACAGCAAAATCTGCAGGTGGCTCCTGTAACTCAGGAAGTGCTGCCCCAACTTCAATCTTAATCTTCTCCGCAGTACGTTCACCGATCATGATATTATGTTGTCTACGGATGTATTGAACAATGTCAGAGTCAAAGTTGTCGCCTGCTACGCGGATGGATTGATCACAGACGATACCAGATAGTGCGATGACCGCAATTTCTGTCGTCCCGCCACCAATATCTATAATCATGTTACCCATCGGTTCTTCCACGTCGATGCCAATACCTACAGCAGCAGCCATTGGTTCGTGGATCAGATAAACTTCTTTGGCTCCGGCGATCTCCGCAGAATCACGTACAGCTCTTTTTTCCACCTCAGTGATACCCGATGGAATACAGACCACCATGCGTAAAGATGGGAAAAACCAACTCTTACCATTGTTGACCAATTTTACCATCCCTCTGATCAAATGTTCAGCAGCCGTAAAATCAGCAATTACTCCATCACGTAAAGGTCGTACCGTTTTTATATTGTCGTGTGTTTTACCTTCCATTTGCATGGCCTGTCGACCGATGGCAATCACTTTGTTTGTGGTGCGGTCAAATGCAACAATAGAAGGCTCATCCACTACTACTTTGTCATTATGAATTATTAGGGTATTTGCAGTACCCAAGTCAATCGCAACTTCTTGCGTAAACCAATTAAATAAGCCCATTTGCTAATTCTTAAGCTATTTTAAAATAATATGCAAACCTACACAAAAAAAATTAATCTTTTTGAGGTTATACATCAAAAAAAACTATATTCTGCAAGTAAATTCTATCTGGAAAAAACCGTTTCTAAATTTAACGAATATAATCTACAATTGTTACTTCTTGTGCTAACTTATTTTTTATTGGATGCAATACGAAATGTGAATTAAAAATGTGTCTTTGAAATATTTGCCATCTAAATAAGTGCTGATGTTCTCTAGATAGTAGCTTTGACAACTATATGAAATTGGCCGTCAATTTTTTTATTGAATAATTTTTTTTTGATCAGCTTTCGATCGTTTTTAGAGGTGGAGAGAAAAGAAGAATGCCATTATTCTTATTGAAAATAATGGCATTCTTCTTTGACTAAAAAGCAAGGTTATGCTGCTTTTTATAATGATTTGGTGATCGAATTTATTGGATCGTTTTAGCTTGCTCTTCCGGTTTAGGCTCATTATACTTATGGAAGATTAAGCGGACGCCACTGTTTTTTGTGAAAAACTTCACCGACCAATTTACAAATGTGATCAACTTATTTCTAAATCCATAAATGGACATCAAGTGGACGAACATCCAGGTCATCCATCCGAAGAAGCCGCTGAAGTGAATTTTGCCCATGTCAACGACAGCCTTGTTACGCCCTACTGTGGCCATTGAACCCTTGTCAAAATAGCTGAATTTTTCCGTGGGTTGATTGGACATTGTCTGAAGGATGTGTTTTGCCACATATCCTCCCTGCTGTTGTGCTACTGGAGCAACACCCGGTAAACCACGAGGTAGGTCATCTGTAATAAATGCAGATACGTCACCGATGGCATAAACCCCCGGCATGTCAATAACACGACATTGATCATCTGTCTGTATACGGTTACCACGCTGGATAACTTCCTTTTTGAATCCATCGGGATATTGACCTGCAACACCTGCACCCCAGATGACTGTTTTTGTTTCGATGCTTCTGCCATCGGCGAAAGTAATGGAGTTACCGTCATATCCGGTTACCTGTACGTTCAATAGTACTTCAACACCAAGATCTTTTAAATATTTCTCCGAATTTTTTGATGCTTTCTCCGAGAGATTGGCCAAAACTTTTGGTAGACCTTCCACCAGGTAAACAGACATTTCTGATTTCTTCAATTCAGGATAGTCTTTTTCCAGCACATTATTCTTAATTTCCGCAATAGCACCAGAAAGCTCTACTCCGGTAGGACCACCACCCACGATCACAAAGTTCAGGTTAGGCTTGCGGTCTTCAGGATTAGGGATCATTACCGCTTCTTCAAGATTTTGAAGAACGTAGCTCCGAATATTAAGGGCCTCCTGAATATTTTTCATCGGCAAAGCATATTTGGTGATCTGCTGATTGCCGAAAAAATTTGTCGTTGCACCAGTGGCGACAACCAGATAATCGTAGTCGAAATCTCCAATATCAGTCTTAACAATTTTAGCCTCGTTATCGATGCTTTTGACGTCGGCAAGTCTAAAATGGAAGTTATCCTGATTTTTGAACATTTTGCGAACAGGGAAGGAGATAGAGTCCGCCGAAAGAGTACCCGTAGCAACTTGGTACATTAATGGTTGAAAAGTGTGAAAGTTGTTTCTATCTAATAAGAGAACTTCAACCTCCTTATTTTTAAGCTTTTTAGCAACTTCAATTCCTCCAAATCCAGCACCAATAATGATTACTCTTGGGAATTTTCTATTTGAACTATTGCTTGGCATATTTTTAATAGTTTGTTGTAAAAATTCGTACAATCGAATTAAGCTGCAAATATCTTAAATTTTGAACCAAAAAGCTAAAAAATATTTATTTATTATGGCAATACGTTGTGAAATTTATCGTTACGAGGTCAATTCTTTTAATAAAATATTTTGTAGTGTTTTGGTTTTAAGTCTTTTATGGCCCGTAAAGGCGTATAAAAAAAACTTGCACAGATAACCAAGTCATTGTGTATTTTATACACAATGACTTGGTTATTGCAACGAACCTTTCAGCTTGATTTTCATGCCATTGTTATTCGGATGGAGGTGCAGCTGACAGGCGAGCCGGCTTTGTTCGTCTGCATCAGGTAAGGTGTCCAGCATATCCAATTCCTGATCGTTGGCTTCCGGAAGATTATCCAGCCCCTCAAGGACTTCGACATGGCATGTGGCACATAGCGCCATGCCGCCGCAGGAGGCCAGTATATCGTATTCAGATGCTTTCAGAATTTCCATTAGGGAAAGGTTGATATCTGTCGGAACGTCTATTGTATTTTCTGTACCGTCACGATCGATAACGGTTACTTGGATCAAATTATCTTCCATGGTTAAAATGTATTTATACCATTAACGGTTGTATATTTAAAGGTTAATTTTTGATCCGGATAAACAAACTTAAAAGCACTTTGGCACATTAAGGCCGCCTCATGGTATCCGCATAGGATGAGTTTGAGCTTGCCCGGATAAGTGTTGATATCACCAATGGCATAGATGCGTTCGACATTGGTCGAGTAATCAAAGGTATTGACTTCAATCGCATTTTTATCAATATTTAGCCCCCAGTCAGCAATTGGACCAAGCTTGGGTGTCAGGCCATATAACGGAATAAAATAATCCGCTTCGACCGCAATTGTTTCTTTTTCCTTACTTACGGTTTCAATGGCCGTAAGGCTTCCGTTACCTTGTAGATTACTTAAATTATGGGATAAAAATAAATTGATTTTACCTTCTTGTGCCAATTTAAAGACTTTTTCCGCGGAATCGGGGGCGCCGCGGAAAGAGTCGCTCCGGTGAATAAGTGTAACTTGCTGGGCAATATCAGCCAAATGATAAGTCCAATCCAGTGCAGAATCACCTCCACCGGCAATAACGATCCGTTTGTCCTTGTATTTTGTAGGATCTTTTACCATATAATCCACACCGTTACCTTCATAGAGATGCAGGTTTTGAATTTCAGGCTTACGAGGTTCAAAGCAGCCCAATCCCCCTGCAATGACAATCACTTGCGCATGAACTTTTGTTTGATCGCCCGTGGAGAGGATAAAGGAACCATCATCCTGCCGTTCGATATGTTCGACACGCTCGCCTAATGTGAAACTAGGGGCAAAAGGTTTTATCTGCTCAAGTTGATTATTAATAAGTTCCTGTGCGGTGATGCTCGGGTAGCCAGGTATATCATAAATCGGTTTGTGTGGATATATTTCGGACAACTGTCCGCCAACCTGAGGTAAAACGTCAATCAAATGGCACCTCATTTTTAGAAGTCCAGCTTCGAATACAGCAAACAATCCTACTGGTCCAGCACCGATGATACAGATGTCAGTATTTATCATAGCTATTATGCATTTAAATTGTGATAGATCGTGTTTAATATTCTTGTAAAATCCTCGAAATCTTTTTCCGTAAGTTTCTCCCAAGCTTTCATCCGGATTTCTGCAACGATAGGGGATAGGGATGCAACCTTAAGTTTTCCTTCTTCAGTCAAATGGAGATAAAGGCTCCGGCGATCTGTCTCATCAATGAAACGCTCAGCCAGACCTTTCTTAAGCAGGATATCCACGATACGGGTCAATGTGGGCTGGTCTTTGCCGCATCGTTTGGCCAATTCTTTCTGCGATAGCTGTTCGTTTTCGTATAGCGCCTTTAAGACAGCCCATTGATCTACTGTAATGTCAAATCCCTTTTCCGTAAAAGAAGATTGTGCAAATTGTTTTACCTTCTTGGCGGTTTGATCCAGGATGAAGGAATAACGGTCGAATTTTTCGTTTAGCATACAAATATTTAGTATGACAAATATATTTAAAATATTTAGTACAACAAGTAATCTGAATGCAATAAAAAAGGCGTTCAAAAAATTGAACGCCCTCTTATGATATTTCAAAGCTTATTATGGTCTTACTACTTCAGCTTTTTTTGCAGCATTACCTTCAGCTAGATGCTTTCCTTTACGTAAGTCGTATACAGAAGGCGCAGCCAGGATAATGGAAGAATAGGTACCTACAATAACACCGATCAAGATCGCGAACGAGAATCCACGGATAACTTCACCACCAAAGATGAACAAGACCGCAAGAACGAAAATGATCGTCAATGAAGTAATGATTGTTCTACTTAATGTAGAGTTGATTGCGTGATTTACAACCTCGCCAAGATCTTCATTATGTGCATTAGGTTTTGATACGAACTCTCTCAAGCGGTCAAATACAACCACGGTATCATTTACCGAGTATGCGATTACCGTTAAGATGGCCGCCACAAAGTGTTGGTCAATGTCCAATGAGAATGGCACAATACCATCTAATATGGAGAATAAGCCCAATAGAATAATCGCATCGTGGATGGTTGCAATAGCTGCACCCACCGAGTATTCCCATTTGTGGAAACGGATTAAGATGTAAGCCGCTACGATGATAATGGAGAAAATTGCTGAACTGGTCGCTCTTGACTTGATGTCTGATGCGATACTAGGTCCTACTTTTTGTGAAGACAGGATCTCATGTTTATTGGAGGCATCTACCTTAGCTAGTCCTTGATTTAATTTATCCAATACTTCTTTATCGGCCGCATCGGAAGTTTCTTCAATATGATATGTTGTCGTCACACGAAGTTGGTTGGATGCACCAAATACTTTTACTTCTGTTGTTTTTTGGAAAATATCGTCCAAACTGGTACGAACCGCTTCCGGATCAACTGGTTTATCGAAACGAACAGTATAAGTACGTCCACCTTGGAAATCCACACCTAAACTGAAGCCTTTTGAGAAAATTGAAGCTGCAGAAATTAATACTGCTACAACAGAGATCGCATAGAATACTTTACGTTTTTGAACAAATTTGAAGTTTGCATTATGCAAGGTATTTGCAGACCAAGGGAAAGATACTTTAATTTTAATATCTTTTTCCAGCATCCATTCAAAAATAACACGTGTTACAAGTATTGCTGTAAACAATGATGTGATAATACCCACCATCAATGTAGTTGCGAAACCTAAAATTGGACCACTACCAAATAAGAATAAGATGATACCAATTAGGAATGTCGTAATCTGTGAATCTAAGATTGAAGGTAAAGCATGTTTATAACCATCAGCAACCGCCTGACGAACTGATTTTCCTAAGCCCAATTCCTCACGGATACGTTCATAGATCAGTACGTTAGCATCGACGGCAGTACCCATTGTCAATACGATACCGGCAATACCGGGTAAAGTCAGTACGGCATTGAGTGAGGCTAATACCCCCATGATAATGAATACGTTCAACAACACAGCAATGTTAGCCACAATACCTGCAGTGTTGTAGTACGCAATCATGAAGATCATCACAACGATAATACCGATTACCGCTGAGTTGATACCTGCATCAATCGCTGCTTGTCCCAACGTAGGACCGACAACTGCTTCTTCAACGATTTTGGCTGTAGTCGGAAGACGACCAGCTTTCAATACGTTTGCTAAATCTTTTGTATCCTCAACAGTAAAGGATCCAGAGATCGATGAGCTTCCGTTTGGAATTTCACCATTAACAGATGGCGCGGAATAAACTACATTATCTAAGACAATTGCAATGGCATCTCTGTTCTGAGCAGCTTTTGCCGTGATTTTCTTCCATTCGCGAGCACCTTCATTATTCATTTGCATACCAACAACAGGTTGGTTTTTTTCATCAAAGTTTGCATTGGCATCAGTGATGACGTCACCTGTCAATACAGCACCATTATCTGCCCCTACGGCTTTGATGGCATATAAGGAAAGTTGCTCTGGTGTTTTTTGCTCTGGTTTTACAGCCCATAAAAGCTTTAAGTTGCCCGGAAGGATTGATTTTACTTCTGGACGTTGCAAATAAGCGTTTACTTTGGCTGTATCTTTTAATGAAGCAATACCGACCATTGGACCTGGGGCCAATGTAGGTTGTTGGTTTTCATTTAAATAAGCACTAGGTTTTAATAAATCAAACAATGGTCTTTTCTGACCTAGATTAAGTGCCGCACTGTCTTTTTTCGCTTTACTGTCGTTTTGACCACCGGTTAAGTTAGATAATAAATCGTCAGACTTTTTCGTTGTGTCAGCAGTAACATTGTTGGTCGCAGTCGGAGCAGCTTTTAAAGTAGTTGCTAATGTTCGGTCAATATTCTCTAATAACGGATAAACTTCTTGATTGGTGAAAGTTTCGTAGAACTCCAATTTAGCCGAACCTTGAAGTAGGTTACGGACACGGCTTTCGTCTTTTACACCAGGGAGCTCAACTAAGATACGGTTTGTCCCCTGTTGAATCTGGATGTTTGGCGAAGCAACACCGAATTTATCAATACGTGTACGTAGTACTTTGTACGAATTTTGAATGGCGTTGTCGGCTTCTTTTTGAAGGAATGATTCCACTTTTGAGTCAGAATCACCTGGTTTAATCAAAGAAGCGTTGTCTTTTGTCGAAAAGAATGTTGAAAGTGGGGTAGAAGCTCCAATGGATTTGTACTCTTCCATGAATAAAGCAACGACCGTTTTTTGACTGGTTTTGCTTTTTGCTACCGCTTGTTCCAACGCTTTGTTGAATTTCTCATCTTTTGGATTGTTGGCCAGATTACGGATCAACTCATCCAATGAGATCTCCATGGTAACGTTCATACCACCTTTCAAATCCAATCCTAAAGCCAGTTCATTTGCTTTTGCTTCCCGATAGGTGTATTTCGCAAAACCTAAATTGTACACTACTTCACCTGCCATGGAGTCTAGATAGCTCTTCTCTTTTGCCAAATCTCCTTTGGCAAATTTCTCAGCATCCTGCTCCACCTTGCGGGTCACCCAAGTAAATGATAGGGAGTATAGACACGCTAATGACACCACTATCACTAAAAGTTTAATCAGCCCTTTACCTTGCATCGTCTGTTATTAATTGTATTAATTTTAATGTTAAATACTGTTTATGTAATTGATAATTAGTTCTTGTTTAATCACACTTTACCAAGAATGGCAAAGGTATAAAATTTTTGTAGAATGAAAAGCTTTATTTATGCCATTTAGGTCAAAGGCATAAAATTAGAAGAATTGCTGAAAAAAAGAAATACTTAATGGATTTATTTTACAAAAAAAGGCTCTGTTCAAACTTGAACAGAGCCTTTTTTTTCTTTTTTTTTCTACTATCTCAATGTATATTTAATACCGAAAGTGAAAGTTGAAGCGTCGAAATCATTACCGTGATTTAATCTCCAGTCTGGTTTCCAGTCTGCGTGAAATCCGATAGGAGCAGCAGGGATTTTAAATTCCAAACCCAATTGCGGTCTTAAGCCAACAAGAGTCATATCATCATTTCCAGCGTCAAGAAATGTCAGCTGCGCACCAATACCTGCATACCATCCTAATCCGTTTACACCACGGAACGGTCTAGCGTATTGATAGTCCGCACCTACAGCAACAACGTTGTCATCAAACATCACTTGCGCTTGACCATTATTTGTTCCGCCAAAAGATTGCTTGTATTGAACACCCCAAAGATCACCACCTGTTCCGTCAAAAACAACACCGATAGCGGCACGTTGTGGAGATTGAGCTTTCGCTTCTTGTGCTCCAAATGCTAATGCTGCAACAGCAGCTAATGAGAGTAATGTCTTTTTCATAATTATCTTTACTTTATATTTTCATTAATTAAAAATTACTTTTCGTGTTACATAAAAGCAAATAGCTTGCCAAAAAAAAGAGGCAATCCGTTGGAAGGGCTAATTGCATCAATTCATAATCGTTCTAATTTGTCTTAAGATTGTAATTTGTATATTTTATTTTTTAATATTGCTTATTTTTCTTAGATTTGCCTGGCAAATAGAAAACCCAATACATATTTGCCATGCAATTAGATCCACAAAAATTCGTAGCAGAAGGTCTCACTTACGATGACGTCTTATTAATTCCAGCTTATTCTGAAATTTTACCACGTGACGTCGATACGAGTACCTCGCTGACAAAAAAAATCAAATTAAATATTCCATTGGTTTCTGCTGCAATGGATACGGTAACTGGTGCTGATTTAGCAATTGCGATCGCACAAGCGGGCGGTATTGGTATGTTACATAAGAACATGACGATTGCAGAACAAGCCGCTGAGGTGCGCAAAGTAAAGCGTTCTGAGAGTGGTATGATCCAAGATCCGGTAACACTATTAGCGTCTGCTAATGTTGGAGATGCCTTTAATATTATGAAGGAACATAAGATCGGGGGAATTCCAGTAGTGAATGAAAAAGGACAATTGGTGGGTATCGTGACCAATCGTGACCTTCGTTTTCAGAAAGATATGACTCGTCCGATCAATGAGTTAATGACAAAAGATAATCTTGTCGTAGCTCCTGAAGGGACGGATTTGGTCAAAGCAGAGGAAATCCTTCAGAACGAAAAAATAGAGAAACTTCCAGTTGTCAATAATGAAGGCATCTTGAAGGGTTTGATCACCTTTAAGGATATACAAAAATATAAACATTATCCCAATGCTGCCAAAGATAGCCACGGCCGTTTGTTAGTAGGTGCTGCAGTAGGTGTTACGCCAGATACCTTGGACAGGGTTGAAGCTTTGGTAAAAGCCGGTGTGGACGTGGTGACCATTGATACTGCACATGGGCATTCTAAAGGTGTAATCGATAAATTGAAATTGGTAAAATCCAAGTTTCCGGAACTACAGGTGATCGTAGGGAATATCGCAACAGGTGCAGCTGCAACAGCGTTGGCTGAAGCTGGTGCTGATGCCGTAAAAGTAGGTATCGGACCCGGTTCGATCTGCACAACACGTATTATCGCAGGTGTCGGCGTCCCTCAGCTTTACGCTGTATATGAAGTTGCTAAAGCACTTAAAGGAACGGGAGTACCATTGATCGCCGATGGTGGTATCAAACAAACAGGTGATATAGCAAAGGCTATTGCTGCTGGAGCAAGCACGATTATGGCGGGTTCTTTATTTGCGGGAGTAGAAGAGGCTCCGGGCGAGACAATCATTTACGAAGGTCGTAAATTTAAATCGTACCGTGGTATGGGATCGATCGAAGCAATGGAAAAAGGTTCCAAAGATCGTTATTTCCAGGATGTGGAGGATGATATCAAAAAGTTGGTTCCGGAAGGTATCGTCGGACGTGTTCCTTACAAAGGTACATTGGCTGAAGTCGTCTATCAGTATATCGGTGGCTTGCGTGCTTCAATGGGCTATTGTGGTGCTGCAACAATCGAGAAGCTACAGCAGGCGCAATTTGTTCGCATTACAGGCGCTGGCTTGAGAGAGTCTCATCCACATAATATCTCTATTACAAAAGAGGCGCCAAACTATAATAGCAGAGGCTAAACAAGTGACACTATAAAAATCCGACGATTTTAAATTGTCGGATTTTTTTATGCAAAAATATTGGCTTGATTGCCTTAGTGATCGATAGGAAATTTGTACTTTTATACCCTATTCTCAGGTTTTAAAATTTAAGGAGTTAATTTGGATTATTTAGCGGGTTTAAACCCTTCACAACGAGGAGCCGTAGAGCAAACAGAGGGCCCTGTCATGATTGTTGCAGGAGCTGGTTCAGGAAAAACACGGGTAATTACGTTCCGTGTAGCACACTTGATTCAAAAAGGCGTTGATCCATTCAATATTTTGGTATTGACATTTACGAATAAAGCGGCCAAAGAGATGCGCGCGCGTATTGTTTCTGTCGTAGGAAGCGAAGCGAAAAATATTTGGATGGGGACATTCCACTCCGTTTTCGCAAAGATACTTCGGGTAGAAGCTGAACTGATCGGATACCCCCGAAATTTTACCATCTACGATACAGATGATACCAAAAGTCTGCTGCGTGCCATCCTAAAGGAAATGAACCTGGATGACAAATTATACAATGTCAATCATGTCTATGGCCGGATATCCCAAGCCAAGAATAACTTGATCTCGCCACAGGAGTACAATAAAAATGAAGCTATATTAGCTGAAGATATTTCGAATGGACGAGGGCAGCTGGGGCAGATTTATATGACCTACGCACAGCGCTGTTATCGCGCGGGTGCCATGGATTTTGATGATCTCCTGTTCAAGACAAATGTTTTATTGAACAAACATCCGGAGGTATTGCACAAATACCAGCATCAATTTCGCTACCTGATGGTTGATGAGTATCAGGATACCAACTTTTCGCAATACCTAATCGTCAAACGATTAGCCGCCGTAAATGAAAATATATGTGTCGTTGGTGATGATGCGCAGTCAATATATGCCTTCAGGGGGGCTAATATTCAGAATATCCTGAACTTCCAGAAAGATTATCCGGATGTCAAGATCTTTAAATTGGAGCAGAATTACAGATCCACCAAAATGATTGTCAATGCGGCAAATTCGGTGATCGCCAATAATCAGAACCAGCTGGAAAAGAATGTTTTTTCGGATAATGAAGAAGGTGAAAAAATTAAGGTTTCACGTGCTTTTTCCGATAATGAAGAAGGGAAAATCGTTGCAGATCAGATTATTGAAGAGAAATCCCTGAAAGGACTTAATTACAAAGATTTTGCTATTCTTTATCGGACCAATGCGCAATCACGGGCGATGGAAGAAGCCCTGCGCAAGATCAATATACCTTATAAGATCTATGGTGGAACGTCTTTCTACCAACGGAAGGAAATTAAAGACCTGATCGCTTATTTCCGTCTTACCTTCAATCCCAATGATGAGGAAGCATTGAAACGGGTTATTAACTACCCACGTCGGGGAATCGGAGATACAACCATAGAGAAGATTATGATTGCTGCCGATCAAAACCAATATCGCATTTGGGATGTGGTAGCCAATGCGGCACATTTTCTGGACGGTCGCAGTGCGACTTCCGTGGGAGGTTTCGCACAGATGATACAGAGTTTTCAGGCATTGGCTAAAAATAACAACGCATTTGATACCGCTATGCATATCGCACAGCACTGTGGTATATTGAAAGAACTATACGAAGATAAATCTGTCGAAGGATTAGCGCGTTATGAAAATATTCAGGAGCTACTTAACGGTATTAAGGAGTTTTCGGAACGCGAGGATATTGAAGACCGTGGTCTTGATATATACATGCAGGATATTGCTTTGTTGACCAATGATGACAACGATAAAGATCCAAATGCAGATACGGTTTCGTTAATGACAATACACTCTTCAAAAGGACTTGAGTTTCCAATTGTATTTATTGTAGGTCTTGAAGAAAACTTGTTTCCGTCTCAGTTGTCATTGAATTCCAGAACAGAATTAGAGGAAGAACGAAGACTTTTTTACGTTGCTGTTACCAGAGCTGAAAAAAAATTACTACTTTCGTATGCTACTTCGCGATATCGTTGGGGGACGTTGAATAACTGCGAACCCAGTCGTTTCTTGGATGAACTGAATCCTGCTTGTCTTGCATTGGATTTTAAACCCCGACAAACTTCCGCCTCAGCCGGGAGTTTTCAAGGCGAACGAGTTGCGTGGCAACAAAAGGACAGTGATGATGTGTTTTCGAAACCTAAGCCCAAGCCAATGGTTAAAACAACGTCTATACTGCCCAAAGCCCACAAACCTACTGCGGGTTTTGCTCCTTCTGATACATCAAATCTTCAGGTCGGCATGGAAGTTGAACATGAACGCTTTGGATTTGGTAAAGTTGTCAACCTAGAAGGAAATAAAGGAGATATAAAAGCAACTATTTTCTTTAAGGAGTTGGGACAGAAACAATTGTTGCTTAAATTTGCAAAACTTAGAATAATTCAATAATAAAATACCAAAACGAGATCTTAACCGTTTAATAGGTACTTATATTAGCTATATGAACTTTGACTACAACAGCACTAGGCCAAAATTGATCCTTGCAGAATATGGCCGCAACGTGCAAAATATGGTAGATTACATTTGTACTTTACCCACAAAGGAAGAAAGAAATAAACATGCCCAAATCGTGATCGACATGATGGGGGTGTTGAATCCACACTTAAGAGACGTTTCAGATTTTAAGCATAAACTTTGGGATCACCTACAGATTATCTCGGATTTTAAGCTTGATATTGACTCACCATATCCAATCGCTACTGCAAAAAGTGTGAAGCATGAGGTTGAACATTTGGGCTATCCGCAACATTCCATCAAATTCAAACACTATGGATTTACGGTGGAGAAAATGATTGATAAGGCCTTGAAGGTGACCGATGAGTCTAAACGGGAGCAGATGGTGATTGGTATCGCCAACTTTATGAAAATGGCCTATGTCACCTGGAACAAGGATTCCGTATCCGATGAATTGATTATTCAGGATCTGAAGGAATTGTCTGGCTACCAATTGACTTTACCCGAAGGTACGGTATTGACTAAACTTGATTTTAAAACTCCGCCTCCGGGAAACCGTGTAAAAGGCCCTACAACAGGCAATTCAAACGGGAACAATAATAATAGCAACAGCAACAATAACAACTCTTCAGGTTATCAGTCGAAAGGCGGCGGTGGCAGTGGCAAGCCTCGTATGTCAAACAACAATAACAACATGAAGCGGAACAATTTTGGTGGCAGCAATAACAATAACAACAATAGAAATAGAAAACCTCAGAATAATTACAATAATAATAAAAGAGGCTAGTTCTTTAAGTTTTTAATTTATAAGTAGCGGGCAATTGCGAAGTGATTCATATATTTCTTTACAATTGCCTTCTTTATTTATGGAATGGATTTGTTTATCAGTTCCGGTCAATAGGATCTGACTGAACCGAATCTGTGCATTGGAAAATTCCATAAACTTTTTTCAATACAATTTTGTTGATTTTAAGAAGTCCGGATTTTCATTTAGTGACATCAGGAAACTAAATTATACCTCGGGTTTTGTTGTAATAAGAAGATATCAGTTATATAAATGAATGCATTTGAAATAATCGGTGGAAAACCGTTAAAGGGAGAGATTATTCCACAAGGAGCAAAAAATGAAGCTTTACAGATTCTGTCAGCAGTTTTACTGACTGAAGAACCCATGACCATCAGTAATATTCCGGATATTAAAGATGTCAATAAGTTAATCGATCTGTTGGCTGCATTGGGTGTTAAAATTGATCGTATAGATAAGGATACTTACGTTTTTGAAGCCAAAGACATTAATATAGATTATTTCCAATCGGCAGAGTTTAAGGAAAAGGGTGGGGGCTTACGTGGTTCGATCATGATTGTAGGACCATTATTGGCTCGCTTTGGCAAAGCTGCCATTCCAAAACCGGGAGGTGATAAAATCGGGCGCAGACGTCTCGATACACACTTTCTGGGTTTTGAAAAACTAGGCGCCAAATTTGTCTATGACGCATCCACACACTTCTTTAACGTAGATGCTACCGAATTAAAAGGTAATTATATTTTATTGGATGAAGCGTCCGTAACCGGTACGGCAAATATAGTTATGGCTGCTGTATTGGCCAAAGGAACAACAACAATTTATAATGCGGCCTGTGAACCTTATCTGCAACAACTCTGTAAAATGTTGAATCGTATGGGGGCTAAGATATCGGGTATCGGATCTAATTTGCTGACCATAGAAGGGGTACAACGTCTTGGCGGAACATCGCATCGTATGTTGCCTGATATGATTGAGATCGGTTCTTTTATAGGTTTGGCGGCAATGACAGGTTCAGAAATTACGATTAAAGATGTCTGTTTTCAGGAATTGGGCATAATACCTTCGGTATTTTCCCGTTTGGGTATTCAATTTGAATTGAGAGGGGACGATATATTTATTCCAGCACAGGATTCTTACGAAATTGATACCTTTATTGATGGTTCTATCTTAACAATCTCAGATGCCCCATGGCCCGGATTTACACCAGATCTATTGAGTATCATTTTGGTGGTCGCAACGCAGGCGAAAGGGAATGTATTGATTCACCAAAAGATGTTTGAAAGCAGATTGTTCTTTGTCGATAAATTAATAGATATGGGGGCACAGATCATTTTGTGTGATCCGCACCGCGCGACCGTAATCGGAATGAATAAATCCCATCCTTTGAGAGGTATCGAAATGACATCTCCTGATATTCGTGCGGGAGTATCTCTATTGATTGCGGCTTTATCTGCGAAAGGAAAGTCCGTGATCCACAATATCGAACAGATCGAGCGTGGATATCAAGACATCGAGGAACGCTTACGCAAGCTAGGTGCAGATATCAAACGTGTGGACGTCGAACCCAAAGGCCACTAGTCAAATATTTGTATAGCACGCATAAAAGATTATTGTGAAAAGCTAAAAAAGCCCCGGAACTTGTTCCGGGGCTTTTCTTATCCGGCTATCCGGACTATACCAAAGGAGCTGGTGCTTCTTCTTCAAATAATGGGAATTCCTTGATAATGTTGTACCAAGTGATTACCTTCTTGATATCTGATGTATATACACGAGATTCATCATGGCCAGGAGCAACTTCACGGAAAAAATCCCGCAATGTAGCACCATCTGATTTCGTGTCAGGTAATGTTAAACCTTTTTCTTTAATGGTTTCGAAGATATCCAAAAGACGGATTTCCTCTTCGTCACCATAAATGGTAATATCTTCCAATGTTGCCATTTTTGTCGAAGATAAACTTACCACAGTCTTAATTTTTGCTTGATCAAGGGTTTCTAAAATAAAACCACCTTTGTTTTGTCCAACCAATTTGAACAATCCTGGCTTACCAGTTACAGATACTAATGCTCTTAAATTCATCTTAATTTTTTTAAATCTCCAAGAATTAATCTTCGATTACTTCAATTGATAAAATACGGTCTCCTTGTCTGATATCGTCTACTACATCAACATTCTCGATTACTTTTCCGAAACAAGTATGGTTGCGGTCCAAGTGGGCAGTGTTATTGCGGCTGTGGCAAATGAAAAATTGAGAACCTCCTGTATTGCGACCAGCGTGAGCCATTGACAATACACCTCTGTCATGGTATTGATTTTCACCAGTTAATTCACAATCGATTTTATAACCGGGACCACCTGTTCCGGGGATACCTGCAGCACCTTCACGTGAATTTGGGCAGCCACCTTGAATAACAAAATCAGGAATAACACGGTGGAAAGCCAATCCATCATAATATCCTGATTTAGCAAGTTTAATAAAATTTGCTACTGTATTTGGAGCATCAGCTGTGTAGAATTGCACAGTCATGTCGCCTTTTTCTGTTTTAATAATCGCTTTACTCATGTTCAAAAATTTTTATGAAATACAAAGATAATGTTTCAGAGTGAAATGCGAAGTAAATCCCAATCTCCATTTTTCAAAATCGCGTTATTTGTAGCAATACGACCGGAAAAAAATGCGAAATATTTTATATATTTATGTTAGCTAGCCGGTTATAGTTTTAACAATGTCAAATCTACATAAATTAGTTATCAGGGAGTGGTCCGAGGCGGACCGTCCCCGCGAGAAATTATTGAATCAGGGACGAAGGGCCCTTTCCGATGCGGAGCTATTGGCGATTCTGATTGGATCTGGTTCAATGGAGGAAAGTGCGGTAGGACTTTGCCGGCGTATTTTAGCAGATGCCAACAATAGCCTGGATACACTTTCCAAGATGGAGGTCAATGAATTGAGTCGATATAAAGGCATCGGTGACGCCAAGGCCATATCGATTATTGCAGCCTTGGAGCTGGCGCGCCGTAAGAAAGAATCTCCGGTAGAGGAAAAGAAAATGTTAAATAGCAGCAAGCGGGTCTATGACTTTATGAAACCGATCCTGCAGGATTTGCCCCATGAGGAATTTTGGACCCTCTACCTGAATACGGGATGCAAATTGTTGGATCAACAGCTTATTGGTCGTGGCGGAAATGATTTTACACCGGTCGATGTCCGGATTATTCTGAGAAATGCCCTCGCAACAAAAGCACACGCGATCGTCCTGATCCACAATCATCCCTCAGGGACTTTGCTTCCCAGTAATGCTGACAGAATTCTGACGCAAAAAATTGTCGAAGCATCAAAAATTATGGATATTAGGGTAAACGACCACCTGATATTTACAGACAATGGATATTATAGCTTCAGAGATGAAGATATAATCGATTAGCTATAGCAATCTGATATGAGCAAAAATAGTATTGAACGATTTACCGACAGGGTTGTGGATTATGAAAAATTCAGACCCAATTATCCCAAAGAAATTATTCAGATTCTTCAGGAAAAGATAGGTTTGAATAAAAGCTGGCTGGTAGCAGATATCGGCAGCGGTACCGGCCTATCCACGCAGTTATTTTTGGAAAACGGAAATGATGTGTTTGCTGTGGAGCCCAATAGGGAAATGCGTGAATCTTTGGTACACCATTTTAAAACATACCGGAACTTAATTGCATTAAACGCCACGGCTGAAGATACCGCTATCGAGTCCGGTTGCGTGGATTTAATTTTCGCTGGACAATCTTTTCAGTGGTTCGATCGGACCGCCTGTTTCCAAGAATTTAACCGCATTCTAACGGAAACCGGTCATATTGTGCTGGCCTGGAATCAACGTGATCCGGAAGATGCTTTCCAGAAGGAATATGAGCAGTTTTTACATAATCATATTCCCACCTATCAATCTGTCAGTCATAAAAATATATCCGATGGGGACCTTCGTAGTTTTTTTGCCGATAGGCCAATGACGAAGGTATCCTTGCCCAACCAACAAGTATTTGACCTGAAATCCTTTTTGGGAAGGGTAAGATCATCCTCTTATTTTCCTAAAGAGGAGACGGAGAATAAAAATTTATACGATGACCTTCGCTCATTGTTTGAAAAATATGCGATCTCTCAACGTATCGTGTTTCGGTATATTACAGAGATTTATATCAGTTAAGATTAAGCGACCGGAATCTGTAGGGCTTCTTTCGATAGTTAAAAAAATGTTAAAGATATGACGGGAATAGGTGTGTGGCATTTTATTTGGAAGTGATTTAGGCATAAGTAAAAAAGATATGCTGAGAGTTGAATTGATATTCTTTAGACGCTGCTTATTTTTACTGCCAATTTTTGTGTTCGCAAGTAGAGTTAATGGTCAGCAGCTTACTTTCTTAAATAATTGGGATGAAAATTTCCCTATTGTAAATTATTGGATAGATCCTTTTTTTCCGGTAAATATGCAATCTCATGTCGTTAGTTTGGAACGAACGGAGGATAAAGATAAAAAGGCTATTGCAAAGGAGCAAACCATGGATAAAGTAGATGCGGCGGCTGTTGATCTTTCTAACGTGGTCGTTGCACGTAGTAGACATCGAGGAGATATCAGGTATTCTTCTTCACGTTCAGGTGCGTTATATCGTGTTGCTTTGGACAAACAGACCGATGAACGGTATGAGGGTAAGCCTGTTTTTTTGGATGCTAAGGGGGTAAAATATATAATTGACTCGAAATATAGAAAGCAAATTATCAGATAACAGAATAGCTAAGTTAAAACGCTGTTTAAAAAAATAATGCGGGGAAATTTTGGTATTTGTATTGTACTTTTACTTATAACTATTTAAATAGAAATTGGGGCATGACGGCAATAAATTCTACCGTAAAATCTTAAGTAAATAATCCTTATCAAGGTAAAAAGCATCTAAGCTTCCACCATCTTCTAGAATAGTGCTACTGATTTCCTTTTTATGCTGCTGAAGTGCCTGAATTTTATCCTCAACTGTATTTGGGCTGATCAGACGCACCGCGGTGACATTCTTTTGTTGGCCAATGCGGTAGATACGATCAATCGCCTGTTGTTCCACAGCCGGATTCCACCAGGGATCAACGAGATAAACCACATCCGCAGCAGTGAGGTTAAGCCCAGTTCCTCCGGCCTTGAGGCTAATCAGAAAAACCCGGCTATCTTCGTTCGATTGGAAATCACTGACAAGCTGCCCCCGGTTCCGCGACTGGCCAGTGAGGGTGAGCGAGGGGATTCCATTTTTATCCAACGCTTCTTTAATTAGATGCAACATGCTGACAAACTGCGAGAACACGATGATTTTGTGCTGATCTTTTTTATGCTGAATTTGCTCGATCAGCATTTCAATCTTTGCTGAATCTTCGACAGATGTTAGATCTTCGCTCTGGAGCAATTTACTGGAATTGCAGATCTGCCGTAATTTCGTCAGACCTTTCAGAACATGCATCGGACTTTTCTTGATTTCATCCCCATCTTTAGCAGAGATAAACTCCCGAAATTCTTTTTCATAGAGATCATATATCCGTCGTTGTGCGGTTTTCATTTCGCAATAGAGTACCAATTCATTTTTTGCAGGAAGATCATCCAATACATCCCGTTTTGTTCTTCGAAGGATAAAGGGTTTTATTTTTTCCTTTAACATCTTCTTTCTTTTGCGGTCGTGAAAAGCATCAATTGGCGTCGTATAGACGTCTTTAAAATATTTTTTATTTCCCAATAAACCCGGAATGGCGAAAGAAAGCTGCGCAAACAAATCCATGGTATTATTCTCTATAGGTGTTCCCGTTAGTATGATACGATTTCGAGAGTGCAGTAAATTTACCGCCTTGTACCGCTGTGAATCCGGATTTTTTATGTATTGAGACTCATCGAGTATAACATAATTGAAGATCAGCTTTTTTAACCTATTGATGTCGGTCAGTAGATTATGGTAAGAAATAAGCACGATATCCAGTTCTTCAAACTGCTCGCTTATGTCGCGTCGGTTTGACGCCTCTAGGACGACTGTATTAAAAGAGGGTAAGAATTGCTCAATTTCGTGCTTCCAGTTAAAAATCAGCGTCGTAGGGAGAACAAGCAATGTTGGTGTGGTTATGCCCTTTGCTTTTTGAGTGGCCAGAAAGGCAAGGATTTGAACTGTCTTTCCCAGCCCCATATCATCCGCTAGGCAGGCACCAAAATTTAATTTGTCCAAGAAGTTGAGCCATTGTAGCCCTTGCTGCTGATAGTGACGCAAATCGCCAACAAAAATATCGGGTAATTGCACCGGCGGGTAGCTTGCTGATGCGGAGAGCTGATTTCTTAAATAATCGACCTCGACGGATACGGCATGATCGATCTCTTCGTTGGAAAAGAGCTGGCCGATTTCATTAAACTTGTATTTGGGAATCTGAATAAGTTCATCTTCTATAATTTCGGCAGCGTTAAAATAGGCTTCAAATTTTTCCAGCCATTCCTGAGGCAGAATACCAAGTGTGCCATCGTCCAGGGGAATAAATTGAGAACGGTTGCGGACTGCTTTTTCCAGTTTCTTCAGTGAGACACTTTTGGGACCAAATTTGACCTGAATATTGGCATTAAACCAATTTTGTCCACTTAATACCTCGATCTGTATGTTACCTTTGAACCGGCTAAGTTTATTGCCTCGTATGGTATTGAAGCCAATGATCTGGACTCCGTGTTGGTGCCACTCTTCAAATGCATTTAAAAACCAGTTTTTATCGAGAAAATATTTACGATGTAAATAAAGGTGTTGAAAACTATCATCATCCAATTGCTCCTGAAAATAAGAATGCTGCTTGAGGAGCAGTGAGATGACTTTTGTTTCAGCCTCTTTTTTCCGCTCTACCAAATATTGGGATCCTTTCGCATCTGTTCCAAATATATTTCTTTTACTCAGGATCGGAACCTCAACATCACCGTAACGCATGACAGGAATGATATTTACAAAATCTTCCGATTCCTCCAGGAAAATAAGTGCCTGCATATCCTGATAGTAGAGGTTTTCTTTCAGTTGCGGTTTATTCGCCTTGGGGATATCCTTAAAATTTAACGCTACCGAATTGGCCAAAGGAGCCAAGAATAATTCGTTAAACTCTTTAAACTTATTCCGGTGTATGCGCAGCTCATTTCCTTTGTTTCCAAACAAACGGATCAGTTTGATATGAAGCTTATTCTCAATAAGATATAGGTGCTTTTTTATGGCGATAAAATGATTGAAAAGAATAGTCAGATCCTGTAGTTCGTAAGTAATGCCATGAAGGGATAATTCTCCTTTAATGCAATAAAAGGAACCGCTCTGTTCGATCAGCAGTTTGATTTCGCTTTTGTTCAGACCGATTTGAATCGGAGATAGGGAAGTAGCCGTTATATTTTCTGCTTTTTCATAATCATGAAGGAAAAAATCCAGACCCAAAGGATTCTTGGCAATGGCCCGCAGACTTCGGCCAATGGGTGTATCTGTCTGTTGTAACGGTTGTGCCAATTGGCTGATCGCCGCAAAGAACTGGGTTTCGTCAACGGATTCTGTTTGCCAGATCCGTGATTGGCTCTCTACTGTGGAAATGGGGTTTTTCGGCTTGCCCGATTTCGACAGTGGTGCCTGACATAGCAGGATCTGTAATTGTTTATAATAACGATTACGTGTCAGTACAATGAAGCTATGCAGCTGTTCACTGTGAATTTTAGAGAGGCTGGTTTGTGGCTCCAGGAGATCAAAATCGTCTATGGATGTCAGGTGTTTATCTTTGAGAACAAATTGTAGCGTTGCATCTTTAATATGTGCTGAAAAATAGTTTTCCAATAAGGGTTCATGTTCTAAACCATATTGTACAGCAATCTTTTTTAAAAGATTTCGATACCGGTTAAAGTCAAAAAAAGACAACCAGTTTTCTTGTCCGAATAGCCTTGTCAATGTCGCTTTCTGGTGACTACAGAAACCTGTCTCCTCGCAATTGCAGAAAAGCGAAGTTACAGGTGATCTGTAAATAACCGTCACCCGGAAATCCCTGTAATTTTCGAGGACCTGAAAGGTCGCCTGGTTGAATTCCATCTCCAGGACATTGATTTGGATATTCGCCAAGACGGTATCCATCCAGGGGAAATAAGAGTAACGGCTTACTGTGCCGAAATCTATTGTTGTCAATGTATATTGATGGAACTCCATATAATACGGTATTAAAAATGAAAATTCATGCCACCATAATAATTTCGCAATGGAGCAGGATTGAAATATCTGCCTCCAAAAGCATTGATGTCATTGCCTAGGCTGTATTTTTGGTTCAACAAATTGTCGGCACCAACAAAAAAATTGAGCTGATATCGCTGGCCGATCGCTTTATTCCAGGATATTTTGCCCTGTAAAAGATGGTAACGTTTTGCATACACGGTATTGGCGTCATCCAAGGGTATTGCAGCGGTTAAATTTGAAAGAAGATCCAATCGAATTTGGTATGGAAAAAGGGCATTTAAGGTATTGACCCAAACTGTTTTCGGTACTGCAGTTAGTTTGTTACCACTATAATCTTTATCTCCTACCTTATAATTTTTGAAAGCATAATTATTTAACGAGAAATTGCTTCCCACCTGTAAACTACGGATAATCCCTGAAGATTTTGGAGTCATCAAGTAGGTCAATATAGCGGCTTCAATTCCCTTTTGATCTATCTTTCCTGAATTCTGAAAATATTCTGCTCCCGTTTCACGTACTTGTCGAATAATGGCATCATTCATTTGATAACTATACACTGAGGCATCAAAAATAACTCGACGGTTCCACAAATGCCATCGAACGCCAAATTCATGGTTGGTGCCGGTCTCCGGCTTGAGGTCGTTATTAATTATATTGTCGGATGAGCGTACTTCAGCAATCGTCGGCGCAGAAAATCCCTTTGAGATCGAGGCCCGAAGCGCGAAAGTTGCTGTAGCCTGATAGGAAACAGCTGCCCGTGGCATCCAGGTATTCCCGAAATCGATGTGTGATTTATCCATCTGGGCTACAGGATAGCGCTGTTGATAAGCGATTTTATTCTCATTGAGTCCGACAGATAATTCGACCTGAAGGCGTTCCAGCCAAGCTAACTGTGTGCGCGCAAAAAATGATTGCTGGCTGTTTTCCAATTTATCTTTCGCCTGGGGATTACCAATATTACCCTGATTATTATCATAATTGTCAATATCGTACCAGCCTTTTTGTGCCTCTAAACCAAATTGCAATTCATACTTTAGGTTTTTGCTGATCCGATCGACATAGGATAGGTACAATCGTGTGCCCAGATTTTTCTCATCCCTTTTTTCATAATTTGTGATAAAAGGATTTTTAATTTGGTTGGATGAACCGAATACATTAGCAAAAAGGGTTAATTTGGTACTGATATTCGTTTGGTTGCTCAGGCCGCCAAAAAATGTTTTATCGTAGATGGCTGCTTTTTGTTCTGCAGCACTTGGATTGGGCCCGGCCTTAGGGCGGGACTGCCGTCGATCGCTTTCCATTTGTGCAGCAGTCAGGCCGCCGGGAGTCTGATATCCCAGATCAGTGTAGAACCCTGTAAATTTCAGTTCAGAATGTTTGGCATATTGCCAATTGTAGTTTAGCTGAATGTTTTTCTTGTTTAAAGATGAATGCTGTCGATATCCGTCACTACGCGTCCAACTTTGATTGATGGCCAACTGCTGTGTGTGGTTTATGGGCAGTACGGCATTGAGCTGCTGCTGAAATAGGCCATAAGAGCCCCCTGTTAGCTGAAGGTTGACTTCGGGCTTGGTCAAGGTATGATAACCTTTGCTGTAGAGTGAAATTACACCACCGGCATTTGCACCATATATGGAACCATCAGGACCCTTCAAAATATTGATCTGGTTTATTGTGTAGGGATCAATCAAATTTAGATAGGTATTTCCCCCTGCATCTGTAAGGGGAAAGTCGTCAAGATAGATCTTTACATTACGTACGCCGAATGGAGAGCGCAGCATACTGCCACGCAGTGCAAGTCGGTAACTCCCCGGGGAGCGTTCTTCCATACGTAGTCCGGGCACTGTATTCATAACGGAGACGAGCGCCGGCGATTGCTGTGATTGTAGATGTTGCTGGCTTAACACAGCCGCCGATGAGGTTAGTTTCAATAAAGGCTGTTTAGTAAAATAGGCTTTAATCTCCACTTGCTCAAGCGTATTGCTGGTGCTGTCAGTAGTCTGTGCATATAATTTGCCACTTAGACAAAGGGCGACGAGTACGTAATTTCTTTTCATTGGCTAATGGTTCGATCGGCTAGTCCGCAAATTCTTGGCTAAAGTAAATTTCAAAAATCTCTTTGGTCTTATTGTATTTTAGGCATTGGTAATTCGCATATACTGAACTTGTCGGTATACACAAGGTATTAGCCGTGGTATTTTTCGAAAAATCTTTGCTTAGGCATCCCCGTTTCAGATCGATGTTGTTATTTTTTGAGATATCATCAATGGAGAATGCCTTGTCATCGATCAAGTAATTTGATCGACTCGAACGCATATAGTCTTCCTGATAGATCAGTTCGGCTGCAATGCTATAATCTATTGTGCCATTCGTATAGTAACAATCCGATTGTCGCAATAAATTTGATACCTGAACATCCCGATACAGTGTTTTAAACCGTTTGCTCTGCTTGTCAAAAAGAATGATTTCAATTTGATATTTTTCTTTATCATAGACGACATAAGCAAAATCATTTTCCTTGTTGCCAAAGATATCCCCATTTGTGTGAGCCAGCAAATCGAGGTTTGTATGGCTTTCGAAATAATTTTTTTGGTTTTCAGCAAGGTCCTTAAGCAACTTTAGATGTAATTTTTCAAAGAGCCCCTCCTCAGCCAATTTGACGAGCTGTTGTCGTTGCAGATTAGCCGTCTCTTCGGTCCGTGGATTAGCATAGTTGGATGTATCAAGAAGAGGTTTCTCTGTACGCGGGCTTTCAGCCGCCTGTCGGTTTTGGTCGTTGACCGCACGGTCTTGTGTCGGGATATTTTGAGAATTAGATTGAATTGTCTGCTGACAGGAAGCAAATCCAAAAAGCAAAAAGTATAGAAAAATCGTCTGTAAATTCATGCGTATTTATCTTCAATGGGAGACCCCGTCTATCGGATTTTAGGCGAAGCCACAATATCGGCTAATTTAATGATTTTATAGAAAAGAAGTCTTGCTGCTTTCCATTAAATTAAAACGCTTCATTCAATCCGAGGAAGAATCCACGGGATCCATATTTTCCTATGGCGTAGTCCAAACAGAGATTTGTTCGAGTGGCTTTGTTAAACAGGACGCGTAATCCTGCGCCGCCTCCCGGCTGCCATCTTTCAAAAAGTTTTGTGCCTAATTCATCGCTAGCACTTTGGAGATTAAAAAATGCTGCACCGCTCAAAAAACGGTTTTTTAAAATTGGAAAGCGATATTCCGTTTCTGCGTAGGCAAAAGATATCCCCTTAAAATAACCAATTGTATAGCCACGGCCTGTTCTTACAGCGGCATCCCTTCCTGTCCCCGGAAGATCAAAGTAAGGGAGGACACCCCCCAGCTTATAGGAGCCCCAATACCAGAATGCAAGTACATGTGCGGGATCGGATTGCGATACACTAAAGTATTTACGAAAGTCAGTCGTGAGCTGGACGGCACTTTTGCTACTGCCCAGTAAGGTTGTATTCCATCGCAGGCCAATATCCGAATAGATTCCCTTATAAGGTCTGTTGGGATTATCGCGGGTGGTGTATTGCATATTTAGCAACAGTCCGTTTGAATTATAGCTATCTGGAGCAAAACCATGTTTTTCTGTGTAAATAGTATTGGGTGTAATATTCCCGTTAGGACCACTGCTCGTTATCTTTCGACGAAGGTCAAATGCCAATCCAGCTCCTAGAAACAAATCATCAGCAACCTTTTTGTAGACCTTCTCATTAAACGTAAAGGCATTGTATTTGGCTCCATATTTTTTATGTTCGGGATTCGCAAGCACTTCTTCTTCTTCATTGTTCCATTTGCCGTAAGGAGTCATCCCCAAACCCGCATCCAATGCAACCATTTTGACCAAAGCGAAAGCTCCTTGAAAATTCAGTTTATTGTTTGGGGTGAACACATTATGGCTGATGTAGAAAACCATAATGTTTTTGGTCGTGATGGACGCTGATGTTGCAGCAATTGACATGGTCGTCGTTTTTGGATCCCCCAATACTTTCCCCGCAACGGCTTTGACACCGATCTGCCCACCGATCGTAGGGTTATAGGCGATATTTGGCATTAGCGTAATCGGAGAACGTTTGCTCGATCGTTTCTTTTTGCGTTTAGGATGAATAATGCGACCGATTAAGTCCGATATATCATATTGGCTTGCCAAAATCGAATCGCGTTGCTTTTTATAGAAGGAAACCGAGTCTATCTCAGTTTCAGATTGAGCCACAAGCCTATTGGATATCAGCAGAAAGCAAGGTAGTAAAAAACAGAGCGTGAATAAATAGTGATGACGTAAAAATTGCTGCATACCTTCGGGTTTATCTTAGATCTAAACGTCAAAAATATTAAAATGTTTTCTAATCGGGCAAAGCCAATTCCGTAAAACATAGATATTGGCATAAACTGATAAGCGTGTAAAGGCTATTGGTCTGGATAAATGATCCGGGATTACGGCCCAACGGTGCGGGCGGAATATTTTTGGCAGTAAGAGAGAATCCGGTAATTAAACTTGGAAGTAAGTGCAAATTTATCTTAGTTTTGATTATTTAATTCGGAGATATGATCAGACAAAACATATATCGCTTCAGTTTGGCCTTGCTGTTGCTAACGGGGTTTGCGCAAGCACAGGAACTCTATACACCCAGGAATATTAAACAAGCCATTGAAAAAGGCACACGCACCACCACCGGAGAGCCCGGTAAAAATTACTGGCAAAACTTTGGGAAATACGATGTAAAGGTACAATTGGATCCCGCGACGAGGACTGTTCGTGGAAATGAGACAATTTTATATACCAACAACAGCCCTGATACTTTGAAGCAATTGGCTATCCGATTTGTGAATAATGTACATAAGCCCAACGCCGTGCGTGCTAACTATGCCTCGGATGATTATTTGACCTCGGGGTTGAAAATAAAATCATTTACGCTCAATGGAAAGGTTTATGAGGTAAATAGTGCGGATTGGGGCACAGTCAAACTTGGTGATTTTGGGCAGAAAATTCTTCCCGGAACAGTGGCAACCTTAGAGATTAGCTGGGAATATCCGTTATCGGTTGAGAGCGATCGTGAAGGCCTGCTCAATGCATCTACTTTCTATTGTGCTTATTCCTATCCACGTGTATCTGTCTATGATGATTATAATGGCTGGGATGTTTTGGAGCATAACGGTAGACAGGAGTTCTATAATGGTTTCAATGATTATCAGTTTGAAATTGCTGTTCCTAAGAATTTTGTTGTCTGGGCTACAGGTGAGCTTCAGAATGCGGCGGAGGTATTGCAGAAGCCTATTTTAGAACGTTTTGAGCAATCGAAACAAAGTGATGTGCCTATTCATGTTGCTACAGCATCTGAGATGAAAGAAGGTCGGGTGACCGCACAGCAGGATTGGAATAAGTGGAAGTTTAAAGCGACTTATGTTCCTGATTTTTGTTTCAGTGTGAGTGACAATTATATTTGGGATGCTGGTAGTGTGGATTTGGGAACGAAACGCGTCAGTGTACAATCCAGTTACGTCGCCGGTACTCCCGATTTTGAACAGTATATTGGCTGGCAGCAGTATTGCATCGACTGGTTTTCCAAGAATTGGCCCGGTGTGACCTACCCTTATCCGACGATGACAGCAGTACAAGGGTTTGCGGATATGGAATACCCGATGATGATCAATGATTCGAGTGTGCCCGATAATTTTGTTGATGCCCGACAAACAGCGGATCATGAGATTGCGCACACCTATTTCCCATTTTACATGGGAATTAATGAAACCCGCTATGGGTATATGGACGAAGGCTGGGCTACTGCACTTGAATTTTGGATTGGTAATGCAGAAATCGGAGCCGAAAAGAACAAGGAGCTCTTTAAAGACTCACGTGTGAAACGATATATTTTTGACCCGTCCACCGAAGAGGATCAGCCATTGATTACCATGACTTCACAGTTAAATGGTCTGGGGTACGGAAATAATGCCTATATCAAAGCTGCCTTATCGTATATCGCGTTACGGGATTATTTAGGTGATGCGGTTTTCAAAAAAGCACTACATCATTATATGGATCTTTGGCATGGTAAGCATCCAACGCCATGGGATTTCTTTTACAGCATCAATGCCGGAGCTGGTCAGAATTTAAATTGGTTTTGGAAAAACTGGTATTTTACCAATAATTATATTGATTTAAAAGTGGATAGCTTTAAGCAATCTGGTAATAAAAACACTTTGTCGATCAACAACGTAGGAGGATTTGCGGTTCCTTTTGATGTCTTGATTACCTATACGGACGGCACTTTGGAAACAAAACATCAAACACCTGCAATTTGGCAACAGAATGAAAAACAGGCAACAATTACCTGGTCATCACCTAAGAAGATAAAAAAGATTACGTTGGATGGCGGTGTTTTTATGGACTATACAGCAAAAGACAATGATTGGGAAGCTGTAAACTAATGTATCAATTCAATTGGATCAATCGCTGCGCTAGGGGAGATTGATCCAAATTCTCACCCGATGAAGTTTATGTTTGCTCAAGTCATAAGTGTTGTGCTGATCTTCCTCACGACGTATATAATTCGGTAAATGAACTGGATTTATGATCCAGATGTATTTAAAAGAAATTATCGATAGTTCTGAAAGTAAGATTGACACGTGGTTTAAACACTTTTTTTGTCGGGGGTAGCCGATGTAGCCAATAGGTCTGCGTGAGATCTTTCATAACCAGAAGACTACCATTTTCCAAAATAAGATCTATCTTTTCTTTTGTGGTTTTATGTTTGAACGCAAATTTTCTTTCGGCTCCAAAACTTAAAGAAGCAATTGCCCCATTTTTTTTCAGGTCCTTTTCTCCGTCACTATGCCAGGCCATGCCTTCGTCACCATTGTGATATAAATTTAATAAGCAGGAATTATAGGTTTCCTGTGTTTTCAATTCAGCAAGAGCTTTTAGCTCGAGAAGTTCTTTTGTCCAAGGGAGAGCCCTTTTGGTGGTGTTGGAATAGCTATATTCAAAGGCCTGTTCGCCGTACCAGGCAACTTTGCGTTTGGTGATAATTTCATTTCCAAAAATAATAGCGCGATCATTTACCCATTCGATGGAATCCATTAACCGGTCGAAATAGTGATTTGCTTGGGCCTGATCTAGTATTTTGCCGTAGTAATTCACTGTCCCATCATAGGGTAGTATATTTTTGTTTCCATCAAAAAGATTGTCGAAGAGTTCCATGATATCCTTGCTGTTTTGTTTTTTTATATTGCGGCATGGAGGCTTTCCCAGCCTATCATCGCTGTTTTCCGCATCGGATCCCAACGATAACCGCCAAATATACCACTGTTTTGAATAACCCGATGGCAGGGGATCAGATACGCAATCGGATTGCTGCCAACGGCGGTACCTACTGCGCGTGAAGCCTTGGGGTTTCCGATCTGAGAAGCAATCGAACCGTAAGTGCTTAAATTGCCCATGGGAATTTTTAACAGTGCCTCCCATACTTTCAATTGAAATTCCGTCCCCTTGAGGTGCAGTTTCACCTGACCGATATCGCCATCCTGTGGATTTAATGCTTTTAGTGCATTTTCGTGCATAATGTCTCTTTGTTGTATAAATTTAGCGTTAGGAAAACGACTTTGGAGTGCTTTGAATGCAGATTCTTTATCTTCTTCATAAGCGATATGACAGATACCTTTGGCGGTGGAAGCGATGATAATAGGGCCAAAAAGTGTATCATAGTAATCATACGAAATGAGCAGGTTGGCACCTTCATTCTTGTACTCAGCAGGTGTCATCCCTTCGATATTGATAAATAGTTCGTGTAACCTGCTGCTACTTGAAAGGCCCAGCTGAAAAGTGGTTTCTGCAATATTGTTTTCCTTCAGTAGTGATTTGGCATGATTTAAACTGATATATTGCAAGAACTTCTTTGGGCTTGTGCCTGCCCAGGAGGTAAACATCCGTTGAAAATGAGCTTCACTCATGTAGACATGAGAAGCGATCTGCCCCAATGTGGGTTGATTTCTGAAATTTTCTTGTAAGAAATGTATAGCCTTGGCGATACGTTGAAAATCTACTTCTTGTTGAATAGTCATGATTGTCCATTTAATTTATACAAAGTTGCTAAGAAGAAGAAGTTAATAAAATCCGATTTATGCTATATTGGAAGAATGCTAGGAAGTTTTATCCGAGTGTCCCAATGATTTTTCAGGAGCGACAATATCCCGGATCAGTTGTTTTAGCTCCTTTATCTCCGGAAATCGGCCTGCTCGCTTTCGATCGAAGATTTCTTTGCTGTCTATGCGTATGGTATAGCGGCCTGAGATTTCACTCGGAATAAGCAGGACGCCGTGGATATCTTCGGTGAATGAGCTCAGGATTTCTTGGGACATATAGGCCGCACGGAGCATCCAATTGCATTTTGGACAATACTCGATTTCAATAACAGGTTTTGTTGCCATGATTTAAACTAAGATGGTATACATTCTATATAACAAATGTACTTATCTCTCTGCTGTCATCAAAACGTGCATAAGAAATCCAGCCCAGACCGTTGACAAATAGTCGTTGAATAGTGCGGGCTGGAATCTTATTTCATTTTATTGTTCTTCAGTTAACCGATCTTTAATGAGGTCATGGTGAGGGAGCCTGCTACAGAATTGTCATTGAACAAAAATAAATCTTCGTTTTTTTCCTGTAAAGCCAAACTATAGATTAAAGGAAGATAGTGCTCCGGTGTAGGGATTGCCAGATCAAACTCTTTCCCCTGCTGTCTGAACTCAATTAAAGCCTGATGATTTCCATCCAGAATAAACTTTTTCATCTTATCATTGGCAATGGTAGCCCATTCGTAAGCATATCCTGTTGTATTGAGTTTATCCCAGGCTACCATTCGGAGATTGTGGACCATGTTGCCACTTCCGATAATCAATACACCTTTTTTTCTTAGCTCAGCCAGTTGCTGTGCAATTTCATAATGATAGGCAGCTGGTTGGGTGTAGTCGATACTCAACTGAATAATAGGCACGTCGGCATTTGGATACAGGTGTTTGACAACAGACCAGGAGCCGTGGTCCAAGCCCCACTTATCGTCCAGATGAACCTCTGTTTTTGTGACGATGCGTTTTGTTTCATGGGCTAATGAGGGGCTTCCGGGAGCAGGGTATTGCACGTCAAACAAAGCTTGTGGGAAACCACCAAAGTCATGGATTGTAGCAGGATGCTCCATGGCGGTAACAAATGTTCCACGTGTCTCCCAGTGTGCTGAGATCACTAAGATTGCTTTCGGTTTTTCGAATGTTTGTCCTATTTTTCTGAACCCTTGAACAAATTCATTGTCTTCAATGGCATTCATGGGGCTTCCATGTCCTAAAAAAAGAACCGGAAATTTGTCTGTAGCAGCAAGGTCAGTAGAAAATTTACGTAATGAACTTGCGGGACCTGCTATGCCTGATAGGGAGAGTGTTGCCATAATTTTGATAAAGTCCTTTCTACGCATTTGAATGATACGAATAGCGTTAATATTCCTACAAAATTAGACAGTCTGGAACGGTATCAGGTATTGTTTTTTAGCCAAATTGTTGTATTATTCGGAAATCAGTTTCTGAATCTCATGTCTAAATTCAGATGGGGTCATTCCGGCTTTCTTCTTAAAAACATTGGTGAAATAAGCTTTTTCCTGATAGCCTAATTCGAAACCTATTTCTGAAATGGTCTTATTGGTTGTTAGCAGCAGGTTTTTCGCCTCTATCAGTTTTCTTGTTTCGATGATCTCCGATACACTTTGCTGCAATATACTTTGGCAGATCAGATTTAAATTACGGGCAGACATAAAAAGTTTTTCTGCGTAATAGTTAACGCCCTCCGGTCGTCGATAATTTTCTTCCAGTATAGATAGAAAACTGGTGAATGTTGTACTTTGGTTTTTCAATTGTTGTTGTGCGGCTGGAAATTGTTTTTTTCGCTCAGACTCAATCATAATAAATATTGTACTTAGCAACTGCTTAACTACTGCATAGTCAGCTACGGCTTGTTGCATTTCCTGTTGCATCATTTGGCACAAAATCACCAGCCTGGAAAAACAGGAGGGCCGAAAAAATTTCAATGTCGCATTTTCGTGAAAATGTGCATAGAGCTGGAAGGTCGTTTCGGGAATAAATTCACTTTTAAATCTGATCACCCAAAAGTCGATCTCTTGGTCCAATAGGAGAGGTGTTACCCGATGATTTTTACCTTGCGCGACAAAACTGACGAAAGGAGCTGTATAGGTTTCCGCTTTAAAATCGATAAAATGTTTTAATTGCCCTTTGACACCAATAATCAGTTCTTCGAAATCATGTTGATGTATTTCGTTTTTCGATTCTTGGATGCGTAGTGCTTCATTCGCATCAAGCTGGTAAATTTTGAAAAGTTCGTTCAAAATAGGTGATGGTGATTAAATTTCCTTTTATCCGAATATACGGTTTAATTCGTGATTTTTGACTTTTAAGCTTCAAAAAGCTGTGTTTCTACTGAATTTTACGCGTTGCTAGTTTATGTCAGTTTTTTGGCTGCGGTCGGAAAACTGCTCGCCTCCGAATCAGGTTTGAATACGATCTAAATGGTTGATTCAAGCGAATTTTGAGAGGTTGGATTTGGTATCGTTCATGTCGCATCTCCGTCTTTAGTTTATGTTATGATCTGCTCAGGTATCGATTTTATAATAGTTGAGAAATAATCTAGACTTAGGTTAGTGTTTAGTTAGGTATCTATTAGCTTTTACCTAAAGAATACCTAAACTAAACCTAAACAAAACCTAAGTAAAACCTAAGTAAAACCTAACTAAACATAGGATCTGTACCGACATTGTTGTTGGTATTGTTGCCTTATTTTTCTATGGGCTCCGCGGACTGCCCGGCTGCGGTTCTTATGCCTGCCCATGATTCGGTCTCCCCGGTCCCCCGTTCCGCCATAGAGCCCGTCGGAGATCCGCGGATAACCGTCCATTTTTGCATCCCAGAGCCCCCAGGATCCTGTTTCACAAAAATAATCCCCCAAGTTCACAGCCAGTTAGCGGCAAAACGAAATAAATAAGAACAAAAGTCTTGGAAGTTTGCCCGAAAACTCCCTATCTTTGCACCACTCCGCAAGGGAGGGACGGTTACCGCGAGAGCAGGTATTCATGAAAAAAGAAGGATTTAACGAGAGTTAAACGCGGAAATCGGAAAAAGGGAAAAGAAAAAAAAACTTCAAAAGTTTTTTGGAAGTCCGGAAAAGATTTCTACCTTTGTAGTCCCAACGGAAACGGAGGGAAACAAAAAAGATAAAGAGGGGCCTGGTGCCCATCGGAATATAGCGGATACGGAAGTTGAAGCGGCAAAAGTTCTTTAAGAAAACACAATCATGTAAGCGTGACGGGTAGACAGACGAAAGTCGAAAGTCATGAACAAATTCAAGAATAGTTCAATTCGGTCCAAGATCAGAGATATAAAAAAAGAATTCTGATTATTATAAATAGTTGGAATCAAAAACTTCATTTTACAATGGAGAGTTTGATCCTGGCTCAGGATGAACGCTAGCGGCAGGCCTAATACATGCAAGTCGGACGGGATTTAACTTAAAGCTTGCTTTAAGTTAATGAGAGTGGCGCACGGGTGCGTAACGCGTGAGCAACCTACCTCTATCAGGGGGATAGCCTCTCGAAAGAGAGATTAACACCGCATAACATCAACAGTTCGCATGTCCGGTTGATTAAATATTTATAGGATAGAGATGGGCTCGCGTGACATTAGCTAGTTGGTAGGGTAACGGCTTACCAAGGCGACGATGTCTAGGGGCTCTGAGAGGAGAATCCCCCACACTGGTACTGAGACACGGACCAGACTCCTACGGGAGGCAGCAGTAAGGAATATTGGTCAATGGGCGGAAGCCTGAACCAGCCATGCCGCGTGCAGGATGACTGCCCTATGGGTTGTAAACTGCTTTTGTCCAGGAATAAACCCAGATACGAGTATCTGGCTGAATGTACTGGAAGAATAAGGATCGGCTAACTCCGTGCCAGCAGCCGCGGTAATACGGAGGATCCGAGCGTTATCCGGATTTATTGGGTTTAAAGGGTGCGTAGGCGGCCTGTTAAGTCAGGGGTGAAATACGGTGGCTCAACCATCGCAGTGCCTTTGATACTGACGGGCTTGAATCCATTTGAAGTGGGCGGAATAAGACAAGTAGCGGTGAAATGCATAGATATGTCTTAGAACTCCGATTGCGAAGGCAGCTCACTAAGCTGGTATTGACGCTGATGCACGAAAGCGTGGGGATCGAACAGGATTAGATACCCTGGTAGTCCACGCCCTAAACGATGATAACTCGATGTTGGCGATAGACCGCCAGCGTCCAAGCGAAAGCGTTAAGTTATCCACCTGGGGAGTACGCCCGCAAGGGTGAAACTCAAAGGAATTGACGGGGGCCCGCACAAGCGGAGGAGCATGTGGTTTAATTCGATGATACGCGAGGAACCTTACCCGGGCTTGAAAGTTAGTGAAGGATGCAGAGACGCATCCGTCCTTCGGGACACGAAACTAGGTGCTGCATGGCTGTCGTCAGCTCGTGCCGTGAGGTGTTGGGTTAAGTCCCGCAACGAGCGCAACCCCTATGTTTAGTTGCCAGCATGTGATGGTGGGGACTCTAAACAGACTGCCTGCGCAAGCAGAGAGGAAGGTGGGGACGACGTCAAGTCATCATGGCCCTTACGTCCGGGGCTACACACGTGCTACAATGGATGGTACAGCGGGCAGCTACATAGCAATATGGTGCTAATCTCTAAAAGCCATTCACAGTTCGGATTGGGGTCTGCAACTCGACCCCATGAAGTTGGATTCGCTAGTAATCGCGTATCAGCAATGACGCGGTGAATACGTTCCCGGGCCTTGTACACACCGCCCGTCAAGCCATGAAAGTTGGGGGTACCTAAAGCATGTGACCGCAAGGAGCGTGTTAGGGTAAAACCGATAATTGGGGCTAAGTCGTAACAAGGTAGCCGTACCGGAAGGTGCGGCTGGAATACCTCCTTTCTAGAGTATCGCGGACCGGTACTCGTCACGTTACATATGATTGAAAAAGAATAAAACATCAGAAGAAAGTGCCCGCCCCGGATGGAGCGGTCCCTGAGAGAGATAGATGAACAGAATAGCTAGTCCCGTAGCTCAGTTGGTTAGAGCACTACACTGATAATGTAGGGGTCAGCAGTTCAAATCTGCTCGGGACTACGAAATTAAAAAGGGGAATTAGCTCAGCTGGCTAGAGCACCTGCCTTGCACGCAGGGGGTCAACGGTTCGAATCCGTTATTCTCCACGTTCTTAGTACATAGTATCAAGTATTTAGTATGAAGATGACGGTATAGCGATATATAGGAGTCTAAATACTAACATCTAACTACTGGTTACTAAAAAAAGAGTTCTTTGACATATTGAAAGAGAAAAAAAATTACAAGAGAAGACAACAGTAGAGACAATACGTGTATGTGTCTGATGTAAAGAGGAGACCCCCGGTGAATGCCGGACGAATCTTTGCGTAGCATACGGGTATATATATCAAAAGCAGCCGCATAGTAGCAAAAGGCTATGCCGGTGAAGAAAGTAAATAAGGGCACACGGGGGATGCCTAGGCTCTCAGAGGCGAAGAAGGACGTGATAAGCTGCGATAAGCTCTGGGGATCGGCAAATGCGACTTGATCCAGAGATTTCCGAATGGGGCAACCTGACTATTTGAAGAATAGTCGTATAAAACGCGAACGCGCTGAACTGAAACATCTAAGTAGGCGTAGGAGAAGAAAATAACAATGATTTCCCAAGTAGTGGCGAGCGAACGGGAAAGAGCCCAAACCGATCATGTTACGGCATGGTCGGGGTTGTAGGACCACGAGATTGTACAATGCTATGAACTGGAAGCAGGTGGGAAACTGCGCGACAAGGGTGAGAGCCCCGTACAGGTAAAGAATATTGGCATAGTGGTATCCTGAGTACCGCGGGACCGGAGAAATCCTGTGGGAATCCACCAGCACCATCTGGTAAGGCTAAATACTCCTGAGAGACCGATAGTGAACCAGTACCGTGAGGGAAAGGTGAAAAGAACCCCGAACAGGGGAGTGAAAAGAACCTGAAACCGTGTGCTTACAAGCGGTTGGAGCAGAGAGATTCTGTGACAGCGTGCCTTTTGCATAATGAGCCTACGAGTTACTCTTGTCTGGCAAGGTTAAGTCCTTCAGGGACGCAGCCGAAGCGAAAGCGAGTCTTAATAGGGCGCATAGTCAGATGAGGTAGACGCGAAACCTTGTGATCTACCCTTGGGCAGGTTGAAGTTGCAGTAACATGTAATGGAGGACCGAACCGATAAACGTTGAAAAGTTTCCGGATGACCTGAGGGTAGGGGTGAAAGGCCAATCAAACTGGGAAATAGCTCGTACTCCCCGAAATGTTTTTAGGAACAGCGTCGGCATGGAGTCTGATAGAGGTAGAGCTACCGATTGGGTGCGGGGGAGTCAAATCCTACCAAATCCAGACGAACTCCGAATGCTATCAGATATGGCCGGCAGTGAGGCTTTGGGTGCTAAGGTCCAAGGCCGAGAGGGAAAGAACCCAGACCATCAGCTAAGGTCCCCAAATCCGTTCTAAGTTGAACTAACGAGGTCCGGTTGCCCAGACAGCTAGGATGTTGGCTTGGAAGCAGCCATTCATTTAAAGAGTGCGTAACAGCTCACTAGTCGAGCGGCCGGGCGTGGATAATAAACGGGCATCAAGAACGGTACCGAAGCTATGGATTTGCATTGAAAGATATGCATCTGGTAGGGGAGCATTCCATCGCCGGGGAAGCACAGTGGTAATGCTGTGTGGAGGTTATGGAAAAGCAAATGTAGGCATAAGTAACGATAAGGCGGGTGGGAAACCCGCCCACCGAAAGACCAAGGTTTCCTGATCAACGTTAATCGGATCAGGGTCAGTCGGGACCTAAGGCGCACCCGAAAGGGGCAAGCCGATGGACAACTGGTTAATATTCCAGTACTCTTGATAACTGCGATGTGGTGACGGAGTAGTGACACTGCCGCGAACTGACGGAATAGTTCGTTGAAAGGCGTAGGTATTGGAGTTGTAGGCAAATCCGCAACTCTAGCTGAAACCCAATAGTACAGCAAAGCTCCGGTGGCGCTGATAGAGCAGGTAAACAGACTTCCAAGAAAACCCGCTAAGCTTCAGGTTATGAAGACCCGTACCGCAAACCGACACAGGTGGTCGAGGAGAGAATCCTAAGGTGCTCGAGTGAGTCATGGCTAAGGAACTCGGCAAAATGGCCCTGTAACTTCGGGAGAAGGGGCGCTGTCTCAGTGATGAGCAGCCGCAGTGAAAAGGCCCAGGCGACTGTTTAACAAAAACATATGGCTTTGCAAAATCGCAAGATGAAGTATAAGGCCTGACACCTGCCCGGTGCTGGAAGGTTAAGAGGGGATGTCATCGCAAGAGAAGCATTGAATCGAAGCCCCAGTAAACGGCGGCCGTAACTATAACGGTCCTAAGGTAGCGAAATTCCTTGTCGGGTAAGTTCCGACCTGCACGAATGGTGTAACGATCTGGGCGCTGTCTCAGCCATGAGCTCGGTGAAATTGTGGTATCGGTGAAGACGCCGATTACCCGCAACGGGACGGAAAGACCCCATGCACCTTCACTATAGCTTAACATTGAGATTGGGTACAGGATGTGTAGGATAGGCGGGAGATATTGAAGTGGCTTCGCCAGGAGTCATGGAATCACCCTTGAAATACCGCCCTTTCTGTATCCGGTTTCTAACTCCATCATGTGGAGGACATTGTTTGGTGGGTAGTTTGACTGGGGTGGTCGCCTCCAAAAAGGTAACGGAGGCTTTCAAAGGTAAGCTCAGTACGCTTGGTAACCGTACGCGGAGTGCAATGGCATAAGCTTGCTTGACTGTGAGACCGACAAGTCGAACAGGGTCGAAAGACGGACATAGTGATCCGGTGGTTCTGTATGGAAGGGCCATCGCTCAAAGGATAAAAGGTACGCTGGGGATAACAGGCTGATCTCCCCCAAGAGCTCATATCGACGGGGAGGTTTGGCACCTCGATGTCGGCTCGTCACATCCTGGGGCTGGAGAAGGTCCCAAGGGTTGGGCTGTTCGCCCATTAAAGTGGCACGCGAGCTGGGTTCAGAACGTCGCGAGACAGTTCGGTCCCTATCTGTTGTGGGCGTTGGAAGTTTGAGTGGATCTGACCTTAGTACGAGAGGACCGGGTTGGACAGACCTCTGGTGAACCTGTTATGCCGCCAGGTGTACGGCAGGGTAGCTACGTCTGGAATAGATAAGCGCTGAAAGCATCTAAGTGCGAAACTAGCCACGAGATGAGACTTCCTAATAGGGTCGTAGGAGATGACTACGTTGATAGGCCATAGGTGTAAAGGTTGAGAGACCAAAGCCGAGTGGTACTAATAGCCCGAAGCTTTCTCAAGCAGACAGACACTGTTGTCTTCCTCTTTAATTTTTGAAACAAAGGAAACAGAACTCTTTCAATATATATGTCAATATAGAGTGAGCTATAGGATGGGTATACACTTTCAGAGGAAAGTCTAAATACTCATGTCTGACAGCTTGATACTATAAAAAAACTTTAGGTGCCTATATCGGCGGTGTCTACCTCTTCCCATTCCGAACAGAGCAGTCAAGCCCGCCAGAGCCGATGGTATTGCCGTAACAGGTGGGAGAGTAGGTCGGTGCCTTTTTTTACACGGAAGCCCTTGCTGGAAACAGTCAAGGGCTTCTTTCGTTTGGGTGCTCCCCAAGGACCTTTATTTATCCTCCGGTCCTTTTTCTCCCTTTGCCGGTACTATGCCCCGCTCCATGTTCGCTATCAAGAAGCGCCGGGGAACCCAGGGAAACGGCTCGGAGCTCCTGACACCGCACGGTCACGTACTGTGCACACTCAGCAGCCGGGTAAACCATGACCCAAATTCTGTTGATAAGCCTTTACCCCAGAGCCGGGAGGTGAATAAATAAAGACTATAACTCGGTCAGGGAACCGTCTTCTTGGAAGCAGTACCGCTGGAGGAAGGTTCGGCTAAAATCACTTGACTCCTGCAACATTATTATTGGACAATCGTTTGCATTTCGCAAGCTCTTTTTTACTTGGATTTACTATTGTATTATTGTTATGTTAATTTAACAGCATTTCGCCGCTTTCTCATGGAGATATAGCAATGCGATTTAATATTATAAATGATACACATGAAGATATCTTTTTGGAGTACAAAAGCGCAAGTTAGTTTATTGGTGGGATTGGCTTCTCCGTTTATTTTTCAATCGAATAAGATCGGTGCGATGATCCGCCCAGCTGCTAATTATAAGGTGGAACAAAGCGCCACTGTTAGCAGGATTATTGCTGTACAGAAAATTAATCCAACAACAGTGGAGATTGTATATGAAAATAACCAAAGGCTGACATTGGATTTTTATGGAAATCATATTTTCAGAATGTTTCAGGATATACATGGTGGTATTATCCGCGATCCGGAAGCAAAACCTGAGGCAAAGATCCTTGTCGAACAACCACGTAAGGCAGTGAATGAGCTGGAAGTAGAAGACGATGGCAGTAAAGCTACGATCACAACCAGAGATATTGTATTCTCCATAGATAAACATTCTTCTCAATTTAGTATCCTCAACCGTATCACAAATAAGGTTGTCGTCGAGAGTTTAAAACCTATCGTTTTTGAATCCAAACAAGTGACCTTAACGCTGAAAGAAAATAAGGATGAATACTTTTTCGGCGGTGGTGTACAAAATGGGCGGTTCTCCCATAAAGGTAGAGCGATCGCAATTGAAAACCAAAATAGCTGGACTGATGGCGGTGTAGCATCTCCTACACCTTATTTTTGGTCAACGAACGGTTATGGCTTTATGTGGCATACGTTCAAAAAAGGGAATTACGCATTTGGGGCTAAAACAAAAGGTACTGTAAAATTATCCCATGACACCGATTATCTGGATGTCTTTTTTATGATCAATAATGGTCCGGTACCCTTACTTAAAGATTTTTATCAGTTAACTGGTAATCCCATACTTCTGCCAAAATTTGGCTTATATGAAGGTCACTTGAATGCATATAATAGAGATTTTTGGAAAGAGGATGAAAAGGGAATTCTGTTTGAAGATGGAAAACGCTATAAAGAAAGCCAAAAGGAAAATGGCGGTACAAAAGAATCACTGAATGGCGAAAAAGGGAATTACCAATTTTCGGCGCGTGCCGTTATAGATCGCTATAAAGCGCATGATATGCCTTTGGGATGGATTCTGCCCAATGACGGCTATGGCGCGGGATATGGTCAGACCGGGACATTGGACGGAAATATTAATAACCTAAAGGAATTTGGTGATTATGCTCGTAAAAACGGCGTGGAAATTGGCTTATGGACGCAGTCTGACCTGCATCCTAAAGACAGCATCAGTGCATTGCTGCAAAGAGATATTGTCAAAGAAGTACGTGATGCAGGTGTCCGGGTTCTAAAGACGGATGTCGCTTGGGTAGGGCCCGGTTATTCCTTTGGCTTAAACGGTGTTGCTGACGTTGGGCATACCATGCCTTATTATGGTAATAATGCACGACCGTTTATTATTTCATTGGATGGATGGGCAGGAACACAACGCTATGCCGGTATTTGGTCGGGCGATCAGACCGGTGGGGTTTGGGAATATATCCGATTCCATATTCCGACCTATATCGGTTCTGGTCTTTCCGGACAGCCAAATATTACCTCAGACATGGATGGGATCTTTGGTGGAAAAAACTTTAAGGTGAACATTCGGGACTTTCAATGGAAAACTTGGACACCAATGGAATTGAATATGGACGGATGGGGATCCAACGAAAAGTATCCACATGCTTTGGGCGAACCAGCAACTTCCATCAACCGTCTTTACCTGAAGCTGAAATCTCAATTGGTTCCTTATAGCTATAGTATAGCTAGACAGGCTGTCGATGGTCTGCCGATGATTCGTGCGATGTTTTTGGAACAGGCAAATCAGTACACACTTGGAAAGGCGACACAATATCAGTATTTGTATGGGCCTAATTTTTTGGTGGCACCGATCTATCAGGAGACGCGCGTGGATGAGAAGGGCAATGACATCCGAAACGGTATCTATTTACCTGATGGAGCATGGATAGATTACTTTACCGGTGAAAAATATACAGGCGGACGTATCATCAATAATTTTGATGTACCAATTTGGAAACTACCGGTTTTTGTTAAAAATGGAGCCATTATTCCTGTTACGAATCCAAATAATAATGTACAGGAGATCAAAAAGGATCAGCGTATTTACGAGGTATATCCGTTTGGAAATTCTGAATTCACGGAATATGATGACGATGGAAAAACAGAAGCTTATCGTTATGGAAAAGGCGTCAATACAAAGATTTCTTCCATACAGAAAGAAGACAAAGTGCTGTTCACAGTAGCGCCATCAGAAGGGGAATTTGAGGGATTCGAAAAAGAGAAAGCGACAGAAGTCCGTTTTAATGTAACCGCTGCCCCGAAGAAGGTAACCGCTAAAGTGAATAAAAAAGGAATAAAACTTCAGACGGCACATTCACTGGCTGAATTTAAGAACCTGGAAAATGCCTACTTCTACGATGCACAGCCTGATCTGAATCAGTTTGCAACAAAGGGATCCGAATTTGAAAAGGTCAAGCTAATCAAAAATCCGATGGTATTAGTACGTATCGGTAAGCAGGATGTGTCATCAACAGCGCTAGAAATACAAGTTGATGGGTTCAGATTCACGCCTAATGACGCGCATTTGGCACAGACGGGTGCGCTTACGCCTCCTCGTGCCAAAGTAACGGAGAATAATACCCAAGCCTACACATTAACACCGACATGGGAGAAGGTCACCAATGCAGACTATTATGAGATTGCGTTTAATGATCTGATATACTCGACCATTGAAGATAATCAATTGTTATTTGAAGGGCTGGATGCAGAAACTGAATATAACTTTAAAATTCGATCCGTTAATAAAGCGGGTGCTTCTGATTGGAGTACATTTAGTGCAAAAACAAAAGCTAATCCGCTGGAGTTTGCGATCGAAGGTATTAAAGCAGAGACCTCTGTAGACAATCAAGGAGGCAACGGCATTAATAAACTGTTCAACTACGATGAAGGGGATATGTGGCATACCAAGTGGGGGCAAACTGCGGTTCCGTTTGATATCACGCTAGATCTGAAATCCGTCAATCAGCTGGACAAGTTTGAGTACCTTCCCCGGACGGATGGTGGCAACGGCATCATTTTAAAAGGTAAAGTATTTTATAGCAATGATAAAGATACCTGGTCTGAGGCCGGAAGCTTTGAGTGGAAACGTGATGGCGAAATGAAGGGCTTTAGTTTTGGTCAGCATCCTGTCGCACGTTTTATTAAAATTTCGGTTTCGGAGGCTGTCGGCGGCTTCGGTTCAGGCCGTGAGCTCTATGTCTTTAAGGTGCCCGGATCGACTAGTTATTTACCTGGCGATATTAACAACGATCGCCTGATCGACCATAATGATCTGACTTCTTATATTAACTATACCGGATTAAGAATGGGGGATGGGGATTTTGAAGGCTATGTGGGTAATGGTGATGTCAATAAAAATAATTTGATTGATGCCTATGATATCTCAAATATTGCCGTGTCGATCGAAGGCGGGGCCAAACCGGGCAAAGAGGAAAAAGTTGCCGGTAAGCTGAAGTTGACGGCATCCAAGACAGCTTTGAAATCTGGTGATATCGTTGAAATCACAGTGAGCGGAGAAAACCTTAAAGCGGTGAATGCGCTTAGCTTCGCATTGCCTTATAATCAGGGCGATTTTGAGTTTGTCGGAATAGATCCGCTACACTTAAAGGAAATGAATAACTATACTAATGACCGTCTGCATACAAACGGCAGTAAAGCTTTGTATCCTACTTTTGTGAATTTGGGCAATAAGGAAACACTGAATGGCTCCGAAGTGCTATTTAAGATCAAATTGAAAGCCAAACGTAACGTTAACTTCAATTTAAAAGCGATAGACGGTATTCTAGTCGATAAAAAACTCAATTCGATCAGTTTTTAAAGTAGATTTTGTAACGACGACAAAAAAAGGGGAATGTTAACATTCCCCTTTTTACAATGGTAATCCGATCAGGAATACGAGCATCCGGCTTACGCATACCGCTGGATTTAGCCGGCGGTAAAAGCAATAAAGTGATGCCATATTTTAATCATATCTCGCTTATCTGTCGCTTCAAGATGACAGTGAATTAATTTAATATCATGTTAAGATCCATCAGGAGGATCTCAGTATCGGGCGAAGTGGCCATGAGTTTAATTTCCGAAATACCCCAGATACCGAAGCCATCTCTCGTTTCCAGCTCTTGTCCCGCTACGTTGACACTTCCGCTTATGACGAAAATATAAACGCCATTTCCAGCTTTCCTAACTTTGTAATTTGCTTCAGCACCTTTGTCAAAATTACCCATATGAAACCATGCATCCTGATGTATCCATACTCCTTCGTCTGCCGGATCAGGTGAAAGGATCTGTTGAAACTTATTGTGTCTTTGTGATTTGTCCAAGGTTATCTGATCGTACCGAGGTGCTACATTGCGTTGGTTCGGGTAGACCCAGATCTGCAGAAATTTAACAAACTGATCGGTGTTTTTATTATACTCACTATGCATGATACCTGTCCCTGCGCTCATCACCTGGATATCTCCCTTTCGGATGATGGCCTGATTGCCCATACTGTCCTCATGCTCCAGATCCCCTTCCAGGGGAATACTGATAATTTCCATATTGTCGTGCGGATGCAATCCGAAACCCCTGCCTTTGGCAACAATATCATCATTCAGTACCCGGAGTACACCGAAATGCATACGTTCGGGATTATGGTAATTGGCAAAACTAAAGGTATGGTTACTCTGCAACCAGCCATGATCCGCATAACCCCGGCTCGTTGCTTTGTGTAGTACACTATGGTTTTCCAGTTGATCGGACTTGTATTGCACTGCATTGGCATCCAATGTTTCCAAAGGTTCTATTTCATCGATTTCATTCTTCATGACATCTGCTGACTCAGCACTTGATGCAAATATTCCGGAACCTAAAAGTCCCTTTTTTATAAAGTTTTGTTTATTCATGATCTTACGATTTATATATTCAAAATTAGTCTGCTAAGGAGTATTTTTCATTGAACTGGTTTAATAACCCAAAAAAACAGACCATTCTTTGTGAATTCATTTATTTGCCGGGAATCAAATCAGGGAATAAACTATAAATTTCATTTTTCAAAAGCCCACTTCCACCTCCATAATGTTTTATCAAACCAATCGGATGGTCTAAATAAGAAAGATGGTCCATGATTTCGGTTTCTTCTAGTGTTGATAAACCAGAGCTCAGCAGCAGGATGTCGACAGGGTAACTGGAGAGGTATTTCTTACAAGTGGAGAGATCTTGCTGAATGACCGCTTGCCAGCCATTTGTACCCGTTATGATCCGCTGTAGTGTGTGGAGGATTTCCTCGTTTTTTCCGAACAAAATAATGATTAAATTCTTCATTTAATTGTTTGTTTTCATGATTGTATTCACAACGGAATTGCCTTTTAATATCTTTGAAATCGGACATTCATCGGCAATTTGCCGTAAACGTAATACCGTGTTTTCTTCGATTGCCTGTCCGAATGAAATTTCTCGGTCAAAATAGGTCACTACTTGCTCTTTTTCAATTCGTAGATATAAATTGGCCGTGACTTGTATTTCGTCGATGTGAAGTTCTTTTCTGTCAATATACATCCGCAAAGTTGCTAATGTACAGGAAACGAGGGAAGAGACCAATAGGGTGTATGGGTCAGGCCCGAGATCTTTTCCACCCAATTTTTCAGGTTCATCGGTAATCAATTCACCATTGCGCCAGTGGATGGTCGTTTTATATTTTTGCTGGCCAATATGACCGCTGACAGGATTCTCTAAGATATATTTCATACGATGTATTCCTTTGATTTGATACAACAAAATTAAAGTCCATTTGGTTCAATTCCATTGATGTAGTTCAAGAAATATGGAAAAGAGGGACTTATTTGGCTACCTGAATTTGACTCAATATACTGCATGATGGAACAAAAAATAATTGTTTGAAAAATAAAGTGACAATATCGGCTCAATCGCCTAAATTTTCTTAATTTTAGATTGTTTTATATTTTTATGATGAAGAGATTTTTACTTTTTGCATGTATAGCCTGTGCCGTACCGTTTGCGGCTTTTTCACAAACCCATGAGCTTCGTGTCGGTGTAACTTCCGGTGTCTCTAATTTTACGGGGTCTGGAAGCATCGCTAAAAGCACTTTAAATGGCTCTGGTCAGCAGGATTATTATACCAATAATCCTTATGGTAAAAAGTATGGAATTAATCTGGGTGGTGCAGTGAACTACCGTTATGTCTTTGCAAATAACTTTCTTTTAGGTGTAGAAGCTGCTTTTGAACGTTTACAGACCAAGGTTGACCTGGAAGGCAATGAATTCGCAAATGGCAGTCGTGGGCTGACCAAGCTCAACCAACAATTTTTGAATTTTAATCCCTTCGTCGGCTATCGTGTTTATTTTGAACCGATGACAATGGATATGCAATTCGGTGTTGATGTAGCGAAGACTTTGAACATCAAGGAAAACGGAAGTATCGAAGATAAGAGTGGCAATAAGACAAGTTTTGAACGGGATAGAGGTAAAGTAATTGATGTTGATATTCGCCCGCGATTACAGTTTAATGTCAATTACGACCGTTATACGATTTTTGCAGGCTATTCTTGGGGTTTAAAGGATTATCGTGATGGAGTAGATGGCAATAACCCAGGACCGGCACGATTGAATGTGTTTCGCCTGGGGCTGCAATATCAGTTTTTAACACCGATTTATAACAATGACTAAAAGCCGGCTGGAAGCATTTAGTGATGGCGTATTGGCCATCATCATTACCATTATGGTACTCGAATTAAAAGTACCTGAAGGTTACACTTTTGCTAGTTTAAAACCCCTGTTTCCCAAAATCGTCTCCTATGTAGTCAGCTTTGTCTACGTTGGGTTGTATTGGAATAATCACCATCATCTTTTTCAGATTGTTCAGAAAGTCAATGGGAAAGTATTATGGGTAAATTTACACCTTTTATTTTGGCTCTCCTTGATGCCTTTGACAACCAACTGGATTGGTGAATCCCATTTTGAACGTGATCCCATTATTGCCTATGGCGTTGTATTGATCATGTGTTCCGTAGCCTACAACATTGTTGAATATTTTGCGGTCCAGACGGAAGGGGAAGAGTCAGCTTTGAAACGTGCCGTCAAATCGAAGACCAAGGAGAATATTTCTACAGCCTTGTATTTTCTTGGGATCGGTATATCTTTTATAAATCCGTACGTAAGTCTATTGATGTATGGTACAGTAGCCATCATGTGGTTAATTCCGGATCGTCGCATCGAAACCTTAATGAAAGATCAGTGAGTAGCTAATCCGAGCGATTCGCATATAAATTGATAGCGTAGTTCGACGGATGTTTTAGGTACTTCTATGACCATATATCCAAGCCGTTCATAGACTCTTTTCATCTGATAGAATGTAGCTTCGGCTTCTTCCCAAGTCTGCTTTCGCTCAAGATCGGTTTCATAAATTTCCTGCCATGGCGGAAGAATAAATATTTTTTTATGATAACGGTATCTTTTAGCCTCTTCAAGTAAAGGAGCCGCAACAGTTAACTTTTCCATGTCGATATAGGCGAGTGTATCTGGAATACCCCGGTCAAAAAAGACATACTCTTGGCGTTGGGTGTTTTCTTTGATTTCGAAAAGGTAACGAGCATTGGACGCTGCCAACATTAATGAGGCATAATGTTGCTTATTCTTCCAAGGTAAGCCATTGCCGTTTTTTGCCACCTGTTCCTGAATGATTCGACGTGCTTCTTCGGGCACTGTTCTATAGCCTTCTTTTTTTAATTTGTTGAGTAATGTAGTTTTGCCGACACCGGGTCCCCCGGTTAGGACAATAAAATAATTTTCTTGATCCATATAAAAAAATGTCATGGTCCTCCAATGCATTGAATATAGGTGCTTATTCGAAGGATGTAAAGATTGAAATGATTATGTGTATTGTTTGGCGATTTTCTTCTCGGGCTCTACATAAAATAGATAAAGGAAGAAGAGAAAAGTATATTCCAGTGGTTTCATTACCCTGTAGGTTAGGTTTGATGCCCCGACCGAGTTGATTCTGGTGGAGATGTTGTATCCGTATCTGTCGTAAAAATAACGTATATAACGATGCAATTTTGGAGATAAGTCGCTTAAGATCTCCTCAAAGGCATTAGCCACCAGCAGTTGACGGTTAACGATGATCGTATTTCCATGCCGATTGCCTAAACGTAATGGTTTTACAACTGTTGGATCACCTTTTGCAGCCACGGTACAGAGGTAATGTCCCCGATGGTCTAAAATAGGTGGATGCATTTTCTGAGAAAAAGCCCAGGTAGTGGTCTCGGTGAACACTTTGGCCATTGAGTCACTCTCCTGGCCAAATAGGATAAGAATAGCAGTCATGATGACAAAGAAAGGAACAAGTAAGATCAGCGCCCATACCGGATAGTCCATCTTGGACGAAAGCTGCCTATTGATGTTGTTCAGTATAGGATTTTGATAGTTTCTGTGGATCGCTGTTGTCTTCTCCTCCTGGATGATCTTCCAGATAAAACCTATGCCAAAACAAAAACAGAAAAGCGGTGTAAAAATAAAGTAAAAGGTGCCTTCATTCCCGACATAGATGCTTAAGGTTGATGTATCGTGATAGCTTACCTGAGTCAGCACAAAGATACTGATTATACATCCCAACATCAAAATAATAAGGGCAAGGACTAAGGGGATTGGTGGTATTTGTCGACCTTTTATCCAAACGGCGATTACAGCAACATTGAAAGCAACAAAATAGATAGCCAGCGATAGGGCATGTTTCCCACCAAAAGGTAGGTAGCAGGCGCCATCAACGGGATCGACAGCCTCATGATATTGACTCGAATGGGTCAACAGACCTGCTCCAAATAAAGCTAAGGATAGTATGTAGCCAATAACAACAATATATTCAACGGAAGATATCTTTTTATGTTGTTTTTTAACAGTGGAACGAAGTAGATAATTTAATCCCACAAAAAAAACAATGATAATGAATAAAACAATGGACATGGCAGCAAGTATTATTAGTGGAGGAAAGGGGTTAAATCATTGTTTTTAATTCACGTTCAAGGCGATCAAAGTTCTCTTCATCGCGAAGACGATCCTGGAGCTGACGATTTCATTGTCGGCTGAATGTGTCGGCGGGATTTGTAACATTGTCTCTGTGTGCCCGGATTTAACCAAATAAACGTTTCCAAAAGTTTTTCTTTTTGCTGATTTCATGTGAATTCTCCGTATCTGTTTCCGCAGGATCTACGTGTGCTTTTTCAACTTTCAAATTGGGTAGGATCTCATTTTCAGGGAGACCATTACGCTGTTCGATATCTTTGATCTGTTCGAATGCTGTGGTTTGATAAAGCAATGGACCTTCTTTGTCGCAGTTAAAGAGATTAGAATAACTTTTAGACTCATTCAGATCAAAAGGCTGAGGTTCCACAACTTCCGTAGCTTCCAGGAGGCCTAGACCACGCTCTTTGGCATAATTCAATGCCTTTAAGAAAATCGTGATGCGTCCCTCAGAAAATAATTGATCCAATTCCGATCTAATTTCAGGATTATGGTGATAGTCTTCCAACAGTCGAATGACCTGATCGGCCGAAATATATACACCGGAGCAATAATTTTCAATAAGCCTATTTTGTACTTTTTTTGTGAGCGAAGCTATTGGAATAAATTCTTCCCATTTTTTATAATAGGAATCTAATAATTTATTCGTTGAGAAAGATAATGCGCCGCCACGGACATAGAAATAGGTCTCAAAAAAACCTTGAACGACGGCGATAAAGAAACCATGTGTTTTGTCGAAATAATCATTCTGATCTGTTTCCCGACCGGCGTTTATGGTGTCCTGATATTTTGTTTTATAGAAATCATCAATTTGATACTCGGATGCCAGCGTTTCTATTTTTTCAGGATTTGCAATCGATTCAAAATACCAGGCGTTAATCTGTTCTTCAGAAATAGGATGGTAACTAATATCAAAGCCCATAATCAGCGGTTTTTAATCTGTTGTTCTATAATTGCTAAATTATTAAAATTTAGCGTGTTGGTCAAGTGAAATGCAAAAGATAATATCGGGATGCGTGCGGTATACGTTTTTTTAGCTATTATGGACGCAATAGTGAAGAATGGGATGGTTTGCCGGTTTAACTAATATTAATTAATTTCGGACAAAATAAAATTTTTTATGAAGCACTTACTATTTATTATTTTCATGTCGGCGAGTCTATTTTTCACTGCTTGCCAAGCTCCAAGCCCAGAAAATTTTTTCGGAAAAGTTGTTCTAAATACTAATCTTATAGCCGATTTTGCTCCAGACCGTTTTGGTAAACGCCTCGAACAGGAGACTGTTGAATTTGCCGATATCCCCTCGAGTAAGAACGCAGGTGATGAAGCGCAAAAAACCGTGGACATAAAGATACAAACAGTAGAGAAAGCATTAAAAGACATCAATGCACTCCATGTTTCGGATGATGATGCAAAAGCATTAAAAGAAAAATCTATCGCCTTATTTGAAAAGGTGCTGCCGGTCTATAAAAATGAGTATACTGCTTATGCTAAACTTTGTGATAAAAAGGGATCTACTGAAGAAAAGCAGGTACTATTACAAAAAATACAACAAGATTACATGCCCGGGATTGATAAAACATTTGATGAGGTATATGTTCTAGGAAAAGCATACGCCGAAAAGCACAACCTTAATGTCAACTGGGGCAATTAAGATGGATCAGGAAGTAAACTTATATAGAAATAGAAGCAAAACTACTAAGCTTCTAAGTCTGTCAGGCGTGATTTGTATCGTTCTTTTATTGCTCTTTTTGTACTGTATCGGAATCTTTGACGGTGAATTAAAAGTGAAACCTGCGGTATTTTCGGGTGGAATATTGCTTATAATGTTAGGTCTTTTGGTGAATGGCTTATTAAGTCTTCGGGACAAATCTGCGCAGATTTCATTGAATAAAAGTCATTTCTCCGGAAAAACTACGCCAATGGCAAAAGCTTTCGGTGCCGGTAATTGGGATGATGTCACAGCAATTAACTTACAGAAAGTAGGCGGAGATACTTTAGTGGTTGTCACTTTAGGCATTGCTTCCAATTATAAAGACCGGCTTTCAGCGATGTTATGGAAAATGGCTTATGATGAGGCTTCACAACAGCTAAATATTATGTACTCGGCTTCTGTGATAGCGATCGAACCCAGCGAACTTTACGAACTGTTTATGACTTATTGGCAAAACTCAAAAAAGGGATCCATGATCAGCTAAGGCAGAAGAATTAGCTGATTATAAAAGCCGACAAAGTGTAACGGATCGCGAACTTTACAGCATATTGATCTTGCGTTGGATAGTTTCCCGTTCCAGGGAGCTTTTTGCCAGTGCTTGTGCACGCTGAAAGTTCGCGATTGCTTTTTGTCGATCCATATACTTGTAAAGCTCTCCCAAGAGCGCATAATAAAAGTGGTTATCCGTCAGATTTAGTTTTTTTGCCTCGGTCAGTGCAGTTTTTGGACCTTTAGCTTTGTATAAGGCAAAGGTTCTGTTGAGTGCTGCACCCGGCGAATAATTCACCGCCAGCAAACGATCATATAGCTGAAGGATTTGTTCCCATTTTTCTACGGTATCTGCTTTTGCACAATGCCACTGCGCAATTTTTGCTTCGATATGGTAGGAGGTCAATTGATCGCCATCCGCCGAGAGATTCAAAAAATAAATTCCCTGATTGATTAAGGCTTGGTTCCAAAGTTTCTCATTTTGTTGTTCATACAAAATGAACTCTCCATCGATACTGTGTCGGGCATCGAAGCGTGAGGAGTGAAAACAGATTAACGCGATGAGCGCATTCGTTTTGGGGACATTTGTCTTTTCGTAAGTAGATAACATGAGAGCCAGGCGTAGGGCCTCAACGCACAGGTCCTTTCTTAGAATCTCATTCTGGGTCTTGGAGTAGTACCCTTCGTTAAACAAAAGGTAAATAATATGCAATACGTTATCCAGTCTTTTCACGATTTCCTTTTCGGAAGGCAATTCAAGCTGGATCTTTTCTGTGCGAAGCTTTTCTTTTGCCCGAAACAACCGTTTGTTGATGGTTTCCTTGTTTGAAAGAAAGGCTTCGGCAATTTCTTCAATCCCAAAACCGCATAGAATCCGCAGTGCAAGACCTATCTGGGCTTCACTGGCAATTGCAGGTGTGCAGATGGCAAACAGCATCTTTAACTGACTATCCTTGATGTTTTCCTGGGTGAAACTAAATTCATCGGTATAATCCGCGGCAATCTGATTTTGATGTATTTCCGGAACCACTTTGTCTTCAAAAATTTTATTCCTTCTAAAGTGACTTAAGGTTTTCTGTTTAGCTACAGAATACAGCCAGGCATTTGGATTTGCTGGCAAACCTTTCGTTTGCCATGATTCCGTAGCCAGCAAAAAAGTCTCACTGACAATATCTTCGGCAATTTCAATGTGTTGTAGCCCAAAACGTTTTGAAATCACAGCGACGATCTTGGTGAATTCTTGTTGAAAAAGCTGTTTTAGAAAATTAGATTCCATCATACATAATAGGGCAGTTGTATAGCGTACAACTGCCCATAAAATTTTTTTAAACCAAAAGTGCCCTAATTTCAACGCTGCCGCTAGATTCCAAAATGGGACAACCATGCGCCAATGTTGTTGCTTCTTCAAGGTTTTCTGCGGAGATGACTATAAACCCCCCGAGGCTTTCCCTGATCTCCACAAACGGACCATCTGTAATAATCCCGCCCGGTTTTAATACTTTTCCACTTTTTTCAAGACGTGAGCCATGGTCAGATAATTTTCCCTGTGCTTCAATACCACCGATCCAATCCTCCCATTTTTTGTTTATTCTGGCAATTTCTTCTTCGTTCAAAAGCGGCGGTTCACTGCCGGCCTGCCGAAATAATAAGATGAAATCCTTCATGCTTCGCGTTTAATTTGTTAAATAAATTGATTTATCTCGTTTTAGCTTTGTTATGCTGTCTGTACTTTATGTTGGCCCACTTTGTATCCGCCGGCTTCAGTGCGGAAAGAAATATTAAAACGGTTGTATGCATTGATTGTGGTTATGGCCAAAGTCAGGTCGATGAGTTCCTCTTCAGAAAATTCCTGATCTGCAATGGCGTAAACTTCATCGGGTACATCTCCATTGGTTATTTTCGTTACTGCTTCAGCCCAGACCAACGCTGCTCGTTCACGTGCACTATAAAGCGGTGCTTCACGCCAAGCATCCAATAAAAATAGACGTTGTGGATTTTCACCTGTGGCAAGCAAATCTTTTGAATGCATATCCAGGCAATAAGCACAGCCATTGATCTGTGATACTCTAAAATAAATCAGATGCAAAAGCTCTTGTTCGATGGTACATTTACCTAGATAAGCTCCCAATCCAAACATAGCTTTCATCGCATTTTGGCCTTTTGCGAAAAAATTGATTCGTTGTTTCATTTTATTATTGTTTTAAGTGTAACTGTTTTACACTACAATAATGATTGAAATTAAAGAAATTGGACATAAGGCGCTAAATATTTTTTTATTTGTTTTTAATATTTTGATTATTAGATATTTATGTTTTGTTTTTTCTGGTAAAATCGACCAATTCCATACTTAGCTATAGATTGGAAAGTTGCAGCGATATGAATTGTAAAATCCTTGAGGTGATTGATCAACAATCAACAACAATTGCTATTTTTAGTCAAATTACTCCAATGAAACTGATAACATATACGTTTTCTATCCTGAGTTTTGGAATCCTGGCGTCCTGCGGGTCGAGCTCCAGTTCTAAAAAAGCCGTTGCGGATACGACCTCCAATGCAAGTTTTAAAGCTTACGAAGATAGATTCATCGAGCAGCTCTGGAAAGAAAATCCGGAATGGGCCACACAGGTAGGTTTTCATCGATACGATTCGTTATTGACGATTCCTGATGCTAAAAGCAGGGCATTACGCTTGGAATTTTCAAAACAGCAGCTCGATCAGTTAAAAAGCTTTGATCTGCATGATCTGAATCTCTCGCAACAAACGGATTACCATTTGATCCAGAATTATCTGGAATCCAATGTGTGGTCGATCGAAAAGGAGCGGGCTTATGAATGGAACCCATCTGCCTATAATGTAAGCGGAACCATCGCCTTTATGCTGGCTGAGAACTATGCTCCACTGCACGACCGCCTTCACGCTATTGAACAGCGCATAGCGAAAATTCCAGCCTATTATGAAGCCGCGAAAGGGCAGATCAAGAGTCCAGCTCTGGTATTGACAGATTTGGCCATACAGCAAAATTTGGGTGGATTATCTGTATTTGAAACCGATCTGCGTGATTCTCTAAAAAAATCCAATCTTCCGGCAACTGAAAAGGCAGCTATTCAAACGAAAGCCGATCAAGCTGTAAAAGCAATAAAGGGATTTGTAACCTATTTAAAGGAAACATCCAATCCGTCTCCGCGAGGTTTTAGATTGGGGCAGGAACTATATGATCAAAAGTTTAAATTTGATATCCAATCAGGATCTACAGCTGCGGAGATCTACGATGCAGCAATAGCACGTAAGCGTTATTTGCATACCGAAATGCATAAAATCAGTAAGGAGCTATGGCCAAAGTATTTTGGAAAGGCCGTGCAGCCGACAGATAGTTTGGTCCTGATCCGCAAGATGATTGATACCTTATCTGTTAATCACGTCAAAGCGGCCGATTTTCAGTCTGCTATTGAAGCACAGATTCCAAAACTGGTGGAATTTGTGAAGAAGAAGAAGCTTTTATATATTGATGATAGTAAGCCTTTGATTGTGCGGAAAGAACCTGCCTACATGGCCGGTGTGGCCGGAGCCTCTATCAGTGCTCCGGGGCCCTACGATAAAGGTGGAAATACATACTACAATGTCGGTAGTCTTGCAGGATGGTCCAAAGAAGCTTCAGAAAGCTATCTGCGGGAATACAATCACTATATTTTGCAGATTTTGAATATCCACGAAGCTATTCCCGGACATTATACGCAATTGGTCTATGCCAATCAGTCACCGAGCTTAATCAAGAGTGTTTTGGGGAATGGTGCGATGATCGAAGGCTGGGCCGTATATACCGAGCAGATGATGCTGGAAAATGGCTATGGTGACAATGCTCCTGAAATGTGGTTGATGTGGTATAAATGGCATCTGCGTACCGTGTGTAATGCAATATTGGATTATAGTGTTCATGTGAAGAATATGAGTGAAAAGGATGCAATGCATTTATTGGTTGACGAAGCGTTTCAACAACAGGCCGAAGCCGTTGGAAAGTGGAAAAGAGTATCCGTTAGCAGTGTGCAGCTGACATCCTATTTTACAGGATATAAAGAAATCTACGATTTAAGAGAAGCTGTTAAAAAGGAAGAAGGTGCTCAATTTAAGCTGAAAGCCTTCAATGAGAAATTTTTAAGTTTTGGCAATTCACCGGTAAAATATATCCGGGAAATGATGCTTAAGAAGTAGATTTAACACAACTTCAGCAACAAGCCACACGATAATCGTGTGGCTTGTTGCTGAAGTTGCATGCCATTCCGCTGCGTTTGCGATGTAGTCTTTATCTTATTAGGCCACTTTGGCAAATTTGTTCCGATATTCTATGGGTGTAAGGCCCGTTATTTTCTTGAAGATATCGCGAAAAGCTTTAGTGTCGGTATAGCCCACATCATACATCACTTGGGAAACGTTCTTCCTTGAAGCTTCAAAAAATTTCTTCGCTGCCTCTATGCGTACACGCTGGATATATTCCACGGGCGTATTATTTGTTGCTTCTTTAAACCTTCGTTCGAAAGTTCGACGGCCAATATTAACAAAATTGGCTAAATCTTCGACCGTAATTTTTTCCTCATACTTCAGTTCAATGTAGTCCTGTGCTTTCTGGATATCCAGATCTTCGTGATTGCGTTGGCCGCGGAATATCGCAAATTGGGACTGACTGTCACGGCTGATATCCAATGCAAAATATTTGGCGATCATAACTGCCGTTTCACGGTCGGAAAATTTTTCGACAAGATATAGTATCAAATTCCACAGACTGCTGGCACCGCCACTGCTGTATATATTGTCGTTTTCGGTGATAACGGCGCCATCTTCGATTTCTATTTCGGGGTATTTTTCCTTGAACTCGCTGATATAAGCCCAATGAGTCGAGCATTTTTTTCCATTTAAGAGCCCTGTTTCTGCCAGAAGAAAAGCTCCCACGCATAGGCTAGCCAAGCGGGTGCCTTTTAAGTGAAGTTTTCTAAAATAAGGTATGGCTTCGGCATTGTCCCTTATTCCGGTGTCAATATCACCAAAAGTAGGCGGTATGATCAGTAGATCGGTGCGGTCAACATTTTGCAGTAAGCGATTTGTTTTTATGGTGTACTCGCCGCTATTGGCTGGTACATATTCACTAAGGCCTACATATTCAACATTGAATATCGGTTTTTTTCCAAAAGCCGATAAAAATTCATTGGCCGTATGAAAGGTTCTAAATGCTGGCGTAATACCTTCGATAGTACCATATTTGGGAACAAAAACAGAGATTTGCATATCTTTTGGGTTTATGAGATAAAGGTACAAATTGTTTTTGTCGTAATCCACCCCTAAAGTTGTCGGTTTTACAATACGTCGGCCTTTAAAATCCTTTGCATCTTTGCTATATCATTATAAACAAATAAAAAGAAATCATGGAAAGACAAACAAAAATCAACGTGGAAGCCACAGTAAATGCACCGGTGGAAAAAGTGTGGCAGCAATGGAATGCGCCAGCGGATATCATGCAATGGAATGCCGCGGATCCAAGCTGGCATTGTCCAAGCAGTCAAAACGATTTGCGTGTGAATGGTACTTTTAAAAATCGGATGGAAGCAAAGGATGGAAGTTTTGGGTTCGATTTTGAGGGGACTTATGATAAGGTAGAATTGTATCAGGAAATCGCCTATACCATGTCAGATGGTCGGAAAGTAAGCACATTATTTTCTGAAAGAGGTGGAAAGACAATTATGAGCACCACCTTTGATGCGGAGCAGATGAATGATCCTGAATTTCAGAAGCAAGGTTGGCAAGCTATTCTTAATAATTTTGTAAAACACGTTGAATCAACAAATTAATCTCCATAAAATACCAACATCATGAAAAAAAATAAAATTATCTTCCGGATAGCTACAATATTAATTGTTATCTGGGAAGGCGTTATGCCACTGGGCACATTACTATTTGCACCGCAATATATGAACGCAGGAACGAAGCCCTTGGGTTATCCGGATTATTTCGCTTATGCCCTTATTATCTGTAAAGTTCTTGGCGTCATAGCCATTGCCATTCCGCAGTTTCCGGCTAAATTAAAAGAATGGGCTTATGCAGGATTGACATTCAGTTTACTATTTGCCTTTATCAGCCACGCTTGTGTGGATAAAAATATAACCTATATGTTATTGCCGCTTATTGTATTGGGTATACTGATGTTATCTTATGTCTATCGGTCAAAGCTAGCTGGTGCAAGCCGTGCCGCACAGCAGGATACATACACAGGCGCATCAGCGATATCTTAATATGACAGTGCCCCCATCCGAAAGGATCGGTTTATTGAGAATTTATTAAAAAGAACAAAAAGGTAGTATTATCTATTTACATTATAAACAATCAAACGAGATGAAAACAAATAGTGTTTCTTTACATCGGATTATTCAGGCCAGCCCTGAAAAAGTATTCCGTGCATTCGCGGATCCGGTAGCGCATGCCACTTGGTTACCGCCTTATGGATTTGTCTGTACTGTACAGCAGATGGATTTTAAAGTAGGCGGTCAGTTTAAGATGACATTTATCAATTTTGGTACGGGCAATGGTCATTCATTTGGCGGTGAATATTTGGAAATCATACCCAATGAATTTATCAAATATGTTGACCGCTTTGATGATCCCAATTTACCAGGAGAAATGACAACGACAGTTTCGCTGCGTGCAGTCAGCTGCGGTACTGAACTTAAAATAGAACAAACAGGAATTCCTGAGGTTATCCCCGCCGAAATGTGTTACCTGGGATGGCAGGAATCGTTGGAAAAAATGAAAAAACTTGTGGAGCCCGTCATACCGGATGCATAGTTTAATTCAATTTGTTTAGGATATGGAACGGTTAAGAAGCGGGGTTTTTATCACATTTTCGGGGGATTGTAGAAAGGCGCTTACGTTTTATCAGTCATGTTTTGGCGGGAGCCTGGATTTTGACAGGCTAGATAAAAAAATAAATGGGTATTCAGAGCTACCTATTGTAAGTGCCTCTCTTATTTCTCCCAGTGTGGTCATCTATGGTTCGGATCTGGTACACGATGATGGTCGAAAAATTGGCAACTATCTTTCGGTGTTTTTACCTTGTACGAATGTGGCTGACCGTGGACGGCTCGTCGCTAAACTGGCGGCAGGGGCTGGTCAACCCGTATTAGGTAACAACGAGACGGATCAATTGGTGGAAGTGACAGATATTTTTGACGTAAAATGGATATTGGGGATCTTGGGATGAAAGTTTATTCCGTTGTAGCCAACAGCTATTATTGTGGCAATTTGGGCAAATGGCACCAGAAACTGATACCCTAATATAGAAATGATCTGTATCCATTACCATTATTCGCAGAAGTGTAATTTTGTGTATGCTTCAGGCAAAGTTGATAACAGTAATTTAGTGATAATAATGGAACTACAGATACGGAATAGTACCCCGCAGGATATTGATTCGATTTTTAAGTTTTATAAGTTTGCGACGGATTTTCAAAAAGCAAAATCCGTTGTTTCTTGGCCTGAATTTGACCGAAAGCTTATTGAGCAGGAACTGAAAGAGCATAGGCAATGGAAAATGGTTGCCGGTCGGGATATTGCCTGTGTCTGGGCGACCACATTCGATGACCCTGATATCTGGGAAGAAAGAAATGAAGACCCGGCGGTTTATATTCATCGCATTGCCACAAACCCCGATTTTAGAGGCCAGAATCTCGTTCAATACATTGTGCATTGGGCGATTGAATATGCCATTGCAAATAATAAGAATTTTGTTCGCCTGGATACAGTGGGGGAAAATAAGGGACTTATTGAACATTATACCAGATGTGGTTTCGAATTTCTTGGATTAAAGAAACTTCGTGATACATCCGGTCTGCCCGCGCATTATGATAAGGCTACGGTAAGTCTATTTGAGTTAAAGCTCTAAGCGGCCATTCCAATCTGCCTATACGGTTTTCATACCTCGATTGAGCTGTATGGGCAATAACTGTTTTTAGTTGATATTTCATTGAAAAATAGGTAGATCTGCCTGTTTTCTTGTGAAATTTTGTTATATTGTTGTAACAAATTGTCGTTGCAGTATACTAACGAATTATTAACAGTTAAACTTATTTATGAATTTATCAATAGAAAATCTCAGTAAAACCTATCCTAATGGTGTAAAGGCACTAGACGAAGTAAACTTAGAAATAAAGCCGGGAATGTTTGGTCTCCTCGGACCAAATGGGGCAGGAAAATCATCCTTGATGCGCACTATAGCTACTCTTCAGAAGCCCGATTATGGTCGCATTACTTTTGGTGATATTGATGTTCTTGGAAAGCAAATGGAACTGCGAAAAGTTTTGGGTTACTTACCACAGGAATTTGGTGTTTATCCGAACCTTTCGGCGATAGATTTATTACACTATTTCGCGAAACTCAAAGGGATTAAGACAGGTGCTGATCGGCAGGCTATCATCAAGCGTGTGCTGGAAGTAACCAACCTCTGGGATGTCCGAAACAAGAGTGTGAGTGGTTATTCGGGAGGAATGAAACAACGCTTCGGTATTGCCCAGTTATTGCTGAACGATCCCAAACTGATTATTGTTGACGAACCTACTGCGGGACTGGATCCGGCTGAAAGACACCGTTTTTTAAATGTATTGCGGGAGATCGGAACCAATCATACGGTTATCTTCTCGACTCATATTGTGGATGATGTCCGCGAATTATGCCATGAACTTGCTATTCTCAATGGGGGGAAAATACTATTGCGCGGTACGCCAAAGGAGACAATAGAACAATTGGAAGGCAAGATCTGGGTACGGATCATTAGCCGCGATCAATTGGATGAGTATACACAGAAGTATAACGTCATTTCTACAAACTATAATCAGGATAATACACTCAATATCCGGGTTTATACTGATGTGCAGCCAGATGAATCCTTCGTAAATGCACAAGGACAACTGGAAGATGTCTATTTTGTTGCACTAAAAACTGACCAGCGCCATGTTTAGTCCGATTTTTAATTTTGAGTTTACACGTTGGTTTAAGAGTGCCGCCGTCTATATTTATATGGCTTTATTCTTTGTCCTGTCGTTGTTCATCATGTTGTCCTCACTAGGGATATTTGATGGCGTCACGGCGACGACTTCATCCAATACCATCAGAAATTCGCCTTGGGCTATTAATGAGATGATAAACGGGATGTCTTCCATTATCTATTTCTTAATTCCCTCGATTGTGGGGGCCTGTGTTTATCGGGATTTTCAGTATAATGTACATACCATTCTTTTTAGTTATCCGTTTACCAAAACAGATTATCTATTGGGTAAGTTTTTTGGATCGATGGCTGTCGTACTCGTCATCGTACTGGCATCGACCTTAGGTATAGTTGTTGCACAGTTTGTTCCGGGGATTAATCCAGATTTGTTGGGTCCCGTACATATTTTAGCCTACTTCCAGACCTATCTTATTCAGGTTATTCCCAATCTGGTTATCCTTAGCGCTATTATTTTTGTATTGGTCACTTTTACCCGTAACGTATATGTAGGTTTTGTTGCGGTGCTGGTGCTTATTATTGTACAGGTACTTGTCCAGAATCTGACAACAAACGCCGATAATCGCTATCTCGGGGCATTGATAGATCCCTTTGGTGATAGCGCCATTTCTTACTACACACAATATTGGTCTCCTGAAGAAAAGAATACAAACAATCTTCCTTTTCTGGGGGCAATTATCTATAATCGTCTGATATGGCTCGCTGTGGCAGCATTGTTTATTGGTGGATTTTATCTGTTATTTTCTTTCTCACAGGATTCCATTTCAGTAAAAACAGGCAAGAAAGGAAAACGCCTGACAAAGAATAATTTTGACAGTGTTTTTCGGCTCAATCTACCGAAAGTAAGCTACGACTTTTCAACCGTCCACTATTTGAAAACGACTTGGACACTGGCGCGGTATGACTATCGATACATTGTTAAAAATCCGGTTTTTTTGATCCTAACCCTGGTCGGTGTGCTGTTTATCCTTTTGATGGCTAGTACAATCGGTGCGATTTTTGGTACCTCGACTTACCCCGTTACCTGGAAAATGCTGATGATACCTGGAACGACCTTTAAATTCTTTTTGTTGATCCTGACTTTCCTCTTCACTGGTTTATTGGTTCATCGAGGTAGTATTACACGCATGGGCGGACTATTGGATGTGACGCCAGTTCCGAATTGGGCGCTTATGGGGTCCAAGATAATCGCGATCATCTTGATGCAACTGACCTTGCTCACGGTGGTAATGCTCACCTGTATGGCATTTCAGGTCTATCATCATTATTATCATTTCGAAATCGGGCAATACATCATGCACCTGATGGTGTATGGTATGTTGGCAAATATCGTATGGCTATTTGTAGCCACCTTTGTACATACGCTCTTCAAAAATTATCTGGCTGGTTTTTTTATCCTGTTAACCTTATTTATCGGATTGCCATTTTTATCGATGGTAGGCGTAGAGCAGGCGATTTATCAGTTTAACCAGGGGCCGGGGCTTGACTATTCAGATATGGACGGTTTTGGCTATATCTTACCCTTTTTAACTTATCGGGCCTATTGGTTGCTATTTGCGGTGTTTTTTCTTACAATAGCTCTTTTACTTTGGCGTAGAGGCGGATTCTCCGGCATGAAGGAACGCTTGGCGATCTTGAAAGCTCGCTTAAGCCCGAGCAGTATAACAGTTCTTCTCCTGAGTTTAATTGGTTTTTTAGGGATCGGTGGGGGTATATATTATGAGAACCATATTAAAAATCCTTATTATACAAGTCTTGATCATGAAAAGCAGTCCGTGGAATGGGAAAAGAGGTACAAAAAATATCAATTTCGGCCTCAGCCCCGTGTTGTTGACATCAAGTTCAATATGGATATCTATCCTTCGACGCGTAGCTTTAAAGCACAGGCTTCTTATGTGCTGAAGAATAAAACGACTGTTGCCATAGACTCCATTTTTGTCAATTATAATGATTATGACTATACCTTCTCTTTTGATGTTCCTAATAAGCTGATTTCTGCCGATGATATTTACAATTTCAATATCTATAAGTTGGTCAAGCCAATGGCGCCGGGGGATTCTATCGTCTTAAATTTTACTACAGTTAGTCCCGCCAATACTTGGGTGAACGAGAAGTCTCCCGTTAAAGGCAATGGAACTTTCATTAACAATATGCTGTTTCCGAATATCGGCTATTTAGACCGGGGCGAGCTGGTGGATAATGATATCCGTAAAAAATATGGACTACCTTATCGGGATCGTATGGCTTCGCCCACTGATTCCAATGCGCGAAAGAATAACTATATTTCAAATGACGCAGACTGGATTAGGTTTGAGGCAACAGTGAGTACCGATACGGATCAATTGGCCATTGCTCCAGGATACTTGACCAAAAAATGGGAGAAAAACGGAAGAAAATACTACCAGTATAAAATGGATTCAGCGATCCTGAATTTCTTTGCTTTTAATTCCGCTCGATATGAGGTGAAAAAGGATCAATGGAATGGTGTTAATTTGGAAATCTATTACCACAAAGGGCATACCTATAATCTTGATCGGATGATGGCCTCGAGCAAGGCTTCCTTGGCCTATTTTACTAGCCAATATAGTCCTTATCAACATCGGCAACTTCGAATTGTTGAATTTCCCCGAACAGCCGGAACGTTTGCGCAGTCTTTTGCCAATACCATTCCTTTTTCGGAGGCGATAGGTTTTATTGCGGATGTGGATGATAAAGAAGACGATGCGGTGGATTATCCCTATGCTGTGACCGCGCATGAAATAGCGCATCAGTGGTGGGCACATCAAGTTGTCGGCGCCAATACGCAGGGTGCCACATTGATGTCAGAAAGTATGTCTGAATATTCCTCTTTGAAAGTACTGGAAAAGAGGTATGGAAAAGGACAGATGCGCAAATTTCTCAAAGATGCACTGGATGGTTATCTAAAGGGGAGAAGTGCAGAAAAATTAGGCGAGAGACCATTGATGTACAACGAAAACCAAATGTATATTCATTATCAAAAAGGTTCTTTGGTCTTATATGCGCTGAGTGACTATCTGGGTGAACATGTTTTCAACCAGACAGCAAAAGCCTATCTGGACAGCACAGCTTTCCAAAATCCACCCTATACAACATCCTTGGAATTTGTGGATTACTTTCGCAAAGCGACACCTGATTCACTTCGTTATCTGATCAAAGATATGTTTGAGACAATCACCCTGTACAACAATAAAGTGGAGAAGGTGAGTACTAAAAAGCTGAAAAATGGAAAATATCAAGTGGATATTCAATTTGAAGTGGCTAAGTATCGCGTGGATGCCAATGGGAAAAAGAGTTACAATGATCAAGGTAGCAACCCGTTATTATTTAAAAAATCAGATCGGGTGACATTGAAATCCTTACCACTGAGGGACTATATTGAGATTGGTATTTTTTCAAAAGCGGCGGATAAGAAAAATGGAAAACCACTGGAAATTTACCTCAAAAAACATCGTATTGATCAGATCAATAATACGTTGACATTAGTTGTCGATCAAAAACCTACGCAGGTCGGTGTGGATCCGTACAACAAACTGATTGATATTGATTCAGATGATAATAGAAAAGATATCTAACGAAGTCCAGATTTGTTGTTATCCCGGGCATTGTTCTAACGAATTATAAAACGGCCATAACAGATTGTAAAACTGTGTAGACTGTAATAGGTACTATCCGGCGAATAATAGGTGAAGAGTGGGAATTAAACGCAAAAAAGTCGCTTTTCCATGTAGGAAAGCGACTTTTTGCTTTGTGCTCCCACCTGGGCTCGAACCAGGGACCAAAAGATTATGAGTCTTCTACTCTAACCGACTGAGCTATAGGAGCAGGTCGTTTGTTTTGTCAATTTCAGCATTGGTTATGCCGTTTTGACGATGCAATTATCGATATTTGTATTGGTATTTCAAAATAATTCGATGGAAAAAATTAAAAATATTGTTCTTGATTATGGAAATGTAATCTTCATGATCGACTTTATGAAGTTGAAAGTTGCTTTTACTCAGTTAGGTATAGAAAATGTTGACGAAGTTTTTGGGCATCATGGCCAAAGTGCACTTTTTGACGATTTTGACAAGGGAAAAATTAGTGCTGCGGAATTCCGGGATGGGATTCGTGCGATTACCAAAAATCCTGCCTTGACTGACGCGCAAATTGATGGAGCATGGAACAGTTTATTGATCGGCGTCCCGGAGGGACATCATGCGTTGTTATTGCAATTGAAAGAAGAGTATCGTACTTTTTTGTTGAGCAATAATAATGCGATTCATTATGCGTACTGTATGAATGCTATTCATGAAAAATATGCTGTTGCCGATAATGAAGGATTTTTTGAAAAAACCTATTATTCGCATTTGGTGGGCATGCGTAAACCGGACGCCGAGATTTTCGAATTGGTCATGGCGGAGCAGGATTTAAATCCCGCGGAGACGTTGTTTATTGACGATAGTCCGCAGCATTTGGCTACAGCTGAACAATTAGGCTGGCATACGGCATTGTGTACCAAGGAGAAACCCTTGAAAATGATCTTGGAGGAATTTGGATTAATATAAAATTTATTTTTCTTTTCTTATTCAACGTAAATATCGTACCTTTGTCCCACTTTAAATTTTAAAAGCGACGAAAGGAGGTATATACAACGCATGATTATCGTAAATGTAAAAGAAGGAGAATCTTTAGATAGAGCATTAAAACGTTTCAAGAAGAAATTCGAGAAAACTGGCGTTTTAAGAGAGTTGCGTTCACGTCAAGCTTATGAAAAGAGATCTGTAACTCGTCGCATTCAAGTGAAAAAAGCGATTTACAAACAATCTTTGAATCAAGATGTGGCTAACTAATTGATTCGCTGAGAATTTAAAAATATAAAGGGAAAAGCATTGCTTTTCCCTTTTTTTTGTGCTTTTAAGTTTGTAATTTAAGGATAGTATAGCGAGGGAAATTATGTTGGAAAAGGAGTTTATTCGGTATTTGCAGATTGAAAAAAGATATTCAGAACATACGGTTGTTGCCTATCGGCACGAGCTGGAGATGTTTTGGTCTTTTTTAAATGCGGAGGGACTCATGTTATCGGATGTTGTTTACAGGGATTTACGGCATTACTTTGCGAAGATGATGGAGTCCGGTAAGAATGCGAGTTCTGTCAATCGAAGCATGTCTTCGTTGCGGACCTATTTTAAATTTCTTCAGCGTGAGGAATGCCTGGATAAAAATCCGATGACACTTATTAAGGCCTTAAAGACTGCAAAAAAACTACCTGTCGTTGTGGAGAAAGAAAAACTGGTTCGTCTGCTAGACCATCTGGAACAGGAGCAGCATGATTTTGAGTCGTGCCGGAATTATCTGGTGATGGAGCTACTTTTTGGGACGGGAATCCGTCTGGCCGAACTGTTGAAAATTAAGGAGCAGGATATAGATTTTTTTAATAAAAATATCCTTATATTAGGTAAAAGGAGCAAAGAACGCCTTGTTCCGATAAATGATCTTTTGGTAAAAGAATTGAAAAACTATTTGCAACAAAAGGCGTCGCAATTTGTTGGTACTAATAACAGCTTACTGATTGTTACGAAAGAAGGTAAACCAGCGTATGCCAAGCTCATCTATGATATTGTGCATCATTATTTAACACTGATTTCCACACAAGGTAAGCGGAGTCCTCATATTTTGAGGCATACGTACGCAACGGCCCTATTGGATAACGGGGCAGATTTAAATGCAATTAAAGAGCTGTTGGGACATGCGGGACTTGCGGCGACGCAGGTGTACACGCACAACTCAGCAGAACGATTGAAGTCTATTTATAAACAAGCTCATCCAAAAGCTTAAAAAAAGGAGGAAAAATGAACATTACTGTGCAATCCATTCGATTTAATGCAGATCAAAAGTTAATCGAATTCATTAAAAAGAAGACAGGAAAATTAGAGCAGTTTTTGGATTCAATTATCGGTGGTGAATGCTACCTGCGATTGGAAAATGTCGATGACGAGGCAAATAAGATTTCAGAGATTAAACTGAACATCCCCGGAAGCCAACTTTTCGCAAAAGGGCAAGCGAAGAGTTTTGAGGAGGCGACAGATATCGCTGTAGAATCCTTGCGTAGACAGATTAACAAATATAAAACAAAGACAAAAAATACAGTTATTAGCAATCGCAAAGAAGTACTTTCCGTAGAGGAAGAAGAAGAGGAAGAATACGATTAAAAAAATATTACATACTTATAAGGAAGGAGGTCAGTTTAAGCTGACCTCCTTTTTTATGGGAACCATCGAGCTGTCCCGGCTTTTTAAGTATTCAAGCGCTGCTCGCTTCTTCGGCTTGCATATTTTTTTAGCTTGTTTGGGGAGATTCGCAACTTGTCAGTAATATTGGGCGGTGAAGCTTATTTATATTAAATCAAAATAATTAGTGGTTTTACTTGGATTGATTATAAATAATATTTATTTTTGAGCAGTTTAATAGAGAAGGTAATAGAAATGTCAAAATTGGTTTGTCCATTAGCACACGTTGAAGAAGTATTTTCCACTACAGCTGGTACGGTATATCAATGTAGCCGTAAAAATTGCTTCTGGTTGGAGTATAATAACGAAACGACATCTTTTTCGGTGTCAGACTTTTTGAAATTCAAAAAGCGTATGGATGCAATTGATGTAGAACACATGATCAATGATACCACACGTTCATCTGATTTTGAGATTGTGATGCCTTTTCGTACAGAAAGATGCTTCATTCTTGCTGTAGAGAATGTACTTCAACTTCGCGAGCTGTTGGATGGTGCTAAGTTTATGATGGAATTAAATTCGGTCATCAGAACCTGTCTACAAGTATCACCTTTTGCCGTCTTGGCATAAGTACATTATAATAAAATAACAGAAAAAGCGGTGTGTCTAAACAAAAGATACACCGCTTTTTCTGTTATATGGTTTGCTTATTTAAATTAAAATTAAATAAGTATCCTTTTCGTGCTCTGCTATACTTATTGAAAATCGACGTTTTTTGGGGTAACAGGGCTATCATTATTTAAATTTATGGGTTATTGAAAGTATCTATGAGCGGTATTTGTAATTGTATTGATTCTAAACAAGTTGCGGTTTTCCTGTCTAATTTAGACTGAATTTGTATTGCAGATTATTTATACAGATTTTCCAAATCCGATGTATCTTTGTAATGTAATCGGGTGATAATGTATATCACTTGACATTGTTTTAGAAATTAAACTTAAGGTAAATATGAAAGATTTATTGAAATTAAAATCTTCTTTGAAAGAAGAGATCGAAAATATACTAAATGCACAGATCAAAGTAGAAGCACACTCTTCAGCTCTCTATCTGGCGATGTCTTCATGGTGTGATGATCAAGGTTTGGAAAACGCTGCTGAGTTTTTTGCAAAGCAGTCTAACGAAGAGCGTGAGCACATGTTGAAACTTTTCAACTACATCAACAATCGTGGTGGACGTGCAATCTCTCCGGAGATTACAGGTATCCCACAAGATTTTGAATCATTCCGTGGTGTATTTGAGCAGACTTTGGAACAGGAAATGTTTGTAACAGAGCAATTTAATAATATTGCTGATAAATGTGCCAAAGCGAAGGATTATGTAACCTTCAACTTTGTACAATGGTTCCTTGAAGAGCAGGTAGAGGAGGAATTTGTTGCGCGACGTATCCTGGAATTATTTGATGTCATTGGTGAAGATGGTACAGGCCGTTGGGAAATTGACAAACATCTTGTGAAGGTTACCTTTGCTGGTGAGTAACAGATTATAAAAAATTAGTTGAAAGAACGAGTTGTTTTCCTGACAACTCGTTTTTTTTTATACAAAATCACAACTTTTTACGTTAATAGCTTAAGAATTCTTATATTGAATTGTATTATTGCAAAGTCTGTTTGATGAAACTAAGGGGCGGGGATATAATCCGGTTTATACTTTTGTTATCCATTATAAGCTTATTTTTTCTGCCTAAAAGCACTTTTGGTCAGGCGACAAAAAAAGAAGTTTATGGAATTGTTGTAGATACTGCCGGCAACCCGCTGAAAGGTGTTAGCGTGCATTTGACGAGTTCCCGGGATACCTTATTTTCGTCAACTTCAGCTACCGGCTATTTCCGCTTTGGACGGGTTCTGGGCAACGACATTCGCATAAGTTGTAGCCAGATAGGTTTGAGTATTCTCGAAAGAAGTTATCCACTATACAATAGTAGCACAGCCAAATTGGATGTGGGAAAATTGACCATGTTTCCGCATGTATCCTTGCTCAAAGAAATCGTTATCCAAAAATACAAACCTATTGTCTATAAGCAAGACACCGTGCAGTTTAATCTGGACGCTTTTCAGTTCGATCGAAGGGCACTTTTAGAGGAGGCGCTCAAGGCCTTGCCCAACGTGCAAGTATCCAGAGACGGGTCAGTCTATGCTTTTGGGAAAGCGATATCTTCGGTAAAAGTTGATGGTAAAAAATTCTTTGGTGGCGATGTGCTTACGGCTACACGAAACCTTCCGGCGGATTTCGTGAAGAGTGTGCAGGTCATTGATTTTTATGGTGATGAAGCAACGGCGAAAGGGATCAAAAGTACGGAGTCTGAGAAAGTACTAAATATTGTTCTTAAAGAAGATAAGAAAAAAATCACCTTTGGGCAGGCGACATTGGGCGGGGGAACCGCAGAGCGCTATCTGGGAAGTATCGGGGTGAATAGATTTGATAATGGAAAGGAATATTCCATGGTGTCTTCGATGAATAATACAAATACCAATCTCTTTTCTTTCGGTTCTCCGAATGGAGGGGAGCGGGAACGGGAAATGGGCGAACTGGCAGATTTTGCTGATCCCACCGATGGTGTTAATAAGATAAGTTCTATCGGGGCAAGTTTTTCAAGTCCACTTTCTAAGAAGGTGAACGCCAGTGGAAAATACTCTTTTACACAGCGTAATAATAATACGGTAGGAAATTCTTTTTTGCAATCTATTTATGGATCTGGAAAAGGAAATAGCACAGCAATCAGTAACTATGAGGATTACAAAATAAAGTCGGTTGACCGGACACACAAGATGGACTGGGACTTTGATATGAAGCTGTCGCCTAAAGATCAATTGAAGATCTCTCCAAAACTCTCCTGGACCAATTCCACAAGCCGCACGTTAAAAGATAGACGGATAAAAAACAATAGATTGAGCAGTACGGGGATCTATGATGCGGCGAATAGTACCGAGAGTCCTGCAGCAGCGCTTGATCTATTTTATGTCCGTAGTTTTGACAAACCGGGCCGAAAAATACTATATACTTTTCATTCAGACTTTAACTCCTTGGATAAAGATGAGGTATTAGGTGATAATAATACAGAAGTAGATAGCAGCCTGACTCCGCCTAAGGTCACAAATACTTATCTAGATCAAATGATCCGATCCAATAACGAAAGTAAAAATATCCAAAGCCGCTTGTCACTTGTTGAGCCTGTGGACCTTGGTGGTGTTTTGGAGATCAATTACGATTTTGATTACACAAAAATTGATGCCAGTCGTTCGACTTTCGACAATATACTTCAATCTAAGATAGATTCATTAAGTTTAAAATACGATTATTCTTTTGCTAACAATAAGGTGGGGATGGTATACCGTCAGGATATAGGAAAAAATGTTAAGATAAATTTGGGTTTTGCAGTACAGGCATCAGAATTAAACGGGGCTTTAACAAATGAAAACATACGAACTTCCTACCCGAATGTCAATCTGGTTCCTTCGGCTGGGCTAAAATGGAAGTTTACGAAAGACGAGGATCTTGCCATCGATTATTATGGGAGAAATAACCAGCCTAGTTTTTATCAGATACAACCTGTAGTGGATAATACCAATACCCAGAATATTGTTATTGGGAACAAGGATCTGAAATCTGAATTTGCACATAGCATTGTATCAAAATACCGCAAATCCATGACGCGGAAGGGGCAATATCTTGAAGCTAGTCTTGCTTATAATCTCGTCAATGATAAAATTGTGGCAAATCGTACTATTGAGCCTAATTCAACAGTACAAAAAACAACATACCGTAATACTGAAGGCTATTTTGATCTCAAGAGCTACTATCTTTTTACAGCCTCTTTGTTTTCGGATAACTTACAGATGAGCCTTAACGGGAATGCTGATTACTACAATAATATATCGTATGTCAATGACAAGAAAAGCTTTGGTGGACATTTTTTATTCACACAGGCAATTCAATTTCGCTATGCCTGGAACGATATTTTTGAGGCAGAGCTCAATGGAAATTATTCGCTGAACCGGGCGACTTTTGATTGGCCCGTTCGGGATAATATTACGGCGCATTCAGGAATTGTGGGCCTTGGGTCAAAAGCGTATATGGGCAAGCATTTTACCATGGGGCTGGAGATGTCCCAAAAGTTTAACGCGGGGTATTCAAGTTCATGGAGCAATATCAATCCAACGATCATCAATGCTTATCTGGAATACACTTTTGGACGCAATAACTTGGGGATGCTGCGGTTTCAGGGGTTCGATTTGATGAATCAGAATACGGGAATCTCCCGTGCTGTTGTCGGAAACGATATATTGGATGTTCAAAATAATCGCCTGGCCCGTTATTTTATGCTCTCACTCAATATAAGGTTACAAAAATATCCAAAGAAATCCTGATTAAACACGCAGATAAAGATATCGGTATTCAGAGTAGGTGATTTAAACAATGGATAGGCCCATTGGATACTTGAACCAAAAAATAGACTCTTTAGACGAGCATAGATAAAACATAATAAATAAGTATTCACAGATGAAAGCAGTAGTTATAACCCAACCGGGCGGCCCGGACGTATTGCAGGTTGAGGAACTTGAACAACCGCGGGTAGGTGATTTGGATGTGCTGATAGCAGTCAAGGCGGCAGGGGTGAACAGGCCGGACGTTTTCCAGCGAAAGGGAAACTACCCCGCTCCTGCAGGTGTCGATCCGCGAATTCCGGGACTCGAGGTGGCTGGTGTTATTGTCGAAAAGGGGCGTCTGGTCGACAGCTGGAATATCGGTGATCCGGTGTGTGCTTTGGTTGCCGGTGGTGGGTATGCAAATTACGTTTCCGTATATCAAGGACATTGTCTTCCTATTCCGCCTAATCTGACTTTTGAAGCGGCGGCGGCACTTCCGGAAACCGTTTTCACGGTATGGGATAATGTTTTTCGTCGGGGAAAGCTCCAGGCGGGTGACCATTTTTTGGTTCATGGCGGAGCCGGCGGGATCGGGAGCACCGCGATTCAATTGGGAGTCTTATTCGGGGCAGAAGTCTATACGACCGTTAGTTCGGAGGAAAAGGGCGATTTTTGTCAATCCCTTGGTGCATCGAAAGTAATCAACTATAAAAGCGAGGACTTTCAGCTGGCATTGGCCGATCTGGGGGTTGATGTAATCTTGGATAGTATTGGCGGTGCTTATTTTGAAAAAAATATAGCTCTCCTGAACCCTGATGGGCATCTGGTTTATATCAATGCCATGCAAGGCGCAAAAGTGGAATTGAACTTGCTTAAATTGATGCAAAAGCGGATTACATTGACCGGAAGTACCCTTAGAGCAAGGGACCGTCAATTTAAAGAACTATTACGTAATGAGATCTGGGCTAAGGTGTGGCCTAAGATTGTTTCCGGAGATTTTAAACCGGTCCTGTATCATGTTCTTCCATTTGAGGAGGCACCGGAGGCGCATCGTTTAATGGAAGATTCCGTCTTGCTGGGCAAAGTCGTCTTAACTTTTTGATTTTTGATAATTGAGGGGCGTTGTGCCCGTGATATTCTTGAAATATTTGTGGAAACTTGAAAAGTTTTGAAATCCGGATTCGAAGCAGATTTGTTTGATTGTCTGCTTGTTTTCCATCAGGAGATTACATGCGGTCTTTACACGCATTTCAATGAGAAACTGAAAAAGTGTTTTCCCGAGCTGTGATTTAAAATAACGACAAAATGAATTAGGGGTCATACCTGTCAATGAGGCTAGTTGTTGTAGACGGATTTGGTCCCGATAATTTTCACCGATATAATGCATGGCAATGCGCATACGGTCCGCATCTTGGTCCTGTGACTGAATCGTAAAGCTTGTGCTGGTTAATAGGTCATGTTGTTCTTCTGCGGCAATGGTCATAAGAAGCTGGAGCAGGTGAATAAGACGGGCGGTGCCCACACTATCTAATATGGCATCAATATGTGCTATCGTGTCCGTCCGGCAAGAGCTGGAAAGTGCAATCCCCCGTTTCGAAATCCGCATCAAGTCTTTGATATTTTTGTTTTCCGGCAGGTTGGTGAATTCATTCCCCCAGAAGTTTTCCTTAAAATGCAGTACCCGTATATCTGCGGCCTGGGGACGATCTTCCCGTAGGTAAATCTCATCAAACAACCAATAATGGGGAAGATTGGAACCTACCAAAGTGATATCTCCGGATTCAAAACGTCGTACACTGTCGCCAATAAATTGTGTGCCAGATCCTTCAGCAAAATAAATCAGTTCGAGCTCTTCGTGATAGTGCCAAATATTGTGATATTGCGGCGTATCGTCTCTTCTCGCATTGAATGAATGGGTAAGGTCGTTGTCTAAATGCAGTAACTGTGCTTTCATGACTATGAAATATATGCATTAAAGTTACTTATTTCTGTTTGGATATGGTAATATAGCTTAATAAATTGATAATATACTTGAATATTGTCTAAGTTTTTTAGGCTTATTTTACATAAAATAACTACTTATAACCATTTGAATATATGACTAACAAAAAGAGTTACACATTTGCCTTGATTTTGGTGACCTCCTTGTTCTTCTTTTGGGGATTTATCCATAACCTTGATCCGATCTTGATTCCACATTTGCGGAATGCTTTTAGTTTATCGCATTTCCAGGCATCTCTGGTTGATTCAGCGGTATTTATCGCCTATTTTGTGATGGCGATCCCAGCGGGAATTATTATGAAGCGTTATGGTTATAAGGCGGGCATTCTGATCGGACTGCTTTTCTTTGCACTGGGCTGCTTTTTATTCGTTCCGGCAGCGAACACGATCAGTTATGTATTCTTTTTGGGCGCGCTATTCGTTGTTGCCTGTGGCTTGACGATCTTAGAGACGGCTGCCAATCCCTATGTGGCGATACTGGGTGACCCTTCAACCTCAGCGCAAAGGTTAAATTTTGCGCAGTCATTCAATGGACTTGCGGCCTTTCTGGCACCTATATTCGGCGGGAAATTTATTTTGTCGCACGAACCTAAATCGCAGGAAGAACTAGCGCAAATGGCTGAACAGGCAAAAATGGCTTATATTCAGTCAGAAACTGCTTCCGTAAAAATGCCTTACCTTGTTTTAGGGGTATTGATCTTATTGATCGCTGCTTTATTTTTCTTTACCAAATTACCGGATATCAAAGATGATGAGGAAGAGGGAAAAGCTGGCTTTTTTCACGCGTTGAAGCATAAAAATGTAAGATGGGCTGTTATTGCACAGTTTTTTTATGTTGGTGCACAGGTCTGTATTTTGAGCTTTCTGGTATTATATGCGACCGAAGTAGCGGGAATATCAGGTAAAGATGGGGCAGACTACGCTGGTTTTGCCGGACTTGCATTTATGTTGGGTCGATTTATCGGTACTTTCTTTATGCGTTTTATGTCTGCGTCCAAGTTGTTGATCATCTACTCGTTTGTTACGATCGTGTTATCGCTGTTCGTTATTTTTGGAACGGGGGTACAAACATTATATGCCTTGATCGGAATCGCATTTTTTATGTCCATTATGTTCCCGACCATCTTTGCTTTTGGTGTACAAGGTATTGGCGCAGATACTAAATCTGCATCCAGCTTAATCGTTATGTCTATTGTAGGCGGGGCTTTATTGCCGCCGCTTTTGGGTTTTATATCGGATAAAACAGGCCATTTTCAATACGGTTATTTTGTGCCTTTAGTCTGTTTTGTTGTGGTGTTGGCCTTTGCTTTTCAAAATAGGAATGTGCGTATCGCCGAAACAGAAAATCTTAAATCACATTAATAACGAACAATGAAACCATCATGATTTAATCAAACCGAGTGAACCGAACGAAGTGAGTTCATCAATACCTTAGCATACTAATTTAATGAGTAAATCAGTTCATGGATACAACGAAGGAAAATTATGAATGCGTTTAAAAAATACACTCGATGATAAATCTGATCGCTTCATCACGAAAAAAAACAAATTTATATAGATGAAAAAATATGTCATGGCATTGGATCTTGTCAATGATCCACAATTGATCAAAGAGTACGAGGATTATCACCGTGCGGTGTGGCCAGAGATCAAGCAATCGATCTTGGATGCCGGGGTAACGCAGATGGAGATCTATCGTTTTGAGAATAGACTATTTATGAACATGGAAGTTGGTGCGAATTTTTCATTTGAAAAGAAAGCAGCTATGGATGCGGCCAATGAAAAGGTACAGGAGTGGGAGCAACTGATGTGGAAATATCAGGCTGCGATCCCGGGAGCCAAACCCGGTGAGAAATGGGTATTGATGAATAAAATATTTGAATTAGTTTAAATTATGGCCATACAACGCTATTTACAGATCCATCCGATGGATAATGTCCTGGTTGCTTTACAGGACTTGGCCGAAGGAACGACAATTGTTTTCGAAGGCAGCGAGTTTACTTTGAAACAAGCCGTTGCGGCCAAACATAAGTTTACCATTCAGCCGATGAAACGAGATGCCGAAATATTGATGTACGGCGTTTTGGTCGGCAAGCTGAATGCGGATTTAAGTGCTGGTGAATTGATTACAACGGAAAATCTACGTCACGCATCCGAAGACTTTAGAATGGGAGACCGCAAGACCGCTTGGGTCAAACCAGATGTCACCGCATTTAAAGACAAAACATTCAATGGGTTCCACCGCTCAAATGGTACGGTGGGGACAGCGAATTATTGGTTGGTCATTCCATTGGTATTTTGTGAAAACCGGAATGTCCTGACGCTTAAAGCGGCTTTCGAAGAAAAGCTGGGCTATAAAGTGAAAGCCAATAATTATATCGCCGAAGTAGAAGACTTAATAGATTTATACAAATCCGGAGCAGATGTGAACCAGATTCTCGGGCAGGACTTATTGGCCAATCCAACTTCAAATGAACAAGAACGTTTGTTTAAAAACGTTGACGGTATTAAGTTTCTGAATCATGAAATGGGCTGCGGGGGTACACGTATGGATTCCGACGCCCTCTGTGGTTTGCTGGCCGGTTATATAACCCATCCAAACGTCGCGGGAGCGACTGTATTGAGCTTAGGTTGTCAACATGCGCAAGCCTCCATTCTAAAGGCTGAAATCGAGAAAAGAAATCCGGGGTTCGACAGGCCTTTATACATTTTTGAACAGCAAAAAGAGGGTACGGAGAAAGAACTGATGCAAAAGGCGATCAAAGCGACCTTTGCGGGCATGATGCAGGCGGATAAAAATGAGCGCAAACCAGCCACGTTGGATAAATTATGTATTGGTTTGGAATGTGGTGGCTCAGACGGCTTCTCAGGGATCTCTGCCAATCCGGCATTGGGTTTTGTTTCCGATATTCTGGTAACTTTGGGCGGTTCGGTCATTTTAGCTGAATTTCCGGAACTATGTGGCGTGGAGCAGGAACTTAGTGACCGTTGTGTGGATGAAGCTACTGCGGAGAAATTTATGAGCTTAATGCGTACCTATAACGCTAAGGCGGAAGCAGATGGTTCGGGCTTCTATATGAATCCCTCTCCGGGCAATATCCGGGATGGCCTGATTACGGATGCGATCAAATCTGCAGGAGCGGCAAAAAAAGGAGGTACCTCACCGGTAGCAGCCGTAATTGATTATCCCGAACTTGCTAATGGTGCAGGGCTAAACCTACTATGTACACCGGGGAATGATGTCGAGAGTACCACTGCGGAAGTTGCTGCAGGAGCGAATATTGTATTATTTACAACAGGCCTGGGCACACCGACAGGAAACCCCATTACCCCTGTGGTAAAACTATCCACCAATACCAAAACTTTTGAAAAAATGCCTGATATCATAGATCTCAATTGTGGTACCATTATCGAAGGTACGGAGAGCATTGAACAGGCTGCGCATCGCATCCTTGATTATGTGATTGAAGTTGCTTCAGGTGAAATTAAACCTAAAGCAGTCTTGTTGGGACAGGATGATTTTATTCCTTGGCGAAGGGGTGTTTCTTTGTAAATAACCAAATTATCAAGCATAATGAAATATCCATGTCTTAAAAAAGCACAGACAGCATACAAAATGGTCCGGATATTCCATATGACCTTTACATCATAAATAATTCCATATGAAACTAAAACATGTCATCTGCAGCCTAGCCCTGCTCATTGGATCCATTTCCTATGGTTATAGCCAGCAACATTATCAACCAAGCCCTGAAAACCAAAAAAATAGGGAATGGTTTGAACAATCTCGATTCGGAGTCTTTATCCATTGGGGGGTATATAGTGTGTTGGGGGATGGCGAATGGGTCATGAACAATCAGAATATTAGCCTGGATGAGTATGCGTTGCTGCCTAAATTTTTTAACCCCATTTCTTTTGATGCAAAACAATGGGCAAAATTATTTAAGCAATCGGGTGCCAAGTACATTACTTTTACAACCAGGCACCATGACGGCTTTTCGATGTGGAATAGTCAAACATCCGATTACAACATCGTAAAAAAGTCCCCGTTTAAACGTGATATCGTGAAGGAACTGGTGGCGGCCTGCCGTGTAGAAGGGATAAAAGTCATGTTTTATTATTCATTACTGGATTGGCATCGGAATGATTATTTGCCGGCAGGTAAAACAGGTAGTGGTATTGCAGGGCGTGATTCCACAAAAGGCGATTGGAATCATTATGTGCAGTTTATGAAAAGTCAGTTGACCGAGCTGCTTACGCAATATGGGCAAATTGACGGAATCTGGTTTGATGGACATTGGGACAAACCAAAGGAGGATTGGCATCTAAGCGAAATTTATGAATTGATCCACAAGTTGCAGCCGCAATGTTTGGTGGGTAACAATCACCATCTGGCTCCATTTGAAGGGGAGGACTTTCAGATGTTTGAACGAGACCTGCCAGGGGAGAACACCACCGGATTTGGAACAAGCGCACATGATGTCGGCAAATTGCCCAAAGAGGTATGTGGCACGATTGCCGGATCCTGGGGTTTTGAACTGAAAGACAGGACACGTAAATCGTTCAGAGAGGTCTTGACCTACTTGGTCAAGGCGGCCGGACATGGCTCAAACCTGTTGCTGAATGTAGGGCCGATGCCGAATGGCGAGATCCAGGACTATCAACAAGATCGCTTAAAAGATCTCGGAAAATGGTTAGCTGTTTATGGTGAGACCATTTATGGAACCGAAGCCGGGGGAGTCGCACCTACAGATGATTATGCATTGACGCGAAAAGGAAATCAGGTATTCCTGCATATCCTTAAACCCGGGAAAAAAGAATTAGTTATTGCCAAGCTACCTTATCAGGTGAAGAAGGTAAAGACATTTATTGGCAATAAGGATATTAAATTCAGTAATATAGATCATAGTTTACGATTGGATTTGCCTGCGTCAAACGATGAGGCAGATCTGGTTTTAACGCTAACAATTAAATAACAATGGGAAAATTAGAACAGAAAGTAGCTGTTATTACAGGCGGTGGTAGTGGAATTGGCCGAGCTATCAGTGTGCAATTTGCTGTGGAAGGAGCAAAAGTCCATATTCTGGACTTAAATGAGGAAGGTGGAAATGCTGTAGTAGAGGAAATTTTGGCTCTGGGAGGACAGGCTGTGTTCAATCGTTGTAATGTGACCGATCAACAAGAAATTGGCACAATAGCTCAAAATATCGGAAAAATTGATATTTTAGTGAATAATGCTGGCATTGCCCACGTTGGTAATTTAGAAAATTGTAAATCCGAAGACTTTGAACGCGTTTTTAATGTGAATGTGAAGGGTGCATATAATGCATTATATGCGGTTGTGCCGATCATGAAGGCACAGGGAGCAGGGGCTATCCTAAATCTGGCTTCAATCGCGGCATGGGTTGGGATTACGGATCGTTTCGCCTATTCCATGAGTAAAGGTGCGATCTATGCAATGTCAATGTCTGTAGCACGGGATTATATGGCTTATGGCATCCGGTGCAACAGTATCTCGCCAGCCCGTGTACACACCCCTTTTGTGGATGGATTTATAGCGAAGAACTATCCCGGTAAAGAAGAGGAAATGTTTGAAAAGTTGTCTGCAAGCCAACCGATAGGCCGTATGGCACAGCCGGAAGAAATTGCTAAATTAGCACTTTTCCTTTGTAGTGATGATGCGGGTTTTATTACCGGCAATGACTATCCTATTGATGGTGGTTTTATTAAATTGAATAATTAAATGTTAGATACCATACAAATCTCAAATCTATAAAAATATGAAATTAATACGTTTTGGAGCCTTCGGCAAAGAGAAAATCGGAGTTCAGATTGACGGCGTAAATTACGATGTAAGTGCATTTGGTGGAGATTACAATGAGCAGTTCTTTGCAGAGGATGGCTTGGCTCGTTTGGAAGAATTCGTCAAAGCAAATGCAGGTAAGCTTATTGAAATACCTCAGGAAGAACGTATCGGAGCACCTTTTGCCCGTCCGTCCAAAATTGTCTGCATCGGATTGAACTATATGGATCATGCAAAGGAAACCAATGCCCCAATTCCTGCTGAACCTATTATTTTTATGAAATCTACTACTTCTTTAATAGGACCATACGACAACGTAATGATTCCTAAAGATTCTGTAAAGACAGATTGGGAAGTGGAGTTCTGTATTGTGATCGGTAAAAAAGCTTCTTATGTGGAGGAACATGAGGCGCTGGATTATGTGGCGGGTTATGTCTTGCACAATGACGTTTCTGAGCGCGAGTACCAGTTGGAACGTGGCGGCACCTGGGATAAAGGAAAAGGTTGTGATACCTTCGCTCCGATGGGGCCGTTTATGGCAACCAAAGAAGAAATTAAGGATATCAATAATGTGCGCATCTGGTTGAAAGTGAACGGAAAAACCTATCAGGATGGAAATACTAAGGATTTAATTTTTTCGATTGCCCACGTTGTATCGTACGTCTCCAAATTTATGACCCTATTGCCGGGTGACGTGATTTCAACGGGAACACCAGCTGGTGTGGGCCTTGGCTTCAATCCGCCAATTTATTTAAAAGCAGGTGATGTGATCGAATTGGGAGCAGATGGCCTCGGCGAGTCGCGTCAGACTGTGGTTGCTTATTCCAAAAATTAATTTAGCTAATATTTTAGGTTTTATTATGCGTATAGATACCCATCAGCATTTTTGGCAATACGATCCCGTTAGAGACAGTTGGATTACCGACGAAATGCAGGCTATCCAACGGGATTTTACGCCCCTGGATATGCAGTTTGTTTTGGAGCGAAATGGATTCGCAGGTAGTGTGGCCGTTCAGGCCGATCAGTCTGACGCGGAGACAAACTACTTGGTGCAGCTATCCAAAAGTTACCCTTTTATCAAGGGTGTTGTCGGTTGGATCGACCTTCAGGCCGAAGATATTGAGCAACAGTTGATCAGCTATAAAGAATTGCCGGTAATCAAAGGTTTCCGTCATGTCGTTGAGGGGGAGTTGGATCCGGATTTTTTGATTCGGCCCGCTGTATTGAAGGGCTTGAAAGCGCTGGCCGCTTTTGGTTACACCTACGATTTATTGATCCGTCCGCGTCATTACGCGGCTACATTACAATGTGTACAGCAGAATCCGAACCTGCAGTTTGTGCTGGATCATATCGCCAAACCGCCCATTAAATCAAAAGAGTTTGATGACTGGGCCGCGTTTATCGATAAGCTTGCTGCCTTCCCAAATGTCGTATGTAAAGTGTCCGGACTGGCAACGGAAGCAGATTGGACCGGATGGAAATTGGATGATTTTACACAATATCTCGACCATATTTTTCAACGTTTTGGAAAAGACAGGATTATGTTCGGGTCGGACTGGCCGGTATGCCTTTTGGCAGCGTCCTATGAGGAAAGTATTGCAATAGTGGAGGATAAACTGGGCAGCTTTACAGCATCGGAAAAAAATGCGTTTTGGGCTGAGAATGCTATACGTGTATATAATTTATAAGAAAGAAATCAGTATGCATGAAAGGGAAAGAATGCATGCTGATTTTTTTAGACAGCCAAATAACGGGAATAAGCAGCTCGACGTTGTCGACAGAGGTTTTAATCAATAACCAGTGAAACGAGTTTATTGATGCGGACAGGTTCGAAGCATCAATGAAACACACAATTCAATAAAATTATTATGGATCTTCATTTAAAAGATAAAGTTGTTATTGTTACGGGGGGCGCGAAAGGGATCGGGCGTGCTGTCGTGCATGCTTTGGCCAAAGAGCAAGCTATTCCTGTCATTGTTGGACGTAAGCAGGCCGACAACGAGAAAGTAAGGGAAGAAGTGAAACAGTTCGGTATTGATGCTTTGTGTATTGAGGCTGAATTGTCCAAACCTGAAGATTGTGAAAAAGCAGTACAAAAGACACTGGAGGTCTATGGTCGTATCGATGGTTTGGTGAATAATGCAGGACAAAATGATGGGGTAGGCTTAGCTTCTGGTAACTACGAAAAATTTGTAGCATCACTGCATAAAAACCTGATCCATTATTACTTAATGGCGCATCATGCCCTTGACGCGCTGAAAGTATCTAAAGGTAGTATCGTCAATATTTCTTCCAAAACAGGAGAAACCGGACAGGGCAATACTTCGGCTTATGCCGCTTCTAATGGTGGACGAAATGCACTGACACGTGAATGGGCGGTAGAACTGTTGCCTTTTTCCATCCGTGTAAACGCTATTGTTGTTGCCGAATGCGCAACGCCACAATACGATACCTGGATCCAGACCTTACCAAATCCGGAGGAAATATTGAAAAAAATTACTGACCGTATTCCACTGGAACATCGCATGACGACTGCAGAAGAAATCGCGGATACAACCGTATTCTTACTATCTGAAAAGTCAAGCCATACAACAGGACAATTGATCCATGTGGATGGCGGTTATGTGCATCTGGATCGTTCCATTATCGCGGAGCAATAACAGGCGAAAATTGAAATGAGGCACTATCTGTGCTAAAAAAATAGGGCCCTGCCCGTCAAGCCGGAAGAACTACGCTTCCGGCTTTTTCTATACCATAAAAAAGAGGCCGATTGCTGATACTAAGAAAATAAGTGAATCGTATGTTTTGTGGTTAACATGTTGATAATTTTGGTGTTAACAAAAAAGATACAATTTTATATTTACTTATTTAATTGATTAAGTCTATACTTGTATAACTGATACATATAAACTTAAGACAAGCTAGAGAGCCTTTTCATTTTTTACTTTTTTGTTTAAACGATTAGCTAAGAAAGTTAAATAGATCCTGCATAACTGATTGTAAGAAATAAATTCCAGATAACGATGAAATGGATGATCCGCCGTCCATATTTAATATTTCAATTTTAGGACCCAATTGGATGTGGTTTTTTATGGAAAACTCTCATCTAATTGATAAATTTCATTTAAGCCGTTGAAAATAGACACTCAAAAAATAATTAATTACTGCATATGAAAAGATTCATGTTTGTATGGTGTATAGTCCTATTCGGTTATACATCTTTTGCTCAAAATTCAAGTGGATTAAGTAATCTATCCAAACTGTCTAATGCTAAAACCAGGTCGATCAGCCCTGAGAACTTTAGCGGGGGGAAAGGTAAAGGGGGAATGGCTGTCCCAAATGAAAAGGAGGGAGCGCGTAACCAGGCAAATGCATCTAGGGCTGCCCGTGAATTGGGGGTAGGTTGGAAAGTTAATCCGTATGTTCATATTGGTGCTGGTGAGACATTTACGCTGGCCGAAATAGATGGCTCGGGAATTATTCAGCACATCTGGATGACACCTACAGGAAACTGGAGCCAATCCATTATCCGGTTTTATTGGGATGGGGAGACTGAGCCTTCAATTGAAGCTCCTGTCGGTGCCTTTTTTGGGATGGGCTGGAATAAATATGCGCCCTTAAATTCTTTGGCCATGACCGTCAATCCGGGGAGTGCATTTAACTCGTATTGGCAAATGCCTTTTCGAAAAAAATGTAAAATAACGATGGAGAACGTGAGCATTCACCCTATGGTGCTCTATTATCAGGTCAATTATGCCGAGACCGAGGTCGCAAATGATGAGGCCTATTTTCATGCGCAGTATCGGAGATCCCATCCCACCGAAGGTTCTTTACACACCATTTTGGATGGTGTCAAAGGCAAGGGACATTATGTGGGAACCTATTTAGCTGTGGGAGTTAACAACACTGGCTGGTGGGGTGAAGGTGAAGTCAAGTTCTTTCTCGATGGCGATAAAGAGTTTGCGACGATTGTGACGACAGGGCTGGAAGATTATTTTTGTGGATCATACAATTTTGAAAATAAAGAAACCCGACGTTATCAGGAATTTACTACCCCTTATGCTGGGCTACATCAGGTCATTCGGCCAGATGGGATATATGATTCTCAGCAGCGATTTGGTATGTATCGATGGCATATTCTTGATCCTGTACGTTTTGATGGCGACTTAAAGGTGACCGTTCAAGATCTGGGCTGGCGCTCTGAAGACCGATATCTACCACAGAAATCTGATATTATTTCGGTAGCCTACTGGTACCAAACAGAACCCCATGGGAAATTTAAGCCGCTTCCAGGAAAGAATGGGATAGAAATCAACTGAGTTGCCCTCCGTCTGTCAGGGTAATGATAAGGAGTCCGACTTGATCCAAAGAATTTTGGATCAATCAGAATTCTTGGGGGAATATCAAAAATTTGCTAATTTAGCATCTTTAATACAGATCTCCCTTGCAAGACGCCGAACGCAAATTACTATCACTATTGATGCCCGAAGGGCTTTTAGAATACTTTCAGATTTTAGAAGTCGATCAGGTTGGCAATCAACTCCACATTTATTTAGATGAGCTTAATATTGCTCCAACAGGCTATGAGAACAGCAAGTTGGAGTCAAAGGGTTTTATGCCATCCACAGAGATTTCAGATTTTCCCATTAGAGGTCAGAAAGTTACACTACATATCCGCCGCCGTCGCTGGACAGTCTTAGATACCGGACAGATTATCACAAGAGATTGGAACCTGGTGCGTGAAGGTGCTCGAATGACGACTGAATTCGGGCTTTTTTTAAAGAGGATATTTGGATAACTATCCTGTAAGTGCCCAATTGGTAGGATTATTCTTCCAGATGGACGGCAAGCAACTTCAGGATCAATACAAGAACCATCTCAGTGACTTCCATGATTGGGACCAAAAGCCACATGCAGAGCGATGGACTCTTTTCCCCGGGAACATCTCCGAACGCCTGAGCATCGATGAGACTAGTTTTAGCAACGGTGAATTATATACCATTGTTAGCAGTAAATCGGCAAAAGGGCGTAAAGGGACGATTCTGGCAACTATTAAGGGTACAAAGGCCGAGGATATCATGACTGTTCTTGAGCGAATACCTTTACGTTCAAGGAACAGGGTAAAGGAGGTGACCATGGATATGGCACCGAACATGGCTAAGGCAATCCGTAGATGTTTCAGGAATGCCAGGCGTGTGGTCGATCGGTTCCATGTCCAAAAGTTAGCATATGATGCAGTGCAGGAACTCCGTATCAAGTATCGCTGGGAAGTATTGGATGCCGAAAGTAAGAAGATAATGGAATCACGAAAGGGAGGAATCCCATATGAGCCCGAGTTGTTGCCTAATGGGGACACCCTCAAACAGTTACTGGCTAGATCCAGACACCTCTTGTTCAAGCATCCAAGCCGATGGTCCGAAAACCAGAAACACCGTGCTGAATTGTTGTTCATACGGTTTCCCAAACTAAAGCTGGCTTATGACCTGGGAATTTCCCTAGGTGACATATTCAATAAATGCAAGGACAAAAAGATAGCATTTACCAAACTGGGACTGTGGCATAATCAGGTTGAGAATGCGGGCATCACTTCATTTGAGAGCGTAGCAAGATCCATTGCAGCGCATCATCAACATATCCTACACTACTTCGACAACAGAAGTACCAATGCTTCAGCAGAGTCTTTCAATGCAAAGCTCAAAGCTTTCAGGAGTGTCTTTCGTGGCGTAAGGGATACCACATTCTTCCTATATAGAGTAATGAAATTGTATGCTTAAAAAATTGTACCCCCCAAACTTTCGGTATGATCCAGAATTTTGGGTATAAAGCTGTTTAAACAAAAAAAGCCTGCTCAAATGAACAGGCTTTTTTTGTGGTGCCACCTGGGTTCGAACCAGGGACACAAGGATTTTCAGTCCTTTGCTCTACCAGCTGAGCTATGGCACCAGTTGACCTTTTATTTAAATCTGTGATCATCAGATTGAAGCGTGGTGCCACCTGGGTTCGAACCAGGGACACAAGGATTTTCAGTCCTTTGCTCTACCAGCTGAGCTATGGCACCGCTTTCTGCTATGGGTTTGTTCCCCTATTGCGATGCAAATATAGTGTGATAATTTGAATTCTAAAATTTTTATGTGGATTATTTTTCCTCTTTTTTCGAAAGTGTTGATTTTGATCGAGATAAAATTACAAGAAACTAACATAGAGAAAAAGGAATAAGCTGTATCTTTGCATTTCAATAAATAGCGATGAGTAAAAGAGGAAGAGTTTTAGTTGCAATGAGTGGAGGGGTCGATAGCTCCGTTGCTTCTGTCATGCTCCACGAACAAGGATATGAGGTCATAGGTATCACGATGAAGACTTGGGATTATGCATCCGCAGGTGGTTCGTCTAAAGAGACTGGATGTTGTAGCCTCGACAGTATCAATGACGCTCGTACATTAGCCGTAAACTATGGTTTCCCTCATTATATATTAGATATACGCGATGAGTTTGGAGACTTTGTAATTGACAATTTTGTAGAGGAATACATTGCTGGGCGTACACCCAATCCATGTGTTCTTTGTAATACCCACATCAAATGGGAGGCTTTGATGAAGCGTGCTGATAAATTGGATTGTGAATTTATCGCTACGGGACATTACGCCAATATTCGTATGCACGACAATGGCCGTTATGTCATATCAAAGGGTAAAGATGAAAATAAGGATCAATCCTATGTCCTATGGGGGGTATCGCAGGAAAATCTAGCTCGTACACAGTTTCCATTGGGATCGTTCACGAAAAAGGAAATCCGTCAAATGGCGCTTGACATGGGACAGAAAGAGCTTGCCAATAAATCGGAAAGCTACGAAATCTGTTTTGTGCCAGACAATGACTACCGTGCATTTCTGAGACATAAAGTACCTACATTAGATCAGCAAATCGGTCCGGGTAACTTTATCCTTTCAGACGGAACAGTGGTCGGTAAACATATTGGTTACCCGTATTTTACCATCGGCCAACGTAAAGGTTTGGGCATTGCTTTGGGTAAACCCATGTTTGTGATCGAAATTCTTCCTGAAAGCAATACAGTGGTATTGGGTGAGGAGCATGAGCTTGAAAAATCACATGCTTATGTACGCAATGTAAACTTCGTCAAATATGCAGGACTCGACCAACCGATGGAGGCTATCTCAAAGGTACGTTATAAAGACTCGGGTGCCTTGTCGACAATCTCACAAGAGGGCGATAAAGTACGTATAGATTTTGTGCATAATGTAAAAGGTATCGCACCCGGACAGTCGGCTGTATTCTACGAAGGAAATGATCTCTTAGGAGGTGGTTTCTTAATGAAATAGTAAAAACTGAACCAAAATTCAGCATAAGAATTTTAATCCCTATACTGTAGCTACAGTGTAGGGATTTTTTTGTCATTAATAATTTCTGAGATTGTGGGCGGCTATTATTCCGGCGGGATTTAAGTCAACCGAATTAAGAAGTAGAGCATAACTACTTCTTTTTTCAAGATAGAGGGGCAAAAGCGATACCGAGATGGTATCGTAATCTTTATCAGGTGGATCAAAGGTGAGTATCTATTTTATGTTTCTTTCTATTTGTATAGAAAATATTTGCAATTTATTTTTATATAATAATTTTATTAGTACATTTGTATAGATAATATATAATAATACTCGACAAAGATTTACTAATCGAGAGTGATTGTCCTCAAAATTGGACTTACTGGGCGTGCTATTATACGATTATGGTAACGAGGATGATGCCAAAGTGCATTTGAAGGTTTTGATGAAACCAACAACCAATTAAAGACTAAACAAACAACCATATAAAAAAGACTTTAGAAACGGATACTGTAGTAGTATCTGCAGCCACCGCTTTGTCTAAACGTAAGGTTTTAGTATTGTAATTATCTTAAGATTTTGATTATAAATTTAATATGAATTATTATGAATACAGATTTTAACTTTTTTCCTGATTCTTAGAAAAGCACTTCGTAATTTCTACAAAGCTAACAGTTGGTTTCATTATCAAAGAATGACATTGGAAGATGCTCTGTTTCATGCGCTTCAAACTAAAAATCAATATTACAATATTAAGTGTTTTGAGGATCTTGAATCTAGGATAAACAAACTTATGGAGATTCTATATGCATTGAATAGAGAGTTTGTGAATAGTAGTTTAGTGGAGAAAAAAATAATTGTTTAGCTATGCCATTTGCAAACCCTACACCCTATGATTATTTTCCGCGGAGATTGCATCCGCAGGAGATCGGTAATCCATTTAATGTAATTAATCTTTTCTTTGGTTGGGAGAATTTCCCAGCTTGGAGAGAGCATCTCGATGAGTGGCAAGAGGCTGCGATCAGACCATCTTATAGAATGAATAATGAGCAGACATTAAGAACATTTATTCGCTACGAATTTATAGAGATTTTGATTGAAGGTATCTTTATGATTTGTCGATTGGATAAAAGTTACTGGATGCCAGATTCCGAACTTCGACATTGTTATGAGACGCATGGTAAAACCTTTATGCCTGATAAAGATGAGATAAACAGTGTGATAGGGTATTTTAATAATTCTCATAACCCAGAACAGTTTCAGTGGGAATCTTATAATCTAATCTACCTTGATAAAGAAGAGCGTTATAATCCACTAAAGGTGTTTTATCAGTTATGGGAAACATATCATCTGCCACATGTACGGGATGCACTTTATTGGTGGTTGGTGGTGAGTATGGACTATACCTGTGCAGATGATAGTAGGGGTGATGATTATCTGAATGAGTTCCATCGGCATTTACAACGAGTAATTGAAGCAGCTCATCTTATCTATATCTGGAACATGGATAAGTGGCCGAGATTGTATCCATAATCGTTCTTTAGCTTGTTGAGTTCTGGTAAGATGTTGATAGCGGTAGTTTTTTTGTTAGATTGCTCAAATAAAAAGCAATAATCGACTGAAATTGCTTTTTATTTGAGCAATTTATGGTTATATTTGCTTTTATTTTGAGCAATTATGGAAGAGCTGTTGTTAGAGTTTCAAGCTAAGATGCTTGGGGTTCCCTTGAAAATACAACGTTATCTACTACAAGAAATTGATTTAAAAAATCGATTGGTGGCTATTAAGGGGGCAAGAGGTTCGGGAAAAACTACTTTACTGTTGCAGTTAGCTAGGCTATATATGCCTTTGCAATCTACACTGTATATTAGTCTGGATCATATTTATTTTTTTGACAACAAACTTTATTCGTTAGCCAAAGAATTTGTTCAATTTGGTGGTACTCATTTATTGCTGGATGAGGTGCATAAATATCCCAATTGGTCTAGGGAGATCAAGTTGATCTATGATAACTTTCCAGATCTGAATGTTATTTTTACTTCATCATCCATGCTCGAGATATATAAGTCAGAATCAGATTTGAGCAGGAGAGCAATAACATATTATTTGAAAGAGCTTTCTTTTCGAGAATTTCTGATGTTTGAAACGGGTAAAATGTTCTCAGCCTATTCGTTGATAGATATTATCGAAAATCATGATAAACTAGCTGCAGATATCTTAAAAGAGATAAAGCCACTACCGCATTTCGAAAATTACCTTAAGTATGGAGCTTATCCATATTATAAAGAAAATGAAAAAGCTTACTATCAGAAACTGCAAAATACCATCAACCTGATCATAGAGATAGATATCAATGCGGTAGAAGATTTAAACTATGAGACGCTTATTAAATTAAAAAAACTCCTTATTAGTATAGCAACTAGCGCCCCGTTTACTCCAAATATTACGAAGCTGAGCGAAATTGTGGGAGTTTCTCGTAATATTTTAGTGCATGGTATCAAAATATTGGGGCGTGCTGGACTTGTTAATGAGCTGTATAAAGATAATTCAGGAATAGGGGTATTAACTAAACCCGAAAAACTATATCTTAATAATAGTAATCTTATGTATGCGCTAGCTAAAGAAAATACGAATGTGGGCAATGTGCGGGAAACATTTTTCTTAAATCAGTTTATGGGGCTCCATGAGATCAATCTGTCCCCTGTAGCTGATTTTTTAGTTGATAAACGTTATACTTTCGAAGTCGGAGGGAAAAACAAAACGAAAAAGCAGATCACAGGTATTTCTGATGCCTATCTTGCCAAAGATGGAATAGAAATTGGTTTTAGTAATGTGATACCTGTTTGGCTTTTTGGTTTTATGTATTGATTCTTCTAACGCATTTACCATTTTATGAACTTCTTTCAAATGGGAAAATAAGATGACATATTTTTGTTAAAATTACTAATAATTTTAGTAATTTTAACTTATGAATCCGTCAGAATATTTTAAGGGCAGGGGGGCGCAGATCAATCCCAATAACAAATTTTTTTCCAACCAGTATGTGCAGGAACATATTGAAGGCTTGGATGAGGAATTTCTTGGGACCGAAAAAACACAGTTTATTCCGACGCATCCGAAGTCCATTATCTCCAAATCCAATAGTCCGGACCTGCGCTTTGAAAGGTCTATAAATCCCTATCAGGGCTGCGAGCATGGTTGTATTTACTGCTATGCCCGCAATTCGCATGAATACTGGGGCTTTAGTGCAGGACTGGATTTTGAGCGCAAAATTCTAGTCAAGCATAATGCGGCGCAGCTACTGGAGCATGAATTCCGCAAGTCTAGTTATCAGCCTGATTTGATTATGTTATCCGGCAATACCGATTGCTACCAACCTATCGAACGAAAATTGGGGATCACACGCTCGCTTTTGGAATTGATGCTTAAATACAGGAATCCCGTTTCCATTATCAGCAAGAATGTATTGATGCGAAGGGATTTTGACATCTTGCGTGAGCTTGCAGCGCTAAATCTGGTATCGGTTGCCGTGACCATTAATTCCCTGCGGGAGGAGGTACGTCAAAAGATGGAGCCCAGGACCGCTACAGCTTCGGCCCGTTTAAAACTCATTGAGGGATTGACGGGGATAGGTGTGCCTGTGATGCTGATGATAGCGCCTATTGTTCCTGGAATCAATAGCGACGAGATTTCAGATTTGATTCGTTCGGGAGCAGACGCGGGAGCAATGACGGCCTCTTATACGATTGTTAGACTCAATGGACAGATCGGTGGCATCTTTAAAGATTGGTTGTATCAGAATTATCCCGAACGTGCTGAAAAGGTATTGCACTGGATCGAAGCTTGTCATGGCGGAAAGATTAATGACACTGATTTTGGACGACGCATAAAAGGGGATGGTAATATGGCCGAGAGCCTGCAGCATTTATTTAAGCTTTCTGTGAGGAAATATATGAATAACGGGGTGCTTCCGCCCCTAAGAAGGGATCTTTTCCGCTTGCCCGATGCGGGAATGCAGCTGGGCCTGTTTTAGTTATTATTGTCAAATGAGCACTGAAAATTACGCTATTTGTGTAATTTTAAAAAATGGAAATTATATCAGAACGACTCCGGTTAAGAACAGTGAAAAATGAAGATTTGGAAAATATTCATTATTTATTAATGTGCCCCGAAACGGCCTTATTTAATCCGAGCGGGCATCCTAATGGGATCGTAGATACCGCCGAAATGGTAAAAACCTGGTCGGAACAGGAAAAAGAATCTGCGGATAGAAAGAACTATACTTTTTATATAGAAACTATTGCTGGGGCGGAATTTGTCGGTCTGATTGATATCAGTATTGTCAAGGTAAAATATAGAAATTCGGAAGTATGGTTTAAGTTAGTTCCGGAAATGTGGAATAAGGGATATGCAACAGAGGCCTTAAAACGAATAATTGAATTTGGATTCAGACAACTTAATCTCCATCGGATAGAAGCTGGCTGTGCGGTAGAAAATATCGCGTCTTATAAGATAATGGAAAAGGCAGGTATGATTAGGGAAGCCCATCGGAGAAAGATTTTGCCTTTAAAAGATGGTTGGTGTGATAATTATGAATATGCAATTTTAGATCAGGACTACTTGGATCGAGGCATATTAAAGAACGATAAAGATTGATTATTTAACTCATTCTTTGCAAAAGGGCCTGATTCGTTTAAGAATCAGGCGCTTTATTTTGTACGGATATCGTTGGCGCCAGAATTATGAGTTTGATAAAATTGATTTACAATTCCTATTTTTTTCTTTTTATCAATACGTAACTGATGTATAACAATAATAACCAGACCGGGATCAGTTCAACCGGCAGTTTCATGCCTGTTACCCACATGATACCCAACACAGCGATCAGAAAGATCAAACAGATATAATTACTCAATGGATAGAGAAACGAAGGGAATTTCGTTTTTACATGGGCATCGAGCTTGTTTTTCCTAAAATACAAATGTGTGATAGAGATCATCAACCAGTTGATGATCAAGGAAGATACAACCAGTGACATCAGGATCTCCAAAGCATTCTTTGGCGCGACATAATTAATGAAAACACAGATTGCGGCAAACACAGCCGAAACTAGAATCGCATTGATAGGCGCATGGTTTTTGTTGAGTTTGGATAAAAACTTAGGTGCATTACCCTGCTCAGCGAGGCCAAATAGCATTCTACTATTACTGTAAACGCTGCTATTGTATACGGATAAAGCCGCAGTGAGTACAATTAGGTTGAGTGCATTTGCTATAATTTTTGTGAAATAGAATGTTTTTCCGAATAAGGTGAACTCAAAACCATTGAGTTTGTCAAAGACCAGAACAAATGGACTGGTATCGGCTGTGATATTTGTCCAGGGTGTAAGTGAAAATAAGATAATCAAAGCCCCGACGTAAAAGATCAGGATCCGATAGATGACCTGATTGGTCGCTTTGGGAATGTTTTTTTCGGGATGTTCGGCTTCGGCAGCGGTAATACCTACTAATTCAAGTCCGCCAAAAGAAAACATGATCAATGCCATGGCGGATAGCAATCCTTCATAACTTCCATCTCCGACCTGGTTAAACCAGCCTTTCGGAAAGAAGCCGCCGTGGGAGGTCAGGTTGCTCAGGCTTGCCTGCTCGCCGCCGGTACCGCTGACAAGGAGATAGACACCGAAGACAATCATGGCTATAATAGCCACAACCTTGATAATTGAAAACCAAAATTCGGTCTCGCCATAAATTTTTACGGAAGCAAGATTCAAAGCGTTAATAGCAAAAAAGAAAAATAAGCTCGATCCCCATAGTGGGATTTCTGGCCACCAGAACTGGACATATACACCGATTGCCGTCAATTCAGCCATGCTCACCAAAATGTAAAGTACCCAATAATTCCAGCCCGATGCATAACCGGCGAAAGGTCCCCAATATTTATTGGCGAAGTAACTAAAGCTTCCGGAAACTGGTTCTTCGACCACCATTTCTCCCAACTGGCGCATAATGAAAAACGCAATTATTCCGGCAAAGGCATAACCAAGGATTACTGCTGGCCCCGCTAATGTAGCGGCTTTTCCGATTCCCAGAAACAATCCTGTTCCAATGGCGCCGCCGAGGGCGATCAGCTGAATATGTCTATTTTGTAGCCCCCTTTTTAATTGTTTCGAATCCTTATTATCCTGTTTCTCCATCTGTATGGTTAATACGGTTACTTATTTAGTGTTGGCCGGTCTGGTCTTCAACGGTTACATCGCTGCTGTCCAACGCGGAATCATGATGCAAAGCAACTTAGCTGCAAAGTACCACAAATTATTCATGTTGTTGCCATGGTATTTTGACCTAAGCGCATAAAGTTAATAAAACCCTTAGGTATTTTATGCACCTTAGGCATCCCTTTTTGTTAAACCGGTAAGTAATCTTGATTTATGTTGTTGAAGGACATTACTTTAATGCAAAACGCTACCATAAGAATGGTAGCGTTTCTTTTATTCGTAGCTAGTGTGATTTTTGGCCACTCTACCTTAGAACGAAATTTTGTTTGTAAATGATACAGTAAAAGATAAATTAATTTGCTTTTTGAGGTTTTTCCACTGTTCCGCAGCTGCATCCGCAACCTTTGGAGCAACTTGATTTACCTTTCAGTGATTTGCGGACATTTCTAACGACATACCATACAGCCGTTAATACTAAAATTCCAACGATGAGATACTGTACTGTTAAATTATCCATGATCTTTAATTTTTAAGGTTGTGAATGTCCGGTGACGGCACTCACACAACACGTTAATTTATTTTAAGAGCTGGTAAGCAATCAGGGCACTGAAATAAGCCAGACCTGTCATAAAACCAACTTGAATTAATGTCCATTTCCAAGATCCGGTTTCCCGTTTCACGGCTGCTATTGTACTCATACATTGCATGGCAAAAGCATAGAATAAAAGCAGCGATATTCCGGAAGCAAAATTATAGGCCGGTAAGCCCGTATTACGGTTAATTTCGTTCCGCATTTTGCTTAATACTGTTGTCTTCGTAGCTTCATCTTCAATATCCACTTCATCGCCAAGGCTATATACGGTTGCCATTGTTCCCACAAAAACTTCCCTCGCTGCAAATGAGGAGATCAAACCGATTCCCATCTTCCAGTCATAGCCCAAGGGCTCCACAACAGGTTCAATTGCCATGCCAAGATAGCCAAGGAAGGAGTGTTCCAGACGATAGGAAGAGATCTCATGGTCGAGGTCTTCCCCTGAAAGATTGGGGTTATTTTGCTTTACATATTCTTCGGCTTTTGCGAATTTGTCGTTTGGACCAAAGCTGCCCAGAGCCCAAAGGATAACAGAGATCGCCAAGATAATCTTACCGGCGCCAAAGACAAAACTTGCCGTTTTCTCCCAAACGTTAAGGACGACATTTTTCCAGTCTGGAGATTTATAAGTCGGAAGCTCAAATATTAAAAAAGACTTGTGTTTGGACTTAATGACTTTCGTCAAGAGTATCGCTGAAAACAATGCGGCAAATATTCCCAGGAGATACATGACAAATAAAACCATACCCTGCAATTGAAATCCGGCATATTTAGTGTCCGGGATTACCAATCCGATCAATACGATGTAGATGGGGAGACGGGCTGAACAAGTCATAAACGGCGTGACCAGTATCGTGACCAGTCGTTCCTTGGCATTTTCGATATTACGCGCCGACATGACTGCCGGTACCGCACAGGCAACGCCTGAAATCAACGGGATGACGGATTTTCCATTTAGCCCAAAAGGCCTGAGCCAACGGTCCATCAGGAAAACCACACGGCTCATATAGCCCGTTTCTTCCATAATGGAAATGAAAATATACAGAATAACAATCTGTGGAATAAAGATGACGATACCACCAATGCCCTTGATAACACCATTGCTTAACAGATCCGTGAGTGGACCCGCGGGAAGTGCGGTCTGCGTATAAGCCGCAAGATCACCAAAAAGTCCATCAATAAAGTCCATGGCTGGCCCTGACCAGGTGTAGATCGCCTGAAAAATCAGGAAAAGGATGCCAAAGAAAATCAGATAACCGAAGATCGGATGAAGTAATATTCTATCGATGGCATTTGTCTTATTTTTGTTGGACGCATCGTCCTTGGTATAAATTTCGGATAAGCTATCATCTAGGGATTTGCTCCGTAGGATGGCTTCTTCTTTTTGTAGTTTCTCGGCTTTTAACTGATGTCTATCGCGAATTTGCTGAATAGCCTGGTTTTTTTCTTTGGAGAGAAACGAAACTTCACCTTTAGCCAAATATTGCCAGGTATGGTATTCCGTATCCAACGGAAACAGCCTTTTGGTTTCTTCCAGTGCTTCATTTGCTATTGTCGGCAGCTGGAATTTGCTGATATACATCGGTGGTACCCCATCAAAGTTTTTGATCAGCTGATCTATGCCCTGTCCGGTGCGTGCATTCGTTTCGTATACTTTTGTATTGAGTAGCTGTTCAAGTTTTGCGATATCTATGCTTATTCCTTTTTCTTTGGCCTCATCGATCATATTGATCACAAAGATGGCCGGCAGCCCGAGTTCGCGTGCTTGCTGATAAAGGATGATGGATCTTTTCAGGTTTGTCGGTTCGGCAACGACGACGACAAGATTTGGTCTAAAGCTGCTTTCTTTATTGACCAGGGTGTTGAAGACGACTTCTTCATCCATTGAACTTGGGAACAAGGTATAAGTTCCCGGAAGGTCAATGATACGATAGATCTTGTTGTTGGCTTTCACCTGGCCCTCACGTTTTTCTACGGTGATACCGGGATAGTTTCCTACTTTCTGATTTAATTTTGTAATCCGGTTAAAAAGGGAAGTTTTACCCACGTTTGGATTACCCAAAAGTGCAATAATCGGGTTATTCATTATTTCTGATCAATAAGGATGACTTTAGCTTCTGATTTGCGAATGGCAATCAAAGCGTTGTTCGCAATAATATTTAAACATATAGGACCATCGAGCGGTGCGATATGTTTCACTTCTACTTCAGTACCGGGCACAAAGCCTAATTCGAAAAATTTAGCTGGAATATCGTGCGAATCAAAATCAATAATCACCGCTTTTTCCCCTTTTTTTAGCTGATCTAAGCTATTTTTATGACGCATCTACCTGTTTTTTTGTATCCTCCAAATATACAGATTTTCTACCATTTAGAATGATTCTAATGTCATAGTTATGTATTTAGCGTAAAAAACAGCTATCTTTACGATTAAAAAGGGATTAATTATCAACCAAAATGAAAATCGAGGAGGAAATTAAAGTAAGCAAATTCAGCAATGAATGGCATCGTTGTACCGTAAACATCCTTTACACGTACAATTGGCTCAATAATGAACTTGAACAAAGGGCAGCCAAAGAGGGGATCACTTTGAAACAATTTAATGTCTTACGTATCCTACGAGGTCAATACCCAAAACCGGCCACCAACAACCTGATCAAATCAAGGATGCTGAGCACCACGCCGGATATTTCCCGGATGATAGATCGCATGGTCACCAAAGGACTCGTCTCTCGCTGTCAATCCGGCGGAGATAAACGTGCTGTTGATCTGTTCATCACCGATAAGGGCCTGAAGATTCTTGAAAATCTCGAGGAGCCTATGCTGATGACGGATATTTTACCCAATAGGATCACTGAAAAAGAAGCCATCCAGCTCAGTGCTTTATTAGATAAATTAAGGGGCTAATTAATGTGCATGCTCATGATGATCATGGTCATGCATTTCTTCTTGGTGGCTTTCTCCAGGGCCATGTGCATGATCGTGTTCGCCAACGAAAGCAAAGCTTGCCAGGGCAATGGCCACGCCGGCAATCACCGCAATCATCTTCTTCTTGTTGAATTTGTGATGGTCTATAGATCCGGATTCAAACAATATGGTCGTGGATATATGTAGAAATATACCGATTACAACGGCCATAATCTTATCAAAATACTGCTGGATATTACCGACTTCGCCAGCACTGATGGCCTTGCTCAACAGAAATCCAAATGGCGTCATCGCTGCAAATAGGGCAAGCGTAATGATAATGGTATTTTTTTTCAGGTGCGTACTGATGAGAATACTGCCTAAGGCAAACGCTGCGGGAATGTGATGGATCGAAATCCCTAACGCGAGTTCGGTCTGATGTGTGGCAGCCAGAGGCATCCCCTCCAAGAAAGCATGAAGGCACAAGCTAAACATAATACCGATCGGAAAACGATGGCTATGATGTCCATGCTCCGTATGGATATGTCCGTGTTCAATCCCCTGAGAAAATTGCTCAAGGAATAACTGGAACAAAAAGCCACCGAGTACATAGATGCCCAATACCTCGGGTGAAGTATTCGTTGACTGATAAACATGCGGAATTAAATGCAGTACCGTAATGGAAAATAGGTAAGCCCCACTAAAAGAAAGGATCAATTTTAGAAAATTTGTTCCTTTTTTCTGGACGAAAAAAACAGCGATTCCACTTGCAAATGCAGGTATGAATAAAATTAAAATCAATAAAATTGAATTCATTATACTTGTTCAGTTTTAAAAAAGCTAGGTACGAACCGCTTAAACAGGTAACCCGTAGCCAATCCAACAAGGATTCCCAGTGCGGAGCCACAGAGTATGTCAAAGGGGTAATGGACGCCAACATAGATTTGCGAGACCGAAATCAGAAATGCCCATGCAACACACAGCCATAGCACATATTTCCATCTTCTACGAAATAGCACGATCCAGAAGAAAGCCAAAGAAAAGTGATTGGCCGCATGAGAGGAAGTAAAGCTAAACCCGGAGCCACAGCGTACCCGGATATTGATATTCTCTTTAAACTCCACATCGTTGCAAGGCCTGATTCTCTTAACATTCTTTTTGATCAAGTGAGATGAGATACCGTCGGATATACCAAAGGTAACCAAGGTCATCGCTACAATCAGTATACCCGTTTTTCCATACGTTTTGATGAAAAAAATGATCAGAAAAAGATATAAAGGAGCCCAAGTGTATGGATTACGCAATATAGGCAACAGCCAATCGAACACGGGGTTACTCAAGCCCTGGTTGATGGCAAGAAAAATCTCTTGATCGATGTGTACTAATTGTTGAATCATAAATGTTGTAGATTACAATGAAATTCCCAAACTTTTAAAAACTCGCTTTTCAAAAGTAAAAATAATTTCATTGCAAACGATTGTTTCTTTTAAAAACAACTTTGTTGCAACAAAGATACGCTAAATATTCAATAATTATAATTTTAATTCGAGATTTTATTGGCATAATGCTAAATTTACACGTTAATCAATTCAAAGGAAATGACTTTAATTAAATCAATCTCAGGAATACGTGGTACGATAGGCGGTCGTGCGGGAGAAGGACTTACGCCAATAGATATTGTTAAATTTACAGCTGCATACGGAACGATCATTGTAAAGCAAAGTGGCATAAAGAAAATTGTAGTCGGAAGAGATGCCCGTGTTTCAGGCGAAATGGTCAGTAATCTGGTTATCGGTACCCTGCAGAGTATCGGTGTCGATGTGATTGATTTGGGATTATCGACGACTCCTACGGTCGAGATTGCAGTTCCTATGGAAAACGCAGCTGGTGGGATTATTCTGACAGCCTCGCATAATCCGGGACAATGGAATGCGCTTAAACTGTTAAATGCAAAAGGCGAATTTATATCTGATGCTGAGGGGCAGGAAGTATTGGCACTTGGAGAATCCCTGGATTTTGATTTTTCTGCCGTCGAGGAACTCGGATCGGTACACAAAGACTATTCATACTTACAAAAACATGTTGACGCTGTATTGGCATTGGAATATGTTGATAAAGAGGCTATCAAAGCAGCCAACTTTAAAGTTGCTCTGGATGCGGTGAACAGCACGGGTGGAACATTTATTCCGGCCTTGTTGGATGCGTTGGGGGTACAGACAATTTATAAAATTCACTGTGAGCCTAATGGTAATTTCCCGCATAATCCGGAGCCCTTAAAAGAACATTTGACAGATTTATCTGCTGCTGTCATCGAAAATAAAGCTGATCTGGGCATTGCTGTAGATCCAGATGTGGATCGTTTGGTATTTATGATGGAAGATGGCGAATTATTCGGTGAAGAATATACACTTGTTGCCGTGGCGGATTACCTTCTGCAGCATAAAAAAGGAAACACGGTATCCAATCTATCTTCTACACGTGCTTTGCGTGATGTGACTAAGGCTCATGGCGGTGAATATTACGCTGCCGCTGTCGGTGAAGTCAATGTGGTCACCAAGATGAAAGAGGTGGATGCCGTAATCGGTGGTGAAGGTAATGGTGGGGTAATTTACCCAGCTTCACATTATGGTCGTGATGCCTTAGTGGGGGTGGCTATTTTCTTGACACATTTGGCTAAATTGGGTAAGAAAGCCTCCGAGTACCGCGCATCATTGCCACAATATTTTATGTCCAAAAATAAGATTACGTTAACACCGGAACTGGATATTGACAATCTATTGGCGAAAATGGAAGAAAAGTATAAAAATGAAGAGCACAGCACTATTGATGGTCTGAAAATAGATTTTGAAAATGAATGGGTGCATTTACGTAAATCCAATACCGAGCCAATCATTCGGATCTACTCTGAAGGTCCGAGCCCGGAAGCTGCCGAGCAGATTGCTCAAAAGATCATTCGTGAGATCGAAGAAATAATTAAATAAAAACAAAAAGCTGCATCCGCAGCTTTTTGTTTTATGACCTAAATGGAAATATCTTTCCACAAACTAAAAACATGTTATCATAGTTTATGATTAAAAAGACCTTTATTACGATTTATTGTTTTTTAAGCCTGTTTTTACTTGCCGTTTCCTCAAAGGCTCAGGATCCTGTAAATGCGATCAATGCTATCCTGGATACCTGGCATAAATCTTCGGGCGAAGCGAAGTTTGGCCCTTTTATCAATTCACTTGCGGAAGATGCGGTAATATTGGGTGCCGACAGGGAGGAACGTTGGGATAAAAACCATAGCGATAGATTCTCTGAACAGTATTTTAACCCCAAATATGCCTGGAATTATACCTACCAAAACCGATCTGTCCATTTTAATACCGATAGTACGACAGCATGGTTTGACGAAACCTTTAAGATAAATACAAAATACTTTCGTGGTACCGGTGTCGTGAGCAAAATAGACAACGATTGGAAGATCAGGCAGTATAATATCGCGATGCTGGCGCCCTATGAAGATGTCAAATCTGCCGTAGGAGGGAAGCAGGGACATACTATACACAACAATCTGCTGCTGGTGATGGTGTTATTTTTCTTTATGGCGATGCTGTTTGTCCTCAGTCAGCGCCTAAAGATATCCTATCCCATCCTGTTGGTTATTGGCGGCTTAGGTATTTCCCTTATTCCCGGAGCTCCGGTCATTAGTATAGATCCGGATATTGTCTTTTTGGTATTTTTGCCGCCCTTGCTATTTGAGGCTGCCTGGTATACGAATTGGGGAAACTTTTTGAAATGGCGCCGATCTATTTTTATCATGGGCTTTGGCCTTGTCTTTTTTACATCCTTGGCAATCGCTTATTTTTCGGTCAGCATTATCCCGGGCTTCACCTTAGCCTTGGGTTTTCTGTTGGGTGGAATTATATCACCACCAGATGCCGTTGCTGCGAGTTCGGTGTTAAAGGGTATCAGTATACCCAAACGGGGGATTGCCATTCTGGAAGGGGAGAGCCTGGTCAACGACGCTGCCTCTCTGACGGTGTTTCGGTTTGCGTCCATCGCTATTCTAACAGGTCAATTTGCCATGGGTACGGCAACAACACAATTTCTTGTTCTGTCGGTCATGGGGGTTGTCGTTGGTTTGGTGATCGGCCATATCTTGTATTTCTTTTTGCGTTACGTGGCCAAATCCTCGAGCATATCAACCCCGATCACCTTGATTGCTCCATACCTGATGTATATCGTTGCGGAGCATTTTGAATGGTCGGGCGTCTTGGCAGTGGTCAGTGGCGGATTATTCCTTTCCTTCCGTGCAGGTGATTATCTGAACTATCATACCCGTATCCAGACCAAGGAGGTTTGGGCGACAATAGGTTTTCTATTGAATGGCTTTGTTTTTATCCTGATCGGACTTGAACTTCCCGTGATCATCAACGGATTGGGTGAGTACTCGATGGAAGAGGCCATAGATTATGCCTTGGCGATCTGTGTTATTGTCATCATCCTGCGTCTGGTAGCGGTTTATCTCTCTGCCTATGTGCCGCGTCTATTGTTCAAGCGGGTGCGCGTCAGAGAAAAAGGTCCGGGGTGGAAACTGCCTTTGGTAGTCGGTTGGGCCGGTATGAGGGGTGTTGTTTCACTTGCCTCGGCCTTGGCCATTCCCATGACATTATATGACGGAACAGCTTTTCCGCACCGCAATCTAATTTTGTTTATCACTTTTGTCGTTATTCTGGTGACCTTGGTGTTTCAGGGCCTTACACTGCCCCTGTTGATTAAGTTAATAAAAATTGATGAGGTCGACGAACAGGTATCCGTGGAAGAACAGATTGATGAGATCCGCGTTAAGCTCGGTAAGGACTCGATTGCTTATCTGGATAAGCATTATGCCAAAGAGATGATGGAATACGAAACAATCGCAAGGGTAAAAGAACAGCTTATCAGAAGCATAAATGCATCTGAACGTGCCAAAGAAGAAGATACCCGTGCGCAGCTCTCAGCTGTACGGGGATTATATAACAAAATTATGCTGGAAATTCTGGCTTTGCGTCGCGATGGATTAGCGAAGATGAAAGAGAGCAAAGAATACGACAGCGATGTGATTAAAGAACTGGAGTATTCGCTGGATCTGGAAGAGTCGCGGCTGTCACGCCGATAAGACGATTACCCGGAAAAAAAGACTCCAATTCTTTTTGTGGCATCCGGCACCAAAAGCTGGGAAGCCCAGAAAATAGCAAGGTTGGCCTATTGGACCAGCCTTGCTATTTTTCCTTTATCCCCGGCCAAAAAAACAGCTTTTCCTTTTTTTGCTTTTTGTACCGCATTGTAGCTTTCCCGGGAGATGGTATGCCATGTCTTTCCCTGATCATCCGATAGGTCTGTACCTGATGTTCCGGTGCAAATAAGCTGTTTGTTTGAAAGATAAATCACCGCTGACTTAAAGCCTGATATGGGCTGACTGGACGGATGCCAGGTTTTTCCACCATCATGGCTTAGAAAACAGGCCTTTTCCGTATGCTTGTCATTCCGGTAATCTCCACCGACAACGATGCCTTTTTTTTGCGAACGAAATGCTATGGAAAATGGGCCACTGCTATTTTGCCCCTGGGCAATCGGACAGCTGTAGCGTTGCCAGGTTTCCCCCCGGTCGCTACTGCTGTAAATATTTGAAACAGTACCACCGGTTGCGATCCAAAAATCCCCCGTTGGAAGACTAAAGATAGCCGTACCACTGGCGGCAAAGCCTGCTTCACCTGCTGTGATGGTATACCTTAAGTTGCTGGATATATCCTGCCATGTCTGTCCGAAATCTGTTGTTTTCAATAAGGGCATCTTCCCGTTGATGGCGTCACCAAATGCAATGCCGACACCCTTGGGGGTAAAAGCAAATCCGTCGTAGAATATTTCAGGACGAGTATCTTTCAAAACCTCTTTCCAGCTTCTGCCGGCATCAGTGGTGCGAAGGATCAAGGCTGGAGAACCGGCGGAGATAATCAGTGCCTCATTTTCATCAAAAGCCTCAATATCCCTAAAGTCGATTTTTTCGTAGCCAATGGGGTTAATCCATTGCCAGTTTTTTCCTGCATCCGTACTTAACCCGACTGTTCCATTGTTTCCGCTGACCCAGAGCGTCTGATCATCAACTACGCTTAGTCCACGGTAGCTACTGTTGCGTTCTTGGTTCAACAACTGAATCGTGTTTTTTTGTGCGGATAGCGTTTCGGTCAGAAAGACCTGAATGAGGAAGAAATAGAAGAATGGTTTCATGTGGTTATACTAGTTGTTGCGGTAAATTCAGCGCTATAATTACATTAAATTCAGTTATCTAATTGCATGCGGTTTATTTGCGTTAAATTCGATGGTATTATTGCATAATTCCGCTCGCGTTGTTACCGTAAATCTACCTATATTATTTCGATAAATCTGTACCTCTTCTTTTTCTCCTACGCCCTTTTTTTAAGATTGTTTTGCGCAACTGTAGAAAACCGACCGTCATTTTTCTAGGTGATTTAAAATAAGGGATACTCAATACCACGAGCAGCGATATACAGGCCGATGTCCCCAATGCGCCGCCATATCCATTAAAAAACTTGCTGGTATTGAGCAGGATGGTGGTGAAGATTATGCCTGCCAAAGAGAGACCGAAATAGGTGGACAACTGCGTTTTGGACACCATTCCGATAAAAGATGCACCGATAAATACGGCTGGAATATACTGTGTAAGATAGCTGGACAATAGCTGTGGAAAAAAATAGAGAAAACCGGACACGATCAAAGTCAATAAGGCAGAGGAACGGACAGCCCCCTGTTTGTATCGGGTATTGACAAAATATGTTGCTGTGCTTCCGATAATTCCGACAAGATAGAGGATGAATGTTTCCATGTTATTTGAAAAGATAAAGCAGTAAATAGGTCATCGAAACACCAAGAAAAGCCAATGTCCCCAATTTTCCACCGATCCCATTCAGCAGGCTTTTTGAAATGATCAGAAAGATGGCGGTAAAAACGCTCGCGGTCAGGATAAAAGAAAAACCGTGGGCAACCTGCGCGCTGGACATGCCGACGAAGGCACCACAATAGACGGCGGCAGGGAGGTGGGGAAGATAACCGGACTCTTTATTGATATTGGGGATAAATGATGCCAATGTTCCTGTCAGTGCAGCACCCATCACTGGGCCAAGACCAAAAATCTGATTAAAATAATAGGAGACAATAGCGCCTACGGGCACCCATACCGCTATTTTGATCGACTCATATTCATGTATATGATGATGTATAGGCGACTTAAAGTAGCTATATAACATGAATAAAGAGAGTAATCCGATGAAAGACAGTACAATATATGAACTGGTGTTTTCAACAAAGATGGCCACTAGAAAGAGTGCCTGGATAACAAATAATAAGCAAATACTTAGAATTCTAAACTTCTGCCGGGCTTGCATTTATTTCAAATTTCGGCAAAGTTATTAATTATTTGTCTATTCTGCAGGTAGATTTTCTTTTTATCAGGATCGGATCAAGGACAACCTGCTGGATGTCTTCATAAGGATCCTTTTGTTTGACCATTTGTAAAAAGAGTTTGGCACATTCTTCCCCCATTTTGTTGGCCTGTTGATCGATACTGGACAGGGTCGGTGTGATAAACGAAGAGAAGGTCTGATTTGCGAAACCGATCACACCCGTTTCGGGGATATCTATATGTGCAGTTTTAAGCGCCTGAATAATCCCGACAGCAGTAAAGTCATCCCCGCCAATGATGGCATCCGGTTTAATGGAAGATTTCAAAATCTGCTCTGTGCCTTTTATCCCGGCTTCGATAGATAGTTCGCCATGCACAATAAGTTCATCGAGTTGAGGAAGGTCCGCTTCCTTCAAAGCTGCTTCAAAACCGTTGAAACGATCCTTGAAAATAGCGATTTCTTTGTTTGTGGTGATAAAACCGATTTTTTTATAGCCCTGTTCGATCAGATGTTTAGTCGCAAGATAACCCGCCTCAAAGTCGTTTAGCTTGACGACAGGCGCGGCAATGTCCTGATGTGTACGGTCAAAGATGATCAGGCATTTGCCTTGTTTGATGACTTCCTGAAAATGTGCAATATCCTGTGTCTCCAGGGAGAGGGAAGCAATGATTCCGTCTACCTGTGCTTCCAGCAAGGTTTTTACACCGTTTACTTCATCCGTATAGGATTCGTTTGACTGATAGAGCAATAGGCTATAGTTGTGTTTCTTTAATTCTTTTTCGATACTGTGAACAGCCTCTGCAAAAAAGTGGATTTGCATTGTCGGCACGATAACACCAATGGTATTGGACTTGCCCGAAGAGAGCGAAGACGCAATTTTATTGACACTGTAATTCAGTTCTTTGGCCTTTGCCAAGACCAGCTGCCGTGTAGCCTCACTGATGGTGGGTACGTTATTCAAGGCACGGGAAACCGTTGAAACCGTGATTCCAAGCGCCCGGGCAATATCATAAATCGTTGTTTTTTTATTCACGCCCCAAAGTAAATAATTTTATTGAATATTTTGGAAAATTCAGAAACATATCCTACTTTTATGCAACCGGTTGCAATGTTGTTTCCGCTTATTGTTTTAAATAACCAGTTTTAAAAAAATCAGATGTATTTTTTAGGTATAGATATCGGTACATCTTCGGTCAAGGTTTCCATTGTCGAAGCGTCCACACAACAAAAGATCTGTTCAGCGCAGTATCCCGCTGTTGAAGCACCCATTTATTCACCGCAGCCCAATTGGGCGGAGCAGGATCCGCTCGATTGGTGGAGCTATTTTAAACAGGCCTTATCCAAGGCGAATGCCACGGGCTTATACGATCCGAAGCAAATCACGGCCGTCGGCATCGCCTATCAGATGCATGGACTTGTTATTGTCGATAAAGATCAACAGGTATTGCGCAATGCGATTATCTGGTGTGACAGCCGGGCTGTTGCATTGGGAAATGAAGCTTTTGAGGAGATCGGAAAGGAATTCAATTTAAAACACCATCTCAACTCTCCCGGTAATTTCACGGCTTCCAAGCTTGCTTGGGTTAAGGCAAACGAGCCCGAAACCTATCAGCGAATTGACAAGATCATGCTTCCCGGTGATTTTATTGCCATGAAACTTTCAGGGACTGTCAGTACTTCCATTTCTGCTTTATCGGAAGGGGTATTCTGGGATTTTCAACAGAATGAACTGTCCGCTACCTTGATGGATTATTATGGTTTTGATTCCGGTCTGATTCCGGTGATACGCCCTGTTTTTGCTGAACACGGTCAGATTAAACGCACTGTGGCCGAAGAACTGGGACTGTCACCCGAAGTAACGATTAACTACAAGGCTGGAGATCAGCCAAATAATGCATTGTCATTGAATGTATTACAGCCGGGAGAAGTGGCAGCCACGGCGGGAACTTCCGGGGTGATCTATGGGGTGAGTGATCAGCTGATCGCTGACCGCGAGTCCCGTGTCAATACCTTTGCCCATGTCAACTATCAGAAAGATGCGATCCGGACAGGCATATTGCTCTGTATCAATGGTACGGGGATTATGAACAGCTGGGGCAGGAAACTTTTGGGAAGAGATTTATCCTACGATCGGATCAATGCCATGGCTGCGAACTCGCCGATCGGAAGTAAGGGCTTGCAGGTTATTCCCTTTGGCAATGGTGCCGAGCGTATGTTAAATAATCAGCTGGTAGGTGCCTCGATCTCATCCATTGACCTGAATAGACATGAAACATCTGATATCCTACGGGCTATCCAGGAAGGAATTGCCTTTGCTTTTCGCTATGGCTTGGATATTATGCGTGAAAATGGCCTTTATCCGCAGATGATCCGTGCGGGACACGCTAATTTATTTATGAGCCCGGTATTCCGCGACTCATTCGTGGGGGCGACCAATGTTCCTGTGGAAGTTTATGATCATGACGGTAGTGTTGGCGCGGCCTTGGGGGCGGGAATCGGCAGCGGCTATTACAGCGATCTCACCGAAGCTTTCAGAAGTTTAAAACCTGTTTATACGGTGGAGCCCAAGGTTGTTGATCAGTATGAAGAAAATTATCAACAATGGAAGAAAATTTTAGAAACAAAAATCAATATTAAATAAGATGAATATTATCAAAGGACAAAAAGAGTTTTTTAAAGGGATCGGACAGATCGAATTTGAAGGAAAAGAAAGTAAAAATCCATTTGCTTTTCGTTATTACAATCCGAAGCAAGTCGTTGCGGGTAAAACCATGGAAGCGTATTTTAAGTTCGCCTGTTCCTATTGGCATTCGTTCAATGGTGATGGCTCGGATCCATTCGGCGGTGCTACGCACAATTTCCCTTGGGATGAGAGCACAGATGCGATCACACGTGCAAAGGACAAGATGGATGCCGCTTTTGAATTTATCAGTAAAATGAATATTCCATACTACTGTTTTCATGATGTGGACTTGGTTGATTATACCGACAACGTACTGGAAAATGAAAAAAGATTGGCAACGATCGTGGATTACGCCAAAGAGAAACAGCAAGCGAGTGGCATCAAGCTGCTTTGGGGTACTGCCAATCTTTTTAGCCATAAGCGCTACATGAATGGGGCAGCGACCAATCCGGATTTTCAGGTATTGACACATGGTGCTGCCCAGGTAAAAGCTGCATTGGATGCAACAATTGCCCTTGGTGGTGAAAACTATGTGTTCTGGGGTGGAAGGGAAGGTTATATGAGCCTACTCAATACCAATATGAAACGTGAACAGGAGCATCTTGCCAAGTTTTTACACTTAGCGAAGGATTATGCCCGTAAAAATGGTTTTAAAGGCACATTCTTTATCGAGCCCAAACCATGTGAGCCGACCAAACACCAATACGATTACGATGCAGCAACCGTATTGGGCTTTTTGAGACAATATGACCTATTGGACGATTTCAAACTTAATCTTGAAGTAAACCATGCTACCTTAGCGGGGCACACTTTCCAGCACGAATTGCAGGTTGCTATTGATGCTGGGAAATTAGGTTCCATTGACGCCAACCGGGGTGATTATCAAAATGGCTGGGATACCGATCAATTTCCAAATGATATCAATGAACTAACCGAATCTATGTTAATCATTTTGGAAGGCGGCGGCTTCCAGGGCGGTGGAGTTAATTTTGATGCCAAAATTCGCAGGAACTCAACCGATCCGCAAGATCTATTCTATGCGCATATCGGAGGAATGGATCTTTTTGCTAGGGCTTTGCTTACCGCCGAACGTATCTTGGAAGATTCTGAATACCGTAAAATACGGACCGACCGCTATGCCTCTTTCGATAGCGGCAATGGGGCTTCTTTTGAGCAAGGAACCTTGAGTTTGGAACGTTTAAGAGATCTGGCAGTAGAATTCGGTGAGCCACAAACGATCAGCGGCAGACAGGAGTATTTAGAAAATTTGATCAATAGATATATATAGTTATTCAAAATATTTCTATATTAGGCGATCAAATTAAACCAATTACCAACACATGAATAATTATTTAAGCACAAAAGATTACATCGTTTTCCTGATATACTTTGTCATTGTTGCAGGCTATGGATTATGGGTGTATTATCGCAAAAAGTCTGAGTCTGTAGGCTCAAAGGATTATTTCCTTGCCGAAGGGTCCCTGACTTGGTGGGCGATCGGAGCCTCGCTGATTGCGTCCAATATTTCTGCGGAGCAATTTATTGGTATGAGTGGTTCGGGCTTTAAGATGGGCCTGGCGATTGCGACTTACGAATGGATGGCAGCGATTACCTTGATTGTGGTTGCGGTATTTTTTATACCTGTCTACCTCAAAAACAAGATTTTTACCATGCCACAATTTCTGCACAAGCGATATAATGGTACCGTTGCCATGATTATGGCCGTTTTTTGGTTACTGTTATACGTTGTGGTCAACCTGACTTCTATTCTTTATTTGGGAGCCATTGCCGTCAGCAGTATTTCGGGTATCAGTCTGGAAGCATGTATGTATGCCATTGCTATTTTTGCCGTTATTATCACCTTGGGTGGTATGAAGGTGATTGGCTATACGGATATTATTCAAGTGTTCTTTTTGGTGTTGGGTGGTTTGGCAACAACCTATTTGGCATTGAATCTCGTGTCAGAACATTATGGTGGTTCAGGCATATTGCAGGGCTATCACCTGATGACCGAGAAAGCCTCTGATCACTTCCATATGATCCTGGATCGCAAGAATGAAAACTACCTCGATTTACCGGGATTAACCGTTTTGATCGGTGGTATGTGGATTGTAAATCTAAACTATTGGGGATGTAATCAATATATTACACAGCGTGCATTGGGTGCTGATCTAAAGACTGCACGCAACGGAATCTTGTTTGCAGCCTTCTTAAAATTGTTAATGCCGATTATTGTGGTATTGCCCGGTATTGCAGCCTACGTGATGTGGAAAGATGGTTTATTCCAAAATGAAATGATGCAACATGGTGAGGTGAACCCAGATCATGCTTACCCTGTTTTATTGAATCTGTTGCCGTCAGGACTGAAAGGACTTTCATTTGCAGCCTTGACTGCTGCGGTAGTTGCTTCGTTGGCGGGTAAGGCAAATAGCATCGCGACAATCTTTTCGCTGGATATTTATAAGAAAGTATTCAATACAGAGGCTACTGACAAGAAATTGGTCAATATTGGTAAATTGACTGTTGTTGTCGCCATGATTCTGGCCGTGATCATCGCGCCACATTTGGGCATCGACAAAAAAGGTGGATTCCAGTACATTCAGGAGTACACCGGATTTGTGTCGCCGGGTATTTTTGCCATGTTTATCTTAGGATTCTTTTGGAAAAAGACGACTTCCAATGCTGCGTTATTTGCGACGATCGGTGGATTTATCCTGTCTATTATTTTCAAAAAATTACCGGACTGGGCAGATCTTTCGTTCTTGGCCTCTACCGGTTTTTCTATTCCAAATCCGACAACCGGTGTTTACGAAATTCCGTTTTTGGATCGGATGGGCTTTGTCTTTGTCATTTGTATTGTCGGTATGATCATTATCAGTCTGTTGGACAACAAGCGTGGTGTAGTGCCTGCAGGACTTGAAGTAGATACCACAATGTTTAAACCGCATAAAGCATTTTTGATCGGAACATTGATTGTTGCCCTATTGGTAACAGCCTTGTACTCCATTTATTGGTAAGCCGATAACCAAAAAGGCAGTATAGAGAGCCCATATCAACTTCGGTTGGTATGGGCTTTTGGTTTTCAGAACGATTTTTCCGGTCTTTTATAACCGGATTTGCAGCAATGGTCTGATGGTTTTTTAAATAATTCCTATATTGTCTTCAATAACGATATACATGCGCTGCTATGCGCAAATCCGGTCTGGTATCCTTATTTCAACAACGGGAGAGACCAGAGTGGCGGACTTTGGACAAAAAATAATAACAGGGATGAAAAGAAGATATATGCTATTTACTGCTCTTGCAGGGATAATGACTGCATTGCTGCCGGTACAGGCCCGGGCACAACGGACGGAGAAACCGCCTTTGCACGGCAAGCATTGGATGGCCATCACCGGAAAACCTTTGGCGGCGACAGCCGGTGCACAGTTGTTCCAGCAAGGCGGTAATGCGGTCGATGCGGCCTGTGCAATGCTTGCTGCAACCTGTACCATGTGGGATGTCCTGAGCTGGGGTGGGGAAACCCAGGCTTTGATCTATCATCCAAAATTGAAAAAGGTAATTGCCATCAATGCTTTGGGCGTGGCACCGACAGGAGCAACGGTCGATTTTTTTCGGTCGCAGGGTTATGAATTCCCGCCGGAATACGGTCCGCTTGCTGCGGTTACGCCCGGTACACCTGGGGGCTTATGTTATATGTTGGCAGAGTACGGCACCAAAAGCCTGGCTGAAATCCTGGCGCCGGCCATCGAGATGGCGGCGGGCTATCCCATCGATGCCCAGACAGCCAATAGCATTGAACGTGGTAAAGCACGTATCAAAGAATGGCCTTATAGCAAAAAAGTTTTCCTCGTGCATGAAGGCAGGGAAAGGGAAGCTCCCGAAGCAGGGGAAATCTTTGTACAGCAAGACCTGCACCGGACATTAACCAAACTTGTTGAAGCTGAAAAGAAAGCCCTTGCAGCCGGCAAGGATCGAAAAACAGCGATTATGGCGGCTTATGACCGCTTTTATAAGGGCGATATCGCTGATGAATTTGTCCGCGGCAGCAAAGAACAGGGAGGCTTGATCACCAAAGCGGATCTGGCTAATTGGAAGCCCATTGAGGAAGAGCCTTTACATGTCAACTATAAAGGTATTGACGTTTATAAATTGCAGGAATGGACACAGGGACCGGCCATGCTACAGAGCTTGCAGCTACTGAAAAATTTTGATTTAAAAGCCATGGGATATAATTCAGCCCCCTATATCCATACGCTTTATCAAGTGATGAATCTGGCCTTTGCCGACCGGGATTTCTATTATGGTGATCCCTATTTCAAACCTATAGCCCCTATCCGGGGGCTCTTAAGTGATTCCTACGCCAAGGCACGGGCTGCCACCATTGACCCGGCACATAACAATCCACAGGTACTTCCGGGGGATCCCTACCCTTATGAAGGGAAGCAGAACCCTTTTACCGGCCTGCTCGGGGAGCGCAGCAAGAAATTCACGCCGAATACCGAATCACATAAGGATTTTGTGCCCAAGCACGATGTGAGTTCCACCTCATCTTTGCTATCCCTGTCGGATACTGCCCTTTGGGCCTCCGGAATCCGGGATAGTGTGTATATGGACCGTTTATTGCGCGGAACCACAAGTGTGGAGGCTGCGGATGCCGAAGGTTGGGTTGTTTCCATTACACCAAGTGGGGGCTGGTTACCGGCCTGTATTGCCGGAAATACAGGGGTAGGCATGAGCCAGCGTTTGCAAAGCTTTGTCCTCGACTCCCTCATTAATCCTTTCAATGTGGTGACACCGGGCAAACGCCCGCGGGTCACGCTCACACCTTCTTTAGCCTTAAAAGGGGGAAAGCCTTACCTTTCTTTCGCGGTGCAGGGCGGGGATACACAGGATCAAAACCTGCTTCAATTCTTTTTGAATACAGTAGAGTTCGGCATGACCCCACAACAGGCCAGTGAAGCGCCAAATATCAACAGCAATCAGTTGTGGCTGTCTTTGGGCGGTACCAAATTGGATGACCGAAAACCACGGGCGGGAAGTTTGCTACTGGATAAACGCACGTCGCCCGAAGTCGTCGAAAAGCTTCAGAAAATGGGGTACAGTATACAGTTTGGTGAGCGCAACAGCGGTCCGATCAACGCCATTTATTTTGATCAGCAGCATGGTACACTCTGGGGCGGTAGCAGCAATAATGGGGAGGATTACGGAATCGGCTGGTAGCATCTGCACATGCTGCAGCTAACGCTGTCAGCCAGGCAATGTCTGAGCAGAAGAGCCACACCGTTTTGTTATCTCCATCGGATTTGGTATCTTACCTACTGATCAAAAGCTGATTTTTTGTTATGGAGGGTAGCGTTAATAAATATTCGTTTGTTTTTCAGCCTGATGAAGCTGGTATAGTTTTGGTAGATGGGATAAAGCAGCGCTTGCGGGCTGCATTGGCGGAGGAATTTCCGGATAAGGACAAGGGCTGGTACCATAGCTGCAATTCCAAAGCCCATGTAACTATTTGTGCTTTTACAGGAAATGACGATATGCTGGCACAGGCTATCGCTGTATTGCACCAGTCCCTGCGTTATGAGCGCAGCCAATATGTGTATTTTGATCACTTTGCTTCCTTTGCTGGTGGTGCTTTCTATATCGGTCCGACGGTACATGCCCGTAGTTACCTGAAGGATAGAGCGCGAAAGGTTGTGCACACATTGAGTCCCTTTGACCTGATCGAGATCAGTGATGAACCCCATATCTCCATCGGACGCAGGCTGGAGCCCGAACGACTTGAATTTGCAAAGAAAATGCTACGTTCGGTCGATCTGAGTTTTATGTGTAACGGTGTGTATATCCGCCGCTTTAATCCCGATATGGGGCAGTATGAACCGGTTGATTTTGTTAAATTCGGCAACCAGTCGAAAGAAAACTCTGGCCAACTTACATTTAAATTCTAATTATATGGCTGTTTAATTGCCTAATACTGTAAAGCTTTTTATCTTTAGCCCTAGCAATAAAAGATATTGTCCTCATGTAAACTATGCATCACGACGACTCCCATCATAAATCATTATCCGATATCCACGAAAGTGTGGATGTCAATCAAGGAAAATCCAAATTTAAAAAGATACTCAGTTTCTTTGGTCCTGCCTATCTGATCAGTGTAGGCTATATGGATCCGGGCAACTGGGCGACGGATCTCGCCGGGGGGAGCCAGTTTGGCTATGCCTTGATCTGGGTGTTGCTGATGAGCAATATTATGGCCTTATTGCTGCAGAATCTCTGTGCCCGTTTGGGAATTGTGCGGGGTAAGGACTTAGCACAGTGTAATCGAGAGACCTATCCCAAGCGCATGAATTTTGTGCTGTATATCCTGGCGGAGATTGCTATAGCCGCCTGCGATCTGGCCGAAGTGCTGGGGATGGCCATTGGGCTTAACTTGCTGTTTGGTATTGATCTGCTCTGGGGAGTGCTGATCAGTTTTGCCGATACTTTCCTGTTGCTCTACTTACAGAAGCTGGGGATGCGCAAGATGGAACTCTTTATCATCGGTTTGATTTCCCTGATCGGAATGTGCTTTCTGGTGGAGATGTTTTTGGCCAAACCTGATTTTGCGGAGGTAGCCACAGGTTTTATTCCGAGCATTCCCAATAGTGCCGCACTTTATATTGCCATCGGCATCATCGGTGCCACGGTCATGCCGCATAACCTCTACCTCCATTCAGCTTTGGTGCAGACCCGAAAGATTGACCGCAATGAAGTCTCCATACGGAAATCCTTAAAATATAATTTCTGGGACAGTGCCATTGCGTTAAATCTGGCATTTTTGGTCAATGCCGCCATTCTGATTCTGGCAGCATCGGTCTTCCATAAGAACGGCATGCATGATGTCGCCGAACTGGAAGATGCCTACCACCTACTGGGGAATTTACTTGGCACTGAATGGGCATCGAAACTATTTGCAGTGGCATTGATTCTGGCGGGACAGAGTTCCACGGTAACCGGTACCTTGGCTGGTCAGATTGTAATGGAAGGCTATTTAAGACTGCGCATCAGTCCAACACTTCGTCGCATTATTACACGGCTTTTGGCGATTATACCTGCGGTCCTGGTGATCCTGATTTCTGGCGAAGGCCGGGTAGGGCAGCTGTTGATCTTTAGTCAGGTCATCCTGAGCATGCAACTGGCCTTTGCAGTGATCCCGCTGATTCACTTCGTCAGTGACAAGGCCAAGATGGGTATCTTTGCGATTAAACCGCTGACGAAAGCATTTGCCTGGCTAATTGCCACTGTGATCGCGGTGTTGAATTTTAAACTGGTTTATGACGAGGTCAGGGGCTGGATTGCCGAAGCAAACAATCCTTTGGTCACGGTGTTACTTATTCTGGGGGCCGTTGGTTTGCTCTTTTTGTTGATCATGACCGTATTGATTCCCATTTTACGTAAATCAAAACCGATCGAATTGGAAGTACATCCACCATTTGAGACCCTACATTTTGATGACAAAGGTTCGTTCAAGCGGGTGGTGATCGCGCTGGATTTTTCAAGTTCGGATCAGAAAGTGATCCAGTATGCCCTGCGACTGTCACATGCGGATACCAGCTTTGTCGTTGTCCATATTGTCGAAAGTGCCTCTGTTAAATATACAGGAGAGTCTACCGATGATTTTGAGTCGCGACAAGATTTGGAACGGCTGAAACTATATGCAGACTTTTTGTTGTCCAAAGGACATCAGACGGAATATGAACTTGGCTACAACAATCGGATCAAAAGTATTGCCGAAGTTTGCGAAAAATACCATGCTGATCTCTTGGTGGTGGGAAGCCACGGTCATACCGGAGTCAAAGACTTTGTTTTTGGAGAGACCGTCAACAAGCTACGCCATGCTGTGAAAGTTCCGGTTTTTATTGCGCAATAGGGCTTAGAAACCTATCCCAAAGAGACAGTGTCGATTCACTGTAATTTTATTGCGGAAAAAGTGCGGGTAGGGGGTAGTAAGTTCTAAATAATTCTTATTTTTGCGACATCAAATCAAGATATGAGCGACGCTATTAAACACGAGTGCGGAATCGCACTAATTCGCCTGTTAAAACCCTTATCTTATTATCAGGAAAAATATGGTACGCCATTCTATGGCATCAACAAATTGTACCTATTAATGGAAAAACAGCATAACCGTGGACAAGACGGTGCTGGAATTGCAACCATTAAATTTGATGTTAAACCTGGAAATCGTTACATTTCGCGTTACAGAGCTATGGGCTCAACTGCCGTGGCAGATATATTCGAATATGTACAGAAAAAATTTGCTTCTGTTCAGAAGGCATTTCCGGATGAGTCAAAGGATACCCAATGGTTAAAAGATAATGTCAGTTTTACTGGAGAAGTACTTTTAGGACATTTGCGTTATGGAACGCATGGAAAGAACAGTATCGAAAGCTGTCACCCATTTTTAAGACAAAACAACTGGATGTCACGCAATCTTGTTGTTGCAGGTAATTTCAACATGACCAATGTGGACGAACTTTTGCAACAGCTGTACGAGTTGGGACAACATCCAAAAGAAAAGGCGGATACCGTAACCGTTTTGGAAAAAATTGGACATTTCTTAGATGATGAAAATCAGGAGCTTTTTGATCAATTCAAAAAAGAGGGGTATTCCAATGTGGAAATCAGTTCATTGATTGCTAAAAACATCGATGTTTCCAAAATCTTAAAGCGTTCAGCGAAGACTTGGGACGGTGGGTATACCATTGCCGGTATCTTTGGTCACGGGGATGCTTTCGTGATGCGTGATCCTGCGGGTATCCGTCCGGCATTTTACTATCAGGATGAAGAAATTTTGGTGGTTGCTTCGGAAAGACCTGTCATTCAAACTGCTTTCAATGTACCTATCGGTGCTGTGAAGGAAATTAAACCGGGGCATGCGCTGATCGCTAAAAAAGACGGTACAGTATCACAGGAAATGTTTAGACAACCTGTTGAACAACGCTCTTGTTCTTTTGAGCGTATTTACTTCTCACGCGGATCGGATGCTGATATCTATAAAGAGCGTAAAGAATTAGGTAGATTATTGGTACCTCAGGTATTGGAGTCTGTCAAAAACAATATTAAGAACACCGTATTCTCATTTATCCCTAATACTGCCGAAGTGTCTTACTATGGTTTGATGGATGGTATCAATACCTACGTTAGGGATTTCCAAAAAGAAACCTTGTTAAAACGTTCGGAGAAAATTTCTGACGAGGAGTTGGATGATATATTAAGTATCAAACCTCGTTTTGAAAAACTGAATGTGAAGGATGCCAAATTGCGTACTTTCATTACACAGGATGCCGATCGTACGGATATGGTACAACATGTGTATGATACGACTTACGGTATCGTTAAAGATCATGAGGATACCATCGTTGCGATTGACGATTCCATTGTACGTGGTACTACGTTGAAACAAAGTATCCTGACGATCCTGGATCGTTTGAATCCAAAGAAAATTGTGATTGTTTCGTCGGCTCCTCAAATCCGTTATCCGGACTGTTACGGTATAGACATGTCACGTATGGGTGAATTCGTTGCGTTTGAAGCCGCAATCAACCTGTTGAAACAACGTGGTATGGCACATATTATTGATGACGTATATCAAAAATGCCTGTTGTCGATGACCCAGGATGTCAATGAAATTGAGAACTATGTCAAGGCTATTTATGCGCCATTTACAGATCAGGAGATTTCTGAAGAAATTGGTCGTATCGTCAGACCGCACCATTTGAAAGCCGAACTTGAGGTGGTGTATCAGACATTGGATAACCTGCACAAAGCATGTCCGGCACATACCGGTGACTGGTACTTCTCCGGTGATTATCCTACTCCGGGTGGTAATAAGGTCGTGAACAAAGCCTTTATGAACTGGATTGAAGGTAAAAATGTACGTGCGTACTTTAGTAATTAAAGGCTAAAAAATATCAGAGGAAGGGATGCATTTATGCATCCCTTTTTTTATATATTCGTAGGACGGATTGATTAAAATGGTGCCGCACACTTCGTAAAGTGTTCACTGTATTTCGCCAATATATACATTTATGACTCGATCAATCTTTTCCATAATGAAATTATGGTTTTTAACAGCTTAAAAAATAGCTTCATGAGAGGACAACTTTTCTATCTTTTTCTTCTTTTTTTAATGGTTTCCTGCGGAATAACTCATAATGTACCCAAGGACCCATATCCCAATTCATTCGATAAACCGAATATCGTCAATTCATTTGTAGACCAAAACGGCAATTTCTATCCGGATAATTGGCGTAAGACGTATGGTGAACCACCTAAAAGCGGTGATATCAATGCCTACTCGCTGATGAAGATCGCAACCGAAAAAGGCCTGGAAAGTCAGCTGAAAGGTTTTGAAAAGACCCGCATGTTGGCGGTGAGGAGTAAAGTGAAAGCAAAAGACCGTGTGTTTATCTTTGTGCATGGTTTCAATGCGCCCTCTGATGAAGTTAATGAGAGCTATGAATATATGCGCAAGCTGCTAAAGCTTAATCCCAATAAAGATGAGGTCGTAAAATTTTATTGGGATGGTTTACATACCACGAATCCCTTTGGTGGCGCTAAAGTTTGGTTTTCTGCTACTTCATTCAGTCAGATGGCGGGTGAATTTGGACTGCGGAATTTGTTAAATAGCATCCATAACAAAAAGATCATTTTAATTTCCCATAGTCGGGGAGCATCAGTCGTGCTGAGTGCTTTAAGCAGTGCAACATTTAGCGAGAGTTTTGCCAAGGGTACACTAGAGAATCACAACGTAGATGTTGATGCGGCGAAAAAGCTTGCAGAAAATGGCAATGACATTACCTGCATTATGCTCGCACCGGCGATAGGCCTCGATGACTTTAAGGTCAGGGATGTGACATCGGGAACGGATTCATTCTGTAGTTTGAGCAAACAGGTTAAGAAAATCCATATCACCATCAATAATACCGATGTGATGCTGAAGAAATTTGTTGGTTTTTTGTCCAATAAGCTGAAAGCGACAGATTTAGGGTATAAAGCTGATGTCTGCAATGAGTTGGTAAAACATTATCCGATCATGAAGTATACGGATTTTACCGGTATGAAAAGTCATGACTTTAATAAATATATCCGCAACCCCAAATTTAAAACAATGTTGAAGGCCGAGGGAATTGCCGTTAATCGTTAGCACCATGAAGCATATTTTTAAGAGTCTCTATTTTCAGGTTATCGTCGGTATATTGGTCGGTATTTTCTGCGGCGCCTTTTTTCCGGATTTTGCCGTAAAGCTGAAGCCGTTAGGGGATGCCTTTATCAAACTGATCAAGATGGTGATTGCCCCCCTGATCTTCAGTTCGATCGTCATCGGAATTGCCGGAATGCAGGATGTAAAAAAAGTAGGCAAGATCGGACTGAGCTCCATTATTTATTTCGAAGTCATGACGACGGTCGCATTGATCATCGGCTTGATCTTTGTCAACGTGATTCAGCCCGGTACAGGTATGAATGCCGATCCGTCGACCCTGGATATATCCTCCGTGTCACACTATATTTCGGAATCTAAGAAATCACATAGTTTCATGGATTTTATCATGGATATTATCCCGGAGAATGTTGTTGCTTCAGTGGCTTCAGATAATATGCTGCAGGTATTGGTTTTTGCGGTACTTTTTGGAGTGGGCATGACCAAGATCGGTAAAAAGGCCTCGGAGCCGGTGATCAATGTGCTGCAATCGTTTCTAAAGGTACTTTTTGCCATTATTAAGATGGTGATGTACCTGGCGCCTATAGGGGCGATGGGAGCAATGGGGTTTACCATTGGCGCATTTGGTATTCAGGCCCTGACCAAGCTGGGGATGTTAATGGTAAGTTTTTACCTGACTTGCATTATCTTTATCGTGATTGTGATCGGGGCCGTATTGCACTTCTATGTCAAAGTTAATATTTTCAAATTTCTGAAGTATATCAAAGGTGAAATTTTGATTGTATTGGGTACCTCCTCTTCGGAATCTGCATTACCGGGTATTATGCAGAAAATGGAGGATGCGGGCTGTGCGAAGTCTGTGGTCGGATTGGTGATTCCGACGGGCTATTCCTTTAATCTCGATGGGACGAGTATTTATCTGACCATGGCTGCGGTATTTATTTCACAGGCGCTGAATATGCACCTGAGTCTGGAGCAGGAAATTACCTTGCTGCTGGTGCTGTTGCTGACCTCAAAAGGAGCAGCAGGTGTGACGGGAAGCGGCTTTGTGACTTTGGCGGCAACGCTCCCTGTTGTCGGACACGTGCCTGTCGAGTCCGTAGCATTGGTCTTTGGCGTAGACCGGTTTATGAGTGAGGCTAGAGCCATCACCAATCTGATCGGCAATTCAGCGGCAACGCTGGTGATCTCAAAATATGAAAATAGCCTAGATGAGGAACTGCTGCATGAGAAACTAGGCTGATAGCGTATGCTGTAGCAAATAGTTGACCTGCAACCGTAAAGGATATGGGCAGCATAAAAGAAAAACAGGGTGTCCGATAAAGATCAGACACCCTGTATTTTATTTATTATTCTAAATTTCTGAGCGGTGGTTATCCCTCTTTTTTTGTGTTTTCAATTCCCTGAGATAGATCTAAGGCAGCGTCTACTTTCTCTTCCAGAAGGGCGAGCTTGATTACCTGTGCCATTTCGGTCACGTAGTGGAACTGCATATCTTTGATATAATCTTCCTTGATTTCAAGGATATCTTTTTCGTTGGATCTGCACAGTATGATATCTTTGATATTCGCCCGTTTTGCGGCAAGGATTTTTTCTTTTATACCACCTACCGGTAACACTTTTCCGCGCAACGTAATTTCCCCGGTCATCGCCAGTTTCTCTTTCACTTTACGTTGTGTAAATAAAGATGTCAGCGCAGTGAGCATCGTTACGCCAGCGGATGGACCATCCTTAGGAATGGCACCTGCCGGAACGTGGATATGGATATCCCAATGGTCGAATACATGGTAGTCAATGCCAAAGTCCGAAGCATGTGCTTTTAAATAGGCTAAAGCAATAGAAGCGGATTCTTTCATGACATCGCCCAGATTACCTGTCAGGCTCAAGCGTCCTTTTCCGGGACTTAAAGAAGATTCGATAAATAAAATATCACCACCTACGGAAGTCCAGGCAAGCCCGGTTACGACACCGGCGACATTATTGTTTTCGTAGATATCTTTATCAAAGATCGGTGCCCCCAGGATATCCACGACATCCTGATCATTGATGCTTGGGTTGTAATCTTTTTCCATGACGATGCGTGTGGCAATACCACGGACGATCGAACCAATTTTCTTTTCCAGTCCGCGCACACCGGATTCGCGGGTATAGTCTTCGATGATTTTCTCGATGATCTTACCTTTTAGGGCAACATCCTTGGCAGCCATACCGTGCATTTCACGCTGTTTTGGAAGCAGGTGTTTTTTCGCTATTTCAATCTTCTCTTCGATGGTGTATCCATTGACTTCGATGATCTCCATACGGTCCAATAAAGCGGGTTGGATGGCACTTAGCGAATTGGCGGTTGCAATAAACATCACTTTTGAGAGGTCAAACTCCATTTCCACATAATGGTCGTAGAAATGTGTGTTTTGTTCTGGATCCAATACCTCCAACAAGGCCGAAGAAGGGTCGCCTTTAAAATCGGCGCTCATTTTATCAATCTCATCCAGGATAAAGACCGGATTTGCGGCGCCCGCTTTTTTCAGTGATTGGATGATGCGGCCTGGCATGGCGCCGATATAGGTTTTGCGGTGCCCCCTGATTTCGGCTTCGTCACGCACCCCCCCCAGGGCCATGCGGGTATATTTGCGTCCCAATGCTTTGGCGATAGATCTTCCCAAGGAGGTTTTACCCACTCCCGGAGGACCTACCAAACAAAGGATAGGGGCTTTCATGTCATTTTTTAGTTTCAGTACCGCGAGGTATTCAATGATACGTTTTTTGACTTTTTCCAAACCATAGTGGTCCTTATCCAGGACTTTTTGCGCTTTATTTAAGTCAAAGTTATCTTTGGTCGTTTCATTCCATGGAAGATCAAGCAGGAGCTCCAGATAATTCAACTGAACGGAGTAATCTGCCGCCGCTGGATTGATACGTGATAGTTTTTCAAGTTCCTTGTTGAAATGTTTTTCAATATCAAGCGCCCATTTTTTTGTTTTACCACGTTTTTTGAGTTCTTCAAGTTCTAGGTCAGGGGTATTTCCGCCAAGCTCTTCCTGGATGGTTTTCAGCTGTTGGTTGAGGAAATAATCCCGTTGTTGCTTGTCCAGGTCGACGCGTACCTTGTTCTGGATCTGATGTTTCAGTTCCAGCATCTGGATTTCTGTGGTCAACAGTTCTAAAAGGAGTTTCGCGCGGTTTTCAACCTTTGGAATTTGTAGCAACTCTTGTTTTTTGATCATTTCGACATTGATATTAGACGAAATGAAGTTGATCAGAAAAGAAGGGCTTTCAATATTTTTTATTGCAATACCAGCTTCGCTAGGCAAGTTTGGTGAAAGCTGAATAATCTGCAATGCCATTTCTTTCAAGGTCGAGATTGTCGCTTTGAAATGTTTGGTCATCTTAGGTTTCGCCTCGTTGAATTTCTCGACACGAGCTTTCAGATAAGGTTCGGTCTCGATGATTTCCACCAGGTTGAAACGTTGCTTTCCCTGAATGATCACCGTGGTGTTTCCGTCGGGCATCTGAAGTACTTTAATAATGTGGGCAACGGTACCCACTTTATTCAGTTCTTCAAATCCGGGATCCTCTACTGTCATATCCTTCTGGGAGACCACACCGATTGTTTTGTTGCCTTTATAGGCTTCTTTAACCAATTTGATGGATTTATCTCTTCCTACAGTGATCGGAATGACAACACCGGGAAATAATACGGTATTGCGTAAAGGCAAAATAGATAGTGCTTCTGGAATTTCAGCGTTAGCCATATCGTCTTCATCCTGCTGTGTCAATAAAGGGAAGAACTCGGTGTCTTCCGCAACGATTGGAATAGCCTGACTGAAATCAAAAGTTTCGAATTTGCTCATAGTGTTTATTTTGTGTATTTGTCAGTCGCTGACATGTTGTCGGTAGACGTTCAAATTTTAAGCTTCAAATATTGTTTCCTCTATAGTGCAAGGGAAGTGCCAATTGCTAAAAGGTAGCAAAATTACAAATCTATTTTCTAGAATAGGAAAAAAAGGCAGGTTAAATAAAATTTATCTGCCATTTATTGGATAAATAGGCATAATAATTGTAATATTGGAATGTGAAAGAATAAACAATGGCAGATTCTTGCGAGAGGTGAAGCAATGGAGCTATTTTTTCATAGGGTAATAAACGATCAATATTGGTCAATAATAAGGTATATTGAAAAAACGTAACTATTTAGATATGAACTTAAAATCACTTAAATTAGGTTTGTTCACAGGAGTTTTTGCTTTGGTCGCACTTAGCGCCAATGCACAACAAAAACAAGCTGAGCATAGCAATGCCAATGTGAGAATGGGGCAAAAAGCTCTTTTGGACGGTGACTTCAAAAATGCAGAGTCATACTTGACAAAAGCTTTACCTGAGGAAGGCAAAGATCCGGATGTCTTGTATATGTTGGGTTACTCCCAATTTCAAAATGGTGATTATAAAAAGTCTGCTGAAACATTCGGAAAAGTTGTTGCTTTAAATCCTAAAAATGCAAATGCACTTTACTTCAAAGCGAAAGCAAACAACACACTTGCCATTCAGACAAACAAAGTGTCTGCGGCAAACAAAGAACAGTTGTTGCGCGTAGCGATTGAGGATTATTCAAAAGCAATTGCCATCACACCCACAGACTCCAAATTTTACCAAAATAGAGCGATCGCGAACCGCGATCTAGGGATTTTGATCGGTACGGCAGGTACACCTAATTACAACAAAGCAATGGCTACAGATGCTTATAATAATGCTATCAAGGATTATGAAAAAGTATTGAGCTTTGATTCTTCTAAAAAAGACATTCAAACAGAAGTCAAAAAAGCTAAAGTGTATAGAGATAACCTGAAATAATCTGCACGGTAGATAATAAAAAAGGGAAACTCGGTCGGGTTTCCCTTTTTTTGTGTCCGGCCGTCCTTCACCTTTTCTATTCTTTCTGCTGAACCAATGCCTTTCCATGGTAGCTGCACTTCGACAGATCGGTTCTTTACGCTGTCTTTGACAAATTTGCAAACGAAATGTTGCGAAATACTGTTCTATACTTGAATCAACAAGAATTTAATATATGGAAACGAATCGATTGTCAGCGGAAATGCAGGACATTTTAATCAGTCAGATGACGAAAGAAGCCGAAGCTGCACAAATTTATCTGGCTCTGGGCGTTTGGGCCGATGATCAGGGCTACGGTGGAATTGCCAATTTTCTATATCGGCATGCGCAGGAGGAACGGAACCATATGACAAAAATTATGGGTTACATCCTCGAGCGTGGTGGCCGTCCCCAAATTCAGGCGATAGCGGCTCCGCCATCAGATCCGAGCACCCTAACTGAATGTTTCCAACGTGTATTTAAACATGAGGTGGACAACACCGAAGCAATTTATCGTATTGTCAATCTGGCTATGGAACAGAAGGACTGGGCTACATGGAACTTCGCGCAATGGTTTGTCAAAGAGCAGATCGAAGAAGAGAAACTCGCACTTGAATTGATTGATAAATTAAAGATCGCCGGTGGAGACCGGGCTTCGGACGAATCACTGTTTGCATTGGATTCCTCATTGGAAGGCATGCCCGACGATGTGCCTTTGGCACGGGAGGCGACAGCCGATGATCCCAAATGATGGAATCACTCCCAGATCGTGTCAGCAAGCGATTCCCGCCCCAATCAATGGTTAGCATAAGGCATAAAGTAGGGACGAAATACGATGCCCCCAAATAGTTAGACAATTTTTGGGGGCATTTTTATGTGTGCTTATTTTTTAATAGTAAGGGGGAGGTAGACACCGAACGTAATATTCCTTCCCATATTGTAGACCCCGTAAGTAGGATCCTCCTGCGATAACCTTCCTGGACGTAACCTGCTCAACGCATCGTAGTAGCGCTTATTGGTCAGGTTGGATGCCGTCGCATAGACTTTTACCTGCTGTTTTCCTAGGTGTAAGGTAGTACCTATTCCGGCGTTGATCAAAGAATACGAATCCGCAGCTGTTTCAAAAGTTTCGTCAATGCGATTCTGTTTAAAATAATTGTCTAAACCTACCGATACATAGAAAGCATGTAGGCCATTGATCTTAGGTTCGAGACGAAGCGTGTTATGTAAAACACCTGCAGGGATCAATGCCAATGGTCGGTCAAAAGTCTTGTTTTGCGCATGTGTATAGGTAAACGTGTTGTCCAGGTGAACCCAGTTGAGCGGATGGAAGTTTAAACTCCCTTCGAAACCAAAGAGATTGGCATTGACCTGTCCGTAGCGGTAGACATCGTAGGTCTGCTCATTATTATCCTCGTCAACGACAGTTTTGGTGTCGCCCTTTTTTGCTGAAGCATAGATGAAATTATGGATATAATTTTCATAGATACCGATGCTACCCGTGACAATGCTATGTCCAAATTCCAGGGTTGCATCTGCCTGGAAACTGCGTTCTGCCTTCAGGTTTTCATTTCCGATTTCATAGCGATATGTACCTTCGTGTACACCGTTAGAACCAAGTTCAGCTGGGTTAGGTGCCCTGAAAGCTGATCCTGCATTGGCTTTGAAGTTAAAATCTTCACTGAAACTATGCGTATATCCTAAGGCACCACTAATGTTGCTGAACTTATTTTTAAAACCTGGAAATTGTTCCTCATCATCGACAAAGAGCTGTTTACCTTTGGTACGGACGAAATCGTAACGTAATCCCATATTAAAGGTGTTCTCGCCCCAGCTTTTCTTGGCATAACCAAATGCCCCCAGTTCGATCTGGTCATAAGCAGGGATCAAAAATTCAACGCCTTTATTGATGCTATGTTCCTGACTGGCGCTGAGACCAACAACATGCTGCCACCCGTTTCTTTCCGCCAGGTAGTATTTGGCATCCAAAGAATAGGTATTCAGATCAAAAAATAAGGATGGTGTTGCTTCCTCCAGTTCGCGACGTTGATTTTTTTGGTAGCCCAGGTCCAGTTTTAGATTTCCTGAGCCGATCACAAAATTATTATTGAGCGCGAGCTTATAATGGCGGATATCCTGTTTTGGAAAATCCAATGTCCGGCTTTTGGATTCATTATATAAGGGATCCCCAGGTTCGGCATCGTAAAAACCAATGTTATTTTTGAGGTAGGAAAAATTAAGGTGTGAATATCCCCATTGTTTATTTAAGCCCAGCATTCCACTAAAGCTGGTATTATTAAAACCACTATTGATATAGCGCCCAGCTGGTGTATTGTAGGCATGAGCATTTTGATAGGAGCCGCGTCCGCGCCATACAAATCCATTTTCATTGCCCGTGAGCATGAGCGAGTTGTTGGTCAGTCCGTTGTTGGTTGAGTAACTGGATAGCAGTTCACCTTTTATCTGACCGGCAGTGGGCACACTGGGTTCAAGGATATTGATGACACCACCGATGGCATCCGATCCGTACATCAGCGAAGCTGCACCCCGCAATACCTCTACCCGGTCTGGCTGATTTTGGTCGATCTCGATACCATGCTCATCCCCCCATTGTTGGCCCATTTGCTTGACACCATCATTGACGGTGACAACACGGTTATAACCGAGACCGCGGATGACGGGTTTGGAAATTCCCTGTCCCGTTGTAATCTGGCTTAGTCCGGGTACCTGACGTGCAAGTGCGTCGATCAGGTTTGTTGCACCACCCTGCAATTCGTCTTTGGAGATAACGGAGACAGAGGTGCTGTTTCGGCGGCTTTGTGAAGTGACAAGCGTACCTGTGACCACGACTTCATTTGTTTCGATAATACTTTCATTCAATGCAAAATCGACAGTCACATCTTCTGATGTCAGCTCTATCGTTTTGATCAGCGATTGGTAGCCAATAAAACGTACTTCGACGAGATAACGTCCACTCGAAGGAAGCGATTTGAAAGCATAATGTCCCTGTTGGTCAGAAGAGGTGCTCGAGCGCAGCTGGAGCAGCGAGATCGTCGCTCCGGCGATCGGTTGATTTGTCTTTGAATCTGTCACTCGACCAGATATGGTTGCAGCAGTAGCAGAAAATAGCAGGAAATAACAGACAAGCATGAGTATGCCGTCTTTAATTTTGAGTTTCATCTGTAAATATTTTTGTGCCATCGTGGATGGGCGTATCCGGCTGATATACGGATCACCTTATTGTTGAATATGAGGAAAATCTATTATGAAAACGGCAGCACTCATCGTTAAAACTTGATAAGGTCAGTTTATCATAGATAGCATAAGCTGCTTTCCATAAAAACAGCCATTGTTGCATATTGGATGAATATCAACACATGGGAGGGCCGCGATTGCCCGATAGCAATGCCCTGACCATCTGGTCGCCGGGTACAAAAAGACCAAATACTATTTCCCGTTCGGGAAGCAAAAATTCGCTTTGGATGAAACTAAAGAGTAATTGCGGATGTGAATTTTGGTCGCAGATGGAGCATTTGGGATGGTCTGCATGATGTTTTTTCGAATTGCAGTCCACGATACTTAATACCGGTGGTTTATGGGAATGGGTATAGACAATGAACTGACCGATTAAAAAGGTCATTAAAAGCGTAAACGCTGCTAATTTGTTCAATGGAATACCGCGCACCTTGTTTTTTCTAAACTGTCGTCTTTGTAGACATATAATGGGCAAATATAAGTAAAAAAACAAATAAAGCAATGATGTTGCATTTATTTATTTTCATTGGAAGGGAAACAAAAAAAAATGTTTTTATGGATTCACATAAAAACATTTTTTTAGCACTTTATTTTTTGGATTGTACAAACTTTCCAATAATCTCATATTGATTTGCATCGAGACCTTGTACATCCTGTAATTTTATGATGCTATATAAAGAATCGCTATAATAATCCAGCTTTTCATTGCTATCATACAGGGAGTTTGCAATCTTTTTATCGATATGGATATGCTTGACCTTTTCGTTGTTGCGATCAAATTCGATCCTGAGTTTTTGTATCTGCAGTTCTTCCTTTTTAGCGGTAAATTCCGTAACACAATCTACTGTTTTGAGATCATAGAGTGTGGGATCAAAATTTTTGCTGATATCTGCGGACTGGAATGCCGAAAGTTCATTTTTCCAGTTTACGATTTTTATTTCACGTTGTTCTTTTTCGCCGTCTTTATTGACAGATTTTAATACCGAAGGGTTGAGCTGCTGCAGGCGTTGCGCTTCGGCGCTGAAAAAAGAGTCTACTGAAAAAATATCCGTTGTCTTTTTCCTTTCTTTTTGTCCTGAAGTGGAGCTGCAGCTCCCAAAAAGCAGCGCACTTCCCACCAGTAGTGGAAGTGCGCTGCTTAAGTTTTTATATAAATTCTTATTCTGATACCAATACATTTCCTGTCATTTCAACGGGAATATCTACGCCCAAAAGTTTAAGAACGGTTGGAGCGATATCTCCCAATTTACCATCTGCGATTTTTTTGTAATGATCATCTATCAAGATGCATGGAACCAAATTCGTTGTATGTGCTGTATTTGGTGAGCCATCTTCATTGACCATAAATTCTGAATTGCCGTGGTCAGCCAGGATGATAAATGAATAGCCATTTTTCAATCCAGTTTCCACCACTGTTTTTGTGCATTGATCTACCGTTTCTACTGCTTTTACAACAGCCTCAAATACACCGGTATGGCCTACCATGTCCGGATTGGCAAAATTCAGGCAGATAAAGTCCGGCTGAAGAGTTTCCATATCATTGACGATGGCTTCGGTGATTCCGCTGGCAGACATTTCAGGTTGGAGGTCGTAAGTGGCTACTTTCGGTGAAGGCACCAAAAGACGGTTTTCACCTTCGAACTGTTGTTCACGGCCGCCGGAGAAGAAGAATGTCACGTGTGGATATTTTTCTGTTTCAGCGATACGGGTCTGTGTTTTATTGTTGGCTTCCAAAACTTCACCAAGTGTATTGGTCAGGTTGTCTTTTTGGAAGACAACGCGTACGTTTTGGAAAGTTTCATCATAGGCCGTCATGGTGACATAGTACAGGTTTAACGGAGCTAGATCATACTCAGGGAAAGCTTTTTGCGTCAGTGCAATGGTAATTTCACGCCCCCGGTCGGTTCTGAAATTGTAACAGAAGACGACATCACCTTCCTGGATTGTTGCTACTGCCGTACCATCAGCATTCACCAATGAGATCGGCTTAACGAACTCGTCAGTAACGCCGGCATCGTAAGATTTTTGAATGGAGGCAATCAAGTCATTGGATTTTTCGCCTTCGGCTTTCACCAATAGGTCGTAAGCCAGTTTAACGCGTTCCCATCTGTTATCACGGTCCATCGCATAATATCTACCGATGGCGGAAGCGAAGGTGCCTGAGGTTGTTTTTAGATATTCCTGTAGATCTTTGACATAGCTGATCCCGGAATTGGGGTCTGTATCGCGACCGTCGAGAAATGCGTGGATAAATACCTGGTCACTGTTTAGTCCGGCATGTTTTGCGGCGTCACAAAGACCTTTCAGGTGTTTGGTATGCGCATGCACACCACCATCGGAAAGCAAACCGATAAAGTGTACTTTTTTATTGTTTTCAAGTGCATATTTAAATGCATCCTGGATAACGATATCTGTATTGAATACGCCGTCATTTACGGCCTTGTGGATACGTCCTAGTTCCTGGTAGACAATTCTTCCGGCGCCAAGATTCATGTGACCGACCTCCGAGTTTCCCATCTGTCCGTCGGGAAGGCCTACGGCTTCACCGGAAGCTTCCAGACTTGAATTTGGGTATGTGTCCAATAAATGATCTAAAAATGGGGTATTTGCAGCTTCAACTGCATTTGATTTATCATGTTTTCCGTATCCTAGTCCGTCTAGGATCATGAGTGCAACTTTTTTCTTATTCATCGTATAACAAAGATAACCTTAATTTTAGAATCTATCAATGCATCTTTAAAATCTTCCCTTGTTTATATCTAATAATTTTATACGTTTGTGGCATAGTTTATGTTTGGTGTAAACTATGCTACCTAATAATTGATACATCTATTGTGGAAACTGTTCTATTTTATTCTGAGCTATATGAAACTTTTTAGCTATTGCGTATTTATATTTGTCTATAGTCTTTTTATACACACTGACGCCTCAGGGCATAATTCAAAAGATTTTAATGACTTAGCGCAGCCTGCTTTACAGGTCGGGGAATTGTCTTTGGGAAGTATTTCCGAAGAACTTAAAACCTATTTAAGGGAGGGAAATGCAAAGAATATAGCTAAATATTTTGGATCCAATCTGACCTTGTCTATTTTGGGTGAAAACGGTGTGTATACCAAGTACCAATCCGAGATTATGTTAGGTACATTTTTTAATCAACATAAACCCAAGACCGTTAAACTGACCCAGGCCAGCAATGCGAATAATGGTTATCAATACTTCACCTTTTCACTGGCGACCGAACAGGCAAACTACCGCGTATTTATTAAGATCGGAGCTGGATCCAATAATCAGTCCATCGAGGAACTTCGCGTCGATAAAAGTTAAGCCAGACACTATTTTTTTATCATTCTATTTTCCGATTAAAAAATTATTCCACATCTTAGCCCAATAAATTGTATTTATGGAGAAGGAAATCAAGGACTATTTGGCGCAATTTGTAAAACAATCAGTCGCTGAAGATGTTGGGGATGGTGATCATACCTCATTATCCACGATTGCGGCAGGAGCGCAGGGTGAAGCGAAACTGATTGTGAAAGACGATGGCGTTTTGGCGGGTGTTGAAGTTGCCCTGGCGATCATCAGCTATATCGACGAGACCTTAGCCTGTGAAGTGTTTATTCAAGATGGGAGCGAGGTAAAAGTTGGTGATATAGCCTTTTTTGTGCGCGGGAATATCCGAAGTATTTTGCTGGCAGAACGTTTGGTGTTGAATGTAATGCAACGTATGAGTGGCATTGCGACGACAACCCGAAAATATGTAGATCTGTTAAAAGGTACAGGTACTCAAGTATTGGATACCCGCAAGACGACACCTTTACTCCGTGTATTGGAAAAGGAAGCTGTAAAAATCGGTGGGGGAACCAATCACCGTTTTGGTTTATTCGACATGATCCTGATCAAGGACAATCATGTGGATTATAGTGGCGGAATTGTACCTGCATTGACACGTGCAAACGAGTATCGAAAGAAATTAAATAAACCAATAGAAATAGAAATTGAGGTCCGAAATTTTGCGGAACTTGACGAAGTTCTTAACTTTGGCGAAGTGGACCGAATCATGTTGGATAATTTTTCACCTGCGGATGTGGCCGAAGCTGTTAAAATTATCGGTCATCGCTTTAAGACAGAAGCCTCTGGAGGAATAACATTTGAAACCATTCGGTCATATGCAGAGGCTGGAGTAGACTATATCTCGGTGGGCGCTTTGACACACAGTGTCAAGAGTTTGGATCTTAGTTTGAAGGCCAAATTATTATAAGAACTGATTTAATTTAATGATATCGATTTATTTAGTAATTGCAGTATTACTAGCTTATTTGTTTGGTTCTATACCTACAGCGGTTTGGTTGGGTCAAGCATTTTATGGCGTAGATGTTCGTGAGTATGGGAGTGGTAATGCTGGAGCGACTAACACCTTTCGCGTTTTAGGGCCGCGTGCCGGTTCCATCGTGATGTTTGTGGATATATTTAAGGGATGGACGGCGACAAATCTTGCTTACCTGATTGAGCTGGGGCAGAATACCAGTGATGTTCAGTTCGTTAATTTTCAGTTGGCACTGGGGGTGATTGCTGTGATCGGGCACCTATTTCCGGTGTTTGCAGGCTTTCGGGGAGGAAAAGGGGTCGCGACATTGTGCGGGATGATCCTTGCAATACATACACCTGCAGCTTTGGTCTGTGTGTCAGTATTTATCATTATCCTATTGACCACCCATTATGTGTCTTTAAGTTCGATATCTGCTGGATTTGCCTTTCCGTTTAGTTTGGCATTTATTTTTAAGACTACGATTCCTTCGGTATTACTGTATGGTATCGCGATCTGTATACTCTTATTGATTACCCATCAAAAGAATATTGAGCGTCTGCTAAAGGGACATGAATCCAAGATTTATCTGTTCAAGAAAAAATCGAAGGAAAAAGAATAGGCACAATAATTGTATCCTGTAAAACGGATTTTAATAGAATATTATGAAAGGCATATTTAAGTATTCGGCTATGGTTTTGGCCTGTGTTGCGCTAGCATCGGGGATGTCAGGTTGTGCAACTTCAGCGGTTACTGGAAAGAAATATTTGAAATTGGTCAGTGCTGACCAAGTGAATCAGCAGGCAGCATTAGCTTATAAAGATTTTTTATCGAAAAATAGTGCAAAGGTGATTACCGGTACAGCGGATGCAGCAATGGTGAAACGTGTGGGTAACCGATTGGCAACAGCGGTAAACCAATATCTGCAAAGCAAGGGTATAGCCAATAAATATAATTTCAACTGGGAATTTAACTTGGTGAAGAGCGACGATGTGAATGCTTGGTGTATGCCGGGCGGTAAAGTCGCTGTATATACAGGAATATTACAGGTAACGCGCACCGAAGCAGGTATGGCGACAGTAATGGGGCATGAAATTGCCCATGCTATTGAAGAGCATTCCGTGGCGCAGGCATCCAACCAGATGGCTTTACAAATGGGTGGGCAGATCCTGGGGTCAGCAGCGGGGATGACGGGTAGCAGCTCACTAGGTATTTTTAACAACCTATATGGTTTGGGGGGAAGCTTGGCACAGTTGAAATTCTCCCGAAGCGATGAGTCTTCTGCCGATCAGGCTGGGTTAATTATTATGGCGTTGGCCGGTTACGATCCGAATGAAGCCATTGGATTTTGGAAGCGTATGGCATCGGGCAGTCAAAAAGGTCAACCCGAGTTTTTGAGTACCCACCCGAGTGATGCCCGTCGTATTGCGGATATTGAGAAACAGATTCCAAATGCAATGCGGTATTACAAAAAGTAAAAACGTAATTTGATTATAATAGAAAGGGAGCATCTGTTATGCTCCCTTTTTTTGTTTTCAGTTTATGCTATTTTAGTTTATACACCTGCAATTGCATCAGAGATACCTAATACAACTCCAAGTATAAGACCCAGAAAATTAAATCCGATCGTGATAATAACGATGATCCCGATGAATTTATAATGCTTTTTTAGGGCATCGAGACAGAGTTCAAGCTGAATGCTGTCGCGGTTTTCTATTGCTTTTCTTGCTTTAGATCCGAAATTATACAAATAATAAATTGGGAGGCAGGAGAAAGCCAGCAGCAGTAAGTAAAGTACACCGAAGGTCGATATTGTACCGGCCGAGACATATTCACCCTGACCCAAAGATAAGGCACTGGCCCCAAAGATCAAGCTAATCATGGTGATGGCCGATATTCCGATAAAAATAAAACAGACAATAGCCAAAAAATTGGCCCATTTAGCTGCTGAAGCTAAGAAAGAAAGCCCTGCTGGAGACAGTTTAATGTCTGCGGGTTCGTGAAAAGAAGAATTTTGAATACCGACTTCCATGAAAAGAAAATTATAAAGGTGTGCGAATTTCTAAAAAGTTATCCGTTTTTAAAAACAGATTTTTAGAGAAAACCAATTCGCAGGGACAATAGTTTACAGTTTTAATACAAATCCTAGGTTAGTAGCGCCATTGCTACAAAAAACGAGTTGATCAATAAAATGCTCGGTTGACAGAAAGTTAGTGAATTTTTTTTAAAAAGCTTCTTTATGATTGGAAGAATGTTGTTACAAATATGCTAGTTTGATGCAGTGTTGAAAACTATTTTGTTTGGATTTGATTCTTCGTTAATGGCTGTTTAAAAGATGTTATAACGTTTTTTTTGTGCAAAAATTGTGTGAAAGGCCTGCGATTTGTGGTCGAATGATAGAAACTAGATGTGTTGTAGTATGTTAAGTTTATATTAAGTCCTTTGTTATTTGAAATCTCTTAGTAATTTTGCTTAACATTTTTTAACAAATCACATTATATGAAAAGATCTTTACTCTTTTTCGCTCTTGTAATGGCCAGTTATGGTGCTGTACAAGCTCAGGTCACGACAAGTAGCGTTACAGGTATTGTAAAAGAGGCAAACGGCAGTTTAACTTCTGGAGCTACTATTAAGGCAACACACGTGCCATCGGGAACGGTTTATTCGGGATCGGCAAATGCTGCTGGAAGGTTTAACTTAGCGAATATGCGGGTTGGGGGACCTTACACGATTGAAGTAACGTATGTTGGACAAGACCCAATTATTTATAATGATGTTTATTTGCAGCTAGGACAACCTTTTGTGTTAAATCCTGTATTTGCGGATAAGAGCACGACTTTAGAGGAAGTCACTGTTACTGCACGCAGAGGTGCTACAAAGACTGGGGTGTCTACTATTGTCAGTAGAAAGAAAATTGAGGAGATGCCCGCTATTTCCAGAAGTATTACGGATTTGACAAAATTAAATCCACAGGCAAACTCTCAAGGTGACGGTTTTTCATTTGCTGGTAGAAACAGCTTATTCAACTCGTTGACCTTGGATGGTGCACAGATGAACAATGCATTCGGTTTATCATCTCTTCCTGGAGGCCAAACAAGTGCTCAACCTTTTTCATTGGATGCGATTGAGGCTATTCAGATTAATCTTTCGCCATATGATGTGAAACAAGGTGGATTTACAGGTGCGGGTGTCAATGCAATTACCAAATCGGGTACCAATACGGTGACTGGGTCGGCCTACTGGTATTTTAAAAATCAAGATTTACAAGGTTACAAAGTTGATGGTGAAAAATTAGCTAAAAACGAAACTTATAAAAATAACCAATTGGGTTTTAGTGTTGGAGGTCCAATTATTAAGAATAAACTATTCTTCTTCTTGAATGGTGAAACAACCAAAAGAACTACACCAGGCTCAAACTTTTTAGCCAATAGAGGAACTGGAGCTGCAAATGAGTCACTTGTAAAGGCTTCGGATTTGGATTTGGTTCAGAAAACTTTAATGGAGCAATTTGGTTATGATCCGGGAGTTTATGAAGGATTTGATAACGAACAAAAAGCCAATAATATTACCGCAAAAATTGACTGGAATATTAATGAAAAACATAAATTTACCCTTCGTTATAATCACTTAGATTCTTATAGGGATATTAATCCCAGTACATCAAACAGTAATAGTGGACGTGGGCCTAGCACAACTTCGTTGATTTTCTCTAATCTTCGTTATCGTCAAAATAACAACATCAATTCCATTACCGCTGAGTTAAACTCTACATTCAATAGCAAGTATGCAAATCAGATCCAAGTGGTTTATTCTGCTTTTAGAGATTTTCGTGATCCTAAAGGTAGTCTCTTCCCAACGGTCGATATTGAAAATGGTTCTGGTGCTAACTACATCTCTTTTGGTTCAGAACCATTTTCGATCTTAAATAAACTGGATCAGAATTTATTTAGTGTCACCGATAACTTTAATATTTTTGCTGGGGCTCATACGTTTACATTTGGTGGATCTTTGAGCTATCAAAAATTTAGCAATGCTTTTGCTCAATTTATGAACGGACAATTCCGTTACAAAAATATGGATGACTTTATTGCGGCAGCTAAAGGTGATAAAACAGCACTTCCTACGCAATATCAGTTAACCTATTCTGTCGTTCCTGGTAATGAAAGACCATCCGCTGATTTTAGCATGATGCCGATTGCTCTGTATGCACAAGATGAGTGGTTTGTGAAGCCAAACTTTAAACTAAGTTATGGTATCCGCGCAGACATTCCAGTTTATACCACAGATATCGTAACGAATGAGAAGGTGCTTGGTATGACCTTCGCGAATGGCGAGAAATTAGATGTATCACGTTTACCGAAAGCCAGAGTATTGGTGTCACCAAGAGCAGGATTTGATTGGGATATTAGACAGGATCGGTCATTTGTATTACGTGGGGGAACTGGGATCTTCACTGGTGGAGTACCGGGCGTCTGGTTAACAAATCAAGCGGGGCAGACGGGTATGACGTTTGGTAATATACTTGAAAATAAAGGGACGATAAATAGACCGTTTAATCCAGATCCTACAGCGTACTTACCTGCAGATCGCCAGAACCCTGCGACTTACGAAATCGATGTTACTTCGAGAGATTTTAAAATGCCGCAAATCTGGCGTTCGAATCTAGCTGTTGAGTATAGCTTACCATGGGATATGAAAGCTACTTTAGAGGGGATCTATACCAAATCAATCAATGAGGTATATCATCGGGATGCAAACTTAACAGATCCGAAAGGAAGATTTACTGGTACTGGTGATACCAGATCATATTGGTTGGCAGCAGATAATGCAAGACAGATCAATCCGTCTATTACACGTGCTATTGTATTGGATAATACTTCCAAAGGAAATGCCTACAGTATTACTGCGCAATTGGAGAAACGTTTTGGTAAATATGGGGATGCGATGATTGCCTATACCCATAGTAGTGCAAAAGACATCACATCGAATCCAGGTTCGCAAGCAAACTCTGCTTTTGCAGGAAATGCAATTGTAGACAATCCGAATAGTCCAGTTTTAGCATACTCGAGTTTTGTTGTTAGAAATCGTATCATCGCAGCAGTAAATGTGAACTTCAATATTACTCCTCAATTGCCTACTAGAATTGGTTTAGTCTATGAAGGAAGACCATATGGGGATGTCTTTGGTGCAACAAGATATAACTATGTAGTTAGTGGTGATATCCTTAATGCAGATAGACGATTCTCTAACGCTTTAATGTATGTACCTAAAGATCGCGCCGATATAGCCTTAGTTGATATCAAGGAGGTTGCTGGTAAAACTAAAGCTGAAACCGCAGACGCACAATGGGCAAGACTTGATGCCTTTATTAGCCAAGACAAATATTTAAGCACAAGAAGAGGGCAATATGCTGAAAGGAATGGTGCGGAGTACCCTTGGATGAATCGTTTTGATATTCGGATTATGCAAGAATTATCTAAAGTGTTGAAAACAAAAGATAATCATAGACTACAAGTGTCACTTGATATTATCAATGTAGGTAACTTATTGAACAGTAAATGGGGCGTTACCAAAACACCTAATATTACAAACTTTATGCAATATCAGGGCGTAAATGACAATAAGCCGACTTACACGGTTAGTCAGAATCTTAAAGAACAGACATTTAGAAACAATACAGGTATAGATTCTAGATATCAAATGCAATTAGGCATTCGTTATATCTTTAATTAATCTGATTTGGCCAATAAAAAAATCGCCGATCTATTTATATAGATCGGCGATTTTTTTGAAGTAATTCGAACAATTAAAACGATATCATAAGCATTTACGCCCTAGTATTATCGACAGGCCACCTTAATGTCCACTCAAATGTAGCAACTTCATACATAAGTAAAATGTAGTTATAATTATTGGTAATGACTACCGTCCTAAATAAATTTTAGACATGTGTTTCGCTTTAACAAACAGCGATTTTGTAATCATTTCGATTTTGACCTTTGTTTTTATTGTGGGAAGATCTTTAGCTGTCCATTTTTTCGTTTATAGGTGGTCTAATAAAAGGGGCATCGCTGCATTTTCAGAGGTGTCCACAAAAGTTGATACTGCGCAAATGGTTATCCTTTTGTCATAGATTATCTAATAGCGAAAGGTATAGACCTTAAAGAATTCATAACTGCAATGCTGTTTATAGGAAATATTGGACTTGTTGGGAGCTCTACCAACTCCTAAATGGTTAAGATTATCTGTCGCACTGCGCAAGCCGTTAGTGATATCCCGAACTGAATCTGCCAGAAAATGGCAAAATAACATGCTCTCAAGATGCGTCTAGCTGTTGATCTCTCTTTGGTGTCTGTAACTCTAGTATTTAGCGACCAAATCTTTGAAGAATTCGCGGTCGACAAGGGATAAAATCTGACTAAAAACGTTTAAATTTACAATTGGCGGTGTGTTAAAATTTGGCGATTTGAATATAGCAACTTTGCTTTATCGAAACACCGCCACTTTTTTAACGTTTATGACGAAAGTGATTGTATATGGTAGCCAGCAAGTTTGACTAAAATTTAGATTTACAAATTAATTGTTTCAAGAAAATTGGGATTGAAAAGATTTTTGTAGACAAAGTAAGTGAGTAAATCTGCGAGAGAAAGACGAAAAAATTGAGATCGGCCAAAAGGTATGACTGAGAAGTATGTAAAGATTGCTCCATTAGTAAAATATTCATACGACAGTAGCGAGCTTCTAGGTGAGGAAAGTATGAAGGCAATCAAAATTGGAGATAAAACCACATTTTATAAAATTGTAAACTTAAATAACGAAATTAGATGAAAACCTACTTCAACTGGCTAATTATTGTTTTAATAATTTCATTAAATTATTCTTATGCTCAGAATAAGGATTTCCAGATATCTGTTGGCTCTCATTTATATATTTCTAAGTTAGACTGGTCGATTGCTGGGAATATTAATGGAACAGACCCAAATGTACTTTCGGAATTAAAATACGATAACATTCTTACAATTGGACCTGAATTAAAATTGATATATCCTGTCCAGCAAAAAATTACTGTTTTTTTCGCTTATCAAAGAGGTTTTACTATTTCTGGAATGGCTAAGGATCGTGATTATTCAGGTGATAACCGCACAGACATGACTTATGATGAATCTTTTTCGAGCAATAAAGGAAATCAAAGTTCGATAAAACTTGGTGGACGTTATACTTTTTTTAATCTCAAAAAGATCTCATTTAATACAGGTACTCATATTATTCAAAATAAACATAGATTTTATCTACTTAAAGATGAGATCCCAGACCTTAACACAACTTACGACTCTAGATGGAAGGCATTATCCCTAAATCTTGGTGCTGACTATCTTATTAATAAGGCAACCTCTATTAGTTCAGAGGTGACCTATTCATTTATCAAATACCATTCTAAAGCAAACTGGAATCTGATCAAAGATTTTCAGCATCCAGTGAGTTTTGAACAAATGGCCAATGGCAATGGATGGTCGATAAAAATACAGGTTGAAAGAAATATTTTTGATCAATTTAATTTATATCTAAGTATGCTATCGGGTAAACAATCTTCATCAAAAGGGCTTGATATCTCTTATTATAAATATGGTGATAATTCCACAACTCGATTTAATGGAGCGTCTTATTACGCTACAGGGATTTCATTGGGTTTAATTTACGGTATCTAAAGATTTTTTTTCGAATTTATTTTTTACAGGGATGGCGAGTGTCGCCGCGGTTTAGTATTGTCATTAATTTTTCTTGACCTTTTCCGTCCCTTAACGGTTTACATTCAGATATAGCTTTTCATAGAAAACTGTTTTACTACTATTTATCTGTCCCGCTTTCAATTCGTCAAGTGGAAAACCTTCATTATCATAAATTTTTGAATAATGAGAGCCTCATTTTTTCATGGACGACCTCTACCATAGTTATCTGATTAAAATAAAGCTCGTTGTTTTTTGAGCAACCTACATAGCCAATAATCCACCGAAAATTAAATTTAGATTCGCCCATAACATTGTAATATAATTTTATTCAATGCCGTCCAAAACGAATGGAAAAAGACTATAAAAAAAAGTTGCGTATTTGTGATTTCAAAAAATCTTATATTGAAATCACAAATACGCAACCAGTAGCATGGAAAATAGAAGTGTTTTTAGTCAGCTCCTGTATTTGATAGACCCGGATATTTTTAAAAAGTTGGTATCTAAATAAGACAGCGACAAACATCGAAAAGGCCTCAGCAGTTGAACACATCTTGCGAGCATGTTATTTTGTCTTTTTTCTGGCAGATTCGGTTCGTGATATCAGTAATGGTTTTCGGAGCACTACAGGTAATATTAACCACATTGGTATTTCCCAGACGCCGAGCACATCGAGCGTTTCGTATATGAATGAACATAGTGACCATACCCCGTCGAAAGATTTCTATTTCGCACTTATGGCCTATCTGTGGAATAAAGATGTCAATCAGCGTAAAGAACTCAGTACATTAAACCGCAAGGTATACCTGATGGACGCTATGGGCGAAATTTCTGAGCAATAAGAATGCAGCGAAACTAAATGCCATACTAGACTATGATGGCCGCCCACCCGTCTTCATGGAGATTGCCAAGGGGAAGGTACACGAAAGTAAAAAGGCGAACACTTTTAATTTTTCAAAGGACAGCGTTGTTGTGATGGACCGCGGCTATCTGGATTTTAATTGGATGAATATTTGGATGAATATTTTGTACAGCAACAGCAGGTTCTTTGTAACACGGAGCAAAGAAAATATGAACTACCTCGTAGCTGTTAGAGTGAGTCGACGATTGAGGGTGGGATCATTAAGGATCAGATCATCACCTTGAATGGGGGGCGTTCAAACGATATGGAAACAAAAACTGGGGCTTGTACACGTTTTGGACAGCACAACGGGGAAATGAATATGAATTTCTCACTAACAACGTGTATTGGAAGCGGGGTACGGTAGCGATGATGTACAAACAAAGCTGGCAGATAAAGATCTTTTTCAAACACCTAAACAGCTGCTTAAAGTGACCAGTTTTGAGGCATATCACAAAATTCCATACAAATATAAATATGGGCTGCATTGATCGAATATTTTTACTGAAATATATACAGAAAAAAGTTATCTACAGGTAGAATTTGTCTAACTTGGTGAGTTTTATACGCCTGAAAATTTTTATGAAAATTGATTTTTAAAAAGTGGGCCGACGATCCTTTTATCTGGGAAAAAAATGCCTGATAAAAACGGGCGGTTTGGGGTATTTTAAACATCAGGGGGATAGACAATGGTTGTATCGAAAAACAAACTTTTTGAAAAGAAAGAATTCCTTTTTATACATTGCTAATTTTATTTAGAATGATAGTGATAATTTGTTTTTAATTTGTTATCTTTAGTAGAAATAGTTTATATAGTTAATCTAAAATAATGATAAATATGAAAAGAGACATTAAAAATCTTTCCTATTTTATTTTACTAGCGGTCTCGTTAGTTAGTTGTAGAAAAGAAAATGAAATTAATACATCCCAAATTGAAGAAGTGTCACCTACTGATTCTACAATTCATAAGTTTAATTTACCTGGGGGTAGTGAAATTAAGGTCTTAGAAATACAAGGTAATTACTATATCGCAGATGACATTCTTCTTAGCAAGAAGCAATTTTTAACTTTAAAAAGCTTGACTGGCTCGACTTTACCAAGAAGTGCGGTAATGACTAATCTTGTTAGTAAATGGCCAAATGGAGAAGTTCCTTACCTAATTGAAAGTAATTTTTATGATGTGTCACGAATTAATGAAGCAATAAGTCGCTATGATGCTCAAACTCCGATTAAATTAGTGCCGAAACAATCTTGGCATAATGACTATGTAGTTTTTGTTAATCACCCATCTGCAAGTATGTCTAATTTGGGAAGAATAGGAGGAGCTCAGCAAATTCATATTAGCCCGGTAGCAGGATATGGGACAGTAATGCATGAAATCGGCCATGCTATTGGATTATTCCATGAACATACAAGATCTGATCGAGACGAGTTTGTGGATGTTTCTCCTAGCGTAGCAAATAGTATTGATTATCAAAAATATGATACAAATTTTATTGGATTTGATGTTGGTTTTTTTGATTTTAATTCTATAATGATGTACCCTATGAGTAGTGTTTTAAAAAATAAATCTGATCCCACTTATAATTGGCCACTTAATAGAAGCGATTTTTCTACAGGTGATATCTCCGGGATCAATTATATATATGGAGTTTCTCCTTATATAGATATGCGATTAGATGTTACCAGTTATCAATCAACTCCTGACGGATCTGAAAAGACTTACGATATATATGTGGATTTCTATCAAAACGCCTCCAAAACGATACCATTAACTACAACTCATAGTATTAGAATATATTATGAACGAGTTGAAGAACGAAAATCAAATAAAGCTAACCCAATTGAAATAATTAAATTTAATTCAAGTAATATTGTTCCCGCCGGAGTCAGTTCATTTAAACTTGTTAGCGGGTTGATAGAAAGCAGATGGTACGAATATGGCGACTTAGATTTTTTACTTGATCAAAGAATTAATATCTTTCAAAAATCCGGATATCAGTTTTAGTTTGAAGAAATTATAATGGAAAAATATCTGTCTATTTCTTTTTGCCATTTTATTTAATATTGGAGTCAACGCGGGTGGAGTAGTATCTAAAGATTTTTTAGAAAAAAATTAACCTAGTTATTACATCATTAAAATCAATGTTTGAAGAAAACTTGTCACAACTTGGTTTCAGTCCCAGATCACAACCTCGGCAAGCCCGGATATCGGGAGCAGCAGATGCGGGAGTGCCTAAATTAGATACGAAAGATCGCGATCTGCTGAAAGCCCAGAATATAGGGCCTGTATTTATGACAGATTTGGAGAGCAGCCTGGTCATTAATCCTTAAATGACCCTAAATATTATTTTATACGGAGAATAAATTGTTTATTCTCCGCTTTTTTTGCGGTAAAAAATACTTGTATTTACAATAGGCAGCTCAAAATCTGTAGCAGCGCAATCAAAATTGTCAAAGGCAAGATTTTTCTCCTTCTTGCACTCGAGCTTCCAAAAAAATCCAAGAACTAAAGGATAACGTTATCGCCGAAGCGTCACTTTCCATCGAACATCCTACAGCGGTAACTATAGGTAAGGAGCCCTTTTGGATCGGCAATAAAGAAGAATTTACTTACCGTCGTATGGCTATCCAAGCAGCGCGACATCGCTTGCAAAAGGCTGCCGCATTTGATAAAGGTGGGCGTAAGCGGAAAATAAAAAGCTTGGAACACTACAATGAAAAGGAGAAAAATTACGTAGATACCAAACTCTACCTGTATAGCCGTAGATTAATTGAGCTTTGTGTGAAAGCACAAGCGGGTACCCTCTTATTGGTCAACCAATCCAATAAGGAGGAAATGACCAAAGGTGATGAATTCTTGTTGCGAAACTGGAGCTACTACGGTCTTATCGAAAAAATTAAGTATAAAGCCAAAATAGTGGGTATAAACCTTATTATTGAATAGTAATTTTAAAAGAAGGATCGAGCAATGTATAACAACAAGCCTAGACTTGGGAAATACCGAATGACTTTCGAAGATAGGATCAACAACTAGTACAAAATATCCTTCGCTTAACTTCCTATTTTCTTTGCTATTTTTCCTGGCCTTGTTCGCCCTTTGCCCCTCTTTTGGTTTACAGTTAGCCTACTGTTTACCTATTGCAGTAGGCCAATAGTAAGCTAACTGTAGGTCAACAGTAGGTGAAACTTAAAACGGAGCTAGGTAATTATAGATGGAAAGTGTATAGTTGAGTTCTGGGATAACTACATTGATTAATATTTATTTTGCTAATTATTTTAGTATTTTAAACTAATTTTTATTATATTTGCTTCATAACCAGTTTGTAATTATATGACCAGTTTAAAAAAGCATCTTGGGAAGTATGTTGATCCACGTACTGATTTCGGTTGGAAGTTTTATTTTGGAAGAGAGGAGAACAAAATTTTATTGATTGAATTTCTGAATAGCCTGTTTGAAGGAGAAAAGGTTGTGAAGGATCTACGCTATAAGACTGTGGAACATGATGGAGATCATGAGGACATACGCCGTGTAGTTTTTGATCTGCTTTGTATTAGCGATGATGGCAAGCATTTTATCGTTGAGATGCAGCAATTATTTCAAGAGTTCTTTAAGGATCGGGCTATTTATTATACCTCAAGACTGATCAATAAACAATTGACCCGCGGCAAGAAAGGTAACAGTTATTGCTTGCCTGAAGTGTATTTTATTGGCATTTTGGAATTTCGAATGGATGAAAGAAAAGGTTTCGAACATCCGGATACAGGTCATCCTTATTTCTATGATGTAGCGCTATGTGATAAAAATACACATGAAATATTTTACGATAAGCTGGGCTATAAAATGGTATCCTTACCTCTTTTTAATAAAACTCCCGAAGAGCTAGTTTCGGTCATGGATCAATGGTTATATCTTCTTAAACATCTGAGTACCATGGATAAATTGCCGGCTTTTTTGGATAAGCGAATATTTGGCCTTATCTTTGAAATAGGAGAGATAGGTAAATTAACGGAGGAAGATCTGATGTCATACGAAGCAAGTTTAAAACATAAAAGAGATGCCGAAAGCGTTTTCAATTCGGCAATAAATACCGGACGTGAGGAAGGTCGAAAGGTTGGTCTTGAAGAAGGTCTAAAACTAGGACTTGCAGAAGGGAAAGCTAAAGGACTTGCAGAAGGGAAAGCTAAAGGGCTTGCAGAAGGGAAAGCTAAAGGACTTGCAGAAGGGAAAGCTAAAGGACTTGCAGAAGGGAAAGTTAAAGGACTTGCAGAAGGGAAAGTTAAAGGACTTGCAGAAGGAGAATATAAAAAGGCTATTGAATTTGCACGTGCAATGAAGAAAGATGGTGTTCCTATCGAACAGATTATGCGCTACTCTGGCTTTTCTGCCAAAGAAATCGAAAAACTTTAATCATATAGTCAACTATTATCTAACAACCCGATTATTTTTTGATTATCGTCCGGTATTTATAATCTTTGTATAGATTATAATAAATAAATTATGGGAAGTTCCCACGAGCAGTCTCTAAGTATAGCGTTGCCAAATCCCATCCGGTATTTTCCCATGGGAGATCAGGCGCTCGTTCTCTCCTTTGGCGATACAATTTCCGAGATGGTCAATGCGCGTGTTCGTCAGGTTGCTACGCATATCGACAACTGGTCGCAGCCAGGCGTTATCGAGTATGTTCCGGCCTATACAACAATCACGATATACTATGATCCGCTGAAGATTACCTATCAGGAGCTATTATCTGCGCTCCAGATGATTGTACAAGATATACCAGAGGATACAGAATATATAGGCAAAAAAAAGGAAATCCCTGTCTATTATAACGGGGCTGATCTAGCTTATGTAGCCCAATATAACGGGTTGACAGAGGAAGAAGTTATCCGTTTACACAGTACCCCCGAATACCGGGTATATATGATCGGTTTTGTTCCCGGATTTCCCTATATGGGCGGTATGGACAGTCGGATCGCGACGCCACGAAAGGAGGTGCCCCGCTTGAAAATAGAAGCGGGTGCAGTGGGCATCGCGGGGGAACAGACTGGCGTTTACCCAATCGAAACTCCAGGTGGTTGGCAAATTATCGGACATACACCGCTACAATTATTTGATCTTAGCAAGGAGAGTCCCTCACTCCTTGAAATGGGAGATTGTGTACGCTTTGTTCCCATCACATATGATGAGTTTGTACTACTAAAAACAGAATCCTATGGGCATTAAGATCATCAAAGCGGGCATGTTGACGACCATACAGGACTTGGGACGCTATGGTCTACAGCGTTACGGTATGGCGGTTAGCGGAGCGATGGATAGCTATGCTTTACTTCTTGGTAACAGTATCCTGGGAAATGCAGACAACGAAGCCGCCATAGAATGTACTGTCCTTGGTCCTACCATTTATTTCGAACAGACACAACTTATCACAGTGGCAGGGGCTAACCTGTCGCCCAAGGTTGACGGTCAGTCGTTGCCGATGTGGAAACCGGTCCTGATTGAGGCTGGCTCACTGTTGTCCTTCGGACGACCAAATTCGGGCTGCAGGGCTTATATCTGTTTTCAGGATGGGCTTGATATCCCCGAATTGCTGGGCAGCAGGTCGACTTATAGTAAAGGACAAGTAGGTGGCTGGAATGGAAGACCGCTTCAAGAGGGGGACCGTATCGCTTTCCGACATTGCTATAAGGGGAAAGATAGCTTGTTTCGCTGGAGCATGGATCCAAGCCTATACCCGGACCTCAGTACGAACGTCATCCGGGTAATGGATGGACCGCAATTGCCCTGCTTTGAAAGTGCAGCTCAAAAGAGCTTTTTTTCGGATGTATTCACCATCAGCAACAACTCGGACAGGATGGGCTATCGGCTAACATCCAAACCGCTTCGGCTAACAGAACAAAAGGAACTGTTGTCAACGGCGGTGACCTTCGGGAGCATTCAGGTGCCGCCTGATGGCAATGCGATTGTCTTAATGGCTGACCATCCGACCACAGGCGGCTATCCGGTGATTGCACAGGTGGCCACAATAGACCTGCCACTTCTGGCTCAAAAAGGGCCAAATAATCGTATCAGCTTTGAACGGATTAGCCTGGATGAGGCGCATGACCTGCTGAAGAAACAGCATACGCAATTTAAAAAACTGAAACGTGCAATCGCATTGAAATATGAAAAAACAGCTTACCATAGATTTGAATTGTGACATGGGCGAGAGCTTTGGCCCTTGGAAAATGGGCGATGACGAGGCGGTCCTGCCTTATGTTTCCGCCGTAAATATTGCCTGTGGTTTTCATGCTGGGGATCCTTCGACAATGATGAAAACCATTCAGCTGGCCCTGAAATACAAGGTCAAAATAGGCGCCCATCCCGGTTTTCAGGATCTGGTAGGTTTTGGCAGACGTGAGATGCAGCTTACAGCGCGGGAAGTGTATGCGCTGGTCGTCTATCAGGTGGGGGCACTTGCTGCCTGTGCCAAAGTGCAACAGACAACATTGCAACATGTAAAACCGCATGGCGCGCTTTATAATATGGCGGCAAGAAAGCCTGAGCTGGCAGACGCCATTGCAGCTGCCGTCTATGATATAGACCCCCGACTCGTACTATATGGGCTCTCGGGAAGCGAACTCATCAGAGCTGGCAGAGCAAAGGGATTGAATGTTTATCGTGAGGTCTTTGCCGACCGCACTTACCAACAGGATGGCACATTGACCCCAAGGTCGGATAAACATGCCCTGATCCATGATCCTAAACAGGCCGCCGAGCAGGTGGTTGGTATGATTAAAACAGGAAAAGTTGTTTCCCTGCAAGGTACTACGGTCGATATCCAGGCCGATACCATCTGCCTGCATGGCGACGGCGAAGAGGCTGTCCAGTTTGCAAGGACAGTCAACCAGACCTTAAAAGACAATCAGATACTTATCCGATGAAACAAAAAAACACCTCAGCGCTTATTGGAGCGGCATTATTGATGGCGACATCGGCTATCGGTCCGGGATTCCTGACCCAGACCACGGTTTTTACCAAATCACTGGGCGCGAGCTTTGGATTCGTAATTCTGGTTTCGATCCTGATTGATATTGGGGTTCAGCTGAATATATGGCGTGTGATAGCGGTCTCGGAAATGAGGGCGCAGGATATCGCCAATAAATTGCTGCCCGGACTGGGGGGCTTTATTTCCTTGCTTATTATCCTCGGTGGACTGGCATTTAATATTGGTAACGTCGCTGGGGCTGGACTGGGACTGGAGGCGCTCTTTGGTGTTAATGTCATGACCGGAGCCTGCATTTCTGCATTGATCGCCATTGCTGTATTTATTAATAAGCAGATCGGAAAAGCCATGGACCGTTTTACGCAGCTTATGGGAGCAATTATGATATTGGCTTTTATTTACATCACGCTGATATCTTCGCCACCATTGGGCGAGGCGGTACTGCGTACGGTGGCTCCTGCAAAAATTGATTTTGTCTCCATCATTACACTGGTCGGAGGGACTGTCGGTGGCTATATCACTTTTGCGGGTGGTCATCGTCTGATTGATGCGGGGGTAAAGGGATTTGATGCTTTACCTACCGTCAATAGAAGTGCTGTCATGGGGATATCGGTTGCTTCGCTGGTCAGGGTATGTCTATTTTTGGCTGCGCTGGGTGTGCTGAGCCAGGGCTTGCTGATCGACGATGGCAATCCTACAGCTTCGGTCTTCCGGCTTGCAGCGGGCAATTTTGGTTATCGCCTGTTTGGCCTGGTGATGTTCGCTGCTTCGATTACCTCCATTATTGGTTCGGCTTATACTTCCGTTTCCTTTATAAAAACATTCAGTGCACGGATCGCTAAAAATGAAAATTGGGTTATTATTGCCTTTATCTTGATTTCTACCATCATATTTGTTTTTGTAGGTAAACCTGTTCATTTATTGATTATCGCTGGTGCAGTCAATGGGATTATATTGCCCGTCTCGCTGACGGTGATGCTAATCGCTGCCTATAAACCGGCAATTGTCGGTGTATATAAACAACCGGTGATCCTCACGCTGATTGGCGTGATAATCGTTGTCTTAATGTCCTTTATGAGCCTGCGTGTGATGATGGATCTATAATTTTTTGGCTGTGCAACTGCAGATGTCAATATTTCCACCTAAATGACCGAAAATTACCCCTCGAAAAAGCAGCGGCATAACGATATTTGGTATAATAACTAAATATAAACCCAGCTGATGAAATCTTTTATGAGGTCGATACTTTCGGGTATTGTTGTGTCTTTGGCACTATATGCTCCGGCACAGGACATAAATTTAAAAAGCTGGCCCGAAGAGGCCAATCCCATGACCATTGGCCGTTTGGTCGCACAGCGTTTTGTCGAAAGTCCACATAACAGCTTTAAACCGCCTGCACCGCCCAAATCTATTACTTATCCGGAAGTATGTACCTGGTATGGGGCATTGAAGTTTGCGGAAATCTCCCAGGACAAAGCGTTGCTCGATAAGCTGAAACAACGCTTTATGCCTTTTTTTGGTACCGAGAAGCACCTGGTACCCCGCCCCTGGCATGTGGATTATGCGGTATTCGGAACGGTTCCCCTTGAACTTTACCAGCAGACAAAAAACAAAACTTTTCGCGAGATGGGGATGCGTTTTGCCGATGCGCAATGGAGTATTCCTATTGATTCACCTCAAACGGTGAAAGATGCTTACCAAAAGTTCCTGGATAAGGGACTGACCTGGCAGACCCGCTATTGGATCGATGATATGTATATGATCACCATGGTACAGTCAAAAGCTTTTCAGGTGACTGGGGAACGTAAATACATTGACCGGGCTGCCCATGAAATGCTCGTCTATCTTGATACCATCCAAAAGGAGAATGGACTATTCTATCATGCCCCGGATGCGCCCTTCTTTTGGGGAAGGGGGAATGGCTGGATGGCGGCGGGGATGAGTGAGTTGTTGTCTTCCTTACCGGCCGATAACCCCAATAGACCGGCGATATTAACCGCTTACAAAAAAATGATGGCCAGCCTCAAAAAGTATCAGCGTGAAGATGGGCTGTGGGGCCAACTGATCGATAAACCCGAATACTGGGCCGAGACTTCGGGCTCAGCCATGTTTACCTATGCGCTGATTACCGGCGTGCGGAACGGCTGGCTTGATGCCAGTGAGTATACGCCTATCGCACGTAAGGCTTGGTTGGCTCTTGTTGGCTATATCAACGAACAAGGAGATATCGCCAATGTCTGTGAGGGTACCAACCGAAAAAATGATTATCAATATTATCTGGACCGAAAACAAAAGACGGGTGACATGCACGGGCAGGCACCGATACTCTGGTGTGTAAATGCGCTGTTAAAAAAATAGATACTATGGAGAGAATCTTGATGATCTTTATGCTGTTGATCTGTACGCAGGCAAAGACGCAGCCTATTCAATGGAAAGAGCAGTATCCCGGTGTATGGAAAGGTACTTTTGGTCAGCCCGAGAAATATACCTTGCTGGGTGCTGCCGATAGTAAACCTCGCGCTGCTACACTTGAACAGCTGCAATCAACTGATTTTCCATTACCGAAAATGGAAGTTCATGCCGAACTGATTGACGGGAAAACCTATGTGCGGATGCCCTTGACAAAAAATGAACAGATCTATGGATTAGGCCTGAATTTCCAAACTGTTCACCAACGCGGCAAGATACTTAACCTGCATGTGGACCACTATGGGGGCAAGGACAATGGCCGTACGCATGCCCCCGTTCCTTTTTATGTATCCTCCAAAGGGTATGGAGTGCTTGTTAATTCTGCGCAGTATCTGACCTATTACGTGGGTACAGGTGTGCGTAAAGATGCGAAGGAGCCGGTAGACGCCAAGGATCGCAATACCGATAAAAGCTGGAACTCACGGCCTTATTCAGATGCGGTAGAGATTTATATCCCGGCAGCAGGTGTGGAAATTTATGTTTTTGCAGGTATAAATCCCCTCGACGCAATTAAACGATACAATCTATTCTGCGGTGGCGGTGCATTGCCGCCACGATGGGGGCTGGGATTTACACAGCGGGTACAAAAACTCTATACGTCCGAAGAGGTGCTCAATGAAGCCGACCAGTTTGAAAAACATGGTTTCCCACTTGATTTCATTGGTCTTGAGCCCGGATGGCAGTCGCGGGCTTATCCATGTACATTTGAATGGGACAAAGGGCGTTTTCCGGATCCAGCTGCTTTGATCAAGAAATTGGCTACGAAGGGAATTCGTCTAAATCTCTGGACGAACCCGTATGTCTCACCAGAAGCGGGTATCAGCAAGGCCATTGAACCTTATACAGGTTCCCATACCGTCTGGAATGGTACAGTGCCTGATTTGAATCATCCCCAAGCTAAGAAAATCCTCGCTAAACAATTCATGGATGCCCAGCTCAATATTGGCGTCAGCGGTTATAAAATGGATGAAGTAGACGGCTACGATTATTATCTTTGGCCTGATATGGCCAAATTTCCATCGGGTATCAGTGGTATCCAGATGCGGCAGACCTATGGTGTACTCGCACAGAAACTGACCGATAGCCTGTATAGAAGTCTGAATAAGCGAACCTTCGGACTGGTACGTGCATCGAATGCCGGAGCCAATAATTTGCCCTATGTCATCTACAATGACTATTACAGTCACCAGGATTTTATAACGGCATTGGTCAATAGTGGATTTTGCGGTGTACTATGGACGCCGGAAGTGCGAGGGTCGAAAACAGGGCAGGAGTGGCTACGCCGCTTTCAATCCGTTATCTTTTCACCAATGGCCATGATCAATGCTTGGTCCAGTGGGACAAAACCCTGGTCTTTTCCCGAAGTTGCTGATCAGGTGAAATATTATGCACAATTGCGGATGGAGCTAATGCCGTATTTATATTCCGAATTTGCAAAGTATCACTATGAGGGTACACCTCCTTTCAGGGCGATGGTACTGGAAGAAGGCTTCGAAGGGCAGGTGAAGGTGGCGCCGGGCAACCCAGACCTGGAAACAAATCCATATCTCGAAGCCGTCAACAGAGAAGTCAAGGATCAGTATATGTGTGGTGAATACATACTTGTCGCGCCCTTATTCGCTGGAGAGTCATCCCGAAAAGTGTTGTTGCCAAAAGGGAATTGGTATGATTTCTATACAGGGAAATATGTGGGCAATGGAGAAGAGATCGTTGCCGATCCGGGCACGGACCGCATACCGGTCTACGTCAAAGATGGCGGTATTATACCCATGATGGGTAGTCGTTTACACATCCCGCTCCCCAATGAAAAAGTTGATTTGACTATCCGTCATTATGGGCAGAAGGAGGGAAACTATCAGCTATATGATGATGACGGTGTGAGCTTTGACTATGAAAAAGGAAGCTATGCCTGGCGTAGGGTTCTGGTCAAAAAAAATGGAAAGGGGAGTCTGCGTGGAGAAATATCCAAACCGCAGCAAGGAAAACCAAATACGATCGGAAGTGTTCAATTTGAATTTATGACAAAATAGGAATATTAAAACCCCTTGTCACTGAAGGTGGGAACAGGTGCTTTTTGGGATAAAATGACCATTTTTTACTGCTAAAAAGAACAAAATTTACCCCCTTTTACAAGAGGAAGTGCCCGATATTTGGGGAATAACGAATTATAAACAATAACCAAATAAGGAAATGAGGGTTAGTCTGTCATTAGCTTCGGTCAATAGCGAAGCCGGGACGAAATGGGAGCATGATGGCCCGAATTCCATCGTATAGTAAATAACCAATTAATAAAAATCTAACTTATGATGAAAAGTATCACAAAAATGGGGTGCTTTGTACTCTGCCTATTTTTAATAATGGGCAGTATGGGCTTCCCGCTATTTGCCCAGCAGAATATCCGGATTTCAGGCAAAGTGAGCAACAGTAAAGGCGATGCACTTCAAGGGGTGAGCGTCCGTATTAAAGGGAAGAGCCAGGGAACGAGCACAGATGCAGCCGGGAAGTATCAGCTTGAAGCTGCTCCTACTAACACGCTCGTGTTTAGTCAGGTTGGTATGAAAGAGGAGGAACGAGCCATCGGCGGTCAGCGACAGATAGATGTACAGCTGGTCGAAAGCGATAATGCCCTGGATGAGATCGTAGTCACCGGCTATGGTAGCGTCGCAAAAAAGCGGGATCTGACCGGAGCAATATCTTCTGTCAACGCAAAAAAAATCCAAGAAAGACAGCCCATAAACCTATTTGATGCCCTCCAAGGACAAGCTGCCGGTGTACTGATCGTCAACGATGGGGGCGGTGCTCCTGGGGCAACAGGATCCATACAGGTGCGGGGAACCTCAACGTTGAATGGTGGTAACGGGCCTTTGTATCTGGTCGACGGCGTTATCAATCCGGATGGCGCAAATATTAATCCTACGGATATCGAAAACATCGAAGTATTAAAAGATGCTGCATCTGCCTCAATCTATGGATCGCGCGCAGCAAATGGTGTTATTTTGATCACAACCAAGCGTGGTGCGGAAGGAAAACCTCTGATTAATGTCAATTATAACCACCTGTTTGGCCGTCTGGCGCATTATATTCCGGTGAGCAATTCGGCTGAAGTGCGCGAGTTTAGAAATATACAGGGACAAAATAGTAACATAGACTCGCTAAATCCAAGCTTTAATGCAGATAATGATCTTCAAAAATTGCTTCTCGGCAATCTTGCGCAAAAGAAAGAGATCAAGTTGAGTATCGGTGGTGGCCAAAAAAATCTTCGTTATTACAGCAGTTTAAATTATCTGGATGATAAGTCCATTATCCTGAATAGCTATGCAAAGCGTTTGCAGTCGCGGATCAATGTGGAGTATCAGGCCTCATCGAAACTGAGATACGCGAATAATATCTCCTTTGCCTGGCAAAAAGGTAATACCATTCCAATTGCCAACACGGTACGTGTCGTCATGGACAGGCCGGCCTATTCTCTGATCTATTATCCTGACGGATCCTTGACGAGTTATGTTGGATCGAAACGAAATCCGGTCGCCAATGCATTGTATGAACAAAATATTGACGAAACTTATTCGGGACAGTTTAATAACCAATTGGACTATCAGTTGACGAATGATCTAAAACTGACGGCTTTGTTTAATGCGCGGTTGGATAACTTGCAAAATACAGGCTTTTCACCTCGTTTTCTATCGGCCAATAAAGATCAGAACAGTGGGACGAATGAATTTACCAAGACCTTCTCCTGGGAATTCCAGACATTTGCCAACTATAACAAAACATTCGCGCAGGACCATAACGTATATGCCTTGTTGGGATTCAGCGCCGACCGTAGACGTTTCGATCGTTTCCATTCTGAGTATTTGAATAGTGTAAACGAAGAAGTCTTGGTCACATTCCCGGATTATCTGACCTCATCGAAGACGTATACATCGGCGACTGCAAATGCTACAGCTTCCCTATTCAGCAGAATTGGTTATAATTATAAGAGTCGTTACCTTCTACAAGCATCGTATAGAAGGGATGGGTCGTCCAGATTTGGACCGAGCAACAAGTGGGGAAATTTTTTCTCGGGATCAGCTGCCTGGCGTTTTTCCGACGAAAATTTTATGAAATGGGCCAAGCCAGCGTTGCAGGACGCAAAATTGAGATATAGTTTTGGTCAACTCGGAAATGACAAAATAGGGGATTACGAATCTTATGCCAAAGTCGCATTTGGTGGCAATTATAATGGTGTGGGGGGAGCTTCAATGACCCCGACTTTAGGTAATTATTTGATCAAATGGGAAATGACCACGCAGAATAATGTGGGACTAGACCTTACCTTGCTTAATGGAAGATTGGGCTTCACCGCAGATTACTATGTGAAAACAACAACGGACTTGTTGTATCCCAGAGAGTTACCAAAAGAAACCGGATACACCAAACTACAGGTGAATGTGGGATCGATCCGAACCCGGGGAATGGAGTTTGTGATTAATGCCCGACCGATCGTTCGATCAAATTTTAGCTGGGAAATCAACGGAAATATCTCTTTTGAACGAGGAAAAGTTGTGAAACTTGCCGATGGTATTCCTTTCTTTCCGGGAAATAAATGGTACCTCGAAGAAGGTGGACGCATCGGCAATTTTTATGGGTGGAAAAATTTAGGCGTATATGCTTGGGATGAATCCAATGCCTATAACGATAACTGGGATAAACTGACACTTGTACTTGACGATCAGGGAAAACCATTGTACCGCGACGGTAAACCTGTCTATACATCAGATGGACAAAATTATGAAGGAACGGTGCATCATCTGTATGCTCCGGACGGAAAGCTGAAAGGGGGAGATGCCGAGTGGCTCAACAACAAACGCGATAGTTTGATAAATGATGACGATCGTATGATTTTGGGTAATCCTACGCCTGATTTCTACTTTGGTTTTATGCAAACCTTTACCTACAACCGTTTTTCTTTGAATGTCCTTTTTAATGGTGCAATCGGTGGAGAAGTGTATAATGCTTTGTTGCAACGGCAAAACTATCCTTCAAATACCGGAGCTGGATCACCGGATATGGTTTACAATGTATGGAGAAAACCCGGGGACGAAGCGAAATATCCCTACTATCCTGAAAGAAACAATCGAGGGAACATGAAGACCAATCAAAACAGTTTATACGTTGAAGATGCCTCATTTATTCGCTTAGCTAGTGCGCGTCTAGCTTATACCTTCAGTCCAACCGTGGCCAATAAATTGAAAATGAAGGGTATTACAACCTATATCTATGGAACAAATTTATTGACTTGGACAAATTACAGAGGTTATGACCCTGAATTCAGCACAACGAATCCGTTGACACCGGGTGAGGATGATGGTCGTTATCCCCGAAGGAGAGAGTTTGGTTTCGGTGTAAATGTTAACTTTTAGAAGCTCACAATTATGTATAAAATAAAAATTTTCGCAGCATTACTTTTTTTAGGCAGCCTGGGTAGCTGTAAAAAATTCTTGGATGAAAAGCCACTGGCCGACGGTACATTGGAGCAGCATTACAAAAATATGTACGATGTACAAGCTGCAATGGCCGGCATGTATAGTGCATTTCAGCTTGAAATGGTCGGGAAAGAACAGTATACCGAGAAATATCTTTATTGGGGAGAATATCGGTCCGATAATTTCGATCGCTTTATTAGCTATACCAAGGACTATGTCGATGAAATTGTATTGAACAGTATTACTCCTTCCAATGATTTTTCAGATTGGAGCGGTTTATACACTACTATTGGAAGAGCAAATAATAACATCAAATATATTCCGCAGGCAGCACAATTGGACAGTCGGATAACAACGGCAATGCAAAACGATTATTTAGCGCAGAGTTATGCACTCCGCGCCATGTCTTACTTTTATATTGTTCGTGTCTGGGGTGACGCACCGATCTGGTTAGAGCCATACGAGGATGTTCAAAAACCCGCTGAAAGAGCACGTGAACCGAAAGAAAAACTCCTAAAAGACGTCATTATTCCAGATCTGGAAAAAGCCTATTCGTTGATTACCAAAGACGCAAGAAGCCCCTTGTGGACAATCGGTGAAGCCGGAATATGTGCGATTATGGCCGATGTGTATATGTGGCAGGGAGATCATGAAAATGCGATAAAGTGGATGGAGAAATTATTCTTGGCAAAGTCGCCGACCAATGTCACTTATGCTGGTTTAAATGAAACCAATTTACAGGATGCGGCAACATGGAAGACCATCTTTACAAACCCATCGTCCAGTAAAGAGACCATATGGAGTATTCACTGGGATTATCTAAAGAATGGCTGCGCATGTATGCAAACCTCCTGGACGGCGAATAACAAACAAGTAATTGTGGATGAAGGAATTTGGACAAACTGGTTTTTACCGCAGACGACAGCTACACCTAGTCCCGATATTCGGCCAAAACAAACATTGGATGTCTATTTTGGTATGCCCAGCAATAAACGGGATCGATTTATTAAATGGTATCCCACAGAAGCCAATCCCACTAAGGCAGACCCTTGGCCAGCAACGAATCAATTGCTTCCTGTTTATCTGACCATGTACCGACTGAGCGACATTTATCTACTGTATGCCGAAGCACTGAACGCAAGGGGCGATAAGGAAAAGGCCATTAAATACTTGAATTTTGTGCGTAAACGTGCTCAAGTTCCGGTGTATGATGTGAGCGCACCTGAATTAGCAACTGCTTATGGATTGGAAACTGCGATCTTGAAAGAACGACAGATGGAACTCTTTGGAGAAGGCAAGCGCTGGTTCGATTTGGTCAGAACAAATCGTGTCAAAGAAGTGATGGATCCTATTTTGAAACGTCGACAAGAGGATGCGGGAAATCTGGAAATGCCTGGATTCTTGGATCCTCAAAACCGGGCTTACTGGCCATTGAATAGAAATGTTTTAAACTCTAATAGTTTGTTGGTTCAAAATCCGGGGTACACAGATTAATGCGCGAATTTAGAAAAGGAAATTATGAAAAGAAATTTTAACATCAAGTGGATACAAGTCGGAGTGATGCTCCTGACTTTACTGACAACTGGCTGTTCCCTTTTTGATATGGAATTGCAGGAAAATTACGATTACAAGCATAAAACGCTGGATCCTAATATAGGCATTAGTGCGAAGAAGTTTTTAGAAAACCGTTCCTATGGAACTCCCGAAAATCCAACAGATACAGCCTTCAAATGGATGCGTATGGGTTTGGAATATGCCGGTATTGATCTGAATGAACTGGAAAAAGCAGATCGAACATTTATTTTTTTGCACAATGATGCCATTAAGATCTGGGATGCGAAGGCAAAAAAGGTAACGGGTGGACTCTTTTTTGATTTTCCTATCGTGACAGGAATAGATGGTACTGGAAAGCCACTGACAAAACCAGCGGCTAAATGGGAAGATTATAGCAAAGAGGACGTACGGAATTATTTTCTTTACCTTATCCTGCAAGGCAAATATAACTTTGCTGATCTGAGCATCAGCAATGTGAAGGCAAAAACTTTATTGCCGGCAAACACTGTAGCCAGTAAAGGATCGCTGCTCGGCTATATGAATGAGGGGAAAGGTTTTGATCAGGAGGGAGCCATGTATTTAAAGCTGGTGAACAATAGTGATCTGGCTCCGATTCAGATTAATAATAAAACAACCAATAGATCGGGGGGATATGGGGTTACGAATGGTGTGGTGCATGTTTACGGTGTAAAGGGAAACACCACTGTCTATCCTTTTATTTCCTTACAGTAAATTAAATACCTTCGATAAAACTTAAATATGAACGTAAAAAAAATGGTATTTGCTTCGCTCTCACTCCTATTGGTGATCGGGAGCAGCTGTGAGAAACCGGCAATGGTCAATATGCAATTAAATGGTGTCGCCTGTGTGCAATGTCATACCATTCAATCTGCGGCCGATCTGCAGGCCCTAAGTCTGCAGCCAGGGGATACGGTGATCATGAAATCGGGGCAATGGACAGACCAGGAATTGACCTTCGCCGCCCGGGGGACAAGCGAGCAACCTATCGTGCTGATGGCCGAGCAACCCGGTACAGTTATTCTGAAAGGTATGTCTTCCGTTAGTATAACGGGAAATTGGCTTGTGGTTAGTGGGCTGGTTTTTCAGAACGGATATACATCAGGTAAAAATGTCGTTGATTTCACCTCATCTTCATCAAATTGCCGGTTTACAAATAGTGTTATTGTGGATTACAATCCATCTACGGCAACCACGGACTACCGCTGGGTTTCGATCAATGGATCTAATCACCGTGTTGACCATTGCTATCTCAAAGGAAAATCCCATCAGGGCCCTACGATGGTGGTCTGGGGAACAAACAAAATCATGAAGCACCGGATTGACCATAATTTTTTTGGGGAGCGAGCAGAACTGCCCAACAACGGTGGCGAAACCATTCGTATCGGAACGAGTGACTGGTCCATGACCAATGCATATACGACGATCGAGGATAATATCTTTCAGCGTTGCAATGGTGAGATGGAAATTATCTCAAACAAAATGGGAGCGGATACCATTCGCAATAATTTCTTCCACGAGAGTCAGGGGACGTTGTGCCTGAGACATGGAAACGGTTCTGCCGTCTATGGAAATTATTTTGTCGGTAATGGTAATAGCGCCGCCGGGGGAATCCGTGTCATCGGCGAGGATCATATTGTTTATAATAATTATTTCCAGAATATGGCGGGAACAGGACAAAAAGCACCCTTGGTTTTAATGGACGGAGTACCTAATTCACCATTAAGCGGTTACTATCAAGTAAAACGGGTGAAAGTTGTTGCCAATACCATGATTAACTGTAAACAGTCATTTGATATCGGTTCGGGAAAGGGGGGGAACAACCGTACCTTGCCGCCGGCAGACGGGCATATCGCCAATAATGTGGTGTCGCAATCTGCGCAGTCCGCGATGTTAACGTTTACCGATCAACCGGTCAATTTTGTTTATCAGGGAAACATTGTATTTGACGTGCCAACAAGTCAGCAGCTTCCGGCTGGATTTACACGTCAGAATCCACAATATACATTGACAACTGACGGAATCTATGAGCCCACCAGTACCAGTCCGGTGTTGGGTGCTTTTGTTGGTAATTATCCTTTTGCTGCCGCAGCAGATGCTGGAGCTCCGAAATTGGATAGCAAACATCGGGATTTATTGAAAGCACAGAATATCGGTCCGGGATTTATGACGGGATTAGGGAATAGTTTGATCATTAATCCTTAAATGATCCTAGACATTTTCCCCCACTTTTTTCCTTTGTGCAAGGGAATTTAACTTGGTGGATTTTGCGGGATGGATTTGTCAATCCGCGCTGCATCATTGCATTTTCCCCATCTAAAAGTATGAAACAAACCGATGACTGTTTGGTTTTTCCACGTGGGGAAATCAAACAGTCAGTCGACTGGACGAAAAACTCTCCCGACTGCACCAATTAGCCGGGAGGGTTTTTCGTCCAGTTACCCGAGAAAATGAGACAAACACCCGCTCGTTTCATTTTTCCGCGTGGGGAAATCAAAGTTCCATTGCTTTGTTTGTAGCAGTCATAGGACTTAGTGAATATTCCATGCGACTGAATCGCAATCTTACTGTGCGAAACCAATCAGTTACTATACTTTTTGACAGGTTTTGGAGAATTCTTTTTTCGGTATTCTTTATAATTTCCATGTTTTTCGTATTCCAGTGTACCTTCCTGACAGTAGCTGCTGAGATAAACAGAAAATTTATTGCTTTGCTCTTTGTTGGCATTCAGCTGTTGGATGATATCAGAAACACGACGGGGGATTTCGAAAAAATTGGAATTGTAAACAAGATCATCCAGTTCTTTCGTCAGTTCAATACGACGCTTTGACTCAGGAGGAATATTGTAGAGTGGTGTTAAATCTATTTCTTTTTTGAATATGGTATGTGGTTGAATTTTTAAAGCGCGACAGATCAGGATAAAGTTGTTCAGTGAGGCGCCTTTTCCTTTTTCAGCAGCTGCTATTGTATTGGTGGTTAATCCCGTCATATTGGCTACATCTTTCAGGGTGTAGTATATTTTTTCACGTCGAATGCGCAATTGCTCTCCAATTTCCTCCAGTATATGCTCGTTGATATCTCCCATATACAAATGGAAAACTTATTTGCGCATTTTTAAAATAATAATATTTGTATTTTATTTGCGCAAATAAATATTTGTTTTTATATTTGTTTCAACGAAAGCCGATAACTAAATATGAAGGACAGCGGTAACCTTGGAGGTAAGGTGTTAAACTATTGTTGTACGACTAAAATCTAATGAATGAGAAAATTAAGTATTAAAAATATCGCAAAGTCACCGGAATAAAATTGATTTCTATTTTATAGACTCGTATCTAGCATCCTATGTTGATAACCCCTATTATTGACGTGTAACTGCCATTCGAAGCATAGGATTAATAAAAAATAAAATTATTTGAATCGTTGAAATAGACTCTTTATTGAGTTTATTGAAAAATTGTTTTTGCGCAAAAATAAGGTAATTATTTTGCGTGAGGGGTGTTCTTTGACTTATTGGTATTGAAAAAGGAGAATATAAAAATATAGGCTGATCGACTGTTTAGCTGATCGGTTTGATGATGATAGGAGGCATCTTGTTATGCCGTAGGGTGAGCGCAATGGCGACTCACTAAATACCCTTTTTTTAAAAATGTTGGGTTACATGCTACACTATGTTCTTGATTGTTATTTCGATACTAGGAGGGAGGATGTTATAATCTCACAATGTTGGGTATACACAGCCTGCGGAAGAACTGAAAGTTGGCGAAAAGAGATGTTAACGATCTCAAAATGCAGGGTATACACAGCACGAGTGAATATCAGGCGTTTTAAAATGCGATGTTAACTGTCTCAAAATGTAGGGTATACACAACTATTGTGCTGTTTTACTGGTGTATACAGGAGATGTCGATGACCTCAAAAAGTAGGGTATAAACAACGGTTTTCCCGATCTTTCTGTTAAATAACATGATTTTGATTTATGATGTTCACTAGGCCGGATGTTAATGACCCCATAATGTAGGTATACACAATGAGGGTGAACTTTATGTAAGTCTTCTTGAGATGTTAATGATCTCATAATTTAGGGTATACACAACCTGCCCGCCAGAGTAGTAGTCAACAATATGATGTTGTTGATCTCAAAATGTAGGGTATACACACGCTCATGAACGAAACCGTCAAATTCCTAGATTTTGATAATCTTAAAATAAGGCTACACACAATTTACAGTAATCAACAATTCTTCAGCTTGTGATGTTAATGATTTCGAAATGTAGGGTATACACAACATTGAAAATATAGATCCAATGCGAGTATAAGATGTTGATGATCTCAAAAAGTAGGGGTATTGACAATTATATTTGTTTTGCGATACCACGGTCGTTGATGACCTCATAGGTGCAGGGTATAAGCAACATCAATGCTTTGTAATTGTTTTGAGGGGCTGATGTTAATGATTTCAAAATGTAGGGGATATATGCAACTAGCACATGGGCTACTGTTTATTTAGGTGATATTAGAGTTTTTAAAATTATATATTGAGGCATCTTGTTATGCCGTAGGGTGAGCGCAATGGCGACTCACTGAATACCCTTTTTAATAAAATGTTGGGTTACATTCTACGCTATGTTATTGATTATTATTATGATACTAGGAGGTAGGGATGTTAACGATTTCAAAATGCAGGGCATACACAGCGGCCTTTAGTCGGTGCCTCGTGAACGGTCAGATGTTGATAGTATCAAAATACAGGGTATACACAGCGTGGTGGTCGTTCAAGCACTAGGAGTTAGTGATGTTAACGATCTCAAAATGCAGGGTATACACAGCGTCAATTGCTTTTTCAAGATTGAGAGGTAGGATGTTAATGATCTCAAAATGTGGGGTATACACAACTTTCTTCTCCTGTTTTGTTCGTTGAGATCGATGCTAATGATCTCAAAATGTAGGATGTGTAAAATCTTTAAAATTCTGGTTTACAGACACTAAGAGATGTTAATGACCCCAAAAAGTAGAGTGTACACAACTTGTTCCAAACAAATGCAAGCACTTTTTCCTATGCTAATAATCTCAAGATATATGGGGGATACACAACTGGAACGCGTCACGCCAATACCTCCCATTCAATACCAATAAGTTTTTATAACCATATAACAATTTGCACTTACCCGGCTTCGGTTTCCATAAAATCCGTCAAGTTCCGCCGGAGCTGCGGTAAGTAATTTTTCGTGTGCTAACCATAAAAACGAATTATGAAACTACTTTTACTAAACAAGGACATTAAAACTGCCATTGAACACCTTCACAATGGTCATGAAAAAGGACTTAAATTTTTCTACCAAAAATTCTATGAACATTTCCTTTTTCGTGCCCACCGTGCAACCGATGATGAATGTACGGGCGAAAGTATTGCGCAGGAAGCATTTCTAAGGCTTTGGCTGTTCCGTGAAAATGTGCACTCCGAAACGGAGATCTTCGACTTTTTGAAAGCCCAGGTGAAGTCTGCCATTCAGGCTTTTTATCAGAAATCGCGCAATAGGTTTCACCGAAGCTTACTCCGCCTCGACAGCATCGAAGACTATCAGGAATTTATGCTGGGTTATGAACTGGAAGAGGAAAGCGAAGACGATCTGCTCTATATCGAGCAACTGGAACTGGAAAAGAAAAAGAAAATGGATCAGATCAATGCCATCCTACCAAACCTCAACAGCGATCAACAGCTCTTTATCCGCCTTTGCCTCAAATATAGTTTTAACTATGAACGTATCGCTTACTATATGGGGAATATCTCTGATTATGAAGTTAGCCTACAAATAGAGAAAACAATCGAATACCTGCGTTCCATCATTCATAGTGAAGAGAAAATGCAGCTGATGGCTAAACCTGTTGAATTTAAATTAAATGATGAAATGACCGAAGAAGAAGCGGAGGTCTTCCGCATGCGCTATGAATTGCAGTATTCCTTTGACAAGATTTCAGAAGCTTTACAATTGGATGGGGGACAGGTGCGGACATTATTTGTTAATGCACATGCAAAAATTAAATCTGCTAAGAAAACGGCATAAAAAATATAAAAAGATATGGCAGCTGATACAATGGTATTGACCCGCAAAATACAGGTTTTTGTGGATTGTGACGATAAAGAAAAACGATCAGAGTATTTTAAACAGCTCTTTGAATGGCAGGATCTTGTCTTTCGTGGTGCCAATATGGTCATCACCCACCAATATGTACAAGAGAATCTCAAAGATCTGATTTACCTACAAGAAGATGTGAAAATTAAACTGGCCGATCAGGCAAAAGATCCTGAAGGTGTCTTGAATACTTCACGGATGAATACAACTTACCGTTTGCTGTCCAGTTATTTTAAGGGACGAATTCCTACGGATATTCTATCACAGATAAACACGGCTTTAATCAAATATTTTCAGGCGGATCGTCTCTCGTACTGGAAAGGTGAGAAATCACTCCGCAATTATAAAAAAGACATGCCTATTCCTTTTTCCGGTAGACAAATTAACTTGAGTAAAGATGAGAATAATAGAGATTTTAAATTCACACTATTCAAAATACCTTTTCGGACCTACCTCGGTAAAGACCGATCGGATAAAAGGGTATTGCTCCAACGTGCATTGGTCGGACAAATCAAAGTCTGCAGCAGCGCAATCAAAATTGTTAAAGGTAAGATCTTTCTACTGCTGGCCCTGGAACTTCCCAAAAAGATCCAAGAATTGAAAGATAACATTATTGCCGAAGCGTCGCTTTCTATTGAACACCCGATAGCAGTGACCATCGGTAAGGAGTCCTTTCAGATCGGTAACAAGGAAGAGTTTACTTACCGCCGTATGGCCATTCAAGCAGCACGGCATCGTTTGCAGAAGGCTGCCGCATTTGATAAAGGTGGACGTGGACGTAAGCGAAAAATGAAAAGCTTGGAACATTACAATGAAAAGGAAAAAAATTATGTAGACACAAAACTGCACCTGTATAGCCGCAGGTTAATTGAGCTATGCGTCAAAGCACAAGCGGGTACGCTCTTACTGGTCAACCAATCCAACAAGGAAGAAATTGCCAAAGGTGATGAATTCTTGTTGCGAAACTGGAGCTACTATGGCCTGATCGAAAAGATTAAATACAAGGCTAAAATGGTAGGCATCAACATGATTATCGAATAAATCAATCTAATTTTTTTCCTCTATAATATTCATTCCAGCTATCCTTCGCATACCCTTTACCCAGATATTTAAATGTGAAGGCAGTCGCATCTTTTATCTCCTGGCCATAATAATAGACTTTCCAACTGTCCTTGCTGTATCCGTCGCCAAGAAGAACAAAACTTGGAGCGGATACATCTTTTATTTGATTGCCTCTATAATAGACGTTCCAACTGTCTTTGGCATATCCTTCATCCAGTATTTTAAAGCTGGGTGCAGAGACATCTTTAATCTTAATGCCACGATAATAGGCATTCCAGCTATCTTTCGCATACCCCCAACCAAGTGACTGGAAAGAATGTGGCGATACATCTTTGATCTTGACACCACGATAATAGGCATTCCAGTTGTCTCTTGCATAAGCATTACCAAGGTCTTTGAAAGATCGTGCATCAACATCTTCGACCATCCTATCCCTGTAGAAAATCCGGTTGCCTATGTTGACATAATCGTTTTCTCTGTCGTGCCGAAAGGTCGTCTGAGACGTGGATCTTTTATTGTCCCCAATGTGTTGAGCAATACTTTTCTCCATTATACATAGCAATGCAAAGGAAATAACAAACATATTTTTTAAGTGGATAAAGGCCATAATTTAATCTGTTTTATAATATAATATTTATATTGAGTCTTTACTTTATGACCAAGATAATTCACCGAAGGTTTAATCATTCTGTCACTTAATTTTTAATAATATTCATCCATTTCAAAGAAGTGATTTTGGAATGTCCATATTTTTTTGTATATTGCTGGTTATGAGTTTTAAAGAAAAATTAGAGAACTGGCGCACGTCAATCAATCGCGCCGGTAGTGGTGAGGAATTGTATATTTTGCTTTTGAACTACAAAAAGTTTATCAATAAAAATTGGATGGACGATTTTGGCGATCCGGGTAACTGGAAATCAGAGCTAAATCAGGTCATCAGCAAAGTAAGAAAGAAAGTGGATGTCGCAGACATTCGAAATTGTGAGGATCTGTCGTCCTATCAGGACGATGCCCGGCAGACTGCACATTCGCTCAATCATACTTTAAAATATCACCACTCATTGACAAAAGGGTAGGCTAGGCCTACCTTTTTTTGCTAAAAATCTTCTGAAAAAATAAAGCGGTATGTATATCACCCATGATAGTGCATACCGCTTTATTTTTTTTTAGAACGCTGCGCAGGTAACGCTGTTTGGTTGGATGGAGTTAGAAACCATTATTTAAAAAAATATTTGTGGATGTCGGAAAATGTTTTTACTATTGTACAGTAGTATAGAATAGTATAGTTTATATGTTCTATGCTACGTAATAATAACCAATCTATAAGAAGACCAATTTATGATCTACCACATGTATTACCGAATCTGTAAATGGCAGCGATGTAGTCTTGTCTTCCTTTTTCTTCTAATAACTGGCTTTGCAAGCGCACAGACCCAATCGTTTGAATTAAGAGGAGTTGTATTGGACAGCGTCGGACATTTACCCATTTCCAATGTTACAATTGCCTTTGTGGGAAAGAATGCAGTTGTATCAACGGATGCACAGGGACAGTTCCTGATCAAAGATGCGCACATCAACGATCAGCTTGTCCTGACTTCGGTCGGATTTGACCGCAAAACTGTTCAGGTCACGAGTACTAACCGTATGACCATTTACTTATCCTCATCAAGTTCGAGTCTGGATGAAGTGACTGTCGTGGCCTACGGCACACAGAAAAAAACGAGTATGGTGGCCTCTATTACCTCGATCAATCCCAAAGAAATTAAGGGGCCAACATCCAATCTGACTTCCATGTTGGCAGGTCGGGTGGCTGGATTAATTGCTTACCAGCGGAGTGGGGAACCTGGTAATGACAACGCTTCCTTCTTTATCCGTGGTGTCGGTTCCTTTGGGGCGGGAAAAAAAGACCCTTTGATTCTAATTGATGGAATGGAATCCAATACCACAGCGCTGGCCCGCTTACAGCCGGATGATATCGCTGGTTTTTCCGTATTGAAAGATGCAGCAGCCTCTTCCTTATATGGCGCTAGAGGTGCGAATGGGGTTGTTTTAGTCAACACCAAGAGCGGTATTGTCGGTAAGGCAAAATTCAATGCACGTTTTGAAAACTCCATCTCAACCAACACGCGTAATTTTAAATTTGCCGATAATATCACGTATATGAAAATGGCGAATGAGGCGGTATTGACCAGAGATCCTAAAGGAACTCTTCCTTACAGCCAAAACAAGATTGACCATACCGAACGGGGAGACGACCCGTTGCTCTATCCCAATAATAACTGGATCGACCAGCTTATAAAGGACTATACCAACAACCAGCGTTTTAACTTCAATGTCACCGGTGGCGGAAACCTGGCGCAATATTATGTCGCAGGTACCTTTAATAATGATAAGGGAATTCTTCGATCTGAAAATAGCAACAGCTTTGATAATAACATCAACCTGAAAAACTACTCTTTACGATCTAATATTACCTTAAATGTTACCCCAACGACTATTGGGATTATCCGTACATCGGCGCAATTTGACGACTATACAGGGCCAATAGGGGGCTATGATAAATGGGGAAATCTAATTAATGGCGGACAGCGCGTATTCCGCGAAGCAATATGGTCTAACCCGGTGATGTTCCCGGCAATTTATCCTTCGTCCTATTCTCCATTTGCGACACATCCGCTTTTCGGAAATAACTTTATTCCAACTACCAAAACGCTATATAACAATCCCTACGCCAATATGGTCAATGGTTTTCAGGAATATAATAGCTCCACAGTCAATGTGCAATTGGAGCTGAAACAGAATTTTGACTTCATCACAAAGGGGTTGTCCGCGCGTTTAATGGCGTATACACAACGCTATTCTTATTTTTCCGTCATGCGGAGCTTTAAACCATTTTATTACAATCTGGTCCGGATCCCGGGTACCAGCAATACGGTTTTAAGTCTGCTCAACGAAAATGAGGGTACGGAATACCTGGATTACAACCAGGGAAATAAAATCCTAAATACGACGACCTACGGTGAGTTTGCCGTCAATTACAACCGCACAATCACTGAAGACCATGATATTACTGGGATGTTGATCGGTATTATCCGTAATTATCAGACCGCTAACGGTGGTGACTTGCAGGCTTCTTTACCTGCTCGTAATCTCGGTGTGTCAGGCCGTGCGACTTATGCATACAAAAACCGCTACCTTTTTGAGTTCAACTTTGGCTACAACGGTTCCGAACGTTTCTCCAAAGATCATCGCTTTGGTTTCTTCCCATCTTTTGGTGTGGGGTGGAATCTGAATGAGGAAAAAATGTTTGAATTTATGAATCCCGTTGTTTCCCGCTTAAAATTGAGGGCAACCTATGGTCTGGTGGGTAACGATCAGATCGGGGAGGACCGGGATCGTTTCTTCTACCTATCGCAAGTGAATCCGAATAACGGTGGACGAGGTTTCTCTTGGGGAAATAACTGGGATTACACACGGCCTGGTTATTCCATATCGCGGTATGAAAATCGTGATATTACCTGGGAACGGGCAAAAACCTTTGATGCGGGATTTGACCTGAATCTAAAAAATGGCTTGGGTGTAGTGTTTGATTATTACAACTCTACCCGGAGCAATATCCTGATGGTACGTTCGAATATTCCTTCTACAACCGGTTTTCAGGCTGACATTCAGGCTAATATAGGTAAAGCGCAGAGCCGGGGATTTGACCTGGCCCTGGATTACAATAAGTCCTTTCAAAATACCTGGTGGACCCAGTTACGGGCGAATATGACCTATGCAACCAACAAATTACTGGTGAACGAGGAGCCCGACTATCCGGCAAATCTATCCTACCTCTCTCGATTGGGGCATCCGATCAAACAATCGTATGGTCTGATTGCCGAGCGCCTGTTTGTCGATGATATTGAAGCCGAAAACTCACCATTACAGAATTTTGGTGGCGCTTTTAAAACTATGGGTGGAGATATCAAATACAGGGATATCAATGGCGATGGTAAAATCACGGATTTAGACAAAGTGCCGATCGGTTATCCAACAGATCCACAAATTATTTATGGAATGGGCTTTTCTGTAGGATTCAAAGGCTTTGATGTCAGTGCATTCCTACAGGGCTCGGCTCGTTCCTCCTTTTTTATTGATCCGGGAAATATTACGCCTTTTGCAATCAACGGACCGTATCAGAATGGTTTGTTACAGGAAGTGGCCAATAGCTACTGGTCCGAAGATAACCAAGACGTAAGGGCTCTGTGGCCACGCTTAACGGATGGTTTTAACGCTAATAATAATCAGTTTTCAACCTGGTGGATGCGCAACGGTGCATTTCTGCGACTGAAATCTGTTGAATTGGGCTACAATCTACCGAATCAGTTTCTCAACAAATTTAAGATGTCAAATGTGCGGTTTTATGTCAACGCGCTCAATCTTGCTGTCTGGAGTAAATTTAAGATGTGGGATCCTGAAATGGGGGGCGAAGGATTAGGTTATCCTGTACAGGCTGTATATAACGTCGGTATTAACGTCGGATTTTAAAAGGCAATTTATCATGAAAAATCTAAGATTAATTAAATTACTGGTTGCATCGGGTCTATTGTTCTTTCAGTCCTGCAACTATTTGGATGTTGTGCCGGACAATGTGGCGACAATAGATAATGCATTTACCATGCGTAGCGAGGCGATAAAATACCTGGCCACCTGTTATTCATACCTACCACCAGATGGCGATCCGACCAGAAACCCAGCTTACCTCGCGGGGGATGAATTCTGGCTGGACTACCCAACCCTCAGTATTGATGGGACAAACTGGAATATCGCCCGCGGAAATCAGAACGTCACCAATCCCTACGTGAATTATTGGGATGGTTATATGTATAATGCCATTCGTGACTGTAATATTTTTCTGGAAAATATTCGTAATCCCGAAAAAGTACGCGATATGACGCAGGACGAACGTACTACCTGGGAAGGGGAGGTGATGTTCTTAAAAGCATACTATCACTTTATGTTGATGCGGCATTATGGCCCTATTCCTACCATGGATGTCAACTTATCTGTAAATACCTCCATTGAGGATGCAAAAGTTAAACGTCAGCCGATTGATGAGGTTGTCGATTATATAGTCAAGGTTCTTGACGAGGCAATTCCTAAATTACCTAATACGGTCCAGTCTCCGGTTACGGATTTGGGCCGTATTACCAAACCTATCGCCTTGGGGATCAAAGCAAAAGTATTATTATATGCCGCAAGTCCGCTGTTCAACGGTAATACGGATTATGCGACTTTTAAAAATATCGATGGGACGCTGTTTTTCAACCAAAGCTTCCAGCTGGAAAAATGGCAGAAGGCTGCCCGTGCGGCAAAGGAAGCAATTACGGCATGCGAGAATCTAGGTATGGGCTTATACCAATTTCCTGGTACTGTATTTCCACTTTCCGATACAACAATGATTCAAATGAGCATTCGTAATGCTGTCACTGAAAAATGGAATAAAGAAATCGTCTGGGCAAATCCGACTTCACGGGCTTGGCAGATGCAGTATTCATCTATGGCACATATAGATCCGAATAACGCAGGCAATAACAGTGTGCATGGTACCTTAGCGCCTTCCTTAAAAATTGTTGACCAATTTTACACGCGAAATGGTGTGCCGATGGATGAAGATAAAACTTTGGATTTCAGTAATAAAAACCAGCTTCGTGCGGGTATTTATGCCGAGCGGTTCAATAATATCCAGAATTATCAGACTGCCCGCGTGCATTTTGACCGTGAAAATAGATTTTACGCCAATGTTGGTTTTGACGGGGGGATCTGGTTTATGGAAAATAGTCCGAGCCGTAGTGACGAAAATACCTGGACCACACAGCTGCGCCTGGGGCTGTTTGGTAGTGGGCTCTCTATTCCGGTGACGACCTACTACCCCAAAAAATTGGTGAACTGGAAATTTGCTTTCAAAGATGGCAACAGCTCACATATTGAAGAATATCCTTGGCCGATGATGCGCCTGGCCGATTTGTACCTGATGTATGCCGAAGCCTTGAATGAAAGTGAGGGACCGAGCGCTGATGTCTTTTTATACCTAGATAAAATCCGTCAAAGGGCCGGATTGGAAGGTATCCAAGAATCATGGTCAAAGTATGCGTTAAATCCTGCTAAGCCGGCAAGCAAGGAAGGCTTGCGCAGTATCATCCAACGTGAACGGAATATTGAAATGAGTTTTGAGGGGTCACGCTTTTGGGATCTGAAACGTTGGAAATTAGCAGCACAGGAACTCAATAAAAACATTACCGGCTGGGATAGAAACCAGGATAAAGATCATCCGGAACTTTTCTATAAAGAACAGACTTTCTTCCAACAGCGTTTTGTGGCACCGAGGGATTATTTTTGGCCGATACGGGAAAACAACCTTTTGGTCAATCCCAACTTAGTGCAAAACCCAGGCTGGTAATTCCTTATTAAATAGAAAATTATGAAAAATCCAAACTACATAAACTATTGCTATTTCCTGATAGGCCTTTTTTATCTATTAGCCGGTTGTAAAGAGGAAAAGGGATGGACCTTGCTTGAAGATGACCAAACGAAACCAGGTGTTGTACAAAATACTTCTGTGACCAATGGCTACGGACAGGCAACAATACATTACAGTTTACCGTCCAGTAAAAATGTATTGTATGTCAAGGCTGAATATGTCATGGCCAATGGGCAGACACGGGTCGTAAAATCATCAACCTATAAAAATGAGATCTTAATCGACGGTTTCCCCGATACACAAAAACATACTGTCAAGCTTTATGCCGTCAATAAGGCTGAAATAGCTTCAGATGCTGTGGACGTTACAGTGGAACCTAAAACACCGATTTTTGATCTTGTATTCGGACAAATGAAAATTGCACCGACATTTGGTGGCGTCCGGATCAGTTCGGTCAATCGGGAAAAAGGCGATGTGGTGATTGTCCCAATGGTTGATTCCCTGAATAATGGGGAATATTTGCCTTTGGACAACTATTATAGCCAAGATTCCCTGATCTTGTATAATATCCGCGGATTGAAATCCCGTGAAATGAAATTTGCCTTTTATGTGCGTGACCGATGGTTAAATAAATCGGATACTTTATATACCTCGCTGACACCGCTGGAAGAAAATCTTTTTCCGAGACAGCAGTTTTCAGCGCTACACTTACCGGGGGATGCCCAATATATGTATGGGACGACTTCTGAAATGATGTGGGACGGCAATATGAATCCCTCACGCTGGCCAGCCTTATATACGGTTGAAAGTGCCGGTGCGCCGCAATCCCTGACCTTTTCGATTGGTAAGGAAGCAAAATTGAGCCGCGTCGTGATTTTCCCACGACGGGAAAATGGTTTTTATGATAAGGGTAACATGCGTGAATTTGAAGTTTGGGGAAGTAATAACCCAAATCTGGATGGCTCCTGGGAATCTTGGTCTAAACTGGCAACCTGTACCGTGCGAAAACCTTCGGGTACTCCCGCTGGAACAAATACTAACGCCGATGAAGTGTATGGCATTGCAGGCTGGTCTTTTGATATGCCCGAAGATGCTCCAAAATACAAATACCTGCGGATCCGCAATCTGCGCAACTGGCGTGGTAGTTACTTTATCCAGATTGCCCAAGTACAAGTATGGGGTGTTTATTAACTATTAAAAAGAAAATGAAGATGAGAACATATCTATGCATACTAGCCTTGTTCGGCGTTTGTTTATTCGTCGCGTGTTCCAAGATGGATGAATTTACCAAATTCACCGATGGAGAGGAAATCGTATATCCTGCGAAGCTAGATTCCATCAAAATACGTTCGGGAAAATATCGTGTACAAGTAGATGGTATCTTTCGGGTGAATGCCGGAGTTTCCGAGCTGCGTGTCTATTGGAACAGTAAACAGGATTCGATGAAGTTTCCAGTAAAATTGACGGATGCAATCGATACCGTACATTATATGATTGAAAATCTACCGGAAGGGCCCATGAATTTTGAAATCCGTACAGTCGATAGCCAAGGAAGATTTTCGGTTCCGACCTTTCTGGTCGGAAACGTGTATGGCGATCGTTATCGTGAAGGACTTTTCCAGCGGACAATATTGGACCAGAATTTTATGGCTGATCAACAATTTCAGCTTGCCTTACAGGATGTGACACCAAGTGTAGGATTTTATGCGGTGCGCATGACTTATAAGAATCAGAACAATACAACTACGGATACTGTCGTGCGGACGAAAGAGCTGAATGAGAAAATTAACCTGTTGGACTATCTGCCGAATCAGGAGATCGCTTACCAGACGGTATTTAGACCAGATAGTAATGCCGTTGACACTTTTATGGTACAGCGTAGCAAATTGCCTGTAAAAAAAGGCGATATCACTGTCTGGTGTCTGAAGAACTTTAAAAACCCGTTTACAGCGACAGCTTATGATGGCAACAGATGGGGTAATCTGGATTATTGGATGATCAATACCAGTATGAAAAACCATAACGGTTACGGTGGTTTTGGATCGGACGATGGCGGCGTCGTCAATATTGAAGCCGGATGGGGTGCTCCGGCTATCGTAAATGGTAAAATTGAACAAAAAGTAACCTTATTTCCCGGTAAATATCGTTTTTTTTGTAACTTATCCTGGACAAATTATGATCAACCGCCAGCAAAACTGGTTGTTAGCAAAGCAAACAGTGGAATTCCAGATCTTGAGCAACTTCAACAGGCAATGGCCCATGCTGATGTTAAATCAGATGGTGTTTATTTTGAAATCAAAGAAAAGGTTACGGTCAATATGGGGATGCTGGTCAATTTTCAACCTGACCATTACATGAAGATAAACGCTTTTCAAATCAATTTACAATAATATCAAGCAGAATGAAGACAGTTATTTTCGCGCTAAGTTTTATGCTATGTACCTTCATGTTATGCGCACAGCCTTTTCAGGTCAAGAAAAATGGCCTAACGTTGACCTATAACAAACAAGAGGGAACATATTCGCTAAGTAAAGATCAAGTCGCCTATATCCAACAAGCAAGTGCCTATCTGGCACTTGCTAATGGACAAAAAATTAGTACTGATAAACTGAAAGGAACCCGCAGCGTCACAGAAAAGCCTATTCAGGACAATTTGGGCAAAGGCATACAGTATACCATTTCGGTTAAAACTCAACAGGGCATTACATTGCTGCAGCATTTTTATTTCTACGACACTATAGATGGTGTCATCCTTGAACTGGAAGTTAGGGGTAAAAATATAGCCAGTAATGAACTTGTGCCGATCTGGTCAAATGCGTCGGTTGCCGGCCTGGGAAAATCCTTGTACCAGCTGGCTGTTCCTTTTGATAACGATACGTTTATTTCGTATGAAAACAATGCCCTTGCAAGGAATAGTAAGCGCAGTGCCGAAGTCGGTGTTGTATACGATAAGGATAGCGGAAAAGGTCTCTTGATTGGTTCATTGGATCAATCCGTCTGGAAATCGGGTATCGCGATCGAAGGAGATCAGGGGCAATATACCCACCTGGTAGCACAGGCCGGATTTACAGATGTACATATCACACGGGATTCCATGGCGCACGGGACGGTGAAGGGTGATGTCATTCGCTCCCCAAAATACCTCGTGTCTTACGACAAGGATTGGCGCATTGGGCTCGAAAACTATGCTAAAACCCACCGGAAGCTATCGCCGGCCTATGTGAAATCGTGGCAAGGTGCCACACCTGTCGGCTGGAACAGCTGGGGAGTGATACAGGAAAAACTTAATTTTCAGAATGCCACGGGCACGGCAGACTATTTCGCAAAAGATATTCCTTATTTCCGCAACGCAGATGGTGAGGCTTTTATAGATCTTGACTCTTTTTGGGATAATATGACGCCCGGTGGTATGTCAGGAGATTACACGCAGCTGAAGCAATTTGTTCGCTATTGTGATTCTTTGGGCCTCAAGCCCGGCGTCTATTGGGCTCCTTTTACAGACTGGGGGCATGGAAGTGGGCCCGACCGCAAGGCGGAGGGAAGCCAGTATACCTTTGGCCAGCTTTGGACCAAAACCCAAAAAGGCTATCACAATTTAGATGGTGGTCGGGCTCTTGATCCGACGCATCCCGGTACTTTGGCCCGTATGGATGTGATCCTGGGGAAATTGGTCGACTGTGGCTTCCGGATGATCAAGGTCGATTTCCTTTCTCACGCAGCAATCGAATCCACAGGTTTTTACGACAAGAAAATTCAGACCGGTATGCAAGCTTATGCTGTGGGTATGAAACATCTCGTTGACGTACTCCAAGATAAAATGTTGATCTACGCGGCAATTTCGCCGTCCCTGGCAACTGCCCAATTTGCACACATGCGCAGAATAGCCTGCGACGCCTGGAAAACCATCGACCAAACTCAATATACGCTAAACAGTGTTAGTTACGGCTGGTGGCAAACTTATCTTTATGATTTTATCGATGCCGACCACCTGGTCTTTCACGATGAAAGCCCTGAGGTCAATAAGGCAAGATTGCTTTCCGGTGTTGTAACGGGGACCATTATCCTCGGCGATGACCTGTCTAAAAAAGAAAACTGGCAGCCTAAGATGAATCAATATCTGCAGGATCCCGAAATTTTAAAGATCATAGCCGACGGTAAAAGCTTCCGCCCGGCAGGATTTGTAGAAGGAAAAGCCGCAAATACGTATTATTACAAAAAGATTGGAACAACGCTGTATGTGGCCGTATTTAATTACAATACAGCTCCGGCAGCAATAAACATAGATTTTAAACAGATAGGCCTAGTGCCAAATACAACCTATAAGGCGGTGGAACTGTTTGAAAAAACAGCGCAGAATTTTACTGCTGAAAATCCCATTGCCTTTGAGCATGCAGGAGCAAAATTGTTTAAGATTGCTCTTTAGTTAATAATATTATATGAAGATAAGCAAAGAAGAACAGTTTAAGGCGTTGATCGATCGGATCAAACGATTGGAAGCTTTAAATGGGCTTTCGAAACATGAATGTATTGTGCAGGGCGTGTTGGATGCCATTGATGCGAATGAACTGGAGGTGCACGCGAGTTTACCTTCTGTCAATAACTTGATCCAATACCTGGGCTATGCACGCGAAACCTTCGCTAAGGCGTACCGTGATCTGATTGCCCACGGAGTCGTGGAATCGAAAAACAGAAAGGGATATTTTGTGGTGAGCAACAATACGCAGATGAAACAAAAAGTTGCGGTCCTGCTGTATGCATACGATACCTTTCAGGACACCTTGGTGAATGAACTGCGGACCAACCTGCCGGAGGAAGTAACGGTGGATCTCTTTTTCCATCACAACAATATGGAAACTTTTGAAGATATTTTTAATCGTATCCAGGGACGATATACGGTATATATTGTTGCTCCGATTGAAAATAAAGATTCCGAAATGCTGCTGCGTTCCATTCCGGCATCCAAATTATTGATTATTGACCGTTTGATGGATCTTGGCGATGATTATTCCTATGTGTCCCAGGAATTTGAGGCAGCCACTTATGCCGTTTTTCAGGAACTTTATCCAAAGATCAAAAAGTATAAAGAAGTGATCTTCTATTTTAGGGAAAATACAGCCGAACCCAATGAAATCAAAAATGCTTTCTTACGCTTTCTGAAAGACTATAAAGTAAAAGGACGTATCGAAAAGCAATACCATGTGGGGGATCTAAAAAAGGGAAAACTGTATTTTACCATTCATAATCCGGAGCTCTATCAGATGCTGAAAGAGGTGCTACAAAAAGGCTGGACCCTCGGGCAGGATCTGGGAATTCTCTCGCACAACGATGATGTCATCAAAGAGATTATCAGCGGCGGTATTACCACCTTTTCGACAAGTTTTGCACGGATCGGATCGGAAGCAGCCAAGTTTGTGCTCGAAAGAACGTTGATCAAGGAAGTGGTGCCAACGACATTGGCAGACCGCAACTCTGTCTAAATAGGGAAGTTTTACGATGATAGTTTTTAGTTTTTGTCTTTTTACTGGTTTGGTTGCTTTGGGGTCTTTATGGAAGTTTAAAACCAATTATTCCAATACCTTAAATGGTTTTTTCCTTGCAGGAAAGAGCAATAGTTTTTGGATGGTGGGCTCGGCTTTGCTGTTGACTAACCTGAGCGCCAACCAGTTTATCGGTGAAAATGAATCGGTCTATATCAACAACCTGTCGGTCATCGGCTGGGGGGTGAGTTCGGTAGTCGCGATGCTCCTGGTTTCGGAATTTCTACTGCCTATTTATTTTAAGCATGGTTTTCGGACGGTTCCGGATTTCTTGGCACTACGATTTGACACCAAAACAAAGATGTTGGTATCTATCCTGATTCTGATCGGATACATCGTTAACTTATTGCCACCGGTATTGTACGGTGGTGCGCTAAGCCTGGCCACAATGTTTGATGTGCCCGGACTGCTGCACATCAGTTATTGGCAGAGTATCTGGATGTTGGTCTGGGCCCTCGGGATCATCGGGAGCTTATACAGCATATTAGGTGGATTGAAGCTGATTTCCCTGTCTGACCTGGGCTTAGGGTTCTGTCTGTTTCTGCTCGCCCTGCTGATTCCGGTTTTTGCCTTTTGGTATTTGGGGAATGGCGACATCTGGACGGGGGTACTCCAGTTATTTCACGACAAGAAAGAACATCTCAATGCCGTCGGTGGAAAGCATGATGCGGTTCCATTTTCGACCTTATTTACCGGAATGCTGCTGATCAATTTCTATTACTGGGGGATGGAACCCTATATTGCACAACAGGCATTAAGCGCCAAAAATCTAAAGGAAGCACAGAAAGGAATGACTTTGGCTGCGGGGGGCAAACTCCTGATGCCGCTGTTGATCAATTTGCCCGGTCTTCTGGCCGTACACTTACTGCCGCATGTGCAGCCTACAGCTTCTGTTTTTCCGAAACTCATTGTCCTGATCTTTCCGGATGTATTGATTGGTTTTTCCTTGGCACTGGTCTTTGGTGCGGCAATGACTACCTATACTGCTGGCCTTCAGAGCTGTGGCAGCTTATTTGTTTTTAATATTTATAAACCTTACCTGGAACGTAGAAAGAGGACGCTCAGTGAAAGGGAGCTGGTCAAAAAAGGAAAACTGTTCGAATTGATCATCTCTATCTCGGCCATGTTTATTGCACCTTTTATCCTCTTTGCCCATGACGGATTTTATACGTACCTCCAAACCGTATCGGGGCTGTTCAATATGCCCATTTTCACCATTATGATCTTGGGGATTCTATCGCGCCGTGTGACGCCAAGGATGGCGCAAATTGGCCTGTTCCTGTACATGGTCAGCTACTTCGTTCTGGTGTTTGTCTGGAAGACAGAGCTACATTATCTGCACTTGTTCGCGCTGTTGTTTGTCGCTGTGGCGCTGGTCATCTGGGGGGGGAGTAAATTGAGCCGGCCAGATTATCTCTCGGAGTATCAGTTTGAGTTTTCGGGCCAGGACAAGGGCACCTATTGGAAGGGAAGGTATCGGATTGGTGCCTTTCTCATCCTATTGATGATTGTCATCTATTTTGTTTTTTCACCATTGGGCATCGCTCAATAAATTGTATAAGTCGCTATGTTAATACACAGAAAAATTAAATGCCTCATCTTTATATGCGTGACACTCTGTTCGGCCACATCGTATGCACAACGCTATTACCTCTGGGATAATAAGCCCGCAACGGATTGGATGACCGAAGCATACCCCATCGGAAATGGACGAATTGGCGCGATGATCTTCGCGGGCGTAAATCATGAACATATTCAATTTAATGAAAATAGCCTCTGGACAGGTGATGAACATGAAACAGGTGCCTATCAGGCTTTTGGTGATCTTTTTGTTCGCTTTGACTCCGACGTTAATAAATCCTTTACCGCCTATAGCCGGAAATTAAATTTGGATAAGGGCCTGCATGAAATAGCCTATCAGCAGGATGGACAGCAAATCAACCGCCGATATTTTGCGAGTCAGCCCGATCAGGTTATGGTATTTGACTATGCAAACAGTAAAAAAGGGAAACTCAATGCCCAGATTGCACTTCAGGATGCACATGGGCAGGCGGTGCAGGTAGAAGATGGTCGTCTGTGGTTTCAGGGAACGCTCGACAATGGCATGCGGTATGCCGCACAGGTACGCGTGCAGGTCGTCGGCGGGTCTCTTTCCAAAACGACAGATGAAAAAGGACAGGCTGTCCTTACCGTAAAATCTGCCGATCGAATTGTTCTGCTGCTGAGTGCCGCAACAGACTACGCCAATACACGGGCGACCAACTGGAAGTCGGCCGAAGAACCGATGAAGGTCAATGAACGTTATCTGCAGCAAGCGGAAAAATATGGCGTAAATAAGCTGCTGGAACGGCACGTTGCAGATTATACAGCGCTGTTCAATCGGGTGGCGCTTGATCTCGACCATAGCCAGCTGGACGCCAAGCAAACAACAAAAGCGCTGTTGGAGGCGTATAAAAAACAGCCGATCCCGGCTCTGGAAGCATTGGTATACCAATATGGACGTTATCTGCTGATCAGTTCCTCGCGGAAGGGCGGTTTGCCTGCAAACCTGCAGGGACTCTGGAACAACAGTAACAATCCACCATGGCGCTCAGATTACCATTCCAATATCAATGTACAGATGAACTATTGGCCTGCAGAAGTCGCTAATCTACCTGAATCGGCCTGGCCTTACCTCGATTATATCAATAGCATGCGTGAGGTGAAAAAAATAAATACGCAGAAGGAATTTCCGGGCGTAAGGGGCTGGACCGTAAAGACCGAAAATAATATCTTCGGTGGGGAAAGCTTCCTTTGGAACACCCCCGGAAGTGCCTGGTATGCTCAGGCACTGTGGGAGCATTATGCCTTTAACAGGGACAAGAAATACCTACGCGAATTTGCATACCCGATTTTAAAAGAAATAAGCGAGTTTTGGGATGATCGTCTGGTTCGAAGAGCAGACGGAACTGTGGTGGCGCCAAAGGGCTGGTCGCCGGAACATGGCCCCACAGAGGATGCCGTGAGCTACGACCACCAGATTATTTACGATCTCTTTAGCAACTACATCCAGGCGAGTGCAATTTTAAATATAGACGCCGATTACCGTAATCGTATCACGGCACTTCGCGCTGCGCTGCTCAAACCCAAAATCGGTAAATGGGGACAGTTGCAGGAGTGGGAAACGGATCGTGATGATCCGCAGGACAAGCACCGCCATGTCTCGCATCTGTTTGGTCTGTATCCAGGTAACCAATTCTCTGTTTTAAAAACACCGGAACTGGCCAAAGCTGCACGAGTTACCCTCACCGCGCGTGGCGACGAATCCACCGGTTGGTCCATGGCCTGGAAGGTGGCTTTTTGGGCCCGCTTGCAGGATGGGAATCACGCCTATAAAATCCTGACTAATTTCATTAACCTCGTTGGCGGCGATGGTATTGATTACAACAATGGCGGTGGCGTTTACGCCAACTTGCTCTGTGCGCATCCACCTTTTCAGATAGATGGCAACCTGGGTTATGTGGCTGCGGTGAGTGAAATGTTGCTGCAGTCGCAAACGGATGTGCTGGAATTACTTCCTGCTCTGCCTGATCGCTGGTCGGCCGGAACAGTGAAAGGACTCAAAGCCCGGGGCAATGTACACATCGACAAGATGGAATGGAACAACAGCAGCATTAGGCAGCTTATTCTTTCATCGCCGCAAGATCAAACGATTCAGGTATTGAGCCCTTCGCCATTGACAGGTTTAAGCCCAGAGCAGGAAATCAATGGTAAATACCTTTATAAGATTCAATTGAAAGCAAACAAAATAGTCAAGTTCGTTAACAAATCCTAAATCTATTTATATATGCCAACCCATCACTTTAAACATGTTGTACTCGGGCTTTTGATGACCCAAGGGCTTGTCCATCTGGAGATCCAGGCGCAGTCCAAACAGATTCCTATTGAAACCAGATCGAATGCCCTGGTGTTGGAGTACGATTCCACGAAAACACTTAAAATGCGCTATTACGGTGAAAAATTGAATGATGCTAAAGAGTACTCGACCATTGCAAGCGGTTATAGGCAATTGACAGATTATAGTGGCCTCTCCGACGCGGCGTATACTCCCTCAGGTTCAAAAAACCTATTGGAACCGGCCATCAGTGTTGTTCATTCCGATGGCAACCGCTCCCTGGACCTGCGTTATGAAAAGCATGAGGTGAAAAACCTGGATGCTAATGTCAAACAGCTTGATATCACCTTAAAAGACCCGGTATACGATATTTATGTCGTTTTACACTATAAATCGTTTTTGAATGAGGACGTCATTGAGCAGTGGGCAACCATCCAAAATAAGGAAAAGAAAGTCGTCACGCTGGAAAAATTTGCTTCGGCCAATCTGACCCTGCGCTCCAATGCGTATTGGCTACGGCAGTACCATGGCGACTGGGCAAAAGAAATGCAAGTAGAGGAGGCGCCCTTGACTCATGGCATTAAAGTGCTGGACAGTAAACTCGGAACACGCGCGAATTTATTCCAGCCACCTTCCTTTATGGTGTCTCTGGGCAAGGCGGCATCCGAAGATGAAGGAACAGTACTGATGGCAAGCCTTGGGTATAGTGGAAATTTTAAGGTGGATTTTGAAGTGGACTACCTCAATAACCTGCGTATCATTGCCGGAATAAATAACTATGCTTCCAATGTAAAATTAGCCAGCAACCAGGACTTTACAACACCCAAATTGATCTATACTTTATCGACGAAAGGAAAAGGCACCGCCTCCCGAAATCTGCACAATTGGGCCCGTAAATATCAGCTGCTGGATGGAAATGGCGAACGCCTGACTTTACTCAACAATTGGGAGGCGACCTACTTTGATTTTAATGAACAAAAATTAAAAGGTTTGCTCCAGGATACCAAAAAACTAGGGGTAGATCTGTTTTTATTGGATGATGGCTGGTTTGGAAATAAATATCCGCGTAACAGCGATCACTCCAGTCTGGGAGATTGGCAACCGAACCGGACAAAATTGCCCAATGGTATCGCTACACTCGTGGAAGAAGCGACCAAACAGGGCGTTAAATTCGGTATCTGGGTAGAACCCGAAATGGTTAGCCCCAAATCCGAACTCTACGAACAACATCCGGATTGGGTCGTCAAACAGCCACAGCGGGAAGAACATTACTTCCGCAATCAGTTGGTCCTGGATCTGACAAATCCCAAGGTGCAGGATTTTGTATTCCAGATCCTCGACGACCTGTTTACCAAAAATCCGGCATTAGCCTATATCAAGTGGGACTGTAATGCGGTCATTTACAATGCGCATTCGGCATTTCTAAAAGACCAGGGGGCTTTCTATGTTTCGTATGTGGAAGGTCTTTATAAAGTCCTGGAGCGCATTCGTTCGAAGTATCCGAAAGTGCCGATGATGTTATGTTCGGGCGGTGGTGGTCGCGTGGACTATGCGGCACTTCGGTACTTTACCGAATTTTGGCCTTCGGACAATACAGACCCTCTGGAACGTATTTTTATGCAGTACGAGTATTCGTACTTTTTCCCGGCAATCAGCACCTCCAACCATGTGACAGACTGGGGAAAACAGTCCCTCAAATTCCGTACGGATGTAGCGATGATGGGTAAACTGGGTTTTGATATCGTGGTGAGCCACCTGAAAGAACAGGATCTCTTATTCTGCCAGCAGGCGGTAAAGAATTACGACGCGCTTAAAGGAACAATATTGCACGGGGAGCAGTATCGTCTGGCCGATCCACGTGAAGGTGACTTCGCCGCCCTCAGCTACGTGAATAACCAAAAAACCGAGGCTGTCATCTTCAACTACTTGGTCAATAACCGCTATGGTATCGGAACAACCGATCCTGTCCGTTTAAAAGGACTGGATGCCCAAAAGCAATACCGGGTGGAGGAAATCAACCTGTATCCGGGAACCAAGTCGAGCTTAGGCCAGGGGCAAACCTATTCGGGCGACTACCTGATGAAAGTTGGCGTAAATCCAGACTTGAATAGCAACCGTCCCAGTGTTTTATTAAAAATATCGGCACGCTAAAAAATATCGGTGGCACATCCGAAGCTCCGACGCTAACAGCCCGGACTTCGGATGCGCCAAATGTATAAACTCAATTGAGCAACAAACTCAAAAATCATGATAAAACCTAAACAGTATAAACGGACTTTGTTGGCGCTGCTACTCAGCGTTGCAAGTGGATTTTCTGCCCTACAGGCCAAAGTACAGCTGCCGGCTTTTATTGGCGACAATATGGTGCTGCAGCAAAAAGAAAAGGTCAAGATCTGGGGATCCAGTACCGCAGTAGGTAAAGAACTTCGCGTAAACACCAGCTGGAACAACAAGAACTACCAGGTTGAGGTCGATCAGCAGGGAGGCTGGCAAGTCTATCTGGAGACCCCGAAATACGGTGGACCCTACCAGATTACCATCAACGATGGTGATCAATTGATCCTCAAAAATATCCTGATCGGCGAAGTCTGGTTTTGTTCAGGACAGTCAAATATGGAAATGCCCCTGGCGGGCTGGGGTAAGATCAATAACTTTGAGCAGGAAATCAAAGCAGCCAACTTTCCCAATATTCGTATTTTGCAGATTCCAAAAGCAACGGCCAATCAACCTACCACAGCAGTGAAGGTGGAGTCTGGTGGATGGAATCCGGTGACGCCACAAAGTATTCCGGAGTTTTCGGCGACGGCCTATTTTTTTGCACGTGAGATCTACGAGAAAACAGGCATTCCCATTGGCCTGATCCATTCCTCCTGGGGTGGAACAATCATTGAAGCCTGGATGAGCCGGGAGGCACTTACACCTTTTTCAACCTATACGGCGGCCATTGATAAAATCCAGCGCCCGGATGCGCAGGAAATCTATGCGAAAGACCTGGCCGAATGGAATCGCGTCGCCGAACAGCAGGATCAGGTGAAGACAGCAACGCGGGGCGAGTGGTTTGCACCACAATTGGATAAAAGCAGCTGGTCTACGATTACAATTCCGAGCTTTTTTGACAAGAACCTGTTTCCGGGAATGGATGGTGTCGTTTATTTTGGCAAAGACGTTGCACTACCGGCACATTGGCAGGGTAAACCGATCAAGTTGGTTTTGGGAGCGATTGATGACAACGACATCACTTATGTTAATGGTACAAAAGTGGGTGAAACTGTCGGTTACGACCAGATTCGGAAGTATACTGTTCCTGCAACGGCCAACAACGGCAGCCGATTGCATATCGCCGTTCGCGTATTTGACGGAGCCGGCGATGGCGGAATATATGGCGGAACAGAACAACCGCGACTGGAAGGACCAAATGGTGAACAGCTATCTCTGGTTGGAGACTGGAAATGCAAAGTAGGTTATGATCTGGCGAAGCTGCCGGTAAAACCGAATGCGATGGAGGGTCCCAACAGACCTACTGTGCTCTACAATGCCATGGTTAAGCCTTTTGTGGATTTTAAAATAAAAGGCGCCATTTGGTACCAGGGTGAAAGTAACGCGGATTCAAAAGACGCTCCTTATCAGCAACTGCTGCCCGCACTGATTCAGGACTGGCGCCAGCAGTGGAACAATGAAAAGATGCCTTTTTATTTTGTTCAACTGGCCAACTTTAAGGCGAAAAGTGTAACACCGCAGCCTTCTTCCTGGGCGAGATTACGGGAAGCGCAGCGCCAAACACTCAAATTGCCTTATACAGGTATGGCAGTCATTGCTGATATCGGCGATGCACTGGATATTCATCCGAAAAATAAGCAGGATGTCGGTAGAAGGCTTGGCTGGATCGCAACAGCGCAGCTCTATGGCAAGAAGATCCCTTATTCGGGTCCTGTCCTTCAGCATTGGACGACAAAAGCTGCGGAAATGGAACTTAGCTTTAACCCCATGGGCAAAAAGCTTGTATTGAAAGGAGCGGATAAAGGCAACGGTAGTTTCACAATTGCTGGAGCCGATCAGGTCTTTTATCCCGCAGAAGTCAAACAGGTCGGCAATAAGCTGATCGTATCCGCCAAAGAAGTACCGTCACCCGTTGCAGTGCGCTACGGCTGGGCCGATAACCCGGATCTGACGTTATACAACGAAGCCGGGATACCCGGTTCTCCCTTCCGAACCGATGACTGGACAAAAAACTAAAACCACATGAATAGATCATCAAAAATAAATCTTCGGAAAGGTCAGTTACTTTGCACGCTTGTGGTTTTCTTTTTTTCGGGAAACTTATTTGGGCAAGTGCTGGGGGGCAAACTTTGGTATCGGCAGCCGGCAAAACAATGGGAGGAGACCCTACCCCTGGGCAATGGAAAAATTGGCATGATGCCCGATGGTGGATTGAAGAATGACCATATTGTGCTCAATGATATCACCCTATGGTCGGGAAGCCCTCAGGATGCCAATAATTATGAGGCCAGCAGGTATTTGGATAGTATTCGAAATCTGATAAAAAGCGGGAAAAACGACCTTGCCCAGCGTCTGATAGACCAGCATTTTATCTGCAAAGGCCCGGGATCGGGCGGCAAGCAATGGGGCTGTTATCAAGTGCTCGGCAATCTGATGCTTGCCTTTGACGGACAAACGGATCTCTCCGCAGTGCAGAACTATCGCCGGGAGCTGGACCTCGATAAGGCGATAGCGAAAACAAGCTATGAGCTCAAAGGCGTCAGGTATAGCCGCGAATATTGGACTAGCTTTGCTGATGACCTGGGCGTTATTCGTTTACAGAGCAGCAAAAAAGGGCAGATTAGCCTGGAAATCAAGATTGACCGTCCCGAAAGGGCAACTGCCAGGATCGAGGATGGCGAGCTTGTTTTAGCCGGACAATTGGACAACGGTGTGGACGGTAAAGGAATGCAGTTTAAAACACGTGTCCGCGCGCAGATAAAAGGCGGGAAACAGCTGGTAAAAGGACAATCTATTGTTATTCAACAGGCTGACGAAGTGCTGATTTACGTGGCAACAGATACTGATTTTAAAGGTAAGGATTTTGAGCGTACGACAGCTGAAACGCTAACAAAGGCGTTGAAAAAATCCTATAGCCAGCAGTATGCCGAACATCTGCGAAACTATTTGGCAAAGTTCAACCGTTTGTCGCTCCGATTGGGGCAGTCGAAAGATGACTTACCGACCGATGAGCGTTTGGTGGCCTTTGGTAAAGAACCGGATCAGGATCCAGGGCTGGCAGCGCTATTCTATCAGTACGGTCGTTACCTGAGTATCAGCAGTACGCGCTTAGGCTTGCTACCACCAAACTTACAGGGCTTATGGGCAAATCAGATTCAGACGCCCTGGAATGGGGACTACCACCTGGATATCAATGTGCAGATGAACCATTGGCACCTCGGGGCGGCCAATCTGGGCGAGCTCAATGAACCCTTGGTGGGGCTTGTGGAAGGCCTTATGGCCCCGGGGGCAAAAACCGCGAAAGCGTATTATAATGCACCGGGCTGGGTAGCCCATGTGATCACCAATGTATGGGGCTATACCGAACCTGGAGAATCTGCTTCCTGGGGAATTGCCAATGCGGGCTCGGGCTGGCTCTGCAATAACCTTTGGGAACATTACCTCTATACCGAAGATATAGACTATCTACGGCGGATATACCCGATTCTCTACGGAGCAGCACAGTTTTATTCCAGTGCCCTGACCGAACACCCAACCAAGGGCTGGCTATTGACTTCGCCCTCTGTATCTCCCGAAAATTCCTTCAAGCTCCCCAATGGGCAGCAGGCAAATGTTACCATGGGACCAACGATAGATAATCAGATCGTACGTGAATTATTTGGAAATATCATTCATGCGGCGGGATTATTGGGCAAACAATCGGACCCTTTTTTAACTCAGGTTGCGGCGCAGCTTAAACGCTTAGCTCCGGCGGTACAGATCGCCAAAGATGGCCGCATCATGGAATGGATCGAAGATTATGAAGAGGCGGATCCGCAGCATCGGCATATCTCGCATCTGTACGGTTTGTATCCAGGCTATCTGATCCGTTATGATGAACATCCGGACTGGCAGCTTGCCGCTAAAAAAAGCCTAGACGTGCGGGGAGATGATGGACCGAGTTGGGCCATTGCCCATAAACTACTCTTCTGGACCAGATTACATGAAGGCGAGCGGGCTTATAAATTATTTCGGCAACTCATGACCCCACGTGTCGATACACATATCAATTATGGCGCCGGTGGTGGTATTTACGCCAATTTGTTAACAGCAGGCCCCCCATTTCAGATCGATGGTAATTTTGGTGGAGCAGCTGGTATTGCCGAGATGCTGGTGCAGTCCCATCAGGATACGGTGTATCTTCTACCGGCGGTGCCTCAGGCCTGGAAAAAAGAAGGCCGGGTGAGGGGCATGCGCATCAAGGGAAATCACACATTAGATATGGAATGGAGAGATGGTAAGATACTGAACTATCAGATTTATTCAGCCAAATCACAACAACTTAACGTATGTATAGATCATAACTGGATCGCCTATCGTACAAAAGAAAAATAACAAAACATAGCGTCCTCAACCGAATTGGATCATGCAATTTTTTGCATGATAGGGGATACTTTGTGCCAAAAATTTCAAGATAAAAGCACCTTATAAACAAAAAAAGTAAATATGAAAACAGAAAAGACAAGACAATGGCCTTTGATCAAGGGCCTGTCCTTCGGTCCTGAGGCCAGTATTATGGCACTCTGTCTTTCGATAGCTGTACCCTACACGGGCTCCGCTGCATCAATAAGGAAAACAGACCGTCGTTTTGCCCCAACAGAAAAAGTTCCTTCCACAGTCGCGGATGTAATACGTCAACAGCGTACAATAAAAGGAAAAGTGCTGGATAATACAGGGCGCCCGCTACCTGGTGTTACAGTACGGGTCAAAAATACAACGCAGGAAACACAAACGGATCAGCAGGGTCAATTCGAGCTCAGGCTGATAGATGGAACTGTCGTACTGACGTTCTCTTCGCTGGGATTTGAAAGCCGGGAAATGGCTGTTGCTGCCAATGAGGGAACTGTGAATGTGCAGCTGAACGACGCTTCGTCGAGTTTGGAAGAGGTCGTTGTCGTCGGTTACGGTACACAAAAGAAAGTAAACCTAACCGGTGCCGTGGCTACAGTGAGTGGCAAAGATATGATCAAACGGCCCGTTGTCAATACAGCTTCCATGCTGCAGGGGGCAGTGCCGGGTGTTCAGATCAATCAAGGGTCAGGAGAACCGGGCAATGAAGGCGTTTCCATCCGTATTCGTGGTAAGGGCACCTTTAGCGGCGCCGGATCGGATCCCCTGGTGCTGATTGATGGTGTGCAGGGCAAATTCTCCGATGTCAATCCCAATGATATCGAAAATGTCAGTGTGCTGAAAGATGCCGCCTCCGCAGCAATCTACGGCTCGCGCGCAGCCAATGGCGTTATTCTGATCACGACGAAACAAGGGAAATCGGGAAAGACAACCGTTCAGTATGACGGAAATGTGGGTATCTATAAGCCTACGAAAATGTTTGATCTGATCACCAATTCGGCGCAGTACATGGAACTGTACAACGAAGCGCGTAAGAATTCCAACCTCAACGATGGCCTATACCCCGCTGACGTGATCGCCGCCTATCGCAACAGCAACGATCCTATAAAATATCCAAATACGGACTGGCTGGGACTTATTTTCCAAACGAAACCGACGTATACCCATAATCTCGGTATCCAGGGCGGAAACGAAAAGACAACTTTTAATGTTGGCTTGGGCTACGTCAATCAGGATGGAATGATCAAAGGTTTCAACTACGACCGTTATTCCGCCCGCCTCAATCTGACGACCAAAATCTCGGAAGGTATTAAATTCGGAACAAATATCTTACTCAAGACAGGACATACGGAATCTATCCCCGGGGGATCCAAAGACCTCTTCCTGTCGGCCATGTCGCAGGCACCAACTTATGGCCCATTTTTGCCGGATGGTAGCGGACGGTATACTTACAAAGCTTACGACTGGGAGTACAACAATAAAAACCCTATGGCGGTATTGGACCGGAAATTCACCTACAATACCGATGACTATGCTGCCAATTTGCAGGCTTGGATGGAGGTACAGCTGTTTAAGGGGCTTTCCTGGTATACCAAAGGGGCCTATAATTTCAATATGGACAAGTACAAGGATTATAAATCAACGTTAGATGAATATTATTACCATACGGGCACGCTCGGAACAACATTGGATTTGGGAAAGGGACTGACAGATCAGGACCAGCAGACCATTTACACCAACTTATTTACCTACCTGAACTATGATCGTGCGTTTGGGGCACACCACCTCAAAGCTCAGGCTGGATATAGTATTGAAAAAAGTAAGTATACTTACCTCCAGGGCTTCAGACAGAATTTTGTCGACGATACGTTAACAGAATTAAATGCCGGGGGATCGGATATTCAACGGGCAAATGGGACAGCCAACCAATGGGCGCTAATCTCGTATTTCGGCCGGTTGAACTATGATTATCAAGGGAAATACCTCTTGGAAGCCAATATGCGTTACGACGGTAGTTCCAAGTTTTACGGTAAAAACCGTTGGGCAGCCTTTCCTTCTTTCTCTGCAGGCTGGCGTGTATCGGAAGAATCGTTTGTCAAGGAATTCGCTTCCGGTTGGTTGGATAATTTGAAGATCCGTGGATCTTGGGGCCAACTTGGAAATCAGAATGTAGTGGATGTGAATGGCTATTCCTTAAATTATCCATACCAGCCTGTATTGGGACTTACCGGTAATTATTCATTTGATAACAATAGCCTGCAATCGGGGGTGGCACAGCAAAGACTGACCAACCCACTGATCAAATGGGAAACAACGACCATGACAGATGTCGGGGTAGATTTAAGCCTGTTCAAAAATTTGGATATTACTTTCGACTGGTATAAGAAACGGACAACCGATATCCTGCGCCCGTCGCAGATCACGGCAATCGTCGGATTGGGCGCCCCAAATATCAATGACGGTATCGTTGAAAATAAAGGCATTGAATTAGGAATTACGTATCGTAATCAGCTTACCACGGGCGCATTGGAAGGTTTGCGCTATCAACTGGGTGCAAATCTCGACCGTTTTAAAAATAAACTGGTGAAATTTGGGGAACCGGAAATTGGGGGCTATACAATCAAAAAAAATGGCTACGCCATGGATAGCTTCTATACCTACGAGGTGGTCGGTATCTTTCAATCGGAGGCTGAAGTGAGCAGCTCACCAAAACAGTTTAACGACAATACTCTGCCAGGCGATCTGAAGTATCGGGATGTCAATGGTGACGGAAAAATAGATGCCAACGACAGAACAATGATAGCCGGTGTGGATCCAAAGCTGAACTATAGTTTTAATCTAAGTGCTAGTTTTAAGGGCTTTGACTTTTCGGCCCTATTACAAGGCGTATATGGCGTCAAATCCTATGTTTCGGGCTGGGGCGTAACCCCATTTGTACAAGGTAGCCCGCCGACAAAAGACTGGTTAGACCGTTGGACTCCTGAAAATCCTTCGACAACGATGCCCCGTATTTATTGGGGTTGGAGTGCTCCGGAGAAATTCAGCCGGGCTTCCAGCTATTTTATACAGGATGCTTCGTATTTCAGGTTGAAAAATCTCGTGTTAGGATATACTTTACCTGATGGGTTATTAAAAAAATATAAAATTGATCGCTTGCGGGTTTATTTTTCGGGTGATAACCTCCTTACTGCGACCAAATTTAAGGGCTTGGACCCTGAACGCTATGGAAATGGTGATCTGGTACAGTATCCACAAAACAAGATTTATTCATTTGGTGTACAAGTTAACTTTTAAGTGCTATGAAAAAGAAATTTATAACAGCGTTGATGCTATCCGGCCTATTTTTGGGTTCATGTAACAGTGCCTTGGACCTCAACCCTTTGGATCAGATCGCTTCGGACAACTATTTTGGCAAGAAATCGGATTTTGATAATGCCTTGGCCGGTGTATATGCCTCGTTGCAGAGTGAAGCTTTCTCTTATGGGATGCCTTTTCGGGATTGTCTGACCGACAATGGTTACAATCAGTTCAATTCAGGTAGCGTTAATGAAATCGTCGGTGGGAACTTAAATCCGACCACAGGGGGCTACGAAACCGGTATTTATAACGATGCTTATGTAGGTATAGGACGTGCCAATCGCCTGATCGAGAAGCTTCAGGGCTACAACGGCTCGGATATGAACGATGCAGAGAAGAAAAATATGGAAGCCGAAGCCCGCTTTATCCGTGCTTTTGTGTATTTCCAATTGTACAGTATCTATGGTGAAGTGCCACTTGTGCTGACCCCCCTCAGTTTGGAGAATCAACGTCAGCCAAAGGAAAGTGCGGAGAATATTTTAAAACAGATTCGGGCCGATCTGGATTTCGGGATCGCCAACTTAGCGGCTAAACCTTATTTCAACAATGGGGGACATGCGACCGCAAGTTCAGCAAAAGCCTTGAAAGCACGGGTTTTACTGTTTGCGGCTTATGGTGACAAAGGGGTGCCCGATTTAGCAATTTTGAAAGAGGTAAAAGATTTATGCACCGATGTCATGAAAGAGTATACCCTGAGTACGGCTTTTGAAAATGTCTTTCGCGACGCAACACAGAAGAACAATCCCGAGATTATCTTTTCGGTCAATTTTCTGGCACCGAATAATACAGCCCCCTGGGACATGTACCTAGGCGATTGGATAGCAGCTTCGCCGTTGCAAAACCTCGTGGATACCTATGAATGCAAAGATGGCCTGCCTTATGGTGAATCTCCGCTGACGGACCGGGCCAATCCGTTTAAAGATCGGGATCCGCGGTTGAGCAAAACAATTTTTGTGGACCATCCCGACTTTGGCGGCGGTAAGATCCATACACCGTCCAATCCGCGGCCTACGGGTTATGGGGTGCTGAAATTCCTGGATCCGGCCAACTTACCTTTTGGCTTTTCAACATTGAGTCAACAGGATGCGGTTGTGCTGCGTTTTGCGGAGGTGCTATTGATGTATGCCGAAGCACAAAATGAAATCGCCGGGCCAGATCCATCGGTGTACGATGCCATGAATACCCTGAGGAGCCGCGTTCAGATGCCCGGGTTTCCTGCCGGTTATACCAAGGAAAAAATGCGCGAACGTATCCGCCACGAAAGAAGGGTAGAACTTGCTTTCGAAGGACTGCGGCATTACGATCTGATTCGTTGGCATATCGCGGGTGAAGTACTCAATGCGGTCAAAGACAGTAAAGTGCCCTATCATTTTGAAGACAAATTTTACCGCTGGCCGCTGCCACAAACAGAAATTGAGAAAAGCGCAGGTGTGTTAATTCAGAATCCAAACTATAAGTAATAAGATTATAGCCTTTTTTAAATCGGCAATTTCCTAAACCAATCACAGCAGCGCGCACGAAGTCCTTTCGATGCGCGCTATTTTTGTGCCGATAACGCTTACTGTAAAGGAATCAAGACGTTCTGTTCCAAACGTACTGGCACCTGCTTTACCGAGGTAAAACCGTCTTCCTTGGAAATGATGTTGGAAAGATCCAGTCCTCTTTTGGAGAACGTACTGATCAAAGCTGTTCTAAAGGTAGCTTTCGATGATCCCCAGCCTTGACCCAAAATGGTGTCATTGTTGAGCTGTATCAGTTCGTCCGTAGAATAGTAGCTGAATTTTTCCAGTAAGTGTTGGTAAAGATTTGTTGTAGTAGCCATACAATTTAAAAATTTAAAGGATTAAACCATAAACTGTATCCAGATCTTGTTGGGAAAATAATCGTTCTGCGACGTTTATTTTGGTCGAAACCCGTATTAATTTACCACCGCGGTGCCTGCACTCGGTTGGTATTGCATCATGCAATTCTGAATACTCTACAAATATAGTAGATTATTTTTATAATAAAAAATATTTTTCTTTCTAACTGCAAATTAGGGATAGCAACAGCTATGAGGAGATCAAAAAGCAGGGGCGGGCTGTTGGCTGTGATTTGGTTATGAAGTGGATAACTGGACGAGAAATTTATCATGTTACTGTAATCTCATTGAAAATACTTTAAAAAACAGAGATAAGACAATACTTTTGCGCCATGAATAGAATTGCGGAAATTAACGAATACATTGCTGCCGAACGCGAGGTATTATTGCAACACCCCTTGTATCGTAAGATCAAAACGATCAAGAATCTACGTTCGTTTACAGAAGGGCATGTGTATGCCGTATGGGATTTTATGTCTTTACTAAAAGCTTTACAGATTAAATTGACCTGTACGACTTTACCTTGGTTTGCGAGCGAGCATCCATCGACACGCTATCTGATCAACGAAATTGTATTAGCGGAAGAATCTGACGAATATATTGATGGTCGCCGTTTGAGCCATTTTGAAATGTATCTGGACGCAATGAGTGAAATGGGAGCAGATCTGCATCTGATCAATAAGTTTATCGTGCACGCCAAGAAATCCAAAAGTATTTTTGATGCCATTGCATTGACAACACTGGACAAAAGGATCAAAGATTTTCTGAATTTTACTTTTGAACTGATTGAAGAAGGGGAGGTACATAAAATTGCGGCTGCTTTTACATTTGGCCGTGAGGACCTTATTCCGGGTATGTTTACTTCTATTTTGCAGGAGCTGAAAACTAACTTCCCTGAATCTAGCTTGGATAATTTTATCTATTATTTCCAACGTCATATTGATCTGGACGGTGATGAGCATGGCCCTTTGGCCATGCAGATGATCTCCGATCTGGCCAAAGAGGATGACGAGAAGTGGGAAGAAATGAAAATAGTGAGTAAAGAGGCGCTTCAAAAGCGCATTGAACTCTGGAATGCAATAGAAGATTCCCTATAGGGAATCTTCTATTGTTTGGAATCTTTGTAAAAAGAACTTAACGGATAATTTTACGGAAAACTATTCCGACAGCGAAGTTTTTAAGGCATGGGTAAAAGCGCTTATAAATTGTGGGTCCAAGGTGTTGGAAAAGGTATTCATATTCCCTAAGCTGACAATGAGTGCCGGTATTTTTGCTCCCCGTAAAATCGCATGACTGTGGCTTTCAACGGGTTTCTGCGTGCTCAATCCTTGATTTTTTAAATTTTGTGTGAGACGGAATGCGAACTCCCGACTTTGATCCTGTATCTTCGGAAATTCAACAGCTTTTGGATAAAATAAGCCGATTGGCAGCTTTGTGTTTGAAGGATCAACATCGAAATGAATGGAAACCAAGGCATCGCCGGTAAATGCTGCACGGTCTTTGAGCATCATAAATTCGTCTTTCGAATGGGTCAATACAACCTGAAAACCTTCTTTTTCAAGTTCATTTTGAATCATTTTACAAGCCTGTAAAGTGAGATCTTTCTCTTTGAGGCCTTTGCTGTTGGTGGCACCATTATCTTTGCCGCCATGTCCCGGATCGAGAACAATAGTCTTTACGCTGTTTTTAACAGCAGTGAGAGCAGTGATTTTTTCTTTCGTGGGATTAATAAAAGAGAAAGAGACAATTAACACGAATATACAGGGAACAAGCAGCAGATACTGATAACCTTTCGTGCGCGGCGATAGATTTCGCATCAACCTGTCGATGCGTTCTACCAATTCATTTTGGTTTTTTAAAATTCTACTTTGCATATAATCTATTTGTTGATGTTGTTGTGTCAGATTCAGCAAGAAGCTCGCATAATTGGTCTTTCCATAGCATTCTCCCACTGCACGGTCGACCTGAAATTCATGTAGACGATGCAGTTCTTTCCGGACCCAATAAATGGCCGGGTTTATCCAGAAGAAGCAGCACATTAGTTCGATGTAGAATTTGTCCCAGGCATGTCCTTTTCGAATATGCTGAGCCTCGTGGGCAAAGATGAGCTGGCCTTCATAACTTTTAAGTGCGTTTTTATCCATAACGATGTAATGAAAGATCGAACAATTATTGAAGCGATTAAACGGCGGGATCACTTTAATTCCCTGATGCTCCTGAAAATCCATCTTCTTTAAAAAGTATGCGAGGGTTAAGCTGCGATAAACTAATCGTATCAGAAAGAAGATTGCGATTAGTAGGTAAGCATAAGTGGATATTTTTTTTAACTCCATCCGGTCCCATAGGTTGAGCTGTTCTTCGGGTTCGATCGACAAGGGGGCATTGGAATTGCGTAACTGCTCTTGAAACGCTATCTCCTGATTTAACTTTGTTTTGGGATCGTTTAAATCGACATAATCGGTCTTAAATTTAAGACAGGGAACCAGGGTACAAAAGCTAACCAGTGCAATAAGCAAAAATCGGTTCCAACGGAAAAATGAAAGCTGCCGAAAAGCCAAGATAAAGAGCAAGACTAAAATAAGCAAACTGACATTGGCCTCTATACCATAGGAAAACAGGTTATTCATTTTTTTTATTTTTATTGATAATTTCCTTGATTTTCTCGATGTCAGTTTCGCTGATCTGTTGTTCCTTGACAATGAATGAAACCAAGTTTTCGACAGAATCATCAAAATATTTGTTCATCACACGCGAAAAGAAAAACTTTCGGTACTGCATCTTGGAGATCAATGGATAATATTGATAGGTCTTCCCATAGGCATTGAATCCTACATATCCTTTTTTCTCTAAAATCCGTACAATGGATGATATGGTATTATAGGGCGTCGTTTGTGTTGGATCGATATATTCAATAATATCTTTGACAAAGGCTTGCTTTAATTTCCATATAGCATGCATGACCTCTTCTTCTTTTTTTGTTAATTCTTCCATAGTTTAAAGCTATAACTTATTTTTCAGTTTATCAACTTATTTTTCAGTTTTAAAACTGAAAAATAAGTTGATAAACTATAATAAATTGATTTTCAATGATTTTATTTTGTATTTAATAGGTTTTAGTACCGTCAGTGCGGTTACGGAAACATTTTTGGAAATCTTAATTTCATTTTTTCAATAAATAGTCGGCCACCGCCTGATAAGCAGGCAGGGAATACGCATCGTTGGCTGAATTGGATGCTATGGGATGAGAGGCAAATCGGACGATCACCATTTCTGCTTTGGGGTCTATATAGATGGTCTGTCCATGGACACCACGTGCACAGAAGGCTCCATCAGCGTTATGGCTTACCCACCACATATTTTTATAACTCCACTGTTTAAGATTCGTATAACCGGCTTTTGCAAAAGCAGTCTGACTGCCACCCGATCGGACGGATTCAACTACTTCTTTCGCGAGGATTTGTTTGCCGTTAAAATAACCCTTATTGCGCACCATCTCACCAAACATGGCCATATCACGAAGATTGGCGCTAAGTCCTCCGCCCGCAAAACATATACCCGCGCCATCGATCAGATAATAGGCATCAAAATTGGCTCCCAATGGCTCCCAGATTTTTTCGGAAAGGGCTTGCGACAGTGGTTTATTTAATACCCGCGAAATTATCCAGCCCATCACATCTGTATTGACCGTTTTATAACCGAATGCTTCACCATGCTGGCCTTTTTTCTTAACGGTCTTTAAGTAATCAAAATAGTTTGCCGGTTCATCGGTACTTCGCTGAAAGTGGAAGGGATTTCCGGCCTTGGAGAAGGCCCATATTTCCGCATTCGGATCAGCATAGTCTTCACTGAACTCCAGGCCTGTGGTCATGTCCAGCACCTGACGGACCGTAGCATCGCCAAAAGCGGAATGTGCAAGTTCAGGAACGTAATCCCGACAGTATTTGTTTTCATCCAAAACACCTTCGGCAATGAGTTGCGCAGCGAGGGTGCCGGTGAATGTTTTGCTAACGGACATCGCCGCGTGTATGCCTTCTTGAGTCAATGCACCAAAATATTTTTCGTAAATAATACGCCCTTTATGAAGAATAAGGATGCCATCAGTATAATTTTCTAAAAGAGATTCAGCCCAGCTGATAGGCTTTTCATCTCCAAGAGGTCGAAAGCTTAGGGTATCAATGGCCGAATCTTGAGCGGTGGAAAAAGAATAACGATTGATCAGGGGCGCAGGAACTAGTTTCGAGGGAAAGAATTCACGCATATGGCAAACACTGTAACGTAGCGCTGGAAACTTAAAAAATGTACCGTCCAACGCCGAAATAATTCGGTCTTGCGGTGGCGGAAATCCCCGCATCCAACCCAATTTATTGGGATCGGAATCTGCCGCAGATCGAAATTCTTGCGCCTGGCTCATTTGTATCAGGATTAATGGGAATAATAAGATGGCTTTTTTCATGATCAATTAATATGTAAATGATATCAACCTAATAACTACTGTGGATAGTATATAAGTATAATAAGATATATAAGTATAATAAGCAAAGTCGTCGTATTGTTTTCCATCTTGCTCCTGTTTTTTGGCAGGTTTTGCTCTTTTATTGATAATTGATTGAAAAATGTCTTTTTTTCGTAACATATTGGCATTTGTGAAGAAATGCATTTTCCAATTAGTATCTAAGTTTGCAACGCAAAAAATAACAGAAAGACATTGAACTTTTTTTCGTCGCATTGGACCAAAGCAATATGCACTATCGCAGTGCTCCTATGCTTGGTTTTAGGAACGCGGGCCCAGGACTCGCTACGTATCTCGCTTGCTGATCTGATCAGTAAATCGCTGCAAAACAGTAAGTATATTGAACAGTCACATCTGCAGTTAGAGGAAAAGGGGATAGCCTTACGGCAGCAACGGATGGAATTACTGCCGAAAATCAGTGTCAGGGCCTCTGCGAGTTATGCGAGCAACATGTCTGTCTACGATCGGGGGATATTTGCCAAACCATCCCAACACGATGTGATCCATTTCCTGTATGATACTGGACTCGATTTCTACCTGAATCTTTACAATGGACATCGGGATCTGATGAAAATTGAATCAAAAAAACTCGAAATGGAACTGGCCAATATTGATTGGAAAAGCGCTACGGCGCAGATTAAGCTGGAGATCTGTAACTTGTTTCTGGATCTGGATTTAGCCTATCGCAACAAATTTCTCATTGAGCAGGATATCAAAGATCAGCGCACACAATTGAAAGAGATCGAAACTCGTTACACTGCAGGGGTTGTATTACATAGTGACGTGTTACGGATTTCTCTTGAATTGTCCAAGCGCGAATTGCTCTTGGTACAGATCACAAATGATATCAGGGCAATTAACCAAAAATTACAGCTGATCACCAATATACACCAGGAAATTATCCCGATGTGTGGCACGATGGAAAGCCATCCGCTGAACTATCCGGAACTTGTGGCCATTGCGAGACAGGAAGCTTTTGTACTGTTAAAATCCGAACAGGAAGTTGCGTTAAAAAAACTGAGCGTCAAACAGGCCAAATCAAATTATCTGCCTGAAATGGGGCTGACCAATACATTTACCTTTGCCAATCCGCAGGTATTTTTATATCCGTATAATGCGAGCTGGTATAACTTAAATATAGTGGGGCTTAAATTGAATATCCCGATATCCGCCCTGTACCTCAATAAAAATATTGTTCGGGGAGCTCAGGTTGCTTTGAAGCGGGAAGAGGTCAAACACCACCATGAAGAGGAAGCTGTGGAAAATGAACTCTTGAAGGCTTATCTGGATTATAATCTTGCATTGGAAAAACAGGCGATCTGTCAAAAAAATCTGGCGCTGGCCAAGGAAAATGCCCGTATTATAAAAAATAGGTATTTCAAGTCTTCTGCACTGATTACGGATTTATTGGATGCAGATATGCAATGCCTCAAGACAAACTTTGAGCTGGAATCCGCCCGGATCGCGATACAGAAACACTATTATTTTATTGAATTTTTGAAGGGTACGATCTAATGAAACCTAAATCAGGCCGGTCAATGACCGATGTACAATTGACCCGCATCACCAATTGGTTTGCTGGGATTGCTTTGTTGGCACTTTTACTATGGGGCGGAAGGATACTCTGGCTGCGCATCCGGTATACCTATACCAATGATGCACAAGTAACCCAGTATATTAATCCCATTATTTCCCGTGTGGGTGGTTACATTGTATCGGTTCACTTTAAAGATCATCAATCGGTCAAGCGTGGTGATACCTTGCTGCTGATCGATAATCGGGAATATAAATATGAAGCTGATCAGGCTTCGGCTTCGATAAATAGAGAAAATGCGGAAATCAGTGTGCTGGGGAGTCAAAAAGAAATATTGCAGGCCGAACATGAATCATTGGAACAATCCATTGCGGCGGCTGAAGCGCGGATGACGAAGCAGCAATTGGAATACGATCGCTATAAGTTTCTGTTTGATGAAAAATCTGCTACGGCGCAGCAATTGGAAGATATAAAAGCCACACTGGAGGTGTACAAAAGTGAACTTGCCGCATTACAGCATAAGCTGGAGGCATCGCGGGATCGCGTGAATGATGTTGATGTGAAAAAGGGGGTGATCAATGCGGAGAAAGCACGCTTGTCAGCAGCAGCAAACCGAAAGCATCTTGATGTCGGATATACCGTAATCCGGGCCCCCTATGATGGTCGGGTAGGAAAACGTAGCATTGAAAAAGGACAGATGATAAATCCGGGCGAGGTGCTGGGATTTATTGTCAATGCAGAGACACCAATTTGGGTGACAGCCAACTTTAAGGAAACGCAATTGCGTTATCTCAACCTTGGCAGGCGTGTAGAGGTTGTTGCGGATGCTTACCCGGATGAAACATTCTATGGAAAGATAATTTCTATTTCCCCTGCAACAGGTTCCTCTTTTTCGCTACTCCCGCCGGACAATGCAACGGGCAATTTTGTGAAAATCGTACAGCGCGTTCCCGTTCGTATTGAACTGGACAGGGGCAAGGGAGCCAAAAAATTACTCTCAGGGATGAATGTCAATGTTTCGGTCTCAAAAAATCAATAACAGTGAAAGGGATCTTCAAAGACTGGGTACCCGAATGGCTGATTAAGCTGATTTTATTCAGCGGGTTGATGCCAAGCATGGTCTTGTTTTTTCTGCCCGGTGCCAATGTCAATGTCACCGCGGGTTTCTACGGTGCACAGCCCAGTGATGTACAGTTCCTCATTATTCTTTTTTACGCGGGATTTGTCGGATTCTATGTCCTGGAACGTCGCTTTTTTCAGTATTTCCCGGTCAAACAGTACTATATCATTTTCAATCTCTTGCAATTGCTCAATTGTTACCTGATGTATCGCATCAACGAGATCAGTTGGATATATGGCTTACGTTTTTTTCAGGGTATGCTGTTCGCATCGGCTGTCAACCTCTCTATATCCATGATATTTTCCCGACTGAAAACCGAAAGGGCCAAGGAGGGAAGTTATGCCATATTTTTTGGTATGCTGCTCTGTAGTTCACCTTTCAATACCTTTGTGACAGCGGAGTTTATAGATTCATTTAACTTTGATGAACTTTACCTGTATGCCGCCTTATCTTTTGTACCGGGGCTACTACTGATCATCGTCACAATGAAACCCATCCGGCATAATCGTCCGTACCCTTTGTTTTCCCTGGACTGGGCCAGCTTTATCCTCTACAGTTTTATTGTTATAAGTTTCGGTTACCTGATGGTCTATGGACAGGAACTTTATTGGTTTTCGGATACCTCCATGCTGACCGTACTGATCGGTGGAATTTTATGCCTGGGCCTGTTTGTCATGAGGCAGAAAGCGATCAAACGTGTTTATATCGAGCTGTCTATCTTTGGAAACCGGAAATTCCTGCTTGGAATCCTCGTCTTGTATATGATGTATATCGAACGGTTTTCGCTGACGATCTCCAATCAGTATTTTCTACAGGTCATCCGCCTGGATCCTATTCACCTGTCCTATATCCAATGGTTTAATATCCTCGGGATTGTATGTGGTGTTATGCTATCCTTCTACTGGCTATTAAAACGGCGCACAGTGAAATGGATCTGGATTGTTGGCTACTGTTGCCTGTTGGCCTTTCATCAATACATGTTTTTTTCATTTGAAAGTGAGGGCAATGAAGATCACTTCTGGTTACCGTTGGTATTGCATGGGCTGGGGGTTGGCCTGATCATGGTGCCGACCATCTTATTTGTGATTGCTAGTGTACGCCCTCATTTGGGCGCTTCAGCGGCTGCAGCTTGTTTGGCCGTCCGTTACTTGGGTTATACCAGTAGTATCGGTCTGCAGAATTTCTTTAAGTTATTTGAACATGCCCAGCACCGGGAGGTTTTTCGGGATCAGCTGCAATCAGGCAATCTGATATTTGAAGACTATATTCAGCGGGAATCTCACCGGGTACTGCAGCATGGATTGCAGTACAAGGAATATGCCGCGGGATTGAAGCTCATCAGCGAGCGGGTTAATATACAGTCTTTCGTCCGGTATGGCATGGACTACTATGAATTGATGTCGATGATCAGTATCAGCATCTTGCTGCTGATACTGATTTCCCCTTCCTTGAAAAGCATGTACAAGAAGCTTAAAAAGAATCAGATTTCACCAGTATAACGGTGTCACAATTGATCAATATCCCAAATGGCTGCAGCACGTTGTAATTCCACCAATGCGACCGCACAATTGTAGCGTGCTTCATCATAAGCCAGCTGAGTGTCTGCTCTTTTCAATAAGTTCATATTCTTGCCATACGACAAGAGTATCGTGCTCTAAATCAGTTAACTTTGATGTGTAACCAGGTGCCCGGCACCTATAGATCAATGAACAATGGATAAACCAAAATCAGCAAAACTAGAAATCGTTATTCCTGCGTACCGGATGCACAGTCAGAGTTTTATCAATGTGTTGGATGGGATTTCAGAGGAACATGCACGTCAGCGCATCAATGGGCAGAGCAATCATATTGTTTGGATGGCAGGTAATTTTGTTAATGTACGTTATGGAATTGCATACGTCTTGGGGCTTCAGGAAGAAGATCCCTATCACGACTTATTTTTTATGGGTAAAACCTTGGATGAACAGTTTAAATATCCGACCTTAAAAGAGTTGAAAGATAGTTTTTATGCCATTTCCCCAAAAGTCTATCAGCGGCTGCTGGAAGTAGACGATGCAGAACTGGCGGAGATTTTCAAAATCGATATGAATATTCCTTTTGTCGAAGAGAACAAACTCAACTTTGTGGGGATGTGCATCGGAAGGCAGGATTATCTCTGCGGTCAGATGGCATTGATGCGGCGTATACTCAATTATCCGAGTATGAAATATGAAATGGACGAGCAGATGACCTATTAATGGTCAAACAGCATAAGCTCGCGCGCTGTAGGCAATGTACTGGCTTATGCTGTTCAAATGTCCTTAACCCAAATGGGCCAGGATCTCATCGACTTTTTGGAGGGCAATAAAGCGTTCGTGTTCTAAATTAACCTCATGCTGTTCATGCGTCCAGGTCACATGATAGGGAATGTGAACACCAAACCCACCGAGCTCGAGTACCGGAAGGATATCGGATTTGAGGGAATTGCCCAGCATCATAAAGTGATCAGGTGTGCAATCCAGATGCTTGAGTAACTTACGATAGTCTTTTTCTTTTTTGTCGCTCATGATTTCGATATGGTGAAAATAGTCTTCCAGTCCCGAATTTTTTAATTTCCGTTCCTGATCCAAGAGATCACCCTTGGTTGCAACGACCAGTCTGTAATTGCCCTTTAGCTGGGTCAGCGTTTCGGTCACACCGGGAAGCAATTCAATGGGCTTCAGCAAGAGCTCGTGTCCGAGCGATATAATTTGATTAATGATCTCAATGGGGACCGTGTTTTCCGAGATGCGATTGGCGGTTTCGATCATACACAACATAAAGCCTTTGATCCCATAACCATATAGGTGCAGATTCTTCATCTCGGTAGCGAAGAGCTCCTGCGAGACGGTATGTTGTGGAAGGTAGTTTTCCAAAAGCATGCAAAATTGTCTTTCTGCTTCCTGGAAGTAAGATTCATTGGCCCAGAGGGTATCGTCGGCATCAAAAGCGATGGTTGTTATCTTATTTTTCATTTGTCTCATTCGTTGTTTATGAATTATTTTCAATGGTCTTCATGAGCTCGTTTACTCATTAAGTTGGTATTTTAAGGTATTCGTGAGCTCGCTGCGCTCGGTTCACGCTGCCTTAAGCGGCATAGTGATCAAGAGTTCATCTAACCCACTCACATCGAAGACCCGTTTTGAATAAATCATGCTGTTTTTAAACCTACTTTTGTAATTTTATGAAGCTAATTTCTCAAAAGGAAATCATTATTAAAAGGACATTTGTCCCGGATCGTTATGTTAAGAACAAATCAATCATTTTTGGATCGTACGATAACACTTTACGCTCAGCAGCAGCGTCAGGAGGATATCGTGGTCAGAAAGTATACCAAGGGGCAAAACTTATATGATCAGGGGACAGCATCCACCAAGGTTATGGTTATCAGTGAAGGGATAGTCAAGTGCTATTTTACCGAGGCTAACGACAAGGAGTATATCGTTGAATTCCTTTCGGTCGGGGAAATTGTCGGGGAGATCGAAAGCATTCGTCATATTCCCAGTCTGTGTAGCATACAGGCCATGACCGATGTGACGGTCTATGCATTTTCCAAAACGTATTTTAGGGAGTTATTGGAAAGAGATATCACATGGAGCAATATGTTGCTGGATGTGATGGCACAACGTATTGTGCATACCTCGAGCCGGGCATCTTACCAGCAGTTATACAGCCTGGAACATAGTTTACATCGTTTATTGGAAATCCAATCCCAACAGGATATGGCAATCAAGAAGGAGGATATGGCTGCTTATCTCGGTATTTCGGTCAGAAGCCTCAATCGGGAGCTTAAGAAATTCCTGAAATAATTACCCATCCCATTTTTTAGGGCATTCGTCACATTTTTTCTATTTATCTTTTCATTTCTATTAGCATTGTATCATCAAAACCAATCGTAGATGAAATATTCCTGTTGGAGAAGCACAAACAATGTGAAGAAAAACTGGATATTCCATTTGACCATTTAACAACAAAATGCGAAGCATTCAAGAATACCATTGAATGCAAACACAAATGAATAATTGACTACATGATGAGACTAAGAAAATTTCGAAAAGTAGAATTCTGGTTAGCAACGCTGCTTTTTATACTATTCAGCTATAACCTTGTATCAGACACCAATCAAAGGAATGATGGTGGTATCCATGAACAATTCATTGCCGTAGGCATAAGTTATTCCTATTTCTTTAACTTTTTTGTGCCTAAGTTCCTTTATATTTTAGCGGTCTATCTAAGTTTTTTGGCGCTAAATTTTATACTGATCCCGGCAATTATTGAGAAGAAAAGCGAAGCATTAAAATACGCCCTGATCGTTCTGCTGATAGCTGTCGTTAGCCTTGTACTGGGTATTGCTAAGACGTACAGTCATACCTATGAGTTGTTGGCTTATAAGACAATTCAACAGGGATATAATCGTCTATTTTTTGATGCATTTAATAAGACGGCATTAATGGTCATCCTTATTTCGGTTTATACCTGTGGCAAGTATTTTATGGCCTATCTGCTCAAAAATATGGACGGAAATACCGCTGTGCAAAGACAGATGAAGATGGATCTGGCTTTCGGGATAGGATTTTGGTTTGTGGGATTATTTTTATGGATTACATCCAGATCAAATTTTCAGTTTGCGATCCTCTGGACCATGGTGGTGCTTTCTGCGGTCGGTATTGTGATTTATTCGCTTTATTACCTATTGCCTGAACTGTACAGGCAAAAAATGAAATTTGGCCGCTATTTTTGGAACATCTTTGTCATTAGTTTGGTCCTCATGTTACCCTTATGTATTTTGGCGCTGTTCTTCTTCAATCGGACTTCCGAAGTAATTTTTATTGTTGCGTTGTTTCATCTACCTACACAGTTATTGGTCAGTATTCCGCTTTCATGGTTTTTGTATAGAAAACGTGTTTTACAAAATTATGAGTTGACCTCACTACGAACCGAACTGGGTAAATCAGATGCTAATCTCAACTTCTTAAAGTCACAGATCAATCCACATTTTCTGTTTAATGCATTAAATACATTGTATGGTACCGCTTTGCAGGAAAAAGCCGAAAGAACCGGTGAGGGGATCCAGCGGCTGGGGGACATGATGCGGTTTATGCTTCATGAGAACACACAGGATAAGATTTCGCTGATCCGAGAGGTCGAATACCTGAATAATTATATCGCATTGCAAACTCTTCGGACCTCACAGTCTGCCGATATCAAGATCGAAACGTTGATTGAAGAGCAGTTTGAAAATTACCAAATTTCCCCGATGTTGCTTATTCCTTTTGTTGAGAATGCGTTCAAACATGGTATTAGTTTACAGAAGCCTTCATATATCAAAATTTCCTTACAGGTCAGGGGAAATGTGCTATTCTTTGATGTCAGTAACAGCATCAATCTCAAAAATGACAATGATCCTGAAAAGTTAAAAAGCGGTGTGGGGCTTGACAATGTACGGAAACGCCTATTGTTGTTGTATAGGGACAGACATGAGCTGATCATTCGTGAAAATGTACAGGAATTTTTTGTCCACTTGACCTTACATATTGACTAGGTAAAAGGAGGGAACAGATGGCCCCTTTTTGGAAGGAGCTGTTACGAAATGCCAAGGATAAAGCGGAATATTACCCACAATATTTTATATTTGATAAAACAGGAAAATTGGTCGTTGAAAAAGCGCTTCGACCAAGCCATGGACAGCAGCTTTGCGAGCAGCTTGACAAGATTTTAAACCAATAATTTGTATGATAGCCATAGCGATAGATGATGAGCCACTGGCGTTGGAGGTCATTAGCCATCACACGTCAAAAGTTCCCTTTATTGAATTGAGAGAAACATTCACAGATGCTTTTATGGCGATCAGTTATTTACAGCGGCAGCCTGTTGATCTAATTTTCCTGGACATTAAGATGCCTGATATTTCAGGTATCGAATTTCTGAAAAGCCTGAATACGGTTCCCATGATTATTTTTACAACCGCTTATTCCGAACATGCTTTGCAGAGCTTTGAACTTGATGCAATTGATTATCTCTTAAAGCCTTTTTCTATGGCTCGATTTTTAAAGGCTTGCAACAAAGCACATGAACTGTACCATCTGAGATCTACAAAGGCTGGGATGAACAAGGGCTATTTTTTTGTAAAAGATGGCTATGAACATGTAAAGGTCGAATTTGAAGATATACACTATATCGAAGCTTCTGGCAACTATACACAGATACACCTATCGAATAAACTGATTAGCTCAAGGATCACCATCAGTGAGCTCAGCGAATTGCTGCCAAAGTCTGATTTTGTGCGTTGCCATAGAGCGTTTATTGTTGCAAAAGGAAAGATGACAAAGTTTGACCGGGCCCAGATCTGGATAGCTGACAGAATAATACCTATTGGTACCACCTATACAGATCTTAAATTGTATTAATACACAAAAATAAAAGCAATGCAGCACTATAGCATCATGTACCTAAAACTCGTTTTACTTTTTATGTGTGTAACTAGCTATGCGATGGGACAAAATATGGAGAAATCTTTATTGGATAAAACGCTTTCCAGCTATTATCCGAATGGAAATGAGCCTGGGATAGCAGTTGCGATTAGTCAGCATGGAAAGATCCGTTACCAATATGCCGTTGGAATAGCGGATCTAAAAACGAAACAAAAGATCACCGAAAAAAGCCATTTTCGGATGGCCTCCGTCAGTAAGCAGGTGACAGCGCAAGCTATTTGCAGTTTATTTGCTCAGGGAAAGCTAAAGCCAACAGATCAATTGGGGCTTTTCTTTGACTATTTGCCCTTAGCCTTGCGGCGTATTACCGTTGCTCAATTACTTCAACACCGTTCGGGCATCATGGATTATGAGGCATTGATACCAAGTGATCGAACGGCGCAGGTTTCGGATCGCGATGTGCTGGATTATATCCGGCAGACAGATACGCTCTATTTTCCTGCAGGGAGCCGATTCAGATACAGCAATACGGGCTATTGCCTGTTGGCTTTGATTGTGGAACAGGTGACCGAAGAATCTTTTGCGGCATTTGTAAAAAAGCATTTGTTTCTGCCGAATGGTATCAGCAATGGAATTGTCTACACAATGGATTCAGCTATTCCCAATCGGGCCTTCGGTTATCATCCTAAGGGGGATACCTTTGTGTTTGCTGATCAGAGTGTGACCAGTGCGACTCAAGGCGATGGCGGAGTTTATCTATCGGCTTTGGAGTACCATCAATGGGCTAATTTTTTGCTTCATAAGCGTTTTTCCGAAGCTCTTATACAGGATTTTCTGGGAACAGAGAACTTTCCGGTAAAAGATGGTGTATTCTACAATTTAGGCTGGTTTATCTATCCTTTGGAGGGAAATAGGCTGTTCTTCCATTCGGGAGAATCAACGGGTTTCCATAATATTGTGTATTTAGATCAGCAGAAAGACCTTATTATCACATTATTTAGCAATCGTGATGATCTCCAGATCGCAGATGCATTTGATGCACTGCTTGATGTACTTAAATTGCCTAAGCCCATGGATCCAAATGCCCAAAACAAATCTGTTTTTGGCTGGCTCAATGCGGTATATGCGAATTAACCTACCTTCTTGCTGAAAAAATAAAATCGCCTATCCTTTTTTGAAAGGTATAGGCGATTTGCTAATCAGGATGTTAAAGTGCCTGTTATTTCAAAAAGTCAGGAGCTTGATAAGCTGGATTAGGATAGGTATAAAAGCCTTCTCCGGTCGCAACTCCCAATTTATTTTTATCAATAAAATGTTCCTTGAGGTAAGCTACAGTCTTTATTTTTATAGGGTCTTCTGTCGCCTCGGCGGACATCTTGTTGATGTTATATGCAGTGGTGATGCCAACGATATCCAAGATGCCAAATGGTCCCGTTGGTGCTCCTGTGGCCACCATCCAAGTTTTATCGATTGTCTCCACGTCCGCAACTTCATTGACCAATAGGTCTGTTGCTGCCGAGAGTAAAGGAACCAAGAGGGAGTTGACGATATAACCCGCTTGTTCTTTATGTAGTGGAAGGGCGACCATACCGATCGACTTGGCAAATTCAACTACAGCGCCGAATACCTGAGGATCCGTACCGGGATGTCCCATAATCTCTGCTGTATTATGTTTCCAGATTTCGTTTGCAAAATGCAGGGCAAGAAATTTCTGTGGTCTGCCAGTGTCCTGCGCAAACTGACTGGGCAGCAAAGTCGAAGAGTTTGTGGCAAAAATGGTCTTTTCGGGTGCGACCTTCGCGAGCTCCTCGTAGAAAGCAATTTTAATGGCCGGATTTTCGGGGACAGCCTCAATCAATAAGTCGCTGTCTTGTACCGCCTGTGCTAAATCCGATGTATACAGTAAACGTTTGAAAGTCGCTTCCAGCTGTTCATCCGTCGCATGGAGATCTTTTTGGAAAGCTTTAGCCAAGATTTCAAATTTGGATTTAGCTTTTTCGAGCACTTCCTCATTGATATCGTAAACGGTCACCTGATAACCATGGAAGGCGGTCTGAAAAGCAATTTGATAACCTAGAACCCCGCTTCCCGCAATCGTTACATTTGTAAATTTCATGTTATTCTTATTTTATAAACTCATTATTCAATAGTCAGGAGATTAATTATCCCTTAATTCCCTTTAACCAATCTTTAAATTTGCCAACCTGTTCAGCGATAAAGGATTCATGATCTTCATTTTCTTCGTTCCCTCCGGGAAGAATATGTTCAAAATAAGTTCCTTTCAGTATTTTACGCAATAAACCTTCTCCTAGAAAGGGTTTGTCATCGTTAAGTGTCCGTGCTGCTTTTAGCAAATGACGTATATCGTATTGTAATGGATTGATATCAGGAACTTGCTTGTTGAGATTCAAGAGCTCGTATACGGCAATACGCGCGGTTCTGACGGAGCTTTCCATGGTAAATACAACATCATTATTGGTTTCGACGAACTGTCCAACGAGGCCCAGATTTTTACAGCCTTCGGGCACTACTCTTGGGCGATCACCTTTAGCACGGGGCATAAACATGGAGGTGATATAAGGCATAAATGTGGTACGAACAATGGTATTTTTGATGACATCATCCAATTGGTCTATTATTCCGAGGTGATGACATAGTTCAGCCAAGATTTCATTTCCGGTACATTCGGGCATGGTCTTTTTAACATAATTTCCTTTCTTGTCCATAAAGAGCGCATAGACCCAAAGTACAAGAACATCGTCGGGTTGGCCCGGGAAGTGCGGTTGTCTGTTGCAGGTGAAGCTCATCAACCAGTTGGAATCTGTAATGGTAATTATGCCGCCAGTGACTGTTTTTCCTGAATAGGGGTCATTGACCGAATAGCCCTTTAATTTTTCGATTAAAGCCGAAGGTTTACAAGTCAGCGTAGCAGATTCCCATGCTGACTTTTCAATATTGCTGCAGAATTTTTCGGGTCTACCGAAAATAGCTGATTTGGCTGCCAGATTTTTCCAGAGTTTCCAGCCGGCACTTTGTCCACTGGTGCTATTGTCGATGCCGATGATCGGTGCTTTGGTATTATCACCATAGAAGGTGTCTTCAGTCATTGAACCGGTGGTGACAATGACAAAGTCATTTGGACCAAGTGGGATACGTACTTCTTTACCACTTTGTTCGGTAATTATTCCTTCAACGGTTTTTCCTTCGGTATTGCTTTGTATGTCAAGATCTTTGACCAGGACATTAAATTGGATCTTGACACCTTTCTCTTGTAACACCTTGCGTAATGGGGTGACAAAAGTATCATATTGATTGTATTTCGGGAATACGAGGGAAGAAAGGTCGTTTAATCCATCAATTGCATGAAGGAAACGATGCATGTACAGTTTCAATTCCAATAAGCTATGCCAGTTTTCAAAAGCAAACATGGTACGCCAAAAGGTCCAGAAATTACTGCTCAGGAAAGATTCGCTGAAATAATCTTCAATTGTCAGGTCATCTAATTCCTCTTTCTTTTTCAACAGGAGTTTGATAATTGCAAGTTGATCTTTTTTGGCCAACCCAAATTTGCTAAAATCTTTGATTTCACCAAGATTGTGAATAAGCCGTGCTTTAGAATAGTTGGAATCATTATCATTGACCAATCTATATTCGTCAAGTACACTGTAAGGAGCAGGCATTTCCAAGGCTGGAATATCCTGAAACATATCCCATAAATTTTCGTAAGTCATGTCCATTTCACGCCCACCACGGATGACATAACCATCTTTGGCATTACCGGCACCGTCCAGGGATCCGCCTTCGATATGTAACTGCTCCAGGAAGGTGATATTTTCTGCAGGGACATGTCCGTCACGGATGAAATAGTATGCGGCTGACATGCCGGCAATCCCGCTACCGACAATGTAGATTTTACTGTCCTTATAGGATTTGGTCGGGATTCCTTTGTTACGTTGATAGTTTCCTATTTGATCTGAAAAAGGCATGGCCTTTTTAGGCGTGTTACGTTGTTGTTCGCTGCTTGAATCCGGTTCATGATTTACATTTCCATATTCAGCAGATGCATTTAATACTTTGTCGAATTTTGAGGTGATTTCTTTCATGATTCTTATTGTTTTTAATTCTTGAGTAAAGTTAGCCATACTCCTCAGATCATTTATGCCCTCAAATTCGCTATTGTTCTACCGAATTTCCTTTTTTTACATATTTTGTCTTTTTCGATATTCAGAAGGCGATAACATGGCGTACTTTTTGAAAAAACGGCCAAATGCAGAGATCGAATTGAAGCCTATCGCATAGGCGATGTCGGAAATGGTCTTCTCCGGATTTCCGAGTAGGACATACGCTTCTTTGAGCAAATTTTCGTCTATGATTTCATGGGGCGTTTTCCCAGATGCTTTCTTAACAATACTAATCAGGTATTTGTTTGAAATAAATAACCGATCGGCGTAATATTTTACATCTTTGGATTGGCAGCAATGTTGCTGTACCAGGTCCGTAAACTTAAAGTAGAGGCTATTGGCCTCCTGAATTGTTTCAACAGCATGTTGGTCCTCCATGGCGAGCACATCGGCTATTTCCAGCAGCAGGTTAAATATAATGGTGCGGATAATGTCGGGGGTAAAAGGTGTCGCCCTTAGGGTCACCTCGCTTAAATATTCAAGGAGCTTTAATAATTTTCCGGCGAGTTTTTCTGCCTCGGGTATCATTGCGAATGTCGCATTATTGAATAGTCCCAGTTTTTCGATAAAAAATGGGTTGGCAATGTTTTTAAGTAGAAACAACTTGTCAAAGAAAAGCAGTTTCATTCTGAAATCCTTGCTGACCGCTGTAAATTTGATGATGGTGGAAGGGGCTGAAACAAGTAAGCTATGCTGTGATAGTGTATATTCTTGATTATCAATTTCTACCGTAATCGTTCCGGCTGTGCAAATGCAAATGGCGTAAAAATCGATACGAAATGCATTTCTAGGGTATTCAAAAAGCGGATTGCCCGATGAGATGTAGTAAGGGCGATTGCAATCTACACCAAAGAAAGATAAAGTGTCTTGTAGACTGTCGTGTGTATTTGGATTGATCTTGATGCTAAACTTCATAGGGATTGTCATGTGCAATAGACCTTATTCTTTCGGTGGATAAAATAGGTTATGTGCGTTTTAAAATAAGCTTTTCTGTAGCAATCTCATCTTCGGTACCAACAAAGTAGCTGTGGAACCCAAATTTTGTCAATAGTTGTCTGGAGGCAGTATTATCGGGGTCAATGATGCCGATCACATCCTTATTGGCGTCGATGCTTTTGGCCGTGGACAGCAGAGATTCACAGATTTTGGTGCCGAGACCTCTACGCCAAAACTCCTTTTTTAGCAAATAACCGATTTCAAATACGGTTGGATCTTTTTTATAGTTGACCAATTTGCAGTCGCCCAAAAATAATTGACTCTCGGAATCTATCACCTTAAAATAACCCAATGATGGATCTGTATTGATTTCGAGAATAGAAGCAAATTTTTTCTCGGCCTGCTCGGCCGTTAAACCCTTGCCGGAAATATATTTCATGATTTCGTCGTCCTTGGTAAGTTCTCTAAAAAGGGGGAAATCTTCGGCTGTATATTTTTTTAATTCTAGTGTGTTGTACATGGCTTATGTGTCTTCTACACAAGATAAGGTTGTTTTTCTGTTAAATCAAACTGTTTCGGCTCAAATCATCATTTTTCTGTCTAATTTGTGATTGCCCCGATTAAGCTATCGGAATTTAACTTAAATTGTCATGGAGGAATAAAATACATTGGCTCATGACAACAAAAGTTTGGAATGATGTATAGAAACTGGATCACATTTAACTATTGATACAATGAAGATAGCAGGATTATATGAAACGCATATCCAGGTACGTAATCTGGAGGAGTCGGTCAATTTTTATACGAAGGTGCTTGATCTGCGGATTGCATATCGTGATCCCAGTCGACCTATCGTTTTTTTGTGGGTAGGCACAGGTAAGGAATTTATGTTGGGACTCTGGCAGGAGGAAGCTAATTTTCAGCCGCGGCATTTTGCTTTTAGAGCAAGTAAAGAAGATATCTTGAATTACGCAGTAGATTATCTCAGGGAAAGGGATTTAAAACCTTACAATTTTTTGAAAGATGGTGTAGAAAAACCAATGGTATTTGCCTGGATGCCGGCATTGGCAATTTATTTTAATGATCCAGATGGAAATCAATTGGAATTTATTGCCCTATTGGAAGGCGAGGGGAGGCCAGAATTGGGTGTGATGTCCTACGAGGATTGGTTGCAGCTTTCATAAAAAATAAGTGGCTATTTTAGACATGCCCAAAAAGGTGTCTAACTTTTTTGGGCATTTTTCTGCTTAGAAAGCAGAAATACGATTTTGCATTTAAGTTACGTTTAGTGCGTATTATTAAGCAAGTTAAAGACCATCTTGAATAGATCAGGTTGCACCATTAACCCTTTGATAGTCTAGTAATGGCTTCGTCCCGCGTAGCAACAAAGTTGATCTTACGGCCTTTATTGCTTTCGTAGATAAAATCATTCAAACTTTTACTGTTATAAATGGAAAAGTCTCCAACAATAGCAACGTCAAAATCGTACTGCGTATATTTTTGGAGAATATCCCCCGCCAACTTCGTTTTGAGTTCAAAAAAATCAGGCGAAATATTTTCTTGGTATAAGATTGCTTTATATGCTTCCTGTGCGCCACAGTCTACCATGATCTGTAAACCGTCATCGAGATTATTGATGAGCATGCCTGAGTCTTTTACCTCAGCAATATTTTGATCGTTTACTTGAAAAATGTCGATTTTCATATTTTTTGTTTGAAATATTGATTGTTCATAAAATATTGTGTTGATTGGACATGGACACTAAACTACAAATAAAATTGTTATCTATGCTTTTCCTCTTACGTCATTCATTTTTAAGGTCATTGATAGGGCCTCCGTTTCGATCCAGTTGCTGTAATCTGCAATGGCTTTTAAACGCAGTTCATCAGTAATATACCCTTCTATGACCATTTGTTGCGACTGGGCAACTTTGATCCAGATGCCAAGATTGGTCTGGAAATGATCGTCGCCCTTGGTATAGGTCTGATCGGCGTTGATCGTCTCAATGGCTGCAAATCCCTGTTGTTGGATTAAAGTGGCGATTTCATCTGCGACACGGTTGTTCATCCCTGCATCGGCACGCCATTTCAGAAATTTATGATAAAACTCCTGCATACTGGCTGGCGGTGCAGGGTTCCATTCAATTGCGGTATGGTTATAATCCAGGATCGAAAGCTGTCCTCCGGGTTTCAACCAGGATTTGAACAGTTTTAAGGCCTTAGGAATATCACTTAGCCATTGCACTGTTCTTGCAGTCATAATCAGGTCAAACTGATGTGGAGGCTCATAACTGAAAATATTATCACATACAAGATTAAGATTGGCGGTGTCACAGTAGTGCTGATTCCCTATATCAATAAACGATTGGGTGTTGTCTAAACCGATCACTGTTCCGCCCGCAATAAGTGAGGCGGCTTCATTTGTCAGTGTTCCAGTGCCACAGCCTACATCGAGGATCGCTAAACCGGGTTTTAACAAGGGAAGAATGGTCCGGTAGTCATTTGCCAATGTTCGTCTTTCAAATATTTTATTTGCCTGCTGGTCTTTTCTGTCAATAAATTTCTCTTTCATTTGATTGGTTTAGTGTGCCGTAAATATAATTTGCTTTGACGATAAAACAAACCTCTTTTTTGATGGGAGGACCGCCAGAGGGTACCTTCGGGTCGATTAAATTTTTTTAAAATGATTCACCGTCGCTGCATAGGTTGAAAATAGGGGAAAATAAGGTTAAAAACTTAAAGTGAAGTGACAGCGGATAAAACTTTTGGATAAGAATTTATTGGGAAATATTTTTTATATTAGTAAATAATGATTCTAACATCATGTAATTGCACTTAACGATACAAATACAACTTGTAATATGAAAAAAATAGCCAAAATCCTTGCACCAATTTGCTGCGCATTTTTACTTTCTGCTTGTACTTCAAATTATTTAATGACTTTCAATGGCGACAATATAAAAAAGAATGAAGAGAATGGCCATTTTTCATTCGATAATGATACGATTAAGATTGATTATTCTTTTGCTGGTAAAGAGGGTAAGGTATATCTAAAGATAGCGAATAAATTGGATAAGCCTGTCTTATGGGATCTGAAAAGTTCGGCGCTGATCATCAATGGCAAAGCGTTCAGTTATGCTGCTGAAAGCGTGGCAATCAAAGGAGAAATTGATGGAACTGTTTCGGGCTTTGGAAATAGGAAAACAAGCATATTTAATGAAGACTTGTTACGTGGGTATTTTAATGGCACTATAGGTTTGCCAAAGGATGTGGTGCTTATCCCACCGCATGCTTATGTAGATGGCAGCTATTTTGATCTTCGAAACGATGTGAAGGAAATTACCAAATCATCAAAAAAGGAAAAGGTATATATGTATGATATGAATGGGGAAAGTTATGCTGTGCAGCTTGCCAAATTTGAGCCTGTTGAATCACCATACAATCTGCGTAGTTTTTTGAGTTATTCGGTGTTGGTCGACGGCCAGGTGTTGCCGAAAACGACAGAACAGCAGTTTTATGTGGAACAGCTCTGGCAGACCGGAACAGTATCATTGAATAATATCGTAGAGATTTATACAAAAAGAGGGGATGTGATGGCGTATAAAGAGAAGAAAGGACAAGATGTACTGTTGGTTGGAGGAGCTGTTGCATTGACGGCCGCAGCAATAGCCATCGATGATAAAAAAGTGGAGTAGGGAATCGGTCAACGCCTTTAAATTTATGGGCATATAGTCGTTTAAAAATAATGAAAGCCAATAGAGCATCCGATATTTTTGGAAACCCTATTGGCTTTTAATTTACTTGTATTCCCGAGAGCTTCTTTTCCCCCTTAATTGCTCATGGGTTTCATTTTTATTCTTAGGACAGCTTCCTTGCTTTTATTTAACGGTGGTGCCATCCGCGATTTCTTCATCGGCCTTACTCACAAGCCGCATGGCCGGATTAAGGTTGCCAAAGATTTCTACCTGTCCATCAATGCTACGTCCTTTTTGTACTGGAACACGATTTGTTTTGTTGTTTACAACGGCGATAACAAAACTCCCTTCCCCTGAGGTAAAGACTGCTGTTTTCGGGACAACAAAGGTGCTATCTTTGGAAGTTAAGGGCAACTCGACCTCGGCAACCATACCCGGGAGAAGTTTGTTGTTGGTATTGGTAATGTCGATTTCAACTCTTTCGGATCGGAATCTGCTATCCAGTGCCCCCGATTTACGTGCGATCTTGCCTGAAAACTGTTGGCCCGGCAAGGACTTTACGGTAAATTGTAGCGGTTGATCTGCTGCCAGGAAGCCGGCATATTGTTCGGGTACGGCAACGGCCAGGCGGAGTTTGCTCTGCTGTTGGATGGTCATGATCGGCATTTCCGATCCTCTTCCGGCCGGTCCGACATAAGCCCCCTGATTGACATTCCGCGTGGCGATAACGCCATCAAATGGCGCACGAATTTCGAGGTAGTTCAATAGATTCTGTACCTCCGCATAGGCTGATTTTGCCGCCTGAAATTGGGCAAAATCAGCATTCTTTTTCGCCTCGGCAACCTCAAGATCCAACCGGGCTACAGTACCTTCGACTTTACTGGTTTCGAACAGTCTATCGTAGGTACTTTTGGTGGCCATGTAAATCGCTTCCTGTGACTTTAACCTTGACTTTGCGGCCGACAACTGTGAGCTCAATTCTGGTGCTTCCAGGACAGCTAACAATTGTCCAGCCTGAACCCGACTGCCAATGTCAACTTTTAAGGCCCGCACATAGCTGCTCACTTTGGCATAAATTTCTACCTGCTGAAATCCGCTGATCTCGCCCGGTATCTGCATTTTGTTCGTTAGTTTCTGTTTGGACGGCGCAAATGTTTCCATTGCTGGACTTTCCGTTGCCGTTGCTACTTTTTTGCTGTTTTCCTCGGCAGCGGACTGACATCCGGTTAAGTAGGCGAACAGGCCTACTGCGGATAATATTTTTAGGAGATTGTGTTTCATGATAAAGGTTTTAATGCTGCGATATAATGTTTACTTTCTTCGTCTTCGGGATCTAAGGAGATCGATTGGGTGCTGCTTTTCTCTTGTGCCCAAGCAAATATTAACGGTAAAATCACCAGTACGGCAAACGTAGAGAAGAGTAAGCCTCCGATAACGGCACGTCCCAATGGGGATACCTGTTCACCGCCTTCACCATGACCGATAGCCATTGGCAACATCCCGACAATCATGGCCAAACTGGTCATAATAATAGGACGCAGACGCAGTGAAGCGGCTTCACGTGCTGCTGCCAGTGCATTTTGATTATGCTTGCGGATATGCTCGGCATTGGTGATCAATAGTACGGCATTGGCGATGGATACCCCCACAGACATAATAATACCCATATAGGATTGCAGGTTGAGTGTTGAACCGGTGAATAAGAGCATCAGCAGGGACCCAAGGACAACGGCCGGGACAGTGGTGAGGACGACCATAGATACTTTAAATGACTGAAAGTTGGCCGAGAGCATCAGAAATATCACAATAATTGCTACAGCCAGACCTGCCTGTAGGCTATCCATGGTTTCATCTAATACTTTTCCCAATCCGATCTGCTCCACCGAAAGACCGCGTGGAAGTTCGCCCAAAGCTTTTATACTACGTTGTACATCTTTGGAGGCTGTTTTTAGATCGGTATGATCAATATTGGCCGTGACGGAAATGTAGGGCATAGCACCTAAGTTGTCGTTCTCGCCATAAGTATAGGACGGCGTAATGGTGGCAATGTCGCTCAGTATTGGCCTTGACGAATTTTTTAACAATGGAATTTCACCAATCTCTTTCTCGTCTTTCATTTTATCAATCGGAACCTGTACTTGCACATTGTAGGATAGTCCCGCTTTTTCATCAATCCAGGTATTTTTTTCTGTATAACGGGAGGACGATGTTGCCGCGATCAGTGATCGGGTCACTTCTGCAAGGTCAATACCGAGCTGAGCGGCACGCACCCGGTCAATATTGATGTCATAGGACGGGTATTTGATGGATTGCGCCAGCTGTACATCCCTGAAATAGGGAATAGCTTTCAGTTCTTCGATTAATTTACCTGCATATTTCTCATTATTCTTTTTGTTCTTGCCGGCAATTCGCACCTCGATCGGTGTTGGTGAACCTTGGCTCAGGACTTTATCGGTGAGTTCGATGGGTTCAAAGGAAACTTGCACATCTGGAAGAGCGGCTTGGAGACGTTTTCTATATTCGTCGCGGAAGCTGTCCATATCGTGCTCGTAATCTTTAAGAGCGATTTGAAAAACTGCTTCATGAGGTCCGGCCATAAATAGGTAGATTGGCGATACAGAAAACTGTCCAGGGTGCTGGCCAATGTATACAGAGGAAATCCCTATATGTTCTTTTCCAACAAGTTTTTCAAGTTCGGCCAACGCGCGTTTGGCTTTCTCCTCGGTACGTTCAATACGGGTTCCTTCAACCGCACGCAGACGCATCTGAAATTGGCTCGAATTGACCTTTGGAAATACGTCCTGTCCAATCGTATTGAGTAAAACGAGCACCAGGCTTATGGCACCAACTAGGTAGACGACGGTGATAATTTTCTTCTGTTTGAACAGTCTGTCGATCATTTTCATAAACCGATTTCTGAAACGTTCAAACAGGCTGATCTTGCCATCGTTGTTAAAATCTTCCCGTTCGACCAGAAGTTTCTTCTGATTCAGGGTATCTTGTTCGGATTCAACGGATAGACCTGTTTCGGCAAATTTTACTTCATCTGCATTTAGCCCTTTTGGATTTATTTTATGCGGGCCGGCTTTGTGATGATCTTTCATCAACCAGTTGGCCATGACCGGTACAAAAGTCTGTGACAGCAGGAAGGAGATGATCATGGAGAATCCAATGGACAGGGCTAAGGGTAAGAATAAAGATCCCGGAATACCTGTCATTGTAAAGGCCGGAGCAAATACGGCAAGGATACACAATAAAATCAACAGCTTTGGCAGGGCAATTTCCTTACAGGCATCCCAGATTGCCAATGCTTTGGGTTTGCCCATATCGAGGTGCTGGTGTATATTCTCTATCGTCACTGTACTCTCGTCAACGAGGATGCCGATTGCCAGTGCCAATCCACTCAGTGACATTAGATTGATCGTCTGTCCAAATAGTTTCAGGAAGAGTACACCCGAAATAACAGAGATCGGGATTGTTAGGATAACGATCAAAGCTGCTCTACGGTCGCCCAAAAATAATAAGACCATCAGACCGGTGAGTATTGCTCCAATAGCGCCTTCGGTGATCAAACTTTTGACGGAGTTGATGACATAGACGGATTGGTCAAACTCATAAGATAATTTGACATCTTCGGGCAGGGTATTCTGTATTTTGGGAAGTGCGGCCTTTAGATTTTGTACGACCTCCCAGGTGGAGGCATCCCCTGCTTTGGCAATACTAACATAGACCGATCGTTTGCCATTGACCAGTGCATAACCTGCCGTGACATCGGCACCATCTTTCACCGTAGCGATATCACCCAGATAGAGATTTTGTACACCGCCTTTAAAAAGCGGGATTTTCTCAAAATCTTTTACATCCCGAATGGTGTTATTGGTGGGTGTAATGTAGTTTTTATCTTTTATACGGACATTTCCGGCAGGTGCGGTCTGATTGTTGAGTTTTAAAGCCTCGACAACCTGATCAGGGGTCATATTGTGACTGCGCATCAGATCGGGATCCACATTGACTTCGATTGTACGTGGACTACCGCCAAATGGTGGCGGGGAAAGTAATCCCGGTATGGAGGTAAATGAAGCCCGTACATAGACGTTGGCCAGATCCTGTAGCTCATTGTTGGAACGTTTATCGCTGCTGAGTACCAGTTGCCCTACAGGGAGTGAAGATGCGTCAAACCGGATAATAAAAGGCGGTTGTGACCCTGGGGGAAAGATGGCCTGGATACGGTTGGCCAATGCACTCAATTCGGCTGCAGCCTGAGCCATGTTGGTATCCTCGTAGTAGGAGATCTTCATCAAAGTCAGCCCCTGGATATTTTTGGTTTCAATGGATTTGACTCCGTTGGCAAAAAGCAGGATATTGACGTAGTTTTTAGCAAAATAAGACTCCATCTGATCTGGAGAATAACCTCCAAAGGGGTGCGCAATATAAATAACAGGAAGGTTCATTTTGGGTAAAATGTCTACCTTGATCGTGCGTACTGCGCCTATTCCAAATACAATAAGTCCCATGACCAACACAAGGATGGAGATTGGCTTACGTAAGGCAAAACGGATTAAATTCATGCGATGTTATTTATAGTTCTTTGTTGAAAATATCGAAATCTCCCGCTGCTGCAGCTTTCAGCAAAAGTGATTGCCAGAGGTTGATATGGACGATTTCGCGATCTGTTTCGGCTCGATTAAGTGTATATAGGGTCTGGGTGACATCCACAAGTGTTGCCAGACCGTTTTTGTACATTGCCATCTTTTGATTGTAGGCCTGTTGGGCCGCTGATACCTGTCGCGGGGCTTCGATATCGCTCTGTTGCGCTAATCTGATCTTAACGTCGGCGGCATCCAGCTGTGCAACAAATTGTGCTGCGGTGGTTTGATATTCCTCCCGTAAAGCATCGTTGGTATGCCGTTGTGCACTGATTTTTTTGTTGATTCGGGCGATCGTGGTTAAATTCCAGTTGATCCCCAGGCCCAAAAGGTAGTTTTGTCGGTTGGGGCGGATACCATCCCAGTAGTTTCTTGTAAAAGCTTGGAGATCTGTCGTGTAATCGCTTTTGAAGCCAGAACCTCTTGCCTGGAAAACACCGAAGGCCGATAAGGTGGGCAGGTATTCCTTGTTTGACAGTCGCAGCTGTTGTTCGCCCACTTCAATCCGGCTTTTGTAATATTGAAGCACGGGGTTATTGTCTACTAGCGTCGGGTCGGTGGTCAGTAGCTGGGTGGGGGTCTTTGTTACCAGTGCAGTGTCAATCTGAAGATCTGTTGCGTTGATCCCCATCAGTACCGTTAATTTGTTGTTTTGCTCTTTCACATTTTCTCCGGCCTGATTCAGGCTGATCTTGGCACGGGACACTTCTGCCGAGGCCAGGGTTGAATCCACACCGGGCAAAATCCCGTTCTTGGCTTTGGTAGCCGCGATGTTAAAGAATACCAGCGCGCGGTCAAGGTTTTTCTGTTGATTTTTTTGAAGGCGCTGACTCGCCAGAAGGTTCAGATAGGCTGCGGCAATCTTGATCTTATGTTGGAATTGTTCTTGTTGAAGATCAATTTCCAATCGTTTGCTGTCCGCTTTACTCAATTCGATGCGCTCTTTTCTGCGGCCAAAGGTGTAGATATCCCAATTGATGTTGGCAAGATAAAGCGCTCCAAAAGCGGAATTCCAATTTTGCTCCGGTAGTGCCGCACCCGAGGAAGCAACACCAAGCCCTCCAAATCCATACAATGGGCCATTCTGTCCATTGATGGTTCCATAATCTTGTTGCGCTGCAACGGTCAAATTAGGCCAGAAGTCGCGTTTTACCTGTTCGTTGGTCTGTAGTGCTGACTGGACATAATATGCCTTTGCCTTAATAATTCCATAATTTGCAAGACCTTGGTCTACGGCATCACGGATGGTAAGCTTTTGTGCAAATGAGGTTGAGGTCGCAAGTGATACAGCCAATGACAACACTAAATTCAATTTCAGCATAGGTTATATATCATTTTATGGAAACGAAGATAGGACTGAACCTTGTTGTATAGTCCGTTTAAAATGATCTATGGCGTTTAAAAGTGACCAATGTAATTCGTCATTTATTTTTCGGTGGTTATAAACTTAATACTTTTACTTTGTAACAGATTTCTAACACAACATGGGAGTATGAGAAAGGTTTTCGAAAATAAGATCATACAGGAAACCACATTATTGGTTTTTTCGTTTATCCTCTTTACGCTGAATGACTGGATCCTGATTTTAAGCTGGAAAGGCTTTTTAATGGGGGTGATCTATTTTCTGATCTTATATGTTCATGCGCAGGTGAACCGTTTTTTTCTGCTGCCGCTGCTGCTGAAAAAGAATAAAGCCATATTGTATGCACTGTCCTCCATTGCGACACTGCTGATTTTCGCCTTGATTCTAAAAGAAATAACGGAAAATGTAATCTACAAAAATTGTTTTCTATACAAAAACCTTGCTCAGAAAACATTCCATTATCAGGTCGGCGTATTATTGGGCTCGTTAATCTGTATTTTGGGCAGTATTCAATTTATTGAGTTTTATCGCTTTCAGCGGTTGAAAACACGACGGGAGCTGCTTTCTAACCAAACGCAATTATCTAATTTGAAAAAACAGCTGAACCCTCATTTTTTGTTCAATACATTAAACACCATCTATGGTATCAGCCTCAAATTTCCGGAACGTACTTCTGAACTGATTATCAAGGTATCGCAATTGCTGCGTTATCAAATGGAAAGTAGTGATAAGGAATTTGTGTCTATGGATGATGAGATTGATTTTATTTCGAGCTATATTGAATTGGAACGGGAACGCCTCGGTTATCGAACCAAGATTGATTTTGATTATCAGCGGGAAGAGGGAGTCAATTACCAGATTGCGCCAATGCTACTGATTACATTTGTTGAAAATGCTTTCAAGCATGGCACCTGTAGTATAGAAGATTGTTACGTAGCAATTTCGATCAGGATTGAAAAAGGGAACTTATATTTGCATGTACGAAATTCAGTTCCCGTGAAAAAACGGAATGTCTTTTCGGCAAAAATAGGTTTGGAAAATACGGTAGCACGATTGAAATTGTTATATCCCAACCGCTATCAATTAAACACAAACGCAAGTAAAGAGGAGTTTGAGGTATCTTTAGTCATAAATCTTTAGCTATGGAGAAAAATCGCTGTATTGTGGTTGACGACGAACCAGCTGCGCATTATGTATTGGTCAATTATATCGAAAGAAGCGCTGATCTGGAATTGGTCGCTCAATGCTATAATGCTTTTGAAGCACTGGAATATCTGCGCAATAACCGGGTTGATCTGATCTTTCTGGATATTGACATGCCCGAAATTACCGGAATGGAATTCTTGAAAATGTTGGACAATCCACCTAAAACGATACTAACAACAGCTTACTCGGAATATGCATTGGAAAGCTATGACTACGGCGTTATTGATTATTTGTTGAAGCCGATATCTTTTCCCCGTTTTTTTAAAGCTGTTCAACGTTTTCTTTCCTATACCAGTAGTCTGATCCAACAAGAGGAGGAACCAAAAACAATAAGTATCCGCATGGATGGACGATTGATTGAGGTGAAGCTTTCTCAGATCGATTTTATTCAAAGTTTTGGTAATTATGTAAAAATCGTGACGCCCGCGCAGACATATCTTACGGCCAGTACTACCCAGCAGATTTTAAAACAGGTACCTGCTTCCAAATTTGTCCGCATCCATAAATCCTATATCGCCTCTATCAATAAGGTCAGTAAGTACGAGCAGGGTATGGTGCAGATCAATGATATGAACCTACCCGTTGGGATTACTTTTAGAAGGGAATTACAAGAACGTCTCAGCAACAGATAAGATTACACTTCAGATCGTACATGGGGCTGATGGAGCACCGGAAAATTCACTGAATTTGCAATAAAACAATATTCATTGGCCTTTTTGTGGAGCGCTATTGCCTTGTCGATCATTTCCGGTCGCTGAACACGAATAGCAGGGCTAAGTGTAACCTCTTTAAAGAAGCCTTTGCCACTCTCTTCCTCGATCATTTTTCCTGTGGCATGGTCGATATACTCTTCAACGACAATATTATTGACCGAACACAAATGGAGATACCATAGCATGTGACAGGAGGATAATGAAGCTAGAAGCAGTTCTTCGGGATTGTGTTTGCTGGGATTCCCACGAAATGCCGGATCGGATGACCCCTGGATAATAACTTTATCTTTTACACTGATCAGGTGGCTTCTTTCGTAGCTGTTGTAATGATCTGTACCACTGCCCAAATTGCCTGTCCATTCGACAGTCGCTTTATATTGATGCTCTTTCATCGAGAAATATTCTAAATTGCCTAATTTGCAATGAAGTTATAAAATTTCTAAAAGAAATTTGCACTAAAACACCATTGTCAAACGAGCAGCGCTGGTGCGAGCCAATTTTGCTATCTTAGCAATGATAAAGAGCTGATTCGAGACAATAAGGTCATTATACAAGATGGGGCCACGCGAACATTTCAGGTATCTACCACTTTTCCTGTAATAATGTCTCCAATTGACTGATTTCCTCCTGATACATTGTTTTCTTGCGTGTGCCGAAATAAAGGGTATTTTCAACCGGAGATTGACCTTCCCAAACGAGCTTAATTTTGCCGGAGGCAATAGCTTCTGCACATAAAAAGTCAGGAACAATAGAAAAGCCTTTGTTATTGCTCAGACAGCGTATAATGGAACTGATATTGGGTACAATGTAATTGGGACTGAAATCCGGATGTTCGCCAAAATGTGTTGACCAGAAATTTCTGAGGTGATCCATATCCGCTGCGGTGCTGTACCAGAGCTGTTTTTTTAATAGCTCGGAAGCTTCCTTAATCTTATTGTCGTGCAATAAAGCTTCGAGCGTTGCTGTATCTGTTTGGCAGCCTGCGATCAGCACGATGCGCTCTTTTGAAAAGGGCTGATAGACTAAATTCTGCTGATTGCCTTTTTGCGGTGTGATGATCAAGTCGAGTAATCCATTGTCCAGATCCTGTTGCATCTGTGGATATTCACCGAATTTAATAATGAGGTTAAAGGGAAGTTGGGCAATATGTTCCTCAAGGGTATATTGAAAGGTTTCAAAACACATACCAACACTAATGGTAATACGTTCATCCAAAGCTCGCTTGTGAAAATGTTGCTCGCCTGTTTCCAGCTTTTTAAGTGGATCAATAATATAATTATATAAAATTTTTCCTTTCTCCGTTGGCACCATCCGGCGTGCTGACCGATCGAAAAGCTTGTGCCCTGTATAGGCCTCCAAAGAATTGAGATGTAGACTTACACCAGGTTGTGAAATAAATAATTCTTGTGCAGCCGATGACAGTGTGCCGGTCTCATAAATCGCCTTAAAAGTTCGAAGCCATTCTAAGTTCCATTTCATATGTATTATTTTAATGATACAAATATACAATTTAAATTATTTGTGTTATTAAAAAATATGATAGAAATTTGTATTATCAATAAGAAAAATTATAAAGATGAATATATTTATTATCAATGGCGGGCAGGAATTCGCACACTCTGGTGGTTCTTTTAATACTACAATTACGAATTGGACGGTACAAACTTTAGTTAGAAACGGATTTGAAACGCGTGTGACAAATGTAAACGATGTATTTGATCCGATGGTGGAAGCAGAAAATTTTAAATGGGCGGATATTATCGTGTATCATTTTCCTATATGGTGGTTTCAGGTACCCAATCGTCTGAAGCTTTATATCGATGAAGTTTTTACAGCCGGACACAATAATGGAATCTATCGGAGTGATGGTCGTTCACGCAAGAATCCCGCAATCAATTATGGCACCGGTGGTCTAATGCATGGGAAAAAGTATTTTGTGACCACAAGCTGGAATGCGCCAGATACTGCATTCACCATGGAGGGGGAGTTTTTTGATCAACATTCTGTTGACGAGGGCGTTCTGTTCGGTTTCCATAAGATGAATCAATTTGCGGGACTGGAAAGTATCGGAAGTTTCCATTTTCATGATATGGAGAAGGGTGCAACGCAGGAACGTGTAGACAATTACGAAAAAGAGTATAAAGAATATCTGGAAGAAGTATTTTATTTTGAGAATCAATTATCATGAGGATTTATATAACTGCTATTTTAAAAGCAAATGCGTTGTATCGAGACGAAGTGCTGGCTACATTGCAACATATGGTCGAAGAAAGCCGCAAAGAAGCTGCTTGTATTCAATATGACCTACATCACACGATAAACGATGAGAATCAGTTTATCTTTTATGAAATTTGGGAAAGCCGTGCGGGACTGGATAACCATAATCAGCAGCCTTATATCCTGGCTTTCGCACGAATGGCGGAGAAGAAGTTGCAAGAGACGCCGCAGATTTATCACATGGAAAGGATAGCCTGACAGTATTTTGGTAAAGTCAGGAGACTGGGTGGGGGATAAAAATGGGCTGCTATTTATCAACACGAATGATTCTATTGGTTCCCTGTTCTACGCCGATGGTCAGTTTATTCCGCTGCTTTAAACTCTTTTGTAAAAGGCTTAACTCATCTTTTCGTTCACCATTTTTGGTGTCTAACCAAAAAGAGGCTGCCATCATACCGATCTGTATCCTGTAAACTGAATCCTGATCAGGGACGACCTGTTCAATAACCTGATTTTCATACCAAATCAAATTCTCGTCATTCTTTTTAACCGAACAGGAAAATAGCACAAGACCTACGATTAATAAGATGCTTCCGCTCAAAAGATACCTAAGTTTAAAATCCATCTGCATGTTGTTTGATAGCTAAATCTACATTTTTTTCTTGACCTCAGCGCTAAAATATAGTATAAATCGGATGTTTGATCCATTATTTTTGCCAATTAAGTCCTACGAGGTTAATACAGATAACAGTTGATCTATTGTGTGTCTGAGTTTCTTACTAGTACGGTCTCTTTTAAAAGCTATTTTTTCTTATACCGATAGGTAGCTTCCAGATGATCAAGAAATTGAAATAGTTTATTGTTCATTTCGGTAAAGTCGTAACTGCGGATTTGATCTGGGGTCTGGACAAACCTGTGCGCTTGGCTTTTGTGTAAAAGATCTTTTTCTGCTTTGATCAGCAGTTCAACAACTTCTGAATTGAGTTCCATATGGCATTGGAAACCGTAGACCAAATCGTTGTATTTTACAATCTGTCGCGGACAACCAACACTGGTCGCGAGTACCTGACTGTCCGGACTGAGCCCCGGCATATCATTATGCCAATGACCGACAGGAAGGGATTTACCAAAATGCTGTATTTTCTCGTCCTGTAAACCGTCTTGAGTAAGTTGGATTGCAAAGACGCCTATTTCTTTTTCCGGACTCGGTTCGTATATTGCTCCTAGCGCCTCACCGATCAATTGTGCGCCCAGACAAACCCCAATGACGGCTTTACCGGTATGGATACATTCCTTAATCAATGCAATTTCAGCAGGAGCATCATAATAGGGATATTCTTGTTGAGACGAATCTGGACTTTGGGGACCACCCATAATAACCAATAGGTCTATCATCACGCTATCTGGCGGTAGCGTTTCATTTTGATATACCCTAGAGAAACTCGTTTTATGGTGTCGTGTTAACGCCCATTGTAAATACGCTCCCGGGGCTTCAAAATTTTCATGCTGGATAAAATGCACGTGCATAAGCTCTATTTATAGATCAGATTTTCTATTACATCAAATTCTCGTTCCAATAGTAATTATCGGGTGTATTTCGCTGTCCGAATATTGCTGTGCCTACCCGAACAATAGTTGCGCCTTCGGCAATTGCTATTTCCAGATCCCCGCTCATTCCCATGGATAATTCTTGCATTGTCACGTTGGGGAGGTCGAGCCTGATAATTTCTTGTTGAATCTGTTTGAGCAACTGGAAACACTTGCGCACTCGTTCAGCCTCGGCGCTCAGCAGACCGATCGTCATCAGGCCTTTTATACGTAAGGTATTGAAAACCGAAATCTGTCTGACAAGATCAATGACCTGATCCGGAGCAGCACCATATTTACTCTCTTCGTAAGATGTGTTTACCTGAATGAGTATATCTATTGTTTTATTTTCGGCTGTGAGTCGCTGATGGAGCTTTTGAGCTAAATCGAAGCGATCAACAGAATGCACGCAGGAAACGTTATACTTAAGGATTTCTTTGATTTTATTGGTCTGCAAATGTCCAATAAAATGATTGATGTGTGGAATCTCTTTGAGATCTTCGTATTTCTCCTTTAGTTCCTGGACCTTGTTTTCGGCAATTAAGGTCTGTCCAGTTTTTAAAGCGATTTTTATGCGCTCTGCTGCTACAGTTTTTGTTGCGAGCAATAATTTTACTTCTTCTGGATCTCGACCACTACTCTGGCAAGCCTTTTCGATACGCTGGAGTATCGTTTTTATATTGTCACTGATAGTCGCATTCATAGTTTGAAATTAATTGTTAATGACACTTTTTTTCATCAAAATATCAGTTTGTTCATCATCACCTAATTTGAAAATATGTTTATCGAAGGCGACAAAACCATTTTTTTGATAAAAACTGATTGCACGATGATTTTCCTCCCATACACCCAGCCAGATAAACCTAACATTTTTTAACCTAGCGATATCCAATGCTTTTTCATAAAGAAGCTGCCCGACTTTTTTCCCATGAAATTCTTGTAATACGTAGATACGTTCTATTTCCAGTGCATGCTCATCTTGTAATTCTGTTTGCGCCTGTTCACTGTTTATTTTGAGGTAACCAATGACCCTATTACCGAGTTGTGCAAAATAAAACTCCGACCCTCGATTGCTCAATTCAGCCAATAATGTTTCATTCGAGAATTTTTCCGCCATGTATTTCGTCATATTTTCTGCTGTATTGGCTTCGGAAAATGCCTCGATGAAGGTCTGCTGACTTATACTTTGCAATAGATCAATATCAGTCATTTTCACTTTGAGGATTTTTATGTTTGTTGAATTTTTGTCCATGTGACTGTGTATAATAAATTAAGACTGTAAGTTTCTGATAGATTTAACGATGCTTTTTTCGACAGAATTGCCCCCTTTCTCTAAATGTGTAGCAATACGTTCCCTTTCAGCGGGCGCCTTGTTCTGACTAATCTTTTTTTGCCCCTGTAGATCCGTTACTTCCAATTCGAAGGCGACGATGCCGCGCATCATGCCCTTTTTAAAACGTTCCGAAAGTCCTTGCCATTGGGTCAAATAGTCACTGTCATAAGACTTGATCATCTGTTCAAGCACTTCTGTTTTTTCGTCCTCATTATTTATAATCCGTGCTGTTCCGTAGGCATGTACAGCAATATAGTCCCAGGTGGGAACGCTTTCCTCTTTGTCATAATGCATAGGGGATATATAAGCATGTGGTTCTGAAAAAATAACCAACGAAGTGTTTTCTACGATATAGCTGGCCTGCTCATTTGCAACAGCAAAATGTGAGCTTAAAAATAGCTTGTCAGCATGTTCGTTGATCTGAAAAGGAAGTTGTGTCGCTATCGGAATATTGTTTTTAATGGATACAATCGTTGCAAAACTATATTCTTTCATAAATTCGACCTGTTCCGTATAGTCTTCAAATTGAAAATGTTTGGGTACGTACATACAAGGGTGTTTTCGTGATCACAACAAAAATAGGGCTAAAGTGATCGGAGTAAATGGTCCAAATCCAAGAATGTGGATAGTCCAGTGAAAATTTTAACGGGTATAATTGAGATTGTTGGTTATATTTACTTTGATGATAATAAAAGAAGAAATAAGCAAAGAAAATTACGTATTGCGGCGCATAGCTCCAGTACAATGGGAAGACTATAAGAAGATTAGGCTGGAAGCATTGCATACCGATCCGGGGGTATTTGGTAGTAATTATCAGCGGGAGGCGGCCTATAGCCAGCAGGATTGGGTGGCATTACTTGAGAATGAAAATTGTGCGATGTTTGGACTATACAATCAAGAGGCTATCGTCGGACTGACAGGTGTGGTGGTGGACCGTGATGATGCTTCAAATGCTATTCTGATTGCTTCTTTTGTTCGTGAACCCCATCGCGGAAAAGGGCTGTCAAGATTATTTTATCAGGCACGTATTGCATGGGCCCGCGAAAAAGGATGTGCTCAGATCACCGTATCGCATCGCGCGGGGAATGAATCGTCAAAGGCAGCTAATCAAGCCTTTAAATTTACCTATACGCATTCCCGTGAGGTCGAATGGCCGGATGGCACTGTCGCAACTGAACTGATGTATGTGTTGGTTTTATAATTGTTAGCGGACAAGGCCTGTTGTGCTTCATGTCTTGTTATTTGGCAAATTTTTTAGCGCCACCCACGCAGACTATGACGCCAATGGTAACGAATAGCATGCCGATACTTACTTCTTCGTGAAGTAGGCTAGCGGCTAAGATGAGACCAAAGAAGGGTTGAAGGAGCTGTAGCTGTCCAATGGAAGCAATGCCACCCTGGGCTAATCCTTTATACCAAAAGATAAAGCCGATAAACATGCTAAAGAGGGAAACGTACGCAAGACTTGTCCAGGCTCCGATGCTTACATGGGCTACAGTGGTTGGAACAAAAATATAAGTCAAAGGCAGCGCTATTGGTAATGAAAATACCAATGCCCAGGAAATTACCTGCCAGCCCCCCAATGTCTTTGAAAGCTTGCCCCCTTCGGCATAACCCAGTCCACAAAGAATAACAGACAATAGCATGAGTATATCGCCAGCAGGAGAGGAAGATATACCTTGCCTGAGGGCATATCCAACAACCAAAAGACTGCCCAATATCGAAAAGATCCAGAATACCGGACGGGGGCGCTCGCCACCACGAATGATACCAAAAACTGCGGTTGATACGGGAAGTATGCCTACAAAGACAATGGAATGCGCGGAGGTTACATAGCGTAAAGCCAAGGCACTCAATAAGGGAAAACCAATGACTACGCCCAACGCAACAATACCAAGGGATAAAAACTGTGTTTTTTGAGGGAATTTTTCCTTGTTGATCAATAATGCGATAAGGGCGAGTATGCCTGCGATCGTAGCACGGGATACGGTCACAAAGAATGGATCTAAATCTAAGACTGCGATCCGTGTTGCGGGCAATGATCCACTAAATATAATGACACCCATTAAACCGTTCAGCAAACCGCTGGATGATTTCGTTACTTCTGTATTTATGCTCATTGTCAGATGATCTACATTTTGATACAAATCTCGCGAATAGTTAATATTGAGTACAGTTACAGTTTTTGTTTAATGGATGGATACAGTTATATTTACAATATGGGAAAAGACTTTCTGTACAGTGTTTTGGCGCAAAATATAGCGGGTAAAATAAAAAATGGTGTTCTCAGGCCCAATGAACGGCTGCCGTCGGTGCGCATGTTGAGTAAAGAACATGGTATCAGTATGAATACTGCTAAGCGGGTATTCCTGGCATTGGAAGCACAATCACTAATTTATGCGATACCACAGTCAGGGTATTTTGTGAACGCGTTGCCCCAATTCAGATTACAACTACCCGAAACTGGCCAGATACGCCTTGTGGAGGATAGTGTGGAGCCAAATGAGCTGATCAGTAGTGTTTACGCCAATATGGGAAGAAAGGATCTCACGCTGTTTTCCATCGGTGTCCCTTCAGGAGATTTACTGCCTTTGGCGAAATTAAAAAAAGAAATCGTGCTCGCAAGCCGGGAATTGGATGCGGGCGGTGCTGAATATGAACCTCTACAGGGGAATTTAAAATTGCGGAGGATGGTAGCGGCCCGTTCCCTGAGCTGGGATGGTCGATTGACAGCGGATGATGTCATTACGACGAATGGTTGTATGCATGCTTTATCGCTCTGTTTGATGGCATTGACCAAGCCTGGAGATACGATTGCGCTGGAGAGTCCCTGTTATCCCGGTATTTTGCAGTTGGTTCTGAGTTTGGGTTTGAAGGTCATTGAATTGACCTGCGATCCAATGTCAGGAATTGATATCCATGCGCTTGAACGTCTATTGCCCGAAATCAATGTTTGTCTGCTGGTGCCCAACTTCAATACCCCATTGGGCTATTGTATGCCTGATGAAAATAAAAAGGAAGTGGTCAGATTATTCGCTAAGTATGCTATTCCGCTGATTGAAGATGATACTTATGGCGATATCTATTTTGGTCGCGAACGACCCAAATGTTGCAAAACATTTGACGATGATGGTAACGTGTTATGGTGTGGCTCGGTCTCAAAAACATTGGCCCCTGGCTACCGGGTGGGCTGGGTGGCAGCAGGTAAATACAAGGATCAGATTCTCCGTCTGAAATTAATCCATGCCTTGTCGTCGACAACATTGATTCACGAGGCGGTAGGGAATTTTCTGAAAACAGGGAGGTATGATCATCATCTTTATCAACTTCGGAAAACATTGCTGGAAAACTATCAACGGTTTGCCCATGTGATCGCGGAATCTTTTCCGGAAGGAACGCGGATCAGCAGACCGCAAGGAGGGCTAGCACTCTGGGTCGAGCTGCCAAAAAGTATAGATACGACAAAGCTTTACAATTACGCATTAAAAAAGAAAATAAGTATTGCCCCGGGGAGAATGTTCACCCTGCAAAATCAATTTCAAAATTGTATGCGCCTTTGTCTGGGACTACCATGGACGGATGAACTCCGTTTTGCGTTGGCACAGTTGGGAAATCTAGCCAAAATGATGCTCCATGCCAATAAAACTGATCCAAAAATAGAATTCAGACTTTAATACTATTTATCCGTGTTTTTAGGTTGATATTGGGGTACATGATCCACTTTTGCAAATAGGTGCGGGCCATTCATTTCAATGCCTGCAGCCAGAAAGTCATTTAGAATATGTTGATAAATTTCGGATTTGGCCAACTCAATTTCTGCAGATTTGGAAATATAGACATTCAGTTCGTAGAGGACATAAAAATCATCTAGTTTTTTTTGTAATACAAATGGTGCCGGAAGTTGATTGACACGTGCTATACGTGAGGGAATATTTAAGAGCAATTCGTGTATACGTTGCCAAGGTTCTTCATAGCCCACGGTGAGTTCAACCTGAAAACATATTCCTTCTTCTGAAAAGGTCGAATAGTTAACCGTATTGCCTGATAGGATGGACGAATTTGGAATGGTGATTTCTTCATTTTTAATTGTCCTTAACCGGGTTACCAAGGGCGATTTTTCGATGACAACACCTGTCTTATCCGCAATTGTGATCCGGTCACCGATGCGGAAAGGGCGCATATAGGTAATGACGAGACCTGCAATAATATTTGAAATAGCGGAGGATGATCCCAAAGAGAATAATACTCCGATAAAAACAGAGATTCCTTTGAAGATATCAGAGTTTGCTCCCGGAAGATAGGGAAATACAAGTACCAATGTAAAGGCCTGTAGCAGAAATCGGACAATGGTAAAGGTAGGCATGGCAAACTCCCGGTGAAAGCCATTGATCTCCAATTTCCCTTTATCAATTTCGTTGAAAATATATTTCACAAACCGTACGGCATAACGCATGACAAAGAGAATGACAAAAACGGTGATCAGATTTGGAATATAATCCCAAATGGCGAAGACCGCTTTCTTCAGGGGTTTGGTAAAAAGTCCGATCAGATTGGATGCCCAGCTTTGCGTAAAGGGAAAAACACTGAAAACAATGGGAAGCATGATAAAAGCGATCAACACAATCAGTCCCCAACGCGCAATATTGATCATGTTAATGAAAATGCGGGTTTTCTGAACCGAGGTTAGAAATACATAATTTTTGATCTTAACATCCTTGATCCGCTCTGTACGTTCGCTCAATAGGCGATTCGTGCCATATCTTTTTAGTCTATTGATAAAATACACCAAAATCGAAAAGACCACAAGGATAAGGAGGACAAGTCCTGTACGGATCAATACTTTGGCAATGCTATTGTCTGCTCTTTCCTGACTGATGGCCTGTTGGATACGCTTGAGGTATTGTGTGGCAATCTCTTCTTTGCTTTTCCCTTCCAATAGGGCGTCAAGTTCTGTGATGGAAGTAATGATCAGATCTTTGTAAACAATATCTGCGCTGATTTCGTTGTTTTCGATTTTAAAGGAATCTACTTTTACAAAATCGTCTTCATAGAGATTCTCAATTCTGTTGACCACATTGTAGGCGCGATCTTTGGCCAGGGATGATCCTAATTTGTTATAGATATAAAAGAGGGTGTCATTAAATGGTGCGACGGCATAACGCTTGGTGTTTTTTTTGATCGAGTCAACTTTGATTTTTAACTGTTGCTTGCGCAAGTTGTTTTCTTCGTCAAAGTTGTTGAGCTGTTGTTTTAGATTTTCTTTCTTGGCACTATTCTGACTCTTGAGACTGGCGATTTCATGCTGTAGTTTCTGACGTTCGAGTGAATCGTTGATCTGTTGCTGTCGGATATCATTTAATAAGGTACTTAAACCAAGTTCTTTTTTATTGATTGAATCGTTTTCTTGTGCATAGAGCCCAACGATTGTTGAACAAGAACATAGTATAATTGTAAAGAAAAAAATGTAAAATCTTCTCATATTCTCCAAGGTAAAATTGATTCCAAACGATCAGTCTGACCAAACTCGTTCTGATCGGATAGCCAAAGATAATAATGTTTTTTGTTGCACCCAGTTATCGGATGTTCTAATCTTTTCCGATTGTCTTTTTTATCGTCCAATCTATTTGGGGACCTGCTGCAATATGATATAAATTGCATATAAAATGATACGGAGAGGCTGTTGAATGTCAGTTATTCCAACGTTATTTGTTGTGATGCTCATGTTTTTCTTTAGGCATTTTTTATTGATTCTTTTTTATGCCTGAAAACAGCTAGGCTGCTAATTTTATCAAAATATATGATTAAACCCTTTAAAAAACCTATTTTTAAAATGAACAAACTCGGAAAAGTGAGTATTTGTTGCTTGTTAGCTTGTATATCGAGCTTTTTTGATGCACAGGCGCAACAAAGAAAAGCTCCAGCTTACCCATTGATTACCCACAATCCAAACTTTAGTATCTGGTCAATGACGGATCAGTTGAATGCATCGACTACCAAACATTGGACAGAAGCGGATCATTCGCTCTTGGGACTGATCAATGTCGACGGCAATATTTATCGTTTTCTTGGGAAAGAGGAACCCAGTTATAAAACGATTCTTCCTACGGCGGAGGATCAGTCCTTTACACTACAATATACTGAGTCCAAACCTGCGGGGGACTGGCAGTCTTCTTCTTATCAGGCCAGTGACTGGAAATCAGGTGCTGCCCCTATAGGTGATGATCAAAGACATGTCAAGACTTTGTGGAAATCGGATGATATCTGGGTACGTCGTACCTTTAATGTGACTGACCCGAAAAGCATCAATGAACTCTTCTTAAAACTGAACCACGATGATAATGTCATGGTGTTTTTAAATGGAAAAAAGGTTTATGAAAAGGCGGGTTGGACAAACAGCTTCCAGTACTTGCCGATAAATAAGTCAGACCTAAAGGCTGGCAAAAATCAGATTGCTATACATCTTCGCAATACTGCCGGAGGCCGTTTTCTCGACTTTGGCCTGGTAGATAGGCTCAAAGAGGAGGGAGCAAAGATACAAACTGCCATACAGAAAGATGTGGAGATAACAGCCACACGTACCGTATATAACTTCCAGGCAGGTAAAGTCGATCTGAAGCTTACATTTACGTCGCCGCTGTTGATGGATGATCTGAATCTATTGGCTAGGCCTGTATCTTATATGACCTATCAGGTAAAAGCAAATGATGGAAAACAACATGCTGTAAAAGTCTTTTTAAGTGCGGCATCCAACATTGCGGTTTATAAACCATCACAGGAGGTCGTTGCTGAAAAATATGAGACGGACAAATTAGCTATTTTGAAAACAGGGACAGTCGAACAACCTATTTTACAAAAAGGAGCTGATGATATGCGTATCGACTGGGGCTATTTCTACGTTGCCTCACCAAAGGAGAATCAAGCACGGCAGTTTGTAAGTCCGATGGCAACGGCTGTGGATAATTTTAGAAAAGGGAATACAAAATCAACTAGTACAAAGGGAACAGCATTATCCTTGAATACAATTATTCCTTTTGGGACGGTGGGCAACACGGAAGTCGAACGTTTTGTTGAACTTGGCTATGATGAAATTTATGCTATCCAATATTTCAAAAAAGATCTGCGGCCCTGGTGGAATAATTCGGGTAAGGAAACCATCGAAAATCAACTCACATTAGCGGCCAATGAATACCGCACAGTAATGGACAGATGTGTTGCTTTCGACAAACAAGTTTATGCTGATGCTTTGAAATCAGGGGGAAAGGAATATGCGCATTTAACAACACTGGCCTATCGTCAGAGTATTGCTGCACACACCTTGGTGAAAAGTCCACAGGATGAATTGCTCTGGTTGTCCAAAGAGAACAACAGTGGTGGTTTTATCAATACGGTCGATGTCACTTACCCCTCTGCACCTTTATACCTGATTTATAATCCTGAATTGTTGAAGGGCATGTTGACGGGTATCTTTTACTTTAGTGAAAGTGGCAAATATCCTCACCCTTGGGCGGCACATGATCTGGGTACATATCCATTGGCCAATGGACAGACTTATGGCGAGCCAATGCCTGTCGAAGAGTCCGGAAATATGATTATTTTGACAGCCGCGATTTCAAAAGTACAGGGGGATGTGAGCTATGCACGTAAGCACTGGAAGACGCTCACCACTTGGGTAGACTACCTTGTAAAGGATGGTTTTGATCCGAAAACACAATTATGTACAGATGATTTTGCGGGCCATCTTGCCCGTAACGTAAACTTATCGGTAAAGGCTATTGTGGGGATTGCCTGTTATGCGCAAATGGCTGAGGCGATCGGTGAAACTGAGACGGCGAAGAAATATCGTGCCATCGCAGAGGAGATGGTGCCAAAATGGATGGAAATGGCAGATGCCGGAGACCATTACGCGCTGACATTTGACGATAAAAATACCTGGAGCCAAAAATATAACCTGATCTGGGACAAGGTGCTGGGATTGAATCTGTTTCCACAGAAAGTCTACAACACGGAGATTAAGTATTACCTTACTAAGCAAAGTAGATTCGGCATTCCATTGGATAGCCGAAAAGCATATACCAAAAACGACTGGATTTTGTGGACAGCAACTTTCGCACCGACAAGAGAAGAATTTGAAGCTTTGGTGCATCCGGTGTTCAACCATGCGATCCAAACAGAATCACGTGTTCCATTAAATGATTTTTACGATGCGAATACGGGGATACGTGAGAATTTTAAGGCGCGTAGTGTTGTAGGCGGTTTTTACATGAAGATGCTGTCGGATAAACTTCAGCAAAAATAGGGAGATGTATATCTTACAATAAAAAGTAATACATTTTGATACAAAAAATTAAGGGAACCAACGGTTCCCTTTTTTGTGATAAGCTATAAATTTTATTAAAACAGTTCCAGAAATTGAGACTATCTGTTTTCAGATAATCGAGGATCAGATCAACCCGTTAGTAGACTTTGGTACTCTTTACACAGCACACTTTTAAGTTTTTTACAATCAATTTCAATGCGATCTTTGTCTTTTAGCTTATGTTTTTTCTGTAGTTTTTTCCCCGCTACCGTAATTGCTTCTTGCGTGATGAGTTGATCGAGTTGTCTTGAGGAAAGGTTGAGACAGGTACGAATGAGGGATGATAGCCTAAGTTGAAAGTCAAAGGGATAGTCCACCTCAAATGTTAAGATCCTTTCATTCAAAGACAGCAATTCATCGCTTGAAATCTGGTCATATTGTAAAGTATAGGTCACTGAGACTAAATCGGCTTTCACCTTATTCTTTTTTCTCATTTCTTCGGAAAACGCATACTTCCAAGCCTGTTCTGTATCGTTATTTTGAAATTTGTTGAACAATATACTGTCTATTGCAGTCGGTCGGGTACGTGAAAATATGGTCAGATTGTATGTGCTGTCGCATTTTACACATCGATAAATCAACCATACGTCAACGTTTTTTTTCTGTGCATTTATTCTGAATTTTTCACTGCAATAAAATTGTTTGCTATCGCAGTGGCTACATGATTTCTTTAGTAATGGTGTATTTTTGGGACTGACAGCCCATATATATTTCTTTTGCATTATTTATAGTCGTGCTTAATATTCTTTGTCAATTTTTTTGATATTATTCACGATTTTTCTGCTATCGAAACACGAGGTTATGGATGGCCTGCATAGCAAAAAGAAATATTTGCTATAACAGTTGAGTGAATAATAAAATCAAATGAAAACCTGTTTGGATAGGATTACCCAAATAAAAGAATGATTAGCCTGTGGTTTGTGAGGCTAACTAAGCAACTATAAATTTAAGAATTGTGTTCAAAACGTAATCGTTTGGCCTATATGCTAAGTTAGGTAATTAAATTGAAATTATTCATCTTTTAAACTATTGACCGGATTTATACGTCCTACTTTTAGCGCATGGTAGAAGATAGTTCCAAATGCAATCAACATGCTGGCGATTCCTGCAAGTATAAATATCCAAGCCTGAATACTGATTCTGTAATTGAAGTCCTGTAACCAGGTGTTCATGGCCCACCAGCCAAGAGGACAGGCGATTAGAATGGCTATGAAAATAAGTTTTATAAAATCGGTGGATAGCAATTTTATAATTCCGAGCAAACTGGCTCCAAGAACCTTCCGGATGCCGATCTCTTTTGTCCGCTGTTGGGTCACAAATGCGGCAAGTCCAAATAAGCCCAAACAGGCAATAAATATCGCTAAACCGGCAAAGGTTGAGACAATAACCTGAGTCCGTTGTACATCTGCATATAACATGGCGAATCCTTCATCCAAGAAGGTGTATTGGATTTTTTGATTTGGAGAGAATTTGTTCCAAACATTCGTAATTTCCTGAATACTTTGTTCCAACTTGTCTGATTTAAGTTTGACGGACATCATATTCGGGCTACCGCCGATAACCAGTGCCAGCGGTTTAACATCCTCATTACGCATGTTCCCAAAGATAAAATCTTCGACCACGGCAATGATTGTATAAGTTGCATAATTTCGAATTTTTGCACCGATCGGATTTTTGATGTTCAACTCTTTTACCATCTTTTGATTGACTATTATCGCCGCAGAATCTGTTGGCATGTTCATGTTGAAATTACGGCCTTCGAGAATTTTGATCCCGAAGGTGGCGATATAATCATCATCAACAATCCAGTTCTGACCGGCTACACCCACGTCTTGATTTTGTCTACCATCGTTCCAAAATGAATTTCCGTTACGTTTTACGCCGTCCATGGTAACAGGTAGGTAATCACCAATAGAGACAGAAGCCACACTGGACAATTCCTTTAATTCGTTTTTTAGTAATCTTTGCTTTCCATCCAGAGTGCCCGTTCCTCTTAATATGAGCACCTGTTCTTTATTGAAACCTAAGTCTCTATCTAAAATATAGTTGATTTGCTGGTTGATGACCAGGGTGCCGATAATCAGGATGATAGATGTTGCGAACTGGAAGATAACAAGTCCATTTCGAAACCAGTTGCGGTTAGATTTTAGGTTTACGTTTCCTTTTAACACGGCAATTGGCTTGAATTTAGAAAGATACATTGCGGGATAAATTCCAGATACAATAGCTATCGATAAACCAAAGATGACAAGGGTAGGGATAAAGTACCAGGTTGTCCAAGGAAAAACCAAGGATTTGCCGGCAATCTGATTAAAAAAGGGAAGTAGAAGTACAGCAAAAAATAAGGCAAATGCGATCGAAATTCCACTGTATAAAAAGGACTCCGTCATAAACTGTATAATGAGGGCTTTTCGACCGGAGCCGATTGTCTTCCGGACACCAACTTCTTTTGCACGTGTAACAGCATTGGCAGTAGACAGATTGATAAAGTTGATCATTGCGATAATCAATATGAATGTTGCTATTCCACTAAAAATATAGACCAATCGAATATCTCCACGATTTTGACTTTCAATCTTATGCGTTTGCACGTCATTGGAATATAGATGAATCTTGTCCAAGGGCTGTAAAGTCATTCTTGCAGTATTCCAAACCTCTTCATTGAGCGTCATCCCTGCTTTAATTATAGCGGGTTTATAATGATCCTGGATGTAAGATTTTGTGATTTTCTTTTCTAATTGTTGAATATCGGTCCCTTCTCGGACTTTAAAATAGGTTGTATAGTTGGAGGCCAGCCAATTTAATTTTTCACCTTCATAAGGTTCATGACCACTTAAAGTCATAAAGAAATCATATCCATATAGATTGGAATTTGTGGGAATATCATCGATGACTGCCGTAATGGAATACTCGTTTGATTTATCATTATTTAGATAGATGCGTTTTCCGATCGGATTTCCGTTAAACAGTTTTGCTGCTTTTCGCTTGGTGATTACAATGGTCTTGGGATTGTCAAGCGCATGGCTTAATGAACCGAAGATTGTCTTGGTAGGGAAGAAATCCATGATCGCCTGATCCGCAAAACAAAAGCCTTCTTCAGAAAATAGTTCAGTATTGCCCGTTGTGGCGACTTGATTGGTTCCAGCACCAAACAGCGGGTTTGTTAGTAGTCTTCCGGAGGCAATAATTTCCGGAAATTCTTCTTTTAAAGTAGCACCCGCTGGGGCAGGCAGCGATAACCCTTTTAGAACAGTATTGTCTTTATTGACCACGCCTACGACCCTGAAAAGCAGGTTAGCATCTTTGTAGAATTTATCATAGCTCAGCTCATGCTTTACATACAAAACAATGAGCATACAGATCGCTATGCTAAAGGCAAAACCGCCTATTTTTATTAATGAGAAGAAGCGTTGATTTTTTAAGCTTCTCCAAGCAGTTTTTATATAGTTTTTTAACATAGCGATATCAATTATAAATAGATGACTATTTCATGTGAAAATAGAATGGCAATTGATTTGCCATTGTTTTAGTGTGTTGGTTTTTAGTTGTTTATGTTTTGTTGTTAGAGAGGGAGACTGTTCATATTCGAACATGTTTTTGTTCAGATGCGGACAATTATACACTACAGTCAGCGCTGGCAAAATCTATAATCGTTAACCACCATTGTCTGTCAATTTTGGTGATATAAAAAATAAAAGTACCCGTGTCGCTGTTGACAATAATCCGTCGACTCCGGGTTTCGATACGCTTTACCCTGCTATAGAGATAGTCTAGTTCCTGCCTTTTATTCGATGTAATTTCTTCGCCGATAATGTCTGAATAGTGTATTTTATAAAAATTAATAGATTCGGATAAGGTGTGGTATTTACCTTTATTGGCGACAAATATCCCTTTTTTATAGATTGTTTCACACTCGAAAAAAGGTTGATTGCTATAGGTTATATTTTTTTTGGTTGTGTTTGAAATCTGATCCTGCGCCAGAAAGTCTTGGTAAGGGGCGTTGATCGAGCAATCTGTATGGTGATTAAAGGAGATTTTTGGACTATATGTCCAACGATTATTGACTCCCAAAGTGGTGATGAAATAGAGACCAACGTCTTTGTTAAGAAGTGCATTAAAAGCGATGCTGTCTTTATTGTTATAGGAATTAATCACGTGATCTACGATCTGGCGAACCGTACGGTGCTGTCCATAGGCAACGATATGGATGATACATGATATAACTAATATAATAGTACGCATGGTCGATCACTGTTTTCTATTCTTTACGCTAAGCAAACTTGATACCATTACTTATTTCCACTCACTTGCGACTTTTAGTAAATGTACCATAATATCTCTTTTTTCATATTTTTCAAACTTTTCGGATGTTAGTGCATTGCACAAGATATAATCCGCGGAACTGGTGTCGCTGTTAAAGCTATCGGTAAGAGCAGAAATAGCTTTGTCGAATTCATAATAATTATTATAATCAGGTTCTTCGATAAGTAGAATGTCCTTCATTTTTTGAGTGTAATATTGTTTTACCTCTTCAGGGTATTTCTTTTTGATTAGGGATAACAGATCTTCATGCCCCAGTTGAAATTGTTGTAGGGCCGTCTGATATTGTTTTTCGGTGTATAATATAGAATCTGTGGTGATACCTTTTTGTTTATAATAGGCTATAAATTCGCCATCGGGTAGTAGACCATTCTCGATAAACCAGTCCAGGGTTTTGGAAAACCGTTCGTTTTCATTTTTGATGTTTTCAAAATTGCTGCTACTTGTTATCTGCTTTTTATAAGCTTGAAAGAGTGCATCCTCTACATTTGATAACGTCAATACTTGTTTATACTGCCCTTTTTCCTTTTTTATGAAAAATATATCTTGATAGTGTTTGCTTATATCGATAACCATTGGTACGAGACAAGAGAAAGGCTGATTAATATCATTGGAGAAGAAGCCTTCCTGCCCCAGATAATTCTTGATTCGTAGTGTCTGTGGTGTAGATTTGAGTTTATTGCGTAGGATAGACGCATTGCCTGAATCTATTTTATCCATTTGCGTGTATGACTGCAAAGTATGGTCATTGTCCCAAATAGTGTCCTGACGATGGTTATTGATCGAAATAATCAAATCACTTTGCAAAATCGCTTTTCGCAAATTCAATTGTGCATAACTACTTGTAGCGAGTAATAGCAATAGGATGAGGTATAAACTTTGTTTGATCATTTAGTTTTTTCTTTTCTTCTTTTAATATGATTGTACGATTCGTCAGGTTTGTCACAGCTGGCAAAAAATAGACTTGCGGCAGCGGTAGCTTTGGTGTCAAACTTATCTTGTTTGGGTACTAATGGCTCTTTGGTATATTGACGCAGATAGCGATCACCCTGATCGCGCTCTTGGTCATTATCCTCCGCGGACTTGCTGATGTATTGATTTGTCGCTTTGTCAAAATTATATTCTTCTAGCTCGGGATAAGAAATGTTATAGGCCGCATTAGAAAATATTGCAGTCGGCATAATGCTTCCAGCACGATCATATTCATTTTTCATTGCTAGTATTTCAAGCCAGCGCTTTTGAATAGGGTCTGCTTGGTTTTCTCTTAAAAAGCCCTTTCTGCCGCCATAATTAGAGAGACTAATGGCGAGCTTTTTATCTTCAGTTAAATACAGGTAGGCACCGAAATTCGCCCGTGCTCGCTGTGGTTTATTATAGATTGCGATGAAGTCATTGAAGCGTTGGTCATTTTGATAGTGGAATGTTTGGTATACCGGGCCAGCATCAAAACCTTCATTTTGTACAGTGAATTTCAACTGTGGCATCGGGTGCGATTGCTCATAGATATAGGGGAAATCGAAGCAATTGGCCCCATCGTTGAAAACTGGTTTCATGCTGTCATCTCCAAACTGCACAAAAGCCTTTCCCTCTTCGAAGCCTCTAAAATTGACAGATACTTCATCCCCTAAAGTGGGGTTATGGCATGCATATAGCTGAAATTGCGGTAACTGGTCTGGATAGAAAAGAAGGTAATCTTTTTCAAAGACATAAGAGCCAAAGACCATGGTAGCATAACCATATAACATGAATTTGCCGTCTTCAAAGAGGCAGATGCCACTGAGGTCACCGTACTGTCCACTGATCGTTTTGGATCTGTCTTTACCGGTCGCGATATAATGATTGACTTCTTGTGCCATAATATTTCTGGTTATAACAATAAGGATAGCGAAACTTATGATTCGTCTAATGCATGCGATATTAAAGAACGTATTTTTCATGTACATACCATTACTGATTTTATCAAAGCTAAGAAAGGAATGCTGGCCACAGCAGTGATATTTACAAATCGTAAATAGTTTTTACGATTCGCAAAATATCAATCTTACGGATTTGATATGTGGTCTATACGCTCGTTTGTCGAAATAAAACTCATTGTATCAACTTTCGTTGCAAAAAAGAGCAAGGCCATGAGCAGGCATGTTTCAATAACAAATAGTAGCCTGATTTTACCTAAAGAAGAATAGCTTACTTGTAGCTTTTGATGAATTTTGGAAGAAAGGATAAGCAGTAGAAAACTAATAATTGCTGTGCTGTAATAGGCTAGAATAAAACTCAGGTTAATATTGGCAAACTTGCCTAATAAACTAAAATAGAGAAGACATAGCGTTGGATAATAAGACAAGCAAAGGCAATCGTCTTTAATGATAATAGACCTCCTCCTAAAGGAGACTTTACGATGGTATTCCTAAGTAAGCGAGTTTTATCTTTTTGGTAAAACAGGAAAATTGCAATGCGGGCCAAATCCAATGCAATAATTGTGGCAAGTATAAAGTCCGAATTGAAATATAAAGAATAACCAAATCATTGTCTTAAAAAATTCAGGATGTAACAGGTATCTGCAATTTGACCAGTGTCCCACCTTCAGGATTTTTCGTGATTTTTATGCTTGCTTTCCTGCCCAGGAGCTGCATGCGTTCGTGACTGATTGTTCCAGAGAGTGAGCGATGTGGAGTTTCTTGGATATTTGGTTCAGACTTACCGCTATCAAGGATGTCTACCGATAAAATATCTCCATCCAATTGGAAATGAATGTCGATATTGCCTTTACAGGTTTCGAGGTCAATACCATGTAATAGGGCATTCTCGACATAAGGCTGTATCAACATTGGTGGTAACATGATGGCACTCAGATCTTGTTCGTCTGGCTGTATAATACGATAGGTAAAAGCATCTTCAAAGCGCATTTGCTGTAAGGTCAGATAATTTTCCAGTGTTTCGATCTCCTCATTTAAAGGGACCAGATTTTCTCGGCTTAACTCCAGATTGCTCCGCAACAAACGACTAAAACGATTGAGATATTTGATGGCACTTTCTTTCTTATCTAATCGCACAAAACTCTGTACCGCTGCTAAGGTGTTGAAAATAAAATGTGGTTCCATCTGTGTGCGCAGTAATTGCTGTTGCAGCAGCACTTTTTCTTTCTCCTGGCTTAGGCGTCTTTGACGGAAACTATAGTATAGAAAGAATAATATAATAATCAATAAGATAAGACCCAAAGAGGATATGGCCAGCCATAGGCGGTTTTGCTGCAACTGTAGTTTATTGATCTTAATGCTTTCATTCAATGTGCGAATGGACTGATCTTTGGCCTGTAGTTGATACAATGCATTCATTTCGGCAATAGCTTGCGTGTTTTCCGAATGATAGACATTTTTCTGTAATTGAACAATATTATTTAAGACGGTTATTGCCTCTTCCTTTTTGCCCTGTAAACGGTAAAGCGCGGCCAAGCTTTTTTGAAAGAGTATTTCATTATGCGGAAAGATCAATTTAGGGAACTGTGTTCTAAGCTGTTTGGCCTTCACTATATATTGTGCTGCTTGCACAGGCTTCTTGAATAGCACATAAATTGCTGCGACATTACAGTAGTTTACGAATAGGTTATTCATTAATACCGTAGACTCCTTTATATCGCCTGAGCTTTCATCAATTTCTATTTTAAGCAACTGATAATGTAATAAAGAATCTTGCTGTTTTGTTGTTTCAAAGTACTGTATTTTCGAATCGTATAAAAAACTGATATTATATTTATCTGGAAATGTACGGTGTAGATCTTCTAGTTTCTGGAGATAGGGAAGAATTTCTTTTGCAGGTTTCTGCAATGCATTTAATACTTGAATCATCTGTACGAATACCCGCTGGCGATTGATGTGTCCCTCTGGGAGTGAATCTGAAAGCGGAAGTGCTGCCCGATTCATTTTTTCAGCAAGATTGTACTGAAATGAACTCAGATTATTTTGTGCCGCAGAGAGCAATATGGCTGATTTCGCTTCGGCAGAAAGTCCTGCGGTGCTGTCCGAGAGGACGATTGCAGCTGCTTTGTTGTAGTAATAGCCCGCTTCACGTTCTTTTGCTTCGGCACTGCGGATATTGCCAATACCATTGTAGATAAGTGCTTTGTATTTTAGATTACCGCTTGTGGGTTCGATCAATTCGAGTGCCTGCTCTACAAAAAAGCCAGCGGAATCTTGCTGAAGCATGGCATATAAGCGGGCGGTATTGTATTTAACTTTTGCAAAGAATACGGTGTCTTTTCTTACCTCAGGATTTTCGCTAAGTTGCCGCCAAGCTTTCTTGAGCGAGTCGCCGTTTGTACGCGTCAACCTTATGTCTTCGAGCTCCTTTATCTGTGCTAAAACAGTATCATGATCTTGGGAAGAAAAAGGCGGTCTTTTGTCGCAAGCTACAATATGTAAAATAAGCAGCAAAAAGAAAATACTTCGTAGCAGATATTTCATTTGTCTGGGAAAAGCTGGGTTAAAATTATATTTCTCCGTCGTGATGAAATAGGTATTTCTTCTTTGTTTTTTAATACGATATACTCGGAGCGGTTAACGCCAGTTATATACTTGCGGTTTACCAGATAGGATTGATGGGTACGTAGGAAATATGGGGCGGGTAATAGTTCCTCATAATATTTCAGCGGTTTGGATATAAGTTCTTTGGAACCGTCACTCAGAAAGAAAAAAGTATATGGGCCATCCCCTTTACAGTATACAATGTCGTGGACGGCAACGATACGTACATTGTGAATGGATGTCAAAGTAATACTTTCGGGTAAATCACCATGGTGCATTGCACTTTGTGCCATATTTAGCTGTTGCATCCATTGTGGATTATTATCGCTGCGACGACGGTAGCGTTCTAATGCTTCTTTTAATTCCGTTTGGTCAACTGGTTTTAACAGGTAGTCTAGGGCACCATACTTGATTGCTTTGATGGCAAAATGATTATATGCGGTGATGAATATGACGTTTTGTGGGATAACATGGAGTTTTTTTAGAAGGTCAAAAGCTGTACCATCCTTTAGTTGAATATCCATTAGGATCACATCCGGTTTCTTTTCTTCAATTAGTTTTACAGCAGTTCTGACACTATCGCTCCAACCAATTAGTTCTGTGTCGGTTTCCTCTTGTATAAGGTAACTGATTTCTTTACGGACAGCGGGTTCATCTTCTATTATCGCTACTGTTATCATTTTTCAAACTTTTCTGTTCGGTAAAAATAATAATTGTGAGTAAAAAAAACTTATTCATTTAATATTCGTGCTGTTTTTTTCAATTTATGATAGAGATCGTCAGTCGATATATTCAGTAATTTCACGAATCATAAACGATGTTGACGGATTGTAAATGTAATAAATAGGTTGGTTATTGCATTCAGTATATTTGAGTTAAGCATAAAAATGGAGTACTATGGAATTAGCGATTGAGATCAATAGCGCGAAGGATCTGGCTGAGCTAAAGACAATTCCGAAATTGAATACGCTTTATATTCATGAATTTTTTATCAATAAGAAAATCAAAATAGATAGAAAAAATGAATTGCTTAAAATAATAGCTGATTTAAAACAGATCGATGAAATCATACTGACAATTAACGGGGAGAGCTATATAAGGACTGAATTACTGGCTGAATTGAAAAAATAGAGAAACAATTATGGGATTTTTAAACAAACTTTTTGGAAAGGGTACCAAAACAGGACAGGGTACCGAAGTAGAAGCTAAGGTAGAGCAAGGTTCTAAAGTAGAGGAAGGTATTACAGGAGCGGAACATGGAGCTAAAGTGGGGCAGGTCACGTCTATAAAGGAGCCGGAAGATAACTTGATCTATCGCACGGAACAGGAACTGATTGAAAGATTTGGTGGAATTGCCTTTGATAAGCAATATGATTTTGCAACGGTCATCGGTAATAATAATTGGAATATTGATATGAGCAAAGAGGAGATCAGTTTTGGCCCAAACCTTGATTTTCCGATTCAGGTCTTAGGGACTTTTTCACATTCGTCCGAAACTTGGCTTTGGGCATGGGCAAATAAGAAATCTGGTCTGTCTGAACATATTATGCAGCAGGCTCTTCAACTGAAAAAATATGGTGAAGATCAAGGGATTGATCTGCTCAGTAGTAGTAGCTTTGATTTTTCCAAAGACGAGTTGCATCGCATTGGTTTGATCGCCTCGGGAATGTTTAACGCAAGTGCTTATTATATTGCTGATTATGGACAGGGGGCAATGCTGGTGACAATCAAAAGCGATCTTATTGACCGTCAGCGTCAAGATGATCATCTGCGAATACTTTCTGTCTTTCCGCAGTTAATTTCCCAATTTGAAATGGATCATAGGATAGCTTTGCAGCGGTATCTGGAGGAAAAAGGGTATAAAATATCGGAACAGGGAGCACGGCTTACAGCAACAAAAAGAGGAGACACGATCACCGCAGATTTTGATGAGTTTTCGCGTCTTTCCAATCTTAAGGGATAGAAAATCGGACAGATGAGCCTGCTTAAATTAGCGCTGTTGGTTTTATTGCTTCAAGCTATACATGTGTCCTATGGACAAAACGACCAAGAGTTAAAACTTGTACAGGCATTGCTTGATCTCAACACAGCAATTGCCAATCAAGACTCGGACACCAAAGCTACACTTTCCAAAGAATTTGAGGGACGATTAATTCAAGTACTTGAGCAAGAGGATATAGTAAGTTTTAAAACCTTTAATAAGGTATTGGATAGTTTAAATTCAGCTTTTAGTTTCAAAAAATCTGGGGAGTATGAGCTGTTCACCCTCAGAAATAATTTTGAACATTGGAATTATGTGTTGAAAAACAAACATGTGATCCATAAGCAAGAAAGAACCTTTGATTACTTCCATGCGGTCTATTCGCTTGATCATCATAGGTATTTACTAATCAAAAGAATGGATGAGCTATCTTTTTCCTGTTATAAGGCTTACTTGTATCAAGATAATTCGAGCTCGATTGATTCTAGTAATCATTTTTTATCGGTGTGTAGCTGGACAAATGTTGATGAAAGCCTGTTGCAGAACAGATCTTCTCCAGAAAGTGATCAATCGAGTAAGGATCACTTAAAGTCTTATCCGCCAATACCCATAAAATTTGACGTGAAAAATAAGGTAATTTCTTATACTTTTTATCGCCAATCGGATGGGAAGAAAACAACAAGAAAAGCGAGATACTTGCATGGTGGCTTTGTGATCAAAAGTTATGATGCGAGAATGTTTGATGAATAGGTGCACGTTGAAGCTTAAAGGAGGCAGTCGGTTGTCGTGGAGCCTTTGATAGGTAAATGAGCAAGCGGTTTCTGATGAAAGGAAAAAAATAAGAAAACTCTTGCACTTAATCCATTGTTATATGAACTAGAATAAGACAGAGTATAGTCTGAGGATGAATTTGAAGTTAACACAACGATTTGTTTGGCTGATAAGAAGATACATTTTATGTTTAAATTCAGTATCAATAATGTATGATTTTATTTAATTGAATTTGGAATGGTAGTACGATTTTTTATTTGTTTTTCTTTTATTTTAAGCACAATCTATTGTTTTGGTCAGATAAATGTAGACAAAATGCGGGCTGATTATGCCACAGCAGTTAAAGATAAAAAACTCTGTGAGACCAATTTGAAAACATTGGAAGCTATGGCAAATACCGCAACAGAAAAAGGGTATCTTGCTGCTTATCAGATTCTTTGGGCAAAGCATATGGGAAATCCTTTTTCAAAATTGGGGCAGTTTAAAAAAGGTAAGAAATTATTGGAATCGGTTATCATCAAATATCCTGATAATATTGATTTGCGTTTTATTCGTTGGAGTGTACAGACACATGCGCCATCTTTTTTGAACTACAGTAAGGACCGGTTGCGGGATAAGCAGTTTTTGGTACATAACCTATATAAGCTGCCTAATCCAGAAGCAAGAAAAATAATTTATATTTACCTGAAGGATGCGAATAGTTATCTCAAGGGGGAGCATATATTCTCTCAAACAGAGCTTGCCGAGCTTTCCAAATAAGTTGATACAGGTATCTTTGGCAAATAATTATGACAATGGACAAAATTGGAGATAGCGATTGTTGTAATTTATCGGTACCTGGAAAACATCCGAAGAAGTTCGGGTTGGTGCAAAAAACTATCTTTAGTCAGCGTTGAGTCTTATGAATTTATACTCGACAACAACTGTATTTTACATAAAGCGAATGTCAACATAGGTGGCGAACATAGTGAAACAATTGGGATGATCACCGGAATTTATACTCGATGCTTGTTGGGAATTGGTGTATGCGAGCAACAAATGGTGATTGGAAACAGTTTATTGCACTTAAATTAGAAAAGTATCAAAAGCAAGGATTTTAATGCGGAACATGTTCATAGCATTTTTAAATCTTGGCATAGGCCAAGATTTTTGTAAAGCGTAATGCGCAATTTTGTGTTATCAATAGCAATTAAAATTTAAAAAATGAAACAGGTATTTATTAATCTCGCTGTGGCGGATGTAAACAAATCGATGGCTTTTTATACTCAATTAGGTTTTGAGGTAAATCTACAATTTTGCGATGATGACTCTAAATGTATGGTATGGAGTGAGCACATTTTTGTAATGATCATGACCCATGATAAATTTAAATCCTTTACGAATAAACCGATAGCGGATACAAAAAGTCACATTGCCGGACTATTTGCTCTCTCTGTGGAAAGCGTGGAGCGGGTAAATGAAATTGTTGAAAAAGGGCTAGCAGCAGGAGGAACAGAGCCTATGCCAATGATGGATCATGGTTTTATGCAATTAAGAAAGGTGGAAGATTATGATGGCCACACTTGGGAGATATTTTATATGGATATGAGTAAATTTCCGGGGGCTTAATACCGCATATCCTGACAGTAATTTTTTTCAGGTAACCATCGCCTGTCTGATAACTTTCGATCTCATTGAATGTTTGGTGGGCGATGGAAATTGTTAAATCTTTTTTCAATTTTCTGCTTAAAAGGATTTTTTTGAATGAGAAGGCCAATGTTGTATTGACCATAACACCCCATTTTAAAGGACTCTGCCGCAAAGGAATATAGCGGTAGCGTCTTCATTCAGAAGTAGGAAATCCAACAATAATTTGGCTGAAGCCCTTTAGCTCGTTCAAATCGTTAATTTAAACGTTGTCGTCGTGAACGGCGTAAACGTGACCTCTTAACAAAGTCCTGTTCTACAAAAGTGCGACCAGTAATGTCACGCCGTTTGTGGTAAACTGCATCGGGTTTATGACTTATCCATTCCGATCTGACATAAGGAGGATACTGTTGTGATCCTCGGTCTTTTAACTGATTTGCGGAAAAAGAACGAATATGCATTGAATTCCCTTGAATATGAATTGTTTTGTATATATAATTCCATTTCTTATTACTTTTGGGTAAAGTTGTTCTATAAATAATAAAATCCATATATGGTTCTTAAAGCTATAATTTCAGCCTTTGTGATTACTCTTTTGGGATTATTGGCCATGTTGTTAACACAAGATGCCGATATGAATTTGGTTTATGCAGCATTTTGTATTTCACCCTATTTTCTTTTAATTACCCTTATTTATTTCCTTTTCAATAAGCTTCGGAAAAAATTCAATGTATTTGACAAGCCTAGTATTGTCTTTGAAGGTATTTACAGTTTTTTGCTTTACTTTATATTTTCCACATTGTTACCTGTACTGCTATTTTTTGGTACGCTGGGCGACAAACATGAACATGAGATATACGCTGATCTAGGCGGGGTAATTTCAGAAATGTTCCCTTTGATTTTAATTCTGAGTTTTTTTTTGAGCTTATTCAGTAGCGTCACATTCATTTGGGGTTTGCGATCGTGGAAAGCTTTGACACTAACATTTTTGGCCTGTATTTTTTTTAGTGTGATCGTATCTATTTTTTCAACTGTTGGTCGAGAGATTAAGGAAGCTGAACAGGAGCGGAGAGATCAGGCAGATAATTTAAAAGAGGGAAGATTTGAATGGGCCGGAGCAATGAGTAATCCTGCAGGCTATCCAGTACAACTTTATAAGGGGAGGTTCATCTTCCCAAAAGATAAAAATTATGAATTCACATTTAGTGAGGGAAATACCGTGAATTATCATGCGAAATGGGGCGAGGCAGGAGCCGAGACCTATAAAAGGATGATGTCATTGCCCAAAGCAATTGACGTTACTTGGTACTCCTTCTCGGAAAATGCTTTTTACCAATTCCAGGACACAATAGACTACAATAAATTGCTCACACTTTTTAAACAATCTTATGTAGAACGAAGAGCAACTAGCGACGTTGAAGAACATTATGATAAGATTATTTTTGGGTTTGCTCCGGGGGGGAGGTTGGTGATATGGGCTGCTGGAACTGGTTATCGTCAGACCTGGATCGGTCAGTATCAGGCGAAAAAAATTAGTATTGATCAGAAGGTTTCTGACAGTAAGGAAATGGTGCATGGTGATTTATTCAATCAGGAGTGGCGCAATAAGGTACTGACAGATACCATGATCGTTCCTTTGGCTATACAGCTAGCAAAAAAAGACCAACCTGTTTCTGATGATTACTGGGACAAAATAGGGACGGCTTATACATGGTGTCCAAAGTTTGTGATCGCTCCAGAAATCAAAAAATTCGATGCTAGTTTCCTTTATTTTAATGCTGAACGTTTTGCTTTTGATGAAAGAGCACAAAATATAGCCTTTGAAAAAAGGGGAATTCCACGACAGATATATATCACATGGTCTGATCAAAATCAAAACCGTTGTGCTGTAAATTTTGAATTTGATGAAGCGGATATTTTTAAAAAATTCATTGCTTTTTTTGATCGCGCTAAAGATATAGCGGCTGAAATGGAAATTACCGTAGATACCCAAAATGGCAAGGGAACCGTACAATTAAAAAATGGAGACCAGCAGCTTTTACTTATGGAAACCAAAATCATTGAATATGGTAAGAAGTTCTGATTTTATTGATATAAACCCTTATGATTTTGAAAGATCTTTTGCATCTTGTAATTATAGCATATCCTCATTTAAATAAAGATATAAAAAGTAAATAGATCTATATTTTTTAGATAGTCAGCGCGTACAATTTTTTAATATACAGACCGATCTCTTCCACAGATAAATTGTATATTTACAACAATGGATCGAGGAACAATAACCTCGTTTTGTAAATCAATATTAGCCATTTTGCCAAATCATTTAAAAAGTTATTCTGATAGCGGCTGGAGAATCCTACCGGTAAAATGAGCTTGTCAAATTTTGATTGCGCTGTATTTGTTATTGCGATCTATTGGGAGTTGACTCATTATCAGTTAGCCATTTATACAAAAAATTGACCTTTTGAGAATGAAAATTTATTTGCTTTCACTGTTTTTTCTAACTATCCTGACAATTACAAATACGCATATAGCTTTCGGACAATCTATAGAAAAAATACTGCCTATGGAAGATCCCCTTCGTCAGCTTGAAGCTGTTTTGCAGCTTCCTGTCAATTTTGGGAAGGATACCTTGGCATTAAAAAAATCACTACAGCCTGTATTAGAAATCGCCAATGAGAAAAATAACTTTATATTGAAATGGGGATATTATATGCGTATGGCCGACGGGTATTCCATTGCATTTGATCGAACGAATGGTATTTCCGATCAATATTACCTCCTTGCGCAACAATTGCTTCAAAAGTATAATAATATTGAACTGGAAATGACAGGCTATGCACGGCAGGGATACTATAACTATGTTTATAGAAAAGTAAAGGACGCATTTCCATTCTTTTTGCGGGCAAACGATTTAAAGTCAAAAATTGATATCCGAAAAATTCCATTGCTCGTTAAACACTACCAGTTCATCGCTAATTTTTATAGCTACATTGGAGATCAGGCGAGTGCGGTTACTTACTTACAGGAAGCATTGCCTTTTTCGAAACGCGCTTCCAGGGAACGTGTTGACCTAACTAATGCGATAGCCGTTTACCTCTCCAAGGATTCGCTCAATCGTGAGGCGCTAATTTATCTAAATCGTGCGATGGAAGAAGCAAAACTGGCGAAAGATTCTGTTTGGATCGGTATTATTTCTGGGAATCTTGCTGATCAGGCATGGAAATCGGGAGACAGGCAAAAAGCAATTGCTTTGATTCGGAAAAATATAGCTCTTTCCATGCGATATGATGAGCGGAAGGATGCCATGCGGGCAAATCTGAATTTAGCAAGCTGGTATCTTGCCCTTAAAGAATGGAAATTGGCCAAGCAACACGTTGTATCTGGCATCAATTTGATGGAAGAAAAGCCTTATTTTTTGAAATACAAGATGGATGCATCAAAATTGCTATCCGACATCGCCCATGGGTTGAATCAAAAAGAAGATGAACTTAAGCAATTGCATATCTATCTTGCTTTGAAAGACTCATTGGAAAAAAGAATAAATGATAAGGAGATACAAAAGATTATGTGGCAGCGGGAGACAGAAAGATATAATCGAACTATTCAATCTACGGAAGAAAAAAGACTTCACAGCAAGCGGATATATCAATTTATTGGAATTTTCTTGATTCTGGTCTTTACGATCATATTGCTGTTAATAAATAGATCAAAAACAAAGATAAAAATGAGCAATGCCCTTCTGGAGAAGGACCGGCTCACTCTCGCTTATGAAAAGCAATTACTTGATCAAGAACTTGTGATTTTAAAGGATTCTCTCAGCGAATTTACCGATACGATTAAGCAAAATGATACAACGATTCAACAGCTAAGGCAAGAAATTGTTAAAGTTTCGGAGCAAAACCCTGCCTATATGGCTCAGGTCACCGATAACTTAAATGCCATGTTGCAAACACATATTATGACAGATGAAAGATGGCTTAAATTTAAACATGTTTTTGATAAGGTCTATCCGGGGTACCTGTCACAAATGAAGAAAAACTATACAAAAATAACAGATAATGATTTGCGTATACTTGCCCTTCAAAAATTAGATCTAAACAACAGTAGCATGAGTGAACTCCTTTGTGTTTCAACGGAAGCCATCAAAAAGGCCAAACAACGTCTAAAGAAAAAAATGGAGGCGCAAGATCAAGGGGCAATCTCTGTTGACCGAACTATTTCACGTTGATTACCATAAATAAAAGGGATAAAAATAACTATAGCATAAACAAGCAAGCTCAGAGAAAAGCTTGCTTGTTTATATTTGGAATCTTAGGAAGCTGTAGTAGCTATTAGAAACCTGCTATTTTGTATTATTTGCTAAAACATTAAGTTCAATGTCAACATTTTGTGCGATCATCCAATCTTGTGGATTACCTTCGGTACCATAGGAAAGTCCCCAATCTTGTCTTTGAATCGTAAATTTAGAATAGAAAGTAACTTCATTTCCGTTGAACGTGATTTTTGCAGGAAATGTTACGTTTACTGTTTTGTCTTTGATTGTCAGGTTACCGCTGACAGTATTTGTCGCATCAGCAACGACACTTTTTCCTTGAGAAGCGTCAAATGGGGCAACTTTCGTGATTTCAAATTTAGCTGTTGGGTATTTAGCTGTATCAAAGAAGTCAGCACTTTTCAAGTGTGCATCTAAATCTGTTGATTTTTTACCACCGGCAGTTGTTGGATCCACCGAAGCGCTATCTGTTACAATGGAATTGACGTCAATCGTAAAAGTACCACCGGTTATCGCATTGTTTTCAGCGGAAAGAGTACCCTCGCTTTTTAAAACACCATATCTAGGATTCAAGCCACCTTTGTGGTAACCTGTCCATTTTAATGTGCTTTTGTCTGCGTCTACAGTATAAGTCTGGCCTTTTTGCTCAGTCACTTCTTGTGCTGATGTTGTCTTAGCTTTGTCGCCACCTGTATTCTGACAAGACGCGAATAATAAAATAAGGGCTAAACCCGAGATTAGTTGTTTTTTCATGTTAATCGTTTTATTTTTTAATATGATGTTTGCACTATTATATCTTATCGGCATCAACCATGCCATTTCAATTATCAATACAAAGGTATAGCATAGATAGTTTATTTTTGGTATTAGTTTCCTTAAAGAAACTACTTTCCAAAAAGATAGTATGCTGTCATCCCGTAATTCCGTATTTTTGTACTATATAAGGAGATCGGATCAATGAAAAAAGAAGCGTTATCAAGTTCGTCCAGCGGTTGCAAAACAAGGATACTAGCCATAAAGGATACCATGGAGATTTTGACTGGTAAATGGAAATTTCACATAATAGGTTCGTTAATGTTATTTGAGAAGCTGCGTTTTATGGAATTATTGCGCGAGGTTGATGGCATTGGCGCAAAAATGTTGTCCAAAGAGCTACAAGATTTGGAAATGAATCATCTTATTAGAAGAACCGTATTGAATACCAAGCCACTGACGGTGGAATATGAACTGACTGATTGTGGGCGAACACTTGGACCTATTATCGACGAAATCGCAAAATGGGGGATCACCTATAGAAATACACTTTATCATAGAACTGAGATCAGCGAATCGGTTGTGTAGCCCGTTGATTCCAGTAGTTTATTATAGCGCAGTAATTTGGCTAGATGATAAGTACATTTGAACCAAAGAAAAATTGGTTTCTGGGTTCCTAAGTCTTGTTTTGGAATATAGATGTAGGAATTTTTGTCTGTAAAAGAACCTGATACGTCTGATCTGATTTTTGACTGTTGATATTTTGGAAAAATATATTAATCGTATGTTTGTTAAAGAATTTATGATCTAACCTACTAAAAGAAGAGCAGTATGAATTGCTTGATTCTTAAGAACAACATAATAAATCTGCCACCATATTTTCTAAATCTTCAAGGTCAAATGGCTTTGCTAAATAACTGTCTGCTCCTGCTTGTTTGGCTAACTGTTGTATATCAGTATTTGCAGAGAGATATATTACTGGAATATCCCGGAAGGAGGGGTGAGATTTAAGTAGACGCGTTGCTGCAACACCGCCAATTTTAGGAATCCAATTATCCATTAGAATTAAATCTGGTTGTACTTCTTCAACTTTTTCAATGATATCATGGGAAGTCTCAGATACTTCGATACGATAACCGATGGTTTCGAGAATAATCGTACATACTTCAAGAACATGCTTGTCATCGTCGAGCATGAGTATTGTTTTATTGGACATATGGTAGCTTTTTAAAAGGTAGGGCTAAAATAGATAAAAACAAATACGCAAGGTAGAGGGTAAATACTTGTTTTTTTTAGAGTAAAAAATACCCTTTTTGTTAATATGGGTAAATATTTCAAAAGATTAAATCGACATTGTATATCGAATGTTATTCGGGTATTTAAACTACTGTTTTACCATTTTTTAACGGATAAATAGTATTTGGCATATTAAAAGGAGTCAAAGACGTGGTACCGATATCGGGGCTTATTCGATGAAAATTAGTTGTCTTACGATGTACAGGTGTTAAAAACTAAATAATCGTCAACATATTTAAGATATTTTTTCGGTATTCCGGATCTTTTTCTCTTAATTCAAGAATTCTATTTTTTAGGTCAATATTCACATACCATTCCGCATAATTCTCTTTTTTGTTCGTGTCGTCGAAGAAAATTTTGGTCTTTATATACTCTTCGTCAAAATATTCAGGTTGGCCACTGAGCACAAATGCCGTAGAGCCAACGGTCTCATTCATCTTGAAAGAGCTGCCTTCAGTTTTAAACAATGCACTTAAAGCCTTCGTAAAATTATCACTTAATTCCCCCATAGAATGAAAGCTAATTCCTTCTTGATAAAATCTTTTTTTGTCAACTTCTGTATTTACAATTCCTAGTTTCATATCACGTCGAAATGAGACTTCGATACCAACGGTTTCTTTTTCCCAAAGACCCTTTGCCTGAATAATGTAATTTAAATTTTCATCATTCCAGCTCTTTGTTATAGTTAATTGTAGATCAACAAAATCTTGGTCTTCACTGACGTCAATCTGACTTAATCTACGCTGTCCTTTCAAGAAATTTAAAAAGCTCATATGGTATTGTTAATATGTTTTCGAGTATGACTTTAGCAAAATTGTCTGAATTGCATCCGATTAAACAGGTCGCTCTATATTTGTCGTTATCATAACTCTGGCTAAGTATAATAAAGATAGTAAAAGTTTTGATTCTATACAGTGCTCAATGAAAGGCGATGTGTTTTTCAATTATAATGATTCTTGTCGGACAATCTATTCCCGATGAATACAGCCAGAGCACATTTGTCGAATTGTCTTTTGAATATACTTTTTTTTAATCGAAATAGATTTTGGTTCAATTCAGCTATCTTTATAGTCTAGCAATAAATTTAGTGTTTAATTAGTTTGTGGTAAGCTAAATATTTTGAAGTGTGAGCAAAGTAGAATTATTTGAAAATGAAAGAGCAAGTGGCTACGATCAGTTTGTAGAAGCTTGGATACCAAATTACCGGTATTTTTTGGATTTTTTACCTAAGTTGTTTTGGGATTCGGCCCGGACCGAAATATTGGTTGTTGGCTGTGGAACCGGTAACGAGATCCAAAAACTTGTAGCTAAGCAAAAGAAATGGAATGTAACAGGTATAGACCCCTCGCCGGAAATGATTCAGCAAGCCAGACAGAAACTTGAGGGATATACGAACGTTAGGCTTATTGAAGCGTTAATCAGTGATTTGGAGGTTGACAGAAAATACGATGCGGCCACCCTATTGTTGGTTCTTCATTTTCTTGAAGATAATGGGAGCAAATTAGAATTGCTGAAGCAAATCGGAGATAGGCTAGTCTCAGGGGCATTGTTTGTGATGCTGGATATTACCGGGGATGAACGGATGATCAGGGAAAATCTGAAAATTCTAAGACTCCTATTGCCTGATGATATTACAGAAGAACAGATCAATCATCGACTGAATAGGATAGAGAAGGAACTTTTTCATGTACCTGAGGACCGGCTTGCGGCCTTATGTGTTGAAGCAGGCTTTGAGGCTCCGGTGCGTTTTTTTCAATCAGCTATTTATATGGGCTGGATGACAAGGAAAAAATAGTTTCAAAAGATGTGACAAAAAAACGCCCTATTTCGGGAGGGCACTGAAAAAGCCCTTATTAATGGATAATTTTCCAATGCTCTCCTATTCGGGCGGCCTTATCTAGTTTTTATGGAAGAAGCAATCATTGGGTATGTCAGTGACTTTAGAACCGTTAACACTATATTGAAGTTTTAGTGTAAAACCTCCGCCGGCTTCTAAAAAGTCAACGGTTATCGGATGATATCCGGATTCGAGGGCCATCTGTCCACTCTTCATGATTGGTGCATGTTGCCCGTCATTGTCTACCACCACCTGATTATGAATGCGTAAGACGCCACCGTCGTCACAAGTGAAATAGAAATTATAGATCCCCTTTTCTTTCACATATAGATAACCCTTAATTTTTGCGCCAAAGGCAGGCATTTTGATGGTATCACTCAAATGGATATTCTTAATAATCTCTTGGTGTACCGCCTTGCCTGTTATTGCAGCTGTGTTTGCAAATGTTCCACTAAATAGCGTTGCGGTCAATCCCGTACGCATATTCTTTACATTTTCGGTAACACCTTTTTTCCAGCCGTCTTTCTTGAAATTCACCTGGTACAATTCGCTCTTTGCTCCTGAAGAAGATATCGTTGCGAAACGTATGGCTCCTTCGTTTTTGACAATAAGCGAATCGCTTAGTACTGGGCTTTTCTGAGTCGGTAAACTGCCATCAGTCGTATAATGGATAGCGTTTTCCGGAAGTTCATTTTCAATTTTCAAGATGGATTGTCCGTCAACAATCACCTGAGTATCGGCAAAGCCTTTTAAATCTGGCATACGGTAACGTAGGCCCATCTTGTTCCAAAGCCCAAAGTGAGCGATTAATCTATTTCTATAGCTCTCATATAGTGATTTGTTGGTCCAGACCCGCTCTGCCAATGCGCTCAGCCTTGGCAGAATCATAAATTCTAATCGGGCTGTCGACGGAATCATTTCTGTCCAGATGTTTGCCTGCGCGCCCTGGACTAAATTTGATCTGTTACTGGGAATATCGGATGGTATGACAGACATGTTATACACCGCATCCAGACTACTACTATTAGGAAGGTAGTCAAAATACAACGGATTGGTAGGTGTCATGATGAGACGATGGCCACGATTGACCGCCTCCCGAGGTGCGTTTTTCACCCATCCCCGCCAATACATAACTGTCATCGAAGTATCCGAATCGCCATCAAGGATTTCATCCCAGCCAATGCTGCGTTTGTTTTTCGAACGTATGAAGTTATTTACACGTTTTACAAAATAGCTTTGTAAGTCATGTAAATTTGCTATGCCTTTCTCTTTCATAAATGCTTTAGCTGTGGCTGAATTTGACCAGGAGTCTTTTTCCACTTCGTCGGCACCAATATGAATATAAGCGGAAGGGAAAAGCTCGATAACCTCGCTAAGTACGTTTTCTATGAATGTATAAGTACTTTCTTTCCATGGACTGATTGGTACCGAGAACTGTTTTCCCCAACCTGCAGTGGCACTGTCTAGGAGTAGCTCGGGATAGGCTTTCGTCGCGATCATCATGTGCCCGGGCATATCTATCTCCGGTATAATCTCCATATGCCTGCTCGACGCATAGGCCACGATATCCCTGATATCCTGTTGGGTGTAAAATCCGCCATACTCTTCTCGCCCGTTATGGATACGTTTGTGTTCACTGGGTAAATTGAAATCCGGATTCTCTTTCGCTTTGGCAAGACAGGCCGAATCTTGATTATTATACGTTCTCCATGCACCTTGTGAAGTAAGTTTTGGGTATTTTTTTATTTCGATACGCCAACCTTGATCATCTGTGAGATGCAAGTGAAGCTTATTGAATTTATAGGAAGACAAGAGATCTATAAACTTGTATAAATAATCTTTTGAGAAAAAATGTCGCGCTACATCAAGTTCTACACCGCGCCACTGAAATGCCGGTTGATCTTTAATCGACAGATAAGGCAAACGAATATCGCCATTAGGTTTAGCGAGAAGATACAGTTGTTGTATTGTCTGTAGTCCGTAAAATAGCCCCTGATCCGAAGAAGCGGAAACCTGTATTCCTTTTTTATCAATCGTTAATTCATAACCTTCTTTGGAAAGACTACTTTTTTTTATCAATCGTAGTGTTGCATTGGCATGTGTCACCTTCTTTTTAGTGATGTCCCCGAATAACGATTGACGTACCCATTGGTCTAGAGCGTTTGAGGAGATGTCGGAATCAATTGTATAAGAGAGTTCTCCCTTGGCTAGTTGAAAGAAACCCGTAGATGATTCCAGTTGTTCGGGAAAAGGTATCAGCTGGGGGATATGATTTTTTTCTTGCGCATAACTTGTACGAGGACAATAGAAAGCAAACAATAGCAGGATCAGTGAAATAGCTTTATGCATAAAGTTTTTTTGTGATTTTTTAATAATTATGTGTTTAAGAGCTTGCCAAATAGAATTTGTCGGTTTAGCATGAAAAACTCGCAACCAATATAGAAATATTTTATGTAAACGAAGGTAATAAAAACGTATCCTAATAGCACTGTTATCTAGTAGCACAGTTATAACACCTATACAGATGCCGATTTGTTTTTTTTTGACCAGGTATTGGTAGGACAAGGTTGAGGGATGGCTTTGCGTTGATTTTATTTTGGGATAATCGAAACTAGTTTCCGGCTATCTTTTCAAATAAACCTGGATAGTTTAGGATCAGACCGTTCTCGTCCACCTGAATATAAGCGGTGAAATCACTGACTATATTTTCGTACAGATATTCGTGTAAATCTGTCCTTGTATAACGTTGCCGAACTGGAGTAATGTCGCTGTTGATTAGGTCGATATAGATGATATCTATTTCTTTTGAATCACCAATTTTAAGCTGTAGATTGTTTATCGGTAGCGTGTTTGTAAAAGGAGTTAAAGAGATATCTATATAATGAAAACCCTTGAAGCTTGGATTGTCGAAATGATTGATTTCCCAATTGATACCCGTTTTTTTCCCAGTTAGGATGTTTTTGGTCATATTGACTTCAGAATCAATAAGAAATTCTTCGATCTTCCATTGTTTGTTTATAATCAGTCGATAGGAGGCCGAATAAATTTTTTGCTGATAGGAACCTATTATTTTTGATGCCACAATATAATAATCTTCCTTTTCCTGTAAACTGAAATACTCTAGAGAGGGGAAAGCGATTCCCTGCCATAATACTGTTTTCATCTCGCTATATTAAGTAATTAGTTAACGGGCAACCTATGTTGTCGTTGTTCTTGTTCGACTTCGTTTTTGACTCGTTGGTTGATATTGATTTTTGCATTGATGAAAGTGAAAATCACAGCTCCATATTCTCTTGCATAGCAGTTTGTAATGGAATTAATATAGAAACTTATCCTGATGTAAGTCATATATTGAACTTATCAATTGCTACTGGATGATATATTTCAGTAGAATAGATAAGGCTTGCTAGAATAATGTGTTTCATTTAAGAACAGATTTGTCCATAAGCTCCAGTTCTATTTTCTTTCTATTGACGATATCTGATTATCATCTTTCATTTTGACAACTTCTGCTCGGGCTAAAGTGACTTTTTCTGAGTAATTATCGCTGCGTTGTTCCCTCAATTTCCGAAGACCTTTCGTTCCCTCTGCTTCGTAGTCGTTGACGTCGAAAGTAATGGAATCCGTTGTGACATTGGCAACACGGTATAAGGTGTACATGGACTTCCCATTTTCTTTCCGTTTGATTTCATATACATCACCAGCAACCGGACTTTCCAGGTATTTTTTTGTTTTAATGGATCCGGATATTCCCGCTGCGGCCGCAGATCCGAAGAAAAGACCGATGAGTATTAATCCAGAAAAATATCCAACGGGTGTCTTCGGCATACCGCTTGAACGGATTGTTGCGAGGGTTTGGGGATCAATCTCACGTTGGTAATTTACTTTTTTACAATGATTACATACGCTAATAATTTCTGTACTGTATGGAAAAATGGGGATCCAGAAGATATGAAAGTATTTTACCTGTTTGTAGGCATATAAGGATCCGACTGAGTTGCAATAATTGCAAGTTCCCACAGCTACATTGGAGCTGTTTTGTAGTAGTTTTGTTCTTGTTCCGAAAATAATCATATTCAAGGTTTAGATATACTGTTTCTATATTTTTGGCTTATGGGTTTTTCGCCCGTTTTGTGTACTATTTAATTGGTTTGTCGATAATATTTTTTCAAAAATTATGCCATTATGGTTGATGAATACAAGAATGCTATTCGGCATATGGACTCGTCCCAACATAAAATATATTTTCAAAGACTGAGAGCTATTTAATAGCTAATAAATAATCCGTGAAAAACTCCGGACAACAATAGTCCGGAGTTTTTATGGATTTTAAGTTCACGTTTCTTTTAAAATATTAGCGCCGTCACTTCAAAAGACCGTGTTTCCAGTAAGCGAGTCCGAGTATTTGGGATATCTTCGGTAACTATTCGTATCTAATTCGGGCGTTAATCGTACCTGAGAGCAGATCTTAGCATGGTCTGACCATTTTGCGAACGTGGTTTTAACGAGTGTGACACGGACTCACCACGGACTCACCACGGAGACACCATGGACTCATCCCTACGCTGTCCCGACTGAGGTACGAAGCAGACTGGGACGGAGCCCGTAGATAGAAAGAAGAACTGCTTTATTCTAAAAGTTCTGTGAATCCGCAGAAGGACCGTAGCTCGACGGTAAGGGGATATTGTTCAGTCTATAGTAAACACCCAATTGCGCCCTGTGGTGTGTAATCTGATTTAAAGAATGACGAATTGCCTCATATTTTGTCCAACTCGCCAGTTGATGCCCTGCATTCTTGATCGTCCAAGTCGGAATTAAATCCTCTTCAGTTGCATTTTCTAAAGCTTTTTTGCCTGCTTCATAGTCTTGGTCTAGTTTCTTGAGTAAGTCTTCACGCGTTGATAAAATAGTAGGCGTGTACCCCCCATCTGCAAAGTCCAGTTCGGACGTTTTCAAAATTGTACTTGGCCATTCAAATACCTCCACCAGATGGGTCGCAAGGGGCATGATTTTCATGCTTTTTTCATGTGGGGCATAGTCATTTTTGCCTTCTGGAAAAAGATTAATAAAATTTTTGGTGATCTGGTACTCATTTTCAAGTTCAGATGTTAGTTGTTGGAGTGTGTTCATCTCTTTTTGGAATATATTAGTTTAATATTTTGATGTATTCATCTTATTTTTTTCCATCCTTTTAAACAAAGGATCGTTCATTCTGTTTTTTTTTGCTACGTTCAAAGATAGGTTTGGATATTGACAGCTATGTGTCAGTATGGATATGAAGATTTATAATAAAAAAACCGCTTGAAGCGGGGAACTTCAAGCGGTCTAACCTAACCAATTATTAACCTAAATTATGAATTTTATAATATGCGATTTCTGTGCCAAAGATGATTTTTGACAGGTATTGCAACGTAACAAATCTGTTGTCTCTGATTTTAAGTGGATAATAGTTGACTTTGGCTGGCATTGTTAGTGACATAGCGGTTTCTTTTCATTTTTTCAGATACAAAAAAATAAGGTGAGAATAATGGAAAAGGAGCTGTTTAAATGTAAATTAATCTGTTTTTTATGTTGTTTTCGATAAAATTTATTGTTTTATTGGCCCGTTATTGTGTTTTATATTGTTTATAGCGAATATTGTTGTAGCGGTTTTTGTCTTTCTATTTCATCATATTGTCATAGAGAAGAAAATGGATATGAAGGTAGAGGAGAATGGACATCGTGTAATAAACCAAAATAAATATAAAAAAATGAAAAAATTAGTATTGTTAATGACTGCAGTTATTTTTATGATAACTGGCGCTTTTGCTCAGATTCACAAACCGGTAAAATGGACTGTAGCTAGCAAAAAGCTGAACAGCAAAGAGGCAGTCGTCTATGTAAAAGCGACCATTCAAAATGGCTGGCATATTTATTCGCAAAATGTAAAAGATGGCGGACCTATTCCGACTTCTTTCACATTTGCTAATGCGACTGATTATGTATTGGCAGGAAAAACTGCTGAGCCAAAACCGAAAGTAAAACACGAGGAGGTTTTTAAAATGGATGTAGGATATTTTACAAATGAGGTGATCTTCCAACAAAAGGTGACTTTGAAAAAAGGAACAGCAACTGTGAAAGGTAGTGTGGAATGGCAAGCATGTGATGCATCACAATGTCTTCCTCCAGATGAATATGCTTTTGCAGTAACGATCAAATAACAAAATCTTATTTTGGATCGTATGAAAAATCCCATTTATAGCGCTATAAATGGGATTTTTTTATAATTATTAATTTTTTTCAATATAGCACAAAATAAGTTGCCACAATAATACGTTAATAATGCAAATACTTTTCATAAAATAGGTTAATATATGGCTAAGACCCTAGAGTTCCCCGCTCTAGGGCTTTTTTATGACCTGCTTTATGTCATCTATTCGGGATTATGAAATTTCCACAAGCACGGCAGCCTGCGGCTTGGATTTCATCCAATTTCCGAAGATCCCATTTGGAATTTTTATTGACTTGGTTGGGAAAGAAAACAGTATTTATGAAATAGATAGTAGGACGATATCATGTTTGTTGGATGTGATATTGTCACATAAATGTTACTAAATTTAGTGCTACGTATACTATTGTTTTTTTTCAAACGTTAATTATTTGATAATGCTTGACGTTTTAATGTAAATGTTTTCATTAAAATATTATTTATTAATCGTTGTCGATAGTTAATAGGTGATATAAACTTAAAGTCTTGATATGAAATTTAGTGCTAACCAGTGTAACCTTAACGGACCGTATTATGTTTTATCCTTATTTTTTTTGTGCAGCATTTTAATTTTTCCTGGTATTGTAGTCGCTCAGCAGAAGACGGTCACTGGTAACGTGATTGACGCAACCACAAAGTCGCCTTTATTTGGAGTCACCGTAAAGCTCAGCGACACAAAAGATGTGACAGTGAGCACAGATAAAAGGGGGGGCTTTGTATTGGACGATGTAGCAATAGGACAATCCATTACTTTTTCATTTGTGGGCTATTCGAGTCAGACGATAAAAATAGATTCGCGGGCAAGCTATACGATCGCACTCGTTGCTGTTTCCAATCTGATGGAAGAGACTGTTGTGGTAGGATATGGGCGTCAGAAAAAACGAAACCTTACAGGATCTATTGTTTCCGTAGGTGCTTCAGAAATTGCCAAGACAACATTGCAGGATCCCATTTCCATTCTACAGGGGCGGGCAGCCGGGGTGCAGGTTTCGTCCAATTCTGGAGCGCCCGGTGGTGAGATGAGCATACGTGTCCGGGGGAGCTCCTCATTGAACTCAGGCAACAATCCCCTTTTTGTTGTAGACGGTATTCCACTGGAATCCAATTCCATTTCTTCTCTAAATGGTACTGAAAACTCTGGGCTGAATCCGATGACGGATATCAATCCGAACGATATCGCTTCGATTGAGATTCTGAAAGATGCTGCGTCTACCGCGATTTATGGTTCTAGAGCCGCCAATGGAGTCGTAATGATAACGACGAAACGAGGTGCTGAAGGTCGACCCGAGGTGATATTAAATACAACCGCGGGAGTGAGCGCCCTGACCCGCAAGCTAAGTGTTTTGAACGCAAGACAATATCGAGAAGCAGTTTTGGATTCCTATAGGGGAATGGCCAAACCCGAGGAACCATTTTATACAATTATAGATTCACTGAACCCCATGAACAGTGGTGATGTGGACTGGCAGGATGAGTTGATGCGTTCAGCAAAGCAATATAAGTTGGATCTCTCTGTTCGAGGCGGGAACCAAGGAACAAAATATGCATGGAGTTCATCTTATTTGGATCAGGATGGTGTGATATTAAATTCCAATTACAAGCGATTTACTTCACGCTTGAACGTCGACTTTACGATTTCGGACCGGATCAGGATAGGCCAGAGTATTTCCTATACAAATGCCGTGAACAATCGGACAAATGCGGCGGGCTCAGGGAATCTGAGTATCATCCGGAGTTTATTGATACGGCCACCTATTATGTCGATGTATCTACCTAATGGGGCACTGAATGGTTATATGATCGGACAGCGGAATCCCGTTGGGATGGCTTTGTTTGCAACCAATCTGAACAAGAGTAATCGCATCGTTGGAAGCCAATACCTAGAAATTGATCTTTATAAAGATCTTAAATTCCGAAGCAATGTAAACCTGGATTATATTTCAATGAAAGAAGATGAATTTATGCCATCCATATTGGATTACCGCGAGGGATATAATAATGGTGCTGTACGATCTTCTGGAAATCTTACCTGGGGTAATGAAAGTTATTTTACCTATGCAAAAAGTGTAGCTAATGCACATAATATTGGAGCGGTACTGGGAATAAGTTTTCAGAAATGGCGTTATGACCGGACAGGTCTCGATGGAGAATATTTTCCAAGTGATGATATCCGTACATTGAATGGTGCATCAGTCATTTCAAACCAAGGTGTAAATATCGCTTCCGAACATGCCATGCTTTCTTATTTCGGTCGGGTAACCTATGACTATCTCGGGAAATATTTGCTGGAATTCAATCTTCGTACGGACGGTTCTTCCCGTTTTGGTCGTAACCGACGATTTGGATTCTTTCCCTCTGCATCAGCAGGCTGGCGTTTTGTCGAAGAAAAAGGAATCAAAGATTTGGGCTGGCTTAGCGATGGTAAGCTTCGTTTTAGCCTCGGAAGTACCGGAAACGAGGCTATAGGTGATTATGCAGCGAGAGGAGAGTTTACTTTGGGAACGAATTATCTGGATTTTTCGGGAGCAGCGCCCACAGTGATGCCCAACCCGAGCCTCACTTGGGAAACAACGCGTCAATATAACCTTGGTTTAGAGCTTGGCTTCTTAAAAAACAGAATCCTGTTTTCTACGGATGCTTACTTGAAGAAAACGAAAGATCTTCTTTATAACGTGCCTATTCCCGGAACCACGGGATTTGAATTTATTACACAAAATATAGGGTCAATTGAGAATCGAGGATTGGAATTTAGCCTACAGACACGTAATCTGGAAGGGGATTTTAGCTGGAATACGAATATAAACATCAGTTTGAATAGAAATAAAGTTACGTCGTTACCTAAGAATCTTCTGACTGGCGGTCATATTCAAAACGGTACTTTCCATATTCTACGGGAAGGCCTGCCTATCGGTGTATTTTATGGTTGGCGTTTTCTTGGTGTGTATGCGCGAGATGAAGACAATACAAGCGGGTTAACAAATGGTGCCAACGGAGCTGTATTTGTAGGTGGAGATCCCATTTGGAAGGATGTGAACAATGATAATATGATCGATCAAAATGACCGCGAGATTATTGGTTCTGCTGAACCGAAGTATTTTGGCGGGATTTCCAATGATTTTAGCTATAAGAACTTCCATTTGAATGTGTTTTTCCAATATTCTGTCGGTAATCAGATTTATAGCGAGTTGAATCATCAGCGCAATTCAATTGTTCGTTATAATAATCTATCTACTGACGCTCTTAACCGGTGGCGGGAACAGGGAGACCAAACAGATTTTCCCCGATTGATTCGGGATGATCCAAAACAGTCTGATAGTCGGGTGCAAAGCAGGTGGGTCGAGGATGGTTCTTATCTGAAATTAAAAAATGTCAATTTGAGGTATTCTTTTGACTCCGCTTGGAGCAAACGCATCGGTTTGCGTAAGCTCGATGCTTTTGTTACGGCTACAAATCTGATTACCTGGACAAAGTATACAGGTTTCGATCCCGATGTTAATTCCTATTCTGGTCTTCGTGTAGGATTGGATGAGGGCTCTTATCCACAGAGCCGCACATTTATGTTTGGTTTAATCCTTGGTCTTTAATAAATCGTGATGAAAAAAATGTTAAAATATACATGTTGTTCTCTTCTATTTTTATCCGTTAGCAGTTGTTCGAATTCGTTGTTGGATAAGGACCCTATTAGCAATGTCTCCGGAGAGGGGTACTATAAAAAGCCCAGTGATGCGCAAGCTGGTGTCAATGGTATCTATAATGGTTTGCAATCTCTTTTTCGTCAGAATTTTGCTTACTGGGGAGAGGGGCGGGCTGATAATATTGTGACCCGCCATGCCGGTGATCCTGCTGCGCTACAACAGAACACGCTGACTCCCGTTATCAATTCGGCACGTTGGGATAATTTTTATACGGTTATATCCCGAGCGAACTATGCGATCAAATATATTCCTCAGGCATTTGGAGCCGAAGATAGTGAATTAAAAAGGCAGTTACTTGGGCAAGCCCATGCTTTAAGGGCACTCGCTTATTTTTACTTGGTTCGGATATGGGGGCAGGTGCCCTTGGTTACGGAACCCTATGAGGGATTGGATCAGGATCTGTTTGTCAAGAAGAACACTGAGGCGGAGGTATTGGCTAAGGTGGAAGCAGATTTAATCTTAGCAACAGAGAATTGCGCTTCAAATTATTCAGGTGCCAGAAACCGTGTGATGATTACCAAAGGGGCGGCTTATGCTTTTCTGATGCAGCTCTATATGTGGCAAAAAAAGTATGAACAGGCGATAGAAATGGCTGAAAAAGTAATCGCGGACCCGCAATATGCCTTGGTACCAATTGAGGATTGGAATAACATTTTTGTAAAAGGAAGCAGTACCGAAAGTATTTTTGAAGTCGGATATAGTGAAGTACAACCCAATAACCTCCGTGTGTGGTATGCCAATGGATCGGATAGTGATTATGTGCCCAGTGCGGGTTTTATCGCATCAATCGAACCTGACGATCTTCGCAAACCTCGTATTTACGATGTGTCTCAAGTTCAGCCCCGTAAGATATGGAAGTTTTTTGGGCAAGGATTTAATGACGAGAGTCCAGAACCTTCCGCAGGCAATATTGTATTAACGCGATTGGCCGATATCCTCCTACTAAAGGCTGAAGCGCATGCCAATTTAAATCAGCCTGTTGAAGCATTGGACCTACTGAACCGTATCCGTATTCGTGCGGGACTGCCAGTTTTGGATCAAGATAAGGCGCAAAGCGAATTCGGAAGCTTAGTTGGCAGTATTTTACATGAACGATCTGTGGAACTTTGTTTTGAGGGACACCGATGGTTTGATCTCCTGCGAAATGAAACGGCTATTTCGACAATGAAACCGATCAATGGTCTCTCCGATAAACGAAATTTGCTGTGGCCAATACATGAAGGGGAACTTCTTAAAAATCCAAATTTGCAACAAAATGAATTTTATAGATAATCTTATGAAGAAGATAAAATATATCGTTATTTTTTTTCTATGTGGTTTTGGTACGCTGTCATTGTTTTCTAGTTGCGAAATACAGGAAAGCTTTGAATATGACTACGCGGAAGACAACAGTAAACTGAATATGTCGGCATGGACATATATTCAGGGGAAGGATTCATTGTCCTTACTGAAACAAACCATTTTGCAATGTAAGGATGAAGCATTGTATGAACGTAAGGAAAAAGCGACCTTTATTCTGCCCACCAATCAAGCTTTTACAGCATATCTAAAAGAAAATAAATACGACAATATTACAGCTATTCCGGTACCAATACTAAAGGATATTTTGCGTTATCATATTGTAAAGGCAGTAGTGAATTTTAGCGATCCTGCCTTGGCTCCGAGTAACAAGCCAATTGCCTATACGACTGAAAAAGGTCAAATCATGTACTTGTCCCATACGAGTACCTATGTGGGGCTGATCAATGAAGGGACCAATAACCAATGGCAAATCCGCACATCTAATTTAGTTCCGGATAACGGTGTCATCCATGTCGTTGATCACATTGTATTTTTATCTGAGAAGACGAAATAAGTATATTGATGTTCTGTTTTTCTTCATAATGCTTTGCATACAGAATAAAAAAATGGAAATACGAATAGCTTATAAAGTGTCATTGTGATAATAGATACAATTGAAAATGATGGCTCAATAAACATTATCTTCAGTTTATTGTTTAATTTAATAACAAACTAAACAATAAGCCAGTAAATTATGGTTGATTATACGCTAAACCGAAGAAACTTCCTTCTGAGTGCAAGTGCTTTTGTTACTTTATCCGCTTTAGAAGCTAAAGGATTATCCTTTAAGAGATTTCCTAAAAATATCAAGGTCGGACTGATCGGGGCTGGTTGGTATGGAAAAAGTGATCTATTTAGGCTGATGCAGGTTTGCGATGTCAATGTGGTTGCGATTTGCGATGTTGATAGCCTTCATTTGCAGGAGGCAGGGCGATTGGTCGGAGAACGACAACGCTCGGGGCAGATTCCAAAGCTCTACAAAGATTACCGGAAAATGCTTGCCGATCATCAATTCGATCTCATTCTGATCGGTACACCTGATCATTGGCATGCGCGGCAGGCCATAGATGCAATACGTTCGGGAGCGCATGTCTATTTGCAAAAACCCGTAAGTGTTGATGTGCTAGAGGGAGAAGCAATACTTCGATATGCACGAAAATATAATAAAAAAGTACAGGTAGGAACACAACGGCGGAGTACGGCACATCTGATTGATGCAAAAAAGCAGATTATAGACCAAGGTTTACTCGGTAAGATATCGCATGTGGAAATGTGCTGTTACTATCATATGAGGAAGAACGGTAATCCGGCACTGGAGCCTGTTCCTGACTTTCTTGATTATGAACTATGGACTGGACCGGCTCCTTTACGTCCTTACGACGGTTTACCTCATGGCGGTTGGTGGCGAACTTTTATGGAATATGGGAATGGTATCACAGGTGATATGGGTATGCATATGTTTGATACTGTTCGTTGGCTATTACAACTTAAATGGCCAACGAAAATTAGTGCATCAGGGGGAATCTATGTGCAAAAGGATGGAAAGTCGACCATTGCGGATACACAGACGGCAGTTTTTGAATATGATGAGCTTAATTGTATATGGCAACATCGTACCTGGGGCAATCCTGTGGATCCCGAATATCCTTGGGCGTTTATTATCTATGGGGATAAAGGAACGCTAAAAGGAAGTGTGATGAAATATGAGTTTACCCCAGTTGGTAAAGGCACTCCCATAAAAAAAGACGTGGTTTATGAAAAGGAGAAATTTCCGGCTGATCTGGAGGAACCTAGAATTGAACTGCACACCGCTCCTGCCACACGGCAACATCTATTGGATCTATTGTCCGCAATAGAACAGGATCGATTGCCTGTGGCTGACATCGAGGAGGGCTATATATCAACAGCCTGTTGTATACTTGCCAATATTTCTATGCAATTAAATAGACCATTGAGATATGATCCAATGAAAAAAATATGTGCCGATGATCCCGAAGCAACCAAATTATTGAAAAGACCTTATCGAATGCCCTGGCAACATCCTTATCTGTCCTAGTGCAAATTATGGCCATGGCTTAATTTAGAGTGTCTGATTTTTTTTATTTTTTTACCAACTAGAAATTTATGCATAATGATTTTGGACCGTATTTTCTCAACCGTTGCTGTCTGGATTAAAATAATTTTGATTTTAGGCTTCTTTTCGGGTCTGGTTTATGGACAACAGGAAGTACGAAAAATATACATTCATACTGATCGGGAGGCTTACTTCCCTGGCGATTCTGTGTGGTTTAAAAGCTATGTTGTGCAGCATGGCTATCTTGATTCTTCTGCCATCAATCTCCATCTAAATCTTGCGGATCAACAGGGTAATATTGTGAGATCTATGTTTAGCTTACAACGTGGGGGTATGAGTGATGGTGTATTTTTACTTCCGCTGGATTGGAAGCAGACCAGTATCTATATTAATGCTTACGTGGGCACAGATAAAGGAATGATTGAACGATACTATTTCAAGGAAATTCCGATTATTCAAATAAATAACCAGAATAAAAATGATTTAGACAGTGCAGCTATACCGGTGGATTGCCCCCTGATTGTACGCCCTGAAGGCAATCGTTTCCTGCAAAATAAAGATAATAGGCTTTATTTGCAGACGATAGAGGCTAGTGAAAAACCACTACTTGTCAAAGGGACTATTTTAAAAAGTGATGGTGATTTACTGTCGGTTTTTGAGTTAGATAGTTCCGGGTACGGTGTTGTCAATATTCCCCCTTTCGTTGGGAATTGTCGCCTAGAATGGGAGGTGAATGGTAAGCGTAAACCTGACATCCTTTTAAAAACCGAACTTGGACGAAAAATATATAGTAGGGATATAGGTGATACTATAGCTGTTTATTTAGAAAGTAATCTTCCTGCTGAAAGGGTAAAGATCATATTGGCTTCGAATGACAGGTTGGTCATGATAGATACGATCACAATTAGACCTGATCGGCGGACTGTTATTTATTTAAACCGCAATGATCTAGATTATGGTCTGCTGCGGCTTGAGCTGCGCGATCAACAGGATAGCATACGCTCTCAATCCGCTCATTTTGTGGGCGGATTGAGAGATATTCAAGTTGTGCCTAATATCAAATGGTTGCAGATAACGCAAAAGGACAGAGGAAAGAATAGTTTTAGACTGAGTTTGCCTTCAGGTGAAGAGGGAAACTTATCTATCTCGATCACAGCTTTGGAAGTACCCAATGATTGCGTCCCAGATATTACTGAGGATATTTACTTTAGGCCCTATTTCTTGCATAAGGAACCTGTCCATTCAACACATTTATTTCGGAATGATAAATTGCAGTATGGTTTGATAGCCACCAGCGCTTGGAATTCTCCATCCAATTTGAATTTTAATAAGGTACGGTCGACAAATGACTCCGTTTATTACCTACAAGGGCAGATCTTAATGGAAGGAAATAAATGGGTGCATTTCCACAAGAAGCTTGTTGATCAGATAGCAAAAAATAATGGGAAAGGAAAACCTGGTGGAATGTCTTTTGGATACAAATTTCCGGAAGATAGGGTTATGCGTTATAAAACAATTATACCTGATCTCTCAGGATACTTTATCGTGGATAATTTGATTATCCGGGGGACGATAGCTACTAAGCTGTCTGCTATCGAAAAAAAGATGATGTTTGATAAATTTCTGGTTAAGTACAATTTTGGGCCGAGAAGAGTAGATTCTACCTTTTTTATTCCCCCTTTACATCAAAAGTTTTTAGTACCTCAGGCATGGAACGAAAGTAAGTGGGCCTATACACCATTGAGCTATCGTGATAAAAATGGGGGGATCCGATTAAAGGAAGTCAAAGTAGATCGAAGTGTGCAGCAGAGGCGTATTGATTACCTTGAGGGTAGATATGCCGGAGAAAAATTTAAAGGACCTGCTAATGCCGTACTTGATCCCCATAACGACCGTTTCGTCAAGGCTCTGCCGTTAAATTTTGGAGAATATGCTCGTTTAAATTATACTAAAATCGCGGATTCAACCAGATGGGATCGTGTATTTGTCAATAACTATGAAATAAGAACAAATAGATGGAAGCTGGAAGATTTATTCAATACATCCATGGATCGGATTCCGTATGTCAAGTACTTTGAGAAATTCAAAGTAGACGGTTACGTTACTTCTGTATTGTATGTTTATCAAATGGATCCCAGTGAAGGGGACCCATATATAGGCAGGGCCTTGGACGAGCAGGAAGTTGAAGGTTATATGCGAGAAGAACATTTTAAACTGGTAACCTATAATGATAATTTAGCAAATGAACAATTTGATGCACGGCCCACCTTGTATTGGAATCCGGATGTCAAATTGGATGGGCACAGTAGCGGAATGGAGATTTCGTTTTTTAATAATAGTAACCCAGAAGGGTTTTGGATTACTATTCAAGGTATAACCAAAAGCGGAAAGACCATATTCTTTCGGGATATCATAAGAGCGTCGAAAAGATAAATGCTAATAAAAAAAATGTATAACCCGTTTGTCTGTGGTTGGCTAAAATTATTGCTGAAATAGGCAAGTTATCATTTTGGGCCTGTAGTTGACAATTTTGCATCGGGAAACTTTCTATGATAATTCAATATCTTTGCAAAACTGTATCATTGGCTAAAATTGAAAAGGACTACGCTATTGTTTTGAGTTAATTATAAAATGGTATAAATAAAAATGTCAGTACAGAAGGCGACAAGGCAGGGAGATTTTTATAGAAAATGGATTTAACAAATAAAGAGATTGCATTACTGAAAAGTATGGATAGCCTGCATACTGAAACATATTCGTTCGGAAAGCTATAAACCAAATATTAGAGAAATGCCATCGAAAATTTAATCCCATAGCGTTGAATGTTTAATCTGTAATTTATCTTATGGCTTTTTTAAGATATTTAGCTAAATATTGAAACTATGCTATTGAAATTTAATAAACTACTTGTGCTGTTATTGACATTTTGCGCTAATCTTGCCTGTGCACAACAAAGCGAACAACATATTGACGGAGTATATAAATCTTCGGGTGCTGCTTTTATTATAAATAAAAACAAGACTTTTTTGATAATCGCTTACGGAACATTAATAAAAGGTACCTGGAAGATCGAAAATGATCTTATTTATCTACAGCCTAAAAATCCTGAGGCCCAATTTTATGTGTATGCGCGGAAAAATCCGAATATTAAAAGTGGAATGCGTGTCTGTTTCATGGGGGATCGTTTGAGTAGTGCGATTTTGGTCGGAATGTTACCGGACAAAATGCAGCCTCTTTTTAATGAGGATGCGAATTGTAAAGACTTTCCTAGCGTTCATCTGTATAATGAAAAGATGGATACGATTACTTTATTGGAACAAGAAAACCAGGATAGTGATCGTGGTATTGAAATTCCTAAATTGATGTATCATTTTGCCAGTGGCGATTTTAATGATTTTATTGTTCAACATATGCAAAGTAGCTTGTACCACAATGACTTTGTTCTCAAAATAGGCAAAGAAGGGTTATATCCTGTGAGTGATCAGTCGGATACGCCTATTCGAAAATCCACTAAAGAAGAAGAATTTTCTATGCTCGAAGAACTGAAATTTTTAGACCAATCTTTTGATAGAGCTTTTGATGCGGATTTCAAGTTGGTAAATAATGGGTACAATACCCATGATGATATGGATCAGGAAATAGCGTTAGCAGCTTACAGATACGATACCGACAAAAATCTATATGTCAGTCGGGCCATACCTGCAAAAGAACTGGACTATAAAAGCACAGACTACCATTACGATGGCGTATTAATGAAGTTTGATCAGATTAAGGGAACGTCAGAACCCCAGATAGCCGTAAAGATATTGCCGAAGCCCTTATTTATTGCGAATTGTGATAACTAAGCTAATTGTGATCATTTTTCTTAAAATATATACATTATGGCAAGACATCGTTTTATAATTTCTCTCATTTTGGCACTATGCATAGTACTAGGCTGTCGAGATAAAAAGACCGAAGGTTCCAAGGGCAAACAGGTCGAAAATAAGATTGAATTAAATAATGACGAGCCCCCTCGAAATATAGAAAACCAGACGGTTCCAGACACGATAGTGTTATCCCAGATACATAAACCAGGTACGTTACACTGTGATTTGGACGGAGACAATTTGACGGATACAGTGCAGATTGTCCAAAATACAAAAAATGAGAAATATGGCCTAAGATTTATTTTTGGGAACAAAAAGATTGAATACTTAGGTATGGGTACTGATATCTTGGGTCAGGGCTTTGATGATATAGATTGGGTGGGTGTTTTTGAAAAAGCGCCCAAAGGGGAAATCTATTGGAACAATGTAAATGATGATGGTGAAATAATTACAGATGAAGAAGTAAATGAAACAGATAAAATCAAATTGATAAACGATGGTATTTTCATTCACCAAGCTGAATCTTGTGGTGGAGGTGTTATCTATTTAAACAAGGGGAAATTTGCCTGGATACAGCAGGAATAACAAATGTGCTATATCCTATTTATTTACATCTCAATACAGTTTTTGTTGCACCGCTCGATTTTGTAGATACACTCTCTGCCGGTTCTGAAAGAATATAATCGATTGAAATAACATTTACTTTCGCATTTTGCTTCGGTTCAATTTCCTTATTTTCCTCTCCCTTCGCTGGTGTATTATCTCCATAGTAGTAATATTCAAATGTTAAATTCCGATCCGATTTATTCAAGATATAAGTCGCTCTTCCATAGTTAATTTTAAAGCCATCTTTCGTTGTTGGGAACAACACAACCTCTTTTGTATAATTATTGCAGTCTGTAATTGTCAGGATACTTGGTGTAAACCAATTGATCGGAATAGTTAGGAGAAGCAGTAACAATATCGCATCATTTTTACTTTCCTCTTTTTTGATAAATCGGGTATATAGCGGTTTGATAACTATTAAAAGACAAAATATCCCAATAATAATTAAATAAGTATTTAATGATACGATCATAGGTTTTAGATTATTTTACGACTCAAAATGACTGTGTTATCTTTTAAGTTTTATTAAGTATTTGATTAATTATGTCTGGTTAAATGATATCGAATTTCGTGCCAGTTTTGAGCTTTTTACCTTCGATATTTCTACGCGACAGTTTCATTAGCTCAGCTACTTGCATCATACTGCTCCTGTAGTGAAACAGTTGATTGTCGGAAAAAAATAGCTCAACCATTTAGTAATGTCAGTAACGATTTGATACGTCCTTTTTAAAAAAGAGGAATGCATTGACTGTATCGTAATATTTTACATGTTTTTACGTGTTTTATACATCTCTGGTTTAATTTATATCATTTCTTTTGTTTCAAGATCAATTGTCAGGCGACTGTCAGGTGGCCTAACGAAATTTTGCTGCTATTTTCAACTCGTCAAGTACCTAGAAAAGCACATGTGCAGAAATTATGAATTATTTTCCCGCACATCGTAATGCAATTGAAAAACCATGGATTATTGAACTTCGATAGAAATAAAATTATGAGTCTAGAGGACAACGCGATATTGCTCTTACAATTGGCTGAGGGGAATCAAAAGGCATTCGAAAAACTCTATTATGGCTATAGAGCACAGATCTTCGGCCGTATATTAAGGCAGGTAAGATCAGTGGAGTTTGCGCAGGATATCGTTCAGGATGTATTTATAAAGGTCTGGCAGAATAGATCGCAGATTGATGTTTCAAAAAATTTTAAGTCCTATCTCTATACAATTGCACAAAGCACAGTTTACGATTATTTTCGAAAAATTGCTTCAGATCAAGCTAAGAGTGAACAGCTGATGATTCTATCGAAAGGAAAATGCGCAAATGATATTGAAGCGGCGGTCTCTTATAAAGAAATGGAGAAGTACCTCAATGATATCTTGGATATTATTCCCGAACGATGTCGGGAAGTATATGTACTTTGTAAGCTCGAAGGTCGAAGCTATGATGAGGTGTCCAAACTTTTGAATATTTCTACAGCCACCATCAACAATCATATTGTTAAAGCTACCGGTATTATTAAATCGCATTGGAATTGGAACTATTGTTGTTTTTTTATGATGCTATTTGCAGAATACTATCCTGTATTTCACAGCTAGGATTTGGATCAGTACTTTTTTCTTATGATATTATTTGTGGAATATTAACCTCGATTTTCCATTTAAGAATGGAAATTACTGTTGTTTCCTTATATATTATTAGCGGAACACCAGTTTGTATTTCTCAGCTACATCAGCACAATCCTGCTACAAGTCATTACACATTAAAATCAGTAAATATCCATTGAGCATCTCTGCGTTTGCAAGTCGTAGAACATATTTGCAAGTATTTTAATTTTTTTTGATTTGGTATAGTTGATATTTTTTTGGCTTACGTATATAGAGTTAAAGTAAGACCAATTATACTGTGGAACAAACCAAATTGATAAACTTATATAGAAGATATCTTGCTAAACAGTGCACGGATAAAGAAATCCATCTGTTAATGCATTACATGCGTCAAAAGGAGTATGCAAAACTTTTCAAGGAACTGATCTTGGAAGATTTGCAGCTAGAAGAGGAAGTTGAGTTAGATGATCATGCTAAAATTGCTATTCAGCAGCTTGATGAATATTTCGACCGTGAATATTTTTATCAGAACCAAAAAAAGAACAAAAGGAAACTATTCGCGTGGATATCAATTGCTGCTGCGGCTTCAATAATCTGTGCAATTTCGGTATTATGGTATACACGTGGAGGGCAAGAATCTGGTGGTATAGGAATAGCAGATAACCGGAGTACATTGATAACAAGTAATGGAAAAGAGATAAAACTGGATGGTACCTCTAACGTTGAATTATTACGGGAAAATGGCACCGTGATTCTACAGGATAGCCTGGGGGACATTCATGTTAAAGTACTGGATAGTCAGCCTAATCTTAAGCCTCAGATTATATATCAAACAATCCGGACAGCCAAAGGCCGACAATCACGTATTTATCTTACCGATGGTAGTGCTGTGGTTCTAAATTCTGATTCCCAACTTAAATTTCCACTTTTCTATGCTGAAGGTCAACGGGAGGTCGAACTTCAGGGTGAAGGATTTTTTGACATAGTAACCAATAAACATAAGCCTTTTATTGTTAAAACACACGATCAACGGATTAAGGTATACGGAACCAAGTTTAATGTCAACAATTATGAAAATGAACAAATAACTAAAACCACTTTGTTTCATGGTAAAGTATCTGTCCAGAATTTAATTGGATCATCACCGCAAAAGGAATATATCCTTAAACCGGGCGAACAGATTGTCCTCGATAAAAAATCCAAAGCTTTAAAACAAGATAAGACTGAAAATGAGGAGCAGGTATTGGGCTGGAAGAATGGTGTGTTTGTTTATGATAATGCTACGTTAAAAGAAATTATGAAGGATTTCTCCAGATGGTATAATATTGACGTGGATTTGGAAACCCTTCCTGCACTTACATTTAGTGGAACTATACCAAGAAATTATGAGTTGGACAAAGCATTGAGCGTTATTGCACGGACAGCAAATATCAAGATTAACCGAACGGGAACTACACTAAAATTTGAAAAATAAATGGGGAAAAAAACTTAATCAAAAAAAACCGACAGTACTGCCATACCGTCGGCGAACATTAGGGTAATACAAAATTTTCTAAAAACCTAACATCACAAAAGTATGAATTTAAAAGTTCAATACAAGCATTTGTATTGTTTATTACATCGCCTATTGGGAACTGTAATATGTACTCGCAAGCATCTAATCATAATGAAGCTAACATTTGTAATTACATTTTTATTTTCGATTTCGGCATTTGCGGAGGGCTATGGCCAACGTATCAATCTCGAGCTGAAAAATGCAGCTGTAGAATCTGTGCTGAAAGAGATCAAGAAACAATCGGGGTACGACATGTTCTATAATATAGATCTGATCAGCCCGTTAAAAAAGACAAATTTTCGAGTTAAGAACGCCACACTTGATGAGGCGTTGAAGGAAGTTACAGCTAATTCAGGACTAGCGTATGCGATAGAGGAAAGAATGATTATTATCTCCAAAAGAAGGGAGAGCCGGGCCGATCAGAATTTGATTAAAGGTGTTGTTTCGGGAGAAGGGGATAAAAAACTACAGGGGGTGTCTGTCGTGGAAAAAGGGACAAGCAACGGAACGACAACAGACATTGATGGAAATTATAGTCTCAAAGTATCGAACCCCAAGGGAATTCTTGTTTTCTCTATCGTTGGTTATGCAAAAAAAGAAATTCCGATTGATGGGCTTCAAGAGATAGATGTACAATTAACGGAGGATAAAAGCGAATTGGATGAGGTGGTTGTAGTCGCTTACGGCCATCAGAAAAAAGAGAGTATGGTCAGTTCCATTACAACAATCAATCCGAAAGAATTGAAAGGACCGACCAGCAATCTGACAACGATGCTTGCGGGAAGGCTATCTGGGGTTGTTGCCTTTCAACGGAGTGGTGAGCCCGGCGCGGATAATGCACAGTTTTTTATCCGCGGGATTACAACATTTGGAAGTGGGAAGGTAGATCCACTGATTTTGATTGATGGTATGGAATCTTCTTCCAGTGCATTAGCCAGATTGCAACCCGATGATATCTCCGGATTCTCGGTCTTAAAAGATGCAGCGGCATCATCGCTTTATGGAGCCAGAGGGGCTAATGGCGTGGTGTTGGTGACGACGAAATCTGGAATTTCAGGCAAAACAAAATTCAATGTGCGGGTTGAGAATTCGCTTTCTTCCAATACGCAAAATTTCAAACTGGCGGACAATATCACCTATATGAAGCTGGCGAATGAAGCTGTGCTAACCAGAGATCGCTTGGGAGAACTGCCATACAGCCAAAACAAGATTGATCGGACGATTGCCGGAGATAATCCCTTACTGTATCCAAATAATGATTGGATCGGCTTGCTGATCAAAGATTATACACTCAATCAGCGATTTAATATGAATATGAGTGGTGGCGGGAAAAACGCACAGTTTTATATTGCGGGTACCTATAACGTAGATAATGGTGTGTTGAAGTCTGACAATGGAAATAAATTCGATAACAACATTAACTTGAAAAGTTATCAAATCCGTTCAAATGTTAATGTTAAACTAACACCTACAACGGAGGGAATTGTACGGACTTCGGGCAGTTTCGATGATTATCAAGGACCAATTGGTGGAGGGGGTAATATCTTTCAGGGCGCAATAGCTGCAAATCCTGTTAAATTTCCAGCTGTTTTTCCAGCATCTGATATGGGCTATGCGCAACATCCTTTATTTGGCAATGCTAAAATTAGTGAAAGGGGAGAAGCTTTGTATTTTAATCCGTATGCAGAAATGGTTTCGGGATTTCAACAGTACAACACTTCAACATTGAATGTGCAGCTTGAAGTTAAGCAGGATTTCAAATTCCTTACAGAAGGCCTGAATGCGAGACTCATGGCTTATACACAACGCTATTCTTATTTTGATTTGAACAGAAGGTACAATCCTTTCTATTATAGGGCAAATGCGCTAGATGCCAAAGGTGATAAATACTCATTGGAATTGCTCAATGAGAAAAATGCAACAGAGTATCTGGATTATAATAAAGGAGAAAAAGTTTCAAACACAGTATCTTATCTGGAGGCTGCGGTTAATTATAATCGTGTTTTTTCAGAAAAGCATAGTGTCGGTGCTTTATTAGTGACCCAGTTGCGGAGTTTTCTTACCGGCAATGCCGCTGATCTTCAGGCTTCACTTCCTTTTCGCAATCAAGGGCTGTCGGGGAGATTTACATATGGCTATGATAACAGGTATTTACTTGAAGCAAATTTTGGACTAAATGGTTCTGAACGTTTTGCGAAAAATCATCGTTATGGCTTCTTTCCTTCAATCGGGGTAGCCTGGAATGCATCAAATGAAGAGTTTTTTAGATCATTAAGACAGACGATAACGAAACTAAAATTTAGAGCAACTTATGGTTTGATCGGTAACGATCAGATCGGCAATACAGATGACCGCTTCTTTTATCTGTCTAAAGTGAATCTGAGGGATGGAGCACATGGATCAGCTTTTGGTACAAACTATACCTATAGCAAAGATGGTGTTTCGATTTCGAGATATGCCAATGAGACGATTACCTGGGAACAGGCAACAACAGTCAATCTAGGGATGGATCTTAGCCTTTTTAACAGTGTCAATATTATTTTGGATGCTTACAAAACACGCAGAAATAATATTCTGATGAATCGGGCTTATGTTCCTACGACAATGGGCTTATCTGCAGGCATACAAGCTAATGTGGGTGAAGCAGAAGGAAAGGGTATTGATCTTTCGGTGGATTACAATAAGACTTTTGGCGACATGTGGGTACAGGCAAGGGGAACATTTACCTATGCCACGAGCAAATTGCTTGTCAATGAGGAACCCAATTACCCGTCCAGTTTAGCTTATCTGTCTAAAGTCGGTCATCCGCTTAGTCAATATTATGGTCTGATTGCAGAACGACTTTTTGTCGATAATGAAGAGGTGAAAAATTCTCCTGTTCAGACTTTCGGTGAGGTGATGGGCGGAGATATCAAATACAGGGATATTAACGGAGATGGTATGATCTCTTCCTTGGACTATGTGCCATTGGGCTTGCCGACAGTACCTGAAATTATTTATGGTGTTGGATTGTCGGTAGGTTATAAGAACTTTGATCTTAGTGGATTCTTTCAGGGGTCCGGCCGGTCTTCTTTCTGGATTGATCCCGATAAAACCAGTCCTTTTGTTATGAATGGCCCTTATCAACACGGGTTGTTACAAGCCATTGCCGATGATCACTGGTCCGAAGAGAATGGCAATATTTATGCGTTTTGGCCTCGTTTAAGTCCGAACCTAAACCAAAATAATCTTAAACCTTCCAGTTGGTGGATGCGTAATGGCTCTTTTTTACGGTTAAAAACAGTCGAATTGGGCTATAACCTATCGAGCAAAATGCTCGATAAAATGGGAGTAGGACCAATCAGATTTTATTTAAATGCCAGTAACCTGTTTGTCAAAAGTAGCTTTGATCTCTGGGATCCAGAGATGGGTGGTAATGGTCTAAGATATCCGCTTCAAAAAGTATACAATTTCGGATTAAATGTCCAATTCTAATACAAAAGAGAAATTCAATATGAAAAGATATACGATTCGTTTGACCCTTTCGGCAGCCTTGCTGCTATTTATGATGAATTCCTGTAAGAAAAACTTTCTTGATGTGGTTCCGGACAATGTCTCGACCATTGACCACGCTTTTTCCAACCGGAATGAAGCCGAGAAGTTTTTGTTTACCTGTTATGATGGTTTGCCGCGGGAGGGCCATCCGGAAATGAATGCAGGGCTGAATACCGGAGACGAGCTATGGATTTATTGGCCAATGCCAACGGGCGAGGATTATTCAAGTTTATCCCCTTATAATATTGCCAGAGGCCTTCAGAATAAGGATGAACCTGAATTGAACTATTGGGACGGTTATGATGGTAAGTCGATGTGGAATGGTATTCGGAACTGTAATATATTTCTTGAAAATATCGATCGGGTCAAAGATGTTGAACCCTATATGAGAGATCGCTGGATTGCCGAAGCTAAATTTTTGAAAGCTTATTTTCACTGGTACCTCTTTAGAATGTATGGTCCTATCCCCATCGTCGATAAGAACTTACCTATTTATGCTAGCGCAGAGGAGGTAAAAGTAAGCAGGCAGTCAGCTGATTCCGTAGTTAATTATATCGTCAATCTTTTAGATGAGGCGGCGGCCGGGGAAGGTAGTGTGGGCCTACCAGATAAGATTATAAATCAAAGTACTGAATTGGGGAGAATCACGAAACCTATCGCACTTGCAATAAAAGCAAGATTGCTTGTCACGGCAGCAAGTCCCTTGTTTAACGGAAACCCGGATTTTGCCAATATCAAGAATCCGGATGGGAGAGCATTGTTTAACGCAACCTATGATCAAAAAAAATGGGAAAGGGCAGCAGAGGCATGTAAATTAGCGATTACGGCAGCAAAAAATGCGGATATTGATTTGTATCGTTTTATTTCGCCCACAAAGCCGGTTGATGATTTCACAAAAACGGAAATGAGCATCCGAAATGCTGTATGTGAGAAGTGGAACTCGGAGTTGATCTGGGGCACAACGACCAAACCCAATGATACCTGGACGCTGCAACTCTATGCTAGTCCGCAGTTAGATCCAAATGTTCCTAATTCCGGTTTAAAAGGACAACTTGCACCTACCATGAAAATGGCCGAATTGTTTTATACAGAAAATGGTGTCCCCATTACTGAGGATAAAACATGGGACTACGCCAATAGATTCCAGTTACGGACTGCGACAGCTGCCGATCTTGGGATACAGGATGGCTATCAGTCAGTCGGCTTGCATTTTAACCGAGAACCACGCTTCTATGCGGATATGGCATTTGATGGCTCTAAATGGTATATGGAAAATGGAAATTTTAACATTCAAGCCAAATCAGGCCAACATTCTGGCAAAAAGCAAAGCCGCATTTATTCGGTAACAGGTTATTATACCAAGAAATTGGTCAATTGGAAAATGGTCGCAAGCGCAACCAATATTACGGTAGAGCGTTATCCATGGCCTGTGGTACGCTTAGGTGATCTTTATTTACTTTATGCTGAAGCATTGAATGAGACCGATAATAAGACGCTAGCATTAGAATATGTCAATATGATAAGAGATCGTGCAGGACTTAAATCGGTAGAATCTTCATGGACAAACTTCTCAAAAAATCCGAATAAATATACTGATAAGGATGGTTTGAGGGAAATTATCCAACAGGAACGTTTGATTGAAATGGCTTTTGAGGGTAGTCGCTTCTGGGATCTGAGACGCTGGAAAAGAGCTGGTGAATTTTTGAATCAACCTATTTATGGTTGGGATGTTATCCAAACTAGCTACTCGGATTATAACCGTAGGGTATTGTTGTTCAATCAGAGCTTTAATAGCCCCAGAGATTATTTTTGGCCAATAAAAGACTACAGTATTTTGGTAAATCCGAATCTGGTTCAAAATGGTGGGTGGTAATAATAGCCAAGGAAAATTTAATATGAATGACTAACTATTGAGAAAAGAAAAAATGAAACGAATAATATCTGTGTTATTTGCGGGACTATTGATCGTTGGGACGATTGGATCCTGTCAGAAAACCGAGGTGGGTACAATGGATAAAAGTGATAAGCAGGCTCCGGGACCTGTGAGTAATGCCGAGGTTGAAAATTTAAATGGGGCTGCTAAAATAACCTATAGTCTGCCAAAGGATCATGATTTACTGTATGTAAGAGCCGAGTATACCACAAAAGACGGTATCGTGCGGACGACAAAAGTGAGCCGGTATCTTGACAGTGTTGTCTTGGAAGGATTTGCTGATACGGATGTTTACGAAGCAAGATTATACGCGGTCGACAAAAGTGAAAATGTATCGGAGCCATTGGTCGTAAAAGTACAGCCCAAAACACCACCATTTGATCTTGTCAAGGAAAAGCTAGTCGCGAGCGAGGCATTTGGCGGAATAGATGTTACTTATAGGAACGATATTGGCTCAGATGTCGCTATCGTGATCTTAACCAATGATAAACTGGGCAATTTTGTTCCTGTAAAAACGCTTAGTACAAAAGCGAAAACAGGACGCTTTGGCGCCAGAGAGCTGCCATCCGTGGAAACCCGATTCGGACTGATGGTACGGGATCGCTGGGGGAACCTATCGGACACGACTTACGTGACATTAACTCCCATCTTTGAGGCGAGACTGGATCGGACAAAGATGAAAGGACTAAATATTAATGGCACGGATGCAAAAAATTATCCTGGAAATGAAGTCGAATATCTTTTTGATGGTGATGTCAGCAATACGACAGCATATCATACAACAGATCCTGTAAAGATGCCGCAGTGGTTTACCTTTGATATCGGGAAGACCGTAAAACTAAGCCGTTTAGTCTGGTTTATGAGACAGGGATGGTACTATAATCTGCACAATCCGAGAAAAGTAGAAATATGGGGTTCTAATGATCCGAGTCCGGACGGCAGTTTCACCAATTGGATATTGCTTGCCGAACACGAACAGATTAAACCTTCTGGTTTACCTGTCGGACAGAATTCTAACGCTGATAATGAAGCAGCCTTGGAAGGAGAAACCATTAATATCCCTATAGAAGCACCTGCTGTAAGGTATATCCGGTTTAAGACCTTACAAAACTGGACCAATGGGGTTTATGTAAATTTCACGGAACTGACTCTGTGGGGGAATCCTAATCCGTAGTAATCATACTTTAAAAGAGAAAATATGAAAATAATAAAATATCTAACCTGCTTTTTTTTCTTTATCGTTGCTGGGACTGCTATAATTTCCTGTACAAAAGAAGACGATTATAAAGAGATTACAAAAGATGGCGAAATTTACTATCCGGGAAGAGCCGATAGTATCGCCGCCAATGGAGGAAGGAACAGGATTCAATTGCGGATTATTCTGGGCAATGACCCGCTGGTCACTAAAGTCAAGGTGTTCTGGAAAAATAATACGGATTCCGTAGAAGCAAATGTTGTAAAGACAACTGGTAAGGATGTGGTTGATTTTATGTTCAATAACCTTACCCAAGGGGCTTATTCTTTTGAGGTATATACATATACTGCCAATAACGCAAGATCAATTGTTAAAAAAGTAACGGGTACGGCATATGGTGATAATTATCAACGGGCATTGTCCAACCGTACGGTTAAATCAATTGGTTTTTCTCCAGATGGAAACAAGCTTATTATTAATTGGAATGCGGCATTAGATGGCGAAAAATCTATTGAACTAAAGTATACAGACGAAGCGGGTTTGGCACAGACAGCGATTGTTCCAGGAGGAAGTGCAACCACAGAGTTGCCAAGTTATAAGAATGATACTAAACTTGTCTACAGATCCATATTTTTACCCGAGCCTAAAGCAATAGACGAGTTCACTGTCGATCAGGTCGAGATCGGGATTCCAGCATTTGAGCGCGAAGTGGATAAGGCAAACTTTAAGGTCTATTCGCTTCCTACAGATGTTCGGGATAATTGGGGTTGGCTAATGGAATATCTTTGGAATAAAGATTATGACGGTAAAGGCTTTGCTTCCACGGATGGATCTTCACAATGGTTTACTTTTGATATGGGGGAATCTGTTTCTATTAGCAGATTTAAAACCTGGCAGGCGGCAGATCGTATCTTTAGGGCTGAGAATGTGAAGAAATTCGAGATATGGGGCAGCAATAGTCCTGCTTCAGACGGATCTTGGGAAAGCTGGACAAAACTAGCCGAATGTCAATCCGTAAAACCTTCAGGATTGCCGGTCGGACAAACAACCGATGGAGATATCAACTACGCAAAAGCAGGCGAAGAATTTAAACTTCCTCCGGGAACACCCAAAGCGAGGTATATCCGAATTAAAGTACTGGAAACTTGGGGCGGAGGTACATTTATCACGATGGGTGAACTGACCTTCTGGACAAGTGATCGGATCGTTAAATAGTAACCAATTTTTAGCATACACTAATACAAGAATATTTGGGGTAACACCATCAGATTTTACCCTGAAATTTATACGAAATTCAAACAGGTAATACAATGAAACCAACTATGTTTAAAAACACAATTACAACACTTTACTTAGCTCTTGCAGTCAGTGCCGCTTTAGCACAGACGAATGCTGGTTCATCTAAAATAATTAAGATCGACGGAAAAGGTACCGGACGGCTTTTTGATGGGGTCGGAGCTGTCAGTGCAGGCTCTTCCTCAAGATTGTTAATAGATTATGCCGATAAATCCAGAAGTGATATTTTAGATTACCTGTTCAAGCCAAACTTCGGTGCAGGCTTTACTTATCTTAAGACTGAAATTGGAGGGGATGGTAACACCACCTGTGGTTCGGAACCAAGTTTTGCACGAACAAGGGCGGAAATGGAAAAACCTCATTACAATCGTGGATTTGAGTACTGGCTGATGCGTGAAGCCGCAAATAGAAATCCGAATATAGAACTCGATGCCCTGGAATGGAGTATGCCCGGATGGTTTAAAGGGGTATGGTCACAGGATAATGCAGACTACCTGGTCAAGTTTATTGAAGGTGCAAAACACTGGGGCCTCAAGATGAAGTATATTTCAGGCTGTTGGAATGAACGCGATTATAACAGGGATTGGATTGTCAATGTGTTAAGACCTACACTCGATCGAAATGGCTTTAAAGACATTAAAATAAATGCACCCGAAGGTGCTGGCAAAGCATGGGAAATCAGTGATTTGCTGGTTAAAGACTCCGTATTCAGAAATACAATTTCATCGATCAGCTATCACTATCCGGACTCCTATATGTGGGGATATAGAGGTGAAGAACCAAATCCAAATTCTGTTCTGACAGAATTACCCTTATGGTCCGGTGAGGATTTTTCATTGCCCGGAGCATCCTGGAGAAACACGACATATTTAGCCAAGAACATTTTAAAGTGTTATATCAAATGGAAAATAGTGAAAGTAAATATGTGGTGTCCGATTGCTTCAATGCCCGATATTTCCTGTTTTTCGAACGTAGGCTTGATGAAAGGGACTACACCGTGGTCAGGATATTATGAGGTGTGGCCAACGATTTGGGCAGTAGCGCATTTTAACCAGTTTGCCAAACCGGGGTGGAAGTACCTCAATAGTGGCTGTGGGGAATTCAGTGGTGATGGTGCTTACTGTACTTATAAAAACATGGATGGCAGCAATGATTATAGTATTGTGGTGGTCAGCGGTTCAGAGGGACAGAAATTAACATTCAATATCGCTGATCTTCCTAAAGATAAGTTGCATGTGTGGAAGTCGGACAGTAAAAGCCAATTTGTACAACAGGAAGATGTTTCTGTAGTCAACGGAGAAGTTACATTAGCTATTGATCCGGAGAGTATTTATACGATTACGACAACGACAGGTCAGCAAAAGGGAGCGCATACTATTCCTAAGGAAAAAGCCTTCCCGACAAAATACAGTGATAATTTTGATAATTACTCTTTAGAAAGAGCACCGCTTTCGCCAAAATACTTTTATGACAACTCGGGTGCTTTTGAATTGGCGCAATCTGAGGGAAATAATAAATACTTAAGACAATTGCTCGTAAACGATATCACTCACTGGATTCCGGATGAATGTGCCTATACGTTTGTTGCGCAAAATACGGAATGGGAGCAGGGCGAAATTTCTTCTGATGTTTTTGTCGAAAATGATGCCTTTAATGGAGTCGGCTATGCCGGACTAATTTTGAGAGGAGCCTATGATAAAGCCAATCAATCAAATATTCCTTTCGGCTACCGTTTTAATATCTATAAAGATGGTACATGGAAACTTCAGACAAAGAAAAATATACTTGCAAGTGGAAATGTGGATGCCAGTAAATGGCATAAGCTGAAGTTGACCGGAAAAGGAAGCAATATCAAAGGTTACATAGACGGCCAGCTCGTTGTTGATGTACAGGATGATACCTATTCAATTGGAGCGGCAGGTTACGTATCGGGCTTTAATTTTGCCGGATTCGACAACCTTGTCCTCAATTACACGCCGGCCTCAGGTCAATTGCTTTCCGCATGGAAACCAGCGACATCTCCTGCTGATCCCGTGGGACATAGCTTGATTGGTGCATTTGATGGAAATAGCCTTTCCAAGTGGAGTCCAAAAGCTGATGGTACCGAGCAGCATCTGGTCGTGGATCTTGGTTCTGTACAGAAAATCAAAAGATGTGAAACCTTTACGGATTTCGTAGATAAAGGTGCACAATACAAAATTGAGTATTCCGCCGACAATGTAAAATGGTCTATTTTTGCAGATAGAACCAACAACGCTAAAATATCAATTCCATGTTTTGCTGACGAGGGCAATGCCAAAGCGAGATGGGTACGATTGACAGTGTTACCTGCCAAAGATAAGACTATTGCCAATATCTATGAATTTAAGGTTTATGGAGATTAACTAGCTTTCCACAACAAAATGAGGGATTTGAAACACGATATATCATGAAGAAACTGTTAACTGTATTTTATTTTTTCTGCCTCGCTCTTACAACTGTATCTGCCCAGCAAAAGCCCTTAAAATTGTGGTATGATAAACCAGCGGAAATTTGGGAAGCCACATTACCGCTGGGTAATGGCCGATTGGGAATGACACCTGATGGCGGTATTTTAAAGGAGCGCATTGTCCTGAACGATATTACTTTATGGTCTGGAAGTCCGCAGGATGCCAATAATTACGAGGCTTATAAAAGCCTTCCAGCCATCCGGAAACTTATTTTAGAGGGGAAAAATGATGAAGCGCAAGCATTGGTAAACAGCAATTTTGTTTGTAAAGGCGAAGGCTCAGCGGGAGAACGGTGGGGTAAATTTCAAACAATGGGTGCATTGCAGATCGATTTTACCTATAAGGGGGATCAGGGAAAGGAACAAAAAGTTGAGAACTACCGTCGCGAGCTCCTATTAGACCAAGCCATTGCGAATTGTACATTTACACGTAATGGTGTAAATTATAAACGCGAGTATTTTACAAGTTTTGATGATGATGTCGATGTCATTCGGTTGACAGCAGACAAGCCGGGGCAGCTCAATTGTCGTATTGCGATGAATCGACCTGAGCGTTATCTGGTTAATACGGTGGGCAACGAATTGCAGATGTCCGGCCAGCTCAATAACGGTACCGATGGTAAGGGGATGAAATATCTGGCTCGGGTACAGGCGAAATTGAAAGACGGAACGATCCGTCCGGAAAATAATAATCTGGTTATTGAGAATGCTACTGAGGTGTTGATTTACGTTTCTGCTGGAACTGATTTTAGGGGCTTTGCCTTTGAAGAAAAGACAAGTCAATTTTTGTCTGCAGCGATGAAAAAAAGTTATGATCTGCAAAAACGTAATCATATCGCAGCATTCAGCAAGCTCTTTAAACGTGCTTATATTGATCTTGGAGAAGGGGCAGCTGCAGATTTGTCAACAGACCGTCGGATAGCTAATTTCTACAACAATTTCAACAATGATCCATCACTTGCTACTTTGTTTTTTCAGTATGGGAGATACCTGAGCATCAGCAGCACGCGGGTAGGACTGTTGCCACCAAATTTACAGGGGCTTTGGGCGCAGGAGATCAACACACCATGGAATGGGGATTATCACCTGGATGTGAATGTACAGATGAATCATTGGCCTCTTGAGGTGGTCAATCTATCTGAACTGAATCTGCCGTTAGCGGAATTGGTGAAAAGTCTCGTTGAACAGGGAAAGAAAACGGCCAAGGCCTACTATAATGCTGATGGCTGGATAGCACATGTCATTACCAATGTCTGGGGATTTACAGAGCCCGGCGAGAACGCGTCATGGGGAGCATCAAATGCCGGCTCTGGATGGCTATGTAGCAATTTATGGGATCATTATACTTTTACAAATGATTTAAACTATCTAAAAGATATCTATCCTGTGCTGAAAGGTTCGGCTGAGTTTTATAAAAGCGTATTAGTGAAAGATCCTAAAACAGGCTGGATGGTTACTTCCCCCTCGGTTTCGCCAGAGAATACGTTCTATATGGCTAACGGAAAGACCGCGAGTATCTGTATGGGGCCTACCATTGATAATCAGATTGTGCGGGAGCTGTTTACGAATGTGATCACAGCCTCAAAAAAACTGAAAATTGATCATGCGTTTAGACAGGATTTGGAGAATTTACTGCAAACGATACCTCCGGCTGGAGTGATCAGCAAAGATGGACGTATACAGGAATGGTTGGAGGATTATAAGGAAATAGAACCGACTCACCGTCACGTCTCTCATTTATATGGGGTTTATCCGGCTCCATTAATCACGCCTTTATCTACTCCCGACCTTGCGGAAGCAGCAAAAAAGTCGCTTGAGGTAAGAGGAGATAATAGTACAAGCTGGTCTATTGCTTATAAAACCTTGTTTTGGGCAAGACTTCATAATGGAAACAGAGCGTTCAAATTGATCCGGGAAATGCTAAAGCCGGTCGCTGACCCCAATAATATGGGCGGTGGTGGAGGTGTTTATCCGAATCTATTTTCCGCACATCCTCCATTTCAAATCGATGGCAATTTCGGTGCTACAGCTGGTATTGCTGAAATGCTTTTGCAGAGTCATGATGGCTGTATAGATCTGTTGCCTGCTTTACCTGATGCATGGAAAAATGGCGAGGTGAAAGGCCTTAAAGCGAGGGGCAATTATACGGTCGACATGAAATGGAAAGACGGTAAATTGATCAAATATACCATACGCTCTGCGAAGCCGGAAAAAATAAAAATCAGACTAAATGGTGGCTACCAGTGGTACACCACACTTAAAAATATTTAAGTAGCTGTGCAAAAGAATGCTTCTCATGTGCATTTAAAAAAAACTATTATCCCCCTCACCTTTATCGGTGGGGGGATAATAGTTTAGCTTTAAACGATTAATATCATTGATATCAAACCAATAAGCACCGTGTGTTTACTGATTTTATCCTTTATCTTTTTTGTTAAAATTAAAACGTCTTGCAATACTGAATCCCCATCTAAATTGCCCTTTCCCCCATGAACTGTTGGTCTCACTGATAAACTGTGATTCTTGTATCGCTGTGGCATTTGTAAAATTGAGATGAAATATATGTCCACCTGTGTCCATTTCCAAACCAACTCCTAAAGCATTGTAGTAGCGTTGGCCAGTTAGCTCTTCGCGGTATTTCTTTTTCGAGGATTGACGGAAAGGGAGGAAATAGTCGGCAACGAATGCTATCCTCTTACTGACTTTCGCCCTACCACCAATACCGATTGCAAACATGTTATTCTGGTCATTATAGGCTGTATAATTACGGTGAAGATAGGAGGGAACAACAGTAAGAGAAAAACTCGAACTGAATTTTCGAGCAATAATCAATTGCGTCACATAGCTCAGACGGTCGCTGAACCGTTCGAAACTTGCCGCTGAATGTTTTTCTTCTGACGCCTCCATAGCGGATACGACCGTGCTTCCAAAAAAGGCGATCGAAACAGGTACACTATTGTCTATTGTTTGTTCAACAAAACGGTATTTGATATTACCTTCATAGAGTTGTCTGACTTCTGTGGCACCTTTCGCTCTGGCGATTCCAATGTTGATGTTATCCGTTAAACCATAATCAAAACCGATCCTGATATCTGTTGAATTATCAAGACCGAAGAAATTTTTTGCTCCGCCAGCACTTCCTCCAATATCTCCAAACCGGTGATCTACTCTAAAGTCCATTTCATTTCGATGAATGGTTTCAGTGGTTTTTAGATTGATCAAGTTGCCTGATTTAAATGTCGCAGTAACTTTTTCGTTCTTTGGCCCATCAAGCTTGATCATTTTATCGAGATCTTCCTGTGCAACTACTTTCAGCGAAATAATAGATAGCATTATGCCTAGTATACTTTTCATAATTGAATGGAATAATTATTAGTTATAAGCAGCTTCTATTTTTACGTTCACGACCTCAGCAATTTTCTTCCCGACGATGGAGGGAATACTGATTTTATGGTCTGCCAGTCTGACATCAAAGGCGGCGATAGCTTTTATTGCACCATTCTTTACATTGAAAGTCGCAGCGGTAGAATAGGGTTTACCGACGCCGTGGATTTGTAATGTACCAGAAACATTCAATTTGTAGGTGCCATCTTTGGCTAGTTTTTCGCAGTCTTCAATCTTACCTTTAAATTCAGAAAGCGGATATTTATCGCTCTCCATATAATTTTCATTAAAATGCTCCTGCATCAGTTTTTTGTCAAATTGAAATGAAGTAATTTTTACCCGAAAGATAATTTCTCCTGTTTTGATATTTAGGGCAGATCCCGCTAAATTGCTTTTCGCTTCTATATCTTCCAGGGGGGCACTGCTGAAAAAAGAAATGCTTGCAGCTTTGGAGACTAAAGAATTTGTCTGCTGAGCGAATGTCGCTTTACTCCCGAGCAATAACAGGAGTAGACTATAGATATGTATCTTATTCATATGAGTTTTGCATTAGTTTTCCGGCGTATTGCGTTTGATCCAGGCATCCAGCAATTCAATTTCTTTTGCTGTCAGCGTGCCCCCGATGGGCATCGTCTTGGTCACCAATACAACGTTGTTAATTCTTGTTATATGATTTTTGACAGAGTTATATCCGTTAAATTCCCAGCGCGCACTGGCAGGTCGTCCAGCGGTATGGCATGAACTGCATTTGGTTTCAAAAAGTGCTTTTGCAAAATTTGTATAGGATACATTTTTTACGGTAACTTCTTCTGGCCCCGAAGGTTCAGGAGATAGTTCCGCTGCTTGTTTTTTGGTACATCCTGTAAGTGCAATCGCAATAGTCGCTATAGTCAACATGAACTTATTGTTCGGGATGAACGGTCTAGCTATTTTTAGTTTTTTCATCTGTATTATTTTTTCTCGAAGTGGATGAAGCTATCAGTTTTATTTCTTACATATTTTCATTTGTTAATGCTGATCGAGACCTGGTTTAAAAGTTTCAGGTCAGTGCGTGGGCCGTGTATGATAATAAGTCACGATAGCTTCCTAAACGATAATTTAGCTGGTAGGTGCAGTAGTTGTTTTGTCGTTCAAGATTGGCCAGACACCAGGGCGGGGGAAGCTAATTCCTTTGTTGTCACCACGTTGTTGATCTTGGCCAAAATAGTACATAGGCCATCCTTTGAACGTCAATTGTTTTTTACCAAAAACATCGATAACCGAAATATCTGCCGATTTTACGAGGGATGGTAAGGCTCCTTTGTCCATTTGATAGATCGGCCAGACGTTATCATTGCTGAAATCGGGTTTGGTAAACGTATTTTTATTGAACTTGTCGGGGTTAAAGGCATAAAGTGTTCGGCCTTTATCGTCGGTTAAATACAAGGTGCTGCCCGTACCTTCCGTGTAATCTCCCAAATAGTTTTTTCCATCATGCCCGACAAGTTGTGCATTGGCAACCATGAGCAGATAATCGGGCTTTGCCACATACCAGATTTTATTTACGGCATCTCCTTTTACAGGATCAGATTGGCTGTCTCCTGCATAATAATATAATGGCCAACCTTTGTAGGTACTTTGTTTGCTACCATCAGCTCTCGTAATTTCACCTAGAAGACTTTTATCGATCTTCATATCCGAACTTGACTCATTGTTATGATAAACCGGCCAGGTGGATAGACAATTTCCCGTACATGCTGACATGCCTTTTGTATCATTTGAAAAGAAATAGAGTGTTTTCCCATTAGCGTCTGTCAGAATGGTGCCAAATTGCGCATTTGCAGCTGTCTGTATTCCCTGCTTTTTATCTTCAGGAGCTTTATCGTCATCTTTAGAACAAGACGAAAATAAGGATAACATGAGGACGGCCATTAGGGCTGTTTTTACATTTTTTGGGTTGAGTTCCATAATACTAAGTTTTAATGTTGATACTACCCATTACGACCATGCTCTGGAAAAGGTTGCCTGCAATGAAAAAAATATTTTTTTCATTGCAGGCAACCTTTCTTATTATCTCATCGTACTACATTTTATACTATATTTATCAAAAAGAAAAGCAACAATATCGAGTGGCGATAAAAGAAGTTGACGAAAAATCTATCCATATTATTAAGGGATGCATAAATGAGGACCGTAGATCTCAAAAAGATCTTTATACCACATATTATGCGCTGGCACTGGGTATATGTTTACGATATGCCGATAATAAAGAAGATGCAATAGGTATTTTAAACGAGGGATTTTTTAAAGTATTTAAAAATATAATCAAATATGATTATCAAAAGCCTTTATCTGCCTGGATAAAAAAAATCATGACAAACACGGCAATAGATTTCTATCGCGCGAAAATTAGACAGGGTTACCTGGTCGATATTGCGGTGGTTGAACATGCTATTGCCGATAATGATACGATAACTCAAAAATTGAATTACGAGGATTTGTTACTGATGATACATCGGCTTCCACCGGCCTATCGTACAGTGTTTAATCTTTATGCGATTGATGGGTATGGACATGAAGAGATCAGTGATATGCTGGGTATTGCAGTTGGGACTTCAAAATCCAATTTGCATAAAGCCCGCGGACGACTTGCTGAAATGGTAAAAAGCCAAGAGGAGACAAAAGGTAAAACTGGGGAGAATACATGATGGAAAAGGACAAGAACAAGATTGATGAGATCTTTAGAGAAGGTCTCGATGAAGCTAATTTTGACTTTAATGAATCGCATTGGGAGGAGATGGAGTCTCGATTGAACAATGATCGAAATAAAAGAAGGTTAACATTGTATTTCCTTACAGCACTATCTATGGCAGCAGCCGCAGTTCTCGCTCTTTTTTTTATTTGGAATAAGGAGGTACCAGTAGAAAGAAAAAAAATGGATAATTCTGGTCAATCCGCTGCTATAAATAGCTCTGAGCAGCAAGTAGGAGATACGATTATTCAGCATGATCTTTCACGGATAACCCCTCAGGGAAAAACGGAAAATATAAAATCCGGGTTGAAAGAAGATATTGATTTTAGTCTGGAGGAAAAAACTGGTGGAGAGCTGACACAAAATAATACGATAGCAGCGCTCCCAGAAGCAAATCATGGTATCCTACGGCTGGTTGATACAAAAACCGATTTTACAGTTCCGAAAATGAAATTTAAAGCTGGGCAACTATCCCGTTTTAACTTATCCGTAGATCCGGTTGAAACAACAGGAGATCGGTTAGCCGCGTTGTATAATCAAACGGAGGTTGAAGAACCCAGTGTGCCAAAAAGAGAGTCGTCGGTGTTAACACTGTTGGCGGGACCTGATCTAACGAGTGTAAAAGGTGCCGGTAAATCTTCCTTAAGTCAGAACGTTGGTTTGGCTTATTCCTATCCACTAATTAAAGGGTTGAGTGTTTCTGTTGGCGCTATCTATGCCAAGAAGAATTATAAGTCAGCATATAGCTTTTATTCTCCCTCGAATCCCCCACAACTGACACAGTTGCCTAGCCAGGTCAGTGCCGTATGCGATGTGATCGATGTCCCCCTGACAGCAAATTATACGGTATTGAAAAGTAAAAAGGTAAAGTTTAATGTAAGTGCTGGTCTGTCCAGCTATTTTATGCTGAAGGAAAAATATACATTTGACTATGAAAGTGAAGCTAGTTACGGAGGCAAAAAGGGGGCAGTCTATGGGGCCAAAAGCAGTTACGACGATAAAAAAAGTGTAAGCTATGAGGTCAATGGCGAAAACCAGCATATTTTTGGTGTAGCAGACTTTTCGATATCGGTTGAAAAGAAAATCAGCAATAAGATCAATATAGGAATAAAACCCTTTTTTAAGATACCTCTAACAGGAATAGGATATGGGAATGTGGACTTACAATCAAAGGGTGTCGCGTTTACACTGGGATTGAGTTTGTAGTATGATACAACCAGTATATACCGATCAAGCTGTTCATGTTTACAATTCAATAATCCTTGCGGAAAAAAGAAAAAGACAGTTGGTTGTTTCCAGCGTCTATAGTGTTAGTTCATTCGCATCTTATGGATCTTGTTTGATACATGGGCGTTATACTGTATGAAGCTCGGATATTGATCTGTTTTAGCCATTTCTGGGATAATAATAGCTAATTCAGTACCCAAATCTAAAAATTGTGTCTCCAGGAGCTTAAACCTATTTTCATCAGCACTCTCTTTAGCCTTGGTCATTTCTGCGAATAGGTTTTCCAGCTTATCTAAATATTTTTCTGCTTTCTCATTGTTTAACTCGGGACGATTTGCGTTTCCTACCTGTTCTGTCGCTTGTCTATTTTGCGCATTGTCCTCTTTTTTGCCAGACCGATTATTGTTGAAGAATGTATTTAAACCAAAAGCTAGTAGTGTAAACAGGGGTAGAACAATCAGCATGATAACCGGTCTGCCACCGCATTTTTTAAATTTGATATAAGCATAATATAAAAGTATACCGCCTAATATAAGTAAACCGATTGCTAAACCTATATTTCCTGAAAATTCATAAACAGGAAGTAATATTCTTGGAATTCTATAAGTTGATTGCTCACTAAAGTAACTGACTCCAAGAGCCAAAAAAATGCGCCAATTAGTCCCATTGCAAAGGATTTGACTTTCTCTGCTGTCAGTTGTATGTTGTTATTTGTATTCATTTTATTCACAGTTTAATTAGGATATCTACGTATTTCATATCGTATTCCAAAGTTAATGGCTGATTTAAAATAAATCCGAAGAATTTACAAAGCGCCATCTTTCTTTTACAATTAGGGAGCTAGAGTCATGATTATCTTCATTTTCAGGGTTTAAATATATAGCGATACAAATAGAGTCGCACATAGGGAAATGAATAATCTGATAGCTTCTTTACAATTGAAAAATAAATTTATACGGATAAAAAAAATTGGTTAATATCAGTATGATTTTTCAATAAAAGGTGTAGCTCAGATCGAGGACGCGGTCTTCAAAATAATGAGCCATTTTAGCTGTTTCAGATTTTCGTTGTATTATTGTTAGAAAGCCTTTTTTATTATACGTCATAATCAACTCGCTGACTTTTTGTCCATTTCGGATGTTTTGCATCGAAAACAGATTTCTGTTTTTGTCATAGCTGTATTTTTCACTTTTAGATGCAAAGTCTGCATCTGTTTCATGAATTGCGGATAGGAGGTCGATAATGTTGAACGTATGTAATTGTAACAATTTAAACTTATTCTAACTTCGAAATACAGTGAATGGAAATGTGACGAAAATAGACGTGAATGAGAAAAATACCCAGGCGGTGGATTTCTATAAGCATATGGGGTTCAGTGTTGTCAAAAAGTCAGCTTTAGATGGCCAAGGAAAATCATATCCGATCTTACATATGGGGTATAATTAACTCATTATTTTGCATTTTTCGGGAGAGTAGGCTTTATGATCTTGCTTTCTTGCTGATTGAGTTGTGCGGCCTCTTTCTTTAGTTTCTGAATCTTCTTAAGACCTTGGATAATGCTTGATGCAGGAACGTCATATTTGGCCACGGCTTCATCCAATAACAAATAGCCATTCATAATTTCGGAAATTGCTAATTGGAGTCTGGTTTTCCTTGGATCTGGATTTTTATCATCAGTTTTTATTTTCATCGTTATTTTGATTTGTGGAATGTGTCTTATTTTTCGGGATGATACCGACAACAAATATTACTTTTTTTTAAAACAGCGTTAGTTTTATAATGAAAGTCATTTTTCAATTGTAGGTGTATTTTTACATGATGTAGCTTGTTCTTTACAGTTTTTATATGATTTTTTTAGGATAAGATGCTATTGGATAGCCTATCGAATGTTGAGATTTCAACCTGGTTATTTTAGGCAAGAAGCACTGGGGGTTGGGGAGCTATGATGGTTATGCAAAGCAATTGGTATCATTTATAGGCGAAAAGATCTTTCTTGAGAATCGTATAGCATATCTTTATGTTGCGGAATCTAAATTTTCAGGCGATTTCATTATATAGAAACCTCAATTTTAAAACAAGAATAAAAATGACTTTCTGGGCTTTTTAGCCTTCATGATAATGGAGAACAAAAATGTAGCAAGTTTCGGATTTTATGCTTGCATCTTTTAAAATAGCTTTGTATTAACTAATACATAAAATAATATGAACATTTTTAAAGATAAAGTTATTCTCATCACGGGGAGCAATAGGGGGATAGGGAGAGCATTGGTAAAAGCCCTTTTGGATCATGGCGTGAAAAAGGTATATGCTACCTGTAGAAACTTGAATACATTGCCATCGTTCGAAGACAATAGAGTCATATCGTTATCTCTGGATATTACAGACGATGGACAGATCAAAACAATTGCTGATGTTGCCGGGGACACTGAAATTCTCATTAATAATGCGGGTATTTTAAATAGGGGGAGTATATTAGATGGCGATCTATTGGGAATGGACAATGATATGAAGGTGAATTATTTCGGGACAATAAAGATGATGCGCGCATTTGCATCTATTTTGAAAAAAAATCGCCCGGCCAAAATCATTAACATCGTTTCAATTGCAGCTTACTCCCCCTTACCATCCATTGCTGGTTATGCTGCCTCCAAAGCGGCCCTTTATTCTGCAACACAGTCTGTCCGCATCGAATTAGCCAAAGATGGAATCGCTGTACACGCAGTCAATCCCGGAGCAATCGATACGGATATGAACAAGGGAAGTGATTGGGATATGCCTGACCCTGATAGTGTTGCCATTAAGATATTGAGGTCTGTCGATGAAGGTAATTTGGATATTATACCTGATGAAATGGGGCAAGAGATGTACAATTCCTGGCGGGAGGAGCCTTCAAAACTATCAAAGATTTTTTCTGATCTATATTATGCCGAAAATATCGGATAAAGAGTCTATTGTTAGAGAAGAGCCGATGTGGAATTTTTTTAGGACAAATAGAAAGCAGCTGTATATATGGCGAGGGAGAATGCTGAGGTAATTTCTGTATTTGAGCGCCTTTTTATAGTTAGCGACTAATGAAAGGCCCTGGTTTTTTAAATAAACCAGGGCATTCAAAACAGGTTAACTACGACTCTTGTTACGCTTTAATAAATAAACCTGCAATATTAAGTACAGCTTCGGCAGAAAGCGGTTCATCAAAAGACTGTGTTGCCGCACTTGTTGAAATTTTTCCCATCGAACCGGGTAACGTTGTGATATCGACTCCTCCTTGTATTACATTGTTTTCACCCGCATATATAGGGTCTACAACTGCTCCGATTCCAGTGTCATTGTTTCCTGTAATCCAAGGTTTCTGATCGGCGGCACCGCCTCCACGAGCACGTCGCATCTGACGAATATGTGACGCATGTCTGGCCTCAACCGAATGGATCTGCAATGCAGCGGTCAGCACTACTCGATTTCCTAGTAATATGCCTGCCTGTCCTTTGTATGCCCGTACTCCAATATCTTCAAAAGCTTGAGCAACCGCTAAAAAAGTATCGTAATCACTAAAAACATTGCCAAAGGTACCCCCCGCTGTAAAGTCAAAAGTAGGCTTTGAGACGGCCTTATTGCCCAGTACCTGTTTTAAAAAATTAACGTGGGCGACCTCATGATCACGGATCGTGGTAATTGCCCCTAGGGGTTTTCCGGATGGAATGAGACCTGCTTTAGCAACACCCATTGTATAATATTCAGCTTCAAGGTATTCTAAAGTTAAAGCATAATTAAGAACACCATTGACATCTGTGGGTGCTGTGGCGCCATAAGCCTTTTTGAAGAGTTCACCAATAAAAAATGGTAATGCTGCTAAGCTCACTTTTTTGCTCATCGAAGCCAGATTTTTAATGGCTTCTCGTCGCGGACTGATACGATCGCTGAATTCAGGATCTATCGTATTTATTTGTTCAAAAACATTTAAAAGATTCATGATAATATAATTTTAGGTACATTAATAAGTTGGTAGATCCTTTACATCGATTTTAGATTTGATAAACGGTGCTGCGGCACTCAAGACGACGCTTGGGCTCTTGGCTACATCCAGTCCGTTCGAATCTACCACCTCTTGATTGGCAAAAGTGCCATTATCTATCATGTCGCGGACCCATGCTGCATGTCGTGCTTCGACAGAAACGATCTTTCCTGCCAATAATAAATAATTCGGATCTTTAATTAACCAACCTGCTCCATTGTAAGCAGAGACTCCGAGATCTTCAAATGTCTTTGCCGTTGCTAAAACACTGGCGCGACTGCCGAAATTAATGCCGGACAGATTAAATTCAAGACTGGATATCGCTTTAGCTCCCAATGCTACTTTGAAAAACTCGCGATGAGCAATTTCGTGGTCTCGGATATCAGTAAAAAAAGCCTTTTCCAGATCCGTGATCCCTGAATAAGGATTGTTGACCAAATGAATGTAAAAGGCGGCTTCGAGCTGCTCCAGCGCATAGGCGTAATTCAGTATTGCAATATCACCACTGCCAAAATACATGCCTTTACCGCCATTGTCCATGTCGTCATCATGATCTTTTTTACAGCTCGATAGTCCGAGAAGAGCGAGTGATGCAGCACCTGCTCCTGCAAATCTTAGAAAATCTCTTCTTCTGAGATCTTTCATTCCTAGTTCACTATGATGATTCAATAGTGGTTCATTGTAAGATGTTATCTTTTCCATAACAAAAGTCTTTAGTTTATAATTTTCTGTACTTATTATCATTTACGACTTTTTGAGATGCTTGGATTGCCAAATTTGATTTTTATTAAAATATTATATCTTTTCAGCTTTCAATAACAAATTATCGTGGCGGAATTGTACATGTTCTGGGTTGCTCAAATTTTCTTATTTTCTGTTGTTTGATTGGGCAGAGAAGGAGAAGGAGAGGGAGAGGGAGAAAAGGGGGGAAGAAGGAAGATGAAAAAAGGTGCCCGGATACCTGTAATGAAAAAAAACTTAGTTGAATAGTTTTTTTCTGTAACTATTCAACTAATCCCTTGTTTAATTCCCCGTAAAATACTATCTTTTTTACAATTTTTGAACTTAGAAACAAGGAATAGCAATGTCATTAATAGATTTATCAAAACGTGTAGCGTTAGGAATAGATATCGGAGGAACAAACACTAAATTCGGGGTGGTCAATCATCGTGGGGAAGTTCTTGAAAAGGGGAGCATACGAACAGATGATTATGAGCATGTTGAAGATTTTATTGACGCATTATATGAAAAGGCTCACCCTTTTATTGAAAAGTTCGGTGGTGAAAATAGCTTCGATGGAATTGGAGTTGGAGCTCCCGATGCGAATTATTATACAGGTACAATAGACCATGCTCCGAATCTTCCTTGGAAAGGTGTGATTCGATTTAGTGATTTAATGACTGCCAAATTCAGAATTCCCTGTACCATCACCAACGATGCGAACGCTGCGGCCTATGGTGAAATGCTTTTCGGAGCCGCGCGAGGAATGAAGGATTTTATTATGATTACTTTGGGAACAGGCGTAGGAAGCGGTATCGTGGCTGGAGGTAAGCTTATTTATGGACATGATGGATTTGCTGGAGAATTAGGCCATACTATTGTCAAGCCGGGCGGTAGAAAGCACTGGAGTACGGGGTCCGAGGGGAGTTTGGAAGCTTATGCTTCTGCAACAGGGATCACAATTACAGCAAAGAAAATGAGGGCCGAATTTCCTGAGTCGATGTTGAATCAATATCCCGAAGACGCTATAAATTCTAAAACGGTTCATGAATGTGCAGTGAAGGGGGATTCCATAGCCATTGAAGTATTCAGGTATACCGGGCAAAAATTAGGTGAGGCATTGGCAAATTTTGTGATGTTCTCCTCTCCCGAAGCTATTCTATTGTTTGGTGGGGTGATTAAAGCCGGTGATTTTATTTTAAAACCAGCGAAATTACATATGGAAAGAAATCTTTTCCCCTTATTTAGAAATAAAGTGAAACTCGTTTTCAGCGAGCTGGAAGAAGCTGATGCCGCTATTCTCGGCGCCAGTGCTTTGGTTTGGGAAAAATAATTTTATCAAAGGCATAGTATTTGCTTATTGAATTCTTTAAAACACAAAAATTTCTATTGTAACTAAAAACGAAATTCAATAAATGAAAAAGACCATTTTACTTTTTGTATTGCTATGTACTGCTTTTTTTTCAAGAGCAGACCAACTCCAGGCTTTAACACAAGCTCAGGCGGAGAAGGCGGTGGGATACCTTAAAAAAGAAACAGTTGTTGTTTTATGGTGCAGCTGTTGTGATAATGAGACACCCCAAAAAATCACCATTAACGAAGTCTTTTATAAAAAATATTCGGATGGAAAATATTATTCCGTAGTATTGAAAGGTAGGGACGAGAATGGCAACGAAGTTGAAGAATATTTAGACCTTGCTTATGTATTTGTGAAAAAGGGAAAAAAAGCAAAGAGCTTGGGTAAGGTATTAAAATTTGAGTGCGACCCCTGTACAAAACCATTTGACTGGTCTGCCTAAAGATGATACTAGTTTTGGTTTGTCGAGCTATTTAAGAAAAGCCTGCTAGGGATGAAACAGTAGCTGTTTTCATTTTTTTCAATATGATATTTGGGCTGATCGACATCTGTATTTTCTTTTTCTTCTAATAGAATGTAAATCATACCTGGGACGAACTTTAAAGCATTTTGGAAAAAAAAACTCCCGATATTTTAGAATCGGGAGCTTTTTATGTGCGGAAGAAGGGACTCGAACCCCCACGCCTTGCGGCGCCAGATCCTAAGTCTGGTGCGGCTACCAATTACGCCACTTCCGCATTAGGATTCCTGTTGATGTCGCAAATATATAAAGCTAAGCGATATCTTGCAAGTATTCTGCAAACATTCGCTGTACAGCGCACATTATGAGGTAGATATTTTCAGTACGATTTTTTATCATGAAATAGATTCTCCTATTCCTGTTTTTTGAACCTATCAAATTTAAAAAAAGAGATTTTGCTTCTTTTGATCTGTTTTTTTGATATTAAGCGTTGCTTTTTACCAAATTTAAAATAGTTGAAACGGATTGTAAAAAGTTCTTCCGTAATATACTGAATTTGTTTTTTATTGTACTTAAATAAGAGATAACATATTTGACGAATGACAGGAAATCTAATGAAAAAACTAATTATACTTGCAGCCGTGCTCTTTATTCATCTTTCCTCCTTTGCACAGAAAAAGTTTGAAAGCCATTATCCCAGTGGAAAGATAAGGTCGACAGGACAGTATGATGAAAGCGGTAAAGAGACAGGTATATGGAAAATATTCTACGAAAGTGGAAAACCGGAAGCAATGGTAACATTCCGAAACGGAAAAGAAACAGGTGAATTTAGGTCCCATTATGAAAGTGGAAAATTAGAAGAGCTGGGAAAGTATGAAAATGGAATTAAAATTGACGTATGGAGGAGCTATCATGAAAACGGGCAACTTCGTGCAATCTGGCAATATGAAAACGGTAAAAAAAACGGAATTTCCAAAACATACCAATCCACTGGGAAGCTCGCTGAGATCGGGAATTATAAAGATGGACAAGCCATAGGCGAATGGAAAGCCTATCATACTAACGGAAATCTTCATGAAATCTGGAACTATGAAAATGGAGATCCCAAAGGGGAATTTAGAGAATATTATGACGATGGCGGGCTGAAACGAATTGGAAACCGCCATGGCTACGCCGCCGATGGTGAATGGAAAATGTACTATCAAAATGGTACGTTGGAAAAAATCGGAACCTACAAAGATAATAAGGAAAATGGTGAATGGAAGCATTATAATCTTAATGGAAAGCTATGGGAAATCGGTAGCTATGAGGATGGGAAAAAGATTGGGGACTGGAAATTATACGGGAATAAAGGCAATTTGCTACAAACCATAAGATACGAAATGGGAATGGCGGAAGGTCTAAGCCAGTTTTATCATGAAAATGGAAAACTTAGAGAAACTGGTCGTTATCAAAATGGCAAAAAGTCCGGCGAATGGAAATTTTATGATGAACGAGGAGAGCTTATAAGAACTGAAAATTATCAAGAAGAATAATTTTGACGTAAAAACTATCGATTTGGAAACAAATGAAATATAAAACTGTATAAGGACTGTTTAGCTAAAGCTTAAAGGAATATATCGTATATTGGTGTTCAATTTAAACCAAATAGCTCACTTTTAAATGAAACGATTAATCTATATAATTGTAGCCGTTAGTTCTATTTTTATAGGCTGTACCGGATTGAAGGGCCAGCGGGATAACAACGGCTGGAAATCATTGTTCAATGGAAAAGACATTAAAAACTGGTTCGTCAAAATTCATCATCACGATGTCGGCGTGAACTTTGGCAATACCTTTAGAGTCGAAGATGGAATAATTAAGATTAGATACGATCAGTACGGTGATTTTAATGACCAGTTTGGACATTTATATTATAAAACACCCTTTTCTTATTATCATTTGAAATTTGAATATCGTTTTGTCGGTGATCTTCAAAAAGGTGCACCTTCCTATACGCTTCGTAATAGCGGTGTTATGTTTCATTCTCAAGACCCCAGAACGATGTTAAAAGAACAGGATTGGCCAATATCCATAGAAATGCAACTCTTGGGCGGATTGGGTGATGGTCAACCACGACCTACTGGTAATATGTGCTCTCCAGGCACTAATGTGGTCTACCAAGGCAAGATGGCGTCCTCACATTGTTTAAATTCAATTTCAAAAACTTATGATGGCGATCAATGGGTGCGAGGAGAATTGATTGTGCTTGGCGACTCATTAATAAGGCATATTATTAATGGAGATACTGTCCTCGAATATTCCAAACCGCAGATCGGAGGTGGCGTAGCAAATGGATATGATCCAAAAATTAAGATTGACGGTAAGTTGTTGAGCAGTGGATTTATCGCATTGCAGAGTGAAGGGCAGCCTGTAGACTTTAAAAATATTTGGATTAAAGAACTCCCTAAACCAAGGAAATAAAATAATTCCCCTGTTTTTGTAAAATGTCCAAGTTCGTTTGAAGATACAGTAACTTCGGAAGAGTATCATACATAAAAAGAATTTAGATAGACTTTTATCGCCGGGTTCCTAACTATGCTCACAATATTCTTATCAAGAATACGCTGTTAGATGAATTTTACGAGACAATGGATCAATTGTATAAATGATATAGAACATTTCTAAAATAAAAAGCAGGACATAGATCCTGCTTTTTATTTTAGAAATGCCCCGCTTAGACCACCTTTATCAAATATGTTACCGTTAATTAGTGTGTTTTTACACTATTTATATATTATTTTTAAAATATTAAAACCAAAATAAGTATATTTATGTTCTAATTCAAGGTGTATGAAATATCAACTTTTAAAAGAAGTCTTAGTGCTGATAGAAAAATTTGAAGAGGAGAATTTGACAATACATATGTATAGCAATCAAGTGGAGGGATTTAAAGAATGGATTGCGAAACAGGTCATACAGCCAGTTGAGGAGCCCACTTGGGAGGGAAAGGAAAAAGGACGGAGCCCAGAAAGTGTTATTAGTACCTTAATTGTACATATGAATAGATTCGCAAAGAGCTATTCGAAAGCTGCTATATGGGGCTCTGATTTTTCAACGCAGGAGGAATTTATTTACCTGATCACCTTAAAATCATTTGGAGAGATGACGAAAATGGAATTAATCAAAAGAAATATCCATGAGAAACCAGTCGGTATAGCAATTGTTAACCGATTGATCAAACAGAGGTGGATAGCTCAGAAAGATTCGCAACAGGATAGACGTAGTAAGCTAATTAATATTACAGAAAAGGGACTGCAAGTATTAGAGGGGCAAATGCAAAATATACGTCGTGCGACTCAAATTGTTTCAGGGGATTTAACTCATCTCGAGAAAATGGAATTGATACGATTGCTCAATAAGTTAAGTGATTTTCATCAAGCTATTTATGAAAAGAATTTTGCACCGGACAGATTGCTGGATGAACTAAAATAAATGAAGAGAGATACAAAGAAAATGAAAAAAAAGATAGCAGTAATTGGTGCTGGTTTTTCTGGGCTTTCTGCCGCGGCATATTTATCCAAAGCAGGATATGAGGTTCATGTCTTTGAAAAGCATGAACAGGCTGGGGGGCGTGCCAGACAATTTTCTACTCCCGAAGGTTTTCGTTTCGACATGGGCCCCAGCTGGTACTGGATGCCAGATATTATTGAGTCGTTTTTCTCAGATTTCGGCTACAGTACTTCGGATTTTTTTGATCTTGTATCACTCAACCCACAATTTGAGATGGTATTTGATTCTGCTAATTTCAGTATCCCCGAATCTTATGAAGACTTAAAACTGCTATTTGAAGGCATTGAACCCGGAGCTGCTTCCAAGCTGGATAAATTTATGCAGTCCGCGAAATTTAAATATGAAGTCGGAATGCGTGATTTTGTCAACAAGCCCTGTCATAGTTGGGGGGAATTTCTTTCGCCCAAAATTGCGTTTAGTGCTCTTAAACTAGATTTATTTTCCAATTTCAGATCCTATGTGGCCAGATATTTTTCAGATAAACGATTACGCACTTTGATGGAGTTTCCTGTGATTTTTTTGGGAGCTTCACCAAAAGAAATTCCGGCGCTATATAGTCTAATGAATTATGGAGGATATGCCTTAGGAACACATTACCCTAAAGGAGGTTTCTATCAGTTGGTATTAGCTATGCAGAAGGTAGCACAAATACAGGGAGCTACCTTCCATTTTAACCATAATGTGGAAGCGTTGGAGATTAAAAATAATACCATTACTTCACTCATTATTGATGGCAAAAAAATAGCGTTTGATTTCGTAGTTGCTTCGGCCGATTATCACCACATTGAAACACTGCTGCCTGAGGATTTAAAAAATTATAATGATTCGTATTGGAAAAATAGAACATTTGCCCCCTCTAGTCTTATTTACTACTTGGGTATGAAATCAACGATCCCCAACTTAACTCACCATACACTTTTCTTCGAACCCGATCTGGATGAACATATAAAGAGTATATATGGTGATAAAAAGTGGCCAGAAAAGCCATTGTTCTATGTGTGTTGTCCTTCAAAAACGGATACGCATGTCGCGCCAAAAAATCAGGAGAACCTCTTTTTGTTGATGCCGGTAGCAACCGGTATTGATGATGATGATAAAACAAGAGAAGAATACTTATTAAAAATGCTTAAGCGTCTTGAACGGCATACCGGAGCACGTAACCTCTATGAGCAGATCATATATAAGCGAAGTTATTGTGTAAGGGATTTTGTTAACGATTATAATGCGTATGGGGGCAATGCATATGGCCTGGCCAATACATTAAGGCAAACTGCTGTTTGGAAACCGAAAATTAAAAATCAAAAAATCCATAATCTATTTTATACAGGACAATTGACCATTCCCGGCCCTGGGGTACCACCATCCATTATCTCTGGAAAAATAGTTGCTAAAGAAGTCATTAATCTAAATCCATAAAACGATGAAAAAGCTGTTTGATGAACTTGCTTATGAGGTAAGCAGAAAGACAACCGAAAAATATAGTACAAGCTTTTCGCTAGGTATTTTGGCCCTGAAACCTAATATTCGCAACAGTATTTATGCGATCTATGGTTACGTAAGATTGGCCGATGAAATAGTCGACAGCTTTCAAGGTTACGATAGAAAGCGGCTTTTAGGCCGTTTGCATCTGGAGACAAATTACGCATTGGAAGAAGGAATTTCTTTGAACCCCATATTACAAGCATTTCAGGAAACAGTCCATAAATATGCCATTGACCGTGATCTCATTAATCAATTTCTTCACAGTATGTCTATGGATCTGAAAAAGTTGGAATATAATTCAGCGCTGTATAATGAATATATATATGGTTCCGCAGAGGTCGTCGGATTGATGTGCTTACAGGTATTCACAGAGGGCAATAAACAACGTTATGAAGAGCTAAAGCCTTATGCGATGAAACTTGGTTCTGCATTTCAAAAGATAAATTTTTTACGTGATCTGAAAGAGGATTACCATGTTCTTGGTCGCACTTATTTTCCCAATCTGAATATGGAAGTATTCGATAATACACTTAAAAGCCAGATCGAAAATGAAATCCATCAAGAATTTGAAGAAGCATTTTTGGGTATAAAAAAGCTGCCTAAATCGGCACGATTTGGTGTATATCTGGCATATAAATATTACCTTTCTCTTTTCGCAAAAATTAGGAAGAAATCTTCTAAAGAGATTTTGGAAAATAGGATAAGGATAGCCAATACAGAAAAAGCTTACGTCGCATTTAAATGTTATTTGCGTTACAAAGCGGCATTTTTATAAATAATAAATAACGAGTGTCATGAATATTTTAATCGTAATAATCATTTTTATCTCTATGGAAGGAGCTACTTGGTTGATTCATAAATATATTATGCATGGCTTTCTTTGGATACTGCACCGAGATCACCATGATCATAGCACCAAAGGATTTTTAGAGAAGAATGATTATTTCTTTGTGATATTCGCACTTCCCACAATTGCGTTAATGTATTATGGTTCATTAGAGAATTATAATTATCTATTTTACATCGGATTGGGGATTATGTTATATGGCATGGCTTATTTCTTTGTGCATGATATTTTTATACATCAACGCATCAGATTTTTGAACAAAACAAAAAATAGGTATTTCCTAGCGCTTAGACGCGCGCATAAACAGCACCACAAGCACCTTGGAAAGGAAGAAGGCGAATGTTTTGGTTTTTTATATGTGCCAGTCAAATATTTTAAAATGTATAGTGAAAAAGAAAAGTAATGATGCAATATACCTACTCCCTGATCCTATTTTTTACAGTATTTATCTGCTTTATAGCTTCATTTGATAAGCGAATCCGATTTGATCGAGCGTTTGCCCCTTTTTTAAAAGCATCAATAATTGTGGGGATATTTTTTATTGCTTGGGACGTGTGGTTTACCCATCGTGGTGTTTGGTGGTTCGATACTCGGTATACGGTGGGATTAATTATTGCGGGATTACCATTGGAGGAATGGTTGTTTTTTATCTTTATTCCTTTTTCCTGCATATTTACTTATTTCTGTATCGATAAATTTTTCGAGTTGAAAGTTCTCAGTGCGTTCAACAATATTGTGGTTTTTGTAAGCATTATCGTTTGTGCCGTTGTTGCACTTCGGTACAGCGATCGCATATATACGTTAGTCACCGCCTTGGTTACCATATTGACGTTGTTGGTTTTCCATTTTTTCCTTCGAGTACAATGGATTAGTCAGGCCTCATTAGTCTTTACAGTTCTTATGCTGGGATTTTTACCCGTTAATGGCATTCTCACTGGAACTGGATTGGAATCGCCTATCGTTAATTATAATCCAGCCGATTTTATAGGCTTTCGGGTATTTACCATACCCATTGAGGATGCCGTATATGGATACACGCAGTTTTTACTGGTTCTTTATTTCTTTAAAAAATTTCAAAACAACGCTCATGTTCAAAATGCATAAATGGTGGATAACCATTATAATGATTGGTTTTACCTTGGTGATTATGGTCGCATGTTCTTCTATTCCTCCCAATACTCATCCCGTTAAGAAATTTGATCTGAATCGTTATCTTGGCGCATGGTATGAGATCGCACGATTGGACTCACGTTTTGAAAAAGATCTCAATAATGTTTCTGCCCAATATAGTTTAAATACCGATCGTAATGTTGTGGTATTGAATAGTGGATATAATACGGTCAAGAAAGAGTGGGTAAAAGCGGATGGACTGGCGAAATTCAGAGGCAATCAAAGCGAAGCAGCTCTGAAAGTTAGTTTTTTTGGTCCTTTCTACGCAGGTTATAATGTCGTTGCTTTAGACACGAACTATCGCTATGCTTTAGTTGCGGGAAAGGATTTAAATTACCTATGGATATTATCAAGAGACAAAACCATTCCTGAAGATGTAAAAACAAATTACCTGAAAATTGCGCACGAGATTGGCTACAATACCTCGAAACTGATCTGGGTGAAACATGATCGGAAAGACAATCCGTTTCTTCCTCAATAGGAGCGATGGGGGCGCAAATATTTATTCCACCTATTACACCAAATCTACACTTGTGAATAGGGATAATTCATCTGAATAGGGATAATTCATCCGAAATGTTACTCAGGAATTAATAAGAATCTGTCAAAACATAAATTTTCAAAAAAATATAGGAAGAAACAAATCCGTTTAAGCTTATACTTTATTTCCTGTTAATGCACTGAATTTATTTCCGTGTTTGTCTTTATAAAAATCTCCATCTTTTTTAAAGCTTGAAGCATCTACGTCTTTGAGTAGCTGTTTTTGATAGTAGACATTTCTTGTATCTTTTCCAAAATCACTGCCAATGAGGATAAATGTCTTCACGTCAGCGCCAGGAACTACCTCCTGATTATAGTATACATTGTTCTTGTCCTTTGAATATGGGTTACCTGTATAGAAATCAGTTTTTTCATCAGCAGTAAATAGCTGAAAGGAGGGAACATCGACGTGATCATATTTAAAATTTTTGCCCCGGACTAATACGGTTTTATTGTTTACGCAAATCACATCTAGATCAAGTACCCGAATTGTCTGTATGCTATTAAATGATTTTGTTACACTAGCCGAATCCTGTTGAAAAGGAGGATAATAAATTGTGTTCCCGATTCTCATGTAATACTTGTTGATGGCTTCGACATTTCCCGGATTAGCTACAACCGACTTAAAGTTTCCGATATTTGGAGAAATATAAACGGAATCTTTATCCTTTAGAAAGTAGTCATTGACGAAGCTAAAAGTTTGTCGATCAGCATGTATCATGTCATCCGCGTAGAAATAATGATCTTTGTCCCGAGCCCAATTCGTGTGATTTTTTATGAGTTCATATGTCTTTGGGTCCGCTCCAGTTATGATATTGAAGCCCAAGACCTGATCAATATAATAGACGTGAAAGCGATCTTTAGGAATCTGATTGTCGACATAGAAGGAAGCCTTGTCTACCAGCTTTTGGGGCATTCCACGAAAGTATACCGCGTTTTTGTCCTTTGCAATATCCTCTGCCAATACCTCAAAAGATTCCACATCGGCCTGCATTTGCGATACACCCAGACTAAACCAATTCCCATTCTGACAATAAACAATTTGTCCTTTTGAATCTATAAAATAAGAGCTCGATTTTTGTTTATTGACCAGTTTACCAATATCCCGGCAAGAGATAAAAAAACTGAGTAAAACACAAGCCAGAAAAAAAGTATATTTTTTCATTTTTATACCAGGGCGAAGTTGTAAAATATCCTTTGTAGCGCGCATATATAAATTTACGCTGTCAAAGTTAAAAAAGGGAATTTTCTTGTAAAATAGTAAATCGTCTTATCCCCACATTTTGCATCTTTACATTTGCTGTTGACTTTTTTCAGGAAAGAAGAGATGGACATTCGAGCTCGGTTGTACGGATACCCAGTTCAAGGAATGTAGGCAATGACAAACTTACTTATGCAGAATATAATATTTTTAATGGCCTGTATGTCCATTTTTTGATAATATATCTTTCGGCTGGCGATTTAGGAACCGTTATCTCCGTCATCAACGATTTTTAAATTTTTGGCTTAGATTTTTTACCCAGTTTATGGCTATTTTGATCGGAGCTGAAGACTCTGAAGGCGTTAGAAAGTGTCCCATTTCAGGAAATAGACAATATTCAAACGGTTTTCCTTCAATTTTAAGTAAATTAAGATGATCAATAGATAAGCCGACAGGAACTTGCACATCTTGTCCGCCAAAAAGCCAGAGTCCCCGTGCCGTTGTTTTGCTAAGAACCAGCTGAGGGTCCGTTGTAATAAATTTATATTTATCTGGGGCATTTAAAATATGCGTCCTTACTTCTTTCTCGGTATGATTCGTCCAGAAATCTACCTTTCCTTCAGTGAAAAACTGAAAACGGAGCTGTTCTCTGGTTGGAACCACTGCCCCACTAAATATGACCATAAAATCCACTTCTTTTGACTTATTTGAAGCCAAAGGAATAATCCATCCAGCCTGACTGAACCCTAAGAGACCAGTATGGGTTAATTTATGTCCGAAATAATTTTTGAGCGCTAAAATTGCTTCCTTAGCATCCTCAGCCAGGAGATCGAGATTTGCTGAGTCAATATTATTTGTGCCTACTTCCGGACCCGCATATTTCCCCCCGGATTTACCAACACCCCGCTTATCATAAGTTAATACAGATATTCCATTTTTTGCCAGCAAAGTTGCAAATGCATTCAATCTGAGCTCCTGTCCGGATCCATGCACTATTACAATTCCGATTTTTGAATTTGGAGCGCTAAAGATTGTCCCTGCCAACTCTACCCCTTTACTTTTAAATTTTATATCTTTTGTTGCACATTCCGTAGTTTGAGCTATTATATTGGTCGTGAATACTAAAAAAAGTAATGACAAAATTGCTTTTATATGTAATCTTTCTTTAACCCTTTGATATGCGGGCTTATTGCAAGAATATGCTATACTTAAATGTTTTTTCATCAGATTCAATTTTCAAAGTTAGGGCGCTTAAATGCTGTTGCGGTAATTTTATTTTCAGCATCTAACTTAAATAATTTTTGGAACTCATCCTGATGTTATTTAGGTGAAGTGCTTGTTTTTATCGGTGAAAGTGCTAACGGATCGGTAAAAAAATAACATACTTTTTCTTTTCTTAAAAAGAGCAAGCATATTTTTCTGTTTGGTAAATTAGTACAATTCATCATAGTTTATCTTTATGCTTTTACTTATCGGAGCAGAAACACAGGCTAAGATTAAACCTTGTCGGAGGTGAACCTCTGACAGTACAAAATTCCTTCTTAACCGTACCTCTCCTTCCTCTAATTTGCATACACAAGTGCCGCAGTTGCCCCTGCAGCAGGAGTACGGAACGTCAACTCCAGCATTGAGCATAGCATCGAGCAGAGGTATCTGTTTGTTCCATTGGATATTTTTTGTATTGCCGTTCAATGTCAATGTTACATGTACATAATCCGATTTCTCAGCTTCGGTGGGAGGTGTTTTTTCTTTCATGTTCATATGTTTTTGGATTTATTTAAATTATTGCTGAAACATTTATGCTTAAAGCCCGAAGCTTATATTGCTTTGGGCTTTGATATTGTGTCTAAACGGCCAATTCACTTTGTATTGCAGAAAGTATTCTGTCCAGTTCCGCTATTTCGTTTTCACCAAGTGGTTTTAGTGGGCTTTTAAAGCCACCTCCACCTACTTTTAGTATGTCCAAACCGGCCTTTATAGAACGCGGAAGACCTTTTGCTACGATGAATTTCAGCAAATCGACCTGTTTGTAAAATATTCTTTGTGCCTTCTCGAGATCATTTTCCTGTACGGCATCGTAAAGTGCAATATTAAGTTCGGGTATCAGGTTCGGAGCGGCTGTACACCAGCCTCTGGCACCAGCCGAAAATGCGGATAGGGCGAGCGGATTGGAACCATTAAAAAACGCGACGCCTTCGCCTAGCTCTTTTCTCAAATAATGCATACGTTGAATATCGCCCGTGCTTTCCTTTATCATCGTTACATTCGGAATTTCCAATAAGCGTTTCAGCAAGGCGGGCGACATATCGACACCAGCGGTAGCAGGATTATTATAAGCCATGATTGGAATCGAAATTTTGGAAGCCACCGTGTCGTAATGTTTTACAATTTCGTCATCGGTCAATTTCCAATAGCTCATCGGGATAATCATTACCGCTGTTGCGCCTGCTTTTTCGGCAAATTGTGCGTGGTAAACAGTTCTTTCCGTGGTCAGGTTTGAAACACCCACCAATGTGGGTACCCTGCCGTCCACCTGCTGCATGGTGGCTTCAGCCAATGCTTCTTTTTCTGTGTCGTTAAGATAAGGCATTACCCCCGTACTTCCCAATGGTGCAATACCATGAGAGCCTGATGTGACTAGGCGCTCTAACTGTTTTTTGAATAACGGAATGTCGATGTTTTCGTTGTTGTCAAATGGTGTAACCGGATAAGCGATTACACCTTTAAAAGGGACTTGATTCATAGATACTGTTGCTTTTAAATATTAAAAATCTCTACCTTCTTCTTCACGCAATGCGACCCCCAGGTTTTGCAGTTGTGGGGCATTTTCACAAGCGATGTATTTCGCAGGTTCGTTCTCACTGCGGTTCTGGTGCTGGTGCCAAGCCCAAGAAGGGATATAAACGGCGTCACCTGCTTCCCATTCCACAATTTCATCTTCTACCCTGGTCCAGCCTTTGCCTTCAATGACATACAATACAGTTTCATAGGTATGGCGGTGAAGGTGAGTCTTCTGCCCCGGCAACAGACCGCCGATGGTTAAACTGACATTTTTACTGGGTAAATCCACGAAGAAGACAGGATGCTTTCTTTCTTCTGAAAATTGATTATGTACACCTGAATTTTCAACGTTTTTGTGGATAAGGTGCGCGGGTTTTATGTACATTGGTCTTGCAAATGTTTGATGGAAGTCTTTAGAGCTGAATTGTTTTTGCTCTGCATGAATTGATTTTTTAACTTCTGTAGGTGATTCCAATTTTGACATAACTGATTTTTTTATTGTTTTTTGCACTATTGCATTACAAAAGTATGGTATCTTTGGACTATTAAAATAATACAGTTTTTATAAAAACAAATAGTCCAGATGTTAAGGGATTGGAATTTTGAAATACAGTTAGATGAACAATCAGATAAAGCTATTTATCTGCAAATAGCGGATGCTATAATAAAAGATATCCATTCGGGTAGATTAAAGCCGGGCGACGCGCTACCCGGCAGCAGAAACCTTGCGCAATTGCTGAAAATAAATCGAAATACGGTTGTGGAGGCCCTTAATGTGCTGCTTATTGAGGGCTGGCTGATTTCCAAAGAAAGGCAAGGTACTTTTGTCGCAGACACATTACCTGATTTCAACGATATCCAAGAAAGCAACCTTATCACTTCTATAGCAGAAAGTACTTTAGATAGGTACTGTCACTTACAGTTTGATGACGGATATCCTGACAGTAAAATTGCACCCATTACAGAACTTGCAAGGGCATACCGCCAAATATTCAGCCAAAAAGCGAGGTGGCAGATGATGGGTTATGGCAATGAGCTGGGCGATCTGGAATTTAGGAGAACTATCGTTCAAATGCTCAACCATCAACGAGGGATGCAGGTCGATGAGCAAAGTATTTGTATCACTCGTGGGAGCCAAATGGCCATGTACCTGACAGCACAACAGTTATTTACTGATGGTGATCATGTGATCATTGAAAACCCTGGGTATGCACCAGCATGGAGAGCCTTTGAAAGTGCAGGGGCTACACTATTGCCTGCAGCTGTGGATAAGGATGGTTTGCTGATTGAGGATGTTATTTCTTATTTGCAATCTGGAAAAAAGATTAAGGCAATTTATGTTACACCACATCGCCAATACCCGACTACCGTAACGATGAGCCTGAAAAGAAGATTGGAATTAATACGGCTTTCTAATGAATATGGTTTTACCATTATGGAAGACGACTATGATAATGAGTTTCATTTTGGATATCGTCCTGTCTTACCTTTATCAAGTTTTACTGAACTGAAAAATTACGTTTACATTGGCACTATGAGCAAGGTTGTCGCACCGGCTTTACGTGTTGGTTATTTGGCGAGCAACGACCGAATACTGCTTAAGAAAGTAGGGGATCTACGGAAGATTATTGATGTGCAGGGGGATAATATTATGGAACAGGCTGTTTTGCAACTTATCAAAGAAGGTACAATTAAGCGGCATATAAAAAAGGCAACAAATTACTATAGAGCCAAGAGGGATTTTACGGCAAACGTGTTAAACAAATATATCAAAGATAAAGCAAGATATACTCTTCCCGATGGTGGTTTAGCTTTTTGGCTCGTACCCAATAAGCCCGTGGATTGGTTTCATATTTCCAAAAGGTTGCAAGATAAGGGGATCAAAATCATCAATCCCGATGTTTATAGTTTTGATGAAACCGTTAATGGTTTAAGATTTGGCTATGGATCGCTTTCTGAAAAAGATCTGGAGGAAGGTATTATCGCTTTGGCAGAAATGATTTGATAACAAGTATTCTATGTTGAGCTATATCAAAGACTTTAAGAATGGACTAGCTTCTGAAGTGTAGAATATGGGGGCAGTCGTTTAAAAACATTTGTTTTCATAGTGGATGTGAATTTGTGATTAGCCAAATATTCAGATATCTTTATAAAATGAAATCTGTTTTTCCTGCTACTTATTCTACACTTTGTCCAGTTGCATTGTCTGCGCTGATATCGGTGAGATATAAACTGGAAAATGTGCGGTGTAAGTTTTTGGTTCGTGGTGTTGGCGATACGTACGTGGTAGAAGCATCTGGAACTCAGTTTATACTACGAGTCTATCGTTCCACACATCGGAGTTTACTACATATAATAGGAGAGATCAAATTATTGCAAGCTCTAAAGGAGGCCAAGGTCTCCATATCCTATCCGATTACAGATAGTTTGGGAGAAGCGATACAGAAACTTGAAGCCGTAGAAGGAGAGCGGTATGCTGTACTTTTCAGTTTTGCACATGGTCGGGTCATTCGATCATTGAATGAAAATCAACTTCGCGTTTTGGGAAATGAAATGGCGCGTTTTCACAATATCTCATCTACGATTAAGTTAGAAGAAGAAAGGTGGAATTTCGATCTTGATACAACAGTCTTTAAACCGTTAGCACAATTAAGATCCGCCTTTAAAGAAAATGTCGAAGAATATACGTGGCTGTGTGAAATGGCCTACCATGTTGAAAAAAAAATGTCACAAGTTAATACATCAGAATTTTCGAAAGGCTACTGTCATTTTGATTTTCTCCCCAAAAATTTTCATTTCGACAATGATACGGTGACTTTCTTTGATTTTGATTTCATGGGATATGGTTGGCTGGTCAATGATATAATGTCCTTTTGGCAGCATCTCATGTTAGATGTATATACCGGAAGAACTACACAGCAGGCTGCTGATGACTCCTACCGCATTTTTTTGGAAGGATATCGTTTAAATCGTGCTATAAGAGAGCAGGAATTAGCGGTAATACCCTATCTTTCATTGGGATTTTGGCTTTTCTACATGGGATTTCATACCACTCATGATCAATTTTCCGTATTTAGCCAGCCTCCACATTTAAATTTCTATATCGGATTTTTGAAGCATATCACAGAGAAGTATTACTCCGAGTAATGAGTTTTCTTAAGGTCATTTTACGATCTCATAAATTTTATCATCTCAAAATAAAAGGCTACTATTTCCTAGAAAATATCCTAATCCAGTGTTCTTAGTACTTTTGAATTCTGTAATAAAAATACAGATTGAAAATAATATGCCGTATGTGCTTGTCGCTGGGTATAATATGTTCACAAGACATCCGTGACTTCACCGTTATCAGATCTCGGGAATCTGAGTGCGGTAAAGTCTGGGCGTCAAGTTTAAATAATGTAATGCAATAGCTGTTTTGACAATGTAAAAGATAGTAAAAATAGATTTTATTGTTCCTTTACAAACTTCATTTCAAAACCGTTTTCTCGCCTTATCACCTGTTTCAAATGTGGATTAAATTGCCATTCTATTCCAAGACCCATTTTGAAAAGATCGTTCCCGACATAATCTAGGTGGGTGGTATCTTGATCAGAAGTCTGTAAAATTAATTTCCCATCTTGTTGAATGAAGTTCAGTTTAACTGTCGGGGATATTTCAGCTGTGTACACCCCTAAATACCGTTCAATATTTTCGATGGCTTGTTTTTTCTTCTCGTAAGGTTCTATTGTTGCAATTCCCTCTAGGTTTTCCAACCTCGCAATTATTCCCCAGCCATAAAAGTCATTGGATACACCTATTAATAGTTGATTTTCGCCTTTCTTGAGCTTTAATTTAGTGCTTCCGTTTTGTAAAGATATCCTCCCGTCCGGATACTTTTTCATATTCTGTCTAAAAATATTTTTGTCTGTATAGGTGATCTGATCATTTAGATAAAGCCATATTTCATCTGAGAATCCCAGTTGAAGATTAGTCTGAGTAGCTTCTTTTGCATTGATTGTAGCTTTTAGCCAGACTATCCTACGTTTTTCGCTGCCACCAAAGCGTCGTGTTAAGTTGACGAGCCCATATCTTTCGGCTGCTATTTTTTCTACAAAAGAGTCATCTTTCGGTAGGTCGCTGACAGTGGTTGGCTCCCTTCCTTCGGCTAAAAGTGCGGGTTGAGCTACCGACCAGTTCCTGATATAATTTGCTTCGTGTCTGCTCAGGTCTGCGCCTTCAGTTTGCGCTAGATTTTCGGTCTGACCGGGTTTTATCTCGATATTGCTAATATATGAGTCACCATCGAAGGCGATACTTCCTGAGCGTTCACGCCCTTCCAATTTAGGGATTGTCAGCCTAAGGCTATTATTGACAAAGACCTGCATTTGCATACCGGAAATGACCAGCTTAATATGATTCCATTCGTCTGTTTTGGCGTGTGCAGCAGTCTGATATTGCGGATACATGTCCCACATATTTATACCGTCTAAAATTGGGCAATACTGAATGCCTTCATTGGCGAACGGATCAGTCATTTTGGGAACACGCAGATAGACGATTTCCTGCTCTTTCTCATTTTTTCGATGGAAATAGATTGCACTCGCAAATTCTGTTTTTGCCGGAATTACATCATATTCGATGATGCCATCTGTGAAGATCAGATCTTTAATGACTATCGGTCCCGATGCCGGTGAAATTTTCATCGCATTACGTCCTTTGAACTTTAAGAAATCAACTTTTCCGGACTGAAATTCCCATTTTTCCGCGATTAGTGCAATGTTTTGTGTTCCGGGTATTTTACTTTTCTTTTCTTGGGCATAACTTTCGAACAATATCGCCAAAAGTGCAGCTACTATCAAAATTATTTTTTTCATGTTAATAAAGTTTTTTGATAAATTTAGTGCTTAGACATCTTGTCCCTGAAGTCAACCTAGTATCAAGTTTGTTCAAGTTTGTTCAAGATGGTTTTTTGTTTTTAAGTCATTTGTATATAGTGAATTATGATAAATGTAGACCAGTCTGAATTATTTCATTACCTTAAAGAATCAATTCAAAATCAACTTGAATGGGGCGAAACTTCGACATGGAGTACCGTTGATTTTGAAAAGCTTTCGGGTAAAGTTCAGGAGAGAACGGGAGTAATGCTTAGCATCTCTACCCTAAAAAGGATTTTTGGAAGGGTCGACTATCAAAGCGCGCCATCGCTGACGACCCTGAATACCTTGTCACAGTTTATCGGTTATGAAGACTGGCGGGCATTTCGCAATACATATTCTCAAAAGCGGCCAACAAAAATGGATGTCCCGAAGGAAGCTGTTTCTGAAAGTTTTGAGACTGCCCGAAAAAAAACTGGACATTTGTTTTTTAAGATTATTTTCCCTGTTCTAGGGCTGGTCCTGATGGGGTTTTTGACCCAAAAATTTGTCCTTAGTAGACATTCATTTCCTACTAGCGCTTTCCATTTCTCGTCGAAGACTATATTGACGCAAGGCTTACCCAATTCAGTCGTATTTGATTACAGTGCTTCAGAAGCGAATACGAAAGATACGATTTTCATTGCGCAAAGCTGGGATACCCGCCGTAAGGTCGCTGTAGATAAAAATGGTAAACATCACTCTTCTATATATTATTACCCCGGTTACTTTCGGGCCAAATTGATGGTCGGAAATAAAGTTGTCCGTGAACATGATATACAGATTAAAACTGATGGCTGGTTGGGGCTGATAGAGGCGGATTGGGGAAAAGAACCCCTGTATTTTAGAAAAGCTGATATTATAAAGCCGAATGAAATTGCGGTTGGCAAAGAGCTTTTAGAAAAATATAAAATTGACCTTTTGGCAGATGCTCCACCGGTCCGGCTTTACAACCAAAAGGATATAACCGGCGTAATGACGAATAATTTTAGTTTTGAAACGGAGTTAAAGACAAGAACGGCCAATGGGGTAAATAGTTGCCAGCGCGTGGAAGTGCTTTTGCAATCAAAAAATGATATCATTATCGTGCCACTTGTAAACCCCGCATGTATCGGTGATATCGCTCTTATTGCCGATGGTTTTTACACGGATAGTAAGCAGGATGATCTCAGTGGATTCGGCTGTGATCTCTCCAAATGGACGAAGCTGAAAATAGACTGTAAAAACCAGCAAATTAGATTTTGGATCAATGACAAACAGGCCTACATGGCCATGATCAAAAATGCGCCTACTGAAATTGTCGGTGTACAGTACCGTTTCAAAGGACCTGGTTTTGTCAGAAATACCCGTTTATGGGGATCGGGCAATAAAGAAATTGTTTTTTGATCTACATATATCACTTCCGGAGCAACAGCATCTTCTGACCTTATACAAAGATTATAGAATTCTAATTTTTATGATTTATAAGATCATCATCAACCGATTGGATATTTCGATATCCCGTATTTTGCCTTATAAGGTTTTAAATACAATAAACAAGATGTTCATTATCTTGGATCAATTATTTCTAAGCTTAATTCGTCAACTGTAATTTTCCGATAAAAGGCCGTTTGTCGATTGTATTAATAGCTTCTCGGATGGAATAACATAACTGGTAATTCTCGTTGAGCATTTTTTTGTTTGATTCGATTTTTTCATTGGCAATCTTGTCAAAGATCCATGTGGGATATAGCGGATCTGAATTGAACTTTGTAATTAATACAGTATACCCATCATTTTGAGCATCCTTTAACCTCTCTTTAGTTATATCTACCATTTTCATAGTGAGATAATATACGAAAAAAAATTAAGTGATTTTTGCGTAAAATGTGATATTTCCCCAACAAATGATTATCCCTTGGTCTTTCTAGGCTATTCCAGCCTTAATTTTCTAGTAGGTCATGGCTAGGGCGTTTGTTACAATTTATCCGCACTTTTAGCTTTTTACGGTAAATTTAATCGTAAAATACATTTGTTATAAGAGCCATACGCAATGAATATCAGGAAATCAAATGGCTTAAGCGGCCATATTCTCAGTTGGAGGTTTCCTGCTTGGTGTTGTTGTATACCTTCGAGAATAGAAACTCAGATGGTGTCCACAAGATAAAGCAATAAAGCTGTATTTCGAGCCTATCGCGAAGGCAGGGATACCATATTAGACGGAATCTTAGAATACAAAAGCTTTTTCCTATTTTGATCGAGACAGCATAAATGGATCGGCACCACCTTCCGCAATAGAGATTACAGGAACTGCTTGATTTTTATCTGTGTATCGATTGAAAAGATATCCGACGGCCAGGTCTCTATGATCCTGCTAATCCATAGGAAAAGCGTGATCCCAGGTTGAAGAAGAAATTTATGTTGCCTGGGGTTCCTGCTTTGTGTTCAAATGGAGGGCTAATGTGCTTCTTCATGTACGCTTTATGCTGTATTATCCAGATAAGATTTTAATGTTGTATCATACTATATTTACTTGATGTAATCGCCCCCGCCGCGGGAAAAGACAGGCTACATCAACAGCACTTTCCATGCATCCATAACACGGCCAGATGCAAAACATATCGGTCGGGGGAGCAATGGCCGAGTGCAGATAACCTTGTATTTCTTTCGGTGTAGCTGATGACACATCAATTGTTTTTTATTTCATTCGAATTTTTATTAACGTGAGCTGGAAATGGAAAAGTACACAAAACCAAGCTAAGAGTATCGCATGCTTAGAAATGAAATTAAAGAAATTTTTATAAATAGCGTTTTTTAGGGAAAAGATTGCTTATAAACGTGTAAGAATCGTTTTTTATATAGTTAAAATACTATTCATGTCGCGAATTGAAAATGCGCAACGTTTAAATATCTACTAAACACATAAATAAATTATGAAAAGTTGTCTAACAATGTTAATTCTGTCTATTGTTATTTTCATTACCTCATGTAAAGAGAAATTGGTGGCTTGCCTCGATATATATCATCCCATGGTAAGTAACATAAATTATAAAGATTCGAACGGAAAGGAGCTTATCTTTGCTGATACTCCACTCTACCCGGCAGCTGACATCAAAATTTATAAGATAGATATTAATGACCGGGAGACCCCTTTATCATTTACAATAAATAAAGAATCAAAATTTATTTCGATCAATTTGGATAAAGTTGAGAATGGCACTTTCTATATTCAACTTAAGTCCGATGTGCAGGACAAAATTACCTATACAGCTAAAATTGATGCGAATGATCCCTGTAGGGATTATAAACTTCAAGAAATCAAACAGAATGATATCATTGGTCAATATGATCCAAAGAATCAAATTTGGATATTAAAGAAATAAATTAATGCGGAGTTCAATCCTACATACTTTTGCTCGGAAATCTCCAACTGATCCTATGTCTCGGCCATGCGTTCTTTGTTAGGATTTCCTTCAAATATAGAAAATGGCAAATAATTATTTTTTAGCCAATAATTACAGCTAACTTATAGAATCGTTTTTGTTAGCTGTACACTAAAATTATAGTATTTTTTTGCGTGTTTCCATTATGCAATTTAAAACTGTCCCTGTCTAATAATCTGGCAACTAATTGAGGCTGTTTTTGAAAAAAGTGTCTAGATTTTATTCATAAATTAAAGACTGAACGAATACCGGAGAGTAGCCGGAAATCGACACCTATTATACGACGAAAGATTTTCGCTTTGTTTTACCGTAAATGTCCGCGGTTAGACAAAATGAAGCATATTATTATCGTGCAGATCCCAAAGTGATGCGCTATGTCCTGGATACCATTCTTTTATTAGCTGCAATAGTTCATCATTCTTTAACCTACTCAGTCTTTGACCTTCTCTATCAATAGACTGGTCTTTTCGATTTTTTTTTGGACATAACGTAGGATAGCAATTCTCCAGTTAAAATACAGTTTATTTCTTGATTATTTGTTTTTCCTGATCTGCTACTGGCTTTCGATATGTCAAATCCCTATTTTAATTAAAAATATCAATTCCCGTCCACAATAACTTCGATTAAGCTATCGAGCAATGAAATTTTGAGTTGCTGTCCAGTATAAACTTTACACTCATCATCTATATGCAATTCTTTTCCGTGCCATTCCATAGTTAAGCGGCTTGCTCTGATAGGCTTTATATGAAATATCACATTCTTTTTATTCAATAACCCATCTATATAAGCAACTAGTTTCTGGCGCTGATCGGCAGTTACCACTATGATATCAAACTGACCATCTCCCGGGTCAGCATCTTCAGCGAGTACCAATCTGGGGCCTATGCTCGAAATGTTCATGACTTCAACCATAATACAGTCTTTTTCAATGCTACCAGTAGCAGTTACTAGTTTGAGCGCTTTGGCTGGAAATGTCAGCGCTAGTTTTCGAAGTTGCTCGAGCGCGATCCTAATCTCATCATCAGCGCTATTGTCTTGCCTATTTTTTTTATCCATTTTTTCCATCAGTATAGGGAATACACCAAAACCAATCGATTCGATAAAATGCAAAGGCTTCCTCTCAGGCCAGTCACCATCCCTACGTCGAAATTTTTAAGCTTGAAATATTTCCACAGGCTCATGGCCTGTTTACAGTCCAACGGAATACCAAGAGAAATGGCTATGTTGTTTGCCGTACCTTGGGGCAAGATGGCTATCGGTCTTTTAAATCGTAGTTTTTTTTCCAGTAGCGCCATAATAGTCATTTTTACGGTTCCATCCCCGCCGGCTAAGGCAATGAGATCGGTCTCCGGATCTATCTTTTTGACTGCATCTTTTTTTGCTACCACCGTGCAATGGTGTCCCAGGTCTTCAATCAGCTGACAAAGTTCGTCTTTGTCGTCATTGTCTTCATTCCCAGCAGCTGGATTGTGTACTAATCGCACTTTTTTGCTCTGTTCTTTCATATCAGCTGAACAAACCCCGCTTGAGATTGGTTTTCTTAGAAAAGACACAACTATGAACATACTTATCACCAATGACGACGGTATCTATTCGCCCGGTATAGCAGCGCTAGCAAAGACGGCTAGGCAGTTTGGTACTGTTAGGATTGTTGCGCCAGATGTCGAACGGTCGTCGATGGGACATGCTATTACGCATTCTCGTCTCCTAAGCTATCGGAGTGCCCCTATTACCTTTGAAGGAATTGATGCGTTTCGGGTGAATGGGACACCTGCAGACTGTGTTGAGCTGGGCTTACACATGTTTCCCGATACGCAGGTTGTTCTTTCGGGCATTAATATGGGACCCAACTTAGGTAATTCCATGTGGCATTCAGGTACCCTCGCGGCCGCAAAACAGGCCATGCTTCTAGGTATTACCGGTATAGCTCTCAGTACACCAGTCGGAAAAACGGAACCGGATTTTGAAAGACTATCTCAATGGACAAGCGATGTACTCAAGATTTTACTCAACGATAAAGGTTCTGCGCTATATAATGTGAATCTTCCTCCAAAACCAGAAGGAATTTTATGGACAAGGCAATCGGTACGGCTTTATGATGGGAATGTAGTACCTAGCCAGGATCCCATGGGAAGAAAAAACTATTGGATAACAGTAATACCGCTTGAGCCGGCGGAGGAAGGGACGGATCGCTGGGCGGTACAAAATAAATTGGTATCCATTACGCCTCTACGTTTGGATCTGACTGCACACGATGAACTTTCAGCTAGACTGACAATCGAGAGGAAATGAGACTTATAGGACCGAGTATATGAAAAGAAGTGAATTTTTAGCAGATACAGCCCTTGTGGGTACAGCTCTCGCATTGAGTGCAGCAATACCTGATATTTTATTAACAACGTTAAAAGAACATAGAATGGCAACACCTCAAAATTTAACAGAAAAGATGCGATTCCGTCCCGCTGATAAAGCTGGATTTGGTGGAGTCGCATTGGGTAATGGATTCCAACAGAACACAGATCTTGAATGTCTGCAAGCTGTGGAGGCGGCATGGAACTCAGGGATACGATTATTTGATACCTCTCCGTGGTATGGTCTAGGGATAAGCGAGCGTAGAATGGGTCTGTTTTTAAAAGACCAACCGCGTGACAGTTTTACACTTTCGACCAAAATAGGGCGCCTGATGGAACCAAAAGAAAACTTTACGATGAAACAAATATTATGGAAGGGAAAACTAAATTTTGGCTATACGTATGACTACAGTGCGGCCGGTGTCAGGAGAAGTGTGGAGGATAGCTTGCAGCGTTTGGGCTTATCGTCTATTGATATTGTTTTTATCCATGATCTTTCGCCAGATAATGGCGATATGAAAGATAGTTATGCGCGCTATTTCGAGGAAGCAGCAAAAGGGGCGATGCCAGAACTTACTAAAATGAGAGCGGAGGGGATTATCAAAGGCTGGGGGCTAGGTGTCAATACCATTGAGCCTATACTGCAGACATTGGACGTTGCAGACCCCGATATCTTTCTGTCTGCCTGCCAATATTCATTGATTAAACATGATAATCTCAGCAATGTATTTCCGAAAGTAGCTAAAAGAGATATATCCATAGTCGTAGGAGCACCTTTATGTGCTGGATTTCTGTCAGGCAAAGACCGTTATCTGTATGATGGTAAGTTTCCTGCTGGAGTTAAGGAAAAACTGAGTGCTCTACAGCGCGTAGCAGAAAATCATGCGGTGGACCTACGTACAGCGGCTTTGCAATTTGCTGCTGCGCCAGACGAAGTTTCAGGCGTTATACCCGGGGCACATACTGCCGAACAGGCCGTACAAAATGCATTGTCTTTCAAGGCCAAAATACCCGCAGGTTTTTGGGAAGAATTAAAACATGAAAAGCTGATCGCGGAAAATGCGCCAGTACCAAATTAAAAGAGGGATGGATTTAAATGGGGGCTTCGAGTGTTTAAGCCGGTTAAATAAAAAGTATATTACTTTATCGGAATTAGCAGTTTGAATGTGATCTTCTTACCATCAGTTAGTATATCAATATCCCCTTGGTGAAATTTCGCTATTTCTTTCGTCACATACAATCCCAGACCGAGTCCCTTGCTATCAGAACCTCTTACAAAGGGCTTAAATAGATCCAGACTATTTAATGGGTGGATGGCAGCGACATGATTTGTTACACTGAAAACAAAATTGTCTTTTTCTATAAAAGCATTTATTTCAATTTCTTTATGAGGTTCTCCATGCTTTATCGCATTACTGATTAGATTAACAAATGCCCTTCCTATTTTATTTTTATTACCCTGCACATGGAGGGGGAGTTGCATATTTGTTATGACGGTGCTCTTATGCACTACTTCAAATTCTCCCAATACTTGTTTTATTAAAGGTTCTATATTCACAAGCTCAGTATATCGTTCAATATCACGCCCGAAACGAGTATTGCTAAAATCCAAAATATCATCTATTACCCCCTTCATTCGGATGGACGCATCCTCTATTTTTTTTGCCAGACTTTTTTGTGTTTCATTTTCAAGGTTCTCGCCCAAATATTGAGATAATAGTTTTATTATACTGACCGGATTGTGCAAGTCATGACCTAGAGAAGATAAAATAAGGTCTCTGTTTTTGGAGTAGTTGCGTTCCTGTTCAAGGGTACTTTTAAGGTGGCGCCATTCAGTTGTTGAGCTGAAGTCAAGGACAATCATATCACCGCAAAAGGGGAACATCGTTTCAAGTTTAATTCGGTCAAAATCAACCGGCTCATCGTTCATAAAACTTAAGTGGCCGACAATAGTGTTGTTTTTGTTAAGTAAAGGATAGGAAATATAGCTCTTTAATCCAAATTTTTGAAGAAGTTTGCTCCAATGCTGTTCTGCGCATTGGTCGGTATTGTCGATGAAAATTGGTGCAACACCTCTTCTTATTTCCCGATAAATTTTTACATAAATATCACTATTTTGAGCGATGAACTGTTGAGACTGATAATCATAAACACACCAATTGTTCCATTTATTGCCCTCTTTTTTGCGTATCATTCCGTACCTCATTTGGGTATGGTTACACATCGTTTCCAAAATTTTTTTGCTAGAATTAATCTCTCCCAAGTCAGTATATTTTTTGTTCTGTTGCTTTTTCCGTCTTCTGGACTGTCCTTTTTTGTAGTCTTTTTATTTGTTCGAGAAGCACAATATCCTAGCCTTAACGATAGGATGATAAAGCTTAAACTATTACTTTTACGGCACGTAAAAGAGTAGTTATCGTGGCAGCGGCTAAAAGAATATGAATTATCTCGCACGTAACAAATCCACCCAAACAGCTAATTACTCTGATCAATACAAAAAAGCACAGTGATTGAGTACACTAAATCTCTCATATATGCTTATTATGATAGCTATTTACTGAATAACAGTATATAGCCTCAGATCGTTTCATAATTTTTGATTTAATGAAAATTTTAAGACTATACTATTTTTGTCAGGACAAAGACGCCTTGAAAAGTGTCGGCCTCCTGAGTATCCAAAAAAAAATACTAATGCCCGGATTTCCGGGCATTAGTATTTTTTTTTATTACACTGATTCATTGACCGCTGAGATAGCTATTTCAGTAAGCAAAGTATCTGTTTGCTTTTCCTCATCAAGTGTTTGTCGTAGCAATTGTTCTGCTTCGGTATGCTCCATCAGCTTTGCAAAAGTGGTCAAACAGCCATAGCTGGCAATTTCATAATGTTCGACTTTTTGCGCTGCAGAAATTAGCGCAGCATCTAAGGCTGGATCTCCTTCAAAATTTTCAATAATCTCGTCAGCTTCTTTTAGAAGTCCTTCCATGGCTTTACATGTTTTACCTCTGGCAGTAATTCCCAAGGAGCCAAATACTTCCTTAAGCCGCTCGATTTGCCCTTCAGTCTGATTGTGGTGCTTATCGAATGCCTTTTTCAGTTGGCTATTTTCAGTAGCTTTGCTCATTTTTTTTAATCCTTTCAGGAGTTGTCTTTCAGCCCCCAGGATATCTTTTAACTCGTCCAAAAACAATTCGTGCAAATGTTCGTTCGGCATTTGTTGGTTATTTTGCTTTGATTTTACCATAATTCTTTTAATAAGGGACATATATCAAATGAATATTGTTTGTTAAATTTACACAGGATGACATTTTCCCAAAAAATAATAAAAGTTTTAAATGCATAAGCTTTTAAAGTGGCACAAGTCGTTATTTCATTTCAACCATCGATTGGTCATCTCATTAATGAGCGCCCATACATTACTTAAGCAAAAAGTAAATCTTTTCTTTTGGTCGGACGCCCTTCCGGGCAAACAGACCTATCGGCATCTTTTCGCCACTGATTTATGGATAAATTGAATAAGGTTATTTTCAGATGTCTTCAGATAATGAGGCATTAACCTTGCGATGTTTCATAAAATTCATGAAGAAAATCATTGATGGACAATGTGATGGAGAATCAATTTTGTCAAGGAATACACTTGCCAGAATTTTATCTCGGGAACGATTGCGTGAAAAATTGGTTACAATTAAAGCAAAATGTGCTAATTTCAATATTGATGCAACCGGTTGCTTGTACTTTCGGTTGCACCCCTGTCTTGTTCCCCGGCTGGCGAGGTCAGTACGATTGGTCAAAAACGACGCTCAAAGTGACAGGAACAATGCATAACACGTTTATAAAGGGACTGTTTGACTATATTGATCCGAATAGTGAACTGGCAAAATCTTTGGAATCAAAACAGCACAGGGCCCGCCGCGCTATTTCTTCCCGCTTCCCTTTGAAACGGTTAGCAAATCAAAAGGAAAAATAACCAATGGCCATGGGCTGCCATAGCAGTAAATTGCCAAAAATGAAGTAGCTGATTGAGACGGCAAAACATGTGAATTGAGCGCAAGATAATTGAAATAAACCTTATAAATACAAAATTTATGTCAAATACATGGAGAAATGCCTGGAAATATTCCGCATTGGTGGTTTATCTCGCCTGCGGCGAATCATTATCGACATTTGGACAAAATTATCATTCTCAGGTGTGGAATCCTGACCTGGGAAATGGAAAATTTAAAAACCCGATCATCAATGCTGATTATTCTGATCCGGATGCGATCCGTGTTGGTGATGATTATTATATGACCGCCTCGAGCTTTAACCACAGTCCGGGATTACCGATTTTACATTCGAAAGATATGGTCAATTGGACGATTATTGGGCATGCATTGCTGCGGCAGGTCCCTGAAGCCGTATTTAGCAAAGTGCAGCACGGTGGTGGAGTATGGGCACCTTCGATACGGTATCACAACGATGAGTTCTACATTTATTATCCAGATCCGGATTTTGGGATCTATCAGATCAGAACGAAGGATATCCGTGGACCATGGTCTGCACCTACATTGGTATTCGAGGGAAAAGGCCTGATCGATCCCTGTCCTTTTTGGGATGAGGATGGACGTGCATATCTGGCCTATGCCTATGCTGGCAGCCGTGCGGGGCTAAAGAGCGTGATTGGTATAGCCAGGATGAATGCCGAGGGGAACAGCGTGCTGGACCGGGGAATCATTGTCTATGATGGGCATGAACTGGATCCTACGATTGAAGGTCCCAAGGTATATAAGCGAAATGGGTATTATTATTTGTTTGCTCCGGCAGGTGGTGTCGCAACAGGCTGGCAATTGATTCTACGCTCGAAAAATATCTATGGCCCATATGAACGCAAGGTCGCCATGGCCCAGAATAAATCTACCGTCAATGGACCCCATCAGGGGGCCTGGGTAGATACACCTACTGGTGAGGATTGGTTCTTCCACTTTCAGGATAAGGAAGCCATGGGACGTGTCGTCCATTTACAACCTATGGTTTGGAACGCCGACTGGCCTGTCATCGGAGAGGACAAAGATGGGGATGGAATAGGGACACCCGTGATGAGTTATAAAAAACCGAATGTGGGAACTTCGGTACATCTCCGGACCAACCCACAGGAGTCGGATGAGTTTGATACACCACACTTGGGATTACAGTGGCAATGGCAGGCCAATCCAGACGGTACTTGGCTTATGCCCTCCCAAGACGGAAAGCTTCGGCTTTATAGCCAACAGCTCCCTGAAGGAAGTAAGAATCTGATGGCAGCCCCTAATATACTCACGCAGAAATTTCCGGGCGATGATTTCACCGCGATAGTAAAAATACGACTACGCCCCAATGAAAAGGATCTTGGCGAAAAAGCCGGTTTTGCGGTGGTGGGTGAAGATTATAGCCAATTATTCATCTGTAAGGAAAAGGGCAGTTTCCAACTTTATTATGGCAGCTGTACAGGGGCCTATTCTGGGACCAAAGAGCAGGTCAGGCTCATAGCTATGCTACCAGAAGACTTTATCTACCTTCGTGTACAAGTCAAAAATGGAAAGACCTGCAGTTGGGCTTATAGCTTGGATGGTAACAAATATACAGTCGTGGAAAATGGCTTCCGGGCAAAACCGGGTAAATGGATCGGCGCTACATTAGGACTTTATGCCAGTCGCGAAAAGCATATCAATGATAGTGGCTATGCAGAAGTGGATTGGTTTCGAATAGAGAAATAAAACAGTTTGGGCCATGCCGTTACGTTTAAAAAGCCATGAAATTACTGCAATACGTTGATTTATGAACCAAGTTTTTATATAACTAAACGAGTTAAACAATATAATTATTTATTGATTATGAAAAAAATAGATATGATAAAAGTCTTGGCAGCCTACCTACTTGTCAGCCTGCTGTTGTTGGGTTCGGGATTACGGGCAGCCAGTCTGGAAGTGATTACTGTAGACCAACAAGGGAAAGGAGACTTTACAAGTATACAGGCTGCAGTGAATGCCGTGCGAGCTTTCCGTGGGCATTATGCTGTCCGGATTTGGATACGTAAGGGGACGTACCATGAGAAAGTGGTCATTCCCGCTTACCTGGAAAATATTCAGTTGGTGGGTGAGGATGCTGTCAGTACGAAGATTGTCTTTGATGATTATGCTGGTAAGTTAGCCAGCTGTCCAGATGAGACAGGGCAAACGAAGCTCGGAACGTTCAGCAGTTATACCCTGCTGGTACGTGCCAGTAGGGTACTCATTAAGGATTTGACCATCGAAAATGCTGCCGGACCTGTAGGCCAGGCTGTGGCCTTGCACTTGGAAGGTGATCAGATCGCCCTAGTGAACTGTCATCTAATGGGCTTTCAGGATACTTTGTACCTTGGAAAGAGCAGTGGCAGGAGTTATTTTTCCAATTGTTACATTAGCGGGACAACAGATTTTATTTTTGGTCCCGGGACCGCTTTTTTTGCGGCATGCAAGCTGATCTCATTGCGAAATTCGTATATCACCGCAGCTTCCACAGCGCAGGGACAACCTTATGGTTATGTATTTGATCGTTGTGATTTTGTGGCCGCGGACGAATCCGTCAATAAGGTGTTTTTGGGGCGACCATGGCGACCTTATGCTAAGACGGTACTTTTAGATTGCCTTTTGGGAGGACATATTGTGCCTGAGGGCTGGAATGAATGGAAGGGCGACAAGATGTTTCCTGATAAGGATAAAACCGTGTTCTATGCTGAACTGGGGTCAAAAGGAGCAGGTGCGGCGGATCTTTCCGGGCGGGTGACCTGGTCCCATCAGCTGTCTACTAATAAACGCAGTATGTATAGTCTTGATAAAGTTATGGGCGATTGGAACGTTAAATTGATGCTTAATGAAATGGAAAAATAAAAGGTTTCATTACCTGCGGCTTAGTTATATTTTTATACTTCTTTTTTACGGTGGCACGGTGTGGGCACAACATAAGGCTATTCCACGGGATACAACGTATAATACCATGCGTGTATGGCGGCAGATTAAGAAAAACTACCCACAAGCGAGACCTGCGGTGGACAGCACAGGAGCGGAGCTCAGGGTAATCCGCAATGTAGTGTATACGCATCTACCCCACACAGATTTTGGGTCACGTGATCTACACCTGGATATTATTCGACCCAGTGATAAGCTAACGCGTGCCGCAGTGCTGTGGATCCATGGTGGTGGCTGGCGTTCGGGCCACAAAGAAATGGATATGCCCATAGCTCAACTGTTGGCCAGAAAGGGGTATGTTTGTATTCCAGTGGAGCATCAATTGTCTTTGGAAGCGAAGTACCCACAAGCGATACTCAACATCAAATCGGCGATTATATGGGTCAAAGAGCATGCTGGACGATATGGCATTGACAGCAGCAGAATCGTTGTGGCAGGGAGTTCAGCAGGGGGACAATTGGCAAGTTTGGTTGGATTGACAGGAGGAGTGGGCCGTTTTGATCCTCAAGTCGAATCTAAAGCGAGTACGCATGTACAGGCAATTGTGAATATGGATGGTGTGGTAGATTTCTTGGCACCCCTTTCGCTCAATATGGAACGAAAGGCCGACTCCCCGGATGCCTTTTGGTTGGGTGGAACTTTCGCCGAAAAACCGCTTGTCTGGAAGGAAGCATCCCCCATATTCTGGGCCAGAGAGGATCAGCCGGTCCCCATGCTTTTTATCAATAGCGGATTTCCGAGGTTTCATGCAGGGCAGGATGAACTTGTCGGCATGCTGAAGCGCTGGGGAACACCCCATGAAGTGCATTGTATTGATGTGGAAGTACATCCCTTTTGGCTTTTTCACCCGTGGGTAAATCACTGTGTAGACATGATCGACCAGTTTTTGAAACACCTACAGTTAAAAGAAGACAATGCATAAAAAATGTAAAGCTACTTTACCAGGATATAGTGAGTCAGCTGAGTTTCGCTTCACTTGTTAGTTTTCTTTTGTCTATGCCTAAGTCACTATTTATACTTAACACGGATTCAAAAGAACTGGCCAATTTTTCAAAGGACAGTTCCTTCGTTTCGTTATATATCTGAATAATCTGTTGGCCTACAAAGGATAGTTACGTTTTTAGAAACGTTATTCTGGTATTGTGGAAGCTCAGCCATTGGTTTATACAAAGGTCCAAAAGCTTTCCAATGTGCTTCACGCTCTGTCATGTTTTCGAAAGTCGTCAGATAAATTAAATTAGGCATGGTACTCCCTGCAATAACCTGACCATAAAAAACGGCATTAAAATTTAGTTTTTTGAAAATATCGATCTCACCATTATTAAACATGGAAATTTTATTTGCAGCTAACTTTTCCGTTGGACCTTCATAGCTCCTCAATTCGTAAATACGTTCACTTTTATCGGTGCTTAATTTTGGAAGGGAAAGCAATGGCATCCCAACAAAGGCTTTCATTAAAATCGTTTCGATCCTAGAATATGGCGGGTGGCTATGTGCGGCATCCAAGTACTCCTTTCCCGACTCTAAATACCGTTTATCTTTTAAGATATCTACATCAAGACTTGCATATTTTTCAAGATTTGGCGATGAACTGAATACGTAAACCAATTTATCTGCTTTGTCCTTATTGTCAATCGGTTTGAAAACACCAATCTCTTTAAAGCCTAATTTGTGCATCGCCGGCAGATAGGCTTTTTCAAGAAAACGATCGATCACCTCTTCCTGGTCTGTGGTCTGGAAGTGATAAACTTTCAATTGAAAATAAGTAGTTGCTGCGTGGGCAAAACAGCTGGATTGACTACTGATAAAAATAAATAGGATTAATATCCAATGTCCCGGATTCATACTTCTGACCATGTGTAATATTAGTTTTATAGATTTAGATTATTATTTACTGTTTTCTTATTATTATCTCATTTTTCTGGGCAAGATTGTTGCCTCTACTTATGTCCGCCTTCTCCATAATAAAGCGAGCTATTATTCGTGGAGAGTCGACAAAAACAATAGTATTTATTGATTGGTATTATCGTCAACCGTTAATTTGCTTCCACAATATCCTGTAATGCTCTGAATAAATTTAACGGATATTCGGCCAATCTGTTGCAGAGGTACAGATACCATTCCTGACCATACACGAAATACAGTTTTGTGGGATAACCCTCATTTCTCAATTGGGCCAGCTGTTCTGTTTGGATACCAAATAAACTTTCAAATTCATACAATTCCTTTTTAGGACTTAGTCGGTCTATAAGTTTTTTTACTTCCATCTGAATTTCGTGATGATGCGTTGCAATGGAACATAGGTGGCCTCTTGAAAACAACTGTTCGACATAATAGAGATACCGTTCATTGAGTTCCTCTCCTCTTGGCAGGGATAAACTTTTGGCTGTTTCAAAAGCTCCTTTGACGATCCGGATACGGCCCCTTTCCTTGCACATGGCCTCAAAATCATCTGCGGTACGATGGAGGTAAGCCTGCAGCGTAATGGAAAGATTTGAGAATTCTTTAGAGCCCTTCTGGTAGAGTTTTAATATCCGGTCAGTTCTTTCAGTGCCCTCAGCACTGATGATCACTTCCTTGTCATTCGCTATTTCGCATATTTTGGAAAGGTTTTCATAACAGAGGTTTTCAGAGATTTCCAGTCCAATGTGCGAGAGGTCGAGTGAAATCGTTGAATTGAGTTTTTTTTGATTTATTGCGTTACAAATATTTAAAAACTCATCTGTCGCTTTAGTCGCTTCCTGAACGGACCGCGTGCTTTCCCCCATGTACTCGATGGAACATTTAAAACCTTCATCATTTGAATTCTGTGCCTTTTTTAGCGTTTCAGTAAGGTTTTCTCCTCCGATATAGCGATCTGCGGCTTTCTTCATCAGCTTATAGAGTGCTTCGTTATTCAAAACATAAGCTTTGGCATCTTCATTTAATGCAGCCTTCCTTAGTGCTTCAGCACCAGCTGTTAATAACTGTTCCATTTTGCAATCTTAAAATTTACCATGCAAAATACATAAATTAAATTATGTTGTGTCAACATATACTGTTTAATATTATTCATATGTTCTCCATCTATGGGGGAACCTGTTTTCAACCTTTTACGCTCAAAAACTTATATTTCGGACATATTATTCTTATTGGGATGTTACTTTCCTTGTCTATTGTTTAATCCAATAAAAAGTTTTTGAAAAAATGCCTTTATGGGCTACGATTTTCAGCTTTTAAAAGCAGGGATACAAATACAGAGCCCATCGAGTTTGCTGTAAGGGATGGTACGCAAATCGGTTTTTTCCAAAGCCTGTTTGTCATAGGTATGGAGGCGGTAAAAAATACACTTTCAGGCTGTGTCAATATGGTACCTTTCGCAAAAGTTTTCCTGGTAAAAGCGTTGTCGATGGCTTCGCATTCAGCCCCATTAATTTTGTTTGCGTAAGTAGATAAGGTATGAGTTCCATTTAGTTCAAACTTATATAAAAATCAATGGTCCCGTGACCCGAGATAATTAGTCTCGTCATTATTTTGGAAAATGCTAAATTACTCGTTAAATAAATAGAAGGCATTATTCGGATTTTTGGGTTTCCATCCATGTTTTGTATCGATTTTATCTTCGTAATAAAATTTCATGGTAATGCTTTTGGGGGTATAACTGTTACGAATGGTAATTAAATTTACGAGGCTATCTTTGCCATGCTCACCAAATACTTCGTAAGAAATATGTTCATTACTGAGATATATACGTAATTCTTCAAGAATCTTTAATTCCTTCTGCTTAGATTGCGCAGTTGTCAACTCCTTCCAGTATCTATTAATAGATTCGTTTTTGTCACCTGTTGAGATGCACCCGATTATCAAAGCCAAAATACTAGCCATTATTATCCGTTTCATAGAACAAAGTTAAATTCTGTCAGCTAAACCCCATTTATAACTATAGCATTCACGATTGTAATTCTACTCCGCCCATAAATCTCTTACACTACATTCAATACGCAATTTGAGATCATTAAGCGCTAGAATCATACGGTTTTGACAAAGTTAAAAATCTATATTGAAAAAACTGATATATGTAAGACTGTTGTATTTTTTATCCAGATCATTAACTTCCTAAACGTGTATATTCAGCTGGGCTAGGTAAGCGGTCGCCCGTACCACATGGATCCAATGGAGCTTTTACAGGTGCTGCTGCTGTAAGCCCGTTTTTGGCGTATCGCTATGTACGCATCTCCGGTGGGGGCATGGCTAGCCTTAAAAGAAAGGAGGCGACCTAAATAACAACCTGACGATAGAGTCGGCCCTAAAAGAGGGACAGTGATAATGGTATGGCAATCAAAAAAAATAGCGCTATAAGGAGCAGTTATTGCTTACAAATTGTTGATGAAAATTTAATGTTATGATCCATCTCACGGAAAGGTTGTTTGCCACAACGGATCTATAATTTCAGCCATTTCATAGGCAGGGAGCACCTGCCTGGCGATAAAATTAGGATGCGGCAATGGACCCGGACGACCTGTTCCGGATGGCCACCGCGCTGGACCTCTGTTAGTTTTACGGGAAAACATTTCACCTGGTCAGTTTTGACCAAAAAGAAGATTTTTCTTATGATCTCGTTAGCATCCGTATCGGCGAAGGTAATAAAATATAGGTCACAAGCTACAACAGGGGCCTGTTGTGTTACGACAGAAGCAAACCATCGGCTTTGGCCCGGACAAATTATGCCGCCAACGTGAATCAGGGTAGAAAAAACTTACAATAGATTTTTAATATTATATAGTTTTATTTGCTAGATAGTGTGAGTATATTTATATTTAAGAAATAAAAGCCGATATATGAAGTCTGAATTAATAAAACAAGTTTTGATTCTGCTCTTTTTAATGATGATATTAATATTGGTTGAATTTTATGTTTCTTTCAAGGATTTGGTGCTTTCGGGCTGGAATACCTTAATTATCCCCGCGCCGATAATTAAGCGCTCCATTATGACCATGTTATTGATTTCTTTGATGTGGCGGGGGAAACTTTTCTTTTCAGGTATAGCAGGGACTTGAACCTGATACATAATAGTTGACAAAATGGTTAAGGGAAATAATTTGATTACCAGATTAAGTCTGATGCGGTTTTTATTCATCGCATTAAGTTTTTTTTGCATACAATTAAGTGCCCAGGATCTGCTTGGATATAAGGCAATTCTTGATGGCTTCCCAAGTAATGTAAGCTTTATCAAAAATCACCCGCCTAGTGATCGAATATCCTTTGCCCGTATAACTGCTAAGGATATTGTTCTTTTAAAAGATCTTGTTGATAGCTTGCCTCAGGTCCGTTACCTTGGGCTAGAATTTGAAAACCAGCGCCAACTGGATAGTCTATGTCGATCGTTATTTCTATTTCCCAATTTGGAGGCTGTTGTTTTCAAGGAATTTAGTTTTCGAATAGACACTTTAGAGCCTGCAGGGACATTACATCTAGACAATGAATTTTATAAACAGAAACAATTAAGGGCCCTGGCATTCGAAGGAAACTCCAAGATAAACTTAGCAGCGGAAATTGCTAAGCTAAATAAGCTTCCAAGGTTAAATTATTTAATTTTCAAGGCTTTCCCCGCTCAGCATATCCCGAAAGGTTTGAAAGATAATTGTCAATTGAGGGGTATCTCGTTTGAATATAAACCCTTGATGGACCCATTTGAATTTCCGCCCCAAATAAGTGAAATTGCGATCAGCTCCACATCGCCAAGTGATCGCATTGATCATATATTGGAAATACTTCCCAATAAAAAAAGAATAGAAACGCTAAGTTTAAGCTCTTTTAAAAATAAAGATGCGGTAACGTATTTTGATAGGGGATTCAAGTCCCTAAAAAATTTGGAATTATATTTCAATGATATCTATGATCTAGGTCAGTTTATGTGCAATTTTAGCAGCAGTGCCAAACTGGAGAAACTATCATTTATATCTGGTTCTCTCAAGCAGATTTCATCGGGCCTGTTTCAATTTAAAGAATTGACGGAATTGCGGATTACAAAAACAAAATCGGTATTTTATTTTCCTGCGCAGCTTTCGCGATTGAAAAAACTACGTGTGCTTGATCTTTCTGAAAACGCAATTGACACCTTACCTTATGGTCTATTCCGGTTAAGTGAATTAACTGACTTAAACCTGTCAGGTAATCAGCTTACTGGACTTTCCAATAAAATAGGAACGCTTAAGCGCCTTAAAACATTAGAACTTCAAAGTAATAAATTGCATGATGTTCCTGCAGCTATTGGCAACTTTCATCAATTGCAGCAGTTGAATTTACAAGCTAATCCGTTAGATACGTTACCACCGCTAGGGGGATTGAAAAAGCTCAAAACATTAAATTTATCGTTTTGCAATTTGGTATCGTTGCCGGAAGATATCGGGGCCTTATCCAGTTTAAAGAGTTTTGATGCAAGTGATAATTTTTTAACAGCGCTACCAGAAAGTATAACCAAGCTCTCTAAGCTTGAAAACTTACGCGTTTCAACCAATCTCCTGCAAAAACTTCCAGATCACATAGGCGTGTTAACTAATCTTCGGGAGCTTTATGTCGACATCAATCAGTTGAAAAAGCTGCCAATTTCTATCGGCAGTATGGATCAACTCAAAATACTAAATATAAGCCATAACAATATAACTATTCTGCCTGAGTCCTTAGGTGAACTTTCCAATTTAACGGAGTTTTATGCAATCAATGACCGTCCTTCACATTACAATGTATACGATTATACTAGGAAAATTTTGCGTAAAGATAATCCGAAGACCGATAGGCAACTTGCAAGTACCGCGCTGCGTGAGTTTCCAAGTGATCTTAAAAACTGGTCAAATATTAAGATAATACGAATTTTCAATAACGATTTTTCATCTTTTGATATTCTTAAATCATTATTCACAATTCCCTCGAAATACTACGCTGTTGATCTGTCGAGCTGTAATATTTCTAATCTCCCATCTAGCGGATGGGATCGTTTTTTAGGTAAGGAGCTTCGTTTGGCATCAAATAATATTCAAGAGGTACCCCGGGACATGATCAACAGCCCCCTTTTGGCAGAATTGAATTTCCGACAAAATAAACTTCCAAAATCACCTAAAAATCAGAATAGCCACGCGGAAAAGCGAGGTGGCGTGCTGCTTTACTTCCAGCAGATAGGGCTGATGGATATGGATGATCTACCTCATGATAATGATATGGTACATGCTTTAGCAGACCGGAGCAACCAATGTTTTATCTATGATCAGGATTATAAGACGACAGTCGAATTGGCGGATAAAGCTATTGAAATTAATCCCGATTTGGCTAAAAAAAGAGTCAGCTTTGGAAATCTTGGTGAAGCTAGGTTTAGATTGGGTGATTATAGAGGGGCGATTTCTGATTTGACCCAAGCTATTCAACGTGATACAGTAGGTCCGATCCGTATAATGAATGTTGTTGTCCCTGCATTCGACAATAGAGCGCAAAGTTACCTTGCCATCCAGGATACCATAGCGGCTTTGCAGGATTATCTTACCTTATCCAAGCGGTTTAGACCTGAAAGCTGGACCGATGTTGGAGCGTTGTATCAGAAGATGAATGCGGATGAGAAAGCGCTGGAAGCATTTCAAAAGAGCATAGACTACTATTTTGAACGTATTGTCAATGAAAAGGAAGGCTCAGTAAACAGACAGTTGTTTCAGCTCTGTATTCTGGAAATTTATATCATATCCAACCAGCATGAGAAAGCGGCAACATATGCCCTAAGTATTGGTGCCGACATGAAAACCAAAGATCTGATTCCAATATACCTTTATTTAAATTCCGTGATAGACATTACCGGAAATAAGAAACCCAATTTTAATCCGTCAATGGTCGAAGGAAAAGTGAGTAGGAGTTGGGGGTATGATCTGTTGCGTCAGTGGATTGATACTACTGCTTTAAGTAATTTGCAAAAACAAGCAATAAGAGATTTGACATTTGCGATGGAAAAACTACGTTAACTGCTATGTCAAGGGCATCTATATTAATAACGCTTTCTGGGCATATGTAACACGGTTATTGATTCAATGCTATAACGGCAAGTATCACAGGCCTTCCAATTGATGTATTGTTGCTGGTCTTGTGTTATGATTATTGTACCGAATTTATCTCATTTAACTGACTGTAAAGCTATTCAAGTGGCATTTTTTGATAAATTCTATTTAACCTTTACGATAGAGGAGGAGATCGATAACCTATCATTCTCCTGTACCTGCTGGAGCGCTTTCATCAAAAAATCTATTTCTTTTTATCCAATATAGTTCGCAATGGCCTGAATATTCCTAAAAACAGGATGATCAGGCGAGTCAATGTAAGGCCAATATATTGCACGGCCCAACCGATAAGAATTGCAACGATATGGATTTTGCCGTTTTCAGGCCTGAACATCTCCCCGTGAAAAGTTAAAATGAAAAGGTGACGAATGTGCAGTGACCAGCTGGAGGTTGACTTTATCCAAATAGCTTCTTAGCATGTTCATAAATGAACATACGTTGTTCGATTTTGAACATGCTCTAAATATATCGTATGTGTAATTGATTCATTATAAGTTTTTTGTGTTTTTGGCGAACGAGTTGATTTAGTAATAAAATGAAAATTAAACTAAATTATAAGTTCTACGTTCTCCTTGTTTTGTTTCTGTTTTCAGTTAAGTTCTTGCCTGCTCAAGTTACTCGTTCCGATTACGATTCTTTTATGCAAGAGTTCCAAGGGCTTCTCAATGAAAAAAAATCGGGTGAGATCTACGGGCGATCATCTGCCATCTATCAGGCTAAAATCTCAAAAGAAAAGTTTTCACTGGGGATGAAGAAGTTTGTGGCAAATGTGGGCACAATGGAGCAGTTTTCTTTTGTTGATTCGACTATCAGCGGATACAATTATACCATTAAGTTCGAAAACTCTGACCAATTATTTTCTGTTCTGCTCAATAATGAAAAGCAGGTCCTAAGGATGAATTTCAAAGAAATACCATTTGTCGTACAAGATAAGAATTTCATGGTCGAGAGCAATAATCCATTAAAAGACTCCATAGATTTACTGGTGGAAAAATTCGTCAGACCGTATATTCAAAAGGGTGCTACCGCAGGTATTATGTTAGCGGTAATTAATGGAAAGCAGCAAAGAAAATATAGTTATGGGACTATCGCTAAGGCAAGCTATCAACTCCCGCACGCTTCTAAAAGTATTTTTGAGATTGGTTCGGTTACAAAAATTTTCACCTCACTTTTATTGGCAAAAGAAGTAGTTGGTGGCAATATGCAATTGGACGATCCGGTCAGTAAATATCTGCCAGATTCTCTTCCTCGTTTAGCATGGCGTGGTCATCCGGTTTCACTTGTGCAACTATCCAATCATACCGCGGGATTTCCTCGGCTCCCGGAGAATATTTTTACGACCAATGTCATTCTGGCTGATCCATATAGTCATTACACGGTTGATTCACTCTTCCATTTTTTGAAAAAATATAAAGCTTTGTCTCAAACGGGAATTAAATTTTCTTATTCAAATTTAGGCGCAGGTGTATTAGGTGTAGCATTAGAACGCTATAATAATAAAAGTTTTGAACAATTGGTCATTGATAATATTTGCTTGCCGCTTGGAATGAAAAATACATCATTAAAAGATGCCGGTGCCGTACAAGGATATAATGAAAAAGGAAGGCCAACGTCGTATTGGCACTTGGGATCTTTAGCGGGATCTGGGGCCATTAGATCGACACTGGATGACATGATTACTTTTATGAAGGCACAGTTAGGTTTCGAGAATCAACTGACAAAAGCCATTCACTTGACTCATCAGGTAACTTTTGTGGACAACGATCAAAGTATGGCGTTGGGCTGGCGTATTAAAAAAGCTGGAAACAGGAGGATATTTCATCATTCTGGAGGTACAGGCGGATTTAGGTCTTTTGTTGCATTTGATGATAAATCCCAAAAAGCAATTGTTATTCTGTCCAATGCTGCCTTAGATGTCTCGACTATCGGATTTTCGATATTTGAACATCGCTTATTGTATAACTAAGCCCAATGTACCGGCACATAAGCTTTTTTTTCAAGTTTATAGTGCTAGTACATGGACTTTTTCGTTACCTTGTTTTTAGAAATCAGCAATAATGATCTTTTTCATTCCCATCATTTTTTTGAATGCACCGGGTCTTTTGTTGAGTTCCGCCCAATTTTCAGGAGAAACCTGCCAGCTTAATCCGTATCTGTCTTTCAGCCAGCCACAGACGCTCTCTTGTCCCCCACCCGACGTAAGTGCTTCCCAATAGTAGTCTATTTCAGTCTGGTCTTTGCAGGGGATCATCAGCGAAATAGCTTCGTTAAATTTGAATACCGGTCCGGCATTGATCCCGATGAAACGCATTCCCAGAATCTCAAATTCAACGGTAAGTACTTTTCCCGCGAAATCCTTCTGGAAATCGGCCAGTCCTTCGGTTTCTGAATTCGGGTAATAAGTAATATTGATGATCTTACCATCTTTGAAAACCGACAGATAATATTCGGCGGCTTCCTGTGCGTTGTTGTCAAACCAGAGGTTTGGAATTATCTTTTGCATAGCTTTTTCATTATGGTTATTTTTTTATTTTCTTAGGACCTGAAAAATCGACTACCCCCGGCTGTTTAAATTTATGTCAGGCATCTTCCGTCGATTTTTTAATATCCTTAAACAATTGAGGTTCTTCTATACATTCTATCTGAATTTTGATCATTTACAGTCTTACAAATTTAAACGATTTGTTTTTTGGTCAACTTGGCATAGGAAAAGAAATTGAACAAGCGGCGGATAGTTGGCCAAAACGTTTAGTATTGCGATCATGTCAATCTTGGAAGATTTATTTGTTGAGTAGATGGACAATGGTGTTTGCATTTAAAAAGTGGGTGGGGCTGTATTTAGATCTGAATCCAAAAAGTCATTGATCATAGGCGTAAGCCAATCCATTCTATACATTATGCCAATATGTGTTGTACCGGGCACAATCGCTAGTCTGGACTTTGGTAGCCCATGTATATCGCCCATTTTACCACCTCCCAATGCTGTATATAATTCCAGTGCATGCTCATACCGTATTCCATCGGCGTCGCCGATAATTTGAAATAACGGCGCTTTTATCGCTTTTACTTCTTTAGACCAGTCATAAGGTTCGAGATCAATCTGGATTACCTTTTTTACAAATTCCGGAAAGTGTTTGGGATCATTGCCGAGACTGTCGTATTGTTTCTCAATCGGAGATCCCTTGAACATATCGGCATTTATAGTGGAATACATTTTCTCTACATCCGGCCACCAGCCATCATGCCTATAGCTCCCTGATAGAACAATGAGGCGGCGAACCTGATCAGGATGTCTTATTGCTAGCTGATAGGCAATTCCACCACCCATGCTGTAACCTAGGATGTCAGCACTGTCAATTTTCAGATGTTTTAACAACCAAGAGACATCGTCTGCCATACTTTCGTAGCTGATTTTGCGTGAGATATCCCTCGTGCGACCATGCCCCTGCATTTCGGCGACAATAACCTTCCGGTCGGCGAAATACGGAATTATATTTGACCAATTTAATGGAATCGTCATATAGGAACCGTGCAGTAGCACCAAAGGTTTACCCTTACCATAAACTTCGTAGTACATTTTCAGCCCATTGACATCTGCATATCCGGTTGCCGACGCCGGGAGAGCTTTTCCACTCAATGAATCTTTTTGACTTAATTCCTGTGCTTGTTTCATAGGCGTGTGCACGCAGGACACTAAAAGTCCAAGAAAGATGGTAGTTGTAAACCACAATAGCGTTATTCTTTTCATATTCTTGATTTATTAAATTGTATATTACAAATATATCGACACAGCTGCATTCATCTTAGTCTATATATACGACAATTTCAGGGGGGAATAACGACAGCGTGGTAACTTTTTCACTTCTCATTTTATGAATTAATTAGATATTGGAATTCATGAATGCTGTAACGGTTGTTTTGAGATAAAGCTCACAATAGCGGTTAAAGTGTCTGCTCAAAAGCTATATAGCGAGCTGCGGGAGGTATCTCATCGTTGCGAAAATAAACACTTTGGCAGCATTAAAAAAACGATTTGCAATAGCACCTGCTCGTTCCTCTTTATTGACTCAATTCTGAAATATGTTAGGATATCCGCTAACTGGTCTTGCGTGAAAGATACTGGAAGAAAGCTAATTTTCCAGAATTGTCTTTTTCATTTCTAGTATCTTTTCTATCCACTATGCCAAAATCCATTCCATTATAGGGTTTGTTTTTTTTAATTTCTGTACATGAAGTTTTTGTTTTTTTTGGGGCTATTAGACGCAGATCCATTCGGATCGCAAATTCTATAGCCATATTGTCCAAAAAGGTTAATGAATACTCCAATTCCGGCGATCCATGGAAAGATAACCTGGAAAATAACATAGATCCGGTGATCCAAGGCTGTGACTTTGGCTTTGTTATGGTTTCGAATAGGACAGCAATGACATTATTACTATTGAAAAAGCAGAACCTTTAGTAAATATTAACTATTTTAGTTGATAAAAAGGAGGTCGAATAACCTTTTGTTAATTGTCATAAAAAACCTTATTGTATAAACATTTTGAAGACTAATCATTCTGGCCATGAACAATGAATTGTTGGAATCTCCGAAAAGAGATCTGGATTTAGAAGGATCTATTACGAATGAGCAATTTAGAGTTTATTTCGATTATCGGGAAAGGGATGATTTATACGTTTTAAAAGCGAATAAATCGGGATTAAAACTTTTTGCTTATCAGCTTTTATTAATTATTTTTTTTCTATTATTCGCGGTTCGCGCGTCTGCACAGGCCATCTATTCCACCGATCCAGACAGTGCCAGTCTGTTTCCGGCAAAATATGGTCAGTTTGAAAACTATGCGTTTGTACTGAATGGAAATGTTATTGAACAGGATTCTTTGATGAATTATCCCGGGACGAAATTAAATAATGTATTTCCTTACCCTATTCAGCTGGAAGGGCGCTCTTACAAAGGAGCTGTATATTTCCATAATAAAGAATACTATGCTCCGGCTGTCCGTTATGCTAATGATCCAGCCTATTTTGTCAATGGCAGACAGGTGAGCTCTTATCATATTCGTTTGTTGAAAGTCGAGGCTTTTAATAAAATCTCGAAGACCATACGTGACACGACAATAGATGGTAAATTATATAAAGGCTGTATTCAGGTCGATACGGATGAAGATGCTTTTGCGGATCGCATTTCCTTGGCGGACCTGATTGAAGGATATACCCATTTACCACTCGGAAAGGTCATCGTGCATTGGCGAGGCACAAGATACCGTTACACCTATGAAGACGATATCGGTACTATTATTGACAGCCATTTTCCGATTCATTCATTCAGTATCGCCAAAATAGATCATAACACAAATTTAGGGGTTCGCGCTGTAGAGATCGATCGTGTCCGTTTTGCGGAAGGTGAACGATATGTTGTTCATGTCGTCGATAATGCCTATAAATGGGGCAATGCCAAGGCAAGTTTAATTTTTAGCAATCCTTTAACCGTAGATACATTATACCCATGTTATTTGCCTGATTTTGATGATGGAGGTTATTCGATTTTTAACCATACTGAAATTCTTGCGCAGCCCTATAAGGGGGGTAAAGACTACTTGAAAAAACTCTCAGCGACAATGGGGCTATCCTCAAAGAAAGATCATACAGCTATCTCGGATTCAATCAAGGTTGAGTTTGCTGTACTTAAAAGTGGGATGATTTCAAGACTTAAAAACTTAAGTATTGAAAGATCCTGTCATGGAGATATACTAACGGCGATCAAAAAAAATGCTTGTATGTGGTTACCTGCAATACAAGGCAGCCGTCCGGTATATTCTTGGGTGAAAATGAAAATTTTCTATAGCATGGATCCTAAGGGGAATATTTTATCACTGGATCGTATTGTATATCGATATCAATAACCTCAATTAAAATGTATGCAGATAACGAATGCTAGTTATTATCTATTCATGTTTCTTTTGGTGTTAATAACATCTAGGACATTATCCCAAGTAAATAAAAACGTGCAGGGTAGTTCTGCATTATTTCCAAAGAACTATGGTCAGTTTGAAAATTATAAGTTTATCCTGAATGGTGAAATCATCAAGCATGAAGATCTGGTCAATTATCCGGGAGCGGTATTGGATAGGTCATTTCCATATTCCACTACAGCAAAAAGTAAATATCAAGGTGTTGTTTATTTTCATACCCCTTGGTATCCGCCTTCACCTTCTGATAAATACGCTGAAGATCCGGCGTATTTTATCAACAACGTACAGGTCAATCCCTATACGATTCGCTCATCAAAGGCGGAATACTATAAACAGATCCGACGGTCAGCACAAGATACTTTGATTGATGGTATACGCTATAAAGGCTCTATACATGTAGATACCGATGAAGACTTTTTTGCTGACCGTATTGCCCTACCTGAACTTATCCGGAGATATACGGGATTACCTATGGAGCAGGTCATCGTACACTGGCATGGTAAATATCTTAATCAGTTGAATCCCGGTGTTACCATTCATCATAATTTCAAGTTGTATTATGTTGATCCCAGGGGGCTTGGGCAGATTAAGGTCGACCGAGTTCGTTTTGCCGAAGGCGAACGCTATTTTGTAAATTTAGTAGATCAGGGGTATCCGTTCAGCTATTTTACAGAAAAAGGTTGGCGTTCGCCACAGCATACGTATTTGGTTTTCAATGAACCTCGTGTTTTTGATCCTGATGCGCCTTGTTATTTAGCTGATTTTGATACGATAGGCAAGAAAATTTACCATCGTGCGAAAGAAGAACCTAGACCTTTAGGGGGAGAGGAGGTCTATTTGAAAAAACTATCGACCATTATGGGGCTGTTTAATGGCAAACTAAAGGGAACAACGCACTTGGATTCCATGATGGTCCAATTTATTGTTCTTGGAAATGGCCAGATCACGGGACTTGAATCCGTGGGGCTGCAGCAACCTGACCATATAAATATGTTAAAAGCAATCAAACAACATTCATGTGTGTGGCCTGTTGTGTGGGAAGATAGGCGAGTTTTGTTATTTAGACGAAAAATGATTATTTTTTTCCATAGAGACAAAAAAGGAAAGATGAAGTCTTTAGATAGACTAGAATATCGGCACGATAGGAATTACTAAATCTATTAGGACCAAAAGAATATGATTAAGTATTTATCATTCAGATGGTTATGTTTGTTCTTGCTTTTTTATCTTGAGGCGTTTATTGAAGGTTAAAACGCACTAAAATAGCTGTTGAAAATGAGAATGAAAAAGTTTTGATAGAAAGATACTATAGGATAATTAAATGGACAATATAAACTCAAAATTTATCTATCTAGACTACAATGCGACTACCCCGGTAGATGAGCGTGTTTTGAATGAAATGCTTCCATTTTTTAGGACGGGATATGCCAATCCAAGTGGTTCACATCTATTTAGTTTAACCATACAGGATGCTATGGACCAGGCGAGCGAAGACATCGCTGATAGACTGGGTACGCAGCCCAAGAATATCATTTTCACTTCGGGTGCCACAGAATCAATTAACTTGGTCCTAAAAGGACTCCAGTTTTCGTCCAGGAAACATATCATCAGCATTTCCACAGAACACAAAGCTGTTTTGGAAAGCTGCGCTTTTATGGAGCGATCGGGATTTGAAGTTTCCTTTCTAAAGGTAGATCCTCAAGGCATGCTCGATCTCAGATTGCTTAAGGAAAGTATTCGCGAAGATACGCTGTTGATTTGTACCATGCTCGTGAATAATGAAACGGGTATTATCTTACCCATAAAACAGATCAGTGAAATAGCGCATCAAAGCCATGCACTTGTTTTATGTGATGCAACACAGGCAGTTGGAAAAATGCATATAAGTCTTCAGCATCTGGATGTGGATTTTATGGCTTTTTCAGCACACAAATTTTACGGACCTAAAGGGATAGGGGGGCTGTATATTGCCAGTCAAGTTCAAGAGCACGTGATACCTCAAATCCATGGGGGCGGACAGCAACAAGGCTGGCGTAGCGGAACTGTCAATACAACCGGCATCATTGGGATGGCAGCAGCTTTGCGAATTGCGCTGGAAGACTTAGAAGCAGATCAACTCCATATAAAACAGCTCCGAGATCACCTCGAGAACGAACTCCTCGCTATTCCAGATACATTCATAAATGGAAGTACGTCCCATCGGTTATTCAACACGACAAACATCTGCTTTAAAGGTGTACTGTCAGACCAGCTGATTACCCGATTAGGAACAATTTCGGTATCCAGTGGTTCGGCCTGTTCTGCGGTGACCTCAAGGCCTTCACATGTGCTCAAGGCTATGGGTTTGTCAGATTTGGATGCCTTATCATCCATTCGATTTAGTCTGGGCCGATTTACGCGTGAAGTGGAAATCAGCCAGACCATTATGCGGATCAAACAGCTTGTCGAAAAGCTGAGGACTTAATGTCCAACGTTTGCCCTCACTTGAAAGACATGCAGCACCTGTGGAAATAATGCGCTTATACTTTCACGTACACCATTCGGTGATCCGGGCAGGGTAAGTACCAACATGCGATCGGCAAATCCAGAAATACCTCTGGACAACATAGCCGTTTTAACACGCTGCTGTCCGTATTGTCTTGCCGTTTCCATAATTCCGGGAATATCTTTGGTAATATATGGCGCAACAGCATCTGGCGTAATATCTCGATCCGAGAGTCCTGTGCCTCCCGTGAATATCAGAAGATCTATACCAGCTTGCCCATAGTGTTCCAGACGTTCTTGTACCGCGGTCGTTTCGTCAGCAATTACCGCATAGGCAATATCGTGTAAGCCTTGCTGTTCCAAAAGATCGCACAGAAGCTTGCCTGAGATATCTTCTTTTTCTCCTCGGGTTACCGAATCGCTACAAACTACGACGGCAGCTTTAAGCGCTGCGATCCAAGGCAAGGATTCATTGCTCTTACCACCTTTTTTCTCAAGTAATCGGATACCACCTATTTCCACCTGTTTGTCTATGGGCTTTAGCATATCATAAATAACGAGCGCTGCAACAGAGGCGCCGTGCATGGCTTCAACCTCCACACCAGTTTTATAGATCGTATGTACTTCAACTTCAATATGAATTTGTAAGCCCGCTACGGTATATCGGATCGCAGCATATTCTACTGGCAAAGGGTGACAATCAGGGATCATATCGCCAGTTTTCTTGATCGCGAGTAATGCAGAGGCACGTGCAAATTCAAATATGTCGCCTTTCGGAACCTGTCGCTGTTCAATAAGCCTGACGGTATTCTCAGAAGAGACAAGTACTGTGGCCATTGCTATTGCTTTCCTCAAAGTCGCACTTTTATGTGTAATATCAACCATATTATCTATTAATTTTCCATTGATGCGTATCGTCTTCAAATAGTTCTTTACCCCAGATGGGCATTTCTTTTTTTATGCGTTCAACAAGTTCGTCACAAGCATCCATCGCTGCACGCCTATGTACTGACGATGTGAATACAAAGAAGCAAATTTCGCCAACCCATACTTCACCCTCACTATGATAAACATGCATACAGGATAATGGATACTTATCAAATATTGCTTCGCGAATTTCCGCCATTTTAAGGAAGGCCAGTTCCCGGTTTGTCGTATAATCGATAGATTTTACGATCTTTCCATCAATCTTATCAGCCCTAATCTGTCCGAGGAAGATGCTATGTGCACCAATTTCAGGTTTATTATGGTGCTTTGAGATCGCTTCCGCAACCAAAGTGGCCGGAATTGGTCCTTGAAAAAATATGTCGTTTTTTTGTTTAGTCATTTATATAGTTTTCTAAGGCGACCATGCCGCCGTCCAGATGGAATATTTGTTGTCCGGCATCTGTCTGCTCGTAAAAGTACTGGGCAGCCAACAGGCTCCGTTTTCCGCTTTGACAGATAAAAACAACGCGTGTATTATCTATATTTTTGATTTGCGCGGGTAAAGTTGAAAGCGGAATGGATAGATGTGGATATGACAGACGCGGAAGTTCATTTGGATCACGCACATCGACAAGGACAACATCCCCTGTGGACCACATTTCAACAAACTCTTTTGCATCTATGGCCTGTATAAATCGGCTCTCCGAAGCACAGTATTGCTCATAATTAAAGGTACTCAACTCTGCTAGCGTTTGTGGGCAAATGGTTTCTGCGTATGCCGTTAAGGGGATTTCAAAGATATAACTGCTATTGTCAAGCATATTGACCGTCATTAATTTATTAATCAAGGCGCTACCGATGCCGGTTAATAGCTTGATGGCTTCGGTTGCTTGTAATATTCCGATCATACCGGCCAATACACCCAATACCCCCGCTACATTACAATCGGGAGCTTCCAAGGACGTGGGAGGTGTCGGGAACAAATGCCGATAATTTGTCTTTATCCCTTCTTTGTCGGCTACATTGAATGTAGCTATTTGTCCTTCATATTGGTAGATCGCAGCAAAAACCAAGGGTTTATCCAATAAACGGCAAGCATCGCAAAGCAGGTATCGTGCAGCAAAATTATCTGTACAATCCATGATGAGGTCGTACGAACGGATCAAATCTGCGACATTGTTCGAATGCAATTGTTCCACCCAGTAATGGATCTCAATATCAGGATTCTGCTGCTTGAGCTTATTCGCTGCTACCTCAGCTTTAGCTCGGCCGATGTCGTTGGTATCATACAGAACCTGGCGGTGCAGGTTGCTCAACCCGACATGATCATGGTCTATGATACCAAGTGTTCCAACCCCTGCTGCTGCCAGATATTGTAGTACAGGGCAGCCAAGCCCGCCAGCGCCAACGACCAGTACGCGGGCAGCTTGCAGCTTTTGTTGGCCTAATTCACCAAAACCGGGGAGGACATAATGCCTCGAATACCGTTCCTTCCGCATTGCTTATCCTCCAGAATAGGGTGGCATTAAGGCAACGATATCATTTTCCTGAAATGTCACTGGTGTCTTAACAATGGTATTGTTCACGGCTATCAATAGGCTACGCTGTGCCAATTCAGCATGGTCGTGCGATAATGTTGCCAATAATTCTGTCGTATCATTGGCTGTTATATAAAACTCCTTTGCCAATATATCTGTCAAGGAGCCAAAGGTCTTTACTTGGACTTTCATATTTTAATTCATTTTTTTCAAAGTTTCGCCTTTTTTCATTCTTCTTTGCTCATCCTACAATCGAAAGACGTGTTAACTATGCTTATTTTATCCAATTCGGAGAGAGCCATATTGTTTTTCAAATTTATTACGCCGAGGTAAACAACAATTTATAGGCTGCAACAAACAGAACTGTGGCAAGCACGTATTTTAAAGCATCCTGTTTTAGTTTTTTTGATCCGAGATAAGCCCCTAACAGGCCCCCAAGGAATGCAACCGCAATATACGCCCACATATGGGCATTGAACGATACACCTTTTGTCAGCATACCCCCAAGTCCCGACAATGAATTTACGAAAATAAATGCAGCACTGATAGCCGCAGTTTGTTTTTGATCTGTCCATTTAAGCAGGATCAGAAAAGGGGAGAGGATAATTCCACCGCCAATACCGATCATGCCTGACAACAACCCGACAGCCCCACCGATTGCCAAGGCGCCAAAACTATTATAAGGTTTGAGCTCATCTTCGGCTGGACTTCTGAAAAAGAAAAAACGAAAAATCGGAAAGAGAAGCAGTAGCCCCAGCAATCTCTTGTACAAATGATCTTCCAAGGCAATCATACCGCCTATAAATGCCATGGGAACAGAGGTGACGGCGACCATCAAAAACAAATTTCGTTTGAAATAATGACCCCTATAGTACTGTATAAAGGATGTTAAAGAAACAAAGAGGTTAAGCACCAGTGCTGTAGGTTTCATTTCCTGTGGTGCAATTCCATAGAGTGCCATCAATGCCAGATAACCACTTGCACCACCGTGCCCAACCGATGCGTAAAGAAAAGCCAGAATAAAAAGGAAAAAATAAAAAAGCTCAAATTGCATGGCTCGATTAGGTTAAAAGATGGATAAAAACTTCATCGCCAGCGGCACAACCATTGCTATCCTCTTCGAGAATCAGCAGGCAATTGGCCTGTGCGTAGGATTGGAGGCGATAAGATTCTTGCTCGTGTAATGGTTCAACAGCATGTCCATCGTATCGTGCCTTAAGGAAATGAGTTAAACCGGGCTTTTTACTATAAGCATGTGTTGTATAGGTTTTGATGGAGCGTGTTCGCTCTGGAAGTTGCATGATATGCTCTAATGCAGGAGCGACGTAGAGGTAAAAACAGGTTAGGGCAGAGGACGGATTGCCGGGGAGCCCAAACACCAACTTTTCATTTCGAGTGCCAAAAAAGAGGGGTTTCCCCGGTTTTTGTCGGATACGATGAAAACGCTGTTTAATACCGCAGGCCTTAGCCACATCTACGACATAGTCATAATCGCCTACGCTGACACCACCAACTAAAAGAACAATATCAGCTGTATCCAATGCATTCTCCAAAGCTGAACGGAGTAGGTTTCTGTCATCCGGCACATGCCGACTCTCGACATGCAGTATGCCTTGCTGCCGCAGGGCGGCTTTTAGCTGATAGGAGTTAGACTCATAAACTTCTCCATATCCTAGTGTCGTACCAATAGGTTTCAGTTCGTCTCCGGTGAGAATAAGCTGTATCCGTGGTGGCGCAGTAACAAGAACATCCCTGCATCCAATGCCTGCGAGATAGCCAATAGCAGCCGGAGTCAATGATGTTCCTGGGAGCATGGCGATGCTATCAGCCTGCACTTCTGACCCTTTGGGACGCACATTGTCCCCCAATTGGAGCGCTTCATCGCGAATCTGGATTGTATTTGTATCGCTCAAATCTACTTTTTCCTGCATCACTACCGTATCTGCACCTCGAGGCAGAGGGGCTCCAGTATAAATGCGCATCGCCTGTCCTTCTGTCAATATTTTTTCGACCGTGGTGCCTGCAGGAATTTTGTCCACGACAGGAAGTTCCCGCTCTTTGTCGCAATATCGAATGGCATAGCCATCCATCGATGACTGCGGAAAAGCAGGAATTGACTGCTTTGCAACAACGGTTTGGGCCAAGGTATAGCCTAAAGCTTCGTCGAGGGGGAACCGTATCTGTTTTGGCGCAGGCAGATGATGATGGATAATATCTTTGGCCTGCTGAACACTGATAAACTGATGGGGGAGATTGAAATAATCGTCTAGCGTATCGATATCATACTTTGCGTCCTCATAAGAAAATACAACCCGATCGTCAGGAAATTGCTCGGCTACCTTTTTGGCCCCCTGTTGTCCCTCCAGACACATCAGATGCTTAAAGTATTTTCTGTCAAAAAGTACGGGAGCGCCCCATATTCCTGAAAAACCGGTTGCTACAATACCTTTATCGGTACTATCGGCCAATTGAATAAGCTGCTGAAAGACATGTCGGTCAACGAAAGGTTGATCGCATAGACTGATTATACAACGGTCCAGATTGGGATGATGTTTTAGCAGATCCCTTAAGCCTATACCAATAGAGGTAGACATTCCGGTTGCCCAATGCGGATTGATTACTACAGCGACGTTACTGTCCTTTAACGCCGAGTTGATGGGGTTGGGGTAAGCACCTATCACGACAGATACCCTGGCATCGGGTATCGCCAGCGCTTCCCTACTGATACGCCGCAATAAAGTCTCACCTTCAAATTCGAGCAGCTGCTTCGGGAGGCCGAGCCGCGAAGAATTTCCGGCCGCCAATATGACTATACCTGTTTGCTTTATCATCCACCAATCGTTATCATACTCCGATTCTTGAGAAAATCGGTGTCTATATGTTCAAAATCTGTTGTTAATTGTCCCCCTAATTCCTTTGCTTTGGCACTAATGGTAGCTTGGATCAATGGAAGCACGTCATCGCCGGCCCGTAATGCTTTCAATAGATCGGTTTCACTTGAAGAGAATAGGCAATTTTTAAGTTTCCCATCCGCTGTAAGCCGTATCCGGTTACATCCTGCACAAAAAGGGGCCGTCATTGTACTTATAATAGCGATACGTCCAACATGTCCGGCAATCGAAAATGCTTTAGCGGTATCGTGTGGACCTGTAGGGATCGGTTCTATGGGATAGCTCCGCTGAATAGTCGCTAGAATATCGGCCTGTGTATACACCTGGTTGCTGCTCCATTTGTTCCCACTGAATGGCATAAATTCGATAAAACGGATTTCTATTGGCTTCCTCGCTGTCCATGCAACAAAATCTAAGATCTCATCGTCATTGATGCCTTTCATGACCACCATATTGATCTTGGTATGGATTCCATGTTCGAGCAGAAGGTCTATATTGGCACGTACGCGGTCAAAATAATCCCTTCGTGTGATCTGAAAAAATCTTCCGGGTTGCAAGGTGTCCAGGCTGATGTTGATACTTTTGAATTTTGCGTCCACAAGCTCAGGCAACATGTCGTTGATACGGATTCCGTTGGTCGTCATATGAAGTTCAACCGGAAGTTTGGACAAACGCGCTATAATATTGGCTGCATCCTTGCGAACCAAAGGTTCACCCCCTGTAAGGCGGATTTTGCTGATTCCTTGATCGACAAACAATCGGGCCAATTGCTCAATTTCGTCCACCTGCATCAATTTGTTATTCGGTGTAAAGCTATACTCTTCCTCCGGCATGCAATAGAAACAACGGAGGTTGCAATTATCGGTAAGCGATATGCGCAGGTAGTTGTGTATCCGTCCAAATGTATCCGTCAGCGTCATGTCTTCTAAATTATTGTGGGGTATTCAGTATGTATTTTCGTTTTGAGGAACTTTAATGAAGTTGCTGGCCTATTATTCAACACAGCCTTGATCTCTGCTACGATTGCTATAGCGATCTCTTCCGAAGTTTCAGCTCCGATATCGAGTCCTACTGGGCCGTAGATAATGCTTCGTTGACTTTCGGTAATGGTCATACCAGCCTCTTGCATATCGTCGAACATACGTAGTAATTTGATCTTCGGGCCCAATGAGCCAATATAAGGTGTCGACGTGTACATCAAATCTTTAAGGAGTGTGAGATCGTAAGCATAGTTATGTGTCATTAACACAAAAACAGTCCATGGGTCTATGCTTAGACTGGTCGCGATCTCATGTGCCGGAGATACAAGAAGCTTAGTGGCTTTTGGAAAGCGTGAGGCATTGACATGGCTGGCACGTCCATCAATGACCGTAGTTTCCCAACCGAGTACATGTGCTATCTCTACGACAGGTTTTGCATCATTACCAGCACCGGCAATAACCAAGTGCACGGTAGGAACGAGGTATTCAATGAGCACTTCGTTGTTTTTCCCTTTCTCCTGAAAGGAAGTGAGAACCGATTTTCGTTCTCTTTTGGCAAATTGGATATGCTCGTTCAGTGGTGAATAGTGAGCATCTAGGGCAAAAGCCTGCTCCTTCAGATCTTTAATAAGTAAGCGGGTTCCTTTTTGTTCTCCTTGTCTGTCCGTAGAAAAGAACGTAATCAACAAGCCTTCTTCACGCTGTTGAAGCAAGCGTTGCAGCAACGCGATGGGATGATCCGTTCGTTGTAGGTTTACATATTCAAAAAGGATATGAACTATACCGTTGCATCCCAGTTGTAACCCGATCGACGAACCCTCCTCCGTATTTGTATCATAACTGACGAGTCGATTTTTCTGTTGATGGATAGCTAAGAGGGCTTTTTTTAGGGCATCTCCTTCAAGGCATCCGCCGCTGATGGCTCCCGTCATTTGACCGTCTTCTGTTACAAGCATGCGGGCCCCTGGTCTTCGATAGGAGGAACCTTCAACCTTAACCACAGTGGCAAGCACCATCCTGATATTTTCGGAAGCAGCTACATCTGCAGCTAAAACAATGTCTTTAATCTCTTTCATGCAAATACGGGCAAGACAGTGGAACGCGGATACAATGATTAAATCGACAGCAATATGATACAATGCCGTTTATCAAATTTAATGAATTACACGTTAAAAAACACCAAAACTGTAATAATGGTAAAAACATCCGTGAAATGTATAATTATTTGATTAATTTAATTAACGATTTTGTACCACAGAAAAAACTGAATGCTAGCGTATAAGTGGGAAAGCTTATCTCATTTGAACCGATAAATATCGCTTACATAAACAAGAAAAAACAACGATTATGGCAAAATATTCAATTTTAGTAAATGGCAAAAAGCACGAAGTTGATGTGCTTGAGGATATGCCCTTGCTTTGGGTACTCCGTGATATCATTGGTCTTAAAGGGACCAAGTTTGGTTGTGGAAAATCACTATGTGGTGCCTGTACCGTACATCTCAACGATACTGCAATCCGATCCTGTTCATTTCCGGTCTCTGCGATCGGTGAGGGTAAAATTACAACAATCGAAGGGCTTTCAGAGGAGGGTGATCACCCTGTTCAGGAAGCCTGGGAAAAATATGTCGTACCTCAATGCGGCTATTGTCAAACCGGACAGATCATGAATGCGGCAGCTCTTTTGAAGAAAAATGCGAAACCTTCGGTTGCCGAGATCGAGCAAGCTATGCAAGGCAATCTCTGTCGCTGCGGTACATATAATAGGATTAAAGCAGCCATTTTAGAAGCAGCCGGTACACCCGTGACAAACGGCTAGGTATTATCAAAAATATAAACAAGATGAAAATATTAGCTCCTTTTCAAAAAAGAAAAACCGATCAGGTCGATTCGGAGATTTTTTCTGTTTCTAGACGCGACTTTTTAAAAGCCAGCGGCTTGCTTACTGGTGGCTTGGTTCTGGGTGTAAGCTTCTTTAGTTGTGATGACAAAGGAAAAAAAGTGGCTACTGTGGCTCCAAATGTGTATTTAACGATTGGTTCAGATAATAAAGTCACCATTGTCGCACATCGTTCAGAGATGGGGCAAGGTATCCGCACCTCTCTTCCTCTTGTTATTGCCGATGAATTGGGGGCCGACTGGACTAAGGTGGAAATCATCCAGGCTGAAGGGGATGAGAAAAAATATGGTAACCAAAACACAGACGGTTCCTTTTCTGTGCGGATGTTTTATAAACCCTTGCGGGAAGCCGGTGCTATAGCGCGACTACTCCTTCTCCGTGCTGCAGCCAAAGAATGGAACGTTGACGTAGACCAATTGGATACCAAAAATGGACAGGTTATCCAACGGGAATCTGGCAAGAAAAAGGATTTTGGAGATTTGGTAGAAACTGCAAAAACTCTCCCTATCCCAAAAGCCAGCGAAGTGAAACTAAAAGACAGGCAGCAGTTCAATATGATCGGCAAAGAAACACCGATCATTGATTTGCACAATATTGTTACTGGAAAAGCCGTGTTTGGAATTGACGCAGTTGTCGAAGGGATGAAAATTGCGGTCATTAAGCGATGCCCGGTGGTAGGCGGTAAAGTAAAATCCGTAAACGACAGTAAAGCCCTGGCCGTTCCGGGCGTTCTCAAGGTAATTACGATTAAGGGTGCCGGATTGCCAGTCACCTTATCCAAACCATTGGCTGGGGTAGCTGTCATCGCCGAAAATACCTGGGCTGCTATAAAAGCCAGGGACTTGCTGGAGGTGGAATGGGAAATGGGGCCCAATGCCGGCTACGATTCAGCCAAGCAGATCGAAGAACTTAAGCAGGTGGTGGCGCAGGCGGGAACACTCCGTCGTAAACGCGGCGATTTCAACGCCGCAAAAGCGAATGCAAAAAAAATTATTGAACACACTTATATTGCACCTTACCTGGCGCATGCAACCATTGAACCGCCCTGTGCTTTGGCTGTCGTGAAAAACGGAAGCTGCGAAGTGTGGGCCTGTACACAGAATCCGCAGGGAGCACGTGATGCGGTAGCCACCGAACTGGGGATAGCAGTGGACAAGGTGAAAATGAACGTAACCCTCCTCGGGGGCGGATTTGGCAGAAAGTCAAAACCTGACTTTATCCTGGAGGCAGCCATATTGGCCAAAGAATCTGGTCTGCCGATCAAGGTGCAGTGGACACGTGAGGATGATATTCGTCATGATTACTACCACGCCATGAGTGTACAGCGTATTGTCGCCACCATCGACAGCCAAAATAAACTAAGTGGCTGGGCCCATCATATTGCTAATCCGTCTATCTCTGCAACTGAGGATCTATCTGTGGTACAACCCAGTGATGGTGAATTAATGTTGGGAGCCTCGGATTTCCCTTACAATGTTCCGGCGATCAATATTGCCACGCATGATGCAAAAGCCCATCTGCGGATTGGCTGGTTGAGATCTGTGCGCAATATTCCACAGGTTTTTGCCGCTGCGACAATGCTCGACGAAATTGCTGAAGCAAGAGGTATGGATGCTGTTTCGAATGCCCTGGAGCTACTCGGTGAAGACCGCCACATTACTTTTGAGCAGGAACTGATCAAGACAAGCTATCCCAATTATGGTGAAAAGATCGAAGATTACCCTTGGGATACAGCACGCATGAAAAAGGTGATCGAGCAGGTAGCTAAGCTTTCTGGATGGGGTAAATCCATGCCGGCAGGGAGTGCACTTGGCTTTGCGGCACATAAAAGCTTCCTAACCTACGTTGCCTGCGTGGTGGAGGTAAATGTGGATCAGAACAAAAAAATCAGTATTCCCAATGTTTACTATGTGGTCGACTGTGGGCAAGCCGTCAATGTGGACCGTATCAAATCGCAATTTGAAGGTGGTGCGCAATTTTCGGCAAGTCTGGCACTCAAAAGCACGATCACGGTAAAAGATGGTCAGGTAGAGCAGGGTAATTTTGACGGTTATCAGATCATTCGAATGCCTGATTCCCCAAAACAGATCCATGTGGATATTATCGATAGCGACGCAAAACCGACCGGAGTAGGAGAGCCTCCTGTACCGCCATTTACACCGGCACTCTGTAATGCGATTTATGCGGCAACAGGGAAGCGGATCTACACCTTGCCAATTGATCTAAGTATTTAAAAAAAAGAATTTGAACAAAAAATATAAAAATGAAAATAAGGATTAAGGATAATTCCGTTAGACTGCGATTGACGATGTCTGAAATCGATAAACTTGGCAATACTGGTGAGGTTGACTGTCGAACCGAATTTATCAATCAGCCCTTTGTATATCGTATTGTGCAAACGGATACTGCAGAACTCATTGCCTCTTTTGTTGAAAATGAAATTGTGATCGGATTACCTACCAATATGATAAAGGAATTGGTGGACACAGAAAGAATAGGTTTCGAAGGTCAGTCAGGACCGGTTAAAATACTCGTCGAAAAGGATTTTGTTTGCATCGACAATACCATGGAGGATCAGAGTGACAACTTTCCGAATCCGAGTCTCAAATGCTGAGCATGTCGACAATACAGCGACGTATTTTCCGGAGGCCAATGTATTTGCGTCAGTCAGCAATGTAGTAAAAAAAAGCAATATGCCGGCGTCTAAATATGTGAAGATCAAAATTGAAAAACAAAATTCTGAGAGATACAAAAAGGTAGACGAAATGCTTATTGCGAGGCACTTCAGCTGCTTTGACTTTTCTTTGTTATCATTGCCTCTGCAATTTTGGCTTCAGTAGGTGTATTAACGTTGGTAAGGGTTTGCAGATCAGGTGCTTGAACGCATAATGCATAATATTCTATCAGAACCTGGCGTGGAGATAATCTATTTTGCGCAAACATCTGCTGGATTATAGGCAGACTATAGGGTTCCCAAATCGCAAACAATGGCTCAGGCAAATTGTCCTTTGAGCTTATAAATGCAGTGGCAATCCTTCGAGGGTCACGTTTTTGGATTAAGTAATCGACTGCTTCTGGTCCCAGTATGGGTAAATCACAAGCGACGACAAGCCATGCTTGCTCTGACTGAAATTCAAAAGCGGTCAAAATACCGCCCATAGGACCTATATCTTTATAACGATCGGGAAGCCACGCGTAGTTTGACGCCATCTTTTTACCGACGGCTATTTCATCTAACTGTTCTGGACGACAAGAAATGTAAACGTCTTTACAGTAATTCCGTAATAAATCGGCTAAATAATATACTTGTTCTTTACCGTGCCATTTGATCTTTTCTTTTGGACTCCCCATGCGTTGACTTCTGCCGCCGATAAGCACCAGGCCATTTAAAGGATGTGTTCTATTATCATTAGGAATTATCATCATTGTTTTTAATGGATCAATCTTATTGAAGATACATATTTTACCGCAAATTTGAAACGCTTCCATCAACGAGGCAGTTGATGATTTTGTTAAACTTGACGGCATGAAATCCGTTGCAGCATTTTTTAAAGTTTACAGTGTATTGACTGATCGGCGATGTGAAACGGTCGTCAGGAAGACGATGTGCCTTTACTGGCTATTTTATCAATTTGCTGAAAGTAAACTTTTCGCTTTCACAAATACTACAGCAATATGTCGCAGGCAGATCTTCAAATGAGGTCCCTGCGGCGATACCCTGTGTACTATCCCCCCAAATGGGGTCGTAGATTGTCTGACAGGCTGGACATTGATAGGTAATACTAATCAGGTCAGATTTTTCCGTGGTAGCCGGAATAGAGATATTAGAAAATTCTCGAACTGCTTCTCGACCTTGAAGCTGATAGAAATCTTCACACAGCGCCAAAATTACACCTGTGAGTTCTCCGCGCTCCACGCGTTTACGGTAAGTGACAAAGTCTCTTGAATTGGGGTTAAAATCGTGCGTATGTTCAACTTGGAACCAAGATTTATTATCGCTGGAGTCAATGAAACGCAAAATTACCGAGCCCCAAATCCCGCTCTTGGGATGCATTTTAATTCCAAAACACAGTTTATAAGTACGAATGTCCAACCAGTTCAGATGGTGCACCAATTCCTGCTTAAGGGCTAATGCTGTGGGATCAAAATCTTCCGTCATCCAATTGAGCTCATTGAGGGCATGACGCAAGTTAATCCGATGTCGATCCAATACGACGTCCCAGGATGGTCTTGTGTTAACTTGAATATCTTTGATAATGATTGACTTCCATGGTGTAGTATAGAGTTGGCCAATCCTGTGTTGCATACAGAGGGCACATATATCGCGCAGAAAAATGATTGGGAAAGTTTCAGAGCGCCGATATACCCCCAACCAAAGTCTATCTTGATAAGTGTTAAATCCTTCATAATAAGGAAGTTTAAATGTGGTTTCCGAAAAGGGTTGCCCTATGGGCTGAAAAAGAAATTTTCCAGATGCAGCGGCTAATCCCTCCAATTTTTGACCAAGTTGTTGTCCTTCATCTGCTGTTGTAACCATTGTTTCAATCATCATCGGTTCCAAAAATTGACTGAGTCCTGCAATATCGTCAGTATTTACTAAAGTTGACCAAGAATGAAATAACGTGCTTTTGGGAAATCGAAGCTGTAGATGCCAATAATTACTAAGTTCGGAAGTGATGAAATTTAGATTTCCAGTATAGTAGGGTACAAGAGATTGAGTAGAATCCACAATATTCACCTTTAACCTTGGGTTGAAATCAAAACTATCCAGCACATCTTTATATACCCCTTCACGTATCCACGAACTTTGATTGAAAAGCCCGTCTGAGACATAAGAACTTACAATATTTGGATATACCTCCTGGCAAATTTCATAAGCAAACTCCTGATTGAGCAATGTGTACTCCAATTCTTCAAGTTGTACATCATTTATCCGAAAATACATTTGCTGCCTACTACCGAATTTAACCTCTGTTATACCCGCTTCTTCCAGCGGGCTCAATAGGTTGGTAAGTTCTCCTGGAGAGATTGCACCCCCCGAGAGGTTAATCTTAACAAACTGTTCGTTTTTCATTGTTTTACTTTGTATAGGATTTTATCTCCTGATCCTTTTCTATTCTATAGTTTTCCAGAATGCGCTTAACCTCGGGTTTACAAGATCCACAACCCGTTCCCGCACCAGTCAATGTACATAACTCCTGAAGATCGATACATCCATCGCTCATACGTCGCTGTAGGTTTCCTTCTCCAACCTGACTGCATGAACATACCAAACGACCAATGACATCTTCTTTTGCGGCACCACCTCGTAGCAACTGCAGACGTTTCTCGCTTAATTCAATCTTGTTTGCTATCAAGTTTTTAAATTCGAGAAATTCATTTTTGTCTCCAATTAAAATGGCACCGACAAGTCTATCCTGATAGATAATACATTTTTTATAATAACGCTTAGCCTTGTCGATAAAAATAATCTCTTCATAGTCTTCATTTGGCGCTTCCGTCAAACCAATGCTACAGAGGTCAAAACCTTGTATTTTGATAATATTCATAAACAGGCTTCCCTTGTAATGGCTGCTGATATCACCTTGATGGTAATGGGCTACAATAGCTGCCTGTTCTTCGGCCGCTGCAGTAATACCATAGAGTGTTCCCTCAAATTCAGCAATCTCACCAATAGCATAGATTGCAGAGTCACTGGTTTGCATATGATGATCCACAACCACGCCACGCTGGCATATGAGATTAGCCTCTTTAGCCAACTCAATATTGGGAGTAGTGCCAATTGCCAAGATAACAGCATCGCATTTTATCTGTCTTCCGCTTTTTAATTCGATCTTTGTTAGCTTATTTCGGCCACAGTATAGCTGAACTTCATCATTGTAGAATATATCACAACCGAGATCTACCATTTGTTCATGAAGCAATTGGCTTCCCAGAGAATCAAGCTGCCGGTTCAGAAAACGCGAAACGCGTTGCACAATGGTGATTTTCGTTCCATTCTCACGGAGTGAAGCTGCCATTTCAAGCCCCAATAGACCTCCGCCCACGATAACGACATGCGCCTGTTCGGGAAGGTACCGTTTCAAAAGATCGGCATCCGTACGACGGCGCATTGTAAAAATACCGGGCAATTGCGGTACATGCTTTGGCAGACTGGGGCGGCTGCCTGTCGCAAGAATCAAGACATCATACTGTGTTTTAATTCCCCTGGAATCCCAGATGCACTTATTGTCTCGGTCAATTGTGTTAACCTGCACACCACGTATATGTTTTATATCCAGTATGGGCTCCTCGGCATCTTTCATCTTGACCAATTGCTCCCATTTAAGTTCTCCGCTCACATAATGTGGTAACATAACACGATTATAGAAGGGCAGATCCTCATTGCTAAAAATGACAATTTCATCGGTCTTGTTTAACTCCCGAAAGGAACGAACAAAGCCATGTGCTCCAGCACCAGCACCAATAATAACAATACGTTCTTTCTTCTTCACATGGGCTTCAACACGTACAGCACAAAATTTAAAGTCAGGTTCCTTGGAAATAGGATCCACTAAATCGTTGGTCAGGTTATTGGCTCTATGAAGATCAGACCCCAATAGCTTGCCCCAATGCATCGGCAGAAAAACCACTCCGGGCTTAATCGTCTTACTAACCCGTGTCCTGACACGAACTTCCCCTCTTATGGAATAAACATTTGCCAATTGTCCGTCAGCCAAGTTCAGCGTTGCTGCATCGTTTGGGTGAACTTCCAAAAATGCAGCCTGGATATGCTGATTAAGCTTACTTACCTTGCCTGTTTTCGACATCGTATGCCATTGGTCACGGATTCGTCCTGTTGTCAGGATAAGCGGAAAATTTTGGTCAGGCAGTTCGCTGTAATGCTGATCAGGAGGGCTATGTAATTGTGCACGACCGCTCGGAGTAAGAAATTCTTTGTCTTGAAAAAGACGTGTTGTTCCTTGTTTCTTTTTCAGATCAAAAGGCCATTGTACGGTTTGCAGGCTGTCAATAAGTGTATAATCTAAGCCGGAAATGTCAATACTTGTCCCAGAGGTTAACTGTGCATGTTCTTTATAGATATCCTCAGGTGTAGGATATGAAAAACCTTTAAAACCCATTTTCTGTGCAAATCGTGAAAAGATTTCTGCATCAGGAAGAGCTTCGCCCGGGGGGGGAATAGCCTTATGCAGGTGACTGATCCTGCGTTCTGAATTCGTCATTGTGCCTTCTTTTTCGGCCCATCCAGCTGCGGGAAGAATAATATCTGCAAAGTCCAGTGTCTGGGGCTTATTTGATATCTCCTGAACGACGACGAATTTAGCCATTTGCAATGCTTTTTCCACAAGCCGTGCATTGGGAAGGCTGGTGAGGGGATTGGTGCAAATAATCCAAATTGCTTTCAATCGCCCGTCGGCTAATGCCTCGAACATTTCGGTGGCTGTTAGCCCCGGTTTGCCGCTCAGAGTAGTGCCAGACCAGAACTGTTGAAGTTCATCGCGATGTTTTTTATTATCTATATCACGGTGAGCGGGCAGGAGATTGGCAAGTCCGCCAACTTCTCTGCCTCCCATAGCATTGGGCTGCCCGGTTAGTGAAAAAGGACCACTTCCCGGCTTCCCAATTTTCCCTGTGATCAGGTTGAGATCAATTAGGCTCAGGTTTTTGTTAACACCTACCACACTCTGATTCAGGCCCATTGTCCACAAACTCAAAAAGCCTTTAGATTCACCAATATAGCTGGCTGCACGCTCAATATCCTCTGCTGGGACACCGCATATTACAGCAGATTCCAATAAAGTGCGTTCGAACACCCGCTCTTTGTACACTTCATAACCTTCGGTATGATCGTTTATAAAACCAAGATCTATATCTCCCTGTTCGATAAGCAATCTTCCTAGCGCATAATTGAGTACGATGTCCGTTCCCGGATTAATCTGCAAATGCAGATCAGCCAATGCACAGGTATCCGTAATACGAGGGTCTACAACAATAATTTTGGTTCTTGGATTTTTAGCCTTGTGCGCCTCAATACGTCGCCAAAGGATCGGATGGCACCAAGCGGGATTGGCTCCTTCAACCAGAAAGCAATCAGCAAGCTCGATATCATCGTAACATATCGGCACGCTATCTTCTCCCAGCGTTTTTTTGTAAGCAGCAACAGCACTGCTCATACAAAGACGAGAGTTGGTATCAATATTATTTGTGCCAATAAATCCCTTGACCAGTTTATTGAGGATATAATACTCCTCCGTAAGGCATTGTCCGGAAGCATAAAATGCCACCGTGTCAGGGCCATATTTTGCAATCAATGTACGAAAGACGGCTTCAGCACGATCCAACGCCTCATCCCATGAAACGCGTTGAAGCGGACTGGATCTGTGATGGCGCATCTGCGGATAGAGGAGCCTGTCTGAGCGATCGTTGACTGTATATTGCAGGTTCATGCCTTTGCTACATAATTTGCCTTGATTGACAGGGTGTTCGGTATCACCGGTAACGGAAATCAGCTGATTTTTCTCGACCGATATCTTCACCCCACAACCTACACCACAGTAGCAGCAGGTACTTTTATACACACTGTTCGACTCTTTATTCATAGGGGAAGGATGCTAATTTTACACTTCTAATGACACATTCTGAACGACAGTTTCAGTTCGGGGGTGAAAGCGAACGAAGAGGACAGTGAGGCCTATGACAAAAACACCGATACCAATGTACTTAAAAGCATCAGCGTAACTAAGCGTTTCAGATTTGAAAAGAAATCCGACTAACATGGCTCCTATATTTCCTCCGGCACCGACGATTCCACTCACACTGCCAATGTTATCCTTGTTAATGAATGGAACTATACCATACGTACAGCCGTTCGCCATCTTAAGGAAGAGTGCAAAGAGCAACATCGTAATTATAGCAAGAAGTAAGGTATTGGAAGTGGCGAACAGGCTGATACCAATTCCTTCAAGAAGCAACAGTATGCCCAAAATCAAGCCTTTACCTTTAATACCGTAACTTCGTCCTACTTTATCACTTACGAGTCCGCCAAGTGCACGGGCGAATAGGTTCATGCCGCCAAAGATACTAGCCAGAGCTCCAGCCAAGATAATCCCTGTATCAAAACGATCCATGAAGAATGTAGCAGCGACGTTGTCTACTGTGATCTCTATTCCGAAACAAGCTGCATAGGCGAGTGTGAGGATCCAGACGCGATAGTCCTTTAATGCGAGCAAAAAAGAACCATTTTTCTTTTTGTTTGTTGCCTGACCTGCGGATAGTTTATTGAAATTACCTTGTGGTGTATCTTGTGTGTACTTATAATAGATATATGCCATAATGAGTAGGATAGTACCCGGAACAACCATGGCAATCCGCCAAGAATCAGATTGACTAACGAAGCCCATGCCAACGAACGCTGCAGCAATAAGCGGCATCACCAGGTTGGTGACCCCGCCGCCAAGATTGCCCCAGCCTCCCGTAACAGCATTTGCCGTACCAATAATGTTGGGCGCAAACATCATTGACGTGTGAAATTGCGTAATCACAAAAGATGCACCGATAATACCGATGAAAAAACGGAATAACAAAAATGACTCGTAACTATTACTTAATCCAATTAGTAAAACAGGGATGGAGCCTGCAACTAGGAGGATTGTGTATGAAATCCGTGGCCCCAGTGTATCACACATCTTCCCGACAAATAATCGTGCGATAATGGTTGCTGAAACAGATGCAATAATGATATTTCCGATTTCATTTTTAGTCAATCCGAGTTCCTCTCGCACCAGTGGCATAAGTGGGGCAATACCAAACCAGCCAAAGAAACAAAAGAAAAAGGTGATCCATGTGATGTGAAAGGTACGCATCTGTACCCCCTTAAAAGAAAAGATACGGAGCTTGTTAAGAGGTTGATCTTGTAGGTTCATGATTTAATAAGTTTATGGGTTGATGATTGAAATAATTAGCTAAATTTTCATTTTTATTGTTTTTTTTATTTGTGTATAGTTGGTTTTTGTTGAAATAAATTCTATAAAAATGTTTTTATCTTATTTTTTTAATAAAAACATAGTGTGTTATCTTTTTTATTTAGAGTAAATGGTTTTTTTTAAAAAAAACTCGACTTTTAGCATAATAATATGATATTTATCATGTTATTATGTAATTATTTGTATCAAATTTAATAATAATATTGTATAAAACATGTTTTTGTTATTTTATTTTTTTTGTTTTTGTGTTTGTTTTGTTGTTATTCATAGATGATAAATGATTTTTTTTGTGATAAAAAAAATTTTATGTGTAAAAATTGTTAAAAATTGATTTGTGTTGTTTTTTTTAAGGTTTTTGGCTTGTTTTTACTTTGAAAACGAAAGTTTTTAGATCTATTTTGGTTAAAATTCTTAAAAATCTGCTGTATAAATGGCGTTAGTATTATCTGATGGATTTACAAAGGGATTTTTATCAGAATTTTTGATGTGTAAATTTCTAATTAGTATAGCTGGTATTGTGTGTTAACTATTGATGCAAAGCCATGTGGATTTTTTTCTTTCGCTAAGTTCCATGATATCTCTCAGCTTTAACAATCATGTCAATGGCGTTCGTTGGTTTTATCGATCTATTGACCTATGGGCATAATAAATCTATTCGATCCAGCTTCTTCTAAATACTGAGTTTTCTAAAGTATTTTTTTACAATACACCTATTAATTAAAACACTTTCTTTAAAGGATTAAATCATCAATTTGATTTCACTAATCATATTTTTGAGCAACTGTTTTTGTAATTGTGTCACTACATTTGTATCAATTGAATACTCATGATCAAATACATGTTGGATAACTTTTTGGCCGTCTACATTAATCTTTAATGCAGGATGAGTATTGTTCAACGCCAATTTTAAGTCTATTATAAGCTTGGTTTTATTTCAAAAATTGCTAGACTTTTTTCCTCTGTACGTCTAGCGGCTAGATCATCAGGTATTCCTTTTAACCCGAAAAGGGGATGCACTTGATAAAATACCGCGAAATGATTGTTTACAGTCGCCTATGTGTTGGGCGATTCGGAAACCGCCATGACGATATATAAATTTTTTTAAGACAATCCCAATTTTGACATACAACATATTTACTTCAGAAGTTTTTGGAAAAAAAACGGGAACGCAAATAATCACAAAAAAGTTTAATGACCGTATGTCTTACCAAATGGTAACGGTGACTTCCTGAAGAGAAAGTTTGCCTTTAGTATTTTTGATCACGCGTATCAACTAATTAAGATTCAATTTCTTTCTTGTCTAAAACAGTTTGCAATGCTTTGTATACTCCCAAAAATAGGATGATCAGGCATGTCAGTGTAAGACCAAGATATTGCGCAACCCAAGCGATAAGAATTGTTACAATATGGATCTTGCCGTTTTCCGGCCTGAACATCTCCCCTGTGAAAAGATAAAAAGCAAAAGTAGCGAACACAGCCAACCAGATCAGGGCATAAATATAATGCAGTGGATTTTTACTGAATTGGTATTTGCTTAACATAGTTATCTTTAATTTAATTTTAAATATACAGAGGTTTGTGTTTGTTTATGAATGGAATTACAATTCGCAAGATGAGATTTATGAATCGTTGGGTAGTGATGGTGTCTTTTAAATAATCCAGTTCTTTTGGAGAGGTCATATTCGAGGTGAAAAAGATGGAGTATTAAAGGTTTAATATTATTTGGAATAGATCTAAATAATTGTTTATTTTGTGCACTTGGATGCAATACAAACATGGAACTCGATTAAAACCGGCGATAGCAACAGTTTTTTGGCCTTATACGACTCGTTATATACAGCCCTGTTCCGCTACGGATTGAAAATCAATGCTGACCGTGAAGTTGTAAAAGAATCCATCCATATCGTATTCTGTGACCTATGGGAAAAACGGGAAAAATTACCCATACTAACTACAGATCCAAAATATTACCTTTTTGTATGGCTAAAACGCGTGATCTACAAACAGCGTGCTTACCAAAAAATACCACTGGAAGACCTGTTGCACACACCGACGGAGGATTCGATCGAATCGCAAAAAATCGCAATTGAAGAAACATTGGAACGAGATCAGGCGCTGCGCGCTGCAATGGACAACCTGACGAAAAAACAGCAGCGTTATATAGAGCTAAAGTTTTTTCATAATAAGAGTTATGAGGAAATCGCGGACATGGAAAATGCTGCACTGAGAACAGTTTATAACGTTGTTTATGAAGCGATCAAAAAATTAAAGGGCTCACTATCAGTTATTATTGTTGTTGTTTTAAATTTTTCCAAATAAAAATAGGTAAAAAAAGACCCTTTACTGCACTATTGTATAAACGTAATATCGAGCAATGGAACAACCTACTTTGGAAAAACTGATCTGTGATGAATCCTTTATCAATTATTGTCTACAAGCCAGGCTTGAGGATATGGAATATTGGAAACAATGGGTTGAGGCGAATCCGCAGCACCGGCAACTTGTAAAAGATGCGAAAGGATTAGTCTCACTGCTGCAGGCCGGTCCAGGTCAGACCGAGATAGCGGAGGAACGTGCCCGACTTCAGGCCTTTATCCATAAAAATGACACTCCCGTATATCGTTTACGGAATTACAGGTGGATTGGCTATACCGCTGCGAGTCTCCTATTCGTATCCATGGGTTTTCTGTTCTTAAAACAACAGTTGCCGCTAGCGGAAAATGCCACTCAAACTGAATTTGTTAGCCAATTGGTACCGACCGGTAAGTATATGAATGTCCTTTTGAGCGATAGTACCAAAGTGAAGCTCGGCCCAACGTCTACACTGCGATATCCGAAGAATTTCAATGGCGATAAACGGGTCGTAAGCCTCAATGGTGAAGGCTATTTTGAGGTCGCACATAACGCCCGTAAGCCTTTTATTATTCAAACAGGTGAACTTGAAATCAAAGTGTTGGGAACTTCTTTTAATGTACACGCCTTTGAAAACGATAAACTGTCAAAAATAGCATTGTTTACTGGAAAAGTAGAAGTTTCAAACGGAACAAAGAGACTACAGCTCATTCCGGGGCAGGCAATTGTGTATCATAAAAACAAAGCGATCTTTAGTGTTGAATCATTTGAAGCAGCTAAAGAAAAGGAAATTATGGCGGGTGTCCTGCATTTTGAGAAGGCTACTTACCAAGAAATAGCCCGACAGCTAAACCGAAAATATGGTATCATCGTGCCCGACCGGCCGGATATCGAACTGATGTATTCGGGGACCATAGGGCATGAGCCGTTGGAAATGGTGCTTGAAAAGCTTTCCTTGACAACAGGCTATCGGTTCAGCATCGAATCCAATACACTTATCGTTCGCAAAAAATAACATCATATATCTATGTCTTCTAAATCCATCCATAGAAGAGCCCTGCTTCTTGGTGTACTTCTTTCTTTTCAGGTCTTAGCCGTGGACGCGCAACAACTGAAGATTGAAAGCAAAAATCAACCACTGAGGTCTGTTCTGAAGCAGATCGAAGAAAAATCGGGTTACAGTTTTCTCTATGACGAGTCTCAGATCAATGTGGAGCGTCGTATCAATATCGAGGTAAATGGAGCCCTTCCGCAGGTTTTAAATCAGCTGGAACAGTTGACTTATCTCAAATTGCAGGTCTCAGGTAAGAATATTCTGATCAGTAAGACTTCCTGGGCTGTTTTATTAGGTAGAGTTGTCGATGAGAATGGAAAAGGAATACCATTGGTAACCGTGCATCTTAAAGAACTTAACCAGTATTATTTTACGGATAATAATGGCTCTTTTAAATTCCAGTTTCCGGCCCATCGGCTGAAGTCCGCAAATTTGCAGTTTTCCATGATCGGAAGACAAGGATCCTCCATGACAACTGTTTTAAATGGAGCAAATAATACTATTGCCGACATCACATTACCAACGTTGAGTGTGGGCCTGGAAGAAATAGCCGTCACTCCCCGCATTAACAGACGACTGGAAAGCAACAGCTCACTTTATATCAACCGCGAAGTGATCGAACAGTCGGGTGCATTAAGTATTAATGACTTATTGAGCCTTATTCCTGGACAAAAGATTGCCGCGCCCTCTTTACAACAGGTCCAGCAAGCTAATTTGAGAAGCGCAACATTGGGCACAAATTCTTTTTCCAACAAAGATCCATTTGCACTCAATAATTCTTTTGGTGTAGCGCTGATTATGGATGGTATCGCATTGTCCAACAACGCCAATATGCAGACCTTAAATGCGGGAATCTACGGTATGGGTAATTCCTATGTCAGTGGCAAGATATCTGCGCTTAGTGGCAGTGATGCCGCCACGGATAATTATACTGGCGACTATACTTTTGGAGGTATCGATCTCCGCCAGATTGCCACAGACAATATCGAAAGTATAGAAATTGCTGCCGGCGTACCTTCGGTGAAGTATGGGGATATGACAAATGGTGCGATTATCATCAATCGTATTGCAGGAAAAACTCCGCTCAATTTTAATGTTCAACTCCGCGATAATGCAACCGTTTACGGAATGAGTAAAGGTATTGATACCCGTAAGTTTGGTGCGATCACCATTGGTGGAAATTTCACGCGCTCCTTTGAAGACAACAGGGATAAGATGAAATCCTACGATCGTGTTGGCGGAAATATCATGTGGAGCACTTTCGCCGGAAAAGAAAAAGCTTTCACCAATACTTTATCCTTAGATTATGGCCGCAACATGGATAAAGTCCGTCGTGATAGCGATGATCCAACGGCTGCGGTCATGCGCTTCAAATCATATAATTTCGCTATCGGAAGCCGCGCCAATTATCGGATTGACCGAGGTTTTCTTTCCAATATCGGGTTGAATGTCCGTTATAGCGAAACTTATCAGAATACATACAAGGAACAGGACGTCAACGGTACTTATATTATCTACTCAGATGCCACCGAGACGGGCATTCATCAAGGCCAATATGCAAGCGGGATCTATCAAGCTGTAACCAATATTGAGGGTAAGCCCATCGATTTAACGGCACGCCTGGATCTGACGGGTACATTTCAGACGGGCGTTCTACTGCATCAAGTGAATTTTGGGTCATTTTTCAATTACTCAAAAAATATAGGAAAAGGACAGATTGTGGACCCATCCAGACCACGCAATAATACCATCGCAGCAAATGCTGATCTTCGCAAAGAACGCTATTATGATGTCTCGCGTATTCATGGACAAAAACAGCTGGGATTTTATGCGGAGGACCTTTTTACGGCGGAAATTGCTGAGCGTGACCTGAACGTACGTATTGGTACACGGTTGGACAAATTTGAAAAATATCTTACATTTTCACCACGTACGAATATTAACTATGCCATTACCCCAGCGCTGACAGTGGGGGTAGCGTATGGCTGGGCCAGCAAGGCCCCCGCCTTGGCGCAATTGTATCCAGGACCGGTATTTTATGAGATTCCCTTATTTCAGCATACCGCCTTTAATGGGGGAAGTGTCGATGAGGCAAATAGTCTCTACCTAATGTATGTAGATAAATTTACACCGGATAACAGCAAGCTTAAGCCTTCGTTGTCCGAACAGCTTGAATTTTCAGCCACCTATGAATATAAAGATTTTAAATTGGGGATGAACCTTTATCATAAAAGGAATTACAGAGATGTCGTTACTGTTAACAGTTTTGAGAAAATCCTGCTGGACAAATACGACGATAATCCGGATCCCAATGCGGAAGTGCCCTATATTATTGAGGGGAGAAAACAATATAGGCTATCGCGCTATGAATTTATGAATGCTGGCGACAAAAGAACGCAGGGGATCGAATTCATGCTATCTACCCCAAAATGGATGGCGATCGCTACCTCATTTAATCTAAGGGCTGGAGTGACCCAATCAACCTATAGACCCTTGCAGAACATGGCGACATTTACGAATAACACGGACAATCCCAATCGTGCAGAATCTGCAATATATCCCACACAGCGCAGGACGACTACGGTAAGCAATGCGGCAATTACTTCAAGTACGCATATTCCTAAGGCTAAACTGTTGATCAATTTCACGACCGAACTTAACCTCATGAATAAAACGGATACCGATGCGTCCGACGGTATTCCTATCGGTTATTATACGCAGGATGGAACCTATCATGCCATAGTCAATTTTGATCGCGACAATGTCAATTATGCCCATACACTAAGGCCAATAGAAGAAATCAATAATCAGAACCAGCCTGCTGTCTATACAAATTTCCACTTAAATGTATCGAAGGAAATCAGCAAACGGCTAAGCTTGGCTTTCCATGTCTATAACGTATTTAATTATCGTCCGCAGTACAAACGTTCTGATAATTCCATGATCATTCCGAATGGTAAACCGACTTATGGTGCGCAACTCAGACTTAAATTATAATGCCATGAAAATCATCATTAAACTTATACTTTTAATCTTTGGCTCCAGCTATCTTTTTAGCGGTTGTCAAAAAGATAGCTATGCCGAAAATGGATCGGTAGACATCTCGTTGAGTACGTCTTACGAAAGTGAAACCTATGCCAATAAATTACCGTTGGATGATATTACTTTAAATCTTTATACCTTGAAAGGCAAACTGTTGTTGACGGTAAAATCTGATGAAAATGGTGTAATTGAGTTCGTGGATCTGGCGCCTAATACGTATAATGTTCAGGTCGTGAAAAAATTCAGTGCTGCAGAATTCAACCAGTTAACAGGGCAGCGTGAAGACAATGAGGTCACTTTTAGTTCGGTGATACGCCGGATCGAAGTCGTAAAAGGGTCGGCGGAGACACATTGGGATCTTTCTCTCCTGACCGGTAATAGTAATGAGGAGGGCTTGGTGATCAAACAGATTTATTACGCAGGTTCAGACGCCAATCAAGGCGCTAGTTTTAGGGATCAATTTATCGAAATATATAACAATTCCGATGAGGTCCGCTATGCAGACAGTCTCTATATAGCCGAAGCTTTTGGTACTACAAATGCAAGTACGACCTATGTATACCAGCCCAATAGTGGACAGTATGATTGGAGTAAGTCGTATCGTATGCCACAGGATATTGATGCCAACAGTGATTATGTCTACGCTCATTTGATCATACAGCTTCCAGGCAGTGGAAAAGAATATCCGATTCTGCCGGGCGAGAGTATTGTTGTTGCCTCAACAGCAGCTAACCATCAGTCGCCTTATATCGGAGCTGATGGGGTTGCGATCTCCGTAAAAAATCCGAACCTCACCATTGACCTCAGCAAGGCAGATTTTGAAGCTTATTATGTACCCTATCTCGGAAGTACCAAACCTTTGGCATCTGACATCGATAATCCAAATGTTCCCAATATCCGGCTGATCAACCGCGGTAATGGTGCTGACATGATTATGAACCAAGCGGGCCAACGCAGCTGGATCATTTTCCGTGATCAGAACATGGGGCCGGTACTCAGCTGGAAGGGCTATATGCCGCCATATGCCGATGGACGGGAGAATTTGGGCACAGATTACCTTCAGATTCCAATCGCTAATATTTTGGATGGCGTGGAAATTCAGTCCTCAACCTCTACACAATATCCGAAACGATTTACGGCAAAAATCGATGCCGGATCTATCGCTGTAGACGGAGGTGCGCGTTCCTCAAATTCAGTTAATAGGAAAACAAAAGAGATTATCAATGGAAGAAGAATACTGGAGGATTCTAATAACTCAAGTGACGATTTTGTGTCAATGAAGGCAATTCCAAAGGGATTTATTGATTAAGCGAAGAAAAATGAAAAATTATATTCAAATTACCTTATGCCTATTTGTCGGGGCGTTGTCCCAGCTTCCGGTCAAAGCGATAGCAAGACAAGATACCATATCCTATATTCAATATATTGACCAGGACAGTATGCAATTGCGCTTAAGGCAGTATGCTGTCGATAATCCGATGTGGCTGGAAAAGAAGGTGCCGCAGCGCTACAGTTTGATTCGTATGCGATATAATTCCACCTCGGGCGATTATCACCGCGCCCAGGACGCACAGCAGGTAAATACGCTGAATTTTAGTTCGGAAGGAGCTGTTACTATTAAAGATGTACGCTTGTGGGGGCGTTTCAATTATACGCGATCTGTCGAGGATAGTACAAGGTTTGCCCATCAGACCAGAGAAAACACTTCTTCCCCCTGGTATTTTGGTTCCTACGGTTACAATCATTATGAACGAACAACCTATCGTATCCAGACGCGGGGTCAACGATATTTTGCAGACAGAAAATACGCTGTCTTTGGGGGATTCGATTACCAGGTAGCAAATCATTTTAGCAATAATGACCCGAGAGGTAGCATCCGCGTAGCACAACTTAACGGTACGGTGGGCGGTAGCATGCGTGTAGTCAAAAACGTTGATATGGGTGTCGAAGGGAGGTATGGTTATGGGCAGGAGGACTTTGAAATCGCTTATAAAAATGGAAATTCGGCCACAAGCGCTGTGGAATCGCCCTACATGAATTATATTATCAGAGGATACGGTTGGAAGGTCAGCGACTGGCTCCTGGAGCAGAAGATGTTCTATCAGAATGACATGAAGCGCTTTGGTGGTAAGGTTTACTTCTCATGGAATTCTTCAATAGGTGACTTTTATGCCAATGCAGCTTATTTGCGTGAAGAACAGAAGTATCGACAAACACTGCGCAATGAGTCTCGCATCCATGAACTCAGTCAGTATAATTTAAATCGATTAGACTACAATTTAGTATGGCAGCTGTCAAAAGGAATTCATTCTTATATGGCATCGCTTGATTGGTCCAGTACACGTGGAAAGGACCAGGTAAAAGAAAGTGGAAATGCACAGAATTATGTTTATCAGAATGATAATGGAGCATTGAATTTATCTTATATGCTGGCCAAGAAAAGGTGGCGACACTATTACGGCGCGAAAATTAGTATATTGAATGAAATCAGAAGGGATGGCGGCACCGGGACAAATCTGGATTACGAGCATTTAAACTATCAACTCAAAGGAGCGTGGACCTATATAACCGCTGCGAATCAAGAAATAGAATTTGGTCTCACAGGTTCCCTTCGCCAAAATATAGGTACATCCTGGTCGCTACCACTAATCAATGAAAATGTATTCCATCAATATGTGTTTTATCATGATGTTATTTATAATCGCGCAAATTTATATGGTGGCAAAGTGAAATTGGGTTTCAAACAACGTTTAAGAAAGGGAAATTTCATTCATCTGGTAGCAGATTATTGTTATCAAAAAGCGGAGCGTTTATCTGATCTGGATCGCACCAATCTTGCCCCTCTAGGGACAACCCGGAAACAAATGAATTTAATGGTAGCATATGGATTTTAAGAGGCTGACCTTGATGAAGAAGAATACACTAATTGTTATCGCCATCTTTATAGCACCTTTGTTGATTTCTGCATTTGCAAACCGTACTGACGAGCAGGAAGAACTACAGGCATTGCGCAAACGCTACAGTAGCGGAAATCAGGAACTATGGCCCAAACCATATATCGACTCCGCTGTGAGACCTGGTTTTATGGATATCGGAGTATTGCCCGAGGTAAGCTATCCGGCAGATAATCTTTATAGCAAAGAAAAATCGTTGCTCGGAAAGCTATTGTTTTTTGACCCCAGACTTTCGGCATCGAAGCAAATCTCCTGCGCAAGCTGTCATGACCCGCAATTGGGATTTGGAGATGGAAAGAGTCTGGCTCACGGTCATGGAAGGCGAGAGGGAAAAAGAAATGCGATGACACTGTACAATGTCGCATTTTACAAATATTTTATGTGGGACGGCCGTGCTAAGAGCCTGGAAGATCAGGTCTTGTTGCCGACACAGGACCATTTGGAGATGAATACGTCTTTGGATACTTTGATAGCACATGTAAAAGCTGTGCCCGGCTATGTGGCATATTTCGAACAGGCTTTTGGTGATAAACAGATTACGCTGCTCCGAATACAACAGGCGCTTGCCACCTTTGAACGCGGTATCGTAAGCTATCCGACAAAATTTGACCGATTTGTGCAAGGGCAGGCCGATGCGCTGAATGATCAGGAACTTACCGGCCTGCATTTGTTTCGTACAAAGGCACGTTGTATAAATTGCCACAATACCCCTTTGTTCTCGGACAATCTATTTCATAATGACGGACAGACACTGTACGGAACCAAACAGCAGGATTTTGGCCACTATCATCTTACAGGAGATCAAAAAGACATTGGCGCATTCCGTACACCATCGCTTCGAAATACAGGCCTCACAGGACCCTGGATGCATCATGGTAACTTTCCAACGTTGCGTGATGTGGTCGAACTCTATAATCTGGGCAATCCGGCGCCTATACAAAGGCATGTGAAAATTGATGAAAAGACAAGACCTATACATTCACCATTATTAAAAAAATTGAATTTATCGCGACAGGAAGTTGATGCTGTGATAGCTTTTCTACAGGCTATAAGTACACCGACACAACGTCGGATTGCTATGCCTGAGCTTCCAGAATAAAAGGTAAAAATCAGTAAATATATCTATGTTTTTTAGTTAGCTGGGGAGTTCGTTTCGGCCTGAACATCCTTTTGTGAAAAGGTAAGAAGCAAAGGGCTCCTAAACTAAGATCACCCCATATTATTCGGTTCGTTTTAATATGTTATAGCCATGTAAATTTAATAATCTATAATAATGTAGTTATCTTGTATTATTAATAATAATTTATTTTTTTATTAACATAGTTGTATTCTTTTGTGATCTATAACTGTTTAAGATAATATTTTGTAAAATCTGAGTTTTTGCTAAATTTGTTTAACCAGAAGACAATATTATGAAAGCATCAATTACAGATGAGCAATTTTTTTCAAACTTGTTACATTTGCCAAAACCTTCTTATCCTTTTCCTGATTTTATTCATCCTGATTTTCAAGTGCAGCGCGAAGAATACTATAAATGGATAGATACTGAATATATCATCCACAGTAAAGAAGCACGAGAGAAACATAAAAAGCATAACCTGACTGATATTGCAGCAAGAGGATGTCCATTTTTAAAATCACTTGTTGAGTTGCGGCCTTTGGCAAATTATACTGCAAATGGAGCCATGATGGATGATTATTTTGACCGTTGCTCACGTGAAGAAATGTACATAATTATGGATAAAATAATGGCACTAGTATCGGGTAGCGTTTCCAGGGAACCGGAAGAGCCTGGTATCTTCCATTTATTTTGGCAGTTAAGACAAGATGCTGTAAGGTGTGCAATTCCTGAGAATATATACAATAGGTTTATAAAATCAATGAAAGATGTATTTATAGGTTATGCTGAAGAAAAAGTTTATTACAGGACAAATACAGTACCTCCGCTATCTGTTTATCTCTTGATTCGTGCAGAAACTAGTGGCGTAAAACCTTATTGTGATTATGTTGCTTTGCAAAAAGACTATCGAAAACTACCAGATGAAATATTTGATCATCCTTTTATTAGGCGTCTTTATACTCTTTCATCTTTAATGATCGGTATCCATAATGATATTATTTCTCTACCAAAGGAATTGAGTCGCGAGGGAGATACTATGAATCTTGTAAAGGTACTACAACAAGAAAATAATATATCATTGAAAGAGGCTTATATGCGAGCGCTTGATATGCATGATGCTTACTTAAATGAATTTGAATTGCTTCAAAGAAAAATGTCTTTCTTTGGTGAATATCAGGAACTTGTGTCTAATTATGTGCATGATTTGGGTGTTATGATTTCTGGTGTTTATGCCTGGCATACAAACGATACATCTAGATATGTAAATAATGGTTATGTGGAAGGTGAATATACTAACAAAGGATAGGAGTTGGCTAATGAATACTGCGTTAATATACACTTTATGAGATAGTGTCTTCCTGAAATTTCTTGCCATTCCATATCCTAGTAAAAGTCCAGTATTAGCTTGCTTGATATTTTCTATGCGAATGATAAGGTATTTCTTTGCGATTTTATCTGCGCAATCAAAGGAGTTTCTTTCATACAGATCTTTATATCGATCTAAGATAGATGGGCATGAAAAAGGCGATTTTCAGCTGATCAGCTATGAGTCGGGTATTACCTACGGTGCCATGCTGCTGGCTTCAGAGGTGGTCGGAGATTCTCGTTATGCGGCATATACGCTCGACCGGCTGGAATTTATCTGTAAAGTATTACCCTACTTCCGGAAGCTCAAATCCGCTCAGCCCGGATACTGGTCTCCGGTATATTCGGTCATGCATCCGCATGCTTTGGATAACGCTGGATGCATGTGCGCCGCGATGATTAAGGCACCGCATGGAAGAACATTGCCTCTGGATATGAAACCGGCAATTGCCAATTATATCGATTATATCCTGACCAAAGAATTCCGCCTGAAGGATGGCACATTGGCCCGAAACAGGCCACAGCCAAAAACGCTCTGCCTGGATGACTTGTATATGAGCCTACCCACACTGGCACAGAGAGGGTACCTGTGTAGGCACAGGCATGGGCTTCGATCCGGCATTTCAAAAAGAATACCTATGTGATCAACGATAGTTCAGTGCAATTCTAAAAGAAGTAGCTGGCACTCCGGACATACAGCTGTCATGAGGAATGGCTATCTTTGTATGGAGGTCAACGAAAATAAAGAGAGGCAAACCAATGAAAACCACAGCAGAGAAGTTATCCATAGCCATCTACACACAGGCGGAATGGCGGTACTGGTTAGAAACCAACCATAGGAAGGAACAGTCCGTATGGGTGATCTGCCATACGAAAAAGTCCGGGCTACCGGCTGTCAGCTGGTCGGAGTTGGTGGATGAGGCGCTTTGTTTTGGCTGGATCGACAGTACCCGCAAGACGATCGACACGCATACCTTCAAGCAATTGTTTAGCCGCCGTAAGCCGAACAGTACCTGGTCAAAGATCAACAAGGAGAAAGTGCAGCAGCTGATCGACAGCAAGTTGATGTCAGCGGCAGGACTGGAGTGTATCCAAATCGCCAAGGAGAATGGCTCCTGGACGATCCTTGATACAGTGGAGGCATTGACCATTCCGAGCGATCTGGAGGCGGCCTTTGTGCAATATAAAGGTTCAAAAGCCTATTTTCTGAGCTTGAGTAAATCCATCAGGAAGATGATGTTACACTGGATCGTGCTCGCCCGTCGCCCCGAGACGCGCCAAAAACGAATTGAGGAGATCGTGGCACATGCCGCAAAAAATGAACGTCCCAAACGGTTTCAGCCCATTAATTCGACCAGCCGGCAATTATAAGTGCTTTTCTTTTACATCCGAAGTCGAAGGATTTTCCTTGCAGCTGTGCCGCTGGATATAGTCGGTCGGGCTCAGTCCGTACATTTTCTTGAATAGCGTGGTGAAATGCGTCTGATTGGTGAAGCCGAGCGCATAGGCCACCTGCGAGATATTCATCTTTTTCTCCAGCAGTAGCTTTTCGGCCTGTTGCAGCCTGATATTGCGGATAAACTCTCCTGTAGATATGCCGGTCAGGGACTTCACCTTACGGTGCAGCTGTACGCGGCTCAGTCCGACTTCATCAGCCAGAAACTGCACATTAAACTCCGGATTTTCCAGATATTGGTTGACCGTTTTGAGGATACGTTCCATCAGTTGTTCATCGCTGGATTTGAAGCTGATCGTCTTCACCTTGCCGTCCTGCTGTTGCGCTCCCGAAAACTTCCCTTTCACCTTCATGCGGTTTTTGATCAGGTTGCCGGCCACCAGATGCAGTTCGTCAACCATAAAAGGCTTGGTCAGGTAGGCATCTGCACCCAGGCCGATGCCCTCCATACGATCTTCTGTATTGGTGCGCGCCGTCAGTAGGATCACCGGTATATGGTTGGTGGTGCTGTTGCTCTTGATCTTCTTGACTAAGGTATAGCCGTCCATGGCCGGCATGGCGACGTCAGAAATAATCAGGTCGGGCTGCTCGGCCAAGGCGAGCTGAAATCCTTCGCTGCCATTTTCGGCAACCAGAACCTTATAGCCACAGGCCAGCTCCTGACGCAAAAACTGCAGGATGTCCCGGTCGTCATCGACCACCAGAACCTTATAGCCTGTCTTCTGGTAGCCGTTTTTGGACAACTGCTGATCACCAACGACGACTTTTTCAGACTGTTGTTCAATAGGCGCATGCAGCGGCTGAAAGGCGACCAGATCTTCCTTGCGAAGGTGTCTATGGCCCATCGGAAGGCTGAGCACAAAGCGGCAGCCGCTGCTGTCCTTTCTGTTTTCGGCATGTACCCGTCCACCATGCAGCTCGACCAGCACTTTGGTCAGATGCAGGCCGATGCCGGAGCCCTGACGCTGAGCGGCCCCACCCGAAGTGGACTGATAATACCGCTTGAACACATGTCGGATATCGCTCTCGGGTATACCGGTCCCCGTGTCGCTGACAACAAGCTGTAGGCTTTCGCCCCCGTTTTTCCCTGCTTGGACGGCCAGAGAAAGCCTGATCTGCCCACCGTCCGGCGTGAACTTAAACGCATTGGACACAATATTGTGGATGATCTTTTCAAAGCTGCCCGCATCGATCCATACCGGGATCTCATCGGCTTCGCTGTGTACAGACAGCTCGATCTGATGGGCCAGCACCTGATCGTCAAAGGCCTTGATGACCTGCTTCACATAGTCCACAGCATTGACACGGGCAAACTTGAGGTTCAGGTGTCCGCTTTCGAGCTTGCGGATGTCGAGCAGCTGATTGACCAAGCTGAGGATCCGTTGTGCATTGCGGTTCATATTCTGTAGCGTCGAGCTCGTCTGGGCATCTGGAGCATGCTTGATCAGTTTGTCGATCGGGCTCATCACCAGGGTCAGCGGCGAGCGGATCTCATGGGAGATATCGGTAAAGAGCTGTAGTCTGAACGCATGCAGACGTTCGAGCCGCCGCTCGCGTAGGTATTTGCTGATCAGGAAGACGATACCAGCAATCAGCAGGAAATATACGAAATAGGCCGTGCCGCTAAGGTACCAGGGCGGCAGGATATGTAGTAACACCGTACGGCTCGGTGAATAGGTGCCAAATTTACAGGCCCGTATCTCGAGCTCATGCTCCCCCGAAGACAGGTTGTTGTAGGTAATCAGATTGACTCCGGGAAGTGTGGCGTTCCAGCTTTTGTTGATGCCCTTGATGCGGTACTCGTAGTGGACGTTTTCGGGACTGTTGAAGTCCATAGTGGACAGTTCAAAGGTAAAACTGTCGTCGTTGTTGTGAAAAAAAAACGCGTTTGCAGCCATCAGGTCACCCTGATAGATGACGCTGCCGCTGGGTGACATGTCCGGCTTGATCGGCTGATTTTTGACATAGAGGTTGGTAATCAGCACCGGATAGGAGTAGGTTTGCAACTGAATCTTTTCGGGAAAAAAAGAGGTAATGCCCTGTCTGCCGCCATAGTATATTTTCCCATCATTATCCTGGAAGAAAACGCCGCGGTTGTAGGACCGGTCAACTAGTCCATCCCCTGTATAATAGCTGACGATTTTTCCCGACGTTGGATTCAGACAGTTGATTCCCTTGAAGGTGCTGCACCAGATATGGCCCTTGCGGTCCCAGCCCAAACCTGATATCACATTGCTGGACAGTCCATTGTTACTGGTATAACTGCTGATCTTGCCATTTTTTTTATTAATTTGATAGAGCCCATTGTAGGTCCCCGCCCAGATATGGCCGGCTCGGTCCTCGAGGAGTGAGATCGTGATCTGCTCGGAGAGCCTATGATCGATAAATTGCTCAGAGAAGCTGTTGCGGACAGGATCATAGCAGCTGATGCCTTTGTGGTGTCCCAGCCACACGAGGCCATCCTGATCGCACAGGACAGCCGAAATCCAGTCGTTGGCCAGTGCACCTTTTGTCGAATTGGCGGTGTTCATGCTAAAAATTCGCGACTCTCCAGTCTGGCTGTCGTACTCGACAAATCCGGCACCGAAAGTAGCGATATAGATTTTATTATTTCTGCCCAGGGCAAATGCTTTGACCTGTTTGTTGGAGCAGATATTTAGATTATCGGTTTTACCGGTATGCGGATCGATGCGCCCCAGGCCTTTGGCGTACGAACTGAACCAGATCGTGCCGTCTGTCCCCGTTTCGAGTTGGGTGACATCCTGAATGGTATTTATTTGCCGGTGTGAGCTGCCTTGCGCATCAGTTTTGAATATGCCGCCGTGCTCCAGGGCATACCAGATGCTGCCCTCCCGGTCCCGGGTGATCGCGGTGATGTTCTTTTGATCGGTTTTTTCACGGCTCAGGATGCGCCAGAATTCAAACTGCTTGCTCTGCCCCGGAATAAAGACCAGTCCCCGCTGAAACCAGCCGAGCCAGAGGTTGTTTTCGCGATCCTGTAGAATCGTACGGATGCGCCCCTGCCGGTAGTCGTTGTCCAGATTAGGCAGTTCGGCAGGGGCCGCGATCAACGGCGTCCGCCCCAGATCCAGATACCAGAGACCGTCCCCCTCGGTACTGATCAGCAGATGGTTTTTTATGGTTTTGGAAAGCTGGATCTCCGTTACGGTAGACCGGAGTTTTTCCTTGAAGTCCACTGCTTCAAAACTGTTTTTCGCCGTATCATAACGGCATATTCTGGAAGGGGAGGCAAATAACAGCCTGCCATCGGCCTGCTCGACGATGTCGTAATTGCCACCCTTGGGCTGCGGCAGCAGGTCGGATACAAGTCGCATGGCTTGCTTATGGTCTGGCGAGATCCGCGATACGCCCACGCGGTCCACCGCTACCCAGATCGCGCGGTGTTGGTCTTCAAAGATGCTGCGGGCAAACATGCCGCCTACCTGCGAATTGATTCGCGGCAACGATGCAGCCTGTCTGCGGCCGACCTGGATATCGAAGATGCCCCAGCCCGAAGTGGCCACCCAGATGTGGCCGTCTTTTTTATGGATGATATCCGTGATGTGCGGCGCGATCTGGTTAGGAAAATGGATGCGGACAAACTGATCGATATTTTCATCATAGTATTGCAAACCGTTGTTGCAGCCTACCCACAGCCTTTTGTCACGGTCCAGATAAAGAATGATAATATTGTTGCTCGATATGGAGGTACTGTCCTGCACGTCATGCAGATATTGCACAAAACGGGTACCGTCAAATTTGTTGAGTCCATATTCGGTGCCGGTCCAGATGTAACCGTGCTTGTCCTGACTGATACTACTGGTCAGGTTGGAAGAAAGTTCGCCAAAGCCATAGTCCCGATTGTCATAAATACGTGTGGCCTGTCCATGTGCATAGAGTACAAAAGCAAATAATAGGATGACTGTCGAAAAAAAATCCCTCCGCATTGGTTTTATTGGTTTAAGTGTTGAAGATACATATTATTGCTCAACCCTAAAAACAAAAAAACGTTTGCGGCCCGGTAAACGCCGTTTCTAGCGCTGATGAAACAAATTGAAATAAATATGAAACATGACTGGGCTCTTACGCAACAAAGGCCAAAGGGAATGTAACAGATATGAATGTCGCTACTGCCTGGGACTACTAATTTTAGATTTTCCAGAATAGGGGAATGTACTGAATCCCAGGGGCCCGCCTTGCGCAGGGATAGGTTGCTGTATGTGCTGAGCCCAGAAAAGGGAAAAATACCAATTGTAAATAAGGTCATCATGTTATTATTGAATAAAATGGAGTTATCCGCTAGACGGATCTGTACCGGTCTTTTGACCGGGTACCGCTACGGCAAGGCGCTGCTGGCTGCGACGGTGCTGCTTTGTTGTGCAGGCAATACCCGTGCTGTGTCCCATAGCACAATGGATACGGTAAAGACGGGCTTGGTGGTCCGGGATGCCCAGCCGGGTTATCTGGCGTTGGTCAAGGATGGCCTGCCGCTGCCCATGTTCGTAGATCCCCAGGACCATAAGGGGGTACTTCGGGCCTTCGATAATCTGAAAAAAGACTTTGTGCGCGTCACGGGCCATAATCCAGGCCAGCAGCAACAGAGCCGCTCCAAAATAATTATCGGTACCTATGGCAAATCGGCGCTGATCGACAGCCTTGTCCGTAAAGGCCTTCTGGACAGTAAAGAGCTGGCCGGAAAGCGGGAAAAGTTTGTCATGACCGTGATCAGGCAGCCCCTGGATGGGCTTGAATCGGCTCTGGTCATCGCTGGCAGCGACAAGCGCGGCACCATCTACGGCATTTACGAGCTGTCGGCCCAGATCGGCGTGTCGCCCTGGTATTACTGGGCGGATGTGCCGGTCCGCAAAGCGGCACAGCTGTATGTCAAGCCCGGCGTCTATACACAAGGGGAGCCAAAGGTCAGGTACCGCGGTATTTTCCTCAACGATGAGGCTCCGGCGCTGAGTGGCTGGTCCAAAGCGACTTTTGGTGGGTTTAACGCGGACTTCTATGAAAAGGTGTTCGAACTGCTGCTACGGCTCAAGGCCAATTACCTCTGGCCGGCCATGTGGGGGAGCGCCTTTTACGATGATGATCCCCGCAATGGGCCGCTAGCAGATGAAATGGGCATCGTGATGGGAACCTCGCATCACGAACCGATGGCAAGGGCCCAGGCCGAATGGAAACGCTACGGAAATGGGGGCAGCTGGGATTATACCAAGAATAAAGCGGGGCTGCAGGAATTCTGGCGCGGCGGTATGCAGCGCGCGCGGGGCTGGGAGTCCATCATTACCATCGCCATGCGCGGCGACGGAGATGAGCCCATGAGCGAAGAGCAGAATGTCGGGCTGCTCGAGCAGATCGTCAGAGACCAGCGCCGCCTGATCGGCAAGGCAACGGGCCGGCCGGCTGCTGAAACACCGCAGCTATGGGCCCTCTACAAAGAAGTGCAGGACTATTATGACAAAGGAATGCGCGTACCGGACGATGTGACGCTACTGCTCTGTGACGACAACTGGGGCAATGTCCGCAAGCTACCCGAACGGGATGCTAAGCCACGCCCGGGCGGTTATGGTATGTATTACCATTTTGACTATGTAGGCGGCCCCCGCAATTCCAAATGGATCAATGTGTCGCAGATACAGCGTGTCTGGGAGCAGATGAACCTGACCTACCGGCACGGCGTGGACCGCATTTGGATCGTCAATGTCGGCGATCTCAAGCCGATGGAATTTCCTATCTCATTTTTTCTGGATATGGCCTGGGATCCCGACCGCTTTGATGCCGGCAACCTGATGGCGTATACCGAGCAGTGGTGCCGGCAGCAGTTTGGCGAGGCTTATGCGGCCGATGCCGCCGGACTGATCAACCGCTACAGCAAATATAACCATCGGGTCACACCCGAATTGCTGAACGAAAAGACATTTAGTCTCACTCATTATAACGAGTTTGACAGCGTCGTCAACGACTATAAAACGCTGGCCATGGAAGCCTCGCGCCTTTATTACCTGCTGCCGGATTCGCTGAAGGATGCGTTCGACCAGCTCGTGGTATTTCCGATCAATGCCTGCGCCAACCTGTATGAAATGTACCATGCCAAAGCCATGAACGAATACTGCTACGCAAGAAATGACCGTAAGGCAAATGACTGGGCCGACAAGGTAAAAGCCTGCTTCCGGCGTGATTCACTGTTCAGCGACCACTACAACCATAAGATCGCCGGCGGCAAATGGCAGCACATGATGGATCAGGTGCGTATCGGCTACAGCAGCTGGAACGAGCCACCACGGGCGATCATGCCCACGGTTCGCTATCTGCCGGAACCCGCTACTGCTTCTGTATCAAGGGTATTTGTCGAGGCAGACGGCTATATCGCCATGGAAGCGGCAAGCTATGCGGCAGCAAGCAGCGCTCCGGGCATTCAATGGACGGAAATCCCTGACCTCGGAAAGACCGTGTCGGCCATGACAACGCTGCCGGTCACAGCCAGCTTGGGGAACAATACGGCTTTGGAATACAGGATTCGCGTGAAGGAAAAGCGCGAAGCGAAAATCATCGCACTGCTGTCGCCCACGCTGAACTTCAATGGAAACCGCGGGCTGCGCTATGCTATATCCATAGACGGCGGTCCCGAAACGCTGGTCAACTTTAACGGCCACTACAAAGGGGAACTGGGCCAGTGGCAGGCACGCCGCATCATCGAAAGTGTTTCGGTCCACAGCCTGCTGCCGGGGGAGCATACGCTTAAAATCCGCTTTCTGGATCAGGGCATTGTCCTGCAGCGCATCCTCATCGACCTGGGCGGGCTCAAGCCTTCGTACCTGGGGCCGCGGCAGAGTGCGGAGCAAAGTCCCGCGAACGGGGACCTATAGGGATAAACAGCACAGGCAGCGAAAATGCCTGCAAAAAAATGAATGATTATACACATGATTTAATATATGAATGCAAAAACACAAAAGGTTGGTTTCTGGGAAAAGGTAGGTTACAGCATGGGGGACGGCTCGGCCAACCTCGTCTTCCAGATGATGATGATGTTTCAGCTGTTCTTTTATACCGATGTATTCGGCATAAAAGCGACCACAGCTGGTTTTATACTGCTGTTTGCAAGGGTCTTCGATGCCTTTGTGGACCCTCTGGCGGGTATTCTCGCCGACCGTACGCATACCCGCTGGGGCAAGTACCGCCCTTGGGTGCTCTGGACTGCGCTGCCTTTTGCGGTGTTTTTTGTCCTTTCTTTTACAACACCTGACTTGGAGGAACGTGGAAAAATATGGTATGCGGGTATTACCTACACGCTGCTGATGTCGATCTATTCGTTCAACAACACGCCGTATGCTTCGCTGGGTGGCGTGATGACCAGCGACATCAAGGAGCGTACGAGCATATCGTCCATACGTTTTGTGACGGCGACCATCGCGACCTTTGTGGTCCAGGGACTCACCCTGCCTTTGGTGGCCAAGCTCGGTGATGGCGACGCGGCCAGTGGCTGGATGTATACCATCATGATCTATGCAGCTGTGGCCTTTGTCCTGCTGCTGGTGGCCTTTTTGTCGGCACGCGAACGCATCACCCCGCCGGTGGGACAGACGAGTTCGGTCCGTCAGGACTTTCGCGACATCTTCTCCTGCCGCCCCTGGAAAGCGATGTTTGTGCTGACTTTATTCCTGTTCATCACCCTGGCGCTATGGGGAAGCAGCATGTCTTACTTCTTCAATTATTATGTGGATAAGGAAGCGCTGTTTGCCTTTATGGCACAGTTTGGCCTGGCCAGGGATGCGGCGGCTGAAACGGGGCTTGGACACCGCATATTGGATGCCTTCGGGCTGATTGTCTATAGTCCCGGACAGGTATTTGCGGTAGGCTTTAGCTTTTTCAATATGGTGGGCCAGCTGGTCACGCTGCTGGGCGTGATCTTTTTGTCCCGCTGGCTGTCGGGTATCTTCGGTAAGCGCAATGTCTTTATTGTCTGCCTGGCATTGACCGCTATTTTTACGGCTATGCTCTTTTTGGTGCCGGCAGATGCTATCGGCAGCCTGTTTGTGATCAATATCCTGAAAAGCTTGGCCTATGCACCGACCATACCACTGCTCTGGGCGATGATGGGGGACGTGGCGGATTTCTCGGAGTGGAAAAACCACCGCCGGGCAACGGGATTTGTGTTTGCCGGAATTGTCTTTGCGTTAAAAGCCGGACTGGGTATTGGCGGGGCGCTCTGCGGCTCGTTTATCGACGCATTCGGTTTTGTGGCAAACACGGTTCAGAATGAACAGGCGATACTGGGCATCCGGCTGAGTGCCAGCGTGATTCCGGCGATGACCTTTCTGGTCGGGGTGGTGGCCCTGCTGTTTTATCCGATCACCAAGCAGGTTAATGAAGATTTGCAGGCGGAGCTCCACCTGCGGCGCACATCAGCCAGCAAAAGCCCTGAACAATCTTAAAAATAGCTACGCTATGCACCCAGATAATCATTTGAAATGAACTGAATTGAATAACAAGGTGGGCGTTTCATGGAGACACATGAAAGCGGACACCTGATCAAATAGCTAATTTACGTATGAATACAACAAAAAAGCTGGCGATGCTGATCGCGGGATGTATGCTGCTGTCGGGCCCGGGCCTGTTGGCACAGCAGGCCGCACAGCGCGGAACGCTAAAAGCTGCTTTTGCTGACAAGTTTGACGTCGGCACAGCGCTCAGTCTCAAACAGATTTATGAGCGGGACAAGAAGGCCATGCCACTGATCGAAAGTCAGTTTAACGCGCTCACTGCCGAAAATTGCATGAAAGCCATGTACCTGCAGCCCCGTGAGGGCGAGTTTAACTTCAAGGATGCCGACCGCTTTGTGGAATATGGCGAAAAGCATGGCATGCGCCTGATCGGTCATACGCTGATCTGGCATTCGCAGGCACCGGCTTGGTTTTTTAAAGGCAAAGACGGCCGGGACGTATCCCGCGAGGTGCTGATCGAACGCATGCGCAGGCATATCCATACCGTCGTGTCCCGCTACAAGGGACGGATCAAGGGCTGGGATGTGGTCAACGAGTCTATTCTCGACAACGGCGAATGGCGTAGGAGCAAGTTTTATGACATCATCGGTGAGGACTTTGTGCGCCTGGCCTTCCAGTTTGCCCGCGAGGCAGACCCTCAGGCACAGCTCTATTACAACGATTACTCCATGTTCCTGGAAGGAAAGCGGAAAGGCGTGGTCAGCATGGTCCGCCGGCTGCAGCAGCAAGGGGTCAGGGTTGATGGCATCGGCATGCAGGGCCATCTGAATATCGATCATCCCAAGGTGTCGGACTTTGAAGATAGCCTCCTGGCTTTTGCGGCCCTTGGTGTGAAGGTCATGATCACCGAAATGGATATCTCGGTGCTTCCCTCGCCGCGTCAGACCATGGGTGCCGAGGTCAGCACCCATTTCAAATACGACAAACAGCTGAACCCATACGCCAAGGGATTACCCGCGGATAAGGAACAGCAGCTGGCGCAGCGCTACAAGGACTTCTTTGCGCTGTTTCTCAAACACCAAGACAAAATCGACCGCGTCACGGTCTGGGGTGTCACAGATGGCGACTCCTGGAAAAACAACTGGCCGGTGCCCGGACGTACGGATTATCCCTTGCTGTTTGACCGCAGCTATCAGCCCAAGCCTTTTGTGCAGGACTTGATAGACATGGCCACCAAATAAATATAAATGAACTGAACAGATATAAACATGAAAAAGCAAGCACGTTACTTATTTCCTAAAGACTATATGGCTGACCCGTCAGCGCATGTATTTGAGGGTAAAATCTATATTTATCCGTCCCACGACCGTGAGAGTGGCATCGCCGAAAACGATAATGGCGACCATTTTGACATGCAGGATTATCATGCCTTTTCACTGAGCTCGGTAGATGCCGAGGCGACCGACCACGGCCGTATCTTGTCCGTGGGCGACATCCCCTGGTCGGGAAGGCAGCTCTGGGATTCGGATGTGGCGCATAAGGACGGAAAGTACTACCTCTACTTTTCGCTGAAAGACAAAAATGATATCTTCCGCCTTGGCGTGGCCGTCAGTGACCGGCCGGAGGGGCCGTTTGTGCCTTGCCCTGATCCCATCCGCGGCAGCTATAGCATTGATCCCTGCGCTTTTGAAGACAATGGACAGCACTATTTGTACTTTGGCGGTATCTGGGGCGGCCAGCTGCAGTATTACCGCAACAACAAGCTGACCATGCCCGGACAGCTTCCGGAGGCAGGGCAACCAGCATTATCTCCAAAGGTCGTGCGCCTGTCGGACGATATGCTGCAGTTTGCCGAGGAGCCCCGGGACCTGCTGATCCTCGACGAAAAGGGCCAGCCCCTGTTGCAGGGTGATATCGACCGCCGTTTTTTTGAGGCTTCGTGGATGCACTGCTATCAGGGTAAATACTATTTTTCTTATTCTACGGGCGACAGCCACCTGCTGTGCTACGCGATAGGGGACAACCCTTATGGTCCTTTTACCTATCAGGGCGTCATTCTGACGCCGGTAGTGGGCTGGACCACACACCACAGTATCCTCGAATTTGAGGGACGCTGGTATCTGTTTCACCACGATTCGGTGCCTTCGGGCGGGCGGACATGGTTGCGTAGCATGAAAGTGGTGGAAATCGACTACGATGCGGATGGTCGTATCCTAACCGTGGAGGGCAGCTGATGGGGAATATCGTCTGGTATATCGTCTGTCTACTGGTGATCCTCTGCCATCAGCTGTGCCAAGCCGAGGACGGCAGCCAGCTGTGGCTGCGCTATGCCAGGGTAACCGCCAGTGAGGCTGCATTCCGTAAGATCCACTGCCCGTACCGGGATGCGGTGGCCAGTACGGCAGCGGCAGAGCTACAGGACTACTGGCGCCGGGGAGATGTGGATCTGCAGCTGGACAAAAAGTGGCCAAAGTGGCAGCCGGACGGATACCGGATCCGCTCGCTGGGCAGCAAAACGGTGATCAGTGCGGGCAGCAGCACTGGGCTCCTGTACGGGGCTTTTCACCTGCTGCGGTTACAGCAGCAAGGCGCGGCGATGCAGGGACTCGACATTAGCGAAAAGCCCAGCTATGCACTACGGATGCTCAACCACTGGGATAATCTGGATGGCACGGTCGAGCGTGGCTATGCAGGGCATTCGCTCTGGAAATGGGAAGAGCTCCCCGGTGTAATTTCACCGCGGTACCGCGAGTATGCACGGGCAAATGCCTCGATCGGGATCAACGCCGTTGTGCTCAACAATGTCAATGCATCGCCGCTGATCCTGCGTGCCGACTACCTGGAAAAGGTAAAGACTTTGGCCGATATTTTTCGGCCCTACGGGATCCGCGTATTTCTGTCCATTAATTTTTCCGCTCCCGCACTGCTGGGAAATCTGCCGGATTCGGATCCGCTCCGTCCGGTGGTGGCAGGCTGGTGGAAGGACAAGGCCGACGAGATCTACCGGTTGATACCGGACTTTGGCGGCTTTCTGGTCAAAGCCAATTCGGAGGGGCAGCCCGGACCGCAGGACTATGGCCGTACGCATGCCGATGGAGCCAATATGCTGGCCGCAGCACTCAGACCGCACCGGGGCCTCGTGCTATGGCGGGCGTTTGTATACAACCCCACGGCGGAGGACCGGGCTAAACAGGCGTATCAGGAGTTTGTACCCCTGGATGGCCAGTTTGACGACAACGTGATCCTTCAGATCAAAAATGGGCCCATCGATTTCCAGCCGCGTGAACCGTTCAACCCGCTGTTTGGCACGATGCCCAAAACCAGCCAGATGGTCGAATTCCAGATTACGCAGGAATACCTGGGCTTCTCCAACCACCTGGTCTACCTGGCACCGCTGTTTAAGGAAACACTGGATGCCCAGACCTATTCCCGCTCCGAGGCTGGCACAGTAGCGGGGATAACGCAGCGGGGGCCGCATCTGGTGTCGGCTATTGCGGGTGTGGCCAATATCGGTGAGGACCGCAACTGGTGCGGCCATCATTTTGCCCAGGCCAACTGGTACGCCTTTGGAAGGCTGGCCTGGAATACCGGACTGTCCAGCAATAGCCTGGCGCGGGAGTGGCTCTCGATGACCTTCTCGCCGGATCCGGCCCTAGTCAATCCGCTGTCGGAACTGATGGTGGAATCCCGAGAGGCTGTGGTCAACTATATGATGCCGCTGGGTCTGCACCATATTTTTGCTTTTGAGCATCATTATGGACCGGAGCCCTGGGGCGATATTCCCGGCGGAAGGCCGGACTGGATGCCCTGGTACTATCATAACGCGGATTCGCTGGGTATCGGATTTGACCGGACGGCCACAGGGAGCAATGCCGTAGCACAATACCGCAGTCCGCTCCGCGAGCAATTTGGCCAGATCGGTAGCTGTCCCGAACAATACCTGCTCTGGTTTCACCATGTGCCCTGGAAGCATCGTATGAAAAACGGCCGTTCCCTATGGGACAACCTCTGCTATGCATATCAGCAGGGTGTGGATCAGGTGCGTGGTTTTCAGCGGCAATGGGATAGCCTGGAAGGGAAAATGGATACACAGCGCTTTCAGGAGGTGCAGTCCAAACTAAAAATTCAGGCGCGGGACGCGGTATGGTGGCGTGATGCCTGCCTGCTGTATTTTCAGACCTTCTCCAAGATGCCGATTCCGGCTGCACTGGAACGCCCTGTGCACGAACTGGACGAACTGAAAAAAATCAGGCTGGATCTCAAGCATCATAATTAACTGGACCGGGCGCAATTTTTTTTACTGCGAGACCGTCCAGAGTGCCGTAAAAGGGCAATGGAGAAAGAAGAAAGGATGTGGTAACAAATTGAAATGTTTTTGTTACAAATTTTAATTGTTGCCTATACACTTAAAACTATGTTTGTAGGCAAATACACCAAATTATAAATAAACCAATCATGTTAAAGCGGAAGGAGAAAACGATGCTGGGCATGTCCGTAGTGATATTTGCTACATTAACAGCATTTAATACAAAAGAGCATAAACGAAAGTTACAGGGAGATCGCGTCTCTGGACCTGTATTTTCGGATTTTGTCTATAAAGGCGAAGATGCAGTTTACAAAGAAAATCCATTAAAACCGGGGCAGTTCTATTCGCCCATTCTACAGGGATGTTATCCCGATCCGAGCATTACACGCAAAGGTAATGACTATTACCTGGTGAATTCCTCCTTTTCGATGTTCCCGGGGGTGCCCATTTTCCACTCTGTGGATTTGGTCAACTGGACGCAGCTGGGGCATGTTCTGGACCGTGAATCGCAGCTGAAAGTGCAGTCGGCAGGTATCAGTGCGGGAATATATGCCCCAGATATCGTGTACAACCGGCACAACGACACGTTTTACATGATCACGACACAGATCGCCTCGGGTATCGGGAATATGGTCGTCAAGACCAAAGACCCCAAAGCGGGAAACTGGTCCGATCCGGTCAAGCTGGATTTTGACGGCATTGATCCAGCCCTGTTTTTTGATGATGACGGCAAAGCTTATGTCGTCCATAACGATGCGCCGGATAAAGGCAAACAGCGCTATGAGGGCCACCGCGTGATCAAACTCTGGGCATATGATACCGAAAAGGATCAGGTCATCCCAGGAAGTGACCGGATCCTGGTGGACGGTGGAGTCCATCCGGCTGAAAATCCCATCTGGATCGAAGGGCCGCATATTTACAAAAAAGATGACAAGTACTACCTGATGTGTGCCGAGGGCGGCACAGGCAGCGATCACAGTGAAGTGATCTTCTCGAGCGACCATGTCGCAGGACCTTATACCCCTGCGCCCAAAAATCCGATACTCTCCCAACGCCATCTGGACAAAAGTAGGCCCAACCCAGTGGAATGGTCTGGACACGCGGATCTGGTCGAAGGACCGGACGGATCCTGGTATGGCGTGTTTCTGGGTGTCAGGCCCAATGAAGTAAAACGGGTCAACACGGGCCGTGAAACTTTTATCCTGCCGGTCGACTGGTCGGGTGAATGGCCGGTCTTTGAAGGGGGAATGAAGGCCCTCAAACCCAGTGTGCGAATGCCTGCGGGCGTCAACAACAAGACCCATGCCCGGGGCTACTTTCCCAACGGCAATTTTACGTTCACCGATCCGCTGACCGCCATAGCGCTGGATCACCGCTGGGTTGCCCTGCGCGGTACCCGCGAGAAATTTTTGCAGGCCACGGACAAGGGCATGGTCTTCAGGCCGTACGCCGTGGATATCAGCGAGCAAAAACCAATTTCGGCCTTATTTTATCGGCAGCAGCACAAAAATTTTGAGAGCAGTGTATCGCTGGACTACGTGCCGGCCTCGGATTCACACCTGGCAGGCATCACCTGTCTGCAAAGTGAAAAATACCATTATGTGCTGGGTGTCACCAAGCTCGATAACGAGGACCATATCGTCCTTGCCAGAAGCGAAAATGGCAGCACCCGGATCCTGGCCAAAGAGAAAATCCATCTGAATGCCAAGGTGCAGCTGCAGGTAAAAGCAGCCGGCGACGCCTATCAGTTTGCTTATGCCGTGGGGAAAGGAGCCTTCCGGAATATCGGCAACACCGTGTCGGGCGACATCCTATCGACGGACGTGGCCGGTGGATTCACGGGCGCGCTGATCGGTCTGTACAGTACGACAGCGAACAGGGTCCGATAGACAGCTGAAAAGTATAAAGACTATTGAAATGACGATTATAAACAGAACTGAAAACAAAATTTTCTTAAATCCCTAAGTTATGAGAATGATGAAGTTTACAATTCCTGTGCAACGACAACGATGGCTACAGTATGGAATACTGCCCTTGCTCTTTTTGCTGGCAGCTCTACAGCTGGCCTTTGCACAGGATAAACTGGTCAAGGGGCTGGTCTCAGACCAGCAGAAACAGCCCATTGAAGGGGTGACCGTATCCGTCAAGGGCGGCACCAGGAGCACGACAACAGACAGTAAGGGCACATTTGCCATTGAGGCCGGCAACGGCGCTGTGCTGGTCTTCACCAATGTAGGCTACAAAACAGCCGAAGTGCCGGTGGGCGCCAATAACAGCGTGCAGGTGACGCTGCAATCCGATGATATTGCCATGGAAGAGGTGGTGGTCATCGGTTATGGTACGCAGCGCAAAGAAGCTGTGACGGGTTCGGTGGCCTCGGTAAGCGGTACGACGATGAACGAAGTGCCAGCAGCCAACATCAGCCGTGCCCTGCAGGGCCGTATTGCAGGGGTCAATATGCAGCAGAATTCGTCTAAGCCGGGCTCTCCGATGCAGATCCGGATCCGCGGTACACGCTCCCTGACCGCCGACAACAATCCGCTGATCGTGCTCGATGGAATTCCGTTTGCGGGTTCCATCTCGGATATCAATCCCGCGGACATCAAGAGTGTGGATGTGCTCAAAGATGCTTCGGCAACGGCAATCTACGGTTCGCGTGGTGCCAACGGCGTGATTCTCGTGACCACCAACAAGGGGCGCATGGGGCAGCAGGCACAGCTGGCGTACAACGGTTTTACCGGATTGCGTACGGTATTTGCCAAATATCCAATGATGTCCGGTCCGGAGTTTGCCGAAATGCGCCGCTATGTGGGACAGTTCCAGAACACCCTCGACGAGTCGGACGATACCAATACAGACTGGCAGGACCTTTTCTACAAAAATGGATTGGTCAACAGCCACGATATCAGCGTCAACGGTGGGGCAGAGAAAGGAAACTACAACTTCGGCGCCGGTTACTTCCGCGATGAGGGCGTGGTTCCCCTGCAGAACTATACCCGCTACAATCTGCGTGCTGCACTCGACCAGCAGGTGGGCAAGATATTTAAATTTGGGTTCAACCTCAATCAGAGCTACAGCATCACCAATGGCAACAACCTAGGCCTGTACGGCGTGCTGAGCGCCTCGCCGATAGCCAATCCCTTTAATGCGGATGGCACACTCAAATCCCGTATCCAGCAGCAGACATCGGGTCAGCAATGGGTGCATACCCGCGAGTCCTATGAGGCGCTGGGGGACAGCTATATTAATCAGCAGCGCGTATTCGGTTCGTACAACAACATGTACGGCGAGATCCGGATTCCCGGCGTGGAGGGCCTGACCTACCGCACCAACCTTGGACTCAACTTCCGTCAGAACAATGATGGCAGCTATACTGGACAGGGTGTATTCAGTGGCACCCCGGACAATGTGTCCACAGCTTCGGTCGCAAACGGCAGAACGGTACAATGGGTAATGGAAAATCTGCTGACTTACGATCGTACCTTTGCGCAAAAACATAACCTCAATTTGGTGGCTCTTTATTCGGCGGAGCAGAACACCACCAACAGCACGCTGATATCGGCCCGCGATATTCCGATCGATGCGTTCCAGTTCTATAACATCGGCCGGGCCCAGGGGGAGATCATTGTCAACCCTGACCAGCAGGGCTATGCCAAAAGCAGCCTGATGTCTTTTATGGGCCGCGCCATGTATACCTTTGACAACCGCTACATGCTGACGATGACCATGCGCCGCGACGGCTCCTCGCGACTGGCACCGGGGCACAAGTGGCATGCCTATCCGGCGATTTCGGCAGGATGGAATATCCACAACGAGAAGTTCATGTCCGCCGTGCCATGGATAAACCAGCTTAAGCTGCGCCTAGGCTACGGTCAGACGTCCAATCAGGCGGTCGATCCGTACAAGACCCTGGGCTTGCTGAGTACAAGACCGTATAATTTCGATACGCAGTTCCTGACCGGCTACTACATGTCCGAATTGCCCAATCCTTCGCTGGGCTGGGAGTTTTCCAAGACCTACAACTACGGTCTGGACTTCGGTCTCTTCAACAACAGGGTCAGCGGTACCATGGAATACTATGTGCAGAATACCGACAATATATTGCTGCGCGTGGGACTGCCACCGACAAACGGTGGCGGCAGCTACATGGCGAATATCGGAAAGACGCAGAACAAAGGCTTTGAACTCTCCCTCAACGGCGCGGTGATCGACAATGAAAACGGCTGGAAATGGGATGTGGGGGTCAATCTCTATGCCAACCGAAATAAGCTCGTTGAACTGACCTCCGGAAGCCAGCGTGATGAAGGTAATCAATGGTTTGTCGGCCATCCGATCGACGTGATCTTTGACTATAAGAAAATTGGGTTGTGGCAGGCCGACGATCCCTATCGCGATATCCTGGAGCCGGGTGGCAATCTGGGGATGATCAAGGTGGAGTATACAGGTGAATATGACGAAAATGGCGTGCCTACACGGGCGATCGGTGCTGCGGACCGGCAGATCATCAATATCCAGCCCAATTTTCTGGGTGGCTTCAATACGCGTCTGGCCTACAAAAATGTCGACCTGAATGTGGTGGGTACCTTCCAGAATGGCGGTACGCTGATCAGTTCGCTCTACGGAAGTACCGGCTACCTCAACCAGCTGAATACCCGCGCGGGCAACAACGTGAGCGTCGAATACTGGCGTGAAGACCGTACGGATGCCAAATATCCGAAACCCGGAGGCATACAGAGCGGTGACAATCCCAAATATGGCAGTACGCTGGGCTATTTTGATGCGTCGTATCTAAAGGTGCGTACGATTACGATGGGATACAACTTTAAACAGAAATGGGTGGAACGCATGGGTATTGGCCGCCTGCGCCTCTATGCGACGGTGGAAAATCCATTCGTCCTATTCTCGCCCTACCACAAGGAATCGGGCGGTGATCCGGAACCCAACTCCTATGGCGACGAGAATGTGGCCGTGGGTGGCCTGAGACGGATACTGGTGGTCGGTACAAATACACCGGCAATGAGAAGTTATATTCTGGGGCTCAATCTTTCATTTTAAAACATTCAGGCATGAAAACTTTCAATTCAAAACTTATCATAGGGCTCTGCCTTGGTTCACTGATGCTCGGCATGAACAGCTGCTCCAAATTTTTGGATGAACAGCCCAGAGGAATCTTTACGCCGGGGGATTTTAAGACACCAAACGGTATAAACAACAGTATTGTGGGACTCTATGCCCACCTGCGCTATATCTATGGACAGGCTTATTATTACAATGCCTGCCTGACCGGGACCGATGAGGTGACCTATGCGCAGAGTGCGGACGAAAACTTTCAGGTGATGGACTTTACAGGTCTCAGTACGATGACGGCTATAAATAGCAGGGCGGATGTGGCATGGCAGGCCGCCCTGCCTAACATCAACATGGCCTCGGGCATCATCGAGAATGCTCTGACAGTGGGCACCTCGCCCGCGATCATCGCCGAAGCACACTTTTTCCGGGCATTTGATTATTTCCTGCTGGTGCAGACTTTTGGTGGCGTGCCGCTCGACCTGGGTGGGGGCGAACTCAAATACAGCACCTCTGTGGAGCGTAAATCCAAACGCAATACCGTGGCTGAAGTGTATACACGGGCTATTTTCCCGGACCTGACTAAGGCCATTAGCGATCTGCCCGATGCACCGCGCTTAAAGGGGGCCGTGAGCAAGACGGTGGCCCGCTTATATTTGGCAAAGGCCTACCTGACCTACGCCTGGTGGCTGGAAAATCCGAAAAATATACCGACTTATCCGGAGACCGCACGGACGGATCCTGATGGCAAGACCAGCGCCTGGTATTTCCAGCAGGCTTACGACATAGCCGTGGCTGCTATTGAAAACCCGGGACCGTATGGCCTGCAGCCCACCTTTTACGATGTCAACGTCGGGACTAATGACCGCAACAACGAGATCCTGCTCTTTGCTGACCATACCGAAGACAGCGAGCTGTATAATGGCGGTAGCCTGAGCTATGGCAGTGGCGGTGCACCCGACAACTTTGCGGGCTGGATGATGACCTGGAATTACACGTCGATCACGAGCTCCAAAACAACGGCCTGGAATACCGCCGATCTGGTGAACTCGGTACAGCGGGAGGCCGCGCAGGCACTGGGGCGCCCATGGACACGGATGGCACCGACGATCAACGTGGTGACCGAAACCTTTGCCGACAAAACCAACGACTCGCGCTACGACGGCACCTTCACGACGGTGTACCGCGGCAACTGGAACAAGGCAAATATCAGCAACCCTTCGTTGTTTAACGCCAATAACATACCCGTCAAACCGGAAGAGGCCATCCTCACTTTCTTGAATGAGGAGCCACAGATGCCGATCAACTATGACAATAAAACCTACAAGAGCAGTATCGGGGCGGGGGTACTCCCCGGCAGGGCCGACTATGTGATCTCTCCGGAGGGCATCAGCCGCCGTGTCTATCCTGGACTGTGGAAGCTGGGCCCTTACCGCACCGACAACGGCAATGGCTTGGGACAGCCCAACGCGGGCAGCACCCGGCCGTTCAATATTGCCAAGTTTTCCGAGCTGTACTTTATCGCTGCCGAGGCGGCAGTGAAGGGTGCGACGGCCAAAGCCGGCAAGAGCGCACGCGACCTGGTCAATGTGATCCGCGGCCGCGCGGGGGTATGGCGCTGGGACAACAACGGCAACACGGCCAAGGAAGCCAACCGCCGTGCCGAAATGTTGGCTGCGACGCCGGCTCAGATTACGCTCAATTACATCTTGGCCGAACGTTCGCGCGAGTATTATGGTGAGGGCTACCGCTGGTATGACCTCGTGCGTACACAGACTTGGTCCGACATCGCTAAAACCTATCGTATTGCCGGTTCGAATGTAGGTGACCACACGGCAACAACCTTCACTCGGTCGATACAACCCTTCCACTACCTGCGGCCTATCCCGCAAGGACAGCTGGATGCCATGGATATGTCGGCAGCCGAAAAAGCAGCCTACCAGAATCCCGGATATAACTAATAGGGCTGTAGGACATGCCATCTGTACAGGATGAGCGGTCCTGCACTCTTATTTGTAGAATGTGCAATCGTATGAAGATGAAAAAAAGAAAAGCCTGTACTCTTGCCCTGACATTAGCCCTGTTCCTCTATGCTGTAGTCTCGTCCGCAGCAGTGCGGCTGCCTGCGCTGATAGCAGACCGCATGGTGCTGCAGCGTGATACCGAACTGAAAATCTGGGGCTGGGCCGACAGTGGTGAGAAAATAACGGTACGTTTTCGTGGCCAAAGCTACCTGACTGAGGCGGATGCGGCAGGTAACTGGGCCATCAGGCTGCCGGCACAGAAAGCCGGAGGTCCTTATCTGCTGCAGGTGAATGAGATCGCTATCCGAGATGTCCTGATCGGCGATGTGTGGCTTTGCTCGGGCCAGTCCAATATGGAGACACCGATAGAAAGGCTGGTAGAACGCTTTCCGGAGATCAATGAATCCAATAACCATATGATCCGTTATTTTAAGGTACCGACACAGAATGCGCTGGACCGCCGCAGCGAAATAGCCGGTGGCGGACGCTGGTACTCCGCTGTGGCTTCGGAAGTGATGAACTGGACGGCATTGGCCTATTTCTATGCACAGCAGAGCTATGCTCATACCGGTGTACCCGTGGGCATGCTCGTGTCGAGCCTCGGCGGCTCGAATATAGAAAGCTGGATCAGCCAGGATCAGCTAAAAGAATTTCCCCGGCTGCTGCTCGACCGCCCCGCACTGGACAGCATGCATCTGGCGCAGCATGACCGCGGTATCCGGGACTGGATAAAGCCAGACTGGAACGACAGTAGCTGGCCTACCTTTACCGTGCCGGGATGGTGGCGCGACCAGCAGTTGCATAACAAGGGAGTGGTCTATTTTAGAAAATCATTTGAATTGCCGGGCGAGCTGGCGGGGCGGTATGGCGTGTTGTACCTGGGGACCATGATCGACAGTGATTCGGTATTTGTCAATGGCCACTTTGTGGGTGCCACCGGCTATATGTATCCGCCCCGCAAGTACCCCGTACGGGCAGGTATCCTGCGCGCTGGGCACAATACCGTGACGGTACGCTTGCGGTCTAATACAGGTAATGGGGGATTTGTGGAAGGCAAGTCTTATAAGCTGCTGGTCAATGACAACGAGATCAATCTGGCTGGACCTTGGAAATATCAGGTAGGCATGGATCCCGATCTGGCCAAAAGCTATCAGCCGCGACTTCAAAATATTAATGAAGTAGGGTCAAAGCTGTATAACGGCATGATCTATCCGATAAAAGATGTGGCCGTGAGCGGCGTGATCTGGTACCAGGGAGAGGCCAATACGGGCAGTCCGCAGACCTACGAACAGTATCTGCGTCTGCTGATCAAAGACTGGCGCCTGACGTTGGAGCGCCCGCAGCTGCCTTTTTTGCTAGTGCAGCTACCTAATTATATGCGCAAACAGGAACGCCCCTCTGAATCGGGATGGGCGGGTGTACGGGAAGCGCAGTTTAAGGTATCCCGTGACGTTCCCTATACAGCGTTGACGGTCAACTATGATATTGGCGAGTGGAACGATATTCATCCCCTGAATAAAAAGGACCTTGCTGCGCGGCTGCTGCTGGCTGCCCGCAAACTGGTGTACGGTGAAAAGCTGGTAAGCTCAGGACCCGTCTATGAGCGTATGGAAATCAAGGACAACAGGATCGTACTCTTTTTTAAGGAGGTCGGCGCTGGACTGGCAAGCAGGGACGGGCAACCACTGAGACACTTTGCCATCGCTGGGCAGGACCGCAAATTTGTCTGGGCGGACGCTGTTGTCAAGGGCAATGCCGTCGTTGTCAGTCATAGGGATATAGCCCACCCCGTGGCAGTACGCTATGCCTGGAGTGATAATCCCGAGGATGCTAATCTGATCAACAGGCAACAGCTGCTGGCCTCTCCGTTCCGGACCGATAGCTGGTGATTTTTTAACAGTGGAAATTTGTTTTACAAAATATGGATAATAACATGAAGACGGCGATAATTCAGGGCAGAACCTATCTTGGCATAGAATTGGGTTCGACGAGAATTAAAGCTGTATTGGTTAATGATACATGTGAACAGCTAGCGTCAGGCTTATATGATTGGGAAAATCAGCTGATAGCTGGGTATTGGACATATAGCCAGAACGAGATAGTTAACGGACTTCAAAAAGCGTATGCGAGATTGGCTATGGAAATAAAAAATCGCTACGGTGTGTTATTAACACGGGTGGCGGCCATAGGCTGTTCGGCGATGATGCAGGGCTATATTGCTGTCGACAAAACCGGAAAACTGCTGGTGCCGTTCCGCACCTGGAGGAATATGACCACAGCAGCCGCGGCAGCGCAGCTGACTGAGCGCTTCCAGTTTAAAATCCCGCAGAGGTGGAGCATAGCTCATTTGTTTCAGGCCGTTCTGAATCGGGAGGAGCATGTTGCTCAGATAGATTATGTAACGACACTGGCTGGCTATATCCACTGGCGCCTCACCGGAGAAAGGTACTTGGGAATTGGTGATGCTTCCGGTATGTTTCCTGTTGACCTGACTAAAAGAAAGTTTGATGAGAATAAGTTAGCGGTTTTTGATAACCTGATTGCCCAAAGGGAATATTCCTGGAACCTGATCGATATCTTGCCTACAATTCGCGTTGCAGGTGAATCTGCAGGGTACCTTAGCGTCGAAGGAGCCCAGTTACTGGATCCTTCCGGCACGCTGGAGGCGGGTATCCCGATGTGTCCTCCGGAAGGAGATGGTGGTACCGGGACTGTGGCTACAAATAGCGTGAATATACGCGCGGGGAATATCTCTGTAGGTACATCCATTTTTGCCCAGTTTGTACTGGAAAAAGAACTGTCTAAGATATATCCTGAGATTGATATCATGGCAACCCCAGATGGGAAGCCGGTCGGTATCATCCTTGCCAATAACTGCTCCGGCGATATCAACGCATGGGTAAATTTATTCCGTGAGTTTTATCAGGCGATGGGACTCGCACCGGACATGGATAGGATTTATGAAACGCTATTTAACAAAGCTATGGATGCAGAACCCGACGGAGGAGCATTGTTGAGCTACGGCTATTATTCCGCAGAAAGTATCACCGGTGTCGATGTAGGCCGGCCGCTTTTTGTCCGGTGCCCTGAAAGCCGCTTTAATTTATCCAACTTTATGCGTACACATCTATTTTCTGCTTTTGCTGCACTCCGCTTGGGAATGGATATTTTAACAAATGGAGAACACATCCGGATCGAACAGATTAAAGCACATGGCGGTCTGTTCAAAACCCGTCTTCCCGCGCAAAAAATATGCGCGGCGGCACTCGATACACCCCTTTCGGTGGTGGCTACGGCCGGAGAGGCGGGCGCTTGGGGGATGGCAGTTTTGGCATCCTTTATGGTCAACAGAGAGGATGAGGAAACATTATCTAGCTACTTGTCTGACCGCGTTTTTGTATGGTTAGAAGAACAGATTATTGCTCCGGAGCCCAGAGATGTAGAAGGTTTCACTGTTTTTATGAACCGGTATAAGCAGGGTTTAGCCATTGAGCGCACGGCTGGCGAATATTTCATGGAAGATAACCTTTCTGACGGCTAAACATGACAAGTTTGAAAAAGGATGCACTGGACCGAAAGATAAATCCCTTCAACCAGGGGAACGGGACAGCCTATCCCATTCTCTTTATGTTGAGTTGCTGCCACTTGTTTAACGATACCATTCAATCGCTCATACCAGCGATCCATCCGGTCGTCAAAGAATCATTTCAACTGAATTTTTCTCAGATCGGGCTGGTTGTCTTTGTCTTCCAGCTATCTTCCTCGATCATGCAGCCGCTGATCGGATTTATCACCGATAGGAAACCTTATCCATATCTATTTCCGGTGAGTATGCTGTTCAGTCTCCTGGGCTTAGTCACGTTGGCTTTGGCCAGCAGTTACGGCTGGTTACTTATGGCTGTGGTGACAGTCGGTGCAGGATCCGCTATTTTTCATCCGGTAGCATCGAGAATTGCGTATGTGGCATCAGGAGCAAAACGCGGGTTTGCCCAGTCTCTTTTTCAGCTCGGCGGTAATGTCGGAACGGCAATGGGCCCTATACTTGCTGCGGTGTTGATCGCTCCATATGGTAAAAAAAATGTACTGTGGCTGTTGCCGGTAGCATTGCTGGCAATGGGGATATTGTACCGAATAGCATCTTGGTACAAATCAAAGAGCAGAACGGCGCCTACGGAGGACAAAAATGGATCGCAGTATACTGAAATGGTAGAGAGTCGGGGAAAGAGGATTGTTGTTCCCCTGGCTATTTTGTTGCTATTGATCTTCTCAAAGTATTTTTATTCGGCAAGCCTGTCGAGCTACTACACATTTTATCTGATGGATAAATTTGCACTTTCAGTGAGGGAATCTCAGGTTTATCTGTTCGTTTACTTATTGGCGGTAGCCGTCGGTACGATGATTGGAGGAGCCTTGGCCGACCGGATAGGCCGAAAGAATGTTATATTATTTTCAATATTCGGGGCATCGCCCTTTACGTTAGTTTTACCCCATTCAAATTTAATCTGCACGGTCATATTAACTGTCATCATTGGTTTAATTATAGCGTCTGCCTTTTCAGCAATCGTGGTGTATGCACAGGAGCTTTTACCCGGAAACGTGGGAATGGTGTCGGGACTCTTTTTTGGACTCTCTTTCGGAATGGCAGGGATTGGATCAGCTGTATTGGGAAAAATCGCCGACAGTTCTGGTATAGACCTTGTCTATCGTATATGTGCATTCTTACCACTCATAGGGGTGGTTGCTGTTTTTTTACCGGACCGGAGGGTGGAGAAAGCGTTTTGATTATTGTCTGAAAGTCAAAACTATTTTGCTTAAAAATTGTGTTCTAATTGATTGTAATCATAGGTTAGTCACAACATAGGTAATGGGTAGTTTTTAAGGCTGGGTCAGGTAATTGACTCAGCCCAACGTCGGATTGCTATGCCTGAGCTTCCAGAATAAAAGGTGAAAAATCAGCGCGTCAATATAGGAACTGACCTGAAATTTTTCAATAATGGTACTACTGGGATTTGCTGATCGTTCATTGGTCGAGCCAATGAACGATATTAAGCAGAAATTGTGCATTTTGGTAAGCAGAAGGATGATTCATTCCCCTTTTTTCACTTTTGATGCCATGGAGTTGGGCAGAAAAAGGAGCGCCATCCCCGAATATCACCATTCTTCCTTCCCCAAATCGAAGGTAAGCACCATTTGCAAATCCTTTGCCAGGCAATCGGGGAATGTAGTCTGGCATAGGCCTTTTTATCAGATTAGCATCGGCAGGTAAATAAATCTCATATCCTTCGTCCAACAAAGAGATAATTTGTGCGGTTTCTGGTACCGTAAATCCCGTGCCGCCCCAGCACATAATACTGTCTATTTCCGTACCCGATCCAGTTGTTACTTCGTTGGATAAAAGTGTTCCTTTATCTTTTGAAAAGATTTCGGGCTTTCCATCTTTTCGTAAAGCAAAGCCATTAATGACTTGAATGCCGAATACAGCGGCTAGAGCTTGTGCTGATCCGCCACAGGGCATATGATCGGTTACCAAAAATAAACATCCACCGTCAAATACCCATTGTCGGAGAATTTCTATTTCCTTATCTGTAAATGCCGAACGGGCAGGCAGGCTCCAGTTTTCTGGATCATGTAGCGCATTTACACTGATAAATATTTTTGCCTCTTTCAATCTTTCCAAATTGACCTTTTCTTTGGTACTTCGGAGACTATATCCGTCCGCTTGCAGAAGATCTGAAAATGCTGCATATGTTCCTCTCAAAGTAACCGCATTGTTGTGTGCCTCGTCAAAAAGGAGCAACGGTCCATTGCCGACCTGATGGTGCGGATCGGCAATGGGGTAATAAAACTGTTCGTCAGCTACCTGCTGCGCCTTTAATTGTGCTATACTCAACAGTATAGCAGATAAGCAGATAATCATTCTTTTCATATCTTTTTTGAATTGGAAAATTAATCAGCCTTCAACCAGAGGTCCTTTTCAAAACAGGTCATCTGCTCCACCTTTCCATTGGCAACAGAAAATGTCAAAGGAAAGGTGCCATCTTCGTTGAGGAAGAAAAGTTCAGAGCGAGGGGTAAATGAAACTGTTTTGTTGTCCCACAATTGTTTAAGGATTAAGCCCTGTGCTGAAGGTTCTATAGTAATTTTAAAATTGTTGTCGTTGGCCATTAAGTAAGTTCCGGAAAGCTGTTTCAATTGAGATGCGGTCAGACTTGCAATTTTATTGGGGTCAAACGGTACACGCTCACATACAATTCTGCCCAGGAGCTTTGCTTGGCTAAAATCTCCGGAGCTATTTTTTAAGAATTCTATCGAATAGCCTTCGTTTTTGGATTCAAAGTGCGTGTTATCTTTACGGACGAGCTGATATCTTTTTTTCTGGTCCCATAGCTGTGTAGCGTGCAGCGCATTATCCTGCTCGTCGAAAGCAATGAAAGCTACTTTGTTGGGGAGCTGATAATAACCCTGAAATGATTTCAGTGGAGACTGATTTTGCTGCTGGGAAGCATTTGCAGCGGCGGTCTGTGCGAATGCACCATGGCCGACTAAAAGACAGTAGGCTCCCGTGAGAAAGCCATATGTTGCTTTGGAAATCTGGCGTATCGCTTTCGAGCGAATACTTGGTTTAATTTGTTGTATCATAATCTTTTTTGTTGATATGATACAAGAGTAGGTCTTTTTGATAGGTTAATTGTCCGAATGGATGCAATCGAACAAACTCCACTTTCCCTCGTTAAGATGATTTTTTACCATGGACTTTCATATATGCTGTCGGTGTCATTCCGTTTACCTTTTTGAAGCTGCTATAAAAAGTTGTTCTTGAATTAAAGCCGGCCCTTATCGCGATCCCAAACATATCAAGTCGCTTGGCCTCTTCGGATAATAGTAGTCTTTTCGCTTCTTCCGTGCGCAGTTCGTTGATAAACTGGTAGAAATTTTTTTGTAAGCCATTGTTTATAATATAGGAAAGATCATGCGGATTGATGCCGATATGGTCCGCGAGGGATGAGAGTGTTAGGGCAGGGTCTAGATATAACTTTTCAGCTGTTGTTTTCTGCACGAGTTTTTCTTTTAATGTGTCTACCTGTTGTTCTGTCAATCGCTCTTCGGTTTTAATATTCTTTGTTTTATCACTTTCATCAATCAGATTATCGCTAGATTCCACAGCATATATTGACCGCTGTGTTAAAGTTCCGTACCCAAGTGCCACTATGCCCATAAAATATAGAATTGGTGCAAGGGAGTCAAAGGAAAAATGAGCCAACGCCAGCAAACGGACAATGATCATAAATAATAGAGCGATCAATAGATACTTCAACCAGATCATGTTGATCTTCTCCGTATAGGAAGACAGCTGGCGAATATTCTTTTGATGTATTTTAAAGAGCCAATAGCAGGCCATCCAATAAAAGATGCATTGCGCAAAGAAGAAATATTTAATAGCGAACATGATCCAATGCGGTAATTGCGGAGCGTGGATGTGTTTGTTAAAAAGTCCGGGTATTAAATAGATGACGGAGAAGAAAAGAAAAGCCAGGAATGGAACAAAATGTAATCCCCAGTACCGAATAGGTGTTGTTGGTTTGACGAGGTAATGAACTGCGAGATAAAAGCAGGGGAGAGTCGCCCAGCGGGGAAGCTCCAGAACATGGATCAAAGCTCCGTTGTCGATATGAAAACCTTCTAGAAAGAGCTGGGTAAATAAGCTCGCCAATAGACAATAGTATGCGCCCAGCCAGCGGTCTGCTTGGGGACCTGTCTTGTTTACCCCCATAAAGATCAAGGTCCCGAGCAACCATAATGCACCAGCTGAAAAAGCGTGAAAAGTATAGAGTATGTTGACCATGGTTTATATTAACCTATCTTTGTACTGTGAATTTAAACATAATTGGCCAAATGAATTACATCATCCAGATCGGCACACCAATCCAGCCATTGATAGACAACAGCGCAACCAAGTAGCATAAAAAGAAATTACAGAACACTAATAGCGGACGCAACCATCTCGGAGTTAGTTGAAACCAACGTTTATAGAGCAGCAGGCTACTGACAATAACTAATATCGCAAATGAGAGCATGCCCAGGAAAATCAAAAAACTTGTTATGTTAAAAGAAGTAAAGAGCTCTTTGTGACTGGCATCCGTCAATCCCATGAGACGATAGGCCGCAATAAAACAACAGGTTCCTACTATTGGCAATAGTGGAATTCCAACGTCGATCAATTTTATTTTTCGAAAGAACATAAGCACTATTCCCACCAGACTAAAGATCATATAAATCAAAATGGCACAAAAACCTAAATAGATAGGAATCTTTTGTATTAACAGGGAAGCCGAAGGCACTTTTCGATAGAAGCTATTGCCATAACCTTGAAAGAAAGGCTGGTCATTGGAATCTTTGGCTAATACAAAAGAAGGGAGAATATCATCTTTTGCGCGAAATATGCCATTGCCGATGTGGATCAGGGAATCCACCTGTCCGTTCTCTTTTTTGACGAGGAGTCGATCCTTGCTGATCCCTCTTAATTCAATACCGCCAAAGATCCGCCTATAGAATTCCCAACGGTCATTTTTTGGATTCATAAATTGGTAGTAGCCTAAAAGCGGTTTCAGTTTTTGTTTATCTATTGGGTGACTAGTGAGTTTTGGAGGGGATATATTTTTAGTTAGGAAGTCTTCGATTGCTTGCGAGATTGGCCACATATTGACCACACTGTTTGCTGCTATGGCATAAGCTATACCAGCATCACGGTTAAAAAATAACCAGGATACAAAACCTTCCCCTTTACCGTTGTGGCCACGTAGGCTAATCCTTTTATTATTCGGGAATAGATCATTGCCCAAAGCATAGCCAGTTTGTAATCCCGCCTGGCTGGCTAAAGTACTGTGGATGATCTCCATTTCATTGAGATTGCCATTATTTAGTAGTGTGCTGTCAGCACTACCATTGAGCAGATAAAGCATAAATTTGGCCATATCTTCTGCGTTTGATACCAATGCGCTGCCTGCTCCATTGCTACCTGGCTGATAGAAAGGCATCGGCCTGAATTTCCCATCTCGAAAATCGTAACCTGTGGCGAAGTTAGGCATACGGGTTCCATTACGATCGAATAGGCTCTTACGCATGTTCAGTGGTAAAAAAATCTGATCTTGTAGATACTTATCCCAAGGCATGTCCGTCACTTTTTCGATGATATAACCGAGTACATTATAACCGGGGTTGGAGTAGGACATCATCGTTCCGGGCTTCCAGCGAACGGTCAGTGAATTGCTGACAGCCTTGATCGCGTCAATACCAAGTAGCGGTTTTTCACCTATGGTTACCATACTATTGAGCTGCACGTCATCAAAGCCTGCTGTATGTTCTAGGAGGTGAACTACCCTAACTGGATAAGTATCTTCCCAAGGATTGTTAAAAGGAATTTCAGGTGCTATATCGCGAATGCGGTCGCTAAGTTTAAGCCTTCCCTTAGCGACTAATTGCTGGATTCCCATCGCCACGAAAAATTTTGTAACGGAGGCGAGGTGAAATTGGGTGAGTTGATCTACGGGACGACGTTTCCCAAGGTCGGCATAGCCCAGTCCACCAGCGTATAGAATGTTATCGTTTTTTACAATCGAAACCATCAGGCCCGGGATGTTTTCTTTTTGTATAACAGTTTCGAGCTGTTTATGCAGTTGGGCTATGGTGGTATTGGAATTTGTTTTGGATTTTACCTGTGCTGCTGCGGTAAAATAACTTACCGCAATGAGTATTGCGATATAGAAAGTTTTTAAGTTGATCATAAGCTTTTCTTTTTTGCAAATTAGCAATGATCTTTCCTGAACCTGTCCGTCTCCATCCAGACGGATTGATCAATTGCGCAGATTATCACAAAAGACATAAATAACTAGCGCGAATACTGTCTCCAAGAGTAATGGCAATGAGATCGATGGTAACACCTTTTATAATTCGCTAAAAGTTGGCGGGTATTTATTGGTGTCGGGGACATTCGATACCAGTAATTTTTGGGGAAATGGTAATTGTATCCGATTGGAGTCCCAGGCGACGTTGATATTAAAGAAAGACATAATCATAGCACTCAGCAAAACGTTGCCTCTGCCTTAAAGAGGGACAGAGCAGGACTGGGATTGACATTGATATATTCGTCAATAAGGTGTCCGTCATCACACAGATATTTTATAGAACAATAGTATTTGTACGATGGGAGTGTTTAGGCTATCTTAATTGACACGTTTTCTCTGTTCATCGTTGGATTGTATGATTTTCTTATCTTCAAATTTCTTTCCATTTGTAATCGTATAGGCAAAGGATAGCCCAAAAGTGCGTGTGGGGCGTTTTTGATAGAAATTGATGATAGTACCTTCATAGCTTGAATATTCACGCTCCCTCGCTGTATTGAATAAATCATTGGCTTGCAGTGTTATTTTACCTTTCCCATTTAAAATCCCTCTAGAAAACATTACGCTGGAATAGAATTGATCCGCATATTTAGTATTTCCAATGTAAGACGGTGTTCGATAACTCAAGTATAGATTAACATCAAATAGTTTGCTAACTTTCAGAAAGTTAAATAGGCTTCCTTCAAATACTTTTTGAGAAAGGTTGATATTACCATATTCAAACTCGGATTTGAAGAATGAAAGATTGCTTTGAACCCTCCAACAACTGTTTATTGTAAATGGGAAAAACGCACTTGAGCCATAGTCTTTGCCATTTTTGAAGTTTATTGATTGATATTTGATCTGCCTGTTGTTTACCTGTGTGGTAAATTGTACTATTTTATCCTGTGTATTGGAATAGAATAGATCGATCGAGAGACCTTTTTTTAGCGTAATCCCTGTTTCAATGCGATGGATGTATTCCGGTTGTAGATTGACATTCCCCTGAATTAGCACAAAGTCGTCGATCTGAAGCGTATAGGGATTTAAATCCTTAAAAGAAGGCCGCCGTACCCTTTTTCCGTAGTTAAGATGAATAGAAGCACCCTTCTTTCCTATGTTCTGCAATAGAAAGATAGAGGGAAATAGATTGAGATAATTTTGTTTTACCTTCTCGGAACTTGTCACCGATAGTCCATTGATAAAAGTTTGTTCGGCCCGTAATCCTGCTTTTATTGAGAAGTTGTTGATTTTTTTATCCAGGGTGAAATATCCCATGATTAGATCTTCGTTGTATATAAACTGATTACTATACAAAGAATCGAGCTGCCAGTTATCCTCAACAAAATTATTTCTTTCCACGGTATTATTGCGTTTTGTCCGCACATATTTGACGCCTGTCGCAAAACTAAAGTCCTTTTGATATTTTTTGTTGAGATCGGCCTGTATACTGTAGATATGTGTTGTGCTGGGTGAAAGATTTTGATAAATGTAGGGGGCAGGGCTACTAGGTGCTGTCATGCGATAGTGATTCGATTCCCGATTGTCATTGTACAAATAATCGGCGATCACTTTAAAGTTAGACTCTAATGTATCTATTTTTAGCGAATAATTGAAGGTAGAGTTAACCATTGTCGGTCTATTCTTCCAGACGTTATCCGTTGTTTTGTATAAAGTATCCCCCCTCATTTGATGGGCATTATTGGTATGGAAGTCTTGGTCAGACTTAGAATTTGTCCAGATAGTCTGCAATCCAATATTTTGGTTTTTAGCGATTTCGTAGTTGGCTGTTAACCGCGCATTATAGCTATTGAGATCCTTAAAACGTTGTGTATTGCTCAGGTATTTCGAGTCGTCAGGATACTGGATGTTATAGTCTGTCTTATAGCGTTGGTTATCTTTGGTATAGGCGATTGCTCCAGACAGGTAGAGCCGTTTGTTTTTGTAATCAAATAAGGTGCCTCCGTTAAAATAAGGGTCGTTGACATTTTGGATATAGCGAGCCAATAAGATTACTTTGAATCCATCATTTGTTCCCTTTTTCATTACTATTTTTACGATTCCGCCAAGGCCTTGAGCTTCATATTCAGCTCCCGGATTAGAGATAATTTCTATTCGCTTAATATTTTCCGAAGGAATTGAGCGGAGGTATTCTGCCAATTGCTCAGTAGACATCCGTTGTATAATATCATCGATCATGACGATCACAGATTGGTTACCCCTGATTCTGATATTGCCGTTGTGGTCTACCCAAAGGTTAGGTGATCGTTGTAAAAGGTCGAGTGTAGATAGGCCGTTTGCAAGCATCGTCCCTTCTACATTCACGATCATACGGTCTGCCTGCCTGACATAGGGCGATCGGTTTTCCGTAATCGTTACCGTCTCCAATACGGTATTGTCGATATCCAAGGTCAGCTTTAGTTTGCCCGTTCGATCAAGGTCGCTAAACGATTTTCTGACTGATTTATAACCTAGAGAAGAAACCTCGAGCAGCAGCAGTCTTTGATCACTGGGTAGAGCAATATTAAAGCGTCCTAGCTCATTTGCAACTGTAACACCTATTATGGAGTCGCCTTTTAATACACGGACGGTTGCATAGGGCAAAGGTTGATTTTTTATATCATTGATCTGCCCTTCGATTTTATCTGCTCGCATTTGTTCTAATGTACTCGGAGGCAAGTCAGATATTACTAAAATTTTTTTGTCAAGAAATTGATACGCAAGATGGTAATCCTTAAATTTTTTGTTTAATAGATAATCTAGTGAGATCTGCTTGCTGTCTACCGTCAGGGTCATGTCTTCCGTAACGATCTCATCGCTGTAAAATACGGTATAATCACATTGACTCTGAATCATTTCAAAGACATCCTTTAATGGATATGTACCTGGTTCCAGACGGATATGACGTACCTGTGCTAGACAAAACTGCAGGCCAACTAAAGTGATTATTAGTGATAAAATCGATCTTGTAAACATTTTCATATTTTTAGCGTAAAAAGATCACACTATCTCTTATCTCATATTCAAAAGGATAGCTGACTTTTAATGCGTGTAATAGTTCATTTATTTTAAGATTCTTACTTGCAAACGCTCCAGTGAATTTGGCGTCCATCAATTTCTTGTTTTCAAAGATTACTTTCATCCCGTAGTTTTTACCAACCTTTTCCATCAGATCTTTTAGTGGTTGATTTTTGAATATAATAGAATCCTGAGTCCATAGCCTGCTAAACTCCAATTCACGGAGACTCACTCTATTGATCACTAGATCAGGAACGCCTCTGTGTGCTTTTTGCTTCCATACCGCTTTTTCTCCAGGAGTGATGGTAAAAATATGATCCGGCGAATCGTTATGGATTAACTGAACCTTTCCATTGTATAATACGAGTTCTGATTCATCCTTGGACAAGTTTGGCTTGATGGTAAAACTCGTTCCCACAACATTTACTTTCCAATCTCCCACAGTGATGCGCATCGGATGCAAGGTATCCTTTGCTACATCAAAAAATGCGGTGCCATTTAAGAGAATTTCTCTGTTATCCTTACCATAGTTGCTATTGTAGCTTAATGTAGCATGTCTATTCAAGGTTACCTTTGTCCCATCTTTCAATACAAGAGAGACTATTTTCGTTCCTGATTCTTGGATTACGGTTTCGCCAATATCTGTGGGATTGAAGTATCTGATGCCAATAAGAACGAAAATCAGCAAGGCTGCAGCTATGCTCCCAAAAAGAAAGACCATTTTACGGTAGTTTTTGGTTTTTGCTGTCGGGCTTTCCGCTGCATCAATTTTTTTCCATATAGAATTTAATTTGTCCTTATTGGTCGATTCGTTGTGTTTCGGTCTCTTGTAAAATTCTTCTAACAGGAGGCTTATCTCTTTCTCTTGCTTATGCTCCACTAGATATATATCGTAATCCAACTGTTCGCTTGCGGTCAACCCATCAGCTAACTTTTTAGCGAATAATCTTAAAAAATCATCTTTGTCCATTGTGTTTATTTTTTGATAACTGTTTAACTGCCTACCAGAAAAGTGATAGTAAAAAACGTTTGAAATTTGATTTGTTGATGATTGACTGCTCCTTCTTCCAATATACCTCGATATAATTGGACAGGTATTTGACTGCCCTGTAGAGTTGATTTTCCACTGTACGCAGCGAAATGTCCAATAGCTCGGCGACTTCTTTCTGTTTTAAGCCATCTTCTCGAATCAATGTAAAAATGACTTTGCGTTGCTTAGGCAAGGAATTCACAGCTTCCGTCAGTATGGCATGTAGTTCCTTGTCAATCAATGCATCGAAGGGGCTGGGAGTTTGAGCAACAGTACGTTCCTCCAATTCATAGTCAATGGTTTGGCTAGCATAGACGTTCTTTCTGATCTCGTTTAGACAGCCGTTTTTCAATGCCTTATAGAGATATAGCTGTGGTTTTTGGATTTCTCTGATTAGAGCTCTTTTTGTCCATATTTGTACAAAGAGATCCGATACGATTTCCTCCGCCGTATCGGCATCAGCAAGCATTTGCTTTGCAAAATTCAGTAACCTTAACGCGTAGCAGGAATAGAATTCATTAAAGGCTTGCTTATCGCCCTGATGGATTTTTTCAAATAGCGTGGACAAGTGTGAACTATGAGGCTGGCTATTCATGCGCTAATCGTTATAATGCTCCAATACAGCCCGTACGCTACCGTATTTCTGTAAATTGGTTAATGCTTGATATTCCGTACAGCCGAGTTCGTCCATGATAAAAAGCACACCTCTTTTTATCAGTTTATCATTTGAGATCTTCATGTCTATCATTTTGTTGCCTTTGACCTTGCCCAACTGAATCATGGCTGATGTACTAATCATGTTGAGAATTAGCTTCTGTGCCGTTCCTGCTTTCATCCGGGTGGAACCTGTAATGAACTCGGGTCCAGTGACTACTTCAATCGGAAAATCCACTGTCTGCGCGATGTGAGTTCCTGCGTTGCAGACAATGCATCCTGTTGTGATACCCATGGCGGCCATTGCCTGCAATCCTGCCAATACATATGGAGTTGAACCCGATGCCGAAATACCGATTACAAAATCTGCATCTGAAACGTTTATTTTTTTGAGGCTTTCCCACGCGGTACTCTTATTATCTTCCGCATTTTCGACTGCATGTTTTATCGCTGTGTCTCCACCGGCAATTAGTCCGACAACGACATCGCTGGAGACACCAAATGTTGGTGGGCATTCGGATGCATCTAAAATCCCGAGTCGCCCGCTTGTTCCGGCTCCTATATAAATCAACCGACCATTGTTTTTAAGCTTTTTGACGGCCTCATTTACAAGCATTTCAATCTGTGGAATCACTTTCTTTACGAGCTGCGGCACCGTGTTGTCCTCATCATTTATATAGTTTAACAGTTCAGCGGTATTCAACTCTTCAAGATTGCTGTATTTTGATTCACTTTCAGTCAACTTAATCATATTTCATGTTATCATTTACCTTTAAGACACCTAAAATAAAAAAACTACTCACGCTCTTTGGATAATTCTTTTCATACGGTTTATTGCATTATAACATATACCAAAAAAGGCAAATCAATTATCTTTAATTTGTCCTTTTTATCCTCTTAACATCCTGTTAATGCTTCGAGTGTCGTATACTGTAGTCGCCGACCCTCATGTGTTGTTGCTAAACGTACTAAGCTTCCCAAGTACCCTCATAGCTGACAACCTTCCATTCGCCACATATATAACCCAGAGAGATACAATTGCTTTTGTCGGTTATGAATCAGGATCGGTAAGTGGAAAACCAACTTTGTAAAAAACGTTCTTCAGCGATCAATTTATTGCTGTCTTTGTCCTTGGAATTTACGGGATATTTGTAGCAAATTTGTGTTTAATAGTTTAGAAATGGGGGCCTAGTACCGTTTGCTTAGGTATGTTATTATGCTTAACTATTAACTTGTTGTAACATGGATAATCTTAAAAAATCTATTTATATATTTGTAGGCACAGTAAAAGGGAGCTAATGCTTCTATTACGACTGGTATATAAACAAAATTAGGATCTAATACCTATGGATAGTCACATCCCTAACCACGAAATAGCTGAAATATTACTTCGTGTTTCTAATGGAGATGAACAGGCCTTTCGTACTATTTTTGAGGTTTACAAAACGTCCATCTATTCGACGATTTTTAACCTGAGTGATGACGAATTCATGGCTGAGGAAGTCTTGCAAGATACTTTTATCCGACTTTGGAACTACAGGAGCAAACTTATCGAAGTCAATAATTTCGATGCGTGGATCTATCGGGTGGCAAAGAATGTCTTCCTGACAAAGATTAAGAAAATAAGCCCTTCACAAGAGCCTCTTGACCTTATCCTACACGATATCTTTGCGACCCCCAAGACCTATAATGATATCGAATATCAAGAGTTGGAAACGGCATTTGAACAGGCCTTACAGCTTCTATCTCCCAAACAACGGATCACTTATCAACTGGTTAAAATAGAAGGACTTTCCCGTAAAGAGGTTGCAAAGATACTTGAAGTTTCTGCCGAAACCGTCAAATGGAACCTGGATGCGTCGGTAAAAAAAATAAGGGCCACGATGACCGAAATGCTAAATGACCTCCCATTAGCGCTCATTTTTTACTATTTGCAAAAAAAGTAAATTATTCCCCCCCCAAAAGGTAATATACCAAAGTCATACTAATAAAGGGATTTAGGTATTAAAATTTTCTAATCCCAATTTTTATAGGCCCTATGAATTATAACGATAGCTATATAAACTTGTTGATACAACGTTGTTTGGATCGTACAGCGACTGCCGAAGAGCGAAAAGTACTAATGCGTGTATTGAAATATACGGACAATGAGCAGATCGAAGCTAAGATTGTTGCCGCCTTTCAGCAGACACAGGTCAGGCTGGAACCTTCGGATTCAGTTTGGACAGCGATAGAAAAGCAAGTCGCTCAAGAGGTTCCTGTAAAACCTATCCATAAATCTAGTGCTGTATTGCAGTTTGTGAAGTATGCTGCTGCTGTTTTATTGTTTTTAATGATTCCGTTGTACTTTTTCAGGGATGCTTTGCCGCCCGCGATCACCGAGTTAAAATTGGTACGTGAGGTAAACGATATTTTTAAAGATAAAACTCCAGACGCTAGTTCGGAAGAATTTGCCGAAGAGATTGAATTGCTTCTCTCTCAGGACAGAAGGGTCAATCTATTAGGCAGCGACTCGGCAGTGCTTGCCAATGCGGAAAAATCTATTCGTATATCGCACAGCGATAATCAGATTAGCTATACGCTCCAAGATAGCACCACCTGGCTTATGCCCAGCGCCACGGTATACCACACGATCAAAGTGCCTTACGGCAAGCGTTTTTCTGTCAGGTTGATTGATGGTACCACGGTATTACTTAATTCGGGTACAGAATTGCGGTATCCTATTAATACCCAGCAGCAAGATATGGATCTGTATCTGACGGGGGAAGCCTATTTTGATGTTGCCAAATTGCAGAACCGAAAATTCAATGTACATGTTCTGGGTAATCGGCTTAAGAGGGAGCATATTGTTCAGGTGTTAGGCACGCAATTTAACATCAGGGCATTCCGTAGTGACAAGCAAAACGTGACAACATTGTATGAGGGGGCTATTCAAGTGTCTGGGCTAGCATCCACTCCTGTGCGCTTAGAGCCATCAAAACAAATTACGGTAGATCAGCACTATGCCATTGCTACAGCCGATTTGCAAATGAGTTCAGCTTGGAGAAACAATGTTTTTTATTTCAGGAATATCCCTGTAGATGAGGTTTGCTTAGAGTTGGAAAGATGGTATGGTATCAAGGTTATTTATAATAAAAGTAAAGAAAACAAGAAAGTACTCGCTCAAATATCCAGAAATAAGAGTCTAATAGAAGTACTGGATATGTTGGCTCAGACTAATGATATCAAATATGATTTTCGTGGAAAGGAGGTTATTTTGACAGATTGATACTTACCAAGTAAATAAAAAGTTATGGTTTTAGAAGCCAATAATTTTTGACCCTAAAATATAAAGAACTAACCAGTCTTTACTTACACTATTTATGAAGAAATTTTTTATTAACAATAACAGATTTAGATGCTGCCTATTATTTTTTTGCAGCCTTATTTTTGTGACCACTGTCTTTGGACAGCAACCAAAGATAACGATCCAAAAGAAGGGCATTACTATAGATGAGCTTCTTACTGAACTTCGGAAGCAGAGCGGAGTTGATTTTGTGTCGCTAACTTCCAAAATCGATCATTTCCAAAGAATTGATGTAAACTTTAAAGATGAGCCACTGTATCAGGTATTGGACAAGTATTTTAATGTTCGATCGGGTGTAGTATACGTATTTAAAAATAACAGTATCATTTTGATGGATGAGCAGAAGGCCAAGATGCGCAGAATAAGCGGAGTAGTACACCACCAAGACACAGATCGTGAGATGGCCGGTGTTTCGGTCACATTTACCGATAAGGCAATTAAAGCGAACACAGATATAAATGGGAAGTTTATCATCCAAATACCCGAATATGCCAAAGCATTGGAGGTATCTTATTTAGGATTTAAAAAGAAGACCGTCCCACTAACAGCGGCAACTAATTACATCATTCATTTAACACCCACGTCCGAGGAGTTAAACGAAGTCGTCGTGACCGGTATATTTAACCGCTCCGCCGAAAGTTTTACCGGAGCCGCAACGACCGTTAGCGGCGAGGAAATCAAAAAAATTAATACCAATTCGGTACTAGCCGCCATATCGGCTATAGATCCAGCCTTTAGATTGGTAACTAATAATCAGTTTGGAGGAGATATCAATCGTCTGCCTGAGGTGCAGATGCGAGGGCAAAACTCGTTTCCAAACCTCAGTGGCGAGCTTTCCAACAATCCCAATGAGCCTCTTTTTATATTGGATGGATTTCAGGTCAACCTACAGCGTGTCGTCGATCTCGATATGAATTTGATCAAGTCCATTACATTGCTGAAAGATGCTTCAGCTACCGCGATTTATGGTTCTAGGGGAGCAAACGGCGTTATGGTCATTACCACGATACCTCCAGCGGCCGGGAAAGTACAGGTCACCTTTACAAACGACTTTAGAATAGCCACACCTGAATTAGGAGTGTACAATCTGTTGAATGCCCGCGAAAAGCTGGACTTCGAAAAGCGTGCAGGCTTTTACACCAGCACCTTCAATATCGGTCAATTGGGGAAAGATGTATTGTACAATTCACGCCTCAAAAATATCTTGGAAGGTGTAGATACCGACTGGTTGAAAATTCCGACTCAAATCGGGCATAGTAACCGTTCTTCCTTACGTGTTCAGGGCGGTGATGAGATTTTTCGCTATGGATTGCAGTTCACCGCTGATAGGCAACAAGGGGTAATGAAGGGACAGGACAGGGATAATTACAGTGGCCAAGTCGACCTAAGTTATAACGTCGATAAGTTCCGCTTTATGAACTCCCTGCGTGTATTCCAAAATAAAGCCAATGTTTCTCCATACGGAAGTTTTAGCGATTATGTGACAGCAAATCCTTATTTTTCACCGTATGATGCTGAAGGTAATATTCCATTATTGTTGGAAAATGTTTATTATCATGAATGGTATGCACCTTATACGACGATAAATCCGTTATACAATACGACTTTGCATTCGGTCAATAAATCAGCATACTTTGGTGTTACCAATAATTTTTCTGTACGATACAATATTATTCCGGGATTATTTGTGGAGTCTAATTTCAGTATTACAAAGCAGCACGATGATGCTGATCAGTTTTATTCTGCACAGGATTCCAGGTTTGCTTCTATTGCCGAGCCAAGTCGCCGCGGATCCTATACCGCCCGGACAGGAAAGTCATTTGGTTATGAAAGTTTGACCACGGCTAATTATAACGTGCAACTCGGGAAACATCAGCTCTTTTCGATGCTTGGGTTTAATGCTAAAAATGCTGCGAACGAATTTTACCAGATTGTTGCGGAAGGATTTCCGTACGACCGCCTGGACAATTTGTTGTATGCTAATCAATATCAGACGAATGGCAGACCTACGGGTGACGAGAGTACCACTCGCAATATAGGTCTAGTATATTCCGGCAACTATAGCTATGACAATCGTTATCTAATGGACCTGTCAGTCCGTCGGGATGGTTCGTCTCAGTTTGGTACGGACAGGCGCTTTGGTACATTCTGGTCCGCGGGCTTAGGATGGAATATTCATAATGAGCATTTTTTCAAAGATAGCCCGATTATTAACAAACTCCGCCTAAGAGCGAATTACGGAAGCACGGGGTCGCTGAATATTCCCGCATATGGCGCCCAATTTAGGTACAATTTGGGGGTAGGATCTTCGTATTATGACCAGCTGGGAGCTATCTTGAATAATTTAGGAAATTATAACTTAAGTTGGCAAAACGTCTATAAGTTAAATATTGGGATGGACGCATCGTTGCTGAACCAACGTTTAGACCTTCGAATGGAGGTTTACAGAGACGATACCAAGAACGCTTTGACTTCAGTTACACTTGCCCCTTCGACCGGTTTTAGCAGTTATTCGGAAAATCTTGGTGAGCTACGGAATACAGGTATGGAATTCTCTGCGCGATATGCCATTATCAATCAAAAGGCGAAGGGTGTAATGTGGTCTGTCAATGTCAATGGATTCACGAATAAAAACATACTCAAGAAATTGTCCAACAAGTTGAAGACGGCTAACGAAGATCTGAATACGGCAAATGCAGGTCAGATTTACCCGAATGTACTGTTGGAAGAGGGGCAGTCTATGAATACCATATTTGCGGTGCGCTCCCTAGGTATTGATCCTGCCACAGGTACTGAAATGTTTTTGAAAAAAGATGGGACGACTACTTACGATTGGGATATTAGAGACAAGGTTCCGGTGGGGATACAGCAGCCGAAATGGAACGGTAACTTCGGATCTAATCTGATCTATAAAGGATTTGAGCTGAATTTAATCTTTAACTATCAATTTGGAGGAAAACTCTATAACTATACCTTGGTAGACCGGGTCGAGAATGTGGATATTTCGCAAAATGTAGACCGCCGTGCCTATGAACTGGGATGGTCCAAGCCGGGGGATGTGTCTCTCTACAAACGTATCGTGGCTACACCCAATGCTACCAGGGCCACTTCACGATTCGTTCAGGATGACAATAACCTGAAACTGACCTCCGCATCATTGGGGTATAATTTTTATGGCAAGGCCTTTCTAAGAAGATTGGGTTTCAATTCCCTGTCTATTACAGCATTGACAAATGATCCGATATGGTGGAGTTCTGTCCAGCTCGAACGGGGTACGGAAAACCCATTCGCCCGCAATTATTCACTATCGCTTCGCGCGAGTTTCTAAATAGAAGAGATTATGAAAATATACGTATTTTTACTAGCATTAATAACTCTTTCGTTGCTCTCCGGATGCAGCAAGTATCTAGATGTTGAGCCTAAATCCTCTGTGGCTGAGGAACAGATGTTTGCTTCTGAAATAGGGTTTGAACAGGCTTTGGTAGGGGTATACTCACAGCTCAGCAAACAAAGTATGTATGGAGACCGCCTCTCCCTGGGTTTTGTGTCAGCCTTGGCGCAGAACTATACCCAATCCAGTTCGACAGCTCCTTATTACGAGACACGTTCATATAATTACAACAGCGATGAGGTTAGAAATATCCTTAGCGCAGTTTGGAGCAGCTCGTATAATGCTATTGCAGGACTGAATAAAATTATAGAGAAATCAGCGTCAAACAGAACGGTTCTTTCTTCAAAAGGATATAATTTGATCCGTGGGGAAGCGTTGGCATTACGGGCTTATATCCACTTTGATCTTTTCCGTTTGTTTGGCCCCGAGTATCAAGCTGGAAAAGGACAAAAGGCCATTCCCTACGAGACGATGGTGGATGCCTTTGCTAATGTACCGGGTACATCGGAGCAAGTGTGTAAATTGGTATTAAACGATATTGCCGAAGCTGCAACTCTACTTAAATCCGTCGACCCGGTTTTCGAGGATGATACCGACCTGAATACCCGTCGTATCCGAATGAATTATTATGGGGTCAAAGGATTAGAGGCTCGTGTAAACATGTATATGGGAGACAAACCAGCTGCAGCTAGAGCTGCACAGGAAGTAGTCGATGGTGCGAAGTTTCAATTTGTCTCCAATACGGCAGTTAGTGCAGCGGCCGGATCGAAAGACAGGTTGTTTATGTCAGAACTAGTATTCGCCTTACGCTCAAGGGATATTCTTAATTGGACACAACAATATTTTAGGTTCTACATAAGTTCAGGAAGAGGTTTGACCCGTACCTTGGCCAATATAAACACCTTGTATGAAAATTCGACCACCGATGTCCGAAGGCTCTACTTATTCGAACAAGATCAGAGTATATTGTTTCCTTCCAAGTTTTGGCAGACCTACGCACCAGTGACGGGAGAAGGATTGACCTCGTCTCAGCGACGCGATCAACTGATACCACTTATACGTCTGTCGGAAATGTACTACATATTGGCAGAAGCTGCGACTAGTCCGGCATCTGGGGCGGTTGAATTGAACAACGTGCGCTCCGCCCGGGCAGTAAATAAGTTACCAGAAGACGGGTCGGTTACCGATACACAGCTACAGAACGAAATTCAAAAAGAATATCATAAAGAGTTCTATGCCGAAGGACAATATTTTTTCTATTTGAAGAGAAAAGCAATCACTCGTATGCCTTTTATGTCTTCTGATGTTCCGCTATCTATTTATAAATTGCCTGTTCCTGACGTGGAATTGGAGTATAATCCTACTTATCAATAAGCCTATGAAAACAATACAATATTTTATTTTTGCCGGACTGCTGTTCGCATTGATGGCCTGTAAAAGACAGGATACAATCTTGTTCGAAGGCGAAGAGCGTATTTCATTCTTTATCGGTGAGTATGATGTTGATTCGACCAGTTACACTTTTGCTTTTGACCCGGTGAAAAAAGAGCGGGATACCATATACCTCAAAATGCGTATCCAGGGTAGAACGCACGATCGAGCTAGAACGATTAAGGTTAAACCGGGTGCAGGTACTACAGCTGTTTTGGGCGAAGATTTTCTTTTTCCAGAGGTAGTACTTCCAGCGGATTCCATTACCATTAACTATCCGGTCATATTGATCAATACACCCAAAATGGAAACACAAGCTTTACGAATCGTGGCCGAAGTCGTCGCGTCAGACGATTTTTTACCGGGCGGTACAGGACAAGTTATCGATGGCAGCAAAGCCATTAATTCGTACAAGGTCTGGGTGTCCAACAAGCCTGAAAGACCAATTTACTGGGATGATGCGGAATACTACTTTGGTTCTTTTTCTGCGACCCGTATACGTTTTATGATTAGCGTATTAGGAATCTCTGATTTTTCATATGATGCTATAGGTGCTTATGGATCGTATACCTATCCGGTTATTCTACGCAATGCATTAGCAAAATACGAAACGACGAACGGCCCTTTGATCGATGAGTTTGGGCAACGCGTAACTTTTTAACTCAGCACACAATGAAAAGAAATAGATTTTTAAAATATACTATAGATTACTTACGACTTGGTCTGATAGTTTTACTTATGCAGGGCTGCTCTTCATTTGAACAGGATTTTAGCATAGCGCCAATTGGTGAAGTCAAAATTCTGATGGACAAGAGCGAGTACGACGTCGTACAACTGGAAAAAATACATATCCCGGTTACGCTAACTGTGCCGCCGGGGAAAACCGGGCGATATGCCTACCGCTGGAAAGCAATGACAAATGAAGCCGTCTACATATTGTCGGATAAAAAGGATTTGGATACGATCATTAATTTGCCTCCTCAACAGTATAATATTCAATATACGGTAACCGATCTCGATAACGGCCTAGAATTTAACAAGCAGCTATTTTTAAATGTAAATGGCGCCTTTTATGAAGGTTGGCTGGTTTCTCATAATCAAGGAGGCAAAGGTAAGCTTACTTTTATACGGGCTGACGATGTGGTGTATCCCGATCCGGTGGGACAGGCAAATAACCTATCCTTCCCAGAAAACCTAAAGGCGACGTTTTACACCCAAGTATCTTATCAGGCCAAATATGCTTCAGTAGCCAGCTTTACCGGAACAGAAATATTTCGTTTTGACCCCAATACATTTAAATTGACGGGCAAGAGTCAGGAAGTTTTTACGTCTCCAAGCGGTTATGATGGGATAGCTTGGGATAGTGGATTAAGTGGTATTGACCAGTATTTCATTAACAAAGGCGAAGTTCATGTTGGTATGGGCGATTTTTACCCCGAAGATATATTAAAACCATATACACCTGGTCTGGGGGGAGATTATGACTTGTTTCCTGTGGTTATTTCTTCCGCTTCACGAAAGACTTTCTTTTACGACAACAAGTATAAGCGATTTATGGAGATTCCGTATTTCGGACGGGAAATAACTCCTGCTGCCAATGGTTCCAATACCACACTGAACATATTGGATATGTCAAGGGTGGGAAAGACGATGATTGCTGCAGAAAAGGGAAGGACTAGTTATAGTTCTGGAGTGTTTTATTTTGTAATGGAGGACCATGAAGGCCGTTATGTGGCGGGTATCGATAATTCAGATCCGAGTTTGTTCCAAAAGGTTATAGACAGTCAGTGTCCTGATTTCAGCAAAGCAAAATTATTTGCGGCATCAGGCTTATTTCAGCACATGTATTATGCCGTAGGTAACAAAATCTATCTATACAATATCGTGGCTAATACCGCCGAGTTATTGCATAGTTTTCCGAATACTCAAACGATTACAGACCTAGAGATAAACCGAAAAACGAGTAGAACGCTCGCCGTTGCGACTGTGGATGGTACTTCTGGTGCCCTTAACCTTTTTGATATAAACGATTTAGGTCAATTTGTTGATGCAAACCCCAATAAGGTTTTTGGCAATCTTGGCCATATTGTCCATATAAATTATAAATAAAACCATGAAAAAAATCAGCGTTATATTAGGCTTGGTAGCTCTGTTATGTACAGCAAAGGCACAGGATAAAAGAGTATCCACCATACAAGAGCGCCTGAGCGCTCTAACGGAGATAAAGGATACAAAAGTACTGCAATCAGCTTTAAAAAAATTGGAACGAAGTAAAGAAGAAACCGATAGAATGTTGGCGTACTGGTATTACTATGGACAGAAAAATGAAGAAAAGATAAACTTGATTCATCGGGCAGTTATACGAGATTTTCCGAACGGTCAACTGGCCATTCAGGAGAAGTTAAAAGAAATCAGTACCATTAAATCGCTCGCCGAACGCGATTTTCAATTTCAAGCGCTTTTGAAAGAACATCCCAATGCTCCCGTAAGTTTTGATATGTACAATATGGCCAATTCATATGCCGCCGAAGGGAATATTGAAAAGATGATCGAGTATGCTACTTCTTATGCGAATAGAGCTTTGGATCGAAACGGCAACCATTTGAATAAAGCATGGGTTTTATCTAATTGTGCCCAAATCTTGAGCAGGAATAACCCAAAGGCCGCACTGCCATTCCTGGAGGGGGGACTTGCCTACCATAGATCCGATCTTTCCAAACCGGAGGGAGGAGATACAGAACAGGTTCGAAAGGAACGACGTCGTCGCGGAGAGCAGGCGTATTATATTTTGCTCAGCAGCTATGCCGATGCTTTAGGAAGAGCAGAAAGAGCGCCCGAAAGCTTGCAGCTGGTTGCAGCGGTTAGACAGGAGTTAATGCAAAAATTGCCTATGGAGCAGGCTAATAAAGAGATTATAGATGGCGCTTATTTAAATGCCCTGCTGGCAAATAAGAAATATGCGGACGCTCTTCCGTATCTCGAAGAGGATTACGTCAAAGGTTCTGCGGGTGTCGTAACTGTTGATCTGCTTCAAAAGGGATACGCCGAGAGCAGAGGATCGTTGGATGGGTATGAGACTTATAAAACGGCACTTGATCAGTCAAAAATAACGCATGATGAGGCCGAAATGAGAAAGAAGCTGGTGTCCAAAGATGCACCGGACTTTGAGTTGAAGGATGTGAATGGTAATACTGTACGACTGGCTGATCTGCGCGGAAAAGTCGTCGTGCTCGATTTTTGGGCTACTTGGTGCGGTCCATGCAAGGCGTCCTTTCCAGCTATGCAGAAAGCGGTAGATCAATACAAAGACGACAAAGGTGTTCGCTTTTTGTTCTTACACACCTGGGAACGAGGAGGGGGAGATGCTACTGCAAATGCCAAGAAGTATGTCACTGACAATAAATACAGTTTCGAGGTGTTGATGGATCTGCGTGATCCATCAACGAAGGAGAGTGGGGTAGCGCAAGCCTACAAAGTAGACGGAATTCCAACAAAAATAATCATCGATCCACAGGGACGTATCCGGTTCGAGACTTCGGGCTTTTCAGGTGATGAGGCGACCGCTGTGAAGGAACTTTCTGCCATGATTGAGTTTGCCCGAAAGAGTTAAATAAATAGAGTCTCCTAAAAATCCTTTAGGGGACTCTGTTTTGGATTAACTATTGACAGTTCTTGCCCTTCCGATTAGGAGAAGAGACTACTTTAGGCACTGGCTATTCGATATAGTATGTTGTCGGCTGGCAATATTTTTTTCGAAAATTGAGCCAGCGACTGAAAATTGGAAGTAAAAATAATAATAGATATCATCAGTAATAATACATATATGAAAATAAAAATAATGTTAATCCAGATCGTACTTTTGCTACCCTTTTGGGGTTTTGCTCAAAAGGAAAAAAAAGATCGTTATGTCATTCATGGACAAATTGATCGTATGCCTCAGGGAAAGCAATATGTTTATCTTTCTTCTGTAGTCAGAGATCAGGAATTGCATACTGATTCAGTACTCATGAATGACGGGAAGTTTACATTCAGAGGCAGGGTAGACGAGCCTTGTATGGTAAATATATTTATCAATGTACCAGGACGTAAATATCCAGCTACCATGAAATTATTTTTAGAGAATGCTAAGATTAACTTGCGTGCAACTTGGGACAAGTCTGCCCGTGAGTATGTGAAAAATTTAAAAATTACAGGTTCTAAGGTACATGAAGAAAATGAGGATCTGTTTGAAGGTGCTATGAAGCGATCCGGAAGAGATCAAATTAGAGAAGCCTATTTAGAAGCCGAAAAACGTCGTGATACCGCTCAGATGCGGGTTTTAACAAGTGCAAATAGGAGTGCGCTGGAACTTTATACAAAAGAGATCAACGATTGGATAGCAGCAAATCCGAATAGTTTTGCGACGTTACGATATAAGAGCATGATTATTCCTCTGGACGAAGCTGGATTGGATAAGTTTGAAGCTGAACTGGACCGAATGGATCCTGTTCTACGTTCATCTTTCCTTGCACAGACCATCTATGACCAAATTAATGAGCAACGTAGCCGGTTGAAAATAGCCCCGGGAACCATGGCCATTGATTTCGTACAGCCTGACAAGGATGGAAAACTAGTACGCCTTTCCGATTACCGGGGAAAGTACGTATTTGTTGATTTTTGGGCAAGTTGGTGTGTACCATGTCGCGCCGAAAATCCACACGTCGTAAAAGCATACAATGATTTTCATAAAAAGGGCCTGGAGGTGTTGTCTGTCTCTGTTGATGATAAGCGAGAAGCCTGGCTAAAAGCGGTAGAACAAGACCAGCTCCCTTGGACGCAAGTTTCGGATTTAAAAGGCTGGGAGAATTCTGCCAGTCGATCGTATTTGATCAAGGCAATACCTGCGAATTTCTTGATCGATCCTTCTGGGAAAATAATAGCATCCGGGCTTCGAGGTGACAATCTTCATAAAGAACTGGAGCGTGTATTCGGAAACATCAAATAATTTTTCTAATTAATTGTTTAGTGGTGACGAAGGCCTTTTGAACTTCGTTACCGGCTTCAAAACTCTGCTCATGCAGAGTTTTGGATAACTTTTATGACAAGATAAACTTGTCATAAATTGCCTAAAAAAATCTCCTTTAGCTGCGCCGGTCATTTCATTTCTCAACATAATTCCAGCGAGACCGATACCGCTGGTAGAAAAAAACAACCGCATCAACCAGATCTTTCTTTTCTCTATGCTTTTAGCACTATGAAACGGCCTACCGGCACCATAAGTGCTAAAGCTATCCCTTGGCAATACGCGCTATGACGAAGGATGTTACGTTTAGATTTAGTCCACAAGCGGTTTAATAAAGTCAAAATCCTATAATACTGCATTGAAAACTTTTTGCCCCGTGGCGGTCGGCAATCCAACCGCTGATTGATGAAAAGCGTCGCCCTCAAGATGTACGAAGTAATCCCAGCACTGAGATATACGACTTTACTCTGAAAATCATGTGCCATTTTGGGTAAGGCTGTTGATACCGCTGTGGTGTCTAGCATCTCCATTGGGCAAGGTGTTATCTACAATGAGCGATATGATGCGTGATTCTTTCTTTTGCTCTTTTTGAATCCTTATTGGAAAGGTTTGCGACAAGAGTAAGCATAGAAACAAAAAGAACAGTCATTTAAAGGCTATTTTTTGTATATAAGGTTTTATATACAAAACTTATTACAACATTTTATACATTTGTTACCTGTCTATCACCGAGCAGCTGTATTAAATTGCTCAAAAAAATAGTAGATTTGAAAGAGAGTTTTATCTACTTAAACTGAAAAGCAAAAAGTCGCATATTTATAAATGAACTCCGATCAACAGATTTGGCAAATGTTTCAAGTTGGACATGAACCGTCGTTTAAAATACTTTTTGAACGATATGATCGACTATTGTTCAATTATGGTTTCAAGTTTACACAGAATGAGGCGATCATTGAGGATAGTATTCAGGAGCTATTTGTCAAGTTATGGTGCAATAGGGATAATATAAGTGCACATGTTGCTGTTAAAAATTATTTGTTAAAAGCCTTTCGACGCACTTTGGTGAAGAAAATCGAACAGTCTGTTCGGCGAACAGATGTTACCAATTCTTCCATAGATTATTTGCCATTTACAATTGAGCTTCCACATGATCTTAGTATGATCCGTCAGGAAAGAGCCACGGAGATCACGAATAAACTCGAGCAGGCACTGCATCAGATGACAGCACGTCAACGAGAAATAATACACCTACGTTTTTTTGAAGAATTGCCTTATACCGAAATAGCCGAGATAATGGGGCTTTCTACCAAAGATACCTATAAACTGTATTACCGTGCGCTCGATCGCTTAAAAAAACACTTTGGTAGATTTGGTCTTTTGGTCTTGTTCTATCTGCTTAACCAGCTACGCTAACATCAGCTCTTGCATCCAACTGCAGATTTTCCTCCATATACAATAATTCGTGATGATACCATCCTTTTGGCCACTTGTGGTAATCGGTATGATTGGACTGATATTCCAGATTTAAAAAAAAAGATAAAATTTATTGGGGTAAAATTTTGTTGAAGGGTGTAATCTATATAAAACAGTATGAATTCTCGGTTATCAAAATATAAAGGTTTTAAAGCGGTAGATTTTTTTGCGGATGATTATTTTATTCGGACAGCACTCCAGCACAATGAAGTAGCAGACAGTTTTTGGTCTGAATTAGGCAATCAATATCCCTCTTTGGTAGCCGAGATGGAACTTGCCCGTATATGGATTCAGTTGATCAGGGGGCAGGCTACTACTGAAAGCAGCATGAGCAGTGCTCAACGTTGGGCAAATATCCAGACCCAGATTCAAGTTTATGAAAAGAAACAAAAACAAAGACTGCTGATTCGGAAAATGTTACGATGGACAGCTTCTGCGGCGGCGCTTTTACTTTTCGGGATGCTAAGTTATGAGATTAGCCAGTTTGGCCCAAAAGCAGCCAACGCGGCATTTGGAGAGAGACGCGAGATAACTCTCCCAGATTCCTCCATCATTACGTTAAATAGCAATTCCAGATTATCCTACCAGCGCAACTGGAAGACGGATAAACCACGGGAGGTTTGGTTTGAAGGGGAAGGCATGTTTGAGGTAAAACACACCGCAATAAAAAATCGTTTGCGCGAGAACGATTTTTTTGTAGTGCATGTAGGCAAACTATCATTGACTGTTTTAGGGACCAAATTTAATATAAAAGATCGCCGTGGACGTATTGAAGTAGCGCTCCTTGAAGGCAGCTTACGTGTGCAGGGCGAGAAGGGAGAAGATCGTGTACTTGCGCCCGGCGAAACGTTTATCTATGATGAATCTGCCGAAACTAACCAAATTGCTAAAAATGATACAGATAAAGTGCTGTCATGGACCCGCGGTGAACTTAGTATTGAACATAGCAGCTTAGCCAATATTATCAGCGTATTGGAAGATAATTATGGCTACCAAGTGGTCGTTCAAGATCCAGCATTACTTAACAAGCGGTTTACAGGGGTAATTCCGGTAAAAGGAATTGATGATATCCTGTTCGTGATCAAACATACCATGAATGTGAACATCGAAGTGAAAAACAAACAAATCGTAATAAAACCTAACTAGAAACAGATTTAATCAATCGAAATTTATGAAAACTAAATTACTTGTGCCTATAGTCTGCCTGATGAGTACCACAGGGAGCTTTGCGCAAAAAAGGGCCAGCCTCAGCCAAGCTCTTAGCGAAGTAACTCGTATCTATGGAACCAAATTTTCTTATGAAGAGGGATTAATACGGGATTCATTCGTCAATAGTGACCTTATCCCAAAAAACAAAAGGCTTCCGGTGGAGACTGTATTGAAAGAACTTCTCTATCCAAACAATTATTTATTTCTGTATGTACAAAACAATTATTTCACGATTATAAGAGATACGCGGGGTAAACTCGATAATGATGGGGATGACAGATTCTGGAAAGTCATCACCGGCAAAGTTAGAGATAATAGTGGAGCAGCACTTGCTGGTGTTACCGTCATTCCTGATGGCTATGCTGTACGTACTGGCGTAACAACAAGTAGTGACGGCAGTTTTATTTTGCGTCTGAAGGATCCGGCAGAGGCGCTGATTTTTTCTTATGTCGGTATGGAACCCACCCGACGAGTCATAGGTAGTGATTTACAGATCAATGTGACCATGGGCGTCGTAAACAACCAATTGGAAGAAGTTGAAGTTGTATCGACGGGATACCAGAAAATCTCTAAAGAGCGAGCGACAGGGGCATTTGGGCAGATTACCGCTAAACAGTTAAAGGAAGTACCTTCCATTAATATCTTGGACCGTATCGCAGGAATGATACCAGGAGTGCAGGTTGACCCGGTGAAGAATTCGATCACCGTTAGAGGAATCAACAGCTTCAATACAGACGGCGATTCCAAACGCCCACTAATTGTTATCGATGGCTTTCCCGCAATCGATCAGGATATGGTGAAAAACACTACGCAATTTGCTAATAATTCTATACTAAGTCGATTTAATCCCGCAGATATTGAAAGTATTACGGTACTTAAAGACGCTGCTGCAGCTTCCATTTGGGGAGCACAGGCTGCAAATGGTGTCATTGTCATAGAGACCAAAAAAGGCCGTATTAGCGAACCGGTCATTTCCTATAACACGAGTCTTAGTATTTCATCACCTGCTGATCTTGGTAAGCTCGACCGGATGACAACTGCACAGTATATTGATTTCGAAAAGGAGATGTTTGATTATGGCTGGATCGCGGATCCGGAAGTATGGGATTCGGGATGGCAACCTTTCAATACCAATAAGCCTACCAGTGAAGCCATACAGTGGTTGTATAAAAATAAAAAAGGGTTGATCAGTAATGACGAATTATCCCGACAGCTCAATCGTTTAGGTCAAATTGACAATACCGCCCAAATCAGGAAGTACCTTCTACAGCATGCAGTGACCCAACAGCACAACCTTTCACTATCAGGGGGCAATGGAAGGACAACCTATGCGGTTTCGGGCAATTACTCAAAGGATGTTCCTGTGTTTAGATCCAATCAGGCGCAGTCCTTTTTTGTAAATACAAATTTATCGACAAATTTTTTAAATCAAAAATTGCGTCTGACAACTGGATTGAATTATACCTATACAAACAGCGTGTCCAACCAAGTCACAGCTAATTCAATTGGAAATACAACAGAAGGCTTAAGGCCATATGAACTCTTAGTGGACGCAGAGGGCAATAGAATACATCGCTCACTACGATTTACAGAACCCGTAGCCTCGAGTTTAAAGGATATTGGATTATATGACTGGACCTATAATCCGATCGATGAGCTCGAATATAACAAGTATACCTTGGCCGACAATAGGGTGCGGATAAATGCAGCGCTCGATGCAAAAGTAAATAGCTGGGCTAATATCAGCCTTTCAGGTATGCTTCAGCGCACATTTGCGGACAATAAAAGTCTCGACGAATTAAAAAGCTATACCATGCGTGACTTTTTGAATTACTATTCGACTGCCGACCTCGAAAATAATACATTTACACGAAATTTTATACAAGGTGGAAAAATGGTTTTGCGCAACCAAAATGCTACGCAGTACAATGTCCGCTTGCAGGGAAACGTTGACAAATCATGGGAAGATATCGTCAATTTGAATATGGTGCTTGGGGCGGAAATTAGTTCGCAGACCGGTATTAACTATGCGCAGACGAGATATGGCTTTAATGAGGATACATACTCATCTTCACCTTATAATCAGCTTGGCAGTTTTATGGGGATTGAAGGCTGGGAACAGTCCCTGTCTATCGCAGATGGCTCTGTCGGTAGACCTAACCTGCGCAAGATGTCTTATTATACCAATGGTGCGCTATCCTTTCTGAGAGGTAAATATGTCGTTTCTGCTAGTGCTCGCTTTGATGACCTTACCCTCGTAGGCTTTTCCAGGTCCAAGCGTGCCAAACCGATCTGGTCAGCCGGTGCTAAATGGAATGTGAAGTCCGAAAGTTTTATGCAAGGGGCTGAATGGCTCAATGCTCTGGATCTTCGTATTACCTATGGTGTCGGTGGTACAGTTCCTCAAGGGGGATCCAATGCAACAATTATTAGCATCGAAGGCCCTGATTATCAAACCGGCGATATACCTGCTTCAATAGCTATGCCCAGAAACCCTGAGGTGGGATGGGAAAAAGTGTACACGCAAAATTATGGTCTCGATGTTAGTTTGCTAAATAATAGATTGAATATTGCGTTCGATCTCTATAAAAAACATACACGTGATATCCTTTATAGTTTTCCTTACAATTCAACTTATGGATGGACAGAGCTCCAATTTAATGGTGGTACCATGGAGGGCAACGGCGTTGATCTGGGTATAAATGGTGTCCTCATCCGCAAGAAGGGCTTTTCGTGGAACTCGATGTTGAATTTTTCTTACAACACCAATAAAGTTACCGATTCGCGATTTGTGAACACAGAGATAAATAACTACATCAACGGTACCTTACAGGAAGGAATGCCGCTAGATTACCTATACGCGTATAAGTGGGCGGGGCTTGACGATAAAGGTCAATCCCAAATAAAAAAAGCAAATGGAGAAATTATAACGAGCTCACAAAGTGGACGTAACCTATTTGCTCGTGAGGACCTGGTCTATATGGGACGTACCACAGCACCTTACTTTGGTGGCTTTATGAATACGCTAACCTACAAAGGGATAAGTCTAGGGGTTCGTATATCGTATGACCTTGGAAATGTTAGGCGTCTGGAGACATTTCGGAATTATCCGCAATACCAAGGCACATTCTACGGAGTGCTTAATACAAACAAGATGCAGGCAGCGCGCTGGCGCAATCCTGGTGATGAAGTAAATACCAATGTTCCGGGCTTAAAAAATATCAATACAAATAGCTTTAACAGGTTTAGGGATTCTGAACCTATGGTGATCGATGCTAGTCATATACGCCTGCAGCAGATTTCTTTAGGATATGTTGTGCCTGCTTCGCATCTCAAACGGACACCATTCAAAACTCTTGGAGTAAATGCTACGGTACGGAATTTAGGTATTCTATGGAAAGCAAACAAACTGGGTATTGATCCGCTCTATTTGCGTACGAATACTTATAATAATCTGCCACCCACAAAGAATTTCTTCTTAACCATTGACGCCACCTTTTAAAAAAATAAACAGCATGAAAGCCAAATACATTTTTTTTGCATCGATTTTTGCTTTAACAGCCGGCACGCAGGGCTGCCGAAAATATGTGGAGGTTGATCAGTATGATCGCCGGGAACTTAAATACACCAACGACTACGCTTACCTCCTAAACAATTCAACCGTATTTACACCCACTTTTGGTCTTCCGGTATTATCGGGTGACGATTTCATTTTTGCTAACCTGGCTTATCAACAACAACAGCCCGAAACAGTGGCCTGGCCATACACTTGGGCGTCTCAAATGGTGCCCGATAATACAGAGGATCTAAATTGGTCTAGACCTTATAAACAAATTTATACCGCCAATGAAGTCATTGCAGGCGTCTTGCAGAGTGAGGATGGTTCCGAACAGCAAAAGCGGGCGCTCCTGGCAGAAGCAAAAATCCAAAGGGCCTATGCTTATTTTGTCTTGGTCAATCTTTATGGTGATATTTATGACCCCAAGACCGCCGAAAGTGCGATGGGTGTACCACTACTTTTACAACCTGACTTATTTGCATCACTGAAACGCGCTCCGCTCGCTAAAGTTTATGCACAGATTCTTCAGGATTTAGAAACGGCACTAGTCGATATTCCAACAACGGTCACCAATAAGAGACATCCAAACAAAGCCGCAGGTGAAGCCTTGCTTGCCATTGTACATCTTCATATGCGAAACTTTGATTTAGCAGCTAACTATGCCGATGCAGCACTTAAAGACAACGCTGAACTGCTGGATCTTCAAAAATATTCGACATCGGCATCGGGATATCCACTTGCATTCAATCATCCCGAAATATACCTATCCAAGCAGGTGGGCCAGCCTTTTGACGAACAATTAAATCCCGAACTTGTTGCACTTTTTGATACCAAGGACCTTCGCCGTACAGTTTATATGCAAGGCGGAACCAGTCAGATGCCTAGCGGTACCCTGCGTTCAAAAAAAGCAAATGTGATGCAGGCTAGACCCGATGCAGGGCCTTCTGTTCCCGAGATGCTGCTCATTAAAGCAGAAGTGGAAGCACGTAATGGAAATGCCGCAGCAGCAATGGAATTTGTCAACAGGCTCCGGTCAAAGCGATTCAAATCACAGGATTTTACACCCTTATCGGCGACCACGGCAGACCAGGCGCTACAGCTTATTGTCGATGAACGTCGACGAGAATTTTTTGCCACAGGACTCCGATGGCTCGATATGCGCCGCTTTAATCTGGATTCAAAATTGGCAAAAGAATTTGAAAGACAGTTTATAAACCAAGATTACACACTTCCTGTAAATAGTCCACGATATATATATCCTGTAGCAAATAAATACTTACAACTTAATCCTGAGATTGGCCAAAACCCAAGATAATTTATATAGCATGAAGAAACAGATCATTTTTTTAGTTCTGTTGTTTTTCCAGGCTGTGTCATATGCACAGCCTCGATTTGACAGCAGCATTTTTAAGCCGCTAAAGCCCAAATTAACAGACCAGTTGCAGGTCATGTATGATGCCAAAGGCAGGGATCTCGAATTTAGCGATGCCATACATGCAGCATTCTTTTTATTCGAAGATTTTGAATGGAAGCAGATAAGCCTTGCCATGAAGAAAAATGCGGCAGGAATATGGACAGTAACGGTACCGGTTAAACCGACGACGGCTTTTATAGCTGTAGAATTCTTCCAGGGAGAGTATGATCATCCGGATGCAATGGACAACAATCAGGACCGGGGGTATGCTGTTGCGCTGAGCGATGCAAAAGGAAAACCGGTACCAGGTGCGTATCTGGGGGAAGCTGCTTTTCAGGTACCGACAGTCGCTGGTGGTGGCATCTTTTCGTATTATACGAATCAGCCTGCTGCGATGCCAATGGACTATCTGAAAGGATTGGCTGAAAAAGAATTTGCTTTGTCAGGTAAACAGTATCTGCGCTATTTTCAGTCGTATATGAACTTGCAAAGATTGGCTTTGGGCGACGCATTTCCCGAATACGCCAAGAAGCTGTTAACAGATGAACTTAAACGGAAGGATATCTCTGATCAAACCCTTAACCAACTTTATAGTTTTGCAAGTGCTCGCCTACAGGACAAAGCCTTGACGCAATTGATCGAGCAACGTGTAAACGCCGATTTTCCAAGTGGTGCGACAGCCCGGTTTATTGCCTATAGCAATACCATGGGAAGCAGTTTGGACAAAGCGGAGGTGATCGCTTCGTATGAGTATTTTTTACGACGTTTTCCTATTCAGCAATGGCGTCAGCATCCCAACGGTCAGGGATTTATCTACTATGCCGTATACCGAGGCCTCGGGTCGGCGTATTTCGAGTCAAAACAACTTGATAAGTTTGCGAAACTGTATGATGAAATCGATTTCCGTACGGGAAATGAATTGATGCGCTGGAATATCATGCGTGCATATATGTTTAAAATGGTCGGTAAAGATAGCCTTTATCAAGTATCAGAAGCAATTCTGCCCAAATTAATCGCGCGTAAGGGAGACAACTCTTATAAGGAAGATTTTGACCGTCAGGCTCAGGCAGATTCCAATGTGGTCAAAAATTTGGATGACCGGTTGTTCACCCACATTTCTTTATTAAATGATCTTAAAAAATATGAGGAAGCCAGAAAATATTTCTTATTGCTATCTGAAGACGGTAAATATAATAATGCCGAACTCAATGAAATTAATCTTCAGGTGCTGGAGGGGTTAGGCGATGACAAACAAATCTTACCCTTACTTGAGATGAGCGCAAGATACAACGCAATGACACCGCGTATGTTTGATAAGCTCAAAGTAATTTACTTAAAAGGACATGCTGGCGATGAGGGTGGTTATCAGGCTTACTTGGCGGGATTAAAATCCAACGAGGAAAAAGCTGCAATGCAGGCCTATGTGGATCACAATTGGGTCAATCATCCTATGCCTGATTTTCGATTGGAAACTGCCGAAGGTCTATTTATTACGCCAGAAGATTGGAAAGATAAAATTGTTGTCGTGGATTTTTGGGCTACCTGGTGTCGTCCATGTATTATGGCCTTTCCAGGCATGCAGCTTTTGGTCGATAAATATGCGCAGGATAAACATGTTGCCATTTATATGCTAGGTACCATGCAGACTGGAAATTATAAAGATAAATCAGTGAACTATGTTCGTAGTGAAGGTTTTCGATTCAATTTGTTGCATGATTCGGTCAATCCAAAGAGCAATGAGCAGGACTTGGTGTTCAAACAATTGGTTCCATTGTTTGGAGATTCGTCTATACCGCGCAAGATTATCGTTAAAAACGGTCGTGTGCGCTATTGTTCAGGAGGTTATTCCGGAAGCCCAAGTAAACTGATGGACGAATTGTCCCTTGCTATAGAAATCTTAAAAAACGAAAAATAACAAGTTAAACCATTTACAGTATATGAATAGGAAAGCAACGGGCTTGCTCGTGGGTATGGTTGGTCTGAGCCTATCCCTACAGGCGCAGATGAATCCAAAGTATAAATTTGAAGAAGCACTAAAACTTATCCAACAAAACTATGTGGATCAAGTAAACGAAGAACATTTGGTGGATGCTGCGATCAAGGCGATGATATCGGATCTAGATCCCCATTCACGCTATACAAGTCGTGAGGAGGCTGAACAGATGCGTGTTGCCATGAGCGGAAGTTTTGCAGGGATAGGCATTCAGTTTCTAAAAAGCGATGATAAAACCTTTATCACCAAGGTCAATCCCGATGGTCCCGCCATGCGTGCGGGAATACGTGTCGGTGATCAGATCCTTAGGATTGATGGCGATAGTATCCTTGGAAGAAAATGGGGTAATCGGGAGATTATGGAAAAATTACGCGGTGAAAAAGACGTACCTGTTGTCCTTACCATTGCGTCGCCTGGAAGTAAGGACAGCAAGAATATCAACATTGTCCGCGAAAATATATTGGAGAAATCCGTTCGGGAAAGTTATATGGTAGATCAGGAGATCGGTTATATTGCGCTTTCAATTTTCAATAGGACCACACGTCAGGAGATGGATGCTGCTTTAAAAAGTCTGAAAGAACAAGGAATGAAAAAGCTGATCCTTGATTTGCAGAGCAATGGTGGAGGCTATGTCGAATCTGCGATTGGTGTTGCCGATGAGTTTTTGCCCAAGGAGAAAATTGTCTTTTATTCAGTGCCCAATGAAGGGGGAAAAGACTATTACTTTACGGGCGGATTTGGTCAGTTCTATGAAGGACAGCTTGTAGTACTTATTGACGAAGCCACAGCTTCATCCAGTGAAATTGTCACTGGAGCGCTTCAAGATTGGGATCGTGCTGTGATTATCGGCCGCCGCAGTTTCGGAAAAGGGTTAATGCAAAAACCTGTACCCCTATCGGATGGCTCAGAAATGCAGCTTACAGGTGCACGTTACTATACCCCATCAGGACGTTCGATCCAAAAGCCCTACAATAAAGGAAAGGATGATTATTTTCAGGATTTTAACCGACGAATGGAATCAAAAGAATTATTGGAAGGAGGACATATTTCCTTTCCGGACTCTTTAAAATACACGACGCTTGGAAATAAAAGGATTGTTTACGGGGGCGGTGGAATTATGCCGGATCGTTTTGTTCCCATCGATACCAATGAATACAGTACGTGGATGGCACAACTGATGAACAGTGGGCTTGTAGCCAAAGGAGGGTTTGAGTTTGTCCAGCAAAATCGTGCGGCTCTCCTCAAAGCTTATCCAGACTTCAAGGCATTCAACCTAAAGTTTAAAGTTCCAAAAGAAGTGCATCAGCAACTGATCACTGCCGCAAAAAAAGTTCTTGTGGCAATTCCACCTGAACAACAGCAGGGCGCACATGCTGCTATTGATGTTGAATTTAAAGCACAGGTAGGTTCATTGTTATATACCGGCGGTGATTATATGGCACGTGTCAGAAATGAGTCGAACAAGAGTTTCAAGGAGGCCTTATTTGTCCTTCGTGATGATAAGCTTTATAAACAACTATTACAGACAAACATCGTTGGGCAAAGCGTAAAAAAAGGCGTGACGAAAGTATCTAAATAGATTTTAAGATAGTACAATAATTATTATATAAATATGAAAAATATGAAATGGGCGCTAGCTTTAGCGTGCATATTGCCAACATTTGGATATGCACAGCAAAATTATACACTTCAAGGAACAGTGGGCAAGTTAGATAAACCTGCGAAAGCATATCTGCGTCTTAATTACGATGGGAAAGAACGTATTGATTCCGTTGACATAAAAAACGGAAAATTTGAATTTAAAGGAAGTATCCCTTCTCCGATGGAAGCGCATTTGCGTATCATCCACGACAATGCTCCTTTTGATCCCGCTAAACCACCGAAACAAGATATACTTCCTTTTTTGATTGAATCAGCGACAATTAAATTTGTGGCAGCAGATTCCATCAAACATGCAAAAATCTCCGGATCCCCTTTAAATGCGGAAAATGAACAGATAAATGCCCGATTAAAACCGATATACGATCAATATGAAGTTTTAAATAACGAGTATAAATCCAAGTCGCTCGCGGATCAGCAAGACCCTAAATATATCAAGACGTTGGAGGATCGTGCGAATGCCATACAGCAACAGACCATCGATGCGAAATTGGACTATGTGGCCAAAAATCCAAAGAGCTATATGGCCCTAATGGCTTTTAATTCTACTTTACCCCCTGAGTTTGATGCCCTCAAAGCCGAAAAGATATTTGCTACGCTAGACCCTAGTCTGCAGAATTCGATCCTTGGTAAGGACTTGGCCAAACGTATAGCCTTAATCAAAAAAACAAGCGAGGGTGTAGAAGCCCAAGAATTCACACAGCCCGATGTTGATGGTAAACCTGTAAAATTAACCGATTACCGCGGCAAGTACGTGCTGATTGACTTTTGGGCGTCCTGGTGTGCACCATGTCGACGTGAAAACCCAAATTTGGTGAAATCCTATGCTAAATACCAAAAACAAGGATTTGAAATTCTAGGCGTATCCATGGACAAAGCCGCCGATAAGGCAAAATGGTTAAAAGCAATTCAGGATGATGGACTGACCTGGAAGCAGGTTGGAGATCTTAAAGGATGGGAAAATGAAGCTGGAGTCATGTATGATGTTAAAGCTATCCCCATGAATTTCTTGGTAGACCCAAATGGTAAAATCATTGCTAAATACTTAAGAGGTGAAGAGTTAGACAAAAAATTGGCTGAAATATTTGCCAAATAGCTTTCACCAGCGTTGGTAACCCCGTACCTGCGCTGGCATATGTTTAGTTAGTGTAGACGGCTGCCGCCTCTGAGCAGCCGTTACTCCTTTATGCAGGTAGGCTATCCATTCCCGCAAAATGTATTTGCATGGACAGATTCGGATTATAAGCTGGGCTGTAGTAGATTATTAAATTCGCACCCAGATTTAACGGGCTGGCTCCCAGTGTTCCGGGAGATCCCCAATGTGCTTTTTATCAGAGCCAAAATATAGGCTGATATTGTTATCTGTTTCATAGAACAAATTTTAATTTTCTTGGCATTATTTGAATTTGTGAAGGTTGTTAAATAATTTTTGAGTTATCCAGTATAATTTCTACGTTGCGATTGGATTCCGATATTTAGCAGTCCTGTGATTAGGTCCTTAAATTCAGGTTGAACATCTAAATTCCAATCATAACTATATCCCTCTTCACTGTTATTCTCCTGCGCCCATACATCTCTTCCATTGCATTCAACACTCAACTTGAGACCATCAAGCATTAGGCTCTTTATACTTTCAAATCGCTTCTGAGGCATAGCAGGTTCTTTTATCTGTACATAATTACAAGCCCTGTTGAAGCTTATGATCAACCAGTTTTTATTATCTAAATTAGTACCGGCCTTCTTGATATTTTCTATGCGAATGGTAAGGTATTTCTTTTCGATTTTTATCTGAAGAGAATTAAAATGTTCTGTCGAAAGCTCCAGTTGATCCTCATTGTATTTTTTTATAAATTCAGCAATAAGGGGCGCTGCGTTATTTTTTGAAAGATCTACCTCAAAAAACGTATCGGTCTTTTGAACTTTCGCTTCAAAGGTCATCCTTTTACTATCTATATTTAAATTTGAAAATGGCACTAGAGATGCGTCAGCCAAAGGAGTTTCGTTTAACATAAAGGCTCCTCCCTTTATAGCTCTGAAATTTTCACCGATGATTGTATCTATACGCGTCCACAGTTTATCGGGATCTAACAAAAAGTAAACTTCATTTGCAACTCGTTTTATTACTTCCATATTTTTTTCTGTGTTTATCCAAGGCTTTTAGAGGTACTTAAAACATCTTCTTTAAAGTTTTGACATCATTAAAAATCTGTATCCAAAAAAACTATATATGTATGCTAGATAAAACTTACCGATAATAAGATGGCAAAAGTTTTGGTCATTATGATAAGTTATATACATATAAATATTACAAAAATTATGGAGAAATACTAGTTTTATCGGACTGAAACAACGCGAAGGTAGCATTCGAAATGACAGCTCCTGTGAAACCAACTTTCCAGCTAAAAAAAAGTGCAACGCAAGATGTAACAAATAAAATAGCGAGTGTCACTGTCACCCAATACGGAGGTCGTAGGATATGAAGTTTAAAGCCCAGATTATCTTCCAGTTTTTCTACCAGAGAACGTCTGTTTTGTTTCGGTAGAAGGTCTATGAGAGAAAAGTCGGTCGAGATTGTTTTATGATCTATTTGAAGTGTCGATGCAATAGCATTACGCAGCTTATAAAATGCCTGTTGGCTTGTGCAGTCATTCGAATGCTCTAGTTGGATTTTATCTGTGATGTGATCACACAGTTCGCCAAAAGTTGAAATGTTTAATAATTCAGTCTTTCCGAACTTAATGTCAAATGACTTTTCGACTTTAACGAGTAACTCGCTAATATCGTCCGGATCTACATTTTTAAGTTCATCGTCTTCCATACAGCATTTAGGGTAACAATTGGTTGGAGTTGCTAACTTAGTCGGCAGATCAAGTTAAGAACAATAAAATATCTTAATTTTGAAATAATGATTAAAGTCCGTAAAAAGTACGATCGCATTTTTAAAGAGCGAGCAGTTGAATTAAGTAAAAACAGGAAAAATCTTTCTGAGCTAGCTCGTGAGTTGGGAATCTCTGCTGCCCAATTATATAAGTGGCGTAAAGAGTCAGAAGAGTTTGGATCAGGAAGTTTCCCCGGGAATGGAAATATGAAGCAAACGCCAGAACAAGAGCGGATTAGTTTCTTGGAAAAAAAACTTAAAGACTCAGAACTGGAACTAGAAATACTAAAAAAGGCCATAGGCATCTTTTCCAAGAGCGATCGGTAATATATAGTTTTATCAAGCAACATCAGGGGCTATATTCGATTGAAAAGATGTGTAAAGTTATGGGCGTTGGATCTAGAAGCTATTATGCTTGGCAAAAACGGTCCCAACAGACAAAAAGCAGGAAATGTAGCAATCTGGAGGACAAGATAAAGGCTATTTATTTCGATAAGAAACAACGGTATGGCAGTCCTAGAATAACTGCGGAGCTGTTGGATGATGGAATTAAAGTTTCTAGAAATACAGTCGCTAAGTATATGAAAAATATGGGGCTACGGAGTAAAATAGGCAAGAAATTTAAAGCTACAACCGATTCAAAACACGCACATAAAATAATGGACAATGTATTAGACCGAAATTTCAAAGCTTCAGAGCCTTCAAAAGTCTGGGTATCTGATATTACTTACATCCATACCAAAGAAGGTTTTTTATATCTAACCACCATTCTGGATTTATATGACCGCAAATGTATTGGTTGGAGTATCAGTGATGGGATGAAAACTGAAGAAACTTCATTGGCAGCTTGGAAAATGGCAATTAAGCACCGTAAACTGTCTCCTGGTCTAATTTTTCATTCGGACCGTGGCGTACAATATGCATGTGAAAAATTTAGTAACACGTTAGATTCCTATAAAATCATAACAAGAAGTATGAGTAGAAAAGGTAATTGCTGGGATAATGCAGTAGCAGAAAGCTTCTTCAAAACGCTAAAATCCGAGCAGATTTACGGTAATAAGTTGATTACCAGGGATCAGATGAAAGCAGAACTATTCGAATACATAGAAATCTGGTATAATCGAGAACGTCGTCACTCCACATTGGGAAATCTTACAATTGAGCAATTTAATAACAAAGAGCAAAAAATTAAAAAAGCTGCTTAACTAGCACTGCCGATTTTATTTGCAAGTCCAGGTTACACTATATTAAATATATCAAAAAAGTTTATACAGGAACAGCCTATACACAAGTAAGCAAGGCAGTAAATTTTAGTCACTTTACTTCTATTTTTTTAGATACTTATTTTTTTGTTGGTCTACTCCTATTGTATAGTTACCCTTAAGCTCTAGCACCCATCCCTCACCTTTAACTAGGTTGTTATCTATGGAGGTTGGCAGAGAGAGCGAAACTTTTTTCCAATCCGGACTTATTAAAGCACCTTTTTCAACGGTCAAAATACCCCATACATCTGTAATTCGAGTAGTGGGATAATATGTGCCAAAGTTTTCGACCGGAATAATGGTTCTTGGGTCAAAGGAATAGTTCATGGCCTCGAAGAAGATCTCAAAATGTGGGGACTCAACAAACTTTATTTTGTGTTCTTTGACAATGCGTTTATTTTCTGAATCTCTTGCATTTTCTTCATCAAAAATAACCTGACCACTGTATTCCAAGGCTAGACGTTTAAAATCTTTTTCTGTTGTCGAGGGGACCGAAATAGCAAACCCCTTCATGAAATAGCTCGTCAAGTCGGTTTTAGCATTGATCTTTTTGTTCCAGTTTTTATCTTGTTTAAAAAGTAGATAGCCATAAGAGGGGATGGTTTGATACGCAAATGATCTTACAAAGGTGCGGTTATGTAGGGATCGGTCCATAGCCTTAGTGAGATAAGATTTTGTTGAATCATCATCACGGCCACTGACAATTATTCCTGTAAATTCAGCAATTCCTTCATTAAGTTCGAGCAAGTTTTCATTGGCAGCCGCTTTTTCGAACTTGGCATACCTATATTTTCTAAAAAATAACGCGCTACTGAGGTGCTTTTTCACCTCTTTTTTATCTGGCGCAGCCAACGCTTTTTTTAACGCTTCAAATTCAAGGCGTAGACTTATTCGTCCATCTTTTTCGTCCAGATGATTGTTATTCGCATTATTTAATTTAAATCCAAGCTCAGGTTGTATGCGATGAAATGATTCATGAGCGAGTAAATTGATACGGTCATCCCTATTTTCAGGAAGCGGCAACATAATCATAGCCCATCTTTTACCATTCCAGCCTAATGCCGTATTAGAAAAATTCACCTCCTGTGGAAGTATACCGACATATATATTCGTTGAATGTTGGAGGCCTCCTTCTAGATCAGGCTCATTTGCATATATCTTCCTTGTTACCGGATCAACTAATAAGGTTGGTCCATATAGGTCTTTATTCCATAATTTAAAGGTGCTTGCTGAGGCTTGCTTTAGCTCTGTAAAAAACGTATTGATCTGTTCCTCATTATAGATTTTTGTCTGCGCCTGCAGCAGACCGACAAAACTTATAGGTAACAAGAAGGCAAAAAGTTTTTTGATCATTCTGATAGGTTATATGTAAATATTATAAAGATTGAGGGAAAATAACACTTTTAAGGCACTAAAACAAGTAATCTAATTGTATATCTTCGATACTGCTTATATACTGGATTTGGCAATTCCATGGCTTTATCAATATTTGCGAAATCTGTTATCCAATGGTTAAACTAATTATTAGAATGACATTAAGGAATTCTCAAGGCTTTTTAAACGTTTTGCCCATATTATACACATTATCACTAGCTGAACCAAAAGTATTAATTCATTGATAATTAATGAGGTAAACTTGTTTGTGTTGAAGCTTAATCCGTCGGTGAAAAAAAGGAGAAGTCCCATGAGATAAATCTGCCTTGAGATAACGAAAATGATTGTAAAGGATACTTATGTCGCAAATTTTTAAAATTTGTCTGCTTGAAAAATCAATGGAGGAGCTTAATCAAATAAAATAGGACAAGCAGATGTTGCTTTGGTATACCCATGATCTCTTTCAATGCTTCCATGGCACGATTATTCAATTTGTACAGGCTTTTGACAGAAATGTTGGTCAGCGTACTGATTTCCTCATAGCTCAGTTCTTCGAAGTACCTAAGAAAAATAACTTCTTTCTGTTTCCCCGTTAATTGTTCGAGCGCCTGAATCAGTCTTAACGCATTTGCCTGTTGTTCTTCGGTTGCGATATAAGCGGATTCGACATCATAGGTGAGCTGGAAATCATCTTTTTCGCCAAATGAAGAGAGTTTGCCGTCTCGCAATTGGGCATTCAATAGGCTATTTTTTAAGGCGACAAGCAGATAATGTTTTGGATTGGAAATACTTCGTAGCTTGCTGCGGTTTTCCCAAAATTTAATAAATACATCCTGAATGGAGTCTCTGACATAATCCTCATCGTTTACCCGGCGCATCCCATATTCATACAGGTTCGGCAATAGTGCACGATAGATCTGTTCGAAAGCCTGTCTGTCGCCCTCAATGAAATTATTCCAGTACCGATCTATGATGTTGTTCATCTTTGAATTTTGCCATTAAATGAAATAGATCACTTGATTTTCCAAAAATAGTAAAGATTTAATAACAATAAGGAAACCCTTATTTTAAATATAGCGGAATAGTACAAATACGTTTCATTTGTCCAAAAATAGGATGTTGAATTTAATTTGCGCTTTAAATGATGAATTTGATAAGTGTCGAAAACGGCTTTTAAATTTTTTTTAAAAAAACTCAAGATCGATGGGATAAAATCTAATTCCTGTTTGTCCTGTATTTAACAAAGGCTTAATCATGGAGAAATATACGGCTTACAACACGCAGGATTTTTTGGACGACCTGGATTTTGTCCGCTTTGCCAAAGAGCCGGATCGGGATGACCTCGGAAATTGGAAGGCATGGCGCGCAGGAAATCCGGACAATGCTGCCGCGTATGATGAAGCGCTCGCTTATCTTCATGCTCTGTATGGTATTATGCGCATAAAGCCTAGTCCAGCATTTGCTGAAAATCTGTTTCGGGATATTGAGCATGGCATAGCCGGAAACAGAAAGAAACGAAAAAATAAGATTATCCGTTTGTGGGCAGCCGCCGCTACAGCGGCGGCGGTAGCACTTTTTGTAACTGCGGCTTGGTATTATCAATCGATGATTGTTATACAGACCGGAAGCGGTGTCTTACAAACCGTGGTATTGCCCGATAGCAGTACTGTACAGTTGAATGCCAATTCTTCTGTCGCTTATCGTCGCGCCTGGAAATGGTTGTCCAAGCGGGAAGTATATACGACCGGTGAGGCCCTATTGGAGGTTAAACATCTCAACAAAGATACGGCAGACATTCGTGAAGGTGAGCGGTTTATGGCTTATACCGGCGACCTAGCCGTGGAGGTGCTGGGTACAAAGTTTAACCTAAAAAATAGGGATAATAAAGTGACGGTATCACTATTGGAAGGGCGCATTGCACTGCACAATCGCAAACATGGTGGCGAAACCAAGATCCTTGTACCAGGAGATGTCGTAGTCGACGGTAGTCAGGGCTTCCGCAATTTGAGCGCTAACAGAAAATCAGCACAAGAATCGGTTTTATGGACGCAGAAGACCTTGACAGGCGAAAACTTAATGGTCGCCGATCTAATCAATGAGTTTCGCTATGTCTACGGTAAAGAAATCATCATTGGTGATACATCACTTCTAAATCGAAAAATCGACGGTCGCGTATCGCTAAATTCGCAGGAAAGCATCATTTATACCATTGCGAATATCCTGCAAGCTAATATCCGGATCGGCAAGGATACGATCTACCTTGATCCAAAATAAGAAAAATACAATCAATCTAATACTACATTAACATCTAACCTAACAAAAAATGAAAATCACAGAAAACAGGTGGCAACCGATTCGGTGCTTATTGATGGTTCCGGTCACTTCGCTGCTATTTACTGCTGGTCAACAAACATTCGCCCAGCAGAAATTGTCGCTTACGCAGGCGATCAAACAGATCGAACAGCGGTTTAATGCCAACTTGAGTTATGAGCATAATCTCTTGAATGGAAAAACTGTAGATCCAGAAATGCTCAAAGGAAATCGCTTGGAAGAAGTCCTTAAAAAAGTCCTTTACCCCAACCAGTTGGTATTTCTGTATGTGGACGAGAGATCCTATTCAATTGTGCGCCGTTCTGCAGAGGACCGTGATGCCAGCACGGTAAGATATGGAACTGATCCGGAAATGATGGATCGCGTAGCCGGAACTGTACTTTCCGCGGGTGGCAAACCGATACCGCTAGCAAGCGTATGGGTAAAAGACACACGCAAAGGTGCTAAAAGCGATGAAAATGGCCGCTTTCTGATTTATGATATCAAACCAACGGATGTAATTATGATCACTGCTGTGGGTTATGAGAGTACGGCCCTAACAGCTGGAAATCGCAGTCAGCTTACATTTACCATGCAAGAGAAAGATCACTTGCTGGAGGAAGCTGTGATTTCTACAGGTTATCAAAAGATTTCAAAAGAAAGGGCGACAGGCTCCGTCTCGCTCATTACGGCCAAAGAGCTGGAAAAAATCCCTTCTGCCAATCTGATCCAGCGATTGGAAGGACAGGTTCCCGGTGTTCAGGTTACGATTGGAACAGGCGACCGTACTTTTACGTATAATAACAACCAGTTGGGAATTTACTCAAGCACACGCACCATCGGCCAGAATGATTATGGACTAACTGTTCGCGGAGTGGGATCTATCGATTCCGATACCGAAAAATCTCCCTTGATCGTTATTGACGGCGCAATTTCCAGTATTGATCTGGCCATGCTTAACCCAAATGATGTCGATAATATCACTGTATTGAAGGATGCGGCTGCAGCATCAATCTATGGCGTGCGGGCTGCCAATGGTGTTATTGTGGTCACAACAAAAAAAGGATCTGTTACGGGTGTCCCAAGAATCAATTTTTCCATGAACACAACTTTTTCTGGGAAACCTGATTTGGGTTATCTGCGTACAATGAACAGCGCACAGATGATCGACTATCAAGAGGAGCTGGTGGCCAAGAATATTCTGAATGGCAATAATATTGCAACCAATCTGTACAGTTATAGTACCTATTATCCGGGTGAGGTTGCCGCAGCAGCCATTCGGCTAAAAAATGGGCAGATGACGCAGGCTGATTATGATGCATTGGTCAATCCGCTCAAGTCGATTGATAATCGTTCGCAGATTCAACAATACCTGTTGCGCCCGATGAGCAGTCAGCAGTACAACCTGTCGATCAGCAATGGAACAGAAAATAATAACTATTTCTATTCGGCATCTTACGCCAATGAAAATCCGTATACCAAGGGGGAAAATGGAAAAAGGCTGACCTTAAACTTAAACAACAATTGGAAGTTATTTAAGATTGCCACCTTGTCAACAAGTATCCGGGGAACTTTCTTCCGCAATAGACAAAATGGGATCGGCCTATCCCAGATTTACGATACCGGCGGGTCAACGTTGTTGCCTTATCAGCTATTGGCGGACGAGCACGGCAATGGCATTGCTTATGATCGTTTAACCCCTGGATTTGTCGATGCCCTCGGGCCGGCCTACAAAGACTGGCGGTACAATTACCTCCAGGAATTGGAACTGATGGATCGTTCATTAAAGAACAATAACTATTCGGCTGTGATCAATTTAGCTATACCAATCTATAAAGGTTTGAAGGGATCGGTGATGTATTCCAACGAGCGGTCTTTTGGCAACAACCGGACGTACAACGGCGAGGACTCCTATGCCAACCGATCCTTGTTGAATCGCTTTACACCGATCGGAGCTTCAACAAATAGTATTGGTATCAACAAAGGGGGGATCTATAATATTATCAATACCGATGTTAACAATTATACCGTCAGGGGCCAATTGAGCTATGATGCCTTGTTGGGACAGAAACACGATATCTCGGCAATTGCCGGCTCAGAAATTCGACAGACTGAAACAGGGCAAGGCAATATCACCTATTATGGCTACAATATGCAGACAGGGTTTAATACGGCGGTGAGCTATTTGCCAAATGCTTATCCGAGCATACAGGGCTTCAACGAAAGCCTTGGCGGTGCACCGCAGCAGGCGGATCGCAGACGCCGTTTCCTTTCTTATTTTTCAAACGCTGCCTACACCTATGATGGCCGATTTACATTCTCAGGTAGCGTCCGTTACGATGACTATAACAACTTTGGCCTCGATAGAAGTTTCCGGGCGACACCGCTATGGTCGAGTGGATTTAAATGGAATGTGCGAAAAGAATCTTTTATGAACAGCCTGCATTGGCTGAATCAATTGGGTTTTAGAGCAACCTACGGCGTAAATGGCAATATCACGCAAGATGTGCGGCCATTCACTTATATATCTTTGGATGATGCTTCGCGCAACCCTACAGCGCAGCCATCGGCAAGTATCATCGCTATTGCCAATCCGCAGTTGCGCTGGGAGAAAACTTACGTAACCAATTTGGGACTTGATTTTGGCTTATTGGACAATCGCTTAAGCGGTACATTGGATTATTATGTTAAAAAAGGCCGTGATCTATTGTATGGTTTTCCGATCGCTGCGCCGTATGTAGGGACAATCAACGCTGGCTCACTCAAACGTAATACGGCAACCATGAGCGGCCGGGGGATTGACCTGGGATTGAATGGTATCTTGTTGCGTAGTGCCGACTGGCAATGGGACATGACGGCCAATTTCTCCTACAATACCAATAAAATAACGGATAACCGTTTTGATCCGGCAGATATCTCAACATTTACGTATTCGTATACACCTATTGGTATTAGCTACCTGGAGGGCTATCCAAGCGACAAGCTTTTTGCATTTCGCCATGCTGGACTGGATGCCAACGGATTGACTCAGATCTACAATAAAGAAGGAGACATCGTTTCGGTCAAAGAGACCTTGAAAAGTGTGGATGACCTCAAATACATGGGCCGTACTGTAGCACCGTATTTTGGAAGCCTCAAAACGAATCTGCGTTATAAGCAATGGTCGTTTTATGCCTTAATGACCTATCAGTTTGGAAGTGTGTTTATGAAGCCTAGTATCGAGTCGTACATGACACCGAGCCGCGGTTTTACTTTGCCCAAATTTGATTTAAGTGCCGATATTGCCGATCGCTGGCGTCAGGCAGGAGACGAGGTTACCACCAATGTCCCTGCTGTAACGGCCGATATTTATGGACAGTATAGCCTGTACCGCTACACCTATTCGGATATCAATGTACTGAAAGGAGATTATATCCGCCTGCGGGAGATTTCCCTGAGCTATGCTTTGCCGAAAGATTTTCTAAGAAGAATAAAAATCGAGCAGGTGAGCCTGACGGGGTCTGTCCGTAATCTGGGACTGATCTGGACCGCAAATAAAGAAGGGATTGACCCGGACTTTGCCAATTATGTGGGCAATACGACCAACCTGCGTCCGGTGCCTTCGTACAACTTTTCTATCAATGTTAACTTCTAATTGCCAAAATCATGAAAATAGCTATAAAACACAGCGGCCGTAAATTGGCAGTAGTGGTAGCCGCGCTAAGCATCGGCTTTACCATGACAGGTTGTGAAAAATATGTCGATATAAAAACCCAGGGACAATTGACACCGGGGACGATTGAAAACTATCGTTATTTGTTAAATAATACAACTGCACTGGAAGCTGCGCCGACCGTATCGGATATGGCTTCGGATGATCTGGAGATCATCGATGGTTCGCCGCAGCAAATCTCACTGGCGAGCAATGATTTTAATGGTTACTACCGTAGAGCGTATCAATGGGCAGATGATATTTACCCTATTGATAACCAGTATCATAAAGATGATAATTGGGGAGCGCTTTACAATGCGATTGCTTATGCGAATACCGTTATCAGTGAGGTTCCCAATGTCTCCGATGGTACGCCTGCTGAAATTAGCCAGCTGGTTGCGGAAGCTAAGATTCACCGCGCCTCGGCCTACTTGATGTTGGCCAATACCTATGCTAAACCTTACCAGCAGGCAAGTGCCAATACGGATCTGGGTGTACCCCTGGTTTTGCAGCCAACGACAGAGCAGTCTCTCGATAGAGGTACGCTGCAGCAGGTATATGATGCCATTTTAGCGGATATTGAGTCAGCACTTCCTGCATTGCCGGTGCAACAACAGTTTACCACCTTACCTTCCAAGGCCTCAGCTTATGGTTTATTGGCGCGTACATACTTGTATATGAACCGCTATGCGGATGCGGCAAAAGCTGCGGAGCAGGCCCTTGCATTGAACGATAAACTGAATGATTTGACCAAGCTGACAGCGGCTACCATGGCCAGCTATCCGCTACGTGTATCCAATCCAGAAATCCTGCTCTCAAAAATACCGGTCAATGGTATTACTGCCTATACTACTACGGCCCTGCGCTTGAGCAAGGATCTTTTGGGACTGTTTGATGCCACAGACCAGCGCTACAATTTATTTACGGTACCGGGGTCGACAATATCGAGCTGGGAGGTGTATGATGGGCGCTACTTTTACCTGGACTATATCAAAAACGAAGGCCGCAATGTAGGCCCTTCAGTACCTGAAATGCTGCTGATCAAAGCGGAGGCTGCCGCACGGGACAATCAGCCTGCCGCGGCAATGGCACTGGTCAATCGTTTACGTGCCAGTAGAATTCTTCCGGGGTCAACGGTCAATCTGAGTGCGACAGATGCCGACGATGCATTGGTAAAAGTCATGCAGGAACGTCGTCGCGAGTTTATGTTCCGCATGCTGCGCTGGTGGGATATGCGTCGTCTCAAAGATGATACGCGCTTCCAGAAAACTTACACGCGTACATTCGGCGGAAGCACCTTCACATTGGCTCCGAATAGCAACCGCTATGTGTTTCGGATCGCCCAATATGAAATCAATTTAAGTCCCGAAATAGCACAAAATCCATAATATCGAATCAGCAGATCCATTATTGAAAAAGGAAGAATGAGAAATATGAAAAATAGGGTGATGAAAACTACATCTATATTGGCTTGGGCACTGATGAGTTGCTCCGTTGCCTTGGCGCAACAACAGAAACAGCCGCAAGTTTTTAAGGTGATTCCCGAGTTTCCAAAGGAACAAGATACTGTACAGCTCATATATGATGCTCGGAATACCGTGCTGAAGGATGCCGAAGATATCTCGGCACAGTTAACAGGCTATACCGATTTTAAATGGACGACGACGGACCTCAAGTTTACTAAAAATGACTCGGTATGGACTGCAAAATATATTCTGCCGGCACATTTGGGGCTGATGAATCTTGTTTTTAAATCGGGTACATTGGTAGATAAGGGTGGGGAGCAAACCTATTCCTATATCCTCTCAGCAAACGACAAACGCCAGATGTCGGGAGGAATGTTAGGCTGGGGCATGTTGCGCGCGCCGCATATAGTTGCAGGTGTACCTTACGTGGTGGATAGCACGTCTTATAAGACGGATGAAATTCTCTTGATGTGGGTGAAATATGAATTGCAGTATCATCCCGAAAACCGTTTTCGCGTGCTTTACGCTGCAGCAAGTGCCCTGAAACATATGAATACACCAGAATCCTTGGCTAAGCTCGATAAGGAGCTGAACACCCTGGAACAGATTCCTGATATCAGAGAAGAAGATCTGCTGGAAATCTATCGTGTCTACAAAAATGTTTTAAAGGAAAGCACAAAAGCGGAGGAAATACGGCAAAAAATTGTCGCGCAGTTTCCAAACGGTCAATATGTCAAGGATCAGCAGCGCCTGGCTGATTTTAATCTGATCCAAAAAGCAAAGACGGACGACGAACGCTTGAAAGCTGCGACGGATTTTATTGACAAACATCCTTATCAGGAAGCTGAAGTTGCTTTTAATGAGGCCAACCGGATCAGTTATATCAGCGCTTACTGGATCATTTCGGTGTATACAAGTATGAAAAAAGATCTTGCCAACTACAGTAAATATATGTCCAAGATAGCACCCTATGAAGCACTTTCTAATGTGATCTATCGTTCTTTGGACGTTCCCTATATTTCGCAAAAAAGTATGGGACCCGTCGAGATATTACCTTATGCACGTGTCATTATGGAACGTTTAAATTACTACAAGGATAATTTTCAAGGCGATAAATATGCGACATTGTATTATTCCAGTGCTCCTTTATTTGCCAAGATATTGGTGGACAATAAACTTTACGATGAAGCCTTTGTGTATGCTGCTGCTGCACAGAGCACGGCAAGCTACAAAAATGCGGACTTGAACGATACCTATGTACGCGTACTGGAAGGGCAGGGGAAGGCAAAAGAATTGCAGATGGCACTGGAGAAAAGTTATGCGATGAATCAGAGCTCGACGTATATGCTGGAACTGATGAAAAAAAGTTATAGCCTAAGACACAAATCGGATAAAGGCTATGATCAGTATCTTGCTGGTCTAAAAAATGCAGACAAAGGCAAAGAACTGAAGGAAAAAGTGCAGAAACTTTTAATCAACAAGGATATCGCAGATTTTGAGCTGTTGGATCAATATGGAAAAAAAGTACGCCTATCGGCCCAAAAAGGGAAAATTGTTGTGCTGGATTTCTGGGCATCTTGGTGCGCACCATGCAAGGGCGCATTTCCAGGTATGAAACTGGCGGTGGACCATTTCAAAAATGATCCGAATGTCGTCTTCTACTTTATTAATACACAAGAGCGCAAGTCGGATATGAAAGAATATGTGACCAATTATATGAAAGAAAATAACTACCCGTTCACGGTATTGCTGGATGCGGATAGTAAGGCTTCGAAGGCAGCTGGCGTGGGGCCAATACCGCACAAAATGGTGGTGGGTCCAAATGGTAAACTTCGCTTTTCGGAGGTTGGCTACATGGGCAGCACCTCAGAGCTTGCCGATGAAATCATTGAAATGGTCAACATTTTAAAAGCAGGGAAATAAGGACATGAAAACAATTAAATCACTGCTGCTGGTCGCACTTTCATTGCTTTTTTATGGCCATATTTCAGCGCAGGCCATCAAGCAAAAGGAGGTTGTCTTTAAATCAAAAGCAGATAGTATTACCATCGGTGCCACCATTTCCTCGCCTGTCAAGGTGGGGAAATATCCGGCTATTATTATTGTGTCAGGTACCGGTCCACAGGACCGTGACGGTTCGATGGCCGGGACAAAGATGTTTGCCCGCATCGCCAATTACCTGACGCCAAAGGGGTATGTGGTTTTGCGTATGGATGACCGCGGTGTGGGGAAAACGACAGGCGGCTACCGCTATGCGACCACAGCAGATTTTGCGCTTGACGTATTGGGCGCGCTGCAGTTTTTGAAAACGGAAAAGAATGTTGACTTGAGACATATCGGCTTACTGGGACATAGCGAAGGGGGCGCTGTGATCTCGATAGCTGCTTCCCAAAGCAAAGATGTTGCTTTTCTAATCAGTTTGTCGGGTCTGGCTTCAAACGGACTGGAATCGCTTTTTGTGCAGAACGAAAACCTGGTCAATACGTCGCCAATGACCGCGGTGGACAAAAAAAGATCCAATGAGATCAATCGGCTGATGTTTGCGACCGCCTTTCAATATGCCAAGTCGGACAGCATGGAGAGCAAGCTCAATGCGGTCTACAGCTATTGGAAGCAAAAGGATGATCTTTATTTTAAATCTTTAGGTATTGAACACGATCATTTCCGTTTTCCGATCTGGTCTTATGTGCAGCAGGCTATCGGACCTTGGTACCGCTATTTTGTCAGTTACGATCCGCGGATCTTTTTAAGTAAAGTAGATGTGCCGATCCTGGCGATCAATGGAAGTAAGGATGTTTTTGTGGATCCGGTTAATTTGGCTTATTGGAAACAGTATAGCAGCGCCGGTCAGCAGGGAAAAGTAACAACAATCCTGTTGCCAAATGTAAACCACTTATTGCAAGCCTGTCAGACCTGCCTGCCTGCGGAGTACACAAAACTTGGTGAAATGCCTGATAGTACTCTGGATGCAGTCGTGAAATGGCTAGACGAAACCGTAAAATAAGATGAAAAAGACCATGTATACGCTACTTGCTTTGTCGCTGATCGGAAATCTGGCTTTAGCACAACAGATTGATAATAGCAGGTCGATTGATCGGATTATTGGGGCAATGAATACGAAAGATGCCACCGCATTGTTGCGTATGATGGCTGATAGCGCAACGATCGGTAATCTGCCCAAAATGAATAACCAAGCTGCTATACCAGAAATTTTGGCTAAATTCTCCGCCATAAGTTCGTTTCACATAGCCGATCAGCAGAAGCTTGGCAATGGGGATGAACGGATTCAGCTTGAAGTTACCTATCAGGATGGTAAACAAGGCAAACCAAGTTTCTTATTTAATCGTGCAGGAAAAATTATAAATCTTGGCATTATTAAAGGGCGTTTGAAAGGTAATCCTGAAAAGGCATTGGCTGATGCGGTGGGGAACGCGGAGCAACCCAAGACAATGGTGATTCCTTTTAGATTAGTTAATGGATTGGTCTATCTGGAGTCTACAGTCAACGGAACGAAGGGTTACTTTCAATTTGATAGCGGTGCCCCCGTTGTTATATTGCGCAAAAAATTTGTTCCAGCAGAACAAATTCGTGCCGATGTTTCGGTAGATTTCGCAGGGATCGGTGGGCAGATACAACAGGTGGTCTGGTCAGCAGGCAATCGAATTCAGATAGGGGGCATTGCACTCCAGGGGCTTGAGGCTCCAGTTGCTGAAATGGACGATATGCAACTGGAAGATGGAAGTCCTGTTTTTGGTTTGCTAGGTATAGGGATATTGAAAAACTACCAGTTTACATTAGATTATGGACGGCAGGAGTTATTGCTCGAGAAATTGGACGAACGTGGTGAGCTGCTTGCAAAGTCAATCGAGAAAGGGCCTCTGCTTGCGCAATATCCTTTACGTTTGAAACGGCATATTCCGATTGTGGATATTGCTATTGGCGGAAAGATGTATCCAATGGGAATAGATTGTGGTGCAAATACCAATGTATTGAAAAAGACATTGGAAACTGAACTAAAACCTTATATTGATTTTGAGGAAGGTGAGGTGGATATCAAAGGGGTGAATGGAATAAGCCAAGGCAATCGTATAGCGTTTCTAACGCATGCGAAAGTAGGTGAGCTAGATTTGCAGGATATGTATACCGTGATTACAGATCAGGCTATCGGTGGCGGAACAGGTCACGATGCCTTACCGATAGAAGGCTTATTGGGAACTCCGTTTTTAAACCAGTACAAGATGACAGTAAACTTTCATAAGAATATGATCAGTTTTTATTGACATACACTGGAATGCCTTTAGGATAGAAAGCTCCATTTTTAATAAGGGAAGAATCCTGTTTGTGGCCTTCTGTACTTTCCTAGTTAAGATAAGCATATTTATAGGCTATCTTTTTGACGAGCTTTCCTTCAATGGTAAAATGATGTTGTTCATAAGAAAGCTGTCCTCTCAAAAGCAGAGCTAACATGAGGAACGGGAATTTGATAAATTTATATGTTTTACGGGTAAAGTTTAAACCGGATCTTAGATTAAACTCTGAACGCAAAGATTTAATTTCTGTACATCTTAAAAAAATTAAATGAACCTTTTAAAGGTACTATCCGAAGAGTTTAGAGGATATCATTATCATCCATTTTTTTGAAAGCGATACGCACGACCACGACACTGATGCCCATCAATAAAGCAGCAAGAAAGAAAGGGGCTCCAGTAAATTTGAACGGTGCGCTATCCTGCGTAAAGTAATAAAACAGATTTGTCATCATTGGGGGACCTACAATTGCGGTGACACTTGCCAAACTGGTCAACGCTCCCTGAAGTTCGCCCTGTGCATTTGCAGGTACATTTTTTGTGATAACCGATTGCAGGGCAGGACCACATATACCGCCGAGACTATAAGGAATCAGGAAAGCAAACATCATCCAGCCTTCACTGGCAAATGCAAATAAAAGCAGGCCTATTGCGTAACATAGTAGGCCATAGTAAATACTTCTTTGCTCACCTAATTTAGGCGACGTCCACCGGATCAGACCTCCCTGTACCAGTCCCAACAGTAATCCGAGCAAACCCAGCGAATAACCCACCATTTGCTCATCCCATCCAAATTTATACATCGTAAAAAAATGCCAGTTGCTCTGCACGGCGTGGATACCGATGTAAGTCAATATTAATGCCGTCACAAGACCGGAGATCTTCGGATATCTCCCTAAAAATTTAAAGGAACCAATTGGATTGGCACGTTTCCAATCAAATGGTCTCCGTTTTTCTTTATCCAAACTTTCAGGCAGAATAAGATAGCCATACATGAAATTCAGAAGACATAGGCCTGCTGCAGCATAAAATGGAACCCTCGCCCCAAATTGACCAAGCAGACCGCCGATTAATGGACCGAGTATAAAACCGAGCCCCAGTGCGGCCCCGATCATCCCAAAGTTTTTACCTCGATCTTCATCTGTTGATATGTCCGCTATATACGCACTGGCGGTCGACATGCTGGCACCCGTAATCCCTGCAATTATCCTTCCCAGAAATAGCCAGCTTATCGTGGGAGCTAGCGCCAGGAGAATATAATCTACGGTAAATCCAAAAAGTGAGATTAAAATAATTGACCGTCTTCCGTATCTGTCGCTGAGGTTACCTACGATAGGCGAAAATAAAAATTGCGTAAAGGCATAGGCAAAACCGAGCCATCCACCGTAGGCGGCCGCTTCGCTGATATCCGCATGTATAAGTTCTTGAATAAGTTTTGGAACCACTGGAAGTATGATTCCCCATCCTGTAATGTCGATCAGCAGGGTCACAAATATAAAACCGATAGCTGCTTTTTTTGTTGCGATTTTCATGCTGTAAAAGTAGGCAGCAATCCATCGCTGATGGTTTACACTTTTATGGTCTGTATGTACAATTTGTAAGATCGGTCAGATTATTACGGTCGGTTTCTGAAAACACCGGGTGAGGTGCCGGAAAGACGTTTAAAGAATCGGCAAAATATGCTTGGCTCATCAAAATTTAGCTGGTTGCTGATCTGTTTGATCGACAGGCTGGTGGTTTTGAGTAAGGTCTTGGCATGCATGAGTGTGATATAATCAATCCATTGTAAGATAGACTTTCCCGTTTTCCGTTTGAGGAAAGTAGAGAGGTATTGTGGTGTGAGATGGAGTTTCTCCGCATAAAAATAAACACTACGCTCTTGGGTGGCATATTTTGAAATCAATAGATAGAAGTTATCAATAATTTCATGCGGACGGCTTTTTACAGGATTATTGTGATCAGCTAAAGCGGTATAAGACTCGGCGATCAGGCTCATCAGTGAAATGACAAGATGCCGTAGCATTTCAATTTTTTTAGGACTTTGATTTTTGTGATATATCTTCTGTATGAGACTTAGCAATTCATCTTTTATGGTCATTTCTTCAGCTTGAATACTTAGTACAGGCTGCCAGCGAATCTGGTTGTTCATAACAAAATCATGCAGCATCGGAAATGCCGTAATAAAATCCAAAGAAAGACCGATGGAAATGATCTCCGCATTTTCAGTCATGGATAACGTCTCTATCATTAATTGAGGTTGCACAATAGCAATCTGGCCTGCACAAAGCTCGTGCTCCAAGAAATGGATACGGGCTTTCATAGAACCATTGACCATGAATGCAAGAATCAATCCATCAAATAGGCGTGGATGTTCTGCGTACGCTTGCCCTTTGACTTGCTTTTGCTGGAGCACAGCAATTCCTGCTATCTTTTTGGAAAGATCAATATTGTATAGTTTATACACATTGTCGGAGGTAAGGGATAGAGCCATATTCAAATATCGTCAAATTCATTTGTATGGCAAATCTCGACTTTTCGTTATCTCCCCTCTATGCAGATGAAAATGCTGGGCTACAAGGATACGTTCCAATTTATTCGTACGTGTAAATTTGTTTCGCTAGCTTTGTCGTTCACCCAACGATTGAAGAAAGCCCTAAATGGATAATATCATCACATCTATACACACGCATTTTGATATAAAAAGCGAGCCTCTAGAAATATTGCTGAGCAATTTAAACTTGCTGCATGTTCCCAAAAAGACAAAGCTGATACAGCCAGAAAGAAGTGATAAGAATATTTATTTTGTCGAAAAAGGTATTGCCCGGGCCTACACCATACGCGATGGAAAAGAGGTCACTTCCTGGTTCAGCAAAGAGGGCGATCTTCTTTATTCAACAAATAGTTTTCATGGACCCGTATCAGGTTATGAGACTGAAACAGTACAGGTGCTTGAAGATTCGGTCTTGTATTATATGGCAATTGATCAGTTGGAAATACTTTGCCGTCACCATATTGATATTGCCAACTGGATGCGGTATGTACATCAGAGAGCCTTTTTGGAGATGGAACGTCGCTTAATCAATCGGTTTTATCTGTCGGCCGAAAAACGTTATGAAGATTTTATGGCAAATCACTCAAAATTGATCCAACGGGTAAATTTAGGGTATATAGCGTCCTATCTTGGAATATCACATGTAACGCTATGCGCTTTGCGAAAGTAATGCTATTTTCTTTAAGTACTTAAAAATTCCTCAGAGAAGGATTGTTTACTTTTGCATCTTAACCAACTGTTTTGAGGATGGAAACTTCTATTTCTAGTGTTGATAAGTCCAGAATCGTCTGGGTCGACGTGTTGCGCTTTATTGCTATATTTATGGTGATTGCCATTCATTGTTCAGATCCATTTAATGTATCGGCTGAAGCCAGGTCTAATCCAGATTTTAACTATTGGGGATCCATCTACGGATCAATGCTCAGAGCCTGTGTGCCGCTTTTTGTAATGATTACGGGATTATTGTTGCTTCCTGTGAAAATGGATATTGGCGAGTTTTATAAAAAGCGTCTTATGCGCATAGCGGTTCCGTTTTTATTGTGGTCGGTATTTTACAATTTGTTTCCCTGGATAACGGGATTATTGGGATTTCCATCAACAGTCATTTCGGATGTATTTGCCTATGCGCCCAAAGACTCCGCGCAGACATTTGAAAATGCACTTGTTCAAATGTCTTTAATTCCAGTCAAATTTAATGTATATACCGTACCGATGTGGTATATCTATATGCTGATCGGTTTATATCTTTACATGCCATTCTTTTCGGCATGGGTGGAAAAATCAACTCCAGGACAGCAAAAAGTATTTTTTGGAATTTGGTTATGTACACTGTTTTTGCCTTATGCCTATTCATTTTTCTCAAAAGAGCTATTCGGTCTTAGTGCATGGAATAGTTTTGGTACATTTTATTATTTTGCTGGATTTAATGGATATCTCTTACTCGGATATGTATTGCCCCGTAGTCTGAAAGTATGGTCTCTTCGCAGAACCCTTTTAGTGAGTATCCCATTATTTATTATCGGTTATGCGATTACATATCGTGGTTTTAAATGGATGGCAACCAACCCAGATTCCAGTGAGGAACAGATCGAACTGTTTTTCTTATACTGCTCTCCTCAGGTATTCATGATGACTTTAGCCATCTTTTTGCTTGTACGAACATTTAAGCTGAGGTCAGAAAAATGGAGAAACGTCTTTTCAAATATTACGAAATGCGGTTTTGGAATTTATCTGGTACATTATTTTATTGTGGGGTTTGGCTATTGGTTGTCTGAAGTACTTTCTGTCCCAATATCGCTGAAGATCCCCATTACTGCGGCCATTGTCTTCTTGATCTCCTGGGGCTTTGTGGCTTCTTTTTATAAAATCATGCCCAGGGCATCGAAATGGATTTTTGGATAATTATATATGATCAGATCTTGCTAGATATCAATGAGGAAATCAAAGATATGGTATGTTTAGTGAATTTAGGTAAGTGTAGCTATTGTGATAGTCATTGAATTCTATAGTCTCGGTACGACATGTTATTCATTCGGTTTAGATCAACAGGCAACAGCATATCTATATTCAGAAAATCTCCCATAATAGTACTGGTGAGAGGTGATGACATCAAATCAGGCAGCAAATGGTGGGCTTTTAGCTCTATCTAAAATGGGAACAGGAATATCATATAGAAGCAGAATTTGTCAGCTATGTTGAAAATACAAAAAGCAATTTTGAACCAAATACCGCCTACGAATACAGTAATACGAATTATGCGCTATTGGGATTTATACATACGTTTGTGTATGACGATGAAGGTACCATCTTAGAATTTATACCATATGAACAGCGACTGATGTTGAAAGAGGGGGATTTGGTTTTTGAGTTCAAGAAAATATAAGTAATATCTGGAATAGCTATGTTCAACATATCAAATGGATCAATATGCAGGAGCAGAGCGCAAATTATAATTAATATATTGTAAACAAAAATAGAATACTTATATGGTCGAAAATACTTTATTAAAAAACATTTCGAAATATATAAATCTTAAGCAAGATGAGATTTCAGCTTTCGAAAGTTTTTGGACTGAGAAAACATTGGAAAAGGGAGACTATCTTTTACGTAACGGCGATACCTGTCGTTACGATAGTTATGTCGTTTCGGGAGCATTGAAAGCATTTTACATCAATGCTGACAATGGCAATGAGGAAATCTTGTTTTTTGCTACCGACGATTGGTGGGCCTCTGACTTAAATAGCTTTTCGAAGCAGAGGCCATCCATATACAACATACAAGCCATAGAAAAAACGACCATTTTACAGATTAGCTATTATTCTTTTCAGCAGCTACTGGCAGAAATCCCCTCTTTGGAACGGTACTTTCGAATAATATTGGAAGGTTATCTGGGGACATTGCAAAAGAGAATTATCTATAATAATGTGTACGATGCCGAGAGCAGATATTTTGCCTTTTTAGAAAATTACCCTAAAATAGCGTCCAAAGTCCCTCAATATCTGATTGCATCCTATTTAGGTGTGTCGGCTGAATTTATAAGTCGCATTAAGAAAAAAAATAAATCGTCTTGACCTAGGTCAATTTTTTCTCCATCAATTACCGTCAACTTTGCTTCATACTATTTAAGAAGCAATGAAACATCATCCTATTTTTCAGAACGCCATTACATGGCGAAGAGAATTGATTAACCGCACTGTAGTTGCGCCCATGTCACGTGTAAGCGCTACTGCTGATGGCTTGGCTACAGACGAAATGATGGACTATTATTCCGCATTTGCAATTGGAGGATTTGCAGTTATCATTACCGAGGGCATCTACACCGATGTATACGGCAGTCAGAGTTATAACAACCAACCTGCACTTGTAAACAATGCACAAAGCACTTCATGGGAAAAGATAACCTGTGCTGTCCATCAATCGCCCTCTCTTATTTTCGCACAGTTAATGCACGGAGGTGCTTTATCGCAATATAGTGAGGACACCTTAGCCCCGTCTGCGCTAAAACCTGTTGGTGTAAAGATGGCTTCCTATGGTGGCGAGGGGGCATTTCCAATCCCAAAAGAAATGGACTTGACGGATATTGAAAGAACGAAACAGGGCTTTATTAACGGAGCTATAAACGCTTATAAGGCAGGATTTGACGGTGTAGAAATTCACGGAGCAAATGGTTACCTCTTAGACCAGTTCCTCACACCGGAACTGAACCACCGTATCGACCATTACGGTGGCACTATGCATAACCGTTTCCGTGTTATTGCTGAAATTATTGCTGGTATAAAGGCAGCAGTACCAGAGGATTTCATTGTAGGTCTACGGGTTTCAGAGGGGAAAGTAAATGACCTTACCTACCGATGGACACAGGGTATTGAAACGGCTAAAGAACTGGCAGATGAAATAAAAGCGAGCCAGCCCGACTTTGTTCACGTAGCGGTGCAGACGGGTGAATGGGAACGGGATAGCTTTCTCGAAGACGGAACATCATTGGCATCGGTTATCCGGCAGGCAACGGGCCTACCTGTAATCGCCAACGGTGGTTTCCATAACCTTGATAAAGCGCAAGTTGCCTTGCAAGATAATCACGCAACACTAATCGCTATCGGAAAAGCAGCTTTGGCAGATCCCTATTGGGTGGTGAAAACGATGAATGAGTTACCGATAATTCCATTCCATCGGGATATGTTATGGCCAGAGGCAACCCTTAGTCACACACAGAAAATTATCAAAGAATTAGGCCTTGAAAAATAACTAATCAGGGAACAACTGAAATGGACAGGCTATTTGTTATGGCACATTGTTTAGATTATGTGCCATAACAGGAAAGTTGTTTACACAGACGAATACGTATCAAACTTTAAATAAAGAAAAAATGAAACCTGCATGTGCCACCATAGAAAAGGGGATATAGAAAAATCAACTCATGCAAGCCTCGTCAACACTAAAAAACAAAATATTATCATGAAAATTTCACAAATTAAAATTACGCCGGATGCATATGAACCTTTCCGTCTGGCACAGGGACATCGTGTAGGTGATTTATTGTTTATTTCGGGGCAGACCGCTATCGGCAAGGATGGAAAGCTAATAGGCATAGGCGATTTCGATGCCCAGGCAGAAATGGCCTTTGAGAACTTGAACAAAGTATTGAAAGCTGGAGGTTCAAGTTTAAAGAACGTGATTAAAGTCACTATCATGCTCCGGGATATGAAAAACTTTGAGAAGATTGTCGAATTGAGAGGCAAATACTTTACTCCTCCTTATCCGGCAGATACTATTTTTGAAGTATCGTCATTGTTTTCGCCGGATGCATTGATTGAGATTGAAGCCATTGCTGTGGCTGATGCGGCGGCAAATTGGGAAAAATAATACAAAATAAAATCCGTCACAAAAAGGAGTGGATAAATAGTATCTCCGTCTTATTTAGTATGGTTATTTATATACAACGATATATAAATAACCATGCGTTTTTAAGTAACAATAATTCTGTATCTTAGTATTTCCTGATATACGAAGTCTGATATGAAAATTAACCTTACATTTCATAATTGTCAATTTTCAATTTGGACGGAGCAGCATTCCCGGGACTATACTAATTTTTATACATCTTCCTTATGAAACACAAACATTCAGATAACTTTGATTTGCTCAGATATTTAAGGTTTCAAAAAAATGAAGGCTATACGGCGCCTTATTATTTGGCATCAAAAACGTGCTTGGAAGAATTGCAAATCACCCGTCCCTTTAAAAACTACTTTTATACTATCGGTCTCTACTACGGTGAAGGGGCTCGCATCAGGATAGGCACTACTGATTATGATTTAACATGTGGAAGCCTGTTAACGATTGGCCCCGGAATGACTTGTCAATGGCTCAATACCAGCTTCCCCCCAAATGACACGCTATTTTTTTATGATGATATTTTTGTAAATAATTTTAGCAGGTCATTTTTCTATTCCCTTGAGTTTTTTTGCCCCGATGAAAAGAGTGTAATCCAACTTTCCGAAAGGCAATTTGAGGAAATGCAACAGCTTTTCAGCACGCTTCGGGCAATTGCTGATAGGCCCGAAGCAGTATCGGGAATACTATATTCAATCCTGATTATTTCACAGAAATATTTCTGGAACCTTTATCGGGGCAATAAAAAGGAACTCAACGGTAAAGAACATACCGTTGTAAAGTTTAGGGAATTGGTTTCAAAAAATTTCTCGCAGTATAAAGATGTTGCTTTTTATGCGGAACAGTTGCATATATCACCAAAATACCTGAGCGAAATTTTAGTTGAATACACCGGGCTTTCGGCAAAAAAATGGATTGAGTTTCATATCATGCAGGAAGCAAAGTACCTGTTGAGCTTTTGGAATATGTCTGTCAAGGAGGTGTCGTTTCAACTTGGCTACACAGACTCTTCTCATTTTTCCCGAGCATTCAGAAGCTATGAAGGTCAGCTCCCCTCCGAATTCAAAAATACGGTTGAAAATCCAAAGTAATCGCGGGTTCTACATCAAAAACAGAAAAAACTACGTTTTTTACCGTGATACTTACTGTGTTGACGGCCAGGTTCCTTCATATCTTTGTATGGTGTGAAAAAATGTACAACAAAGTTTAGCTATCATGTTCTATCGGGATCAAAAACGCTGTCGAAAATGCCCCGTAGCATATCAGTGTTTCTTTAGTTAAGTAAGAAAATTACCCTAAATAAGTTGTCACGTTTTCAGCTTCTAACTTGTCAATAAATTAAACAGTGGCTGACTGTAATCATTTTCCGGCACAGCTGGGCAAACACAAGGAGATCAAAAAGAAACGATGAAAGAAACCACGATAATAAAACACTTGTTGGCCTGCTTGTTTTTCAGCATGTGGTATTTGCATTGCGGAGCGCAAATACCCGTAGAAATCACTGTAGGGCATTCGAGTTACTATTATCAGCATATGTTTTCCGCTAAAATCATTGCGGAAAAGCCGTTTGGATTTTTTAATACGTCTTCTATTTTGCTTCCTTACCACAAAAAACGTGGGATCGAAGTGATGAGCCAATCCTATCTTACATACGAAATAAGTAAACGCTGGTCAACCGGTTTGGGTTCTATTTATGCACCGGGAAATCGGTTTGTGCCTTCGGCTTTTGTTTGGTATTTCAATAAAAAAAATGATATATCGTATCTCATTTTTACGAGGATTGATGTTTGGTCTAAACCCAGTTTTGAGCTGTTTGGTTTTGTGGAATATCAAGGTAGCAAAAATCAGGATTTCAATCTTTATGCGCGTTTGCAGCTTCAATATATTACTTCAATGCATTGGAATGGGCACTTAAAGAGTGTGCAATATGCAAGATTAGGAGTGGACAATAAAGATGTACAATACGGTTTGGGTATAAACTTTGACCAATACGGACCACATACTAAACACTACAGTAACTTTGGACTTTTTGTACGAAGAGTATTCTAAAAGAACTTTTAAAATACAATTAAAGATGACTATCGTTAACAACAAAACAGAAACACCTCACAACAAAAGGAAGAGCGTAACGGTACTTGGATCGGAATCGCAATATTGACAAATGTAAACCGTTGATCCGAGTAGGAGCTAAAACTGCAGAAACCCTTGTTGGAGCAGTTGCTGCCAGCAACACGATTGTGATTTGCCTGTTAGACAATAATCTCTGCGTATGCAAGAAATCAAGAACCTTATGGACCGTAGCATAGCTGACGGGCATGGGACGCTGGGATTTTCGAGTTTATTTGAACTATTAGGGAAACAATAGCAATTTCCTGCATTAACCTCAATAATTGAATGCAAACATGAAATGAACTAGAATAAAAAAGAATAAAATGATGAAACAGAATTTTTTTAGTACACACAATGATTATACAGGTCTGATTATTCGTCTGACAATAGGTATCGTTATGTTTCCACACGGAGCGCAGGCCATGCTGGGCTGGTTTGGTGGCTTTGGGTTTATCCAAACTTTGGAAAATTTGCAACAGATGGGACAGCCATGGCTGGTGGGGCTATTAGTGATTTTAATTGAGTTCTTTGCGCCGGTTTTTATTATAATAGGCTTTGCCTCACGTTTTTGGGCGATCGCAATGGCAGGTCTTTTTACTGGGATAATTTTATTGGCAGGCCATCTTGAGCATGGCTTTTTTATGAACTGGTTTGGTGACAAGGAGGGCGAGGGATTCGAATATCATTTGCTGATGATTGGCTTATGCCTGGCACTATTCATCCAGGGCAGCGGAAAATATTCACTTGACAATTTGATATCCAAAAAATCATAGCTTAAATTTAATCAACGATGATTCCTATTCATGAACTTTTGTGGTTTGCTTTAGCAGCCCTCCTGATGGTTATCAGTCCGGGGCCAAATATGATTTATCTTATTTCCCGAAGTATCACGCAAGGCAAAACAGCCGGGCTTGTTTCCCTGTTAGGTGTTATAAATGGTTTTCTATTTCATATCGTCCTGGCAGGATTTGGGTTGACGGCTATATTATTGGCTGTTCCCTTTGCATACGGGATACTGAAAATTTTGGGCGCTATTTACTTGTTGTACCTAGCATATCAGGCCATTAAACCCAATGACAAGACATTTTTCGAAGTGAATGGACATGTTCCCAAAGATAGGCCTCGAAAACTGTTCCTGATGGGCTTTTTTACCAATGCGTTGAATCCCAAAATGGCTGTATTTTACCTGTCGTTTTTCCCTCAATTTATCAAGGCCGAATATGGTTCCATATTTGGTCAGAGCATGATATTGGGTATTACACAGATTATCATTAGCTTCACTATTAATTTTATTATTGTAATGACCGCCGCAAAAATGGCTTCTTTCCTTACAAAAAATCCACTTTGGGTAAAAGTACAAAAGTGGTTCATGGCCAGTATATTGACTATTTTGGCAATAAAGATGGTGCTTTTAAAAGCTAAATAATCATACACAAGACCAATAAATATGGAAAACAGAATAGACATACAACAGCTGGAGCCGGATGCATTCAAAGCAATGTTCGCTCTGGAAAATTACCTGCAACATTCGGGGCTTTCTAAAACGCATTTCTATCTGATTAAAATTCGCGCATCACAAATCAACGGTTGTGCTTTTTGTATCAATATGCACACTTCAGATGCATTAAAGCATGGCGAAACCGCACAGCGAATTTTTCTGCTCAACGCCTGGAAAGAAACCGGATTATTTACCGAAGAAGAGAAAGCAATTTTAGCCATAACCGAGGAGGTGACCTTAATCAGCCAAGATGGGTTAAGCGATGAAACGTACAGACAGGCCGAACAACTTTTTGATGGAAACCAAATTGCACAAATCATCATGGCAGTTGTTACCATAAATGCTTGGAACAGGATTGTGATCAGTACAAAAAAACGCTAGAATAAACAGAAAACGAACTAAAAAGATACTAAATTATGCAAACAATTTCCAAATCGCTAAAAAGATTATTATCCGCCCTTATACTCTCCAATATCATTTTTATGGCGAGTATCGTCTACTTATACTTAGACAACAAGCAAAACATTAATGCGGAAAGAATAAATATTAATGATGCTTCGGGAAAAAATCGAATCGTTATTGCAAACACGGACCATATTCCACAACCCATCGTTGCTGGAAAAACCTATAAACGAGCTTACGCACCGGCAGGTCTTATATTTTATGACAAGAACGGCGACGAAAGAGGAGGTCTTGCCATAACCGATAACAAGGAGACCAACCTGAACGCGCTCGCATTTGACTATCAGAATGCCGATGCCATCGGTATACTGGCGCAGGACAATAAACACGACAACTATTTCAGGGCCGGTCTATTGATTAACGATAAAGACCTGTCCGGTAAACCCGGCCATAACATCAACCGGATCAACCTGCTTACTGAAAATGGAAATGCGGCTTTGGTGATGAAGGATAACAACGAAATACCGCGGATTATTCTAAAGGTTGATAGTCTAGGCAACCCGTCTATCGAAATGTTTGACAAAAGCGGTAACCTGAACTGGAAACAATAAATACAAGTCCTATGAAAAAAACATTAAAAACCATCATTCTTATTGTGTCTATCCTTATGGCGATGAAAACTTTTGGTCAACATAAAAATCAATTCAAAATGGAACAGAATAACAGAGAAGAGCACACTGTTACAGAACAGGTGGCCGTCATTGATAAAATTAGCATTCCCCAAAAAGCTATCGCGGCGTATTCCGAAAAATCACTTTTCATCAGGAATACACTAAGGCAGCAGCCCGGCTTTGTAAAGTATGAAATCTTTCAACAGAAAAGCGATAGTGGAAATCTTCGAGTCATTACGGTTGCCATCTGGTCAGATCGGCAGTACATGGATGATGCCAGATTGGTCATACGGGAGGAGATGCAAAATGCAGGTATTAATATGCCCGCGTTTTTAGAACAAAATGGCATTTCGATGGAAAGAGATATTTATCAGGCTGTCGAGGAGTAAGGGCAAGGATTTTAAAGCATATTCCGTAATTGACTTGAAATAATTGGATTACGCAAGAAACGGATTTTAATGAATGTCGGATATCGTTAATTTTAAAAAGAACATAAAAGCTCAGTAAAAATCTTAAAAGGTACAATACATGCATATTAAAAGTTATCCCTCCATTTTATACTTCGGCACACCAGTAGTACTTATCAGTACTAAAAATCCCGATGATACAGCTAATCTTGCGCCTATATCTTCGATTTTCTGGTTGGGTTGGAGGTGCATCATTGGGCTTGGGGCTTCATCTCAAACTGCCCAAAACCTTTTGGAAACCAAAGAGGCCGTCTTAAACCTGCCATCGGTAAACGAAGCAAAGGCCGTGAACCTATTGGCCAGAACAACGGGGTCTAATCCTGTTCCTCCGTCTAAAATATTAAAGGGGTATCGTTTCGAAAAAAATAAATTTGAAATAGCCGGATTGACAGGAACCCCGGCCGAAACCATCAACGCCACCCGGGTTAACGAGTGCCCTGTACAAATGGAAGCTGTTGTCATGGCCATTCATAAAATGGCAGAGGATCAACCATTACAGCAAGGGAAGATTATCACATTTGAACTAAAGATAAACACGGTATTTTTGGATAAATCAATTACTATGGATAATCATTCAAATCGGGTTGATCCCGATAAGTGGAAACCTCTTATTATGAGTTTTCAGGAGTTTTATACACTTGGCGATAAAGTACATGAATCGACACTCGCAGAAATTCCAGAAAATTTATACAATACCTACGACAGGCAATCAACTCAAGCAGAAGTTTAATGAATATTAATAATGAATAAGAAATGATAACAAAGGATGAAATTTTAAATCTCGAGAACATACTTTACGGAGCCATCAAAAATAATGATACGGAAATACTCGACAACCTATTGCATACTGATTTACTTTTTGTAGTTCCCAGTGGTCAGACAATAACGAAGGAAATAGATTTGCAAACTTATCGCGAGGGAAATTTAAAAGTCGAGGAAATCATTCCCAAAGTAGAAGAACTGAATATTATAGCGGATTTGGCTGTTATTGTTTTGCAGATGGATTTAAAAGGAGACTATAATAATAAGCCTTTTGAAGCTAAATATAGATATATACGTTTTTGGAAAAAGTTTCCCGACGGCATAAAAGTAGTTGGTGGAAGCGGAATGGCTATTTAATCAAAATCTGGTAAAACAGTAAGTATTTAATAAAGATTTGTGTATGTTTCTATTTGCACTTTAGATGAATAAGATGAAAGAAAAATTCCTTATAGTTTTGATAATGATCCCAATCAGCTGGCAGTTTTGTACAGCCCAGATTAATTCTATCAAGGAGTACAATCGTATCGAATTAAATGGTGTCAGACACGGCGTATTTATTAAAAGTAGTAATTCATTAAATCCTGTTTTGCTAATATTGCATGGTGGTCCCGGCTTTTCCGATTTTTATTTTTGGCAAACACACAATAAGGAATTGGAACAGCGCTTCACGGTGGTTACTTACGACCAAAGGGGAACAGGCTTATCTTACAACGATACACTACCGCCCGGAAGCATAACCATTAAACAACTTGAAGATGATGCGCTAAGTTTAATACTGATCCTTAAAGAGCGTTTTAAGAAAGATAAAATATATTTGGTTGGTTATTCTTTTGGTTCTATTATGGGCATGCATCTGATTCAAAAATATCCATCGCTATTTCAGGCTTATATTGGTGTGGGACAGGTCACCAATATGTATTTGAATGAAAAGGTTTCGCTAGGCTATTCAATTCAACAGGCCACATTGAAAAAAGATAGTGTAGCAATGGCTCAATTGCAAAAGCTCCGTAAGCACTATCCGTCTCGCTCCAAAAATGAATTATCAGACCTGTATTTATCAAGAAAATGGCTCAGACACTTTCATGGTGATTTTTGCGAAGGCAGCAATGTTGGTAAGCTCTATGAAAATATGGATTCCTTTGCCGAGCAATATTATCAAGATAGCCTGATAGCCAAGGGGCAAGCCTTTACAATGAATGCAATTTGGGATGAAGTAATGCAGATAGATTTATTTAAAACGGTTCCGGCAGTAAAAGTTCCCGTTTACTTTATCGCCGGTCGGTGTGACTATAATGCCCCCTCCACACTTGCATATAAATTTTTCAGGAAATTAAAAGCGCCTCAAAAACAATTCATCTGGTTTGAAAACTCAGGGCATTATGCAGCATTTGTAGAACCAGAAAAATTTAATAGAATCATCTTACAGGAAGTGTTGCCAGATTAAGAAATTAAAGATACTAAGCTCGCTTCACATGTTACTCAGTTCAACACTCATCAATTTGAACTCTTTGGTATAAACTTTTCTTTCTCTTGACATAAGTCTGTTAAGTTATTCGATTCTCTTAACTTAATGTGCAGTCAAATGTAGTAAACTCAAACTGCGAAATGTAGGCTCAGGGGAAACAGCAGGCTATGACGCTATCGTTTTCCTAAAAAAAACATGCAACGCATTCCTATTAGGGAAAAGTTACTGTTCATTTGGCGAATGAGAGCAATCACAAGTATCCCTTACGATTGGCCAATATTCCTCGGATAGTTGCCATAACGATATTATTTGGCAATTCGCTATTTCCATAATATATTTTCTACAATTTTTTTCATTTCGTTGCATTGATCTTCATTTGTAAAATACACATAGCCAAACTTCTTGTCAGGATCAATCCTAAATGAAGAAGTGTACCCCAGATTATTTCCTCCGTGCCAATAATTTACTGTATCATTTAATCTCACAACAGCCATGCCCAAAGTCCATGCATCAACTCCGAAGTATTTCCTTACCGGATTGTTTTTGTCCATAGAAATTACAGGTTCAAACATTTCCTTAAAATCAAATTTACGGTTCATTAAATAGATCAAGAATTTTGAATAATTTGTAGTATTTGCAAATAAACCACCTGCAGGATCAAAATAACTTCTGTCTCTTTCGTCTTTTACATACTGCATTTTTTGATAACCATCCGCCAGATTTTGTTCAACCTTTGGTGTGAGTATAAAATGAAAGTTTTTCAACTTTAGTTCTCTTGCGACTATATCTTGGAAAACAGCATCCAGGTTTCTGAACGTATTATTGCTGAGTTTTGCAATCACTCTGGCAAGATAAACATATGCTTCGCCTGAATAGGAGAATTGAGTTCCGGGGTCAAATTGTAATTGCATTTTTTCGTTGGTTTCGCTCCAGTTGGGCAAGCCGGTTGTATGGCTTAAAACCATTCTCGTTGTAATTTTTTTGTAACGCTCGTCTTCGATATTATCAGCTGCCAAATATTCAAATAAAGGTTTGTCAATGTCTAGTTTGCCTTGTTTAGCCAATTTAAGTATGAAGAAGGCAAAAACAGGTTTTGATAAAGATGCTGCTTCAAAAAAGGTCGATCGGGTTACCCTTTTCTTAGAAACGATATTTGTTATTCCAAATCCTTTATTAAATACAACTTTTCCGTTATTGATAATAGCAATGGACATGCCCTGAACCTGTAACGAATCCATTGCAATTTTTATTTTTTTCTCAAAATCAACCACTGTTAATTGAGCACCATTAAATGTTTTAATCTGACTAAAACTAATTTGGTGAATTAAAATACATACCAACAATACATACTTCTTCATAATGTTTCTAATGTCGTAAATGCCTCAGCCATTTGGTGTACCGACGGATAATTATATATCTATTTCAATGTATTTTTTATATCATTCAGAAAATCAACTATCGGGAAGGCATCACCTTGGTTTGTAAGGGCAATTATGGTGTTATTGTTTTTTAAATCTCTCCAAAATAGACTTCTGAAACCCGCCAGCCCGCCTGTATGTTGGGCAATCATCACCCCACTGGATTTTTCAATAAACCAACCTAAGCCATATTTAGAATTGCTGCCATTTTTCAAAATAGGTGTTTGATAGAGTAGCTCCGTACTTTTTTTTGATAATAATTGATCAGCCCTTAATGCTTTGTCTAATTTATACAGGTCATTTGCCGTAGAAAAAATGCCGCCGTCTCCTGTTGTCAGGATGGAATAGTCATCCACTATTTTATTTCTGTTATACCCGATAGCCCTATTGGGAATACTGGCATTTTCCTCATAAACAGTTGTGTGAGACATTTGTAGAGGTTTGAATATATTGGTTGTCAAAAATTGTCCATAGGACATTTTAGAAATATTTTCAATAATTAATGCCAGAATGATGTAGCCGGAATTACTGTATTGAAATTTTGTTCCGGGTTCAAATGCTAAACCATCCTGACTATGAAGCCAATGGATTACATCGCTGTTTGTCAGTCCTTCCTTGATGAGCAGATTTTCGTAATCTCTTATCCCCGATGTATGATTTAGCAATTGCTTTATGGTAATGCCATGAACATAAGCGGGAAGATTATCAATGAGCTTTTCTATTTTATCATCGAACGAAAGAAGGCCTTTTTCTATAATAAGAGTAATGCAAATGGCAGTAATGGCTTTGCTTAATGAAGCAATATATAACGGGGTTTCTTTTGTTAGAACAGCTTTGGTATTAAAATCTCGGTATCCGAAAATTGTATCAATAACGATTTGATTATTTTGAGCGACTAATATGCTGCCGTTGAACTTTCCGTTCCGATAATAGCGATTAATGACATCATCCGGCGTTTGCTTTTTAGCTTGGCATCCCATTAGAACGAAAAATATCAAAAATGAGATAATATGAAAATACTTCATAAAATATTCATTTTTATTGATCACTTAATGGATAAAAGTCTTCTGTCATGACCACGCTTTCAAATTCCCCATCTTTGAAAGTATGTAAAAATGAACCTCCCCAAAGTGTGTTTGGGTACATTAAAATTTGTGCGGTTTCTTTCTTTAGCGCTTCATTACGAATGTTGTTAACAACATCTTTTATGGCAAACCACTTATATTCTCTATCAGGCTGTTTAGGTTGAATAATTTCCCCATTAAGATATTTAGCTGTGTAATGCGTTCTATACGAAACTTCTTTGTGGTCCGGCAGGTTCTTAAATTTATAGGTATAGACCCCCGAAAGTTTTACTATTTTAACCGTAAGACCGATAGCTTTTGCCAGACTGTCCAAACCTTCTTTTAATGACTGATTTTCGTTTGAGCGTAGCGCCGGAGTCATCCAACCGTTCTGTCCTTTTTCCAACAAAATTTGGTTGCCCTTATAGATAATAAGTCGCTGAATGGTGTAATTGTCAGCTTTTTTGATTACCTCTTGTTGTCTGGAGGAAGCCTTTGCCGTTTCCTGAGCGAAAGAGTCAACCTGTGCACTACAGAACGTCGTGGCAAATACCTGGAATACCACTAATACAACTATATTCTTCATCATAATCTTTAGATTTTAAGCAGCCCCTTGATCTAATTTAATGAAATTATTTCTTAAATTAGATAGATGAAGAATAACTTAATAGCCATTTTTAGTCTTTTAACTGTGGTATTATCTTCTTGTTCTGGTACACGCATTGCCACAATGAGAAAATCGAAAATGGAGCAGCTTGAATTGGGGATGTCTAAATTGCAAGTTGTTAATATTCTTGGATCATCCTATTCAATTGCGCAAAAAGAAGCAAACGCTACGGATACTATCGAAGTTATTTCCTACCGGAATGTTCCTTTTGACGAGGAATTCTATTTATTTAGGTTTAAGAATAATAAACTGGAGAAATGGCATCGCGAATTCCAGCCGACATACAAAGAAATAAAGCCGTAGATTTTGATACGCAGCTCTGCCGTCGCTACAAGCGGGCCACTTTTCATCTGGCACTAGTTACCGCAAAGAGGGTGACAGCCTCAAACTATCAACTGCCAGTCAGGCACTTCTTAACTGGCTGACGGTGCACTATTTTTCCGTTTTCATCAATTTATCAAACTACATTGACAAGTGTAACGATTTTTAAGGGAGATTACAACTCTCAGAGAACCACATTTAAAGATGTAGCTATCAGAGGTAGATCCTTTAGTGTCGCAAATTCTGTAGCCGTATAGTTCAAAAGAATGGATGAATACTCAAACTCCGGGGATCCATGGAAAGACGATCTGGAAAACAATATCGATGCGGTTTGTTTACGATGAGTTGTTGTAATTTTGGCCATGAATAAAAAAAATACTACTAATTTAGTAGTATTTTTTGTTAGGATGTTTTATATTTGTGACCAAATCGTATATCAATTGGCGTTGGCAGCGATACAACCTAACAAAAACAAAGTTCAAATGAGACAACAGAGATCAACCTTTTCCGTCATTCACAGCCTGAAAAACATTCGATTTATTCTTATTACATTTCGAATGCGCTATTGCGCATAAGTTTTTTCTTCTAGAGCCTTCTAATGCATAATATGGGATCGCGGTTCTCTTATTATTCATCACACCACAAGTAGCATCATCCTACTTGTTAGTATTCACTTATTAAACTAATTCATCCCTATGAAAAAATACGAGGTATTTTTCCAGTGTTCGCTATTGCTTTTTTTTCTGTGGAGCAGTATTCCTTTTGCTTCTGCCCAGGGGGGCTCAGTTCCCAAAGTTTTTCAAAATGAATCCGGCGGGCAAAACTTGGAAAAAGATTATTATTTTCCGGCTGGAAGCCGTTTTGCAGCAAACATCCCTGCACCAAGTCAATTTTTCAATCATCAAATAGGTCATCGTCATACCCCTTATGACCAGATTGTTGATTATTTTAAAATCCTTGAGCAACGTTCCGACCGGATAAAGATAGATACGATTGGTCGTACCTGGGAAGGTAGACCATTGGTCGTACTGAAAGCCTCTTCACCCGATAATATACGCAATAGCGAACAAATTCGTCAACAGCATATTGAAACGATTAACAATGCAAAAGATAACCGGATAGTGTCCAAGGAGGCACAGCCCGCTTTGGTGTTTTTGGGTTTCAGTGTGCATGGTAACGAAACCTCCGCTGCCGAAGCATCTATTTTAACCGCTTATTATCTGGCAGCGTCCCAAGATCCTATCGTCGCGACGTCACTTGCAAACGGAATATTTTTTATAGATCCGGTCCGTAATCCGGATGGCTATGATCGTTATGTCAATTGGGTCAATGCTAATGCAACATTTCCACCAAACGGAAATGCCTTGGATAGAGAGCACAACGAAGCTTGGCCCGGGGGGCGAACAAATCATTATTGGTTTGACTTAAACCGCGATTGGATCAATCAGGTAAATCCCGAAAGTAAAGCGCGCGTCAGCTATTTTCAACATTGGTTGCCTCATTTTCAGGGCGACTTCCATGAGATGGGTGCAGCATCTTCGTTCTTTTTCGAACCCACAAAGCAAGATGCTCAAGAATCTCCTTTAGTCCCTAAAGGTACCTATCAGCTAAATCAGAAATTTGCCGCTTACTATGCGAAAGCATTGGATGAAATTGGATCTTTTTATTTCACCAAAGAGCAATTTGACAATATCAATCCAACCTATGGATCTACCTACCCTGATCATGTCGGAAGCCTGGGAATTCTCTTTGAGCAGGCAAGTCCAAGGGGGCTCTTTCAGAGGACAAATAATGGCGATCTAACTTATCCCTTTGCTATTCGAAATCATTTCAGAATAGCATTGGCGAGCATTGGTGCATCTATTGATCATCGTACGGAGCTTCTGGAAAACCAATTGAAATTCTTCCAGTCCGCTTTCGAATTGGCCCAAAAAGATCCAATCAAAGGTTATCTGGTGGATCTAAAATACAATAATAACACAGCGGCACATTTCAAAGAACTTCTTACCAGGCATCAAATCCATTACATAACGAACAATCGTGACCGTAAGGTAGATGGTAAAGATTTTGAGAAAGGAACCTCAATCATTATTCCGACGGCACAGGCAAATTATCGGCTGGTCAAAGTCATCTTTGACGAGACAAAGACCTATGTGGATAGCGTTTTTTATGATGGCTCCGGCAATTCTATTGCCTATCTCTATGGTTTCTCTTATGCTGGTCTTAGACAAGCGCTAGACGACGGAGATACTGATCGAAGTGCTGCCACCAATATACCCCCTGTTGCATTGACAAAGAGCAATTATGCCTATCTCGTAGACTGGCGGCAGGAGGGAGCACCTTGGTTATTATCCCAATTGCTACAGCGCGGAATCCTTGTGAAGTCCGCTGGCAGTCCTTTTGAACTGTCTGATCAGGGCAGGACAATTGGGTTTGATTATGGAAGCCTGTTGATTCCAATATATGGCCAGTCCATCTCAGCGGATGAATTATTTGACTTCTTACGGAAATTGAATGCAATGGGAAATGTAACTATTGTATCTGCTTCCACCGGATACAGCGCGAAGGGAATAGATCTTGGAAGTAGTGGATTTAAAAGCCTCGTACCTCAAAATGCATTGCTTTTGACCGGAAATGGGATTAGTGCCTATGAGGCCGGTGAAGTGTGGTATACATTTGAGCGCCAATTGGAACAGCCTATTTTACGGTTAAATATTGATCTGTTTAGTCGTGTAAACCTAGAGGACTATCAGGTACTTGTGTTGGTCAGCGGTGAGTATGCAGGATTGAGTTCGGCAGCTATAGAGCGTATCCGGGCTTGGGTAAAAAATGGAGGAACATTAATTGCTTTTGGACGTACCGGTCAATGGCTTGCAGGACAGAAGATTGCTTCTTTTGAATTTCTTGACGGAAGGAGCGATAGTGTAAAGCGGAAAGAAGAAAAAACAACGAAAACAAAGGAACGGTTTGATTATGCTTCCGCTCAAAGTCGGGAAGGAACAAAGCGTATTGGTGGAACCTATTTTAACACTGAAATTGATAGAACACACCCCATCGGTTATGGTTACACACAGAGGACAAAACCTGTCTATCGCAACCACACTCTTTTTGTTGAGCGGGGTGACCAGGCCTACAATAATGTAGCAATTTATAGCAAGTCTCCCTTATTAAATGGTTACGCATCGGCCGAAAACCAAAAAAACATCGCAGGCACAGCTAGCATCCTCGTAGAAAATAGCGGGAATGGACGCATTGTATACTTTGTTGACGATCCCTTGTTTCGGGGCATTTCCTTTGGCAATGCTCGGAGCTTCTCCAATGCTGTTTTGCTTGGACAGGTTCTCCAATCTGGGGTAAGAAGATAAACGGTTCCATTTATATCAAAGACACTCCTAAATAATTTAAATAGATGAAAAATAAACTCACATTATTTACTGTTTCGATGCTATTTCTTATCACACAGGCATCGGCCCAAAAAGTAGCAGCACTGCGTTTAACAGGAAAAATAGAAGGATTGAAAGAAGGTAAAATATACCTGCAACAATACGACAATAAAGTATTTAAAACGATTGATTCAGCCTTGGTCAACAAAGGTCAATTTAGTTTTGGAACTAAAGTACAGTTACCCGAACTCTATGGTCTGAAGTTGAATGAGGAAAGCTATCCTGTCCAGCTTTTCTTGGAGGACGCTCCAATAGAAGTATTCATCCAGTCTGGAGAAAATGGCGTTCATGCGACCGTGAAAGGATCAAAAGCCCAAGCTTATTTTGAGCATGCAAATAAAGAGCAACGTAAGTATACTGCCAAGCAGTTTATTGAAGCGGATCCCAAATCTATTGTCGCTGCATATGCATTGTTTCGCAATTATTCTTATAATCTGTCACCGGACGAACTCGAAGAGCATATAAAGTTGTTGGATGCTTCATTACAGCAAACACAATATGTGCGCATCTTGAAAGATTTGATCTTAAAACAGCGTGCCGTGTTGCCAGGCAATAAAGCCTTAGACTTTGTATCTACCGGTCCCGAGGGAAATAAAATACGATTCAGTGAGCATCTTGGTAAAGGATATGTGCTACTTGATTTTTGGGCAGCATGGTGTGGTCCTTGCCGTCGGGAAAATCCTAATATCGTTGCGGCTTTTCAGAAATATAAAGGCCGTGGATTTAGCGTATTTGGCGTATCGCTGGATAAGAAAAAAGCAGACTGGTTAAAAGCCATTAAAGACGATGGGTTGGACTGGACTCAGGTTTCTGATCTTTCGTTCTGGGATACGGAAGCGGCAGCTTTGTATGGTGTCCGCTTTATCCCGAGCAACCTTCTTATCGATGAGCATGGCATTATTGTGGCCCGCAACATTAAAGGCGATGCCCTATTGCAGAAATTGAAGGAAATCTACGGCGAGTAAAGAACAAACAAAAAAACATCAAACAGAAAAACAATGAGAAAATCAAGCTTGTTTTATTTGCTTCTTTTGTTAGCTGGGACTGGAGCTGTGGCACCTTCCTTCGCACAGGAGCAAACAAAATCCATTATAAATGCTGTACTCAGTGGTGTTGTACAGGACGCCGCCAGCGGAAAGCCACTTTCTGGTGCAACCTTAAGTCTAAAGGATGTAACCCACCATGTAACCACCGATAAATTCGGGAAATTTCAATTTGTAACCGGACAGAAATTGCCATTCACGGTTACGATTTCTTTTGTGGGGTATACAAGTCAGACCTTGGTTATAAATCACTCTCCAGTGGTTATTGAACTTGAACCTGTGGATCATACACTTGAAGAGACCGTCGTTGTAGGCTATACTACCGCTAAAAAATCAAGTTATACCGGATCTGTCGCTACAGTAAGTGGTAAAGAACTGGATAATCTACAGATTACGACGATCGGGAAAGCATTGCAGGGGACAGTACCCGGACTACAATCCATTGCCGCGGCAGGTCAGCCGGGGAGTGACGCCGAACTATTTGTCAGGGGGGTAGGCTCAGTAAACGCATCCACAGCACCACTTTATGTCGTAGATGGTACACCCGGAGCCAATCCCAATAGTCTCAATCCAAAAGATATCCTCTCCATTTCGGTCTTAAAAGATGCGACAGCAAGCGCACTATATGGCTCCCGGGGTGCAAATGGCGTCATCGTGATCACGACAAAATCCGGTGAACTGAACAGCAAGACTGCTGTTGATTTTTCGGCCAATTACGGTTATACCGGTAGGGCAGTGAAAGATTATGAATACCTATCCCAGCAAGAATACTACGAATTGCAATGGGAAGCAATCCGTAATACACAGCTCGATCAAGGGAAAACCGCTGACGATGCTGCCCAGTATGCTACAGATTATTTAGTGGACGGAGCGCTTAAAGTAAACATCTTTGGGACTAACTATCCGAAGCCCGTGGGGCTCGATGGAAAGCTTGTTGCGGGAGCAACACCACTCTGGAACGATAACTGGGGAAAAGCAATTTCCCGAAAGGGGGTACGCCAGCAATATGACCTTAGTCTGAGTGGCGGCGGGGCTAGCACACGTTATTATCTTTCTGCCGGTTACCTCAATGAGCAGGGGTGGATTCGCACAGCTGATTTCAAGCGGTATAATTTCCGCACAAATATACAGTCAAAGGTCAACAACTGGTTTGAAGTTGGCGGGAATGTTGCCCTGTCGTCCGGTTTCCAACGTGCACCTACACAAAGTGACAGCAATACGGGCAACTTCGCTAACTTTCAGCGTTTGGTGTCTGATCTGTATCCCGTCTATCAGCGCAATCCTGATGGCAGCTATGTGCTGGATGAACAAGGCAATAAAATCTGGGACTATGGGCTATGGCGCCCAACCACAGCCGCGAGTGGTTCAAATATTTTAGGCAGCGCTGAAAATGCAATTTCCGGTACCAACAATGAATCAGTTTTGTTGGGTACCAATATCAAAATATCATTTACAGACAATTTATTTTTGAAGACCTCGGCCAATATCGACTACCGAAACACAAGTTCGCATACCTATTCGCATTCGTACTATAGTACAGGTGTCCTTACAGATGGAGCGGGATCCGCAAGCCGAAGTTCGAGCCGTACACTTAATTATACGGTCAATAGCTTTCTGAATTATGCGACGACCTTTGGTAATAAGCATAGCATTAGTGCTTTGGTCGGTCCCGAAATCTACGTGGAGGGAGCTTCTTCGCTATCGGGTAACCGAACAGGCTTTCAGGTACTTGGTAAAACGGAGCCTTCCGCAGGTACGCTGAGCGGTGTTTTTAATGGGACTTCTTCCGATTACAAGCTTGCAAGCTGGTTGGGGCAGGTAAATTACGATTATCTTGACCGCTATCACTTTTCGACGAGCTATCGAAGAGATGGTTCATCACGATTTAGTAAGCAGTCACGTTGGGGCAATTTCTGGTCTGTCGGTGCGGCCTGGAACGTGAAAAAAGAATCCTTCCTGAAAGAAATCAATACGATTAACAACCTGAATTTAAGGGCGAGTTATGGAGCCCAGGGAAATGATAAAGTCGGTAATTACGCCTACGGCGGATTTTATTCTATTTATAACAGTTTGGACAATCTCGGACTTTTGCCTTCCGATTTGCCTACACCAGACCTAAAATGGGAGACAAATCTCAATCTCAACATCGGTGCTGATATCGCTTTATTCAACAATCGGTTGGTAGCACAGATTGATGTCTATGACCGGCAGTCTAAAGACCTGCTTTTCCAAAAGCCACTTTCACCATCTACTGGCTATAGCGGGATCGATGCCAATATTGGCTCCTTGAGCAACCGCGGAATTGATGCGCAGATTACAGGTGTACCTATTCGAAACAGAGATTTCAGATGGTCTATTACGGCAAATGTTGGGCACTACAAGAATAAAATCACCAAACTGCCACAAAAGGAAATTCTCACTGGGTCCATTGGACAGTATGGCAATACAAAAAAAATGGTTGAAGGTGGTTCCATCTATGACTTTTATATCAAGGAATGGGCCGGAGTAGATCCGGAGACTGGGAAGGCAACCTGGTATAAGGATATAAAAGATGCATCGGGAAATATAAGCGGGCGAACGACGACAACGAATCAAAATGAAGCGTCGTTTTATTTTGAAGGAAGTTCATTGCCAGATCTCTATGGAGGTATTAGTAATAGCTTTAGTTACAAAGGAATAGATTTATCTTTCTTGTTATCCTATAGTCTGGGAGGGAAAATCTTTGATGGTGATCAACCCATGATAATGCATGTGGGGTCAGCACCGGGACGAAGCTGGTCTAAGGAAGCCCTCAATAGATGGACGCCCGAAAATAGAGAGACCGATTTCCCCCGATTGTCATACGTGAGCGATTCCTGGAATACTATCCCCTCCACGCGTTTTCTACGGAGTGCAAGCTATGGACGCCTAAAGAATCTGAGTTTAAGCTATACGTTTCCGCGTAACTTGGTGTCAAATTGGGCTCTTTCCGATGTCCGGATACGTTTTGTAGGAGAAAATTTATTGACGTTCTATGGGACTCAGGGCCTCGATCCAGAGCAAACGGTAGGTGGAGTAACCTACTATCGCTACCCGGCACAGAAGTCATATGCACTCGTCCTAAATGTTTCTTTTTAACACTCATATTTAATTTACCATGAAATTAAAATATATCACCATTGTTTTTCCTTTATTGGCACTCTCATCCTGTCGTGACAGTTTCTTTGAGACTGCTCCCGCTACCCAGATTACGACTCCTGAGGTGTTTTCTTCTGAGAATAATATTGATGCCTTTATCAACGGATCAATCCGTTTTTTGATGGAAAATAGCACCTCTCAAGACAATCCTGGTCTCCCGACCATATTCCTCACTCATGAAGTGATGGGAGAGGACGCTATAGCACGGGATGGCCGCTATGGTTTTCGGGACTCATATCCCTATAAAGACCCATTTGACAATACCACCCGACGGGCGCTTTTCTTTTGGACCTTGCAATATAAATCTATCGACCATGCCAATAATCTGATCGCCAATATAAAAATTGACGATAACAGTAAAGAAACTCTAAAACACCTCAAGGGGCAAGCCTATGCCTTGAGGGGACTCAATTATCTCAATCTCGTACGTCAGTATCAGTTTACCTACGTGAAAGATCCAAATGCCAAGGCAATACCCATTTATACAGAGCCGACGACACCAACGACGGTTCCCCGACCTCTGGCAACAGTAAAAGAGGTTTATGAACAGGTTGTTTCCGATTTGAAAGAAGCCGAAAAATTATTGGTAGGTTTCAAGCGAAAAGTGAAGAACAGACTCGACCTCAATGTCGTTTATGGTCTACTGGCCAGAACATATTTAACACAGGAAAACTGGCCCCAAGCACGGGATTACGCAGCGAAAGCACGTACTGGTTATCCGATTATGACGGCGGAGCAGTACAAGGAAGGATTTAACGATGTCAGTAATCCGGAGTGGATCTGGGGACATCCTCAGACCGCTACCCAAAATTTGGGTGGAGCTTCTTTCTTAGCTTATATTGAGACTACTCCCTATGCGACAGATGCCAAAGGTGTAAACCTATATTTTGGTTATAATAGCATTATTCCCGATCCCAATTTTATCAGCTTATTTACAGCTGGTGATGTGCGTAAATCGCTCTTTGAGATTGCCAGGCAACCTGCTGAGGCGATCTATCGCTCCTATCGCTATCGTAAGTTTAGAAATAAACATCCCAATCGCGATGGACATATCGTTTTAATGCGATCATCAGAGCAGCTGCTTATCGAAGCGGAGAGTCGAGCTCGCCTGGACGATGTAAAAGGGGCTATAGACCTCTTAAACGAATTAAGACGTAAACGGACTCTGCAAGATCTTGATGTCGCAAATTTCGATAAGGCAAAGGCGGTACAGGAAGTTTTATTGGAGCGCCGCAAAGAACTTTGGGGTGAAGGTTTCCGTCTTTACGATATTCTTCGGACACAGACGGCGCCTGTACGTCGCGAAGCCAATGAGACCTTTTTGGATGATGCCGGCAAGACTGTAGCTGTAATGGGACATTATATTCTCAAGTTTCCGGATGGATCCAGCTTATCTCCAAATAGCAAATATTTTTTATTTCCAATTCCCCTAAACGAACTGAATAATAATCCAAATTTACAAAACTGATAGCTGATCAGTTGTTTTTAAGAGTCTCTGAGGCCACCTAGTAAAAACGCTGGGTGGCTATTGTATTTAGTCATATCAGGTATAGTTACTTTTAGATGCGTTAAGCTGATTTAGTCCTTGTTCCTTTGCTTCACTTATCATGATGTTAATTTATTAAATTCTCTTAACTTAATGTCCAGCTAAATGTAGCAACTTCATAGGCCTAAAACTGGAAAATGTTGAGTTTCTTACTGCCAATAATCAGGGTACGATTAGACTGACGGATTATATCACAAATGAAAAAGACCTGTTGTACAATGACAATCATTGCGTATTAGCACCCAAGGATAATTATGACGAGTATGGGACTCTCGCACCGATAACGAATTTTGTAAAAGAACATAGTCGTTTCTTTAAACCGGGAAAAGAGATACTGGGCTTATGTGATTAAATAAATTCAATCTTATTTTTTGTGATCAATGAAGGATAGCAATTTAGCTATCCTTTTTTATGTATTATATCAGCTGTTGAAATTTATGAAATTTCGGTATCTCCCCGTTACTGCTTACATATCGCTTCTTTTCCTCAGATATCCTTATCTACAGACCTACTTTTGCTAAAAATTACGGAAATGATATCGACCGTTCATTTCATGCGCGGGGGTGTTGAAAGATTTCTGCGTAGGCTTATCTATATCGATAAAAGTTATGAGAATGGCGCGCAAAAGCAAGCCCCCATATCCCTTTTTCCTGTTTTCATTTTCAATAGCATTCAGTGGTCGCATGGCCGTTAACTCTTTATAGTCAAATTATTGATTTGATCCAGATCATAGAAGCAATTGGCTTTAGGGGTAAGTCCTTTTATTTTGCACATACATATAATATCAAGTGTACAAATCTAAATTTATCAAGAAAGGAGGGATATGGCTTTTCCATAAATATATCTATTTACAATTCGCTTCAAATAAACAATAGTAATTACCAAACCAAAGGTAACATTGATTTCTTGTACGAAATTTTATCAAACTAAAGAAATAAACCTAATAAATCATAAAAATGAAAAAAATAATCCCTCTGATAATTATTGTATTATTGGCTACGGCCTGTAAAAAAAATCTATATCCGACTGATCCCAACACGGTACATACCTCTGACGGTTTTAGCAGTGATAGATCGAGAAACTTAAATATCGTGTATTTCGTGCCAAGTGATTTAGATACATTGCCCGATTACCAAAGTCGTCTCAGTGATATCTTGCTATGGGTGCAGCGATTTTATAAGGACGAAATGAGCCGACATGGGTATCCGGATAAAACCTTTGGCATGTTTGTCAATAGCGACAGTCTCGTTAGGATAATAACAATTAGGGGAACTAAACCCAAGAGTGCCTATCCTTATGAGGGTGGCAGTGGGGCTGTGGCCCAGGAAGTGGACGCCTGGTTTGCCGCCCATCCGGCTGATAATACGAGTGATCATACATTGATCATCATTCCCCGGTATGAATTTAGGCCCGATGGTACAGCTACCGGAGGACCGTTTTATGGTACCGGCAGATGGTGCTATGCCCTAGACTACGAAGATTTTAATATAGACAATATCGGTAAGGCCAATAATCAGTTTACAGGCTGGTTTGGTGGCCTTGCTCATGAGCTGGGGCATGGGCTTAATCTGCCCCATAATTCAGAAAAGCTGTCTGAAAAACCTCTTTTTGGCACAGCTCTTATGGGATATGGTAACTTTACCTTAGGGAAAGAAGCGACACTTTTGACGGCTGCCGATGCTGCAATTTTGAGTGCCAACCAAATATTTAATAAGGATAGCAAAAAATATTACGATGCCGCCGATGCACAAATCGACCGGATACATGGCTATTATGATATCACGAAGGAAGCTATTGTTGTCTCGGGTAAATTCCATGCATCCAGTAAAATCAATAGTATTGCATATTATAATGATCCCGAAGGAGGCGGCGATTATAATGCAGTAACCTGGGAATCGAAACCGATCGGGGTGGATAGTTTTTATGTAGAGATGAAAATCTCGGATCTACAGTATAAAGCAGATTCTCTGTATGATCTACGATTGAGGTTTGTGCACGACAACGGTATCATTTCTACCTTTACCTACAATTATAAGTTTAGTAACAACTTACCGGTCATCAATTTTAGTACACGGGCAGAATTAAATAAACAGGGTTGGCAGATATATACTTTCAGTTCTGAAGAAACTGCCAGTGAAGATGGTGCTTCTGCCAATCTAATTGACGACAACTCTTCAACATACTGGCATTCGAGATGGTCAAGCAACCCGGCCAGCTTCCCGCATGAGTTTGTAATAGATCTAGGGGCTGCTAAAACAGCTCAGGGTTTAAGTTATAGACACCGGGACGGATTGTCCCGTGCTGTCAGGCATATAGAAGTGGCGTACAGTATGGATGGCCTGACCTTTACATCGGTCGGAAACTTTGAGGTACCTAACTTGAACGGACCGCAATACCTAGATTTTATTGGACCAATATCTTTTCGGTTTTTGAAGATTAAAGCGATGGATGCTTGGGATGCCGAGCAGTTCGCATCAATTGCTGAAATAGGGTTGTATTGAATAAATTGCCGATTATTGTTGCTCAACGCTGATCAATCCCGGCCAGTGTTGAGCAACAATTTAAGCTATTCGGCTTTTTTGCCAAACAATTCTAATTCCCTTACGGCGGGTTTACTATTCTCGGGACGAATGCCTTCGATTCTAAGCCGTAAAAATCGGATCTCCGACTCATGGATGCTTTTTATGTTATAATCTTGCCCCGAAGAAGCTACATGACTTTCAACTGATTTCCAGTGTTGGCCATCTATTGAGGATTCTAGTGTATAGACATACCAGTCACTGTCTTTGCCCCAATATATACGATAAGCATCCACTTTATATCTTGTTTCCAGGTCAATTGAAAGCGTGATCGGCAGTGCAGACTTGTCTCCTTGCCAGACCGTGGATAGATTGCCGTCAAACAGTTGTTGAATCTGTTCATTTGCTTGTCCATTGACTGTGACAGACGTACTGCGGAGATCGATACTCGTTTTGAGCTGCTTTTGTGTGTCTGCATTGACGCTTTTGACTCTTCGGTGGTCATACTCACCTACCCACCCGGCATGTTTTCCATCAGGCACTGGCGTGTTAGGGTTGGCGATGGATTTGATTTCAGCAGCCGCGGACCGGAGGCCTGCACTGCTTGCTTGAATGACCATTGGCCCTGCCGAGTAGGTGGTCCGTATCAGAGCGTACGCAATTCCCCCTTCGGTAACCTGTGGAGAGACGCCGGTCTGTGGGGTATTATTGCCAATCAGCTTGCCATTTCCGGATACTGTCAGCTTGATGGAAATAGCCGCCGCACGGCTTGCTGAATGGACGAGATTCCCTCTTTTGTCGCAGACTTTAATGTAAACCGGAACCATGTCAGAACCTCCCGCAATGGGAGCGATGCCCTGATCCGCAAATTCAATTTCTAAATGATGCGGTGGACCTGGCGTTTCTACACAGTGCGTAGCAACAATATTTCCATCCAGAATGCCTTCCGCTTTTAGCGCTCCGGGCTCATAATCGGGTAATGAAAAGCGAAAATAGGGGCTGCCGCCTTTATTGTAAATAAAGGGCGCAGTGCTGGCGTTGCTTTTTCTGTCCTGTACTCCCACAAGGATGCCGTTTCTGAAAAGCCTGACCGTATCACAATTCGAAAAGACAATAATTGTTGAGTCAAGATCCTGTCGTGCATGATAACTCGCGATGTGTATGGTTGGCCCATAAGCGGGATTACGGGGATCTTGCATGGCCTGCATCTGATAATAACCGAATTTTGGGTATCGGTCCAGATCAACCACTCCGCTAAATGCGGTTACGGGGTCGTATCCACGGGTATAATCGTTGAAACTCCAGAGAAAATAACCGCCGATTCGTGGATTGGCATCCAGACCTGCATGGTCCCAATATCCGCCAAGGGATTCGTCTTTTTCTCCATTTAGCGCATTTTGCCGCAAGATGCACTGATTGATTAATCCCTTCTCACCATAGATTCTCGATGCACGTAAACCGTTTTCCTTGCTTGCATCAGCAAACCATGCGTCCCCCCATTCCCTGGTGAAAGAAGGGGCACCGGGGAATGGGTCGGTTCCGTCCGGATGGATGACTTTGTAAAAAACGTCGTAAAAAGGTCGGCTTCTGTCATTCAGATCGTCTGCCGTAAATAGCTGGTCACCGGGCAGTTCATTATGCGCTATCTGTACCGCCTCTTTCATCCATGAAGAAGGCGTAGGGGATTCATTGAGCGAGGTTTCCCATAAAAAGATAGATGGATGGTTGCGGTCTCTTCTGATCATTTGACGGATATCGCGGTACGTCCGTTGGATGAACAAAGGGTCTTCACTGAAGTACTGCCACCCGGGCTGACATTCGATGACCAGCAACCCGAGAGAATCACAGGCATCCAGAAAGGCTACTGATGGAGGGTAATGGGCCGCTCTCACTGCATTGAAACCTCCTTTTTTCAGCTGTATCACATCACGGACTTGCATCGAATTGCTTGCGGCATCGCCCACATAAGGGAACGCCTGATGCCGGTTTGCCCCTCTTATGTAGAGTTTTTTACCATTCAGATACAAGCCGTCGGCTTCTCCACGTGATGAACGCATATCAAACCGCCTGATGCCTATCCATGTCGTTACCTCATCCACCAACGTATCGTTACGGTAAATCCGGGATACTAGCCGGTAGCGAAATGGACGGTCGGGGTGCCACAGTCGTGGACTGGAAACCTGGAGATGTTGTGAAAATGTGGTGTCGCTATGACGCAGCGATGTTGTATCGTTTGCTCTAGTCACCACATTTCCTGTTTCGTCCAGGACTGTGGTCTCTAAGCGTAGTTGCTCACCTGAAGCTGCTCTTCCATTGATTACATGGGTACGGCAGTTGATCGTGGCCTTTTCTTTGGTAACGGTGGGAAAGCTGACCAAAATCCCTCCTCCTGCGGGAATATCCGCTTCCAGGGGATCCGAAATGTAAGTGCTATCTGTAACGAGCATTTTTACATTGCGGTAGATGCCTCCATAATAATTAAAATCGAGCTTTCGCATCGGTTTACCAGGAGGCGTCTGCGCGTCATCTTTATTTGTTACACGAAGGGCGAGGACATTGTCACGGTCATAGCTTATATAGGGGGTTATATCGACTGAAAAACCGAGATATCCACCGGCATGTGCCACTATTTCCTTCCCATTGAGGTAGATGACGCAACTGCTCTGGACACCCTCAAATTGAAGGGTGATTCTTTTATTATGGTAGCTGCCTGACAGTCGAAAGTAACGACGGTACCAGCCTGTTCCCTGAAAAACAGCGCCACCGTTATGTTTACGTTCTACCCGCATGATGTGCGGGATACTTACAGCCTCCCACTGACTATCGTCATAGTCTACTGTCATTGCCCGGTCTACATCGCCCGGATAAAAGGCCCATCCGGTATTCATGTCGAGTAGAACCCTTGGTGTTGGTGTCTTTGCGGCAAGGAGAATGGATGTAATAGTACATAGAACGGATGTCAGTAGGGTATAAAATATGTTGTTCATGTGATCGGTATGATGTCATCTTTTAAACCACCAAGATCACCATAAAATGCGTTGATTGATGGCAAAATAGTGTTAAGAAAAGCAGCCACTACAGCATGATGCTCCTTGTAATGGCTGCAGTGGGTTAATTCGGATAGCCCGGATTTTGGACCAGGTTTTTGTTTACGTCCGTTTCTTTCCGAGGGATAGGCCACAGATAATCTTTGTTGCTAAAAGTTCTCGACTCGGCTTCAACATGGTCTCCAGTTAGGGTTAATGATCCATTCTTTGGATCTACAGTTCCCAGTCGGGTTCCATATACGGGCCCCTGGCGTACTTGAGGTCCGATTTTCCAACGTTTGATGTCAAACCAGCGCAATCCTTCCAAAGCGAGTTCCGCGCGTCTTTCTCTTCTCAGCAAAGTACGTAACGAATTTTGGGATGCATATACCGCGCGGTTCACTTTGGGCATTCCAGCACGCTGTCTTACCGCATCAATGGCGTCATATACGCTGTTATCAATCGCTCCGGTTTCAATTTTTGCCTCGGCATAGTTCAATAATATCTCCGCATAGCGGATCAGGATCATGTTTAGCCCGGTATTCCATAAATCCGGATAGTCCGAAAGATCTGCGGTGAATTTTTTATACAGATAGCCTGTTTTGGAATTGTTCGATCCGTTGTAATAATCACCTGAGTTTTTCTCAATCGGATTATAGTATTTGCCTTCATACAGCTGACTGGGGTAAACGATCGTGGCCTGTAGACGCGGGTCTCTGTTTTTATAGGGATCATTTTTATTATAACCTGAAGCGGGGTCATCTATGGTTTTCCCGTTAGCCATCTCATAACTGTCAACGAGGGACTGCGTCGGGTTTAACGAGGCCCATCCGCCAAAAGTGGAAGATGGCATGGTCCCGATATTGCCATTCGAATAATCATTTTCTTTGTATTGGATATCAAGAATGACTTCATCGTTGTTTTCATTCTGGATCCGGAAAAGGTCCCGGTAGGAAGGGTAGAGTGTATATCCTAGTTTCATGACTTGTTCGCTCGTTGTGATACAGTCAGCGAAATTGCCCATGTACAACTGCAGACGTGCCTGAAGCGATAATGCAGCTCCTCGGGTGATTCTACCGATATCACTGCCGGAATATTTGACCGGGAGCCCGGGTGAGATAGCTTTGAGTTCGTCGATAATAAATTTCTGGACTTCACTGATTGCTGTCCGGCTGACCCGGTTTGCTTCATCCTGATTAAGTGATTTTGTCACCAAGGGGACATCGCCATACAGCTGAGTCAGGGTAAAGTATTGATAGGCCCGTAAAAAACGAGCTTCTGCTTTCATTCTGGTCTTTAGATTTTCAGCCATGGGGGTATTGTCCACGTTTTCCAAAAACCAGTTGCATTTCTGTATAGTACTGTATGATGGTGTCCATCTGTCTGATATCCATGTGTCCGACGGGCTTGCCGATCCATTGCCCAGACTGGTGTAACCTTCCCAATAATACTGGCTGTACACGTTGTCCGATAATCCATCCATGTAGATGACATGATAGCCGTCGCTCCATGAATTATAACAGCCGTTCAGCGCGGTCAGCGCATCGCTTTCCGATGACCAGAGCGAAGAATTGCTATAGGCATCTTTTGGATTTCTGTCAAGAAAATCCTTCTGACAGCCGGAGAATGCCATGGAAAGGATCAGAGATAATATAAGAGGTGTTTTTTTCATAATTTAAAGCGTTAAAAAGCAACATTTAATCCGATCGTATGCACTTTGACCTGGGGATAATAGTATATCCCGCTACTATACGATGCTTCGGGGTCAATCCAGTCCTGAAGTCCGCTGAAAGTGAGTATATTCTGCCCACTGTAATAGATCCGTGCCCGGCTAATCCCCAATTTTTTAACCAGGGTAGTAAAATTATAGCCCACCTGTAGATTCTTTAGGCGGATATAGGACGCATCTTTGACCCAGAAGGAAGAAGGATTGTCGATGGCGTTATTCTGATTTTGGGCGTAAAGGATCCTTGGGAGTGAGGCATTGGGGTTATCTGGGGTCCAGGAGTCCAGGAGGGCTGAGGTCGGTTTTCCGGCAGCATCGCTCACTTGCCCGAGTTTTCCTTCCAGATAGGTATTTACACGCGCAGCACCCTGAAAGAAGAGCGTAAGGTCAACATTTTTGTAAGATCCTCCTATGTTCAGTCCAAAAGTTGTTTTTGGATAGTAATTCCCCAAATATTGCTTATCGTCGCTGTCAATGATTTTATTTCCGTCGATATCTCGGTATTTGAGGTCTCCGGGAGCAGTGCGGTCGCTCTGGAAGGCATGCTTCTCTACTTCTTCTTTGGTCTGGAAAATTCCTTCAGCAACATAGCCATACAAGGAGTTGATCGGCAGGCCCACTTGTTGTATGGTGGTGTTTGTTAAGTAAGGCCCTGTACCATACAGGTCTGTTATCTTGTTGTCGATGAAAGCGATATTAAAGGAGCCGTTATAAGAAAAATCACCCTTATGGTCTTTGTAGCCGATCATAAATTCCCAGCCTTTATTTTGTACAGCGCCTGCATTCCTGGTGGGCGGTCTGAGTCCATATACACCGCTGACAGGGACATCCAATATCACATCATTGGTTTTGCGGTTAAACCAGTCGACCGTCAGATCGATTTTACCTTTTAAGAATGACGCGTCTATACCAGTGCCGTAAGTCGTGGTGCTTTCCCACCGCAGATCAGCATTTGCACCACTGGTTGGCGCTACGCCTGTGGCGATGGTCGGTGTAGTACCGCCAAAAGTATAGTTTTGTTCTGAACTGATAACCGTGATATAGGGGTAATAAGGTGCGCTGGGAAAATCGCCGTTTGCCTTCACTTCCTGATTTCCCAGCTTTCCCCAGGAACCGCGGATTTTGAACGTGGACATCAGCTCATTTAGCGGCGTGAAGAAACTTTCTTTGTGGACATTCCATCCGGCAGAGAAGGAAGGAAATGCACCCCAGCGGTGTTTGGGTGAAAATCTGGACGTACCGTCATGTCTTAAATTGGCTTCGAATAGGTACTTTCCGGCAAAATCATAGTTGAGTCGGCCAAAATAGGAGCGTAGCGCCATCTCATAACTATAGCCATTTGCGGTCTGTCCGGCAGTCGATCCGAGATTAATTTCGCTCAGCTCATTGTTTAAGAAACGTTGCCGGTACGCGCTGTTCTCTGTATACTGGGTCAGCTCTTGAAAATAACCGCCCAGTACCTTAAAATTGTGGTCACCAAAGCTTTTGCTATAATCTAAAAGCCCCTGCAAAGTGGTTCTGCGAAATGTGGTGTTTTTGTCGGTCAGTTTATTGGGACCCTGGTAAAATGTTTTGTCACCCGCCGCATTGTAGTATTGAATATCAGCGATGAAAAATTTATTCTGTGCGATCGATGAAACATATCCCAATGTAGGTTTAAAGTGTAGTCCCTTTATAATTTCCCAATCTGCGCCAACGTTGCCCACGAAATCATAGTAGTTTTCACGGTTGAATGATGGCGATTCTAACCAGGCCATCGGGTTTCCGTCTGAAATACTTCCATAGTGTCCATTTTCGTATTTATAGGGAACCATGGGGACGATCCGGTTGATCTGACGGATGATCTGTGTAAAGCCCGGGACTCCGGGCATGCTTGACTGCGGTTCCTGTAATGGAGAGAAAGTATAAGCGAGATTGCCATGAACGGTCAATCGATCATTGACTTTAGATTCTAGATTAAAACGGGATGTATAGCGTTTGGCATTCGTTTTTTTGACGAGACCATTTTGATCAAAATAGCCAAGAGAAAGCATATATTTCGAATTTTCATTTCCGCCGTTCACACTAAGGTAGTGGTTTTGTTGTATGCCATTTCCGTTATAGGCCAATCCAAGCCAGTCTGTGTTCGGATAATTAAAGGGATCGGAACCGGTTCTAAACTTCTCGATTTCCTCTGCTGTATAACGGGGCTGTCTATCTTCGTTTTGCAAAGCTTGGTTGTAAAGGTCAGCAGCCTGCCATGAAGGAAGGTAATCAAAGAGGCCGGTTGCGCTTTGTTTGCCCACATAGCTGTTATAAGAAAGTGTCGTTTTTCCTGCTTTGCCTTTTTTGGTCGTGATTAATATGACGCCATTAGCAGCCCGCGAGCCATATATGGCAGCTGAGGCGGCGTCTTTCAGTACAGAAATCGTTTCAATATCGTCGGGGTTGACGTTGTTCATCGTCGAAATCATGCCGTCTACGACGACCATTGCGCCGGCGTTGTTCAGTGTTCCGATCCCCCTGACCCGAATTGTCGCTGCATCACGTCCCGGCTGTCCCGAACTGGCCGCTGTCACGGTGACACCTGCCATTGTCCCCTGCAATGCATTCCCTACGCTGGTTACAGGACGATCGCTCAGCGCCGAAGAATTGACTGTTGAAACAGATCCCGTCAGATTTTCTTTTCGTTGCTGGCCAAAACCGACCACCACGACTTCCTGTAAGCTGGCTTGATCGGACTGCATGGTTAGGTGGATGGTCTCCGGACCCTTGACGGTGATTTCTTGTGCTTTGTAGCCCACATAGCGGAACACAAGGGTGCCTTCATGGGGGACCTTCAGCTGGAATTTTCCGTTAGAATCGGTTGTTGTGCCTATTCCGGCACTGCCTTTCAATACAATGCTGACACCGGAAAGGACTTTGGATGAATCACGAACTGTTCCTGTCACCGTGAAGTCCTGTGCTTTGGTGATGGTAGGTAACGCTTTGCGCTGTATCACGATCGTTTTATTTTTGATCGTATAGATGACAGGCTGGTCTGCAAAACAGATGTTGAGTGCATCGGTGAGCGGGACATGGGTCACGTTGATAGCAATAGGCTTACTTTTCATCAATACTTCATTTTTGTAAATGAAGTCATAGCCCGTCTGCTGTTTGATCATATTAAATATTTCCAAGAGTGTTGCATGTTCTTTTTTCAGTGTTACCTGCTGGCCATTGACAGCCAGTGACGACTGCAGAAAGGTAACCGTGAGAATAATACAGGTTAGGCATATTTTAACCAGGTCTCTTTTTAAGATAAAACCGCATGATTCGCGCAACAGGTTGCAAGCGATTCTACAAAACGGAGTGGGAGAACTTTCTCCCCTTGAGTTATTCAACATTTTTTTTAATTTAGGGTCATCAATTGAAGTTCATTTGATCAGGATCATCTACTTTAAAGGATTGGTGCAAGTAGTACATGCTATTTTTTGATCCATTCGTAGTTTTGTCTAAGGAATAACCATAATCCTCCTTCCTTTTAGGTCAAAGTGGATACCGGTTAACTTAAGAACCTCCAGCACTTCATGGATGTCCTTGCCACGTGATATTGATCCACCAAATTTTATCTTTCCGATATTGCCGTTGTAGACAACCTCAACATCGTACCAGCGGGATAGCTGTCGCATAATCTCTTCCAGGGGCATTTCGTCGAATGTGAAATCTCCCGTTTTCCAGGCAGTGGACTGCCCTACATTCACCTGCTGTATGCTGAATTTCTCGCCGTTGAGCACGCTCTGTTGTCCTGGCTTCAATAATTGTGGAGCGAATAGATGGGCTGGTGAGACCTTTACACTGCCCTCGATTAAGGTTGTTTTGACCTGTTCTTCTTCAGGATAGGCACTGATGTTAAAGACTGTCCCTAGTACCTCTACTTGCTGTTTATCCGTTTCCACAATAAAGGACAGCCGTTCCTGTGGGTTGCTTTTTTTTGTTACTTTTGCCACGTCAAAGTAGCCTTCACCGATGAGTTTGACACGCCTATTATCCTCAGAAAAGTAGCTTGGAAACGTTAATGAAGAAGAGGCATTGAGCCATACTGTCGTGCCATCCGAAAGTTTTACTTTAAACTGTCCCCCGCGTGGAACAGTAATCGTATGCAAGTCCGGTTTATAATCGACGCCATTGATATGGCTGTAATCCAGTTCGCCTTTGCGAGACAGACGGATAACATCGCCCGAAGCGAAGCCGATTTCTCCTGAGGCAGTGCTGTCCAGATAAACTCTGCGTCCGTCGGCGAGTTGTAACACGGCCCGGTCGGAGCCGGGGACAACAGTTGCACGTTCAGTGATTTCTTTTTTTTCAGAGCTGTGATATAACCATAGCGTCACACTCGCTAAGCATAGGACAATTGCCGCCATAGCGATTTTTAGCCAGCTAAAAAATGGATCGGATGCCTTACGTATGGTCTGATTATCGCCGATGCTCCGATTAATTCTCTGCCATAATATATGCTCCAGCACTTTTTTGTTCCCATGTACGTTTTCGTCCCACTCGTTCGGCTGGGATTCGATATGGCTATAAAATGTAAAAAGCTGTTCTTCCTCTCTCTTGCTAGCTTTGCGTTTCAAGTATTTTCTGATAATGTGCTGTATGGTCTTTTTAGTTTTCATCGGTCTGTTATTGTATGTGCAATAAAAAAGCACCAGCCCCTAAGGGTGGTGCTTTATTTTTTTAGTATAAATTAGTTGAAAAGATTCAGTATTGTCGGTAGCAAAACTGGCAAGGTCCAGGGAGATAAGTACTTCTTTAGCTTTTTTATAGCTATAGTAATCTGGTTTTCAACTGTTTTAATGGAAATATTAAGATGCTGTGCGATTTCCTTGTTGCTAAGCTGCTCTTTTCTGCTCAAGTAAAATATTTTGCTGCATTTTTCTGGTAATTGTTCAATACCATGCTGTAGTGCTTCTTCGATTTCTTGATAAAGATACGCTTGTTCAAAGAAATCTGCAGGTAATTTGGTTAGCGCCAAAATCAAATTATTCCTGCATTTTTGTTCATTTATGCTACGAAATACCTGGAAGCGCACGGCCTTAATGAGATAGAACTCCAGGTTTCTGATATCCAAAGAAGCACGTCTGTTCCACAATTGAGAGAAGATATCCTGTACAATATCTTCACACACTTCCTTGTTCCGGAGGATGTTGTAGGCAGCAAGGTACATTTTGTGCCAAAAGCGGCTATATATTTTTTCAAATGCTGCTATCGACCCCTCGGCAAGGGCACTAAGAAGTAATGCATTATCAAATGGAGGATCTTTCTTTTCTAAATCTGATAAATAAACATTATGAATAATTTCCATAGCATTTGAATGGTTATTAGTTTTTCTGTACGGTTATTAAGGCACTGGTTGATAACTTGAAGGCGATCTGAGGCGAGCATTTTGCTGGTTGGCCAAATTAATGGCTGTCGCGTTCATATGGTGTGCCCAGATCAGATAGGTTTTTGTTTTAGCAGAGCCAATTATTAGGATTAGCAGTCTTAATTGATTTTATTATATTGTCAAACACGGGTTTGTATTGATAAGTGAAAATCTTTAGGAAGACGTCACTAAGGGTGTTTAAAAGCTGATAGATAATAAAAAGCAACCTATTAAATAATAGGTCGCTTTTTACCGTTATCTGTAAGGAACGCCTTCCCGTTAGATAACTATATTATCCATAAAAAAGAACGCAAAAATTAATTTCTTACACAACGGACGTTTTTCAGCTGGGTTTCTACTAAATCCACGCCAATAACTGACACATTGAGTAAGCTAGCTGTAAGGTCGTCATTGTGAATATTGAAAGCACCTCTATCGGCGTGATAATACCATGCACCAAAACCAAAAAGCCCGCCAAGGTTTACTCCCGATGTACCTGTCCATAATTCGGCACGATTACCATAATTGGCCAGGTTGATCTGTAATATACCATTGACAAAAGCAAATGAGTCACTGCCACCGTTAAAGTTAAAATGAAGCTTGTTGCTTGGATATGGAGCAGCAGTTCCGCTTGCATCATATTCAAAATAACCACGGTTGTTAACCGAACCATAAGTAGTTTGCTTACCACCAATTCCTAATACTCCAGTAAGCTTTCTGAAATCGCTTTCACTTGCCTGGCGCCATACGCCAGTAGGATACACCTGAGCACAAGGATCACTATTTACGCCAAATTGATCCGGAACAAGGCCTTTAAATGAGAAGTATGTATTTCGGGCATTGGAGTGCGCATACGTATGGTGAAAACGATAAGGGTTGTGTCCGGCTTGGTAATAAATGTTTTGTCTAGCCCATCTGGTCCCTTCCACCGTCAATGGAGATTCTATCAAGTTGACCAGCAAACGGTGACTGTTTCCTAATACCGGAGTGATGTTGAATGCAAAGTTGACAGGAGTCGCCGAAAATTGACGGGTGGAGTTGTCATCAATCTCTAATGCCAGATTGGAGACACTCACTTTGATCCCGCCTGTTACTGCTGCTGGATCAGCTGTGTACGTATAGGCAATTTTAGCATCTTGATAAAGTGCATTGATGTCCTTAAAGTCGACAAACGGGATTTCGTGGTCGGCGGTGACAAGGTCACTTAAGGCACCGCTGGCGATATCAATCGATGCTGTTTTGATTCCGGCTACTGCAACCGTTGCTCCGCTCATATTTGCAAACATGCCTTGTGTATTTAATTCTATACCAAGTCTTGCAAATTTGTGGTTGAACATAATATTGATAGGCACATTGACGCTACTGCCACCAGTTGGGACCGATACTTCACCCGATGTATATAAGATATCTTTTCCGCCGGGAAGGCTGATTATGGTGTTAGCAGACGTTACATTAGGAATATCATCTGCTGTATTGTACGAAAGTGCCACCCATTTATACGTTGTTCCTTGCGTCACATCAATAGTTCCCTGAGTTCCGGCAATAAACTGCTCAGAAGAAATCAATTGAGTTCCATCTTGTGAAAATAAATAAAGACGGTATTTTACTCCATTTTCTATAGCAGCAGCTCTTGTCGAGCTACCGCTAGTTGAAGCTGCTTTAGTTAAAGATTGTGCTGCCTTAAATGGTATGTTATTATCTGTCTGTAGAACAGCATCAAATTCTGGAAATTCCAATACTTTGGTATTCGCTGAGTTTGACGCAGCCACTTTTGCTTGCGAACCCTTTGTCGATATAGATTGACTCTCATCAATACCCGACACGTTCAACATTAATTTTGTCCCCTCGACTTTAGCTGTTTCTTCGATTTGTTCCTTGTCTTTCGAACAACTTGAAAAGGTACCACTTCCTACTAGCAAGAATGCAATGGAAGCAATGGTCCAATTTAATTGCTTTTTATATAATACTCTCATAAAAATCTTAATTTTGTAGTTTTTTAATAGCTTAATTTTATAGATCTCCATTGCCACTACCATCCGAACCATCACCCCAGTCACCTACACCAGGGTTAGGGGTACCTGTTCCAGAACCAGCAGCAATCCCTTGCTCCAGCTCAATTGTAAGCACGCTGATAGCAGGTGCTTCATAAGTTTTCTTTTCTGTTTTCATTTTGAATTATTTAAGTTTTAAATCATTGTTAATGATTAGTCGTTGGATTCAAATACATGGCCGAGCTTTTCCGGGAGCTGGGCAAGTCCTTGGAAATCCGATACAAACATGAATATTTTATGAGATAGAAATGAAAAATCAGTCCCCCCAAGGACTACTCTTGTTTTGTTAAGTTGTTGTTTTTTAGTGTTTTAGTTTTTACTCAAGGTGTTGGATGGCATCAAAGGAGACTGCTGTTTATTGTTTGTTATCGAAAATATTTTAATATTGTATGGTGATAAATAATTCTGAACTGATCTGGAGTTGATGTTTTAGGTGGATTTCTTAACCTTCCGTTGGAGGATTGTCGTCTACGCGGTTTCGGAGCCAAAGGATAAAGTCTTCTTCCGGTGCAAGTCTCAGTTTTTTTCGCAGGTTATAACGATTGTTTTCAATAGTTTTGGTCGCTTTGAAAGTATAATCTGCAATTTCTTTTGTTGAAAAGCCCAGATAGATATAAGCACATAGGATTAATTCAGACGATTTGAAATTTGCATCGATGCACAGCATTCTTTTTAAGAATTTCGGATGGACCTCTTGAAAGCGAGCCCAAAATGTGGGTGAATTTTTCTTTGCTAATTCAATAATCTCTGAAAATGATTCATTCACCTTAAGTTCCAGGGTCTCTATAAGCTCTTTCTTTTTCGCTATCTCGATTTTCTGTGCAGATAAGAGCTCTTTCTTTTTTTGCTTGTACTCCTTATATTTCCATAGAAAAAGTATTAAAGTGACAAACAGAGCTATACAGAGAACTATTTTTAATTGATAATCTCTATATTTTATTGTTCTTTCTTCCTTTTCGATATTTTCTAATATGGCCTGCACCCTTTTTCTGTTTTTATTCTCGTCAATCAATCTTTCAGAAGCAGATAACCGAAGGTATTTTTCTCCTTCTTCATACCGATTGATTTTATTATAACTCTTTGATATTTTTAGGTACAAGTCTGCAGAGGTAGATCTATTCCACATCCTTTTCTGCTTGTCAGCAATAGCGAGTAAATAAAATTCTATGGCTTTTTCTGTTTTTCCCATCTGCATATAGTAATCTGCATATAATTCCAGAAAGAGGGTGATCGGCCTATCGTCTACTATCGCCTGTTGATGGGCCTGGTGAATAAAAGGAAGAGCTTCTTTGGGCTTTAATTGTTCAATGTAGGTCATCGCCTTGTAATAGAATAAATTTGCTTTTACATTGTAAATTTTTTTAAGGTTATGATAAACAGTGTCTGGAACTGTTTCTGCATGTTTGAGTGCTCTATCAAGGGATTGGTGGGCAGGGAGATAGTCGTTGATTATCGTGTACGAAAGGCCTAGAGAAGCAAGACTGAGCGCTGCGATCATTACGGATTCGGGATCTTTTCTTGACATTGTTAGATCTATTACTTCCTGATGCTGTTTCGCCTGCTGTTTATAGAGATGGAGTCGTGAGTAATGATAGCCTTTTAGAGACAGGAAGCGGGCTTTTAATAGATTATTCCTTCTTGTAGCATCTTCTTCTAGCCCTTTTTCAATGAATGGAAAGGATTTTTCATATTCTTCCAAAATATTTAGGCTATGGGCGATATAATAATAAGTTTCAGCCTTCCTTTTTGAATCATTTGTTTTTTCAGCAATTAAACTGGCAGTTTTAGCATATTCCAAGGATTTGAGACCATCGCTGTCCAGTAAGTTATCTGCCCGTTGTAGCAGGTCATCAATTTTGGAGTTTTCTTCTTGATCGCGACTACAGGAAACGATAAGTAGTGCACAAATAAATAATGATAAAAATTGAAGATAGTTCATTAAAAATCTGTTTAGCATAGTTATAGATAGATATTCTTAAGTATTAGTATTTATTTCAATGATATTTTCAGCTATTTGATATCCTTTTTATCGCCTATATGCAGTCGAATAAAGAATAATGTGCAATGCCGTTCAATATCTATCAAAATATAAAAGACAAGTACCGTAATAATTGCTGTTTTACGTTATGAGCAATACTTTAGCTTCCTTATTATATTAAAATATCAATAGTAGTTATGTTTTTTGTAAATTGGTGCCATAATAAGAGGTCTTGAGCTTGGTTTTTCTTTAGATTATTATACAGAACTTTTTCAAAAATCAGATGAAAGAAAATCAACATGAATTAGTCAAAATGGGGTACAGAAATTACAGAGCGGTATTTTGAGTTTTTGAACCAACATATTGATGATGTTGTGTTGGGTAGAGTCGGAAATTAACGAGATCGCATCCGCACATTTCCTTTCCCAGACCCATAGCTGATATTGCACGCTTGCTGACTTATGCCCCCCAAATTTTTCCAAGTTCTTTAAAAAGTTTGTCGGGAAAACTCCCGGACAATATCGTACAGATCTAAAAACGAAAAAATTTAAAACCTCAGTATAAAACAAATGACTTCTTGTTATTGCAGCTCTCCCCTCCAGCGATAAACTAAATAGCTGAATATTGCTAGTTCACATTTTTGGACCTGCTTCTTACGTGCTTTCGTAACCAGGCTATAATAGTTCGTCTGTCGGTAATATTATATTTTTCCATGGCTTCTTCGAGGAATAGTTCTCCCTTTACGATAGAAAGAACGATCAGTTCCTTATTCTCTTTAGCATAGCGGTTAGCAGAATTCTTTTTCATAATTTTTATAACAATACTGATTAAAATAGTTAAGCTGCCTTATCAAATAACTGACAGTTGGCTCTGTGAAAATTCTGAGAAGTATCACAAAAGTACTACTAAATTGAAAAGTTTTTTTTGGGGGGTGAAAAAAAAACACCCCCCAAGAACTACCCTAGGAAGGTCAATCTTCTAGTATTTAGTTATTTTTGGCTATTAATATAGAAATAGCCGAATTTTTGGCTACATCATATTTAACAGAACTTGAACCCGCTATTCAAAGCGATATATATGAAATTACAAGGGACATTGGTTAACAGTGATTCTGAAATAGGCTCATGAACAGCAAATTTGCTTTATAAACAGGGTTGACAAATAAATTTATTTGCCCGGATATTGACTTTTGTAAATCGGTCTTTTATAATGGAGGGTATGTAAATATAGCTCCCGCTCACCAACGTTTTTCGAACGCGGAGGAAATGAGAAATTATAGGCCTTTTCCTCAAATAAAAGTATTAGCGCTGAATAATGAATTTGATTCAAAACTGGATCTGTTCTATTCTTGCTTAATGCGTCTTTTGTCCAGTCGAATTTTTTGGTTGCTTGGATATAAAATTTACGCTCTTGTTGATCCTTACATTTAGATAATATGGCTATATGTTTTGTCCAACTAATTTCTCCAACCAATGGTTGGAGATTTGGATTATCATTATATTCATTATAAAATTGAGCCATATACCACAGATTTGTTATAGAAAATCCACCTATACCCGGAAACTCCTTTTGAAACTACCACCTACATAAACCTTCTTTTCCTCAAATAGGGAGACCACCTCGAATACTTTTGCTGTACACTTTAAAAGAAAAGAAAATGGCAAATCAGCTTTTAATCAAGAACACATGCAGGAGATGGGTAATCTCTCTCCAGAAGAAATTACAGGACTACAAGGTACTACTTCAATCTATTCAGGAGTTAAGCTACTATAGTGCCGGTAAGGGGAAAATATCAGTCTTCCGGGGCGAAAATTCTATACTTCAAGAACACTAAGTATACCACATGATACAATTTTCGTGAATGTTTCAGCTGTGTTGAAGTACAATATTCAAGTTTTGTATTTCTATTTAAATTTGTATTTTAGTACTATGTTCCGGCTTTCAAATCGTGCCCGAACGCAAACCCCGAAACGTTATCCGAATTATATCCAATCCAACTGCTGCTAAATGAAAGATACTGATTTTGAAGATTTTTGGAATGGCTTAAGCCAACTTTGGAAAGCTGATCTATCTCACGGACTAGGTAATGATTATTCTCTACGGGGCAAAATTCCGGTATCATTTGAAGAACTTAATAAGGTAAAACTTTTGTATTTATGTCAGCACTCTAATCTAGAACCATTATTACACCTTCCCAATTTGGAAGCTTTATTTTTGTCTGGTTGGGTAAATATAGACTATACAAGCCTAAGTAAATGTGAGAATTTAAAAGAGTTAGGATTAGCTAATACAGATATTGACAATCTGAACTGGATTACTTCTCTGAAAAAGCTGAAAAAACTGAGTATAAGTAAAACAAAGATCAAGAATATTGAGCCATTGCTTAGTTTACCTTCACTCACTGAACTTAATATATCGGAAACAGATATTGTAGACTGGAAACCGTTAACTAGCATACACAAACTCTCTAAACTTTATGCATTCTACTGTAAAAAACCAATTGATTTAGAAACAGTTTCAAAACTTAAAAATCTTACACTAATCGACATTCGTGGTAATGATATTGAAAATCTAAATTTCTTATCCGAGTTAAAAAAACTAAAATGTATTTGGGACATAGATTGTGGTACTAACAATTATGATGTATTAAAAAAGCTTCCAAGCCTTAACCAAATTGGTTGCAGAAAAGAAGTATTCGAAGAAATTAAAGATTGGTTTATTGACAAAACAATGCATTATAATGTGAATGGGAAAGAAATTACAATTAAAAAATAATACGTCGTATAACAAGGATTTGCCAAACCGCGCTTTCGAGTTTACGAAAATAAAGAGGAAGATAAGTTTACCACAATCTGAGTTATTTAAAGATATTGTAGCTATAGATCTGGATGGTATTTATCTTGATCTACATAATGAATATGACTGCATTAGATTGGCATACAACGCAGCATATAACGAATTTCGTCTTACGTTTAAACGAATTAATCTAGCTACTGACGCCAACTATAGTCTAGTTGATCTCGTATTTATTGATGCTGTCATGGAGACATGCTTATTTGTTCTTGACGGAGATGTTTCCAATGAATTTAAGACGATTGACCTGATATATCGAGGTCGGTTTGAAAATGAAACTGCGCTAGCTGAGTTTGATGGCTCTGGGCGATCATTGTACTATATAGTTTTTTATAGCGGTATTGAATTAAAGGTATTTGCAACCTCGTTAATCGTTGAGTTGTAGAATGATCATGTTGCTATCACTTCTATTTTAAATTTGGCTTGAATTGATAATTTGTTGAAATTAGACGAACAATAATCCTCATTTTTTTGATAGTTAAATTGACGATGATCATTATGCGAAAAATGCAGTTCAAATTATTTTTTACTCATCGAGTAGAGGATATTTTCAATGACAATATCGATATTCATATTATACTGAGTAATGACGATGTATATGTTGCTACTTTGTTTACGTTAAACAATATTGGGATGTTAATGCGACGTGACGAGGCTTCCTATTTCTGGGCTTCCGATATGATTATTGTGCCGGATTTATCTCATTTGACAATCCGTAAAGCTATTCAGGAGGCATTGGATGACGGGTATTTTGAAAAAGCCTGCTCAAAAATAGGTACAGTTAAAACAGTGTTTGATTATGAAGGATGGCAATCCTATAACCAAGTTGATAAAACTTCTATATAACTGAATGATATTAAAGCAAGACATAATCATGGCACTCAGCAAAAAATTGTCTCTGCCTTACAAAGGGACAGAGCAAGACTGGGATATTGAAATGGCAGACTCCTCGCGGATAAATGAATTTATTGATTTGTATCACCAACATGATTTAGCATTTGAGGAAAGGATGGCATTGATGTCTCTGATTGTTGCGTCCTATGACGATTATCTAAATGAGTATGACCTATCTGTAGATTATAGATGGGATAGAATTAGAGCGATGTTATCAAAGGATAAAAGATATTTTGTCGAACTAATAGATTATTGGTCATTGGATCATGAACACGATGAAGATCACATTTTTAAAATAACACCTCTTATGAGAACTGTCTAATCAATATGGATGGCATTAAATTAAATAAATTCTTGAATAGAATACCAATTGCATTGATGTTTTCTATTTCTAAACCCTTCGAATTCGACGGGTTTAAAATTTGGGACGGTACAGGGCAATACATTCATTCCTCATCTGAACGTTGGGCATCGGATATGAGCGGCGTGCTCGGAACTCCCTGTTGAAATGCTTAGGTCCAAAAGCGGTTTTTAATAGTTTTCTGGAAATATATTATGCTAGAAAAATCATTAAAAATTTTCTATTTTCGCTTTTGGAATTTAATCCGAAATCTAAGTTAAACTATACCCCTGAACATATAAATTTATGAGATTAGCATTTCTCACTTTAGCCTTGCTATTAAGCTGACAATTGTCTTATGGACAACAAAATTATTTTACTATTGAAGGAAAGCTGGCCAAGGAGACGGCCTATAAATATATTTATCTCAACTATCAAAGTACGGAAGGTTTTAAACAGGATTCATCCCTTATTAAAAATGGAGCTTTCTATTTTAAAGGTATTCCAGTATATGGAACTCACGCCTATATTCAGCTAAAAGAAAACGGCGCAGCGGATCCTGATAATGGAAATCAGTTCGATTTTTCGATTGAGCCAGTAAATTTTAAGATTTTTGTGGATGAAAATCTGAATGAATCACGTATAGAAGGCTCTCCGATCGACAAAGATTTTCAAAAACTTAAACGGATATTAGAGCCAGCCTATTTAGCATGGGAAAAATGGTATGAAAGATATGATCAATTCAAAGCTTCTGCTAGTCAAGATAGTATTGAGCTGAATAAGTATAGTATTGAATATCAAAAACTCGAACAGGACGAAACGGATCTGGCCGTTGATTACATTATTAACCATCCTGGAAGCCTCCCAAGTTTAAATACGCTGGAAAGATTCTCCCGTCGATTAAAATTAAGACAAATAGAAAAATTGTTTGATAGTTTGGATGATAGGATCAAACAAACATTCGATGGTAAAGAGTTTCGCAAGCAGATTGAGCGTATGAACGCTGTTCAAATTGGGAAAATAGCACCTGATTTTAGTGCTAAAGATACATCCGGAAATTTTGTATCCCTAGGCAGTTTAAAAGGAAAATATCTGCTGTTGGACTTCTGGGCAAGTTGGTGCGGACCGTGTAGAGAGGAAAATCCTTATGTGGTGAAAGCCTATCAAAAATTCAAAGCTAAAAATTTTGAAATTTTAGGGATTTCTTTGGATGATGAAACTACGAAAGAAAGATGGCTTAAAGCCATTAAAGAAGATCAATTGGTATGGCAACAGGTTTCCGATCTTAAAGGCCGGCAAAGCGATGTAGCTGAATTATATCATGTGAGAGGAATTCCTCAAAATTTTCTTTTGGATCCCAAGGGCGTGATTATAGCCACTAATCTTAGGGGAGAGGAGCTTTTAAAAAAACTGGAAGATATTCTAGGGAAATAACTGAGTAAGCTAAAAAGATTCGTGTAAAGACAATTAGTACGCAAATAAAAGCGAAGCATTTTTATAACTGCAGACCTATGATAAAGTATCTAAAAGAACAGCGATTACCATTTTTTATTGCTCTAGCGTATGTAGGTATAGGTACTTTATCTGTATGTTCGATTTTTCCTGATGATCCGTTTTATAACGAATGGTTTGTTGTCGGTACGGTATTTACGTTTCAAGTATCGATTATAAGCTTTGTATATCGCTATGCCGAAGGAGATCTACTTTACCCAGTATTTATCATTCAGGCAATTATGTTTGTACTTACTTTTTTTATCCTGAGTCATCTATTAAAGGCAAAAAGCAAATAAAAAAGAGCGGTTGACAATGAGGATGAAAAAGCGTTGATAATCTCTATAACAACAGTGCAAGATTAAAATACATATCTCTATAACGCATAAAATCTTCATAGCTGACACCAAGCGACAACCCCTTCACAAAAAATCTACTGTTAAAATAGATAGACTTTGACAGATCGATTTTATAATTGGTCTGACCTTCAAAAAAGGAAGCCGATATTGCGGTATTGATATTAAGCTTTGTCAAGCCTTTTGATGCAGAGAGGTAGATAGCACTTACGTTACCTTCATTCCTCAGATAATCTATACCGGCGCCAACGTTAAAATTGTTTCTAAGCTGCAATCTATACACGAGTTGATGGTTTTCAAACTTTTCGTTAGCATTTCTTATATTGATCTTTCTCTTCTGATACCTATAGACTATATAATCAGTGAGATTAGCCTTATCATAAAAGATTTTACTCTTAGCTAGGGCGGTGTTCAGATGATAGAATCCATTCCTGCTGAAATTATATTGCAGCGATGCTCCCATGTTTACTTTTGTTCCTCCTATATATCCTGCATTATAACCGGTATAAAAACCATAGGGGAGTTTTGTTGAGGCGCTATAGCCTGCCCAAAAGCTGTTCGAAACATAACACATTAATGCTAATCCACCAGTATGATAACACCCTTTATGGGGTAAGTTGTTTTTGAAAGACTTGAAGGTTTCTTCTAGTTTTAGCGTATCCGATAAGTTATTCACGAAATCCGAAATTGCTCTTGCTTCTGGCAGCCCATGTTGAATGGAGGGTGTCCAATAGCTTTTTGTGCTGTAAATCCCTTTGTCTGCCTGTTCTATGTTATAAGTTATACCGTCAGCCCCCTTGCTCCATCCCTTTATCTTTTCGCCTGCAGGTATATTTAGCAACTTAAGATTCAGAAAAAGTTCATAAGCGGTCTTTGCCTGATCGGGGGAAAGGGGAGCTTTATTGAATAAGGTATCTGTTCTGTGATCAGCAGATTTTTTTTGATGGTATATATAGTTCGTTACCGTACCTATAATGCGTGTACTGTCTGCAGTGATATCAACTGCCTGTCCGTGACCCCAAAATCGAAATGCCAATTCATGATTAGACTTTTTTAGATCTGACAATTCTAATTTTTTCGACAACGCTTCTTGGCGAACATCAATTGTCGTTGTATTATCCTCCATCTTTTTAGATTGCGGATATACATAGGGTAGTTCCAGTAGAAAAAATACCAATAAAATCGCTGTTCGAATTTGAATCATATCAATTTTTCGCTATACCACTATCCACCGTTGGAGCCCATAAGTCTGTCTCTTCAAAACCTGTTGAAATATTATAGTGTCCGGATCCTCTATTTATACTTTGTATGCTCATCATAAAAGGTTTGGCAAATAAATATAGCAAAAGTTTGATTTGTTTAAGTGATTATTGATCTTTATATAGATGAATCTTTGATAAGTGTAATCGGTAAATCAGAATACACAACTTTTGGCAATTTAGCGTGCAGCAAAAATGGCAATAACGGTGCAGCGTTTTTGGCAATAACGGTGCAGCGTTTTTGGCAATAAGGAATGCAGCATAATTGGCACTAATCAATACATAGTTCATCTTTTGGGACGCGGTGTCCCAAAAGAAAAAACAAGCTTTGTCGGAGCAAAAAGACAAAGTTATTTATGAACTATTATTTAAGTAAACTTATGACCTATCATGAGGTTCACAGAATGCATCGGGAAGGCAGTTCGATTCGCAGGATTTCCGAACATCTCGGTCTGAACTGGCGTACTGTAAAAAAGCTTCTGAGCAAAGACGACCGAAGTTACCAAAAAGAACTGGAAGCGCCCCCTTCCAAGAAAAAGTTATTGGATCCCTACCGTGATTTCGTAAAGGAAAAGCTGTCGCTGTATAACGATACCTCAGCGGCCCAGATGCATGACTGGCTCAGGGAGCATTACCCTGACTTTCCGCAAGTCAGCCCCAAGACCGTATTCAACTTTGTTCAGGGTATCCGGGCGGAGTTCAACATCCCCAAAGAAGTGAGCGGCCGCGATTTCCAGATGGTCGCGGAGCTTCCCTATGGTGAGCAGGCGCAGGTTGACTTTGGTTTTTACAACATGACCACTACGCGCGGTAAGCAGAAAAAAGTACAGTTTTTTACCTTCATCCTCTCCCGGAGCCGCTATAAGTTTGTTGTTTTCAGCGATGTGCCCTTTACCACGGCTATGGTGATCGCTGCCCATGAAGAGGCCTTTCGGTTTATCGGCGGAGTGCCCCGTGAGATCGTCTATGATCAGGACAGGTTATTTATGGTATCGGAAAACCTCGGTGACATCGTCCTGACCTCCGAGTTTTCCAGCTATGTACGCGATCGTGGCATCAAACTTCATTTCTGCCGTAAAGCCGACCCCCAGAGCAAAGGGAAAGTGGAGAATGTGGTCAAATACGTAAAGCAGAACTTTCTCTACAATAGGCCTTACCGTGACCTGGATACGCTCAACGATGAATGCCGGGCCTGGCTTTTCCGTACGGCCAACAATCTGCCCCATGGTACCACGAAACTTATCCCACTGGAAGAACTGCACCGCGAACAGCTATTGCTGGAAATGTGGTATGAAATAGCCCCGCAGACTCCGGTAAAAAAGCTTTACGCTGTCCATAAAGACAACAAAGTGTCGTATAAAGGCAATTTCTATAGTGTCCCCATCGGCACCTACAACGCGGGAACCATTAAAGTGCAGCTGGGCGAACTTGCGGGTAAGCTGCTCATCCGGGATCTCTGTGGAAAAGAAATATGCACGCACGATATATGCAGCCTTAAGGGCAAAAAGATCATACTGCGCAGCCATGGCCGGGACATGGAGCCTAAAATAGCAGAAATAGTAGATCGGATCTCTGATCTGTTTGAAGATCCGGGTAAGGCAAAGCAGTGGATACTGGCCATAAAACTTCACAAAAAGCGGTATATACGGGATCAGTTGCAGATGGTCGAGCGTACTGTAAAGGATAACAGTGCTGCACATATATCGCGCGCACTGGATTATGTACATGCCAACAACATCCTGAGCGCTACGGATTTTAAAGCCTATCTGGAATACATCCGCTCGGAAAAAAAGCAGGAGCCTGAGCTGGATACCAAGATCATACGGCTCAACCCTCTGGATGGAAACAGCAGTACACCATTGGATATTGAACCCCAGAAAAGTGACTTAGATGATTACGAGGCGCTTTTCGGCTGCAACTAAAACAATCGCTCCCTGTCGTTGCTTCGACAGGGATATATAAATCTTATCAGGCAATAACTATGGACAATCAAAAACAACAGGTAAAACAACTTTGCGCCGACTTCAGGCTTTCAGCGATAGCTGCCGGCCTGGATGATATCCTATCGGGGGCAGAAAATGAGCAGATAGGCTATCTGGAATTACTCTCCCGTCTTTTCAGGGCCGAGCAGCAGCACCGCCGGCAAAGGGATGAGAGCAGACGGATGAAATCTGCTTCTCTGCCAAAAAACAACGACCTCTCGCTCTACGAAGCCAAACGTAACGGGCTTACCGACAAACGGCTCGCTGCACTACGGGAACTTAACTGGATCGACCAGCTGTTTAATCTCGTGCTGATGGGACCCAGTGGAACTGGAAAAACAATGCTTGCAGCAGGCCTGGCAAGAGACGCTGTCAAGGCAGGCTATCATGTGTATTTCAGGACGATGGAAGAGATCGTTTCTACCTTAAAGACCAGGGACTTTGTACGTTCACAGGCTGCTGAATACAAAAAAATGCTGCGGGCGAGCCTCATCGTTATTGATGATGTCATGCTGTTCCCTCTGGAAAAAAATGTCGCGGTCGCTTTCTTCAATTTCATCAACCAGATCTACGAATCTACCTCCATCATTGTAACGACAAACAAGAAGCCGACAGAATGGGCTAAAATGCTGGAGGATGAAGTTATTGCAACGGCACTTTTAGATCGGATATTGTTCCGATGCGAAGTGATAAACCTCACAGGGGAAAGCTATAGAATGCAGAATAGAAAAACGTTCTTGGACAAGTAAATTTTATAGCATACTTTTGGAATGGATTGTGTATTTATTAGTGCCGAAAATGCTGCACTCCAACTTACCAATTATGCTGCATTTTTATTTACCATTTACAATAAGCCAATAGAACTATGCGAAATATGAAAAGAAGACTTAGCTCTGCGGAAATAAAGCTGATTTCCTATTTGGTGCGGGATACGCCAGAGGGACCCCGTATTACAGCTTCGTTGGAAGACCTGTTTGTTGAAGAAATGGACGATGGTGGAATGGGTAGCCTCCATGTAATTATAGAAGGAGAGGATCATAAGCGTTCAGGTGGTGTGCTAGCCGACATGGATTCTCATGATGTCGACGGAATGTATTTGCTTATCTCTGTTATAGTGGATACTGATGATAATTTTTATGAATTAGATATTTTCAAAGGTGATTTTTCTCCTTTGATACAGCTTCCATATGTATCAATAAATTTATGATGCGGTATTTAAACGAAGATGAAATTCAATGCAGATTGAGACTTGGAAAATCAGTGGAGCAATGGTTGGGTGTTGTTCAGCAAACAGATTATACCATACTCAGATGGTTAAGCATTGATAAGGAAGGCGACGAAACCTTTTCCGTGGCTTATTTCGAATCAATTGATGAGGGGAATGAAGACTTCTTGGACATCTATGCGTTTTCGTTGGTTGACCCAGAAGAGCCATTTGGTGTGATAAATACATTCTCTTCAATTACAAAAGCGTTGGAATTTGCAGAAGTTACCTACAAAGCGTCTCCTCACAAATATACTGCTGCAGGAATGATTCAGGATGAGTATAGAGATTATATTAATAATTGACTTTATGTATGTAGACATACATAATATTCCGCAAAGAGTGCATCGCAATGTTATTCATTGAAGAAAACTATCAAATATGAAAGCTGCAATTTTTCTTTTTTTTATTATCATACTAGCCTCTTGTCGTTACTATACTGGCGAAATGATACCGGGCTGGATAAATTGAATAGCGAAAAATTGATTTAAAAGCTCAATAAGGATATATTGGCATTGAAACTTAAGGCGATTGTCTTTTTGTTAGCACAATCCCAGAACGCCGCAACGATACAATTAATTCTTTCGCAGCTTTTTCCCCGACAACATTTTCTTTTAAACAAATTATAGAGGCAAACTTATTTTCCCAATTATCCATCGAACAGTTAGCCGAATTAAATAATCTCAGCCTGTCTTCCTTTAAAAGGGAGTTCGCGAAATTGTTTAATGATACTCCGGCCAACTATATCAAAAATAAAAAACTCGAAAAGGCTGCTGAACTGCTCCTGATATCAGATGAGCGAATTACCGATATCGCATTTCAATGTGGATTTAATGAGCTGGCTACATTTACTAAAAGTTTCAGCGATAAGTACAATATGACTCCCAGTCATTATCGTCAGAAAGTCCGTGGATAACGATGTAATGAGTCCCTGATTTTATCTCCTCAGCAGCAATTAGTTCAAAAAAAGCACTCCCAATAATTAAGGAATGCTTTTTTTGAACTAAAGAATCAAATTTCTGGACTTAATTATTAAATCATTTTTGAACGGCTTCTCCAACTTTGTAATGTTCCTTTAGGCATCGTTCTCAACCGCGTTTCATAAAGAGAAATGGAAGTCAAGGTACATAGTGTGTTTAGTTAATGAGAGGCAGCAATTGATGGTTTAACTGTGTATGTCAATGGGAGTAGAGTTTAGTATTCATATGAAGAGAGTCTTTGATGGCTGCTTTGAAACAGTATGAAAATGACGACGCTATTGCTTATGACGAAAAACTGCACAGGATGAGCGGCTGCCTCTTACTTATTTTATTCTTTATTAAATAGCGTTTAATTATTAAAAGTGTTGCAAAATGAGCTTGTCAGGTTTAGGGGTTTTATATATGGTTATCTGTGTCATAACCATTATCGTACTGGTTATCACGGTTATTAATTATGGTAAAATTAACCTTGTTTTATTATTAAGGAAAGTTTATCATAAAGCCTTTATTTTGATTGCATTGATACTAATTGGTTGCTCTTTAGATGCTAAAGCGCAAAACATGGTGAGCATGGCATCGATCCATCCAGTAGCAGATACCGTTGGAATAAGCAAAAATGAACTCGCTATACGTTATCCAGCCTTACGCCGATTTGGGGTGTCAGCAAGCTTTTATGGTTATAGTGAATTTCATGCTAAAGTAGTGGACAATACTTTTGCAACAGGTCAAATGAAGACGCAGCGAGTGAGTTCTTATTTCAATACTCCAGCTGCTCATTGGGATAATAACTCGCTTTCAGCAACCGTATTTTATACCCATACATCTACTGAACTTAAAGAAATCACAGGTCCATTTGGAGAACTGTTTTCAGATAAAAACACCTTAGATCTTGCGCTTAACTATTCTAGGTCGGATAAGATTTTTGATCAGGCTATTATTTATTCTTTAGTTGCCAGAGCTATTTCCGATAACCTGAATACCATCCGGCGATTTAATTTCAATGGGAGTTTTTCTCTACCATTGCGAAAGGATGATAATACCTCCTTTTCTTTAGGCCTTTTAGTTCTAATTGATCCTTCCGCCCCCTTTCCGGTTGAGCCGATCGTAAATTATTACCGTAAGTTTGTGCCTTCAGGCCTGGAGCTGATCGTAGACCTTCCAAATGGCGTAAATTTAAAAAAGTCTGTCGCTAAAAATACGTGGCTGAGTATAGGATCCAACCAAACATCTTATAGTACTTTTTATAACCATCATAGTGGTTTTTTAGATGGAAAAGTGAGTTACAATACAATCGAGCTCAAGAGTGGTGCTGCTTTTGAATATCTTTTTGCGAAAAATATCATAGTCAATGTGGGCGGGGGAATTAACAGCTTTTTAGCTTCCAGATTGTTTAAGGATGGAGAGAATTATAAGCGTGCCTCGATTAGAAGTACAAACAAAAGTTCTCCCTACCTGACCCTGGGGCTGTCTCTTCTTTCTTTCTGATTAGGTAAGCGCAATATAGATTAATATAGTCCCGAAAAAGAATATTACGGGACTTATTGTTGTAGGATAGCTTAATATGAGTCCCTGGAATTAATAATGCAGATCATTGAACCGATTCAACAACATTTCCTTTATGGATAAACAATCTTTGATGTGGACTAAATTGACAAATTGTTGGTCTGAAATCAAATTTATTTTTCTTTTCAATAGCGCAATTTTACAATGTCAATAGTGACAAGCAAATTTCAAATTTTATGAGGATGGTAACATTAAAAAAAAGTAACCTTATTTTATGGATGGTTATGTTGATTACGGGCTTAGGATCAGTCAAACTGATGGCGCAAGAGCCATTAGAAATAGGTAAGAAGGTTCCCTTGTTTACCCTAAAAAATCAGGATGGTAAAGAATTTCAGTTGTCAAAGCAGATTGGCAAAAAGAAGATTGTGATTTTCTTTTATCCAATGGATGAGAGTCCCGTCTGTACGAAGGAGGCCTGTGCTTTTCGTGACGCTTATGAAATGTATAAGGAGGCAAACGCGCTGGTAATAGGAATCAATAAGGGTACCGTAGAGAGCCATAAAGCTTTCCATGAAAAACAACACCTACCCTTTGACCTGTTGAGTGATCCTGACAACAAAGTACTTGATTTATTTGGTGTGAAGGAAGAAGATCTTGGCAATATGGTTTTAAGCGGCCGTGAAACTTTTGTCATCGGCAGAGATGGCACTATTGTATATAAATTCCGCGATTTCATGAAGGGTGACGAGCATTCTAAGCAGGTGCTATCGTATTTGAGTAGCAAATAGTGATTTATTTAAGGGAAATTTTTGACGGTTCATCATAGCGGGGTGGAAATCCCACTCCGCTATGATTAGATCTAAGTTTTTTATCATTTGACAATTTTGCAATGAAAAATTTAAAAAGCGGTTCATTTATGAGTTTGTCCTGTTTTCTGTTGCTTTCAGCGCTTTCGGGAAGTTTACAGGCGCAGCAAAAGCAACGGGCCAAACAGGAAATCAATTTTAGTACAGCAGATTATAAGCATGTCCTTGCTTCAGCAAAGGCAAGTAAAAAGAAAATATTTATCGACGCCTATGCGTCTTGGTGCGCGCCATGTAAGGAGCTTCAGAAAGTTACCTTCAAAGATACCAAGGCTGCAAGCTACTTTAATAAGAACTTTATTAATATGCGTATTGATGTGGAGAAAGGTGAGGGAGTTAAACTGGCGAAGAAGTGGGGAATATCGGGACTGCCGACTTTACTTATCCTTGATCAAAACGGACATGTATTGGATAGCCACATTGGTTATGTTGATGGCAACGGACTTATGGAATTCGCTAAGGATGCAGCTGGGCAATAATTTTTTTTTAAATACTAAAGCAATGAAAGATTTTTTTATTCTAATATTTATCTTTTTCCTGTTTTCATTTACAAGAGTTTCCGCTTCTTGCCCCAAGAGAATTCCAGATTTTGTTCTTCCAGACGCTGCCCTTAAATTGGATACAGCGACCTTTGCTTCAGGCTGCTTTTGGTGTATAGAAGCCAAGTTTTCGCAACTTAGGGGAATTCAGAAAGTCGTCACGGGTTATACTGGTGGTCATGTGACTAGCCCTACCTATAGGGAAGTATGTACAGGAACGACAGGACATGCCGAAGCCGCGAATATTATTTATGATCCAGATCTCATATCTTACGATGAACTGCTGGAAGCCTTTTTCCTTTCACATGACCCTACACAGCTAAATCGACAAGGGAATGATATCGGTCCACAATACCGGTCAGCAATTTTCTATCATAACGATCAACAGCGTGAAAAAGCACTTTATTATATAGCTAAGTTAACTGAGCAAGGGATCTATCATGGTCCAATCGTAACGGAAGTTACAGCTTTCACACGTTTTTATAAAGCAGAAAGTTATCACCAACAATACTATAAAAAGAATACTGACCAGGGGTACTGTAGGTACATAATCCAACCAGAGCTGGAAAAATTCAAAAAAATATTCAAAAAAAAGCTTAAATATTAATGTAGTTATGATGAAGAATTTAGTTTTTATTTTAATGTTAGTCCTTTTTGCAGGAATTACATATGGACAAAATATGAAATCGGACAAAGGCCATGAGCATAATCCTTACTACTCGACTACCGATACAACAAAGTTAAAAATATCGGAAGCCCAATGGAAAAAAGTGCTACCCACTAATTTATATCTTGTTGCAAGAGAAAAGAATACAGAGCTGCCATTCACCGGCAAATATTGGCGTAGCAAAACGAAAGGAACTTATTATTGTGCCGTCTGTGGAAATGTACTATTTCGTTCGGATGCAAAGTTTGCCAGCAGCTGTGGATGGCCATCTTTTTATGAGCCTCGGCATAAAAACAGCGTTATATACAAGGATGATCGGTCGCACGATATGATAAGGACCGAAGTGTTGTGTGGGCGTTGTGATTCGCATTTAGGCCATATTTTTGATGATGGGCCAGCGCCTACATACAAAAGATTCTGCATGAATTCCATCTCACTGGATTTTGAACCTGATAATAAGGTAAAAGGCAGGTAGTACTCGTTATAGAGGTGATTTAAGATCTCCTTTTCGACTTGATGATATCATGGTTCATTCATAGCGGTTTTTCTATTAAAATTTTTTGATCACCTATTTGATTATTTATTATGTACCAGAAGTTAATGCACTTGCTGGCGGTACTTGTTGTCACAATATTCAGTATTGCAAATGCAGGAGCACAGATACAGGAAAATCCTGTGAAATGGAAATCTTCGATTGAAAAAGTAAGAGGCGATACGCTACAGGTAAGATTTCAGGCAACTATTGAAAAAGGCTGGCATATCAACAGCCAATTCAATAAGGTTGTGGATGGACCACTACCCACCCTTTTTAATATTGCGTCCTCCGAACAGTATACTTTGGTCGGATCTGTGATAGAGCCCAAACCACGAGAACGAGTGGAAGAGGCCTTTAATAAACAGACTTTGTACTATTTTGAAGATGAAGTTGTTTTTCTTCAAAAACTGATACCGAAAGTTAAAGGTCTTATGACCGTGAAAGCTACCGTGGATTACATGGCATGTGGAGACAAAATGTGTTTGCCACCCGAAACTGAAGAGATTATTATAGACTATAAGGTAGACCATTCAATGGTAGATAGCCGCAGCGCTGAGACAAATTTATTATGGATCTTTCTAAGCGGTTTTTTAGGCGGCTTTTTGGCGCTGCTTACACCGTGTGTCTTTTCAATGATTCCGTTAACGGTAAGTTACTTCACGAAGAATGGTGGATTTAAAAGAGCTTTTGTTTACGCCGTTTCTATTATAATAATATATGTTGCCCTTGGGCTTAGTGTTACGTTAACGTTGGGGCCCGATGCGTTAAATGCACTTGCAAGTAATGGAATTGTAAACTTTATTTTCTTTCTGATCTTTGTAGTTTTTGCGATATCATTTTTGGGTGTATTTGAAATTACACTACCAAGTTCATGGTTAAACAAATCTGATCAGATGTCTGATAAAGGCGGGCTGATCGGGTTATTTTTTATGGCCTTTACTTTGGCCTTGGTTTCTTTCTCCTGCACGGGCCCGATTATCGGGAGTCTGCTGGTCCAGGCTGCTGTCGATGGCAACGTTGTTGGTCCGGCAATGGGGATGTTCGGATTTGCTTTGGCACTTTCAATTCCATTCATGCTTTTTGCTGCATTTCCAAGTATGTTAAAAAAACTCCCACGATCGGGAAGCTGGCTAGGCAAAGTGAAAGTAACTTTGGGATTTTTGGAACTAGCCTTGGCTTTAAAATTTCTTTCCACTTTTGATTTAGTGTTTCAAATAGGCTTTTTAAAAAGGGAACTTTTTGTTGCCATCTGGATTGTCATCTTTTTACTGCTAGGCTTTTATGTGCTTGGTAAATTAAAGCTTGATGATGACGAGCATAAGTCGAAAGTGCCTATCAGCGCTTTAATCGCATCGATTTTTATCTTTAGTTTTGTCGTTTATCTTATACCGGGTTTACTCGGAGCACCTCTAAAACTTGTTAGTGGCTTTCTGCCACCATCGTTTTATAAAGAATGGAAACAGGAAATAGTACCCCCAATAACAAGTGATCCGAAAAATGGAGCTATCGCTCATAGGCAGGGCTGCCCGCAGAATTTAAACTGTTTTCATGATTATGAGGAAGGAATAGCCTATGCTAAGACGGTATCCAAACCAGTGCTCTTGGATTTTACTGGATGGAGTTGTGTGAATTGTCGCAAGATGGAAGATAATGTCTGGAGTGATTCCGAGGTTTGGAAGAGGCTAAACGATGATTACGTTTTAATATCTCTATATGTTGACGATACTTCGGATCTTCCTGAAAGTCAGCGAGTAGTGTCTAAATCTACAGGTAAGTTGATTAAAACGCTCGGTAATAAGTGGAGCGATTTTCAGACCACTAAATTTCACACGAACTCGCAACCCTATTACGTGGTTGTGGATACAAACGGAAATCAGCTGACAGATGCTGTTGCCTATGAACCGAACGCTAAGAAATACGCTGCTTTTTTGCAAGCCGGAATAGAAAAGAATGATTAGGAGCCGATTCGCGGCAGAAGCTTGTATAAAATGGTAATCCAAGCATTGAAATAGAAAAATATAAAAGGACTTAAGTTTTCGGATTTAATAAAAAGTAGCTAAACCCTAGCATTAATATGAGTATATCATTATCTTCGTGATTATAATATGACTCCATATATAAAGTTTACCGATAATGAATTGGCTACCTTGCTAAGCACAGGCGATGAAATTGCTTTCAAAGTGATCTATCAAAAATATTGGGACAAACTGATTGCAATCGCAGGTAAACGATTGGGGGATATTATTGAAGCTGAGGAAATTGTTCAAGATATCTTTCTTAATCTTTGGCGACGAAAAGCCAATTTTGAACTTAAACAAACATTTGATCATTATTTTGCGGTAGCAGTCAAATTCGAAATCATCAATAGATTGGCAAAACGCGCACGGGAGCGTGAGCGGAACAAATTATTTTCGCAAGGCCTGGTTGAAGGATTTGAGCCAATGATGCCCTTGGATCTTCGAATACTTCAAAAACAGCTTGAAGAAACGATTAGCTCACTTCCCCCAAAGTGTCAATTGGTATTTCGCATGAGTCGTGAGTCAGGCTTGAATAATAAAAAGATTGCGGAACAGTTGAATATTTCTGAAAAGGCAGTCGAGAAGCATATTACGCAAGCTCTGAAAAAATTGAAATCTCGTTTTGGAATCCTTTTGCCAATTGTTATACTTTTATTTCCGGACATAAAACATTAGCTGTTGGCTGTAAAATCAACATAGTATTTTTTTTCATAATTTTTTAATATTAAGGTAGGGTAAATTCGGTCACGATTGGCTATATATAAAACAGGCAATTATGGATCGTTCAAAAGACCCAAATTATATTTCTCATCTTGCAAGGAAACTTCAGGAAAATACGATTACCAAAGAAGAGCTGGAGGAATTCGAAGCTTGGTACGATGGATTTGATAATGTGCTGGAAATCACTTCAGGTGAATCTCGCGAAGATATGTTACAGCGAATATATGATCAAATCGCACAAGAAGCCAATATTCGACCAGCTGATAAAGTGTCAAAAGTCTGGTTTATGGCTGCGGCATGTTTACTATTCGTATTTTCTTTTGGAGGATATTTCTTTTATCATTCAGATCTACTTGATAAAGCTTCATTTTCCCAGCATGAATCAGTAGTCCCCGGAGGGAATAAGGCTATCCTAACTTTGGCGAATGGTCAAAAAGTAAAGCTAGATGAGGTTGGTGACGGGCAATTAGCCGTAGAGGGCAATAACAATATTATTAAAAGTTCTGATGGTCAGCTACGTTATGAAGCAGATTTTGATGATGGCAAAAGGATAAAATCGGTAGGCATTAATGAACTTAGCACACCTTTAGGTGGACAATATCATCTTATTTTGGCCGATGGTAGTAAGGTTTGGCTAAATTCAGGATCATCCATTAAATTCCCGACGAGTTTTAATCCGAAAGAAAGAAAGGTAGAGGTCGTGGGTGAAGCCTATTTTGAGGTTAGCCATCATCCCAAATGGCCCTTTATCGTAATAAGTCGTGAACAGATTGTCCAAGTGTTGGGGACACATTTCAATGTGAGTGCATATGAAGATGAGGATCGCATGAGGACGACATTGCTCGATGGTTCTGTCAAGGTTAGCACAGTTAAAGGAAGTAAAATGTTAAAGCCTGGACAGGAGGCTGTTGTCAACGGCGAAAATCTTTCCGTAACCAATGCGGATACAGAAGAAGCTATAGCCTGGAAGGAAGGCTATTTCAGATTCAATAATGAAAATATCGTGCCTGTGATGCGCAAGCTGGCCCGTTGGTACAATGTTGAAGTAACATTTCAGGGGAAAATTACGCAGGAAGCATTTAACGGAAAGATTTCGAGGTCAAAGAATTTGGACCAGGCTTTAAAGATGCTGGAGAAAACAGGGGTTATACATTTTAAAACCGAAGGAAGGAGGGTAATAGTGACACAATAACCTAACTAACGCTATGGATCTTTAAAGCCATTCCGGATTCGGCCCCGGAATGGCTAACGAATGGATCCAAAATAACATCCTAATTATTTATGAAATGCGTAATACCTCTCATCCGGAAAATGTTACGGTAAAAACGCTTAAACCCAAGCTTTACAAATGTACAAATTTTACACCAAGATTATTGTACGGCCACCCGGCTGTATACCTAAAATACTATTGACAATGAAGTTGATTGTACTTTTTATGACGGCGTTCATTTTGCAGGCTGGTGCTGATGTCCTTGCGCAAAAAATTACGCTCCAGGAAAAGAATGTTCCACTTGGCCAGATCTTCAACAGGATCAGTTCACAGACGGGTTATGATTTTTTATATACTACCTCCCTTTTAAAAAATACGAAGCCTGTAACCATTAATGTAAGGAATATGGAATTGCGGGAAGTACTGAAAAAGGTTTTCACAGGACAGCCCTTGGATTTTATTATTGAAGACCAGTCTGTGGTAGTGAGGCAGTCGCCAAGATCGAATTTGACAGTTCCTGTTATTGAAAAGGGGGGGACAATAGATGTTTCCGGCCGTGTGGTGGATGCTGAAACGGGCAAGCCCTTGTATGGGGCAACGGTTTTGGTCAAAGGCAAGATGCAGGGCGGCAATACTGCTCCAGACGGTACTTTTCTTATTCGTTCTGTGGAGGATAACGACGTTCTCGTCATTGCTTTTCTCGGATATAAGTCGAAGGAAATCGCAGTCAAGAAAGAACTTGGAATAATCCGTTTGGAACCCAATGTCAGTAACCTGAGCGAGGTGACAGTTGCTGTAAATACAGGTTATCAGATCATTAAGCCCGAGCAGAGTACCGGGGCGGTATCGCAGATCAGTACGAAAGCCTATGAGTCCAGGATCAGTACCAACTTTTTAGATGGTCTGGTCAATCGTATTCCCGGTCTAATGATCAACAATAATGTTTCCTTTACCAGTACGACACCGGGCAATACAGGATCTTCTTCCCGGAGCTTATTTAATATCAGGGGTATATCGACCATGTCCGCTAATCAGAATCCATTGATCGTCGTCGATGGCTATCCGACCGAGCTGACATTGGATATGATTGATCCCAATGATATTAAAAATGTCACGGTGCTGAAGGATGCCGCCGCGGCAACTGTATATGGTGTTCGCGCATCCAACGGTGTGATCGTGATCGAACGTAAGCAGGCAGCGGCTGGAAAACCGCTGTTTGACTTTAGGACTACAGTGGGAATAACACCAAAAGAAAATTACAAGAGATACCGTTATGCAGACAACGCATCTGCAATATTGACCGATTATCAAAAGTTTATTTATTCAAAAAGTGTTAATCCCGATACTTGGTATCTACTATCCACCATCGGCAGTGCGGAATCATCCGCACGCTCACCGCTCTATTACCTGCTCGCGCAATCGGCGGCAAAGGTCATTACACCTGACCAATTTGAACGTTCATATGCTGCGTTGCAGACTTATGATAACAAGGAAGAGTACAGCGATGTTTTTTTACGTGCCGCCGCAACACAGACCTATAATCTGAAAGCTTCCGGAGGAAATGAAAATGCACTGTACTATATCACTACAAATTACACAGGCAATAGGCTGCAGGGCATAAATAATGACAATAACCGCTGGTTAATTTCTGCCAGGAGCAGGTTTAAGCTTGCCTCGAAGTTATCCCTTGAATTAATTACCGACTATCAGGAGTTGCGTTATAACAATGCCCCGGTTCCGGGGCTGACGGATCTATTTCCATATGAAAGGCTAAGAGATGTGAATGGCAGCCCGGCCTATTCAACAGCATTATCCTCCCTTAATCCGTTTTACAATAATTCAATTATGGGCAGGGGCCTAGAAGATGCGCTTACTTATCCCTTAGTCGACGTAAACGAGATCCGCGATCGGAATAAAACGGTTAATAACCATATTACAGCCAATTTCAATTACGACTTTGGAAAAGGTTTTGGTTTGACTTTTGGGGGGATCTATGAAAATTCGCATAGTGATATCACGCACTATGCTTCGGAGTTTTCATCCGAAGCCCGCAGATATATAGACGCATATGTGACGACAAATCCAGACGGCACACTCAAATTTAATGTGCCAAAGGGCGGGTATCTCAGACAGGAAGGCGTAAATTTTCATAGCTATACGGCCCGTGCAAATCTGAGTTATAACAAAAAGATCGGCAAGGATCATTCCATCAATGGAATCTTGGGCGGGGAACTACGGAATGTCGTTAATAAGAGTAATCTGGCCAGTTATTTTGGTTATAGTAATGAGACGCTCCTCCAGCAGCCTGTGGATTACGCGGCTATTACCAACGGTTCCCTTAAAGGAACATTTTTGTCTACTTCGCCGTTTTTCGGTCAGTATGGCTCACTGTTCGATCAAGAGTATACGGAAGATAGGTTTCTTTCGGGCTTTACTAATTTGCTATATTCCTATAAAGATAAATATTCCCTCAGTGGTAGTGTGCGTATTGATCAGTCCAACCTGTTTGGAACGAACCCCAAATATAAATATAAGCCGCTATGGTCCGTTGGGCTAGCATGGAATATAGAAAAGGAGAATTTCATGCGTGGGCTTGACTGGGTAAATAACATCAAGCTAAGAACCTCGTATGGGTTTAACGGAAATGTGGCCAAATTATCGCTTCCGCAAGTAATTGCCCAATACAAAGTAAACCTGTTTACGTCACCTACCAGCACCGCACTGGAACGGCTTTCGTATGCAAACAGTAGTTTACGCTGGGAACAGACTAAGAACTTTAATGCCGGACTGAGCTATCGCATCTTCAAGCATATCAATGGTACCATTGATTTTTATACAAAAAAACAGTACCGATCTCTTGGGAAATTCCTTTATTGATCCGACAATCGGTGTAAGTCCATCGATTATCAACAATGCATCCATAAATAACAAGGGCTTGGAGCTCAGCCTGCATGCGGACTGGATCGTGCGGAAGGATTTTAACTGGAATACCGGGCTGATTTTTGCGCGAAACACAAGCAAAGTTTTGGATGTGTATCAGCAAGGGGCCTATAATCCGCAGACATTAAATGTACTTGGTTATGTGAAAGGTTATCCTGTTGGCGCATTATTCGCCTATCGGGATGCTGGATTGGATAAAAATGGTTTTCCGCAGGTAAAAAATGACCGGGGAACAATTTATCCAACGGACAATAGTGTAACTGGGTCGGGGCAGGATCTCATCCTCTCCAGTGATACCTCTGGGGTGGTACGTTATGCCGGATCATCCATCCCTACGATGAATGCTGGATTGAGCAATCGCATAGATATTGGCCGGTTCTATATTTTTGCGATGATCAATTACTATGGCGGGTTTAAAGTCCGTGTACCGGCACCTAATCCGACAGCACTCAGACCGATCGAAGGTGCTGAAGACTATTGGAGGAACCCTGGGGATGAAAACCGGACTAATGTGCCTTCCTTGGCTGCTTTGGCCGGAAATGCCTACAATTCCATTTATGCCTACAATTTCTCAGACCGGCATATTGTCAATGGAGACTACCTCACCTTGGGCGACCTGACCGTATCGTATAGTTTCGACGACAAAAGATTTGTCAAGAAATTGGGTTTCTCTCATTTTGAGGTTAAGCTGCAGGGGTCAAATCTTTGGACGGTGGGTTTCAATAGGTTCAACTACAGCCCCGCGACAGGAAGTTTTCAGAAAACCTACGTTACGCCAACCTACACATTGGCATTATTTACAACTTTTTAAACCAGCTATCCATGAAGTCATATAAATATATAATAGGATTATTTATTCCATTGTTCGTTTTGGCGGGATGTGATAAGTATCTGGACATACAACCCAAGGGCAGGACACTGTTGACGACGGTCAAAGACTATGACCAGTGGATGAACGATCCCTGGTTAGGGGAGGGCTTTGGTTCTCAGATCGGTATTACCAATTACTTCGCTGATCATGTGGACTTTGTTAATACTCCTGTACCCGCGGTGCAGCCGGGTGAGCTGATGTATGTATGGGCACCGCAGTTTTCATCGGACCTGACCAGTGCTCCAGCCTTATGGGGAGAACATTATGCGAAGATAAACCACTTTAATACCGTTTTGTTGGGCATTGATGATGCAACAGGGGGCACCGCTGCTGAAAAGAAACGATTGCGGAGTGAAGCATTATTGGGTAGGGCTTTGGAATATTTTTGCCTGCTCAACGAATATGCGAAGCCTTATGATGCTGCCACCGCAACAGAGGACTTAGCTGTTCCTTTTGTTACATCCAATGATGTAACACAGGTAGTACCGGCAAGAAGCAGTTCTGCTGATCTGTTTAAACATATCGTTGACGATCTAAATGAGGCGCTAACGGATCTTCCGGTCGACAACAGCAGCAATCGGGTCAGAGGTTCAGTGGCTGGAGCTTACAGTGTGCTGGCACGTGTTTACTTCTATAGCCGGAACTATTCGGAGGCAGCGAAATATGCAGAGTTGGCTCTTTCCAATACACAGGCAGTGATGATCAACTTTAATGGTACACTGCCAAGTTCAGATCTGGTCAGTATCCGTCCAGATGTAATTTATGGCCGTTATGTAATAGGCAATTTACCCATGACCCTGGACTATATGCGGAGTTTTCTGCCTGGTGATCTGCGGGTAAGGAGATTATATCAGAGTCTGGATAACTATACTTTTACAACCAGGGGGGCAACTTCTTTTGTTCCGCTGCGTGTAACACCGACATTGCAATATGTAAATACGGGCACCTCGGTACAGGAAATGAAACTTATCATCGCTGAAAACGCAGCAAGAAAGAATGAATTAAGTAGTGCGCTCAAGCAATTGGATGATATCCGAAAAACCAGGATTGCCACAGCGTCTTATGTGCCTTTTCAGTCGACGGACCAGGAAACCGTATTGAAAGAGGTTCTGCTGGAACGGTATCATGAACTGGGCTGTTCGGGCCTACGCTGGTTTGATATGCGGCGCCTTGACAAGGAAAATCGAATGGAAGCTGTACATCGTTACGATGCTACGGGTAAGGTGATTGCAACTTTAGAGGCACATAGCAACAAATACACGTTACAGATTCCTGTTCAGGTGCTTAGTTTCAATCCCGGTATGCCCCAAAATCCCCAATAATTCAAGCTATGAAAAAATATTCTTTCACACTTTTTATCCTGGCATTCCTATTTGCCGGATGTTCAAAAGAACAAGAGACTACTGGTCTTGGGGATGGAACGGTGTCTTTTGACCTCGCGGCCGAAAAAGACAGCATTCAGGTTCCCTTATCCATTATTTCGGATACGATTTCTGAGATTAAATTTAGGGCAGCATTGTCTGGATCCACAACATCCTCCAGGGACCATTGGATTAATTTTACGATAGACACTACTAAAATTGGTCGTTATCGTCTTAAATATGGTCAAGCGTCTTTGCTCCCTGTTAGCTCATACCTGTTCTACAAGCCACAAGTCCAATTAAAAGCAGGTTCATCAGTTTCTGAAGCCGCCGAATTAAATATCATTTCCCAGACCAGACTAGTGGAATACAGTACTTATGTACTGCCCGTGGTTATACAGTCTGTGGATGGCCAAGTTGAAGGCCCTGCCAGTACAAAGGTGATGTATTATGTGTTTAAAACGGGCAAACCGCTTGTCATCAGCAAAGCCGGCTGGGCGATCGCGGGCGTATCTTCTATCTTCAATGCTTTTGCTGCGGCTAATGTGATCGACGACAATAAGACAGGTACTTATTGGGCCAGTAATATTACACAATCCATGCCTCAATGGGTATCCATAAATTTCAACCGGGATGTAACCTTTTCGGCGCTGACCTATTCGGTTCCACCAATTTTAGCCTATCCGACACAGGGTGGTTACCCTACCTCGATTCAGATTGAGACGAGCATGGACGGTGCAAATTGGGTTAGCAGAGGGGTGTTTTCCGGCGATATTGCGAATAATTCGCAAACACTTAATACTGGTTTGACTACTGCCAGATACCTCAGGTTTACCTCCCTGGCATCAGTAAAATATGCATCTACTTATTCAACAATTTTTATCAGCGATATTTCGCTGCTCCCTTAAAATAAAAGAAAAAATATGAAAATAATTAAGTTTTTAGTTGCCTTAGTGATCCTTAGCCCCTTGAGTCTAAGCGCACAGCAGGGCTTTATGGTACAGGGCAAGATCAGTCCAATGGCAAATACGCAAAAGGTTTATTTGAATTACTATAATGAAGGCAAAGAAGTGAAGGATTCCGCGACAGTCAAAAAAGGAGAATTCAGTTTTAAAGGACAGGTGAGCAATCCAGTGGCGGCGATTTTAACACTCAAAAAGCAAGATGCCAGTTTGAGTAAACAAGAAGCTTCCGAAGAGCTTTATTTTTATCTGGAGAATTCAAAAATTAGCATTACTTCATCAAATTCCTTCCGATCCGCAGTTGTAAGCGGTTCACGTACCAATGCTGAAAACCTGGAACTTCAGGCCATCCATGCACCCTTTCGGAAAATTGCCGATTCGGTGATGCGTGTCTATAATGGCTGGACCCTAGAACAGCGAAAAGACAGCACGCTTACAAAAGCGCTTGCGGCACCGATGCGTGCGACGCAAAAAGGTTATGATAGCGTGAGCCGGATTTTTATCGCTAATCACCCAAACTCTTTTATCGCGCTCCGTTTATTCAAAGAGATCGAACTAGGTTATAATTTTAATCCGGATACAGCGGAAAGACGATTTTCCAATTTCTCGGATCTTGTGCGTAATTCCTATGCAGGAATCGAAATGTCAAAAATAATAAATAAAGGCAAAAAGACCGATGTCGGCGCTATGGCCATAGAATTTGTGCAACGCGATACCTCTGGAAAGGAAGTGAAACTATCGGATTTTAGGGGTCAATATGTTCTTCTGGACTTCTGGGCTTCCTGGTGTAAGCCCTGTCGTGCCGAAAACCCTAATTTATTAAAAGCATATAATAAGTTTAAAGAAAAACGCTTTACTATTTTGGGTGTTTCATTGGACGATGCGGATGGTAGAAGGGCGTGGCTTCACGCTGTGGTACAGGATAGTATGCCTTGGACTCAAGTGTCGGATTTAAAAGGATTCAAAAGCAAAGTTGCGGTAGATTATGGTGTGGAGGCTATACCGACCAATTATCTGATTTCTCCGGAGGGAAAAATCATTGCCAAAAATCTACGTGGAGCAGAGTTGGAGAAGAAGCTTGCTGATATTTTGGGAAATTAAAAATGAACGATATGAAAATGAGATTTTTTTTAAAAATAGGGCTTGTGCTTGGGTGTTTGCCAATGGGGCTTTTGGCGCAAAATAAGTACACGATAAAGGGTGAGTTATCAAACCTAAAAACTCCCGCTAAGGCCTATTTATTGCTAGCCGAAAATGGAGGCTTTCAAAACAAGGATTCTGTCACTGTAAAAAACGGGATGTTTCAGTTCAACGGAACTGTTGATGCACCACGGCAGGCGCTTATTTCTCTTGTTCGCCAAGGGAGCAAAGGCGGGGCGGCTTCGAATGATTATTTAGGTTTTTTTATCGAAAATTCGGTTATACAGGTGACTGCCAAGGATTCGATCAAAAATGCGACAATAGAAGGGTCGCAGGCTGAATTGGAAAGTAAGCAGCTGGAAGCTTCGACCAGACCCCTGACAAATATAATTATCAAAATGAACGATGAATTTGCGGGGAAACCAAAGGATGCTGCCTGGCAGAAAGCTTCGGACAGCGTCGCCGGGATCATTGCCAAAATCAGGGATTTGCAGATAGATTTTGTCAGGTCACATGCCAATTCTTATATGGGTTTGTATGTTTATTATCATAATCTGTTGAGCCGAAAATTCAATCCTTTGGAAATGGAACCTATTTTTCAGCAGTTTGCGACTGGTTTACGTGATTCCGAACTGGGGAAACTTAGTTTGGAAAAGATCGAAGCAACCAAAAGAAGCCAGGCAGGCGTCAAAGTGACTGATTTTACACAGATGGATTTATCCGGAAAGCCTTTTGCACTTTCTTCCTTGCGCGGTAAATATGTGCTAGTCGATTTCTGGGCGAGCTGGTGTGCTCCATGTCGGGCTGAAAATCCCAACCTTGTTAAAGCATATACCGCACTAAAAGATAAAAATTTTGAGATTGTCGGCGTATCGCTTGACCAAAATAAGGACGCCTGGGCGAATGCAGTAAAAAATGATGGGCTTCCATGGATCCATGTTTGTGATTTAAAGGGGTGGAAGAATGAGGCTGCTGCCATTTATGGCGTAAGTGCCGTCCCCCAAAATTTTCTGATAGATCCCAATGGTGTTATTATTGCCCGCGATCTGCGCGGAGCGGGGCTTACGGAAAAATTATTGACATTGATTAAATAAAAAAGCACTGCCCTGTTTGTGTAAAACTAAACAGGGTAGTAATTTAAAAGTCTGTCGATTTTATTAACTTCTTCCAATGGCTGTAATGTGAACTTAACAGATATCCTGCCTTTGGGAGAAAACAATCCTTTCCAATAAATCTATTTCATCATTTGATAGCGGAGTGGAAAATTGGATATATTTTGTACTGCATCCGCCGCTAGAGCTCGTAAATCAGTCTCTTCAGAACCTGTTGAAATAGTGTAGTGTCCGGATCCACTATTTATACTTTGTATGCTCATCATAAAATAACTGGCAAATGAATATAGGGAAATTTTGATGTAGATGCTAGAATTATAGATCTTTATATTGATCTAAGATAGTGAGAAACATGAAAAGAATACTTACTTCTGCAGAAATAAAGCTAATTTCCTGTCAAGTAAATCATTAAATATGAAAGCAGCAATTTTTCTTTTTTTTATTATCATACTAGCCTCTTGTAGTTACTATACTGGCGAAATGATAGGAACTTACAGCCCTGCTAACTATACAAACACCTATGATACTATTCAGCTAAGAACTAATAATATATATTATCGCCGGGTGTATGATCGGAATAAAAAGCTAGTGCTGAAAACTAAAGGAAAGTGGAAAGTAGATCACGATTTAATAGTGTTCGAACCCCCTTATTTTTGGAATTTGGATGGAGATTTAGTGAAGTTTCCTGAGCTTTTAAACGATACAATAAGTAATGGACTTGGATATATAGGTGTAAATAGCGGTAGGATAGAATTTTGTGTTGGCCATTATTCTGCTGATATCCCAAATCAAAATTGTTATAAAAAAGTAGCAGATGAATAGCTAAAATCTAACAATTATAAACCAAAGATCCCTTACAAAAGTTCAACAGCATGACAAAACCCTCAGTATATTCGTTATGAAATTTGCCTTTAGAATATACGCACGTTTTGTTTTAAGCCTAGAAAATGTTACTATTGTGTTTTGTCACTTTTGGTTTAAAGTATCATGTATAGACCTGTCGTATGTATCCTGTTGATTGTCATATCGGTTATCCTATGTAAAGCAGGAACCGAACAGGATACGTCGTTGATACAACTGCTTCAGATGATCGACAAAAAGGAAGAGTTTATGGCCATCAAAGAAGTGAGAATAGACGACTTGGTACGACGGCTTCATAAATCAACAAATAACACTTCCGCACAATACGAATTAAACAAACTTCTTTACCAAGAATATGCTTCCTATAAACTAGATTCTGCGATTATATATGCTAGGGGAAATGTAAAATTAGCAGAAAGGAGTGGCAATTCCTTCCAAATCAATGAAAGTAATCTGGATCTTGCTTCATTTTACTTCACAGCAGGTATGTATATTGACGCCTATAAGATATTGGTCACTGCAGATAAGAACAAGCTTCCTAGGGAACTATTGATCAAGTATTTTGATGCGTGGAAAAGGCTCTATAAATTTTATTCATTTTCAAATACCGATGATCGGCAGTATGCTATTCGGAGTGACCACTATCGCGATTCGCTATTAAGTGAACTGGATACGGCAAGTAGTCAATACCGTATTGTTTATGCCGAAAAGCTCCATGATGAGGGGAAATTTGAGGAAGCGAAAAAGAGGTTGATGTATATGCTTGATCTTTCCCAAAAAGAGGATCATGAACATGCCATTTTATGTTATGCCCTGGCAAATATCTACGAAAAGGAGGGCGATGTTGACCTTCAACGCAAATATTTGACATTGTCGGCGATTAGCGACGTTAAAAATGCTATCAAGGAAAATGCCTCGATGCAGGCATTAGCGACCTTATTGTATAAATCAAATCATATTGAAGAAGCCTTTAGCTGTATCAAATCTTCTATGGAGGACGCTATATTCTGTAATGCCCGTTTCCGGACCTATGAAGCTTCCCAAATTTTTCCGATCATAAACTCAGCTTATCAAGAAAACGAATTACAACAAAAGGCAAAATTGACCATCTTTCTAACGATTGTTAGTATCCTATCATTGTGCCTCGTTATAGCAGTTATTTTGATCTACAGACAGATGAAGCGGGTAAATCGTGTCCGTAGCGAGCTCTTCGAACTCAATCAAAAATTGCAGGTGCTCAATCAGCAATTGAATACAGCCAATGACGAACTTCATACCACCAATAGCGAAGTGCTGTCTATGAATAGCGAGTTGGCAGAAACCAATCATATCAAAGAAGCCTATATCGGTGAGTTCCTCAACCTATGTTCCTTATATATTGATAAGCTCGAAAAATTCCAGATTTCGCTCAACAAGATGGTCATGGCCAAGAAGATCGAAGAGCTCAAGCAGATGCTTAAATCACGTGATATGATCGACCATGAAGTAAAAGAATTATACGTCACTTTTGATCATGTATTTTTGCATTTGTATCCGAACTTTGTAGAGGATTTCAACGCACTACTAGTCGCAGATATGCAAGTTGTCTTGAAGCCAAATGAAGTACTGAGCCCGGAGCTACGTATTTTTGCATTGATACGTTTGGGTATTACAGACAGTGCAAAGATAGCCCGTTTCCTACACTATTCAACCAATACCATTTATACCTATCGGACCAAATTCAGAAACAAAGCTGCTGTTCCGCGCGAAGATTTTGATGAATTGGTCACAAAAATAGGTCGAAAAGCCCTAAAATATTGACCTAATCTTCTATATATTTCTTTGAAGTATTTGATTTAATACTCTGTTCTTTAGACTTTTATGTTTTTGTTGTTTCTATATTCGGCGATACACCTCTTTTATCTGCTCTTTGATCCTTCTATTTTTGGATAAACCAATTAGGGGACGATTTGACACTAGGTTCAAATCGAAATTAAATAACAATTATAAGTAATACGTAGAAATCAAATTTTATGAAAAACCAGGGGCGATTACGTTTTACGTATCCCATTCTTATGCTTTTAATGATTTTGATCAGTTTAAATTCATTTGCACAACAGCGGGAGATTCAGGGTACTGTAAAAGACGAAAACAAGCTAGCTATTGAAGCTGTTTCCGTCAACAACAAGGGGACAACCCAACAAGTACAGACAGATCGAAATGGCCATTTTAAAATGACCGTTGCACATGGTTCAGTTTTGAGCATCTCCTATATCGGCTACAAGACTCAGGAACTAAAAGTAGACAATGCATCAATTTATAATATTATATTAGTCAAGGATAACACAGCACTTGACGAGGTGGTTGTTATTGGATATGGGACCGTTAAAAAGAAAGATCTGACAGGTTCTTTAGCGTCTGTGGGTGCAGAGACAATGAAAGATAAGCCTGTGGCAAATGTTGGCGAAGCGCTTCAAGGACGTGCCTCTGGTGTACAGGTTATCAACTCAGGCGCGCCCGGAAGTAACGTGTCCATACAGATTCGAGGGCTGGGATCAATCAACAATAGTGCTCCATTGTTAGTGATTGATGGCGTTCCAACGGATCTGTCGCTCAATGCGCTCAACCCAAATGATGTGGAGACAATCGATATCCTCAAGGATGCCTCTGCTACTGCCATTTATGGTTCCAGAGGAGCCAATGGTGTTGTATTGATTTCAACAAAAAAGGGTAATAAAAATAAAGGCAGTATTACGGCAAGTGCCAATTACGCGATTCAGCAGGCAACGAGCCTACCCAAAATGCTGAATGCACAACAGTTTGCGTCGCTGCACAATGAGATGATGGCCAACAACAATAACCGTCAACGACCGGATTTTGCCGATCCTACATTGCTTGGCCGAGGAACAGATTGGTTAGATGCGCTCCTACAGACAGGTAAATTAGCTAATTATGCCCTTAGTTATGCTGGTGGTGGAGAAAAGAATACCTACTACGTCTCTGCTGGTATACTCAATCAGGATGGCATCGTGAAAAACACCGATTACAAACGGTATAATTTTCAGTTTAACAATGAAGCTAAACAGACAGCATGGCTCAAATTGGGGAATACACTCACGCTAAGCCATGATGTAAAACACAATGGTTCCTATAGCGTATTGAATACGCTGGCCTCATTGCCTACACAACCAATTTTCAATGAAGACGGTACCTATTCAGGTCCTGGAAATGAAGCTATATTCTATGGCGATCTGCGCAATCCTATCGGTACTGCCATGCTTGAACAAAATACAACGAAAGGCTATAATCTTCTTGGAAATATCTATGCAGAAGCAAGTTTTTTGAATCATTTCACCTTCAAATCTTTGTTTGGCCTCGATTATAAGGCTTGGGACAATATGACCTTTTCGCCTAAATACAATTGGAAACCCATCCCAGTTCCCAATTCCTATCGGAGTGAAAGCTTCAACAAGAGCCTGACCTATTTGTGGGACAATACCCTCACTTATACAAATACTTTCGAGGGTGGGCACGAAGTCAATGTGATGTTAGGATCTAGTGCGCAAAACAATGATTATAATTACATGAATGGAAGCATCAAGGAATTTCTTTCTGATAATAACAGCCAGTTAAACAATGGTTTATTAGATCCAACCGTAGGTGGGAGCCGCAACGAATGGGCGCTATTGTCATTCTTCGGACGCGCCAATTACACGTTTAAAAATCGTTATCTCCTTACGGCGACGGTACGTCGTGATGGTACATCAAGAATTGCTTCGGCCAATCGTTGGGGGACTTTCCCTTCTTTTTCTGCCGCCTGGCGTATCTCTGAAGAGTCTTTTTTTAACAAAAATGATTTTTGGAGTGATGTTAAACTCCGTATCGGTTATGGAGTTACTGGTAATCAGGCTGTGTTGGACAACTATGCTGCATCAGCCCGCTTAAAAACTGGTCAATATGTTTTCAATGGTATTCCCGTTTCGACATTGTACCCACTCGTTATGCCTAACCCGGGCATACGCTGGGAAACGATCAAACAACAGAATGTTGGAATTGATGCAAGTTTTTTCAAGAACAGGATCCAGTTGACGATGGATGCTTACATCAAAAAAACCTCAGATATGCTTGTCAGGATGAGCGTGCCCATTACGACAGGATATTCAGACAGCTATACACCAATGATCAATGCCGGAGAGGTCGAAAACAAGGGTTGGGAATTAAGTTTACGTAGCCAAAACCTAAAAGGAGAATTGGTTTGGAATACCGATTTCAATATCTCCTATAATAGAAATAAGGTCGTTAGACTTGATGGCGATGTACCTATTTACTATGGTTATCAATCCCATACCATTGGACAGCCTGTTGGATCATTTTATGGCTATTTGACCAATGGTATTTTTCAAAACTGGGCCGAAGTGAATAGTTATGCTTATCAATATCAAGGGGCAGATCCCGCTAATAGTACGGCACCCGGCGATATCAAATTTAGGGACATCAATAAAGATGGAGTTGTTAATGACTATGACCGGACCTATTTAGGCAATCCAACACCAAGTTGGAGTTTTGCCATGAATAATAAGTTGTCCTATAAAAATATAGATCTTGAAGTATTCTTTCAGGGGGTGTCTGGAAACCAGATCTATAATGCCAATAGAGTTACCTTGGAAGGTATGTATACCATACGAAATCAGACGACTAAGGTTCTTGATCGTTGGACCGCTGAGGGAACCAGCAATGAGGTGCCGAGAGCGATTTACAGCGACCCCAATAAGAATACACGTAATTCAGATCGTTTTATTGAGCAGGGAAAATACCTGCGTCTGAAAAATCTGACCGTAGGTTATACCTTGCCTGAGGCTGTAGCCAAACGTCTGCATGCAGGACGGTTGCGGTTTTATTTTTCAGGGCAGAATTTGTTTACTTGGACCAAGTATTCTGGCTTCGATCCTGAAGTGATAGGAGGTGTTGACAATAGTAACTACCCGATCACAAAAAACTTTAGCTTGGGATTGGACCTTAGATTTTAACTAATTAGACTCATGATGATGAAAAAAATATTTTATATGGCCCTTGCGGCGATGCCCCTTTGGTTGGGCTCATGTTCAAAATTTTTGGATAAAGAACCTCTTGAGGATCCCAGTGCCGAATCCGTCAAGGATGCTTCCGCTGCCATTGCAATGATCAATGCGGCTTATCAGCCACTCCAACGACCCAAGTTATACAATATGCGGATATGGTCATTAGACATTATGGCAGGGAATAGTGCCGTGGGTGCAGGTGGTGGCGATGATGGAATAGAAACGATCCAATTGTCCAATTTTTCCACTGGCCCAGACAATTTTTCGGCGGTTGATCTTTGGCGAGGACCCAATCCCGGTATTTTATATTGTAATACCGTCTTGGAAAATGTCCCTTCGATGGATATAGATCCCCAATTGAAAAACAGATTGATTGGCGAAGCCAAATTCCTCCGTGCGAACTATTTTTTTATCTTGGTTCAGCTGTTTGGCGATGTGCCGCTTTCGTTGGTACCCGCGAAACCCGGAGATGATCTCAAACCGGCTCGCGTGAGCAAAGAACGCATCTATAATGAAGTCATTGTTCCAGACCTTAAGGAAGCCATCACACTTTTACCACGTCGTGAGGAATATGCCGATCAGGATAAGGGGCGCGTCAGTAAAGGAGCTGCGGCAGGCCTTTTGGCAAAAGTTTACCTCACACTAAAAGAATATCAGTTGTGCATTGATCAATGCAATCAGGTTGAGTCGCTGGGGTATGTGCTTAATGCCGACTATAGTGATTGTTTTGGGGGTGAGCCCCGTCATAAAAATACAGCCGAATCGCTCTTTGAAGTGCAATATTATGGACTTACCAAGGCCGGATTTTGGGACGATGAAAATCAGGCAAACTGGCTGAGTACCTATATGGGACCACGCAATTCCGGCTGGGTGGGCGGTGGCTATGGTTGGAATCAGCCAACAGCGGAGTTTGTCTCCCAATATGAAACTGGAGACTTGCGCAAAGATAAAACTATTTTGTATGAAGGAGGACCACTTTTCGACGGTAAGGCCTACAAATCCAATATGTCCTCCACAGGATATAACGTGCGCAAATTTTTGGTTCCATTGTCCATTTCACCCGATTATAATACCAATGCGGCGAATATCGTTGTGTTACGTTATGCAGACGTGCTATTGATGAAGGCTGAGGCACTCAATGAACTTGGCAATACGGCTCAAGCGGTGGATCCCTTGTATTTGGTGCGACAACGAGCTGGGTTGACCGACAAAAAGTCAATTACAGGGCTTTCCCAGGCTGATATGCGCGAAAAGATCCGTCACGAAAGAAGAATAGAACTTGCTTTTGAAGGACAACGCTGGTTTGATATGATTCGCTGGGACAATGGACAGTATGCACTTAACTTTCTGCACAGCATCGGTAAGCTCAATGCGACCGCAAAACATTTGTTGTTACCTATTCCTCAAGTTGAGATTGACGCCAATCCAAATTTGAAGCAGAATCCCGGTTATTAAATCCTTTTGGTAATTAACCAACTAACAAATTTAAAAGATGAAAAGACTATATTATATTATCAATTTGATCTTGATTTCGTCCTTGTGCTGTCAGTCCTGTAAAGACGATTTTAACCATGTCCTCTATCCTGATGGCCCCTTAGAACTCAGTGTCTCGACATCAGATATTGTATTGAATGTTGCCGCCCCGGAGCAGGAAGCTGTCGTATTCGATTGGACATCGGGTTCTAATTTTGGAACGAATGCAGCCATCAAGTATACCCTTGAAATCGGTGAAAAAGGGAAGGATTTTAAGCCTGTCATTAGTAGTACTTTTGAGAAAGGATTGCGGTCACAAAGATATGTTACCAAAGATTTTAATCAATTGTTGATTGAGAAGCTTGGCATCACAGCAGGAAGCGGAGCACAGCTGGAAGCTCGTGTCACAGCAGAGGTTCAAGACGGGCAAAGTGCAGCACAGCTGTCTCAAATAATTAGTTTAAAGGTCAAAACCTACAAGCCGGTTACCGAAACACTCTATATCCTTGGTAGCGCAACAAGCAACGGCTGGGATGCGAATAAAGCCAGCAAGATGAATCCGATACAGGGTACGCCAGGAGCCTTTATATGGCAAGGCGTACTGAGCCCGGGCGAGTTTAAGTTTATCAGCACTTTGGGCAATTTTACACCTTCGTACAACAAAGGAACAAGTAATGAAAAGCTCTATTATCGTGAGTCGGAGTCAGATCCCTACGATGTTCCATTTACCGTTGCCAAATCTGGACTATACCAAGTCAAAGTCAATCTGATCGATCTATCTATTGCCATTGCCGAAATTGAAGGAGCTATGTATGATGCACTGTGGTTTGTGGGTGGCTTTACCGGTTGGAACTTTCAGCCTATGGCGAAAGACCCGAATGACCCCTTTATTTTTACCTATCATGCCGTCTTAAACTCTGGTAATAGCACAGACGAGTTTAAGATTGCAACGAAGCCAGATTTTGATCCAGGCGTTGTCTTTTTGCGCCCGGAGACAGATCAGCAAGGCGTTGGAACAGACCTACCTGTCGTCAAGTGGTCAGAGAGTGAAAATAAAAATGATTATAAATGGCGGATTAATAAAGGAACCTATAAGATCAGGCTGGATCTACGGACCAATAAAATTACCATTGCTCCTTTTACACCGTTTGCGGCTATTTATCTTGTGGGCGATGCGACACCCAATGGTTGGGATATTGCCGCAGCAACCCCCATGGTCAATGGTGATACACCCCACAGATTTACCTGGTCTGGAACACTTAAAGCCGGTGAATTAAAGTTCAGTTGCGATAAACAGGCCGATTGGAATGGCGCATGGTTTTTGGCCTCACAAAATGGCAGGATACCCTCAGGGCAGACCGAGCAGATGATCTTTAGCAAGTCTGGCTCTAATCCAGATAATAAGTGGAAAGTGACCACTCCGGGTATCTACAGTATCACACTGGATCAGCTACAGGAAACAGTCACAATTATCAAACAATAAATCAATCTTAAGCTTTTTCCTCCATCAACAAAATGGAGGAAAATAATAAGCTTCTGAGTGCATGATATAATTATTTACAGATGAAACGAATATTCAGACTTGTGGTTGCCAGCGGGATGCTTCTAAGCGGGAGCTGCAACAACTATTACGATATTGACAAAGATCCGATCACCTATGGGCAGACCTATTTTAAGCCTGTCATCAATACAGATAAGGCAGTTTATAAACCTGGGGAAAAGATCACATTTACAGCTGCCATCTCCGACTATAATTTGAGTGTCGCCTATACCTATCTGGGCGAAATGATCAAGGAGGAGCCGCTTTCGCAGTTGAGCTGGACCTGGACACCACCTACGACAGACTTTCGGGGCTACATGGTCTATCTTTTTAAAACTGGTGATACAACTAAAAAGCCGCTCTACAGCATAGCCGTTGATGTATCTTCTGACTGGCGCAAGTTTCCACGGTATGGATTTGTATCCAATTATGATCGCCTTGATCAGCAGGCAATACAACGCAATGTCGAAACGCTCAACCGTTTCCATATCAATGGAATCCAGTTTTATGACTGGCAGATGGATCAGCATAAACCTTTGGCCGGTTCAGTATCCAGTCCGGCTGATTCCTGGCTGGATCTTATCGGCCGGACTAATTACAAATCTACCCTGGATGGGTATATTCAGGCCGCTCATGATAAAGGTATGAAAGCGATGTTCTACAACTTGTTGTATGGCGCTTTGTCCAATGCGGCAAGTGATGGGGTATCCGAACAATGGTACCTTTTTAAGGATAATCAACATCAGGAGAAAGATAGGCATCCCTTGAATGCACCCTTTCGCAGCAATATCTATTTGGTCGATCCCGGCAACTCCGCCTGGCAGACCTACATTAACAAAAGACATCAAGATGTATTTGCGGTCTATAATTTTGACGGCTATCACATCGATCAGTTGGGAGACCGCGGAAAACTATATGACTATACCGGCAAAGAAGTGAAACTAGAGCAGCGCTACGGCTCATTCATAGCAGCGTCAAAGAAGGCTTTTCCGGGTAAGTATCACGTGATGAATGCAGTTAATCAATATGGTCAGGAGTCTGGGATAGCATCATCTACTGTTGATTTTTTATATACCGAAGTTTGGGAACCCAACAAATCATACGATGAATTGGTGAAAATTATTCAGGACAATGACCGTTTTGGCAATTACAATAAGAATACCGTATTAGCAGCTTATATGAACTATGCTAAGTCCAATCAGGCTGGCTTTGTCAATGAACCAGGTGTGTTGCTGACCAATGCGGTCATTTTTGCCAATGGAGGGGCTCACCTTGAAATGGGAGAACATTATTTGACCAATGAATATTTTGCAAATAACAACCTGCAGCTTAAAGGAACAACAAAGGAAAAGCTGATCCAATATTATGACTTTATGGTCGCCTACCAAAACGTATTGCGAGACGGTGGTACAGCCGCGGTCTTTAGTGTCACCGGTACAAACGCTTTGATTATTAGTAATGGTAAAGCAAGATCAGGCAGTATTACAAGCTATGGGCGACATTTTGCTAACCGTGATGTAATCCATTTGATCAATTTTAAGGATGCCAATACTATGGAATGGCGCGACACCAACGGGACCCAACAGGAACCCTCCCGTATCGATGGCCTACAGATCAAGCTCGACGTGACACGTACTGTCAAGCGAGTATGGTTGGCATCGCCCGATATGCAAGGGGGCGTCGCTATTCCGCTTACTAAAGCGCAGACAGGAAATAAATTGACCATCGATCTGCCGGGGCTCAAGTATTGGGACATGGTTGTGATCGAATATTAAAAACCTATTATGCATAAACTAAAATCTTTTTATTTGATGCTGTTTTGCCTGATCTCCATCGTTCATGGAGCAGCAGGGCAGGTGATGAAAGCGACACAATGCCAAGATTATCAGATCGAGGGGAGAAAGGTGACTTTCAATTGCAGCGACGGTGCTAAGCTGGAGTTTTATTTTTGCAGCAGTTCTGTTGTTCGGATATGGTATGATGCCAGCGGCACACTACAAAGGAAGAACGCTTCCTTTGCAGTAGTTCATGAACAGCTTGAGGACATCGGTGAAATCAAGGTGAATAACGAACCGGCAAGCTTCGAAATCTTCACCGGAAAGCTGCGTGTCCGCCTCAACAAGGATCCCATGCAGTTGCTGATTTACGATAAGTGGCAAAAGTTGGTTTTTAGTGATTATAAAAGTCTTGGACACAGCACGAGCGGCACCAAAACCGTGGCACATAAAGTACTGCGTCCCGATGAGCAATTCTTTGGCCTTGGCGAAAAGACTGGACCGCTCAATCGAAGAGGCCGGTCTTACAAGATGTGGAATAGCGACAAACCCTGTTATAGCAGTCAAGAAGATCCATTATATAAGAGTATTCCTTTTTTCATGAGCAGCTACCATTATGGTATTTTTTTGGACAATACCTATAAAACAGCTTTTGACTTTGGAACCAGCAGTACAGAATCCTATTCTTTTGAAGCACCAGATGGTCCCTTCATCTACTATTTTATCTATGGGAAGGATTATAAAGAGATCCACCAGCAATATATCGCATTGACTGGGAAACCGATCATGCCACCAAGGTGGGCGTTTGGTTTTGCGCAGAGTCGTGGACTTTATACACGGGAAGACCAGGCTTTGGAGATCGCTTCCGAATTTCGAAAGCGGGAAATTCCCTGTGATATCATCTATCAGGATATAGGCTGGACACAGGAACTGCAAGATTTCAACTGGCGTAAAGGAAATTATAAAGATCCCAAAGGAATGCTCAAAAAGCTGAATGATCAAGGATTTAAGATGATTCTCTCACAAGATCCAGTGGTGTCGCAAGCAAATAAAAGTCAGTGGCAGGAGGCCCATCAAAAAGGATATTTTGTCAAGGACCGCCGTACGGGTACATCTTATGATATGCCTTGGCCATGGGGTGGTAATTGTGGGGTCGTTGATTTTACAAATCCATCTGTGGCCGACTGGTGGGGGCAACTCCAGCAGAAACCTCTAGCCGATGGTGCGGGTGGTTTCTGGACAGATATGGGGGAGCCTGCCTGGAGCAATGAAGAGGATGTTGATCGGCTTCATATGCAACACCAGTTAGGCATGCATGCCGAGATCCACAACGTATACGGTCTTACCTGGGATAAGGTGGTGAAAGAGCAGTTTGACAAGCATAATCCCAACAAGCGGATCTTTCAGATGACACGCGCATCTTATGCCGGACTTCAGCGCTATACCTTTGGCTGGTCTGGCGATAGCGGCAGTGGGACCGAGGTGACCGAAGGCTGGAGCCAATTGGCCAATCAGGTTGCGGTCGGATTATCGGCGGGTCTTGGCGGTATTCCGTTTTGGACGACAGATATTTCAGGTTACTGTGGAGATATTACAGATTACCCTGCTATGGCAGAGCTGTATACACGTTGGATGCAATTTGGTATTTTTAATCCATTGAGCCGCGCCCATCACGAGGGCAACAATGCGGTCGAACCCTGGTTATTTGGTGAGGTCGCCGAAAAAAATGCCAAGACAGCCATTGAACTCAAATATCAACTGTTTCCATATCTCTATTCCTATGCGCACAAAGCGCATCAGACTGGTCTACCTATATTAAGGGGCTTGTTTATGGAATTTCCACAAGACGACCAGGTTATTGGGATCAATGATCAGTTTATGTTTGGACAGGAAATCCTTGTGGCCCCTGTGCTGAAAAAAGGCGAACGGGTCAAAAAACTCTATCTGCCCGATGGCGAATGGATTGATTTTAATGACAAAAAGACGGTATACCTTGGGGGGCAGCAGATTGCCTACCGCGCACCTCTAAACCGAATCCCGATGTTTGTCAAAAGAGGTGCTATCGTACCCATGATGCCGATCATGCAATATATCGGCCAGGATCCAATGCATCCGCTTTATATCCATATCTTCCCCAATTATGAGGGTGAGTCCGCTACATTTGAACTTTATGAAGACGATGGAGAGACACAGAATTATCTCAAAGGTATTGGTTCTACGACACGCTTTACCTGCACAACCCTGGCTGAAGGCGATTTTGAAACAGCTATTCAACCCCGGGATAAAGGATACACACCTGCCAAAGGAAGGCAGCTCTACTTATGCTATCATCTTGAAAGCAGGCCCAATGACGTCACCATTGATGGGAAGACCATATCCTATGCTGTTGTGGGCAATAATCGAACGTCAACGATAAAAAACAATGAACCGAGCTGGACATGGGATGCCCATCAGGGAAGCTGCATCATTAAACTGACGGATGATCGAAATGCGAAAAATATAAAAATCCACTAATTATCATAAAAAATGAAGAAAACTACACTCTTGATGAGTTTATTTTTAATCACTTTGGGACTTCGGGCCCAAGAGCTGCTTTCGCCTTCGGGAAAATTGAAACTTCAGTTTTCACTGGATGCATCAGGTGCGCCGACATATAGCTTGAGTTATAAAGGCCAAGCTGTCATCAAACCCAGCAAGTTAGGGTTGGAATTGACCGGCAATACCAAGAAAGTTGAATTTTCAGGGGCGGGAGAAGGTGATAGAGAATCGTTATCCAGTTCATTGTATGACCAGTTTGAACAGACGGCACAAGAAAGTAAACAGGTTGATGAACGCTGGAATCCTGTTTGGGGCGAAGAAAGTGAGATTCGAAACCATTACAACGAACTAACCGTTAGCTTGCAACAGAAAACGTCCAAAAGAAAACTTGTGGTCCGTTTCAGATTATTTGATCAAGGTTTAGGATTTCGCTACGAATTTCCCGAACAAAAAGAGATGACTTATCTCGTTGTAAAGGAGGAAAAAACACAATTTGCAATGAATGGCGATCATACAGCTTTTTGGATTCCCGGAGATTACGATACCCAGGAGTATGATTACACCAAGTCTCGTCTGTCTGAAATCAGAAGATTGATGGCCAAAGCGATTACGCCCAATGCCTCGCAGACCCCATTTTCGCCTACAGGGGTACAGACGGCTTTGATGATGAAAAGTGACGACGGGCTATATATCAATATCCACGAAGCGGCTTTAATCAATTATGCCTGTATGCATCTTCATCTGGATGACAAAAATTTTGTGTTTCAATCTTGGCTTACACCCGATGCCAATGGGACCAAAGGCAATTTGCAGACACCTGCCCGGAGCCCCTGGCGCACAATTATGGTGAGTGATGATGCCAGAGATATTTTGGCTTCCCGTATGACGCTCAACCTCAACGAACCCACTAAAATTAAAGATCCTTCGTGGATAAAGCCTACCAAATATGTAGGTGTATGGTGGGAGATGATTACCGGAAAGAGCGAGTGGTCCTATACCTATGACCTTCCTAGTGTACATCTAGGTGAAACTGACTATAGCAAAGTGAAGCCTCATGGCAAACATGGTGCTACGACGGCGAATGTAAAACGTTACATTGATTTCGCAGCAAAACACGGGTTTGATGGCGTGTTGGTTGAAGGCTGGAATATTGGCTGGGAAGATTGGTTTGGCAATGCCAAAGATCATGTGTTTGATTTTGTCACACCCTATCCCGATTTTGATCTGGTGAGCATCCGGGATTATGCCAAGCACAAGGGCGTCAAGATGATTATGCATCACGAGACCTCGGGAGCAGTCCGCAATTATGAGCGCTATTTGGATAGCGCTTATAGATTTATGAAAGATAATGGTTATGATGCTGTCAAAAGTGGGTATGTAGGCAATATTATTCCCAGAGGCGAATATCATTATAGTCAGTGGATCAATAACCATTATCAATATGCCTTGGAGAAAGCTGCTAAGTATAAGATCATGGTCAATGCGCATGAAGCCGTACGTCCGACAGGTTTATCGCGTACTTGGCCCAATCTGATCGGTAATGAGTCTGCACGTGGCACAGAGTATCAGGCATTCGGGGGGAACCATGCAAACCATGTTACCATTTTACCTTTTACACGGCTTATCGGAGGACCGATGGACTATACACCGGGCATCTTTGAGATGGACATCCAAAAGATCAATCCTAAGAATACATCCCATGTCAATTCTACCTTGGCCAACCAGCTGGCCTTGTATGTGACCATGTACAGTCCATTGCAGATGGCAGCCGACCTCCCTGAGAATTATGAGCGTTTTATGGATGCTTTTCAGTTTATCAAAGATGTTGCTGTAGATTGGGACAGTAGCCAATATATCGAAGCAGAACCGGGAGAATACCTAACGATAGCCCGTAAATCAAAAGGTAAAAATGAATGGTTTGTCGGGAATGTCAGCGGGGAGAAAGGACATGAATCTATCTTGGATTTTGGTTTTTTAACAACGGGCAAAAAATATGAAGCTACGATCTACGCTGATGCTCCAGATGCTCATTACAAAACCAATCCCCAGGCTTATGTGATAAAAAAGCTTAAAATAAATAATAAAAGTAAATTAAAACAAAGGTCTGCACCTGGCGGTGGCTTTGCTATTCGGATTGTGGAATTATAAAAATCAATGATCTAAAAACTAAAAGTTGTAGGTGGCAACTTGGTTATGGATTGTATGTAAGCGCCCCTTAATCAGTAATGATTAGGGGCGTACAAGTTAGGACTGAAATCAAAATCAAGGCTGGGATTACAGCTATCATTAAACCCCGCTTTCGAAACTCGCTTACGAGAAAACCCTGACCTCCCCCTTCAAAACAGGACATTTTAAAAATAGAGTTTCGGACGTATCGTTAAATATGCTTCGGCCAGTGCAACTAGTTTGATTTAAAAATCAAACCCCAATTCGGATAGCATTCGTTTGTGATTATTCATAAAATATTTCATCAGTTTATATTGTTCGGTATCCTGATATGCAATTAGCTTTATTCCATTTTCAGATACCTGCCATAGAACGAACCCCTTATAACGCCTGACCCATGTAGCGGTTTCGTGGCTTTTTGGGTTACGCTCCAAACTGCTTTAAATGGTGGTTGCAATGTTTGTATATGAACTGACCTAATTGCGCTCTGGACATTCTACCAAAGAACCAATGTACAAATGTATCTTTTTCAAATGTTCCATATTTCTCGATTAATAATTTCCAATTTCGTTTCTCCATTTCTAAATCATGTATGTCTTCATTTACGATAAATACAGCGGATGTGGGGGCGTTTTTGCCAAAACTTGTTGTTTCATCTTTCAATATCCCCTTTATCGCATTTTGACCAAACATTCGCCCTAAAAATGAACGCTTAACCTTTATGGATCCTTGGTAATATTGTTCACATAATATACAATGCCTGACCATTTGCGTTACTGTCATTTTCCCCCAAAGAGCATCGCTGTCCTCGTGTAATAAATTAATTCTTTCGATGACAGCTTCTCTTATTTTTTTCTCAAATATTGATTTCATATTAGGAACATTTATCCATTCTATCTGGATTTTGATGATTTGCAGTCTTACAAATCTAGGAGTTTTGTTCTTTGATCGACTTGACATAGGATAAGAAATAATCCATTCTTTTACAGAAACTTGAAAATTTATTTTTGCTCCACATACAGATGAATTAGGGGCTGTTGACAGCAGTTGACTCGTTGTGAGAACAAGATATATGAGTCGATTTTATTAATTTATTGAATAACTATTGATGAAAAAAATAGCTATCTTTTAAGCAAATACCAAATGGAATATTAAAAGTGAAAAGATGAGTTATCTCGAAACACTAAAATATTGGCGCAATTCATTGGCAGATGCGACCAGACCAGCTATTAGACTTGACGAAGGGAAAGTAAGTTATATTATAGAAGGAATAGAAGCTATTGATCTTTCAATCGGGAAGCTATTGCCTGACCTGGCCGAAAAGATCATTAACCGTGAGAGTGTCAAGCTAAATGATCAAAATGGCATAAAGGATCGCAAAGATTCTGAATGGGTTCAACTCAATCAAATATCAGTACTGATTAGTCCTTTCGTTATCAATAGTAAAGTGGGGCATGGTAAGAGTATTCAGGACGAAAATCTGATGCTCCCTTTTTTGATAAGAGCCAATTTGGATAACACTGGCGGTTTGTCCATACCAGACGAAACGATGCCATATGTTTGCCGGGACTATTTGGAGCCACTTCCTCCCCAGTCTCTGGATTATGTATTTTCCTCGGTCGATCAAGTGGATCAAGCATTTTCAGATGTTTTTGTCGGGACAGATTGGAAACAATATTACCGATATATTGCTGATCAGTTTTCTGCAATGACCGATCAGAATATCAATAGTTATATGGCTATTGATTATGAGAAATTTGAACGTTGTGTTCTGATCGTTGACGAATCGATCCAAATGGCGGCAGATGGTATTGTCAAGCTTTACGACCATCTTATTCATCTGAATATAGAGAAGCTCCCACTTTTAACAAATTTGACGCGGTTTGATTCCACCAGTCTCAGGCCGTTGATTCCTTATTCAGAATTCGTCCAGAGGAGTATCTCCCATCTCGGTCAAATGGGGTACGAATATCCACTTTCCGTTACGCAACGACAAAGTTTATACGAGATCAATCGGATGGAAGATGGAGAAGTTATTGCTGTAAATGGTCCTCCGGGAACGGGCAAGACAACGTTATTGCAGAGTGTGGTCGCCAACGAAATTGTGAAATCGGCGCTAAGGGGAGAAGAGCCTACGGTAATTTTAGCTTGTTCGACCAATAATCAGGCTGTTACGAATATTGTGGATAGTTTTCAGCATGTAAAAACAAAAAATGAACCGTTATATTCAAGATGGATTCCAGGTATCAACAGCTTCGCACTATATCTTCCCGGTAAAAAGAAAGAGGTGTCAGAGCAGATACCTTTTCAGAAATTAAATGGAGGAATAGCAGATCGTATTGAAAATGAGAATTTCTTATATAAGGCAAACCATACATTTATAGGCAATTTCCATCAACATTTTCCCAATCAGAACTTTATTAAAGCGCCCGAGGAAGTAGCTCGATTCCTGCGAACAGAACTTTTAGCTCGTGAAGATGCACTTAAGCAGGGAAGTAATTATTGGAAAGCATATATAGACATCCGGCAACTGTTGGGTGAATTAAAGTATAAAGAGGAAATTGATCTTGGACAGAAAGATTTTCATGCCCAAATCAGTAATATCGCCGATGAGCTTAAAGAAGGGGAGAAGATTAAAAATGATTATTTTTTAAGAGAAGCTTGGTGGATTAAAATTTTTATCTTTTTACCCTTTGTTGCTAGGATCCGGGAACAACAGCTTAAGGCTCTATTCCGTGGTTTTACATTTGATTTATCTACGGTTGATATGAAAAGGATTAAGGATATCGATCAGTTTTTTGAATCAAAGTTCGAGCTCCTGCGAAAAATAGAAGACCGGCTTCGCCAATGGAAAGCTTGGAAAGAGAAGAATAATATTTATTCAGATCCGCCTTTAAGTGAAAGTGATTATTTAGCTGTTGGAAATGATAAAAGATCATTTTTCTTTGACGAATTGGAAACGGGGCTGAAGAATGAAATGTTTTTCCTGGCAGTTCATTATTGGGAGGCGCGTTGGCTGTCCGAGATTGAACAGGCCCTTGATGAGAAAAGCCACTGGAAAACTGTGGATCACTTTGCTCTGGCGCGCTGGCGACGCTTTAGTATGCTTTTTCCATGTTTTGTATCTACTTTTTATATGGCCCCCAAATTTTTTCAGAAATTAAAGTTTGAGGGAATGGATGGCGATGGGAGGAAAAAATGGGATAGTGAGCCTTTGTATTCTGGTATCGATTATTTGATTGTCGATGAAGCCGGTCAAGTAACTCCTGAAGTAGGTGCTGCGACTTTTTCTCTCGCAAAGAGAAGTATAGTTGTCGGGGACATTCTTCAGATAGATCCCGTATGGAGCGTCAGCAAACCGGTTGATAAAGCAAATCTGTACAAGCATACATTGTTAAAAAATGAAGGTGACTATAGCGTATTGAGCGATGCAGGCTTTTTATGTAGCACGGGGTCGCTCATGAAATTGGCACAAAAGACTACACCTCATCACGAGAGAAAAAAGCTGTCGCGAGGTTTATGGTTGACAGAGCACCGTCGTTGTTATGATGAAATTATAGACTATTGTAATCAGTTGGCTTATAAAGGGCTTTTAGAGCCTAAGAAAGGAGCTGCACCAAGTAGTTTAGTACTACCACCGATGGCGTTTATCCATCATGATTTTGATACAGATCCATCTCCGGTCAGCAAGGCAAATCGAGAAGAGGCGTCGCTTGTAGCGAGATGGATTTCCGAGCACAGTATACAGATTCTGTCTTATTATCAACAATTGGAGGAAGCTGCCGCAGTCAAGGAGGATCGGAAGGTCAAACAATTGATTATAGGCGATCTGATTGCAGTGATCACACCGTTTGCAAGGCAAAAATCGGTTCTTAAATCAGTCTTACAAAAAGCAAATATTCCAATGAAGAATTTGACCATCGGTACTGTCCATGCATTGCAGGGCGCGGAAAGACCGATCATTCTATTTTCATCGGTTTATGGTCCAAATATGAAAAATACCAGCTTTTTCTTTGATATGGGACCTAATATGTTAAATGTTGCGGTATCAAGGGCAAAGGATTCATTTATTACGTTCGGTCACGATAATTTATACAAAAATAATGCGAATCGTAGCCCTTCATCCCTGTTATATAAGTATATGAATAGAGAAACAAGTTAACTTTCAATTCCTTACTTTTAAACGTGTCACTCTAGAAACTGATGTTAACTATAATCAAGTTGATGTAGTGTTTATTGATGCCTTTATGGATACTTGCCTATTGGTTTTTGACGAAGATGTTTCCAATGAATTTAGAACTATTGATTGCCTTGGCTCATCATGGCGACGTACTATTTCAATTTTTTAACGGCCTTACTTTCTACGAGCGACTTCATTTGTGTTACCGCTACTTTATTCAGTTGCATAAGCCGTTCATTTTGTGGTACTCCTTGGTGAATTAATAACGCGTTTATACTTTCCATGTTGCTTAGTACGACCAACTGTTCTATAAACGAGTAGTCTCGAATATTGCCCTTTTTATCAGGATTAGTATCTCGCCATTGTTTGGCTGTTATTCCAAATAGTGCGATATTCAGTATATCGGCTTCGTTGGCATAAACGGAATTTGACTGTTGTTTGGTGATTTCTGGCGGAATAAGATTTTCTTTGATAGCATCTGTATGGATTTGATAATTCACCTTAGCTAGCGTTCTATTTAAATCCCAATTTAATTTCAAACGATTGTTTTCATCGTCTTTTAAACGTTGAAACTCCTTTATTATATAAAGTTTAAACTCGATTGAAATCCAGGAAGCGAATTCTAGTGCTATGTCCTTATGAGCAAAAGTACCCCCGTACCTTCCAGCTTTAGAAATTATACCAATTGCGTTGGTATTTTCTATCCAACGTTTTGGGGTCATCACAAAACTATTGAGACCAGCTTGTTTTCTAAACCCCTCGAATTCGAGGGGTTTAAAATTAGGGTTGTAAATACTTTCCCAAAAACCTAAGAGTTCAATGGTATTGCGATTTCTCATCCAATTTTGGATAATGCTATCTATATGTGTCGAATCTTTGTGTCTTGCAATATCCGTAAGTGATATGTAATCACTTTGATGTTCTTGATATAGGAGAATATCTACTCCTTGTACATTAATTTTTTTATTCTTAGTCATGCTTTTAGATTTGATAAGTTCTTCCCGTCAGCTCGAGAAAACTAGACGGCATATTGGCTATTACAATTTTATTTTACTTTTTATGAAGATAAATATACTAAAAAAAATAGCAATATATGGATAGATATATAAAGATTTAGAATAAAACCTCAAGCCCTTCTTTATTTTACTTCGAATCCCCTGGTTTGATTGCTTGAATTGTTCCTATATAAAAAATGTTTTTATCTAAATTTTTGTCCGATACCAGACGGATGATGTTGAGTAATGAACATTCGGTATATTTATCAATAATATAGATTTAGTTCACAAATGAAAGCCTTATTAATTATAGATATGCAACTGGGCAGTTTTAGACCCTATACGCTACGACATGACACCAAAGGTGTCATTGATCGGATCAACGAACTTTCTCAACAGTTCAGAAAGAGCGGTGACCCGGTTATTTTTATACAACATGATGGCACAAAGGAGAACTGTTTCCTTCCTGGTACAGAAGATTGGTCTTTATTGCCTGAATTGATCAGAGGCCCTGAGGATATATTTCTTTCTAAGACAGCGAATGATTCATTTTATAAAACTGATCTTCAGACGATATTACAGCGTAGGGGAGTGAAGGAACTGATCGTGACGGGATGCGCTACCGATTTCTGTGTGGATGCTACGATAAAATCAGCTTTGACGAGAGACTATTCTATTACCGTGGTTGCTGATGGACATACCACCGCTGATCGACCCATGATCCCAGCTCGGCAAGTGATTCAGTATTTTAACTGGCTATGGTCAGAGATGACACCGATAGAAGGGGGGATTAAAGTCGAAACGTGTGATGCAATTTTATAATTTATATCAAAACAAGATAACACGTCTAACATATAGAGAAGACAACAACCCTTCAGTTATGGATTATATAGCAACAGGAATTGATACCGATATATTTTATTTAATTTTGAAATTTTTACAACAAAATAAGTGGAGATTAGATTTTGAATATGATGAAAAGATGTTTGATAAAGGAATAGATTTTGATCTTTATCAATTTAGTAAAGATGGCGAAATAATCCTACTGGCCTGGGACAACTGGTTTGAAGGAGAAATTAAAGCCAGCAAAAAAAGATTAGAAGAATTATCTGTTCATTTTAATTTTGAACTTTTTGATAAAGGAACAGCTTACCTTCATCAAACTGACTTAATGCAGAACATGAGCAAGCTAATTAAATTCTATTGATAAGTATTGTTACTGTTATAAATCTGATTAATCAAGCTTAAAAGTGTTATCCAAGTCATCACAGAGATCAAAGTAGGATGAACATCTTATGAAAAGAAGAATCATGCAAATGTTAAGGGGTGAGTCCGGTTTTTTAAAGTTTTGCTTTTCTAGTATTCTTTATTGTCTGCTTGCCTTGTTGCTTGTTAGCTTTATGGGAGGCTTAATTGCCCTTTTGCTAATTTGTTGCTAAGAAGAAAGCAATTTGTACCCTGTCTACTAATGGATTGAAAAGCTAAAATTGTTCAATTGGAGTGCGTAAACCTGTTCATGGTCGTTGAAATCTTGGATCGGTTAAAAAGTCTTTGTCTGTTAACGTTTTTAAAAAAGCTATAATTTTGCTTCTTTCACCAGCAGAAAGCGTAATGCCTATTTTGCCATTTTGCTGTAATTCTCCATCCAGATTAGAATTCTGCTTTATGCCTTCAGTATAATGGTCTAGCACCTCTTCCAGTGTCCCGAGTCTCCCATCATGCATGTAGGGCGCCGTGACTTCAATATTTCGGAGTGAGGGCACACGAAACTTTCCAATATCACTTGCCAAATGGGTCGAACTACTTTTTCCAGGGTCTCGCGATATGAGGTCTAGTCCGTTATTACGGTAACTCATATCTGTGAATAATGGCTCCTGATGGCATACGCTGCAATTTTTTTTAAATAAAGTATACCCTTGTTTCTCCGTATCCGTAAAGATGCCACCATTTTCATGTCTGGTATATTTGTCGTACCTTGAATTAGCAGATACGAGCATAGTCATGAACTGTGCAAGTGCGTTCAGCATTTTTGTCGAATCTATAGCTGTTGAACCAAAAGCAGCTTTAAAAAATCTCTTATAATTACTGTTCGATCGAAGTTTGTCAACTGCATCCGCCATGCTGTTGGCGATTTCACAAGGATTGGTAATGGCGTTGTGAGACGATAGTTGCAATTCTTTGATGCGTCCATCCCACATAAATTCCTTTTGCCAAGCAAGATTAAATAGTGCCGGAGCATTTCTTGTTCCGGTACATTGTTTCATACCTTGACTCAACGCCTTATTTTCGTCTGAAAAAGCTGCAGCTGCATGATGGCAGCTTGCGCACGAAATGGAATTGTTTAGGGAGAGCACCCGATCATAGAAGAGAAGCCTTCCAAGTTGGAACCCGGCTGGGGTTATCTGTTGTTGACCGAACGGAGCTTTTGGGGTAGGAAAGTTGGGCGGTACAGTAAAGTCTAGCTTTACGGATGCTGTATCATAATTTAAAGGAGAAGGTCGGATATGGTATCCCACAAAAATAATGATCAAATTTATGAAAGCTATACTAGCTACGATTATCGTTTTCTTATTCATTTAGCCTCCATGATAGGTTTAAGAATACGCCTGTCGATATAAAATGTACCAAATGGGATAAGGCACGCAAGTAATACTTTCCAAGTTATTTGTCTGAATTTCCAGTGCCTTTCGACCCCCACACTAAGTGTTGATATAACAAACCATAAAAAGAGCATACCATGGATTGGTCCAAGCGCTTTAACTAGCATGGGCTGTTGTCCCCAATATTTTAGTGGTACCGCAATAAAGACAAGGATAAGGAGCGAAATACCTTCCAGATAACTGAGCAGCCGCAGGCGGCCCAGCGATGTTTTAAAAATTTGACTTAACATTTGTACGTTGAAAATTAGTAGCGTATAACGAATTGATTTAGAATATGCGTAGATAGGGACGTGCTGCCAGGGGAGAAAACGGCCATGGAATCGCGATTAGTATAATAAGTAATGCTGCGGAAAACCACCATAGCATGGTTTGATATTTGGCTTGGTCTTCCTGCATACGTTTGGCTTTAGCTGAGCCGATCGTAATCAACACGATTGCCACTACCGCAAGCGAAATATGGATATATTTGAAGAAAACATGCGGATTAGCCATCGAACCCAACCCGTCAGTCGTTTTAGCTAGGACAATAGGGCTTTGGATATAAAGTGCCATTCCGATCAATAACTGAATATGGGCAATGGTTGCAGTCCAGTGACGAACAGCATTGGTCTTGGTACTGAATTTTTTTTTCAATCTCAATCCCCTGAACGCGGTAAATATGGCATAAACTAGGCTACCTAAGACAAACCATCGAATAGCTGAATGACAAACAAGAAAAAAGTAATACATAACATTTTTTATGGATAATAGATAAAAGATCAAGGGTTCTTATTTTGCTGACCGATGTTTATGGTCTTCTAGTCGTGTGACCAGATCCTCCCAGGATCCGCCGTTGTAAACATGCTTTAAACCTCTAGATTTCAATAAACCTACAGCTCTGATGCTCCTCACACCGTGTGAACAATAGGTTATGATGAGACGTGTAGAATCGAATTTATTCAAGGGGACAAATTCAATACTATCTATCGGTATATTGATCGCTTCCTCCATATGCCCTTTTTGAAATTCTGTAGGGCTGCGAACGTCCAGTATGATGGGATTACTAAGAAGTACGCGGTCTAATGTGCTGTCGGTTCTTGATGAACTGAATAACTTATAAAGGCCCAATAGGGCTACAAATAATAAGAGAAAAAAAATGCGGTATATCATATCAAAACAATACTTTATAAAAAGTACTAACTAGTATGTTTTTATCTAAATGCCTAAATGATGAAATTTCTAACTTAAAAATTGCTTCAATGTTGGGTAAATAAAATTACATACTAACTAGTATGTTTGCAAACATATTAAAAGAATCTAGTGTTTTGATTTTAATAGGGTCATTTTACCGTCAAAAACATTTTATATCCAATTAGCCCCGAATAGCTAAAGAATAAAGATGAAATGACTACTTCCTTTAATTTTTCAGTTTTACTTAAGAATGACAAGTGGGGGGGACAAGTGGTGCATTTGCTGTGTATATTTGCGACATACTAATTGGTATGTTTATGTCAAAAGCACAGGCAACAAGATCAGATATTCTCAGAAGAGCAATGGAGTTGATATACAAGCAGGGTTTTCAATCGACAAGTATTGATGACATCTTGGCTACAACACAAGTGACCAAAGGAGCCTTTTACTATCATTTCAAAAATAAAGAAGAGATGGGTATAGCGTTGATAGAAGAAGCTATGCATACGGAGATTTGGCCAGACATTCAAAATTCACTTTCATCAAGCTCAAATTTTCGAGATAACATCTATAAAATGATGGATAAACTTCTCTTTAAACATCCGTTTATGACGGTTGAGCATGGTTGTCCGGCTGTAAATCTTATTCAGGAGATGGCTCCGCTGAATGACGCATTTCGGTTAGCATTGAAAAAATCGTTGAATAAATGGGAGAGAGCGATCGAAGCTGAGATCATACGGGGGCAGGAGACAGGCCAGTTAGCGCGTTCGCATGATGCCAAACAGATAGCGCTTCATATCATAACATTATACCATGGTGTCAGAAATATGGGCAAGTTATTAGGTAAACCCTATTACGTATCATTTCTAATCGAATTTCGACAATACCTCGATTCATTGAAGTAAATTTTTTTTGATAAAAACATACTTATAGTATGTTTTGGTTGACTTATTAAAATTTAATTTTTACGTATTAAAACATACTAATTAGTATGTTTGAAAAATATCACACGCGATGAAAACTTTTTTATACTCAAAAACATACCGCTTAGTATGTTTTAATTGTTGGAATAAATGTTTATCCGTGCTTGCACGAATAACAGCTCAGTCATCAATCACAAAATATCTATAAAATAATGCCATACAAAAATTCTATATTACTTATCTGGGTACTCACCATTGTTATCAATGGTTTAATCCTGCTTACTTTTTTCATGCCAAAAGTAAGCTTGGTAGCAGGCTGTGATTATTCCAGCCTGCCCATGCTCAATGCAATTTTAAATGGTTTAACCTTCTTTTCGTTGCTATTTGCATTGTTTGCAGTTCGTCGTAAAGACATACTCCTGCATCGAAGTTCAATATTTCTTGCCTTCTCCTTTACCTCCTTATTCCTGTTTTCTTATTTGCTTTATCATTTCTCTATGCCCTCTACCAGTTATAAAGAAGATGGCATATTGCGAGAGGTTTACTATTTTATTTTGGTCACGCACGTTTTGCTGGCAGCCATTATTGTGCCCCTTGGCCTCTTAGCCATGGCTTTTGCGCTAAATAATCGAATTAACCAGCACCGCAAGATTGCCCGGTGGACTATGCCGATCTGGTTGTATGTCAGTTTTACTGGAGTGGTCGTATACTTACTGATTAATCCGTACTACCAGCACTGAATAACTCAAGAAATTCAGCATTCACTCATATTCTTACACATTTCTATTATATCAAATCAAATTTTTATGAAAAAAAATCTGTTACTCGGAATTGCAATTCCAGTTATCATATTTTCTTCCTGCAAACCAGGTCATCAACCTGTTCAGGAGCCCAGTGTTCCTGAGGTTCCAGTGCTGGTTTTAAACAAGACCGATACGGTGGTTTATACAGAATACCCGGCACAGCTGGAGGGGCTTACTGACGTCGAGATCCGCCCCCAGGTGAATGGAATCCTGGAAAGGGTTTTGGTTCAGGAAGGCGCCTATGTGGAAAAGGGCCAAGCACTCTTCCTGATCGATTCACGTCCATACCGGGAAGCATATAACGATGCGAAAGCACAGCTATCCATAGCGCAGGCAGAAGTACAGACCGCAAAAATTGAAGTCGAAAAGCTAAAAGCACTCGTGGATAATCGAGTTGTATCAAACTATCAGCTGAAAACAGCACAGGCTAGCTACGACGCAGCAGTAGCGGGTGAGCGAAAAGCGATGGCACAAATAGAAAATGCCAAAATCACCTTAAATTTTGCCACCATTAAAGCTCCTGTAAGTGGTTATATCGGCCGTATCGGAAAGAAAACAGGTAGTCTTGTTGCTCCATCCGATGCCCAGTCATTGACTTATCTTTCCGACAATAGGGAGGTTCACGCTTATTTTTCTGTTGGAGAAGCTGATTTTGTCGCTTTTAAGGATGGTCTGCAAGGTCTTTCAATCGACGAAAAATTAAAGAACAGCGCTGAGGTAAATCTGGTGCTTTCTGGTGGAGCTGATTATCCCGTAACAGGTCGGCTTGATATGGTTGATGCAGCATTCGATAGGTCTACTGGAGCAATCACCCTAAGGGCTACCTTTCCCAATAGGCAAGGTTTGCTTCGTTCAGGCAACTCAGGCCGTATTAGACTTGGCCTGAGGCAGCATGGTGTAGTTGCTGTACCCCAGGCAGCGACATTCGAAATGCAGGACAAGCTCTTTGCTTATGTCGTTGACCAGCAAAACAAAACCCGGCAGGTCGCATTAACGGTTACCGGAGCTGCCGGAAATAGCTATTACATTTCCAACGGCCTGGCTAGTGGGGACAGACTTATTTTAAAAGGTCTGGAGTCCCTTAAAGATGGAATGGCTGTTAAGCCCGAGATATCATCCGATAAAATGGCGAGCAACTAGTCACCTTATTTTACTTATGCTAAAGACTATTATACCATGTTAAAAATTTTTATTGATAAGCCAGTTATCGCTACTGTGGTTTCCATCATGCTGGTCATTCTTGGCGCAGTAGGTCTGATGGATCTACCTATACAACAGTTTCCGGATATAGCACCTCCAGTGGTTCAGGTTTCGGCCAATTATCCCGGTGCCAATGCCGAAACGATGGTGCGTGCGGTAGCACCACCGCTGGAGGAAGCCATTAATGGGGTTGAAAATATGACCTATATGAGTTCCACTTCGAGCAACGACGGTACACTCATCATATCCGTATACTTTAAGTTGGGCACAGATCCCGACCAGGCCGCTGTAAATGTACAGAATCGAGTTTCATCTGCTACGGGATTGCTTCCTCCAGAAGTTGTCCAGGCCGGTACTACCACCCAAAAGGTACAAAATTCGCTTATTATGGCGATTAATTTGATGAGTGATAAGCCCGAACTATACGATGCAACATATCTGACCAATTATGCTCAGATTAACATCATTCCGGAGTTAAAACGTATACAGGGCGTTGGCCAGGTCACTTTTTACGGCAGTAATAGAGATTATTCGATGCGGATATGGCTCAATCCGGCGCAAATGGCCGCTTATAACATTACACCGACAGAAGTGATGGCCGCTGTCAAAAGTAAAAATCAAGAAGCAGCACCGGGAAGGTTTGGTGAATCAAGCGATAGATCTTTCGAATATGTACTCAAATATGCGGGTAAGTATACCAGACCCGAGGACTATGGGAATATGATCATAAGAACGAATGGAGATGGCAGTATGCTCAAACTTAAAGATGTCGCCAAAGTGGAACTGGGCAGTTACACCTACAATTCATTAAATACCGTGCACGATAAAAAAAGTGTGCTATTCCAGGTGATACAGCTTCCTGGCACCAATTCGAGAGAAATACAGACGAAGGTGGCCGAATTTTTGAAAAAAGCTGAAAAAGATTTTCCTCCAGGGATCAAGCAGCAGATACTCTACAATACCAAGGATATGCTTGATCAATCCATTGATCAGGTAGAGCATACACTTCTGGAAGCCTTTATTCTTGTTTTTATAGTCGTATATCTATTCCTGCAGGATTTCCGGTCCACACTGATTCCGGCCATTGCAGTTCCCGTGGCGGTTATAGGTACGTTTTTCTTTATGTCTGTCTTCGGGTTCTCTATTAACCTGCTCACCCTATTTGCACTCGTACTGGCCATAGGTATAGTCGTAGACGATGCCATTGTCGTTGTTGAGGCTGTACATTCCAAACTGGAAAATAAAAATATGACAGCCAAAAAAGCAACGATGTCCGCGATGCACGAGATTACTGGTGCCATCATCTCGATTACTTTGGTCATGGCAGCAGTATTTCTTCCCGTTGGCTTTATGAAAGGGTCCGCAGGTGTGTTTTACCGTCAGTTTGCCTTTACTTTAGCTATTGCAATTGTTATTTCTGCATTGAATGCTTTGACCCTCAGTCCCGCATTATGTGCCTTATTGTTGAAAGATGTGAATCATGGTCATGCTGAAGGGCCTACTAATTTTAAACAGCGTTTTTTCTACGCTTTCAATAAAGGCTTTGAAAATGTAACAGCTAAGTATGTTGTCGCAGTGAAAAAGCTGATCAAGTTTAAATGGGCAAGTCTCACTGGGTTAGCGCTTGTTGTTGTAATTACTGGCTGGCTTATTCGTCGGACTCCGACAGGTTTTATCCCGTCAGAAGACCTGGGTTTTATTGCAATTTCGGTCAATCTTCCCCCGGGTTCCTCCATGAATAGGACGCAGGCAGTCCTTGATGAGGCGGCCGATAAGGTGCGGGATATGAAAGCGAAATTTGCATTCAATGAAGTAGCAGGTTTCAATGTGTTGACAAATTCCACCAGTCCCTCATCCGGAGTAGCTTTTTTCAGGATGAAAAAGGATGGTGAGCGCGGAGCGATGAACGATGTCACCGCTAACATTGCTGAAATTCAAAGACGGCTCAATACAATTAAGGGAGCCCAATGCTTTGTATTTTCTTTTCCTACCGTTCCTGGGTTCAGCAATGTGGATGCGCTGGATCTGGTCCTCGAAGACAAAGCCGGCGGCAAGCTGGATAAATTTGGTGGAATTGCCAACAGATTTATCGCCGAGTTGAGCAAACGCAAAGAAATAGCTGTTGCATTTACCACATTCCGCGCAGATTATCCACAATACGAGATGATTCTTGACCACGAAAAAATCGAACAATTGGAGGTGGATGAAAAAGATGTTTTAGCAACAATGCAGTCTTTCTTTGGTAGCGCGCAAGTTTCCGATTTCAATCGCTTTGGTAAGTATTATCGGGTTATGGTACAGGCTGACAAACAGGAACGTGCAGATCCGGCTTCGATGAACGAAGTCTATGTCAAGAACAGATCTGGCAAGATGGTTCCCATAAAAACAATGGTCAGTTTGAAAAGAGTCTTTGGCCCAGAGGTGATTACACGGTATAACCTTTTCAACTCGATCGGTGTCAATGCTGTGCCCAAAGCGGGCTTTAGTACCGGTGATGCTATCCTCGCTGTCCGGGAAGTCGCAGCTGATGTATTGCCATCAGGTTACTCGTATGAATTTTCGGGAATGACTAGGGAAGAGATCTCGTCCGGGGGCCAGTCCGTGATTATTTTTTCGCTCTCTCTACTGTTTGTTTACTTCCTGCTGTGTGCACAGTACAACAGCTATATACTTCCTTTGGCTGTGGTTTTTTCAGTTCCAACAGGTATCATTGGCGTTTTTGCAGCTATTGGCATGGCAGGTATTGACAATAATATCTATATCCAAGTAGCACTGATTATGCTGATCGGGCTACTGGCCAAAAATGCAATCCTGATCGTCGAATTTGCCGTACAGCGCAGACATGCAGGGCGCACATTACTGCAGTCGGCATTGGAGGCTGCCAAACTGCGTATCCGGCCCATTATTATGACCTCAATCGCATTCGTTGCTGGTATTACCCCTATGATGCGGGCCACTGGCCCATCAGCCATGGGAAACCATTCCATCAGTATAGGTGCTGCAGGCGGAATGATCAGTGGTGTCATTCTGGGATTGTTTATCATACCGGTGCTGTTCGTTGTGTTTCAGGCCCTGCAGGAGAAAATATCGGGTAGGAAAACGCAACCAAGACCAGCGATCCAACCTGCTATAGAAGCTTAAGACAAATAAAAGAGACAATTTATGAGCTATTTAACTAAAAACTATCGTCAAATTATTCTTATGACTGCATTACTAGGCACCTTGGTTGGCTGTGCAATCACTAAAGACGCCCAGTTGCCCAAGCCAGAACTTCCTGCGGCTTTCCGTGGAGAGACCGATAAAGATACGCTTGGTATCGCTATGCTGCCTTGGAAGAGTTTTTTCACGGATAAAGTGTTGCAGGTAATGATCGATAGTACCCTGAAGAAAAACTTGGACATGCAGGTCGCGCTGAAAAATATCGAATCGGCACATCTGCTTGTACGGCAGTCAAAATGGAACAATCTACCTGTTGTCAGTCTCAATGCAACGGGAAATACAAGTAATCCTTCTAATTACAGCCTCAACGGGATGACGGCAAGTCAGTTTTTAGGGGCCAATCATATCGAGGATTATTCCTTAGGAGCCAGTTTGACTTGGGAAGCTGATGTCTGGGGAAAGATCCGTAATTCCAACAAAGCCGTGCTTGCCGCTTATTTGCAAAGCGACGAGGCTCGTAAAACCTTGCAAACTGATCTTATTATAAGTGTTTCAAAAGGCTATTATAATCTTCTTATGCTAGATCAGCAGCGTCGTGTCGCAGTAGCGAATATGGCATTAAATGATAGTACTTTGCGTATTACAAATGTGCAGTATAGAATGGGGCAGGCAACCTATTTGGCGGTTCAGCAAGCTGAGGCACAGCGACTGGCAGTAGCGGAGCTGATCCCGCAACTCGAAAAGGAAATCATATTGCAGGAGAATGCGCTACATGTGCTTGCTGGTGAATTGCCCGGTATACAGCAGGGACGTACTATGCTCGAAGAGATTAAATTTCCAGAGCAGCTGTCGACTGGTGTTCCAATTGATATGGTCCGGCGACGGCCAGATGTTCGGAGCCGCGAGCTGGACCTGGTGATTGCGAATGCAAAAGTGGGCATCAGTAAAGCACAGATGTATCCTGCATTTCGCATTACTGCCACAGGGGGAGTGGGAGCACTGAAAGCAAGCGATTGGTTCAATATTCCCGGGGCACTCTTTGGTACTGTGGGTGGAACTATCTTACAGCCATTACTCCAGCATAAGGAACTTAGCACACAGTATAAGATAGCTGCTATTGAACGAGAGAAAACAATTGTTGCATTTCGAAAAACAGTCTTGGGAGCGGTTGGAGAGGTCTCCGATGCCATAGTAAAGATCGAGAAGCTGAAACAGCAGCAGTACATTACAGCCCAACGTGTCAATACACTGCAGCAGGCAACAGCAAACGCCAATACCCTTTTCGTAAATGGCATGGCAAACTATCTCGAAGTGATTACAGCACAGGTTAATGTATTGCAGAGCGAACTTGACCTCGCATCTGTCCGGCGTCAGAAGCTGTCTGCCATTGCCGACCTGTATCGCAGTCTGGGTGGCGGAGTAGAATGATAGGACAAAAATCACCTTTTTACAATAAAAAACAATAATGATGATACAAGAAGAATTAAGAAAACAAACCGCCTCACCGCACCAACAGCTAGAGAAATTGGTTGTCGCCAGATTAAAGTCGATCCGTAGCAATGCGGAATACGCAGATCTGTTAAAAATATTTTATGGCTATTTCAAGAATTTAGAAGAAGTCATTGCTCCATATATCACTGAGAATATATTGGCAGATTATCCCGAAAGGCGACATGCCGTTAGTCTCGCTGAGGATATCGTGGACTTAGGTGGAGACCTGAACGAACTTCCAGAAGTACATGTCCCTAACATCGACAGTACAGCAAAGGCGCTGGGGGCACTTTACGTCATGGAGGGGTCCGCGATGGGCGGGATGGTCATTGTTCAAATGCTTGGGAAATACGGAATAACTGAAGGAGTATCGTTCTTCTCCGGTTATGGTTCAGAAACAAGTCAGAAATGGAATGTCTTTATTGATGTTTTGCGTGCAAATATTTCGGAAGAACATGCTGCAGATGCCATTTATGCGGCACGAGAAACGTTTGCCCGATTTGCTGATGCATTTCAAATCTGATTATCTATGGTGTCCCCGTTGTTTTTTGGTGTCAGCGGGGCTCCATTTAAGTATTCTAAAAATATGTGTTATGATTGTTATGATTTTTTTCCAAAAGAGATTAAGCTTAAAAATAGAAACCCTTGGAAGCCTTGGTCATCTTTTCGACTGTTTTATTCTCGTTGGGAGTGATGTTGAGGTACTCGATGAGTTTGCTCTTTATCTGGAAAAGATGGATAAAACTGTTTATATCTGCTCCGAGATAGGTGAAGTGGCGCAACTAATCACAAAAGATGTAAAAAGCCTTATTTCTTAACAAATGGTAATGGTAGCTTGATGAGATCATCCGAACTTTATAAATAAAAGAAAATGAAAAATCAGCAAGTATTACTGACCGGAGTTACCGGTTTTTTAGGTGCACATACGGCCATTCAATTGCTCAATAAAGGCTATGAGGTGATAGGCACACTACGGAACAGAGATCGCATATCATCTATAAAAGAGGTGATTGGCCAGCATACCGATCATTTGGATAAGCTGCACTTTGCAGTCGCAGATTTAAGCGATTCAAGTATCTGGAACGATCTTGCAAAAGGAGTGGACTTTATCCAGCATGTTGCATCACCTTTCCCGGCAACACTGCCCAAGAATGAGGATGAATTAATCGTACCCGCAAAAAACGGTACGTTAAATATTTTGAGAGCCACCGTAGACAACAACGTTAAGCGGGTTGTGATGACCTCTTCTTTAGCCGCTGTAGCCTATGGCCAGCCAGCGAAAGATCCGAACCGAATTTTTACTGAAAACGATTGGACGGATATAGGCAGTAAGAGCGATCTGACACCCTATTATAAAAGTAAAACCATCGCCGAAAAAGCAGCCTGGGATTTTATCCAAAAGGACGCTAGCTCGCTGGAATTGGTTACGGTATGTCCCGGGGCTATTTTGGGGCCGGTGATCGAAAAAGATTATGGTACTTCTGCAGAGATCGTTGTCGCTTTGATGAACGGTAGTTATCCTGCTTTACCCAAGATCGGTTTTGATCTTGTCGATGTCCGTTCTGTTGCAGATCTCCTTATTTTGGCGATGGAAAGCCCTGTTGCAGCCGGCAATAGGTATATCGCTGCGACAGGTTATTTAACGCTCAAGGCTGTTGCGCTCATACTTAAAGATCATTTTCCGGGACATAAAATTCCTACAGCAGAATTTCCTAACTTTATAACAAGGATGCTGGCGCAATTTCGCCCCGAGCTCAAACCGGTTTTGTTGGAGATGGCTCGGAGGAAAACAGATATCAGTAAAGCACAGAGAGAACTGGGATGGAAGCCCATTCCTGTTAAAGAAGCTGTGATCTCCTGCGCAAACAGTCTATTGGAACTACAAATCGTAAAATAATGGAAAAACTTAAGGCTGCACTTGCTTTTGGAGGAATACTTGCGGCAAGCGATATTGATCTGCTTGCTGCGAGTTTTAAATTACGCCAGGTAAAAGCGGGTACCTATATCGAAGAACTCCATGAAGTAGCGTCTGAGATTCTCTTTGTTGAAAGCGGTATCTTACGTTTGCTGGGGGCGGATATATCAGGCAACGATGTTACGAAGTATTTTATCAAGGAGCACCAATTTTTTGCAAATCTTGAAAGTTACTATACTAGGCAGCCGGCGACAGAGGCTATTCAGACAGTTGTTGCCAGCAAGATCTATACGATAGCTTTTTCCGCTTTTGAACGTTATTTTCAGACTATTCCAAATCTATATGTTTATTTCAAAACCCTTAGTGAGGCCTCATTGCTTCAAAAAATAAAAGATAATGATTTTCTGAATTATGGCGATGCGAAAACGAAATACCTTGAGCTATTGAGACGTTACCCAGCGATCGTGCAACAGGTTCCACAGCAATATATCGCTTCTTATCTCAAGATAACCCCGCAGTCTTTGAGCAGAATAAGGAAAGAGCTCGCTTGAATATGATTAAACAATTTCATCCGTGCGATTTCTTAGAACAAGCCAGTCGAAATGTCGATTGCCAGCATTCGGTTTCTTGTTCTGGTATACGAATTGCTAACATGAGAAAATCGAGCAGCTTGAATTGGGAATGTCTAAATTGGTTGTAAATATTCTTGGATCATCTTATTCAATTGCGCAAAAGGAAGCAGACGCTACGGATACCATAAAAGTTATTTCCTAAAGGAATGTTCTCTTAAATAATTAGTAACATATAGCGAAGCATTTTTATAACTGGAAAACCCATGATAAAGTATATAAAAGAACAGCGAGTACCATTTTTTATTGCTTTGGCCTATGTCGGAATAGGTACCTTGTCTGTATGTTCGATTTTTCCTGATGATCCGTTTTATAACGAATGGTTTGTTGTCGGTACGGTATTTACATTTCCGGTATCGATTGTAAGTTTTGGATATCGTTATGCCGAAGGAGATCTACTTTACCCTGTATTTATCATTCAGGCAATTATGTTTGTGCTTACTTTTTTTATACTGAGTCATCTATTAAAGGTAAAAAACAAATAAAAAAGAGCGGTTGAAAATGAGGATGAAAAAGCGCTGATAATTCCTATAATAATACAATGTTTTTAATCTTAATGTATTGTTGGTGAGTTTTTTATGTTATTCCAGAAAGATCGTTTAATAAATAATTATGCAAACTTTCTCTAACAATACGTATACACGTATGATTTTCTATTTCAATTTTTTAACAGCCTTATTTTCTACGAGCGACTTCATTTGGGTTACCGCTACTTTGTTCAGTTGTATAAGTCTTTCATTTTGTGGTAGGCCTTGTTGGATCAGCAACGCATTTATACTTTCCATGTTGCTTAGCACGACCAACTGTTCTATAATCGCGTAGTCTCGAATATTGCCCTTTTTATCAGGATTAGTATCTCTCCACTGTTTGGCTATCATACCAAATAGTGCGACATTCAGTATATCGGCTTCGCTGGCATAAACGGAATTCGCTTGTTGCTTTTTGTCCATCCTTCGATAGTGGATGATGGTATCTGTATATTTTCCCTGGCGAACATCTGCTTCTGGCGGTAGAGCGGAAGGTGATCCATATATTTTGCAGTCAGGATCATCGCTAGTAGCCCCGCTCCGGGTATCCCTTTATCGATGACGCGCTCGGGAAGCCCTGCGATGGATACACCATCTCCGTTTTTAGCCGCATATTTATAACGGATGTAACGTTTGATATAGAACTTTGCAGGCTCGCACTCAAGCTCTTCGGTAATCTCTTTTCCAATACATACCATTTCCGATAGGTCTCCTTCGGGGTGGATCTCGACCTCTTCTACCGGTAGATGTTCAGGTAACTTCGCACGTCCTTTATGGTGAGGACGTTTACGGACATACTCGATCTTTTCCTTGATTTCCTCCTGTTGCTGTACAACTTCGGCCGGCTCTGCTTCAAAGGGGAGCATGGTCTGGTTTGGGTCTCCTTCGAAGCGTTCGCGACTCTGTCCGAACTGCATGCGCTTGTACATGGCAAGCTGTGACTTTAGATAATCTATCTCTTGATCACGGCTGGAAACAACCTTGATAAGGTCTTCTTTCGAGAGGTTTTCCAGCGCTTTTTCTATGCCATAAATATACGCATTTATTGCCTTAATACCATTAAAAAAGCTGTTTTTGAGGTAATAAATAACGTTTTTTCTGTATACTCTTCACAACATGTATACCCTCGACCATCAGTACCAGATCGCTCCAGGACAGCTCACCTTTCTTAAGTTCAGATGCACCAAAAGTTCCCTGCTCCAGACGTTTGTAGTAAAGTACAAAGCCACCACTTTCCCAGTGTAATAGTTTTATATGAGTGCGGCTACGGTTTAGAAATACAAAGACCTCTCCGCTGGTAGGCTTGCGTTGCATCACAGAAAGCACCAGTCCGCAAAGTCCATCAAAACTTTTTCGCATATCGCAGTAGCCGTCGTAAAGGTAGAATCTGTGGGAAGACCCAAGCGAAAACATATTAGTAAAGACGGATCAGCTGAGACAGAAGACCCAGATCGCTTTCCACTTTCAGAACAACCCCGTTGGGATAGATGATCTCTATCTCCTTACGGACAGATTTGTCAATCGGTGTGAAACTTCCACTAGCACCATCTTGCTCCCTGCTCCGAGAAAACCAATAATAAAACTTCGCCTCATTGATCCCCCTTGAATCACAGTACTGCTTCTTGCTCATACCGCTCTGCTGCCAATCTGCTATCATCGACAGCATCTGATCTCTTTTTTCCTTTGAACTCATTAAGCAAACCTCGGAATTATAAAGCGTTCATAAAATATGCACTTGGTCGGGCGGATACATAAATAATAGGATCACTTGGCTAGAATAACATAGATTACTATAACTTTAATAAAAGATGCCAATGTAAATACAGTCTTTTCTTGGTAGATGAGGCAATCAACGATGACATATAAAAATATTTTTATATGTCATCGTTGATTGATATAGGTTTTGCCCCATTTTTCTAAAGCTGTAAAAATCTCTTCTAATGATCTACCTAGATCTGTTAAACAATATTCGACTCTAGGTGGAATTTCTGGAAAAACTTCTCTTAAGATAAGATTGTCTTCCTCCATTTCACGCAGCTGAGCTGTTAATGTTTTATCTGATATGGGCTCCAATCTTTCTTTTATTTCAGTAAACCTTAGAGGCTGACCAGGCCTTAATACCTTATAGATTTTCAATTTCCATTTTCCTCCTAAAATTGATAAAGAGGCTTCAATAGTGCAATCAACATCTGGGTTATTTTCACAATTTATTGTTGTTCTTCTGCTGTAGCTCATTTTTTTTATTTTATTTTTTTGATTTAATGTGCTTTAAATCAATGATGCAAACCTTGGTTTTAGTTACTTACCTTTGTGTAAGTTATTGTTATTCAGATTTTTGTATATTAATTTTGTGCTGTCAAATTTAAATGTTATAACAATGAATAGTAAGATTTTAATTGCCGGTGGTTCATCCGGTATTGGCTATGGTATAGCCAAGCACTTTTATGAAAAAGGATGGGACGTCCTGATTACCGGTCGTAACAAAGATAAACTAAATTCGGTAAAAGTAGAGATGCCGCGTATTCAAACCTTGGTATATGATAGTGCGAACGAAAATCATCTAGTAGATCTGATCAATTTTATAGAGAACGATTGGGATGGGAAACTGAATATCCTCGTCAACAGCGCAGGGCATGTAGAGTTGGGAGGTTTAAAAGATATTTCAAAATCGTCATTGGAAGAAATGTATCAGGCACATTTGATCGGCCCCTCTTTACTTAGCTCAAAATGTTTGAAATTCTTGGCTATAACCAAAGGGCATATTTTAAATATCACGAGCAGTCATGGAATTAAAGTTTATGCTGACTTGAGTGCTTATGGTTCGGCAAAGGCCGGATTAAATATGTTAACAAAGATTTGGGCACTCGAATTGGCTGCTATGGGGATAAAAGTTAATGCTATTGCTCCCGGACCTACGAATACAGATATATTGAGATCAGCTGGATACGATGACCAGACTATTTTGGCCATTCAAGAGAGCGAAAAGAAACAAATTCCTTTACAACGTAGGGGAAATGTTGGAGATATTGTATCTGTTGCGGTATCCATTTTGGATTCTGAATGGACTACAGGGGTTATTTTGCCCGTAGATGGGGGAATTTCTATTTCTTAAACCAGTTTAAGTTTCTTTATTGATTTCATTATCAAATTTGTACAACAAATTAAACAAAACGAAGATGCAAAAAAGAATTAATATCAATTCAACTGAATCTGAAGTTTTGAAAACCATGATGGGTCTCGAAATCCTCCATTCCAGAGTAGAAATAGATTAAAAAGGGGGGGGGCAATTTTTTGCAAATGAATATTTATGCTTCAAGGGAGATTTTAAGATTAACTACATTGTACTTTTACTATATATGGTGATAAGTATAGCGGAATCATTTTATTTAGGGAGTTGTGGTAAAATGGATTTGTTTTATGTGTCTTATTTTCAGTTAATTGTAATTAATGGCATCTGAATTGAATTTATATGATCTGTACAAAAATGTTAAATTTAAACAAAACAAAAATGCAAAAACGAATTAATATCAATTCAGCTGAACCTGAAGCTTTGAAAGCTATGATGGGTCTGGAAACCTACCTTTCCAAAGTAGAAATTTCTAAATCCTTAAAAGAACTAATTAAAATCAGAGCGTCACAGATTAATGGTTGTGCTTATTGTATTGATATGCATACCAAAGATGCTTTGAAGAACGGGGAAACTGATCAACGTATTTTCCTTTTAAATGCTTGGCGTGAGGCGGGAACGATATTTTCAGAGGAAGAAAGGATCGTGTTGTCCGTTACAGAGGAAGTAACGCTTATCCATCAGCAGGGTTTAAGCGATGAGACCTACAGCAATGCGCTTAATTATTTCACGGAAAATCAAATTGCCCAAATTGTTGTTGCCGTTGTGACAATAAATGCATGGAACCGAATAGCTTTGAGCAGCCATCTTCAGGTGGGGAGCGCATTTGCCTAAACCGAGGAAAAGGATCAAGGAGTAGAATTTTCGATCCTTTTTCTATTAATCGTTGATGAGTGTATTAATACGATCAATATAAATATTATATCTCCCTGTTTTAAACTGATTGCAAATTTATTAACATTAATATATTCAATGACAATGTTTGATTTCATACAATATAGGACTTTATAATAAACAATATTTGGACTTCACAAAATAACGGGCAGCGTTTTGATCGACTAATTTTGTGTTTTATTTAAATTTTATCTTCTATGTGGACAAAAGACAATATTCCGGATTTATCGGGGCAGGTTGCTGTTGTGACTGGAGCAAACAGCGGCATTGGATATGAAACAGCAAAAGCGCTGTACGAAAAAGGAGCTGAAGTCGTCATTGCAGCAAGAAATTTGGAAAAGGCAAATAACGCTATAAGAAAAATCAAGCTTGAAAGCAAAGTTGAAGGAAGGCTGAGAGTTTGTCGGTTAGATCTTGCAAGTCTCAGCCAAATCAGTGAGTTTTCTAAAATATTTTTTAACGAATATGACCATTTAGATATCCTTATTAATAATGCTGGCGTAATGTGTCCTCCTGCGTCGAAAACACTGGACGGATTTGAACTTCAATTTGGTGTTAATTATTTGGGGCATTATGCACTAACTGGACACCTTTTACCTTTGCTTCGAAATTCAGATCAGGCAAGAATCGTTACGCTATCAAGTGGTGCAGCCACTTTGGTGGATGGAATCGATTTTGGGAACCTTCGTTTAGAAAAAAACTATGATCAATGGCGTGAATATGCGACGAGTAAATTAGCTAATATTCTTTTTACTTACGAACTCGACAGAAAATTGAAGAATACTAATTCTCCTATTATTTCTATAGCATCTCATCCCGGGGTTACGCGCACTGATTTACAGCGATATATACCTAGAGAGCAATTGGAAAATATGTTAAGCGAATTTGATCATGTGATGGAACCTTGGCAAGGGGCTCTGACTACGTTATTTGCTGCAACAGATAAGAACGTTAAGGGGGGACAATTTTTCGGACCAGATGGGGAAAAAGAATATACAGGTTTCCCGACGCTTTCTATGCACAGCTCAGCAGCAATGGAGAGTACTTATTTAGCCGAAGAATTATGGGGTTACGCTGAAAAGGTCACAAATGTAAAATTTAACTTTTAAAAGATGGTAGTTGTAGTAGGTGAAAAAACTAAAATAAATACAATTGAATTCGACTACTTATGCAAATAAATAGAATAACGGTTTTCTGTGGATCAAGTTCCGGATTTGAGATAATTTATGAGCGGCACGCGCAACTGTTAGGCGAAAAATTGGTCGCTCAAAAAATTGAGCTGATATACGGAGGTGCTGATGTTGGACTAATGGGAGTATTAGCTACCAGTGTCGTTAACAACGGAGGCAAAGTTATAGGTGTTTTGCCCCACTTTTTGAAAGATAAAGAAATCGCACATCGGAGATTGACAGAACTTATTTATGTCGATACCATGCATCAGCGGAAATTAATGATGAATGAGCTTTCTGATGGCATTATTGCTTTACCAGGAGGGTTTGGTACATTGGATGAACTCTTCGAGATGTTAACTTGGGCACAGTTAGGCTTACATCAAAAACCCATCGCTATTTTAAATATCGATGGGTTTTTTGATGATTTATTATTATTTATAGATACCATGATAAGAAAGGGCTTTCTCAAACAAATTAATAAGGAGTTATTATTGGTTGCAAATGATATTGACACTTTGTTTGAAAAATTATGTAACTATCAAGTGCCAAAGACTGATAAATGGATTAAAAAGGGGGATGTTTAGCTTTTTGTAAATGAATATTTCTGTTTCAAGTAAGATTTTAAGATTAACTACATTATACTTTTACTATATATGGTGACAGGTGTAGCGGAATCATTTTATTTAGGGAATTGTGATGATGGTGTTTTGTTTTATGTAGCTTATTTTCAGTCAATTGTGATTGATGGCATCTAGATTGAGTTTCTATGATTTATACAAAAATGTTAAATATAAAATATAAAAACATGAAAATTTTAATTATTGGAGGTACAGGATTGATCGGAACGAAAACTGTTGGTAAATTAAGAGCATTGGGACATGAGGTTATCGCAGCCTCGCCAAATACCGGTGTCAATACTATTACGGGCGAAGGCTTAGCGGAAGCTGTAGATGGAGCTGAAGTTGTGATTGATCTAGCCAATTCACCATCATTTGCAGATAAGGATGTCATGGAGTTTTTTGAGACTTCTGGAAAAAATTTGTTAGCCGCTGAGATAAATGCTGGAGTCAAGCATCATATTGCTTTGTCTGTTGTAGGAACAAGTCGTCTGCAGGCAAGCGGGTATTTTAGGGCAAAACAAGTACAAGAAGATCTTATTGTCAAATCAGGTATTCCTTACACAATCATTCATTCCACGCAATTTTTGGAATTTTTAGGAGGTATTGTTGCATCTGCACAAGATGGAAACGTTATTAATGTGTCGACAGCTAAGATACAACCTATTGCTGCAGAAGACGTTTCTTCATTTGTTGCTGAATTCGCACTTGGTCAACCAATCAACGGAATTGTAGAAATTGGGGGTCCCGAACAATTTGAACTAGCGGTTTTAGTAAAACAATATTTGATTAAAACGAAAAATTCCAAGGAAGTTGTTGGTGATAAGCACGCCTTATATTTTGGTTCGCCGTTAGATGAATTTACATTAGTGCCTGCTGAGGATGCGAAATTGGGTAAGCTGACTTTCGAAGAATGGTTTAGCCTGGGTATTCAAAAATAAATAAGCAGAATCTGATCCAAGGGTATGATTGACCCTTGGATCTCGAATCAAATTTTTTATTGATCCTATTTAAAGATTATAATTATGAACAGTTTCTATAAAACTTTTACGAGTTCTTTGGGCCGAAAATTTACCATGGCATTGAGCGGACTGTTCCTCATCAGTTTTTTGCTCGTACATATGTCTGTCAATGCACTCATATTCTATAATGATGGTGGAGTAACCTTTACCATCGGAGCGCATTTTATGGCCACAAATCCCGTGATCAGGACTTTGGAAATCGTTCTTATAGCTGGATTTGTGCTTCATATTGTACAAGGGCTTCTATTGTGGAAAAAAAACAGAGACGCGCGCCCCATAAAATATGCTTATCCACTAGCAACACCCAAAATAAAATGGTATAGTAAGAGCATGACTCTTTTAGGGACACTTTTGCTTCTTTTTTTAGTGATACACACGTCCAATTTTTGGATACCCAATCGTATTCACCAGTTTCGTTATGATGAGGAGCTGCCTCTTTATGATCTGATGCTGGAGAAATTTAGTAACCCTTTTGAAGTTTTGGTTTATTTATTTGGCTGTGTTTCCTTGTTTTGGCATCTATTGCATGGGTTTACTAGCGCATTTACTTCGCTAGGTATATCGCACCGACGATATAATGGTTTTATAAAATGGATGGGCACCAGCTTTTCAGTTATTGTGCCGCTTGTATTGTTCTTAATGCCACTGTCCATTTATTTTAAGTGGATAAATTGATTAACAGATTGTGTATATTCGAAGGATAGCCTAATTGTCAGTACATTAGTAATAATTGTAACCGTACCGCTGTACTATTATGTATAACATGAAAGCAAATAAAACAACCAATTCTAAAAATGATGTGTCCCAGCAGGGGATCGCATATTACCAAAAAGAACGAGAGATCTTGTTGGCATTGGGCAATGATTTGACTAAAGTTCGTGACAAGAATGATCTTATTCGGCTTTTTAAGAATGGTATAAAAGGCTTATATTTTATTACGCATACTATTGTCACCACTATCGATTATAAGGATGATACCTATCGTCCTTTCCTCCTTGACAATGATGGTTCTCCAATCCGGAACCACCCGCGTTACAGCGAAATGATAAAGGCACGTTTTCCCCTTAATGAACCATTTATTCAGGCTGTTTTGGATGCTGCGGAGCCTGTTTCATTTGTGTTATCGGATATCATGGACGATCCCAAAAGCCCAGAATTTCTACGCGTCAATTATGAAAAAGGCGTTCGGGAAATTTTAATGGCCAAATTGATGCGAGAGGGACGTGCTATTGGCTTCCTTCACATTTATACTGATCAAATAAATGGCTTTAGCCAAAATTTCAGAGATGTCATTGTCGGTATTATTCCCCAAATATCGAGTGCAGTTTCCAATATTGTAAAAAACGAAGAGCTACTTAAAAGGGAAAAGGAAAAGACTTTTTTACTCGAATTCAGTAGCCGAATGGCTGCTGTCCGAACAAAGGAAGAACTAACGGAGACTGTTCGGGATGTATTGAAGCAACTTAGTCCAAAGGGAAGTTTTGTTATTCGGCGAATCTCTGGCGATACGAAATCTCTCACAGAGCCCTACATTTATGATTTCGGTACCCATCCTGTACCGAAGGCCAAAGTGGATTGGTTTCAACAATTGCCCCTCAATGATGGTTTACAGAATCGTATTTTAGCGAGTGCTATTCCGTTGTTATTTAATGTAGACCGGGAGGTGCAGCGTGGTATTACTTCAGGTTATCTCCATTATTGGAGGTCATTGGGGATAGCGACATTTACAGGGATACGGTTGCGGAATGGTGAGACCAATCTAGGCCTGTTGCTATTGGAGACCGCCGAAATCAATATTCCTTTACTTCAGAGCATTTGTGCGCAGATCTCAACGGCTATTTCAAATACGCTGGCTAATGAACAGCTCGTTAAAAAGCAACAAGAGCAATCTTTTTTATTGGATTTCAGCAATGATATTACCCAGCTTAAAACAAAGCAGGACCTTCAGTCGGCTATTAGCAAGGTTTTGGATAAAACCCTATTCACGAGATTGTCTATGATCCGCGTGATCGAGGCAGATGGAATCCACTTATCTCCTTATATGTATGATGCAGCACTGTTTGCCAATGCACAAAACGATTTTAATAAATTGGCAAGCAACCTTATTACAATCGATGAATTATATACTGCTCAGGTGTTGTCCAGCAAGGAGGGACTTGTATTTAATGTTGAGGAGGAAATAAAAAAGGGAAACGATTATGCCCGATTATGGAAGACCACAGGGCGAAGAAACATGTATGGTCTGCCTTTGCGGATCGGTGATAAAAATATTGGTACGATATGGTTACTAGCAGATCAACTCAACAAAATGCTTATTAAAGGCATTTGTTCCCAGATTTCAATTGCCATCGATAATATTCGGGCAAACGAGCAATTATTAGCTTATAAAAAGAATCTAGAGATAGAGAATAATTATTTAAAAGAGCAAATCAAGACCATTTACAATTTTTCTGAAATTATTGGCAGTGGAGAGCCTATGCAGCAAGTGTATCACCTGATGTCGCTCGTGGCAAGTACTGGTACTAGCGTTTTGATTACAGGTGAAACCGGAACTGGAAAAGAATTGGTCGCCAGGGGCATACATACATCTTCGGATCGAAAAGATAAAGTCATGGTAAAAGTGAATTGTGCCGCTTTGCCCACCCACCTGATCGAAAGCGAATTATTTGGACATGAAAAAGGCGCATTTACAGGCGCCGTAGAACGCCGTATCGGCAAATTTGAATTGGCACACCAAAGTACACTTTTTTTGGATGAGATTGGTGAACTTCCGTTAGAAGCGCAATCGAAATTGTTGCGAATCATTCAAGAACGCGAGCTAGAAAGAATCGGTGGTCAGCAGACCATCAAAATTGATGTACGACTCATTGCTGCTACCAATCGAAATTTGGAAGAAGAGGTAAAAGCGGGACGTTTTCGGGCTGATCTATATTTCAGGCTGAATGTGTTTCCGATACATATACCGCCACTGCGTGAACGTCTCGAAGATATCGCACAACTTACCGATTTTTTTATACAAAAATATAGTCGCAATACGGGGCGTAAGATTAAGAAAATAATGCCGAAAGTAATTCTACAGTTGCGTGGTTATAGCTGGCCGGGAAACGTGCGTGAGCTGGAACACCTGATCGAACGATCTATTCTTTTGACCACAACAGAGATAATTGACCATATCGATCTTCCAAAGCCACATGTTGAGTCTGGGCAGGACGATCTACAGTTTCTAAACTGCTCACTTGACGAGCTGGAGCGCAATTATATTATTCAGGTGCTAAGGCGCTGTTCGGGGAAGATCTCCGGTCCGGGAAGCGCATCTGAAGTTCTTAAAATTCCCGGCAATACCTTGCACTCGAAAATTAAAAAACTACAAATTAACAAAAGCGAGTATTTTGCTTAAGATATTTTAAGTTTTATAAGACATGAAAGTATCTTAAACTATTGAAATCGTTGAGTTTGAGACATTGTAATTGAAATGAACTATTCTACCGAAGATAAGGATATTAAAAATGGAATTATTATTATCCCTGATATTAGTGGTTACACCCGCTTCGTCCACAATGTTGATCAGACAACAGGGAGGATAATAACTTATGAATTATTGTCCGCAATTATTTCAAATAATGAATTGTCGTTAAACGTATCTGAAATTGAAGGCGATGCCGTTCTTTTTTATAGATATGGGAACCAGCCCGTTCTCGAAGAATTGGTTAATCAATTTGAACGGATGCTTAATAGCTTTAATAAAAAAGTCCAAGAAATTTCTTTAAGGATGGGCAAGGGACTAAGTCTATCATTGAAAATGATTGTGCATTACGGCTCTTTTTCCGAATATAATATTAATGGTTTTACAAAGCTTTATGGTGAAACAGTGATTGAAGCTCATCGATTACTTAAAAATTCCATAAATAGCGATTGCTATTTATTGATAACAGATAAGCTCTTCGATAATTGTAATTTTTCGAAAGGCTTACATCCCAATGGGCTTCAAGCGATGCAACTTTGTGAAGTTTACGGTGAGCTTAGAAATATTTGCTATTGCTATTACGATTATCAAAATGATAGCATTCTACCAGAATAGCAGATCCTCAGTCATAATACCTCTAGCTTTTAACATCCTTTTTTTTGGCATTTTTCATGTCGAGGGTTATTGTTTAGTTTCTACCATTAGTATTTCCCAGTTTATAAAAGCTTTCAACCAACGGTTCCATTTAACGTTCTGGTAGGCTAGAATATTTATAAAATTTGAAATTGACAAAAATGTGTACCATGATAGGTACCAATAATAGGGGATGGTTGTATTATAGTTATCTAATGGATGTACCCTATAACACTGTAATTACATTATTAGCTTATGGAGATATCCAAAAGTTGACAGATTAAAATTAAATACATGAAATTAAAACATATCTTTTATCTATTATTATCATCATTGTTAATAATTAAGCCTTTTTTCTATATTAATGCTCAAACACTCAAATCTAGTCCGGACCTTATTCATGGTAAGCTTCCAAACGGCTTCAAGTACTATATTCATAAAAACACTAGGCCTCAAGCCCGTGCGACAATTTATCTAGTTGTTAAAGCGGGCTCAATATTAGAGAGCGAAAGAGAGCGCGGATTCGCTCACTTTATTGAACATATGAGTTTTAATGGGACAAAGAATTTTACAAAGGATAACTTGTTAGATTATATTAAGAAATGTGGTGTACGTTTCGGGTCGGATCTAAATGCTTATACGGGCTTTGAGGAAACGGTTTATCAATTACCAATACCAACAGACGACCCCGCATTTCTTGAGTTAGGTCTGAAAATCACGAGAGATTGGGCCGGAGAAGCGACATTGTCACCCAAAGAAACCAAGTCCGAGCGAGGTGTTGTAATTGAAGAAATGCGGCAGCGATTGAATGCATCCCAACGGCTTCAAGAACAGCGCTTCCCGATTTTATTGAATGGATCAAAATATGCCTCACGTCTGCCTATTGGAACTAAAAAAGTGATTGAGAACTTTTCACAGTCTGATCTCAGAGGATTTTACAATAAATGGTACAGGCCTAATTTGGAATCGGTTATCGTGGTGGGCGATATAGATGTAACTCAAACCCGTAAAATGATCATCTCACTATTTAGTTCGTTACGCAATCCTCCTTATACAGAAAAGCGGCCATCATATCATGTCGTTCTAGACGGGAAAAATCGGTTTCAAACTCTAGCTGATCCTGAACAGCCTCAAATAACTATTGATATAACAAGAAAACACTATTTGGCCAATGTTCGAAGTGAGCAAGATCTCGAAAAAAAAATTCAGCGGATGTTGTTTTCGACAATGCTATCAACGAGATTGGAAAATGACGGGCAAAATACTGAACGTCCATTGAGTCATATTGTTGGAGGATTCTCTCCTTTGATGGGCGGCATAGAAGCATTTTCTGTCCAGTTTTCTACGCATGACAATCAAATTGAATCGGGCTTTAAATATGCCTGGCATCTAATTTGGCAGATCAAGGAGAAAGGTTTTAGTGAAGATGAGTTAGCAAACGCAAAGAAAAAGCTCCGAGCTCAACTTTTAAGCTCACAGCGAGAAGGGTTTTCCAGAACTTCAAGTTACCTTGCCGACCGGTATAAACAGCAATTCCTGACAGGCGAGGTTTTTCCCGGAGTGAGTGTAGAAGATAGTATCTATAATTCTGCTCTTTCTACTACCGTTCTCGCTGATGTAAATAAAATAGCTGTAGAGACTCTAAGTGATTACAACCGGGATATTTATATTAGTGCACCTTCTAAATTTAGCAATAAACTGCCTCTATCAAGCGAAGTGGAAGATTGGATTGCCATGGCTCAAAAGATGGAAGTTAAAAGTCCGCAAACTGTTTTATTTCCACAGCATATTCAGTCTTCATTTTCCAATGCTGGCCAGATCGATTCCATTAAGAACTTAGGTTACCTCGGAGTATCAGAATGGTATCTCAGCAATGGTGCAAAAGTGGTTATTAAGCAAACATCTGATCCAAGTGACAAAATGTATTTTATGGCGATTAGTCCGGGCGGGACATCCCTATATAGTGATAAAGATTTTCAATCTGCGGCGAATAGCGCTAGCATCGTATCTAGTTTTGGCACTAAAAATCTGTCGGCGCCCTTATTGAAACAATTTATGGACGAACGACAGCTTAACCTTCAATCTTTTATTTCCGAACATCATGAAGGAATGCAAGGGAGTGCCCCAATATCGCAAATTTCTGATTTTCTTGAGCTCATTCATCAGCGATTTACCTCACCTGAAAAGGATCAATCAATTTTCAATAAGATTATTGATGATACGCGGCAGGGGATTTCTTTTCGGCATAGCAATCCCGATATTGTTTTTTCAGATACTATTTCGGCATACATAAGTGGAGGAAATAGTAGAAGAACAGCGCCGGATCTTCGAAAAGTTGGTGAGATAGATCTCGAGCGGGTTATGGATATCTATCGTGAGCGATTCGCAAATGCGGGTGATTTTACATTTATTTTCGTGGGTCGAATGGACACGCTCAAACTACGAAGTCTCTGCGAAAGATATTTAGCCTCGTTACCTGACCACGGTATACGTGAAAATGTAGTAGACATAGGTATACGCACACCTAAAGGACAAATAAGTCGTCTCGTGCGTGCTGGAATCACCCCAAAAGCTACTGTCAGGCTTATTTTGGGTGGGGATTATCAATATACGTTAAATGAAAGAATGAATGTTACTGCCCTACAGGAAATTCTTCAGTACCGTTTGCTGCGAAAGTTGAGGGAAGAGCAGGGAGGTGTTTATACACCACAAGTGATATCTAGTCAGCGTAAATATCCCAGTCCCAGATATAGCTTTACAATTAATTTTGGATGTGACCCTTCGCGAGTTGACGAACTTATATACCTCACTCAAGCAGAAATCCGGTCAATGTCCGAATCAATATCCCAAGATGATTTAGATCGGTTCAAAGCAGAACAACGGCGCCAAAATGAGCTAGCGTTACAGGATAATGGATTCTATCTAGGATATCTGAGCCTAGTTTATCAGGATAAGGAGAATTTAGATGTTTTTGAAAAACTTGTTGCAGAAATGGAATCGCTAAAAACTAGTACGCTTCAGGATGCAGCTGCGAGATTACTATCAGGTGAAAACTATTTACGTTTTGTTTTGCTTCCAGCTTCTTAAAAATATTTTTTATAAAAGGAGAATATGATAGGTACGTTTCATTTTGGTAGTTGTCTTTCCGAAAGATGAATGCTCATTACACCTATGAAAAGGAACCACTCGGGATGAACAAAGAAAATGTGTTTAAACAGGTCTTTGATCTTCTATTTGCTCCACTATGTTTTTATGCACAAAAAATCGTAGGATCGGTTGCGGAGGCAGAAGATCTTGTAGAAGATGTGTTTTTGCAGTGCTGGCAACGCTCTCAAGTATTTGAAGATACCGAACACGCTCGATTCTTTCTTTATCGAGCAGTTCGTAATGCAGCTTTGAATGTTGTCAAAGCGAAATTGCGCTTGGAACAAAAGCATCACCTGGCTGGAATGCTTCAAGAAAAAAATGAACAAAGTCATTTAGAAAGCATTATTCATACCGAGCTTATCAGCGAAATTTATAACGAGATAGCAACGCTGCCTAAACAGCAGCGCAAAGTAATGCTAATGAGCTTAGAGGAGGGAAAAAAGCTTCAGGACATAGCGGATGAATTGAATCTCTCCCTTCAAACTGTTAAAAACTGCAAGTCTAGAGCTATGGCCCGATTGCGTATTCAATTAAGTAAGGAAAATTGGGTCTTGTTACTTGCATTAATAGAACTCATTCTTTCAGATTGAATAAAAAACATACAACGGAATAGGTACCATTTCAATCCCTAGGTGTATTACAAATAATGATGGACCAAAATAGTTATGAAAGTGAAAAGCAAGCGCGCCGTATGGCTTTTTTGCTTGCAGCGTATTTACGGAAAGAGGCTAGTGAAGTTGAAATTCAAGAACTTCTAACTTGGCGCAAGGAGAGCGAAAGAAACGAAACACTTTTTGAAGCACTATCTGATAGCAAAAATATCAAAAAGGATTTATTTGAATATGCCGGATATGGCTCGGCCTTAAGCTATAGGAGGTTGGCCCAGCGAATAACGGCAGAAAAATATAATAAGAATAGAAATAGCGAAAGCTTGTTAAAACGGAAAATTATTGTGGTAGCCGCCATCTTTATTGCTTTGCTAGGTATTATCTTCTTTGTTTATCAACAGACATCCCCTGATGCTGTCCGCACACGATCCGATCAAGTAAGGCTTGTACTTTCTGGTGGGGCTACGATCATGTTGGACAGTATTAATGGAACACTTAATGTTCAAAAAAATAATATTGTAGATCAACAAGGAAGGGAGCTTTTTGCCAATACGGGAGAGACTTCTGATCTGGTGTATTTGGAAGTTCCTGCAGGTCGTCGGCAAGAGATTATCCTCTCCGATGGATCGTGTGTTTGGTTGAATTCTTTATCATCCTTAAAATTTCCAATCGAATTTGCTAAGAATGTCCGAAAAGTAGAATTGAAAGGTGAAGGATATTTCAAAATAAAACACGAAAAAGATAGATCATTTGAAGTAAATAGCCGATCGCAACGTATCGTCGTATTAGGTACAGAATTCAATCTTCGTGCATTTCCGGGAGAAGAAATGCGTACAACACTAGTTAGGGGAAGGGTGAGTATAGAGAACAACAAGAAAAATAAATCTCTTTTTCTTGATCCTGGAGAGCAAAGTATAATGAGAGAAGATGGGACAACCTATAAAAGGTCAGTTGATGTTGATGCTGAGATTGCATGGAAATATGGTGCTATCAGCTTTAATGGAAAAACCTTCGCTCAGAATATGGACGAGATTGCTAGGGCTTATGGTCTTGAATTACAGTATTACGGGCCAATTCCAAATCATAACCTGTCAGGAAGCATTCATACTGGTGCAAATCCGGCAGTCATAGAAGCTTTATTACGTTCCATTGGTGTTGACTTTACCATCAATGGGAAGCGACTTATTATCAGCAATAGAAAGGAGGTAGATACAAGCGAATAGCATATACTATGAAAAGAAAAAAACAAATAAATGTTACTTGGATATTTCAGTGAGAATATCACTGTTATCAAAACATAACAAACCAAACTAACTATGAATTATCAAATTAAATTACCCAGCACATGCCTAAGCTTAAATTATTAATATTGATAATGCTGATAAGTAATGCAGCCTTTTCGCAACGCATTACCTTAAAGACTGATAGTCTTTCAGTTTCAGAGGTATTTTTCGCTGTACAAAAACAGACAGGTTTTCGGACTTCAGGCAAACTTGAACTTTTCGATTTATCTAAGCCAGTAAAAGTTAATGTAAAGGACATGCCGCTTTCCGACTTTCTAAAAACAATTTCAAATGATCAACCATTTGTTTGCACAATAGTCGACCGGAACATAATTATTTCTGCTAAAGTAAAGGCTCCAAAAAATGAGAAGGCATCGGTAGTACAGATGCAATCTGCCCGCATTGGTACAGCGATTTTTAAAGGGAAAATAATCGATGAAGAAGGGAAGCCTATTAGTGGTGTAAATATATCATTGATTCACAACAACAAAATTATAAGCTTCAGTGATACATATGGTAAGTTTTCTATAGCTGGAGATAAAGGCACCCTACTACGGATCAGTCACGTTTCATTTGTTCCACGTGAGCTTGCAATAACAACTGATTTAATACAAGATCCCAATATACGTTTAATTAGACAAGAGCAAAAGCTTTCTGAAGTACCGGTCAACAAGGGATATTATTCAACTACGCGGACGCTCAATACCGGTAATGTGGTATCTGTCACCGCACAGGATATTGAAAAACAGCCCGTTTCTAATCTGTTGGAAGCACTTCAAAGCAGGGTTCCGGGGCTTACCATTGTTCAGCAGAGCGGTAACCCTGGTAGCAATTTTACAATTGAACTAAGGGGCAGGAATAGTCTAAACCAAAGCAATCCTTTGTTTATTATAGATGGCATTCCATTCAGTGCGGCCTCTATGGGGCAGATTGCAGGCAATGTCAATGGCTTTTTGGGTGGTATAGGGACAACAGGAGAATCTTCGGCAGCCGGCGCTGGTGGACTAAGTCCACTTAATAGTATCAGCCCTGGAGATATCGAGCGTATTGATATTTTAAAGGATGCAGATGCTACTGCAATTTACGGATCTCTGGGTGCAAATGGAGTTATTCTCATCACGACTAAAAGAGGAAAAGCAGGTCCGATGCAAATCAATGGGCGTTTTAGTGTAGGCTTTAGTAACCCCTCGCGGATGCCAAAATTTCTTAATACGAGAGAATATCTACGGTATCGTAAAACTGTATTTAAGAACGACGCAAAAAATCCCGGACCAACTGATTACGATCTTAATGGGACTTGGGATACATCAAGATATACACAATGGGGTAGAGAACTCATCGGTCGCAAAACTGTCAATACAAATAGCTCCATTTCACTATCGGGGGGGAGCAACCAGCTGAGTTATAGTTTAAATCTAGCACACAGTGAGATCAGTCCCCCATATGATGGAGATTTTGCTGATAAAAGAACCACCCTTGGCTTTAACATTAACTCATCTTCCGTTGATAACCGCTTCCGACTAGTTTTTAGTGGAAATTATGGGCACGATTCAAATACTCTTCCAGGATTGGATATATCAAGCTTTTTAAGTTTACCTCCAAATGCTCCCGAACTTTTAACAGAGGATGGGAGACTCAATTGGTGGAATCCAACTGCAACAAATCCATATGCATCTCTTAGGCAACGGTACGATGCGCTCACAAGAAATATATTATTTAATGCGAATCTTTCATATGAACTTTTTAAAAATTTATATCTAAGGGCTAGTTTTGGTTACTCCGATATTGCTTTCAATGAACAACGTCTTAATCCGCTTTCCAGCTTCAATCCCGGTATTGCTGGGCTTTCCGCAAATTCCTTAAATGGTAACAACAAAAATAATTCTTGGATAATTGAACCACAGATAGAGTATAATAAAGAAATTGGTGAGGGAAAGATTACGTTTTTGGCTGGTACCACTTTCCAACAGTTAGAGTCCACTGGCACTACAATTAACGCCCTTGGATTTGCAAGTGATGCTATGCTTGGAGATCTAAGTGCAGCAGCCAGGTTTAGTACGCGTAATCGTTATAGTAAGTATAGGTATAATGCTGTATTTGGCCGCTTCAATTATGTTATTTTGGACCGTTATGTGATTAATTTAACTGGACGCCGGGATGGGAGTAGCCGTTTTGCCCCTGGAAAACAATTTGGAAATTTTGGGGCATTGGGTGTAGCTTGGGTATTTGGAAAAGAACCTTGGATTACACAAAAGTTACCAGCAATTAGTTTCGGAAAATTACGAATGTCTTATGGCATTACAGGTAACGACCAGATCGGAGATTATCGATACCTGGATTCCTACCTGGCCAATAATGGTATAACGTATTTAGGTATGACCGGCTTGTTTCCAAGCAGGGTGTTTAATGACGAATACCATTGGGAGAGCAACCATAAGCTTGAAGCGGCAGTCGAACTAGGATTTTTTGATGATCGGCTTATGTTAAATACAGCGTGGTACAGAAATCGCTCTTCCAATCAGTTGGTAAATCTACCTTTAGCACCAACTACTGGGAATACCAATGTACAGGCGAATCTAGCGGCCTTAATTCAAAATAAAGGATTTGAATTTGAGATTTCCAGTACAAACTTCAAGATGAATGATTTTGCTTGGAGAACATCATTAAACCTGACAATTGATCGCAATAAACTTTTAGATTTTCCGGATTTAGCCCTTTCACCTTACCGTACGCAATACGTAGTGGGAAAAGCTATAAATATCAGCGAGCCCCTTTTTCAATTAAATGGTGTCAATCCACAGACTGGGCTTTACGAATTCATTGCTGCCGATGGTCAGATCACTTCATCTCCTAACCATGTAAACGATGTAACTCAACGCAAAGAATTGAGACCATTGTATTATGGAGGGCTGGGCAATAACTTTCGGTATCGTAATTTAGAATTGGATTTTCAGCTGCAGTTTGTAAAGCAAGAGGGTAGAAATATGTTGTTTAACACTTTAGGCAGCCTACCTTTTTCCACCCCCACCAATTTACCTGAATATTTTTTGGATAATATTTGGCTCCAACCAGGGGATAATGCCAGTCTACAGCGACTCAGTGCGGGAGGTTTAGCACCAGGAGCGGCAGCAGTCATCACCGCATACAATGCCGCGAAACAGAGCGATGGAGCATATTCAGATGCTTCTTATCTAAGATTGAAAAATGTTTCATTTTCGTACAAATTTGGAGATCATTTTTTGCAGAAAATAAAGATGAAACAATTTCGAATTTTTGTTCAGGCACAGAATCTTTTGACAATTACTAATTATAAAGGATTTGATCCAGAAAGTCAAGGATCTATGCTCCCTCCATTGCGTACTGTTGTGATAGGTACACAAATTACCCTATAAAAATCAAAAAAATGAAAAGCCTATTTTTTATACGTTTCTATTTATCATTGATCATGATTACACTAGTTGTGAGCTGTAAAAAATTTCTAGATGTGGGTAGTCCACTTACAGAGACATCTTCAAAAGATATTTTTGCCAGTGATAATAGTGCCACAGCGGCTATGCTCGGCGTTTACGGCGAATTTATGAAAACAGCAAATTTGAGTATTGGAGCTTCAATGTTTCTCGGACAGTCTGCCGACGAATTCAAAAGCTATGCCGTAGCACCGTATTCTAATTATTATACCAATAACTTAAATGCAATAGATAACAACGATTTCTGGACTGCCTATTACGGAAGTATATATCGTTGTAATGCTGTTTTGGAAGGAGTGTCAAGATCGTCCGCAATAAGTTCAGAAGTCAGCAAACAACTTCGAGGAGAAGCACTTTTCATGAGAGCTTTTCTCCATTTCTACTTAGTCAATATTTTTGGCGATGTACCCTATGTTGAAACAACTAATTACAGAGAAAACAACCTTGCTCCTAGAGAATCCATCGAGGCGGTTTACAAAAAGATGATTGCGGATCTTCAAGAAGCTAAAACATTATTGAGTGATACATTTCCTGATGCGACAAATAAGCCTTCAGCAGAACGGGTTAGACCAAATAGGACTGCTGCTGAGTCCATGCTCGCTCGTGTTTATCTTTATATTGGCGAGTGGGAAAAGTCGGAGGAGGCAGCCAATGCCGTTCTTTTGAAAGAGAATGATTATGAGTTAGTTAATAATCTTAATGATGTTTTTAAGAAAAATAGTAGAGAAGCTATTTGGCAGATGATGCCAAGTGATGCCATAAATACGAATGGTTTTGAAGGATACACTTATATTCTTCTTTCTCCACCAGGGGCTTTAGGGAGATTTACTTTTGCGCTCAATGAACCTTTGCTGGATGCGTTTGAAAATGGAGACAAGCGCAGGAATAATTGGATTGGAACATTTCTTTCATTTTTTTATCCATTTAAATATAAGATTGGAGCCCTTTCGCAACCCACTTCTGAGTATTCTATGGTTATTCGGCTCGCCGAGGTCCTATTAATTCGGGCCGAAGCCAGAGCTATGCAGGGAAAATTGGAGGAAAGTATTTCAGATTTAGATAATATTAGACGGCGAGCAGGCTTGCCGATGATTGCTCACATAAGTCCTATGATCAATAAACAGAAATTGTTAGAAACGATCTGGCACGAACGCCAGGTAGAGCTTTTCAGCGAATGGGGACATCGTTGGTTTGATCTCAAGAGAACCGGAAGGGTCGATGCTATTTTGGCTCCAATCAAAGGCGATAATTGGCAGTCTACTGATAAGCTTTTTCCTATTCCTAAAATACAGATTGATTATTCTCCGGCGTATATTGACGCACAAAATCCTGGATACAATTAATTATTATAAAAAATAAAATTTGTCATATGAATAAAATATTATTAATACTAGTCTATTTGATACCATTCGTAAGCCTAGCACAAGGGAGTTTTCATATTAGTGGTCATTTTAAAAATGACAAATCCCAAGGCAGGGTCTATGTTGCGTATTCAACTCCTCAGTTTGAAATAGATTCTGTTGATGTCACAAACGGTCATTTTCGACTTGATAGCAAAGAAGTGCCAGAGTTTCCTGTTATGGTTACCTTGAGTTACTCGAAATATAGTAAAGGAGCGCGGAGTATGGGAAATTCAACGATGTTTCTATTTTTGGATGATGAAAAATTGCAGATGGAAATTGACGAAGATTTCAAAAAGGCAAAAATTACTGGATCAAAAATATATGATCAGATGTGCCAATATGTCGATTATATCAAAGTACCCGGAGAACCGTTGGGTATTTTACCGGTAAATGGTATTATTACTTTTGGGGCTTTGCGTTCGGGGTCAATAAATCCTCCTGGCCAACAAATTGAATCAGCCCCATTGACTAAAGCCGATAGCGTTTTGGCGGAACGAGGACGGATGGAACGTATCGCTAATGAAGATAGAAACACCAGGCTCGAAGTAAGAAAGATGCTTCAGATAAAATATATAGAAAATTTTCCTGATTCCTATTTCTGTTTAGTTGCACTCAAAGAGATTGCCGGTGTATATATGAATGTGGATGAAGTGGAACCGTTATTTCTTAAGCTTTCACCGCGCTTACGTAATACTCCAAGTGGATTGGCATTTGCAGCACGTATTGAAGCCGAAAAAGTAAACCCTACCCCCAGAGTGGATATAGGAGCTGAAATAAGGAAAGCACTTTCAAAAAGTAAAGAGGGACCTCGTACTAAATTCAATATAGGTGAAGTAGCTCCTGATTTTAGCCTGCCAAATACCGATTCTAAAATGATAAAACTCAGCGATTTTCGTGGAAAGTACGTTTTGGTAGATTTTTGGGCAAGTTGGTGTGTTCCTTGCAGAAAGGAAAATCCAAATCTAGTTGAGGCGTATAAAAGGTATAAGAAAAAAGGATTCGAGGTGCTTGGTATTGCTTTGGAACGACCAGAAGACAAACAAAAATGGTTTGATGCGATAAAGGAAGATAAATTGAAGTGGACACAGCTGTCCGATTTAAACACCTTTGAATCACCTGTGGTTAAACTCTATGGAATTCAGGCGATTCCACAAAATTACCTCATTAATCCTGAAGGGAAGATTGTTGCTGTAAATTTGCGTGCAGAATCATTACTAGAAAAACTTGCAGAAATATTTGCCAGAAAGTAGTTTATGAAATTAAAATCTAAAATTGCAATTATAATGTTGTTTGTGGTTACTGTTGGTGCTTTAAGGGCACAACAGGCCACATCATTCGCTTTTGAGAAAAATCGAGAGCTACTAAAAAACGTTATTAATATTGTTAAATCCGAACACTACGCTCCGAAATCTATTGATGATAATTTTTCTTTGAAGCTGTATCAGGCAACTATTGAAAACTTAGATCCTCTGGGTCAATTATTTTTAAAATCAGACCTTAAAAAACTAGACAGGTATAAATATATGCTTGATGAGGAGATTAATGAGTTCAAAGCTTTTGCATTCTTACCTCAGCTTTTAGCTATCTATATGAACAGATTAAATGATCTAGAAAAGGACTATGCTGAAATCCTTGCGCAGCCTATGGATTTTATGATCAATGAAGATACTGGACCAATGGGACGGACGACGATAGGCATAGCCAAAAATCTACTACAGATAAAAGAGTCTAGAAGAAAACGTATTAAATATCTCATCATACAACAGTATTATGCACTTAGGCAAAATAACCCTACAAACCGAGATCTTGCCGGTCTAGAAATACGTGCGAGGTCTACAGTAAAGTTGCGTATACAAAGATCAATCGAACGTATGAGACTCTTATCAAATCCGACACAACAGTTTGAAGCTTATGTAGATCGTATACTCAAGATAATGGATCCGCATAGTAGCTATCTATCTGCTCGGGCAGAACGTGAATTCTCAGAATTGATGGACAATAACTATGGTGGATTAGGTCTTACGCTTGATGGCGAAACTTCTCCTCTTGGTGTCAGAATTAGTGGTTTAGATATAAATGGTAGTGCTTATAGGAGTGGTCAAGTAATGATTGGCGATATTATTCTAGCGATTGGTGAAGGGGCAAAAGGAGATTTCAGAGAGGTAGCAGGCATGACAAGTGGAGAAGTCGCTGCTTTGATCCGTGGCCAGCTTGGCACTTCTTTGCAGCTGATATTGCTACGAGGAGCTGAAGATAATCGACATACTGTAACGCTAACTCGAGAGGCTAACCAGGGGAATGGCTCTCAGACCAGAACTGCAATTATCGAATATGGAGGAATTCAAACGGGCTATATTACTTTTCCGTTTTTTTATGAATCTCTCAATAATCTAAGTAGCAGACACTGCTCATTAGATGTTGAACAAGCTATCTTTGATCTTCAAAAAGAACAGGTACAGGGGATTATTGTTGATCTAAGGGGTAATGGCGGTGGTTCTTTAAGAGAAGCCGTCAGGATGGCCACACTTTTTTTAGGCCAAAGCCCTATTGTACATATTAAAGACAACAAAGGTTATCCGATTGCGAGGACTGCCAATGATATGGATATGATGATGCCTACAGGTAAACCTTTTTTTCAACAGGTTTACCAAGGCCCTCTAATTGTTTTAGTAGACGAGTTAAGTGCATCGGCCTCTGAAATTTTTTCCGCTGCAATGCAAGACTATGGTCGTGGTTTGATCATTGGAAGTAGTACAAGTTTTGGAAAGGGAAGTGTACAGAAACTTATAAGGCTAGCTCCCCCCCTGGAAGGTTCTCTCCAATTGACCTATGCACAGTTTTATAGGGTTAGTGGCTCATCCACTCAGCTCAAAGGTGTTACTCCTGATATCGTGATACCAGATCTGAACGAATATGCCGGCATCCGCGAGAGAGATCTTCCCGATCCATTACCATGGGATATGATTTCACCTTCGCATGAGATTTTGGAGAAAGATCTTTCGCTTAAAAAACTCATTGCAGATGCACAATACCGTATTTCTGCAGATAGCTCCTTAATGGACATATATGACCGATCAAAAGAAATCTCTTTTCTTAAAAAATCAAAGGTGAGCTTACAATACGACTCTTACAATATTATGGCCAAGCGACTCAATAAGCTTTCTCGTCTATCACCAACTAAAGTCAATAATGATAAATTAAGGATACGTTCGATGTTTGAGGAAAAAGACGATTACAATCTCAGATTTATAGAAAAATTACAGTCAGATAATGTTATTAATCAAGCTATCTTAACGATGAATGACTTAGCAAAATAGGGACTTTAAAGAGTTATTATTAGCCACGCCAGGCCGATATTATCGGCCTGGCGTAATAAAGGCGGCAGATCTACCAACTCCCGCAAAGATAAAGGCCAATCCCGTAATCGTTGTTAATGGCAGCCATTTTAAAATAGGAGTACAGATTAAAATGAGTGCCAAAATTAAACTTATAACATTGGCAACGAATAAACTTTGTCTTTTTATGCTACTACTAGAATTGAAAAAATATGAAAAATTGATCGCTCGTAAAGCTTGTATCGAAAGAATGAAGCCAATTATAAACGGTAATGTAGGAACAACTATTTCTGCCCGAGATAAAAGAATTGAGCCGATAAGAGTGTTGATAAGACCACTTATAATCATGTAAATCAGATCTTTTTCCTGAATTTTATTCTTAATTGAAAAACAAATTTCAAAAATACCGCATACTAAAAATGAAATAGCTATTAAAGAGCAAAATTCTCCGTAGATCTCAGTAGGTATTATAATAATGTAAGAGCCAATCAATATCGAGGTAATGCTTGGTATCACCTCCGTAATCCTCAGTCTTACATCCGCAATGCATTTTTTTAAAAACAGGTTCATAATATAGCTGCTTCGTGTTTTTTTAATTAATCACTATTAATTGTCTATTTTTTATCTAGGTTATGGTTAAAAAAACTAAACTTAATGGATAATGTAACATTTAAGGATGATATCGTGTATTTTTTTATCAATTGTTTTATAATAAATTTGAAATTATATACATTACGGAGCAAAAAGTTAGGATGCACGAGATTCAAGTTTAGTTTTCTCTGGCTGTTTTAAATTTTATGATAACTGCAAAACAGCATAATAGAATTATTACTATTGCGGCTACTATTGCACCTATCATAAATATTGAGCGTATGGCAAGTAATTGACTTTGCATTGCGGAGGATTTTGAAAGTAGCATATTGGAAATCCCTATTGCTTCACTTTTCCCTAAACCCTTTGAAGAAAGTAAGTTTTGATATAGACTTTGGCGCTGTGCCAATGTTTCATTATCTATTGTAAGTTTGCCTAGAAATTGGTACTTATAATTTTGGGTATAATAGAGTTGTAAGGTATATAAACCACTCATCGAAATTAATGTCGAACAGAACCTTGTATAAGCGCAGATAATTATCGCCGTCATTCCCGTGCTTTTTGGTACACTTGCCGAGCAGAATATAGTGATAGGAACAAATAGGAAACCACAGGCAAGCCCCTGGACGAAAATAGGCAAGCATAGCTCATTAAAGGAGAGGTCCGGCGTCAGGTGAAAATAAAGCCAGAGGTGATAAAGGCACAATAACGAAAAACCTACGAGTAGTAGTTTCGGTAAATTTTCTTTTTTTCTTAATATTAACCCTATGGCGATAAGTGTTGCTACGATGACCCCCAATATATTAAATAGTCCAGATTGGACAACATCAACAGCGTCCCAGCCAAGTACGGAAGCTGCATATCCATAGATCAGATTTATACTATCTTTCACACACCAGAATACAAGCATCAGACCAATGGCAAAAATAAACTTCGGATATTTAAAAACATTCATATCAATCAGTGGATGCCTGATTGTTGTCTTTCGATAAAAATATAAAGATAAAGCTGAAATAGAAAAAAAGGAAGCATACTGTACTGTTTGGTCTGACAACCAATATCTTTTAGGGCCATAAATAAAAATATATACCGCCGTCACTACTCCAAACGCAAATAATAGGCCGCCGATCCAGTCTATTTGATACAGAGGTAATGGTTTGCGGTCTATTGTGAGTTTAAAGAGAAGAATACAAATAACCATTGCAACTATTTGCAGCCCAATCAGCGCATAATAAAAAACGGTCCAATCCCATCTTACCACGATCCACGAAGCGCCTATTCCGACAATAATGCCACAGGTTAACACCAATGAGAAAAAGATAGATACCCCGATCAAGGTGGCTTTTTCGATTGGCAGTGTAGAGAATAGAATAATCAATATACAGGCAGCTATTGTACAGGTAACTGCCCCCATAAAAAAACGTAGGACGGAAAATAATACGAGATTCTGCGTTACCATGCATCCAAGGTTCAAAAATATTCCTATTAAAAATGCAATGATAAGGTAGTTTCTTGTATTAAAGTATCGTTGCGTCCTGAATTGTATTGGTAAAAACGAAATGATACCTGCGTAAGATATCTGAAAGGCGAACGAAATATCCTCGGACTGTGCTCCATAGAAAGATATGACATGAGCCTGTATGAGTCCGAAAGAGGCAAATTGTGCCATTCCAGCAAATAAAATCAAAATCAAACAAATTCTTGTCAATCCAGGGTATTTGTTAATCCATGTTTTAAAATAAATATTTGACCTCATGAGTTATAAAGTTCTAATTTTTTGCCTTCACCCTTACCTTGACATTCATACCTGCTTTAAGTACATCTGTATCCTGATCAGGTGCAAATTTTATTTTTACAGGAATTCGTTGGATAATCTTTACAAAATTTCCCGTTGAATTGTCTGCAGGCAATAAAGAAAACTTTGAACCAGTGGATGCCGATATGGCTTCGATTTTTCCTTTGAATATCTTGTTGCCTATCGCATCTACTTCAATTTCGACAGTCTGCCCCACATACATTCCGTTAACTTGAGTTTCTTTAAAATTAGCGATTATCCATTTATCGTGCGTATTTACGATAGATACCAGCGGTTGTCCAGCTTGTACCTGTTGTCCTTCTAAAATATTTTTTCTTCCGGTGTATCCGCTATATGGAGATGTAATGACCGTATAGCTCATATTGAGTTTGGCCAGATCTAACAATGCCTCGGCACGCTTCTTTGCAGCGAAAAGAGAACTGTATTTTGCTTGCAATTCGTTTACTTTCATATGACCTGTTTTTAGCCCGTTTACTGTGGCATTATAACTATTCTCGGCTACATCATATCGCGTTTTAACTTGCTCATAATCCGCCACCGTTACAGCATCTTCATTCAATAAATTTCTAAAACGTTTGACGTCCTGTTCTTGCTGCCACAGGGTAGCTTTTGCTACTTTGATCTGGTCCTGATTGATTAAAGTCGATGCTTGGGCTGAATTAATGCTAGCGGCTAAGATTTCCTGTTGTGCCTTGGTATCTTCCAACATTGCCTCTGCCTCTTTAACTTTTTGTGCGTATTCTCTGTCATCCAGTATTACAAGTGTATCTCCCTTTTCAACCTTCTGATGTTCTTCGAAGAGTACATTTTTTATAAATCCTCCCGCCCTCGCAGATACAGGATTAATAAATGATTCTATCTGCGCATCATTTGTATCTTCGTAGCGATTCGAGTACGTGATGTATTTTATGAAATAGACCACAGCAACGACTGATAAGATTAATACAGTGCAAGTAGTCATGATACCCATTATGGTAGCCGTTCTTGAATTTTTATTTTTTGGTTTCACGATTTTTTCTGTTTTAAATTTTTCCTGTTAAAAAAAGTAATCTGTAGTATATCGAAAGCGCGGCAATATTTGCCTGTATATGATTAAATTTAGCCTCATATAAGAGGTTGTCGGCTTCAAGTAGATCCGTCAGCAAACTTAGCTGATTGGAATATTTTGCATTTTGTATTTTATAATTAGCTTCGGCCTGTATAATAGATTTTTCGATAACTGATATCCTGTCAATGGATTCAGTATATTTAATAAATAAAGTTGCTGCCTCTTGTTTTACATTCTCTTCAATCCATTCTTTCTGTTGTTTAAGCCCGTTTTCTCTCGTCATCGATGCGTACACTTTATTTTTGTTTTGATATAATGAAGATATATTATAGGATGCTTTTATGCCAACAAGTCCTACCGCCACAGTCTGTGGTTTAGGTGGAAACACAAAGGTATTGGGATAATTTAATCCGTAACCACCGAATAGACTAACGTTCGGAAGGTTGAATGATTTTACAATTTTGGTGCGGTTCCCCTGCAATTGAATGTTTTTCTGTATCTTCAAAATAGAGAATGCTTCTGCATAATTGCCGGTCATTTTTTTTACATCAATCAAATCAGGAAGCTCGAGAGAGGCTGTATCTGTAATTAAGACATTTGCAGTGTCTTCCAAATTGAGTAAAAGTTTTAGCCGTTTTATCCCGATTTGGTAATCATTTTTATTTGTCTTTTGACTCAAATGTATATTCGATAATGCCACATCTGCACGCAGTAAATCACTTCTTGTTACTTTTCCGTTGGCATAGAAGGCATTAATATTTTTAAATCGGGTCTGGGCTCTTATCGTTTGTTCCTTTAATAATTTTTCCTGATAATAATTACGTATTAAATCCAAATACTGTAGAGCAGTTTGTAAGCCAATTGATGCCTTCTGTTCATTGTGGTTTATAGCGGCTAGCTCATTTTTATGCTGTGCGTCATGAATGGTGAATGTTTGCCGCCCGCCGGTATATAGGTTAAATGAAGCTTCGATGCCTAGGGTGCCAGCATTGGCATTTGGAGGTTTTGGAATTGAGGTTGATTCGCCTAGCACTCCATCAAAAACGGTGATATCGCTATACCGCTGGTAGGATGCATTTGTAGCGACATGAGGCAATATTGCTATTTTTGCATCTTTTAAGTCAGCTAGACTAGCGGTTATTTCATTTTTGGACACCCCTAATAGTTTGTTAAAATCCTTCGACCTGTTCACAGCTTCAACAAATGATAATCTGATCATTGTACTGTCTAAAACCTGTGATTTAAGAACTCTTGGGATACATATCAAAAAGAAGAGTAGTATCGTGAATTTTGATTGTTTTACTTTGTGTATCATTTTTAGTTTCTATTTCCGTATGCCAGCTAGGGAGTTATCCCAAAATCATTGCTAAAAAAATCTTGACAAATTTACCTGCAGTTAATGTTAAAAAAGTATATATTTCCCCTTATTTGGTGGACAAAACACTTTTATGTTTATGGGAATTGAAAATTGGGGTTTGAGTAAAATCAGTATATCACTATTTTTAAGTACTGATATTATCAGTGCTAGATTTTATAGTGTTGTAGGAACTTGGAATTTTTGAGCAAGGTCTATTCTGTGAAGGCTATTTTAAGGAATGCTTTGTTAGATCGATTTCAGTGGGGGTGGAGGAGACAGATTATTCCATAGCCTTCAATTTTATTCTGCTTGTTTACCGAAAGCTTTAAAGTCCTTTCGAAATTGGCCGGGTGAGATCTTGGCCAACTTGCTAAAAATTCTGTTGAAATATTTAGGATCATCATAGCCCATCTCAATGGATATTTCTTTGATTGTGAGATCTGTATAACAAAGTAGGCGCTGGCTTTCCCTCAGTATTTCCTGCTGGATAAAGTAAGTCGCTTTGAAACCTGTCACCGCTTTTATCGTATCACTTAGGTAGGTAGTTGAATAATTCATTAATTCGGCATATTCGCTGGTTTTTTTTAGATCATGGTAATGTTTCCTTACCAGTCTTTTATACTTTTTTGTTAATTCCGATTTTCCTCGTGAGTGCTGTTTTGAAAAATATTCCGCAGTAGCCTGAAAGGAAGCAGCAATCTTATATATTCCAGGTCGTATTAAAGAATCGACTGCAGCCTTGTGAAAGCTCCTTAATGTACAGTCATTGTAAGTTGTAAAAAGGAGCTGGAAATAACGCTGATACCACTCAAAATCAGTCGATGAGAGGGAGAGTACAGGTTCCGAAAAAGAGGCGTCTTCAATTGTAAGGCGCACATGTTCATCAATGATCTTATTGTCCACAAAAAGTAACCAGCCCTGGCTATCGCTGTCAAAACTTATTGCACGTTGAATCTGACCGGGAAAGAGAAAAGCCAATTTTGTTTGTGTGACTTCTATTTTTTTAAAATCAATTAAAAGTTTCGCTTGGCCCCTCGTCAAAAAAAGGCATACAAAATGGTCATTACGGTGCAGCTTACTTATACTTTCTATAAATGACGAAATAAAAGCGTTATTGATCATCTCAATGCGTACGCCAGATATATTGTCTTTTAATTGCCATACAGGAATAGTACGTTTCATAGACTACTAATTTGATGTCACAAAATAATCAGTTTTTCAATATAAATCAATTGTTGCTTGCATATTGGAGATTTCGGACAATGATGGCACAAAGGAGAACTGTTTTCTTCCCGGTACAGAAGATTGGGCTTTATTGCCCGAATTGGTCAGAGGTTCTGAAGATATATTTGTTTCTAAGACAGCGAATGATTCATTTTATAAAACTGATCTTCAGATGATATTACAGCGTAAGGGAGAGAAGGAACTGATTGTGACTGGATGTGCTACAGATTTCTGTGTGGATGCTACGATAAAATCAGCGATAACAAGAGATTATTGTATCACCATAGTTTCGGATGGGCATACCACAGCTGACAGACCAATGATCCCTGCTAAGCAGGTGATAACCTATTTCAATTGGTTATGGTCTGAAATGACAGCGACGCAAGGGATGATCAACGTTGAACCCTGTCAAGCTATTTTAGAGACTTAAGTATTGAGTGAAGATAGGTCCTGATTTTTTCAAGTTTTTCTTTTCTTGCGTCCTTTATTGCCTGCTTGCATTATTGCTTGTTAGCTTTATCGGTGGATTAATTGTTATTTTACTAATTTGTTGTTATACTGTATGTTTTGATGCTATTGACCATCCGGATTCGAAAACGGATGACCAGTAGATAGGGAAGATTATTTAATCGTACTAAGCTTGCCAAGTACCCTCATATTTAACCACCTTCCATTTGCCTTTTGTTTTTTCGAGAATAAAATACCATCCTTCGCCACACCATCCACCACATAGATAATCCAGGGATACAAATGCTTTTTGGCGGTCATGCGTCAGGATCGGTAAGTGGAAAACCATCTTTGTGAAAAAACGTTCCTCAGCGATCAATTTATTGCTGTCTTTGACTCTGAATTTGCGGGCTATCGCCGAAGGAATATAGACTGTATCCCTGTCTCTTGTCTGATTTAGGAAACCAATAAAGTCCTGTGGGCTATCGCCGAGATGGTGAAATAATTCCCTGATTCCAATTTCATCTCCTGGGGGGGGATCCCCCTTATAAGACGTGCTTATGGAATCTTTGGTAAATATGGATTCGATATACGTTTTAGGTTCTTCAGATTTGATCGTTCCATTTATATAAGAGTTATAGGTAAGTATTGCTTCTAGTATTTCCGCATAGTCTTTTTCAACTTTAGAATAATCAAAGCGTTTTTCTGGCATTCTTGCTTTAGGTGCTTTTTTAGTGGAGCTTTGACAAGCTACAACAAGAAATAAGAAGGGTATTAAGAAGTATACTTTCATAAAATAGGGCGAATGATTTTAAAAATGATTTCAAAAAGTCTTCTTTTCCATAATGCAATTTACTAAATTCATACATCACGTTTTTATTTATGATACTGTTGGAGGAGAAATTCAAAATTGTATCTTTTTAGATTGAGGTTAAGATCGTAAGATCTCAGTGAAGTAACTAACACTTCTAACATATAGAGAAGACAATCTTAAATTATGGATTATAGAGCGACAGGAATTGATACTGTTATATTTTATTCAATGATCCACCGTCAACTAATTGGTAAGTTCATTCCATTGGGGTATACCAATAAACATATCATTTACAAATTTTTCTGTATACCGCTGCATTCCAGTTTCCTCCTTATCAAAGTAGGTCTTTATTTTTGAACAGACTTTAGGATTGTAGCATAACTTGACCCGGAAGTTTTCGATCCACTCAGCCCGTATAACAATAGTAATTAATCTTTTCGTATCTCTGGACATGCCGATTACGGTGATAGCTTGGCACATACCGGCATACCAATCGATAATATACACTTTGGTGCCCGGGCTAAACTGTTTCGTGCTATAGCGAGTTTCTATTTTCCCTTGCCCACAGCTAATTTCCTGTTTGATGTTAGCTACCAATGTCCATAATGGTATAGGTTCTAAATGATCCATATTTATTCAGCGCTATTGTAGATATGACGCCATCGGTGTCTGTCGAAATGTTTTAGTTTTCAATGATAGTGACGTCAAGTCATCAATAATGATTTCATCTATTTGAAAATCGGTGATTATTTTTTCTTGAATGTTTGCATAATCTAGGGAGTCAATTATTTCGCCTGAGAGGATATCGAAAATATATAATGTACCTCCTGCGTACGCATTTTGGTCACTTTCAGGCATAAATCCATGAATACAACCCAAATTGCTCTTAGTTGTTATGATATTGTAACACCAAATTCTATTATCTTTTTTAAATTTGGAAAAATTTATTGACCATATCGGTTTCACCATGTTGTCGTGTGTAAAGCAGTGCAATGAATTTTTTTTGTCACTTATCAATAAACAGGCTTGGGTATTATCAAATTTGATCCAACTCGTACCGCCTACATTTTCAAGTTTTATTTCATCGAAATAGTGATTGTCAAAGTGATACCTCAAAATAGATTTTTTCTCTGTTGGAATATAAATAATATTGCTTTTAAGGTGTAAATCTGCATTGTACAGACTTTTGTCGACTTTATCTTTTTTGAAAACTACCTCACCGTTTTTAATATTTAGACAACATAATCCACGATAATATTCAAGTAAAAAAAAGTTAGATGATTTATCTATTATGCTTCTATATCCCAGGAACTTTTCTGTAGAAAAGAGTTGTTGTTTAGTCTCAATGTCAAAAGCTGTAATTGTCGTTTTATTTGCATTTCGTATTGTTAGCCAATTTTTGGAATTCAAAAGTATAATATGGCCATTAGGGGCAAAATCTAAGAGGCGGAATTCTTCGAAACCAAGATTATTTAAAATATTTAGGTTTGAATCTGTCAAGATTAAACCTTTTTTATCATCCTCTATAATAGCCTTATTAATCTGTCTTCTATTAATAACTCTTTTATTTTCGATTCTCATATTGTAATGCGCTAAGAGCCCTTTTTGTTATATTTTTAATATTTGAGATTCTTACATGACATGTTTTGTCAATTCCTGATTTGAACTTATTAGTTTGGTATAACTAGATTAGCTTGTGAAAAGTCAATGGCTTTGTACCTATCTTTCATTTTCTTGTCGAGTATGACCTTGTCATCCGTGAATGAAACAGGAGGGGTTTTAAAATGCCAGGTTCCTAGATAGTTTAATGAGTTTTCTGTAATCTTAAAAGTAAAGCGTTCTAATTCATCTATATTTATCAGGCCAGCATTTACTTTATCTTCAAAACCATCCGTTGTATCCGTATTCTTAAAAATATACTCTGTATACATTTTGCCACCATACCACTTACTATTGGTCCACCAATAATTTAGAATAGCGTAGTTACCCGGCTCAATGGTATATATGAAGATATTTTCCTTTGATGATTTGAATGTCGGCTTCACTCTAAATGAAAAAATCTCCTTTGTTTCTGTATTGATCAAACGTATGTCCTGCGGAAAACCTCCACTGCTGAATCCTAATCGCTGGATGAAATTACCATAGATAATTGCTTTTCCACGAGGTATGCCGTCGTTACTTGCGACATCATCAAGGTGTTTAAGATCTTGTGCATTAATCTGCATTGATAAAAAAACTAAGAATACTGTTATTATACGTTTCATTTCTAAAGCTGATATTGGCTAAAAAATATTTCTTGCCGACTTTAATTTAGATTAACTAGCTAGCCATAAAACTATAATAAATACCCCATATTTTATGTATCAATTATGAAATTAACGATTATATAACACACCTATTTTCCCAAGGAGTTCTTTGCATTTACTTTTGTCATCCATTTAGTTTGATTTAAAAATCGAATCCCAATTCGGATAAAATCCGTTCGTGATTATTCATAAAATACTTCATCAATTTATATTGTTCAGTATCCTGGTATGCAATTAACTTTGTTCCATTTTCTCCGACGATAAAGGTCACAGGGTTCCGAAATTTTAGTTCGTCAAACTCTTCTACGGTAAAATCAAGCGTAATTATGTTCGTGTCAACTTTTACGTTTGGTTGTGGATGTCCTGCATAAAAGCCATCTTTTCCATTTGCAAGTTTTTCCCAATAATGGATGTCTGAAAGATCACCACAACATTGTGGAAAATATTTGTCCTGATGGTCAATTCGAAGAACATAACCTCCAAAAAACGCACTTGCTTGTTCTCGTTCGTATGTTCCTGCCCTCATTTCGTGTGTATGGTCAACTACAAGCTTTAAATTGCTCTCTGTGATTTCAGAAATTCTGTAAAATGATGATCCTGCTAGATAGGGATTTAAATCGTCTTTAAAACCCGCTTTTTTATAGCTTTCAGCATGATATTTATCCCATAAATAGGTCAGCTTAATGAAATTATTTCTTAAATTAGCTATATGGAGAATAATTTAATAGCCATTTTAAGTCTTTTAATTGTGGTATTATCTTCTTGTTCTGGTACACGAATTGCCACAATGAGAAAATCGAAAATGGAGCAGCTTGAATTGGGAATGTCTAAATTGCAAGTTGTTAATACTCTTGGATCATCCTATTCAATTGCGCAAAAGGAAGTAAACGCTACGGATACTATAGAAGTTATTTCCTACAGGAATGTTCCTTTTGATGATGAATTCTATTTATTTAGGTTTAAGAATAATAAATTGGAGAAATGGCATCGCGAATTCCAGCCAATATACAAAGAAGTAAAGCCGTAGATTTAATTGATAGCTGATTGGCCACAGAGCGGAAAGAGCAAGAAAGCCACCTTTCTTTATTGGTTTTCGCGCAGTAACGAAAATGAAACTACCCGTGGTAACTTTATAACAATCAATAAGACGACCAGAAGGAACGATGTTGAGATAATTTATCGATTAGATCTCCGTTTGTTAATTCTTTTTGAAGCCGATGATAGGATTTAAGACTTTAACAGCGAGAACATTTTTTCCATTTATGCTGATTTGCGGTCTGGTTCAACGATTTTCAGGTTTATTTCTATTACGTATCTTATTGGCATTGAACCGCGTTCTTATATTTTTAATCAAGCTAATTAGGTATTTAATGATACGGTAAACACCATATCCAAGCAATATGAGGATTGAAATTGTCAAAGTATAGTCCAACCATTTTGGTAAGGATCCCCTCAGTACAAAATAGCATGTTAACAATATATATATGCCAATGTATAGTAATATCCTAAATGCTCTTTTCCAGCCAAACCAGACTGCTAGATAAAGATAGCTGCTTAAGACTCCAATACAAGGAAATATATACACGAGATTGGTTCCTTGCAGTTTTGGCTCATAGGGTGCATAAAATAACCTGCCGATTACAACGAGGATCGCTAGGTTAAACAATAGCTTAAAAATCCAACGGATATCAATTATGAACATAATTTGCGGTTTTATTCCATGTAATCAATTGAAGCAAAATACACCTGCCTATTAAATGATTAATATGCATAGAAATTTAATGATCAATCAGTTAAATGATTTGGTCTATTACTTTACAGTAAAGATAATAATAAAATTTGAAGTTGCTATATTTGACTGGATATGCCCACTTTATTCCCAACCTGTTAAACTATTCGGATTTTCCGAACAGTTGACTCAACTTAAAAAAAATCTTTTTCAATTCGGCGTTGCGTTCACTCCGAAATCATAAATATCTAAGTTGATAGGTGGCTCTGCCGTCATTACAAGAGGGGACACTTTTCATCTGACGTTAGTTACCACAAATAGGCCGACAAGCTTAAACTATCAACGGCTTGTCAGGCTCAGCTTATTTCCCATATCTTTTATCTCCCATATTCAAAATTGCGTTGAAAATTGTACCCTCCTTGGGAGTTTAGCTAAGTTTTGCCTCTCTTGTTAGTTTACTTTTGTCTATCCCTAAATCATTACTGAATAAATCAACCAGTATTTTTTCAATTTCGCTTTTATTAAAAGTGCTCGGGTTGCGCCTAGATTTGAAATAACTTTCACTTGTCATTTTTTTTGCTAATTGTCCAACTGTTTGCAGGGTAAGTATGTTGCCGAATTTTTTTGCAAACCAAAGTCCGGCATTTGAAAAAGCAAGTCCTGCAAGTCCGATCTGCCAATTAAAGAATAGTGCAGCGCAAGATGTAACTAGTAAAATCGCAAGTGTCACGGATGCCCAGTAGGGCGGTCGTAGGATATGAAGTTTAAAACCCAAATGCACTTCCAATTTTTTTACCAGAGAACGTCTGCTTTGTTTTGGCAGAAGGCCTAAGAGAGCAGAGCTGGTCGTGATTGTTTTGTAGTCTATTTGAAGTATCGATGCCATTGCATCACGCAGTTTATAAAAAGCCTGTTGGCTTGTGCAGTCGTTCGAATGCTCCAGTTGGATTTTATTGGCGATGTGATCACATAATTCACCAAAAGTGATAATGTTCATCAGTTCGGTGCTCTCAAACTTCATGTCAAATGACCTTTCAACTTTAACGAGTAAATCGCTAATGTCGTCTGGATCTACATTCTCTAGTTCGTCGTCTGCCATCATATTACTATTAACAGTTGGTTACAAAATACGAATATGCTGTAAAAATAGCATTTAGTATTATTTTTTTAATTTTTTAATACACAATTGAAAATACTCTTTTCATTTAAAAATCCGATAATCTATTCAAGCCGTGTTGGCGACTACTTCATGTTGCTATTGATATTAAGCTATCCAAGTGCCCTCATATTTTACAACCTTCCATTTGCCTTTTATTTTTTCAAGAATAAAATACCATCCCTGGCCACACAATCCACCACATATATGATCTACGGACACAAATGCTTTTTGGCCGTCATATGTCAGAATAGGTAAGTGGAAGACCAGCTTTGTTAAAAAACGTTCTTCCATAGTCAATCTATTGCTGTCTTTAACCATATACTTATGAACGATTGCTTGCGGAATATGAACCGTATCCCTGGCTCTTGTCTGATTGAGAAAACCGATGGAATCCTGCTTGCTATAATTAAGATGCCTAAACAATTCCCTGATTCCAATAGCATCTCCCAGAGGATAATCCTCCTTGTAAGTCGTATGTATCAGATCTTTGATAAATTTGTTTTCAATATAAGTTTCAGGTTTTTCAGTTATGATCAATCGACTGATATAAGTGTCATGGGTAATTATTGCATCCAGTATTTCTGCATAGTCTTTTTGAAAGGCAGAATAATTAAAAGTTTTTTCCGGCGTTTTTGCCTTAGGTGTTTTTTTAGCAGCGTTTTGACAAGCTACGATAAGAAATAAAATTGGGACTAGGAGAAATACTTTCATAAAATAGAGCGAATGATTTAAAGGATGATGCCAAAATGTTTTCTTTTCCATAATTCAATTCACCATATTCATGTATTAAGTTATTATTTGTCGTTCAGTATCTAATGGATGATTAAATCAAAACTAGACTCGACTAGGGAAGTCTGTGGAAGCTGCTACTAATTTAAGATTCCACAAAGGTTGCATCGTATTTCCATTCATTTAAGTAAATTATTAAATAAGAAAGCAGCAATTTTTTGATTATGTTACTAGTCTTTTGTAGCTACTCTAGTAGCGAAATGATAGGAACTTATTGCCCTTCTGCCCATTATTTCGTTTTAAAGTCCGTAAACCTATTTCCATTATAACGATGCACTCCATTTAAAGTACCAAACCATATGCTGCCATCATTAGCTTCGGTTATTCCAAAAATCAGGGCTTCCCCCGATCTGATTATCTCAGGAGGCGTAGAGGGATCCGATAACGATTTAGAATTGTAACGGGAGAGAATCCAGCTTTTTGTTTGGGTGGGAGGTTGTGAGACATGTTTGAAATCCCTATTGACAACACTATCCGAACTAGTCCAGATATTCCCATTTTTATCTTCGTAGATATAGCCAACAAACTGACTTGTATAATTTCTAAATATAGTACCGTCATAGCGCCATAGTCCGTCATTTCCTCCAAGCCAGATATTCCCATTTTTATCCGCTATTATAGAGCGGACATTTTTGAAAGGTTTACCTTCATGCCTGAGGATCGTATATTTTTTGCCATCATAGACACAGGCATAATCAGCTGTCCCAAACCATAGCTTTCCTGTTTTGTCCTCTGTAATCGAGTTGACACTGTTGCTGGAAAGTCCGTCTTTTGTTGTAAAATTTTTAAAAGACTTTCCATCATAGCGGCTCACCCCAGCATCTGTGCAGAACCAAATATGACCCGCCTTATCCGCATAGATTTCAGTGACCTGGTTACCTGCAAGGCCGTCTTTTGTTGTAAAATTGTGAAAGGATTTTCCATCATAATAATACACGCCTGAACCGATCGAGGCCAACCAAAAGTTTCCTTTTTTATCTTCCAATACTCCGAAAAAACGGGCAGTACTGACTTCAGCTGTTACATTGCTGAACGATTTTCCATCGTATCGGAAAACGCCCTTCCATGAAGCAATCCAAATATTGCCCTTTCGGTCTTGCTTTACCGTACGGACGATTCCACTAGGGCCATGTGCGGCGCTTGGATAATGGGATAAAACTATTGGATTGTTTAACCGCTGTTGCTTATGGTTATTATCGCCGCAGGAATTGATTAAAAAAGAGAGCAGCAGTAAAATGGAAATGTTCATTGTATTGTTCATATGCTATCAAAGTTGGTTGAGCGAAAATACTTTGATATCTTTATAGTTGACCGTTCAGGATTGTAAATTAAATTGTAAACTTTGTAAATAATGTCCGCTTATGCGATTTGATTTCAAAAATCTTCCTAGTAGAAAACGTAGATACATTATTGGACTAACATTGGTATTTCTATCTATAACATTGATCGGCCTGGCATTCGGTAGGGAGGAGAGGAGTAGCTTTGATGCAGCCAAAACAGAAATTTTACTCCGTAAACTTGGCCACCAACTGCTTTTACAGTCGGGAGATAGTTCATCGAGGGTGCTCCCTATAGAAAGGATTACAGCAGATGAATATCGGATTAGGTTTGAACAGCATCTTACCTTTCAACCTGATTCTCTCTTAAATACGACGAAAGATCTGTTGGCCAAAGATCCGTTCAATCGCGATTATATTGTCAACGTCCTAAACTGTGGTACCAGTACTGTAGCTTATGGATTTGCTATCGCTGGAGAAAAAGAAGATGATATTGTACCCTGCTTAGGAAGAGAGCAACCTAGTGAGTGTTATATCATTGACATCAAATTCAAACCCATAGAACATGAAGCCAAAAATGTCTATATCTTGGGGAGTCTGTCCGCATTGGCTTTTATCTGTTTTGCTGTTTTTAGACCACGTGCATTACAAAGAGCGCCCAAAGTGGATCAGCCTGCAGAAGTATTCCATTTTGGTTCGGTCCAGTTTGATCCCCATGAAAAGCAATTGAGGATAAATAATGAATGTATAGATTTGACTCTGACCGAAGCAAGACTAATGAATATTTTTGCACTGTCCCCTAATGAGACAATAACTAGGAGTCGGTTGCAAAAAGAGATATGGGAAGATGAGGGGGTGATTGTGGGGCGCAGTTTGGATATGTTTATTTCGAAACTCAGGAAAAAATTGGAAACAGTTCCCGATATCAACATTATTGTGGTTCGAGGCAAGGGCTATAAGCTTGAAGTTAGGGGTTAAAGAAAGTTTTTTTACACTTGATTATACGTAGATCAATCCAGAATCCTGCATTATTTTTTCGAATAGTAATATCGTTAGTTATAGGTCGGTTTTAAAGCGATAAGAGTAGCTATTCGCCTAATATGTTAGAAAACTTCTGAGGGTTTCTTTATTTATATTTTTAGACAAGGCTTTGATTAATTTTCCTTTGCTATCCAATAATATAAATGCAGGTATATCTTTCGAGCTCAGATATCGCTGCTGAATTTTTTGGCTACGTTGACCTATGGTTATATTGCCAGTGCTGTATTCGTCCTTTTTAAGATTTGGTATTTCATCCATCCTGGTTTTGTCATCAATGTACAAAATGACAAACAAGAATTCATGAAGAAGTTTTGTATTGAGTTTCTTATCGTCAAACAAAGAAACTTCGAGTTTTCTGCTATCTATATGGTTCCAGCCCGTAAAATAGATAACAACATTCCTATTGAGGCTGTCAGCTTCCAGAAAAATTTCCGCTAACGTCATAGTATTATACTTCCCCCTGAATAGTGCATCTTCAATATTGCGTGGCGAATCGTTTTTCTTTCCTTCCATCCCCAAATCTTTGCTTGTTTGTTGCTGTTTCGTTGCAAGACTTTTAAAAATTCCCCAGGCATCAAAATAAGTATAATCTTTCGAGGGATTGGCCTTTAGGTAGTTATAAAAGTCTTCTACCTCGTTAGAATCTAGTGGGATTTGCAAGAGCAACTTGCTATCTGCTACCCAATTTTTAAGGTCTACGTTTTTATTTTTAAGCGCTTTGGTTGCATCATGTGACCGTTTTAAGAAGGGAAACTCGTCTGAATTTTGAAATTCTATAATTTTGTCAAAGATATGCTGGTAAGTTACATTTTTTTCTTGCCATAATCCATGAACGGTATAATTAACGTCGCAAAAAGTGGGGGATCACTGATTATTTCAAGTGCATTGCTGTCGAGACCGCATGCTTTTAACTGTGTAAAATCTTTAAAAATACGCTCAATTTTGCCACTATCTAAATCTTGAAAGCTTATTTTCTTTTTCAGAAGTTGTTTGCAATTTACCTGCGCATTCACAAAGTTGATGCTGGAGATTGCTATCAGAATTGCTAGGGTAATAATGTGGTATATTTTTTCCATTTATTAAAATAGAGGGCTCTATCAAATATAAGAATTTGGAACTGAAATTACATCCAAATAGTGCAACATTCAATATATCGGCTTCGCTGGCATAAATAGAATTTGATTGTTATCGTCGCCTTTTTGCAACCATTGCCCATCATGATCCTTGATAAAGGAAGTATGCTCATCTTTTTAGACCAAGAAATTTCCTTTCTCTCTATCATATGCAATTAGCTTTATTCCATTTTCAGATACCTGCCATAGAACGAACCCCTTATAACGCCTGATCCATGTAGCGGTTTCGTGGCTTTTTGGGTTACGCTCCAAACTGCTTTAAATGGTGGTTGCAATGCTTGTATATGAACTGACCTAATTGGGCTCTGGACATTCTACCAAAGAACCAATGTACAAATGTATCTTTTTCAAATGTTTCATATTTCTCGATTAATAATTTCCAATTTCGTTTCTCCATTTCTAAATCATGTATGTCTTCATTTACGATAAATACAGAGGATGTGGGTGCGTTTTTGCCAAAACTTGTTGTTTCATCTTTCAATATCCCCTTTATCGCATTTTGACCAAACATTCGCCCTAAAAATGAACGCTTAAGCTATTTGTACAAGAGTAACTGAGAATATTAAAAATAATAAATGATAGAAATTTGAAAGGTGGCATGCATTGAATTAATAAAAAAGATAAATATAAAAAAATACCAGATTAAGATAGTTTAACTGGCATTCTTTTGAATTGGGCCATCAACTATTTGTGTTGTTTAACTGTCAGATTAAGTCTTAACTTTTACACTTTATAACTTAAAAGTTCCTTTCAAAGTTGTTCTGCTGCCATTTTCATTAGCGATCGAGAATTCTATTGTTCCAGAACCTTTGATATTTTCTTTCAAACCGCTATCATCAAAATGTGTAAATGAAATATATCCAGTACCGTAATGATAAGTTTTGTAATCTTCGGTATACCGAATATAAGCCAAATCTTTTTCATGTTCCCAGATCTTTCCATCTTTCTCGATGTTAAATATCTCCTTTCCATTAATTGGCTTAATTTCATATTTTTTGTTTAAGCTAACACCACCCTCGACAGGAAAGTATATAGAGAAGGTGAATGCTGTATTATTTCGATTTCCTTTTTTGTAAGGCGAGGATGTAAATCGGATGCTTTCTTTAATTCCACTTGGATTAGTCGTAGATGGAGTGTTATATATAAGTCTGGGGCCATCATATGCTCCTGGTGGAAGAATAATTGATCTTTCATCGACATAGTTTACGCCATCTTTTTGAATCTCTAGTTTTTTGTCACTCGGTATTGGCCCTCCTTCTTTGTCACAAGAAAAAAATAGAAAGGACATTACCCCTAATAGTAGTAATGCTTTTTTCATAATTATAGTGTTGTATTGTTTATTAAACGCTATACTGCAACAGGATGCTACAGTTATTAATTTATTGATTAATTAATTGTTTTTTTGCATTAGCGAGTTCCTATCGTACTTCGCGATAATAAGATACAAAATTATATAAGGATATAGAGTGTTGTGTAGAAAACATCAAAGTCAAAAATACCACTTGGGATAATCACCAATAATACTTTTCACCCATTCACAAAATATTTATTATTTTTAAATTATTGTTAAGCCCATTTATGAAATATATCCTTGTATTTTTGATAAACCTGATGATCATATTGACAGCCTCAGGTGACAATGATCAGTCGTCGGATGTTAATTTCCAACATCAAGAAAATAATGAGGTTTCCAGCGCTGATCAGGATACAATTCTTCCCACTGGTTGGTACTTTGTTCTGGAAGAGGGTGCCCCGAATGCTATCGCAAAGCAGCTGGATAAATCCACCGCAATCTTATTTCTACACCCCGTTCCTATTCTGACAGTTTCAAATTTTGAATCTGTCACGATAAGTGAAAATGCTACAAAAGATAAAACCATTGCTATGCAATTTGATGAAATTGGGACTCTGAAATGGGCGGCGGCAACAGAAAAAGCGAGTCGAAACAGGGGCCGTATAGCTTTTATCGCGGATAATGTACTTTTAGACGCACCATTTGTAAATGCGCGGATACCCAATGGTGTATCAGCAGTCAGTTGTGGTGGATACTATTCTGAAAATGAACTCGAACAATTTAAAAAAAGAATCGAGAATGAGATGTCAGCAAAAAGTAATCGAAATACTAATTTATCAGAAATAGATAATGAAGATACCAATTAAATTAGGAACATACTTTGTTATCAATTTAGGCGATTATTATGTATTTGGACGAATCATCGAAGGTTATATTTTTGTTTTCATCAAAGGAAGATATTGACTTGGATATGCTATTAGAACAGAATATTCTTTTTTCAATTCATGTTGGTTGGGCTGCTATTACCTCTAAAAGATGGAAGGTTTTGGCAATAAAGCCTCTCGAAGAAAAATTTAGAGCTGTAGTCCCTTTTTTCGTACAGGAAATAGGCAATGATGACTTATGTTGGATCGATTATGATGGTGAAAGAATTCAAGTTTCTAAAATTGAATGTATTGGGTTTGAAAGATTGGCGACTTGGAATGCGATCCATGTTGAGCAACGTATCAGGGATCATTACGATGGAAAACCTAATATGTATCTTTTGGGGTTGAGGTTGAGATAGGATTTATTTTCCTTATATGGAGAGTACAAATACCTATGTTATATTTAGAAGACTGGGCTCTATTTAAAGATTCCAGAAGAAATTACATATGTAAAATATTTAAAGATGAGATTCAAAATTATTAGACCTATTTTATTTGTTGCTATCGGCAGCGCTGTATTGATGGCATGCCAGTCACCGTCAGTAAAAGATAAAATTGAAAATGATGAAGTCATTGGTTTCCGCTCTGACGATGAAGCTATGAATGCAGCTATAGCAAAGGCAAAAAACTCGCTCGATCTATTTGTGCAGGCGTTTCAGAAACCACAAGAAGGATATGAAGGTTTTGCCCTCAAACTAGCATATCATACACCTGACCAAAGTTTGGAGCACATTTGGATTGGTAATCTCACTTATATAAATAACCAATTTACAGGTGTTGTCCATAATAGCCCTGTCTCAACGAAAGAGGTCGCCCTTGGTGACACCGTACTGATCGATAAACAAAAAATATCAGATTGGATGTATTTGGATAAAGGTATATTGAGAGGTGGTTATACGATTCGTGCGATGCGTGATCAGCTGTCGGAACCGGAAAAAGAAGAATTTAACAAATCGATCGATTTTACGATAGAAGATTAGGTCTTAATTCAGGTCCGATAACATCAAAAATGCAGATTGGACAATGATCTTCTGTTATTTATTCAAAAATAGCCATATATTATAATTATATTAAAGACTAATCAAGCTTGCAATGAACCAAGAACTGTTGGATTCTCTGAAAACTCACCTAGATTTAGAAGAATCTTTGGATAATGGGCAGTTTGCTATTTATTCTGACTACAGGGAAAGGGATGATGTATACTTCATTAAAGCGAATAAAGAAGGACTAAAACTGTTCGCCTATCAGCTATTATGCGCCGCCAAAGATTTAGAGGACCAGGAGAAAAAGCAGGTATTTCAAAAGATTATATTGGATGAAACTCCATGGGTGCTTAAAGATTCAGAAATTGTTTTAAAACATATTGAAGATCCTTCGATGATTAATGTCAGTGAAACGGGAATCGCTCAATCGAGCTGAAAAGATCGATCTGTGACCATAGGCTGCTTTATTGTACTTGCTTTTCTTTTGATTTCTCTGGTGGTGGGTGTTTACACCGTTATTGATTCTATTTTATAAGTTATACATACTTTTTCTTTAATTTCTGAAGCGTTGGGATTTGCAGAAGCGACCTACAAAGCGTCTCCTCACAAATATACTGCTGCAGGAATGATTCAGGAAGAGTATAGAGATGATATAAATCGATAATTTTTATATTTGAATTCAAGATATGTGGAATTGGCAGAGGGGGGAAAATGATTAAGTTGTCCTAATATAAAAGTATGAAAGGTAAAAATCTGTTTATTAATGAGTTGGTTGAGTTGTTTCCAAGCTTAGAGGAGGAACTTTTAGATGAAGACAATAGCGATTCTATTACATTTCAAATGGGGACTTTCAGACGGTTTATGCAGGCGGCTATAGATGAAAATGACCGGAGCAAGTTTAATTCCATGGTATATTTTTTAACGAAGAATTTGCCTTTGGTTGATAAGCGAATTCAGAATGCCATTTATATAAACTTTTTAGGCAAATTAGATTTTTCTAAAAACCCCAGTTTAAGAAAGTTGTTAGGGGGGAGTTTAGGGAAAGCCTATTCTGATATTGAAAATTATCATAATTATCGCCCATATTGACTTTTCGGTATCTCTCCGATACCGCTTAAATATAGCTTCTTTTCCTCAGATACCGCTATTGACAAACCTACTTTTGCTATACACTTTAAAAGAAAAAGAAATATGGCAAATCAATTTTTAATTAAGAACAGCATGCAAGAGATGAGGGAACTCTCCGCAAGTGAGATCGCAGGATTGCAGGGAGAAAATCCAGTCTATTCTGGAATACAATTAATGGGGTATTACAAGCAAGGGGATACTCCAGCCCCGATTATCTATTATCCAACCATCAGATCTTTAGTGGATAATGGTGGGTCATTTATTGTAATTCAGAATATCAAGTTAGAATCAATATTTAAGGAAGGTATTGACGCTTCTTATTTTGGCTATAAGTGTGATTATATTAATGGGGTAGGGACAGATAATGTTGTTGTACTCGCTAAACTTTATGAGGCGTGCAAACTTTATAAATGTAAAATGATCATTCCTGTAGGCGATTCACTTACAAGTAGATTTGGAAGGTTCAATGATATCGATGTGGAGGGATACGGTGCACATGTCCATCTTAAAAATGTAAATACACCCACGATGGTGCAATTTGGTTCGAATTCAAAAGTAGAAGGGATTAAATTCCACTCTACCGAACCTGATCTTAATTTTAGCAGAAGTGGTATAGAACAAGCCGAAAATTCCTACATCCGCCATTGCGGGTTTTATAATTTTAAGAATCCTACCAATTCCAATTCCTGGGGTATTTTTGTAAATAATGTGATTAATGTAACAATCGACTCCTGTGATTTTTCAAATAATACACAATCTGATATTGCAATCGTTGACAATTGTGAAAATGTCACTATTATCAGTCCTACTAATCTAACCGAAGACGGAGTCTATTTAAATATAGAACCAAATGGTAATTTAACCAATCGTGGCATTAACGTGATAGGAGGTATATATAGGAAAATGAGCCTTTTGTTAAATACATTTACAGCAGATACAATAAAATCTTGTAATGTTGTTGGTGCAGTTATTCGCAGACTTAGGTATAAGGGGGCAGATGTAATTTTTAATAATACCATCATTAATACTATTGAAACTGCGGGAGCAGAGATGCTAGGAAGCTTAAGTATAAGTCTGAATATGGGAGATAATTTATTGGCTGATCCTTATATCTATGATACCCACGTTGCTGATACCACAAGACATTGGGTTTCCGCTTTCGGAACCTATCGGGTAGATCGGGTCGGAAAAGATTATTCCACAATTAACTTTGAAAATGCAGCACAAACCTCCAATTTGACAACCCCATATTATCTTAGTGGAACTGATACTGAACTTTTTCTTATTTCCATACATGGGCAGGCGCACTATCTACAAGACAGTTCCCAAATTTCCCGAAATATTGATATAAGATGTTATAACGATTCTAATACATTATTATCGACTATTACCATGTCGTGCTTTCGATTTATCGCAGGTGTGGTAGGTAAAACAGGGTTTATAAACCAGTCTTGTTTTTTTAGACTTGTACCCGGTTCTACAAAATTCAAAATATATTTAGGGAATAATAGTCCTTCTTCGAAATCCCTAGATATTAAATTTATATCAATTAATAGAGTTTTGTCAATTGGAAATGGTGTGGATCTAAATGCATATATCGCTGAGAATATGCCTAAAAATAGATATAAGATTTCCTCTGCTTTAGTTGCGCCTGGTTTTCAGGGAGCAGGAGGTAGGATTGGGGATATAGTAGAGCTATTTACTCCAATTGTTGGGAAAGTCAACTCATGGGTATGCACTACAGAAGATAGACCTTCTATATATGTTCCGATCACTGTCCCGAATAATGATCTCGCAGCTTTGAAGGTCGGTACGACTGCACAACGGCCAGACGTGATTTCAATAAATACTAATTTCATATATTATAACACGGAGAAACAGATACATGAAATTTCAAATGGAATCGCATTTGTTCCTATGTCCCCTATTGCTACAGATACCGTAGAAGGCACAGTAAAAAGATCTATTGCAGTAGATAATTGCATATTAAATGACGCTAATGATTTGTCATCAGCGATATCTTTGGTAAATAATTTGAAAGCACAGTTCAACGCCAAACTTACTGCGGATCGTAATAGCGGGCAGCAATCATCGTAATACCTTTTGATCTCACCGGACCAATTGTGTTTATCTTTTTTGCAAACCATTTGGCAGCTCCATTAAAAGTATAGAACGAATTAAAGATGATAAAACCTATTTCCGTTTCGAAGAAAAATGGGGCAAGAAATATCCTCTTGCTGCCAAATCCTGGATGGATAATTGGACCAATCTTTCTACTTTCTTTGAGTACGAGGATCAGGTTCGCAAGATTATATACACCACAAATCCGGTCGAGGGAATGCACCGTCAGATACGAAAAATCATTAAGTCTAAAGGAGCCTTCAGCTCCGAACAGGCACTAATGAAATTGATGTATCTGATCATAAAGGATATCGCAAAAAAAATGGACGATGCCAATGCATAACTGGAGCTTGATCATATCCCAACTTTATATAGATTTTGGGATAGGCTCAAACTCGAAAGAGGTTTTTAAGTTTTAATCCTATGACACAGTTGGTGTTACACTCCCGTTAGATCCCAATTATAAATCAAAAATATTTTCATTTAGAAAGTCATAGCAATTGGTATAATATTTATATCATGCTCTGTTCTGTACGGTGTTAAAAAGCCCGAGCAAAGAATTACTAATTTTCAAGGTATTGCATTGTGATGCGTTTTTCGGGATTGAAAAAGTTGTTATTACACTTCCCATAAACTTGCTGATATCTTACTTTTTCTTCAGCCTCTTCACCTCTTCCGCTAAATCGGCAACTACTTTTGACAAATCCAAAATTGCTTGAGTTTTAACAGCGTCGTCTTGAACGAGTTTTTCTAAAAGTGAAGTTAATTTGGAAGTTTCATTGAAAATTGGTTGGTGATTTTGATGTGCGACAGCATGATCTTTAAAATCATGATTATGTTGGATATTATATATTGCATTATCATCATTAAAATTTTTGATGAATTCGACAGTAACACCCAAAGCTATAGCTAATTCTTCAAGAGTGGGCTCTTCAATAACGATTTGACTTTCAATCTCTGATATTTTCTGTTGAGAAAAATTGCTTGGACACATTTTACCTAATGCCTCTTGCTTAATTCCTTGCATCCTACGAAGCTTTGCTATGACTTCACCTTGTTTAATTTTTCTTTCATCTTGAAATACAACACTCATAATTTACCTGATTAAAATAAGTCCGTAAAATACGGGTAAGTTACCCGTTTGCTACCAAAATCTAATTTGGTACCTTTGATATAAAGGTACGATTATTTGTCGATAAAATCAGTCTTAAGAGCATTTAAAGCCACTTTTAAAGCAAATAATTTGTCTTTGGTATATTAAAACAATACATTTGCACCATCTTAATAGGTGGTAGCACTTATGAGTCTTGTCTACGAAACCTGAGAAATTTCAAATGGAACAAGGCGATAAGTGGATCAAAACGCCCGTCGGTAATGGCGCGGCGTCCGCTTACTCGTTCCATAGGCTTCTCAGGGCCGCGTAGACAGTAGGTTGGATGCCGCGCCATTGTTGGTTTCTACACTTGCCGCAAGACTCGTTTCAATAAACAAACGAGTTATGAACAGAAAACAAATCACTAAAAACAAAATCAGGCCAGCGGAGTAGCTCTGCAAGCAAAGTCATATAATGACTTCCTCTAATCTTGAAGAGCGTAGCGACCCTATTATTTACCTAGAAAATCTCAATCAAACGCTCTTAGGTTGCAATTTATCAATCATTTTTTATTTGTGACCTAAGCTAGGCTTAGGAGCAAAGGCGATGCGTTTGTAAGTATCACAGGAAATTCTAATCCAAGCAGGTCACAGCCCTATTAACACCTTTAAAAATGAATCATTTTTACAAGGGTGGGAGTGAACTGCCTATTGGTACACAATGCTCCTGCCCAGAACAAACTAAATCGAACTGCTTAAAATTGTCAGTCCTCTTCTTGAGTATTGTAATGTTTTCTATGTTTAGTTTATCAGCTCAGACGCCCCGCAAGGACAGCGGGGCCGACGGGCTGAAGAAGGAACTATTACGTGGTACGGTGGTTTCATCCCTCGATGGGGAACCTTTAGTCGGCGTATCGGTACGCATACCGGGCGAAAAAGGTAACGCCAAAACTGATAAAAATGGGAATTTTACAATTCCGGTTTCAAGCCGTAAAGGAGCGGTAGCACTTTCTCATATCGGCTATAACGACCAATTAGTCGATTATCAAGTAGATATCAAGCTCAGCATCACCCTTTTTCTCAAAGAGAATACCTTGGATGAGGTGGAAGTGGTGAGTACCGGATTACAGCAGATTCCCAAGGAAAGGTCTGCGGGTAGTTTTGAGTTTGTAGATAATAAGCTGCTGAACCGAAAAGTATCCATGGATTTTATCTCACGGCTGGAAGATGTCGTGCCCAGTATCTCGACGGTAAAAATGCTCGATGAGAACCGGGGTAAATTTCCCAATATCAATGTCAGGGGGCGGAGCTCGATCAGCTCTAACATCTGGCCTCTGATCGTAGTAGACGGGTTTCCTTATAGCGGTAATTTCAATAATATCAACCCCAATGATATTGAAAACATCTCTATTTTAAAAGATGCTTCTGCCTCATCCATTTGGGGTGCACAGTCGGGAAATGGTGTGATTATCATCACCACCAAGAAAGCAAAACGAAATGAACCTTTTAGGGTATCCGTCAATGCAAATACAACCGTTGAAAATAAACCCGACCTCTACTATTTCCCGCAGATGAGTACCTCGGATTTCATTGATGTGGAGCTGATGCTTTTTGAAAAGGGATTTTACAACAGCCGTATGTATGACCGAATGTATACGATGACCCCTGTGGTGCAGCTGCTCAAAGATCGTCAGGAAGGCAAGTTGACGGATGCTCAGCTGACCGATAAAATAAATGCGCTGCGGTCGATAGATATGCGGGATGATTTTTCCAAGTACATCTATCGCAAAGCCGTAAAACAACAGTATAATGTGCAGCTCGCAGGTGGTGGACAAAAACTGAGCAATATTTTCTCGGCGGGTTTTGATAAAAACCGAGGGGCGGTGGTTACCAATTCGTCCGATAGACTGTCTTTCCGTAACCAGACGGCTTACAGACCCATTAATCGCCTGGAGCTAAACCTGAGCACACAGTACACACAGTATACCACCAAGGATGCCATGGTGCCGATCAAATACAATGAAATGGGAGCGGGCTATGGCAACTATCCCTATATGCGCCTGGCAGATGAAAACGGTAATCCACTAGAGGTAGAGACTGTGGGACTGAGCCGCGACTTTAGGGATACCGTGGCTGGCGGAAGACTGCTCGACTGGAATTACAGGCCGCTTGCCGAACTGTACGAAACACAGATCAAGGATAATACAAAGGAGATCATGTTTTCATTTGGAGCAAACTATCAGATACTGCCCGAGCTAAGGCTTTCGCTGCTCTATAATTTTAGAAAAGCGGATAGCAAACAAGAAAATTGGCGGGGGATTGGTAGTATGCACCAACGCGATGAGATCAACTATTTCGCATCATGGGACAAGCAGTCCGTCACATGGAACTATCCGGTCGGCGACTACCTCTATATCTTAAATGGTAGCAGCGATGCACAGCAGGGGAGGGTACAGCTGGACTACAACCGTAAATTTACGGACGCCCACGAAGTTAATGTATTGCTGGGCGGCGAGATCCGTCAGGATCATTCGACAGCCCACTCATCGGTATTCTTTGGCTATGACCCTACGACGCTGTCCTATCAGGAAGCGGACCTTGTGCATGATCACCCTTATCTTAATGGGATCCTGGGTGTCCGTAAAATCAATAATTACCCGCAGTTAGCTGAGGTAACCAATCGCTTTACATCTTACTTTGCCAATGCTTCTTATACCTTTAAACAACGGTATATCTTTAATTCCAGCATGCGCAAGGATGCCTCCAACTTGTTTGGCGTCAGTGCCAATGATCGGGGCAAGCCATTTTGGTCCATAGGTGCCGCGTGGTTACTTTCCAATGAAAGCTTTATGACCGATGGCCCCTTTTCAACGCTCAAGTTGCGCATGACCTATGGTAAAAATGGGAATGTAAACAATGCCACATCGGCTTATCCGATTATGCTACGGTCTACCCAAAATCACTTTTTGACGGGATTGCCATATGCAAGTATGCAAAGCCCGCCAAATCCCGATCTGAGATGGGAGACGGTGGGGATGTTTAACTTAGGGATGGATTTTAGTCTTAAGGGTGGCCGCCTGAGCGGTTCGGCAGAATTTTATATCAAAACGCCAAAAGATCTGATTTCGGCTACGCAGATAGACCCGACTACAGGTTTTGCATCGCTTAATGTGAACAGTGCCAATCTCAAAGCCAAAGGGATAGATCTTTCTATCCATTCAGTAAATATCAGTGCTACAGATTTTTCGTGGCGCTCGGATCTTGCTTTTTCCTATAACCGGACCAAGGTGACAAAATCGTATCTGGCCGATCAGCTTGGGCGCTACTACCGCTCGGGGGCGTATTCTATGAATGTCACACCGATCGAAGGGGCTGACCTCAATAGCATCATCAGTTACAAATGGGCGGGGCTGGATCCACAGACGGGCAAGCCGCGGGGCTATGAAAACGGAGAGATTTCCACCAATTATACGTCCATCGTAAATGGTACATTGCTGGCAGATATGCAGAATTCAGGTTCGGCATTGCCGCTTTACTTTGGATCATTGCGGAATAGCTTTACATACAAAAACTGGGACTGTTCGTTCAACATAAGCTTTCAGTTGGGGCACAAGTTTATGCGCAAGTCTATTAACTATTCCACCTTGGTGGCCAACAATGTAGGGCATGCTGACTATGCCAGGCGATGGCAGAAACCCGGGGACGAAAAAATAACGGATGTACCTGTGTTTACCTATCCGGCCAATGCGCAGGAGGCGAATTTCTATATGTATTCTGCCGCCCTGGTGTCGCCGGCAGATCAGATCAAATGGCGCGATATTCAGATCGGCTATTCACCCAAAAACCGCTGGCTAAAAGATCTGCGGGTGTATGCCTACGCGGCCAATATCATGTCCATATGGCGGGCAAACAAATTGGGAATAGACCCGGAATTTGGGAATAATCCACCCGACCCCTTTGCCGGATCATTAGGACTTAGTTTTTCTTTTTAACACGATTATATGAAAACTTATATCATACTTACCATAGGCCTATTAATGGCCTCCTGCTCAGATTTTCTAGAGCTCAAGCCTGATCGGAAAATGGACATTCCGAGTACGCTTGCTGACTGCGAACTCTTGTTGAATGAATATGCTGTACTTAACAGCAGTTTTGCAGCAGCAAATCTAATCGCAGGGGAAGAGTTTTACCTGAATGGCGAAGACTGGAGTTCCATATCGGATCCGGATGAGCGCAATGCCTACATCTGGTCGGATGAGCCCACGATCAATGCCGCTGCATGGCAAGGGCCCTATAAGGCGGTTTTCTATGCAAACCAGATATTAAGTGTAGTGGAAGCACTTTCGGCGCAGGAGAAGGAGAGTCAGCAAGCAAAGGAGATTGTGGGTAACGCTCATTTCTTTCGGGCTTTTGCCTATCAGCAGTTGCTCGAGCTCTATTGTCTGCCCTTTAATAAAAATACGGCTGCTGCGGAACTGGGGCTACCCCTGAAATTTACACCGGATCTTGAGTTGCCCAAGGGAAGGGCAAGCCTATTGGATACCTATCAGCAGATTGTGTCGGACTATCAGATGGCCGCAGATAAGCTGCCGCTAACGGCTATTGCTCGGAGCAGACCCAATAAAACGGCTGCCTATGCCGGATTGGCACGACTGTATCTTGATATGCAGGACTACGCGGGTGCTTTTCGCTATGCAGATTCTGCATGGAAAGCACAGCCAAATTTGTTAGACTACAATACACTGGATATATACGATGAAATGAGTATCCCCAAGAACAATGCGGAGATCATATTTACGGCGCAAACATTTTATTCGGAAACATTAACACCTTATGCCGCACGGATAAATCCGGACTTGATGGCGCTTTATGCGAATCATGATCTGCGTAAACTGATCTACTTTCAATACAATGATTTTGATCCCGGAACCTATGGTTACAAGACCAATTACGACCAGAGCGCTATTGGAGCATTCATAGGCTTTACTTCCAGTGAGATGTTACTGATCCGTGCGGAGGCTGCAGCCCGTTTGAGCAAAAACATGGATGCTCTGGCTGATATCAACCTGCTGCGTAAGAACAGGTTCGCAAATGGAAAATTCGTGCCCGTCGATTGGGGGAATGATATGCTGCTATCCGAGATATTGAAAGAACGACGACGCGAATTGGTATTTAGGGGAAGACGCTGGGCCGACACGAAACGATTGAATCAAACAGGTGTAACACAGGTCGTTCCTCGGCGCGAGGTCAATGGGACGAATTATCAGCTTGTGGTCGGCAGTCCTAAATATGCTTTTTTAATCCCCCGTGCAGTAGTAGACCTAAATCCAACAATTGAACAGAACAAACGATAATATATACAAATAGAAAGATGAGAAAATTAATAATGACATTAGGTTTATTGATAGCCTTTCAGATTAGCTTTGGTCAACATAATGCAAATGTAGATTTAAGTAACCAGTTGAAAATTAGCGCTGCGGTACCGGATATGCCTGCCATGGAAATACTGAATTTCTCAGGGACAAAGGTCGACCTGGATGACTATAAAGACAAGGTATTGATCCTGGATTTTTGGGATACCAGCTGTGCTACCTGTATCCAGCTGATGCCCCATGTCAAGGAAGTGCAAAAGGAAGTGGGGGACAAAGCCCAGATCTTTGCGGTGACTTGGCAGTCCAAAGAGCTGATCACGGAATTTTATAAAAAGAATAAATACCTCAAAGAGAAAAATGCGTATTTGCCCACCATTGTGTCGGACTCGCTATTAAAAAAATATTTTCCGTATCAGGGGGTACCACACACGGTGTTTATTTATAAGGGTAAGGTAAAAGCTATTACCTATCCGGATTATATCAAATCAAAGTTTATCGATGAACTTATTGCGAACGAAAAATTGGATATCCCGGTAAAGGACGATTTTAATACCAAGACAGTGATACATGATTCGGCCGATGCTAACCTGAAGGGAAAGGTCCTGATCACAGGATATCGAGACGATCTGCAGTTTAAGGGCGGACTACCAATCGAAAAGGATTCGGTAACGGGCATGTATGTGACGAGCTTGATCAATACCAGTATTTTTAATGCCTTTAAACGACTATATAATTTCATTGACCCGCCAAATTTTCTCTGGATTCCGGGTAGAGTAGAATGGAACGTGAAGGATCCATCCATGTATGAGTATCAGTCTAACACGATCGGACCAAGGATATGGGATACGAAATATGCGATCTGCTATCAACGTTTTAGTCAGGATACTTTGTCTAAAAAGGAGATGGCAAAATTGGTGATGAACGACCTTGTTTCATTTCTGGGGGTAAGTGCATCTATTGAAAAGAAAGAAAAAGACGTAATCATTATTAGAAAGACCGATAAATCACAGGAAAATGCTGTTAAGCCAACGGATGGTCGGCGAGTGGAAGGTGCAGATAATCTTGCTTTTTTACTCGATGTAAGCGAACTCTATCCACCAGCATTTGATGAATCGGGCTTTAAAGAAATTATAGAGATCCCAGATTATAGCTCCTTGGAAAAACTAAATGAACAGATACTTTATTACGGCTTGGAAGCAGTCCGTGAAAAGAAGGTGATCGAGATTATGATCATTAAGGAAAGAGGGCATTAATCAAGGATAATTCCTACCCTTGATTGATTTTCGGAATAATTAAGGAATCGACCGTAAGTGAACATTTGCCGTATTCATTTGCGTATTGAGTGCATGAGTCATTTCATTTCTCAGTGGAGTGGTGAATACAGGCTTATTGTTTGCATTTGCACTTGTCTGAATTGCGCAGATGTATCCAACACCCGTACAGGACGGTTTACCCGTTATAATCCAGTCGTTGGGATCTGCAGGATCACCACCAGCTACTAATTGAAACCAAGGCATAATTTTTAGATTTAAAAGTGAAACATTTGATTTTCAGAAAGGGCGCCATATGAGCGCCCTTTGAAATAAGGTGCAATACCTTATTTACGGATTTGTTCTTAACTGAACGTTTGTGCTACTGGAGTTTGTATTCAACGCTGTAATCATCTCGTTCCTTAGGGAAGTAGTGAATACAGGCTTGTTGTTTACATCTGGACTTGTCTGAATTGCACAGATATGATTCGCACCACTACAGCCGGGTGAAGTCACTTGATTGTAGTCGTTTGGATCTGTTGCATCTCCATTAGCAAGTAATTGAAACCATGCCATAATTGTATGATTTAAATTGCCTAACTTAGATTTATGAATTGATCACAATGTCGCTGTTCATATCGGTCAAAAAAGTTGGACAGCACATTGGCCCCGAGTCCGCACATAGCGAATTCTTTGGTCTGGCGCTGGGACTCCTTATTCTGCCAGACCAATCCTTCCTCTACCGCCTATGCGGGAAAGTCGTATATCTACGGCCGTGTCGATCTCTGACCGGCCCGGCACAACAACAATTTCCCAGCGGGATTCGATGATCCCCTGCCATGACCCTGACATTCTCCTGCAGCAATGCTGGATGGCCCTGCTTCGGATTGCTCACCGTCGAGCAGATCGGGCTCATCTCCGAGATATGCCTGTTGGTCTGTCCTTTGCCGTTTGACTGTTGTTGCTTCATTACTGTAATTTAATGCTCTGTATTTTTTCTTCTTTCGTTAATTCAAAGATATTACAGAGGTTTTGGCCGAAACGAGGACACCAAGTGGCCTAAAAATTACTTTCGTCGTACATGTAGTCGTTTAGCACGCCGAATAGTTCGCACCGACATATGTAATAACCGAGCCTGCTGCGTTTGCGTAAGTGCATGACAGAGCTGCGGCAAATGATCCGCAAAATAGAAGTAACGATCTGTGGATATAAGCAATGAATCCATTACCCGGAGATGATCAAGCTGGTATTTTTTCTTATTGACCAAGAGATCAATCAACGTGTCGATAGCTTTTTCCTGATTACGATAGGGTGCTATAGCTTTATATGGGATCTTTAAGACTAGCCCCGATTTTAAACAAACTATATCACCCAAAGCAGGACTTTTGCTAAAAAAATGCATGGTCGTAAAGAATCCCATATGGGGTAGGGCTACGGTCATGATCAGTTGTTCATCCCGATCAGGGCAATAACGCTCTTTGGCCAATATGCCTACTAATACAATGTAGAGCGCGGATTGCATATGCGGCATTTCCGATAGGATCTGACCTCTTTTCATCGGTATAATCTCACCATTTTTCAATAGCCAGCGCTTATGGAAATCTTCAAGGTCGGGATATAATTTTTCCCAATAGCTGTAAAATGTCACAAGCGAATCGTTTCCTGAATAGTATGTTCCCATTTGGTTAAATCGTTATTTTAGTATGGCATAGCATATTCAATAGTAGGCCATTGCTCATAAGGTTTATATATGTTTTCGGTATTCAACTAGAATGAATTTCGAATAAAGTAAATTTAGGTCCTAAGAGGTTCATTCAAAAGGTAATTGTTTTACTTGAGAGTCTGCGTTAAGGTAAATATATTACCTATGTTGAACCTGTTTAATTAATATATTTACAGTCAATTATTTGCTCAGTTATGATTAAGACGAAAAGTAAGCCTAGGTGGTATGATTATGTTATTTGCATTGTTGCCGGTATTTTTGTGGTGGCTATCTGTAATTTTGCGGCCTATATCCCTGCGCTCCGGTCTTTACCCGAGCAGCTTTATGATAAAATGATTGTAGACCGAATTATCTGGTCTCTATCGTCGGCAACTTTTTATGTGTTTTGGTTTTCTGTTGTTATGCTCTTCGTGCAATCAGATTTTAAATATAGACCTCCCCATAATCTGGTATTATGGTCGGTCTTACCTTTCACGTTAACCAACTTACTTTTCGGATATGCCATCTTTAATGCAAGACGGAATAGCAGCGCACTGGACGAAGCTTTAGATGTAGTGCCTATGTCGAGGGACGAATCAGAAATCCTGGCCTTTTATCAACAGGCCGATTTAAAATATTACTTATCCGCAGTAATAATTGGCTATTTGGTATTGATCTTCTTCAAAGGATATCAAAAACGAATGCTTGCAATTTTGAGTGCTGAGTCTAAAAATCCAACTAAAAAAACTAGGTCAAAAGATGTTGAAGAAAAAAGGTTATTAGACGAAGCACAAAAGCTTGCCAATACATTTGCTGATACAGACAAAATTAAATCTACTGATCCAGATAGCGAGGTTTTAGATGTGGACTTTTTCGCGTTTATATATGGGGAAGGTTTTGATTATGTTATCATTAACGAAGGTTATGCGATCCCTTTTGCAGCTGATGACGATGAACCAATTGATACTATTTTTGAAGGAATTTTTATACAGATCAACAGCACGCTGTATATTCGTGCTGACCATATTATGTTATTTGATCTGGAAAAGCACTATATTATTATATCTCCTGCCCTCGAAGAGCTGTTTGAAAAGATCAACAGAAAAAGTGTTCAAAGTAAACTTTATTCTTACCGCTGTCAGCATAAGCCTGCAAGCTATTACCAGATAGAACCTACGCTGGTAGACAAAATAAAAAGTACATTCAAAATGGATTAGCAAAAGATTAACCTTTTTAGTTGCTTATCGGTAAAAATTTTACCGTTAGATAAACCGTTTGGTAAAATAACTGTTTCATGTGGGATTTTATTTTTAATTAATTAAGGTTTGTAATATATTTAAAGTCTATTATTTTAAATAATTAACTTTAGCGTTATCCAATTTATGCAGTCCGATATTGATATACAAATTACTCTATTTCAGATTATCGAAGAAAAAATAAAAGACCCTGATCGAACGACAGCAGAAATGATGGAATTGCTTTGCATCGAAAAACGTTCCTTGCGAAATCGGCAAAGGGGGACTACATATTTGACTGGTCCCGAATTTTACCGGCTTGCCCGCCATTTCGATATCCGTTTGTACGATATCGAACTACAGCTGCAACAGCAAGCCGCAGCAGAAGGCAGACCTGAAAAATCACCGGGCCGGGCACCACAAACTGTATTGTCAATCGACTCCAATTATATGCCCTTATTGCGCCTCGAATTCACCGACCTTCAACAATATATCGACGCGCTGTGCGAGGAAATGGAAATCTTGGCCAGCAAGGATAGTCCCTGGATAAAAATGGTATGCTCCGAAGTGCCGCTATTTCATCTGGTGGGCTTTGAACAACTGGCCTTTTTTAAGATTTTTATGTACTATCATCATATTGTGGACGAAAAACTCACCTTTGAAGAGTTTCTGAGAAAAATAAAGCGCTTTGACCTTTCATCACGCTTTCGAACCATATTTGAAAGCTATGCTGCCATTGACAGTGAAGAAATCTGGGATAGGCATACTTTTGAAAAACTGCTGCGGCTCATTCATGAGTGCAATGTATATGGTAAGTTTGAGCAGCAAAAGACTGTTGAAGGATTGTTGGCGGAGGTCGATGAGCTCGTGAAATACCTCAATCCCATCATTCTGGAAGGTAAAAAAATAAAAGGAGCATGGATCGAACTCTATGATTATGAATCGGTCATGCGCGAGGGGATTACACTGATAGGAGTGGGGAATAAGCCTACAAAAGCATTTTTTACCTTATTTATGCTGCAAAATGTCAGCACCACCCATACGGAAATCCTGTCCTTTCTGAAGCTGGCATTTCACGCAATTTTAAGGCGGTCTAATCTGATAGTCAAAAGCTCAAATAGGCTCAAAAGCACATTTCTCAATTTACTTTCTGAACAGGCTATGCAATACCGAAATAAAATCCTTAAAATTCATGAATAAACGTGATAATGTACCTTGTGCCGGTATGAAAATCTTCAATTATTATAAACCCGATCAATTGGTTTTCCAACAATGGAAGGGGAGGGCGATTGATCCTAAATCCCAATCTATGAATAAATTTATACATTGTGAAGGCTGTTTTGACATTTCTGCGAAGCCAAAAGAATGTCGGCAGCCCTGCTTACACGACGCATTCAGGTATCTTGTTGACAGGATCACGGATTCATCCGAGCAGATTAAAACGTTGATTCTCCGAAAACTGCCCGATCCACCGCTGGTGCTGGTGCATAGCAAAGAAGTATACCGCTATGTGGGCATTGTTTCAAAAACACTATACCGCTGTGAAAAACAGGGCTTAATACTCCCATTCAAAAAAGACCATACCGGCAAATATTTTTTGCATGCAGATATGGTGGACTTTAAAAAGAAATATCACCACCTCCCGGATTGATTTCCCTAGAATCCGAACTTTCTATTTTCTTCTTTCGTTTTGTTTCGATTTTTTGAACAGCTTTCTTCTTTCAATTTTCGGCACTCATTCAAAGCTTCTTCGCTTCTGCTTCATACCATATTCGCAATCACTGCGATATTCCGCTACATATCCTCCACTAATTCCCTACTAAAAGAGTAGGAAAACAGTAGGGAATAAGTAGACAGGCCGGATAGAAATGCCAAACCTGATACGGGCCAATCCCGAAGCGGGATTGAAGCAACATCGGGATGATGCCTGATGGACAAGGTTACAAAGATCTTTTTGCCCCGGACAGTAAACGGACAATTGTACGCGCTGTGAATCCCTTGGAAAATAGGGCCAGGACAGCGATCGGACTATCCGATTTCCTACCTTGAATTTGCCAATTATCGATTTTATGTTTGTTGCTGTAAAGCATGATATACCGGTATAAATCAAGTTTTTACATGTGTTAAACTTTTAAAAAATAATAACATGGGAACAATTAGAAAAGGTGCAAATGGTGGATTTAGCGGTAAGGCTGGATCCGTAATAGGAGCTAGCTGGAAAAGCATTGATTATATCCGTGGGCTTTCAAAAAAGAGCAACAAGCCCGCAACAGAAGAGCAACTGATACAGCAGGCGCGCTTCTATACCATTGCCAAATTTATTATGCCTATCGCACCTTTTGTGCAGGTAGGTTTTTCGCAGATCAATGCGGATACGATGACGCCGACAAATGCAGCGTTGCAGGCCAATATCAAGACTGCTGTGGTGGGTACGTACCCCAACTTTATGCTTGATTATGCTAAGGTACAAATTTCGCAGGGAAGTCTGCAGCCCGGCGGTAAGGTGAAAGCGGAGGTCGCTGCTGGAATGTTGATGATCAGCTGGACAAATAAGGCGATTGCTATTCAAAAGGGGCAATTGGACGATAATGTTTACATCTTACTCTACCATCCGGAGCTGGACGAATTCCTGACGGCTCCCGAGCCTCCAACGCGGGGCTTGGGAACGGTAGATATCGAACTGCCAGAACACTTTTTAGGCGGTAAAGGACAGCTGTGGCTCTTCTTTGCGGATCGAAAGAACAAGCGAATCAGTCGGACAAACTATTTAGGTGAGTTAGACCTGGTTTAAAAAACGATAGGTTATGGCCGGTACCAGGTACCGGTCATACTATAGTACATTGTGATGATTTAAGCTTGTATAAAAAGGGACTAATAATATATAAAATGAAAATACTAACGAAACAAAAGGAAAGAAGGGCTTTTGTTGCGAATGGAACAGAAACCGTTCGCATGAAATTCACCAAAGCAAGAAAATTTCTCAACCCAGTGAATTATATCCTACAGATGGGTTATACATCGCGAAAGAATAAAAATAGAAAGACGCCTATCGGCAGGGCGATGTCCGCAATATTACAGGGGGCCATGGTCGGTACGTACCCCAATATTGAAGTTGACCCTGCAAAAGCGAAACTGAGTGCTGGCGTGAAGACTCCTCTGAGGGTCTATTCCGTTGAGCGTCTGGGAGCAGCTATTCTGCTCGCTTGGGATCCGGTAACGGACAAGGTCAGATGCGATGAATGGGATGACAGTATTATTCTATGTGCTTATGCTATAATGCATGAACTGGCGGCGATCAATGAAGAACCAGTGCTTCGGCATCAGGGGAAACTACAAATGGAACTACCGGAAGGAATGGAAGAACTGCCGGTACATCTGTACCTGATTGTACATGATAGGGACAAAACCAATTTTTCCAATAGTCAATACTTAGGGCTATTTGAATAGCTGCTAGCCATAGAATTATAGATGAACTTATTTAAATAATCAATGAAAATAATACAAAAACAACTGGCCTCCGATATCGAGGATATCTATTGGCCGCTAACAAATAGACAGCTGCTCGGCATTGTGCTGGCTGGTCTGCTTGTATTTTTTATTTCAGCAGGTCTTTTGCTCCAGGCAATAGATCCGACTGCGGGTGTATTGGATATTGGCATATTGTCCGTGCTGCTATTCGGAATTTTGGCGGGGTTGCTCGCAATCTACTGCTGCTACTGGCTACAAGAAATTCTTTGGCAGCCTTTTAAGTTCTTTCGTCAGGATATTTCTTATCACTTTAATCAATTGACATCATGGCAACAATGTATTCTTTATTTTTCGGTGTTCTTTTTGTCGCTGTTCTTTTTCTTGGCGGTATTGGCAATTCTGCTATAGAGCGAGAAGTGGCAGAAGATCAACCCAGATCTATGGCTATGGGGGCCAGACCTGGGCAGGCGGATCGAACAGAAAATTTTCGCGAAAACATTGTGAATATTGCTATTCAGGAGATCGGAGTCAGCGAAGCAACGGGCCACAATGATGGTAAGCGTGTCGAGGAATACCTTGCTTATACCGGCCTCGGAAAAGGCTATGCTTGGTGTGCGGCATTTGTCTCATGGTGTTACGGCAAAGCAGGCCGTTCGGTACCGCGCAATGCTTGGAGTCCGGCCCTATTTCCGAAGGCCCGACGTTATAGTCAGCGGCAGATACAGGAGGATGCTATCCGGCCAGCGGACCTCTTTGGGATCTACAATAGGCAGCTTGCACGCATTGACCATGTGGGCATCGTCCGTGAGAAACAGGGGCACTGGATACTGACCGTGGAGGGAAACGTGGCGGATCGGGTCGTATCCAAGCGACGCGCTGTATCGGCTATTTACGCGTTTTCAAATTGGCTGGATTGAAAGGATGGTGATTATGGAAATAAAGCGAATCAAAATTTTATGTGTCTCTATTGGGCTGCTTATCCTGATTTCCTGCAAGCTATATGAGCATAAAAAGCGCGATAAACGAGAAGAAGTTGAAATAGACTGGCAGCATACCGAACTGCGCCAACGGCTGTATACCTTCCGGCAGGATACGCTTTCTCGCCGCTGGTATTTTTGGACGGACAGTGCTTTTCGCTTCCATCCGGATAGCGGGCTGCTCGCTCAGTCGGGGATTTTACTGGGACAGGAGTCGAAAAGGAATATTGACAAACAGATGCAGGATCTGACCACAAAAAATAAACAGGGAAAACAAAAGGAGGTCAAACATGACCAAAGTATCAACAGGATGATATCCGTTAAGTACTTTTGGTTTGTAGGCTTCGCTGTGGTGCTGCTTGTTCTTTGGAAATGGAGCCGATCTCGTCTGTTGGTATAAGGGGGGCACAGGTTTGCGATTCATGATATCCTCGGAAAGTGCTCAGGCTGTTTGAATACAATGGAGATTGATCAATCTCCATTGTTAAGTTCCAACAAAAGTGCCTGTTTAAATATGTTTTTTTGAGACTTTCGAAAATCTCTTGAAAACATCTCCTGATTTAGGGCAAAACGTCACCCTATTTCAATAATTAATGCATCATATCCAGTAAGTGGCACGCTTAGTTCAATTCGTCCACTATAGTATTTCCCAATCTTCTTTTTTTGGTTTTCCCTTGACAAATAGATCGTTCCCTGTTGTGGTAACTGATAATCTTTTGCATCCAGGATAAAATCAACAGTGGTTTGTCCTTTGGCAATATTGACAATGGGTATTCCCAATATACCATCGGATGATCGCCATGCGCCGACCAGCACCGTATGGACGGATTTGTGAAACGTTTTCACATGTTCATTCTGGCCTGCGTAGATGGACAGTTTGGATAGAGCTATGGACATTTTGTTTTGCTGTTCGACAGGTACCGGAGGGCGGTAAAATTCTCCATCCTGTAGATATTTTAATTGCTCATAGCGTAGCTTAGCCAAACGGAGAATAAAGTCCATTTCGGGTTTCCGACTGTGCATCAATGTTTCATGATAGTTTGCAAGCATAGGTTGCATACCCCAAACGAACGAGCGTGCCTGCTCCAGCATAAATTGTTGATGGTAAATACCATCTAAAGTATCTGATGTTGAAGGCCTGTACCTTTCTGGCCATAATTCATCATAGGGGGGAGTCAACAAAGAAGAATAGCTTCCATAGCTTAGGGCATATTCATGGTAAACAGCCTGAAATAGCGGAATAGGATCCCAGCCATCAACTCCCGAATATCTCTCCCGGCTTACTTGCAGTGACAGAAAAAGATCAAGGGAGGGGATCCAGGCTTCACATGATCCTTCTCCTGATAAAACGATAGGGCCATCAGTACTTGATCTCACATCCTCGGTCAGCTGCTTTGAAAATTGTGCCCAAAAATTACCCCCGCCGATGGGATGACCGTGGCTTGGATCATAACAAGTTCTCTGTATACAAGCTTGATCCATATATATACCACTAATGCCATAATCTTTTAACAGTGTGCCTGCTGTTATTTTGTATTTATTTCGCCAGAATTCTGTTCCTACACACATATTGGTCAGCGGTTTGTTTGTGAAAATGTTATACACATGGGTCAGCGGTTCTCCTTGCCGGTCCTTGATGGCATACCGATATGCATTTTCGGTCAACCAGCTGGCTGTACTGTCTCCCCATTGAAGGGCGTTCATATAAGCCAAGGCATGTACGCCCTTTGTTTTCGCTTTTGAAATGTGATCTATAAAGCTGTTTACTCCTTCTCTTGGCGGTAGGTACTCGGGGAAGCTGTCATCATAGGAACCATGATGCCACCAGTGCCATAAAACACTTATTGGGAAATCTGAATGATCTTTTAACGCCATTGCTGGTGCCAGTACTTGATCTGATTTACCTCTGTTCCATACCCAGAGTCCGGTGTTACGTATCCAGTCAGGAACCAATCCATTTTTCAATCGGCTCTGTTTTACCCAGTCTTGTTCAACTGCCCAGGACTTATAAATACGGCTCGCTGTCATCCAGTCACCCTGATATGCCCCAATAACGACTTGATACGGCAGCGTATATTCATGCCGGTCTATTAAGGAGGGCGTATGTGCTATTTGCAAAGACAGCCCTTGATTGATGTCATGGCGAAGTGAAAACTCTTTCTGCTGCATGTGCTGATCATTGCATGCCATGTAAAGTCCGTGTGTGTCATACAATGTCATAAATTGCATGGCAAGTAGGCCGGGGTAGGTCCAGCTAAACTGCGATTTTTTTTCGGCAGAAGCCAATAGATGCTGTTTGGGTGCATTCATGATTTCTCCCATCCAGTGCGGGACAGCAAATGTGCCGTTTTCAATTGGTTTTAATCCACCTATTGCAGGAAAGATGACTCGGTGGAGCAGTTTTTTTTCCAGGCCTTTTACCCGGATATTCCAATAGGAGAGGTCAGTTGTGGATTGCATTTTAATATCGACTTCAACAGCAAGGGATTGCCCAGCTTGTCTTTTGTAAGATTGCCATACCAGCTTCATCGAGTCGTTCGAAAGTTTTTGAACGCTAAAATCAGCAAAATCATCTGCTAGTAGTTCTACTGTCTGTCCTGCATCTGTCAATGATAAAGTCCAGAGCTGATTGTTAGCCGGCTCCATGTTTTTTACGACCGAACCTTTATTTTTATAACGTATTTCACGGAGGATACCATTGTGGCTATCGATAGCTATCTCCATATTCTTGCATTTTAAATGTACCAGTTGGTCGGGGAGGGATTTCGCATAGGCACTGTTAATGGCTAAGCCATGTTGTACAGGGCTTAGTATAAGCAGAATGACGATTAAAAATATATTTCTTAAAACAGTGTTATTCATATTCTTTTTGGTTCTGTATTTACCATTTGACCGGCTTGAATCGACCGTTTTGAATCGCTGGTATGGCCTGTAATTTTATTTTTGATTACCGTTACCTGACCATATTGACAAGCAGTTCATCACACATGATCAACGTATCTTGTTCGCCTTCTACTTCTACTTTAATATAGCGTGCCGTTTTTGCGATATTTTCCACAAATGCCATATCTATCCAGCAATCATGCTGGTCATTTTTGGATATTTCGATCGATACGGTTTTTATCTTTTCAAAATTTTTACCATCCGTTGAGCGGGAAAAAGTCACTGTTGAGGGCAGTACAATATTTTCTTTACGATAATGCAAAAACCTGGCAGCGAGATTGGTGATGGATATGGATTCATTTAGATCGATCACGGCAGTCATCTTTCCATTTTTAAAAGCAGTCCATCGTTGATCTTTTGTATCCTCCTGACCGTACAGACCGTCGACGAGGCTCCCCTGCTTGTATGTTGTCAGCGTAGATGTCTTCAGTTCGACTTTTTTTCCGGCAGCCTCATGTTTAGCGGATCCTTTGAAAGTCGCTTCAAGCCATGGCCATCGGCCTTTACCGGCGCGCCAGTCCATGTAATCCATATAAGCCTTGGCAGTGCCGTAAGGCTGCCCGATAGGCATGTCAGAATTTGGCTTATCATAGATGCCGTACATTGCAAAGCTGACTATTTCCTTTGCTCCGGCCTGTGTGGCGCCGGTTATTTGAGAAAGATAGCGGGGGAAAGCAGCGGGAATTAATGCTGATTCAATGGAATTGGTCCCCTTTTCCCAGGTAAAAGATTCGACGTTTGTCCAAAATGCAATTGCCGTTCCCTCGTGTATTTTGCCTAATGTCTTCAGATGCTGTTTCACTTTTTTGATGGGAAGCGGTTCTCTCACGCAGCCAACCTCATCCTGATAAGCAACAATGTCGACTTTTAGTTTTCGGATCTGGGTTGCAAATTTTTCGCTGTCTACTTCGGCCATCCATAGACCGTATGGTGAAATCATGACACGTGCCGACGGTACGAGACGTTTCCCTTCAGCTGTTAGTGTATTGGTAAATTCTACGGCCTCGTCGGACAGGAAAGGAAATAAACCGTCTTCTATAGGGAGATACCAGCCGTAAAATGATTTTTGCTTTCCAAATTTGGCAGCAATCTCCCGCATAATACGCTGTTGAAGTAAAGGTATTTCGGCGCTAGTACGGTCATCATACTGATTGATGGCCCAGCCGCAGCTCATAAATACCTTCATACCTAAACTGTCAGCTGTGCGCATAATGGCTTCGACCGGGCTCTCCCGGTCTGCCGGATAGGCAGCTTGCATGAAATCGGAGGGATAATATGATTTTCGCTCGTTGGCCACGGCCATAATAATCAGATATGATATGCCCATTTCGGAATATTCTTTAATTTTTTGATTCCAAAAGTTGGGACTGGTATAGTCCACGTGGGCGGGATTGGTATATTTATTTCTTACATCTTGATAAGCTAGATTGATCCATGTTCCCTTTACGGCCTTGGTTTGGGCGGTCACAGAAAAAAATGTCAAAATGCTTGTAAATAGGATTAAAAAGGTATATTTCATCTTTTTATAATATCATTAATAGTGAAGGATGATAGTCATCGTTAATACAATTGATTCGTATTGTGCTTATAGCCGTTCATGCCATAGAAAATCAAGTAGCTGTAACAGCAGAGAACGGGTATAAAGCCCCAGCCCCATGAATATTGATCAACTATTACACCACATACATAGGGTATAATGGCTCCGCCTGCGATCGCCGTCGACAGGAGACCGGAAGCACGTGTCGTGTACTTACCCAGATCCTGTATGGATAAAGAAAAAACAATAGCAAACATAGTCGCATTGCAAATACCGAGAGCGATGAGAGACCAAGCTGCCAGCATACCGCTGGTCAAGATGGAAGTAAGTATAAGCGCACAAGCTATTATTGCTGCGGATATGAGCATGCGCTGCGGCTGAACTGATTTTAATAAGATTGAACCCGCAAGCCGCCCCAAGAGCATGCCACCCCAATAAAATGCAACATAACTATTGGCCTGATGTTCCTGAATAGCTAAAAGATCGGCAATATAATTGGTCAGAAAAGTACCAATGGTGACTTCGGCACCTACATACATGAATATGGCTAGCGTACCGAATCTCAAATTCCGGAAGGAAAGCAAAGTTTTTCCGCCTTGATCCATATTCCGCTTCGCTCCGGTGACTATATTCGGAAGAGCGATCAAGGAAACAATCACCGCGACGAGAAGAAGGGAAATACCGATTCCGATATAGGGTATTGTTAAAGCTCCGGCCGCATGTCTTGTCCCGATATGGGACAAGATGACATGGGCACCAAAAAGAGGTGCTATTGTAGTTCCCAGAGATCCTATTCCTTGGATCAACGCCAGCCGAGCGGAGGCAGTCTCAGGTTTACCTAATAATGTGGCGTAAGGATTCGCAGCTACCTGTAACAGCACAATGCCAAGTGCAAGAATAAACAAGGCTCCTAAGAATATTTCATATTGGTGAAACAGTGATGCGGGCAAAAAGAGAAAAGAACCAAAACTTGCAATGCCAAAACCCAGTACCATCCCTTTTTTATACCCGGTTTTCTCGACAATTCTTCCTGCGGGAATGGACATAATGGCATAAGTCACAAAAAAATAAAATTGTACAAGGGAAGATTCTGCATAATTTAAATCAAAACCGGATTTAAAAAAGGGGACGAGTGAATCATTGAGACAGGTGATGAAGCCCATCATGAAATAAAGTCCCGCAAGCAATACCAGAGCGGTTTTCTGTGACTTAAGATCCTGAGCATGTAGGTCAAAATCTGTGTTGATCGAAGTAAAAGCCATATCCTATTGAGCAGTTAAAAGGTTAATTCCCTGTTTTTGTTCAATAGCTTCCATGGTTTTCCAGAGTTGATATAGCCCTCTCGGTACGTGAAAGCAACCCTTCCATTTTCCACCTTTTAGAGATAAAAGAGGTGTGCCATATCGGTTTAAATATCCAAACCATTCTCCATATTCCGGATCGGGAAAATGACTCCAGGTATATTCCTGCAATCTGTTAAACCATTCTGCGCACTTTTTGTCACCGGTGAGCAGATAGCCTTTTGCTAAACTGATCATCGTTTCAATATGAACCCACCAGAGTTTCTGATCCCATTCAAGCTGCTGTACGGGCCGCTTGAGTACATCCATGAAATAGAAGATACCTCCGTGTTTTTTATCCCAGCCATATTCAACCAGCTGAAGTGTGATCGCTGTAGCCCGGCGTATCAATTCGATATCATTGTTTCGTTTTGCCAGATCCATGATAAACCACATGGCTTCCAGACCGTGGCCGGGGTTGATGAGTCTACCGTCAAAGGAGTCGGAAAAACTGCCATCCCGCAGGATATTTTCCAGTATAACTCCCTTATCAGCATGGTAAAATTTATTCATCACAGTACTGATACCCATTTCAATGGTTTTTTCTACCAATGCTGGATCCAGAAGTGATTCCAATTCAAGGACCAGGTTACATAGGATCATTGGTAATGCAAAATTTTCCATCTCCCGGGTGCCGGTAACTGTTTTGGTATACATGCCCTTCGGACTGTGCTGCCGTTCCAGAATATGATTAAAAGTAGTTTGAGCTATAGTTGCGTACTCTCTATTACCAGTAGCTTGATACAGTTTGCCAAAAGCCATGGCGGCGAAACAATCTGAAAATATATTGTAAGGCTGTATGAGTGCCTGTCCCGCCCTTGTTAATGAGAAGTACCAGTGGCCATTTTTATCCATACCATGTTGCAATAAAAATGAAGCCCCTGCCTCGGCCATAGTCAGCCACTCTTCTCGTTGTTCGACTTCGAGGTATAACATGGAAAAAGTCCATACTTGACGAGCCTGAAGCCAGACAAATTTGTCGGTATCAAATAGCTGGCCATCTCTTTCTAAACAGGTGAAATATCCACCGTATTCCTTGTCTAAGGAGTTTTTTAACCAGAAAGGTATGACATCGTTGAGTAGGTTTGTTTTATATAGTTCGGCTAATTTAGTTGCATCAATCATTTGCGTAATTTTTTAAAGTTTAAATAATTATTGTTCATCATGTCCACGGTTGCTATAGGGTGGGTATACCTAATTTTTGTCTTCGTGTAACTGTTTCACTTAGGCGTTTATACATGACCTTATGTAGGGGATCTGTAGAACTCCATAATTTCAGAATTGTATTCTCAGATTGGTAGTAAGTCAATTTTTTGGTGTCAAAGACATTGTTTTGGCCAAATACGTCGAAGTATTGGTTAAATTTTGTGCGATATGGGTCAAAATAAAGGACGTTGTCATCAAATTCCATTTCTAGTCCCAGGCCATAGGTATTTGCAGCGTTACAGGCATCCTGGAGCCGACTGACGGGAACATTGTAGAAGAAGTAATTGGGTTGCAGATACGTGTCTGAAAAGCCCAGGGCTCCGGGATTGGTATAGCCAGGAGATTGCCACCAAGGTATCCAGTTGAAGCTTAGGTTGTAACCACTCAGATAAGTTCCTATTGCTGAAATGGTGCTTGCATTGTCTTCCACTGACTCGCCGATCCAATAGAATCCATCTAACGTAAGATGGCGGAAAGCGGCGCTGCTGAAACGCGCACGTACCTCATCAATAAACCATTTGCAGGCCATGGTTTTGTGGCTGGGATTCTGGAAATTTAACCAGATTCCTTCGGCCATCCCCCAGTTGTTGGCAACAGCGGTTAAGGGTTCGGGAATCCCGATGACAATTTTCCTTTTGGATGGAGGCTGACCGGCACTCCATGTCGCATCGTCTATCGCCTGGTCCAACTCATGTAGGGAGCGCCCGGTTTCAAAATATTTATCGATCAGTGTAGCCCAGTTCGCTTTCTGAGCAGGTTTATTGGGGTCTCCATGTCCTAATGTGAAGGAATAATTCCAGTCATCACTGAGTTCGAGAAATAGAAAACCATCAAACATCCATTCATAAACCTGCTGATCGGTTTTATAGACCACATAGGGGTGGAAGGAATAAAAATCCCAGTCCTGTCCCTTCTCCGTGCCCCCACCATAGATCAATACCATATCCCTAATCTTGTTATTGGTGGCAAGGGTCGATGTTTGTGCATTTTGAGCGCTTGCTTTCAGTTTATTTTTCATCGGTGCTTTGTCATTAATCTCATTTTTTTTGCACGATGACAGGATGCCAAAACAAAGGCACACTCCGGTAATTAAAGACAATAAAAGTCCCTTTCCGTGTAAATTCATACTTATACAGATTAAATAGTTAAATAAATAGCCGCTTAGGCCAATGTTAAATTCTTAAATGGCTACACCATTCTTACTGGGTTTAATTTTTTAAATAAGGTGGATTTTCGGCCTTTTGTCGTTTACTAACGATCTCGCTCAGCCGTTTATATAGCGCTTTGTCTGCAGGATCGACAGATCGATATAATTTTAATAAGGTATTGACTGACTGATAATAAGCTAGTTTCTTTGTTTCATAGATCTGATTTTCTTCAAAAACATCGAGATAATCGTTTAATTTGCTTCCATTTCCGCCTAATACTGACTCATCAAATTCTATCTCCAGATCGATGCCGTGTGTTTTTGCCTCAATACAAGCCTCCTGCAACCTAGACAATGGTTCTTTGTCAAAGAAATAATTGGGCTGTAGATAAACCTCTGTAAAACCGTATTGTTTACCATTATCGTAGCCCGGAGACTTCCACCATGGAATCCAGACAAACGTCATTTTTTTATCTTTTAGGTAGCTTCCGATCGGGGACATGATGGTAGCAGTATGATCCATTTCCTCGGCAATCCAGTAAAATCCCTCCAGCTCAAGATGTTTAAATTTTGATTCTGCAAATTTATTGATCACATTGTCGATAAACCATTTACAACCCTCGATGCGATGCTCATCTTTGGAGAAGTCCAAGATTTTGCCATTCACTTCTCCCCATTCAACGGCACCGCGCATAGGCTCAGGTATACCAATGACAACTTTTCGTTTAGGGACTGCTCCGCTGATCTTTTGAGCGGCTTTTTCTAGCCGTTCATCTAATGCGGTAATGGATTGACCCGCTTCGAAATAGTTCTTAATCAGCGCTTCCCACTGTGTTTTTAAAGCTGGATTTGGTGCATGCCCCGTCGTATAAGCATTTCCATTCCCATCATTCAGTTCTAAAAAAAGAAAACCGTCAAACATCCATTCTTCTTGTTGTCCGTTATTATAGGATACATAGGGAACAAAGGATTGGTCGGTCCACTTGTCGCCCACAGTTGTCCCAGCACCATAGATCAAAACAAGATCCCTTATGGTAGACCGTTTGCCTATGGAGTCAGTGGGTGGCTCTATTTCTTCTTTGGTTTCTTCGCCGGTATAGTCCGGGTACATATAGTCCCGTCCACACGATAAAGAGCTGATTCCCATCATCAGCCAAATCAATATGTTTTTATATGTCCTGTTCATTGGATCCTTTTTAAGTATTAATTTTTTGAGGATTTTTATAGTCCCTATTCCGTTAGATAGTCCATGCGGTATTTTCGGATTCCTGCATTTTGACTAGACTGATTCGATATTGCAGTGACAGCAAGATAGATATCAGCCTGTGAGCCGTTGACTTTGACATGTATGTCGCCCGAACTCATATCGGTACTGATTCCCAGTGGGCTTGACTCAAAAACTTTTAGATCTTCAAATCCCGGCTGGTCGGGAGCAATAGCCAACTTGCTTTTGTCTGTAATTTCAAAAACCACTAAGCGGGCTTCGCTATCCGCTTGTTTACCTTGCGTCAGCAGGGCGACAAAGTGATCATTGTTTATCGAGAATACATCAAAAGCGAGTATTTTATAAGCGTGATTCTTAGGATTTAACTGATAGGTTACCCCAGATGATTCCTGTATTTCAAATCGGCTGCCTTTACCATCATTTTCATTTGCACCTTCATTATACCATGACACATAAAGATCTGCATTTGCTGCTGTAGATGCTCTTTTGACCATTGCGATATCCCAGCTACCGCCAGTTTTGCTGATATCATATTTTATTGCTTTAGGGCTGGCGCTCAATGGTACGCCGTTGTTTAATTCCCAGGTATAGTAATATCCATTGGGCATGGTTGTATAGACATAAGATTTCCCGTTTCGGATATTACCAGTGATGGATGTTTTGCGGATACCAAATTGATCAACCATGAGTGGATCCCAGGAAGTGAATGTGAACAGCTTGTCGAAACCTGTGTTTGTTTCGCCGTATCGCCAGAACTCATATCCCTTACCAAAATCATTCTTAGTGGTTACAGCTATATTTCCGCTTCCATCACTCGTAATTTGGGCGGCAAAGGTAGTCGGTTGGTCAATCTTGGTTGTTGGCTGGCCATTGTCTGCATTGAAAACGTGAATTTTGCCCAGGCTCCAATCTTCAAATTCACCAATATAAAAGCTATTATTTCCTAGTGCGAAGCTTTTGATATTAGTTCGTGTCAATCCTAGATTTTCAGCGCTTCTAAACCAAAGCTGCGTAAATTTAGTCTTATTGAATTTTGTTGGCCGAATCTGAATGACATGTGTTCTTTCTGTGCCTTTACCATCGGTAACCTTAATCATGACAGGTTTGGTAAAATCTACTGTTGTTCCATTGATATTGGGCGAAATGCTACAGGTAGGCTGTAGTTTTATACGAACCTGAAGCTTCGTCAGATCCAGCGGATCTTTGGTTGTATTTGGCACATCTATGGTAATTGTATCGCCGTCATTATAGGGAGAAACCTGAGCTGACTGATATTCCACCGGACTTTTTATCTTACTCACAGCAAACTCCAGCAGGCCAATCGTATAATTCATGCCTGTTTTCTTGACTGTGATGTGATAATCTTGCATCGTTCCATCAGCAGCTTTTAGGGTAATAGTCGTAGGCTTGGAAAGATCTTTGATTCCGCCCAATCCTGATGTAATTACTGCACCGATCGGGAGCGAAGCTACCAGTTCCATCCGGGATAAATCGTTTTCAATAAGCTCGCCTACGTCAGATGCGTAAATCGGGACTTCAAAGGAAATTTTATTGCCCGAAATCTCACCTTGATAATACTTTTCGGTACCGACAAAACGGGCGCTGATTGAGTTTATTGTTACTTCGGAACTATACGTGTGCTCCTCAATTTTTTTGCATGCACATATCTGATATATGATGAAAATACCTAATAAAAGTTGTATTATTTTTTTCATGTTAATAGCGCTTATAGGTTATTGCCATAATGGATCTTGTAGACATGCCGTATTATTGCGAATTTCAAATTCAGGTATAGGTACCGTATAATAACGTTCTGGAAAATAATGATTCGCTTTATCACAGTCAACAAGTTTATAATTTAGTATGTCTTCTTTTTTTGTAATCTCAATTCCGTGCATGCGTTTACCATCGAGTGTGGCCTGGGCGATCTTCCAGCGTCGTAGATCCCAATAGCGTTGCCCTTCAAAAGCAAATTCACAGACTTTTTCTTTTTGTAGGTCATTGAGATAGGTGACCCAGGTGCTTTTGATTGGTAAATTGGGCAAGCCCACGCTAGGGCGATTTCTTATTTTGTTCAGATAGTTATATGCTAATCCGTAATCTCCCTTTTTTGCATAGGCTTCGGATAAAATCAGTAATATTTCAGCATAGCGCATTTCAATCCAGTATTGATCACTTCTTTCCTGCACAAAATCTTTTGGGCTACTGTCCAGGTATTTTCGGATGAAGTATCCCGTTACAGTACGATTTCGGGCATTCCCATCGAAGTATTCGATGTAACCATCCTTACCGCCGATAAAAGTTTCGACCTGTCTTCCTTTCCAGCCAGCACCATTATACAGTATGGTACTATAAAACCGGGGATCGCGTTGCTGATAGGGATTGGCACTATGCAAAGGATCGGTCCAGTCAAAGGGCTGCCATTGACCATTGATTTGGATATCGAATTTTTCGACCAGTTCTTCAGTAGGAGATGCGCTTCCCCCGTAACGTTCGAGATCACCAGTAGGACTAAACAATTGATCGAATGTATGGGTAAGTGTTGGTCTTTTGTAGTAAGCTGCTAGAATTATCTCTTTATTGTGCGGCGAATAAAAAATATCATCGAAGTTATTCATCAATTGATAAAGTCCTTTTCCGGTTGCAAGTTCCTCTACTTTTCTTGCAGCTAAAATTGCTTCATCCCATTTCTCGGCATACAAAGCTGATCTGGCCATCATACCATAGGCAGCGGCTCGTGTAATTCGTCCGGTATTGGCTGCGTCCCAAGCTTCGGGAAGCATTTCTGCTACTGTTTTCAGCTCGGTAATCACCCAGTTCCAGGATTCCTCCCGTGAGGATCTTTTTTTATTTTTTTCAGCTGGACCATCTAGTTTTTCATTATCCACCCGCATCACCACTCCGCCATGCCGGACAATCAGCTTATGATATAAGAAAGCTCTGAGAAAGCGAATTTCAGCAAGACGTATCTGCAGCTGTTTGGCATCAATTTTATTTCCGTATTTCGAAGCATTGATAATAAACTCATTCAGGGCTTTAATCTGCCCATAGCTTTTAGCCCAGGGACTTAATACTTCGGCAGATGCAGGACTTAAATAGTTGGGACGCAAGTTCATTCGATTATGCTCAGGTTCCATATTGGTCTGTGCATATTTTAAGAGATCAGTATACCCATCAGTTAAATTGAAACCTCCGATCTCAGAGTAAGTATAAAGAGCATCATATAGGCTATTAATATAGAGATCCAGATTTTCGATATTTTTCCAAACAGCATCATTGGAATATTTGTCTCTGGGATCTACATCCAGTGATTTATTACATCCGGTGATACAGCATATTAGGCATAGTATGATGTGTATTTTTGTTTTTAACGATTTCATGATCAGAAGGTTAAGTTGGTTCCAAAAGTAAAGATGCGCTGTTGTGGGTAGTATCCGTTCTGTACGCTGGGGCTTTCCGGATCCAGGTATTTGAATTTTGCAAATGTCAATAGATTTGCACCGGAAATGAAAATCCGCATCGATTTGATGTTGGCTCTTTTCAATGTGGCCTCTGGCAACGTATATCCCAATGAAGCATTTTTTAGGCGTATAAAGGCGCCATTTTCTATCCACCAGGAAGAATCAAGTGAATTCCCACCGCTTGGGACCAGAGAAAGCCGTGGATAACGGGCATTGGTATGTTCGGGTGTCCATGAATCTTCCAATAGGTATCTTGGGCTATTGTAGCCGTTACCATAAAAAGCGGTTGTAAAAATGGTGTTGTCGGGAATACCATGATCATACATACCACTGAGCAAAATGTCGTTCAGCGCACTGCCTTGCCACATCATCGAAAAGTCAAAAGCTTTGTATTGTAAGTCAACATTGAACGCATACATGAGTTCCGGCATGTCCGGACGGGTTCCGACAGCCATATCATCCTGTCTGGTTAATTTTCCGTCTCCATTGAGATCTTTATACATGATATCCCCAAGGCGTTTATAGCCACCTCCCGGAGGTGCGGGAGAATTAGCGAGCTGCTCCGCGGTCTGGTATAGGCCAGTAGCGATATAGGTGGATCGCTGACCGATGGATTTGCCTAACATGCTCTGCCAGGGGTGAATATTTTCGGTTTCTACAATTGATAAAATTCTATTCTTGGCATAACTTAAATTACCGCCGAGGTTATAGTGAAGATCACCTATTCTGTTGCGGTACTTCAGTTGTAATTCAAGGCCTTTTACATCTACTGAACCACTATTTTCGATGGTGGGGTAATTACCGCCTAAGGATGAAGGATAAACATTACCAATATTTTGCAGGATGTCGTATGTATATTTATAAAATCCATCTACCTCTATATTGAGCTTGTTATTCCAGAGGCCTAGTTCAGCTCCGATATTGTACGTCCTGGTTTTCTCCCAGGTCAGATCCACACTTGGGTATGAGCTTGTAGAAACCAGCCCGAATTCTGGTGTCAGCTGATTACCTAGGGCGATAACGGGCGATGTTGACAAACTGAATAACTGCTTGTATAAAAATGGGCTGACATTATCTTGTCCGAGTAATCCAGCGGAGCCTCGGATTTTCAAATAATGATTTTCCCCGATGTTTTCTTTCCAGAATTTTTCATTGGAAACAATCCAGCCCAACGATAAGGAGGGAAAGAATCCCCAACGGGAGTGTTGTGGAAACTTATACGATCCATCCCTTCTAAAGGCGACTTCGGCAAGATACCGTGAATCGTAGGCATAATTTAATCGTCCGACATATCCTGCACGTACCGATTCATCGGACATCCCTGCATTAGGCGTTGGCGGAAATATTTGTCCTAACGAGAGCTCAGGTAAATCATGGATGGGAAATCCCCAGCGTGAAGCGTATAATGTATTGGAGTCGCCACGTTGCCATTCAAATAATAAAAGTCCTTCGATGTCATGTTTGCCAATTTTTTTTGTGTAGCGTAGCGAGGGGCGAACCAAAGCTTGTGTAAAATTATCACTGTTTTGAAATAAGCTCCCTTTAGCCAGAAAACCGTCAGACATGACTTTTGAATAAGTCCCCGTTTCAGCTATAAACGTATTGACTGTATACGGAGTCGAGAATGTTTTCGCATTCACATATTTTTTGTCATAACTTCCAAAGAGGGCGAGCGTCAGGCCTTTGAGGTATTTGGGGGAATAAGACAACTGTGCTGAAGTTTCAAACAGCGTCTGTTTGCTTTCCTGAAAACCGCTTAATTCTGCCGCAGCAAAAGGGTTTAAAGTCATATAGGAAGAGCCCGTCGGTAATCCCTTATATTCAAAGGGCAAGAAAGGATACATATATAAAGCCTGTGAGATCGGATTGTATCCAACTTGTTTGCCGTAGGAGATAGAACCCGGGTTATGCGAGTTTTCGAGCCTACCAGCCAAAGAAACCGATAGTAACCAATCTGGACTCGGATTCATATCGATATTCGTTCGTACATTATATCGTTCAAAACGCATATCTTTGACAATACCGTCTTGAAGCATTCCACCGATACTGGAGAAATAGCGTATATTTTCGTTTCCGCCGTTGACTGATATGTTATGTTGTGTTGCGGGAGCAAGATGTCCTAAAAATTCTTTTTGCCAGTCCGTGTTTTCCAATCCATCTGAAGCGTCTCCATTACTCATCATGGCTATCTGCTCTTCACTAAACCAAGGCTTATTGCCGTCCATTATATTTGCTTTATTATGCCAGTTTGCATATTCAGTTCCTGTGAGGAATTTAGGAAGCTGTGTGTTTTGTGAAGCAGTTGCGGAACCGTTGTAAGTAAAAGTTGGTTTTATACCGCTTTTACCGCGTTTAGTCGTTACTAAAATTACTCCATGAGCACCTTTGACCCCATATACAGCGGCGGTAGCAGCATCTTTCAATACAGATATACTCTCAACGTCATTTGGGTCAATGTTTTGGAAAGAGCGTTCAATACCATCGACGAGGATTAGTGGACTAGAGTTGTTGTACGTTCCGTATCCCCTGACCAACATCGAGGATCCGTCAGCGCCCGGTTGGCCACTTGTCTGCTTAAATACCACGCCGGGTAAACGGCCGACCAAAGCTTGACTAATATTTGCCATCGGCACTTTCAGTAGCTCTTTGGAAGATACCTGTACAACTGAACCCGTGACGTGCGTCTTTTTTTGCTGACCATAACCTACTGAGACCACAACCTCGTCAATATTTAAATGTAATGCTGCCAGTGTAATATCAATTTTTCGCGATGAGCCAACGCTAATTTCTTTGGTCTTGAAACCAACGAATGTAAATAACAGGACATCGTTTTCTTTAGCTAATAGGGCATATTTTCCCTGATTATCAGTTTTCGTTTGTCTTGTTCCACCTTTGATTAAAACACTTGCCCCGACGAGAATTTGACCATTTTCGCCGGTAACCTGTCCCGATATTGGTTGTTCTTGCTGTTTTTTTAATTTTTCAGTCGCCCCTAGGTTTGTTTCATCTACTTTGCTGATAATAATAGAATTTTTTACTATTTCATAGGAAAGGCCATGAGCCAAAAGAATAATTGATAGTCCCTCTGACAAGGGCTTATTATTAATTTCTATATCAATAGGAGGGGTTTGCTTTATAATTTCGGCGTTACAGATAACCGTATAACCGGTTTGTTTCTTTATCTCCCTAAATAGATGAATAAGGGATATTTTCGTCCCTTTAATATGCAGTGTTTGACCAATTACACCTGCCTTAGCTTGGTATAGTGTGATCAACAGGAACAGAATGATCATTTTCATAACAATCAGGTATTTAAAAATAGGACGTATAAGTGCACGTCCCAATGATACTATGTAATTTTTCATTACCTTTGATTGGTTTTAGTTAATAAAATAAATACTACACTATTTCTTTACGAGCTTGGCCATCCGTCGGGGAAGCTCCACCTTTCCCGGCATTTCTTAAATTCCAATGATCGTATATGGTTAATCCAATCATTTCATAATGATTACCCTCCTTCCGTTCATCGTGTATTTTATGCGTTTGTCGGTTTTCTTAATAACTTCCATTACTGTTTCAAAATTTTCATACCGCGACACTGATCCCCAGATCATCAGGTCTTTGAGTTCTGGGGCCAACACGACATTAATATCATACCAGCGCTCCAGTTTTTTCATGACACTTTCGAGACTTTCATTGTTGAACATAAATTCACCATTTTTCCAGGCGAGACATTCATTCTGATCCACGGGGTTAATTGTTATAGTCCCAGCTTTTACAGATGATTGCTGACCAGGCTGTAATATTTTTGCTTGTTGTCCAGGGATCGATATTCTGACGCTGCCTTCCAGCAATGCTACCTGTGAATACGGCTCTTCTTTATATGAATTAACATTAAAATGGGTGCCCAGTACTTCCACTTTTTCTTTACCTGTCTGTACGATAAATGGTTTATGTTTATTGGGGGCGACTTCAAAATAAGCTTCTCCTTCCAGTTCCACCGCCCGTTTGTCAGCGCTGAATCTGGCAGGATATTTCAATTTGGTTTCAGCGTTTAGCCAGACCTTCGTTCCGTCAGCAAGAACAACATGATATTGTCCCCCCCGAGGCGTAGCGAGGTAAAGCATACTATTGGCAGCGACCGCAGCTTGATCCAGGATAACTTTTCCATCATCGTATGCAATGTGGTCATTCATGACAATCCCTTTATACTGTGAACTTAGGGTTAATTGCTTTCCGTCCCCTGTAGTCAACACAGCTTGGTCGCTGCCCGGTATGATAGCGTTTTCGGTAGCGACCAATGGCATTTTTTGTCCATTGTTGTACTGGTTAAATGTAAACCATCCAATGGATAGGAAAACAATAATTGAGGCGACAGTTGCATAAATAGGCCAAATACGGCGACGGGAAAAATCGCCTTCCTCCGTCAGTATCGTTGCTTTGATCCGCCTCAAATTCTCCTGTTCGCGGATCGTATAGGTTGAGTCAAACAGATATTCATATTCTTGCAATGCAGCTTGGAGCCCTTCTTCGGTATTTAACGAATTGGTTATATTTTGCAGCTCCGGATATTGTGTAAAGAGTTCCAGTAGTTCGTTGCTTGTTTCTGGAGTTATAGTCCCGCACAAATAATCCTGTAAGAGTTTTCTAATATCATGCATAGCTTATAATTGTGTTCTATTAGTAGAAACACAAATTTTTTATAAACCTGACGATAAATTATAATTTATTTTTTTAAATAAAGTAATCTGTTGGTTTTCAGTTGAATAAATAGAGGTTTGTTATTGTTGAGCGACGAGCACACAAAATAATGTCGATATAAACAGCGAGTTCTTTAACTTAAGCTGATTTCGAAGAATTGCTAATGCGCGGGAGCGATTGGCGTAGACAACATCGACACTAACTGCCAGACGTTTACTGATTTCTTCGACTGTAAGCCCTTCGAAAAAACTCATTTCAAAAACTTCCCGTTGTCTCGTGGATAATCTTGCAACTTCTTCATTGATCATCATAATTAATTCTGCATGAATTATCTTGGTATAGGCATCAACATCTTTACTCAGTGCGAAATCAGTATTTTCGATAATTTCCAGGGGATCCAGTAAGGCAGGTTTTCTTAAATGGTTCAGGCAGGCATTTTTTGTACATATATAGAGAAAGGCCTGCAACTTTTCGTCTGTATCAAAAGATAATCTATTCCGCCACATTTTAACGAAAGTATCAGAAACGATCTCTTCCGCGATTTCCCTATTTTTGAGGTATCGCATTGCAAAAAGGAGTAGTTTTTTATTATATTGTCGATAGGCTGTTGTAAGTCCCTGCTCTTGGTTCTTCCTAAGTCCATCAATCAGAATAGAGTGGGTTTTCATTATACAAAGTAAGTCTAAAAAATAAAATAATTGGTTGGTGTTAAAAAAACAGCAATTTTTGTTTAGATGTCTATCCAAAATAGAGAAGAAAAAGTGAAAAAACAAAATATTATTCTCGCTTTCGTGATTTTATGCTGAATTTCAGATTCTTTCCTTATTAACAATTTGAGATAAAGGTAGGTTGTTTTAGATTACTGTGACCATGAAGATTATAGCAATAATTATTAAAGCATATTTTAAGTGAATAAAAAAATCGAACGTGGCGACTATGTGAAGCTTACGGACAAAAAGGCAAGTTGACGTAAATTGATATTCGACAACTACCTGTCATTTGGAAACGGAGCATATCCTGTCTGTTGGTCTAGCAGTAGTTATCTCCTTTTTATGGTAAAACAGGTCAACTTTAGGGTAATATAATTTCATGAAGTTGGAATAATGATTTAAATTTGAGCGGAATAAGTCAGCCAAACGCATTACAGCATTCATATTACTATTTATAATGGAAGGTAAACAGTGTCATGTATTCAGGAGAATAACGCTCTTGATGTTAATCGTATTAAATTTTTCATGTTTCTCTCCTGATCATAAAAGTGATGCCGATGCTGGATTACAGGATACCGCATTAGTGAATAGGCTCAACTTGAAGGCTTATGCGCATTGGTCCAGTTCTCCGGATTCGACCATGATACTGGGCAGGAGAGCGCTTGCGCTGAGTGACAGCATCAGATACAGGACCGGAAAAATAGATGCATTCCGAAATCTTGGGATCGGGGCCTATGAGAAGGGGATGTACAGTGAAGCCATTGCGTATTATAATCAGGCCATATCGATTGCCACAGAGGAGGACGACCATGGCCGGAAAGCCAAAATATTAAGTAATCTGGCAATGCCTTATATTGCCCTGGGTGTCCATACCGAGGCACTCAAACAGTTAAACCTGGCTATCGAACTGGCCGATAGCTACCATTTGCCCTTGATAAAGGCGCACGCTATTCATAATATGGGAATGGTCTACCATTACCAGCACAAGGATGATAACGCTATTTTATATTATAGGGAGAGTCTCAGGCTGTACGAGTCATTGGGCGACTCCTCCCGGTCAACCTTTATTCTCGGAAATATCGGCCATCTCTATTTACATAAAAATGATCTGCAACATGCCAAAGAGCTGTATGATCAATCTTTAAACCTGGCTGAAAAAAATAAGAATTACAAAGCCATCGGAAACGCGCTCCAGTCATTGGGGTCTTTATATATGGAAAAGAAAGATTGGGATCATGCGTTGTCTTACTACCTGAAGGCCAAAGCCACCCTTGAATCCACGGGCGAGCAGACCGAATATTTGAGATTGCTGGACAATCTTGCCACATGCTATCTGCGTATGGACCATGTGGATGCGGCCATCCATTATTCAGAATTATGTTATGAATTGGCCAAGCAGAATAAACAGTTGTATTATATACAAAGCGCTGCGAACCGGCTTGGTACGATGCTGGAAAAAAAACAGGAACTATCCAGGGCAATTTTCTTTTATAAAGAATATAAATCCGCATCGGACTCGCTCTATAGAGCCGATAACAAAGAACAGCTGGTACGGAATGAAGAGGAATTTAAGTTTAAAAAGCAACAAAATGAGCTAGAATCCCTGTATCGTGCCAAAGTTTTGCGACGGAATTACATTTTGCTGGTGGCCACCGTGCTGATTGTTTCGTTGTTGGTCATTGCTGTTCTGTTGGTGAAAAATGTGAAAGACAAAAGGAAAGCCAACGAGGCGCTCCGCAATACAAATGAATTTATTGAAGAGCAGCATGCCTTATTGGAAGAATCGGATAATTTCAAAAAGTCTCTTTTAGCGTTGGTGACGCATGATGTGCGCGCTCCGATCAATAATTTAAACCGTATCCTCATGCTGATCAGGGATGGACTTGTGCCGCCGGAGGAAATTAAAAAATTACTTTCCTCCAATAGTGAGGAATTTGATTCCACGATCAATCTAATTGAAAACTTGCTGCTCTGGGTCAATCAACATCTGCACGCATCGGATCTGGTCATAAGAGAATTTGATGTCATGGATATTTTTCGGCAGATTCATGGTATATACATAAAACGTCTGGAGGAAAAGAAAATTAAATTGCTGATGGAATGTGACGAGGGCCTGAAGGCGCTGGCTGATGCCGAGGTCGTCATGATTATTCTTCGCAATCTGGTTGACAATGCGATCAAATTCTGTAAACCGGATAATCAGATCACGTTAAGGGCAGCGGTAAACGATCAGAACAATCGTATTACGTTTAGTGTCATTGATACGGGGGTGGGGATGTCCCGACAGGTGCAGGAAAATTTATCCACTGTCACTGAACCTGTCAGCCACCGGGGAACAAAAAATGAAAAAGGGTATGGTATCGGACTGCAGCTCTGCCGTTATTATCTGGGACTAAGTCACAGTGAACTTTTAATCGAGAGCCGGGAAGGGCAGGGATCCATTGTCCGATTTGAACTGGACCGGCCTACCGATGGACGACATATACAAGATATTAGATCACTTCGTGTTCCCGGGCAAATGTAATTAATTGTGTGATGGACTGGCAGTTTATCTTGGCCATCATTTTCCTTCTGTGGGCCACGACGGTGTGGGAACTCAAAAATAATTTTTCGGCTGTTTTGGCAATGGTATCTCCACGGGCGAAATGTTTTAAAAGTTCAATTTCGCGCGGTGTAAATCTGACCGCGGTGGACTGATGGTTTTCAAGCAGTTTTTCAAAAAACGGATCAACAAAATGCTGATCTAAGCGGACCGAAGCAAGGCATGATTTTAAGGTGTCAAGATTGCAGGACTTACTTAAAATTCCATCGGGATTATAATTTTTCAATGTTTGAATAAGCAGTGGCGAGAGTGCGCTGGTCAAAAAAATCGTCTTCGCATTTTTATTCAACCGGTCTATTTCAGGCAAGAGGGAAAGCCCAGTTTCTTCTGATAGGTAGTAATCTAAAAAAATATAGATTTTTTGGGTACCTGATGATGCTAAAAACCGCAGGAAGTCATCCTTACGGTCAAATGATTTTACAAAATGAAAGAGCCCGTACTTTTCTAAAAGTAAGGAAAAAGATGTGGCAAATAGACCATGATCATCTAAGATAACAGCAAGTTGTGAATCATTTGTCAACATAGCGCATTTTGAGTTCAGGAATCCAAAGTTACCTATTTAATTGACATTTTTTTTTATTTACTGCTGATTTATCGTGTTGTTTTCGTAGCAAAAATTTGTTATATGGTTCTAAAAGCATAGCAAAAATTTGCTATCCGACCACCTGTTAATTGATAATCGCATTTGTTTGTAGTTGATTTGCGGCAAATTCCCGGACATCTCTTTACGTACGGTTGACGCATAGAATAAGTAGAAAAGTAAATAGTCTCAAATCAATGTTAATTAACATGAAATCGAAATTTAGAAGTATTGGCAGCGTGGGAATGTTGTCCTTTGCAGCCTTAGCCTGTACAACCATTTATTCCTGTAAAGAAAGCAAGGACAGTGTAGCGGCAAGCGGCAAAGCCAGCGTGAGTATTCAGTTACTCGGCGTAGAAAACCCTGTCGTCACCACCAAAAAAGCAGGTAAGGGTGGCAGCGCTGCGTCCGCCCAGACGGTAGTGATCCCCTTGACAAATTCAAGTTCTTTTGAAGCCACATTGACCAGCGAGCCGTCCGTGACAAATGGCAGCCTGTTGCGGGCATCGTCCGGTAGCCGTGCTGCGGCGACCGAAGAGCGGACACCATTGGCAGATAACATCAAGTATAAAGTCGTGGTGTACAACGCCGCAGGTGATTATGTGACCGAAAAGACCTATACCAATTCAGTCGACAATACGGCTGCGATCGCGTTGGATGCAGAACAGACCTATACTTTTGTGGCTTATTCGGTCAATAGTACCGCGACAGTTCCTGCGGTAACAGCACAGGCAGATCTTGCCAATGCAAGCTTGGACAACGTCAGTGCCGATCTGATGTATTTCAGGAAAGATCTAACGGTCCACTCAGGTGATAACAACCTGGATGTGATCCTCAAACATAAGTACAGTGAAGTCACGACCAACCTGAGCATGGCGACTGAAATGACGGGGGCCATTACCGCTCTGGGAACGACGACGATTGACCCCACACATCCAGGCGCAAATCTAAAACTGGCTGACGGCACAATTACCTACAATGGATCCACCACGACGGCTAATGTTGTATTCCCCACATTGGGTGCCGGCCTACGTACTGTCTCCAGTACACCGACACTGTTGATCCATCCGGGGGCAACAAACGGAGTCTTTAAGTTTGGATCGATTACCATTGATGGCGAAACGAAAAACAATGTATCTGTGGGAGGTTTGAACATCGTACCGGGCCAGCGGTATAACCTCAACCTGAACTTCAAAACCTGTACACAACCAGTGACTGGCGGAGCTGATCTAAACTGGACCTATCCGGCTTCGGGATCAGGTGCCATTGTCGATGGAGTGACGCGGCCAGCCGGATATGTAGTGACCAAAGAGTTAACTGCGCCCGGTGCTGATTATGGATTTGTGTTTGATATTCAGCAACTGGATAATTCCTTTAATATGGAAGTAAATGGCCAAAAATTGGCGACACAGGAGATTCAGTTTGAGGCAGGCATTGCCATTGCACCGCGTAATGTACGTTTTGCGGACGGAAGTCTTTATGGTGGAACCAATACGGAAGGAGGCACAGTGCCCCAGGTCTACAGCTTGACCGGTACTGCAGCCAATCCGGTTATCCGCGTGGTCATAAGCCGCTCCGGTGAGGTATCCATGTATGGCAGCAAAAGCAATGGCGGAGCATTATATCCGTTGGAGCTGACACTGGGTTCTTTCAACACCGTGCCATGGAACTCTACATCCAATACGGTAAAAATTACGCAGATAGTACAGGGAGCGACGAAAATGGTCGGCGCCGGAAGCGGTAGAAAAAAGATTGCTTGTCCATAACTCCCGATAGAATTAAGTCCGTTAGTAAAAACAATGAAAAATTGATCATATCATGAAAAATATAGAACGAAAAATTTATATAAGTCCACGCATTGAAACAATGGAAGTAATATTGGAGCAGGGCATCGCCGCAGGTTCGGCGGCAAACACGACCAACGATCCGCAGGAATCCTGGGATAAAGCCGATGACGACAATCGACTGATCAACTGGTAATGTTGGTGTAGCGCTATGGTTCTGAAGACTGGCCCGGTATTTTGCGGGGCCAGTCTTTTTTTTAATGTTGGTTTCCTGTAGTTAAACAAAGTTTATATAGCTCATGATTATGCCATTATCTATTGCGAAAGCTGGCCATAGTCCCGAGGGTTTCAATGTTTAGCTCCGCATAAGCCCATTCTTTTCCGATAACAGCTTTTATATTACCAGCAATAGCTTGGTATATTTTGTCGGTTGTTTTCATTCCAATGATTAGTTCGTAAAGCTTTTCTTGACCTACTATAATTGTAGCAATTTTTCCAGGTCATCGTTGTTCACTAAGCTAATTGGTGTAAGTGCTTTGCGTAGATTGATGAAAGATTGCGCCCCTCATGTGATTCCGGCTTCGGGTAAATCTTGACTTTAGGAGTTAGGGGGACGAAAAAGTATTTATTCTTAAAAAAATAAAACTATTTTGATCCTGATCGTGTCCATTGATTGGATATGTATAAAGAATGATAAGGTATACGTAGGATTAAAGGAAAGTTTTTTTGAAGGTCGGAACAGCAATTGATCCGGCCTTTTTTGTTGTTTTTAATTGCTAAACTATAACTCACTTAGCAGGCAATCCCAATCTTCTTTGATGGTATTGCTATTTTATCCATTAATATTAATGATAGGGTTTTTAGTTTTGACAAAGCTTATGATTGTAGCTGGTATATTAACCCGCGACTATAAATATTATGGACCTCCGTAATATCAGCGCGACATCGCAGCCTTAATCGGTGGATTAAGGCTGCTCATAAAACGGTAATTTAAATGTCGCCGAAATATCCTTATATTCAGTAAATCCGCAATCTTTTAGTAAATAAAATGTACCGGTTACCGTTCCTGCGATGTAATCATCGTCAGACTCCGTGATCGTTACTTTGCCGCTGAATTGCTCGGCCCCGGTGCAGGGCCTATAAAAGTTCCACAACATGACCCGGGGATTACCTTCACTGAATGTCATGTAAAATTCTCCTGGCCCGCGGCCGGCAGGGTAGGTCTTGCCTGTTAAACCGTTGCAATAAATATGGACACTTTTACCTGCTTTCACATCTACGCCTTCCAACAATAAGGATAAGTCTCTTACCCGTACCCCCATTTTGCTGCTCTCAAAAGGCTGCCCGCCCACGGTCCCTTTGAAGTAGGCGTCTGCTGTCAGTTGGAGCGGGGTAAGAAAAATCATTTTACCTATTGGTCGCTTACCACCCGGATACCGCGGGTCGGGTAGGCTACCTTTAGCAGTGATCTCCACCTGCACCGTGACCGTCCTGGAAACAGGGACTGATTCTGGCGCAATATAGACTGCTTTTGCGGGCAGGCCGTGTACATTTTTCTTGATTTCGAGCTTGCCCGGCCCCTCAACGATCTTCCATGTGATGGATGCTGCAGTCTTAGGATGTAGATCCTCAAGCGCGCTGAGCGGCCATTGATCGACGTCTTTGGTACCCAATGGAGCCAATCGGCTGGTCTGAAAAAGATCCAGTGTCACCCGGTCATTTTTTTCGATTATTTCGCGGTCTTTCCGAAGGGTTATTTCTTCAAAGAAAATCCAGTCACTGAAATGGTCACTTGTAACAGAGAGCGTACCCGCCTGTTGGTCCAGCATAGTGGGCAAAGCACACCAGACCCCATCTTCGCGCTGGTAGGCGATGAGCAATCCTTTCTCGGCCCCTTCCGTAACCTTCATTTCTGCATAACGGAAGCTGATCGTCACCGGTTTCGAAAAACGGATTCCTTCCGGTAAAATCCGGAAGGCAGGTCGATCGATTCCTTCCTCCAGCGTATTCGTTATCGGAAGGATGCTGATCTCGGTGGGGACTTCAATGCTTCCCTCAGGTATGGTGATACGCACGGCTTTATCGGTGGTTTCGATCACGCCTCCATTTTTGCCTATCATTTTGACTACGGGAGCTCCGGCTGGTGTACCCTTTGGTTTTACAGCTGGGATTCCTGTTCCGTCATCCGAACGTCCGTCGATTTCTTTCGGCCCTTTGCTGCAGCAGATGCCGAGCAGCAAAAGGGGGATGGCCCAAATTAAAAGTATTCTTCTTTTCATTGCATCAGTATTGTTTAGGTGAATATTGGTCGAGTGTTGTTAAAAGTTCGTTCAGGTCGGGTGCTGACAAGCCTCCACCGTCGGTCATCTTCCAGAATGCCAATTGGATGGCGTTGTAAGGTTTCATCCATTCGGGTTCTACGTAGTCTTCGTCAAAAGCATCCCAGGGGTTTTGATGTTGAACAAGTTTCAGACCTGGCCTGTCATTGAGCAGCGAAATGAATTTTAACACTTCGGGCTCAGTAGTGACAACCGAGGGCCGGTACTTGCCTTTACCGATCACGTAGTTCTTTGTGTCATCAGCGAAGTTATCTTCCCACGGAAAGCCCCGGGTGGCATTCATACATGCAACACCTAAATATACAGTCGTCGTGTCTCCTTCGGTATCATGTATATTTGGCGGTACATTAATACATACCCTGCCCATAAGCATGCCGTTTTGTATACCACTGGGGGAAATATTTAACATGATGAGTCCCGCGGGGAATTCAACATGTCCGCCATCCCAGGTAGGATCGCTGACTATATTAATGTCAGCATAGAAGGTATTCATGTTGCCAAATAGCCGCTCGATCGAGGGATCGAACGGATAGCTGTCCCGCGAGACAAACCTGAGTCCTTTCGGTAGCTGAAAAGGGATACCTTCCGGATTCCCTTCCTGCTTACCAAAGCCCGCAACAGACTGGACACTGCCTATCTGCTCAATAGGCAAGCTATCTCCCTTAGGCTTGTTTCCCTTGTCACAGCTCATCAAAACAACGTGGAGGAGCCCTATAAAGGCTATGCCTCTTAAACGATTCCGATTGTTCATAAATATTTTTCCTTTTTAATTAAATCGCTAGTTTGAACGGTAGTAAGTTATGGTATCCCATAACAATTAAAGTACCTTCGACAGTGCTATGCAGGAGGATATTTATCGTGATATTGGTATACCTGTGGTACACGAGTGCCATCATGATACCCCAGCAAAAACTGGAAATAATCCCATTGACTGCCAGGTGACCGGAAAGCATACAATAAAGTAGGGCGCTAATGCTGATAAAAATCCATTTTCCCTTGATGCCGGCCCGTTGCAATTGCGTATAGACAAAGGATCTGAAGTATAATTCCTCGCCTATGGCGGTGATAACTGCAGTCTGGAACAACAGCGTGATTAATTCAGTCCTGTCGCCGGATAGCGGTATGGTCAAAGTGTATTTTAGCTGTTTTTCCACTAGCCAGGTATTGTCTATGGACTGTAGCGCTCCCATGATGCAGACGGCGAAAAAGTAAATCAACATCGTTCTGTTGATATCCAGCAGCGAGGCGAGTCTGAAATTCACGGTCTGAAAAGCTCCTTTTTGCAGGTTTAGACCGGCTACAACGATTAAGGTGACCAAGAGCGTCGACTGCCAATACGGGAGATAGGGATTAAACATGAGTGCATTTGCAAATAATAGGAGTACGATTGGGCTAAGCTTACTTAGGGGCTTACTACCGCATGTCGCTGATGTGATGAATTTCATTGATGTCTGCTCAGTTCATTTCAATATTTAGAGGCACTTCTTTCCAGTTGCCAAACCAGACCAGACACTCGGGATCGCCGGGAATAAAGGTAAATTCTGCTTTTCGCAATGCTTGCTTCGGCGTCAGGCCAAATTCATCTTTCAGGTTGATTCCTTCCTTCATGAAAATGGGCGCTCCGTCGCCGGTTTCTATTTCGATCGAGTAACGTCCCAGGGGAATGTTATTGATGTAAAGCTCACTGTTCAGTACCTGTTTTTTGATGACGAATGTGACCTTTTCGTCTGCATGTACCAGGTCGATCGGGGTCAATTTGACGACAATGACGGTGCCGATGGGGAAACTTCCCGGCAGCGGTAGGGTCTCTGTTCGCAGGCTATAGGAGAGGTGCACAGAGCCTCCCATATAGCTCGAGGGCCATTGGGGCGATTCGGCGATCTGATCGGGCCTGCCTTCGCCATATGGGAGCAGGGCAAAATTCTTTACAGCCCCGCTGCTGGAGGCAAACTCATTCAACGTACTGTCGGCAGGAAATAGCGAGACAAATGCCCGGCCACCCTCATGCAGCATATTTATTTTGGCTCCCCAGATTTCGGTATGGCCAACGGGAATCTTTATTTCGTAGTAGCCTTTGGAATCACTTTTGGCAGTGGCCGAGCTGTAAAGTCCCCCAGCAATAGAGGAGCGGACGCCGATCTCCGCGTCGGGGACTGGACGGCCAAAGACATCTTTTACATATCCGCGCAGTATGCCCGGTTTCACGTCCAGGGGCGCGAACTTTGGTAATTTGGGGCGTTGTTTTTCCATAACGTTGACATACCGCCGGTTTCCGGGAACATTTATGCTCTTGGTCCGTGCGGGAAGCTGCGAAAAGGGCAGCTGCGGTCTTATTTCTTCTTGAGGATGGGGATCCTCGCCGGCATTGGGCGAGTTATTGCCTTTTGAACAGGCCGAAACCATTAGACAGCTGAAAAATAGAGAGGCCATCCGTACGGTTTTTCTAGGGTTGATAAGTTTGTTCATAGCTAATTTTTTTGCTAAGTTATCCAGCGAACCTTTAGGGCGGTACCTTTTTCGATGAATGGCGCATTACAGGTGCCGAGCGGCGTAAAATAAGGGTAAACGAAATTCACCGTATCAGTTCAGGGGTCAGAATATACCGTTTGTCTCCCTGACAGGCTGTTCATCGTTTATTGGGATAAGGTATTGCTGACCGGGCGATCTTTGAAAAAAATAACGACATGAAAATAATCAGATTAAACGTATTCATTCTTTCGCTGGGCCTATTGGCCCTGTTGAGCGGGGCATGCCAAGCCAGTGGGGGCGACCGTCCGAACAGCACCTCTTTTGTAGGCAAAAAATGGCAGATGGAAAAATTCACGGTATCGCCAAGTATTGATTGGGATCTTGATGGCAGCAAGGACACTGACATCTTTGCGTTGCTCGAACCCTGCGACAAAGACGACTTTTTGATCCTGCGGGAGGACGGCATTGTCATCCGCGAAGGGGGAGCAGAAAAATGTGACGAGGACGAAGACCTGCAGTGGGAAGATGGCACCTGGAAGTATGATGGGGCGACCAGCATGCTGACCTTCTTAAAGGAAGGAAAGCAGGAGGTATCAAAAGTTCTTAAATCAAATTCGGAAAGCCTTATTCTGGAACATCATTTCAAAAGCACCAAAGGCGAGGAACATGTGCTGACTGCTGTCTATCGGGTTAAAAGATAAGGTGTTTAATGGTGGGGAGATAACTTCTCCCTACGGTGAGTTCTGTGCCGTTGTCCATGAGAAGAAAAGTTTTTCCGATATCCCGGTAGAGTTCCGAAATGTGCTGCACATTGACTGCAACGGATCGGTGGATACGGAGGAACTTTTCTGGATCAAGTCTCGATGCCAGCGAGCTGATACCTGACGAACTCAGGTACATCTCGGATGAGGTATGTAGTTCGGTGTAGTCTCCGAATGCCCGGAGGAAAATAATAGTGGACACATCGATGTTGCGGTATCTTTTCTTGAACTCCACAAGGATCCTTTCGGGAAAGGCTGATTTTTTTCCGAATGTTTCTCCCAGCATGAAAGAAGATTGTACCGCGTTGGTATGTAGCTTTTCCATGGTCCTTTCAAACCGTTCCTTGGTATATGGCTTTAGGAGGTAATCGGTCGCATTCGTTTCAAACGCCTGAAGGGCATATTTGTCGTATGCAGTGGTAAAGATTACCTGCGGCACATGGTCGATCTTCTGCAGGACTTCAAAGCCATTGGCCCCCGGCATCTGAATGTCAAGAAAGATGAGATCAGGTTCGAGCCGGTCGATCTGCCCGATGGCTTCCAGCCCATTGGCACATTCACCCGCCACATAATACGTTTCAAATGGTTTCAGATACTGCCTGACCAGCACCCTGCCGTGCTCTTCATCATCGATGATTAAAACTGACTTTTTTGCCATGGGATCATACTTTTATGCAAGATAAACAGAATTATTGTGTTGTCCTTATTTTTCGACAGACGGCATTATAGACAGGTGAAGGTTAAAAATGTAGTGCTGAATCAACATAGTAGGTAAAAAAAACATAAATTAAGGTATAATTTAGAGGTTTATGACATATCCGGGGCATTTAGGCAACCCCAAAAGGGAAATATTGCTTTTTATATTCGTTTTGCTGGTGATGAGCGTGCTTTATGCCACACCGCGTCTCTTTGCGGGCGACTTTTCGCTCGGTTTCTTAAAGGAACTGCTGGTTGATTGTCTGATCATGGCGGTGGCCTGCTTTCCGGTCTGGTGGTTACATTTCCGCAAATGGACGACGCTTCCGATGAAAACGCGCTTTGCCCTGCATCTGCTTACCAGCATTTTGTATTATGCCAGCTGGGTGATCCTTTATCAGTTCTACAACCGATGGATAGGGGTACCGGTCATGACCGGCAGGCAGATGATACAGAATATCGGTCCCAATCTCCTTTTTTATATCCAGGTATTCAGCTCGCTGCATATTGATCTGTTCTTCCGCGAACGGGAGTATCAGCAGAACAGGGAAAGAGAATTGCGTGAATTTGCCCATCGGGCAGAGATCGAAAGCCTTAAGGCACAGATCCAGCCCCATTTCCTGTTCAATACGCTGAATAGTATAAGTGCATCGGTACCAGCAGAAAATGAGCACACCCGAGTGTTGATTGCTCAGCTGGCAGATACCTTTAGGTACGCGCTGCGGTCTACAAGGGAGGAGCTGGTTCCGCTCTGGCAGGAGCTCGATTTTCTGAAAAATTACCTGCTGCTGGAGCAGAGCAGGTTCGGAAAAAGACTTGAATTTGAAATTTTGGCCGACGACGGATGCCGGCAGGTCAACATTCCCCCGATGCTGCTGCAACCTCTGGTGGAGAACGCGATTAAGCATGGTATAGAACCTGCGGTATATGGAGGACAGGTAAATATTGCCTGTAAACTTGACCGTGGATTTATCCATTTTTGCATTCGAAATACGGGTGCTCCTTATGCCGGAACGGTCCGGGAAATGTTTAACGCAGATGGAGTCGGGCTTTCAAATACGGCCAAACGTCTATCAAACCAGTTCGGAGAAAACCTTCATATTGAGCTCGACGAAAATGGTGCGGTGGCGGTATCCTTTGCTCTTCCGGCTGGGCAGAGCTAGACTGCCTTGAATTTTGCTGTGCTCTGATAACAACAATTTATTCCAGACCGGCTTTTTTTCATCATTCCGTGGATGAGACCAAAAGAGCTATTCCCCCGTAACGGTTTTTATGTCGTTTGTCTACCGATATGTGCGTCTTATCGAAAAGATCAGCATCCTAACCACAGGACGACGATATTTGTCAACAGTTAGTAATACTAGTTTCATTTCATATGTGGCATGTCGTGATGATATTCCGATGTTTATTTAAGAATTGCCAGGGGCCTCCAAAGCCCTTGGTTTTTTTAATTGGCACCTACCGCCAATCTTATTTTGTCCGGAACGGCTGCTGTACCTGATGAGCTGGAGGTAGTCAGGAGATATGCTTTGAAGCGCAGATCCGGATGACCGCCAGAATATCGCATTAAACGCCCGAAAATGCTGTTCATCGAATTTACCACCCAAGATGTCCAAAAATTTTCATATTTGATACAAACTGTGGTAAGGTTTATTTTCATATGGGACATGTCGGGAGATATTTCCAGTTAACATGTTTATTTGGGGGGCTGCAAAGACCCCGATTTTTATTTTATAGGGGCAGAATTGCCGGACTAATGTTAGCTGGACTACAAAAAAAGGTGTCCCAAAAGGGACACCGTCAGGAAATCAGGGCTGGATGACCTTGTTAAAATGTGTATTTTACACCGAATCCGCCGCTCTTGCTGGAAAAACCGCCGCCGCTGTTTAGGGTATATCCGGGCTGCCAGTCTAAACTGATCGCGATAGGCAGCTTGTCAATTTTATATTCGAGTCCCGCGACGCCATCCAGACCATAGGAAAAAGAAGAACTATCTAGCTCGCTGTCTTCGAATCCTTTGAGTTTGATGTAACCCAGCGAGGCCCCGCCCCCCAGATACCAGCGTAGTCCCGGTACGGCGAGACTGCCATGATATTCATAGAGCACGGTGAGGTTCAGCGCGGTACCAAGGCCGCTCATGCCATCATAGTGGACAATGGCCTCAAAGGCAGCGTTGTCCTTTACAAAGAACTTTCCGGTGGCACTGAGACCCCAGAGGAATTTGATACCCAGTGCGGCCTTATAAGGCTGTTCTGAATTTCGCACCACAGATGATGATGCTGTTCTGGCTTTTTTCGCTGGGGCAGCTGTGGTACTTTGTGGGGCGGCAGCGTCTTTTTGCTGCGCGAATGTCGGAACTGTCAGTACCAGTGCACCCGCCATAAATAATTGTTTGGGTTTCATGTAGGATTGATTGATAAAATAAAATTATTGGGTCTTGCGGCCTCGTCAATATTCATCTTCGGGCCAGGCCGTACGTCGGTGTCCTTTGACGGTATAGATATCGCCTTCGGCACCGGTTTTATATTTGACATAGATACTGTCTGCCACCACATCACTGGGTTGCTTGGACGCATTTAGCAGAACCTTGCCTTCGATGATCGAGAAATTGACCGCGGGATCGGCCTGGGTATCCTGGTAATCTCCGGCAACAAAAGCCTTGTTGGCGACATCCACTTTGATCTTTGCCAGAATAGTTGGCCGCGATGGGGTAATCAGTCGAAACCAGGCGGCATCGGTTAGATTATCTGAAGTATTATAGGTACGCAGTACAGACATGTTCTCCACACGTCCGCCATCTTCATTGTATATATGTGTATGCCATTCGCCGGAAATCGGAAAAATGGGTGAATATTCGACTGCGGGCTGCTCTTTCTTGCAGGAGGCAAAGGCCACTAGAAAGAGCCCTGTTATGATCATTGTCGTATTATAACGTGATTTCATGATGCTGATCCTTTATTTGTTTCGTAAATATTTCTGCTTATTCTCCATACCGTTGTACTTATTTTTTGTGCCACCACATCTTCGTATTGATAGGAACGACCCTGGGGGTATTGGGATTAAAATCAGATGAATTTTTTGGATAGGCCAATCTCCGTGGTAGCTCATTGCCCGGAAGAGAGGAATTGACAGACACGGTATAGTGCCCTGCAACATAATTGGGGCTGTCCGGTTCTACGCTACTTACCTTCGGATATCCGGTGCGGTTCTGATCATAGAATGAATCCCAGGCCTGACAGCGCGTAGCAGCTACCCATTTCTGCAGGATAATCTGTTCAACCATAGATTCGACGGATCCCGGTCTAAAAACGTATTTCCCGTTTTCTGTAATAAAAGGCGCAGCATTTTTGCCCCAACGGGCAAATGCGGCTGTAACGCCAGCATTATAATGTGCGGCGGCTTTGACTGGTTCGCCTGTGCGGGCAAAGGCTTCGGCCTGTAAAAATTCAACCTCGGCATGCGACATAAAATAGACCGGATCAGTCGCCGCCAGCAAAGCCCGTGAAGAAATGACAGTAGATGACGCGAAATAATCTCCCTGGCGGTAGGCTTCGTAATTTCCATTCGATGCAAGTTCATAGAAATCCGAAATACGCGGATCGTCGTTTTGCTGCAGATAATAGAGTAAAGTGCGGCTTGCGCGGATATTGGGACCGCCCAACGCTCTTCTTTCGGACTCATAAAGTGGATTGGACTTGTTTACCTGATCCTCAAATGCGGTCATTTTTGCATCCGTGTTCAGTACATCAGCCTCGTTCAAAAGCGTGGTAATGGCGGCTTTATTGGCGTCAAAATCGCGCATCAGAATTTTTAATTTGAGTGACTTGGCGAACTTTCGCCAGTTGTCCATGTTCCCGGCAAACAAAAAATCATTTGTTCCCATAGCCGGCCCCTGTTTTGCCTGCTCAACCTTTGCAATGGCTGCCTCCAGCTGCTCCAGGATTAAACCGTTTGCGGTCTTTCCGTCATCCCATTTGGGGGTGAAGTGTCCCTGATCACCCTGAAGCCCCTCTTTGATGGGCAGGTCGCCATATAAATCGACCAATACATGATAATCAAAGGCCAGCATAATTTTTGAAGCCACATAGTAGTGCCACTGACCCATCCCTTCGGCCTTTGTCCCGGCGAGCTGCAGATCCTTCATGCCTCCGCCAAAAAGATTGAACCAGATACCGCTGTAGGATTGATTTGTAAGACTATAGGAGTCAATATTCCGGTATTGGCTGGAGTTATTGTTTTGTGTATAATGCTGTGACCAAAAGCTTCCGAGCAATTGAAGATCGCCACCTATTTTGGCAGCGCTATAGGCTAATCCCGAAGGAAACAGGAGCTGAGGACTGGCATCCTGTTCGGAAGGATCGTACGGATCTATGTTAATATCCAGGCTCTTGGAACAGGCAGCCAGCAAGAAGGTACTTACCAAAAGCATATACCCTATTTTTTTTAAATTTTTCATAGCAAACTCTTCAATAAGATTAAAAACGAACTCTTACACTACCACCAAAACTTCTGGAGGTCGGACCTACAGCAAATTCACCAAAGTTGGACCGGATATCATTTCCATAGTTGGATGATTCGGGATCGACAAAATTGTTATTCGCCGGTGTCCAGAGAAATAGGTTGCGGGCGACCAGACTGAAGTCTATCCCTTTGATTTTCGAGCCCAGGGCAGCTTTGGGCAAGGTGTAAGTCAATACGACTTCCCGAAGTTTAATAAAATCCCGCTTCAGCACCGCCTCGCTATATTGCGCATTATTTGTATTGGGATCCCAGTAGCCGTATTGATTGCCTGCAGAAATGGGCCGATCATTCTCTACGTAGCTGCCGTCCGCCAACTGTCTGACGGAATTTGGTACAAGCCAGGGCTGCCTTTCATTAAAAGTGGTCTTTACTGCATTTCCGACAAAATAGTTTAGCTGGGCAGTATAGGAATAAAAGAATCCGCCCTTACGCCAGTCGAACACTCCACCCAAACTCCAGTCTTTATAGGCAAATCTGGTCGTAAAGCCCAACACAAAGTCAGGCTCAAATTTGCCGACTGGCCGTTTCACATTGGCGTCGGCAATGGGTATTCCCGCATTATTGACCACCGTCCTGCCGGCGAAGGGGCCTTCGGCCACTGTCATAACTTTTGGAACCTTAAAAATCCCCAGCGGCTGGCCAACCTCGGCGATAAAATCCACACCATAGGCACTGTAGATGTTATATTCTCTGACATCATCCCAGAGCTTGGCGACCTTGCTGCGATTCTGCGTAAAATTGACACCAAAGTCCCACTGAAAAGTTTCGGTTTTCATCGGTGTGGTATTTAATCCGATTTCTACTCCCTTATTCCGAATATCGCCGATATTCCTTGTCCGAGTCGTAAAGCCGGTTTCGGGAGAAATGTCGGCTGCAATGATCTGGTCCACTGTTTTACGGTTATAATAAGAGACATCCAGGCGGATCCGGTCCTTCATAAAACGCATTTCGGTACCAAATTCGAGTTCGGTTGTAATTTCAGGTCTTAATTCCTTATTCCCCAGGATTTTGCTGTGCTGCAATCCGGCGGTTCCGCCCAGTGGGAGGATCAATGAACCGAAGCCTAATGCAGTCTGTGTTGCTCCATAAACATTTTCCGTTAGGTACGGCGAGGCATCATTGCCTGTTTTCCCCCAGGCGGCACGCACTTTCAGGAAATTGAACTGATCGGACCTTAGCCCCGGGAATGCCTCAGTCACAACCAGGGAGCTATTTACCCCGCCATAAAAATAATTGCGGTGATCGGCAGGGAGGGTCGAAGACCAGTCCGAACGGAATGAGCCATTGATATACCAGAAATTCTTATAGCTGAATGTAAGATCCGCAAGCAGACCCATCAGTCGCTGCCGTATAAAAATATTGTTGGAAACCGGATTTCCGGTTGTGTTTTTTAGACTATACCAGCCCGGTATATTCAGTCCGGAGATAAATGAATTTAGCTCCGAGTGGCCTCGTTGATTGAAATTGAAACCTGCGATTCCCGTCAGATTCATGTCCGGATTCAGTTGCTTGTCGCCTTGTAGCATCAATGTAGCGTCCAGCTGATTGGTCTTCCGGTAGAATTCAGCATAACGTCCCGTAATTGGTGCTTTGTCGTGTTCGGCAGATGGCGAACCGGGGGTGTAGGTTATCTTCTGCGCAAAATCAATGGTCTTGTTATTGCCAAAATCCCCACCCAATTTTCCGGCAATCCGTAACCAGGGCAGTAGTTTATAGGAGAGATTAATATTTCCGTAAAAACGGTCATCCTGAAATTTTCTGCCGTTATCCACCAGTGCCTTATAGGGGTTGGATGCATACGATGTATAATAATTGTCGTCGTTATAGTATTTGTTCATATAGTCGCGCAGTGAGGCAATAGGAATATCGACGGGGATCTGGATCAGTTCCTGAAAGGTCACATTTCCGCCATCGGAAGCTCCTTGCCCTTGATAGACCGCGTCCAGGTCCCTACGGACATAATTGACACCATATCTCATCTCAAATTTATTCAGTTTGGTATCGCCCTTAAACGAAAAGTTGTTCCGCTTGAGCTTATCGGGATGCCCCGGCAAAATGCCCTGCTGGAAAAAATTACCATAGGAAAAAAGGTACGAAGATGCTTCTCCACCCCCAGAGATGGCCAGCGAATTAGTGGCATCAAGTCCATTCACATAGAAGCTGCGAATGTTATCTTTGACATATGCAAATGGTTTGGTCTGTGCTACACCGTCGACCACTGAACCCCAGGAGCGCACAACGCCATCGAGCTTGGGACCCCAGGAGCCATTTTCGTTGGAATTGTAATCCGGCCACCCTTGTCCAAATATATTTTGGGTCTGAGGTACCATCAGCACACTGCTCGAATTTATTGCACCAGTATAGGTCACCGCAAGCTGCTGACCCAGTTTGCCGCGCTTCGTCGTAATCATAATAACACCATGTGCTCCTCTGGAACCGTATAAAGCCGTTGCGGAAGCTCCTTTTAAGATCGTCATCGATTCGATGTCGGCAGGATTGATATCATTTGCGGTATTTCCCAGATCGACAGACCTAGTCGTATTGATATCACCCTGCATACTGTTATTAATAGGGACGCCGTCCACTACATACAGCGGGTTATTGCCTGAAAAGGATGATATCCCACGGATAATAACTTTGGTAGATCCGCCCACTGTGCCTGAATTGGAAATACTGACACCGGCAACTTTTCCCTGCAGCCCGGTCATGGCAGTCATGTTGTTGGCGGCGGTAATGTCGTCTGACTTAAATGTGGTCGCGGCGTAACCCAGTGCTCTGCTCTGTCTTGAGCTTCCCATTGCGGTGACAACCACCTCCTGCAAGGCATTTGAAGATCCGTCAAGGCTTACATTAAAGACGGACTGTCCCTTTGTGACAATGACCGTCTTTTCCGAAAATCCTACCGAATGAAAGACGATCGTCCTTCCTGTGGGTACAACAAGTGAATAATTGCCGTTGGCATCGGTCTGGCTGGCCAGGTTAGATCCTTGAACGGCGATTGTCACTCCCGCCAGTGGTCTGCCGTCCGGCCCCGTGACGCGGCCGCTCACTTTTTGCTCCTGGGCAAAAGCAACAGAAGCCATGGCCATACTGCCCACAATTAAACTGACTAATTTGTGTTTCATAATTTTATATTATAGTCCTCTTTTATCGCATTGGGAATACCGATGGGTATGTGCAGGGAAATTGCCCCGCCCTGAAAAAATCATAATGTATCCTGTAGCGAAGATATTTGCCCTGGCAATAGGCCAAACAAGAATTAGACGAACGACATTTGCCGGCGGCCATCCGGCAAAAAATGGCGTCCAATAACGCGGGAGGTCTTTGCGTACAAAAGAAGAATTGGTGATGTGCTAAATGGTTTTCGAGTTTCTCATGAATTTGAGGAGGATTATAGTGGGGGGAGCTTTACCTATTTCGAAATGTAAAAAAGAGGCCCGTTTGGGCCTCTTCTCTTAAAATGCTAAATCTTCTTTTAGAGGACTGCAAAGATCGTTATGTGTCCATTTTATTGTTTCAATTTCAGTTAAACGAGGTTACATAAACAAAGTGGGGCTTGCGCAAATCCCCCTCTTTGTTTATTGGACTTATTGATAGGTTTGTTTTAGATCTTTTTCGAATAAGGTAAATGGATCCTGGTAAAATTTTAGAAAGTCTGCCGCACTGACCTGTCCGGGATAAGGGGCATAATAATGTGTCGGACTTTCCTTATCGTTGCGCCATACCAATACATAGGCCATGTTAACGCCCGCTGTTTTTAGCACTTTCAGCAATACATCGTTCCACCATTGCGGATTGGAAATGGATTCCAGACCTGTTTCCGTTAATGCGGCAATTTTATCGTTCTTTTCCGCAAAGGAACTTAGGATTTTGAGTTTATGGACCGCTGCCGGTAGATCATAATGCCCATCGCGGCCAAAATCTGCGTAATTATCCATTCCAACGATATCTACCCAGTCATTGCCTGGGTAGCGTTCCAAAAACTCCTGTTCGGAATTAAATTGACAGTCGGGCGAAAAGGCATAAATAAAGTTATGTACCTTCAATTGATCCCGGAGATAACTTACCGTAAATCGCCAGACGGCCATAAAATCTTCGCGCGAGGTATATTTTTTTCCCCACCAGAACCAGTCTCCGTCAAATTCGTGGAAAGGACGAAAAATAATAGGTATTGCTGCTCCGTCCTGTCCCTTGGCTTGATGTGCAAATGCCGCTATGAATTTTAGCAGTTTTTTATAGTGCCGGTGATGTGTGCCGCCCGGTTTAATGGCGGCCATCGCCGCTATGGATGTAGAGTCGTTCCAGTAAAAACCATCATTGGAAACCGGATTGTTAAAATGCCAGCAAATGGTCGTAATGCCTCCACGGTTGTATGTATCGCTGACCTGTTGCAGGAGCATCTGCTGATTATCGGAAATGGCTTTGGGAGATTGACCTGAAAAACCCATAAAGTCGAAGCCGATGACAGCCGGATGCGAACCGGTGACCGATTTTACATCCGATCGGTCTTTGCTTCCCTGCCACCCATGTCCGTAGGCTGTGGCATCCTGATGGCCGAACAATACATGACTGCCGGCCCATCTTTTAAGGTTTTTATACAGCGCCTGTGTTTGAACCGTTGCATTTTTATCAATCAGCTGCCGCTGTCCCCAGCTCTGCAGCCCCAGCATGAGTAAATTAACAAATAGGAGGATTCTCATACTTTAGGGGTTAAGTGTTCTCAATTGCGCCTTGATGTATTGCCCCGCCGGGGTAAGATGCCGTTTCTTCCAATGGCCATGCAGGGGAGCCATCGGTTTAAGCAAAGCGGTTGTTTCGTCCTTATCCGTCAGATTCCAGTTTGCCCAGCTGAGTTGATTGTTTTCCATCCAGTCGAGCCAGATCTTCGTCTTTTTCAGATCAAACTGGCCATTGCCATCGGCTTCTCCTACGCCCCATTCGGTAACGAACAAAGGCAATTGTTGCCCGATTGCTTTCTGAGCACGGTCTCTCAGCTGCTCCTGATGATTCGGATCGCTCGCATAGAAATGAAAAGAATATGCAATGTTATTAAAGCCCTGAATCCGATCATTGGCCACACTATCCACATCTTGATCCCAATGCGGAGATCCGACGACAATAATATTGTTTTTGGCATCCTTGCGGATCGTATGGATCAGCTCCACTGCATATGACTTGACCACTTGCCAGGTCGTTCTTTCGGGTTCATTCCAGATCTCATAAATAAGTTGCGGATGATCCGGATACTGCTGTGCCATCCGGGTAAAGAAAGCTTTCGCCTGATTGATGTTACGGTCCGCATGGTGGTCGTGCCAGTCTATCAGGACATAGATGCCACGCTGCAATGCCCGGTCTACTACGTTCTTGATCAGTGTGAATTGCTCTTCGGGAGATTGCAGATAGCCACCGTCCGGTTCCACGGCCAGCGCAACACGGATCAAATTGACATTAAAATCGTCGACCAGCCGGTCAACGACTTCTGGGGTATAGTACTTTTTGCCACCCCATATACTCCAGGAGAAACTGATGCCTCGCAATTGGACGATCTTGTCGTGTTGGTCTACTATTTTTCCTTGTTTTATACTGAGGCTTCCATGCCTCTGTACTGCGGTCTGGGAAATTACGCTGTTATGGAGCAGGCACAGGATCACTGCTACCGTAAAAATTCTTATATGCTTCATCATTTGTAAGGGGTGCTAGCTCGCCGAATAATCGACGATTTTTACTGAGCGGCATTTGATCGGGACCAAATGCCGCTGCAATAATGATATTGACCTGCTATTTAAAGAAAATAACGTCGTCTAAATAGAACGTTTCATCCTGTGCATCGGGTCCCTCGATCCAGAGGCCGAGCTGTTTGAAGGCATTGCCTTTGCTCCATAGACCGATATCCGCGAGATCCAGGCGGACATAGGTCCATACGCCTGCCGGAACACGGATGGGAGTTGATCTGTCGGCATTTCCAAAGCCCGCAGCGCGCCCATCGCTGGTAAGATAAAGTGTATAGTCCTGCGAACCGCCTTTGATCCAGAATGAAAGGAATTTTAGGTCGGCATTCTTGGCCATGCCGTCACCCCAGTTGGCCATGCCATTGGCAGACCAGCCTCCTTTGCCGTAAACCATTTTTGAGGATGCATTTCCCGACTTAAAGGTTGCCGTGCTAATTGTTACAGCTCCCCAGCCCCAGCCTTCAAAACCATTTTGATAGGAATCGGTAAAAAGTCTGAAAGCCTGATCAACGTTGACAAACTCCTGCGTTGTCGTAATTTCTCCGGCTTCGCTTCTGATATCGAGTTTTGTTCTGCTGACTTCTGTCTGCGGTAGGGTCACCACCAGCTGACGTTGACTTTTGCTCACGATGCTGGCCTTTGCCCCCGTACCGGTCAGGGTCACCTCCGTTACATCATTTAAATAGTTGCCGTTCAGGATAAGCTGGGTGACCGCGGGGGTAAAGTTGTAGTCTGAAACTGTGGCAACGGAAGGTAGCGGGGTGACATTGAAGGGAACCCGTAATTGCTTGTCCAACATATTGGTCAGGATGATGTCCTGCTGCCCTGCTGCCGCTGTGTCCGGTACACGGAATACCAGCGCATGGTCATTGTTAAAAGCTGGATTGAAGCCGGCAGGAACATTTCCCGTTTCAAAAATAATGGATTTCATGCCCGCAAGTCCCTGGCCGGTCAGTACGATTACCGTACCCGGAGGGCCGGATGTTACTTCCAATGGATCAGCCTGGGGATTTCCTGATGGTGACAGCTTATCGTCTTTTTTACAGGAAACAAATGCAAAGCAGGCTATTGCGAGGATGCAGACGTAGTGATATAAGGTCTTCATAATTTTTTTCTTTATAATATTAAGGTTTATAAGGAACGGCGGGTTTGGCCAGCTCTGGATTGTTGACCACCTCTGTCGTCGGGATCGGAAGATATAACTTGTCTTCACTGCTGAGCGTCACGCTGAGATGATCCACCACTGGCTTGCCCACTGAACTATAGGTGCCTCTTTCCTGCGCTTCCACCAGCTGTTTGGCCTTCGTAAATCCTTGGCGTTGAATGTCAAACCAATAATCTCCCTCAAATGCAAATTCTACCCGTCGCTCATGTAATATATTCGCTGGGGTCAATACGGTCAGGTCGCGTGAGGTACCCAGTCCGGCGCGGTGTCTTACGTCATTGACAGCGGCCAGTGCTTTTGCATCCGTACTCTGCGCCTGATCAGCCAATACGGCCTCTGCATAGATCAGTAATACATCGGCGTAGCGCAAGATGTAGGTACAGATGCTCGTAGAGGTACCATTAACATCCTGACCGCCGCCGCCCGGACCGACCACGTATTTCAGCGCATTGGAACGGGTACCTGTTTTTATCTTCCGTGCATTGTCATTTGAGCTTGTCCATGTGGTATCGTAGGTAAAGCCGTTCGGAAAGGCCGAATTCTTCCAGTCATCCCGATGAAACCCCTGCTCCATAATGGACCAGCCTTTGCGCTTATCGCCCACTTCATAGCTGTCCAACAGGTCGATTGACGGGATAATAGCGGACCATCCGGCTCCGGTGGTTTCCTTCAATAATGGCTCGGGACCTACATAGGCCTGGATAGGATTGCCTACACCATATCCTCCTGATGCTACCCATTGTAAGGCAAAGAGGCTCTCGGAATTATTATTGGCACTCTGATCGGTAAACATCTTCCCATAATCGGGATATAGGCTGTATTTTTTAGCATTGATGACCGTTTCCGCCTTCTTTCGCGCATTTTCGTAGTCTTTTAAGTAGAGATACATTTTGGCCATCATGCCCGTAGCCGATAGCTTGGTCACTCGTCCGGGAGTATCGTTATCTTTCAGGTTGGCCTCTGCAAAAGCCATATCATCCAAGGCAAACTTAATGACATCGGCCTGCAGATACCGTGGTGTATTAAAGTTGCCCGTCGTGGCCATTGCGACCGGGTCGGTGACGATGGGAACATCCTTAAAGACTCGGGCTAGATAAAAATATGCGACCGCCCGGATAAACTTTGCTTCCGCAATTCCCTGCGTTAGATAGGAGGGATCTCCGCCTTTGCTCATTTTTTCTTCAAAGGTGTTGATCAGCACGGTGGCGTTTCCTGCTACTTTATAAAAAGAATACCAGGAACGGCTCACCTGTTCGTCGGTTCCGGAGACCGTAAAATTCAAAAAGGTGTTGTAGACGGGATCACCGGTGTACATATTGCCCGACAGCACCTCGCCGATGGCATGGAAGGCTTTATCTTGATAATCATACCATACGGTATTGTACAGATAGCCGGTTGCACCCCTTACTTCCGCATCGGAATTATAATAAGTGTCCAGCGTTGGATTATTCTGTGAAGGCCTGTCTAGAAAACTTTTTTTACAGGATCCCAAAAACAATAGGCCGCCAATTATTGTGTATATCAGTTTTGTCTTCATAATGTCTTGTTCAATGGTTTAAAAAGTTATATTAGCACCGATCGTAAAGGTTCTCGGATTGGGATAATTGCCCAGGTCAATATTCTGCATCAGCGCGTCATTGTTGTAGGAACCTAATTCTGGATCGTATCCACTGTATTTTGTAAAGGTGTAGATATTCTGTCCTGAGATATAAATCCGTGCGGCCTGCATTTTGATTCTATTGATCCAGGCTGTGGGCAAATTATAGCCGAGGGTAATATTTTGTATCCGTAGGTATGAACCATCTTCGACAAAACGGCTCGACACGCGTTTATTATCCTGATGCCACTGATTGTACCGCGGTACCGTTCCATTGGTATTGAACAATTCGGAGTAGCGGTCTGTCAAGGAGGTCTGCAATTGATTCCAGTATACATTGACCGGTGTTTCCAGTGATCTCTTGGTGTAATTCAGGATATCATTACCCTGAGACCCTTGCAGGAAAACAGATAAGTCAAATCCTTTATATTTGAACGAGTTGGTCAATCCGAATGTAAAGTTTGGATTAGGATCTCCTATATAGGTCATGTCTCCATCATTGATGACATTATTGCCGTCGAGATCGCGATATTTGACATCGCCCAGCCATAAGCCTTTTGCACCAATAGCTTGGCCTTGATTCGCATGGTTGTGCAGGTCATCTTCGGAAGTGAACAAACCATCGGATATAAATCCATAAAAGCGGCCAATAGGTCCTCCCGGAACGGTACGGGTCAGGATAACGGCATTGCTATATTCGGTATAACGCATCAGGTCAGCCTGTTCGCTGTTTAGTTTGTCCAGACGGTTTTTATAATGGGATAGCACGAGGTTTGTTTTCCATGTGAAACCATTTTTATTGATATTGGTAGAAGATATACCGATGTCAAATCCGGTGTTTGTCATCCGGCCTGCATTGACATTGGGTGATTTGATATCATTCCATTCTGTCCCTATGCCTGTATATTTGGGCAGCCGGGTTGCCATAAGCATGTCAGAGGTGATCTTTTTATAGATATCGAAGGTGACATCGAGGCGTCCATTGAGGAAACCGGCATCAAATCCACCGTTGTAGGTAGTGACAGATTCCCAGCCGAGTGCCGGATTGCCGACATTGTCGGGTACGCCGCCCGCGCCAAAGGGGCCGGTGGCGAATAGGCGGATATTGGTTGCATAGCTTGCCCCGCCGACATTTGAACTGCCCACAGCTCCGACTCCGGCACGTACTTTCAGGTAATTCAAAACCTTGAGATTTTTGGCAAACTTTTCATTTGTAACCGTCCATCCCACGGAGGCCGCAGGGAAGTAGCCTAGCTTGCGGTCCGGTCCAAAGTTGGAGGAGCCGTCACGTCTCAGTGAGAGGTTAACAGAGTAGCGGTTGTCATAGGCGTAACCGGCCCGCAGGAAATAGGACTCCATGGCCCAGTCTCCTTTGCCTCCTTCGATGACCTGATTTTCCTGTTCGCCTGCTGCAATAGACGGTATATTCAGGGCCAGATTTTGCCGTGAAGCCAATATATTGTCGTAATAGGAGGCCTGGGCTTCATGTCCAATCTGTGCATTGATGTTATGTTGACCAAATGACTGGTTGTAATTCAAATAATTCCTTAATGCCCAATAGTAGCTGGGATTGCGTTGTTCGACGATTTTACTTGGAGCGAGTATTGTCGTCCCACCCGAGGAAAGGGAGGGCTGGAAGGACATGTTATTATCATTTGTAACGTCATAGTTGATCTCATTTCGCATGGTTAAAAACTTGGTGAAAATCAACTCTCCGTAGACACTTCCAAAGGCTTTGAACTGATCGCCTGTATTTTGACGCAGCTGCGCCAATGCCACAGGATTGACGGGGTTCCCAAAAGCATAGCCTCCTATGGATACCGGTGGTGCAAAATCCCCGTTCAGTCCAAAGACCGGGGCGGCTGGACTATTGAAAGCGGCAACGTTGACGATGGCATCAGATCCGTTGGTCAATGTGGTTTTTTGATTGGTGCGGGCGGTACTGCTGCTGATACCGACCTTCAGCCAGCTTTTGATCTGGTGGTCAAGGTTAAACCGCAGGGACAACCTGTCAAATCCGGAGTTGATGATCGTACCGTCCTGTTTAAAGTAATTTAAACCCAAATAATAGGTCGTCTTTTCACTTCCTCCCGAAAAACTTAATTGATGATTCTGCATCTTGCCTTTCTGAAAGATGGCATCTTGCCAGTTGGTCCCTTCTCCCAGGACTTCCGGACGCTGATATTCTCCGATAGGTACATAGGGATTTCCGGTGACGGTACTGATTTCCTGCAATACCTGATTGTTATACTGTGCAAACTGGCTTAAGTTCATCAGATCAAGGCGGGTAGGGACTTTTGATTCGCCATAATACATATCATAGCTTACTTTTCCTTCACCGGCTTTTCCGCGTTTTGTGGTAATCAGTACTACGCCATTGGCGCCACGTGAACCATAGATGGCCTGCGCGGAAGCATCCTTGAGGATGTCTATTTTTTCAATATCATTGGGGTTAATCCCTGCAATTCCACTTTGGGAGGTAGATCCGGCCATTCCGCCAAGTTTATCCTGTGCAATGGAACTCTTTCCGGTAGGGACAATAATACCGTCTATCACATAGAGCGGTTCGTTTCCATTGATGGAAGTCAGCCCCCTTACGCGTACGGATATTCCTCCGCCGGGCTGGCCACCATTGGCCGACACACTTACCCCGGCGACTTTCCCCTGCAGCATTTGATCGGCACCTGCAACTGGCAGGTCCTTTATGGCTTCTGCACTTACGGAAGAGATCGAAGAGGTGACGTCGGCACGCCTCATGGTGCCGTAGCCCACCACGACGACATCTTCTAGCTGCGTAGCAGCGGCAGTCAGGGTGACATTGACCAATGCCTGATTTCCGACAGGTACTTGGGATGTCTGCATACCGATATAGGAGAATATCAGTACGTCTGTGGGAGCAGCATTGATCTGATAATGACCGAAGCGATCGGTCACAGCGGTGGCCGTCCCGTCTTTTACTTTGACCGACACGCCGGACAATACCAAACCTGACTCATTCTTGACGATGCCATCCACTTTTTTATTTGCAACCTGCGCCGTTAGCAAGGCAGGCGCACTCACAAGCCAGACCAGACCGATCGGCTTAGATAATAACTTTGAGATCATATAAAATTGGTTATTTAAATTTTTGATAAAATAATTGGCGTACAGATCTGATCATGTACAATACTGTTTACGTTTTTTTCCCATTCACACTATAATTAGTTATGCCTTAAGCTGCCCGACCGGACGCCAGACTGTCAATAGGCAATATTAGACTTAAATGTGAAAAATGTAATTATCACTGCGTGCCAAAAGCATATCAGCGAATGCTAAAAAGTTAATTATTTTGCTTTTCAGCCCATTCAAGGTAGTTTTTGGGGCTCATCCCAAAATATTTGGAAAATGACCTGCTAAAATTTGAGGGTTCTGAGAAACCGACCCTATAGGCGATTTCGGCTATGGTGTATTTACCTGTGAGCAGCATATTGCGGGCGTGTTTGAGACTGACGCCCAATATGTATTCCTGTACGCCCTGATTTGTCAGGGCTTTTATCTTGCGGTATAGCTGGCGTCTGCTCATATGAAGCAGCTCAGCTAACAGATCAACATTAAATCCTTTATTGTTCAGATTTTCTTCCACCAGATGTTCTACTTTCTGCAAAAAGTCACGGTCGATCGCGCCAAGGCTGTTCAGCTCCGGTAATTTGCCGGAGGTATCCTGTCTGTGTGTGCTGTCAAATAGCTCCCGTAATTTTCTTCTTGAAAGGAGCAGGTTAGTGATGCGTGCAATCAATAGATCCATCGCAAAGGGCTTTGGAATGTAGGCATCCGCACCATGTGTATACCCTTCGATCTTATTGTCGTCGGTCTGCTTGGCCGTCAGTAAAACAATCGGAATGTGGCTGGTGCGTTCATCGGCTTTGAGTTCCTGACAGACCTGCAAACCATTCATTTTGGGCATCATAATATCGCTGACTACCAGGTCAGGGACGGACTGTCTGGCGAGTTCCAACCCGTCAAGTCCGTTGGTGGCGCTCAGAATTTCAAAATATGCCGACAGCTCGTGCCGGATATAGGCCTGTAGGTCGGGATTATCCTCTATCAACAGCACGATCGGCCGGTCTTCTTTCAGATGAGTATCTGTTTCGATAGCCTGTATCTGTTCTGTTTCCTGACGGAACAGGGGCGACAGCAATTCTTCATACCGCGCGACAAAAGCATCATCCTTATCCTGCAATATTGTACCTTGGGTAGATAGATGGATGGTAAAGTCCGAGCCCCGGCCGACCTCGCTTTGAACGGTTATTTTACCGCCGTGCAATTCGACAAGCTCCTTGGTCAAAGCCAGACCGATGCCGGATGACTTGTTTTCATAAGGATGTACCCCATCTATTTTGTAGAATATTTCAAAAATACGTTCCCTGTCCGATTCCGGAATTCCAATGCCATTATCGATGACGTGGATTTCGACGACAGTTTCGCTTCGTTCTACCGCAACTTCGATCTTTCCTCCGTTCGGTGTAAATTTAAATGCATTGGAAAGCAGATTGGAAAGAATTTTCTCAAACTTATCTTCATCAATGGAAAGCCGTATTACTGGGCTGGCATAGCGGGTAGAAAAGTCTATTTCCCGTACCTGGGCCCGTTCCTTAAAAGCTTCGCATATCTCGTTGATCACTTCGACCACGTTTACGGTATGCGCTTTGAATGACGCAGCACCGTTTTCCAGCCGTCTAAAATCCAGCAGCTGGTTGACCAGGTTGAGCAAGCGGTCTGCATTTTTGTACACGAGCCTGCTGTAGGCCTTCACCTGATCCATGCTGATGTCCTGATGGATGATTTTTCGAAGCGGATCCAGGATCAATGAAAGGGGAGTACGTAACTCATGTGAGATATTGGTGAAGAAATTGACCTTTATCGCATTGATCTCTTCATTCTTTTTTGCAGCTAATCGCTCTAAAAGCACATCATTTTTGAGCTTTTCCCTTGATTTTATTTCCAGAAAAAGTAGGTAGAGTGTCATAGCGGTTATCAGCCCATACAGGCAATATGCCCAGCCAGTTCGCCAAAAAGGGGGAGCAACGACAATTTTCAATATCGCCTCCTTGGAGTTCCATATTCCATCGCTGTTGGCCGCCCTTACTTTAAATGTATATGTGCCCGCATCCAGATTGGTGTAGGTAGCTCTTCGGTTATTGCCTACATAGTTCCACTCTTTGTCAAACCCTTCCAGTAGATAAGCATATTGATTCTGTTCGGGAATGGTGTACCCGAGCGCCGCAAATTCAATGGTGAATACAGTTTGATCATAGTCCAGCACCAGTTCTTTGGTCTCGTTGATATTGCGCGTCAGTGGAGAGTTTTCGGCTCCTATCACAACAGGTCTGTTAAATAGCTGGAAATCGGTAAATATGACCGGAGGGGCATGTACATTTCGCCGGATATTAGCCATATGAAGAACATTAAATCCGTTGTTGCCACCAAACAGAATTTCCCCTTTGCTCGTTTTGAGATCTGCGCCTGCGAGGAATTCTTTTCCTTGTAATCCATTATAGCGGTTATAGTTTGAAAAAGTATGCTGATCCAGACTGTACTGGCTTACCCCATTGTTCGTGCTGATCCATAGATGTCTATTATTGTCTTCAACAATACTGTTGATCACATTGCTGGGCAGGCCCTGTTCTTCACGATAATTGACAAATGTCTTGCGCTGTCTATCAAAACGGTGTAAGCCCCCGTCAATCGTACCGATCCAGATGTTGCGGTCAGAATCGCCATAAATGGTATTGATGATATCACTCTGGAGATTACTGTTTGCTCTGTTGTAACAGGTGAAACGGTTGTCCGCCGGATGATAGATATTGATGCCACCGCCATAGGTTGCGATCCACATATCGCCATTGTCATCTTCATAAAATGCCCGAATATAGTTGTTATTTAGTGCATGGGCCTGTCCATCGGCTCGATGTTTCCTGATCTCCGGTGTATTTTTCTGTATAATGTTGACTCCGCCGCCATTGGTTCCAAGCCAAATATTACCCTGTCGATCTTCTGTCAGTGCATAAATCGTATTGTTGCTCAACTGGAGGGGTCCCTTACCACTATAGAAATGGCTAAATGTACCTGTGCTCAGGTCCAGTTTTTTAAGCCCGCGTTCATAGGTTCCGATCCATAGACTTTTTTTATCTCTTGTCGTCAGTAAAGAGAGTACGGAGAATGAATTTAATCCCATTTTATCATTGGGATCCCAGTGGATAAATTCATTTGTTGCCCGTTTCCAAAGATTGAGTGATCCGCCGTCCGAACCCACCCATATATCTCCGTCAGCTTGTTCGGCGAATGAAGTAATGGTGCTTGTACTCTGACCTGATGTGACGTGAAAATTTTTAAAAACCTGGAAATAAGTATGATTCAGGTCATATTTATTGATCCCTCCGGCAAATGTTCCTATCCATAGGATCCCTTCCTTGTCCAATAAAAGCGCGTATATCGAATTATGGTTCAGGCTTTCCTCGTCGGCGAAATTGTTCTGATAATGTGTGAAATGTCCGGTTTGGCAATCGAATAATTCTAATGCTTCTTCGGTGCCTACCCAGAGTTTATGCTCACCGCCGGGAACGATTGAAAGTACAACATTATTGCTTATTGCTTTGCTGTTGCCTTGTTCTTTTCTGTAAGTGGTAAATGTATTGGTACGGTAATCAAACCGGTTCAAGCCACCATACGTCCCTACCCATAAATACCCGTCTCCATCCTGTGTTATTACATTGATCTTGTTATTGCTCAGTGCGCCCCGGGCGCCTGTAGAAGTGAAATAAGTGCTGCGCTGGGTTTCTTTGTTCAATAGGATAAGGCCGTTTTCCGTTCCTACCCATAGATTTCGCCTGTCATCTTCAAATATGGAAGTAACAACAGCTGTGATAGCACGCCCCTTGGTATCTCTGAACTGGTAGCGGGTCAGATGGCCTGTCTTTTTGTCCATTGAACAGAGATCGGCATAAGTCCCTACCCAAAAGTTTCCTTTGCTATCTTCCAGAATGGCATTGACGCTCACATCAATGCTGTTATTTCCGATTTGGGGTTTTATGACATGCTCAAAAGAATCATTGTCCCGATCATAACGGGCCAAGCCGCCACCCATTGTCCCGATCCAAAGTTCGCCATGTGGGTCTTCGTACAGTGATTTTATCTGGTTGTTAGGAAGACTTTTCTTATTGTTTTGTTTGGTTCTATAGATTTTAAACTGGTAACCGTCATATTTATTGAGGCCATCCATGGTACCAAACCACATAAAGCCATATTTATCTTTTAGGATGCAGGTGACGGTGCTTTGTGATAGGCCCTCCGCTGTGGTCAAATGGCTGAAACGAGCAATGGGTATGGTTTGTGCAGTTAGTTGTATGGTGATCAGACAAGCTATCAGAAAACATAAACATCGCTGCATTATATTGATTTTATCCACGCAATTTCGAATAATCGGTTGTAGGGCTGAAATTACTATTTATTTTGTGCCGAAAAAACTTTAAGTTAATTTTATCTCAAGCCCATTTATTCGGGCAGCAAACATGACTATCGTGAGGAGGATCTGCAAGAGGCGATCACGCAGCGTACCGGTAGGGGATTGATTAAGCATTATTGTCCAAAGGCTGAACTTCTGTTAAACAAAGACCGGCTTTGTTTATTCGCTAAGGTATCTGTCTACAAATGTTGCACAACAATATTATAAGAATTCTGAGTCAGCATAAGAGCGGATTATACCATCATGAATTTCATTTTTTTGTGAACAATCGGGTTTTCCAATTGTTAAAAATGTAAATAAAATACTTTTTATTTGAAATAAAATTAAAATTTAACGATATTAATTCCTTTGCCTTACATTTTTAATAAAATTCGTGCTTATGAACAACTTAGAATTAAACGAAGTCCAACAACATTGGGATAGATTTATCTCCTCAGCCATTGCTTGGGCTCCTCGTATTATTACTGCCGTACTTTCTGCTTTACTTATTTATTTGGTAGGTTCATGGTCCGGAGTAATTCATAGAAGTAATTTAACAGCGTAGATCAACCTTGGATCTACGCTTTCTCATTTATATAAAATAAAATCGAGTGATCTTTTCCAAATCGACTTTTAATAAAGGTATTGTTATCCCTAGCTTGATCTTTATCATAGGGGTATGCCTGTTATCTGTGTTTCTGCCTACGTTGACTGTACGTCTGTTAGATACGGTCAAGGAATTTATTTTTGTTAACCTCAATTGGGTCTACGTCTGGGCTGTGACGCTGTTTGTTATCTTTCTGGTCTATCTGATGTTTAGCAAATTTGGAAAGACGAAGCTGGGTAGCAACGATAGTAAACCGGAATACTCGTTCTTCTCCTGGATTTCAATGCTATTCGCAGCGGGTATGGGTATCGGATTAATGTATTTTAGTGTAGCCGAGCCCATGCAGCATTATTCGACCGATGTCTTTGCAGCAAATCACTATATTAATCGCGCTAAAAATGCACAGCTGTATACGTTCTTTCACTGGGGTATCCATGCCTGGGCTATTTATGGCGTGGTAGGATTGGCTTTATCATACTTTGCCTACCGCTATCGACTACCGCTTTCACTTCGCAGCTGTTTTTATCCGCTCTTAAAGAACAAGATCAATGGAAAAATGGGCAATGCCATTGATGTATTTGCGCTGTGCAGTACTTTCTTTGGTATTACCACGACCTTAGGATTTGGCGTGGTACAGGTGAATGCAGGCCTACAGACCTTGGGAATTGTGGCCGAGAGCAGTTTTACCTACCAGATCATTATTGTGGGGATCTTGACCCTGCTCTCAATTATATCCGCAACTTCAGGGGTGGATAAAGGCGTAAAGCTATTGAGTAGCATCAATGTCATTGCAGTGGTCGTGCTTTTATTGTTTGTGCTCTTTCTCGGGCCGACTGTTTATCTTATCGGAAGTTTTACAGAGGGGATCGGAAATTATATCAACAATTTTTTCGGTCTGACTTTCGATACACATGTTTATGACGAGGCCACCTTACCCTGGTTTTACAATTGGACGATTCTCTATTGGGCCTGGTGGATATCCTGGTCACCCTATGTGGGCCTGTTTATTGCTAAAATTTCAAAAGGGCGTACCATTCGCGAATTTGTCGCTGCCGTGCTGATTATCCCGACTTTATTTAATTTCATATGGATGTCTGTTTTTGGCAATAGTGCAATCTGGTTTGACATCAACATTGCAAAGGGTGCTTTGAGTGCTTTGGCAGATAATCCCGATGCATTGATGTTCAAGTTTTTGGATTTTCTGCCACTCTCTGAGCTGGTTAGTTACCTGGTCATTCTGATCATCGTCATATTTTTTGTAACCTCTGCAGATTCAGGAATACTCGTGATGAACAGTATCGCGACCAAGAATGCAGCCAGATCGCCCAAATGGCAGATGGTTTTTTGGGGAGCGCTACTGGCTATCCTGGCCCTGATGCTACTAAATACCGGGGGCTTGCAGGCCTTGCAGACCATGACGCTTATTACAGCTTTACCATTTTCTATGATTATGCTACTTTTCTGTGTCAGCTTGGTCAAAGCTCTTGTTATAGACCGCAGCTATTATGATCGGGATTTTTCGGTAAGCACTGTCCCTTGGTCGGGAGAATTTTGGAAGGACCGCTTAAAACAGATCATTTCGTTCAAAAGCAGTGCATCTGTTGATCAATTTATCGATACGACGGTAAAGCTAGCATTCGAAGAACTTCAGTCAGAATTTAAACAGAATGGGATCGAAGCGAAGGTCAAAAAAGTAGATAGTCCGGACACTATTGAAATTGAAATCCGCTACGATGTGGTCAATAACTTTATATATGGTGTAAAGAACCAGGTAAAAGTAGTTTCGGATTATGTCATGGAAGAGGATAATCTACCCGATCTCGAAGACAAGAAAACTTATTTCCCAAAATCTTATTTTGGAGATGCCCGTGAGGGATATGATGTGCAGTATTTTACCAAGAATGAGCTGATCAGTGATGTGCTCAAACACTATGAACGCTTTTTGGAAATTATTTCCGAAGAGAAGAATGAAATGTTTATCAGCAGCAATGCAAATAAAAATTTAAGATGAAGGTCCAAAAGCGCACTGGTAAAGGATAATAAATATTTGCACATTAGAAATATATATCGTAATATTGCGATATGATAAAATTGTAATGGGAATAACAAGGACAGAAATATACAGTGCTGAACACAACAAGCTGGGCTCGATGCTTAAAATACTTGGTCATCCTGCAAGAATTGCCATCCTCCAGTATATTATAGATCAGAAAACCTGTATCTGTAATGACTTGGTTGAGGAGTTGGGGCTTGCCCAGGCAACGATCTCCCAGCACTTAAAAGAACTTAAAAATATTGGCGTCATTCAGGGAACGATTGAAGGAAAGTCCGTCTGTTATTGCATTGACGAAAAAATCTGGAAAGAATTTCAAAAGCAGTTCAATTTGTTCTTTGACCAGGATGTCTGCGCCAGGAAATGCTGTTAGGCATTTTTTTTTATAATATCATCGTAAAATAGCAATATAACATTTAATTATAGGGTCATGAAACTATCAGAAATCAAGGAAATCCTACAGGGATTAGAAAATGTAGCGTTTAAGCTGGAAGATGGTACATTTGTACCGGAGTACTTCCACGTAACCGAAGTTGGTCAGATCACCAAAAACTTCATTGACTGTGGCGGAGTGATCCGTAAAGAAAAGTCTGTCAATTTTCAGCTATGGAATGCGGACGATTACGAACATCGTCTAAAACCCGGAAAACTATTAAATATCATCAAACTTTCGGAAGAAAAGCTGGGGCTTGAAGACGGCGACATCGAGGTAGAATACCAAAGTGGTACGATCGGAAAATATGACCTCGGCTTTGACGGAAAGACATTTGTGCTGAAAAATAAGACCACGACATGCCTGGCGCAGGATGCCTGTGGGATCCCTGCTGAAAAACAAAAGATAAACCTCGTACAGCTTGGTGTCAATCCCGGTTCTTCATGTACCCCCGGAAGTGGCTGTTGCTAAAAATCGCGGTACAAAAGAAAAAATTAAGTCGAGAAAACATGAACGATAACATACTAAAAACAATAGGAGGATTTTCGGCTGAAAATGTGCCAGCGGAAAGGAAGATATGCCTACAACCCTTAATAGCCTATTTAAATGAGAAAGTGGACAATGGGGAACGTATCCGTTTAAATTTCATCTGTACCCACAATAGCCGCAGGAGCCACCTCTCGCAGGTATGGGCACAAACCATGGCCTACCATTTTGGATTGAAAGATCTGTTCTGCTATTCTGGCGGAACGGAAGCCACGGCGATGTTCCCGAAGGTCGCAGAAACACTCGCCAGCCAGGGTTTTGAGATCCTCCAATTGGCGGAGGGCAGCAATCCCGTCTATGCTGTTAAGTATGCCTTAAATGAACCGCCGATCATGTGCTTTTCAAAAGTTTACGACAACAGGTTCAATCCGGCGAGCGGATTTGGAGCTATCATGACATGCAGTAATGCCGATGAAGGGTGCCCCCTGGTGATGGGTGCCGAGGCAAGATTTTCTATAAAATATGAAGATCCAAAGATTTCGGATGGTACGCCCGAACAGACAGCAGTTTACCGGCAACGGAGCCTGGAGATTGCCCGCGAGATGTTCTACGTCTTTTCACAGATCAAAAAGTAACCTATGCAGCCAAAACTAAAATTTCTTGACCGCTATCTTACCCTATGGATATTTCTTGCTATGGCAATCGGCGTTGGGATAGGTCATTATTTTCCGGGAATAGCTCATGTTACGAACTCCCTTTCCGTTGGGACAACCAATATTCCGCTGGCAATCGGTTTGATCCTGATGATGTACCCGCCACTTGCAAAGGTGGACTACTCGATTCTCCCGTTAGCGGTTAAGGATAAAAAGGCTATTGGCATTTCACTTTTACTTAACTGGGTCATCGGCCCAGTCCTTATGTTTGCACTGGCGGTTATTTTTTTACGGAATGAGCCTGACTATATGGTCGGATTGATCCTTATCGGACTGGCAAGGTGCATCGCTATGGTGATTGTCTGGAATGACCTGGCAAAGGGGAACAGGGAATATGCGGCCCTGCTAATAGCGCTGAACAGTATCTTTCAGGTTTTCACCTACAGCTTTATGGTCTGGTTGTTTATCAATATCCTGCCCAGTAAGTTGGGGTTGGCTGATTTCGACGTAAGTGTATCGATAAAGGATGTGACGCAAAGTGTTCTGATCTATCTTGGAATTCCCTTTTTGGCTGGATTTGTAAGCCGATATATACTGATCAGTATACATGGAAAAGAATGGTTCAACAGGAAGTTTATACCTAAGGTTTCACCTGTCACGTTATATGCATTACTCTTTACCATCGTGTTGATGTTCAGTCTCAAAGGTGGTAAAATATTGGAACTACCTATGGATGTTGTTAAAGTGGCCATCCCCTTGGTGATCTATTTTGTATTCATGTTTTTTCTCAGCTTTTTTATCAATCGATCGATGAATGTTCCTTATGAAAAGAATGCTTCTATTGCTTTTACTGCAACGGGAAATAATTTTGAACTGGCCATAGCCGTTGCTATAGCTGTATTCGGAATACATTCTCCGCAGGCTTTTGTAGGGGTTATCGGTCCGCTGGTGGAAGTGCCTGTCCTGATATTATTGGTAAGGGCAAGTTTATGGTTAAAGAATAGGTATTATAGTTGATCCTGTAACCGGAGCAAAAATTGTTGTAAGCAGAACAACGGTGTCGAACAGCTCGGCAGCTGCCATATTCCGACGACTATCAGTACTTGCAGAATAGGTTAAACTATTGTGCGCGTATCCGTCTACCGAGTAGTAAATCACGAGCTATCCAGTAGTCTACAGGCTGAAGGTTATTATCAGGAACTTAAATCAGGGATCAGTAAAGGTATGGTTTTAACCGACGCTTTGATCTAGCTCTTTTTGTAATACTAACATCGAAGATGGATTCGAACTCGTTTTTTAGTTCTCAAATCTAGTCCGAAGTGATCTCCGGCCAGAAAGTGATATTGTTTACTATCTGTTGGAAAATAAGAGATATATTTGTGATAAATATGTGTATTGCTGATTTCTATATGATTAAACCACAATTTTGTAGTTGTTGAGACAAACAACACACAATGAAAAATAAAAATGGCCGGAAAAGCACGTTTTTTTTATTGAAAAACGAAAGTATTGTCTGAAAAAAAACGCTAATTTAGCCCTGGAATTTAGCGATATCTACCTTTAAATTAAATGATGACCTAATAATACGATGAAAAGACAATTTTTATTATTTATTTTATGCCTGTTGACGCTTAAAACATTTGCTAACGATAGTAAAAAGCAAGAGGTTGATTCACTTTTGAAAAAAACAAAAGAATTAATTGATGCAGGCCAATTGTTACCGCATCTGGAAACTGCAATAGAAGCGCTTAATTTATCTAACGCAGCTAACTATGATGACGGAAAGGCAAAGTCGCGCTTTTATATAGCAGAAGGGCTTGTAAATCTGGGACTTTTCAAAGAGGGACTCAAGCATCTTGAACTTATTAAGAGTACGAACCATTATAAGGAGAAAATACTTATGCAATCCGAAGTACATCGGGTGTTGGGAAGAGCTTACGGCGGGCTAATGTTGTATCAGCAAGCCGTACGGGAATTTCGTTTACAGTTGGGCTTAATAAAGAATCTAACGGGCCTGAAACAAAAACTATCCTATCAGTTTACCTATGAAAATTTAAGTGTTGTTTTCGATCATTTAAAACAACTCGACTCCGTGGAAAAATATAGCCTTCTTCAATTGGAAAACTTGCGAGATTTTGATGAAAAAAAAGAACCAATGCGTTATTTGATCGTTTATGATAATTTGGGACAGTTATATCTTAACAAACGTGATTTCTCGAACGCGCAACGATACCTGGATAAAGCCATGGCGCTCGTGGAAAAATATAAAATTCCAGTATTGTTTAATACAATGCAACTTTCTGGGAATTTGGAACTAGCGAAAGGAAATTATAAACAAGCAGCGGTTTTTTATGAAAAGAGTCTAGAAAATAAAAGAAAGATCGGTATCAGAAATGGAATTAAAAATTCCTATAGGCAGTTAGCTGATTGTTATCGAGAGGGCAACTTAGACAAAACTAAAGCCGATGAATACGAAATGGCCTTTAGCCGGCTCAACGATTCTTTGGAAAGGGAAAATAGACAGGTCGTTGATCAGGTGCTCAATCAGATTTTGAAATTAAAAGACGAGGAATCTGATACCAAGGTATCGAAATCTCTTAGGATTTCAATAATCATCCTGATAGTGCTTATTATTGCCGTTACATTTTTTGTATGGCGCGTAAGGCACAACCGTAAGCTGTTGGGACAAAAGGAAGAGGCGCTACAGGAAACAGAAACCCTCAACAAGGAGCTTACAGAGCAGATCGGCGAAAACAAGTTCAATAATCTGATCGACCTGGCCAAAAGTAATAATCCGGAATTCCTGACATTATTTGCTGAACTCTACCCGCAGTTTATCCAGGCCCTGAAAACCCTTGACCCCAATATCAGAACGACGGAACTGGAGTTTTGTGCCATGGCTTTTCTTAATTTTTCGACAAAGAACATCGCGGAATATACCTTTGTCACGATCCGGGCTGTACAGGTTCGCAAGAACAGGTTGCGCAAGAAGCTTGAAATCCCTTCGGATGCAGATTTCAACACCTGGATGCGCGGGTTGGCAGAGAAGGGATAATGTTGAGTTTGATAACAGCCTGAGGAATCTTTTTGTAGCGGAAATGTAGGAAATAATTGAAAACGATGGGGAATTAATTAAGTTTGTAGTATAGCGCGTATATCATGCATTCTTTTTATTTCTATTGTTTATTTGTCAGTTCGTTGATCAGTAGCTCCCTCCTTGGGCAATCACTGGATCAGCCTTCTTTTCGGAATATTTCGTTGGGAACGAATGCAAATACGGTGCATTCCTTTGCGCAGGATAGTTTGGGAATGCTCTGGCTGGGCAGTAACAATGGTCTTTTTAATTACGATGGCTATTCTTTACAGGCGCTCACCGGGGCCAAATCTCCTTTTCAGACTTTTGTCTACTGTATTGCGCTGATAGACGACAAGCGCTTTGCGCTGGGTACCGGACAAGGTGTGCTGCTTTACAATTATCAGCAAGATCGCTTTGAACCTTTTCCGGCAGGTGGGCCTTCGGATGTCAGGGCTTTACTACGCGCGGGTGATAAATTGTGGATAGGTTCGATCGCTGGTTTATACTGCTATGATATCGCGACGCAGCAGCTTGTGGATTATGGCAAATCTGTCGCTAAAAATAAGATCAAAACTGCTGTTTATGCCCTCGATCAGGTCGGGGATAGGCTCTTAATCGGTACGTATAATGGGCTCTTTGAATTGAACCCTGCCAAAAAAGAGGCATTGCCGTTGGTACTCCCTGATTATAGACCGGGAAGCAATCAATTTGTGAATTCGATATTTACCATCAAGGGGTCTACCAAAACTTTTATCGGGACCGAATACGGCCTGTATCTGTATGAAAATAGCTCCTCTACGCTCCGAAAGACCCCGGTGCTTCAGAATCATCCGATCAAGGCAATGGCCTCCAACGACAAAAGTACTTTACTCGTGGGGACGGATGATGGTCTGTTTAGCTATCAGCTGGATCGGCAGTTGGTCACGCGGATTAAACATGATTCGCGCAATAGAAACTCACTGGCCAACAATATAGTATGGAGTATCTTTAAAGACCGATCGGAAAATATCTGGCTGGGCACCGATCTCGGCTTTTCCTTATGGTCAAACCGTAAGGTGGAAAAAATATTACCCATCTACCAATTGACGTCAAGCAGTGACGGCAACCGTTTTTACAAAATTTCAAAGGACCGCAAGGGATGGTACTGGCTGGGTGGGGATAATGGCTTGATCCGTAGTCATGGATTGGGCGGCCGCGCTTCGGAAAGCTTTTGGTATCGCATGGATGCCAAGGACTATCGTCTGACCCATAATCGTATTCGGGATATTTATGAGGATCGTAGCGGTTTGGTGTGGATTGCTTCTGATGGCGGAGTAAATGTTTTTGATGCCCATAGCCAGCAATTCAGAAACTTTACGATCTTAGACGCCAGTGGGCGAAGAAATGCAAAGTGGGCGTACGATATTCTGGAAGATGAGGCGGGTAATCTGTGGATTGCCTCCTACATGGGGGGGATATTTGTCGTCAACCGCAATACGCTATTGGAAACAAAGGGGCCAATCACAGCAAGCAAGAATTTTAGTAAAGCGGACGGGCTTTTGGAAGATTTTGCTAACCAGATCCTCGACAATGGCCGGGGCAAGATGCTGGCCTTATTTTATAATAAGGGTATCAGTAGCATTGATAGGGGCACCGGCAAGATAAGTGAATTGAAAGATAGTGCCGGCCAGTCCTTTGCGCGGGCGACCTTTATGCTGAAAGATAAGCAGCACACGCTATGGATAGGTGAGCACGGCGAGCTAAGACAGATCGGCGAAGAAGGGAAAAGTAAACGGATTCGCTTTGACCCTGTCGGTAGGAGCGAGGTCACAGCCATGGTCGAAGTGGATGACGCTATTTGGGTGGCCACGAATGCTGGGGTCTGGCAGATCAATAAGAAAAGCCTCAAAGCCGAACTGCTGCGCTATGGACAACGGATTTCGTCCATGTATTACGATGCCGAAAGGGCTGAGGTGGTGCTCGGTGGAATTGATGAAGTGGTGTTGCTGCCTGCCCACAAGGAGCCTGAAGGTATCGGACGATCAAAAAAGATCGTACTTACTGCAATGTATATCAACAATGAACTTTTCGGTAATTATGGCTATGGCTTACGTTACCGCAATGAAATTACGTTGGATCACGATCAGAACAACCTTAGGCTTGAATTTTCGGACTTGGACTACGGAAATCATCCCGGCTATCGCCTGGCCTATGCCTTTAAAGGTCAAAACGAAACCTGGATCCCCATGGAACGTGGCGATAATAAGGTGCTGCTATCCAATTTAAATTCGGGTAGCTATGATTTACAGTTGGCCAAAGTGGATATTGCTGGCCATGTTGTTTCTGAAATTTATACCTATCATATCCGGATTCGCTATCCTTGGTATGCCTCATATTGGGCTAAGGGCGTTTATATACTTATCGCAGTCTGCCTGTTGTTTTGGATCGTCAATTTTTTCCGGGTGCGCAATACCTTGAAATGGGAGCGGCGGGAGCGACGGAAGGTGCTCGAATTAACAAAGATGAAAATGGACTTTCTGGCAGCCATATCACATGAGCTGAAAACACCATTGAGCTTAATCCTGGCGCCCGTGAGCCAACTGATGCGGCAGACAAAAAACAGCGATAAAAAGAAACAGCTGGATGGCGTGCACCGGAATGCCTTAAAAATCAGTCATCTGATTCAGGAACTCATGACCTTTGATCGGGTGGAACAGCAGGAAACACCACTGCAGGGACTGCTTACATCACAGATTGACCTTGTGCCTTATCTCAGGCAGATCACCGAAGACTGGCAGCAGCTCCCTGAGTATACAACCCTCGCCATTCGATTTGATAGTGATTTGGAAAGTTTTTTTGTACAAACGGATGTGGCCAAACTGGGATCGATCGTCAATAACCTGCTTGCGAATGCCTGCAAATACAATCGGCCGGATGGAAGGGTGGATGTTTCCCTGCGGGCAAGGGATACCGACGTGCAATTGGTCGTGGAGGATACCGGAATTGGAATCGCTTTGGATGACCTGCCTTATGTTTTTAGCAAATTCTACCGCTCTTCCTTAAAAGAGGTGAGTGGGGTGCAGGGGACCGGGGTCGGCTTATTCTTGGTCAAAAGCTATTGTGATCAGTTGGGCTGGAACATCGGGATAGCAAGTAATCAGGAGGGAACCAAAGTGACACTTCACTTGAAACTAGCTCGCATAGACGATACGTACAAGGAGGATAACCCTAAGGTAGATACGGGAAATCGTGATCGGGGCGACAAACCTAAACTGCTGATCGTCGAGGATAATGCCGAACTTGCTGATTTCTTGGTAAACGCTTTACAAACGACGTATGATTGTAGCATTGTAGGGGACGGCCGTCAGGCACTGCACTTGATCGATGGACATACTTTTATGCCCGATATTGTCATCACGGATGCCATGATGCCCAATATGGGTGGAATTGAAATGGTCAGAAAGCTTCGCCAAAATACGGCTACAGCAACAATACCGATCATCCTGCTGACGGCACAGCATGATGACCTGATCCAGCGCGAATGGGTGACGGCCGGAGTAGATGCTTATATGACCAAACCCTTTGATTTGGAAATCCTCCAGATGCAATTGCTCCAGCTATTGGACAGAAAAGAAAAACTCGTAACGCAATTGCGTATCGACGAAATCAGCAAACCAGCGGAGCCTCTCGCTGTGCAATCGCCAGATGAAAAGTTCCTGACACAGGTGACACAGCGCATCGAAGAGCATATCGATGATTCTGAGTTTTCGGTTCAGCTCCTCAGCGACCTGACGGATGTGGCCGCCAAACAGCTTTACCGCAAGATCAAACAGCTGACAGGCTATACACCGGTAGAATATATCCGTAGCATCCGCATCAAAAAAGCAGCCCTGTTGCTGCAGCAAAAAAAGTTTACCGTGGCTGAAGTCATGTATATGGTCGGTTTCTCCAATGCTTCGTATTTCTCAAAATGCTTTCAGTCGGAATTTGGTATGCCGCCAAAGTCTTATATGGATAGTTTTAAGTAAGTTGTTGATATTTAGTTTGTTTTGGGTTTTGATCCAAATTGGACAAGCGAAAAATGTCTAATTTGTGTTGTTTTTTGTCCGATTTGTAGCTTTAAAAGATCGTATGGATTGATAGGTTTGCAATAGTAATAACCAGAAAATTATAAATCGATACAATCCATGCGTGTAATTATTTTATGCTGCTTTGCTCTTTTGGGGTATATTAAATCCTATGCACAGATTAAGGTCAACAAAAAGGTGCCAACGGTATTTGTCGACCCTCAGGGTGTGATGCGTTGGTCTGATACCAAAGCGGAGGCATCCTTTTATGGTGTCAACTATACCGTCCCTTTTGCCCATGCTTACCGTGCGCTGCGCGAAAAGGGGATTGACCATAAGCAGGCCATTGACCGTGATGTTTACCATTTTGCACGTTTGGGATATAATGCTTATCGCATCCATATCTGGGATGTTGAAATCTCGGATAAAAATGGAAACCTGATCAGTAATGAGCACCTGGACCTGCTGGACTATTTATTTTTTAAGCTCCAGCAAAAAGGGATCCGTATCCTGATTACGGGCATGACCAATTTTGGTAACGGTTATCCGGAACGGAATGAAAATACGGATGCATTCACCTACCACTATGATAAATGCCAGGTGCATGCCCACCCTGATGCTATAGCTGCTCAGGAGCGGTATATCGGACAATTGCTGCGCCATGTCAATCCTTATACTGGTCAGTCCTATTTGGAGGATCCGTACGTCATTGGCTTCGAAATCAATAATGAACCTTGTCACATGGGGGCTGTGCAGACCACCTCGGCCTACATTGCGCGCATGGTTGCGGCGATGAAGAAAAGTGGAAATAAAAAGCCGATCTTTTACAATGTAAGCCATAACATGGAACATGTTTCGGCTTACTTCAATGCCGATATCCAGGGCACCACCTACCAATGGTATCCTGTCGGGCTGGTGGCCGGGCGGCAACGCCAAGGCAATTTTCTGCCCTATATCGATCAATATGCCATTCCATTTTCAAACCTGAAGGGATTTGCCAGTAAAGCCAAGGCGGTCTATGAGTATGATCCTGCGGATAACCTCTACAGCTATATGCATCCCGCGATGAGCCGTACCTTCCGTTCGGCTGGATTTCAATGGATCACCCAGTTTGCTTACGATCCAATGGACATCGCAGCCTATAATACCGAATATCAGACGCATTATCTCAATTTGGCCTACACTCCTGCAAAAGCGATCAGTACGATGATTGCTGCCGAAGTGGCTTATCATATACCAAGAAACCAAAAATTTCCGCCCTATCCCCAAAATACGGCGTTTGGCAATTTCCTAGTCAGTTATGAACAGGATCTCTCGCTGATGAATGCGCCCGACAAGTTTTTTTATAGCAATGATACTAAGGTCAAGCCGGTACATCCGCAAAAGCTACAGCATATTGCTGGCCGGGGTTCTTCTCCTGTTGTAAACTACGCGGGCTCGGGGGCTTATTTTTTGGACCGTCTGGAAGATGGACTATGGCGTTTGGAAGTGATGCCGGATGCCGAAAAAATTGCGGATCCCTTTGCCAAGCCCTCGCTCAACCGTGAGGTCGTGCATATCTTATACCGGCCGCAAGAGATCGCTATCCGGATCCCTGATTTGGGCGAGCGCTTTACGGTGCAGCCACTTTTGGGCCAGCATGACGCCACAAAGGCCATTGTTGTAGATGCAACGACCTTTGTCGCCCAGCCTGGCGTTTATCTCTTAAAACGTAAGGATCTACAGCTGCATACGAGCTGGACTGCATCCTCAATATGGAAAAATGGGCGCCTGGACGACTATTATGCACCGAAGACCGAACCGTTGAAGCAGCCGATCTTGATCCATCAGCAACCGGAAGTATTGGAAAAAGGCCGTTCGGCAAAATTGCAGTTCCGCCTGGTATATGAGCAACAGCCTGACTCGATCATATTACAGACGGATCAGGTCTCGTTTTGGAAAGATAATAATCCCTACATCAAACTGGTCGCCAAAGACCAGGATACCTATGAAGCAGAAATACCGGCATCCTGGTTATCAGGAAATGAATTGAAATATACCGCTACGGTATTCGTCGGTGGGAAACAAGTGACCTACCCGGACAATCGTGCCGGTGCTCCGCTCGATTGGGATTATAGCGTCAAACGGTATTGGACGGTTGGATTGTACGAACAGCATGCCCGGATTCCATTGTTCGAATCGCTTGACAAGGCATCTTCTTTCGAGAGTTTTGCGATCCCCGAAACGGCTCATATGACTTCGGTGCGGCAACAGCAGGAGCTGGGACAGATCCCTGTTTGGACGTATACGTTCCGGGCAAAGGATGCCGGAGCTCAATATTTTTGGGTAAAGGATATTAAAGCAGTGGCGCAGGGAAGGCCTGCGGGACTGGGTGCTGCCAGACAGCTTTGCCTTCTATTAAAGTATACGGGACAAGGGGCTGTACTCAAAGCAGGTTTTGTGACAAAAAATGGTTATACCTATGTGAAAGATATTAGGCTTGGTTCGTCAGAAACAACGGTTCGTATCCAGCTGGCGGATCTACAGCTCGTGCCTACGGCCTTGTTGCCTGCACCTTATCCCGTCTTTCTTGAACGGTTTTTTAAACCGGCAGTTCCCGCGGAGTTTGACAGCATGGATATCGAAAAGCTGATCGTATCGGGACAGCAGATGGAGGGGCAATCTTTATCCATTGGGGCTGTATGGCTGGAGTAGCCGGACAATAAACTGCAGCGGTCGTACGGCCTGGCGGGCCATCAACGATCTGGTTGGAGTAGCCCGGCTGGAATATTTGTAGCCGCAGGCAGCGCCATTATAAGGGGAATAACGTGAAATAGAAACAATTATAAACGAATATAAATCTAAATAAAATGAAGGGTTTTGCATTTAAATCAAGTTTATTGGGCTTGTCATTGCTATCCTGTCTTGGGGAAACGCAGCTACAAGCAGCAACGGGTGCAGAAAGCAGGTGGATAGGGTTGATGCAACAACAGGATATCCGCGGTGTGGTGCGTAACGAGCAAGGACAAGGGATGGCGGGCGTGACGGTTTTGGTGGCTGGAACTACGGTGGGTACCTCCACGGCAAGTGACGGTTCGTACCGCATTGCTTTACCGAAAGGGAAATCGCAGCTGCTATTTTCCATGGTGGGCTATAGCAGCCAGACCTTGACAGTGGCGGGTACGACGCTGAACGTTAACATGCTGCCGGCCGGAAATGTTTTGGAAGAACTGGTGGTGGTGGGCTACGGCAGTACAACTAAAAAGGACCTGACAGGTGCGGTCAATACCGTCGGGAGCAAGGATTTTAATGGCGGACTGGTGGGCTCTCCCGAGCAGCTGATCAATGGTAAAACGGCTGGCGTGCAGGTGATGTCCAACAGTGGTTCGCCCTCTTCTGGCAGTACCATACGGATCCGCGGTGGTGCTTCATTAAGCGCTAGCAATGATCCATTGATCGTATTGGACGGCGTCCCCTTGGAGACGGGTGGAATTAGTGGCAACAGCGGCAATTTTCTAAGTTTGATCAATCCCAATGATATTGAAAGCATGACGGTGCTCAAAGATGCATCTTCTACAGCGATCTATGGATCGCGTGCCTCAAACGGTGTTTTGTTGATCACAACAAAAAAAGGAAAGGGCGATGCGCTCCGGCTGTCTTTTTCCTCAATTGTATCCATGCAGCAGGCGCTGGGGGTAGCTGATATGATGTCGCGCGATGAGTTTGCCGAGCTGATCAATAGCAAGGGGACAGCGGCACAGAAAGCTTTACTAGGCAATAGTTCGACCGATTGGTTGTCTGAGGTATTTCAGCAGGCCATGGGTACCGATAATAACCTGAGTTTACAGGGAAAGATGGGGAAGGTCCTGCCTTTTCGTGCCTCAGTGGGGTATTATAACCAGCAGGGTACCCTGCGGACGGACAAAACGGAACGTATGACCGGCGCATTGGTCGTCAACCCTACATTTTTCAATAAACACTTGACCGTAAACCTGAATGTCAAAACTGCACGGAACAACAACAGTTTTGCCAATACCGACGCCATATGGTCTGCTGTGGCTTTTAATCCCACACAACCGATCTACTCGGGAGAGGATGCTTATGGGGGCTATTATGAGAGCCTGGATAATGCTGGACTGCCGGCAACAGGAGCCAATCTCAATCCGCTGGGGCTACTTAAGCAGGAGAAACACCGCAGTACGGTCAATCGAGCTGTAGGTAACCTTGACCTGGACTATAAATTACATATGCTGCCGGAATTAAAAGCTCACGTAACTTTGGGATATGACTATGCCAAAGGAAATGGGTCCAACCTGATCCCGGCAAGTGCGGCCAATAATTTCACAGTCGGTGGTGCTTTTGACCGCTATGAGCAGACGCTCAAGAATAGGCTGTTTACCGGCTATTTAAATTACAATAAATTCTTTTCGGACATCAAGAGTACAATTGATGTGACCGCGGGCCATGATTATCAATATTGGAGCGCAAAGCGGCCGCCAATCGTGTACTATAATGAGGCTGGCGATAATATACGCTCTACGGCAATTGCATCGGACGAGCGCCATACCTTGATCTCCTGGTATGGCCGGATCAACTACAACTATGACAGCCGTTATTTGCTGACGGCCACCATTCGAAAGGATGGAACCTCGCGCTTCAGTCCCGAAAACCGCTGGGGGACATTTCCCTCGGTCGCTTTGGCCTGGCGCCTCTCACAGGAGTCGTTCATGAAAGGAATCTCCTTCCTGAACGACCTAAAACTTCGTGCCAGCTATGGCGTGACGGGGCAGCAGGAGGGCATAGGGAATTACGAATATCTGCCGGTCTATAATTTGGGAACGGCTTACGCGCAATACCGCTTTGGCGATCAGTACCATCTGGTGTACCGCCCGTCGGTGTATAACCGGGATCTACGCTGGGAAACGACCAAGGCTTTTAACTATGGTTTGGATTTTGCCCTGTGGAAGAACAGGATTTCGGGCTCGGTGGAGTATTACACGAGAAAAACACATGACTTGCTGGCCAATGTCCCAGTGGCTGCAGGAACAAACTTTGACCAGAATGCCACCATTAATGTGGGCAATGTGGAAAGCCGCGGATTTGAATTCCAATTGAATACGGTCCCCGTAGAAAAGGATAATCTGCGTTGGGAAGTTAATTTCAATGCGACCAACCAGCACACAAAAGTGACCAATATTGCCTTGGTTCAGGATGCGAATGCTGTGGGGACCTATGTAGGTCCGAATGTCAGTGGCCGGGGAATTCAAATCCTGACGACTGGCTATCAGCCTAATATGTTCTATGTCTATAAACAGTTATATAATGAAGCGGGCAAACCACTGGAAGGTGTTTATGCTGACCTGAATGGGGATGGAGCCATCAATGAAAAAGATCTGTACCGTTATCAGTCTCCAGCCGCAAAATGGCTGTTTGGCTTCAACACGCAATTGACCTATAAAAAATGGACTGCAGCAACGACCCTGCGGGCAAATGTCGGAAACTATGTGTTTAACAATACAAAAATGAACCTGAGTGCCTGGGAGACGTTGCAATATGTGGATCCGGCGATTAATAACTTACATCGTGACTATTTCAATACTGGTTTTCAAACGAGGCAATATTATTCGGATTACTATGTCGAAAACGCATCCTTCCTCCGCATGGAAAACCTTTCGGTGAACTATAATTTTGGCAAGGTCGGGAAGATCTCGAGCCTACGTGTGGGTGCGGTGGCACAGAATGTCTTTATTGTGAGCAACTATAGTGGAATGGACCCTGAGGTTCCGAGTGGATTTGACAGTTCATTCTATCCACGCTCGCGGACGTTTTCGTTAAGCCTCAATTTGGATTTTTAAGCGATACCTGAAAAATAGATAAATAGTTGAAAAACAAATGAAAAGGATGAAAAAGATAAGAACATATTGTTTTGGGTTGCTGAGCATGATTTTGCTGCTGCAGTCCTGTACAAAAGACTTGAACCAATACCCTACGGTGGAGACGACCTCAGAGTCGGTATACACCTCGGTGGATGGCTACCGGGCTGTGCTTGCCAAATTATACGGCTCGTTTGCCGTAGCGGGCAATGGCCGTGGGGATGCCGATCCGGATATGGCGAGCAGCACCGCATCCTGGGGCTACCTTCGGGTGTATTTTAACCTACAGGAGGTACCGACGGATGAGGTGATCTATACCTGGGCCGGAGGAGACAACATGACCGATATCCAGTATATGACCTGGGGTGCTTCGGATACATGGGTCAATGCGATGTATTACCGGATTTACTATACGGTAGCGATCTGCAACGAGTTTTTACGGAATGCAACAGCGGAAAAATTGGCCGCCTTCAGCTCGACTGAACAGGCTCAAATTGCTGCTTTTGCCGCCGAAGCGCGTTTTCTGCGTGCATTGGCTTATAGCCATGCCATGGATCTTTATGGAAATGTTCCTTTTGTAACAGAAAAGGATCCGGTAGCGGCATTTTTTCCGCCAAGGATGACAAGGCGCGAGCTTTTCGCATTTATTGAAAAAGAATTGACCGAAGTAGCTATGCTGCTACCTGAAGCTCGCCAGAATGAATATGGACGTGTGAGCCGTGCTGCGGCATGGTCTTTATTGGCTAAGAATTATTTGAATGCGCAAGTTTATACGGGCACCGCGCGCTATGCGGACTGCCTAAATTATGCCAAGAAAGTGATCGACGGCGGATACGCGCTCCATTCCAATTACAAGCAGCTGTTTAATGCAGACAATGATAAACGTGCAAATGAGATCATTTTTCCGATTCAGGCTGATGTGGCACATACGACGACATGGGGTGCCACCACTTATCTGGTCAACGGTCCGATTGTAGGCAGCATGAAAGCATCAGATTATGGTGTGCTGTCGGGCTGGAACAGTTTCCGTACCTTACGTGAATTTGTCGCCTTATTTCAGGTACAAGATAAAAGGGGGGATTTTTGGAAAAATGGGCAGTCACTGGATGTGGAAGACCCGGGGGCGTCAAGCCAAGGCTACGGAATAGTTAAGTTTACAAATTTGAACGATGATGGCAGCTATAAGACGGATGAAGGATTGGTGAGCACGGATTTTCCGATGATCCGCCTGGCTGATGTCTATCTGATGTATGCCGAAGCGGTATTGCGTGGCGGTGGCGGTAGTGTACAGGAAGCCATTACGCTGGTCAACCGTCTTCGTGAACGTGCCTACGGAAATGCTACTGGATCTATTGATCAGGCGCAGCTGACATTGGATTTTATCCTGGCGGAAAGGGGCCGGGAATTGTTCTGGGAGTGCACACGTCGTACAGACCTGATCCGGTTTGGACGATTTACCGGCAACGCGTACCTCTGGCAATGGAAAGGCGGTGAAATAAATGGCCGCAGTGTGGATGCTAAATTTAACCTGTATCCAATTCCGACGACGGATATGAGCGCAAACCCCAATCTGGTACAAAATCCGGGCTATTAATGGTTGAATTTAGTTAACGACAAAGAAATAGGCCAAAATAGGATATTCCCATATGGCCTTTTAAAGATAAATATTGACACATGAAACAATTGACACTCTATATCTTGGCATTGCTCTTTGTGGCCTGTAAAAAGGAAGGCGGAATGCCTGCCGTTACTGGCATCAGGCCAGCGGTGTTGCACAGCAGCACACAGGAGCTTACCTTAAAGGCCACAGATCGAAAAGCCGTCGCGCTGCAGCTTGTCTGGGATGAGGCGATCTTGCAGAGTGCTGCGGCAATGGCGCAGTCGGCTCTGAAAAATAAGATTGAGATAGCTGCTGACGCCTCTTTTTCAACCCTCGCGAAAAGCATTGAACAGGAGGCTAGTGCAATCAGTTATACCCATGAGCAGCTAAACAGTCTTGTCTCAGGTATGGGATTTGTACCCGGCGAGAAAAAAGCGCTTTATGTCCGCATTGCCTCGCGGCTGGGAGCCAATACGGATTGGCTTTATAGCAACGTGGTCTCCATTGCGGTTACTGCCTATGCACCCATCCAGGAGGCTGCTTATCTTTATCTGGCGAATAAGGAGCTGAACCAATTTTCTTGGAAACTGTGTTCGCGCAAAGAAGATGGGTTTTACGATGGATTTGTACGCCTCGACCAATGGTATAATTTTTATTTAACAAACGAAGAAAGTGCAAATGCTTCACTGATCTATGGTTCTTATCCATTAGACGGTAGCCAATATATCTTATATAGCGGGGCAGACCGTTGGAACTGCTGGACGAGCCAGGGCGGCTACCTTTACCTAACGGCTGACGTCAATAGGATGAGCTGGAAGGAAACCTCCGTGGAGTCGTTGGCTGTGACCGGCGATTTTAATGGTTGGAGCGCCACGGCCACTCCGATGGCTTATGATCAGGCGGCAAAGGTATGGAAAGCAACAATTACAACCACGGCCGCCGAACAATGGGGCATTAAAGTATTGATCAACGGCAGCTGGACCTGGTTTTTTGGTGCTGCAGAAGGTGAGGGCAACTGTGCATTATATACGGCCGATGGAAGTGGATTTGCCTACAATAAGGTGGGCACGCATACCCTGATCCTCGATCTGACTGATCCCAAGCAATTCAAATATCATGTGGAGTAGTCATTTTAGGCTATAACACGCTATAAAAAAAGATTTAATGAAAGCACTAAAAAAAGGAATGGTCTTAGGCCTAATAGGTTTGTATTTTGGCCTGTCAAGTTGCAGCGACAAGGATAATCTTGTGCCAGCCGAAAATACAACGCATTTGGCCAAAGGAGCGGATGTCAGCTGGATGACGGAAATGGAGGCTGCCGGTGTGCAGTTTTTTAACGCCGGGGGAGCAGCGGTAGACGGGCTCAAGCTACTGCATGGACTGGGAATGGATGCGGTACGCCTGCGGGTATGGGTAGACCCCGAACGGGGCTGGTGTAATCAACATGATGTTTTGGTCAAAGCACGGCGGGCGCATCATTTGGGGATGCGTCTCATGGTGGATTTTCATTACAGCGATAGCTGGGCGGATCCGGGGCAGCAAACAAAACCTGCGGCCTGGAAAGGATTGTCATTTGATGGCTTAAAGAAAGCCATAAGCGACCATACCACTGCGGTATTGCAATTGCTGAAGGACAATGGCATTGAACCGGAATGGGTACAGGTGGGCAATGAAACCGGAGATGGGATGCTGTGGGAGGAGGGTAGAGCTTCGGTCAGCATGGCTAACTATGCCGCTTTGAACAATGCCGGCTACGACGCGGTGAAAGCTGTTTTTCCGGCGGCTAAAGTCATCATACACCTCCATAATGGCTACGACAATGCGCTGTTCCGCTGGATGTTTGATGGGCTGAAAAATAACGACGGAAAATGGGATGTGATCGGGATGTCACTGTATCCAACAAAAGATAATTGGAAAGAACGCAATATTGCCTGTGTCGGCAATATCAAGGATATGATTGCACGGTACAACACGCAGGTAATGATCTGTGAGGTGGGCATGAGCTGGGATGAAGCAGATACGGCCGAAATCTGGCTCAACGATCTTTTCAACATGGTGGAGGCAATCCCCGATCAAAACGTGCTGGGCATATTTTATTGGGAGCCCTTGGCGCACAACGGCTGGAATGGTTATACCTTAGGCGCCTTGGATAACAATGGACGGCCGACAAAGGCATTGAATGCATTTAAATAATAGTATATTTATACGCTTTAAATGGCGAATGATTAGCTTAAACGACACACGATAAACACCTGAATGATGAAATTACTGCATGCTACTTATTTTCTGTTCCTTTTGCTCTTCTTTATTCCGACAGCATCACTGGGACAGCCGACCCGAAACTCTTTTTTACTGGAGAAAAACTGGCGTTTTTTTCAGGGTGAGGTCGACGGGGGTGAGTCCGCTGCACTGGATGATGCAACCTGGCAACATGTTACCGTGCCGCATGACTGGGCTATTTATGGACCTTTTGACCGTGCACATGATTTGCAGGATGTGGCCGTAACACAGAATGGAGAGAAGAAAGCTTCCGTAAAGACGGGCCGGACAGGTGGTTTGCCCTATGTCGGTGTGGGCTGGTATCGCAATCAGTTCGATATTCCTCAATTTGACGCCAACACAAAACGTGTGGTCCTGAAATTTGATGGCGCCATGAGTGAGGCTCGGGTTTATGTCAATGGAAAAGAAGCGTGCTTCTGGCCGTACGGCTATAATGCTTTTCATTGTGATGTGACGGAGCTGTTGCATGCCGATGGAATGAACAACAAGCTTGCTGTGCGCCTGGAAAATAAAGCACAGTCCTCGCGCTGGTATCCGGGAGCGGGTCTCTACCGCAACGTCCATGTGATCGTTACCGAAAAGGTGCATGTGCCGGTCTGGGGTACGTATATAACGACGCCCTTTGTGTCGGATAGCCTGGCTTCGGTGAAACTCGAAACTAACCTGAAAAATGCCGATGGCAAATTGCTGCGGATGGTGACAGCCATCACCGACGCGAAGGGGCGTGTGGTGGCGCAGAAGGAAAATCAACAAAAAATAAACTACGGCAAGCCTTTCGTACAAAATTTTGAGGTGACGAACCCTGCGCTATGGAGCCCAGAACATCCCAATCTGTACCGGGCATCAACACAAGTATATGTCGACGGCAAATTGACGGATAACTTTGAAACCCGCTTTGGGATTCGGGAAGTCCGTATCATTGCGGATAAGGGATTTATGCTAAATGGTAAAATTCGAAAATTTCAAGGGGTCTGCAATCATCATGACCTCGGCCCCTTGGGGGCTGCGATCAATGTCTCGGCCTTGCGCTACCAGTTGGAGTTGCTTAAAGATATGGGCTGTGATGCCATTCGTACGGCGCACAATATGCCCGCTCCGGAGTTAGTGGCCCTCTGTGATGAATTGGGCCTGATGATGATGATCGAGCCTTTCGACGAATGGGATATTGCCAAATGCAAGAATGGTTATCATCGCTTTTTTGGGGAATGGGCAGAACGCGACATGGTCAATATGATCCATCATTTTAGAAACAATCCTTCGGTGGTGATGTGGAGCATCGGAAATGAAGTACCGACGCAGTGTAGTGCCGATGGGTATAAGGTTGCTTCATTTTTGCAGGATATCTGCCATCGCGAAGATCCTATGCGGCCTGTTACCTGTGGGATGGACCAAGTGACCTGTGTACTGGAAAATGGTTTTGCCAGTCTGCTGGACGTCCCGGGGCTCAACTACCGTACGCACCGTTATGAAGAAGCTTATGCCAAATTGCCACAAAACCTTGTGCTGGGTTCGGAAACGGCCTCAACGGTGAGTTCCCGTGGTGTATATAAATTTCCGGTCGTGAAAAAGGGAGATATGCTGTATCCCGATCATCAGTCTTCTTCCTATGATATGGAACATTGTTCCTGGTCAAACTTGCCGGATGAGGATTTTGCATTGGCCGAAGACCATCATTGGACCATGGGTCAGTTTGTCTGGACGGGTTTTGATTACCTCGGCGAACCATCGCCCTACGATACGGATGCCTGGCCCAACCACAGCTCAATGTTTGGTATTATTGATCTGGCAAGCATACCCAAGGACCGCTACTACCTCTACCGGAGCCTTTGGAATAAAAATGAACATACCTTGCACATTTTGCCACATTGGACATGGCCTGATCGTGTGGGGCAACAAACTCCGGTATTCGTTTATACGGATTACCCAAGTGCCGAACTATTTATCAACGGTAAGAGCCAGGGGATACAACGAAAAAGCAAAGCATCAATCGAAGCACGTTATCGCCTGATGTGGATGAATACGGTTTACGAGCCCGGGGAAATCAAGGTGGTGGCCTATGATGAAAATGGAAAAACCGCAGATGAGAAAATTGTACGGACGGCGGGAAAACCCTACCAGATAAAAATGGAGACTGTGCACGGCACGATTGCTGCTGATGGACGTGCATTGGCTTATATTCGTGTCAAGGCAGTGGATAAAGATGGAAATTTGTGCCCACATGCAGACGGGCTGGTACAATTTGACGTAAAAGGAGCGGGTACATTCAAGGCCTTGGCCAATGGCGATCCGACCAACCTCGAGGCTTTTCATAAGCCACAGATGCACTTGTTTAACGGACAGCTTACCCTGATCGTGCAGGCTGCCGAAGAGGCCGGCAAGATTCAGGTACAGGCGCAAAGCAGAGGCCTAAAAAAAGGTGTATTGCTTGTTCATGCCGTTTCTGCGCCTTAAGGGCTGGACTTTATACTTGTTTAGAATCATTAGGCTAAAGGTGGGTGGATCAACGGCAATTGCTGTGGTCTCAGTAATCGTGTGTATCCGGAGATGGGGTAGAAACTTGATAAGCTGTAAATTTGGAGTTTTACATGTGATTAACTACCTTTAGAGACCTAATAAAAGCATCGATTTGAAAAGCAATGGTCTTGTAGATACTTCAATAATTAATCGCCTCAAGGATGGAGATGAATTAGCCATGAAGGAATTGATCACGAAATATAAAAGCACCTTAGCGCAGTCGATGATGCGTATCCTTAAGTCGCAGGAAGATGTAGAGGACCTGCTGCAGGAGCTCTTTATCCGTATTTGGACACGTAGGCAGGATATCGATACCGATCTGTCTTTTCATGCTTTTATATATAGGATCGCGGGTAATTTGGTCTACGATCGATTGCGTAAATTAGCGCATGAAAAACGTCTTGTTGCGGATTATTTTACGCACCTTACTGAAGTTTATTCCCATATCGAGGAAGGGGTTTTTAACCAGGAAACGAAAGATATTTTAAATCAGGCAATCAAACAGTTGCCAGAGCAGCGCCGGCGTGTTTTTATACTCTGTAAGATTGAAGGCCGAAGTTATGAAGAAGTAAGCCGATTATTGTCAATTTCGGTGGCAACAGTAAATACCCATATTACAAACGCGAATACGACACTTAGAAATTATTTTCAGCAGCGGCCGGATCTGTCTTTCCTTATAGTGCTGGCATTGCTTTCAGCCAAAATGTTGCACGCCTAACAATTTCTTAAACCTAATTTTATATTTTCTTTATTTTTTTTTGAATTCACTTCATTGGTTTTTCATTTCCAAACGTATATGTAAGAAAAGAACGTATGCAAAACCCTAGATTTGAAGAGCTGTTCAATAAATATCTCAACGATACGCTAACCAAGGATGAAATGTTAGAACTTCAACTTTTGCTGGCGTCGGATGATCATGAGCAAGGTTTACGTTCGTTGATCGATAATGAAATAGCTGCCAATGTGGAAGAGTATCCACATGTTGAACTGAACTGGTTTGCAGAGTTGGAAACTAATGTATTGGCAAATATAAGAAGCACTCGATCTAAAACGCGCTATTTAAACTGGAATTGGAAGAAAACGGTAGCCGCGGCGGCACTCCTGGTCGTCAGTATCGGAGCGTCTCTGTGGATGCTGTCGCGTTTGGATAACGATGAACGAAATACGATAAAACCGGGTACAAGTATTGCCTCATTACGGCTTGCCGACGGAAGAGAAATTGCGCTCAGTAATAAACACGAAAGTATCGTTTTTGGCGATGAACTCATGTACGCAGACGGAGCTTCCATCGAAGGTTTGGAAAGTCATGAACCGATACATCAGGACATGGTAATCACGGTGCCGAAAGGTGGTACTTACCACATCATATTGGCAGATGGATCTAAGATCTGGTTAAATTCGGACTCCAGATTAACATATAAAATCAGAAGTAAAGGCCAACCTAGAGAATTAGAAATGGAAGGTGAGGCATTTTTTGAGGTGGCTACACGATACATGCTTCAGAATAACAAGCGGATCAAAGTACCTTTTCTTGTTAAGACACCCGCCCAGACGGTGCAGGTATTGGGTACAGCATTTAATATTTCGGCCTATCCCGGCGAGGCTACGCGGACTACTTTGGTCGAAGGCAAAGTGGCTATTAATATAAAAGGAAATAAAAAACTACATCAACTGCAACCCAATCAGCAAGCAATTGTCCAGAATAACAGCATTTCTTTTATTCCGGTTGACCCAGCAAATTATGTGTCGTGGAAAGATGGCACATTTACCTTTTCCGATGAAGACCTAAATCATATTCTGAATCAAATAGGCCGCTGGTATAATGTAAAGATTGAATATGAGGATGAAAGCCTGCGAAAACTGAAATTTGAAGGGGTATTACCCCGTAACCAGAATTTAAATTTTGTATTGGAAGCCTTAGCAAGTACCGGTGAAGTCCAATTTACTGTTCATTCGAATACCGTATACGTGAAAAGAAAATAGATTTTATAAACAAACCAGCTAAAATACCCGATAGCCTATGAAGTAAAAAAAGCGACAAAAAAGATAACGTATGGACAGTAAAAATAATCAGGAGCGTTGGAGCGCTCCCGATCATGAAGTTAGCCGTTATCAAATCATCTTGAAAACTCATTTAATACCTAACTAACCAAACAAATGTATAAAATAATTAAAAAAGATGTGCATCGGCTTTTTAGTCGAACGAAACCCTACATTATGAAAATTTCACTGACAACCATCAGCTGTTTTTTGGTCTGTCTACAGATAAGTGCTACGGCTCTCGCGCAAAAGGTGACACTGAAAAATAAGAGCATCACACTCAAAGAGGCTTTTCGCGAAGTCAATAAACAAACTGGTTACCATTATCTGTGGTCTGCAAAACGGGTCAATAGCAATACCCGAATTGCCATTGATATAAAAGACATGGAGTTGGATCAAGCCATCCGGCAGATTATTCATGGTTTACAGCTGAGCTACAAGATACAGGGTAAGCTCATCACCATCAGAGAAAGAGAAAACACCCCAACAGTATCTAATCTTGCGCAAATAGACGATAATGGACAACAAGAGACGATAACAGTTAGGGGGCGGGTGGTCGATTCGCTGGCTAGGCCCCTCATTGGCGTAACCATCAGGGTCATTTCGGCAAATAAACATGTTATAAAGGATTCTAAATCAGATAGCCATGGGGAAATCATTATCGAAAGCGTACCAAAACAAAGTTTTTTGGAAATATCGCTGCTTGGCTACCGTCGCCTTAATCTGGCTGCGACTGAAAATATCGGTACAATCAGGATGGATGTTCTTGCTGAAAGCCTCGAAGAGCTTGTCGTGGTGGGATACTTGACCAAACGGGCTTCTGAAGTGACCGGCGCGGTACAATCTGTCAAGGGTGAAGAACTTCGTAACAGCGTCAGCACCCCCAATGTGCTATCGATGCTTAAAGGGAAAACGACGGGTCTGTATATTACGGAGAGTACCGGAGAGTCGGGAGCAAAAGGTCAGGTGATTGCAAGGGGACAATCGTCAATGACCACCCCTACAAACAATTACCTCGGTCCACTGATTGTTGTCGATGGTGTGATCACCAATTATCAGTCCTTACAGGATGCGGTCAATCCGGCTGATATTGAAGATATCAGCGTGCTAAAAGATGCTGCATCTACAGCTATTTATGGATCCCGGGCTGCACAGGGGGTCATTGTCGTGACTACGAAACGGGGACAGGCTGGTAAAAGCACAGTGGAAGCGCGGGTGCAGGCTGGGGTAATACAGCCAGTAAGGGACATCCGGTTTATGAATACGACCGAACTTATTGATTTTATGGATACGCAGATGAAACGCTATTGGGAGCAAACTCCTTCCATAAGGACGACATTTCCGAACGTCGCCGATTTTATTCGCGAACGCCGCGTCTATACGGATGAAGATCGTACGCGTAATTTCAATTGGGAAGATAAAATTTATAGCAATGGAAATTTTACCAATACAGAAGTAGGGGTACGTCATGGTACCCATAAAACTAAATTTTATATGGGAGTCGGGTGGTTTAAGGAAAATGGAGCATTATATGATAATGGTTTTGACCGAAAAAATATAAGATTTAATATTGACCATGCTATTTCAAGTAAATTACTTGCACGTATCAATGTAAGCTCTATTATTGACCGGATCACCAAACGCAACGGGGTGCCTGAATTATATATGATCCAGCCATTTATGTATCCGTATGATAATGCCGGCAATCTATTGGACAGTCTGCCTGTGCGACAGTCGAGTAATTATGGACCTGCTTACACAACATGGACGCAAAATTTTCTTGCGGAAACGGGATATGATAATACGAAGCTGACAAAGGTACAAAATCATTTAGCCAGCATAAGTCTGCGGTATAATATACTTCCTTTTTTAAGCTTTCAGACTTCCAACTCGCTTAATTTTGTAGGCACCAATGTCAATTCTTACTTAGATCCACGTTCATTTTCCGGAAAGTATGGTGGATACCCTTATTTATTCTCTCCGACAAGTGCAGTTTTACCTAATGGAACGCTAGAGATTGATGATACTAAATTCGTTGATTACCTTATGTCCAATACATTGAATTTCAACAAGACAGTCGGCGGTAATCATGTTATCAGTGCGTTGGTAGGACAAGAATGGGGCAAAAGGACCACAGAAATCATGGACATAGACATGTATAATGTATTGCCCAGTGAGCGGAATATGGGGGCCGCACAAAATTTTGGAAGTGTGATCAATGTGGCATATGGATTTCCTTACAAACCATCGGGAAATTATCAGGAACGCGCCACCTTTTCGGTATTCGGGCAGGCTGACTACAGCTATGCAGGCCGCTATATGGCTTCAATTTCCGTTCGTACGGATGCGACGACCAATTTTGGACGCGACAAACGATACGGTACTTTTTACTCGTTCAGTGGCGGATGGAATATATCCAAAGAGAGCTTTTTTAAAAACATTAAGGCTATTGATAATTTGCGCCTTCGCGCTTCTTACGGTACATCTGGTAGAGACCTGGGCGACGGATACCTAAATACGACATTTTATTCGGAGACAGCTCGATATGAGCAGGTCGATAATATCGGCGCAGTGATCACGCAATTGGCTAATCCGATGATTTCTTGGGAGACACTTCACAACAGCAATATCGGTCTCGATATCGCACTTTTAAAGAATAGGATTAATTTGTCTGCGGATATCTACCACAAACGTAGTGATGGTCTATTACAGCAGGTCAGTTTGCCTTCTGCACAGGGTGCATTAACACAATATCAGAATGTTGGACAGATCGTTAACCGGGGTATCGAAGTATCGTTGAGCACGCATAATGTAAAGTCTGCTCATTTCAACTGGCATACCAGTTTTAATTTTAGTTACAATAAAAATAAGCTTACCAGACTGTATCAGGATTCGCTTTTGGATTCTTACTCCAGATCATATTATCGAAAAATTGGCGAAGATATCAATGTGATCAAAGCGATCCAATTTGCAGGCATCAATCCTGAGAACGGTAATATGCAGCACTATAATTTTGATGAAAAGGGTAATCAAATAATTGTGGAAGGTATTGGGCAAGTGAGCAACTTGGCCAACTGGCAACGGGTAGGGCAGGCTACGCCACGCTTTTTCGGTGGATTTACCAACAGCTTTCAATACAAAAATTACAGCTTAAATGTCGAGTGGTGGTTTCAGGTGGGCAACTATACCCAAATGTCTTTAGTGAATAATTTCCAGGCTCCAACTGCGCCTAGGCTCGGCCGTAATAATGTTGTTTTTGCCGATAATCAACATGTCTGGCAGGGGCCCGGGGATATGCAAGCGAATTATCCTGATGTATTCAGCACCGATCCGAATGCATGGACTGCACTCACCTATCGTTCATCCAAAATGTGGGGGAATGCAAGTCATGCCCGTTTGCGCAATGTCAGGTTCACCTATAGCTTGCCTAACGGCGTGTTAAAAGCCTTGAAGCTAGCTCGCGCAGATGTTTTTGTTAGCGGCGATAATTTATATGTGATCAAGCATAAGGATTTTGTAGGCGTAGATCCGGAAGGAGCCGTCTTAGGAGGGGTAAACACAAGCTATGGTGGGGCGGGTACCGGTTTTGCCAATCCAAGAAGGTTTTTACTCGGGATGCAGCTGACATTTTAATTTGTAAATGATGAAAAATATTCAATATAACAATAGACAATTATATACATTACGATATGTTGTTCTAATCGCACTGACTTGGTTAGGTCTTACATCCTGTAACAAACAACTTGATGAGCTCAGGCCGCATAATGTCATTTTTGAAGAAAGACAATTTGATACGCCGTCTGGCTATTCAAAAGCAGTGTCGGGTATTTATAACCTAATTGCTGTTGGGTCAGAAAGCGCAATAGGGGTTGGTTTTACGGACTTGCAAATTTTTCTTTCAGAGGCCAGGGGAAATACCATACGTGCCCTTGATGCGGAAGTAAACCGGAATACTGACCTATTTGACTATATTAATTCTTCAAATAGAGATCTCTCCTATACATATGCTTTTTGGCGTAATAGCTACAACGTTATGTTGCACATTAATAAAGTGCTTGCCAACGTGAAAGACGACGAAACTAATCCAGTAATTCTGCAGGCAAAGGCGGAAGCATTATTTCTTCGTGGTTATATTTACTTTAATCTGGTCCGTTTGTATGGAATGCCATTCTACCAAGGTAATGGAAATTCGCTCGGCGTGATGTTGGTGGTCAATGATGAATTTGCACCGGGCCTCGCACCCAAACGGGCAACCGTCGCTGAAATATATGAGCAGGTCGTATCCGATCTGAAGACTTCGGTCCCATTATTTAAACAGCAGAAATCCAATAGTTACGCGAGTAGTTCGTCGGCAGAAGCACTATTGTCCCGGGTAGAACTCTACAGGGGCGGTACTTTTTCGTTACCAAATAACGAAGCGAATCAAAAAGCCTTTGAATACGCTGATAAGGTCATTCGTCAAGGGGGCTATGAACTTATACAAGGAGATGCCTTTAAAAAATATTACGATACGGACAACCTGAACAACAAAGAAGACATATTTGCTATTAATGGTGAATTTATGAATGGTTTGATTGCCAACCTCTTTAAGATGCCTTCTCAAATAAATTATACAGGTGGGCTCTATCGACCTTCACCTTATCTTCTATCCCTGTTTGATGAAAAGGACCTTAGAAAAGCATTCTATGTCGAAAATATAACACCGGGCTTTCCAGAGGATCACTTGGCATGCAATAAATACAATATTGGCTATGCTTCTTTATACAGCCGTTCTCCGTACCGTTATCTAAGATTAGCAGAGATGTATTTAAATAGAGCCGAAGCATCGGTCAAATTGGGAAAAAATGCTGCGGCTCTTGCTGATGTAAACATCATCAGGAAACGTGCCGGATTGACTGCGCTTGAGAACTTAGCGGGTGAGGCGCTGTTCAAAGAGATTTTAAAACAGCGTAAAATCGAACTTGCCTTTGAAGGCCATGCGAGTTATGATGAATTTAGAAACGGTCTTTCAATGGTACGCGATTATGCATCGGGCAAATCTTCGTCTATGACGGTACAACCTACCGAAGGAAAAATACTGATGAAGATCCCTGATGAAGAAATTGCGAGCAATCCAAACCTCGTGCAGAACCCATAACTATAATTGACACCAACAGAATAGCAGATATGCCTGGCTTAAAAAGTATTGACAGGAATAAACAAAAACTAAAAATTAAAGAGATAAAACATGAATACTAGCAATAAATTTATAGCGCTTATGGCCGTAATGATGACTTCGTTAACCGTGTCAGCCCAAAAGAAATTTGTGATTAACGGACTGGCCCCAGAGCTGAACGGAAAGTATGTCCATCTGTCTTATGGTACGGGTAACGATAATCAAATAAAAGACAGTGTCGTAGTTGCTAACGGGAAGTTCAAGTTTACGGGAGCCGTTGCCGGGCCAACATTTGGCTATATCAGCTTGGGCGGGCAGGCACTTTCGTTTGACAATATCTTTTCAGTTGTTCTTGAACCTACAACAATGAAAATGACGCTTGATCCGGACAGTATAAATAAAAGCATACTTACCGGATCAAAAGAGAACGATAAGTTAAAAAGCCTCGATGAGCAAAAGGCACCGATCAATAAAGCCATGGAGCCGTTGCGTGCAGAGTATCAGAAGCGCAATGAAGAATATGCCAAAGCAAGCAAAACGCTAAAAGAAATGGAAAAGAAGGTAGAGGCAATGAAAATTGATAACTATGCTTTCCGGGACAAGTTTGAACCTTTCCAAAAGCAGCAAGAAGAAATAGACCGCGACTTTATTGCGAAAAACCCACAGTCTATTGTATCTGCCTATCTGATGCGTTTTAAGATATCGGGGATGACATTGGCGGAAGCTGAAAAAGTATACCATTCTTTCACTTCCGACGTAAAAAACAGCAGTTATGGAAAAGAGGTCTTTGATGAAATCAAAAAAATGCGTAGCGGGTTTCCAGGGAACCCGGCCTATGTCTTTTCGAAACCTGACATAGATGGTAAACCTCTTAGTTTGGCAGATTACAGGGGCAAATATGTGCTACTCGATTTTTGGGCGAGCTGGTGTGTGCCCTGTAGACAGGGAAATCCACATTTGATCAGCGTTTATAATAAATATAAAGATGCCGGTTTTGAGATCATCGGTATTTCTGATGACGACCGTAACGAAGCTGCCTGGAAGAAAGCGGTGGAGCAGGATCAGATACAGATCTGGAAACATGTTCTTCGTGGACTTAAAATGGAAAACAACGTCATCGACCGCTCGCAGGACATATCCGAACATTATGGGATCCATACGCTTCCCACCAAAATATTGATTGATCCCCAAGGCGTTATTATTGGTCGCTATGGTTCCGGAGGCGGATCTGATGCTGATCTTGATGCAAAATTGAATGCAGTTTTTGGTAAATAATTTACAGATGAAGGCAATAAAAATCATAATACAAATTAGCTTACTATTGGTGGCTGGGCCACTTTTCGCGCAGTCCAAATCATTTACGCTAATTGGAAAAGTAGCTGGAAAAGCGGATGGTTATATCTACCTCTCGATTGCAGACGGCGAAAATGGACGGATGGATAGCATGCAGTTAAATCAAGGGAAATTTGTCTTCACAGGACAGCTCGCCTACCCCACGCAAGCCGAAGTTTTGATGGAAAAAAAGAGCGAACGCTCAGCAAATAAGCGTTTACCCCTTATTCTTGAGCCCGGAGAGATGACGTTAACCATCGATTACAACCAATTTGGGCTAGGCGAGCTTAAAGGCTCTATTTCCAATGCGGAACAAGAAATGCTGAATAAAAAACAAGCCAGCATCCGGATCAATATGCAACCCGCTCAACAACACTATAATCGTGTGGTGGAGAGATACCTGGCAATAAGAGAACAGAAAGATACGGCATCGTCAAAAATTATACGGGCTGAAATGAATGCTGTTCAGAAAGAAATGGAGCCATTTCATGCACAAATTCGTGCGACCGAGGATCAAGTATTGGAACATTATCCTAACGGATTTACCGCCGCAAATCGACTGATGTATGCAGTAGGCCAGTTGCCGGTGGAAGAGTCTGCGAAAAGATATGAAGCCCTCAGCACTGGAGCCAAACACAGTATCGCAGGTCGTTATGTCCAATCTAAGATACAGGCCATTCGCCGTGGGTCTGTGGGGGTAAATGCGCCCGATTTTACAAGTACAGACATCAATGGTATCCCATTAACTTTATCGGCTCACAAAGGCAAATATGTATTGCTGGACTTTTGGGCAAGTTGGTGTGTACCTTGTCGTAAAGGAAATCCACATTTACTGGCCCTTTATGCTAAATACCAGGAAAAAGGCCTTGAAATCATTGGCGTAGCATCTGATGATGGGAATGAAAAGGCATGGCGAAAAGCTGTCGAAGATGATAAGATTGCTGTATGGAAGCACGTGTTGTCAGGACAAAATATCGAGAAATTACGAAAAGGAGAGCGGGATGATAATTACATCGGTGGTCAATACGGCATATCTACATTACCAACAAAAATATTGATCGATCCTCAAGGCCTAATCATTGGACGCTATGGTAGTGGCGCCGGCACGGATGTAGACCTCGATCAAAAGCTCACTGAAATATTTCGATAGACATAACAGGATTATGATCACATATAAAAAATATTAAATGATAAACAAAATTAAATTAACGGCAGGATTACTAGTAGTGACCTGCGCTGCATGGGCTCAGAAAGCGCAGCTCAACGGAAATATTAAAGGATTAAAAGATGGGGAGATCGTCTTTTATAGATCAGTAAACGGAGCGCCCAAAATGGACACCGTTCAGACTAAAGGCGGCCAGTTTACCTGGTCAGCAGCAATCCATGAACCGCAGAAAATTTCCATCATGTTTCCAGAACGGTATGTTGAATTTTTTGCAGAAGCAAAAAATATGTCTTTAACCGGAACGGCAGAAGAATTAGACAAACTACAAGTAAAAGGATCTTCCCTACAAGACGAAGCCGATGCCTATCAAAACTCTTTACAAGATATAACAGATCAGGAAAATCCGCTCTATCAACAGTATGGAAAAGCGACCGCGGAAGAAAAAAAGCAAATTGAAGCGAAGATTAGTAATTTCAGAAATATTAGAAGGGAACGCGCCGCAGAATATATCAAAAAGTATCCGTCCAGTTTTTTTAGCCTTAGTTTAGTTGCTGACCGTGCTATGGTGGGTAAGTATGAAGACATTCAACCCTTATATGCCATATTATCAGCAGCGATGAAAAATACCATGCAGGGAAAAGCGCTAGCCAATAGATTAGACATATTAAAACGTAGTGCTATCGGTACTGCAATGTTAAATTTTTCGCAGGCAGACCTCGACAAAAAATTAGTGTCATTCTCATCGTTTAAAGGAAAATATGTACTCGTTGATTTTTGGGCAAGCTGGTGTGGGCCATGCCGGCAAGAGAATCCCAACGTCTTGAAAGAATACAATAAATATAAAGATAAGAACTTTACGGTTTTGGGTATTTCACTGGATGATAATGAAGACAAGTGGAAAAAGGCCATTAAGGACGATGCGATGCCCTGGACTCAGGTTTCTGATCTAAAAGGTTTTAATAATGAAGTCTCTTCTTACTATGGTATTATGGGAATCCCGAGTACCTTGCTTGTTGATCCCAACGGTGTGATTATTGCCAAAGACCTACGTGGTGAGACATTGAGTGAAAAACTGAAGGAACTTTTTGATAACTAAAAAGATAAGATATCGCGGACTGGATTCGATTGATTTAGTTATGACAAATAAAAGGACGGACTTTCGCCGGCCGTCCTTTTATCCTATGCACATTCGGCAGACTGGAAATAAATCTATTTGACTTCCTTTATAGACTTGGCAGTGATATGCATGACACCGGCCTGGTCTTTCCAAAATTCTCCTTTGGCTTGGATCCTATCACCAATATTGTAACGTTTGAATGTTCCACCTGATTTCTGGAGATTGACAATACTTATGGTTACAATCGAAATTGCACCCTTTTTATCCTTAACGGTTGCCATATATCCATCTTTTCCGTTTTCAATGGCGGCAATGGTTCCTATAACTTCTTGTTGTGAAACTTGTTGTTCCATATGAACTGTATTCTTCTGACTAGAGCATGAACTCGCACTCGCCAAAATAAAAATTCCAATAATTCCTTTAATAAATATCCTATTGCTCATTTTTTGTTTTGTTCGTGTGTTAAAACTACAAAATATTGTGGTGTAATCCAGCTGTTAAACAATTTTTATACGAGCTGCATCTGCTTTACCAGATCAAAAGTCGATGGTGCCATATTTTTTTCGGGGGCACGCTGCTGTATGCTGAACAGCTGGTCCTGAGTGGAAGCGTTGTTTTTCAATGAAAACAGGCATGAAGGAAAGAAAGTTGCCTATGCCATGGACTGGGAATAGCCATTCAGGGTCCAACTTAAATAGCCATGGTTCCTTAGGAATTCATGTTTTTTATGAAAGGCATTAATTTACCAAACCTTTATAAAAAATTAACATTAGGCCCGTTAATTTTGGAGCAGCATGGAACATATCAAATCCATTAAATCCGATAATCAGAAAAGTTTCAATCTAGTTTATGAACAATATCATACACAGATTTATGGTTTTGTGCTCAAGCGGACACAATCGGAATACATCGCCCAAGAGGTTACACAGCTTACATTCATTAGGTTATGGAATCAGAGAGCGAAGCTGGACGAGCAACGTGTTATTCTGGTTCAGCTTTTTGGAATGGCAAGACAGGTAATGATAGACTTATTACGTAAAGAAGCGGCCAGATTTAAATATGAAGGCCAGACTGCTGTTACCCCATTTACAGATAGTCTGATAAACTCCGTTGAAAGTAAGGATCTGCTCCGTATCATGGAGATGGATATCCAGAATATGCCCAATATGCGTCGAAAAGTTTTTGAACTCAGCCGTAAAGAAGGGCTTTCACACAAAGAAATCGCCGCCCGCTTTTCCATTTCCACCAAAACAGTGGAACAACATATCAGCAAAGCACTTTTGCAGCTTAAACAGCACCTCTATACGATTATGTTATAAGTCCTTAATATTAAGAAAACCTTACCTGTATTAAATAATTGTTAAGAAGTAGGGGATAGGGCTTTGGCCTGCGTAATAGGTATATGAAGCAGGATAAAAAGCAGGATAACATCCGAAAGAAGATATGGAAAATGCCGTTCTTAATAAACGGTCTTTTCAAGGACGAAGATTGGGCGCAATTCGATGGAGCAAAGTCCGATAAACAGATTCCTGGGGATAAAATGCTGTCATTCATCCAGAAAGAAATTCTGGCAGCGGAGCAGCGGAAAGAGCGGAAGATCATTCGTAAACATAGGGTCGTTCGTATGTTGCGTTATACAGCGGCAGCAGCGGTTCTTGTGTTTTTTTCCTTTCATTTTATCAGCCAGTGGACCAAAGAGGAACCTGCTCTATCCAATAAAGGGGGGGCTGTGGCGCAACAGCCAGCTGCAGACAAAGATACCAGCTGGACGCTAATTGAAAATAAGAATCCACAAAGCATGCTGCTGGACCTACCTGACGGGTCCCGTGTGCGGTTATTTTCTCGAAGTCATATTCGATACACGAAAGAATTTACAGGCAAGAGCAGAGATATACAGCTGGTCGGTAAAGCTTACTTTGATGTCGCTTCTGATCCCGGGCGCCCATTTTCTGTGTTTGCCGCCGGGACTAAAACCACGGCGCTCGGTACTTCCTTTACGATTAATACTTCTATGCAGAATAAAGCCGTGACCGTAGCCCTACATACAGGCAAGGTGCTTATATCCTCTGTCTCTAACCGTTTCAGGGAGGTATTTCTGAATAGCCCCGGACAGAGACTGTCTGTGAACAGACGGGGGCTTACAACCGTGGAGATACCGCGTAAAAAGCGTATCGCAAAAGAACCTGATCTTTCAGCACCCGAGCTGTTAAACCTGAAAAATACCCCTATGCCTATCGTGCTCCAGGGGCTAGAGAATGCTTTTGGACATAAGATCCATATCGCCGATCACGTGATTTCCGAGATTCATTATACAGGAGAGATCGATATACACAAAGAGAAATTGAAGGATATCCTGACAACAATCTGCCTGATCAATGAATTGCGCTATGTCACAAATCCCGATGGAAGTTATACCCTTTATAAACAGGAAAAAACGAAAACCGAAAATTTAAACAACTAACAGATATGCTCAAAAAAACTAATCCACAAAAAAAGAACCTGCTTGTTCTTGCGCTGCTTTCTGCTGGACTGGGTCATGTACATGCCCAGCAGGATCAAGTGAAGGGAGCTGTACAGAATGAAAGAGGTGAATTTCTTCCGGGTGTAAGCGTGAAGGCTATCCAGGTAAATGGAGGCCAAAGCGTGACGACAAGTACAAATAGCCAAGGCTTATTCCATTTTCAGAACTTAGTCGAACGGGGTGGGTATCAATTTGTGTTTTCCGCCGTCGGGTTTCAGGCGGACACCTTATCGGGTTTCGTTATTGAGGCCAGAAAGCCATTGTCGCTCAGTGTAAAACTGCAGCAAAGTTCGGTTAAACTGGATGAAGTTGTCATCGGCTATGGCCGTGTGTCCCGAAAAGACGTAACCAGTTCGATCAGCACCATCAAAGCTGAAGACGCCAATGTTGGTGTATTTACTTCGCCAGCGCAGATGCTTCAGGGCAAAGTGGCGGGTTTAACGATTTCGACGAACAATAGTAATCCCAATGCAACGCCTTCCATCAGCCTCAGAGGAGCTTCAACATTGCGTAGTGGTGAAGCGATGGAACCTTATTATGTTATTGATGGTGTCCCCGGGGCGTCTCTGGCCTTGATAGCGCCGGATGATATCGCGTCCATCGATGTGCTACGGGATGCTTCAGCTACAGCAATTTATGGATCCAAAGCAGCTAATGGTGTTATCATCGTTACCACCAAACGTGGAAAATCAGGTCAGACAAACATCAGTTACAATGGTTACCTGGCGATAGACAAAGTTGCTAAACACTACGAGATGATGAATGCAGCGCAATATCGCTCGTATGTTAAAGACAATGGTTTTTCCATGGAGCCCACGGATGATCTAGGGGCCGATACCGACTGGCAGCGTGAAGTGGAACGAATAGGAGTGTCTAATAACCATAATATTTCAATCCTGGGTGGAACCGAAAAAACTCAATATAGCATCAGCCTTAATACGATCAAAAATAACGGTGTCATTAAGGGAACGGATATGGGGCGGCAGATCGCCCGGGCTTTTTTGCAAACCAAAGCGCTTAACGACCGGTTGACTGCTTCCTTTAATATCAATGCGAGTATCACCAAACAGAACGATGTACTCGCCCTGGATCAAGGACTCAGTGTGTATGATGCCATGTACTACTATCTGCCGGTATCTCCTGTCAAAAAAGATGATGGCTCCTGGTTTGAAAAACCTGACCGCTCACAATATGCCAATCCGGTATCGCTGATCGAGGAAAATACAAATTTTTCCAAAACCAAAGTACTGCAAGCGCATGCCAAATTGGGCTATGAAATATTGCCGGGACTGAAGTATAACATTGATCTTTCCCTGCAAAACAGGCAATTCAACAATGCGCAGTACAACTCCATGTTTTCAATGGCTGCACGCGGACAAAATGGCAAGTCTATCCGTGCTGCGGTAGAAGACGAACGCAAAGTGATGGAAATGAACCTGAACTATGAAAAAACATTTGCCGGTCAACATAAAGTGTCGGCTCTGGCGGGCTACTCCTGGGAAGAGAATAACAACAACGATGGCTTCCAACTGACGACGTCCGATTACTACAATGATGATTTAAGTTACTATAATCCGGGAATGGCGAATGTGGTCGATCTGCTGGGCTTTGGAAATTATTATCTTTCGACTTTGCGCATGATCTCGGTCTACGGACGGATAAATTACGCCTATAACAGCAAATATCTATTCCAGGCCACAGTACGGCGCGATGGTTCATCAGCTTTTGGTACCAATAACCGTTGGGCCACCTTTCCTTCGGTATCTGCCGCATGGCGGCTTTCTGAGGAATCCTTTATTCGTGAAATGGGGATTTTTGATGACTTAAAGTTGCGTGCGGGATATGGTGTAAGTGGGAATTCGCTCGGCTTTGATGCCTTTACCGCACAAAGTGTCCAGGGGGCATCTTCGAAGTTCTTTGATTATGTGAATGCGCAAGGCTTGATAAGTCCATTGCGGACATTGCAGGTACTGCGAAATAGCAATCCGGATCTAAAATGGGAAACTACCAGCATGATCAATCTCGGACTGGATTTTGGATTCGTCAATAATCGCCTCACGGGATCATTGGAACTGTACAAGAAGAAAACAAATGATCTGATCTACGATTATCAGGTAAGCCAGTCGAAATACATCTTTCCGATACTGACAGCCAATGTGGGCGAAATTGAAAACCGGGGGATTGAGCTTACACTAAATGCAAAAGCTATTGATAAAGAGCAGTTCAAATGGAATACTGGACTGGTACTGTCGCATAACAGTAATAAGGTCGTGAGCATTGCCAATCAGCAGTTCACTCAGGATTATATTGAGCTTTCGGATCTAGGTGGGGCCGGTCAAAGTAATTTTTTTCAGCAGCGTTTGACGCCGGGTGCGCCCATCGGGCAATTTTATACCTGGGAATGGGCTGGCTATAACGATAATGGTGTGTCTGTATTCTATGCGCGGGATGAAAAGACCGGTGAACGTATCGGCGAGACCACGATCACCCCGCAAAAGAAAGATCAGACCGTAACGGGAAGTCCGCAGCCTAAATTGACGCTGGGCTGGAACAATAGCCTATCCTATAAAAGCTTTTCTTTAACGGGCATGTTTCAGGGAACCTTTGGTCAGAAGATCTTGAATGCTACGCGTGCACGCCATTCGAATGTCGTCGGAAATGCAGGCCAAAAAAATCTGCTCGCCAGTGTACTGGAGACTGAACGGATGACGGACATCAATGCGCATTACCTGTCAGATCGCTATCTGGAGAATGGAAGTTTTCTACGTTTGGCCTACGTCACGCTAGCGTATAACCTACCGGTCAAAAATATACCTGTGAAAAATCTTAGGGTCTATGCCACAATGAACAATGTGTTTGTACTGACAAAATACAAAGGGATCGATCCGGAGGTGGGGCTGGGCGGATTGACACCCGGGATCGATAACCGGCAGACCTACCCCCGTACGCGCACTTTTATGTTTGGCCTAAATTTTAATCTTTAAGACATTGATCAATGGAAGGTCCCCTTTCGAAAGATTTTTACAAGATCGAAGGAGACTGGGGATGGATCGAATCATTAAATGGATAACAGAGCATAGCAGGCTCATCAAATAATATTTAGATATGAAATCAGAATTTTTTATTCGTTTATTCACACTATCGGCTTTTGCCTTTTCAATAGTTTCTTGCACCGATCTGGATGTTGATATAAAATCACAGCATACGGAGTTCCCCAACACCGAGCGTGCCGCCGAAGCGATTTTGGCCGATGTATACGCGGCCTACCGCGGAGCACTGGGCCGTGACCACTGGATGATTCAGACGCTTTCTGCAGATGAGGCCGTCAGTGTCGCTATCGGTACGGATTATTACGATGGTGGGCGATACCGTGAATTTCACCTGCACAACTGGACCGCAGACAATGGTTTGCTGCCCAGTATATGGAATTCGGCTTCGACCGGCATCACCCTGGCCAATAATGCGATTACGCTGTTCGGTGCCGACAAAGCCGAATTTACTGCCCCCGCACGTGCCATACGTGCATATTATTATTTTATACTGATGGATAACTTTGGTGCAGTACCCTTGATTACCGGGCCCATCGACGCTGTACCTGAGCGTTCCAGCCGGGCTGACGTCTGCCGCTTTATTGAGTCTGAATTGTTGGCAGTAAAAGAGCAACTGCCGACTGTAGTGTCCATGGCAACCTACGGAAAAGCAACAAAATATATGGCTGAAGCGCTGTTGGCAAAATTGTACCTCAACTGGAACGTCTACACGACGGCGGATGTAGCCAGCTATTCGCCCGCTACCCCGAATCAGAAACTAAATGATGTTGTTGCCCTATGCGACGAGATCATTGCTTCTGGTCAGTTTAACCTCACGAGTCATAAGTTTATGGCCAAATTTCGCCCTGACAATGGGTATCAGATCAAGGATTTTATTTTCGCCGTGCCCTTTGACCGGGAAAAACAGCAAGGGATGACCTATGCACGTTTTTGGATCCACCGCAGTGGGCAGAATCAGTTCGCCCAATTGCCGCAAAGTGTAGGGGGCACTTTTCGTGTGTTACCATCTTACCTGGACAAATTTAATTTGGAAGGAGACGAACGCAACGCATCGTATATCGGTGGCAAGCAATACTATTGGTCTAACTACGCTGAAGATAAAAGCCGTCCTTTCCTGATCAAAACTTCTAAACGTGGTATAGATCAGGATTATAAAGGTGCCGATGCTGACGTGCAATTTGACTGGCAAATGGAAACCTCGCGGGATATTGTCTTGCGTCCCGATGGTGCTGCTACATTAAATGCCGGCAATGACCAAAAAGGGCGGTCCATGGGATATCGCTCCATAAAATTCTATATGGACGTAGCCGTGACCTCAGCTAATCAGCGTAATCAGAGCAATGACGTACCTGTATTTCGTTATGCTGATATTCTGTTGATGAAAGCCGAAGCGATACTTCGCGGTGCAACCCCCACAAACGGCCAGACACCACAATCTTTGGTCAATCAGGTTCGCGCTTATGTCAATGCACCAGCGCTGACGGTCGCGCCGGGGCTACAGGATATTCTGGATGAACGCGCACGGGAATTTGCGGATGAATCCTGGCGTAGGAATGACCTGATCCGTTACGGTAAGTTTGAAGATAACTGGGGCTTCCGCTCACTTTATGCTGCTGGAATGAGCGAAAAATTCCGCCGTATATTTCCGGTACCGACTACCGTATTGAACGTAAACACCCATTGGAAGCAGAATCCTGGCTATTAAATTGATCTATGAAACGCAGAACTTTTATGAAAAATTCCCTCGGCACGGCGCTAGCAGCTGGCCTGGGGGGAATTTCGCTGAGCAGCTTCGGACTGGCAGAGCCGACGCAGCTTGAAAGCGAGGATATACAGCAATTATTCAAACCAAAAGATGACTATGATCTTCATTTTATAGCTGTCGGGGATTGGGGACGCAATGGCGCTGATCACCAGCTCGCTGTAGCACAGCAAATGGGGAAATGGGCCGATCTGCATGCCAATGATTTTATCATCTCTACAGGTGATAACTTTTATCCTTCGGGGGTAGTCAGTGAGCATGATCCCTTATGGCATTATTCGTTTGAGAATATTTATACGGCATTTTCATTGCAATGGGATTGGTATCCGATCCTGGGTAACCATGATTACAAATCCGATCCGGATGCACAGGTCCGCTATAGTGGTATCAGCAGACGCTGGAAGATGCCCGCACGCTACTATAGCAGGATATTTAAGCTCAGGGATGATAAAAAGGTATTAATGGCATTTATTGATACGAATCCGATGATCCCCGAATTTTATACCAACAGTGAATATGGACCTCATGTGGCAGGACAGCAGCCCGAAAAGCAGCTGGAATGGTTAGATCAGCTGTTGGGAAACTCGGATGCCCATTGGAAAATTGTTGTTGGTCATCATCCATTATATACGGCCGGACCACGTACCGATAATTACGATACACTTGCCGTGCGAAAGGTATTGGAAACGATGTTTGAAAAACGGGGGGTAGATATTTACCTCTCTGGGCATGAACATTCACTACAGCATCTAAAAGTGGAAGGAAAGAAGTTTCATCAGTTTATCTCGGGTGCAGGATCGGAGATAACCCCGGTCAAAAATAATCTTCCTTACAGCCGTTTCGCGAGGGATCAGTATGGATTTTTCTACTTTTCGATAAATGCAGAAGGGCTGAAATGCCAGATTATCGACTACCAGGGCCACGAGATATATCAATTTAGCCTGCCCAAATCGTAGCGAATCTAATACAGGAAGCCGTGAACGGATAAAATCAGTATCGGTAGCAAATGAAGAATAGTGAAAAAGACAGAAAATTTTTAAAACCTTTTGCACTGACGACGGGATTTCGATACCGTAGGCAGTTGATTTAATTGTATTTTTTATAGGCTAGGGATTGATTCCCTAGCCTATTTTATTTTAGTTTTTAAATAGATCTTGCGGTACTGCAAAAGTTAACATTTGTTCATTGTTTCAGGAAGTGAAAAATTGCAATTTTAAAAATAAAATGCCTGAAGCTATTTTGCCAATTGTTTTTTTGATATCCCTCTTCATCTTAAAGATGATGATCAAGGAATATCGTTTCGCGTTAGCAGCGCGTTTTGCAATGACTATCATGTTGCTGGCGACGGGAATTGCGCATTTCGTTTATGTCAAAGGGATGGTCTAGATGATTCCGGAATATATACCTTTTAGACCTACCATTGTCTATGTCACTGGGATCGTTGAAATAATAGCGGGAATGTTGCTACTGGTTCCTAGATGCCAAAAAAAAGCAGGGGTTTTCCTTATCTTATTTTTCGTTTTGTTACTGCCTTTTAATATTTATGCAAGCATGCTACATGTTGATATGGAAAATGCTAATTATGAGGGTGCTGGTTTGCTCTATTTGTGCTATAGAATTCCATTACAGGTATTTTTTATGGCATGGGTTTATTTTTCAGCATGTAGATACTCTTAGTGCTTCACTCTTTTTCCTTGTTCACACACAACACGAATCTTAAAACGAGTACGACGAATGTTAAATGACTACCCATTTCAGGGATGAATATTTTTATATTTAAAAAATTCATTATTTATTTCTTTTATATAAAAACACCTCTTACTCGTACTAGTTATGCTAGTAAATACACTAGCGATGGCGCAAAATGCAACAGCCGAGAAACATTTGCACAAAGCATTTGAAGCGATAAAAAACCGCGATGCTAAGGCTTTCAAAACATTGTGGCCCGATCAAAAAACATTTTCCGAAATCATTATCAGCAGTGGTGATTTTGATGCCCGTACGTCTGACCTAGTCGAGGTGTACAACGAAAGCAGATATTATAAAATGATGGGAAAAATATTGGAAGATTTTTGTGAGGTTAAGAATGGGGAAATCAACATAACTGTAGGTGGAAAACCAGGAAGTGCCACCTCGGGTAACATATGAGTTGACGGAAGTGGCCAAAGAATTGATTCCGATCTGGGCTCAACTTAGCCAGTGGGGAAACAAACGCCGGAAACTGCTCCATGAGCACGAAGTGAGTGAATAAAAGTAGGAGCTGTGTATGTCTGCCTCTGGATAGAGGCAGACAAGATTATTAGCCTTTGTAAGGTTTTTTAGCGGCTTCTATCAATTCTTTCATTTCCAATTTGATATAGTCCACATTGGACGTGGATCCAGTAAGAAAGTATCGGATATTTCCTTCCTTATCAATAATAAATTTGGCAGGGATACCATTGACACCATATTGAGCTGCCATGACTTTTCCTGTCTGCGGATCTTTTTGATCGTCGTACAGCACCTCGAATGGATAATTGTTTTTTGTAATAAAGGATACAACATTTTCTTTGTAGTTCTTATCCCGCTCCCAGGTATTCATAAACAGGAATTGAACATCCTTATCATTCGCATAGGATTCTTGGGCAGCTTTCATTCCAGGAAATGAGCGTACACAAGGCTGACACCAGGTCGCCCAGAAATCCAATACTACAACTTTTCCTTTTAGGCTGGCGAGGGATACTTTTTCACCCTTTAGATTGAGGAGCTCGAAATTGGGGGCCGGTCTAAAGGTCGCCATCTCTTTGATATGGTTGCGGATGTTTTGCGTTAACTCCGCTTTCAGGGAAGCATTGAACTGCTCATAACCCTGGACGGATCCGTTTAATTCGGTATATAATCTTTTAAGATCATTTTCGACAGCAAACTGTCCTTTGGCATATAATTTTGTTAAAATATTATAGGCCTCAAGCTTTCTGCCTGTTCCTATCAGCGATTTATAGTATACCATGGCTAATCCATCCGCTTGCTCGGGCGCTGCTTTCAGCGCATTTTCGATATATTCGAGAGCTTCAGCATATTTTTTCTGCGCAACAAGAATATTTACATAAGCAGACATCGAGCTGGCATAACCCATCGATGCAAAGCGGGCTTTATTGTCCTTTTGCTCTTCTGGCAGCGTGAGGTAATAATAACTGTCATCCATTGCAGTCTTCAAAAGTGGCGCGGCAGTCGTTGTATCGCCTGCCTTTAGAAGGATCTGACCAACTGGAATATAGCCATTTCCACGCCAGAACCGTTCTTTCATTTCGCCCAAGTAATGAACAGCCTTTGGGGCATTTCCATCATTGGCAAAACTCTGCGCCAAATTGGCCAGAACGTAATCATAGGTCAGGGGTTCTTCACTGAAGTTTTTGACCGGCCATCTTTTGATCAGTTCAGTATACGCCCTTTCTTTCTCCGTTGACGTGCCTGCATTGTAGAAGACATCCGCGATAAAGACATCGCGCGTTATTGCGCCTTTTGGGTATTTTTTTTTCGCGATATTTTCAACGGTAACCATTTCGTTTTCTTTGTCCAGCGAACGGAGGATATTGATGGTCGTACGATAGTCCGCTTCCGTTTTGTAACCTTTTACTTCTGCAAGTAATGCTTTTGCCAAAGAATCTTTTTGTGCCAATGTGCCTTTTTCAATAATGGGAAGGTATTGTTCGTATCTATTCGCCGTTTGTTGTTGCGCATAACCTACTGTTGTTGCGAGCAGGAGTGCTAGTGTTAAAGCTTTTACTTTCATGGTTCTTTGTTTTATTTTTCAACATTCTGTTTAATGGACCCGTTGCCCGGATTCTCGGTTGCTCCCAATGGAAAAGGCATAATCCAGAGGTGTGATGTCGGGCTCAGTTGGACCGTCTTGCCATCAATCGTTTTGCTCAGTGTTGTCGCAAAAGCAGATTCTTTGTTGAGGCGTTTGTAATCGGCAAACGGGGTAATGGAATGAATCAATTCATTCTGTTTAAGCCGCTGTATTTTTTTAATGGCATCAGTGGCATTTTGTGCGGTTAGGTCGCTATAATTTGCTGGAAGGATCCTTGTCTTGCGCACCTTGTTGACGAGATCCATTGCCTTTTGGATATTTCCCTGCCGTGCCTGACATTCTGCGGCAATCAGATAGACTTCGACCGTAGTCAGGCCCTGTGTGTTATAGAAGCCGGTCATCGTGCTGGTATAATAGGTGTTGGGCACTACTGTACGCAACTTCCAGCGTGAAGCGAATTTACTGTCTCCTTTTTCAAATCCAGCTGCACGTTCTACCTGTAGGGATAACTCTGTGGCGGTATAGTTTGGCGATTGGCCATGTCTGAAATAGTAATTTTCGACATAGGCAAAATCCATCGGTGTCTTCTTCAACGCATAATTTGCAGGCTCTTCGATCTGCGATTTATTGGCATTATAGTAGGCTGTCCAGTCGTATAGTTTATCGTTGTATCCCAGTGCTTTTTCGCTATTTTCCAGTGCAACCGGATAGTTGTCCATTTGCAGGTAGATACGTGCCAATAATGCATAGGCGGCTCCTTTACCTGGATGGAGGATAGTTAGTCCTGTCGTAGGCAGGTTCGGGAGTGCGTCTTTGATATCCTTGATCATATAATCATATATTTCGGCAATCGTAACTTGCTTTGAAGGGGCACCGATATCAGCACTTTCAATCCATGGAACTGATAGCAATTGGCCTGCCGTTTTAGGGTCATAATCCGCCGCATAATAATTTGCTAAGGTAAAATAACTGATGGCCCGGAGTACCTTGGCGGTAGCCATTAATTGGTCCCGCTGTTGGAGCGTGGTCTCGGTCATTGCCGGTCCATGCTCCAGGATCAGATTGCAGACAGATATGCTCGAATAGGCATAGTAATAGGTGCTTTCATCGGAATTGTTGTAGATCTTCCGGTCTTCTTGTTCCTTCCAGTTATAGTTTATATCCCATAATTTATAATAGTTAAGATTGGAAGGGGAGACAAATCGATCATTGGGCAAAATAATAGCCTGGGGGATAGGAACTTGATGAACAGTTGCTTCATCGCGCAACAGCGCTTCAAAATCCGCATAGGTTTGTGGGATTTTCTTGCCTTTGGGTAATATGTCCAAATATTTATTGCAGGAAGCGAAAAACAGTACGGGTATGATCGCAAGGAGGTATATTATCTTTTTCATAAGAATTTTTAAATTAGAAGGTGAGGTAAGCGCTAAAAACATAATTCGGTGTACGATAGCCGCCCAGCATATATTTTGCGTTGCTGGATTTGGTAAACATGGCTACATTTTCAGCGTTGAACTGTAACCTTGCCTGTGTCAGGCGCATCTTTTTTATCCAGTCAGCCGGAAGCCGGTAGGCGAGACTAATATTTCGGATCTGTACATTACGAGCATCCAGGACATTGAGGTCCGCATATTGGTACACGGTGCCACTTGCTGAGTTGTAAAGAGATGTTTCTTCTGGAAATACCAAACGTGGAATATCGGTCTTTAGTTCGTCACCTTCCTGTTGCCAACGGTTGCGAATATCTTTATTCATCGGTGCAAGGGTAGTAAATGTCAGATAATTGCCGATACCCATATAAGGTAGATCTGCGTTTCTGATTTTATGGCCACCCTCGTACGTGAGCATCATCGAAAAATCAAAGTTTCTGTAGGAGAGGCTATTTGTCCAGGAAAGGGTATGCGTAGGCACTTTTGTTCCGGCGTATACAATCGATTCTAACGTCGTCGGCGTTTGCGTGGTTTTGTTCCCGTTTTCGTCATATACCTGTGGTATGCCCTGCTGATCGAGCCCGGCCCATTTGTAGGCATAAATTGCCTCGTATGGGTTTCCTATACGGGGATAAGCGTCGGGGTAATCCAATTGTAGGATATAAAATGGCGCTTTGACATTGACATAAGTAACTTTGTTCTTGTTATAAGCATAAAGTAGGTTGCTGTTCCAGCTGAAATCTTTGTTCTGCAAGACGTTGGCATTTAATGTCAGTTCCAAGCCATGATTGGTCATCTGCCCATTATTGATGGCATAGGTTGAATAGCCAAAACCTTCTGTGGGTACACCCATGGTGGAGGCGAAGAGGTCTTTCCCTTGTTTTCTATAGTAATCCAGGCTTCCCGAAATACGGTTTCTAAACAAACCGAAATCCATCCCAACATTCGTGGTGGTTGTTTTTTCCCACGAAAGTGACGGATTTGGACGGTCTGAGACTGTACCTTGTGTCCCCCCTACATGAGAGTTGGTATTATAAAAGGCTGTCATAAAAGGAGCAACATTCTGCAATATATTGCCGCCGATACCATACGAAGTTCGTAGTTTAAGTTGATTTAACCAGTCCAGTTGCATGAAATTCTCCTCACTCAGATTCCATCCGGCACCCACGGACCATATCGGTTTATTCTGATATTTCGAGCTTGTTCCCCATAAGTTTGATCTGTCCCAGCGCAAGCTTCCTGTGAAGAGGTATTTTTTGGAATAGGTATAACCAACATTACCATAAAAGGAAACAAAGCGATTGATAGATTCGTATTGACTGGCATTGTCATACTTTTGATTGAAAGAACCTACCGTACCTATTTTCGGATCGAGCATGGTGTAGGTGAGCGCATCAGGATCAAAATTGTAGAGATTTTGAAGCTGCGAACGCATCCTGTTGTTCCTGAGCTCGCTACCCAATATGGCGTTCAGACTATGTTTTTCGCCAAAGTCCTTATCGATATTGATCTGTTGCCTAAAATTAAATGCATTATTTTTGAGATCCGTTGTTTTATTGATATTGCCATTGGGCATCATTAGTGTCGCTTTTCCATCCGCAATTAACGCGAATTGATTGACTCTCGATCGCGTATAATAGGAGTTTTTCCCGTAGAGAAGCTCGAGTTTTTTATTGCTGATTTCATACTGAAAAGAGGTGGAATAGCTCAGCCAGTCTGCAATCTTCGCATTCAATTTGATGAAACTTCGGTTGGAGAAGCCACTGGACTGTTCGATATTGTTTTTTATCTCGTCCAATGGGGTGATGTCTAAGGTATTAAGGCCATATTGGTTGATGCTCTTGATCGTTGCCTGGCTCATATAATCGGCCATGTAAGCGGTATAATTACGACCGTCGCTATTTTTTAATTGATTGTAAGGCAGATAAGAAAATCCGGGTGCTAGCGCATCATAAGTTTGCCTGTCATCATCTGCATAGTTGAGAAATGAACTCATTTCTACTTCTAACCATTTATTGATCTGGGTGATATTCCGGAGATTGATGCCTAGATTTTGGTTTTTACTGAAACGGTCTTCCAGGAGGTCTTTTTTGTAGGTCGTCGAAAAGTAGAATTTGCTCTTTTCCGTACCATTGGAAAGGTTCAGGTTGTACTGCTGTGAAAAAGGACTCCGTTTGGCATATTTCGCGAGATCGTCATAATAACGATAACCCTGTTGGGAGAGACGGTCCAATTCGGCATTCATTTCGGATTCATTGAGCTGACCGGCGTATTTTTTGAGGATCGTGCGAATACCAAGGCTTCTGTAAGACATATCGTCTAAAGTACTTTGCGCCTGCGCTGGCGTCATTGTTTTTAAATTTGGATTTTGCTGAGCCCATTCCCGTTCGATGCCGATCATGTCCGCGGATGATGCCAGCCGATCCGTATTAAAATAATAGGGGTTATGTGTCAGCGTTGCTGAAACATTGATTTCAGTCCCTTTATTTTTTCCCTTTTTTGTGACGATAATAACAACCCCATTGGCTGCGCGTGCGCCATAAATGGATGCTGCGGCTGCATCTTTTAAGACGGTAATGGACGCGATATCTTCCAAATTGAGGTCAGGGAGGTTTTCTACGACGTTGCCATTGAAATCCATGCTTGTATTGTCTACGGGGAAACCATCGATAACATACAGGGGTAAGGTAACTCCTCTCATAGAAGTTGTTCCACGAAGTAGGCCATTGTGGTAACCTGCAATACGGCCTTCCAGCAAGCTTCCGAGGTTGTTGAGCCGCTGCTGTTGCAGACTATTTTTTGGTAGACTCGAAAATGCTCCTGTAGCGCGTTCCTTAGCAATGGTCTGATATCCTGTATTGATGGTCACATCAACTTCTGAAAGACTGGTATTGCTTGGCTTGAGTACGACCGTAGCAGATTCTTCATTGGCATTGATTTCTAGAGGCTCATAACCTAAGTAGGAAACGCTCAGTATGGCGCTACGAGTAGGAGAGGTCAATTCAAACTGTCCGTTTTGATCAGACTTTGTGGAGATCGTTGTGTTCTTGATCGTGACGGTAGCACCACTTAATGCTGTACCCTCAGCATTGGAAATTTTGCCGTGTAATTTGTACTGTTGGCTGGGTACTGAGGGCGCTGTGGAAATTGATTTTCTGGCAGGTGCATTTTTTAATAAAATGGTGTTTTTGACAATCTTGTACTGGATGTTGTTGGCCGTAAATGTCGCATCCAGCGCTTCCTTGAGCGAGACATCGGTAAGCCGCAGTTTAACTTTTGGAATCGTTAACTGTGCCTCATCATAGACGAAATGATAGGCCGATTGCTTCTCAATCTGTTTCATGACAGCAAGCGCTGATTCGTTATTGGCCTGAATGTTAATCTGTCCAAAACTGTAGGAACTACACAGTACCGAAAAGCCATAGAGTAGCACGGCCCTGGCTTTTTTGTTGAGCCTGGACGAATAGGTTTGTTTCATATAGGTGTTGGGTTAAGTTATCTGTTTATGCTATTGTTTTTTGAGGGTTAAATACACTTTATTGTTTTTCATGTGGCCTTGGATGTCAAAATAAGAAAGGATCTGCATGACATCGTCAAGATTGACGTTTCTAGGGATTTCTCCTGTGATCAGGCGATTTTCGGCTGCGGCTTGGTCAACGACAAAATCAATATTATACCAGCGTTCCAATTCACGGACAATATTTTTTATCGAGCTCCGTTTGAAGCTGAAAAGTCCATTTTTCCAGGCAGTAATACCGCTTATATCCGTATTTGCCTTTTGTAGATTTGCCTGTGCTAAAGTTTGTTGTCCAGGCTGTAAGATCAGTGTTTGCTGTGCTTTATTATTACGGGTGACTTTTACTTTTCCATGGACCAATGTGGTGATCGGAGTCAGGTTGTCATCGTAACTCTGGATATTAAATCCTGTACCTAGTACTTGAATTTCATCGTTTCCAACGGTCACTTTAAATGGTTTTTTCGCATTGTGTGCAACTTCAAAATAAGCTTCACCTTTTAAAATGACTGATCGTTCATTAGTAACAAATTTAGCGGGGTAACTGATGGTTGATCCGGCATTGAGCCAGACGTTGGTGCCATCTTCGAGCTGAACCTGAAATTGTCCACCACGGGGTGTTTCCAACGTTATCATTCGATTGCCCACCGCTGTGCCGAGATCTATATTGCCTGTATTCAGCTGCACGACGCCATTCTTATTGATCAGTTTGTCCTGTTGACCTAATGCGATGACTTCGCCATTGGGCAGGCGAAGTGTTGCCTGGTCATGTCCCGGTTTTATGGCGGCAAACTGTTCAGTAGCCTGTTGGGGTTCTTTTTCGGTAAGTTGCTGCTGCGTATACTGATATAGTCCAAATGCTGAGCTGAGTGTGAGGACTGCTGCTGCGGCATATTTCCATACTGCAATACGTTTTGTTTTTTGTGGAAATAAATTCCTGTCCATCGTATCAAGCTGCTCCTGGATAAACTGATCGTCCAGCTCCGTGGACGTACGCTTTGCTTTGTGCAGATAGAAGCTATGAATGATCCGCAGTTCTTCAGGCGATGCGGTTCCCGCTTTATATTTTTGGAATAGTTCCTGTATTGTTTCTTTCTCCATTCTTTAGGCGGATAGCCATAAGAAGGCTATCTAATAGTAATGACGGTCGAACAGGGAAAAGGGAGTATAAAAAAAATAAAAAAAATAATCAGAAAAAAAAGAAGGAACCAAATTTTGTCCGCAATATGCGTAGAGCGTTATGAACCTGTTTTTTAATTGTTTTTTCGGAGGTGGATAATAGCGCACTAATTTCTTTATAACTATGGCCCTGCTCGCGATTGAGTTCATAAACTTCCCGGGTACGGGGTGACAGTTTGCTCTTTTCGTGTTCGATCATCGCAGCAAGTTCTTTTTCCAGCAGGAAGTCGTCCGTATAACTGATACCCTCCTCGACAAAAGATAAGATATCCACCCGATATTTTTCTACCACCTCCTGATGGCTAAAATAGTCCAGTATTTTATTGCGGATGGATTTGATCAAATATGGTTCGAGTGATTGGCTGATTTCTATAGTTGCTCTTTTATTCCAGAGGACGAGAAAAACATCCTGAACGATATCCTGGCTTAGCTCGCTGTCTTGGGTCATTCGGTAAGCATGGCGAAACAGGAGTTCTTTATAACGATCGAACAATTCCCTGTAGGCTAACTCATCGTTGGCCTTTACAAGTTGGAAGAGAGTATCTTCTTTTAAATTGTGGTAATCGTACTGCACCGGGTTGTTGAGTTGATACTAGTTTGTAGAGCTAATTTAGGACATTGTTTTCAAAAATAAAAAACGAAAGTTTTATAGCCTATCATCCGATTTCGTTTTTACTTCATTTTTGCCTTATTATGGACCCAATACGGTGATGGTCTCATCCGCCTACAGGAGGGATGAGACCGTAAGCGAGTATCATTTTGTTTTTCTAAGGATTAGCGTGCTAGTAGAAGGGGACAATTCATATCGATTGAATTTATCCTTCTTTTGGGGACCTTCAATTTCATAGCCACTCGCTGGATTGATATTCAGCAATACATGTGGCACTAGAGCTGACTGATTAAGTTTCAAGATCACACTTTTATCCTTTTTATTGTATGTTAGTGTTTCGATTTCTCCGGCATCAGTGGTCAACCACAGATTTTCTTTTGCTAAGAAAATGCGGCTTTTGGAAGCTGTTTTTATGGCTACTTCGATGTGATCTTTATCTTCTTTAAGATTGCCACTAAATGCCAGCCAGCCAAATTCTGGATGTTCTATGATATAGGTGCCTGAATTGACAGCATAACCATAAAATCCAGTGCCGTAATCGCCCGAAATACCATCGTTAGCCAATGTCGAAGGATAGGAGTGGAATGCTGCGGGACCAAAGCCATCTGGGGTGACATTCGCCAACGCACCCATCATACCGGCATGCCCCACGCGAAGAAGATAGAAATCATCCGGATGGTCACGGTACTCGGTCAATACGGGGATTGCATTTAAAGCCGAACCATAATGATGTAGCTGACGCTCGATCCGGGATAATTTCCCACCATAGACAAAATCCCAGTAACGACGGGCACTACCGTTGTATCCCCAATGTGGCACGGTAGGCATATAGGCCAAGATCGCATTTAAGGTAACCCGGGTTTTGTCGTCAAAACCAAAGTATCGGGACCATAAATAGACTTCTTCCTGTCCGGTTGAATCCCAGGGCATTTCACTGCCGAAAGGATAATCGAGGCTTTTCCAATGTTCGGCACGTTTGCGCATCACAGCTTCCAATTGATTAGCTTGATCTGTGAAACCTTCACGACGCAGATCCTGGAGGACAAGCAAAAATATACTGCCTTCCATCTGTCCGAACTGTGCGTAATAAGGCGCTTTTTCAATCATGGCCATACTAGTTTGAAAAGCACGGTCTAAATAGGTATCCCAGCTTTCTTCTTGTACCAGATTGCGGTAATTGCGAGCGAGTCGATACATGACCCAATGTGCTGCCGCAACATGGGGATAGTTGTAGGAGCGTCCGATGTTATCGGCTTCTTTTTTAGGCCATGCCGACCAGGTCTTCCAGTTGATATCTGTTCGGTAAGTGCCTGCTGGCATAGTATCCGGTTCGTAGTAAAACAAGCTCTTGACCACCCCATATTTTTGACTGCCTTCCCTGTGCTGGATATGACCATACATCGTTTCATTGACAAAACGTTTTAATTTGCTGATCTCAGCAGGATTGGGTTGCAAGACCTGTTTCATGATAGCTGCCAGCCAACTTGCTGCTCCGGCTTCATCGCTCAGACCGGCATACCAGGCGCGCTGTTCTTGGGTAACGAGTTTTTTTTCTTCGTAATCATAGGTGATAACAGATGGTGACCGTCCAAAAAGGTCTTTGTCATTTTCGTACCACTGGGTGGTCGTTAAGAAATTGCCAAGATCATTGACGACATCTTTTTCGGACTTAATGACTTTATATTGAATAGTTTGTTCGGTGCCATCCTGATAGGTAATGGTCAGGCGTGCACGTCCCCATTGTTGACCTTTGACCTCATAGTGATGCCATTGCTGTGGTGTGTCTTTTAGCTTGCGAATGCTTAGAGCGCCCTCCGGATAGACAGCAATGTTTTTAATGGCTCTGTTATGCTTGATAAACAATTTGACAGGATTATCTAATGGAACGACATAGCCGGGAGCTCCGATGGCCACAGGTCTGTTATTTTTTAGAAGTGTATTTTCAATTTCTTTGATACTTGGAGCTAGTACAAACTTGAGGGCAAATGTTTTTGATTCATAGGGTTTTAATAGGGTTGAAGTTGGTGTGTTCCATTGTTCTACGCCTTTCCATGCTGTTTCGGCAAGTGCTTTACTGTGGATCATCCACTCATGGAAACCTTCGAACGTAATACTTCTGGGCGTAGGGTCATCAAGTAAGGGGCTGTAAGCTTCAAATCCGGCATTGCCGTAAGGGAGCACCAATAAGCTCGGGCCATTTCCATGCAGATGGTTCACTTGGAGATAACCTGCATCTTTGCCGATATAGGGATCGAAGAATACATTTTGTGCATGTGCTTGATTCAGGTTTTTCCAATCCATATTGTTGTTGAATGGAAGGGGTATTCCCAATGATCCGATTTCAATAGCCTGACCGGTAGGATTTGTTAGCTGAAATTTTAAGATCAGATCGCCCCCTGCATTCTCCCAGCTGCGCTTGACTTTTATGGGAATGTCGCCTAATGTCGGAGTGATGTCAGCGGCAGCTAAGATCGTTTTGGAAGGGGGTAATTCGATTACCCTCTTGCGGTCTTTGGCTGAAGAATAATACGACCAATGCGTTTCTCCCTGACGTTTAAGACTGACGTTTATGTCGCCGATATGAAAGAAATTGTTGCGGTCCCGTTTTGCTAACATTTCCACAGGCGTATAGTCGAAAGTAGCATCACCATGTACCTGTTGAAAAGCTGATAAAGTCTGTGAGTGATTGAGCACCTTTATTTTGAGCTGCGCTAAAGCAAAGCTTTTAGATCCTTGATCGATACCCAAAGTTGCAGGTTGGCTTTTAGTAGCTTTCCATACGGGATGCTCCTCCTGTTGACCAATTGCGGAATTGGTCGGTAGGATATAGAGTAAGGTAATGAGGATATAGTAATTGTTCTTTAGATTCATTTTGTTAGGTTTATAAATTTATTATTCTTTACGGATCAGAGCGTGAACTAGTACAAAGTTGATCGATTAGGATCTTTTTTAATTGCCAGATTTTAACCTAATACATTACGTTTTTGATATTTCTACCGGACGAGTTGTTTTGTAAACTACTAAATACTAAATTTAGTGTATAATTGACGTTTATTAAAAAATCATTTTAACCTTAAACGATTCTAATTTATGAAACCAATTCAAGACCAAGTTCCTATTCCCAAAGATAGGACTGTTTTTATTCAGGAGGATCTGTTGGATAAGTTTTATCTTTATTTGCACCGTCATGAGGAGTATCAGTTAATCTGGATCAAGGAGGGAACAGGACAGCTATTATAGAAACCTTTTTTACGAATAGATTATTAAATGTCAATATCCTGTAAGTAATGATTAAAAGCCGGTTAGTTTGGTGTTTTTATAGTTGCTTTCTTTGAACAAGAAAAATTTAAATTACATAATTAAAGACCAACTATGGCTGAATTAAATTGGAAGGGTGTATACCCGGCAGTATTGACTCCCTTTAAAGAGAACGGTGAGATTGACTTTGATATGTTTGCGAAGAATACAGAAGCACAGATCAAAGCCGGGGTACATGGTATTATCATTGCGGGATCATTGGGCGATGCCGCCGTACTGGATACGGATGAAAAGTTTGAATTATTGACTTTCGCAAGACAGGTTGTTGCAGGCCGGGTACCCGTTATACTGAATATTACAGAAAATACAACTAAAAATGCGGTTAATTTTGCTATTAAAGCAAAAGAACTAGGTGCAGATGGGTTAATGTTATTGCCACCTATGCGCTATCGGGCTGATGACCGTGAAGTCGTCACTTATTTTAAGGCAGTAGCGAATGCGACAGATCTGCCCATACTAATTTATAATAATCCGGTTGATTATGCAGTATTTGTATCACCCGCCATGTTTGATGAATTGAAAGATTGCCCGACGATTGCTGCGGTAAAAGAATCTACCCGGGATCTGACAAATATAACCCGGATGAAAAATCAATTTGGTGACCGCTTTAAAATATTGGGTGGTGTGGATACAATCTCTTTGGAATCAATAGTAGTGGGTGCTGACGGATGGGTTTTTGGTTTGGTGGATGCTTTTCCAAATGAAACTGTTGCAATGTATAATTATGCCGTTAATGGTGATTACGATAAGGCATTGGAAATCTATCGTTGGTTTATGCCTTTGCTGGAACTGGATATTCACCCCAAACTTATTCAATATATTAAGCTCGCAGCAACAGCCGAAGGAATAGGTACTCCGCATCTTCGTGCACCTCGGCTTCCGTTAATTGGCGAAGAAGCGGAAAGGATCCACAAAGTGATTGCTGATGGTATTGCCAGTCGCCCGCGCTTAAATTAAAATCTACGGATTAATAAGCATGTAAAAGCCTGCGGGCGATCAGTGGATACTATTCGCCTAAAGGTTATTTTTATGAAGAAAAATCGGAATAAATAATGAATCAATCAGAAGCATTTTTGGATGAGCGTGTTCGCATGGCCGCAGAAGCATTTCAATTTTTGAAATCTACTACGGTTGCCCAACGTGCCGCTTTTATGCATGCCGTTGCAGATAAAATTGAAGGATTAGGCGCCGAGTTGCTGGAGACTGCCCATGCGGAAACGGCATTGCCTTTGCCCCGGCTTACAGGGGAAAAGGCTCGTACGGTTGGCCAGTGGCGCACTTATGCCAATGCGGTCGCTTCGGGAATTTATGCCGAAGCCCGCATCGACCTAGCAAATAGTGAAACAGGTAAAAGTGATATCCGGAAGTCTAATGTGGGGATAGGGCCCGTTGTCGTCTTTGGAGCAAGCAACTTTCCTTTTGCTTTTTCTACGGCTGGCGGCGATACGGCGAGTGCTATCGGGGCGGGCTGTCCGGTGATCGTCAAGGGCCATTCGGGACATACCCAGACATCGACGATCATGGCTGAAGCAATAACCGCTGTGATCAAAGAAATTGGATGGCCGGAGGGCGTGTTTAGCCATATTCTTGGAAATAATATCGAAGGCACTGATACAAAAATAGGGGCCTACCTGACTGCCCACCCGCTTGTCAAAGCTGTGGGATTTACGGGCTCATATTGGGGCGGAAAGGCCCTGTTTGACATTGCCAATCAGCGGGAAGAACCGATACCGGTATTTGCCGAGATGGGAAGTATCAATCCGGTATTTGCCTTTACACATCTCTTAGCAGATCGCGCAGAAGTTCTCGCGCAGGAATACGCGGCTTCGCTGACTTTGGGTGTGGGGCAGTTCTGTACCAATCCCGGGGTATTCGTAGCGGTAAAAGGGGATGGTCTGGAGCGTTTCAAAAAAGCGCTTGCATCAGCTATCGTTGCTACGGCACCGGCTACAATGCTCAATACAGGCATCCATGCGCATTATGAGAAAAATAAAACAACCTTAAGTAGCCAGGCGGATGTGGCTATCATCGCCGAATCCGGTATAGCTGCTGCCCAAGGGCAGGGAAGTCCTGCTGTGGTAAGTACCTCAGCCAGCAATTTCTTGAAAAACCGAGTATTGAGCGAGGAAGTTTTTGGCCCTTTTGCGGTAGTGGTAGAAGCCGAGAATGATGCTGAAGTATTGGCTATCGCGCGGCAACTTAAAGGACAATTGACGATTACAATTGCAGCGACCAAGGAGGATGTGAAAGAGCATCAGGATATTATTCATGTGGTGAAAGATAAAGCCGGGCGTATCTTATTTAATGGCATGCCAACTGGTGTAGAAGTGGTCTATGCAATGCAGCATGGAGGCCCTTTTCCTTCTTGTACCGATCCGAGGTTTACCTCGGTAGGGCCGGATTCGGTGAAGCGCTTTGTGCGTCCTTTAGCTTTTCAGAATTGGCCAGATGAATTTTTGCCAGAAGAGTTAAAAAATGAAAACCCATTGGGTATCGCTCGCATCGTGGACGGTGCTGTGGTGACAACAAAAAGTATTTAGGATAATTTGTATCGCAACTGATGAAGAAAACATTTTTTTGTATTGATTCCCATACCTGTGGTTGCCCTGTGCGATTGGTGGCAGGAGGAGCTCCGGTCTTGAACGGAAGCTCAATGATGGAACGCCGGCTGCACTTTATGGAAGAATATGACTGGATTCGGAAAGGATTGATGTTTGAACCGCGCGGTCATGATATGATGAGCGGTAGTATTCTTTATCCTCCAACAGACCCTAATAATGATACGGGCGTGCTTTATATCGAAACAAGCGGATGTCTTCCGATGTGTGGGCATGGTACAATCGGTACCGTGACGCTAGCAATCGAAGAGGGTTTGGTCATTCCAAAAGTACCGGGTAAGCTGCGTCTGGAAACACCCGCGGGATTAATCCTTATTGATTATGTACAAGAAGGTCCAAAAGTCAAAACGGTTAAGCTGACGAATGTGAAGTCTTTCCTCTATAAAGAAGCGCTGACGGTGCAGTGCCCTGATCTGGGGGAGATTGTAGCCGACGTTGCCTATGGTGGAAATTTCTATGCCATCATTGATCCTCAGAAAAATTTTGGGGATATCAGTGATTTTTCGGCGAGCCAGCTCATTCATTATGGAAAAATTATCCGTCGCTTACTCAATGAGAAAACAGATTTTATTCATCCCGAAGATGAAAATATATATGGTCTTAGCCATATTCAATGGACCGGAAAACCAACGAAAGAAAATTCTACAGGAAGAAATGCGGTGTTGGTAGGCGAAAATGCATTGGATAGGTCTCCTTGCGGTACAGGCACTTCTGCGCGCATGGCACAGTGGTATGCCAAAGGAAAGTTAAAAAAAGGCGATGAGTTTGTTCATGAGAGTTACATAGGTTCGCAATTCGTCGGTCGTATTGAACAGGAAACGACGATATCCGAGCGGGCGGCCATCATTCCTTCGGTGGAAGGCTGGGCACGAATGACGGGGTATAGTCAGATCATTATTGATGATGAAGATCCCTATAAAGAAGGATTTCAGGTTATGTAATTACTATTAAAATATCAAAAAACGTGTCAACAAAGAATAAAGGAAAAGTTGCTGTCATAGGGACAGGTATCGCAGGATTGTCTAGCGCGTATTACCTCTTGCGGGATGGCTGGGAAGTTCAGATTTTAGAGAAAGGTGACGGACAGGACAATTGTTCCTACGGTAACGCAGGAATGATCGTTCCCAGTCATTTCACTCCATTGGCAGCGCCGGGTATCGTGGCACAAGGTGTAAAATGGATGTTGAACAGCAAAAGTCCATTTTACGTCAGACCCGCATTGAATTTTTCACTGATCGATTGGGGATTGAAATTCCTGAAACATGCCAATGAAAAACATGTCCACCGAAATGCAGCCGCGATACGTGATCTGAATCTTGCCAGTAGCCGGTCATATGATGAATTGGCCCAACAGGAAGGCTTTGATTTTGAGCTTAGGCAAAATGGGATTATGATGCTCTACAAATCTAATCATGTCGCACACGAAGAAATTGAACTGGCAGAAAAGGCCCAAAACTTGGGCCTGGATGTGGAAGTTTTTGATCAAGCGGGTATTCAGGCCTTAGAGCCTAATCTCCGAATGGATACGATCGGCGGTATTTTATACAAATGTGACGGTATCTTATATCCGCCCCAATTGATGAAAATGTTGACAGACTACCTGCTTGCTCATGGCGTGCAGATCAACTATCAGACGGAGGTAACAGGTTTTAGATTTTCAGGCAAAAAGGTCTCCGAAATCGTTACGTCAAAAGGAGCATTTCATGCCGATGAAATTGTCGTAACCGGGGGAGCAGGGCTACCTGCATTGGCTTCGAAGCTACACTTGAAATTGCCTTTGATGCCCGGCAAGGGGTATTCTTTCATGTATGATACAACAGACAATAACCGGATGATACATGCAGCCCTGCTATTGGAGGCTCGTGTAGCGGTGACGCCCATGAATAATCAGATTCGTTTTAGCGGAACCATGGAATTAGGTCCTGCCAATGATAAGATATACCCTAATCGTGTCAAAGGTATCGTCGAATCTATCCCTAAATATTTCCCGGATCTAAAGGTCGATTATCCGAAGGATATCTGGTTTGGTTACAGACCATGTTCACCTGATGGGCTTCCTTATTTGGGCAGAACTTCCAAATACAGCAATGTCAGCATTGCGGGGGCGGGCGGTATGATGGGGCTGAGCCTCGGACCTGCTTACGGAAAAGCTATCACGGCCTTATTGTCCGGCAAAGCCACGGAAACGGATATCTCAGGCTTTAGTCCGGATCGGTTTCAATAGACACATATAAACCGATAAACCGAAATGATGAAGAAAAACAACAATAACCCTAACGTAAAGAAATTTATAGTCATTGGCGTGCTTTGTATGGCTTCTTCGCTAACAGATGCCCAAGATATGGATTTGTATCAACACACCACACCCATTGAACCTTATATCATCCAATATCGACATGATCTGCAGGCTGTCAATTATTTTTATGGCCCAATGCCCAAAAATTGGGGATTTCAGCAGTCCGCAGCCTCACCTGAGCAGATCAATAGACTGCTCAAGATCGACGATGACTATTTAGCTAAGTTAAGAGCATTTGATTATAAGAAATTGAACACCAATGGTCAGGTCGATTATATCCTGCTGAACCAGAAAGTGCAACGACATCAAGAAGAACTCAAAGAAGAATTATCTTCCTACAATCGGCTGAAGCCTTACTTACCATTTGCCGAAAATATTCTTCAATTTGAAAAGCAACGTCGTCGAGGTGCTACTGTTGTGGGAAAGGATATTGCCATCTTGCTGGAAAAAACGAGGGATCAGGTTGATGAAGTGATCCAAAAGCTAGAAAATGTAACAACAATCGAGTCCACTGATGTCAATTTCCTTGTCAATATGGTGGAGTCATTGCGAATCCGTTTGGAGAGTGCATTTGATTTCTACAATGGTTATGATCCGATGTTTACCTGGTGGGTGCCCAAATCTTATGAAAGTTTAAATGAAAAACTGATCCGTTATAAAGGTGCATTGCAGGCAAAGAGCAATTGGAAAGTGTTTAATGATGGAAGTAATATTGGCGGGCAGCCGATCGGAAAAGTTGCGCTCAACAAAAAATTGCGGGAGGAAATGATCGCTTATGATGCGGATGAGTTATTGCGTATCGCTGATCAGGAATGGGAATGGTGCGTGGCCGAGTTATTAAAAGCTTCCCGTGAGATGGGATTTGGTGATGATTGGAAAGCAGCACAAGAAAAAGTTAAAAATACCTATGTGCCCGAAGGTCAGCAGCCCGGTCTGATCAATCAGTTATATGATCGAGCCCAGGCATTTATCAAACAGCACGACCTGATCGCCATCCCTGAATTGGCGGATGAAACCTGGGGAATGATTATGATGACACCGGAACGGCAATTGGTCAATCCTTTTTTTACGGGCGGACGCGAGATCAGTATTTCCTATCCGACCAATACGATGACCTATGAGCAGAAGATGATGAGTATGCGGGGTAATAATCCGCATTTTTCATTGGGTACGGTACAGCATGAACTCAATCCGGGGCATCATCTACAGTATTTCATGAATAAACGGTATAAACCCTATCGGGAGCAAAATTTTAATACACCATTTTGGACGGAAGGCTGGACTTTATATTGGGAATTATTGCTCTATAGAATGGGATTTGCAAAGACAGCGGAAGAACGTATCGGGATGTTATTCTGGCGAATGCATCGTTGTGCACGGATTACATTCAGTATTAAATTTCATTTGGGTGAATGGACGCCACAGCAATGTGTTGATTATTTAGTCAATCAAGTGGGGCATGAACCTGCAAACGCGCATGGTGAGGTGAAGCGATCATTTGAAGGTTCTTACGATCCTTTGTATCAATTGGCTTATTTGATCGGTGGCTTGCAGCTGCTGAGTATCAGTGATGAATTGGTAGGATCGGGGAAAATGTCCTACAGCGAATTTCATGACCGGGTCATCAAGGAAAATTACTTGCCCATGGAGATGCTCAGGGCGGTATTGACAAACCAGCAGCTTGAACCTGACCATCGGGCAAAATGGAAATTTTATAAATTTAAATAAGTGCAATCCAACCCTATATTATGAATAATCAGGAAAATAGTCAAGATTTCAAAAAATCATTGGGTTTATTGGATGCAACCATGCTCGTTGCCGGAAGTATGATCGGTTCGGGGATCTTTATCGTATCGTCCGATATCGCCCGAAATACGGGTTCTGCCGGTTGGCTGATGGTGGTGTGGTTGATCAGCGGATTTATGACGCTGGCCGCCGCTTTGAGTTATGGTGAGCTCAGTGCCATGTTTCCGAAAGCTGGTGGCCAGTATGTCTATCTCAAAGAAGCCTATGGGCCAGTGGTCAGTTTTACATTTGGCTGGACTTTTTTTGCGGTTATCCAGACGGCTACGATTGCAGCTGTGGGGGTAGCTTTTGCTAAGTTTACAGCTTATTTGTTTCCGCTACTGGATGAAGATGTCTATCTGCTGGTAATAGGTGACTATCATATTTCATCCGCTCAGCTGTTGGCTATCGCTGTTATTTTGCTGCTCACCTTTATTAATACAGGTGGTGTAAAGAATGGTAAAACAGTACAGACGGTATTGACTTTGATCAAAATATTAAGCCTGGTTTTATTGGTTATTTTCGGTTTTGCGGCTTTCGATATGGAGGTGTGGAATCAAAATTGGTCTTCAGCCAATAGGTGGGATCTACAACAATTAAATGTGGATGGATCGACAGCAGATTATGCCACCTTTGGTGCGTTTGGTGCGATGTCTGCAGCACTTGTGGGGGCTTTGTTCAGTAGTGATTCTTGGCATTCATCTTCTGCGGTAGCAGGCGAGATCAAGAATCCGCAACGTAACATTGGTTTGAGTTTAGCCTTGGGTACCCTGATCGTGACGGTGATCTATATTTTGACCAATGTGATGTATACGGGGGTGTTGACGGTCGAGCAGATGGCCAGCGCGCCTAAAGATCGCGTGGCTATGCTCGTGGCGCAAGAAATTTTCGGTCCTGTTGGAATCGCCATCTTGGCGATCATGATTATGGTCAGCACTTTTGGCTGTAATAACGGACTGATCTTGGCTGGTGCAAGGATCTATTATTCCATGGCACAGGATGGTTTGTTTTTTAAGAGGACAGGTACGCTAAATAAGAATGCAGTACCGGCTTACGCGTTGTGGTTACAGGCGCTCATTGCAACGATATGGTGTCTGACTGGCAAGTATGGTGACCTGCTGGATATGATCACCTGTGTAGTGGTGATGTTTTATGTGCTGTGTATCATCGGCATCTTTTGGTTAAGACATAAGCGTCCGGATGTGCCGCGTCCTTATCGGGCGTTTGGCTATCCTTTTATACCGGCTGTTTATATTGTGATGGGGATTTCGTTTATTATTTTGCTGGTGATCTATAAACCGCAATTTACCTGGCCCGGTATCATCATCACGCTTTTAGGGATTCCATTATACTATGTTGTGAATCAGAAAAAACTAAAGATATAGGCTTACTTATTTTTAATCCTGCCTGGACGCAAAGGGAGGCAGATCAACACAAGGATTTAAAGAATAACAGATATGAAGTTAACATTTACAGCTGTTTTATTGACGATATTTCAGCTTACTACAATGGCACAGGGGACATTGGCGGACTATAAACGTGCCAAAGAGATCAAAAGTGCATTTGGCAAGGTGTATCAGGTACCACAGCAGATTATCTGGTCTGAAAAAGGAGATAGTTTTTGTTATTGGGTGAATCAGAAAGACAGCAAAAGGAGCTTATATCTGGTGGATGCGCTCAACAGAAAAAAAATAGCTACCGATGTTGCTATGATTGAAAAACAGTTGTCTGCCCAGCTGGGTAAAGAAGTAAAATTAGGTGTTTTGTGGGGAAGGGATCTGAAAGTGCTGTCGGCAAACGAGGTTGAGTTTAAGGAAGATGACGTGGTGTGGAAGTGGAATGGGGAGGAAAATAAGCTGAGCAGATTGCATGATATCCCTACAACTGGCACTGACCGTCGATCCAGTGGATATTGGGGAGCACGCTGGGACGATAGCAAAGGTGAACCGATAGATTCGCCCGATAAGGTCTATACGGCTTATATTAAAAATAGCAATGTATATATCAGTAAAAAAGGGGATTCAAAAAGTGAGCGCCAGCTGACCTTTGACGGAAGTCCCGGGGAGTATTATAACGCCCGTATCCAATGGTCCAATGATTCAAAAAAATTGGCTGCTTCAAAAGTGAGGAAGGCTGAAATCAGACAGTTGACTTTATTGGAGTCTTCGCCGACCGATCAATTGCAGCCAAAATTACAAACAAGAGACTATAATAAACCCGGAGATGCGCTGTCACAATACTATCCGACCATTATTGATATCATCGGGGGACGCGTGATAACTGTAGATCCTGCTCAGGTAGCCAATCAATTTTCACTTTCTGCACTTGTATGGAAAGCGGATAACAGTGGAATTACATTTGAATATAACCAACGTGGTCATCAACGGTACGATGTGATGGAATTGAGTGCTGTGGACGGAAAAACCAGAGCAATTATTTCAGAACGTAGCGCAACATTTATTGATTATAGCGGAAAGAAATACCGGAACGATCTCAAAAAAACAGCGGATATCATTTGGGCGTCGGAACGTGACGGATGGAATCATCTGTATCTATTTGATGCAAAAACGGGCGCATTGAAACAGCAGATTACAAAAGGAAATTGGGTGGTGCGCAAAGTTGTCACTGTCGATGAAGATAACAAAAAGATTATTTTTGAGGCGAGTGGCATGCATAAGGACGAGGATCCATATCTTATCCGTTATTATGCAATTGGTTTTGATGGCAAAGGTCTGAAAGAGCTTACTCCGGAAGCAGCCAATCATCAGGCAACATTTAATGCAGATCATTCTTTATTTGTCGATCTATATTCCCGGGTTGACCAGGTTCCACAGACCGTATTACGTCGGGTAGCCGACGGACAGATCGTCATGAATCTGGAACAGGCGGATATTTCAGATCTGGAGGCTACAGGATGGCGTAAACCTGAGGTGTTTAAGTCCTTGGCCAGAGATGGTAAAACTGATATCTGGGGCATTATAGTGCGGCCACGAAATTTTGATCCAAACAAAAAATATCCTGTGATCGAGTATATCTATGCTGGTCCACATAGTGCTTTTGTCCCCAAATCATTTTCTGCTAATCCGGCAGGGCTCGCTGAGCTTGCAGAGCTGGGTTTTATCGTTGTGCAGATCGATGGAATGGGAACATCCAATCGCTCAAAAGCATTTCAGGATGTTGCCTGGAAAAATCTGAAAGATGCAGGTTTTCCTGACCGTATTGCATGGATGAAGGCTGCCGCGCTTAAATATCCGTCTATGGATATTGAAAAAGTCGGTATCTATGGTACTTCTGCCGGAGGACAGTCTTCTGCCGGAGCGCTCTTGTTTCATCCTGAATTTTATAAGGTAGGGGTTTCATCCTGTGGCTGCCATGATAATCGTATGGACAAAATATGGTGGAATGAACAATGGATGGGCTGGCCGATCGGGCCTGAATATGCAGCGTGTTCTAACATCGAAAATGCGTATAGATTAGAAGGAAAGTTGCTCTTGATCGTAGGGGAGCTGGATGATAATGTAGATCCGGCATCGACTTATCAGTTTGTCAATCAGTTGATCAAGCATGGTAAGGATCACGACTTCATTATGGTCCCGGGGATGGGACATGCTTCTGGTGGTGATTTTGGAGAAAAGAAACGCCGCGATTATTTTGTCAAACACTTACTCGGTGTGGAACCTCCGGCTTGGACGGCTTATTAACGAACAAAAATCGAGCTTTCGAGCTCATAAAGTGATAGAGATGAAAAGTTATAGAGTTTTTTTACGTTTTATCTTCATTGCCACAATCCTAACGAAAGGGATCAGCCCGGGACAGGCACAAAGTGGTGATCAGATATTGGATGGAATCGGCGAAACGGGCATGATCGCGCGATATGTCTTTAATGGCGATCTGAAAGATTGGTCCCGCAACAATTTGCATGCTACTGCTGGCCAAAATGCTACATTTATCAACGATAAGCGCTTTGGAAAAGTACTGTCGTTGTCGGGTGAAAAAAATGATTTTGTCCAGATCCCTGCCGATGCGCTGACCGATATGGAGTCATTGAGTATCTCGGGTTGGATTTATTTGCGTTCGGAAAAAGAAGGCCAGGTTGTTTTTGACTTTGGAAAGGATGCGCATAAGCATTTCTTTGCGGCTCCTTCCGGAACGAATGTCCAAGATGGTTTCCAGAGTGTAATGACGACAGGGGGAGATAATCAAAAAGGAGCTGTCGCGCCAGCATTGGCATTGAACAGGTGGGTTTACCTGACGATCGTGGTGGACATTCCGGCCAAAACGATGACAACTTATGTCGATGCTGTACCTGTTGGTGAATCGAAGCAGATACCGCGTGAATTGACGGAAGTGTTTGGATCATCGGGAGATAAGAATAAATTGTATATCGGAAAATCACTTTTGACAGAATCGCCGACATTGGATGGTATGTTGCATGATTTTCGGATCTACCGTGTTCCGTTGAGTAAAAATCAGCTTACTGCGATTTATACCAATTCACAACGTGGGGTAAGTAATCGCGCCGTAAATGTGACCAAAGTGGAAGACAACCTGCCTGAATTTCCATTGACCCGGGCGCAACTCTATAATGCTTACTTGCTTGCAGTGCCAGATGTGCAGGTGGAAACGGCATTAGGCGATTTGCCACGCTTACCAAGCTATGTAGTGGGTACATATAAAGAGGGAGTGGTCGGTCCCAAAGTACGGGTATTGTGGCCTTCGCCAAATGATAACAGTACCGTCTTGGAAGCTGGACGTTATACCATTACAGGACGGGTTCCGGGAACGGATTTACAGCCTAAAGCAATCGTGACCGTTAAACCAAGTAAGACCGCTGCGGCACCACAGTTGAAGTTGGCAACTTTTGGACTGAATCAGGTCTCCTTACAAGCGGATGCACAAAATCAACAAACAAAATTTATTGAAAATCGGAATAAATTTATCAAGACTTTGGCGGCTACTGACCCCAATTCTTTTCTCTATATGTTTCGCGATGCATTTGGACAGCCACAACCGCAGGGCGCTAAACCGCTGGGGGTATGGGATAGCCAGGATACCAAACTCAGAGGCCATGCGACGGGGCATTATCTGACTGCGATCGCACAGGCTTATGCGAGTACCGGATATGATAAAACATTGCAAGCTAATTTTGCCGAAAAAATGAACTACATGGTCAATACGCTGTATGACCTGGCCCAATTGTCGGGCAAACCGCAGCAGGCAGGTGCTGTGGCTACAGCTGACCCGACCGCCATACCTTATGGTCCCGGTAAATCAGCCTATGACTCGGATCTGAGCCGCGAAGGAATCCGCACGGATTATTGGAATTGGGGGGGGGGCTATATTAGCGCCTATCCACCGGATCAATTTATTATGTTGGAAAAAGGGGCGAAATATGGGGGACAGAAAACACAGGTTTGGGCGCCCTATTATACTTTACATAAAATTTTGGCAGGCTTAATTGATATCTATGAAGTGAGCGGCAATGAAAAGGCGCTTCAGGTGGCCACGGGTATGGCAGACTGGGTGCATGCGCGGCTTAGTCAGCTGTCGAAAGAAACGCTGATACAGGTGTGGAATACATACATTGCCGGTGAATTTGGAGGAATGAATGAGACATTGGCTCATCTCTACCGCATCACCCATAAGGAACATTATTTGAAAACCGCACAATTGTTTGATAACATTGATATGTTCTTTGGCAATGCGAATCATGCACATGGATTAGCCAAGAATGTCGATACTTTTCGTGGATTGCATGCCAATCAGCATATTCCACAGATTGTGGGAAGTATCGAGCTATATCAGGTTTCCAATCTGCCGGAATACTACCGGGTGGCCGACAACTTTTGGTACAAAGCTGTAAATGATTACATGTACAGTATAGGCGGGGTCGCGGGTGCGCGTAATCCGGCCAATGCGGAAGTTTTTACAGCAGAACCGGCGACCTTATATGAAAATGGTTTTTCTGAAGGAGGACAGAATGAAACCTGTGCAACTTACAATATGCTGAAATTAACAAGCAACTTGTTTCTTTTTGATCAACGCACCGAATATATGGATTACTACGAACGCGGATTGTATAACCATATTTTAGCTTCTGTGGCTGAAAATACACCTGCTAATACGTACCATGTGCCACTGCGACCGGGAGCAATAAAGCAATTTGGGAATCCCGATATGACTGGCTTTACCTGTTGTAACGGTACTGCAATCGAGAGCAGCACCAAATTGCAAAATAGTATTTATTTTAAAAGCAGAGATGATCAGGCTTTATATGTCAATCTATTTATTCCTTCCACGTTGGATTGGACCGAACGGAAGGTAACTGTGGAGCAGAAGACGAGCTTTCCAAAGCAAGACGAGACGGAGCTGACCATTAAAGGAAATGGCAAATTTGATCTTCATGTTCGTGTGCCCGGCTGGGCAACCAAAGGGTTTTACGTGACTGTCAACGGGAAAGATCAAAATGTACGGGCACAGCCGGGGACTTATTTGAAACTGAGCCGCAATTGGAAAAACGGTGATCGTATCAAGCTAAAAATGCCTTTCCAGTTTCATTTAGATCCAGTCATGGATCAACAGAACATCGCCAGTTTATTTTATGGACCGATCTTATTGGCGGCTCAGGAACCCGAGGCGAGAAAAGACTGGCGTAAAGTGACGCTGGATGCAAAGGATATCAGCAAATCTATAACAGGTGATCCGCAAGGTTTAGCGTTTAAGATTGATGGAGTGGATTTTAAACCATTTTATGATACCTATGGACGACACTCGGTTTATCTGGATGTTACCTTAAAATAAGTGCACTGTATGCTAAAAATTTCGAGGGGTACTTTGCTTGACGAAGTACCCCTTTATCATAAATATAGAAGATGAAAAAAATATTCTTTTTTGCCTTTTTCGCCCTTGTAATGGGAACTGGATCTGCTCAGTCGTTGAAAAAGCATCAAGTAGCTCATGCTTTAAACCCTTTGTTACCGGGGTATTTCGCTGATCCTACAATCAAAAAAATAGGCGATACGTATTATATCTATGCGACGACGGATGGGAATGGCTGGGGAGCTGGTCCATCGCAGGTATGGACCTCCACAGATTTTAAAAATTGGACGATACAGCCGATGAACTGGCCGAATACCCATTGGTACTGGGCTCCAGATATGACAAAAGGCTATGATGGTAGGTACTATTTATATTATAGTCAGCCCGTTGAAATATTCGGTGCGGTATCGGATACACCTACCGGTCCTTGGCAATCTCTGGCAGATCATAATAAATCTATTATACCCAATTATATAATTCCGGGAGTGATTACCTTGGATGGCCAGACGTTTACTGATCGCGATGGACGAATTTATATGTATTGGGGTACCTGGGGTATTTATCCGGACCACGGATGCGCTGTGGGTTTAATGCGTCAGGACATGAAGAGTTTTGAAAAAATAGAGTTGATTCCCAATACGGTGGCAAAGGAATTTTTTGAAGCACCATATATGTTTGAACGCAGGGGCATATATTATATGATGTATTCATCTGGGCATTGCGAAGACCACACCTACCGCGTACAATATGTAAAAAGTAAGGTCGGACCGATGGGACCCTTTGAATATCCTACTGCTAATCCGATATTGGTGACAAATGATGACGGTACAATACATGGTCCGGGGCACCACAGTGTGCTGGAAGAAGGGGGGCGCTACTACATCGTGTATCATCGGCATAACAATCCGCATTCAGGTGGTGGTTTTCACAGGCAGATTGCGGTAGATGAACTATTTTTTACGCCGGAGGGCGATATCCAAAAAATTGCTCCGACACATCAGGGAATTACTGATCTCATCAAATCAAAAACTGATCCCGAGGATCGGGCTTTTGGAAAGCCTGTAACGACTTCTTCTTTTTACAATGATGATTTTAGGCCCTCTTTTTTGGTTGATGACAATAACGGAACTTTATGGAGAGCAAAAGACAATCATCAACCCGCTTGGCTCATGATTGACCTGGAAAAAATAACGGCAATACAGACTGTGGCCATTCAATTTGAATATCCGACCTATGCTTACCAATATCGGATCGAAACTTCCACGGATGCTAAAAATTGGGTGACTTATGAGGATCAGTCGCAGAATAACCGTTGGGCTAGTCCCGTATTGTCGCATGGCAAGGCCGAGGCGAGATATGTACGTGTACAGGTATTGAATACACAATTAGCAGGTCTACCTCGAGGAGTATGGAATATTAAGGTTTATGATAAAGCCCTGAAGCAAGAAACAATATGGTCTGCGCCGCAAAATATGATTCCGATTGATACGACTTTTGGTTCTTTAGTCCATTTGGATGCGCTGGACTATAAGGAAGGTGAACGTATGACAACAATCCACAACAAGGGGATATTGAAAGGAAGTTTTAAGAGTGAAAAACCGGTCTATGTCAAGAACTACCAAGGGAAGAAAGCTTTTTTCTTGAATGGTTCCACATCACTTCGTTCGACATTTGCAGTCCCGCAATCGTTAGCAGGTAATAGTCCCTACACGGTATCGATGCGGATCAACAATCCACGAATAGAACGATTTGAAAACGTCGTGGCTTGGTCTAAAGGGAATCAAGATATCAGCAAAGCGATATTCGGTTACGGAGCAGATGCTCAGCGGGGTGCTGTCATTCATGGTGCCTGGCCAGATATGGGGTTTAAGAGGTTGCCGGTAGCGGATCAATGGCACCATATCATCATCTCATTTGACGGTTACATGGAACGTATTTACGTCGACGGGCAGTTGCAACAGGAGGAAAATAGAATGTTGTTTGTTAATCCAGCCGATTATTTTGTGGTTGGAGCTTCGGATTTGCTGGATCAACATTTTTCGGGTTATCTGGCAGATTTTAAGGTTGCCAATGTGGATTTATCCGCTACGCTATTAAAGGAAAAGAATGCTTTTTATCCGCCCGAAAATAGGTCTTTCGTCATACAGACGGATGATCTTGCTATCGGTAAAATCAACAAGATTCGAAATCAGGGGTTCAGTAGTCACCATGATATCATGATTAAACAGGGAGAAGTGCTACTACAGGGCAATCGGACCGCCATAAAAATGGATGAATTGAAAGATTCGGTATTGTCGTGTATTATTACTCAACCGTCCCATACCTTAGTTTTTGATTGGTTTGATGGCCAGGCTTGGAATCATGGTTTGGCAGTACATGATCAGGGGAAAACTGCATTTTATAACAATGGTAAACATACACCGGTGAAGCAGATGAATAAACTGTTGCAGATAAAAAATAATGAAGTTGAACTGAAACATGCTGTTCATTTTTTTAGCGCTTACCCTGAAAAGTTTTCTTTAGATCAGGTTCACGAAAATTATCAGATCTGGAAAGCTAAAAGTGCAACGGATCTGAAAGATTATGTCCCGGTTACAGCGGGCAAGCCGTCTTGGATAAATGATAGCAATGTATTTGTACAGATCGTTGGCGATCGATCAGGCTTAGTCTATTTATTTTCTACGGAACATTACCATTCAGGTTGGATTCAAGAGCCTTATCATTTATTCGATCAAGCACATCTGGGCAAGACTATCTCAGTTTTTGCAAAAGATGAGTTCGGAAATGTGAGTAAAGCATTGGTAGTCGATATTCCGAAGTCAAAACCGCCGTTGATCGCTCCGTCTGTTAACCAGATATTTAGTTTGGGACAAAAAGAAATCTCCTATTGGGATGCTTATCAAGCTGGGGCATATCCAGATAGTACACAGGTTCGCATAAACGGGGTTGGTGGACAATGGACACTGGGCTCCAAACACACAAAATGGGGCGATAAGGCGTTGTTACCTCCATTTGTGTATAAAAAATTGGAAGGTGACTTCACCATTCAAGTTTATGTAAAAGATGTCGCTGGACTTGCCGCAAAAAACCGTATGTCCAGTGAAGCTGGTATCATGATACAGGCGGGTGAACAATCCAATTCTTATATCAATAATACAGTACTAACGGGCTGGAATTTGGGTAATCTAGCGCGTAGCATAGGCCATCAAACACATCAAGAAGGAAATAATGGAACGGGATTACAGTTTTTTCCTTATCTCCAAGTACAAAAGATAGGTGATTATTTCTTCCTGCGAAGTTCACAGGATGGTATTTCCTGGATTGATCTGCCCAATACACCGTTTCTGCGTACAGATTGGGCGGGACAGAAACTGCGTGTAGGCTTGTACCAGATAGCGACCAATAATCAGGATGGATATGGTTTATTTGAAGATATCAGAATATGGCAATACTAGTTTTATGGCTTTTACTCGATTGCCTTAATCAATAATAACAACTTCATCAACTTGTTAAGATGCTTCTGCAATCTATGGGGCAAGAGCTTCCCGTGGTGCGATCCTGATCACGACCAAAAAAGGTATAGCAGCGTCGCATTGTCTATGAAGCATTTGCGACGCTTTGGCTAAAAAACGGTGATCAATGGTTAGTTTATAAGGATGCGAAGGGCTAATTATTCACTATGTTTATGATTTTACCTTATACTGTTGAAAATATGAAAATCATTGATAAAGAAACGATTGATACTGTCCTTAAATATGATAATTTGATTGAAGCGCTGCGCCAGGTTTTTCAATCGACCTTTACGATGCCTGTCCGGCATCATCATTTTTATCAAAATACTGAGGGAATTGAAAATACGCTTATTTTAATGCCTTCCTGGACAGATACCTATATCGGAATCAAACAGGTTGTTGTCGCTCCCGGGAATCATAACAAAAACCTACCGGCAATACATGCCCTGTATACCTTGTTGGATGCAGTTACCGGAGAATTTTTAGCGCAGATGGACGCTGCAGGGCTGACCTCGCGGAGGACAGCCTGTACTTCTGCTTTAGCGGCTTCTTATTTGGCTCGGGAAGATGCAAAAACCTTATTAATTGTTGGCGGCGGGAAGGTTGCCCAGCATCTTGCGCAAGCACATTCCGTTGTCCGTCAGTATACACAAATTTTGATCTGGACAAGAAATGCAGCGAAAGGTGTAGAACTGGTATCCAGCTTACAACAGGCGGGATTTAGTAACGTTACATATGCCGATAATCTGGAAGAAGCTGCGGGTAGGGCAGATGTGATTTCTTGTGCTACGCTAAGCCATAAACCGCTGGTAAAGGGAGAGTGGATAAAGGCTGGTACACATCTGGATCTGATCGGATCCCATACGCCTAAAACACGCGAAGTAGACGACATGGCTATCTTGAAGAGTAGCATATTTGTGGATTCTCGAGCCGGGGCAATACATGAGACGGGGGAGTTGGCGATTCCGATTGCATCCGGAGTTCTTGATCCAAACAGTATCAAAGGGGATATTAAAGAACTTTGCTGTGGCGAGATTAAGGGAAGATCATCTTTGAAGGAAATCACTTTATTTAAGTCGGCGGGTTTAGCGATAGAAGATCTGGCTGCGGCTTTGCTTGTATATGAACATGTGATCCTATCTGCCCATGTTTAAGCTTCTCCTGTAATAAAGAAATTTTGATCTGCGTCTTAAGGAATCTTATTTACCATGTGGGGATAGGGCTTTTTTGCGCATAGTTGAGCAGTGTCCGTCCCCTTAATTTGTCCGATAGATATCATGATGACGAAGGAAAAGCAGGGGTTCATTTTTCGATATAAAGAAAAAGCCATCATGTAATCCGAAGTCCACCGGGGCGGGGAAGATCTTATAGATATCTTAAATTGAAAAGCCCGGCTTGGATAAACCAGCCGGGCTTTGATTCCTCTTTTTCAACAGGAATTTCTAGTCAAATAGGGATTATATAATGACTACTTATGAAAATTTTTAAGTTTCTTATTTATCCTGGATACAACGTACTGGATAACCCGCATACTTAAGATAAGTCGACGTATCCCAAGAACTTTGAAAACCCCGTCCTTGTCGTGCACTGTTATTGCCACCAACTTCCATATTTAACCAATAGATTGCAGAACTTTGTCTGATAAGTTGGGCGCCGGTTGTTGGGTTTCTATGACCGGCCGCAGGGAAGCTTAACTTAATATCACTGCTCTTTCTGCTGGTCATGATATGTGCCGCTGTAAAGTCTGACAGTCCAACCGTTGTATTGCCAGTGAAAGTCGTCCAGTTGCCGATCGAGGTGTGGCGGGTATAATTTCCTAAACGTGTATATTCAGCTGGGCTAGGTAAGCGGTCGCCCGTACCACATGGATCCAATGGAGCTTTTACAGGTGCTGCTGCTGTACCACTATTCCAGGAACCATCAGGAGCGGGTGTATTATTCCATCCAGCAATAGCGCCATCGCCACTATAAGCATTTGCTACTGCTGCCTGACGGCCCCATTGATAGTAATTACCATATAGTGCCTGTACGGAAGGAACGGCATCAGGATTATTGGTTGCAGGGTTTACATTCGCCACACCGAGGTTATAGCGATCCCAACGATGGCCTCCAATGACAGCGTAGCGTGCATCAGCATCAGAAGTGCTACGGGTAACATTCGATGCGTTGACAAATCGGTCGCTGTTGAAACGTAATTTCATGGTGTAGGAAAAGCCGGGTTTTAACCCCAGACCCGCATTTGAAAAATTAAAGCTTACCGCCTGCGCATTGACATCATGACCGATTTTGATCTGGCCGCTTGGTATGGTTAATGCAATTGAAAAATTGGTCGACTGACTCTGGTTGACGATAAAAGTCCGCGCTGTTGCATCAAGATTTGAAATAGGGGGCACGTTTGTAGCATTCGTGGCGGATACTGTTTCACCGGTACTCAGGTCGACAGTTGGGTTAGCGAAAGATGAAACCCATTCCGCCTGAACCGGAACCTCCGAAAGGTAACCACCTTTTACATAGTTTGCAGTACCGAATATACCGGTAGCATCACTATTGTCAACAAGCAGGGTCACACGGGTAAACATATGCTGCAAAGGTGTCGTCAATGGCGTCGGGGTATTGTTGCCGAGTATGGTGACATCTTTTTCGATGGCATACATGAAATCCCCACCATCTTCAGCATAGCTTGTAAACGCGAAGTTAACCTGACCAGCCGTATACAGATTTGTTGTCGGGGCAGCAGGGGGGGCAGTGGTCGTAGAGCCCAATGAATAGATCACAAAGGTATATTTATTACCCGCGATCAATTTATCCCCGAAGAATACCTGCGTTGAATCCGCAGCATCGCCAACGGCCTGGTCGATGTAGGTACCGTCTGTTTCATAGGCTACTACCCGATAGGTTACGGGGCCTCTCAAAGACAGCAATTTTGTTGCGGCCTTTTTACCGGAGGATGCTTTAAGCCCGCTGTTACCTGGGGTATTTTCGGTCAGTTCTGCGGTAATGCTAAACGGTCCCGACTGAATTTCTTTCGTTATCTTAAAAGGTTCAGTTGTGCCTGCCTTTGCGGACGCTTTCGCCACAGATATATTATCTCCGCCGAATTGGGCTTCTGTCAAAGCCAGTTTTATCCCTTTATTCACTTCAATGGTATTTTCACCTTTCTCCTTGCTACAGGAAACGGCAACTGCTAAGAGAATGATCAAGGATATTTTTGTTTTTGCTAGTTGAAATATTGTTTTCTTCATAATGTTTTAGTCTTCATAATAAAAGTTTGATTGTCGTTAGTTCCACCATTCACCGCTGCTCGGATCCTGGGTTTCTGATCCGCCGTTATTCCAGTCTGTTTCGTTAACGCCGGAGCCTCCTCCGGGTTGGGCCGACCCGGCCGAACCTGCAGCCACACCTTCCTCCATCAGTACTTCTAACTGCTCGATTACGGGTGTCACGTAGATCTTTTTTTCAGTTTTCTTTTTCATGTGTATTTTTATTATTTGGTTTATGACTCACATCTATTAAATAGGACACCTTACGCAACACTGGATTAAAGCCGCTGTATCCTCCTAAATAAATGCCTTTTGTTAGTTCAGATTTCTACCGCTTGTACTGTTCTTGGCGCTTAAAATTAACATTGTATTTTTAATTTCTGTTTAATTTAAATAATTAGCTGTTTTTGTTACTTCTCATAACTTAATATATTGCACTATTTTAGATCAAAAATAATGCTAAAGTTTAAGGAATGTCTTGATTTTAATATCACATATCTATCACATGTTTATCACATATTTTTGTAGGTCATTAGGTTTGTAGTGTGTTGTTTATTTTTTTTTAACCTTATTATAAAAAAGAACTGCTTAAAAAAAAGCGAGTCCAAACGCTGCGAATTATCTTGTGTAGGGTGTGATGTTATTTTAAGATAATATATTTCTGAATAGTGTCTTTTATTTATTTTGGATGCATGAATATGTGATATGTTTGTGATATGTCGCCGTTGTTTCTTTTCGAGAAATTGTTTTGATATTTGTCGCTAATTAATTAAAATGTTTATTAATCATCAAAAACTAAAAAAGAAAATGGTTTTACAAACACAGACAGGACGAAGTTTGAGGACATTTGTTCTATCAGCTTTAGTATGTGGATCGATGTATTCCTGTAAGGAAAGCAAAGACAGTGTGGCAGCAAGTGGCAAAGCTAGCGTCAATATTCAGTTACTTGGCGTAGAAAACCCGATCGTAACAACTAAGAAAGCAGGTAAGGGAAATACTGCTGGGGGAGCGATCCAGACAACGGTAATCCCATTGACAACGTCAAGTTCTTTTGAGGCAACATTGACCAGCGAGTCGTCCGTGACAAGTGGCAACCAGTTGCGGGCCTCGTCCGGTACTCGTGCTGCGGTAATCGAAGAAAGAACGCCCTTGGCAGCCAATGTCAAATATAAAGTCGTTGTATATAATGCCGACGGGGATTATGTAACCGAAAAGACGTATACCAATTCAGTCGACAATAGCACTGAAATCACGTTAGATGCGGAAAAGACCTATACTTTTGTTGCTTATTCAGTCAATAGTACAGCAACAGTGCCGGCAGTGACGGCTCAGGCTGATCTAGCTAGCGCAAGTCTGGACAACATCAGTGCAGATCTAATGTATTTCAAGCAGGATTTAACCGTTCATTCAGGTGATAATAATCTTGACGTGATACTGAAACATCAGTATAGTGAAGTAACCACTAACTTGACCATGGCGACCGAAATGACCGGTGCAATAACAGGTTTGGTTTCGCCGACAATCAACCCTACATATTCGAATGCAAGTTTAAAATTAGCAGATGGTGCAATAACCTATAATGGCAATACAACGAGTACTGCGGTACAATTCCCGGCGTTGGGTGCAGGTTTACGTACGGTGTCAAGCAATCCGACCTTGTTGATCCATCCGGGAGAAACTAATGGCGTATTTAGCTTTGGATCCATTACCATTGATGGAGAAACAAGATCAAATGTCGGCGTGGCCGGTCTGAAGATACTGCCGGGTCAACGTTATAATCTTAACTTAAATTTCAAGACTTGTACAGAACCGGTAACAGGTGGAGCTGACATCAACTGGACTTATCCAGCGTCAGGAAGCGGAGCTGTCGTCGATGGGGTGACTCAGCCGGCAGGATATGTCGTGACCAAAGATCTTACTGCTCCGGGAGCAGATTATGGATTTGTCTTTGATATCCTTCAATTGGACAACTCCTTCAATATGGAAATCAATGGAACAAAATTGGCGACACAAGAGATTCAGTTTGAATCGGGCATTGCAATTGCGCCTAAGAATGTTCGTTTCGCGGACGGAAGTGAATATAATGGTGCCAATGCTGAAGGAGGAGCCACTATACCTCAGATCTATAATATGACAGGTACCGCAACAAATCCAATTATTCGTGTGGTCATTAGCCGTTCGGGAGAAGTGCAAATGTATGGCAGCAAAAGTGCTGGAGGAGCGTTATATCCATTGGTGCTGACGCAAGGACAATTTAACCTTGTACCATGGAGCTCTACTGCTAATAACGTTAAAATTACCCAAGTTGTTCAGGGAGCGACCAAAATGGTGGGATCTGGAAGCGGTAGAAAGAAAATTGCTTGTACACTATAATTATAGTCAAATTTCATAGACTCAGAAATAGTATATAATAAAAATAATTATGAAAACAAATCAGTCAAAAAATATATATGTTAGCCCAAAGATCGAGGCGCTAAATGTTGAATTGGAACAGGGGATCGCTGCAGGCTCAGCTGCTCCGGGAAGTGCAACCAGCAACAACCCGCAGGAATCTTGGGATAAAGCAGATGATGACGACCGCTTGATCAACTGGTAAAACTTTCCAGTTGAATATTGTTTAATCAATCAGCGAGGGCCCGGCAGATTTTTAGGATAAATCTGTCGGGCTTTTTTATGGGAATAAAGATGTTAACAGTCGGTTCCCGAAACGGAATCGTTTGAACTGGACTTCGAATAGTAGTAGAAAAACAACAAAATCGAAAGCCTTTTTGTGGAAGAAGGCTTTCGATTTTGGAATAATAGTAGGTTTATCCAACTTTCGTATTTAGATTAAATGTGTTTTTTTGTGATTTCAATACATTGTTATTCAGGTTTTTATAAAATGTGATATTAATGTGAAAGGCTGTTTTTTTTGATTCTTTCTTTTAATGCAAATATTTGTCAAGCAGATTAGGGCAGCTATTCTGGCTAAGACGCTAATGGAGAAAAGCATCGCTAAAATAGAACGTTAAAACGTTTGGATGCCCGCAGTGCTAATTATCGCCCGGACCCGATTTGCGTAAGGGCCCGTGATAATATATTTGGAGTTACTCGGCAGGGATCATTTGATCTCTGTCGAGTTATTTGTCAGCTGTTGATTGAAGGGCTCTGTCAGGGGAAGGAAATAAAGAAATGAAAATTTACCGAAAAACAATATATAATGGAAAGGAATAACTTTAATGATCTAATTGCTTTAGCGAAGAATAATAGTGCTGAATTTTTGGCTTTGTTCAGTGAAATCTATCCAGATTTTGTTGTCTCATTAAAGAAAATCAATCCTAAAATCCGTAGTAGCGAGTTAGAATTTTGCGCTATGACCTTTCTTAATTTTTCGACCAAACATATTGCTCAATATACTTTTGTCACGGTACGGGCTGTACAGGTACGCAAAAATAGATTGCGTAAAAAGTTGAAGATCGCATCAGATGTAGATTTTAACAATTGGATGCGTGAACAGATTCAACGAAATCCAATTGTTGAACAGGATCTAAGTGGAGGTGAGACCACGTAGGAATAAAGATTATTGATCGGGAATATTGTACAAAAGTAAAGGGAGTTTTATCTAAAATTGGCATCAAGTAACAGTTAGAATAATTGTTTTATCAATTATGCTTCAGTCAAGCATTTTTTTGCACATGATAATACAAAAGAGAAAAAATGTGTGGTAGCTTTTAGGATAGATTATAGACAATGAGCAAAAAGATCTTTTTATGTGACGATAACCTCGTGATTTTGGAGGCTTTGGAGCTGATATTGAGTATGACTCATGCAACCATCATAAGCGAAAGCAATAGTTCGCTCGTCTTGGACAGGATAATAAGCGAAAAACCTGATATGTTTATCTGTGATTTACAGATGCCAGGAACAAATGGTGGGGATCTCATCAGACAGATTCGTATGCATAAAGAATTCAATGGTCTGTTTATCCTCTGTATTTCAGCCTCGTATAATGGTCGGGATATTGCACTCAATGCTGGAGCTAACGACTTTCTACCCAAGCCTTTTGAGATACATGAACTATTGTCGGTCGTCAATCAGGTTTTGATGCTGGGAACTGGTTGATTCACCGTGCAGGCACAATGGAAATGTATTTTCGACGCAGGCATTTTGACTGCGTCTCACCGGATTTTAATTACAAATTTCGGTCCGCCCAGCTTTCCTTTCAAAAATTAACGACTTAGCGATGGAATGTAGGACTGAGCAAACCATTAACTTTCGCCTGCCTAGTTCATATTTTTAGAAAGATGAATAGGTAAACATAGGGTTAAAGGATAGTTTTTTGAGGCCGGAGCAGCAATTGTTCCGGCCTTTTTTTATTGGATAGGAGGATCCGTTTATTGATGTATAATCTCAAAGTTCGGCTTTAACAACTGATATGACTACACATTTAGATCCAATGCCATGAAGCATGAAGATTTTTGTCAAAAGCTTTATCCTTTGGGAAAAATAGATTTTAACTTGATCTTGCACGATGTACAATTTAATGTTATATTAACATCACAATTATAACTTTGCATAAATCCTCTGGAAATCCGATATCGCGTACATATAATTAATGCGTCATGAAAGAATTGTCTGATAAGGAACTGTTTGATATTGTAAAAGATGACAATACACAGGCATTTTCGGTGTTGTTTGAACGATATGGCAATACATTACTAAGCTTTATCCTAAAACGGGTCGGCTCAATTACGGATGCGGAAGATATCCTTCAGGACGTTTTTGCCTCTTTGTGGAACCGGCGCCATAAAATTGAAATTGAGGCTTCAATCTACCCCTATCTTTTCAAAGCGGCCAAATATGAGGTGATCGACTGGATGGTCCAAGATCAGAAGCGGATCAAGCATTTCGAACGGCTTGTGCTTCCATTAGAAGAAGAGCCCGTCGGCGCCAGTAGCAGCGATGAGAAACTACTGGTTCAGGAACTATCTTTTATGCTGGATCATGAAATCGCCAAAATGCCTACGACCATGCAGTCTGCATTCAATCTCAGCCGTGTGGAAGGCTTGAGCATTAAGGAGATCGCTTTCCGTTTATCCATATCCGAACAGACGGTTAAAAATAATATCTCCTTGGCTTTAAGTCGCTTAAAACTAAAAACAAAATAAAAATCATTTTTTTTCGGTACTTCTACAGTTTATCTGGGGTTATATAAATGTATGACAGAAGATAATCAAAGAGAAAAAGCTCAAAAATTACTGAAAAAATATCTCAAGGGAGAATGTAATCCGGATGAGGAACGGATGGTTACCGAATGGTTCTTTTCATTTGATGAAGAACCAGCAGTTCCAATCATGGAAAAAGAGGCGGCCTTGGAACGCTCCAAAAATGTGCTGATGCACAAATTTGAAGGCGGGATAAATCAGGTAAAACCCAAAAAGAATGTCTTTGCGTGGAAACGGGTGGCCGTAGCTGCTTCTGTTCTTTTGGCATTAACGACCACGTTTTTATTACTACGGCAAAAACAGACAAGTTCTGTTCCACAGCTTGCCGCAATTACCGCGGATACTTCCGGCATGTTTAAAAATGATATTCTTCCGGGCGGACGCTTTGCTAAGCTATCCAATGAACGGGGAGAAACGCAGTTATTGGGAAGGGAAGCGCTGTCCGAAAATGTAAAACCCAGCGAATTTAAAGGGAATCTTACATTGGAGGTTCCAGCTGCCGGCACCTATAGTGTTGAGCTGAGCGATGGAACAACAGTCTGGCTGAATGCTGCTTCTAAATTAGAATATCCGGATCAATTTGCAGGTGACGAACGTAAGGTGAAGCTGGTAGGGGAGGCCTTTTTTCAGGTGGCCAAAGATGCCAGCAAACCTTTTCGCATTGAAGTCGAAAACTCCGTTATTGAAGTACTCGGTACCAGCTTTAATGTAAATGCCTACCAAAGTGAAATCAGCACCTCACTGGTGGAAGGTAAGGTGAAAATTATGAGCCACGGGCACGAGGCTTATCTTTCTCCGGGAAATGAAGCGATCATCAGTGCAGATAAAATACGCGTACAGCCTGCAGACATACAAAAGAATACAGCCTGGCAACGCGGCGAGTTTTTATTGGATGGAAGCAGCTTCGAAGAGATTATCAGTCAGATTTCGCGATGGTATAATGTGGATTTTGTCAATACCGAGAACATTAGCCTAGATAATCGGTTTAATGGGACTCTCAGTAGGGAATCCAGACTTTCGGAGGTCTTGAAAATTCTGTCGTACACAACAAACCGAAAGTTTGAGATCGATGGAAGGCGTATCGTCATTCATTAATACAATTAATTTTATTATCAATTTAAATTTATAAAATATGATATAACCAGACGAATTAACCAAAAGGTTCAATACAATAGTAAAGGGGATGTTGACGCATCCCCTATTGTAAAGAGCCAAATTTATTGAAGTGCGAATTCTATAGATTATTAAACCCTTAACAATTCAAAGTTATGAAATTTTTTTCTCCATTAATAGCATGGGGGGACCGGAGAAGTCATTCTTATACCCTAAGCATTAAAGTCATATTGACTATGAAGTTGATTTGTGTACTGCTGCTGGCCTTTACGATTGGTGCTAGAGCATCAGGATATGCGCAACAAGTAAATCTATCCTTGAAAAATGCTACGATTGAAACTGTTCTTAAAGAGATTTCCAATCAAACCAGATTGCGTCTGTTTTACGACGAAAGATTATTTGAAAATGCTTCGCGTGTGGATATTTCCGTGGCCGGATCCGATGTGCGGGCCGCCCTGGCAAAAACATTGCGCGGACGTAATCTGATCTTCGATATCATGGGAAGCACAATTGTCATTAAAGAAAAGAAGCAGACGGACCGTGAGATTACCGGGATTGTCAGGGATGCTTCCGGACCGATGGCGGGGGTGAACGTGACCGTATTGGGGGTAACTGGAATATCAACAAGGACCGATCGGGAGGGTCGGTACAGCATTCGCGTTCCGGAGAAGTCCATCCTGCTATTTCGGTTTATGGGCTATAAAGACGCTGAAGTTAATGTCTCTGACAGGAACAGCGCTGATGTATTGATGGAAACCGCGGAGTCTCACCTGGATGAAGTTATTGTGGTGGGTTACGGTACACAGAAGAAGATTAATCTCTCGGGTGCGGTTGATCAGATCGGTGAAAAGTTTCTGGAAAGTAGGCCCATTACCAATGTTGGAACGGCCTTGCAGGGTGCGATGGCGAATCTGAATATCACACCGACATCGGGAAGGGCTAACAGTTCGCCGGGAATCAATGTGCGTGGTTACACCTCGCTATCGGGAGGTGGACCTTTGATCGTGATCGACGGAGTGCCGGCCACAAATGACGAACTCAACCGCATGAATCCCATGGACATCGCGAGTGTGACGGTATTAAAAGATGCCGCATCGGCAGCGATCTATGGTAGCCGCGCTGCTTTTGGTGTGGTATTGGTGACCACCAAATCGGGTACAACAAAGGATATCAAGGTGACTGCCAACTCCATTTTTGGTGCCAAGGCGATTACACGATCGGTGGAGATAGAAGACGATCCTTATCAGGTCATGAAATACAGAAATATCATGTCCGCCCCCTGGTATAGCCTTTATGATGAGAAAATGCTCGAATATGGTAAAAAGCTGAGCGAAGATCCGTCATTGCCACGTGTGATTGTCGATCCACAAAACCAAAATGCTTATATCTATCTCGGATCTACGGATTGGTTTAAGGAAGTTTATAAAGATATACAGCCTTCCTATACCAACAATATCAGCATTTCACAAAAGAATGAACGTTCCTCGTTTTATCTTTCGGGCGAATATTATCGACAAAATGGTATGCTGCGCATCAGCCCGGATACGTATGACCGCTATAACTTCAGGGTAAAAGGTGATTATAAAATTACGGATTGGTTTACCTTGTCCAATAACACCACCTTTACGAACGATAAGTATGATCAGCCTTCGGCAATCGACCAAGGTTACCTTTATTGGCATAATGTCAACCGTCAGCCTTCACTAAATACGGTTTATAATCCGGACGGTACCTATACCGAGGCTGGGGTAAATATGATCGGTGCTGTAGCCGAAGGTGGCCGCAGCATAAGTCGTAATAATGATTTTCAGACCAGCTTTGGTGCAAAGATCGACTTCATTAAAAATGTATGGACTTTAAATGGGGACGCAACCTTTAGACGGATTTCAGGAAAATCGCATTTCTTTCAGCTACCCTTGGCCTATAGTACAGGACCAAATGTGATGAACAAGCAAAACTTTAACAGTTATGCCTCCAATGGAAGTAATGAAACGCGTTATAATGTATACAACATCTACTCGCAGTATCAACGGACACTCAACGACCACTATTTTTCGATAATGCTGGGTTTCAACCAGGAAGAGCGGATCTATGAGTCTTTTTCGGCGTCCCGGGATCAGTTGATTTCCAATTCGTTGCCGACAATAGGACTCGCGACGGGTCAAACGCCTTCTGTAGGGGCAGCTGACTACGCCTGGTCTGTTCGGGGGGCTTTTGCCAGATTGAATTATTCGTATAAGGACAGGTATATCCTTGAATCCAATCTCCGCTACGATGGCTCATCAAGATTTCCTAAAAAAGATCGATTTGCATTCAATCCTTCGGTATCCGCTGCTTGGGTAGTTTCGCAGGAAAACTTCTTTCAGCCTCTGAAGGAAACGGTATCCAATTTTAAACTACGGGGATCGTACGGTTCATTGGCAAACCAGGATCTCAGGGACAACTATTACCCTTACATTGCCAATATGTCCAAGGGTAGTGGTGCAATTTTGGACGGCAAGGTTGTACCCATTGTTGGCAGTCCGGGCTTAGTGTCATCGACCCTGACCTGGGAAACCATTACACAGTCCAATTTTGGGGTGGATATCGGCTTATTTAAAAATCAGTTTTTCGGCTCATTTGATATCTATCGTCGCGATACAAAAGATATGTTGACCGCAGGCCGGATATTGCCGGTCGTGCTTGGTACAGGTGTACCATTGGAAAATGCGGCAAACCTAAAAACAAATGGTTGGGAATTGACGCTTGGTTACAACAAAGAATTTATGGTGGCCAGCAAACCGTTCACAGTCTCGGCCAGGGTCAATCTCGCAGATAGCAGGGCTTATATTACCAAATATAACAATCCCATAAATAACCTAAACGATTACTATGTAGGTCAGGAATTGGGCGAAATGTGGGGATTGACCACATTGGGATTCTTCCAGTCGCAGGAAGAGATCAAGGCGCATGCCAATCAAAATGATGTCACTTCGTATCCCGGCACTAGGGGATTGGAACCGGGCGACCTTAAGTTTGCCGATATCAATGGTGATGGCAAAATCAACCGTGGTGATTGGACCTTGGACAATCATGGTGACTACAAGGTGATTGGTAATTCGAGACAGCGCTACAGCTACGGTGTTGATTTGAATTCAAGCTGGAATGGCATTGATCTGCGTGTTTTCCTGCAAGGTGTCGGAAAAAGAAACTATTATCCTCCGGGTGGCGACCATTATTTTTGGGGTATTTATGCGCAGCCCTGGGCGAGTCTGACCAAATTCAACCTGGACCATTGGACACCCGAGAATCCAAATGCATATTTGCCAAGACCCAAATCCTATGTAGCTGAGCAGAGCGGTATCGAACTGGCTGCTACACAGACCAAATATATGCAGAATGCAGGCTATTTAAGAGTGAAGAATGTGACCTTGGGGTACACCCTTCCGAAATTGATCACAGATAGATGGGGAATAGACCGATTGCGCCTGTTCGTCAGCGGTGAAAACCTTTTTGAGTTTACCAAACTCATGGATTATTTGGATCCTGAAATTGTCGGCGACCGGACGGCTTATCCTTTTCAGCGGACTTATTCGTTTGGCTTAAACTTTAATTTCTAAAATGACTATTATTATGCAAAACATAAAAAGACAACTAATCAAGATTGGAGCGCTGATAGGGGCCTTGTTCCTGATCATGAGCTGTAACGATGATTTCATGGAGCGGTATCCCACCACATCGGTTACACCTGAAGTTTTTTTTAGCAATGTAAACGATCTAAAAACATATACAGACGGTTTTTATGGAAGTTTGAGCGCTCCGATAGCGGATCTGGGAACAGATAACCTGGCCCATCACAATTCGGGCAGCACGATTGATGAGATCATGCGGGGTGGAATAAGCCCTCAGAATGCAGCGGTATGGAGCTGGTCTGCCCTGCGAAATATCAATTTCTTTCTTGAAAATGCAGGTCGTGTAAAGGGAGCAAGTGCTGCCGATGTAAACCATTATATCGGTATCGCCAGATTCTTTCGTGCACGGTTTTACATCGATAAGGTCAATCAGTATAGTGATGTGCCCTGGTATGGTAAGACCATGGGGACCTCAGATCTTGAACTATTGAACAAGAAGCAGGACAGCCGGATACTCGTGGTGGATTCCATTATGGCGGATCTCGAATTTGCGGCTGCCAATATCAAACCGGACGGACACAAATCGACGGTCACCAAGTGGGCAGCCCTAGCTCAATTGGCGCAATTCGCCTTGCAAGAGGGGACGTTCCGTAAATATCACACGTATTTGAACCTGAGCGGATCGGCAAATATTTTTTTACAGCGGGCTGTTTCTGCTGCTGAAGAGATTATGAAATCGGCCAAATTTTCGATCAGTACCACCGGCGGTGTCAACCGTGCCTATCGGGATCTATTTATCAGCCTCAATCTACAGGCAAATCCTGAAACTATCCTATTTATTGATTACGATAAAGATCTTAGAAGAATGCGCAATGCGCATACGGTATTGGACTATGAATGGGCGTTGAGCCAAACGTTGATGGAAAGTTATCTGATGAAGGATGGAAAACGTTTTACTGAACAAGCAGGTTATAAAACAAAGAATATTGATCAGGTTTTCGTTAACCGCGATCCGCGTTTTGAGCAGACCTTTATGAAACCCGGATTTCAGCCAATCAATGTTTCAACGCCACATCGTCTGAAACCAACATTGGGTGGTTACAATCAGATCAAGTTTTACCCCGAAATAACAGAAATGATCGCCTGGGAATCGGCCTACACAGATGCTTTTGTGTTTCGTTATGCCGAAATTCTGTTAATCTTCGCGGAAGCCAAAGCCGAGCTGGGAATTCTCACGAACCAAGCTGATCTCGATAAATCGATCAACCTCTTGCGGATGCGTGTGGGAATGCCGGTCATGCAGCTGGGGGAAGTTAATGCCAATGTGGACCCGGTATTGCAAAACTACTATCCAAATGTGAAGGGAGGCAATGTGGGACTTATCCTCGAAATCCGCAGAGAAAGACGTGTCGAACTGGCCTGTGAAGGTCAGCGATACCGGGATGTCTTTCGATGGGAAGTGGGCGAACGCCTGGCCGATCAACAACAAGGGATGTATGTAAAGGCATTAGGCCCGATGGATGTAACGGGAGATGGTAAAATTGATATAGCGATACTCGAATCTGCAAAAGATACGGGTCCGATCAAAGATCTGACTGAAGAGGAAAAGAAGAATATTTCCCTGTATTATTTAAAGGATGCCAATGGCAACAATACGACCATCTATCTTGAAAATGAAAACAACGGCCATATTATGTTTACGGTGGCAAGAGATAAAAAGAAGACATTTGAAAAACCCAAATATTACTATTATCCAGTGGCCAATAGCCAAATGGTGCTGGATGGCAGTAAATTGGTGCAGACAAATTTTTGGTAACTGAGAGATTTTTTTTGAGAAAGGTAAAGATAGGTGAATCCAATTGTCGGAATAGATCCTATCTTTCCTTGTATATATAGCTAATGAATTTTGAATAGATAATTGATATGAGACGACCGATACAAAAGTTTATACTTCCACTCTTGCTTTTGTGCAGCAACGCGATGTATGCGCAATATCAGGGACATGTCTTTTTGGATCTTGATAAGAACAAAAAGATGGATCGCAATGAAAAAGGAATGCCGGGTGTGGTCATATCCGATGGTTACGATGTTTTACCGACTGCTGCTGATGGTAGCTTCAGCCTCAAGGGGAATGAGAAGGCAAAATTCCTCTTCGTGCGTATCCCGGCAGGCTATAAAGCGAGCGGTACCCATTATATAAAGATTGACCCCAAATTGGAACGTTATGATTTTGGCTTGACGCTGGATGATAAGCAGCAAGGAGATAATCTTCGTTTTATCCAGATTACGGATACCGAAACACCGCTATATGGCGACTGGATAGACAATATCCGTAAATTTTCGCAACAACAGCGGGCTACGCTGATTATGCACACGGGCGATATCTGCTATGAACCGGGCATGGAATTTCATGCGCGGCAGGTCAATAGCCAACTGATGGGAGTGCCGACTTATTATACGGTAGGAAACCACGATCTTGTCAAAGGTGAATACGGCGAGAAGCTATTTGAAGATTTATTTGGTCCGGTGTATTATTCGTTTGAGGCCGGACCGGCACATTTTGTCGTTACCCCGATGCCCGGTGGTGACTATGCCCCGAGCTATAACCTGGATCAGGTAATCGCTTGGCTTAAAAAGGACTTGGCCCTGAAAGCGAAAGATAAACCACTTGTTTTTATCAATCATGATCTGATTGTCGGCAAGGATTTTGTCATGAAAGGAAAAACCGATTCCATCGATTTAAAACAGTATAACCTAAAAGCTTATCTGTATGGTCACTGGCACAACAACTACAGTTTTGGGAGTAGGGATGGGGTAGCGGTGATATCAACAAATGCACCCAACAAAGGAGGGATAGACAATTCTGTGGCGCAATTTATGGTCATTGATATGGATAAAAATGGGGTAAGGAACATCACCGCCAAATATCCCTATCTGTCGGATCATATCGCTTTGATTTATCCGCAGAGCGGGCTGATGCAGATTTCAAACGGACAAAAGCTCGAGATTGGCGCCAGTGTATACCATACCGAAAAATCTGTTCTTTCTGTATATGCCAAGTTGTTAAATGAACAGGGCAGTGTCCTAAAAACAGCCACGCTGAATAAAGCGAGTGACTGGAACTGGCGTGGAACGCTAATGGGCACTGCGTCGATGAATCAGAAGCAAACGATCCTACTGGAAGTGAATTACGGGGATGGCACGCAAGCCTTGAAGAAATTTGGATGGAATAACGAGCCTGCTTCGTCAAATTTGCTCCGGTTGACCTGGTCAAAAAACATTGGGTCTAATATATGGAAGAGCTCACCTCTAGTACAGGGACAGCGGGTATATGTGGCCAGTATTGATGATGCTATTGGTGGTAAAAGTAAAATCCAGGCCTTAAAAGCCCAATCGGGTGAAACCATCTGGACTTTCCACACCCAGAACTCCGTTAAGCAGAAGTTAGCCTATAGCAATGGCTTGATACTGGCGACAGACATGGGCGGAACAGTTTATGCGATCGGCGAAAAGGACGGTAAACTTGTCTGGAAAAAAGAGTTGAGTGGGGGAAGGCTCCCTGGATATGTAAGTGCTGGTGTCGTCCGTGATGGTATTTATTATACTGGGGCAGGAAATTATCTGTCGGCATTAAAAGCTGATGACGGTACGATCATCTGGCAAAACCGGGATTGGAATGGAGGTGAGGGTATGCCCGGAGAGCTGCTCATCACAAACGATTATTTAATTACTGGTGCCAACTGGAATAGCTTATTTGTACATGATCGCAGGAGCGGAAAACTACTATGGAAAAGAAATGAAGATGGTTTGCGTTTTAGAACGGGTGGAGCAAGTGCCGATAGCAGTTCTTTTTATGTCGCTGGACTGAACAATGTTTTTCAATTGGATCAAAAGACGGGGGCAGTAATCAATAGGACACAGAGCCAAGACGATTTTAAAGTGATGGCTTCGCCGCTCCTGACCGAAAGTTTGCTGATCATGCCAACGGCGACCGATGGGATAAAGGCTTTCGATCGCGGAAATTTAACCGAAAAATGGAATTTCCAGACCGGTGAAGCGCTGATCTATACTTCAGCATACTCTAGTCCGGATCAGCATAAAAAAGTGAGTACTGTTGAGTCGAGTATTCGTTATGCGGCTGGAAAATTGTTTTTTGGAGGGTCGGATGGTTACTTGTATGTCTTAAGCCTGGACGGAACTTTAGTGCAAAAAATTAACCTAGGCACGCCGATTTTGGCTGAAGTCACTATTCAGGGAAATGAGGTCTATGTTGCGGATTTTGCAGGTAATGTGTATTGTTTTACCATGACAAATAGCTAAACAGATAAATCCGGGTATAGCTTTTCCGCTGGCTTTGTCCTTAATAAAGGCTGATTTTTGCAATAGAAGGTATCAAGAGAACTTCATGAAAAAACTAGTCGTAAGACTAGTTCTTTTGCCTGATTAATACTGGTCGGGAGGCCGTCCGGAGCTTTTTGAGCCGTTATCGCCAAGCCCCATGGATTGCATAGGCCGTTTAAGATAGGCAAAGGGGATTTTCTAACTGTACAGGAAGGCTTTCATCAGGCCGTGAAATTGGTTGACCGTGATATCCAAGTCGTGGAGAATCAATTCGGTAAAAATAGTTGGTTTTAAAAAGGTCCGGGTACAGCTGATACCCGGACCTTATATGCGGCATTAACGTCTTACGCCTAGCAGTTTCTTATATTCATTCAGCAATTTTGATTGAGATCTTTCCTTTTTCCGCTTCTGATGTGATGAAGTACTAAAATGGTCGATTTCGCGTTCGAGTTTAAGATAATTTTGATAAATCTTCTGATCCAGGTTACCATTCTTGACTGCTTCCAATACGGCACAGCCAGGTTCATTGTGGTGCGTGCAGTCTTTAAAGCGGCACAATCCAACATAGTCTTTCATATCCAGTGTATCGGTCAACGTTTCGGTACCGTCAGTGGCCAGTCCAAATTCGCGGACCCCGGGGGTATCGATCAGTATCCCGGCATCAGTCATCTCAACCATCTGCCGTCGTGTGGAAGTATGTCGCCCTTTGCCTGTGGACTCGCTGATCGCAGAAGTGTGAACAGCCGGTTTTTCGCATAGGGCATTGACTAGTGAACTTTTTCCTACACCGGATGAGCCCACCAAGACAACAGTTTCGCCTGTTCCGATAGAGCTGCGTAAAGCCGTAATTGTCTCCGGCTGGTGCATACTTGTCAGGTAAACAGGCATCCGTAGCTGAAAGTGCTTTGTCGCCTCTGCTATCGTTCCGTGGTCGAAATCCAGGTCGGCCTTGTTGAGTACCAGTATCGGCTGGATATTTGCCTCAAAAATCTGGACGGCAAAACGTTCAGCACGGCGCATGTTAAAATTTGAGTCGAGGCTCTGTACGATAAGTGCTTTGTCTATGTAAGCGGCTATTGCCTGTTTATCTGAAATAGTGCCGTTTTTTTTACGGACCAATACACGTTCTCTCGGTAGCATGTCTACAATAATACCCTTATCTTCCTCAAATTGCTGGAAAATGATCCAGTCTCCCGTGCAGGGAAGCTCATAAGCTGATTTTCCGAAAAGCATATTTCCGGTCAGTTCACATTGCAGCAGTCCATTTTCGGATACAACTTCATAGCAGGTCCGATGGACAGTCGCAATACGACCGTGGGGAAGCGATTTAAATAGAGAATTTTGTTTCAGTTGATTTAATTTATCGTTCCAACCATATTGATGAAGGTTAAAACTGAATTCGTCTCTGTTGACGAGATGCTCATTATTCATGATATAGCAAATTTTGGCGCATGCAAAAAGATTGCGTTGTTTGCACGGCATTTATAAAAAAAAATACGTAATTATTCCCGGATAGATTTATCCAGGAGCAGTTGGAGAGACACGATATACGGAGCGTACGACGTGTTTACTAAGCTATATCCGATTGATGTGTTTTAAGCATATGGCAAATATACACAATAGCATTGATTTATTTTCATAATATGCGCTGATAAGGCCCATATAACTTACATCTATTTGGAGATGATTATCAATAGGGTACAAAGTTAATCTTTTTGGACCAACTCACGTAAATTGGGAAATCCCGGATCTGACTGGATACAAACCGGCCTCCGCTGCCACATTGTTAATTTATCCATATTTTTTTACCATAGATAATGACCGATCAGTAGCGGGGAAACGTCTACCTAGAAAAGACTGTCCGTGATACCACAATTGTACGGCCTGAAATTTCCGTCAGCAAAACCTAGGATCGGTTGACGCTCAGCTGTTGCGCCATACCATTTAGTTGCCAAACCGATAACTCAATGACAATAATACTTTTCTGTTGTCCGGAAAATCGGAGTAAAATACCTTCAGATCTCCGTATTTACTGATTAACTGTGGATTAGCATTTCGGAGTAGACCATTGGCTGTAAGCTTGATCATGCCACGGTCACCAAACATCTTCTTTTCTGCAGCCAGATCCAGTCCGTACCTTTTGTCGGTCCGCGAAGGACCGGTGGTAATTCCCGAACGATAATAAAGTGCTATTTCAGCGCGCAAGCCATACTTGAATTGTAGCGTATGGCGGCTATTGGCCGTCCAGCTGGAACCTTTTGAATCTAGGTTTACATCGCCGATTTCACCGGAATAGTTGTTGTAGAATGCATTGATATAATGGCTTGCTGTCCACCAGGAGCGCAATGTCTGATTGTACATCACGCTGGCGCTGTAATTCAGATAGCGTCCTATATTCTCTGGCCGCGACAGATTTTCGCCGACTTGATCCCCTTGTCGAACAATCCAATTGATCATATCACGGCCATAAGAAATACCCAATGTAGTGAATAACTTATTTTTATAACCATGACCGATTTCAGTAATGTAACTCTTCTCCGGTTTTAAATCCGGATTCCCTTCGTTGTAACTATAGGCATCCTCATAGATCCGAAATATATTGATGTCGTGATCGCCCGGTCTCTCAATTCGACTGCTGAAGGATGTCCTTATGGTATTTTTATCATTGAGGTGATAAAGCAATGAACCACTTGGGAACAGGTCGAAATAGCGTTGGTCATTTTTCTTGTCTAAGGTCACCTGATTGGCATCTATAAAGGTATATTCTCCACGTAGACCAGCCTGATATTCGAGTCGCTTGAATTTGCCAGAGTAGATGGCATAGAGTGCTTCAATATGCTGGGTGTATTGAAAACGGTTGGAAGTCGCATCATCACGTATCCATGTACCTTTATCCAATAGGGTATTGACCACATCATTATTAATGAAAAAGTAGGTCCCTTTCCAGCCAAGTTCGATTTTACCCGAATCAGTTAAGGGTTTGCTATAATCGAGTCTGCCGGAATAGGTCGTATTACTTAAATCCTGTACATTGGTACGTCCTGTACTCGTTTTCGTATCGGTTTGTAAATTGAACTTATCCGTTTCAAAACGATTGTTGTAATCGTTGCCATGGGGTGCGAAGTCAAAATTGAATTTTAAAAAATGATCTTCTCCTTCGTATTTATTGCTATAATTCACATTAAATGTCCAGTTTTTAAAAGTCTCGTCAAAGCGGTTCTTACTCAGCGCCTGTTCTGTCTGGATGTTCGCGGGATAGTTCCACGTATCCATCTCAATGGAGGCATAAGGTTGATAGTTGCCTTTCATCCAATGTACGCTTCCATCGAGGATTCCCCCGTCGGAAAATTCATATTTTGCTCCCGCCCGTAGGCTATGGAAAGAGGCGTCATCCAGTTTCTTGCTTTCATGCTGCCGTTGAAAGGAAGTTAAGCTGCCTTGGTTAAAGAAGCTTCTTTCGGTCAGATTATGGCTATTGCCACGGTCGTAACTTGTGTTGCCCTGCAGGTACATATCCAGGCCGTTTACTTTATAGTGGAGGCCCCCGCCAAAACCACCATGGAATTTTCTGCCTTGGCCGGCACGGACAAACGCATCGCCACCAAAGCCTACTTTCCCATTTCGCTTGGTTACGATATTGATGATCCCCGCTGTCCCAGAGGCATCTTCGCGGGCTGAAGGATTGCTGATCAGTTCAAGTTTTGAAACTTCGGCGGCCTGGAGGCCGCGAAGGATGCTCGCGAGCTGTTCGCCCGATACATACATATCGCGCCCATTGATCCGTATATTTGCCCCGGCACGCCCCTGAATGGAAAAATTTCCCTTACCATCGGAGACTAGGCCGGGCGTTTTTTCTAAAAGCTCGAGCACATTGTTCCCTTCTGCTAATACGCTTCCTTCGACATCAACAACCATTTTATCGGCATATTGGCGCACAGCGGCTTGTTTTCCGGTGACATGAACCGTCTCCATGATCTGTGCGAGAGGTTGTAAAAATAGGGGTGTGGCAATTTGCTCTGCACCGGATAATTGATAGGACCTGCTGAATACCGTCGTGTATCCAACGGAACTGTAGCGAATCATATAATTCCCATTTTTAGCTGCCTGTAACAGAAATAAACCATCTTTGTCGGCATCGGATTGTGCGACTAATGCCGAATCTGGTAAGCGTAAAAGACTGGCGGTAGCTCCTTTAAGTGGCTGCCCGTCTTTGTTAAATATTTTTCCGGATAATTTCGTCTGGGCCAGGAGCCCTAGAGTTGAACTTGAAAGCAGAATCGCTAATAATGTGGATTTCGTCATAAATAATATTCCCTGTTCTTTCAAGAGAAAGAACCTTCTTAAGCATAAATTAAACAAGTTTTATTGTCAATGAATTCAAAATTTAGCCTTCCTTTTTGAACGGTGATTCCGGACCTATAAAATCTTATAAGTCCGTAGGCTTCGGTCGAAAACGGACCGGCGGCTTTCTTATCGTTGTAGGTGCGACCGTATCGGAATCGCGCTTATCTTCGGGGGTGGCAGTACCCTTTAACAATGTATTGCGTCCTTTTTTCTTTCCCCATTTGCGGTTGTACCAAATAATAAATCCTGTAATAGGTAAAGAACCAGCGATCAAGGTGAGAACAAAGGCCAGCACTTTCGTCGGAAAGCCCCAGATAGACCCCACATGAATATCGTAATTGAGCCGTCTGAATTGTTCCCCTGCCCGGAGTTCATAAAAATCCTTGTTAAAGAGTGTTATATTATTGGGCAGAAAGGCACCTGTATACCGGTCGAACGAATAATAGCGGTTGTTATACTGCCTATCCATGTCGTTGCGAATATACACCGAAATTGTAGCATCTTTTTTTTCAGCATCCGGATAAGTGATCGTCAGGTAATGTGGATCTTTATATTGTGTAAGTATGCGATGGATCTCTCGATCAAAAGCTTTCGGAAAATGTGCCAGCTGATCAATTTTTGTTGAATCGGAATGAACTGATGTTCGTTCGGCGAGGGGAGTTCCCCAGTTGGTTGACCAGTATAATGCGCGGTTGAACCACTCGATACCATAATACATGCCCGTTACCGCCAGTAATAACACCAAAAGAAAAGAATAAAAGCCTACTACATTATGAAGATCCAGGTTGACGCGTTTCCAGCCGGCTTTCCATTTTATCCGAAAGCTTTTTTCGCGGGTGGATTTTGTCCATTTTTTTGGATACCACCATACCAAGCCTGTGATCAGGGTAATACTGAATATCAGCGTCGCATAATTAACGATAGGGCGGCCGATATCCCTTGGTAGCCAAAGGAAGCGATGCCCGTTCAGTGTCCATGCAAAAAAGCTATTCAATTTCTCTCTTAACTGTGCTTCTTCGGAATTATCTTTCACTTGCAAACCCAGGTACTTACCCGTGTAAGGGTGCAAAAGATGCACCTGTGGTTTTACTTTTGGATTTCGACCCTTTCCTTTATCCTCTTTTTGTTGGATGGTAAAAGAAATGGGGTGATCGCGGGTATAAGTAATCTCCCCTACAACAGCATTCGGATCGAGCGAATCCGCGATCCCAATAATGCGCGACGGAGAAACCAGGGACTGACCGGATGCAGAGATATATTGGCGCTCTTTTTTCGGGATGAGGAGATCGATAATTTCATGATTAAACACCCAAAGGCAACCCATCAGGCAAATCACAAAGACAATACTGCCAGAGATTAATCCCATCCAGAGGTGTAGCCAGTTATTGACCAGTCGAAATACCGAATTATTTTTCTTTTTTCTTACCGCCATCTCGGATTTAGTTTACAGCAAAACTCATGGAGCTGGCACGGCTATATTCTTCAAAAGCCTGTCCTTCGATCTTTTCTTTCCGGGATACCTCGGCGTAGTATTTGCCTTTCCATTCCGGAATGAATTTGATGACACCCTGTGCATCTGTTTCCAACCATTTGATCCAGCCACTTGGGGCAATGATCTGAACAGCAGCATTTGGTGCGGGTTTGCCTTTTTGAAATAAGGTCAGCGAGACCTCTTTTTTATTTTTAAAAACAGTTTGGTCGGCAAAGACAAACAACTCATTGGCAAGATGTGCGGAAGTATGACCAAGGGTGACGCTTCCAACTTGAATTGTGGCGATTGCATTGATCTGATATTGTGTCTTGGCGCCTTCTTTGCGCTCTGTATCTCTTTTTAACGAAACATGATAGACACCATCCTGATCAGGAATAAATGTGGCCAATAGATGATTTCCCTGCGGGGTAGTCGTTAGTAATGCTGTACTCCCGTCCGGTTTGATCAATGTCAATGTAACCTGCATACCTTCTTTGTACCACCACCATTTGGAGATGAGTTCGTATTGATCCGGTTCGCCATAAACCACTTTTACGGTATGGGATTTTCCTTTCGTACCTTGCAATGAAGTTTCAATAAATACGGCATGTGCCGATGCAGACAGGAAGATAAAAAAGCTTAGGATGCTGAACAGTAATTTTTTCATATGTTTAAATTTTGGGGTGTTGGATAGAGAAATGCCCCGCCTCGATTTCGCGTATGCTGAAATCTTACCCATCCCCTTTAAAAGGGATATCGGCAGGGTACTTCTTACGTTTTGCCGGAACTTATCTGAGCTTATTTAGGTGATAAACTTGGCTGATTCCAGGATCGATCTCAGCCCCGCGTTTTACAGAATTTTTTGCCGGATCATATTCATATACATACCATTTGGACTCGTCTGTTTTAAAGACATCGTATAGTTTGCCATTCTCCATAAAATTCATCGTGGTTTTTGACTCACCGCCACCCACTAATATTCTGAGGTCGGCAACAATCTTTTTATTTGCTGGATCGATGACAAAAGGGCTGATGTAAACTTTACCATCACCTAGTTTCTGTACCTGCGATATATTATTGCTGAATACGTTGTAATCTTTTAAATCGAAGAAATAATCTGGATCAAAGGTTGTCTGTCCCGATTTAATACGTAATAGGCCATAGGTCGCCGCATCTGTCTTTTTGGTTACAACATAGAGGTCCTTATTGTCATCGGTAAAAGTAAGTGTCTGCACTTCCCAATGGCCAGCTGCAAAACCGCCTCTAGCATCTTTTATAATTTTTCCGTTGGCCAAACTTGGGTAATCACATACATACATATAGGCGGTGTCGATAATATCCTTACGCGTTTCATTACTTCTATATTTGTGACCTACAAATAGTTTGTCGCCTCGTTGCGTGAAGCTTGTAGGTACGATATAAGGGTTATGATCTTTGCCCTCCGGTGTTTTGGGATTAAACGTGATCATCGGGATTTCGATACCGATGGTCTTGTTGATTGTCAGATTGTTGACGTTCATGAAATAGATTGGTTGTTCCAATACATTTTTGGTCTTATTGGTGGTCCCTGCTGTTTTGGTCATGACCATCTCATCTTTGGTGCTAATATCTTTTAGGACTTTGCCTAGGTAAAAATTTCCAGGGAATGCATAGTTGTTCGTTTCTTTCCAGGATTTACCGTTGACAACTTCAAATTGACTGAATCGTGTGCCATCGTTTGAAAGGTAATACTTTCCTTCGTAGGCATAGGCGTAAATCGCATAAAATGCTGCTGGCAAATGCGATGTGATATCGATGCCTTGATTGTTTGCGGCGGTCAAAAGGGTATCTTTCATCAGATTATCTGCTGTCAGTAGGTAGGATGAACCAGCCGCGGTTGTCACCCAAACACTGTACAGACTATTTGAAGTAGGTGTTGGTTCTTCCGGTGAAGTGATTTCAGGTGATGATTTCTTGCAGGAAGAGAATAATACAGTCGCAGCGAATATAGCGACGGCGAATTTGTTGATTTTCATAAAAATATGTATTTATTTGTTTTACATGATTGATAATCTCAGCTTGACGTAAAATGCACGTCCGGGCCGTTGGAGACGGAAATTGTCGTATGCTCTATCATCTGTCAGGTTTCTTGCTTCAAAGGATACGTTGTACTTATTGCGATCCCAGGCATAGCTGAGCACAGCAGAGTGGATATTTTGGGACGGAATGAGATCTTTGGATTCAAGCGATCCTTGATTTGATTCGGTGAGATAAAACCAGTGGGTATATTGATATAAGTACGATAGTTGAACTCTGCTTCCTTGCTGAAACCAGTTATTCTGAATTAGGCTGATATCGGCATTTCCATAGACCCAAGGCCGGTTTATGAGTTGTTTGTTATAATTTGAACTGATTTGTTGCCTGGAGTCGTCTGTGTATTTTTTATTGTATAAGGCTTTATCGTAAGATCCATTAAGGGTAACCGCCAGCAGATCTTTAAAACCGTATTTGACTTCGGCCTCGAAACCATAGAGCTTCACCCCCTCTTCGTTGTAGCTTTGAAAATAGGAAATTCCATTCTGAATGACCGCCCGGCTGTTTATATAGTTTGCTGCCAGGCGATAGAAGCCTGTCACATCTACGTTCAGAAAATGATTTTGGTTGATGTAGGTATTGTAATAAAATCCGGTGTTGATGTTGTCACTACGCTCGGGTTTTACAGCCCAGTTCCCTATTGTATTGACACCATCGCCAAAAAGCGCAGTCATGGAAGGTAAGTTGTATGCCCTTTCGTAGGATAGTTTCCATCCGCCATCCTTGGTTATTCTATACCGGGAGGCAAGGCTCATGCTATAGTAATTACCTTGTTTTTTTTGATGAATTATTTCACCGCTGATCAAATTGTTGTTTCCATCGAATTTGCGCTCATCAATATCTTTCGAAGCATCCATGCGATAGTATTTTACCGCCAATACATTTGATAAGCGCTTGTCAAACCATTGGTTCTGCCAGGATAGCCCCAAAATATGTCTTCCCAAATAGGATGGTAAACCTGAGCGGTTATAATTGCCGACCAGATCATACTCTTTCTGATCATTGCTGTTAAAGTTGTAGTTGAAATTGATGCTTTGGTTACGGGCTTCGTCAAAGTCATAGTTTAAATTCACCCGCGCTAAATAGTTCGACAGATTATACTTCATGTCTTTTTGGGGATTTGGTGTTGTGCCCTCGTAATTTGAGACCCAGGCACCGGTCCAGTCGTAATTATACTTGGCGGTATCTCTCACATATCGGGTGTCGTAGCTATAACTTGTGAAAATATCCGCATATAAGCGATTGACCAGAAAATTGCTTTTTTTATAGTTTAAGGTTGGCATCAGATAGTTGCTTTCGGACCATGCGCCACCAAATACCTTGCTGAGGGAAGCGCCGATCTGATTTTCCTTATGATTTTGGGAATAGGTGAAGCCTGCATAAAATTGATCTGCCCAGGATACATCGCGAAAACCAACCTCCAGTTGTCCCATAGTAGAGGTATAAGCATCGTTAAATCGCTTAGCTTTGGGGACGGCGAAATACTTGTTGTCGACCGTTTTCTCGATAAGAACATTGTACTTTTCGTTGGTATACATATTATAATCATTGTCTGAATGATTGTAATATGCATTCATTCGAAATGATAATTTGTTTTTTGGATTGGTAAAGGTGCCCACGATCGCAGCTTGATGTGTATTGAAGGAGCCATAGGAATAACTCAGGTCCAGGTACGGTCGCGCGCGACGTTTGGTAATGATATTGACAGCACCGCCTAGTGCGTCGGAACCCAAAAAAGCAGGTACCACACCCTTATATACTTCAACACGATCAATCAAATTGACAGGAATATTATTTAAAGACATCGAGGAACCAAAATTCTCCATAGGAACACCGTCAATGTAGATCTTTGCATCGAGTCCATTGATGCGGAACACAAAGTTAGAACCGAGTCCACCATCTTCACGTATGGTAACTCCCGTAGCGCGCTTCAAAATCTGTGTCAGATTGGCTGCTTCGTTGGCATGTTTGTTCATGTCAATGACGCTAACATTGAATCCTGATCGCTTGATCTCGGCTACTTTCTTCTCATTTTCAGTTTTCCCATATGCCGATACGGTCACTTCCTCCATATAATTGCGATCTTCAATAAGCTGAAAATCCTGAATGAGTTTTTCGTTTACGGCTCTTTCTTCGCTGTGGTAACCAACAGCAGTGACATGTAAGATGGCGTCCGTTGAACTGTTTAATTGTAATTTATAATAGCCGTCTATATCGGAAGATGTGCCTGTATGCTGATCTTTTAAGCGTATGGTTGCTCCTGGAATGGGTTTCCCAAAGTTATCTTTGACAAAGCCTGAGAGGGCATGCTTTTTTGGGCTCTGTGCCTGTGTAAACAAGGTAAAAATTAATAATAGAATAAAAGTAGATGTTGACTTCAACATTTTATTTAGATTAAGTATATATAAGAGGGTTGCTTATACTTATCCTTTACCGAATGTTGATAGGGGGTATTTTTTTAAAAAAATATACAAATGGTTGATTGTGAGGTTGTTTTTTTTGTAGGGATAGAGCTCTTATTTTAAATAATCCATCCGTACGATAAAATTGGTGTTATTGGGAAGCTTAAGTCCTTTCGAAATTTCTTTCGTTTGTAAATCATATTTCCAGACACGGTGCTGGTCATTTGAGCCATCTATGGCAAAATACACGTACTTTCCATCTGTCCATACGTTTTCTTTTTGGGTACCTTTATCCAAGGGAATCTGGATTTTCTCTATAGAACCGGATTGTAGATCGACCAACCTGTATTCAAACTGATAGACAGCATGAAAATTGGAGAAATCGGTATAAAGCTTCTTTTGTTCGTTGCGGATAATTGCCTTTCCGTTGCCAACATACCAGATCCCATAGGCGTGATTTCCGATTGATCTGGAAATATTGATCATGTAGTCCTGGTCAACGAGCAGCTGACCTTTTCTTTTTCTAAAGATAGCTGTTGGTAATTTGGGGTTATTTCCCAGTGCTATGCCAGGATTAGTCATAAAATAATAATCACCTTCTTCGTCTTTAAAACTATAGGATTGTATGATATTGAAGCCGCCGGGATAAGTTGAACGTGTTTCTATCTGAATATTTTTAAGTTTAAAACTATCGTATTTTATGGTGGCGTAATAGGTTGTGTCAGATGTTGTATGCCCATACTTCCCCGTGGATTTAAAGAAGGAGTAGGCCAGCCAAAGATCGTCGTTTTCAATATTCACAAGCCCTAGGTGCAGCGCGCTATATTCCTTATTGGCAAAGGGGAGAACAATCGTATCTTGTTTCACGACTTTCATCCCCGCAACATTAATCTGATATAGTCTAGCTTGCGGTGTTCTATTTTCGGCATCCTCTCGGCAGACGGCAATTAGGTTGTCGTCATCTTTCCAGGTAATGGTTTCAAAATCACGGTTTTTTAATTGTATACTGTCTACAAGGACAAAGGATGAACCCTGTAATTGGTATTTTGTAAAGACACTCGTCTGACTCGATAATCGATAAAAGAAGCCATTTTTGTAGATATATTCCCTCTCTTGAATACGCGAACTGGACAGTGGAATCTGAAAGATAGGGCGTCCGTCGTCATCTAAACTTTCGGTAAACAATAAGCTGGTGGGGTTTTCGTCTTTATTGTACAGACAAAAGACAAAGTTGGGGTCTATATTTTTTTCTGAAATTTGTGTACATGAAAAAATGAAAATTACAAGGAAAAACAACACTAGTAATCGCTTCATACTTGTCAATTAAATGCTTTGAAATTGTTCCCTGATTTTAATTTGCATATTGTATGGTAAAAAAGCAAGATCACTTTTTTGAAATGCTACAATTTTACCAAAATCTGGAGAATTCGATACAAAATACTCTCTTCCGGCTTTAAATACCAATTTGTTGTGATGACTATCCAAAAGTTCAAAATCCCGTTTAGGTTTTATGATAAAGTCACCGGAGAATGCCAGTTTTTTATTGACCAAATCAATATTGGCCATACTATTTTTACTTAACTGCACATCGTAATAATCTTCGGTGAAGAACTTACTATTTTCAGCAGATGTATTGGTAAAGGTATGATTATCCAAAGCAGGATTGGAAAAATAGAAAATAGAAAAACCGATCACTAAAATAACCGCTGCTGCTGCTGCAATTTTGCGCCATTTTATTTTGCCGTTTTGTGTAGCATCCGCCGTGATCTTATTCCACATGGACGATCCAACTTCTTCATTTACTTGAGTGCTTTCGGTGATACTGTCCCAGGAATCATTGTTCAACCATTTCTCAACTAAATGCCTATCAGCCTCAGAACATTGACCTGAAGCATATTTTTTTAGTATATTTTGGTTGATTTCCATCTGTTTTGATAATTCGGATACATTCAAAAGTACAAAAAAGTAAGCAATAGAAATCTAGTAATATTGATATTGCAATACTTTTTAAGTCTCATCTTAATAACTGATAATGCCTTGCTGATATGATATTCGACCGCTCTTTCCGAAATTAGTAAGTTTGTTGCGATTTCTTTATTGGTCAATCCCTCGTCACGGCTCAGTTTATATACATTTTTACATTGTCTTGGCAACGATTCAACTGCATCATCCAGATGATTTTTAAGTTCTTTGTAATAGAGATTGGTATCTTCGTACAATTCAGTTTTACTGCTTGACAGCGATTCATGGTGCCGTTGCTTAATACCCTTATTCCTTAAAAATTCCAGTGATTTTAATTTCACCGAGCGCAAAAGATAGCGTTCTGCATCCTGTAACTGAAGATCAGCTCTTCTTTCCCATAGGGATTTAAAAACATCTTGGACAATCTCTTTGGCATCATCTTCATCGCCAATGCTTTTTAATGCGAAAGAATACATTCTCTTCCAATACAATTGGAAAAACTCCTCAAATTGCCTTTTGTTGAGTGCTATTTTATGTACTGAGTTTTTCAAAGCGAACAAATATACGTTCTATTTAGACTTATTACAAATAAAAAAAACGGTTGATTAAAGACCTACGGTCTAAGATTCTATTCCTGAGTATATGTTTAATTATTCTGGTGCTAATTTTTTAATTATAATTTTATTCGGTAGTTTTGGCGGCTGTTAAACCATACTATTATTTTCTTATTACTCTTTATTGTGGATAATCAAACTATTATTACACTGCTTATTGTCGGAATTGTTATCAGCAAAACACTTATCGGTGTACTGATTTACTTTTTGATTCGAAAAAACCGTCTGCTGAAATTCGAGCAGTTCAAGCTAGCCGCGGCCAACACTGCTCTGCATGAACAGGCCCAACGTATCCGGCATTATAATGAGGAACTTAAAATAGCGGAGAATTTTAAAACAAAGGTCCTGTCAATAGCATCACACGATCTACGCGCGCCATTTGCGTCGGTCGAGGTGCTATTGACGATCAACGATATTTCTTTAATCGAGAAGGAAGATCTCAGCCTGATTTTTACAAATTTGAAGGGGCAGGTTGCCCGATCCCGGAAGATGCTCGAAGAGGTGTTGCGCTGGACAGATGCCCAGTTGCGGGACAAACTTGAGAATACCGAAACCTGTAATATACTTGATCAAATAAATGACCTATTGGAAATGTATCGCCTAGAACTTCAAAAATCCAAGATGCTGGTTTTAAATACTGTGGACCGAAACTTTTCGGTCGATATACATAAAGAAATATTTTGTTTCGTGGTTAGAAATGTCATCAGCAACGCAACTAAATATGGGCGGACAGGCGGGAAGATACAGATCCTACTGAGGGATAATACGGTCGATCATTGGGAACTGACCATTATAAATGATGGTGATGAATTGTCTCCGGAAGTTCTTTATCATCTAAATTTTGTCAATAGTTGGGAACGTAAAAAAGCTGAAAATAAGAACGGTGCTGGATTGGGTATTTCCCTCTGTAGAGATCTCCTGAAGCGAATTAACGGAAGTCTGCAATTTGCGAACAGCAGTGGTGAGGGTGTTTCCGTAAAATTGATGTTTCCCCGTAAGCGTATAGGTGCATAACGCGAAAGAAATTGGACCGTCCAAAACATTTTAGTGCACATATTGTTGTAAATGCAGGGTATGGCCAGAATGATGAAAATATTTCTTTTAAGAATAAGACCTTTTCTTGTATTGCCTTTTCTGCTTTTGACCGGCTGTTCAACGTTGATCAACAATGTTCAGGTGCAGACACTGACAAAGAACTACTGTGCACCGAACGTAGCCTACGGATCAATTCCCGTACAAACAATTTCAGCTGCTGACAGTACCAGGCTCAGAGCTGTTTTTTCTTACCATGATTTTGTATTGGTCAAATACCTCAACCTTTGGCCACATATCATCGGTTATCTGGACAATTCCGGTAATCCCACGGTGAAGCTGGCGGCAAAACAAAAGGTGAACGACAGATACATGCTTTTTGAGACCGAATTGAATGCCATTGCGGCGGAACTGGACTGCAATGGAGAGCGCATTGATAAGCTCGCAGGCTACATGGACGAATTGAATTCGAATACACAGACCCGACTGACAGTGGCCTCTATTCTTTTGGGGGCTGTCACGGCGGTTACCGCAACGATTGTCAAAAATGATAAGCTCAATAATGGCTTGAGTATCGCCGGTGGGGTAGGCACAGCGGTTTTGGGATTTATGACCTTAAATCCCAAAGGAAAAAAGGTGAGTATGCATCTGACGCGCAATCTGCTCCAAAGCATCTGGTTTCAGAACAACCATGCGCAATTCTATCCAGCTTCGATATGGGGGATATTATCGGAAAAAGGGTTTAGTAACTCCGAAAATCTGTCGCTGGTAGAGACCACCCGGCAACGCTGGTTAAAATATGGCCTCGACGATCAGCAGGGCAGTCCTCTGGAAAAACTTTATTTTAGGGAGGGCGGCGTCTTTACGGCGGCGGAACTGCATGATCTGGCCAATATGCACAATGAACTGCAGGCAACCATACGGTCCGTACAACAGGATATGCGGAGTCTGATGCAGACCCTCAGTACACTGGACTGAGCTGTCGGTCTGTCGACACTGCTTTTGCGCTTTTTTGACTTTCTATTTTAGTTTGACGCCCCTATTTCCGTCTGATCTGCAATTTGACACCCAGGGCAAGCCCAATATAGTCATCAAATTTTAGGTATTTATTCTGAATACCACTGACCAGATACAGATCACTGGTATGTAGGTCATAATAAAATTTTATTCCTTCAAAATAGGAGGAATTGGATTTTAATTTATAGCTGAAGTCTTGGCCAACAAAAATATTGATGCGTAGCCTGGTAGAGAACCTATAATAACTGTTCGGATATTTGTCGGGCTCCTTGTACCAGAACTGTTTGCCCAGCGTTGTGTTGAGGTAAACCCCGGTGCGCAGCGGATGGTAGCTGATCTGCTCATGCAGCTGTACTTTAAAAGGCGTATAGGTCTGACGCAGGGTTAAGGTGAGCTTGGCACGGTCGGTATCATATTTTGGAACATAACCCATTAAAAAGTCCGTCGACCACTGTTTCTGCCGACCATAATCCCAGCCCGCACCTGCCGAAAATAAACCGATGGATCCAGCATACTGAACCAAGTAACTGGAGGGTACAAGGCTGAAGGCCGCTTTTTTGAGTTCTTTGGTTTTGTTGCGTCCCGTAGGTGTTCTGCTGTCGGAGCCCGAAATCATGTCATACTCCCCGGCGAGTGTCTGGGCTGTCGTGATCGTGGAAAAGAAAAGGGAAACAAACGCGAGGAGTGATGTGCGTGCTTTAATAGGAAACAAGTTCATGAGCATAGTGATCCTTGGTGATTGTAAAAATTAGAAATTGGCGTTTGCCGATGTTGGGAGTGCCATAATAAATGATGCCGTCCTTGAAAATATCATCTTTCTGGTAAATATGGTCATGACCATTATTGCAGTAAAGCAGGTTAGGGTACTGTTTAATGCTGTATTGAAAGACAGAAGCCACATTGTTGTTGAACTGATCGGACATAGGCCTGGCATGCATGATCACTACACTCTGCTCAAAACGCTCTTTATCCGTCTGGCGCTCATGCTCAATAAATGAAAAATCAGGCACCGGTGTGGAATAATCCGATTCCAAGGCGTTTGTATTTAAGCATAGAAATTTTGTTTTTCCGGCTATAAAGCTATAATTAGGGCTGCCAAATACCTGTTGAAAAATCTCTTCCCCATTCGCCAGACAGTCGTGGTTGCCAAGCAACGCGACGTAAGGCTGTTTCAGTTTATCCAGAATATCGCGCTGCCATAGAAATTCTTTGGTAAGCCCAAAGTCACTGAGGTCACCGCCATGAATGATAAAGTCTATATCATTTCGAAGGTTGACTATTTTTACAAAATCGTCAAGTTCGTCATGCCATCGCTGCGAGTCGCTGATAAAAGCGTATCTTATGGTATCTCGATCGGCATAATCATGTTCTATTTTTGCGATATTTTCAGTGTTAATATGCTGCCTCCCATCGATTTTTCCAGAATAGGGATGGACATCAAACATGTCGCAGCCTTGGATAAGAAAGAGGACGAAGAATAATGCGATGTATGTGCAATTTTTTTTCATGTGAATGCTGTTATTGACTTTTTGAACTCAAAAGTAAGTTTTAAACCCTGACCTCACTTTTTTACGGATTATTATTACCTCAATATGATATTACACGACATTGCATTAACATAAACTCATTCATTTTTTTTCTTTTTTTTATGGGTATATGTGTACATATACCTTCCATTTACGATAACGTTACCGCTACTTTATCCGGTAAATCAGTTGGATTTCTGTTCGTTAAGGTCTTTCTTTGGACTATAACGCAATTAAATAAACTCAAAATCTTACCTAAAAATGGATAAATTATGATAGTTCATATCCACAGTAATCGCAGAGTTGCCATTGGCACGACGCTGGGCTGTCTCTTCCTCTGGACAGGCATTGCCGCCGCGCAGACGACAACCATCAAAGGAAAGGTCAGCAGCACTACGGACCAAACTGCCCTGGTAGGTGCCACGGTTAGCAACCTGATGAACAAACTGGCTACAAAGACCGACAAACAGGGGAATTTTAGTATTAGCGCCAACGCAGGGGATAAACTCAAGATTTCGCTGCTCGGTTTTGAGACCATTGAAATCGCTGTTCCCGCCACGGGAGACCTCCAGGTCACGCTCGAAACGGAAAGCCAGCAGATGGAAGAGGTCGTCGTCACTGCACTGGGCATCAAGCGGCAGGTCCGGGGACTGACTTATGCGACACAACAATTGGATGGTGCCACGGTCAACAATGCCCGTGACAATAGTGGTAATGTGCTGAGCAGCCTGACGGGGAAAGTCGCCGGTGCTGTGGTCACCACCGCAGCAACAGGGCCTGGGGCATCTGCCAGGGTGGTTCTCCGCGGCAACAAATCTATTACGGGCAACAACAATGCGCTTATTGTGGTGGATGGTGTGCCCTACGATAATTCCAGTGCGCAGCAGGCCAGCGGCACCACCTACAATTATGGTACAAGTGATGGGGCAGCGAATATCAATCCCGATGATATTGAATCTATTAATGTGCTCAAAGGCCCTTCGGCAGCAGCGCTTTATGGAAGCAGGGCCGCAAACGGTGCCATTCTTATTACCACAAAACAGGGCAGAGCGGGGCGGTACCAAATTGACTACAACGGCAGCGCATCCCTGGACCAGGTCAACCTGCTGAGTAGATTCCAGAATAGCTATGGCCGTGGAAATGGGGGTGTCACGGGAACCAATGTTGGTGAAAGCTGGGGTCCCCAGGGCAGGACTTACAAAAATAATGTCCGTGATTTTTTTGAAAATGCAGCTACCTTTAACAACAGTGTCAGTACCTATGGTGGTACCGAAAAGGTCCAGGGCTACGTTTCCTACACCAACAATAAGATCGGCGGCATCATTCCGGGCAACGATCTCAAACGGAACAGCCTCAACCTGCGTGTCAATACGGAGCTGATCCCTAAGCTGAAAACCGATGTTAAGCTCAACTATGTCAACCAGCAGATCGACAACCGACCCCGACTGGGTGATATGGGAATCCCCGTGGAAGTCTATGTAATGCCAAGGGATATGGATAAGGCTGAACTACAGGATTATGAAACCATCGATCCCGTCACCGGCGAGCCACAACGGAAATATTGGTCTGGTTCTGCCGTCTACGACAACCCTTACTGGAGTACCAACCGTACCTCGGTCAATGAAGTTCGGGACCGCATCACCGCCATGGGCTCGGCAACCTACCAATTGACGGACTGGTTAAATGTCATGGGGCGGTTCAGTTATGATAAATACATCGATAAGACAGACGGTTCTTTCTATGCGGGTACAGTGTCCATAGGGGATGTCCGTCCCGGCGGTAAATATTTTGAAACGCATGCACGCTACCAGGAACGCAACTTTGATCTCTTATTTAATGGAAAGAATTCGATCAGTGAAGCCGTTAAAATCACTTACAACGTTGGCGCAAGTTCGTTAGACCGACGGTATTCCAGCTTTCAGAATATGGCCAATGGGTTATCCATTCCCAATGAATTTAGCCTAAAGATGGCCACAACGCCTGAATTTTTGCTTATCAATGGCTATCAGCGCCGCCTCAATTCGATTTATGGAAGTGCGCAGCTAGCTTTTTTTGACAATATTTTTCTGGATATGACAGCAAGAAACGACTGGACCTCGACCTTGAAGTCACCGCACAGTTACTTTTATCCTTCAATCGGTGTATCTGCGATCTTTAACGAATGGCTCAAATTACCGGCTTGGGTCAGCTATGGCAAGCTGCGTGCCTCCTATACGCAGGTGGGCAATGACCCGGATCCTTATCTGCTCCAGCAGCTGTATTCTTTTGGCCTTGGTGCAGGAAAGGGCTTTATCTCACGCTCACCGATAAAAATGATCCCCGAACTGAAGCCGGAGCTGACAAAATCCTATGAAACAGGGCTGGATATGAAATTCTTTGCCAACAGACTGGGGTTTGACCTGACCTTGTACAAAAGTAATACGATCAACCAGCTGCTGACCCTTGGTCTGCCCATGGCGAGTGGTTATAGCCGGCAGTACATCAATGCCGGAAATATCGAAAACAGGGGAATCGAGGTCCAGCTGACCGCATCGCCCCTGAAAAAAGAAAATCTGGAATGGCAGACCACTGTCAACTTTGCCGCCAACACCAACAAGGTGATAGAATTGCACGAAAAAACAAAACGTGCGACGATCACAGAAAATACCAAATATGCTTCGGTGGTGGTTAATGAAGGGGAGCGATACGGTGATCTGTATGGCTATAAATGGAAAGTGGACGGGCAGACTGGCAAATATGTGGTGGACAATAGTGGCCTGCCCGTGGTTGAGGCCAATCAAAAACTGGGTAATTTTAATCCAAAGGCTTTATTGGGCTGGTCCAATTCAGTGCGGTACAAAAATTTCACGGTCAATGCTCTGATTGATACCCGTATCGGTGGTGAGATCGTATCGGGAACCTCGGCTTACCTGGCGGCTTTTGGTGTGGCGGATTATACCGCTGATTACCGCGATGGGGGGCTGGTGCTGGATGCCGTGGATGCCTCTGGTGCCGCCAATACCAAGGCCATCACGGCACAGCAGCTCTGGACCCGCGTATCGCAAAATGGCCGTGATGCCTGGGGTGAATTCTTTACCTATGACATGACCAATGTACGCTTGCGTGAACTGTCTGTCAGTTATAAGTTTAACCTCAAGAACACAGCAGCGATCAAAAGTGCGCAGCTGATGTTGACGGGCCGCAACCTATTTTTCTTTTACCGCGGAAAATCTAAGCTGGATATTCCGGGCATAGGCAAAACGGATAATCCTATCGATCCGGAAGCAGCGCTTGGCGCCGGTAATTTTCAGGGAGTCGAAGTGGGCCTGCCGCCTACAGTGCGCTCCTTTGGGCTGAATGTGAAGTTAACTTTTTAAATCCGTGAGAAAATGAAAAAGAGCACGATATATACCTCGCTATTAGCATTAAGCTTGCTGTCCTGTACCAAAGACTTTCAGGATGTCAATACTGATCCCAATAATATCACGGTGATCACACAGCGTGAATTGCCTTTTATGTTTGCCAAGGCCCAGTCTTCGGCTGCAATGAACAGATCTTTTTACCAGACAGTACAAAACCTGGGCGCAGATTTATATGCCCAGTATTTTGCACTTACCACGAATTCCTTCAGCACGGACCGCTATCTGCTGACGCCGGACTGGCAGCGCCGGTTCTGGACTGTTGTCTATGTGGATACGGCACCTCAGCTCAAAAGTATTCTTGAAAATACCGATCCCAAATCTGGGGAGGCTGCATTGGCCAATATTATGTGGGTCTATGCCTTCCATCGCCTGACAGACCATTTTGGACCGATCCCGTATTTCGGGGCTGCCGAAGCCAATGATGTCATTCCCTACGATCCCATGGATAAGATCTATGCGGATTTCTTTGAAAGACTGACGGTTGCAGTGGCCAATTTAAAGGCGCTGCCTGCGGGGACGAAGATTTTTCAGGGCTACGACCTGATTTTTGACGGGGATACCGATCGTTGGACCCGTTTTGCCAACTCACTCCGTCTGCGACTGGCCCTGCGCATTGCTAAGGTCGATGCGGGTAAAGCAAAAACCGAAGCGGAGGCCGCTGTTGCAGCAGGATTAATGTCAAACAATACCCACAATGCCAGCATGCTCAAATCTTTATCGGGCAATGATACCAACGGACTGGCCCAGGTCGCCGTATGGAATGAGTTTTCCATGAGCTCCACCATAGCCTCTTATTTAAAAGGCTATGCCGATCCGAGGCTAGGTATTTATTTTCAGCCCAGTTATACCGGAAAAGCATTTAATAGCGTCCGTAATGGTGCCACGGCAACCGACCTCGGCAATGTACGCAACCAGTCGGGGTCCAATTCGAATGTGGGTACATACTGGGTACGCTACAATGGTGCAGCCATTGAAGGCAATTTCACGCAGAACTTTCATGTGATGTGTGCCGCTGAATCTTTTTTCCTTCGTGCAGAAGGAGCGTTAAATGGTTGGAACATGGGGGGCGAGGCCCGGCAGCTGTACGAAGAGGGTATAAAAACCAGTATGGAGCAATGGGGGGTAACAGAATCTGCTCAGATCAACAGCTACGTGCTATCGGATCGTGTACCAGCAGCTCCGGGTGACTACCACAATTCAGCTGCAGTCGCCAGTATTCCTGTCAGATGGGCGGCAAGTCCGGCTGAACAGCGGGAGCAGATCGGTATACAGAAGTGGCTAGCCATATACCCCAATGGCATGGAAGCCTGGGCTGAATACCGGCGTACCGGATTCCCTAAAATGTATCCGCTGATCCAATCGGATAACGCGGATCTGCCTGTAGGGACGTTTATCAAGCGATTACCTTATCCATTGACTGAAGCGACGGACAATCTGACTGAACTTAACAAGGGACGCGCTCTGCTTGGCGGCACCGACAATGCTGCAACAAAACTCTGGTGGGATGTGGATTAATTTGGGTAAATTAAAATGATAGACTTCAAAATAGGGCTGATATCTTTAGGCATATTTATGGGATTAAATTCGAACATACAAGCACAACAACAGCCGGCATTACCTCGTGTGCTGGCGATGCCGGCAGAAATAGACCCGTTAAGGGTCGGGTTGGAGGACCGGGTGGAACAGCTAATGGCAGGACTGGATCATCACACTACGGCAGATCCGCAGGAAATTATCCGGACGGTGAGAAACAACCTGAAGCTGGACGGATACGCCGTACCGCCACTGGATATGCAGCTTATTTCTTCGATTGAAAAGGGTAGCTACAGCATCCATACCCTGGTGTTCCAGAGCCTGCCCGGGGTATATGTGCCGGCAAGCTTATATGTGCCCAAGGGAAAGGGACCCTTTCCGGCGATACTGAACAGCCATGGGCATTGGCCTCCGGGACGGCGCAGTGAAATTGTCCAGCGAACAGCGCATATGCTGGCATCCAATGGCTATGTATGCCTATGCATTGATGCCATGGGCTCGGGCGAGCGCGGCCGCGGGCATCAGCATGAATATCATGGGGCCAACCTGGGTTCGGCGCTGCTTGATCTGGGCACGCCCCTGATGGGGATGCAACTGCTCGAGAATAGCCGTGCGATCGACCTACTCTGCGATCTGCCTGAGGTGGATCCCGAAAGGATAGGAGCTACCGGAGCAAGTGGTGGCGGCAATCAGACCATGTGGCTGGCTGCCATGGATCCTCGGGTCAAAGCAGCTGTCCCCGTCGTTAGCGTCGGTACCTTCCGCGCCTATATCATGAACAGCAACTGTGTCTGTGAACTCCATCCAAATGGATTGCTACATTTTGAAGAAGGGCAACTTTTGCAGGCAATGGCTCCCAAAGCAATCAAAATTATTACGGCACTCCGCGATGGTAATGCGGCCTTTAATGCGCAGCAGATGCTCAAATCTTTTCGCATTGCGAAGCGCGCTTATGAGCAGCAGGGGGTAGCGGAACGGCTCGACTATGAACTCTTTGATGAGCCGCATAGCTTTACCGAAGAAATGAACAGAAGTATGATCAGCTGGTTTGACGGGGTGTTTGCTATGCAGCGCAGGGGAGATAATCACCGGGTTTCCGACTTCCAGCCTTTGGATACCAATGCGCTGGCTGTATTGAAACAAGGGAGCAAGAGAGCTGGGATCCTCAGTATCCCAGCATTTGTCAGTCGAGAATTCAGCCGCGTAGAATCGCAGATAGCCACCTCGCCGCTGGACGAAGATGCATATAAAAAACAACTGCAAAAAATGGCCCTGATCGACACTGCTGACCACTTATTCCACGTGCAGTCGCTGGAGCCGCAGCAGGGCTGGAATCGGGTTATTCTGGAGCATGCCGCTGGGCAATTGATTCCGTTGTTGATCAGTCCGCCCCAGGCAGTGACGAATGCTATGCATGTCTACTTTCCCTCAAAAGGTAAACAAGAGGCGCCATTGTCGGAAATTGACGCTCTACGGAGTAAAGGCGAGGGTGTTGTGCTGGTAGATCTATACGGGCTTGGCGAGCGCACCTCCATGAACGCTGATCAAATTGATGGCGCCCTGCCACGCTTTCATACGTTATCGCGCTCCCTGCTCTGGACGGGCAGCAACATGATGGGAATCTGGGCAGCTGAAATCGGGCTTATCAACAACTATCTGCAACAGGAATATAGTAGCTACAAACGGCTGCTTGTTGCTGATCGTGAGACCGCCATCGCTGCATTGATCGGCAATGTGCTGGCTGACACCGGACAGCCCTTGTTGCTGCGGCAGATGCCTGTCAGTTATCTGCCGGACGAGAGCGGTGTACTGGACAGCTACAATATGGCGATTCATATGCAGGGTATACTCCGCTGGGGTGATATCCCGATGCTACTGGCCCTCAACAAACAACAGACCAGTATCGAGGGACTCTATCATCTGAACGGTAAATTGTGTGAACAGTCCGAAAAACAGCAGTTACAGGACAAAGTACAGGGTTATAAAAAGCAATTGAGTAACGAAGGAGTACTCCTTATCAACTAAATACTATGGGAACAAATCGAAGATCATTTTTAAAACTGTCAGGATTGGCTGGCATTGGATTGATGACTGGCTGTACGCAGGAAAATAAGGCTCCGACAACGGCCAAACTGGATCATATCAGACTGGAAGCCACAAAAAAATACAGTTCTACCTTTAATATGTCGGGCTATGCAGCTCCAAAAATACCCACGGTACGGGTCGGCTTTATCGGTGTTGGTAATAGGGGATCAGCTGCGGTAGAGCGTTTGAGCCAGATCGAGGGTGTAGCTATCAACGGTATCTGTGATGTACGGCCTGAGAAAGCTGCTGAAGCCAAAGGCCGGATCAAAACTGGCGGCCACCCTGCGCAGCTTTATACTGAAAATGCAGCACACTGGAAAAAAATGTGTGAACAGGCGGATTATGATCTAGTCTATATTGCCACGCACTGGCAACTGCACGCTGAGATGGCCATCTATGCGATGGAACAGGGGAAACATGTTGCCCTGGAAATCCCTGCAGCGACGAGCGTAGAAGATTGCTGGCGACTGGTACAGACTTCGGAGAAAACCAAAAAGCATTGCGTCATGCTCGAAAACTGCTGCTATGATTACTTTGAACTCCTGACCTTAAACCTCGCCCGGCATGGATTTTTTGGCGATATCGTTCATTGTGAGGGCGCTTATATCCACGATATCCTAGAGAGCTTTTTCGATGCTGAAAAGCGCTTTGATTTCTGGCGGCTTAAGGAGAATGCAGCACGCAACGGCAATCTATACCCTACACATGGTCTGGGACCAGTCTGTCAGGTGCTGAAAGTAAACCGTGGAAATAAGATGGAATATATGAGCTCCATGTCTTCCAAAGATTTTATGCTCCAGCAAAAAGCGAAGGACATGGCAGCGAAAGATAAACAGTTTGAAGTCTATGCGGAAAAACCGCTTCGCGGAAATATGAATATATCCAATATACTGACCCATAGTGGCAGTACAATCATGCTGCAGCACGATGTGAGTTCGCCTAGACCTTATTCGCGTCTCCATCTGATCAGTGGCACCAAAGCTTTTGCGCAGAAATATCCACTTCCGGGCAAGATCGCCATCGGCCATGCCGACTTTCTGTCAAGCGAAGAGATGGTCAAGCTGGAGCAGCAATATACCCCAGGGATAGTCAAAAGGATCGGGGAACTGGCCAAACAGATCGGGGGCCATGGCGGCATGGATTTTATGATGGACTGGCGCCTGATCGATTGCCTGCGCAATGGCCTACCGATGGACATGGATGTCTATGATGCGGCCAGCTGGAGTGTCATCGGTCCCTTGAGTGAATGGTCCGTCGCCAATGGGTCCCAACCCATTGAAGTGCCCGATTTTACCTGTGGCAACTGGAAAAATAATAAAGTACATGATATTGACCTTGCAGCAGCAGAGACCCAAGCTGCCCTATCATAAGTTAAATTGAACGAAAACAACGCTATAAAATCAAGAAACGTGAACATTAGAACATTTAAAACCCGGGAAGAACTCGGAGTACATGCAGGAACTGCAGGAATTGAAGCTATCCAAGCCGCCATTGCGGAAAAAGGCGAAGCCAACATTATCCTGGCGACTGGACAGAGCCAGTTTGAAACTCTTGAAACCTTAGTGTCCAGTGATTCCATCGACTGGAGCAAGGTACGCATGTTTCACCTGGACGAATATATCGGTATGCCGATCAGTCATAAGGCCAGCTTCCGAAAATACCTGACCGAGCGTTTCGTGAATCAGGTAGGACCGTTAAAAGAAGTGGTACTGATCAACGGAGAGGAGGATCCGGCCGCGGAATGTATACGTCTGCATAACAAGATCAAAGCGCATCCGATCGATGTTGCCTTTGTGGGAATCGGGGAGAACGGTCATCTGGCTTTCAATGATCCACCCGCCGATTTTGACGTCAAAGAGGCCTATCTATTGGTCAACCTGGATGAACAGTGTCGACGTCAGCAGTTGGGGGAAGGCTGGTTTGGTTCACTGACGGAAGTGCCCTTGCAAGCCATCAGTATGTCTATCCAGCAGATTCTATCGGCCCGGAAAATTATCTGTGCTGTACCGGACGGGCGCAAGGCACAGGCGGTAAAAAACTGTCTGACAAAACCGATTTCCAACCTGAATCCAGCCAGCATATTGCAGCAGCACAGCGACTGCACCTGCTACCTGGACGCAGAATCAGCATCACTTTTAGACTAATTGGAATCATATGACAGCACCAGCACCCGATCGGAAAACCACTTGGGTATCCATAGGCATCATAGGAACGATGTTTTTTATCTTTGGATTTGTATCCTGGATCAATGCCATCCTTATTCCGTATTTTAAAATCGCCTGTGAACTGAGTAATTTCCAGTCATACCTCGTTGCTTTTGCATTTTATATTTCCTATCTGCTGATGTCGATGCCATCCTCTTATCTGCTAAAAAAAATAGGCTACAAGAACGGAATTATGGTGGGCTTCTGGATTATGGCCCTGGGGGCGTTTTTATTTGTTCCCGCGGCTTATAACCGGGCCTATCCGATCTTTTTGCTGGGGCTATTCACCTTGGGAAGTGGTCTGGCGCTGCTACAGACAGTGGCCAATCTTTATATTACGCTGATCGGCGAAAAGGAGCGGGCGGCGCAACGCATCAGTATCATGGGTATCTGCAATAAGGGCGCCGGAATACTGGCCCCCTTACTCTTTTCCTATGTCATTCTGCGGCCCCAGGACAATGAGCTCTTTAAGCAGTTGCCCCATATGGCGGATGCTGCACGTACCCTGGCTCTGGATGAATTGATATTACGTGTTGTCGGCCCTTACACCGTGGTTGGTATCATCTTGTTTCTGATCGGAGTACTGGTCAAATTCTCTATCCTTCCTGAACTCGACCAACAGCAGGGGACAGCGGAAAATAATAAGGGTGGCAACAAAAGTGTTTTACAATATCCGCACCTGATCTTGGGGGCTGTGGCCATATTTCTGCATGTCGGCACCCAGGTCATTGCAATTGATACGATCATAAACTATGCTGGTGTGATGGGGCTATCGCTGCTGGAAGCCAAAGCGCTGCCCTCTTACACATTGACAGCAACAATACTGGGCTATCTGTCCGGAATTGTACTGATCCCCAAGGTTTTTAGTCAGCGGACAATGCTGCGTTTCTGTACGGTTTTTGGACTGATTTTGTCTATCTTGGTGGTGACGACACAGGGGCATGTGGTGCTCTTTCAAATGGACCTGGATATCTCCATCTGGTTTATTGTGCTGATCGGGTTTCCGAATGCACTGATCTGGGCAGGTATCTGGCCGTTGGCACTGGAGGGGCTTGGCCCACTGGCCAAGCAGGGGTCAGCCCTATTGATCATGGGGCTCTGCGGGAATGCGCTACTACCGCTGCTCTATGGGGTACTGGCGGATGCCATTGATCCTAAATCGGCCTATTGGATACTGACACCCTGTTTTTTATATCTGGTATTTTATGCCTTTAAAGGACACCGGATCCAGCGATGGACCGGACAAAAGAAAATAACAACTTAATATGCGGATCATTACGAATGCCAATATTATCATGCCTGACCACGTGATTGCGGGCGGAACACTATGGATTGCCGATGGGAAAATAGTAGCCATTAAGGCGGGCTATGTAGCCAGAGAAGCAGTCGATGCTGCCTGGTCGACTGCTGAATGGATGGATGCGCAAGGCTTTTATCTGGCACCGGGATTTATCGATATTCATGTACATGGCGGTGGCGGTGCAGATTTTATGGACAATACCGTGCCGGCATTTCTGACGGTTGCCGAAACACATCTGCGCCATGGTACCACCGCCATGCTGCCCACAACCTTGACCAGTGAACCTGAAGAACTGCTGGAGCTTTTTTCGGTTTATGAGCTGGCACGCGGGCGAAACACTTTTGGTAGCCGTTTTCTGGGCCTGCATTTAGAGGGTCCGTATTTTGCGATGAACCAACGTGGGGCACAGGATCCAAAATACATCCGCAATCCTGATCCGAAGGAATATTTGCCCATCCTCGAGCGTTATCACCCGATTATCAGCCGTTGGAGTGCCGCACCGGAATTGCCCGGCGCGCTGGACTTTGGACGTGCCGTACGCAAGTATGGCATTCTGCTGGCCCTGGCACATACCGATGCGGTATATGAAGAGATCCTGCCTGCAGTGGAGGTGGGCTATCGTCTGGCCACGCACTTTTATTCGGGGATGTCCGGTATGACGCGCCGCAATGCCCACCGTTATGCCGGAGCCATTGAAAGTTGTTTTCTTCTCGACCAGATCGACGTAGAGATTATTGCCGATGGGGTCCATTTGCCTGAACCTTTCCTGCGGCTGATCCATAAAGTGAAGGGCACGGACAAAATGATCCTGATTACCGACGCAATGCGTGCCGCAGGCATGCCCGAAGGGAAAAGTGTGCTCGGAAGCCTGCGTAGAGGGACCGAAGTGATTGTGGAGGAAGGGGTAGCTAAATTGCTTGACCGCTCTTCCTTTGCGGGCAGTGTGGCTACGGCAGACCGCCTGCTCCGGACGATGATTAATCAGGGGGGCGTGAGCCTGTCAGAGGCAGTAAAAATGATGACGGTCAATCCGGCGCGCCTGCTTGGACTAGATCATCAGATCGGATCGATAGCAGTAGGCATGGATGCGGATATCGTGCTTTTTGATGATCATATCAATATCCAGCACAGCCTGATCGGAGGTGAACTGCGGTATAGCAAATAAAGACTAGCCACTCGTCCGTCTAGTCGAATCCCTTTGGATCAGCTTTCCGGGCAGTATGATGTCCTGAACTTCAAAATCCCGATTTTTGATATGACGGATCAGCAGCGCACAGCTTCTTCGGCCGATCTCCATGGCAGGTTCTTCGATGGTGCTTAAATTTGGCTCGACTACAACGGCGATGGGATCGTTTGTGAATCCGATGACACCAATGTCCCGGCCCACCCAAAGTCCCCGCTGTTTGATGGTCAGGATAGCACCTACAGCTTTGCGGTCATTGGCAGCGAAGATGGCGTCCGGAGGATCAGGAAGAGCAAGCAGTTGCTGCGTATCTGCAGCACCATGTGCCTGTGAGAAGCCGGAGAATACAATGAGCTGTTTATCTACGGGCATATCATGTTGCTCCAATGCCCGAAGGTAGCCGCTTAGGCGCTGCTGGGTAAACTGCAAACTTTCGGGACCGGCAATGTGGGCAATACGACGGTAGCCCTGCTGGATCAGGTATTCGGTGGCCTGCATGGCACCGTCGAAATCATCCTGAACAACTTTTGAAGCGTGGATATCGCGGGGTACCCGGTCGAAGAACACGATGGGCATTCCTTTGGCCATGAGCTGCTCGAAATGCGCATTGGTCGATGAGTCGGAAGAGATCGAAATCAGAAGCCCATCTAAACTGCTTGTCGAAAGATTTTCCAGGAGCGTTTGCTCACGCGCTACATTATCGTTCGTCACATACAGTATGACATTATAGTCACGTTCATAGGCTTCCTCCTGGATACCTGAAATCACCATGGAAAAATAGTAATTGGTGATAAAGGGGATAATCACGCCAATATTTTTTGTTGAACCGGAAGCAAGCGCCGACGCATTTTTGTTGGGTTTAAAATTCAGTTTCTTGGCAAGTGCCAGTACCTTTTTTCGGGTTTCAGGGTTGACATCATGTGTATCCCGAAAAGCCCGTGAAACCGTTGATACCGAAATTTGGAGCATCCGGGCGATATCCTTGATGCCTAAAGGGTTCTTCATAGTGTTAGATAGGTTTAACCAAATTTAGGATACAAAATACTAAAAACTATCGAAATAAGCAGGATCTCTCTAGCTATAAATGACAACTTTATTGTTAGTTCATTTGAGGGGTTCTTCTTTTCGGAGATGTACCTTGACTGTATATTAATCCTGTTTTTGTAAATGTCCCCTATGTGACTTCTTGTTGTTTTGGTGGGCCTACAAGGATGGCTCTGTTTACCAGTACCGCTTAAGAGGGCTTAAGGAAAGCGGAACTGGAGACTTATCCTGATAGTGGGAAGATCTTCTGGTTTAAGAATCTCGCATGCGAGTAGAAAAAGCTCATGATCTGAATCTAGCGAAATCCCTTTGTTATATGAATAATCTACTTTTATAGTCGGATGGCGTAGTGCCTTTGATGGATTTAAAAAATTTATTAAAGTTGGGTAAAGAATTGAATCCACAGGCATAAGCAATATGGGTGATCTGGTTTTCGTCTTGGCCCAAAAGTCTGCAGGCTTCTTGTATACGGACTTCATTTACGAACTGCGAAAAGGTTTTTTTTGTACGTGCTTTAAAAAACCGGCAGAATGCGGGTTTTGTCAAGTTAGCTAACCTAGCCGCTTCTTCTAACGAAATGTTCTTTTCGAAGTTTTTAAAAACGTAATCGTAAACATTATCAATGGCCTCACCATAATTCTTTAAAGGACTAATAAGATAGGGTTCACTGTGTAGCAAAGTATACTCATCTGTATCAAGAAGAATTGCTAAGGACTCAAATAAACAGGCTGTTTTTTGAATGTCGGATGCCACAAGCATTTTTCGGAGCAACTTTTTTAGTTTACTTTTTGTATTGCCATACAATAACATCCCTTGCTTAGATCTGGCTAAGAATGTCTTGAGAGCTGTATTGTCGAATAACGACGAGCACAGTGAGCTGATAGCATCGGGATGGAAAAATAGAGATAAGGATTCGGGGACTGGGCTGTTTATACCCAGTTTTTTTTCATGGTACCAAACGTGAGGAAGGCCCGGTCCAATAAATGTTAGCTCGTCAGCTTCAAAATCATCGAATTGATTTCCTATGTATCTGCTGCCATTCCCTTCAATAATGTGAGTCAATTGGCATTCATTATGAAAATGATATGCTCCGGAAAATTGATTCTCTTTTCGGATTTCAAAAATACGGTGCTTATAATTTTCAAGCGCTTTAGCATAAACTGGCCTCATGGATTCTAAGATATTTTAATGGAGCGTCCAGCGATGTGAACTCCAAGCTGATTAATGATTTGACACCTTAATCAAAAGACGGGATATAAATCCAGTAGGCCATGTAATAAATGCTTAAAATCATGTAAAAAATTATTCTTCACGATAAAATTGAGTCGTCTTTTAAGTTCTCATTTTAGGCTGATAAAGCTTTAGGAAGATATTGTCGATTTTGTGAAAGTTTTGGTCGATAAAGTGGTTTTTATTCAAAGAGATTACTTCTAATTTTGCTAGTTAGATAAAACGAACCAATAGAAAAAGAAGGCATTTTATGTACTTTTGGTTGCCACGCCTGTGTCGTCGCAAAGTAGGGAGATACCTAAAAAGCATGAATCAATAATATCTGACTTAAAAAAACAAAATATCCATCAAGGGAATGAAAGCGATAAAAATTATAAAAGAAGGTCTTGTACAAAGCGTTGAGTTGCCACGACCTGATTTGCGGGTGGGGCATGTGTTGCTCAAAATAGATTATGTGGGGTTTTGTGGATCTGACCTCAACACCTTTCGGGGACTGAACCCGCTTGTCAGATTGCCCATTATTCCCGGCCACGAAATTGCGGGGACGGTAGTCGAAATAGGAGCGGATGTAGCACCTGAAATTCAAATGGGTATGCGGGTCACCGTAAATCCATATTCCAATTGCGGACGTTGTGCCGCATGTAAAAATAATAAACCCAATGCCTGTCAATTCAATGAAACCATGGGTGTGCAACGTGATGGTGCTATGGCGGCTTATATAGCGGTACCGTATGAAAAGGTAATCCCCGGAGACGGCCTGTCGGCAAAGGAGCTGGCACTTGTCGAACCGATGAGTGTGGGCTTTCATGCCGTAGATAGGGCATCGGTAACCGACAATGACGTAGTATTGGTCTTGGGATGTGGCATGATCGGTATAGGGGCAATAATTCGGGCCGTCAGACGTGGAGCTTCGGTTATCGCTGCAGACGTAAGCGAAAGTAAGCTTGCTCTGGCCAGACGTCTTGGCGCAAAATTCAGTATCAATACAGCTGCGGAAGATCTAAAGCAGCGACTGGATGAGCTGACCAACTTCATGGGCGCAGATGTCGTCATTGAGGCGGTCGGTAGACAGGAAACCTATCTGGCGGCAATTGATGCCGTGACGTTTACTGGAAGGGTGGTCTTTATTGGCTATGCAAAGGAGCCGATTCCTTTTGATACACAGTTTTTTGTGAAAAAGGAACTGGATATTATGGGGTCAAGGAACGCATTGCCAAAAGACTTTGAAGCGGTGATGGATTATTTAAAATCAGGAACCTGCCCAGTGGACCAACTGATTACCGCTGTCTGCACTCCTGACGGGGCACATGCTGCTCTTAACGCCTGGGTGAAAGATCCAGGAAGTGTGTTCCGGATACTGGTCAAATTCTAATCAAAAATATATTCTGAAAATGGAAGGTAGATTAAGCCAATCCTTTGGGAAATATCACAGATAGAAGTCCGAAGGAAATAGTAATTAGGTCCTAATGAAAACAAAGCTAATGATCGCTGTTTGTGTAGGTGTTTTTTTACACAATTTATATGCGCAAAATCCCAATTCGAAAGCACTGGATCTGAAAAATACCTATGTCATCGAAAAGACAGACAGTAAAGCAGAAATTGTTCGTAAAGCAGTGCATTTAATCCCGAATGATAGGCAATACCAAGCGCTCAAGGATGAATTTATAGCATTTATCCATTTTGGTCCCAATACATTTACCGAAATGTATTGGGGACGCGGAAAGGAAGATCCGGCAATATTTGACCTCAAAGAGTTAGACGCAGATCAATGGTATACGGCAATACGGCAAAACATCACGATGGTTTTGTCCTCTGGCAGAACCGTTATACCAAACATGGTATTATGTCTACAGGTTTTCAGCAAGAGCATGGGATACCTGATCGTCGCTTTTGAATACATGGACAGCCCTAAATCAATCCTTTAGGACGAATGCTAAAATAATTGTAGCTCAAATGGCAACAATTATTATATTTGCTACATTGTCAACTCATGAAAGCGAAACAATTCATATGGATCTTACTGCCTTTGATGCTCCTACAAAGCTTCTCAACTGTATGGATATGGACCGTTTTTCAGATCAATAGGGATTATATAGCCAAGTATAAATGTGTCAACCGCTTTAACGGACAAGCCCTTTCCTGTAGAGGGCAATGTATATTGATGAAAAAGATGCGTGAGCACGAAGAAAAGGAACAAAAAAACCTTGAAACACGCATTATTGATGTTGTCTTTATCAACAATCCCCTGAATTGTATCTTCGAAACTTCGGTGTACGACGAAGCTGCTGCAACACGCGCTTTTCCGCAAGTGAACGAAGAATATGCTTACAGCCCTATCTTTTCTATTTTTCGCCCACCGCTCGTTTAATTTCTTTTTAAGGAATTTGCCGGATAAATCCATTACCTTTTTATACCAATGAGGCAATTCCTATGTGTTTTCCTTTTAGGGATGACTTTTCCATAGTTTTCCGTGGCATTTATTCCCCCCCCCGATGTATGTTTGGAGGGCGATTGGGAGACCAGTTGTCTGCTTCGGATCAGTAAGCTTGAATATCGAATTGTCTGATCTACTGTAGCAATACGGCTGGGAAAACTGATTTATACCGTTTTAAACAAAATTAAAAAAGAGAGCGAAATGAAAACTAGAATAAATATGGGAGGATCAAACGCCGTACACCCGAATGGATCATGAATATAATTCTCGATCCTGCGACCATGCTTGACAAAGATCCGGATGCTAGGGCACTGCGTAAAGGGTGTGCTTCTCCAATGATAAGTCTGGGCTTGCAGCAAGAAGAAGCGCGCACAATTTTGGAATACCTCCGTGAGCGGAATAGTGTGACAAAGTGATAAATTGAAGCGAATGAAATCCTACAAAGTGAAAGCACTATTTGGAGTATTGATGGCCTGGGCAATTTGCCTACAGGCAACAAATCTGCTGTGGGTATTTATTGGCTTTGAATGCAATCGTGATTATATTGAACAAAACGTATGCATCAATCGTTATGGCCCTGTAGCGACCTGTAAAGGTTTCTGCTACATCAGCGAAAGAACAGTCCAACAGAAAGATTTCAGCGATGTACTCGTTAAGGTGAAAAGTGCCGAAATACTGCTATTTGCACGACTCGACGATGCCGTAAGTTGGGTGCAGCCGTTTAGCCTGATTTTAAAAATACGTTATCCGCAATCAAGGGGTCATCAATTGTCTCAAGGTATTTTTATGCAGATTTTTAAACCCCCTATCGTATAACCATTTCCCTTTAAATTTTTTATTGAAGAAAAGAATAAGACAATGGTAATACGAAAAGAAAAACTAGATTTTTTAAGACTAGAAGATATTGATTCGGCTTCCAATGGGATTGTTATTATGCCCGTCGCCGAATATTTACAGGTCAAAGGAAACCAGAACACATTGCATGCACGTTCGTTCTACAGTTTGCTGTCAATAAAGAGCGGAAACCTGATGATGGTGGCAGATAAAAGAATGTATGCCATGGGCAGACATGATATCGTCAGCATAAGCTGCAATTGCGTCTGTAGTTTCCAGCATCATGTACCTGTTGAAGGATGTGCTATCCTATTTACAGAGACATTTTTTATGCAGCGGTACAATACGGAAGTGATACATTATTTTAACTTTTTAAAATGCAACCAGATGCATGGCTTTGTATTGACAAGTGATGAAATTGAACGTTGTATTCATCTAATGGAATTGATGCAGGTGGAATATGATACAGCAAACTTGGGTTCAAGAGAAGTGCTGCGCAATTATCTGAATATTTTACTTCAGATGCTGGGCCGTCAGATCACCAAAAACTTCGGCTTTGTGCAGATGGATGAAAAGGAGGAAAAAATAGTTGCATTTGAGACCTTGGTTGATGAACATTATAAACATAAGCGATTCCCGTCTTTCTATGCGGAGCGATTGAATATTTCAGTGAATTACCTGAACCGCATTTGTCGTGAGAAGAGAGCCACAAGCTGTGGTGCACTGATCAGAGACCGGATCGTGATGGAGGCGGAGCGGCTATTGTATCATACCTTCAAAACGGTAAAGGAAATTGCCTTTGAACTGGGTTTTGAAAATGTGCCTTATTTCATCACATTTTTTAAATCCAAGAAGGGGCGTAGCCCAGAAGAATTTAGAAAAAAACAGGAGGCATAAACGACGGCAGAAGCGTCTTTTTCATCGAATGAAAAAGACGCTTCTGCCGTATAACGGACTAGAGTTACGAAAATGAAAATATATTGACTCTTTATTGAATGAGATCGGATAGAAACAGAAGGCATCGGAACTGTTATTTCTGCTTTTTGGAGAGATATAGTTTGATCTTTGAAAAAAAGAATAGCGATGGATTTTCCAATGTTTCATTTAGATTGGTTGAATGATGGTTTTAGGACAGGTTATCTATATATTTTTGGAAATAGTAAATTAAACAGCATGAGAATGTTACAAGTTTCAAGAGGCTATCTGTCTTTTATGTATCTTTTTGAGATAACCATATTGATCGCCTCGGCCTGGACATGGTATCAATACAAAGAGCCTCTTTTGTGGGTGATGGTGCTGACAGGAATATTTTCTGCACTGACTATCGTTTTTCAAAGTATACATATTTCTAGTCTGTACTTATTGATGCTAAAGGACAATACGCTACGGCATAACGATGAATGTCTTGAAAAGAACTACCAGTTTATTAAGGGACTTTATTAAGATCTTTTACATAACCTCAAGATTAGGCAGCAGGCTAGAATTTAGCTCATTCGCCTGCTGCTCCAATCCCTTTTTTAAGTTGTTGGGTTAATCCGCCAGTTCGATTTTTGAGACCAGGTAGGTCTTTCCGAAATTTTATGGATCATGACTGACAGTCGCCCGGATGGATTTCCATTTAGATACAGGTCCATTGCCAGTATGGATATTTAGTTTGATATATTGCCAGATCTCTTCTAATTTTTCGCGACAATTTCATCGCTATAGCTGAGATGGATGGCGGTTCCGATACGTCTGAAGGGCCTCCGTCCACTAGTACGGGACCTTTATAAGGAACCATCTTTGCTTTAACTTTATAATTATACCCCGGTTTTCGATCCTTAAAGCCCGACAGTGGTAGCTCCGGGGATACATTTTGTGGTAAAAGTAATAGGTTGGTCATGTATAGAGCCATAACAGTGGCTGACCAGAAGTTCGACCTCTTGCCCTTCTTTCAAGTTAAACCAGCCATATCCTTTCTCTTTTGAGCATGCTGAAAAAATAAATACGGTCACTAATAATAAAATGTGCTTCATGGCTAAATGAAAAGGTTTATAAAATTATTTCATTAACCTTTATAACGATAAGGCAAATCTTTATGCAACATCTACTCACTCGCACTCATTTTTTATTTTGATGTCATTCTTTTTCCATACCCCGTTTGACGAGATATAAAGTGGGGCGTCTAGCTCTTTGTTTTCTAAATACCAAAGAATAATCCCATTGTTTTTTTGAGATCGTGTCAGTGCTGCATTTGGTCAACGGACAGCAGCAATACGTCAAAATGTTTTCAGCTTCCGGGCGGCAAAACCTTCTTTTGCTGAAAAAACATGAAGAAAAAAATTTTATGTGCCATTCTGTTCAGTAGCTTAGCGACAATGACAGCACATGCTCAAAATGCAGTATCCGGACAGGTTGTCGTTGATTACGCCCCACTGTCAAACTATATCCGACCGGAAGATAGTGTAAAGACTGGTTCAAAAAGTGATTTCAAAAGGATACGGTTTAATCTGGAGATCCCCTTATCGACCAAGGTGGATTCCATGGGCAACATCAAACGCTGGTCATGGAAAGTGGGGGCTGCCTACGCGAAAATGGAAAACCGTAACTATGAGCAAGCTCTCTTTCCGACCGAAATGTTAAATGCCGAGATTGGACTGCAATATTTGACGTCTTTAAAGAAAAATTGGTCTCTGCTGACCTTTGCATCTGTTGGTATTTATTCTGATTTGGTCAAAGTAGACGGTAAAGATGTGCTGGGGCAGGGAGGAGCGCTTTTTATTAAAAGATTTAAACCTAATTTGGCTTTTGGCTTCGGCCCGATACTGAGTAATAGCTTCGGTGTACCGATGATCCTACCTGGATTGTATTTCGACTGGAAGACAAATGGAAAAGTAAAATTCAATGTGAATTTTCCCCAAGGTCTTTCTGCTGCTTATCAAGTCAACAAGTTTATGGATTTGAGAGCGGTGGTGAATCTGGACGGGATGACGGCCGAACGCGAAAAGGACGGAAAGTCCACACTCGGAGGATTTATGCTATTGACAGCTGGTCTTCAGCCCCAGTTTAACCTCGGCAAAAACCTCAAGTTACAACTAACGGGGGGAAGCACACTCGCACGGATGTATGTTGAAAACGATAGATCCATAAAGAGTATTTTCAAAGACAAGAAACAGGCTGATCCCCGTTTCTCGCCAACGTTCTATGCCTCCGCTGGATTTAAATGGAATATGCCCTATTAACGGCTGAGGAGCTTCTTAAAAACGACGTTTTGGAGAAGCTCCTCTCTTTTTGTACGTGAAATGGGCAAATCTCGCTCAGCAATGTATACCCGTCCGCCGGAGATGATATCAATATGGTTGACATTGACTAGGTAAGATTTATGAATGCGAAAGAAATGATTAGCAGGCAAAGCCTCTTCTAGTGCCAGCATGGTCTGATGGATCGTAAGTGTTCGCTCTTTAAAATGTAATTTGGTGTAATTTTGCATACTTTCGGCATAAAGGATGTCGGTCCATGAGATTTTGACGAAGGCGTCGCCTTGTCGGACAAAGAGCATGGTGTCGTTGGGACTGGGATCCTGTAATGTTTTGGTACGTTGCACAAATTGTTGATAGGCTTTGGTTGCCGCCTGAAAAAAACGCTGAAAAACAATTGGTTTTAGAAGATAGTCTATTGCCTGTAAGCGGAAACCTTCTAATGCATACTCCGAATAGGCGGTAATAAAAATGCACAGGGGTGGATTGTCGAGTGACTCCAAAAAATCAATCCCATTGAGGTAAGGCATATTAATATCCAAAAATATAAGGTCGATATCACTCTGTTGTAACCTAGACGCCGCCGCAAGGGCCGAAGGAAAAGTATCCACAAGTTCCAAAAAATCAACTTGCTCAGTCATTTCGGCAATATGCTGCCGTAACAACGGCTCATCGTCTACTATGATACATCTCATCTTTGTTTGTTCCATTTTTTTAGCAATTAAGATCAATTGTCAATTCGACACAAAAGCTGTCCTCATGCTTTTTGATCGCCAGGGAATATTTTTTTTCGTATTGCAGCTCCAATCTCTTTTTGACATTTTCCAATCCAATTCCGGAATGTCTGGTCGAAGCCTGCTGTGGATAGACCTGATAGCTGTTGCTGATTTGAAATCGGAAATGACCATTTTTTTCAATACAGTTAAGGTTGATTTTGCCTTTTTGATTTGGAAGCCGGTCCACATGTTTGAAGGCATTTTCGACAAAACAAATCAACATCAGCGGTACGATATGGAGATCTTCTGTTGACTGTGACCAAGTGCAGTTGACTTCCAGTTCATCTCCCCAGCGCATTTGTTCAATGCTGATGAAATTCTGTAAATATTGTAGTTCACGACTTAACAGCACGAATGACTGGTTGCACTCATAGAGCTGGTAACGTAGGATGTCAGAAAATTTTAATAGTAAATAATCGGCCATCTCTACATTTTTTTTCATTAGGATATGGATATGATTCAATACGTTGAACATAAAATGGGGATTGACCTGGTCTTGCAATAATTTGAGCTGGCTTTCCAGAAAGTTCTGCTGCAACTGGCTATGGTCCTGTTGAATATTGGCATGTTCCTGATAGAATCGGATGCCACAGGCTGTGCCATTGATCAGCAAAGAGGAAGGAATAGATTTATAGCATTGAACAAGTAATAGTGAGGCTCGTTCATCTTCCGGTAGTACTTGGCTATGCATAATAAAATAGACATCCACCACACTGATCAGTAGCGCTAAAATAACGACGAAAAAGATAGCTTTGAAAACAAAGGGCTTCATTTTTTGTGTCTTAATAGCTTTAGGCAAAATATTGTCACTCAGGAACTGCGAGATACTGATGGAACAGATCATGATTAATGAGCTATGGATCAGTGCGCTGGCTGTATCCATATCCTGCTTCACCTGTATCCACAGGGCAAACCAGAGGACAAGCCAGAAGAGTGTGAGAAACAAGTGCCGATGGAGGTAGTTTTTTTTGAGAAACATGGGACAAAAATAGTCAAATATATAACAAAAACCTTTGAAGGCGATACAATTGCCTCCAAAGGTTCTGATGTTAAAGGTTATGTTAGAATAAGAAATAACCTACCCCAATGGAAAATGCCTGCGGCTTGGATTTAAATGAATTGCTAAGGTCAGAAAATCCGCGTTCGTAACGAAGATCGATGCTGAACTTTTGGATATCTACACCAAGGCCGCCTGTAAATTGGATATTGGATTTATCGAAATGTTTGACTCCTTCTTTAATGGCTTTAAGCGGAGATAGGTTATCATTCAAGGTGTAATTGTATACCGCACCCGCAAATATTCGTAAGTTCATATCCTGTTGTTGAATGAATTTATAGCCGACCATCAGGGGAATATCGATCGCATTCCATTTGAGTTTGGTTTCGGTCTGTCCCTGTGGTTTAAGAGCGGCTTTCCGTTTGCTGAAGAGGGCCTCCCCTTGAATGTAGGCGCTACCGAAGTTGACACGTGCCATACCACCTAGATGAAGGCCCAAGGCGTATTTGTCGTCCAGATCCGCCAGTTCCGTATTGAGTTTGTTCAGGCTACTTCCACCTTTTATACCAATCTGAATGCGGGGTTGTTCCTGTGCGAATACCATTTTGCTTAACATCATCGCGAAGAGTACAACGCATGATAAAATTGTTTTTCTGTTCATTTTTATTGTTTTGATATGCGCAAAAAAACGAATGTTTGGGCCAGTACGGAAAAATCTTTGACGAATGGCGTCTTAGCGTTGACGAAAGCAAAAATGACGATGACGTCATCGGAGACTGTATTTTCATGATGTCGATATGTGCATACTTTAAGTCGATATAGCATAAAATATATTGTACTATTCTCCGTAAAATTGGTCTCTTAAAAAGAGAATTAATGACGTCTAAAGGAATCGGGAAAACGACTTTTGCATGGCTTCCAAAAGTCATTTATGGTACAAGTAGTTTAGGCAATTTGTATAAAGAAATGTCTTTTGCAGATAAATTAGCGATTATCCGAGCCTGTATTCAGCATGCCGAGGGCTTGGCTGTTTTCGATACGGCAGGTAAATATGGCGCGGGCCTGTCGTTGGAATCCTTAGGTGCAGGGCTCAAGCAACTGAAAGTTGATCCGTCAACGGTGTTGATCAGCAACAAACTCGGCTGGTATCGCATTCCTTTGGAAACGGAAGAACCTACCTTCGAATCCGGGGTATGGAAAGGACTTCGTTATGATGCTGAACAGCGCATTAGTTACGCTGGGATCTTATCGTGTTACTATCAGGGAAATCAATTGCTGGGAGATTATCCAGCACAATTGGTCTCGGTACATGATCCTGATGAATATTTGGCAAAAGCATTGAATAAAGCCGATGAGAACCAACGCTATCAGGATATTTTGGAAGCTTACCGTGCGCTAATTGAATTGAAAAATCAAGGCAAGGTACGCGCTGTTGGAGTAGGATCCAAAAGTTGGAAAGTCATTCAGCGCATTGCTCAGGATGTTGAATTGGATTGGGTGATGATCGCCAATAGCCTAACATTACACGATCATCCGGCTGAATTATTGGAATTTATTGCCGAATTAGCGGCCGCAAATATTACCGTGATTAATTCGGCGGTATTTAATGGCGGATTTTTGGTCGGTGGTGATTACTACAATTATCAGTTGGTCAATAGGGAAACTTTGGCTGGTGAAACATTATATAAATGGAGAGAGCAATTTTGGGAAACTTGCGAAAAATTTGCTGTTAAGCCCGCTGAAGCTTGTGTTGCTTATGGTTTCGGAATTGATGGTGTCAAAGCAGTCGCATTGAACACGAGTAAAGCGGAAAAAGTGAAAGACAATGTGGCCATGGTGAATCGGGTGATTCCAATGGAATTTTGGGATGAATTGGCGGTTTCCGGCATAATCTAATCAGGGGTAGATGGCTCATTTGTTAATGTTGCCACGCTGCGTTTGTAACTTGTCGGTGTCTCTCCGGTCACTTTTTTGAATAGTCTATTGAAGTAAGATATATTTTCAAATCCCAACCTAAAGCTCAGTTCCTGAATGCTGCTATCATCAACCAGCATCATTAACTGGGCTTTTTCTATTTTTTTTCGGTTCATATAGCTCACAGGGGTGTCATTCATGTGTTTTTTAAAAAGCCGGATAAGATGATCTTTAGAAAGAAAGATCAGATCGGCAAGTTGGTCAATGGAAATGGACTGGTGGATATGCTCGTCGATATAGTTCAATACTCGAGTGAGACGCTTTTCGACCTGAGGTATTTTATCGCTTGCAGCAGCTAAGAACCGGCTCATCAGTAACTGTATTATTGCGTGGCTTTCGGCTTCACGAGCAAATGGGGATGCTACCTGTAAGGCAATGCTTCTCATTAATTCGGTTGAGTTTTCATAACGCTGAGGGTCATAGATAGACAAAGCACTTCCGGGGTTGATCTGATGTAGGCGAATGATGAGCTCCTCCAACAGTTGATTGGCCTTGATAACCTTGGGAAATATGTAATGGTCAAAAATACTTGACATAATGTTAGGATTTTCATAGATATGGATATAATACAACGAGAATTTACCGTTACATTCATAGCTATGGTGGATATGGGCTGGTGTCAGGTATAGATATCCGGGCTGCATTTTAATCACTTCGTTCTGTAAAATTATCTGTGCTTCTCCTTCGCAGACATAGTGTATCCTGGCAAAAGGGCTTTTGATATTTTTAAAATTCCAGTCCGCATCATGCTCGGCATATCCGATGTTTAACAATGTAAAATCTAGTCTATTCTTTTCCCTTTTTATCATAATGAGCTAGGTGAGTTATTCGGTACAATAATAAATAATTAGATCAGAAATTGCTGCAAGATATTGCAAGTAAATGTCGATAATGTGCTATTTATTATCGGTAATTAAGTTTCTGTATCTGGTTAATTACGACTTCGTTCAGGGAGAAAGCTGTAACTAGCTGTTCGGTAAAATTATTAAAATATAAAAAAGGCACGCTTTTTAATGCAACAATATTGCATTTAATAGATATTGTTTTTAATTTTGTTCGAGACAAAAGCAAGAGGTGTATTGCTGCAGGGAATTGGAGAGAAGCGATGTCCAAAGGATGAAAAAATTGAAAATTAAATTTTAATGGCAATCACAATGAGAAAAAAACTACCTGTAACTGTATTGAGTGGCTTTTTAGGGGCTGGAAAAACTTCTTTATTGAATCATATTCTACATAATAAAAATGGTCAGAAAGTTGCGGTCATTGTTAACGATATGAGTGAGGTCAATATTGACGCGCAGGCTGTAGAACGGGAAAATGTACTGTCCCGGACGGAGGAAAAGCTTGTGGAAATGAGCAATGGCTGTATTTGTTGTACACTTCGGGAGGATCTTATGGTCGAGGTTGAACGTTTAGCAAAGGAAGAACGATTTGATTATCTTCTGATCGAAAGTACAGGAATCTCGGAGCCAATTCCGGTAGCGCAAACGTTCAGTTACGCAGATGCTGACAACAATATTGATCTATCTACATTTAGTTATATTGATACGATGGTTACTGTGGTCGATTGTTTGAATTTTGCGAAGGACTTTGGAAGTGCTGAAACTTTGCGGGATAGGGAATTGACGGACGATGATCATGACAATAGAGCAATTGTCAATCTTTTGACTGATCAGATCGAATTTGCCAACGTCATCATACTCAATAAAGTGGATCTCGTCGCCGAAGAAACAATAGGCACTCTGGAGGCCGCTATCGGTAAGCTTAATCCTGAAGCTAAGTTGATCCGGACACAATTTGGAAAGGTGAATCCGGAAGCGATTATGGGGACTGGTGCATTTGACTTTGAGGAGGCGTCAGCTTCCGCGGGCTGGATACGTGAGCTTGAAACTGAGCATAGGCCGGAGACAGATGAATATGGAATATCTTCGTTCGTTTTTCGGTCCCAACGTCCTTTTCATCCACAGCGTCTACATACTTATCTTAATGAGCGCTACCCGCGTAATATCATACGGGCTAAGGGACTTCTCTGGATGGCGTCTCGTCCTGATATCGCGATCAGCTTTAGCCAGGCAGGAGGAAGTGTGCGGATGGAAAGCGCTGGAGCATGGTGGTGCAGCATGCCTGAAGCGACACGCAGCCAGTATCCGATCTATGCTGAAGTGAAGAACGATTTGTTGAGGCGCTGGCATCCTGAGTGGGAAGACCGGAAAAATGAGCTGGTATTTATTGGGCAGCATTTGAAAAGAGAGGAATATTTGGCTGAATTGGAATCCTGTCTGTTGACAGTGGAAGAAAGCGAGGATTGGCGCTTTACCTGGTGGAAAGATGAATTTCCTGAAAATCTTTAACCGATTTCAGGATACCGGTGCCCAGTTATTTTAGTAGAACAAAAAACAAGTTGATTAGTGTATAGTTAAAGGCTGGATTGTTATAAATGGGAACTTTTTCTTTGATGTTATCTTGCTCATTAATAGTAACTAAAATTGTAATAATAGAAATCAGGACTTTTATAAATAATATAGGAGCAGTTCATTTTTTGAAACAATTTCAGATTATATATTGTCTTAAGATTAGTTAAATGAGTAAAATATATAATCTTATGAAAAAAATAATTCCTTTTGCTTTAATGTCGAGTTTATTGGTCCTTGTTTCCAGCTGCGCTGCCATTGAAGGTATATTTAAGGCAGGTGTCTGGTCGGGTATATTGCTGGTCGTAGTCGTCGTGGCAATTGTTATATGGATTATTAGCAAATTATTCGGCGGATCTAAATGATCGAAAGAGTGATCAGAGCAGGGCCGGGAGTAAGCGTGTTATTTATTGGCCCTGTGCTGATGATTACCTATTGTTTTTCGGTCAAGTATTTCCAATATCGCTTGGGAACATGTCTCAAGTGAAGTTTTAAATTCTGCCGAGATTCGATCGTAGTGCTTTTAAAATAGGTTTTCCAGAGATGCTGGAATTCTTTTTCCTTCGGGTCCAGATCTATTTCTAAACTGTAAGGATTCTGAACTTCATCCTCACCATAGCTAGATACCTCCTCTATATGGCGGCAATCGTAATAAAATCCGTATTTTCGCCGTATATCATAGATCAGCCATTGCTGATCAGTAAAGCGATTCTTAAAAAAGTCAACTACTAATGGGATGACATTAAAATCAGGTTCTACAATAGCTGTATACAAGCCATTGTCGGATTTGACAAATCGTATAAAAGCCTTCATCCGGTGTCTCTCCCGGCTCACTTTCTTAACCGTCTGATGTATGCGTAGCAAATCTGGTCGTCCATAATTCTGCATATTTATTTTTCCGGATCTGAAAAGTTCTACCATTAGCCGAAAGCCGTTGATCCATTCGGAGGGACTATCGCTTAGAAAATTGTGATAAAAGATCTTGCCATTTTGCGGTCCAATTATCTTATTCATTGCAGTCAAGATACGTAAGGCTTTAAGTTCATCTGTATGGATCTGCCGTTTCTGTGAAAAGATATTGATTTCCAGCTGCTGTGAAGTGGTTGGAATAGCGTCAAATTCTTTTCGTTCAAAAGCTTCGAAAACACAACATAGATAGCCATAATAACTTCCATCGAAAATATAATTCATCAAAATAATGTTAACTGCGTTTGAATGCTATTTGATTTGGTGCTGGTCTGGTGTCCAATAAGAGTTTTTCGAATCTGTTCCGGGTAATGAAATCCGGCACTTATGACGGTATCTACGCAAATCATAAAGTATTTGGCTCTGTTAAACGCAATTCCTAGCTTACGCAACTGGTATTCCTTTAATTTTCCGTATTGACGTGCCTGCACGATTTTGTTTGCGGACTGTCTGCCAATTCCGGGAATTCGAATAATTGAGCTGTAATCGGCCGTATTGATATCGATCGGAAAAAATTGGGGATTACGTAAGGCCCAAGCGAGCTTGGGGTCTATATCCAGTTCAAGCTGTTGATGTTTGGTATTTAGGATTTCATGAAGGGAGAATCCGTAGAACCGCAATAACCAATCTGTTTGATAAAGTCTATTTTCACGAACAAGGGGAGGTGTAGTGCCGATTTGCGGAAGCGTACTATCTGTCGCGTTTATGGGTATATAACCTGAATAGTAAACGCGCTTAAGTTTATAATCTTTATAAAATTCATCAGCGGTCCGCATAATCTGTAGGTCTGTCTCTGGGGTAGCTCCAATGACCATCTGTGTACTTTGGCCTGCAGGGACAAACAACGGTAGTTTTTTGACAATATTTTTATGCTGTTGAATGTTAAGGATTTCATTTTTGACAATTGCCAAAGGCTCACGGACGGATTGATGGTCTTTTTCTGGGGCAACAAGCTTTAAGCCCTCCTCCGTAGGGATCTCCAGATTGACACTCATCCTGTCAACATATAGGCCGGCCTGCTTCAATAGAGACTCGCTGGCTCCAGGGATAGCTTTTAAGTGAATATAGCCATTAAATCTCTCTTCGGTGCGAAGCTTTTTTACGACGAGCATCAATCTTTCCATCGTATAATCTGCGGATTTAAAAATACCGGAACTTAAAAACAGGCCTTCGATATAATTACGGCGATAGAAATTCATCGTCAGGTCGACGACTTCCTTAACTGAAAATGCAGCTCGTTGGACATCATTGCTACGTCTGCTGACACAAAATGAGCAATCGTAGATACAATAGTTGGTCATTAAAATCTTCAGCAGGGAGACACACCGGCCATCCTCGGTATAGGTATGGCAGATACCGCTCGCTGATGCATCACCAATGCCATTGGTATTTTTGCGTTTTCCCCCACTGGAGCTACAGCTGACATCATATTTTGCCGCATCAGCTAAGATTCTCAACTTATCGTCAAATCCAATCATGATCAATATTTTAGTAATTTATGTAAAATTACTATTTTTATTAGTAAATATAATACAGCAAGGGCTAAAAATAATTCTGTAGGTCTGTGTTGGCAAAACGAGTCCAAAGTTCTTTTTCCAAAGATGGTAACCTAAAAAGACTCGGCTTCGAGTTGGAGGGAAACTATGGAAGTGCTAATAAGATCATCTCTTCCATCCCAATAGGTTGCTATTCTTTCAATCATCTTTTATTTGTTTATGTCTACAATTTATCCATATTACCCCAAACAAATGGTTGATTTAATGTCAGGAAGAATAATTATACATAGGCGATGATAATAGAAGTTATAATGGAATAGATTCTTCGAACGTATCCATTTACGGAAATGAACTTTATACGGTGGATTTCGCTGTTATATAAGTCGTTTGCGATAGCATAAAGTTGATGTAAGATGTCGATAATATTGTCCAGGAAATATAATCTTTTACCGGATATGTACCTGTAGCAAGTTTCAAACTTAATCGAACTATTTGATGGGAGTGGTTGTTCAATAGTAAACGACATATTATGGCAGAGAAAAATATGAAAAATCAGGAAGCATTGGATAAACTGAAAACAATCATCGATCAGATCGACGTAGGTACTATTTGTTCTTTTAGCAAGGAGTCTGTATATCCACATGGTGTTCCTATGAGTAGACAGGAGGTTGACCCTGCGGGGGACATATGGTATATTTGTTCCGCAGAAAGCGAAACTCATCAAAATATCGAAAACGATCCTAGAGTCTCGCTCTTTTATGCAGATCCAAAAAATTATACTTTTTTGAGCGTCAATGGTACGGCCAGTTTATCCAGGGATCAGGCAAGAATTGATCGTTACTGGAACAAAATGATGGAAGGCTGGTTTAAAAAGGGGAAGGAAGACCCCAATATCCGGCTAGTGCGTGTAACTCCTCAAGATGCGCATTATTGGGATTCGAATTCCAATAAGATTGTCAATATTTTTAACATGCTGAAGGCGACGGTAACTGGTCATTCCGAGGATATTGGCAAGGAAGGGGATTTAAATCTCAGAGCCGGAAGCTAAGATATCATTTACGCCCGCCCAATATAAGAAAGATAACCTTTTAAAGGGGTGGGAACAGCATATATAGGAATAAACATATAGCTGAATCGCAGGCAATGAATAGATCCAAAAGTCTACATATATTATTTCATGTAGACTTTTTTGTTGGCACGTTTAGTTTTTAAGATGATTTAATAACGGATTTTCCCGTTATCAATGCATAGGATCCCAGACTTGCTTAAACTCAAAAAGTTTTAAATTACATAAAAGAAATTTAAGGTATCCATCTTCTGGAAAAAAAGAGTATATATCCTTGCAGTGATATATGCGGATAATTTTTTGTGTGTATATTTGATTCATATAGACTGACCAAAATATTGACACTATGAAAGAACGAGAATTAAATGAATTGACTGACCAGGAATTATTGGAAAGAAAAAAGCAGCAAAAAAGCAACAAACTGATCAACGCCGTGCTAGTTGGATTTTGTGCCGGTGTATTGATTTATGGTATCGTGAATAAGGGTATTACTATTTTCACATTTATGCTCCTCGTCATGGGCGCTTGGGCATTTATGCGTTGGAAAAAAAATGACGAAGCTCTTGATGATGAACTAAAATCCAGAAACCTGAATAAAGAGTAATCTATATGTTTAAAATAATGATACCGAAGCCTTTAGCGCTTCGGTATTAGGATTGTGAAGAAATCCAGATGTTAATTTAACCTTGTCAGTCGTTATTTATAGCGAAGCATTATCACGCAACATTTTTATGTTGTCATGCGCTTCCAGCTGTTTGTTTAATTGCATTGCCAGTACATTTTTTAAATTGGGCGTTAGCTCATCAGTGTCTTCCTCCAGCACCTTTTTATAAGTGGCTTTAAAGGCGTCCTCACCTTTTTCACAGCTTTCCAGCAGGCTTTTTTTATCGTTGCCAGTGACATTCACTTTTATACCCATCCAAGCTCTAAAAAGTTTACCACTGAGCATGGTACCGTCTGTAGGCTCTTTTCCTTCAAGTTCCATGTAAGGTGTCAAATCTGCAATAAACGATTGGGATTGATCGATGTATTTTCTAAAGTCTGGTTCCAGTTCATGCAGTCCGTGGTTGTGTGCAAGTTCTATCGCTTTGTTGTAGCCTTCGATTCTATCGTTATTGATCTTGATAATGTCATTGATAATTTCGGGGTTATTGATGTTATTTTCCATATTAAATTTGATTTATTTACATTTAATAAACCTAGCAAAGGGCTGCTCCGTTTGCCCTATATGCGATTCAGGTATTTAATCCTTTGCTCAGTATTTTTACGAGCTGGTTATCGAAACTTTAAAAATGGTATGATAACAGTGAGATTCAATAATTACAATTCCAATGCATGGGCGTTTTTTAGACGTTAATGTCCCCCGATAAATCAGGTTTATCATTTTCTTTGTCTTCCTGCTCATCCTGAGCCTCATCAGGATCATGTGTGCGATCATCTTTAATACCTGATAAATCTGTATTTGGATTGTTATTATGATCGTCCGGATCTGCTGTGCGATCGTCTTCGTCTGTGAAGATGCCTTTATTTTGCTTACTTAGATCTGGGCTTGGTTCCCTTGGGTCCGGGTTGGGAATAATTGTCATAAGAAAGATGTACATACCCCGATGTACAATTTTTGGGTTATTGAATGGTTTCATATAATTGTCTTTTTTATATAGAACCGATCGAAGAGGTTTAAAGTTGACCGAAGTAATACGCAACTTGCTGCGTTTATACCTGAATGATAGGAATCGAAGAATCGCAACCTAAGAAATAACCATTTATTAGTAAACGTTTTTTATAAAAAACAATGCATGGTGCCATCGTTTGGATTTATAGAATTAATTTATATTATTTCGTGCGGATGAATTATTAAATTAAGAGTTGGGATCAACAAACAAAGTAGCTCCATCTTTAGCGGCTTTGTTTGTTGATTCGTGAGGGGTAAATGCCAGTGAAATAGTTTATAGCAATATTACTCTTTTTTAATTGTTATTTTTTGGCATCAATATAAGGCTTGTGGTACTGCTCATTGAACCGTTTTTTGTCGTCGCGATAGCTACTGACGGCACCTAACTTGTGCATCAACTTGATATAACACCAGGCCAAGTCGATCTGGTAAGGCCTAAAACCACTACGGGCGCTTTTGGGATAGAGGTGATGGTTGTTGTGCCACTCGCCCGCTACGATACCGGGCCAAAGTTGATTGATGGATTTGTCTTTTTCATTAAAATCTATCCCTTCCCGTTGTTTATCTTCACCTTTGGCATGGCCTTCATAATTAAAAGTACGTACACCAATGGCCCAAAATCCAGCCGCACCAAACAAGCAACAAGCCAGAGCGTGTCCACCGATCAAAAAGAATACAATATACCAAAATGACCAGTTCAACACCCAAGATAGAATCGCATGGGTCGGATTAACATAAGAGCCCCATTTTTGATATTGTGCATAGCTATTGGCGGTAACCCCAGTGTGCTTCATAAGCAGTTTTACACGGTTATAAGAGTTTTCGTTCAGATCTTTGGCAATGGGTTGATGGTTTACATCTGCTAAGAAGCAATAGAGAAATCCTGCCTGTGCATTGTACGGATCTCCGGGTTGATCGGATTTTGCATGGTGGACATGATGAGAAATTACATAAATTTCTTCGGGTATTACATTTATAGTAAGATTTTGCGTAAAGAAACGCCAGAAGGAGTTTCTAAATTTAAAGGCACCATGTGTGGAAAACCGATGATGCCAGATGGTACCATGCGTACCCATAACGATCATACTGTAGATAAAAGCTGCCAGGACCGTCCACCAGCTAAGGTGGGCAAAGAGAAAAACAAAGAAAAATGGAATAAGACAAGCTACTTTCAGCCAGCTAAAAAAGGGGAGCCAGTTGCGTTGGTCCTTAAAAACATTCAATCTTTTGAAAAATTCGCTGAATATCTGTTTTGGGCTCGGTTTAATAAGGTCTCCATTGTCGTCTTTCCATCCGTAGCTGGGGGTTTGGAGTACATGATCTAAAAAGGGCATTCTGTTGGTTGATTCTAATTGTTGATAAAGTGCTAAGCTACGGTATATATCGGTTAAAAAGTGTTAATTCAAAAAGTTTAACATAATAAGACCATACTTTTTAATGTAATCGTCGGGTTTTGAATGACAATAGGCATTTTTTGTCTTCGCCCTACTACCGTCTCTTTACCAATATGCTGTCCATTGGTAGTTGAGCTGTTTCAAAAGGTTCGCTAACGGTTGTTATTGGACTGAAATAGTACCTATATGTTTAACGCTTCCCTTTACGACTTGAACGCCTTCAATAGTTTTGTCCATGTAACCTGACACTGTAGGTTGAATAACGATTTTGTATGTGCCTTCTGAAATACCCGGAAAATAGAATTTCCCGACGGAATTAGCTAAAGTTCCAACGGTATCGACTCCATTGATGGCGAACACATGTGCCAGTGAAGCTGCAGGATTAACAGTACCGGTAATTGCACCTGAAGTCGCTACTGGAATTGCACGGATGACCGGTTTAAGCAGGTATTTACCATTGCCAGTTTGTACGATTGACTTCGATGCATCAAAATCAAGTAAAAGAGTATAGGCGACATTAGGAATCAGTTCGTCTTGCACTTTTATCTTAACTCCCGAAGACTGACCGCTGGGCGTTGTGAGCGGATGACGGGTCCCATCAATCCAGATTTCATTCCCCTCATCTTCAAGTTTTAGTCTGATTTCCTGAATCATACCTGAAGGAACGTCATCACCTGCAATTACGGTATCTTTACCCATTGTATAATTGAGAATGTTAAATGGGTTTCCGTCAACATCTAAACTTTCACTGCCTGAACTTGTACGTATTTCAACTTCATCAATGTTTAGGTGAATGGCATCATAATAACCAGGAGCGTCCGTAATTTTAATGGTAACGGGAGTTGTGGGAGTAGATCGGTAATCATCCTCACTACACCTGCCTAACAGCATTGTGGCTGCTAATGCAGTGAAAATTAAATTTATTTTCATAGTTAGTATTTTTATGACACCCGATACAAATGCTGTGCTAATGTATTTAAAATGTTACATTGGTGTTGGAGGTGAAATGAAAATTATAGCACCGTTCATGAGAAATATATGTTGTTTATTTAAACCTTTTTAGTTGCAGCATTGTGTTATGATTAACATTATTTATCATTAAAAAATGGTGCTATGGGATTAACGAAATATAGAGACAAACGCACTGCCGAAAAAACTCCGGAACCCTTTGGCGGAAAGCCGAACGGCAAGGAACTGAGATTTGTTGTACAGAAGCATGATGCCTCTCATTTGCATTATGATTTTCGCTTAGAGATGGATGGAGTGCTGAAAAGCTGGGCCGTACCAAAGGGGCCTTCTATGGATCCAACGATCAAGCGACTTGCTATGATGGTCGAAGATCATCCCTATGATTATCGAAATTTTGAGGGAATTATTCCTAAAGGTCAATACGGTGGCGGAACTGTGATCGTTTGGGATCAAGGAACTTATGAGTCCGTAGAAGGTGCAAAGGATGATATCGCCACTATGGACAAAAGTCTCAGACACCAGCTCTATTCCGGAAAGTTAAAATTTAGGCTTCATGGAAAAAAGCTGAAAGGAGAATTTGCACTGGTCAAGGCTCATGGACGAGGGGATAACGGCTGGTTGCTGATGAAACTTGAGGATAAATATGCAAGCGATCAGGATATCACAAAAAAAGATAAATCCGTTATCTCCGGTAAGACCATAGCGCAGATGGAAAAATCACCCGATAAGGTATATGGGAAAAAGATTGTTAAAAAAGATAGCACACTAAAAGATAAACACAGTACAACAAAAAAGGCTGCTGAAATGATTAGCGAACAGTCTGAAGCAAAGCCTGAAGAACCATTAGAAACTCAGATGGTGCCAGATAAACTGTTGAAAAAATCTCCCGCGCAAGCCTTTTATACCCATATTGAGCCTATGCTTGCAACCTTGGTTGATAAACCTTTTGATAATGGTGACTGGGTTTATGAGGTAAAATGGGACGGTTATCGGGCGGTTGCCTTTATGCATAAAGGGGAAGTGGAACTGAAGTCTCGAAATGACAAGAGTTTCAACGAAAAGTTTTACCCCATTTACGATCAGCTCAAGAAAATAAAAATCAATGCGATTATGGATGGGGAAGTGGTTGTATTGGACAAAAATGGTGTAGCAAATTTCGGAGGTCTGCAGAATTGGCGCAGTGAAGCCGACGGTGATCTTGTCTATTATGTATTTGATATCTTGTGGTATGAGGGTAAAGATTTAAAGAGCCTATCTCTTCTCGAAAGAAAAGCCATTTTAAAAACTGTACTTCCGCAGAACGAACAAATTCTTTTCAGTGAGAGTTTTGATACTTCCGGTGCCGACTTTCTTAAGGAAGCGAAAAAGCTAGGCTTGGAAGGGATCATGGCTAAGCGAAAATATAGTAGCTATCATGCGAATAACCGCTCACATGACTGGTTAAAAATTAAAGCCAATAAGCGTCAGGAAGTTGTTATTGGTGGTTATACCCTAAACGATGATTCAGGTAAGTTATTTAGTAGTCTGCTTGTAGGCATATACGAAGAGAAAAAACTCATTTATACCGGAAAGGTTGGTACCGGCTTCAATACTAAGATGCAAAAAGAAATGATGACATTATTTAAGCCATTGATCATAGAAGAGGCGCCTTTTGCAGAAGAACCTAATGTCAACAAACCTTCGCGCTTCCGTCCCAATCCACCACATGCATCGGTGACTTGGTTGCGGCCTGAACTCGTATGTGAGGTCAGTTTTACGGAAATAACGAACGATGGCGTTATGCGACATCCTTCGTTTGTTGGTATGCGGGAAGATAAAAATCCAAAGAAAATAATGCTCGAAAAGGAAGAGCCAGTACAACAGATTGTTGCAGATAAAACGAATCATATGGTTAAATCGCGTATGGCTGGAGGACGCAAGACCTTGTTAAATCCAACAGAGAAAACTCAAGTAAAAAAAATCAATAAGCAGGAGCTCAGGTTTACCAATCTTGACAAGATTTTTTGGCCAAAGGAAAAGATCACCAAAGGCGACCTTATCAATTATTATTACCAGGTTGCACCCTTCATCTTACCATACCTAAAAGGTAGGCCTCAGAGCATGAACCGATTCCCAAATGGTATCAATGAAGAGGGGTTCTATTTCAAAGATGTTACCGATACCGCGCCGGAATGGGCTGAACTTTATTTATATCAAAGTGAAACGGATAATCGGGATAGACATTATCTCGTCGGGAAGGACGAAGCAACTTTATTATACATGGCCAACCTCGGTTGCATAGAAATGAATCCTTGGAACAGTACAGTTAAAAAACCTGATCATCCAACCTACTGTATCATCGACCTTGATCCGGATAAAAACTCTTTCGATCAGGTGATCGAAGCAGCTCAGGTGACCAAGCAGATTCTGGACAATATGGGAGTGCCTAGTTATTGCAAGACAAGCGGTTCTACAGGGCTTCATATTTATATTCCTTTGGGAAACAAATATACTTATGATCAAGCTAAAGAGTTTGCGCGTATCATCGTGACTTTGGTGCATGCTGAAATACCAGCTTATACTAGTCTCGATCGTACTGTACGTGACCGAAAAGGAAAGATGTATCTGGATTTTCTTCAAAATAGACCTCACGCAACTATTGCGTCGGTCTATTCTGTCCGTCCAAAACCTGGAGCTACTGTGTCCATGCCACTCCACTGGGACGAGGTAAAGAAGGGACTGAAGATGACCGATTTTACTATTTTTAATGCCATAGAACGGATAAATAGTATGGGTGATATTTTTAAGCCTGTATTGGGCAAAGGGATCGACCTAAAAAAGATCATTCGTGCCTATTCTGCGAAATAGTCTTATTTCTGTTAATATAGCGTCACCTTTCATTGTTAAATAAAAACGCCATTATAATAGGACTGAGCCTATAATAATGGCGTTTATAGAATAAAGCAATGTGCAATACCGTTAAACTTAGTATTTCTTTCTGCTATACATTCGGTATTGGTATACTTTTCAATCGTCAGACGACTATTGCTTCAACAGAGTTAGCAGTTCTTTTGCAGCCTCTTCTGATGAGCCGGGATTTTGGCCAGTGATAAGCTTACCATCTTTGACCACATGACTGCTCCAATCATCACCTTTACTATACTGTCCGCCAAGATTGATCAATTCGTCTTCAACTAGAAAAGGGACAACATCTGTCAACTGTACAGCTTCCTCTTCGGAATTCGAAAAACCGGTAATTTTTTTGCCCTGCACCAATGGACTGCCATCAGGATTTTTTACAAATCGAAAGACTCCAGGGGCGTGGCACACAGCAGCAACAGGTTTATTGTGCTTCCAGAATGTCTCAATCAATGAAATAGAAGTTTTGTCATTTGCGAGATCCCACAGTGGACCATGGCCACCAGGATAGAAAATTGCGTCGTAATCCTGTTCATTAATCTCAGACAAAACGACACTGTTGGCTAATTTGCGCTGAAGTTCATTATCCGCATCAAAGCGCTTTGTTGCTGCGGTCTGGAAATCAGGAAGTGCGCTTTTGGGATCTATAGGTGGTTGCCCGCCTTTTGGCGAAGCGATGGTGATGTCAATGCCTGCATCGGCCATAATATAGTAGGGAGCTGCGAACTCTTCCACCCAAAAACCTGTTTTAGCTCCTGTATCTCCCAGCTGGTCATGTGAAGTCAAAACGACCAATACCTTTAAATTCTCTTTTTTCATCTTTTTAAAAATTAATTGTCTAAATGGTAACACAAAATAGGGCATAAATCTTCAGACCCCTATGTGATATACATCACATTTTAAAGAATGGTTTGTTTTGGTGATATAGACCACATTATTTTTAGTGATAGAGCTGGCTGAGTGTCTCACGACCCCCCGAGATAAGATGCAATCAAATGTTTTGGAACAATATTATACAATTCAGGATATTGGAGCACCAATTCCTCATAACGACTGCGCGCGTCATTGTTGAGTAGGGATAGAATAATGGATGGTTTTATCGATATGTTGCCTGAGAATTTCGCGACCGTTCATAGCTTACAGTTAATTAATGGACTAAAATTAAGCAAAATCTCCTGATCTCAGCGTGCTGCGTCTTCTTTTGGAAGTGTGTCTACATATAATTGGTTATTCACTAAATATCAAGCGGATAAGCTCTACTGTATAAATGGTTATTACCAGCTTAATATCACCTACTGAAATAAAAGTGAAATAATACTATTTTTATACTGTATTAATAAGGGGTTAATAGGGTATTACCCCTGGTAAACCCCTGTTAACCCCTTGTTATATCCCTGTAATTACGATGTTACTATTGGCTTTGAGATTAATTAATTCCGGGCTTGTGTACTAGATCAAGGAGATTATGTTATTTTTCAAAATCAATGTTTAACCGGTTTAGCGAAGATGAGAAATTCTATTTTTTTTATTTTTTATTTTGTTTATACAAAGTTTTTTTCTACTTTAGTGTTGCCCATCACGGGCACTTTTCATAAAATAGGTTAATAATATGGCTAAAACACCCGGAGTACCCCATGCTATCGGGTGTTTTTTTATTAAAGGCTTTTATTTTCTGTATTCATTCGGTGTAAGTCCTCTGTGTTTTTTTAATAATTTTGAAAGATGGTTTTTGTCACTGAACTCCAATTCGTGGGCGATTCTCCAAGTCGCGTGCTACTATAACGCAGGTAAGTTTCGACCAATTTCAATCGATAAGCAAGCCGGTAATCTAGGGAGGATGTTCCGGTCTGTTGTTTGAAATACTCATCAAAATAATTTTTGGATATGCCAAAGTGTGAAGCGATCTTCCGGATTGTGGGTTTTATCTTTGTCCTTAGCATACCGCTGTATGTACGTGATGACCTTTAAAATAAAGCTTTTTGATCCTCCCGGATTTCGGATATTTCCTTTCGGATGAGGTTTGCCGTTAAATTCAAGTGAAGGGAGATGCTTTTCGGGTAATAAGGTAATCGTCTATTTTATGAAATGAACTCACGAGCGACCTGAATAACGAGTATTTTTGCAAAACTTTCATCCGAATGATCCGGAATACCGGCACGAGCATGGTAACTGTTGTTGGTATACTGAGAAGTATACAATAACTATTCTGATACAGTATTGTGAATAGTAGTGATTTTAAGTAAGTTTAAATACAAGGAACCAAAGATTACCATAAAAATTCCAAGAAAATATGTTTATTATTGACAAACAGACATTAGCAGACTTAAATGTTACGAATAATCAATATAGAGATTTGTTCGATTTGTTTGATGGTACAGTTACATTGGGCGGGCGTGATACCTTGTATTCCTATTTTCTTGATCCTCTTTCAGCTAAATCTAAGATATTGGACAGGCAGTGGATTATCCGTTATATGCAAGAAGTAGATATCACAGATATTTTGGATAAGTATATGATGCAAGACTTGGAACAATATTTATCTTTGCCACTGGAGCCGTATTCACCGACCAGGACCTCCTATTATTTAGAGCTTGTCACCACAAATTTTCTTTCAGTGGATTTTAAAAAACGCCATCTATTAATTAGACGCTCCATTCATGAAATAGCTAAAATAATAGATTATCTCAACGTATTTCTTGGTGCTGTTAAATCTGCGCATCCCACAAAAAGTTTTATCGCTGATTATTTCAACAAAATTGATCGCGTATTGGAAGATATTGATTTAGGTGAGTTTGAAAAATTACTTGAGGATAAACTTTCACTGGAACTGATGATTAAATACGATTATCTTTTTAGGAATATCAAACGGAATGCGATACGTGAAGTCTTTGCTGTCTTGTATCAGTTGGATGCCTTGTATGGTGTAGCTAAATGTACTAAAGAAAGACATCTTGTATTCCCCGATATAAAGGATCATGACCCAGGTTCCGATATGGTTCGAATTCAGGCCGGATATAATCTCTTTTTGGAAGATCCGGTTAAGAATGATATTGAAATAAAAAGTGGCGGTAACTTATGGTACCTGACGGGTGCGAATATGACGGGAAAATCTACATTGTTAAAAACAATAGGTACCTGCGTGTATTTGGCGCATATGGGTTTTCCAGTTCCTGCGGAAGCGATGGAAACAGTGCTCTTTGATGGCATATTGGCGACAATAAATTTAGGGGATAATATCAGCGCTGGAGCTAGCCATTTTTTTAATGAGGTGCTTCGCCTTAAGCACTTAGCTGAGTTGCTTGCAGCGGGTAAAAAAATTTTTGTCCTGATGGATGAGCTGTTTAAGGGAACAAATCATAACGATGCCAGTGAGGCGACGTCACAACTTATCAGCTGTCTTCGGGGATTTGAGAATAGTATATTCTTACTATCATCTCATATCACCGAAATTTCTTCTTCCCTGGAAGAAAAAGGGGCTGTAATGAAACATTTAGGCGTGAAACTGGATGAATCCAAAGGGCTCATCTTTACCTATAAACTCTTAGAAGGTGTCGCTCAAGATAAACTGGGTATGTGGCTATTGAAAAGAGAACAGGTATTTAACGTTTTACTTGCAGCCAGGTCACGGTATTAAATCGTATCGGCGGATAATGGCAATGCAGTTGATTTTACTTCTTTCCAAAGTTATTTAAAGTATACAATGGAATGGCATTGATCATCGTAAAAGCGAAAAAGGAGAAACGAGCGAAATCCGTATTAAAGCATCAAGTAAAGAATTAACCCGGCATCCGTAAAAATAAAGGTCAATAACCGAATCTAAGTTTGTTGATCTGAAAATAAGTAATATATTTTACATTATTTACTCAGGGGGTTAGAATTTTTATACCTTGATCGTGGTTGAAAACGACGAATCATAAATTATCCAAGACGAATCGTAAGCGAGAGGAGAAGGGAGGAAAGAAGCTCTTTATATTTGTATCGAAAATTACTGTAGCTGTATCCCATGTATTAATATAATGGAAATTATTAAGGCATTTATCACTTATTTGGTTACTTACGCCATTACATATTATGGTATTAAGTATTCACTTTCCGATCATTTTTTGGTCATTACGCTAAATCTTGGAATTTCGGCGTTGACTGCGGCATCCATTACTGCTTTATTGTCAACTGATCTTTTAAAAAGAAATAAAAACGAATCATAAAAAAGTCCTCTTGTTTGAAATCTGGAAAAGTTATCCAAGTAGTTGATAAGCCTGTTGTTGATCAGCTACCACCTCAACAACTGTGGTAGCCAGACAATCACCTGCGGGATACGGTAGATACGAATCGTAAATCACAGATACGGATTGTAAATAGATGGTACACAGGAGAAATAAACGAGATATATTTGGAATAGGAGATCAACACGTTACCGGTGACGGTATAGATGTTTTTCATTAGGTTAGAAAGAAGCCGTTCGGAATTCCCCGTTCCAGCGGCTTTTACTTTTTAAGAATTTGCGATTTCCATGATTATCTCTATCTTCTGCTGGTTGCCCGGGATGTTGTACGTATACTTATGATGCTGTTTTTTGTCTTATCCGTTTGTTATTCTGATTTTTATATAGGTTAGAATAGTATTTTTCTATATCTTTGATAAAGAGCCAAAAGCCTTTAGCCTTACCGCTGTATGTACGGAAATATTTTGACTTTTGGAAAGCGAGTAATTTTTGAATCATGAAACATCTTTTTGTACTGTTGCTCGGTTTGTTTTTATTGTCCAGTTGTGACAAGGAGGAAGTTGATCCTGATTCCATGGAGATCGATGGTAGTACATTATCAAAAAAATTTAAATTTATTAGTCGTTCTGTTGGTTTTTCGATAAACCAGTTCTACGTTGACCAGACCGTAGATAAAGATTTTTATTTAGGAACAGTATGGGGACTGAAAGATACTATGCCTACCGTTGGACTTGTTTCCTTGCGTAGCCACTATAAGCCGTTTAAAATCAAAATAGTACCAACCACTCCTGTTATATCCAGCGCGAAAATCGTACCTACGTTTGAAGGTGTTCGTTCATATGCCCGAAAAAATAAAAGTTCTGAGTTTACTATGTCGGGTTTTTCAGTGACAGATTTTTTTGATTATGAGTCAATTCGTTATCACCTCAATAATAGTCCTGATGTAGACAGTGTCCTAAAGCTTGTTGAACACCATGATTCAACAACCGTTATAAGAGCTTATAGCTGTTTGATGCGTAGTGAAAATATTGCATTTTCATTAATGGCACAATTCAATGAGTTTTCGTCTGCCTTTCCAAGTAAAGATGTTGTTCAACTCAGGCATGCCGGTTTTAATCCCTATTATACGAATGTTGTGAATTACGGTACTCATGTGATTATGATGGGGGAGAGTGATTTTCCGCGAGTTGATTTCAAAAACGCGCTCGATAAATTACTGAGCGGCCAACCATTGGTTGAAAAAGAGAAAACGATCCTTAATGCTTCGGATCTGTTGATCTATTTACGCGGTGGCAGAAAAGAAAGCTTTATCAGACGTGCGAATGGTCTACAAGAAATTTCAAAACTGGTAACGGAATTTAAAAAAGAGTTTGAAAAGCAAAGCAATTCATTTGATTTTCCCATAAGCTATTCACTCAGAAGTCTTGACAATTTTTCACTTTTAAAGTTTTGGTATTCCTATGATTTTCTTGTTCGAGAAGAAAAGAGTAATTAAATGCGCTAATGGGGGCTCGAAGATTTTTATTATTTGCTCTATAATCTGATGAATACCTTGGGTGTGTTTTTATTTCTGGGAACAATAGAAATCAGCTTTCCATTACGACGGATAAAACGCGTCGGGCCTCCCTGTTTGTCTGCGCTGCCAAATTGAACAAACGGTTGCGTTTTGATCAGAGTTGCCAATACTGATAATTCTCATTATTATCGTGTGGTTATAGTCTGCTCGTAAATAGATCAACTATAGCTGGTTCTTTTATAAAATCAGACAATTGTGAAAAAATATATATTTCTTGCCAGTATTCAGGTATTGTCGGCGCTAGGGCTATTGGCTCAAACGGCGAAATCGGATATACCATTACAACTATTGGCGACCCGGAGCTGGATCCGTGTGGATCTGGATGATAATCAACCGAACATGACCGGGACGAAGGTCTTTTGGGCGAAAACGAATAAGAAACCGCAGACAGCCAATGCCATATTAGCTGATGGAGCCAGACGTTACTATATTCAACAGGTAGACCCCGAAACGGCTTATTATATCTGGGTGGAATCTGCAACAGGTAAATCGTTGGCGAATGGAAAAGTGCATACGAGCAAGACATGGCAGCTTGATGATATGGAGCTAGGTGAAGTACAAAAAAATCCGAGTTCAAGAGCGGTTCCGCTTGGTATGGAAGTCTATTGGCAGGACGAGTTTAATGATCGACTTTTAAACCGGAATAAATGGACCACCAATTATTTCTCCTCATTGAATTATCTAAATGAAAAATCAAAGCAGGAGATGTTGCAGAATCAATTACCCCAGCCGGCCTATACGCTTGACGGATCCGCAATTAACCTCTATGTGAATGATACCATCCCAAAGTGCATCTTTACAGAAGGTGGAAACCAAAAGATTTCATCCATTCAGACCTATGACTGGAAAACGAATGAAAATTTGCTGGACAATAGTAAAGGTGGTTATTTTGAGGTAAAAGTACGGCGCAACCGCCAAGGTAACCCGAAAGGAACAAATACTGCATTTTGGTTCGATTCACCAGGACCGGATATTCGTTACTATCTTCAAGAGGGAGCCGAGGTTGATGGAATAAAAGGAATACGCCCAAAAGGCCAATTGTTTGAAATAGATGTGTTTAAATATATCACGGCTCAATTTGTCATCCACGGACATGTCGATACGAAAGGGGTATTTCAACGTAATCTTCCTACACATATTGCCGAAGGATATGAGCATGTAGGCCAGTGGGTTACCCATGGTGTGTTGTGGACTCCAACGAGTGTTAAACATTATATCAATGGTGATTTAATTAAAGAGTACGACGATAAAAATCAAATCTACTCACCCAACCATTTTATGAATGTGTTTTTAGGCACATACGGTTCCGAAGGTGGGGTAAATATGGAGGTCGATTATATCCGTGCCTATAACTGGCCTTTGCGTGATGGAAATGAGCTCCCTAATCCCGATTTTGAGGGAAAAGCTGGTCTCAAACCCTGGGAAGGAGAAGGTACGATTGCGGAGGATATAGGTGAAAAGGGAAGTAAGGCTCTTGTACTTGCGCAAGGGAAAAAGATAGAACAGTACATTTATCTGGACCCAGCGCAACAATTTAACCTTAGGTATTGGGGCAGAGGTGGCAGTATAGCCGTAACAGTAGACGATGTGAAGGTTGTGAGCGGAGAACTGTCGAATCTAAAGCAACAGACACTGGAGTTGGGTAAGAAAGGTAAAAAACAAGAAATTAATTTTGTGACTGGTCAGGAAATCAATCCAAATAAAAAGATAGTGCGAATAGCTTTTACGAACACAGGTAAAGAGACCATATATTTAGATAATATAACAGTAAAGAAGAAATAAAATAACTGAAACTTATCCTACCATAATTATGGAAATATGGCTCCATGTAGATGAATATCTTTTTTTAGATCTCCACTTTTTTGTTATGCCTGTTTCAAACATTGGCTTTTGGTTAAATATAGTAAAAAAAAGAATGATAAAATTAAGTAGACACGTTTTGTCTTACTTTTTCCATTAATTGTACCAAAAAAAGCAATGTACCCTTTCCAAAAGCTCTTCAATTGTGGAACTTTTTAACGGCTATTTGGATACTCCTGTATCCAATGGAAGGAGCGTTTCATTAATCCTGATTTTTGAGAATCCTGTTTGATAAGCTTAATTTTCTCAATACGGTTTTCAATAGTTTTCGTCAATAAGATATTTCCATTTCGATCGATTTCATAATCATATTGATAATTGTTCAATGTGAGTTTTTGTTGTTGGGAATCAATTAAGACAGATAGGGACAGAGGATTGTAGTCTATATCACGGACAAAGGCACGATCGTTATCCTGCTGAAAAAATGATTTGCCGCCATTCTTTTGGAATGGTTTTGATATTCTCATCGTTTTTTTCAAAATGGTAGATTCCGTAGAGCGGTGATTTTTTAAAAAAGGCGTCGATTAACTTCTGGGTGTTAAAAATCCCAATTACCTGCTGTACTCCAAAGATGGTAAGTATTAATATTTTAAAGACGATAAGTCCTTTTCTCTTCCATACTTTATTAAATAATGGTTGTTGAATGGTAAATAACAGTGCAGGTTGCCCTTTAATAAATACGGAAACCAGTGTATGTGTGGAAGGTAGCAACAAAAACAGTGAAAACAAAAACAAGGCAGTCGAAACCATCTTCACTGGAACATCGTAAAAATAGTTGATGGACATGATATTAATGCTCGTGACAAGGGTTACTAGAGCCCCCAACACAACGGTTTTCCGGAATAGAAGGAATCCCGACAATATTTCAGCTATTCCAATGAGAATATTGTAGCCTTTAGAAAAACCAATAAATGTCCATGCCTGTCCCATCGGAGTGTATTCTCCCAGTGGTTGCATCAACTGTGACAGTGAGGGCGGCTGCATCTGGAAATGCATCACTTTAATTACACCGTAGTTTATCAACATGAATGCAATATAATAACGTATTGTTGTGGTCAACCAATAATATAAGGTTTCATAGTTTTGACGCTTCAAATCAAATAAAGACCAGCTAATTGCGGCTACTGCAGCAACTATGACAAGCAAAAGTAACGATACCCAAGCATAGGAAGTATCCCCACTTCCATTGATAAAAATAGTATAATCGTACTGATATTGTAAAATGGTTTTCGCAAACCAAGGTGTGATCCAATGCATAAGATCAGTTAATGGTTTGCCGATGTATCCGAAAAGTGGAAAAGCACCATTATTGAAAACGAGTATGAATGAAAAGATGAAAACGAAAGAAAATCGGAAGAAGAATTTCTTTGATGGGGACCACGCTTTGATACTGTTTTCTGCAATAGAAGTCATAATAGAAGTTTATATTGATTAATTTAATATTTATCCATGAAATTAAGTGCTTAAATAATTAAATAGATAATAAGATCGTGGTTTCTCTTGTTTGACCAGAAGTTTTTATCTTGTTTTAAAATATGGATAGAATGGATAAAATCAAGAACTATTTTGACTCACTCATTAAGATGGAGGCGGGGGACTGGGATATTTTTTCGTCAATGCTTTCCAAGGCAGTTTTTTCGAAAAGATCATTGATTCTCGAAATGGGCAAAACGGAGCGCTATCTATCTTTTATTGAAAAGGGAATTGTTCGGTTCAATATTCCAAAATTAGATTACGATTTTACCTTTGGTTTTGCGTTTGAAAACTCTTTTGTGAGTGCCTATGATTCATTCCTGACCCAAACACCGTCGCCCTATAATCTTGAAGCGATTACAGATTGCGTCTTGTGGCGGATATCTTATGATGATCTGGATACTGTGTACAAAACGACACAGGTAGGGAATTTTATCGGACGAAAGGCAATCGAAGATATCTTTTTGAAGAAAATGAAACGTGAATTTACCTTACTCGAAGATTCAGCCAAAACGAGGTATGTCAATCTGATGCGGGAACAGCCTGAGTTAATTAATAATATCCCACTCAAATACTTGGCATCTTATATTGGGATTAGACCACAATCACTAAGCAGAATCCGGAAGGAAATTTCTTAACAATTGTTCATTGATAGGGAATAGAAAGACCCATAACTTTGAATAAAAAAAGATTATGAAACCACTTTTTGTTTTACTTACCGTATTTTTCATCAGCAATTTAGTTATACGACAGTATAAGGGCGATATGGATTATCATTTGGCTGGAAAAATAGCCCTTGCTACCACATTATTGTTTACCTCCCTTGGACACCTTATTTACACAAAGGGCATGGTGTTGATGCTTCCTGATTTTATCCCATTAAAAAAAGAAATAATTTATGTGACTGGACTATTGGAGGTCATGGGGGCCTTTGGTTTATTCATACCATCTATAAGTCGTCTTACAGGGATGCTTTTAATTGTCTTTTTTATACTGATACTACCGACAAATATATATGCGAGTATGAGGCACCTGAACTATGAAACTGCGACTTTTGATGGAAAAGGTACCGAATACCTGTGGTTTAGGATTCCATTTCAACTGCTGCTTATCGGCTGGACTTATTATTGTGTACTACGTTAATTTACGCTCCTCTTAACTTAAAGATAGCAATAAGTTAATATTGATAAGTTCAGTGTTGTTTAACAATATTTTATTTTTGCTAAACATTTAATGGTAAATAAATGAGAGAAGCGATCAAGATGGTGGTATTTGATATGGCAGGTACTACTGTAAATGAGGATAATATAGTTTACAAGACACTTCAACAGGTGATAAATCAAATTGGTGGTTATCAACTTACATTGACAGAAGTGTTGGAGCACGGAGCTGGCAAAGAAAAATTACAGGCCATTAAGACTGTACTAAAAAATTGCCTCAATATAGTTGATGGCCAATTGGCGGAGCAGATGTTCCAATCATTTTTGCAAGCACTTGAAAATGCCTATGAAGTAGCAGACATTTATCCGAATTCAAATGCGAATGAACTTTTTGCGATTTTGAAAGAGATGAATATACTTCGGGTATTAAATACGGGATATGACCGTAAAACGGCGGAATCCCTTTTGAAAAACCTTAATTGGGCTGTCGGTCGAGATATTGATGCACTGATTACAGCATCCGATGTGCCTAAAAATAGACCTTATCCGGATATGATCGATCTTGCAAGAGTAAATTTTGCAATAACAGAGCCCACAGGTGTAGTAAAAATAGGGGACTCGATTATTGATATAAAAGAAGGTCAGAATGCGGGTTGTGCTTTGAGTATTGGTATTACGACAGGGGCGCATCTTGCTGACCAGCTAAAGTCAGCTCATCCGGATTACGTGATTGATGATCTACTGGAAATTGTACCCATTATCGAAAAATACAATATACCAAGTCAGGTGGTTTAATGAAATGAAGACCGTATAAAAGAAATAAAGCAGAAAGAGACCATCCAATCGGTCTCTTTCTGCTTTAATATGTCAAACTAAATGTAAGTGTCTATTGCATTTGTATACCTTCCATGGAATTTTGGTTTTTGTTTTTCTTGAACATATTCATGTCCATTTTGCCAAAACGATAGGAAAGGTTCAATTTGACAAGCTGCGGATTGGAGAGGCGATAATAGTCTTGGTAGAAACCATCCCCTGAAGAGACTATGGTATTGCCGCGGGTCCTAAAAATATCGTTTACAGCCAATGTCACGGAAGCAGCCTGATTTTTCAGGAAACTTTTCTTGATGGCAAAATCAATTCCATAAAAAGGCTTTATGTATCCCTGAGAGGAACTTTGAGCCTGATTCATCGGCGGACCAAAGGTTTGATTTTGTGTGACCGGCATATTTGTTTTCCCTTGATATTCAAACGCGAGCTGAAGGTTCCAATTCTTTTTTAGATTGAATGTATTATTTAATTTTCCAAATACAGTCCACATACCTTCCGATGGTGTCTTGTCATCTATTTCAATTTTTGAATTATAGAAATTGAGGTCTGCAGTCAGATCCCACCATTTTTTTAGGTTATTCGTGTACGTAAACTCTGCCCCATAGTTTTTGCTGGAATTTGCATTAATATATGTATTGATAAAATCCATTTTATCGGTAATGGGATTGAGTTCCTGAGTTAGGTAACGGGTGATCAGGTTCGTGGTTTTTTTGTAATAAACCGAAGCCAAGAAGGTACCTTTGCCATGTGTCCGGCTATAGGATAATTCGCCTGAAGTTGTAAACTCCGGGACGAGGTCCGGATTACCACGTGTAATATTTAAGCTGTCCGTATAGTCAACAAATGGAATTAACTGAAAGAAGTTGGGACGATTCACACGACGGGTGACACTCATCTGTAGCTGATCTTTCTCGGTCAGTTTCTTGCTAAGGAATAGGGAAGGAAAGAGACTAAGCGGGTATTTATTGTGGAATTTTTGGTTTGTGTTGATTAATTCACCGTCATAGGTGGAATTTTCTACACGCATACCGACTTTATAAGATACCCAATCTCTGAGGTCGCCACCAAGTGAAGCATAAGCCGCATAGACCGTATTCTTGTTATCGTAATTGGCTGACGCAGCGCTGATATCCTCGTAATCATCTTTATCGCGGGCTTTAAGGCTGTTGTTATTCAGGTTTTTGAGTTTGTTGATCTGCGCGCGAACCCCCGTCTCAAGTTTCATCCCATTTTTAAATGGTTTAACATAATCTGCCTGTACGGTCATAAATTTATTGTCACCAGATCCAATGTTCTTTTGGATCTGTGAACCAATGATTTCACTGTTATCTAAATAATTGGTGGTGTAAGTACCATGAGAATTGTTTGTTCCACCGAAATAATTAAAGTCCGCGGTCAATTCTTCACCCTCGGTTTTGAATTTCTGAACAAGGCCTGCCTGTAAACCTCTAGGTTTGAAACTACGTTCGGATTCGGAAATTCTATTGCTATTGCCTTGCGTTTCCGTCGTTATCATCGTGTTTTCATTGGGGCGAAATTTGCCTTCGACAAAGATTCCTGCAACGGATACTGTCGTGCGTTGACTAAGGTCATAGTCTACCCCGAGCCTTCCAAAGCTGATCATTCCCTTTGTTTTACCTTCGATATCCTGATTAACCTCAGAATTAACGCCACCAATTGTGCTGTTCCGATAGCTATCACCTTCGGTATTTGTCCGCATACGCATATTCATTCCCGTAAGGGATATATTGAATTTGTTTTGACGCAAATTGAGACTCCCCATAAAATTGGTCCCGCCAAAGCGATCTGCTCCAAGAGTAACCATACCGTTGTAACCTGTTTTTTTATTCTTTTTCAGAATAATATTTAAAATTCCGGCCATACTCCCCGAAGCATCATATTTGGCAGAAGGATTGGTGATGATTTCGATCTTTTCGATGACGTCAGCAGGTATTTGGTCTGGGGTTAATGTTGTGGGTTTGCCATCTACAAAAATAGTCGGTGCAGCATTCCGGAGCTTGACATTCCCATCAATATCAACTTGTACAGAAGGCATATTGCGCATAACATCGATGGCAGTACCACCCGCTGCTACGATATTCTTTTCTACATTGTATACTTTTTTGTCGATATCCATTTCAAGTAAAGCTTTACGACCAGTGACCGTTACTTCGTCTAGCTTTCGATTATCATTTTCCAATGTGATAGCACCAAGATCTTTATCCAAAACTTTGCTATCAGATCCATACTCGACCACAATATCTTTAGGGCTGTAACCTACCGAGCTTATTTTTAACTTCCATTTGTCTTTGGTGGATAGTGCCGTAAAACTAAATTTTCCATTTTCAAGCGAACTCGTGCTTTTGAATAAGATTTCCCGCTCTTTGCCTGAAGACTGATCATGGATCACCCGTAGTAGATTGACAGAAGCCTGTGCGATTGGTTTGCCCTGAAGGTCTATCAGTTGACCGGAAAGTTTGCCTTCAGCGACGGAGAAACTACCTGGACGGCTACCGGGAACTGTTTGGGCATGTAAAGAGGCAACCGCAGTTGCCAGTAAGAGTGCTGCTATAATTTTTTTCATTTTTTCTTTGCTATACGGATCAATAGCTGGTGTTGGACAAATTGACCCCAAGCAAATTTGTAAATGATTTTTATTTTACACAATCATCTGTAGACCGATGGGCTGAATGTGTAGACCAATGGCTGTTATCCTTTGTTCGCTGACCCTTTTGTCTGGAACTGCTCTATATTTTTGACATATTTTCTGCCAATTGGTAGTGCAACTTCAGGTAAGGTAAGTTTTGCCGGTGTGCAATGTTCGATTCTGGCTTTGTTGACAATAAAAGAATTGTGTATGCGTAGGAAATCGCTTGCTGGCAATAGCTTTTCCATACCACGTAAATTACTTCGGGTTAGGAGTGGGGTCTGCCGGTCAACCAAATAGATTTTTACGTAATCTTTTAAACCTTCGATATAGCTGATTTCGTGGTGATAAATCTTGGTTTTTTTATATTCCACATGCACGACAATATGGTCTTTTTCGACAAGGTGTTTGTTCCGTAGTGTCATGATATCCGCTACTTTTCGAACCGCAGCCGTGAGCCGTTCTTTTGAAATAGGCTTCAAAAGATAATCTACTGCATTTAATTCAAATCCCTCAACAGCATATTGATGGTAGGCAGTTGTAAATATGATTAACGGTGGATCTTCGAGATCCCTGACAAATTGTGTTCCTAGTTTTTCCGGCATCTGGATGTCCAGAAAAATGAGATCTACCGAATGATTCTTCAGGTAGTTAACAACGTCTACAGGAGCATGGAATTTCTGTAGAATTTCGATTTGGTCAAAACTTAACAGATCATCCTCCAGCAAATTAAGGGCGAATGGTTCGTCGTCAATGAGTATACATTTAATCTTCATCTGTCATTAGTCTGAGTGCAACTTCAAAATAGTCGTCTGCTGTTCTTTTGATCGTGAGTTCATGGCGATTGGGATAAAGCAACTGTAATCGTCGTTTTACATTTGTCAATCCGATCCCTTCATTTGGCTGGTGCTCGGTATATTGTAATATTTTATTAACTGATTTAAAAACAAGCCCACCCGGAATATCTATGAATTGAAACAGTATGTAGGGGCTGTTTTTGCTATCCACCCCATATTTGAAGGCATTTTCTACAAAATGAATAAATAATAAAGGCGGGATCATTCTATTCTTGACGCTACTTTCGATTTGTAGATCAACTTCACCTGCGATGGGAAGCCTTAATGTCTGCAAAGCAATGAAATTACGCATATGATCAATTTCTTTGAAAAGTTCGACCTTCGGTCCATCAACTTCATAAAGTATGTAGCGCAGCATTTCGGAGAGCTTGACTATTGTCCCTTCGGAGTCAGGAGATTGCTTGCGGATCAGCCAGCGAATATTGTTGAGCGTGTTGAATAAAAAATGTGGACTAATTTGCAGTTTCAAAATAGTCAGTTCAGCTGTTGTCTTCTCTAATGCAATTTGCTTATTAAGTTCTTTCTGTCTCGCTTGTTCATTATAAAGAAAGATCATGGACGAAGTGATCATACATAGAGAGTAGATAATACCTGGACCTACTACAAGTCGCACAAATAGGATATTCTCTTTTTTAAAATGTGCTAATTCTCCGTTTGGGTTGAAATAAACGATGGCATAATTGAGCAGGACGTAGGCCACAAAACCTAGTGCGATGAATAGGATAAAAATCTTTCGGTGACCAAAGAAGTACTTCGGTGCAACAACATAACAATGCAGATAAAAGTTACTCGCCAGGAAGACGATATTGCTGAGATGTGATAGCGCTGAGTAGATTTTGAAATCAGCGATTTTATCGGGCTGATAGAGATAAGTAATAAAAGGGAGTAATAGCAGGATGGTCCATATCACTAGGTGTAAATAGAATTTTCTTAAGAATTTACTGATCATGATGTGCTCTTCAAGTTGTGCTATTATTGGAATGTAATCAAAAGTATAAAAATATTTGCGATAGTAATACGATATCGATGGCAGGGAATGGTATAAATTTTAGTTTAAATTGTTATGTCTCGAAATATTTCGGGACATTGGTTATTGCGTTTGCATAAACTCTTCAAAATAGTTTTGTATTTTGCATACATAAACTTGACAACGTGACATTCAATCCAAACCGATATAATTTAATGCCTTATAGGCGATGTGGAAAAAGTGGTATCCAGCTTCCGGCTATTTCCCTTGGTCTGTGGCAAAATTTTGGTGATATCGATCAAAAAGAAGTGTTTAGGCAGACGCTACGTACGGCTTTTGACAATGGTATCACACATTTTGACCTCGCCAATAATTATGGTCCACCTCCCGGTAGCGCGGAGCGAAATTTTGGTGCTATGTTGAGCTCAGATTTTGTTGGACATCGGGACGAACTTTTGTTGTCGACCAAAGCGGGATACACCATGTGGGATGGACCCTATGGCGATTGGGGAAGCCGTAAATATTTAATGGCAAGCTTACATCAGAGCTTAAAGCGCCTAAAACTTGATTACATTGATATTTTCTATCATCATCGACCTGACCCGCAGACGCCTTTGGAAGAAACGATGACTGCCTTAAGTGATATTGTACGACAGGGAAAAGCCCTGTATGTCGGTCTATCAAACTATCCTGCGGATTTAGCGAGGAGGGCAATTGCACTATTACATGATCTGAGATGTCCTTGTCTGATCCATCAACCCAAGTATTCCATGTTGGTGCGTAAGCCAGAGGATGGACTGTTGGACGTGTTGGATGAAGAAGGGGTAGGAGTTATTGCTTTCTCTCCCTTGGCACAGGGATTACTGACCAATAAATATTTACAAGGCAATATTCCGACAGGTTCTCGAGCTTCAAAAGAACATTTCTTGAAGAGTACCACTATTACATCTGACCTGATCACAAAATTATCTGCTTTGGATGAAATCGCATTGCAACGAGGCCAATCACTGGCGCAGATGGCTATTGCATGGCTATTAAAGGATGAACGCCTGACTTCGGTTTTGGTCGGAGCGAGAAACAGTGAACAACTGACGGATTCGTTAAAGTCGCTTGATAATTTGAGCTTTAGCATAGAGGAACTCAACCGGATAGCGCATATACTTGATGTAGCTTAATTTCTAACGAATGATAAATAGCAATGTATATGTCGGTCTTTAAAGCCAAATTGGAGATAATAGGAATCAATCCTTTTGTTTTTGTGCCTGATGAAATTTTACATAATCTCTTCGCCGAAGCTGGAGTGGATAAGGGATATATCCCTATCAGTGGGAAGGTAAATGGTAAAGATTATAATCAGACCCTATTACGGTATAAGGGCGAGTGGCGATTGTATATCAACACCCAAATGTTGCCAAATTCACCTAAACGAATCGGTGAAATATTGGAATTATCTGTTGTTTTTGATCCGGAAGACCGAAGTCTGCTCCCGCATCCCGAACTAGAGCAGGCATTATTAGAAAATGAAGAAGCTAAAACAGTCTTTGACCGTTTGGCACCATCCAAAAGAAAGGAGATTATCCGTTATATTTCTTTTCTAAAGACCGATGACAGCCGACGTAAAAATATTGAAAAGGCAATTGGATTTTTGCTTGGTAAAAATGCGTTTATCGGGCGCCTGAAACCGGAATAAAAATTTTTGTTGGGGGATTAGTTCAAAAAATAAATAAAATGGAAGATGCAAAGGTAAGGTGGGGAATCATAGGGTGCGGTGATGTGACAGAGAAAAAAAGCGGTCCCGCGTTTAATAAAGTTAAAGATAGTAGATTATTGGCTGTAATGCGGAGAGATACCGCTAAAGCTGCCGATTATGCCCATAGACACCAAGTTCCGCATTGGTATTCGAAGGTCGAAGACTTGTTGGACAATCCGGCATTGAATGCTATTTATATTGCGACTCCACCGTCTTCGCATTTTGACTATGCATTGAAGGCGCTAGCAGCCGGAAAAGATGTTTATATCGAGAAACCGGTTACCTTAAATGCACATGAAGCAAGACTGCTTTTGGATGTTGTCAGGAAGAATAATGGCAAGCTTGTCGTTGCGCATTATCGAAGACAGTTACCGCTATTTCTCAAAGTAAAAGAGTTGCTGGACACAGGGCGGGTAGGAACAGTTCGTACTGTCCAGCTCCGGTTATGGCAGAGTCGGTCGCCGGATTTAGTGACCAAGGGGGCGGCAGACTGGCGCACAGACCCAACAATATCCGGAGGTGGATATTTTTTTGATCTTGCACCACATCAATTGGATCTGATGTTGTATTTTTTTGGCTTACCGATTTCTTTTGAAGGATTTAGCCAGATTCAGGATGCAGCCTCTGCTGTCGCAGATCAAACAACTGGAACTATATTATTTGAGCATCAAGTTGTTTTTAATGGAAGCTGGTGTTTTAATGTCAGGCAAGAAGATCAGGTAGATCACTGTGAGATCATAGGTAGCCGCGGGAAGATTACCTTTTCCATATTTGGCAATTCGGTAGCCGTTCAATCTGATGATGAAGAGAATGAATTTGTGTTTGAGCATCCTGAGCATATACAATATCCCATGATCGCTAGTACAGTGGCTTTCTTTGAGGGGAATGGTCCAAATCCTGCATCTATGGAGGAAGCAGTGACTTTAATGGAGATTATTGATTGTTTTGCCAAAATAAAATAAGTGACCAGTGACGGGCCGGCGATAGATTTCAATGCTTATAGGTATCAATTCCGATGCTATGGCTGGTCAAAATGAAAACTAGTGGTAGGCAGTCTTTAATCAAATGACAGTTACAATAGCAAATTTTCAACTCTTATAACAGTACAGCACTGAAGTGGAGTACTGTCATAAGAGTTTTTTTATGCCTAAAATTTAAATCTTGGCCAAGGCGCCATTGATAAATGATAGCTCATCTATCGTGAGATCGATTGCTGTAGCTTCTGCATTTGCAATAGCCTGGTCAGCGTTTCGCGCTCCAGCTAATACAACGGTTATAGCAGGTTGCAAGCTTGTCCACCGCAGTACCAATTGTGAGAGCGTAACGCCTTTATCAGCTGCCACTGGACTGATGGTATCTAAGAAGGTTTGTACTTTTTTGAGATCAAATTGCTGAAAGTAGCCGTTACGGTGATCATTTTCTTTCAATTTACCTTCACTAAAGTATTTACCTGTAAGTAGGCCACGTTCCATTGGGCTATAAACAATGATGCTCAAATCATGCTGTTGTGCATAAGGTACAAGATCTTGCTCAATGCCACGGTTTAGCATACTGTAACCGACCTGATTGCTTGCGATCTGGATTGAATTCTGAGCTTCCGAAACTTGCTCAACACTATAATTGCTTACACCCGCTGCACGAATTTTTCCTTGTTGCAAAAGTAAATCTAAGGCTTCCATTGTTTCAGCAATGGGTGTAGTATTATCTGGCCAATGGATTTGCAATAAGTCTATATAGTCCGATTGCAGGCGTTTTAGGCTGTTTTCGACTTCTTTAATCACACTGGCCTTTGAGGCATATTTGTAAACAGGGATAGTTTTGCCATTTTCCTCGGCATCAAAGAAAAATTCACCTTTACCCTGATTACTTCCGTCCCATAGTAAACCAAATTTGGTCAACAACTGAATTTTAGACCTATCGTAACCTTTTATCGCTTCGCCTATCATCTCCTCACTTAAACCGAAGCCATAGAAAGGAGCTGTATCTAGCGTAGTAACTCCATGATCAATAGAAGCTCGTACCGATTCGATAGAGTCTTTTTTCTCATTACCACCCCACATATTTCCTCCAATGGCGAAAGCACCATAGGTGATTACTGAAAGTTCCAAATCTGTTCTTCCTAATTTTCTGTATTCCATATTTTGTTATTTTAATCTTTACTGCCCTCTGAATATTTTAATCAAATCAAAAGGGGCGACTTGCTCAATACGATGATTCCAAGGATTGATAGTGCAAAGGTAGAATAGTAATTTCTATCATTAAAATAAGTTAAATTACAATTGTATATAATTTTAATTATAGATTGACCTTCTTTTTACAGCTTGAATTTTATTTCTCTTTGTACATCAAAAGAGAAACAGGTAAATTTAGGGGAGACAAAAGTGAACTAACTGCACGAAACCGTAAAGAATATAGAACATTGATATATAGCGTATGCGGATAGAAGAAGAATTTAAACCTGATGCTATCATTATCGGGACTGGTCTGGCAGGATTAACTGCGGCAATGGAAATTACCAATGTAGGAAAGAAAGTACTTCTATTGGATCAAGAGACCGAAAGAAATATCGGGGGACAGGCATTTTGGTCTTTTGGCGGTCTATTTTTTATCAATTCACCACAACAACGTCGTATGGGGATCAAAGATTCTTTGGAGCTGGCGCAGCAAGATTGGTTCGGTACCGCAGGTTTTGATCGGGCAGCTGATTACTGGCCCCGTCAATGGGCCGATGCCTACTTGAAATTCGCGGCCGGTGAGAAATACGCGTATGTAACGAAGCTAGGTATTAAATTCATGTTTATGGTAGGCTGGGCTGAGCGTGGAGATGGCCGTGCTTCCGGTCACGGAAATTCGGTTCCCAGATTTCATGTAAGTTGGGGTACTGGAACAGGAGTCGTTAAACCCTTTATTGAAAAGGCCTATACTGCGGAACAAAATGGACTCTTGCAATTTAAATTTAGGCATCGTGTTACCAGGTTGATTATGGAAAATGATGCGATAAAAGGGGTATTTGGTGATATTTTAGAAGATGATGATAAGGAAAGGGGGGCTGCGACCAATAGAAATGTCATTGACACCTTCGAATATCATGCGCCGCACGTTGTCGTTGCTTCGGGCGGGCTTGGCGCCAATCACGAACTTGTACGAAAGAACTGGCCTGAATGGCTGGGTACAGCTCCATCCGCGATGATCTCTGGAGTTCCCGCATATGTAGACGGAAAGATGATTGCGGTCGCTGAACAGATCGGCGCCCACACGATCAATAAAGATCGCATGTGGCATTATACCGAAGGTATCCAGAACTGGAATCCGATTTGGCCCAATCATGGTATACGTATTTTACCTGGTCCTTCCTCTCTTTGGTTCGATGCGAAAGGTAATAGACTTCCGGCGCCTTTTTTACCGGGATTTGACACCTTGGGTACGCTAAAGCATATACAACATAGTGGTTATTCGTATTCCTGGTTTATTTTGACACAGAAAATCATTAAAAAAGAATTTGCGCTTTCCGGCTCCGAACAAAATCCAGATATCACTAATAGGGATTATAAACTCTTCCTCCAACGGATTTTCGGTGCCAAGGCGCCTGGACCGGTTGAGGCATTTAAGGAGCACGGGGTGGATTTTATCGTTTCGGACACATTATCGGAGCTGGTACGAAGAATGAATCTCCTTTCCGGAGATGATCTGTTAAATTATGAATTTATTGAATCACAGATCCTGGCAAGAGACCGTGAATTGGATAACAAATTTACGAAAGACACCCAGGTCAATTATATCCGTAGTACGCGAAAATATCTCGGCGATAGGCTAGGAAGAGTTGCTTCTCCACATAAGATATTGGATCCGAGGAATGGACCATTGATTGCTGTACGGCTACATGTGCTGACACGTAAGACGCTGGGCGGGATTAAGACGAACCTTGATGCACAGGTTCTGACAGTAGAGGACCAAATTATCGAAGGACTGTATGCTGCCGGAGAGGTGGCTGGTTTTGGAGGCGGAGGCATGCACGGATACAGAGCATTGGAAGGGACATTTTTGGGCGGTTGCATTTTTTCGGGCATGAAAGCTGGAAGGCACATCGCGGGAAGACCGGCGGCTACTTTCTGAAAATGTAAAACTCATTTCAATGGAAAGAGAATTTCCTTATTTTTCCTGATCTTCATGATTAAATGTTATATTAGTTATCTGTAGGGAAAGTGCTGCATGAGTCGTCTTTACCAAAAAGATGATAGATCTAATCAAAAAATAAAACAAACTAAACCAAATTAAACAATGAAAAGAAAAGATTTTCTCCGTAATACCGGGATCCTGACGGCCTCAGTGCTATTTGCCAATACACCTGTTTTCGGCAGGGAATCTGGAACTGTGCGTGTCGGGCTGGTCGGCGTAAACGGAATGGGCTGGTCCAATCTAAATGCGATATTGAAAGTTCCCGGTGTCCAATGTACAGCACTTTGTGACGTAGATGAAAATATACTCAGCAACCGAGTGGAAGAATTAAAAAAACGAAATATTACAGTTAAAACCTATATTGATTACAAAGATTTACTCCGGGCGAATGATGTGGATGTTGTGATCATCGCTACACCCGACCATTGGCATTGTTTACAGATGGTAGATGCGGTTGCAGCGGGTAAAGATGTATATGTTGAAAAACCTATTGGAAATTCCATTCGGGAATGTGAGCTCATGGTCGCTGCAGCAAAAAAATATAAACGTGTGGTACAGGTTGGGCAATGGCAACGGAGTCAGCAGCATTTTAGGGATGCAATGGCTTTTGTCCATAGTGGCAAACTGGGTAAAATCCGGTTGGTTAAAGCTTGGGCGTACCAAGGTTGGATGAAAAGCATTCCGGTGCTGTCTGATGCTTCGGTTCCTGCGGGTGTTCACTATGACAAGTGGCTTGGACCTGCCCCAAAACGGGCTTTCAATCCCAATCGTTTTCATTTTAATTTTAGGTGGTACTGGGATTATGCGGGGGGGCTGATGACGGATTGGGGCGTTCATATGTTGGACTATGCCCTGATCGGAATGAAAGTTTCTGATCCGGTATCCGTTATGGCCGCCGGAGGAAAATTTGCTTATCCTGATGATGCGGCTGAAACTCCGGATAGTTTAACTACAGTGTACGAGTTTGACGGATTCAATGTCCAGTGGGAACAGGCAACGGGAATAGATCTCGGGCCTTATCAAAAAACACATGGGGTCGCTTTTATCGGTAATAATGGCACATTGGTGGTCAATCGTGAAGGCTGGGAGGTTATTCCTGAAAAAGGCCGTATGGAAGCTGTCGTATTTCAGCCATCAAAAGATAATGGACTGGATAAACATATGATCAATTTTATAGAAGCTGTTCGCAATAAATCCAGTGAAGGACTGCATGCGCCGATCGAGGCGGGTGCCCATATTGCCATTTTTTCCCAGATGGGGAATATTGCTTATCGAAGCAAAAAGAAGCTGTACTGGGATAAAAATAAGCGCACTTTCAATGATAAAGATGCAGATCGCTATCTGGCTAAAATTTATCAAAACGGGTATAGTATGCCTAAGGTATAATGTTGCATACGGATGTATCAAAAGTTTTTTGCGATGAGTTTTAAAACGATCGTATTCGGGGTAGCAATCAGTACATTATGTGCATATTATGCCCTTGCGCAACGAATGGAAGAGATGTGGGATGGTGGCAGCGGGAAAAGTGCTGTTTCACAAAATAGGGGAAAGCTGTTCCGGGAGGGCAAATATGCCCTATTTATTCATTGGGGTATTTATTCCCAATTAGCAAATAAATGGCAGGGAAAAACCTATTATGGAATCGGAGAATGGCTGATGAACAAGAGCATGGCGAATATTCCCCCTGCGGAATATAAATTGGCGGCGTCTTCTTTTCATCCGGATCAGTTTGATGCCACAGCGATTGTAAAGCTGGCAAAAGATGCCGGAATGCGTTATATCGTTATTACCAGTAAACACCATGACGGATTTTCAATGTTCCATTCGAAAGTTAACCCCTTCAATATTGTCGATGCGACGGATTTTAAACGCGATCCAATGATTGAATTGGCGCAAGCTTGTAAAGAAGGCGGCATCGGTTTTGGATTTTATTATTCTCAAAACCAGGATTGGACTTATCCCGGTGGAAACGGTGGCCCTAAGGTTGATGCACAGGGTAAAGCGAAATCTTTTGACGATTACTTTTGGGAGAAATGCTATCCTGAGGTACAGCAAATTACAACAGGCTATGGTCCTATAGAACTGGTATGGTTTGATACGCCGGGTGGAATGGATAAAAAATACGCACAGAAGCTTGTTGAACTGGTGCATAAAAATCAACCGGGAGCATATGTATCTGGAAGGGTAGGGCATGGGCTGGGAGATTATTCTACACTCGGGGACATGGAAGTACCTCGGGAGAATGTGGATGGCATTTGGGAAACGGTTGATGTGACTAATGATTCCTGGGGCTATGCTTGGTATGACAATAATTGGAAGAGTAGCCGGGAGATATTACAACGCACACTATCAACTGTCGCACGTGGGGGAACATACATGCTGAATGTAGGCCCGAAACTGGATGGTTCTATTCCGGATCAGGCGGGTTTGGCTCTGCGCAATGCAGGTGCTTGGATCAAGCGTTATCCCGAAACGGTTTATGGTGCGCAAGCATCACCTTGGAAGCATGCGCTACCTTGGGGCGATGCCACCGTGCAGGGGGATCGTATTTCCTTACTGGTCTATCATTGGCCTGCAGATAGAACCTTATACGTTCCGGGCTTGACCAAAGGGGTTCAGTCGATTAAACTCCGGGGTTCGAAAGATCAAGAAAAATTGAATTATACATTTGAAAAGGACTGGCTTAAAATTGATATTCCGAAAATTGCCCCCGAAAAGATGGTGTCCGTTATCGAGATTAAGGTAAACGGTACAGCTCAGGTCGAAGAAATGCTGGGAGTTGATCCAGCACTGGAAACCGTTATTCCCGTTGATTTTGGAGAGGTGGAGGGCTGTAATAAAGAAGGAAAATCGTGGATGGAGAAATTTGGTGAATGGAAACATGTTGTTCAGGTCAGTAAATGGACAGAAAAAAGTAAGTTCTCCTATGAAATAGCTGTCAAAAAACCTGGTTATTATCAGGTAGACATGAATTATGCAGGCGAAGGACGGATGGTATGGCGTATTGAAAATTCAGCGGGCGAGGTTGTTCAAAACCAACAAGAGTCGGCCCATGTCTATAATTGGTATTCCTGGGGCTGGATGAAATTTGAAAAGGCTGGACGATATAAAATAACTGTTTCGTTGGTCGAAGGCAATGGTGATAAGGCGAGTCTGACTGCTCTTCGGTTTAAATATGTGGAATAGGAAGGAGATAATTTGTGAAGATGGCTGTTATTTCCGGTATTTATTCGTCAGAAACCTGAAAAGTTCAGTCATGGCTTTGAAGGTAAGTAAACCTAATCCTATACCCAAAACAATGCCCAGGCCAATGCCGATTAAAATAGCCGTATTATTGCTGTGCCAATCATAGACGGCATTCAGGAAAATACAAAATATAACGGAAACTATAGTGCTGCCCACGATGGCTGAAGAAAGGAATAGAGTTTTGAAACCTTTGGTTATTGACCGCTGTTGTATTCCGACGATAACCGATGTTGAAATAATGCCGCCGCTAATAAGCAGGATGATTGTTGCTACAAAGAGTAAACCAAGAAGGATGCTGATGACCGTGAGTGCCAGAAACACGAAAGAACCCATCAGCAGCAGTACCGCTAAAAAGTCATCATCGTTACGGAAAGAGTCAATTATGTAATAATGACTCGGTAAGAATTTGATTAGTAATGTGAATAATAATTCTGGCAAACCCATTCCGCTTCGTTTTACTGCATGATCAGATTGATTTTCTCAATGGAATCTTCGTTTTCAAGGAAATCAATATAGGGAATTAAGGGCTCGATATCTTGCTTGTCCATTGTTTCCAAATCGTCAAATAATGCTTCTACAAAATCATTACAGAAAGATTTACCAAAACTGTAAGCCCTGATTCGTATTAAATCATCGTAATTTATCTCCGTTGCGTTCAGATTAAGCACTTCTTCGGGAATCTCATAGTCGCCATCGGCCGGATAGCCAATATACCTGAACATCCTTTCTTTCCATACCCTGAATAAAATCTGATGTGAAACATGGTTCCCAAAGTATGTGAAAACCTGAGCGAGAAGTTCAGATGCTATTTCTTTTTCAAAAATGCCTGAGATACTTTTGTCAAGCAATTCAGCATAAGCTAAGAAAATGGAGCTGTTGAAACGGAAGTCAAAATGAGAGGTCAACATGGAAACCACGTTGTCTTTGCCCTGGGCTCGTAATAATTGTCTTGCTGCTAATGAGGTGAGGTTGTGCTTTTGCTCGTGGCCGTGGTTATCGGGGATGAGTACAATATGATCCTTTTCAAAGAGAGAGATGACGAATTTCCAATCTTCAGGTCTCTTGAGGATTTTACAGTTGTGGGCTAAGTAACCGTTCCGCTTGGGGTCAGACTTTTTGTCTCCGACTATTACCTCAGCAGGCTGAATAATATGCTCCGGAGGAATTTTAAACCTGCGTATATGCACAAAGAGTTCTTCTCCGGAAGGTAACGCAAGGGTACCAAATCCTTTGTTATTGTCGAACCATTTGACAGCGCCGATAAACATGGCTGGTGTTGAGTTTTGTTTCAATGCTATAAAGGTAATGAATTAAAATATTTATTATGCATTGAAAATTAAATATTTGCGATTATCCGCTGAATAAAGAGGTTTTTTAGGAGCATTCGTCCATCCGAAGTGATTTTCCGCCGGTGAAAATACAGCGAAACCCAGTTAATTGAAGTGATTTAAGGAAACATAGCGTGCTGATCCCCAACTGGAATTTGTAGTTTAGAATAACTATTTATGGCGTTTTTTAGTATCGTATAATCAATGTGGTTTTGAAAAATGTATTATTATGAATAATTTCATAGCGAATAAACTGATCATTTTACTATGCACTATCAAGCCGTATATCAGAAGATAGATTATAAGCGCTATCAATTTTTAAGGGAACACTCAGGCTTATCTCCAAAAACGGAGGAAGCTGCACGTCTAGGAATGGAAAATTCCCTATGCTGTGTGGCTATTTTAGATGAGGACAACGATAATGAAATAGTAGGTATGGGTAGAATTGTAGGCGATGGTGCTTGCCATTGCCAGGTCGTTGACATCTGCGTGCTTCCCGAGCATCAGAAAAAAGGACTTGGAAAGCTGATTATGCAGAAACTTGATGAATATATGAATTCAAACCTCCCTGAAAGCTGTTATGTCAGTTTGATCGCAGATGGTGTTGCTTCCCAGCTTTATGCGCAATATGGTTTTAAGGAGGTGTGGCCTGCATCGAGAGGTATGGGTAGAACGTTTTAAAGTGAATGGGATATTATGCGCCGTATAATTGCGAAATCCATTCTCAATAAGACCAAACGAAGAGATCCTTGGTTTCTTGACGATTATACGCTGAATCCCTATAGTGGTTGCTCTTTCAATTGTTTGTATTGCTATATTAGGGGAAGTAAGTACGGGATAAACATGGCTGAAAAGTTGAGTATGAAAAGCAATGCTGTCGAACTTTTGGAAAAACAGTTGTCTCTGCGTGCGCGAAAAAAGCAGTATGGAATTATCGTTCTTTCTTCTGTGACAGATCCTTATCTGCAGTTGGAACAGAGCGAATTGCTTACCAGACAGCTGTTGGAGGTCATCTTGCACTGTCGTTTTCCGGTACATATTATTACAAAGTCAAACTTAGTGACCCGGGATTTTGATTTGTTGAGAGCGATTAATGCCACGGCAATACTTCCTGAGGATCTTCAGTCAAAATTAACACATAAGGCTTTTGTTACTTTCTCATTTTCAACAATAGATGACCGTGTTGCCGGTATTTTCGAACCAGGGGCTCCATCACCCTCGTTACGATTGGAAGCATTAAGGCAAGCGCGTGAACACGGACTCCATAGTGGGGTCAGTCTGATGCCACTGTTGCCCTATATTTCGGATACTGGAGCGAGCCTGGAACTGCTATTTCAGACTTTTCAGGCTATTGATGCTAGCTATATTTTTCCTGCCACCCTTGCTTTATATGGGAGTGATCCAGCAGATAATAGCGCGCTGGTCATGCGCGCTATTGAAAAGCATTATCCACAGCTATTGCAAAAGTACCAGCGACTGTTTGATTCAGATGGAAAATTGCCAGGTTACTACCGCCAAGCCTTTGCAAATAAGGCTAAGTCGTTGTGTTTAAAATATGGATTACGGGATAGTCTATTTTAGCAGCCGCTAACTCCTATTTTTACCCTTTGTTTTACAATTTTATAACGCGTTGGTGGTGTGTTGTTTATGTGTCCAAAAAGGCGATTAATTTATTTTTCGTACTTTTATGCTGCCAAAAGACAGCATGGCGTAAGTTTATTCCGCTAGTACTGAAGCCTTTTTTGAGCCCAGTCCAAGTTGTTCGTTGTATTTGTTGAAGTATATTTGGAGCTGTATTTAGCATAGCTCATCTTTAAAAGACTAATTTCTTTTTCATCGTTGCACTTATCGAACCGAGAGTAAAGCGTCTACACAGGACAATATATAACCATCGCGGTCAATTGGTTGACAGACAATCTGAAGCCGTTTTTTGATCTGATCAAAAACATCGGAAATACATCTATTCTTGGTCTTGAATGGCTATTGATCGGGGTATCATGTGGTGGTACAGACAAACCGCTCAGTTTGCTATCGTCTCTCTTTTCCTCCTGCAAATAGATCGCTAAAATATATCAGGAGTCGAAATATCGGCATCCGAGGCTGTACTTTGTGTGTTTTTTAAATATATACGTGCTAAATTAATTTGTCGTTTTTGTTCTGCGGAAAGTGGATAGCGTTCGTCGTGGACAAAGGTGTCCAAGCCTTTGGGAAATTCCCAGGCAAAGTCCAGCACCATTGCCTTTTCGGCCGCGTAAATAACGTCGAGCTTGCTCGCCAGAGGGTTGCCTACTTTGATATTGTTATAAATGCTATCCGGGATTAAGTGCATGTCGATGTGATCTGTTAAAAACTGCTCAATATTGCTATTTTTCTTTTGCATAAGCCAAATGGTATTAAATAATTAAGAATCATTCTAAATAAATTTGTAATTTAGCCAAAGATAATAGCTAAAGTGCTATTGTTGGGTATGCAATGAGGAGTAAAAAGTCCGCGAAAAGGAATAGTTGAAAACTTAAGAAATATGGAATGGGATTAAGGCTTTATGATATTGATTCGGCTAATTTGTTATTGGAAAGAAACTATCCACAGACTTTCTTTTCTATCGATGGCGGTATCCAGGAATGCGTCACACATCTGGGGGCTTCATTTGGTGAAGGTTATTACAAGGAGATTTTCTTTGACGGAATTCATATAGGCTATGGTCATGCGAATTTATATGAACGCGTACTTTTTCGTTTCGAAAGTGACTTTGAGACTGTTGAAATGCATTTTGCATTGAAAGGCAAGAGCCAGGCTACAGGAGGAACTTTATCTAAAACCATTAATTTTGAGACTTATCAGCATAATATTCTCTATGGCAATTCAATCTGTGGTCAGATACAATGGGAAGGTAATGAGATTCAATTGTGCGAAATAAACTTGTCACCAGTTTTTTTTAAGAAATTTATACCCGATAATTCGATCTTATTTAATGACTTTAGAAATATTATTGATAAAGGAAAATCTGGCTTACTTAAGGATGGTAATAGAAGAATTACCCATGAAATGTATGCTATTATCGATAGTATAGTAACCTGTGAGCGAAAAGGGATTTTTAAAAAAATATACCTTGAGTCAAAGATCATGGAATTATTGCTGCTTCAATTGGAACAGTTGTCCGATACAACTATTTTGAATACCACGCTTAAAAAGACTGATGTCGATAAAATCTATGCGGTTCGTGAATTTTTACTTGAAAATATAGATTCAAATAACACACTTGTCAACTTGGCCCATCTGGTCGGGACAAACGAGTTTACGTTAAAGAAAGGGTTTAAGGAGCTGTTTGGTACAACCGTTTTTGGCTTTTGGAATGATGCAAAAATGGAACATGCCAAAAAACTCATCTTAGACAAAAACATGACCATTGGTGAAGTCTCCGACGCCGTTGGGTATAAAAATCAGCGTCATTTTTCAGATGCTTTTAGACGAAAATTTGGATTTCCACCAAGCAAATTGAAAAAATAAAGTGACTTGGATATTTTAATTGTTCCCTGATGGAGTATGGAAATAGCTATTTTTTAAAATTGTTACTTAGAATTATTTTTAATATTGTTATGAAAATACGACATATCATTTACCCTTAAATTTATTACACTATGGGCAGAGCTGAGATGAAAATTATATAAACTGAATTAAGAGTCAGCCGAAATGAATACCTGACGCCGCACTATATTCGCATTTATTTGACTGGAGATGGCATTTTGGAAATTGTGCCACAGCTCTTCCCGTATTAGGTGCTATATTGGAAGGTCTGCTGGCATCTGTCAAAGGAACTTGTATCATTGAAGTTCATGGCCGTGAAGATGTACAAAAATTATATACAAAAGCAGCGATAGACTTTATCTGGTTGTATAATGAAGTACCGCAAGAAGGAAGTCTGCTCGCAGATCTGGTGAAGATGAGATCTCTTCCCCAGACAGCCCGGTTTGCTTATTTTGCTGCCGAATTTTCGACCGTTAGGAAGATACGCAACTATTTGCGTAAAGACCTCGGTTGGAGAAAGGAAGAACTTTACGCTTATTCCTATTGGAAAATCGGAGTTGCAGAGGATAAATCTGCTAACGAGCGTCGTCAGGAGAGTGAAGAAGTCAATTCCCCCTTGGACTCAGCTGAATAATATGATAACGTAGCCCTAGCCGTCATATACATACGAATGGGGCTACGTCTTATAGCCAATAAACCGTACACTGATACTCACTTCTTTTGATCGATATAGTCCTGATGCCCTTGATCAAGGCTAAGAGATTTGTGTCTATAGTATCAAAACAGTATTTTTATGGTTTGGATGAGGAGCTATAACAGGAAATATAGATTATGATGAATATGGAGGAGCAAAAAATTATTTTGGTTGAAGACGAGCAGGACGTTGCAGATTTGATCGTTCAGGGATTAGGAGAAGAAGGTTATAGGGTCATTCATCTCGGACGCTCAGAAGGACTCGAACAATTATTGGCTAAACAAGATGTTTCTCTTGTTCTGTTGGATATTCTTTTGCCGGGCACCAACGGACTTGATATCTGTAAACAGATTCGGCAATGGGGGTACACCGATTTGCCAGTCATGATGTTAACAGCCCTTGGTACGCCAGAAAATGTGGTTCTTGGGCTTGACAATGGCGCCGATGACTATCTTTCCAAACCATTTAAACTCATCGAACTCAAAGCCAGAATACGTTCGTTGATCCGTAGACAACAATCCATTGTTCAGGCGACACAACGTGAAACTCTACCTCCGAAAGACACATTCAATTATGGGTTTCTAACGATTGATGATTACAAAAAAATTGCCTATTGTGAAGGTCAGGAGCTCAATTTGACAAGTACCGAGTATCGCTTACTTCTATTATTTATCCAGAGCCCTAAGAAAGTATTTGAGCGCAGTGAGCTGCTGGATAAAATATGGGGAATTAATTTTGATATCGGATCAAATGTCGTGGATGTATATGTGAATTACTTACGGAAGAAAATCGAGAAGGTCACCAGCAAAAAAGCGATCCATACCGTTATCGGAATGGGGTATGTGTTAAAAATTGAAGACTGAATAGGTTAAGCAGACAGAATAGGTTCAAATGAATAATTACAATAGGAAACTCATCTATTTAATTGCAATATTAGTCATATACGTCAGCTGTTTCGTTGGCTTTATCTTTTATTCGATTACAAACTTTGCTTTTACGGATTTTTATAAGCGCCTGGATCTGCGGAGAAATATTGCGGCAGAAAAATTCCTCAATGGTAAATCTGCATCACAAACGGATCAGTGGAGTTTGGATTTTATAGAAAATCTAAATAATCAACATGAATTTTTTGTTGAATTTGATAAGAACGGGGAGATTTTAAGAAGTCAGGGCTTTCATTCAGTGTTATGGGATAAAATTAATAAGACCGGAACATCAAATTTCAAAGCTGGACATCAATTCTATTCGACAAAGTATTTCTCAAAAAACAATAAAAATTATATTATCGGTGCGTCGGCTGAAAATTACTTCTATACACATCACTTGGCCTACCTGCGTAATTTGCTCATTATTAGTTTGATTTTGGGTATCCTCTTTATCTCGTTGGTTTCAGTATTCATGAAACGTTCCTTTTTGAAGCCTATTCTTACAATGATGAAAGAAGTCCAGCAGATTGGTTCTGAGAATCTCGATAAACGGCTTGACGAAGAGAAATATAAGGGTGAACTTCATGATCTGGCATTTACCTTTAACAGTATGCTGACGCGCCTAGAAACGTCATTTGAAACACAAAAAAACTTTATCAGCAATGCTTCACATGAATTAAATACACCCCTGACCTCTATTATCGGACAGGCCGATCTGGCACTCTCCAAAGAGAGAACAATCGAAGAATACCAACGCACGCTACTTAAAATTATTGAATCTGCTGAACATCTGGAAAAAAAGACCAAAGCACTTTTACTGTTAGCACGTACCGGCTTTGTGAGCAATTCAACAACATTCAATCCTGTTCGTATAGATCAGATCGTGATGGATGCAGAGTTGACGGTCAAAGCCATCAATGATAAATTTAAAATTACAACCGATTTTAGTCTGCTTCCGGATGATAGTATGCGACTCAAAGTCAATGGAAACGCAATTTTACTCCAGCTTGCATTATCCAATATCATTAGCAATGCCTGTAAATATTCTTCTAATAGAACAGCTTATATCGCTTTGGGGGCATTGGATAATAAAGTGTTTATTTTGATAAAAGATAAGGGAATCGGGATTCCTTCAAAAGAATTGGAATATATTTATGATCCCTATTTTAGGGCGTCCAACACCAGTGGTATAGACGGATATGGTATTGGCTTGCCACTAGCGAGAAATATTATTAAGCTTCACGGTGGGACGCTAAAGGTTAATTCTGTCGTTGGCGAAGGTACTACAGTAGAAATCGAATTGCCTACTTATCTTCGATTTTAATAGCATTCTAATGCCTCGGGACTGTTTTTAATCCCATTTTAATAAGTTGTTAAAATTCTAATGAAAAGCTAATTCTAGCTTCATTCAGTTGCCATTTGTGCCGACTAATTTTGTCCAAAAGAAGTATGGCCAAAATGACACGCATATTAATCCCGAGTGATTTCACCGTTGATTCACTCTATTTTGTAAGACAGAGTATTGAAGCATCGTCAGCTGAAGAAGTTGATGTAATTCTTGCTTATGGTAATAAAAGTAGTACATCCGCGAGCGAGCTCATAGGCATCGGAATGGAAGATCAGCTCGATGAACTTCAGTCTGATGCTTTTTTGAAGGCATGTGAAACAATATGCCAACGATTTAAGAACCGAAAGCTGACTATTTATGCGGATATTATAAGAACCGATAACGCCAATTATTTACAACATTACCTTCGAGGGGCGGGTGTAAACGAAATCAAGATACCAGCTAATTATAGCTATCAGAATAAAAACCGCAATTTTTTCGATGTAGGAAAAGCATTACGAAAACTAAAGGACCATGTTCTTCATCCCATTTTGGTCACTTAATATTACATTGATTATTTAAAGAAATTATCTCCGCATACTTTCAAACTATTTTCTATTTATATGGCTCACACACAAGGCGGCCCATCAGCTCTACAACGTTTAGTCAATTTATTGCATACTGAACGGAATACGATTAACTATATTTTTATTTACGCTATCGTTATCGGTATTTTTAGTTTAACCATTCCAATAGGGATAACAGCAATTTTTAACTTTTTGAGCAATGGTGCGATGTATAGTTCCACCTATATCTTAATTGCTTTTGTTCTATTGGGTGTTATCGTTGCAGGATCTCTTCTGATCGGGCAATTAGCACTTGTTGAATATCTAGAACAGAAAATCTTTCTAAAATCAGCAATGGAATTTGCCTATCGCCTTCCGAGGATCAAGCCCAAAGAATTAATTGGGAAAAACCTTGTGGAACTGGTGAACCGTTTTTTTGATGTGATTATTATTCAAAAGGGTATTATTAAGCTTTTGATAGATATCATTGCTGCGGTTGTAACCATATTCTTTAGTGTCGTGCTCTTGTCTTTTTATCATCCGGCTTTTTTAGCCTTTGGACTCGTGGTTATATTCGCTGTGGCTATAATACTTGTTTTGTATTATAAACGTGGACTGAAAACAAGTATTGATGAATCGGAACAAAAGTATGCCACTGTTGCTTATCTGGAACAGGTTGCGGCGGATATTGGCCACTATCGTGGAAATGATGTCAAAATGAATGAAGTTACTCAAGTCACTGATACGATTGTAAGCAAATATCTGAATTCCAGGAATCAGCATTTTAAAGTGCTAAAACGCTTCTTTGTTGGGTCCGTTCTGCTACGCACCGCATTATTTGGCATAATGCTTTTGCTGGGATCTTATTTTGTTGTTGAGCGGCAAATAACTTTTGGTCAGTTTGTCGCCGCAGAAGTGGTCATCGTCCAAATTGGCTATGCCATAGAAAAACTAATGACAAACTTAAATACCATTTTTGATATGTTGACCGGTGTTGTCAAGTTAGGCACCGTCACTGATCTGGCGTTAGAGGAGGGCGCAGCTTATTATGTTGACTAATGAGGAGCAACCTGTCAAGACAGCTGTCAGCTGGAAAGATCTTTCCCATCATTCAGTTCACGCCCTTTTAAAAGATAAAGGATCTTTGCTATTGGGCCGTATCCTGATCCTATCAGGACTGGTTTTTGCTTTTGCCTTATTTCTGCCCTGGAGACAGACAATACCCGGGAAGGGCTCCGTCACTGCATTGCGGCCACAAGACAGACCTCAAACGATACAGAATCAAATTGGAGGCCGAATTGAACGTTGGGCGGTGACAGAAGGCCAGGAAGTCAAAAAAGGAGATACAATTTTAGTCCTATCAGAGACATCACAATCTTACTTTGACCCCAATTTGCCTTTACGATTAGAGGAGCAGTTGCTTGCTAAGCGAAGTGGAGAATCTGCTGCACAGCAAAAAATGAATGCGACGGAAGAGCAGATCAAGGCCTTGAACTATGGCCTGACTTATCAGTTGGAATCCGCTCAAAACAAGGTTATACAAGCTCAAAATCTTGTTAAAAGTGATAGTGCTGAAGTGATTGCGATAATGAGTTTTTTTGAAACAAGCGAAAAAAGACTAAAACGTTATGAAGAAGGTTATCAGGACGGCTTATTTTCCCTTACAGATATCGAGACTAGGCGCTTAAACCTACAGAATGATCGGGCTAAGGTGGTCAGTGCTGAAAATAAGTTGTTAAACTCAAGACAGGCATTATCCAATGCACGCATCGAACTCAATAATATTCGGGCAAAATATAATGAGTCATTGGCTAAAGCACAGTCGGATTTAAGTTCGGCTTTTTCCTCAAGGGCGTCTGTACAGGGCGATATCGCTAAATTAAGAAATGAGATTTCCAATATCGACATAAGACGCGGCCTTTATATTGTCCGGGCTCCGCAGGACGGCTATATTGTAAAAACCTTTAAGGCTGGCATCGGTGAAAATATGAAAGAAGGAGAATCCGTGGCAACACTACAGCCCAAAACGCCATTACTTGCCATAGAACTGTATGTCAATGCCATGGACGTGCCTCTTATCTTGCCGGAGAGTGATGTTAGAATTCAATTTGATGGTTGGCCATCGATCCAATTTTCAGGTTGGCCTTCTGTGGCGGTAGGCACTTTTGCCGGAAAAGTCTCGGTCATTGATAAAGTGAGTAGCACGAATGGTCAATTTAGAATCTTGATACGTCCGACAGATCCCGTTCCCAAGGGTGATGAACCTTGGCCTGCGCAGCTCAATCTGGGATCTGGCGCCTATGGTCGAATCATTTTAAATAAAGTCCCCTTATGGTATGAGATCTGGAGGCAATTAAATGGATTTCCACCAAGTTTGGAGCGTGAACCGAAAGAAGACAGGAAGAAGTGATTGTAATTATATGAATAAATTGAATTTTATCCTTATAGCCTTATGTGCTGTTCTTTTTCATAACCTATCCGCACAAGAGCGGGCAGATCGCTTAAAAATAGATTTTACAACAGATGATCTGGAAGAACTTTTAATGGCCCATCATCCAATTGTTAAGCAAATTAATCTATTGACTGAAACTGCTAAAGCCCAGGTTGTGCAAGCTGCGGGAAAATTTGACCCAACTATTTATTCGAATTTTAAAAACAAAAATTTTGGTAATACCAACTATTATAATCAGTGGAACAATGAATTAAAAATTCCATTATGGCTGGCCGGTGCGGACCTAAAAATCGCTTATGATCGAAATGTTGGAAATTACACCGATCCTCAATCAAGAACGAACAACGATGGATTGTCTGCCGTGGGTATCAGCATTCCACTGGGACAGGGCTTAGTAATTGACGGTAGAAGAAACACTTTACGGCAAGCAAAGGCCATGTTAAGTTATGTTGAGGCCGAGAAGATTAAACAGATCAATACCATTTGGTATCAAGCATTGTCCGATTATTGGAACTGGTATTTTGCCTATAAGCAATACGAACTTTTGCTGGAAGGCGTGAAATTAGCCGATACGAGATTTAAGGCGATCAGCGAACAGACAGCATTGGGGGATAAGCCACTAATTGATTCCGTTGAAGCAGCGGTTGTTGTACAAGAGAGGCGAATAGAACTGGCAAAATATGAAGTTGAACTTCAGAATGCAAGAATAGTGTTGTCCAATCATCTGTGGAATGCACAGCAACTTCCCGTTGAGCTTCCTGAGCATGCTGTACCTAATAAAACGGATAGTACAGCGATTTTGCCGGACAGTAAGGTGATTTTAGGACTTCTTGACTCCGCAAAAGTTGCACATCCCGAATTAATAAAACTTGCCAGTAAAAGCCAGCAATTAGTTTTTGAGGAACGTTACCGAAAGGAAATGCTCAAACCAAAGTTAAATATTTCAGGTACACTTATCTCAAGTCGTCACGGTTTCAATAATTTTATCCCCCCAGCATATGATTTTAACTGGCATAACTATAAATTGGGATTCGAATTTGCATTTCCTCTATTCATCCGTAGTGAGCGCGGAAAATTGAGGGAAGTAAGAATTAAACAAGATCATCTACAGTTTGAAAGACGTATTGAAGAGCGAAATATTTACAATGACATCATGAGAAAATATAACGATTTAAGCGCATATAGCAAACAAATTGAATTTCAGTCGGTAAATGTGCGTAATCAGGAGCGATTGCTTAAAGGTGAGTTGAATAAGTTCAGACTTGGGGAATCGACATTATTTGTTGTCAATAGCAGAGAAAATAAGCTGATCGAGATGAAGATAAAGCAGGAGAAACTTTTTACCGACTATCGGAAAGCGTTAGCAGAACTGTATTATAAGGCCGGAACTAAATTTTAATCTCATTTTAATTTTCCCCTTATTTTTAATCCTATTTTAATAAGCCTGTTTAAATTCTAATGAAAAGCTAATTTTAGCTTCATTCCGTTGCCATGCGTGGCCATTAACTTTGTTAAAAAAATAATTGGGCATGGCAAAAACAACGCGTGTATTGATTCCAAGTGATTTTACAATTGATTCACTTTTTTTTGTAATCCATAGTATTGAGCAGTCTAAGGCCGAACAGCTGGATGTCATTTTGGTTTATGGAAATAAAAGCAGCACTTCAATCAGTGAGTTATTGGGAATAACACTTGAGGACCAGCTCAGCGATCTCCAGTCTGAGGATTTCTTGAAAGCCTGTCAGATAATCTGTCATCGGTATGAAAATCGCAAACTGAATATCTATACAGATATAATTGGTACAGACAATCCCAATTATTTACATCATTATCTGAACGGAGCCCGTATTGACGAAGTCAAGATTCCGACAGATTATCAATTTGAAAAAAGAACAAGACATTTTTTTGATGTTGGACAGGCTTTGTTGCACTTAAATGAAAACAAGCGTAAGCATGTAAATATTGTCGAAAAACCGGCAACAAACAAAACAGGAAGCAATGTCTTAGCGGATTTATTTTTTAACAAACAATGGGATGTTAACTATTAAAAGAAAAATACTGGCAAGATTCAACTTTGTCTTTTTGGCATTGTTGCTTTTTGGGGCATCAGCGATGGTCATGCTTTATGAAAACCCCGAACGACTTTTAGAAGGAGAGTGGGAAGAACAGGGCTGGTACTTTGAAAAGGTGGAGAAATCACCAACCTTCAAAAAACAGGCGATTATCCATGAAGGAATCAAAGATGCGGCCATCGCGCATTTGCCGCCATTACAGGATGGCCTATGGCATTTTGAAAAAATGGGTGAAAAGAATTTTGTGGCCCATCACAAGGATAAGCAGTATAACTGGTTTCTAAAAGGAAGGGGACATATCCTTGAGCTGCGTAAAAATAATGAGCTTGTGGAAAGCTTTATTATTCAGAAACTGAATAAAAACCAGCTCGTCTTACATCTCAACCTGGATATGCAAACGAAAGGAATAGCACGTATTGTGCTGAAAAAAGGAGGAAAGGAAAAATATGCTAAGGAAATATAGCAATCATCGAACGATTCAAGACAATATTAAGCTGGGCGGACTAACGGCATTTTCAGCTGGCATGGTCAACGTAGCTTCTGTTATTGTATTTTTTTCCTTTACATCTAATGTAACAGGATATTATGCCGTTTTTGCACAGGAGATAGCGAAAGGAAACTGGTATCAAGGGGCTGTCGTTTTGTTTTGGATATTGTTGTTTTTAATTGGAAGCATGTTTTCCAATTTGATTATCATCCATGGTAAGGGTAAGTTCAGCGCATACCTGACACATTCGATACCGTTGGTATTGGAAATTTTAAGTATATTGTTTGTCGGTATATATCTCGATATCTTCTATGAAGATTCGCTAAAGGAAACCGAAATATTGGTCGGGGCCTTATTGTTTGCGATGGGCCTGCAAAATGGACTGACGGCGAGTATATCCAATTCAGTAGTGAAAACAACCCATTTGACCGGTTTGACGACCGACTTGGCGATACTCATATCTATGTTTACCAAAGAATCCAATAGAAACAATAAAGATTTGGTAGATAAGTTTCATTTGCTGCTGACCATTGTCACTAGTTATGTAATGGGAGGGCTACTCAGCGGAATTTCATTTAATTATCTGTCCAATAAAACATTTTATGTCGTTTGTTTTGTGTTGCTGATAATTGGTTTGTATGATCACTACAAACTATATCTGCTCAAAAAGCAATTCGTAAAACGTCATCGCGAGGTATTGGTTTCCTAAATTTATTGGTGGTTATATAAAAAGGCCAATCATACCTCGTCGTATGATTGGCCTTTTTTATATAATTCTATCCAGGTGGTGCGGAAAGTCCTCATTCATCAACTGTTTATAATTGAGGCAGAATTGCTGAAATTTAATACGGGCATCATGCTGTTGATTGAGAGCAAACATCGCTCTTATTTCAGAAAATAAAGCCTGTTCATTTAGCGGGTCCAATAGGAATACCGTATGCGCCAGCTCAATACTTTTTTTATGTTGATGTCCGAGATCCGCTTGCTGAAGTTCCGCCAGTAAAATGGGCAGCAAACTTTGTTCAACCTCAGCTTTTAAGGCATCAAAGATAGGCTGATCCAATCCCTGTAAAAACTTGCCTCTTTGGATGATCTGTATGAGTCTATTTTCATTGATATTGGAAGGATTTGCCATCAAATGGATGCATTCTAAATAATCACAATAGAATTCATTCGTCTCTTCGATAAAGAATCGGCCCTGTTTATGTACAAGTTCTATTCCTGTAAACTCGCTCAGCACTTTTCGTAAATGATTGATCGTAACCCCTCTGGAGTTTTTTACCTTATCTTCTGATTTGTCAGGCCACATCAGCAGGCTGAAATATTGTGAACTGATCCCCGACCTGTGGGACAAGATGAGGCAAAATGCCTGCTTCAGCTTTGTGCTAAATAAATGGGAAACATCACGTTTGTTTCGATCAAATGCACGAAACTCACCAAATAGAAAAATTGCATTTGCGCGAATATATTCATCATTTTGTCGCAATTGATTTGTTCCCGCTATTGGAGCGATAGGAAATGTTGATTCCTGCGTGATAGGAATAGTGCTTCTTTTCCTTCCGCTTCGTCCCCAGATAATGTAAGCGCCAAGCCCACATATTCCAAACAACATTAACAATAAGAGTACTTTGTGGTTTGAACGGTATGTCGGGAAGCTATTTAATTCAGCGAAGGTTATTGGCATCATATTTAACGAATAAACCTTTAGCGTCGATTGTATGTCATCTTTTGACTCTTGAACTAATATCAAAAGCCGTCCTAATTGCTTATCTGAATAAAGTTGGGCATGTGTACTTATTTTATCTGAATAGATCGGGACAGAGTCTCCCAATATATCAAAACTTCCATCTTGAATAGCAAAACGGTAGAGCTGGATATTGGATTTAGTCAGATATTCCGGATAGCATAAGGCATAGAAGTGAGCGCTATCAGGGAAGACCAAACCACGGGCAGGTACAATATGTTTGTCTTTCCAAACGATATCCCATTTTTTTGTGATTTTCTTGCTGTCTAGATTGATCTGATAGAAATCATAAAGATATTTTCGTCCGACAATGTGTTCACCGGATTCATTTCCCATACCGCCGAATATATAAGCTGTTCGATCCTTAGGTCCTTGGCCTGCTGTCAGAAAATAGCGTGGAAAAATTTTATCACCTGACCATCCTTCGACAGTTTGCCATTTGCCGGAGTCGAGGTCATAGCGCCTAAACTCGCCACTATAGGCCATATTTCCGTAACCTCCAAAAATATAGAACTGCCGACGTCTTTCATCATAAAAAGACCCATGATGGTTTAGCTCCTTTTTTATCAGGTCATAGCTTTCAACTTTCCATTCTAAATTTTCAAGATCAAGGCTGGCGACTGTAGGGCCTAAGTAAGGTTGCGTATAAAAAAGCTCATAGACATATAGTTTATTTGTCATCGAGTCTATAAAATTGTTTCCTAAAACCAGTTTGACGGGACAGGGGTTATGAAAAGCGAGCTTCTTTGTCTGATTGTTTTTGACATTGAATATGGTAATAGAGTCCTGATTAAAATAATAAATCTCTTTTGTTCGTTGATTGTAGCTAGAACCGGCCTGTGATGGGGAACTGCCAGTAAAAATATTTTTCCATTTGTAAGAATCCACAATCAGCCAAGTGGGGTTGGAGACACGTCCATAAGCCTTGCCGTTTTCATCGTGGACAATATGACCTGTATTCTCCTTTAATGGAAAGGAGTATCTATTCGTTGCATTTCCAATACGTACATTTTTGACGGACATCATGGGTACATCGATCAGGTAATCACTTTTTCCAAAAATAACCTCAGGGCTATATTGTTTTGGTAGTTTCACCTTTGGAGACTGAAAGGTCCGATCCTGTATTTTGAGCTTGAATAGTTGCTCCTGAAGATCGAAAGTCAATTGGACGTCGATCCACTCTTCTTTAAATAGTCGCTGTTGGTTTATTTTTGCAATAATCAAACTACTTTTGCCCTCTTCATTCAGACGGAAGATACAATTTCCTGCCTCCTCGTCATAAAATAGATTGTAAACCGTGTTATTGTCTTTATTCTTGACACGGAAGATGTTGCCTAACGAGTTTGATGCATATATGGATAGCTGGAATGTTAGGGTAAACTGCTTTTCAAAAGAAACGTCTTTATTGTTGAACAATTCATAGGAGGTTCTTTTATCTATGGGTTCATGTCCGGCTCTAAACTTGAGCCCCTGAGATCGGGAAAGTATCGGAATTAAAAGTAAAAAAACTATATATATACAGCGTCGCATAGCGCAATCAAAAAAACTTAAACCAATAGTTGTCGACAAAGAGCTGTTCAATATAGAGATTGTCCCTTGTCGGCTTTTTATGAAATCGTAACGGTTAGGATATATCCCTTATCAATATCTTACAGGATTAAAAGTATGCAAAAAAAAGCGCGCAATAAAATAAAAGCTATGTTACAATCACGACAGGCATGCTATCTCCAATGATGATATAAAAAAATAGTCGCTTGGGTTATCGTTTTATTTTTACGTTTTAACCCGATTTTAACCCAAAAATTAATCATTCGACATTACCTTGCGTTAGAATTCCTGCAGGTATTTCCAGTAGGAACTCGAACTAATTATAAATCGAAATCTTACTTATGAAAGTCTTTAAAAAGCTGCAATTTATTGTTGTTGCTTCCGTGTCAATGATGATTGTTCGGTACGCACATGGTGAAACACAAACTTCCTTTTCTGTTATCAATATTAATATCCATCAGCCTGTCCAAGAGCAAAACTTGGTCCGTGCGATGGAACTCGTTGACCGGGCTATGGAAGTTTATTTCTCAGCGGATAGGCAAGCCATGTATCGTTTCTATAATCCGGATACGGAGGTGCGCCCCGAAGAAAAGGCAAGCGTATGGATGTATTCCGCTTCGATAGAAGCTGTCAATGCAATATTAAATGGTCTTAGGCTGCAAAAAGAAAAAGGGAGTCCTGGCCTATTTGATAAACATTATCAGCGCTATGTTGAGCTATTGGCCCAGCTCCATGAAAATGCTGCTTATTATTTGGGGAACTTCAACCTGATTTCTTTTACACAAACTAAGGACTGGACCGTATATGCGGTGGACCGGGCGAGCGAAAAAGGCGGAGCTAACGTAACCGGTATCCTGAATGTTTATGACGATCAAATGTGGATAATACGGGAATTGATAGAAGCTTACCATCTGACCGGTAAAGATACCTATTTGAAAGAAGCAGAATATCTAACAGCTTACGTCCTGGATGGATGGGACTGCACCCGCAATAGTCAAGGAATTGAGAACGGTGGAATTCCATGGGGCCCCGGATATGTGACCAAACATGCCTGTAGCAATGCTCCAATGATTAGCCCTTTGGTCTGGCTGCATGAAATCTATAGGAAAAAGAACGATCAGATAACATATAATTATATCGATGCACAGGACAAGCAATCTCGTCGTTCTAAAATGCTCCGAAAAAGTGATTTTTATTTGGATTTTGCTAAAAGGATTTATGCTTGGCAAAAAGATCATTTATTGAATAATAAGGGCGTCTATGATGATATGATGGGCGACTGTTATCCAGATTGTACCATTGCATACGAAATTGTTGACGGCGTAAAATACCGAAAAAATACCCAATTAAGGAAAGCCGTCGGAACTTCTTTTTCCTATAACAGTGGTACAATGATTTCTGGCGCTGCCGACCTGTACCGGGTGACGAGATCTAAGGTCTATTTGGAAGAGGGAAAGGAACTGGCGAATGCCAGTTTCCGGTACTTTGCCAAGCTAGGTTCAGAGGTTCCGGCGCATTATACCTATGCTTCAGAGGGGTTTAACAATTGGTTTAATGGCATATTACTTCGGGGATTTCTTCAGATTTCTCCAGTCTTTGAAAAAGAAGGAAGTTACATGGACTCCTTTCAGCAGAATTTGGACTATGGGTATACCCATTTTTTGCGCTCCGGTTTATTACCACAGAACCTTCTTGGAGGGTGGCATGCAGACAAAGACAAAAATAATCTGGAAGGGATGTTCATGTTCGCTTATGCGGCACAGTATGCGATGCTGTCTCAATATGAGGCTGGCAAAAAGTGAAATGAATAAAAAGATCGACATAAGCAATTGTGATAAAAAAACGAATACCAATAAAAACCGAGCTTTCGAGCTCATGAAATACATCAGATAGCATAGTAACTATTTAAAAACCAATTTATTTAAATGAAAAAGGATATAGGGAAATCAAGGCGGCGACTCAGCACACTGCTCGTGCTGCTGGCGCTGGGCATTCCGTCCGTCGGATGGGCGCAACAGAAAAATGTCAGCGGAAAAGTGCTCGATAGTAACAATAAGCCAATTGCGGGAGTGACAATATCGGTTCAGAATGCCGATACTCGGATTGAGACAACCACTGACGCAGATGGTAGATATTCCATTAGCGTTCCTGAAGGGAAAAAGCTTTTATTTAAATCACTAGGATTCAACGCTAAGGAAGAGCTTACAGACGGAAAATCCACGATTAATGTTGTCCTGCAAAGCGATGATACTCAGTTGGAAACTGTGGTCGTGGTCGGTTATGGAACGCAGAAAAAGCAATCTCTTACCGGGGCTATTTCCTCCGTAAAGGGGACGGAAATGCGGCAGACGAAAAATGAAAATCCGCAGAATATGCTGACTGGTCGTGTGGCTGGTGTACGCGTGTGGCAGCGGAGTGCAGAGCCGGGTGCCTATAGTGCTAATTTCGATATTCGTGGACTTGGTGCTCCACTGGTTGTAATTGATGGTGTGCCCCGTACGAGCGAAGACTTTCAGCGTCTGAATCCAAGTGATATTGAAGAGGTTTCGGTATTAAAGGATGCATCGGCAGCAATTTATGGGGTGCGTTCGGCAAATGGTGTTGTGCTGGTCACGACAAAAAAGGGAAAAGAAGGAAAGACTACGGTCAATTACAATGGTTCCTATACCTTCCAACGACCTTCGGGGTTGCCTGTATTGGCCGATGCAATCAGCGCGATGACGATCTACAACGAGAAGTCCATGAACAACATCAATGGTGGTAGTCCGATTTATACTGAAAAAGATTTTGAAGATTTTAGAAATGGGAAACGGCGTTCTTCAGACTGGACCTCGTTGGTCTTCTCCAAATATGCACCGCAGACGCAGCACGATATTAGCTTTTCTGGCGGAAGCAATAAAATTCAATACTATATCGGAGGAGGCTATTCCTATCAGCAAGGATTCTTTAAATCGGGTGATCTCAATTATAATAAATACAACTTACGTTCGAATATTTCGGCAGAATTGGCCAAGGGATTGAAATTGGATCTGAATATCAGCGGTATGGCCGATCAGCAAAATAATCCTTATGCAAGTTCGGTCGATATTATCCGAAACTATTGGAAACAGGGCATGTTGTTCGCTGCATATGCTGATCCTGAAAACACGTTGTTAAATTATGAGGGATTGGATTTAGAACAAAATACGGTCGCAATGATGGACGCGGATATTTCTGGGTATCGTAAATTCAAAAAGAAGACCTTTCAATCCTCGGCCGCACTGAATTACGATCTGAGTAATTTATCACCTCTTCTGCAAGGGTTTTCCGCAAAAGCATTGATTGGTTATGATTACCGCACGGATAACAATTCCCTATTCAGAAAGGAATATTATCAATATGCGTTGAATCAAACAACGGGTAAATATGATCAAAAACTCTATAATTTGAGTAGCCCAAATCAAATGAAAAGGGAGTTTTTTGACAAACAGCAGCTATTGGGACAATTTATTCTGAATTATGACAGGACGTTTGCGGATCAGCATAAAGTATCAGGGCTTTTGGGATGGGAATCCCAAAAGAATGACGGTGATAATTTCTATGCTTTAAAAAATCTGGCATTTGGTTCGGATAGACTATCAGCTGGTGTAGAGGACGGACAGATGAGTTCCATGTATCCTGGGATAGCAGATTACTATAACGAAGCGAAATCCGCTTTATTTGGGCGTGTGAATTATGATTTTGCAGGCCGATACATCGCTGAATTCCAGTTTCGATATGATGGATCGTCGCGTTTCGCAAAGGGACATCAATGGGGATTTTTTCCATCAGCTTCAGTTGGCTGGCGTATATCGGAAGAACCGTTTTTCAAGTCTAATGATGCACTTTCTTTTGTTAATCAGTTAAAACTGAGAGCAAGTTATGGCGCATTGGGTGATGATCAGATTAAAGATTGGGATTTTGGTTGGCTTCCGGGATATATCTATCCCGCAGTCAGTGGCAATGCCGAAAACGGCTATAATAACCAGTATGCTCCGGGTTATATTTTTGGTGGTAAATACGTTACTGGGGTTACTCGAAAACCTATTGCAAACGAGTTGATTACATGGTTTACTGCAAAGACTTTCAATGCAGGTATAGACTTCGAAGGCTGGAATGGTCTGTTTGGATTTACATTAGATTATTTTGAACGTACGCGGAATGGATTATTTAAACGTCCAGAAAGCGAATTCCCTACAGTGATCGGAGCTGTTCCGCCCTTGCAAAATGCGGATAGCGATCGTCATATGGGACTGGAACTGGAATTGAAACATCGCAATAAGATCAATGATTTCTCCTATAATATTCGCGCGATCGCCACAGTGACAAGGAATAAGTACCTGACTTCCGTCGAAAATGGCCCTTACAAAAATTCTTACGATCGATGGCGGAATGATAACCTCAACAATAGATATCAGGGACTCCAGTTTGGATATGAATCTGCCGGTAGATACGAAAACTGGGAAGATATCTGGAGCTATCCGATTTATAAAGAGCGTGATGTATTGCCCGGAGACTATAAATACCTGGATTGGAACGGTGATGGTGAAATCAATGGTCAGGATGAACACCCATTTGCCTTTGACCAGACGCCTTGGGTTAACTATAGTATGAACCTTGAGACTTCCTACAAAAATTTTGACATGAACTTATTATTGCAGGGGTCTGCTCTCGGTTCCATGCAGTATAAAGAACCTCTCTATGCAATCTGGGGATCAAATGGTGGCGGAACATTGGAACAATATCTCGATCGCTGGCATCCCATGGATCCTTTAGCTGATCCCTATGATCCAGCAACAGCATGGGTGAAAGGATATTATGCCTTTACCGGAAGATATCCAATGGAAAACTCTGAATTCAATCGCGTCAGTACAGCTTACTTGAGATTGAAGAGTGTTGAACTAGGGTATACTTTCTCAAATCTAAAGCCTTCGTCCACGATGCGTTTACGCGTGTACGCGAATGCCTATAATCTTTTCACAATAACAGGCGTACGATTTGTGGATCCAGAACATCCGGATGATGACTTAGGACGGATGTATCCATTGAATAAGACCTATTCATTAGGCCTATCGCTTACTTTTTAGCACGCAAAAAAATATTTCAATGAAACCGTCATGATTTATTCAATCATATTGGGAATGAATAAATCTGATAGCTTCATTACAATTGAAAAGCAATTTATACAGATGAAAAAATTACTCATTATATTATCATTAGCTGGCTCAATCGGACTAACGGGTTGTGCCGATCTGGATATTACGCCCAAAAATGTGGTTACAGATCAAGATCTGTTGAGCTCGCCCGCCGGTATGGATATTTACATGGCCAGGATGTATAGCCTAATGCCTTTCGAAGATTTCAAGTATATGGCACAATGGGGTATAGAATTTAATGGTTGGCTGGCTGCCATCGGTATTGAAGGAACTGGGGAAGCTGTGACCAGGGATGGCATCAGCACTTCTTTTACAGGTGAAAGGACAGCCTATTGGGAAAGAGCATTCGAATTACTTCGGGATGCGAACCATTTAATCGAGAATTTACCCAATTACAAGGACAAGTTTTCTGAGGATCTTTACAATCATTATTTAGGTGAAGGATACTATGTTCGGGCAACAGTATTTTACGCCATGGCACGACGCTTCGGTGGTGTACCATTGGTCACCAAAGTCTTACAATATCCAAATACCTCAGCTAATCTGGAAATTCCCCGTTCGAGTGAAGAAGATACCTGGAACCAGATCCTTAAAGATTATGATGAAGCGATCAAATTAATGCTTCCAAAAAGTCCCAAAACAGGTTACTCCAATAAATTTGTGGCGCTTTCTTTTAAATCCGAAGCCATGCTCTATGCGGGAAGTGTGGCTAAATACAATGAAACTGTTTCCGGCCGCCTGACAGGTCTCGGAAGGAAAACGGGGGTGCGGGTTATCGGTTTTGATGCCGCTACAGCAAAAGCTGCTTCGCAAAAGTATTTTTCGGAAGCCTATGCTGCTGCCCGACAAGTAATAACAGCAGGTGGCTATTCTCTGTATAAAAAGAAATGGACAGCGAACGATAAAGAGGCACAATATCAAAATATGGTGGATATGTTCAGTGACCTCAGTAGTCCTGAAAATATCTACGTCAAGGAATATGTCTATCCGACCTTGACACATAGTTTTGATGCCTTTAGCTCGCCTTTCACTTTTAGATCACCACTTTCTGCAGGCACCTGTCCTACGGTGGATTTTATGGAATTGTTTGATGGATTTGACAAATATGCTGACGGAACCGTCAAAGTGACCACCGGACAGAACAATAAGGAGGGCGAATATAAGCTGTATGACAAACCGATGGACTTCTTTAAAAATGCGGAACCCCGTCTGCGTGCTTATGTTATTTTTCCCGATGATATCTTCAAGGAAAGAAAGATGGATATACGGGCCGGGATTTATACCGGTCAAACACCTATAAAACCTTTGTTTACAGATTATTCCTATGCTACAGCGGATACGCGTTATCAACAGCTGGGTGCTTATACCGGTTCACCAAAGACCTTGTATCTAAGTCCAAGAGATGGCAGTGGTCAGCAAACGGTGGATTATAATGGACAAAAAATGAATGCTGCCGGAAACGAAGGGCCGTTCTTCGATAATGGGGAAGCGACATTAACAGGTTTTTATGTGCGTAAATGGCTCAACACAAATCCGGCAAAAGAAGTTGGAGAAGGAAAATCTGATCAGCCCTTTATTTTGATGCGTTATGCTGAGGTCTTATTAAACGCTGCCGAAGCAGCCGTTGAACTAAAAATGCTAGGTGCGAATCCTGCCGATGGAAGCGACCCTTTACAGACAGCGACAGGCGCTGTCAATGAGATTCGCACGCGCGCGGGAGCGGATTTATTAACAGGCACCATTACCGGTGATAATACCGGAAGAGATATTGTCAGAAGGGAACGTCGCAAAGAACTCGCATTTGAGCATAAGGCGAAATGGGACTTACGTCGCTGGCGGGTATTGCATTTTGAAGGCCGGGATGGTTTCTGGGGAACACAAAAGGATAAAAACCTATACAGTAATAATGAGAACTTTAGATTCAGAGGATTGTATCCATTTTTTTCCACCTCAACAGGTAAATACTTCTTTGATGCACGATTCCAATGGGTAAGTACCAAAACATTCCGGTACACACCTGTAGACTATTATTTTGAAATTCCCGGTGGAGAGGTGGCTAAAAGTCCAGTGATCGACCAACAACCCAACCGATAAATAAGTATGCTGTGCTGCGAGCGTGAATGCGCCAAGCACGTTTTACCTGTGCGGGGTGAATTTCTAATATTAACGTATAATGAATTACAAGAAATGAAAAATAGTATTTTTGGTGCGATAGGCATATTATGTATGCTGAGTTCGTGTAGCCTCTTTGAGGCAGATAATTATGAAGCCCCTTCTGTGGCATTAAAAGGAATTGTCGTTGACGCACAGACTGGTGAACCTATATTGACCGATCAGGGCAGTGAAGGTATCCGTGTCCGATTGACAGAGCTTAGCTGGGGAGATAATGTGGAGCACAACCCTGACTTCTATTGCATGCCCGATGGAACATTTCAACATACCAAATTATTTAAAGGTAATTATAACATCACCGTAGACGGGCCTTTTATACCATTGGTGCGTACAGACGGTGATGGCAAGGTGCTGTCAGATGACAGCAAAAACATGGAGCTGAATGGTTCACATGAGATCAAGATGGAGGTGCATCCTTTTCTCAAAGTAGAATGGGTAGGAAACCCTGTTGTCGAAAACGGAAAGGTAAAAGCCAAGGTAAAGATTACCCGTGCCATAACCGAACAGTTTTTTCGAGATAAGATCGAGCCTCTAGGAAGTTATAGTCCTGATTTTTTGAATGTCACGGATATACAGTTCTTTGTGAGCTACTCCTCCACGGTAGGATATAGGGCACGCGATGAACGATGGTCCAGCAAAATCGAGTATGGTGGCGACAGCTTTAACGCGAAATTGGGCCAGGTTATTGATCTTGAATCTATTGGTGAAATCCCAAAAGGTCGCACGGTCTTCATTCGGGCGGCATCACGAATTAATTACGATACCCCCCGTGGAACAGGTACCCGTAGGTGGAACTACAACGAAGCCAAGCGGGTAGATATTCCATAAGGGAATCTACAACCATGTTGAGCCGGTCTGTTTAAAAGATCAATGTTGCAGTTGGATTTTGAATAAGACTGGTTCAGCTGGTAGACCAATAAACATGATAAAATCATATTGCATAGTATAAAAAATGCAGAAGTAAACGATAAGTAATAGCAATGGAAATAAACAATAGATTATGATTAAAACGAATATACTCGCTTTATTGACGCTGACGACGCTTCCTGTGTTCGCTCAAAGAAAAGATCCCGTAAAGACGACATTTCAGAGTTCCAGAGAATGGCGCCCGACCATTGACAACCGGGCGGACGCGGTGATGGTCTATGGAACAGGGGGGAATCCATCTGACAAGTCTCGAAAGATTCCATTTGAAGAGCGCGTGAAATCTTGGCGTGATAAGGGATATATTACCCATTTTATGACCGGGATTGCCTGGGGCGAGTATCAAGATTACTTTACAGGAAAATGGGATGGAAAGATGCACTTGGATGAGGGGCAAGTTGACGTAAAAGGTGATACCATCTGGCATGGTCATATGGTTCCCTATATTGTTCCTACAGCAAATTATTTAAAGTACATCAAAGAGCTGCATGTTAAGCGGGTTATTGATGCTGGGATTGACGCCATATTTATGGAAGAACCGGAATTCTGGGCACGCGCGGGTTACAGTGAATCATTTAAGAAAGAATGGAAAAAGTACTATGGTTTTGAGTGGCGACCGCAGCATGAATCGCCAGAAAATACTTACTTATCGAATAAATTAAAGTATGCTTTATACCTCAATGCACTGAATGAAGTCTTTACCTATGCGAAGTCGTACGGGAAAACCAAGGGAATGGACGTAAAATGCTATGTGCCCACGCATTCCTTGATCAACTATTCGCAGTGGATGATCGTCAGTCCTGAAGCGAGTTTGGCTTCGCTTCCGTGTGTGGATGGTTATATCGCGCAGGTATGGACAGGGACTTCGCGTGAACCCAACTATTTTAATGGTGTCGCGAAAGAACGTGTTTTCGAAACTGCTTTTCTGGAGTACGGTGCAATGGAATCTATGACCGCACCCACCGGACGAAAGATGTTTTTCCTGACGGACCCGATCGAAGATTGGCCGCGAGATTGGGCCGATTATAAGAAAAATTACCAAGCTACGTTCACAGCGCAGCTGCTATATCCGAATATCGCTGATTATGAAGTGATGCCCTGGCCCGAACGTATCTATGAGGGACTGTATAAGACAAGTCCCGATAGCGACCAAAAGGAAAAAATACCGCGGCATTATTCGACTCAGATGCAGATAATGATCAATAGCCTGAATAATATGCCAAAAACGGCAAGTCAAGTTTCCGGATCGACAGGAATTAGTGTCCTGCTGGCAAATTCGTTGATGTTTCAGCGTTTTCCGACGCATGCCGGATATGACGATCCACAACTGGCCAACTTTTACGGTCTTGCTCTTCCTTTTCTAAAACGTGGGGTGCCCATAAAAACAGTTCATCTGGAGAATTTAGGAATTAAGGATGCTCTGGCGGAGACGAAGGTACTCCTAATGTCTTACTCCAATATGAAACCCCTAGCTCCCGAAGCGCATCAGTACCTTGCAGATTGGGTGAAAAATGGTGGTGTTCTGATTTATTGCGGTACCGATCTCGATCCTTTTCAATCGGTACAGGAATGGTGGAACACCAATGGCAAACAGTACCAGCGGCCATCGGATCATCTATTTGAGAAAATGGGGCTGAAGACCGGTATGGCAGAAGAGGGGAAATATAATTACGGAAAAGGTACTTTTTATGTGTTACGATCAGACCCCAAAGAATTTGTGGTCAAACCCGATAACAGCCTCAAACTGTTGGACGTGACGAAGAGCCTTTATGAAAATAATCCTAAATCCGAAAAGTTGCAATTTAAAAATTATTTTACGTTGACGCGCGGTAATTACGATCTGATTGCCGTATTGGATGAAAGTGTGAGCAATGATCCTTATCAGGTGAAGGGAAATCTAATTGATCTTTATGATCCGGCTCTGCCCATTGTTACTTCCAAAAATATCCAGCCGAATGAACAGGGGCTGTTTGTGAATATAGATCATATAAAAAACAAACAACAGCCACAGGTACTGGCCTCGGCAAGCCGTATTTACGATGAAACATCGGCTGGGCATCATTATTCATTTACTGCAAAAAGCCCGATTAATACCACAAACATTTCTCGGATATTATTACCTGGTAAGCCAATGAGTGTTCTTGTGAATAAAAAAGAGGAATTTTTGGAAGCAAATTGGGATACGAAAACAAAAACGTATTTGCTGGGATTTGAAAATAATCCCGATGGTGTACGTGTAGATATCAAATGGTAATAGGTTAGATGCTCGATTTTCAGATTAAGGAGAGGATAGCAAGATTGATTTTGTAAACTAGAGATTAATTATACGTTAGTTGCCATACCTGGAAAAAAATAAGAACCATATTCCCCGTGAATTTGGTTCTTATTTTATAGTCGCATTTAAGAGCGATCTCCAGTGAATCTGGGTAAGTTTCTGCCCCTATCCGGCAATATACAGCCGATGATTTGATTTTCAGGATGTAAATTTAATCTGTATCAAAATGAAAGCCGCTGTTTGATAGTTTACTATTTCAATTGCGAGTCTTGGAATTCGGTTGGGCTGAGTCCAAATTGTTTTTGGAAATTTCGGGAGAAATGTGTGGCTGAACTATAACCTAATAAATTTGAAATTTCATAGACTTTGTATTGTCTTAAACTAAGTAACTCTGCCGCTTTTCGAAGCCTTGTCAGGTTAATCAGTTCATTTGGCGACAGGCTTGAGACCAGATTTATTTTTCGATATAAGGTGGGCCGACTCATGCAGAGAATGTCTGCCATACGGTCTACATTAAATTGTGGATCATCCAGATGTTCCATTATGATTTCTTCGATCTTGAGCAGGAAATCCTGATCACTTTGATTTTGACCGATTTGCTGTATCTGGGACATCGGATTCTTGATGAAAAATTCCTTGACCTTAATCCTGTTTTTTAGCAAGCTAGCAATTTGAGCTCTTAAAAAAGCAGGCGAAAATGGTTTTTCGATGTATGCGTCAGCACCATATTCTAAGCCTTGGATTTTTGATTCTATGCTATTTTTTGCCGTCAGTAAGATGACGGGAATATGTGCATAAGCAATATCTTCCTTGATTTTCTGGCAAAGCTCATAGCCATCCATTTCGGGCATCATCACATCACTGATGATTAAGTCGAAATATTCCGACGCGAGTAAATTTAAGGCCTCATTTCCATTTGTACTGGTGGTAATATGGTAATCTTCATTAAGGTCATCTGCGATAAATTCAAGTAATTCAGCATGATCATCTACTACTAATAAATTGGCTTTTGCATTCATAATCATTGGTTTGAACTGTGGTTTAGCGGTAACGTCAAACGGAATACATTCCATCGTGAACTTTCGACTTCAAATACTAGATTGCCCTGATGTTTTAATGCCAAGGATCTTGTCAATGCTAATCCTAAACCACTTCCGGGAATATTCTTATTTTGTTTTAAGCGATTGAATGGTTCAAAAATTCGTTCCCTTTCTTCTGAAGGAATTAAATCACCGTCGTTTTTCACGGTCAATATAGCAATATTTTTCTGTTTCTCCGCTGCTAAATTCACTTCAATATCCTTTAATGAGTATTTTAAGGCATTATTGAACAGGTTATAACAGATTTTATCAAAAGCATCTATATCAATGTACCCCATGATATCGGGAGCGATGGTGACCGTCATGTTTCTTCCCATGGCTTGAACCGTCACACTGAAATCATTGCTGATTTTTTGTACTGCCTGACTAATGTTTTCCAGCTCAAAATGTAATTTAAAGCTTTCCGTTTCGACTTGCCTAAAATCCAGCAACTGGTTACTGAGAGCAATCAATTTTTCGGTATTGTTCTGCATGGTCGTCAAGAGCTTGTCTGTTATTGGATTATGTTCGACCTTGTCCATAAGTTTTTCCAAGGGCGCTTTAATCAAGGTTAATGGTGTACGTATTTCATGGACTACATCCGTGTAAAAATTGATTTTTGAGCGATAGAGCTCTTGTTCGCGAAGATTTTGAACGGTCAGTAAATGTTGACGGTTTCGTTGTTTTATCTTTTCATTAAAATGATAAATAATAAATATAATAAGCGCGATAAGAATAAATGCATAACAGATGTAAGCAGGTATACTTGCCCAGATCGGGGGAAGAATAACAATTTTAAGACTTGCAGACGTAGGAATAACATTTCCGTTGGGATCTTCAGCTTTAACCGTAAAAATATAGTCTCCCGGTGCAAGCTTGGTGAAATAAGCCCGTTGATTGCTGGTGATATCAACCCAGTTATTATCTAGGCCTTCCATCTTGTAACTGTAATGGATAGAATGGGGGGCTTGGTAATGCAGTGCGGCAAAATCAAGACTAAAGGATGATTCATCGTGTTTCAATTGAATTTTATCCGTGAATAGGATGGATTTGGAGAGTATATTGCCATCAGTATACTGGTTAATCGCTTTGTTATTGATATAGAGGTTTGTGATATAGATCGGAATTCCTGTATTATAACTGATCTGATTGAGTTTTTTTGGATCAAAACGGATTAAACCGTTGATCGTGCCAAAATAAAAATTGCCCTGCCCATCATTAAAGGAGGAATTGTAATTGAACTGGATGGACGGTAAGCCCGATTCTAAGTTAAAAATCCTTTTTTTTCCATTCGACAAATGATAACGGACCAGTCCTTTGGAGGTGCTTACCCAGAGGTTATTTTGCTGATCCTCAAGAATAGCCAGGATCACGTTGCTGGGCATACCTTCATGTATGCCTATTTTTTCAAACCCGTTACCTGTAGGCTGCTTTTTGGCCATTCCGCCTTCTGTAGCAACCCAGATCTGTTTTTGGGAGTCTTCAAATAGACTATTGATTCGGTTGTTTGGTAGGGAAGTTTGATCTTCCTTATTATGCGTATAATGCTTGAAAGCTCCTGTAGTCGGATTGAAGTAGAATAAGCCATCCCTCCAGGTGCCTAACCAGATATTTCCCTGTTTATCTTCAAGCACGGTTGTGTAAAACATATATTCGGGAACGTTTCGGAGGATATGAAAAGATTTACTGGAGAAATTAAAACGATACAAACCACGGGTGGAAGCTGCTAAAATCTCTCCCTTCCTTGTTTTATACAGATAAAAGAGGAAATTGCTCTGTAGATCGGTGTTGGAATAACTATTTCGATCAATGTGGTAAACAACTTTTTCTTGTCCGGGATCAAAAATATCCAGTCCGTTGACAAAAGTACCGACCAATATTTTATTGTCAAAGGGTAGAATTCCATGAATATTATTGTTTGCCAGATTTCCCTGTTTTTCAGAGAAATTTTTGATTTTTCCGGAAATAGGGTCTAGTTTGGACAAACCGCCATTTTCAGTGCCGATCCAGACATTGCCTGTAGGGTCTTTGGTAATGATACGTACGACAGATCCCTTTAAGCTACCGGGTTTATCCTGAGGTAAAAATTTTTCGATTATGCTGTTATTCTTATGATAGTAATTAACACCACCAAAATACGTCCCAAGCCAGATTCCTCGATCCCTGTCCTGGAGAATGTTATAAACGGCATTGTCAGAAATACCCCATGGGTTCTCCTGTTCTTTTTGAATATTGATAAAACTTTGATCCGCAATTTGATAAATGAAAAGCCCGGATTCAGTTGCAAACCAATACTCGGTATCATTCGGCTGAAGGATATCCCTGACATAGAGAAATTGCTCTAAGCGGTCTGGGCCTAAGATGGATTTTAAGCTTTTTTTCGTTAAATCGTATATATAAACGCCAGATTTGGAAGTGCCGATCAATAACTCCCCTTTACGGTTCTCCGTTATTTTTTCGATACTGAACCAATCCTTTGCACCATATTTTAATTGAAAGTCTAATAGGAGAACTGGTTCGTCGGCATTATTGATCCGGAAAATTTTTCCTTCCGGAGTACCAAAGAAAATAGTTCCATTTTTCGTGCAACTGACTGCCGTAATATAGAGATCTGATCTGGTAATTTGTTTAATTTCGTTGCTGATCAGATGATGGTAATAGAGCATACCGTTCGATATAAACCAGATTCGTTTTTTTTGATCTGTAATGATAACGGGTACATCCGAATTTTCGAACTGTTTACTTAACAACCTAAACTGTTCATCAATGGGGTTGTAACAGTAGATTCCTTGGTCGGTGCCAATCCAGATCCTTCTCCTGAAATCTTCTTTCAGGGAGATGATATTGTTGCCTCCTAAGCTGTTTTTTTCAGAGGTGGAGGCGTCAAAATGTTTGAAACTATTTCCGTCAAATCGGTTCAGACCATCTTTAGTGCCAAACCAGAGAAATCCGTAACTATCTTGCATACTACAGATCACTGCATTGTTTGAAAGCCCCTCATTAATCTGATAATGGTTAAAATAATAAGGCTGTGCCCGGATCAGCAAAGGAGACAACAGCAAGAAAAATAAAAAATGCAGCGGCTTGAGGTTGATCATGATCATTTGGTTATTGATACAAAATAGCTTAAAATTGAAACAATTTAATCCCAAAAAAATAAAAAAAAATTGGATTTTAGTATCTGTATTGTAACCAATAAAATTATAAAAAATATAGATAACAACGCACGTTGTCATTCCATAAAGATTATAAACGATTTAAATCATAATAAATGAAAGGAAAATTGCTGTTGCTGGGTATTTCCGGTATACTGACTTGTTGTTGTCTGTCTTGTCAACAGACGAATAGTTCAAAAGGTTCCCCAAATGATACGATTGCAGCCTTGATGGACACTGCATCATTTAGTACAACAATCGATACCAAAAAAGTCTATTTATACGAATTGACCAACAAAAATGGTGTACAGGCCTATTTTACAAATTTTGGTGCACGTATTGTCGGTCTGTGGGTGCCTGACCATACGGGTAAATTGTGTGATGTTGTTTTGGGATTTTCTAAAGCCGTTGATTATAATAACCCCAAAGAACCATTTTTTGGAACGATTGTAGGGCCTTTCGGAAATCGTATCGCAAAAGGAAAATTTAAGCTGGATGGCAAGGACTATACGCTGGCGGTCAATAATGGACCTAATACATTGCACGGCGGCTTTAGAGGCGTACATTTTGCGCATTGGACCCTGAAGAAGTCGGACCCTTCATCGCTTACTTTTGCGTATACATTACCCGATGGGCAAGAAGGGTTCCCGGGAAATATTCAGATGGAAGTTACCTACACACTCAATGACAGCAATGAATTGATGATCACTTATCGGGCTGAAACCGATAAAAAGACAGTGATCAATTTAACAAATCATGCTTATTTTAATTTGAACGGCGAGGGTAGCGGAACAATTTTAGACCATCAGCTTCAATTGTTTGCCAATCAATATACGCCCGTCGACAGTACTTTGATACCTACGGGACAATTGGCCGAAGTAAAAGGAACACCGTTTGATTTTACCTCTCCCAAGACTATTGGAAAAGATCTCAATACCGATGACAGGCAGCTCACCTATGGAAAAGGATATGACCATAATTTTGTGTTGAGCAAGGAGAAAGAAGGTGAATGGTATAAGGCTGCACATGTCGTGGGAGATAAGTCTGGTATTATCATGGATATTTTGACCACCGAACCGGGGATTCAATTCTATAGCGGTAACTTTATGAATGAGCAAGTGCAGTTAAAAAATGGTAAAAAAGATTCGTTTCGGACAGCTTTCTGTTTAGAACCGCAGCATTTTCCGGATGCGCCAAATCAAGCCAGTTTTCCAACCACAATTGTAAACCCCGGAGAGATCTATCAAACAAAATCCCTGTATCGTTTTTCAATAAAATAGTATAGATTAATAATGATTGGTTTTGGAAGTACATCTCTATGGGGATGTGCTTTCTTCTTTTGATACAAATAGGCAGTTTTTTGAGAAAAATCAATCGTCCAACTCATTGATTAAACCTTATTTTTGGATAATCAGTTATAAAACTAATCAAGCCAATAATGACAAAAAAAATAGGTCTATTATCTTATTTAATTGGAATTTGTTTTCTAAGTTCAGCGCAGAGCAATGCCGTCGTCGCTGTTGATCAACTACCGGTAGAGGGTAAAAATCTAAACTATATTAACAACCGCTTGCCGTTAAAACAGAATGCCCTGCTAAAATTGCCTGTAGGAAGTATTGTTCCTCAAGGTTGGTTAGGAAAGTATTTGGAGTTACAAAAAAATGGTCTTACTGGTCACCTTGGTGAGATCAGTGCCTGGTTATCAAAAAAAAATAATGCCTGGCTGAGCGCAGACGGAAAGGGTGATTATGGCTGGGAAGAAGTTCCTTACTGGTTAAAAGGCTATGCAAATCTGGGCTATATTCTGAAAGATCCAAAAATAATCGCGGAGTCAAAAATATGGTTGGAGGCAGCCATGAAGAGTCAACGGCCAGATGGCTACTTTGGCCCCCTGATCCTGCGCAACAATAAACCCGATTTATGGGGAAATATGATTATGCTCTGGTGTCTACAATCCTATTACGAATATAGTGCTGATCAACGTGTGCTAACCTTAATGACAAACTACTTTAGATGGCAGGCGAGTTTGCCCGATAGCTTTTTTCTAAAAGACTACTGGGAAAATAGTCGCGGTGGGGATAATTTATTATCGGTCTATTGGCTTTATAATCGGACTCAAGGGAATGAATGGTTGATGGACCTCGCCGATAAAATCCATCGTAATACGGCCAACTGGAGGCAAAAAGATGACTTGCCCAACTGGCACAATGTCAATGTTGCACAATGTTTCAGGGAGCCGGCGACTTATTATCTCAAAAGTCAGTCCGCTGAAGATCTGAAGGCGACTTACAATAATTTTCACTTTGTCAGACAGGTATTTGGCCAAGTGCCGGGCGGAATGTTCGGTGCCGATGAAAATGCCCGTCCGGGATATACCGACCCTAGGCAAGGAGTCGAAACCTGCGGTATGGTCGAACAGATGGCCTCCAATGAGATCCTTCTGGGAATCACGGGCGATCCTTTTTGGGCAGATCATGCGGAAGACGTGGCCTTCAATACGTATCCGGCAGCGGTAACAGCTGATTTCAAAGCGCTACGTTATATCACTAGCCCCAATATGAGCATTAGTGATAGTCACAATCATGCTCCGGGCATTGATAACAACGGCCCGTTTTTGATGATGAACCCTTTTAGTTCACGCTGTTGCCAGCACAATCATAGTCAAGGATGGCCATACTATGCAGAACACCTGTATATGGCAACGAACGATAATGGCGTTGCTGCGGTACTTTATGCTGCATCCAACGCGGATATCAAAGTCGCAGATAACCAAAAAATTCAGATTCAACAAAGCTCCAATTATCCATTCGAAGAATCAATCCGTTTTGCAATAGGAACGAATGGAAAGGCTATTGATTTCCCATTCTACTTGCGGGTTCCTGCCTGGGCAAAACAGGCACAGGTCAAAATTAATGGAAAGACACAGAATGTAGCAGCTGGCGCGAAGTATATTCGGATTGACAGAAAATGGAAAGATGGAGATCAGGTTGAGCTTTTGTTGCCAATGTCCATTGAGTTGAATACCTGGACAACGAATAAAAATGCCGTGAGTATTCAACGGGGCCCATTGACCTATGCCCTAAAGATTAAGGAAAATTACGTACAAAAGGATAGTAAAGCTTCGGCAATTGGTGACTCAAAATGGCAGGAAACTGCTGATCCGACCAAATGGCCTTCTTACGAGATCCTTCCGGCAAGTGATTGGAATTATGGCCTTGTTCAAGATCAATTGCTTGCTCCGGATCAATTGAAAGTAGTCAAACGGGCCTGGCCAAAAGATGCCTTTCCATTTGAAGCAGATGCGGTGCCCATTTCTATTTTGGTAAAAGCGAAACGAATTGATGGTTGGAAAATAGATGAAAATGGATTGACAGGGGTATTGCCCTTGAGTCCGGTCGAAAGTCAGGCAGCCGTAAAAGAAGTTGAATTGATTCCAATGGGGGCGGCCCGTTTGCGTATCGCCGCATTTCCGACAGTAAAGTAATAAAAGATATAAATGATATAACGATTTTTATGATGAAGAAAACCTTGTTTTTTGCCAGTTTGATGATGGCTGCACAATTGAATTTTGCACAGGAATGGAAACCGGCTGGCGATCACATATTGACCTCATGGGGTGAAAAAGTGACTGTACATCAACCCCATCCGGAATATCCGAGACCACAACTGGTACGAACAAATAATTGGCAAAATTTAAATGGTTTATGGAAATATGCCATTACTCCTGTCAATGTGAAGGACATACCTCAACAATGGGATGGAGATATTTTGGTTCCCTTTGCGATTGAATCCGCACTTTCTGGAGTCGGTAAGGAAGTGGGTAAGGATAAGGCATTATGGTATACCAATACCGTTACCTTGGACAAGTCGGTCAATAAAAATAATGTCTTGCTGCATTTTGGAGCCGTGGACTGGCAATGTGATGTGTATGTAAATAGTCAACTGGTCGGTAGGCACGAAGGCGGTTTTGATCCTTTTTCAATGGATGTAACCCGTTTTCTCAAAAAGGGAGCCAAACAGGAAATCGCTATACGTGTATGGGATCCTACGGACGATGGTCCACAACCTAGGGGTAAACAGGTCAATCGTCCGAATGGTATTTGGTATACACCAGTTACCGGGATATGGCAAACAGTATGGCTGGAAAGTGTACCACAATCCTATATTGTGACTACAAAGCAGACGCCGCACTTGGATGAAGGAGTACTTGCCTTTCAAGCAACAGTAGCAGGTAGCCGGGCCGGAGATGAAATTAAAGTGCGGGCACTAAACGGGACTCAGGTTATTAAAGAACAGGTGGGGCAACCAAATACGCTTTTCGAGCTTGCCGTACCTAATTTGGTTGCCTGGTCGCCCAATAATCCGAAGCTTTATGATTTAGAAATTCAGTTAGTCCGCAAAGGGAAGGTCATTGACCAAGCAAGAAGCTATTTTGCGATGCGTAAAATTTCAATGGGAAAAGATGAAAACGGAATACAGCGGCTTCTATTGAACAACAAGTTTACCTTTCAATATGGACCACTTGACCAAGGCTGGTGGCCCGATGGCTTGCATACAGCACCTACGGATGAAGCGTTAAAGTTTGATGTGATCAAGACAAAAGAAATGGGTTTTAATATGATCCGTAAACATATTAAGGTTGAACCAGCGCGTTGGTACCGCTATTGTGACAGTATCGGTATGCTTGTCTGGCAAGATATGCCAAGTGGTGACCTGGGGGGAAATCATTGGGATATGCAACCAGGAAAAATATCCGGTGGAAATCGGGACAAAATACGTTCGCAGGAGTCTGAGGGCTACTATAGAAAAGAGTGGAAGACCATCATGGAAGTTTTGCATAATTATCCGAGCATTGTGATTTGGGTGCCTTTTAATGAAGCTTGGGGCCAGTTTAAGACAAAAGAGATTACCGAATGGACCATGGCCAATGACCCATCCCGATTGGTAAATAGCGCGAGTGGTGGTAATTTTATGGAGACGGGTCATATATTGGATATACACAATTACCCGGATGCAGCGATGCCGGATCCAAAATTATTTGGGGCTAACCAAGTGCTGGCACTTGGAGAATTTGGTGGATTGGGCCTTCCGATTGATGGCCACTCCTGGCAGCAAAAGGACAATTGGGGGTACCAGAGCTTTAAAAATAAAACCGAACTTCTCGAACGATATAAACAACTCATCCGTGATCTGACACGACTTATTCCAATGGGACTGTCGGCAGCAGTTTATACACAGACGACAGATGTTGAGGTGGAAACCAATGGTTTAATGACTTATGATCGTAAGGTGGTAAAAATGCCTGAAGCGGAATTAAATACAGCCCATCAGCCCTTATACCATGCACCAACAAAATAGTATTAAATGGACGCAATGAATGGAAATCGGGATAACATAAAATTGATGAAATGCTGCAGTCGACCTCATTAAAATATTGGAGTGGAGTTTTATGCCTGTGCCTGTTGAACTCATGTAGAAGTTCTTCAGGTTCAGTCACACAAACTGTTCAGACCGTGCGGTCCTCCGTTAAAAACAAGATTTACATAAATCCTGTCTTTGAACCGATACTTGCAGACCCTACAGTTATACGTAATCCACAGAATAAGTTATTTTATGCTTATGGAACAGCTGACAATTGGGGGGATGGTAAGGGGCAGCGTTTAGTTTCTATTTTGCAGTCAAAAGATCTGGTGCATTGGACCTGGATAGGGACGGCATTTTCAGTCAAGCCAAACTGGAAGCCGGAAGGTGGGATTTGGGCGCCGGATGTAGTGTTATTGAACGGGAAATATATGATGTACTATGCTTACTCCACCTGGGGCGATCCTAATCCCGGTATTGGGGTGGCAGTAGCGGACAAACCCGAAGGACCATTTTTGGATCAGGGCAAACTGTTCGATAGTAAATCGATCGATGTCCCCAATTCGATAGACCCCTATTTTTTCAGGGTAAATAACCAGAACTACCTCTTCTGGGGAAGTTTTAGCGATACCGCTGCGCAGGGGACCTATGGTGTACCTTTGGATGACAATGGTATGCAGGTACCCGATCTTAACAAGAAATTTAAGGTTGCAGCCGGTGATTTTGAAGCTGTGGTAATCCACAAAAGAAAAGGTTATTATTACTTTATCGGCTCAAAGGGCTCCTGTTGTGAAGGCGAAAAAAGTACTTACCATGTCCTCGTTGGCCGATCAAAAACTTTGAAGGGCCCTTACTTGGATCAGGAAGGCCGTGATTTGAGACAAAGGGGAAGTGGAACATTATTGCTGAAAGGGAATGATAAATTTGTGGGCACGGGGCATACCTCCCGGATTATAAGCGACGAGCAGGGCAATGACTGGCTACTTTATCACGCCATGGACCCCAAGCGGCCCCGTGTTTCTACAGGGGGAAATCGCCGCATGTTATTATTGGATAGGGTAATATGGAAAGAGGACTGGCCAATGATTGAAGGAGCAACAAGTAGTGTTGTGGAAAAGATCGCCCCTGTCTTTAAATAGTTCTTATTGACATTTGAAGGAAATAGGATTAATATTGCTATTGTATTTCCTCTCTACTAGAAATCCGTGGAGCTACAGTAATGGCTTAGCCCAAATACTTAGGCCACAATTAATGTAAATGCTGGTCAAGCCATTGATCAATGCATTTAAAAACATCTTCTCTGCAATCCTCGTTGAGTATTTCGTGGCGCATTCCTTTGTACAGTTTGATGGTAATATCCGTCTGTCCCTGCGAGCGCAGCTGAGTGGCCGCCTGTTCCACTCCCTTCCCAAAATCGCCAATAGGGTCATCTTGTCCGCTAATAAATAATAAGGGCAAGTTTTTCGGGATACCTTTTGTCAGCTTATTGTCTGTCGCACGTAGCGATAGACTTAATACCGTATAAAAGCCATTGTTGGTAAATAAGCCGCCACATAGCGGATCTTCGATAAAAGCAATTCGATTCGCTTTGTTGACACTCAGCCAATTGCAGTTATTTTGATTGGGCTCATTTTTAAATCCGGCATTATTACGCTGATCAAATATGCTGTTAATCAATCGGCTTCGTTTTTTAGGTGCAAAGGAGTTGAGAACTGCCAACAGCATACGAAAAGCGGTGGATCCCTTTTGTCGCGCGCCCGTCCCAACGATTATTGCCCCTTTAAAACGATCTCCTGCTTCTTGTAAGGCGCAACGGGTAACAAAAGATCCCATGGAATGCCCTAAAATAAAATGCGGTTGATCGGGATAGCTTTGTTGCAATAAAGTGCTCATTGTTAGCGCATCCTGCACGAGTTGTTCCGCTGGATCAGATTCTTGAAAATAACCTAATCCATTCGCATTCAAGGCCGTTTTCCCATGTCCCAGCTGATCATAGGTGAGTACAGCAAAACCACGGTTAGCCAGATGATCGGCAAGCATTTGATACCGGCCACTATGTTCCTGCATCCCATGAACAATCAATATTGTCCCTCGTACCTTTTGATTCTCAGGTTTAAATATATTATAGAAGAGTTTATGGCTTGGTTTACCCTCAAAAGAACTTATTGGAAAAAGATTGGACGATACCGTATTCATTCTGTTGCTTCCTTAGTGTTAGCTTAAACTAAGATAATTTTGTTGGATTTGCAAGTTGGGCTTGTCGGGTTTGGAAAAAAAGTCTAAAGAGGTATACGATGGGGAAATTTAACCCGTATTAATTTTTTAGTACCGGAATATTTTATAGATTTGCAGTAATTTAGAATTAATTTAAATAAGAGGTTGGTTCTTCGGTTTAATAATAGCATTTAGCTGAGGTTAGCAAGAGCCATCCGATATTCACAAACAGCTAGCGGGAATAGCTATTGTTCATGATGACTTCATTATCAATAAAAAATACGTTTCTAATGAAAAAGACACTTTTAGCAGCTTTACTTTTAGCGGTATCTTACGCACAAGCACAGACAAATTCTTTGATGAATGGTGAGTTTTGGAAAGGTAAACCTACTTTGGCTACAGTTAAGGAGGAAATTACAAAAGGAAATAGCCCTTCACAACCGAATGCGGCATCTTTTGATCCCGTAACGATGGCTATTTTAAATGGAGCTCCGACAGATGTTGTCAAATTCATGATTGAGCAAGAAGGAAATAGTGTTACGAAGAAAACACACCATAGCCGGAGCTATCTACATTGGGCTGCTTCAAGTGGTAATGCGGAGTTGGTGGATTATCTCATTGCAAAAGGCTCTGATGTAAACTACCAGGATAGTCATGGCTACCCGATCATCGCCTATGCTGCGTCGACAGGAAACACTAATATGGCTATTTATGATGCTTTATTCAAAGCCGGAGTAGACCCAAAACAAAAATATGAAGGTGGAGCCACGTTAATGATGCTGGCAGCTTCTGCTGATAAAGATCTAGCATTGACAGATTACTTTATCAAGAAGGGGCTTTCTATACAAGATAAAGATGAATATGGACGTACAGTAACAGATTATGCGGCGAAATTAGGTAACATGCCGTTGGTCGAAAAGTTTATCGACCGTGGTGTAAAACCGACAAACAATGCCTTGTTTTTTGCTACACAAGGATCTAGACAAGCATCAAATGGACTGGAGACTTATACCTATTTGGTAGAGAAACTTAAATTGGATCCTAAATTCATCAATAAAGACGGTGCGACTTTATTACATGCACTTGTACGCCGTCCAGATATGACGGTGATCAATTACTTTTTGAATAAGGAAGTTGATGTTGCAAAAGCAGATAACGAAGGCAATACAGCGCTTATGGTTGCGGCGAATGGCAAAGACGCAAAATTAGTGGAATTGCTACTTTCCAAAGCAAAGAATGTGAATGCTGTGAATGAAAAAGGTGAATCTGCATTGACCAAGGCGGTGGGTAATGGTACAGCTGAGATCGCAGCACTCTTGATTAAAAACGGTGCGGATGCCAAATTATTGGACAAGGATGGTAACAACTTAGCTGTTTACTGGTTCAATTCTTTTAGGGAGGCTCCGCAGAGTGGACGTCCGCAACAGGCTACGCAATCCAATAGCCCACAGGTAGATGATTTTAAAGAAAAGTTAGCTGTGCTTAAAGCGGGTGGACTGGATGTGGTCGCACCACAGAAAAACGGTAGCACACTCTATCATCTTGCCGTTGCTAAAGAAAGCACAAACCTCATTCAGAAAGCAAGTGAACTGGGGGTAGATATCAATGCTCAGGATAAAGAAGGAACCACAGCACTACATAAAGCAGCTTTGATTGCCAAAGACGATTCATTATTGAAAACATTGGTCGCTTTGGGAGCAAAAAAAGAACTGAAAACCGAATTTGATGAAACCGCATACGATCTGGCAAAAGAAAATGACTTTTTGTCAAAAGGAAATGTACAGTTGGACTTTTTAAAATAATAAGATGAATACTATAATTAAGATCGCACTGACCACACTTTTGTTTTCTACAGTTTCTGTCAGCACATTTGCCCAAACAGGTAAGTATAAATGTATGATCCAAATGAACGCCTATCAAGGAGAACGAGCTTATGTCGTTATTTCACTCATAAACCCGAAAGGAGCATACGAAAAAACACTTGCTGTATTGGGACCAGATAAACAATGGTATAATACATTGAAAGAATGGTATAAATTTCAGGCTAAAACCAAAGAAAAGCTGAGTGCAGTGACCGGTGCTTCCGTTGGTGGAGGCGATCGTGCGATGCGTACATTGGAAATAGACGAATCTAAATTCAACAAAGGGTATAAACTTCGCTTTGAATCTGCTGTCGAAGAACAGAAATATCATACCACAGATGTAGAAATCCCATTAACAAAAGAGGCTATCACTGAAAAAGCGAATGGTAAGGGATACATTAAGCTTGTCAAATTAAATAAAGTACAATAAAAAAAATGTTGGTATCTGTCTGGAGGTATGCACATTTAGCCTTAGCTCTTGTTTCTTCTGTTTTTTTACTTTTATTATCGCTCACGGGAGTAATTTTGGCCGTTGACGCTGTCAATGAAAAAGTACCGTCCTATCGAATAGAAAATATAGATTCTTTGGATCTTTCGCAGACCATTACCGGCCTGCGAAAGGTTTATCCCGAAATTATTGAAATTTCGGTTGACCACAATGAATTTGTGAGCATTGACGCCATAGATGCTGAGGGAAATACTGTAAAAGGGTATATTGACCCAAAAACCGGCAACTATCTGGGTGCGCAAAAGAACAAAACACAGTTTGTTCAATGGATTACGTCCCTGCATCGTTCCTTATTCTTAAAGGTGACAGGCCGAATTATTATTGGCATCGCTTCTTTTCTGCTATTTTTGATTACAATCTCAGGTTTGGTGCTGATTATCAAACGTCAACAAGGCGTTCGACATTTCTTTGCCAAGATCAATCGAGATTTCTTCGCACAATATTTTCATGTTGTTTCAGGGCGGTTGTTTCTGATACCCATTTTAATTTTGGCTTTGACGGGGACCTATTTATTTATGGTCCGAATCGAACTGTTGAAGAAGACAAACCAAACGGTTGAATATCCAGTGAAGGAAAATGAGACCGAGGAACGGACGATAACCGATTTTCCGATCTTCAAGAAAACGAAACTTAACGATGTCGTGAAGGTAGAGTTTCCTTTTATGGAAGGAGATCCTGACGAGTATTATATCCTCAAACTGAAAGACCGGGAGTTGACAGTAAATCAATTGAACGGTGCTGTACATAAAGAAGTCAAGTATCCCTTTACTGCACTTGCAGAACAATTTTCGCTCGATCTTCACACGGGTAAGACCAATATGATATGGGCCATCATTTTGGGGCTTGCATCATTGAATATTGTGTTTTTTATTTATACAGGTTTTGTCATTACCTTCAAACGTACGCGAACAAAGATCAGGAATAAGTATCAGGCGGCCGACGCTGAAATTATTATTTTGGTAGGTACTGAGAATGGAAGTACCTTGTTTTTTGCCAATCAGATTCACAAACAGCTGTTGGCGGACGGTAAAAAGTCACTTTTGCTCGGGATGAACCACTATCAGTGCTTTCCAAAAGCAAAACATCTTTTGCTGTTTACGTCCACCTACGGTCTAGGGACAGCGCCTTCCAATGCGACTCAGTTTGAAAAAAAGCTGTTAGCCTATCCACAGCAGCAAACGATTAATTTCTCTGTGCTCGGTTTTGGATCGAAAGCATATCCTGATTTTTGTGCTTATGCGTATACGTTAGACAAGTTGCTCGGCGAGCAAGCATGGGCGTCCCGACTGATAGACCCACATACGGTCAATGACAAAAGTGTTGATGAACTGATTTCATGGGTACATCATTGGAGTGAATATACCAATATTGCCTTGGCTTCTGCTCCAGCGATATACAGCTCGAAAGTTGTTGGATTGAAGAAATTTAAAGTGATTGCCCGATCAGCTGTTTCGGAGAGCAACAGTACCTTTACACTTTTATTAAAGCCACTTGGAAAAATAAAAGCACAGTCCGGAGATTTGTTGGCCATCTATCCGGCGCAGGATCAACGGGAACGTTTCTATTCCATTGGATGTAAGGATGGGATGGTTCAATTAGTCGTCAAGCTATTTCCTGATGGTTTTGGTTCGGGATTTCTATACCAACTAAAAGCTGATCAGGTTCTGGAGGCACGTGTCATGGTCAATCCAAGTTTTCATTTTCCAAAGGCAGCACCTGCTGTGGCCTTGATTGCAAATGGAACCGGTATAGCACCATTTTTGGGTATGATTGCGGAAAATCAGCATAAAATACCTGTCAAACTCTATGCAGGCTTCCGCAAAAAAAATGAAATGACGGCACAATACCTGGAATTTACCGACAAACAAAAAAAAATGGGGCAACTGAACGATGTACAGCTGGCTTTTTCACGTGAACAGCCGGGGCAGTACGTGATGGATCTGATCCGTCAGGATGGTAGATATTTTGTTGAATTGCTCGAACAGCAGGGTTGTATCTTATTATGTGGTTCACTCCGTATGCAACAGGATGTCGAAGCAACGTTAAACGAGCTACTGCTGGCAAGTGCAGGCAAATCGATCAGCGTCTACAAAGAAAATGGACAGATCCTGACAGATTGTTATTAAACATGACAATCTTATGCTATCATTTATTTTGACAATGTGTAATGAATTATTATAAGCAGTATCTACTGATTTCAATATTTTGGTTGATAGCCGCCGCTAACGGTTTTTCACAGGTAATGCTCAAAAAGCAGGTGACCCTTATGGGGTCTGTTTTTGAGATCACCCTAGTTGATCGGGATAGCGTACAGGCCAACCAGCATATTGTCGAAGTCATTGCAGAGATTGAACGTATCGAAAACCTGATTTCGGAGTGGCGTCCATATACGCAGATTTCGGAGGTCAACCGCAATGCAGGGATTAAACCTATTAAAGTTGACCGCGAAGTATTTGACCTGACCAAAAGGGCAATTCAATACAGCCGGAATTCACAAGGAGCCTTTGATATTAGCATTGTTGCTTTAGATAAAATATGGAAGTTTGATAGCAGTATGGATACGATGCCTTCTGCCGATGTGATCAGAAATTCGGTTGCCAAAGTTGGCTATAAACATATTGTTTTGGATAGTGCTGCTTCGACTATTTTCTTGGAACTTCCGGGTATGAAGATTGGCTTTGGCTCAATCGGAAAGGGGTATGCGGCGGATCGGGGAAGGGAGATCATGAAAGCCCGTGGAATCACTGCCGGAATCGTCAATGCTTCAGGAGATCTATCGACCTGGGGCAGCCAACCCAATGGTGAGCCCTGGAAGATTGGAGTGAATAACCCCTTCAAATCACATCAGATGGTCCGGGTTCTTCACTTAAATGAAATGGCGGTAGCGACCTCAGGCAGCTATGAAAAATATGCCGAAATCAATGGGAAACGTTATTCCCATATTATTAATCCCATCACCGGATATCCAGCTACCGGACTGACTTCGGTAACAATCTATGGACCATCGGCAGAAATAGCCAATGCCCTGAGTACGTCCATTATGGTACTCGGTGAAAAAGAAGGGAAAAAATTAATCCATAATTTTCCAAATTATCGTTTTATCTTTATTACAGACAAAGGGAAGGTTGTCTGGGATAAGCGGAAGCATGAGTAAATGAGTTCAGGAACACAGCTAAAAAACAAATTGTGAATGAATAATCACAAAGAAAGTGAATAACCGAGCGAAACTAGTTTATGAATGCCGCTTAAAACATACAGGCGATGAATAAATCTGATAGCTGTATCACAGGAACAAAATATACAGATGCAAATAATTTAGAGTAAAAGCGTTGTTGGTTCGTCTATGTAGCTATGGACATTGCATACCAAAATCATATGGCAGAAAAAAACTCCAGATCATTTACAGACATCGTCAAGACTTATGGGGGGCAGTTGCTGCGTTTTGTAAAAGGAAAGGTCAAAAAGACCGAAGATGCCGAGGATATCTTGCAGGAGGTCTGGTATCAATTCAGCCGTTTGACCAATATGGACGAACTTGAAAATGCGGGGGCATGGTTGTATGCTGTCACGCGAAACAAGATTACCGATAGCTACCGAAAAAAGAAAGATGAATCGCTTGATGATTTAATGGGGGATGGAGAGGAAGCTGACACTGCTTTCCCGATACGTCAGTTTTTGCTGTCCGATGATTCGAACAATCCTGAACTTAAATTATTCAAAGACATTTTCTGGGATGAATTGATGAAAGCCCTCGAAGAATTGCCCGAGAAACAACGTCGGGTTTTTATGCTCAATGAAATTGAAGATAAAACCTTACAGGAGATTGCCGACATGGAAAATGAAAATCTGAAAACGATCATAAGCAGAAAGGGCTATGCTGTAAAACATCTGCGTTTACGTTTGCGGAACTTGTATGAAGAATTAAAATTTTAAAAATAAAGCTATGAATAGAAGAATGAGAAGACAGGGAAAAGGTAAATTTGCTTTTGTGTTTGTTGCCATTATCATTGGAGTTTTCTTGCTGGTAGCCTTGTTGCAATATCTGTGGAATACATTGATGTGTGATATTTTCAGTTTAAAGGCAATCACGTATTGGCAGGCGTTTGGCCTGTTTGTGCTATCACGCATTCTATTTGGACGTGGATTTGGTAAGCCGGGAAGAGGCGGGTTCCGTAAAAATTTCCCCCCTGATATGGGCCGCCATGAAGATCTTTCAGAAGAGGAAAGGGAGCGCTTGCGGGAGGAATGGAAACGTCGTTTCAGTGGACGATGCGGATTCTGAAAAAAAGTAAATTTTTTAAAGTAAAAACCTGATACAGGCGTCTTCTTCTATAAAGGCGCCTTTTTTTATGCCAAAAGCTAAAGAAACACTGTAAAGGTAATGACAGGACGCGATGATCTGTTACTAGTGATATACAACAATTATACGGGTTGAGAAATTGACAACGAAAGAAGTATATCGGATAAGGAATAGGATTACCAATAGGTGGATTGACAGATTTTGGGTTTAAAGAACAATTTAATTAAAGAAAAATGAAAAATAAAATTCGATTTATATTACCACGCTTGATTGCATTGACGGTAATAGTGGGTTTAGCCAGCTTGATTATGGGAGCGATCTTTAAGCTGTTGTTGGTTGCAACGATCTTATTCGGAATAGGAAGCTTTGCAATGGCCAAAATGCGTAGGAGAGAAATGCATTCATTTAAAATGGACAGGGTTCCGGTCCATCCCGGAATGTACAGTGCGTCGAGGACGAATACTGCAATCGTTCCTTTACACAAACAACAACGCGTTAAGAATGCGACAATTGTTCCGGTATATTAATATCAGGACTTGGTATAAAACCAAATAACATAAAATAGCGGCAATAGTGAAGTCCCTTGGACTGCTCATTGCGCAATACACAATATTCATTACTTAAAAAATAAAGACATGTTTAAAAGAGATCATTATTCCAGCAGATATTCAAATCAAAATAGATTTTGCGGTCAACATTTCAAAGACCGTTTTGAAAAATTTCAACAGCATTTTTTTGAAGGCGAAACAGGACAGCGCGGGGAAGGACAGCAATTTGTTCCTGTAAATATTTCTGAAAATTCTGAGTTCTACGAAGTGCAGGTATTTGCTGCCGGCCGAAAGAAAGAGCAATTTCAGGTGAGTATAAATGAAGGAATCTTAACGATTTCCTGTACAGAAAATACAAACGATGCGACAGCTTATATCTATAAGGAGCATTTGGGTACTGCATTTGAGCGTGAATTTCAATTAAATGAACAAGTGCTTACAGATAACGTACATGCCAGTTTCGAAGATGGTGTATTAACTGTCATTCTTCCCAAGGATCTTGACAAGGTAAAAAGACCACAAGAAGTTATCATTGACTAGGTGAACAAACTATAACGGCTGATAATAGCCAAAGCAAGGTCCGGTTCTTTAGGAAACCGGACCTTTTGTATACCAGCTAATCTCAACTCTTTTTGAACTTCTTTTGCAATTGTTTTTTTCCAAACTTCCCGAAGAAATAGAATAAGGCGAAAACGACCAAAATAGCCATAAAAGGAACGAATACAGCCAAAATGGTTAAGACTGAGGAACCAATGGTCTCCATAGTCGAAATAATGAAATTTCCAAGACCTGCCGTACCGATTGAGGAAGCTGCCCTCGTACCAGCCAGTACGGTACTGATCGTTGCAGCGGTTCCTCCGCCAGCAATAATGGAAGCTGACCAACGAAAAAATGGAGAAATATCGGTAAACTGTATAGCAAAAAGCAAGGTGCCTGCAATCATTGCCAAGGGGATAGAAATTGTGTCCAGGATATTGTCCACACCTGGGATGTAGTAAGCAGCAATTTCAATAATCATTGCTATGCTTGTCGTAATCAGGACCAAATTAGAACCTGCCCAAGCCCATTCATTACTTACCTGAAATAATTCCAGACGACAGCCCAGGCTGAGCAAAAACAGAGGCATAAAAATTCGGAAACCTGTTGCCGCAGCCAGACTTATACCGATAAATGCACTGACTAGGTATGTGGATAATTCCCCCATGACAAATGAATGTTAGTTCTTTCTATTTGTAGAATAAAAAAAGCGTGTTTTTTGTTTTTAAAATTCTAGTGAACGGTCTGAATAAATGGGTGTCCTGTGTTCGTTGTAACTGTTTGTATTTATAATGTTTAGTTATATTTATAGATTTTGATTATATTATATCGAGTGATTCGATGAGCAGGGGATCGTGTATTTGTTTAATTTTATGAAAGTAAAAGTCAAACAATTTGATCATTTAAGGTATTATATAAATAAACTTTCTTTTAATATGGACAACAACGAAAAAGACATTAGCAAATGCCCATTTCACAATGGAACTATGCGCAACGCCGTTGCGGGAGGGGGAACCCAAAATCAAGATTGGTGGCCAAATAGACTTCGTGTGGATCTTTTGAGACAGCATGCGACAAAATCAAATCCAATGGATGAAGGGTTTGATTATGCTGAAGCTTTCAAACAGTTGGATCTGGAAGCCGTTAAGAGAGATTTGCATGCATTGATGACAGATTCACAGGACTGGTGGCCGGCAGATTTTGGACATTATGGCCCCTTATTTATTCGAATGGCCTGGCACAGTGCAGGAACCTATCGTGTAAGTGATGGCCGTGGTGGTGCTAGTACCGGACAGCAGCGTTTTGCTCCTTTAAATAGTTGGCCAGACAATGTGAGCTTGGATAAGGCACGTCGATTATTGTGGCCGATCAAACAAAAATATGGTAAGAATATTTCCTGGGCAGACTTATTGATCCTAACGGGAAATGTTGCATTGGAATCAATGGGATTTAAAACCTTTGGCTTTTCAGGAGGGCGTGTGGACGCTTTTGAACCAGAATTGGATGTATACTGGGGATCGGAAAAGACCTGGTTAGGTGGTGATGTACGTTATGCACATGGCTCTGAAGGGGTTGCTGAATCGCATGGTGTTTTATCAGCGGACGATGACGCAGATGGCAAACAACATTCCCGCAATCTCGAAAAACCTTTGGCAGCCGTCCAGATGGGACTGATCTATGTGAATCCAGAAGGGCCAGATGGAAATCCCGATCCTATAGCAGCGGCAAAAGATATCAGAGATACGTTTGGTCGTATGGCGATGGATGATGAAGAGACTGTTGCGCTAATTGCAGGTGGACACACTTTTGGAAAAACACATGGTGCAGGACCAGCCGATAATGTTGGTAAGGAGCCTGAGGCTGCTGGGATTGAACAACAAGGGCTCGGATGGAAAAGCAGCTATGGTACAGGGGTCGGTACTGATGCCATTACCAGCGGCCTGGAAGTTATCTGGACTCAGAAACCCACAGAATGGACGAACCTCTTTTTTAAAAACCTGTTTGAAAATGAATGGGAGCTTACAAAAAGTCCCGCCGGCGCACACCAATGGGTAGCCAAGGGAGTGGAAGCCACTGTTCCTGATCCTTTTGATCCAAATAAAAAACGTAGACCGACGATGTTGACAACAGATCTGTCTTTGCGCTTTGATCCCATTTATGAAAAAATTTCCCGTAGATTCTATGAAGATCAGGATGCTTTCGCGGATGCTTTCGCTCGTGCCTGGTTCAAATTGACACACCGTGATCTAGGTCCACGTGAACGCTATCTTGGAGCTGAAGTGCCAAGTGAAGAATTGTTATGGCAAGATCCTATTCCAGCCGTGGACCATGTCTTGGTCGATGCACATGATATTGAAGATTTAAAAGCGACTATTTTGGCTTCAGGTCTTAGTATCTCTGAGTTGGTGACGACGGCATGGGCTTCGGCTTCAACATTCCGGGGATCTGATATGCGTGGTGGCGCAAATGGAGCTCGAATTCGGTTAGCGCCACAACGTTATTGGCAGGTTAATAACCCAACCCAATTACAAAAAGTGCTAACTGTACTGGAAAAGATCCAACAGGACTTTAATGGTAAGCAACAGGGGGGTAAAAAAATATCTCTAGCCGATTTAATTGTCCTAGCCGGTGCCGCAGCAGTCGAGCAAGGGGCAAGAGCTGGTGGACACGCGCTTAAAGTTCCGTTTAATCCGGGACGTATGGATGCTTCTCAAGAACAAACTGATGTAGAATCAATGGGATATTTAGAACCTATTGCTGATGGCTTTAGAAACTATCGGAAGGGTTCCTACACAGTCTCTACAGAATCATTATTGATTGATAAAGCACAATTACTGACCTTATCTGTCCCTGAATTGACCGTTTTAATCGGTGGTATGCGTGTACTTCAGGCTAATTTTGATGGCTCTCAGACAGGTGTGCTGACCGAACGCCCTGGACAGTTGACCAATGACTTTTTTGTGAACCTATTGGATATGGGAACAGCTTGGACAGCAATTTCACAGGATCGGGAGCTCTTTGAAGGAACAGACCGTAAAACGGGCGCAAAGAAATGGGTTGCTGGACGCGCAGATTTGGTATTTGGTTCTAACGCTGAATTAAGAGCTGTTGCTGAAATCTATGGTAGTGCTGATGCGAAAGAAAAATTCGCTAAAGATTTTATCGCTTCCTGGAATAAGGTGATGGAGTTGGATCGTTTTGATCTCCATCGGTAGTCAGTATGGCAATTGACCCATGAGGTAAGTTAAAAAAACAGAAATGGAAGCTTAAAAACCGACAGTAATAGGAGGGGTTGTACTTTTTAATAGGTGCAAGCCCCTTTTTTTGTTCGGTATTTGATGTGAGAGATAACACATCTTTAGATAGAAAATATAAATCTCTCCCTCGAAGTTTGCATTTCAGTAGATTAATTTGTCCAGAAAACGTGAATGTAGGTACTAATGTTATCGTTGCTGAGGCTTGATTGTTACAGCATCCCAAGCCAGGACTTGTACACCTGGAGAGTAGTGTATCAACGCAATATTTTCATTATGGAGATGAATACCTCCTATCGTATAGCCCAACTGACATTCTTGCAATTGTACTGAAAACAAGGGCCATTCCGGATGATGGATGTCAAAACAATATATCCCATCGCCTTTGTCCAGGTAAAGGCAATAGCGTTCGGTGAGCCAGCTGTCAAGACTTGATTTTATTTTAATCTCATCGGTCACCTCAAATATCGTTTTCAACCTAAATCCCTTTCCTTGGTTAAGATTCTGGTATCCTTGTGCATCCCTTAGTATCGTGGACTTTTCGTAAGGTAGCCCTGATAACTTTCTCGCGACTAATGCGGATAAATATTTACTTGCTTCAATACTGATAAAATAAACGCCCTTTTTGCCGTCTTGCTCAATGTAGGTGCGTACATTTATTTCATAAAAGTCCGAGAGCGGTGGGAATGCAGGCAAATTTCTGGGGCGGATATTTTTCATCTCGAAAGCTACCAAAGAGACATAACAGCTTCCTTGGTGCTGATCGATTTGCAATCCGGCAGGAACCAATGGACGGAGCAGATCATAATCGACTTGAAAATGTAAAAAAAGTAGATCAAGCCATTCCTGATAGTATCGCCAGGGGCCAGTTGGCATAGGCCAGGGACGATGATTATAATCTCTTAAAACTGTTTTAATTTTTTGCGCCAAAATCTTCAATTTATGCCTCTAAGATCATTTTAATCTGGCTTTAACCAAATTTTAATTTAATATATGAAGAATTATGGAATTTTCTTTGGGCTTTTCCGATTTTGTGAAATAAAATTCAAGATTTGTGCTACTTTTTGTTATTTGATCGGTAGTAACTTTGTATTGTTTTTAAAAGGAAACTTGTTACTTTGTTAGTTTACAGCTATGTGGAAGCACTTTATTTTTCTAATTACAGTTCTGTTTGTTTCATTTAAAAGTTTAAATGCAAACAGTATTGTACCGAAAAGTGATAGTTTTCACCGCGAGATTTCTTCCCTAAAAACTGAACCAAATAAAGCTGATTTTCCGCTTTCAACCCTGCTAAAAATAGACAATCCAGATTTAGTTCCTTTATACCCGTCGATGCAATCTATCGCCGAATTGGACATCGAGAATAATCAGGATTGGTTGACAGATCGCTGGGTAGTTATCGTCGATTTGCTCTGGCACGAATTACTGCCTTCAGTATCGCAGAATGACTACCGTTATCTGCATATTTTGGATATTGAACCAATTCCCATAGCACGGTTCCTGCTTTTTGAGCAAATAAAATCCCATTTTAGCAATTTTGAGCTTTCATGCTTTACGGAAATTGAACGAAAAACCGTATTGCTTTTCTAAATTTATTTTATTGATTTCTTAAAATATACCCATGCACGAGCTAAGTATAGTAAAAGATATCTTCGATACCCTGACCTCGCATTACGAGACCAGAGTGGATGATATCCAGAAAATTCAGGTGACAGCCGGACTATTGTCCAATGTGCAGCCTGTGCTGATCCAAAATGCTTTTGACGCATTTATCACCGAAAATACCCATTACCGGGATATGGAAATGGAGGTTGTGGTAAATGATATCATCGCCTATTGTGAGCACTGTCAGAAGAACTTTCCTGTTCATTTTCACCGATTTGTCTGCGATTGTGGACAACCTTCGAGTACAATTGTTCAAGGAAATGAACTCTATATTTCCAAAGTAATTTTTAAACACGATTAAAAAATCATTTATCATGTCAGACAATACTCAAAATCCTAAAAGTCTAGGTAACCGCGTCGGTTCGGTTCAATGTGAAAATACAACCCTACATTTATTAAAAGCCAATGATTTTGTCGCCAAAAGTATCCGCGATAGACTGAAAGATGTATGTGTGGTTAATGTATGCTCTTCCCCGGGTTCCGGTAAAACAACGCTGATGCAAGAGACTGGAAAGCGTCTTTCCAAAGACCTGAACATTGCTGTGTTAGTGGGAGATCCTGAAACCGAACGTGATGCGATCCGTATGCGTGATGTTGGAATCAATGCGTTGCAGATTGTTACCGGCGGTATGTGTCATATTGAAGCTCAAATGATTCTGCAGGCGCTGGATCACATCGATATCGAAGGTATTGATTTGTTATTTATCGAAAATGTTGGAAACTTACTTTGCCCTTCCGCTTTTGATCTAGGTGAAGACTATCGGGTCACTTTATTGGCGACAACTGAAGGTGATGATAAACCCAAAAAATACCCACGTATGTTTTTGACCAGCGAATTGATGCTTGTTTCAAAAGCAGACTTGTTACCTTATGTGCCTTTCTCCGTAGACGCTGTGACAAAAGATGCACGTGAAGTCAATCCAAACCTGGAAGTGATTACGATCAGTACCTTGAATGGAGATGGCCTAGATAACTGGTGCGACTGGTTAAAAGAGAAAGTCCAACTGAAAAAAGACCAACAGAAAGTAGCTGCGGCGAAATAGTAAATGCGCGACGGTGATCAACGATCAGATCGAACGATGGTTGATCACAGCGCAAAGTTTGAATGATATATCCTATACAACAATGAATAGATTGCCTGTAACGATAGATACCATTGTGCCCCAGTACCAAGCCATCACTGATCAGGTAGATCGGGTATACATCGAATGGTTTGAAATTAATAAACGCCGTTTGACCAGAAATACCTTGTCTGGTAATACGATCTTGATGCAATTGGAGCAGGGGCAGGAGTGGCATCATGGAGATGCGCTGTACCACAATGGGGAACTGCAGGCAATCGTCACTGTTAAGCCTACCTTGGCGATTAGGTTTAACCCCTCGGATTTGGTTCAACTGGCAGATTTTGGTTATTTCGTCGGTAACCGACATCTACCGATATTCCAGGTTGATCAGCTCCAGTCTCTCCATTTGCCGTATGATGGTCGACTCTATGAGCAAATTGCAGCGAAATATGGTGCATCTGTCCAATTGGAGGAAGCGATATTGCTGTCTGAAAATCGGATTCGCCGGCAGCTAAAGAATAGCAGAAAGCATGAAAATTAGAATATATATAGTGCTGTTGTCACTGGTCTTGCTTGTATGCTTACAAGCCTGTCAAAACCAACAGTCCAATGCAAGTAAAAATGGGGTAAAGGCCATGGATAGCCGCGGCAAGGAAATCACATTGGAGCAACCGGCCCAACGTGTTGTTGTCCTGTATCCCTCTCTGGTGGATGAGGTTTATATGCTACAGGCCAGTGACCGATTGGTCGGTATTCCTGAGCAAGTCTATCAAATGGAAGATACCTATGCTTTTTTATCGAAATTAGATCCACGTATCGTTCAGAAAAGTATCGCCACACCAACTTTTGGAGGTCAGGCCAATAATGTAGAAAGCATCGTAAGCCTGAATCCCGATCTTGTTCTGACATTCAATACCGATCAGGATAATATCACACAGCTCGAAAATTTGGGTATTCCTGTCTTCACTTTTTCATCGAAAGATGAAACCAGTATCTTTAACGAATTGATCGGAATGGGAACGCTTTTGGACAAGAAAACTCGGGCTGAGGAAATTGTGAAATTTGTCGGCGATGAGGTCAAAAAGATGGCCGTTCCGCTCGATCAACCGCAAAAGAAGGTCTATTATGCCTGGTCCAAAGGACGTGTACTTTCGACCTCGGGAAGAGGTAGCCTCATTGATATGGCCATCCGCTTATCAGGGGCGGCAAATGCCTGTCCTTTGGAAATGGAAGCGCCAAATGTAGGCGCTGAAACAATCTACAAGTGGAATCCCGATCTCATGATTCTATGGAATTCCAAAAGTTCTGATGTTTATAATCTGAAAGAATTGGCCGCACTGCCTGCCGTAAAAAATAAACAGGTATTTGTGATGTCACCGTCCTTTCCTTTTGATCCACATACCGTGAAATTTATGCTCTTCGCCAAACAGGTGCGGCATTGGTGTTTCCCGAGTTATACCAAGGAGCAACTCGATCAGGATATGACAATGGCTTTTGAAAAATTATACGGTAAAGCGGGGCTTCTGCAATGATACTTCAATTAAAAAAGCTTTTATTGCTGGTGATATTGCCATTAGTGCTGCTCCTGCTTTCATTATTGATCGGCTCAAGTCAGCATATTGGTTTTATTGAACTTTGTCAGCGTATCGGATTGGAATTAGGACTTTATAAAGGAAATGATACGACGGTATTGATGGACAGCATGGATACCATTTTGTGGCAAGTACGTTTACCGCGGATTTTATTGACCTTTATGGTCGGTGCCGCTCTTGCCTCATCTGGGGGGACCTTACAGGCAATTTTTCGAAACCCTATAGTAGACCCATTTACGTTGGGGATATCTTCCGGTGCTGCTTTCGGTGCCGCCTTAGCCATGCTGTTTCCACTTTTGTCCGTCAATGTTTCGGCATTTCTTTTTGGTGTCTGTGCTGTGGCCTTGACTTACTTTGTATCCAATGCCGGTTTAAAAACATCCATCATTGGGATGGTTTTGGCAGGAATGGTTATTTCAGGGGTATTTACGGCGATGCTTACCCTGTTACAATATATCAGTGATCCGTATAAATTACAGGCTATTGTGCAGTGGACGATGGGAAATCTCCATACTGCCTCCTGGTCAAAAGTGCAGAACGCCTTTTTACCCATATTGATCGGATTGATCATATTGGTCTTATTGCGTTGGAAATTAAATTTGTTGGCATTGGGAGATCAGGAAGCAATTGCTGTGGGGGTGAATCCAAAACTCCTGAAATTGCTGATGATTGGGGTTGCGACCATGATCACCGCATCAGCTGTTGCTGCGGTAGGTGTGATTAGCTTATTCGGACTTATTGTCCCACATATCAGCCGTATGATTTTTGGCCCCAACAATAATATTGTCGTATGGGCGAATATCAGTATCGGTGGGACATTCCTGTTATTGATTGACGATTTTTCCCGTGCAGCCATGCCTTTCGAAATTCCGATAGGGGTATTTACAATGATTATTGGCGCTCCACTCTTTATCTACCTGATGCGCCGGAACGAAATTAACTGGAACTCATGAGCAAATCCATCCATATCGAAAACCTATCTTTTGCCTATGGTAAGGATCCTATTTTGCGGAACGTCAATGTGTCTTTTCCGGAAGAAAAGCTTTCGGTTATTTTGGGGCGGAACGGTAGCGGTAAGTCGACCTTGTTCAATGTTATTGCCGGATTGGAGAAACACTATCAGGGATCGGTATTGATCGGTGAAACAGAACGTAGAAACTGGAAGGTCGGTAAGTCAAATGTGCTTAAACTGGGTTTCTTAAACCAGTTTCATCAGACAACTTTCCCTTTTAAGGTGGCAGATGTTATTTTAACAGGACGTGCATCGTTCTCACGCTTTTCACCGCGCCGTGAAGATTTTGAGGCTGTGGATGCAATCCTGGAGAAATTTAATCTCACACATTTAAAACATAAATCTTATACTTCTCTGTCAGGTGGCGAACGGCAGCTGGTCTTGCTTTGTCGGGTATTGGTGCAACAACCTGATCTGTTGCTTTTGGATGAACCGACAAACCATCTTGACCTGAACTATCAGATTGCCGTTTTGCAGACCGCTAAAGAACTGGTTAAGGAGGGGACAACTGTGCTCTGTGTGATGCACGATCCTAATATGGCCTATCTTTTTGGTGACCATTTTTATTTGATGCAGGACAATACGCTGCTCGATCTGCAAGGAATGGATAGAGAACAGGTACGGAAAGTATTAGAACAAACCTATGAATTGCCATTGATCAGTCTGGAAAACCAAGGAAAATGGATGTTTGCTCCAATGCTTCATACACATAATTGGGTATCGCTACCATCCCTTGAACTAGATGGAGTAAATAATAAACTATAACCTGTCTTAAGAAATCGGCCAAGAAGGATACAAATCCATTTGACGGTATGGACGCTAAAAAACGAAAATAGTATGAATAAAATGGACATGCAAAGGACTGATCTAATCAGAAATATCGCAATAAGCGTAGTCACTGTACAGGACTTGGAAGTGGTGTTACCTTATGTCATTGAATTTCGGAAACAGCTGTTTCCCATGCTTGACCCGCAAAAGATTCCCAGAGATTTGCTGAACTTTAAACAGGTATATCTGGATGAACAAGCTGGAACATTTCTACAGGCAAGGGATAACAGTGGAAAACTGGTCGGTGTGATCGGTATGCTCGCTTATGACTATCGTTTTCCACATCTAGATTTAGACGCTCGGAAGACGGTCGAGGTCGCGCGTCTTTTTGTCGACCCCGATTACCGTCGTTCTGGACTTGGAACAGCACTTTTCCGCCAATTGACACAGGTGGCCAAGGAGAAAGCGGTCGAAAGACTTTACTTACACACCCATCCTTTTTTGGAGGGAGCCCATGAATTCTGGTTAAAACAAGGCTTCTATCTCAAAGAATTCTGCGATGAATCGGGCTTTCCGACAATTCACATGGAGCTACTGATGGGGCAGCCCAGTAAACGGAAATGTTTAGCGGAACTGGAATTGTCAAAATAAGGCTATCCAGTTTTGTGATGTGAATTCGAGCTGAATGCAAGAAGTAAAATAAATCAGCAATAGAAGATAAAAAATAATTCCAGAGGAGCTGTCCCTGTTTAGCATCTTATTTCAATAAAATCATCTTAGGTGAGTTTTAAACAGGGTATGCGCCATCTGGCTAATGAACAATTTATACAGATGAAACCATCATGATTTATTCAGCCCGAGCAAAGCGAGCTTATGACTGCCGCATAAAACATACTCTCGATGAATAAATCTGATAGCTTCATCACAATTGAAAAAACAATTTATACGGATGAAAAACACAATGAAAGCACTCGCTTTCGCATTATTGGCAAGTGCTGTCACACCAGTGGCTGTTTACGCCCAACAGAGCTTTATGATTTTTGGGAAGGTACAGGATGAAAACGGAAATCCAATTGCCGGAGTGACTTTGACACTTGAAAACCAGGGACAAAAGATCAGTACTGCCACGAATGGCGAATTTGCTTTTACTACAGCGACAACCCTTCCGGTACAATTGCGTGCCGAAGCGATCGGCTATAAATCACAACTTATTCGTATTGATGAGACTACATGGAATCCGAAAAAAGGAATTCGACTCATGATGGAAGAGGGAGGGCGGACCTTGGATGAAGTATTGGTTACCGGCCGTCGTAATAATTCCTATTTGACCAACAACATGGAGTTGGGCGGTAAGTTCGCTGGAAAGCTGAAAGACCTGCCACAATCTGTGGCTGTACTGAGTAAGGAATTTATTGAAGATAAGCAAGCATTTACAACAGGAGCACTAGTGCAGGACCTTGCAGGTGTCACTGAGGCTTCATCTTATGATGATGTGGTGATCCGTGGTTTTAAAAGCGGTTATGAAACTGGAGTCCGTTTAGTGAACGGTCTACGTTCGGGCTATGGTTATGGCAATAGTTATTATAATTCCCCACTAACAATCAATCTCGAAAACCTTGAGGTGCTGAAAGGCCCTGGAGCTTCTCTATTTGGCGACATTGTACCCGGTGGTACCATCAATATGACGACGAAAAAGCCTTTGGAAGATTTTAAAGGTCATGTCAGTTTTGCTGCCGGAAGTTTTGAAACCATGCGCACCACAGTGGATCTGGGCGGCCCATTGGATAGCGCAAAACGAATTCTCTATCGCTTTAATGCCGGCTATGAAGATACCAAAACCTTTCGCGATGTGAACCGTCAAAAACGGATGATGCTGGCACCTTCATTTACATTTAAGCCCGCTGCAGGGACAACCGTAGACATCGATGTGGTATACAATCAATTCAACGGTTATCTGGATCGGGGAATGGGGATAAAGGAGAATAACTTTTATGCCCTGCCACGTTCGTTTACTTTAAGTCAGCCTTCTGATTTCTATAATTCCAAGACTTTTTCATTTAGTGGACGATTGGCGCAAAGGCTGGCGGAAAATGTGAGCCTGAACCTGAGCTATATGAAATCAATCTATCAGGAAGATGTCAACGAGCACCGTACGCTAAATACTTTTGCGGATGCCCCACATAACACCATCATGAATATGCGTTTCTTTGACCGTCATGGCCGTGATTATACCGACAACGTGGTTGGATATATCAAATGGGATCTGCTAGGGGATAAAATTGACCACCATATCGTTGTGGGGATCGACTTCGCACAGTATCGTGGTGATAAAGAAAATCAGTTACGGGAAGCCAGACAGCAAACTGTGGATGGCAAAGTGGTGCCATTGACTTTTGATCTGAACAACCCGACCTATACCACACACGATCTGACCAATTACGTCTGGCGTACACAGGTCGCTTATCCTTTTTTGAGTCCCTATAAAACGACCGGTAAATACATACAGGATCAGATCAGCATTGCGGATCGTCTGAAATTAATTGTGGGGTTGAGGCATGAACATTATTCTTCGGAAACTATTGATGGACAGAATCGCTTTCATGCTACACAAAATGCCTTGTTGCCCCGTTTCGGTCTAACTTATGGAATCAACAAGCAGATTAATTACTTCGCAAGCTACTCGCAGGGTTTTGTACCGGTAGGCGCTAATTTTATCCAGAACTATAAAGACTATGGTGCAGATAAGCCTTTTGAAGCTGAACGCAGTTTTCAAATTGAAACTGGGCTGAAAACGGGCTTTTTTAAGGATCAGCTGCAAATGGATCTTTCCTTGTTTCAGATCGAGCGTAGGAATATGCTTATTGCAACAGGAACAATCAATGACTCGGGATTGCCGGAGTATAGACAATCTGGAAAAGCACTGTCACGGGGAGTGGAGCTGGATGTCCGCGGGCAGCTGACCAAAGAATTCCAGGTGATGGCAAATTATACGTTCAACCATACCGAAGTGAAGGCTTCTTCTGTTGCATCTGAAGTTGGGCAGGCGCTACCGGGAGCACCTAAAAATATGGCCAGCGCATGGTTAAAATATGTATTCTCCAATACTTCCTTAAAAGGACTCGGCTTTGGTGCCGGTGTTTATTATGTTGATAGCAAACGCATGGACAATAGCATTGGGAAGGATAGCGAAGGAAATGCCCTTTGGGGACAATGGCCTTCCTATACGACAGTTAATGCGGCGGCTTATTATCATATCGGTGCCATGAAAATGGCACTGAACCTAAACAATGTATTTGATAAATACTATTTTTTAGGGGGATTTGATTATACACGGGCTTTTGCGGGTGCGCCAAGAAACATTATGGTTTCAATTGGATATTCATTTTAATTAAAAAAAACAATCAAAGCAGGTTTTTCGACAAATTTAGACTATTTAATTCAAGATTTGTACTAGTGAAGTGGCCTGCTTTGGTTGTAAATTTGGGCAACAAATAATAGGATTGTGAATACATTGATTAGGCATAGTTTAGTTTTTTTAGTTTTTCTTTTGAGCGTCCTGCTCCTGAAAGGAATGACTATTTCTGAACAGCTCAAAGTTCATAATTCCTCAGGTACATATCTCGGTTTATCCAGCACACATAAACAAATTGACAAAGGTGCTGGTCAACCTGAACGGGAAAATATAGTTGCTGCTGTACACGATCATGACCTTTATGATGTCAGTGAACAGGTCGACTTAAAAGATGAATGGAGTAAGCTCCTCGGTTGGACCGTACTGTACATTTGTCTTTTTATATTTTGCTATCCTGCATGCCTCAACATGCGGAATAGCAGAACACCTTACATGGATCGATTGGTCCTACCACCCAAATACATTCTTTTCCAAAGTTTAAAGATCCCATTTCAGGGATAATCCTTTCTTTTTCTTACAACGCTTAGAACTGAAACGCTATGCCGTAAGCTTTTGCTATGGGCTTTGTTTATCAGATTTTTTGAACGATTTTTTTAAAGTCGTCAGGGCTTGTACTGACTTGTTTTCGACTGAAATAACAACAATTTAAATAATATTTTATATGCATTTATTACCTAGAGAGACAGAGAAGCTATTGCTTCATCTTGCCGGTGAACTAGCAAAAAAACGTAGAGCTAGAGGACTTAAACTAAATTATCCGGAGTCTATTGCATTGATCAGCAGTGAGCTTTTGGAAGCTGCACGTGATGGCCGTACTGTGGCTGATTTAATGCAGTATGGCGCGACATTATTGACACGTGAAGATGTCATGGAAGGTGTGCCCGAAATGATTCACGATGTGCAGATTGAGGCGACTTTTCCGGATGGTACCAAATTGGTGACCGTTCATAATCCGATTCGATAATTGTTAAAAATAGAATTTATGATTCCAGGAGAATTTTTTATAGCGGATGGCCATGTCATCTGTAATGAAGGTAGGGAGGTTACGACCATTACCGTAACAAATACAGGGGATAGACCAATTCAGGTAGGTTCACATTTTCACTTCTTTGAAGTGAACAAGATGATGGAATTTGACCGTGCAAAAGCTTTTGGCAAGCGACTGAATATTATCGCAAGTACAGCGGTGCGTTTTGAACCGGGGGAATCCAAAGATGTAGAATTGGTTCCTTATGCAGGTGCCAGAAGAATCTACGGGCACAACGATTTGGTAAACGGTGATACTGAAACTGAGGCGGCGAGAGAAAATGCAATGAAGAAAGTGAAAGAACAAGGCTTTAAAAACAAAATATCATGAGTTTAAAAGTTAGCAAAGTAAATTATAGCGCCATCTTTGGCCCTACAGGTGGCGATAAAATCCGTTTAGGCGATACTGATATCATTATCGAAGTTGAAAAAGACTACGCTTATTATGGCGATGAAGCCAAATTTGGTGGTGGTAAAACCGTGCGCGACGGTATGTGCCAATCTTCGGTTCACACACGTGATGAAGGTACTTTGGACATGGTGATCACCGATGCGATCGTGATTGACCACTGGGGTATTGTGAAAGGGGATATTGGTATAAAGGATGGTAAGATTGTCGGTGTCGGCCGTGCAGGAAATCCAGACACTATGGATAACATTACCCCAAATATGATTATTGGTGCTTCTACCGAGGTTCATGGCGGAGCTGGTTACATTTTAACACCAGGCGGTATTGATACACATATTCACTACATCAGTCCGACACAGGTGGAGACAGCCCTATATAGTGGTATTACCACCATGATCGGCGGTGGTACAGGTCCAGCGGACGGGACAAATGCCACCACCGTAACGCCAGGGAAATGGAATATCCGTCGAATGATGCAGGCGGTGGAAGATCTACCGATGAACTTTGGCTTCTTTGGAAAAGGAAATGTGGGAACTGAACAACCCATTGTTGAACAGATTGAAGCCGGTGCTTTGGGAGTTAAAATTCACGAAGACTGGGGAGCAACACCCGCAACAATTGATAGAGCATTAACGGTAGCTGATAAATACGATGTACAGGTTGCTATTCACACGGATACATTAAATGAAGCGGGTTTCTTAGAAGATACGATTCAAGCAATCAACGGTCGTGTAATCCATACCTTCCATACAGAAGGTGCCGGCGGTGGTCACGCTCCGGATATTATCAAGTCGGCAATGTATCCAAATGTATTGCCAGCTTCCACAAATCCGACACGTCCATTTACAAAAAATACCATTGATGAGCACTTGGATATGTTGATGGTTTGTCACCACTTAAGTAAAGAAATTCCTGAAGATGTGGCTTTTGCCGATTCACGTATCCGTCCGGAGACAATCGCTGCTGAGGATGTATTGCAAGATCGTGGTGTATTCAGCATCATGAGTTCAGATTCACAGGCAATGGGTCGTGTAGGTGAGGTTATCACACGTACATGGCAGACAGCTGACAAAATGAGAAAACAAGTAGGTCCGCTACCTGAAGATGAAGGAAAAAACAACGATAACTTCCGTGCACGTCGTTATGTCGCAAAATATACAATCAACCCAGCGATTGCACATGGTATCTCAAAATATGTAGGTTCTATCGAACCGGGTAAAATCGCGGATATGGTTATTTGGCGGCCAGCCTTGTTTGGTGCTAAACCGGAAATGATTATCAAAGGTGGTATGATCATCGCGTCCAAAATGGGAGATGCCAACGCATCCATTCCTACACCACAACCGATTATCTTACGTACAATGTTCGGCGGATTGGGAAAAGCTGTTCATAACACCTGTTTCAACTTTGTTTCCAAAATTTCATTCGAAAACGGCATTAAAGAGGAATATGGCTTAGCAAAAGGGGTACTTCCTGTAGAAAACTGTAGAAATATCTCCAAAAAAGATATGATCCACAACGACGCTACACCCGAAATTATCGTTAATCCGGAGAACTATGAAGTAAGTCTGGATGGAGAAATTTTGCGTTCTCAGCCAATTGATACCGTTTCTTTAGGACAGTTGTATTTCTTGTTTTAATCTGAATGGAGACTACCAGGGCTTGATCTTGCATCAGGCCATATAAATGAAAAACACATGAATAAAGCGGTCATGAGCCAAACGTAGCGCTGATGATCAATGAGCAACGGAACGCTCATGACCGTTTTATTGCCCTTAAAAACAACGATATATCAATGAGAAATTTAAAAATATTTTTGGGATGTTGTCTGGCAATAGCATGCTTTTCGATACAATCGGCCTCTGCTCAAAAAGGCGGAATCATGCTGTATGGTTCGCTCAATTACCATGAAACCGCTGCTGGCCACCAATTTAGTGCGGCACCAGTGGGCGTAGGCTATTTTTTTAATGACAACATGAATGTGGGGATAAATTATGGATTCAACAACGCTTATACGAAGGCGCTTGACTTTACAGATCATTCCCATGAAGTTGGTCCATTCTACAGCAACACCTGGCCGTTAGGAGAACATTTTATGTTGATCGGTCAAGTGGACGCACATTACATCTGGGGTGACCAGCATGTTGTTAATGCATCCGGAGGCATAGTGGATGGAAGCTACAATGGTTTCCTGTTCAGAGTGTATCCGTTAGTGGGTATTGATCTCGGAAAAGGCTGGGCTTTGAAAGCAAAAGTCGCGGAGCTCTCTTACAAGAAGAAGCATGGCAAGGATGCTGTTATTCCAGATGATCACGAAGTGATTACAGGAATCAATGGCTCAACTGTGGGATTGGGATTGTCAAAAAATCTATTTTTTTAAAGAACGAAAATGATTATCACAGAAATCACAAGGAATATCAATCGCGAGCAGACCAATAAGCGTCATGATCTGCTGTCGATTGAATGGTATGAATCCACCAAACGTATTCAGCGTCTTCGTACAACGGAGGGGATGGATATTGCTGTAAAATTATTGGGCAATACTTCCTGCTTGCAGGACGGCGATATCCTGTATGAAGATGAAGAAAAAATAGTTGTGGTTACCATCAGACCCTGTGAAGTTATCAAAGTGATGGCAATTGATTTCCTTCAGATTGCTTTTGTCAGCAGTGAAATCGGAAACAAACATTTGCCTCTATTTGTAGAGGCAAATGAATTGCTGATGCCCTACGAACGCTCCATGTACGAGTGGTTGACAAAAAATGGATTTGACCCTGTGTGCTGTATGCAGCAGCTGCTGAACCCACTCCATGCAAACGTAGACCCAAAGCATCATCAAAAGTTGAAATTTTCGACAAAAAATATCCCGCTGTTCATTCAGGAGAAAGAGGATACTGGTATTGCGTCGACGGTCGCATCAACAAATAATGAATAAATAATTTATGTCAATGAAAAATACTTTTCTGGGCAAGTTGCTCCATCTCGCAGATCCGACGCTACCGATCGGTGGATTTACCCATTCAAATGGGCTGGAAACCTATGTGCAGCAGGGCTTAGTCTGTGATAAAGCAACTACTGACAAATATGTGCGCCATAATTTATGGTACAATCTAAAGTATAACGATGCTGCGCTGATGAAATTGGCGTACGAGGCCACCACATCCGAGGATTTAAATGCATTGATCGCTTTGGATCAGGAGTGTACAGCATTGAAGAGTCCAAAAGAGATCCGGGAAGCCAGTAAAAAACTGGGCGTACGCATTTACAAAATATTTAGCCGTTATCAACAGCAGGATTTTGTTGTTGCCTGGGGCAAATTGATTCAGAAAAAGGAAGTGGATAGCCACTATTGTTTGATGTATGGTATGCTGGCTTCGGTATTGGAAATTCCTTTGGAAGAAGCATTACATGGCTTTTATTACAATGCGGCTATCACCATGGTGACGAACGCCGTGAAACTCGTGCCGCTCGGACAGCTCGATGGTCAGGATGTTCTTTTTGGCCTACACGATGATATACTTGGGCTCTGTCACGAGACTTTAGCAGTTGAAAGAAATTTAGTGGGGCTGTGCAATATCGGATTTGATATCCGCGGCATGCAACACGAACGATTATATTCTAGAGTTTATATCTCTTAAAATCAAATACAATGGAAAATAGAAAATATGTTAAGATCGGTGTCGGCGGTCCTGTGGGTTCCGGCAAAACAGCGTTATTGGAAAGATTGAGCAGACGTCTGGCAAATGAGTTAGATCTGGCGGTTATTACAAATGATATCTACACCAAAGAAGATGCGGAGTATATGGCAAAAAATAGCTTATTACCCCGTGAACGTATTATCGGTGTTGAAACAGGAGGTTGTCCACATACCGCAATACGTGAAGATGCGAGTATGAATCTGGAAGCTGTAGACGAACTGGCTAGCCGTTTTCCTGATCTGGAACTTATTTTGATCGAAAGTGGAGGCGACAACCTCACTTCAACCTATAGCCCGGATCTGGCAGATATCACCATTTTCGTCATTGATGTCGCTGAGGGTGAAAAAATGCCTCGTAAAGGTGGTCCGGCGATTACACGTTCGGATCTGTTATTGATCAACAAGAAAGACTTGGCACCTTATGTGGGCGCGAGCTTGGAGGTCATGGAACATGATGCCCGTATGATGCGCAAAGGTGCTCCATTTTTGTTCTCCAATTTGAAAACTGGCGACGGTCTGGAAGAGATTGTGGGCTGGATCAAAAAATATGCATTGCTTCAAGATATTGAAGAACCTAATTTACTTCGTTAATTATGATTTGTTCTTTAGCCGTCAAAATAGCACATCGTGAAGGGAAATCCTTTATGAAGGATGCTTATGTCACTCAACCTTTTCGCATTGTCCCTGTCGGTCAATATCAAAAAGACAATGCGGCTTATTTGATGATCATGAGTTCCTCACCGGGATTGTTGGATGGTGATGATCATCAGATCAAAATTGATATTGCGCCGGGAGCAAAATTACAGTTGCAGACGCAGGCTTATCAGCGTCTGTTTCATATGAAAGGGCATTCTTCGCAAACAATGCAGGTGACTCTGGGCGAAGATTCCGTGTTTTCCTATGTGCCCCACCCAGTGGTGCCACAGCATTCCTCTCATTTTTTGAGTCACAACATTATCCATCTTGCTTCCAATTGCCATCTACTACTGAGTGAAATCGTGACCTGTGGAAGGAAAATGTCGGGGGAGGAATTTCAGTACAATCATTTTCAGAACCTGACGAAATGTTATGTGAATGGTCGACTGGTTGTAAAAGATAATGTGCTGTTACAACCGGATCGTATGCCCATTCAGGAATTGGGCATTCTGGAAGGATATACACACCAAGGAACACTGATCTATCTGAATAGTGCCGGGGTCAGTCCAGACGAATGGATCGAAGCATTCTATGAGAAATATGGGGAAACCAAGGATGTTGCCTTTGGTATCAGTGCTTTGCAACATGATGGTTTTATGGTGCGTGTGCTGGGCTATGGTGCCGAGCAACTTTACCTTCTTTTTAAAGAGATGCAAAGTGCTCTATGGGAAAAATTATTCCTGAATTAAATAACGGGGATTGAATACAATTTTTAAATAACAAATTATTCTAATGAAAAATAACATCCTGACTTTTGTTAAAGCTGTTTTTAAGGGATTCGGACAGATTATGTTACAGGGTAATAGCTGGACTGGAGTCCTGTTTATTGGGGCTATTATTTATGATTCCGCACTCATGGGATTTGCCGGGATACTGGCGAATCTTGTCGGGGTAATCACAGCGAAATTGATGAAGTTTGACGAGGAGCATATCAATGATGGGCTCTTTGGATTTAATGCCACATTATATGGGATTGCACTGGTCTTTTATTTTCAGGCTAATATCTGGGTATGGGCCTCCTTGATTATCGGTTCTGCATTGACCACGATTTTAATGGGCTTTGCGCTAAAGAAAAATATTCCTGTATTCACCTTTCCATTTATCATGATCACCTGGATTGCACTATATGTATTGAGTATTCCAGAATTGGCTTTACGGACGGTTCCAGAGCACTTTGTGGATATTGAGGAAATGGACGATTTCCTTATTGAGGGACATGCCTTTGGTCAGGTTATTTTTCAGGGTAGCTTAGTTGCGGGATTAATCTTTTTCATTGGTGTTTTTATCAGTAAGCCAATCGCGGCGTTATATGCTTCTGCCGCTGTAATTATTAGCGTTTATATCTCGCATCATGGGCATGAATCAACCGATATGACCAATAACGGGATCTTTAGTTTCAACGCAGTTTTATGTGGGATTGCTTTGAGCGGGCAACGCGTTAGAGATGGTATTTATGTACTCATTGCGGTTATTATCGCAACCTATTTTGACCATTTTCTGATTCATAATGGTTGGACGACGCTAACGTTTCCTTTTGTGATCGCGATGTGGGCAATGGAGCCTGTCAAACGACTGGACAATTGGTTGGTGGCTAAATTTTCCGCGACAGCGGAGACTTCCTAGTCTTTTTTTTGCTAAAATTTTATCTGATGTTGAAATTTCGTTTTATAAATCTATTCCCAATAATGTTGTTATTGGGAATCCATATAAACACTGTATATGGGCAGGTAAGTCCGCCTGGGCTTGGTAAAGCCAAAACGGCCTCCTGGTCGGTGTTGGGCCTGCGACGCAAGCTGGACAGTGCCGGAACAAAGGAAGCACTGACCTATATCGGCCTGGGAACCAAAAGTACACCCGAGGACTCTAATCCTTTTCATAAGCAGGCCATCTGGGTGTTGAATCATGAGGTCTATCACAAATTTGCGCCAAATCAGCAATATAGCTATGCGCTGAGCTACAGGCGTCAAAATGTATATGATGAAAAAGTGCCCTACCACGATGAAGGAGTGGAACAGGAATTCCGGTTGTATGGACGTTATGCTTATACTTTTAAACTGGCTGAGCGCTGGAAATGGAAAAATACACTACGGCAGGAGTTCCGGAAATTTTTTACTGCAGACTTTCACAAAGCAGAAGAGAATTTTCAGTTTAGAACCCGACTGAAATCGCAGTTGAATTTTAAAATATCCGATAAAAATAAGCAGGAACTGGCGCTGAGTGCCGAAGGTCTTTTTGCAATCAGTAAACTGAACGAACCGGATGCTTGGTCGAGCTTTGGTTACAAGGAAACACGTTTGGGTTTTTACTATATGACAGATATCCCAAAGACGCCTTTACGATTGGATGTAGGCTACATGAATGATCTGATCAAAGGCTATGATCAAGTGGATTTTGGTGTGCATTATCTGGCGGTTGACCTCATTTGGAACCTGCCTTACCATAAACATTAGTCTGCCATAAACTTATGTTTTCGATAATCACTGGGTGAATACCCGGTGATTTTTTTAAATAGCCTAGTGAAATAGGAAGGCGATTGGAACTTCAGTTCGAAAGCTATACCCGCAATATCTCTCGTGGCGTCCTGCAAGAGGATCTGGCTATGCAGGATACTGATTTCAGTAATCCATTGCTTGGGTGGCTTATTGGTTGCCTCCTTCACACATTTGTTCAGGTAGTTTTCGGAGATATGCAATAGATTGGCGTAAAACAATACATTTTTATGGTCAATATGGAACTTCTGGACATATTCACGAAAGCGAAATGCAATATCCAATTGCCTGCTCATCGGTGCCTTTGTTTCGATATCAGACTTGATCACCTTCAATAAGATGCACTGCATCATCGAGATACATACTTCCATGACGCGACCTTCGGTAAAAAGTTCTTCCTCCAAAAGAATCAGCATTTGCTGAATCCAATGGGCAACGTGCGGCTTTAATGTCGTGAAGGGATGGGAATTGAAAAATTTGATGTCATTGATCCCAAGTTCGATATCAGTGACAATCTCATTTTCGTAAACCACAAAAAAACCTTCTACATCGTCCGATATGGCCAGCGTTGCGGTGATATTTCCCTGTTTAATATTAATAACCTGATTTTCGGTCAGCGTATAGGATGCTGATTCCAGATGTTGTGTCAGTGAACCTTTCGTGACGAAAATTAGAAAATTGAAGGTAGTACGATAGGGAATAACCGGCATTAAGATGCTCCGGAGATAATTTTCAATTCGATAGACTTGAATTTTACTTTCGTTAAATAGATTATGCTCAGAAACATCAGGTAAGAATAACTTTTTATACTCGTAATTGTTGATAATCTTAATCGAATTTTTCATCGGTATAAATTTGTTTATTCATTAATCAATTTTCTCTTTAAGGCATTATTCATAAGCATTTATTTTCAATGGTATTCATGAGCTCGCTTTGCTCGGTAATTCAATCCCCAATGTGATTAAATAAATCATGATGGTTTCATCTGTAAATAATTATAAATTGCCTGTCTACGCTCTGGATCAATGAATTTTCCGTACTTGCTATCTGTTTTACACCTCTAAACAAACTAATCCCAATGGGATTGAATCGTAAAGGAATTAGTAATGGTAGATCACACAAATATAATCAATTCTTTGCTAAAGAACACCTAAAACAGTGCCTTGCATGTAACGTTTTAAACGGATTTGTGCGGCACGATTACAATTGAAAAATTTAGACGAAAACGCTGCCCAATCGACAATTGGGCAGCGAAAGTCGATCGCTATCAGTTATACTTTTTTGCTTTGACCAAATTTTTCCCGGTTAAAATCTGCAGATTTTCCCTTTGGAATGGATAGCGAAGTCCATTGCTCATCCTGGCACATTTTTCCGATGTAGACGATCTGTCCGACATGATAAGGGTAGTGGGCTAGCTGACGATGGATGGCCGCCAATACGCTATGGCCTTCGCCCCGGATAAAGATTGTTTTTGTCAGATCTTGCTCATTTAAAGATTCAAGTGCTTGAAATAAACAATCCCAGCCTTCGTTCCACAGTGTGAGTAGTTGTGCTCTACTCATCTCGGTATGCTCGAATTCCATGTCGCGGTTTCTTCCTTCTTTTTCACCGTCGGTATTTAAAAAATCAGTCCAACGCGAAAGCATATTCCCGTGAAGGTGTTTCACAATGAGGGCGATACTGTTGCTGGAGGAGTTGAATTGCCAGAACAATTGTTCATCCGTCAATTGAGTAAAAGTCTTGTCCCCCAAAGATTTGAATTCCCGAAATTGCTTGAGGCTACTTGCTAAAAAATTTTCCATTGGATTATGTGCTATGTATGCTTGTGTTTCTTAGCACAAGATACGAAAATACCAGGTGATATCCGTTGAATTGGCTCCCGTTAACAGGTTATTAGGGGGAGCCCAAGTCATTTTCTGGTCGATGAAGGTAGGGCAGAGAAAAAAAGGTGACACTGGGGAGGGTGCCACCTTTAGCTAACTAAACATTAAACATAAATAAACAGTCTTTTTAAAGACCTAAACTAAAATTAGATAACAATTCGGCCACTTGTCGATTTGTCAACTTGGACATTTCGTGGCTGATTTTTTAAGGAGATCTTTGCCGAGGTAGAAACTTTACCGCGCAGATTATCCTTAACACTTAGGGTTACACCTGAGGATGTGCTGGCATTGACCTCTGCATTGCTTGTTGTAAAGGAAGCCATGTCCACTGATGCGGAAGAGTTGGTACTTAAATCCAAATTCGTCGCACTTCCAGCAATTTCTTGTTTTGACGAACTTGTTGAATTTACCGTTAGATTCTTTGCACTTACCTCCGCCGTTAATCTGCTTGAGGAACTTGTCGAAAGCGCAATATCGTCGGCAATTAATTTTTTAAGCGAAATACGGGCGGATGAAGAAACGTTAACAGCTATTTTGCTAGCTTTTATGGTCTCGTTGCTGTAGATTGATCCACTCGAAGAAGCGGAAAAACTTGTCGGAATTTTACTTGAATATACCGTTACGCGGTTGTTTCTTGCATTTCTGATCTGTGAATTCCGTTTGTATTGTACATGTAATATACCATTCTTTACATTTGTTTCTATCAGTGACAGATGCTCCGCATTGTCTGCTTCAACCACAACTTCGTTTCGGTTGGAGTGAATATAGTCAACACGTAACGAAGTAGCTGCGGAAATGCCATCCGGAGCGGAAATCTTACGGATCTCACGCTCTTGAGCCTGAGCTACATACAAAAATGAAATAAAGGCGATGGTTAAGATTCTTTTCATGGTTTTGTCTATTATTAGTTTTTAATTTTAAGCAATTATAATTTCTATTTTAGTTTTCATTTCGAAAAGCAGCCTCATTTCCTGACTTACTAATATAATAGTGGTGCCAAAATGTAAAAACTATGTAAAACACTGATAGACATGCTTTTTTGTTTTATTGCATTTTTATCTATTGCCCATTTATGAACAATTGGTGTTCATTACCGAACAGTTTATTGTTGTTTTTGGTGGTTACCACATTCTCTTTTCGTAAGCTGCCTGCCAGAAATGATATTCCAATCGGGAGGCTGTTATAAATACTTGTCGCATTTTCTCCCGATTTGTTGCACTACTTTGTTCAGAAATTTGATCAACATAATTTTTGGCTTTTTTCACGCCCTCGGCGAAGTCCTCACCACTATAGGTATCGATCCATTTGGAATAGGGATTTTGGTTGCCACTGGCGATCGAAACGATGTGGTCGCCAACTTCTTTATAAATCCAAAAGCAGGGTAAAGTTGCGGCCATAGCAACTTCAATAGGTTCAAAGGCAGCTACACTTTTTAAAAAATGCACGTAATGGTGGCAAACGGGTTCTATCTTGTTGCCGTCTTCCGGATCCAGACCAAATTCTTTAAAATAGTTTTCATGCAGCGCTTTTTCGACGATAAGCGCATTGCGTCCAAATTCAAAATAATCCAGGGCTTGCTGATTGTCTGCACTCTTTGCACCGATAAAAGCTAAAACACGTCCAAATTCCTCCAGATAGAAAGCATCCTGGCGCATATAGAATTGAAATTTGTCCAGCGGTAGACTGCCATTGCTCAGTTCAGAAATAAAAGGCATGGCTAGGATATCAGCATAAATTGGTCTTATAGCATCCCAGGCTTTATCGCTCCATTTCATGAAAAATAAGTTTAGAAGGGTTGTGGAAATGATTAAGTGGCCCATTTCCTTTGCCAATAACGAGGTCTTTGCTTGCCTTAATTGCCTCGTGGACATAATCTAAAGCGGTAGCGACAGCTTCAGCAAGAGGGAATCGCTGCGCTAACTGGCTCGCTATTGCTGAAGAAAGAGAACAACCGGATCCATGTGTATTTTTGCTGTCAATTTTTTGGGATTTAAATACCAATGGAGCTGTATTTTGCTGGAAAAGGAGGGTGGTCAGTTCGCTACTTTGAAGGTGTCCACCTTTGATAAGGACAGATTGACATCCTTTTTCAAGCAATGCGAGGCCTGATTTTTCCATTTCTTGTACATTGTCGATGGTGCTTCCCATCAGTACGCTTACTTCATCTAGATTGGGCGTGATAATGGTTGTTTCCGGAAAAAGTAAGTCCACGCAAGCCTGTATCGTATCATCATGAATCAATTTGTGACCACTTGTTGAAACCATCACCGGGTCAAATACGATTGCCCCTGGGTAGTCTTTTAAATAGGATGCGATCAGCTCAACAAGTTCAATGTTATGAACCATTCCGATTTTAATTGCGTCCGGATAAATATCGTCGAAAATCGCATCCAACTGCTCACGCACGGCTTGAGTCGGTATTTCATAGATATTCCGCACCCCTTGTGTGTTTTGTACGGGTAACGCTGTCAGGACATTCATTGCATAGCATCCCAGGGCCGATATGGTTTTTGTATCCGCTTGGATGCCAGCTCCGCCGCTGCCATCAAATCCCGCTATACTCAGAATGGTGGGAACTGTATATTTTTTCGTTGTGTTCATGTTAATAATTCCTTTAGTTGAGCGCTACGCTCCCTTGGTTTTTTACTTTGGCAAATTGCCGATACGACCGCTACGGAATCTGCACCGGACAGCCAGGCTCTTGCGCTGGTATCCAGATTCATGCCTCCGATGGCGACCAGGGGCTTTTCGGTTAAATTCCGTAGCTCAGCCAGCCCACTGATTCCCCAAGCTGTAATGGTGTCTGTTTTCGTTTTTGTTGGAAAAATTGGGCTGACACCAAGATGGTCTACTGCGGCCATCTGTTTACTGTCAAGTTGTGTCCGATCTTCAAGCGACCAGCCAATTTGAAGACGCTGCCCGTATTTTTCCCTTATTGCTATAGGCGGACGATCGTTTTGTCCTACATGTACCCCCCATGCCTCGATTTCAATCGCAATATCCACGGCATCATTGATGACTAATGGGATTCCATAGCGATCGGTAAGCTGTTTTAGCTTCTTAGCTTTTTCCAGAAATCTTGCCGGCGTTTCGTTCTTTTCGCGTAACTGAATAATATCTACACCACCGATTATCGCTTCTTCGGCAATATAGAGCCAAGGAGTTGGATAGCAGTCCTGTTCAGAAATAACCAGATACAAGGGATATGGAAATAGGGGATTAATTGCCATAGTGTTTAATGTTGAGATGCGTGCGGATACGCTCTTCATTCAGTAGATAAAGCTCATCATAGAGATTCATCTGTAAGGAACCAGGACCAGCGGATCGTGCTGTTGCCAGTTCACCTGCTAGGCTCAAAAGGGACACACCGGCGGTCGCTGCTTCATAAGGTTGGTCTGTGACCGCTAAAAACGCACCGATGAGTGCAGTTGCGCTACAACCAAGTCCAGTGACCTGAGTCATTAAGGGGTGCCCATTGTGTACCTCAGCGGTATGCTGTTCGGACAGGATATAGTCTACCTTTCCGGAGATGCAGATGATAGATCCTAATTGTTCTTGTAATGCTTTACCAAAGCCGACAGCGGCCTTGCTGTCGGCGGTGCTGTCTACTCCTTTGGTATTGACCTGGTTGAAATTGTAAAGGCTCATGATCTCTGATGCATTTCCCCGTATTACAGTTGGCTTTAACTCCAGGAGATTTGCCAATAGGTCATTGCGAAAAGCGGATATCCCTGCGCCCACCGGATCCAATACCCAAGGGCGACCAATGTTATTGGCGTGTTCTGCTGCCACAAGCATGGACTCGGCGGTAAGTTCACTCAATGTGCCGATGTTCAGTACCAACGACTGGGCAAGATCAACAACCTCGCGCACTTCGGATGGACTGTGAACCATGACTGGGGAAGCTCCGAGAGCAAGGAGTGCATTGGCGGTGCTATTCATCACTACCAAATTCGTAATATTATGTACAAGTGGTTTTTGCCGTCTGACCTGTGCTAACAGATCGATAATTAAATCTTCCATTCCTTTTTGTTCGCTATGTTTGTACGTGGCTTTGACAGGAAGAAATGAGACAGATGGGCTGTCCGGTATATTTCAATATACCTAAGCGGTTGCTTTTCCCTACGCCGGTATAAACCGGATCAGGTTCGAAGGGACTATCTCAATTCTATACAGAATACCCCCAAAGCCATATCAAATTTAGACAAAAAAAAGGACTTTTTATAACCTGTGTTTTATTCGGTCCCGGAATAGTAAAAATGAGAGCGAGCGATTTGACCGACATTTTCAGTATTAGTTGGGAAATAGATTGAGCCGACAACGAGTAGAGGATGATGTCAAAATGATCTCGTGCAGCTAAGCTGCTTGTTAATAATTTATATTGTCTTCAGCTGGCAATTCCGTGTAGTCAGGAGGGGTATAAGTGACGCGGGCAAAATTTTTCGTTAGGAGTTCCGTATCAACAACCTTTCCACCCTGAAATTTTAGGAATTTTTCTCGCCAGATTTCATTTTTTCGATAAAATTGATCACCTATTTTAAGGAATTGATGCTCCTTTTCAATGACGTGATAGGCAAAATCGAGCTCCTGATCGATCCTCAGTTCACCTTCAAGGCATTTTTCGGTAAACCAGAGATTGATCTGAAATGTATAGGGTGTATTGTTGGTAAACTGATAGTCGCGATAGTTGTAAAATACCGTTGCACCGCTCCCGAAAGGTAATACACGCCCATCATCGGGAAACGGATCAAAAGAATGGTGATAACGCTCCGTGACTGTTAGTGGGCTATGGATAACAAGCCAATGGATCAGATTGGAGATCTGGCAGATTCCACCACCGATACCTGCCTGTGCTTCGCCGAAAGACAATTCCATCCCTGGAAGATAGCCCTTTTTTTGTGTGGGTTGACCGACCAGTTTACAGAATGAAAAGGTTTCGCCGGGGTGGATCAGTACACCATTGATCTGCTTTGCTGCAATCTTTAGATTGGTCACTTTATTGATCTGCAGTTGCATATTGTTTTCTCCCAGCTTCTTTAATAAAACGGACTGGTGTTTTTTGATGCGGTACTGCAACGCTGTTGTAGACTTGATTTTTGTGTACTTTTTATTATCCAGTAACCAAATGGCTTTTCTTTGTGTCCTTCTTGCCCAGACAGCGAGAAAATACAGTAAAGGGTGACGTTGACTTATTAATTTCCGTTTTTTCACTAATGACAGATGATGGTTTTATTGCTTCCTTCTATTTCAGTTTGCGCGTTTGAATTATTGAGAAGTGGAGGAACTTTTCTTTGTTTGTATTGTTTTAGAGGTGATTTTATTCTGCTTATCAAATATAGTGCTCTCGTATTGATAGTCGCCTAAGTCTTTTGATACTATTTTCGTTTCCAATGTACCATCGCGATAAAATAGATAGGTCGTTTCGTTGCCCAGCACAGCTATTTTGGATTCAGCACTGAGCTTTCCCATTGCGTCAAATATCTGCCAGGAAGAGAAATTGTTTGCTTTTGGGTCATCATAATGATACAGTCTACGGTTTTCGATGACGTCATTTAACCCTGAAACTTCCTCAATAAGCTGCCCATTTTCATTGTAACGGTGGTCGACCCAATGCATCCGTTGGTAAACGAAATGAATGGACTCCTCCCGGATCAATTGATATTGATCATTTAAATGCTGGATGGAGACGGACCGCCGCTCAGGGTCGGTAATGAGAATAGCATGTGGTAAGTATTGATAAATTGTACTAGAGGACCATTTGCTATTTTGAAGCTGTTGTATCGAATCGATTAATCCCCATTTGTTGTAAAAATATTTGATGTAAAAATTGATCCCATTAGACAAATTGTTTGCCGAGAGCTCTTTGCCTTGCTGATAAACGGTTGTTATAATGCCGCTGGGTTTTTCGAGGTTCTCCCCTGTAAAGGTTTGCGAAATATACGTTCCGTCATATTTGCCTTTTTTTTGCGTGGAGTATATCGGAAGACCGGACTGGGAAATGATGGCGGCAGCATATTGTCTGGAGGGTTCAAATGGAATAGCTGCTATGGAATCGAAGAATAGTTTCGCATCGTATTTAAGCGCTTTTTGAGGCGTACTTGCCTGCTTATTGTTCGTCAATATTGATGTTGCGGCCTGGAGATAGCTTTGACTGTCATAGATCACTTTTGGTCGGCTCTGACCATCAAACAGGATCATGGCATTTCGTTGTTTGAGGGTCGGTACGTCCACTGTCCACTTACGCTTGTTGACAACAAAAGTGATTTTTTGGGCATCTGTTTTTGAGACCAGGAGTTTGGTGGTACTATAGGGAACCTGTCTAATAATTTCATTTGCCTTTTGATCATGGAGGCGCATCGCGAAATCCGTTGATTTATCGGATTCATTGGTAACGAACAGGATCGCTTGGGTAGGTGCTCCGATTTCCATTGATTTTATCGTTTGGGATCGTGCCATAGTCGTACAGAACAAGAGTACCAATAACTGGAAAATAATGGGATGGGGCGCTATTGATCTGGAATGACAGTTCATTTAAATAGGGGAAGCTTTGTCTTTATATGTTTTAGTTTAGTACTTCTTTTAGGAATAGTAAAGTATGCTCCCAAGCACGTTTGGCCATGACAGGATTATATTCAGGTGATTCCGGATTGGTAAAGGTATGGCCAGAATTGGCATAGGTAATGATCTGCCAGTCCGCTTTTCCTTCATTAAGTTCCTTAACCAATCCATCATAATCTTCTTTTGATACACTTTTGTCAGCGGCGGGATGTTCAACCAATACTTTCACATTGATCGCTGCATTAGGTCTGTCGGCTGATTTGGAGAGTCCACCATGAATACTGACCACCCCTGCCACAGGAAAACCAGCGCGTGCTGTTTCCAGTGCTCCGGTTCCGCCAAAACAGTAACCGATTACTGCAATTTTTTCAGGATCAGCCCCAGCTTCCTTCAATTGTTTCAGAGCAGCCGCAATGCGCTGCTGATAGGCCTTGTAGTCTGCTTTATAATGGCCGGCGATTTTCGAAGCCGCTGTATTGTCTGTGGGGATATTTCCTTCACCATAGATATCGGCAATGAAAGCAATATAACCTTCTTTTTCAAGTTGCAATGCGGCTTGTTTCGCCTCGTTATCTATGCCTTTCCATGCGGGTAAAATAAGGACAGCGGGTCCTTTTTTGTCGGCGTTGGACGTGATAAGTCCGTTCAGTTGCTGTGTTCCGTCCTTGTAGGATACTTGTTTTAACTCCTGTGCTTTCATACCCATGGTAACCATAGTTAATAGAAAAAATGTCAAAGCTGTTTTCATTTGTTCTTAATTTTATTAGCCGTCAGATGGGCTGTGTGATTAAAGATACCTTTATGTCCTGTGAAAGTCCTTATTGCGCTTGATAAGCAAAATTGTGTCAGATAAACAAACTTAGACTCCGGATGGTTTTATTGATTCAATAATTCCGATCACATCTAATTGTCCCAAACCGTTGTCATGTGCCTTTTGATAGGTTTCGAGCAAGGTGTCCAGTAGGGGATAGGCTGCTCCCGCTTGCTGTGCCAGCCGGATATCTTTTAACATCAGATCCAGTGCAAATGCTGCGCTGTAATTTCCTTCAACAAGCAGAGGCGTTTTAACTTTCGTTGCTCCGCTGCCGCTGGCACTATCGTTGATAATCGCTAGCATTTCACTACGTTCAATTCCTAATTGATCGGAGAATAAGATGGTTTCGGCCAGCCCTTGATAGAGGATTGATAGAAAGTAATTGATAGCTAGTTTTGCGGCAATACCTTTGCCATTTTCACCAAGATGTTTAACGGATTTTCCCATCTTTTCAAGGTAAGGTCTGGCACGTTCGAGGTCAGTTTGTTCTCCACCCACCATAATGATCAATGTACCTTCCGCTGCAGGTTTAGTACTTCCGGCGACCGGAGCATCCAGAAATGCAGCGCCTTTTGCTTTTAGTTTATTGGCAAGATTGATACTCACATCTTGAGCGATGGTACTCATATCCACAAATAATTTTCCGGTGATGGATTGTTCAAGAATCTTACCGTAAACTTCTTCGACGGCTTCATCGTTTGTCAGCATGGTGAAAACAACATCACTGGACCCGATCAGATCGGTGATGTCGCTATAAACAGTTGATTGTGCTGCAAAGTCTGTTGTTCTGCTGATGTTTCTATTGTAAACGGCAAGTGGAAAACCTGCTTTTTCTAGGTTTTTTGCCATGGGATTCCCCATGTTTCCTAACCCTATAAATCCTATGTTTTCTGTCTTCATATTAAATCCTGTGATGTGAACCGAACATTCTGCTCACCATAAAGGTACAAATGTTTTTGGACCTACGGGTTACAAAGCTAGGACAACAGCACAGAGTATTGAAATCTGCCTCTTTAGGCTTTATATCCGCTGGATACGAATTTACTTTTGTTGCTAAATCAATACCCTGATCTCATTCCTGAGCAATACGATTTTGTCTTCATTCTCCAGTTTTTTTAAGATCCGCGAAACGACAACGCGAGAAGTATTCAGATCGGATGCAATATCCTGATGAGTAAGGGTAAGGATTCGGTCGTTGGTCAGATTTACTTTTGCTTTTAGGTAATTGAGGATACGTTCTTCCATATTGGAGAATGCAAGATTATCTATGGCCTGTAACATTTCATTCATCCGGCTGGAATAGCTTGATATAATGAAATTGCGCCAGGAGGGGTATTTTGCCATCCAGTCATTGACCTGTTCATTGGGGATCATGGCTACGGTTGTGTCCTTTTCAGCCCGGGCACGAATTTCACTTTTTTTATTACCCAGACAACAGGCGATAGACATGGTACAGGTCTGTCCCTGTTCAAGATAATAGAGTAGGAGTTCGCCTCTGGCTTCATCCTCGCGGACGACTTTGATTGCTCCCGCTAGCAAGAGGGGCATTGCTCTGATGTATTGATCGGTATCGATGATGATATCGCCTTCACGGAAAGTTTTGATGTGGGCGTTCTGTATAATTTCTTCAATCAATGCAGGTTCAAGAACACCTGCGTAAGCTTGTTCAATGGACAACATAGTTTATTGTTATTAATTTAAATATAACGATTTCAATTGTATTGAAGATGCATGTCCACTGAAATGATGAGAGTTGATCGTAAAAATCGGTCAGTGTAACCAAGAGGAGAGGTGTTCATCATAAAATACGGAAAAGAAACCATAATTTGAGTTATTCAAATAAGACAAAATTTTATTTTGATTATTTTTTATGTATTGATATAAATAGGATATTTTTGTTGTGGTTATGTTAATGGTGTGGCTTATCTGTTGAGTTTTTTGTTTTAAAATCGAATTTAACCTGTGGAAGATTAAAATCTGAAAGGAATATAAATACGGTATTTATAGCCCCACTAGTGTTAAAATTAGTTAAAAAGACAATCAATTCCTAATTTTGCGGCACAAAAAACAAAACAATCACATCTAACATGAAAAAGTCTTTACTTTTTTTTGCACTTGTTTTTGCTAGTTATGGAGCGGTTCATGCACAAACGGCAAATACAAGTTCGGTTTCAGGAGTTGTAAAAGAGGCTACTGGACAAACAGTTAAAGGAGCAACCATTAAAATCACCCACCTCCCAAGTGGAAAAGTAGTAAGCGGCTCAGCTGATGCTCAAGGAAAGTTTCAAATTTCAAATCTTCAGGAGGGAGGTCCCTACAAAGTGGAAGTGACATACATCGGAGAAACTCCAGTGGTCATTGAAAACATCCTATTGAAATCGGGCGAATCGTTGAATATCAATCCGACATTTTCGGAAGACGCTTCAACGAATTTAGATGAGGTTGTTGTTGTTGGTCATGGTGTTGTTGACATAGCGGTAGGTAGAAAAACGCCTATTGCGGTTTCAACGATTCACAGAACGGAAATTGAAGAAAAAGTAGGTGCGCAAGATATCACGTCAACTTTAGCAAATACGCCATCAGTTTACATTACGGGACAGGCGAAAGGTTTTGGGGAATCTTCAATGACTACACGTGGTTTTGACCAATCCAATACCGCATTTTTATTGAATGGTCAGCCTGTGAATGGAATGGATAATGGCCGTGTATATTGGTCTAATTGGTCCGGTCTTACAGATATTGCATCTTTGGTACAGATCCAACGTGGCTTGGGGGCCTCCAAACTAGCGATTTCATCTGTGGGGGGAACCATCAACTTTGTAACCAAGTCCACAGATATGAAAGAGGGTGGTTTTGTGCGCACTACAGTCGGTAATGACATGCTGATGAAAGGAACAGTTGGCTATAGTACCGGAATGATGAAAAACGGTTTTGCTGTTTCAGCAATGTTTACACATTGGTCCGGTGATGGATACGTGAATGGTACAGAAGGGCAGGGACAAAATTATTTCTTGTCTGTGGGTTATAAAGCGAGCGAGAAGCATAACTTTAATCTGATGGTAACTGGTGCTCCACAATGGCATAACCAAGGTTTCACTTCGACGTTGGATAACTACCTGAAAAATGGACGTAGATACAATAGCAATGTCGAGACCGTTAATGGTGCTGAAGTTAACTACCGTAAAAATTACTACCATAAACCGGTAGCCAATTTTAACTGGGATTGGACCATCGATGATAAATCCTCATTATCTACCGTTGTTTATGCTTCCATAGCAAGTGGTGGTGGCCAATCGAAAAGATCAGAGAAAACCAATAAGGGACCTTATTTGTCTGCGGATGTAAACAATCACCAATGGTATGGTATCGTTTCCAACTATAATCGTAAATTAAATGAGAATTTAAATTTCAACGTTGGATTTGACTTGCGCGATTATAAAGGCGAGCACTATCGTCAGGTAACGGATATGTTGGGGCAGTCATCCATTGCAAACGTAGGTAACGTAAACTTGGGCAACAATGTCTTTATTACAGAGACTTATTCAACCAATCCATGGAAGGCTTTCTCAAGCCAGCCTAAATCGACAGAAAATAGATTAGCATGGGATTATGAGCAGATGATCCGTTACGGCGGCTTATTTGGTCAATTAGAATATGCTAAAAATGGTTTTACCGCATTTTTCCAAGGATCAGTTTCACAACAGCAAAATAGCCGTAGAGAATATTATCTAGAGAAACCCGAAAACTCAAAATCAGAAAATGTCAATAATTTTGGATATAATACCAAAGGAGGTGTAAGCTATACCTTAGGCAAACATAGTCTTTTTGCTAATGCTGGTTACTATTCACGTCAGCCTTATCAGAACAATATCTTCATGAACTATAGAAATGACGTGAACCCCTATGCGGAGAACGAGAAGATCTTAGGGCTTGAATTAGGGTATAAATTCGTGTCAAGATACATTGATGTGAATGTGAATGCTTATAAAACGACTTGGGAAAATCGGGTGACAGGTAATTCAAAAAATGCTGTAAAAGCAGATGTTGAAAAATACAATCCAACCAATGATCCGAACATCTTAGTAGAGGGAGATTATCTTTATTTCTCGAATTATGGTGTAAAACAAAACCACAAAGGGGTGGAGTTGGATTTTGCTGCCCGTCCTTTCAGCGGATTTACCCTTAAAGGTTTTGCCTCTATCGGTGACTGGAAATACGATGGAAAATCCGTTACGATTGTCCGTAATGAAGACAGAGTGGTGTTGGCAACAGAAGAAACCGATCTAACAAATGGAAAAGTTGGAGATGCTGCACAGACAACCTATGGTTTAGGGGCCAAGTATTTTATCACGAAAGGTTTATCTGTTGACGGAGACTGGAGATCCTACGATCGGTTATATTCTTCAAGACAAGCTGGTGAGGGCAAAGTATTGGAATTACCATCGTACCAACTTGTTGATGCAGGTGTTTCTTATAAAATAGATATCACTGAGAAGAATGCAATAAGTTTTAGATTTAACATCAACAACTTATTCAACAAATTCTATATTTCTGAGGCGACTACAAATATTTTTGAAAACAAGAAGGGTGAAACGAACGAATATTGGAATGGAATCAATACCTCTAACACTGTATTGATCGGTCTAGGTAGAACGTGGAATGCTTCTGTGAAGTTTACATTCTAATAAAATATCCTATTTAGTATTAAGAAGACTCACATTATTGTGGGTCTTTTTTTGTTTTTTAATAAAAACTTAATATTTTTAGGTGATCTAACTGCTAACCTGATGTTGCATAAATTAATTTGTCTGGAAAATTTACAGATAGGCACCGTTTATTTTTCCGCTTTTGTGGTAAACCTGGATGGTGGAAGTATCGGTTTTGCTTTATTTATTAACCAAGAAAATGACCCGATTTTTATTTTTCGAAAAGAGAAGAAAAATGAAGTGTCTTTCCATGTGAATGAAGATCAATTTTTTTGGATTGTAAAAAATAGTCAATTTACTGCTGGTGAACGCCAAAGCTTTTTCGCAGAGTTTGTTGAATTTTTACGTTTAATGGAAGACAAAGTTTCCAATTATGTCTTTAAACGTGAAAAACTTGTCAGATTTACAAATTCGAGGGATATCGTTCGGTACAAATATCTCTATTTGACCGGTGAACTGAATTAAATTGTTCCTATTTAAGCAAGATTGGGAGACGGTTAAATTTTTTTTGTATCGAAATTTAGTTTAGTTTTGAGTATGAAGCAAATGATGTCAAATCTATCTGTTACCCTTTGGGACAAAGCTGTTACTGAATCGGATTTTAAACTTCCGTCTCCTGTATTACTTGCTAAGTTTTCTTTTTTGCCCATTTCGTCATTTTTTCCAACGGATATCATTTCTTTACCCCAAGACCGCTTTGATCACATCCGGAGAGAAGACATCAAACTCCTATTAAAAGGCTTTTCGATGGGGATTATTGCTGATAATGATCCCGTGCAAGTCTTGGAAGAGGTCATCGCGCTGTCGAACAGTGTATTGGCATACAGTTACCTTGGGCTCTATTATTTTAAAATAAAAGCCTATGAAGAAGCAATCGCTGTCTATAGCAGGGCAATTGAATATTTTAAAGAGGAACCCTATTTTTATGCAAGCCGATGCTTGGTCTATCGCCTGACTGGGGAAGATGAGGGGGCATTTTATGATTACCAGATTGCCAAAAGGTTAGACTTTAATTACCATAGCGTCTTGGAATGGCAAGAGAATCAAGCTGAAGTCAGTTATTTTGAAGCAGAAAATCTGGTCATTCAGGAGCTGGAATCTACGTCCAAAGAACTCAGTACGGATGAGCTGAATTCATTAGGGCTTGAATATGTACATTGTTATAATTATCTGAAGGCGATCGAATTGTATACCTCGGCCATTAATAAAAATACAACAGGAGATAGTAACCTCTTTGTTTTCAGAGGAAGTCTCTATCTAAAATTGACCTGCTTTGAGTTGGCTTTAAATGATTTTAATCGGGCGATCGAGCTGGATGAAAATCAAACGGCTGCCTATGTATTCCGTGCCAAGGTGTTTGAATCCTACCGTTATTCAGAAAAAGCACTTAAGGATTACGCGAAAGCGGAAGAAAATGACGGCAACTCATCTATTGTGTATGAGGAAAGAGCTTCCTTATTTGAACGTCTGGGCTGCCTGCCCGAAGCCTTGTCTGATTTTGACCGTTTGGTCGAATTAAATCCCGACGACTTTTATGTCTATTCTTTACGAGCTGATCTTAAGGAAAAACTGGCAGATATGCATGGTGCATTGAACGATTATTCAACAGCTATTGAGCTGAATCCTTATTATTCGGACTTATATTCCTATCGGGCTGCCATTAAAGAAAAACTCGGTGATTCCGTAGGAGCGAAGCTTGATTTAGATAAGTTTGATGAATTGGAAGATGAATAAAAAGAGTAAAGGCATTCAAAAGAAAAATACGTCCACCCGAGAATAGAATAATTGAAGCTAATTAGGAGGACGAATAGACGAATAAAATTAAATAGCAACGGGGCGGTCCAAAGTTTGGACTGCCCCGTTGCTATATTAGCTGAGCTCCCATCGAAGTATGGAATTGTTCTTCTTTAAATCTGCACGATGGCCGATCTAAAAAGAATTGCTGCTTTACTTGATGATGCGCTTAATTTTATTTGAACGCTTGATCAGTTTATGCAATTTGTCATAGTCTTCACTGGCAATGGAATCATGTAACGACTGTAGTTGTTTGATATGTTCTTCCAGAACTTCCAGTACATTTTCCCGATTTTGTTTGAAGATGGGGGTCCACATATCGGGTGAACTTTTGGCCAGGCGTACCGTGGATTCAAAGCCTGATCCTGCCAGCTCAAATATACGTCCCTGTGATTTCTCCTTTTCCAATACCGTTAATGCTAGGGCAAATGAAGTAAGGTGGGAGATATGCGAAACATAGGCTGTATGTACATCGTGTTCATCCGCATTCATGAAGCAGGTGCGCATTTCCAGTTGATCGGTGATTGCATCGGTGATTTCGAAAGCGTCTTCATCTGTTCTGAAGGCTTCAACATAAACCATCATTTTGCCTTTAAAAAGACCGGCAACAGCAGCTTCCGGGCCAGAATATTCTGTACCTGCCATAGGGTGGGCAGCGATATAGCGCCCTCGATTTGAATGATCTTTGATTTTGTTGAGTATGTTGGTTTTAGTCGATCCCATATCTATAATAACTTGATCGGTGACCTGATCAAGGATCTGAGGAACGACCTGCAAAATCGCATCAACAGGAATAGTCAATATAAGTACCTTACATGTTTTTATTGCTTCTTCCAAGGTCATCGCTTCGTCGATAAAGCCAATCTGCTTGGCTTTGTCAAGATTTTTCTCGCTTTTATCTACGCCAATAATCTTACTGCAGAATTTTGTTTCCTTTAGGCGAATGGCAACTGAGCCGCCAATTAAGCCTACGCCTACGATGGCAATATTCATATGTGAATAATTATTAATTCGTGTTGATTGTATGTATTAATGCTTTACATTTATTTTACGGGCTCTTGAAGCCTGATCTTTTTTTGCCAAATGAAATAGCTGTTTGTTTTTCGTCATCACGGCTATTTCATCTGAGACTGATATGTTATATTGAAATTTGCTGTTAGAAGCTTTCTTTGATGCGTTGGATGGATGCTTCAAGAACTTCCACAGTGGCGCAGAGACTGATGCGGATATACTGATTTCCACCATCTCCAAAGATTCCTCCTGGTGTGATAAACACACGTGCGTTGTTCAATGCAGCATCGCTCAATGCATAACCATCGTTGTAGGTATTCGGGATTCGTGCCCACACAAATAAACCCACCTGATCTTTTTGGTATGAACAGCCCAATAGGTCCATGATTTCATATACCTTTTGACGTCTAGCAGCATAAATTTTGTTTAAATCCTGATACCAGGACGCATCAAGTTGCAGGGCTTTTGCTGCTGCCAATTGAACAGGCAAAAACATTCCGGAGTCCATATTGCTTTTAAAACGTAACACCTGATTGATACGCTCTTCGCTACCAACCAATACTCCGACTCTCCAGCCAGCCATATTGGAAGATTTGCTCAAAGAATTTAATTCGATTGCGACCTCTTTAGCGCCTTCTACGCTCATGATACTACGTGGTTTATCAGTCAGGATAAAACTATAGGGATTGTCATGACAGATGAGAATGTTGTATTCCTTTGCAAACGCAATCAATTCCCTATAGAACGCATCTGAGGCCGAGGCACCCGTAGGCATGTGCGGATAGTTGATCCACATCAATTTGACGTTTGACAGGTCATGTTTGCGAAGTTCGTTAAAGTCAATCAGCCAATTTTTTTCCTGTGTAAGCTTATAGGTTATTGCTTCTGCTCCGCTTAATCTTACGGCCGCAGCGTAGGCTGGGTAACCGGGATTAGGGATAAGCACTTTGTCCCCTTCTTGGAGGTAAGTCATGCAAATGTGGACGATTCCTTCTTTCGACCCAATCAGTGGTAAGATTTCCGTATTGGGGTTAAAAGTAGCCTGATAATAGCGTTGATACCAATCTGCAACAGCTTGCCTTAAGGCCGGAGCTCCTTTATAATTTTGATAGCCATGTACATTTGGAAGTTGTGCATTCTCACTCAGTGTCGCGATTACCTCCGGGTGAGGGGGTAAGTCAGGACTTCCAATTCCTAGATTGATTACACGTGCACCCTGTCTGTTAAGCTCATCTATTTCCCTTAATTTTTTTGAGAAATAATATTCTTCAGTGTGCTGCAATCTTTTGGCAACGTCTATTTGCATTTTATTTTTAATAATTTTGGTACTTTAATGAAGCTAAATTAGGGAATTATCTATAAAAAGCAGCTATTTTTGTCGTTTTTTCAATCCAACATCCCGTTTTGTATTTATCACTGAGGTGCAACAATTTTATTGAATAAAAGTGTATGAGTGCTTTTCTTGATTAATTTGTTATTTTTGTTCAATTTCCTCGCTTAACAGAATTTTAATGGAAGAGGAGAGGTCGACAAATTATTTTTTTTTATCAAATTAATTTGTCTTAGTTCAAAATAAATGAAAACATATTTTAGGCTCTTATCATTTGCTAAACCCATTGAGAAATTTGCAATTCCGTATGTAATTTGCACCTTGATAGCGGTTGTTTTTAGCACATTAAATCTAGCATTACTCGCTCCATTACTTCATACACTTTTTAATACAGGGGAAGCTACTGTCGAAACAGTAAAACCTGAGACTTATACCGATATTTTAGCTTGGTTTAATTACTATGCTAGTATAGCAAATGACCAATTGGGAGCTTATGGCGCATTGAAGTATGTTTGTATCGTTATTGTAATTTCTGTATTTATAAGCAATCTTTTCCGCTATTTCTGCCAGCGGATTATGGAGAATTTTAGGATACATACTTTGTTAAAACTCCGTAGAGCAGTATTTGATAATGTAATGGATTTACACGTTGGCTATTTTACGGGGCAACGCAAAGGAGATATTGTCTCAAAGGTGGCATCCGATGTACAAGTTGTGCAGTATTCGGTCACAGGTACATTGCAAGTGGTATTCAAAGAACCTTTGCAATTGATCGCTTATATCGTGATGCTGTTTAATATTTCAGCAAGACTGACCTTCTTTTCGTTGCTGGTCATTCCGATTTCTGCATTTTTTATTGCCCGGATTGTAAAGAATCTAAAAAGTCAGGCGCGCTCGGCACAGGAATCCTATGGAAATATGATTTCCTATCTGGACGAAGCATTATCAGGTGTCAAAATCATCAAGGCCTTCAATGCAGTTTCTTTTATCAAAAATAGATTTCACAATGAGAATGAACGTTACGCTAATATCGGGCGTGCGATGGCTAAGCGGCAGCAAATGAGTTCACCTGTCTCGGAGTTATTGGGAGTCATCATGGTAGCCATCATCTTGTTATATGGTGGCCATTTGGTGCTTTCAGGAGATCAGAGTTTGACTGCTCCCGCATTTATTGCTTACATTGCTATTTTTTCACAGGTGATGCGTCCTGCAAAAGCATTGACCGATGCCTTTAGTGGTATTCACAATGGTCTTGCTGCAGGAGAGCGGGTATTGGAACTGGTCGATGAGCGGAGTGAAGTGACCGACAAGCCTAATGCGAAAAAGGTTGATAGCTTTAAACAGAATATTGTTTTTAAGGATGTAAATTTTGCCTATACGAAGGATAAGAAGATCCTTCAGGGGATAGACCTGACGATTGAAAAAGGAAAAGTAGTGGCTTTGGTTGGTCCTTCAGGTGGAGGTAAATCGACATTGGTAGACCTTATACCTCGATTTATGGATGTCACTGATGGTCAGATTCTTTTTGACGGTGTGGATTTGAGAGAGCTGGATCAGGATTCTTTGCGTAATATGATCGGTGTAGTCAATCAGGAATCGATTTTATTTAACGATACCATTTTTAATAATATTGCATTTGCTAACTTGTCCGCCAGTCAGGAGGAGATAGAAGCTGCAGCAAAGATCGCCAATGCACATGAGTTTATCCTAAAGACAGATCATGGGTACCAAACCAATATTGGTGATCGAGGCGGTAAATTATCGGGGGGACAGCGTCAGCGGATCTGTATCGCACGTGCTGTGCTGAAAAACCCACCGATCATGCTACTTGATGAGGCGACTTCGGCTTTGGATACCGAATCTGAGAAACTCGTGCAGGATTCACTCTATAAATTGATGGACAACCGGACAACAGTTGTCATCGCCCACCGTTTAAGCACCATTCAGAGTGCCGATAAGATCGTTGTGATCGAAGCAGGAAAGATTGTTGAAGCAGGGAGCCATAGTGAATTGCTACAACGTGATGGCTTGTACAAGAAGTTGATCGAGATGCAGCAATTTACCGACTAAGCATGTCGTTTTTAGGAAGTTTTGTTTGTCTTTCCAGGACTAAACATGACGCAGTCCTGAATAAGTGTTATCACATTTTATTATAACTTTTGTCGCCTTTTAGGTACATTTGTCTAAGATAGGAGATACATTAATGAACGCAATAGATAAATTAAATTTCTTGATCAATGATAAAAATTTAGCCGTTGAATTAAGAAATATTGCTGAGAAAGTTTTGCGAGAGGAGCGTATCACTTTTGATGAGGGAGTTCTTTTATATGAAAAAGGTGAATTAGGCTATCTTGGTGTTTTAGCCAATTACATCCGTGAGAAACGTCATGGAGACTATACCTTTTTTAATCGTAATTTTCACATAGAGCCCACCAATGTCTGTGTATATGACTGCAAATTCTGTTCCTATTCCAGACTGATCAAAGAGCGTGCTGAAGGTTGGGAAATGGAGGTCGATGGCATGATGGATATTGTGAAGAAATATGACAATGAAGCCGTTACCGAAGTGCACATTACAGGTGGGGTGGTGCCGAAACAAAACCTTGAGTTTTATGCAGATTTCTTTAGAAGATGTAAAGCACATCGGCCAGAATTGCATATTAAGGGACTCACGCCAGTAGAATATTATTACATCTTCAAGAAAGCAAAGTTGAGCCACTACGACGGACTGAAATATTTACAGTCTTGTGGCCTGGATTCGATGCCCGGAGGCGGGGCTGAAATCTTCCATCCGGAAATCAGGGAACAGATTGCGCACGACAAATGTACCGCTGAACAATGGCTTGACATTCATGAGCAGGCGCATCGTCTAGGGATGCATACAAATGCAACGATGTTATACGGTCATATTGAGCAATTTTGGCATAGGGTGGACCATATGGAACGTTTGCGGCAGCTTCAGGATAAAACCGGCGGCTTCCAGACTTTTATTCCATTGAAATTTCGGAATAAGGAAAACCAAATGTCGCATATCCCTGAGGTTTCGGTTGTCGAAGATTTAAGGAACTATGCGGTTGCGCGGATCTACATGGATAATTTTGATCATATCAAAGCGTATTGGGCCATGATTTCGAGAGACACTGCACAATTATCGTTGGCTTTCGGTGTGGATGATATTGATGGCACCTTGGACGATACAACCAAAATCTACAGCATGGCCGGTGCCGAGGAGCAAAAACCCGGTATGACAACACAAGAGGTCGTGGAATTGATAAAAAAGGTAGGCCGCCATCCCATCGAGCGGGATACCCTGTATAATGTGGTAACAGACTATAAAGATGTTGTCTTTGACGAGGATTCCAAAAAGAAAAGTTATTACGCACTACCTGTAGTGAACTCATAAATTAGACTATACCCATTTTGAAAAAGACATTTTATTTTATACGACACGGACAGACTGATCTAAATTTAAAAGGCATTGTGCAGGGGAGGGGGGTTAATTCTCCATTAAATGAAACCGGAATGGCTCAGGCTCAGGCTTTCTTTGAACGGTACAATACAGTGCCATTTGACAAAATATACACCTCGACCTTATTGCGGACACATCAGACAGTAAAAGGCTTTATTGACCAGAATTTACCTTGGGAACAGCTCGTCGGATTGGACGAAATTAGCTGGGGAATCTACGAAGGAAAGGAGCAGACTCCCGAGTTATTGTCGGGTTTTGAACAACTGGTTGCTGCATGGCGCAACGGAGAATTGGATGTCAGTATTGAAAATGGAGAGTCTCCCAACGCATTAATGGAACGCCAGCAGGCTGCATTGGATCATATGCTAGCCCAAGCAAATGAAGAAAATATCCTCGTTTGCATGCATGGTCGCGCACTGCGTATTATGCTTTGCCTGATGACTGGTATTGATGCCCGATATATGGACGATTTTCCGCACACAAATACTGCTTTATATAAATTGCTGTACGATAATGGTCAATTTGAAATCATAGATCATTACAATACAGATCACTTAGAAGCATTGATGAATGAATAAAATTAGAGTTTCAGCCGTATCTTACACAAACACATATCCGTTTTTGAACGGAATACGTAAATCAAAGGTTATGGATCAGATTGATCTCAGTGTCGATTATCCAAGTGCCTGCGCTCAAAAAGTAATAGATGACGAGGCCGATATGGGAATTATTCCAACGGCCGCACTATTAAGTCTTCCCGAATATTACATCAATACGGACTTTTGTATTGGAACCGAAGGCGCCGTTGATTCGGTGTTTATTTTTTCCAATAAGCCCATTACGGAAGTGGAAACCCTCAAATTGGACAAGCAATCGCGTACATCGAACGGTTTGGCCCGCGTGCTTCTAAAAAATTATTGGAAAAAAGATATTCAGTTAATTACTGACGACGGCGGGATGGAGCCGGATGCCTATGTCCTGATCGGTGACCGCACCTTCGGTAAAAAGAATAGCGTACCCTATGTTTATGATTTGGGAAAGGAATGGTTCGATTTTACTGGATTGCCTTTTGCGTTTGCACTCTGGGTAAGCAATAAAAAGTTGCCCGAATCATTTGTGAAAGATTTCAATGACGCGCTCGCCTATGGCGTAGCAAATGCGACCGATGTCATTGCCGGACTGCCCGAATTTGAAGGATTTGACTATACAAAATATTTAACGGGACATCTTGATTTTCACCTAACGGATAAAAAACGGGAAGCTGTACAACGTTATCTGGGCTATTTAAAAGATCTGGACTGATCAAATAAAACTTAAGCTGTTAGCATACGAAAAGAGGTTTGTTGTAGATATGCCCCAAAAAGTTAGACACTATTTGGGGCATTTTTATGGGCTTCTATAAAAAATATGCTGTTGCGTAGTTTCTATGTTCTCCCGACTTTCACTTTTCGGCCCTTGACTTTCTGTCCGTTTGCCGCATTGATGATCGCTAAAGCCAGTTTACGTTTGACAGCAACATAAGCAATTTTGTCTTTGACTTCGATAATTCCGATATCGTCTTTTTCAATGCCATCCAGATTCAACAGAAAGCCAACGATGTCAATTTTGTTGACTTTATCCTTCCTTCCGGCGCTGACATAGAGTGTAGCGAAAGGCGAGTTTTCGGGAAGATCATAAAAGTCGGGGAACTCCTCCTCTGGCGTATCTTCCAAAATGTAGGGATAATTCTCTTCAGGTTTTAAGATGACATACACATCACCTTTTGCCTGCATACGCGCTGTGCGTCCATTGCGGTGTGTAAAATCATCTTCTTTATGTGGAAGCTGATAGTGAATGATTGCATCCACTTCCGGAATATCCAATCCCCGGGCGGCAAGGTCCGTCGTAATCAGAACATTGTTGGAGTGGTTTCTGAATTTTAGCAGCGCCAACTCTCTGTCCTGCTGCTCCAGGCCACCATGAAAGATATCATGAATGATATTACGATTATCCAACAGGTCGCTGATATGTTCGACAGCATCACGATGGTTGCAAAATATAATCATTTTTTTTGTGCCGATCTTGCAGATAAGTTTTAAAAGCGCTTCCAGTTTCTTTTGACTGCTGGAAACTACTTTTTTTATCGTGATCCGCGGGATGTTGTTTGCATCTTTTAGGAAATCTACCGTAATGGGCTCCTGAATCTGCGTAAAAGCCGGAATGGTCTCCATTGTTGTCGCAGAGGTCAATATACGCGACTTAATTTTGGGCATGTGCCGAATGATAAAATCCATTTGCTGTTGAAAGCCAAGCTCCAGGGACTTGTCAAATTCATCCAGTACTAAGGTATGGATTTGGGTCGGATCGAAATTCCCCTCTTCAAGATGTTGTTTTATTCGACCAGGGGTGCCGATAAGAATAGATGGCGCATCTTTGAAGGCATTTTTTTCGATACGGGTGCTGTGTCCACCATAAGCGCAGGTTACTTTGTATCCCGTGGTCAGTTTGCGGATGACTTGTTCGATCTGTAAGGCGAGTTCACGGGTCGGGACTAAAACCAGCACCTGTACTTCACGGGCGATATCTTTTAGCTGTTGTAGTATTAGTAATGAAAAGGCTAAGGTTTTTCCTGATCCTGTAGGGGAGAGCAAAATGAAATCTTTGTCGTGTTGGTAGCTGGCCAATACCTTTTGTTGCATTTCATTCAGGGATGAAATACCGAATTTGTTTAAAATAGCTTCTAGCTGCATGGCACAAAAGTACTAATTAAAACGAAAAGGTAACCCATCTCTTTCAGAGGGATTACCTTTGTCGAATTTTTATATTGGACTTTATGGCAAAAAGAAGCTTTTTAATGATCCAATGTATTATACTTTATTGGTATTGTTTTAAAGTATATCAATACCTTCTTCGCGTAAAGCTTGTTTTTTATCCTCTTCCCAGATACTGACCTGTACTTCGCCGATGTGTTGCTTTTTAAGCATAAACATACAGACACGTGACTGGCCGATACCACCGCCAATAGATTCGGGCAATTCATCGTTAAGCAGCATGCTATGAAACGTTAGCTTAGACTTTTCGCTGCAATTTCTGATTTCCATCTGATGAGCTAATGCTTTTTTATCGACACGGATACCCATGGATGAAAGCTCGAATGCAGAATTTAGAATGGGGTTCCAAACAAGGATATCGCCATTTAAACCCTTGTATCCTGCCTCGTTGGTGGTACTCCAGTCGTCGTAGTCTGCCGCCCGACCATCATGTGCTACTCCATTGCTCAGGGCACCACCAATACCGTACAGAAATACTGCACCGTATTCTTTTGTGATGGCGTTTTCTCGTTCTTTGGCACTTAAATCCGGGTATTTTTGCAATAATTCCTCCGAAGAGATAAATGTAATAGTCTCCGGAAGAATCGCTTTGATCTTTGGGTATTTACGCTCCACCTGTAATTCTGTTAATCGAAGTGATTCATATATTTGGAGTACAGTATCCTTCAGAAGAATCAAATTACGCTGATCTTTTCCAATGACTTTTTCCCAGTCCCATTGATCCACATAAATGGAATGTATAGGGGTGTAATCCTCGTCTGGACGGAGGGCTTTCATATCGGTGACAATACCCTCACCCGGTAACATTTCAAGCTCTTTTAAGCGTACTCTTTTCCATTTTGCCAATGAATGAACCACGACTGCCCGTTTTTCATTTAAAGATTTGATCGGGAAGGAAACAGGGCGCTCGATGCCGTTCAAATCATCGTTTAATCCTGTGCCATCTAGAACTACCAATGGCGATGAAATTGGAATCAGATTTAACTTGTTTTTTAATTCTTGGACAAATGTATCTTTAACGAAGCTGATAGCAACTTCGGTATTTAAAAGTTTTCTTCCCTCCATATGAGTCAATTGAAAAGCCATGTACGGATCGTTGTACATCGCATCATTTTTCTTATTCAGTTATTTGCTACAAAAATATGAAAATATCATTTGGTAATATGTTTTGTTGTTATTTTTGATATTTATCCATTAAAATGTTGAAAAAATATAAATATTACAAGAAAAAGTGAATAGGTCAATAGGTAATTATAAAACTATTAATTTGTCGGTGCAACTAAACTCGCCCGACCTCATAAAAAAAGCCCTGAAATAATTCTCAGGGCTTTTTTGTTCTATTGAATGGGATGCGTTTATACCGAGAAACTCTCACCGCAGGCGCAAGTACGGCTTGCATTAGGATTATGAAATTCAAATCCTTTTCCGTTCAGCCCATCGGAATAATCAAGTTCGGTTCCTGCTAAATAGAGAAATGATTTGATATCCAAACAGATTTTTACCCCCTTATCTTCGAAAAACTGATCTCCCTTTTTTTCCTCATTATCGAAATTCAGTTTATAGCTTAAGCCTGAGCAACCACCACTTTCTACAGCAACACGCACAAAGTAATTGCTGTCATATTGCTCATCCTTCATGATTTCCTCGATACGAGTTTTTGCTTTATCAGTAACTGTAATCATAGTTGTATCTTTGTCTACAACAAAGATACATACAATCTCGCTATATTTCGTCTGTTCTTAAGTTTTTAGAATGTCATAAATTAGCTGATCAAACCAGCCTTAAAAAGTTGCCATATCGGCGATTGATCCCTTATTTTTTGTACAGCCTCTTTGATCAGTTGCGCGCATTGTAGGATTTCTTCACGCGTAGTCAATATGCTTAGGCTAAATCTGATCGCAGCAAGTGCATCTTCCTTGGATATGCCCATAGCCAGCAGTACATGTGAAGGTTCCCTTGATCCGGTGACGCAGGCGGAGCCGGAGGATAAGGCTAAAGTAGGGCATGCGGTCATGATCTCGCTTGCAAGAACATGTTTGAAACTGACGTAGCTTGTCGTCGGTAGACGGGAAGTATTTTGCCCATGTATACTAATTTCGGGAATATCAGCCAGTTCAGCTTCCAATAGATCCCGATAGGCTTGAACGTTTGTATAGGCTTGAGGGTTTAGCATCGAGATCGCCTTTCCAAAGCCGACGATGGCCGGAACATTGTAGGTGCCGCCCCGAAAGCCATTCTCCTGGCCACCACCTAAAATTAGTGGAGTAAGCTGAATGGGCTTTGATTTGCGTCGGATATAAAGTGCACCAACTCCCTTTGGACCGTGAATTTTATGTGCACTCAGACATAAAAGATCGATAGGAAGCTCTTGCAGGTCGATCGTAACTTTTCCGATGGCTTGTGTGGCGTCACAAAAAAATAGAATGTCTTCTTCTTGACAGATAGCTGCCACCTCTTCCATTTCAGTCAGTACGCCAGTCTCATTATTCGCTGCCATCAGGCAAATTAATATGGTTTTAGTGGTAATAGCATTTTTAAGATCATCCAAGGCGATACGCCCCTGGCTGTCAACAGGAAGATAAGTGATTTGTGCGCCCTGTTTAGTCAGCTGTTCACAGCAGCTTAATACTGCTTTATGTTCCGTAGCAGCGGTAATGATATGGTTACCTTGTGATCGGTATTTGTCAAATACACCCTGCAATACGGTATTAATGCTTTCTGTAGCTCCGGAATTGAAAAAAACTTCCTTTGGCGTACAATTTAAAGCCTCGGCAACCTGTTTTCTACTCAGTTGAACAGCTGCATTAGCGGCTCTACCCATAAGGTGGTAAACACTGGACGCATTAGCATAATTTTGGATGAAATAAGGGCTCATTTCCTGCCATACCTCATCCAAAATTCGGGTGGTTGCATTATTGTCCAAATATATGGTATCCTTCATCAGCATAAAGATAAGGATAATGGCGTTTATGCCGAAGCTTTCACATCAACTTCCTTCTTTTTGACATTGGGATCATAACGTAGCCCCGGAGTCAGCCAATACATCAAAATAATGCGTGAATACCGATAATTGAAGGGCGACATCAACACAACGCTTAATATAGCAACAGTCGCATAGAGAATGAAGGATGAGTCATTACCCGTGAGGATGTAAGTTGCCATACAGGCTGTGACCATTTCTGCGATGGCAAAAGCATAGGTGACATACATGGCGCCATAGAAATATCCAGGTTCGCGCTCGTAACGCAGACCACAGTATTCACAATGACTGTTCATCTTTTGGACCTTCAGGCCATAGGCAGGACCTTGATAGACATGACCGACTCTGCATCTTGGGCATTTTGCCTGCCATGCGGCTTTGAATTCGGATAATTCGTATTTAACTTCTTCCATAGTTATAGTTGTTTTCTGAACTCCTCGGGTGTGAGATCAGTGGATTTTTTAAAAAATTTGGTGAAATAAGAGTTGTCCTTAAACTGCAATTCATTTGCAATTTCAGTAATATTTAAATTTCGATTGATTAATAGCCGTTTTGCTTCCAGGACAATCCGGTTGCGGATGATTTCTCCAGCAGACTGGCCGATATAGGATTTGCAGATTGCATTGAGGTGATTTGGCGTTATAAATAGCTGATCCGCATATACACTCGGTAATTTGGTGGATTTAAACTGTTGTTCCACCAATTGCTGAAAACTATTGAATATTTTATGATTATAGGGGTTGCTTCCATCTTTTTGTTCTTTCTCTGAACAGATGGAAACATATAGTAAAAATTGCAATAGTAATGTGCGGATATAATCTTCGGATAAACCCTCGGATTTCGCGGACAAGATTTTGTCCAGGATATCCGTGGCCTGCGAACGGCAATTATCTTTCAGTTCAAAAATCAAGTGCTCAATTTTACCCTGTAAAAAACTGAAACGTTCCAGATAGTCCGTGCGTAATAAAAAGGACTGGAAATAGTCCACTGAGAAATTAACCACATAGCCTTCCTCATCACCGGCAAAATTCCAGGTATGCACCTGACCGGGGGCCATGAAGTAGATCTGAAAGGGAGTAATTTTATAATGATTAAAATCAATGATATGATCACCCGAACCTTTGGTAAATAATACAAAATGATAAAAATTGTGTTTGTGGGGAAACACCATATCAGCATGCTTGATAACGTAATCACTTAAGTCATCGATGTGGATAGTTGTTTTATTGTTGAGGTCGATGCTACAACTATCTATGATGGGAATGGTGTTTTTTCTATTCATATTACAAAGTTAGCCTTTAATTTCTTTTTATAGTGGTGTTAATATTATGTTTTGTGGTATTTTTCAATGATTTTTATATTTTGAATGGTAAGTGTGGATGTTGGAACAATCCTTGTTTCAAAATGCATTGAAATATATTTAATAAACATGGAAAGTAATTTAAATAGTCTAGGGACTAGATTTGGACGATTGACCGATATCGTCATTGATTCAATACCGGGTATTATAGGTGGTATTATTTTATTGATTATTGGTAAATACGTCATCGATCTGGTCAACCGATTATTGCACAAGCGTTTTGAGAGAAGAAATGTCGATCCTTCAATCCGCGCATTTATCTCCAGTATCGTCAAGATTGTGATGTGGGTGATGTTGCTATTGACGGTTGCCAGTCAGGTTGGTATACAGACCACCTCTTTCATTGCGGCACTGTCTGCATTTGGTTTAGCTGTAGGTATGGCGCTACAGGGAAGTTTAAGTAACTTTGCCGGCGGTGTGCTCATATTGATGTTTAGGCCTTTTGAAGTGGGGGATTACATCTCGAGTGCGAATGGTACGGCTGGGACGGTAGAACGAATAGATATTTTATACTCTACACTAATCGGTGATGATGGTGTCCGGATTTTTAGTCCAAATGGTCCATTGGCCAATTCGGTGATCAAGAACTATACGAAAATCGTTCAGCGGATGTTTGAATATACGGTGAGTATATCTTATGACAAAAATATAAAAGACGCAAAGGATATTATCCTTAGGGTGCTTCGCTCAAATGAGACTATTTTGACTAGCCCCGAACCCACAGTATTTGTGAAGGAATTGGGAACGAGTTCAATAGTGTTAACCGTAAGAGCATGGACTAGGCGCGAAGATTATTGGCCGGCACGCAATTCAATGCAGGAAAAAATTATGTTGGAACTGGAGCGCAACGACTTGAGTGTAGCGCCTAATCCAACACAGATTAGCATTATTTCCAATGCGAGCGACCAGGGCAAACAAGTCAACACAGATGGTTAATCATCTGCCAGGGCTCGGATAAGAATAAAGTACCGGTAGGCTATTATGGCCTGCTGGTACTTTTTTAGTTTAAGCGGATCCTTCTTCCCATATTTGGGAAGAATTGCTTTATTTAGTTTGTTCAGGAACTGAAAGAAATGTCGTTTCATGTATAGACTTCTGGATTGATAGTTTGTGGCATCTTTTCACCTTTGATTGCTGCCAATAAATTGCTTGCTGCCATTAGCGCCATATTGTCTCTGGTTTCCACAGTTGCGGATCCGATATGCGGTAAAATGCAGACATTTTCAAGATTTAGCAGTGGGTTGTCCGCTGCCATGGGTTCGGGGTTTGTCACATCGAGCCCGGCTCCCCATAATTCCCCCGCGCGCAAAGCGTTGGCTAGGTCATCCTCCTGAACTAATCCGCCACGAGCTGTGTTGATCAGAATCGCCGAGTTTTTCATGCGCTTAAATGTATCCAGATTAAACCGATTGGACGTCTCTGAAGTGAGTGCCGCATGAATGGAAAGTACATCACTTTGGGTTAGTAGGTCATCAAAGTTGACATATCTCGCCCCTAGGATTCGTTCGGCTTCCAGGTTCCGCCCACGGTTATAATAGATGATTTCCATGTTGTACGCAGCTCTTGCTTTTCGGGCAAATTCGAAACCAATCCTTCCAAGGCCATAAATACCTAATGTTTTATTGTTGAGCTCTATGCCCAGATGTGCTGTCGGGTCGAAGCCTTTCCATTGCCCCTGTAAAATCTGCTTATGATTGAAGAAAGCTTTCCTGGAAACGGCCAGCATCAATAGGAAAGCAACATCAGCCGTTGCGCCGGAAAGTACACCCGGTGTATTGCTCACAGGGATACCATATTTCGTCGCAGCAGGGATGTCAACATTATCATAACCAACGCTCATCAGGGAGAGCGCTTTAAGATTGGGGCAGTTTCCGAAAAATTCTTCGTCAAACTTTTGCATGCCACCGTTCAGTATATAATCGGCCTGCTGTCCGGCTTGGATAAGATCGGTAGGAGATAGTGGGGTGGAAGAGTCATGTATCGCTACCTCATGTCCGGCAGCCGTTAACAGATCAATACCTTTTTGTGGGATTCGTTTCGTGATAAATATCTTCATGTAAATGTTATGCTATCGTGGAGTCTGTTGTATAATAAAATGATGAGCATCCGATTTATTCGGACTGTTGATCAAAGTTAATGCTTAACAGTTTGTGTAACAATAAAAATTAACCGTTTTTATTATAACAAAAAAAGCTATATCGTTGTTTCGATATAGCCCTGCTAATAATATTTTGCTTTTTTATTTTGTATGAAGCAAATAATCCAAAATGCTTTTTCCTTGGTCATCGACGGAAAGTGCAGCATTGGACAAGACGACTACTGCACTTTTTTTATCCGGAGACAAAGCCAGATAAGAACTACTTCCGGCTGTCCCTCCGTTATGCCAATAAAAGGTAAGATCATCAAGCAGGTTCATGTGCCATGCTAACCCCAAATCAGTATCGGGCGGAAGAAAGAAGGTAAACAATCTGGTGTTGGCCATTGCGTTTTCCAGCGGGCTCTGCGGCATCCTAAACTGTGCGTTCGCAAATTTAAGTAAATCTTCCAGGGTGGATTTTAATCCGCCGGCAGCACTGAAAGCATCGAACGACCAGGCTGTTACTTCCTGCCCATTCTTATCGTATACTTTAAAAGTATCTTTTCTTTTTGGATCTAATACCTGAAAGGTATTATTCATTTCTAATGGTTTACAGATTATTTCTCGGACAATTTGATCATACGATTTTTTGTAGATGCTAGAGATGATATCCCCAAGTACAGCGTAGCCCAGATTGCTGTATTCGTATTCCTGCCCCGGTGTCTTTTGATTTTTGAAATCGGATAAATAGTTATAGAGTGCTTTTCTATCGTATGCCTTGTAAGGGTCATTTCCGCTGTATCCTTTTACTTTTTCAAAGTTGTCTGGCAGCCTCGGAAATCCAGATGTGTGATTGGCTAGCATCTGAAACGTTATTTTAGTCAGATCTTCGTTCTTTTGGAGTGTATCAGGAAGGAATAAGGATATGGGTTGATCTAACGTTATTGTGCCCTCTTCAACGAGATTGGATAATAAGATGGCTGTAAAGACTTTACTGAGCGAGCCGATTTCGTAAAGTGAGGTTGTTGTCGGTAATGTTTGATTGCCTTTTGCTGTCTCGCCGTAGAAATAGGTTTTAGACTGCCCGTTTCTAATAATGCCTATGGCAAGCGACTGCGCATTTTGTTGCTTTAGATAAGAATTTGCAACCGAGTCGATGAAAAAGTCATCTTTGTCCACGGTTTTTGGGGGAGTGACTGTCTCTAACGTTTTTTCCGGGCTGTTTTTATCTGAAGCAGGTTGATTCAGCTGGCGAAAGTGTAAGGTGTTAAACTTAAGTGTTGAATCTGTGGCAAATAATAACTCGTAAGACTGCCTGTCAAAATCCAGACGGTAGGTTGCCGCTCCTTTTTCAAAACTAGTGATTTCAGAACTTTTTACCCTACCCAAAGGGTAGATCTGCCGCAGCATCTGTGTGAATTTCGGAAGACTGTATTGCTGTTTATAGGAGTCGCTCGCTAGATTATAGGCAGAGTCTGTCATCTGGGAATTGATAAAAAATTCCAATTTGTTATAAACTCCTTTGTTGACCTGTTCCGCTTGATTTGTCTGGGCAAAGGAGTAAGAAGTGATGCCCAACAATATTGCTGTATAAAAATGTTTCATAACCATTGTTAGGCACAAATCTACGGAATGTTTAAATTCCAATCAATTGTTTTAATCGGGCATAGCCTGATTTACTGATATTGAGCTTCTCACCGGAGATCAATGCAGCGATATAAGAGTCCTTTTCGTAAGGCTCCAATTTAGCCAGCTGATCGACCTTAATGATAAACGAACGATGGATACGTACAAACTGATTTGGGTCGAGGGATTTTTCAAAAAATGCCATGGTTTTATTCTTGAGGTACATGCCATCTTTGGTGTGAATCTTAACGTAGTCATCGTAAGACTCCAAGTATTTGACTGTATCAATAGGGATTATTTTGATCTGTGTGCCTGTTTTGACAACAATACGGTCGATCTTTGTTTCGTCTTGTGCAGCGAGAACCTCGTAGTTGGGTTGAACCTTTTTCTCAGGAGCGGAATAGCTGGACCTAAATTTTTCCAACGCTTTTTTGAAACGCATAGGGGACACTGGTTTTAGCAGATAATCCAGGGCATTCTTTTCAAAAGCTTTTAACGCGTACTCATCAAATGCAGTTGTAAAAATAATGGCTGGAGGGTTGTCGACTAGTTCGAGCATTTCAAAACCGGTCAATTTTGGCATCTGTACATCCAAAAAAACCAGGTCCGGTTCATGTGTCTGGATCGCTTTAACGCCTTCAAAACCATCTCCACACTCAGCCAAAACGCTCACATCAGCTTCATTTTTTAAGTAGCCCGCAATAATGGAGCGTGCTAGGGGTTCATCATCAATGATAACGACTTTAATCATATTGAGGTATTTTTAGGGTGCTAGTAAATATATTGTCCTGAATCTGAGTTTCCAGAAGATCATTTCTGCCATATAGCAGATACAATCTACGTTGAATACTGGAAAGCCCAAATCCGGTTCCTTTTTTCGGTTTTGATTGTTCTTCTGCATCAAAAGGGTTGGTAATTTGGATGCGAAGCTGGCCCTCTTGTGAGGTGCATTTTATTTGTATGTCGACTTGATCGGTAATATTGTATAATCCATGCTTTATGGCATTTTCTACTAAAGGCTGGATGATCATTGCGGGCAATTTATTCGTAAATATTTCCTCAGAGGAGGAAATGGAAGTGTTCAGACGATGACCAAAGCGTACTTTTTCAATGTCAAGGTAGAGTTGCAGATGGTCTAGCTCTTCTTCCAGTGTAATAATCTGATTGTTTTCCTTTCTCATCGTACCCCGTAAAAAATCGGACAGTTGAAATGTCATATTACGGGCTTCATCCGGATTGGCACCAATAAGGGCAATGATCGAATTCAAGCTGTTAAATAAAAAGTGTGGCTGCAGCTGTTGCCGCAAATTATAAAGTTCTGCTTCGCGAAGCAGGTTTTCGGATTCTTGTTTCCGTTTGATATTATTAATATTATCTTCCTGAATATTCCAGACGATATTAATAATAGCGACCGAAGTGAGGATAAGGAAGTTAACTATACCGCGAAAAGGTAGCGTCAAATCCAAAAGTGTGATAAAATTTGGCTGGATAAAATAATTCATTAAAAAGCGACTCAATCCAGTACTAATGGCGGCCATAATTAAGCCTATGATCAATACCTTCCATATCTCCCGCGGTTGTGGTGTGTAGAAGTTTAGCGCAGAGGACATGCCGTAGCAGCAAAACATCATCACGGCACTATTGATCAATGAATCTTTAAACGCCAGTTGAGAATCAAATCCTGAGCGTAGCATCAGTAAATATTGTAATGCAAGATATCCGATAAATACGGATATACAAATAATGCCTATTAAACGACTTTTGATACTGAGCGTCAGCTTATTTTTCATCGATTAAGCATTTTTTATTGTTAAGTTACCCAAAATACAAGTGCCGGTGATGTAGATTTTTTTATCCGTATCCGGGTTGTAGATCGTCTGGAACCTTCGGTCATCGACAGATCCTAAGATAGAAGCCACATTGCTGAATACCGTCCAATGTGGGGGGATAATAATACGCGCACTGCCAAATAATTGAAAGGTGTCAATGACGATCGCCTGCTGGATGTCTGCTTTTGTCAAATCCAGTTCAATACTGCCAAAGACATTGGTCAAATTGCCACCTCTAAAATGTTTGGAATAGATGACTTTCTTTTGGCCTGCAAAAATCGTGTTCAGATTAAGGCTGTCTTCGAAAGACTGATGAAATGAACTGTTCTCTTTGTCGCCAAAAGCCTGCGCGTTGGGCGAGGCTTGTTGGCTTGATCCGTATTGTTCGTTAAAAGGTTTTGCTTCAGCATCCGGGGCCGTTGTGTCAGCGGGATTATCCGTGGGTATATTGACCCGTTTATCCCAATCATATGGATTTTGTGGCGGATTGGGGAAGGTAGGCGGCACCATCGGAGGTTTCCGTTTACTCATAATAAAATAAATCCCAAGCGAAATGATGATGATAGGGACGGTGACGGAACCAAAGTCAGTACGCATCATCCTTGAAATAAGGCTGGCTCCGCCGATAATTAATAGGATGATTGCCGATTTTTTCTGAAATTGGGAATTGACGCCGATAACAAGGCCGATGATGATCAATATCGTTGGCCAGCTAAATAACCAGCTCGGAAACCAGTTTCCTAGATTGAGGTTATTCAATAATAAGAATATACCTACAATGATCACAATGGCCCCCACGATATTGCGGCTGTTATTGCTGTTTGGTATGATAGGTTCTTTTTCCATAATGTTTTTACTATTTATGACTCAAAGATAGAGGCACAAATAAACTATACATATTCGCTTTAGGTAATACAACTTATATTTTCGGTAAATGTACTGATTTCGTCGGTAAAAAATATTGTTGTTTGATTTTTATCAGATGTCGGTTGAACGAATATATCATTTTTGCGGGTTATTGTCTTTTTTTTTAATATTATTTGGTGTATTAAAATGAATTATTATATATTTATCAAAGATTAAGATTACTTTAAACTTAAATAACAACCAATGGGAGATTTTGAAAACAAAGAGCGTGAAGAGGTTTTTTCAAAAAAGGTGAGAGCAGGTAAGCGAACTTATTTTTTTGATGTAAAAGCAACTCGATCGAACGATTACTACATTACTATCACAGAAAGCAAGAAGCGCTTTGAGGATGGCCAGTTTATTAAGCATAAGATTTTCTTATACAAAGAAGATTTTGAAAAATTTGCGGAAGGTTTGACGGATGTTGTAAATTACATTAAGTCTAATCAGGAAGTAATCGAAAAACGATATGAGCCTAACTTTGACGATGCATATGCCGAGGAAGCTGATGGTCGTTCAAAAGATGATTTTTCATTCTAACGTGTTATAGAATGAAATCTCAATGAAAAAAGAAATAAAGCCACTCGCGTGGCTTTTTTTATGGGGATATTCAGTAAATGTTATAAAAAATGGTGATGAGAATAATTTCGGTCACCATTTTTTGTTCTGTTATCCGGATCTTTGTAAGATTTTCCGCTGTTTTAAGCACCCCATTGCCAAAAAGCTGCTTTTTCGTTTTTTTTGGGCATAGCTGTCCCCTGAACACCCGTTCTTCCACCTATTTTCTGTGATCTTTTAAGCCGCTTTTTCCTGCTGGCCCTGCATCTTGGGGATCATCCGCACCGCATTTGCTGTATGGATGCCAAAGAATATCCACAGGATTTCCGTTTTCTTGGTCCTGGCCCGGATACGGCTGAGCGAATAATACCGTTTTTCTGTGCCAAAGCTACCTTCAAGCCGCGTAGAGCGCTCCCTGTTCAGCACGGAGCGGAGCCTGCCGCGCTCTTTTTCATCAGCTGCAGGCTTACCCTTGCGCACAAAGCTGGTGAATATGCCCCTGCTGCGGCACCAGCTCCGGTTGGCGTTGGTAGCGTAAAGCGCATCGGCAGCTACATGGCTGACACGTTTTCTCAGCAGTGACTGCTGTAGGTCTATACATTGTGGAAGCCGGTTCCCTTCATGGAAAGCATCAAAGCTCAGGTGCTCGATAAAGTTGATGCCGTCAATCTGGATGCTGTTCACTTTGGCGCCGAACTCAACCCCTTTACTTTCTTTGCCACGGACGATCGGGCGGATATAATCTTTGTCGATACTAACGATCAGACCCTTCACTTCCCGCCCGGCAAAACGTTCCCGTTGCTGATGGAGTACTTTTTTGATGATGGACAGCCGTCTGTGAAAGCGGCCAGGAAGATTGGCTGTACCAAGGGCCATGATATCCCCGCACTGACCGATGAGCTTGCCAACCAGGTGGAGCAGGCTGCGTTTCAGCACGCGCGTCTCCGATTTCCCACGCTTGCGCTTTTTGCTATAGATACGGTAACGCAGGCGCTGCTTGTCAAATTTGTTGAGCGGCATCCGCAGACCCGACAGCTTTGCCATGCTCCGCAATTGCCCCTGCAGCCATTCCGCACATTCCCATAACAGTTTGATATCCGTGGGAAAGCGAACATCACTCTCATAACAGGTCGCATCGCTCATCAATACATGGCTGTCCTTAAACCAGGCCTTCCAGTAACCGGCAAGCACCCGCTGAAGGGTGCCGATATCAAGTTTTCTGGCAAGTTCGCAGCGGATCTCGCTGACGATCTTAAAATTATCGAGCGGCTTTAACGGATTGATCCGAACACCGCAGAAAAGCTGATAATGGAGGTTGGAATTAAGCTGGGCGACCAGGTCACGGTCGGAAAGCCCCGTATAGGATTTCAGCACCATCAGCGCCACTTTCCCCGCCCCGCTAAAATAGGACCGGCGGCCAACTCGGCTTTCCCGTTGCCCCAGGCTCGCTGCCAGCTCGGAAAATGGAATACTCCGATAAAGCCGCCCTAGTTCACTCAGGTGAAAACTTGATTCGTACTGTTTGAAAATATCGTATTCGCTGAAGGCTAAAGTTGGCTGAAGTTCGCTAAGTTTTTGTATCTTTCGCATATCTTTTTGATGACCGTTACCCCGATTTTGGCCGCTAACCTTATTATTCGGGGGAATACACGAAGATAATAAAACCCCAACTATTTATTTATCAAATAGTTGGGGTTTTTCTGAATATCCCTTTATGGGCCAAGGCAGTGTGCGCTTGACTTGGATATATTCTATTGGTCCGAATGTATGTTAAAAGATGGCTAAAAAATCGTTCAACACCCTGTTGAATTTTTCGGGCTCTTCGAGATTTGGTAAATGTCCTGATTCTTCAAATTCCACGAATCTAACATCGGGAATGTTTTCAATAAGAATATTTGTCTGCTCCTCACTCATCAATTTATCATGTTTACCTTTGACCACTAGGGTCGGGATAATAATTGTTTTCAGGGAATGTGTTGTATCTGTACGGGAAGCAAGTGCGAGTTGAGTTGCACAGATACTAGCAAGTTCATTTCTACGAATGCAACTTTTGATAAGTTCGACAGCCTCCGGATTCCCCCGAATAGTTTTTTCGTAAAATACATTTTCCGTAAAACCGATCGCAAATGGTCTCCGCCCATATTTAAGTAATGCCTGTATGGAATCAAATCTTTTTTGTTTGGCCTTATTGTCGTCCGCAAGGGAGTTGGTGTCACATAAAATCAATCCGGCTAATTGCTGGCCGATCAGCTCATAGGTGCGCAGGGCAATATAGCCCCCCATGGAGATACCGCAGAGCACAACATAGTTGAGGTCGAGTTTGCGAATAAATTCAACAAGATCTTTGGCAAACACATCAACCGAAAAGAAACCATGTCCATTTGTGCTGAGGCCGTGCCCCCTGACATCGATGGCAATTCCGGTGTATTCTTCGTCAAGATCCAGCAATTGCTGTTTCCAGGTGTTCTTGTTGAAAGGGAAGCCATGGATAAATAGAACTGTTTTAGGAGCAGGGTATGATTTGCTGGGGCGGATATAATACGAGATGCTGATGTCTCCAATGCGGACTTTGCTGAGTTTTAATTCTCTTTTGCTCATGAATAATAACATTTGTCAGTGTCAGAAAAAAAAAGTTGATATTTTAAATATAATATTATCAACGAGATAAACGAAATGTTGTTTCATAAAGTTAAAAAAAGCGAGAAAATGTTTGTTAAATCCATAAATATGTCGATATTTGCATCACCAAAACGAAAAAGAATACAGATTTGTTTTGGTTGCCTAGCGCTCCTAGCTCAATTGGATAGAGCATCTGACTACGGATCAGAAGGTTAGGGGTTCGACTCCCTTGGCGCGCACTATATACAGGTTCTGTATACTAAAAAAGAGGCATTCCTAGCTCAATTGGATAGAGCGTCTGACTACGGATCAGAAGGTTAGGGGTTCGACTCCCTTGGAGTGCACAAAAAGCCAACCTTTCGGGTTGGCTTTTTTACTACAAAGAAGTTACTGTGTGTATTGATAGTTGGGGGTATGGAAACTTCTTTTTGAAAAAAAAGTTTGTAAAAAAAATGAATTCTGACTATATTTGCGTCACCAAAACAAATGGGACAGAGTTCTAAACGTAATGGTTTACTGCGCTCCTAGCTCAATTGGATAGAGCATCTGACTACGGATCAGAAGGTTAGGGGTTCGACTCCCTTGGAGCGCACGACTGAAAAGCCTAGTCATCATCTGTGATTAGGCTTTTATTTTTTAACTCGTTTTAATTTCTTAAATAAAACTATGCTAAACCTTGTAATATTTGGCCCTCCGGGTGCAGGTAAGGGAACTCAATCTGCAAAGCTTATTGAAAAATATCAATTGATTCATATTTCAACTGGTGATATTTTTAGAGCACATATTAAAGGTCAAACGCCACTTGGTCAACAAGTAAGCCAGATTATTGCTGAGGGAAATTTAGTGCCAGATTCGATTACGATAGCAATGCTGGAAGAAGAAGTGAAAAAAAATCCTGATGCAAAAGGATTTATCTTTGACGGATTCCCACGTACTGTTGCTCAAGCAGAGGCATTGGATGCTTTTTTGGAAGGTATCAATACTTCAATCTCAGTTGTAATCGCACTGGATGTAAACGAAGAAGAATTGAAAGCGCGCATTGCAAAACGTAAAGAGATTTCTGGCCGTTCGGATGATGATGCTGATAAATTGGTGAAACGCATCGATGAGTATTTTACAAAAACTGTTCATGTGTTGCCATATTATGAAGCGCAAGGTAAATTATCCAAAGTGGATGGTATTGGAGAGATTGATACAATCTTCAAAAGCCTAACGGATATTATCGATAATTATTAATTGAAATAAATACTTTTTTAGACTGTAATACATTGTAATGGCGCAAGGATCGAATTTTGTTGATTATGTGAAAGTGTGTTGTCGTTCGGGACATGGTGGGGCAGGTTCGGCTCATTTGCATCGTGACAAGCATACCGCTACAGGAGGGCCGGATGGTGGTGACGGTGGCCGAGGAGGACATATCATACTAAAAGGAACGACGAATATTTGGACATTGCTCCATCTGAAGTACCGCAAACACATCATTGCTTCTAATGGGGAGTCCGGTGGCAGTTCTTTGCGAACAGGCGCTACCGGTCGGGATGAAGTATTGGAAGTACCATTGGGTACCATTGCCAAGGATGCGGAGACCGGAGAGGTGTTGTTTGACATTACCGAAGATGGGGAGACGAAGATCTTGGTCCCGGGGGGAAAAGGTGGTTTAGGTAACTGGCATTTTAAGTCGCCTACACAACAAACACCCCGATTTGCACAACCCGGAATGCCGGGCAAAGAGCAATGGATGATTCTCGAACTAAAAGTACTGGCAGATGTCGGTTTGGTAGGTTTTCCGAATGCTGGCAAATCAACCTTATTGTCTGTCGTTTCGGCTGCAAAACCTGAAATTGCCAATTACCCATTTACCACTTTGGTACCCAATCTCGGTATGGTGAGTTACCGCGATAACCGCTCGTTTGTGATGGCGGATATTCCGGGGATCATCGAGGGGGCTTCGGAAGGCAAAGGACTCGGCTATCGTTTCTTAAGACATATTGAGCGGAATTCAGTGTTATTATTTATGGTGCCAGCTGATACCGATCGGACAATAGCCGAGGAGTATGGTATTTTGCTGAATGAGCTGACAGCTTATAATCCCGAATTGGCGGATAAACCCAAGTTGTTGGCAATCACAAAATCGGATATGCTTGATGATGAGCTTGAAAGTGAAATGGAAAGGGAACTTCCTGAAGGGCTTCCCCATATTTTCATTTCGTCTGTTGCCGGTAAAAATATTTTGCCATTGAAAGATATGATCTGGAAAGCAATCAATTCCTGATCGTAAAGAAATAGTTAAAAAAAACGCTTCATTTATGAAGCGTTTTTTTTGAAATCGCTTTTTTATTGCTCCCGTTTTTGGTCGTAGGATCGCTATCTGGTTTAAAACAATCAGACGGTTCTGAAGAAAATAAAATGCCCAGTGACGGTCGTTGTACTCACGATGGGATCCACGTCCTTTTTTAGGAAGATGGAAATATCGGTTATTCTTGCTCAGGTTAGGTTCACGAAGCTGTAAAATGGTTTCAGTACGAATGGTTATATCGCGACAAAAAGTGCGTTTTTTCAGAGATTTTTATTAATTTCATTGACAAATTAATCTAAAATGAAAGCAGAAGACGAAAAATATTGTGTGGAATGTGGCCAGGTAATTAATGTCAAAGCCGAGGTTTGTCCTCTTTGTGGCGCGAAACAGCCTATATTCTACGCGAACCAACCTTTCCAACAGGCCCGTAGCATTCAGGATGATCGCTGGCTGCCCACTTTGTTATTTTGTTTGTTTCTAGGGCCTTTCGGAGGACATCGCTTCTACCTGGGGCAGATCGGAACAGCTATTCTGCAGTTGATTACATTGGGTGGATGTGGAATCTGGTCGCTTATAGATCTGATAATGATCATTGTTGGGAAATACAAGGATAAAGATGGTCAATACATCAAAAGTCCGGTAAACAATAATTAATGGCTTGGCTTGTGCTGAAATACCTGCGATTGCATTGGATTTACACCATTGTCATAGGGTATTTTGGCACCGCTATCGCATTGTACATGCTGTCGGATATTCATATCCTCATTCCTTGTCTCTGGAGGGCAATTACCGGATATGAATGTCCCGGTTGCGGACTGACAACCGCATTTATAGCACTGTTGCGAATGCAATGGGCCTACGCCTGGTCTGCAAATCCGATGATTTTTGTACTCGTTCCTGCATTCATATCGTTGATTTTAAAAGACTTTTGGCGATTTAAAAATGTACAAACAGATCTCAGATAAAATAATTGAAAAATGTTTTTCACTTTTAATTGATATGTCGTAACTTTGTCTCCCGTGAAAATTAAAGTAGAGTCTTTATTGGTAGGTGCCTTAGGAAACGGTTTGTCAATCGTGGTAATGCATTGTTAATTCATATTTTAGCCCATTTGAGGGCTTTTTTTATATCCAATAGGGAAGGCTTTAGGATTCAGAACAGAAGAGATACACATTTTATAATATTACATCGATAATGACCAACTACAGCAAATTGCCTGCAATTTTAGTTTTAGAAGATGGTACAGTTTATCACGGTAAAGCCGCTGGTAAAATTGGTACGACTACTGGTGAAATCTGTTTTAATACAGGAACAACCGGTTATCAAGAGATTTTTACAGATCCATCTTATTTTGGACAAATCATGGTAACAACCAATGCACATATTGGTAACTATGGTATTGATGAGGATGATACCGAATCAAATCAAATTCAGATTGCGGGCTTGGTTTGTAAAAACTACAACATCAACTATAGCCGTAAAATGGCTGATGAGTCTATTCAAAGCTATTTTGAAGAAGGAAATTTGGTGGGTATTTCCGATGTGGATACACGTTCATTGGTAAGACATATCCGTGATAAAGGCGCCATGAATGCAATCATTTCTTCGGAAACGCTAGACGTTGAAGAATTAAAGAGCCAGTTGGCAAAAGTTCCTTCGATGGATGGTCTTGAGCTATCTTCGAAGGTAACGACTACTGAACCTTATTTCTTTGGAAATGAAAATGCATCTTTACGTGTTGCAGTATTGGATTTGGGTATCAAGAAAAATATCCTGCGCAATTTTGAGGCACGTGACGTTTATACAAAAGTTTTCCCAGCTAAGACAACATTTGAGGAAATGGAAAAATGGAATCCTGACGGTTACTTTATTTCAAATGGTCCCGGTGATCCTGCACCGATGGATTATGCTATTGAAACCGTAAAATCTATTTTGAATGCAAACAAGCCAATGTTTGGGATCTGTTTAGGTCATCAGATTTTAGCCTTAGCTAATGGTATCCGCACAAGCAAATTGCATAACGGACACCGTGGTATCAATCACCCGGTCAAAAATATTATCGCCAACCGTTGCGAAATTACTTCGCAAAACCATGGTTTTGGTGTTGTCGCTGAAGACATTGAAAATTCGGAAAATGTTGAGATCACGCACGTTAATTTGAACGACCAATCTATAGAAGGTATTCGCATCAAAGGGCAAAAAGCGTTCTCGGTTCAATATCACCCTGAATCATCCCCAGGTCCACACGATTCACGTTACCTGTTTGATGATTTCGTTGCAATGATCAAAAACTAAGCAAATATAGTATAGCATAAAAACCCTCCCTATCGCGGAGGGTTTTTTATGCTATATTGTGGCACCAATTATTCAGATTGGTCATATTTTATTCACAATTAATGACGGATTAAATACATTTTTTGTTATATTTGGTTGTGAAAAATGTCTGTAGATAAGAGTGTGTCTTATTTACACTAAGTAATGAAAATAAATTATAGTCTAATAAAGAGATGAGTTTAATTATCGATGTTCATGCGCGTCAAATTTTGGATTCGCGCGGTAACCCTACAATTGAAGTAGATGTTACTACACAAAATGGTTTTGTTGGTCGTGCAGCTGTTCCTTCAGGTGCTTCAACAGGTGTTCACGAAGCAGTAGAATTGCGTGATGGCGACAAGTCAAAATACTTGGGTAAAGGTGTTTTGAAAGCTGTTGAAAATGTAAATACCAAAATAGCGAAAGCTTTGGAAGGCGTAGATGTTTTCGAGCAAAATGCCATCGATAAAATCATGATTGATTTAGACGGTAGTGAAAACAAAGGTAATTTAGGTGCAAACGCTATCCTTGGTGTTTCTTTGGCGGTAGCAAAAGCAGCTGCACAGGAGTCACGTCAACCTTTGTACCGTTATATTGGCGGTGTTAATGCGAATACGTTGCCTATTCCAATGATGAACATCATCAATGGCGGATCTCACTCCGATGCGCCTATCGCATTCCAGGAGTTCATGATTATGCCAGTAGGTGCTCCTTCTTTTTCTGAAGCATTGCGTTGGGGCACAGAAGTATTCCATACATTAAAGAAAATCTTACACGATAGAGGTCTTTCTACAGCAGTAGGAGATGAAGGTGGATTTGCACCAACATTTGAGGGAACAGAAGATGCAATCGAAACCGTATTGAAAGCGATTGAAATCGCAGGTTACAAACCAGGTCAAGACATCTGTTTGGCATTGGATTGTGCTTCTTCTGAATTCTACAAAGATGGTAAATATGACTATGCTAAATTTGAAGGTGATAAAGGTGCGGTACGCTCTAGCGAAGAACAAGCAAGCTATTTAGCGGAATTAACAGCGAAATACCCAATTATCTCTATCGAAGATGGTATGGCTGAAGATGACTGGGCTGGTTGGAAAACATTGACTGACAAAATTGGCGATCACGTTCAATTGGTAGGTGATGATCTTTTCGTAACAAATACAAAACGTCTTCAACAAGGTATCGATACCCATACTGCAAACTCTATTTTGGTCAAAGTAAACCAAATCGGTTCATTGACTGAAACGATCAACGCGGTGACTTTAGCGCAGAATTCTGGTTACACTTCAGTAATGTCTCACCGCTCAGGTGAAACTGAGGATGCAACGATTGCCGACTTGGCAGTTGCGTTGAACTGTGGTCAAATCAAAACTGGTTCAGCTTCTCGTTCTGACCGTATGGCTAAATACAATCAGTTGTTGCGTATCGAAGAAGAATTGGGTGGTAATGCTCGCTTCATCGGCAAAAACTTTAAATATGCAAAAAAATAGGTTTACCCTATCCTGCTAATCAAATAAGGCCTAATCTGTAGATTAGGCCTTATTTTTTTGGAATAGTTTTATTCTAGAAAGAAGGAGGATACCCGTTAAAATAAGGTATTACCAGTTGCTTTATTTGGATACTTAAGATTCAAATCAAATGTTTCGTTCATTTTCTTAATAAAGTGGGTGGCCAGCAGGGGTGACTCAATTTCAACATTCTGATGGATAAAGAAATACAGTTTCTGCAATCCATTATCCCGCCAGCATTTTATTATTTCTATCCACTTGTCCAGACGCGCATAATCCGAAGCATGGTTAGCACCGACATAACGGATAAAGGCGACAGGCGTAGTCAGGCGCATATGCAACATATCTCTTCTGCCGGCCGTATCGACCAATACATTGGTCACTCCGGTCTCCTCCAATAACGTATAGAGTTCTTTTGTTACTTCAGGTTTAGAAAACCAGTCTTTATTTCGGACTTCCAATGCTAATGGGACATCCTTCGGCCAGTCATGTAAGAATAGTTTTAAGCGGGCCATGTCTTTTGGATTGTAGTTGTCATGCATCTGCAGAAATACCATGCCTAACTTTTCGTCAAATTGGACAACGGCATCCGTAAATAGTTTTACCTTATCCGTCGCATTCAGCAATCGGCTGAAATGACTGATGGACTGTGGGACTTTTGGGAAGAACTTAAAGTCTGCAGGTGTTTTCTGTTTCCAGGTTTCCACCTGTTCTCGGCTGGGTGAGTTGTAAAATGTCGCGTTCAGTTCGATACTGTTAAACTGATTTGCATAGTAGACAAGTTCGTCTTTTGTCCCCTTTGGATAAAAGCCCTTTAAATCTTGTTTGTTCCATTTTGCGCAGCCAACATACACTTCAAATGGTTCGTCGTTTTTGAAATGCTGCAAAAGGGTTAAGGTCTCTTTTGGAGTAGGTGGTAGGGTGAAATCTACCTCTTCGGGATGATCTACTTGGCCAAATTTCATATTGGTTTTTTTCTTAATTTGTGATCAAATAATACATGTGCTAGCAAAGCCGATAGCGTATACAGGGTTCCGACGGTTATTACACCGGGCCATTGGAAATGTTGCCATGCCTGTGCTGCAAAAAAGGTGCCTGTTGAACCGCCAATAAAATAGCTGACCATATATACAGTGTTAAGGCGGTTGTTGGCGCCGAGATTCAGGGCGTAAAAATCACTCTGGTTTAGGATATGCATGGATTGCAGTCCAAGATCAATAAGAATAACCCCAATGATTAACCCCCAATAGTAATTTCCGAATAACGCAAAGAGCAGCCAGCTAAATACCATTAATAAGATGGCATATAGGATAATTTTAGCGGTACCTATGAATACGGTCGCCCGATTGACAAAAGCTGCAGCAAGAGCGCCACAGGCGCCGACGAGGCCAAATGCTCCAGCAGTAGCCGGTCCGTCAAAAAAAGGGGGACCTTCGATGTGGAAAACCAAAGTCGTAAAGAAGGCTGAAAATGCGCCAAATCCCATGGCACCGCGAAATGCCGCCAGTTGTAGTACCGGTTGATTTCTGGCGAAGTTCCATACGGAAACCATCAATTCTTTATAGGTACCCCTAAAGTTCGGAGCTACCTCAGGTAGCTTTATGGCGATAGCCAATGCCGTGACTACCATGACCACCGTAGCGATCCAGTACATTTCGCGCCACCCAAAGTAAGAACCGACAAAGCCACTTACCACACGCGATAATAAAATGCCGATCAACAGTCCGGACATCACCATGCCGATCGCAGCTCCCTGTTTCTCTTTGGAGGCAAGCTCTGCTGCCATAGGTACAAAAACTTGTGGTATTACCGATGTGAAACCGATCAAAAAGCTGAAGATTAGGATAGAAACAATGGAATGGGAGAGGGCCATTCCGGCCAAAGAAAGAATAATAAAAATAAAATCAATCAAGATCATTTTCTTTCTTTTGAACATATCCCCCAACGGGACAATCAGCAATAGGCCGCAGGCATAGCCGATTTGTGTCAGCATGGCCGAATTACTTACGGTAGCTTCACCAACACCCAGATCCTTTGCAATCAGTCCCAATAAGGGCTGATTGTAATAGTTATTGGCAACAACCAGGCCAGTGGCGATTGTCATCAGCCATAAGGTGGCCTGGGATAATGCTGTTTTGGAGTCAGTACTTGGGGTCATCAGTTAATGTAATTCGTCCCACAAATCCTGAAATTTTTGCTTTAAGGCAGCGACTTCCTGTTCGAGTTGTCCTATACGTTCCAAAAGCGCCTGATCTGCGACAGCGGTATGTGAGCTGCTGGCATGTTCAAAAGCTTCCACATTTACCTCGCCAAGTAGGTGAATATACCGTACCTCTTTATGACCAGCTTGTTTTGGCAGTGATTTTAGGTAGCCTTCTTGCGACAGCTTTTCCAATTGTTCAGTAATTTCACGCAATGATTCGAATTCGTAGAGCCTGCCGGCACTTGAATTAATTTCACCTGCAGTTAGTGGTCCGCGGAGCAGCAATAGGCAAATAATAGCCAGTTCGGATGGTACTAGCGGAAATTGTATGGCAAAGTTGTGTTTATACTTGGTTACCCTGGACCCACCACCGATAACGGTTGAAATCAATCCTCTCTTTTTCAGGATGTCCAGTGTATTGACGATGTCTTCTTCGCTATATTGCACGACAGGCTTGCGAGAAGTTTTTTGATTGCAAGCAGCCTGTAAGCTGTTGATCGTCATGGGATAATATTCAGGGGTCACCTTTGATTTTTCAATCAAGGAGCCTAGGACACGCTGTTCCATTGCAGACAATTGAGGCAAATTAGTCGTTTCCATGTTATTTTTAATGTATCTATTATAATCGAATATAAGTTAAATGTCAAACGGCGCCCGACATCAACTTGAAGATTTGTTCTTATCCAAAGATGCCCTTTTTCCCATAGAACTCCAAAATATCCGATTGATATTGTTGGAGAAAATGGGATTGCTTTAGTTTTTCTTATCTTCGCATCAATAAAATAAGATTTAAAGTGCTTAAGATAGCTTTTCATCCCGAATTTATCCATCCGGTCAAAGAAGGACATCGTTTTCCGATGTTAAAGTACGAGTTGATCCCGCTGCAGTTAAAGCATGAAGGATTGGTCAATGAAACTAATTTTTTCAGACCTGAGCTGGCAAGTTTTGAGACCTGTTGTCTGGTACATGATCCAGCCTATGTGGCAAAACTGTTTGATTTGAGCCTGGATCCAAAAATGGTGCGCAGGATTGGATTCCCCTTAAGTAAGCGTTTGGTAGACCGCGAACGCTATATTCTGGACGGAACAGTTCAGGCTGCAGGATATGCCTTGAAATATGGGGTGGCTTTTACCATTGCAGGTGGAACCCACCATGCTGGCTATGATTTTGGTGAAGGCTTTTGCCTGATGAACGATCAAGCCACCGCCGCAGGTTATCTACTAAAATATAAGCGGGCAAATCGAATCCTTATTATTGATCTGGATGTGCATCAGGGGAATGGGACAGCGCATATCTTTGAGGGGCATCAACAGGTGTTTACCTTTTCAATGCATGGCGAGAAGAACTATCCCTTTATCAAGCAGCCTTCTCACTTGGATATCGGACTCGCTGAAAATATAACAGATAGAGAATATTTGGAGATCCTGAATGAGCATCTGCAGGAATTATTTGAGCGTATCCGGCCTGATTTTGTTTTTTATCAGGCAGGTGTAGATATACTGGGGACCGATAAACTAGGAAAATTGAATTTAAGTCCAGCTACCTGTGCACGAAGGGATGAACTCGTACTGGGCTTATGTCATCAGTTGCATATCCCTGTTCAGGTAAGTATGGGCGGGGGATATTCGCACCAGATCAAAGATATTGTCAATGCACATTGCCAAACATTTAAAATAGCAATAGATTTATATCATTTATAAAATAAGAATATGTTTTTTCATCAAGACGCAACTTTTGAAGCACTATCCATACACCGTGTGGGAAACAAAGCACAAGACGAATTTTATATCCTGTCAGACGAACCAGTGTCCCTTGAAGGCGATGAAGTATTGCCCGGACTTTTGATGCAGTATTTTATGAGTCCCTTTGCTAAAGTGAACGAAGTATATCGTCTTTATCATCCCAATGAAGAACTGGATCTGAACGAGGTGTTCTATTTTGTTCGCCAGTACTTTAAAGAGCAGTTACCCTTTCACGATTTTTCGCAGCAGATTTCGAAACACCTGTATGAGGTGTCCAACCACCCCAAGATTAAAGCAGGGGAGGTGTATGTGGTAGCGTTAAAAAATGTACAGATTGAAGGCGAGGAACACAATGCTATTGGTATATTTAAATCGGAAAACAAAGAGACTTACCTAAAGGTATATCCCGAACAAGGGGCTTTTACCTTGGAATATGAGCAGGAGGCAATCAACATCAATAAGTTGGACAAAGGATGCATTATCATCAATGTTGAGGAAGAGGAAGGTTATAAAGTTCTTGTATTGGATCAAACCAACAGACAGCAGGAAGCGGTATATTGGAAGGACGAATTCCTGAAACTGCGTGTGCGTAATGACAATTTCAATCAGACAGGTAACTACCTAAAAGTCTATAAGAATTTTGTTCAGGAGAAACTCGATGAAACGTTTGAACTGGAGAAGGCCGATAAGATTGATCTGATGAATAAATCAATGAACTACTTTAAGGAAAAGGAGACTTTTGTTCAGGAGGAATTTGAAGAGGAAGTATTGGGAAATCCCCAGGCGATAGCCCTGTTTCAGGATTATAAAGCTGGTTTTGAAGATGAGTTCGATTCGCCCTTCCAGTCGAGTTTTGAAATAGCGGACAAGGCGGTTAAAAAAATGGAATCTTCTTACAAATCGGTGCTCAAATTAGATAAGAACTTTCATATTTATGTGCACGGAAAACGGGAATACCTTGAAAAAGGATTTGATGAAGATAAAGGGATGAACTATTATAAGGTCTATTTCGAAAACGAAAGCTAATACCCCATGATGAAGCGTGATAAAATAGCTGTTTTTATTTTTGGATCATTCATCAGTCTGCTATGCGTTTTATCGTTGATCGAAAGCCGTAGTTTATGGATCGAGGAATTTTATGCACGGGGATTTTATCGGTTTTATGGTCATATCCCAAAGTTTATTTTTGGCTATATTCCCTTTAGCATAGGGGATATTTTTTATGCCTTCACGGTTATTGTTCTGCTCTATTGGCTGGTTAAACTTATACGCAAGCTATGGTGTAAAAAATGGTCGGATGCTTGCCGTGCCTTTTTATTTATCGTAAACCTATTTCTTGGGCTCTATATTTTCTTTTATATCTCCTGGGGGTTGAATTATTATCGGAAGCCAATCAGTGTGAATGCAAAACTGCAAGTTGACAGCCTGAGGCTCGCGGACTATCTCATGGTACTCGATGAATACCTGGATAGTACAAATGCTTTGCGGGAACAGGTAGATCCAGCACAGTGGGGCCAAAGAAAAGATCATATGCGGAAAGATCTGGCGACCTGGGTGAAAAAAGATACCACATTTTCTTCTTTTTTGTCAAGTAGTCAGATCAACGCCAAATCTCCCTTAAATAGTGTGGTTGTTTCATATTTTGGTGTTTCAGGTTATTTCAATCCGTTTACACACGAAGCACAGGTCAACTATGCCATGCCAGCCTTATCTTTTCCGTTTACTTATGTACATGAGCTCGCCCACCAACAGGGGGTAGGTTTTGAAGATGAAGCAAATTTTATTGCTTTTGTTCGACTGCAGCATCATCCACAGTCTTTTTATCGTTATTCAGCCTATTTGCAGACAAGCCTTTATATGCTCGGAGAATTACGGGGCATGTATCCAGATCTTTCGAAGGAATATCAAACAAGACTGAATAAGCTGGTGTTGGCGGATGTGGCAGCGGAGCGCCTATTTTGGAGTGATTATACGGGCTGGATTAACGACCTGATGGGTTTGTTTTACAATCAATACCTGACACATAACAATCAAAAAGAGGGAATTGCAAGATATGATCGCATGACAAGGTTGGTGTTAGCCTATGAACTAAAAAAGAGAGGTTGTCATTGAAGTTTACCAAAAAAAGAATAGTTATAAAAAAAACAGCATCAATCTTAAGGTTGATGCTGTTTTTATATAGTCCCTTTCGCCTGTCCTATTGAGTCGAAATCAGTTCAAAGGAACCTTCCGTGCCTGCACTACCGGAATAAATTTGTCCCTGTGGCAATCCTCTGAGACCAGTTGGTGCCGTTTTGATCCGGTCATAAATGTTTCTCAAGTCTGTGTTTGCATTGACAGCCCTACCCCCCGCTACCACATCGGCATAGATATAATTTGGCGACTTTTTATCTGTTGCCTGTGGTTTTATACTTCCTGTTGCCAAGGTGACTTTCACTTTGCCTCCATTACCATTGGGGAATGTTTTGGTTCCATTAAATGCATCATCGCCTTTGGCAATAATATACAGTGAACCCAATTTTTGAAAATTGACATGAATATCAAAATTAGCGCCGTTATTCTTACCATCGGTCCCATAGAAAGTTGCTTTGTTTCCGATCTCCGCATAACCAATGGTGATTTTGACATTTTTCTTTCCGTAAAAAGAGAGGGTGGAATTATCTTTCATGACCAATGTATCAATATGGATAACTGCGGTGGAATCTTTGCTGTCAATATTTTTCTTGGCTTTTTTTCCAATTTCAAGTTTGGAGAAATGCTGTGTTTCCTGCGCTTTACCAATAAAGGTCAATGCGAAGCAAAAAAGAAAGCCCAAAATAAGTTTCGATTTCATACGCTTTAATTATGTATAACTAATTAATAGTTTGACAATTGAAAGCCAAAAGAGTTTAATTTTTACCGAGATATTTTACAATTAATTTAGCTGTTTTCTCCGAGGCGCCGGGTGAACCAAGTTTCTCGGCCAAGATCTCGTAATTTTCCATCACGCTAGCCCGATGCGCTTTGTTGTTTATGAGTTCGCCAACTTCATAAGAGATATCATAGGCTGTACAATCATCCTGGATAAGTTCGCGTACGGACAGAAAATTATTGATCAGATTGACCAGGGAGATGAACTTTATTTTTACCACAAGCTTCGCTATCCAGACAGATATCGGATTAGCTTTGTAAACCACAACCTGCGGAACTTTCAATATACCTGTTTCCAGGGTTGCTGTGCCACTAGTGACTACGGCAGCTTCCGCATTATTGAGAATATCATAAGTTTGATTGAAAATAACCGGTATATCAATACCCTTTAAAAATTGTTTGTAGTAAGCTTCGTTAAAATTTGGAGCACCAGCAATGACAAACTGATGAACAGGAAAAAAATAGGGGAGTTCGGCCATAATGGGCAAAAGTTTGATGATCTCCATCTCGCGGCTGCCCGGTAATAAGGCAATAAGCGGTTTGTCCGTAAAGCCATTTTCTTCCCTGAATCTCGGATTAAATGGGTAGGTTGAAATTGCATCTAACAAGGGATTACCTACGTAATCGACCGGCATACGCCATTTTTTATAGAAATCCACTTCAAAAGGAAGAATACAGAACATGTGATCAACAATTTTTTTGATCTTTTTGACGCGGCCCTGATTCCATGCCCATACTTTTGGTGAAATATAGTAACATGTTTTGATCCCATGTTTTTTTGCAAATTCAGCGATTTTTAGATTGAAGCCTGGGAAATCGATGAGGATGACGGTATCAGGCTTTTTCTCCAGAAGGTCACTTTTGACGGCTTTCAAATTTTTGGATATCTTGCCCAGATTTTTCAAAACTTCCACAAAACCCATAAAAGCCATTGCCGAGGTATGTATCAATGCTTTTTCTCCCGCCGCTTCCTGCATTAAATCTCCGCCTATAATGTTGAAGGTCGCGTCGGGATCTTCATTTTTAAGCGCTTTGATCAGATTGGCACCATGTAGGTCGCCTGATGTTTCACCAGCAATAAGATAGTATTTCATAGAAAAGTGATTATGTATTGGCACCGTTTTCATCGGTAAAAATGAATCCATTGCGCCCAGTTTGTTATTTAATGCTCATACGGAGGAAACAGTCTATCTTTTATCTGTATTTCGCCTTCCATTTGGGCTATTTAATAGCATGTCGTTTTGACTTGTTAAAGATAATATTATTCTAAAGATATGATGAATTTGAGGGCATTATTCCATATCTTTAATTAACGAAGTTTAACTTCGGAAGAAAATATCGGTAGTCTGAAAGCTAAATAGTATTTTTGTCCTATGCAACGATTATGGTCTTTAATAAGAAATAAGTATTTATTAGCCACTTTGGCTTTTTTGGTGTGGATGTTGTTTTTCGATAGAAATGATTTTGCTACGCAATATAGCTATCAAAAACAAAAGGCTAATTTGGAAACTGAACGCTCCTTTTACCTGAAAGAGAACGCAGCCATTATAAAGACGATTAACGATATCCGGTCCAATCCACAGGAGGTACAGCGTATCGCTCGGGAGAAGTATAAAATGAAGAAGGAGAATGAAGATATCTATGTCGTCTCTAAAATTACGCCCAAGGAAAACCCATAAGAGTTATTTTTAGGTTGAGAAAATTAACCAAGTTTAGTCATCCATCTTTTTACAAAATAAAGAAAGACCATCATAGAAATACGATGGTCTTTTTTCAGTATATAGAAATGGGGTATTTTTAATTTGCCGCTTGGGCTACTAGACCAAGGTATAGTGGCTTTTTCTCGTCATTGGCTTTACCGATCAATATCAATGAATAATAGTAATTTTCTACCAGTTTGATATCCTTGCGCGTTGCTATCGTTTTTCCGGCTTTATCTTTGGCAATAACAGTATAGGTGCCACTTTTTTGTGCGATAAAACCTTGATGGGCAGTCGCTGAATTTTGGGTTTCTTTTGCCCGATTCGTCCATTCTGTTGGAGAGGTCTCACTGCCGATTTGCAGGGTTACCTGATCTGTTCCCTCCGCAAGATTAAAGAAACGTAAACCGGATTCCGTGTTTTTGATTTCTTTGTTGATTTTGTCAGTTGTAATCACCTGGACTGGCTTCTCTTTGTTGCCATAAACAAATGAGGTGTATATGGTGCTGTCTTTGATCGTAACTGTTGTATCAACAAGGACATTGTTATATTCTGCTGAAACGGCTATTTTTCTAGCTCCAGTGAATAGGCCAACTATTGGGCTATAGCTTTTAAATTCCAAAGGGTAATTTAGATTTTGTAAAGGCCCCCCATCGGCGTAATAGATGACCGCATTAGCGTCACTGTAGCCATTGACCATTGTAAAGAGAGCCGCTGGAATTCGTTGGTCATCGTCATCTTTCAAACAACTGGATAGCAAGAATGTCGCTACTGCGATGGCAATAAAATTAAATAATCTATAGTTTTTCATAACCGTGTAATATTAAAATCTATTTTTTTGTATATAACACATTGCGCTTGTGTTGTCTATTATACGGTGATGACATACACTTTGCTACAGTTGGCTGTAAAAATAATAAAATTGTGGTTTATTATTAATAGCATGGCGATCTCAGGCAATACTTTTCTTCTCCAGGAGGAGAGAGTAGGGCTGGAAAAGTTGGATATTGTCTTTGCAGTCTGTTTAACACATTCGGAAATTCTTTGGCAATCTTTCGGAGGTTCTTCGGGACTGATTTGACTTGGCGCTGATTGTTACAGGGCTGTTATTTGTTTCGTTGTCGGAGCTATGGCGAAGAATAGGTGAACCATTCCCGAAGCGCTGTCGAACATTGTTTGTGCTTGAGAGGACTTTGACCCGCGTTTAGTTCTTTTCTTGTAAAAAAGGCACAGGCTTTGTTAAATAAAAAATATTGATAATTTTGGGTTATGAACAGTAGAATCAAAAAGATTGCAACAGGTATGTTTGAGCGCTTTAGACATCGTAAAATTACGGAAGCAGAGTTGTCTCAGGCGGAATCTAAGGCAAAAAATTTAGGAAGCTATGTTGGCGATTTTAAATTACTGATCGCGATGTGCAAGGATGCAATTGTAGGTAAATTTAAAATGAACAGCTGGAATCTATCCATTATTATCGGGACGATTATTTATGTAGTTTCCCCAGTAGATGCTATTCCGGATTTTATTGCTGTAGGTGGCTGGTTGGATGATGTTGCTATTGTTGCCTATGCCATCCGAAAACTTTCAGAAGAAATAGAACGGTATAAAATAGAGCGGTTGGGCTGGCAGGTTAACAAATAAAAAAGCTACTTTTAAAAGTAGCTTTTTTTATGAAACGGTTAGATCGTTATTAATGCTTGAAATGTCTTACACCAGTAGTGACCATTGCAATGCCTTTTTCATTGGCCATATCAATGGACAATTGATCTTTGATAGAACCACCTGGTTGCAATACGGCAGCAATACCTGCGTTTGATGCGATCTCTACACAGTCCGGGAAAGGGAAGAAAGCATCTGATGCCATTGCACAGCCGTTTAAGTCAAAACCAAATGAAGCTGCTTTTTCAATTGCTTGCTTTAAGGCATCAACACGTGATGTTTGTCCAACACCTGATGCGAACAAGGTGTCATTTTTGGCAAAAACAATGGTATTTGATTTTGTATGTTTTACAATTTTATTGGCAAAATATAAATCTTCCAATTGCTGAGCAGTAGGTTTCACTGTTGTTACAGTGACCATTTGTTCAGGTCCTTCAATAGTATTGTCCTTATCTTGAAGAATGACACCATTCAATAAAGTTTTGAATTGTTGAGCAGGTAATTTTACATCTTTACGGGCTAAGATAATTCTATTTTTCTTCGCCGTAAGGATGGCAATTGCTTCTTCAGAATAAGCAGGTGCGATTAAGACCTCGAAGAACAGGTTATTGATCTCTGTTGCTGTTGCGCCATCTACTTCACCGTTAGTAATCAAAACCCCGCCAAAGGCTGAAACAGGATCACAAGCCAAAGCATCGATCCATGCTTGCTTGATTGTTGGGCGAGAGGCCACACCACAAGCGTTTGTATGTTTTAGGATGGCAAATGTAGGTTCCTTAAACTCGTCAATTAAAGCAACAGCAGCATCCACATCAACAAGATTGTTGTAGGAAAGCTCTTTTCCATTTAATTTGTCGAACATATTATCCAAATCGCCAAAGAAAACACCTTTTTGATGCGGGTTTTCACCGTATCTCAATACCTGAGCTTTCTGCTCGGATTGTTTAAAAACTTCAATTGGATTCTCTTGATTGAAATAATTGAAGATTGCTGTATCATAATGGGATGATGTATTGAAGGCACGTTTTGCAAATTCTTTTCGTTGCTCCAAAGATGTATTACCTTCTTGGTTGGCTAGGATCTCTTCAAGCGCTTTATAATCATTTTTGGAAGAAATGATCACAACATCATTAAAGTTTTTCGCTGCTGCACGAATCAATGAGATTCCACCGATATCGATTTTTTCGATGATATCTTGCTCGGGAGCTCCGGAAGCAACAGTTTCTTCAAATGGATACAAATCTACGATAACCAAATCGATCTCTGGTATTTCATACTGAGCAAGTTGCTGTTGGTCCGATTCAAGCGGACGGCGTGCTAAAATTCCACCAAACACCTTTGGGTGTAAGGTCTTAACACGGCCTCCTAAAATCGAAGGGTAGCTGGTCAGGTCTTCAACGGGAACGACAGCTATACCTAAATCTTTTATAAATGTTTCTGTCCCTCCAGTGGAATAGAATGTAACACCGTATTTGTTTAATAATTCAACTAAAGGAGCTAGGCCGTCTTTATAATAGACTGAAACCAAAGCATTTTTAATCTTTACAGGATGGTTCATTATGATGGATTTGTTTCGTGGCGCAAAGATAAGAATTTAAAGTCTTGATGTCAATAAATCAAGCACTTTTAAATAAAGACGGGCGTACGTCCTCATAAGCCCGTCTTTATTGTATATTATACTAAATTGAGTTTGGCCTTCAATTCTTCAGAAATCTGATTGGTAATTTCCCAAATCGGTTCAGGTTCGTCAGTATTGTTAAATATAACCTGATCACAAGAATCCTGAAATGGTAATAAATACTCATTGTATGAAGGAAGAACATGGTTTACCCATTTGTACATGACGTCGTCTTCAAAATAGCCACGTTCGACTAAATCACGATGTAGCCTTCTACGGAGTGCAATATCCTGATCTGCACTCAGGAAGATCTTGTGGTTAATAAGCGCGTTGATTTCTGTATAATAGAAAATGAATAACCCTTCGATAATCAGTATGGGGGCTGGCTTGATCTCTAATATTTTTGGAGTTAGTGAAGGATTATTAAAAGTATACTCCTCTTTATAAATCGTTTCCCCATTAAAGAGTGCTTTGATATCGGTATAGAAAGCTTCTCTGTCTATGGACGTTGGGATATCAAAATTATAGAGTCTATTTTCCTCTTGTGTCTTTGTATTGGCAGGGATATAATAGTCATCTTGAGAAATCAAGGTGGCTTCATCGGTTTTAAAATGTTTCAAAAAACTATTCAAAAAAAATGTTTTTCCAGAACCACTACTTCCGGCAATCCCTATGACATACGGTTTGTTATTCATTCTTGTTTCGCGCTGCAGGAGCTATTTTTATTTTAATTAATTTTCTAAAGGTAATCCGTAGGCGATTTCTACCTGAAAACGTTTATCCAGTGCACCGATACTTGCCGCTGCGGACTTTGATAACACGACAATGGCATTTTGGTTTTCAGCATTATCATTAAATTTTCCAACGACTTTCGCATAGGTGACGCTTTTTGTCATGGGGTTGGTGATTTTCAAGATCGTTCCGACGGGCGCACTCTTGTGAAGTGCGAGGTTACTTGTTCCTTGGGTAGACAAACCATCAATCCATACGCCAATCCCCCGCTCGGATTTTTCGCGTATCCCGTAACGGTTTGTTGAAATTTGATTTTCTTCTTTATTGTCATCGTTTGTGGAATCGGGTGCAATAATTTCGATTCCTTTAGGTTCAACCAATTTTGGTCTTTCTGGCGGCAGTGGCTGATTCGGAATCATTAATTTCATTCCACCGCTTATGATGTTGTTTTTGAGATTATTGGCTTTTTTGATATCCTCAACAGTAATACTAAACCTCTTGGATATAGCATATAACGTTTCTTTTTCACCAACAATATATTCTGTGAAACCCTGTTGTGGATTACGCGGATTCTGCTGTGCAGTGTTACCTGAGGGTTTATTTACCAGAGGAGCAGGTTTTCGTCCAGTGGGTACTTTAACAATCTGTCCGAGGCTTAATGTGCCATTACCATTTATCTGCGTGAGCTGACCTACCGTTGTTTTGTACTTCTTGCTGAGCTGATAATAATTGTCTCCTTTTTCGATCTTGAAAAGGACAAATTCTTCGCCATTGATTATCTCGGTACCTACGGAGTCAGGAACCGCATTTACATGTAATGAAGTGAGGTTTCTCGCTTCAACTTGTTGGATAGATAGCATTGAAATCGATAAGATGACTACCTTTTTATATGTATTTAATTCGAATAATAGTTTCATATATTTTGCAATTATACTAAATACGAAACAAACTCCCGTTTATTGTCTGTCAAAAGGAATATTTGTTTGTTAACAAGAAAATAGATGTTGAAAAACTTTAATGGTAACTGATCGACTGCAATTACAGTGTCAATTAACCGCTCTTTCGTTGATCGCACTATCCGGATTTGATAGTGATTAGCTGTGTTTTTTTCATAGAAAGCCCAAATAAAATAGTCATCCAATGCACTTATCCAAATTTCGCCATCGACGGTGAAATCTGTCAAAAATTGGGGAATTTGACCATTGTAAATTACTGGGTAGACTATTTGGCTGTTAAAAGGTTTAAATGATTTCTCTTTTTTGTTTTCAATGGAAATTGTTTTTAAATCTAAAAACAACTGCATTCCTTGTTCGATCATTTTGGGACGAAGCAGTATTCCTCCATTGACCATTTCAACAAAAAGATAATTAAACCAGGTTTCTTGTTGATTTGGCTGATAACAGTCAATGATCTGTACACCTGCATCAATGGGTGAATTACTGGAAATCTTTTTTAAAATAAGCTTCTGACATTGAATTCCTGTAAGCACCCATTCTTTGCTTATCGCCTGGAAGTCTTGAAGTACATAGTTTCCTTCGAAAGTAACGACATTGAAATAGGGGAGTGTGTCTGATGGATTCCTGGTCTCCACAGCGATCAACCTACTTTCAGCATCGATTTCGATCCGCCAGATGGGATAGGTAAATACGGCATTGAATGCTTTTGATATTGTCTGATCTGTCATGTGATTTTCAACCAAGAGGACAAATTTACTAAAAGCTTTTAAATTATGGTTGCCGGGATTGTAATAAATAAAAAACGTCCAGGCTAGCCTGGACGTTTTTAGAGAAGAATCTCCTAGAATTTGGAACCTATTGTCAAGACAACATTGGTCCGTTGATTTTTTATATCGGCTACTGGACTTGTGTTTCCAAAGTACTGTTCATCAATAAGGTAAGGGCTTTCTTTATAATTAACGGCATTATAGGCTCCGGTCAGATCAATATACATACCGCGGCCGAGTTTTGCACCGATACCCAAAGATGCAGTATAATTTGTATAATCTGCATTTTTGTACGGATTGCCACTATAATTGAAACCGGCTCTACCACTAAAAACATTATCAAATAAAACTTCACCACCGATGCGCGCATTAAAAGCTCCTTGATAGTTGTTTTTGATGTTTTGGTTCATTTCCTGTTCCAAAGCTTTATTATATGCGCCGGGATCTTTAAATCGGATGGCACCAAAATCAACCCATTCTACATCCGCAGTAATTAATCCTCTGGAGAATACCTGACTGGCACCTAAGGAGAGCTTGTACGGTGTGTTCATATTGTACTCTAGATAGCTATGCCCTGCATCATCACTGGTACGGTATTCTTTAAAGGACTTATCTTCATTCGGTTTAAAATAACGGAATTCGGAATTGCTATAAGACTCATCTCGAATGCTCATGAATGTCGGAGACTTCGCTGTAAAGCCCATACTAAAGGTCGGTGTGAATTTATAGATTACACCTAACTTGAAATCCACTCCTGTACCATCTGTCACTTGTGCATAATCATCATACAATTCATAGTCCTTGTCCAGCATCTCACGTTTTTTAGCATATGCTGCCTCTGGTTTTAAATATTCAGAGTCTTTATTGATTTTTGTCAGTTGGTCAGCAGTCATCGTTTGGCCGTATTCCGTAAACCAGCTTGAGTTGTCGTAACTAAAAGCAGTAAAACCTAATGCAGCTCCCAAGTATAATTTGTTGCTATAGTTGGCACCAAAAGATAATACAGATTCTGATTTACTTCCCTTTTCTAAGATGGAATTGATTTGATTAAAACCACCTTTTCCATCATAGTTTCCGCCAACGGTAAGGGGTATGTATGCTCCGGCGTTCTTGGGGTCAACGTCAAATAGTAAGGAGTTATTATAGACCTCCTGTCCCCAGCCTTTCATTCCGCCAGGCGACGATAATCTATCCGAATAGGCATCAGTAATTGAACTTGTATTATTGATCCCTCTATACTCTAACAGGTTGTTATAAACATAATTTCGGTTATAGGCTATACCAACATTGAAATTCAGCCAGCCTTGCTCCAGGTTTCCGCCATTTCGGTAAGTAGGTAAATGAAAGACGATACCGGCATTGTCCAAGTTGAAATTATTTTTGCTGCTATTGGAGTTTTGTCCGAAATAATCTGTTTTATTTTTATTGTTAAGGTATCTGCCTGTTACGGAGATATCGGATTGATTGAAGTAACCTAAGCCAGCCGGGTTTCCGGTAATTGAGCTAATATCACCACCTAATGCGGTAGATGCGTTTCCCATTGCTTTGAAGCGAGCAGTACCGCCATTGTCCCCTTGGGAAAACAAAAGTACATCTTTCGTATATTGTGCTTGGGCAGTTCCCGCTGCACCTAGTAAAAATGCAGTTCCAAAAAGTAATTTTTTGATTGTCATAAGCTAAAATATCGTCTATAATAAGCAGTAGCACACATGATTATGTATGCTACTGTAATTTGTTTTTTTATTGCTAGCGTGTACGTCCACCGCTGGATCTTGAGCTTCCGCCACCACCAGAGAAGCCGCCGCCGGATCTTGAACTTCCTCCGGAGAAGCCGCCACTTGAGCGTGATGAACCGCTATCATAACTTCTTGTTGGTGGAGTATAGGATGGTCTGGAAGTTGAACTCGGATTGTTTGAGCGTGTTTCCATCGAACGGCTCATTGGACGGGAAACTTCACCTGAGTTTGTACGTGTTCTGGAAGTTCCACTGGAACTTCGCATGCTTGGGTATGTTCCATTTGTTCTGTCTGAGCTCCGTGTTCTGCCTCCATCGGGATAGCCACTTCTCGTAGAGATGCCATCTGAAGTTCTTGTTCTGCCGCCTGTTCTATCATAAGAAGAACTACGTGAGATAGAACCGTCAGAATTCCTTGTCCTACCGCCGCTTGTTCGGCCATTAGAAACTGCCGTAATACGTCCCCTGGAATCCCGAGCTACGCCAGTACGATCATAAGTTCCTGAAGTTCTGGTACGGGAAGATGAAGTACGCACATTGTAATTGTCTCTATAGGATGATCGCGAAGAAGCATAACGTGGTCTTGAGTTACCCCAATAGCCACCGCCCCAATAACCATTGCCATACCAGCCAGAACCCCAGTATCCGCCGCCATACCAGCCACCCCAAGGGTAATAGCCGCCATACCAAGGAGATCCCCAGCCCCAGCCAGATCCCCAGCCCCAGCCTAAACCGATAGACCACGAAGAACCCCAGCCGGAACCCCAGCCCCAACCTAAACCGAAGGAAGGACCATATCCATACATCCCGCCGAATCCATAACCATACCATGGATCGAAGAATGGATCAAAATAGGTCATCCCTGGAGAGGCATAATAGAACCTGTTTATCCGATTGGCATATTCAAGATCTTCATAGGAGTCATTGTTGTAATCCTGGTCTGAATATTCGTCATCATAATAACCGCCCTGAGCTTGTCCTCCTTGTTGAACCTGATCTGCATCTGTGTAATAGTAATCCGGACTTTGATAGACTTTTTGTCTAGCCTGTCCATTATTGCCATAGACATCGTCGCTATAGATTTGCCTACTCGTACCGCAGGAACCTAACATAAATGCTCCTGTCATGGCAAGTGCTCCGATAAATAATCTATTTTTTTTCATAATATCCTAAATCGTTATTTTCGATTATACAGCCTTATTTACTATCTTAGACGCAAATTTCTCGACGGGGTTTAATCGAAGTAATCAAAAATACAAATATTTTTTATTGAACGCTTTTTGTATTGGAAATACAGACGAGATTTAACGTAATAATGTTACAATAATTTATCAATTTCATATGAGTAAAGGAATAACAAGTCGTGCAGAAGATTATTCGCAATGGTACAATGAACTTGTGATCAAAGCTGATCTGGCTGAAAATTCAGCTGTACGAGGCTGTATGGTGATTAAACCATACGGGTATGCTATCTGGGAAAGAATGCAAGCAATCTTAGACAAGAGATTTAAAGAAACAGGCCATAGCAATGCTTACTTCCCTTTATTCATTCCCAAGTCGTTTTTTTCTAAGGAAGCTGCCCATGTGGAAGGTTTTGCCACTGAATGTGCTGTGGTCACTCACTATAGATTAAAAAACGATGGTACAGGTAAGATTGTGGTTGATGAGGATGCAAAGCTGGAAGAAGAGCTGATTGTACGTCCGACTTCTGAAACGATTATATGGAATACCTACCGTGGCTGGATCGAATCGTATAGGGATCTGCCAATTTTGGTTAACCAATGGGCAAACGTGGTCCGTTGGGAAATGCGTACGCGTCTGTTCTTGCGTACGGCCGAGTTTTTATGGCAAGAAGGGCATACTGCGCATGCAACCAGCGAAGAGGCTATTGCCGAAACAGAACGTATGCTCGATGTCTATGCAGAATTTGCTGAAAATATTCTTGCTGTACCGGTTGTACGTGGCCGCAAAACCGAAAACGAACGCTTTGCCGGTGCTTTGGATACCTATTGTATCGAGGCTTTAATGCAAGATGGTAAGGCTTTACAGGCGGGGACATCGCATTTCCTTGGACAGAATTTTGCCAAAGCTTTTGATGTAAAATTCACGTCCAAAGAGGGGAAATTGGAACATGTATGGGCAACATCATGGGGCGTTTCTACCCGTTTGATGGGAGCCTTGATTATGGCGCACTCAGACGATCAAGGCTTGGTATTGCCTCCGAAATTGGCGCCAATTCAGGTTGTTATTGTTCCCATTTTCAAAACTGAAGAAGAAAAAGCGCAGATTGATGCATTCGTAAATCAGTTAACAAATGAACTGAAGGTAAAGGATATCTCCGTGAAATACGATGATCGCGATACGCAGCGCCCGGGCTTTAAATTTGCGGAATGGGAATTGAAAGGTGTGCCGGTGCGTGTTGCCGTTGGCGCAAGAGATATGCAAAATGGAACTGTAGAACTGGCCCGTCGTGACACGCAAACAAAAGAAACGGTAGCGCAAGAAGGATTGGCGGGAAATATCGAACAGCTGTTGCAGGCAATACAGGAAAATATTTACCAAAAAGCATTGGATTTTAGAGCGTCCCATTTTACCGAGGTAAATTCTTATGATGAGTTTAAAGAAGTGCTGGAAGGTAAAGGTGGATTTATCTCTTGTCATTGGGATGGAACCATAGAAACAGAAAAACGTGTGAAAGAGGAAACAAAGGCGACAATCCGTTGTATTCCTTTGGATGCCAAAGAGGAGCAAGGTGTTTGTATCTTTACGGGCAAGCCTTCTAGCAGACGCGTTTTATTTGCAAAAGCTTATTAATCTTTTGATCATATGCGGATACTTATTTTAGGATGCGGCTGGCTGGCAGAATCGTTTGCCATGGATATGAAACATCAAGGACATGAGGTCTGGGCAAGTACCACACAATATGAAAAATACCATCGGCTTAAAACTGATGGTATTTTTTCGTTTATTGCTGACTTTGATAAGGGTAGTGTGTTGCCTGATGTATTTCTTCCGGACCAGTTCGACTTTGTTTTAAATAGTATTCCCGCCAGCAAAAAAAATAGTCTTTCTGGTTTAGGAACTCGTTTTTCGAATGTTAAAGGATTTCTTGAAGATATCCAATGGACCAAACAGGTGTTTTTAAGTTCCGTTGGAATTTATCCGGATAAAGATGTTGTCTATAGTGAATTGGATTCAGCTGGAATAGAATTTTCCGAAAAACTTCTTTTGGCTGAACAGCTGATGTTACAACTGCCTAACACTTATGTATATCGACTTGGAGGCCTATTTGGTAAAAATCGCATTTTTGCTAAATACTTTGCCAATCGTATCTGCACAACAGGTGAACAGCCGGCCAATTTTGTTCATCTCGATGATGTTGTGCAGTTGATTATGTTGGCTTCTATTAAGGACCTAAATCATCGTGTTTACAATGTTGTTGCACCGATGCACCCCAAGAAAAAAGATGTGATCCTAGCCTCTGCACAAAAGTATGGTTTCGATCTGCCATTGCAATTTGACCAAGGGGATCATTTTCAAAAAATAGTCTGTGGAAGCCTGCTTCAAAAGGAACTGGATTACCATTTTATTTGGCCCAATCCCTTGGAATTTTGAATTTGTCGAAATCAAAAACTTTATCTTTTTAGAATAAAGTATAATTTGCTTTATAGAGAGTATAAATAATTAAATAATTTCATTATTTTAACGTCAGTTCTGCTAGGGAAATTTGTATAGCATATCTGACCGCTAAAATCAAGCATTGGTTTTAGTTGATATGTTGTATTTTCTAATGTATCTGTATGGATAAACAACTGGTAGATTTAATATTTTAGCGCATATAAAAGAACCATGACAAACGTAGAGCGACATCAATATATTTTAAAACAATTAAAAGAGGTAGGTATAGTCCAGGTGATTGACCTTTGTGAGGAACTGGGCGTATCTTCTGTTACCATCCGAAAGGATCTTACACTTTTGGAGGAAAGTGGTCTGCTTTTTCGGACCCATGGCGGAGCAACACAATACAATCCTTATACAACGGACCGGACAGTATTTGAAAAAGAGAAACTTCGCTCGGATGACAAAAGCAGAATCGGTAAGAAGGCTGCTGAGATGATTGAGGAAAATGATTCGATTATTATTGCGTCCGGAACAACCATGCAATCGTTGGCCAGGCAGATTGTGCCTAAGGGAAACATCACCGTGGTCACTTCAGCGCTGAATGTTGCCATGGAGCTAATTAAATACCCATCAGTAGAAATTATGCAGATGGGAGGTACATTACGCAAAACTTCTACTTCAGTCACTGGAAAATATGCTGAAAATTTACTGCATGATTTTTATTGTAGTAAATTGTTTTTAGGGGTGGACGGAATAGACCTGGAGTATGGTGTGTCAACATCCAGTGCGCAAGAAGCTCAATTGAACCGTATCATGATCGATACAGCTCAAAAGGTCGTTGTGCTCGCTGATTCGTCCAAATTTGGAAGACGTAGTTTTGGGCGAATTTGTGGCTTCGAAAAAATCGATATTTTGATTACAGATGATAAAGTGAGTGCCGGATTTGTGGAATCGTTAGAGAAGTCCGGTGTGCATGTCGTGGTTGTTTAGTTTCCTGTTTTGGTCGCTTCGGGTCGTTGCGATAAGTTAATGTGGAGCGGTTGTCGCGAGTAAACAGCCAACCTTGTTATAGAAATATCTAATTTGATAGTGCTTGTGAGCAGATACTATAAACAGAAAGGCTTCTTAACCGATTAAGAAGCCTTTCTGTTTATAGTATAATTTACCTTTAGCAGAGCGCGGGTTCTTGCTGACTCAAGCAATGAAAACTACCCAGTCCCCAGATAATGTCTACTGAATTAATTCCGATAACTTTCCGTGTCGGAAAGCACTCCTGAATAATATCCAATGCTCTTTGGTCATTAGGATCGTTGAAAATTGGAACAACGACAACATCATTTGCAATATAAAAATTTGCGTATGATGCCGGAAGTCTGGTGTCCTCATAAATCACGGCTGCTGGCATCGGTAGTTCAACAATATTAAGTGATTCTCCGTTTAATAATCTGAAGGAACGAAGTGTTTCTAGATTTTCCTGGAGGATGGCATAATTTTCATCTTCCGGATTTTCTTCCACAACAGTTAAAACAGTGTTTTCATTCACAAAACGTGTAATGTCGTCAATATGGCCATCTGTATCATCTCCAATGATTCCGTCGCCTAGCCATAATACCTGATCTTGTCCATAGAATTCTTTGAGGTAAGTCTCAATCTGCTCTTTCGTATAATCAGGGTTTCTGTTTTCATTGAGCAGACATGCTGTTGTTGTCATCACTGTTCCGGCTCCGTTGAATTCGACAGAACCACCCTCCATGACGATATTCGGTGTGAATAAAGGAAGGCCAAACTCTTTAGCTATCCGTGTAGGAACGACATCATCCAGATCGAAAGGTGGATACTTGCCACCCCAGGCGTTATAGCCCCAGTCAACAACTGCTTTTGTGCCTGAATTTTGATTGATCAGGAAAGCGGGACCATGATCTCTACACCAAGCGTCATTGGTCGGGTTGAAATAAAATTCAATATTGCTAAAATCGGCCGTTACTTTTTTCAATTCTGCGATGGCGAATGCCTTCATATCTTCGTCAGCAACATTGATTCTAACTTTCTGTCCAGCAGCAACAGCTTTAATAAACTCGCAATAGGGCTGGTATATGGTATCAATTTTTCCGGGCCAAGATTCCTCTTTATGAGGCCAGCTCAACCACAAAGCTTCTTGTTTTGCCCATTCTGCGGGAAACGAAAAACCTTGTTTTTTTGGGGAATTATCAAAATATGCCTGTGCGAAAGTGCTTTCTTGTTCCATGCTTTAAAATGTAAAAAGCCATTTTAATCTGCTCTTCTTTTTATGAATTACAAAATTAAAATGGCCAATATGATTTGCTATTAGTCTTCGTCAATAAAACGTTTGGTGATCGGGGAATAGGTTTCTATTCTGCGGTCACGTAGAAAAGGCCAGTGTTTTCTAAAATAATCAGATTCACTCAGGTCCAGTTCAACGACTTCAATTTCTTCTTTATCGTGAGAAGCGAGGTATAACAGTTTACCTTGTCCATTTGCCACAAAGCTACCGCCCCAGAATTTCATGGCGCCATCCTGCTCAAATCCGACACGGTTGACAGATACCACTGGTACACCATTTGCTACTGCATGAGAGCGTTGAATGGTTTGCCAAGCATTGTATTGATCTTTGTTGGTTTCTTCGTCCTGATCTGTTGCCCAGCCGATTGCCGTTGGGTAAAATAAAATTTCGGCACCCATTAATGCGGTGATCCTTGATGCTTCTGGATACCATTGGTCCCAACAGATTAATATACCTATTTTACCAAATTTTGTTTTGAATACTTTATAACCTAGATCACCGGGTGTGAAATAGAATTTTTCATAAAATGCAGGATCATCCGGGATATGCATTTTACGGTATTTGCCTAAATAGGAGCCATCAGCATCTAATACGGCAGTGGTATTATGATAAAGACCTTCCGCTCTTTTTTCAAATAATGATGCGATAATAACGACCCCTGCTTCTTTCGCAACAGCAGACAGGGCATCTGTAGATGGGCCTGGGATAGATTCGGCCAGTGCGAAATTGTCATAATCTTCTACATCGCAGAAATATAAAGAGGTAAAGAGTTCTTGCAGACACACAATTTGCGCACCTTTTGCAGCGGCTTCTTTTACTTTAGCGATAGCTTTTTCGAGATTCTCTTGTTTGCTTGCGGTACAGCTCATCTGTACAACTCCAACTTTTACTTTGCTCATTCCTTCATGCTTATTTAATTCGAGCACAAAGATACTATTCTTAATTTAGATTTGATTGTCACCCGAAAAACAAAAAAGAGCTCTTAGAGCTCTTTTCGTAATCTTGCGACAGGTATGTTTAATGCTTCCCGGTATTTTGCCACGGTCCGGCGTGCGATATTGTAACCCTTCTCTTTAAGAATTTCGGTTAATTTCTCATCGGCCAATGGTTTGCGCTTATTCTCTTTGGCAATACACTCTTCCAGTATTTTTTTGACTTCTTTATTCGAAACTTCCTCACCGGAATCAGTTTGGATTGCCTCCGAGAAAAACGATTTTAACAAGAATGTTCCAAATTCAGTTTGTACATATTTTGAATTTGCCACACGGGAGACGGTAGAGATATCCATGTCGATTTTATCGGCGATATCCTTTAGTATCATCGGTTTCAATTTGCGGTCATCACCGCTAAGAAAATAGTCGTATTGATATTCCATGATGGCATTCATGGTTTTTAGCAAGGTTTGTTGGCGTTGTTTGATTGCATCAATGAACCATTTGGCCGAATCAAGTTTTTGTTTGACAAACTGTACCGCTTCCTTCATTTTTTTGTCTTTTTGATCGGATTTTTCGTAATGCTCAAACATGTGCTGATAGTCACGACTTATGCGGAGTTCGGGGGCATTACGTCCATTCAGAGTCAAATGAAGGATGCCATCGTTGTTGCTGATATGAAAATCGGGAATGATATGAAGTTGTTTGCCTGCCACTGCTCCTGAATCACCCGGTTTCGGGTTAAGCTTTAGAATTTCATTCACCACATTTTTCAAGTCTTCAGACGAGACTCCCAGTGACTTTTCGAGCTTATCATAATGTTTTTTTGTGAATTCATCCAAATAATTGGCAACGACTTTAATTGCCAGTTTTATTGTAGGGTTGCTGATGTCTTTTTTTTGCAGCTGAATCAAAAGACATTCCTGGAGATCTCTGGCACCAATCCCTGCAGGTTCAAAATCCTGGATTACTTTTAGCATATCCAATACCTCATGCTCTTCGGTCATTACATTTTGACCAAAAGCCAGGTCATCTACTAAATTTATGATCGGACGTCGTAGGTAACCATCGTCGTCCAGACTTCCGATAATTTGTTGGCCGATTAGAAAATGCTTATCGTCCAAAGCCAGAAGGTCTAGCTGTTGTTGCAGTTGTTCGTAGAAAGAGTGCTGGATGGCAACTGGCATTTCTTTTCTGTCTTCGTCGTCATCACCGTAGTCATACCCATTTCCATAATCTTTGTAATCATCCTCTTGTATATAGTCCTCCAAACTGAAATCATCTGAATCGAAACCTTCTTCGTTATCAAAACTGTCATCAGGATCTTTATCCGGATATTCTTCGATTGGATCGGTCATGTTAGTCAAGCTACCATCTTCTAATGCAGGATTTTCTTCTAATTCTTCTTTTATTCTGGCATCTAATGAAACTGTTGGTACCTGCAACAATTTAATAAATTGAATTTGTTGTGGCGACAGTTTTTGTAATAGCTTTTGTTGTAATGTCTGTTTTAACATGCTAATAGTTGACTAGTTTACATCTAAATTTAAGCAAATATCATTATTATTTTAAAATAAAATAGATAATATGTTAAAAGTAGGTATAATATTTGCGGACATGTCAGCTAACTTATTGATCTCAACAAAGTCCTTCCTCAACTTTTTTTACATTTTTAATTCTCCATAATGAGCAAAACAAGGCTGGTGAAATGTATTTTTGCCTATTGACCTTGTTTGAATAAATGCTTATTTTTTATTGTTAAAAAATGTAAATAGTTAATTAGGGAGATGTATTTAGTTGTATATTTAGCCCCTGAAACACGTATAGGCGCATATTGAGCAAGGGTAAAACCTTTTGCTGATTCAATATGTTGAATATAAGATAAATTTCCATTTATGTTTAGACGTATAAAGAATCGGGTTCTTCGTTATCTCGTTATTGCAATATATTTCGTTATTGTTTTGGTCTGTGCCATACAACTTAATTTTTTGTGGCTGTTTGGCTATTCCCCCACAAAAAAAGATATCATTATGCCCAGCCTCAATATTTCTACTGAGCTGTACACCGCTGATAGCGTATTGATCGGTCGGTATTTCGATGAAGATAGGAATCCGGTTCCTTTTGACAGTATTCCTAAAACTGTTATTAATGCATTGATCGCAACAGAGGATGTACGTTTTTATTCGCACAATGGTGTTGACTTTTTGGGGCTCGGTTCAGGTATTGTCTCTACTTTAAAAGGAGATAAGCGCGGTGCAAGTACGATTACACAGCAGCTGGCCAAGAATCTTTACCGCACGCGTTACAATAAAGCCGGAGGGCTGTTGACACGTTTGCCTGTTGCCGGACTGGTCATTACCAAATTTAAGGAGTGGATGACGGCTTATAAGCTTGAGCAGCGGTATAGTAAAAACCAGATATTGGAAATGTATCTGAATACTGTTTCTTTTAGTAATAATGCCTATGGTATAGAAACGGCCGCAAAACGTTATTTTTCAAAAGGAGCCAATCAGCTGAATCAAAATGAAGCAGCGGTGTTGATCGGTATGCTGAAGGGGACAACCCTGTATAATCCGATCAGAAATCCTGAGAAGGCATTTGATCGAAAAAATACCGTATTGAGTCAAATGCATAAGAGTGGCTTTCTGACGAAAGCAGCTTATGATGCATTAGTTAAAGAGAAGATTGTTTTGAATGCGAATAATAAGGACGTGAATGCTGGTGGGGATTCTTATTTGCGTACCGCTGTGGCCAAATGGCTGGAAAAATGGTCCGAGGAAAATAATTACGATATCTATACGGATGGTTTAAAAATATATACAACGATCAATTCAAAACTTCAGAAACATGCTGAGGAAGCTGTGGCTAAACAGATGGCTGAGTTGCAGCAGCGCTTAAATAATACCTGGGATGGTCAGGAGCCCTGGCGTGATCTTTCTGGGAAAGTAATCCCGAACTTTTTGGAGAATTTGGCAAAGAAGACTCCTTATTATGCATTTCTGAGTAAGAAATATGCCAATAGTCCGGACAGCATTAATTACTTTCTGAATAAAAAGAAAAAAATGGAAGTCTATAACTGGAGGGATAATGGTAAGATTGAAAAAGAGATGTCCACGATGGATTCTTTAAAATATTATGCCATGATGTTGAATGCCGGGATGATGTCAATGGATCCCTATTCGGGTGAAATTAAGGCCTGGGTAGGTGGTATAGACCATCAATATTTTAAATATGATCATGTGATGCAGGCGAAACGACAAGCAGGTTCCACATTTAAACCTTTTGTTTATCTGGCTGCCCTGGAGTCTGGGATGTCACCTTGTGACAAGATTACCGATAAGCCTGTTACCATAAAGATTGACAAGGGGGATTCTATAGAAGTGTGGGAACCGAAAAATGCAGATTGGAATTTTTCATATCGTGAAATGTCGTTGCGTCATGCGATGGCCAGGTCTATTAACTCGGTTACAGTTCAGCTGACCGATATGGTTACTCCGGCGAAAGTTGTGGATGCGGCGCAGCGTTGTGGTATCGTGAGCAAGCTCAATCCGGTAGCATCTGTTGGACTGGGGCCTAATGATGTATCGGTCTTTGAAATGGTTAACGGTTACTCGACGATGATGAATCATGGCGAGCGTGTCACACCGGTACTGGTTTCTAAAATTGAAGACCATGACGGGAATGTTATCGCTACCTTTCAGGCAGAACGCAAACAAGTTGTCGATAAGCAAGATGCCTGGTTGATGACTTATATGTTGCGTGGGGGGATGGAAGAGCCCAGAGGTACGTCGCAGGGATTGTGGGAGTGGGATCTTTTTGATAAAGAGAATCAAATTGGTGGTAAGACCGGGACATCTTCCGAATATGTTGACGGCTGGTATATGGGGGTGACGAAGGATCTGGTTACCGGAATCTGGGTTGGATGTGATGAAAGAAGCATACACTTCAAGAATTCGCATACTGGAGAAGGTTCCCGAACGGCTTTGCCGATATTCGGTGTGTTTTTGGAATCCGTCTATAAAGATAAGCAATTGGGGTATACACAAGGGAAATTCCCTGAACCTACGGTCGAAATCACAAAGTCGTATAAATGTGAGACACCGCGTTATAGTGATCCGGAGCCTGAGCAAAGTGATTCAACAAGTGTTGACGAGCAGACAGATGAAGGATTTATTGGGCCTGAAGAAGAGTCTACGGAGGGTGCTACCGAGCAAAATAACAATGGTGGTAGTGTCGGTGAAAACACAGGGGCGTTGGAGAATACCTCATCAACCTCAATTTAGTAAAAGCGTTTATCCTCTTTTGGATCTATAACAGCATAACAAATAACAAGCTGCCTAATGAAAATTGGGCGGCTTTTTTTTCTATTATCTATTGTTAGGCCGCGTAATTACTGTTTCTCTTGGTGTAAGCCTGCTGTTGCTGTGGGAAGAGGTTGTTCCAGTTTGGGTTATTCTTGCGAATAATTCTCTCGATTTGTAGGTGTGTGAAATTTTGCAACTCGTTCATTCTCTTTTTAGCGCATGCCAGTTTTGAAAAAGCTTCGGAATAGATGATTCTGTTTAAGCTGCTCCCCTGTTGAAAGGTGAAACTATTAGCTTGCTGGAGCTCTACGACAGTGCTGAGCATATTGGAAGTAAAGTCGATTTCAAAGTATCTTCTGTTGTTGTCAGTTAATATATATACAATAAAATTGCTCATAATGCTAAATTATTTGGATGTTTAAATTTTATTTACTAATTTTATTGGCACAATATTACTAATAAATTTAGTTTTTGCAAAATATTTTTTGAAAAAATAATATGTCAAATATTTCATCCAACTTGAAATTCCTTCGAAAAGGAAAGAAAATTACGCAGCAGCAATTTGCTGATATCATGGAGATTAAAAGAGCTTCTGTCGGTGCTTATGAAGAAGATCGGGCAGAGCCCAAATATGAATTGCTAAAAAAAATTGCCGAGTTTTATGGGTTAACCATGGATGAATTGGCGAATGATGTGATTGATGAGAAGTGGAAGCCGGTGCCCAAAAGCAATGCTTCTAATCTCAGGGTATTGAGTGTAACTGTTGATGGCAGTGATCGCGAAAACATTGAGCTTGTGCCGGTTAAGGCGAGCGCGGGCTATTTAAATGGGTATGGCGATCCTGAGTATGTGGCTGAGCTTCCGAAGTTTTCGCTTCCGATGTTCGGACAGGGGACTTTTCGGGCATTTGAGATCAAAGGAGATTCGATGCTGCCTCTGCCATCGGGATCCATTATTGTCGCTGAATATGTCGAAAATTGGCATGATATAAAGCCCGGTCATACCTATGTGGTCGTATCGCGCGAGGAGGGGGTCGTTTATAAGCGTATCGCTTTTAAATTTAAGGAGGATAAAGGCTTAAAGCTTGTTTCCGATAATAAAACATATGAACCTTACTGGGTGGAGACTCCTGATATTCTTGAAGTTTGGAAAGCGAAGGCTTTTATTAGCACACAACTGCCGGAGCCAACACCTGAGCCGACGATGGAAACATTGACCAGTATGATGGCGCAGATGCAAAAAACAATTAATGCAGTTGTTGACAATTCGAAATAATAGAAAAAATACTTTCGCAGTTGTTTGGGGATTTGTTTTTTATTTTATAAAATACTATATTTGCATATCTGAAAGGAAGGGGGCTCGTATTGCCCCCTTTTTTTAATACAATTAATTTAGCATTCTAGGCAGTAGAACAATGCAAGATGTAGAAAAAAGAGTCATTGAACTCATAGAAGAAAAAATAGCAGATCGCGAGGATTTGTTTATTGTTAGTGTAAAGATGCGCCCAAATAAGATCTTGGAAATTCTCCTGGATGGGGATAACGGGGTTAATATTGATGACTGTGCACAGGTGAGCCGTCATGTTGGTTTTCATTTAGAGGAAGAAAATGTCATCGATAATGCTTATCGTCTGGAGGTTTCGTCACCGGGCATAGATTCTAATTTTGTCAATAACCGGCAATACCAAAAAAATATAGGCCGTACCGTGCAGATTAAACTGGACGATAACACCAAAATTGAAGGAACATTGTTGACTGTTGATGAGACCAAGATCAGCATTCTTCAAAAAGTAAAAGAAAAAGGTAAAAAAGCGCAAGAGGTGGAAAAAGAACTTCCTTTTGATCAAATAAAAGCAACAAAAGTGGTAATTTCATTTTAAAAATAATGAGTAACAGCAACATCAATCTAATAGACTCTTTTCAGGAGTTTAAAGAGTTTAAGAATATCGACAGACCTACGGTCATTACAGTATTGGAAGAGGTTTTTCGTAGCATGATCCGTCGTCGTTTCGGTACGGATGAAAATGTGGATGTTATCGTAAATCCAGATAACGGAGATTTGGAGATTTGGAGAACGCGTGTCGTTGTTGAAGATGAATTTTCTGAGGATGATGATCTTGAAATCGAGTTGGCGGAAGCAAGAAAACACGATGAGGACCTGGAAGTAGGCGATGATTTTATCGAGCAGATCACTTTGGAAAGCTTTGGACGCCGTGCTATTTTGGCAGCCCGCCAAACGCTTGTTTCTAAAGTATTGGAACTTGAGAAGGATGAAGTATTCAAGAAATATAAAGATAGAGAAGGGGAGTTGGTTATTGGTGAGGTTTATCAGATCTGGAAAAAAGAGATTTTGGTATTGGATGAGGATGGTAATGAATTGATCTTACCGAAGTCGGAACAGATCCCTGCTGATTATTTCAAAAAAGGTGATGGTATTCGTGCAGTAGTCCATAAAGTGGATATGATGAACAACAATCCGAAAATCATTATCTCACGTACGGCACCTGCGTTTCTACAACGTTTATTTGAACTTGAGGTTCCGGAGATCTTTGATGGTCTGATTACCATCAAGAAAATTGTCCGTGAACCGGGGGAACGTGCTAAAGTGGCTGTAGAGTCTTACGATGATCGTATTGATCCAGTTGGAGCATGTGTGGGTATGAAAGGATCACGTATTCATGGTATCGTTCGCGAATTGCGTAATGAGAACATTGATGTGATTAATTTCACGACAAACCATTCCTTATATATCGCCCGTGCACTGAGCCCTGCCCGGATCAGCTCGATTAAGATCGACGAGGAAAATAAAACTGCTGCTGTATACTTAAAATCGGATCAGGTATCCCTGGCAATCGGACGTGGTGGACACAACATTAAACTGGCTGGTAAGCTGACCGGTTACGAGATTGATGTTTACCGTGAGAATGATGAATTTGATGAGGATGTGGATATCGAGGAATTCAGCGACGAAATTGAGAGCTGGGTTATCGATGAGTTGAAACGTGTTGGTTTAGACTCTGCAAAATCTGTTTTATCACTTAGTGAAGAAGAGTTGGTTAGACGTACCGACCTGGAAGAAGATACCATTCGTGATATCGTACGTATATTGCAGGCTGAATTTGAATAAAATTCAGCTTGTTAAATTTTTTCCATCTAACATTCGGAATAAATTGTTTATGGATGGAAAAAAACATATTTTTGTAATTATATTAAAATAGTTTATATTATAGATGACTGAAGGAAAAGGAACAAACTTGCTTAAAGCAGCAAAGGAACTCAACATCGGGATACATACTGCCGTCGAATGTTTAGTGAAAAAAGGATATGATGTAGAAGCAAAGCCTAACACTAAATTGAGCGGAGAGATGTATGGTGTGCTGTTAAAAGAGTTTCAGGGAGACAAATCACTGAAAGATGAAGCTAAACAAATTGTTATTGGCAAAATTCGTCGTGAGGAGTCGCCGTCCGCTTCTCCTAAAGATTCATCTAAAAATGAGGATTTTGAAGAACATGAAGAGCCGAAAGAGATTTTGGTTAAGAATACCATAGAAATCCCATCTGCCAAAGAAGCCGCTCCTGCCAAACCGGAGGAACCTGTTCATCAAGGGGGTATGAAAGTGGTCGGCAAAATAGATCTTGATGCCCTAAATAGAGGGGGAAACAAGATAAAAAAAGAAGAACCTTCCAAACAGGAACCTAAAGTGACGAATGAGGCACCAACAGAGACTAAGGTTGCGGAGAAAGCCGTAGAGCAGAAAGAAGCTGAAGTCAAAGAGCCTGTTATCGAAGCAAAAAAAGAAGAACCAAAGGTTGTTGAGCAAAAAACCGAAGTCGTTGCACCTAAGGTAGAAACTCCCAAACCTGAAGTAGATAAAACTGAAGTAAAAGCAACTCCGGTTGTAGAGACAAAAACCGAACCTGTGAAGGTAGAAGAAAAGAAAAAAGACGAAACAGCACCTAAAGCTGCTGTACCAGTAACTCCAAAAGTGGAGCCTGTGAAAAAAGAAGGCGATGATATTATTTCTGCGCGTGCAGAAAGGTTGACTGGTCCAAAAGTAATTGGTAAGATTGAATTACCATCTGCTAGACCTTCCCACAAGCCTGTGGCATCCTCTTCAAATGCTGGAAACAACAATGAGAAACGTAAGCGTAAGCGCACGAATCCAAACGGTCCAGTAAATCCGAATGCGGGACAAGGTCAGGGGCATAACAATCAGAACCGTGGTCCTCGCGATGGAAACAACAACCACAATCGTGACCAACAAGGTAACCGAGCTGGTAATCAAGGGAACAACAATAATCCGAACAATCGTCCGGGACAAAACAATCAGCATCCAGGTAGACCGGGGCAGGGTGGGAACAACCAGCACCAAGGTAGACCGGGACAAGGTGGCGCAAGACCACAACATGGTCGTTTTGACAATAGAGGAAAAGGAAGACCTGTTGAAAATAAGGAGGAACCTTCTGAAAAGGAAATCCAAGATCAAATCAAAGCTACACTTGCCCGTTTAAGCGGTGCGGGTAAATCTGGTAAATTTGCGCAACGTGCGAAATTAAGACGCCAGAAACGTGATGATGTTGCACAACATGCAGAAGAAGCTGCAATGGAGCAGGAATTGATGGCGAAGGTATTGCGCGTTACCGAATTTGTTACGGCGAATGAGCTGGCGAATTTAATGGACGTTCAGGTCACGCAGATCATTGCTACTTGTATGAGTTTAGGCATGTTTGTGTCGATCAACCAACGTCTGGATGCAGAGACTTTGACTATTGTGGCGGATGAATTTGGCTATCAGGTTGAATTTATTAAACCTGAAGATGAGGAAACTGCGGAATTGGAAGAACCGGATACTGAGGCGAATCTGGTGCCTAGAGCTCCGATCGTAACGGTAATGGGACACGTTGACCACGGTAAGACTTCTTTGCTGGATTATATCCGTAAAGCAAACGTGACTTCGGGTGAGGCCGGTGGTATCACACAACATATCGGTGCTTATGCGGTGAAGTTAGATGATAATCGTAAGATCACATTTTTGGATACACCGGGTCACGAAGCCTTTACGGCAATGCGTGCACGTGGTGCGAAAGTAACAGATATCGTTATTATCGTTATTGCGGCGGACGACGCAGTCATGCCGCAAACAAAAGAGGCGATCAATCACGCGCAAGCAGCTGGAGTACCGATTGTATTTGCATTTACAAAAGTAGACAAACCGGGAGCGAATCCGGACCGTATCCGTGAGCAGCTTTCTGCAATGAATATCTTGGTTGAAGATTGGGGAGGTAAATTCCAAGCGCAAGAGATCTCCGCAAAAACCGGAGAAAATGTTGATCTTCTTTTGGAAAAAGTTCTTTTGGAAGCTGAAATGTTGGATTTGAAAGCTGATCCGAAAAAACGTGCAGTCGGTTCGGTGATCGAAGCAGCTTTGGACAAAGGCCGTGGTATCGTGACTACAGTATTGATCCAAGGAGGTACCCTTCGCGTCGGAGATCCGATTTTGGCGGGTTCACACTCTGGTAAGGTCAAAGCCTTAACCAATGAAAGAGGTGAACGTGTTAAAGAAGCAGGTCCTTCAGTGCCGGTACAGATATTAGGTATGGCCGGAGCGCCTACAGCTGGGGATAAGCTTTATGTTCTTGAAAGTGAATCCGAGGCTAGAACGGTAGCAAACAAACGTCTTCAGTTACAACGTGAGCAAGGTATGCGTGCAACGAAACATATTACCTTGGATGAGATCGGTCGTCGTTTGGCTATCGGTAACTTTAAGGAACTTAATATTATTGTTAAAGGTGACGTGGACGGTTCGATTGAAGCATTATCGGATTCATTATTGAAATTATCAACGGATGAAATTCAGGTAAATATTATCCATAAATCGGTGGGTGCGATCTCCGAATCAGATGTATTGTTGGCATCTGCTTCTGATGCGATCATTATCGGTTTCCAAGTACGTCCAACACAAAATGCACGTAAATTAGCTGAGAATGAGCAAATCGACGTTCGTTTGTACTCTATCATCTATGATGCAATCGAAGAGATCAAATCTGCGATGGAAGGTATGTTGGCACCGAAATTTGAAGAGAAAATTGTTGCTGAGGTTGAAATCAGAGAAACATTTAAAATCTCTAAAGTGGGTACCATTGCCGGATGTATGGTTAGAGAAGGTAAGATCAATAGAAATAATGATATCCGCATAATCAGAGACGGTGTCGTTATCCATACAGGTCGATTGGCATCCCTGAAACGTTTTAAAGACGATGTGAAAGAGGTTGCACAAGGTTACGAGTGTGGTCTGAACATTGACCGTTTCAACGACATCCAAGTGGGTGATATCGTAGAGGCTTACGAACAAGTAGAAGTAAAACGTAAATTGTAATTTTCGATTTACGACATAATAAAAAAAGCGTTGATGAAAATCAACGCTTTTTTATTTTAAAGTGTTTCTGTTTTTCCGGTGGTCGGAAAGAGCCTTCAGTTGATTTTCATAGCTCTTGGTACTTATAAAAATATGAAGGTTTTGTTTCTAACGCTCGTATAGCTCTATCGGAAGCTGATCGGGGTCGGCAAAAAAAGTGAACCTTTTTTGTGTTAGTTCGTCGATCCTTATCCCTTCATGTAGGATACCTGCCTGTTCTAATTTATGTATTTCCGTATCCAGATTATCGACTTCAAAAGCGAGATGCCTTAAACCTGCAGCTTCAGGAAAACTCGGTCTAGTAGGGGGAGAGGGAAAGGAAAATAGTTCAATGATGTATGTTTCGTTGAGTTTTAAATCTAATTTGTATGAATCCCGCTCTACCCGATAATGTTCCTGCCAGATTTCAAGGCCGAGGACCTCAGTATAGAATTTTTTCGACCGCTGATAATCGCTACATATGATCGCAATATGGTGTATTTTGTTTAAGCTTAATTTCATTTTGCTCTTTCGTATTGTTTTGGCCAGGGGATGTCCACGGATAATTCTTTTGCAAAGTGTAAAGGAAGATGTGGATCATCTAAAAAACTCCGAGCAATCATAATTAAATCCGCCTGATCTTTCTCAATAATATCGGCGGCCTGAGTCGCTGTTTTAATAATGCCGACAGTAGCAGTTTTGCTTCCGGTTTTTTCTTTGATCGCTACAGCAAAAGGAAGTTGATAAGCGGGGCCGACATCAATTTTTTGATGTGAAACAGCTCCACCACTTGATACGTCGATGATATCTATACCCTGTTCTACCAAGAGCTTTGACAGCGCAATGGATTGATCAAGGTCCCAACCGTTCGGGGCCCAGTCTGTCGCTGAAATACGTACCCATAAACTTTGTGTTGTTATTTCTTGTTTTACCCTTTTGATGATCTCCAGCAAGAAACGGATTCTATTTTCAAATGTACCACCAAATTGGTCTATTCGTAAGTTGCACAAAGGAGAGAGAAATTGATGGATGAGGTAACCGTGTGCTGCGTGGAGCTCGATGATTTCGTAACCAGCTTGAATAGCTCTTTTGGTAGCTTGTCCAAACTGTTCGATGATTTCTTCGATCTCATTTGTTTTAAGCTCTTTGGGGGCGTAATCTGTCGGATAGAAAGCCAGTGCCGATGGAGCGACGGTCTGCCATCCTAGGGCTTCTGAGGGGGCAAATTGACCACGGCCAAGCCAAGGCTTGTTACTGCTGGCTTTTCGGCCAGCATGCGCGATTTGAATACCGGGGAGAGCACCGTTTGCTTTGATAAAGGCAGTTATTTCTTTCAATTTGTCAATATGCCGGTCATCCCATATCCCGAGGTCTCCATAGCTGATTCTACCTTCGGGTGCGACGGCTGTTGCTTCCTGTATGACTGCTGCTGCACCTCCAATGGCAAATTGACCGAGGTGGACAAGATGCCAGTTGTTTGCAAAACCATCTTCAGCAGAATATTGGCACATAGGGGAAACGACTAAGCGATTTTTCAGGTTTAAGGAACCGATGTTTATCGATGAAAATAGTTTACTCATAATTTCTTGTTTATATTAAACGGGTGTAGTGAGCTCCTGTCTGAGAATGGTGTTGATAGATCATAAATAATTCTATTGCGGGCCTTAAGCGTTGTTAAAGGCTCGCAATAGTGGTTTTATGGATTTGTAGACCATAAAGAGGCTGATTTTAACATCGCTCTTCTAGGCAATTTTAAATTTGCGATAATTAGTTCCGCGAAATCTTCCGGTTGCAATACCTTTTCAGGGTCCCCGTCCGTGAGGCCAAGATCCTTCGACATATCTGAAGCGATGGTACTCGGCATCAGGGTGCATACCCGGATGTTGTTTTTACGTACTTCACGCATCAAGGAATCAGCAAATCCGATAACGCCAAATTTTGAAGCGCTATAGGCCGATGTGGTAGCCGCGCCATTCAGTCCAGCCGTAGAAGATACCATGACAATGTCACCCTGATTTTTTTCAATAAGTTGTGGCAGGATAGCCTTTGTAACAAAATAGGTCCCCAGCAGGTTAACGTTGACAATCGCTGTCCAGTCATTAACGTCCATGTCCATCACTGAAGAAAAGGAAGATATACCCGCATTGTTAATTAAAATATCAAAATAGCCAAAGGTTTCATTGAGATTTTTAACTTCCTGTTGCACGGCAGTGTTGTCAGCCACGTCAAATACTGCGTAGGTAACCTCCGTCCCTAATTCAGCCAGTTCGGCAACGGTCTGTTTCAATGCAGTTTCGTTTCTGCCCGTAATCGCTACGTGGACGCCTTCTTTAGCCAATGCTACAGCAATGGCCTTGCCCAATCCTTTGGCCCCACCTGTAACTAAAGCCCTTTTTCCTGTTATATTTTCCATACGATAAAAATAAGAATGATCTCCCGGATTACTGTCAGATGAACCTCAAAAGACAGTCTATTTAAGCTTTTTGATGAGGTTTTCTATAATGGGATAGGTATTTGCCCGTACTTCATCAAATTGGTCCACGTGACGCCATTCTGCTTTTGTAATATCTTCGGCTGTTTGCGGGATCAATTTCGGAACCTTATTAACGCCCATTTCATACCAGTTTGTTGCCTTTAATACAAACTCGCCGTTGCGTAAATAGTAGGTATGGTATGATGTGGTAATCTTCTTGCCTAAATAATTTATTTTAATACCACATTCTTCTTCTACTTCACGTACGGCGGCTTCTTTCATCTTTTCATTATCTTCAACCTTACCTTTGGGGAGATCCCATTTGCCCAAGCGGTAAATAAAAAGATAATCTCCATCACCATTTTTGACCAGCCCGCCAGCTGCTTTGATGATTTTAAGCTTGCTTTTTAAATTTTGAAATACGGTCTCGAAATCCTTGTTGACGTAGAGATAGGTCTTTGGAACTTTATCAATTTCAGATTGTTTGAAAAGTTTTTGAAGTTCAATGTCTTGAATACTAATTGTTTGCGTGTTTTCGGTTTTCGAAGGAACAAAATCTGCTAAAATTAGCACGGTTTCGTTCATATAAATTTTATAAATTTGCGCCATGAATAATTTAAATGAGGTTGAACAAAAAGTTGCTGAATCCTTATTGCAAATTAAAGCAATAAAATTGCAACCTAAAAGTCCTTTTACTTGGGCGTCGGGTTGGAAGTCTCCAATTTACTGTGATAACCGTATCACTTTATCTCATCCAGCAATACGTACGTATATTCGTCAGAAGCTTTCTAAGCTTATTCAAGAAGAGTTTGGATCAGTAGATATGATTTCTGGAGTTGCTACGGCAGGTATTCCACAAGGGGTGCTGGTAGCGCAGGATTTAGGCCTGCCGTTTTCTTATGTTAGAAGCTCAGCGAAAGATCACGGCCGTCAAAATATGATTGAAGGCGAGGTCGTTAGTGGTCAACGTGTCGTTGTGGTTGAAGATTTAATTTCAACAGGTAAAAGTAGCCTGATCGCTGTTAAAGCATTGCGCGAAGCAGGTTGCAATGTTGTTGGATTGGTTTCCATATTTACGTATGGATTGCAACAGGCGACAGATAATTTTGCAGATGCAAAATGTCCTTATTTCAGTCTATGTAACTACGACGCGCTAATTCAGGTTGCAGCCGAAAATAGCTACGTATTGGAAGAGGATGTTGAAATTTTGAAAAAGTGGCGATTGAATCCTGCGGGATGGGGTGAAAACTTTCAATAAAGATCAATAATTTACCGTTATGACTACCATTCAGAATACCACAGAAATCAACAGGAATGTAGGCGAAGTATTTGCTTTTTTGACTGATCTTAACAATCACGAACAGTTAATGCCTGAAAATATTTATAATTGGTCTTCAACAACAGACGAAGCCCGATTTACCATTCAAAATATGGCGAAATTGGCGTTAAAGGTTGAAGAGCGGATAGTCAATCAATTGATTAAGCTCGTTCCATCCGAAAAGGCACCATTTGAGGTTACCTTACGCTGGGAACTGCAGGCCGTATCGGATACGGTGACGAAAGCGAGCTTTGTGATTGATGCCGATTTAAATATGATGATGAAAATGATCGCTACAGGTCCGCTTCAAAAGCTGATCGATTTTCAGGTAAACAAACTGAAAGCAGTGCTGGGATAGTAGGTGTTGTGACGGATTATAACATAAAAAAAGCTCGATCGTTAGATCGAGCTTTTTTTATGTTATGCTATTCGCTCATTTACTTTTTTCCAGTTGACAACGTTCCACCAATTTTTGATATAGTCTGCCCTTTTGTTTTGGTAATGTAAGTAATAAGCATGCTCCCAAACGTCGAGACCCAAAACGGGGATACCTTTTACTTCCGCGACATCCATTAATGGATTATCCTGATTTGGCGTAGACGTTATTTTCAGGTTTCCTGAATCGTCGAGGATCAGCCAAGCCCATCCCGATCCAAAACGGGTGGTTGCCGCAGCGGCAAATTGCTCTTTGAATTTGTCAATTGAACCGAAAGTCTTATTGATCATCGCCAGCAGTTTTTCCGAAGGCTGGCTTGCTTTGTCGGACAGGCTTTCCCAAAAGAAATTGTGATTCCAGGCACCTCCCGCATTATTTCTGGCTTTTGCGGAATATTTGGATATGTTAGCTAAAAGTTGCTCTTCTGAAGTTTCTTTGATGGATTCAGCAACAATGGCCTCGTTGACGGCGTTGATATAGGCCATATGGTGCTTTGTATAATGGATTTCCATCGTCAGGGCATCAATATTGGGCTCCAAAGCGGCATAACTGAAAGGTAACTTGACTTGAGAAAACTTTAAAGCAGCGGCATTTAATTCAGTTTCTTTCGCGGAAGCAATATCTTGTAATATTGATCCAGATACAGCAATACCTAATGTGGCTTTTGCTGCATTTTGAAGGAAGTTTCTGCGTGTTTGCATATAATCTTAATATGATAAGTTTTAATATAAATATAACGTGAAATTCTACAATTATTGTACGAGAATTGTCTGTCAATTGTAATACAACAAAATTGTTATATAGCGCATCCCTAAAAAGCCGCTTTCGAATCCTTTTTTTCATTTGTGTAAGCCAAAATTCGACAGTATATTTGGCTTATGTACGCATTACGAATAGCAAAGATAATTCCTCAGCCCAATAATAATATTACTTTTCAGCTGGAATCTACTGACGGTGGCTATCCTCCTTATAAAGCTGGTCAATTTATTACGCTTTCTTTTATGTTTGGTGATCGGGAAGTGCGTCGTTCTTATTCTTTTAATAGTTCCCCAGATTATAATGAGCCGCTAAGCATCACCGTAAAACGTGTGGAGAATGGCGAAATTTCGAGGTTACTTCATCACACGATAAGCGAAGGGGATATTGTTCAAGCCATGGAGCCACAGGGATTATTTATCTATGAGCCCGAACAATATAAAGTAAGGACTTTATTTCTATTTGCCGCCGGTATTGGTATAACGCCTTTGTATTCGATTCTTAAAACGGCACTTCTTGTTGAAGAGAAATCTAAGGTCGTTTTGGTATATAGCAATCGATCTGCTGATCAGGCACCCTTTCGGGAGGAATTGGAGGAATGGGCCAAGCGATTCCCAGATCGTTTAACGATCGTCTGGATTTATTCCAACAGTAAATATCTGATGAAGGCCCGTCTGAACAGGGATTATATTCTTTCCATTGTCAAGGATCATCTCGTTGGGCCAAAAGAGGATGCATTATGCTATACCTGCGGGCCGGTTATTTATATGGATTTATGCCGTTTCACACTTTTGGGAATGGGCTTTGATACTAATCAGATAAAAAGAGAAACGTTTTTATTACCTGAAAATGAAGAAGATGATGACGACGAAACTGAAAAGGTAATCGATACGACGTCTTATCAGATCAAGTTACATTTTCAGGACGAAACCTATGCGCTTGAGATTCCTTACAATAAGTCCATTTTGGACGTAGGACTTGAGCATAAGATCAAACTGCCTTATTCCTGCAGGTCTGGTATGTGCAGCACTTGTATTGCTCAATGTTCCAAAGGAAAAGTGAGAATGGATTACAATGAAGTGCTAACAGACCGAGAAATGGAGAATGGACGTATCTTGCTGTGTACCGGTCACCCGCTGGAGGACGGAACCGAGATCGAGGTGCTTTAAAGGAGGATGTTTGCCTCGTTTATTTGATGAACTACGGATATTTCAGAATAATATTTCAATAAAGTAATTGATGTTGTTTATTTGTTCTGTTTGAGTCCCAATAAAAATTGCATTTCAGAGCAAATTTAGTTAAGTTTGGATATAACCGTTTTTATATCCAACTATTATGGGAAAATTACTCTGGAGCCCGACAGAAGAGCAGCAATCTCAATCGGAGATCAATAGATTCAAACAGTATGTCGAACAGCGATATCAATTATCCTTTGCGTCTTATCACGAGCTCTGGAAATGGTCAACTGCGCATATTGCTGACTTTTGGGAGAGTGTTGCAACTTATTTTAAGATAGAATTTCGTTCAGATTTTACGCATATATTAACTTATCCCGCGGACAGAGCTAGTTTTATCGGGACGAAATGGTTCAGTGGAGCGACGTTAAGCTACGCGGAGCATGTGTTTCGCCGTGCCACAGATACCCGGCCCGCTCTTGTTTTCCAGTCGGAACAAGATTCTCGACGTGAAGTCTCCTGGGAAGAGTTGAGGGGAATGGTGCTCAGATTACAGGTGTATTTAAAAAATCAGGGGGTCTCGAAAGGGGATCGCGTGGCAGGCGTGCTGGTTAACGGGGTTGAAGCTATAGCTTTATTTTTGGCTACGAATTCAATTGGAGCAATCTGGTCCTGTTGTTCCCCTGACTTTGGTGAGGCAAGTATTCAAGATCGTTTTGAGCAAATCGAGCCAAAGGTGCTTTTTGCAAATGCGGAGTACACTTATAATGGACGGGTCTTTGAGAAAGAAGAAAGTGTAAGAAAGCTCGCGGAACGTTTGCCCTCTCTGAAGACCTGTGTTTTTATTCATGATAAAAACTGGCAAATGATCATGAATTCTACCATCCCCCAGGGTGAACTTCAGTTTACAGCCGTGGCTTTTGAAGATCCCATATGGATCTTGTATTCTTCGGGAACGACAGGAAAACCTAAAGCGATCACACATGGCGCCGGAGGGATGCTGTTAGAACACATGAAAGCCTTAGGGTTGCATCAGAATGTGCAGGAGGGAGAGCGGTTTATGTGGTATACGACAACAGGCTGGATGATGTGGAATTATGCACTTTCGGCACTATTAATGGGCAATACCTTGTGTATATATGACGGAGCAACCAACTTCCCGGATAAACTGAGCCTGTGGAGGTTTGCAAAAGAAACAGGCGTTGATCATTTTGGTGTGGGCGCTGCTTATTTAATTTCTTGTCAGGATCAGGATCTAAAAGCATTGGAGTATATGCCGAAAACAATTGGATCGACCGGTTCTCCATTACCACCAGCTATTTTTGAATGGATTCATCAGCAATTTCCGGAAACTCAGATTATTTCGTTGAGTGGTGGTACGGATGTCTGCAGTGCTTTTCTTTCAGGATGCACCTTGCTTGATGTGCATGCCGGTGAAATACAGTGCCGTACCTTAGGATCCAAAATAGAAGCTTTTAACGCAGATGGAATCGCTGTCTATGAAGAGGTGGGGGAGCTGGTTATTTTAGAGCCGATGCCTTGTATGCCGATTTACTTCTGGAATGATGCGGGCAATCAAAAATATTATGATAGTTACTTCGATAAGTATGCCGGTATCTGGAGCCATGGTGACTGGATTCAGATAACGAAGAATGACGGAATAATTATGTATGGTCGCTCTGATGCTACCCTTAATCGTGGCGGCGTACGTATCGGGACTGCTGAAATCTATAATGTATTGAATGCAACAGATGAGGTGCAGGATAGTTTGGTCATTTGTGTCGATCACGAAAATGGCTCTTCTGATATGTTACTTTTTGTTCAGCTAAAAAGCGGGACCTTAACGGATGAACTGAAGGATAAAATCAAAAAATCTCTTCGAAGGGAATACAGTCCCAGGCATGTGCCCGATCAAATTTTTCAGGTTTCCGACGTCCCCTATACCTGGAGCGGGAAAAAGCTGGAACTGCCAATAAAAAAGATTTTCTCAGGTATTCCTACCGAGCGGGCAGTTTCAAAAGATGTCATGCGTAATCCTGAGGCTGTGAATGGATTTGAAATAATTAGCAAAACATGGAATACGTTGTAATGAATAAAAGATTGGCCATACATCTTTTCACCCCTCCGCGGTCACCGATCGTGGAGGGGGTTGTGTTGTTGGGATAAACCTTTTAGGGAGTCTATTGGTCGAATATTCCTAAACCTGAATTACACCAACGTTGTACCGCTCGATTATAGGTTTTTCATTGGCGGCCTCTATACCCATGCTGATTACCTTTCGGGTTTCCTGCGGGGCGATAATGCCATCCACCCAGAGCCTGGCAGCGGCGTAATAGGGACTTAATTGTTCGTTATATCGGTCTTCAATGGATTTGAGAAGGATATTTTTTTCCTCTTCATTGATTTCTTTCCCTTTGGCTTTTAATGCTGATTCTTGAATTTGAAATAATGTTTTACCAGCCGCATTGCCACTCATGACGGCCATTTGGGCCGTTGGCCAGGCATAGATCAAGCGTGGGTCATAGGCCTTTCCGCACATAGCGTAATTTCCTGCACCATAGCTATTGCCTACTATAAAAGTAAATTTTGGCACAACGGAATTTGCCATCGCGTTAACCATTTTAGCGCCATCTTTAATAATTCCACCTTGTTCGGATCGGCTACCCACCATAAATCCAGTGACATCCTGAAAGAAAACAAGGGGTATATTTTGCTGGTTGCAATTCATAATAAAGCGTGCAGCTTTGTCTGCTGAGTCACTATAAATAACACCGCCCATTTGCATTTCCATCGCATTACCGGGTTTCTTCGCTTTGATAATCTCCCGTTGGTTGGCGACAATACCTACTGCCCAGCCGTCTATACGTGCAAGCGCACATACAATTGTTTTCCCATAATCGGGTTTATACTCCTCCAGTGTATCCGCATCAACAATTGCTTCGAGAATATCTTGCATCCGATAGGGTTTGGTACGGTCTTCCGGAAGAATTTCAATTATTTTTTCCGGATCTGTTTTTGGCGGATGGCTTTCTTTCCGATTGAAGTTTGCTTTTGCATGACCACCGATTTTATCGATCACATTTTTAATGGCCGTTAGGCAACTTTTGTCGTCAGGGAACTTATTGTCTGTAACACCCGATATTTCGGAATGCGTAGAAGCTCCTCCAAGTGTTTCCGCATCTACGGTCTCACCAATAGCCGATTTAACCAGATAAGGGCCAGCTAAGAAGACGGATCCTGTGCCTTCGACGATAAATGCGTAGTCTGACATGATGGGTAAATAGGCCCCTCCAGCTACACAGCTTCCCATAATCGCGGCGATCTGGGGGATGCCCATGGCCGACATACGTGCATTATTGCGGAATATACGGCCAAAGTGTTCTTTATCGGGAAAAATCTCATCTTGCATCGGGAGGAAGACACCTGCAGAATCCACCAGATAGATAATCGGAAGATTATTTTCCATAGCGATTTCCTGTGCGCGAAGATTTTTCTTGGCTGAGATGGGAAACCAAGCTCCGGCTTTGACGGTCGCATCGTTTGAGACGATAACACAAAGTTTGGATTTAACGTAGCCTATCACGGCAGCACAGCCAGCATTGGTACATCCCCCATGCTCAACATACATGCCTTCTCCGGCAAACATGCCAATCTCTAGATACTCACGGTCAGCATCCAGCAAGTAAGTTATTCTTTCCCAAGCCGACAGTTTACCTTTTTCTTTTAGTTTTTTGATTTTATCGATGCCACCACCGAGCTTTAGATTTTCTCTTTTTTGGTGAAGTAATGCGAGCAGCTCCTTCATAGTTTATAATTCTGGTTTAAAAGCGATGTAATTAAGAATTTCTTATTTTTAGATAAATTTAAAATAAAATTTTAGAATATTTGCAATTTTATTCCTAATTATTTTGATATATTTGAATTGTATTACCGATTGTAAATTTAATATTCATGCTTATGTTTATTGAAAATAAACAACAAATGGATATGATCAGACAAAGTGCACGTGATTTTGCACAGCATCATATCAAACCTTATGTGATGGAATGGGACGAAGCCCAAATATTTCCAATAGAAGTTTTTAAAAAATTAGGTGAACATGGTTTCATGGGTGTTATTGTTCCCGAGGAATACGGAGGTTCGGGCTTGGGGTACCAGGAGTATATTACTGTGCTGGATGAAATCTCCAAGGTTTGTGGATCGATCGGACTTTCGGTTGCGGCACATAACTCCTTGTGTACCAATCATATTTTGAGCTTTGCCAATGAAGAACAGAAGCGACGTTATCTTCCAAAGCTGGCCACAGCAGAATGGATCGGTGCCTGGGGACTTACAGAAACGGGGTCCGGCTCGGATGCCGGTGGTATGACCACCTTTGCTGAGCGGGATGGGGATTATTACCTGTTGAATGGTTCAAAGAATTTTATTACGCACGCCATTAGCTCGAGTGTTGCCGTTGTGATTGCACGTACGGGGGAAAAGGGCGATAAAAAGGGGATGTCTGCATTTATCGTTGAAAAAGATACTCCTGGCTTTACAGCAGGAAAAAAGGAGAATAAATTAGGGATGCGTGCTTCAGAAACGGCATGTCTGTTTTTTGACAACTGTAGAATACACCGTGATCAGCTGATTGGTGAGGAGGGACAAGGATTTGTACAGGCATTGAAACTTTTAGACGGCGGTAGAATTTCTATTGCGGCGCTTTCTCTGGGTATTGCCCGGGGGGCCTATGAATGTGCATTAAAATATGCACATGAAAGAGAGCAGTTTGGAAAGAAGATTTACGATTTTCAGGCCGTTTCATTTGCCTTGGCGGATATGGCTACCCAGGTGGAGGCCAGTGAACTACTGACACGCCAGGCTGGTTATCTCAAAGATCATGGCGAGCGTGTGTCTAAGATCGGTGCAATGGCCAAATTATATGCTTCAGAGGCTGCAGTAAGCGTTTCCAATGAATCTGTGCAGATTTTTGGCGGGTATGGTTTTACGAAAGATTATCCCGCAGAGAAGTTCTTTCGCGATGCCAAACTGTGTACAATAGGAGAGGGGACTTCCAGCATTCAAAAGATGGTGATTGCCCGGGAAATTGAAAAAGACAGCTAATTATTCAGTATGGAAGATCAGGTAGTATTGGTTGATTGTCCGCGGGATGCTATACAGGGGCTGCATCATTTTATTGCAACGGATAAAAAAGTTAAACATATCAATAGGTTGATAGAAAGCGGCTTATTTGATGTGATTGATTTTGGTTCGTTTGTTTCTCCGAAGGCAGTACCGCAGTTGGCTGACACGAAAGATGTGCTGGCGGGTGTCGTAAAAGATGATCGCGTAAAGTTATTGGCAATAGTCGCCAACCTGAGGGGTGTCCAGGATGCCGTTCAGGAGGAAAAAATAGATTTGATAGGTTACCCGTTTTCGATATCAGAAACCTTTCAGTTGCGGAATACGAATAGAGGTCTGGAAGAATCTTATCGGCAATTGAAGGAAATGAAGGCATTGGCTGATGCCTATGGCAAGGTTCTGGTCGTCTACATCAGTATGGCGTTTGGCAATCCGTATAATGATCCCTGGTCTGCGGTACTGGTTGAGGAATGGATTGATAAGCTCATGCAGCTTGGCATCACGGAATTCTCCTTGGCGGATACAACTTCTGAGGCGAATGCGGCACAGATTACCGATCTCTTTGGTCTTGTTCGGACACGATATCCGCAGTTAGCCGTTGGTGCACATTTTCACGCAAAACGGGAAGACAGTCTTGCGAAGGTTCGTGCTGCTTATGATGCCGGTTGCCGTAAGTTTGAAGGAGCCTTATTAGGGTATGGCGGATGCCCTTTTGCCAAAGACGACCTGGTTGGAAATATCCCTTCTGAAATTTTACTGGATCTTTTCGGTCGAGGTAGCTTGACCGAAAGGGCGCGCTTAGAAGACAGTTTCAGACAAATGATCTTGTAGAAAAATCATGAAAAAATTAAATTTCATAAAGATACGTCGCGAACAGCATGTATTTATATTGATCCTTGCCCGACCAGAGAAAAGGAATGCCTTTAGTCCAACAATGGTCAGTGAGATTGCCTACGCCCTGGAAATCGCTAACAGTGATCCGGAGGTTCGTTTGATACAGGTCGAAGCTGAGGGACCGGTATTTTGCGCAGGGATGGACTTAAAAGCTTTCGAAGATCCGACGGTTGATATTGGAAATCCCGGTATTCCAAAAGTAGAAAAGTCGCTGGCCGAATTGTTTGCACAGCTAAATAAACCATCCGTATGTGTGGTTCGGGGTGACGTTATTGCAGGCGGATTTTTGATAGCACTTTCCTGTACGTATTTGTTTGCTACGTCAGATGTACGGTTTGCACTGCCTGAAGTGAAGATTGGGCTTTTTCCATTTCAGGTGCTGGCTTTGCTGCTAGAATATATGCCCGAAAGGAGAGCAATGGATCTTTGTATCCGTGGAGGATCTTTCTCCGCCGCGGAAGCCCTGGAAAAGGAGCTGCTGTATGCCGTTTTACAACCGGGGGAAACTGAATTGGAAGCATTGAAAGACGCTATTATAGCGAATGCCCCCTTAGCTATTTCAAGGGGTTTTGAGGCGCTTCGTTACTTGAAAAAAAATCCGCAGGCGGATAATTATGCCTTTCTGCTGGATGAGCTCGCCAAGCTTCGCGAGACAGCCGATTTCCAGGAAGGGATGGTAGCAATGCGCGATAAACGAAAAGGGCATTGGAAGAATCGCTAATCAAAACGAACGAAAGCTCGGTCTGCTGGTCAACGGGGAAAATTCCCAGGGAATAGAACTCAGGGCAATCAGTAAAGCAAGGCCAAACCAGATTAATAGTATTTTAAAACGTCGATCATCCGTATCGGCGTTTTTGCTTTTTAGACTACCGATGAGTAGAAATATGCCAGCGAGAATCATCATACTGCTATGCTCCATTCCAAAAAAACGAATCTGTCGTAAGTGTACGGCTGTGTTAAAATGAGTCAGAAAATACTGTGTGATCGGACTTAATATGTAGAGTATGATACCCAATAATGCCTGTGTATAAAATGTGAAAATAACCGCATTTTTCAGGAAGTTATCAGTAGGGGTGAAGCTATGCTTATTCTTTTTTTTATAAGCAAATCGTAGTAAACTGCTTATAAAAATTATCAAAATAATCCATCGCCAGGTGGAATGCAGTGCCAAAATGAAGGGGTAAATCGAAGTCATCACATGACAAAGATGCGTATAAAATAAAAAAATCACATCAGTAGTGTGAATTTAGACGCGGTAAAAGACCGATCTGAAGGAATAAAGTGGGTGTCAGGCGTTAACATTGGTCGAAGAAATAGGGGGTATGTTTGATAAATATATGGTGATTTTTATGTTTATATAATTTTTTTATCGTTTTGATTTTTAGTTTGTTAAATTTATAATATCTCACCTGTTAACTTAAGGTTAATGCCATTTTTAAGCTGATAAATGTGTTTTTTGTATTTGCAAATTGAACTGTTCGACTACAAATTTCTATTGAGGAGTTCAAATTGAAATTAGGGAGACAAGGTTGAGGTGCTCGTGGCTGTTTTAAGTGTTTTTTAAGCGTTTTACGCTATTTTTATTATATATATGGGTATTTTGTCGAAAAAAGTACGAAGGCTTCCTACGGGGCTAATATGAGTTTTTTTTCGATTGAATGCACTTTAGGTTGGAAGCCGAATCAGGTGCCTTTACATTTTTTTCATTATGAATTTCGCAATGTTAATGTTTAATGTGTTATTATTCAAAATTTTAAATTGTTTTATGTGAAGTGTTTGTTTTTTTTTTAGTGAAGTTGAGGGTATAGGGAATACGTCATTGATCATTTAAATCTGGACAGTCGTTATTTTTTTTAATAATTTTTGGAAATATGGAAAACAAGTATCTATATTAGTGTATTAATTAAATAATACAGTAGTATGATTACTATCCAAAATCTAAATTTCAGTTATAGTAAATCCAGACCACTCTTTCTCCATATGGACCTCACATTGGAGCAGGGGCATATTTACGGATTACTTGGAAAGAATGGGGCGGGCAAGTCTACTTTGCTTAAGAACATGGCCGGTCTGGTGTTTCCTGTTTCTGGGCATGTCGAGGTCTTGGGGCATAACCCAAATCGACGCGAACCTTCGCTGTTGCGGGAGGTCAGTTTTATTCCCGAGGAGTTTTATTTACCCGCGGTAAAGTCGGAGCAATTTTTAAAAGCCAATGCAGGTTTTTATCCAAATTTTGACCGAGAATATTTTTATCGCCTGATCAATGAGTTTGAAATTCCGGTGGAGCAAAAATTGGCGGAGATGAGCTATGGCCAGAAGAAAAAATACATTATTTCCTTCGGTTTGGCTTCCAATACGAAAATCATTATCATGGATGAGCCTACAAATGGTCTGGATATTCCCTCTAAAGCGCAATTTCGTAAAATTATGGCTTCGGCTATTACAGACGACCGTTGTGTAATTATCTCGACCCATCAGGTGCGTGATCTGGATAATTTGATTGATGCGGTCATTTTGCTTGATGAGCATAAGGTTGCGTTGAATGCACCTATTAACCTGATTACCGATAAGCTCTGTTTCAAAAAGATGAAAGAGCTGTCTTTTGATGTGCTCCATGCGGAAGAAGCGCTTGGAGGTTTCAATGCGATTCTTCCAAATACACTGGGGGGGGATTCCAAACTGGATCTTGAGTTGCTGTTCAATGCCGTATTGTTGCAGAAGGAAAAAATTACAAATCTTATTAAAGTCGATGAATATGTCAAACCTATTTAATACAGCCCGTTTTTTTGCGCTGATCCGCAGGCAATGGATCGGTTTTGGACGAATTTATCTGATGTCAATAGGAGTGATAGCAGGTATTATATTTTGTTTTTATGCGTTCAATATCGGTTCAAATTATAGTGATATAAAAAATGAATCTGTCCAAGTTTATTCGGTGTTGAACTTTAGATCACCGTTGTTTTGTGTTTTAGGGATATTTTTTGCGACTGTAATTTCGAGTAGCTATTTTGCCGATCTCGGAAGTAAGACAAAAGCAATTTTTGAATTGATGATACCGGCCTCCCGACTGGAAAAATTTCTGGTGGGGATTTTCTATACGGTGGTCGTTAGCATCAGTTCTTACTTATTGATCTATTACCTGATCGATTTGGCCTTTGTCTCTTATTTACGTGGCTTTGGCCCTGCCATAAGAACCGAGGTAAATTCCCTTGGTGAGCAGGTCACAGTGGAATTTTGGCCATATTATTTTAGTGTGGATTACCCAAGAGGAGTTTTTTATTTATGTTTTTTACCATTCTTGTTGAATGCGGTATTTTTACTGGGGGGTATTGTCTTTAAGAGTTATCAATATATCAAAACGGCAATTTCACTTGTTGTTTACTGTGTGATCTGGATGTCTTTCTTTGTGTACCTGATGAAAAAGCAAACGGAGCACACTGTGCCGCATATGGATGATAGCTATTGGTCAGATGTTTATCACATTTTTGGTTTAATCACAGTTGCGGGAATAGTGCTCACATTGATATTCTGGGGGCTTGCCTTTTTAAGGCTAAAAGAGAAGGAGATTTAATATGGAATTTAGTGCCAACAAAGCAATTTATCTACAAATTGCAGAATATGTATGTGATCATATTTTAATGGAGACCTGGAAAACGAATGGTAAAGTACCATCTGTGCGGGAATTAGCCGTTCAGCTGGAAGTCAATCCTAATACGGTTATGCGGACATATGATCTACTGCAGCAGCAGGAGATTATCGCAAATAAACGCGGGATCGGTTTCTTCCTGACCGAAGATTCTGTCAAAAAGGTTAAATCCTACCGGAAGACCATTTTTTTGGAAGAGGATCTTCCGCCTTTCTTTCGGAATATCTATTTATTGGAAATTGGTCTAAGTGAATTGGAGCAACGTTACAGACAGTTTGTTGAACAGAATTTTAATCAAAATGAATCATGAAATTAAGTACTAAATTATTGATAGGACTCGCAATAATCCTTTTTGCCGTTCCAACATTGGTAGCCTCTTATATTGTTCAAACCAATCGGGTAGATGAAAATGTTTATCATGCGGAGATGGACAAAGAAGTGTCAAATGCAGCTGCAAAGGATGTTTATTTTCGATCCTTTCCGGTGGGGAAATTCGACAAGCTTCAGCTACTCGGTTCGGATGCGAGGGGGATAAATCTGTATCTGGTAAAAAGCGATAAGTTTTTGATAAAGATCAATAAGAGCCAAGCTGATTTTGTAAAGTCAAAGGTGGATGGAGACGGTTTCCTTACCCTGGATTTTTTGGAAGGCGGTGATCGATATTACAAATCTGTTTATGTTTTTGCGCCGGATCTGAGCTTATTAAAATTGAAAAATGCCGGTGTGAATGAATTCTCGGCGAAGCTGGATAAAATTACCATTGTCGGTGATAGCATTGAAAGTCTTTCATTAAGTGGCGGAGCGGCTATAAATACACTTAATTTGATTTTGACAAACTCGCATATAGAAGATTTTGGATACCGCGACGACAAAAATACGGCGCCTGTCAATCATTTGTTTGTGGATGCGACGAATACGATGTTGGGATTGCCGCGTGTTGATTACAAGACAGCTCATATTCTTGCTAAGAATTCGGAGATCTATTTCAATAGAAAGGGGGACAAATCCAAAGTTGATGTGTTGGATATCAAGACGGAAGGGGCATCTTCTGTTCGGCTGGATAGCTTGCAGTGGAATACATTGCAAGGAAATCTATCAAACGACACGAAAATAGATTTGCCCGTACATGCGCTACGGGGTCTGATCAAATAGCAAGATTTTCTAATTTTGTTATGGGTAAAAAAAGGTCAACATCGCAGCATAGGCTATGTTGACCTTTTTTTATTAATGATTATGGGGTGATGCCCGGTACAACCTGCTGATCACTTGTGACACCGGGGGGCAGTTCGATGAGTTTGAAATTACGGAAGTGAATCTCTGATCCTTCAGATTCAAGACAGAGGTAGCCCTTTTTTATACTTGAATTACGTAGGCCATTGACGAATTTTCCATTGACCGCCAATTTGATGGTGCCATCAATACATACGATGGTGTATTTGTTCCATTCGCCTTTGCCCTTAGCTCTATTTTCAATGGACTTGCTGCGCGTTCCTCTGGGATTGTCCGGAACAGTTGTGACACCGCCTACACCAAAAAGCTCGCCGTGTACATAGGCGATCGGTGCCTGTTTTCCATCCATAAGGTTTTGATTTACCCAGTCTAATTCGAGCATTTGTACTTCGACGCCTCCGGGAAGTCTACCCGACGGGTCGGGGTTGGCGTCTGACCAGACAAAAATTCCTGAGTTGCCGCCCGCATACTGATGGTTCCATTCAACCTCAATCATAAAATTTTCATACTGCTTTGTGGAGCGTACAATACCTATTGGTTTTCCTTTGCAGATGAGCAGATTTTTCTTGATAAGCCAAGTGTCCCGATCCGTATTGACATTGATCCAATGTATTGTTTTTGAGTTTTTCTTATTTGCTATCCAATCTTCCCAGTGGATTTCCTGACCAAAATCGAATAAGGTTTTGGTTTGCGCTATGAGGCTACTATTATTAAGCAATAACGTGCTGAAAATAGTATAAATGAGTCTTTTCATCAGGTTTTAACACTTAACTAAATTTCGTCTTGCCCGGTATGGCAATTGGCGGACCATCGACATCGAGTTCCCAATTATAGGAAGCTAATTCAGGGCCAAGGTTTTCTTTTGAATTCATGACTTGGTCAAATGTCAAATTTTGACCTGTATAGCCGGCCATTCGGGCCCATATCGCCAAGAGGGTGCTATTGCTCATCCATTCGCCATCATTGATTGGTTTGTTACTTCGTATTGACGCAAACAGCTCATCATGTTGTGTCTGGTACATGTTGTTTTTTGTGCCGGTGTAGTCCCAGTCTATTTTTCCGGATATGGTATGCTTTCCGCCGATCACGACTTCAGCGATTCCCTCGGTTCCGAGCATACTTACCGAGTTTCTTGGAGTGGTTCCAGCTTGTTGTCGACAGAAGTGCGTTCCGATTGCCCCATTTGCATATTTAAATTCAATGGCAAAATGATCATAGATATTTCCATACTTTGGATCTATGCGGACTTGCCGGCCTCCTGTACCCATTGCAGAGATGGGCATGACATCGCCCATGGCCCAAGACATCATGTCTAGACTATGTACCGCCTGCTCGACAATAAAATCACCCGAAAGCCAGTTGTAATAAAACCAATTTCTCATTTGCTGCGTCATTTTATTCCATTCCGGGTGAGGCTCGATATAAGTTGCTTCACCGCCGTACCGAAATGTGCTGACTGATTTTACCTGGCCTATCGCTCCCTCCACTACTTTGGTAAATGTAGCCCGGTTCGGGAGGTCGTAACGGAAGCAAAAACCAGAGACAAGCGATAAGTTTAATTCTTTAGCTTTTTTTACCGACTGTTGTACGCTGTGTAATCCGGGGATATCGACCGCCATCGGTTTTTCACAGAAGATATGTTTTTTTGCTTGAACGGCAGCTTTTAAATGAAGTGGTCTAAATGCCGGGGGCGAGGTTAGCAGTACGACATCCACATCACTATTGATGACTTTTTCATATGCGTCAAATCCCAGAAATTTGTTTCCTTTGTCTATTTTTACTTGTTTCGGACGGACTTCCATTAAAGCGGCGTAAGATTCATCCATGCGATCCTGAAAAACATCTGCCATTGCAGTAATCTGGCAGTTCGGGTCGGCCTGTAAAGCTTGTATGGCTGCACCGGTACCCCTGCCGCCGCAACCTATTAATCCTACTTTAATAACCTGATCTTTGGATTGATCCGTAAAAGATAACAGGGTAGAGGTCGGTAGTGAAGTTCCGAGCGCAATAATACCGGATTTTTTCAGGAAGGACCTTCGTGAATTGTATTCTGGGTGGTTATCTGAATGAAGTGACATTTTTATATTTTATGGTTATGATAAATATAATTATAATAAGATAAAGTGTTTGTCACAAGACTGTTTTATGCTATCGGTGTAAAAACTTTGTTATTTATTCCCGGGATGCAGAGGTTGATTTTCGGTGTTCTATTTGACAGTCCAAAAAATAAGTCTCAAACTCAAAATAATTTTTTTTGTTTTTCTTCTTTAGCATTTCCAATAAAAGTTCTACTGATTTATCGGCCATGAGACGAGTGGGCTGAGTAATCGTTGTCAAAGAAGGGTTTAGGCTATTCGCAAAGGGCGTGTTGCTGAATCCGATTAAATTCATATTTTCAGGAATCTTTACCTTAAGCTTATTTAAAATATGTAAGACCTTCAACGATAGCGTGTCGGTGGTGGATAGAAGTGCGTCTGGAGGGAATGGGCTGCTTAATAAAGCGCTTATTTTTCGTTCGAGTTCCTCATCAATATTATCTTTAGGGCTTGAATAAGATATTTCAACAATATTATCTTCGTTGTAGGGAATCGAGCTGTTAAAAAGGGCATCTTTGTAGCCTTTAATTCGAGTGGCATTTCCGCCGATATCTTTACAGAGTAACAGAATAATGTTTTTGCGACCGTTTTTTATCATTTCCGCCGTAGCCTGATAAATCACTTTGTTGTTCTGTATACCGATCTTAAAGGTATCAAGCTGGTGATTTATTCGGTCAAATATAATGATCGGACATATTTGGTCCATGATGTACATTAACAACGATAGGCTGGAATCATTTTTTACAGGTGAAATAATGATGCCGTCAATATTATTCTGCACGCAGAGTTCCAATGCTTCTTTTTCCTTTTTCTCGTCGTTGAAGGTCTGTAATAAAATTAATTGGTAATTTGTTTGCGATAAGATAAGTGAGATTTCTTCATAAAAATCAAAGAAGAATGAGCTGGAAATAAAAGGGACAATAATAGCCAAGGTATTCGAACGTCCTGTTTTCAGGCTTTTGGCAGAAAAGTTTGGTATATAGTTAATCTTTTTGGTGTAAGTTAGAATCATTTTTTTTGTTTCCGCACTGATTTCATGACTATCGTTAAGCGCCTTGGAAATGGTGCCCGGTGAAAGGTTTAATTGCTTTCCAATCTCTTTTAAGGTGACTCTTTTCATGTTCTCTTTCCTCTCCATTTCTTATAATCGTTCCCGCTCCATTCACAAGGGAATAGAGATCGAAGTGTTTTTATACATGCTGCTTAGCAGGTTTAATTGTATTCAGATGATGAATTATTAAACTATAAAGATAAGATAAAAAAATATTTGTAGGGTAATTCAAATCCGGGGAATAAAAAAATTAGTTACAAATTCGTTGCTCACAATAATTAGGAATCTCAAAGAATTGGTAAAACAAGACTTCCATACCACTGAAGTAATGACCGGATACAAATATTCGGCATCCAGCCACAAAAATTAGCTATATAATTGGATCGAGATTTGAAAAAAGTACTTAAAAAAAATTTTGGTTGGAAATCTCCAAAGGAATTAGTTCATTTGGAGATTTATTTGTTATAAAGCGTTCATAGAAGCAATATTGGGCAAGGAAGTCAAGCTTGGAAAACGCCCGATTCTGCTAACGGCCTTTTTGAGGTCCAATTAGAGAAATAGTAAACTATTTTTCTATAAGCCCATTATTGTTGAAGGTATATTTCGTAAGATCTATACCTGATACCCTGATCACAGCCTGCCTGATATTTTGCCGCGTTGCGGTTAAAGAAGCTGTATCTCCGTTTTTCAATTGCTCCTGGCATGCGTATGTAAAAAATATAGCCATATAAGAAAGTATCTCTGATATCTCCTGTTTTTGGTCATTGCTGAATTTTGCCAAATTGCTATTACTACCCATAGCGCTATGTATCTGCTTTCTTAAAAGCTCAATTCCTTGGCGGTAATTTCCGATCTCCTTACCACTGGTTGCCTGCCAGGAAAGTAAAATGAAGGCGGTGAATACGTCTGGTACATTGTACCTGTTGAATCCAAATGGCCTGAGAATGCTTTCAAACTGCGCCATAAAATTTGCATTCCGTATTGTTTCGGCGGCAGACTTTGCTTTAATCTTATTGCCATTTGCGGCAATTGTTCCGATCAGTTCCAGCACTTGATCATGGACCTTTGCTGAGGACACAAAATTCAGATCTGAACTGGCAGTTCTGGAGGGCCTGCTCTTACCTGAATTTTCCCCGCTGCCGGATTTCATTCCGCGCTCAATGGCGCTTTTTGTTGTCAGGAACATAGCGTTATTAAAAGCGCCCTGGTACATTAATCCGGGATTGCCTATCTGTCCCCATGCTTTATTTCCGGCAAACAGGCCAAAAATAAGCGCCATAATTATAGCTTTACTTATATTTTTCATATCAAATCTAAAATAAACTTTACTTCAAAATTACTTCTGTGCAAGCGGAAGATGCCAAAAGCTGCTTAGCGCCATAGCATCGTTCCGTTACAGATCTCATTACGGTCCACTCCCTGCAGCCTGAGCTGGATAACATGATCGTCAACCCCTTGGTCTACATTATATTGCTGGCCGTCTGCCGGTATAATTGCCATTGCCCAGACGCCATCACTGAACACGCCGCTACCGGGCGAGCCGGTTGATTCAATAAAGCGGGTGCCTATCAACAGATATTTTCCATCCGGCGAAAAAACTGGATAGGTTTCTTCATCTGTACTCGTTGTCACCTGCTTTTTATTGCTGCCATCGGCATTCATCATCCAGATATGATTGCCGCTGGCATATGCAATCCGGGTACCATCCGGGCTGGGCTGCGGAGCTCCCCATTTGGACAGGTTGATATCTGCGATAACACTGGCGTTTGTATAAGCCGTATTGGTCCGGCAGAGTTTGTTGCCCACCATGAAAAGGAGTGTATTGTCCGGCATCCAGGCCATAATATTCTGCCGTATTTTTTCTCCACCATAGCTCAGCAAATGGTTTTCGACGCGGCCTTCAAGGTTCATGATCACGATGCCATCATGATATGTCGGCACTACTGCGATCTTAGATCTATTCGGCGAAAATTTAGGCGAGGCATAATCTCCCTCTGTGGGATAGTACCTGAATTGTCCCGTTACCTGTCCGTCACTTATATTGCTTATCGTAATAAGATTGGCGTCCCAATCGGTATCACCGGTATTGGCAGAGGTAATCGTCTTTTGCCCGTCCATACTCACGTCCCAGTCATGACGGTCATAGTCCTCGGGTAAAAGCAGTCCCTTTGTTTTTGTCGCCAGGTCAATATAACGCACCCCTTCTGTTGGTGAGCTATAGTAAATGCGTCCCTTACCCCAAGAGCTATTACCTCTGTCAGGTCCGGAACTGTCATCCTTCTTGCAGCCGGCAAGCAGAACTGTTAGCAGGAAGAAATAACTAAAAAAAGATAGCTTTTTCATAGTTTATAGTTTTAAACGTCATTATTATATTGTTACCATACCGCATCATGCTTAAAGTATTGCTATTATCTATCGCCAGACAAAATCGCCGACAATGGTGATCCCAAGCCCTCTTGAATCCGGAGCTCCTTTGACGGCAGGGTGTATCACGCGGTTATCTTCACCTGGCCCTACTTTGTAAACCTGACCATCGGCGGGGATGGCACATAGATGAAAGGCAGTAGTACCGCTGCCAGGCGCCCCGGCCCTTGAATTGGCCTTCATCGCTATATACTTGCTGTCTGGGGAAAAGCAGGGAGACTCCTCTCTTTGATTACTTTCGGAAACCTGGTGGAAATCGCTGCCATCGGCATTCATCAGCCAGATATGGTTACCGGCAGGTAAGACGATTTTCTTGCCATCCGGACTTGCTGTTGCATGACCTCTCCAATCGTCAAACGGAATGTCCCGCACCTTCGTGGCCCGGTTAAAATCTGCTGAGGTGCGCCATAGGCCACCGTCCTTTTTAAATAGAATCGTTCCGCCGGGTTCCCAGTAGATAGGGTCAAGGTATTCAAATTCATGGGTACTTCCGTATCCGGAAATATTGTGCAGGACATTGCCGTTCATGTCCAGGATTACCAGACCATCCCGCAATGTAGGCCTTAATGCTAACAGATTTCCATCAGGAGAGATATGAGGTAAGCCACCATTGTTATCATTTGGTTCGTAAAATATCTCCTTGATTGTTGATCCATTACTGGCATTAAAGATAATATACCTAGTATCAAATGTCGCAGCCTTAACCTGTTTGACACCTTTGGTTCCATCCCAGCTGATGTCCCAGCCGGAACCGTTGGACCAGTTCCCGATAACACCCGATAGGACACCGGTGCCCATATCAAGGCGGGTAATGCCTTCTGTTCCCTGTTTAATGAAAATAGCTCCTATACCATAATTACGGTCGTTGCCGTTATTGCCACCGTCCGGGCCAGGACCATCACTTTTACTGCAGGAAATAAACCCACATAATGCAGAAATTGCAAGTATTATTAAGCTAACCTTTTTCATATTGCTTATTTATCGTTGATAAATTTTGTGAATAATAAGTGCCGGTACTTTCTTATTAACTGGATCAGACGAAATTACCGAGATGGTTTACTGTAGACTGGCTATCTTAAAATGGTTAACTTCAACAATGGAGAAACGGTTGGCATAAAGCCCGGCTCTGTTAATCGTAGCTATACCTGTTGCAGCCATGCTATACACTTCCTGGTCATTGACATGAAAATACACTTTGCCATCTTTGAGCAGTACTTTTAAGGTATTATACCCACTTATGTTTATATTAGCACCAGCTGACCAATCAACAATTTCTTCCCAAGGATCGGAACTTTTTGAATTGTATCTGGTAATCTTCCACTCTCCACTCTGGGATATAACCAGAGCATAGAACGATAGATCTGTACCGTCCTTTCGGAAATTCCATATTAATCCCCCATGTCCATATCGGTTGTCCGAAAAATAAGTAGGCTTCACGCTTACCTCAACATACATGGAGCCACTGCTGGGAGCGAAATCTTCCGATACCCTACTGGTAATAGCCATTGTCGCAGAACCTTTAAGAACATATACGCCATTTTCATAACCATAATAGGTGTCCCCGGCCGAGTAACCGACACCCCATTTCTCATCGTTTTTACTGAAATCGGTTTCATACAGTACCGTTTCTCCTAGCCTGACATCATCTTTCTTACATGATACCAGGATAAATAGCAGAAGTGCCGGGCTTGTTATTAAATTATATGTCTTTGTCATAGTCAGATTTGTAATAAGTAATTATCAACTATTGGTCCTTCAGTATTTAAGACTTGTAATTATAGTGAATGATATCTTTACACCTGTTTTAACTCACAAGCAGGAAATGAATAACAGCTTGGACAATCGATGGAAACTCTGTGCCTTCTCAAGCGCAGTTAGTTTATCATTATAGCTTTTTTGTTAAACCGTTTTTTGAGAGGGTCATACTGCGCAAATCCAGCTGATTTTTTCGGAGGAAACGGTTGTGAACCATATCCGAGTACGCACGCGCTTCTTTGATCATCCCTTCTTTTTTTGCTGAATTATAGGACTCGTTTGCGAGAATAAGATCGTAGATCATATATTCGGCAGCTTCCTGTTTTTGTTCGTTGCTCCATCCGGCGACGTCCAGGGTTAAGGTCACCTGTTCGCGTACTGCCTGTATCTTATCTGCACCGGGATCGGCAGCCTTGTTGGCAATGCGCCACATCCCCAGGATATAAGCCGCAAAAGCATCCGCATAATTATGCTGCACATCCAGCCCTAAACTTTTGAGGTATGTTACATACCGGGGAAATGGTTTATCCAGCTTAAAGGCCTTTTCAAGGCTGCTTCCAACCTGATGATTTTTCTGTTTGATAGTATTGATGATGTCCTGCTGTACGGTCTGTGATGTTGTTACCGAAGGGCCGAACAAAAACGCAGCATTATTTACAGACGACTTTGCTTTGGTACCCGCTTTTTTTGTCCTACTTCCTGCTTTGCCATACGCTATATCGTTCATGATATTCTGATTGACAAAGGACTGGATTGTGTTATTGTACATCAGGTTATTCTGCGCGATCATCATGGTAGCGCCCGGATCATACTGAGCAAATGCGGGTCCGGAAAGAAAGATAATAAGCAGTTGAAGTATCTGTTTCATAGCATAAAAAATTTTATGACCGTTGTAACCGCGTAAGTGTCAGGTTTTGAAAGCATATGTTAAGAGCTACCATAAACTATTGGGAACTTAACGCTATCCAAAATTATTCTCCTTTTTTCCTTGAGGCAATACTCCCAAAGGAGTATTTTTATCTGCCCGGCAATTATTCCGGGCAATTATTGTTATTATTACTTTAAATTATTAGGCGATGAAAGGTTTACTGTTGATCTGTATGGCGGGTTTGCTTTGCATATGCAATGTTCTGGCACAGCCTTATCAGCATCGGGCCGACAGCCTGAAAAAGCTGCTGGAAGCTGCTATGTCTGATACAGCCCGCAGCGACCTTATGGGAAGCATTGCCATAGCATATGCGCGGATGGGCAAATTCGATACCGCCCATGAATTTGCAGGTAAAGCGCTGGCGTTTGCGAGAAAACAATCTTATCCCTATTATGAGGCACAGGCCCGCTATAGTCTCGGGAATATATATATGCTGTCGTTTTCTATGGATAACGCTATCATTCAGTACGATCTGGCCAGAAATTTACTCGGGCATGACGGGAACGCTGCATCCAGGGCACTTTACCTTCGTACCACTATTAACCTGGCCCAGGCATGGTTCAATAAAAGCTACCATGAAAAAGGAGCCTCATTGCTGATTGAGATTTTACCGGAGCTTGAAAAAGGAGCCGATAAAGAAGCATACGCAGCCAGCCTGCATAATCTCTCCGCTGCATTTATTACCCTTCGGCAATATCCTCAAGCTTACCCTTACCAGCTTAAAGATATTGAACTTGCTGAACAGACCGATGCAGGGGCTGGCAGCAAAGCAGAATCTTATCTCAATGCAGCGCTGCTGATGTATTATATGGACAGCCTAAGCAGTCTCAGTAATTACCTCCGTAAAGCGGATCAGCAATTAAGAATTTTGGGAAAAGACCGCCTATGGACAAGGTTTTACAGTTACGAGGCTTTGTCTTATCTTCTGCAGAAGCAACAAGGGAAGGCAAGCAAGGCTATTGAGCGGGCTTTCAGTAATCTTACTGCTTTCCCGGACCGGGAAACTGAATATGACGCATATGAATCCAGGAAAACAGTTGAAGCGGCACAGGGCAATTACAAAGCTGCACTGGTATCCGCACAGGTAATTGAAAAAATGGCAAGGGAAGATGAGCTGCCTGAATATTCACTTCCTGCTTTAAAGGATATAGCGACTTATGCCAATCTGGCCGGTAACACTGAATTGGCTTATATTTATTTAAATAAATATACCTTGTTTAAGGACAGCATAGATAAGCAACAAACCGCGTTTAAAATAAATGAGCTCGAGCTCAGATACCAGACTGCACAGAAGGAGCGTCATATTGCCGACCTGCAGGCAAAATCTGAAATGCAAAAACTTCTGTTATGCTTCCTTGCAGCGTTATCTTTACTATCGCTGTTGTTTTTCCTGTACCGCTCCCGGCAAAAAAAGAAGCTGGCACGGCAACAACTGCAGACATTACAGCAACAGAGGCATGTGGAGGTGGCGCAAGCCCTGATTGCTGGCGAAGAACGCGAACGCGGCCGGTTGGCACGGGATCTTCATGATGGCCTTGGTGGCATGCTGGCTGCTATCAAGCTTAACCTTTCACAGCTTGTTTCAAAAAAACGGCAATTGGAAAAGGGCGATCTGGACCACACTATTGACCGGCTGGGACATTCTGTAAATGAATTAAGGCGCATCTCGAGGAATATGATGCCGGAGTCCCTGTTACAATCGGGGCTTGCAGTAGCATTGAAAGATCTTTGTGATGAAGCTATGCTTCCGGGACTTAAGATCATTTTTAAAGCTTTTGATCTTGAAGAAAATTTCTCTGCTCAGGTTAAGGTTATGATTTACCGTATCGTTCAGGAGCTTGTTTACAATGCCGTAAAACATGCCGATGCCTCAAAAATTATGGTGCAGTGCAGCCAGTCGGACCAATATTTCTTTATTACTGTGGAGGATAACGGCCAGGGTTTTTCGATTGATAGTATCCCCAAACACAGCCGTGGGTTGAAAAATGTTCAAAGCCGTGTGGATCTGTTGAACGGAAAAATAGAAATAGACAGCTCAGGTGGAGGTACTAATATTAATATAGAATTATATGTGGGATAATAGCAGAAAGGTCCGGGTGATCATCGTTGATGACCATCCGCTGGTTATCGAAGGAATTAAAAATGTCATTCAGGGAAATGATGGGCTGGAATTGGTGGGGCAGTTTGGTTCTGCAAAGGCGCTATCGGATTCTTTGGAGATGGGCGGGGTTGATCTAGTATTACTGGATATTACACTACCCGACGGAAACGGAATAAGTATTTGTAAGGAACTAAAGAAATCTTATCCGGACCTTGTCATAATTGCTCTCAGTAACCTGAGTGAACGGAGCATCATCAAGCAAATGCTGCAAAGTGGTGCCAGCGGTTATCTGCTAAAGACAGCAGATCCATGCGATATATTAAACTGTATGCAGGATGCGCTGGATGGAAAGATTGTCCTGAGCAGTGAGTTGAAAGTGAATTTTGATATGGTAGTGCTTAACGAGCCGGAGGAAATTCCGGAGCTCACCATAAGGGAGAAACAGATACTTCAATTATTGGCAGCAGGTAGGACATCTGCAGAAATAGCAACGGAGTTGTTTATCAGCCCGCTCACAGTCAAAACCCACCGGGCCACACTATTGCACAAGTTTGAAACAGGAAATATTCTTACTGCTGTTAATAAAGCAAGAGAAAGCGGTATACTACCGAAGTAATTTTACTGGAACTATATTATCGCCATGCGTATCTCGTTTATCGGTTAAGTATTCGAATTCTCCATTCATTCTTTTAAGATCAAAAGCAACGGATATACGCTGATCATTAGTATAAATGATATCAAAAACAAGTTATCCTTGAGGATATTTGGTCAAATGCCAAGGACGATTGATCAAATGCCAAGGACGATTGATCAAATGCTAAGGACGATTGATCAAATGCTGAGGACGATTGATCAAATGCTGAGGACGATTGATCAAATGCTGAGGACGATTGATCAAATGCTGAGGACGATTGATCAAATGCTAAGGACGATCGCTCGAATGCTGAGGATGATTGATCAAATGCTAAGGACGATCGCTCGAATGCTGAGGACGATCGATCAAATGCCAAGGACGTTTGGTGAAATGTTGAGGACGTTTGGTGAAATGCTGAGGACGTTTGGTGAAATGCTGAGGACATTTGGTGAAATGTTGAGGAGAGATGAACAAATGCTAAGGACGTTTTGTTCATCTCTCCTTAGCAACGGTAAGTGTTTGCTTACCATTAAAATAGCCTTTTAATTGGGTGTAGGCCTAGATTTTCTTCTGATTTTGGTTATTAGGTGTCAAAATCGGCAACAAAAAGTACCGTTCTGCCCAAAAGTTGGCCGAATATACCCCCATGTTTATAAATCTCATTTTGTAGATTTGAGCCCGTTTAAACAAGAAAAGCCAATCTTGCAATTAGCTTTTCCTCTGTGATCCTGTTGAGATTAGCTCTGTCCCACAGTTCCTGTGCACATCCCTTAATAAGGGCATTAAGACTTTAAATGAACCGTGCATCTGCATAAAAAATAAACCACAAATATCGGATCATTTTATATCCAATACACAGCTTTTGTACATGATCCACCGAATCCTGAACCCTTTAAATAAGAAAAGCTAATCTTGCGATTAGCTTTTTCTCTGTGATCCCGCTGGGACTCGAACCCATAAGGGTAATGCGTTAATTTATAATATCTTGTATAAAGTCTATCAAATGAGGGGTCCTGAAAGGGGTACCATTTTTTTTGACCTGATTTGTACTGATTTAAAGAACTTATTTGTGCAAAAAAATCAAAATCCGCAAAAATCTTCATCATGCTTAATTTATTTATGTAATATTATATAAAATCGAGCATTGATTTTATTTGGACACTCAGCGTAAAAGACCGAATTTATGCCTTCTGTGAAGTTTTAATCTTTTTAATAACTTCAAAATTCATTAGATTTACCCTGATGTTATGGTAGACACAATTATAAACTTTATTAAAAAAAAGTCTCATGAACCAGTGGAAAAGGGTATCTTTTTTGTCCGTTATTATAACATGTCTGCAGTCGTGCAACTCATCCAGGACTGACATGAAAAAAATAGATTATTTATGGAATAAAATTACCACTGCTACCAACTCTGAGGATGAGCTTATCGAAGTGGAAAAACTATTCGATATGCTCACTGACAAGCATATCTCTTTTGAGATATCCGGAACGGATTCCTCCGGAAGGGTCATTGATCTCCAAGCAGCTGATGATATTAAAATAGAAACCTCCAGGCCGGTTATAATGAAGTTTTACATAACTGAAGATTCTGTAATGGTCAAGAATAACTGGATTCCCAAACGCTGGAATAACGTTTATTATTTTTATAATGAATAGTTTATACGAGAAAAAATGAATAACTAAACAAATAAAAAGGTCTATGTCTAGAATGTCAAAAGCCCATATATGGGTTGGGTTTACGAGAAAAAAACAAAGCGAGTTTGACAAATATTTTGATCAGTCAAAGGCTTTTCTTTTCGATTCGACTGGCAAAGAAAAAAATCCTTCCGAAGTAGAGCTAAGCCAGTTTAGTAAAGATTTGAAAAAGGAGTACAGTTTCAATGAAGATTTTCTTTTCATTTATTATGCAGGCGAAGCACCGCTGGAAATTGGCGAATTATTGGCGGAAATGGAAGACATTAGCTCACCGGAAATCGTTAAAGAAGCATGTATTGCAACAGGAATTACGGAAGCTAATGCCTTTTTTTTCTATACAGATACCAATATGAAGGTAAACGAACCTGAAAAGAAATTCAATGATCTTACCTACATTGGTTTTTTTGATACAACTTTCTGATGCCCCATTTAATCAAATATTATATTGGAACGCATGAGAATATCCGATCCGAATTTTGAAAAGTCACCAGCGGGAATCTGGCCTCTTTTGCAAAATCCATAAGCGCTTAGAAAAATAACCACAAATGCAGATAGTAAATACAATAGATCTGAAGCGTAAAATTTCAAAATCTTTAATCAACGCAAGTGGCAGTACAGCCCTTGTGTTATTTGATAACTCTCGTGAATTTGCAATTATTAATATTGTAGACGACCAATTAATTCTATCTTACTACCAGCAATTTGATTTTGTTATTTTGGATGCCTGTTTTTCTACAGAAGACTACGTTTGGTTTGCTTTAAATGGTACAAGGAATATTGAATGGAATATTAATACGAAAACTGTTTCACGAACATGCGGGGACGTGGCACAAAACAATTTGGCGCCACACTTAAGAGGCTACTCTTGCATCAAGGCTATTGCTTCAAAAAACCTTTTGATCGCGGCAAACGCTGGCTCATCCCAAATTGAATTTTATCATCTGAATTCTCTAGTCAGGCTGGATAATACCGATGCTTTATGTGAGGTGTATACGAAGAACATAGTTGTTCATCCGAGTGAGCAAATAATTGCAGCACAAATAACAGAATCAGAAGATACCGGAAGTATACGTTTTTTCGAAATTAAGGATAACTCCGTAAAGCTTTACCGGAAATATATAGCCACATTATTTGCTCCAAGCGCATGTAGTTTTTCTGAGAGTGGCGAGGAATTTGTCACGACGGGCGGTTTTCCACCTTTTAGTTACCAGGTTAATAAATTCCCTTCGCTGGATTTTATTAGCGAATTTACGGACGATGAAGGCTTAAATATTCCTGAACCCTGGGGTAATACCAGGGGTATAACTTATAATAATGATTTTTTGATATCGTCATCCACACTGATCGTACCGTATTATAATGGCTATATAAATTGTATTGATCAGAGAACAGGAAAAATTATTGAATCGATCAAATGCTGCGGTTCACTTTGTAACTCATTAACAAGATCGCAGGATGCTAACCTATTATTATGTTCGGCAATAGGGGGAGAGATTGTTTTACTTAGAAATAGCAATTTGAAATTTAATATTGTTTCGAGTGAGACAGCATTTGAAGAAGCTGACACTACAACAAATTTGCAATTACCGTTGGTTGAGATGGAAGATCGTACTTCTCCTTTGAACGATCCATTACCAATAACAGAAGGCATAGCTCGATAAGAATCTTTCATAAGTATTTCTGAATTAGCAAATGACACTTGGCGTGCTTTTTCTCTGAGATATGGGTTAATAAGTGATCTAATCAAAATTAATTTTATGACTTTACAAGAATGGAAAAGTGAAGTTTCACGACTCGAAACCTTCTTTAAAGAACCGCCTATTTTAATAAAGGAATATCAAAACGGATATTCTGTAATTCATGACATCCCCAGGTTTATAGAATTCCATCTTGCTTCTGCAGGAGCCAATGCCGGCAATCTCTGGTTTGAGCGGTATATTAAGCGACTGCAAGAATTGGAAGAGGCCATCAGAAATCAAATTTAATTCCTCGGGCTATCTGTTGCTTTTCTAATATAAGATAAGTACATTGTTTTTTACACCCCTTACTTCTCCCAATCGATTTAATGAGATTTTTTTTCTTTGTATAGCATTAATCTGGTCAAATTCGAGAGGCTCTATTTCCTTTTCATTGCCATAGCATACAAAGGCTTTTATTGGGTTGTTTGTGATATAATTGTGATTTGCACAATTCTCAAGTATCTGCTTTAGTTTTTTTACATACCCTTTTGCAGTGACATCGCTGATTGGCTTTTCCAATTCAAGAGTCATGTAATCGAAGAATTTTTCAGCGAAGGAATACTTGATATTCTCCAGAGCAAAGTCTTCAGTTTTATATTGGAATTTGAGAAAGGCTTTTATCTTTTTTTCAGCTGAGCGCCAATGTTTCAAGGTTTCATAGGATTATTTGTAGAAACCATTGATTTTCAGGGTGAAAAGAAAAAAGGCGCTAAAATTAACGCCTTTTGTGATCCCGCTGGGATTCGAACCCAGGACCCATACATTAAAAGTGTATTGCTCTACCAGCTGAGCTACGGAATCCTTTCTGTTTTTGAAAGTGATGCAAAGGTAGAATTTCTTTCGATATGCTCCAAATAATTGGTTCTAAAATTTGGTTAACCGATGTTAACTGTCTAGTAAATAAAAAGATTATTTTTTCTAGATACTTTTCTTTGCATGGATTATCCGGTTGGCACCATTGATATCGTTGATGAGCTGTACTTGCCGGAAGCCCTTTTTCTCGATGAGATCCTTGGTTTCCGGTCCCAAATATTGATTAATTTCAAAATAAAGGTCTCCGTTTGGTGTCAAATGTTTTAAGGCAAAGGATGAAATGACATCATAAAAGATCAGCGGTGCACTCTCCTCAACGAATAAAGCGAGTTCTGGTTCATACGCCAATACATTTTGCTGCATTTGCTGTTTTTCATTTGGTGTGATGTAAGGCGGGTTCGAAACGATAATATCGTATTGCTGATCTGAAAAAACGTAATCCCATTCTAAAATATCAGCATTGATGAAATGAACGGGTTCTCCCAAACTTTGCGCATTTTTTCTGGCGATATGGATCGCTTCTTTAGAGATGTCTACCGTGGTTACCTGCGCCTGATTTAAGTATTTTGACAAAATAATTGGGATGCAACCTGAACCGGTGCCGACATCAATAACCTTTAGATGAGATGAGGTCGCATGTGTTTTTATAATAAGATCAACGAGTTCCTCCGTCTCCTGTCTCGGGATCAGGACCGATTCATTCACCTCGAAAAGCTCGCCGTAAAAATCTGCTTTATTTAAAATATATTGGATTGGTCTGCTTTTTTTGAGATCCTGAAGAATTCTCCGGAAACGAAGAGCATCGTTTTCACAGACGATATCATCCTTTTTAAAAGGATATGTTATTCTTTTTATACCCAATAATTCTTCGACTACAAGTAGAAATATGGATTTTATTTCGTCACTGCCATATATGGACTTTAATTCATGTTGAAACGATAATTCGAAATCTTGAAGTATTCTCATGCTTCAAAGGTACGATTTTCATAGATTTGCATTATGAATATGCACAGGCAATATATGCAACGCTGCTTGGATCTCGCTCAGCTAGGAGCAGGGTCTGTAAGTCCAAACCCCATGGTGGGTGCAGTTATCGTTCATGATGACAAAATTATAGGAGAGGGGTACACTTCTCCTTACGGAGGTCCCCATGCTGAAGTTAATGCTGTAAGTCAGGTGCTGGAGCGGTATGGTGATACGGCAAAGGAATTACTGGCTGCAAGTACATTTTATGTGAGTCTTGAGCCTTGTGCACACTATGGTAAAACACCTCCCTGCGCCAATATGATCGCCGATTTAAAACCATCGAAGGTTTTTGTCGCTTGTCTGGATCCCTATGCGAAAGTCAATGGTAAAGGTGTTGAAATATTGAGAGCGGCAGGTATTGAGATTGAAATTGGGCTTTTGGAGAAGGAAGCAATCTGGCTCAATCGCCGTTTTTTTACACGAATCGGCCAACACCGACCGTATGTTATTTTAAAATGGGCACAATCTAAAGATGGATTGATAGGTCAGCAGGATAAGCAGGTGTGGATCAGTAATACCGCAAGCCGGCAACTGGCCCATCGTTGGCGCGCCGAAGAGGATGCAATTTTAGTCGGAACCCATACTGCTCAACTGGATAATCCGAGTTTGACTGTTAGGCATTGGAAAGGTAAAAATCCAATCCGTGTGTTGATAGATCGGGATCTGACCATTTCTCCTGAAAATAATATTTTTGATGAAAAAGCCGATACCATTGTGTTTAACGCAAAAAAAACAGATTGGCAAGGACATATTAAATATATTGAACTTGAAAATTATGGTCTGTATTTACCACAAAGTATCCTTTATCAATTGTACCTGATGGATGTGCAGTCCATTATCATTGAAGGGGGAGCGAAGACCTTGCAAACATTTATTGATGCTGGTCTTTGGGATGAAGCGCGCGTGTTTCAATCGGAGAGAGAATTGCATAGCGGTGTTTCCGCCCCAAAGTTGAATGGACGGATTTCGGAAAAACGGATGATCTCCAATGACTTGCTGATGGTTTATGTGAAATAGCAGATAAAATTGTATATTTAAGAAATTACAGATCATAGCCGGTTAGTTTAATTTCTTAGTATACACTTATGGTGATGACAGAAAACTTAATGCAGTTTATCTGGAAACTACGGCTATTCAATACAATAGGATTGCGGTCCACGGACGGAGAGCCGTTGATTTTGATGAACTTTGGTCAGCATAACCTGAATGCAGGACCAGATTTTTTAATGTCTCATATCTTACTTGGAGACAAAGAATGGTATGGAAATATTGAACTCCATGTTCGTTCATCGGATTGGGATAGGCACCATCATCGGGATGATGCAGCTTATAATAATGTTATACTTCATGTTGTCTGGGTAAATGATAAAGTCATATACCGGTGTGATGGGAGTGTTATCCCAACAATGTTGCTTTCGGTGTACGTCAATCAGCATTTGCTTGATAAGTATTCGACAATGATGAATACGACAAACTGGATTCCTTGTCAGTCGCAGCTAAGTTCAGTTGATGTACTAAAAAAGACAATGTGGTTGGGCGCTTTATCTTATGAGCGGCTGGAGATGAAAGTTCAAACGATCTTTAGTCTATTGGCTGATAATGACAATGATTGGGAAAAGGTATTTTGGATCTGGATATGTAGGTGTATGGGATTGAAAGTGAATGCAGAGGCATTTCATGAACTCGGAGAAAAACTACCTATATCGTTATTGAAAAAGTATCGTTCGGATACCTTGAAGATCGAAGCAATTTTTTTTGGAGTAGCTGGTTTCTTGTCCGGTAATGCGCATGATGAACATGTTAAGTTGCTCTATAATGAGTTTGTTTATCAACAGGTTGCTCATGGAATGGAGGTCATGAGCGCTGTGTGGAAAAAGTTGCGGATGCGACCTTATAATTTTCCTGAACTTCGGATAGCACAGTTGGTCGCCTTATTTACGGATAAGTCATTAAGTTTTTCAATGATCTTAGATCTGGAAAATTTAGAGGATGCACGTTCATTGTTTCGTATTGAACAGTTAAGTGAGTACTGGAAATCTCGTGTTTTACCGAAAGGTAAGGGGTGCACAGCGCATTCTGGAAGAATAGGGGCAGATACCATTGATATTCTCATTGTTAATGTTGTGGTGTTATTTCTTTTCGCTTATGGCAAATATTATGGGATAGAGCGGTATATTGACAAGGCCATTGATTTTTTGGAAACGCTTCCTGTTGAGAAAAACGCGATCATAAAGCGGTTTGGAGAATTTGACTGGCATGCCGAAAATGCGGCCCAAAGCCAGGCGATATTGCAATTGAAGAAAATGTACTGCGATAAGAGACAGTGCCTTCATTGTCGGATTGGTGCCGAAATTTTGCGAAGTGGTTAATTCGCGAGTATTTCGGCGATTTCCTTATATCCTTTTTCCAAAGCGAAGTCCGCTGGGCTGAATCCTGCGAGGTTGAAAATTTTTGTATCGGCACCAAATTCGAGCAAGGTAACAATGAAGTCAATATTCCCGTGTTGCGCAGCAAAATGTAAAGCAGTCTCACCTGTAGCCTGAATCGCATTGACATCGGCATCGGCTTCAATGAGCATTTTGCCGATTTCCTCATTATTATTTGAAGCTGCAATATGCAGGGGGTAGCAGAGTTGTTCGTTTCTGCTGGCTATATTAGGATTTACCTTTTTGGACAACAATAGACGGACAATGTCAACTCTGTTGAAATAAGTTGCCAGTAACAAAGGTGTAAAACCATGGGAAGACCACTCATTGACGACCGATGGAGCCTGTTGGATAATCGCCTCCACATAGGCTGTTAATCCCGCTGCACAGGCCTCATGGATGGTCATTGTTTTGGTATGTTGAAGAAGTATCCGGATAATTTGCGGTTTATTGTAGTAACATGCCAATAACAACGGTGAAATTCCATGACTGGTCGTCTCTTGTAATAATTCAGGGTTTCCAATCAATAGCAGATCAATGTCGTGACTTTTGCCTTCTTCAATATATTGTTCTAAAACAGAAAGGTTCATTTTCAAATGTAATTGCATAACTCTCCTACTAAAATAGGTTTTATTAATGAAAATAACTGTTTGAGTAACGAATTTATTTGCGAAATCAAGCTGTCATAAAATCCTTAAAAATTGTAAGGGATATAAATCGGGGCAATAATTTGGATGGGATCAGGGCTAAAAGAGGTGTTTTTTTAAAATTTATATACACAAATGTGTAGTAATTCATTTAATATTTTTGAAAATTAAAAAGTAGATGTACTTTTGTTAAGCCCCTCCCAAGGGCATGTTTTTCATAGGTAGATGTAGGGTCGAGTGTTTCTCACTTCGACCCTTTTTTTATAGCTTTGTTTTTATATTTAAAAGAAATGTCCAAAAGAAAGATTGTTGTTGCTATTACAGGAGCGAGCGGCTCTATATATGCGAAGTTACTGCTGGAAAAACTGAATTCGCTAAAATCTCAGCTAGCTGAGGTGGGTATTGTGATGTCAAATAATGCGAAGGATGTATGGCGGGCTGAATTGGGGGATGAGAGTTACCAGGACGTGCCTTTCAAATTCTACGATAAAAATGATTTTTTTGCCCCTTTTGCATCGGGTTCAGCGCGTTTTGATACCATGATTGTCTGTCCTTGTTCTATGGGGACCTTGTCCAGAATAGCCTATGGGATTTCTTCAGATCTTACTACCCGTGCGGCGGATGTTATGTTAAAGGAAAGAAGGAAGCTTATTTTAGTTACACGTGAGACACCATTAAGTATTATTCATATTCAGAATATGAAACTGGTTACCGAAGCAGGCGGAATCATTTGTCCGGCTTCTCCGTCTTTCTATAGCTTACCAAAAACTTTGGAGGGGTTGGCGGAGACAGTGGTCGATCGGATTTTGAGTTTAGCCGGATTTGATTTTAAGCATTATCAATGGGGAGAAAATTCCTAATGAATGTTCACTGAAATCTATTTTTAGTGTTCTATAATAAAATTGTATTTTGTAACTTTGTTTCTCGAAATGAAGCAATCAAAAGCATCACGCGAAAAATCTGTTTATGGCTATACAATTTATAGTGATAAATTCGTTTTTTGTTTGTTGCTAAAGAACACGCTACAAGCTTCAACATACAATTTGCATCCTATTAATTTCAATCACATTCATATATGAAAAGCTTATTGATTACTTCTGTTAAAGTAATTTTACCGGGTAACGAATATCATCAGCAGACTGTTGATGTACTTATCGAAAAAGGAAAGATTGCACAGATTGGAAACACCATCAAAGTAGCTGATAAAACCGTAGAGACCATCGATGGAACGGGTAAGATTTTATCGCCTGGATTTTTCGATTTACATGCCAATTTTGGGGAACCGGGTTTAGAGACCAAAGAAGATATCCGGACGGGAACGGCTGCTGCTGCTGCCGGCGGTTTCACTGCCGTGGCCGTAATGCCCAATACCGAGCCTGCCATCCAAAGCCGGTCCGAGGTGGCACTTGTGGTCAATGCTGCAAAAGGAAATATTGTGGATATACATCCCATTGGCGCAATTAGTAAGAAGCGGGAAGGTAAGGAAATGGCCGAACTCTATGATATGAAACAGAATGGTGCTGTTGCTTTCAGTGATGGAAATAGGGGGGTGCAACAAGCTGGGCTGATGAGTAGGGCTTTGTTGTATGCAAAAGGATTTGAAGGACTGATTTTTTCGCATGCCGAAGATGAGTCCATGGCGGGTGGCAATAAAATGAATGAGGGTACAATGAGCACTTATTTGGGAATGAAAGGAATTCCCAATCTTGCAGAATCCTTGATGGTTTCCCGTGATCTATATCTCGCGGAATATACGGAAGCCCCGATCCACTTTGCGTCGATCAGTACGCCCGAAGCCGTAGATCTAATTAAAAAAGCGAAAGCGAAAGGCCTTCGGGTTACTTGTGACGTGGCAGCACATCAATTGGTATTTACAGATGAGGATATTATCAGTTTTGACAGTAACTATAAAGTGAGCCCGCCATTAAGAACCAAAGCCGATGCGAAAGCGCTGATAAAAGGTTTAAAGGATGGTGTCATAGACGCAGTGGTTTCACAGCATACCCCACAGGAAATAGAATTTAAAAATGTGGAATTTCATATTGCAAAAAATGGTATTATAGGATTGCAAACTGTATTACCTTTGTTAATTCGTGCCGGATTAAACGAGGAGCAAATTGTACATAGCCTAGCGGTTAGACCAAGACAAATTCTGGGCCTGGCTGTCCCGCAAATTAAAGCAGGAGCTATGGCGAACCTAGTGTTATTTGACCCTGCAAAATCCTGGAATTTCGATGAAAAGACAAATAAATCCAAATCAAAAAATTCCCCATTATTCGGACAGACACTAAAAGGGGCTGTCGAATTGGTCATCAATAATAATCAAATCATTAAAAACGATTAAACCATGGAAGCAAACATAAAAGCTGCTGTTGAAGCAGGTATTTTAAATTATGGAAAAGTTGACGGGATTGAAACGGCCCCAGAATTTCTGACGAAAGTCATTCAAGTATTCAATACTGAAGCTACCTATCTGGAGAAATTGGAACTTCTGGATCAGTCTTTTGACGATTATCCGTTGTTTGATGAACTTCGTGAAGTCTATGTTGACTTACTATTGATGAATTTCTTTTCTAATGATGTGCTCAAGCTGGAAGATGACTACCTGGATTCTGAAGAATGGGAAGCTATTGAAGACGAGACCATAGATCGTGGAACTGAATTATTGAATATTTTTCTATATTTAGGTGAGTGTAAAGATGACGAGATTGAACCCGAACTGGATGATTTCTTAAAAGAGTTTTTATTGGTTGATGAAGATGAGTTTCAGGATGAACATGAAATCTATGAGGATATCATTGCGAATCAGATTCTAGTGGATAGCCCGTATGCAGAAATTGCCAAAGTCGCTAAGGGAGTTAATCCTCGAAGCGAAGTATATGAATTGTTTTATCCGGTAATGAGTTTCTTTAGTGAGTTGAAACCAAGTGATCAACAGTTTGAAGAATACGCTGCGGTATCAAACAATAAAGCATTTGATTTGGCTCTTTATAAGGTTCTTAGTACTTATTATAATAACTAATTATGACAGATTCAATTAACCCCAGTAATGCCGGATTTGACGCGGTAATTGACAAGAAAAAGAGTATTATCTATGGCGTCATTCTGGGCGTTATTTCTTTTGTTCTTGGTCTGATCGTCTTGTTCGTTGTTAAGGATCTGACTTCCTTCTGGGGAGTTATGTCTATGTCATTTATTGTCAATACGGGTATATTTGTTATTATATCTGCATTGTTTTCCTTTTCTCTTAGAAAAGCCAATGGAGGTTATTGGAGTTTTTCCATCGCACTTAAATCCATTTTTATGATGTTGGCTATTTCGACAATTATTTCAACAATCGGAACACAGGTTTATGTTAATTTTGTCAATCCTACACTGCAGGAACAGGTTGTGACGCACACCATTAATGTGACCATTGAGTATATGGAAAAGAATAATGTTCCTGATGAAGTCATTGATTCGAAAATTGCCGAATTGGAAAAGCAGGTGGACGAGATCGGAAAGATAACCTTGGGTCAGATCTTTAAAGGTTTGGCCATTACATTGTTGTTTCAATTTGTGTTTGCATTGCTATTGTCTGCGCTTTCAAAAAAAGAAAAACCAGTATTCGCTCAGCCTGTCAAGTAGATTTTTATAAAATAAAATATAGTGCATAAGGTATTGCTGAGAAAAGTAATACCTTTGTTTGTATTAAAATAGTACATTTTTAGCATGATTAACATTCACATGGATATTTCTGTTGTTGTCCCATTATTTAATGAAGAAGAATCTTTGCCCGAATTGACGGCCTGGATCGACCGGGTTATGACGGCTAATCACTTCTCTTACGAAATAATTTTGGTCGATGATGGGAGCAAGGATAATTCTTGGAAGATCATTGAAGAATTGAAAGCACAAAATGGCAATATTTCAGCCATTAAATTCAGACGTAACTATGGTAAATCCGCTGCTTTAAATGTTGGATTTGCAGCAGCCCAGGGCGATGTGGTCATCACTATGGATGCAGATTTGCAGGATAGCCCCGATGAAATTCCGGAGTTATACGACCGAATTATGAATAAGGGTGCCGATCTGGTCTCGGGTTGGAAACAAAAGCGTTACGATCCATTGACAAAGACAATTCCGACCAAACTATTCAATGGGGTGACCAGATCCATGTCAGGTATTCATAATCTACATGATTTTAACTGCGGTCTCAAAGCTTATAAGAAGGAAGTGATTAAGAATATCGAAGTCTACGGAGAAATGCACCGCTATATTCCCGTTATTGCAAAATGGGCCGGATTTACGAATATTCAGGAACAAATTGTTCAACATTATCCACGTAAATACGGTACAACAAAATTTGGACCGGGACGCTTTGTTAAAGGATTTTTAGACTTGCTGTCAATATTCTTTGTCGGAAAATTTTCCAAACGGCCGATGCATTTTTTTGGCGTTATGGGGGTTATAAGTTTCCTTGCAGGTTTATTTATTTCAATCTATTTGATCTGCCACAAATTGATGAGTATAGCTAATGGAACACCCTTTAGGGATATAACCGATCAGCCATTATTTTTCTTTGCGCTGACGGCGATTATTTTAGGTACCCAATTGTTTTTGACAGGATTTTTGGCCGAGCTGGTTTCGAGAAGTAGTTCGGACCGGAACGAGTATCAAATCGAAAAAGTCATTTAATTTCTATGCGCATTGTGATTCTGGGGTCCGCATACCCTTTAAGGGGAGGAGGGATCGCATCTTTTAACGAACGACTGGCATCTCACTTTCAAGAATTGGGGCATGAGGTGGATATTTACTCATTCACGTTACAATATCCCAATTTTCTGTTTCCGGGCAAATCCCAATTCTCCGATGAACCGGCGCCACCCGGTCTGAATATTAAAACGAAAGTTAATTCGATCAACCCTTTGAACTGGTTTAGGATAGGAAGGGAACTGCGGGAGGCTCGATATGATCTACTTATCGTCCGTTTTTGGATGCCGTTTTTTGGTCCCTGCTTAGGTACAATTCAACGGCAGGTGCGAAAAAATAAATACACCAAGATCGTCTGTATTGCGGATAACATTATTCCGCATGAGCAGCGTTTTGGAGATAAATTTTTGATCCGCTATTTTTTGAAATCTGTGGATGCCTGTGTCACCATGAGCAAAAGTGTACTGGCTGACTTAAAGATGTTGAGTCCGCGGATGCCAGCTGTTTATACACCTCATCCTTTATATGATAATTATGGTCTTCACATGAGTAAAGCTGAATCCCGCAAGTTGCTCAATATTCAACAGGGGGACCGTGTTATTCTATTTTTTGGGTTTATTCGACAATATAAGGGTCTGGATCTATTACTGGAAGCCTTAGCGGATGCCCGGGTCCGGGAACTAAATATCAAATTGTTATTGGCAGGGGAGTTTTACGGAGACCCGACACCTTATTTGGCACTTATCAAAAAATATCATTTGAAGGATGTGATTTACATGCATACTGATTTTATTCCCAATCAGGAGGTTGGTCGGTATTTCTCGGCTGCTGACTGTGTTGTGTTGCCTTATCGAACTGCAACACAAAGTGGAATTACGCAGGTTGCCTATCACTTTGATTTACCCATGATTGTAAGCAATGTAGGCGGTTTGCCTGAACTGGTACAGGACGGCAGCGTAGGTTATGTAGTTGAGCCCAATGTGAGCAGTATCGTCAATGGAATCGTATCTTTCTATCACTACGATAAGGAAGCTCAATTCCGGACAAACATATTAGACGAAAAGAAAAAATATAGCTGGGACACCTTTGGGAACGAGCTTCTTAAACTAGTTGATTGATACCTGAAAATAACGAAAATATCCCCTGCTATAGCGGTTTTTGAAATCACATTTCAAACACCTGACAAATGTGTGTAAGTGAATTTATTTGTATATAAAGGCAAATTTATCTAAGTTTGGAATACTGAGAAAAAAACTAAAAAGAAGGAGAGATTTTGTTGCCGTTTACACAGAGTAGTTTAACAAAGATAGAGGAGTTTTTTAAAGAGCAGGGCTTTAAAGTAAGGTATGAAAAAGGTTCATTCCGCACTGGTGCCTGCATGTTGCAGGCGACAAAGGTTGTAGTCGTGAATAAGTTTTCTAATCTGGAGATAAAAATCCAGTCCTTATGGAATATTTTATTGGAGGTGGAAATTGATTCAGAGGTTATTTCTGAAAAACTTTCCCCGATTTATGAAGAGGTATTGAAATCAAAGACAATAGTTTGAGAATTACATTTTTAGGAACCGGAACATCACAAGGGGTACCCGTTATTGCGTGCCAATGTCAGGTCTGTCAATCTCAGGACAAATATGATAAGCGATTACGTTCTTCTATTCTTATTGAATATAATGATCATACGCTTGTGGTCGATACCGGCCCTGATTTTCGTTATCAGATGTTGCGTGAAAAAGTACTGCATCTGGATGCCGTATTGATGACACACCCGCACAAAGATCATATAGCTGGGCTGGATGATGTACGGGCGTTTAATTATCAGCAGCATTCTTCTATTGCTATTTATGGGACAGAAGCTCTTCATGAAGCCCTAAAACGTGAATTTTACTACGCCTTTACTGAAATTAAATATCCCGGAGCACCGCGATTGGATTTGGAAGAAATAAAAGCAGGGGAGCCATTATTTCTATTTGGAAAAGAGATTATGCCTTTCGAGGTATTGCATTATAAAATGCCTGTGCTTGGATTTAGGATAGATGATTTTGCCTACATTACCGATGCGAAATTTATCTCTGAAGAAACCAGGAAGCTACTGAAAGGTGTGAAAATTCTGGTCGTTAATGCACTGCAAAAGGAATCCCATATTTCCCATCTAACCCTGCAGGAGGCGATAACATTTGCAGAGGATATTAATGCCGATAAGACCTATTTTACACATATTGGGCATCGAATGGGCTTACATAAGGAGGTGTCGGAAGAACTACCACCCAATATATACCTCGCTTACGATCGTTTGCAGATCAATCTTGACGAATCCATTTAATATAAAACTTTAGTGCATTTCTTATTGTTATACCTATATAAAACAGAATAAGGTATTAAATTATAAAGAAATGGGAAACTTACTGTACATCATCGCCGTTATTTTAGTGATCATCTGGGCGATTAGTTTTTTTGGAGGTTATGCAGCCGGAAATAACATTATCCACATCCTTTTGGTCATTGCAATTATTGTCGTGCTGTTGCGCGTCATTCGGGGTAACGCATAATCAATTCACTTTAATCAGGTTCAAATAAAATTGGGCAATTTGTAGATCTTGTGGATAGGTGATTTTAATATTTTTAGCATCGCCCTCAACAATAGCAATGCGATTGCCCAGTTTTTCAACCACTGAGGCATCATCCGTAAATAAAGGATCCTCTTTTTGGCAGTAAGCTCGTGTTAGCAATTCAGCCTGGAATACCTGAGGGGTCTGTACCAGCCAAACCTGATTTCGATCAACAGCATTATTTGATGTGCTGTTGCCGGCCCGGACTGATTCAATACTTTTTTGCGCTAAGACAATGGCTTGATGTTCGTATGCCCCCCGGAATGCCCGGGCAATTAAAGAGCTGGAGACAATGGGACGGGCACCATCATGAACGGCAATATAATCATTTGCTGCTAATTCGAAATTTTTCTGGATATATCCAAGGCCATTTTTTACACTCGCGAAACGGGTATCACCGCCGAAAGCCAAATGAACTGGCGTACGATAATGCTGTTTTAGACATAAATCTGTCCAGAATTGCTCCATTTCTTTGCTGATGACCAAGATAATCTCCGAAATCACTGGTGACTGATGAAAATGGTCGATGGTATGCATAATCACCGGTACACCGTTTAAATCTAGAAACTGTTTCGGCAAGTCGCTGTTCATACGACTCCCGGTTCCGGCGGCAACGATAATGACAAAATTCATAGACAGATATTGCGTGTTTTTATTTAAAAAAACGTGGATAGTTTACAAGCTACCCACGTTTCAAGATATTTTTTAATCTACTTGATTAGATGATCAACATCGCATCGCCGTAGCTGTAGAATCTGTATTTTTCTTTTACAGCAACCTCATAGGCATTCATTACGTTCTCATATCCCGCGAATGCTGCGATCATTACCAATAACGTAGATTCCGGTGTATGGAAATTGGTAATCATTGAATTTGCAATGCTGAAATCGTAAGGAGGATAGATAAACTTACTTGTCCAATCTGAAGCAGCCTTTAAGTGATGATCTGCGGACACAGAGGATTCAATCGCACGCATGGATGTCGTTCCAACAGCACATACGCGACGTTTATTGTCAATTGCTCTGTTCACTACTTTTGCAGCTTCATCCGTAATAATAAATTGCTCCGAATCCATTTTATGTTTAGTCAAATCTTCCACTTCAACAGTACGGAATGTGCCAAGACCCACATGTAATGTGACTTCGGCGAAATCCACACCTTTAAGTTCCAAACGCTTCATTAATTCACGGGAAAAGTGAAGACCGGCTGTAGGTGCTGCAACGGCGCCTTCATTTTTGGCATAAATAGTTTGGTAACGGAATTTGTCCTCTGGAGTTGCTTTACGCTTGATATATTTAGGAAGTGGCGTTTCACCCAAAATTTCGATGTTGCGACGGAATTCTTCGTCGGTGCCCTCGAATAGGAATCTGATTGTACGTCCGCGTGAAGTCGTATTGTCAACAACCTCGGCGACCAATAAGTCATCCTCGCCGAAATACAATTTGTTGCCGACACGGATTTTACGTGCGGGATCAACCAATACATCCCAAAGACGAAGCTCGTTGTTCAATTCGCGTAACAAGAAAACTTCAATCGTAGCTCCAGTTTTTTCTTTATTACCATATAGGCGCGCTGGAAAAACTTTTGTATTGTTTAATATCATGACGTCTTTATCGTCAAAATAGTCCAATACATCTTTGAAAATTTTGTGTTCAATTTTACCAGTATCCCGATGTAAGACCATCAAACGCGATTCGTCACGATTTTCAGAAGGTTCAGAAGCAAGTAATGATTCTGGTAAGTTGAATTTAAATTGAGATAACTTCATCTTTAATGATATATATATTAATGTCTGCCTTTCAGTGCATTACAGTGCACTAAATACTAGGTTGCAAAAAGCATACAAAGTTATAACTTTTTTGGGGATCAAAAGGCCTTATTTCTAATTTATGCATATATTTTTATTGATTTTGACATTAAATCAAAACTATATTGTATTTTAGAATACAATTATGTTATTCCTTCGATTGATATTGGAAAGTTGTCAGTTTGCGTTTTCGGCATTAAAGGACAACCGTACACGTACCTTGCTTTCCTTGCTGGGCGTGACTATCGGTATTTTTACCATTATAGGTGTGTTTTCAGCGGTAGATACCTTACGAAATAATATTGAGGAATCTGTCAAGAAGATCGGCAGTAAGACGCTTTATATCGAAAAATGGCCCTGGGATGGAGGTCCCAATTATCCCTGGTGGAAATATTTGAATAGGCCCGAACCTACCTATAATAATTACCAAGATTTAAGAAGTCGTATGACAACAGCCGAGTATATGGCATATATGATCAATATCGGTAATACGACGATTAAATATAAGAACAATTCGGCCCAAGGTTCTTCTGTCAATGCTGCTACCTATGAAAATCTATATATCCAGAACTTAAATATTGTTGACGGTCGATACTTTGCCGAAAGTGAATCCAGAAGTGGAGCCCTTGTTACGGTATTAGGAGCCAACATCGCGGAGGGCCTTTTTCCAAATCAGGAGCCCGTAGGGAAGTATATCAGTATGTTGGGCAGGAAGATTCAGGTTATCGGCGTGTTAAAAAAAGAAGGTAATGGTGTATTAATCAATACATCGCCTGATGATACGGCTTTTATTCCTTTTGAATTGGCCCGTAATCTTGTCAATTATGATAATTTCTCGCCGAGTATAGCCATGGTGATCAAGTCGAATTATACCTTGGCGGAGGCGGAAAGTGAGGCAAAAACATTGATGCGTTCGATCCGTCGCATTGCCCCGCAACGTGAAGAAAACTTTTCCATTAACCAGACAACGATGATTACGGGCGCTTTGGATCAGCTTTTTGGTATCATCAATCTTGCTGGGTTTTCCATTGGTATTTTTTCTATTTTAGTTGGTGGTTTTGGTATCGCGAATATCATGTTTGTCAGCGTTAAGGAACGAACACATATTATTGGAATCCAAAAAGCATTGGGAGCTAAAAACTTCTTCATCTTATCGCAGTTTCTCATTGAGTCTATCGTGCTTTGTTTACTAGGGGGCGGGATTGGTCTTGTCGTTGTCTATTTTCTGGCTTTTATCGTTCAATTGGCTACTGGTGTGGCCATTGTCGTCAGCTTAAAGATGGTGATTCTTACGGTTTCTCTTTCGACGTTTATTGGCCTAATATCAGGGATAGTTCCGGCTTTAATGGCCTCCCGGTTGGATCCTGTCGAAGCAATTCGAAGTAAATAAATAAACTCGTCATGAAAAAAAAAGCCCAAATTTCGATATTGAATGGATTTTGGATTTTGATTTTTGCTTACAGCTGTACGTTGATGGCGGAAATTACTTGGCGCTACCACAGTTTTGCATTAGATGCAAATTTTCTAATGATCAAACAAACTGAAATTGAGGAGCTTTGGTGGTATAAGTATGCTTTTTATACCCATGTCTGTACAGCAATCCTTGCTTTGCCCGCTGGTTTTACTCAATTTAATTTAGGCTTACTGAAGAAGCGCCCCCGATTACATCGGACGATCGGCTATATGTATGTCGTCAGTATTTTGGGATTTGCAGCACCTTCTGGTGCCTTGATTGGCTCTGTCGCCAACGGTGGGGTATTTGCAATCATTTCATTTGAGTTGCTCGCACTGGGATGGTTCTATTTTACATGGCAGGCAGTGCGCCTGGCAGTTCAGAGGAAAATTAATCTTCACCATGATTTTATGCTGCGGAGCTTTGCCCTGACCTGTTCAGCAATTACATTGCGCTTTTGGAAGGTGATTCTGGTCTATCTCTTTCATCCAAATCCGATGGATCTTTATCAGATTATTGCCTGGTTGGGCTGGGTTCCTAATTTATTACTTGTAGAGTTTATTATTTATCGAAAAAATCATAATTTACGAAACCATTATGGTCTACAAGGCTTATAAATGGCATGAACTCATTTTTTTTAATAAAACAAATTATAACAAAATGAAAAGGAATATTTATTTATTGTTAGCGCTTTCTGCCCTGATCGGTTGTAAGGATAGAACAAATAAGAAGGCCGTTGAGCCCAAAGCAAAAGATTCCGTTTTTATCGAGCGTGAAGCGCATCAGGAGCTTTATGGCAATTGGGTGGGCGATTTTGTGATTGATGAAAATTTACTTGAAGATGGAGCGGGCCTTCCAAATACAGATTATAATCCAAAAATAAACTTGACCATAAAAAAAATTACAGATAAAGGGAATGTTTTTGGGCAGAATGTGGTCAAAGGGAATCTACGTTCGTTGACAGGGAAACTTGAGGGCGAGGGGAATGCCATTCAGCTACTGTTAGATGAACCCGGGGACAAAAAATCAGATGGTCGTTTTGAAATAAAACTGAGAGATGATACATTGATCGGTAGCTGGGTGGCCTATGATCAGAGCGTGAAGATTAAAAAAAGAAATTTCAAGTTATTAAAGAAACAATTTGCCTATAATCCCAATCTGATGTTAAATAATCAAGATGAAGAATATGGAACTTTGGTCGATTGGATCAATTCGAAAAAGAAAGAAGCGACAGATCAAGACGGTGATTCGACTTATACCTATGTGATGGAATATTATCGTTCTGCATCCCCGGCAGTATTCAGTATAAATGCCTCTAAACAAAAATTGGCTGAGAAAGACTTGAAAAATTTAAAAAAATTAGATCTGGAGATTATCCGAAATACGATTTTTGCCCGGCATGGTTATGCTTTTACTAAACCTTCTATTCGTCAGTTCTTTGATCCGGTAGATTGGTACGTGCCGGTTTCGAAAGATGTCAGCGCGGATCTGAGTCCGTTGGAAAAAGATAATATTGCTCTTCTCATGAGATTTGAGAAGTATGCGACAGATAATTATGACACATTCGGAAGGTAATTTTTCGCTGGATTTTGTCTTGGATTGAGGCACATAAAAAAGGGGCTGTACTTGTGTACAGCCCTTTTTTATGTGCTTTCAGTTTCGCTAATTATACCTGTTTGTTCCGAATGGAAATGGCATTTTTATGTGCTTGTAATCCTTCGAGCTCGGCAAGTATTTCGACCGTAGATCCGATTTGTTGAAGTCCGGTCTCATTGATGTGCTGAAATGTTATTTTTTTAACAAAAGAATCCACGGAAACTCCAGAATAGGATCGGGCATATCCAGAAGTTGGCAACGTATGGTTTGTGCCTGATGCGTAATCACCGGCGCTTTCTGGGGTAAGGTGTCCTAAGAAGACCGAACCTGCATTGCTGATATGACGTGTCAGGGATTCCCATTGATCCGTTTCAAGGATAAGGTGCTCCGGAGCATATTCATTTGAAAACTGAATGGCCTCCTGGAGGTTACCAACTGTGACAGCATAGGAATTTTCGATTGCTCTTGAGGCAAGTTCCTTGCGGGGCAATACAGTTAATTGTATCTCGAGTTGCGTATTGACGGCATCTACTATAGCCGTGGAAGTCGCAACTAATACGGCCTGACTGTCTGCTCCGTGCTCTGCTTGCGCGAGAAGATCCGCCGCTACAAATGCAGGGTTGGCAGATTCGTCAGCGATGACAAGCACCTCAGATGGACCGGCAGGCATATCTATGCTAACATTCGTTAATCCTTGTATGATTGACTTTGCCTTGGTGACAAATTGATTGCCCGGACCAAAGATTTTGTCGACTTTCGGAATAGATTGCGTACCGAACGCCATGGCTGCTACCGCCTGTGCGCCACCAACAAGGTAGATCCGCTTAATATTGAGCAACTTCAAACAATAAGCGACAAATCCATTAATCTTTCCATTGGATTGTGGCGGTGAACAAACCACGATTTCCTTACATCCCGCGATGCGGGCCGGGATACCCAGCATCAATAATGTGCTCGGCAATACTGCGGAACCCCCGGGGATATACAGGCCTACTTTTTCAATCGGACGTATTTCCCGCCAGCATTTTACGCCCGGCATTGTCTCGACGGTGCGTTCTCTTTTAAGCTGCGTGCTATGGAACCGGTGGATATTCTGGAATGCGATTTCCAAAGCGCGCTGTTGGTCGCGCTGTATTGTTGCCGCTAGGTCATCTATGTCATCTGCATCCAAAAAGAGTTTGTTAAGCTGTACTTTGTCAAATTTTTCGGCATACTCACGGAGTACAGTGTCACCTTGTATGCGTACCTGCTGAATAATATCCTGGACGACATCCTGAATTGCGTTGTTCGGGTCTGTATTCCGGGTAGCCAGCTGTTGCCGTTCCTCTTCTTTTAAAGAGTGGTAATCATATTTTTTTAACATGGTCGTCAGAATCGTTCAAGTTTAAAGAATGATTTTTTCGATCGGCATCACAACGATACCCTGTGCACCTTCAGCTTTTAATTTGTTGATCTTATCCCAAAAATCATCCTCCGTAATAACGGTGTGCACGGCTACCCAGCCTTCTTCAGCCAATGGAACTACGGTTGGACTTTTTACACCATGTAGTAGTGAAGTGATTGCGGGAAGGTTTTTCTTCTCTACATTCAATACCACATATTTGGTTTCCTTGGCAAGCAGAACTGATTCAATGCGTTGAACTAGTTCGGCCAGGATTTCGTTTCCTTCGAGTCCTTTTCGTCCCACTAAAATTGCTTCCGAATTTTTGACATCTGCAAAAGGTTTTAAACCATTACTTTTCAATGTTCCGCCTGTGGAAACAATATCACATATTGCGTCGCTAAGCCCCAGACCGGGTGAAATTTCAACAGATCCGGATATCAATCGTATATCTGCGTTGATTTTGTAATCGTCAAGAAAATTTTTGAGAATATTGGGATAAGAGGTGGCGATTGCTTTGCCGTTAAGGTCTTTGATGTCCTGAATGGAACTATCTTTCGGTATCGCTAGTTTTAAGGTGCATTTTCCGAAGCCAAGGCGTTTAATATATTCTACTTTTGATTCGGTTTCATCAATGATATTTTCACCTACAATACCAAGGTCAGCTATTCCTTGTTCGACATAACCCGGAATATCATCATCTCTGAGAAATAATATTTCCAGGGGGAAGTTGCCCACAGTAGTAATTAAGGAACTTTTGTAGTTTTCGAAATCTAAACCACAGTTTTTCAGTAATTGAACAGATTTTTCGTTTAACCTACCCGATTTTTGGATAGCAATTTTAAGATTTTTCAACGCTTTATAAATGTTAGCAGTAAATTATTAATAATAAGAAATCAAACAAGAGGGAAGGTATTCTACGTAAGAACACATTAAATTAACATATCGCCGCTATGGCGATGATGCAAATGAAAATGATGTACGTAGGTATAGACCATGTTTGTATTAATAACTGATAGCAAATTTATAGTAAATTAATGGGAAATACAAAAATATCATTTTAAAAAGTTTAAAGATCCGGGCTGTGACGGTTTAAATCGCTAAAATTTATGCCTGTTTTCTATAAAGTTTGAAACATAGACTGATAACTCTTAGAAAATTCCTTATTTTTAACAAATGAAGTCTTTTTAAGTTTCCATTGCCTATCGGCCGATCTGGGTAAGGGAGCGTAAGCATCCGCGGTATGACGACTTCAATAGTTATAGTGCCATGCATAGTTTTATTGTGTTAAATGAAGTAAAGTATAATAAAGAATCTGTATAGATGAAAAGAATAGCATTTATTTTAGTAAGCTGGATGACCTGTCTGTCCGGTTTTATCCTGGCTCAGGAAAAGCCAGCTTCTACATTAGATATCCGTATTTTGGAGTCTATTGCCGAAACAAGGACCGAGCCTCAGACACAGACTTTTAAAGTGCTTTCTGATATCAATAACTATGTGCAGGTGGCTGTACCCGTAGGCTTATTAGTTGCAGGAGCTGTTAATAACGACAAAGCCATGCGTCAAAACGCACTTTACGTAGCGAGTAGTACCGCTGTAACGGCATTAGTTAATGTGGGAATAAAACATTTGATCAAACGGAGCCGACCATTTAAAAAATATCCAAACTTTATATCTGTTCGCACAGCCAGTGGCTATTCTTTCCCTTCCGGGCACACGTCATCAGCATTTGCGACAGCTTCCGCATTATCCCGCGCCTATTCAAAATGGTATGTTGTAGCTCCTTCATTACTCTGGGCTTCTAGTGTTGGCTATTCCAGAATGTATTTGGGGGTACATTATCCTACGGATGTGCTGGCTGGTGCGGTGCTGGGTGCAGGCTCTGCTTATGCATTGGATGGATTAAGAAAATAAAATAGAAATTTGTTTAAACGAATAATTGATGCAAGTTATTAGAATATTGGTGGTGGGCTGTGGTAATATGGGGGCTTCTCATGCCAAAGCTTATCATGATCTAGAAGGGTTTGAAATCGTTGGTCTGGTTGCTAGAGGAGATAGCAAAAGTAAACTTAATGCGGAATTAGATTCCGAATATCCGTTGTTTGAATCCTACGAGTCCGCATTGGAACAAACAAAACCCGATGCTGTCTGTATTGCGACTTATCCGGATACCCATAGGGACTACGCGATTAAGGCTTTCGAATCAGGCGCTCATGTTTTCATTGAGAAGCCCTTGGCGGAGGATGTAACCTCAGCTGAAGAAGTCGTGAATGCTGCCATAAAATATGGTAAAAAACTGGTGGTGGGATATATTCTGCGTTACCACCCTTCGTGGATTAAGTTTATAGAGGTCGCAAAGACTTTGGGAAAACCTTTGGTCATGCGGATGAACCTCAATCAACAAAGCCATGGTTACATGTGGAATGTTCATCGCAATCTGATGTCAAGTCTGAGTCCAATTGTTGACTGTGGTGTTCACTACATTGATGTGATGTGTCAGATGGCGGGTGTTAAACCGGTACGTGTTTCGGCGATAGGTGCCCGACTTACTGACGATATTCCGGCGTGGAACTATAATTATGGTCAGCTCCAGTTGCATTTTGAGGACGGCTCTGTCGGTTGGTATGAAGCGGGATGGGGCCCTATGGTGAGCCAAAATGCATTTTTTGTAAAAGACGTTTTCGGCCCAAGGGGATCGGTGTCTATTGTTGCAGACAAAGCTAGTGACGAAGGCAAATCGGATTCGGTCGCAGCGCATACACAAACAGAGCGTTTGAGAGTTCATTATGCGGATTTAGATGCGGATAATGAATTTACCAAAGAAGATGAATGGATAAACTTGTCTGATGAACCCGATCATCAGGAATTGTGTAACAGGGAGCAACGCTTCTTTCGGCAGGCGATCATAGCGGATCTTGACCTGTCTTCTTCCATGGAAGACGCGATCAATAGTTTACGCATCGCGCTCGCTTGCGATGAAGCTGTGAAAACCAGGCAAACGGTATTATTATAGTTTTCATTTCATCAAGGTGTATTTCTTTTTTATCCCCTTTTGCAAAAAATAGCGGAATAAAAAACAAATAAATAAAAAATATATAGGAAGGATAGGCTTTTTGGTCTATCTTTTGTTATTTAGCTACATATTTATCATTCTTATGCAGAATTTATTCAAAGTAGCGTTGTTGTTTGGCTTATCCATCCCTATAGTACATGGGCAGGATAAGCAATGGCAGATGGAGTTGGTGTTTAAAGGGGAGATTTCTCCTGAAAAATTTGAAAATGAGATTCCTGAATTTGCGAAAGAGTTTTATGAGCCTTTTTTAAAAGGAAAGATGGCTTATAAGAATGTTGAGATCTTAGCCGACGCCGATTATTCTTCTGCTGTGATTAATCAAAAGGAACATGCTATTTTGAATAGAAAATTGGCAAAGACATATTCTTTTTCGGCAGGTGACGATATTGTCACGGCGGAATCTTATCACCCACCCTATAAAGTTGTGAGCAATAGATTGAAAGAATCCGAAGGTCCTTATGTATGGATGCAAGATCTAGGTGAGATTGAAAATGTAGCTGGAGTGACCTGTAAAAAAGCAAAATTATTCATCAAAAATCAAGCAGATTCGGCTGAAGCCATCGTTTGGTATTCGGAAGCGGTACCAACCTATTATATGACCGCTTTTTCGTTTGTCAATGATCTTCCGGGGGCTGTGCTAAAATTGTCGTTAGGTGCAAATGCTGATCTAGGTTTCGAGACAACTAAAGTGGCTAACGTGTCCGGTACAAAAAATTTCCGATTGCCTCAGGATGTTAAAGTTGTTGATATTTCTGGTGATGGCCCTTTAGAGGGAGACGGAGATGTAAGTTTATTTGAAGATACTTTTCCATTGGACAAGTCGCTTAAATGGATCATGGTGAAAGATAAGGAAACGAACGATGAATATTATGGGATAAAGAGCACAGCGGGGCAGGAAGTGCTGCCATGTTCGCTTTTTTCCCTGGCTTATTTTAATGATCAGACCGCCATCGTTTCAGATAAGGATAACTACTTTTGGTTGCTGGATAAAAAGGGTAACAAAGTAAATAAAGACGGGTTCGATTGGCTCACTCCGGCGACGGAAAGATTGGCTATTTTTCAGAAAGATGGAAATTTTGGACTCGTTACGCAAGAAGGAAAGGTTTTACTGGATAAAAAGGAGAACATAAGCAAGTTTTTAAATAATTATTTGATGTTCTCGGAAGATGGGAAAATAGGTTTGTTGGATGAGAATGGGAAAATTATTATTAATCCTAGTTTATTATTCTTAGATGTAGATAGTACCGGTAATGTTTTGGTGAGGGATAAAGAAGGGGAGGAGACCAAAACACTTGAACTTGATACGTTTATAAAGGAATATGTAAAGTGATTTAGATTTTGTTGAATAGAATACTAAGTATAAGTTAACATAAAAAAAGCATTCAACCGAAGTAGATTGAGTGCTTTTTTGCTTTGATTATTTTTATATTCTGGTTACGGAATATTTAGAAATTTGTGTGTCTGTAGGGAGATATCCCATTTTGGATTTTCCTTGACATAGTCAATAATGGACGGGGTCATTTCTTTGGATTTGGACCATTCCGGCTGAAGGTATAATCTGCAATTTGGTCCAACTAATTGAGCATATTCTTCTCCCCAGGCAAAATCACTTTTATTGAAAACGATCACTTTGAGCTCACCTGCAGCATCGAGCACATCTTTTCTTGGGGCCTTGAATTTTTTTGGAGACAGGCAGATCCAATCCCATTCTCCACTTAGCGGATATGCTCCGGATGTTTCGATAAAAGTTTTTATTCCGGCAGCATGCAGACCCTTAGTGAGGTAATCCAAATTATAGATCAGCGGCTCTCCACCTGTAATAACAACTGTTTTAGCGGGATATTTCTTGGCATTTTCAATAATTGAATCTGCCGCTGTAAGCGGATGGATAGATGCATCCCAGCTTTCTTTTACATCGCACCAATGGCAGCCCACATCACAACCACCCAATCTGATGAAATAAGCAGCAGTCCCGGTGTGGTAACCTTCCCCTTGGATGGTGTAGAACTCTTCCATCAAAGGTAATCGTGTTCCGTCTTCTGGTACTTGATTCGACATAGTTAAAATTTGAGTCTGCAAAAGTAGTAAATATTAATGACATGCTCAATTTAAACTGTTGTTTTCAGTGGAATTCATGTCATTTTTATAGGGTTGAAAATTGAGCGGTGATTTTGGTGTATTTTGTGGAAGCGCTGCTTTTTGTTTTCTTTTCTGAGTCCGGTGTTACCAGACGGAGGATTGCTGAAAAATGGACAAGAGATCATAAAAAAACTGTTTATTACCAGAAATTTTGCTAAATTTGTTTCACAATTTATTTATTGAAAACATAAGTGTAATAACATAATTGTACATGTTGTTTTGTGTTTTCTATTTTTTAACAATATAAAGATCATAGTTGTAAATGATTAAAATTACACTACCTGATGGTTCCGTTAGGGAATATCAAAAAGGAATCACTGCAGCAGAAATTGCTTTGTCAATTTCTGAAGGGCTAGCGAGAAATGTTCTTGCTGCTGAGGTGAACGGTGAAGTATGGGATTCTGCCCGTGCTATTGAAGAAGATGCTAGCGTGAAGTTGTTGACCTGGAATGATACAAAAGGAAAATCTACTTTTTGGCATTCTTCGGCTCACTTACTAGCTGAGGCGCTGGAAACATTGTATCCGGGAATTAAATTCGGTATTGGACCGGCAATCGAAACGGGTTTTTACTACGATGTTGATTTTGGTGATCGCGAATTTTCTTCGGATGACTTTAAGGCTATCGAGGACAAAATGTTAGAACTCGCCAAACGCAAAGAAACCTTTGAACGTAAAGCCGTTTCTAAATCGGATGCTTTAGCCTATTTTACCGAAAAAGGGGATGAGTATAAGCTGGATCTGATTAAGGATCTGGAAGATGGAAAGATTACTTTTTATACCCAAGGTGAGTTTACTGATTTATGTCGTGGACCACATATTCCGAATACTGGATTTATCAAAGCCATAAAACTGACCAATGTTGCCGGTGCATATTGGCGGGGTGATGAATCCCGGAAACAGTTAACACGTATTTATGGTGTAACTTTTCCGAAAGCATCGGAGCTTGCCGAATATTTAAAATTCATTGAAGAAGCAAAGAAACGCGACCACCGCAAATTAGGTAAAGAGCTGGAGCTTTTTGCATTTTCTGAAAAGGTGGGTGCTGGATTGCCTTTATGGTTGCCAAAAGGAGCTGCATTACGTCAAAAACTGATTGATTTCTTGCAAAAAGCACAGTTGAAATCGGGGTATGAGCCTGTCGTAACGCCACATATCGGACATAAACAACTGTATGTGACTTCTGGTCACTATGAGAAATATGGTGCGGATTCCTTTCAGCCGATCAAAACACCTATCGAAGGTGAAGAGTTTTTGTTGAAACCGATGAACTGTCCACATCACTGTGAGATCTATAAGGTAAAGCCGCGTTCGTATAAAGATTTACCGGTTCGTTTTGCCGAATTTGGTACAGTATATCGTTATGAGCAATCGGGTGAGTTGCATGGGTTAACACGTGTACGTGGATTTACACAAGATGATGCGCACTTGTTTTGCCGCCCGGATCAGGTAAAAGATGAGTTTAAGAAAGTAATCGATCTGGTTCTTTATGTATTTGGTGCTTTAGGATTTAATGACTACACTGCACAGGTGTCGTTGCGTGATCCTGAAAACCGTACTAAATATATCGGTACCGATGAAAATTGGGCTTTAGCTGAATCTGCGATTATTGAGGCTGCCGAAGAAAAAGGCTTACCAACTGTCGTTGAATATGGTGAAGCTGCTTTCTATGGTCCGAAACTTGATTTCATGGTGAAAGATGCGTTGGGACGTAAATGGCAGTTAGGTACTATTCAGGTGGACTATAACTTACCGGAACGTTTTGAATTAGAGTATACTGGCAGTGATAATATGAAACATCGCCCAGTAATGATTCACCGTGCCCCATTTGGATCGTTGGAACGTTTTGTAGCCGTATTGATCGAACACTGTGCGGGACAATTTCCGTTATGGCTTGCGCCTGAGCAATTTATCGTCTTGCCAGTGTCAGAAAAATACGAAGAATATGCGCAAAATGTTTTGAATTCGCTAAATAATTCCGATATTCGCGGACTGATAGACTTACGTGACGAGAAGGTGGGCAGAAAAATCAGAGACGCCGAGGTGAAAAAGCTTCCTTATATGTTGATTGTAGGGGAAAAAGAGGTGGAAAATGGCACAGTTTCTGTACGTAAACATGGCTCAGTAGAATTAGGAACTATGACTGCTGACGAATTTAGAGATATATTAATTAAGGAAATAACCGTTTAATTTTTAAACATTTGGCATTAAAAAGACCCGGTGGTCCAAGACCACCAATGAGAAAGAAAGAACCAGATCACCGCATTAATGAGCTAATCAAGGTACCTGAAGTACGTTTGGTAGGAGATAATGTGGAACAAGGAGTTTACCCTACACGCAAAGCGTTAGAGTTGGCTGATGAGTTGGAACTTGATTTAGTGGAGATTTCGCCAAATGCTGTACCGCCGGTTTGTAAGATTATCGACTACAGTAAGTTTGTTTACGAACAGAAGAAGAAACAAAAGGAAATCAAAGCTAATGCGAAACAGACTGTTATCAAAGAAATTCGTTTCGGACCTAACTCTGGTGAACATGATTTTGATTTCAAATTGAAACATGCGATTAAGTTTCTTGAAAGTGGTGAAAAAGTACGTGCGTACGTACACTTCAAAGGCCGTGCTATCGTACACAAAGATCAAGGTGAGATCTTGTTGTTACGCTTCGCTCAGGCACTGGAAGATTACGGTAAAGTAGAGCTTTTACCAAAATTAGAAGGGAAACGTATGTTTTTAACAGTAGCTCCAAAGGCTCCTAAAAAATAATAAGAATTCTAACAGATTGATATAAAATTTATAAGTATTATGCCAAAAGTTAAAACCAATTCCAGCGCAAAGAAACGTTTCAAATTGACTGGAACAGGTAAAATTGCAAGAAAAAACGCTTTCAAAAGCCATATCTTGACAAAAAAGAGCACAAAACGTAAACGTAACTTAACACAAACAAGTTATGTATCTGATGGCGATATGGGCAACGTTAAACGTATGCTTGCTATCGGTAAATAAGTTTTATTCGATTTTATTTAATAATAATTTTTTAACCGGGTACAGGGTCGTAAGTTCATTGAAATACATGGCACCTTTTACCAAACTAATTTTAAAAATATGCCACGTTCGGTTAACGCAGTAGCTTCAAGAAGAAGACGCAAAAAAATCCTAGGCCTTGCAAAAGGTTACTTTGGATCACGTAGCAAAGTTTATACTATTGCTAAAAATACAGTAGAAAAAGGTTTACAATACGCTTACCGCGATCGTAAAACCAAAAAACGCGAGTTTAGAGCTTTATGGATTCAACGTATCAACGCTGGAGCTCGTCAACACGGAATTTCTTATTCCCAATTGATCGGTAAATTAAACGCTAAAAACATTGGTTTGAACCGTAAGGTTTTAGCTGATTTAGCTTTAAATAACCCAGAAGCTTTCAAAGCAGTTGTAGACGCAGTAAAATAGAGTTTTTAATCCGCTGTCAATTTGTTAGAGATATTAAAGGAGCCCAAAAGGCTCCTTTTTTTGTTGTCAGCCGTTTGGACGCTGTCTGTTTTTTGGGACGATATCCGCCAGTCTATATAAAGCAATTGCCCGGATTCTATGCTTGAAAGACATCGTCTATCTCGTTGTCAGCTGAAATGATTAAACGTTAGCTCCTAATTGGCTTTTTTTGTTTGATTAGGTTTGATTTTTGCACAGTGATTTATAAACATACAATTATGAAAATAAGAACGATCGCATTTGGATTTTCACTCCTTTTATTGGGCGGGATGGTAATGGCTAAAGGGCCTGGATCTCGCACTTCGTTAAACACTGTTTTCGATCAACAAGGAAAAGTTATTTCAATTGAGGGGGTAGGGAATACCCGTACCATCGAGGCTAAAGGTGGTGAGACAATTCAAATTGAAGGTGCTGATAACAAGGTAGTGATACATGGGAATGTCGGCAAATTAATTATTGAAGGCAAAGGGAATACTGTGACAGGTCATGATGTATCAACGGTGACAATAGAGGGTGCGGACAATATGGTTAATATTGGCTCTCTCGAAACCGTTCAAATTGAAGGTATCAAAAATCACGTTCACTACAAGTCAACTAAGAACAAATCCGGAAAAGCAAAAGTCTCTACTGAAGGTGCTGACAATATGGTTATGAAGGTGGAAAAATAGTATAGCTATGTGTTGTCTTAATGGTCTTCGGGATGTGCAGGATCTATTTTGTTATCCGGAGAATTAAATTCCGCTGCTGTATCGTCCGAATTTTGTTTCGATATAGGATACGGCTTTAGAAAATCTTGATCAAAGGGATGTGTTGTCGCAGCCCTTTGAATACTGTCATCATTCTGATATGTCCGAAGACAGGTACCTTTGATGCGATCAGAGTTATACACATAGCTTCCCCAAATGCAAAAAAAGAAAATCGCTTTTATAGTATCTTTGTAGTGTACGAGGGGACCATCTGTTTTATCTAAATAACTTTTAAACATAAAATAGGATGCAATTCCATCAATAGTACAGAATATGGCCATAAATAGTGCAACCATAAAGAAAGTCTGTGCGAAAATGTCCCTTTTCTTGATCAGTAAGATACAGCTATAAATCAAACCAGCCAGTATCAATACATTACCGATTATTTCCGATAGCAACAGAATTTTGTATAAAATGGGCGAAACACCTTCTAACTGATCTGCCGCTTGCCAAGTATTTAAATTAAAAAAGGACTGTTGAAAGAAAAATATGCCTGATAGGGTCAATATATTTATAAATAGTACGATAAGCAGTACGATCATCCACCCACCGATTTGATCGTGATAAATTTCATCATAGGGTTTGATGAAAAAAGGTTTGCTCTTATTGTACTTTTTAACAATATACCAGATGATGACTGGCACCAGGACAATGAATAGGATCAGGGTGAACCAATTTATCTCCTTTGCTGATGTCGGTGTACCCAGGTTAGTTATCCCATCTGTTACATATCCGTCCGCGTCCAGATAAAAACCATTGAAAAAGATATTCTCACGATCGGCAAAATCTGTATAATACTGTTGCAGGTCTTTTTGTTCAACATAAGGTTCGTGAAAACCTAAGGTATAAGCAATCTTGATACTATCTGGCTTTATTTCCAATGTCTTTCCGAATACATAGGCGTTACGGTCAAAATAGCTATTGTCTTTATGACTGCCAAATGTATTCTTTCCTTTGTTAACGACACCGATCTCATATTCGATATCCATAGGGAACGGAAGGCCTAGTGGGGCAATACGATCCTCCATAATTTCGGGTAGCTTGTCGTTTATATTCGTGCCCAGCAAGGAAATATACTTTTTGGAAGATCCGTTTTCTGCTTTTCCGATGTTTTTAATTTTGTATTTTTCGGTGATCTCCACGCGATTGTTCTCAATATCATCTTTGAATTGTATATGGCCAATTTTATTGATTTTGGGATAGGTTTTCGCATAATACTCCAAGTATTGCTTCTGTATATCGTTTTTGGCACTACCTTGAAAATAAGTACGCATATTGTCCGCCTCATTTCCGAAATAGACTGTTTTAACATCAAGGGTAGCTTCGAATTTGCCTTCCAGCGTCAACGTTTCCTTGACTTTAATATTTCCCACAATATGCTGCGGTACATCGGCAAGCTTTCCGTTTCCCAGGGTCGAGAGCACTTTTCCATAAGCGGGGAAATATCTGTTTTTGATATCTCCGCCCTGATTGGTTATGGTCGGATCAATATATTGGTAACGTCCTCCGATATTAACTTCAACAACCATGTGGTTGAAAGCATAAGGCGAGGGGAGCTCTTCCTGCAGTCCTCGGTCTTTATAAGTATTGGCTAATACCAGTCCTGCGTCGATGTTCTTATTTTTGAGTATTGTTGCCAGCAGCATGGATTTATCCTTACAATCGCCATAGCGCTGCGAAAATACTTTTTCCGGAACATTCGCCCGGTGTGAATATTCTCCCATCTCAATACCCATATAACGTATTTCGTTTTGTACAAAGTCACAGGCCTTTTTTAGGTAGTTATAGGGCTGCCCATTTGACTCTTTCCATAGTTGATTGACGAAAGTTTGAAGTGTACTTGAAGGGACTATCTGTGGTATGGGATTAATCCTCCGGTTCCATTGGTCAACGTCCTGCCAGGTATTGAATTCTGAACATTGGATATATTTTAAGGGGCTGTACCAGGCCGGACTATAGTTTTCGAATTGAACTGTTTTGTTCTCAGTGAGCTCCCAAAAGAAATTTGTTGCATTTCCCAGGGATTGTTGCTGTACTTCAGGTGCACCGTTAAAACTTTTGAATTGAAGTTTGCGACCGTTTGGTACAATGTAATTGAGATGGACCAAACCAGTAGGTTCATATCCCTGTAAGTAATAGGTGTCGAAAAATTTATGTTCAAATACGGGATTTGTACCTATAATTGAATAGGCAAATACGATCTTATCGTCTTTACGCAAATCTTCCAGGACATAATGGGCCATCTGGCTTCCATTGTAGATAGACCTCGAAAGCTCTGTTTCGGATGCAAGGAGATTGAATTTTGCCTGTGGCAGCAAGTCAATATTTTTCCCGTTACGAATGATCTTCAATTCATGTAATTGAAGTTTTTGGAAATGCGGATCAAAGGTTACCTGAACCTGTCCCAGGTTTTCGATCCCACTTTGATCAAACAATACTTTTATGTCCCTATAATATTTTGTTTGTGCAGCTAAGTTTATTTGATTTTCGATTAACTCATAGTAATATCCATCGCTAATATCATCCAGATTTGGCTTTATGGCTTTTTTTGTAATGGGTCGGAGCCAAGTTGGCGACGCTGTTTTTTGAATGGGCGTTTGACTAAAAGACCAGGAAAATGCAGCCAGTACGAGTACGAAAGCTAATAGAAGATGGCTAAATCTTTTCATTAATTCATAATTTAGCCTAAGATAAGTAAAATTTGGACTCAACGGTAGCTGAATTTAGGAAGTATTGGGAAATATTTATTTCATTGAATCTAGCGTCTTTAAAAATTAAAAGGGTTGTCAATAGCCATTGACAACCCTTTTAATTTTTTGTTCGGTAATTTTATAATTTGCTCTCTCTCTTTTTCTTCTTCTTTACCACTTTCGGCATTTGTGCTTGTTTCAATTCATATTGTCTTTCGATGTATTGGATGATTTCAGAAGCAATATCCTTTTTTGTGGCCTTTTCTATGCCTTCCAATCCGGGGGAAGAATTTACTTCGAGAACTAACGGGCCCCGGTCCGAGGGAATCATATCCACGCCACATACAGTAAGTCCCAATTGTGCGGCGGCAGCAATAGCGGTTTCTCTTTCTGCCTTGCTTAGGCGTATTACCTGCGCTGTTCCACCCCGGTGTATGTTTGACCGAAATTCACCTTCTTTAGCCGTACGTTTCATCGCCCCGACAACTTTGCCGTCGACTACAAAAGCTCTGATGTCGGAACCTTTCGACTCTTTGATAAACTCTTGGATCAAAATATTGTTTCCGAGGCCGTAGAAAGCCTCTATAACAGATGATGCCGCTTTCTTAGTTTCTGCCAAAACAACACCAATCCCTTGTGTACCTTCCAATAGTTTAATCACCAAAGGGGCTCCACCTACCATACTGATCAGATCGTCAACATCGGACGCCGTACGTGCAAAGCCCGTAATCGGAAGGCCGATACCAGCACCTGACAAGATCTGCAGACATCTCAATTTATCTCTGGACCTGGTAATGGCTTGACTTGGATTTGCAGAAATTACATCCATCACCTCAAATTGTCTGACAATAGCCGAACCATAAAAGGTGACGGAAGCGCCTATTCGGGGAATAATCGCGTCAATACCACTGAGATCCTGTCCTTTGTAATGAATACTGGGTTTATCTTGTTGAATGCCAACGTAACACTTACTATGGTCTATGACAACACATTCGTGCCCCCTTTGTTGTGCAGCTTCTACGAGACGACGAGTTGAGTATAAACTCTTTACTGTCGATAATACGGCAATTTTCACGGTTTGTATATTGAATATATTTTTGTGCTAAGATAACAAAATAGCTTTGCTATTTGTTTTTATTTTGACGGGGACTTCAAGGAGAGGTTTTCTTTGGAAACATCAACCAAAAATCTTCGGTAGAGAAAATTCTTTCCTAAAAGCATTGGGTAAGTCATTTTGGAGCGATTTCGAAATGAAATCTTGATACTGAAAACCTGGTCGTAAAGTTTTGCTGTAGTTCGGATATAATAACGCTTTTCCTCCTGACCAAATGAACTCTTGACCAGTTTTGATTTGTAAAGCTTTAATTTTAAAACGTTGGTTTCTTCTGTTTCGAAATTGGTAATGAGTTCGCAATGGATCCAGTCCTGACCATCTTCATTGACGATTTTATAGGAGTTACAGTGCAAAACGGAGGAAGCTGCGCCGGTATCGACTTTTGCTTCTATGCCAAATATTCCTAATTCAGGTAAATCCAGGGTCTCTTTCCAGCCCACGAGAAGTTTTTCTTTCATTGATACCAAAAGGAATAATGCACCAATCTTTATCAAATAGACTGGTGCATACTTGTTTTATTCGTAAATAAATTCTCCAAAAGGAGATGTAATCGTTACTTTTTTAGAAGCGGCATCTTCTACACGGCCGATAATTTGTGCCGGAATTCCGAATGATTCCGAAATGGCAATGATATCCGCGGCAATAGCTTCAGGTACATACAATTCCATCCGGTGCCCCATATTGAATACTTTGTACATTTCCTTCCAGTCAGTATTGGATTCTTTCTGTATCAATTCAAAGAGCGGTGGAATTGGGAAAAGATTGTCTTTAATGACGTGTACATTGTCCACAAAGTGCAACACTTTAGTCTGCGCTCCACCTGAACAATGCACCATTCCGTCAATCTGAGAACGGTACTTATCTAAAATATTTTTGATGACAGGAGCGTAGGTACGTGTGGGTGAAAGGACGAGTTTCCCCGCGGTAACTGTTTCGCCTGTTTCCACTGTGATGCCATTGGTTAAATCCTGACTCCCCGCAAAAACAAGGTCGTAAGGGACAGCCGGATCGTAAGCCTCCGGATATTTTTCCGCTACTTTTTTGTTAAAGACGTCATGACGTGCTGAGGTTAAGCCATTGGAGCCCATACCGCCATTATAGGCTTTTTCATAACTTGCTTTTCCATTGGACGCCAAGCCTACGATTACGTTACCCCCTTTAATCCGGTGATTTGAAATCACATCCTCCCGTTTCATCCGGCATGTAACTGTACTATCGACTATAATTGTGCGTACCAGATCACCAACGTCAGCAGTTTCGCCCCCGGTAGAATAAATACCGATACCCAAATCACGAAGTTCAGCCAATATTTCTTCTGTACCATTGATGATTTCTGCAATAACTTCTCCGGGAATAAGATTTTTGTTTCTTCCGATTGTCGAAGAAAGTAGAATATTATCGATCGCTCCAACACAGAGTAAATCGTCTATATTCATAATGATAGCGTCTTGTGCAATACCTTTCCAAACCGAAATATCTCCAGTTTCTTTCCAATAGACATAGGCTAGAGAAGACTTGGTACCGGCACCATCAGCATGCATGATATTGCACCAGTCCTGATCTCCACCCAAAATATCGGGAATGATTTTACAGAATGCTTTGGGAAACAGACCCTTGTCGATATTTTTTATCGCATTGTGCACATCCTCTTTTCCAGCGGATACACCTCGTTGATTGTATTTTAAATCTGACATCTTAGCGCAAAAATAAGCAATAGCGCTGAATTAACGAACCTTATTTATGTAATTTAATCACTTATGATCGTACGCCAATGCGTGACGAGTTGTTCGAAGTTTGTTTTTGCATTTGCGGGACTGGTACTGGGGAGGCATAGGTAGCGGATGTTCTCTTTTTCGTCAAAATACTTCGTATATAATTTATACGCTTTTTGCCCATTAAAGACTACGAGTTTGATCCCCGGATTTGCCTCCAGGAGTGCGATAATTGGATTGGGGCTTTCATCTTTGATGGCTAAATCCATACTGCCCGGACGGGATGCTTCCGCACATACATCCCATAAACCAATACCATTGTCAAGTAGTAGGTTCACTCTGTCAACATAACTCGTCGTATCGGGATTGTTATATAAATGTCTAATCACTTTCCAGAAACGATTTTGTGGATGTGCATAATATTCATTTTGCTCCAATGATCTGTCACCCGGTAAAGATCCGAGGATAAGCGTTTTGGTATTGGCATTCACAAGTGGTAAAAAGGACCTTTTGAGCATAATCAAAAATAGTAATAAAAATTTTGGCTTTGGAATAAGAATTATTTTTTGCTATATTTATGATATTAAAATGATATCAAATATATATTAACAAATTATGGAGAAATTGATTAAACCTATGTCGGGCTATTTAGCCTTATTAATTGCGGTAGCTTCTTTTATAGCTGCTATATTTTCATTTGCCAACGTTGATGAAAGTTCGCTTTATGTTGTACTTGGCGTCATCCTGATGATCGGAACATTTTTTATCCTAAAGGGATTAATGATTATTAATCCAAATCATTCACGTGTTTTAAATTTCTTTGGTCGATATGTGGGTACTGTAAAAGAGAACGGGTTGTTTTTTGTCAATCCGCTGTATTCTACAATCAAGATCAGTTTACGTTCGGATAATCTCCAGGGGCAGACATTAAAGGTAAACGATAAGATGGGAAATCCGATTGAGATCGGAGCTGTTATCGTATGGCAGGTAGGGGATACCTATAAAGCTGCTTATGATGTCAGTAATTATATGTCCTATGTGCGTACGCAGAGTGAAGCAGCGGTACGGCATCTGGCGGGAAGTTTTCCTTATGATAACCTGGAGGATGAGGGAGCGGAGATCACTTTGCGTGAAGGCGGGGATACGGTGAATCATATCCTTGAGCAGGAACTCGCCGATCGTCTTGCACCTGCAGGGGTGATTATTAAAGAGGCGAGAATCAGCCATCTGGCTTATGCATCCGAAATTGCCGGTGCGATGCTACAACGACAACAAGCTGCTGCCATTGTTGCTGCGCGTTCAAAGATCGTGGATGGTGCTGTAGGTATGGTTGAAATGGCACTAAAGAAACTGTCCGAAAAAGATATTGTTGAACTGGACAACGAGAAAAAAGCGGCTATGGTGAGCAATCTAATGGTGGTACTTTGTGGAGAAAAAGCCGCGACACCAATTGTAAATACCGGTACTTTGTACCAATAAACTGAATGAAATGGCAGATAAAAAGAACTTTATGTTGCGGCTTGATGATCAAATGTATAAAGCATTGGAAAAATGGGCTGCAGATGAGTTTAGGAGTGTTAACGGGCAGATCGAATATCTTTTACATAAAGCGCTGCAAGAAAATAGAAGATTGAGTTCGGAGAAAAAGTCTGCTGATAAAAAATAAAGAATCAGAAAGTAAAAATGTACCTTTGGCTTCGCTTCAAACGAAGTAAAAGGTACATTTTTTTATATAATTTTAAGAAGTAACATATGGTGATCAATCCAATCTATAAATTATTGGTCGTAAGCACAAGTACTGTCCATGGCAGCGGATTTCTCGATTACATTAAAGAAGATTTTGTGAAATTTATCGCTTCCGATGAGTTGCTGTTTATTCCCTTTGCCAGACCATCCGGAATATCTTTTGATGCGTATACGGCCAAAGTTCAGGATGCTTTGGATGATCAAAATATAAAAGTTACCGGATTGCATGAGTTTCAGAACAAGAAAAAGGCCATTCAGGAAGCAAAAGCAATCTTTGTCGGTGGCGGTAATACATTCTTGTTATTGAAGACATTGTATGATTTGGATCTTGTACATCAATTGCGCGTACAGGTAAGCAAAGGAACTCCTTATGTAGGTACTTCCGCCGGATCTAATTTGACCGGATTGACCATTGGTACAACAAACGATATGCCTATTGTTTATCCGCCGAGTTTTGACGCGTTGGGATTTCTACCTTTTAATATTAATCCACATTTTCTGGATCCGGACATGAATTCGACCCATAAAGGAGAAACACGGGAAACCCGTATCCAGGAATTTCATCAATTTAATTCACAACCCGTAATCGGACTTCGGGAAGGTAGTTGGTTAAAAGTAAATCAAGGAGAAATAAAATTGGAAGGGTCGTTGACAGCCCGATTATTCAGACCGGAAAGGGAAGCTGTGGAACTTGCTCCCGGATTAATAAATTTTTAAGATTTTGTAAAATCTGCACGGTTTTCGTAGCCTAACATTAAATCCAAAGCGGTCAGCAGCCTATTTTAGATAGAATGGTACCTTTCCGTCTTAAAAAATACTTTTGTAGATGATTGGATATCATACAAAATAAGCTACTTTTGCGCTAAATCCATTAAAATATTCTTCCAATGGAACAAAATTCAGCATTGCACCCAGCCGATATTGCGGAAGAAATATCGCGTCTAATTAAAGGTGAGCAACACCAACATTTTATGGACTATCCTTTAGAGGATAGATTGGAAATCTTTTCATTTTTGGAAGTAGATGTCCAATACACATTGATTAAATCAATGACCGAGCAGGAATTGTCCGAATTGTTGAATAACCTGAAGCCGGATACACGAAACGAGTTGCTTTCTGAGCTACCTGATGATCTGATCAAATATTTAATCAATCTCTTAAACGAACGTGAAAAGCAGATGGCACTGGAGCTGATCGGATATAAAGAGGATAGTATCGCCCGATTAATGACACCAATGTACGTGCAGGTACGCCCTTATTATACGGTGGATGATGTTTTTCGGCATATTAAAGTTTTTGGAAGAAAAGCCGAGACGCTGAATTTCATCTATGTTGTTGACGAAAAAAATGTCTTAATTGATGATTTGAAGATTGGCCAATTACTACTGTCTGATGGTTCCACAAAGATTTCGGATCTCATTGACTATAATTTTGCAGCAATTAAAGCCTCAACTCCCATGGAGGAGGCCTTCGAAATCTTCCAGAAATACGACCGAAGTGCCTTACCTATTGTTACTGAAGCCGGGGTATTGGTTGGGATTGTGACATTTGATGATGTGCTGGACCGGATCGAAGACCGTGATACAGAAGATATCCAACGATTTGGAGGGATGGAAGAGCTGGATCTGGCTTATACAAAGACGCCATTACTTCAGTTAGTACAAAAACGGGCCGGATGGCTTATTATATTATTTTTCAGTGAGATGCTTACCGCTTCTGCCATGGGTTTCTTTGAAGGGGAGTTGGAGAAGGCGGTTGTATTGGCGCTGTTTGTTCCCTTGATTATTTCCAGTGGTGGAAATTCGGGCTCGCAGGCTGCGTCACTTATTATTCGTGCCATGGCCTTGGGTGAATTGAAACTCAAGGATTGGTGGTATGTCATGAAAAGAGAAGTTTCTTCGGGATTGATTTTGGGCAGTATATTAGGTGCCATTGGTTTTCTTAGGATATTGGCCTGGCATTTTCTTGGTTTATATGACTATGGTCCTTATTGGATTGCCATAGGTCTTACAGTAGCAGTGTCTTTGGTGTTTATCGTGTTGTGGGGAACGCTGTCTGGTTCATTTATTCCATTTATCTTGCGTCGATTTGGATTGGATCCAGCCACGGCATCAGCGCCCTTCGTAGCAACGTTAGTGGACGTTTCGGGATTGATTATTTATTTTACCGTTGCAGCATTCTTCTTGCAAGGTAAATTGTTGTAAGCCTTTCAAAAAAATATAGAAAAAAGCATAAAGCCACAGCTTGGTTTTATGCTTTTTTTATGGACTGAATTACAAATTCAATTTTCGATACAATTTTTCTTTAATTCCACCTTTCTGGGCAACATAAATTCCTTTTTTTCCGGAGAATATAAATGCGGCTATACAAGCAATTGCTATAAAAACAACAGGCTGGAAGCCGAAAAGTTCATAGCCCATAATAATGCAAGCTAAGGGTGTATTTGTAGCGCCAGAGAATACGGCAACAAAGCCCATCGCAGCCAATAATCCAAGCGGGAGTGGGATAAAGCCGCTGAGTGCACTGCCAAGAGTAGCCCCAATAAAAAATAATGGGGTCACTTCCCCGCCTTTAAAACCGGCAGAAAGGGTAAAAGTGGTTAAGACCAATTTGATTAAGAAATCATAATAATCCGAGGGATTATTGAAAGCCTCCTGAATCATTGGAATACCCAAGCCGATATATTTTGTGCTTTTTAGCAATACCACCGTAATCACGATGATGATACCGCCGATAATAGGTCTGAGTAGAGGAGATTTGATCTTTTTAAATTGAGCACTGAAGAAGTCTCCGGTAAGGGTGAACAACCAGGCTGCCAAGCCAAATAAAATTCCAGCAATCAAACTAAACCCAATATTGCTTAAAGAAAGCGCAGGGATCATTTCATGTATTGGGTAATGTGTGTGCGGTACATGCCATAATTGACAGCTAAAATTTGCGATATAGGCTGTGAGAAAGCAGGGGAGCAACCCAAAATATCTTTTTTTGCCAATAAGCAGGACTTCAAGGCCAAATACGGCTCCGGCAAGCGGGGTGCCAAAGACGGCCGCAAAACCTGCTGTAATACCGAGAGATATCAGGATACGACGTTCGGTTTTGTCGAAATTAAACCAACGGTTGAGTTGGTCGGCTATTGCTCCGCCAATCTGGACCGCCGTTCCCTCACGTCCGGCTGATCCCCCAAACAGATGGGTGAGCAAAGTTCCGAATAGCACAAGAGGTGCCATAACGAGCGGTATCCGGCGCTGCGGATAAAGGTATTCTTCAATCAGCAGGTTGTTCCCTTTACCAGAGGGATTACCCCAGCGCTGATAGGATAAGGCAATGATCAGCCCCGCAAGAGGTAATCCGTAGATGATCCAGGAATTGTTTTCTCTATATGCGGTAACCCAATTCAGCGAAAAAAGAAAGAATGCGCAGATTGAACCAACGCAAAAGCCTACCATACAGCAGGTAATCAGCCATTTGGAAATAAAATGAAACTTGTTACGCGGTGTTTGATTTGAAATTTTTATAGCCATAAGCCTACTTATATAAAATTTGTTGTTTTTATACTAAAAGTAGACGTCATCAGCTTATTAAGGCGGTTCAAGGCAGACATCATTGCCACTATGTGTTGCAAAGTTATACAAAACGAATGATAATTGCAATCCAGCCCATTATCATGAGTAATCCTCCTAAAGGAGTGATAGGACCAAGAAACTTCAGATTTTTTTTCCAATACTCTGCAAAGGAAAGAAAATAAATACTTCCTGAAAACAATAATGTACCCGAGGTAATAAGGTAATAGGCTACCCGTTCGGACTGATAGTCAAAGGATAGGTTTAGTCCGAGAACCAATAGGGTGATGGCTGCATACATTTGATATCTAACACCTACCTCGAACGAATCCAGCTTTTCAGCCGATAGAATTTTTTTGAATGCATGTGCGCCAAATGCACCTAATATAATGGCCAAAGTGCCCAATAATGCAGCGGTAATGATTACAATGTGATTCATAAATATAATTTATTTAAGAACTGATTTAGTCATGTCTATGTGGAGAATCCCGTAGTCAGGATAAGGTTCGGAATTTTGTTCAAACCCTAATTTCTCATAGAATGACTTTAAGTGAAATTGGGCACCGATTTGAATATCCTGCGGTCCGAACGCTTCTAGAGTAGCCTCGATGGATTTACGCATCAGCAGTTGGCTTAAGCCTGTTCCTCGCGCCTCTTTCACAACAATTACACGCCCTATGGAAGCTTGTGGGTATGAAATTCCAGGCGGAACCAAACGGGTATATGCGACAATTTCCCCATCCTTTTCCGCCCAAAGATGTAGGCAGACATAATCTTTATCATCCAGTTCGGGATATAAACACGCTTGTTCCAGTACAAAAACCTCCGTACGCATTTTCAAAAGGCGGTACAATTCCCGGTTCGTCAGTTCGTCAAAATTCTTAAGTTTCCAATTATAATCCATGATGGTTAATGAAGAGGGGCAAGTCAAGTTACCGACCCTATCAATAGCAGCGACTGGTGGGGTCGGTAACCCGATTGATGTTATCTTAATGGGGTGATTATGCCAATAGGCTTTTTACGACCTCAGAGATTGTCTTCCCGTCGGCTTGCCCGGCTAATTTTTGATTGGCAGCACCCATTACTTTTCCCATTTCCTTAATGGATGACGCGCCGGTCTCTGCGATGATTGCTTTGATAACAGATTCTACTTCCTCTTTGCTCATTTGTTTAGGAAGGTAAGCTTCGATCACTTTTTCTTCTTCCACCTCAATTTGATAAAGATCTTCACGGTTTTGATTCTTATAGATTTCAGCTGATTCACGGCGTTGTTTTACCAGTTTTTGTAAAACTTTGATTTCAGCTTCCTGATTTAGCTCTTCAGTATGGCCTTTTTCAGTTTTAGCAAGAAGAATAGCCGCTTTAATGGCACGTAATCCACGCAATGTTGCTGTGTCTTTTGCGATCATTGCCGCTTTAATGTCTTGATTTATTTGTGTTTCTAATGACATGATGTTTTAATTATTTTCGATTGACAATCGTGCCCGTAGCCTGAGCCGTGGGCATTATTAATAGATCGTTGATATTCACATGCGCTGGTCTGGTGATGACAAAAAGTATTGTTTCAGCGATGTCGGTTCCGGTCAGGGGCTGCACGCCTGCATAGACATTTTTTGCCCGTTCCTTGTCGCCATGAAAACGCACTTCGGAGAACTCTGTCTCGACCATACCGGGATCAATGGAACTCACTTTTATGCCCTTGGAAAGCAGGTCGATACGCATTGCTTTTGTTAATGCGTCGACGGCATGTTTTGTCGCGCAGTATACATTCCCATTCGGATAAACCTCTTTTCCGGCTATAGATCCTAAATTGACAATATGTGCCCCATTTTCAGTATCCATTAGTGGGATAGCTGCTTTGCTCACATAAAGCAAGCCCTTGACGTTGGTATCGATCATTCTGTCCCAGTCACCGATATCGCCGTCCTGAATAGGATCCAGTCCTTGACTAAGTCCGGCATTATTAATCAACACATGGATTTTTTTCCATTCATAGGGCAAACCATCTATTTGATTCTGGACCTGTTCTGAATCTCTGACGTCTAATTCAAAGGTATGAATTTTGATATCGGGATAGGTTGAGCTCAGTTTTTCCTTCAATTCATCCAAACGATTTAGTCTGCGGGCACAAAGTAAAAGATTGTAGCCTTCCTTCGCCAATACTTCAGCACAGGCCTGGCCAATACCTGAACTTGCTCCTGTGATGAAAACTGTCTTTCTCATATATGTTACTGGTTGAAATATTAAAACTCGATATTAACCGTCTTTTAATGCTAAATTGTAGCCGAGGAATCGTTACTGACTTATTTTGTAGCGATATAAATTGTACAGATACCGAACGTCTGGGGTTTTACAATCGTTTGGTCAAAGCCAGCCTTTTTATTTATAGCAACAAATTTCTGTCCATCGGGAAACTGAGCAACAGATTCCGGTAAATATTCGTAAGCACTGGCATCTTTTGAAAAGAATTTTCCAATAGTCGGTGTTACATATTTGAAGTAAAAATTATAGAGTTGTTTTATTGGGAATTTTTTTGGATTTGAAAACTCCAAAATAACGGCTTTACCGCCCGGTTTCAATACTCGGTAGATATCAGACAGTCCTTTTTCTAAGTTCTCAAAATTACGGACACCAAATGCAACGGTTACGGCGTCAAAAGTATTGTCATCAAATTTAAGCCTCTCCGAATCACCTAATTGTACTTCAAATTGATTTTCCAACCCTTTGTTTGCGATTTTCTTTTTAGCGACATCAAGCATACCCTGCGAGATATCAACCCCAATGATTTTTTTTGGATTCAATATTTTAATGGACTCCAATGCAAAATCCCCTGTTCCGGTTGCAACATCCAGCATCAGTTGAGGTTTGATGGATTTTAGGGCATTGATGGCTTTCTTGCGCCATATGATATCAATCCCCAGAGACATGAAGTGGTTTAAGAAATCGTAGGAATGGGAAATATTGTTGAACATATCCGCGACCTGTTTTTTCTTGCCATCGTTGGCGTCTTTATAGGGCTTTAATGTTGAAGAGTCGTGCGTCATTTTACAAATATACAATATAAGTATATTTTTAATGCTTAAAATGGGATTTGTTTTTCGATTTAAAGCGGAGATTTTTCCTGTCTGGTCAAGGAGATGTTATGACAGTCTTTAACGGGAAATAAATGCTATCATCTTGAATTTAGGGAATTTTGGTTATTCACGATGGTTTAAGTTATCAACATTTTTTAATGTATTGATTTTGAAGGTGTGTTTTTTATTTTCAACATGTTTTCCACAGGTTGTGTTAATAAGTGGAGTGGTAAAACTGTGTCCTTCAAAGCGTTTTGACAGTTGATGGCTGAACAACTAAATCTGCTGTTTGTAATTCATCATCGTGGTGAATTTTATTTTTTATACATTTGTTATCCCATCTTAAATTTAAGAGCTGGGAAGCTATATTTCGGATATAATATCATGATGAACGAGAGCAATTTTGAGGCGAATAATACGGATAATAACAAAAGAGGTAATTATGGTGAGCGCCGTACCAAATTAAACAACATGGTAAGCGGCTTAGGGAAGCTACCGCCACAGGCAGTAGATCTTGAAGAAGCTGTTTTGGGCGCATTGATGCTTGAGAAAAATGCACTGAGCGAGATTATTGATATTTTAAAACCTGAGTCTTTCTATAAGGAATCGCATCAGAAGATTTTTGAAGCGATATTTGGTTTGTTCCAAAAGACCTCGCCGATTGATATTTTGACGGTTACATCCGAGTTACGGAGAATGGGCGCGCTGGAAATGGTTGGCGGAGCTTATTATATTACGCAACTGACCGACAGGGTAGTTTCAGCAGCTAATATTGAATACCATGCACGGATTATTTCTCAAAAATATATTCAAAGGGAACTGATCAAAGTTTCGACTGAAATTATCAATAGCTCTTACGACGAGACCTCCGATATTTTCGATCTCCTGGACCATGCCGAAAAGAGCTTGTTTGATATTGCACAAAATAACTTGAGAAGAGATTCCCGCAAGATGGACGATATTATGCGTGAAGCCATTTCGAATCTTGAGATGTTACGTGATCGCACGGACGGTCTGACCGGTGTGCCGTCAGGTCTAACCGCGCTTGATCGTATGACTTCTGGCTGGCAGCCTTCGGATCTGGTGATTATTGCTGCACGTCCAGCGATGGGTAAAACGGCATTTGTATTGTCTGTCGCACGAAATGCGGCGGTAGAACACGGTAAAGCTGTTGCGGTATTTTCGCTGGAGATGTCATCGGTTCAGTTGGTTAATCGTCTGATCGCTGGGGAAACTGAAATTGAACAGGAAAAACTAAAAAAAGGTAACCTGGCAGATCACGAATGGCAGCAATTGCACTCTCGTATCGGGCGACTGACAGACGCTCCGATTATCATTGATGATACGCCTGCGCTGAACGTATTTGAATTTAGGGCAAAATGCCGTCGTCTAAAAGCACAATATGATATTCAAATGGTAATTGTCGATTATTTGCAATTGATGCACGGTAAAGCAGAAGGCAAAGGCGGAGGAAACCGGGAACAAGAAATCGGTAGTATTTCCCGTGCGCTGAAATCTGTCGCAAAAGAGTTGAATATTCCAGTTTTGGCCTTGTCGCAATTGAGTCGTGCAGTGGAATCCAGACCTGGAAATAGTAAACGGCCAATGTTATCCGATTTGCGTGAGTCGGGGTCTATTGAGCAGGATGCCGATATGGTACTTTTCTTATACAGGCCAGAATATTATGGTTTGACAGAAGATGAGGAAGGACGTCCGACGGCAGGTGTGGGTGAAGTTATTATTGCCAAGCACCGTAATGGTGAAACAGGGATCGTGCCGCTTCGTTTCGTTGGTAAATTTGTTAAATTTGTCGATCTTGAAGATGAGTTTTCCGGAATGGGTGGGGGAGATGGTTTTGGTGATGCGCCAGACACATTCTCTGTATCTGCATTGAATCCTTCTCCAAATTTTGGTGATGACTTTGGTGGAGCGGGCTTTAGTGGTGGCATTACCATGCCTTCACGGATGAACGATATGCCTGACGATGCACCATTTTAATAGGTAATTTTACACGAGTATCCATAAATGAGAAAGCCGAAATAGTACATTTCGGCTTTTTTTAGTTCTATTCAATGCATTTTTGTTCTTTTTTCGATGTGGAATTGATTATTGCAACTAAAATTTATAGGTTACTCCAGCTCCAACAATTTGTCTGATCTGCAATGCCGAGTTTCTTTTTCCGACTTCTTTTCCTTCTTCAATAATCGGAATGGCGGTGTTGTCGTCATAGATCATTTGTACGCCGGCGTTTACGGTAATAAACTTATTGACCTTCATGAATAGATTTGCGGTGTAGTCTATGTCAACATTCTGCGGCTTGTCCAGGTAATTTGAATAGAGTTTTAAAATATTTTCAAAGGAAACATTCTCCATCAGGTTTACTTTGTAGTATGCGTCAAAAGAGGCACCGAACTCGGTTCTCACTTTTTTACCCGGATCCAGACCATATCGTGTCGAAAGAAGCGTGTCGCTGACGAACACGAATCTTACTGCTGCTGGGGACAGATTGAACCTCAGGTTATCGGATTTTTTGTAGGCAAAACCGGGTCCAAAGCTTAAATATGCCGGTGCCAGAAATCTTGATATACGTTCTTTCGGAGTTTTTGTATAATCAAATCCATCGGCAAACTGCGTATTAAAATTCAAGAAAAAAGTATATAACCAATGTTGCGAGGCTTGATGGCCCAGTAAGCTGTTCAATACCAATCTATCATCATTTTTACGCCAATCCGATTCTTTTTGAAAAGTTAGTCCGTAGGCCGCTAAAACTTTATTATCCCAAGACCATTTATCTTTTTTATAATTGAAATCATAATTTAGGGTGAGATTTCCGGAAAATGAATTGACACCACCTGCAGCCCAATTGGAGAATGAACTCTGGTTAATCAAAAAGGTATTTTCACCTTTGATCGTCCATATTTTACTGGTGTCTGGAAGAGCTTGCTGACTATAACTTCGAAAGCCAAATAAACATACTGCAATAAGAAAGATCGATTTAATTTTTTTCATACTAAAAAGTTGGGTTTTGTGCATTATTGCGAAAATAATTGTTCTATAACTAAACGAATAATATTGTTTATTGTTTTATAGCTTTTTGTTTACGAATATTTTAAATAAAATTGGAACTTTGGAACTTATTAGATACTATGAAAATAACCTTGCTTTGTATTGGAAAAACGGATGATAAATACTTGATCGAAGGAATCGACAAATACATCAAAAGACTAAAGTTCTATGTAAACTTTACTATCACGGTAATACCGGATATTAAAAATAGCAAAAGTCTCTCTGAGGAGCAGCAAAAGGACAAGGAAGCTGGATTGATTTTAAAACAATTGCAGCCGCAGGATATGGTCATTTTACTGGATGAATTTGGCAAGGAGTTCCGTTCCTTGGATTTTTCCGCATATTTGGAGAAAATGATGGTCAATAGTGTACAGCATATGGTGTTTATTATCGGTGGTCCTTATGGTTTTGATCAAAAAATCTATGATCGTGCAAATTCCAAAATGTCTTTGTCAAAGATGACTTTTTCGCATCAAATGATCCGTTTGTTCTTTACGGAACAGCTTTATCGGGCTTTTTCTATTATGAAAGGCGAACCTTATCATCATGAATAATATGGAAAAAAGTCCGTAACTTCATCATTAATAAAAACAGACTTATGAATTTGCCGAACAAACGTGATTATCACTATAAAAGTGATGAAGGAGAGAAAAATAGCCAATTGAATAAATACATTATGATAGCATGTATCGTTATTGTTATTTTATTGGCAATTTACTTTGCATAATTTGATATCCTCTAATTACGGTAGGAGTAAAAGAATAAATCTCTTACTTAATATCCGTATGGAGGATATCAGCAGATGATTTTAATAAATTTGATTGAAATGTTTAGAGAAGAACGCCTAATTTTTTGGAGAAGGTTGGCCAGTTTTGCGCGTTCTTTTTGGTTCGGTGTTGTTTACAAAACCCCAGTTGGTCACATAGAACGATAAGGGGTTAATTTCTAATAATTTTTTCATTTTTTCTTTTTTTACCATATAATATTTTATTGTTTCGACTAAATATTGTCAATAATCACGCCAAACTTTAGCTTTATGCCAAATTGCCTTTCGTGATCTGATCAGCTGATATCGATATCTGATAAAATAAAATTGGAAGAATAGGAGAGGAGAGGGCGCAAAAGCTTAATAAGTAGCCCCACATTGGGACTACTTATCTTTATTAAATTTACTTTTTGTCTATTTTATATAATCTGCCGAGATCAGTAATGGCATATAATGCACCATCCTTTCCTTGCGTAATATCTCTGAATCGTTGCCCTTCACTGCCGAGCAAGCGCTCTTCGCCAACCACTTTATTGTCTTTTAAGATAATCCGGGCGATATGGGTACTGCTCAGACCGCAAATAAAAAGATTATTCTTCCATTCGGGGATGTTCTGTCCGGTATAAAATGTAATTCCGCTTGGGGAGAGGACAGGGTCCCAATAATAAACAGGTTGCTCAAGCCCATTTTTTTGCTGTATACCTGCGCCAACTTTATCGCCCTTATATTCTATTCCATAGGTAATGGTAGGCCAACCATAATTTTTACCAGCTTGTATCTTATTGAGTTCATCTCCGCCGCGAGGGCCAAATTCAGTTTCCCATAAATCGCCGGTTTCAGGATGAAACGCAAGTCCCTGCGGATTACGGTGTCCATAGCTGTATATCTCTGGCCGTGCATTTGCTTTTCCTATAAATGGATTGCCAGGTGCGGGTTGTCCATCTTTTGTAATGCGTAAAATCTTACCCAAAGCCGTATTCAAATCCTGAGCAAGTGGTCTGGTGACCAGATCAGAACGTTCGCCCGTACTAAAAATAATGTTTCCTTCTTTATCAAATACGATCCGTCCACCATAGTGCAGGTTGCCTTTATGTGCTGGAGTTGCCTGATAGATAACCTTCGCGTCCTCGAATGATTTCTCGTCAGCAGAAAGCTTACCTTTGGCAACAGCCGTTAATGTTCCTGCAGGCGTATTGTCCGAAAATACCCAATATACCATTCGGTTTGTCGTAAAATCCGGATCGAGTCCCAATCCGAGCAATCCGCCCTGGCCGCTGCTATTCACCGCAGGAAGACCTTTAATTGGCTCGCTTAATTTCCCGTCGGCGGCTGCGATACGCATATCACCTTCTTTTTCTGTGATCAATAATCTACCATCCGGTAGCGCTGCAATGCCCCAGGGGGACTTTAATCCTTCGGCAATAACTTTGCCTTCAAAGGCGGAGGTTGTTTTAGCTCCTGCGATTCTGGTTTGCCCGGCAAAAGCAGGTTTGTAATCCGTATTTGCTTTTTGCGTTTCTACTGGAGGATAGCTTGTTGTATCCGTACCCGGATTTGATGTGCTATCTGAACCGGAATTTGAATTTGCATGATTGGAATTACAGGCAGTCAGGCCTAGTGATATCGTTAAAAGGCTTATTGTCAGTTTGGTTTTCATTGTTGATGACTTATTTTTTTGTCTTATTGTTCAGTTGAAGATATTAAAAATTAATGAAATGCTTTCTGATATCATGTAATAAATTTATCGACATTTATCACAATATCATTAAAAATGAGAAAGATAAAAACTTCGCCCGTTCCGTTAACTGTGTCGGTGTCTAGCCTAAGGCATATTCAAACAGTGTGTCAATATCTTTTGCAGCTCATTTTCTTTGTTGACAAAATAATCGCTCACTTCTAATGTTGCACTGGTGCTTAAATTGTAGATGCATACAGGAACATAGTTTGGCTGAGCAGAAGTCTCAAAAGTTTTAAAATAGTCCGCGCTTTCCTGGAAAGTTGAAAACTCTTTGGATTCACAATGTTGTGTTTCCTGATTATATGCGATGGTTATAAAATTCTTTTTCATTGTACGCTACTTTATCAGGAATAACGAAAAGTAAACGGCAATAGTTTTAAAAATTCATCGCTTTTTATTTTTAAACGCTGATATGGCTTGCATCCACCTCTTTCCCAAAAAATATTTTTGCTTTGGTTTCAAAATCCCTGGGGTCATCCGTAGTGTAGAAGGCCAATTGACTGTTTTTGGAACAGCACGCCTCTATTTCGACATGTCGGTGCAGATAATCCTGTAGGCTGTTGGCAACAATCGGCCCTTGGGAAATAATATTGACATTTTTTGGGACATATTTCTCGATGACAGGCAATAGTAGTGGATAATGTGTACATGCTAAAACAATGGTGTCAATTTGATCACATTGCTGCAATAGCTCATGGATATCCTTTTGAACAAAATAGTGTGCTCCTTCCGTGTTAATTTCGTTGTTTTCAACCAAAGGAACCCAAAAAGGACAGTCGTGTTGAAATACTTCAATTTCCGGATTGAACTTATGGATCTCTATTTTATAGGATTCTGATTTTACAGTTCCTGTTGTGGCAAGGATACCGATTTTATTTGTCTTCGTATAATTATGGATGATTTCTGTTGTTGGCCTGATGACGCCAAGAACTTTTTTCCCCGGTGGAAGATCGTTTTGCTGGATTGTTCGTAACGCCTTCGCCGAAGCAGTATTACAGGCTAAAATAACGAGATTGCAGCCTAGATCAAATAGTTTAAATACACATTGTTTGGTGTAGGTATATACGGTCTCAAACGAGCGCGTACCGTAGGGGACACGTGCATTGTCGCCTAAATAAATATAGTCATATTGGGGCAAAAGCTGTTGAATTTCCTTGAATACCGACAAGCCGCCATAGCCGGAGTCGAAAATTCCAATAGGACCAGAAGTCAGAGTATTATCCATAACGCAATGCTATAAGTACATCCACTTATAACATTGCGTTATAAGATTCAGTTTTACTGAAGCAAAGATGGTTTCTCTTTATATATTTTCCAAATTAATTCGCCAAATAATGTATTGGTCCAGGCAAACCAATGTCTGGTGAATTTTTTTGGATCGTTTTTATGGAAGGATTCATGCATAAATCCTGTTCCGCCGTGTGTACTCACCAACGTTTTGATACAGTTGCGGATCTCCTCATCATTTGTTGACGTCTGTGCGCGCATAATAATGGACATCGGCCAAATCATGTCACGCCCAATGTGCGGGCCACCAATGCCTTCGGCTGCGGTACCTTTAAAGAAGAAGGGGTTCTTTTCAGACAGCACAAAATTACGTGTGCGCTGATAGACTTCATCATGGATGTCGACGGCGCCTAAATAAGGCAGAGCCAATAAACTGGGGATATTGGCATCATCCATCATTAAGTGACTTGAATAACCGTCTACTTCAAAAGCATAGATCTTTCCCAGTGTCGGGTGATCGATAATTCCATATTTATTTACGGCTGCTTCTACTTCCTTGGCGAGCGCTTCCATTTTTGATGCAAGTGACTGCTCGTTTTTAACCTTTTTAAGAATTTCAGCAGCTTGTCTCAAGCTAACAATAGCAAATAAGTTGGAAGGAATCAAAAACGAGAAAATAGTTGAATCATCCGAAGGTCTAAAGCTTGAACAGATCAAACCCACGGGGTTGACGGGATATCCATAGCCATCAACCTGTAAGGTGTCAGATCCTCTGGATGTTGTCCGTTCAAATTTATAAGGGCCTAAATTATCTTTACGTTGCTGTTCAACAAAAGTCTGATAAATTTTATGTTGTGCTTCCAACCATTCTTCGTTAAATGGGCTGCTGTCATTTGTTTCTTTCCAATAATGATAAGCCAGTCGAATCGGATAACATAGCGAGTCGATTTCCCACTTCCTTTCATGGATTCCGGGTTTCATGCTGGTATGGTCACTAAACCATTCTCCCTTTTTAGTTGGATCATTGTAAAAAGCATTGGCATAGGGATCGATGTTAATGCATTTACTCTGTTTTTGAATTAAACCAACGATTAGATCCTGTAATTTTTTATCTTTTTTCATGAAAGGAAGATAGGGCCACACCTGAGCACTGCTGTCACGAAGCCACATGGCGTCAATATCCCCTGTGATGACATAGGTATAGTTTCTTCCATTCTGAACATAAGGGAATACTGTGGTGTCCAATGTATTCGGAAAGCAATTATTAAATAACCAAGCTAACTCCTTATTTTTTGTATTTTTTTGAAATTCTGCGATTGCATCTTCGACTACTTTGCTGGAAAAAAGTCGTTTTTCTTTAGGCGTACGCACGGTAGGAAAAGAATGTTCCTGAGCAAAAGAAAATTTGCTTGCAAATGCGCCTGCTGTCAATAAGGTTGCGTTTTGGATAAATGTTCTGCGTTTCATGCTTATTAGGGCTGATTTTTTGTTATACAAGGTTATTTACTAAGATGCAAGATATAAATATTTTTGAATATAACGAACAGCAAATACGATTTAGCATTATAATATTGACTTCAAATGTGAATAAAGTCATTTTTATTCGGTTAATTTGCAGTTAGGAATGCATTTTGCTAGAAGAAATAATCTTTGAAATAATTTTATGGGGCTTAATATATCAAAAAAAAGTAATTTACTTCGAATTGTGCTGGCTGGCATCGGGGTAAGTGCCTCCTTCGCAGGGTTTGGGCAAATTAAAAGTCAGCCTTATTCGTATCATTTCTATCAGAAAATGAACGATGTTGTGTATTCTACAGAGACGAGAATGCACACAACAGCTAAACCATTTGTCATCAAAGATTCTTTGTTACTGGCCAAATTTGACTCGATACAATCCAATAAACCGGTTTCTTCGTCAAATTGGTTCATGCGGAAAATCTTTAATGAACATCTGGTTCAAGTAGAAAAAGACGATTATACGTTCTATGCCGACTTTTTGCCAGATATGTATATCGGAAAAGATATGCAGGGTGACAAACGTCGGACATGGATGAACGGAAGGGGATTTCAGGTAGGACTGAATGTGGGAAGTAAATTCACATTTAACTCATCTGCATTTGAAAGCCAAGCGGTTTTTCCAAAATATCTGGACGATTATATCGTGGCTAATAAAGTAATTCCCGGTCAGGGAAATACCAAATTTCAGTCGAAAAATAAAATGGACTGGATGTATGCGACCGCAAGCATGACCTACGATGCCCACAAATATATCCAAGCGACCATCGCTTACGACAAGAATTTTATTGGAGACGGATATCGTTCGATGTTGCTTTCTGACTTTTCATCTAATTATGCGCATCTGAAACTGACCGGTACGATCGGGAATGTACAGTATACTTCCATCTGGGCTTATATGAATGATCCAACGCATCCGAGACAGGATTTAACTGGAACATTCCCCATGGAGGGGCAAAATAACACACGTCTTGGAGATGGAAAAAAATGGGGAGCTTTTCAATATTTGGACTGGAATGTGACCAATAAATTATCCGTTGGTTTCTTTCAGTCTGTCGTTTGGGCAGCACAAGATGAGGGCGGAAAAAGAGGATTTGATTTCAGTTATTTGAGTCCGATTATTTTTATACGTCCTGTCGAGAGCAATAACCGCTCATCGCCAGATAAAATGTTTTTAGGGGCTACTTCAAAATATAAATTGCCTTATAACCTGACTGTTTATGGTCAGTTTCTATTGGGTGAATTTACGGCAAAGGAATTTTTTGCGGGCAACGGCTATGCACATAACAAATGGGGAGCGCAGTTGGGGCTAAGAGGCTACGACATGTTTGGAGTCAAAAACCTAAACTTCCTTGCGGAGTACAATACCGCTAGGCCGTATACCTATGCACACTTTAAATCTTATTCCAATTATAGCAACAACGCAGAACCATTGGCACACCCTAAAGGAGCAAACTTTAGAGAGCTTGTTGGTTTGGTAAACTATGCCTGGGACAGATGGGACTTTTCTTTACAAGGAATGTATACACAAAATGGATTGGATCTGCCTGACGGAACTAATATGGGCGGAGATATCTTTCAGTCCTACCGGACTATTCCAAATATGTATGGAAACCATATCGCGCAAGGGATCAAGAATAATATCTATTATGCGGATGCGAAAGCAGCGTATGTACTCAATCCTAAGTATAATCTTCGTTTAGAACTGGGGTATATGCAACGCTACGCGAAAGCACAATATGAAACACCTGTCGTGAATAAATCGGGCGTGGTAACATTTGGACTTCGTTCGAGCTTTAGAGCAATTTATAATGATTTATAGGAAGTTTTTATATATTTGAAGCACATTAAGCTTATGAAAACATCATGATTATTCAAGCCTTATATGGAATGTATAATTATGATGTTTCTTGTTTAATAGAACTGTTTTATAGCCTTTGAAGTCTCTGCTACATCTACCAAAGGTAGCCGGCATGGACCGAATCGCTAATATTGTCTAAATTATTAAATACGGATGAAAAAAATCCTTGTGTTAAATGGCCCAAATTTAAATCTATTGGGTGTTAGGGAAAAGTCAATCTATGGAAGTCAGGATTTCCTGAGTTATTTCGAGGAATTGAAAAAACGCTTTTCAACGATTCAACTGGAATATTTTCAGAGCAATTCCGAAGGGATATTAATTGATAAAATTCATGAGGTTGGCTTTGAGTACGATGGAATCGTAATGAATGCTGGCGCATATACGCATACCTCTGTTGCTATTGGTGATGCTATTGCTGCCGTTCAGACACCGGTCATTGAAGTTCACATCAGTAATGTACATCAACGGGAGGAATTTCGTCATCACTCTTTCTTGGCTAAAAATTGTAGGGGAGTGATTTGTGGTTTCGGATTGGATAGTTACCGGCTTGGCATCGAAGCCCTGTTAATTTAAAAACTTATTGATAAAGCTTAGTTTAGTTCTCGTCAGCAATGCTGTAGGTATCATGAAACGCGTTGAAAATTAGCTTGGCTACTTCTGAAAAAAAGTATTTTAGTACAATCAGAATGTGACGGGTAATTAATAAAAAAAGAAAAGCGGGAATTCCCGCTTTTCTTTTTTTAAAGGTATATTATGCAATAAGATTTCTTATTTCTATTTCATCTGCTTTGATTTGCGCTTTCATTTCCTCCAGTGAGTCAAAACGTTCATCGTGGCGGATAAAGTGAAGGAATTTGACGCGTAGTGTTTTGCCATAAATATCCTGATCAAAATCAAATAGACTGATTTCAATCGCACGATTCATTCCGTCAACCGTAGGCCTTGTGCCAATATATCCCATACCTTTAGCAATTGAAACAGGATTCTCTTCTTTATACTCCCCTGTAGTGATGTTTTGGATATGATTGTATATATAGACCTCAACGGCATAAATACCGTAGGCAGGGATGAGTTTATGAGGTTCGTGCACCTGTAGATTGGCTGTCGGAAATCCAATGGTACGCCCGATTTGATCCCCTCGGATCACAGTTCCTGTCAATTCAAAAGGATAACCTAAATATAGGTTGGCCGTTTTGATATCACCTTTAATGAGTGCTTCACGCACTCGGGTGGAAGAGACGGCAATATCATTGATATCCTGTTCTGGGATTTCGTCCACACTATAATCAAATATCGAAGCAAATTGTTCCAAATCGCCTAGTGAGCCTTTGCGATCTTTTCCAAAATGATGGTCATATCCGATAACAATCTTTTTAGTACCCAATTTTCCTACAAGCACATTGCTGATATATTCTTCAGGAGTCTGGTTGGAAAAATCACGGGAGAAAGGGATAATGATCAGGTGGTCAATACCAACTTTGCTCAATTGACTTACTTTCTCTTCAATATCATTTATTAAACGTAAGCTGTCATCATCCGGATTAATAATCAATCGGGGATGGGGGAAAAAAGTGAGCAATATGGTTTCGCCGTTAATTTTTTGTGCCGCCTCTTTTAAGTGGACCAATATTTTTTGATGCCCAATATGGACACCGTCAAAAGTACCAATGGTAACTACTGCATTTTCAACGGGGGAGAAATCTTCTAAACTTCTGTAGATTTTCATTTATAGGATTTTTTGCAAAAATAAGATAAAGAATCAATAAAAAGTGCCGATAGGGTTATTTAATGATTTCTTTATGACGTTTTATTTCGGCGATAAGCTGTTCGAGGTTCCAGGCATTTTCGACACGATAATCACCACTTTTGGTTCGTCTTAATGAACTTAAATGTGATCCACTCTGTAATACTTTTCCAAAGTCGTACGCCAATGATCGGATATATGTACCTTTTGAACAGGAAATACGAAAATATACGTTGGGAAGTTCAATCTTCTCAATTTCAAAGCTATTGATCCGTACCTGCCGGGATTTTATTTCAACATCTTCACCGCGGCGTGCTTTTTCATAAACACGTTCCCCATTGATCTTTATGGCAGAGTGTGCTGGAGGAAATTGTTGGATATCACCCACAAATGATTTTGCAGCATCTAATATCATTTGTTCGTTAATATGTGTGATCGGGAATGTCTCGTCAATTTCGGTTTCCAGGTCGTAGGAAGGGGTAGTACCTCCCAGTGTAATTGTGCCTGTATATTCTTTGTCTTCAGCCTGATAGATGTCGATCTTTTTTGTCAATTTACCCGTGCAGACAATCAATAATCCTGTTGCCAAAGGATCCAGTGTGCCCGCATGGCCAACTTTTAATTTTAATGGTTTTAAAGAGTTTCTGACTTTACCCACAACGTCGAAACTTGTCCATGTCAAAGGTTTATCAATCAACAACATTTCGCCTTCAGCAAAATTAAACTCTGCTGAGTTTTCACCAACCTCTCTGTTTTCCATGAAAAAATTTTAGATAATTTGTAAACTATGCCCCGAAAGCAATAATACCAGTATAATAACGCCAATCACTATTCTGTACCATCCAAAGGCCTTAAATCCATGCTTTGTTAAAAATCCAATAAATGATTTGATGGCAATAATTGCCACAACAAAGCCGATGAGGTTACCAACAATAAGCAGGTTGAGTTCTTCACCTGTAAATGTATTCCCTTCTTTGAAAAACTTCAGGAGTTTAACAGCTGAAGCGCCAAACATCATCGGCAAAGCCAGAAAGAATGAAAATTCTGCTGCAGCCTTACGTGTCAATTTTTCGGCCATACCACCGATGATGGTACTCGCGGACCGGGATGTGCCGGGAATCAGAGCCAGACATTGGTATACACCGATCATAAAGGCCTGCTTGTAAGTGACGTTGTCCGAATCTTCAACAGTAGGTTTATTAAACCATTTGTCAACAAAAAGTAGGACAACTCCGCCGATTACCAGCATAATAGCAACCATCAGCGGGCTTTCCAAAAGTGAATCGATGAAATCATTGAAGAGTAATCCCAGCACCGAGGCTGGAATAGCCGCAATCACCAATTTGTAGTAAAATGAAAGTGATTTGAAAAATCGTTTATAATATAGCACAAGAACCGATAATATCGTTCCCAGCTGAATGACAATAGTAAATAATTTAACAAATGCTGAGGGTTGAATACCCATAAGAGCGGTTGCAATAATCATATGACCTGTGGAGGAGACAGGCAAAAACTCCGTTAATCCTTCGATGATAGCAAGGATGATAGCTTCAATAATAGACATCTGTTTTTAATAAGATTATTCTTCTTCAGTTTTCGTTGTTTTGGGGCGATAAAGGATCGCGACAAAGCCTAAGGCAAAGCCAAGGACAACAACAATAGGGGCTAATGTAATTTTGGTAAAACTATAAATATCAGTTTCACCTGACATTAGCGCGAAGCCAATGACTACTATAACCAGACTAGCTATAAAAAGCTGATAATTTATTTTGGAAAATACGAAAGAACCTTTGTTTACAGATTCTGTAGATTTCTTAATTTGAGCCATTTTTATCTATATAAATCGTTAGATTGAGCTTTTAAATATTTCGTCACAGCAAAGTAGGTGCTGAGGCCTGAGATTAAAATTCCGATGAAGATAACCCCTAAAAAGATGATTGCAAACTCAAACCAGTTGCGCAGAAATACCAATTCAGGTATCTGTTGTTGCGCAAATTTGAGCGTCAATATCAACAATAAAATCGCGATCAGTGAACCAAGTAGTCCATGAATAATACCATAAGTGATAAAAGGTTTGCGAATAAAGTTCTTGGTCGCACCGATTAACTGCATGCTTTTAATTAAGAAACGCTGCGAGTAAATGGCTAGTCGTATTGTATTGTTGATTAAGGCAACGGCAATAATTAAGAGAATAACAGCAAAGGCTAACACAATCATACCGATGATACGTACATTTTTATTGACCATATCAATTAACGATTCTTGATAAACCACCTCCTTTATTCTATTATTTTTAGAGATTTTTTCAATGAATGTCTTGATGCTATCCGTATTGGCGTAATTTTCCTTCATATAAACATCCAATGACGGCAATAATGGATTATGTCCGAGGTACTGCACAAAATCTTCACCGAGATCTTCTTTCAGGTTTTTGGCAGCGATTTCTTTGCTGATGTATACTGAACGAAGTACATAAGGATCTTTTTCAAGATCTTTTTGTAAGGAGAGCACGTCACCCTCACTGGTGCCATCGTTTACAATGACATTCAGGACAATGTTTTCTTTAACGTACTTTGAAAGATTTTTAGCGTGCACCAATAATAAGCCCAACATACCTGTCACCAAGAGCACCAGCGCGATGCTGATCACTGTGGAAACATAGACAGACTTTGTTTTTCTTTTTTGTGTGCTTAATTCGTATTCTGACATAATAAGCAAAAATTTATTTGCGAAAGTAACTATTTGAGCGGAAGATTTCGAATTTATCTTGTAATTACTTTGATAAAAATCAATTCGAATTTTGTTTTCTACCTATGTTTAAATAACTTTTCAATACTAGAATTTATTGTTCAAACTACAAAACTTTTATCACATTTCAGTATTAAAATCGTAATTTCGCAAGTCATAAAAATTCCTTACGAACAAAAATGGAGTATAATCACAAATCATTAGAGAAAAAGTGGCAAAAGTTTTGGGCGGATCATCAAACCTATAAAACATCAGATGCACACCAGAAGCCAAAATACTATGTATTGGATATGTTTCCTTATCCATCTGGGGCGGGACTACATGTTGGTCATCCTCTGGGATACATTGCTTCGGACATCTTTTCAAGATATAAACGATTAAAGGGCTTCAATGTACTACATCCAATGGGGTATGATTCCTTTGGACTTCCTGCAGAACAATATGCGATTCAAACGGGTCAACACCCTGCTGTTACTACCGAAGCAAATATCAATCGTTACCGCGAGCAGATGGACAATATCGGTTTCTCTTATGACTGGAGTAGAGAAGTCCGTACTTCTGAACCTGAATATTATAAATGGACGCAGTGGATTTTTATGAAATCATTCGATTCTTGGTATAATAAAGAAACGGATAAAGCGGAATCCATTGATACATTGATCGCGAAATTTTCTACAAGCGGTTCTACAACTGTTCAGGCAGTCTCTGACGAAGATGTATTAGCATTCACTGCGGAGGAATGGAAATCTTTTGATGAAGAAACACAACAGCGTGAGTTGTTAAAGTATCGCATTGCTTATCTGCGTGAGAGCACAGTCAACTGGTGCGCTGCTTTAGGGACAGTATTGGCTAATGATGAGGTGATTAACGGCGTGTCCGAGCGCGGCGGATATCCTGTAGAGCAAAAGAAGATGATGCAATGGTCAATGCGTATCACCGCCTATGCCGATCGTCTGTTAAAAGGTTTGGACAGCATTGATTGGCCAGAGCCGTTGGTAGAAATGCAACGTAACTGGATCGGGAAATCTGTCGGTGCCTCGGTCAAATTCCCAGTTCCACAGTTGGACACCGCAATTGAAGTCTTTACAACTCGTGTGGATACTATTTTCGGTGTTTCATTTGTCGTTTTGGCACCTGAACATGAATTGGTCGCAGCGTTGACGACAGCCGAACAAAAAGCTGAAGTTGAAGCTTATATTGAGAAGACATCAAAAAAATCTGAACTAGATCGTATGGCCGATACCAAGACAGTATCGGGAGCCTTTACAGGTTCATTTGCAAAACACCCTATTTCAGGCCGCGATGTGCAGATCTGGATTGCAGATTATGTTTTGGCAGGATATGGCACAGGGGCGGTTATGGCCGTACCTAGTGGCGATCAACGTGATTATGTTTTTGCCAAGCATTTTAATTTAGAGATTATTCCGATTTCGGATACACAGCAGATTGAAGAAGAGGCTGATCCGAATAAGGATGGAAAATACATCAATTCTGATTTTATCAACGGCATGACCTACCAGGAGGCTGTGCCTGCGCTGATTGCAAAGCTGGAAGAATTGAAATTAGGTAAAGCAAAGATCAACTTCCGCATGCGCGACGCAATTTTTGGTCGTCAACGTTATTGGGGTGAACCTGTACCGGTCTACTTTAAAAATGGTCTTCCGTACCTTATTAAGGAAGAAGAACTACCTCTTTTATTACCTGAGGTCGATAAGTACTTGCCGACAGAGTCCGGAGAACCTCCCTTAGGACGTGCGAAGAACTGGAAATATGAGGATCAATATGAATATGAGTTGAGTACAATGCCGGGATGGGCAGGTTCTTCATGGTACTGGTTCAGATATATGGATCCAAAAAATGAGGGCAACTTTGCTTCCAAAGAAGCCGTTGACTACTGGAAAGCCGTTGATTTATACATCGGTGGTTCTGAACATGCCACAGGGCACTTGTTATATTCACGTTTTTGGAATAAGTTTTTAAAAGATCTTGGCTATCATAATGAGGAAGAACCATTCCGAAAATTGATCAATCAGGGTATGATTCAGGGACGTTCAAATTTTGTCTACCGTGTACTTGACGAAGAGGGCAGAGGAACCAATCAATTTGTTTCCTATGGCTTGAGAAATGAGTACAATACAATTCCTTTGCACGTAGATGTCAATATCGTGTCGAATGACGTATTGGATCTCGAAAAATTCAAAAACTTCAGACCTGATTTTGCGAATGCTGAATTTGTCTTGGAAAACGGTAAATACATTTGTGGTAGCGAGGTGGAGAAAATGTCTAAGTCGAAATTCAATGTCGTTAATCCGGATGATATCATTGAGACTTATGGTGCTGATACGCTACGTCTTTACGAAATGTTTCTGGGGCCGTTGGAGCAAGCCAAACCATGGAATACCAATGGTATCGAAGGTGTCTACAAGTTTCTTAAGAAAGTATGGCGTCTGTTTCACGATGCCGAAGGTAATTTTAATGTATCAGATGAAGAACCTTCAAAATCTGAGTTCAAAGCTTTACATAAGATTATTAAGAAAGTGGAAGATGATATCGAGCGTTTCTCGTTCAACACGTCTGTTTCCGCCTTTATGATCTGTGTAAATGAACTAACCGATTTGAAATGCAATAAGCGCGAGATATTGGAACAACTTGTTATTGTTCTCCAGTCTTATGCACCGCATATTACGGAGGAATTGTGGAACTTATTGGGGCATGAGGCAGGTACACTTTCTCAGGCAACTTATCCTACGTTCAAACCGGAATATCTAGTCGAGTCTGAATTTGCATATCCGGTCTCTTTCAATGGTAAGATGAAGTTCAATCTATCACTTGCATTGGATTTGGATCAACAAACCGTTGAAGAAACGATCAAGGCACATGCGGATGTGCAAAGGCATCTGGACGGCAAGCCCATTAAAAAGATTATTTTTGTAAAAGGAAAAATAATCAATATTGTAGTTTAGTCATACCGCTATCAAGCATAAAAGCCATTTTGTCCCAGTGATAAAATGGCTTTTTTAGGCTAATACGTCCTGAAAGGCAATTGTTTTATCAAAAATTGATTTAGCGTACGGGCAATTCGGGACAATCTTGGCATCGTTTTTCCGGGCATAATCTACTGCTTCAAGTACGAGTTTTTTACCGACACTCATTCCTTTATATTCGTCATAGACCTCGGTATGGTCTATGGAAAACTCGTACTCACTCTGCCAGGTATATTCCAAAATCCCAGCCTCATTATTTTCCACTTCGGCGATGAAATTACCTCTGTCGTCTCTTTCGATATTTTTTACTTCCATAGTGTTTTTTTTCAAAATAACGTCCAAAAGATATTTTTGTTTTATCAAAGTTTTCAATTTTTACTTTGCCAGGTATACAATATGTGACTATCTACGAGCCTTGTCATTTTTTGAAATTCAGTGAGACGGCGACCGGATGCTGTGTGCGGCCTGTTGTTTTGTTACTAAACGGTGTTGCTACATTTAAGCATAAAAGAATGGTGTCTGTATGCTGGCCTCTACTGAATGTATTAAAAGGAATAAAAATGAATATCTTTTCCTTCGTGAATCTTAGAAGAATTAGGCGATCGACTATCTGATTTCTCCTATTTTTTTGTACCTTTGCAATTATCTCCTTAGAACACCTCGCATTTTTATCTTTTTCAACAAAGCTCTAAAGGTCCGAAACCTCCTCGGGAACATTTTATTTTAATCCATATTGAATGAGCAAAAGCCAAATTACATTTAACAAAAAAGAACGAGAAAAAAAGAAACTACTCAAAAAACAGCAAAAAATTGAGAAAAAAGAATTCAATAAAACAAACAACGACAAAGGAAAATCTTTGGAAGAATTGTTTGCTTATGTTGATGAACACGGGAACATCTCAGACAGACCTGCGATAAAATTGAAAGAAGGAGAGAGTCCAAGCATGACTTCAAACCATCATGATGAGTACTCTTTCGGAAAAGTTGTCCATTACAATGCAGAGTCCAATTATGGATTCATTAGAGACAATGATACCCAGCAATCTATCTATTTCAATGACCGTCTTGTCGGACAGAAATTGAACCTGAATCAGAAAGTGAAGTTTAAATTCAAAAGTGCTAAACAAGGCGCTCAGGTCACTGAAGTTTTGATCGAGTACTAGTAAAGGAAGATTCCGCTTGTGTTAAAAGCGTTGAATAATAAAGCCCTCAAGTACTTCTAAGTAGCGAGAAACTATATGGAAGCCAATCGAGGGCTTATTTTTTTGTTATCAACTGACAGCATAGCCTACTCCTTAAATTTTAATCCCTTTTCCATTAAAGCCTGACTTAACAGGGGCAAAGATGCCTTTCCAAGGCCATGGAGCTTCAGTAGGTCTTTCACTGAGTACTGAGCTAGCTTTTCAAGTTGATCTACACCATGGTTTGACAGTGCATTTCTAGCAGGGCTACTCAAAAGAGCTAGAAAACCATCTTCAGGTTTCTTTTCCTTTTCGCATATTGGACATGTTGGGCAATCTGTACTCTTATAGAAGCTGTGCCCTTTACTACATGTTCTTTTGGTTTTGATTCTTGTCATGTGGCCTACATCTGCTAAATTAATCATCATATCAACACTATTATTCAATTATAGTTTTATTGAAAGTCTGTTTACCAATAAGATCTTCTAGGGGACTTTGGGCGTGAGCTTTTCTGAGCGTATATTTTATATTCTTCCAGAACGTGTTTTTATTAGCTGTGGTTTAATTTTGTTTGCAAATCACATGATTGGTTCCATCGGAACTTTTTTTTATATAACGTGGCTGATGGAATAAAAAGTAAAATAGTCCTCCCATAAAATAGGCAATGACGTCATAGGGATCCCCCGTATTGTAGTCTGTGTAGCTAGGCATCAGGTACTCAAACAAGAGTGATACGATAGCCGATATCAACCAGATCTGGTATAATGGGTATCCATGCGGTTTTCCTTTATTGAATAGAAAGCTTCCCGTAATAGATGCGACATGGACAATAATAGGGACAAAGACAAGGTCCGTAAGCCAGTTGTTTAAAAATGGAATAGGAAAATGCTGTAGCCGTGTAAATCGAATAAAGAACCAGCATAACCAATAGAAAATAAATATACCGTCAAAAAGATTCTTTACTAATGCGCAAAGGAAATGGCGATCAACATAGCTATTGCTCCGCATACCATCAACGTTAAAAACATAAAAAAAGCTGTCTGTTTGCCGAATTTTTTCCAGGGGCTATCATTTGGATGGGTCGGAATAAGCGTCTGTTTTAGATCTAGATATTGATTTTTTAGCCAACTTTCTTTCTTTTCGTCTTTCATATTATCTTAATTTATCATTCATGACACAAAATTAGAGCAATTGTTCTAATTTTGTGTCATGAATACGAAAGAAAAAATTGTAGCGGCAGCGCTAGGGGTATATAATCGGGATGGGATACGTACTGTTACGACACGGCAGATTGCGCAGGAAATGGGTATTAGTGCTGGCAATCTCCATTATCACTTCAAACATACAGAAGATATTATCTTTACTATTTTTGAGGAGCTGCAACGCGACTATGACGAAATGGTGGTTTTATTTGATCAGAAAGATGCCACATTTCAGGAGTTATTGCAGGAATTTACGGAGGGCTCTTATCTGTTGATCAATAAGTATAAGTTTATTTTTGCCAATTTCGTCGAGATCTGTACTTGGATACCTGCTATTGGGGATGCCTACCGGACTCTTGTTGCACGACGTGAGGAGCAGTTCATTTCCCTCTTTGAGCACTACTCCAAATTGGGAATGTTTAGACAGGATATACCAATAGCCATTCTGAAGGGCTTTGTACGTCAGATTTTTATTATATCAGATTTCTGGTATTCGAGTTTTGCGGTATTGGGCGGTCGATTTGAATCGGATGCCTTGGAAGACTATCGACAAACGATAGAAGTGGCATTCTATCCATACCTTATTTAATTCCATATGCTGTTTATTGAAGCATTAAACATGACCGTATCTCCGATTTTAGTCCTTTGTTAAAGTGAAAATGGTTATTTCAGGTCGTGCATTAAAGCGGACGGGGATACTATGACCGAGGCCTCTGTTGATGTAGAGGGTTCGGTTTTCAGGAAGTTTTTTAATACCCTGATCGTAGTTTTTGTTCGAGACGGGGATAATGGGTGAACCCCAGAATGGGATCCGCACTTGCCCGGCATGTGTATGGCCTGATAAAATCCAGCCTTCATAGCCATTCCATACATCCAGATCAGCAACATCGGGGTTGTGGCAGAGGACAAGGCTCGCTTGGTTACGGTTGTAGTTCTGCATAGTTTTTACAGGGTCAAAGTTTGTTCCCCAATAGTCGTCCATACCATAGAGCTGTAGGCCATTTATATTCACACTTTCGTTTCTTAAAACAGTAATATGATACTTTTTTAGCAGTGTAGTGATTGAATCCGCTGCAGTACTGTCTTTAAAGGCTCTTCCATAATCATGATTTCCCAAGATGGCCAATGTCTGTAGTTTTCCTTTTGGGGCTAATTGCATGACTTCGTCGAGATCAGCGAGTGGGAGGGCATTGTGGACCAATCGGACAAAATCGCCTGTGTAAACAATAATGTCCGGATGTGTTATACCAACTTTCGCGAAATTTTTTTTGATAAAATCTTTACTGACATAGTCACCGATGTGGATATCCGAAATCTGAACGAGCGTTTTCCCTTCAAGATTGCCGGGAAGGTTTTTTATGGGGAGTTTTAGCTGATCAAATTTGACCCAGTGTGGTTCGATCTGCCAGGCATAATAACCGAGCAGAGCAGCGATCAAGGTTAGCGTAATAAAGGCTCTTTTAAAAAAACGTTTCTTCTTCATTGTGTTTTGGCTAGCCAGTTCGATTTGGTGATTTGCATATTCAGGCCCTTCCAGGTTTCGTTGCCGATTGACGTTTCAGTTGTGGCGCCTTCATTGATCTGAAACCCTACACCCTCATAACATCTTATTGCACTCGTGTTCCAGTCATAAACGTTTAAATCCGCTTGATCGTAAGTGTTATCAACAAAGAGCAGTTTCAGCATTGCATTGATGGTTTTCTTGCCATAGCCCTTATTGCGTTCGGTATTGTCAGCAATCAATATGCGGGATAATCGTGGTATACTTCTTTCAAAGTTCAATTCACAATGCCCGATAACGTTGTTTGTTTCTGTACTCACAATTTTATAGGGACGGCGTTTGGGATCGTCAATATACTTTTTTAATTGTTCGTCAGTCACTGGAAATGAAAAATATGGACCTGCGAACTGCAGGAGTTCTTCTGGAGATCTGATCCAGGATTTGAAGCGGTCAAAGTCAGCTTCTTCAAATGGAAGCAATGTGATCATAGCCTTCTTGTTATTGATATTCGATTGGAGGGTTAAATTAGATAATTGTTATGCTCTTTCCTAAGAAATTCGTGTTTTTTACGAAATTTGTTCCGAATTCACCGATAGCAAGATTTTATGCCAACACTTGTATTAGACACCACTGTAAATGCACCAATAGAGATAGTTTTTGATCTGGCCCGCAGTATAGACTTACATATGTATTCCACTGGGAAGACAAACGAGAAGGCGATCGCTGGTGTGACCAGTGGATTGATCGAAGCCGGACAGACCGTTCAGTGGCGGGCAAAACATCTGGGTGTATATCAAACGTTGACAGTGCGGATCACAAAAATGGAAAAACCCTATTTTTTTGAAGATAAAATGATACAGGGGGCATTTCAGTCGATGGATCATCAGCATCTTTTCGAAGAGCAGGCTGATGGTACGGTGCTGATGCGGGATGTGTTTAATTTTAAGGCGCCCCTGGGTACTTTGGGGCGGTTTGCCGAATGGTCTTTCCTTACAAGTTATATGAGACGATTTCTTGAAGAGCGGAACCATATCATCAAGCTGGTTGCTGAATCAGGAGATTATAGCCGTTATCTCGAAGGGTAGGGTGGAGGATTGCTTTTTACATGTAGCTTGTGTGTGAGGTGTTTAACGGTTTCTCGCAATGATGCTGAGGTTCGGGTTTTCTTCTAAAAGCTGTTCCTGTAGAAAATCGAATGCACCTCTTTGGTTCATTGTCACCTGATGAATCTTGGAGAATTCATTGTAAAAATAGATGCGAAAACTATTCGGGCCACGGTGGTTCTGTATAATCTTGGTCTCTATACGGTGAATCTGACTGATCGAAATTTTTTTACTTCCAAAAAAAGGAAAAAATATAAGTTCATGCTCCTGAAAAAGGTACGGCGCAATAGTTGCATAGATGCGGACAAGTCTTCGGGTGTACCGCTGATAAATATCAAGGTCACGGCTATTGAGACCTCGTAGGGCAATAATAAATTTCTGATTTTTGGCGTAAACGAACCAACTGAGTCCGCCGAATAGTCCGCCGAAATAGACGAACAATGTACTCAAGAGCGGGAGCGACTTGTAAAAAAATGTCAGTTTATCTGAAGCAGCTGTCCACTTATCCAAAAAAATATAGAAGAAGAAGCCATAGCAAAGAAGAAACATCGCTATAAATAGTCCGATACCTGCATTGCGGACTTTGCAGATTTTCCTTATCTCCGTTTGTAAAAATGAACTGTTGGTGGACGAATAACTTTCCATATAATAAATTAATAGTGTGTATGCTTGTCTTTTGTTCTCAAATATGAGGGTATCTGGTTCCGTGCGATGATCGTTAGATTTGGATTTTCCTCCAGCAGCTGTTTCTGTAGAAAATCGAACGCAGCTATCTGGTGCATTGTTGTCTGATAGATTTTTGTAGCATCGTTATAAAAATAGACGTGGTAGCTGTATGTGTCGCGATAATTATGAACACATTTTGTTTCTATGCGTTTGATCTGATTGACTGGAATCTTTTTACATCCAAAAAGAGGAAAGAATATAAGTTCATTTTTACAGAAAATGTAGGGCGCAATGGCTGCATATCGCTGAGCAAGTATGCTTGTGTACTTTCGGTAGATGCCTAAGTCGTGGCTGTCGAGATGCTGTAGCACGCTAATATATTTCTGGTTTTTGATAGACAAGGCCCAACTTAATCCAATAAATAGTAGGGTAGGGAATAGAAATATTGTGTAAAGAGATATGGTGGGGCTATGGTAAACAGTCTGCTTGTCTGTGCTAGCCAGCCACCTGTCCGAAAAAACATATAACCAGACAGCAAAGCAGACAAGAAAAAGTACCATAAAAACTGCGATAGCATTGTTGCGGGCCTTTCTTATTTTTTTGATCTCGATCTGTATAAATAAACTGTCTTCAGCAGAATAATTATGCATATAATGAATTATGTAGTACAGCAAAGATAACAAGAAGTAAGATTGTTTGAATGTTTCTGTGTTTAAAGTTTCTGCTGTAGTTTTCACTTTTGTTTGGACTTTACGATTTGGATTGTATTTTGTAGATGTGATTTTTTTGTTTATTTAGATGGTGTTATTTTGTTGAAGGATAGTTTGTTTTGTCTTTTTAATTATTTCCTGGCTGTTTTTTCATGTGGTAAATCTAGTGGTGCTGCACATGAAGCGCTTGTGCTACTTATAAAATATCGTTAGCGTAATGGAGGTAACGCAAGCTGGTGGGGAGCTGCTGATGATCGTTTGCTCCGTGCTAGATGGATTATGCCCATTTTTTAAGGTTTTTAAGATATCTTTTGGTTTGAGCTATGTCTTGCTGCTCTTGCTGTCTGTAAATGGCTCATGTCGCTTAAAAATGTGGTTAAATAAAGGGCGGCTTTGATGCATGCTGACGGATAGCTGCTAATGAACGTTTGCTCTGTGCTAGCTGATTGGAGTATACCCGTTTTTTAAGGTTTTTAAGACATCTTTTAGCTTGAGCCATGTCTGGCTGCTCTTGTTGCCTGCAAAGGGCTTGTATCGCTTAAAAATGTGGTTAAATAAAGGGTGGCTGTGACGCATGCTGGCTGATAGCTGCTAGTGATCGTTTATTCCCTTCGTTTGGAAGTTGGAAAGGTGTTTTGTCTGAAGCAAGCAAGCAAGCAAGCAAGCAAGCAAGCAAGCAAGCAAGCAAGCAAGCAAGCAAGCAAGCAAGCAAGCAAGCAAGCAAGCAAGCAAGCAAGCAAGCAAGCAGAGTGTAACAGAAATATACAGCATTTGAAGAATGATATTTTTAGATTGAATGGATGCAGGGAAGGCTGTTGTATTGAAGAAAAAAGGTGTGGATAGAATTTTATCCACACCTTTTTTAGTTGAAAACCCTAGTTTTTTCTGTGTTTTCTATATTATTTTTTTATTTATGTGAATTTTGTAAAGTATTCTATTTTAAATAATAATATAATTTATTTTGATAAATTTGGTGGCAAGGAGTGAAAACTCTGGTAGAAGACAATTTTGACCAATAATGCGCATGGCCTATGTGGTTTTAACCCATAAGAAATGTGCTTTTAAACCCTGCTATTTTAGCATTTTTTCGCAAAAAGACCTACTCATCCACGGACTTATTCTTGATTAATGTATCGTTTACAGCTATTTAATGCAGACGGTATTGGGGTAGGTAATGGTGTGAAGGAATTCTTTATAGCTGTTCTTTTTCGGGAGAGACGGCATCAGTACCTGCTGTTATAGCTACAAGAGATAGGGTACTGGTTTATTGGTGTTTTTATTTTGTTTAAGTTGTTTTATTTCAATATAATTATGAGGTTTATTTGTTTTTTTTGTTCATAATAGAAAATCTCAATAGAGATAGCAATTGAAAGACTGCAGCAACAATTGGAATCCTGGGAAGGCATCCATAATAGGGCGAAAAATATGTTATTTTGGACCTATATCGTCCACTTTTGAGTGGCGCTTTAGTTGTCCTGGTCTGGCGTAATTTTGGATTTTGTCAGCAGTATTTTTCCTTTAATGAGGTCATCGTTGAATTGGCCGACAGTCGTTTTTTGAAGCATCTCCGATAGGCTATTGCGAATACTTTTAAACTCATGATGTAGCGGACAGGGATATTGTTCGGAGCAGAACTCCAGCCCCATTCCGCAACCCACAAAAAGGTTCTCCCCATCAATTGCTTTAACCACATCTGATAAAGGGGTAGACATATCGGATGCATCCAGATAGAACCCGCCACCAGGCCCTTTCATGGAACGAATAATACCGGCGCGGCTTAAATTTTGCAAGATTTTTCCGAGAAAGGCCTCAGGAGAATGGATATTTTCGGCGATTTCCTTTATGCCGACACGTTTGTTTTCTTGTGAACTCTGTGCGATAAAAAAAACTGCCCGAAGACCATATTCACATGTTTTGGAAAAAATACCCATAATCTATTCTTGCTTTTTCACAAAGGTACAAAATCAAGAATAGCCATCCGCAATCCATGGAAAATTTACGGATGGCTATCACTGCTGCCTAGTTGAGCTGTAGGGAGGCTGGTCCAAACTCTTCAAAATGAATATGCTCGGTTTGGATACCTTGGTCAGTCAGATATTGAAAGTGTTTTTCTATAAAACCCGAGGGGCCGCACAAGTAGTAATTGGCATTTTGTGGCAGATGATCTGGATGGATTTTAGCCAGATCTACCCAGCCCGGGAGATTACCACTGTTGCTTTCCTGGAGTTCATCGTAAAACGAGAAGCATCTGATATGCTCATGTTGTACCTCAAGTGTCCTGAGTCTGTCTTTAAATGCGTGTAAATCGCTATTTCTACAGCCATGAATCCATGTCACTGGATTTTGTCCCTTTGTCTTGATAAGCTGTTCCAGCATGGCCATCAACGGAGTCTGGCCGACTCCGCCACTGATAAACACATGCGGATGCCCGTTCTCAATCAGGTTGAAGGAGCCCGTAGGTGCTGTCAATTCCAGCTGTTTTCCCTCCTGAAAGTATTGGTGTAAGTAGTTGCTGACCATGCCTTCGGGTTTTCCCATGGGAGTTTCTTTTTTAACAGAGATACGAAGGTACTCACCATTACTGGCGTCAGATAGGCTGTATTGCCGCGGCTGGTAGAGGTGAAGCTCAGGTAGATACACACGTACACTTACATATTGGCCGGCAGTATGTTTTGGAAGTTGACCGCCATCAGTCGGTGCTAAATAAATCGATTGGATTTCTTCGGTCTCCGAAACGATTTTAACGATGTTAAAAGGTTTCCAACCTGTCCAGCCACCTTCGTTTTGGATCATTTGGTCGTACATCTCCTTTTCGATACCGATCATCAGGTCGGCCAATTGAAAGTAGGCAACTTTCCATGCCTCAATAAGCTCATCTGTAGCAGCATCGCCCAATACCTCCTGGATGGAAGCCAATAGGTGCTTGCCAACAATCTGATAATGTTCAGGACGAATATTGAGACTACTGTGTTTTTGTCCGATGTGTTTGACAGCGGGTAATAGTACACTGGGATTATCAATATGCTCCGCATACGCCAATACAGCGGTGGCCAATGCCGTTTGCTGTTTTGCATTTTGCTGATTCCCCATATTGAATATATGCCTGAGCTCAGGATTGTGTGTAAACATGCGTTTGTAAAAATGACTGGTTAACGCAACACCGTGCTCCTTCAAAACAGGTATAGTGCCTTTGATTAAATCTTTCTGTGTTTCGGTAATCATAATAAAATATTTAAATACCTTTTTGTCTTTTATTTTGATAAAAAAAAGGAATGAAATGTGATTTTACCTCTTTTAGAGGCTGTTAATACTCCTTGATAGGGTACATTTGCAAATGACTATCGTAAGCAAAAATAGTAAAATTAAATAAAAGACAAAAATATCTTTTATTTAATTTACCCAAAAAATCATATAACTACGTAGACTGTAATTCGGTTATATTGTTCAAGAATTGCCGAAAGTATTTTCAGGATGATGACACTATTTCCAGGTTTTCAGGTTACGGGCATAAAAAGTCCATTCTGGGGTATTGATCACATTTTTGTCAATATCGTACCAAGGGCTTAACGCTGCATTGTTCCAATTGTTCAATAGCTGTATTTCCTGCGCAGGCATATAGCTTTGGGCGAGTAGTACAATTGTTTTGCCTTCCTTATTTTTAGCAAGGTCAACGACGATAATCGCATGGCCAATGGGGGAGCCTTTCTGTACGAAAGTGTCACCGATTTTGACAGTTGTGGACGATTTTACATTAGGAAGCTCATCGTGCAAGGAAGCCGTGTTGGCATAGGCAAAAATATACTCCATATACTTCCAATATTTTGGATACGAATAGTCTCCTTTGGCATAATCTGTATAGGTGCGTGGTTTGCCATCGGAGAGAAAATTGAAGCTAATGTCCTGATATCTCTTTTGCTGGTAGAGGTAATCTGCCCGTAATCGCATGACCGCGTCGGCGCATTGGTGCAGATCGCGTTTGCCGATATCGAGTTTTATAACGCTATTATAGATATTGTTTCGGGGCTTAATTTTTCCGTTATAATAACGTACCTCATGATCAATGGGGTATAATGGAAGGTTTTCGAGAAAACTACCGAAATCTTTTGACGTGTAGCTGAGTCTTTCAAAACCTGCAGGCAATAAGATTCTTGATTTGACAGTCATTCCCTTTGGATCAATAAATTGTCTCCCGTCAGGATTGCTGGTCTCCACAGTTAGGTCTTTGGATTTCGGTTGGGATACTGCTGAATTAGACTGTCCGCAGCCGATAAGAGCTTGTAAGGAAAGGATGGATAATAGCAGGTATGTTGTTGTCATATCAGAGTTTTTAAGTCAGTGTTACCGATCTTACTAAGATAGTCAAAATTCGGCAGAGTGTCCAGGTTGAGGAGTCTTGTGAAATTAAGGAATTTTTAAGCTGAGGATGAATGTTTTGGATCATTTTCTGATGTAGCTTAGCCAAATTAATCGCAATATTTTATGTCAGAAAAACAGATTTTTCAGACGTCGAGCAAAAAGCGTTGGTACGCTTTTTCATGGATGAGCAGGGCACTAGTCATTGGAATGATCGTAGCCATCATATGTGTTGTCTATACCCTGGGCAAGATCCAGGTACCTCCATTTCCAACAATCAATACAAATGCACCTTTGACGGCAAAGTCTACCGCAAAGTTGAAAAACTCGAAACAGTTTAAGGAGTTTACAGTCGTCAGATCGGAACTTGAAAAGATCAAACGCGACCGGGAGCTGAAACATATGAAGCATCTTGGCAATAAAAATAGGATTAACATCGGCTTTTATGTGAGTTCCTGGTCCAATGAGGTTCGTCAGCAATCTTTGTCAGACCTCAGGCGAAACATAGGACATCTAGATATGGTGGCCATAGAGTCCTTTTTTACGGTGCCCGGTCAGGATACCATTGTCGATAAAGCCGATACCGCTGCCCTGAATGCGATCCATCAATATAAACGGAAAGCAATTGCCCAAATTTCCAATTTCAGCGGCAATGACTTTGACGGACAGACTGTACGGACAATACTGTCAGATCCAGCAAAACAGCAACGCTTTATTGATGATATTTTAATCAAAATAAAGCGGAATGGTTTTTCAGGCATCAATATCGACTTTGAAAACCTTCAACTGGATGACCGTAAACCTTTAAACGATTTTATGGCGCGAATCTATCAGGTTTTTCATAGCGAAGGTTTGCTAGTGTCACAGGATATTTCACCCGAAAATAATGATTATGACCCTATTTCGCTTCAAAAATACAATGATTACATCATTTTAATGGCCTATGATCAGCATACTATCGAGAGCAATGCCGGCGCGATTTCCCACCAGGCTTGGGTCGAAAAGAACCTGGATGAGCTGTGCAGTAAGGTGGATGCAGATAAAGTGATTTTGGCGTTGGCCTGTTATGGATACGATTGGCCAGCTGGAAAAGTGGGCAAGACGCTGACCTATGACAATGCGGTTATCCTGGCACATAATTACAATGCGAACATTCGGTTCGATCGGGAGTCAGCGAATCTTAATTTTAGTTACAGGGATGGCAACGGCATGCGCCATGATGTCTATTTCACAGATGCTGCAACCTACTTTAATTTGATCCGTAAAGCTGACGATTGGGGATTGGCTGGTATAGCACTTTGGCGGTTGGGAAGTGAAGATGCCCGTTTATGGTCCTTTATCTCGAGATCTTTGGATCATGATCATTTGGCCAGGGAGCCTTTTGATTTTGAAAAAATAAGCAAAATCAAGGTCGGGGGGATACAATATATCGGTGATGGTGAGATTCTGGATTTGGTGAATAGCCCCGAGCCCGGATTGGTAAAATTTGCATACAATCCGGCTAATGGTTTGATTGAGGATCAACAGTATGTTAAGACGCCGAGTAATTATGTGATTAAGCGTTTTGGCGAAAGGGACAACACCGTCGTATTAACTTTTGATGATGGCCCCGATCCTACATATACTCCCGAGGTTTTGGATATTTTAAAAAGAGAGCATGTTCCGGCAGCATTTTTTCTTGTGGGGGTTATGGCCGAAAAAAATATGGATCTGGTACGTAAAGAGTATCAGCAGGGGCATGAGCTTGGGAACCATACTTTTTTCCATCCCGATATGTCAACAATAGGTCCCAATCGGGTCAAATTTGAGTTAAATGCAACCCGGAAGATCATAGAATGTATTACCGGGCATAGCACGATTCTGTTCCGTGCACCGTTTAATGCTGATGCCGAACCGCAGACTGTCGCTGAAATTCTTCCGGTCGCCCAGAGCCGAAAGGAAAACTATATTAATGTTGGTGAGTATATTGATCCCAATGACTGGCTTCCCGGTCGTACTGCGGATGAAATTTATAATGAAGTTGTAAAACAACGTGACAATGGTAATATTATCCTGCTGCATGATGCTGGCGGTAATCGGGAGGCTACTATTGAGGCACTACCCCGTATTATTCATTATTTCAAAGCGCATGGTTATAAATTTGCGACGATCGGAGACCTTATGGGCAAGAAACGCGATGAGTTAATGCCGCCCGTGCAAAATGCATCGGATTCGGGGTTCAGCGGATCATCCAATCGGCTTTTTTTAGGCACACTGTTTTACGGAAATATCTTTCTTAACCTGATTTTCTCAATAGCGATTGTATTGGCAATCTTTCGTACAGTCATGATAGCCTATCTGGCTATACGACAAAAAAGAAAAAATAGGAGGGAACAATCGGAATTGATATCGGATTCCCAGGAAAAGGTCAGTATTATTATCCCTGCCTATAACGAGGAGGTGACCGTTTTGGCGACAATCAAAAGCCTGCTTCATCTCGATTACCCAGCCTATGAACTGATTTTTGTCGATGACGGATCCAAAGATAAAACCTTCGAAATTGTGAGTAAGGTCTATGGCGACCACCCAAAGGTCAGGTTGTTTACAAAACTCAACGGCGGTAAAGCCTCGGCGCTCAATTATGGTATCCAACAGTCCGATGCGGCTTTTGTAATCTGTATAGATGCAGATACGCAGTTGAAGACTGACGCTTTGCGGATGTTGATGAAGTATTTCAATAAAGATCAGGTTGCTGCGGTTGCCGGTAGTGTGAAAGTTGGTAATGTACACAATATGCTGACCCATTGGCAATCTATCGAATATATTACTTCCCAGAATATGGATAGAAGGGCTTTTGATCTGCTCAATATGATTTCGGTCGTTCCCGGCGCAATCGGTGCTTTTCGGCGGTCCGTCATTTTGGAAGTCGGTGGGTTTACAACAGATACATTGGCCGAAGATTGTGATCTGACCATGCGTATACTGAAGGCTGGTTATACCGTACGCAACTCCGCAGAGGCTGTTGCATTCACCGAAGCACCCGATACGGTAAAAATGCTTTTCAAGCAACGCTTCCGTTGGAGTTTCGGCGTGCTGCAGAGCTTCTGGAAAAATAAAGATACCTTGTTAAATCCCAAATACGGCTATTTCGGTATGGTCGGTATGCCCAATATCTTGATTTTTCAGATTATCCTGCCCTTATTTGCGCCATTGGCAGATTTATTTATGCTGTTTTCTTTGGTTAGCGGCTTGTTTTCGCTGAGCGAAGTCAATGGAATCAGCTGGACAGGGTTAGCCGGTTTGCTCTCCCTGCATAATGGTTTTGGTCAGGTCATGTTTTATTATTTTTTATTTGTATTCGTGGATATTTTCTTTGCTGGGATTGCTTTTCGGATGGAAGGTGAGAGAATGAAAAATTTGATCTACCTGTTTCCGCAGCGTTTTTTCTGGCGACAACTGATGTATTTTGTGCTATTCAAATCGGTCAGAAAAGCCATTAAAGGTGAGTTGAATACCTGGGGTACATTGAAGCGAACTGGGGGAGTGCGGGAGGTAACGGTTAGCCAATAGCGGCTATATCTTGGTGGTAACCCATTTTCTAAGTAATTTAGATCAGAGAATCTGTTTTTATCGTCAGGCAGGTCATGATTCGTTAAAAAAAGGAAAATAAGAATGAAAATACTTTCGGCATCCCAGATGAGCTGGGTAGATAAACAAACAATGCATGATAAGGGGATCAGTAGCCTTGACTTGATGGAGCAGGCAGCGACCGCTGTTTTTGAAGCAATCAAGCAGCAGTATCCAAGATTGGAACAGCATTCCTTTTGTATTTTTTGTGGTAAAGGCAATAATGGTGGCGATGGATTGGTACTGGCCAGGCTTCTGGATCAACAGCAAGCTGAGGTCCGCGTCTATTTAATTGATACGCCGGATTATTCGGCAGATAACTTAGCAAACCAAAATCGCTTGCCTGCTCATCTTATCCGAAAAATTAGTACCAAAACTCAGATTCATATTCCTGGAGAGGCAATTGTGTTAGATTGTCTATTTGGTTACGGATTGAAATACCCGTTGAATGAAGACTGGCGGAATCTCATCGCAGCCATTAATGGCTTTAGTGGACCTGTTTATGCAATAGATATACCTTCAGGTCTTTTAAGTGACGAAACTACACCCAAAGATTCACCCGTGGTGGAGGCAGATCTGGTGTATACGTTTCAGTCCCCTAAATTGGCTCTGTTAATGCCTGAGAATAGATTTCGGGTCAAAGCGTTTCATGTATTGGATATTGGGCTGAGCCCAACGGCCTTTGATCAGGTTGATACTGCTTTTCACTATGTCGATTCAGCTTTGCTCAGGTCGTTCTATCGGAAACGAAATAAATTTGATCACAAAGGAACCTTCGGACATAGTCTGATCGTCGGTGGGAGTAGGGGCAAGATGGGCGCTGTACAATTGGCCTTAAAGGCTGCTTTGCGCGCGGGCTGTGGTTTAGCTTCTGCTTATATACCATCCTGTGGCTATACAAGTATCCAGACCGCCGTCCCCGAAACTATGGTAATTACTGATCCCGACGACGATCTGATTACACAGTTTCCCGATGTGCATAGTTTTCAATCCATCGGTATCGGCATTGGTATGGGGACAGCCCAATCTACGATTGATGCTTTTAAGATGTTTATCGCGCAGGGTCTTGATACCCCCTTGGTATTAGATGCTGACGCATTGAATATCTTGGCGCAACAACCCGAACTATGGCAGTTCGTTCCGAAACAAAGTATATTGACTCCACATCCTAAAGAATTAAGTCGATTACTGGGGGCTTGGCAGAATGACTTTCAAAAGATGGATAAGGTGAAGGCTTTTGCAGCACAATACCAGTTGTACGTTTTGATCAAAGGGGCCAACAGTGCGCTGGTAACACCTGAGGGAGTAATTTATTTCAATAGTACCGGCAATGTCGGAATGGCTACGGGTGGCAGCGGAGATATCTTGACTGGGATATTGACGGCTTTGATCGGTCAGGGCTATTCTTCCCGGGAAGCACTGATTATGGGAGTATACCTTCATGGAAGGGCAGCCGATATTGCGGTACCGTCAATTGGCGTTTATTCCTTATTGCCTTCAGACATTATTAGTTATCTTCCAGCAGCTTTTTTAGAACTCGAAATACAGCGATGACAGATTGGTATATCGAACAGGTATTTGCGGCCCGCACCTGGAAGCTCCGAAAGGAAGTATTCAGTGCCAAAGGGCAACTGTCAGAGGTCATGCTTGACGGAGATTTTGAAGCCTCGCATTTTGCGGCTTACAATGGCGATGAAGTTGTGGGGGTACTTACTTTGCAGCGCTCGGAAGAGGACTATGAAATTCTTTATTTTGCCGTTCACCCCGATTTTAGAAAACAGGGAGCAGGTAGTGCGTTACTTCGTTATGCGCTACAATTTGTTAAAATAGTTGAAGGTCGTAGTCTCTTTGTTCGGACGACTTCGCAGCAGCAGCATTTTTGGATACAAAATGCATTTGTTCTAATGAAAGAATCAGGTATGCCAGACCGGTTCATATACAATATAAAAGAGGATATTATATCTCCGTGAGATGCATGAATGGGGAATTCCTGTCACGATTGGGCTAGTTCTTGAACTCTCCTTCGTGTTGAATAATAGACTGAGTGGGCATAAAACCAGATTTTTTGAATTGCCTTAGGTTTTTATTGTTTGCGGTGGCATGAGACAATAAGGCAAGTCATGTCTGTTGCGTATGGCGAAGTATGTAAAAACAACGTTCATCAGGTACATGATGCCCTTGTTTTGATAGTAAATGACATCTTTATGCTGTCTAAATGCTTGCATAATCAATACGGTCTGCGGCTGTAATCGGCCGGATGACGCGACATGGATTTCCTGCCGCAATGACATCAGCAGGGATATCTTTTGTAACCACAGAACCTGAGCCAATCACCGAATTTCTTCCGATACGTACTCCGGGGTTAACAACGACCTGCCCGCCGATCCATACATTATCTTCAATGACAATGGGGGCCGAAAATTCCCAGCCCTGATTTCTTGTTTCAAAATAAATCGGATGACCTGCGGTAAAAAGACTGACGTTTGGCCCGAACAGTACATTTGCACCAATTGTCACGGGTGCACCGTCCAAAATGGTGCAGTTGTAATTGCTGTAAAAGTTCTCACCAATGGAGATGTTATAGCCATAATCGCAACGGAATGGTGGTTCCAGAAAGAAACGGCTACCTGTTGTTTTAAATAGCTTTTGAATGATCTGCTTTCTGAATTTGATCTGTTTGGGTTCGGAGTCATTGAAACGTTTGAGCTCTTCTTTTGCAAATTGCCTTTCTTTAAATAGTTGTCCATCCGTATCGATATAGGGTATGCCCGCAATCATTTTCTCCTTGGGTGATTTCATTCAGTCAATATTTTTGATCTGGCGCAAATATACGGGAAGTTTTTTAGGCACTACATGGACAGTTAAAATTAAACTGTCGTTTATGGGCTGAATTTATTCTTTCTGGATGAAATAATATATTCTTTACAAACAATTTGCTGCTGAGAAGCATTTAGATAATGGAACACACAGAATGCTATTGCCTTCACGGAAGGCTTTTATTCAAAACAATCATTTCAATGAAAATCGCTTATATCAGTACCTATTTACCCAAAGAATGCGGTATCGCAACCTTCACTTCGGATCTGCTGCATGCAGTGGCCCTACACAATCAGGATCTGACCCAGCACGTTATTGCCGTTGCTGATCGAGATTATCTTTATCCAAGTGAAGTGGTTTTTACTATTGACCAGTACCATCAGCTTTCCTACATCGAAGCTGCCAACTACATCAACGACAATGGTTACGACTGCGTCGTACTTGAACACGAATATGGTATTTTCGGAGGAAATAGCGGTATGTATATTCTTTCGCTCATTAATGCGCTTCATATTCCGCTGTTGGTAAATTTTCATACCATTCTGGAGAAACCGAATGTTGACGAGAAAGCGATTTTGATAGAATTGGTTAAACGTGCTTCCATCGTTGTTGTCATGAGCAATTACGCGATTACATTGTTGAAATCCGTCTATCGTGTCAATACCGCGAAAGTGAGGCTCATCCACCATGGGGTACCCGAATTTTGCCTTAGTCAGGAAGAAGCTAAAGCGCAGATAGGGCTTTCAGGCAAAAAGATTTTATTGACTTTCGGATTCATAGGACGGAATAAGGGAATTGAAACCGTGATTGAGTCTCTTGCCGAGGTGGTTAAAGACGAACCTGATCTTTTGTATTTGATCGTTGGGAAGACGCACCCCAATGTACTGGCCCATTCCGGAGAAGAATACCGTGATTATCTCAAGAGCTTGATAGACACATATAAGTTGGGAGAACATGTGCAATTTGTCAATTCTTTTGTCAGCCAGTCGGACCTTGTTACCTACCTGTCGGCCTGTGATGTGTATGTGACTCCTTATGTCAACGAAGCGCAAATCACAAGCGGAACACTATCCTATGCCATAGGGGCGGGGGCTGCAGTGGTGTCTACGCCCTATTGGCATGCCAAAGAGCTGTTGGCTGATGGCCGTGGCGTACTGGTAGAGTTTAAAAATCCTGCCCAGATGGCGAGGACTTTGACAGCATTATTTAGCAATCAGGAATACCGTATGACCCTGCGCGACAACGCCCGAAACTTTGGTAAGGAGATGACCTGGCGAAATATCGGGCTTCGCTATACCCGGCTTTTGGATAAAGTGGTGCCTTCACAGGATGGTTTCAAAGAAAATGTCACATTTTCTAAAGATGAAATGCCTAAGTTCAGCTGGAAACATATTGATCGCTTGACCAATCAGGTCGGTATTTTGCAGCATGCGACCTATTCATTGCCTAATTATAAAGAGGGGTATTGCTTGGATGATAATGCGCGTGCACTACTGGTTACTTTATTGGCACAGCGTGACTTTTCAGACAAAAAACTAGACCGTCGTATCTCCACTTATCTGAGTTACATCTACTATCATCAGCGACAAGACGGGCTGTTTCATAATTTCATGAGCTTTCAGCATAATTTTCTCGATGAAGTCGGATCAGAGGATTCTTTTGGCCGAACGATCTGGGCTTTAGGTGTACTGCTCCGGGAAACAAAGCTGACAAGCTATTATCAGTTGGGGCATGAACTGTTTTTTAGATCCGTGCCAAATTTTCGTCAGCTGCGGTCCAATCGTGCCATTGCCTATACCATACTCGGTATCGCCGAGTATTTGCATCATCAGTCGAATGACGAAGTCATGATCGAATTGATGCGAGAACTGGTCAGTAAGTTGATACGGGAATATGAGGCAAGTTCGGATGACAATTGGCAATGGTTTGAGGCGGTACTGGCCTATGATAATGCTATTTTGCCTTATGCTTTACTGACAGCCTATCCATTTCTTAACGATGAGGCCGTTAAACAATTGGGCTTATCGACCCTGACATTTCTGGAGAGCATTACCGTTCAGAATGGCGCTCTTTCGCTGGTCGGAAATCAGGACTGGGCAAAACAGGGGAAACACATCAGCAAATTCGGTCAGCAGCCGCTTGATGTCACGGCAATGGTGTTTATGTACCGCGAAGCATTTCGTCTGACCAACAAAAAGGTCTATTTTGCCCGTATGATCGCTTCGTTCCGCTGGTTTTTAGGCGAGAATGACTTAAAACTCGGACTTTACGATGAAGAAACCAAAGGCTGCTGCGATGGCCTTGAATCTTATGGAATCAATAGAAACCAGGGCGCCGAAAGCATCCTCTGTTTCTATCTTGCCTATATTATCGTTTACGGTGCTTTTATTGATAGCGCTCAGGATTCAAAATAGCAAGCAGCAAGTCCTCCAGATTGATCGTCGCATAGGTGGATGCATAGTCAGACATCGCGTAGGGCAAAATCAGCTGTTCATTGTGAACCAGTGCACCACAGGAATAAATGACATTAGGGACGTAGCCTTCACGCTCCTCGTCATTGGGAGTCATCAAAGGACTGTGAAGACGGCCTATTTCCACATGCGGGTTGTCCAGGTCCAGTAAGGCTGCGCCGAGGACATACTCGCGCATCGGGCCGACCGCATGTGTCAGGATCAGCCAGCCGTACTTGGTCTCTATCGGTGATCCGCAATTGCCTATCTGCACATATTCGTAGGCATATTCAGGTTGCTGGATCCTAATCGCCGTTTCCTGCCAGATATTGATGTTATTGGAATAGGCGATATAGTTGTTTTCACCATCAATACGGCACAGCATCGCATACCTGCCGTTGATTTTTCGGGGGAAGAGTGCCGCCCCTTTATTGGCAATCTCCCCATAGATCGGTTTTACCTTGAAATGGTAGAAATCTTTGGTGGTCAAAAGCTTGGGGAGTATGCTGAATCCGTCGTACGCTGTGTAGGTCGCATAGTAGATGCTTTCTCCTTTTTCATCCTTAAACTGTACAAAACGGGCGTCCTCGATGCCTCTTTTCTCTGTATCCGCAATCGGGAAGATGACCCGTTCAGAAATGGAGGTGTCCAGTGAAAATGTCATTTCATAATGGGATGAGGCCAGCCATAGTGCCTGTTGTAAAAAGGTGATGTTTTCGAGATTTTCTTCGCTATCCCGTCTGACCTCATCAATATAGCGTTTGAGTTCTTCATAGGTAAAGGTAGGGGTTAATTTTTGCTCAAGTTTCGTTTTCACCTCTGTGGGTTCAGCATGGAGCTCATTCATCTTTTTTAAGAATGATTCCTTATGGTAACGATGGTTTTTGACCTGAATTGGTTTGTCCAACAAATTACCGATATAATCTATATGGATATTATTGTCCAGGTCAAGGGTGCCGGCACGAAAAACAATCGAAGATACATGGCCTTCACCTGTGGCCCTAAAGCTCAGTATCACACGTTTTTCACCTTTAAAGAGTTCGGTCTGATCTGGGTGCTCTACGATGGAGGGATTAAAAAGAGCTGCCGATTCAATGGAGTACTCCATCGTAAAATATGAACCGATCAAAAGCTTGTCCAATTGGCTGAGTTTATCTTTCGGAAAAGAAACTTTCTCCAGTAAATGGCTGACACGTTCAAAATTACGTTCAAAAATGTTGATAATGCTACGATGTCTTTTTGTGTAGCTCCGGAGAACCTGACCAAAAACCTCTTTGCGCTCGGATTCGCTCAGCTCTAGCGTGCGTTTAATGATTTTGATCGTACGTTCATCGCCCAGGAAAAAGAATCTTGCCAGTACTCTTTTCTTGTCCGGTTTGAAATAAATGTTTTTTCGCTCTACTTTTACGGGTTTGTACATGTCGGTGTTTTTGATGTTTTACACTGTTGTAAGAACTATCAACAAATGGTTTTTGTTTTTATAAGCATCGGTTAAAGCGAGCATATATTGTAAAAATGGAGTAACTTTGCCCGATACAAATTTTTAGATATGGCTGAAAATAGTTTAGATACATTAGAACCAAAAGCAATTTGGCAAAATTTTGCTGCCCTGAACACTGTTCCGCGGGCCTCGAAAAAAGAGGAACGTGTCATTTCGTTCATGGTAGATTTTGGAAAATCACTGGGATTGGCGACCAGCGTGGACGAAATAGGGAATGTGCTGATCAAGAAACCTGCAAGTGCGGGAATGGAAGATCGCAAAACTGTGGTGTTGCAATCGCACTTGGATATGGTCCACCAAAAGAATAACGATACCATTTTTGACTTTGACAATGAGGGTATTAAAATGTATGTCGATGGTGACTGGGTAAAAGCCGAAGGAACTACTTTGGGAGCGGATAATGGGCTGGGGGTGGCTACGATCATGTCTATTTTAGAGTCTACAACAATTGTTCATCCAGCGATTGAAGCTTTGTTTACCATTGATGAAGAGACTGGAATGACTGGGGCTTTGGGATTAAAAGGTGGTGTGTTGTCAGGCGAGATCCTATTGAACCTTGATACTGAAAATGACAATGAGATCGACATTGGTTGTGCTGGCGGTATTGATGTTACGGCAACACAATCCTATATCGCAGAAGCCTGTCCTTCAGACGCCATATCTTTTGAACTTACGGTAAAAGGATTGCATGGCGGACATTCAGGTATGGATATCCATAAGGGCTTTGCGAATGCCAATAAAGTGATGAACCGTCTTTTGTTTAAGGCCAATGAACGCTATGGATTACGTATTGCATCGTTATTGGGCGGCAGCCTTCGCAATGCGATCCCAAGAGAAAGCGTGGCCAAAGTTGTCATAAATAAAGACAAATCGCCGGCATTCATTGCAGAACTGACACAATTGGCGCAGGACATCAAATTTGAATTTGCAACGACCGAACCCCTAATGGAAATCATAGTGCAGCCAAGTGATGCAGTTCATACGACAGTTGTTCCTGTTCGCGTACAGGAGAATTTAATCAATTGCGTATATGCGGCATTGAATGGTGTCTATCGGGTGAGTGCAGATTTTGAGGATCTTGTTGAAACTTCCAACAATATAGCTAAAGTTGAGGTGGGGGATGGGCAGATGGCTATTAAATGTTTGACCCGTTCTTCGGTTGAAACGTCCAAGTTTGATCTAGCCTATTCATTGCAGGCAGCCTTTGAATTAGGAGGCTTTGATGTGGCATTCTCCGGAAATTATCCGGGATGGGCACCCAATCCAAATTCTGAAATTTTAGAGGTGCTTAAATCCATTTATACAAAACAACACGGGGAGGCTCCAGAAGTTGTGGCCTGTCACGCTGGATTGGAATGTGGTATATTGGGAACCAATTATCCCGGTATGGATATGATTTCTTTTGGTCCAACGATATTGGGGGCGCACTCACCGGCAGAACGCGCTTCCATATCTTCTGTTCAGAAATATTGGAGCTTTGTGCTCGAAATATTAAGAGAGATTCCACGTAAGTAAGCCGCTGCTCTACTTCGCAGCAAGAGCAGCGTATACTAACAATATACCAGCCCCCAAAGTTTAGCCAATTTTGGGGGTATTTTTATGCTGTTTATTTCCCATTCGCTTTTAGGTTGCTTATTTCATTATCCGAAAAAGGTTAATAACAACAGGATGTACGCATCTAAAAGAATCAAACAAACTTACCACGTATATTATCGTCATATATCGTGGGATTTTCAATTATTTTTCACTTTCCTTGTAGAAAACGAAAAATAATTGTATTTTCAGGATGAAAAAATGATTTACTAGACCAAAATTTTATTAAACCTCTCTATTGAGGGGTGGACCTAATATTGATATAATGACCATAATCCTCATTGTAATCAGCATTTGTTTGCTCATTCTATGCATTACTTATTTTAAGATTAATGCGTTTCTTTCGTTTTTATTGGTTTCTATTCTCAGCGGACTGTGTTTGGGTATTGCACCGGATCAGCTGGTAGGTACTGTTGAAAAAGGAATCGCGGGCGTTATGGGGAGCCTGACCTTGATTATCGTGCTGGGCGCCATGTTGGGCAAGATCGTCGCCGAAAGTGGCGCTGCTGAAATCATCGCTGTGCAGATGGTTCGGCTGATGGGGGAGAAGTACTTGCAGTGGGGCCTAATGCTGACCGGTTTTGTTGTTGGGATTCCGTTGTTTTACGGGGTTGGTTTCGTGCTGCTGGTACCGCTGATTTTTTCGATTTCTTATCGATACAAGCTTCCGGCCGTATATATTGGGCTGCCCATGCTGGCCGCATTATCGGTTACCCATGGATTTATTCCTCCCCATCCATCACCAGTTGCGCTGGTCGCACTTTTTCATGCGGATATGGGGCTGACATTGATTTATGGTCTTTTGATCACTTTTCCGGCGATTGTATTAGGAGGACCTATTTTCGGCCGACGCCTGCGGAATATGCTCCCGAGTCAAGAATCAATCTTCCAGCAGGAAAAAACAGTCGATCAACAGGTGTACAAGCAGCCTGCGGTTGGTACCAGTTTGGTCGTTGCCTTGCTACCCGTTCTATTGATTATCTTATTTACCCTTATACCTTATATATACCATACCGATGATGCCAACGTACAGCGCTGGTTGAAATTTATCGGCAGCACAACAGTGGTCATGGTCATTGCAATCGCTTTGGCCACCTACTTACTGGGATCGAAACTTGGCCGTTCCATGGTCAAAGTCATGTCGATCTATGAGTCAGCAGTCAAGGATATTGCGATGATCTTATTGATTATTGCCGGATCTGGAGTTTTCAAACAGGTCATGGAGGATAGTGGTGTGAGCCTTTTGTTGGCCAATACCTTACAGCAACTTCCTATTTCACCCTTGCTATTAGCATGGTTAATTACTGCTGTCATCAGAGGTTGTGTGGGGTCAGCAACAGTTGCCGCACTGACAGCTGCTGGAGTTTTATTACCCATTGTTACAGCAGGCAAGGTTGACCCCAATCTGATGGTATTGGCAATCGGGGCTGGAAGTCTCATGTTTTCCCATGTCAATGATGCGGGCTTCTGGCTGTTTAAGGAGTATTTTGGCCTGAGCGTCAAGGACACTTTATTCTCCTGGTCGATTATGGAAGCCATTGTTTCCATCGTCGGACTGGTTGCTGTTTTGCTATTGCAAATAATTTTATATTAGCTATTATATTTTTAAACTTTAAAATCATTCACGATGTACAACGCAGATGAACAATTTGAGAAATTAGGTTTGACATTACCTCCGGCACCAGCACCTAAAGGTGTATATAAACCCTACGTTATCGATGGCAAGTATCTTTATCTTTCTGGACATGGGCCGGTACAGGATGACGCTTCGCTGATTATCGGACGGATTGGTAGCGATATCAGCCCCGAGGATGGAAAACTTGCGGCTAGACAAGTGGGATTGACCATGTTATCGACAATCAAAACTAATTTGGGCTCGTTGAATAAAATTAAGCGAGTTATTAAGGTATTGGGTATGGTCAACTGTACCTCCGATTTTCTGTATCATCCCGGGGTAATCAATGGCTGTAGTGAGTTGTTTGCTGCGGTATGGGGCGAGGAAAATGGAATCGGTACACGTAGTGCGGTCGGATTTGGCTCCCTACCAGATAATATTCCTGTTGAGATAGAAGCACTATTTGAGTTATATTAACCGGTGGATCATGGAAAATTGGTATCGGGTACAAAATGTGGATCAGATAGATTCCCCGGCACTGCTGGTATATCCTGATCGTATTGTTCGGAATATAGAAAGGGCACTGAAATTTGTTAATGTGGATGCTGGCCGTTTACGGCCACACATCAAAACCAACAAATGTAGGGAGGTCTGTCAGTTATTGTTGGACAGCGGGATCAGCAAATTCAAATGTGCGACTATCGCTGAAGCCGAACTTCTTGGTATGGTCGGAGCGAAGGACGTTTTATTGGCTTATCAGCCAGTGGGACCAAAGATTGACCGTTTGCTGCATTTGATCGAAGCATTTCCCAATACAGATTATGCCTGTCTGGTAGACAATGCCGATTCAGCGCATGAGCTATCAGCGCGAGGACTGCAAAATGGCAGGCCTCTTGCAATTTACATCGATGTTAATGTTGGTATGGGGCGTACCGGGGCTTCTATCGCCCAAATGGAGCGTCTTGTGCTTGATATTCAGTTACTGGATGGCATTCATTTGATGGGGGTACATGGCTATGATGGACATATTCATGATAAGGATCACCAAGTTCGTGAACAACAAAGTCAGCAGGCATATCGTGTACTCGAAATGGCTTATCTGATGGCGCAGGGTTCTACTTCTACACCGTTGACAAAGGTGATCGGTGGATCACCCAGTTTTCCGTTCCATGCCGAACGTGACGATGTGGAATGCAGTCCCGGCACCTTTGTGTTCTGGGATTTTGGTTATGCCGAAAATTATGCCGAACAGGACTTTCTGGTAGCTGCTGTATTGCTGACACGTGTTGTTTCCATCGTGGATCATAAGCATCTGTGTCTGGATCTGGGTTACAAGTCTGTGGCAAGTGAATCGCCGCAGCCCCGTGTCAAATTTTTTGATCAGCGGATCGGAACGATCAAAATGCAGAGTGAGGAGCACCTTGTTGTTGAGGTGCGGGACAGTACCGATTTTAAGATTGGCGATGAGCTGTATTGTGTGCCACGGCACATCTGTCCGACAGTCGCTTGTTATGACGAAGTGCAGGTAATTGATAAAGGAACCGCTGATCAGGTCTGGAAGGTGCTTGCACGAGGTAAAAAGATAAATTATTGATATGTACGAATTTGAAATGCCTTTTGTGGTTGATGCTCACTTAGACTTGAGCATGAATGCCATGGAGTGGAATAGAGATCTCCGGCTACCCATTCAGGAATTGAACCGAAGGGAGCAAGGGATGGAAGATAAGCCCGACCGGGCAAAAGCTACGGTTACTTTTGAAGAGCTACGCAAAGGAAATATCGGTATCGTTGTAGCCACGCAGATTGCACGGTTTGTCCGTCCGGACAGCACTTTGCCGGGGTGGTACTCAGCAGAGCAGGCCTGGGCGCAGACACAGGGGCAATTGGCTTGGTACAAGACCATGGAGGCTGACGGACACATGAAAATGATCAAAACAAAGAGCGATTTGGAGCAGCATCGTGCTGTGTGGTCCAAGGTAACTGATCATTCAATTAAACCCATCGGTTATCTGCTGAGCCTAGAGGGTGCCGATTCTTTGGTGGATATCAGTCATGTGGAAGTTGCCTACAATTATGGTTTGCGGGCGATCGGCCCGGCACATTATGGGCCAGGGAGATATGCCAATGGAACCGATTCCTCCGGTAAACTGAATGCGAAAGGTGTACAGTTATTGCAGGAAATGGAACGATTGGGGATGATCTTGGATGCAACACATCTTAATGACGATGCTTTTTGGGATGCGATGGGACGATACAATGGCGCAATCTGGGCCAGCCACAACAATTGTCGGAAGTTTGTGGATCACAACCGACAGTTTAGCGATGAGATGATCAAGATTCTGGTGGAGAAGGGAGCCGTTATCGGCGTTGCTTTAGATGCCTGGATGATGGTGCCCAACTGGGTACGTGGTATATCTGATCCCAAATCTACCAATTGTTCGATGGAAATCATGGCCGATAATATCGACCATATCTGTCAATTGGCGGGCAATGTCAATCATGTCGGGGTAGGGAGTGATTTGGATGGAGCCTTTGGTCGGGAACAGTGTCCTTACGATCTGGAGACCATTGCTGATATCCAAAAGGTTTTTGGAATATTGAAACGACGCGGCTACGGCAACGCTGATCTTGAAAAAATCGCCAGCCAGAACTGGTTGAATTTTATGCGGGATGCCTTACCGGAATAACGGAAAGTCTTATCAGAATAGCAGAAAATCCTCCTTGGGTAATAGCAGTTCATGATATCAATGGTTTTGTTGAGATGCTTAGCATACTATAGTTATCTTCAATGACGATTAAGGTCATGATCGTTAAAAACTCAGATTTAGACCTTTAGGGGGTAGTAGTCTTCTGGAAAGTCACTTCAAGGTTAGGCCTATAGGGCAGATAAAATCAGATTACAGTAAGCAGATCGTTACAAAAGGGCCCGCTTACCCAATAGATATGTCTTCGAAATAAATGATATATTCGTACAGAAACAATTCTAAACCGTTATGACGCTTACCTTACGCCTCCAGTTATCCCTGATGATGTTTTTGGAATATTTTATCAAAGGAGCCTGGTTTGTTACTTTAGGTACCTACCTGATCAAGTCGCTAAATGCATCAGGAATGGAGGTAGCCAATATATTTTCTACGCAGTCCCTAGGTGCGGTATTTGCTCCTTTTTTTGTTGGTTTTGTCGCAGACCGTTATTTTAATGCAGAACGTGTGCTCTCAGCTTTACATCTGCTGGGTGCGGCGTTGCTCTATGGGTTGTCTCAGGCGCCAGATGCCAGCCGTTTTTATCCCTACGTCTTTGTTTATTTTATGGCCTATATGTCGTCACTTTCCCTTTCCAACGGTATTGCTTTTCGACATATCGCGGATGCTAAAAAGTATTTTCCGGGAGTCCGGGTATGGGGAACAATCGGCTGGATCTGTTCAGGTCTTGTGATCAGCTATCTATTCCGCTGGGATAGTCCCGGGGCAATAAGCCGGGGAGCATTGCACAATACCTTTATTATGGGCGCTGTCTGTTCTGTGCTTTTGGCGCTATTCAGCTTGTTCCTTCCTAAAACTCCACCACAGATAAGGGTAAAAGATGAAAAATTTGATTTTGGAAAAGCTATCGGGCTGGATGCACTGGGGCTGTTAAAACAAAAGAGTTTCTTAATCTTTTTTGTTACGGCCATCGTGATCTGTATTCCAATTTCGTTTTATTACCAAAATGCCAACCCCTTTTTGGTCAATGTCGGTATGGCAAATCCAACCGCAAAAATGGCATTGGGGCAGTTTTCAGAAGCGATCTGTTTGCTGTTGATTCCATTTTTCTTTAGACGTTTGGGCTATAAGAAAATGATTTTATTGGGCATTGCCGCATGGGCATTGCGGTATCTGTTCTTTGCTTTTGGGGATGGACAGGAAAAAGCCTTTTTGCTTATCCTAGGTATTGTTTTGCATGGAATATGTTATGATTTTATGTTTGTCGTCGGACAGATCTATACCGATCGGATTGCTGGTGAAAAATATAAAGCTTCGGCACAGGGGCTGATCACGATTGCCATGTATGGAGTAGGGATGCTGATCGGGTTCTGGGTTGCCGGTGGAGTTTCAGATTATCTCAAAGTGGCTTATGCCGAACAATTCTGGGAATACCTATGGTTTATACCGGCTGGAATTTCATTTTTCTGTCTGCTCCTGTTCGCTGTTTTTTTCAAAGAAGAAAAAATGGTACAGACAGCAGGAGATATAAAGTGATCTGGCAAAGTAATAAAAAGGCTGCTCAAAAGTTTAATTGGCCTTCAAAAGTATTTATCTTGCTTTTGAAGTTCATTCCAGTTTTTTGAACAGCCTTTTTTCTGAAATAGGGGCTAAATAAGATCTGATTAAACCATATCAAACCATTGCTGATATTTTTCGCCAATAAGAGGAAGGGCTTTTTTCTCGCCCGAGAATGCCGCAATTAAACCCAATATAAGAGCGATAAGCAAGATTATACCGACAACATTCATCATTATTCCACCGATACCTGGGATAAAGCGCAATAGACCTAATGCCATTCCTGTAACGGTAATACCGATACTCTGTCTGATGTGGAACTGACCTAAAGAAGTCTTTTCCTTATTGTTCATGATGATGGCTGCAATCAGACCGATGAGGGTTAAATAGGAAATAATAGCAACTGTTTTGCCTTCGTTTGATGATGTGCTCTGCACTGAGTTTCTCTCCATGATACTTATACGATAAAGTGTGATGTAAATGTATAAGGCAAATGTAAAAGAGAAAATCCCTGTTTTCTTTAGCTGAATTCAGGGATATTTAATTTTGTGCAGTATTTACTGTCATTATTTAGGGCAGTTGTGACTATCCTTCGACGCTTTCCAGCAATTGTTTTTCGTGAAGTTCAAAATATTCACCTCTTTTCTCCATTAATTCAAGGTGAGTGCCCTGCTCGACAATCTGACCTTGATCCATGACAAGAATATGGTCCGCATTTTTGATGGTCGAAATCCGGTGGGCAATGAAAATACAGGTTTTACCCTTCATGATACGGCTTAATGAGCGTAATATGGTTTCTTCGGTTTTGGTATCAACAGCAGATAAGCAATCGTCAAAGATCAATATATTGGGTTCTTTTACCAACGCTCTGGCAATGGATACACGTTGTTTTTGACCACCCGATAGGGTGATACCGCGTTCTCCAACAGCAGTTTCAAAACCATCTTCGAAAGCGATAATATTATCATAGACAGCAGCGTCTTTAGCGGCTTGTTCGATCTGTTCCTGCGTGAAATGATCCAGACCGAAACCAATGTTATTGGCAATTGTATCTGAAAATAAGAATACATCCTGAGGGACAAAGCCAATTTGCTGACGTAGATTTTTGAAGTTGAGATCCTTTAATGCAATACCATCGTATTGGATATTACCTTTGTCTATATCATACATGCGTAGCAGTAGGTTGGCCAGCGTAGATTTTCCGGAACCAGTTTTTCCGATGATAGCCAGTGTTTTTCCGATAGGTACCTGAAATGATATATTTTTAATGGCCTGAATGCCTGTTTCGGGATAGGTGAACGAGATATTTTCTACCTTGATTTCACCTACGATTTCTTTATCTATTTTCCCATTGGCAATTGGCGATTGGGTTTCAAGGAACTCATTGATCCGTTTTTGTGATGCCGCGGCACGTTGTACCAGTGAGGTCACCCACGCTAAAGACATGGCCGGAAAGGTCAATTGATTGACATAGATAATAAATTCAGCAATGTTTCCGGCTGTGACCGTTCCCTTGGCAACTTCAATCCCGCCGATATAGATGGTGATGACAGTACTGAGACCGATCAGCAATAAGATAAGCGGAAAGAAAACTGCCTGTACCTTAACCAGATCCAGCGCTGTGTTGCGGTAGACTGTACTTTCCTTTTCAAAGGCCTGCATTTTGTTCTGCTCCCGGGTATAAGTCTTGATGACACGGATACCGGCAAAGGTTTCCTGAACAAAAGAAGAGAGGTTTGCCAGCTGTTTTTGTATTTTTAAGCTGCGCTTATTGATAATTTTATTGACAAAGAGAATGATGACTGATAACACAGGTATCGGTGCCAATGCATAAGTAGCCAATCTTCCATTAACGCTATACATGGCATAAATAACCATAATAGACAGGACCACGGTATTAATGGCATACATAATGGCCGGTCCTAGATAGTTCCGCACCTGATTGACATCCTCTGTCGCGCGGCTCATTAGATCACCGGTATTATTTTTACGGAAAAATCCGAAATTCAGCTCCTGATAATGATTGTATATTTCATTTTTAAGATCATATTCGATATAACGGGAAGTCAGAATAATGGTCTGCCGCATAAAGAATAGGAAAATGCCCCTTAGCAGAGAAAGCAGCAGGACAACAAATCCAAAGAATAGCAGGCTCGTGCCAAATACTTTGTAAATAAGTTCCTGCCTGTCAAAACCATCGAACAGCCGGTAGAGGTAAATATTTTCTTGTACCAAGTCAAACGCTTCACGAATCACTTTAGCGGGGAGCACCCCAAAGTAATTGGAAATGATGACAAAAATCACCCCTGGAACCAGTTTCCAGCGGTATTTATAAAAGTACTTATTTAAGTAGGCGAGATCCTTCATATTATGGATACAAAAATAGGACTAATTCGTCAACTCTGCTTTATATTTCGATGAAATTACTGTCATTGGGAAATCAAATGTTAAGTCTTGGATAAAAAAAGATATTATGCACAACGAATAATTTTCCTACTTTTGCATCAAGTACCTTAAAAAATTAAAACAAATTAGAGTAGTACATTTTATGTCAACATCTCAAAATTCTATTTTTGAATTGATGAGCCAGTCTGGCCATCAAAACTTATTTTTCTGTAATGATGAATTAGTGGGCTTAAAAGCTATTGTTGCGATCCATGATACCACATTGGGTCCGGCAATAGGAGGGGTTCGTATGTTGCCATACGAAACGACAGAAGAAGCTATTGAGGATGCTTTACGTTTATCTAAGGCCATTACCTATAAATCCGCGATCACCGGATTGAACTTAGGTGGTGGAAGTGCTGTTATTATCGGTAATAGCCGTTTGGACAAATCTGAGGTTTTATTGCGCCGTTTGGGCCAATTTATTGAGGGATTGAACGGTAATTTCATTGCTTCTTTGGATGTGGGTACAACACAGCGTGATTTAGAATATATTTATACAGAAACAGAACATGTTGCCGGTTTGCCAAAAGCGATTCACGGCAGTGGGGTTGGAGATACATCAATTTTTGCAGCTCAAGGTGTTTATTTCGGTATTAAAGCCTGTTTGAAAGAATTGTATGGATCGGAGAATGTGGCAGGCAAAAAAGTTATTGTACACGGGGTAGGTAGTGTCGGAGAGCGATTGATCGCGATGTTACGTGAGGAAAATGCACGAGTGTATGTGAGCGACATTACAGAGGAGAAAATGCTTAAGGTGGCGGCGAAATACAAAGCCGAACCGATCCCATACAACGAAGTCTTCGATCATGAGTTTGATGTCTATTCACCTTGTGCATTGGGCGGTACGGTAAATCCGGAATCGGCGCAAAAAATGCAATGTAAAATAATTGCCGGTTCGGCAAATAATCAGCTGAAAGATGAGGTAACCACAAGTACAATTCTTCATGAGCGCGGTATCTTGTATGCACCGGACTATTTAATCAATGCAGGTGCGTTGATCAGCTGTTATTCAGAAATTCAGAATTATGGGGTGGATCACACGGAATTTGTGATCAAAAACATATATAATGCGACTAGGGACGTGTTGAAAAAATCGAAAGAGGAGAATATCTCTACTTTTGAAGCGGCCAATCGCATTGCGGAGAAGCGTATCCAAGATATTAAAAAAATCAAGAGATAGTCTTCTTCCCAAAATCGTTCTTATTTATTAGTTTATAAAAAATCGTTCTTTAAAATTACTATGTTAAACAGGAGACACCTGAGGGTAAAAGTAGTGCAAACGCTTTATGCGTACAGTCTTACAGAAGACAAAGACATCAAAACATTTGAAAAAGCACTATTAAAAAATGTGGATGAGGTCTACGAGATGTATATCTGGACACTAAATCTATTGGATGAGGTATCCGATTATGTATTGATAGACGCAGAAGGCAGAGCCAACAAGTTTTTGCCGACTGAAAAAGACTTGTCCTTAACGACCAAGTTGAGTACAAATACTTTTATTGAGTCATTGAGACAAAATCCGCAATATGCCGAGGGAGTCAAAAAATATAAGATTTCATGGAGCTTTGACCCGGAGATCGTGCGTACGGTATTTTTGCAGTTAAAGGATTCTGAGGCTTATTTGGAATATTTGCAGCAGGAGGACCGTTCGATCGGTACGGAAAAAGATATCATTAAGCATATCTTTAAAAAGATCATTTTGAAATCACCGGTTATCGAGCAGGTTTTTGAGGAGAAATTTATCAACTGGCCTGTCGATAAAGAAGTGTTGCAAGCATTGATCGCGAAAACTTTTAAGAACTTCAGTTCGGAGGATCCACGTAAAAACAAGCTTGCTGAAATCACCCAAAACTGGAACGATGACAGCGATTATGTGATTGCCTTGTTGGGTAAGACAATCCGCAATACAAATGAGTATCAGAAACTGATCTCTGATAAGACAAAGAATTGGGAATCAGATCGTATTGCGCTGATGGATACCTTATTGATGCGCATGGCAATATGCGAATTGGTGAATTTTCCATCTATTCCTGTGAAAGTGACAATAAATGAGTATATTGAAATTTCAAAGGTATTCAGTACTTTGAAAAGTAATACATTTATTAATGGTATCTTAGATAAAATATTAAGCGACTTGAACCAACAGGGAAGAATCCAGAAGGCAGGTCGTGGTTTAAGGGATTAAAGATCAATCAACAAATGAAAAACTTTAGTAAATATTCAGTCTTAGCTTTGGCATCGGCCCTTTTCTTTTCTTGTGGAAATGCACAAAAAGGACAAGCAGAAACGGCTAACACAGGAACTGAGGCGGTAGCCACAGACAGTCTTTCTAAAGCTGCTGCGCAATTGGGTAAAGTAGAATTTGCTGAATCGGCTTTCGATTTTGGCCAGATCAAAGAAGGTGCAGAAGTAAAGCACACGTTCGTATTGAAGAATACGGGTGATGCGCCGGTTATTTTGTCCAAAGTGACGGCTTCATGTGGCTGTACACAACCTGAGTTTTCAAAAAGTCCTATTTTACCGGGAGGAACATCGGATATCCAGGTGACTTTCAAGAGTGAGGGACAGGTGGGTAAGCAGCAAAAGATTATCACGGTCCAATCGAATGCTTCCAATAGTATGACGACCGTCCAGTTAAAGGGTGAAGTATTAGCGAAATAACACATTATTAAACGATATAATAACAGATGAATACAGTATTATTACAAGCAGCAGGTGGCAGTAACATGATGAGTTTTTTACCAATGGTTTTGATCATTGTGGTATTTTATTTCTTCATGATCAGACCACAGATGAAGAAGCAAAAAGACCATAAGAAATATATTGAAGAATTGGGCGTAAACGCTAAAGTTGTTACTACTGCGGGCATCCACGGACGCATCGTAGAGGTATCTGACACTACTTTCTTGGTCGATGTAGGTTCAGGCGTAAGAATCCGTTTTGACAAGTCTGCCATTGCTTTAGATGCTTCAAAAGCTGCGAACGCAACTGAAAAAAGCGCTTCTTAAGCGTCTTTATCGAAAAAATAGCAAAGCCAGTCTCCAAAAGGGTCTGGCTTTATTTATTTAAAGGATTTTTTCCGATTGCAGCTTTTCGATTCCACCGTTGTACGGGAGCCTCTATGCTATCCTTCGTTTGTCGTGAGCCTTTAGACTGTCTACTTTATATAACTCCACAGTAAGTGGAATTTGAAAAGCCGCCATTCAGCGTATCCCATATGCAGACGTAAACGTGATAGTCACAGCTTTTTGTACTTATTTCATCAAATTGTAATGAACAGCTACCCTGATTTACCTCTGCAATGGAAGTTTTCAAATGAGATTCACCATATAAACCAATCAATGCCAGATTGATTTTGTAGAAGCTACCCTCATATTGCGCATCAGGTGTCCATTTGAGAGCGATTACACTACCGTGAAGGCTAACCTGACAGTTTGATAATGGCCTAAGCTGTCCTGCAAATACAACTAGCTTTTCAGGGTTAATGAAAGGATCATTCTCCGAATCCAGTTCCATGGCTTCCTTAAAAATATGGCGTTGGGCCAATTGGAACGCTCCTATGCGGCTTCCTTTTTCTGCCAAAAACTTGTAACCAAAGTCTAGTATCGGCCGATTGTCTCCGGCAAATCGTCCGGCAACTTTCTGTTTTTTTCTATTCAGGAGTTCTGACTCGCTTGGAGGGGAAGTGCGTTTTCTTTTCGGCCCGCGGACCACATTTTGACCATTTAACATATAAGCACTGACAGAGCCAAATTTTCCGGTAATTGGACCATTAGGCCCATTTTGTAAGATTGCCATAGTCTTTGTTTTTATTGTTTATAATTGCTGGTATCTAGCTTATTACCAAATTAATACCAAATTCGAAATTAAAAGTGAAGTAACACGATTTTTACAGTGTATTAATAAGGGGTTAATAGGGATCTATCCCTGTAATACCCCTGTTAACCCCCTGTAAACCCCCTGTATAAACCCTATTAATGGCGAATTTGGTAATAAGCAAATATTATCTTTGTACCTAGCATAATGAAGAGCATTACCATAGATACTATGACGTTAAAAACTGATTTCAGCTTTAGAATTTATCAACCGAGGTAAAATTGAAAGCGTTACTAGTGATAATAATTTTTTTGTAACTTAAAGGCTCGTGTCATCAATTATGAAAATAAATATTGACAGTCGGAATGAGGGGCTGAAAATATTGACGGTCCTTGTTGTATTGATGGTGTTTTCAAATCTATAACTACTGACATAGTGATGTCAATTCAGACAGTTAATTTTAAGCAAAAGAAACATCATGAACAATCTAAAACTGTTTGACGGACAACATTGTGAAACTACAGCTACTGGAACTTTACTGCGGCAGCTTGGAATTGAACTTTCTGAACCCATGCTTTTTGGACTCGGGGAGGGGCTTAGTTTTATCTATTGGAATATGAAAACAATGGATTTCCCTTTTTTGGGTGGACGTATCAAGACTGATCTGTTGACAAAGAATCTCTGTAAAAACCTCAATCTCGAGCTTTCTGTAAGGGAAACCACCTCAAAAACAAAGGCCTGGCAGCAGGTCAAACAGCTTTTGGATGAGGGGCAAATCGTTGGGCTCAAACTTGATGCCTACTACCTTGAGTATTTCTCTAATCCGTTCCATTTCGCTGGGCACTATGTTGCGATTTACGACTATGACGATCAAAGCGCTTTTTTGGTCGATACCAGGCAACAGGGGGGGAAGGTCAAAACCTCACTCGAAAGTCTGGCTTTGGCGAGAGCTGAGAAGGGGCCAATGGCATCGAATAACTTATACTATACAATACAGCGAATGAGTGAAAACTTTGACTTAAAAAAAGCTGTCATTACCGCTATTATCAACAATGCAAACGAATACCTGAATCCGCCCATCACAAATATTTCTTACAAGGGGATTTTGAAAACGGGTCAGGAGCTTATAAAATGGTTTAATAGAAGTAGGGATGTAGCCACGGAATTTAAAATGGCTGCCAATCTGATGGAAAAAGCCGGCACAGGCGGTGCACTGTTCCGAAATTTGTATCGCGATTTTCTAAAAGAAAGTTATGACCTGCTCCAGATTGAGCAACTCCATGAAGTACATCAAGAATTTATGGAAATCGCTTTGTTATGGAAATCCGTTTCAGACTTATTTCATCAAATCAGTGAGACAGCTCGGATTGAATACATACAGCAAGCTTCGGAAATACTCAAAATTCTAGCTGATAAAGAGAAAAAGGCGATGGAGCGGTTGGGGACCTTATATGAATGCCCAAATAATCATGTGTTTTCGTAAAGAAATAGTTTTTAACGAAGTTTAATACGATGTATAGTAGCAAAGAAAATGCCTCGCGGTCTTTTAGTGAATCTGAGATCGCTTTGTTGAAAGAAGGCCTTAGCCGTACATATTAAGAACAATTTGAAATGGCTACGCGCCTTTACAAAATTCAGCAAACGCTTAAAAAGGCTAAAATTTTACATAAACCCTTTCTTCAAAAATAGTCTATGGATTTGTCTGATGAAGAGATATTGAACTTTTTAAAGTTACTTAAGGGAAAGGTTGCTTCCAATCCAAGTTTTTATCCCACCAAGAACTGATTTTTACGCAAATTGATTAAGTTTGTAACATGGCAAACGCAGTTCGATTAAATAAGACCCAACGACGCAAGATCAACATCTTTGTGCGTTGTGTTGCAATTTCGTTGCTGGCTTGGTTGTTGTTTTCAATTTCCAACCAATATACGGTATCTGTCAAGGCTGCGATAGAATATGTCAATCTGCCCGAAAAACGAGCTTTTCACCCCCAACAATCGGATACGGTTAAAGTAAAGCTCGAGATGACGGGATGGCAATTCCTGTTTTCGAAAGCGGCACTGAAAACACCCAAAGTGCAGGTGGACCTCAGCTCGCTGAAAACAAAAGATTGGATCGTATTCTCTAATCAGCTGGGATTTATCAACCGCCAGTTTCCACATGAACAACGTGTGGTGTCGGTGAGCCCTGATACCTTGTTTTTCGATTTCTCAAAACAAACACAGCGCAAGGTTCCTGTAAAGCCATTGTCCAATATCTTATTTAAAAAGGGCTATGGTGTTATCGCTGATACTAAGGTCACCCCTGCATACGTGACCATAACAGGGCCATACGAAGATGTTTCTACCATTGAATATTGGGATACAGATACTGTTCGTGGGAAAGAAGTGGAAACTGATGTGCGCACAGTGGCCAATCTCGCACGCAATCAAAAGGGAAATATCAATGTTTATCCCACATCCGTGGAGGTACTGATGCCCGTAGGGGAGCTGACGGAGAAGGTTATCGAACTGCCTGTAAAGGTTGAAAATGGACAGCGTTATAGTTCCGTAAGGCCCAATCCCAGTAAAGTGGTGATCACGGTACTGATGTCGGTCAAGGATTATAACAATTATACATCCCGTGATTTTGAGGCGGTGGTGGATCTGGCAGACTGGGAAAAGAATGAGGTGCAATACCTGCCAATCCTGCTGACCAAGGTGCCGGATTACTGTAAGATTATCAGTGTCGTGCCGCAAAATGTGGACTTCTTTGTACGAAAATAGGGAATAAAAATGGGGATGAAAATAGGAATAACAGGCGGAATAGGTTCCGGAAAGACTTTTATCTGCAAGCTCTTTGAAGCTTTGGGGATACCAGTTTATAACGCGGATGAGGAAGCCAAAAGGTTGATGAATACCGATATACGGATCAAGGAAAAACTTATTGCGCAGTTTGGTGAGGCAACTTACAAGGATGGGCTGCTGGACCGGGCATTCCTGGCCGATATGGTCTTTTCGGATAAGGATAAACTGGAACTGTTAAATAGCATTGTACACCCGATTGTCATCCAGGAAGCGAAAGACTGGGCCGAGCGGCAGACTACACGTTATTCACTCAAAGAAGCTGCGCTCCTTTTTGAAAGTGGCTCATACAAAGAACTGGATTATACCATATTGGTTACTGCGCCAATGGATATTCGCATACAGCGTGTCATCGAGCGGGATGGCGCAACGGAACAACAGGTACGCGAACGTATTAACAAACAATTGTCTGACGAGGAAAAACTGCAGCTTGCGGACTTCGTCATCGTTAACGATGGAATCACTCCACTACTACCGCAAGTGTGGACATTGCATCAAAAATTTCTAAAATAAATATATGTCTATCATATTGTCTGACTTTCTGGTCAGAAAACCGGAAGGGTATTATTGCCGTTATGGCGACTTTTTTATCGATGCGGGTAGCCCCGTAACACATAATGTGGTATCTCATGCCCATGGCGACCACGCCAGTTCAGGACATGATTATGTCTATTGTACTAATGGAACGGCATTGTTTATGAGCTATCGTTATAAGCAGAACCGTAAGGATTCCTATCAGGTCAAATTGTTCAACGGCACTTTTAAAATCGGTCCGGTGGAAATTACCTTTTTAGCAGCTGGCCATATATTAGGATCGGCGCAAATCTTAATGGAATATCAGGGGGTACGCTATTTGTATACCGGCGACTACAAATTGCAGGCTGATGAGACCTGTGAACCTATCGAAGTGCAGCAGGCTGATGTATTGATTACCGAAAGTACTTTCGCAAATCCTGAAGTTATCCATCCGGATCCCATTCAGGAGATCAAGAAACTGGAGGGGCATGCGAGCAATATTCTATTGGGAACTTACGTGCTTGGTAAAGCGCAACGGGTGACGGATCTAATCAATAGGTACTGCCCAGAAAGAAGGGTATTGGTCCACAGTGGAATATTGCCTTATCATCGCCTATATGATGAGCATGGGTTTAAAAAAATGATCTATGAGCCTTATAACCGCAGAGAAATGAAACAGGGTGAACAGAATAAGGTTTATCTGGTGCCACCCATGACCTTCAACAGCTATTTTAGGGCTACAAAAGTATTGCGTGCCTTCGCCTCTGGATGGAAGCGGCTACAGGCACAGAATGATATCGAATTGTATATATCGGATCATGTGGACTGGAACGATATCTTGCATTATATTAAGCTTGTGGCTCCACGGGAGGTGTGGACATTGCATGGTGATGGCACGATACTCAAAAGCTATTTTGGCGAACAGTTAATTGTAAGAGATGTGCACTCAGCATAAAGGAGGGTATACCCTCCTTTATTATTTCATATTGATAATCTTGTCAACAACGTATACCGTATTGCCACGCCAGGGCAATACCCCATGATATTCTTTGTATTGAAGATCGAAATATTTACCGCTATTGAGCTCAAGCTGGCGAAATATAGAATCATCTTCAATAGAAAATTCGAATTGGTTGCTGGCAATTCCGCCAGTCTTGACACTACCAAATCCTTCCTGAATCAGCTTTCCCTCATAGGTCTTAAATATATTGCCTTTTTTGACAGCAAAATTTAGATAACCTGATTTTACGCCTTCACCAAAGACGTAATAGTATTTCCAGTAACCATAAGACCCAAAGCCTACTAACAAAAAGAGCAACAGAATAAATAGAAATTTCTTAAATCCTGATTTAGTCTTTTTTTGTTCCGGTAAATTTTCCATAATTTTTTACGCTAGTTTTTACTGTATTATTTTCTTTTCATTTTATTCAAATATGTTTTGGCGCAAAGCTGCCCATGTCCATCATACACAAGAACTCGGCCAATTATAGCGGGTTGAAAAGTATCATTGCTAATGAGAGCAGGGGCAGCATGAGGAGTGGTCAGCGCGGAGCGCATGATCTGCCTCTAAAGGGTGAAAAAGTACCGGCAATAATACCAGTGGGTCTGATTCAGAAATTAACTGCCTGAGAATTGGTTTGATGAACTAATTATGTTAGTATTTTGTCGTGGTTTATAGTGATTCTTGCTAATTTTTGTAAATTTGGATAATGGATTCACCCCAAACATACCGCAAAATTATCCATCTGGATATGGATGCTTTTTATGCATCTGTGGATCAGCGGGATTTTCCGGAATACCGGGGGAAGGCTATCGCGGTAGGTGGTTCGCCTGATGGGCGGGGGGTAGTGGCTACGGCCAGCTATGAAGCACGGAAATTTGGTGTCAAATCAGCCATGAGCTCCCGCAAAGCACTGCAGCTCTGTCCGGAGATCATATTTACACGGCCACGATTTGATGTGTATAAACAGGTTTCCTATCAGATCAGGGAAATCTTTCAGCGGTATACTGACTTGATTGAACCCTTGTCGCTGGATGAGGCCTTTCTGGATGTAACGATGGACAAACAGGGCATTGGTTCAGCCATTGACATCGCCAAAGCGATCAAATCTGCAATCAAAGAAGAGCTTAATCTGACTGTCTCCGCCGGGGTTTCGGTCAATAAATTTGTCGCCAAGATTGCCTCCGATATGGATAAACCCAATGGCTTGACATTTATAGGGCCTTCAAAGATTCTGAAATTTATGGAATCCTTACCGGTAGAGAAATTCTTTGGTGTAGGTAAGGTGACCGCCAAGAAAATGCACGAGCTGGGTTTATTTACAGGGATGGATCTCAAAAAACAGCGCGAAGACGATCTGGTGCGTTGGTTTGGTAAGACCGGGCATTTTTTTTACCGTATTGTTCGTGGCATAGACGACCGGCCGGTCACACCCAATCGGAGCAGTAAATCGGTCGGAATAGAGGATACATTCGACGCAGATATTGAAACTTTTGAGGAACTGAATGCCATTCTTCAGAGACTGAGTAAACAGCTTTGGGAGCGCATCGGAAAAAAGGAAATATCAGGCAGGACATTAACCCTGAAACTTAAGTATGCTGATTTCGTACAGTTGACACGAAGCCTTACACTGGATACAAGTTTTGATTCCGAAGAGAAAATCTATGCGACAGCTCATAGTCTGTTGAGTAAGATTGCTTTAGCCAATAAGGTGAGGCTGCTTGGAGTTTCAATTTCTAATTTCGTCGAAGAGACCGATTTTCCAAAAGAAGGTGTGCAGCTTGCTCTTTTTGAAAATTGTCGGTAGGCTGTAAAATCCTCCCCATTTCAAGAATGGTCATCTGATAGGTATCGGGTGAATAAGCTTGTTACAGGTAAAATCGTTGTTATTTATCGCAATTCTTTATCTTAGCTGAAATAATTAATAAACATATCCAAGAATTAATGAATACAGTATCAAGAGTGCTCTTAGGTGCATCTATTGTGTTTTTTGTGCATGATCTGACTTTTGCGCAGAAAAAATTGGATTTTGCGCAATCCTGGGGACAGAAACAATCTTTAACCGTGCGCACAAATCAATATCCAGGCTGGGCGGATGGGGCTGCTTATCTCGAAAATGACGTCAACGATAGCCGGCTCTATCAGGTCGATGTCAAATCGGGAAAGAGAAGTATCTATACTATTCCAGCAAAAGAGGGAACTGTGGTCTATGTTGAGAATAATGATATTTTTATCAGAAATGGCTCTGGAACAGCGAAAAAACTGACCAATTCACCCGAGATTGCCGAACAGAATCCAACCTTATCGCCAGATGGTCAATATGTGGCCTTCACACGCAGAAGTAACTTGTATAGTGTGGAAGTAAATACTGGAAAAGAAACACAATATACCAACGATGGTACTGATGTCATCTACAACGGCTGGTCTTCATGGGTTTACTACGAGGAAATTTTGGGTCGTTCGACAAATTATAAAGCTTTTTGGTGGTCTCCGGATAGCAAAAAAATCGCTTTTATGCGTTTTGATGATACCAAAGTACCCATGTTTCCGATATATTCATCCAAAGGACAGCATGGTTATCTCGAAGAGACCCGTTATCCGAAAGCGGGTGATCCGAATCCTGAAGTCAAAGTGGGTATCGTGCAGCTGAACGGTGGTAAGGTAACTTGGGCGGATTTCAATGAAAAGGATGATCAGTATTTCGGGCAGCCATATTGGGCTTTTGATAGTAAAAATATCATGGTGCAATGGATGAACAGGGATCAGAACAACCTGAAATTCTATCAGGTGGATCCAAATACTGGTTCGAAAAAAGAGATTTATGATGAACGTCAAGCTTCTTGGATCAACCTGGATCATGACGAGCGTATTACTTACCTTGCCGACAACAGATATTACATTTTAAAATCGGATAAAACGGGCTGGGCACATTATTACCTGTATAAGTTGGATGGCACTTTAGTAAATCCGATTACATCCGGCGATTGGCAGGTGACTGAAATCAAACGAGTAGACGAGAAAAATAAGGTGCTTTATTTTACTGCACGTAAAGAAAATTCAGCCCGTTTTGATCTGTACCGTGTAGATTACTCCGGTAAAAATCTCAAACGTTTGACCTTTGGTGAATATTCACATGATGTCAATGTATCGCCTGATGGCAAGTATTTTATCACCCGATATTCTAACGTGAGCACACCGGACCGTTTTGCTTTAGTGGACAATCAGGGTAAAGTGGTCCGTCAATTGGCAGATAGCAAAGCTGCGGACTTTAGTTCGTACACTTACGGTAAAACGGAGTATTTACATATTAAGTCGGATGACGGTCTATTTGATTTACCACTGACGATCACTTATCCTACGGATTTTGACAAATCGAAAACTTACCCTGTTGTTTTCAGTATCTATGGTGGTCCGGATGCGGGTACTGTGAAGGATACCTGGAAAGGCACGGGCAATCAGTATTGGGCGAATGAAGGTGTTATCCAGGTTTCGGCGGATCACAGGGCTTCTGGTCACTTCGGTAAACAGGGCGTAGCTTACATGCACCGTAATCTGGGACATTGGGAAATTATTGATTATTCTACTATCGTAAAATGGTTGAAATCTCAGTCTTGGGTAGCTAAAAACAAAGTATTGATCACAGGCCATAGCTACGGTGGTTATATGACCTGTCTGGCGATGACTAAAGCTGCTGATGTATTTGACTTTGGTATTGCTGGTGCTCCGGTAACGTCTTGGGAGTTGTACGATACCCATTATACCGAGCGTTGGATGGATACACCTCAAGATAATCCTGAAGGTTATAAAGCTGGGTCGGTCTTGACTTATGCAAACAATTACAAAGGCGTACTGCGTATCATGCATGGCGATATGGATGATAATGTCCATCTGCAGAATACAACGCAACTGGTTGATAAATTAACAGATAGAAGTGTACCTTTTGAATTGATGATCTATCCGGGCAGCCGTCATGGATTTGACCGTACAAAAAGTAAATATGACTTTAATGAGCGTGCACGTTTCTACTATCAATATCTATTGGAGAAACCTCTTCCAAAAGAGTTTAAGTAGATTGCTGGGTTCCGGTATTTGAGCCCGGAAAGTCTCAGGATATCTATGTGATTACAGAAAAACACGCGGTTCAGCTAAATCGCGTGTTTTTTTGTTTAGTTAGTTGATTCTGTTAAATAAGTGTTCCGGGATCTCCCATTTGATGGGGTTTACCTCTTTGACCGGATCGTAACTCAAAATCTCAGGGTATTCATTTCGCTCGAGCCTATCAACAATATTTTCCAAAATGGCCCTTATTTCCGGCCAATCTTCAGCATATAATGCCAAGGTCGAGTACCTTTCAAGCAGCCAATAAACCATAAGCGCAATTGCTTTGTCACAATATTTATGTCCGATTACACATTGATATACGTCGAATTCGCGATGTTTTAATAAGGCTGCAATGTTGTACAATTCAACAGTGCTGTCACTCCGGATGATCTGATTGATCAGATGTTCTCCAAACCAGCTATGTACTTCCTTTTCTTCTAAATAAACATAAGGTTCCTCTCCGTGACTTGCTTGCAAAACAACATTCGGTATTTTAGGAGCTTGTGCAATTTTTTCAGCGGGATCGTAGCTGATAGCTGTTTTGAGATAAAACTCTTTCTCAAAATTATTTATAACCGTTTTTATAATGCCAAAGTTTTCGTCAGTTCCTTTCCTTGTTTTCCAGCTTCGACGAATAGCTTCAAAAGGATAGTTATTCCAGAAGATCATAAGGGCGGTGGCCTCACTACAAAATGGGCTCTCAACGATCCATTGTTGGATGTAGAAAAAACATTGTGTCGCTAATTTATGAAGTTCATAGGGGGTGGATAACAACTGGAATTCTTCAAATTCCATGTGGCGATAAGGATCTTCTGTTTCCATTCTTGTTGGGTGTATCTTATAGTGATTTTGCTTTAACTTATTTTCGGCTGTTTGCTTGTTTCGGGCAACAGCATGATTTGGTAGATCACATCATCTCGCTGAAGCGATAAATGATTTTGTCAGGATCTTCTAAAATAGGAAAAAATCCTGGATATTAATTGAGAGCTCGGGCAGCCTAGAGTTTTTGTGAATAAGGGGGATGATGGCAATGGGAACGCAGGGACAGGCAATTAACATATGGTAGCTTTTATTGCCCTTATTAGGGAGAGATTTTACAGGGATGGAAAATAACTGAGCATACGAAGGCCAGTAAAAATACTTGGGTTGAATAGGATGTTAAAAAACTTAAAAAATGTCAATTTTATGGGGGTGTAAATTGTTGAAAATTAAAAATAATGGCATCTTTGTAAAAGTTTATTCAAAGAAAAAATGATTCAATTCCTAAAGGAAAGTACTTTTGCCGTAAATGAAGTTTTTAATAGGTCGTTGGAGCTCCTGAAAAAGCATTACTTTTCGGTTGCTGGCTTGTGTTTTTTACTGTTTGTAACCTCTGGTTTATCTAATTTTTTGGCCACGACGATCAGTGATTTTAATGTGGTGCTGAGTGGTTTTATGGCCTTCTTTTTTATGGTAATGTATTTTGGACTGAATCTTACTTTGTTTAAATATATCCTTAATCTCATAGATGGTAACGAGGATAAAAAATTGATCCATTGCATACCAAGTTCAAAAGAATTAGCTTATTTTTTCGGCGCAATGCTGAGTATCATGGTGATGTCTATTGCGTTATTGATGCTATTGGGGGCAGTGTCGCTTCCATTTTTATATTTATTTGAAAATGGTGAAAATCGCGCAGAAATCATGGGTAAATTCACCGTCTATGTGGTTTTTGTAGCTGCAATATTGACTTTTATTTTGATTATTCGTGTTGCATTTTACCCTTTCTTTATCATTGATAAACATGCGGGCACCTTTAAGTCACTACGCTTTAGTTTTGCGTTGACCAAAGGAAATGTATTCAAATTATTATTGATCCTGGCGGTATTTGCTTTTTTTCAATTATTGCAGATGTATTTTAATTATTTAGAATATTACATAATTTTTATTATTTTGAACATTGTGAGCTCATTCTTAGTGGTACCTTTGGCCTGTATTGTTGTCTCGGTTGCTTACCGGGAAATGATGTCGGACTACCACGGTGGAGAGGATCCGAAGATTTTGAATAATATATTTTAATAAAGAGAGAAGGTTTTGAGTAAAAAAGGAATTGCCATTTTAGGGGCAACGGGTAGTGTCGGTACACAAGCCTTGGATGTTATTAGAGCCTTTTCGGATAAGTTTGAGGCAGTTGTTCTGACTTGCGGCAGCAATGGCGAATTATTGATCAAACAAGCCTTAGAGTTTAAACCAAAATCGGTCGTTGTGACCGATCCGATCCAATACAAAAAAGTTAAAGAAGCCTTAGCATCTCAGGAGACAGCTGTATTATACGGTGAAGAGGGCCTGATCGAAGCGGTACAATATGCCGAAATCGCTATTGTTTTAAATGCGATTGTTGGTTCTGCAGGATTAAAACCTACGGTAACGGCCATCCGATCTGGGAAAGATATTGCCCTGGCCAATAAGGAGACCCTTGTGGTCGCAGGGGAGCTGATCATGGCCCTGGTCAAAGAATATGGTGTCCATATGTTGCCTGTAGATTCCGAACATTCGGCAATCTTTCAATGTCTGGTCGGTGAGGAGCAAAACCCCATTGAAAAAATTTATGTGACGGCATCTGGTGGTCCTTTTCGTGGAAGAAATCGGGACGAGCTGCTGCAGGTAACGAAAGCACAGGCCTTAAAACATCCCAATTGGTCTATGGGAGCAAAAATTACGATAGATTCCGCTTCATTGATGAATAAGGGATTGGAAGTAATCGAAGCAAAATGGCTTTTCGATCTTGCCATTGATCAGGTGGATGTTATCGTACATCCTCAGTCAATCGTGCACTCCCTGGTCCAATTCAAAGATGGTTCCATGAAAGCACAAATGGGGGTACCGGATATGAAGTTGCCTATTCAATACGCATTGACTTATCCTGCCCGATTTGAAAATAATTTCGAACGGTTCAATTTTATGGACTATCCAACGCTTCATTTTGAAAAAGCGGACATGGAAACGTTTCGTAACTTGGCACTGGCTTACGCAACTCTTCGTGCCGGCGGAAATAAATCCTGTATACTGAACGCCGCTAATGAGGTCGTTGTAGGCGCTTTTTTAGACGATAAAATTGGTTTTCTGGAAATGAGCGATGTAATCGAACGTACCTTGGATAAAGTGGAATTTATAGCCAATCCGACACTTGAAGACTATTTGGAAACTGATCGGTTGGCGCGGTTAATAACAAAAGAAATAATCAAAGATTAAATATAGAAAGCATACATGGGTGTTTTAATTATGGTCGGACAAGTGATTTTAGGCTTGTCAATTTTAATCGTTCTACATGAGTTAGGACATTTTTTAGCAGCACGTGCATTTGGCATTAAAGTGGAGAAATTCTATTTGTTCTTTGATGCATGGGGAGTGAAGTTGTTCAAATTCAATTATAAAGGCTGTGAGTATGGTATAGGCTGGTTGCCTTTGGGTGGCTATGTAAAAATTGCCGGTATGATTGACGAGTCAATGGATACAGAACAATTGAAGGGCGAGCCACAACCTTGGGAATTCCGCTCCAAACCGGCATGGCAACGTCTGATTGTGATGTTGGGCGGTATTATTGTCAATATTGTTGTAGGTGTTCTTGTCTTTTGGATGTTGACCTTCAAAATGGGCAATACAGATGTCAAAATGGATCAATTGGTAAATGGTATCGTACCGGGATCTATCGGTGAATCTATCGGTCTGAAGGCCGGTGATAAGGTAGTCGCAATAGATGGGCAACGCGTTGAAAATTACTCCGAGTTAATCAGTTCGAAAGTATTGATGGGGGGGGTGGCTCTCACGGTAGAACGTGATGGCGCGACAACAGAAATCAAGGTTCCGGCAGACCTATTGAATACCTTGTCCGATAAAAAGGGGGAAAAGTTTATTGAGCCTCGTTTTAAAACAACAAGTGTCGCACAGGTGGCTCCGGGATCGGTGGCAAGCAAAATGGGCTTCATTAAAGGAGATAGTATTGTTGCCCTAAATGAGACTCCGGTACCTTTCTTTGATCAATTTAGAACGTTAGTTAAAGCAAATATCAATAAGTCTGTTGTCATTAAAGTAATCCGTTCAGGAGCGGAGGTTTCTCTACAAGGAAATGTACCTGCGGATGCCATGTTAGGTATCAGTGTCAACCATGACAATTCGATTAAGTCGTTTACAACGCATTATACCCTTATGGAGGCTTTTCCGATCGGTGCTAAGAAAGCATTTACAGTGATTACAGATAATGCCAAAGGATTCGGTAAAATTTTCAAAGGCGAAGTCCGTGCTGATAAAGCACTGTCCGGGCCTATCGGTATTGCCACATTGTTTGGTACCGAAGTGGACTGGATCCGTTTCTGGTCTTTGGTCGGGATGCTTTCAATGGCTCTTGCATTTATGAATTTATTGCCTATTCCGGCATTGGATGGTGGTCACGTGCTGTTTTTACTGATCGAAATGATACAGGGGAAACCACTGAGTGAAAAATTTCTTGAAAAAGCACAAATGGTCGGATTCTTTATTCTTTTGGGCCTGATGGTGTTCATTTTCGGAAATGATATTTTTAAGTTGTTCAAATAGATTAAAAGACGTGTAGCTGTGATGGAACACCATCATTAAGATGGTATTCCGAGCGATTTCGTTGTAATAAGCCAAGATACATTAGTCGCTGACGTATATTGCTGAAAATAAAAAATATAGGCCATGATGATCACTTCGAGGCCCCCCGGCTTATATAGGGGAGGAAAAAAAATAAATAATTCAACAAAAATAGGGGAGTTTTCTTTTGGAAAACTCCTTTTTTATTTCTTACATTTGACCATGGACGGAAGAAATAGAGCGGACGTAAAACCAGGAATGCTGGTCAATATTATTTTGAAAAAAGACCAACGCAGCGGCAATCTCACAGAAGGCATTGTAAAGGATTTACTGACATCCTCATCTTATCATTCAAGAGGGATAAAAGTAAGACTGACGGACGGCCAGGTGGGGCGAGTGGCTGAAATTATAGCGGATGACTTTTAATGGTATCATGTTGTCGTGAAATTAAATCTTCGACTAATCCAAATGAGTTAGACTTATTGTCTAATCAACATTTTACTACCTAATGATGTTCTTATTATTCGAGCTAATTGAATTTAATGGAAGAGCTGTTGTGCACTTTTTTTATAAGATTTGCATATTAACATAATTTTTACTAACTTCTTACCAAATTTTTTATTTTTATCACATATTTATAGAATTTTATTATATTAATTAGTTGAATGACATCTTTTTCGAATGGATACCAAAAGCAAATGTAAGATTGTCTACGCAGATGATGCGATGATCCATCATGTCATGATGAAGGCAATGGCCCAATCCCATTCATTGGAAATAATTTATTGCGCTGCTAATGGTAGAGATCTGATCGAGTATTTGACTGAACATAAAAACGCGCTCCCTGAGGTATGTATATTGGATCTGCACATGCCCATCTTAAATGGAATTGAAACTGCGAAGATAGTCAGGGAAAAGTTCCCCACCATTCGTATTTTTGGCCTTACTTCGAGCAGTGATGAGAGTGAACGCCTTGAAATGCTGGCGGGGGGAGCGGAGCAGATCTTTTCGAAGGAGGAGATGTCCGTATTGTTGAAGCAACTTAGCTAAAAAATAAAAAGCCTAACATTCGTTAGGCTTTTTCGCTATTTTCCAGTGCTTCTTTAAACTTTAAGAGCCTGACCCATGAAGGGCATTTGCTCAGGTCTTTTTTCCATAATCCAACATGGATAAAACTTGTGCTGATAAATCGCTCCACATCAAATACTTGCATATCTTGTTGTATTTCCAGTGATTTGGGCAAGTCCCGCGACCGAAAATATTCTTGTAATTCCTCTGGTGTCATGAGACAAAAATAGAGTTTTAAATCATTATCTCCAACCACCACCTAAAGATCGGTAAAGATCTAAGAATCCATCCAGATGTTGCTGGCGCAATTCGACGAGATCTAAGTCGCTATCCAGGGCATTGCTTTGGGCGGTGATGACTTCCAGGTACGTTGCATATCCGCTTTTGAAGAGTAAGTTTGCATTTTTTACAGCAAGATGTGCATTGTCCACTCTTTTTCTTGCTAGTTCAAGCTGTTCCCGTTGCTTGTCTACTGTTACTACAGCATTGGAGACTTCGGCAACGGCTTCAACCACTTTCTGTTGGAACTGGATTTCGGCCTTATCCCGTTCCAGTTTCGCAACTTCATATTGTGTTTTTAATGTTTTGTTCTTGAATATAGGTGTGGTCAGATTGCCGGTGATACCACCTAATAAGGCTCCGGGAATATTGAACCAGTTTCGGGGAAGCATCGCATTTACACCGAATACACCGCCTATATTGAACGAAGGATAGCGCATAGCCTGCTGAATATTGGCGTTCGCATTGGCGGCCATCAGCTGAAACTCGGAGGAGCGGATATCCGGTCGATTTCGTATGATTTCGACAGGTGAACCTAAGGATATCTCTTTGCTTTCCGCAAAGAGATGTTCGTATGAAGTCCCGCGCTTGATGCTGTCGGGTAGTTTTCCCGTTAATGTCTGAAGGGCATTCTCCTGAATAACAATCTGCTTTTCCAATTCTGGTACCAGTGAGGCTGCTAGCAGACGCTGGGACTCTGTTTGCTGGATAGCAAGTGCAGTGATCTCTCCAGCGGTGTATTGGAGCTTGATCATGCGCAATGTGCTGTCGTTCAGCTGAACATTACGTTTGGCTACTTCGATCTTAGCATCTAACATCAGCAGGTTGAAATAGCCTTTGGCGACAGACGTAATGATATTGGTCTGAATCGCATTTTTGGCTTCTTGTGTGTCCAGATACTCAGCTAAAAGCTGCTCTTGTTTGCTGCTGATCTTTTTCCAGATATCTATTTCCCAGCTGAAATTGATGTCAGAGCCAAACTGGGATTGGTAGACAAACCTATTTTCGGGCGCTTTTTCACCTTTGCGGTCATAATACTTTGTCAAGGGGCCACTTCCAAAATCTTTCGATCGCCAGGTACGGCTTCCATTGGCTATGGTGGCACCTACACTTGGTAAATAATTTGATTTATTCTGTGCTAGAAGGTTGTTGGAGATCTGCAGATTCAGCAGTGCTGTTTTCATCTCAAAATTGTTAGCAAGCGCTGAATCGATCAGCATCTTGAGTGTGGGATCATGGAAAAAGGATTTCCAATGGATCAGCCCCATACTTGAGATATCTCCAAAAAAATCCAATGTATCGCCACGGAAGGTACTGGGTAGTTGTAATTTGGGCTGAACATAATCTTTACCGATTTTACAGGCATTCATCGAAATTAGTAGCCCCGTAGCTAGACATAGCGCTGAAATGTATTTTTTTATGTTCTTCATTCTTCTTCTTCTTTAGCGAGTTTATTCTGTAATTTTTCATCCAGACCTTTGAAAACCACAAATAGTACCGGAATAATAAAGATGCCGAAGGCAACACCAAATAACATTCCCCCTGCAGCACTGAAGCTAATGGAGTGATTACCAATGGCCGATGGGCCAACCGTCCACATCAGCGGAACCAGACCCGCTACAAATGCGAGACTGGTCATCAGGATCGGTCTCAACCGCAGTTTCGACCCACTGATCGCTGCTTCCACGATACTTTTTCCATTTTTGCGTTCCTGAACGGCAAATTCTACAATGAGGATTGCGTTTTTAGCCAGCAGACCGATCAGCATGATCAAACCAACCTGTACATAGATGTTATTCTGTAAGCCGACAAGATTGATCACTGAATAAACACCGATCAGGCCAACAGGTATGGACAGCAAAACCGCCCAGGGCAGGATATAGCTTTCATACTGTGCCGAAAGCAAAAAGTAAACAAATAAGATACTCAAAACAAAGATCAGAATGGTCTGAGAGCCGGATTGGCTCTCTTCGTAACTCATTCCCGTCCATTCAAAGCCATAATTTCCGGGTAACTTTTCGTCCGCCAGCTTTTGGATGGCCTGCATGGCATCGTCGGTACTAAAGCCTTCGGCCGGTGTGATATTGACCGCAATGGCGTTGTATAAATTGTAACGGGTAATAGTTTCAGGACCGACGGTTTTTTCTAATGTCAAAATGGTATTGATGGGTACCATCTCGCCCTTATTGTTCCGTACGAAAATTGAATTGAAAGACTCCGGATCTTTCCGGAAATCAAAATCGGACTGTACGTATACGCGGTATTGCCGGCCAAAGCGATTGAAGTCACTGGCCTGTACACGCGCAAAGTATGAACGGATCGTAGACATCAGATCTTTGATCTCAACACCGAGTGATTTCGCTTTTACGGCATCAATGTTTACCTCATATTGTGGGAAATTGGATTTGAAACTGGTGTAGGCACTACGGATTTCAGGACGCGTATTCAGCTGACTGATAAAGGTATCGGCAATGGTGTTAAAATCTCTGACGTCTCCTCCCATACGGTCTTGAAGAACCATTTCAATACCCGCAAAATCACCAAATCCCTGTACTGTTGGTCTCGGGAATACTGTAAATGTAGCCTCATTTATCTGTGCCAAGTCGTTTCTTATGGTATCCATAAAAGCATTGATATCTTTAATGTGCTTACGTTTGGCATGCGGTTTAAGGATAATGTAACCTGCGGCAAAGGCAGGGCTTGAACTACCGTCCAGTGCATTGAAGCCAGATACAGTGGTCATGCCTTCGATATCTTTTCTCTTTTTCAATATACTGTCAGCACGACGGAGTACTTCTGTCGTACGGCTTAACGAAGCCCCGGGAGGCAGGGCGATGTTATAGGTGATAAAACCGTCATCTTCGGTCGGAATAAAACTCTTCGGTGTTCTGATCATCAAAGTTACACCGATCGCAGTAACCAATATCAGGCCTATCCAAGCTATTTTTTTATGATTGATCAACAACTGTACAATGGTTACGTATCGGGCCGTCAGACGATCAAAAGACGTATTGAATGCTTTAAAGAAACGATCTTTGAACTGGTTGATTCTTGACTTGTGCTCGTCTTCTTGTTGATGCTTTGGTACCTTTAGTAATAGCGCGCATAGGGCAGGACTCAATGTCAGTGCATTCAGCGCCGAAATCAAGATCGCTGTTGCCAGCGTGTACGCAAATTGTCGGTAAAAGATACCCGCAGGTCCTTCCATAAAACCGACCGGTAAAAATACTGCCGCCATGACCATAGTAATTGAGAGGATTGCGCCCGTAATTTCTGACATGGTCGACAATGTTGCAGCTTTGGGTTTTAGTCCCGTACTGTGCATCTTTTCATGGATAGCTTCAACAACAACGATTGCATCATCCACGACAATACCGATAGCCAGCACCAAGGCAAACATCGTCAATACATTGAGCGAGAAACCAAAGAGCTGTAGGAAAAAGAAAGTACCGATCAAAGAGACAGGTATGGCAATCGCCGGAATTAAGGTGGATCTAAAATCTTGTAAAAATATAAAAACAATGATAAAAACCAGGATAAAGGCTTCGAAGAGAGTATGTTCAACCTGATTGATGGATTCATCAATCTGGTCACGCACGGAATAAGTCACCTCATAATGTAATCCTTTTGGGAATGTCTTGGCTTGTTCTTCGAGCACTTTTCGAACGGCTATGTCGATATCGTGGGCATTGGAACCACTGGTTTGCGTCAGATTAAGGGTTAATCCAGGGTGACCGTTGACCTTATTGTCGCTACTGAGATTGGTGGCGCCAAATTCTACCCGCGCTACATCCTTGAGGTAGAGGACCGACCCGTCGTTGTTTGTCTTGATGACGATACTTTGAAATTCTTCGGGTGTCGTAAAACGTCCTTTATGCCGAATGACGGTTTCAAATGCCTCGTCGGAAGTCTCCCCAAATTTACCGGGAGCAATCTCAAAGTTTTGATCTTTGATGGCATCCATAATGTCCTGGGGAACCAGGTTATATAGGGCCAGCTTCTCCGGGTTCAGCCAGAGCCGCATGGCATAATCCCTTGCACCGAGCCGGGATACCTGTGCGACACCGTCTACACGTAATAGGGGCCGCATCAGATTGATCTGCGCGTAGGCCTGCAGAAAGGTCTCGTCATAGGCTTTATCCTGATGATCTGAATAGAGGTTGATGGTCATGATGACACCCGTCTGACGAGGCATAACGGTAATCCCAGCCTCGTTTACTTCAGCAGGAATGGAACTGATGGCTTTGGAGATACGGGTCTGCACATTGACAGAGGCAATATCCGGATTGGTTCCGGTCTTAAAATAGACAGAAACGCTTCCCGAACCGGAATTGGAGGCGGACGACTTAATATAGGTCATATCTTCGACGCCATTAATAGCCTCTTCAATGGGAAGCAGTACACTTTTCGCCACGGTCTCCGCATTGGCACCTGGATAACTCAGTGATACGAGGACACTCGGCGGTGCGATTTCGGGAAATCGGGAGACAGGGAGCAATTTTAATCCCACCAAGCCCAATATGACTAAAATAATAGAAATGACTGTCGCTAAGACAGGTCTATTTATAAAGGTTTTTAACATATATAAGAATTTTAGACATACCTCAGGCAGACCTGAAAAAGGATTGCCGTAAATACGTAAAAACGTGCGCTAATTATTTTTGTGGAATAGGGGCTACGGTTGAGCCATCTGTTAGTTTATCAAATCCGCTGGTAATAACACGGTCGTTTTCCTTGAGACCGGAGTACACAATGTAATTGCCCTTACTTTTACCGGAAAGCTGGATATTGCGGCGTTGCGCTTTATTATTTTGATCCAATATGTAAACAAAGGTTTTATCCTGCAATTCATTGATCGCAATCTGCGGAATCTGGAGTACATCTTTTTTTACTTCGGCAATTTTTAATGTACCGCTGCTTCCCGAACGTAGGATGTTATCCCGGTTCTGAAAAGTCGCACGTAAAGAGATCGCCCCTGTAGTTCTGTTGATCTGTCCATTGACAGCGTCAACAACTCCTTTGATAGGATATTCTTCGCCATCAGCGAGAACGAGTGTAACCTGGGGAAATACCAGTTTTTGGTTTTGGTTGTATTTCTTACCTTCAATGCTGTCTTTTTTTGCCTGTGCCTTTGAAAAGTAAAGGAAGTCGGATTCATTCATGGAGAAATAAACATAGACTTCCTGGATATCGGAAAGGTAGGTGAGGGGTTCCTTGTCACCTTTGGAAACCAAATTACCGATACGTTTTGGAATACGTCCGATATAACCGCTTACAGGAGCGGTGATAATGGTGAAGTCTTTGCTGATCTGTGCCGAACGTACAGCAGCAATGGCCTGATCTAGGGTGGCCTTGGCGACCTGATAGTCAGATTTTGCGGAGGCCAGCTTTACCTCTGAAATGACATCATTTTGAACCAATGGTTTCAAACGGTCCACTTCGAGTTGTGCATTTTTAAGTTTGGCCCGTGCAACCTGCTCCGTTGCGACCATATTGTTTAGGTTTTCTTGATAAGTAGAAGGGTCTACTTTGAATAGTTTTTGTCCTTTTTGCACAAAAGAACCTTCGTCAACATAGATTTCCTGCAGTAAACCTTCAACCTGGGGTCTCACTTCAACATTCACTTTTCCTTCAATGGTACCTAAATAATCCTTGATTGTGGTAGCATCTGACTTGACAACAGTATAAACTGGTAGTGCTACAGGCTTTTCTCTGTTATTATTTTCTTTAGAAGAACTTGAAGAACAACTTACCTGGGTGGTTAAGACCGAACAAATCAATAAGGAGACGCTGAAAATAGATAATGTTTTTTTCTTCACAATGCTTGATTAAATTTATGATATATGTGCTATTTGTAATATTACTATTACAAGTTATAACGCCAAATAGTTTAATTATTGTGCAAATTAACATTTGTTAACGTTTCAATTTATAGTTAATAACAGGTCAGTTAATAATCAAATATGCTGTTTATTAGTTTTAAGTTGCTGTTTTTCAGAGAGTATTGGTTAGCGGTATAACTAATATATTGCGAACGGTAAATTGATCTTGCTACTGATCATTCAACATTTACGGAAGGGATTCGGATGATTGGCTATTAAAAGAAATGGTAGATTTTTAATGAATACAAACATGCTTCGGAGGCGATTAATCTGGCTGTGTGAAGCCCATATTGAAAATAATGAGCCCGATATCGAGCTCATTATTTTTAATCATCAATTTTTATTCTTTTCCGATTTTCAGGATGTTTTTGGAGACCGAACTCCTTATCCTTTGGGAGAATCTATTTGAAGTCAATTTTCTTTCTATTGAAACGCTTAAAATTTAAGGTGTTTCACAGTCAGTCCGTTATTAATAAGCTGTTTCAGGGCATCAATACCTATACTGATATGTGCCTCGACATACTTAGCTGTAACCGTGACGTCGCTGACAGAAGTTTTGACTCCTTCCGGAACCATCGGCTGGTCAGAAACCAACAGTAAAGCGCCTGTTGGAATTTTGTTGGCAAAACCGACGCTAAATATTGTTGCTGTTTCCATATCGACACACATGGCGCGGATAGATTTGAGGTATTTTTTGAACGCTTTGTCATGCTCCCAGACTCTTCTATTGGTGGTGTATACGGTTCCTGTCCAATAGTCGCGTTGATGATCACGGATTGTTGTGGATATCGCTTTCTGCATGGCGAAGGCCGGTAGCGAGGGCACTTCGGGTGGAAAGTAATCGTTCGATGTTCCTTCACCACGGATAGCCGCAATCGGGAGGATCAGTTCGCCTACTGGGATTTTCTTTTTGATACCGCCGGTTTTGCCTAAAAATAGAACGGCCTTAGGGGCAATGGCGGATAACAGATCCATGATCGTTGCGGCCATTGGGCTGCCCATCCCGAAGTTGATAATGGTGATGCCGCCAGCAGTGACAGATTGCATGGGTTTGTCCTCGCCATAGATCGGAGCGTTGTCATGCATTTCCGAAAACAGGTGGATATATTTTGAAAAATTTGTCAATAGGATATATTCTCCAAACTCTTCCAGCGGTCTTCCGGTATAACGCGGAAGCCAGTTGTTTACGATTTCTTCTTTGGTTTTTAAACCTGGGGTTATCGGGCTATTTACCGTATTTTTTGTACTTTTCTTTGTCATAGTCATCAAATTTTTATTTCACGAATCTCTTATCTGTCTGTCAACATTCCGTTATGGCTATGTTATTATTGTAATATAAGATTTTTAATTCTTTTTTTATTATGCTTTAGCTTGTTTAAGCGCTTTTTATTCACGGATTTCAATATGGATAGGGGCGTTATTAAATTCAGTGACGAGGTTAAATAGTAAAAAAAAAATCCCGTTCAGCGAACGGGATTTTTTTAAGCGACTTTAAGCTTTTTCAGATCGGATTTTTCGAATTTTTTCTTCGCATAGTCCAAGGTGATCTCCAAACTTTTCTGTCCCGTTTGTTCTTTCGTTGACGGCATTTCAAACATGGCATCCAGCATGATCGCTTCGCAGATACTTCGCAGCCCCCGGGCCCCAAGTTTAAATTCATCCGCTTTATCTACAATAAAAGTATATACTTCGGGATCAAATTTCAGTTCAACACCTTCGTACTCAAATAACTTTTTGTATTGTTTGACCAATGCATTTTTTGGTTCTGTCAAAATACTTAACAAGGTTTCCTTATCCAATGGGTTTAAGTAGGTCAGAACTGGAAGACGGCCGATTAACTCTGGAATCAATCCAAAGTTTTTGAGATCCTGAGGCGTGATATACTTGTATAGATTGTTCAAGTCGATTTCCTCTTCATCTTCATTCATCTTATAACCCACCGTTTGTGTGCGCAGACGGTTTGCAATTTTCTTTTGGATTCCGTCGAATGCACCACCACAGATAAATAGAATGTTACTGGTATTTACAGCGATCATTTTTTGATCTGGATGTTTGCGGCCACCTTGAGGTGGTACATTGACCACCGTACCTTCTAAAATCTTTAATAACGCCTGTTGAACGCCTTCACCTGAGACATCTCTTGTGATGGAAGGGTTGTCGCTCTTACGTGCGATTTTATCAATTTCATCGATATAGATGATACCACGTTCTGCTGATGCAACATCATAATCGGCCGCCTGAAGCAAGCGCGTTAAAATACTTTCCACGTCTTCTCCTACGTATCCAGCTTCAGTTAGTACAGTGGCATCAACAATACAGAAAGGTACGTTCAATATTTTGGCAACGGTCTTTGCCAATAATGTTTTACCTGTACCCGTTTCACCAACGATAATCAAATTGGATTTTTCGATTTCTATTTCATCTTTATCCACTTTTTGATTCAAACGCTTATAGTGATTATAAACAGCTACTGAAATTACTTTCTTTGCGTCATCTTGACCGATTACATACTGATCCAGGTGAGTTTTGATCTCTTGGGGACGTATTAATTTTAATGCGGTCTGTAATGTTTTGCTTTTACGTTGTTTTAATTCTTCTGCCAAAATCTCTCCTGCCTGTTGGATACATCTGTCACAGATGTGTGCTCCATTTCCAGCAATGAGCATCTGAGCTTCATTTTTGCTTATCCCACAAAACGAACAATGAATGTCTCTATCGTTATTCTTCGCCATCGTTATTTAATAATCTCCTTCTTAGGAAGTAAAATCTCATCAATCATACCAAATTCTTTGGCCTCGTTGGCTCTCATCCAGTAGTCACGATCAGAAGATTTTTCCACCCACTCATAGGTTTGTCCGGAGTGTTCTGAAATAATGGTATATAATTCTTCTTTTAATTTTAACATTTCACGTAAATTGATCTCCATATCTGCAGCAACCCCCTGCGCACCGCCAGATGGTTGGTGAATCATTACACGTGAGTGACGTAAAGCTGCGCGTTTTCCTTTTGCTCCTGCTACAAGTAGGACAGCGCCCATAGATGCTGCAATACCAGTACAGATTGTCGCCACGTCCGGGGTGATGTACTGCATGGTATCGTAGATACCCAGACCTGCGTAAACACTTCCTCCGGGTGAATTGATGTAGATCTGGATGTCACGCTGTGCGTCAGTAGACTGTAAAAACAACAATTGTGCCTGGATAATATTTGCAACCTGGTCATCTATACCGCTTCCCAAAAATATAATACGATCCATCATCAAACGTGAAAACACATCCATCTGCGCAACGTTCAGTTGACGCTCCTCAACGATGTACGGCGTAAGATTGGTCGGAATGCTAGCTTCTGTGCGGGCAATAAAACTGTCAACATGTTGACTTCCAATTCGGTGATGCTTTACTGCATATTTTCTGAATTCGTTTTTATCTATATTCATCTTTTTATTTTTTCTATTCTGTAGGACTAATATAAAACTATATTTTAAAAATCAAATAAAGTGAAAAGATGTTTTACATCTACTTTACATTTTTTTGATACGGCCTCTTTCAGCAAAGAAAGGCATTTTATTAATAGGGCTTATGCTTTATCCATTTCACTTAGAAGTCCTTAGCCGATTTCAGCATAATCTGGAAGCTCTTCTATAAATTGATACGACTCGTTATCAAAGTCAACTTTGCAATAATAATGATTTATGCCATTGCTCACCAGTAAGTATGGGATACGATGCACCGAATTATAATTGGCGATCTGTGCGAATACTTTTTGTGTGATCTTGATATGTGGTGCTTTGAATTCGGCCAAAACCACCTTATGTCCTTTACTGTTATAAATCAATAAATCACTCCGTCGCCGAAGACTGTTTAGTTTTAACCCGCCCTCAATATTCATCAGTGACTTGGGATAATTTTTGATCAATGCCAAATAATTTATCCAATGTTGCCTGACCCATTCCTCCGGCGTCAATACCAGCTCTTTTTTTCGCAACTCATCAAAAATATAAACCGCATTATTCTTTTTGGATATCTTAGCTTTGAATGGTGGCAAATTGAGCGGTGTCGGTGAAAACATACACAAATATACTAAAATTTTAGCAAAAAAAGGGAAATCATAAGATCCCCCAAGCGTTTTTTTTGTCTTTATAATTGCTTCTTCTAATCAATTGGTTAGGTCTCTTTTACCGAATTAGCTCAAATGCCGGATGAATTCTGGCCGGTTTACTGCTGCAGATTTGGCGGTAAAATCGTAATTTCGCTTATATGAACATAAATCCGATCTTATCCGATATCAAGAACAGATCTTTTAAGCCGGTCTATCTGCTACAGGGGGAGGAAAGTTATTTTATTGATACCATCGCAGATACACTGGAATCGACAGTGCTGAATGAGGCACAAAAAGGCTTTGATCAATCTGTTTTTTACGGCAAGGATATCGATATTTCCACAGTGGTTAATGCCGCCAAACGATATCCTATGATGAGCGATTATCAGGTGATCATTGTAAAGGAAGCCCAGGAACTCAAATGGAAATCGGATACAGAGGAGCTGTTGACTAAATATCTGGAACATCTGACACCAACAACTATCTTGGTATTTTGCTATAAGCATGGCAAATTTGACAAGCGAAAAAAAATATACAAGGTGTTTGAGAAGGCTGGATTGGTGATCGATGCCGCTAAATTATACGATGATAAAGTTGCGCCTTGGATCGGCGGATATCTTAAAGATGCCGGCTGGCGAATACATCCACAGGCAGCGGGTTTAATCGCGGATTATCTCGGGAATGATCTGGCCAAGGTATCCAATGAATTGGATAAACTGATGCTGAATGTTCCGAAAAGTCAGGAGATCAGCGTAGATGATGTGGAACGTAACATTGGTATTTCGAAAGACTTCAATGTATTTGAGCTCAACACCGCGCTCGCAAAGCGCAACGCCTTGAAGGCTTATCAGATTGTGGATTATTTTGTGGCAAACCCAAAGAATAACCCGCTGGTGATGGTGGTCGGGCAGGTGGCTACTTATTTCACCAAAATACTAAAATACCATTACCTCATTGATAAATCCATTGCCGCGAAGGAATTGGGGGTGCATCCATTTTTCTTGAAAGAGTATGAACTGGCTGCCCGAAATTATAACCGCCGGAAAACTTTTGATGTACTGAATGTCCTCAAAGAGACTGACCTGAAATCAAAGGGCGTCAATGTGCCTAGCAATTTCAATAGTGAGGAGATTCTCAAAGAAATGGTTTATAGGATCTTAAGTTAGGGGATGGCAAGTTCTTCAAGACTAATGTGTGCTCAGAAATTTGACGACCCGTTGTGGAATTTTTGCCTGCAGACCACGTTTATTCATCAGTGCAACGTAGGTGCGGTAATCCTTGACAGCTTGCTTGAAAGAAGATTGCCCTCTTTTGAAAAACACATCACCACGGTTTAAATAGGCAACCTCACGCTCAGGAAAACGCTCAATTACTTTATCTAAAAAAATTTGTGCCGCGTCCAGCTGATTCGCCTGCTCCAGAAAATAACCGATCTCATTGGCCGAAAGGACATTTTTACCATGAATCGGGTTTGTATTGTCAGGCTGGTCCTCGTCCAAGCCGTTTTCCATAAAATACTTTGCTGTATGCTCGTTAAAAACTCTAGGTAGCAGAAATAGGCTATTTTTAGGTATTTCTTTTAACGAGCGAAGGAGAGCAGCATAGTCTCCGGGCTTGTAGCTCAGACCAATCCGTTGATTGCTTACTACTGTGGAATCATAAGATAAGGACTCAGCATTGTAGTCGTCTAGATACACCTTGATGTTTTTAGAATAGGTCATATATTCTCTGCTGCATGTACCTTCGTCATCCGATCCGGAATTATCTCGTTCAGCCAGTTGCCAGCGTTTAGTTGCTGGTCTATAGACAAAACAATAACCCTCATTTTGACCATGCGCGTTCGGCCCCCATGAAATTGAGATGCTTACCGTATCGCGGCTGGTATTTACATCATAATAACTCATATTATTGCACGATGCACAAAAGAAAGCATTGTCATTTTTGAAGGACAGCTGATAGTCATTTCCTTTTCTCGCGTAAAATGCCAATCCGACCCTAATGTAATCTTCAGCTCCAAAGCTCTTATAAAATTCATGCTTGAAATTAAGTGTATCAGCTTTTCTGTAAGCAACAAAAACTCCTGCAGGTGTTTTGCTCGTGTTTAGCTGGCTTAACTGTACCGTGTCTGTATTGAAGTACGCAGCGAAATTGTCCGCTGAAACTGCGCCTATTAGCCTCACATGCCGGGGTTGTGCTGCTGAAAGCAGCGTTAGGCTCACAAATAGTGTAAAAAGATAAATTTTCAATCGAATACTGTTTTATGTTGAATACTGGTAGTGCTCTATGTGATTGGCATTTCAATCCGCTGTATGCTTATAAAACACTTGGGAATAGAAATTACTCGAATTTACATTAATCTGGGAAAAAAAATAAAAAATATTTCGTAGTCAAATAACTACATGTATATTTGTAGTCAAATAGCTACATGTAGTCTTGATATTTATGGATTGACGGCCTGGGGTTTAATTTCGTGATATGCAGCATAACAAGCGGCTAGTGGAGCAGTGTTATTCGCAAAATTATTGGACGTAGAATCCGATGTGAATAGTCCATATCATATTGGGGTCAAAGTCGACCACCAGGATATTGGTTTGGCCAATTTTAAATAATATATATAATGATGAAAAAGAGAGATAAAATAATTTATTGGGTCGCAACGGCATGGTTGTCTTTGGGATTGACGTCTACCAATATCATACAGGTCTTTAGCATCCAAACTGAGGGAGCTGGTGGCGGACAAAATGTAGATCATTTGGGCTATCCACACTATATACTACCGCTGCTTGGTCTCTGGAAGATTTTGGCTGTCATAGCGCTACTGTCACCAAAGAGACCGCTGTTGAAGGAATGGGCTTATGCTGGTATTTTCTTTACGGCAACTGGAGCATTGTATTCCCATCTTATGGTAGGGGATACTTTTGGTTTAATGGCTCCAGCATTGCTTTACCTGGTTCTAATTGCGGTATCCTGGTATTTTAGGCCTGCCGAAAAAAAACTTAGATAGCCTTTAGCCTGATCTGTCGTCCGTTTTGTTTGATGGATGCGTTGGGCGACCAGTTAATCGGATTTTTTGTGCTGTAACGGGGCAAAAACCATTTAAAGACCCTTTAAATGGTTTTTTTTGTATACGGTATATCTTTTTGTAATCAATTTATTATAATTTTTTAGCTTTTTGTGCAACATATACTGCTGTATTTTTTGACATAAATTTAATAATTAAACACTTGTTTAAATTAAACGTTTGTTTAACTTTGTCCCGCATTTAACAAAAGACAATTTTACCTGTTGGATAAACAGGTAGAATTAGCTATAAAAAGTTAAGGGTTTTACATGGAATTTAACGATAAACAAATAGATATCCTCCTTGCAGCTGAGCGACTTTTTGCGACAAAAGGTTTTGATGGAACGTCCGTGCGCGATATCGCACATGAAGCAAATGTTAATGTGGCTATGATCAACTATTATTTTGGGTCGAAAGATAAGTTGCTGGATACCTTTTTTGAATGGCGCGTTCCAGATTTCATGATCAACGTGGATGAACTCTCAGTAGTCGGCAACGCGCTTGACAAAATTGACGTGATGGTCGACAGGTATGTTAAATCGATGAGCTCTCATCGGAAACTCTATCGTGTTATTGCAATTGAAAGTACCTTAAAACAGCGGATGCTGATTTCGGATGCTTTCAAAAAATTAAAAATTCACAATTTGGAGGTCATTGCATCCATTATTAATGGAGGTATAGCGGACGGGGTATTCAAAGCGGGCAATGACCCTATTTTGATTCATTCGATGATGATGGGGACGTTTATGAACTTTCAGATGAATCAGGTCTTTTTACAGGATCAATTAGGAATAGCCGATGACGAAGGTTATGGCCACTATATAGAAACAACGTTAACAGAATTCATACAGAAAACAATTAAAGCTTTATTGACATATGAAAAATAAGTTGGCCAATTTAAGTGCTTTATTGCTTTTAAGTCCTTTGGGTTTGCTTGCACAAGACAACAAGCACCTGACTTTGGAAGAAATAATTCACATGGCTGCAAACCAAAGTGTGGAAGCGAAAACTGCCGATACCAAAATATTGGGAAGACAGCTCGAGGTCGAAAGTGCCAAATCGAAACAGCTTCCTGATGCAAAATTGAGTGGGCAATATATGGCGATGACCACGCCGAATGTTAATCTAAAGTTGGCACTGGGTGACGGAGGCTCTGCACCGGATATCGCTGCAAATCAATTGTGGTTGGGACAGGCTTCTGTGAGTATGCCAATCTATACAGGTGGACGGATCAAAGGGGGAATTGATATTGCAAAAGATGTGTTAAAAGCCGAGGAATGGAACGCCGTTGCTAGTAAAGAACAATTGGCTATGCGCGCTGTGAATCTCTATCTGAGTTTATATAAGGCGCAGCAAACCAATTTGTTGATTGCTGAAAATATCAAGCAGTCTGAGCAACGGGTTTCAGATTTCAAAGCGATGTTGGACAATGGTTTGATCGCGCGAAACGACCTGCTAAAGGCGGAATTGCAGCTATCAAACTATCAGGTATCGCTTCAGGAAGCGCAGAAAAATATTAAGGTGCTCAATTATCAACTGGCTAATTTTCTGAAAATTGACGAAGATACACAGTTGGATCAGATCAATTTAGGTGAAGTGAACGGGCTAGATTTAGGTTTGAAGGCCTCTTATGAAACTGCCAAGACCGTACGTTCTGATGTGAAGTCCATGGAGTCTCAGCGCTTGGTTGCGGAGGATCAGTTGAAAGTGACAAAAGCGGCTACATTGCCAACAGTTTCGGCAACCGCTGGTTATAATGCTTTTGGTTTACAGAAAGTCGTTACGGTAACGAACGCTGCCATGGTAGGTGTTGGAATATCTTATGATATAGGTTCTTTATATAAGAATAAGAGAGAGGTGAATGTCGTTAAGAACCGGATCAAGCAAATTGATGAGAACCTAGAACTGCTCAATGACCGGGTAAAAGTTCAGGTGCAACAGGCGAATGAAAGCTATATGCTGGCACAAAAACAAGATGTGGTGTACCGTCAGGCCTTAGATCAGGCCGTTGAAAATTACCGTATCACAAAAGATAAGTATGATAACGGAATTGCGGATACGGATGATTTATTGACGGCTGATGTTCAACAGCTTCAGAGCAAAATAAATCTGGCAATCAGCAAAGCAAATACAATTGAAAAATACTATGACTTACTGTTGGCAAATGGGTCATTAAATATTAAATAGCAATTAATCTAGACATGGAAAATACAGTAGAAAACGCACCTGAAAAAAAAGGTACAAATAAAAAATTCACAATTATTTTGGCCGCTTTGGTCATCTTCGGTGGGGCTTACGGCGGTTATAAATATTTGCACGGTCAAGCGCATGAGACCACTGACGACGCGCAGGTTGAGAAGAATATGAGTCCTATTATCCCGCGTGTGGGGGGATTTATTTCCAAGGTTTACGTCAAGGACAATGATTTGGTGAAAAAAGGGGATACTTTGTTTACGATTGAGAGCCAAGATTATCAGGTTCGTGTAGACGAAGCAGAAGCTGCATTGGCTGCTGCGGAAAGTAGCTTTGATGTATCAAAGGCGGATGTTTCGGCATCTTCTGCTAATGTAGCGATCTCAGACGCAACGATTCAATCAAATTTAGGAAGCATTGAGGCAGCACGTATCCGTGCGAAACAAGCGAACAACGACTATATCCGTTACCAAAATCTATATAATAATCAGTCTATCACGAAACAGCAATATGAGCAGGCTTTAACGACTAAATTAGAAGCGGATAAACAAGTGGAAATCTTACAACAACAACGCAATGCAAGCGCTTCACAACGGAATGCCATCGTAAGTAAGACTACCGTAGCTTCTAAACAGACGTCTGTTGCTGAGGCGAATATAAAAAGGGCGAAGGCGCAATTAGAGGCTGCAAAATTAAATCTGTCTTATACTGCTGTGCTAGCCTCTGTTGATGGTCAGGTATCGAATATCAAGGTGCAGCCCGGTCAGATGATCAACCCGGGGCAATCTTTATTTTATATTGTTGATAATATTGAAACTTGGGTGGTTGCGAATTTCAAAGAGACACAATTGCAAAAAATGAAACCCGGTCAAAAAGTAGGTATTAAGGTAGATGCTTATCCAAATATTGAATTTGAAGGTGAGGTCAATTCCTTTTCTCCGGCGACTGGGTCACGTTTCTCATTATTACCTCCGGACAATGCAACTGGTAACTTTGTAAAAACAGTACAACGCCTACCGGTAAAAATCAAATTGACAAAAGATAATAAAGCTGAAAATGTTGCTTTGCTCAGACCGGGCATGAATGCTGACGTAGATGTGCATGTTCAATAACTATGGAAAATTTAAATCAACAAGATAGTCTGGTTGAATATGGTTTTAGACGCGTAGTCATCACGATTACAGCCGTGCTCTGTGCCTTGCTGGAAATCGTGGACACCACGATCGTGAATGTAGCCTTAAATGATATGAAAGGATCGTTGGGGGCAACATTGACAGACGTGGCCTGGGTTATTACGGCTTATGCCATTGCTAACGTAATTGTTATTCCGATGACGAGTTGGTTGTCCCAACAGTTTGGTCGACGTAATTACTTTGCGGCGTCAATTATCATATTTACAGTATCTTCATTTTTGTGTGGTAACGCGACCAATATCTGGGAGCTTGTCGCATTTCGCTTTCTGCAAGGAATGGGCGGTGGAGCCTTGTTGGTGACTGCTCAGACCATCATCACAGAAAGCTATCCCAAAGAAAAACGTAGTATGGCACAGGCGATCTACGGTATGGGGGTGATCATTGGACCGACATTAGGTCCGCCTCTGGGGGGGTATATCATAGATAACTTCTCCTGGCCTTATATTTTTTACATCAATGTACCATTGGGAATTATAGCTACTTTGCTGACCTTGTCCTTTGTGCGTAGTCCGAAATATAGCCAAAAGCAATCGGCAAAAGAGGTGGATTGGTTTGGTGTGATCTTTTTAATTATGTTTATTGGTTCACTTCAGTTCGTACTGGAACATGGTCAACAGGATGATTGGTTTGATGACCCATTAATCTTAGGTCTGTCCATATTATCTGTATTCGGACTATTGTTCTTTATCTGGCGGGAGCTGGTATATGACAAACCTATTGTTAACCTGAGGGTATTGCGTGATAAGAATTTACAGGTAGGGGTGGTAATGAGTTTTATCCTTGGTTTCGGCTTATTTGGATCGACCTTTATTATCCCGATTTATACGCAATCGATATTGGGTTGGACGGCAACGGATGCAGGTCTATTGCTATTGCCAAGTTCGATTATGACTGGGATCATGATGCCATTTATTGGTAAAATGATCCAGAATGGTGTTCCGCAGAAGTATATGGTTGCTGTTGGATTGAGCATCTTCTTTGGGTTTTGTTTTTGGATGTATAGTCTAATGACAAACGATACAGGATCTGAACATATGTTTTGGCCGCTTATCCTTCGTGGGGTAGGTTTGGGGTTGCTATTTGTTCCTGTAATGACTTTATCCCTGTCTACCCTTCATGGTAAATCCATCGGTGAGGGAGCGGCATTTACGGGTATGATGCGTCAGCTGGGTGGTTCATTTGGTATTGCACTGATCACAACTTTTATCGCGCGTGACTCTCAAAAGCACCGTGTTGACTTAGTTTCCAATCTGGATCCGAGTAAGTTTGAGGTACAACAACGTGTACAGCAGCTGCAGATGAGCTTTCAGGCGAAAGGCTTTGCTTCAAATGAGGCATTGGCCAAAGCGCATCAAATACTGGACATGAATGTCATGAAGCAGGCAACTGTACTGTCTTACATGGATGTATTCCTCTATTTGGGGGTTGTATTTTTGATCTGTGTACCTTTTGTACTGATGATCAAACAGGGCAAGACGCAGATCGATATGTCCAGTGTGCACTAACCGCTGTGTGGACCAGAAACCATCGACGCAAAATTTTATATCGTTTTATTGGCCCTCAAAAGGAATTTCACTTTTTGGGGGCTTTTTTATTTCCAGAAAGGCATAAAATAAAAACCTGATTTGAAATTGATTGTTAAATAATAAAATATTTTTTAAGATTATACGTCTATAAACTAGTCGTTACAAAGAAGTTATTAGTTCAAAAGAAGGCCGCATGTATACAGGAAGACTTAATTTTTTAGCTTTTATTATCCCTTTGTTTTTAGTGCTGATGTTATGTGAATATTGGTATAGTCTGAAGAAACAAAAGCGATATTATACATTTGATGAATCAATCTCTAATCTAAACGTTGGCATTGTTGAGCGTATGTGCGATATGTTTTCTGTTAGCCTGTTCTATTTTTTTTTCGCGTGGGTCTACCAGAACTTTGCGATTTTCCATATCGAAGCCAACCTTTGGACTTGGATCATACTTTTTCTATTTACGGATTTTTTGTGGTATTGGTATCATCGATATAGTCATGAGATCAACCTGCTGTGGGCGGCGCATGTGGTCCACCATCAAAGCGAAGATTATAATTTTACTGTTGCTGCAAGGATTACCATATTTCAGGCGGTATTTCGCTCCTTGTTCTGGGCTTTTATTCCGCTTTTGGGTTTTCCGCCTTTTATGATGACCACAATCCTATTGGTGCATGGAGTATATCCGTTTTTCTCCCATACCCAAACGGTGGGTAATCTGGGGATTTTTGAAAAAATACTTGTCACTCCATCACATCACCGTGTACATCATAGCAGTAACGAGATTTATCTGGACAAGAACTATGGTGATATTTTGATCATCTGGGATAAAATGTTCGGAACTTTTATTGCTGAACAAAGAGCGGAGCCTTGCGTCTATGGATTGACCAAACCAATTCATCGGTATACTTTTCTTTGGCAGCATTTTCACTATCTCTTTGAAATAGGGCTGTCGTTTAAGCGTGCGGTGGGATTTAAAAACAAAATGCGTACGATATTTGGTCGCCCTGATGATATACAACCTGAAATTCGGGAGGAACTGGAGCAGAAGATCTTTGCGGGAACCAAGACTCGGGTTCATGGAAAAAATCTGAGCCGATATATTTTCTTCCAATCCATATCCACGATGGGACTTCTGTTTTTCTTTTTGCTTTACGGCAACTACCAAAATAGTGTACAGCTGTTGGTGGGCGGTCTCTTTATCCTGTGTAGTGTCATTTGTGTTGGTGGCTTGCTGGAGCATGAAAAATGGGTTTTTCCTCTCGAAATGCTGCGGTTATTTCTGGTTTTGCTATTTATAACAATTACTTTTTTTTCGTTTCCGGCACTCCTTGTTCTCTTTACAATTGCGATGATGCAGCTCATCTTTTATAGACCGGTAAAATATCATTACGAACGAATTCTTCATTTGTCGAAGCACTAAACCTATTCTTTTTTTAAAGGGTTTGGCACAGTTCGACGAAGGTCTGACCGTAATTTCTGGCCATGATGTCCCAGCTGAACTCTTTGCTCGTATTGCATTTGAATTTCTGCCCCAGTTTTTCATAATGATCTGGATGGTCTAAAATGGACTGTAACTGCGTTATCCATGCATGAGCGTCCCGGCTAGCAAGCAGAAGTCCATTGTGATTATGTGTAATGGCGCTAGTAATCCCTTCCAGTTCGGCGGCGACAACGATGGTGCCTGCAGCAGATGCTTCCAGACAGACCAATCCGAAACCTTCCATATCCCCCGGTACCTGGATATTGGGCATCAGAAAAGCTTGGGCTCCTGCGAGCAGCTGCTTTAATTGAGCAATGGAAACTTTTCCCAGATGCTGGATTTGTTCCGGATATGCCTTCAATAATTTGCGCATATTCTGTTGATCTGTTGGATATCCAAGAAATAGGGTAAACAGATGATAAAGTTTGTTGGGCAATAAGTTGAGTAAACGTTCCGTCGGCGTAGGGTTATGATCAAACGGCCCTATCATAACAAGTTTAAAATTACCCTGAACTGCAGGAATGACATGTTCCATAAGCCACGAAAACCCTTTGCGTCTTACAGGCCTTCCTAAGGTGATAAAATAAGGCAGAGGCGTAGCATTTCCGCTTAAGTTACGATACTCAGTTCCGATAAAATCCAGGCCATTTTCCGGTGTTACAGCAGTGCTGGGAAGGGCCGGATCCACACCGTTTGGGATGACCAAGATTCTGGAGGCATCAATTCCACGTGATTGAGCGGCTTGGGCAGTTGCCTGACTCACTGTTATAATCCGGTCAAATACATTGAAGCGGGGGATTATCCGACGTTGAAAATAAGGAAATGGAAAAACGACATCAAGGCCATGAAGGGTGACGACTCTTTTGAGATGGCCATATCCCTTATGAAAAGATGCCAAAGCAGCAATTAATCCGTCATTAAAATGAATGAGCTTAATGCGGGGGTTGTCGCTGATTTTCGATACGATACGTCGGTTCAAATGAAAGAAAAAAGTCAGAATGGATTCTTTATTATCATAAACGATTGTATGTACTTTTAGATAGAGTGCCACATTATTAATGAGCTCAAAGCTCTGTTTTTCCATTCCGCCGACCGCGGGCGGATATTTGTGGCTAACAAATAAGATTTCTATTTCAGACGGTAGCATGTAGATTTTTTCTTTTGATACAGAGATAAAATATTACTCCAATTGCGGTCCAGAGTAGCTGACGGCCACGGCGCAGGAGGGAAACACTTAGCCAGATGCTTCCACCTGAAATTCCGATCATGCTAAGTAGTATTTTGTTTGAGATTTCTTCAACGCCAAGTTGCCCCGGAATAAATGCACCTGCACTTTTAAATATAATTACACTCATATCCAGGATTAACCCATGGATTAGTTTGACATCAACAGTCATAAATTTTAAGATCAGGTAGAATTCAAGGCTTCCAATTAACCAATGTAATGCAAACAGCAAATAGGAATACCAAAATACCTTATTTTGCTGCTGGTAGAAGTCTTTTGTGCTCCAAAGTAACTTCTGGATCTGATTTTTCGCTTTCAATAGAAGTGATGTATCGACTACTTGTGCTGGTGGTGCTTTGCTGGATATGAGCCAATAGAATATAAAAATGACAAACAATATTAGTATCGCACAGACGGCATAGACCGCAGGTCCTGTAGATCGGATAACTTCTTTTTTTAGCGGAGAAAACATCAACCAGATCATTGCAAGTAAGAAAAGGTTTAATTGTGATAGTATGGCCGTGATACGGGAGATGGTGACAGCATTTAGCCCTTGCTGTAATGGGATATCATAACGGGTTAGCAATTGGGCTTTAAGCAGATCTCCGCCGATGATGCTGGTGGGATTGAAGAGTCCGACTGTTTCACCGATTTGACGCACTGCAAAAAGCTCGATCAGGTTGATCTTTTTTTTCGAGGCTCCCAGACAAACCCACCAAGCCAGTGTTCCGAAGAAGTAGGCTACAAAAGTTGTCAATACGATAATGATAAAGCGATAACCAATAGTTGACAGTTCTCTTTTCAAGGCGGAAAGATCGCTGGGGGTTAGGAAAATTACCATGGAAATTAGGATCAACATGAGAAAGACGGCTTTGATTAACCGAGGGAATGTTGTTAATTTGCCCATGCGAGGTCTGTGTCCTGTGTTTTATCGGCCAGTAATTCGATGTCGTCAAAGTATTGTTGGGATAGCCGTGACCAGTCTAATTGGCCGACATAAGAAAGTCCCGCTGTAATCAAGCTTCTTCTTAGCGCTGCGTCAGACAGGATTTTCTTTACATAGTATACATATCCGGCCGCATTTTCGGGCTGGCATTTAAATCCACTTACACCATGCTGAATCAGCGATGCTGAACCACCGCCATCTGCTATCACACAAGGCAGACCCGAAGCCAATGCTTCGACAACAACGTTGCCGTAAGTTTCTGAAACCGAAGGAAAGACAAAGACATCTGCTGATGCGTACAGTATGGCAAGTTCCTGATGTGTCTTTTTTCCCAGAAAAATAGCATCGGGCATTTCCTGCATTGCAGTTGACTTTGCGGTTCCTTCGCCGACTACAATAAAATTATAGTCCAGTTTTTGAGCTTGTATTTGCTGGTAAATGTCAATCAGGGTTTTGATATTTTTCTCCCAAACGATCCGGCTTACAAATAGCACGGTTGGTTTTCCATTTTTGGTCAGTTGTTGGATGTAACTCATATTCTTTTTCGTAGGTGTAAATAGCTGCGTATCAATGCCTCTTTGCCAGAGCTTCAATCCGTCCTGTTGAAGGCCGATCTGCTGGAGTTCAGCTAAGATAGATTTTGTCGGAACATAGATGATGTCACATTTGTTGTAGAAATTATTCATTGCACGTTTCATCCATTGTTCTGTGGGCTTGACCAGAGGCAATATATTTTTGAAATAATATGCGATGTAGGAGATGAAATGTGTGTGGTATATGGTTAATACGGGTATATTTCTACGTTTGGCATAATTCAATGCAAAGAAGCCCAGCAGCGAGGGGGTTGCGATATGAATGATGTCCGGTGCAAATTCATCCAATGCCAGTTCGAGCTTTTTTTTGATGAGCTGCGGAATAGCCAGACAATAATCATCATTGACAGGTATTTTAAATGTGGGAACTTTGTAAGAAAGAAAGTCCCGGAATTGTGTGGGACCGCCACCGTAAATAAAGAAATAACTGAAATTTTGTTGGTCAATACGATTTATGAGCTGAAACATTGTGCGAGATGCACCGTCGAAATCTTCAACGAGTATTTCTGTAAAAAAGGCTACCTTTCTCATTTTATTTTAATTAGGGGTTTCATAAAAATATTTGAAAAGCGTAACTCAAAAGCTATTTAGATATTAATCTTTTATCATTAAAGTGTTTGTAAATTGTTAATTATTAATAATTTGTCAATAATTTTTATAAATAAAATTAATTTTAGAGTATAGTTGACCTAATGTTGCAATGGTATTTTTGGGACGAACAAATTATTCAGTCCATGTTATTAGATTTATTGTTCGAAAGGAAAACTAGACTCAAAGGTCTCCGAAAGGTTCTGATTTTAGCTGTTTGTGCTTCGGCGGGCGTCATGTTGGGCTTCAAATTGAAGCCTAAGGAAGTGAGGCCCATGAATTTCGTTTATGTCGATATGCCAAACGCACGGGAAGGACGGCTTAGTTTATTGACCTATAACATCGCTGGTCTTCCAGAATTGATTTCAAGTGCCGAGACCGAAAGGGCTTCGAGCATTACCTCGATCGGTGAATTAATAAATTCTTTTGATATTGTCAATGTGCAGGAGGATTTTAATTATAATAAGTTTTTGTACAGTAGAAACAGGCATAGCTATCGAACTGAAAATATGGGCGGTGTACCTTTCGGCGATGGATTGAGCACACTGTCAAAATATCCTATACAGGATTTTGAACGGGTGAGCTGGAAGGACTGTAATGGATCGGATTGTTTGACTCCTAAAGGATTTTCGTATGCAAGAATCCAGCTGGCGAAAGAGGTTTTTATTGATGTTTACAATGTGCATGCGACAGCTCAAGATGATCCCGATGCAACGGTGGCCCGCCAGAAGAATTTGAATCAACTGAAAAATTATATTCGAAAGCATTCCGCAGGGCAAGCTTTGTTGATCATGGGCGATTTTAATGCTCATTATGCGTACACCTTGGATAATATTGTTTCTTTTCAGAGTGAGTTAGCGCTGGTGGACGCTTGGGTAAATTTGAAAAATAACGGTGAAATACCCTCGCATAAACAAGACTTTACAGCTCGGGCTGCATTGGATTTAACGGATGATTGTGAAGGAATTGATAAGATCTATTACCGTAATAATAACCGTATTGTTTTTGAAGCAAAGGACTATCAAGTTCAAAAGCATCTTTTTCAAAACAAGGCGGGACAAGATTTATCTGACCATTGTGCCGTATCGTTACAGTTGGGATGGCGCATGATTATCCCCTTCGATCAGTAGACTTTCTCAATTCTTTCATATCAATCGCGATTAGCACTGAGCCCCTTCAGTGCTTTTTTGTGTTTGGGTATTTTCGACGGTCCAAACAGGGCTATCTATAAATAAAAAGCCCCATAAATAAGTTATGGAGCCTTTATAAAATTGGGATAAATTATCTTATTTATACATCTCTTCGCGTTGTGCTTTTACCACATCGCTGTTGATGTATTCATCGTAAGTCATTAATTTGTCGATAATTCCTTTCGGAGTCAATTCAATGATCCTGTTTGCCACAGTTTCAGTCAATTCGTGGTCACGGGAGGTGAACAGCATTGACCCTTTAAAGTCTGACATTCCATTGTTCAATGCGGTGATTGACTCTAAGTCCAAGTGGTTGGTCGGCTCATCAAAAATTAAGAAGTTGGCTCCCTGTAGCATCATTCTTGAGAACATACAACGCATTTTTTCACCCCCGGAAAGTACTGAAACTTTCTTCATCACCTCTTCACCAGAGAATAACATTTTCCCCAAGAATCCACGTAGAAACTGTTCATCCGCTTCAGGGTTGGTTGTATAGTCTCTTAACCAATCGACCAAATTTTCATTTTTACCTTCGAAAAAAGCTGCATTTTCAATTGGCATATCCGCTGGAGTGATGGTAACCCCCCATTTAAATTCGCCACCGAAATCAGTATCTCTACCGGTGATAATATCGTAAAATGCTGTAGTGACTAAAGAGTTGGGACCTAATACCGCAATTTTATCACCTTTATTGATCATAAATGTGATATCCTTGAAGAATACTTCACCATTAACGGTTTTGCTCAAACCTTCTACCTGTAATGTTTGGTCTCCCGGTTCGCGGTTCATGGTATTGAACATGATTGCCGGATATTTACGGTTGGAAGGTTTGATCTCATCAATATTGATCTTATCCAACGCTTTTTTACGTGATGTAGCTTGTTTTGATTTGGATGCATTGGCTGAGAAACGACGGATAAATTCCTGTAGTTCTTTAACCTTGTCTTCCATCTTTTTATTTTGGTCTGCACGCTGTTTTAATGCCAGTTGAGAAGATTCGTACCAGAATGAGTAGTTACCTGTATAAATAGTCATTTTACCAAAGTCTATATCTACGGTATGCGTACATACAGCATCCAGGAAGTGACGGTCGTGGGACACTACAAGTACAATTGCTTCATAAGAAGCTAAAAAGTCTTCTAACCATGCAATTGTATTGATGTCCAAGTCATTGGTAGGCTCATCGAGAATCAAGATATCTGGATTACCGAATAATGCCTGTGCCAATAAGACACGTACTTTTTGATTACCATCAATTTCAGAGACTAACTTATAGTGAAGCTCTTCTTTAATGCCCAAGCTGCTCAATAAGGTAGCTGCATTGGATTCTGCATTCCAGCCATCCATTTCTGCGAAAAGACTTTCAAGTTCGCCTGCACGTTCGCCATCTGCATCAGAAAAGTCTTCTTTCATATAAATGGCATCTTTTTCTTTCATGATTTTGTAAAGATCTTGATTACCCATCATGACAGTTTCTAATACCGTATATTCGTCGAAAGCATAGTGATCCTGACTCAATACAGACATGCGTTCGCCGGGAGTAAATGCCACCGAGCCCGTAGAAGGGTCAACTTCGCCAGAAATAATTTTTAAGAAAGTAGATTTACCAGCTCCGTTGGCACCAATAATACCGTAACAGTTGCCAGGTGTGAATTTTAAATTGACATCTTCGAATAGTACACGTTTACCATAACGAAGGGAGAGATTTGACACATTAATCATGCGGCAAAGATACGTTTTAATCTTGTATTTTTTAACTATTTCCAAACATCAGTTCCTGATATAATCGCCTCGGTTTTAGCTTTTGTAAAAGCTGGATTTTCATGTGAATAGCGTCTAACTGTCGAAAATGCAAAATGCAGACATTGGACCTACGGTAGAGTAGAGAACATGGTTAAAAAAATGTGCCAGATTAATAAATTATGAATTCGGTGCTATACCTATAAATTGGCTTCTTTTTTGTTGCTCTAGCGTTGAAATGAAATCAATTATGAAAAGAAATAGCATTCCGTATGCTTTAGTAGTCGTTTTTGCCTTTTTGCTGAATTTGCAGGGAGCCCATGCACAGTTTGGTGGACTGCTTGATAAGGCGAGCAAGGCCGTAGCTTCCAAAGGGAGCAAAATGTTGGGATTGGACAAGCTTTTAAAGGAACCTGATGCGATAAGCACAAGTTTTGAAGATGTGAATCGAAAAGGTGAACAGATGCCCGATTTTCAAAATACAGCCGCCTATAAACCCTTGGAAAATTTAACCAAAAATGGTCAGGACGGCTATCTACTCGAAGCAGGTCATTTTGAAATGACCAACAAAAGTTACTGTCTGAAGGCGGGTACCTATGCCCCGTCCAAGGGTGATGGCTATATGTACGCCCCTACGCTTGGGAAAAAAAGGGAGGTTGTTATCGCGATCTTAAAAAGTGCGGAAAGACATCCTGAAGTTTCACAATCGTCGATACAGATGTTATTGTGGACTATTATTGCCAAGGCCAAATTTATAGACTATGCTGGTGAGGTCAAGGAGACAGCATTGAAGTTATTGAGCCCAGAACAGTTGTTGTTATTGGAAGGCGGGGCACTAGGTATATTACCGTTTGATGTTGTGCAAAAAGCGAAAGATCAGATGCCACCTGCTGTGCAAACTATATTTGAAGCAGAGAATAATATCAGGCAGCTGGTTTCTTCTGGCAACTATTCTTATGCCGAATTTGAAAAGTATGCGATTATGGCCGGTATGGCCGAACCTCGTACTGATGTCCCTAGTGGTATCTGGACACTTCATCCCGATGGTTATTACGTCCGATATTTTCCTAGCGGTTACTCCATGACCAAAGTACAGATATATGTACCGGAGGAACTGATCACAAAATTGAAAGGCAAAAAGTTGATTTACGACGCGACAGATGATATTGCTTGCCCTGCGAATACAGGATCACAACGTTTAGCGCAAACTAATGAGCCGATTAAACACTAGGTATGATGTGGGTAAAAGAGAAAATGGATGTATTTAGATAGAAACAATAAGGGAGATCAAACGATCTCCCTTATTCATTAAATTTCCTCTTTTGCCTCCTATATAATATAAAAATGATGACAATAATAGCTACGATCCCTAAAATAATATAATGGGAGCCTGATTGTTGTTGATGTTGGGTTGTATCCTCTGTCGTCTGCGCATATATAAAATTTGCTACGAAAAGAAGCACCATGAAAATCCACTTCTTGCACATAATAAACGGTTTATTAACTATAGTAGCAAGCTAACTATTTTTTGCAATAAAGACAAATAAATTTTACAAAAATGACAATATCAAAAGGTAGTTTGCGGTGGCTGTGTATAATGTACTGATTTTTATGGAGATGTCGGGTTTTAAGGCTATGTTTAAAGTTAAAATATCTCCATTATTGGAAGAGATTGTGTCGAAATGCCCTGTTTGGTAATGAACGATTAAAAAATATTCTTTTTTTTGTGTTATAATGGGACAGATTCATGTAATCTGGCTCTTAGGTGGAAATACTAAGGCCAGAGGTCGGATTAATGGGCGTAAAGTTGTATATTGTGAACCTTTTGAGCATTTAAAGATATTAATGTCATGTCAAAACTTATTAATTTAACTGTCTTCAGAGAATTTTTGAAATCTAGCTTTGCTGGTGGGATTATTCTTTTTTCCTGTGTAATCTTGGCGTTGATCGTGGCCAATACGTCGGTATATGGATCGGTTATGGACTTTCTGCTTCGAGAAGTAGGATTTGAAACCGACGGTATCCAGCTGAAATATTCCTGGTTGTTGTGGCTCAACGATGGACTAATGGCTATTTTCTTTTTATTGGTGGGATTGGAGATAAAAAGAGAAATTGTAGAGGGGGAGTTATCTTCTCCTAGTAAAGCTGTTCTTCCTATTTTAGCTGCCGTGGGTGGGGCGTTATTGCCTGCGGTAATCTATTTTATCATCAATAAAGATGCTGCCGACACGGCGCACGGTTGGGGAATTCCCATGGCGACGGACATTGCGTTTGCGCTTGCCGTAATCACACTTCTGGGAAATAAAGCTCCGGCTAGCCTCAAGATTTTTCTGGCGGCTTTAGCCATTGTGGACGACTTGCTTGCGATCTTAGTTATCGCTTTGTTCTATAGCAACGGGATTCATGCAACATATCTATTTATTGCGCTGGGCATATTTGTTTTTTTAGTTGTCCTCAATAAACTTGGGGTAAAAGCGCTGTGGGCTTATCTCATTCCGGGGCTTTTTATTTGGTATTTTATTCATCATTCTGGCATACATGCGACTATTGCGGGGGTGTTGGTAGCAATGACTTTACCCACTACGCCTGATGAAAAAGAGTCTCCGCTGGAAAAGCTTGAGCATTTATTGACTAAACCCGTGAATTTTATTATTATCCCTTTGTTTGCGTTTGCAAATACATTAATTCCAATTCATGCAGAGATGATTGGCGGTTTAACTTCAAAATTGGGACTGGGTATTATTGTGGGATTGATTGCCGGAAAATCAGTTGGTATATTTTTAATTTGTTTTATCGCAAAAAAATTGAAAATAGCACAGCTTCCGGATGGTGCAAGCTGGGTACAGATTTTCGGTGTAGGTTTATTGGGTGGAATTGGTTTTACCATGTCTATCTTCATATCTATCTTATCATTTGATGACGCCTTCTTGATCGAAGAAGCAAAATTCGCGGTGCTTATTGCTTCGCTTTGCGCCGGAATATTAGGATATACGATATTGAGATTAGCGGGTAATTTCAAAAACAATCGGGATAGTGTAGGCTAAAAATGGCATGGATTTAACATGCTGTCAGCAGGTTTATTGTCGGTATAGTTCTTAGGCGAGTAAAAGCTGACCTCATATATAGATTAGTTTTAGTAACTTAGCACATATTTAACAAAATAATAAAAATTGAGATTTACTGAATTTGGTTTTGTTCCGGAATTGGAAGAGGGCTTAGAAAGCATGATGTTTGAAGAGGCTACGCCTATTCAAGAGCAGACAATTCCCGTCATAAAGGAAGGAAGCGATATGATTGCCTGTGCACAGACGGGCACAGGGAAAACGGCGGCATATATGTTACCAATTTTAGATGCAGTCGCCAGAGATGCTAAAGAATACATACGTGCGATTATACTTGTTCCGACAAGGGAACTGGCATTGCAAATAGATCAACAGATCATGGGTATGTCCTATTATACCGGGGCAACTTCCATCTCGATCTACGGAGGCGGTGACGGTATGGGCTACGAGCAGCAGAAACGTGCTATCCGGGAGGGGGTTAATATTATTGTCGCTACCCCTGGTCGACTAATTAGTCACCTTACCTCAATGAAAGTCGATTTAACTCATCTGACGCATTTTGTGCTGGATGAAGCGGACAGTATGCTGGATATGGGGTTTCAGGATGATATATTACGTATTGTCAGCTATTTGCCAAAGAAAAAGCAAATGTTGCTTTTTTCCGCGACGATGCCCCTCAAAATCCGAAATTTTGCGAGAAAGATTCTTTTTAAACCCGTTGAGGTCAATATCGCCATTTCAAAACCTTCGGAAGGTATAGATCAGCGTGCTTATCTTGTATATGATAAACAAAAGATGGATCTATTGAAAATTATCTTACAGGATGTTAATTATGTCTCTGTCATCATTTTTGCCTCACAAAAAACTACAGTTAAATTATTGGCGCAAGAATTGCAAAAACAGGGAATAGACGCAGAAGGCTTCCATTCTGATCTCGAACAGGCGAAGCGTGAAGATATCATGAGCAGATTTAGATCACGGCAGGTGAGGGTGCTCGTTGGGACGGATGTGATTTCGCGCGGTATCGATATCGTAGGTATCAGCCTGGTTGTAAACTATGATGTTCCGCCGGATCCTGAGGATTATGTACACCGTATCGGCCGTACAGCGAGGGCTGCAACAACAGGGACTGCCATAACTTTTGTAAATGACAAAGATCAGCAACGTTTTTCTCAGATTGAAAATCTGATTGGTTATCCTGTCGAACAGATCGCTTTACCGGAGGGCTTTGAGGCTGGACCTGAATATAATCCTACTAAGAAAAGCGGCAATTCGCAAAATAGAAGACGTTCCAATAAGAACAGAAATAAAAATTATCAGAAACAAAAAAGGGCTTAATTTATTAAGCCCCTTGTATTTTATGCTATTCGATTGTCTGATCGATTTATTCTGTCGCCCATACAGCCAGCTCATAGCCGTCGGGGTCTTTAAATTGAAATCTTTTGCCACCGGGAAAGCTAAAGATATCTTTGACAATTACACCCCCGGCCTGGGTGACTTTGTCACGCGTAGCGACCAAATCATTCGAGTAAAGAACGACTAAAATACTGCCGTTTATCGGTTTCCCAACTGTAAAACCTCCATCCACATATTTTCCGTCAAAGGCTGTATACTCAGGACCGTAATCTGTAAAGCTCCAGCCAAAACTTGCTGAATAGAATTTTTTAGCTCTTTCAAGATCGCTCGATATAAATTCGAGATATTGAATTTGCTCATGGATAAGTTTGTTATCTGAAGAAGAATTGCTCATAATATTGTCTAAGTGATGTTCATTTTTTTGAAAGCTCACCTGACTTTCTTATTTCAAGTGAGCTTTCGATATAATGTAAATATAAGACTTTGCCTGAACAAATTTTTGGGCATATCTCATGAATCTGTTGTTAATTAGTAGTAGACTGCCTCATATTCTTTGTGTTATATCGAAATATAGATTATTCTTTTTTTCTGCCGAGGAGTGCCTGGGTGAACACAGAGAGCATAACCAATGAAAGCCCGAGGTAGAATGATAGATTGAGTTCTTTGGATTCATGAAAGAAAAAAAATGCAATTAAGATAGCATATACAGGTTCGAGGTTAAGGCTTAAATTGAGCGTAAACGCAGAAATTCTCTTTAAAATTTCTGTGAAAGCGATGTATACGGCAACGGTACAAAATAGGGACAAAACGAGGAGGTATAACATATCCGTTGAACTCGGGATAAAAGAGGACATGGGATAATAATAAAGATAGCCTGGAAGGAGCAGGCCCAGACCGACAGTCCCGCCGATCATTTGATAATAATTGATAATAATGCTATTGTATCGTTTGACCAAACGTTCATTATAAACCGCATAAATCGAAGCGAATGCTGGTGAAATGATTCCCAAGATAATACCCAATTGATGCGTTGTATCGAAATGGAATATCAATACTATACCAAAAAGTGTAAATCCACTCAGGAGAAACTCCGAACGTTTAAAACTTGTTCTGTTTATCATTGGGCCGAAGATTGCGGTAAAGAAACTAGCCATGCAGTAACAGACTACGCCAATGGAAATATTGGAATATTTGATACTTGCATAAAAAAGTAACCAGGAGGCTGTAATTAAAAGTCCATTTTTTGCGATAGTGAATTTTTCAGCTATGCTGATCTGATGTGGAATTTTAAACCATTTTAAAATTAAAAATAGAAAAATAGCAGAGAAAAATACCCGATACCAGGTTAGCATACCTTCATTGAGACTGATGACCTTGCCCAATACGCCCGATATACCTAAACATACCACAGCAAGATGTAGTATGAAATATGAATGTTTCATAAGATGTTGTCTTCCAGATCCATCTTAAAAAAGACAGATGCGATTGTTATAAAATGTGATTGTGAATTTAAGGCATGAGCAATTAGCCGATTATTCGGTGCCATGCTTTAATAATATTTTAGCAAATATTAAACGATTGGAGGAGGAAGACAGCTTGTTCTGTTCATAACATTCTATTTCTTATCCGAAGATAAGAAAATTTAATGGTTTAATTTCGATGATTGTAAAATAACAAGGATCCATTCGGGTGATTGTATTTGTAGTGACGGTATCAGCCAAAAACGGGGGCTAATTTTCATTAGCCCCCGTTGATTAAACTTTCTGAAGAAAACCTTATGCTTGACCTAATACTGTTCGGTATCGTTAACTCCTCCCAATGCGCGGTAAAGATCCACCACTGCGTTGAGTTTTTCCCGCTTTATGCTAATCTGTTCTAGATCATTTTGTAAAGCATTGTTTTGTGCGGTTATGACTTCCAGATAATTTGCCATGCCACTTTTGTAGAGTAGGGCAGCGTCTGAAGTCGCCTTGGCTAATGAATTGGATTTAGCTTCAATCAGCTGAAGTCTCTGATCGCTATGCTTTATTTTTGCTAAAGCATCCGATACCTCCGAAACTGCTAGCATAACAGACTGTTTAAACTGTACCGCCAATTTTTCACGTTCGATTATCGAAATCTCATAGTTTGTCTTCAGCGCACCTTTTTGAAAGATCGGTTGGGTGATGTTTCCTGCTATTGTTTTCACAATGGACCCCGGCAGATCAAACCAGCGATTGAATTGAAATGAGTTTGTTCCGATCGAAGGGGTCAAACTGATTGAAGGATACATCGCTGCTTTGGCCAGCCCTATTCTACTGTTCGCTGCAACTACGGCATACTCGGCCGCTTTGACATCGGGTCTTCGGCTAAGCAGTTCGGCTGGAACTCCCGTTACCAATGTCCCATCGACAATAGTTGCGTCAAGACCTTTGGAACGCAGAATTTTATCGGGAAAATCACCGCATAGTATACTTATGGCATTTTCTTCAATAGCGATATTCTGGTCAGCTAGTGGAATCAGCAATTCTGCCGTTTTCTTTTGTGCTTCGGCCTGTTCTACCGCTAGAGAACTCACCAGTGAGGAATTGTATTGTAGACGGATCATACTCAATGTACTGTCACTAAGTTGTACATTTTTCTGGGCAATCTTTAACTGTTCGTCCAACGCGATCAGGTTGTAATAAGATTGGATAACCTGAACAATAATGCGCGTCTTTAACGCTGATAAATTTTCCTTTTGTCCAAAGAAATTTGCTAATGCTTCTTCTTTCTGCATCTTTGCCTTTCCCCAGATGTCTGCTTCCCAAGAAAGTCGGAGTGTAGCGTTGTAATCATCCATATAAGGGGTTCCAATAAATTGATCGCTAAGGGAACCGTTAAGGGAATTAGTGGATAACCAGGTCCTATTCGCGCCCAAGTTTAGATCAAGTGTTGGTAAAAGGCCCTTTTTTGATTGTTTATAAGCCAGTTCCAGCTGTTGCATACTCAAAAGTGCGACACTAACATCCGTGTTTTTGATGAGCGCTTTTTCAATGAGTGCAGTTAAATTGGGATCTTTCACAAACTTCCGCCACGATAATGCCAATGTATCCGAGGTCAGGACAATTTCGTTATTTCTGAAATTTTCAGGTAGGTCCAAATCTTGACGTGTATATTTTTTGCCGACACTGCACGAAGCGAGCAGTAGGGAAGTACCTGCTAAAAAAATAATATAGTGATGAAATTTTTTCATTTTAATCGTTTGTCTTTTTCACGAGTTTTTTACTTGAGACCTTCTCCTGTAAATATTGAAATACCAGATACAATAACGGTATAACGATCACACCGAGGATGACCCCGCTTAACATACCCATTGCTGCTCCCGTACTAATGGAGTGGTTACCTGTCGCTGTTCCCCCAGTAGCAAACATCAAAGGAACCATACCTGCGATAAAGGCTAATGAGGTCATTAAAATTGGGCGAAGGCGTGCTTTGGCCCCCTCCAAAGCAGAATCAATGAGTGAAGAACCAGCCCGTCTACGCTGCAACGCAAACTCAACAATCAGAATCGCATTCTTGGCCAAAAGACCAATGAGCATAATCAATCCGACTTGAACGTATATATTATTGTCCAGAGCGATAGCACGTGTTCCTAAGAACGACCCGATGATCCCGGTCGGAATCGATAACAGGACTGCCAACGGCAATAGATAGCTTTCATACTGTGCGGAAAGTAAGAAATAGACGAACAATAAGCTCAATGTCAAAATGATCATTGTCTGATTACCAGAAGATTTTTCTTCCAAACTAAGCCCTGTCCATTCGAAACTATAGTCTCCAGGTAATTTGTTCAGCACATTTTTCTCCAGGGTTTCCATAATAGCGCCATTACTGATACCTGGGTTACTGACAACGTTAATGGTAAGCGAGTTGTACAAGTTGTAACGTGTCACAGATTCCGGTCCGTAGACTTTGCGAAGTGTAACCAATGTATTTACCGGTAGCATTTCCCCTTTATTATTCTTGACAAATATTTCATTGAACGCGTCCTTATCCGTTCTAAAAATTCCGTCTGCTTTTACAGCGATACGATAAAATTTACCAAAACGATTGAAATTCAGGGATTGGTCGCCGGCAAAATAGGTCTGAACAGACGAAAGCATTTCACTGACATCTACACCAAGCTGAGCCGCTTTATCTTCGTCAACTTCCAATTCCATTTGTGGATAATCTGCTCTGAACATGGTGTAGGCAAATTGTACACCTGGTTGTTGCATAATCTTTGCAATAACAGAATCGGACATTGCTTTAAGCTCTACCGGAGACTTTCCAGCTCGGTCTTGTAGTACAAGTTCAGCACCGTTCATCATACCATAACCATCGACAGGAGGGGAGCGGAAAGCCATTGCATTACCTTCTTTAACAGTAGTTAGCTTTTGAGAAATCACCTGATGAATCTGATCAATATCATTCATTTCGCCACGTTTCTTCTTATCCTTTAGACGGATGAATCCTGTTGCATAAGCCGCACTGGAGTTGTTGCCAATCATATTGAAACCAGTGATACTCGTGTGGCTTTCAATAGAAGGTAAGTCAGCCAATAGTTTTTCTATTTTTTCTACAGCTTTTGTTGTTCGATCGAGACCGGTACCTGGAGGCATTTCCAAACTGTACACGACAAAGTTATCATCTTCCATAGGAACGAAGCTTCTTGACGTACTGGTCATGAGATATCCCGCAGCAGCTATTGTAGCGATAATTAATACGGCCGCTAGCCATTTTTTCTTAACAAGATATTTCAGAGAGCCGACGTATCTATTAGTCATGTTTTCAAAACCAGCATTAAAGGCTTTGAAAAACCGTTGTGAGAATCCTGTTTTTAGAACTTGCCCATCATGATTTTCAGCATGTGTATTTTTCAGCAACAAGGCACAAAGAGCTGGCGTCAACGTCAATGCATTTATTGCTGAAATTACAATGGCGATAACCAGTGTATAAGCGAATTGTTTGTAAAACATTCCCGATGAACCGGTCATAAAGCCGATCGGAATAAATACGGCACACATAACCAGGGTAATCGAGATAACCGCACCGGTTATTTCACTCATGGCACTGTGTGTGGCCTCGTTACCGGTCATGGTCGATGTTTCCATCTTGCCATGGACGGCTTCGACGACGACAATGGCGTCATCGACCACAATACCGATGGCCAATACCAAGGCAAAAAGGGTCAATATATTGATCGTAAACCCAAACACCAGTAGGAAAAAGAATGTCCCTACGATGGCCACTGGTACTGCGATCGCCGGAATAATGGTCGATCGGATATCCTGCAAGAATAAGAAAACAACCAAAAAGACCAAAATGAACGCTTCAATTAATGTCGAACGCACCTGCGCGGTACTTTCATCCAGACGCTCCTTGGTACTGATCAGCTTAAAAATCTTGATGCCGGGAGGAAATGAGCGTTGCGCTATTTCGATCTGTTTATCGATACCTATTTCAATTTCGTTGGCATTGGAACCAGAAGTCTGGAAAATACCAATTGTAACTGTGTTCAATCCATTATTTTGCGAATTACCGCTATAGCTGATCGAACCAAATTCGATTCGGGCAACATCTTTCAGCCTGACGATCTGAACATCATTATTTTTAACAATAATGTTTTCATACTGTTCCGGAAGATTCTTTTTCCCTTTATATCGAATCACATATTCCAATGGTGCCTTTGATTCTTCACCTAGTTTTCCGGGTGCGGACTCCAGACTTTGCTTGGAAATGGCAGCGATGACTTCTTGGGGTACAAGCCCATAACTTGCCATTTTCTGAGGATTCAGCCAAACGCGCATGGAGTAGTCCTTGGAGCCAAATACCATGGCCTGGCCCACACCGGGAACACGTTTGATCTGTGGGATCAGGTTAATGTTGACATAGTTCTGCAGGAAAAGTTCATCATATTTTTTGTTATCTTCCGTATAGATATTAAAAATCATGATCATACTATTCTGTTGTTTGGAAGTCGTCAATCCCATCCGTACAACTTCTTGTGGAAGGATCGGTGTTGCCTGTTGCACCCTGTTCTGTACGTTTACAGCTGCTTGATCCGGATTTACACCAGCCTTAAAAACAATACGTACGGAGAATGTACCATCGTTACTTGCTGTTGAGGTAATGTATTCCATGTCCTCAACGCCATTGATCTGCTCTTCCAGTGGTGTGACAACTGACCGTAATACGGTCTCACTATTACCACCGGGGTAACTTCCCGTAACCTGAACCGTAGGGGGAGCGATATCGGGAAACCGTGTCTGCGGTAGTCTCAAAAGACCAATGATCCCGAGTATGACAAATATGATAGATATAACAGTAGCCAAAACTGGCCTGTCAATAAATTTCTTCAGCATTTTATTTTAATTTTAGATAAATCTAATACAGGCTTTTATTTTTTAGTAGGTTGAACCTGCATTCCGTCATTAAGCATATCAATTCGATTCATTACGATTTTTTCGCCCGCTGTCAGGCCTGATTTGAGTAGATACTCATTGGCCGTATTTCCGGCAATTTCGATCTGCTTCATGGCAATTTTGTTTTTGTCTCCGATGACATAAACAAAATAGCGGTCCTGGATATCTTTAACAGCCGCCATGGGAACTAACAATACATTGTCATGAACCTTTTTTAGGACAACTTTGGCTGAACCGCCAGAACGAAGTATCTTGTCTGGGTTGGCGAAAACGGCCTTTAGTGTCATACTACCAGTCGTTCTATCGATATTACCACTGGCCATTTCTACTTTTCCAGGGTGATTATAGGCTGTGCCGTCGGCTAGAATCAATGTTGCTTGTTGATTGCTTGATTTCGTATTATGATCCTTCATAAAGCTGATAAAATCAGCCTCGCTCAACGAAAAATAAACGTTCACGGTATTGATTTCAGACAATGTTGTTAATGGCATTGCGTCTGCAGCCGTAATCAGGTTTCCGATACGATTTGGGATCCGCCCGATATATCCGCTTACTGGAGCATTTATTAAGGTAAATCGTGCATTGATTTGCGAGGAGCCTAAGGCCGCTTGTGCCTGTGCAACCTGAGCTTTTGCAGCAGCGTAATTCGCTTCTGCAGTTTTAAGCTGAAGGTCGGTATACACTTTACCTTCTACGAGTGGTTTGATTTTTTCAATTTCCAGTTTCGCATTTTGTTCTGCGGACAGCGCTGCCTGATAAGCTGCCCTGCTGTTATTAACTTGTTCATTATATACATCTGCTTTTATTTTGAAAAGGGCTTGGCCTTTTGTGACGTAATCCCCCTCCTTCACATAGATCTGCTCCAGATAACCTGTTACTTGAGCTTTTACGTCAACATTGACCGTACCCTCTAACGTGCCGGGATATTTTTTTTCTGTTTCCGCCTGTGCGGGGGATAATTCGATAAAGTCAACAGTAACTGCCTGCTCTTGCGGTTGTTCTTGGCTGCCTCCACAGGACGATAATAGTGTAGCTGCTGTAATAAATGTAAGGATAGGTTTTAAAGTCATCGTTCTTAGTGCCATTTTATCATTTTATTTAAAGCAAAAGAAAGAATTCTTTTAAGGGATATAATAAGGAAATCTACCGAGACGTAACAATTGCTTACTGAAACGTAGCTATAATGCGCTGAATTTTGATATTATTTAATCAAAACAGGTCTTTTTTGTCGTTTTCCTTAGAAAGACGCTATCTAAACACCTGACGGCACTTCGTTGATTGTACCCAGAAATTTCGAGATAAGAACTACTTTATACTAATAGTCCAACCAGTTTTTTAGGAGCTGGGCTTTTTCCCGACTGACAAGGATTTCGACATCTTCGCTATGTTTGATTTCGATTTTAAGTTTGCCATTAAAATGATTATGTAATCTCTTTATTGCATCTATATGCACTATAAATTGTCTATTGGCACGGAAAAAAACTTTGGGATTTAATTGTTGCTCCAGTTCTTCTAAGGTTTGTGGTACAATTTCGACCGTGCCACATTTCAGCTTGGCATGTGTTAATTTAAACTCTGAATAAAAATACTGAATGTCTTCTACCAGTATTGTTTTATAACCATCCTTGTAGGGTAGGAGAAATCTGGTTCTGAAATCTTTTGGATAAATAAAATCCAATAGGCCTTGGATCGGATCCTGACTCATCTGTTGAAGTTGAAGACTGTCTAATTTGACCAATGCGTTTTCTAATTCTTTTTTTTCTACAGGTTTTAGGAGATAGTCTATACTGTTGAATTTAAAGGCTCTGACGGCATATTCATCAAAGGCTGTCGTAAAGATAATGGGGCAGTCAATTTTAATGCTTTCCAGGATCTCGAAACTTAGACCATCAGAAAGACGGATATCCATCATGACCAAATCCGGAGACTCATTACTTTGAAACCAAGTGATGCTGTCGGCAATATTATCCAAGACATCGAGTATCTGTATTGATGGCTTTATTTCCTTCAATAGTCGTTTTAGACGATCAGCATTCAATTTTTCATCTTCAATAATCAATACGTTGGTTATACTCATGAGTTTTGTTCTATAAGTGGTAGATTAACTTTGAATGTCTTTCCATTGTTCAAGATCTCTGGTTGCAGATTTGACAATAGATCATATCTTTTAATGATATTCGAAATACCTATTCCCGATGACTCTGATACATTTTCTATTGGTATCAAAATATTTTCGACAACTAACTGGTTATGTGCATTGGTGTATACCTTAATTTTTAACGAACGTTTTTTATTGGTTTGATTGTGCTTTAGTGCATTTTCGACCAAAAGCTGTAAGGTGAGTGGCGGTAGTTGATAATTGGATTTTGCAGGATCTACATTTATTTCAAAATGAACTCCTTCTCCAAATCTATTTTTTATTAAGAAAATATAGGAATCTAAGAAATTGAGTTCCTCTTCAAGAGAAATAACATCTTTTTTTGAATTCACCAATAGGTAACGGTATATTTTGGAGAAATTTTCAGCATATTCATAACCAAGTTGCTGATCCTCTAAAATTATTTCGGATAATACGCTCAAATTGTTGAAAACGAAATGCGGATCAATCTGTAGCTTCAGTGATTGAAGTTCTGTTTCGAGAATAACTTGCCCGAGTTTGGCGGCACGTATAGATTCATTCTTCCAGTTGTTGATCAGATGGATACCAATGTTAATCCCCATAATCATTAAAGCGATCATAACACTGATGGAGATATTTTGTATGGCGCCTCTTTTTTCTTCTAAGGATGTTGCAATGGTGAGGTTTTGCAGCTCATAATAATAACGGGAAATAATGTAAACTAGTAATAAATTGATAAGAAGAACCACGATGAGGTTAATGACGGTTTCAATCAGAAGCCTTTCTGTTGGATTGTCTTTCCATGTTAAGATACGATCCAATTTATTATGGACAATAATACTGAACTCTGAAATAAGGAAACTGTAAATAATGGTAAAGGTCCATTCTCCCAATATTTCAAACATATTTCGCTGAAAATAGCCATTCCAGCAACTAGAAAATGGATCTATAATATAGGCAACAAGATAGATGAGAAAAAAAGACAGTAGGGTAAATAATAACCTTTTCTTGTTTGTACTGATTAGATTTTTCTCATTTTTATAGATAGTCTTATCCTGCATTCGTTTTACTTGTATATAGCTATTAAATCACCACAAATTTCGCAATTCGTTTAAGGATTGAATCACAAATTTATTCTGAAACGTACAAAGAGCAAGCTGAAATATCACTTTGGTATACCCCAGCCGTATATTTTATAAATCATCGTATCCCGCTCACGTTATATTAATATACTAAATTCGATTTGTTTTTACAATCAGATAATAATATTTAACCTGGTAATTTATTAAATTGTTCGGTGTAAAATTAATGTATATTATGGTTGAGTTATTTCACTTAAATTGTGTTCGGATTGTTTCGCAGGTGAACGACAATGTGTGCGGGCATTGCCTGTTAATTAAGGATGGAGACAGATTGGTTTTAATTGATACGGGTATTGGCTTGTTGGATACCCGTTATCCGATGGAACGGATAGGTAAAGAACTTGTGGAAATGGTTGGTTACCGTTTTAATGAGGAGCTGACAGCTATCCGTCAGATTGAAAAATTAGGATTTGATCCATCTTCTGTCACCGATTGTGTGATATCCCATTTAGATAATGATCATATAGGAGGACTGGCTGATTTTCCAAATGCCACTGTTCACGTTGGAAAAGAAGAGTATGAAAGCTATCTGGCCGGTAACCCGCGTTATTTGGAAATACCATTGTCGCATCAGCCGATAATCAAAACTTATGCAAAAGATGATCTTCAATGGTGTGGTCTTGAAGTTAGAAAACTGGCGATTGATGTTCAGGTTCCACTGTATCTGGTACCTCTCTTTGGTCATACATTAGGGCACTGTGGAGTTGCTATAGGATCTGAAGTCAAATTGCTCTATGTCGCTGATGCGTATTACATGAAAGTAGAACTTACTGACCAAACGCATCCTGTGAATATTTTGGCCGAAAGTAGAGCCGAAGATAATCATCAGCGCTTAGAATCGCTGGACAAAATCCGTCGCTTTATAGCCCTAAATCCTGGCGTTAAAGTATTCGGTTATCATGATATTACCGAGTTCGACGATTTCACCGAGTGATATAGTAATAAGTTGGAAGGTGGAGAGCTGTCCGCTTGAAAAAAAGGATTGACAATGTTTCTTTTGTCAATCCTTATGGTTTAAGTGGAGTTACGTCTCCATGTAATCAAAAAAGCTGATTATTTTGGTTCTTTGTGGGTTGTCGGTGTATGGACAATATCGAAATAAACGGCTTTATTGTCGTTGTTCGGATAGATGCGGTACGTAAATTCCTGTTTTGTCAATACCGTAATATCAACCACACGTGTGAAAAGTGTTTCTCCCGCAGCATTTTTAGCAACGATAGTCCGTGTTTTCCCATCTGCTGAAACAGACCAGTCTCCATGCATTTTGGGAGAGTCATCCAGATTGAACATGGTAAAGGTACCATTGGATTTGAAGTAGGCAAAACCTACGAAATTTGAGACATTGGCATCTGTCAATACCACATTTTCACCTTTGTTATTTTTGGCGTTTGTTGTCTCCCAAGCGGTACTAGCTAATACCTCGCTTGGTGTAAGCTGAGGCTCTAGTGTAACTTCATCATCCTTACTACAGCTGGCTATCAGTAAAGTACAAATGGCAATATAACATACCAATGCAATCTTTTTTAAATCTTTCATAATCATTAAATTTATTGTTTCACAAAAGTAATTGCATGGTTGTGATTGCATTTGTCCCTTTTATTCCAAGGTTTGAAGGATTTATAACAACTACAGAGACAGCCAAGATTTTCTAAAAAGGAGGCTATTGTATTGTTTTGATGCTTAAGGGGAGCTTAGTAAGAGTAAGAGTAAGAGTAAGAGTAGGAGTAGGAGTAGAAAAGTCTGAACTTTGAGGAAGCCGGAATAGGTCAAAGATGTTGCTACCAAAAATAAGGCAGGAGACCCTCGCGGTCCCCTGCCTCCCAGATATGTGATATAAAATTAGAAAAATTGCACCTTCGAAAATTAGTTATTGTTCCAGCCTCCACCTAAAGAGCGATAGAGATCTACTACAGCTGAAAGTTCGGCTTTTTTGACTTGCGCGAGCTCTAGTTCACTCTGCAATATATTGCTTTGTGCGGTGATTACTTCCAAGTAAGTAGCCATACCCGTCTCAAACAGTAGGTTCGCATGTTTTGTAGCCTCTTTCAAACGGTTGGTTCGATCCAAAGTAATCTGTTGTTTTTCTTTTAGTTTTTGAATCGAGATTAAAGCATCGGAAACTTCGCCAGCCGCAGCAATGACCTTTTGTTTGAAAATCATAACATTTTTTTCTTGTTCTATACGAGCAAGTTCATATTGTGTTTTCAACTCTCTACGCTGAAAAATAGGCTGTGTAATACTTCCTGTAATAGCACCAAATAACGAGCCTGGCAAATTAAACCAGTTACTGGCTTTGAAAGCATTGACTCCAGCCTCAGCACTTATGACCAAGGATGGGTACATTCTCGCTTTAGCGGATTTTTGATAGGCCTGAGAAGCTGTGACAGCAAGTTCAGCCTGCTTAACATCCGGACGGTGGCTTAGTAAGTCTGCCGGTATTCCTGTTGCCAAATCTTCTGGAAAACGAACATTGACCAATTGTTCCTGTGTTTTGATTTCTGCAGGGAGTTTACCACTAAGGATCTGAATTGCATTCTCCTGGAGGCGAATCTGCTGCTCGAAATCAGGGATAAGCGCGGCTGCAGACAAACGTTGTGCGTCAACTTGTTCTAAGGCAAGTAATGTAATATCACCAACTTCGTATTGTTGTTTAACGATGCGGAGGGTCGTGTCGCTTAACTGTAAATTTTGCTGTGCGATATCCCGCAATTGGTAAAGCATCAAAAGTTGATAATAGCCTTGCGCTACTTGGGCAATCAATTGTGTTTGTATGACTTTTTTCGCCTCTTCCGTCTGCAAGTACGATGCTAAGGCAGCGGCGTTCTGGTTTTTGATTTTTCCCCATAGGTCAGCCTCCCAAGATACACCCACTGAAGCCGTATAGTCTTCAACATGGTGCTGTTTTAGAAATTGGCCCAAACTTAATCCGTTCATACTGTTATTGGAGGGGTTGGTGCTGTTTCCCCTGATCTGCAACTGTGCTGAAGGAAGATAATTTGCTTTTGCCTGCCTTAAGCTCAGTTGAGATGCCTCTATATTTTTAAGAGCCAATTGCATATCCAGGTTATGTTGGATAGCACTGTCGATCAAGCTTTGTAAAATCCGATCTTTAAAAAAGTCGCGCCAAGGAATAGAACCAATATTGTTTTCTTGTGGCGCTTTCCCCTGATCACGATATTGCTCGGGCAGATTTGGCGCAAGGTTTTTATTGCTGACCAATTTATCTGTTTTACAAGACCACGCTGCAAAAGATAAGATGAAAACCGTCAATAGCTTTGCTTTTCTATTCATATATTTCGATGTTGTCATTGTTCACTAATTATTTGTATGTACAGGAATTTCCAAAGAAATGGATTCATTTTCTCGTTGTTTTTCCCTTGGTGTGCTACTTACTTTCTCCTGTATAAATTGAAAAACAATAAAGAGGATAGGAATAATAAACAGTCCTAATACAACGCCACTGAGCATTCCACCGGCAGCTGCGATACTGATTGAGTGGTTACCCTGCGCAGAGGGGCCTACTGCGGTCATCATAGGAATCATACCCACAATAAACGCTAGGGAGGTCATGATAATAGGACGCAGACGTAGGCGTGCTGCTTTAAGCGCCGCGCTAGGTATTGAGAGTCCCTGTTTCCGCCCCTGGATAGCGAATTCGACAATTAAAATTGCATTCTTTGCCAACAAACCAATTAACATGACCAAAGCTACCTGAACGTAAATATTATTTGCCGTATCGGTGAAACTAATTGCTGCAAAGACACCGAATATCCCTGTTGGAATAGAGAGTATAACCGCTAATGGGATAATATAACTTTCATATTGTGCCGCAAGCAGGAAGTAAACAAAGATCAAACAAAGAATAAAAATAAGGGTCGACTGACCTCCCGAAACAATTTCTTCTTTGGTCATACCCGAAAATTCATAGGTAAATCCAGTAGGCAAATGCTGTTTCGCAACTTCTTCGACCGCACGGATCGCATCCCCTGAACTATAGCCGGGTTTTGGGATCGCATTGATTCCGATCGAATTAAATAGATTGTAACGCGAAGCAGTCTCAGGTCCATATACACGTTGCAATTTAACCAATGTGTTGATCGGTACCATGTCACCTAATCTGTTTTTTACAAAGATTCCGTCCATGGAAGTTGGTTCGCTGCGGTCTTTTGCATCTGCTTGGACCATAACGCGGTAGTATTTTCCAAATCGATTGAAGTCTGATGCCTGTGCACTACCGAAGTAGGCCTGCATGGTCTGCAAGATGCTTTTGGTACTTACACCAAGTTGCTCGGCTTTGATATCATCCACCTGCAATTCATACTGCGGATAATCCGCTTTGAATGTCGTAAAGGCCATCATGATTTCAGGACGTTTCATCAGTTCACCGATAAAGCCTTGACCAATAGTGCTGAATTTACCAAGTTGTCCTCCGGTTCTATCCTGAAGAACCATATCAAGACCATCCACGTTACTAAATCCGGGAACCGTAGGGAAGGTAAATACGAAAAAATTTGCACCTTTGATATTTGCCAAACGTTGGTTCACATCGGCCATGATTGCATTAATATCCTTGATGTTACCGCGTTCTTCATGAGGTTTCAACAAAATAAATGCAACACCCGCGGAAGGACTGGTTGATTGTGTTAAGATATTAAAACCAGCCAAAATGTTTAGTGTCTTGGTAAAGTCAGCATGTTGGAGCTGTTTTTCAGCTTCAGCCAATGCACCCGAAGTACGATCCAAAGAGGCACCGGCAGGCATGGATAATGATACGGCGATAAAACCTTGATCTTCGGAAGGGATAAATCCGGTTGGTGTACGACGAATCATAAAAATCGTCAACAACAAGGTGATCCCCAATCCTGCAAAAGCTACCCATTTGTAACGGATCAAAAAGCGTAAACTGCCTAAGTAATTCTTTGTGAGTCGGTCAAAACCAACATTAAATCCTGTAAAGAAACGTTCTTTGAAATTAAGTTTCTTGGCGCCGTCGTGGCCATGGTGTGTAGGCTTTAAAAATAGAGCACAAAGCGCCGGACTTAAAGTCAAGGCATTGATGGCCGAAATTACAATGGCTATGGCCAGGGTAAAGGCAAATTGTCGATAGAAAACTCCCGTCGAACCTTCCATAAACCCAATAGGAAGAAACACTGCGGACATAACCAGGGTAATGGAGATGATAGCTCCAGTAATCTCACTCATGGCGGAGGTGGTCGCTAATTTGGGCGGAAGATTATTATGCTCCATTTTGGCGTGTACCGCCTCCACCACCACGATGGCATCATCCACGACGATACCGATTGCCAGTACGAGTGCAAATAATGTCAGCAGATTGATGGAGAAACCAAAAAGCTGCATAAAGAAAAATGTTCCTACAATCGCCACAGGCACAGCGATGGCCGGTATCAACGTGGATCTAAAATCCTGAAGGAATAGGAAAACAACTAAAAAGACCAGAATAAAAGCTTCGATCAAGGTATGTTTAACTTGATCAATAGATTGATCGAGCGCATCTTTGGTATTATATAAAACAAGATACTTCACACCCTTTGGAAAGCTTAAAGAAGCTTTTTCCATAAATTCCTGGATGGCAATCTGGATTTCATTCGCATTGGACCCAGCTAATTGCATGACGCCAATATTGAGCCCGGCTTTACCATTGATACGTGTATGGCTCGCGTAGGTGTATGACCCTAATTCAATGCGGGCGACATCTTTAAGTTTTAAGACCGAACCATCTGTATTTGATCGGATAATGATATTCTCGTAATCGCTGGCTTGGTTAAGCTTACCTTTATATTTGATGACAAATTCAAAGGCTTCGCGACTACTTTCGCCAAATTTTCCAGGAGCGGCTTCAACGTTTTTATCTTGGATAGCGGCCATCACTTCCTCCGGAGTTAATTTGTAGGCGGCCATTTGGTTTGGATTAAGCCATACGCGCATGGAATAATCTTTACTACCCCCAAAAGCCAGTGCTTGGCCCACTCCGGGGATACGTTTAAGTTCTGGAATAATATTGATCTGCGCATAATTGGTAATAAAGGTTTGATCATATTTACCCTCGTCCTCAGTATATAGATCCAATACCATGATCAAGCTATTTTGCTGTTTGGCGGTTGTAATCCCGGCCTGAACAACTTCGGCCGGGAGCTGGCTCGTGGCTTGTGCCACCCGGTTCTGTACATTGACAGCAGCCTGATCAGGATCAGTGCCCAGCTTAAAATATACCGTAATCATCAATGATCCGTCATTACTGGCGGTAGAGCTCATATAGCTCATGTTTTCGACCCCATTGATAGACTCTTCCAGCGAAGGAGCAACAGCACGAAGTACTGTTTCGGCATTTGCGCCTGGATATAATGCGGTGACCTGTACCGCAGGCGGGGCGATGTCCGGAAATTGCTGTAAGGGCAGCTTTAGGATACCGATTACTCCCAATATCACAAGTAATATGGAAATTACGGTAGCAAGTACAGGCCTTTCTATAAATTTCTTAAGCATAAGTTTGTCGTTATAATATTAATTGATGCTGTCTTTTGATAAAGGTTGTGGTGTGATTTTTTGGCCGTCTTGCAGTAAATCAATACCCTTATAAACAATGCGGTCTCCTGCATTTATTCCTTTACTTACAAGATAGTTTGAACCACTTTTTCCGATGACAGTAATAGGCTGCTGTACAACTTTATTTTCTTTTCCGACCGTATACACAAAGATCTTGTCTTGCATTTCAAGTGTAGCAAGTTGTGGCACCAATAGAGCCTGATCGTATTTCTTTTGTAGTCTGACACGGCCTGTATTTCCATTGCGTAACACTCCTTCGGGATTACTGAAAGTCGCACGTAACGTAATCGCACCAGTGTTTTTGTCAAACTGACCATCCACCATATCTATTTTTCCTTTTTGATCATAAATAGTCTGATCAGAAAGCACTAAGCTGATTGGGGGAAGGTTGTTTAATTTTTGTTGCAGGTTACTACCTTCCGTATTGTTTTTGAAGGCAATAAAATCATTTTCTCCCAATGAAAAATAGACGTGGAGATCTCTGACATTTGAAAGTGCTGTCAAGGGTTGTGTATCAGTTGGGCCTACTAAACTTCCTTGTTTGCGTTGCAGCCTTCCGATATATCCATCGGTTGAAGCGCGGATCAAGGTATAGCCCACATTGATTTTTGCGGTCTCTACAGCAGATATTGCCAATTGCACATTTGCCTTAGCAGCATTTCGCGCACTGATCGCTGTTTTTAATTGAAAATCAGTCAGGACTTTGGTATTTACCAACTTTGTTTTCTTTTCAACTTCCAGTTCTGCATTTTCCAATGCAGCTTTCGCAGCTAATAAGTTGGCCTTAGCTTGATTCAATTGCTCTTGGTAAGGGCGGTCATTAATTTTAAAAAGCGCCTGACCTTTACTGACCTTCGCACCCTCATCGACATAGATCTGTTCCAAAATGCCCTCAACCTGGGGTCTGATTTCAATATTGGCAGAAGCTTCGATTGTTGCCGGATATTCCTGATAGATGGTCTCCTGGCCATTTTCGATGCTGACAACAGGTAGGCTAACTAGTGGCGGATCATTAGGCTTGCTTGTTCCTGTCGAACAGCTGTATAACAAAATTGCACTAAGCACATATGCAGTCTTTACGATATTAATTCGTTTAACACTGTTAAGTGCAGGAATGTAAATCTTCTTAAGACTTGGTGATACATTTGTTTTCATGTGATATTAAAAATTGAAGTTTTGGTGTATTTAACGGTGTTAGATTTTTTAACGTTGTATTTTTTGATGCAAAAAAAATTAGTCAGTAAGTGAACGTGTAATTCCGTAGATCGCATCTTTTAGTACCTCCTGGTTGGTATTGTCTCCGTTACCTTGATTAACTAAATTGATGGATATGAGGCCATGTATAATAGACCAGTATGTGAAATATTTTCTACAGATCAAGTCTTCTGACGGACTTTTATCTTTCATGATCTCACGAATTACGTCACTGATCAATCTGCCATGAGATTCAGCACACTTATACGTTTTTTCAAACCCACAGCAAGCTGTACCTACCCCAAACATGAGTTGGTATAATTCGCGCTCTTCAAATGCAAAATCCCAGTAACTGAACCACATTGCTTCCAATTGTTTCTCCAAGTCGGTTTGAGTTGATTTGGCTTGTCTGACTTTTTTTGCAAGTAAGAGATAACCTTGGTTGGCAAGTTCGTTTAAAATTGCATCTTTGTTTGCAAAATACTCATAAATCATGGGGGCGGTATATTCGATGATATCCGCAATTTTGCGCATACTCAATGCCTGCCATCCCTCTTCTTTTACGATTTGAAGAGCGGCATCGAGAATATTTGTTCTATTCTCATCCTTAAGGCGTTGTATGCGTTCTTTACTACCCATGCTTAATGCATAAATGATTTAACAGTGTTAAACAAAATTCTAACTTTTTATTTTATTTAATGACATTTGAAAGTCATTAAATAAAAATGTCGCTTAAATATTCTCAAATAGCCCCTTTGTTGTGAATATTGCGGGCTATTAGGATCTGTTTTATCCGGCTTCTCTCTTTGTCCGACAATGGAATTGCCTTTTCTAGTATGGTCAGGATGTCTGAGCTTTTCTCTGTTTGTAATAGGAGATCCAAGAAACCTAAATAGGTACGGATCAGGTCGGTTTTGACACCAAAGAAGATGCGCGGATCTATGATGTAGATTTCTTGCACCAATGCGAGCAATGTTTCTTTTCTTTTTTTATCGTTGTCTGTTTGCCCGTAATCGGGTAGAAAACCTTTCTTTTCCAATTCACGGAGTTTGACAGCAACCGCATTTTCCCGAACGTATTTTTTCTGTTTGCGATCCAGAAAATCGCGCAATTCAGCTAACAGATTACGGTACACAACTTGTTTCTCTTTGCCAGTGAAGAGATTAAGGTCCGTTGAATTGCTAATATCTTCTTGTTCAAAATCGTCAAAAAAATCGGATGTTACATAAACCGAGTGATGAAAATCTATCGCATTATTGTTAAAGCTACTGAGTACTTTGGCAATTTCTCTTTTATCGCTATTGCGCAAATAATAGTAATAGCGGTCCCCGATCTGTTGGTTCCAACGAATGTAATTGACCTGAAACGTGTAGGAAGGTCCGTCTTCCGGACTATATAAAGTCCATGACAGTAGATCCGTTTCTTGAATCAGATGATCATATATTAATATTGTGCCGTTGATTCGTATGGTGTAATCTAAATCGCGGTTAAGGTATAGAAACCAGCCAAATTCCTGCGCCATGAAATCTATAAATTCTTTTGATTCTAAATGGGATGAATTTAGCCCGAAAACGCCCTCCAATCTCACTCGGGTACCTGTCTGTTGATTTTCTACCAGGATACTTTCGCTAACGTCATATTGTTCTTTGCTGTCTCTATCAATTTGGATGCGGTATGTTTTTAAGACTCCTTCTTCTTTTACAATTGTATTCCAGATCGCTCTTGTTGCAAACAATGAAAATGAAAATCTGCCTTTACCTTTCTTTCCTCTTGTATAGGAACTTCGCTTGATACTATTTTTCTTTACTGAATCCAGAAAATTACCAAATGAATAGGGTAGTGTATCGAAAATGATGCCCTCACCATTATCGTTGATGCTAATGCAGTTTATATAACCGAGTTCATTGCTATCAATTGCAATATCGACTTCGGTAGCTCTTGCGTCAAAGCCGTTCCATATATATTCAGCAATGACCAGTTTCGGATCTTTAGGTAAACCAGCGGATTCTATACTCAGGTTGGTTATCTGCGTGTTTTTTTTCATGGCTATAGCAATTCTTGTAATTAAAATTTAAGGTGTTAAAAATAACAGGTTTCACAAATAGATTGTTTACTTCGTATTAGCTCTTTTACTTCTAAACTTTTTTATCGAGTAAGTTAATGCATAAGAGATTCCGAAATAGATGATAAGGTTCAGAAGAAGATATATGCCGTTGAAATATGTTCTGTCCGGTGGTTCTGGGTAACGCTTTCCTCCCAAATATGTATAAAATGGAAAGGGGAAACCAATCGCATCGTTACCATCCGAGGGGCTGTCAAATCTCGAAAATAGAATGGTTATGATTACCGTTAAAATAAAAAAAATGAGCCAAGTTGCTCTGGAAAACTTTGGAAACATACGCGTAAAGACAATTGTTGTTATAAATAAAAATACAATATCTTATGAATATTTGATGCATGTACTTTTCAATAGGTTTTGGTCTATCTTTTTTCAACCTTTTGTAAACTGAATGAAGTGTGTTTTCAATTTCTTTTGCATAAGAAAACGATTATAATTTAAAAGCGTTAGTTTTGATTGAGAAAATAATAAAGGCATTATATTAAAAAGTAGATTATGCTTATAAAAACATTGAAAAGTCTTTTTTATAGAGATCTGAATAGATTGAAAACAGAAATTGCATCTTATGCACAAGAAGAGAATATCTGGATTGTTGATCATGGTATTGCGAATTCAGGGGGAAATTTATGTTTACATTTAATTGGCAATTTACAAACTTATATTGGAGCGGAGATCGGAAAAACAGGCTATATTAGAAATAGGGAGGCTGAGTTTACCCTGCGGGATATTCCAAGATCGGTACTTTTAGATGGTATAGACAATACCATTAGTGTTGTTGATCTGGCTTTGGATAAGCTTAATCAGGACGACCTTGCCGCAATATATCCCCTATTAGTGTTTGAGGAGAAGACAACAACGGAATATTTGTTGGTGCATTTAACGACACATTTAACCTACCATTTAGGGCAGATCAATTATCATCGTCGCCTGTTGGATCTATAATAAATATTTAACGATGGAATCGGATTTAAAAAAGACATTAAATAAAAATCTTGTTGGTAAAGGGCTCCGAAATACGAGCGTAGACTTGTCTGTTTTAAAATACTTTAGGCAATATGCCAAAACTTATGCCGAGATTCATAATGGCATTGTTGTACTAAGTGATTTAACGGCGAATTGGAGCTTTACCTTTATGGGGGCAATAGCGGAGCGTCTACACCTGTCTTCTCCTGATAGAAAAATGGAGATCAATAGTATTTGGGAAGACTTTCTCTTATCACGCGTACATCCTGAAGATCTGGCTGTCAAACATAGGCTTGAACTGCAGTTCCTTGATATGGTTAAGACCATAGGTCCCAAAGAACGTTTTCAATACCAGGCAAATAGTGTACTCCGTGTGGAGGGGAAAGATGGGAAGAATATGTTGATGTCACATCAGATCGTCTATTTGGATACCCCCGGTAAAGAGTTTCCCCAGCTGGCATTGTGCTGTTATACCTTATTGCCCGACAAAGAAGATCAACATGGGAACAATAACTATATCTTTAATCAGGTCAGCGGTGAGGTCTATTTACTCCATAAACAAGATGTCAAGGATGCCATGAGCCAACGTGAGAAGGAGGTATTGAAGTGTGTAAGAGGGGGGATGATCAGTAAGGACATTGCTGAAAAGTTAGGTCTGAGTATCAATACTATTAACCGGCATCGGCAAAACATTCTACAAAAACTGCGGGTTCGCAATCTGCACGAAGCGATCAGTGTATACGATAAAATGTATAAGCAAGAAGATGATTCTCAATAATATCAAGTCTGTAAAAAGCAACTCTTTTGACAGACTTGATCATTATGATCAATCGGAACTATTTTCTTTTAACCATTTTGTTCGACGCTGGTCGGGAAGATGCTTGATGCTAAAGTGTTCAAAATTAGCCTGGAAGCCATCACCATCAGGTGATGCACCCATCATCCCAATTAATACGGGGTGGTTGTCTTGTAGCCATGCATTTCTCATCATCGTATATTGCTTGTCATCAAAGGAATAAAAGAATTCTACTGCATCAAGTCTCCGGATAGCCTTTATCCATATAAAAGGGATTTCTTTTTCTACCGGTATAATGCTCCAATCACTGGTCCGATGTGTGACAACAGTGCTTAGGTTATACTTTCCATCGACAAATTCTATTCCTGCTTTTATATAATTTTCATGATCTATCCGTAGCATAAGACCTGCTTGATCAAAACGAGTTTTATAGTTAGCCGAAATCTTGACCTTCACTTCAAATTCACCACCACGCTCTGTGTAGAAGAAAGGTGCATCATCCACAGTAAATCCATAATGTGATATACGCCAGTAGTCACTTTTAGGTGTAACAAACATGGACAGCGCGTTGTTGCTGATTGTCCACTCGTTAGGTTCATTAAACCAGATCATCTTGTCCAATTTCTGCCCGGTCACCTGCATGGTAAAGAAAGGAAGCAATGAGGTAACAAAAAATGTTTTTATGTTTTTCATGATATTCTTTTTAGCAAAGGGTATATTCTGTATTCTGACGACAAAGATATCGTTGGTATACAGTATTTTTCAATACTGATTTATAACCATGATTTGAACTAAGATCTTTAAATGTAATTTATTTGCAATTTAATTGCATTTAATACTATTGCTACATAGTTGCAACAATAAAAAAACTTACCTTCGTTTATCTTTATTGCAATCACTAGCTTGTTGCATGCTGAATTCAGTAAATACAATATAATAAGATAAAAAGTCTAAAGACATGGAGTTTTGGGAACGTAATTTTGTGGAAAAAGGAGAGATGTGGGGCGGAAGTCCTGCTCATTCAGCGCTAATGGCAAAGGATTTCTTTCTATCGAAAAATATAAAAGAGATCCTAATTCCGGGATTTGGCTATGGGCGAAATGGTCATGTATTTCTCGAAAATGGAATCGCTGTTACGGGAATAGAGTTGTCCAATACAGCAATTAAACTTGCGCGAAAACATTTTGGACCTCAAACGATTATTTATCATGGGTCGGTCGTTGATATGCCATTTGACACCAAAAAATATGGTGGTATATTCTGTTACGCACTTATCCATCTTTTGGGAACTGAGGAGCGGGCTAAATTTATACGCGACTGTTACGAGCAGTTATCCGACGATGGTTACATGATCTTTACGACTGTGTCAAAACAGGCAAATATTTATAGGCAGGGGACTGCCATAGGCACAGATCGTTTTGAAATGTTTGGAGGTGTTAGCATGTTCTTTTATGACTTGGAGTCTATTCGTTCAGAGTTCGAAAAATATGGGTTGATTGAAATCAAGGAAGTAGAAGAGAATTATCCTTTTTATTTGATCATTTGTAAAAAATAGAATAAACAAGAAAATCATAGATGAAACTATTGTGATTTATTTAATTCACCTGTTGGAATGATTACGTTTGGGAGACGAAAACCTTTTACTTACAGGTTTATAAATCTGCCAGTATCATCAGCATTTAAAATCAAATTTATAAAAATGAAAAACGATAAAAATTTTGATGTCATCATTATTGGAGGAAGTTATGCCGGACTTTCGGCAGCAATGGCACTGGGACGATCACTACGTCAGGTGCTTATTATTGATAGTGGACTACCATGCAATAGACAGACACCGCATTCGCATAATTTTATAACTCATGATGGCGAAAAGCCATCGGTTATTGCTAAAAAAGCGAAAGAGGAGGTATTAAATTATCCAACAGTAAGATTCCAGAAAGGACTTGCTGTAAGTGGAAAGAAAACAAGCAATGGCTTTGAAATCAATACTGAAAATGGCGAACTATTTAGTGCAAAAAAGTTGATTTTTGCGACTGGGGTAGAAGATATCATGCCAGGTATCCAGGGCTTCTCGGCCTGTTGGGGGATTTCAGTTATCCATTGTCCATACTGCCATGGATATGAATTCAGGGGCAAGAAAACAGCAATTATGGCTAACGGTGACCGGGCTTTACATTTGGCATCTTTAGTCAATAATCTCTCTACCGATCTGACAATATTGACTTCTGGAGAAGCAAATTTTAGTGTGGAGCAGGCTGCAAAATTGAAGAAGCACGGTGTAACTGTCATAGATGAACCAATTAGTAAAATCCGGCACAAGAATGGCTGGGTGGAAAAAGTGATTTTCAAGGACAACAAAGCAATAGCATTTGATGCCGTATATGCAGCAATCCCTTTTAGGCAGCATTCAAGTATTCCTGTTGAGTTGGGCTGTGACTTGACTGAACAAGGGCATATTGTCGTTGACAATTTTCAGAAAACAACTATTAAAGGGGTTTTTGCATGTGGCGATAATACGAGTATGATGCGGTCCGTTTCCAATGCTGTAGCGGCGGGCAATTTAGCGGGAGCAATGGTCAATAAAGAATTAGTTGAAGAAAACTTCTAATATAAACTTGCAAGATCGTAGCCACAACAAATTTAATCTTAATTTCATTCGGAAGCGATCTGGGATGAACGCTTCCGAATGAAGAACTTTTTAAGAGCCATTGTGCTTAGCCCAACTTAAGCAGACATTTTTCTCATTAGAAGTTCGAACGGACCATGTTTAAATCTTTTGACCCAAAGTTTACTGAAATAGTAACTGCATGCAAAATAGAGAAGCGAAATAATAAATATGAGTATTGGGGATAGTGACTTGGATGGATTGATCTTGGCAAAGTATCCCTGATTTATCATAAATGAGAAGAAAACTAACCCGATTGTTAGATGGGAAATATAATGTGTCAATGTCATTTGTCCCGTTTTGGCCAAATCGTTTGCAAATTTGTGATGTCCAATAAATTTGCTGATATACATGAAAGAAGCAATTAACATTAACCCAAAGCCTATTGTACTGATTAAAAAGGGTAGAAAAGGGGGGAGATAATCTGCATTCAGAAAAAAATCAATCTCAGGAGTCATCAGATTTTTGGGAATACCTTGCAATAGTTGGATCAATAAGTACATGACTAGTCCGACAGCAAATGTTTTCCTTTGTATACTTAAATCCGTCCAGTCTAGTTTTGCCAGGTACATTCCGGTAATAAAATAACTCATCCAAGGGAAAACAGCATTCCAGCCATTATAGAAAGAGTTTCGTATAAAACCAGCTAAAGTCCACATATCTTTATATTCCAGTGTGTCAAAATTCCATCCTGTTTCATAGGGAATCCAAAGAAGTAGCAGGTGGAAGACGAGGGCAAAAATAATTGCGCCGTAGATATATTGTTTTTTATCGCGGAAAAGGAAAAATGAGGCAATGAACATATAAAACCCGTAAAAATGTAGAATATCCGCTGGCCACCAGATCGCGAGTACTAATCCCAAAACAAATAAAAATCCGGCCCGTTTAAGTACAATATATTTTTGGTTTAGCTGCTCTTCAGCGGTGCCAAATGCCTGTTTTTTTGTCATCAGGGTTAATCCCATACCTGCTAACATAACAAATATAGTGCTTGAGTTGCCGCTAAAGAGGGAGAGGAATTGTCCCTGCCAACTGGTATCGTTGTGGTCTCCAAATACCATGTTAAAATTCACGATGTACATCCCAAAGATTGCATACGCTCTTAGTAAGTCAAATCCTATAAATCTCGTTTTTTCTGCCATGATAATTGTTTTCAAAATGTTATGCAAATTTTGAAAGATGTGTTAACATGGCATTTGACTTAAGTCAAATAATCAGTATTTGATTTTTGCGCGGATTCTGCTTAAGGTTTCTAATGAAATGCCCAGGTAAGATGCGATATAGGTAAGGGGAACCTGTTGTATCATATTGGGTTGATCTCTCAGGAGCTGTGAATAACGTGTGGAAGCATCAAGTGTATGAAAATCAAAAAGTCTTTTTTCCAGCCACATGGTGTAATACTCGGTCATCAAGAGATCGAGTTCCATTAAAGCCGAAAATTGACCTTTTATACGCTGAAAAGAACTATTATCAATTGATGATACCCTAACATCTGTGACCGCTTGTATAAATTCTTGGCTGGGCTGCTGGGTTACATAACTGCTAAACGCAACGGCGAGGTCATTTTCAAAGAGCAGCTCAGTCGTTAGCTCTTTGTTCTCGTTCAGATAAAATTTTCTTGCGATACCAGATTCAATCCAAAAGCTATATCGGCAGACCTCACCCTGATAGAGCAGAAAATCACCCTTTTTATAAGTTTTTATTTTTGATACAGCCTCGAGTGCACTGAGGGTTTCCCCGTCGAGCTGTTCAATAATGCTGTTGATCTTAAGGAGATGTTCATCCATAGGTTCCTGATAAGTACAGCCACTACCTTGATTCTATTTAACCTGTTGAACAGCTCCGGTTCTACTTGCCGTTTCTCTGCCCCATAATGCAATAGATTCCAATAGAGGAATAAGTGTCCTGCCAAATTCCGTAAGTTCATAATCGACCTTTAATGGCGCTTTGTCCGTGTGTACTGTGCGCTTAACCAAACCGTCAGCTTCTAATTCCTTCAGCTGTAGGCTCAACGTACGCTCTGTAATCATTGGACATTCTTTTCTCAGTTCATTATAACGTTTTTTTTCAATTAAATGAATGAGGATAACTGCCTTCCATTTGCCTCCTATATATTTCATTGTCAGGCTTGTACTGCATGGGTATTGTTTGTTGTCTATCAAATACATCTGTTACTATCAAATTTGACCGTTATTGCAAATATATAATACTATCTTTATTTTTGCAACTATAAAAAATATAGTTAATTTAAAATTGTATGTTATGGCATTTTTAGAAACAGCAAAAGAACGTTATACAACAAAGAAGTATAATTCGACGGAAAGAATCACAGCGGACAAGATCGCTGAGCTAAAAGAAATACTTCGGTTGAGCCCTTCTTCCATCAATAGCCAACCCTGGAGGTTTTTCTTTATCTCAGAGGGGGAGACAAAAACGAAACTGGCTGAAGCATCTTATTGGAATGCGGAAAAAATTAATGAGGCGAGTCATTTGGTAGTCTTTAGTGCACTTCATGATGTGGAACGATTTGAAGAGCAGATCAACGGTATACTACCCGAAGGCTCGATAAATTATTACCATCGTTTTTTGAAACCACAGGGAGAGCAGCATGTGCAATCCTGGATGAAACAACAAGTGTATCTTTCTTTGGGATTTTTTCTCGCAGCATGTGCCGCGAATCATATTGATGCAACACCAATGGAGGGAATTGAAAATGATCGTTATGATCAAATCTTGGGGCTCGAGCAATACCATACATTATTTGCTGTTGCTATTGGCTATCGAAATGTGGAGGATTCAAATCAGCCTAGCATAACAGCCAAGTCGCGTTTGAATATGGCGGATATTATTCGGGCAATATAACTTGTTTGATCGTGATTGGGAGGCCTAAAAAGTGCAGTAGTACCAAAAGTTGAACGAATTAATGGAAATAGATTTTTTGCAGAGGAGCTCGGTATTCTAAATATTAAACACAGGTATAGCTATAGACTAATTCACAATTAGACTTTATCCCTTGCAGGTTCGCATTGATAAACCACATTTTTTTTGCAAAAAAAAATAATAATATGGCTCAAAACGTGTTACTAAAGAGGATGTTGGGATGATTTTTGTTGTGTACTTAAATTATGAGGCAAGAATTGGCAGACAAGATAGCAATGTATAGTAAACGATACGGACTGTTTATGCATCCGGACTATATTAGTTTCGCGCGTGATACCACGCGATTGTTGCTTCGCAATGAATGTCTACGTATGGGAGATATAAAAATTTATCAGGATTATGTCGCCTCCCACTATCCGGAAGATCTCCCTTGGGAAATGAAACAATATCAGGAAGCAGCCAAGGCACTGATAAGAATGGATAAGGTAGCTGCTATTGCCTGGGTCTCTGCACATCAGATTAATCTTTTCGAGTCAGATATTTTTATTGATGATGAAGACGCAATTTTACGTCCTATCCAATTCAAGAACGATGATATGCTGCGCTACAACTTTAATACTTTGGAAGAGTTGATTTATAATCATCAGATACCTGAAGATCTATTCCGCAAAAATCAGACTTATTTTTGGATAGATGCGCGTATTGATTTGCGATAACTTTTTTTTGTTTTTGAATTTTAATTCTGAAATACCTTGTGAGTAGTGAATTTGATTATAATAAGTGCAAGTGAAATTGATGACGCTGATTTGTTTGAATATCCGGCTCTTTTTTGAAAACTAACAATTATTTTGAATCTTCCAGTACCTTTCTTGCGTACTCCACCCATTCCGGATTTTGTATAGTTTGGTCAATATAATAATCAGGTTGTATTCCTTTATTGTCTATGGCCATATTGGGGATTCGGTAGCTTTTGCTGAGTGCATAACCTAACCTATATTCTTTACAGGGTGACTCTACAAAATACATATTCGATATATCCAGTACACCTGAAGTTGTTGTACCAAAGAGTTTTACTTTTTTACTTTGCTTAGCCTCAAGTAAAAATTGCTCCGCAGTACTTCCATTTCCACCATTAATGATGATAGCCACCTGCTTCGGATAGGGGAGTGTTGAGTAGCCGGAATCAATACGGACCAATTTTCGGTTTGGCATGAGATTGACAAATTCCCCCAAATGATTATTTAAACTATCATATGCAGCCCTGTAGAAAGGGACTTCTCTTGGATCAATACCGTATTCTTTATAGTTTTTGCAGAAATCCAACATCCGTTGGTTGTTTAATTTTGTGGAATAAAATGTTACTCCGATGGTACGAATGGGGTTTGTATATAGCAATGGAATAATTTCAGCATAACTGCCATCACTGCCACCACCGTTATTTCGAATATCAATAATTAAGTTTTCTATTTTTTCCAACTGCGGTCTATGGACAGCGATAAGGCTATCAATTGTTTGTTTTTGCCTACCGTTAAAGCTAGGAATACGTAACAGAATTGTTTTTGCATTAATCTTTTGAAGATAAGGTTTATCTGTTGAATATGATTTTACAAAATCAGCCTCTAAAGGAGTGTTTTCTACTATCGGATATATTTTTGTATATAAATAATTGCCCAGTTGGAACATATTTTTGCCAATGGGTAACGTAGACGATATTTTTTCCGGAGTTTTATCTCTAAGATAATAGATACCTTCTGATAATTCATTATTTAGGGTGAATTTAACGTCACCTGACATCCAATTATCTGCGGTAGAGCTGACTATAATCCCCTTATACCCCTCAGGATACTTTTTGATAGCTACTTTGTAGGGAGGAGAATCCCATATCCCTTCTAGATTTTGTTCTTTTTTTATAGTAAGGTAATTCTTGAACTCGTCTTCCGATATGCTCACAGTAGGGTGATTGCTCTTACTGATAAAACCAGCCTCTGAAACTAATGAATCAACATCTTTTCCATCAATTCGGTTTATTGACAAATGACCTTTGCGCACAAACTGTAACCATTCTGACAAGAGCTTTGTGCAGTCTAAGTTTGATTTAATTCCCGCTAGCTTCTGCTCTATTTTTACATTGTGCGCCTGATAAGCTTCCTGCCCTTTCTGATCTAAAGCATATTGAAAACCAGCATCATTTTCCTCAATAATTTTTTTGACCCATTTAAGGTTTTCAGCACAATTGCAGTTTTGCGCCTGTAGATTATAACTGAAAATGAAAATAAAAACAAAGGACAGATTAAGCTTAAACATATTATTTAGGATTTTTAATTAGCTGACGGATGACAATTATTTGGCCAAATTTATAGTTGCTTTGTTATGAGCTAGATATGCTTTATATAAATTTTGAAATGTCCGATGACGGGCATAACTGTTCATTTTCGGACAGTAAATGTAAAATTTTCTAAGGTACCTGGTAAAATGATATCTGGCTTCGAAACTAAGAGCAATTTTAAATCGAGATGAAACCACTTGGACTTTTTTCGTCGCTTACATGAGATACGTTACAACTGTTTTATTTTTATATTTCTAAAGGATACACCTCTTGACCAGTCCTGAAGGGCAAGTTTTCCACTAGTATGTTTACCGAACTCTGGAAAATCTTTGAAGGTACTGTGCTTCACCATGTCTTTCCATTTTTTTGAATTGAAGTCCATTTCCGCTGTAACTGTACCATTCAGATAGAATGTGATTTTACCATCTTTCTGTACAATGCTCGATTGGTTCCAATCATCTTTTGCTTTGGTATTGACAAAATTTTGCTGCGGTAAAAACATGTAGAGACAACCCGCACGTTTCAACGGTTTGTCAAAGTCGGGATGTGAGTCAGCAAGTAACTGATATTCTGGTCCTGAATGATAAGTTGCATTGATGTCGGGCCGTTCTTGTACGTTGACAAAAACACCACTATTGCCTTCTTTTTCAAGTTTCCATTCAAATTTAAATTCGTAATTTTTATAATCGCTGTTGGAAATAAGGTCATATTTTTGACTTTCGTTGTTTGGGTCACAGTAGATTGTGCCATTTCTTACCACCCAAGCGGTCGGTGCTTTTTTTTCATTGTTGTACGTATGCCAATTGTTCAATGTTGTACCATCGAATAAAAGTTGCCAACCCTCTTTTTGTTCTTTCTCAGTTAAGGTGTTTGGAGCACTCGCCTCATTTTTACACGAATAGAATAGGCAGCTGATAAAGACAGCAACAACAATTTTTTTGAATAGGTTTAAGTTTATCATTGTTTAAAGTTTGTCGTATATGAAAGTGTTCTTAAGAATTTGATGTACTAAAATAATTTTTAATGTTTACTTTCTTTTATAAATGCAGACAATTATGTGAATTTGTTACACGACATGCCCATGTGGTTTCTATTTTTCAGCAGGAATAATCAACATCATGGGGCCTTTTTCAGCATCTTTTCAGATAGATCAACACCTATAACAGATATTGCATCATTTTCAATCACATATCGACAATGCTATCCATATCCGCAGCCTAACCAGAACAGTTTTGTCTTTGAGATCCGTTAAATGTTTCTGAAATTCATGCCATTTGCCAGCGCGCAGTAAGCCCTTTTTGAGTGATGCATTTTGATGTATTCTTCAAACAATTTAGGGTTGTCGAATTTATTTTCTTGCATCTATTTTATATAAGCTTACTAGTTAGCCTTTATGATCCAATTTACATATTATTGCTGTTTTTTTTTATTTTTAATAGCTCATCTTACCAATCATTCTCATTTTGATAAAATAAGCCTATCATTTTGATAAGGTCTCATCAGTTTAATTTTTAGTCTTTTATTTTCAATGTGCTGTTTTGTAGTTGTTTATGTTTTCTTTGGGAATTATGGAATACCGTTTGGCCTATAGGGACAAAGCATATAATAATGGAAATGATTAAAAAAAAACAGAATCGTCAAAGAGCCCACCCACCTGAAGCAGAGCCATGGATCAGGGGTGACATAATATCCCTAACAGCGACAAGAAACAGTTTACAAATCTTTACTATTAATCCCTACAATAATGATAACACTCGTATTGATAATCACTGGACTGCTTGGCTTTTGGTTATTTTTTAAAATGGTGGATTTCTTCGAAAAAATTTAAGAAAACACAAGATAGAACAATGCTTACGTTAATGTTAGCCATGAAAGATTTAAAAGAAAATAAGGAGTATTCATCTCTAAACAAATGGTCTATGGACCGCATCGCGAAGGTTGTGATGATCATCTTGATACTTACTATGATCTATCAACTGTATCTCGGTTAAATTTTGAAAAAAGTAACATGCAAAAATTAAATCAATACCGGGTAGGTATGTACCTTATACTTCACTATAGGGAAATTCGTTCGGAAATTAACCTTCTGATTCGTAAACATAATTTTGCCGGAGCATTACAGGCAGTGGTCAACCACCTTCGCGTATTGAGCGCTGATCGTAATATCGATAAATTGTGCCGGCATATCCATTTTCTGGGAACATTATATAGCCGAGGTAACCATTACGTCAAATATATGATGGAGAATTTATTTGTACGATCCTTGACGGGACTCAAGCGGATCTACTCGGCAGAAGAATGGACAAGGATTGAATACCGTCTTCCCTTGTCTTTTCTGGAAATTCAAAAAAGACAGCAACAGACAATATATTAATAATAAGACAAATGACAGCATTATTTATAGTGGCGCTATTGGTTTTTGGATACATTTGTTACGTACTCCTCAGACCCGAAAAATTTTAACAGTACTAAAAAACACCGTAGACGAATTCAGTTTTATCCAAAAGTGCGACAGATTTCTGATGGAAAGAAGAAGATTTCGAATAAGGTAGACAATAAAATCTTTCAAACAACAATTACACAACTGAAATGAATACAGAAATTTTTGGAATCGTTGCAATGTTTATCATCACATTGCTGCTTGGATTTCCACTCGGCAGGTATATTGCCAAAGTATATGCGGGTCAGAAAACGGGGCTCGATCCTATTTTTCAACCCTTGGAACGTTTATTTTATAAAATTAGCGGTATAAATCCGACCGTACAGATGACTTGGAAGCAGCATTTGGTCGCTCTTTTAACCATAAATTTTGTTTGGTTCCTATTGAGTATGGCCGTATTGATGAATATGGGGCATTTACCTTTGAATCCCGATGGCAACCCAAGTATGTCGGCTGATCTTGCTTTCAATACATCAATATCTTTTTTGGTCAACTGTAACCTACAGCACTATTCTGGCGAAACTGGGGTGAGTTACTTTGGACAGATCTGGCTGATGTTTCTTCAATTTGTTACGGCAGGTATTGGAATGGCGGCAGCTGCGGTCATTTTTAAGGCATTTAGAGATAAGACCACAACGCAGCTCGGCAATTTTTATGAGTTTTTTCTCAAGTCATGTACGCGGATACTACTTCCAATTTGTCTGCTCATTGCAGCAATTTTTGTCTTTCAGGGAATGCCGATGACGATGGAAGGGAAGGACAACATGATCAATATGCAAGGAGATACTGTGCAGGTGAGCAGGGGACCAGTTGCCGCATTTGTACCCATTAAACATCTTGGGACAAACGGAGGTGGATTTTTTGGTGCAAATAGCACACATCCATTGGAAAACCCTAACTATCTAACAAACATGGTAGAGATGGTCGCTCAGTTTCTAATCCCTATGGCTATGATTTTTGCCTTTGGTTTCTTTATCCGCAAGCGCAAGTTTGCATGGATGATGTTCGCTGTAATGACCATAGGTTTCCTGATCCTGACAATTCCAAATATTAGGATGGAAATCGCCGGAAATCCAGCAGTGGCACATATGGGAATTGACACCTCTCTTGGTGCCATGGAAGGTAAGGAAGTTCGCATTGGATCTGCTGCGTCTGGTTTCTGGAGTATTGTAACGACCATGATTTCAACAGGGTCGGTGAATTCTATGCACGATAGCTATATGCCATTGTCAGGTATGAACGAGCTTATTGCGATGATGGTCAATGCATTTTATGGTGGTGTTGGAGCGGGAATCCTTAACTTCTTTATTTTTATCATATTAGCTGTATTTATCAGTGGATTGATGGTTGGCCGTACCCCCGAATTTATGGGCAAAAAGGTGGAAGCCCGTGAGATGAAGATAGCCATGATCGTGGCACTGGCCCATCCTTTTCTTATTCTTGTCGGCACAGCATTGGCGACCGCTTTTCCGGCGCAGGGAGCATCTACATTAAACAATCCGGGATTCCACGGTTTTAGCGAGATATTGTATGAGTATACCTCTTCGGCTGCAAATAATGGAAGTGGCTTCGAAGGGCTGGGAGACAACACCCTATGGTGGAATATTTCTACAGGTATCGTGCTGTTGCTCGGGCGTTTTATTCCGATCATCGGCCCAGTGGCGATAGCCGGACTTTTGGCCGAGAAGAAATTCATCCCGGAAGGTGAAGGTACACTGAAGACCGATACAAGTACATTTGGGATGATGGTATTTGCGGTGATCGTTATTATAGCAGCACTATCCTTCTTTCCGGCATTGGCATTAGGGCCGATCGCTGAATATTTTTCCATGCAATAATTAAAATAATAAAATTTTAGAAATGAGCAATCAACAAACATTGTTTCAGAAAGAACTTGTACAACAAGCGTTAAAGCAATCTTTTGTGAAACTAAATCCTAAGGTAATGTTCCGCAATCCAGTGATGTTCACGGTGGAAATTGGAACGCTGATTATGGCCGCAGTTTGTGTTTGGATAATAACCGGGGAAACCTCTCAGGGTGGGCTCGGTTATAATTTCACTGTATTTGTCATTCTGTTCCTGACCTTGCTTTTTGGGAATTTTGCGGAAGCGATAGCCGAAGCCCGGGGAAAAGCACAGGCGGACAGTCTTCGTAAAACCCGTGAGGAGACGCCTGCTAAACTACAGGATGGCCGGGTAGTTTCTTCTGCACAATTAAAGAAAAATGATGTGTTTGTGTGTCAAGCAGGGGACATCATACCCCTTGATGGAGAAATTATAGAAGGGTTGGCGACGATAGACGAAAGTGCCATTACCGGGGAATCTGCCCCTGTCATCCGTGAGGCCGGTGGGGACAAAAGTTCCGTTACCGGAGGTACGAAAGTCTTATCCGACAAAATTGTCGTGCAGGTTACGACTGAGCCGGGTGAAAGCTTTCTGGATAAAATGATCGCTTTGGTTGAAGGTGCCAGTCGCCAGAAAACACCGAATGAAATTGCGTTGACGATACTATTAGCGGGGTTCACACTGGTTTTTATTATCGTTACTGTGACCCTCAAGCCATTTGCTGACTATGCCAATGTAGGTATCACGATCGCTTCTTTTATATCGCTTTTTGTCTGTTTGATACCAACGACTATTGGTGGTCTCCTGTCAGCTATCGGTATAGCGGGAATGGATAGAGCATTGCGTGCGAATGTCATCACAAAAAGCGGTAAGGCCGTGGAAACGGCGGGCGATATTGATGTATTGCTTCTTGATAAAACGGGTACGATTACGATAGGAAACCGGAAGGCGACCAATTTTTATCCTGCAAATATGGTTGAAATGGACAGTTTGGTACGTGCTGCTGTTTTAAGTTCTATGGCTGACGAAACGCCTGAAGGAAAATCCATTGTTGAATTGGCGGCAGTAAAACCAGCGAATTACGGCGTTCAGGAACCTGTATTTATCAAGTTCACCGCCGAAACACGCAGCTCTGGGATAGACTTTGACGGTACACGTATCCGCAAGGGAGCGACAGATGCGATACGTAATATCGTTACCAAAGCGGGGAATTCGTTTCCCATTGAGACAGACGAACGGGTGAAGGCCATTTCACAAAATGGGGGAACACCATTGGTCGTGGCCGAAAACGAACAGGTACTCGGTGTGATCGAATTGCAGGATGTGATTAAACCCGGTATTCAGGAGCGCTTTGAAAGACTGCGTAAAATGGGAATTAAGACAGTGATGGTAACTGGCGATAACCCGCTAACCGCAAAATATATCGCTGACAAAGCAGGTGTGGATGATTTCATTGCCGAAGCCAAACCCGAAGATAAAATGAATTATATCAAGAAGGAACAGGGCGATGGTCGATTGGTTGCCATGATGGGGGACGGTACCAATGATGCGCCGGCTCTCGCACAGGCAGATGTTGGCGTAGCAATGAATAGTGGTACACAAGCCGCCAAAGAAGCAGGCAACATGGTAGACCTGGATAATGACCCTACGAAATTAATTGAGGTAGTGGAAATTGGCAAACAATTACTGATGACCCGTGGTACGCTGACGACTTTCAGTATTGCCAATGACGTGGCCAAATACTTTGCCATTATACCAGCATTGTTTATTACGGCAATTCCAGCCCTACAAGGCCTAAATATCATGCATTTGAACAGCCCTCAGAGCGCGATTCTATCCGCAGTGATTTTCAATGCAATCATTATTCCTTTATTGATCCCATTGGCGTTGAAAGGGGTCGCCTATAAACCTATTGGTGCAAGTGCGCTGTTGCGGAGAAACTTACTCGTATTTGGGGTGGGAGGCGTTCTCGTACCTTTTATCGGAATTAAAGTGATCGATCTGCTGGTTGCACTATTTATCTAATATCTTTTAATAAAAATAAAATGAAAACACATATCTATCCAGCTATCAAGATTACCCTAGCGCTCTTGGTACTTCTCGCTATCATTTATCCAGCTGTTGTCTGGGTGATCGCACAGCTGGCACCCAATCATGGAAAGGGAGCGGTTATAAGCTATCATAATCAGAATTATTATAAAAATATCGGTCAGTCTTTTACTGACGAAACCTATTTCTGGTCCCGACCATCAGCCGTTGCATACAATGCTGCAGGATCGGGAGGAAGCAACAAAGGCCCTTCCAATCCTGAATATCTGACAGAGGTAAAAGCGCGTATTGATACCTTTTTAAAAGAAAATCCGGGGGTGTCAAAAGCGCAGGTTCCTGTAGACCTTGTCACAGCAAGCGGTAGTGGACTGGATCCCGATATATCCGTGGCTGCAGCAAAAGTACAGGTTGCGCGTATCGCCAAAGCAAGAGCCATAGATGTAGGTAGTGTACAGTCCTTAGTAGATGCACATGTGCAAAAGCCACTTTGGGGTATGTTCGGACCAGAAAAAATAAATGTACTTGAATTGAATATTGCCTTGGATCAGATGACTGAAAAATAAATGCGAAAGCCTGACGATACGAAGATCATAAAAGACGATAAAATAATTAGATAGATGAAGAAAATAACCCTGTTGACCTGCCTTATGTTCGGGTCGACGATATCCATATTTGCCCAGGAAGATACAACAAAAAATAAGACAGTGTCATTCAGCGGGTATGTTGAGGCCTATTATATGCGTGATTTTAATAATCCGATTGCCAACACACGCCCTGCTTTTGTTTACAGCCACAATAGAAATAATGAAGTAAATATTAATGTGGCATTGTTAAAAGCAACTTATGGTACTGAAAATACGCGAGCTAATGTCGCCTTGGCAACAGGTACCTACATGAATGCCAATTATGCGGCTGAGCCGGGCGTATTGAAGAACATCTATGAGGCCAATGTTGGTGTACGCATTTCGAAAAAACACAATTTATGGATTGATGCCGGTATTTTTTCCTCCCACTTGGGATTCGAAAGCGCCATCGGAAAAGATAACTGGACATTGACAAGGAGTCTTTTTGCCGATAACTCGCCATATTTTGAAACAGGCGCAAAAATATCATACACGTCCGCATCGGGGAAGTTATTTCTTAGCGGGCTTGTGTTAAACGGTTGGCAACGTATACAGCGAGTCGATGGCAATAGTTTGCCTGCCTTTGGACATCAGCTAGTCTATAAGCCAACCGATAATTTAACCATTAACAGTGGATCTTTTATTGGTAGTGACAAAGCCGATAGTGTCAGGCAGATGCGCTATTTTCATAATTTATATGCCATTTATCAGCTCAATAGACAGTTTGGCTTTACAGTCGGTTTTGACATTGGGGCAGAGCAAAAGGAAAAAGGAAGCGGCAGCTATAATGTATGGTATACTCCGGTGCTGATTGCACGTTATATAGGTTCGGATAAATTTAGTCTTACCGCTAGGGGCGAATATTATCAAGATAAAAAAGGAGTCATTGTTTCTACTGACGCGAAAAATGGTTTCCGGACATTTGGCTATTCACTCAATGCTGATTATTCCATCCTCCCGAATGTACTCTGGCGGATGGAATTACGTAATCTGACAAATAAGGACGCAATTTTCCTAGACCGGAAAAATAATCTTGTAAAAAATAGCACAACTGCCGTGATGGCGCTAGCTGTTAGTTTCTAATTAAAAACAAACCTTGCTGTTGTGCGTTGATTCAACAGCAAGGTAAGCGAAATGACACGCAAAAAATGGAAGAAAGAAAAAACGCGGAACATTTTCTGGATCTGATCAGGAAATCCAGACGGGGTAGATTCAAACTCTATATCGGTATGAGTGCCGGTGTGGGGAAAACCTATCGTATGTTGCAGGACGCGCATAACTTACTGCATAGCGGGATTGACGTACGCATTGGTTACATCGAAACACATAATCGAAAGGAGACGCATGAGTTGCTGGAGGGAATTCCATTTATTGCTAGGCGCAGCCTTTTCTACAAGGGAAAACAATTGGAAGAACTTGATGTAAGTGCTGTGCTGAACATTCATCCCGAAGTGGTCATTATTGATGAACTGGCACATACAAATATCGAGGGAAGTAAAAACACGAAACGCTGGCAGGACGTCCTCGAGATTCTCGATGCTGGTATAAATGTAATCAGTGCTGTCAATATTCAACACATTGAGAGCTTAAATGAGGAGGTAAAGGCGATTACGGGAGTGGAAGTGAAAGAGCGCGTACCAGATAGCGTGGTGGATTCTGCTGATGAAGTTGTCAATATAGACCTTACTGCCGAAGAACTTATCAACCGTTTAAAAGATGGTAAAATCTACGAGTCGTCAAAAATTCAGGCCGCATTACAGAATTTTTTCAAGAATGAGCATATTCTTCAGCTGCGGGAAATGGCTTTAAAGGAAGTGGCATCTCAGGTGCAGCGTAAAGTAGAAATAGAAGTACAGCCACAGCGATGGGTACGCAAAGAACGCTTCCTTGCCTGCATTAGTTCCAACGAGATCAAAGCCAAAAATGTAATCCGAAAGACTGCTCGTCTCGCTGGTTATTATAACAGTAGCTGGTTAGTATTATACGTTCAGGTGCCTGCAGAACGTGCTGATAGGATAGCCCTGAACAAGCAGCGGCATTTAATCAATAATTTTAAATTGGCAACAGAATTGGGCGGAGAAATTGTAAAGATTGAAGCACGTCGGGTTGCTGATGAAATATTGGCCTTATGTGAACAGCGACATATTACCACGGTGTGTATCGGAAAGCCGAGACTGTCACTGTTTAGAATTTTACTGTCAACCGACACATTCCGTAGACTGTTGGCACAATTGTCAAAGAAGGATATTGACCTCATTATATTGTCTTAAAATAGTGATAATAGCGTATACTATATCATGAACATAAGTTAATTGACAAACAACGATGAAAATAAAAACGAAACTTACTTTTGGAGTAGGCTCCCTGTTTCTCATGATCTTGCTGCTCGCTGCATTGAGCGGCTGGTATGTGTACAGGTTAAAGAAAGATACCGGAAATATATTGACAGCCAATTATAATACATTGCTTTACGCGAAAAATATGTTATTGGCACTTGAGGATATCCCCAAGAAAAATGACGCGCTTTCTAGCTTCGAAAACAACCTGAATCAGCAAAGGAAGAATGTTACTGAACCCGGAGAGCAACAGACCACCGACGCCATTGTTAAGCATTTTGGGCAGCTTAAAAGTAACCCGCAGGATATGATGGTCATTTCAGCGATCAGGAAGGATATCACGCAGCTAATGCAGCAAAATATGGCAGCAATTTCAGCTAAGAGCCTAGTGGCGGATCGCACTGCTGAACAGGCTATCCTGATCATTTCATTTGCTGGGGCACTTTGTTTTATTATTGCTTTTATATTGCTTATCAATCTACCATCCAATATTGCGGATCCAATTGCTAAATTGACAGGAAGTATTCGACAGATTGCTGGTCAGAATTATAAAGAACGTCTGCACCTACAGAGCACAGGAGAATTTGCAGAACTAGTTAGATCCTTCAATACGATGGCAGAAAAGCTTGAGGAGTATTCAGAAAGTAAGCTGGAAAAGATCTTAAAGGAGAAGAAACGCATTGAGGCTCTTGTCGACAATATGCATGATCCTGTTATTGGACTTGATGAACATGGACAGGTAATTTTTGCAAACGAAGAAGCGATCAATATCACAACCTTGAAAAAGGAGCAGCTGGTCGGAAGGTTTGCGCCGCTCGTTGCCGAAGAAAATGATCTGATAAGGGATATTTTTAAAGACCTATCACTTCCGCCGGATAAACGGGAAAAACACCCCATCAAAATTTATGCAAATGAAAGGGAAAGCTATTTTGAAAAGGATATTATAGATATCAATGTATTACCGACGGGCGAAGCTAATTCAACATTTATCGGCCAGGTGGTGATCTTAAAAAATATCACTACTTTCAAAGAACTCGACCTGGCAAAGACAAATTTTATTGGTACGGTTTCGCATGAATTTAAGACGCCCATCGCGGCGATTCAAATGGGAATCCAGCTATTGGAAAATGAACAGATCGGGCACCTAAACCCTGAGCAGATCGGACTGCTCAAAGGGATAAAAGATGATTCTGACCGCTTGCTTAAGATCACCGGGGAACTACTAAACATGACCCAAGTGGAGAGTGGCGCTATTCAGATCAGCTTACATACAACTGATGTAAGGCCTATTATTGACTATGCCGTGATGGCAAATCAGTTTGCTGCAGATCAAAAGCAGGTAAAATTTGTTTTGGAAATAGATCCCACCATAAATACGGTTGTAGCGGACAATGAAAAAACAGCTTGGGTATTGACGAATTTTCTTTCTAATGCCGTACGTTATTCCTATGAAGATGCCAGTATTCAGATCCGTGTTGAAAAAATTGAATCGGCGATCCGGTTTTCGGTCACCGACCATGGACAAGGTATTGAACCTAAATACTTAGACAAGATCTTCGAACGTTATTTTCGTGTTCCGGGATCCAAAAAGGGGGGAACTGGGCTAGGTTTGAGTATCAGTAAAGAATTTATTGAGGCACAAGGTGGTGTAATAGGGGTAAAGAGTGAATACGGTGCCGGAAGTTCATTTTACTTTATATTGAGAGCACGCGGCTCAAATAATCCATAACGAATAGTATGGGGCATTTTCAATAAAAGGGCTTCATCATACGTATTGACTTACCAGCTGTAGTTTTATTGTCTGTAAATGATTTGAAAGACAAATTCGATAAGGCAATACGGAGTATTAGGTAGTGCCTGGAAACTACCTGTAATACTCCGTATCCGGTAAAGACAAGCTATTAATTATTGACCAGTGCCATGGCACCATCACTATAACGAGCGCCCACATTCGGGTATTTCCGAAGTATTTCTTCGATGGTATTTAAATCCGAATCAGACAATTGTACATCGATGGCTCCTGCATTTTCTTCCAGGTACTTTCTTTTTTTCGTCCCCGGAATCGGAATAATGTCATTTCCCTGAGCGAGTACCCAAGCCAGTGCCAATTGTATCGGTGAGCATTGTTTATCTTGGGCCAATAATGCAAACTCAGCAATTAATCGCGCATTATTCGCTGCATGTTCACCCTGATTGCGGGGAAGTGTTCTCCTGAAATCATCTGCCGATAGACTATCTAAATTTAAGGTGTTGGAAAATAAACCTCGGGCCAATGGCGAATAAGGAATCAAGCTAATCCCCAGATTACGTACAGTCTGCAGAATTTCTTTTTCTACATCACGTGTTAGTAGAGAATACTCACTCTGAAGAGCTGCAATAGGATGGACAGCATTGGCTTTAATAATTGAAGCCGGTGATGCTTCGCTTAGTCCCAGGTACCTTACTTTGCCTTCCTTTACTAATTCGGCCATTGCGCCCACAGTATCCTCGATAGGTATGTTCGGGTCTACCCGATGAGCATAATACAAGTCTATGGTATCGATGCGAAGACGTCTTAGGCTATTTTCTACAGCTATTTTTATCCAAGCTGGCGAACCGTCAAAGTAAGTATTTGCAGTACCGCTCGGTCCAGCGGTTCCATCTTTAAAGCGAAAGCCAAATTTGGTCGCAATAAATACTTTGTCACGATTGGGAACGAGAACTTTTGAAATTAATTCTTCGTTGGCGCCATTACCGTACATGTCCGCTGTATCCCAGAAATTTACACCGAGATCCAATGCTTTTTCAAGCGTGGCGATACTCTCTTTTTCATCAGTGGGTCCATAGGCAAAACTCATTCCCATACAACCCAATCCAATAGCAGATAACTGTTCGTCTGTTGTTCCAAGATTTCTATATTTCATGACTGTTATATTTTGTTCGATACAAAAGTAATGAAGGTATTTCGTGCCTTACTTAAGACAATCAAACAGATAATTATACTATTCAAACAGTCGTTGCGCGCAATTGGTTTGGTGACATTCCAGTATGTTTTCTGAAAAAATTTGTAAAGTAAGAGGGGTATTCAAAGCCTAAACTATAGGCAATATCTGAGATATTCCAGTTTGTATGTAAAAGCAATGTCCGGGCTTCCTGGGCAATACGGCCGGCGATATGTGCACTAGTCGTTTTACCTGTTGTTTCCTTAACCGAACGGTTGAGGTGATTGATATGTACTGAAAGCGCGTGGGCATAATCGCCCGGACTTTTCAATTGCAAACCCGTATGAACTGTATTTACTGGAAACTGGCGTTCTAGAAGTTCCAAAAAAAGGCTGGATACCCGGATAGATGCGTTGGTATATGAACCAAACTCCTGAGCAGGGATCGATTTCATTGTTTCATGGATCAATAAATGCAGATAACTACGAAGGATATCATCTTTATGGGCATAGTCTGAATTCATCTCCGACATCATTTTTTTGAAAATTGTTGAGATTTCATCCAGTTGTTCAGCATTTGGAAAGTAAATAGGGTTGCTCCCTATTTTGAAAAGAGGCGAATCCTTTAAGCTCTCTATGCGTTCACTATGCTGGATAAACTCTTCTGTAAATACGCAATACCATCCAGATTGTGCTGCTGACTCCGGTTCCCAAGCGTAAGGTACGACGGGATTGGCAAACAACATGGCAGGGCGGTCGATCTGTATCCATTTATCAGCGTAATATAATTTGCCGCGGCCTATAATCAGTGAAGTTTTATAAAAGTCACGACGATTATAGGGGGAGACCAAGGTACAGGATTCTCTGCTAAATACATTGAAATGTCCTATACCTGTATTATTGAGCGGTAAATCTAAGTTTGCATAGCCCGGGTGCCTTTTGTAGAAATCTGTTACGCTTTCAGCTGAGTTCATAGTACTAAATTATAAAATTCGTTTTACAATGCATGGTCATTTACAGTTCAATTTTTTACTCCGTATCGATGATAATTCCTTTGTAACTCGGGTAAGTATGGGGATCGGCGACCACACTTACCGTTAACCTCCAATACAGTTTCAATTTTATTGTTTGTCATTTATCTTTTATTGTATTATTGTACGCTAGAGAATCTTTCGTTAGATCAACACATCTACTATCACGGAGCCAATGTTCTAGTTTGATTAGGAGAGGGGTAACAATCGTTATTGCCCCAGCATTTTCTCGAAGATCGAAGATACTTTGGAAGGTTTAAGGGGGAAATGGAATATGCAATCACATAACGTGATATGAGGCTATAGGTTTTTATTGAGAACTTTTATTAACTTCGGGGATTTCTACTGAACAGAAATAATAGATAAACTACGCAAATCACATTATTTTTCTGAAAAGAAGTGAGTGCCCAACGACAAGCTACCATGATTAAGATATACCATAATAAACAATGCAGCAAGAGTTGCGCAGCGTTGGACTTTCTGCAAGAGCACACTATAGATCTGCAGGTACAGGAGTATCTTGAAGAAGTGCCCAGTAAGGCAGAGCTCATTGAAATATTGTCACAACTCGGACTTCAGCCACTAGCGCTTATCCGTAAGAATGAAGCTTTATTCCTCGAAAAATTTCAACAGCTTCAATTGACAGACGAGGAGTGGGTTGAGGTGATGCTGCAAAACCCTATATTGATAGAACGGCCCATCGTTATTAAAGACGGCAAAGCGGTTATCGGCCGTCCATTGGAAAGAGTAATCGATCTCTTTTCACCACGATCATCCTAATGGCTCGATAATTGCATTATTTTTTCCATGAAACAGCTACTAAATATACTCGCAGCGATGCTGGATATCTTCAAATTATTTACCTAGATGAAGTGTCGTTAGCCATCTTTTCTAGAAGAACTGAAATATACCCTTTAAGGTCTTTCGTGAGATGCATCTCTTTGTCTGAAAAATGATGATCTTTCAATATAAATTGATGCTCAACATCCTGACGAAGTAAAATTGTTCGTCCCTTCGACAACTGGTAAATTTTTGTATTAATGATAGCAATATCATTGTTAGGCTGAGTGAAAGCGACGAAATTGACACAATAGTCATTTCCAAAAAAACAGCGAGCACATTTTTGTCCAAGTGTTTATGCCTACGGTTCATCTGGAATACAATAATGTCTGATGTATACTGAAACTTACCCCGATTATCTTCCTTCAAATATGGAGTATTCGGCTACAAATATGGTCGGGCTCCAGACTAATATGGATTTCAAGATAAAAAGCAAATATTTATTTCCAGATTTACAGCAGTAAATTGAAATCTCAAGCTCATAAAAGTGATAATGAGTAGTTAAACTCACTGTGGGAAGCCTTTTGGGGCTGCGATAAAATATAAATAGGAATCATTAGTTAAAAATAATATTATAAAATTATGTTTAAATTTTTCAAAGAATTATTGAGTGCAACCAAGGAGGGCGTAAGGGAAGCGAAAGAGGAACTCGCACAGGAAGCGGAATTGGATAAAGCCAAAAAACAGCAAATTAACGATAAGCATATGTTGAAAGATATTTCTTATGAAGAGCAATTTGGTACGGCATTGGGAGCGGCATTCCGCGTTATCGTCTTTGGCGATTGGTTTACCGTATTTGGCAGTGCCGGGGACGATAGAACTTATCCGGTTCATCTCTATCAGTTCGGGACTTATCCTAAACAGGCAGAGTACCGTAACGAACTGGTGAAACTATTGAACAGAGACTTCGCCATTGCAGATACTGAAAGCTGCCTGCAGCTATTAGCAGCATATTTTAATTTGCTCGGAATGAAGACAGGGGGGACTGTCCTGGAAGGTCGGGAAGATCAAATAGACAGCGGAAACTGGGATATTAGCAAACCTGGTGTGGATGCACTTGTCATTACTGTGAGTAGTCATATCACGACTGCTGCAACAGATGTAGGGTATCTGCAAAAATCAGCCGCTTTGGATATACTGAAAAACCTTTCTTCTTACGCAAGATTGAACTTTAAAGATTGGCACACATTCTCCGAAAAATTTTTAGAAGGAGAACATTATGTTGGGCTGAGCAATAAAATCGGGAAATCTTATTTGAAAAGATATATTGGCTATTTAAGGGAAAAAATAGGCAGCCCTTGGAATAATATAGATTGGAACATCCAATCAGTCCAAGATCGTGTGCTGTCAGCTATAGCTTGGACATTTCAGGCTAAATCGTATGATAGTTCCCGGGAATTTGACGCCGATGTTGCGGAGTATCAACGTAATATTTTAGCTGATCGGGCGCAATGGGACGCTAATGAAATTGTGGTGGATGCTCCCGAAATTGAGCTGTGTTATATGTGTTGGATCAAAGATATGGAAGATTTGAATCCAAATGAAACACTATTGGATGATGAAGAAGAGGCTTTTGATGACGATAACGAAGACAGCGGGTACTACCAAGTGGAGATCTGTGCCCGCCTTCGCGCATCCAATGAGAAGAATTTTACCGCACTGGATCTATTGTATCAAATGGAGAAACAATTGATAGGCAAGGAATTGGGGGATCACATATTCTTTGAAGGGCTTGATCGTGTCAAGAATCATCCAGGAGATACACCCTTGTATTATATCAGCTTTGGAAGCTAGTCTTTTTATCTTGAGAAACGGAAGTGGGTATCATCCCAAACGGAAGCTTTGATCTCGTTTATTTACCCGTTAGCCATGGAATTCTGCATATCGAATTAAATTTGGTAATTTTGTGCTGCTAATTAATTACCTTATTATCTATTTAGACGTTTTTTTTGATGTCCGGAGAGAAACACAAATGTCGTTTAACAAAGAGAAGAATGTATTTATACCTTATATTGTTGGCAGGTTTAGTACTATTTATTGTACTTTATAGCTTAATTTTCAGGAAGTATACTGCTGGATTTAAACCTGAAAACCATCAGATCAGTTATGAAGCTTCAGCTGATTTAGTGAGCGCAAAGATCAAAAAGATTTCGTCCCGCCCTTTCCTGTTTGGCATGGAAGATAATCTTGTCAGTGATGAAGATTTCTATTTTGATGATATAAACTTTTATGCTATCGATAATAAACAACAAAGAAAAGCGGTTTTCCCGCTGACGGACATAATCGAACTGAGTAAGACTTCAATAACAATCACCAATGATAGGGTCTGGCAAGTCATTATTCAGGGAGCTGACAATCACAAGATCGTATTTAAGTTTACCCATAACTATACCCTATGGAATAAAGATTTTTATAAATTTTATAAGAAAATAGAGCAAGTAAACCCTGCTGCGGTAAAATCAAAATGGAGTCTCTGGACAATGTAATGAGGATCAGCTATCATGAAAACAAGGATGTGTTGAGAGTTGTTATATTGGTAAAAAGTCATGAATAAAGTATCATCATCGTTTTTGATCTCAGCAGCACTCATCGCACAGACCGCGTGTCAGTCCCCGTCAGATCAACATAGAAATATGCGTGATAATTCAGCTGATCTGAAATCAGCAGAAAAAGCAGTTTCTTTTAACGATGGCCGTCTGGTAAAACATATGGAAATAAAGTCAGGACATACTGATACTATTTTTATTTTCGTTCATCGAGCAGATTCTGTTCGGATAAAAATCAAAACTCCCTCAGATACGGCTAATATTCGGATTAGCCAGCTATTTTCTCCAAATGGAAAAGCCGACGGACCGTTTGGGAAAGAATTGATCCATCGTTTTATTGATAGCGGACAATACTATATTACTGTCAATGAAAATAGGATGGTTGGCAATCGGTATTCAGGTCCCTACGAAGTGGCGATTGTTCCAAATTGAGAATGTCCCTATCAATTTGATAAGGCCGTTTCTTTTTTATATTTTTTTAAATAAAATTATCTTTCTGTATATCAGTTTATTAATTCGTTTTTTATTGTTTTGGAATATTGTTTGGTTCATCCGGTTTACAGTGATAACATGTATACATAAAAAACGATACAATGGAAGTAAGAAAAAAAATGGATGAAGGACAGACGGTGGATTTTATTGCCGCCGTAATCCCTGAGTTGAATCTAAGATTAAGAAAATCGGAACTTAAAGGAGACTACAAAAATATTATAAAAATGATCTCACAGTTTGCGGAAGATGTCATTTATGCCAAGGATTGGCATCGTTTTGAATGGATTATGCAGGTCATGGCTTATGTACATGATCGGGGAACATCCGAACTTCAGTTTGTGATAAACGGATTACTTCCAAACACCTTCTCCAGGTTAAAAAAAGCATGCAACACGATTGAATGGAACTACCTTGAAGCCCGCTTGCCACTTTCAATACAACGGCTTGTTTTGCCCGAAGATACCTGCGATAAAGAAAAAAACAAGCATGCTGAATATCGCTCCTATGAAAACAACTGATGTATCAATTCGACAAACTATTCCGGCCGACTGTAAATATGCGGTTCGGATCTCTCAGGAAATGGAGGCTTCAGCGCGTGCGCGCGGTATCGGAATTGGACGAAGAAGCCCCGAGTCTATCGTTCATAAAATGTCGGAAGGAAATGCCGTTATCGCTTTGACCAAAGCTGGAGAATGGGTTGGTTACATCTATCTAGAGGTGTATGGACATGCCAGTTTTGTTTCTCATTGTGGCTTGATTGTAGCTCCAGACTGGCGCAGACTTGGGATCGCAACCCAAATGAAGGAGTGTATATTTTGGTTAACACGGAAAAAGTATCCAGAGGCAAAGATATTTGGTATCACAACGACATTGGCGACTATGCGGATCAATTCAAAACTCGGGATGCGGCCGGTAACTTTCTCTGAAATAACACAGGATGCATCGTTTTGGCATAAATGTGAGCAATGTGTGAATTATCAGAATTTAAAAAATACAGGATTTAGAAACTGCTATTGTACGGCGATGATGTTTGAACCGGATATAGCATTAAACGCAAGTAAATGATGAATATAAAACAGGCTCAGGAAATAATTGTTTCGGTAGTACCATCGGTGCAGACGGAAATCTTGCGACCCGAAAATGTTGGAAATCCACTTACGATAATCGGGATTCTTACCGCTTATATTGAGAAAATGATCGCACAGGAGTGCGAAGATGAATTGGGCAAGGCCCTGCATCTGATGGAATATATGCACGAAAAAGGAGAGTGGAGGCTTCAAAATGCGGTGGAAAATATATTTGTTTTTTCATTGCACAGTATTTTGAATGCCTGTCCCGAATCACGCCGTGGTAGAGTGACCGGCAAGATTCCTATTGGAATTTATACGGCCTATGTCAATCAAATATATAGATCAGGCAACTAGGCCTGATCTATATGGCCCAAACAAGGTGAGAGGACTATAATCACTTCGCAGCAATGGACCTAATCTATCAGTACAATTCTCCCATTTATAGATTTCCAATGGGCCTGCTGCAATAATTTATCTATTGAATTATTGACAATTATATCAATTTGAGCACCAGTCTTTGAAAAGCCAAAGGCTCTTGCGGCGGCACGTACAAGATCCTCCCGCAATAAACTGAGGTTGGTATCCATGATCTCGATGAGCGCTATCTCTATTTCTTGGGGAGCAATATCTTCTATTGCCCTTTTTTCCAGACTATTGTCTCTATAGTGGGTCAGGTCGGTAGCCAATTGTCCCTGATCCCAATAAAAACTTTGATGTGAAATTTCCTCCCTTATATCCGGTAGATTTTTTATAAGCTCACTTAGATATTGGGTAAGTTTTCCGGAGGATCTTGGGAGATCCCATAGGCGTAGAACTTTGCGAAACAGATGATTTTGACCAATTGGAGATTCTGTACGGATGATTTTCAGGATCTGATTGCTCAATGTTGCGCGATGTGTTGCATCATAAATTGATTCCGCACTAGCTGTTGCCATTGAACTGATATTGGCACTTAGATAGGGTTTCATTTTACTTGAAACAATCGCATCATCGGATATCACTGAAATATTTGTCTTTGGTTGTGGTTGTGAGGCGTCAATGATGATTGGCTCTTGTATCTTCGCGTCATTTAAGATACGTTGAATTTCCGCTTGGATGTCAGCCAGTATTTTTTCTTTGTTTTTTATCCAGTCTAAGGTCCAGATGCGATAAATATTCCATCCTAAGGATTGCAGAACATCGGGAATAAGCAGCTCTCTATCATTTGTCGTTTTTGTATTGAAATAGTTTTTTCCATCGACCAAAACTCCCAAAATATACTTTTGCGTATGCATAGGATCAACAATTCCAATATCAACACGGTAGCCAGAGGTTCCAATATTTGTTTTTACTTTTATTCCATTTCGATCTAAATGGCCGGCAATAGACTGGATGAGCGTATGTTTGTCTTTATCTTGGGCAACAGTTTCCGTTGTTTGCAATATACCTCTTTCCGCAAAGTTCAAAAAGGCTTTCAGTCCTTGCACACCAGCTGAACTGGTACGGTTCAAGTCGATCTGGTCCCCCTTTAACGAAGAGAAAACACGCATTTCGTATCGGGCCCGGGTTACTGCGACATTTAGCCTTCGCCAGCCACCCTCACGATTCAAAGGACCGAAATTCATGGAAACTTTCCCTTCTTCATCTGGACCATAGCCAATTGAAAATAAAATGAAATCACGTTCGTCACCCTGAACATTCTCCAGGTTTTTAATAAAAATCGGTTCCTCTCCCTGCAGTGCAGTTTCCTCTAAAGTGGGGTATTGGGAGAATAAAAGCTGTAGCAAATCTTCTATTAGATTCTGCTGTGTTTGACTAAATGTAACCACACCTAATGAACGATGGGGATGATGTTCCAAATGATGTTTTATGTATTGAATAACAGCTTCAGCTTCGTTCTGATTTGTTCTTGTTTTCCCTTTGTCATAATGGCCGTTGATAAATTGATAACTTACCTTCCTGTCCTGATCGTCATGAGAAGGAAATGTCAGCAATTTGTTTTCATAAAAGTTGGAGTTACTGAAAGAAATCAGGCTTTCATGTTTACTGCGGTAATGCCGCAGCAGGTATTTGGACGGAATGGACAAGGCCAGGGTATCATCAAGGATACTTTCGAGATCCTCCAATTCAAGATTGTCTTCATCGAATTTGTTACTGGCAAAGAAACTGGTTGGTGGCATTTGTTTGGGATCCCCAACAATAATGGCCTGCTTTGCCCGTGCAAGAGCACTGATTGCCTCAGATGTCGGTAATTGTGAAGCCTCATCAAAAATAACAAGATCAAAATGATCGGTATTTACGTCGAAATATTGGGCGACCGAGATTGGACTCATCAACATACAGGGTTTTAACCGGGGAAGTAAAGTCGAAATTTGGTCAAATAAACGGCGGATACTGACCCCACGCCCCCGGTTACGGATGGCTCGTTGCAAAATACCGATTTCCGAACTATGGACCGCTTCGTGGGAGAGATTCGGAATTTTGTTGCTTAGCGCCAAAACCAATTGATCCCGCACCAGTCGGGTAAATTCTTGATAAAGTGCCTTATATTGTCCGATCTGTGCTTCATACACAGCTGCGTCAAAACCATTTAAAATAGTGTACTGATCCAACGATTTTATGAAGTAATTGAGATGCAGTACACTTTCCATATCTCTGCTTAATTCATTTTTATCAATCTTGTTTGATTCAAGGAGGTCAATCAACCAGGATAATCCAAGTTTTATTCCCTGATCTTTATAATAATTGTAGCGGATCCAGTCTTCAAGGCTATCTAAATGTTGTTTTATCTGGTTTAATTCTTCAATGTCGGGAATATATGTTAAGAATGTCGAAATTTCCTGATGTTTATCCGCATACTGCTGTAGGGTAAGGACAGTGGCAGGGATCTTAAGCTTTAAATCCACATCCGTGAGGATGTGGGTGAGCCAGGATTGGAAATTTTCAATTTTGAGATATTGCGCCAGATGATTTAGTTCTTCCAGCTCATGCTGGTTCTGTGATAATGTGTTTAAGTCAAACTGGTTACCGACAAGATAATAGCTCGTCGCTTCGTTTATGGGATGAAACTGCGGCTCGCTTAAATTTTTAGTAACGAGATCAAAGGAATTTTTCTGATTAAAGAATTGATCAACTTGTTGTTCGGAGGTGATTTTATTTGTGGCAAAACCATTTAAAAAGTTTTTTACTTTGCGCTGTTTCAGCCACTTGAGCAGAAACCAAGAATGCTTTGACTGATTCCAGACAGATTCAATAGGATTACAGTCTGTGGTGAATATTCGATTGCCGAAATCTGTGATAAGCACTTGTTTTAATGCTTGCTTTTGGGTTTGCAATTCAATCCAATGATCAAGTAAATTCTTTTTACGTGGGTCAAAGTGCACATTCACGAGGGTCTGATGCGCTTGAAAATGAGCTGTTTTTTCGAGAAGTGAGTATAGAGAAGCTTTGTTTACGATCCAGTTGTCTGAAAGGTTCAGCTGTAGATCCGATTGGGCTTTGTTCGCATGAATAGATGCCTGAATGTATTCGTCGATAGATTTTTCGATCTGATTTTTATAGGCAAAGTTCTGATCTTTCAACGGGATCAAACGCAACGGGTGCGTGTCAATCGCGGGTAAATTAGCTGTTAATTGTCCAAACGGGATTGCCCAGTCCTGCCAGTCATTCCAGGTCTTTTTATCGATAACATCCAGTTGCAAAGGTAGCAGCCATGCTGTGTTGATTGCAATATGATTGCTGTCTAGATAAGAGACAGAATCATACAAGCTCCAACCTACTGCGAAGGGCTGATGCAGGGCGTCTACGTAGCGACTTAATGCCGCTTTGCGCTGATCGATACGTTGGGCTTCTTCCTGAAAATCAATATGACTTTGATATTTGGGGGTTTCCAGGCTCTGCTCCAATTGCTTTAACACATCTGATTTTTTGGATTTATTGGAGTGTAACTCCAGGCAAAAGGAGCCCAGTCCAATTTTTTCCAACCGACGATGGACCACATCCAGTGCCGCCTTTTTAGCGGCCACAAAAAGTACCTTTTTGTCATTCGCCAAAGCATCTGCGATAATATTGGTGATGGTCTGGGATTTACCGGTACCGGGAGGCCCATGTAAGACAAAGCTTTTATTTGCGTTCGAGTGACGGATAGCTTCCAATTGCGAATTGTCGGTTGGTATCGGTAATGTCAACTGTGAAGATGGCATAGTTTCCAGGTTCTCCGAATCGCCGCTGATATCCAGCATTTCTGAAAGCCTTCCGTCAATCAGGCTCTTTACAATTGTACTTTTTTCAATTTCTTCAGCATATCTGGATAGATCTTGCCATAAAATCAATTTGTTAAAAGAAAAGTTTCCTAAAACGACCTGCTCCAGGATATCCCAGCCTTCCAGATTTAGAATAGACTTTCTTAAAATGGCGAGTACTTTCTGCACATCTACTCCCGATTCATCCATCGGTAGTGTCTCCAATGTACTGAGATTAAGTTTGAATTCCTGCTTGAGATATTCCAATAAGGTAATATTGATCATAGCCTCTTCCTCACGGCTTCGGAGCGTAAATTTCGTATTAACGGATCGACGGGATAATTCTACCGGAATCAATAGGATAGGAGCGAGTCTGGCCTGCTGTTTGGTTTTGGGTTCAAACCATTTCAATAGGCCAACACCCAGATACAATGTACTTTTTCCATTTTCTTCTTCGGCTAATTTCGCATTACGGTACAAGTGTGTTAAAATGATATCTAGGTCATCCTGATGGTAATGGGTCAGCAAGCGGTTATAGCGAAATGCGTCATCTGCGAGTTTAAATAATGGCTCGGAGAAGTGTAAAGGTGCTGAATATAGATTATAACGGCGTAAGAGCTGTTGGTTGTTATTGGGATGAATTGACAGTGATTTCCCGTTCGAAAGATGATCTTCCAGATGGTCTATTTTCAGATCCACAATTTGCAGCATGCTTTTGGTGAACCGTAGATTCAATAGATTATTTCTGAGCGAGAGATCGAGCAATTTCCTTTCCCATATTTTTTGTTTGGTTAGCTCTTTAGCGTCACTAAGAGCTAGGTCCAGCTTGTTGTCATCTAGGGTAAAACGATCGATAGCCTGTTGTTTAGGTAAGCTTGAAGAATGTTCTATACTTGCGTTGTGCAACTCTTCTTTTCCTGAAAAAGGTAGGGGAAGAATACCATGTGAACGGGCATGTTTGATATCGAGAGATAAGATAAAATTGTTTGCATGCAAGAGCTGTGTTTCGGCGTAGTTCATAGCCTCGCCCATGGTATACGCATTTCCACGGCACAGATGAGTAGACTCAATTAAAGCAATATCATCAATCCCATGAACGGTCCGTTTTGAAATCGCGGCCTGGTCATAATTGATTACCGCATCTAACCGTTGGTCACTGAGCCAAACACCAATAAATGCATGACCATGCGTAACAATAAGAATCGGATTCAGATCGATTGCTTCCAGGCAGGCCGCAAATAATAGAGAGATATCAATACAGTTTCCGAATTTGGTTTCATAAATCTGATCGACCAGACGAATCCGCTGACCTTCAGTTTCGAAGCTCGGGGGCATGGCACTGTAGGTAATATTGATATTTAAAATTGCTTGGTATATCGCCGTTACTTCCTGTAGGACACGTTCCTTGCTATTGGATTGATAGCCCAAAAAGGCCGGCTTTAATCTATTTTTTTCAAGAATCTTGACCGCCTCTGCTTTAATGGTATAGATTATAGGGTGATTGGGTAAAACATAAGATGCTAACAACTCTGGATATTTACTTAATCCGCCAAAATAATCCATCGGTAACACCTTTACGGCAAACTTTTGCTGATGTAATATTTCATTTTTCGAAGAGATAGTACAGGTAATGGTGTCTAGATCTTTCTCCACGAGATTCCGGAGATATGGAATATGGTAGTCGAAAGCTAAATTTTCCAGCGTTACTGGAATTCCCTCCGAAAATTTATCTATATGAAATGCATAAGGGCTGAACAGCCCGATTTCAGAAGTCATCTCAATTTTAATGTGCTCGATATCTCTCGTGACCGCAGTGATTTTAATTTTTTCCACCAAGGACAGGTTATGGAAACAGAAGCTATAATTAAAGTGGGAAGCCTTCTCTATTGCAACTTGAAAACACGCATTCGTTTCGATCATTTTAAAAAAATATATTAGTTTAAAGATATTGAAAATTTATTTACTCCCAATTGCTTTATGCACGAATTCGAAATGTCGTTTTAAGTGTAATTTGGCAAAAAAGATAAAAGGGGCATTTTTAATTTTGTTTCCCCAGCCCGCTGGAAATTATCAATCCTATGTCCGTTCCTGAAATTTAGTCTTTATCAATCAGGTTGCATTAAGGATGGTAAAATATTGAAGCTGCGAAAACTGGGCATGGAGGTCAATGAGCAGGAGGTCAAAGAGGCTACCGATGTTGAGATACAGGCAATCTTCGAGATTGATTAAGCAGACGTGCTATGTAGGCATTCTTGTTAGTCAAAAAGTTTTCAAAAGGAGATATTGCTCTTTGTAAGATAAATAAAAAAATGCCAATGTGATAAACATTGGCATTACCTTTACGTCCTATAAAGTTTCAGGGATGTTATTCAACTTCACCTTTATATTTGATTGTACCATCGACATATAAATCTGATTTTTTTGCATCATATTTATAAATATCCTTTTGGTACAGGTTGTCTTCCGTTTTATCCAAAATAATGGTTGTTTTATTGTCATCTGGCAAAAATAGCTCCATTTTCGATTTATCATCGTTTATGACGACAAATGCACTGATGACAGCATCCCCCTCTTTGGAATCAACAGGATTTAGCCGCGTTCCGACATTGAACACCTGGATACATCCCTGCTTAACCTCACTCCAGGTTTGACCTGCACCCACAAGACAGCCATGTTCATCTTTATCACCGCCAATAGATGGCGTTTCTTCTTTGGTCTTATCTTCTGTGCTCTCTGTAGATTTTGATTGCTGTGTATTGTTACATCCGGCAAATAGGATCACACCCAGTGCTAGAATCGCTATTTTTTTCATTTGAATCGGTTTTTCTATATATTCTAATTCTGCTGTGCAATAAATATACCATATTTGTCAAATTGTACTTTTTATCAAAAAAAATAAACGTTGCATAAATATTGTCATAGGGCAAGTTAATTTAGTGCGCTGTTTATTAATATTGTCTTTCAATTGATATGCCGCTATTCACTTGCGACGATCAGATCTGCCGAACGTAGCAGAAAATTTAAATAATAAATAGAAAAAACAATGATCAATAGATAGAACGTATTTAACCTAAAAATATAAAATATGGAAGCTGCAGACTCAAACAGGAATACCCTAGTCTCGGTTGTTTTGGTGGAAAGGCCAATCGAGGATGTCTGGGAACATTGGACCGGTGCCGGATCCATAAAACAATGGAACATTCCATTTGACGATTGGCATTGTCCAGCCGTGACAAACGATTTCAGGGAAGGAGGGAACTTTAATTTTCGAATGGAGCGAATGGAAGACGGAGAGGGTTTTGACTATCGTGGCGTGTATGACCGAATTGTCCCATTCGAATATATTGAAAGTACCAGTGCAGGGAGAAACTGCATTGTCGAATTTCAGGCAATAGATAACAATACAATTCTAAGGGAAACATTTGAACCGGACACAAAAACTCCTTTAGACCTTCAGCAAAAATTCACAGACTCTGTTCTGATCAGCTTTAAAAAATTTGTGGAAAGCAGATAAATTTTTCATCTAAATAAGCCAAACTATTTAATATTGAATTATGGATATATTGAACAATCATTCAGGCTATTCTCCAGCGAATGGAATACAACTATATTATGAGATCTATGGAACCGGAAAACCGCTGATACTTATTCATGGCGGCGGTTCTTCTGGTTTTTTTGATTTTGAGGAAACAGTGAAACGGCTGCAGGATCATTACCAATTGATTCTGTTGGATATGCAAAATCACGGAAGATCGGCACATAGAAAAGTTCCCGAAACATTTGAACAGGATGCAAAAGACATTGTAGCAGTATTGGATCATCTCGCCATAGATAAAGCTTCATTTTTTGGTTTCAGTAACGGTGCGACCACTATTTTGAAACTCGCTTCTCTTTTTCCAGATCGGGTAGACCGATTGATCGCAGCCTCCGGTAATACAAAGAGGGCGGGGTTGTTAGATGGTTTTTTTGAGGGAATGTCGGCTTCAACGATTGAGGTGATGCCGCCCTCTCTGAAAGAAAACTTTTTGAAGTTAAATTCTGATCCCGAAGATTTTAGAAATATGTATGAAAAAGACAGCCAACGAATGATCAATTTTCGCGATTTTGAAGCCGGAGCTTTAGAAAATATATCATGTCCGGTATTTCTCATAGGAGGGGATCAGGATGTGGTTAAGGGAGAGCATTTAGCGGAAATGCAAAAACAAATCCCAAATGCCCGTCTCATGATCTTACCTGCCAATCATGGAAACTATATGATGAAAGATTTCAGCGGTGAGACTGATGAAGGATTAATTGATTTTACCATTTTTCAGGTTCGAAAATTCCTCGAAGCTCAATAGCACCCTTTTGTGGCGGTTATGTATACATCAGCGATCCGATTTTAGGACAGGTGATTGCTAGACTTAATGGCGCATACTTCGTTCAAGACTTCGTATACGTTGTTTATTTTTGCCATCTACACGTGAAGCAACCGCCCAAATAGCAGCCGGTAACCAGCCCAGAATAGTGAGCTGAAGGATTAAACAAATAATTCCCCTGAAAATTTTCCCTCTTAAAAAGAAGGATAACCAAGGTAGTAACACTGCGATCAAGATCATAACAGTTGATTTATAAAAGAGTAATATCTTATGTTAAAATAATCTATGTTTATCTGGCTATAGATAGCTTAGATGTTCAAAGCAAAAATCGACAATAATAAGAAAGAAAGCAAATAAGATTGGTGAAAATTGCTGCTACTTGCTTCAAGATGAATCCTGTTACCAAAATCGCCGCTGTTGGTTTGCTGAACCATTATTTGGCAAATCGCTAAAAATGTTAAGAAATCTTAAAGTTTTCTGTTTCCAATCTTCATTTGAAAATTTAGTGGAGGAGTGGCACCAATGTTGATGTTCCCCTGTCGAATATTTTTAGATGCAGTTTACAATTGAATAAATGACGGAACAAATGAAAGATAGCAAAAACATAATTGAGATTTTGGACAGTAAATATAAGGCTTATTTAGAAGATGAAGGAAAATGGCTCAATGAAGGGTTCAGAAATATTTTTACCGAAGGTGAAGCCAACAGAGAAAATCTAAAAACACCAGTTTACCTGATGTTACCCGAAGAAATTAGGGAATATGTGGATCAATTGTTATTAGATCATTTAAGTTAACAGGGAAGGAGGCTAACTTACAGCAGGTTTTTCTAAATATTTAAGGTATCCTTCTTCCATTCGGGGTTTGACGAGATTTCGTATACCGAATCTTTTGATAGTTTGATAAATCTGCTGTTTTTCTTTTCTGCTCAGCACATCCAGCATAGTCAGCATCTCTTTGCCTTGCATGGTTTCTAGTTCGAGTCTCGTTCCCATGCAGATACTCGTTGTTATCCGGATATTGACAATTTGCACAAATGGAACAAAAACCAATAAATCCAAGTCCGTTAATGCTTTTTTTATTAGCAGGCTACCAGATATTCACTTGAAATAAAAACCCTGTCTATCTGTTTTTGCCCGAATGGCTTTTTTCTTGTTTTTCAAAATCCAAAAGCCGGTAAGAATACAGGTAAGTTTCAATGGAATTGCTACCATGGAATATGACAAAGAGGCAATATCGATGCCTAATGGTGCTAGACCAATGAGCACTTAAATAACGGCGATAGTGACTCTTTTCTATTTTGGTGGATATAAATCTTTTCAGATTGAACCTCATTAACCATAAGCGCTTTATCATTTTGATGAATATAAAGGTGTAAAGTAATCCATGTTTGCTGCTTTTACAATTCATCCGAAAAGATTTTATACTTGATCATACATCAAATTGTGTCAAACAGACTGCTGATCACGTAAATATGAACAAATGAAATTTTATCCGTCGATTGAAGAATGCAACACGACTGAACTCTTCCCGTCTTCGTTTAATGACTTTAATCGGCGGTGGTAACATACTGGACTGTCTGACATCTCAAATCTGGATGATGAGGTGAATTTCTTTTACGAGTATTTTTGCCTGTATAAATCAAAATATTTACTAAAATGAATTATCAAATTAAAAAAGCTAGCCTCGAAGACCTGGAACAGACCGCAGAACTGTTTAACCTTTATCGGATTTTTTATCGCCAGGAATCGGATCTGGAAAAAGGGAAAGTCTTTTTAAAAGAGCGGTTTCTGAATAGCGAATCGGATATTTTTCTAGCGATGGTGGACGGTAAAGCGGTAGGATTTGTACAATTATATAAACTGTTTCACTACACCAAATTGGAAATGCAGTGGCTGCTGAGCGACCTGTTTGTTCATCAGGATTATCGTGGTAAAGGACTCTCTGTCGCACTGATAGACCGAAGTAAACAATGGTGTACGGAAACCGGTGCCTGTGGTTTGATGTTAGAAACGGAAAAAACAAACGACATCGGCAATACGCTATATCCACGTTGCGGATTTGAATACGATGGAGCCCACAACTATTATCATTGGTGGAGTAAAAAGTAAACTATATTTTGTCTAGTCCTTAGAATCATCCGATTATCTGGACTAGACTTCTTTATGAATTTACAATTAAGCTAGTATTTGGTGCCGGTGATGATTGAGGTGGGTTACATAATCTGCCATCAAAAACGCTAATGTGAGATCATTACATTTTCGTGTTGTCAGATCTCTCGCAATCAGCGTCCTGAATAGGAATAAAAGCTGCTTGTTGAGTGATAACCATAAGTCCGTGAGTTGTTTGGTTTCCGACTGCTGATAATTTGCGTTTTCGCAAAAATCATCCTGTGCGTAAAAAATCTGCGGATTTTCTTCAGATTGTGCTCTTATAAACCGGAGATAGTTTGTCATGGCACTATCGATCAAGTGCCCTAAAATTTCCTTCTTGCTCCATTTTTCCGGAACTGACTTCTCGTTAAATGCGACTGTATTAATTGCCGAAAGTTCAGCTGGAAAAGTATCAATGAGAACTTCAAATTCATGTATAAAATCGTTCATTTTTATTGAATATTAATATGATGGTAGATTTGTGTTAAGTGATGACATGGCTTGTCACTGAAAAAATTACCGCAAGTCGTATTTAGAGATAAACTGTTATTGCTAATTTATAAATAAAAATTCACGGACAGAAATCAATTCGTTTTTAAATCCATTTTATGGTTTGGATGAATAATTATATATGCGTCCCTTTCTTCGGATAACGGTCGATGTTTTGTAAAACCAGTTTGCACGGATTGTAAATATTATTGTTAACCTAACGCTGTACTCCTTATATTTGATTATCTTTTGCCGCAGGTTTAAGATTGAAAATGAAAAGATAATTTTGAGCAATTTTCCCCATGAAGCTATTTAGTTCAATACATAAAAGTATCCTTTTTTCACTACTTTTATCGACGCTGTTACATTCTTGCCAATCTCAGGATCCGGATGTTGTACTCTTGGATAAATTGGATAAGACGTTTGATGTTTCAAAGTTTTATGCACCAAAAATAAAAAAAACAGAGTCTATATTAGCTTCTGATGTGAAGAACATGGACAAGAAAGCAATAAAAGAGGTTTTTGAAACCGCCATGTTCAAAAAAGATACCATGGCAATTTTTGATAGCGAAGGAAGTTTGCCGACGCCATTTTATCTGGAGTCTACCTCTAGCTGGGGAACAAGAAAATTAAAACCGAAGAAATATTATGGCTATCGCTATACAACGGTGTCCTATAACGAGGAGAAGGATACCTTGGCCATGCTGAATGGTGTCGCTTTTCCCTCGCTGGCTATGGGGGAAAATAGCGATGGTAAATTCGTTTATTTATATGCGGGCAAAACCTCAAAAAATATGGCTGATTTCCGAAATATTCAGAATTTTCTACAAAAAAAATACACTGTCCTCAACATAGCAGAAGAAGCTGGTTCAGGGGTAAAAGGCTGGGAAAGTCCGGATTTTTATTATTTCTTAACGAAGAAAGATCGAACGGAGGAGGAAATTTTCTCGTTTGGTGAATCCGAAGATGACAAGCCCACCACGACAGCTATTTCAGAAATACTTTTGGAAATTTTTAGTAAAGAATATATTCAGGATATGCGGAAAGAGCAGGTTTATCTGAAGGATTATATTCCTGTTGCTAAATGATAAGTGATTCGATTGAGCGGCAGGGCTATGACGTTTTTTGAAATTGTTTATATTTACATCTTTGTTTTTCGGAAAAATCAATAAAACTAATCTTATTATTTGTATGCCCGATACAGCAGTTTCTACTTCCGCGTATGCCGACACCAAACCGCATTATGCTGTGCTTGATGGCCTGCGTGGCGTTGCCGCCATCACGGTAGTGTGTTTTCATATTTTCGAAGCTTTTGCCACCAGTCACTTGGATCAACGTATTAACCACGGTTACCTGGCGGTCGATTTTTTCTTTATGTTATCTGGATTTGTCGTCGGTTATGCGTACGATGATCGTTGGGGAACGATGACGACAATGGATTTTATCAAACGCCGGATTATACGATTACATCCCATGGTTATTATGGGGGCGATCATTGGTGCTGTCCTATTCTATTTACAGGGTTGTTCGGTCTGGGATGTATCGAAGGTGACTGTTTCGGCTTTATTACTAGCGACAGTATTAAATGCACTGCTGATCCCTGCTCTCCCCGGACATGAAGTAAGGGGATTAGGTGAGATGTTTCCGCTGAATGGTCCGAGTTGGTCCTTGTTTTTTGAATATATTGGTAATCTCCTTTATGTTTTGATCATCCGTAAATTTTCAACAAAAGCACTTGGCGGACTGGTGGTTGCTGCTGGCTGTGGATTAGCCATATTTGCGATCTGGGGTCCTTTGGGTGATATTTGTGCAGGATTTTCACTGACCGGAACAGAATTTACAGCGGGATCCTTACGTCTTTTATTTTCCTTTACTGCAGGACTGTTTTTATCGCGCGTATTTAAGCCTTTTCGGATTAAAGGTGCATTTTGGATCTGTAGTATTATCCTTGTTTCACTTTTGGCGATTCCTCGTATCGGGGGAGTTGAACATCTCTGGATGAATGGACTCTATGATACGCTGTGCTGTGTGCTGGTTTTTCCACTGCTAGTTGTTCTGGGGGCTTCCGGAAAAGGAGGCAGTTTTACAAACAAACTGTCTAAATTCCTGGGAGATATCTCTTACCCTTTGTATATGGTGCACTATCCTTTTATCTATTTGTATTACGCTTGGGTGAAAAATGAAAACCTCAGCTTTGAGCAATCATTGCCCGGTGCTGCAGCGGTCGTGATCGGTAGTATTGTGCTCGCTTATAGCTGTTTAAAGTTGTGCGATATCCCTGTACGAAAATATCTGACCCAGCGATTTTTAAAATCAAAGGCAAAGAATTAGAATTAAGTGCAGAATAGGTAAACGATTATTTTTGAAATGCTCCAATCGTAATGCGATTTGCTTCTGATCTTGCCTTTCCGCTCAAATCCAATACGCCATTGATTGCTTGACTAATAAAATTTCCTTTATCAAGGGCAGGAGATGAATCCCTTAATTCAAAATCTGCTTGTGTCGTTGATATAAACCCCGGATCCTGGCCAAAGATCGCATGCGTATCGCCAATAAGGGTTGATTTCCAGGTTTGTTGATCCCGGATGACTTTCCCATTCCATATCCACTGATCTTCTCCGGTACTGAAGTATAAATTGTAGTCAATCGCATTGGATTTACCTGTATTGGTATATTTATGAATAAATACACCATTGGGTTTGGCAACAATAATATTATTTTGGATGATATTGTCTATACAGTTCTCAACAAGTCGTATTTCACCTTCAATTTCATCAAAATAGCCCCTGTCGATATTGTTATGAAATAAGGTATTATTCACAACATAACAGTTCAGCGTACCACCACCGGTGTAATTTAGATATCCACCCAGGCTGATCCCCGCGAGTGAATTGTTATAGACCTCGTTATTTCTGACAATACAGTCACGTGTAGGAAAGTTGTCGGTTTCACTGACTAGGCCGATTCCGCGCCCACAGCGATAGACACTGTTTCTTTCAACAATGATATCCCGGGCGCCATCGATGTAAATTCCAATGGCCCCGTTATGCTCAGCAAATGCAGGGATAGGACCAGTTCGACCATCAATATCATAAACTTCGTTTTGGCTGATCAGTCCGTTACGTACATAGTTCAGGTTTGCTGTAGCATTGGCGGCATATCCTCCGGCTGCAACAATGCCAATATTTTCACCATTGTATACCTTGTTCCCTCTAATCGTAAAGCCATCCACGTAGCCATTGATGGTGAGGTTTTCGGAATAGCCGGTATTGCAGTCATGGATCGTATTATCCTCCACAATAATATCCTGTAAGGCCTCGGCAGTATTGCCGATGACCAGAATACCATGCCCACTTCTGCCATCCTGTGGGCTGGCATTGTTCTCGATATGATGAACCCTATTATTTCGTATGGTTATGTTTTTAGAACCTTGATCGATAATAATCCCGTTCACGTCATTGCCCTTGGCTTTTGTTTTAAAATTGCGGATTTCAAAACCCTCGAATTGAATAAATCGGGCATTTCTGATCGTGACCAATGCTTCTGTGCCCGAAATGGACAGTCCTTCACCATCAATAGCCACAGCTTCGTTGGGATAGGACTTTATCGTAATGAGTTTGGCTGAACTTCCTGATTTTGAAATCAATAGTTTTTCATGGTAAGCACCTTCACGTACAAAAATAGTGTCACCTGCTGATATTGCATCCAAAGCGTGTGCGATAGTACGAAAGGGCTGGCTCTCCGTACCCTTGTTCTGGTCATTACCTGTAACCGAAACGTACCTGCTTTTTTGAGGGGCTGAGTCGGTCTGTATATGATCGACATCATAAGCATGACCGCATGCCGCGCACAAAAGCAAACCTTGTAATAGCGAATAGGTCAACGAAAATAGGCGCTTAAAAATCATATAAAGTCATTTGAAATTTGAATAAGCTGTCCAAAGTGTATAGGCTTTCATAGCTTTATGACCTCATTTGGATCTTGTCATCTCTGAGAATGCACAATTGAAAAGAGTGGTTGGGGATATGGATAAAATTAAAGAAAATGGGTGTCCGATCAGTTTTTTCGGACACCCCTTAGGTTATTCAGATATGATCTTTCGGACACTATTATTTTTCTTGTCGATGACATAGACTGTACCATTTTTATCTACAGCCACACCTTCAGGCACATTAAATGAGGCGGCCTCGCCGACGGCGTTTGTAAAACCTGCGATGTTAGATCCCGCAAATGTACTTACCTGGAATGTCTTGCCATCCACCAAGCGGATGCTCTGATCCGGAGATCCACTATCGGCCCCGGCGGTACCATTTCCAGCTACATATACATTGCCTTGGCTGTCGGCCGCAATCCCCCAAGGGAGTGCAAATTCAGCCTCCGTACTGAGTCCATTTTTATAACCATATTTACCAGAACCGGCAATCATGGTATGCTTCCATGTTTTGGGATCGTATTTTCTGATTTGATTGTCGCCATGGATACAGATGTATAGACTGCCATCCGGACCGCAGGCCATTCCTGCCGGAAAATTCAATCCATCGATGACTGTCGTTACTGCTGTACCATCTGTATTTAACTGATAAATAGGAGCCGGGGAGGTAACAGAATTATAATATAGTTTTTTTGACGTTTGGTCATAAGCAATGAACCAAGGCTCCCTTGCGGCCCAGGCGACAAGCTTTGCTGTACCATCGGGTGTTATCTTACGGATATCCCAGTTTCCGGGATCGACACAATACAGATTACCCTGTTCATCAATGGTCAATCCATACGGAAGGCTAAACCGTGCTTCACCTCCTTTCCCGTCTGCAAAACCGGCATTACTTGGAGATCCGGCTAAAGTACTGACGTTTCCGGCGGGATCAATTTTACGGATACAGTGGTTACCGGGGTCAGTGACATAGACATTTAACGCATCATCTACAGCGATACCGCCATTGCGGTACCAGGATTCGCCTCCAAAATTGAACTTCGCATCAGTACCTTTTCCGTTGAGGAAGCCTGCTGCGCCATTGCCCGCCAAGGTGCTGACCGTTCTTTTGTAGATATAGCTGTAGCTATCTTTGGATGTTCCTGTTTTTCCGCCGATAGACACTTCAAGAGGTCCGCTACCAGCTCTTTTAGGGATTATGGCCATGATCTGGCTACCATTTGAGCCAATGACTTTTAACGGTATACCGTTGAGTTTAACAGAAATTGCGGTCGTGTCCGTTGTAAAGTTCTCCCCATTGATCAGCACTTCTGTTCCATAGACGCCTTGCTTTGGAAGGAAATCCGTGACAACAATGGCCGCATTCGGATCATGTGCTGCACTCATATGATCTTTCTTACATGAACATATTCCCACCAATATCACAAAGGAGAGCAGGGGGAAGAATAAATACTTTCTATATATTAATTTCATCTGTCAATAATTTTATTTTCCATCCGTTAGATGGGAGCTATTCTATTTAAAATTTACATTTACTGCTGTGATAAAAATGAAATTTCAACTAGGAGCGGTTCATAAATAATAAAATTTACCCAATTACCAGCCGGGATTTTGAACAAGGGCTGTATTCTTGTCCAGATCATCTTGGAAAATCGGAAATAGATACATTTTGTCATCCCAGAATCTGTTTTGCAATAAATTTCTTTTATAGAAATCCTGATAGAAAAATCCTTGATTGTTATCGTTTGACGTTATATTCATCCGGTATATCGCTCGGGAGGCTGGGTTTCCCATCATCAGTCGACGAATAAGGGTGAAATAACGATCACCTTCAAATGCTAGCTCAATTTGTCGCTCGCGAAGAATCCATTTACGTTGTTCATCTTTATTGCCTACCACCTGTGGATAGACAGTTTCCAATTTAGGTAAACCGGCCCGTTGACGGACAAGGTTTAGATAAGACAGAATATCAGGATGGCTCGGATTAACTTCATTGAGCGATTCGGCATAATTTAAATAGATTTCAGCCAAACGGATATGGATATATGGACGATATACAGCGCGATCCTGGCGAATATTACTGGCTGGACTAACATTTTTTTGTGCGAGATATCCTGTTTTATCGGCACTATTTGAATTCTGTACCAGTCCGGCTTTTCCTGAATAATAAAACTCGGCTCTTCCGCGTCCATCCTTGTTGCCATCTGAGGAAAAGAAGTTGCGGTCATCGGCTGTTGGTGCGGGTAGGATAGGCTTACCATTATAGAGGATATTGACGTAAAATCGCGCTTCCCGGTTTACATACATATTTGAATTGCCAGCGATGTAACCTCTATTGACGCCATCGCGGCTTTTGCCCCAGTCGGCAGGATCATCCGTTGCGACGAAACCATCCTCCCGATAACCAGAAGTGGGATCGTCAATAGTCTTGCCATTACGCATCAGGTGGGCATCCACCACATTTTGTGTGGCATTCATCATCGCAATTCCACCGGGTTCAGGTGCACTTCGTTTCTCATGTCCCCATTGCCAGGTGTCCGCTTTGTGCGTGGAAAAAATAATCTCACTATTCCAGTTGGTTAAAAAGAGGTTACGGAAAGACAGGTAAGGATCGAATTTTGAATCTCCTTCATCCAGATTGGTAAAGAGCTTATAGGCATTTAAGTCAATAACAGCTTTTGCAGCGTCAGCGGCCAATTGCCATTTATTGGCGTCGTTCTGCAACGGGGCAAGGGTTTTCCCATCCTTGTTTTTGAAGTTTGCAAATCGTGGGTTCCCATTCCATAAGGGGCTCGCCGCCCATAGTGCCACCTGTGATTTTATGGCCAGACAGGTTCCTTTGCTTGGTCGGCCATAATTGGAGGAGGCGGACCATACCACAGGAAGGTCTGCTGCGGCAAGATCCATCATGCTATTGATGTAATCGACGCATTCCTGAAATGAATTGCGGGGATATATGTTGAAATCCTCGTTCAAACCCAATGTCCCTTTCAACAATACCGCTGGGCCATATTGACGCAGCAATTTCCAATAGTACCAGCCCCGCAAAAACCTTACCTCGGCTTTGTATTGTACTTTAAGTTCTGTGCTCAATGCACCTTCAGGAACCTTGTCGATGTTTTCCTCAAAAATAAATGACTGCCTAATGGCGGTGTAAGGGTTATTCCAATAATGCTGCCAGTACATGCTTTGTGCATTCCAGTTCCCGACAGCCATTTGTCGAACGTTCACAACAGGTATATTACAGGAGCTTTCATCGCTGGCACCAAGGGTCGTAAAATCGTCTACCGGCGTTTCGATATAACTATAGATCTGGTTTAAGTAAGATTCTGCATTGGCCCGGGTCTCCCAAACCATGTCTGAAGTGAGGAGGTTATCCGGTTTTTTGTCCAAATAAGTACAGCTTTGCATATTTTGGCATAAGGCTAGCGCTAATAGACCTGATGCAATATATTTTGGTGATATCTGTTTCATGGTTATTGTATAGATTTAGATTAAAACTGTGCCCGAACGCCGAAGGTGATCATACGATTTAACGGATATTTGGCACCGTTGCTCCCCAATTCGGGATCCCAGATTTTGAATTTGCTAAACGTCAGGAGGTTTTGGCCCGATGAATACACATAAAGTGACGTGAAACCAAGTTTGTCCAATCCTTTTGCTTTAACAGTATAGCCCAAAGAAGCCTGTTTCATGCGTATATAAGCCCCATCTTTTAACCAGTGTGTACTGTTGATATAGTTGTTGTCACTACCACTGGCCATTGTCAGGCGCGGGTAGTAAGCATCCTGACGTGGATTTTCTGCGGTCCAACGGTCTTCAACAATGGACATGGTATTATTGGGGTAGATTCCCAGACCCGAAAAAGGGAGTACGCCGACCCCATTGACCCCCATGCCTTTTCCGGGAATTTCACTGCCGTTAGCCATAATGCCTACATCAGCAACTCCTTGAAAGAATAGGGAAAGGTCAAAGTTTTTATACGAAGCCGAAAAGCCGGCACCATATAACCATGAAGGAAACCAGGATTTTCCAAGGTAGGTCCGGTCATATGCATCAATGATATTATCGTCTTCAGCATTTAAGTTTTTGTAACGGATATCTCCCGGAGATACGGGGTTAAATTTTTGCTGAGGGGCAGACTCGACCTCTTCTTTGCTCGTAAAGTAGCCCATGGCAATATGCCCCTGATATTCGCCATAGCGTGTTCCTGTCTTGGATTGATAACCGTAGCGTCTGACGGGTTCATCCGCATATACTATTTTATTGCGGCTATAGGTGACATTACCAAAAAGGCGTAGCCCAACATCCCCAAAGTTATCGTTGTATTCAATACTGGCATCCATCCCCTTATTGTCCATCTCACCGATATTGGCATAAACAAGAAGACTATTATAACCGGCGATAGAAGAAATGGATTGTCTCTCGATAAGAATGTTTTTTCGACGCTCGGCGAAACCATCAAAGATCAGGTTGAGCTTGTTCCATAATCCGATTTCAAGACCAATGCCGGTTTTATAGGATTTTTCCCAGGTGAGATTCTCGACACCTAATATTCTCTCCGTTTTTCCGCCGACCAAATTTCCATTGAGACCAAAACCTGTAGAGCCGCCACCACCGATCTGCGTTAAGTAAGGGAAGCGATTTTCAGCATTACCAATGTTATCGTTACCGACAACACCATAGGATCCCCTGATTTTTAGTAAGTTAAATGTCTTTTTCAAAGGCTCAAAAAATTCTTCATTGGAAATCACCCAGCCAGCCGAAATGGAAGGAAATAGGCCAAATTTCTGGCCCTTCTCGAAATTTTCAGATCCTGTATAACCTGCGTTAACTTCTACAAGATATTTATCACGGAATCCATAGTTAATCCTTCCGGCCAGACTTTGATTGCGGTAGGGGATGGATCCAATAACGTCACCGGCCAAACTGACCAAACGGTTACGCATATTATAAAGAAACATCCCGCCGATTTTGTGATCGTTGAAAGTACGGTCATAGTTTAAATTACCTTCAAGATACATGACGCGTTGGCCAAAAGATTCTTTACTATAGTCCAAAAATTGCTGACCAACTCTGCTTTGATTAAAAATGAGTTCCCCCTCAGGTGTCCTTCCTGTGGCCTGCCATAAATCATTTCTCCCTGAACGACGGTTGTTGAATTCACCATAACTGTCAAAGGAGAACCGGGCATAGGCAGATAATCCTTCCGTAATTGCGTCTAATTTTTGATTAATGGTCAATACCGACTGTACGATAGGTTTAAATTCGCTGGAATAACCATTATTTTGTACTTCATTTAATGGGTTTGCGCCACCACCACTCAGTGGTCCTGCCCATTTACCGTCCGGATATTGAATTGGGTAGGCAACGGGTGTAGTCGCATATGCCAGATACCATAAATCACCGGCAGCAATACCAGGGTAGCGGGAGTTAACCAGCATCCCTGTTAAGTTGAGCTGAACGGAGGTGGTTTTTGATAAATTGACATCTACATTACTGCGGAAATCATAGCGCTTGAAATCGAGATTCGGATTGTAATTGTTTAAATTACGGACTTTATAAGGACCGGTTTGATTATAATACGATCCTGAAATATAATATTTCATCGATTCACCACCGCCGGTAATGTTGATGTTGGCATTGGTGAGCATGGAATTCTTCTTATAGACTTCATCAATCCAGTTCACATTGGGATACATATAGGGATCCAGTCCACTGGCTGTTTTTTGGATCAATTCGTCTGTATAGACGGGACTAAGTCCCATATTTCTTCGCGCTTCATTCTGCAGTTCCATATATTTTATTCCATCCAGCATCTGTGGCGTTTTTGTAAAACCTGAGAAGCCTGTTTCTGCCTTAAAGGAAATCTTTGGTTTACCGGCAACACCTCTTTTCGTGGTAATAATCAAAACACCGTTGGCGCCCTTAGCTCCATACATGGCCGTGGATGAAGCATCTTTCAATAAGGAAATACTGGAGATGTCTTCGGGATCAATATTATTGAATGAACCACCGAAACCACCATTGACATCATCACGTTGTACACCATCGATGATAATTAGTGGAGACGAATTACCAGCGTAGGTCCCGATTCCACGGATTGTAAAGGTCGAATTGTCATAACCGGGTTCACCACTGGACTGCACAGAAATAATACCAGCGACTTTACCTGCTAAAGCATTCGATAAATTGGGTACAGGCGTCCGCATATCCGCCATATTTACTGAACTTACAGCACCCGTGACATTGATTTTTTTCTGTGTACCATAACCTACGACAACAACATCATCCAGATTGTTATTGGCGAGTGCCAAGGTTATATTTAGATTGTCTTTGTTATCCGCATCTCGTTCAATACTTTCATAGCCCACATAGGTAAATGTCAGGATCACCTGACCGGATCCGGATGGAGGGGCAATGGTAAAATTTCCCTTGCCGTCGGTTGTCGTTGTGATCTGGGTATTTTTGATACGTACTGTTACACCGGCTAAAGGGTTTCCCTGTTGATCTTTGACTGAACCATTAATGGCTTTTTGATTTTCGGTAACCTCTGCGGTACGAGCTGCCCCCGTCGATTCTTTTGGACGTATTATTAAGGTCTTCTTGATGACTTCAAACTCCAGCGCCTGATTTCGGAATAATGCCGTCAGCGCTTCGCTCAGCGTGGCATTTTCCAGGTTAAGGGTGACAGGGCTTGCTTTCTTGATCAGTTTTGAATCGTAAAGCAGATCAAGCTGCGCCTGTTTGCTGATTTCTGCAAGAACTAGGTCGACCTTACTATTTTTAAAATGTAGGTTCATTTTTTGGCTATAAACCGGGGTTTTAGCCTGAACAACGCTAAAAAATGCGAGCAGTAGATAGAACTTCATAATCAATAGGGTCTTAATTAAGAACATATGCTGTTCTTTTCCCGGTATTATTTTCATAATTTTGTTTAGAATTAAAAGGTTAATTAATTTTTGACAGAAAATTTTTAAACTCTATTCGTAGCCGGGATGTGACAGCATCCTGGCTTAAGTTTTCTATTTATCTTTTGCTGACGTAGATCCTCCTTTCCACAATTTTAAATTTAATTGATTTTGTTAGTTCGAGAAGTGATAAGATCTCTTCAATATTTTCTCTCCTGGAGATTTTCATTTTGAGATTTACATCATCCCATTCCTTTCCCTCAAATATCACTTCGGCATCGTACCATTGCGCTACATCCGCCATAATGGTTTTGATATTTTCATCTTTGTAAATAAAATAGTTGTTCTTCCAAGCGATTTCGGATTCAGCATCAAATTGATCAATCTCAACACCTGAGGTAGATATCTTTGCACGCTCTCCGGGTTTGAGCATGGTCTGGCCTGTTTTTGAAGTCAAACGTACTGATCCCTGTAACAGAGCAACTTTTGCAAAATGGAGGTTATCCCTATCAGATACATTGAATTTTGTGCCCAGTACCCGAATTCCAAATCCATTTCCTGCTACGATAAAAGGTTTGTGTTTTGATTCAGCAACTTCGAAGTAAGCTTCTCCTTTGACCTGAACGAGGCGACGGTCAGCAGCAAAATGTTCGGGGAAAATTAGGCTACTCTCGGCGTTGAGCCATACTTTGGTACCATCTTCTAAATTGATCTGATATTTACCACCTTTCGGCGTTTCTAAAGTTATAAGTTGAGATTCTATAGTTCTTTTGCCGGTCGTTGCAAGATAACTGATAACACCTTCCTGATCTATTTTGAACAACAACTTTCCAAAGGGAATTGTGTCTCCAATCTTTTTTTTCTGCAGATCCAGACTATTGCCGTCAGAGTTTTTCAGAGAAGCTTTTTCTACACCTGGATTTAGGTATGTATGTTGATTTGCAACTTGTAAATCGGCCTTCCCAACCTTCAAAAAATAATATCCGGCAATGCTGGAAACAGCCAATAACAAAGAGGCTGCATAGGGGAGGTAACGACGGAAAGTGCTTATTTTTTTTGAATTGCCCGCTTCTGCCTGAATAAGTTGTTCTACGTTGTACTTAATCTGTGTTTCTATATTTTCTGCAGGACCGAATTTATCTTCGTCCCAAGTCGTATCATGATATGCATCCAAGAGCCTATCGTCTACTTCAAGTAATTCATCTTCGGAGGATTGTTTGCGTAAAATCTTCTTAATTAAGTCTATAATTTCAGGTTTTTTCATGAAATCTATAATTGATTCGTTCTTATAGAGTTCATTTTTTCATTTAGCCCCCAAAAGGAATTGCACTTTTTTAAAAAAAGAAAATATAAAAGAGCCTTTTATTAGATTGTCCTGGTTGTAATGTACTGTATTTCAATCTCTTGTTAGAGAAAGAAAATCTGAAAAAAGATGTGCATATTCTGCATACCTTGTTTTAATCGTTTCAACGCAATAGAAATTTGGTTTTCTACTGTTTTTACGGAAATATTTAGCTTCTCAGCAATCTCCTTATGGCTTAACTGTTCCATTCTGCTGAGGTAAAAGATTTCCTTACATTTGTCAGGAAGCTGGTTGATCATTTGATCCAGGTAATCCAGCAGTTCACTGTACTCCAATTTTAACAAGGGGTTGAAGGAATCAATATAGTTCTCATCTAAGTCTTTGAGTTCAACGTGATCCATTTTCTTTTTAACATTTCGGAACACTTCGTAACGAATGCAACCAAATAGATAAGTTTTGATGGAATATTTGAGATTTATTTTCTCCCTGTTTCGCCATATATTGATAAATACATTTTGGACAAGTTCCTGACATACTTCGGGATCCTGCATCGTGACAGACGCCGTTTTGAACAGTGGTTGCCAAAAGCGATGCATCAGGTGTTGTAGCGCCCGTTCCTCACCTTGACAAACTGATTCAAAAATTTGCTGATCCGAACAGGCGGAGAAATTCATAGTTTAATTCTGTTTACAATAGGTATCCCACAAAAACCTTCTCAAAGTAAGTATAAAATAATAATAAAACAAAATCTATTCCGCAAGTGCCATGATCTGTAACTGGAGTCGATATTTCGGGACAAAACCCTAAGGCTTCCTGGCTAACGAGTTATCTGTCAACAAGTGCGGTCAATATAACGACCGAGAACAAGACTTTCGAACCTAATTATCCGATGAAAGTGGGAGTGGGGCTAGGGATCAGCAGCTTTTGAACGAAGCGAACGACAGCTTCAGAACGCAAATTAACTTTTCTTTTAGCAAACATGGATCGGGTTGAACGGAATAGCAGTTTATCCAAAAATCCGGCAAAATGACTTAAGAAAATTGTATTTTTAGCAACCAAATTTTATACAATGATGAATCAATTAAGAGATCACATAGAACGTATTGTACCTCTTGAGGATACTGAATTTGAGACGATTTCTTCTTTTTTTAGTTATAAAAAATACAAAAAACATCAATTTTTGATTCAGGAAGGAGAGCTGGTACCATGCAACTTTTTTGTACTCAAAGGACTTTTAAAGCTCGTTTATTCTGACGATACCGGAAAGGAGCATATTGTCAGTTTTGCACAGGAAGATTGGTGGGAGACTGACTTTGCCGCTTTTTATACGGAGTCGAGGGCCACGATGTCGCTCGAATGTGTTGAAGATACGGAGGTACTCTGTCTCCGTTTGACTGACTATAGGAAACTATGCGCTGCAGTACCCCAATTAGAGCATTTTTTTCTGGAGAAGGCTTATCAAGGCTTTATCGCTGCACAGCAGCGCATTATTTCAACAATGACAGTAGGAATTAAAGAACGTTATGAACAGCTCCTGAAAAAATACCCCACGCTGGTACAGCGTGTTCCGAAATCATTACTTGCAGCCTATTTGGGCGTTTCTCGGGAGGCTCTAAGCCGGCTGTCGCGGTGATGTGACTTTTGTCACGCAAAAATTGTGCGTTTTATCAAGGGTATTTACATCTGCCATTTCACAATTTTGTTGTACATCAAAATGTTGTGAAAATGAATAAAAGATCGATTAACCCATGGACGTGGCAACAGCAGCGGAGTTACGTGCAGGCTGTTGAAGTAAAAAATGTCGAAGGAACCTTGTATTGTTCGGGGCAGGCGGCAATAGCTGATGACGGAATTTCTAGTGATAAAGACATGGAGTCCCAACTGAGACAGGCTATTGCCAATCTCGAGAACGTTATTCAGACGGCTGGCTATTTGTGTAGTGGAATTGTGCGCTTAAACCTATATACCACTTCCATGCGAGAACTTTGGCCACATTTCCCGATACTTCAGGAATGGATTGCCAAACATCAAATTGAACAAGCATTAACAGCGCTGGAAGTTGTAGGATTATTTGAGACGCTGAAGGTCGAATTGGAAGCTACAGTGGTCAAATAACAAGTTGATTTTTTCTCTTCATGGCGATCATCAAAATCACCATGAAGAGAAAAGCTGTTAAGGGATAATTTGTTTATTCCGCATTTCGTCGAATAAACGAAAAAACATCTGCTCGGTATCAACGAACTCATGAAATCCCATTCTTCGGGCTTTATTGCCATCCGCAAAAAAGTCATAATCCCAAGAGAAAACAAAATCTCCAAAAGCCCAGGCAGATACTTCTGTATAAGTATAATTCAATCCATGTCGGGTCCTTATATCTTCCCATATATCCGCTTTGTCGGACATCATCGTCTGTAGCGGTAAGGGTAAGGGCGCGTCGACTTCCATCTGGAAATATTTCGCAATCTTGGGCCAGAGATCTTCCCAGCGGAATAAGTCACCATTATTAATATTGAAGGCCTGATTGGCTGCACGCGGTTCCGTAGCGGCCCATACAGTCGCCTTTGCCAATAAGTTAGCATCGGTCATCTCCAACAGTTTGCCATAGGCAGCGGGTTTTCCCGGAAAGCGTAGCGGGATATTCAATGCCTTGGAGATTGTTGCATATACAGCAATTAACAAGGCTAGGTTCATCGGGTTGCCGGGAGCTGTTCCCCCTACAACTGACGGGCGGATCGCTGACCAGGTCCAGCGCTTTCCAATTTGCTGCTGTTGGAGATACTTGAGCTGACTGCTGTTAAATTCCGGTGGCATGTGTCCGGCATCTGATTCCTTGGCCGGTGTTTTAAATGGGCCGAGGTGAGCACCGTATACTTTATAGCCTTGCATGAGACTTACATGCCGCAAAGACTTCGCTACCGGCTCAATTGCGGTTAACACATTGACCAACATCTTCAGGTTGGGTTCGACCAAAGCTGCCCAACTTTCCCGGTCCTGATAAGCTGCGTAAAAAATGTGAGTTACGGTTGTTAATGGGTTTAGTTTGTTGATAACGTCCTCTAAATCCAATAAATCTACTGCAATATGATGCACGTGGCCTTGATCGGTTCCACCGCGACGGGATAATGCAATGATGTCCCAGTTTCCAAGGCTGCTAAGATAGTCAATGAGGTTTGTGCTGATGACACCGTTCGCCCCGACGATTAACGCCGTGTTGTTTGTTGTTTCCATATGGATTCCTTTTTAACAAAATTAGTGTGGATCAGATCGGACAGGATGTAAAAATCGGCTATAATTTTGTACATTTCTTAAATGAAACGCTATCGACAATTTGAGCCTGTTCTGGTATCGGAATTTAAAACCGCTGAATGGGCACATCCTGAACATAATCATAATCACTACGAATTTATTTTTATTGTGCGTGGAAGGGGGGTACATGTGATCAATGGCCATATTGTCCCTTACCAAAGCGGGGCTATTTTCTTTATTGGGCCAGAAGAGTACCATTATTTTGAGATTGAACAAGAGACGCATTTTATTTATTTAAAATTTACAGATGCATATCGCCTCGGGTATGCCGCCGATTCGGGTGTGTTAACCCGACAATTGGAGTATTTGGTGAAAAGCAGGGAGACCCATCAGCATGGATTTCCGCTACTTGCTGCTGATCTCTTGACTGTTCACCTACTGTTTCAGGTCGTTGCTTCATTAAAACACGATACTTTTGCCAATCAAGACTTGATCTGGTATCAGTTGCTTAGCATAACTACGATTCTGATGAGAAATATGCCCGAATTACAGGTAGATGGAAGTAGAAGTCGCGACCTACAGGCGATGTTCTGCTATATCCATAAAAATATCTATACGCCCAATTTATTGAAGTCGCAGGTTATGGCCCCTCATTTTAATATTTCGCCCGATTATTTGGGCACCTATTTCAAACGTCAAGTTGGGATGACCATAAGAGCATATATCCTGGGCTACCGGAATACGCTTATTCGACAACGTATCGCAGCCGGGCGCATGATTTTAAAGGAAATTGCAGATGAGTTTGGATTGACAGATGTAAGTCACCTCAGCAAAATCTTACAGAAAGATCACGGAGCTTAAAACGAGAGCCCCCTTAAAATTTCATGTTTAAGGGGGCTCTCGTTTTATTTATACCTAGATTATCAATTACATGGTATTTTCTTTTTTCCGGCTCCAATTCCTTTGATTACCGTTCTGCCATCAACAAGTTGAGTGACTTTTACCGCGTTGCTTTGTATACCGTTCCAAGGGAATGTATTGAAAGCATTGCCATTGGTTAAGATAAGTGGATACAACTCGCCACCGGAAGTTTTACTTCCAAACATCGTAACCTCACCAGTTCTGCTAATTACAAGCTTAATTAATGGTTTTGATGCCGTGCCTTTCATGTCATAGATGTTACCAATTCTTTTATTGGTTTGTACATCAGTACCTTCGTATTTGCTTCCATCAGCAAATTGAATATTTTGTTTTGAAGAAGCACCCGCATTCTGAAATTGGATTTCCTGTTTGGCTAATCTAATACCGTTTACTTCCATGTTGAAAGCATTGTCAAGCTCAGTGATATCAAAGACAAAACCATAGTTCGCTACCGGCGCTGTAAAAATACGTTCGATTGTGCTACCATTAGCGTAGAATGTTCCATCTTTCATAATTCCTTTTTTACCGCGAAAAGTTGTTTCAGGATAGCTCCAATTTAATCCATCACTTGTTACATCCTGTGTACAGGTTTTGAAATTAAGTTTGAGGTCATATTTTTGTCCCGGATTAATTTTTACATTTGGAATGCTGATGTTTGATTTTGTTTCTCCATCAATTGTTAACGTTCCTAATTTAAGTGTTCCATTGCTCGTTGCCGGATGGATCAATAAAGAAGGAGTACTAACGACTGTACGAAGACCGTTTCCTAAACTTGGAAACTGTGCCAGCACTCCAGCATCATTCATGGCATTGTAAGTAAGGGCTTCATCCGATAATTTGAAGTTTGCCGTAGAATAGCTTGGTTTGAACACCGCATTTTCAAGTTTTGTAATTGCTCCGGTCATATTTGGATCCATGGTCAAAGTCGTGATGATCTGACTGAAACGATGTTTTAAAACAATATTTAAGTTGTTTACACCGGTGTTCAATTTTAAAGAACCTGAGTAAACCATTAAATCGCCACTGATATTGTCCAGACTTGCCGCAGACAATGTGCTTTGGTTGTTGATATTGGGAACAGTGCTATTGCTGTTGATTGAATACGCGATGAACGTATAGGTTTTGCCGGCATCCAGTGCAATTCCCGCTGCTGTTGATTCACTACCATAGCTATAGGTTTTTTCTGTTACATAGCTGCCTTGGTTGTCATATACCACGACTTTATATTTGATATCTTTGTCCAATGGTTTCTCGCTTACCTGAGCAGCGGTGGTTTTTGGGCTCGATGCGGCAACTAATCCCTTCTTTGCAGCTGCTGCAGAACTGTTTGTCAGGACAACATCGATGGAACATCCGCTACCGAAAGGGACGGTCATTTCCTGAATATCCGGTGTGCTGCCAGGAGCTAAAGATCCTTTAGCGGAGCCTTGCTTTTGACCTACAGTGTTACTGCCATCTTCATCAAAGCCTGCAACGCCTTGTAGATTGATTTTAACCACTGTTTCTCCAGTTAATGCTGTAGTTTCTCCACTCTTTTGACACGAGTAAAGGCCTGAGCCCGTCAGTACAATGCAGGTTAGTATTAAAATGTTTTTCAGATTAAGATAAGGCTTTAAATTCATGTAATTAAATATTTATGTAAGGGAATTCTTTGTTTTAATGTATTTTTATATGATACAAAGCGTTTATTTAAATCCTTATTCGGAATATTTTAAATTAAAGCTGTGTATTTTTAGTGTGTCAGTAATATGATATCTGTTGTAGTAAATGTTTTTCGACGCAAAATTAAATGGATTTTTTGTTTAATAAGTGTTGTTTGATAGGTTGATTTTTTCTTGTAGAGAAATATCTACATTGCTGCAATTCCTGTAAGGATTTACATAATTGCAGAATTTGTTTTACGCCGGAGAAGATGTTTCAGCACATAAAATCTTATCATATGAACACATTAGACAAGGTTGTGAATGCTGATTGTCAATCGAAACACTTTAATTTTGCTTCGACGTTTGCAGTGATCACTGGCTTCAACTTTATTGGTAATAACGGTAAAATCATCTGTCCGAGGTGACTATTTTCAGTCTGAGAAACTGGAAAGAATGCTTCTGAGTCCAAACAAACTATTTATTGAATTTGAAAAATATTTAAAATGCGATTACCTTTTCTACCCTACGATCCAAAATGGAAAAAACATTTTGAGTCAATTAAGTCGGAACTACAAGCTATACTTAAACCACTCGCCCCTCAGATTGATCATATTGGCAGCACTGCAGTAGAAGGTCTTTCCGCTAAACCGATCATTGATATACAGTTAGGAGTTGAGAACGAAACGGATTTGGAAGTGCTTCCCGATGTATTAAAATTGCCGAATATTGTTTATTACGAAAAATATAATCAAGATTGGCCAGAACGCCGTTTTTTTATTTTGCTCAATGAACCCGTATATAAAATTGTGGCCCCGGATGTTGTAAAGATTGGGGAGGAGATACCTGCGATCTTGCATGATCATGAATTTCGTCTCGCCCATTTACATGCTTTTGTAAAAGGCTCGGCAGATTGGGTAAGACATATCGCGTTTCGTGATTATCTAATAGCCCATCCGAAGGTCAAAGAAAGCTATCAGGCACTTAAACAAAATTTAATTCAACTCGAATGGGTTGATGGAAACGATTATAATAAGGGCAAGGACGAATTTTTGAAGAGGCAGGAAAGAAACGCATTAATATGGTACAGAGAGAGACAGCAATGACTATCGAGCATGTAAGGATTGAGGAGAAAAACTATATGACCTTATCACATACATAGGATATGAGTAAAGATATGACGAATAAATTGAAACAGGCAGCAATCGGGTTGGCCGGTACAAATAGACTAAATGACTTTGTTGAATATGCCGGTGTCGCCGCAGCGATAGAAACGGTATCAGGCAATATTTATACCGGAATCAGTATCGATACAGCCTGCTCAATGGGCTTTTGTGCTGAACATAGCGCTGTTGCGGAAATGTTGAAACATAAGGAGTTTCGGGTCAGGGCATTTGTTGCAGTAGATGCCGCAGGAAATGCCGTTCCCCCTTGCGGACGTTGCCGGGAATTGATCAGTCAGCTTGCCAAAGACAACCTCGAAGCAATTGTGGAAGTAAAAAATGGAGTGTTCAAATCCTTAAAAGAATTGTTACCTTTTGACTGGAAAGAAAATCTGGATAGAAATTGGTGATTTTAGGGTACAGTCAATAGATTTAGACAGAGTGATCAATATAAAAACAATGGAGAAGATAAAATCAGCATATAAGAAGATTAATTTAGCGGACTGGAAGCGGAAGGAGCACTTTGCGGTATATCGCAGCCAGATGAAATGCGGCTTTAGCCTGACAACAAAAATCAATATCGCCAAAGTACTTCCTTTTATTAAGGAAAATGGCTATAAACTTTATCCTGTCATGATATACCTCATCGCACGCGCTGTGAACAAGCATGACGCGTTTAAGATGGCAATGAAGGAGGGCGAGCTCATTGTCTGGGATTATGTAGATCCGATATATACCGTATTGCACTCGGAAACAGAGACTTTTTCTGCACTGACTGCTATATACGATAAAGATTTTACGAGGTTTATGGCTAATTATAATGATGTAGGAGAAAGACACGCAGATAATCTGCATTTTTTCCCGGAGCAGCCACCGGAGAATCATTTTAATATTTCAGCGATTCCATGGATTAATTTCGATAGTTTTAATTTGCATATTGCTGACTTTACAGATTATTTTGCACCTTCTTTTACCATTGGAAAGTATAAAAAACAAGCTGATGAAACCTTGATGCCTATTGCGATCCAGGTGCATCATGCCGTCTGTGATGGGATTCATGTCGCGCAATTGATCTCAACATTGGAAGAGTACTGTGAAAACATTGAAACAGTCATTAAATCTCAAGTATAAAAAACGAATCGTGGTCATCGATAATATCCTTTTGTACTATTCGACCTGATTAATACCTCGAAGATATGTCATCAAAAATACGACAATTAACACAATCGGATTTCCCAAAGCTACTGGAGGCAATTAACGCAGCTTTTGAGGATTATATTGTTCCATTTCATCTTGATGTCGAGCAGCTGAGACAGAAGATCAGAATAGAAGATATCGATTTTGCATGGTCTGTTGGGACATTTGTAGCAGGCAAACTTGTGGCCTTCATGTTGCATGGCCTGCGCGAACTAGATCATCATCCTGTTGTCTACAATGGCGGCACTGGTGTGTTACCCGGATTTCGTGGACTTGGGCTGGTGGGAAAAATGTATGATTATCTACTGCCTTTACTGGGCCAGCATCAAGCAAAGTGGATTGTTCTGGAGGCAATGGAAAGTAACCAGTCAGCTATTCGTGCCTATGAAAAGACTGGTTTTTTGATCAGTAGAAAATTGTTATGTTTCAATGGCGTCATTCAATCGGCAAAAGTGGAGGAAGTTGCAACAATCCAGACACTATCTAATTTGTCATGGACATTGCTTCAATCGTTCTGGGATATTTTACCAAGCTGGCAAAGTGCGCCACAGAGTATGGATACCTTGCGGCCAAATGCATTGGGTGCATATGTTGATGGTGAACTTGTTGGTTATATACTTTTCAGCCTTGGAAACAAACGAATATACCATATCGCCGTGGCACCTGAATTTCGAGGGAAAGGAGTGGGAAGGCAGCTTTTTCAGGCGCTTAGAAATGAGCTGCCAGCAGAGAATATACAATTCAATAACATTGATGCAAAAGCGGAGGAATTGAAATTATTTCTGGAGAAGCAAGGCTTGGTAAATGGGATTAACCAACTTGAAATGATAAAAGTGTTATAAATCCAATATCCTATACGGCTGTTGGTCAATTTTTCTTGTTGACCAACAGTCGTATAAAGATGTTCGTTTATAAGCGATAAACTGTACTTATGGTAGACAAGAAGCTTGCAGAGGAATTGATTCAACTCGCAAATGGCGATAGACTTTTGAGGGAAGAAATAGCCAAAGAAGGTGCACTTGGAAAAGGCTATCATCCGAAAATGGAAGCTGTCCATCGTGCCAACGCGAAACGATTACGCGAAATAATTGACAAGATAGGATATCCCGGTATTTCAAAAGTTGGCGAAGAGGCTAGTGAAGCCGCTTGGTTGATTGTACAGCATGCGGTATCAGAGCCCGTGTTTATGCAAAACTGTTATCAATTGATGAACAATAAAGAGGATATTAACTTGGCCCACATAGCCTATTTATACGATAGAATACAGTGTTTCAAGGGCGAGCCACAGCGTTTTGGAACACAGTTAACTGCGGATGGCGGAATCTATCCTGTGGAAAACAAGGAAGATCTGAACACGTTGCGTTTGCAAATGAATCTGCCCCCGCTCACTAAAAGGGAACTTGATACGGTTTATCATATAGAGGAGCTTGCGAATTTAAATCAGCGGGATCCCGACTATACAATCTGGCGAAAGAAAGTAGGCTGGATATAATTCTTTTTAAGTAATGCAAAAATTTCGCCATCCACAAAACGTCCTTTCTCAAAGAAGTAGTCCTGCAAGATTCCTTCTGAAACAAGGTTCATTTTTTCAAGCAACTTACGGGAAGCCAAATTCTCAGGGTCGATAAATGCCTCTATGCGGTTGAGCTTATACTCCTCAAATCCGTAAGAAATAATGGTAGAAATTGCTTCTGTCATAATCCCTTGCTGCCAGAAGTCAGGATGAAGTTCATAGCCGATTTCTGCACGAAAGTGTTCGGAGGAGAAGTTATGAAAACCACAAGAGCCAATCAGCTGATCCGGATTGCCCTTCAGACAGATTGCCCAACGAATTGCTTTCTTTTGTTCAAAATTTTCCTGCCAGTTTTTTACGAGCTCGTAGGCCTCATCCATGTGCTGAAAAGTTGGTAGATCAAAATATAGCGTTACCTCATCTTTTGAAAAATAAGAGAATAAAGCCTGAGCATCCGACTGTTGAATCTCACGCAAATAAAGACGTTCAGTCGATAAAATTGGGAATATATCCGATATCATGGATGTAAAAATAATAAAATATGTTAATTGAAGAATGATGATGTGAGTTTTCGACATTTTTTGTATGTTTGTCGAGCAATGACAATGCAACAGGAAAATATTAGAGAAGAAATTATCCTTTCGTCAATGAAGGTATTTGAAACGTATGGTTTTACACGAGTTTCAATGCAGGATATTTCTAAAGCTTGTGGTAAAGGCCGTAGTACGTTGTATTACTATTTTACGAGCAAAATGGATGTTTTTGATGCGATAGCCGAATGTTTATGTCAACAGGTATTCACAAAAGCAAAGGAAAGCTATAGTCGGGAAGCTTCTTTGGAGGAAAATTTGGTTGGCTTTTTGAGAGCGAAACTGCACCAGATTAATCTGATTACGAAACGTTTTCACCTTGCTTTCGAGGATATGAAATCAGATCCGGCTTTGATGGTATCCAAGACACGTTATATGTTGGATGATGAAATTAAATTGATTCGTGATATGATCGGGTGCGCTATTGCAAAAGGAGAGATTCAGTTTTTAGAAGAAAAAGATATTCTCTTCCTCTCAGAAATGCTAGTAACGACTTCCCGTTGTTTTGAACAGGAAGTGTTGTTATTTGACCGGTTTCCTGATTTCGAAGCGCGACTTGGTTGGTTAATCAGCATCTGTGTAAAAGGGCTCAGGTAGCTGTTTGGTACCCAGACATTAGAAATTGACGAGCATTTGCTCTTTTTTTAGCGTAAAGTTTCGACAAAAATACAAAATATGTCTATTTTGTATTTGACTCAAAAAATAGGAATGCCTAATAAAAAATATGGTATAACATGATTTTAAATGCAAAAATAGGAAAGGTGACCAGAAAATTGACGGCAAAAAAATACCTGCTCGTATTAGTAGAAACGGATGAGAAGATTCAGCCTGAGTCTACCGGTTTATTGGATGCAGCGTTTGATTGTTATGTATTGATACATCGTGAAATCGAACATTTGGATGAATTGGCGCTTGCATTGGAAGGTATAAATAAAGAAGTGCGATTGGCGCGCAATTTTAATGAGCTGAAAGATAAAGGAATTGTGATCGGTGACATGAATCAGATCGAAGTTAAGGTATTGAAATAAAGTGTTTTAGTGAAATAAATCTAATATGTACAAAGTTGTTTACTCCCTATCCCGCAAATTGAAATGGAAGGCCAGCGAGATCTATCAATTCTTATATCAGAGTTTTCCGGAGATTAAAAATATTGATTTATTGCTGGATGATCAGCAATTTTTACTTGTTGTCAAGATTAACAGCCGTTTGGAATTTTCAATTCTAAATATTTGCCAGCAACAAGGCCTTAAGATGCAGTTTGTCCAGGTAGAGGATTTCGATTAAAGATTTTTGAAAATCCAGTTCGGCGCATTGTTATAATGCATAAATTTACATTTCATATTTTTCGATTCGGGCTATGAAACACTGTAAATATAAGGTGTTCACTTCTAAGGTCGGGGAAAGCATCGAAAATGGAATATATTGTGTTTTAAGCCAAACTTTTTTTAGTACTGAGGGTTATTCTTAACTTATACGGGAGATAACTGGTCTTGCGGATAGTTAACTAATGCAGATCGTTATAACAGGTATAAATAATAATTAATTATAGAGCATTATATGGATATGAATACATTTTCAATAAAAGCTTTCGGAACTGAAGCGCCGACAGCAGATTTAAAACAGCTGGAAGTTCAGCGCCGTGAAGTAACAGCAGGAGATGTGGAGATTGATATTCTCTATTGTGGTGTTTGCCATTCCGATTTACATACCGCACGTAACGAATGGGGGGGGACAGTTTATCCAAATGTTCCCGGCCATGAGATCGTCGGACGGATCACCAAAATAGGATCTGGTGTGACTAAATTTAAAGTTGGCGATTTTGCCGGCGTTGGATGTATGGTGGACAGTTGCCGTGAATGTGAGAGTTGCAAAGAAGGATTGGAACAATATTGTGAGAATGGAAATATCCAAACATACAATGGTCATGATCAACATCTGAACAAACAGACTTTTGGCGGATACTCAGAGCGGATTGTAGTGGATCAAGATTTTGTTTTACGTATTCCTGAGAATTTGGACCTGGCTGCAACTGCGCCTTTGCTTTGCGCCGGTATTACAACTTACTCACCATTACGGTATTGGAAAGTTGGCCCCGGACAGAAGGTAGGTATTGTGGGCATAGGCGGTTTGGGGCACATGGGAGTGAAAATTGCTAAAGCGATGGGGGCGTATGTCGTGGTGATAACAACCTCCGAAAGTAAAGTGGAAGACGCCAAACGTTTAGGTGCTGACGAAGTCGTTCTGTCAACAGATCAGGAACAGATGAAAAAGAATGCCGGCACTTTACATTTTATTTTGGATTGTGTCTCTGCGCAACACGATATCAATACCTACCTGAGTCTATTGAAACGTGATGGATCACTTACGCTCGTGGGGGCTCCGGAACTTCCGCTTCCAGTAGCCCCATTTAGCTTAATTCCTGCCCGTAAAAGTTTCTCAGGATCAATGATCGGTGGAATTGCCGAAACGCAAGAAATGCTGGATTTCTGTGGAAAGCATAACATCACTTCGGATATAGAGCTCATACGGATGCAGGACATTAACCATGCCTATGATAGGTTGCTAAAGAGCGATGTAAAATATCGATTTGTGATCGATATGGAAAGCTTAAAGAACTAAGATGCAAATCAGACAGTGTTAAATCAGCCGGGAGCAACTTTAAGTTAATGGTAAGTCTAACACTGTCCAATTAATTTGTTTGTCGTTTTGTGAATTTTTTGGTGTCATCATTTGAATTAATTAGACGTGTAGCTATTTTGATCGCGTTGCCTCTATTTTTATGGAAGAAAGTAAAGTCGTAGTTTTTTGGTTCCGCAGGGATCTTCGCCTAGAAGACAATGGCGGATTATCCCGGGCGTTAGCAACAGGACTCCCTGTGCTGCCGGTTTTTATATTTGATGAAGATATTTTACAGCAATTGGAAGATAAATCGGATCGACGTGTAGACTATATCCATCAGGCACTTGAAGCGATAAACAAACAATTAAAGGAGTTCGGAGCAGCATTGAATACTTTTTATGGGAGTCCTTTGGCAATTTATAAAACACTACATGAGAAATACAGAATTCATGAAATCTATTGCAATAGAGATTATGAACCTAAAGCAATCAAACGGGATCGCACAATATTTGAATTTTTTAAAACAGCTGGTATTCCATTTAAAGCAATAAAAGATCAAGTTATTTTCGATAAAAATGAGTTATTGAAAAACGATGGTACCCCTTATACCATTTATACACCTTATGCGAAAAAGTGGCGGGAAAAATTAACGACAAAAGATCTTCAGCCACATGATCATAAAGGGGGGCTTTTTGTCCAGCAGGCTTATGCGCCAATAATTTCGTTGGAGAAAATTGGATTTAAAAAGACAGATTTGACTTTCCATCCGCCACAATTGAGTACAGATATTATTAATAATTACGATAAATTCCGAGATTACCCTGCCTTAGCGGGGACAACGAACCTTGGTATAGCGCTGCGTTTTGGCACGATCAGTATTCGTCAGTGTGTGACCTTTGCCAGGCAGCATAATGAGGTATGGCTGTCAGAGCTCATCTGGCGTGAATTTTTTATGCAAATCTTGTATCATTTTCCAAATGTCGTCAGCGAATCATTTAAAAAGAATTATGATGGGATTCATTGGCGCAATAATGAAGTGGAATTTGAACGATGGTGTAAGGGCCAAACGGGCTATCCTTTGGTCGATGCCGGAATGCGGCAATTAAATAGTACTGGTTATATGCATAATCGGGTTCGCATGGTAGCGGCTAGTTTTTTATGTAAACATTTATTAATTGATTGGCGATGGGGCGAAGCTTATTTTGCGCAAAAACTCAATGATTATGATTTATCTGCGAATAATGGCAATTGGCAATGGGCAGCGGGGTGTGGTTGTGATGCAGCACCGTATTTCAGGGTATTTAACCCAATCATTCAGGCTGAAAAATTTGATAAAAAGCAAGAATATAGTGGACAATGGATCCCTGAACTTGGGAGCGCAGCTTATCCCGAACCGATGGTAGCACATTCTTTTGCTAGAGAACGTGCGCTAAAGGCCTATGCGGCAGCATTGGATAAACGATGACTTAGGATAATCCAATCCCAACTTAACAATTGGTTCAGCTGGGATCGGGGGCCTTAGGACTAGATTTTTATTGCGCCAAGAAATCGGCAACAAACTTGTCGAATGCCTGTGGGTTTTCCGCCTGGACCCAGTGTCCGGCGTTTGGTATCGTTTCAAAGCTGACATTTGGAAATTGCTCTTTGATTTTGACTTTATCTTCAGGAAGAATGTAGCGCGATTTTTCGCCCGCTAGAAATAGCGTAGGGCCACTGTAAATACCAGCTTTTACACTTATTGTGATAAAATCCGAATATTTTTGCTGTAGAACATCTAGATTGAAGCGCCACCCCAGTTTGCGGTCTTCTTTAATATAAACGTTTTTTAACAGAAATTGAACGACTCCCGGATCATCAAGGTAAGTTTCAAGTTTTGTCTGTACATCTTTTCTGTTGTCCATACTATTGATATCAACTGCACAGAGCGCGTTGAAAATATCCTCATGATGTGGTGGATAAGCTTTGGGAGCAATATCCGCAATAATTAACTTTTCAACCTGTTCGGGATGATCAATGGCAAATTGCATGGCAACTTTTCCGCCCAGAGAATGACCCAATAACAGAATTTTCTTCACCCCGATCGAAGTAATATAGTCGGCTAGATCCTCGACCATATCCTCAATGGACATGCCATCGCTGTGGAAACTTCGACCGTGATTGCGGAGGTCAAGCAAATGTATCTGTCTTCTTTCTCCAAAACTTCGGCCAAAAGATCCCCAGTTGTCCGCCATACCAAAAAGCCCATGCAGAACAATAAGTGGTGTTCCACCATTTTCTGCTCCATATATTTTGCTGTGTAATAGTTCTTTCACGATATTTCTTTCTTTTAATCGAATTAATGTTGCCTCCAAAAGGCTATTCCTGGGGCTAAGATAACTAAAACATCTTTCCTTATCAAAATGGTAGTGTCGAGGATATATTTGGTAGTGGCCTCAGTTGTTGCCCCGCTAATATTGTCGTAACGAAAACATAATACTATATAAAAGTTCATCCCACTTGAATCGTTAGAACGTCCACATCACACTTTTTTAAAGCAAACTATTTGGTCAGTCTCAAAACCTATGGACTAAGCGGGTAATTTGGTCAATCTAAATAGAAAGAAATTGATGTCAGGGGCACTGACTTCCGAAAAATTCAATCTTGGTATTGAAAGATTCGGCGGCGGTATTTGTGCTTTTTTTCATGATCCATACTGCCAGTTCCGATAAGGTCGAATATATTTTATTTCTTTTTTGTCAAATTCCAAATCAGGACCATGATATGATTTTTTACACTTTTTAATCGACTATTTTTGATTGCTTCAATATAAGTTATTTTAAGTACAACTCAACATAATGAAAAAAAAAGAGTACGTCATTTCTCTTAAAATGGAGGATTTGACGCGTGAGCTGCTGTTTCCGCAACGCAGCAAGGAATATATGGTGCTAGAGTCGACAAGTGACAATATGCAAATTCAGCGCAATTGCCATTATCGAGCTTCTTTTTTTGGAGTATTGTTGGCTGAAGAGGGTATTTCCTATTATCGGGTGGGAGACTATGAATATGAGTTTCAAAAAGGCGACATTCTTTTTTGTGTTCCACAGGAGGTTTTCAAAGTCATTTACTTTTCCGCGGATGTCAAGCAAAAGCAAATTTTCTTTTCCATAGATATGCTATCGGATGCCGGCTTTAATTATCGGTCAAATGATATGTTAAAGAATTTCTCCAATAACCCTTCCTATATCATTCGTGGGGAACAACACCTCTACAGACGGTTGGCATTTTATATAAAGGAACTTGCTTATCTCAACGATTTTAAGAACACGGTCTATTATAGTAATGAGATGATCTGGCATTATTTTTCTTTATTGATGTACGATATTGAGAACTATTCCAAGAACTTTCGGCAACAGGCGAGTTTTTCTTCCAGGGAAGAAGAGATTACAAGTGCTTTTTTTGCGCTTGTCCGGGAATATTATGTCGAACATCATGACGTTCAATTTTACGCGGATCGTTTATTTGTCAGTCGAAAGTATCTCACGAAAGTTGTCAAGAAAGCCATGTCGCGTACCCCGAAAGAAATTATTAATCAGGTACTCCTTATCGAAGCAAAAATTCTCTTAAAAAACTCGATAAATAACATCAGTCAGGTGGCCTGTTTACTTAATTTTTCAGATCAAACGGTCTTCAGCAAATTTTTCAAAAAACATACCAAAAGAAATCCGAGTGACTACAAAATGGACGATCTTTTCTAAGTAATTCTTGCTGTTTCAATAGCAATCCGAACAAAGGTGCTTTTACTTCGTACGAAAGTGAAAGCACCTTTGTTTTTAGCGCCTGAGCTATTCTGTTTGGCGTCTTTTAAACAAATTTTGGCGTCTTTGCGCCGAATTTAGGCTTCGGTTTTTTTGGACTTTTGCTACACATATAATTAAAAGCAAAATCCATTATGAAGCAAAACGTCGTTAAAAAACGCACCACGAACTTGTTTATTGCACTGGTGTTATTATCCAGCTGTACGGGTAAACAGCAGGGGGACGGCTATCAGCAGGGACCTGCCGAGGTTCTTTTTGATACCGTGACAACAGGCGATGCAACGATCCGAAATGAATATGCGAGTGCCATTGAAGGTCTTTCCAATATAGAAATACGGCCCCAGGTGAACGGTTATCTCCAAAAAATATTTGTCGATGAGGGGGACTATGTTCGTGCCGGACAGACGCTATTCAAAATTGAAGATCGGATCTTCCGCGAACAGTTGACCAACGCAAAGGCTGCATTGGCTGTCGCAGAATCAAATCTACTGACTGCTAAAATTGAATTAGATCGAAAAACTGAGCTGACCAAAAGCCGTATTGTTTCGGATATCCAGATGCAAGAGGCTCAGGCGAGCTATGCTGCCGCAAATGCGTCTGTGGCACAAGCCAGATCAGCGATAGCCTCGGCACAGATCAATCTGGATTTTTCGGTGATCAAATCGCCTGTGGATGGCTATATCGGTCGCTTCAACTATCGTTTGGGGAGTTTGCTGTCTACGACAAATCAGGAAGCCATTACAGTCGTCTCGGATAACCATCAGGTATATGCTTATTTTAGCTTGAGTGAGCGTGATTTCGTGCGGTTTCAGCGCGAGCATACCGGAAGTACTGTGGCCGAGAAACTGCAAAATGCAGCGCCCGTTGCACTATTACTATCGGATGGACAAGAATATGCCAAAAAAGGGCGAATAGATGCCGTTGAAGGTCAGTTCAATAAAAATACGGGGTCGATTACTTTCCGTGCCAAATTTGATAATCCCAATGCAGAGCTGCGGAGTGGTAACACCGGAAAAATTGTGATGGCTCAGCAATTGAAGGAAATGCCATTATTACCTATCGCGTCGACAGTCTCCTACCAGGATAAGATCTTTGTCTATACCGTCGATAAGGAAAATAAAGTCGTACAGATACCCGTGGTTATTTCAGGAAAATCTGAAGATAATTTTATCATTCGAGAAGGGTTAAAACAGGGCGACCGTTATATCGCACAAGGATTCGAACGTCTGCAGCCCGGAATGTCGGTTACAGCACAAAAGCAAACTCAAAACAAAAAATAAAACAGCAATTCATGTTAAAAAAAATAATTAAACGACCGGTATTGGCCACCGTGATTTCTGTTTTATTGGTCATTCTCGGTGTTGTCGGTATGCTCAGCCTGCCCATTACCAAATTTCCCGATATTGCCCCACCTACTGTAATGGTGACTGCTGTGTATCCTGGTGCAAATGCCGAAACAATCGCACGTTCCGTCGCTCCGCCCATTGAAAATGCTATTAATGGCGTTGAAAATATGGATTATATTTCATCAACGGCGAGCAATGACGGTACATTAAATATTACGGTCATCTTTAAGTTGGGTACCGATCCGGATCAGGCCGCTATCAATGTCCAAAACCGTGTTGCGCAGGTGACCAACCAGCTGCCGGCGGAGGTGATCCAAAGTGGAATCACTACCTTAAAACGTCAAAATAGTATGATTGCGATGGTCACGCTGACAAGTAAAGATGGCGCCATGGATGATCTCTTTCTCGAAAACTACAGCAAAATAAATGTAGTACCTGAGCTTAAACGTATCAAAGGAGTAGGCGACGCAATGGTATATGGAAATAAGGACTACGCCATGCGCGTATGGTTGGATCCAAACAAATTGAATAGCTACAATCTGACTCCAAGTGATGTTTCGCGCGCCATCCAGTCCCAAAATCTGGAAGCAGCTCCGGGTAGGTTTGGTGAACAGAGCACAGAGGTGAAAGAATATGTAATGCGCTATAAGGGGAAATTCACCGAACCTCGGCAATATGGAGATATTGTTATCCGGGCACAGAACGATGGTTCGGTATTGCGTCTGAAAGATGTTGCCAAAGTAGAATTCGCAGCTTACAGCTATACCGTGGCATCCAACTATAACAAGAAACCTGCCGTTACCATGGCAATTTTCCAGATGAGCGGATCAAATGCCAATGAGGTACAAATTGCATTACAAAAGCGAATGGAAGAACTGCAGAAATCTTTTCCGGGAACGATGGAGTACAAAATACCATATGCAACCAAAGAATCACTGGATCAGTCGATTGACCAGGTTATTAAAACCCTGATCGAAGCCTTTATTTTGGTATTTATCGTGGTATTTATTTTCTTACAAGATTTTCGTTCAACTTTGATTCCGGCCATTGCCGTTCCGGTTTCCATTGTAGGGACATTTTTTTTTATGAAAATATTTGGGTTTTCAATTAATATACTAACGCTTTTCGCTTTGGTACTCGCAATCGGAATTGTTGTCGATGATGCCATTGTTGTTGTCGAAGCCGTGCATGCCAAAATGGAAAGGCGAAAACTAAAAGCTAAAGCCGCTACGATGTCTGCCATGGGGGAAATTTCGGGTGCTATTGTTTCGATTACGCTGGTGATGTCCGCAGTATTTGTCCCAGTTGCATTTATGGATGGTTCTACAGGGTTGTTTTATCAACAATTTGCGTTGACATTGGCGATCGCAATTGTCATTTCAGCCATAAATGCCCTGACATTGAGCCCGGCCTTATGTGCAATCTTATTGAAAACCCATGTGGATCATCCGGATGAAAATCGTAAGGTTACATTTAAACAACGTTTTTTTGCCGGATTTAATGCTGGTTTTGATAAACTTACTTTTCGTTATGGAAAAGCAATTCTAACGATGATCAAACGCAAGTGGATCGCATTTTTACTTTTGGCTGTGTTTGGTGGCTTGTTTGCCTGGTACTCCATGAATACTCCGAAAGGTTTTATCCCGGACGAAGATCAGTCGTTTATCATTGTGACGGCCAACCTGGCTGCCGGAACGTCGAAAGACCGGACCACCGTGCTGATGTCTGATACTGAAAACAAGTTGATGGCGCATCCTGCAGTTCGCGAGGTAATCTCCGTGAATGGTTTAAGTCTATTTACAGGAGCAATGTCTTCCGCTGCCGGTACTTTCTTTATTCGCCTGAAAGCTGAAAAAGAACGCGGGGAAGTGCACGATCTCGGAGCGATTATGGGCGAACTGCAAGGTATGCTTGCGCAGGATAAACGGGCCAACTTTCTTGTATTAAACACACCTACGGTGGACGGATTTGGTAATTCGAGTGGCATGGAGCTGGTTTTACAGGACAGAACAAATGCGGAATTGCAAAAACTTGGCAACATATCCTATGGTATGATGGGCGCATTGATGCAAAGACCGGAGATTGCCATGGCCTTTACCACTTTTGATGTTTCCTACCCACAATACGAAGTTGCTGTGGACGAAGCGAAGGCCGCACAGCTCGGTGTGGCTGTTAGTGATGTACTTGGCGTTATGCAAGGGTATTACGGCAGCATACAAGCTTCGGACTTCAATCGCTTCGGTAAATATTATCGTGTATTGGTACAGGCAACTCCGGAATCCCGCGTAGATGAAAAATCATTGCAGGGGGTGTTTGTGAAAAATAGCCGGCAGGACATGATCCCGATCAGTACGCTGGTGAGGATCCAACCCGTTACCGGTCCGGAGGTCGTGGAGCGTTTTAACTTGTTCAACGCATCAAACCTTACTGTAATGCCCGCTCCGGGATATAGTACGGGGCAAGCGATGTCAGCTATACAGGAGGTCGCCAGACAGCTGCTCCCACCGGGCTATACCTTCGATTACAAAGGCATGAGCCGCGAAGAAAACATGGCGACATCACAGACAACAATAATTTTTGTGCTCTGTATTGTATTTGTTTATTTCTTGTTATCTGCACAATATGAAAGCTACATATTGCCTTTTTCCGTACTGCTCTCCATTCCTGTGGGATTATCAGGCGTGTTTATCGGAATTGGTATGGCCGGAATCGCAAATAATATCTATGTACAGATTGCCATGGTGATGCTCATTGGGCTACTGGCAAAGAATGGAATTCTGATCGTCGAGTTCTCAAGCCAGCGCCGAAAAGCTGGAAAGAGCTTGATTGCGGCGGCGGTAGAAGGTGCAAAAGCGCGGCTAAGACCTATCTTAATGACCTCATTGGCTTTTATTACAGGAATTGTGCCGCTTGTTTTTGTTGTAGGACCTTCAGCAATGGGTAATCATTCCATCGGTTATGCTGCCATTTTTGGCATGCTGGTGGGGACGGTATTAGGGATATTCCTGACCCCCGTACTCTTTGTGGTATTTCAGTACTTCCACGAAAGATTGAATGGCCGTGAGCTGGATGAAAGTGAATGGGATTACTAATTAAGGATGATATAATATGAAACAGATAAAAAAAAATCTCCGGTATTGCATGGTGCTGCTAGCGACTATCACAGTGGTGCATGCCTGCCGCGTGCCACAATACGCTGGGAACGAGATGAAGCCGGTCGATCGTTATCGAAATCAGGAGGAGGCACAAGAACGCGATAGTAGTATCGCAAAGATATCTTATCGCGATTTTTTTAAAGACGATATGCTCATTTCTCTTTTGGACAGTGCATTGAAAAAAAATAATGATCTGAATGTTGCCCTGAAGCAGATTGAATTTGCTTCGGAAGGTTATAAACAAGCCAAGTGGCTGAATGTGCCGTTGTTAAATGCAAATCTTGCCAATGTGGGGATTAACCGCCCTTCCGACAACAGCATGAACGGTATGATGGCCAGTCAGTTTATGGGACAAAAATATACCATGGATTACACATCATCCATTCAGCTATCCTGGGAGGCCGATATCTGGGGGAAATTGAAAGGACAAAAGCAGGAAGCCTTGGTGGATTTTCTTAAAACACAGGAGGCAGCGCGCGCGATTAAGACACGTTTGGTGGCTGAGGTCGTTCAAGGGTATTACAATCTGTTGCTGCTGGATCGACAGTTGGAGATAACAAGACGTAATCTGGAATTTGCGGATAGCACGTTATTCATCCTCAATAAACAGGTTGAATTGGGGCTGACAAATATGCTTTCCGTACAACAGCAAGAGGTGACACGGGATCAAGTTGCCAAACAGATTCCAGCAATTGAAGCCCGAATTCAAGTACAGGAAAATGCGTTGAGTATTTTAGTGGGTGAAGTGCCGGGGCCAGTAAAAAGAACTACCCGATTGGATCAGGCCCAGTCGCCGACAAGTCTCTCACTGGGGGTTCCTGCAAATCTGTTGAGCTACCGACCGGATCTGCGCAGTAACGAATTGGATGTCCGACGTAGCCTGGCCTCCATACACATCGCCCGGGCAAGCATGTATCCAAATCTAAATATCACTGCTCAGGGCGGATTAAATGCATTTAAAGCCCATAACTGGTTTAATCTGCCCGGCTCACTGTTTGCCGCCGCAACCGGAAGTATCGTACAGCCGATTCTGAATGGAAGACAGCTAAAGACACGTTTAGAACAGGCAAAAATTACGAAGGATCAAATGGAACTGAATTTCAAACAGACGATGTTAAAAGCAGTCGGTGAAGTGTCCGATGCACTGATTCAGCTTGAGAAATCAGAAGAACAACTGGAGACTTCCAACCGGCAGGTAGAACGCTCCGCGCAGCTCGTGCAGAATGCCTTGCTGCTTTATAAATTTAATGAAGCAACATACTTGGAAGTGATTGTGGCACAGATCAATCGCTTGCAGGCCGAACTGGATCAGGCTACGGTGAAATCACAGAAAATTAATGCCATAACATCCCTTTATCGTGCCTTGGGAGGCGGCTGGCTCTAATAGCAGCATCTTAATATACGAACGCAATGAAAACAATAAACATGCTGATTCTGATCAATCCAAGCCAAAATCGCCGCGAAACTGAAAAGATGGCCTACGCATGTAGTGCTGATCGGTTTATACTTATTGATGCCGATCTGGATTTTGCGGACCAGCTAGCCTTAATCCTTGAAAAAAGAAGGCAAAAAGTGGCTATCATACCGAACTTGGAAGGGTTGGAACAGCTGTTTTCAAATGTTGAAGATTTTCCTTACAGCATCGCCTTGAAATATTATGGGGCAAGCATAGGTCGGTAATTTGGATTTAAATTATAACAATAACTATGATACCTTATGTGCAACTTTTTGCGGTAGGCAGGGGAATTCTACTGCGACGGAAGGAACTTGAAACCTATATTTTTTTACTGGTTCCGACAGTGATATCCATTTCTTTTAATCTAGATGACAAGGTATTCACGATGATGGTGAAATCAACTAAAAAAGTAGATGAATTGATTATTCGTCTGATGGAGCAAAAAAAGTTGAAAATAAGCCTTTTGGACTTTGAAGAGGAGCCTGCTAAAAAAGGAGTTTTTTAGAAAAGTTATTCCGGAAAGATATTGATCCTAACGATCTTCGGAAATATCTTTCCGGACATAATGTCTAACTGAAAATGCCATTCTCAGCCGTTAAAATTACTGGGGTGCCATCTGTAATCATGATGGTGTGCTCATGTTGTGCCATGTAACCTCCTTTGTCGCCAACCATCGTCCAGCCATCATTTAATTCAGTAGCATAAGTGGAGTTGGTGGAAATAAAGGTTTCGATAGCAACGATAGTATTTTTCTTAAACCGTCTCTGGTCAAATCTATTCTTATAGTTAAGTAATTCATCTGGCTCTTCGTGTAAGCTGCGTCCGATGCCATGTCCACCTAGATTTTTGATCACTTTATAACCTCTCTTTTTTGCTTCTGTTTCCATTAGCTGGCCAATGTCCGCAATTTTAACACCACCACGGATATTTTTTATGGTTTTTTGAAGTATTTCCTTTGAAGCGTCTACCAATTTCTGATGGTTATGAATATCCTGGCCAATTACAAAAGAAGCCCCGTTATCAGCCCAAAAACCATCCAGCTCAGCCGATACGTCAATATTAATAAGATCTCCTTCCTGTAATAAACGGTCCGCAGTAGGAACACCGTGACAGAATTCGTTGTCTACACTGATGCAAGTCCAGCCCGGGAAGTTATAGGTCAACGCTGGTGCTGATTTGGCACCATATGCTGTTAATATCTTTGCTCCATATTCATCTAATTCTTTGGTTGACATGCCTACCTTGGCATAATCACACATCGCTTTAAGCGTTTTGGCGACTGCCACACTCGCTTTTTGCATTCCGGTCAATTCGTTCTCGTTGGTAATAGACATGGTGCTTTTTTGTGTTTTAGCTTATTGAATTAAAGATAAACAAAGGTCTAAAAAAAATAGATAATCCCATAAAGAAAAACAGGATAACGGTTGTGTGAAGATTTATGGGAGTTTTGGTATAAGAAAGACCTGCTTTCGTATAAAATCTCCACTGGCGATAGTTTAAAATGATAGATTTGTGAGCAATTCTCGGATGAATATAAACTGAGATGCGACCGAATTTTGGGTGCAATTTTAAATTTATAACATGAAAGCAAAGCAGATATTGATTTTTAAAAGCTCTGTAAGAACAAAGGAGAAGAAGACCTTCCTGATGCAGTTGTTAAAGCTCCATCTACCGCAGATACAGTCGGCTACCTTGGATCTGGATGATGAAGATGCCATCTTCCGGGTAGAAACCGAGGACTGTTCCGTAGATCTATTGACAGCTTTGTTGCACAGACATGGTATAAAAGTTGATTTTCTGGACCGCTTTGTCCTTGCTTAGTCCTATTCAGACCGCCGTACAGATGATCTTACAATAGCCCGCCCGTATACTGCTTAAAAAACAGCTCGCGATAGATATCGCCAATCGGGATTTCGAACTTGTCTATGTATATCGTATGGTTGTCGAAAGAATCAATAAAGAATAAATTGATCAAATAAGATTTGCTGACCCGAACAAATATATGGGCCGGTAGTTTTTGGTGAATGGTTTTCAGATTCATTGCTGTAATCAGTTTGTTGGTACGGGTATAGATGACCACATAATCTTTGAGTGCTTCAATAAATCGAATATCACCAAATAAGATTTTATAGTATTTTCGGTCCGATTTGATAAATACAGCATCTTCATTCACATCTTCAAAGGTGTTTTGATTTTCTTTTAAATTGAGCAGATTTTTATAGCTAAACGCTTTATCAATTGCCTTGGCCAGACGATCTTTTTTTATTGGTTTAAGCAGGTAATCAAGCGCATCCAGCTCAAAGCCCCGCAACGCATATTGGGCATAGGCTGTCGTCAGTATCACCAGGACATCTTTCGGTAAGGCCTGTGCAAAATCCAGTCCGTTGACGGTGGGCATCTCAATGTCCAGAAAGACAAGGTCAACAGATCCTGTTGCGAGATATTCCTTGGCAGCTAAGGCATTGGAAAACTCGCCGAGGATTTCTATGGATGAAATTTCTTCGACCAGATTTCGCATTTCTTCCCTTGCTAAGGGTTCATCATCTACAATGATACAGTTCATAATGGAATTTTTAATTTTACCTGATACAACAGGTCCTTTTTTGATATGTTAAGTTCGTAATTATTGCCATACAGCAAATCCAGCCGTCTTTTAGCATTGACTAATCCCAGTCCACCGTATTTAAGATCAGTATTCGAAAAATTTGGATCGCTCGAATTTTCACATTCAAAACAAAGTTGCCCGTCGGTCTGTGTAAAGTGAATAGCAATAAAGGTATTTTCATTGTGTATATTGACACTATGTTTAATCGCATTCTCAATAAAAGCGGTAAAAAGATGTGGCGGCAGAAAAATACTTTGTTTTTCGAGTTCCGCGGCACAGGAAAGTGAGGTTTTCAAATTATCCCGGCGTATTTCCTCAAGTTTTAGAAAATTGAAAATAAAGTTTATTTCGGATTTTAAGAGTGTTTTATCTGCATCATTTTCATACAGCTGGTACCGTAGAAAATCGGATAATTTGATAATAACCTCGGTGGCCATACTCGGGTTTTTCCGAATCAAAGCCTTCACATTATTGAGCATGTTAAACAAGAAATGTGGCTGAATCTGGTTCTTTAGTGCGTTTAACTCCGTTGTAAGCGCCAAGTTTTTTAAATCTGAAATGCGTTTATTGTCTTCGATCCAACGTTTAAAAAGTTTAAACGTGGTGGTGGTCAAAATGATGGGAACACAGATAAAAAGACCGCTCACAAAACTCATGGTATTGGTTCGTTGCCTTTCAATTGTCGGGATATGGATACTAAAGATATAGATTGCGATCTGCATGACAACAAGCAGGCTCGCTGTCACCAGTAAAATGAGCAATACAGTATAGATTTCATATTTTCCCCTGAAAAAAAACTGTGGTATCAATACGTACATATTGATATAGAACATTGCGACGAAAACTGTCCAAAGCGCCAGAGAGAAGTAGGTCTTATAATTTCCTAAAAATTGTGCATTTGTATTGGCATTGGCAAAAAGAAAAAGCAAACCAATTAAAAACAGGCCATGTCGTAAAAATCTGAATTTCTTTTCCGTTAGGTAGCGTAAAACAATACGGTTGTTGCAGTCTAGCATATTGATCTGGTTTATTGACCCTGATTTCGCAAATGTAACTTTTTTTGTTTCAAAATGATTTTGTTTTATATGAACAGTGCTTTTTTTTATACCAAAGTGAAATCGGTAGGTAAAACGGATAAAAGCTCTTTTAATGCTACCCGCCTTTCGTATAAAATATTGCCCCTTTTGTATAAAAAATAAAATGAGCGTTTCCGATTGATCTATTCTTGTAAGACGCTGGCTGCTCCGTTCTAATTTCCGAAAGAGCAGTTTTTCGGATTGCCTTTAATTGAAAAAGAATAGATAGACAAAAAACGAATATCCACATGAAAAAGAATCTGGTGTTGCTTGGGAGCTTTGCTTTTATATGCAGCGGTTCAGCACAGACCAAAGATAGTATTCCCCAAAAAGTACAGGCCATTGTAGCCGACAAATTTCCTGCTGCGCGGGTGCTAAATCTAAGTTATGAATATAACGGCGGGTACAAATATTCATCCAATGCTAAAGGGGGCGTCATTACGCAAGGTAAGGTAGAGTCATTCTATCAGGCTGGCGGGAGCTTGAATGTCAATTTTTTAAACCGGCGTAGCTGGACGTTAGGTACTAACCTCGGTTATCAGTATTCTTCGTTTAATATCCAAGAATCTGATTTCAGCATGTGGCCGCAGAAAATGCGTACACAGGATTTCCATTACCATTACGAATCACTTAATTTCTCTTACTTCTCAAAATTATTTGGAAAAATGGTTATTTATTCCGCCAGTTTCATGACGGATGGAAGCGATAGGGGGATTGAACGGATGCGTGGGATATTGACCGGAACATGGGTGCTAAAAGCAACTCGGGATGTACAAATGACAATCGGCTTACTTGGGTTTATTGATCCTGGGGCAATTATTCCTGTTGTTCCTACCTTCACTTATAAGCAGCAATATCGCAATGGCTGGATGATAGATGTGCTATTGCCAAAAGGCGCCTACGTCCGAAAAACAATGCTGCGAAACGGTCGCCTTTCGCTGGGGGCAGATCTCAGCACGACGACATTCTACCTCAATGATTTTTGGGGATCAGATAAGATCTATACCTTTAGTCAGATGGAGATCAACTCGGGATTGACCTACGAACATAATTTGGGAAGATCATTTATAGCAACGCTCAAATCTGGTATGAAGACCATTCCGAGGTCAAGGATATTTGAAAAAAGTGAAAGGCAAAATAATTATGTATGGGAAGCTTCTGCGGACCCGTCGTTTTATCTCAATGCTGGACTTTCTTTTAATCCCTTTGCAAAAAAAAGACGTTAGTGAAGGGCTGATCATCGGCAAAGCAATTTGACGGGATTGTACAAAAATTTACTCAGTTTCTTGGATTATTTATATTGTTTTAGTGTTTGAACATTTAAATATTTGCTATATTTATTTTATAAATAGAAATTAAAATAAGGTTAATCGTATGTATACTGCTTTCTAGATTTAATTTCTTTTATCAAATTTGAGTGATACTAAGCCCGTAATAGGGCATTTGAATAAATAATCAAGTAAAAAAAAGAAAATGGCATTATTAGAAACCCTTGAATGGCGTTATGCGACCAAAAAATACGATTCAACAAAGAAGGTTGATCAGAAGGACGTAGATAAAATTATCGAAGCAGCACGAATGGCGCCGAGCTCCTCGGGATTGCAACCTTTCCGTGTTGTGTTGATTACAGATCAACAATTGAAGGAGCAAATTGTACCTGTAGCTTGGGGACAGCAAATTATTGCAGAAAGCTCTCATCTTTTGGTTTTTGCGGCATGGGATAAATACACAGATGAACGTATTGATGCAACTTTTAACCAGATGAATAACCATAGAGGTTTACCATTGGATACAACTGATGATTACAAAAATAAATTAAAAAGTATGTTTGCCGCGCTTACTGAGGAACAGCAGGCAGCGCACGCTGCGAAACAGGCTTATATTTCTTTTGGAATGGCCATCGCGCAAGCTGCAGAATTGAAAGTGGATGCTACACCAATGGAGGGGTTTTCCAACGGTGAGCTGGATAAGTTATTGGGATTAGATAAATTGGGGCTAAAAAGTGTTGTTCTGCTACCATTAGGTTACCGTTTGGGTGAAGAGGATTGGTTGCTGAAATTGAAAAAATTTAGATTGCCTAAAACTGAGTTTTTGATTGAACTACCTTAATAGTACGAAATTGAAGTGTTGTAACAAGAGCACGATTTGATTGTAATCTCTAACAATACACAAAAAGGGGCCTATTTATGCCCCTTTCTTGTATATTTATACCGCGTTAACTGAGTAAATTAAAATTGATATGCGACACTCCCGAGGATATTTCTAGGCATTTGAGGATTTACAGTAGTCCAACCTTTGAAATAGGTTTGGTTGGTCAGGTTGTTTCCCTTTACCGCAAATTCAAAATGTTTATACCCATAAGAGAGGCTTGCGTTAAATAGTGTATATGACGGTAGTGTAAAAATACCAGTAGGTACACTGTTGGTAATCAGATTTTCACTGGCATAATTCAATCCCGCCCCGATACCGAGACCTTTGAGTATTCCTTTTTGTAGAATATAGTTGGCCCATAGGTTCGAAAGATGTTTTGGCCCTGCTTCTGTTGGACGTAAATTATTCACATTTTCAGCAGCTTTTGTCGTTTTGCTATCATTAAAACTATAACTAAATATAACATTCAGGCCTTGGACCGGAGCAGCTGTTAAATCAAAATCTATTCCCCGGCTTAAACGTGTACCATCTTGAACGGTAATATTGTAGGACTCCCCATCAATAACTCTTGCTTCAGAGCGCAACATATTATCAACGGTAATATCGTAGTAGCTTGCCGTTAGACCAAGTTTATTATCGAGCAGATTAAATTTAACCCCGGCTTCCCATTGCGAGGCCTGCTGTGGTTTAAAGTCTCCTGATATACTTGGATGTGGTTGTACGACAGGAGCAACATTCTTGAATCCGTTTTGATAATTTGCAAAAAATGAGACTTTATCTCTGATAAATTCATAGACTAAACCTGCACGTGGAGAAAATGCGGTTTGATTGAACGTCCCCGTTGTGGTGTCTTTGTCAAAATTATAAGTTCCCTGATTGTCAAAGTAATCCATACGTAGAGCAACATTCAGATGTAACTGCGGAGTGAGATCCAAAACATCGGAGACATAGGCGCCCAAGACCTGATTACGGCTTCTCGTATTTGTTTTGGCTCCTGTTGAAGCGGCTATTGCTGCATCAATATTTGCTACATTGAATTTAGCATATCTTGGATCATCAAAAGAAGTATTGAGCTGATCAAATAAGATATAAGGTGAATTATGACTTTCGGCTTGTTGGAAAAGATAGTCGATGCCAACGAGCAATCTGTTTCGGAGTTCCCCGAGATGAAAGTCCCCGACAAAATTTTGCTGTGCATTGAAATTGCTGGCGGTGTAGTTCTGGTCAGCGACATAGCGATTGATCAATGTATCGTTATTCGCCTGGAGATACATAACATATTGAAAATAACCGTCTGATTTACGTCTATTGTAATTTGCTGTTGTATAGGAGGTCCATTGTTCGTTGAAACGGTAGGTGACGTTGCCCCTTACATTCGTGGTGGGATTTTTAAAGGTCACGTCGTCATTCGTATACGATTTACCGAAATCAAACTGTAGTTCATCGGGCGTCCTCGCAAATAACTGGCGTGAACGATTGAGAAATACCATTAATGGATTGGTCGCCTTGTTTTGAAAATGCTCGAAATCCAATTGGATGTCAAGTTTTTCACTTGGTCGGTAGAGTAATGAGGGGGCGATAAAAAATGATCTGTTGAAACCCGCGTCCTGATAGTTGCCGACATTGGTAAGTGCTGTATTCACACGGCCCAGAAGCTTTTTATCCGCAGTTAGCGGACCAAATACGTCCGCAGTAAGACGATGCTGTGCATAACTGCCAAAAATATAATTGACACGACCACCGACAGTATCCAATGGCTTCTTGGTGATATTGTTAATTAGTCCACCAAATCCAACTGCGGCTCCACCGTAAAGTGAACCTGAGGGCCCTTTGATCACCTCTATGGATTCAAGATTGGCCGGATCTGGACTGGTGCTAGCGATTCCAACCACACCATTAACCATGGCAGTCTGTGTGCTAAATCCTCTCAATGTGTAATAGGTGACTCCATCACCAGGTCTTCCTGTTGAAGCCCATAATTTGTCAATACCTGAAACATTCGCCATAGCATCGTCGTAATTGGTGTTAAGCTGGCTCTTTAATAATTCTTTGGTAACGACAGCGTAGGATTGGGAGTTTTCAAGGTTGTTAAGTGGCATCTTCGAAACGTAAATACTTTGTTTCCGAGTGTATTTATTGGATCCATTTCCATTAATAACAATCTCTTGTAGGGTAGATTGGTTTTCGTTGAGGTAAATATCTGGAATCCGGTTTTTGTCCTCTACAATTTGGATTGTACGGGTCAAAGACTGTAAGCCCAAGGCTGATATCTCCAGTCTGGCTTCGCCCGGCTTTAAAGATTTAAATTGATATGAGCCGTTGGTTCTCGTTGATACGGTGATGTCTTGCGGGTACAATTTTACTGTAATACCTGAGATAGGTTTGCCATCGGAGGAGAAAATTTTACCGTAAATTTCGGCTTTGTGCTGTCCTTGGGCAAGTAGGGTGCCCGGAATAAACAACAGGAGGTAGATGATAATTTTATTCATGTTGGTTTGTAGTCTTAATTAGATTAATTATAAACAACGCAAAGGTATTACTCCTGTGATATTTTTCAAAGTATTATTTATTTAATTTTTGGTCTTATATTGGCCAGTAGATAAGTGGCCTGTCCATTGGCCACAAACGCGGATCAAATAGCGCTTATCAACAATGATCGTAATCCCGATCCCAGATTAAAAGTAAAAAAGTGATCGCTTCTTAAGTTTCCGTAACTAAAATGTTATCCATGGATAATGAAGCTCAAATGGCGCTAAAAGCGACGAAAATAGAGATTGTATTGCGAGGAGGTAATATAGTTTATGTTTCTGTTAATCTAGTTTTAGTTTATCCCGTCGTTCTTCTTTAATTTTACTAACGTTAGCTATCAATGCTGTTTCGGCTCGTTGATATGTATTCCATTAGCTCAAGCATTGGAATAGCTGCACAACAATTATAAAATAAACCTAATAACAGAATAATATTGAATAGACCTTATTGCTATGAATAGAAAATTAATGGTATTAGCATTATTGGCCTTAATTATCGCCTGCTTTACAATATTTACATTTGGCAAAGAAGAAACAGTAGACTTTAGTGCGGATGTCAAACCGATATTAAATAAACATTGCATTGCTTGTCATGGTGGAGTGAAGAAAAATGGAGGGCTAAGTTTTCTTTTTGAAAATGAAGCTTTTGCCAAAGCCGAGTCTGGCAAACCGGCGATTATTCGGGGGGATGCGGAGCATAGCGAGTTTATGAAGAGATTGGTTTCTGATGATCCTGAATTGCGCATGCCTTATAATGCGCCAAAACTGAATGATGACGAAATTGATATTTTAAAGAAGTGGATCGACCAAGGTGCAAAGTGGGGTAAACATTGGGCTTATACTTTACCCGATGATGTCGAAGTGCCGAAACCATTTTCCCTGGCAGGACTTTTTGGCATAAAACCGAAAGGGGTGAATAACAACATCGACTATTTTGTGCAGGCCAAATTGAAGAGCAAGGATCTGTCTTTTTCGGATGAAGCCGATAAGAGTACTTTGTTGAGAAGACTTTATTTGGACCTCATCGGCATACCACCGACCTTAGATGAAATCAGCGCATTTATCGAGGATGACAGCGATGATGCCTATTCACGTAGAGTTGATAGCTTATTGGCTTCCTCTAAATACGGTGAGAAATGGGCTAGCTGGTGGCTGGATATGGCACGCTATGCCGATACCAAAGGATACGAAAAAGATGGGTCACGTAGTATCTGGTCCTATCGGGATTGGGTAATCAAAGCCCTGAACAAAGATATGCCATACGACGAATTTACCGTTGAGCAGCTGGCAGGAGATCTCTTGCCTCAACCGACCAAAGATCAGTTTATCGCGACGGCTTTCCATCGGAACACCATGAATAACGATGAAGGTGGAACGGATAGTGAGGAGTTTAGGATGGCGGCTGTACTGGATCGTTTAAATACCAGCTATCAGGTATGGTTGAGTACAACATTTGAATGTGTGCAATGCCATAGTCACACCTATGATCCTTTTAAATTTGAGGAATATTATAAATCTCTGGCATTTTTCAACAACACGCGAGATGAAGATACACAAGGTGATCATCCAAAACTACGTTTTTATACGGCACAGGATGAAAAACGTGTCGATAGCATCAAGCATTGGTTGGCAGTCAATGGCGATGGAAATGCGGTAAAATCTGCGGATCTTTTCCTGCATACGCTCGAGCCTAAGATTCATGCTCATTATAGCGATCAGATTGTAAACGGTGCTTTGTATGATACAAAATGGCTTGGTGTACGCAGCAGTGGCTCAGCCCGTCTAAAAGCAATTGCCCTGGATGGCAAAAGGCAGCTCTTCATGAATTTTTGGACAGATGCAGTTGGCGGAAAAATGGAAGTGCATCTCAATAAACCTAATGGGCCTCTGCTAGCCAATATAGATTTACCAAAAACCTCCGGTAGACAGGTTATCCAGGCAGCGATAGCACCGACAAGCGGTGTACACGACCTTTTTTTGGTATTTAAGAATCCAGCGGTTGCAGCTGGTCAACCGATTTGTATGATTGAATGGTTTGCTTTTCGGGAGGACTTTCCGATTGGAAAACCCGTGGAAAATCTAAACCTTCAGCGAACTTTTCTCCAGCTAGTTAATCTGCAACCGGAAAGTGTGCCCATAATGATTGAAAATCCGAAAGATATGCATCGGAAAACGAATGTATTCATTCGGGGTAACCGCCTGTCTCTGGGAGCAGAAGTACAGCCCATGGTGCCTGAATCGCTCAATGAATTTCCAAAAGGCGCTCCCCGAAACCGCATGGGATTTGCACAATGGATCGTCAGTAAAGAGAACCCATTAACCGCGCGGACCTTGGTTAACCGTGTATGGGCACAGTTGTTTGGCCGGGGGCTGGTGGAGCCATTAGGTGATATGGGGACACAGAGTATACCGCCAATTCACCGTGAATTATTGGATTATATGGCTCTGGATCTTATGAACGGGAAAAAATGGAGCATGAAAAAATTGGTTCGTGAGATTGTCCTTTCAGGTACCTATAAGCAGGCTTCAACGCTAAATGGTGATAAAGCGGAAAAAGATCCGCAGAACTATTATTTGGCGAGAGGGCCGCGATTTAGGCTTTCCGCGGAGCAGATCCGAGATCAGGCGCTAGCTGTCAGTGGCTTGTTAAGCAATAAAATGTATGGACCGAGTGTCATGCCCTATCAACCGGAAGGGGTGTGGATGACTGTATACAGTGGTGAGTCTTGGGTCAAGAGCGAAGGGGAAGATCAGTATCGACGTGGTATTTATACCTTTTTAAAACGTACGAGCCCTTATCCGTCCTTTGTTTCCTTCGATGCATCCAGTAGGGAAGTATGTCTTGTTGATCGCATACGGACAAATACGCCGTTGCAGGCTTTGGCCACCCTCAATGACCCCGTGTATCTGGAAGCGGCAAAGCATTTAGGAAATATCATGCTACAGGAAGGAAAAGGAAATACAAAAAAGAGCATCAGTGCCGGTTATCGAAGAGCAATGCTCAAAGAAGCTGATCCCAGGAAGATCGCCGACCTTGAAGCGCTCTACAAAAAAGCACTCTTGGAATTTAACAAAGCACCAGCATCTGCAGCGAAATATCTGGGCAGCGATTTGGCTAAGGAAAATACAAAAACAATATCATCCAAAGCTGCTTATATGTTGGTTGCAAATGCATTATTGAACCTGGATGAATTTTTAACGAAATCATAGGGGTGAGATTCAAAATACGTGACGGTAATAATCCCCGGAAGCTGAATCAACCGGGAATCGGGATAAACAAGAGATATGGTAGAATCGGTGTCATTCAAAAAGAGTTACATTAATGAAAGATCTGAATAAATTAATAGAAGAAGCGCAGCAATCTGAATTGAAGGCTGTGACAAGAAGACATTTTCTAAAAGATTGTGTTGCTGGTATTGGCGGCATTGCATTGGGAAGTCTTTTGGCAAGTTGCGGCGGATGGGACACATCCGGATCGAAAGGCAATTTGGATCTGAATGCTTTAAATCCGTTGATTCCCAAATCGCCCCATTTTCCCGGTAAAGCCAAAAGTGTGATCTATTTACATATGGCAGGAGCCCCTTCGCAGCTTGAATTGTTTGATTACAAACCTGCACTACAGAAATTACATAATCAACCCTGCCCGCAATCACTTTTGGCCGGAAAGAAATTTGCCTTTATCCGTGGGGTACCTAAAATGCTGGGACCACAGGCGACTTTCAAACAATATGGTGAAAGTGGAGCTTGGGTATCCGATCATTTACCTCATTTTAGTCAGGTGGTCGATGACGTCAGTTTTTTGAAAGCCGTCCATACGGATCAATTTAACCACGGACCGGCACAGCTGTTTATGCATACCGGAAGTGCCCGATTGGGACGGCCAAGCATCGGTTCATGGGTGACATATGGCCTAGGCTCAGAAAACAGCAATTTACCGGGTTTTGTGGTATTGACTTCTGGGGGTAAAACTCCGGACGCCGGAAAGAGTGTCTGGGGAAGCGGTTTTCTACCATCGGTCTACCAGGGGGTGCAATGCCGGTCAAAGGGAGACCCTGTATTGTATATTGCTGATCCTGAAGGAATGGACCGGGACATGAAGCGCAATCTTATCGACGCAATCAATAATGTTAACAAAACGGAGTATGACACATTTAAGGACCCGGAGACACTTTCACGGATTGCACAGTATGAAATGGCTTATAAAATGCAGGTCGCCGTACCCGAAGTGATGAATATCAACAATGAACCTGCCTATATCCATGAATTATACGGTACCGAACCCGGAAAGGAATCTTTCGCCAATAACTGCCTGTTGGCCCGCAAGCTTGTTGAACAGGGGGTGCGTTTTGTGCAATTGTTTGACTGGGGCTGGGATAGTCATGGCACAAATGCGGCAGACTCCATAGATCTTGGATTTCGAAATAAATGCCGTGAAATTGATCGCCCCATGACAGCACTGATCCTGGATCTAAAACAACGGGGCTTATTAGAGGACACATTGGTCGTCTGGGGTGGGGAGTTTGGACGGACGCCAATGCAGGAGAATCGTGACAATAGTGATATGCCATTCCTTGGGAGAGATCATCATACTGATGCCTATACCATCTGGATGGCAGGTGGAGGCATACGTAACGGCATCAGCTACGGGCAAACGGACGATATTGGTTTTGCAGGTGTTGAAGGCAGGGCCTCCGTACATGATGTGCATGCCACTATGCTCCATCTCCTGGGATTTGACCACGAAAAATTTACCTATGACTTTCAGGGCCGACCATTTCGTTTGACGGATGTGGAAGGTGAACTTATACAAGCTATTATTTAACGAATGAAACGATTACTAGTATTAATCCTTCTGATGGCCAATTTTTATACACTTCTGGCACAGCAACAAGAGAAATTACATATTAAGTACTATTGTACCAATTGGGGAAATACTGATTCCTGGGACCGCTTTTGTGAACGTGTGAAAAATGCGGGCTATGACGGGGTAGAAGCCTGGCTCCCCGGGGATCAGAAAGAACGAAAAGAAATGATTGATGCCTTGCAAAAATATGATCTGCGTTTAGGGCTTCTTTCCGGTGGTTCCGGAGCTTCGTTTGACCAGTACCGTGAAAGTTTCAAACGTAATCTGGAAGAAGCTGTAAGCATAAAGCCGGATTATATCAATTGCCATACAGGTAAAGAATATTACGCGTTTGAACAGAATAAGCAATTGATCGATATTGGTCAAGTGATTATGGAAAAATGGCGTATTCCGGTTTACCATGAGACACATCGTGGGAGATTTAGCTTTGCGGCACACCTGACCAAAGATTATTTAAAAAAAATCCCTGCTTTAAGGCTTGCTTTAGATATTTCACACTGGTGCAATGTACATGAGTCTTTGCTCGCTGACCAAGCTGAAGCAGTCTCTTTGGCACTCGCCCGGACAGAACATATCCATGCCCGGATCGGACATCCTGAAGGACCTCAGGTCAATGATCCTGCGGCACCGGAATGGAAAAATACGGTCAGTCAACATCTGGCCTGGTGGGATCAGATTGTTGCCCAACATAAACAAAGCGGAGCAAAGGTATTGACCATTACCACTGAATTTGGCCCAGCAGGTTATTTACCTACACTGCCTTTTACACAGCAGCCAGTGGCAGACCAATGGTCCGTAAATGTATATATGTTGAATTTACTCAAAGACAGGTATAAAGAATGATGGTTTTTCTTGAAGAATTGATGGCCTTTTTGGGACGGTTTCATTCCATCTTAGTGCATTTACCCATCGGAATTTTATTGATTGCATTTGTGATGGTATTTCTGGAGCTATTCACAAAAGAAAATCCATACCTGTTGGCGATTAGATTGTGCTTGTTATTGGGTAGTATGGCAGCCATGTTTGCCGCTCTTTCGGGATTTCTGCTTTCACGCAATGGCGGTTATGAAATCGACGTACTGAATTACCATCAGTGGCTGGGAATTGCTGTCGCCCTATGTAGTCTACTGCTTTGTTTCCTGTACCGCGAAAAAAGCGGGACACTACACTGGGCAAGAAAAATCGTACGTTTCCGTTTTTGGATATTTTTGGTCCTGGTCATATTACTGGGAGTCACAGGACACTACGGCGGTACCTTAACACATGGCAAAGGTTATTTTCTTGAAGCCATGCCACAGGCGATGAAAAAGACTTTTGGTGTGGAGGAAAGCAGTGATGAGCTTCTAATTGTTGCGAATGTACAAGAGGCTGCCGTATATGACGGTATTATACAACCTATACTCAAACAACGTTGTCAGAGCTGCCATGGTGATCGAAAACAGGAGGGAGGATTGGCCTTACAGACAAAGGAAAGTCTGTTAAAAGGGGGTGAAAATGGAAAGGTGCTGAAGGAGGGCAATTCGAAAGAAAGTGAATTGTATGCGCGACTGATATTACCGGAAGGACACAAAAAAAGAATGCCACCAAAGGGGCGTACACCTATCAGCGTCGATCAGATCAAATTGATTGCCTGGTGGATTGATCAAGGGGCAGGCTTCGATAAAAAAGTGAATCAACTTACACAGACGAAGGAAATTGCAGCGATATTGAAAAAACTTGAAACAGGAGAACAGCAGGCTTCGCAGATATTGTATGCTGATTTTCCCAAGGCACCCGATTTACCAAAGGATAAAGTTGATGCCTGGCAGGCAAAAGGTATTAAAATCATTCCTGTGGCTAAAGAAAATAATCTGGTGCTGGTCAATGCCATCAACTATCCACAGTTTAATGACAAGGATATGCAGGAACTTCTGGCCATTAAAGAGAATATCGTTCAACTGAAACTCGGGCATACCGCCATCACTGACCAGGCATTTTCTACGATAAAATCCATGCCTGTCATCTCACGTCTGCATCTCGAGAATACAAAAGTTTCCGACAATGGCCTATCACAATTGAAAGGACTGCAAAAATTGATCTACCTGAACCTGGTGGGAACAAAAGTAACCGCAAAGGGACTGTCGAAGTTGAAGGATATTCCTAGTTTGAAAAATGTATATATCTACCAAACGGGTGACAGGGACAGTGTGGCCTTAAAAGCATTACATGGTAAGGTGCACATCGATACAGGTAATTATCGGTTACCATTTATCGCTACGGACACGGTAAAGTTTTAAGAGGATAATAAGGGTGTTGGAACCTGACTGACCTATAGTGCAGCGATGCGATTGAATGGCGATAGGGTGTCCGATCTTTTCGGACACCCTATTTTTAGGTGTTGGGTATAAATATTAAGGATTATTTTCCGGTATTTTCCAATAAGGTGATCGCGTCATAAAGTACGCCGGCTTCGCCCCTAAAGGTTCCCGAACCCTCAGGTTTATTGTCTTTCGTGTACCATTCGTAGAAACCTTTATTTTTAATGACACGCGCCAACATGGGCTTGATCTGCTCATAAGCTTCCTGCTGGAACCCATTTTTAGCCAGTTGCTGGATCATTCTCCCTCCAAACCAAGTCCAATCTCCGCCATTTTGGTAACCATACGGATACATGCCTTTATTTTTGAAAAAACCTGCCGGATAAGTCGGATATACGGTTAATCCAATGGTGGCTGCTCCGGCATCTTTTACATTTTTGATCATCTTGTCCAGGGAAGTTTTGATCTGCTCTTTGTTAAGCAGGTTTGCCTCAATAGCAATGGCTGTTCCGCCGTGATAGTAGATCTGGTTTTCATCAAAATCTTTCGGAAATGGCGACCCGTTGATGTAGATGTGGGGGATGAATTTTTGATTTTTATCGTCCCAAAGATGTTTCATGGTATTGCTGGTAATCGTGGCCCTGACCTTACCCCATTTTTCTTTTTTATCAGGGAAAAGATCCATGTAATTGTCCAAAGCAATTAAAAACATGGCGTTATCATAAATATCCAGAGCAATATGAGAGTTTTTATCCAAATGGACCCCCCAATCGTGTTCTGGCTGCACATCACCCCAATCGACGGTTGTGGCTCCCCACAATAGACCATAAGTGGCATTATAACGTTTGTCCATTAAAAATTGCAAAGCCTGTTCCATCCGGTCTTTCACTGTTGTTTCGCCTATTTTTTGTACGAGAAAAGAGCTGTCCTTGGTTGCTACGATATATTTGTGGACTGCCTGGATCAAAGATGTTTCCTGATCGGTTTCAACCGTGTTTTTATGTGCGGCATATTCCGGAGCCAGTGGATTTGTGATCGTATAATAGTCGGAAACACCATTCTTTAAACTGGATTTTTTGACAAAACCGTCTGCGATATTTCCATCAGCTTCCTGTAATTTAAAAAATAGTGCCAATTGATCTTTGATCTGCTCGTGGGGGTGCACTTGGCTTGCTAAGGTAATAAAGGTATTGTAATCCCTGATCCATACTTCACTATAGCCGTCACCTGCATTGAATCCTGCTTTGATAACCTTGCTTGCCATATCTTTGACGAGTTGGAAGCTACTATCCTGTGCCACATTTTGCTGTGTGTCGCTTCCTGTGGATTTATTGCTACCACCATTGCAGGATAATAGCAGGAATGAAGTTGATAACGCGAAACATAAATTTCTCATGATGCTGTTTTTTCTATCGTTGTGTACTTATTATTAACATTTATGGTCTTTGACAAAAGACTGTATTACTTTCGCCCGAGCAGTTCCCAAGTTTCGGAGCGAATAGGATTTCGCAGCCGCAGGAACGGCGAATGTCTCGGCATAATGGAAGATTTTTTTCATGCCATTGGCAGTTGTCAGTTCTACCGCTTCCCCTTCAACGAGCATCATAATATGGCATTGGCCCTTTGTCTCAATCTTCACCTCGTCCATAAATTCGTACCTGTAAACATCATAAAAATGATCTTCATGTGTCGGCAAATGCACTTTTGATGTTTGGTCATCGAGTGTATAAACCTTTGGTTGGGACAGGAGCGTGTCTTTGACAACATCACCCTTTCGGTTAAAATTAAGATTGGCGAAAGCCCTGTCGATATTTAATGGACGTGGCTTACCGTCTAAATCGGGGCGTACCCAGTCGTACATCTTAAACGTGTAGTTGTAGGGGGTGGCGCTGATCTCCAGTACAAGGTTATTTGTCCCTGAAGAATGCACCGTACCGTGGGGAATTAAATATAACTGATGCTTTTGCGATTCAAATTTTTGAACGTACCTGTCGATGGCGATCGGTTCGCCCGTATGGAAGCTCTGTTCAAGAACAGCACGGAAGTTTTCCGCATCGATATCATCCTGAAATCCCAGGTAGACCTGTGCATCACCCTTTCTGTCAACAATATAATAGGATTCGTCCTGTGTGAAATTTTCACCAAATTCGGCTTTGGCATAACTTGGACTAGGGTGGCACTGAATGGAAAGATTGCCGCCATCAAAAGTGTCCAGAAAGTTAAACCGGATTGGAAACTCAACATCAAACCGTGGCTGCGCAGCGCCCAGGACATTTGAACTTTCCTGAAACATCAGTTGATCAAATGAAATTTCGAGCACTTGCCCATTGTTCTCAAGTAAAATGCCGTTTTCGGGGACAATCATTTCAAAAGACCACGCATAATTTTTGACCTGTTGATCAATACCCGTTAAATGTTCTTTCATCCATTGCCCGCCCCAGACTCCGGGTTCGAATGTTGGCCTTACCCGAAAGTAATTTTTAGACATTACATGCAAAGTTGCCTTTAAATCATTTCCTAAGATCCAAGGTAGATTTTCAGCGGATTGTTGATCGGCAAGAATCTCCACGCGTGATAATATCATCCGCTTATGTCGGTTTAGGAGTTCCCAATCGACAAAGTAATACCGTTTATAAAGCTCTTTTTGATCTGTTTGTTTCGCACAGGCCAGATTCCCGGCCAGTCCCGCACGCATCCGCTGAATAAGGATATTTTTGGGCAGGTCGATGTACATCACTTGACCTGATACGTCAAGGAATGCTGCTCCGGGGCCATAAAAAATAAGGTATTCATTGTCGGTAGCCTGGTTTAGCATTCCCCGCAGTGTAGCCAATTTGACCGTATCAAAGTATGCGATCAGTTCGAGTGGTGTTTTTTTTCCGAATAAAGGATCATTACCGCCAAGATAAGGAGCCACTTTCTCCTCGATCGCTGCTTCAGGGAGCAATGCTGTTTCTATGGAAACAAATCGCGCCGTTAATCCTCGCTTAACAAATTCCTGCTGGATATGCTGCATCGGTGTTTCCCAATTTACGCCAACAAATCCATCTATGCAGTGTATATGATTTTGGATCAGGTGATCGACCAACTCATGATAAGAGTTTGACAATTTGCCCTGAACTGGAAATGTAGGTAAGATGTCGTATTGAAAAGATGTTGTTTGAGTATTGGAATACATAGGATGTTATTTATTGCGTATGTAAAAAAATGACTAAAATAATAGCGGGTATTGAACGAAGTTATACGTTGTTATTCTGCTTTTTCTTTGATTTTTCAATCCAATATTTTTCGATTTCTTCCAAAGGTTTGCCTTTGGTCTCCGGTAAATATCCCAGCACAACGATAAAAGCTATCGCACAGAAAAAAGCAAATAACCAAAAGGTATAACTCGCTCCCCAAGATGCGAGCAAAATAGGAGTCAGCTGACCGACAATCGCATCGGAAATCCACATCACCATAATACTTATTCCCATTGCCCTTGCCCGTATGGCATTTGGGAATATTTCCGCCGCGACCACAAATTTTAACGGGCCGATAGAAAAAGCAAAGAAAAAAAGGAAGAGCAGGATGGATCCAATCAATGCAACATTGTTTGGTTGTTCCTGAATGAAAAGATATCCCGTTACAATCAGACTAATGGTGGCCCCCGATGTCCCTAAAATATATAAGGGTCTTCTTCCCCAATGATCTACTTTCCAGATGGCAAAGCAGGTAAATAGTACGTTCGCCGCACCAAAAAATAATTGTGCATGATAAGAATTTGCTAAGGAAATACCCGATTCCAACAATATGCTTGGGCCGTAATAGACGATGGCGTTGATTCCGCTCAGTTGAGAAAATAAGGGTAAAAATAGACCTAAGAAAAATGCGCTGCGGTAGATGGGCGAAAACAGCTCCTTCATATTTCCCTTGGCCGGGCTTGGTGAATCATACAGATCCGTTAAACCAAGTTTGGTACGAATAGCTGCGACCTCTCCGTCCCGCCCAATTTTGGCCAGCCAGCGGGGACTCTCAGGAATAAAATAAACCCCGAAACTAAGTAGGACGGCGGGGACTGCCCCAACTAGAAACATGCCACGCCAAAGCTCCGCCTGAGGCAATGAATGGAATTGAAGAATGAAATAGTTACTAATATAGGCAATCAGAATACCAAATGTAATCGCCAATTGATAACAGGTAACCGATCTGCCCCTGAATTTACTGGGGGATATTTCAGCAAGATAAAGAGGAACTACAATAGAAGCTATACCAACACCTAGTCCGCCAATACCTCGACTCGCGATCAATACAGTATAATTAGGACTGAATCCGCAGCCAATTGCTGATAATAAGAAAAGCAACGATGCAACGATAAAGGCTTGTTTACGACCATATTTGTCCGTAAAAGAGCCCGTAAAGAATACACCAATAATGCATCCGACCAGTGCTGAACTAACAAAAATACCTTCCTGCACGGGAGATAATCCAAAAAATGCCTTCACAAGCGGTAAAGCACCGGCGATAACAGCCATGTCGAAGCCAAAAAGCAGACCTCCCAGTGAAACAATGCATAAAATAAGGATAAAATTTTTAGACATAGCTGGTTTTATTAGTTTTATATGTATATACATACAAACATATATCTATTTTTTTAATTATCCAAAAAATCTTACTTTAGCCTAAGCAATATCATGTAATGAATTTAAAAATAGATCACAAAAGTCCAGTCCCACTGCATATACAAGCAGAAAATCTACTGCGGGAGTTAATAAAACAACCGGAATATATTGAGGGGAAAATGTTGCCCAATGAAATAGAGCTAGCCAAACGTCTGGCTATTTCCCGTTCTACTCTGCGTCTGGCGATTAATAAGCTGGTTTATGAGGAGCTATTGATCCGGAAGAAAGGTATCGGTACAAAGGTTGCAAGCACCAAATTCAGTTCGAAATCCAAAAATTGGCTAAGTTTTTCACAAGAAATGAAAAACCGTGGTATCGAGGTTAAGAATTTTGAGCTTCATGTGAGCTGGGTAGTGCCCGATAAGGCCATTACAAAATTTTTTGCGGTCGATGAAGATCAAAAGCTATTAAAGCTGGAACGGTTACGTGGTAAAAAAGATGATCCGTTCGTCTATTTTACATCTTATTTTCATCCTCGTATTGGACTGACAGGTGACGAAGATTTTAAACGTCCGCTCTATGAAATATTGGAGACCGATTACCATGTTGTTGCTGATCTTTCGCAAGAAGAAATAGACGCCGTTGCAGCCAATAAATTTATCGCAGACAAACTCGAAATCAATATTGGTGACCCGATCTTATCGCGTAAACGTTTTGTTTTCGATCAGTCCGGAAAGCCAATTGAATATAATCTGGGATTCTATCGCGCCGAGAGCTTTACCTATACCGTGGAGAGTCGAAGAGATTATTAATAGAAGAATTGATCCAGTTATCATAAGCTACTGGATCAATTCATCCGTAGATTGAATGTGGCTACTCGGCCGTTTCTGCGGCCCATTGACGGAGTAGTGCGATTGCTTTGCTCAATACACCTGCCGAGCCTTTGAATTTGCCCGATCCGCTCGGCACATCGTTTTTGCCGTACCATTCGTAAAAACCTTTGTTCTTCACCACACGATCAATCATTGGCCCTAACTCGTCGTAGGCTTCCTGATAAAAGCGGTTGCGTACTAGTTGCTGGATCATTCTACCGCCAAACCAGGTCCAGTCCCCGCCATTTTGATAGTGATAAGGCTCTGCCATCCAACCTTTGAAAAAGCCGGCTGGGTAGGTTGGATAGAGTGTAAGACCTATGCTCGGCATACCCGACAAACGGACATTTTCCAACATCTGTCTATTTACCGTTTTTATTTCGTTTCGTTTAAGCAGTCCGGCTTCGATCGCAATTGCCGTACCTCCATGGTAATGGATTTGATTTTCATCAAAGCCTTTTGGCAGAGGAGAGTGCACCCCAGTCGGCTGTCATGGCGCCCCAGAGGAGACCGTATGTCGCATTGAACCGTTCTCGCCTGAGGTAATTCAACATCAGCTGTATGCGTTCTTTGACCGAAAGTCCACCAATGGATTCGTCAAGAATGCCATAATCTTTGGTTTTCTGTATATACTTGCTCAGTAGCTGAATCAGCGAAGTCTCTTGGTCGGTTTCGACAGTATTTTTAAAGCCGACATGATCGGGTGCATTTTTCGAATAATAAGGTGTATCATCATGCCAGGTGAAATCTTTCTTGAGCACATAGCCGTCTACCATTTCACCATTAGGTTGTTGCATCTGGAAAAACAATAGGATAGCCCCGCGAACATCTGCTGCAGGTCTTTCTTCCAATGCCGTTTCAATAAACGTATTGAGGTCCCGTGCCCATATCTGCGAATAGCCACTTCCGGCATTAAATCCTTCTTTGATGACCTGTCTGGCTAGGCTATCCACATATTTTAACTTCGGATCGGCTAAAATGGTCTGCGCAAGCTTAAGTTGGTCTCCTTTCGATGGGATTCTTTGCTGCGCAGACAGACCGCTGCTAAAAAAGATAAGCGTAAGACCGAAAAACGTTAGGTTTCTTCTCATGGAACTTTTTATTAATTGAAGTGTTTATGCATTTCAGTAGTCCAATCGCAATGGTTCGTTAGATTATTTCCAGCGCATTCAATTTGGATTGATTTTTCTGACTTAAAACTTCTTGGTTATTATTTATTATGTATGTACAAACAAAGGTAAAAAAATAACTGCTCCATAAGGCCTTTAATGAGGTATAATTAAATTCGTATTTAAATTATTACAATATTGTGCTATTTTGACCTGCCTCTGCCTATTTTTTTTAATGATCTTTTTGCTTTCATGTTTATACATAGTTTTATTTTTTGTATGTTTGTTTTTGAACCTAATTGACAACGATGGCTAAGCATCTTATATTTTATTTTTTCTGCATGTTATCCAGTGTGCTACCTGCGCCAGGGCAGCAGAAAACTGATTTAACTACCTTGGTAAGACCTAATATTGGATCTGTGCATAGCCGGTATTTTTTTTATACGCCGGCGGCAGTACCCTTTGGTATGGCCAAATTAGCACCAAGCACAAATGGAAGTTATGGCAATAAGTCCGGTTGGGAAGCTGTTGGCTATGACGATAGACACAGCTCAATCGAAGGCTTTGCTAATTTTCATGAGTTTCAGATCGGGGGAATTGTCTTCGCTCCATCAGTAGGTGAACTCAAAACGACTCCGGGTAAACTGGAACAGCCGCAAAGTGGCTACCGCTCATCATTTGATAAAAAAGATGAATTTGCCACATCAGGTTATTATCGGGTGAAACTGAAAGATTACGGAATCCTTGCCGAACTAACGGCGACAAAAAGGGTCGGCTTCCATCGTTATACCTTTCCGAAAACAGATGCGGCCAACCTAATATTTGATATTGGACATGTGATGGGCGAGAGCGGGCCAGTGGTCGATGCTGAAGTAAATTACGAAAATCAATGTGTATGGGGATACGTGGTGACAAACCCGGTATATGTCCAAAAATATCAACAAGGCGCTACTGTAAAGATGTATTTCTTTGCAGAAGTCAGCAAGCGACCAAAATCTTACGGGACATTTAAGGACGACGCGATTTTTGAGGAAAAGAAGAACATAAGGGGGAAAGGAGCCGGACTGTTTTTGCGATTCGATACAGGGTCGGATGAATCCATCACCATCAAAACCGGTTTGTCCTATACCTCTGTAGATAACGCACGGTTAAACTTGCAGCATGAGGCAAAGGGGCTGACATTTGATAAAACGAAATCCGAAGCACTGAAGACCTGGAATAATGAAATGGGAAGGATATTGGTGGAAGGTGGTAAAAAAGAGGACCGCGTTAAATTTTATACCGGATTATATCATGCCTTACTTGGACGGGGCCTTGCCAGTGATATCAATGGGGCTTATCCAAAAAATGATGGCTCAGTAGGCCAGATTGCGTTAAATGCGCAAGGAAAACCTATACATCAGCACTATAATACCGATGCGATCTGGGGGGCATTTTGGAACCTGACACAACTCTGGTCCATAGCCTATCCTGATTATTACAACGATTGGGTACAGAGCCAACTCCTGGTATATCGCGATGCGGGCTGGCTTGGGGACGGTATTGCCAATAGTAAATATGTCTCCGGTGTGGGTACCAATTTTACGGGATTGGCGATTGCTGCTGCCTATAATGTCGGGATCCGGAATTACGACACGAATTTTGCCTATGAAGCTGTGCGGAAAAATGAACTAGAATCACAGGGGCGCATTCCGGGAGCAGGGAAGCTTGATGTTGGGGTATTTGTCGATAAAGGTTATTCACCCTATATTCAGGACAATACCAGTAGTCCCGAATTATTGACCACTGGATCACCTTTTGGTGCTTCCCATACCTTGGAATATGCATTTTCGGCCGCAGCTGCAGCGCAATATGCAAAATCACTGGGCCGTGATGCAGACTACAAAAAACTTCATGAACTTTCAACTGCCTGGAAAGGATTATACGATCCATCGACTAAGTTCATGCGGCCAAAAGACAGTTTGGGGAAATTTATTCCAAATTTTAATCCTTATCAACCTTGGCGTGGTTTTCAGGAGGGAAACGCCTGGCAGTATACGTTTTATGTGCCACATGTTCCGCAGGAATTGGTTAAGCTCGTCGGAAAGGATCTATTCAATCAACGCTTGGACAGTATATTTACAGTATCACAAAAGAATGTTTTTGGTGGTGGAACCCATATCGATGCCTTTGCTGGAATTGAAAGCTTATATAACCATGGAAATCAGCCCAACTTGCATATCTCCTGGTTGTTTTATTTCTCAGGGAGACCTGACCTGAGCCAAAAATGGGTGCGGGCGATTTCAAATGAATTTTATGGTACCGATCCTATACACGGTTATGGCTATGGGCAGGATGAAGATCAGGGACAATTGGGGGCTTGGTATGTTTTATCGGGGATCGGGTTATTCGACGTAAGAAGTCTAACGACAGAAAATCCGGCATTTCAGATCGGCGCGCCTTTATTTGATAAAATTACCATACAGCTTCCCAAGGCATTACGAAAAAATAAATTCACGATTCAGGTTGAAAAAGAGGCCCCGGATAGTTATTATGTTGATCAGATCCGACTGAATAATAAAGCCTGGACCGGATGGCAACTTCCCGTTGAACAACTGGTTAAAGGTGGTGTTATGACGCTGAGCTTAAAAAGTAATGCGCGTGGAAACTAAGTGGTAGACGAAGAGTTCTGAAGAGCAAATGAAAATTCTGCACCGGATAGCACATTTCAAAAAACCTTTGGAACGTATATAAAATAAAAAATAGGGGTGTCCAAAATGATCGGACACCCCGTAGGTAGGTTGGTTTGTTGATTGCCTACGCGATCTCTGCAATGAAATTGCCCTCTCGGTCCAAATCAGCCTTATGGGCAGCAATTTGTTGAAGATTAATGTGGCCAATTACATATTTGAAATCTGCTGCGTAATACCTTTCGGTGATCTCACTGAAATTTAATTTTTCGATCAGTTGATCGTCCGTGTATCTTAAATAGACCTTGATCAGATAATCCTGGCTATAATTTAAGGCACTGGATTCTAAATGCTTTTTATATTCATAGCGGTAGCCATAACGTAGTGCTGCAATGTCGGACAGTACTGCAGAACCTGTCGGATGCCCCCCGGCGCCTTTACCGTAAAAGAATTGTTCGTCCGCAAATGCAGCTTTGACCAGCACACCGTTATTTTCATTTTCTACGTTATACAATATGCTTTCTTTGCCTACCAAACGAGGCAGTACATAAAGCACAACTTTATTGCCATCGATCTCTTTGGCCGTAGGGATCAATTTGATTTTAAAGTTTTTTTCTTTAGCAAAACGAATATCCTGTTGGCCTAATTTGTCGATACCAATGTTGAATACATCATCTGGTTTAACATAGATCCCATAGGCGTGTGACGCGACAATACAGACTTTAAATTTAGGGTCATATCCACCGACGTCAAGCGTAGGATCTGTTTCTGCAAAGCCAAGTTCCTGTGCTTTTTTTAATGCATCCGCATAAAGCTGGTTTTCGTTGAAAACCTTGGAAAGAATGTAGTTGGAAGATCCGTTAAAGATACCGCTGACCGAATGCAGGAGCTCATTGTCGTAATATTCTTCCAGGTTACGGATAATAGGTATACTTCCACAGACGGCTCCCTCATAAAGCAGGCTCGTTCCATATTCATGTTGAATATCTACTAGCTCTTCAAGGTGACCGGCAATCATTTTTTTATTTGCGGATACTACATTTTTGCCTGATTTCAGTGCACGTACAGTAAGCCTATAGGCCGCTTCTGCATCATCGATCAATTCGACAACCGTGTTGATTTCCGGATCATCCAAAATCGCCTCCGCATCAGTTGAAAATAGTTCAGCGGGCAGTGAACGTTTTTTATCCGCATTTTTAATGACAAATTTCTTGATTTCCAGATTCAGATTTTTGGTTTTGATAATGTCGTAGAGACCTTGGCCGACAACACCAAATCCAAACATCCCTATCGTTAATTTATTACTCATATTTCTTCTTGTATGCTCTTATATTATTGTTTACTTCTCTTATACTAATTCGTTGATATACTCCTTCTTATTTTCTAAAAAGTTATGGATAATAGCTGACAGCCTTTTGGTCTCGATCAAAAAGCCATCGTGACCGAAGCTCGACTCGATCTCCCGGTAGCTGGCATTGGGAATATGTCGGGCAATAAATTTCTGTTCATCAATGGGGAACAATATATCTGTATTGACACCTAATACCAATGTTGAGCAGTCGATACCAGCGAGCGCTGCTTCCAGAGATACTCTTCCGCGGGCCAGATTGTGGCTGTCCATCGCTTTTGTCAGGTAAAAGTAGCTGTACGCATTGTAGCGTTTAACCAATTTTTCACCTTGATAATTTTGATAAGAAGCAGCTTTGTAATCATTTACTTTATTGTCATCGGTATCCCTTTGTGTATGATCATAGGTGATATAATTGCGATAGGACAACAGCGCGATCGAACGCGCGACTTTCAGCCCTTTCGCGCCGCCATCCGGATGATTGGCATAGAAAGTCCGGTCTGCTGTGATGGCTAAACGTTGACTTTCATTAAAGGCAATGCCCCAAGGGGAATGCACTGCATTTGTACCGACAACGATGAGTTGATTGATGGCAATCGTTTTGGAAGCGGCCCATTCCAACGCTTGTTGACCGCCCAGTGATCCGCCGATTAAAACTTCAATTTGGTTGATATCCAGATGTGCTGCGAGCAATTGATGGGCATTGACAAGATCTTTTACCGTAAATTCGGGAAAAGAAAGGTAATATGGTTGACCTGTTGCCGGATTGATGGATAGGGGATTGCTGCTTCCATAGGGCGAACCAATCACATTCGCACACACGATATAATAGTCATTGGGATTAAACAGGTCATCTGTCCCAAAAAGGCCCGGCCACCAGTCCAGCACATTGGCATTCGCTGTCAAGGCATGACAAACCCAAACTACATTGCTGCGATCTGCGTTCAGTTCTCCAAATACTTCATAGCTGATCTGTAAATCGATAAGCTCCCTGCCGTTTTCAAATACAAAAGGCTCCTGATGCTGATAAATATGCCTGCTCATGATGTTTAAATTTAGGAATGCATTTGATTATTTGATCTTTTCGAATGCCTGTTGCAGATCAGCTTTAATGTCATCAATATGTTCTATCCCTACTGAAAGGCGCAACAGTCCCGGAAATACACCCGCATTGGCCTGATCCGCATCACTTAATTGCTGGTGTGTTGTTGCTGATGGATGGATAATCAATGATTTGGTGTCACCTACGTTGGCCAAATGACTGATAAGTTCCAAGCTGTCGATAAAAGCATTTGCTTTTTGAGCAGCATCACCTTTCAACTGGAAGGAAAGGACAGCACCATAACCGTTTTTGAGATATTTTTGTGCATTGGCAAAACTTGGTGAACTTTTTAATCCTGGATAATTTACCTTCTCTACCTGAGGGTGGGCCTCAAGCCATTTGGCAACCTCTAAGGTATTGTCCACATGGCGTTGCACACGCAAGGACAATGTTTCAAGTCCCTGTAGTAGTAAAAAGGAATTGAATGGCGAAAGGGCCGGGCCAAAATCACGTAGACCTTCAACACGGGCGCGGATAGCAAACTGAATATTGCCAAAAGGTCCCTTTTCACCGAATACTTCTGAGAATACCAAACCATGATAACCTTCGGATGGTTCAGAGAATTGTGGATATTTTCCATTGCCCCAATTATAGTTTCCACCATCTACGATGACACCGCCGATACTTGTTCCATGACCGCCAATCCATTTTGTTGCAGATTCAACGACCACATGGGCGCCATATTCCAGTGGTTTGAACAGGTAACCACCGGCACCAAAAGTATTGTCGACAATTAGCGGTAAATCGTATTTTTTGGCAACAGCCGCTATTTTTTCAAAATCAGGGATGTTAAAACTCGGATTTCCGATCGTTTCCACATAAATGGCTTTCGTCTTATCGTCAATAAGTGCTTCAATTTTATCGGCTTCGGCATCTGTGGCAAAACGTGCTTCGATACCTAATCGTTTAAAAGCAACTTTAAACTGGTTGAATGTACCGCCGTATAGATTAGAGCCTGCCACGAAGTTATCTCCATTTTCAAGGATATTGTTTAACGCAATAAATTGTGCTGCCTGTCCGGATGCAACTGCTAATGCCGCAACTCCGCCTTCTAGTGCCGCGATACGTTGTTCGAAAACATCCGTCGTGGGATTCATGATCCGCGTATAGATATTGCCAAATTGTTTCAGCGCAAATAAGTTGGCTCCATGTTCGGCATTTTCAAAGACAAATGAAGAAGTTTGATATATAGGTACAGCTCTGGATCCAGTAGTAGGATCTGCCACTTGACCCGCGTGAACTTGTAAGGTTTCGAATTTTAGATTTTTGTTGGAAGACATAATATATCAGATTTTAAGGGTTCAAAAAAAGTATTCATAAGAAAAAAAGAAAGCATACACACCTGTTGAAAAGGTCTGCTAATATCGTGATCCGGGAAAAAGGAAAATGATTCTTAACAAGTTGGAAGGTGCGTATGCATGCGCATTCGCATAGACATGACCTTGCTATATGTCGCTTCTTTACCTGTTAGCGGGTTTGTCTGAAACAAACCTAGATTGTTGATGGTTTTCTGTAATGTAATAATCATTGTCTTATTTTATTTATATGCTCCAAAACGATATTGCTTTGGACAGGATTTGGCACCTTTTCAACCAAATTGAAGGTTGCCAGTGGGTCATAGAGCCAGTCTCTCGCCACTTCTTTATAAATCAAGACCTGCTGATTAAGGAAGGTGTTGATTAGAAATCTTCATCTGAAGACATTGCAAATATAAACTTCTTTTCTATTAATGCAAAAGAAAATCATTTTTTTAATTAAAACTATCTAATAAATACATCTTCGCCATCGCTCTTCTACTACCTTTTAGCGAGCGCGATATGTTCCGCAATTTGATCCAAATTTGTCAAAAGCGGTTTTAACTCATCTATTCGACTATAAATGTCGTTGTGTCCGACTTCCGGATTCTTTTTACTGATGGAAATGGAAAGTCCGACAAGATGCGAATTGACGCGATAGGAGAGTGCCTGAAAATGGTGAATATGGGACCAATCTATCCATTTGTGTTCAGGCTCTTTTTTCATTTGGTTGATGGAGTCCGAAAATAGGGCCATTGCTGTTTGCGCCTTTTTTCGCGCCAACCGGATGTCAAAAGAGCTCTGTAGATTGTCCGATAGGCGTTGGTTGATCATCTGGAAGTAATGTTGGTTGTAACTTGCAACCTCCCTAGCCAGATGCACTAAGCTTGAGCTTTGGCGAACGGGAATCAAGAAGTATCCAGCAATGGTCAGAAATGCACCCACCAATGTAAAAGCCATACGGCTACCCAAAATAAGATTGATATTACCTTCAAATAGGTTTAGCGCAATGACAACACCCAATGTAATAAAAATAACACTAACCATATAATTGGATCGGTTGAATAGAAAAAAGCCAAAAAGACCAATTGCTGATAGACTCAACAAGAAGGGGAGGCTCTCAAAGCATGCTAGGGAGGAGATGCCAATCAAAATACCTGAAAATGTTCCTACAATCCGTTCAATGTTGCGGCTTTTGGTCATCGAAAATGCTGGTCTTGCTACGATAGCGATCGTCAGCAAAATCCAATAGGTATATTTGAAATCCAGAAACAAAATGCCGATCGATGCACCAATACCAAAAAGTAGGGCCATACGTAGCGCAAAACGAAACAGCGGATTTTTAAGGTGAAGTTTGTTTTTAATCTCACCTAGACTGCCCAAGGGGCGATTGATAAATTGTTGATATTCCGCTGTATCTATTTTGTCCTGAATTTCCTGATTCTGATAAAAAGCAACCTGGATCCGACGCAGTACCTCAAGAATAGACTCCATATTGGTGATAATAGACCGTAGGATAGGGCCGGCTGGACCGGTTTGTTGCTGCTGAATGTTTTTAAGCTCGGTCAGGAGTTCATTCAGTTTAATTGTATTGTAATACAATTGCTGTGCATATCGGAATCTGATATGTGGTTGTGAAAAGCTATCAATTTCTAATGCCAATAATTTTATTGCACGACGGATTATAGGGAGGCTACCCGTATCTGCAAGATTCTTGCGGATTGCATCATAGTCATGGTCGAGTGCGATGATGAGTTCATGCAGATCAATGAGACCATAAACCTGACTCAGCCAATAATTACTTTTGGGCCATTGATGACCAATAATTCTTTTCTCGCGGAACAGCAATGAACGGATCTGTTCCTGTTGCTCACTGATCTGACCGTGGATTTTGCCCACGCGACTGTATGTAATGTCCAGCGGAATGTTGGGGTCATAGGACTGGGCACGGATCAGCAGGAATTGAGATAAGCCCTGAAAACCATTTGCCATTGCATGCTTCAAGGAGCGGTAGGGTCTTATATAAGCCTGTAGCAGGCTAAAAGCATAGTAAATCGCTGCGCCAGTCGTAATTTGCAGGCCGACCGCCAAGGGATGTTTTGGAGCTAGACCGATGACAAAACTCATTAAGATCAAAGTCATGTTGCCGATAGCAGCATATCGTGGTCCGAACAAACCATATAACGTAAAAGTAAATCCCGCCAAACTCAGCAGAATGACCAGAGGCCAATGGTAAGGAAAGAAGTAAGCTGTAAGAAATGACGCAAAAAAGAAAGTTGGAATGCATACCAGGGCTGAGCATAGTTTATCCTTTCGGTTACCGGGAGGATCAGTCAGTGTCGTTAACAAGGAGCCGACACCAATACCAATGGCAGTGCCTGCGGAAGTGCCCAATAAATAGATGGTCAGACTTGGAAGAATACTGATGGAGACATTACGCAAGGCATCACCAAAGTGTTCTCCTTGGATAAATCGCATAACTTGGCTATAAATACGGTAGAATCTTTTCTTTAATGATATAAAACCCATCAATCAGTTTACTAATTTTCGATACAAAAATACAAATATTATGCTTAATATTTTGTGTATTCATTTTATTTATTTTGAATACTATTGTTTTTTTAAATTTTTATTTTGAAACAGGTGCTATATGCAATCTTGTTCTCCGACGCCCTGAAAAAATGTACCGATATTTTTTTGGGGATGAAAAATATGCCGTGGTCGAGAAAACCTGAAAAGCAATTTACCGAGGTTATTTAGCCATCCGCCGACGATTTTTGGGTATACGTCTATTTCCCTTGGTCTAGGTGTAATGAATACACGATGTTTGTTGTCATCTAAATAAACAATGACGATCCAATTGATGGAAAAAAGAAATTATGTTATGAAACTAAATAAAAATAAACTGCTCCTATTCGCTACTATTATCATGCTATTTTCCTTTTTGGGGACTGTTTCTGCGCAATCGAGTGACGGAAAGTTAAATGCGGTTGTGGTCGGCCAAGATGGCGGACCGTTTGCTGGGGCGAGTATTTCACTGCTCCGTAATCCCGGGGGTATCCTGCTGAAAGGGACTGTGTCTAAGGAGAATGGAGGTGTTGAATTTTTGGGAGTATCCGAAGGTAAATATACAATGCAGGTTTCGGCGGTGGGGTATACGACTTACAGTTCCAGTGAAATAACCCTAAAAAAAAGTGAAATATTGTCTTTGGACACCATTCGTTTAGTGCCCGTATCAAAAGTGCTGAACGAGGCTCAGGTTGTTGGTAAGAAACCTTTGATTGAAAGTCAAATTGATAAAATTGTGCTGAATGTGGAAAATAGTATATTAGCGACGGGGAACAATGCATTGGAACTCCTGCAAAAAGTTCCGGGGGTTACTTTGGATAATAAGAAAATCAATCTCCGCGGAAAAAGTAACGTAATTATTATGATTGACGGCAAGCCTACTTATCTTTCGGCGGATGAAGTTAGCCGACTGCTGGAAAATACGGCTTCAAATTCAATTACATCAATTGAAGTGCTTACCAATCCACCGGCTAAATACGATGCTGCCGGTAATGCAGGCATTATCAATATCAAAACCAAAAAAAATACACAATTTGGCAGCAATGTTAGCCTGAATCTGAATCTGGGGCAGGGGAAGTATACGAAAGGTGACGGCGGTTTCTTAGTCAATCATCGAAATAGTTGGGCGAATATTTTCGCTTCCTATAATTATAATAACAGTTTAGGATTTAATGATTTAACAATCGATCGCTCTGTCAGTGATTCAATGGGGACCACCTATTTCAATTCAGATTCTTACTCGAAATTTCGTTATCGTGCGCATAATTTTAAATTTGCTGCTGATTTTAACCTCGGCGAACAGCAGGTGTTGGGTTTTGTTGTCAATGGTAATGTCAGCAGCGGCAACTCAACACGACAAGGGGATAATCTGATTGCTTCACAAAAAGGAAAATTGGACTCCGTAGTACAGGGAAGTAACTTTTCGGATTTTGCCTATCATTACCTGGCTTATAATCTCAATTACAAAAAGACATTCGATACCCTGGGGACTGAACTAACAGCCAATGCAGACTATTCCTATTCCAAAAATCACGATAACAGCATGATGAAAAATCGTTTTCTGGATCCGAATTGGGTGGAATTTAAGGCGCCAAATGTATTCCGAAACGATATGTTATCCAACACCAAAATTTTAGTTTTCAAAACTGATTTTATCCATCCCTTTGATAAAACGACAAAATTCGAAGCAGGTTTAAAATACAGCCGTGTGAAAACAGATAATAACCTGGTCTATGAGGATCAAAACACAGCCGGGGAATTCGTCCCAAATGAAGATCAGAGTAATCAGTTTTTATATAACGAAAACATTGCGGCGGCATACCTTACCTTGAATAAATCCTTTGGAAAGTTCTCTGTACAAACGGGGCTCCGTGTTGAAAATACAAGTTCATTGGGCAATTCAGTAACCTTAGGGCAGCAGACAAAACGTAATTATACGGATTTCTTCCCCACGGTATTTATACAGCAACAGATCAACGACAATCATAAGCTTGGTCTAAGTTATAGCCGAAGAATAGACCGGCCGGATTATGGTGCACTTAATCCCTTTGTCTACTACCTGGATCAATACACCTATCAGTACGGTAATCCCTATTTGAATCCACAATATACCAACTCCTACGAGCTGAATTACACCTTTAAGGAGCGTTATTTGTTGAGCCTTGGCTACAAGAGGACAAACGATGCGATCACCCAGGTAATTGAGAGCAATTCAGAAACCAAGGCCATTGCACAGACAGATCGAAACCTGACCTATTTCGACTATTATAATATGAATATCAATATACCGGTTAAAGTGCTTAAATGGTGGACTACTTCCAACAACGTGACTGCGTTTTATAGCAAATATAATTTTGATGAGCGTTCGCGTGCTCAGCGGCAACTGGAAAAACTATCTTTTCAGGTGAGCTCCAATCACGATATCCGTATTGGAGAGACAACCAATTTGGAACTGACCGCCAATTATTTCTCTCCGGCTGTTTATGGTGTATTTAGCTTTAAATCTTACTATGGGGTCGATCTTGGAGCAGGGAAAACATTTTTCGACAAAAGGCTGAATGTCAAGTTGGCGGTAAACGATATTTTGAATACCAGAGGCCAACGGCGGTTGTCCAGTGTTCAGGAAAACGGATATTATCGCATTCGCAATGGATATGATAGTAGAGTGATCCGGCTTTCACTTTCTTACCGTTTCGGAAACATTAATATTAAATCCGTGGATAAGCGGGCCGGAAATAATGATGAGGATAACCGGTTGAAAAAATAGCGGCCGGTAGGGTTTTGTTCAAATCAACTGTCGGTATATAAAACAAGAAGAGCATTCCAGCCGGAATGCTCTTCTTGTTTTTGTATAAAGCGATATTAGCTTAAGAATAATATTTCTCTCAATTTTGGAAGAGGCCATTTTTTATCGTCAACGATTTTTTCCAATTTGTTGACATGGTAACGGATCACGTCAAAATATGGTTTAACCAATTCGTCATAAGCGATTGACCGTTCACGTACATCTTCGATCTGGTTTGCTTTTTTACGTTCTTGACGCATGGCTTCAGCTTGCTCCAGAATGGTGTTTACGTGTGTTGAGATACGCTCCACGAAATTCAGCTGTGAACTAAATGCTGCTTGAGCAAGTCCTAGGTCTTTAAGACCTTTTACATTTTCGATTAATTCATTTTGGTAAGTGAAACATGCAGGTGCGATTTGATTATTGACCATTTCTTCAATCACACGGGCCTCAATTTGAAGTTTCTTGTAGAAGTTTTCTAACAAGATTTCATGGCGGGCTTCTGATTCACGTTTTGTATAGATACCCAATGACTCAAATAGGGCCAATGACTCTTCTTTTACATAAACATCTAATGCCTTAGGGGTAGATTTGATGTTTGAAAGACCACGTGCTGCAGCTTCTTTTTCCCACTCTTCACTGTATCCATTTCCTTCAAAACGGATTGCTTTTGAATCTTTGATGTATTTACGGACAACATTTAAGATTGCAAGATCTTTTTTCGTGCCTTTTTTGATCTGTTTGTCTACCTCTGCTTTAAACTCAATTAGTTGTGCAGCAACGATGGCGTTTAATACCGTCATTGGTAGAGCAGAGTTTGCTGAGGAACCTACAGCGCGGAATTCAAACTTGTTACCGGTAAATGCGAAAGGTGAGGTGCGGTTACGGTCCGTGTTATCCAGCTTCAATTCTGGAACTTTAGGGATGCCGTGCCACAAGTTTGCTTCAGCTTTTACTTTCTTCGCTACACGGGCTGATTCAACTTCTTCTAACAATTCATCTAATTGAGAACCTAAGAAGATCGAGATAATCGCCGGTGGCGCTTCGTTTGCACCTAAACGGTGGTCATTGCTGGCACTAGCAATAGATGCACGCATTAAATCTGCATTTTCAAATACGGCTTTGATGGTATTGACAAAGAATGTCAGGAACATCAGGTTATTTTTAGGTGTTTTGCCCGGTGACAATAGGTTGATGCCCGTATTGGTAATCAAAGACCAGTTGTTGTGTTTTCCGGAACCGTTTACACCAGAATATGGTTTTTCATGTAACAGTACTTTGAAGTTGTGTCTCAAAGCAACTTGCTCCATTAAATTCATTAACAATTGATTGTGGTCAATTGCCAAGTTGATCTCTTCGTACATAGGTGCACATTCAAACTGTGACGGTGCAACCTCATTGTGGCGGGTTTTTAATGGAATACCCAATTTTAATGCCTCGTTTTCTAAGTCAACCATATATGCTAATACACGCTCTGGAATTGCGCCGAAATAATGGTCTTCCAATTGTTGTCCTTTTGCAGACATGTGGCCGAATAATGTACGTCCGGTCAATTGAAGGTCAGGACGGGCATTGTATAAAGAAAGGTCAACTAAAAAATACTCTTGCTCGATACCAAGAGAAGCGTTTACTTTCGTGATTGACTTATCAAAATATTGTGCAACTTCAGTTGCAGCTTTATCAACAGCATTGATTGCTTTCAATAAAGGGGCTTTATAATCCAATGACTCACCGGTATAAGAAACAAATACCGTAGGGATACAAAGTGTTTTACCAGCACCGGTTTCATAGATAAATGCTGGTGAAGAAGGATCCCACGCTGTATATCCTCTTGCTTCGAATGTGTTACGGATACCGCCATTAGGGAAGGATGAAGCGTCTGGCTCTTGTTGAACTAAAGCATCTGCAGTGAATTTTTCGATTGCTTCGCCATTTTCGTCAGGTTCGAAAAATGCATCATGTTTTTCAGCTGTCGAACCAGTCAAAGGTTGAAACCAGTGCGTGTAGTGGGAAACGCCATGATTAAGGGCCCAAGTTTTCATCGCTTGCGAAATGTGCTCAGCTAGATCTCTAGAAATAATCTGTCCCTCTTCAATGGATGCAACTAACTCCTTATATGAGTTTTTAGGAAGGTAGTCTTTCATTTTGTTCACGGAAAAAACGTTCTTTCCGTAGATGTCAGTTGCTTTTTTAGTTTCAACTTTTTCAAATTGTGCAATCTGGCGTGAGCCCGCTGCCTCTACTGCTTTGAATCTTAGGTTCGACATTTGTATTTTATAATTAAATTACAGTTTTGTTGATTTTGTTTTTCAAAAATATTGTGTTTTTACGGAAAACTGAAATTTTTTTTGATTTTTTTTACAAAATATGTATTTGTGGTTGGCTTTTGGTCAAAAAAAATAGGTCGATTTAAATAAATCGACCTATTTTACATGTTTTTAGTTGTAATCCAGTCCCCAGTCTATTCCTTTTAAGGTGGCAGGTACTCCTTTCTTTAGCCAATTTGGCGCTGGAGCACCTTTTAAGTAATGATCAAAGAACTGCTGCTCGCGGATCTGTATGTCTTTTCTGTTTTGTCGTTGCATTAAATTATGCTCATCGCCATTATAGTTCAACATCCAGACCGGTTTGTTTAGTCTACGCAATGCGGTAAACATTTCGATGCCTTGGTACCAGGGCACGGCACCGTCGTTGTCGTTGGCCATAATTACAACAGGTGTGTTTACCTTGTTTAAATGGAACAGCGGCGAATTCTCCAGGTACAGTTCAGGCGCTTCCCATAGGGTTTTTCCGATACGGCTCTGTGTATGCTCATATTGGAATTGACGTGACATACCCGACTGCCAGCGTATTCCGCCGTAGGCGGAAGTCATATTGACAACCGGAGCTCCGGTCCATGCTGCAGCATACATATTGGTGCGCGTAATCAGATGTGCGACCTGATAACCGCCCCAGCTTTGTCCCTGAATGCCCATTTTAGTGCTATCTACCCAAGAGTTCTGCGCTAAATAACGCATGCCCGAATTGATATATTCCTCAGCTGATTTTCCCGGATGTCCGGTTTCGTAGCTGATATTCGGCGCAAATACCAAATATTCGTTGCTCACAAAGTAAGGGATATTTAGCCGCGAAGGAGTAGGGGCCGGTGGTTGGTAGGTATAGAGACCGTCTGAAAGCTTTTCATAAAAATAAGCAATGATCGGATATTTCTTTGCTGGATTAAAATTCTCTGGTTTATAAAGAATACCTTCAGCCTGATGACCTGCCGGCGTGGTCCAATGCACGAGTTCGGCAGTACCCCAATTGTAGTTTGCCTGCTGTCTGTTAATATCCGACAGCTTCAATTCGTCTTTGAACTTAATACTATTGATATAGATATTCGGTGAACTGACATAATCTTCTTTTGTGTAAAGAACGGTTTGTTGATCAGCTGAGGCATTTATATTTTTAAATGACTTTGGTTCAACAAAAAGGGGTTTTGGATCGTTGTGCTGACCTTTAAACTGATAAAAACCAGATTCCTTTGTTTTGTTGTCGAATGATGTCAGGAATCCACCTTTTTTATAATCCAATGTCAATGGCTGATCGCGGTCTTCTTCACGTCGCAGCGGCAGATAACGTAATGTTGTTCGGGAAGCTGCACCATAACCGTTGGTGAGTATGGATTTATTGGCTCCATCCAGTGTAAAATACCAGATGTCATAGCGTGAGTTAACATAGATACCTTTATAATCAGGGCTCCAGGCAGCCATGCCATAGCCTTGTGCCGGTGTAGGCATATCGTTCTCTTCATCTGCAAAAGATGCTGGAATGCCTTCATTTAATACGGTCTTTTTCTTTGAATTGATCTGGTACGAATTCCAGGTCCCTTTTTCTTCGTCAAAATAAACGACATATTTTGCATCTGGACTTAAGGTTACATTTCCGGAAAAGTTAGAAAGAATAAGTTCACGTTGGCCATTTCGTGTTGAAACAAGGTAGATATCTTCTTTTGTACCGCCTTTCCACTGACTTTCGATCCGCTTGCCGAAATCTGTACGTGCTAAAACATATTCTGCATTTCCATCCGGCGTAAGTGTTGTGGAGTTGAACGTTTCATCCGTTAATGGAATAACAGTACGATTGTTTTTGGGGTAGGTGACCGCTAAAAAATTTTTGGAAAGGTCTTTTTTTAAGTTAACCAGTTGCATGGGTTGTAAATAGTCATCCTGCCAGCCCCATACGTCGACTTTAGCATGTTCAAAATCGACTAATGTTGTATCTTTGACACGCGGCACCGGGGCGATGCCGAAGAAAAGTTTTTCGCCATTTTTGCTGAAGCGGATATTCCCATCGCCACTGACAGCCCAATTTTTGGGAATGCCGGTGCTATTTTTCGTTGCCAGGTACTGTGCTGTATCTATACCATTGGTATAATAATACAGATTATAATTTTTGAGCAGCGCCTTTTCCTTGGAGAGATCTCCCAAATAAGCCAATTGATTACCCGATTCATCAAAACTGAAACTTTTGTATTCACCTTTGCCCGTTGATATTTTCTTCAGATTTTTAGTAGCTATATCATACAGGTAAACACCAGACTCTTTAGATAAGCTGTCTTTCGCATCCGTTTTTTTTGAAAAGACGAGTTTTGTTCCGTTTTTGTTCCATTCATATTGATCTACCAAAGAGAATTGGACTGAATCGCCGGAATTGAGGTCATATAACGCTAGTGTCGCTACTGTTTTCTTCTTTTTATCGGTGGTATTTTTTTTATTTTGAGTAGAATCTGCCGGATTTTTGGAAGAATCTGGTTTTTCGTTCGCCTGTTTGTCAAAAAGGAAGGAAACAAAATTGTTGTTTTGTTCTGCAATCTTAAAGGACTTGACTGATCCAAATTTGACAAGGGAGGAACTGGTTAAATTATAGATTGCCAGGGAATCTTTGGGAAAATCCTCGGGTTTTTTCTTTTTGATTTTAGCCTCGCGTGTTGCAGTAAAAGGCGCTTTGATGAGACTGATCAAATGATTTTCTGTATCGGTCAGTTTCCCATTGTAGCCTCGCGGAATCTGGACCAAGGCTTTGTTTTCTTTCGTTTTCAAATAGAGATGGCTATCGCCTTCTTGCGGAGCAACCTGAAAGAGGACAAATTTGCCGGATTTACTGATATAGGGAGATGATACGCTTTGCCAGCTATCATATACCGTATGATCCAACGGTTTCTTTTGTGCATGGACAGCTAAAGTAGCAAGAAAACAGAATGGTATACAGATATTTTTCTTATTCATGTTTAAATTCTTTTGTCGCAATTTATCTATAAAAAATAAAAAATCGACGATTTTTTGGTATATTCATTGTTACGTAAACATAAAAAACTGGTTATGAAATCATCATCTATTATTGTTTCTGTCATTGTGGGCGTCGTTGTGTTGCTGACCGCATGGATATTGGGCAATGCTTATCGATATAAATTTAAATCAACACAGACGATTACGGTAAATGGCAATGCGAAGAAGGACTTTGAATCGGATTTGGTAAAATGGAACGCCACATTTAGCAGGAAGAATTTCGAATTAAGTGCTGCTTCGGCCCAATTGGCAACCGACCGTGACCTGGTACGCGATTTTTTAGTGCAGCAGGGGATCAAGGTAGGTGAGATTCGTTTTGAAGCCGTAAATATTGCCAAAGACTTTGAATACCATACCGATGGGAAGGGCAATGGGTATAATACCTTTTCTGGTTATACATTGTCACAAACCGTGAGTGTGGAATCCAAAGACCTGAATAAGGTGGACAATGCTTCCAGAGAAATATCGACATTGATTTCGAAAGGAATAGAGCTGAGCTCAAGCACTCCGAACTATTATTACTCAAAGCTGGAAGATCTAAAGCTGGAACTTATTTCCCAAGCTTCAAAAAACGCCCATCAGCGTGCGGATAATATTGCCAAAGAATCGAATGCGGGATTAGGTAGTCTGGTAAAGGCTGATCTTGGAATTTTCCAGATAACGGGTCAAAATGATAACGAAGAATACTCTTCTGGAGGTGCTTTTAATACAACTTCGCGGAAGAAAACAGCGAATATAACGGTTAAGGCGAGCTTTTTGAGTAATTAACGAAAAATTATTTGACTGTATTTCAGTAGACTATTGATTTCGGCGGGAAATTTGCTTAAAAAGTTTTCTCTTTTTCAATAAAAAAACTACTTTTGCATCATCCCAAACGGATATGCCCGGATGGCGGAATTGGTAGACGCGCTGGTCTCAAACACCAGTGGGAAACCGTGCCGGTTCGACTCCGGCTCCGGGTACTGAAAGGGTCTTAACATTACACATGGTAAGGCCCTTTTTAAGTAAAATGCCCCTTCGGGAACATAGAACCACGCCTTGACACGGATGATTTAGTTAACAAGCTGAAAAATTTGTAGACCTGAAAGCTTTTAACCACGCAACAAGGTTAGGCTTCATTGTTTCATCACCAGACACTTAGCTTCATCCGTTAATTTATTTGAAACCTTCGTATGCTCGCGTCGATCTTTTTGAGATGAATATCAACCGATATATGCTTATTATTTGTTTAAATGAGATCAGCAGTGGCTTATCCTTAAGGACGTTTAGTTAAATGCTGAGGAGAGATGACCAAATGTTGAGGACGTTTGACCAAATGCTGAGGAGAGATGACCAAATGTTGAGGACGATTGATCCAATGCTGAGGAGAGATGACCAAATGTTGAGGATGATTGATCCAATGCCAAGGAGGTTTGGCCAAATGCTAGGGAAGATTGGACCAATGCTGAGGACGTTTGGTCAAATGTCAAGGAGGTTTGGCCAAATGCTGAGGAGAGATGAACAAATGCTAAGGACGATTGATCAAATGTCAAGGAGGTTTGACCAATTGCTAGGGAGAGATGAACAAATGCTAAGGACGTTTTGTTCATCTATCCTTAGCAACGGTAAGTGTTTGCTTACCGTTAAAATGCCCCTTTAATGGCATTTAGACCTTGATTTTCGTCTGATTTTGGCCATAAGGTGTCAAAATCGGCAATAAAAAGTTATGTCTTGCCGAAAAGTTGGCCGATTTTACCCCCTAAGTTTGTAGCCGACTCTTTCGTAATGGTTTCATTGGATAAAGATGCCAAATGGGCAACATACGAGTCATATTTTTTTCATCTTCGGTGCTGTAGAATTTGACACAGTTTTTTTGTATAAGCCTTTTTATTATGGGAATTCTTGTTTAAATTGGAAATACCAAATTTAAACTTAGATGAAAGCAGCATTTTTATCTTTAGCATTACTCTGTTCTGTTTTTGCATGGGGACAGGACCGTTTTGTTCTGAAAGAAAAAAAGAAGGCTAAAATTCCGTTTTTATTTGTTCATAACCTCATTATTATTCCCGTACAGGTTAACGGCTATGCCATGAACTTTTTATTGGATACAGGAGTCAAAGAGACGATGATCTTTGGGGAAACACTTAAATCTATAGATAGCGCTGTTTTTGTCAATAAATTTCAGGGACTGGGGAGGGACGAGGGGTTGGATGGCTATCTGTCCGTAAATAATAATGTGAATATCGCCGGTGTGTATGAAGATACGGATCAACCCATCTATATTCTTAAAAATGCACATATCGATATTTCTACCCGGATAGGCGTTGAAATAAATGGTATTATGGGGAGCCGTTTTTTTAGCGATCACGTTGTTGAAATGGATTTTTTGAAACATCGGGTTACCATTTACCAGAAGGAAGAGTATCCCAAGGGGCTGGCCAAAATGCAGCGCATCCCGCTAGATATTTTAAACAGCAGACCCTATATTTCGATCGCTTTTAATCAGGATTCCGCAGACATCGAAGGTCGCGTATTGATTGATATGGGCAATAGCGATGCATTGATGCTTATCCCTTCCAAATTAAATAATTTTTCGATTAAACCTCCTTTTATTGACGATTATATCGGGCAAGGATTTAATGGTGAAATTTATGGGAAAAGAAATCGGATCAAATCGTTGGAGCTGGGGCCTTTTACGATGCATTATCCGCTGGTGGCTTATCCGGAATTGAGTTCAACGCAGCATGCGACTTTTGTCAATGAACGAATCGGCTCTGTTGGAAACGAACTTCTGCGCCGATTTAAAGTGATTTTTGACTACCCCAATAATGTAGTGTATCTGGTTAAAAATAGAAATTTTGATAAATTCTATTATTTAAACATGAGCGGTCTGGAAATCATCCATGACGGCATTAAATATGAGAAGGAGGAGGTACCTGTCTATTTAAAAAAAGATGGTGGAACTGAGATTCGCATGGACAATCGGGTACAATACCGATTTGTGCTGAAAAACATGTATAAAATCGCTACAGTTCGAACAGATTCCCCAGCGGCAATTGTCGGTTTAAAGCCAGATGATAAAGTATTGAAAATCAATGGTCGTTCGGCGTCTTCTTATACCTTGGAAGCGATCCATACACTTTTCAAATCAGAGGAAGGCAAAGAGATCCGCTTTAAGATAGAAAGAGCTGGACAGGAACTCGATTATACCTTCTTTCTAAAAGATCCGCTGCCTTTTAATTCAAAATAAAGTTTCTTCAAAATTTGGAAAATTGAATTTAACTTACTTACCTTTGCTGCTGATATTAATTTTAAACAATTTAAAAGACGAAGAACTATGTTGGTCGCTAAGATAAAATCAAAAGACGCTTTTACGGCAAATGGATTTGCTGGAAGCATTCTTCGTGCTTTTCTTCACTTATAACGTATCCTTTACGATTTGAAAAAAGCCCGAAGATCATTCGGGTTTTTTATTTCCTTCAATTTTCTATTTAGCCGGGCTATGCGGGGTCTGTTTTTTATCGGTCGATTTCTGTGTCGGCCCATATAGGTTAACCGGCCTGTTTTTGTATGTCATTTTGGTCATGCTATAAAATGCGATGATCCCGCTGTCGGTAGACTGTTTATTCAAGAAAAGAAAACCCGGATATTTTAAATTGCTTATCCCTGAGCGGGATAAGTTAGCATATTAAATTATTTTAAAAAATATGGGAAGTAAATTATCGGGGAAAGACCTTATTAAAATCGGTTTTCCACAGCATAATATAATACAAGTAGCCTTAGGGCTAATAACACGCTACCGAAAAGGAGAAAAGAAGGAAAATATCCTTTTGGAAGTAAAAACTGTGTTGGAGGCACCTGAAAAATTTAGGGCACATCCAATCTGGGCGAAGCTCGCTGAAGGTTTGATTCAGCCGGTTGAAGCCCGTATGCGGCAACTAAATAAGCAGATGGCTCCCTTTACCATTTTTGGTGAAAATGAAATTGATGAGCAAGCCAAAAAGCAATTGTATGAAGCATTGAAGTTACCCATAGCATATCGGGGAGCATTGATGCCAGACGCACATATGGGCTATGGCCTGCCGATCGGCGGGGTGCTGGCAACAGATAATGCCGTGATACCTTACGGGGTCGGCGTGGATATCGGCTGTCGGATGAGCTTGTCTATCTTTGATCTACCGGCAAGTTATTTTAGAGGAAGAGAATTCCAGTTGCGAAATATGCTGAAAGAAAACACCAAATTCGGTATGTATGATACGCATCGCGATAAACAGGATCATGCGATTTTTAGCCGATCCGAATTTAACGATATCCCTCTGCTGAAATCATTGTTGGATAAAGCGTACAAGCAACTCGGGACCTCAGGTGGTGGTAATCACTTTGTCGAATTTGGCGTGGTTGAGCTGCATGCTGTCCGCCCGGGCTGGGGGCTGGCCCCCGGTGCTTATCTGGCGATATTGTCGCATAGTGGATCGCGGGGATTGGGCGCAAATATTGCGAAACAGTATACCGACCTAGCCGCAAAGCAGTGTCCTTTACCGCGTCATGTGCAACATCTGGCGTGGCTGGACCTGGACAGCCAAGAAGGTCAGGAGTACTGGTTAGCGATGAATTTAGCGGGTGATTATGCGCGGGCCTGTCATGAGGATATCCACAGGCGTTTGGCTAAGGCTTTGGGGGAACGTCCCGTTTTAACCATCGACAACCACCATAACTTTGCCTGGAAGGAAATGATGGATGGAAAAGAATGTATTGTTCACCGCAAAGGGGCGACACCTGCCGGACAGGGGGTGCTGGGGATTATCCCAGGGTCCATGACCGCACCCGGATTTATCGTTGAGGGGCGGGGCAATCCGTTGAGCCTGCAATCGGCATCGCATGGAGCCGGACGCATGATGTCGCGGGCAGCCTGCAAAAGTAGCTTCACCAAAAGTGCCATGCTCAAGGAACTGGAGAAACATGATGTGGAACTCATCGGAGGCGCATTGGATGAAGCTCCACATGCTTATAAGGATATTCATCGGGTGATGAGCCTGCAGCAGGAGTTGGTTAATGTACTTGGAACATTTCGTCCCAAGATTGTTCGCATGGATAAATAGGAGCGCATGGAAAAGTATATTTTATTGACTTCGGGGCGAGGGCCCAGGGAATGTAATCTTGCTGTAAAGCTGGTGTTGGAAAGGATGCGGTCAGAAGCAAAGCAATATGGCTTAAAGATGGAGACGGTGGAAGCCGAGGAGATCGATGGGCTTCCCTGTTCATTGGTGTTAAAGCTGGCAGGTGAGGCAATTTCGGTATTTATTGATCGCTGGATAGGAACAATTTGTTGGATCTGTCCAAGTCCCTTTCGACCTAACCACAGACGTAAGAATTGGTTTTTGGAGGTCAAGAACTGGTATCCGGTACAGCCTGTTGCGAAAATGAACTTGAAGGATGTGCAATTTCAGGCGATGCGCAGCAGTGGCGCAGGTGGACAGCATGTAAACAAGGTGAGTTCAGCAGTTCGCGCGACTCACCTCCCGACAGGAATGATGGTACAGGTGATGGATACCCGTTCCCAATTGCAAAATAAAGAAATTGCCGTTTTGCGTTTGGAAGAACGGTTGCTGGAGCTGGAACGGTTGCAGAAAAATGCAGGGAAAAATCAGTCCTGGAAAAATCAGATTGATGTCCGTCGAGGGGATTCGAAACGTATTTTCTCCGGTCCGAAATTTAAAGAGTTATGACCGGATTAGGATGCCGTTGGGCGTTGAATATGACTTTTTTGTCGCCTATAAGCTGTCGATACCATATCCTGTGCTTATTAATGAGGTAAACAGTATCGTTTAAACAACGACGCTGATCTTATGAGTCCGGCCAAACACCGGGCTCATGTTATTTATGGCGGTAGCTACCGACTTGTTTTTAAGGGGAGAGCTGCGCGCACGGTTGTGAATGCTTCCGGATGAAACCGTATTTTCTTCGGCTAAAGACTTGAAATGTAGAAAATAATTTGTTGAAATGCCGTGATAATTAGTATCTTTAGGATGAACGATCGAATTATTTGTTGTTCAAACTAAATAAACTTAAATACTGCTCATCATGCCCCTAACAGGGTTTTATCCTGTCGGACTAATGAGTTGTGGAATTTCAAATTTCAATGATATGATAGATTCTCCAGGCTTCCTTTTTAGAGAAGCAATCAAGCATGAAAACCCCTTACAAGTCGTCGGAACCATCAATGCGAATCACGCACTTTTGGCTGAGCAAGCAGGCTTTAAAGCTATCTACCTCTCTGGAGGCGGTGTCGCTGCGGGTTCGCTGGGTGTGCCAGATTTGGGTATTACAACACTTCAGGATGTATTAATTGACGTGGACCGCATTACTAATGTATGCAAGCTTCCTTTGATGGTGGATATCGACACGGGCTTTGGTCCTTCAGCTTTTAATGTCGCAAGGACGATAAAGAGCCTGATTAAAGCCGGGGCTGCAGCGGTCCATATGGAAGATCAAGTGGGGGCCAAACGCTGTGGCCACCGCCCGGGAAAGGAGCTGGTGTCAAAAGATGAAATGGTAGACCGGTTAAAAGCTGCTGTCGATGCGCGTACTGATCTACATTTTGTCATTGGTGCGCGTACCGATGCTTTGGCTTCTGAGGGTTTGGAAATGGCCTTGGAAAGAGCCCTGGCCTACAAAGAAGCCGGGGCGGATTTTATCTTCGCGGAAGCCGTGCATAACTTGGATCAATATATGCAGTTCAGTCGCGCAACCGGATTACCTATACTCGCTAACATTACCGAATTCGGACAGACACCATTGTTTAACCTTGACGAGCTTCGTCATGCGGATGTGTCCATCGTGCTTTACCCTTTATCTGCATTCCGTGCAGCAAACAAAGCGGCTACTGATGTGTACAGCCATATTCGGAAAGACGGTGGTCAGGCAGCAGTTGTAGACCGTATGCAGACTCGCGATGAATTGTATCGCAGTATCGACTACTATGCTTACGAGAACCGCCTGGATCAATTGTTCAACGCGAAGTAATTACCATCTCTAATCGGATGCATGAGTATATTTTGTTATTTAAATACACGCTAACTTATACATAAATAATTTATGGCGATGAAAGAGACACCAAATGATACGGGTTTTAAACCCAAAAAAAGCGTCGCACTTTCGGGTGTTCCGGCTGGAAATACAGCGCTGAGCACCGTGGGGAAAAGTGGTAATGACCTCCATTATCGGGGATATGATATCCTGGATTTAGCCCATCAGGCCAGCTTTGAAGAAGTTGCTTACCTGCTGATTTACGGAAATCTTCCTACACAGGCGCAGTTAACGACTTATCAAGGCCAGTTACTTAGTCAGCGCGGTCTGCCGATTACAGTACAACAGGTATTGAAACAGTTGCCTTCTACAGCACATGCCATGGACGTGCTGCGCACCTATGTTTCTTTTTTTGGAAGTGTAAATCCGGAAAAGGAAAATCACGCTTTGGCAGGAGCCAGGGACATTGCCAATCGTTTGATGGCATCCATGGCTTCGGCTTTACTTTATTGGTACCACTTTAGTCAAAATGGACGTGAAATTCGGGTGGAAACCGATGACCCAACCCTTGGAGGGCACTTTTTGCATCTGCTACATGGGAAGGCACCATCCGATTCCTGGGTGCGGGCCATGCAAATCTCGCTTAACTTATATGCTGAACATGAATTTAATGCCTCTACCTTTGCTGCACGGGTAATTGCGGGGACGGGATCCGATATGTACTCCTGTATTGCCGGTGCAATCGGGGCTCTACGGGGACCAAAACATGGCGGTGCAAATGAAGTTGCTTTTGAGATCCAGAGCCGTTATGCGAATGCTGATGAAGCCGAAGCCGATATCCGGAAAAGACTGGAAAATAAAGAAGTTATAATTGGTTTTGGACATCCTGTCTATACCATTTCAGATCCAAGAAATCAGGTTATCAAGCAGGTCGCCAAGGAATTATCCGAGGAGGCCGGTGATATGACATTGTACCTGATTGCCGAACGGCTGGAGAAAGTGATGTGGGAAGAAAAACGGATGTTCCCTAATTTGGACTGGTACTCGGCCGTTTCCTATCACCTGATGGGAATACCTACTGAGATGTTTACCCCTTTGTTTGTGCTTTCACGTATCACAGGCTGGTCCGCACATGTTTTTGAACAACGGCAAGATGGCAAAATCATCCGGCCGAGCGCAAATTATATCGGTCCCGATGATCGGCCGTTTGTGCCAATTTCAGAACGATAAACCGGTATGGTATGTATAATAGCGTGAACGAAATTGGAAGAAACGGCTTGGAGCCCTGATTAAAGGATATTTTGGTGTTTTTTCGTTTGATGGGTACGGGCAGTTTCTGAAATAAATAAATTGAAAATAAAGATAGCTTTTATAAGAAAAAAATAATGAGTTCAACAATATTAAATGAGCGACCACAGCCCGATCAGGTCCTGGTGGCGATAGTGGATTATGTACTAAATTACAAGATAGAAAGTAAAACGGCATGGAATACAGCTTTTTATTGTTTCCTGGATACCATAGGTTGTGGGTTAGAAGCGCTGACCTATCCCGCTTGCACCAAATTACTTGGTCCGGTTGTCCCGGGGACGATTGTTCCTAACGGTGCGAAAGTACCCGGAACGAATTATCAGTTGGATCCCATACAGGCTGCATTCAATATCGGCACCTTAGTTCGCTGGCTGGATTTTAACGATACTTGGCTAGCGGCAGAATGGGGGCATCCATCGGATAATCTTGGCGGTATTCTGGCGACTGCAGACTGGTTGAGCCGAACGCAGATCGCCAAAGGAGGGAAATCCCTAAAGACGAAACAGGTGCTCGAAGCCATGATTATGGCGCATGAAATTCAGGGGGGCCTGGCGCTTGAGAACTCATTCAATAAAGTGGGATTGGATCACGTTATTTTAGTGAAAGTCGCTTCTACAGCTGTTGTCGGTAAGCTCTTGGGGCTCAGTAGGGAAGAGTTGCTCAATGCCATATCACTTGCCTTTGTCGACGGGCAAGCCCTGCGTACTTATCGTCATGCGCCCAATACAGGGAGCCGTAAATCATGGGCTGCCGGCGACGCGACTTCGCGTGCCGTACGCCTTGCTTTAATCGCCAAAACGGGTGAAATGGGATACCCCTCTGTGTTAACAGCACCTATATGGGGCTTCTATGATGTTTCATTTAAAGGGAATCCATTTAAATTCCAGCGCGATTATGGATCTTACGTAATGGAAAATATTCTGTTCAAAATCTCTTTCCCTGCTGAATTTCATGCGCAGACTGCTGCCGAAGCGGCGATGCAGCTTCACCAACAGTTAAAAGAATTTGGAAAAAATAGCGATGATATCGAGCGTGTCACCATTCGCACGCATGAAGCCGCAATTCGGATCATAGACAAGAAAGGGCCTTTACATAATCCGGCCGATCGCGACCACTGTATTCAGTACATGGTTGCGGTACCTCTAATTTTTGGACGATTGACGGCGGAGGATTATGAAAATCATATTGCGCAGGATCCACGTATTGACAGCCTGCGGGATAAGATTTTCTGTGTAGAAGATCCTCAGTTTACAGTAGATTACCATGATCCACAAAAAAGGGCGATCTCCAATGCACTGACGGTGGTCTTGAAAGATGGGACAGTATTGCCGGAGCTGGTTGTGGAATATCCTATTGGACATCCACGACGTCGGGAGGAAGGAATACCGAAGCTGATTGAAAAGTATAAGACGAATCTTGCTCGTGTATTTGCCGAAAAACAACAAAAACAATTGCTCGAAGTGACCTTGGATTACGATACATTCATTGATCTGGATGTATCTGATCTGATGGATCTTCTGGCCCGATAAGAACTAGAAACCATTGACTGGTGTAATTGAGTTATTACTGGTCAATGGTTTTTTAGCTTGTTATTTATAGAAGAGCTTAAGCCTTAGATAGACATTTGCTTGATTCCACGTTCTTTAATAAATGCTGATCGTTTAATTCAAAGACTGTTTTCCTGTCCAATTTGAATCTAAACCCGTATAAAAGGTAAAATTTCTATCGGCAAGTTTTCTTAACGATTGTGGGATTTCCCATTGTTCACCAAATGGTAGAAACGATTGGCACTCCTCCATAAAAATTGGGAGCGTTGTTAGGTCGATATGGCCAAACACTCCCCCGGTATGTGCGGCATATCCCACGCCGAGGATTGAACCTATATCGCCATCTATGGTTTCTTCCAATATACCTTCTTCCAGACAGCGGTAGCTATCCAAAGCCATGACATGGAGCAGTCTCTTACGTATTATATCGGCTGACCAAGACCCTTCGGAGGTCGGTAGAGCAGGATTCCGCCAGATTGTTTTTGTTCCAAAAGCAGGGTCGTAGTCATAGAATCCATGGCCTGATTTTCTGCCTTTTCTGCCATTCTCAATCATTTTGTTCAGGTGGGCATAAGCACGTCGTTGACTGTTATGGAGTGTTGGGAATTGATCGTACACGTGCACCATCAGTTCCAGTGAAATTTCATCCAGCACGGCCAATGGGCCAACAGCAAATCCTGCCTGAATGGCTTCTTCTTCGATCTGAATCGCAGGAACACCTTCCAGCAACATCGTGATTGCCTCCAGTAAATAATGGAAGAAAATGCGTGAGGTAAAAAATCCGGGTCCATCATGCACGACAATGGGGATTTTGCCCAGGCGCAACGTTACTGCAATTGCCTTTTGCAATGTAATATGATCGGTTTGTGTGCCACATATAATTTCAACCAAGGACATACGGTCTACAGGAGAGAAAAAATGCATGCCAATGAAGCGCTCCGGCCGATCCGTTACATCGGCCAATGCCGTAATGGGCAGCGAAGTAGTATTGGAAGCGAAAAAGCCATTTTCGGCGAGATAAGGCAGACTTTGTCGGGTAACCTCAGCTTTTAGCTCCAGATCTTCAAATACCGCTTCAATAATTAAATCAGCACCGACAAGATCGGCAACTTGCGCACTGGGTTGAATATTGGATAAAAGTTCCTGTTGTTGAATGCCGCTCATCTGCCCTTGGGCAAGCCGTTTGTCGCAAAGTTTGGTCGAATAGGCTTTTCCCTGCTCGGCCTGTGCGATAGTCACATCTTTTAAAACCACTGCAATGCCTGCTTTGGCGGCTTCATAGGCAATACCAGATCCCATCATACCTGCCCCCAGAACTCCTATTTTTTTGACCTTATAATCTCCAAGTGATTTTATCCGGCCGGGATGCTGTGCCTTTCGAATTCCTTCATGCAGCGTCCTGATCATATGGAGGGGTTCCGGTGCCCTTAATACCTGAGAATAGCGTGATGTTTCAGCCGTTACCGAACCAGTTAATGATAAAGACGGGGCTGTTTTCAGCAGTTCCACGACAGCATTGCTACCGGGTAATAATCCTCTTGTTTTCTTTAAAATAGCGGAGCAGGCCGCTTCAAATTCCGCAGATGGCATGGTTGAATAGGCAGCAGAAACAGATTGCTTTGAATTTGTAAGGATCCAGTTTTTAGCTTGCAATAGGCACAGATCAAAATCGGCTGCTACTTCATTCAATAAACCCGATTCAAGCGCCGTTTGACCCGGTATAAGGCCGGGTTGGGTCAACAGGTTCAGTGCTTGGACGGAACCTACAAGCTGTGGTAGACAGATCGTCGCTCCAAAACCGGTAAAAAGCCCAAATTTACTTTCGGGAAAACCCATTTTAATTCCCGGACCTGCGATACGGTAGTCTGACCACAACATCGTTGCTAAACCAATACCTGTGCATTCATCATCAAAAATAGACACAATTGGTTTGTTTTGGCTTTTCCATTGTAGTGCCTGTAGGGTGGTTTTTAATAGGGTCTCAGGATCGAATCGACCACTGGACACTTGATCGAATAGGGAAAGATAATCGGTCTGTTTGTTATTTAACGGACAGGTATAGATCAGTCCCCGAACCTCTTTTTCATGAAGAATGGCCGTTACTAGGGCAACGAACTGCTGCAAACGATCGAGTATGCCTTGTTCGTCGGCTATGGCATCGGCGAATGGTTTTATGGTGACAATATGTTGATTGTCATGCTGTATGTCAAAATAGGGCTGAGTATTATAATTCATTATATTGAATTTATTTTTTTGTATTGAAAATGGTTATGTTAGCTAGTTTTGTTCCGCTGATAGTTTACCTTATCAATCGTCATCTTAGCAATGATTTCCAACATAATCTCAGATGTTCCACCGATGATTGTGCCCACTCTTACATCCCGATACAGACGTGCGATTTTGTAATCTTCGGTAAATCCGTAGCCTCCAAACAACTGCAGACAATTGCTGACCACCTGAACGGCGAGTTCACTTGCCTGGAGTTTGGCTATGGAACAGTCCTGGACGGTATATTCCCCTTGGTTATGAAGATCACAACATTGATAAACAAATGCTTTTGTGGTTGCGATATCGGCAGCCATTTGCGCAATGCGGTGTCGGATGGCCTGAAAATCATGGAGCTTTTTACCGAATGCCTCCCGTTGACCGATATATTCCAGGGTATATTGTAATGCCGAATCCGCTGTTGCAAGACTATGGATGGCGGCGGTTAAACGTTCTAATTGTAAACCCGCCATTAAGTAGCTGAAGCCTTCATTTTCAACGCCAATCAAGTTGGAAACCGGAACCTGGACCTGATCGAAACTCAATTCAGCTGTGTCGGAGGCATGCCAGCCTAATTTATGGATCTTATTGGCCGAAACACCCGTAGCATTTCTTTCGATCAGCAGCAGACTGATCCCTTTTGTTCCTTTTTCCGGAGCCGTTTTTACTGCAGTAATAAAAAAATCTCCATAATAACCGTTGGTGATAAAGGTCTTGGAACCATTTACAATATAATGGCCGCCCGATCGAACGGCTGTCGTCTTGATCTGTTTGACGTCAGACCCAGCTCCCGGCTCGGTGATGGCAACGGCGCTGACCATATCACCGGCAATAACTGGCTTGAGATAACGTTCTTTGAGTTCTTCAGATGCATATTTTAATAAATAGGGAGCTGACATATACTGGATAACTAAGGCGGATATTGTAAACCCTCCTGAAAAACAATAGGATAGTTCTTCACATAGGATCAGCGAATAATAAAAATCTAAGTCCAGACCACCGTACTCTTCAGGGTAATTGAGTCCCATGAAACCCATGTCACCCATTTTCTTCCAGATGCTCCGATCTATTTCACCTTGTTGTTCCCATTGATCTATATGTGGGATAATTTCCTTGTGAATAAATGCCCGAATGGTCTCGCGAAAAATCTGATGTTCAGCTGTGAGCTTGCTTGCCTGCATAATTGTTTATTTTACTTTTGGTTAATGGTTTCAGTTACTCGATAGAAGACTGAAAACAATTCATTCTTTGCTTTATCTTGGCATTATAATACCTTTCCCAAAGCATGGGATGTCTAGTCGAATTTAACGAAAAGCAGTGGCTTTTCTGCAAATATTTATTGTTTATTTTTTGTAAAATAGATTAGGTAGGGAACTTTTTGCCTGATTTTTTTTCTATTTATTCTGTTTATGCTGGAAAAATATAGAAATAGGATTCGCTTGTTTACTTTATATTTTTTATCTTTAGGAAAGGGATGATGCCCTTGTCCATCATGTTCAAAAGAAAACAATTATAAACAGAATAACATGTCAAAGAGTGTATTTATCGTTGCTGCTAAGCGTACGCCAATCGGAAGTTTCGGCGGTGGTTTGTCATCTATTTCCGCGACAGCTCTGGGGGCTCATGCTGTCCGGGCGGTCTTGGATGAGGTCGGTCTTGCGGGAGATCAGGTCGATGAGATTCTGATCGGCAATGTGCTACAGGCCGATTTGGGACAGGCTCCCGCTCGTCAAGTTGCCCGTCTTGCAGGTTTACCTGACCAGGTGCCGGCAACGACAGTCAATAAAGTATGTGCGAGTGGTATGAAAGCTATTGCTTTTGCTGCGCAGGCAATACTATTGGGTGATGCAGATGTGGTGGTTGCAGGTGGTATGGAAAGCATGAGCAGGGTACCTTATTATGCGAGTGCCATGCGCTGGGGGGCGAAATTCGGAAGCCAAAGTTTTGTCGACGGTTTACAGCGGGATGGTTTAAGTGACGCTTATTCGAATGAAGCAATGGGAATTTTTGCTGAACTATGCGCCGAGAAATATGCGATCGGGAGAGCGGAGCAGGATCAGTATGCCATTAGTTCTTACAAACGGAGTCTGGAAGCCTGGCAGAAAAATAAATTTGTCAACGAAGTAAGCCCGATTTCCATTCAAGGACGTAAAGGCGAACAGACAATCTCTAGAGATGAAGAATTTTCTCAGGTCAATTTCGATAAGATTCCCGAATTAAAGCCTGCATTTAAGAAAGATGGTACTGTGACGGCAGCGAATGCATCAACTTTGAGTGACGGTGCCGCTGCAGTGTTATTAATGAGTGCGGCAAAAGTAAAGGAATTGGGCCTACAACCTCTGGCTGAAATTGTCGCCTATGCCGATGCCGAACAGGCACCGGAATGGTTTACGACCAGTCCGAGCCTCGTAACGGATAAGGTGCTGAAGAAAGCGGGATTGACAAAGGAAGATATCGATTACTTTGAATTTAATGAAGCTTTTTCTGTGGTTGCACTTGCGAACGCAAAAATATTGGATATTCCCTTAAATAAGGTGAATATCTATGGTGGAGCAGTTTCGCTCGGTCACCCATTGGGTTGCTCCGGAGCAAGAATAGTCGTGACATTAACCCGTATATTACAGCAAGAAGGGGGAGCAATTGGACTCGCCGCCATTTGCAACGGTGGTGGAGGGGCTTCTGGAATGATTATTAAAAGATTGTAGTTTCTCGTCCAGATCAGGAATTATTTTATATCAGTAATTACTGATCTGGACGAAGCCTATGGTTTGGTTGATGACAAAGCGCCAGAAGATCAACAAGGGTTATTCTTCATATAGACGACTTGCCTCAACACCATGAAGCGCAAGTTCGGACTCTATTTCCGTTGGGTTGAGCCGGATGCCCTCAATGGTGAGCAGATTATAAATGGAATCCAGATCGATCTTCCATTCATGGATACCATTCAATTTTTCTACAGCTTGTTTGATCTTGTCTACAAGACTGGGGTGTTGTGCATTAGTTTCGAAAATGAGCTTTTCCATCGTGTTTCATATTAGGCCCGATTAGAATAAATCAGGCAGGTTTAACCAAAATAGCGTAGACAATCATTTGATCGGCTAATTACAATACTCTCAATATAAGAAGAATAATCTGAAATTAATAGTTTAAAGTGACTAAATTGTAATGAAACTGTTAATTTTTGTAATCAATACCTGCAAATTTTACACTCAGATAAGTATTCTTTTCGGTATTAAATTTTGCGATTCATTGCATCCCGATAAAATGAATCTGACCTGTAGCTGTCTAAAGGAATCGTTTCGTTGCTAGTGAAATTTTCGTTAAGTTTGAAAGTAATCATGACGACTGAACTTTCCAATATAATGATCGTATTGCTTCTCGTGGCTGTCATTGTCCTGTTAATTTTTTATATATTATTGATACGGAAATACAACAGGCTGCGGGGGGAGGAGCTGCGACATAGAGAACTTTTCAAACGCATGAATAATGAGCAGATGGATCATGTTTACCGCAATCGTTTAAATCCGCATTTACTGAAAAACTCACTCAATGGTATTCTTTCCCACGCCTATCAAACCTATTATACCATGGATAAATTGGCGATGGTACTGGATTATGTCTTGTATGAAAGTGAGACTGAACTTGTCTCTCCAAAAGCAGAGATTGAGTTTGCACGGAATTTAATTGAGGTCAATAAGGTCAAGTTAAGCCCCTTGTTCGATATGCGTGTTAAATTTGATATTGATGAATTGAACGAGTCCCTACTGGAGCGCCCTGCACTGGTTCCGCTAATGACCGTAGATCTGATTGAGAATGCGTTTAAACATGCTGATTTTCACCATCCTGACTCCTTTATTTCGATCGTATTTACTTTTCGCAATGGTTTGTTGGAATTGACAGTCAGCAATAAAATATCGAAACGGTCCCCTCTGTATAAAAGCAAAGGTGGCATAGGCAGCAAAACACTGGAAGAACGCTTGATGCTTTACTATCCGGATAGGCACGAGTTAAAACGTTTTGTAGAAAATGATGTCTATAACGCTTACCTTCAGATCAGGTTGTATGAGAATTGAAAAAGTACTGAAATGCATTTTGCTGGATGATGAACTGCCGAGCTTACGATTTTTGAAAATGCTCTGTGAACAAATTCCCGGGCTGGAGGTTGTCAGGGCCTTTAATGATCCTTGTGTGTTACTCAACGAATACAAAAGTTTAGATTTTGATTTTTGCATCCTGGACATTGAGATGCCACAGTTAAACGGCTTTGATATTGCTAAGGAACTGGAAAACTATCCCATTGTTTTTTCGACAGCCTATAAACAGTATGCCAGCGATGCTTTTGATATCGATGCCGTAGATTATATGCGCAAACCAATATCTTTATCGCGCCTTCAGCAGGCGATTCTAAAAGTAGAACAGGTAATAAATAATCGGCAAACAGACATTTCTCCTTTCGCGCAATTTAATACCAATAAGGGCAAAGCAATACTTTATTTCAATCAGATAGACTATATTCAAATTGCGGAGGTGGACAGCCGCGATAAGACCGTATTCCTCTCAGGCGGATCCTCCATATTATTAAAAAATATCAGCTTCGACAAGTTGCTGTCCATCTTACCGGAGCAGGATTTTATCCGTATCAGCAAGAAGGAGATTATAGCTCTTAAAATTGTGAAATTCTTTTCGGCGGATATCATCACCAGTAACTTATTGGATGAGCAAGAATCGGCTATTCTTTTTAGCTTGGGCGAATCCTATAAAAAATCATTCCTCGAGAAATTTGTTTGATTACAAAATTCCCGGAGTTCATTACAAATTTTTGGCTTCCTAACCCACAGTAAGATTTAAAACAGGTATAGAATTTTATTTTTGTTGTGGTTGTCTGTTCGAATTGATGAATAGTTGATTTTGTGCGGACATTTATCTGCTATTAACACCCGATTTATTTAAAGCGAAAAAGATGAAGAAATACAGGAATACGATTTTTTATGTGACCCTTATAGGCACATTGCTTGTGGTGATGTACTGGGTTATCCATTTGGGGACACAGCTGCAGAGTCAGGGACTGCCTGCCGGAGAAAAAACAAGCCAGGGGGCCTGGATGGATTTCAAAACGACCTTTCTGCACAGCCTTGGGCATCCATTAGCGATACTGCTGGCACAGATTGTGACGATTATTATCGCCGCCCGTGTGATGGGATGGATATGTATCAAGATCAAACAACCGGTCGTCATCGGTGAAATGCTGGCTGGTATTATTTTAGGCCCTTCCTTATTGGGGCTTTATTTTCCTGAATTCGCGCATACCTTATTTCCGGTTGAATCTCTTAGCAATCTACAGTTTTTGAGCCAGATCGGATTGATCTTATTTATGTTCATTATCGGTATGGAACTGGATTTGAATGTCCTCCGCAATAAAGCGCACGATGCGGTGGTAATCTCCCATGCCAGTATTGTTATCCCCTTTACGCTGGGAATTTCCCTGGCTTATTTTTTATACCTATACCAGCCACCTGCGAATGTGGAGTTTTTGTCCTATAGCCTGTTTATCGGTATATCGATGAGCATCACGGCCTTTCCTGTCCTGGCTAGGATCGTACAGGAACGGGGACTTCAAAAAAGTAAACTGGGTGCGATGGTCATTACCTGTGCCGCCGCGGATGATATTACAGCCTGGTGCATTTTGGCGGTGGTCATTGCGATTGTGAAGGCTGGGGATTTTGCCAGTGCCTTATACACGATCGCCCTTGCGGTGGCTTATGTCTTATTGATGATAAAAATTGTGCGCCCTTTCCTTATGCGGGTGGGAGAGGTGAAGGGTACGCGTGAAGCTTTGAGTAAACCTGTTGTCGCCATTTTTTTTATTGTGCTATTATTTTCGGCCTACGCAACTGAAGTCATAGGTATACATGCTTTATTCGGTGCTTTTATGGCAGGTGCAATCATGCCCGAAAGCAGCCGTTTTCGAACAGCCTTTATTGAAAAAATCGAGGATGTGTCGACGCTATTGTTACTGCCGCTATTTTTCGTATACACGGGTCTCCGTACACAAATCGGTTTATTGAACGATCCGCAGCTATGGGTCATCACCATCGTTATTATTTTGGTGGCGGTAATTGGAAAATTCGCCGGAAGTGCGTTGGCTGCCCGCTTTGTGGGACAAAGCTGGAAAGATAGCTTAAGTATCGGTGCGTTAATGAATACCCGGGGTCTAATGGAACTGATCGTATTGAATATCGGTTATGACCTTGGTGTGTTAAGTGCCGAATTATTCTCCATGATGGTCGTCATGGCGCTGCTCACCACTTTTATGACCGGTCCTTCACTGGACCTGATCAATTACCTGTATCGGCCTGGAAAGCGTTCATTACAACAAGAAATCCAGAATAAGTCAAAATTTAAGATCCTTCTGTCATTTGCCAAGAGCAATACCGGAATTTCACTGCTTCGTCTGGCAGATGCACTTACTTTAAAGTCAAAAAATACGGCTGAAATTACTGCATTGCATATCGAACCGTCCAATGAGCTCCATCATTACGAGGTAGAAACACAGGAGCAGGATAGCTTCCGGGAAATAAAGGAGGCTGCAGCAAATTTAGAACAACCTATTCAGACGGTTTTCAAAATTTCGAGTGACATTGACAGTGAAATTGTGGAGACATCTAATGAACAACATCAGGATCTGCTGTTGCTGGGGGTGAGCGAATCCATATACGAAGGTAGTCTGTTGGGACGATTTCTGGATTTTACATCACGTATTATCAATCCGGAGAAATTATTTCATACCGTGACAAATGCGGAATCTCCCTTTGCGACATTTGACCGAAATCAGCAGATCAATGCAAAAGTCAATGCGATGGTTGGCATTTTGATTGACAAAAACTTTGTCCGGCCCCGTCGTGTTATTGTTCCTATCCTGTTGAAAAATGATGAATTCCTAACGGCGATCATCCAACGCTTAATTCATCATTCGGATGCGCAGGTAATGGTGTGGGATTTTGACCAGATCTTGCGGAAGCAGGAGAGTTTTCGGGAAAAGCTAAGACAGCTGGAGCAGCTTGTTCCCAATCATTTGACGATATTGGAAGAAAAGGAGCTTGACGCCGAGCTGTGGACACAACAGGATCTGATGCTTATCAGCCTACCGTGTTGGCATAAAATTGTTAACAAGAAGATGGACTGGCTACAGCATACACCATCCACCTTACTGCTGGCTGACCGAAAAAAATAGGGACTTACACAAAGCGTGCCGAAACAGGATCGTTCCGGCACGCTTTGTAAAAGAATGAAGCGGAAAGTTATTTTCCTGCCTTATTCACTTTGATCTTTAAGCCGATCAATTTTTCAATATCGCTTAAATAAGGTCTTTCTTCCACATCGCAGAAAGAAATGGCATTTCCTTCCAGGCCCGCTCTACCGGTCCGCCCAATGCGGTGCACATAGGTTTCAGGTACATTGGGTAGGTCATAATTGATGACCATAGGCAATTGTTCAATATCTATTCCGCGTGCAGCAATATCAGTAGCGATCAGAATTTTCAGCCGGTCTTCTTTAAATTCCCCCAATGCCTTTTGTCTGGCATTTTGTGATTTATTGCCGTGAATTGCAGCAGCACGCAGTCCATTTTTAGCCAACAGTTTGACAATCTTATCAGCTCCATGTTTTGTACGTGAAAATACAATCGTACGTTCTTGCTTAAATTGTTTAAGCAAACTCGTCAACAATTTTATTTTCTCCTTTTTCTCAATAAAGTATACGGACTGATTTACCTTTTCAGCAGTAGAACTTACCGGAGTTACGTCCACTTCGACAGGCTTGTGCAAGATGCCATGTGCAAATTTGCGAATATTGGGCGGCATTGTTGCGGAGAAAAACAGTGTCTGTCTTTTCTCGGGAACCTTCGCCAGGATTTTTTTAATGTCATGGATAAATCCCATGTCGAGCATATTGTCAGCCTCATCGAGGATCAATACTTCTATTTTATCGAGGAAAACCAGTTTCTGATTCATCAGGTCTAAAAGACGGCCCGGTGTGGCTACTAAAACATCCACTCCTTTTTTTATTTCTTTAACCTGTCTGTCCTGATTGACTCCGCCGAAAATGGTGCAGTAATTTAATTTTAGATGTTTGCGATATAAATTGATATTCTCACCGATCTGTATGGCTAATTCACGGGTTGGTGTGAGGATCAGGGCACGGATCGGCATTACTTTACCTTGCACGTGTGCATTTTTCTCGGATAGACGCTGCAACAAGGGCAGGGCAAATGCCGCTGTCTTACCAGTGCCTGTTTGTGCACATCCAATAAGGTCCTGGCCGCTTAATATAACGGGGATCGCTTTTTGTTGTATTGCAGTGGGGGTTGTATATCCTGTTTCCGCGATTGCCTTGAGGAGAGGAGGTATTAAATTGAGTTGTTTGAATTCCATTAAATATGATTCAGAAAAATAAGCGTAAATGAAGACCCTTTAGCTATTTCTATAGTATCAAATAATTGATTAGAGGTATCTTAATTATACCCGAAATGAATAAGTACATTGAAAATAACAAGGGAAGAATACGAAAAAGAAATGGGATAAATCATTAAGAATTACCCCATTAACAAGAAAGTGTATTTTTTGGATTACGCCAATTTTACATTTGTAGCGTTGATTCCTTTTGGAGTTCTTTCTACATCATAAGTTACAACGTCGCCTTCAGATACTTGGTTCTTAAGAGCAGAAACGTGTACGAAAACATCTGCACTACCATCCTCTGGTGTAATAAAACCAAAACCTTTAGTTTCATTGAAAAATTTAATTTTACCTGTATTCATTATTTTTAATTAAGTCCTGCAAGGTAGGGATAATAAATGATTAATCTTTTATTTTTCGTTAAAATAACAAAGTTTTTTTTCTTTCTTCCTGTTTATTTAGCTCTAATCAATCTTCAAATGGGTTAGGGCCTGTTTTTATATGGTATTGAAAGTCAGTATGCCTAGGGTATTTGGCTTTTTCTGTAACAGCCGTATTCCTGAAAATAGTAGAGTAAAGCTTTTAGATACCATAATTTTGTCCGATTTTTCGCTGTCTCGAATAGACTTTAATGTGTAGAGGTTTGAATGTCGATATATATTTTACAATGATTAGGGTAAGGCTTAAATTGAATTTTGTAATTTCATCGGAAACTTAAACCTTCGTGTATAATAAACCAACATGTGATGAATAGAAAAGACTTTATCCGAACTTCCAGTATTTTAGCCGCCTCTACATTCATGCTCAAAAGCCAGGCATCCAGCTTATTTGATCAGCCGATCCGGGTGGGCGTGATCGGGGTAAATGGTATGGGCTGGTCTGACCTTAATGCTTTGTTAAAGCAGGATGGTGTGATATGCACAGCGCTTTGTGATGTAGATGAAAATATCTTAGGCAAAAGGGCGAAAGAGCTACAGGATAGAAATATGAAGGTTGCAACCTATGTTGATTATAAAAAAATGCTACTTAGTCCGGATGTGGATGCGGTGATTATAGGTACGCCTGACCATTGGCATTGCCTACAGATGATCGATGCGGTGAATGCCGGGAAGCATACCTACGTCGAAAAACCCATTGGGAATTCTATTCGGGAATGTCAGCTCATGCTGCAAGCCGCAACAAAAAATAATGCAATTGTTCAGGTAGGTCAGTGGCAACGGAGTCAGCAGCATTTTAAGGATGCCATTGATTTTGTACATTCGGGTAAGCTGGGTAAAATACGTTTGGTCAAAGCTTGGTCTTATCTAGGCTGGAAAAATAGTATTCCGATTCAGCCGGACGAGGCAATACCCGCAGGTGTACATTATATGGATTGGTTGGGTCCCGCCGCGAAAAGACCTTTTAATATCAATCGTTTTCATTTTAACTTCCGGTGGTTTTGGGATTACGCTGGCGGTCTGATGACGGACTGGGGGGTACACATGCTGGACTATGCCCTGCTCGGAATGAAAGTTTCTGACCCGAAATCCGTCATGGCTTCCGGTGGAAAATTTGCTTTTCCAGATGATGCCGGAGAAACACCGGATACCATGACCGCGGTATATGAATTTGACAACTTTAATATTCAGTGGGAGCATGCAAAAGGAATTGATTTAGGGCCTTATAACCGCAACCATGGTGTGGCTTTTATTGGCAATAACGGAACTTTGGTACTCAATCGCGGGGGCTGGGAAGTCATTCCCGAAAAGGGAAGGATGGAGGCGGTCGCCCTGCAGCCTTCCGTAGACAACGGTTTGGAAAAACATATGGCCAACTTCGTGGACGCCATTCGTAAGAAAAATCCGGCCTTGTTAAATGCCCCGCTTGAAGCCGGCGCCCATATTGCTATTTTTTCGCAATTGGGAAATATTGCCTATAGAACAGGGCAAAAGCTCTATTGGAATAACGAAAAGCAACGTTTTAATGACGAAAAAGCAAACAAATACCTTGCTGCAGTCTATCATAACGGCTATAAATACCCTAAAGTCTAAGGATATAGAAAGAGAGAATTGCGGAGCAAAGGGATCAATCGTTAAGTGACAGGGAGTACCAAAGTATATCCTGGGTTTAAGCTTTGAAAATTATTTCGGCTTAAACCCAGGATATGTCGCGTATATTGAGCGGCCTGCTGATTTCTGTTTCGATAAGGATACTTAAGCCAGGATGCATTTAGTGAAAGACAAACTTGTTGGCGATGGTAATCTCTTCCTGATTAATGGAATGACCAAAATTGGGATATACGGCAAGTTTGACGTCCGCATGCTGGCCTTCAAGGATGTTTACGCTGGCGTTGACACGTTCCAGGGGCACATGAAAATCTGGATCACTGGTGCCAATAAATATCGGTGTTTGCTCAAAGTTTCCCATATACTTACCCGGATCAATTTGCTCACCGATCAATCCGCCGATAATTGCGACTGCGCCACCATATCGTCTGGCATTCCGCGCTAGGAATTCAAGCGTCAGACAAGCTCCCTGGGAGAAACCAAAGAAATAGATGTTTTCTGCTTGTAAGCCTTTGTCCAAAGCAAGCTGCAGGGTATTTTCAATGACTTCAAGAGCGGAACTCAACCAGGGCTCATTACTTTGTTCGGGGGCCATAAATGAATTTGGATACCAGGTGTAATTGTCAGCTTGCGGTGCGAGTAAGGCATAATCCCCTACATTGAGATAAGCCGACATACTCAAGATATCTGTTGCGTTTCCGCCACGGCCATGGATCATGATCAATGCTTTTTTCGCATTTTCCAGGCTATGCCCCGCTGTTTTGATATTGTTAGAATGACTCATTATATCCCTTCCTATACTGTTTTCTTAAACCATACATCATCATAGGTGTCAGGGTGACGGTGAAATTGTGCATTTACATAAGGACATAAAGGCACAATTTTCATCGCGTTTTCCCGTGCATAGGACACTAATTTTTCCAATAGTATTTTTGCAAATCCTCGACCTTCAAAGGCTTCATTGACTTCGGTATGGTAGACGACCAATCGTCCGTCAATAATGGCGATGCTCATTAAGCCAGCTTTTTTCTCGTCTGAGAATAATTGAAGTTCACCACGCTGATTTTTATCCAGTACAATTTCTGTTCTTTCCATTGTTTTGCAGTATATTAATAGTGTTTATGTTGATCTTAATCTATTTTTGGTAAAGAGGCTTCGATCTGCGACCGATGACTTTCGTATTGTTTTGGCAATTTAAGTGCTGTACCAAGACTTTCCAATGGCTCATCAACGGTAAATCCCGGGTTGTCTGTTGCGATTTCAAACAAAACACCTCCCGGTTCACGGAAATAAAGCGAGAAAAAGTAGTCCCGATTGATTTTAGGTGTAATATCCAGACCTGCGGCAAGCACTTTTTCGCGATATTCCATTAAGATGTTATCATCTTTTACCCGAAATGCGACATGGTGATTCGTACCGGCAGCATTACGACCAAAAGGTAAATTCCGGTCCGCAACAATATCTACGATGTTCGCAGTTGATATGCTGTCGGTGGTCAAGCGGTAGCGTTCATTCTCCTGCCCCTGCACGGAATATCCTAATATATCCGTCAGAACCTTGAGTGTTGGATCAGCCTCTCTTAAAGACAGGGTAATATTGTGAAATCCCTTCAATGCATTTTCATGATTGATATCCGCTGTCGTCCATACGCTTCTATTATCTTTAGCTAATGGTTCAATAAACTGTAGTTGTAAACCATCCGGATCGGTAAATGAGATCAATTTTTCACCAAAAATTTCATCTTCCAAAAAAGGCACATTGTGTTCTTTTAGTCTGTTTTTCCAGAAAATAAGGCTACCCTCCGGGACGGCATAGCCAATATGGGTAGCCATTCCCGCGCCCTGTTTACCTTTACCGATACCTTCCCAAGGGAAAAATGTAAGAATAGTACCCGGGTTGCCCTGCTCATTGCCAAAATAAAAATGATAGGTGCCAGGATCGTCAAAATTGACAGTCTTTTTTACAAGCCGAAGTCCTAGGACTTTTGTGTAAAAATCAAGATTTCGTTTTGCATTATCAGCTATCGCGGTAATATGATGCAGTCCTAATATTTTATTATCCATAATTGTTTTTTTTTATTTTCTTAACTGTTGTAAAATTACGGCAGCTGAAAAACAAAATCATTGAACTAGATTAATAAAAACAAGAATTGACTTTTTGTTTTAATTTGTTGGTAAATTTTAATAGGACCGGGCCCGTAAACAAAAAAACACCTGAAGTGGGTGACCTCAGGTGTTTTTAACCTAACCAATTATTAACCTAAATTTATGAAATGTATATTTTTGAAACTATACTGTAAAGTAATTTTCAATTATCATGCCATAATTTTTCGAGGCATATTGGGGTGAAGGATGGTTGCTTTGAAAACAAAATTATGGGCCAAATGTTGTTTATTGGATACAATAAATAGGGGGCAGTGAATATAATAGGTTCTTTTATATATTATAATTAGGTTCAGATAATGAAAACAAGCAGAAATTTTATGTTGTCAATAGCGATTGTAGCGCTATTATTTACGGGATGTCAGCAGAGCCAACAGGCTAAGGAGGAGAAAGGACAGACGCAGTTGGATATCAACAAGGAGAATAAACGAATCGTATTGGACTTTTATCAGCAAATGTTCGGAGATAAAGATCTTTCTGCCGTTGACCGTTTTATTGCCCCGGAATATATCCAGCACAATCCGGCAGTAGCGGATGGTGCCGCTGCATTTAAGGCAGCTGCTTCAAAATGGTTTGAAGGGCAGCCAAAAACCAAGATTGATGTACAGCATATTGCCTCCGATGGGGATCTGGTTTTTATCCACCTTAAAAATAAAAATGCTGATGGCAGTCTGAAATCAACGATAGATATCTTTCGTTTAGAAAACGGAAAGATTGTTGAACACTGGGATACACAGCAGGATGTACCCAAAGAGTCTGCCAATAGTCACCCCATGTTTTAGTATATCGGTTGTTTTTTGTTCAATCATGCTATTCCTTTATAAAAAGGCCTTATATTTATTATGTTATTGACAGATCGATGGCATTGTAATTAAAGCAGAAAATAATTAATCTAAATGAAGCGAATTTTAGGTGCAGGCCTTTTTTATATCCTTATCTCCGCTTGTAGCGTTCATCACAATCCAAAAGAAAATCCGCAGGTGTATTTACAAAATCCCGGGCGGGAGACAAAAAAATGGAAGCTTGTGTGGGAGGAGAATTTTAACTCATCAAATTTGGATACAAGCAAATGGAGCCGGATTCCGGCAGGGGGAGCAGACTGGAACCGGCATATGACTCAAGATGATGCCTGTTTTGGATGGGAAAAGGGAGAATTGATTCTAAAAGGGATCAAGAATACCGACCAGCAGAAAGATGCACGACCGTTTCTCACTGGCGGGATATGGAGTAAAGGAAAATTTGCTTTTCAATATGGACGCATTGAAATAAGAGCCAAACTTGGCAGTTCCCAAGGCGCCTGGCCGGCAATGTGGATGCTGGCTGAGTTGGACAAATACGGGCAGTATCCGCGAAACGGTGAAATTGATATTATGGAGCACCTTAATTTTGATAATATTATCTATCAAACGACTCATTCGCATTACACCTTGAATTTAGGACAGAAGGATAATCCCAAACATTCCGGAACGGCAAAAGTCAATGCGGGGGACTACAATGTTTATGGTATCAGCTGGTATCCGGATCGGATTGTGTTTCAGCTGAATGGCGTGGATACATTTACCTATCCACGGATAACTGGTGTCGATGCGTCCCAATGGCCCTATGATCAACCTTTTTACCTGTTAATTGACCAGCAGCTTGGCGGAACTTGGGTAGGGGAAGTGGATTTGAAACAGCTACCGGTCGAAATGCGCATAGATTGGGTCAAGGTTTACCAATAATAAACAGGAAGCAAGATCTATAAGAGGTACCATCTACCGTTAAGGTGGTTTTTAGTCGAAATTAAGTGACAAAAACTTAACATGCCAAGCAGAAAAATAATGTTTATTTTTGATCCCAATTATGGAAGATAATACAATATTTAAGATTAGTCATAAAATAAAAGAAATCCGCAAAGAAAAGGGGATTACCATACAGGAAGTTGCTGATAAAGCCGGAGTAAGCAAAGGATTGATTTCGCAGATTGAAAATAACCGGACCATACCTTCCCTGTTGGTGTTAATTAATATTATTAATGCATTGGATGTTGACCTGAATGAATTCTTTAAAGATTTCAACTCCGAATTGGATGCAGGGCCGGTCGTTGTTCGAAAAAAAGATAGCTATACATCCTTTGAAAAAGAGCATGCCCTTGGATTTCATTACAAACGCATCTTCACCTCCGCAATAGAGAGTTCCACCATGGATATTGTGCTTTTGGAACTGCAACCTGATGCACAGCGCCCAATGGTGGAGACGGAAGCCTACGAATATAAATATATCATCAGCGGGCAAGTTGAATATATCTTTCAGGATCAAAGCATTCGGTTGGAGGAGGGGGATTCCATATTCTTTAATGGACGGCTTTCACATACTCCGCGCAATGTCGGGAAGGAAAAAGCAGTCATGCTCATTGTGTATTTCTTTGAAAATAAACGGTAGTTCTGTCGGGGTAGTCCATCAATAAAAAAGCATCAATGAAAATTTTCATTGATGCTTTTTTATTGATGGCTGTACAATGTCAATTCGGTTACTTGTATTTGTTTATAAATACTTAACAAAAGTTTAGTGTTGTGTTAATTTCCAGAATTTACTTTTGATTGCGGACAATGAGGTCCGTCAACAATTCTAAATCATGGATTTGAACCAGCGAATAAAAGAGCGGATTGCGGGGTTAGACGAACGGTCGGTAGCCATTTTACTGGCTATTACGGCATTTTTATGTTACACAAGTATGTATTCATTCCGGAAATCATTTACAGCTTCGGCTTTTGCCAATGAATCTATTTTGGGTATAGATTACAAAGTGTGTATGGTTATTGTTCAAATGTTGGGCTATCTGTTTTCGAAATTCTATGGGATTAAATTTATTTCTGAGAGCAAGCAGCGGAATAGAGGACGCTACTTACTTGCTTTAATTTGTATTTCGTGGACTGGCTTATTGGCTTTTGCGCTTTTCCCTAAACCATGGAATGTACTCTTTCTTTTTATCAATGGTTTCCCGTTGGGGATGGTCTGGGGTTTGGTATTCAGCTACCTGGAAGGTCGTCGACATACGGAAATTATGGGTGCGGTAATGTCTGTCAGTTTGATTTTTGCTTCCGGTTTTATTAAAACAGTAGGACGCTGGCTTATGTCCACTTTCCACGTCAATGAATTCTGGATGCCTTTTTTCACCGGGATGCTCTTTTTTATGCCTTTTGTCCTTTGTATCTGGATTCTTGAAAATGCCCCGGGGCCAACAGCACAAGATAAGCAGCTGCGGACCGAACGTGTCGCTATGGATGCCGGTATGCGTAAACATTTCTTCAAGGTATTTATGCCGGGCATTATGTTAACCATTATTATTTATACAATGTTGACGATTTTACGTGACGTTCGTGATAATTTTGAGATAGAAATCTGGCAAATGCTGCATCTGAAAGGAGCAGGGATATTCGCTAAAGTCGATGGAACCATTGCGCTTATTGTCTTGATTTTAGGCGGCTGTTTAATTATGGTAAAAGACAATCTGAAAGCATTTAAGCTGATTCATTACATGATTATTTTGGGCTTTTTGACCGCCGGGATTTCGACCTATTTATTCTCGATGCATTGGATCAGCGGTCTCAGTTGGATGTTATTGGTTGGATTGGGACTTTATATGGCTTATATACCCTATAATGCCATATTTTTTGAACGTATGATTGCGACCTATCGCATGAAAAGTAATATTGGTTTTGTCATGTATATGGCTGATTCGGTTGGTTATTTAGGGAGTTTTTTGATTTTAATGAATAAAGAATTTTTACCAAATTCAGTCACTTGGGGCGCTTATTTCATCCAGTTGGTTTATCTAGCTTCCATTATAGGTGCTATCCTGGCGATCTTTTCGTTAGCTTACTTTGTTCGGAAGAAGGAACAGATGAAAACGAAGAAAGGCGAAGAATTGCTGCGGCCCTGGCAAGCGAACAGTGGTGAAGTGCAAATAAGTTAATGCAAATTATTTTAAAGAATGAAAACAAATACATACGATTTAATTATTGTTGGAGGTGGTATTCTGGGGACTTTTCACGCCTATCATGCATTGAAAAAAGGGTTAAGTGTGCTCCAGCTGGAAAAGGATAATTTTCCTGTCGGGTCTACCGTGCGCAACTTCGGTCAGGTGGTGCCATCTGGGATGGCAGGTGAATGGTTTGATTATGGTGTACGGGGGCTGGAAATATACCAATCCATCCAACAGGAAATGGATATCTCCATTCGGAATAATGGCAGTATTTATATTGCGTCTGATACTGATGAAATACAGGTCATTCACGAGTTGTCTGCACATTATCAAACGAAAGGATACGATCATGCGCTTTGGTCCAAAGCGCAAATCTTGGCAAAGTATCCCGCCATGCATGCCGATTACGTTCAAGAAGCTATTGTTTTTGATCAGGAACTGAGCGTCGAACCTGAAACAATGATTCGCCAGTTGCATATTTTTATGCAGGCAAAATTTGAAAAATATACATTAAAATATGACACAACTGTTATTGCCTGTGAAGATGGTAATGAGCAGGCAAGCTTAACAACAAGTAACCTCGAAGTTTTTGAGGGAGCGAAAATCATTATCTGCAACGGGTACGAATTTAAGATCTTGTACCGTTCATTGTTTGATGACAGTGGTCTCGAGATTAGTAAACTGCAAATGATGCGTACCAAACCGTTACCTCAGATCCAGCTGCCCGGAAATATCCTGACCGGTTTAACGATTCGTCGTTATGAAAGCTTTGAAGAATATTGTCCATCATTTGGGACTATCCCCGTACCTGAGCATTATCATGAACTGCGGAAATATGGAATACATATTTTATTTAAACAGGCCACCGATGGTAGTATTATCGTTGGAGATTCACATGAATATGCGGCGGGGAATCGATTGGACGACTTAGGCTTTGCGGTTGACACTTACATCAATGACCTCATGATTGCCGAGGCAAATCGTATTATTCCGATGCGGAACGATTGGATTACTTCTTCTTGGTCAGGATTCTATGCACAGCATAAAGATCATATGCTCGAAGTTGATGTCAGTCCGCGCATCCATGTACGTACAGGTATCGGCGGCAAAGGGATGACGGCGAGTGCCGGATACGCCGAAAAAAGTATTGAAAAGCTTTTTTAGAATATTTCTTTTATAAAAAACGCCTTCCCTTTTTTCGGGAGGGCGTTTTTTTATAGGCTTTATCCTGCAATCTGCAGTTGTTGTATGAGAAAAAAAGAGGCGCGGTTCGGTGATGTGGGTTTAAATAAAATTAATTATTAGGAATTTGAAAAGCAGATGGACATTTATTTTTGGCCAATCTTCTATGTCCGATAGCAACAATTTAGCGTTATCGTTGTTTATCAAATAAGTATGATTCAATGATATTTCCTTATTGGTTATGTGTTCAATAATGTTTTTATTAACTTCACAGGCATAATAAACCAAAAGTAACGGACAGCAGCTTATGACAAATCAGAATTTCCCTGAAAATGAATGGCGAAGGATAGAGAAATTAAAGTCCTATGAGTTAATGGGGCTAGGGAAAGACCCAGAATTGGATGTGTTTGCACAGGCTGCCTGCTTGATTACGGATTCCCCTGCTGCACTAATTGCCATGATGGAAGAGCAAACACAACGTATACAGAGTTGTGTCGGCATGGAACTGGATACTGTCGAAAGAAAGAATACCGTCTGTCAGTATACGATCATGAGCACAGAGCTACTTGTCATAGAGGATACCTTTGAAGATCCGCGCTCATCCTCCAATCCGCTGATACGGGAAGGCAATATTCGTTTTTATGCCGGGGTGCCGCTAATGGATGAGGACGGGGATGTATTGGGAACTATTTGTGTGATAGATTTTCAGCCCAAGTCGCTTTCTGACAGGCAGAAACATTTATTGGAAGAGCTGGGAGTAGGTGTGACCAAAATTCTTCTTGGAAAGAAAAGAAAGCGACAGGCCGGATATTTCTCCGAAATCTTTCAGCTGACAAATAACGTCATTTGTGTGTTAGACCAAGACTGTCAAATTAAAGATGTTAATCCCGCTTTTACCAACGTATTGGGGATTTCAAGATCAGAAAGTATCGGACAGTCCTTACTGACGTTATTGCAAGATGATACGAAAACGCTGGCTTCCGATTTGAAGCGGATAGTGACGGCAGATTATGGGATTCAATCCACCTCATTAACACCTCTGGGGGATGGCTCTGAGGTCATTATCGAATGGCATTTTAAGTATGATGCGATCAATCATGAAATTTTAGCCTTTGGGCGTAATGTGACACAAGAGCTTCAGGAAAAAATGAAGCTGGAAAATTCGGAACGTCGCTTCCGAAGTTTTTTTGAAAATGCCATTGGTTTGATGAGCATGCATGATATGGAGGGTAATATTCTGGCGGTCAATGAAAAAGGTAGGGCGGTGTTGAAATATGAACAGCATGAGGTTAAATCGCTCAACCTGAAAAAATTGGTTCCGCCACACCATGTGGGACTGGTTGAAGAATACCTGAAGCGAATCGCGCAGAATAAAGAAGATTCCGCGATGATGGTTCTACAGACAAAGGACGGTGAAAGTATTTCCTGGCTTTATCATAATATAGTCGAAGTGGATGAAGAGGGTAAACCCTATGTGGTCAGTACGGCATTGAATATGACCGATCGTCTGCGCCTTGAAAATGATCTGCGGCATACCAAACAGATCCTGGAACAGACCAATGCTGTCGCTCAAGTCGGTGGATGGGAAGTAAACCTTGCAGAAAATAAAGTCTACTGGTCAGACTCAACGAAATTAATTCACGGTGTTGATCCGCATTTTACACCTGATTTTGAACACGCTATTGGCTTTTATGAGCCGGATAGCCAAGTAGCACTGAGGCATATATTCGAAGAATCGGTCCGTAATAGAAAACCCTATGATACGGAACTTCGCCTGTTAAAACAGAATGGAGAAACAATCTGGGTCAGGGTAAAAGGAATCCCTGAATTTGAGAATGATGTCTGTAAGCGTGTATTTGGTATCATTCAGGATATTGATAAGAGTAAATCGCTGTATCTTGAATTGGAACGTAAAGAATCCATGTTGCGTGCGTTTGTAAATTACGTACCTGCGTCCGTTGCCATGTTCGACCGCGATTTTAATTATGTTTCGCTGAGCAATCAATGGATTGAAGATTTTCATAAGGATGAAAATCAATTGCTCACTAAAAATCTGTTTGAACTTTTTCCGGATATTCCGGCCCAGCGGAAGAAAATCTATCAAGATGCACTGCAGGGCATCTCCTATAAGAATATAGACGAAGTTATTCAGGTCGGCGGAATCGCCGAACCACAACACTTTAACTGGGAAGTACGGCCTTGGCATCTGACAGATGGCAGCATTGGGGGAATTATTATTTTCACGCAAAATATCACGGAATCTGTCCAAATAAATGAGGAGTTAAAACTTGCAAAAAAAATGGCAGATCTGGCGAGTAAAGCCAAGTCTGAATTTTTGGCCAATATGAGTCACGAAATCCGAACGCCATTAAATGGTGTGATCGGATTCTCGGATTTGTTATTGAAAACTCCGCTGAATGATACGCAAATGCAGTACTTGGGCTATATTAATGAATCTGGCAATAGCTTATTGAATATTATCAACGATATTCTGGACTTTTCGAAGATCGAGTCCGGAAAACTGGAACTGTTTGTTGATAAGCATAATGTATACGATATCGCAAACCAAGTGATCAATGTCGTATTATACCAGGCTCAAAGAAAAGAAGTCGAATTGCTTTTGAATATTGAGCAAGGATTGCCGGCTTTTGTATGGGTTGATGAGGCGCGCATTAAACAAGTCCTTATTAATTTATTGGGCAACGCGGTTAAGTTTACGGAGCAGGGAGAAATCGAGTTTAAAATAAGCAGACTCCATCATGACAGCGACAAGCTAAGCCTGCGTTTTGAAGTACGTGATACGGGGATTGGAATTCCTGAAGAGAAACAGCAGCGTATTTTTGACGCTTTCACGCAGGAGGACAGTTCCGTCAGCAAACGATATGGTGGAACTGGGCTTGGATTGACTATCTCCAATAATTTATTAAAGTATATGGGGAGTAAGCTGAACTTGACCAGCCAATTGGGCAAAGGATCAACGTTCTACTTTGACATTGAAGTTCCCTGTGAAGAAATGGAAAATCAAGATGCCGATTTACCATTAAATAGGGCGCTCGTGGTGGACGATAATGCCAACAATCGTATTATTCTGCAACACATGCTGACATACAAACAGGTTGAATCTGTTCTGGCCGAAAATGGTATGGAAGCATTGCAGTTGCTAATGAAAGGGGAACGCTTTGATGTGATTTTAATGGACTATCATATGCCGATTTTATCGGGGCTTGAAACCATTGAAAAGATTAAGGAGCTCTTTCGAAAACAGGGAGAGGCGATCCCGTTGATTGTATTGCATACATCTTCTGAAGAACATGAGGTAATTTCGGCATTTAGACAGGAGGAACGTTCGTTTTGCCTGCTGAAACCCATTAAATCGGATGAGTTGTATCAAACCTTGCGTAGGGCGATCCAACAGAATAAAGAAGAGCTGGGACAGGCGAAAGCAAATCTATCCCTGCCTACGGAATCCTATGGTAGGGGAATTCGGGTGCTACTGGCTGATGACAATGCGGTAAACATGGCTTTGAATGTAAGAATGATGGCCAGTATTATGCCCGATGCTAATTTAACAGAAGTGTCAAATGGCGCGGACGCAATTCAGGCATGTGAGGAAGTACATTTCGATCTTATCCTGCTGGACGTGCAGATGCCGGAAGTTGACGGTATCGAAGCAACAAAACAGATCCGTCAGATGAAACAATATCAAGATACGCCTATTATCGGTATCACTGCTGGTAATGTTTCGGGGGAAAAGGAACGCTGTTTAGAAGCTGGCATGTCTGACTTTTTAGCTAAACCTATCCGGCAGAAAGATTTGTTTAATGCCTTGCAGCAGGCGATGTTATCTGTGGAAGTTTCTGAAACGCCGGAAATTGAAGCAGTTGATCTGGCCGCACATTTGGATGTGCGACGTCTGCATGAGCAGGCAGGCGATGATCCTGCATTTTTATCCTTTTTCCTCGACTTGGTGATCAAGGAAATTACATCCTCGAGAATACAGATCACCGAAGCAAAAAGGGAAAATGATTGGAAGCGTATCAAGGAGCTTTTACACAAATTAAAGGGAACTTCTTCAACTGCCGGACTCATTAAGCTGGCCCAGTTAACAAACGAACTGGAAGCCAATATTTCATTTGACACTGATCTGTCAAAAGCTTTTGCCCTTATCGAAAAAGAAATGGAGGTCGGTTTGGGTTTGATTGCAAAAATTTTAAATAAATAGGAGTATGTTGATTTTAATTGCCGAAGACGACGAGCTAATTTTGCGCACCGTAGAACACAAGCTAGTAAAGGAAGGACACGAGGTTGTTTTGACCAGAAATGGGCAGGAAGCTATTGAAAAGATTGAGGAATTGGATTTTGATCTGGTTGTAACGGATATCATGATGCCATTTGCATCGGGCATTGAAATTCTTTCGGCGATCAAACGCCATGGAAAAAAAGTCCCTGTCATTGTGTTATCCAGCATGGGACAGGAAGAAGTGGTTGTTGATGCCTTTGACCTAGGTGCATCGGATTTTATGGTTAAACCATTTAGTCCAAACGAACTGATTCTGAGAATAAAACGCTTAACAAATAAATAGACTGCGATGAGTTTCTCTTCTATTGTCCTGCACGAGCTTATCCTGGCGATTATCGGCGTCTTGATTCTGGTTCTGCTGCTGATTATTACGGTGTTGGGCTATAGCTTTTATAGTTATAGAATCTTACACAATCGACACACCTGGAGACAGATCATTGAGTATAAGATTATGGAGACGATCGTGGGAAGCGATGGGAATGACGAACAAAACCGGGAGTTCAGCAGATATTTAAAGGAGTCTTCATTTCGTGTACTTTTTTTGGAGATATTGGTGGATTCTGGCCGAAAATTTTCAGGGGCAGCCAAAAAAGCCATCGATGGGTTGTTTTTTGATTTTAAATTGGAAGACGAAGCCTGGCGAAGACTACGACAACGGAAAGCCTATCTCGTGGCTGGCGGTATACAGGAACTGGCTGAGATGAATATTGAAGCAGCAATTCCGGAGATAAAAGCTAAACTAAAGGATGATCGTGCCCTAGTTTATCAAGAAGCACAATATGCCATGGTGACTTTCTTGGGTTATGAAGGCCTGGAATTTCTGACTCATTTTGATAAACCGCTATCAGACTGGCAGCAACTACGCCTACTGTCCTCAATTCATCATATACCTGAACTTTCAGATGTTCAGGTTTACACCTGGCTAAAGAGCACAAATGATTCGGTCGTTATATTTACCTTACGTCTTATCCGTAAGTTTAGACTGATGGCATTTTATCCGGCGATCTATGCGTTACTTGATCATGTTGCCACGTCTGTTCGTGTACAGGCAATACGGACAATGCAAGCCATTGAAAACAGCGCGACGATCGGACAGTTTATAACATGCTTCGATCAACAGCCCATTGAAGTCAAGCTTGAAATTTTGAAATCCATGAAGGTGGCCAGAAGCAAGGAAAGTGAGGACTTTTTGAAGAAACAATTGCTGGATCATCCCGAGACCTCGATTAAAATTTCGGCGGCTGAGGTGCTCGTGGTTTTAGGCGAAGAGCAATATCTACGCGAAATTTCGCAAAGGACAGATACTTACGACGAACTTATACAGATTATTAAACACGCTTTGCAAGAGAAAAAATGTTAGAATTCTCCCATATCGTCTATGAAATTGTAGTTTGGCTATTTTTGCTTTATTCTGCAGCTCTATTTATTATCTATACATGGATAGGTCTATATGCCTATGGAGGAGTATTTCGTTATAAACATAAAAATGCATTTACCGATTATGGTATTATCGCCACCAATCCCAATGCACCTACCTTCAGTCTGATTGCACCAGCCTACAACGAGGGCATGACCATCATCGAGAATGTACGCTCTTTACTGTCCCTATATTACCATAATTTGGAAATTATCATTGTGAATGACGGGAGCAAGGATGATTCCATGCAGAAATTGATTGCGGCCTATGAGCTCGAACCTACTTCATTTTTCGTGCAGGGGAATATTGAAACCAAGGCAATCCGAGGAATCTATAAAAGTAAAAATCCAGCCTTTAAAAAACTTATCGTTGTCGATAAAGAGAATGGTGGTAAAGCGGATGCACTCAATGTTGGTGTTAATATTTCTGCTGGTGATTATATCGTCTGTATTGACGTGGATTGTATTCTGGAACAGGATGCGATCTTGAAATTGGCTAAGCCATTTTTGGAACAAACAGACAAACGCGTTATCGCCTGTGGTGGCGTAATACGTTTGGCCAATAATTGCAATGTGGTGAATGGCTCTGTGAGGGATGTGAATCTTCCGAAGTCCTGGTTGGGACGAACACAAGCTTTGGAATATATCCGTGCCTTTATTTTGGGTCGGATGGCTTGGTCCAGGGCTTCCGGATTGATATTGATTTCTGGGGCATTTGGGGCTTTTGATCGTCAGATCGTTTTGGCTTGCGGTGGTTATGACAGAAATACGGTGGGTGAGGATATGGAACTTGTTGTTCGTATGCGACGCTATATGGAAGAACAGAAACAGGCTTATGAAGTCGTTAATATTCCGGATCCCTTGTGCTGGACAGAAGTGCCGGAGTCAAAAGAGGTCTTGCGTAAACAGCGTAATCGTTGGATGAGAGGTACCATGGAGACGTTGTGGAAGCACCGCAAGCTGATGTTTAACCCACGATATGGCCGTTTTGGTATGATCAGTATGCCTTATTGGTTTTTCTTTGAGTTTTTGGGCCCTATTGTCGAGTTTACGGGTTACATCGTTTTCGTGATCTTTTTTATTTTAGGAATTATTAACTGGCCCTTCTTCCTCGCCTTGTTTGCGTTGGTCATTGCTTCTGGAATTTTATATTCGATCTATGCCATCTTGATTGATCTTGTTAGTCATCAGGTTTATACAAGGAAACGAGAGCTCTCCACCTTAATTGCAACCGCTGTTCTTGAACCGCTATATTTTCACCCCATTGTCGTTAAAGCCGGTGTCCAGGGCGTGGTTGATTACTTTCGCAAGCAACATGGCTGGGGTGAAATGACAAGACAAGGCTTTCAGCAAAAAGAGGTGAATGAGTCGGTGTGGACATACATAGGAAAGCGGTTAATTTCGGCATTGCGGGGAATAGGCCCTGTCATGCTGGTTTTCTTTGTGCTGTATATGTTGTCCATTGGAGTAGAATGGTGGTGGTATGGCCGACGTTTTGCCCAGCTTGCCGAAGCGGGGGCAGGGAAATACCTTCTTGTAGATAACCTGCTTTTTGCTTTCCAGGTATTGGGCTGTGTGGGTATCGGGTATTTATTGCTTCAGTTTTTAAGCAGCTTCTGGGCAAGGATCCTGTCGGTGCTGTCGCTTTCAGCTATTGTTGTCATCCAATTTATCCTGTTTTTGTATTTCGGAGAATCGAGAAATTTGCTCGGAGCAGATATGTTTTATTACAGTTCTGAAGAGATGAAGCAGATTTTGGAAGCCAGCGGCATGTTGAATTTTACAAATATCGCTTTGCTTTTACTATTGATTGTGATTGCCTGGGTTCCCCTTTGGATGGCCAATAAACAGACTTTTAAAAAGGTTTATGTGGGCATTGCATGCCTGTCTTTGGGCTTTGTATCCTGTTTTATTTCTTCGGCTTCGATTTTGGGAAATGCTTCGGCAAAAGACGAATTTGTGGCCAATGCAAGCCGTAGCAAATGGCGGTATTTTTTTGAATCCAATTTATCAGATTATGTAGAGGAACATCCCGGAATGTTTGCTGCCCTGTATCAAGATGATGTGGATCCAAAGGTGTTGGATAGTAAATTTCCTTTTTTGAAAGCTGAAGATACCAAAGATTTTCTGGGAGCTTATTTAAAGAAGACGGCAAAGGCGCCGAATTTGGTTATCCTTGTTATTGAAGGTTTAGGACATGCCTATAGTTCAGAAAATGGCTATATTGGTAACTTTACGCCATTTATAGGCACATTAAAAAAACAATCTTTGTATTGGGATAATAATATAAGTTCCTCCGGACGGACATTTTCCGTATTGCCTACCCTAACCGGTTCATTGCCTTTCGCCGTGCATGGTTTCCTCGAACAGGATACACTGCCGGATCACTTTAACCTGTTCAATATTCTGAAGCACAATGGTTTCAATACGGGGTTTTTCTATGGTGGTCATTCTAATTTCGATTTCATGAAAAAATTCATGGACTATAATCAAATCGATAAGCTCATTGACCAGGATGCTTTTGGTCCACCGTATAAAAAGTTACCGGAAAAGGGGGGGGAAAGTTGGGGATATGAAGATCAGGCCGTGTTTAGTAAATTGCTAGAAGTACAAAAAGTGCAGGAGAATCCCTATTTCCACGTCCTGCTGACACTGTCTACACACAATCCATTTTTGATTAATAACACAGCCCATTATGAGCAGCTATTTGAACAGCGAATTGCATCCGCGGAGCTGTCGCCGACACAAAAAAAGTGGGCTCTGGAAAACCGGACGCAACTTGTTTCGGTCTTAAATTTGGATGATGCAATGGAACAGTTTTTTAAGGAATATAAAAAAAGGCCGGATTTTGCAAATACCATTTTTGTTATTACAGGAGACCACGCCATGCCGGAGATTCCTTTGCAAAGCAAAATCGACCGTTATCATGTGCCATTATTGATTTATTCGCCGCTTTTAAAAGAACCCAAGACCTTTCACAATTTTGTGAGCCATTTTGATGTGGCCCCTTCGTTGCTGGCCTATTACCGTGAAAATTTTGCCATAAAAACTCCCCGTCAAGTGACATGGATCGGTCATGGTCTTGATAAAGGTGCGTTGGCAAAAGGAGAAGGGATTGCGATGATGCAGAGCAAAAATCAGTTGAACGATTTTGTGCGCGGTAATTATCACCTATCTGAGGGACAATTGTATAGATTGGACGGAAGGCTCGATGAGGATATTGCCTCGGATGATGCAAAAGAAGAATTGTCAAAGCACTTTGAATTGTTCAAGCGCAAGAACAAATTATTTTATACTCAAAAACGGTTGTTACCAGACAGTGTTTATGCCAATTATTTTGGGTCTTTGAAAAAAGACTAAAATTTGCGGATATAACCCAGAATGATATCCAGTTGGTTTCCTTTTTCTTTTGGTCGGAATTCTTGGTTATAATAGGTGCCCGAAATCGAGAATAGGTTACTTTGTTTGACCGAGAAATTGTACTCAGCACCTACTTTGAATGTCTTTAATTTGTATGGAGCGTTGTCCAATAGATTATTCCGGTTTTCCTCGGGACTCAAACCTGTCCCGGCACTAAATCCGAAGTAATCGTTTGCACCTTTTGTATAGTAGCGCACTGTGCCGGTATAAGATTGGGAAATATTCTTCTCGCCGGGAGTGAGGTATGTTCTCAGATTGAACCAGAAATTTTGGTAGTATTTTCCGACAGAAGCTGTATACATCCAGATATTGTCGCTGAAATAGAGTTGCCGGTACCCAATTTCTCCTTCAAAACTATGCGGTAAGTTGGCGTATAAGGAGACACCTGTACGGTATTTGGCAAATATGCCCACATTATTGGAGTAAGCTGCTCCAACATAGAGATAAAACAACTCGGACAGTCGTGGGTAAGCTTCCATTTCAAACTGTACACCGTTCTCCGCAAATTTATTCGCATAATTTGTTCTAAAGATCACAGATCCGATGGGAGTAGCACGTTTATAGCTCAGGCCAACGATGTGCCAGTTATTGTCAAACTGCTTGTCAAAATAGACGAAATTATAGGTTAGGCCAATGGCGTTTTTAGCGGTATATTCCTCAATGTTTTTGGCCAAAGATCTCGCTTCCGCATTCTTTGGATCGATTTTGAGGAGTTGATGGACAGCATTTTCGGCGACTTCGTAGTGACTGGCGCTATAGTTGATCTTCGCTTTTAACAAAAGCAGATCCTGTGATTGTGGATGAAAACCCAGCCCTTTTTCGGTCAGCTGGCTGGCTTTCTCAGCCCGGTCGTTCCAGTACTCCAGTGCGGCATAGGCTAAAAAGAAGTCTTCATCTTTCGTGTCTTTTAAATCCAGCTCATTAAAGAGTGTCCGGGCGGAGTCAATCTTGTCCGACCAAGTGTAAAGGCGTCCGAGGAAAATGCTGATGTCTGTATAATCTGGTGCCTGTAGCAAGGCCTGTTTCGATAATCGAATGGCCTGCGGATAATCTTTTGAATCAAAGGCTACTTTGCGCGCTTTGGCAAAGAGATCATCAGCAGTGATTTTTGTCTCTTGGGCAGTTGAAAATAAAGGTAATAAAGCGAGGGATAGTAACGGATAGATTACTTTTTTCATTCCAGATTGTATAGTTGACATTTTAGCTTGCTAATATATAAACTAAAAATAGGAAATATTGTTTGCTAATGCTTGTTTTAAAAATGAATTTTCATGATAAATGAGGAGCTCCCCGCAGGCAGGCGAGCTCGTTAAGTCATATTTTAAAAAGAAAGCTTCGAAAAACGCCAATGCAGCGTATCGACAAGGGTCAGTTGATTAGCGTCTACAGGCAGCCCTGCGGCCATTTTGAGTACCTGCATGGCCATCATACTCCCTATTATTCCCGGTAAGGGACCCAGCACACCATTTTTATCACAGTTGGGCACCTGTTCGGGGGGAGGAACTGAGGGAAACAGGTCGAGGAGATGTTTGCTGCCCTGATAATTAAATACTGCCAACTGTCCCTCAAATCCGTGTATACTTCCATAGACTAAAGGCTTGTTAAGCTTTAGACAGGTCTCATTGAGCAGGTAACGCGTCTTAAAGTTGTCGCAGCAATCCACAATGATATCATAAGGTCGAAGAATTTCTGCTGCATTGTCAACATCAATTTTAACTTGCAAGGGCCGGAAATCAATCGTACTGTTGTGCCGTTGCATAAAGTCAACGGCGCTGCTGGTTTTGGTTTTATGGAGCTGCTTTTCGCCATGGATCACCTGCCTATTGAGGTTATGTAGTTCTACCCGGTCAAAATCGGCCAAAGCAAGCACACCAATGCCAGCAGCTGCCAGATATTGCAATACCGGACTCCCCAGCCCGCCAGCTCCAACGATCAGTACTTTGGCATTCATGATTTTTCGTTGTCCCGAAACACCAATTTCCTCGATAAAGATTTGTCGGCTATAGCGTTCGAAAATTAAATCCTCTTTCATCCATTTAGCGAATTAGTCCTGAATAAGTACTTTCCCAATCCTTCATCACAGGTGCGTATCCCATTTTTCGGATTTGATTTTTTATGGTTTCCATATCCCGCTCGTCGCTGACCTCAAATTGCTCCAGCGCTTGTGGGTCAACAACATACCCGCCAGGGTTTGTTTTGGAAGCCGCACTCATTGTTGTTACTCCGATAGGGATGATATGATCCCTAAAGCTTTCATTTTCCCGGGTAGAAATGGAAATCTCCAAATTTTCATTCCATAACCGGTAAGCACAGATTAATTGCAGCAGATGTTTGTCCGAAAGATGAAAATTGGGAGCGACGGAACCTGCTGCCGGCCGCAGTCGCGGAAAGGAAATGGAGTACCGGGTCTGCCAGTAGTTTTTTTGTAAATAGGCAATGTGAGCCGCGGTAAAGAAGCTGTCCACACGCCAATCTTCCAGTCCGAGTAACACCCCTAATCCGATTTTATGGATCCCCGCCTGCCCGATGCGGTCCGGAGTGTCCAAACGGTAATCAAAATTCGATTTCTTGCCTTTGGGATGGTATTTCTTATATACTTCCCGATGATAGGTTTCCTGGTACACTAGGACTGCATATACACCCGCAGCCTGTAACAATTGGTATTCCGTTAATTCAAGAGGTTGTACCTCGATGGATATTTGGGAAAAATGAGGTTTAAGCAGCTCAATCGCCTGCAGGAAATAATTAATTTCCACGGTCTTGTTTGCTTCACCGCTGACTAATAGGACATGGTTGACCCCCATGGATTTGAGTGCCATCGCTTCCAGTAATAATTCAGTGTTGCTCAACGTTTTTCGGCGAATCTTGTTGTCCATGCTAAACCCGCAGTAAGTGCAGATATTCTGACATTCATTGCTGAGGTAGAGAGGAGCGTAGAGTTGTATCGTCTTGCCAAAGCGCAGTTGTGTGATCTGCTGTGCCTTGACAGCCATTTGCTCCAGATAAGGTGTTGCGGCCGGTGAAATAAGGGCGATGAAATCATTGAGTGTCAAATTATCCCGGTTTAATGCATGGCGGACATCCTGATCCGAGGTGCCATAAATCTTTGCCTGGACTTCTTCCCAGCGATATTGCGCGAGTAGCTTTTTAAAATCAGTCATGGTTTTGGATCAATCGAATAAAAATGAAGTGAGCGGACTTGAACTGACTGCCCGCGAAGTAATGGGCCCTAATCCTGCTTCATAAGCCTCGCGCCCGGCACCGACTGCTTGCTTAAATGCCGCGGCCATCTGTACCGGATTATTGGAAATGGCAATTGCCGTATTGACCAGTACGGCATCCGCACCGATTTCCATCGCTTTAGCAGCATCAGAGGGAGCCCCAATTCCGGCATCAACGATTACCGGGACATTGCTTTCCTCGATAATAATTTCCAGAAAGTCTTGGGTACGAAGCCCTTTGTTGCTACCGATCGGTGCACCTAGGGGCATGACAACGGCAGTACCTGCGTTTTCCAGACGTTTACAAAGTACAGGGTCTGCATGAATATAAGGCATGACGACAAAGCCCAGTTTTGCCAGCTCCTCTGTCGCACGTAAAGTTTCAATCGGGTCAGGTAGCAGATAGCGGGGATCGGGATGAATTTCCAGTTTTACCCAGTTTGTTTCCAGCGCTTCTCTGGCCAGCTGGGCCGCTAAAACCGCTTCCGCCGCTGTTCTGGCACCCGATGTATTGGGGAGTAAGTCTATTTTTGTTAGGTCGAGTGCAGCCGTCAATTCGTCTTGCACGGCGAGCGGATCGATTCGTTTTAATGCAACGGTAACGAGTTGTGATCCGGAAGCCCTAACGGCCGCGCTCATCTCATCTAGATTGCCGAATTTGCCCGTTCCCATAAATAATCTGGATTCAAAGCTGCGATTGGCTATGTGTAATATGCTCATTTTAAAAGATTTTTAATGGATGAAATAATATTTGGTGTCTGGGTGATCAGTCCTGATACCGCTACACCATAAACCCCTGTTTCTGTTAAACGTTGGATATCTTCGAGGCTGCTGATCCCACCGATGGCGAAGATCGGAAGAGGAGTAAGCCCCTGCCGACGGATTTCCCGGATGATATGTTCATATCCGGCAATGCCCAATAGCGGACTGAGCTTTTGTTTTGTATAAGTATGTTTATAGGGGCCGAGTCCGATGTAATCACATTTTTCAGCTATCCGCTGTTGCACATCTTCCAGACTATTTGCTGTCCCGCCAATAATCTTTGCTGCTCCCAACAACTGGCGAGCTTCAGCTATACCGCAGTCAGTTAAGCCCAGGTGTACACCATCGACATCCAGCTCCTTTGCTAGCTGCACATGATCGTTGATGATACATTTGGCTCCAAAGTGCTGGCAAACCTGTAGCATTTGCTGCGCGAGCAGCGAGAATGCAGATTCATCTGCTTGTTTCCATCGGATCTGAATCCATGTGGCACCTGCATCCAAAGCTTTTAAGATGTTATTCTTTTGGTCTGCCAAAGTCAGTCCCTGGGAGATATATTGTAGTTTTTCGAGCATAGCTGTTTGCATGTGATAAAATGTTGAATAGGGTCGGGATCTTGCCATAGAGCACCCAATAAGGCGATTCCATTTGCTCCTGCCCGGAAGGGAAGCAGGCAGTTGGCGGCTGTTATCCCTCCCAGACCAATTAAGCGAACATCAAAATTGGACCGTAGTGGTAGCTGATTCAATAGTGCATTTTTCCGGCCATAGCCTATTTTTGAGATGCTTGGAAATAAGGGACTTAAGAAGGCATAATTCCAGCGTGTGTCCAAGGCATTGAACTGACTGATATGATGGACCGAAGTCGAATAGATGTTCCCGAAATGATGCCGGTCGAACAGGCCGCTTTGCCGATGATGTTCGTTGAAGTGAATTCTGCCGATTTGAAGTGCATCTGACAGCTGCGGATGAGAGTGGAGAACCAGTCGATCGCGGTATGTGGCATCTATAGATTCCACATACCGGTACATCTGCTCATCTGTGAAATGATATTTTCGCAGATGCAGTAGATCGAGCCCCTGTTCAAAGAGATGATGTATGATGTCCATTTCCGGGGCAACTTCCTCCGCTGCTGTCAATGCAATGATCATAAGTAGATTTCCTTTCCTTGGGCGATGAATTCCTGCGATTTTTCCAACATGCCCTGTGCGGCGGTATCCCGGATTTCCTGTGTAATTTTCATCGAACAGAATTTCGGCCCGCACATGGAGCAGAAATGGGCTACTTTGGCAGCATCCGCGGGCAGTGTTTCGTCGTGATATTCGCGGGCGGTATCCGGATCAAGGGATAGGTTAAACTGATCCTCCCATCGAAATTCAAATCTGGCCTTACTCAGGGCATTGTCGCGGTACTGCGCCCCGGGATGTCCTTTGGCCAGATCTGCCGCATGGGCGGCCAGTTTGTAGGTGATGACACCATCTTTCACATCTTTTTTATTTGGGAGTCCAAGGTGCTCTTTTGGTGTTACATAGCAGAGCATGGCACAGCCATACCAGCCGATCATTGCCGCGCCAATAGCCGAAGTGATGTGGTCATATCCCGGTGCAATATCAGTGGTCAGCGGGCCTAAGGTGTAAAACGGCGCCTCGTCACAACATTCCAGCTGCTTTTCCATGTTCTCTTTGATCAGCTGCATAGGAACGTGGCCAGGCCCCTCGATCATCACCTGTACATCATGTTTCCAAGCGATCTTTGTCAACTCACCCAGGGTTTCGAGTTCGGCAAATTGGGCAGCGTCATTGGCATCTGCAATAGCGCCCGGACGCAAGCCATCACCGAGCGAAAAAGCAACATCATACTGCTTCATGATCTGGCAGATCTCTTCAAAATGCGTATAAAGAAAGTTTTCCTGATGATGAAAAAGACACCATTTGGCCATAATGGATCCACCTCTTGATACGATACCGGTCACGCGCTTTGCTGTTAAATGAATGTAGCGCAGTAGGACACCGGCATGGATGGTGAAATAAGAGACACCCTGTTCAGCCTGTTCAATCAGCGTATCCCGGAATATTTCCCAAGTGAGATCTTCGGCAACCCCTTTCACTTTTTCGAGCGCCTGATAGATCGGGACAGTGCCTATCGGTACAGGTGAATTGCGGATAATCCATTCACGGGTTTCGTGGATATTTTTTCCTGTAGACAGATCCATGATGGTATCGGCACCCCAACGGCAGGCCCATACTGCTTTTTCAACCTCTTCTTCGATGCTGGAGCTGACCGCACTATTGCCGATGTTGGCATTGATTTTTACCAGAAAATTACGGCCGATAATCATTGGCTCGCTTTCTGGATGATTGATATTGTTCGGAATAATTGCTCTGCCGGCAGCGATTTCATCCCGGACAAACTCCGGTGTAATGTATTTTTCGGCAGTCCGGGCGCCAAAGTTCTCACCCGGATGCTGGTGATCCATACCAGGGGTACTTTCAGCCAGCTGTGCTATCCGTTGGTTTTCGCGAATGGCAACATATTCCATCTCCGGCGTAATGATACCTTTTCTGGCATAATGCAATTGCGTTACATTTTTTCCCTGCGCCGCAACCTTGGGTTTATGGCTGTAGGCAAAACGAAGTTCGTCTAATGTTTTATCCGCCAGACGCTCTTGACCATATGTCGAGCTGATACCTTCCAGCTGCTGTACATCCTTGCGGTCCAGGATCCATTGTTCGCGAAGACGCGGAAGTCCCTTACGAATGTCAATATTCTGTGTCCCGTCTGTGTAGGGACCTGAGGTGTCGTATATGGTAATGGGCGGATTTACTTCGATCTGACCATTGCTCAATTTGGTAGGACTCAACGAAATTTGACGCATGGCCACTTGGATAGGATAGAGCGTTCCGGGGACAAAAACCTTGGTGGAATTTGGAAAAGCGGTCTGTGTGATTTTTTCTGATGTCATGTGCATGGGGAATTAGGTATATTGAATTGAGTATGTTCCATGGGGTTAACCACCTTGTGTAGCAGTAATAAGCAGGATCTGGTCGCTGGATCGCAGATGGGTTTTGGACCAGTCGTCTTTGGGAATAACCCGGTTGTTGAGCGCTACAGCGACACCTTGTGTTTTATCAGAAAGCTCAATCTGTAAAAGATCAGCTAAAGAGTTGGGCGCGGGGTCGAAAAATCGGATTTGATGATTGATTGTAAGTTCCATTCCTTTTTATTTTTTTGGTAAAACTTTAGGAATGGCCACAACAAGATACAAAAATGTATCAGGAAGACAGCTTACTTTTCCCTACGCCAGTATGATCTGGATCAGGTTATAAGGGTAAAATCTCAGCCTGCAAATGCAGACACCCCTAAAGTCGGAACTAATATAGGACTATTTTGATGAAAAATCCAAAACATCGTCATTAATTTTAAATACTTCCCCGCAGGACAGTACAGTTTACTATGTTGAAAATAATTAATATATTCGTTTTTGGATCAACTAAAACAATTTAACAACTCTTGTTGTTCCGCTGAATTCATTCATGATCGTTCAGGATTTAAATTCAATTCTATTGTGGGAAAAGCAAGAAACCAACATGTATAAACCAACTATGCGGAAGAGTTTACTGATAATGACGCTGAGCATGAGCTCAGTCCTTTATGCACAGCAGCGAAAAGAATGTGTACCCATTGGGCTCAGCTGTGAACATCTCCAAAATCCATTGGGTGTAGATAGGCCCAGTCCTCGTTTGAGCTGGCAGTTGGCTGATAAACGGCAGGGAGCAAAACAATCGGCTTATCAAATTATGGTAGATACAGATTCAATGGCATTGGTGAAAAATAAACCCGGTATATGGAATAGTGGCAAGCAGTTAAATTCTGACATGTTGATCCATTACAAGGGGAGGGCATTGAAACCGCAGACAAAGTATTTTTGGAAAGTCCTGGTCTGGGATAAAAATGGACGGCCAGGCACGTCTTCCATTGCTTCATTCGAAACCGGTATGATGGGGGTGGAGCACTGGAAAGGAAAATGGATCAGCGATAACCACAGTATCCATGAACAGCCTGCACCTTATTTCAGAAGAGCATTTAAAGCTGCCAAACCGATCAAATCGGCTCGTGCTTACATTGCTGTGGCGGGACTTTATGAGCTTTCCGTAAATGGCGAGAAAATCGGCGATCACAGGCTGGATCCGATGTATACCCGATTTGATAAACGTACTTTATACGTGGTGGAAGACGTCACCCGGCAACTTCAGCAGGGAGACAATGTCCTCGCCGTCGTCTTGGGAAATGGTTGGTATAATCATCAGCCTCTGGCGGTATGGGATTTTGACAAAGCCCCTTGGCGCGACCGCCCGACATTTTGTTTGGACCTGCGTATTGTCTATCAGGACGGCAGTGAGGAAACAATAAGCTCGGATCAAAGCTGGAAAACTGCTGCAGGACCTATCCGCTACAATAATATTTATACGGGCGAGCATTATGATGCGCGTCTGGAGATGCCGGGATGGGATATGCCGACCTTTGACGACAGCCAGTGGCATACTGTTCGGTATCGGAAGCCGCCTTCCACAAACATTACCTCACAACAGACGGTACCCATACGCCTCGTTAGATCGTATGAACCGAAATCAATGAAAAAGATCAATGACAGTACCTATGTCTTTGATATGGGGCAGAATATGGCTGGTCTGACAAAGATCAAGATGCGAGGGAAGGCCGGAACTGTGGTCAAGATCAAACATGGCGAACGATTGCATGCAAATGGACGCCTGGACCAGTCCAATATTGATGTTTATTATCATGGAAATAAAGAATTGGAACCCTTTCAAACCGATATTCTGACGCTAAGCGGTAAGAAGGAAGATGAATTTATGGCGAAATTTGGCTATAAAGGTTTCCGCTATGTCGAAGTGAGCTGCAGTGAACCGGTAGTGTTGGAGAAGTCGGCTGTTATGGCTTATTTTATGCATAGCGACGTGCGTCCAATTGGCCAGCTGAAAACCTCCTCTGCCCTGATCAATGGATTATGGGAAGCAACCAATAACGCCTACTTATCCAATTTGATGGGCTATCCCACGGACTGTCCGCAGCGGGAGAAAAATGGCTGGACAGGGGATGGTCACCTCGCCATTGAAACAGCTTATTATAATTTTGATGGCATCACGGTTTACGAGAAATGGATGGCAGATCATCGGGACGAGCAACAGGAAAATGGTGTGTTGCCGGATATCATTCCCACGGGGGGCTGGGGGTACGGTACGGCAAATGGCTTGGACTGGACAAGCACCATTGCTATTATTCCATGGCAGACCTATCTGTTTTACGGCGATGCAAGCCTATTGGCAGAATGTTATGACAATATAAAACGTTATGTGGATTACGTGGACGGAATCAGTCCAAGTGGACTGACCACCTTTGGTCGGGGGGATTGGGTACCGGTCAAATCGCAGTCCAATCTTGAACTTACCTCATCAGTGTACTTTTACGTGGATGCAAGGATACTGGCTTCCGCTGCAAAGATGTTTGGAAAAACAGCCGACCAGCAGAAATATGAACAATTAAGCCAAAAGATCAAAGATGCCATCAACGCCAAATTTTTGGATACTGAAAAGGGGATTTACAGCACGGGAACTCAGACCGAGCTAAGTGTACCTTTATATTGGGGGGTGGTGCCAGAAGCGATGAAAGCCAAAGTCGCCGCCAATCTAAATAGCAAGGTGGAAGAGACCAATTTTCATCTGGATGTAGGGGTGCTGGGGGCGAAAGCACTCCTGAATGCACTGAAGGAAAATGGTTATGACGAAACGGCCTATAAAGTCGCGGTACAGGATACCTATCCCTCCTGGGGATGGTGGATTGTCAATGGGGCGACTACCTTGCTCGAAAACTGGGATCTGAATGCCACGCGGGATATCTCTGACAATCACATGATGTTTGGTGAAATCGGAGGCTGGTTTTTCAAGTCCATCGGCGGCATTCTGCCGGATCCGGCGCAGGCTGGTTTTAAACATGTGCTATTAAAACCCATTTTTCCGAAGGAACTTAAGGAGTCTTCCATTACTTATAACTCGCCCTACGGAAAGATTGTGTCCAGCTGGAAATCGAACGGAAATAAGGTCGAATATCGGGTGGAGATACCGGCAAATGCCAGGGCAACCTTTTATCCGCCAGCAAATATCCGCAATGGTAAAGTAATCGAATTGGAGGCAGGGAGACATGACTTAAATTTGGAATTGAAATAGTGGTCTGGTAAACAGATTTTTGAATAATTTAAGAAATCAATAAATTATCGTTGTTGGTATATCGTTCCTTCGTCTTATTTTCGGATCTTATTCGGACAGTCTGCGTTATTGACCAAGGTTGAGGTATTGACCAGATGTGGACCAGTGATTTCCTGACCAACATCTAGCCAGAATCTGACTATACTCCGAATTTGGTGCGAAGAAAAGTGTGACTTAAATATGGAATAGCATATAAAACAATAAAGCCCATCAGATGATGGGCTTTATTGTACAAGCAAGGGGCGAAATGTCGAACTTTTTTCACGACTTGAAATCAATAAAAAAAATTTAAAAAAAAACATAATCACCTCATTTCTTAAGAAGAGGAATAAAAACATTGTGTTATTTAAACAAATTCAATTGCAGTTTATCGTCCATTTTGAAATTTTATAAAAAATGAATATCAAAACTTTATCCATTATTCTTTGTTAGCCGTAATTAGGTCGTCAAATTGACTAAACATTTCTCCTAAATCGGACCGCTTTTTGTAATTTGCTAACGTGTTTTCAAATATGGATATTATAAGATTTTCATTTTTCGGCATTTCAAAGATGTCAATAACATCATTAAATGCGAATTTAGCTTCATATGAGTTATAATAGTTCTTCAGATTTACAAGAATATTAGTAAATGCTTCATTCTCCCTCTCCTTGATGTCATCGTCAATCGGGATTACATCTAGTTCTCGACTATTATCTTTAAGCCGGGCAAGTTTATGAATAATCGATAATTCATCAACATTTTGCGTATTGAAAAAGCTTGAGATTACATCTAAAAAAGATGAAGTACGTGTTGAATAGTTGAAATTCGTTTCTGTTAAAGCAACAATATTTAAACTGATTGATTGAGGGTTAAGTTGAAAATTCATAACGGATAATCGATCAACTAATTTAAGGGGTGAGTAGATGTACCAATATCCTAATTCTTTATGCTCTCTCACCAACTCTTTCCTAAAAGTGTAAAATGCGCTATCCCATGTTATCAAAAAGGGTTCGTTAATATGGCCACTTTCAGGATTTAAATGATTCTCTTTTGATGATAAGTAGAGAATAGTTCTTAGATCATTTTCAGTCGCCTTGTATGATCTACTTTTTGATTGATATGCCAATGATATCTCATACTCTTTTTTTATCGATAAATAATTCGGATAATTCGGATGGTAGATAAGCTCAATATTTAATTGTTCCAAAATGTCTGAAATTTTATCTTCAGCCAATTTTAAGAAATCTCGCTCATTTAAAGAATAAAGATCAGCATCCAATAATTCCTCAATAAAATCAATGAATTCCATCCCTTCAGGCAATATTTCCGAATTATATAATTCAGAAAAAGTGTTATAAAATACATTTTTTGAGTTACCCAATTTGGTAATAAAGGGCAAGTTTAAAAACCTCTGCAGCTTGTATGCCTCGTACAAATGCCCAGCAACTTCTCCAACGTAATCATAAGAAGATATTAATTTGACCTTGTCTTTAAACTTACGGATCGTAGAGTACAATATTTTGACAGATTGCATTGCAATGTCAGTGAAATTTATTTTGCTATCGTAAAGAACGCAAATTAAGCGAATGAGTATTTGGGTATCAAGAAACACCAGTTGATTTTTATCATTAACATATTTTTCCAATTTATCTGAACTATACAGGTCATTGAATAAATAAGTTGACGAAAGTTTATTTAGAAATTCGTTGTCTTTACATATCTGAACTAATTCCTTCGTGATAATTTCGGACCTATCTTTAGGAACTCCTAACCTTGTAAAATATGATATTAAATCATTATATGTCTTCTTTATCGAAGCACTAAAAGAGTTGTTATTACTCTTTACTTCGTCTATATCAATTGTGTAATTCTCTTTGTATAGTTTATACAATAAATCAACAACTTCATTAGAATCGCATTCGATTTTATATTTTTGGAAAAAATCAATTAGAGTAAATTTAAATTCAGACTCTTGATTTTCCACTTTTTCAAATATAGTCTCGATTTCGGCTGATTTTTCGTCACTTAAACTGAATTTTTTTTTATCTGTTGGTGTTACTAAAAAACCTTTTCCTTTCAAATTATTAACCTCTTTTTCTAAAAACTCCTTAGATAAGGTGTTTTTTAAATGAGTATTGGTATAGGTAAAAATCTGGTCTAAAGTACTATTGGGGTTTGTGAATAAATAGGAGAAAACATAAGAGTTAATAAAATTCTTTTTTATTTCAATACTGTTATGGTCAAGTGTCAAAACATCAAATAGAATTTTCGTTTGTTTATCTGCAATATTAAATCTTTCGGGACCTTTATAGTTATGACTTTTATAAACAAGGTCAGCTATAATTGGATAATTTACAGATTCTTCCGATAAGATACGAGCATCTATAATATTTAAATTAACCTGATACTCAATTTCTGCCCTCAATATAAGTTGTAATCGTTTTTCCTTCGACAGATTTTGTGATAAATAGAAGTCAAGGTTTGACAAATAACCATATTCAATTGCATTCTTTTGGGCTTTTACTAGATCCTCTTCCAACTTTGCATCGATTCCTGTTTTCTGAACCGTTATTTGAATGTTTCGTTTAATTTCTTTATCGCCAATAAATATTTCAAGATCAAGGCCTCCATCATATGGTCCATCAATAATCCTAATATGCTGAGTGCCGTATTTTGCCTTTAAAAATCCTTTCACAAGTTCTCGGAAATTATCTACGGACAGGCTGTTAATTAAATTAGTAAGTTCTTGGTTCATACGTGTTTTTTTATTTATGGTTTCCTATAAGTAAACCTCAAGAGGCATTGAATTGGTGAAAATTTTAACATCAAATGTAAATATCTTAAATTTTATCCTGAATTTTACTTACTAACTTGTCCAGAAATCATATTCAGACCTTCTGTTGCCAAGAGGCTATGTTTATTAATGAGGTACTTTTCGATTTCACAGGCATTTTTTTTAGTCCGCCCAGCGGCACATACAACATGGTAAGAACCCGTTAAAATATTATCATTCCCGTTGGAGCCGTTTAACAATTCTTGTATTCTTGCCTCAATGCTTTCACCAAGCAATTTTGGAAATTTCCGTTGCGAATTACCTCTTACAGCTAACCGGGTATGTTCATTGAAACGTCTCATCCACCCCCTCTTGGTAATTCCATAATAGACAAATGTTTTATCAAAATTGATTTGCAGCGCATGAAGATAGACCATATAAGTGCCTTGTAACGGCGCGGCGCCTTTCACTACATATCTTAAAGGAATTTCAATTCTTTGTGGAATGTTCAACGTTGGGGAATGCAAATTAATATGCAATGTAGGTGGAAGATTGTCGTTGCCTTTGGACTTCATAACAGCAGCAGTTGTTAAGGGTTTGCCAGAAACATAATATTTATCAAAGCTAACAATGATTTGATTTCCAGATGTTATCAATGTGGATTCCAAGCCTTCATGATGGTTCTGGGTTACGATAGAATTGATTAGTCCATTTTGGTCATTTAACTTTATCAACAGCTGGTCAATGACCTCCATATCATTGTTATTCAGTGTTAGTCCTTTGCATAGATATCGGAAGTTTGACTCGCTTAAAAATTGGAAGTTCTTTTCGTTATTCATTATCTGTAAATCGTAATCACACTTTTTACTCATTAAATGCAATAAATTTTTTTCTTTAAATGAGCGTAATTCAAATTTATTTTTGAATTTAGTGATTTTTGTCCAATTCTTTTCTGCCTCTTATTATTAATTCTAGTTAAGTTATTCTTAATTCAAATCAAGTTAATAATGTGTATCTTGGTAGTACTTATTATTATAGCCATGGCAGATCCGAATAGCATTCTTGCAAAGAAAATATATGATAAGCTTTCCGAAGAAGGTTTATTATCTTCTGATATAGAAGAGGCAGGTTTCACCACTTTACTTAAAACTGGTAAAATACAGTTAAAAGACTGGGATAATTTTTTGGTAGCATCAGATAAACAGAACTCCAATGAAACTGCAGACGCTACAGATTAATGCTTTTCGGGGTGCAACAAAACCCCTGACTATTGAGTTCGATAGTCAGAAGCCTATTACAATGGTTTTTGGAGAAAATGGAAATGGTAAAAGCAGTATTTCTGACGCATTGATATGCCTTTGTACTGATTCCATAGGTTCATTAGCAGATAAATCTTCTGTAGATAAGAAATTTTTACGAGCATTGAATAGTGCAACGGAAGATGTTTCAATTTCCTTACAAACGACTTCCGGCATCTTTACAGCACAGCTTAATCCAAACGGAACAACATTTACAAAAACTCCGCCTGACGGATTGCCCCAAGTAAGACAACTGAGACGCAAGCAGGTAACTAAACTGCTGGATGCTGAACCAAGTGAAAGATATACAGAGTTGCAAGAGTATATTGATGTTGGCGAAATTCTAAAATGTGAAACGACACTCCGAGCACTAGAAAAAGAATTGAAGTTCGCTCTTAAAAGCCAGGGTGCTGTAGCAATGGAATCTGAAAAAGTGCTTTCTACAGTTTGGGAGAAAGAAGATAAACCTGGTTTAGGTTGGGAGCAATGGTCTGAGCAAGAAACGTCAAGGGATATTAATGAACTAAATCTGAAGCTTACAGATCTTAACGGATTTCTTGAAAATTGGAGGGCTGCTTATAGCGGAATAGAGATGTATAGGGCTGCCATATCAAGAGAGCGAGCCGCATCTAAATCACTCATCACGGCGCAGGAAGACTTGGAAAAATTTGTGAACGATAACCCTGACAGTAATATTTCCCTGATGCAGCTACTTACTGAAGCACAGAGGTATATTAAGCCTGTCCTGGATCTTAGGCATTGCCCTGTTTGTGGAAAAGATGCCGTCAGAGAAGAACTGGTTCAGCGGATCGATGAGCAAGTTAAAAACATGAAGCGGTTGAATGAGCTCAATCAAGCGTTTATCAATGCTCGAAACATTCATCAATCCGCCAAAACAAATCTGAATGAGGCTGAGATATTGTGCTTTGGTCTTTTCAATGCTTTCTGTATTGATCAACTGGAAACAGTAAAAAAATACATTCCTGAATCCACTGATTTGTTCTCGGGTTTTATTCCACTTACAGACCAATTGGATCAAACAGCTTATCTTAAAGAGCATTTACCCGCGTTTCTGGTTACGAATACGACTTTGGGGATTGATCAAAAAGTAATTGATGGGCAGGTTAAGCAACATAACAGCATTTCAACGCAGTACAATAGTCTTATAAATGCAAGAAATTCGGTAGGAATAATCAAAACAAAATTAGAGACTACACAAAAGGCTCTTGCTCTTGTTGAATCAACAAGAAAAGAATTTATTAATGAAGAGTTGAATTCAATTTCTGGTACGGTAGAAGCTCTTTATATGAAGATTCACCCCGCTGAATCAATTGGTAGCGTTGAAATGTCGTTGAACCTCAATTTCAAACATTCTATTGATATACACGCACGTTTTCAAGATTTGGATAAAATTACTCCGCAGTCTTTATACAGTGAATCCCACCTTGATACTCTTGGACTCTGTATATTTCTGGCTTTAGCAAAAAAATATCATGAACCAAATACAATTTTAATATTGGATGACGTCATGATGTCTGTGGATCATAGTCATCTGGAAAGAGTAATCCAAGTGCTTCACGAGGATTTAGGTGAGTTTGCACATATATTTATAACGACGCACTATCGCCCATGGAGAGAACTATATCGTCATGGTCGCGCTCCGGCCAGCAGAATACAATTTGTTGAATTGATGCCTTGGACTATAGAACGTGGAATTAGATTTTACAATGGCAAAGTTAACTTGGAAGAATTGAGGGACCATCTAAATTCAGAACAAATAGATAGACAAAAGCTTTGTAGTCTTTCCGGTGTAATCCTTGAAAGCATTTTTGATTTCCTTGCCGTAAAATATCAATGCAAGATGCCACGTAAACCCAAGAACGAATACGTACTTCGTGAACTAACAGACTGTCTCGACTCGAAGTTGCAAAAAGCTTTGGTCGTACAACAAGTTGCCGTGGATGAAACTGGAAAAATAATTGATAACCAAATAGAAAAACAAACGCAGCTCCAACCAATAATTCAAAATTTAAAAGGCTTGGCGATTATCAGGAATTGGGTTGGAGCACATTTTAATCCCGATGGGTTCAATATTTCTGATGCCGAGGTTTTTCAGTTTGCAGAACTTACACTCAAATTTGGAGAATTACTAACTTGTCCCACGGAAGGTGGTTTTCCTATAAAATCGACCTCTGGAATGTATCACGCTACAAGGTCTGGTAGAATTAGAATGCTACCTTTTACTCAACCACAATAGTTATAAGGAAAATTTTAATAACATGTTAACACAATAAACTCAACACTGGAAAATGGACAAGTACCAAAAAGCGAAATAGGACAAATAAAATCAGATTTTGTTAAGGGCTAATACTGGAAAAAATTAATACTAAACCATTAAAAAGAACCGATGAGTACACAATCTCTACTATTAAGAACCTTTAAGATTAATCATATTTAAAATTATAATGGCAGTTAAAAGTTTTGACTACACTACCCTAAAAAACATAGCAGAAGTAATATCTGTTATACTTTCTCATACCGAAATAACTCAAGAATTACAACTTGCAGGAATTAAGGAATCTAATCAGGGAACAAATAAGAAGGATAGGCTATTTTACGCAATGAAGGATCGTCAGCAGCAAGACGCATGTGGAAACAACATCCTTGCCTTTGTAAAAAAAGTTATAGATCCTCGAAGGTATATCAATAAAGAAATAGAATTTGAACAGCACCGATGTAACCTTAATTCAAAACTCCTATTTGAAGGAATAGAGATGAATAAATACGGTGAATTTGCAACTGTTAATAAAGTAAGAACTATTTCTGAGGCAAGGGAACGCTCACAGAAAATAAAACAAAAAATACATGGTATTGGGGTTCATCCTGACGCATTAAGATTCTGCGAAGTGGAATATTTACAAGAGAATTATTTTCATGCCATTCTTGAAATAACAAAAAGCGTTGCTGACAAGATGAGACAAAAAACTAATTATGTAAGTGATGGAAGTGACTTAGTAGACGAATGCTTCGCTCTCGGAAAGGAAAGGAAACCCATGTTGGCATTTAATTTACTAAGTACCCCCAGCGAAGAAAGTGAACATAAAGGATTCGCTAATTTAATGAAGGGTTTTTTTTCTATGTATCGTAATCCTAAAGCTCATAATCCAAAAATCAATGAAGAAACCCAATTGTCAGAGATGATGGAAGTCTTGGTTATTTCTAGTATAATTCATCGTAAACTTGACGCTTCGTACGTAACAGGATTTAAATAGTACAAGATATTTCATTTACTTTTTTTGAAAAAAAGTAGACCAATAAAGTGGCATATTATAAATTTAATAAAAGGCTCAAAATTAAATTGTTGCTTTTATTAATTTTGATGTCGTGAAGTCCGCTAAATAAATCACCTTTTTGCTTTAGCCGGACCGATATTTGACTCATTGTAAATTTGTAACGATCAAGCTTAGGTTTAACTTCCTTCCACTCCAAAGGCGTGCTAACAATAGGCTTGTGGTATGGCCTTACAGAATATGGAGCAGCAAGCGTATCTGCATAATCGTTTTGATTGGCGTCGATATATACTTTCCCTTTTCGATGGTTGATTGCTTCGCTTCTTGTACTGATGGCGGGTACAAGTTGATGAATCTCATCCGCTAGTAAATTCGCAATGATACGGGCCTGCTCGAAAGTAAAACCACTGCATGGAATATAAATGTGAAGGCCGGTTTTACCGGAAGTTTTGACAAAGCCTTTCAGTTTGTATTTATCAAAAACTTTCTTTGCAGCGATGGCAACCTGTATGGTTTGCTCAAAGCCCTGGTCTTCGTTTTTTTTAGTCACTGTTGGATCGAGGTCAAGCCAAATGTAGTCGGGCTTTTCAGGATGCTGAATGCGTGACGCCCAGGGATTAATATCAACACAACCCCAATTTACCATAGTAAGTAAGGTTTCCACATTATTGCAGACGAGGTAATCAATCTGATCTCTTTTACCAACTTTCTTAACCCGGCGCTGATTTTTAAAAACCTCCGCACAATCAGGTTGCCGGTTTTCCATGTCTTTGATAAATGTTGTGGGGCCACCAGCTGCAGTTAATTTCAAATTTAAAGATTGAGGTCGGTCTTTTAGGTATGTTAAGATATAGGAGGCGATTTTATTATAGTATAGAATTAAATCCCCTTTTGCTACACCCTTCCATAATTCCCGTCCAATATCATGCAGTTGAATGGTGCAATTCTTCATAGGAAAATCTGTTACTTCTGAACCTTCGAAGGATTCATCGACACGCTGCCAATTACTATCCTTATTCAATAACTTTTTTGGGGCTGATTCTCTTTTTGAATCCTTTCGGACCTTTGATGCTGATTTCTCTTTTGCAACTTCGGCCTCAATAGGAGCCGCTGATTTTGGGACTTCCCGAACTACTTGTTTAGGTTTTTTGTCGAGCCGGAATCCAAGAAAAGTTGCAGGTTTGCGAATCCTTCCTGTTTTTGTCCAGGTTGCAAATTCAAAATTTGCTACCAGCTGTGGTTTTACCCAGTGCATCTTCGCACCTTTAGTATCGAGTACTTTATTGACAAAGGGTGACTCATCAACTTCTATGGCCTGCAGCTTTTTTAAGATACCGGGCATTTCCTTATCTTTAAATCCGCCACCACTACGTCCGATCCAGGTAAACTTCCCATTTTCGTAAGCGCCAAACAAAAGGCTTTTAAATGATCTTGCCTTATCAGATTCGGCCCAGCCACCAATGACAAATTCCTGCCGTTTTCGCGTTGGAGTCTTAAGCCAATCATTTCCACGGTTACCTTCGATATATTGGCTATCTCTCTTTTTTGCCACAATACCTTCCAGGTTTAAATCAAGCATTTGCTGGTACAATGCTGGGCCATCGTCAAAACTTTCGCTGAATCGGAAAGTATCATTATCCTTCACCAACATTTTTAATAACTCCTTTCGTTCAGTGAGTGGAAAGCCCCTTAAATCCTGGCCGTCTAACCATAATAGATCGAATACGCAATAGCGGATCGGACTGTCATGCCCGTTGTAAAGCTGTAAGGCATCAAAATCCGGCTTTTCTTCCTGATTGAAGACAACTACTTCGCCATCTATAATGACGTCATGTTTTAGGCTCTTTAACGCCTTTTCTACCGGGGGGTACTTAGCCGTGTAATTAAGCCCGCTGCGGGAGTCCATGTGTACCTTTCCTTTCTCTACAAATGAAACGATCCGGTAACCATCCCATTTCACTTCATAGAGATAATCTTCACTATCCAACGGATCTTTCACTAGGGTACAAAGCATCGGGCTTATATGAGCGGGCATCTTTTTCATAACACGACTTTTCTGGTAAACATAAACCACTTGCCTTTAGTTGTCGAATATTAACTGTTTTGTTAATATCTCAAAACAATCAAACTGTATGTTCTGGCGCTTGTTCTATCAAAAAACCATTTTTATGACAGACAATAAAAATCAAAAGGACGCAAGGGACCGCAATCAGGTTGCCGGAGGCGAATCGTACGAAGTAGATTATATCGCAAAAGAACTTGGCGTATCGCGGCAGGAAGTCGAAGCGGCAATTGAGAAGGTCGGTAATAGCAGGGAAGAGATTACTGAATATCTAAAAAATAAAAAGAAATGATATGGCGGATAGAATCACATTTACAGGAATCCCGGTGACCAATAGCGAAGGAGTAGAAAAATATTTTGATTTCGAAGTTGGTGAGGAAGGAGAGCATGGCCAATATGCTCGCATTACTATGGACGGCTGTCAGCTGATTTTAGATGAAGACCTGGCCTATATCAAAGGTGATCTGCCGGAGCAATGGCATAAACCTGCCATCAGCAAATTGCTTTTTTTATTGGAGGTTGATCGTAACAGGGATGGCACTTTGAAATAGCGATAAATGAAAATAGCAACCTACAATGTGAACGGTATTAACGGGAGACTAAACGTATTGCTTCGCTGGCTAAGGGAAGAGTCCCCGGATATTGTTTGTTTGCAGGAATTAAAAGCGCCGCAGGAACGCTTTCCCTTAAAAGCTATTAATGACGCAGGTTATAACGCAGTCTGGCATGGAGAGAAAAGCTGGAACGGTGTAGCTGTCCTTTCTAAATTTGAAATCACCGAAGTAACAAGGGAGTTACCTGGCGATAAAGAGGATCGACATAGCCGGTATCTGGAGGTTATAGTCAACCAGATTCTAATTTGCTGTCTTTATCTGCCCAACGGTAATCCTTATCCAGGACCAAAGTTCGAGTACAAAATGGCGTGGATAAAGCGGTTAATGAAACGGACGAAAGCTCTTTTAAAAATGGAAGTGCCTATTATCCTTATAGGTGATTTCAATATTATTCCCACAGAACAGGATGTTTACAAGCCGGAAAAATATATTGAAAATGCACTGTTTAGAGTAGAAGCACGAAAAGCATTTAAACAATTGATCGGCCAGGGATGGCTCGATTCGATACGGACGCTTTTTAAAGACCAACAAGTTTATACCTTTTGGGATTACCTTAGGAATGCCTACGGTCGGAATGCCGGGCTCCGGTTGGATCATGTGCTCTTAAGTCCAATGGTTGCACCGTTATTATTGGAAGGAGGAATAAACAGACATGTTCGGGGCTGGGAAAAAGCCAGCGATCATGCGCCGGTCTGGATAGTATTGAAAGATAAAAAATAAATATGGTTGCTAGTAAGAAATCCAAAAATGAGCTGTTAAAGGAGGCTCGACTGCTGGAACTCGAAGGTAAAACTCCAGATGCCATTAAAATCTACAGTCAAGTTATAAGCAAAGACCCATTATTAGCTGGGCCATACAATCGCTTAATGATCCTTTATAGGAAGCTAAAAGATTATAAAAAAGAATTAGCAATTATTAAGCAGGCAATCGGTGCTTATGAACAAGACATAAAGAACGACCAACAAATCTGGAAGAAAGCAAACAGTAAATCAGCACGGCTCAGTCTCAGCCTTGCTAAGTCAATTGGTCTTCTAAACGACAAAGGCCTTCCAGTTTATGAAGATCCTCAAATCCTGTCCTGGAGAAAACGACTGGAAACGGTTCAGAAAAAAATTAAAACTGCTCCAAAACCACAAAAAAAGAAATCTGTAGCGCGTACAAAAAAGTAAAAGCAGGGTTTCTACCTGATTCCCCAAGGCTACTTGCAAAAATGTTCGAATATTTATAAATTAGTAAATATTTGAATATTAATGTAATGGGTAATTTACTCGGTAACGAAAAATTTGAAATAGAGGCTGATGGAGTCAAGATCATGGTATCGGAACATACTGTTCAGGATCAACAAGTATACCGCCTGATTTTTGACGATGAACGCGCGGCTTTGGTCATTACCAGAGCGGCAACCTGGCAGGGTAATTTGTGGACCAGCTTGCCGCAGGGAAGACAAAAGGAAGCTGAATTTTTTGGACAGATCGTTTCCGGATACCTGGATCGGAGGTAATTTGTGTTATTATAATGGACAGCGTGTCTCTCGGGCGGAGTTTATTCGTCTGATGGACCTTGAAAAAGCAGTGCTGAATTATGATTTTTTAGATCAAGACATTCATGATGGTTTTAGCTATGGAAATATTGCAGTATTAAAGCCAACCGCTGACAAATGTAATTTCGATATTGTACAAATGGAATGGGGCTTTATCCCGTACTATGTCAAAAACAGGGAAGATGTCAAGAAAATGCGTTTTGGTTACAAGGATGCATCCGGAAAGTGGCACCAGGCCTACACAACTCTTAATGCGAAAGGAGAGGAGCTGCTTTTGATAGATGAGAAAACCGGAAGAGAGAAGATGTTTCGCAAAGCTGCGCTGGAGCGGCGATGTCTTATCTTATCAAGCGAATTTTATGAATGGCGCCATATCTATCCATTGAACAAAAGGACTGGTCAGCTGCTGAAAACTGCCAATAAATATCCTTATCATATTGGGCTAAAAAACAAAGAGTATTTCTTCATTGCAGCTATTTGGCAGAACTGGACGGATAAGGAAACCGGCGAAACAGTTGATACCGTTGCCCTGGTCACAACGGAGGCCAATTCAGTAATGAAGCAAATTCACAACAGTAAGAACCGTATGCCTACGATGCTTCCCGATGAACTAGCCTGGGAATGGATGATGGGTGATTTATCTGAAGAGAGGATTACGGAGCTGGCAACTTATCAGATCAGTGCATCAGAAATGGAAGCTTACACCATTGAAAAAGATTTTAAAACGACCGGCACTCCAGGAAAAGCTTTTGTTTATGCTGAGGTTCCTGAGCTAGCCTATGAAGTTTGATAAAGCCGTGCGTCCTGCCACGGCTTTTACATCATATAGGAATCAATACTTGACGCAATTTCTGCTAACAACTCCTGATCGAGATCGGGCGGCTCTATCGGTTCAAGTCCATTACCTGTACCGGCGAACAGTATTTCCTTGCCTTCTACTTCTGTAGTAAACAAAAGGCTGTCAGCCTCGAAATGTGGTTTTATCAAATAATCGATACCCCTTACTGTAATTTCAAAATAATCCATTGGTTCTTTCTGAGTATAACCTTGATGGATTTCAATTTGTTTTAACGGCACTTTAAATTCAATATTTGCTTAGCGCTCTCTACTTGAAAACTTCCTGCTGTTCGGTGTAATAGGTAGTTCGTCCGCCGATTTTCGTTTGCAGGATTTCATTTCCTTTTTTATCCGTATAGGCGTTTTTTATATGAACCTTCATAAAGTCTCTAACCTCACCATTAATTATATCAGGTTGTTCTTGTAGTATCTGTTTTTCTGCACTTTCCAGTACGTATTTAATAGCTTTCGCAAGGTGTTGTACTTGTTTATCGGGAATCTTGTTAGCGATTGAAAGTGGCGATATTGCTGCTTCATAGAGGATCTCGTCAGCGTAGGCATTTCCAATACCTCCAATAACTTTCTGGTCCATCAGCAGAGTTTTGATTTTTGCTTTGCTTGATTTTAATAATTCAGAAAGCACTTTGGCTGTAAGTTTTGGAGAAAGAGCATCTATCCCCTCGGAAGGGCCAGGATTCAATTCAATATTGGCCATCTTCTGAAAGTCAGTAATCGCAAGGGTTTTACCGCCTTCGAATTTCATGGCTACCAATGTATACTTAGGGTTTTCATCTTCTGAATAGACCAGCTTGCCATGCAGCATTAAATGAAGCGATAAGACAGCTTCCTGCCCAAAGTCGAAATAGAGTCGTTTACCTTCGCGGTAAACTTTTATGAGCTTTTTGCCAATTAGCCCTTGAAGGGAGTTTTCGCTGACTTTTATTTTTTGTTTATTATGTATAGTAGCGTTTTCAATCGTTTTCCCTTTCAGCATTTTGGTCAGGTTGCTGCTGAAAGCCTGTAAATCCGGTAGCTCTGGCATATTTTATAGATTTGATTATTGTGTGCAATAGTGTCGCTCCAACAAGCTATGCTATTCGCTTTTTCCCTTTTTATCGTTCCCTTTTTCATTCTTAAAATGCTCTCTTGCTCTTTTCAGACCGGTCGCAATAGCAATCCCTTCTTCCATACCTTCCTCCAGCAATGCGTTTGCAATTTCTGTCGCCTTTCCCCGGATTTTCAAAGGCTGGTTTTTATAGGACGGCGGATAATCTCCATTGTACCAAGGCATAATTCCTCCTTTTCTCATAGAACAACAATAGGATATCGATAGTTTATTTAGCAAGTAAATACTTGTTTATAAATTTAGTCAACGGGCAATCCGTCTTAATTCATTGAGTAATCACTTTGCGAAAAGTAAGATTGATTCTCGGCTTCATAGGGAGCGATGATTTTGCTATTCTATGTTCCCAATACTTTTGTAAGTCACCTTTCATCAGTAATAGGCTACCATGCTGAAGTTTGAGAGAATAGCGCTTGCGGTGATCCTCTTTATTACGAAAATCAAAATCTCTTTCTTCTCCCAGGCTAAGCGAAGCGATCTCAGTTTTCAGGCCAGGAACGGTATCTTTATCAGCGTGCCACGCAACAGAATCGTTGCCGTCTCTGTATAAGTTGAGCAGGACGCCGTGGAACTCCATCCCGGTCCTCTGCACAATTAAATTTTTTAGCTCAAGTAACTCGTTTGTCCATGGCATGGGCCGGCGCTTATCGTTTTTTCGTATCGGCCGGTCCCCGAACCAGGCAGAAAGCCGGGGTGTGACGATCTCCTTTTCATACATCATAACAATGTTTTGTTGCCACGGTACAGTTTTTAACAGCGTACTTAAGTAATAATCACTTTCTTCCCTGGATAAGAAAGAAGGATGATAATCCATCAATTCTTGCGGAAGCAATAGGTGCTCTATGTCGTTAAATAGTTTCTGTTGCATCTTTCTTTTAAACTTTTCCCTTCAGATATTTTACGTCGTTACGAATCTCGTTGATCAGCACCTGAACCTGTGTAATTTCGCCATAAGGTTCCGGCATCTGTGTACTTTGGTAGCTATGGAATTGCCAAATTTCTAAAACGTCGAAAATCTCCACCGTATAAGGTTTATACTCCGGGTTCAGGGATTCAAGCGAAAGCGAATTTCCTTGAACAGTGACAAACTTGAACACAAAGTCCTGTGCTCCGTTCAAAATCAAAATACAGGCCGTTTGTGGCTTGATTTTGCGCCAGTCCTCAATGTAGCGACAAATGACCTTACTACCGGATGGAATCGGCAACATAGAGTCCCCTACGATGGGGAACATACGTAGTGTTGCATCGGGAAGCTCCGGCAGGCTGAATTTTGGAAGCGAAGCTATAAACGACGGATCAGTGTGTCCTGCTAAATACCCTGCCTTCGCTTTCACCGGTACGTATTCGAGATTTTGCTTATTATCTGGATTAATGGTTACCGCCAGTAGCCGTAACTTTTTACCCGAAACATATTCCACGTTGCCGGTTTCGAGTTTTCTCAAATCCGATTCATTCCAAGTGGAAAGATCTGATTTTAAAAGATCATCTACAGAAATCCGAAAATGCTCCGCAATCTTGATTACATCACATAGTGCCGGGTTTCCTGTCTGTCCGGTTTCAAACGCAGTCAGTTTACTTCTGGTAAATCCTAATAGTTTTGCCTGTTGCTCCTGACTGATTTTCCGCCTGATTCTCAGTAATTTTAAATTACTGTGGAAAAAAACTTTTGCGTCTTTCATTTTGTAATGCTATTATTAGTGACATTCATTTTGTTACTAATAGTGACAAATGTAGTAATTTTTTGTGATGATGGAAAGGCAAATAATTCATTGCGACCTGGATACCTTTTTCGTATCTGTCGAGCGACTTTTAAACAGCGACCTGGTTGGAAAGCCGGTGTTGATTGGCGGTAGCTCCGATCGTGGAGTTGTGGCTTCCTGCAGTTATGAAGCCAGAACCTATGGTATTCATTCCGCCATGCCGATGCGGCTAGCTCGGCAGCTATGTCCGGAAGCTATCCTGGTTCGGGGTGATCATGACTTGTATTCAAAATACTCCAATATCGTAACCGAGATAATAGAGCAGCGGGTGCCTTTGGTAGAAAAAGCAAGTATTGATGAGCATTATATCGACATGTCCGGTATGGATAAATTTTTTGGTACCTGGAAAATGACCCAGGAACTACGGCAACTCATCATGAAAGAAACCGGGCTACCCATTTCATTTGGTTTGTCGGCGAATAAAACCGTAAGTAAAATAGCAACCGGCGAAGCAAAGCCCTGCGGAGCAAAAAAAGTTGACCAAGGCACCGAAAAGCCATTTCTCGCCCCATTGTCGATCAGGAAAATACCCGGTATCGGAGAAAAGACGTATCCGACTTTAAGAAATATGGGTATTTCAAAAATCATCACCCTGCAGCAAATGGATGTATTTGCAATGAAACGTGTTATGGGTGACAATGGCGTTTCTATTTGGAAAAAGGCAAACGGACTGGACGACAGCCCTGTGGTTCCTTTTCATGAACAAAAGTCAATGTCAAAAGAAACGACCTTTCAGGCAGATACCATTGATATGACTGTGCTGCGTAAAACAATGCTTTCTATGGTCGATGAACTGGCCTTCGATCTACGAAAAGAAAATAAACTGACTTCCTGCATAACAGTAAAGATCAGGTACAGCAATTTTGATACCCATACTCAGCAAATGAAAATTCCATTTACGGCATCGGAGCGTGTGATCTCGGAAAAGGTGTTGGCCTTATTTCATAAGCTCTACAGCCGTCGGATGTTGATCCGCCTTATCGGTGTTAAGTTTAGCAATTTAATCCAAGGAAGCTATCAAGCAGATCTTTTTGACGATACGTTGGAGGACCTTAACTTGTCGCGCGCAATGGATCACATAAGAATACGTTATGGTTCAAATTCAATAATCAGAGGCTTTGCGCTACCAGAGAAGGGATAGAAAGGAGGGAGGGACATGTTATTGAATGTACATAGTTTTTATAGCCTGAGATATGGCACTTTAAGTCTTGATAGTATCATCGAAGGAATGCTACTATGCGGCTATGATACCGCAGTGCTTACCGATATAAACAACTCGTCTGCCACGCTGGATTTTATAAAAAAATGTGGTGCTGCAGGTCTTAATGGTCTTGCAGGAATGGAATTTCGAAACGAAGATCGCCTCCTTTATATCGGGGTGGCAAAAAATGAAATTGGATTTCAGGAGCTTAATGAATTTATGACGCAAGCCAACCGGCAAAAATCTACGTTGCCAATAAAGGCACCTGAGTTTAATAACGTATTTGTAATCTACCCTTACGGTGTGACAGATATAAAAAGTCTTAAGGATTATGAATACATTGGCATAAGGCCCGGAGAGTTGAATAAAATCGCATTGGAGCCGGCATCAAACCAAGACCGGTATGTAATACTCCAAACAGTATCTTTCCGAAAAAATGAGCATAAACTGCACAAACAGCTTCGCGCCGTTTCTCATAATATTCTTATCTCCCAACTTCAACCACATCAGGCAGCTGCAGCAGACGAAGTGTTCTTGACGAAAGTCCAGTTGCTCAATCATTACAAATACTTCCCGCGTCTGATCGGCAATACCAACAGACTTCTTGGACAATGCTCTTTTGATTTCGATTTTAAGAAGATAAAAAATAAGGAGACTTTCACGGGCAATAGGTACGATGATAAACAACTTCTTCAAAAATATTCGATGGATGGCCTGAGACGCCGTTATAGTGCCGGAGATAAAATAGCAAGGGATCGCGTAATAAAGGAGTTGGATATAATCGACAACTTGAACTTTTCAAGCTACTTTCTAATTACGGATGATATATGCCGGTATGCAAGAAGCCGGGATTTTTATCACGTGGGAAGAGGAAGCGGCGCCAACAGTGTAGTTGCTTATTGCCTTGGAATTACCGATGTCTGTCCCATCGAATTGAATCTATATTTCGAGCGTTTTTTAAATCCCAAGCGTCAAAGCCCGCCGGACTTTGATGTTGATTTTTCGTGGACGGACAGGGATGAAATCTATGATTATATTTTTCGGCGTTATCAAACCGGTCATACCGCATTGATGGGCGCAATGAGTACCTTTCAGGATAGATCTATGGTACGTGAGATGGGTAAGGTTTATGGGTTACCTAAAGGCGAAATAGACCGGATGATCCTTGAACCTGAAAATATGCTTAATAAAAATGAAGTCACTGAAACGATCCTTTCAGTTTGTAATCAGTTGCCGCCGGACTTCCCGAATTTAAGGACCATACATGCCTGTGGTGTCCTTATTTCTGAGAAACCAATCACTTGTTACTCTGCTCTGGATTACCCACCTAAAGGACTTCCAACTGTGCAGTTTGATATGCACGTTGCGGAAACGATAGGATTTGAAAAATTCGATATTTTAAGTCAGCGGGGGTTAGGGCATATTAAAGAATGTCGTGAGGTTATTAAGTTAAATCAAGGTATGGATGTTGATATTTCCAATCCTCGCCGTTTCTTTAAAGATCCAAAGATCGCAGATCAACTGCGCTCAGCAAATACGATTGGATGTTTTTATATCGAATCCCCTGCAATGCGACAGCTCATAAGTAAACTGGATTGTGACAACTATCTAACATTAGTAGCTGCAAGCTCCATTATACGCCCAGGTGTCGCCAGCAGCGGTATGATGAAGACTTATATCGAACGGCATAAAAATCCGGAAAAGGTACAATACTTGCATCCGGCTTTTAAACAGGAGTTGGAGGATACTTATGGTGTTATGGTATACCAGGAAGACGTGATGAAGATCGGCCACCGATTCGGTGGTCTTGATTTGGCGGATGCCGACGTGCTGCGCCGTATGATGTCTGGTAAATATCGTAATAAAAAACATCTGGTGGAAATTGAAGATAAGTTTTTTGCTCACTGTAAGGCACAAGGATACCCCGAAGAGATTTCAAAAGAAGTATGGCGGCAGATGGAAAGCTTTGCCGGTTATTCTTTCAATAAGGCACACTCAGCTTCTTTTGCTGTGGAAAGCTATCAAAGCCTTTTTTTAAAAACATACTATCCAATTGAATTTATGGTTGGGGTTCTTAATAACTATGGTGGGTTCTATAATAGGCGGGTATATTTTAATGAAGCCAAAAAGGCAGGCGGAGAGATTAATTTGCCATGTATAAACGAAAGCATGCGTCGCACTTCCATTCAGGGCAATCAGATCTATCTTGGCTTTGATTGTATCTTAAATCTTGAAAAAGAATTAGCGGAACGAATACCGGCTGAACGCACCGCAAACGGCAAATATTCCGGTATTGAAAATTTCTTGTTACGAACAGGTATTTCGCTTGAACAATTAATAATTCTTATCCGCAGTGGAGCATTTCGGTTTACTGGCATTGGAAAGAAAGAACTACTTTGGGAAGCACATCTCCTGCTCTCGGAAAAACGAAAAGATACTGGCGGTGCTGTGTTGTTCGAAAATATGATGACCAAGCCGGTATTGCCTTCACTGGACTACCATATCTTAGAAGACCTTTACGATGAATTACAACTATTAGGCTTTTGTGTATCAGGAAGTCTATTCGATATTGCGAAATCGGATTATCGAGGTACTACCGACGCCAAATCACTGAAAAATATGGAAGGGCAAATCGTCCGTATTGTCGGGGAACTTGTAACCAATAAAACCGTTCCAACGAAAAACGGTACACTCATGAAATTTGGAACATTCCTTGACGCCAAAGGTGAGTTTTTTGACACGGTCCACTTTGCACCTTCGCTTAAAAAATATCCGCTCTACAGCTCTGGCCTGTATTTGATCGAAGGTAAGGTGGTACTTGATTTTGATTGTCCCGCAATAGAGGTTTATAAATGTGGAAGGATGCCTATGAAGCCCGACCCAAGAAGTATATAGAATTCGCAAACCTACTACCTTTCTTGATTTTTGGTTGAATAAAAAGGCAAAACAAGTCATGTGTGAAGTTGCCAAGTCAACAATCGAAGTGGATTTGGAGGTGCCTGAAAGTGGAAAGGGAAAAAGTAAATTTCTTCTACAAATTTGCCAGGTACTTAATTGCGATTTTGTGGAACGTCACCGTAGTCTTTCTACTGGCATAATTTTCGCTGCGAAAATATTGAACAATAGATGTTTTAATACCCATATTTCATGTTTAAATGATAGGATTAAGAAGCAGATTAGAACCTGATATGCACACTGCAGAAGAGCGGTTTCCATCAGTTTTGTTATCATTGGAAGAGTATGCTAAAGAAGTCGATACTTCTGGCGATGAGGATGGAAAACAATACCAAGTACTAGAAAAGTATCTTCATGGCCTTACAAATAAAGACATATCTAAATTCAACCTGTATGAATGGTGGGAGGAAGAAGGCGCTGAGGTGCTAGCCTTTCGGATCAGTTTGCCCGATCCGGTTTTTGTTTCTGATATAACTTTCGATGAAGTTGCGGAGATTGTGCGTCGAATTAAAGAATACGACTTTAGCAATGCTCACAGCGGAACCTTTGCTGCCGATTTCCAAAACTATCTTGATAACTATTACCATGATTTTTTAAAGCTAAATTTCCCAGACGCCTATAGAGTAAAGCTCTTCCAGCGTAACCGAGCAAAGGACGGCTCATATTTCGAATATCCAATAGATGAAATCATATCGGCTTTAATGGGCAAATTGAATAAGTTATAATTTAAAATCTATCGAATGGATGAAAATAGAATAGTGGTTCAAGTTGGATGGGTAACGAGAATGAAATCGACACCGCCTTTAAGCGATGAGTATAAAGAACGCCAATATCGTTTTTTCGAAAATCAGGTGAAATTTTTGCAGGATAATGGTTTTACAACTAGGACTATTCTAGGGGATGGAGAAAAAGCAAATGACGAATCAAAAATTATAGTCGGCGATCTTACCGAATCTGGTTTGAGGTTCTACCTATTTGGTATTAGGGCCTGGATCGCAAAATATGACAGGAGTAAGGATCGAGATAGAGCAATTAACGATTTTGGTTTTATCAATAAAAAGCTGGAGGCATTCCAGGCGGATGAGAAAAAAAGGTAAATATGTTATCAGAAAAGATAAAAGAGTATCTAAAGGAAGAATCTCTGTATGATGAAACAGAGGATGAAAATTATCAACGAGTTATTACGAAGTTGAATATTGATCAAAATTCGGCCTTTGCAGATTTTAATACGCATACCAATGCGGTAACATTTTCAGGTAAAGGAAATGATCTGTATAATGTATGTTGGTTCGCTATCAATTCGTCGTATTATGCCCAGGTAAAAAATATGAGCATAGCTTTAAAATTACCTGAAGAATATATTCCGCTTGACAGTTTTGAAGGAGAAGGAGGATATTTTTATAACCGAAATACTGGTCAGGTTTTGGAGCTTGAACTGGGAAATAATTATGTTGCTTTTCAAAATGGAACGTTGCAGCCGCAATGGGATGACTTTATTTCTTTTTTGGAATGGTATTTCGAAATAGCGTAATGATTGTAATGTTGCGATATACCGCTGTTTATAACCCATAACCCTTCACTTTTATAAAATATGGCCAATAGAATGGATGGAAGCAATGCTGATAATTTCAGTTCAGTTGTTGCAGAATTTGACAATCTAATAAACAATTGTGACTTTAAATGTCCAAAGAAATTATGGTATAAAAATCTTGTTGCCCTAAGCAAGCACATCGAAGATATTTACTACTGTTACGTCATAGCCCGAGTACATAAAAACGACGGCGCTTTAGAAACCACATTATGGGTGGGGCCAATAAACCGACCAGATGACGGTCTAGAAAGTCTGTCAGCGAATATAAAATTACAGATCGGTTTCACTCAAGAGCTAGATCCGGATTTTTTCCGAAACTGTGAAGCTAGAATTATTACGTTAATTAAAAGCGGCAACTTGGAGACACTTTTGGAAGCTTCTAAGAAAGAGCTAAAGGAACCTTCAGTAAAGAATCGGCGCTATGATGTTTATTCAAAGTACCTGCTTCCTTTCTTCTTTAATGTTCGAGAAGCCTGTCGAAACGAGAAAAGCGTGATGGGTAACAGGCGCAAATGTGAAATACTTATTGAAAAAGAATTTGCAAAACTTCAGGCCGAAGAAGAAATATTTTTCAATCAATTGGGGCTTAAGGGCACACAAGACAAAATTTTTGAACTATTGTACATCAATTCCCTTCATTTGTAGGTAATATGGATAAATGCACCGTTGATCGAAGTGAAATGATCCATTTCGTAAGTTTCAAATTCCTAGAAGTCCTTGGTTTCATTGGCTAGTTTCGGAATGCAACAAATCAGATGTAGAGTGTACATTATTATTCCGTAAAAAAAAACGCTTACAGGCTTTTGGCTCTTGTAATCTTTGGTCTTTACGAGCGTTAATTTTATAATCTACAATTTGGAAGATGCGGTGTCGGTAATCCAATCTTTCTCTATACATAATCAGTGACCCTAAATCAACTTAGGACCACTGAATTGTTATAATGTTTTCAATGCTGTAATGCTCTTATCGCGATAGCGTTAAGGCAACTAATACCATCCAGTTCCATACCCACAAACGTAACTCATATCGATAGTGTCTTCAAGCCGTTCATAATAAGAACTATCAACAAATGCGTAGTAAAAGAAAGAAGTAGCGTCTGCCGCAATACCGACGATAACACCTGCTAGTTTCCTTAGCAATCCCCACGTTTCCGCCTGTGGAGCATTGCTATAAAATTCCATCCAGAATAACCCTGAATAACGAAATATAGATGCGGTTGCCAAAAGAATTTCTTTCTCCTTTTCTGGCAATTTTTCAAGGTAGATCTTTTTTTCAAGCCTTACGAATGCTTCTTTGTAAGAACTGTAATCTTCTAATGTTTTAATGCGCTCTAAAATTGCTGACATTTCTTTAAGAAATACTTTGGAACGGTTCGAAATTATCTGGGAAAACAATACATCTTTAAAGTCTTTCTTAATTGCCATTTCCAATTTCAATGATTGTTCCGGCTTGGCATGTATGTTATAGTGTTCCTTGAAAAATTTAGCCAGGAAGACACTTCTACCGTATCTCGTGGTATCTCTGGTTGTCTCCACATAGTTTATCAATGCATCAAGTCCAAGATTGTGGATTTTGCCCACTTCATCGAAAGGATTTTCAGGATTCGCTGCCTGTGCAAAATCCTTTCGCGGTTTTACTTCTGATTTTTTCAGAGATGGAAGGGGTTCGGGCTGTTTTCCCTTCTGGCAAGCAGCTGTACATAGGAGTAGAGCCGCCACAAAATACCATGTTTTCATATTTTCCTTGTTTATACCGGGCTGTAGTGCCTGGTATTACAAAGATGAAAACCGGTAGTGAGTTAAAGTGATGCTTTATATATAGCTACTATTTTTTATAAATATAAATCTGAAATAACGGGCAAGGTAATTGCCCGTGTAATATTGGAGCCAGCAAGCTCCAAGATGCTAATTATATAATCGAACGACTGGTTCAGATTGCCAATACTGCTTACTGTTTACGTCCATGATGGTAAGTTTGCCAATGTGACCAGCGCCGGTGTCCAAATTTGTAATATTTAGCGCTGTCATTGGCTTATCTGTTTCCCAATTTGTGGTCGATGTATGACCAATAAAAATCTCTTTAAACGGAGTTGGCACTTGAAAATCTTTTACTGTTCCACCGGCATTTTCATGGATTAATGCATCTGTCCATAGATCCCGGTCCCAATAGTATTTACTAAAAGCCTGCTGATCGAAAGCAATCTCGCGGTTAAATCCTCCATGGACAAAACAGCGCTGCTGCTCATCAATGAAATATAGCCTTTGATTCTGGAAAAACTGCCGGTGAGCGGCAGGGATGTCTGAGCTGTTCAATGATGTTTTATAACCGCTGCCAGATGGGATACATATTACCTTTTTACCGGCGTGCTCTAGGTAGGATTCTATCGTTGCTTTACCTCCATAATTCCAATAACCGGGGTGGAAATCCGTTTGTAAAAAATCATAAAACCAGGCATCATGATTACCACGGATAGCTATGAGGTTTTTAATTTTCAATAATTCTTCGACGCACTCATAACTCTGCCCGTATCCATCCACAACATCGCCGAGCTGGATTAATGTATCCATTTCGTAATCGAATTCTGAGCGCTCCAAACACTGCACCAGCGCCCTATATGCTCCGTGTATATCGCCCATTAAAAACAACCGTTCTCTTGCCATAATCAATCGTCTCCCTATATACCAGTGTATTCGAACTGGGCACTAAATACTTCACCCTCGTAATTACCATCCTTATTGGGAAACACGATCCGTAAAAGCTTGCGGTTACATTCCATAGCTTCGATAAATTCGACCGTCAAGTTGTTGCCAATTATTTTTTCATATTGTCGATTAGGCTCGAATTGTTCGCCGCTTTTAATCTGTTCTATAATATAACTCAGTATTTGATGGGCAACTTCGGTGGAAAGCGGAAAACAGATCTGTAGATCCGGGTGGCCAAACAATTCAGGCAGGCCATGGGTATGAAAATTGATACTGTTTGGAAAAACATTGTCATTGGGAACAAAATGAACATACCAGCCATGTCTGTCCATCATATCCCTGCTTAAGGCGTCAAGTTTTCTCCCGGGATCATCAAAAAAAAACGAGTTCATTATCAGTGGGTTATTTTCGTAATTGAATGTACCCAAAGGTAGGAAACGTGCTGCCGAATACCTCCTGAGCATTATATTTTCACGGCAGGTTCGTGAAAATTTTACTCTTCCATGGCTCTTCCAGACCCTTTATTTGCCTTTCTGCTCTAAAGTTTGCTGGTGTTGTATTTCACGTTTTAAGTCTGGAAGTAAAAAGTAACTTATGGTGAAGAAGAGTCCGATCACTATAAGCAGAAATGCAATAATTTTTCCGATCCTTTCCAAGAAAGTGGTGCCAACTGCTTTTCCATAGCTTTCAAAATGCTGTAACCCGCCCGACCCTCTTCTATAAAACCGTCGGCGGTTAATAGAAATATTGAGCGCTATGCCACCCACCAACAACATGACCCCTATAATAAATATAATAATTTCCATTGCTTATTTATAAGTTAGTTACATTATAAAAATAACACTTTATAAATAGAATATCCATAACCAGTTATTAAAATTAAAAGGTAGCTACTACAAAAGTATCATTTTCCCACCTGCCAGATTTCCACTTTTGCCCTCATAGTTGTACCACCCGGTAAGCCAGGAAGAAAAGGAGGGAAGATGGAAAAAGAAAATCAAACATGGTAGTTTATTCGGCGGAATCGGTGGCTTTGATATAGCAGCCAAATGGTCCGGATGGATAAATGTTTTTAAATCTGAGATCAATACGTTCTGTCAAAGAACGGGATCTGAAAGCAGTGGCGCTGGTAAAAGGTCAATACCACAATTTTAAAGCGATTAAGATGCAGACCGCAAAAAATTCAATGCAAAAAAAGAAAAATCGTTATAACCCATTAAATGATTGGGAAGTATTCGGTTAAAGAAAGACATAATTTATAGAAAATGGATATTGAAATCAAGAAAGTAAGTTTTAATCCCAGGATCGACAAGCAGTCCTTTGCTGCCAACCTGGTGATCGACGGCATCAAGGCAGGCAATATTGTAAGCAATCACAGCGGTACGCAGTATTATCCTGTCAATCAAAAAGGCCAGGCGCTGATTGAAAAAGCGGAAAAATATTGCGAAAAACTTCCAGCCAAATCTATCACCGTTGAGGGCAAGCAGCAGCAAAGTGCTCAAAGTTTACAAAGCCTTATCCGCGACCTATTTGTGGTACACCTGGAAAGGCTTGAAAATGCCCGGTACTTTAAAAAGGTGGATGTTGCTATGAAACAGAACATTGTTATCGGAGAGCCGCTTAAGTATATCCGAACTGTCAGAACACAAGCTCCCATTGACATATTGACCAAAAGTCAAGGTGGAGTAGATCTGCTCACGGCAACAATCACCCAGGATGTTCTGCCGAGCCTATCTGACAACGAAAAGCTGCTTAACAGCAATATACCAGTAAGTATTTTAAAAGCTGCAGGATTAAAGGAAGATCAATTTATAAAGCAGAGTGCGGAGTATGTGATGAAGCAAGCTCCACAGAAATCTAAAGGTAAATCTATTTAAGCAACTTGAACAAATAAATTGATGCTATGGAGATGGAAGAGAAAGCAGAGCAGTTATTAGCATACTTGATTACGAAAGGATTTAAACCTGACAATTTTATCAAAGAGTGTAGAGGTGCAGGATCACAATTTAAGGTTGAAGTCAGTAAATCTTATGGTGAGGAACTTATGGAATATCAGCTAAATTTTTCCTGGGATCACCAGTTTGATTCTTATCGTTGGACAGGTTATAAAGCAACTTACAGTCATGAAAACGGTCATGTGTACAGCCAGGACTTCATTGCGTCTAATGCTGGTATTTGTCATGCGAAATTGGCTTACAATATACTATCGGGGCGATTGGACGACGTAAGGGAAAAATTATGGTCTACAGGAATTGAAGAATTTACTGGGGACGATGTCAATGCCTTTTTAGAAGAGTCTCTCAACCAAACGCCTGATACCTTTACCTTTTATTCTTTCAAGAATGGTGTAGAAGGGCTGATTGAATTTGAAGTTAAACTGGAATTGAAAAGTTCATTTTATGAGGCTTCAGACATCCAGGTTACTTTTATGAGGTATCCCGATTTTGAACACGGAGTTTATAATAAAGTTGACACAATGGACCTAGGTTCCCGGATGGCATCTATTGATTGGAACCTGGAGGGATTATATGAATTGGACGAAAATGGAAACCTGCAAACCACAGATGAAGTAGAGAAAATACTAGATGATATGACCTTGCTATTAGGGGATGAAAATGGTAATAATGCCGCCTTGAATCTTCAGCTCAGACACTGGCATGAAGCGCCTTTTTTTGAAGGTCATATCCACGCAGATGCCTGGCGCCTCTACGAATCACTTCCCAGATTGTATTTTAATTTTTCAGTAGAAACAGGTGCGCGTAAGATTTACAATCTTATGTGCGGCAGGCCAGTGTTTTCAGGCCGGCTTACGGATATCATGGCAGAATCCAATACATGGCAAAAGCTTGTCCACACTGACCAGGGATTATCACTGGACTTAGTTGAAGGACCTTCACGTAAGGAGTTGGAAACATTCCTAAATATGCTGCCACTGGATGATCTTCACAAGACAAAATTACTTACCGGCCTTTTTAATGGTGATATCTGCAAAACTACCCTGTACGGCCTTCAGCAAAAAGAGGTTATAATTTCGCCAGACCTTTCAGCAAAAAGCATAAAAATAACTACGCCGGAAGGAGCGATTATCCCATACAATTTTAAACTGGAGCAAGCCCTTGAGCCTAAAAATGTCCTACCCCAATCAAGACCACAACACAATCTTGCTCCTACACAAAAAAAGAAAAAACGTAAAGGGAGAGGCATTTAATCAATTTTAATTTAGGAAAATATGAGCGAACAGGAAATGCAGGATCTGCTTGATGATCTTGCCAGCAGAGGGTTTGATGATCATCAGCTCAGATTGGATATTGATCGGAATGAGGCCTATGGCCTGCCTCGCTTTTCGATTTCTCGAGAAAAAGAATTTGGAGAGGAGCGGATGTATTATAAGTTAAATTTTCAATGGTTCGAAAGCAGCCTTGGATATGAACTCACATCCATTCATGCGAATCATCGCATGCCTGTGGATATTGATCCAATAATAGTTAACGGAATAAATTCCAATGACCTTGACCGGGAAATGGGGGAAGTAAATTGGTTAAAGTACTGGGAGAGTCAGTTAAAAGACGGCCCCGCCAATGAAGCGATGGAAATTGTGCCCCACTGTATAGACGGCCTTGCCCAACTTCTTTTATCGGAATCCTTACAGGCAAAATTTACAGGCGAATCCTTAATGTACAAGCACTGGCCCTTGGAGGTTTTTAGTAAATTTTCGGACGAGCCTAAAAGAATGGGACGTTTGTTTGAGCATGATTATAGTTTCGACATGAAGGAATATCCCAATATGACTGCGCAGCTGGCATTCCTCATCATTTCCGAAAGGTCCGATGCAATTCAAATGCATATAAACGATCTTGGCGCCTCCCAAATTCCAGAATCTGCAATTAAGATTGAAACATCTAAAATGCTAAAAAACCTTCCTGATAAAACTGATTTAAAGTTCTCTTTTTCCGACCAGCAGCATTTTGCTACCCTATCAGTACCGGTTTTTTTAGACAAAGGCTGGTACAATTTGGAGGGCTATACACTAGCGCTGGCCCAACTTCCGGAAATAAAACATGGGAACTTTAACGGAGTGGATTCTGAGCGACTGGACAAGAAATTCAGCACAGTAAACTGGAGGGAGGACAAAGACATTGCCTTTACCGAAAAGAATGCTGAGGTTTGGTTTCCCAGGGATATTGAGCTATTGCAGGAGGAGCTGTTTAGGATGACCTTCGATCAGGAAGGAAAAGAAGTGGCCGATTTATTAATGCTCAAGCACTGGCTTTGCGCTCCAATTTTTGAGGATTTTATAAGTGAACGAGCAAAAGAAAGACTTTTAAGTCTACCAATAAAGGCAGCGCAGTTTTCCTCAGCTATTCAAGTAGACAAGGCTATAGGCTTGCTATCTGGACGGCCAGTCTGGAAGGAATTGTTCACAGATCAGCAGATTGGAATTTGGCAACGTCTTGTAACACCCACCGACGGAAGGCCAGCAGAATTGGAAACCTTTGAGGCAATTTCAAAAAGAGAGCTAAGTTCTTTATTTGATATGATCCCCGTTCCTCAACACAAAAAAGATACCGTCTTACAACATTTAATGAAGGGTATTGAGGTCGAAGTCCAGGCAAACAACGGGCAAATGATTCGCATTGAAATTTCAGAAGATGCTGATGGTTTAAAGATTTTGAATAGCAAAGGTCAACAAATTCCGTTCAATTTTCACCTGGATCCTAATTGGGGACCAAACCTACATCAGGATTTGAATCCGAAAGCATCTTTTAAAGATGCCCAATCCATAAGTAATAAAACTTCCTCAAATAAACCTAGAGGAAGAAGTCTTTAAATCATTTTAGGCACAAAAATGGAAAAAGAAAACTGGAAATACTGCATCGATATTCAATTCAATGAACCCACGATTCATCCCTCGGGGGCAAAAATATACTGCAATGATTTTAAAATTGCTGTTGAAAGAATGATAACATTTGGTAACCTTAACTGGTTATATGACGGTGCCAGCGCTGACCTGATTAAAGGAAGAGAAATTAAGGAAATGAAGTTGTCCGTTGTTAGCGATGGCAGTATAGAACTCGAAAGAAAGATGGAAACTGAAAGGATCGGCGGCAATACCGAAGGTCTCTATTACCATTTTCCCAAGGGAATTTCCGATTTCGAACAGAAATCGGGCCTTGATTTTTCTGGATACAGGGGCTATGACACCAGGCGTTCATTTTTACAGGCTTCTTATATGGACCTTGAAAGCGGAGAGTATAAAGATTTGTTGGCGCAGGAGGCTATGCTACTAAAACTTCAAAAGGATCGCGACGCACTACCATACTATTCTGCTACGATATCCCGGCAATATTTTGCTTCACCTTTTCCTGAGCATATGAATTTGTATCCTTTACCAATTTCTGAAATAGTGCTGGACAGGGATCCTAATATTGTACTGAAATCTCTCTTGCAGCACAATTTTAATGAACTAGACAAAGCTTTAGCCTATGAGCAGGATTTTACCACTACGATTACCAGAGCGACCATGGAATTTAATGGTCACAAACGTGCGAAACTACAATCTTACCGCAGAAACTTCTACCACAATATCATTAAAGAACCCGGAATTTATCTAGAATTTTTATTCTTAAATAATGAAAAAGCTATGTTCAAGTTTCCCTATAATAGCCTAACACCAATGGGAATGCAGGAGCAAATTTTCAAAGTGGGTAGTTACGATTCTCAGGGGATAAAAGTGCAGAAAGTCCCGGAACTTCTGGAATTTCTTGAGCGGGAAAAAGTTTCCAATAATAAAAGTCAAAAGGCAATCACCCACAAAGGAAGTCAAAAAAAATTGCTACAGAAACCTAAAGGAAGGTCGCCAAGAATGTAATTCTTAATAGATGAGTAATTGCCCGAATCAGGTATTTGGAGGATACCCCTTTTGAACTGGGTATCCAGCAAGATGTAGGTTTGTCGACAAACCCATCTTGCCCTTTAGCCTACCGGCATAAAGGGGACTGAAAACCCTCCGGAGTCGGGTTTTCTTATGAAATAGGATCAACGTAGTGTAAAAGATATAATTGAGGAAAATGAAACAGGGGCAGAGATTTACACACAGGATACATACGCGAATTACCGCTAAAAAATTTGAGGAACTCCAGAGCCTTCAGCTCAGGTCCCAAGGCATAAAATCGCTAAGCGAACTGCTCAGAAATATCCTGGATAATAAAAAGATCGTTGTTCTTTCGAGGGACGCTTCCCTGGACATGGTCATGGAAGAGCTGTCCAAAATTCGGCAGCAGATCCAGGCAATCGGGGTCAATATCAACCAGGTCACCAGGCACTTCCATAATGCCAGCGGAGCAGAGGCCAAGCTCTTTTCTGCAATGGAAATTACCCGCCTTTATCAGCAGACAGACCTTAAAGTGACCGAACTGCTCGGCATTATTTCAAATCTTTCCAAACTATGGTTGCCCGGATAGTAAGCGGAAAAAATATCCGTGGCATCCTGAGCTATAATGAGCAGAAAGTCCGTCAGGCGGAGGCGAAATTACTCATGGCCTCCGGGTTTGGCCGGGAAATTCCGGAGTTATCCTTCCACAATAAACTGGAACGCTTCGAAAAGCTGACGGCGCTCAATGAAAGAACGAAAACCAATGCGCTGCATATAACGCTCAATTTTTCCAGGCAGGATAAGCTCGACGATGAGCTGCTCTGCCGCCTGGCTTCTGACTATATGGAGGCTATCGGCTTTGGCGGACAACCGTTTCTTGTCTACCGGCATTTCGATGCCGCTCACCCCCATATTCATTTGGCGACGGTCAATATCGATGCGGAGGGAAATAGGATTGAAACGCACAATATCGGTAAGCTACGTTCTGAGCCCGCCCGCAAAAGCCTTGAGATTTCCTATAACCTGATCAAAGCTGAAGACCAGCAAAAAGAACAGGCGTTTGTTCTAAAGCCTGCAGATGTGCAGCGGGCAGTATATGGAAAGCGGGAGACAAAGGCAGCTATTTCCGCTATTGTCCGGGAGGTGGTTGGCACCTATAAATTCAATTCCCTTCCCGAGCTCAACGCTATACTTGGACAGTTCGGTGTGCTTGCCGATCCGGGACAGGAGGGCTCCTTTATGCACAGCAAGGGCGGCCTTGTCTACAGTTTGATAAACGAGCTTGGCGAGCGCGTGGGTACCCCTATAAAAGCCAGCTCCATCTACTCATCGCCAACAATTAAAAATCTCGAGAAGATATACCTACTTGGCAAGGAGCAGAAGAAACCTTATGTGTTACGGCTAAAACATCTGCTGGACCGGGAACTGCGTACTGCTACCGGCAGGGAGGATTTTGAGCAACGGCTACATAGGCATGGTATCCGCATTCTGCTCCGCGAAAGCAATGCTGCCGGTGTATACGGCGTCACTTTTATCGACAATGCCACTCGGATCGTTGTCAATGGCAGCGCCATTGGCAAGGACTATGGAGCGAAAGCTTTTATGGAAAAGCTATCAGGGCTTGGGGAAATTACAAATGATATGATAGGGGGAGCGGGCGCCAAAGAGCCGCTGAACAAGTCTTCATTCAGCCAAAATACGACAGTAATAACGGCATCTGCAACCGGCGGGGAGGCATCGCCACCCCACCCTGGCCGGGAACTTCCGGTTATTCAGCAGTTACTGGATATCGCATTTTATGATGAGCATGAGCAGATCACTTTCGATCCCTACAAAAGAAAAAAGAAAAAGAAAGGGCGACAACAGTCGCAGTGAATAGGTTGAATTTAAAGTTGTGAAGTATGAATACGGGGGAGAATGCTGAAGCATTAAGAAAAATCATTGATTTCATAAGGAAGATTAGTTTACTGATTCTGTTCCTTCATTTTTATGTGTATTGCTACCAGGCCTTTGATCAGTGGGGCCTTACACACAAGGTCGTTCGTCAGGTTCTGGAGCGGATTGGCAATACCGGGCTTTTTGCCAGTTTCCATGTCTCAAAGATTGGTGCGCTTTTTTTGGTATTGGTTTCTCTCATAGGATCCAAGGGAAAAAAGGATGAGAAACTAAAGGTAGCTACTGCGCTGCGCTATTTTATATCGGGCCTGTGCATCTATGGAACAAGCTACTTTCTGCTTAGATTGCAAGCCTCTGTTCAGGTGCTGGCTTCCATTTATATGGTCGTTACCGGTATCGGCTTTTTAATGATTCTGCATGGTGGTAGCCTGCTTTCGCGCATTATCCACAACAAGCTCAATACCGATATCTTCAACAAATTACAGGAAACCTTTCCGCAGGAAGAGCGGCTGTTGGAAAATGAATTCTCCATAAATCTGCCGGCCCAATACAATCTTAAGGGAAAGATCCGTAGGTCCTGGATCAATTTCATTAATCCTTTTAGGGCCCTACTTGTGGTTGGCACGCCGGGAGCTGGTAAGAGTTACTTTGTTATCCGGCACGTCATTACCCAGCATATCGCAAAGGGCTTTTCCATGTTCGTTTACGATTTCAAGTTTGACGACTTGTCGATCATTGCCTACAACGCCTATCTCAAGAATAAGCATAGGTATAAGGTCGAGCCAAAGTTTTATGTCATCGATTTCGATAACATCTACCATCGTTGCAATCCGCTTTACCCGGAAAGCATGACCGATATTACAGATGCGACGGAAAGCAGCCGTACAATCATGCTGGGGCTGAACCGGGAGTGGATCAAGAAGGCAGGGGATTTCTTCGTCGAATCGCCTATTAATTTTCTCACCGGTATTATCTGGTATCTGCGCAAATACGAAAACGGAAAATATTGTACACTACCCCACTGCATCGAGTTAATGCAGATGCCCTACGATCAGCTTTTCCCTGTACTCAGGACCGAGCCGGAGATCGAGGTGCTGATCAATCCATTTGTTACTGCCTATATCAATGGTGCTATGGAGCAGCTCGAGGGACAGATTGCCTCTGCTAAGATTACTATGGCGAGGCTTGCGTCACCACAACTTTATTACGTACTAACAGGCAATGACTTTACCCTGGACATTAATAATCCAGAGGATCCCAAAATCGTCTGCGTTGGTAACAATCCACAGAAGACCCAGGTGTATGGTGCCGTGCTTTCTCTTTATGTCGCGAGGATGCTTAAGCTGGTCAATCAGAAGGATAAGCTAAAAAGTTCTATACTATTCGACGAATTTCCTACTATTTATATCGGTGGTGTTTCCGGTATCGAAGGTACAATCGCCACAGCTCGTGGCAATAAAGTGGCAACAACCTTGGCGGTCCAGGATATCTCGCAACTCCGCAAGGATTATGGGAAGGAAAGCGCCGATGTGATTTTTAATATAGTTGGCAACCTGATTTCGGGCCAGGTCCTTGGAGATACAGCCAAGACATTATCCGAGCGGTTTGGTAAGATCATGCAGGAGCGGGAAAGCCTTTCAATTAATGCGAGCGACACCTCGATCAGCAAATCCACCCAGTTAGAATCCGCTATACCGGCATCAACAATTTCGTCACTTTCCTCCGGTGAATTTGTGGGAGCGGTAGCTGATAACCCGGAGCAAAAAATCCAGCTTAAGAATTTCCACTGCGAGATTATTAATGACCATACTGCTATCAAAGCAGAGATGGATAGCTACGTTCCTATCCCCAAGCCGAGGACGGTCACGCCTGCTGAGATAGAGCAGAACTACCTGCAAATAAAAGAAGATATAGTAATGCTTATTGAATCCGAAATGGAGCGAATCTATGAGACGCCGGAGCTCGCACATCTTCTAATAGTAAGAGAATAAAACTGTTAGAACTTTAAATAAATTTCATCAAAATATACACCACCAAAATATATGTGATAAAAATTAGAATGGAAAAGAGTCTATTCTTAGCAATCCATTTAATGGTTTTAATAAGTGCTGTTTCTGTATTTGAAGGGCTTTGTCCTTGGACCATTTCTTCCACAAAGGTTTTGGACAACCAAAATATAAATCCTCCTACAATTAGAATTATACCTATTGAGAATAAGAAAATTCTTAAAAAAAGATAGCTTCCTGCATGTTTTTTCAAAAGGCCACTCTTCTGATTGTCGAAATCTAATTTCACAATTGTATCGCTGAGGTAATTTGAAAGAGAATCAATTTTCCTTTTTAACGAATTCATGATTGCACTTATACTATCACTTTTTTTAGTGTATTCCCCTGAATCTGATAACGCGTTTCGTTCGTAATCCAAATCTGTTTTTTTCTTATCCATTTCTTTTAACTCATCCATTTGATTCTTAAGAACCGAAACCCGATAATCAAGATCAAGAGAAGCAATTTGTAATTCTTGTTCCTTTTTAAGAGGATAAACTACCATAAACAGAATTAAAGCGACGCCTACTGTAATCATATACTTGAAAATATTGTCAGCGCCAGGAAGAAAGTTTTCCATTATCTATTTCTTTTTCTAATATCTTTAATATCTTCTGAAATTGATTTTATCTCAGAATCTCTTCTTTCTTCTGCACTTAACCCATGGCATCTCTTATATATTTTGCCGCTACCACAAGAGCATAACGCATTTTTCGCTGGCTGTTTCAAATCTTTAATATCTATTTTCCTACCAATAAGAATATTATTCTTCACTGTTTTATTTGTTTCGATATTATTTTCCTGGAAACTCTTATTTTGAGCGACTCTCGAGGGGCTACATCCGGTTAAAATAACTGCAAAAATCACTAAAAGCGCTGCTATCATATCCTTAACCGACATGGCAGATCCAGTGGATTCTTCTTTATGCCTAATAAAATCTTGGGCATATGTAGCAGCAGACGGAGAAATTTCATGTATTCCCTGGATTAATTCTTCCTTCGTGCGAAAGTTTGCATGTCTTAGTAATTTGTTAATTAATTCTATCTTTTCTGAAGGTTCATTATACAATCCTCTATAATTGATTTCTTCATCTGTAAAATCATAATTTCCATCAGGTGTTTGAGCTATTTCTTGACATTTTGGACATGGAATATAAGCGTCAACAATTGTCATATCAAAACTATTCTCAATTTTGAATCTAGTGTCTTCGAATACATTACCACAATTGGGACAAATAGCTATAGGTCTCGCCATTTTATAAAATTTTTGTGAAGATACAATTAGTTCTTTTTACGCATAGGAATGTTTCAAACATTAGAATAATACTTCAAATAACTACTTTATTAGCATGAATTTATCCGCCCATTATTTTCATATTTGATCAGATAATACCGTTATTTAAACAATTAATTATGAATAATAAATTCGTCTTTATTACTGCAATAATCGCAAGTATCATCTGCTGTAAGCAAAATCCTGAGACACATGAGAATACGCTTGTAAATACTCGAGAACCCATTAGGTAATTTTATTTGTTTGTATTCATAAGCAATTAGGTTTATAAAATAAAGCTACCAATTGTAATTCTAATTTTTGGGTTAGCTACTATCAAAATATCATGGAATAAGCATAGCAATTTTCAATTTTGTAGAACTCATTTTAGTTAGGGGCCAAATGGCCAAGATGCTTAGATCTGGATGCCTTGGTGTGGCATAGTTTTGGTGGAATATGATTTTTAAACTAATTATGAATAAAATAGAGAAAAGACTCCTTAAAGGAGTAAAATTTCAGTATAAAGCATTGTTGATTTTGATGCTCTTCAGCGCTAACAGTTTTGGACAAAAAAATTTCGGTGACCTCACGTCACCCAAAGAAGGCGCAAACTACTATGTTACCGTCGATGGGAAAGGACCATACCGGCTTAAGATTAATGATATTCCATTTTTGACGGTGGAGAAGCAGGAGGGAAGGATTACATTTTTGGCCAATCATACCATATCAGCCAGCGGTGAGCAAGAAATTTCATGGGAAGTAGGCCCTGGAGGAAAGATCGGAAATGCTTCCGTAAAAGAATCACGATGGAAAAATGGTAAATATAGCCCAGACTTCATTATTTGGGATAGCGGTAAAAATAAGGAAAAAAGTTTCACAGCCACGGTTCCTTATAATCTTGCAGGATGGTCTAAAAGCTCGGATATTTCTTTAAACCCCGAAAATATTAAAGCCGCTAAAAATTGGTTTTCAGACATGATAACGCTGGCCAAGCAACATAAAGGCAATGAGTTTATGGAAAGAATTGCACTTGCAGAGCAGCAGTCCTTTCTGATGAATTATATAGGCGCCGAGGAAGCCAGGAAAAGGCATGCCAATTGGGCTGGCTTTTTTAATACTGGAAAGTTTGAAATAGCTAATGGGAGTGAGGATGAGATAGAGGTAGTGGCCCATGGAAAACTTGCCCATTTAAAAGGTAAAAATAATCATGGAGGAATTAAGATCTTGAGCCCGGATGGCCAGACAACCTACCTCGATATATTCCTTCATTTTCCAGCGGGAAAACAGCAGCCGGAGGCTATCATGATAAATTTCAGACAGGAGACCAGTGATTTTCGCAATCGCGTGAAATAGGCCGAAAAATAGGATAGCTACTAAACCGGTATCACAAGAACTTTATTTCAATTTTCAATTTTGACTGGAAAAATTAAAACCATCAAAAAATGAAAATTCAAATCTTAAGTTTAGTAGTGATTTTGTTTACTGTAGGCTGCAGTAAAGAATCCGCACCACCCCACCAGGAGCAGCCAGCTCCATCTTTAAAAATGGCTACGGTTAAAACCCAAATTGAAAAGCCATTTAATCCCAAAAATCCAGCTGATTCTATTGGGATCATCCATAATCAGGCACTGACATTTATTTATCGAAAGCTTTCCCGAAAAGATGATTTCTCCTCCGATATGAAGCAAAAGTTTGTTGGGGAATTCTTTAAAATCAGGTATGGTGGCGATCCTCTTAAATCGCTTCTACAACGCCATAAGCAAAATCAGCAAATCAAGAACCTGGAGATAAAAGAACTGACAGAAAAGCTCGGATGCTCAAGGGCGTTAGCCAAAAATATCAATGAAATTTTCTTAGCGGCAAAAGAAATGAAATCTCCTGCCGATTATAGTGTCTTCAAAAAGAAGATTCTGATTGTAGAAGACGATATTTTATCGGGGAAAATAAAAATTAGTAGGACAGAGGCCGACCAACTTTTACATTTCACTTCAATATACCGACACTCCATGTTTTTTTGGATGGAAGCAATTTCTAAAAGTCCGGGAAAATCTGACGCTGAATTTTTAAGGAAATTTATCCGCGCAATCCTTGGCGCCGGAGCTGATGCTTATGGTGCCGTTGCAAGTTTAATTACATACGTTAGTTTCCGTTATGTCCTTGAAGATGCTGCCCTAGACAGCGCCATGATGCTCTGGGCGTTTGATTCATAGAGAATCACTTTAGGAGACTAATTCCCAGTAGAATCAGGCATTCCCCCTATTATTTGTTTAGGGGGAATCAATTATTTTTTCAGCATTCTTTCTTCTATAGGGTCCTGTGAATATGAGCTTTTTTCCTCCTATCATTACTAGATGTTTGGTATTGTCATCATCTATAACTTTAGTCAGGTTAACAACAGTAGATTTGTTAATCCTAATAAATTTACTTTCAGGTAGAGTTCTCTCAAGCTCCCAAAGCGGTATGGGAACAGTAATCACCCTATTTTCCAAGTATACTAATGAGTAGTTGTTTTTTGTTTCAATATGAGATATACTGGTAAAACTAATTTTCCTGTCTATTCCATTTTCTCTATACGCTAGATATAGATCGTTATTCAAAAGATAGAAATGATTTTCAACAACAAATAGCTTATTAGCTTTTTTTACGGCACGAGTGAGATCTCCAAACAATATCGGTTTTAATAAATAATCAACAACATTCTCTAAACTGTAAGAATCGAGCGCGTATGAGGCAAATCCAGTAGTAAAAATAATTTTTTTATCAGGTAGCCTTTTAGCTGCTTCAAATCCAGACAAATCACTCATATTAATGTCCAAAAAAACGAGGTAAACTTCATTTTTTTCAACAAAAGATATAGCTTCAGTCGCATTAAGGAAAGTTCCTACAACTTCCAGTTGCGGAATTGGTTTGATCAATCTTTCAAGGTTTTGTATAGAGTTAATTTCATCATCTACAATAATACATTTGATAAGTTCCATAAGTACCTAATTAAAGTGAATAATGAGTTCTGCAGAGTAGTTTTCCTTTGTCTGGATAGTTTTTAGTTTATATGTATTTGGATAATTTGATTCGAGGATCCTTTTTACATATGATAGGCCAATTCCTGTTGATTCATCCTTTATTCGACGCCCAATTATATTATTGACATTTAATTTAACCGCAGTTCTATCGACAGATAGTTCAACCGTAATTTTCTTATCACCATGTTTAAAGGCATTTTCAACTAATGGCAAGAGTACATGAGAATGAATGCGATGGGTTTCATGATTCTCTACATCAGAAACAAGGGATACAATTAACTCAGGAAATCTTTTCGAATACAAATAAACGATTCCTTCAATAGCTCGAATTTCAGTTAGCAGTGGAATTTTTCCATCTGGCCCAAGCTTATTTATTCCAGAGCGTAAAATATCCATAAAACATTCAATTCCATAGGAAACGTTTGGACTTATTTCTGAAGCCTCCCTTCTTAAAACCTCAAGTGTGTTAAATATGAAATGTGGATTTATTTGTGCCCGGAGCGCTGCATTTTCAAGTTCTAACTTTTCACGTTTCGAGCTCTCTGCAATTTGATCTGTAAGTTTCTTCTGAAGCTCTATTTTCGATGTCCTGGACCAATACAACACACCTAATAAAGAGAATTTAAACCATTGAAAAAAAAAGTTTACAAGTTGAGTATCCAAAGGTAAAGTTGATGAAGAAATTCTTCTACCTAATAAAACTGGCGAGACAGAATAGGTATAGATAAATCTAGAAACTTCACTGGCAATTAGGATACAAAGAAAACCGGCAAGAGTTTTAGTATACTTATTTTTAGCGTAAAATTGAGGAAGAATCCAGAGTGTCGTGGAATAAAAGACACCTACAGATATGAGATGAGAAACTGTTGTTTCATAAATGAAATCATTCCAATTTTTTTCGCTATACCCGAGATTAAAAATTAAAATTGATACATAAATAACCCATACAGCAATATGCATTAGCACCACCTTCGTCCTTTCCATTTCTTATGTTTTTTTGATTAACATAAGTAGCGTATTTAAATTTTTTCGCTACATAGAGGGGCCGAAGGTAGTGCTATATTTTATTTTTTGTTATTTTATTTTTATTCGTTGCAGTACTTCATTGTAAGGTAAGGAGGTGCATTGTAGGGAACTGGGCAATTAAAACTTTGGGGCTTGGTAAAAACTGACGCCTCTTCACCAGCATGTAAATTGTGCATTTGTTTAGGAGTTAAATAAACAATTTTTTGAATTTTAAGAGTGAGTTTCGGATTGGATTGGTTGTTCTTTTTCATAAGTATTCAATTAAAATTTAAGATAAAAACCTGGTATTTTTCGTCTTGTCGAAAAATATTGCCTCTTTTCTTCATTTCCCTTATATTATTTGGAAACACCCTTAAGCCACATATATCTTCACATTGAATTTTTTATCTAAGATTCGCTTTTGCATTTTTCCTTTACGTTAATCTTGATAAAAACACATATCGTCTACCAATAATAAAAAAGTGGGTATTTAGGATTTAGGTATAAATCCCCGATGCTCAAAATTTTCTAAGATTTTGTAAAGGTAGCGTATTAATGAAAAATAACATGATTTGAAAATTTAAGAAATCATGACATTACATAGAATAATTCCTTAAATGTTATTTTAAAAAAAATTATTGAAATTGTCATGATTGGTCAAATAATCGATTCAAATCGAGATTCGAACATAACCAGCAGATTTATTTTGGGTCTGTGCATTTTCCACTTTTTACTTCTTTTTTGCACGGCTTTAGGTTTTATATACGCCTCGCGATTGGATCATCCTAGGGACGAAAGACAGCAAAAGTTAATTAATACAAACAGGGGTTTTTACCTGTATCCTTACAGATACTCCCAGATACATTTACCAAATCAATAATCAAAAAAGCGACTCTTTGATGCGTTCAATTTTCATTATTGTATTGCTTTTCTCTATTCCCTTTTTCGTTGTTGAAGCATCTGCTCAGTCTGAAAATGGAATTGATGAAGCATCCTTATATCTTGAAAAAAGAACAGCAGAGTTGAATAAATATATCAATCGTGCAGATCGTATCCAAGGAAAACTTTTACGTCGGCTTCAAAGAAAAGAAGAGCGTATGATGGCCAGACTAGCCGCCAAAGATTCGATTGCCTATAAGCAATACATGCACCGCGCTCCCAGCTTCGATTCGATTGCTGCTTTATCCAAAGACACTACCGACCTGGCCCGTATGACTAAGTGGCGTAATGCAACCATCGATAGCCTGAAAGGCATACAACAGTTTATGCATAACCAAGGAAATAAACTATCAACTTTGGACGGCATAAGCGGACAAGCCTTGCCCGGTGGGGATTACAGCGGCAAGATCGCCGAACTGCAAGGCAAGCTGAATGCCGAACAACAGGTTAAAGATCTGATCCGGCAACGTACGCAAAGTCTTGAACAAATGGCCAGGAGCGCCGGTATTCCCGGTTTAATAGGATTACAAAAAGACATTTACTATGCCCAGGAAAAAATGAATGCCTGGCGCAGCGTGGCCGACGATCCTGATGCCGCCGAAGAAAAAGCGATGGAAAACCTGCAGGGTATTGAAGGTTTTGAAAGCTATATAGGCAATAATAAAATTGGTTTGGGGAGTGGTGTATCAGCTGCCGACTTGCAAAACATGGGTTACCAAACTAAGGGACAGGTGCAGCAAATGCTCAGTGAAAAGTTTGGTAGCCTGCAAGTCGTGCAACAGGCAATGCAAGGACAGATTAAAGATTTCAGCGATCGGCTGGGTAAGGTAACCGATAAAGTAAAAGAAGTCAGCAACCTGGCCCAAGATGCCCGGCAAGGGTTACAGGAAGCCAAGGCAACCAAGGACAAACTAAAGCATATCGAAAAGCCCGCATTCCATAAAAACCCGGAACGCGGAAAGCCTTTCTGGTTGCGGCTCGAAACACAATACAACTTCCAGACTACGCGCGCCACGCCCGACGGCTTACGGCCGGCAATGGTGGAGCTGGGCGTAGGTATTGCCTTTAAACATACGCCCAGCCTGAGTTATGGTATCGGTATAGGGGCCAGCATCGGCCTGGGCCAGGACTGGCAACATATCCGCCTGAGTTATGAAGGCATTACTGCAAGAGTATATACCGATTGGAAACTGCTGTACGGCTTTAGCCTGCAGGCAGGATACGAGCGTGCTTTGCGCCCTGCGGGCCGGGCTTACCTGGAAGAAAACAGTAATGATCCGCAGTCTGCTACATCGTCCGGCAATACCCTGAAACAGGCATTCGGCGGGCAACAGGAGGCTGCTTATCTCGGCATCATGAAGCGCTACCGCATTAGCAGTAAGTGGAGTGGCACCTTTATGGCCGGTTATAATTTTCTGTGGCAGCAAAGCAATTTAAGAACGCCGTTTATGATCCGGCTGGGCTGGGGGAAATAGTTATAATTTGATCATTAGGCTCCGCCAACAATTGGCGGTCTTAAAATATACCTTGCAATCAGATTGATACCATTGCTATTGAAAACTAATTCTAATAAATCAACAACACCATTTAAAGAATGAAGAAGATTCCAATATTGTTTACCTGCCTTATGGGTTGGGGCGCCTCCTTGTATGCGCAACCGATGGAACAACCTTCGGCAAACTATATAAAGGGACTCAACAGCCTGGTCAACGGCTCGCCGGAGACCTCGCAGATGATGAAGTATGTCGACTTTCCAGTCAGCCTGGTAACCGGTACACCGCAGATAGACTTGCCTTTATATACCCTTGCCGGCAAAGGTATTTCGCTTCCCGTAAGCCTGTCTTACCATGCAGGTGGTGGGGTTAAGGTCAGCGATATGGCCTCGAATGCTGGCCTGGGCTGGCTGTTGCAGACCGGTGGTGAGGTGTCCCGCGAGATCCGGGGCATCGCCGATGAGACCGCCAGCATCGGTTTTATCAATAAAGCTAAACCCCTTTCCTATTACATGAGCATCAGGCCGCTTTATGATGATGATCCTAATGCTGCGGCGCACTTTGAGGAATGGTCGGCGGCAGCAAAAGGCCAGATGGACCTGGAACCCGATCTCTTCTATTTCAACTTCGGAGGCTATAGCGGCAAGTTCATGTACGACGAAATAAAAAAGGAGTTTGTCAACCTGAATACTTCCGACCGGAAGCTGGATATCAAATTCCAGGTACCTGGTTCCAGCTCCGGGGGCTTTTCCATTACCACCGATAATGGAACTAGGTACATTTTCAATAACGCCGAAAAATCCAGTAGCCAAACGCTGCCTATGGGTATGCCGGGGTCTTCCTCCTCGTCACCGGAGCAGACCACCTCCTGGAAGCTCACCCGGATCATTAACCCGGATGCTACGGACACCATTGAATTGTTTTACGAATATAACTACGGCAGATACGCCAGCCTGGGTTCCAGCACCACCTACCAGCCGCTTACGGGGAGTAGTGGCCGTAGCCCGGTAATGAACGTTTACACGAATAACTCCATAACCGGCCTTACCCGGCTCAAGTCCATCGTAAGCCGTACTGATTCGCTCAGCATCGTATATGATGGTGTCGTCCGCCGGGATTATGAATTGCAGCGGGCAATTTCACGGGTTATTGTCAGTACCCGGGGCGGCGGGGTTAAAAAGATCCTGCGGCTACATACCGGTTACTTTCAACGCAGCGCTTCCGTGGGACAAAACGCAGGAGGCACGATGTCGCTCGAGTCGCTGCGCCTGGATTCGTTATCCGAATATGGTAGTACGGAAAACAACAGCAATCCGTTACGCCACCGCTTTATCTATAACAGTACCCAAATGCCGGCCCGTATGTCCTTCGCCCAGGATATGTGGGGATATGCTAACAACAATTTATTTGATCAGCACATGGCTCCGGGCATGTATATACAGCAGGGAGGTTCCCCAACTTACCTTTCGGGAGCGAATCGTACACCTGACCCCAATATGATGAAGGCCGGGATATTGGAAAGGATTGACCTGCCGACAGGCGGTAATATCCAGTTCGAATACGAACCCAATACCGTCAGCAATTCCAGCCTGGTTACCGTGGGCAATACCATTACCAGCGGCGCTTTTATTTCTGTATTCAAAGGGGCTAACGAAACGTTTTCTTCGGAATATAGAGACAGTTTTATCGTCAACGAAGCGCCAGATCCGGCCATTAATGGCGACCTGGGCGGCGTTATGGCCAACATTACCCTGGGACGGGTAAAACCCGGCGCCTTTTGGGGCGCTCCCATAGATAACAATTATGTTGCCTACCGGATAGAGCGCGCGCCCATTCCCGCGCCAGATCCTGCACATCCTTTTAACGGCTTTTCTGCACAAGGGCCGGAGTATATCGGCAATGTCCACCTGCCAAATGGCAAATACTACCTGGTTGCTACAAACGTCGGTAGAATGAACGATGCAGCCATTCTTGGCAATGTCCGGAACCTGTACTTTGGTATCAGTTTCAAAATAAAAGACACCACTGCGCCTCCGAGTCAATATACTGCAGGCGGTCTGCGTATAAAGACCATTTCGGCTACCGATAATTATGGTGGCACTCCGAAAGTAAGAAGCTATATTTATGATGATGAAAACGGTTCCTGGGGTCGGCAGATCGGGCCGGACTTCCATAGCTATGTAGAGACCCGTATATCCAACGGCTACCGCTTCTTTGTACGGATGGGCAACAACGCCATGCCGGGCCAGGGTGGCCAGGGCAACAGTGTTTACTACACCAAAGTAGCCGAGGTTTTAAAAGATGGTAATAAAGAATTCCGGACCTTACACAACTTCCTGAAGGTCGAGCCCAATTATGTTAACTTTTACCCCTTCGTACCCGGCACCGATAACGAATATGCACGCGGTAAAGAGATATTGACCGAGTGGACCGCTCCTAATGGCAGCACCCTGGAGACAAAAAGAAGAACGGCGAGCGTATTCGACTACTCGCAGCCCTCGACGTTCACTGACCCGGCCATGAAAATTGATGGTATTAAAACAGTCGTTGACGATTATTCCGAATCCGGCGCCGGCTTCCCGATGTTTACCATCACCCCTTATTCCAATAACCTGTCCTATGTCTATCTGAACTCGGATTCAACTTACGATTACAACACCGATAACGGAATCCCCAACCTGAGCTGGAATAGTTATGAATATGGCAGTTACAATAAACTGCCCCTTACTATAACGACTCAAAACAGCAAAGGGCAGCTCTTTGTACAAAAGAATGCCTATGCTGCAGATGTGGCAGAGCCTGCATTAGCGCCTGATGCGACCCTTGCCGGACAGCTTATAACCGCCAACCGTGTAAGTGATATTTTAGCATCGAAGACTTATGTGGATGACAAATTATTATTCACACAATACACACATGGACATGTCTCGGGAAGCCAATTTTTGACCGATAGTATGCGCAATTCCGAATATGGAAATCCACTCAGAAAAGTTGTAGCTATTCCGAGCTATGATCCACAGGCAAATCCATTGTCCGTTGTAACACCCGGTAACCGATTTCGCCGCTATATCTGGCGCAAGGAGCGCAACCTGGCGCTGGCCACCTGTACCATGCCCCAGAACAGCGCTTTCGTATTTACCTCTTTTGAATACCCCGGTGAATATAGCACTGTCCAGGAAGCCAGCCGCACGGCCTCTTCGGCATTTTCCGGCAGTTATAGCTATAACCTGAACGGGTCTTTAATTTTCCAGGGCTTCAACTCCGCAGGCACGATAGAAGTGTTTGCCTGGTTGAGCCAGGGCAGTTTTACTGCCAATGGTGTTACCGCTGTTTCGACAGGCCGCACAAAAGGAGCCTGGACACTGTACCGTGCAGAAATCCCAAATTACGCCACGGTTACCGTTGGCGGCCTGTGTACGATGGACCAACTGGCTATTGTACCTGCGGGTAGCAGTTTTGCTGCAACTATCTTCGATGACCATAATAGATTATCAGCGAAAGTGAATAACAGTATGCAAACTAACTTTTTCGAATACGATGACTTTGGGAGATTGACCTTTGTCAGAGATGAGAAAGGCAATATTATCATAAATAACAGCTATCAATACCAGGTAAACCAATAAAATTAATCCCATGAAGATCTATAATCACAAACACATTTTATTGGGTTTACTTATCCTTTTGGTAAGTACTCCAGGCTTATGCCAGCCCAATCTGAATATCCCGGAACTCGGACCTCCGTTCTTTTTGCCCACAGCAACTTATCCCGGCATCAGGAATTTGACCAACCCGGGAAAACACAACTATATTCAAACCATTACCCCGGACCAGCCGTTGCAGAATTTGCCTACCTCCGGTTTCAAATACCGGCAGCAGCGGGATTATTTCGATGGTCTTGGGCGTCCCCTGCAAACCAACCGACTGCGCGCGCATGCCGATGGCTTTGATATTATCCAGGCATATGTGTACGACAGCTTGGGAAGGGAACGCTACCAGTACCTGCCCTTCGCCAATAAAAAGGACCCATTTGGCACTTATGGGCTCCTCCAACAGAATGTGGCCTCCAATATGCGTAGCTTTTATGAACAGGCAGGCAATGATGAACCACCCTACAGCAGGACCGATTTTGAGCCGACTTCGTTAGGGCGTCCTGAAAAAATGCTGAGTCCCGGCACCTCCTGGGTAGACTCAGGCCGTGGCGTAGCCCTTGCCTATAGTCATAACCTGAATGACGAAGTAAAGTTGTGGACTATTGCTCCGGATGTCGATGCTGTACCGGATACTAAAAAGTACTATGCTCCCAGCACTCTTTATGTAACCGAAACAACAGACGAAGATGGTAAAAAGCTGAGAGAATATAAAGATAGAAATGGGAACGTAATATTAAAAAAACGCCAATTAGCGACCGGCAAATTTGATCCGAGGAAGCATGTCAATTATGCATGCACATACTATGTATACGATCAGCAAAGCCGTTTGCGATTTGTCATTCCGCCGCTCGCCGTAGAGACGTTTGACAATGGAGGCAATTGGGACGTGAGTCAGGTTACTGAGCTATGCTATCGGTATGATTATGATGAAAGAGGGCGTGTCGTTCAAAAAAAAGTACCAGGAAAAGCAATGGAAGAATATGTCTACGACGAGCGGAATCGACTGATTTTTAGTCGGGACGGTGTTCAAAAGGATAAAAGTAAATGGGCGTTCACCATTTATGATGGCAGTGACCGTCCTATAGTAACGGGACTAATCGGTTTTACCTCGCCCCGCGATGTGCTACAAGGCTTAGTAGATGACCCCTCCGTTCAATACCCCGCACCAGATTTATGGGGATACATTAAAAATTATAGCCTAATTAATACCTATCCTTCACAAATCAACGCGGCTGAAATTCTCACTTACACTTATTACGACAATTACAGCCAATCACCTGGATTTAACTACGATGCTTCGCAATTCAATAGCGAACTACCCTCTACGGCTCAACCGGAGTTAGAACAACCGGTATTAGGCAATGTGACACGTGGTTTGATAACTGGGATCAAAGTGAGGATTTTGGATGGTGAGCATCCGGATGCTGAACAGTGGCTTCATACTGTGAACTATTATGATAATAAAAATCGTATACTACAAGTTCAATCGCAGAATCTAAATGGTGGCCTTGATATAACATCAAACCTATACTATTTTCAAGGCATGTTATGGCGTACGATAATACAACATCAAAATCCCCGTGCCCTGCAAATACCCGGTGCAGACAGTACGCTGAAGCAATACCGGCTCGTACGTACTTTTACCCGAAATACAGCAAATGATGGGGGTAATACATTGGTAAAGAAACTCGAGCAAAAAATAAATGGCGGGGCGCCGTTTAATATTTCAGGATACAACTACGATCACCTGAACCGGGTGGTTGTCAAGGATACCCGAGCCTGTATGATGCTCAATGAATACAATGTGCGGGGCTTCTTAAAACATATCGCCGTAGAAGATCATGGCAGCCTACCATTTCGTACTTTATTTGACGAAAGGCTGTACTATGATGGCGGCTTCCGCGACAAACTTTATAATGGCAATATTGCGGGCATTACCTGGAAAGGTGCTAATGGGATTCCGCATGCCTATGGATATACTTATGATAAGCTTGATCGCCTGACGCATGCGGAACACCGGCACTGGACCGGTAGCAGTTGGGCTAATATGGAATGGGATTATACTGTGTCTAAAATCACATACGATCTGAATGGAAATCTCAGAACGATGAAGCAACGGGGAGGTAAATACCCGGGCGCTGCTCAAACCATAGATGAGCTGTCCTACCAATATGAACCCGGAACCAACAAGTTGATAAAAGTAGAGGACGCGGGTGCAAATGTTGACGGCCTTCCTGACTTTAGGAACAAAGTGAATATTCCTGTTGAATATGACTATGATCTGAATGGCAATATGGGTAGTGATGAAAATAAGGGTTTAGAGATGGAGTACAACGAAATCGACAAACCTCAACTTATGGCAGTTGTGGGGAAAGGCGTCATCTATTATGTGTACGACGCGTTGGGCAATGTACTTCGAAAGAAATTGGATAGTTCCGGGGTGAGTCATATATATGATAATATTGGTAACTTTGTTTATAAGGATGATGTACTTCAATATATCCTGAACGAAGAAGGGCGTTGTCGCCCTGTCTCAGGAGATACTGTGGGACATGAAACCCGATTTGTTTACGACTACTTTGTTAAAGACCACCTCGGTAATGTACGGAGTACGGTCACATCTACGCCCATTACTGTGGGCTATATGGCAGAGCACGAGCTGGCAACTGCAGGACGGGAACAAATGCTCTTTGATAATATACCCAATGTAAGGTCGTCAAAACCCGGAAGCACGAACCCCAATGACAATATGGCTGCAGAGCTGGACGGGGCTGTTGCGAGCAAACGCGTGGGTACTGCGATCATGCTAAAAGTAATGCCCGGCGACAAATTTGAAATCAGTACCGACAGCTACTACGAAGGGGAAATTCATGGCGAGGAAGAAACCGGAGCCGGACCCGTAATTAATTCGCTCATGAATGCGTTGATGGGTGGCGGAACTTACGCTGGTGTACCGGTAAGCGAATTACCGGAGAACATGAAAACCATAAATAACATCCTTTCAAACACCATGCTTCCGGTACTGATCAGAGGGCTCCAAACCGATGACAATCCAATGGTTCCAAAGGCGCATTTAAACTATTTGTTCTTTGACGGGAATATGCAACTGATATCTGGTTTGAGCGGGTCCATACAAGTGCAACCCAATACCAACGGTTGGCACAACAGTGGTACGGTAACTATAGGGCCAGGAACTTTAGGGTCTGGTGGTACTTTCCAACCTGCATATCTGATCGTTTATATTGACAATCAGAGCATCGGTAAAAAGGTATGGTTTGATAATGTACATTTAGAACATTATAAGTCTAGGGTTTTAGAAGAAAACCATTATTATCCGTTTGGTTTAACTGTAGGCATTGATAAAACAACAGAGAGCCTACCTAATCAACCTCATAAATATCAAGGTATTATGCTTGAGCAGCATTTCGGACTTGAAACTTACGAGACATTTTATCGTAATTTGGATCCTCAGATTGGGCGGTTTAGAAGTATTGACACGAAACCTTCTGAATGGATGAGCCCTTATGCATCAATGAACAATAATCCAGTGCTCTATAACGATGTCTTAGGTGATACGGTTAGTGTGTCCAACTTATATGCAAAAAATGCGGACGGTAGCTTCGTGAATGCCAAAGCTGTAGAAGCATTTGAATATTTTGCTTCAACAAGAGCTGGACGGCAATATCTTTTAGACCATGCAGAAAAGGGTTTTAAGCTTGAGGGTGAAATTCTGACAGACTTAAGTATTGAAGCTACAAAAGAAGGAATCTCGAGCGCGAACGGCGTAAATGTATCTTTTGAATTGGGCGATGATGTGAGAGAAGGAGCTGGTGCTTATACATCTCCTTCTGTGATAGGTGGGGAAAGAAAAAATGATGGAGGTCGATTAAAAATTAGATTTGTTCTGCCACAAAGCTATAGATCTAATCCATATTTTAACACATCAACCCTAGAAGAAGCGATATATAATACTCAAGGCGTATTACATGAAGTGTTTCTACATGGCCTGATGCAAGAAAGCCGATTCAATAAAAATTATGCTAGGCCTTCCTTAGTTGCGGATGATCATGATGAAAAAGTATTTAATGGGTCCTATTTTGGTCAAAGAGGATTTTCTATGACTCTCGAGGCACAACAATTATACCTAATCAAAAATAACAAGACAAAAGGGATGTCAGATGACAATATTCGCTTAATGATCCAAGTAGGGAGAGGTGGTCTACTTTATGAAAAATTCGGTATAAGAAACAAAATAGAAATTTGTAACTATAAAACACAACACCCATAAAAGCATGAATAATCTAATTTTTGCAGCATTCCTTCTTTGCAAGCTAATTTCGTCAAATCCGGATTCTCAAGCTTCGATATGGCAAGCTTACAACCAACCGAAAAGTCCAAATGAAGTATATCGGAGCACATCAAAAGATAGTACAATAGTCCCGTTCCTATGGAGAAGTATAGCGAAAAAGAGTTTGGATGACTTAATTATTAACGCGAAAATAATTGATTCGCTTTCTTCAAAATCTGATGCACCGGAACCCAGTATTTATAGTGACGACAACATGATCGTAATTTGTTCAAGTTGGAAAAACTACAAAATAAATGATTGTACATATCAAGTAGCTACTTTTTGGGCTAACCATGGGGCAGAAATTAACATAGACGATGGTTATAAATTTTTCTATGTTAAAAGTATTGGAATAATTCAGTGTATGCATGTTATCATTCCCGATCCGTCAGTAGCGTGGGCTATGTATACCCTAAAAGATGTCAGGAGTAAGGATAGCAATTCCATTGTAGATATCAAACAGTTGAATAAATTGATAGAGAATATCACCTTTTAACTTGTATAAAAAAGAGGCCGGTGGGTTTAGAGCAAAAATTTAAGCTCTTAAGCTTCTATAGGCATTATTCCATCTAATCCTGCCAACCTTTTCTTTTAAAATTTCAGGAGGCCATTAATTAAAGTGGCCTACTGAAAATTAAAGAATTTGAATTTTTGGACTGTGTTTTATTTAATTATTCGATAACATATGCAGTAAGTTATTTTAAATCGTAAGGTGGAGAAAAGAAGTATGCGTTCGGAACGGGGCATACGCACAAAATTGGATGGCACTTTCCGGTTGCTAATTTCTGAAACAAAGAATTTGACAGAGGAAATGGTTTAAAAAATAAAAACAAATGCAGAAATCAATTTTTTCTTTCCTCGCTATAACTATTTTGTTTTCTTGTAAAGCAAGAACAGATCAATCAAATGCAAATTCAATGGCTTACCAAAAGAGCAAAACCTATTTAGAATACTTAAAGGGTTACGAAAATAAAGCTGAAAGAATTGAGGCAGATAAAATTTATCTAACCCTGATGGGAGAGGAAAGCTTTTTAAACCTAAAAAAAGATCAATTCTACATCCTCTATGTTTACGAAGAAGCGAGGGACACACTTTGCCATATATATGTTATCAAATCATGTAATGGAATTTCGGTGGCTTCGCATAAAGGTAACAATAACTACAGTAATCTGTTAGAAAACGGCTCTTTGGAAGTATATAAAGGTACTTTTGAGAATTATAAAATCGACAATTCGATGATTATGCCAGTTAAGAATGCTATAAATAAAGCCGTTGGAATGACTAAGAAAGTACTTCCAAAAAATTATGAAAGTCCGCTACGAGTTGCACTATATTTTGATGGCCAGGATTACCATAGATTATCGGCTTTTCAATTAGAAGAATCAGATCTTAACGTGTTAGATTCGACTATTCGTAATTTCAAACCCTTTATTTCTGAAGGGAAGTAATTCATTCCTTGAATTTTTTATTTGCTCTAATTATTCAGAGTCCCAACAGGCATATATAAATTAAAGTTGCAGTTGCTGCAACTTTAATTTACTCACTTATTATTCTTATGCTTTTGGGGTGATATTCAACTCATGCTACGGTGCAAAAACGTCTTGCTTCTATTGCTTTGCCTTCATTTGTCCTGTCTTTCGTGGTTCTAAACCTCCATTTTAAATCACAAAGTCTTTTTAGATAAACCTAACACAATGTTTATTTCAAGTCCAGATGGCATGACTATTTATATTCTGAAAAGTACTATGTTTCAAAGAATATAAATGATTCAAAAAATAATAGAAAATGAAAAAAACTGCCTTAACTATCCTTCTAATTACATCTTTATTTTCTTGCAAACCAAAAATTCACAATTCAAAAAATAAAGTATTAGATTCTTTCAAAAACGAAACAGTTTCAAAAAAATTAAATGACAAAGAAAGCTACACTCAAAATATCCAGCTAGACACCAATTATTTGGCACTAATTGGCGAAAGAGATTTCCTAGATATTCGGAAAGGTGATTTTTACTTACTTTATTTTTTCAAAGAGGCACGAGATACTATCTTTAATATTTATTCGGTGAAATCCAAAGATGGTTTTAACACCGCTTCCCGCAGAGTCGAAAGCCTCAAAGATGAAATTTTAATTAATGGAGAAATTGTTGCGTATCAATGCAAGTTTAATTCATACAAAATTGATGATAAAACACTGTTATCGCTAAAAAAAACTTTGGATTTAGCAGTAACTAAAATAAAAAAAATGTTGCCTTATGACTACGATAGTCCTATGCGCATAATTTTATATTTTGATGGAAATAAATTTGTTAGAATGTCAGCTTTAGAAATAGAAGAGCCTGACCTGAATGTATTAGATTCTGCAATTCGAAATTTTAAGCCATTTATTGCTGGAGGAAAATAATTGACTAGTTATGGCCAGTCGCGATTCTAAATATGCTTGAATAAATTAAAGGTGTAGTCTAGCACCTTTAATTTATTCACTTTTTATTCTTCCACTTTTTCTGATAAAATTCAACTCATGCTACGGTGTAAAATCACCTTGTTGCTATTGCTTTGCCTTCTAATGTCATGTCTGTCATGGTCCCAACCCACCATTTGGCAAAACAGTTCTTCAAAATTGAACGAGGCAAAAGAAAATGGATCAAGGCAAATTAGTAAACTAAAAAACTGGAAAAAGCATATATCCGAATGTGGCCATGACAGTAACTATCGACACTCGCTATCACTTGGCCTGAGACTAAATACCAACGGCTGGAGCGGCGGCCTAAGCTATCTCCGCTATGATGGTCCAGGCACCAAAGTATTATGGGAGCTGAGTTTCTCTGGTCTACAGCACGAAAAAGAAGTAAAGCAACAACGTAGGGATGTAACCTATCGCTACCTGGCAAGAAATTCGCCTTACATCCTGGGCAAAATAAATAATGCCTATACGTTGCAACTTGCTTATGGCAGGGAGCAAATGCTTTTTCCCGCCGTCATTGACGGTAACCTTTCGCTAAGCCTGCGTTATGCGGCAGGTCCGGCTCTGGCACTGCTTAAGCCTTATTACCTAAACCTTTTGTATGTTACTTATACACCCCAAGAGCATGCCTATTCTCAAAGTGAACACTTCACCGAGACGAACGCTGATAAATTCCTGAATAGTGCTTCTATATTAGGCAGCGGAAAATGGAGCAAAGGAATAGGTGAAACCCGGCTTATTCCCGGCCTGTTTGCAGAACTAGCAATAGCTCTTGAACCAGGTCGTCCGGAATCTTTCGTAAAAACAATCACTATTGGCGGCAACGCCGCACTATATACCAGCAAAATTGAAATGATGACCGAGCGCAAAGCTTATGCCTATCAGGCCTGTTTCTTCGTTGGTCTTTATTTTGGTAGACGCTGGCGTTAAATTATCATCACGTGAAGAACAGCCTTAAAATACTTTTTGTGCTACTGCTTGTAGCGCTGTTTTGTCTTTACAAAACATACGCCCAAGTCCCGGTGGTGCATTATAATCGTTTCCAGTACCGCAGTTATAAATGGAAGGTATTGCCGGTAAGTGCATTCCGTATTTTCTACCCCCGGGGTTACGATAGCATGGCCAGTTTTGCATCGATGCAGCTGCCGCGCATCATTGAAACGGTAAAGAAGGAAATGGGCGTCCCGGTAAAGTCCGTGCCCAATATCGTGCTCTACCCCGCGATAGATCAGCTTTACACATCCAATATCGGTTTGAATGGTCAGGGCGATCTGCCTTTTCCCACCATCTACCTGAAGGGCAGCCGGCTTACCCTGGCCTTCGACGGTTCGTATGAGCATTTCGGACAACAACTGGCCCTGGCCTGGGCCCGGCTAAGCTGGGAAGAACAATTCCAGGACGACCTCGAGGAACAGGCTTTATCGAAACGGCAACTGATGCCGGCCTGGTTTCGTGAAGGCGCAATCGCCTTTTTTGCCCGGGGCTGGCGCCTTACCGACGAAGATGCCTGGCTCGGGTTGCAAGGCAATACCGCAAATCCCGACTGGACCTCGCTGAGCACTGCCGATCCGCAGCTTGCCGGGCAGGCTTTTTGTTATTTCCTGTCGCGCAGGTACCGGCCCGATGCCGCCCGCCAACTGGTGTTCCAGTTGCGTAAAGGCAAGTCGCTGAGCCGCGCCGTACGCCTGGTGGTGAAGCGGCCGCTCGATACGCTTACCCAACAATGCCTGGGCTTTTTCCAGGAACGCATGATGCCTGCCGCACCGGCAACGGATACGCTGCGCGGGTACCTGTTGCGCCTGCACCGGGATAGCCGTTTGCATGCCCTGGTTTATAGTGCGGACGGTACCCAGGTAGCCTATATTACCGAAAAGGAACATAAGCGCAGGCTTTATATCACCACCCTGTCGCAATTACAACAACAACAGCAGGTCAAACCGGTACAACGTTACCTGCTGCCCCCCTGGATGTCCGGTCACCAGGCCGATCCCTATCCGCTGCTGCACTGGTCGGAAACGGCTAAGCAATGGTACGTGGTACAACCTGAACAAGGACTGGTGCAGGTAAAACGTTATGGCGCCGGGGGCGCCTATATCGACCGGCATAAATTATATGGCGTCGATGGGGTAAGTGCCCTGCTGGACTGGAGTCGCGATCAATGGTTGATGGCCGCTTATCGTCGTGCCAAAAGCGATATCGTACTGTATAACGCAGGCAGTTTACGGTTCAGCCCGCTTACCGACGATGGGGAGGATAATACGGAACCCGCCCTGGATGCGGCGCATACGCAATTGCTGTACCGTTCGGGGTATCCTGCCGACAGTCTTTACCATGCCGATAGCATTACGAAGCCTTACGGCATTTACAGCAAAATCATAACGGGTAGTAAAGGTAATGCCAAACAGCCGGACCGGTTATTATGGCGCGATACGGCTTATATCACGTTCCATGATCCGCAATGGCTCAACGACAACAGTATCCGCTTGCAACAAAGTATAACCGGTGCCATGCTGGAAGATTTTTTGAGACCCGGGCAGGCGGTAATGCCAAAGGCTGGGACCGACATCCGTCCCTGGTTGCGCGACTACCTGGAAGAACAGCGGAAACGCGATAGCCTGGCTGCTTTGGAACAGCGATGGAAAAAAGAGGATGAATCTTCCTTCCTGGGTGGGGTACTTAAAGGCAGGGACAATAAAGGTGCGGCCAGCCGTCAGCGGGATAGCCTGCTGCGCGCCCTGGCCTATACGCCGGCCAAGGTAAGACCTTATGTGTTGCAGCTGTTCAGCGCTTATTTCTCTGCCCGCATCAACAATGACTATTACATCAACCGGCTGCAGCCCTACCAGGGTTACCTGGGTTCCTTCAAGTTTCCGGAGGTAGGCGCGATGGTCAACGGCGGTTTCAGCGACCTGTTCGAGAACCATCATTTTAATATCGGCTACCGGATGCCTGCCGGTACCGAGGGCAGCGATTTCTTTTTCCGTTATGAAAATACCGCGAAACGGCTCGACTGGCATGTCCTGTTTTTCCGCAAGGTAGAAAGCCTGCAACCCGATCCGCAACGTGATTGGAAAGATGAGCTGGGAAGGCCTTACCCGCAGATGGCCAAAGTGAAAACACACTACTATGAACTGGGTGTACAATATCCCTTACATTATGACTGGTCGATAGGTTTTACCGCGGCGGCCCGTCGCGACCGTACCGTATTCCTGGCTTCTGACCGTTACAGTCTGAACTTTGAGGCACTGCAGCAATGGTGGAGCATCAATACCTTTACCGTATCCGCGAATAAACTGCATGCACTGATCCCCTTCCTGTATAAAGGCTGGGATGCCCGCCTGCTGACCGATGTAATGGTGTCTACCGGTAAACAGGCCACCCTGTTGTACGCTACGGCACTGCGTTTCAGCTATCATCAGCCTTTGTTCCGCGATATCAATTTCGTACTGCGGGGTAATGTGGGCCATAGCGGCGGACAAAGCCGGGTCCTCTACAACTTTGGTGGTGTGGATAACAATGTCGTACCGCGTACCGATACATCCGTCCGTTTTGTACAGGAGGCGCCTTATGCCTTCCAGACCCTGGTGACGCCCTTCCGCGGCTACCGGCAAAACAGTTTGTATGGCAGCAGTTATGTCTTGTTCAATGCCGATCTGTATGTGCCCTTGTTCAGCAAGCTGATTCCTTTGCGTACCGGTTTCTCCGCGCTGAATAACCTGCAGCTGGGCATTTTCACCGATTTTGCCGCTACGGCGCGGAAACAGGATTATCTACCGGTTGCGCCTACACATCTCCAATCCTTTGGTTGCAGCGCCCGTACCATGCTGGCGGGTTACCCAATCCGTTTCGACCTCGCCTGGCCGCAGCAGGGCTTTTCGGCGCCACCGGTCTGGTATTTGTCGTTTACATTTTAACTTTACGGCTCTCCATGCGTTTTTCTACTTCCATCATGATAGATTGAAACTCCCGAAAGTCAACTCCTCTCATCCTATAAATGTATTTGCTCCAATCAGCGTTTTTAATCCAATCCTGAGGTTGACCACTGATAATTACAACCTGTGCAAAATCATCGACATGCCCGGCTAAGGTAACGCCGTCCATTTCACTCATGTTATAATCAGTAAAAACGACATCCGGTTTTAAAACAAGAATTTCCTTTAAGGCGATTAAGGGATTAGTTGAGGAGCCAATTAATTCAACCCCTCCTGTTTTCTGGATTAGGTGGGTAAGATTAATTATACCATGCATTTCATCGTCTACAACATAACAACGAAGATTCATAATTATAAAATTTTGATTTTTTTATGGTTCGGCAAATATATTTAATTTCATGAAATTACATTTCCATTGAAATACCTTGTTTATGTACCCACGAATACTGTAGTTTATACCCCGATTTATAAAGTTTGAGAACTTTTTTTCTGGTTGGGAAGGCAAATTATTATGTTATCATTATACTTAGTAATATAACATGATTAAACTGCAATTAAACCAAAATGTCATTGTCAGGACGCCAAGGTTACCAATAGATGCAATGCCGAAAGAATTCTGGCCAGAATTAAAAGAAATGATAAAAGAAGCTTCACTGGACTTTTGGGAACTGATAAGATTGATGTCCTACGATGAATTTGAGACGGCTGATGAAAAAATAAAAAAAACTGTTCAAAAATATTTTAACAGGGCAAAATTCCGGGCAACTCCTTATGGATCTTTTGCTTCAATAGGAATAACACAATTAGGGAGAAATAAGGATCAGCTACGGCTCAGCGATCAATTGTTGAATCATTCCTTCATCAGTTGGAAAGACAAACCCCAGGCTAAATTTTCGATAAATATCAAGACCGAAAGTTTTATAGCGAATTCCACGTTTTACAAAGTCGGTAGGGAAATACGATTTTTGAAAAAGGAGGGAGAGGAATTTGAAATTGCAGCAATAGATTATGACCCTGGGATTATTACAATACTCGAATTCTGTAAAGATTTTAAAACGTATTCAGAGTTAAATAGTCATTTCTCAGAATCGCAAACAAACTGGAAAGAACTAGTGGCAATTCTCGTGGATATTCAGTTGATTCTTACAAGCCAGCACGAGAACATCGTAGGAGCTGATTATTTTGAAAGAACAGGATATATTCCTGACAACGCACGTGCAAAATACATTATAACTGAAAGAAAGTGTGTTTCGGGTTCCTACTTTTCTGGTCATTTCAGACACCTACCTGATTTGATCCTTAAAATAAAAACAATTAAGGAAAGTCAGACCAATGATAGTTTGGAGGAATTTGTAAACCGCTTTAACAAGAAATTCGAGGGGCAGGAAGTCCCAATAATGGTAGCGATAGATCCCGAAATCGGTGTTGATTACGGTGATTTTGCCAAACTAAAGAATTTCACTCTAAAAGACCGGTTTGGGATTAAAACTAACCCTGTCGGTGAAAATAAAAAAAATTTAGCTGACGGAAATGTAATCGATCTCATAATTCAAGCTATTAAATGCGGAGGCTGTGTTAACCTTGAAGAGGTTAGCTCAGCCCAAACTAATAATGAATTGCTTCCGAATAGTATTCCAATATTATGTAAAGAAATCGATGGTACAATATTTATCGATTCGATAGGAGGGGCGACCTCAAATTCCTTATCTGCCAGGTTTGCATTTGCCGTTCAAGAAATAAAAGACCACTCCATTCATATCGCTCAAATAGAGGTGGATGCAAATCCTGATGTATTGTTTTTCGACGTTGGTTATAGTTGCGAACAGGAGGTGGATGACATAAACAGGAGACCTTTAATATATCCGAGTTTAGTTAATATCCTGAATTTTTCTGACTACCCTACCTCACTTCCTATAAATGATATAACGGTCACAGTAAAAAACTCAAAAGTAATTTTACAGTCCAGAACCTTGGGGAAAAGACTAATTCCAAGATATGCCTCTGCATACAACTTTAACAGATCAAAATTGCCTCTGTTCAGATTTTTGATGGATATCCAGTATCAGGATATAACTACAGATTACTCTTTTTCACCAAAACAAATACTTCCGGGACTCTCAGTTTATCCAAGAGTTGAATTCAGAAACATTGTGGTTGCTCCTGCGTTGTGGAGATTAAGAGAAGATGACCTTTTCAACCAGGATAGGCAAATAAAGAGCTTAGGAAAATTGAGGCAATACCTAATTTCAAAAGGTGTAACAAAGTATTTTAAAATTGGTAGTGGCGACCAAACCCTATTATTGAATACAGATAACGACCAAGATTTAGAGCTGTTAATATTGCAAGTAAAGAAGGTAAAGCAACTTTACCTTGAAGAAGCGTACCTTCCTGTCAATGCAAGCGCGGTTGACCATAATGGAAGAAAAATGTTTCCCCAACTTCATGTAACTCTGACGCACACCGAACAGGTTTTTAATGGAATGAATTCTACAAGTATTCAAAACAATAGGATGGAGTCAAGGCAATGGGAACTTCCGGTTAATGATTGGTTATATCTGGAGTTCTTTGGTATATCAAGTTCTGTGGATTCTTTCTGTAACAATATGTTGATCCCTCTTTTAAAAAGAGGTAAGAAAGGAGTAATAAAGTGGTTCTTTATTCGGTACAATGAAGGCGGAGAGCACATTCGATTACGAATTCAATTTAAGTCACCCCAAAATGCTTTTGAATTCATCGGCATCGTTAATCTTTTGGCAACAGAAAAAATGAAAGAAGGAAGGATTACGGATTACTCTATTAGAACTTATAAAAAAGAAGTTCACCGATACACTAAGGAGCTAATTCCAATTATCGAATCTCATTTTTATAAAGACAGCCTATTTATTCATTCGATATCTAAGCTCAATTTATCAGAATTTCAAAAAGTAAAGCTCTGTTTAGAAACGATAGATTACATAAGGTCGTTAGGTATTTTTACAATGGAAGACTTTGAAAAAATTATTGAGAGTATTACCATAGCTTATAATGAGGAATTCAATGTGATGCCAACTGATTACAGGACGCTCAATGCGATATTTAAAGATTTTCAACGAGAACCAAAACCTCTTTTATCCAAAGAGCGACGGAAAAAATTTGAGTCTTTCAAATTATCATTAGGTCATACCATAAAACTGATTGCGGAACCTTTGAGAGCAAAGTTGTTTGGAGATCTGTTGCACATGCATTGTAATAGGCTTTTTATCGAAGATCAGAGATTTTATGAAATGATTGTTTACAACCTTTCAGAGCGGCAAGAAAAAATCAGGAAGGCAACGTTAAAATTAGAAAGGAAAATTGAACGGAGAGCGTAATTATATCGAGTCATATTTTTCATAAACTTCGGTCATAAAAGTTGAGCCAATTGTATGCGTTGATCCGGTATCCAGCACGAGGATATTTCCAACTATGCTAGATACCCGATTCATATTTACAACGCAGCTTTTGCTTATTTTCATAAACAACTCCGGGGGTAACTGGTCATAAATATTGCCGAGAGATTTCTTAAGTGATATCGGTTTCTTTTGGTTTTCTATATACAGGCTGATATATTTACCGTCAACCTCAATATACAGTAGATCAATCAGCTTTATCCGGCTAACGTTTCTTGGCGAAAGCTTTACAAATATACATCTGTCTGAAGCCGGTAACATCAATTTATTCCTTGCTATCAATTTTTCCTTTGCCTTTTGAATAGCTCTTAAAATATCTTTAAGATTAACTGGCTTGACAATAAAATCTGCGGCATCGGTATTATATGCCTCCAAAGCAAATCCAGGATGACCGGTCACGAAGATAACCACTGCTCGATCTCCGATTTGATTGCATAGATCTATGCCTGACAAATCTGGCATTTCAAGATCGGAGAACACAATATCTGTTTTTATTACTCCAGAAAGAATCTTCGACACAATAAGTACCGGATCGGTCTGAGCTGTTAAAACAGTAAGTTCCGGTATCCTCTTTAGTGTTTCAACGAAATCTTTTAAAGAACGCTCGTCATCATCGACTACACATACAGATAGGCTCATAATACAATTTCTAATTTTAGTTCATAATGGTACTCCGTGTCCGAAATGATCAAACTATGTTTTCCAGCATATTGATGGTTCAAAATGGCTATTACATTTTGTTGTCCCAGCCCATTTCCTTTAATTACTGATGTACGTTTTAAATTCCAGGTGTGAAGCATAATAGTATTATCAACCAATTGAAGATCGATCTGTGCGGGATATTTTTCTTCCGTTAAAACACCATATTTAAACAAATTCTCAATAAGTGTCAATAGTAAAAGGTGCGGTATCCTTAGTTCATTTTCCGGTACAACAATCCTGATATCAATATGTATATTTTGATTACGAGCATACCTTTCTAACTCAACATAAATTTCAATTCCTTTTACTTCCTCCATAAGTACAACCTTATGTTCCTTCGCTGGATTAAACAAGTAGATTTTCTGCAACTCGGCCAGTAATGCTGCAACATGGCTGATATCGGGCAGCTTACTGGCAGATTCTATTTTTATTAGATTGAGAATATTAAAAAGCAAATGGGGATTCAACTGCATTTGATGGATAATACTTTCCAGGCGCCTCTTTTCCGACAAAGATTCAATGGACTGTTTTAACGCCAATTCACGACTCATTGCATTAGCCTGGTTCAGCAGAAAAAAACCAACAAAGAAACTGGTGCCAAGAACTGCAAAAATTTGAGTAAAAGCATATAAAAGCTGTTCTGTAGAAAAAGCCAATTCCCAGAACCGATCATTCCAGGGTTGTCTGAATACAATACTGGCTCTTAATATCACATACAAAAGCATTTCAACGAATAGCTTAATACAAAAACTCAGGTATTTCCTATCGGCAAAATCATTTGGAACAGCCCAAAATATGTTTGCGAAATAAAAAAACACCTGTAAAAAAAGTAGTTTCCAGCCTACAAGTGTAACTGTCGCCCCCGCGCTATAAATCCATAATATTTGTACGGCAATTACAAATATTATGGATAATAACATGCTAGCTATTGATCTGGGATTATGCTGTACTTTAATCGGCATGATATTTCTAAGTTAGTACCCCTAAAAATGTTACTTAATACCTTGAAACCTTTAATTCACGAACTTAATTTGCCTGATTTAATATGACTAAATACTTTTATATCACAATAGCAATAAAGCTGTTGATTTTAATAACCAAATCATGAAAAATAAATCATCTGTTAGCAAACCTTCGAGGGTTAGATTATTATTTACGTTTCAAGGCTATGGAGCAATGAGCAACAATGGAAAAACCATTACTGAAACCATTTCATTGACTTGGTCCAAAACAAGCACCTGCTGTTAATTAGACGGCGATAATCATCTGGTAGCTTTTTATCCCAGGTGCTTTAGGGCACCTGTTGGAAATCTCAAAATTAATCATATCTAAAACGCATTACAATTCAGAAAAACAGGTATTTATCTTAAATCTTAAAGGAAAAAACCTTAAAACCTGTTCACTTTTATATAACCCGGAGCTTAAAAATAAAAGCAGAAGGGCAATGCCAACCTACCCGTGCAGTGAATGCACAATCTTTTTTCTATTCATTCCATTGTTTAACCCCAAACACAGTTAATTATGAAAAAAGTAATCTTCAGCCTGTCCCTCCTGGCCCTGACCACAGCTGCTTTCGCAGAAACAAAAACCGAAACGCCTTCTAAAACAGAAGGAACCGCTAAGTTGAGCGTATATTATGTAACCGGTATCAGCGGTCCTAACTACACGTTGAGCACATCTCCGAACCCGCTCTGTGGTGACGCGGAGGAATCTCCTTGCGAAATCACATCACAGAATCCTATTACCTCCAGCCCCTTGCAAGCCCCCAAATCCCAGGTGGATGCGCAGAGCAATGGTTTCAGCATTGTTGAACGCCAGCCGCAACTGTAACAATTTTCTCCAGGGCTTTAAAGTCCTGGAGATTTTTCATCTTTAATCATCCATTAAAAACAAAGTTTATGAAAAAGATATTTTTAGCTCTTACTGCCATAACCTTGTCAACTGTGGTTTTTGCAGAAACAAAGGGGGAATCTCCATCTAAAACCGAATCAACTGCAAAAGCAACAACCTATTGGGTTGTTGGAATATCCGGAACGAATTATGTATTGTCTTCATCGCCCAACCCTCGTTGCGGTGATGGAGAGGACGTAGCCTGCGAAATCACGTCACAAAATGCTCTGACCAATAACCTGGCACCAATAAGCCAAGTTGAAGACCAAACAAATGGCTTTACGGTTATTGATAGACAGCCCCATTTATAATAAGCAGTAGAAGGGAAACAACGTTTCTCTTCTACTTTATAATAAGCTTTTTATTGAGGCGTCCATTCCCTGCTCTTTGTATAAATCGGTAGTATTAAATTTTACAATTTTTCCTTCCTTATCCAATAAAATTACCGTAGGTGTGGCAGCAATAACGTTTTCCGTAAATAACGGGTGATCAAATCCAAGCTTTCCAGTAGTTAGATTTATGGCATCTTTTGATGTATAAAGGCCACCATCAATACCATCTAACCAACGGGATTTTTTCTTATCAATGCCGATCGAAACAAAAGCGACTTCAGATTTTGGGAACTTATTTTTTAGCTTACTGATTACATCGCGATATAAAATATGGCATCCTCCGCAACCGTTTGACCAAATATCAATTACTGTGACTTTGCCTTTAAAATCCGAAATGGATACATTTTGGTCTGCGGTGTCAAGAAAAGAAAAGTTGTTCAATTTTGTACCCATAGCCTGGCTTTTATAGAGCGCTACAATCTCTCTACTATACTTTTCTTCGACAAACTTTTCAGCATCCATTTGTAACTGATCAAAATTTAACGGTTTAAAATTGTCATAATAAAACAGCGTTGCTATCAGTCTATCTCTAATTGTTCCCCGTTCCTTATCTTTTATATTATTATAAACTGAAGCGAAATCTAAAACACCATTGTTTCGAATTTTTGATTCAAACCTATATTTGTAATCAAGAAAACGTATCAAATTGGAGTTGATAAGATCATATTCATTTTTCGATCTGGGCGTTACAAGGGCAAGGCTATCAGTTAAGGAGGCTAAATATCTTTTCTTTACGGACGGATCATTTATTTCATTTAAGCGCTCACTAATATTTCTAAAAACAAAATTGCCATTGTAATAATTGATATTTGCAGCAATGAGTTTATAATCCTCTTCAGACAATTTATTTTTATACCGATTTAGATTACTAATAGCATTATTGATTGCATTTTCCTGTGGATTGTAAAAAATGTGCTTCGGATTTTCACCGCTATCCGAAAAGAGTAGTGAATCTGACTCACGGCTCACCGTATATCGTAAAGCATCTTTTCCGCTAAAAACGCAAGTATTATGAGCGCCGAGCGCAGTTTCTTTATGATTTGAGATATGGATATCTACGCTGTCTCCAATACGCCAAAATTTCCTGGTCACTAAATAAGAGTAAACACTTTTAGGAGATCCAGTGTCAAATTTCTTCGCTTTCATCCTGATTTCAAAAAAACCGCTGGAATCGGTTACGGGAATATCAAATGTGTATTTTCCATTCTTCAAAGTTCGTTTCTCTTCAAAAAGATTCTTTGAGGTACGGATGGGATTTTTAACGAAAAAATAAAGTGTGTCGTTGTTATCAGCTTTATCCCAGTACAGGTTTACATTCAACCTTCCATTTATGCTATTTTGTGCTCTTAAGGCATGACCTAATCCAATTAGCATCAAAACCAAAACTATTTTCAATTTCATTATTAGTTGCTTCAATTCTTTAGATTTTTCAGTAAGTATTCTGTTCAATTCCGCTCAACCTGATCTCAGCATCAGGAATGGGTAATGCATAGCGGGCATTATTAGGAGTAAGCGTAATGGTTTGCCCGTTTATTACCCTGGATAGGGTCGTCTGCCTCTTTTGATCAAGGTTAAGTCTACGAATATCCTCCCAAGGAATATTACCAGTAAAAGGCAATTCCTTCCTCCTTTCACGCAGGATAAGATTTATCGCATCTTCCGGACTACTGGCCGTAAACTCTACAAATGTTCCCGCTTTATAACGCTTCTTTAGTAAGGTATTTAAGGTGGAAATCGCATCATTGGTTTTTGAAGTTCTCGCCAGGCACTCGGCTTTTATTAGGTAGACTTCATTTGTTGCAAGGCCGGAGAAGTTATTGAAGTTCCCAGTGTAATTCCCCCTGAACTTATAGGTAGTGCCTGACTTGATAAAAAAATATGTTTTGCGCAGATCATTATCCTCATAAGATTTTATAAGTGTAGAATCTACTATACCCTTTGTCGTCGTTGTTGGTCTTACAATATTTCCATTCATTGTGGCAAATGCAAAAAACAGGATCTCCTCATTACCGATACCATTTGCTGGGAACCGGTAAGTGTTATTTAAGGATACCTGGCTGCTGTTAAAATCGAGGATCGATGATTTAATTTTCAATGCATTCTCCGCACTTGTAAGCGCCCCAGTATAATCACCATTATTCAGGCGTATTTTAGCCTGCAAAGCATAAGCTGCGGGCTTGCTGGGACGTGTGGTTACACTTTGGATTTCGTCAAGTCTACTGATAGCTTCATCGCAATCGTTAATAACCTGGTCCATTGTCGCTTTAAGTGAAGACCGTTGTATGATTATGTTTACATCCGAAGTTAATCGAATCGGTAGTCCCTGTTCCGAGCCGGCGTTAGCGGGATCATATTGCCTGCAGAATAAAGTAGTGAGATTATATAAACCAATCGCACGATAGAAATAAGCCTGGCCTTTCAGGTTTTCAACCTCAGGTCCACTGATCTTTAACTCCGACAATCCATCAAGAACAATGTTTGCATACTCAATTATAGCATAGCCATAGTCCCATTCCATTGAGGAGCCATTGGTATTGTCCCAAGGTTTCATTCCCCATGAATAAATCTGTTGCTCTCTAAGTTGCAGTGTTGCATAATCCTTATCGAGTAGATAGACGTTGTTTGATGCTGCAATACCTGCGTTTGTAAATCTTCCGTTTATCCAGGATACATTATCCAATATTGCCTGAAAATCCTTTACTGTTTCAGGACGTACCTGGCTTTTATCCCGCTTCTCATCAAGCCAATCCTTTTGTTTGCAACCCTGAAAACCTATAATGGCTAGAAATATAAATAGGGTATAATAAGTAAGTTTTCTTTCCATGATTTAGAATTTTGCGTTTACACCAAAAGCTATCGAAAACGGGTTTGGTAAATTAAATCCAAAAGTGTCGGGGTCAATTCCTTTTTTGTTCTCTTTCCAAATAATACCTAAATTACTTAGGTAACTGTAAAACTGAAGGTTTTTAAATAGCCCTTTTGTTGCTTCAATCGGCAAAGAATAGCTTAGCCTTATATCTTGTAACCGGATGTGATTACCGCTTTCAACAAGGATATCAGAGTAGCTATAAAATGCATTTCGATTCTCATTTTGCTCCAATAAAATAGAAGGTACTGTAGTCTTCGCCTCATCACCAGGTTGCTGCCATCTTAATGCATAATCTAAATGTGGCTGATTTTCCACGACCTTAGCATAGTAAGTACCGGTAGACGGCCGCCTAAATACATAACCAAGTTTGAAAACGATATTGCAGCTTATAGAAAACCCTTTGTACTGAAAATCGTTCCTCAAAGCCCCAAATTTTGTAGGCCTTGAAGATCCATGGTACACAAGTGAGTCTGGACTAAAATTGTTTAGTATAGCAGTATAGTCTTGGCTGGGCAAACCATTCAAAATACCCATTGGATTACCCGTTTCATGATCCAGCCCTGCCCATTTGTAGGAATATACACCGTACATGGATCGCCCGGCGATACCGGTTACTTCTCCATAATTCCTGATGGTACCTATGGTCTGAGGTGCATCATACTTTACAAGTTTGTCTTTGTATAGGCTCAGCAACAGCGTCGTGCTCCAGTTAAAAATACCTTTTACATTTAGGGATGTAAGATTCAGATCTATACCTTTTGCGTTTGTTTGAGCAGTATTGGCCATATAAGTGGTGAAACCAGTCTGTGGAGCAAGCGACGTAGGTTGAATCAAATCTCTACCATTTTTTCTGTATAATTCTACCGTTCCCGAAAGCCTGTTACCCTTGGTAGCGAAGTCCAAACCAATATTAAGATTGCCGACCTTTTCCCACCTTAAACTAGGGTTCGGCGCTGTTCTTATTTGGATCATAGGATTACCTGTGATATTGGCAATGGAATAAACACCTGATAGATAAGCAGAGCCATAGTAAACATTGCCATTATAGCCATAAGTAGCGCGAAGCTTTAATTTTGGTAGCCATTCCAGATTATAAAAGCTCTCATTGTTTACATTCCAGCTTATACCTGTAGACCACAATGGAGTAATACGGTCATTTGTTTTTACTCCGAATATATTCGCACCATCCCTTCGGCCACTTACAGATAGTACATACAGGTTGTCATAAGTGTAAGCTGCGTTGAAGTATTGTGAGAGGTAACGTGTGTTCGATCCCAACACCCTTCCATCCGGCGCGGGAATATAGGAGCTTCCACCTGGATTATTCGGATAGGCAATATTGTAATTCAGATTGTCTATGGAGCTGCCAAATTGTTCGTCATAACCATAAGACAGCCTATTTATACCATCTGTTTTACGCTCACGCAGTTCGTAACCCAAAATGGCATTGATAATACTCTTACCAAAAGTCTGATCAAAATAAAGCTGCGCACGACCATTATTCGCGTATAAATTATTTTTACTTAGACTCAGGATTGCCCCTTGTGGTAATGGATAAGTTTTTGCACCTGTTACATTATCGAATTGGGTAAACCGGTTAACCAGGTTGCGAACATAGTATGTGTTTGCGTCTTTGTAATCCCGATAATCCAACTGTTGTTGTTCATGCTGATACTGTACTTCAAATTTAAGTGATGGCAATATCTTGTAGGCGGCCATAAACTTCATTAAAAGGTCGTTCCTGTTTATCTTGAAATCTCTTAATGCCAGTTCATCAAGTGGGCGATAGGACCAATCCATAAAGCCCCTGTCAACTGCTGATTCCACAAACCCTTTTGAATAATCTTTTGTAATGGATAAATGCTCTCCATTTTCACCGATGATTGTAGCATAGGGATACAAGTAGTTATTTTTGAAGTTTCCTAAATCAGTTGTTTTTAGATTGGCAGAAAGATTATTATTAGGTTTTTCCTCTGTTCGGCTGTAATTTATAGCAGTTGATATTTCAAGGTTGTTTACAGGGTTATAGGTATTGAGATTATTGACTGTAAAGCGGCTTAAACCGTTTCGTTGAAGGTTGTCGCGGTTATGATCGAAACCGGAAGATAGCGAATAGGTAAAGTTCTTGGTTCCTCCGCGAAGCGACAAAGAATACTGTTGCAATACCGCCTTGCGATAAGATTCTTTTATAATTTCACTTCTCACATCTCTTGCTGATAAGTCATTTAAGCGCTTGTCGGCTTCCTGAGCAGTGATCTTGCCATCCCGAAGTAGGGCATAGATTCCTACCCCAGGAGTAACGGGTGTCATAGAATAGGTGTCAGTGAGGTCATAGTCATAGTATCCATTGTCAAACAAAATCTTCTCTGCACCCAGAAAGTCTTTTGAGTTGATATAATTTTGGTCCTTTTTAAAATTGGGTTTATTAATAATTGAAACGTTACTGCTCACCGAAAAATTTAATCGTTCGTTTAACTTACCTTTTTTTGTGGTCAATACAATTACACCATTGGCGGCATTCGCCCCCCATATACTAGCAGCTGCAGCATCTTTTAAAATAGTTATGGATTCTATATCATTAGGATTGATGTTATTGATATCGCCTTCATAAGGGAAATTATCAACGACAACTAATGGGTTTGCATTAGCATAAATTGTGCTTCGCCCTCTGATATTTATACCGAGATCTTTCTGATCAGCACCTGTTGAAAGAGTGCCTGAAGAATTCCGTCCATTAAACAATAAACCAGGAGTGACACCATTAAGCCTATCGAGAATATTTGTGGATACCTGTCGGTTAAGCAATGCGCTATCTATTACGACAAATGAACCTGTAGAACGCTCCTTGGGAATACTTTGATAGCCGGTATTGACATTTACGACAGCTTCAGTTAACATGCCTTGAACGGCATTTAGGGTGACAATTATTCCGTCATGAAATTCACTTATTTCACGGCCGCCATACCCTAATAAACTAAAAGCAATTATTGATCTCTCTGGTACATCGTCAAGGGAAAAAGCTCCGGCTTCATCTGAACGGGTAACCTGGTCCGAATTTTTTATCCTTACCGTAACGTTTGCCAGTGGTTGATCCAAGCTGTCAATAATGCGCCCCCTAATTGGTCTCTTGCTTTTACTTTTAGGCTGCTGCATCGAATTATTTGCAATGACGGTTATTACTTTTCCGTTCATCTCAAAATTCATAGGTTGGCTAGTAAAGATTTGTCGTAAAACCTCCAGTAATTCTTTCTCTTTTGCAGTTATGGTGACAGGATTGGATTTTGCCATAAGTTGATCGCTAAAAATAAAGGCATATCCACTTTGCTTTCTTAACTGTTGCAAGACTTCTTTAAGCGGTTGATTTTTGGCTACAATTGTGATCTTTTGAGCCGAGGCTGCAAAGTATAGTAATAGGAGCAGCGCAACCAAGAAGATAAATCGAAGCCATCTCGCCAGACCGTATTTATCAGGTATGGCTGGGTTCCAGACATTGTTACACTTTTTATCGTGCACAATTCTCCTTTGAATTTTAGAATTCATAAATTTGATTCGTTAGGTAATAAAAATTAGTTTGCTTTGAACGGTATTCTTGTTTTTGCCTGGCACCAGCCGGAAGCGCTAACTTCCGGCTCTTTATTTTGCCAGGTCTATAAACACATATGAAACTTGCTTTACTTTTCTTCTACAATCCTCCTTCCTTCGATTTTTAGTTTTACGCCTGTTGTTGTCCTCAATGATTTGATCAGGTCACCAATAGGGATGTCCCTCGGAAACTCACCAGAGACGGTTCCTATTTCTCGATCCTTTGAGATATCTATTTCAACATTATACCATCGAGCGACTTGTCTGAGAAATAGGTTAAGGTTTGCTTTGTTGACCACGAAAAGACCGTCTTTCCAGGCCGCGTAATCGTCACCGTTAACTTGCAGCACCCGAAGCTCATCCCCGTTGACAATAGCTTGCTCGCCAGGTTTTATGATGACGGTCTTCTGTGATCGATTGTTAAGAATCCTTAAGGAGCCTTCCAATAATGTGGCGGCGCCGAAAGGCTCATTGGAATAGGTATTGAAATTAAATTCTGTTCCCAGAGCAGTCACCTCCATATCTGTGGACTTTACTGTGAACGGTAATTTTTTGTTTTTTGCAACTTGAAAGTAGGCCTCACCGGTAAGCTCTATCTGGCGTGAAGTGATACCAAAGGAGACTGGGTATTTAATGGAGGAACCTGCATTCAGCCACACTTTGGAGCCATCGGCAAGTACCACCTTGAACTGGCCGCCCATTGGAACCCTTACGGTATTAAATCCATCGTTTTGCAGGGCAGCTTCCCTTGTCTGCTGTCCATAGGTTAATGTTCCATCTTTTAGGCTCGCAATACCATCTTTGCTTTTTTGTAGCGAACCTTTATCAAAAAGTGAGACCTGGCTGCCGTCGGAAAGAATAAGCTCTGCTTTATCACTGCCAGGATGAATTTCAACTTGTTGGGCGGTAGTCGTTGGAGCTGCACTCTTTTGCTGCTGATCAAAAACGTAAAAGACCGCTATGGCAAGGGCCAATAATATTGCAGCTGCGGTAGAAAGGTAGATCCAAAGAACATTTGCTTTTGGTCTGGGACGTAATTGGATAGAAAGGATTTCCTTTACATTTCCGGTTATTTCTTCGACCTGGGCATTATTGTGTAAATTCTCTTCGGATAGCGTAGACCTGATCTTTGCCATCAGATCTTCGTCAACTGTTTCGGCATTAAATAGGTCAAGGAGAGTGCCAAGCTCTTGCCCGGTTATAGTACCTTTTAGGTACTTTTCGAATAGGTATTGGATTTGGTTATTGTCCACAGCTTTCTCCTTTTTTATAGCCTTTACGCACTATTGGGAGAAATCAATAGCTGAGCGGTATAATTTTTTATTTTTTTATTTTCAAGAAAGGCTATTGTACAACAGAGAGGCCAGGATCAGTATGGGTAACGAAGGATGGCTTGAGAAATAATCTTTGAGGAATGCATTGGCTTTGGTCACATGGTCGTTTACCGCTGCCTGGGAAATCCCTAGTAGATCGGCAACCTCCTTATAACTTTTCTCTTCCAATTTACACATGCTGTACACTCTTTTTCGCTGCGGCGGTAATTTATCTATGGCTTCATACAGAAGCTGTCTTCCTTCCTGGTCGAATAGGGCTTTTTCAATATGGTCATAAGCCTCCGTGGTAAAGGAGATAAAATGGGCTCGCATCTTTTCATCTCTTGCTACCTTCCGGAATATATCATATACCATATTTTCTGAAATACGGAACAAGTAGGCTTTGATGGATTTTTCAGGATCAATGCTTCCCCGATGTTCCCATAGGCGGACGAATATTTCCTGCAGGCATTCTGCCGCCAGGTCACGATCTTTGAGCAGCCTTATCAGGTTGCCGGTTAATTTAGGGCTATAGCGGTCATAAATTTGTTCAAAGGCTTCATAGTTCCCCGCCCTGAGTTGTTCGAGAATGGTGCGCTCCGCTTCCATTTCTAATGCCTGCATCTTCATCTTTAAGTCTCTTGGTGGGTCTAATGTGGTCATTTTTGTGACCGGATGCAAGAAAAAAATGCTGCAAAACGGTTGATGGGGCCAAAAACAAACATTTAATTTTCTATGCAACCGGCTTTATAACAAAAATGGCAGACGAGTTCTCGCGACGCATGTAGACCGGCTCAGTTTTTTCGCTCCACAAAAATTTTAATCTTTTTGAAAGGCAGATCTGCTTTGGCGTCGATACGCTTACTCTTCCATATCTCGGAGCCGCCAAAACGAATATCAAAATCATACCGCCCAAGAAGCCCATTCGAAATCGTTACAGCAAAATCGACCGTGAAACTGGAGTCCTGCTGAAATAACCAGTTCAGCTGCTGGTCATTTAGAACAAAATGTTGTTGTGCCCAAGCAATGATATTTGATCTTAGAAACATGGCCTGCTCCTGGAGCAGATTGTCGTCAAGGCCGTACAGCTCATGTTGTTTTAACGCTATTCCAACGGGGGTAAAATAGACCTGTTCCATATCTTAACATGTTGAATTTAAAGTAACTAATATAATAAATATTTACTAACTTTAATATTTGTTAGGTAAGAACGATTATAGACGATTATGGAAAACAGGGTTTATACGAATGAAAATCGCCCCGCGTATAATGATGTTTTTAAAAGGGTAATTCTTGCTTTGGTAGGAGCCCATTTTATCGTGGTCTACGGTGACCATGAGGATATAGGAAAAATAATCAGGCATTTTGATTATTACAATGCTATGATTGCAAGTTTTGTGATTGCTTTCCTGGTACTGTACTACATCTGGATGATAACCCGGTACCTTGATGCCAGGCTCGATTGGTTCCTGGATACAAATAAACGGATAGCAGCACAACTTGCTCTTGGTCTAGCGCCTCCTGCCGCAATTGCAGTACTGCTTGCATGGGTGTATTTTAGTATGTACGGTCACGATATCCGCGATACACCATATTTTGACAGTGACTTCCCGGTGATTTTACTCTTTATCTTCCTGGCCAATATCTATTACTTTTTATATTACCTGGTCGTATCTTTCTGGCCTCGCGATAGTACAGAAATTAAGGAGGATATTTCTAAACCAACACCGCAAATTGAGCAGGAGGGAAGTCTATCCCTTCAGGAACAGTATAGAAGTGTAATTCTTGTTCAGACCCCCCTTAAAAGTATTCCGGTACACACTTCTGATATCGCTTATTTTTTTCGGGAACAGAAACAGAACTACCTGCGTAAATATGATGGCGAAATATTTGAGATCAGCCATTCGCTCGATGAGCTGGAAGCCAGTCTTGCTCCATCTGCTTTTTTTCGAATCAACCGCCAGATGATTATCAGCTTTAGCAGTTGCAAGGAGTTCAGACCTACCGATGGCCCAAGGTTGGCATTGGGATTGCTACCCGCTCCGTCAGATCCTGTTTTGGTCAGCGAGACGAAAGTCAGCGCTTTTAAAAACTGGATCATCCGATAATGCCGAATTCAATAAGCCTATCGCTGAATTCAAGGTCCCTTTTACCGGATTCATATTATAACACCATTAATTTAAGGTAAAATTTACGGGCAGTATCGCCCCACCCTTCTTATTTAAATGAAGTAATTGCTCATAATCTGAATTCAGAAGCCATTATTCTGAATTCGGACTTTTCTGATTGATAAAGATTTTAGATACCCCTGCCAGGCGCCTAATTTTGGATCAAAGCCGGCAGGGTGCACACTGCCTTCTAAACTAAATAATCGAATTATGAATCAATTTCTCATAGACTTACAGCAAAATATGGAGGTGTCGATGCACGCCATCTCTAAGGAATCAGAACACGATCTTGAATTGGCAAACCGCAATAAGGATTGTCTCAATAAAACAATGGAACTGCTCAACGACTTTGTCCGTAAATATGAGTTCCAATCCATAGAAGACGAGATCCGGTTCTTTAAGGAACAACGTCCATTATTCTATGCCGAATATATTTTTTGGAACGAGGTCTTCTTTCTTGAATCCAATTTTCCGGTTGGAAAAAAATGGCAGATCAGGTTCTTGAAAAAGGAGCTAAAGCGAATCAATAATTTTTTCGAGCGGCATAAAGAACTGTACAAATATTACAAGCAACAGCTGAAGTTACATGACGGGCAGCTCTTTGTACGGTACCCGGACGAAAAGTTGCTCTCAGTAGAAGAGAACCCCGAACTGGACAGTAAAATATCTACCGCTTATAGTTCCCTTTTTGCAAAATTTATTGCTTTTGAAAAACTGGCGGCAAAAATTCAAAATAGTATTGTCAATTTGAAAAACGGTGAAGGAGAGAAAAGAGGACTGGAGCAGACACATAGATTAAGGTGGACCGGTACAAAGGCGCAGCTCATCGAATTGGTTTACGCCCTTGCCAGTAGCGGGGTTATCAATCATGGTAAGATCCATGTAAAGCAGTTGTTTCTTATCCTCTCAGAATTCTTACATACAGAGGTTACCCATTATTATCCTTATTTCCAGCGGATGAGGATAAAGAAAAAAGACAGGGCGCAGTTCATGAGTTATTTAAGCGAATGTTTATTAAGAAGAATGGACGAAAGTGATGAAAATCCGAGATTCTCTTAATAAAAAAGCCTTCTGGTTTAAGTACCAGAAGGCTTTTATTATAATTGTCCAATAGCTTCATGTAGCCGTTCCGCATAAGCAAATGCAGGGATTTTAATCCAATTTTTTCTGATAATAAGCAACCAGCAAATTAGGCAAAGAAGTAAGAACCCTTCAGATATAAAAAACACCTGGGGATAGGTCTCCACTGTCCATACTCCTGCTTTAAAACCAAAAAAGCCATACGTAGCTAATGCTAAAATTCCGATCAAAAATATAGATACTGTTTTCAGCCCCCAAAGGTTACGGCGGAAACCGTATGCCATATTCTCTTTGAAGATAAGAGGATATTTATTTGTATCCCTAGTATTGCTTATTATATGACCGGTCCAAGCTCGGTATGCCTCATCTACTAAAATAGTATTCGAGCGCTCATACGGCTCGTCCGTTAAGTGACCTACGGGACATAGGCTGTGCATTTTTTGATGATTGCGTCCTTTGGTGTGCCTATCGAAATGTCCATCGCTCCAACGGAACAATTGGGTAGTTGGGGCGCCGCCCCAATCTTCCCAAAGTTTCTTTTCTTTCCGCTTTCCGCCATCCCTACCAATTTGGGCAGCGAAATATGCCAACACACCCATAACCCCAAACGGCACTGTAAAATGGATATTCTTATCCAGGTCCCAGAATGTAACTAGCGCTCCCACAACAATCAAGGGTAAATAAAAAATAATCATCGGGTATAACCGTGCTGTTCTGCTATATCTATCCATAACTATTCTTCTACCTCCTCATATAATGGCAGCGAAGCAACCGAAGACCACCCAGTTCTAGGAGCATTCCTTAAGTGGGTCATTATATTACCTGAGGTTGTGTATACTTTGCTTCCCCGCCTCGTATAAGCATTTGTAACCTTTTTTGAAGGATGTTTTGCTGGATCAGCGTCTTTCGATACAGATACATATGCGATTTCACTCCTGATTTTATTCAGTATAGAGGGAGAAATATTCCTTTTACTACCATGATGTGGAACTTGCATAAAGTGAACTTCTGAAATATCAATATATTCCTGATCGCAAAACGCGATAACTTTTTTGAAAGAATCTATACCAGCATCACCTGTAAATAAATACTTTCTGCCATCAAATTCGAGAAGGAGAACTGCACTAGAACGGTTCTCGGCGGATGTTTCCCCATCTTCACCTAATGTTTCTATGTGTAATCCTTCCTTTATCCAGTTGACAACTGATTCAAAAGCGCTAAATGCTTTCTCAAATAACGTATCCTTAGCTTGAGGACTTCTGGCGAATTCAGGTATCAATTCTCTGTAGTAATCAATAGTAGGTCCTAAAACAGTTATTGCACCATCATCACTTTTCCTTCCTGCAAATGGCTCCCTGACAGCAATTCCTTTTTCATTAGCAATCTCACAAAGCTGATGAGCATAAGTATATCCCTTCTGCAGTCTTTCACTGAGACTATTATCTGTAATCCGGCCATCATGGAAAAGATCCCGAACATGTTCTGAATGCTCCCAAGGTTTATGGATCCATAACTCCCCCACAGAACATTGATTGAGCACCTGCCTCAGACCTGAAGCATGGTCCCCATCAGGATGCGTACACACAACAAGATCTACATGATTAGTGTCAAAAAACTCATTGATGTGCTCGACAAGACGGTTTCCTGAATCCTTCGTGCCTCCATCAATAATTACTACCTGGTATAACCTGCGGTCAGAAAAATCGCCATAACGAAATGCAATAGCATCGCCACTCTTTTCTCCGCTGTCTACCGGTAAAAAATCAATTTGTATTTGTTTATTCATATAAAATGTTAAGCCCGCAAAAAATAAAGGCAATAACGACCGCGAGCATTAGCCGGTATACCCATCTTTAATTTTAATAAAATGACCAGAAGATGCTTGGATCTTTAGGTTTCATGATCAGAAAATTTTAAGAAATGAATTAATTGCACTCCTTATAAAATTCTTAGTTAGTAACATGATAATTAACGTTTTCTGCAGAAATAATTATCAACTGAATTGGATCAAAATGGTTGCCACGATTAATTAACCATTTATAATTTCAGGAAAACGGGTTATTTCTGTAGCTAAATATTTACAAACAATGACATCTGTGTCATATTGACCGTTAATTAATTATTTACTCTATTTTAAAATAATATAATTGTCATGTAAGACCATATATTTAATGTCATTATGGCAATAATTTTCGGTGTTGGGGAAATAAATTTTAGGTAGCTACCTCGTAAGTATCATTTTTCGTCTCGCCATCTGGACAATTTTGCTTTCGTAAACGGACAGGAAATGGATCCTGCCGAAAACGAAAAGCACTATGTTCAAATCAATATCCTGGCAGATGTATCTGTATGCAGTTTCCATAGTAACCTGCATTTACTACCTGACCGTAATCCTGCTCTTTTTCCGGGGCGAAGTTTCCGTATTTACGAAAAAATTGCTGCGCAGAGGGACCAAGCATCAATTCCAATCATCTACTACTTCCTCCTCTCATACCCAGGTACTGCAGCAGAAACTGGAAGAAGTCAAGGAACTCCTTGCTGTTTTCGGAAAAGGTGGTGACCGTACTGAGCTGCTTGCAGTAATCCGTTCCTTCCTGGCCGGTTATGACCGGGAATATATTGCCGATCATAAGGATGCTTTGATACTGCTAATCGCTACACAAGCATCTAATCTATGTGGATTTAAATTAAGCGACCCGGAAATCGAAAACTGTTTCCCTGATATCGATCAATAAATATTTCAATAACAATAACACACGTGAACAGAATGAAAAAGAGAATGGGAAAAGTGTTGGACAAATGTTTCGCGGTCCTGATTATGACTGCCATTTCAATCAGCAAGGCATTTGCACAAGGAGGGACGGGTGCCACCGGAATTACCAATGCTACCAATCAGGTGAAGGGATACTTCAGCATTGGAGTGGACCTTGTATATGCAATAGGGGCAATCGTCGGACTGGTAGGAGCGGTAAAGGTGTATAATAAATGGAGCAACGGAGAACAGGATACTGCAAAAGTTGCTTCCTCATGGTTTGGCGCCTGTATATTTCTAGTAGTTGTGGCAACTGTATTAAAAGGATTTTTCAACGTATAAAAACCAGCGTCATGGGCAGAAGACTTTCAACCGTAGATATCCGGGGCACACTGTTCGAAGTAGATGCTTTCAGGGAAGCCCTTATTGAAAAAGGCAATCCTAAAAACAGGATTCCTTTCCAGGTCTTCGACCAGGAAGGAAACGGTTACCGCTTCCTTTATGATCTGCAAAATAAGAACGTACCACAAAAAAAATCTGTGGTCATGGAAGATCCGGATCGGTACTGTTGGGTGATCATTGAGGCACTTATGGAACTGGATCCCGAAGGCATTGCGATGCGATACGATATTCCCTTTGAAGTACTCTGCGGCAATAAAATTGTCAGTCCGAAAGCATTGGTGGCGCAAACAAAGCCCCTGGCAATCAAGGACAAGAAAGTTAAGGAATCAGCGCATAAAAAATAAAAGCCAAATGAAAACTCTTAAAATTTCAAATACTGAATATATCGTCGATATAGACAATAACCGGCTTGTAGAATCGCCGAGCAGAAATTGTATTCTCAGATTCCAGGATATGAAAGAAGTGCCGGAAGGTTACGCGTTCAATTTTGATGCTGACGGTAAATTAGCTGGCGGAAAAGGTACACATCGGCACATCATCCCCTTTATGGTTCAACTTGACCCTGAAGGCATGGCCAAAAAATATGGAATTGAACCTCAAAGCCTGCCGGCAAAGGATCGCGACCTAAAATTCAATAAAAAAATATTGGAAGAACGCGTTGGTGGCAAACTGCCGGTTTTTAAAATTCATGACCAAGATTTCATTGTCGATTTGAGACTGGGTCTTCTTCGTCCGGTAAATGATTTTTCAACTATGGGCATTGTATTGCGCGAACTCGATATTGATCCATCGGGGACGGTATATCAATTCCTTTATCATACTAAGAAGCATGAAGTTGTTCTTTGGGATGAAAACATACAGGCTATACCTAAAAATGTCCTACCTGTGGAAATCCCCATCGATCATGTACTGGATCCTTTTGGCTTTGCCATGAGACATAGCGAAATGGGAGGGCTTTCATCCAGATATCCTATGGGCCGCAAAGAAGACATAGAAAAGATCGATTGGAATGCAACGGGCTTGATGGGATTCTTCAACGAGTATCCACAAAGAAACAACCTGGAAGCTGCAGTACTGCGATGGGATCAAACCTGCATACCAGAAATAATTTCCGGCAACCAGGCCAAGAATAAACAGGTTGAGAGCCCTAAAGCTAAAAATAAGAGGAGGGGACTATGATGCCAAAGGAGATTAATTATTCCATCAATAAAGGAATTAACAGGCCGATTGAATTTCGCGGGCTAAAAGGACAATATATAATCATACTGGCAATCGGCCTTCTTGCCTTGCTGGTGGGATTCTCCATAATATATATAGCGGGGGTACCTCTGTACTTTGGCATACCGGCGGTCCTTATGTGCGGATCGGGTTTGTTTGGGATAGTGTACCGCCTCAATGCCAAATATGGTCAGTATGGGCTTATGAAAGCCATGGCGCTGAAAAAGGTACCTACCGTTATTTACTCCAGGAACAGGAAACGGATTTTTGAACAATTAAAAAAGAGTGAGGAATGATGACGGTGTTGTTTATTATAGCTGCGGTATTTCTGGCAGCAGTCCTGTTACAGATAAAGCCACCTTCGGATAGCGGCGCAGACATGGAACAGGTACTGCCCATCTGGAAAGTTGAAAATGACTGTATTCTATCTAAGAAAGGAGATGTAACAGTAGCCTTCAAGGTTACCTTACCCGAAATATTTTCTTTATCAAGCGATGAGTACGACAGCCTGCATCACAATTGGCTCAAAGCAATTAAGGTGCTTCCTTTTGGCAGCGTACTCCATAAGCAGGACTGGTTTATTAAAAGTAAATACAAACCCCGGTACAAGGACGATAACCTGATCATGCAGGCCAGCGATCAGTTCTTTAACGAACGGCCTTTTTTGAGCCATGACTGTTATTTGATGATCACCCTTAAAGGGCCGGACCGTAAGCCGTCGAGCTCTGCACTGTCTACCCTACTCCGCAAAAATATTGTGCCTCCAGAGCTTAAAGATACCAAACGCATGGAAAAGCTACTGGAAGTGATCGGCCAGTTTAAGCGTATCCTTAGCGACGGAGGCCTTGTTCAGCTGGAACAGCTTACTGAACAGGAAATCGTCGGCTCAAAGGCTGCCCCCGGCATATTGGAAAAATATCTGTATCTGGGCGGTGGTCAATATGGGCCAGAACTAAGCGAAGTCTCCTTCAAGCCGGAATGGAAAGTAGGTACGAAAGCCTGTCGCCTATATTCTATGGCAGATGTTGAAGATCTGCCAGGAGCCGTAGGACCAAGGATCCATTATGATCCCTATTCAACGGATAGAACCCGCTTTAGTGTCGGTTTCGCTACTCCGGTTGGCTTGTTGCTTCCTACCAATCATATCTACAACCAGTATATGGTTATCGGCGACCCTGCAGCTACCTATAAAAGGCTGGAAGGTAAACGCAGGAGACTGCAGTCCCTTTCAGCCTATAGCAGAGAGAATGCTATTGGCAGAGACGCGACCCAGGACTTTTTGAACGAGGCAATCTCCGAAGCGAGGACGCCCATTCGTGCCCATTTTAATGTGCTATGCTGGACAGATGAGCCTTCGCAGGTAAAAGAAATGCAGAACCTGACAGCATCGGCACTGGCAAAGATGAATATTGTTCCCCACCAGGAAACCGATGGCGCTCCTCAGCTCTGGTGGGCAGGTATCCCTGGCAATGCTGCCGATCTACCGGAAAATGACACTTTTGAATCTTTTGCGGAGCCCTGCAGCTGTTTTCTGAACATGGAAACTGCCTACCGGTCTTCCAACAGCCCATTTGGTATTAGGTTGGGAGACAGGCTCACCGGCGTTCCCCTGCACGTCGATATATCGGATGAACCCATGAAAGGGATCACTCAAAACCGCAACAAGATAGTTGTTGGTGGGTCAGGCTCTGGCAAAAGCATGTTTATGTCGGCGATGCTTTATCAATACCTGCAGCAAGGAGCCCATTGTGTCGTGGTAGATGTTGGTCATAGTTATCTCGGTCTGAACAAGCTGGTGGACGGCTATTATTTTACCTATAGCGAGGAAGACCCCATCAGGTTCAATCCTTTTTATTTACCACCCGGAGAAGTGCTGGACACGGAGAAAAAGGAGAGTATCAAATCACTGCTGGTTGCGCTCTGGAAACAAAGCGACGAGCGTTACCGCAGAAGCGAATATGTGGCTATTTCAAATGCGCTGAAATCGTATTATGAATTCCTGGAAAACAACACAGATGTATTTCCATGCTTTGATTCCTTTTATGAGTTTCTACAGGAGCATTTTGTAAAAGAGCTGGAAGCTGACAAGGTAAAGGATCGGGATTTTGACATGGCCAACTTCCTATATGTGCTCAGGCCATTTTATAGGGGTGGCGAGTTTGACTATTTACTCAATGCCAGGGAAAACCTGGATGTTCTCAACCAGCCATTCGTGGTCATAGAACTTGATAATATTAAAGACCATGCCATCCTTTTTAGTATTGTGACGATGATCACTATGGAGCTATTTATTTCCAAGATGAGAAAGCTAAAAGGCATAAGAAAGGTAATCGTCATAGAGGAAGCCTGGAAGGCGATAGCCAAGTCAGGTATGGCTGAATTTATGAAATATCTCTATAAGACCGTCCGTAAATATTTCGGGGAAGCCATTACCGTGACCCAGGAAATTGACGATATCATCAGCTCGCCGATCATCAAGGAAGCGATCATAAACAATGCCGATTGCAAGATCATCCTGGATATGAAAAAATTCCAGAACAAATTCGAGGCGATACAGCAAGTGCTGGGCATGACAGATAAAGGCAGGGACCTGGTACTGTCGATTAACAGGGCAAATGAGAAAAATTGCAATTACCGGGAAGTTTATATCGAACTGGGCAATCAGTTGATGAAGGTATATCGCTACGAGCCCAGCCCGCAGGAGTATTTTGCTTATACCACCGAACAGACAGAAAAGTTGAAACTGCAAAGTTATATCGAGCAATATGGCAGCATTGAAAAAGCGCTCCGGGTCCTTGCTGCCGAGTATTACGCACAGCATAAACTATTAAGGGCATGAGAACAAAATCTTTAAAAATTGCACTCACTGTAGTGCTCATGGTAAGCATTACTATAGGGCCGGTTAAGAAAGCAGAGGCTGTACTGCCGCTTGCCATTATCGAAGTCATTAAAGCAGGGATAAAAAAAGTGATCAAGGCCGTTGACCTCCAGATCCAGCGCCAGCAGAATAAGGTAATCTGGCTCCAGAACGCTCAAAAGGAACTGGAAAATGTCATGTCCAAGCTGAAACTGAAAGAGATTTCTGAATGGACCGAGAAGCAGCGCGCCCAATATGACAGCTATTTCCAGGAACTATGGAAAATCAAAAACTCTATCGCTACCTGGAACCGAGTAAAACAGATCATTAAGCGGCAGTTAGATCTCGTCGAAGAATATAAACGTGCATGGAACCTACTGAAGTCGGACCGCCGTTTTACCGCTCAGGAAATAGAATACATGTACCGCGTTTACAATGGCCTTTTGGATGAGAGCTTAAAGAACATTGAACAGCTTGCAATGGTGGTCAATGCCTTCCGTACCCAGATGACCGATGGGCAGCGGCTGGAATTTATTTCCGCTATCGCAGCAAAACTCGATAAGAACGTTGCTGTACTGCGCAGTTTTAGCGATCATAACTTCCGGCTCAGCCTGGCAAGGGCAAAGAGCAGCCAGGAAGCCGAACAGATCAGAAAGATATATGGACTTAACCCTTGACAGAATGGAACAAAAACCGATAGACCTGGAAAAAGCAGTGAGGGATATGGCTAATCTATTAAGGCAGTATGGATATAGGAACAGCTTTACTATTACCATGCCCAAAAGCGGCCAACCAAAATTTACAGGAAAGCTAAACGATTGCCTTAACCGATACCTCGCAGCAACTATAAAAAGGGAATTGTCGAGTTCGCAAGGTTTTGAGCTGGAAACCTGGGCACCCTACAGCAGGAATATCCTCTGCCGCTTTCATATGGACTTCGATAAACAGGAAGGATTCAAGGTTCATAAAATGGAGGTAATAAATCTCAAAGACAAGCTTACCCATGAGTTCCGTTTGCGTAGCAATAGGGAGATGCCGGGGGCGCAGACGCTGGAAGGCATGTTTCCCAAACCAAAATCCTGGGATTTTTTGAAGAAGGGGAAACGGAGGCCGTAAGGATAGCAATGATAAATAATAAAACAGTTACGACATGAAAAAATTATTGTGCATTATAATCATCCCGCTGCTTTATTGCAGCCCGTCTCTAAAGGCCCAAACTCTTGGGGAGTGGTTCAACCAGAAGAAAACCCAAAAGAGATACCTTATCGAACAGATCGCTGCACTGGAAGCTTATAAGTCTTTCCTGTCAAAAGGATACGGGATCGTAAAGGACGGAACAAACCTGATCGGAACCATAACCAGGGGGGAATGGAATCTGCATGCCGATTTTTTTAACAGGCTCAAGATCGTAAGCCCTGAGCTGAAACAGAAAAGCAAAGCGGAAGAAATCATAAAGATTCGAAACCAGATGGATCAGGACCGGCGACAAATGGAAAAGATAATTTCTGGAAAAGAATTCATAGCCACCGGGGAAAAGAAAAAATATGAAAACTGGTACGCCAATATTGCGGTAGATGCAGATGGCGACCTCCAGGACCTTAAAACGCTGCTTACCGATGGAAGCCTGGAACTCGAAGAAGCTGAGCGGATCAAAAGGATAGAAGCTGTTTATAACAGTATTCAACATAAATACAGTCAGCAGCGGAAATTCAGCAATAGCCTCAAACAAACGATCCTTCAACGGGAACAAAAAATTGAGGAGTCGAAAATTTTAAAAAAAATGTATGGACTATAATCCGCGCTACAATAATATACTATGAGAAAGCATATCAAATTCTTATTGATAACAATCTGCTGCAGTCTGCAGCTACACCTTGTTTCCGCCCAATCGGCGGAGGTGACTCAGTTGATCCTCAATGTTGAAAAGTTGGCGCAGTTTAAACAGATCCTAAAAGACATGAAAAAGGGTTACGACCTGGTGAGCAAAGGTTATGGAACGATTCGAGATATTTCTGAGGGTAACTTCAGCCTGCACAGAACATTCCTGAATGGCCTTTGGCTTGTAAATCCCGAAATCGCCAGGTACCGAAAGGTTGCCGACATTATCCGGTATCAGGCAGAAATCCTTTCCCAAAGCAAAGCCGCGCTGAAACGTTATCAATCCGGCAGTTATTTTAATGCGAAGGAACTTGATTACCTAAGCAGGGTTCTTGATGGTCTGCTTGACCAAAGCCTTGGTAACCTCGATGAACTGGTTATGGTCATTACAGCTAACAACATGCGCATGTCCGATGATGAACGGTTACGCGCTATCGATAGCATATTTGATGATATGCAAGCAAAAGTCGTCCAGTTAAGACGCTTTACCTCTAAAACCGACCAACTGGGATCAGCCCGCAGGAACAAAATTGAAGAACTAAAGAAACTTGAAAAAATGACGGGGCTTAGGCCATAACCTTACTACCATGAAAAATAAAATTTTGATTATAACTTTTGTATGCACACTGCTTTTGCCGAATTGGGTGCAAGCCCAGGTGCTGGGAGATGGAATTTACAGCTTCAACACTATACTTGAAAAGCTATTCGATGAGATGATGCCCTTATGCAAAGACCTCATCGACGTGGCTCGTGCAATTGCTGGTTTTGCCGCACTCTGGTATATTGGATTAAGGGTATGGAAGCATATAGCTGCTGCAGAAGCTATTGATTTTTTTCCGCTACTCCGACCATTTGCCATAGGCATGGCCATTATGTTGTATCCGTTTATTATTTCGCTGATGATGGGAGTACTTCGGCCTCTTGAAGTTGGCACCCGGCAAATGGCAAAGGATTCTCACAAAGCCATAGCGAAACATATTCTCTATCAGCAGCAAGAAGCGACGAAGGCTGACGAAGGTGTAATTACGGATTCAGGTCCAGAGGATTTAGAAAAGTATGAGCAACCGAATGGGGCATCCGAAGACGGTTTTTTCTCAGGCTTGAAATCCGTCTTTAGCAAATTTTCTATCAAGCATATGATCGGCACCATGATCAGTGAGATCCTAAATATACTTTACGCAGCCGCAAGCCTGTGTATAAATACTATCAGAACTTTTTACCTTATTGTGCTGGCGATTATAGGCCCCATCGTCTTTGGGCTATCGGTCTTCGACGGATTTCAGAATAGCTTGTCCAGCTGGTTTGCACGGTTTATCCATGTTTTTATGTGGTTGCCGGTAGCCAATATATTCGGTGCCATCTGCTCTAAAATTCTGGAGAATATGATCAACATGGACCAGTCTTTTATGAGTACAACGGCGTATCTCATCTTTATGGTCATCGCTATTGTCGGATATACCACAGTGCCGAATGTCGCGGGCTATATTGTCCAGGCAGGGAGTAGAGACACCTTGCTGCACAAAGTAAATAACTATGCAAAAACAGCCGCGACCGTAGCCGCCAAAGCACTTATTTAAAAACTAGGCAATTCAGAATGTTTTTCAAACAGGCAAAAACCTGTTAGGGACTCTTATTGCCTAAAAAATGTGACCTCGAGTTTAAAATTCAGTAAAAAATGTTCAAACAGTTCAGCAATATAGAATCAGCATTCCGGCACGTAAAACTATTTACTTACGTCGTGGTCGTTGCCAGTACGATACTCTGTGCTTTCACGGTCTATGAAAGCTACCGCATGGTCCGCAAAGCAGAAGAAAGAGTATATGTCCTGTCCAATGGTAAAGCCCTGGAGGCTATTGCAGGGGAAAGGAAAGATAATGTTGCCGTGGAAGCCAAAGATCACATCAAGATGTTTCACCATTACTTCTTTACCCTTGATCCGGATGATAAAGTTATTGAAAGCAATATGTCCAAAGCGCTATATCTAGCCGATGGTTCTGCTGCAAGCCAATATCGGGGTCTGAAAGAGAACGGTTATTATAATTCCATCATCAGCGGAAATGTGAGCCAGAATGTAGAAGCGGACAGTATTCAGATAGATTTTGAGCAATACCCTTTCCGGTTCAGGTATTTCGGCAAACAAAAAATAATACGGCCAACTGCGATCCTTTCCCGGACGCTCATCACCGAAGGAACGCTGCGTAATGTAAGCCGCTCCGATAATAATTCGCATGGTTTTCTGGTAGAGCGCTGGCGAATCGTCGACAACAGGGATATAGAACTTCAAAACCGGTAGTTATGGGATTTTTTAGAAAAGCCAGACGGCCCACTTCCAATCCATTAAAAGAAAAAGTAGCTAAGTCAATCGCTCATAGGATTGTGACCCTCCAGGTATCAGCAGCAAAAAAGCTCGCCCAATGGCAGTCTTTAGTTTCTATCAGGATTCGTAATTGCGTGTTGTCGGTTATCGGGATCCTCTGGTTACTGTACTGTATCTACATACTTGTTTTCGCTATCGTCGGATAAAGAGTCAATATGGAAAGGACTCATGGCCTCTATAAGGAATAAAAATTTAAACAATCAAAATGAAAAATATGACACAAAAACAATTGCGCTTTCGCAAATTGCTCCTGGTGCTGCCTCTTATCACCCTACCCTTTACAACGCTGGGATTTTGGGCATTAGGTGGCGGAAGAAGCCAGCCTGAGCCTGAACAAAAACTTACCGGTATCAATACTGATCTGCCCGATGCTCAGCTTAAAAATAAAAACGAGGACAAGCTGAGCCTTTATCAGAGCAACGGTGGTGATACGGCAATAAATGAATCCTTAAAGCCTGATACTACCGTCGCCTCCAGCGGCGTGTTTTCCTGGAACGGTGATTGGAACAACGCCGGTGCTTCCGGCAGCAATCTAATGGACCAGGATATGCAGCAACAACGGCTTCAGCAAAGGCTGGACGACCTGGAGCGGCTTATGCGCCAGCCAGCCCCACCCGATTATGGCAGTTCGGGTTTTTATAGGAACGAACCGGAAAAGGATTTCCAGTCATCTGCTGGGTTGCAACGTATCGAGCAAATGGTTAACAATGCGACCGGGGATAGCCAGCAGCCGGACGCAGAACTGGACCAGCTCAACGGTATGCTGGAACGCGTGCTCGACATCCAGCACCCGGAACGCTACCGTCAGCGGCTTAAGGACTATACCCATGAAAAAAGAGGAAGAATCTTGCCTGTAGGTAAGGAAACAGAAATTCTTTCGGTTCCGGTTTCCGGCAATGCCTATTCTGCAGCCACAGCACTTAACTTAACAAAAGTCAGGCAGACAGGTGCCTTTTTCGGTCTGGATGCAAATACGGCGCGCGACAGTATCGATATCAGGTCGATTACAGCCATCGTAGCGGAAACCCAGACTGTCGTTTCCGGTTCGAGTCTTAAAATGCAACTGGCGGAAGAAATCTATATCGCCGGTTTCCAAATTCCGAAAGGAACCCCTATATACGGTTCTTGTATGCTTGAAGGGGAAAGGCTCATGGTTGCTATCACCGGTATCAGGTTGGGTAACCGCCATTTTCCAGTTGAGCTCAAAGTGTATGGACTCGACGCCATGCCCGGCATCCGTATTCCCGGAGCAATTACCAGGGATGCAGCCAAAGATGGAGCGGACCGGGCAGTTCAAAGTATGCAGCTCATGAGCCTTGATCCCTCCATAGGCGCTCAGGCGGCTGGCGCAGGCATCGAGGCAGCCAAAAGCCTTTTTTCTAAAAAGGTGAAACTTATTAAAGCCACTGTAAATGCTGGTCTGCAGATATTGCTGGTAGGTGGCGACACGAATTAGTATATCGTTTAATAAAAAATAAAAACAACAATGAAGAACTTAAAATTTGTTTTCGCACTACTATTATCCATTTTTAGCCTGACAGCATTCTGTCAGCAAAAAGTTAGAGCGGTCGATATCGCGGGTTCTTACCCGCTCCAGATAAGCGCCCATAAAACTACATTGCTCATTTTTCCGGCACCGATAGAAGATGGAGACAGGGGAGATGGGTCGATCTCTGCCGAACGCGTTGCCAAAGTAAGCAACCTGCTTAAGGTAAAAGCGGTAGATAGTGCCATGCAGGAAAGTACACTGCATGTAGTTACCTCTGACGGGAAAATTTATTCCTTTAACGTCACTTATAATCCAGCTCCATCTCAGCTGACCATTGATGTTTCAAAATTGCCTTACAGGACCAAGGCTAGCTTTAAAGGGGTTTCTCTTAATGAAAAAGAAATTGAAAGTTACGCCGCAACAATGCTGGGCGCTGCTCCCTTTGTTACCGGTGTAAAGGCAAAGGCAAATGGCCTGAAAATAAAACTGGAATCCATTTATATAAAGGACGACGTGCTTTTCTTTCGCTATAACCTCTGCAATGATACCCATATCGGTTATAATGCCTATGAACCACGCTTTTCAATAAGGGACCGGTCCAGGGCTAAAAGGACTGCTATCCAGGATACTGAAATTGAGCCCATCTATATCCAATTCAAAGGCAAGCCTGAAGATGCAAATGGACAATCCATCGTCGTTGCTTTCGCGAAATTTACTATTGCCGAAAACAAGAACTTGGTAATGGCGCTTTCGGAATCGAATGGAGACAGGAATCTAGAATGTAAGTTATCTCAAAAGCAGCTATTAAAAGCGAAGGCATTTTCATATTGATATCAATACCTGTTTTATGGAATATACACTGGAAAAACAAGGAAACTCAAAAACACTGTTTAATGATTTCGGACAATGGAGCCGGCTGGAGGAATATTTTTCAAAGCAGCTCAGCCAAAAAGATCTGCAGAGCCGTCGTTTTCGCAATATGAAGTTGCGGCAGTATAACCAGATGATAAGATTATATAGCGGAGCGGGCTTGACCCAGGATGAACAGGCGCTGATGACGGTAATGAAATTTCAACGCGGATCATTGGTTCGTTCCCTCTATCCGGGACTGCTGAGCCGGATATTCTACCTGGTTTCAAAAGGTGTGGACAACCTGCTTTTCTATAACAAAGAAGTGGAAAGAGTAAAGTTGGCAAGTGATCAGCGTATCATCAATACGAAAATCAGCATTCCGCAAAACCTCCAGAAAGGTAGCTTAAAACCACCTTCCTCGCAAAGTACTACCGAGGAGCAAGCAAACAGCTTAAATCAAAAACGGTACGGGGCCGATCTTGGCGCACGGAATCAGAATGAGCAACAACGTAACCATGGACCATCCATGTAATTAAAAACTTGAAGAGACAATATTATGCAAGTAGAAAATTTTGAAGACTTAAAAACAAGTCTGGAAATCCGGGGCTTTGATCCCTCTATTTTCCCGGATTTAGAGCGGCAAATGAAAGAAGGCAAAATGGATTTTGTCCTACATTATGCACAACGTTTGGAGGAAGACAAAAGCATTCTTTGCCAACTTGCCTTTGAGAAGCATCCAAACGAAGATCGATATTTCTTTAACCGATGCCAGGCGACACTGATGAAAGGAGAGGAGGTCATAGCTCAAATCTCGATTAAGCCTTCCTGGAAAATTAAAGTTCTGGAAGCAGCAAGGATGATGGAATACGGTCAGAACGTAGCACTTTATAAGCAAAATATAATCAGCTACCGTCAAGTTGAAGGTCAGCAACAGATACAGCAATTCAGGTTCAATGCCTATATATCGCTGGATCCGGAAGGGAAAACTGACGACCATGGTAACCTGCAGCTCAACACTTACCATGATAACTATTATGCCAAGCGGCCTTTTGATCTGATAAATCAATTGGAGCATCCCGAAATCCATTTTGAAACAAAAAAGGGATATGATTCTGTTGAATCTCTGGCAAAGGATCTACAGCATGCGCATAGGGTCGAAATCTTTATGGAGCGTAATGGTGTCAAAGAAGATGGTTTCCTGGGACTCAATGCCCGTCGCGGTAAAATCAACTTTATGGACGCTAATGGCATCAGTATTGATACCGCTCCGGTAAAAAAAGAAAACCAGGATGCAAAGCAAACAGCCGATGTAAAAAAAAAGCCCTGGGTAAACCAGGGGCCACAGAAAGTGGCCTGGAAACCGAAACAGAATAAAGGCTTGTCAAGATAAAGATAGATAAACAGCGAAGTTATGACACCCGAACAAGTTGATATTTACAGAAAAGCATCCGAGACCGGCGCTATATCAGACGAGATGAACCCGCTCTATCTTTTCAGCATTACCCATACGCATCTGCTCATCCGTATCCTAAGCGGTGAGCTAGATGCCAGGGTTTTGGCAGGCATGGAACTCAACCGCAGAAACCATGAATTAGGTAAGGATTTTCCAGCCGATGGTATTCAAAAGAAAGCGGTTCAAAAGAAAACGGTTGGGAAAAGCAAAGGAAGAAAACTTTAAATGGTTTAAAATGATAAGAGCAAAAGATTTTGATACCATGGTGGATTGCCTGAGCAACCTTGGGCTGCCGTTTAAAGAAATCATTTCAAGGGAAAATATTAACGTCCATTCCGAGGAAATAAACCTCAATGTAATGGATACAAGCCAAGATCAATCTGTGTATTACCGATTTTCTATACAAAGGGAATTCAATGGTGACTATATTTCCCATGATTACCTTGCAAAAATGCTTATCGTGCCAATTGAGCATGGACATTATGCCGGAATCGATACCCTTAATTTGGAAAGGCAGATGAAAGAAATTAAATGGGCACTCTTTCTATTATACAATAATGATGCTCTGAGACCTTTTTTTCTGCAATTGGATCAACTCCGTACCAGCGGCGATGCAACAGCTAAGGAAATTGCCGACAAGCTTTCATTGAAGTATTTTGCCAATACGGTATTAGAGGACATCCTCCCCTTACCGGACCGATCACCCTACGAGAAAATGATTGTTGTTCCCATTCATAATAATGGTAACGATATAGACATTGAACAGGCAGTCCTGTTATTGAAGGGAGGATCGCTGTTAAAGTACCACGGTAATGAAGAATCAGGAGAGCTTTGCTGGGTTAAGGAAGAGAAAGGTTATTTGAAAGTATATCCTGATTTCGATGTTTCGGAAACAATAAAGCAGATGCCTTTTGTCAAGCAGCCGGATATTATCGAGTTATCTGAGATGCTTGCAGGGCTTGGAAAAGGAAAGCAATATGAAACATCCCTGATGATTAACAGCCGGATAGTTCCTGGCAGTATTTATGTCAAGCCAGAAGATAAAACTCTTGAAGTCCGTAATGATAAGGGCAAAATTGTGAATTGGCAGTTGTGGACAAAATTGAATCAGAATAAAAAACCGGGCAAAGGCAAAAAAGGACCGGGATTTTAATATAATTTTTAAATCAGTGAGAACGCATTAGTGAGCATGGAAAAAAACACACGACTAAGACCACCCTTAACCTACTATGGTGGTAAACAGACACTCGCCCCATGGATCATTTCGCTCATACCCGAGCATATCCTTTACTGTGAGCCCTTCTTGGGTGGCGGCGCGGTTTATTTTATGAAACCTCCTTCAGAAATAGAGGTTATCAACGATACCAATAAGGAGCTGATGAATTTTTACAGGGTGGCCAGTAAGAGATTCGATGAACTGGCTGCCTTGATAGAGCAGACCCTGCACAGCAGAGATGCCCATCATTCGGCAATCGTAATTTATAATAACCCGGATCTTTTTGATGAGGTCAAACGTGCCTGGGCCGTATGGACCTTATCAGCGCTGGGTTTTGCAGGTAAATTGGATGGCCCTTTCGGCTATGATAAAACGCAGAATTCAACTTCGAAAAGAATCGACGTAAAACGCCAAAGCTTCGATGAGCGCTATTTGCAACGGTTGCGCAATGCCCAGATCGAATGTGCGGACGCCCTATATATAATTCAGAGCCGGGACCATAAGGATGCATTCTTTTACTGTGACCCACCTTATATCGGTTCCAATATGGGACACTATAAAGGTTACACGGAACAGGATTACGAATCTTTACTGAAAATGCTCGCCCGCATTGATGGTAAGTTCCTACTATCTTCTTACCCTTCTGAAATTTTGGATCGGTTTATTAAGAAGTATAAATGGCAGGTACTGAAAAAGGAAATGCTGGTTACTGTAAATATAAAAGGGGGCAACCCAAAAAAGAAGGTAGAAATGTTGGTTGCCAATTATCCCATCAAGTTGCCAGGATAGGAATTAAATATAAAACGGAAAATATATGGAGAAGCCACCTCATTACTTAATAAACCTGGAGACCGGCAAAGTCAATATCTTCTCCGAAAAGCAGTTTTTCGAATTGCTTACCGCGGAACAGAAAGATACGATTAGAAGATATTGCTTGTGGAGTAAAACTCAAAACTGTTGGATATCGAAGGCAAAGAGTGAAAATGCCGGATATTTAAGACGTCAGCTCGATAACATGGGCTTTATTTATAAGGAGACTATCGGCGAAAAACTGAGTTTTGAGCAACAGATACAACGCGAAAAAGAAAAATCAGAAGAAAGAGCGGAGCAGGCATTGGCGAGGGCTGCTAAATCAGATGAGCGATCAGAGCAACTCTATGGTCAGGCAAAATCAATGGCTGGCCAGATCCCTTTAGGACAACCGATTCTGGTTGGCCACCATAGTGAAAAAGCTGATCGGAATTTCAGGGATAGAATCCACAGCAAATTTGGTAAAGCTTTCGAAGAAATGGATAAGGCAGATTTCTATAGGAAACAGGCAGAATGGGCGAGAAAAGAAGCTGATGGTAAAAAATACGAAGATCCATTTTACCTGGGAAACAGGATCAAAGAATGCGAACGCGATCTTAAGGTTTGTAATAGGAGATTAGAAGGTAAATTCTATGCGCACTCGAAACCAGTTCCAATCAGTGACAAGGAAAGGACATTTTATGAAGAACGGCTGGGACATATCCGGGAAAAACTGGATTTCTATAAGGAGTGCTTAAGCAAGATTCCTGGACAGATAACTCTAGAAGAGAAAACGAGAAAGAACAGAAAAGGAAAGGGCCTATAGTTGTAATTAGCACAACCTGGCCAGGAGGAGTAATGATGGGTGAAGAAAACAAAAAAGAGAATTATTTAATAAGGAACTTAGAATCGGGTTTCCTTGAGATCCATACTGGGAAAGAAGCATACTTTAAACTTCCTGCACGACATAAACAGTTACTGAAAAATAAATTGCGATGGAGCAATCCTAATAACTGCTGGATATCAAAATCTGACTTCGATCTTTGCAAATCCGTTATCGCACGATTTACTAAAATCGGATTTATGGATCAGGGTTTCAAAGGAAAAAGAATTCCCTTTGAAAAAAAGATCGTTCAGCGGCTCAATAAAAATATTCTTATCGCTGCTAAGTATGATCTTAAGGAAAAAAAAAGCAGGGATAACCATATCGTCCATCTACGTAGAGCAGAAAGAATCCGGCAAGAACTGAAAACAGAAACGGACCGCTTTAACAAACAGAAACTAAAAGGCCGGATAAAGCTTGCCGAAGATAAAGCGGCTGCCGCACTGGATATGGCCAATGCTGCTGCCAGACAAGCTATTGAGTTTAGGCAAAAATCACTCATCCTGGAATTGAACCTGAGCAACCCGAAATATCTAAAAACGCAGCTCTATCAGAAAAGCCGCAACCCTGTTTCGGTAAAGCATACGGGAAAAATCAGTATAGAGGATTATTTGCCATTTACTGATAATATAGCGGCAGAGCGTTTACTGGTAGCTGGCAGGTTTCGTACCTATCAGGAGCAGACACAGTTTTATAAAAACAGGCTCCGCACTATTGCTTCTTCATTGGGAGAGGGACTCAGTACTTTTTATGGAAAGCCCGTTTTCCTGTCTAAAAGATGGGCTGAGGATGGTATTGGCAGAGTCGTAGGACACCAACAAGAGCAAGGAACGCTTGTTCTTAAACTCAATAATGGAAACTATATTGAGAAAGAACTTAACCGGCTAACTGTATTGGCGCCCACTCATGATATTTTAAATGCGCTCTTGTCAAAAGAAGGAACAGTAAATGAATCTGCTAAAGCGGCGGGATTAAAAGCGTTGTCGATGATAAAAAAAGGTACTCTGCTGGAAGCAATGCAGCACATCCAAAAGGTCGGTCTTTCAAAACTATGTATGGTTACCTGTGATCAATATTTGGAGCGACAAAAAGCATTAAAAAAGAGCCTAAAGCGTTCCCCTATACTTAAGCGATAGTGCAGCATTAGCATTATTAACCTACTAACGTAAAACACAGAAGAAACATTTATGGCAGAAATTAAAAAACGGGTTTTGTCGTTCAGCAACGGTAAAACGATAAAATTATATGGCAATAGTGTTGCCATTGGAAAAAGTTTAGAGATCGCCGAAGCCTATGCGCCCAATATTTTCGGCTTTACAGCACCAGTAGGTGATGACAAAGCAGGCACTGTATTCAACCCGCATAAACTTAGTGCCGACGAATTGCAAGAGTTAGCAGATTTAAATATCCGCTTATGGATGGATTTTAAAGATTCCGTAAGAAAACATGGCATAAATAATACAAAGCTATTTAATAAAGAAGCAATTTTATAAAAGCTGGGATCCAGTAATTTTTTTTATTAACAATGGCCCTAATGGGCCATTTTCCTTTAGGAGATTAAGACATGAGAAACGGCGATGTGAGAAGAAAAGGAAAAATTAAACCGTCAAGGAAGCACGACCTTACGACCCAAGAGGTAAAAACCAGTGGCATATTTTCTAATCTTTCTGAGGAAGAGGCTGCCGAGTTAATATCGGTTTTAAAGCGGTTTACAGAAATTGTTTTCAGACGGTATAATCTTCTGCTAAAGAGGAGGAGTTCCGAGGATTAATGGTTACCTTAGAATACAATTATTTACTCCAAATCAGTGGTTTATGAAAGAATTATCGATATTTAAAACTTTTGCTAAGGGGACGCAAAAAGGGAATTTAAGGAATAGCAAAAATTGCGTAATCTATACCAGGGTAAGTAGTAAGGACCAGGAAAAGAATCTTAGCCTCGAGACCCAGTTAAAATATTGTAATAATTACGCGGAGCAGCAAGGTCTTACAGTTTTGGCAAACTTCGGGGGTACATATGAAAGTGCAATGACGGATGAAAGAAGGGAATTTTCTGCCATGATTTCCTTTGTTAAAAAATCAAAGGAAAAAGTATCATCAATCCTGGTTGCAAGCCTGGAGCGATTTTCAAGAAATGACAATTCAATTTGGCTAAGCTCAGAGCTTAGAAAACTCGGTATAGAGATCATATCAGTTACCCAGCCCATCGATACATCAAATCCCTCCGGCCAAATGCAGCAAAAAATGTTGTTTTTATTTGGAGAATTTGATAACCAATTACGGAAACAGAAATGTCGGGATGGAATCAAGGAAATGCTCTTGAAAGGAGAGTGGCCGTCAAAACCAGCATTGGGCTTTGAAATAATTGGGAAGAAAAAAGAGCGAAGGATAATAGTGAATGCTAAAGGTAAACTTATCCGACAGGCGTTCCTGTGGAAAGCCAATCACGGACTAACCAGTGAATCAATACGCGAAAGATTAGCGGAAAAAGGACTTCGTATAAGCCATCAGATGCTCTCCAAGATATTTCATAATCCTTTTTACTGTGGACTGATCGTTCACAATTCCTTGGAAGGCCAAATTGTCGAAGGCAAACATGAAAGAATGATTTCACCTGAAGTATTCCTTAAAGTAAACGGCTTACTAAATCAAAATGCTCATGGATACACTGTAAATGAAGAAAACGAACACATACCTTTAAAACGATTTGTTTTATGTGAAAAATGCAATCAACCGCTTCGAGGATATTTGGTCAAAAAGAAAGGGCTTTATTACTATAAATGCAATACGAAGCATTGTTGCGTAAATAAAAGCGCCAGAGACTTAAATAAACAGTTTGAATCCATTCTCAGCCATTTTAGTCTTGATCCACAGTCGGAAATATTGGACTTATTAATAGAGCAAATGACAGCAACATTTAATCAACTAACAAAAGAATCTGAGGAAGATTACAATTTGCTGGAAAAGGAATACAAAACCTTAAACGATAAAATTTACAGATTGGAGGAAAGGTTTATTGAAGAGGAAATTGATAAAGAGTTGTATCAAAAATTTAATGCTAAATATAAAGGGGAGAAGTATGAATTGGAAGCTAAACTGGAGAAAGCGTCAAACAAGGTGTCGAACCTCGATGAATGCATACAAGCAGCTATTGATTTTGCCGTGAATATGCCGTCTACGTGGGCTTCCAGCGATTATGTCACTAAGCAAAGTATTCAAAATTTGATATTTCCTGAAGGATTATACTATTCGAAGAATTCAGACAAATGTCGAACCAAGAGGATAAATTTTGTCTTTTTGTACCTTGCTTATTCTCAACAAGTTATTACAAAAAAGAAAAGAGGAATACCAGAATTAGATCTGGATTATTCCTCTTTTGCAACTTTAGTACCTAGGGCGGGAATCGAACCCGCACTCCCTTAACGGGAACAGGATTTTAAGTCCTGCGTGTCTACCAGTTCCACCACCTAGGCAGGTGAGCGAAAAACGAGATTCGAACTCGCGACCCCAACCTTGGCAAGGTTGTGCTCTACCAACTGAGCTATTTTCGCATGGAATTTATTTTTTCAAGTATTTCAGAACATCGCGTTCTGTTTCTTTTGGTGGTGCCAGCTGGATTCGAACCAGCGACACAAGGATTTTCAGTCCTTTGCTCTACCAACTGAGCTATGGCACCTTTTCAATGCTAGACGTTTGTCTTATTGATGCTGCAAATATAGAGGGATTATTTGAAATACAAAAAGCAAAAGTGCTTTTTTTTGCGTTTAAACGCCAACCTGTTGATTCCTAAGCGGAAAAAATAAAGGGCTATTCGATCTGAATAGCCCTCCAATACTGTCTAGGTGGATCTGTTTAAGATAATTTACCTACTTCTAATACTAAATCAACGATTTTGTTTGAATACCCCCACTCGTTGTCATACCAAGATACAACCTTAACGAAGTTATCATTCAAAGAAATACCAGCTTTAGCATCGAAGATTGAAGTACGTGCATCACCTAAGAAGTCAGTTGAAACAACCTCGTCCTCTGTGTAACCCAAGATACCTTTCAATTCACCTTCAGAAGCTTCTTTCATCGCAGTTTTGATCTCTTCGTATGAAGCACCTTTGTTTAGGCGTACTGTTAAGTCAACAACTGAAACGTCAGCAGTAGGAACACGTAGCGACATACCTGTCAGTTTACCTTTCAATTCAGGAAGAACAAGACCTACAGCCTTAGCAGCACCCGTAGAAGAAGGGATAATGTTTTGGTAAGCTCCACGGCCACCTCTCCAGTCTTTTACAGAAGGACCATCCACGGTTTTTTGCGTAGCTGTTACTGCATGTACAGTAGTCATCAAACCTTCAACGATACCGAATTTGTCATTCAATACCTTAGCGATAGGCGCCAAACAGTTTGTTGTACAAGAAGCATTCGAAACGATATGTTGATCAGCTTTTAATTCTTTGTGGTTTACACCCATAACGAAAGTAGGTGTATCATCTTTTGCCGGAGCTGACATCACAACTTTTTTCGCACCTGCATCAATGTGTTTTTGAGCTAACTCTTGCGTCAGGAAGAAACCTGTAGATTCGATGATTACTTCAGCACCTACTTCATTCCATTTCAAGTTTGCCGGATCTTTTTCAGCAGTCACACGGATTGTTTTGCCATTCACGACCAAGTTACCGTCTTTCACCTCTACGGTACCGTCAAATTTACCGTGAGTTGAATCGTATTTCAACATATAAGCCATGTAATCCGGCTCAACTAAGTCATTGATACCAACAATTTCAATTTCTGGACGATTGATAGCAGCTCTGAATGCTAAACGACCAATACGGCCAAATCCGTTAATTCCAATTTTCATATTCTTAATTTTTATTGATATAATATTTAATTAAATTATGTATCGGCTCCTTGACCACGGTGCCAATACTGATATTAAATTCATCTGTTGCTACCTCCCGGAGGATGTTTTCATAATTGAATGCCACCGAACCCGTAAAATTCACATCACTATCCGGATACTCCTTCATTAATGGCTTAATATAGGTTTTAATGAAAATACGTAATCCATTTTTGATCAGCTGATTGATAAAGAGATGCTCCTTGTTTTCAAGTACAAAATCCGTAAATGAATTTAAGAAGTTAGTAGGTTGCGGTGCGATATACACCTTCTCCAAAATACTTTTCTTATCCAGGGTAAACTCTTTCTCCAATTTTTCTTTCAGATCGAGCGGGAGGGTGTCTGTCATATAGTGTTTCAGCAACTGCTGGCTATTCCAGTTTGTCGCCCCTTCGTCCGCGAGGATATAGCCCAAGCCGTAGTTGTTCTCTATGATTTTCTTGCCGGTATAATAAGCCGCGTTCGATCCGCTTCCAATGATGCCCACAATGCCTTTTTCATCCCCGAAAGTTGAAATTGCCGAAGCAATGACATCGTGGTCAACCTTGACCCTTGCGTTGACAAAGAAGCGTTCGAAGACATTTTTGATTTTATCTTTGCGTTCCTTGGAGGAAGAACCGGCACCAAAAAAATAAATACGCTTAATTTTTTCAGCGTTATTGATCAGATTGGTGTTTCTATTTAAATGCTGTAGTATGGACCTTTCATCCTGAAGATAAGGGTTGATACCATTCATGCGGAATCCGGTGGTTATCCGGCCTTTGTCAGCCAACCGCCAGTCTGAGAATCGAGATCCACTGTATACTACTGCTATCATAGTCTGCTTTGCTTTATGTTATAAAATCTCAGCCATTTCCAATAGATCAGGACTAAGTTTAATTTCCTTGTTGCTGATAGCCTCTTCAATCGGTGTGGTTTTGATTTCATTGCCACGAAGCCCCACGGTGATGCGTGTATTGCCCGCTAAAATTTCATTCACGGCAGCAAACCCCAATCGACTGGCTAATACGCGGTCGAAACTCGTCGGAGATCCACCACGTTGTAAATGCCCTAATATACTAACTTTCGTGTCGTAATGATCAAATTTTTCCTTTACTTTTTTTGCGACATAGTATGCACCACCATTTTGGTCACCTTCAGCAACAATAACAATGGACGAGGATTTCTTTTTAATCGCACCATCTTCCAAGTGACGGATTAAGTCATCAATAGCTGTCTCTTTCTCCGGAAGTAGGATGGCCTCTGCACCACCGGCAATTCCAGCGTTTAATGCGATACATCCCGAGTCTCTGCCCATGACTTCAACAAAGAAAAGGCGCTCATGGGAGGCAGCCGTATCTCTGATTTTATCAATGGCCTCGATAACGGTGTTATTGGCTGTATCATAACCAATGGTATAGTCAGACCCGTAAAGGTCGTTGTCAATCGTTCCAGGGATACCTACAATGGGAATCTCAAATTCTTTGGAGAAGAAATTCGCACCGGTAAAAGTTCCGTCACCACCGATCACCACCAAAGCATCAATTTCTGCTGCCTTCAAATTATCGTAAGCGACTTTTCGTCCTTCAGTTGTTTTAAACTCAAGACAACGTGCTGTTTTTAATATCGTACCACCACGCTGTATGATGTTGCTCACTGAGCGGGTATCCATTTCTTTAAAATTTCCGTCAATCAGACCTTGATAACCCTGATAAATCCCAGTTACCTGGAGGCCCTTATGTAGCGCTGTACGGACAACAGCACGAATGCAAGCATTCATACCGGGTGCGTCACCGCCAGATGTTAATACGCCTATTTTTTTAATTTCTTTTATCACACTCTATATTTTAGGTTTTACGAATATAAGATTTTTATAGTGTATATTCTACACTTTGAATAAATTTTTCATTATTTTTTTGCGCATCACGTTTAGGAAGCGTATAATTGTTACAGATAACCCGATGATTAGTAGCCGATAAATTTAGCTCAGTATAATGCACATAAATAAATTTAGAAGTTTTGTATAGTAATTTTACCGTAGACTGTGTCATATTAGGCTTTCATGAAGGAGAATTAAAAGTTCTTTTGGCTGAAAGAAATGAATATCCTTTTAAGGATTGGTGGGCATTGCCAGGCTTTTTCGTGGATAATGACGAAGAGATGGAAGATGCCGTAAAAAGAATTTTGTATGAAAATACAGGTTTGAAAGATGTATTTATGGATCAGTTACATTCTTTTGCGGGCCTCAAACGGCATCCAAAAGGACGTATTCTGACCGTAGCTTATTATGCCCTTGTCCAACTTGACAATACAAAATTAAAAACAAAGCCTGTTACAAATTACATGAAACAGGCAAAATGGTTTCCGGTGAGAAATGTTCCCGAACTGGCATTTGACCATAAGCAGATTTTGGACCTATGTCTGGAAAGATTGCAGCGTCGTCTGGCCTATAAACCGATCGCTTTTGAATTGTTACCTGAAAAATTCACCCTCACCCAGTTGCAATTGGTGTATGAGGGAATATTAAATAAAACATTGGATAAACGCAATTTTAGAAAGAAAATGCAGAATTACGGTTTTCTAAAGGAACTGGATGAAGTTCAGACCGGAGTTGCTTATCGGGCGGCTCGTCTGTATAAACTGGATAAAAGAAAATTCCTCAAACATTTTCAGAATACTGTAGCGTTTTAATCAAATCTGAGTTATTATGGGCAAGGCAAACTTCTAAAGTTTGCCTTTTTTGTTGTCAACTAAGTATCAAATTATTATCGATTTTAAAATATATTTTGTGCGAGATGTTACTTTTTATATTTTTGAACAATTTCTGATAAAAGTCAGAAAGTAGAAAGGAGTTTTTTGAAGAATGGAAGATAGAAAAGACCAGATCATTGATGCTGCCATAAGACGCTTTATGCATTATGGATTTAGTAAGACAACAATGAATGAAATTGCGGAGGATATAAAAATCACCAAGGCGAATTTATATTATTATTACTCGGAAAAGAATGCGCTTATACGTGACGTCATTATACGTTTGACCGATGCGTACCGGGAGGAGGAGGAGAAGTTGGTCGCCATACATAAAGGTACAACCTACGAACTGATTATGAAGATCCTGGAATTAAGAGATGCATTTGTACGTAAGTATTATATGTTGCACATGAACGAGAACCTAGAGTGGATTAAAGGGCTTTCGATGCAGGATTTCTTTCAGTGTCTCCATAATCGTGATGTAAAGGCGCTCTATGAAATATTTAAGGTAGGCGCGGAGAAGGGGGAACTCAACGAAGAACATTTGTATGAAACAGCGGAAATCTATGTGGAACTGATGAAGAGTCTATCCTTGATGTGTAATATTTCAGATATCATTTCTGGGATACCAAATCAGGATCGTTTTGATGAAGTATTACAGAAACAGAAGTTGGCTACGAAGCTGTTTTTTAATGGTATAAATAAAAAGTAGATATAAAATTAGGACAAATAAATTAGGAATGAAAACAATCAGAATACTAGCCAGCCTTTTATTAGGTACGATGGTTTTCCAAAGTCATGCACAGCAGCAATTAAGCCTAAGTGATGCGATCAAATTTGCTCTGCAGAATAAAGCTGATGCAAAAAAAGCAACACTCGATGTGCAGAATGCGGAGCATAAGATCGCTGAGGTTAAATCGGGCGCATTACCACAGATCAATTTTACAGGGGGAATAACGTATAATCCCATGATTCAAAAAGTTGCATTGCCCGGTGAGCTTGTCGGTCAGCCTGGAACAACAGTAATGGCCGCTTTCGGACAAAAATGGCAATCAACAAATTCGATAAGTTTGAATCAACAATTGTTTAATCAAACAGTATTTACCGGATTAAAGGCCGCGAAAACTACACGCGAATTTTACCTGATTAATAAAACGTTGACGGATGAACAGTTAATTGAAAAAGTAGCCAATAGCTATTATGATGTTTATCAATCCAAATTACAATTAAAAACAGTTGATAATAACTTAGAAAGCACGACCAAAACAAGAGACGTGATCGAAGGTCTATATAATAATGGATTAGCCAAGAAAATTGATCTGGATCGTACAAATGTAGCGGTTACAAATCTAAAAGCATCTAGACAGCAGTTGATTAATGCAGTTGAACTTAAAGAAAATGCACTTAAATTTGTTATTGGTATGTCCATGGATGAACAGATCGTCATGCCAAGCTCAACCTTTGAAACGGTTGCGTTAAATGCCGTTTATAATCCAATTGATGTTTCCAATAGAACAGAGATTCAGGTGCTTACGAAGCAAAATGACTTATTGGAGCTCAATAAAAAAGCCGAGATTTCAAAATATTATCCAACATTGTCACTGACTGCTAATTATGGACGTCAAGGTCTGGGGCCAGTATTTCCTATATTTTCAAAGGCTGAAGGTGTAAACTGGTCTAGTTTCTCGGGAATCGGCTTGAATTTATCCGTTCCTATTTTTAATGGTTTCTTGACAAAATCCAAGGTTCGTCAAGCTCAGATCGATATTGATAAGCTTCAGGTCGATATCGCTGATACAAAATTAGCGCTGAGTATGGCTGCGGAAAATTCCAAAGTGCAAATCAAGAATACACTTTTGACGATTGAGTCGAATCGCAAAAATGTGGATTTGGCTAAGTCCGTCCTGGAGGATACAAACAATAACTACAAGAACGGTTTGGCGACGTTGACAGATCTACTGGACGCAGAGAAAGCTTATGCTGATGCACAAAATAATTTAAATACGTCTTTGCTTGATTATAAGGTGGCTGAAGTTCAACTGATTAAAGCAAACGGCAATCTCAAATCACTAATTAACGAATAATTGACTAATACGATATGAAACGCGGAATTATTACCCTACTTATTATTGCTGCTGGTCTTGCAGGAATATTTTTTGTGTTAAATAAAAATAAAAAGAAGAACGAAGCTGAGACTGCTGAAGTCGCCAAAACCAATGCGTCTATTGCCGTTCGTATTGATACCGCAAAGGTCGCTTCGATGGATTTGCGTTATACTGCGAATGGAACCTTTGCACCGAAGCAAGAAGTAACGGTCTCTGCAGAAACTGCCGGTAGAGTAGTTAAGGTATTGGTCGATGAAGGATCACGTGTGAGTGCCGGGCAAACATTGGCGATCATTGAAGGAGATAAGCTGAATGTCAATGTAGCGAATGCTCAGGCAGCCTTTACCAATGCCCAGGCTGACCTGCATCGTTTTGAAAGCGCTTATTCTACGGGAGGCGTTACCAAACAGCAATTGGATCAGGTGAAATTACAATATGAAAATGCCAAAAATAATTTAAAGGCTTCAAAATTGAACGCAGGCGATGTAACCATCAAAACATCTGTTTCAGGAGTGGTCAATGCACGTAAAATAGAACCCGGAACTTATTTAAATATTGGAGCTGCAGCATTCGATATCGTGAATGTAGGCACGTTAAAATTACGTGTGAATGTGGATGAGAAAAATGTGGCAACGTTAAAAATCGGTCAATCTGTGGATGTGTCGGCAAGTGTTTATGCTGACCAAAGATTCACTGGTAAAGTGACATTTATCGCGCCCAAATCGGACGGAAGCTTAAATTTCCCAGTGGAAATTGAAGTCAATAACTCATCCAATCAATTGCGTGCCGGTATGTATGGCACAGCGATTTTTGGCGAGGGCGTTGCCAGCAATACCTTGATCGTGCCCCGTAATGCATTTGTCGGTAGTGTGAGCGACAATAAAATATTCGTGCTTAAAAATGGTAAAGCAATCGAAACCAATGTGAAATCCGGAAGGAACTTCGGCGATTATATTGAAATTTTGGGCGGCCTGCAAAATGGTGATCAAGTAATTGTTTCTGGCCAAATCAATTTGTTTGATCAGAGCCCTGTTGAAATTATTAAATAATGTTTACTGAAAACCAGTAGCAAATGAAGTCGTGGTTTCATTACCATTAAAAACAAATAATTCTAATGAAAATTACCGAAATATCGATAAAACGTCCCAGTATAATTATCGTATTATTTATAATACTCACATTAGGCGGGTTGTTTTCCTATACTCAATTAGGGTACGAGTTAGTCCCTAAATTTGAGATCAACGTCATCACAGTGCAGACGGTTTATCCTGGGGCATCCCCCGCGGAGGTGGAGAGCTCTGTCACCAAGAAAATTGAGGATGCTATTTCATCCTTGGAAAGTATCAAAAAAGTAGAATCGACCTCGCTTGAAGGGGTGTCGATCGTTATGATTACCCTTAACAATGGCGCTGACGTCAACTTTCTGCTTACTGATGCCCAGCGGAAGATAAATGCCGTCATAAACGACTTGCCTGATGATGTGGAGACACCCTCCCTGTCCAAGTTCTCGTTGGATGATGTCGCGATCATGAGTTTGGCCGTTACCTCAAACTTGTCCGAGAAAGAGTTATACGACCTCCTGGACAATAAAATCCAGCCTGTGTTTGCACGTATTAATGGGGTTGCAAAAGTAGACATGATTGGTGGTGAAGAACGTGAGATCCAAATTTCTGTGGATCCTAAGAAAATCGAAGGTTATGGATTGACAATCTCACAGGTGCAACAAACTGTAGCAGCATCTAATTTGGATTTTCCTACAGGTAACGTAAGCACGCGTGATAATAGAACCACAATCCGGTTAGCGGGAAAGGTTACCTCAATTGAGGAGCTACGTAACTTGCCGATTACAACTCCGGCAGGTATTCAGATCTATTTACGTGATATTGCAGACGTTCAGGATGGTATCAAAGAAATTGAAAAAGTAGCTCGTTTGGATCGCCAGAATACTATTTTGTTGCAGGTCTTTAAACAATCGGATGCCAATGCAGTAGCTGTATCCGAAGCGGTAAAGAAAACCATCGCGGTACATGATAAAAATGGAAAGGTAATTAGCGGGGTTGAGAAGGATTATGCTGCGCAAAATATTAAAATTTTGGTGGCCAATGACTCTTCAGATTTTACCTTGAATGCGGCTGACAACGTAATCCATGATTTGATGATCGCAATTGCATTAGTAGGTTTTATTATGTTGTTTTTCTTACAGAGTTTGCGAAATGCTGCAATTACAATGGTGGCGATTCCGCTGTCGTTGATTGCAACCTTCATTGGCTTACTTTTGATGGGCTATACGTTAAACTTGATGTCACTGTTAGGTTTATCCCTTGTGGTGGGTATCCTGGTGGATGATGCGATCGTTGTTATCGAGAATATTCACCGCCATATGGAGATGGGTAAAAATAAGGTGCGTGCGGCATTTGATGGTGCTTCCGAAATTGGATTTACCGTTACGGCGATTACTTTGGTTATCGTGGTGGTGTTCTTGCCAATTGCGATGTCTACAGGACTGGTTGCAAATATCCTGGCACAATTCTGTGTGACCGTGATTATCTCTACCATGTTATCTTTACTTGTTTCATTCACGGTAGTTCCTTGGTTGTACTCACGTTTCGGAAAACTTGAACACTTGAGCAAAACATCTTTCTTTGGACGCATAATACATGGATTCGAGAGTGGTTTGACCGCGTTTACGCATTGGGTATCGGGATTGTTGGTGTGGTCTTTAAAAACACGATTGACTAAACTGGCTACGCTAGGTCTTGCGATAGGACTTTTGATTGCTTCATTTTCATTGGTAGTGAAGGGCTATATCGGTTCGGATTTTTTTCCGGGTATCGACCGTAAGGAATTTTTTATCCAATTGGAACTCGATAAAGACGCTTCCTTAGAAAAAACTAACTTATTGACACAGAAAGCGGAGGCTTATCTTAAATCCAAGCCAGACGTTAAAGAAATAATCACTACGGTCGGACAATCTTCGGATGGTATGGCTTCCACTACAGGATCTCGTTATAAATCCGAAATACATGTTATTCTGGACAAGGAGAATTTTGAAGGAAATTCTCAGGTGTATTCCGCAACCTTAAAACGTGAATTGGAAAATAAACTGATTGGTGCCAAGGTTAAAACTGTGAACGTTGGTATTATGGGAGCTGAGCAGGCGCCATTGAAGCTGACCATCATTGGTGCCTCGGTCGAAGACGCGCAAGAATTTGCGGAGAAAGCTGCGGACCAATTGCGCAAAATTCCGGGAGCTGCGGGAGTAAAACTGACCTCTGAAGCGGGTAACCCAGAGATCAATGTGAAAATTGACCGTAATAAAATGACATCCCTGGGCTTGAATGTATCGACCGTTGGTATGACTATGCAAACTGCATTTTCGGGAAATACCGATAATAAATATAGGGCAGGGGATAACGAGTATGATATTAATATCCGTTACACCGAAAGTGGTCGTGCAAATATCGACAATGTGCGTGATTTAAAGTTTATTAACAATAAGGGTGCTTCGATTTCATTGGAGCAATTTGCCAACGTCACTTATGGTTCTGGCCCCACTTTGTTGGAACGCCGGGACAAATCGCCAGCGGTGTCCATTCAGGGACAGGCCATCGGTAGACCGATGGGTACAGTAGCTCAGGAATGGCAGGCGCAGTTTGAAAAACTACCGCGCAAACCAGGAATCGTATTTATTTGGGGTGGTAACATGGAGAACCAAACCGAAGGTTTTGGAACTTTAGGAATTGCCTTATTGGCATCTATTATCCTGGTATATTTGGTAATGGTTGCTTTGTATGATAGTTTTATCACTCCATTTGTTGTCTTGTTCTCTATTCCATTGTCATTTATCGGGGCATTATTGTTCTTGGCTTTGGGAAATCAAACGTTGAATATATTCACGATTTTGGGTATCATTATGCTGATCGGACTGGTAGCCAAGAATGCGATTATGCTGGTGGACTTTGCTAACCATCGTAAAGAAGCAGGAGATACTACCCACGATGCATTAGTTGCAGCGAACCATGCCCGTCTTCGTCCGATTTTGATGACGACAATCGCGATGGTATTCGGTATGATTCCAATAGCTATTGCCACAGGTGATGGTGCCGATATGAATAGAGGTTTGGCAATCGTAATTATTGGTGGTCTGTTGTCCTCTTTGTTCTTGACGCTAGTTGTCGTCCCAGTTGTATATTCAATCTTCGATAGCTTGCAACGTCGTTTCGGAAAAAAGGAAAAGACTGATTATGAGGCGCTCATGGTAGAAGATTACGACCATGTTGATGTCGCAGAACATTAAACATATATCAATTTTACAAAAGAAAGGAGGCTAAGTTATTGGCCTCCTTTTTTTTGTATTAAATTTAGGTTAATCAATCGATTGCATAGATATTTTTTATTACATTGCGACCGCATTAACAAAATATATATATACTTAAAATTGAGACAAGCATGTGTGGAATTGTAGGATACACAGGTTACCGTCAGGCGTATGGTATCGTCATTGACGGATTGAAAAAATTAGAATACCGCGGTTATGACAGTGCAGGAGTCGCACTACACAAAGGTGAACATGTTGATGTTTACAAAAAGACGGGAAAAGTCGTAAATTTGGAAGAATTCGTTTACGGTCAGGACCTTCAGTCAACAACAGGAATGGGGCATACCCGATGGGCCACTCATGGTGAGCCTTCGGACCGAAATGCGCATCCACATTACTCAAACAGTGGACGCATCGCAATGATTCATAACGGTATCATTGAAAATTATGCATCTTTAAAATCAGAATTAATTAATAAAGGTTATCATTTTAAAAGTGATACGGATACAGAAGTACTCGTTAACTTTATCGAAGAAATCCAATTACAGAATGAGTGTCCTCTGGAAGAGGCCATTCGCATTGCTTTAAAAAGAGTCGTCGGTGCATATGTGATTCTCGTCTTAGAAGCTGGTCACCCAGATCGGATTATTGCAGCCAGAAAGGGGAGCCCGCTGGTCATCGGAATAGGTAAAAACGAACACTTTCTAGGGTCAGATGCTTCTCCAATGTTGGCCTATACCAAAGAGGTTGTTTATATCAATGACTACGAACTGGCGATTATAACGCCAGAAGAGCTGATTCTAAAAAATTTGGGGAATGAACGTATCACCCCGTATATCCAAAAGCTGGATCTAGAGTTATCGGCTATTGAAAAGGGTGGCTACGACCATTTTATGCTCAAAGAAATTTTTGAACAGCCGGATACCATCTACGATTCGATGCGTGGTCGTCTGGATCTGCAGGCGAAACAGATTATTCTTAGTGGAATCGAGAAGTATGCGAATGAGATCAGCAACACCAATCGGATTGTGATTGTGGCATGTGGTACAAGCTGGCATGCCGGATTAATTGCAGAATATGTCATAGAAGAATTATGCCGCATCAACGTTGAAGTGGAATATGCGTCTGAATTCCGTTACCGTAATCCAGTGATCCATCCCGGAGATGTTATTTTGGCCATTTCACAAAGCGGGGAGACTGCGGATACCTTGGTTGCGTTGGAGAATGCAAAAAAACAGGGCGCTATCATTTTGGGCGTAGTGAATGTGGTAGGCTCATCCATTGCACGTCTTTCAGATGCAGGCGCTTATACGCATGCGGGACCTGAAATCGGCGTGGCAAGTACAAAAGCATTTACGGCGCAGCTGACTGTCCTCAACCTTATCGCATTAAAAATTGCGTCGTTAAAAGGAACGATTTCCGACGAGCGTTTTCTGAAACTGTCGGAAGAATTGCATGAGGTTCCCGGGAAAGTACAGTGGATTTTGGATACGCAAATCGAAAAGATTCAACAAATAGCAAAAAAATATAAAGACGCGAGGGATTTCTTATTTCTTGGCAGAGGGTATAATTTCCCGGTTGCCCTGGAAGGTGCGCTAAAGCTAAAAGAGATCTCTTATATTCATGCCGAAGGTTATCCGGCGGCGGAGATGAAACATGGCCCTATTGCTTTGGTCGATGAAAACTTGCCCGTTGTTTTCGTCGCCACCAAAGATGCTTATCATGAAAAAATTGTTTCCAATATCCAGGAGATAAAGGCCAGGAAAGGGAAGATTATTTCCGTAGTTACCAAAGGTGATGCCGTTTCCGAAAATCTGTCGGATGATTTTATGGAAATTCCAGAGGCAGATGAGGTTATTGCTCCTTTAATCTCCGTTGTTCCTTTGCAGTTATTGTCTTATTATATTGGTGTGGAGTTAGGCTTAGACGTTGACAAACCTCGTAATCTCGCCAAATCTGTCACAGTAGAATAGGAGGCGCATGAGTGTATTGAAGAAAATACCTTTGGAGCATTTGGGATATGATTTTATCCCAAATGAATTTCTCCATGAAGGGCAGGATGAGTACACCCTGCGTTTTCAGCAGAATCCACGTAATGATTACCGTGATCTCACGTCAATTGAGGTTCAGGAACTTATTGCTAATGGTAATTGGTCGAGTGATTGGTCCAAGGTGAAGGTTTCGGCGATCTTTGATCCCAAGCAGGTTCAGGGATGCAAATTTTACGGCTTGGTACGTATCGGAAATTTAAGCCCTAGTTACCTCGAATATCGAAATCTGCAGCTTCCCATCGGTTTATATCATTCGACCATTATCAGTTCGGATTTTGGCGATGATGTAGCTGTACATCATATAGGTTATTTATCCTATTTTATTGTGGGGAATGAAGTGCTGTTAAGTCAGATCAAGGAGATGGAAACTGGTAGCACGGCTAAATTCGGAAATGGTATTCTGCGGGATGGTGAAGAATCCGATAAACGCATCCAATTGGAGCTTTGCAATGAAAATGGAGCACGCTCCGTTTATCCTTTCGACGGCATGCAGGCCGCTGATGTTTACCTGTGGACGCGAAATCGCCATGATCGTATGCTACAGCACCGTTTTGAAGAGCTGACGGACCAGAAATTTGGTACTCAACGTGGTTATTATAGTCAGATAGGGGATCGTTGTGTCATTAAAAATACATTCACAATCAAAAATGTGAAGATTGGTACCGATGCTTATATTAAAGGAGTAAGCAAGCTGAAAAATGTGACCGTCAATTCTTCCCGGGAATCCTATACGCAAATTGGTGAGGGCTGTGAGCTGGTCAATGGTATCATTGGTTACGGTTGCCGTATATTCTATGGGGTAAAGGCGGTACGTTTTATTTTGGCCTCTTACTCCCAGCTGAAATATGGTGCACGGTTGATCAATTCTTATCTCGGCGATAATTCGACGATATCCTGTTGTGAAGTACTTAATTCTCTGATTTTTCCGGCGCATGAGCAACATCATAATAATTCTTTTCTGTGTGCAGCATTGGTCATGGGGCAAAGTAACATGGCTGCCGGAGCGACAGTGGGGTCAAACCACAATTCCAGAGCTGCTGACGGTGAGATTATTGCAGGACGTGGCTTTTGGCCGGGACTCTGTGTCAGTTTAAAACACAACTCTAGGTTTGCATCTTATTGTCTCATTGTCAAAGGAGATTTTCTACACGAATTGGACATTAGATTGCCTTTCACGCTGGTGAGCAATGATGTGCAGCGTGATCAGCTCGTATTGATTCCTGGCTATTGGTTTATGTACAATATGTACGCATTGGTGCGTAACGCCAATAAATATGAAGCCAGGGATAACAGACATTTCAAAAACCAATATTTTGAATACGATATGTTGGCACCGGATACGGTGAATGAAATGTTCGAAGGAATGGATATATTGGCCTTGGCTGTTGCAGATAGCCTTCACACTGGAGCAGGTAAGGATACGCAAGAGCGTATTATTGCCGGTCGGGCGTTGCTCGCCAACAATATGGATCTGAAAAATCAGACCATCGTGCTGCAAGGAGCTGAGAATTCCCGAAGACCTACTGTCATTCAGAAAGTTGGCGAAGCCTATCATTTGTATCGCTCGTTTATTAAGTATTACGGTGTGCTGCATCTGATGGATGCACTTGAAGACGGACTTTCGCTGCAGGATATCATTAAATCTTTAGCGGGTAAGGCGCGTACCAGCTGGCAAAATATAGGTGGACAGCTGATAGAAAGTAACGCGTTGCAAACTTTTCTGGACGATATTAAATCTAAAAAAATAGATTCTTGGGATGAAGTCCACGAATTCTATCATGATAAGAGTAAAGATTACCCCCTAGATAAACGTGAACATGCACTCTTATCTTTAATCGAAGTCTTAAATTTGGAAGGTATGGTTTTATCAACAGATAAAATTGTATCTTTGTTGGATCAGGCGCTCGGACACCGGATCTGGATTGGTGAACAGATTTATAAATCACGCGCGAAAGACTACAAAAATCCGTTCAAAAACATGGTCTATGCCAATGATGAAGAACGTGATATTGTGGTAGGAAAGCTGGAGGAGAACTCCTTTATCAATCAACAACAAAAAGAATTAGAGACATTTAAGATAAGGGTTGCAAATTTGAAAGGGCAATTTTAAAAGAAAGGCTTCCGCTCGGAGGCCTTTTCTGTAATCTTTAATATCTGTTTTTTTAATCGGGCGTCAAATAATGAATTGACCTGTCAAAAACTGCTGGAGCTGAATAAATTTATCCTGCATCATGTATTTTATCCAATGGTTTACGTTTATTCTCTTTGATATGCTTAAAATGACTAGGAGTCAGTCCGGTAACCTTTTTGAATTGATTGCTTAAATAAGCAACGCTGGAATAGTTCAACTGATAGGCGATTTCGCTTAGTGTCAATTCATCATAGACCAAAAGTTCCTTCACGTATTCAATCTTTTGGCTAATGAAATATTTTTCGATTGTCATGCCTTCAACATCCGAGAATAAATTCGAAATATAATTATAATCATGGTAAATCTGATTACTTATTATTTCCGATAAATTAAGATTGGTATTGTTATGTTGGTTGCGGATTAAGTCCAGGACCAAATGCTTGACCTGCTCAATCAATACCGTTCTTTTGTCATCGATGAGTTCAAAACCAAGGGCGGAGAAGCTTTCGGCTAGCTGAGCCGATTGTTCCCGGTCTAATGTCTCTTCAATTTCGACCTGTCCTAAAGAAATATGTTTAATATGAAGATTAAGCTTGGCCAATTCGTTTTCGACGACCATGATGCATCTATTGCATACCATATTCTTTATTGCGAGTTTCATTCGATTATTTTTAATACAAGTTACAAATCCAAATCCAAACCCAAAAATCGCAAATTAATCGGACATTTCTGTTGTAAGATTTAGGTGATATGTTGTAGCATTTTGGTGCTTTCTGCGGAGCTATCCATACAGTTTGTCTAGCCGTTGGAACTGACCTGCTGATCAACGCTAGGGATTAATCACAATAGGGGTACCTATGGGGACGGCCTGGTAAAGTTCATCGATTTCTGTGTTGGTTAACGCCATGCAGCCGAGTGTCCAGTCTGTCCAACGTTGTAATTTCCCGATAAAGCCCATTCCATTTCTTAAGCCATGGATTTTGATGTCACCACCCGCAGTTTTGCCCAAAGATCTGGCATAGACGATATTTTGATCATTCGGATAGGAAATCCCTAGGTTCTTGTGGTATCCACTGTACTGATTTTTATCGTTGATATAATATAATCCTTCCGGTGTCTTTAAGTCACCTTCAATTTTTTTAGCACCAATCGGTTCTCCGCCCAGCGATATTTGGTAGGATTTGAGCAATTTGCCTTGCGCATAAACTGATAGGGTTCGTTTGGATTTATAGACCACAAGTTTGTCGACCACCGCATTTTTTGGTAAGCGGGGTTCAGGATAAAGGTTATAGGCGGTAACCCCAAGAATCAATAGGAGGAATACGACAGCAACGATTTTTAGCCAGTTGCGGCAATTTCTATTTCGTTTCATAAGAATCGCTGATATCTAAATGGGACGGTTAGTATACGTGGAAAACCCAGATTTACATCAATAGCCCTAGCGAGTTGCTCATAGAGCAACTCGCTAGGGCTATTTAAATTCAGTGATCTATTAAAATTCACGGTCGACATCCTTGTCTCCACGGCCAGATAGGTTAACTATAGCAAGTTTGTTTTTATCTTTCAATAGTTTGACGGCTAGGGCAACAGCATGTGAAGACTCGATTGCCGGGATGATTCCTTCTAATTTGGAAAGCAATTTATAGGCGGCGATTGCTTCGTCGTCCGTAATAGGATAATAGTTGGCTCGATTGCTGTCCTTTAAAGCGGCATGCTGAGGTGATATGCCCGGATAATCCAGTCCAGCAGATACGGATGTGGATGGGATCGGATTGCCTGTATCGTCAATGAGGCAGTAGGAATAGGTACCTTGAAATACAGTCGGTTTACCAAACGACAGGGTAGCGGCTGTCTTAGGGTAAGTACCTGATCCGCCGCCTTCACCGCCATTGATTTCAACTTCTTGATCATCCAGAAAACCTGAAAATAACCCAATGGCATTTGATCCACCGCCCACACAGGCAAAGATACTGTCCGGAAGACGCCCTTCCTGTTCAAGAATTTGTTGTCGGGCTTCTTTGCCGATCACACTCTGAAAATAGCCCACCATTTTAGGATAGGGATGCGGTCCGACATGTGAACCAAGAAGATAATAAGATGTTGGATTTTCGACATAATACATCAAGGCGGCGTCAACAGCATCTTTAAGTGTTCGGCTTCCTAGATTTGTTGTGACAACCTCAGCCCCCAGCAACTCCATCCGTTTCACATTCAAGGCCTGGCGGGCGGCATCAATTTCGCCCATAAATACCTTGCATGGAATATTTAAGAGAGCAGCGGCGGTCGCGGTTGCAACTCCATGCTGACCAGCTCCGGTTTCGGCAATAATTTCCGTAGCGCCCATTTGTTTTGCCAACAGGATCTGACCGATACAATTGTTGATTTTGTGTGAACCGGTATGATTCAGGTCTTCCCGCTTTAAGTAGATTCTAGATCCTACATATTCACTCAGGTTCTTTGCAAAATACAAAGGTGAGGGGCGTCCCACATAATGTTTGAGGATGGAGATGAATTCTTTTTGGAATTCTTCTTTCTGAACATGGCTATCAAAAAATTCGGCTAATTTATTTAACTGATTTTCCAGAACAGGTGGGATATATGACCCGCCATACTCGCCATATTTACCATTGTATTGAAGCATGTTTTCGTTGGCTTCGACAGATGCGCACTTTTCTAGACTCATTTTAGGCTTAAGTTTCTTGTTGTAAAATTTTGCTTATTAAAGAAGGCTAAATATAATAATCTTTGGAGTCTTTGGAAAAAAACAAGCTAATTTTGTTTATGGAGTCCGTGTTTTAGGTCCGAGTCGATGATTATTTGGGTCATATTCGAGGCTGATTCGGGCCTGAATCGCGTCTGAAAGCAGGTCTGACTAATATTATAGTGTGGTGAATTCGTGCTGAATCCGGGTTTTACTCGGACTCACCACGGACTCACCACGGACTCACCGCGGACTCATGTCGGATTCATGGTGACCCAGATGCGACCCCGTTTCGGAACAGGCGGCTACCGCGGTCGGACCGAAGCCGAAGCATAACGATAAAAAAAGGCATCTTTTGTAAGAAAGATGCCAGCTATATATTGACGTTGCGAACTGTCTCAGATCTCTGTGTATTTTAAGCTTTTGGTTTTCGGAAAATAAAATAGAGACCGACCAAAATAAAAGGTATACTCAAAAGCTGTCCCATATTGAGCAACATGCTTTGTTCAAAGGCTTCTTGATCAATTTTAAAATGTTCCAACACCATCCGCGCACCAAATAATAAAACCATAAAAATACCGAACAATTTTCCTTTTTGACGATTCGGGTTCGATTTGAATAAGAAGCCGATAATAATAAAGATGATAATATAGGCGATGGCCTCATAGAGCTGGCCCGGATGGCGGGGGATATTGTCGTGACGCTCAAAAATTATTGCCCAGGGCATATCCGTAGGTGTGCCCACCATTTCCGAATTGAAAAAATTACCAATCCGGATCAATGCGCCGGCGATAGGTACCACCACAACCAATCGGTCCGCTAACCATAAAAAGTCAGTCTTTGTCTTGCGGCAGAAGAGGTAGAGTGCGACAAGGATACCAATGGCTCCACCATGGGAGGCCAATCCTGCAAAACCGGTCACCTGGAATCCGTTTTTATCCCATTTGAAAGGGAGGAAAATTTCGAGGATATGGTCTTTATAATAGTCAAAATCGTAGAACAGGCAATGACCAAGTCGTGCGCCGATCAGTGTGCCGAGGAAGATATAGATGGAGAGCTGATCCAGTTGCTCTTGCGTGCGGCCTTCTTTTTTGAAAATGCGCAACATAATAACATAGGACACAAAGAATGCGAGGAGCCAACATAAGGCGTAATAGCGTAGGGCAAATGCGCCAAAGTTGAACATCTCGGGATCTACGTTCCAATGTATTGCACTTAGTATTGAATTCATATTTTTTATGTCTGTTTAAATTACTAAGGTAAAGATAAGGTTTAATCTTATTTTTCAATAAAATGAAAGTGAAATGTAAAAGGAATATTCCAAAAAACATTTTTACTTTTGCATTTCATTGAAATTTTCATATTTTGACGAAAGTAAATAGAAAAGGAAAAGATGGCTGAAAAGAATAAGAAAAAAGAACCGAAAACGACAGCAGTCGTAACAAAAGATTCGCTTTCATTTTTTGAGAAATATATAAACAATGCGTCACCCACAGGTTTTGAATGGGACGGTCAGCGCTTATGGCTGGATTATCTGAAACCTTATGTGGATGAAACTTTTGTTGATAATTACGGTACAGCAGTTGGTGTAATCAACCCCAAGGCGGCTTTTAAAGTGGTGATTGAGGCCCATGCGGATGAAATCTCCTGGTTTGTCAATTACATTACAAAAGATGGATTGATCTATGTGGTGCGGAATGGTGGTTCGGATCATCAGATTGCGCCTTCCAAGCGGGTAAACATTCATACCGAAAAAGGGATCGTAAAGGCGGTATTTGGCTGGCCTGCCATTCATACTCGTTCGGGCGAGAAAGAAGAAAATCCTTCCCTAAAAAATATATTTTTGGATTGTGGCTGCAGTTCCAAAGAGGAAGTGGAGGCTTTGGGGGTGCACGTTGGCTGTGTGATTACCTATGAGGATACCTTTTCGATCCTGAACGACCGTTATTATATCGGACGTGCCCTGGACAACCGTGCCGGTGGCTTTATGATTGCTGAGGTCGCTCGTCTGCTGAAAGAGAATAAAAAGAAATTGCCGTTTGGATTATATATCGTAAATTCGGTGCAGGAAGAGATTGGTTTGCGCGGTGCTGAAATGATTGCAGATCGCATTAAGCCGAATGTTGCCATTGTGACTGATGTGACGCATGATACCCAGACGCCAATGATCAATAAGATTACTCAAGGAGATTTATTCTCCGGAAAAGGACCGGTATTGTCTTATGCTCCGGCGGTTCAGGTCAACTTGAATAAGCTGTTGGTGAAAGTTGCTGAGGAAAATAATATCCCGTTCCAACGTCAGGCATGTTCACGTTATACAGGAACAGATACCGACGCTTTTGCTTATAGCAATGGCGGCGTGCCCTCTGCCCTGATCTCCTTGCCACTACGTTATATGCATACGACGGTTGAAATGGTGCACAAAGAGGATGTCGACAATGTGATCCGGTTGATCTATCATACGTTGTTGAATATCGAGGATGGACAGGACTTTAGAACATTTACAAAATAGAATTTAGGATTATATTAACTTATCATTTAGAATTATTATGGAAAATAACCAAAATCAAAACGAATTGAGCATCGAGTTGACAGAAGAAGTAGCAGAAGGAATCTACTCAAATCTTGCGATTATCACTCACTCTAATACAGAATTTGTGGTTGACTTTATCCGTGTGATGCCAGGAGTGCCAAAAGCAAAAGTGAAATCAAGAATCGTTTTGACTCCGGAGCACGCAAAACGCTTGTTAGGTGCATTGGTTGATAACGTGAATCGTTTCGAAGCTCTGAACGGTCCGATTAAAATGGATGTAGGTGTTGCCGAACAACCTCAACAAGGTGGCGACCCAACTGTAGCATTTCCTTTCGGAACTCCTCAAGGTCAAGCATAGTCAATAGTATAATCTATCGATAATTAAGGTGCCAATAAAACAATTGGCGCCTTTTTTTGTCTCCATTTGTGGTTGCTGGGCTACGCTGGTATTTGGGCTTGGGCCCGACTTTTGCTATTTTTAGATAAACTTATTTCAAAAGGAGATTTATATGGATATTCAAGTGCGCAACTTGACAAAGAAGGATTATGTTGATTTGAAAAAATCAATGGAACAAGCTTATGATGGTGTAGGGGATACCTGGTCGAAGGAAAATATTCAGGATCTGATCGAGATATTTCCCGAAGGACAATTGTGCGTGGAGATCGATGGGCATGTGGTTGCCTGTGCGCTATCCATTATCCTCAATTCCAAAAAGAACAACATCTATGATAGTTATTATGATATTATTGATGACGGTAAATTCAGCAAACATAGCGATGACGGAGATACGTTGTATGGTATCGAAGTATTCGTCCATCCAGAACATCGTGCATTGCGATTGGGCCGGCGCCTCTATGATGCACGTAAGGAGTTGTGCGAGCAGATGAACTTAAAATGTATCGTTGCTGGCGGACGGATTCCCAATTACCATAATTATGCGGACAAGATGAGTCCGAGAGTCTATATTGAGAAGGTAAAACGCAAAGAGATTTATGATCCGACATTGACGTTTCAGCTTTCCAATGACTTTCATGTCAAAAAGGTGCTGAAACATTATCTCCCGGAAGATGCCGAGTCGATGGAATTTGCTACTTTGCTGGAATGGAATAATATTTATTACGAATCGGAAACCCGGTCGATCTCAACGACCAAACAGACGATCCGTCTGGGATTGGTGCAGTGGCAGATGCGTTTATTCGATAATATCGAAGCGTTTTATGACCAGATCGAATTCTTTGTGGATACGGTAAGCGACTACGGAACAGACTTTATTATGTTTCCCGAGTTTTTTAACACACCATTAATGAGTCCATATAACGATCTTCCCGAGCGATTGGCAATGGAAAGGCTGGCCCGGCATACTTCCGAAATTATTGATCGGATCCAGCAATTTGCGGTTTCCTATAATGTGAATATTATTGCTGGCTCTATGCCGCTGATGGAAAATAAGAAACTCTATAATGTTTCTTACCTATGCCATCGTAATGGTAAGCTGGATGAATTCAAGAAAATTCATATTACGCCAAATGAATTTAAATACTATGGTATGGTAGGTGGAAGTGAGGTAAAGGTATTTGATACAGATTGTGGTAAGGTCGGCCTACTGATTTGTTATGATGTGGAGTTTCCGGAATTGAGCCGTATTTTGGCTGACCAGGGCATGCAGATTTTATTTGTGCCTTTTATGACCGATACCCAAAATGGTTATATTCGGGTCAGGACCTGTGCACAGGCCCGTGCCATCGAAAACGAATGTTATGTGGCCATAGCAGGGTCTGTTGGCAACTTGCCACGTGTCAACAACATGGATATCCAATATTCGCAATCCGCAGTCTTTACGCCGTCGGATTTTGCGTTTCCGAATAATGCCATCAAGGCCGAGGCCACACCCAATGCGGAGATGGTGCTGATTGCTGATGTGGATCTCTACGCCCTTCGCGACCTGCATGAATATGGTACGGTAAAAGTCAAAAAAGACCGACGTAAAGACTTATATGAGGTAAAACTTTTGAAATAATTGCGCTGTATTTTTGAAGCGCTTCAAAATATGCTTAGCTTTAGTTATATTCTTTAATCTAATAAAGTATGATACAAAAAGTCAAATGGGGGACGCTCTCGATCGTCTTAATGATGCTGTCATGTCAGTCCAATAAAAGTAAGGAGAGTCCACAGGAAGTCAGAACCAATTTTTTTGATGTTTCTGGCATGGATACCACGGTCAATCCTGGCGACAACTTCTTCCAATATGCGAATGGTGCATGGATGAAAAATACCCAGATACCGGCTTCCGAAACGGGCTGGGGCTCATTTTATATTCTAGCAGATGAAAACCTGCAGAAATTAAAAACAGTATTGGAAAATGCTGCTCAGTCCAACGCCAAGAAGGGATCGGACCAACAGAAAGCAGGTGATTTTTACGCGAGCGGTATGGATACTGTGACGATTGATAAGCTGGGAGCCAAGCCAATAGAAGGGACTATTCAAAAAATCAATGCATTAAAAAATGTTGATGAATTGATCGCCTATGCGGCTGATGGATTCAAAGAAGGGGATGGAGACCTTTTTAGTTTCTATGTAGCAGCCGATGATCGGATCAGCACTAAAAATGCGCTTCAGTTTTTTCAGGGTGGCCTGAACCTACCTGAGGCTAGTTATTACCTGGATCAGGACGATAAAGCCAAAAAGATTCGGGAAGCTTATGTAGCCTATTTGGTTAAATTGTTCGGGTTGATCGGTGAGGGAGCAACTGCACAGAAATCTGCGGAAGAGGTACTCAAATTGGAAACGGAAATCGCGAAATCCCATTTAACACCCGTTGAATTGCGGGATCCGATCAAAAACTATAATAAGTTTGCCGTTCAGGATTTTCAGAAACAAACCCCAAATTTGAATTGGAAAGATATTCTTGGGCGATTGGAGGTGAAGACTGATACAATTTTGGTACAGCAACCTAAGTTCTACCTCGCCTTAAATAATTTGTTGAAATCACAGCCTGTAGATATTTGGAAAACAAAACTAAAGGCTGATTTGGCTAATGCTTCGGCAACTGCGCTAAGCAAGGAATTTCGAGATGCTAAGTTTGAATTATTCGGCAAGACGCTGAATGGGCAGAAACAACAAAAAGAGCGTTGGAAATTAATGGTGAGCTCAGCAGATGAAAATCTGGGCGAAATCGTGGGTAAGCTTTATGTGGATGACTACTTTAAACCGGAAGCAAAGCAACGCATGATGGAACTGGTCGATAATTTACAAAAAGTCTACAAGACCAGAATCGAGAAATTAGACTGGATGACACCGGAAACCAAGAAAAAAGCGATCGGAAAATTAGAAGCTTTTGTCAAGAAAATCGGTTATCCAGAAAAATGGAAAGATTATAGCGATGTAGAAGTTGCAAAAGATACGTATTACGCCAATTTGCAATCTTCGGCTAAGCATGCCTATAAGGAGATGGTTGCTAAAATAAACAAGCCTGTCGACAAGAAGGAATGGCTGATGACCACACCGACTGTAAACGCTTATTATAATCCTCCGTACAATGAGATTGTATTTCCGGCGGGCATCCTACAGTTTCCATTCTTTGATGCCAATGCGGACGATGCGATCAATTATGGCGCGATTGGTGCTGTCATAGGTCATGAGATGACGCATGGTTTTGATGATCAGGGGCGGCAATATGACAAAGACGGTAACTTAAACGACTGGTGGACAGCAGTGGATGCCAAGCAGTTTACCGAACGAGCCAATCAGGTCGCAAAATTGTATGGAAGCTTCACTTTATTGGATAATCAACATGTCAATGGAGAACTGACCTTAGGAGAGAATCTGGCCGATATTGGTGGTTTGAACATCGCTTACGATGCGTTTAAATTGACCAAACAAGGACAGGGAAGCGAGAAGATTGACGGGTTCACACCTGATCAACGTTTCTTTTTAAGTTTTGCGCAGGTCTGGCGGGTGAAGAGCAGCGACGAGCGTATGCGTTTACGTTTGAAGGTTGACCCACACAGCCCTGAGCAGTTCCGTGTAAATGGTCCCGTCTATAATATGGAGGCATTTTATAAGGCATTTAATGTACAGCCTACGGCTAAAATGTATGTCGCGCCAGAAAAAAGAGTTTTAGTTTGGTAAGGGCTTAATCCTTGCTATTCTGTTATTTCGATTGCGCGATAGCGCAAAGGCTGAAAATAATTGAAGGGAAAAAGATAGATTTATCTTTGAATTATGAGAAAAACTAATTACTTTTGCCCTTCATTTAATAACACATTTAATTAATTAACAATGTACGCAATAGTAAATATAGCAGGACAGCAATTTAAGGTTGCAAAAGACCAGTTCCTTTTTGTACACCGTTTACAAGGAGATGAAGGCGCTAGTATTGAATTTGACAATGTATTGTTAGCAGAAGACGGTGGTAAATTTACCATTGGTACACCTAGCGTTGCTGGTGCAAAAGTTTCGGCTAAAATTTTGTCTCATTTAAAAGGCGATAAAGTTATCGTTTTCAAGAAAAAACGTCGTAAAGGCTACAAAAAGAAAAACGGTCACCGTCAACAATTTTCTAAAATCCAGATCACTGGTATTACGTTATAATTGAATTTTTAATCAGACATTAGTCTTAAATTAAGATAAAGAAATGGCACACAAAAAAGGTGCGGGTAGTTCTAAGAACGGCCGTGAGTCACATAGCAAGCGTTTAGGTATCAAAATCTTCGGTGGTCAACAAGCAATCGCAGGTAACATCATCGTACGCCAACGCGGTACACAACACAATCCTGACACGAATGTTGGTATTGGTAAAGACCACACATTGTTCGCTTTAGTAGACGGTAAAGTAGTTTTCCGTAAAAAAGCTAACAATAAATCTTATGTATCTGTAGTTCCTACAGAACAAGCATAAGGTTTGCAACAATATTTGAAGAAGGCATCAAGCAATTGATGCCTTTTTTTATGTATGTCCCTTTTATTGTTTAATTTTTTTAAACAGCTGCAAAGATTTTGTTAAAAATCTGCAGCGTTTCATCTGCCTGTGTACGAGCTGCTTGCTGAGCCGTGCCAGCTGTAACTATGGTGTTTGTTTATAAATTATCCGCTTAACTCCTGCGATGAATTGTTATTTTCTGTTAAATGTAACTGCTTTGGTACAATTTTTATAAAGGATATGTGTTTTTTAAGCATGCTTGTCCTCTGGGGTTAAGCGCTGGTGCATATATAATGAGGATATTCCATATGGCCATTAAAATACAAAATGCGAAGCATTCATGGATACATTGAATGCTCATACAACTGAATAATTACTTATATATGAAATACAACAAGTTTGGATATGGCCTGTGCGTTGGATTATTTGCCTGTTCATTATATTCCTGTAGTTCGATCTATATGCCCAATGTGCCTTCGGTACCTATGTTTACGGAAGCTGGTGAGGTTTATATTTCCGGGAATATAAACACAAAGGCAAACGTTTCTGCAAATCTGGGAGTAGCCGTGACCGATCATGTCGCTGTCATTGCCAATGGATCTTATTTGGACAATAAATCCGATACGAAAGACTATGCACAGAAAATGGGGGAAGCAGGGATCGGGTACTATACGCGTTTTGGCCGAAAAAATAATCGTGTATTTGAAGTGTATGGCGGATATGGGCTAGGAACCACGAGTGTAGTTGATAAAAGATCTTCAACCATGGGGCAGGCTATTGTCGAGACACAGGATATGGATTTTGACAAAGTGTTTGTGCAAGTGAACTTTTCATCGGAAAAGAAAGACGCTCTGAAATTGTTCGGAAATAAACATGATATTGACTATGGGACGATTATCAGACTGAGCAATATGCGTATGAAGAACTTCGCTATTGATGGTTTTGCCGTAGCGAAAGAAGATAACATGCTGATTGAACCTATATTTTATACACGGATGGGGCTTGGGAAAGGGTGGAAGTTGCAGTATACGAATGGAATGGTTTTTGGCTTTAAAAGTAATACATATTTAAAAGCGGGTTACCCATTGTTTACACTGGGAGTTTTGTATAAATTTGGAGGAAAATAGCGGCTATGAGCAAGAAAATTTTATTTGGATGTTTGGTCTTTTTGGTTTTATTCATTTCCGGATGTGGTGTGAACCGACAAAAGGCACAGATCGAGAACTTGGCGAAATGTAAGTTTGATGTAGAATCTGTAGACAGTATTCGATTGGCAGGAACATCATTGCAGCGTCTGATAAAAAATAATCAGATTGATCTGGGGGCAGCACCCAGTTTGGCTTTGGCCTATTTACGAAAAGATATTCCATTGGATGCGGTTATTCGTCTTAAAATTGATAACCCAACCTTGAAGAAGGCGTCAATCAATAAGTTTCAGTATATCATCCTGTATGGCGGTCAACAGCTTGTCGAAGGAATTGTCAATCAATCCTTACAAATTGAACCCGGGGGATCAACGATGGCCAATGTGCGTATTGCGACCAATATTTATGATCTGTTAGTAAATTCTGACCTGCAAAATTTTTTAATGTCCAGTGATGAGAATAAAAAGGGAATATTTACGTTAAAAATTAAACCTTCAATCAATATTGCTGGCCAATCGGTATTCTATCCTGGATATATTACCATAGACAAGGCGGTGAGCCGAAAAATCCTGCTATAAAGGATACGGATCAGTAAAGAGATAAAAAGGTTTTCCATGCGCATGGAAAACCTTTTTTGTTGAAGATTTTTTAATGCACTGTGCTCGGCATAAAGAGCGACAGGTCAATTTGCTAAACCGTTATTATAAAATGGTTATTCGGTTAATAATTAAACTGTAATAAAAAAGTTATAGTGCCAAAGTGTAAAGTATACACCTTATTTTATATTTTAGTCTTTAAATAGAAACCTAAATATGTTAAAAAGATTCTTAATTCCTGTTTTACTGTTTGCTGGAGTACATGCCATTGCTCAAAACAAGTTGGATTCTTATGAGCAGACCATTGCGGGAACCAATCTTTCGTTTAAAATGGTAGCTATCCCGGGCGGAAGCTTTAAAATGGGATCTGTATCTGGCGGTAAGGAAGATGAAAAGCCAGCGCACGAGGTTAAGCTCGACCCTTTTTGGATGGGACAGTATGAAGTAACCTGGGACTTGTTTGAACCCTTTTTGTACAAAGATTATGAAATTGCGAAAAGTAAGGATGGTAAGGTTGCTCCGGAAATAGACGCCGTAACCCGCCCTACGAAGCCCTATCTTGACATGACATTTGGTTTTGGTAAAGAGGGGCATCCCGCACTTGCTATGACCCACTATAATGCGATTCAATTCTGCAAGTGGTTATATGTTCGTACTGGGGTGTTTTATCGTCTTCCTACGGAGGCAGAGTGGGAATATGCGGCTCGTGCTGGTGCGAAGACGGCTTATTTTTTCGGCGACAACGATACGCAATTAGGAGAATATGCCTGGTTTAAGGATAATGCTGACCAAAAAACGCATGTGGTAGGAGAGAAAAAGCCAAATCCTTGGGGCCTTTACGATATCTATGGAAATGTGGGGGAATGGACCTACGACCAATATAAGGCTGATAGCTATGCAGAAGGTAAGGATAAGGTATTGATTAATCCTGTTGTTGTTCCTACGACATTGTATCCCAATGTTGTCCGAGGTGGTGCATTTGACAGTGCCGCTGCTGATCTGCGCTCGGCTGCCCGTGGTGCATCGGATCCTATATGGAAACAATTGGACCCGCAGGTCCCCAAAAGTAATTGGTGGTTCCCCGAGGCCCCCTTTGTTGGTATGCGTTTAGTTAGACCGGTTAATCCCCCTAGTCATGAAGAGATTATGGCTTATTATGATAAAAAACCAATTAAAGATTTTTAAAAAAATAAAATAATCAATATAAAACTATTATGGAAAATCTAGAAAGAAGAGATTTTATTAAAACTTCTGCCATGGTTGCTGGCGGCGCCATGTTAAGTTCGCTGCCTTTATCTGGAGCCTATGCTGCTGGTTCCGATGTGATCAAAGTAGCTTTAGTAGGCTGTGGAGGTAGGGGGACAGGGGCTACATTTGATGCGCTAAGTTCGGGAGCGAACATCAAAGTTGTTGCTTTGGCTGATGCATTTAAAGATAATTTAGATAGTACATATAATACCCTTAAGGAAAAATGGCAAGATAAAATTGACGTCAGCGACAACCATAAATTTGTAGGTTTTGACGCCTATAAAGAGGCAATCAAATTGGCAGATGTGGTTATTCTGGCTACGCCCCCGGGATTTAGGCCAGCACATTTTGAAGAAGCAATCCGTCAGGGAAAACATGTTTTCATGGAAAAACCCGTTGCTGTGGATATTCCGGGCGTGCAACAAGTAATAGCCGCCGCGGCAGAAGCCAAACGCAAGAAATTAAATGTTGTCGTCGGTTTGCAACGTCGTTATCAAACGAATTACCGTGAGGCCATTAAACGTATTCACGATGGTGCAATCGGTGATGTAACTTCGGGACAGGTGTATTGGAATTCAGGTGGGGTATGGGTACGCCCACGTAAGCCTGAGCAAACAGAAATGGAGTATCAAATGCGCAATTGGTACTATTTCAACTGGTTATGCGGTGACCATATTGTTGAACAGCACGTACACAATATTGATATTGCAAACTGGGTGAAAGGTTCCTATCCGGTATCTATCCAGGGAACTGGAAGCAGGGCGCACCGTACAGGCAAAGAATATGGTGAGATCTACGATAATTTTGCGCTGGAATTAACCTATGCGGACAACAGTGTGGTATATAGCCAATGTAGACATTTTGAAGGAATACAAAATCGTGTTGATGAGCAGTTTCAGGCAACAAAAGGCCGTGTATACCTTTCTGCCGGTGGACAAGCCATATTGTATGATTGGAAAGGTAAAGAAATCTATCGTCATGATGCGAAAGGTAACCCTAACCCTTATCAACAGGAACATAAAGAACTTTTCGCAGCGATTGCTAACGGAGAGTATAAGTTTGACAATGCGGAGTACGGTGCCTACAGTACTTTAACTGGTATCATTGGCCGTATTGCTTGTTATACAGGTAAGGTCATCAAATGGGATGAGGCATTGAAATCAACGATCAAATTAGGTCCGGATGTCTTGGCTTGGGATGCAAAACCGAAGTTATTGCCGGATACCGAAGGTTTTTATGCTGTAGCTAATCCTGGTCAAAATACCAACCTTTATATTTAACAGCTGTGCGGCAATGGGGCTAAAGAGGGAAATCTGCTGTATATTCTTTTTTATGATTGGGTTGCTTGCTGCGCAGGCGCAAACTGGTTCAAAAGAGTTAAATAAGATTCGCCTGGAAGGCCCCGCGCAGGGCACACAATTTCACATCACTTATTTCGCGCCGGATAGTGTTGTCAAGCGGTCGGAAGTTGATAGCATCTTGAGAATCATTGATCTATCCATGTCGGTCTATCGCAAGGATTCAAAGATATCGCTGTTCAACCAGGATACGGTACAACATATCGAAATGGATAAGCATATGGCGCATGTCATCGCCGCTTCATTCCGATACAACAAACTATCTAAAGGCCAATTCGATATTACCATTGCCCCATTGGTCAACCTTTGGGGCTTCGGTGTAAAAAAAAGCCCGGTTGCACCCGATTCGGCGACCGTCTATCAGGCAAAGCAATTTGTCGGTATGCATAACCTCAAGGTCAGGGGCAATCAGCTGATCAAGAAAAAACCGGGTGTTAAAATTGACGTCAATGGTATCGCACAGGGCTATACGGTGGATGTGCTGGCAGATTATCTAAAATATAAAGGACTGTCGGATTACATGGTGGAAGTTGGGGGTGAAATCCGAGTTTCGGGAACAGCTCCCGGGCAACAGGGCTTTTCAATCGGTATTGTACAACCCGATGGAAGTAAACAGGAAGAGACTATGACGGCCGTTGTGCAGCTCCGGTCCGGGGCGTTAACTACGGCCGGTAGTTTTGAGAAGTTTATTAAATATAAAGATAAAAGACTGGGACACCACATAGACCCCATTTCAGGGTTTCCCTATACGACCAGCATCTTAAGTGTTACGGTGTACGCCGGAACAGCCATAGATGCCGATGCCCTGGACAATTACTTTATGAGCATGGAACCCACTGAAATTATTGCTAAAGCCAAAAAGCTGAAAGATGTGGAAGTTTTTGTTATCTACAAAAATAAAAACCAGTCCATTCAGACGATTTATTCGGATGGATTTGGTAAATTATTTAAAAATTAATCAACTATAAACAAAATGAAAAGATCTGATTTTATTAAAAGTGGCCTTTTGGCTGCTGGAGCCGGATTATCTGGGCACACATTTGCCTCAACAAATCAAAATGCAACCAATATGATGGATAAAGGAAAGACATTTAATCTAAATTATGCACCCCATCAAGGGATGTTCAAGAATCATGCAGGGGACAATTTTCTTGACGAAATTCGTTACATGTATGATTTGGGATTTCGTGGAATTGAAGACAATGGCTATCTCGGCCGGACATTAGATGAGCAAAAGAAAATAGGTGAACTACTGGCCAAATTGGGGATGACCATGGGTGTATTTGTGGTTGATGGCGGCCAAAACTGGATGCCTTCCTTGGCGACAGGAAAACAGGAGTTTTTGGATAAATTTGTCGAAACATGCCATAAGTCTGTCGAAGCAGCCAAACGCTGTAACGCAAAATGGCTTACGGTAGTGCCCGGATTCTACGAACGTAGACTTCCTTGGGGAAACCAATTCGCCAATATTCTTACCGCGATGCGTAAAGGAGCGGAGATCTTTGAACCCCATGGACTAGTGATGGTGCTTGAAACCTTAAGTGATACCCCGGAGTTATTTTTGCAACAGACACACGAAACCTATGCTTTGTGTAAAGCCGTGAATAGCCCTTCTTGTAAAATCTTGTATGATATCTATCACATGCAACGTACCGAGGGCGATTTAATCGCAAACATAAACCGTTGCTGGGATGAAATCGCTTATATACAGATTGGGGATAATCCAGGCCGTAAAGAGCCAACTACGGGCGAAATTAATTATAAAAATGTATTTAAACACATTCATAGTAAGGGATATAGGGGCGTAATGGGGATGGAGCATGGTAATTCTAAGCCCGGCAAAGAGGGCGAGGACAGATTGGTGGCCGCATACCGCGAAGTCGATAGCTTTTTGTAATATTTTAATAGTGTACTATTGACAATTAGATTTAATTTCTTAAATTGAGCAGGTAAAACCAATTAGTAGTATTGTAAAACACCATTTTTTTTATGATTTCATCAACAATAAAATTTAAACTATCCTTCATGATGTTCCTTGAATTTTTTATTTGGGGGGGGTGGTTTGTCACATTAGGCACTTTTTTGAGCAAGAATTTGAATGCGACAGAATTTGAAAAGGCTAATGTATTTTCGACGCAGTCATTGGGTGCGATTATCGCTCCCTTTATCGTAGGAATGATTGCCGACCGTTATTTTAATGCGGAGCGTATTTTGGGTGTTTTGCACTTAGTTGGCGCAGTGCTAATGTATCAGATGTATGGTGCTGCCGATATGTCTACTTTTTATCCCTATGTATTGGCCTATATGATTCTATATATGCCAACGTTGGCTTTAACGAGCTCGGTTTCTTTTAGGCAATTGACCAACCCTGAAAAGCAGTTCTCGGCTATACGCATCTGGGGGACCATTGGTTGGATCATTGCTGGTTTAGTTATCAGTTATTTTTGGGATGCAAAGGCCTCTGAAGGAGCATTAAAAAATACCTTCTTACTATCGGGGATCGCTTCTTTAGTATTGGGGATATTTTCCTTTGCTTTGCCAAAAACACCGCCGGTTAAATTGGATGAAGGCGAAAAGCCATCGTTTGCATCAATTATTGGTCTGGATGCCATTAAATTGTTGAAAGACAAAAACTTTTTTATATTTTTCATTTCTTCGGTATTGATTTGTATTCCATTGGCATTTTATTATTCCAATGCTAATCCTTTTCTATCAGAGATAGGATTAGAAAATGCCACTGGTAAAATGACGATTGGTCAAGCTTCGGAGGTCTTGTTTTTATTGGCACTTCCGATCTTCTTTACAAAATTTGGCTTTAAGAAGACCATTCTTGTGGGGATGTTAGCTTGGGTGATCCGTTATCTACTGTTTGCTTATGGTAATGCGGGCGAATTATCGTTCATGTTGTTGATCGGTATTGCCCTGCACGGAATCTGCTATGATTTTTTCTTTGTTTCAGGACAGATTTATACAGACAGTAAAGCAGGTGTTAAGTACAAATCTGCAGCTCAGGGCTTGATCACCTTGGCAACATATGGTGTTGGTCAGTTGATCGGTTTCTGGGTGGCAGGCTATGTAGGAGACAAATATAAAGATTTAAAAGCAACAGATTTAGCGGGATTTTGGAACCATACTTGGGTCGTGCCTGCAATTATTGCCGCAGTAGTATTTATTATCTTTTTAGCTCTTTTTAAAGACGAGAAGGTGGATAATGCGAACGCTGCACACTAAACAGAAAAAAATAACTATTTAAAAAAACAAATAATTAGAAGAGAGATGGCAACAAATACTTATGACGCGATTGTAATCGGTTCGGGGATAAGTGGTGGATGGGCTGCGAAAGAATTGACGGAGAAAGGGCTGAAAACAATTATGCTGGAGCGTGGTCGTAACATCGAACACATCAAAGATTATACTGCGCCAAATAAAAATCCATGGGAATGGCCTCATGCTGGTGGTCGTACGCAACAGATGATCGAAGATTATCCGGTTTTGCGTAGAGATTATCCCTTGAATGAAAAGAACCTGGATTTTTGGGTGAACGAAAAAGAGAGTCCCTATACAGAAGTAAAACGCTTTGACTGGTACCGCGGGTATCACGTGGGTGGTCGTTCTTTAATGTGGGGAAGACAATCTTATCGTTTGGGGGATTTGGATTTCGAGGCAAATTTAAAAGATGGCCATGGTGTAGATTGGCCAATCCGCTATAAAGATATTGCTCCTTGGTATAGTTATGCTGAAAAATTTGCCGGTATCTCGGGAAATAGAGATGGTGTGCCATCTTTGCCAGATGGTGATTATATGCCCGCAATGGCGATGAATGTTGTTGAAAAAGACTTGGCTGAGCGCCTGAAAAAACAATACGGTGGTCAACGTCATTTCATCATGGGTAGGACAGCAAACATTACTGTTCCGCATCATGACCGTGTCAATTGTCAATATCAAAATCAATGTTGGTTGGGTTGTAACTTTGGAGCTTATTTCAGTACGCAATCGGCGACTCTCCCTGCAGCAAAAAAGACAAATAACTTAACATTACGTCCTTTTTCTATCGTAACAAAGATTATTTACGATAAAAACACCAAAAAGGCAAAAGGTGTTGAAATTGTTGATGCTGAAACCAATCAGACTTATGAATTCTTTGCGAAAGTAATTTTTGTTTGTGCGTCGGCATTGAACTCGACTTGGGTGTTGATGAATTCAGCGACCGATGTTTGGGAAGGTGGTCTTGGAAGTAGCAGCGGTGAGCTTGGACACAATTTGATGGATCACCATTTCCGTTGCGGTGCCGGTGGTAATGTGGAAGGATATTTGGATAGCTATGTTTTTGGCCGTCGTCCGACAGGTCTTTATGTGCCTCGTTTTGTAAACGTTGAAGGCGATACGAAAAAACGCGACTATGTTCGCGGATTTGGTTATCAGGGGGCTGCAAGCCGTGGCCGTTGGTCCGGTGCTGTTGCCGAGATGGAAGTTGGTAGTGCATGGAAAGATGCGATCTGTGAACCTGGTACATGGAATGTAGGTTTCACAGCATTTGGGGAGACTTTGCCGTACCATGAAAATAAAATTACTTTGGATAAGAGCAAAAAAGATAAATGGGGGTTACCTGTGCTATCGTTCGATGCCGAAATCAAAGATAATGAATTGAAGATGCGTGGTGACATGCAAAATGAGATGAAGGAAATGCTGGAGAGCATTGGCGTAAAGGATACGTATACCTATGATAATGTATATGGATTTGGTCAAGGTATCCACGAGATGGGAACAGCTCGTATGGGACGCGACCCTAAAACATCGGTATTAAATGGGAATAACCAGGTTTGGGATGCATTGAACGTATTTGTTACGGACGGTGCGTGTATGACTTCTGCAGGCTGTGTTAACCCATCACTTACATATATGGCGCTTACTGCACGTGCAGTTGATTTTGCAGTTAGTGAATTGAAAAAAGGTAATATCTAATAGCTAAAGATTGATAACAAATGGAAAATAACTCAAATAAGTCGAGTAGAAGAGATTTTTTAAAGACTGCGGCAACTGCTGCGGCAGCTTTCATGATCGTTCCTCGTCATGTATTAGGAGGAAATGGTTTCATTGCTCCTAGTGACAAGTTACAAGTGGCTGGTATAGGTGTAGGTGGTAAAGGGTTCAGCGACATTAACGCATTTCATGATTCAGGCAAAGCAGATCTAGCGTTCTTATGTGATGTGGATGATCGTCGTGCTGCTGGAGCGTTGAAACGTTACCCAAAAGCAAAATATTATAAAGATTATCGTGAGATGTTGGACAAAGAACACAAGCGCATTGAAGCTGTTTCTGTTTCGACTCCGGATCATCAGCACGCAATCCAGGCATTGGCGGCAATGCAACTGGGCAAGCACGTTTATGTTCAGAAACCGTTGACACATGATGTTTGGGAAGCAAGAGCACTGACGCATGCTGCGAAGAAATACAAAGTGGTTACCCAAATGGGGAATCAAGGGGCATCTAACGATGGACCGCGTTTTGTTCGTGAATGGTATGAAGCTGGTTTAATCGGTGATGTACATACGGTATATTGTTGGACTGACCGTCCGGTGTGGCCTTCAGGAATTGCATGGCCAACAGGTAAAGCGGAAATTCCGAAAGAGCTAGACTGGGATCTTTGGTTGGGAACTGCACCATACAAAGAGTATGTGGATAAATTGGTACCTTTCAACTGGCGCGGCTGGTGGGATTATGGAACCGGCGCTTTGGGTGATATGGGCTGTCACTTATTGGAAGTTCCTTTCAGTACATTGGGATTGACTTATGTACAAGATGTACAGGCCACTGTAGGTTCTGTTTATGTAGATGAGTTCAAACGTGGATATTTTCCTGAAAGTTGTCCTCCGTCAAGTCACGCAACGCTGACTTTTCCCAAAACACCGCGCACAAATGGACCGGTAACATTACACTGGATGGATGGAGGTATTCAACCTGCACGTCCGGATGAATTAGGTCCGAATGAAATCTTTGGTGACGGTGGTAACGGCATCTTGTTGGTCGGTACCAAAGGTAAGATCTTGGCTGATACTTATGGTCAGAATGCACGTTTGTTGCCAACATCAAGAAAAGATCAGGTAGCGCAGAAATATGCTCGTGTACCCGGACAAGAGGCTGGTCACTACGCACAATGGGTAGAAGCTTGTCAGGCGGGTTATGGTAAAAAAGAGGTAAGTTCACCTTTCGAAATCGCTGGTCCTTTGACTGAAGCACTATTAATGGCTAATTTGGCGATCAGAGGTGCTGATTTACGTATTGATGGAAAATATCCGGGACGCAACTTGAAATTGTTGTGGGATAACAACAATATGCGTGTGACCAATTTTGATCATGTGAATCAATATGTCAAACGTAACTACAGGCAAGGTTGGGAAATGAAATATAATTTCTAAAATTAAGATATTTAGTAGTATGAATAGAAGAGAAGCATTACAACGAGTTGCCTTGATTTTAGGAGGAACCGTTATTGGCGCTAATTTATTTTTGGAAGGATGTACACGTTCGGCTACAAATGATGTGCAGGCTTTATTTGAGGCAAAAACAACAGATTTGTTAGGTGATTTAGCGGAAGCTATCCTACCAGCAACTGCAACTCCCGGTGCAAAAGAAGCTGGCGTGGGAAGCTTTATTCCCGTAATGGTCCGTGACTGTTACACGGAAAAGCAGCAAAAAGCATTTTTAGCTGGTTTTGCAAGTTTGGATGATAAAGCGAAAGAAGTGAAGGGAAAACCTTTCCTTGAACTTTCAGCTGAAGATCGGACAGCGGTAGCTGCAGCTTTGGATAAAGAGGCAAACGAGTTTAACAAGAAACAGGGCGAAGAGCAAAAAGATATTTTGGAGAAAAATAAAGAAAAACAAAATCAATTGTATAATTACGTGGAAAATGATCCACCACACTGGTTCACGATGTTTAAACAATTGACTTTGACGGGTTTCTTTAATTCGGAATTAGGTTGCACAAAAGCATTGCGTTTTGTTAAAATCCCCGGAAAATATGACGGAAACTTTCCGTACAAAAAAGGCGATAAAGCATTCGCATAATAGCTATGCATTGTATAAAATAAAAGTGGAGGCCCAAGCCTCCACTTTTATTTTATCTCTACCTCCAGTGCAAAATGAATACGTTGTTGTTTTGTGACGGACATGAAATAGCCCTTGTCGGTCGAATCCCCATTAATGTCAACAGTGTCATTATAACGAAGTTCTCTGAGGTAGTTCATCTCCAGCGATTTGATCTGATTTGTCAGAACCAGTTCGATTGGCAGCCTATCCATACACCAGTCCAGGTACCTGACATTATTGGCATGGTTGACAATATCAAGATCGGATAACTTGACGCTATATTGATCAATATTTTTGACAGATTGAGAAATATCCAATTTTGAGAAAGGCCGTTGTGTCGCAGGACGATCCGGATAAGTTGTAAAATCATCTGTAGAAATGGCCAGATCCTCAGAACTTCTTTTAACGGTATTGATCACCGCCCAATAGCTCGTGGCCGTAACATATACTTGTCCATTTACCCGAATTTCAAAATTACGCGTAGAGCGCGCACCTTCCAGTTCCTGTATCCACGTTCTTACCTGAACAATGTCCATCCATTTGGGCAGTCTGTTGATTTCAATACGCATTCTGCTGAGCACCCAGGTTTGGTTGTGTTTGGCCATTTCCTTAAAACCGAAACCGATATTAGTCGCATGCTCGCCAGCAGTAAGCTGAAGAATATTTGATAAGTCGGAGAAACGGATACGACCATTGGAGTAACATTGTGTAAAATAAATTTCCCAGTTTTTCTCAAAGACTGATTTTTCCATCTGTTGTTTTATTTTTGCAAAATTAGGCAATATGACTGATTTGGTCTCTTAAATCAAAATGAAATGACATAATTTTAAGATATTCAGATAATATTGTATCGCATGATAAATTTCAAGCATTAACAAAACAAAAAAGCGAAAACCGCCAATCGTTTTTTTATTGTAAAATAAATGATAGTTTTCAATTATTTAATTGATTATTATCACCAGATTAGGTAGATTTAAATAAGCCAATGGCATAAAATAATAAAATAAGATTGGTTTTATCGCGTTATATCAGGTGTAGCGTGAACATTAAATTTACACATTAAATGCTAATATTATGGTTGGAGAACTAATAGCTAAAGAGGAAATTCCTCAATTTAAATTTATCCCTGCGAGCGAAGATAAGTCAGCGACGTTTATGGATAAATTGAAAGGGGCCCTTCGGTTGGGAAATGAATTTAAGTCCAAAACTGAAATAGCCTTTCAAACAGATTCCGGACCAAAGCGTATCGAAACCACAGTGTGGTCATTAACCGATAGATATATCCAGATTAAAAGTGGGGTATTAATCCCGCTTCGGTCGATTATTGCAATTGACTATTAATAAGAAAGGCTCCTACGAATGTAGGAGCCTTTCTCTTGGCAATTCATCCTGAAAGGATTGTCTGTTTTAGTTAATAGGTTTCGCCAGTGAGTTCCTTCAGACGTATTTCTGAAACTTTCGCGTCGTACTGGGCTGTATAACTCCTGGTCATTGCATTGATATAATTTAACTGTGCTGTCCTTACTTCCAGGGTCGTAATCGTTCCGATACGAAACTTATCCATGGTAATGTTTAGATTTTCTTTGGCGAGTTCTTCGTTCTTTTTTTCTACGTTCGCCAATTCGATATTGGTAATATAGGTCTGAAAGAGTGTCCGAACTTGTGCCTGTATGTTTTGTTTTTGCTGCTGTATCTGTATTTCTGTGCTTTGCATCTGAAATTTCGCGATTCGTTCATTTCTGTTTTGAATAAACCCGTTGAAAATATTCAGTGAAGCAGTCACACCATAGTTAAGCCCTTTATTTTTGTTTTCCGTCGAGAAACCCAATGAGGAGTGGGATTCATTCCAATTATACCCGGTATTCAGTCCGATTTTGGGATAACGTTCCGCTTTGACGGATTTTAGATTCAGTTCAGCGACTCTTTTGTTGATGAGTGCCAATTGGATTTGTGGATTTTGCTGATCAGCTATCTGGATCAGATCGCCCAATTTAAGATCCGTATCCAGTTTCATCTCATCTTCGACCTGGAAATCTATGCCCAGGTCGCGAGTCATTAGCTGATTCAAGTAAGTCTTGGTATTTTGAAAGCTCTCGCGTTGCCGGAGTAAATTGGTCTGATCTGTATTTAGGTCGACTTTTGCATTCAATAGATCCAATTTGGATCCCTTTCCGATTTCCAGACGGTTTTCGGCCAAAGTGACCCGATATTGAGATAGGGTAATTGTCGTGTCTAAGGCATTCAATAAACGTTTTTGTTGTACCAGGTTGTAATAAGTGGCAATGACCTCGCTTAACTGACTGATCACTTCAAATTTGATTTCTGCTTCACCTTGGCGCTGTATTTCTTTGAATCTATCGCGGCGGGCAAACATACCAAATCCGTCAAATACTGTCCAGTTAAGATTGACTCCATAGGACATGTTGTCATTCTTGGCGTTGGAGATCTGCTGCACTTGTCCGTCATTCCTTACCTGACGGGAATTTTGAATAGAATTGCTCCGGCTAAAGCTTCCGGTGACGGCAGGGAGCATTCCGGCACTACCGAGACTTGTATTTTCGATATCTATTTTGTTGTCATTTTTTGCCAACAGGATATTGAAGTTGTTGCTCAGGGTGGTTGTTAAAGCCTCCTCCAGCGTTAATACTTGTTGCGCACGGGCTTGAAACAGGATGAAGCTAAGCAACATTGCGATGATTATATTTCTCTTCATGTCTGATCTATTCGTAGCTTTTAATGTTATCAAATTCAGGTCTGTGTTTTTTTGGCCTTGACCACATATAATAGATTGCAGGAATAATGAACAAGGTCAGTATCAACGAAAATATGGTGCCGCCTACAATAACAACCCCCATACCAATACGGCTTGTCGAGGCGGCGCCAAGGGACATGGCAATTGGCAAGGCGCCTAGCGCAATGGCTAGACTGGTCATTAAAATAGGTCTTAGGCGAGACTCGGCCGAATGCATGATGGCCTCAAATTTTTCCATACCCTCTTCTCGCATCTGATTGGCAAATTCAACAATTAAAATACCGTTTTTCGTCACCAGACCGATCAGCATAATGGTTCCGATCTGGCTGAATATATTCCAGGTCTGATCAAATAGCCATAAACTGATCAGGGCGCCGGCTACTGCCATCGGCACGGTAAGGATGATGATAAATGGATCAAGGAAGCTTTCAAATTGAGCCGCCAATATCAAATAAATCAGCAACAGGGCTAACCCAAACGCAAATAGGGTATTTGAGCTACTTTCCACAAAATCGCGGGATTCGCCACTAAGGTCAGTTGTAAAACTCTGATCCAGTACTTTCTCCTTGATACGGTCCATCGCAGCGATGCCATCGCTCATGCTCATACCGGGTGCAAGCCCGGCGGAAACGGTAGCTGACATGTAACGGTTATTGTGGTAAAGTTGTGGCGGACTGCTTTTTTCCTTGACATTGACGACGTTATCCAATTGTATGAGCTGTCCTATATTATTGCGGACATAAATTGAAGTTAGATCTGTTGGCGTGGCCCGCCTATCGTTTTCCACCTGTCCGATTACTTGATATTGCTTTCCGTCACGCATAAAATAAGCGAAACGCTGACCGCTTAACAACAGCTGAAGTGACTGAGAGACATCGAGTACGGACACACCCATACTCAAGGCTTTTAAACGATCAATTTCGACATGAAGTTCGGGTTTGTTAAACTTCAGGTTGATATCCGTTGTTGAAAATGTAGGATCATTATTCACTTCATTCATAAACTCCGGAATCTTCTCCTGGAGCTTTTCAAAGTTTTGTGCCTGAATAATATACTGTACCGGTAAACCGCCTCTACGGTTCATGGAAATGGTTGGTGTCTGCGAAACATTGACACGCACGCCATCGTATTTTTTTGTCCATTTGGTCAGCTCCTTTGCAACATCATCCTGCGACCTTGTACGTTCTTCTGGATCGACCAGGGTCATGCGAATCCGTCCGGAGTTGACGGAACTGGCACCAAAACCCGGAGAAGTGATATTTAAACTAATCTTATTTTCAGGAATGGAATCGTAAACGAGCTTGTCCAGTTCTTGCATATAACGGTCCATATATTCATAAGTGGCTCCCTCGGGGCCTGTGACATTGACCATAATGCTACTCCGGTCGTCATAAGGGGCGGTTTCTTTTTTGATGGAAGAGAAGATCACTCCGATAATGACAAAACAGACCAATAAGATTGGGAAGCTAATCCATTTGAACTTCATGAACTTATCTAGGCTATTGGCATAACCCTTATTCATTTTCACGAACATGGGTTCGGTCCATTCATAAAAGCGGGTCTTTTTATGTCCTCCACCTTTGATCAGGTAAGCATTGAGCATGGGCGTCAAGGTGAGGGAAACAAAGGCCGATACCAGCACGGCCGAGGCGATAACCACTCCGAATTCACGAAACAGGCGACCAACGAAGCCTTCCAGAAATATCACTGGTAAGAAAACAGAAGCAAGTGTGATGGAAATGGAAATGACCGCAAAGAAAATCTCTTTTGACCCCTTTAAAGCAGCTTCAATAGGAGACATGCCTTCTTCAACCTTCTTAAAAATATTCTCGGTGACGACAATTCCGTCATCCACGACGAGTCCTGTTGCCAAAACAATCGCCAGTAGGGTAAGCACATTGATCGAAAACCCAAAAATGTACATGATGAAAAAAGTTGCGATCAGGGATACGGGGATATCCAATAAGGGCCGTAGAGCTATTCCCCAGTCACGGAAGAAAAAATAGATGATCAGTGTAACCAATATAATGGAGATCAGTAAGGTCTCTGCTACCTCAACAACGGACTTTTTGATGAATTTGGTATTGTCAGAAGCGATATTGATGCTGATATCCTGAGGGATATCCTCTTTCATCTGATCCAGCATCTTGTAAAAATTATCGGCGATTTCTAGGTAATTTGTTCCCGGTTGAGGAATAACGGCCACACCGACTAGCTGTTTACCGTTGCTGACCATTTTTGTCTCTAAATTTTCAGCATCAATTTCAGCACGGCCGATGTCAATAAATTTGACCAGCCGTGTGCTATCTGCTTTTAGGACGATGTTGTTAAACTGCTCGGGTGTGGAAAGGTTGCCAACTGTTTTTACGGTTAATTCAGTGGTGTTACCAACAATTTTACCGGAGGGGAGTTCAATGTTTTGGTTGTTCAATGCGGTCCGGATATCGGAAGCGGTAATACCGTAAGCGGCCATTCGGTCGGGATTGAGCCAGAGGCGCATAGCATAACGTTTCTGACCGTAAATTTGCGTGCTACTGACTCCGGGAATGGTCTGTAGCCTTTCGGAAATAACGTTTTCAGCATAATCACTCAGTGAAAGCTTATCTCTGGTTTCACTCTGTAGGGTAAGCGTAATGATCGGATCGGAGTCAGCATCTGCCTTTGATACAACAGGAGGGGCGTCAATATCTTGAGGCAGGCTTCTGACAGCCTGCGATACTTTGTCACGCACATCATTGGCAGCTTCTTCCAGATTTTTCTTTAAATCGAATTCAATTGTAATATTACTTGATCCCTGATTGCTCGAGGAGGATATGTTGCGAATTCCATCGATGGAGTTGATCGCCTTTTCCAGAGGTTCAGTGATCTGGGACTCGATAATATCGGGATTGGCACCGGCGTAGTTGGTGCGGACCGATACGATGGCCGGATCAATGGAAGGGTATTCACGAACGCCCAGAAAACTAAAGCCAATGTAGCCAAATAGAATAATTGTAATATTGACAACAATGGTTAAAACGGGGCGCTTTATAAAAACGGCAGATAAATTCATGTACAGTTAGTTAGCTAGTGAAACTTTAACCTTCACTCCATCTTTTAATGCGAGAACGCCAGTTGTCAGGACCGTGTCCCCGGCACTTATTCCGGATAAGATGACTATCTCTTTATCCGTACGGGACCCGGTTTCAACTTTGGTTTCTTTTGCCAGCCCATTTTCCAGAATAAATACTTTTTTTCCGTCCTGAACCGGGACGATCGCCTCGGTCGGAATAGCGATCGCATCATTTTCTACTTCAATCGGCAGGATAACATTGACAAAAGATCCTACCCGAAGCCGACCCTGTTCGTTCGCTGTCCGTGCCCGAACAGTCAATGTGCGGGTGTCTGGGGATACTTCAGGTTCGATCGCATAAATGTTTGCTTTGATGACTGTTGGGTCATTGGCAACACTAAATTCGACGGGGGCATTTAACTTGACCATATTACTGTATTTTTCAGGGATAGCAAATGTAATCTTGACCGAATTGTCTTTGACCAAATTTGCGATCAGGGTATTCGATGAGACGATTGCACCAACTGAAATGTTTCTTAAGCCGATCATGCCGCTGAATGGTGCTCGCACGGTTGTCTTGGAAATCTGCGCCTGAATCAACTGGATTTGCGCCTGTGCAGTTTTTAACGCTGCACTGGCGATATCAAATTCTTCCTGACTGATTGCGCCTTTCTGAAGTAACAGTTTTGCCCTACGCTCATTTTCTGCATTAAGCTGATTTGTTGTCTGAGCCTGCTTTAGTTGTGCCTGAAGTTCAATATCATCAATCTTGATCAACGGCTGTCCTTGTTGGATACGTTGGCCCTCTGAAAAGTAAATTTTTGTAATTCGACCACTGACCTCGCTTCTGATCTCAACCTTTTCTTCGGCATCGATACTTCCGGACAAATTAATGGACCGATCTGCTACAGATGATTTTGCGATAATCGCCTGTGCAGCGACAGGAGCATCTTTTTTGACGGTAGATTGGCCACTTTCTTTCTTGTCTTTTTTTGAATTTATGAGGAAATATCCACCTCCGATAACAGCACAGGCTAGAAGGATGTAGATGGTCGTTTTTTTATTCATTGTGGTATAGTCCTTATGTGGTTTTTGATTTGACGGATAAAGATAGGTTTATTCTAATGATGAAACCGGTTGTCAAAAGGATTTTACAATACAGAACAACCATCTATCCGTTGATGGTGCAATATGCTGGCTATAAAAAAAGCTAGAAACTTGTTCTAGCTTTATGCTTATTATTTTTTCGCTTTGACTGTTTTCTTTTCGACTTTTTTTTCCGTCGAATCATCTACTTTTGGTTTAATGGAAGCTTTCGATAAATGTGGTCTTCTTTTTCCAAAAGAACCGTTTGATATTTTTCCTCTTCTGGTTTTGATATCACCTTTTCCCATAGTATAAAATATTTTGGTTTTAACAATACATTATTGATAAGTTTAAATATACCATATTCCTTTTGGATTTGCAATTTACTTAATATTAAATGATTGGGAAAATTCTTTTCTGTATGTCTATTTTAAAGTTTTGGCTGATGGTCTCAAAGAAAAGGTTATTGGCTGGTTTATTTTCTGCTAACAGATAAGGGATCTCCAGGATGTGATCTTTTAATTTGATCCGATAATAACCATAGAGCAGACCTCTGGTGGTCTGAATGGACTCAACCTGTTGTACGCCCTGAATGTCCCGGAAAATATTGAAAGTATAATTATCCGCACGAAGCTGTTCCACAAAAACCTCATTTGTTTTGGTGTTAAACCAGATCTGCTGGCTCTTGATCTTGCTGAAGTGATTATTGAAAAGAAAGAGGTACCCAATTAAAAAAAAGGCGATTGGAAGCAAAAACAATACAATCTTAATTTTGACAAAGAGCAATACTGTGATGAGAATAAGGACCACGCCCATTAGGGCATTGGAGAGTGTTTTCTTGAGGGTGGATTGAATGAGTGCAGCGGGCGCTTCGATCAATTGGAAGCCCGATTTTAAATTTTTGGAATTTATGTCTTCTGATCCGGAAAAATTAAATTTTTTCCGGATCAGAAGATAAGAAGCTAGGAGAATTAGTCCAACAATCAACAATTTCATGACGCTTTGTTAATATTGTTCTTCTGCATTTGGATATTGGACAGCCTTGACCTCAGCAACGTAATTGCTCACTGCTGCTGTAATCTGCTCGTGAAGATTGGCAAAATGTCGCATAAACTTTGGCTTAAAATCCGCATTCATCCCCAACATGTCATTAATGACCAATACCTGGCCATCGCAATCGGCACCTGCACCTATTCCGATTGTTGGAATATCCAATTTTTCGGTTACCGTTTTGGCTAAAGTTGCAGGAATTTTCTCCAATACAATGGCAAAACAGCCCACTTCTTGTAGAGCCAGTGCATCTTCAATAAGTTTGGCTGCTTCTTGTTCTTCCTTGGCACGGACACCAAAATTTCCAAATTTGTTAATGGACTGTGGTGTTAAACCCAGATGTCCACATACTGGGATTCCGCCGGAAATAATCTTTTTGATATTTTCAATAATTTCAAGACCGCCTTCCAATTTCAGGGCATGTGCGCCGGATTCTTTCATCATGCGTACAGCGGCCTTGTAGGCTTCGTTTGCAGAACCCTGGTAGCTACCAAAAGGTAAATCTGCCAAGACCATGGCGCGTTCTGTGCCCCGTGCAACGGCCGCTGCATGGTAGATCATATTGTCAAGCGTGATGGGTAGGGTGGTTTCATAGCCAGCAAATACATTGGCAGCAGAATCTCCGATTAGAATAACATCTACACCAGCACTGTCTACCATTTTGGCCATGGAGTAGTCATAGCTGGTCAGCATCGAAATCTTCTCCTGACGTTCTTTCATTGCTTGAAGCATTGCTGTGCTTACTCTTTTTATTTCTTTGTTTACAGACATCTTAACTTATATTGTAAACCCAAAAGTAAGGTTTTTATCATACATTGGCCAATATTCTGCCTTGTGTTTTGTATTTTTGTCAAATGATACAGAATGAAACCCGTCTATTTAAATTTCCCAAATTTTCAGAATTAATAATCTATGAGGATGAAAATTTGATTGTTATAAATAAACCCCCTTTTGTCGCTTCTTTGGACGAAAGGGAGGGGGGAGAGATTAATATTCTCCGTTTGGCAAAGAAATATCATGCTGACGCTCAAGTCTGCCATCGTTTGGATAAGGAGACTTCAGGTATTTTGTTGATCGCGAAAAATCCGGAAACCTACCGTTCGATTTCCATCGCTTTTGAAAAGCGCAGAGTCAATAAGGTCTACCATGCTATTATCAGCGGCACGCATACTTTTAACGATCTTGTTGTCGACTTGCCTATTTTAAACCTAGGCAATAAAAATGTATCCATTGACCGCGCAAATGGCAAGCCTGCGGAAACCATCTTTAATTCCCTTAAATATTATAAGAATTATACCTTAGTAGCGTGTAAACCGATTACAGGGCGCATGCACCAAATCCGTATTCATTTGGCTACACAGCATGCTGCAATCGTAGGGGATAGCATGTACCGCGGAAAACCTGTTTATCTGTCACAAATTAAGAAAAGAGGCTATACTTTGTCCAAGGATGAAGAAGAACAACCCATTATGAAACGTTTTGCCTTGCATGCCAAGCATGTTGAATTTGAATTGAATGGTGAACAAATGGTATTTGAGGCACCTTATCCGAAAGATTTTGCAACTTTGCTGAAGCTGTTGGATAAATTTGATTCTTAACCTGCCGTAAATCTTATTTATGAATCCAAAAACAAAAAAGATAATTGGCAATGTTGTGTTTGTGCTGTTCATTGGTTTATTGATATGGCCGACAAGCAGAAGTTATTTTCAACAGCTGTTGATGAAGATCGGTTTATTTAAACCGAAATTGGAAGTACCACAACAGGTTGCAGAGCCTCTCAGTTCGGGGACAGAGAATGTTGGTAAGGGCGTCACGTTTATGAATCATTTGGGCGAAACGGTATCTGTAGCAGATTTAAAAGGCAAAGTAGTGTTTATCAACTTTTGGGCAACTTGGTGTGGGCCGTGCCGCGCGGAAATGCCTTCCATCAATGTGCTTTATGATAAATTCAAAGACAATCCCAATGTGGTATTCTTAATTGTAGAGATAGAAGGTGATAAGGAAAAGGCAGCTGCTTTTGTCAAAAACGAAAAGCTAACTTTACCCATCAGCTATCCGAACAGTGATATCCCGAAAGAGTGGCTTTCGGAGTCTATTCCAAGTACAGTTATTTTGGGTAAGGACGGCAACTTGGCTACACGACATGAGGGCATGGCCGATTATTCTACACCGGATGTGGCAACTTTTATTCAAGATTTAATCAATAAATAATTACGATCTATATATTAGCATGACCAGAGCAGAACTTATTCATCAAATCAAAGAGAAACGTTCGTTTTTATGTGTCGGATTGGACACAGACCTTACTAAGATTCCTGAACACCTGTTGGATGATGAGGATCCGATCTATAGTTTTAATAAAGCAATTATAGATGCTACAGCTGATTTATGCGTCGCTTATAAACCAAATATTGCTTTCTATGAATGTTATGGACTAAAAGGGTGGCAGTCTCTTCAAAAAACCTGGGCTGCATTGCCGAAAGATTGTTTTAGTATCGCTGATGCCAAACGTGGCGATATCGGAAATACCTCAGGCCGTTATGCAATGGCATTTTTTGATGAGTCAAATTCAGGTTTGGGATTCGACAGTATTACCATTGCTCCTTACATGGGGAAAGATTCGGTCACACCGTTTTTGGATTTCAAGGATAAGTGGGCTATTGTACTGGCATTAACATCGAATGAAGGCAGCCTGGACTTTCAAAATTTTGAAAATAAGGAAGGGCTTCAGTTATTTGAGCAGGTCATTGATAAAGTAAGTACTTGGGGAAACATAGACAATTTAATGTATGTTGTGGGTGCAACAAGGGGAGAGGGTTTTATTAAGATCCGTCAACATGCACCGGAGCATTTCCTATTGGTGCCGGGGGTAGGTGCACAGGGCGGTTCGTTAGAAGATGTATGCAAATATGGGATGAATAAAGACTGTGGTTTGCTAGTGAATAGTACCAGAGGAATTATATATGCTTCAAAAGGACGTGATTTTGCGGAACGCGCGCGTGAGGAAGCCTTGAAATTACAAAAAGAGATGGAAATTGAACTGCTAAAAGCAGGTATTATTTCCTGATTTGACATTTAATAATTCATTCGTAATACTTACCTTTGCAGCATGCCAGAAAAAATTATCATTCTAGACTTCGGGTCTCAGTACACGCAATTAATTGCAAGACGTGTCAGAGAACTAAATGTGTATTGTGAGATACACCCGTTTAATAAATTGCCAGATTTTGACGAATCTGTGAAAGGAGTTATATTCTCCGGAAGCCCCTTTTCGGTTCGACAAGAGGATGCGCCTCAAATTGATTTTTTCGCTATTCAGGAGCGATTTCCTCTTTTAGGAGTGTGTTATGGTGCACAGTATATTGCTCAAAAATCGGGTGGAGATGTACTGCCATCTGAAATCCGTGAATATGGTCGTGCAAATCTGCAATTTCTCAATAGTGAAAATGAATTGTTGGCAGGCGTACCCGTACAATCTCAGGTATGGATGTCGCATGGCGACACGATTAAGGAGGTGCCGGCAAACTTTGATATCATTGCCAGTACAGATAAAGTACGCGTAGCAGCTTACCAGGTAAAAGGCACACGTACTTATGGTATACAGTTTCATCCAGAAGTAACACATAGCACGGATGGTGCCATTTTATTGAAAAATTTTGTTGTCGGGATCTGTGGTTGCACGCAGGACTGGACTCCAGATGCATTTGTGGAGACAACCGTAGCATCATTGAAAGAACAGCTGGGTGATGACCATGTGATCATGGCATTATCCGGTGGTGTAGATTCTACTGTTGCTGCAGTTTTATTACACCACGCAATCGGACAGAAATTACATTGTATTTTCGTGGATCATGGCTTGCTTCGTAAAGATGAATACGAGCAAGTATTGGATTCTTACAAAAATATGGGTTTAAATATTAAGGGAATTAATGCAAAAGACTTATTCTATGGTCGTTTGGCAGGCGTTTCTGAACCTGAGGAGAAGCGTAAGATCATCGGTAATTCCTTTATTGATGTGTTTGACGAAGCTGCGAAGGAAATTCAAAAAGAATTACCAGAAGGAATTGAAGCCAAGTGGTTGGGGCAAGGTACAATTTATCCTGATATTATTGAATCGGTTTCGGTTAAAGGACCTTCAGCAACCATAAAATCACATCATAATGTAGGCGGTTTGCCTGATTTTATGAAGTTGAAAGTTGTTGAACCATTGAAGACGTTATTCAAAGATGAGGTCAGAAGAGTTGGTAGGGCATTAGAGGTAGATCAGGCGATTTTGGGCAGACATCCATTCCCGGGACCGGGTTTGGCCATTCGTATTTTAGGTGATATTACTGCGGAAAGAGTAAGAATTGTTCAGGAAGCAGACGCAATCTTTATCAATAATTTGAAAGAATCCGGTTGGTATGATAAAGTATGGCAAGCTGGTACGATCTTTTTACCTGTACGTTCAGTTGGTGTAATGGGTGATGAACGTACTTACGAACATGTCGTGAGTTTAAGAGCTGTAGGATCGCTTGATGGGATGACTGCAGATTGGATACATCTACCATATGACCTGTTGGCAAAAATTTCAAATGAAATTATCAACCATGTGAAAGGAATTAACAGAGTTGTATATGATATCAGTTCAAAACCACCCGCTACGATTGAGTGGGAATAAAATATGGGTTGCAGCACTCGTGGCATTATGCTTAGCGAGTTGTACAACCAAAAAAAGCACAGTATTGCGTTCGCCCTCTTCTAGTCGGGGCGAACAGCAAACTGATGCCACTAAACCAAACAGTGAGAAAGATAAGCCTGCCATAAAGGTAGGTGATGTGCAAAATGTAAATGGCCATTCGGTTAAGAACAATAAAATTGCACTACTTTTGCCGTTTGAATTAAATAGTATTGCTAAAACGGTGACTACAGAAGATGTCGAGCGTTCTGCTCTGGCTCTGGATTTTTACCAAGGTTTTCAATTAGGTCTGGATAAGATCGCTAAAGACGGAATGCTTTTTGATTTGCAGGTTATCGACTCGCGCGATAATGTTGCCTATAATGCGTCGTTGGGAACGGCGGCGGCAGTAAAGGATGCCGCGCTTGTTGTCGGGCCTGTCTATCCAAGGGAAATTCGAAGTTTTGCGCAGACTTTTGCCAACAAAAATGTTCTTCAGGTTTCTCCATTGGCAGCAACGATGGCTTCAGAATTTAGCCTGCCCAACCTTGTGTCCATGACACCGTCGATACGGACGCATGCTGAAACCTTGGCAAAATACATTGCCGACCAGTATTATACTGGCGATCAGATTTTGATCTATGATGCCGGTGATGATGAGAGCAAACAGTTTTTGGTTAATTTTGCCAATGAAGTTACAAAGGCAAATGCGCAGGCAAAGATAAAAACAGTGATGAGCATCAATGAACTCAATAATAGTCTTGTACTCGCAGGTACGAATCATGTTGTGTCAGGAACTGCGAATAAGAATCTCGTCAAAGGATTGTTGGATGCTATGGATGAGCGTTTCTTGAACCCCGGTAATCAATTTAAATTGTATGGACATCCAAACTTTTCGAAGCTTTCTTTCGAAAATTTTGAAAATATGGACTTTTATGGCTTGACGATTACGTCTTCGAGTCTGGCCGATGAATCGGATGGTGATACTAGAAAGTTTATAGCAAATTATAAATTGCTGTATAAAGTCGATCCTTCAGAGTTTTCCTATAAGGGCTATGATGCAGCTGTTTATTTTGGGCGTTTGCTCCATAAATATGGTGTTGACTATGTAAGTCATATCACGCAGGAAAAATTTTCAGGGCTCAATAGCGATTATAAATTTGAGTTTTATCCAAAATGGGGCTATGCCAATAGAGCTTTAGGGATAATGGTCTATCACAACAGGAAATTTGAAAGAAAATAATCCTTGAATGGCTGAATTTACTGAAAAACGTATTTACCAACAAATACGTAATTTTGAGCGTGCAATGGATGGTTTTGAGGGAGATCAGCCATTTTCACGATATTTGACGACTTTTTTTAAGGAAAATAAACAGATGGGATCCTCGGATCGAAAGTCTACTTCCCGTTTGTGCTATAACTATTTTCGTTTGGGAGCAGCGGCCCCACAGTTGTCACAGCAGCGACGACTGGTCCTTGCTGAGTTTTTATGTGAAAAAGACAGCCCATTGGTTAACTTACTTGAACCTGAATATCTTGAAAAGCTGGGTTTATCCATAGAGGAAAAGATTGCTTTTCTAGAATCTGAAGGACTACTAAAAAGTGAGGATCTATTTCCATTTACTGCACATTTTTCGCCCCAGATTGATACCAAACTTTTTTTGGAGAGCCAACTGGTACAACCACATCTCTATATTCGAATAAAAAGAGGTAAAAATAAAATAGTACATGCGATTTTGGACGAAAACAGGATTCCCTATCATGAATTGGACGATCAGACTGTCGCTTTAGCGAATGGTACCTCATTGCATCGATTTTCCACGTTGGAAGGACTTGTTGAAGTGCAGGATCTATCTTCGCAGCGTACACTTGCATTTATGAAACCGGGGGAAAGGGAATTCTGGTGGGATGCTTGCGCAGCATCCGGTGGTAAATCTCTTTTGTTAATGGATGCCTGTCCCTCGATAAACCTATTGGTATCGGATCTTCGTATGAGCATTCTTCGAAATCTGGATGAGCGATTTGACCTGGCTGGAATTAAGCATTACCGAAAGAAAATACTGGACCTGACAAAAGACCCATATCCCATATTGGGCAATGAAAAATTTGACGGGGTATTATTGGATGCTCCCTGTACGGGTTCCGGGACCTGGGGGCGCACACCAGAGATGATCCGGCAGTTCAAAACCGTCAAGATCGAGGAGTTTAGCACATTGCAAAAGAAAATTGCAAGTCACGTCGCCGGTTATGTGAAAGAGGGGAAGCCACTGATCTATATTACCTGCTCGATATTTAAAGCTGAGAATGAAGAGGTGGTGGATTACATCTTAAATAATTTGGGGTTTGAACTGGAGAGCATGCGTTGCCTGGATGGCTATAAGGAAAGAGCGGATAGTATGTTTGTCGCCCGGTTGATCAAAAAATAAGCAGATTGGCCTAGAAATATCGAAGAGCTTATTCTTTTCCTAAGAATAGGCTCTTTATTTTATCTCGATCATTGCAATTCGGACAGATCCGTTAATCGCACTTGCTAGGAATGACCAGTACCGGACAGGTAGCTTTGCGGATAACGGATTCAGATACAGATCCTGAAATAAAATGGTCGAACCCAGTTCGTCCATTTGAACCCATAATGATCAGATCTGCCGACCATTCATGCGAAGCTGCAAGAATTTCTTCTTTGATGGATCCAATTCGATTGAAAAGATATACTTCTTCTGACTCCGTAAACTCGCGGCTTAATTTTTCGAGATATTTTTGCGCATTTTCCTGTTCCATTTCGGATACCTCCGGCACAATGATCGGTTGCTGGCCCAATAGGGGATCAGCTCCAAAATTAGTCGGTGAGGTGGGCGGAATAACCGTGACAAGCGCAACTGAGGCATGAAATACCTGAGCCATTTCCTTCGCATAGAGAATGGCTTTCTCTGAACATGGAGCATCATCGACTGCAACGAGTATTCTTTTGAATTTTAAATTTGTATTCTCCATATCTACTATAATTAATTTATCTTCGTTTTATAATATATAATCACATATTCGACAATTTTGTTTTATTTGGCCAATGAAATATGGTATTTGTACATTAGCTCTTGTTCCGTTGCGTGCGGAACCGGCACATCGGAGTGAGATGGTTTCCCAGCTGTTGTTTGCTGAACTATTTGAAATTCTTGAAATACAGGCAGACTGGACATCGATCAGGCTATTAGAGACAGCTTACCCGGGCTGGATTCAGAATGGTCAATTTAGGGAACTTGATCCTGTGGAAATGGAGAAGTATCTCGCGGCAGGTCTAAGCCTGGTCGGCAGAGAAGGAGGTCTGCTTCAGAATGATACAGAGTGCCTATACCTCTGTCATGGAACAAAGCTTTATTTGGGTGAGGCAGGCCGGTTTCGGGTAGCGAAGCTGGATATGACTTACCAAGGCAGTATCAACTCCTTTTCCAGGGATGATTTTGAAACTAAAGTTGCCGAACTGGCCATGAGCTATAAGGATGCACCTTATTTATGGGGTGGACGTTCTCAGTGGGGAATAGACTGTTCTGGTTTTTCGCAGTTGATCTACAGCTGTTTTGGCATAGCTTTGCCGAGGGATGCGTATCAGCAAGCAGAACTCGGGGAGACCGTTGATTTTATTTCGGAAATTAAAGTCGGGGATTTAGCTTATTTTGACAACGCAAACGGACGGATTACCCATGTAGGCATTATGCTGGATCGGGATACCATTATTCATGCCTCCACGAAAGTACGTATTGACCGGATGGACAATGAAGGTATTTTTAATCAGGAACTAAATCGCTATTCCCATAAATTGCGAATTATTAAACGTTATACCTAATGATGAAAAAAGGCTATAAGTATCCGTACCTATAGCCTCTTTCTTTCTTATCAACTACCGATTAGAAGTGGAATTGTACACCTAAAGTTGGTGCTAAAGAGTTCGCATCTAACCCAAATGTGTTGGTTGATCTATCATCAGTTTTATTGTTGTTATAGTTGTAGTATAAACCTCTAACCTTTAATTCGATACCAATTTTGCTCGTTGGGAAATACGCCAAACCCGGAGCCAATTCGACGCCATAGTTTTCGAATTTTGTTTCTGTTTTTGCGTTATTTGTTTCCGCTGTAGTTTTTCCCCAAGACATTGGTACGGATAATTGTGCAAAGAATCTTAATGGACCATTAGCAGAGTATTTTCTTACGAATGGAGCTACTTGAAAAGCATCAACTTTAGTACTGTTGTTTTTATCAGTTTCGTTTTTTCTCCAATTGTAACCAACACCAGTACCTACCGCCCAGTTGTCGCTGACAAAATAGCCAACAGTTGGGTTGATCGAAAACGAATTATTTTTATGATCTGTATCTTTAACTTTTGAAGTTTCGAAGCCAACTTGACCGCCAACCATAATTTTTCCTTTTTCAGTTTGTGCGTTTGCTGCAATTGTTAAACCTGCAATGGCAGTTAATGTAAGTAAAACTTTTTTCATGTCTTTTTATTTTAATAGTTTGTTCTAGAGCCAGTAATTACTTTCTGACTTTTTAAATTCATTAGTCAAATATCGCAAAGTTATTTTATTTTATTGTCACTATATTGTCTAGATATTTTATTAAAATCGTAAGTTATAGTAGTTCAATTGATTAAATTTTATGTTTTTTTTATAAATTTCTTATTGTTTTAACAATGTTTGAAAAGTGTTGACTTTTTGTAATTATTTGTCAATTTGACGTAAGAAAACAAAAAAAGTCCTATATCAATTGATATAGGACTCTCCATGTCGTTGTTTAATCCGACTTTTTATTCGAAATATTCTTTTATGCGTTCAAAGAATGACTTCTCACTTTTACCAGGTTGCGGTTTGAAGTTCGGCGATTCTTTGAGTTTATTTAATAGTTCTTTTTCTTCGCTGGATACAGCTTTTGGTGTCCAGATATTCACATAAACAAGTTGATCCCCTTTGTGGTAGGAATTAACTTCGGGAATACCTTTTCCTTTTAGACGTAATATTTTCCCCCCCTGCGTTCCGGGTTCAATTTTTATTTTGGCTTTTCCGTCAATTGTAGGCACTTCTACACTAGTACCTAATGTAGCGTCCACAAAATTAATGTATAGATCATAAATGACATTTAGGCCATCACGTTTTAAGCTTTCGTGAGGTACTTCTTCGATTAATATGATCAGGTCTCCCGGAATACCACCGCGCGGAGCTGCGTTACCCTTACCGCTCATTGAGAGCTGCATTCCTTCGCTCACTCCTGCAGGAATATTGATCGCAATTGTTTCTTCACCGCGTTCTAATCCTTCACCTCGACAAGTTGTACATTTTGCGGTAATTTCAACACCTTCGCCATTACAGGTAGGGCAGGTGCTGGTGGTTTGCATTTGTCCCAAAATGGTGTTGGTCACTCTGCGTACTGATCCTGAGCCACCACAGGTTTTACAGGTATGGAAAGACGATTTATCTTTTGCTCCTGTGCCATCACAGCTATGACAGGAAACTTGTTTGTTTACTTTAACTTTTTTCTCAACACCTTTAGCGATTTCTTCAAGAGTCAATTTAACTTTAATACGTAAATTGCTTCCACGCGCTACGCGACGTCCTCCACGTTGACCTCCCCCGCCACCTCCAAAGAAGCTTTCGAACGGATGTCCGCCGCCAAAAATATCACCGAACTGACTGAATATATCGTCCATATTCATGCCACCGCCACCGTAACCACCGCTTGCTGAATTACCGGCGTGACCAAATTGGTCGTAGCGTTGACGTTTTTGTGGATTGCTCAAGATATCGTATGCCTCAGCAGCTTCCTTAAATTTTTCCTCAGCTTCATGGTCACCGGGATTTTTATCCGGGTGATATTTTATCGCTAATTTGCGATAGGCTGATTTAATCTCCTTCTCGTCCGCTGAACGCGCGACACCAAGTATATCGTAATAATCTCTTTTTGACATCGTCTTACTATTATTGACCTATAACTACTTTCGCGTGACGGATCACTTTGTCACCTAGGTAGTACCCTTTTTCGATAACGTCCACTACTTTATTTTTTAAATCTGCCGTTGGTGCTGGAATAGATGTAATGGCTTCCTGCAATTCAGGGTCAAATGTCTGACCGATCGTTTCCATTTCTTTTAACCCCAATTGAGACAATGTCTGTCTTAGTTTGTTGTTAACTATATCCATTCCCGTTTTGACAGATACCACATCTGTTGCAGTTTCCATGGCATTTAAGGCACGGTCAAAATCATCCAAGGTAGGTAATAACTTTCCGATCACATCTTTTCCCGCTGATTGAATCAATTCAACACGTTCTTTGCTCGTACGTTTTCTGTAATTGTCAAATTCAGCAGATAGACGAATGTATTTATCCTTTGCCTCTGCCAATTCAGCTGCCAGCTTCTCTTCAGGAGACAATTCTACCTGATTTTCCGAAGGCTGCTCCTGTTGATCAGAAGAATTAGTTTCTACTTGATCTTGACTCTCATCATAATAATTATCTTGCTCATTCATATCTTCAATGCTAAAATAGATTCAAAAATTTACTATACCTTCTTTTGTCAAAGTTTTTGCCAAATAATAAAATTCCGACAGCTTGTCAGATTTTACCAAAAAAGCCTAACAATTTGTCGGAATTTGTAAAAATGTCTTTTTAACTGTCAGTTTTTCGTTTAGATGCTGACATCATCCTGTAGAATACCGTCCCCAGTTTTGATAATCCGGGATGGCATATTGCGAATAATGGTATAATCGTGAGTAGCCATTAAAATTGCTGTTCCAGAATTGGCAATGTCGCGCAATAATAGGACAATTTCTTCCGACGTCGCCGGATCCAGATTACCCGTAGGCTCGTCCGCCAAAATGATCTCCGGATTATTCAATAGTGCGCGAGCAATAACAATCCGTTGTTGTTCACCACCTGAAAGCTCATGGGGCATTTTTTTTAATTTGGAACGGAGCCCTACTTTTTCCAAGACGTCCAAAATACGTGCATCGATCATTTTTTTATCTTTCCAGCCCGTCGCCTTTAAGGCAAACTCCAAGTTCTTCTCGATCGTCCGGTCTGAGAGTAAATGAAAATCCTGAAAGACAATTCCCAATTTCCTACGTAAATAGGGGACATCATTTTCATGAAGTTTCTTTAAATCAAAGCCAGCAATCATTCCTTCGCCATTGCCGATATATAAATCGCCATAGATGATTTTTAATAAACTACTTTTCCCACTGCCAGACTGTCCGATAAGATAGAGAAACTCTCCCTTGCCGATACTTAAATTGACATTGGATAATACCAGATGTTTCTGTTGAAAGATATCAACGTTCTTTAATGTAATTACTTTATTTTCAATCATGGGCGTTAAAACTCTAATTTTTTAATTTGGCCAAAGGGCATTTCTTTGACCAATTGCATGATATATTCTGCCTTTTCTCCTAATCCGATCTTTTCAAGCGATTTGTCAGGCCGATCTACTCTAAAATATGCCAACAAGGTGAAAGCATCATCTCGCAGCTGCACATAGTCGGGGATTTTGGCGACACCTCTTACTTTAATGATATACATGATTTCAAAGTTAGTATTTTTAATGCAATTTCCGTACTACGAAATTAACCGAAGCTTACTGGTTTGCAAATAAGAAGTCTAAGGTATTAATCCCATCTGCATAATCATCCAAAGCAGGAGACTGACTTTCACCAAAATGAAAAACTGGTGACTGAATATTCAATTGCACTTCGGATACCACACATTGGATGTTTTCAGCCTGTTGATTTAACTCGTTTTCGACGTCTCCAAGACTGTTGTATTCTTCATAATAAACGACAGATAGCGGAGATGCTGTACGCTCATCCTGTTTGAGCAATAGAAACCCATTATCAAAATGCTTGTCGCCATTGATCAGATAGATGGATTTATTATAGTCGTAATTGTTATTGTATTTATAGTGTTCGGAGACATCTTTAAAATTTGCTATTCCTTCAAAAAAATGGGAAACATTATAGCCTTTCGGGACAAAAATTTTGGATACGGAACGACAGCCGAGTCCGAAATAATCGAAGATGTCGTGTCCCAGAGCTTGTAGTTGTGCAGCGGATTCCGTACCGGTAATAACGCCAACACTATTTCTGTTACGTCGGATAATATGCGGCTTAACTCCAAAATAATAATCAAAGTAACGGGCCGTATTGTTTGATCCGGTCGCAATGACGAGATCAAAGTCTTTAAGTTTATCTACGATTTCAAAAGCGGTTTCAAAAGCGGGTTCGATTTGTTTTAAACGATTGAGTACAAAGGTTGTTAAACCGGCGTCATCGGAGGATACTTTAATTTTTGCCTTAAATCCGCTGATTAATACACAAAGGATGTCATGAAAACCAACCAGCGGAATATTTCCGGCGAGAATCAAGCCTACTGTTTTAGCTGATTCGTTATCCGGATAGTCTTGTAACCAGTAACTGAGCTGCTCTGCCGTTAAGTTGGAAGCAATCGCATGTAGGGCGTTTTCAATATTTTTTAGGGTATACCAAGGGTTTTTATGTTGTGCCAGTTGAATGATCTGAACAAGATCTTCAGGCTGCTTTTTCAACAGTTCACCCAGTTTTACAAACGCATTTATTCGTTGTTGCTTTGTCAAAATATTAAATTTTTAAAAGATGAATACACAAATTTGTGTTATATTTGTGCTGTTAACATTAATCAACGTGAATCAACTAGCCTTATTGTACAATCAGACTTTGTTTTCATATTGATAATGCAAAAATAGTTTATTTATCATAATTGTGAGGTTATAAATGGCGATTAAAATTACAGACGAATGCATTAACTGTGGTGCTTGCGAACCAGAATGCCCAAATAATGCAATATACGATGCTGGTGTAACTTGGAAATTCTCAGATGGGACTGCTTTAGATGGTGTTATAGATTTTGGTGATGGCGTTACGCTGGATGCGAATGAATCACAGGAAGCGATCTCAAATGAAGTCTATTATATTGTTTCAGATAAATGTACGGAGTGCGTAGGTTTTCATGACGAACCCCAGTGTGCGGCTGTTTGTCCGGTTGATTGTTGTGTGGATGACGAAGATGTACGTGAGTCTAACGATGAGCTATTGGCGAAAAAAGCTTGGTTACACGCGGAATAATTTTTTGATTCCGTTAAAATATAAAGCAGGGTAAGAAATTATCCTGCTTTTTTTATGCTCCGGCATTTTCGTGAAATCGGTATTTTGTTGTGAAACAGGGGCTGTTTAAATAATAATATTTGCAAAAGCATAGGATTTTTTTATTTTTGTTCTTTTGACCATTAAAATCTTTTAAATGTTAAAAACCAAAATAGGGTACATCACCCTTATCACAGTTACATTAGCTTGTATCATTGCTGTATTATACGAATTTGATGTTGTAGGCTTTTCGCATGAATTTCTAATGGCTGTCCGTTGGATAGTTGCCACCATTTTGGTTGTGAATGCGCTTTATAAGAAAAATTTGACCACCTGGATTCTGACCTGTATGATCCTGGGTATTTTTGTTGGTCTGGATTTTCCCAATCTGGCAATTTCTTTGCAGCCATTGAGCAAAGGTTTCATCAAGCTGGTGAAAACAATTGTAGGGCCTATTCTTTTTGCTACACTGGTTTATGGTATTGCTGGGCACTCTGATCTGAAACAGGTAGGGCGTATGGCCTGGAAATCTATGCTGTATTTCTTCTGTGCAACGACCTGTGCTATTTTTATTGGTTTGGGTGCCATTAATCTGACCCGTGCAGGAATAGGTGTCGATGTCGCACATATGCCACATGAGGAGCTACCGGCGCCTAAAGAAAGTATGGATGAACATGTCTTGAAATCGCTGCCTGATAATGTACATCCCGTTTACAAATTCACTTCATTTATCCGAGATCTCTTTCCTGAAAATATCGTAAAATCTGTTGCCGATAATCAGGTCCTACAGATCGTTGTCTTTTCGGTGCTATTCGGAATCGGGCTTGCAATGGTCGATGAGAAGAAGCGGAAACCTTTGGTCGATTTTACGGAAAGTATGTCTGAGACAATGTTTAAGTTTACGAATATCATTATGTATTTTGCGCCGGTTGGGGTGGGAGCGGCAATGGCCTATACGGTAGGACATCTTGGTGTTGATATTTTGAAAAACCTATTTATGCTGTTGGCAACATTGTATTTTGCATTGTTTTGCTTTCTGACTTTGGTGTTGCTTCCTGTTGCACTTTACTTAAAGATTCCTGTCAGACGTTTTATTAATGCCATCAAAGAACCTGTATCTATTGCTTTTGCCACGACAAGTTCAGATGCTGCTTTGCCAAAAGCAATGAGCGCAATGGAGAAATTTGGTGTTCCGCGTAAGATCGTTTCATTTGTTATCCCGACAGGCTATAGCTTTAACCTAGACGGTACTTCGCTGTATTTATCGCTGGCTGCAATTTTTGTTGCGCAGGCAGCTGGTATTCACTTATCGTTTGGACAGCAGCTCATGATTGCCTTCACATTAATGATTACCTCCAAAGGAGTTGCGGCAGTGCCCCGTGCTTCCTTAATTATCTTAATAGCAACGGCTGATCAGTTTGGTCTGCCAACCTTTGTTATCGCCGCGATTTTGGGTATAGATGAATTGATGGATATGGCACGTACTTCAGTTAACGTTGTTGGTAACTGTCTTGCAACGGTCGTTGTCGCTAAATGGGAGGGTGAATTTGATGAAGAAGCACCTTACCGGGAAGATACCGAAGAATTGGTTTAATTGATATACCAATTGACTTATAAAAAAGCGGCTCCAACGCATTGTGTGTTGGAGCCGCTTTTTTTTCTCAATGTGTCTGTTTTCTATTGGTCAGCAAGAATCTTCAGTTGGTTTCATCGTGTTGGTGCTTTATAAGTGCGTGAAGGTTTTGCTGATTGATCGAAGCTGACTACCCGCCCATCTACATAATACCAGAGGTCGCCTTGTTGTTTAAATGTAGACTTTTCATGATGAATCTGTACTTGCAGCGCCGAATCCAAATAATGCGCTTCAAACTCTACCGTGGAAGATGTTGCTTTCAGTATATTGAGCTGCATCCACTTATTTTCCTGTGCCCATTGCTGAATCGCATCCCTGTGCTGGAATCTTCGTGTGGTCGGGTGGAATGTGTTGTATAAAAAGTCAATGTTTCCTACAGCAAAAGCACTGTAGCGTGCCCGCATAAGTGCTTCGGCAGTAGTTGCTTTGGTATGGTTGCTGTGCACTTGGCGACAGCATTCCGCAAAAGTCAGTCCTGAGCCACAAGGGCAAGAGTAGGGTGTTTCAATCATAATTTTTAGCATTTACCAGCCTTTAATGGCACCGTTTTTAAACACCTTTTTCGCTGTTGCTTCTACTTCCGGAGATTGATAAGATTGTATAAACTGCTGTACTTTTTCGTCATTTTTATTATCTGCCCGCGCAACGATTAAGTTGACATAAGGAGATTCTTTATCTTCTGTAAACAATCCCTGTTTTTCAGGGTCCAATCCGGCCTGTGAAGCAAAGCTATTATTGATGATCGCTATTGCAACCTGAGGATCATCTAGTACGCGGGGTAACTGTGGAGCTTCCATCTCAATGAATTTGATCTGCTTCGGATTGCTGACAATATCTGTCACTTTTGGTTGTATGCCCACATTCTCCTTTAAACCGATAATCCCCTCACGCTGGAGAAGTAATAGCGAGCGTCCGCCGTTTGTAGGGTCATTTGGGATAGCGATAGTCGCGCCAGGCTGAAGCTCGGTGATGGTTTTGATCTTTTTGGAATAGGCGACAATCGGGAATACAAACGTATTGCCCACGATAGTTAATTTGGTAAAACCACGTTGTTTGGACTGCTCCTGTAGATAAGGCTGGTGCTGAAACACATTGACATCGATATCACCTTGATTCAAGGCTTCATTCGGCACAACGTAATCATTGAAAGAAATTAGTTCCACATCCAGATTGAACTTTTCTTTTGCAACTTTCTTAGCCGTTTCAGCAAGTTCCTTTTCAGGACCTGTTACCACACCAACCCTAAGGGTATTTTCCTTCTTTTCCCTGTTATTACAAGCTACAATAGTCGTCAGACTAAAGGCTAAGATTGCAAATGCATAGTTCAATTTTTTCATCTGTTTGATTTGTTTATTCATTAATCAATTTTCCCTTTAAGTCATTATTCATAAGTGTTTATTTCAATGGTATTCATGAGCTCGTTGCACTCGGTTCATGCTGCCTTCGGTGGTTTCACTTGTAATGAAGCTATCAGATTTATTCCTCGAGTGTATGTTTTAAGCGGTATTTATGAGTTCGCTTTGTTCGGTTATTCACTCTACAGTATGATCAAATAAATCATGATGGTTTCATATGATACAATTAATGTTAGCGATGGTTTACTTTTTTTGATATGTAATCGCCTGTATATTGCAGCAGGAATACAATTAAAATTAATAAAATTAGTACAGCATTCATGATGAAAGTGTCATAACCGACATAGCCGTATTGATAACCAATCTGTCCCAGTCCGCCCGCTCCGACAGCGCCACCCATAGCCGAATAGCCTACAAGTGTAATTAACGTTATTGTCGCATTGTTGACCAGCGAAGGTAAGGCTTCGGGAAGTAATACTTTAAAGACTACCTGCCAGGTACTTGCGCCCATTGCCCTCGCGGCTTCAATTAATCCATGGGGAATTTCCAATAAGCTGTTTTCCACCAAGCGTGCGATAAATGGAGCTGCGCCAATGCTTAAAGGGACCAATGCTGCTGACATGCCTATAGATGTTCCTACGAGCTGACGTGTAAATGGAATCATCCATACAATAAGAATAATGAATGGAATAGACCGGAACACGTTCACTAGCAGCGAAACAATCTGGTGCATTGTTTTGTTTTCCAGCAGCTGATGTTTTCTGGTCAGGAATAGATAGATCCCCAGTGGCAGTCCGATTACAAAGCCAAAGAAGCCTGAAAGGAAAGTCATCATTAACGTTTCAAGCGTTCCCGATAATAGTAAATTCAGTACTTGATCAGACATAACCTAGTATTTTAGTTTGCGGATGCTGTTCTTTTAAATAGGAGAGGCTAGCTATTATATGTTCGCTGTCACCTGATAATTCGGCCAGTATAACACCAAATTTCATTTCTCCAACGTAATCGATCTGTGCGGTTATAATATTTGTTTTGACCTGATATTGTTGTTCCAATTGTTGTATAAATGGAATGGAATCGCCACTTGAAGCCATGTAAATCTCGACAAGTGGATTACCCTTATCTTTTAATCGTTCCTGAAAACTTAGAGGGATATCGACCTGCAAAGAGGATTGGATAAAGCTTTTTGTGGTCTCTTGTTGCGGGTTGGCGAAAATGGTTTCAACGGATCCGCTTTCAATCAAAAGTCCTTGATCCAGTACGGCCACTTGATCACATATCCTTTTGATCACATCCATTTCATGGGTGATCAGTAAGATGGTAAGTCCCAGCTGCTTGTTTATTTTTTTTAATAAACTGAGTATAGATTTCGTCGTGGCCGGATCCAGTGCACTGGTAGCCTCGTCACAAAGTAGGATATGGGGGTCATTTGCCAGTGCACGAGCGATTGCCACCCGTTGTTTTTGTCCTCCAGATAAATTCGCCGGATAGCTCTCTGCCTTATCTTCCAGTCCCACTAGATTGAGTAATGCCGAAACTTTCTCGCGGATAAATGCCTTAGATCTACCTTCCAGCTGCAATGGAAAAGCTATGTTTTCAAAGACTGTCAGTGACGACAACAGATTGAAATGTTGGAAGATCATACCGATATTTCTTCGTTTCATCATTAAATCCTTGGATGACATGGACATCAGGTCCTCATTTTCAATAATGACTTGACCTGTATCAGGTCTTTCCAGTAGATTGACGCAACGAATCAGCGTGCTTTTCCCAGCGCCTGAGGCCCCTATAACGCCAAATATTTCTCCTTTGGCAATGGATAGGGAGAGACTCTTCAATGCATCTATTCGTTTGGATTTAACCTCGAATGATTTAGATATGTTGTTTAGTTGAATCATTGACCCTGTAGGGATTTATGCATTTATGTTAACAAAGTGGATGTCGATATAAATGTACACAAATGCGGTTGATAAATTACAATGAAATGACGAAAAAATAGCCATTGAACCGATCTTTCCGGGCAAAAACTAAAGCCGGGAAAGATCGGTCGTTTAGGATAGGATGTTAAGATAAGGGATGAGCAGATATCACTTGTTTCCCAGATCCGAGTCCCTCTATACCGTATTCAATAATATCGCCATCGCGAAGGAAGCGTTGTGGGGATTTTCCCATACCCGAACCTGCCGGTGAACCGGTTGAGATGATGTCACCTGGAAGTAAGGACATGAACTGGCTTAGATAGGATATTAACTTAGGCACGCGATAGATGAAATCGCTGGTGTTACCGTCCTGCATAAGTTCGCCATTTAATTTAAGCCAAATTCTCATATTATCGACGTCTTGAATTTCATCTTTTGTGGCAATGAACGGGCCAATTGGAGCAAATGTATCGCAGCCTTTGCCCTTGTCCCAGGTACCGCCTCTTTCAATCTGGAACTCGCGTTCGGTGACGTCATTATGCAGCACATAGCCAAAAACATAATCAAGGGCTTCCTCTTCACTAACATAGGATGCTTTTTTACCGATAACGATGGCAAGCTCGGTTTCCCAATCGGATTTCACTGAATTTTTAGGTAACGTAATACCATCGAAAGGTCCATTAAAAGCGGAAACAGATTTCATGAACACAATAGGTTCTGCGGCCTGTTGCAATTTGGTTTCCTTAACGTGATCGTCGAAGTTGAGTCCCACACAAAGAATTTTGGAAGGAGCTTCTAAGGGAGTGCCGATGCGCTCGTCCGCAGCGATCTCTCTTAAGTTGTGGTAATTCTGTTCTACATATGCTTGAAGTTTTTCCAAATTTGCCGTATTTGCAAAGAAATCACGGTTATATTGAAAATTTCCTTCCGAAACATCATATTTCTTTTCATTTAAAATGACTCCCGCCTTTTCGGAGCCCTTTGCGCCATATCTAAAAATCTTCATAAGCCGCAAATATACGGATTTTGTCCCGAAAAGGCCTGAAATTAACGCGAATTAACAATTAACAATTAACCGATGTGTAAATTATCTATACAATTATTGTCCAGAGTGGGGTATTTAAAAGGAAATTTTTCTTGCAGTATTTTTTTGTTACTTACCCAGGTTCCGTTGAGCACCATTTCCTGTCCTTTTTTTCCAAAGAGCAGTTTGATCAGGAATGCAGGTACCGGAAAAGGAATGTAGCCGATGCCAAACCTGCGTTTGGCAATCCGCTTGGTGAACTGGCCAAGGGGCATCGGATCGGAAGAGCATGCATTGTAGACGCCTGCGAGGGCATTGTTTTGTATTGCGAATAGCAGCATGCGGGCGAGGTCTTCCATGTGGATCCAGCTTAGCATCTGTTTGCCCGAGCCCAAAATAGGGCTTAGTCGAAAACGGAGTAGCTGGTTGATTTCTTTTAGTAAGCCCTGATCTTTGCTGATCACTACAGCAAATCGGAAGACAACAAGCCTTTTTCCGAGCGTTTCAATTGGTTTTACACTATCCTCCCAAAGATTACAGACCCAGGATAAAAAATCACCACCTTGGGGATCTCCCTCTTCGAAGGGTTTTTTCTGATAACTGTCATCGGCACCATACCATCCGGTTGCTGACGCTGATATAACAGTTTTTACCTGGTTTGGAACCTGTTTTAATGTCTGATACAGCAATTGTCCGCTTTCTACGCGACTTGATATAATTTCTTGTTGGTATGCCTTGGTCCATCGTGATCCATTGAGGTTGGCGCCAGCTAAATTGATGATATAATCCGCTTCCTGGATCGATCTTATATCGATAACCTGTTTTTTGGGATCCCAATGAACATAGCGTACATGCGGTTGGGCCGGGAAAGCCTTTGGATCCCTAGTGAAGATGATCACTTCATAGAAGTTGGCGACCAATAATTTGGTCAAATGAAGGCCAATAGCACCCGTTCCCCCTGTAATGATTACTTTTTCCATGGATTAATCTCATCTTAATTTGATCACGATATCTTTACTACTACCTTATTGGATAATCAGCGCGATACTCCTTCTAATATACTATTTTGAATCAATAAAAGAAGGTATATTTTAAGGTTTATCCTTTAAAAATTTTAGTTTTTGTTTTGTTATTTACAGTTCCTTTCTAAGGCGGGAGGCTCAAGAGGGGAAACGTAGCTGGCGGAATCTACCGGATATCCTTTCCGACAGTTAAACAGGCGGAATAAAGCGAAATCGTCCTGAAAAGATGGCGCTAAATAAAAGCAGATCGTCAAAAAAAAACAGGTTCGCATGCAGCGCATGCGAACCTGTTGTATCGCATTTCGTCTCGTTTATTGTATTGTTTGGATTGTACTTCCACATGTTAACATTTGAGCGCCATAATATGGATTTTTGACCTCTTTATTGAGACTTAACCAGGTCGCTCCTTTGCCACCGTTAAACATGGGACATTTTTGTTGATAAACGGGAAGTGCTGGTTTGGAACTTTTTGCCAGTTTATAAACCTCCTCGGAAAGCGATACAAATGCCAAACGTTGTTTTGCAAGATCCTTTGCGTTCTGCAGCGCCTTGCTGTGTTGTGCCAACGTATTTGCCTGTGCTTTCCATACCTGTTGTTCAGTAGTTGTCAAGGATGTCGATTTTAACGTGGTTAGCAGGTTTGAAAGTTTTGTAGCGCCTGCTGTGACAGCTTTATGATCAGCAGCAATAAGGGCGTCTTTCAATACGAAATACTGATCGTAAATGGGCTGAAAGTTACCCGCCTTAGCGACAGATGAATTTCCGCTGCTTTCTTCTTTATTTTCAGGGGTATTTTCTGGGTTTGCTGGTGGAGCGCTCAATGTTCGGTCGTATTGACAACATCCATGTAGCTCGGCATAAGTCGTTGTCGGAGCTAGGTATTTTTCATTGTCATAACCTGCTAGTGCAATGTTTTTCAGCACCGCGTCCAAAGAGGTTTTCTCAGCATTAAAAGATACCTTTGCTGTCTGGTTATCCTCGTTCCAATCTACTTTGGAATCCGCTGAGTTTCCGGCTTTTTCTATCGTTTTTTTACACATACCACAGTTGCCACTAATTTTCACGGTTTGCGTTGTCATGGCTGTATTTTGTGCATGGCTGTATAGACTGCTGGATAAAAGGCAAATTGCTATGATATTTTTAAGTAATTTCATTTGTTTTAGTTTTTTGAAAAACATTTATAGATTCCTGCGGAATGCGATCGGTCTACTTGATCGGCATGGACAGGTTCTTAATTCTTTTTTACCGATGGGGGACTCATTTTTAATGAAGCTCCATTTTCTATTTAAGCTATTTTGGGTGGTACCCAAGGGTAGAAATAGCCCTCTGAAAGATAGACGGGCAACAAACCACTATATAATTTTTTAAAAATGGAAAAGGAAATTTTTGGTAGCTGAACGGGAAAGGTAGAGACCGCCAGTATACTTGTCGCTGCGGCGCAATGACAACTACAATCCCGGCATTGCTTGCGGTGTTGACAGAGCGGTTTTTTCTTCGCTTTTTGGCAACAATCATGTTTTTTGCTTGCATGGTCCGGATTGGCAATGGGGCAGGTTTTTGCCTTACTTTGATGGCAGGGATATGTCGCGGTCGGCTTGGCCGCTAAGCCAAGAAAAAGAATTAGTCCGATGAGATATTTTAGTGCTACCACAGTTCAAATATAGCTTTTTTTGGACAAGTATTAAATCTACTATCGGGATGGCTGTTTCTTATTCCATGTAAGGCGTTCGTAGCGCTCGTGACTGCATTATGGAAAATACGTGTTGTGGGAGCAGAATCTAGGGATGCATGAGTGGGGTATATTACATAGAAGCGTAGACAACAGTTTGATTAGTTGACTACGCTTCTTTTATTATTTAAGTTAGTCGAGAAGCTCGCTAGAACTTAAAGTTTGATAAGAAACCCGGTTTCTTCCAGGTTCTCTTATATTCGTCTGCCAATGCGCTATGGTCTGAATAAGCGAGGACTTCATTAAGTAGGTGATGCGCTTTTTTGAGGTTCCCCGTCTTGTAGTTAGCGAGTGCTTCCGCCAACTTTACAGATTCACAATCATCGTCGTAGCTCCATTCATGTTGCGCATAGATGCTATTAAAAATTTCCACATAGCGGTTTACTTCTACTAGATTTTCCCGTTCAGCCAGTAGCTGAATCCCCATTTTTATCCAAAGTACATAATCTTCTGGATCCATGACTGTGGCAACCCAGGGATCATGGTGTTGAAATACGTCTGTACCTGGTCTAAATTCGGAGAGGAAATAGTGACTTTTGACAATGAGATACAAGGTTTTTGCTTTATCAAAGTCATTGATAATAAATTCCTTTTTGTTTTTGAGGTAGGCCTTTGCAGCTGTAATGATAGCGCTATAGTCAGAAACCTCATTGTAAAGCTGCATGAGGATATATTGTGGCTGTGCTTCACGCGGATATTTTTGGGCCATATCGTTATAATACTGAATACGGTAATCGCGTTCATAGGGCTCAAGAATAACATAAATTACATTTTCCACACCGTTTTTAGCCGCTTCAAAATCCCGATAATGATAGTCGTTCAAGGTAGGATGATTGATGTAGAACTGATAGATGTGCTCCAGAAGATATTGTGCTTCGCCCTGTATATCGGAGGAAAGTCCCAGATGATAATTTACTTCAAGCTGATACACAAACATCTGATAGCAACTTGGGAATACCAGATCTGATTCATCCTCGGCAGATTGTTCTTCTATTACCTCATCGCGCATTTCATCAAGGTCGCGCAAAGTGACTTGGTAGGTGTCGAAATATAGTATGAGGGCGTCTTTTAAACGTTCATAATCCTCCAATTTCGATAATGCGTCTGTTCGCGTCTGATGTAGTTCTTCAAAGTCTGAGTAGTTTAGCCCTTCAGTTGCGATTTGATAACTCTCTTCGAGGAGATCCACATTCTTTAATGCAATTGCCAGGTTATTGCAATTCATTGCACGATTATGGTTTCCACCGAAATAATCACTTTCATATTTCCCCTGTTCGAAATAAGCAGCGAAGGCATCATAAGCCTGGCGGTAAACGGCAAGGTAAAGCTGCCGCATGGCCAGCGTTTCTTCGGATGATAGGGTTTCCAGACTATTGACAAAGTCAGCTAAATTGACCCCTTCGTTATAGAGATCACGTGGCAAGTCATCAAAAGTCGGAACATGCTTATGTACTTCGCCTGTTGTTAAGTAGGTACATTCAACGAGACGACGCCAAGAAGTTGCATTCCACTGTCTTTCGCCCAATTGTCGGAGGTAAGGTAAAGCTGCTTCATATTGTTCCTCATCATACAGGTATGCCGCTGCAAAATGATAACCGGCGTACAGGTCAGGATATTGATCAATGAGTTTTAACGCGTGCAAATAGTAATAGTCCAAAGGAATACCGATATCTTCCGAATAATTGCGTTCGATGATAAGCTGGTAATAGAATACCTCCGGGTTTTCATAACCGTCAGCGATAAGATCTTCGAAGCGGCTGTGCCATTTGACCAGTTCCTTGTGGATATGTGCAGCTGAATTTTCTCCTCTGATAAGCTTCATTAATACCTTTAAAGCCAGGTCGATATTCTTGTTTTCATAAGCGATCTCAGCAAGGTCAACATACTGCATCTCGCTACCGCTGATGAAGCGATCAAATTGCTCGCGGATTAAAGTTGTTAGCGCAGCGCCTGAAATCTGTTTGGTACGATCTAGAAGGTATATTTTTTTTATCCAGAATATGGAGAAATTCTGATCGGCAGCTTCGCGGTTGTCCTTGAACGCTTCACGAAAGTAAGCAATGCCTTCATCCAATAAAGGCAACAGGGCAGTGTCATCCTGGAGACTTTCATAAATATCCGCCAGAAATCCGTAGCCATAGGGAGCCATTTTCGGTATAGCGATCAACTTTTTTGCATAGCCGATAAACTCATCTTTGTTGTCTTCATTGATGTGTTTCCTTGGACGATTGATCTGTTCCAATCTGGTCTGATTATCCAGGACATAATTTAACATATGATAGAGCGTTGTTTCATTTTCCGGCTCTATCAGTAGTGCTTTTTGAAGATAAGGGATCATCTTCTCCTGTATGATATCAAAAATAGCTTCATGCCCATCGTAGAATACTTGGTCGTGATAGGCAACTGCTAGATGTGTCCAAAGGGGGACATCCTGGTCATCTTGTTTTAATTGATTTTCACCTTCAATGATAAATAGATCAAGCTGTCCGCTGTAGAATAAATCGTATATATTTTTATCTTCCATTCTTTACTTCTTTATGTGTTGTTCCAATCGGTTGAATTTATTAAAAATTATTTGGGTAATGAGAGCTTGAAAAATTTATCACCATCCCATTGAAAATGCTCTTCTCTTTTGGAAATGCGGTACTTGGGTGCGTCGATATCGTCGTTTTCGGTTTCTCCTTCTTCGATATACTTATAGATCAATTGGTTGTTTTTTTTGTGTTCTGTAGGGAACAGGAGTTTCTCGTCGTAATAAAAGACTCCTGCATCGGAGACAGAATACCTGCTGGGTAGGTTGATAAGTTTCTGGCCGGTCCAGGCAACATAATGATATTCGCTGGGAACTCCGCAGGCGCCAGAAATAAATTCCATGCATAAGATTTGTTTTACATGAGTTAATCCCATGCTTGGCAAAAGTTTGCTTTGTGCACTCAGCTGTCCGCCAAATGCAAATGTGTAGGATTGGCTAGCGATCAAGGAGTCGTGTGGATTCAATACTTTTACTTTGGTTAAAAAGTAATCCTGTTGTTCCCTATTTGGCGGTTTGATAAAACGTTCAAAACCATAGAGGTATTGGAAACCTTCCCGGTCAACCTGTTTGCCAAGAGCCAATAAGCCAAGCCAGATAAAACCTTTTTTTTGTTGGCTATCCTTCAAGTAGCTAATCTGGTACCATGGGGCGTAGAAGTTTTTGATAATACTGCCTTTGAGTGGGGCGCTTGTCATCGTAACCGTTGTCCCAACACCTAAAGAGTCTATCTGTTTAGCTTGGAGTCCGGGAACGGAGCGAATATAGGCTTTTTCAACAAAAACGGTAGCTGTTTGCCCTTTCTGTATATTCCAGAGATTAAAATCGTTATCAAAGGAAATACCATCCTGCGCTTTAAGAAGCAAGGGAAATAAGCTTAAATATGCCAGCGTGAAATTTATTATTTTCATCTTTATCCTGTTCACTGTCGCAAAAATAGAAGAATTTTTGTGCAGGATTATCACTGGTTTCAGGTATTTTCTTGCTGGCGACGTAATCCCGAGTAAACCTTGATATGAATAGTAGTCCAGCGCAAATAGATTTTATGATTTCAAAACAATTTTGTCTTAAATGTGGTATCTTAAGACGTGAAAGTTTATAGCACTAATAAAGGCTATAGTAGGCGAATAATAGGAATTTATGAAAGAAAAAATAGATCAAAAACAGCAAGTAAGTGCGCTATTTGATCGCTACAGGAATCAATTGGATAATCCCGAATATGTGGAAATTGAACTATTGGTTTTAATTGTCGCGATAATTCGGCCCAAAAAGGTGCAGTTGTTCTATCAGGTCGATATCCAGTTTTTTCTTGATTTTCTACAGGAGTCAGTGGATTGCAGAAATCAGTTTATCCGCTACCTTAAACGGGTTCTCAGGCAAAGAGATTTTGACCAACTGGTATCTGATACGGGCATTATCAGTTATGCAGATTTTATCTATGAGCTCAGGAAGCGGATTACCGAGCGTTATCTCCCTTATCAGCCAGCAAAGTCAACTTTGCAATATTTGCTGAATCAGGTATTTTACTCCCCCAAAGATGCGGATTGGATAGCCACAATTTCAGCCGAGCAATTGTATGAACTATTTCGGCTGTGTGAGTTTAATTCCATTTATGATGATGAAACGGGTTTTGAAATGATTGAGATCTTGTATGGGATCGAGCTGTTGGTGCAACGTATTACTGGCCGGGCAATGGAAACTGATGTCAATAAAATGGTGCCGGAGTTTCAGAATTTCGATAGTCCATTTATTGCAATTATGCGGGAGTTTACGGAGTTAAATGACCGTATTTTACAGTCGGAGACGAAATACATCAACTCAGAAGATCTTTCGTATAAACAGTTGCTCGTACTTCATCGACAATGTGAGGCCTATATAGAAACCGCTTTTGGCAATTCGCACCGTTTTGGTATTTCCATTAAGGTGAATCAGTCCTTATTGCGGATCCGTCAGCAACTGGAACGTATCAAGGATATGCTCTCTTTTTTGGTGATTGATACGGAATCCCAAAAAGCAGAGAAAAGCATTGAGTTGGCGAAGACGCTGATTGGATATAATTCCAGAAAAAGCAATATCCGTAAATTAATAGGGCAGAGCACGCAGTTGCTGGCCTATGAAATTACTCATCATACAGCGCAGACGGGGGAACACTATATTACATCAACCCATCAGGAGTATTGGAAGATGTTTCGTTCTGCCTGCGGTGGCGGTGTAATTGTGGGGGTGATGTGTATAGTAAAACTGTTATTGGGAAAAGTGGAGACAAGCGAATTCGGGCATGCATTTTTATATAGCCTGAATTATGCGATCGGTTTTACGGTGATCTATCTTTTTGGAGCGACCTTGGCAACAAAGCAACCGGCGATGACAGCTTCATCGTTGGTGAGCGCGATTGAACAGGGAGCTTCTGATCGAGGCGCCGGCAGGCATCGGTATTGGGTGTTTGCCCAATTTTTTGCACGTTTATTTCGCTCGCAGTTCATCGCTTTTGTTGGTAATGTGGTTATGGCATTTCCCGTCAGCCTGCTGTTGGTATGGGGGATACAGCAACTCACAGGTGTGAATATTGCAAGTGCCAAATGGTTACATTTAGTCGATGATTTAAATCCCATCAAGACTCCAGTCATTTTACACGCTTCCATTGCCGGTGTATTTTTATTTCTGTCGGGGATTATTGCCGGCAGTATTTCAAATCGCGATAAACACAATTCGGTTTACTATAGGATTCAGGAGCATCCTTTGCTGAAAAAGGTATTTGGGAAAACGAAGACGGACAAGATTGCCTCTTTTTATGAAAAGAAATGGGCTGGTATTGTTTCCAATCTCTGGTTTGGTGTTTTTATGGGCTCAACGGCTTCCATTGGGATGTTTCTTGGTATTAATATCGATATTCGGCACATTACCTTTGCGAGCGGAAATCTGGCCCTGGGTTTATTTGGACATCGTATGGAGCTGTCCACGGATATCTGGATATGGGGGATTTTGGGTATCGGGATCATTGGGTTCTTTAATTTTCTCGTAAGCTTTGGTTTGTCATTGGTGCTCGCGTTTCGTTCGCGAAACTTATCGTCTAAGGAGTTGGCGAAAATGGCCAAGGCGGTATGGATTTATTTTAAAATGAATCCAAAATCTTTTTTCTTTCCGCCTAAAAACTAAGAGATAATTTTTTGTCAGTCGTTGCGGAAATTGACTAATTCTATTGAATTAAGTGTACTAACAAATTTTTCCAGGAAGCCAGAAAATGCCTACAATTTGTTTGTTGCCGTCTATCTTTATAATATAGCTCACCTTTATCAAAAAAATGAATTTATACGAAAACACTGAGCGTGATATTTCATGTCTTTATAGCAACCGAAATTGTTTAAAATGATGGGAGAAATGCTTATTATGGAATACAATCCATTCTTGTTGGTTAAGTTGTCCCATGACGTCAATGAACCAAAGACTGGGTGTTCGGTTACATATAATTTATTGATACAATCAATAATTGAATTCCTGTCGACAATTGTCATCATTGTGCTATCCTCTTTTTGCACTCAAACGACATTAATCGAAATTCGCTGGGATCTCAACCGGCTCATGCCAAAAATGGGTGTAATATTACAAATAAGACTGTTAACTAATTAAATGGGATTATCCACTCATTGCGATCTCTGTTTCGCTCATTATCGGTTTGTTGCAATTTGCGGAACAATACATTTGGAATATCGTTCACAAACTAATTATTCAAATGAAAGGATTAAAAAGTATGCTGATGATCAGTCTAGGACTGGTTATTTTTTTTCCTGTAAAAAGGGGGACACAGGGCCAAGGAGCTACTGGTGAGAAAGGCGAACAAGGCGAAAAAGGGGTACAGGGGGTAAAAGGTGGAGATGGAGCTACGATATTCTCTGGAGATGTCGTTCCATCAGCAAGCATAGGGAAAGCGGGAGATTATTATATCCGAAAAACGACTTCCGAAATGTATGGCCCCAACAGATGCCGGATGGGGCAAAGCGATGTCCTTCAAGGGAGCGACAGGAGCTAATGGAGCGCCGGGATCCAAAATCCTGAGCGGGACCCAAATTCCGGCAGTGTCGTTAGGTGTCGTAGGTGACTTCTACTTTAAAGTCGACAGTTATCAATTTTTTGGACCCCAAGACCGCTTCTGGATGGGGTACAGGGATTAATCTAAAAGGGATGACTGGTACAGCGAATGTCCTCTATAGTGGCTGGCAATATGCTACAGGAGTTAAAGATTCTATTATAGACGGTTCTGTAGTCAGAGTTACCCATCTTGCTGCTAGAGGAATAACCACAACAATACTGAATAGTGGAACTGTAATGGTTTATTTAAATTATGGAGGAGGGGTGTTCCAGCTGCCTTTCACCTCAAGAGCCGGAGGGAGAATGAGCACGATCGCTCATCATCTGAAACAGAATCAAATCATTGTCTACAGGTTTGTTTACCATGGAGGAAGTCTTCTGAATTTAGGTAGTCAAATTAGTTATCGTTATGTGATTATTCCGGAAGGAACCATAGCAAGCCTGAAACGAAAGGGTGTGGACCTGAATGATGCAAGTCAGCTAGAGGTTGCATTGAAGTCTGAATAAAATGTTTATTGTGCTGAGTGAGAGGCTCAAAGTTCAGAATTTCGTTTTATCTTGTTTTTACAGCATAAATAAAAAAAGCTCAACGCAGTTGAGCTTTTTTTGTAGTCTTGGCGGAAGAGGCGGGATTCGAACCCGCGGTACCGTTTCCAGTACGACAGTTTAGCAAACTGTTCCTTTCGGCCACTCAGGCACCCTTCCGTGTTTTGACATTGCAAACATAAGGCAATTATTTGAATCTGCAAAGCCTAAATATCAAAAAAAATGCAAAAAAAACGTAACGTTACAATAAGCATTTGAATTTCAATTTGTTGTTTAGCAATTAAAATTACATTGTTTTTTTGCTCAAATCATAATCCACCCGAACATGGTAAATACTTTTGAGCATAGCCTTGAAGATAACAGCCGATTCGGTAATATCTTTTAATGTAATATTGCTATTATTGAATTGCCCGCGCATCAGTTTATGTTCGATTATTTTATCCACAAGATTATTGATGGACTCCTCCGAGGGTTCTTTTAAAGCTCTGGACGCCGCTTCCACTGAGTCGGCCATCATGAGTACAGCCGTTTCCTTAGAGAAAGGAATAGGGCCGGGGTAGGTAAATAAAGACTCGTCAACGAGTTTGTCCGGATTGTTTTTAACAAACACATTGTAAAAGTAGTCCACTCGGGTGGTACCATGGTGTGTTCGGATAAAATCGAGGATCACTTCGGGAAGCTGATGTTTCTTAGCGATATCCACACCTTTGATGACATGGGAGATAATAATTTGCGCACTTTGTTCCGGAGAAAGTTCATCGTGTGGATTTTTTTCTGTCTTTTGGTTCTCAATAAAAAATTGTGGATTGGTCAATTTGCCGATGTCATGGTACAGCGCTCCGGCGCGAACCAACAGTGGGTTGCCTCCAATTTTATAAATTGCCGCCTCAGCCAGATTGGCTACCTGTAGGGAGTGCTGAAAGGTGCCCGGCGCTTTAAAGGATAGCTCCCGCAATAATTTGGAGTTACTGTTTGTGAGCTCCATCAGCGTCAGGTCGGATACTATTCCAAAGAGTTTTTCGAAAGCATAGATCATCGGATAGGCCAGCAAGGTGATCATGACACTGACCAAGAATGGAAGGAGGTCCGACCAGTAGATGGTATCAATAGAGCCATTTCTTGTGACCACTAGCCCGATGTAAGCGATCCAGTATGTCCCTAGGATAATTGCTGAAGAAACAAACAGTTGTTCACGTTTTACCAATGTTTTGATACTATAGATTGCAACAATGCCTGCCATAAATTGCAAAAAGACAAACTCAAAACTGTTTGGTACAAAGAGTCCGGCCAAAAGCACCATCAACAGATGGATATTCAGAGCGACACGGGTGTCAAACAGGATGCGAATGATAATGGGGACGGCACAAAACGGAATATAATACAAATTGGGTATTTTGATCTTGATAGCCCAAGATAGTACAGCAAGCATCCCGATGATAACAATCATGATAATCATCAATAACCTATTGTTGAAATAAATGTCCTTTCGGAAAAGGAAAAGAAAAACCATGAGTATCGAAAGCGCGAGGGATATGATCAGAAATTGTCCCAGTGTGACATAGTTTTGATTTCCGCTTATTTTGCCTTCATCTTCATACACTTTACGCAGTGATTCGAGCTTCTGGTAAGTCTCATTGGATATAATTTTTTCTTTTTCCGCAATCAGTTCACCTTTCTGAACTACACCTCGGGTAGCGGATATATTTGTGATCGCATTTTGTTCAAGTGCTTCGGTTTGCTGGTCGTTATAGATGTAATTAATCGTGATGTAATTTTTTAATGTCTCCTCGAGCCAGCCTTTCTGTTTGATTTTGGTCAGCTTGGGCATTAAATTGTCCATATATTCATAAGAACTTTCAATGGTGTAACAATCTGCCGTATTTTTTTGTGAAGCAACCTTATCTTGTATTAATGTGAAATTATAATGTTTCGAAGCTGGGGATTTGTCATTGTTGCGGTTTTGAAACCGGTTATTCAGTGAGAGAATACCTTTTCCATAGAGATGGTTTAATATCGCATTTCCGGCACTGCGATAATCGTTGATATTTTCATGTGTTGTATCCAGTTTGCTGCTTTGCCATTTTTCGGACAAATCGGTATTGAATTGGTCGATCTGTTCTTTGCTTGTTGTCGAATTGGCATTATAAATCGGCTGAATCGTATTTAAAATACTTTTTTTGTCTGCATTGAGCTCTTCCTGCGTCTTCAGGATCGCAAAATTGTAAGGTGATATGAGATTTTCATGGTTCCAGACTTTTCCTTTTTGAAACTCATATCGGAACCGTGGTTGTTTGGGAAGAAAAATACAAATCAGGACGATCGTGATTAGTATTAATCCAATTTTTCGGATGAGATTTTCCGTTGTGTTTAATTCTCTTTTATATTTTATTTTTAATCTTCCCACTGCGAACGATGTTTTTATTATATAAAGTTAATATACAAATGTAGTTATAATTTATTTTTCGTGGATTCTGCCAGCTGCTATTTGAATCACGTTAAATGTGGAGAATGTTACGCTGAACAGAAAATACTTGTTATCTTTGCAAAAAAAACACAACATGTCAACAAAATCACATCTCATTGCACCATCCGTTCTTGCTGCAGACTTCGCAAAATTATACGATGATATCATCATGGTAAACAAGAGTGAGGCTGATTGGTTTCACATCGATATTATGGACGGCGTTTTTGTGCCGAATATTTCATTTGGATTTCCGGTGATGCAAGCAATCGCGAAACATGCTACAAAGCCGTTGGATGTGCACTTGATGATTGTTGATCCTGATCGCTATTTGCAGGTCTGTAAAGATTCCGGAGCAGACATAATTACTGTACACTATGAAGCTTGTACGCATTTGCACCGTACATTAGCGGCTATTAAAGAATTGGGCTGTAAAGCGGGGGTCGCGTTGAATCCACATACGCCAGTTGCCCTTTTGAAGGATGTTTTGGCTGATCTGGACCTTGTGTGCCTGATGTCTGTCAATCCCGGGTTCGGTGGACAAAAGTTTATCCCGAATACCTATGCAAAAGTGCAGGAACTCCGTGCAATGGCTCAGGGTGTCAATGATGGCTTGTTGATCGAAATCGACGGTGGAGTTACCACAGCAAATGCAGCACAGCTGTTGAAAGCGGGTGCTGATGTACTTGTTGCGGGTTCGTTTGTGTTTAATGCTGCAGATCCGTTGGAGACTGTAAAAACATTAAAAGATATAGATATTGCTCTAGCAAAAATATAGAGATATGCAGAGGTGATTTAGTAAAATAAATCACCTCTTTTTTTATGGCGGATAACGGGAAGAAAACAAATTCAGGAAAAAACGAGCGGATGATATAAGTGCTGTTTAGAACAATTCCAAATTGATTTAAATAAATGGAATGCATGCGTTTAAAGTTGGATTTTCACTATTTTTGTATTTAGTCATAATAGTTGATTTACGGTAAAAAAATCGACTTGAATACACGAATTGAACGGGCTAATTTATAAGGTAGTGTAGCGGGTCTGCATGAGTTTTCTATTAGCTTAATTATATTACAGACACGGTAGTGGAAGAAGATAAAAAATATATCTTCTGAACTATCCTTAAAATAGAAAGATTGATATCTATGAGTATTTACAACGATTACGTACAAGAGGTTGTAGAGCGAGAAGGCCAGGGATTACATCCTAAGCCTATTGACGGAGCAGAATTACTAAGTGAGGTAATTGCTCAGATTAAAGATTTAAACAATGAAAATAGAGCGGAATCTTTAAGATTGTTTATTTATAATACTTTGCCCGGAACAACACCTGCGGCTGGTGTTAAGGCGCAGTTCCTAAAGGAAATTATTTTGGGTGAATCAGTTGTTGCTGAAATTACTCCTGCTTTTGCTTTTGAGCTATTGTCTCATATGAAGGGTGGACCTTCGATCAAGGTGCTATTGGACTTAGCGCTAGGTACTGATCTTGCGATCGCCAATCAAGCTGCAGAGGTACTTAAAACTCAGGTTTTCTTATATGATGCGGATACAGCTCGTTTGAAGGAAGCCTTTGAACAAGGAAACGCTGTTGCAAAAGATATTTTAGAAAGCTATGCGAAAGCTGAATTCTTTACGAAACTTCCTGAAGTAGCGGAAGAAATCCAGGTGGTTACTTTTATCGCGGGTGTAGGTGACATTTCTACGGATTTATTATCCCCGGGTAATCAGGCGCATTCACGTTCTGATCGTGAATTGCATGGTAAATGTATGATCACGCCAGAAGCACAGCAACAAATCAAAGAATTACAGGCACAACATCCTGGCAAAAGCGTGATGTTGATCGCTGAGCGAGGTACAATGGGAGTAGGATCCTCACGGATGTCAGGGGTGAACAATGTGGCCTTATGGACAGGTAAACAGGCAAGTCCTTATGTTCCTTTTGTAAACATTGCTCCGATTGTAGGTGGTACGAACGGCATCTCACCAATTTTCTTGACGACAGTAGATGTTACCGGCGGTATCGGTATCGATCTTAAAAACTGGGTGAAGAAGGTAGATGAAAATGGAAATGTTGTTCGCAATGAAAAAGACGAGCCTGTTTTGGAGGAAGTTTATTCTGTCGCTACAGGTACTGTTTTGACCATTAATACAAAAACAAAGAAATTATATAATGGAACGCAGGAGCTAATTGATATTTCAAAGGCTTTGACACCACAGAAAATGGAATTTATCAAAGCAGGTGGTTCTTATGCTATCGTATTTGGTAAAAAAATCCAAACTTTTGCAGCACAAACATTAGGTATCCAGGCACCGACGGTATTTGCTCCTTCGAAAGAAATCACGATTGAAGGTCAGGGTTTAACTGCTGTAGAAAAAATCTTCAACAAAAATGCGGTAGGTGTGACACCGGGCAAAGTATTGCATGCTGGTTCTGACGTTCGTGTTAAAGTAAATATTGTCGGTTCTCAAGATACGACAGGTTTAATGACTGCACAGGAGTTGGAAGCTATGGCTGCGACGGTCATCTCGCCTACAGTTGATGGTGCCTACCAATCAGGTTGTCATACAGCATCTGTTTGGGATAAGAAAGCGCAAGCGAACATTCCAAAATTGATGAAATTTATGAACGATTTTGGTTTGATCACTGCTCGCGATCCAAAAGGCGTTTATCACTCCATGACCGATGTTATCCACAAAGTATTAAACGATATTACGATTGACGAATGGGCTATCATTATCGGCGGTGACTCGCATACACGTATGTCTAAAGGTGTGGCCTTCGGTGCTGACTCAGGTACTGTTGCATTAGCATTGGCTACGGGTGAGGCTTCTATGCCGATTCCCGAATCTGTAAAAGTTACTTTTAAAGGCAGTATGAAGGAGCACATGGATTTCCGTGATGTTGTGCATGCTACCCAAGCACAGATGTTGCAGCAATTTGCTGGAGAAAACGTTTTCCAAGGTAGAATCATTGAGGTTCATATCGGTACCTTACTTGCTGATCAAGCCTTTACTTTTACGGACTGGACAGCGGAGATGAAAGCAAAAGCATCCATCTGTATTTCTCAGGATGATACGTTAATTGAATCGTTAGAAATTGCGAAAAACCGTATCCAAATCATGATTGATAAGGGTATGGAAAATAAAAACAATGTTTTACAAGGTTTGATCGATAAAGCGAACAAGCGTATCGAAGAAATTAAATCAGGTGTGAAACCAGCGTTGACTCCAGATAACAACGCAAAATATTATGCTGAGGTTGTGGTTGACTTGGATCTTATTGAAGAGCCAATGATCGCAGATCCAGATGTAAATAACGTGGACGTTTCTAAACGTTATACGCACGATACGATTCGTGACCTTTCTTACTATGGCGGAAACAAAAAGGTGGATTTAGGTTTCGTTGGTTCTTGTATGGTGCATAAGGACGATTTAAAAATCGTTTCAAAAATGTTGCGTAATATCGAGCAGCAAAAAGGTGTAGTTACCTTTGAAGCTCCATTGGTTGTTGCAGCGCCAACATATAATATTATCGATGAGTTGAAAGCTGAGGGCGACTGGGAATTCTTGCAAAAATATTCGGGATTTGAATTTAGCGATGCATTGCCAAAAAGTACTGCCCGCACAGAATATGAAAATATCATGTACCTAGAACGTCCTGGTTGTAACCTGTGTATGGGTAACCAAGAGAAAGCTGCGAAAGGTGATACGGTGATGGCGACGTCAACGCGTTTGTTCCAAGGCCGTGTCGTTGAAGATAGAGATGGTAAAAAAGGAGAATCCTTATTGGCGTCTACACCTGTTGTCGTACTTTCAGCTATTTTAGGTCGTATTCCTAATATAGAAGAATATAAAGCTGCTGTCGAGGGCATTAACTTAACTAAATTTGCGCCTATTCCGACAAAATAAAAGCTATCAAGGTTTCAGTAACTTAATTAAATAACATAAATAAGAGAGATATGGCTTTTGATGTAGATATGATAAAAAAGGTATATAGCCGTTATGACGAACGCATTGCAGCGGCCCGTCAGGTGGTGAACAAACCTTTGACTTTATCTGAGAAAATTTTATATGCCCACCTTTGGGATGGTAATGCGACAGAAGATTACAAACGCGGCGTTTCTTACGTTGATTTTGCTCCTGACCGTGTAGCGATGCAAGATGCAACTGCACAAATGGCTTTATTGCAATTTATGCAGGCCGGACGTCCTAAAGTAGCAGTTCCTTCTACTGTTCATTGTGATCACTTGATCCAGGCCAAAGAAGGTGCAGATAAAGATTTAGCCCGTGCTAAAAACGAAAGTTCAGAAGTATTTAACTTCTTGAGCTCTGTTTCAAATAAATATGGTATCGGTTTCTGGAAACCCGGTGCTGGTATTATTCACCAGGTTGTATTGGAAAATTATGCATTTCCGGGTGGTATGATGATTGGTACAGATTCACATACCGTCAATGCCGGTGGTCTGGGTATGGTAGCCATCGGTGTAGGTGGTGCTGATGCCTGTGATGTGATGGCTGGATTACCTTGGGAGCTAAAATTCCCCAAATTGATCGGTGTTAAATTAACCGGTAAATTGAGTGGTTGGGCTGCTGCAAAAGACGTGATCCTAAAAGTTGCTGGTATCTTAACTGTAAAAGGAGGAACTGGTGCAATCGTTGAATATTTTGGCGAAGGTGCGGAGTCTCTATCTTGTACAGGTAAAGGAACAATCTGTAATATGGGGGCTGAAATAGGCGCGACTACCTCAACATTTGGTTATGACGCGTCGATGGAGCGTTACCTTCGTGCGACAGGTCGTGCTGAGGTTGCAGATGCCGCCAATGCCATTAAACAGCACTTGACAGCTGATGCTGAAGTCTATGCTAATCCGGAGCAATATTTCGATCAATTGATCGAAATTAATCTTTCGGAATTAGAGCCTTCGTTGAACGGGCCATTTACGCCAGATCTATATACCCCGGTTTCACGTATGCGCGAAGAGGCAGCTAAGAATGGTTGGCCTTTGAAAGTAGAGTGGGGACTGATTGGATCCTGTACAAACTCTTCGTATGAAGATTTGTCGCGTGCTGCATCCATTGCAAAACAAGCTGTTGATAAAGGGCTGATCACCAAAGCTGAATTTGGTATTAATCCTGGTTCTGAGCAGGTTCGTTTTACGGCAGATCGTGATGGTTTGTTAAAGACATTTGAAGATCTTAACGCTACGATATTCACCAATGCTTGTGGTCCATGTATCGGTATGTGGGATCGTGTGGGGGCGGATAAGCAAGAGAAAAACACAATTGTTCACTCGTTCAACCGTAACTTTGCGAAACGTGCGGACGGTAATCCAAATACCTATGCATTCGTTGCATCACCAGAATTGGTTGCTGCAATTGCAATTTCCGGTGATTTGGGTTTTAATCCGGTTACGGATACATTAACCAACAATAAAGGTGAGCAGGTGAAGTTGGATCCTCCTGTGGGCGATGAGTTACCAACAAAAGGATTTGCTGTCGATGATCCGGGATATCAGGCTCCGGCAGCAGATGGTAGTGCTGTTGTTGTTGACGTCGCTCCGACATCAGACCGTCTCCAATTGTTGGAACCTTTTGCAGCTTGGGAAGGTACAGACTTAAAAGGTTTGAAATTATTGATCAAAGCAAAAGGTAAATGTACAACGGATCATATTTCTATGGCTGGTCCTTGGTTGAAATACCGTGGTCACTTAGATAATATCTCAAATAATATGCTGATCGGTGCGGTTAACTTCTTCAATGAGAAAACCGACAACGTGAAGAATCAATTGACGGGTGAATACGGTCCTGTTCCGGCAACGCAACGTGACTATAAAGCACATAACATCGGATCAATTGTGGTAGGGGATGAGAACTATGGTGAAGGGTCTTCGCGTGAGCATGCTGCGATGGAACCTCGTCATTTGGGTGTGCGCGCAGTATTGGTTAAATCTTTTGCTCGTATCCACGAGACAAACCTGAAAAAACAAGGTATGTTGGGCTTAACTTTTGCGAACAAGGACGACTATAACAAAATTCAGGAAAATGATACGATTGATATCCTTGGCTTGACAGAGTTTGCTCCTGGTAAACCACTGACTCTTGTCTTGCACCATGCAGATGGAACGCAAGAGCAGATCTTGGCAAACCACACTTACAATGCACAACAGATCGAATGGTTTAAAGCCGGAGGTGCTTTGAATATTATCCGTAAGAATCAAGCGCAATAAAATGATTCCATAAAAATTTAGTTTAAAAGCTGCTTTCGTCCGAAAGCAGCTTTTTTTATGCAAGTTCAAGTAATGAAACATTTCTGTGATCTTCGTCATATTTTCTTAATTTCCACATGTTTTATTTGGTTATAAAATAGAATGGGGGTACTTTTGCCCAACGTTTTTAGCGCTGATATGAGAAAAATATTTTTGACGATTGGAGCACTTGCATTAAGTGTTTCGAGTTTACTTGCACAGGAAAATCCCGAGATAGGAAAAAGTATCTTTAAACCAAAGAATTTAAGGACAGAAAGTAATAAAGGGAAGTTTTTCTTTTTTTGGGGATATAACTTTTCTTCGTATGCAAAATCTGATATACATTTTACAGGTCCAAACTATGACTTCATCCTCCATGATGTAAAAGCAGGAGATCGCCCGACGAAATTTGGATCGACTTATTTTGATCCCAGTCGTTTGACTATTCCACAATTTAATCTGCATTTCGGTTATTACATCAAGGACAATTACTCCATTTCCCTGGGCTGGGATCATATGAAATATGTTGTGGATATTCCACAGCAGGTTAAGATCACAGGTTATATTGGTGATGAAATCTCAACTCCTGGCATACCGACCGGAAATCGTGCGGGACAATATAATGGCGAAAAGATAACCGTGGATTCTGCCATGCTAACTTTTGAACATACGGATGGCTACAATTTTGCTTCGGTAGGGTTGGAGCGATATGATGATATCATCAACAACCGTAAAGGTCAACAGGTACTCACCATGGAGTCGGGTGTAGATGTAGGCTTATTGATCCCGCGTTCGGATGTGCACCTTTTTGGTGAAGGTGGTAACCATTTTTGGAATATTGCAGGATATGGTGCTTCTGCAAAAGTTGGTTTGCATTACCGTTTTTATAAAGGGCTTTACTTACAAGGAAACTTTAAAACAGGTTGGACAGATCTGTACAATATACGCACAACAGGTAGAAGAGGTGTTGACAAAGCAACGCAGCAGATCTGGTTTTTTGAAAATTATTGGGCTCTGGGCTTCAGATTCTAACGATCTCAACCTATAATATCTTAAGAATGGGGCTGTCAACAACAATCCCATTCTTAGAATATATATCCTTTGGGAAAAAGATCATTTCATATTCAACCTGTGCATCCTTAAATATCGCTTAATTTGAATATGTCCTTCACCCGGATTCCTTTCTCTGTATGTTGCAAGGTACAGCATTCGTTAATCGGATCATGTTCAAAGAAAAGAATGTATTCATTGTCGACAATTTCATTCCAGTACGTATTTCGTTCTTCCATGGTGACCAACGGTCTCACATCATAGCCCATGACATAGGGAATGGGAATATGACCAACAGAAGGCAATAGATCTGCCATATAGAGTACCGTTTTTCCCTTATATTTAATCTGCGGCAACATCATCGCTTCAGTATGGCCATTGGCATACCGAATGCCGATATCCTTGCCAAAAGGATTTTCAATACCTTCAACAAATTTTAACTGTCCGCTTTCTTGAATAGGAAGAATGTTCTCTTTCAGAAAGGATGCTTTTTCCCTCGGATTCGGGGCTGTAGCCCAAGCCCAATGGTCGGCATTGCTCCAAAAATTTGCATTTTTAAATGCCGGAGATAGTTTTTCACCTTCACGAACGATCGCACCACCGCAATGGTCAAAATGTAAGTGTGTCAAGATGACGTCCGTGATGTCATTTCTTTCAAAACCTAGACTTGTGAGCGATTTGTCCAGTGTGGCATCACCGTGTAAATAGTAATAACTGAAAAATTTTTCAGTTTGTTTGTCGCCCAGGCCAGTGTCTACCAACATTAATCTATTACTTTCTTCAATCAGGAGTAAACGGTTGCCCCATGTGCACATATTGTTGGAATCGGCCGGATTTGTTTTGTTCCATATGCTTTTTGGAACCACTCCAAACATCGCACCTCCATCCAATTTAAAGAAGCCTGTTTCTATTGCGTGTAATTTCATTTTATTAATATTTGTAAAGCTTGGAACAATTTACGAAAAATCTAAATCATAAGGACGGTACAGGAAGATATTGTGCTAAAAAAATATGCTAAAAATTTTAATTTTTTTTATCTACATAAGTGTTTGTTAATGAGTAATTTGATTTTGTGTTTTTTATACAATAAGTCTGATTTTTAGATAATTAAGTTTTGTTTTTAGCGAAATTTGCCTTTAACTTTGGGCACATTTTAAAACAAACAAAAAATATGAAAAAGGGTAACATTGGAAACGCGCCTGATTTGAAATATTTGAAAATTGATTATACAGGAAATGTATTTTATCAATTACCTGTTTCAGAGTTGGTTGAACATGCATTAGCGAATCAGGAAGGAAGACTGTCTGATACCGGAGCATTAGCCGCTGATACAGGAAAATTTACTGGAAGATCCCCCAAAGACCGCTTTTTGGTTGAGGATTCCTTAACCAAAGATGCTGTATGGTGGGGGGAAATCAATCAGCCCATGACTCCGGCTAATTTTGATGCATTATTTTCGAAGGTTGCAGCGCACTTGGGCAAGAAGACAATTTACGTGCGGGATTGTGCCGCAGGGGCAGACCCAGCTTATCAGTTATCCATCCGTGTGATTACAGAAACTGCCTACCAAAGTATTTTTGCAAATAACCTATTTTTGAGACCGGAGGTCGAAATTGACAATCAACCGCAATGGTCCATATTAGCTGCACCAACATTGCTTATTGCTGATCCAAAGGATTATGGTATTCGCAACGAAAATTTTGTAGCAATCGATTTTACAAGAAAAATAGTGCTGATTGCGGGTACTGGCTATACCGGTGAAATTAAGAAAAGTATTTTTTCCATTCTAAACTTTATTCTGCCATTTGAGCATAATGTATTATCCATGCACTGTTCGGCAAATACCTCCAAGGATGGTAAAACGGCTTTATTTTTCGGTCTTTCCGGAACCGGAAAGACAACGCTATCAGCAGATAAAAATAGGAAGTTAATCGGTGATGATGAACATGGCTGGAGTGAGAAGGGTATTTTTAACTTTGAAGGTGGTTGTTATGCCAAATGTGTTGGACTCACAGCAGAAAAGGAACCGGAGATTTATCATGCGATCCGTTTTGGGGCATTGCTTGAAAATGTAGTTCTGGACGAGTTTGATAGACCGGACTACGATGATATTAGTAAAACGGAGAATACACGGGTTTCCTATCCGATAGACTTTATGGAAAACGCTGAAATGTCCGGGGTGGGGAATGCTCCCGATAATATTTTCTTCTTGACGGCGGATGCCTTCGGCGTATTGCCGCCGATTTCGTTGTTAACAGTAGATCAGGCGGTCTATCATTTTGTGAGTGGTTATACAGCAAAAGTAGCCGGTACTGAAGTAGGAGTAAAAGAACCTACTGCTGCCTTCTCTACCTGCTTCGGCCAGGCATTTCTACCTTTACATCCCGCTAGGTATGCCTCTTTACTGCGCGCTAAACTGGAGCAAAACCCAAACATTAAAGTATGGTTGGTTAATACAGGTTGGATTGCCGGACCATACGGTATCGGGCGTCGAATTAAACTAAACTATACACGTGCTTTGATCCGGGCGGCAATGGATGGATCGCTGTTAGAGTCCCGATTTAACAAACACGAGATCTTTGGATTGGACTATCCAACAAGTTGCGGTGAATTTATTCCTGAACAGATTCTGGACGCTAGAGGATTATGGAATAATAATGAAGCTTATGATATGCAAGCCAGGCGTTTAGCAAAACTGTTCATTCAAAACTTCGAAAAATTTGACGACGAAATGCCTGCTTCGGTGCAGATGGCCGGTCCTAAAATTCCTACGACAGTGCTCGTATAAAAGTAGCGCAAATTTCGCAAGAAAATACTTCCGGAAAGGGGCTCTCTTTCTGGAAGTATTTTTTTCAAAGATTTGCTAATCATGTTTTTTGACAAAAGAATCCAGCTTCTCCTGTTCATTGCCAACAATTACGTTGATAAGTATCCGAAAGGCAGCCAGACGAGCTTTCTTTTTATTGTCATTGTCGATTTCAAACCAAGGTGATTTTTTTGTGCCTGTTGTTTTAAATAGGTTTTCAATATAATTGGTGTAAATATCCCATTTTTCTTGAGCCTGCTGATCTAATACTCCAATTTTCCAACGTTTTAAAAAGTCTTCTTGTCTTTCTTTCAGCCGTTCAGCCTGTTCTTCCTTACTGATGCTCAAAAACAGTTTGATCAGGATAATTCCATCATCAATCAATTGTTTTTCAAATTCCGGGGCCTGTTTCATGAATAATTCATGCTGTTCTTTGGTACAGAAATCAAAGACCGGTTCTACCACAGCGCGATTATAGTAACTTCGATCGAAGATTACCATTTCTCCTTCATTGGGCAAATGTTTGATATACCGTTGAAAGTACCATTGTCCATTTTCTTCAGGGGTTGGTTTTGGTAATGCTACAACACGTACCTTTTTTGGATTTAAATGTTCGGTAATCCGACCAATCGTACCACCCTTTCCAGCGGCATCCCTTCCTTCAAATATAATGACAACACGTTTCCCTTTTTCAATAATATCATATTGTAATTTGAGCAGGGTGACCTGTAGATCATAGAGCTCTTGTTCATAGTCACAGACATCATTAAATTTTTTGATTTCCAAAATTTTATGCTGCTCTAAATAGTCAAGAACATCTTTGTTTTGACGGATTTTTTGAAGCTCTTTTAAATCGTATTCTGCCATAATATTGGTTTTATCAAGTTTATTCATCTAAAGTTAGCTATTGAATTGTTAAAAAATGTCAAAATTCAAATAAATCCGACCAGCCAATGTAATATTGACGGAAACGCGAACGTTATAAAATAAAGCAATGAAAAAGGATGCTTTTAGTAGAAATTGACTTTTCATAAATTTAGGTTAATAATTGGTTAGGTAAGCTCGGAGTTCTCAACTTCGGGCTTTTTTTATACCTTCAAAACTGTTTGCAATTCATATGCGGATACTTTCCGATAGCCATGGTATGAACCTGTAGCTGAAACATACTCGTAATTGCACTTGATATTGTTTAAATGTTAAAAAATGTTAAAGAAATAGTGATTATATAATTAATTGAAACAAGTGTCGTTTTAATTACAAATACTTTTCATAAAATAGGTTAATATATGGCTAACGAAAGCTCAGAGTTCCCCACTCTGGGCTTTTTATTTTCACCTATGACAATGGAATAAATATTGTTTTCAGGGGCGGAATTCCAAGCATAAAAAAGCCCTACATATAGGCTGTAGGGCTTTGCTATTTTTTAATCTATATTTCTATATTTTTTAAGCCACTTCCCTTAAATCTACAGCAACAACACGTGAGACTCCCTGTTCTACCATGGTCACACCATAGATAATATCGGTGCTTGCGATCGTTTTCTTATTGTGTGATACAACGATAAACTGAGAGTTTTTGGAGAAATCACGAATGATATTATTGAATTTGTCAATATTGGTATCATCCAAAGGCGCATCTACCTCATCGAAAATACAGAAAGGTGCTGGTTTTGAAAGATATAGTGAAAATAACAATGCTGTTGAAGTCAAGGTTTTTTCACCTCCCGAAAGCTGATTGATTGATAACGGACGTTTTCCTTTTGGCTGAGCAATGATATCTATATCCGAATCTAACGGATTGCTTGGATCAGTCAGGACGAGGTCACAGCTGTCCTCTTCATTAAATAACGAACGGAACACTTTAATGAAATTGTCCCTTACAGCATTGAAGGTGAACATAAATTGCACTTTGGCGGTATCGTCGATTTCTTTAATTGTGGCCATTAAAGAGCCTTTTGCTTCGATCAGATCTGCTTTTTCCTTATTGATAAAATCATAGCGCTCATTCATCTCATCAAAGGCTTCTTTGGCCATTAAATTAATCGTTCCAAATTCATCGAGCTGCTTTTTGAGTTTGCTGCATTTTGCCGCTAAGGTAGACTGATCTTCCGCAATTTCTGGTAGTTCTTCGCGCTCAATCAGATCTTTAAGTTCGATATTAAATTCTACGGACAGACGTTCTTTAAGCGCATTGAGGTCTATTTGTAAGGCTGTTTTCTTGTCCTTAATTTCACTGACAAGAAAATCACTCTGTTCTTTAGAACGACGGTGTTGTGTGAGTGAATCCTCCAGATTATTGATCTGTTGTTTGTCTGCGTAGTACCTTTCTTCCAGCTCCTTTAGACCATCTTCCAATGCAATCTTTTGCTCATACATCGCTATAAGGTCCTCATCTTCTTCGTCCTCAAAGGGAATTGTCGTTCGCAACGCTTCCTGTACTTCGACAAGTTCAATACTATTTCGCTCAATACGGATTTCATGGTCATCTTTTTGAGTCTCCCTGAATTCAAGATCCTTGCTGATGTTGGAGACTTTATTTAATTGTTGATGATAACTAATGTTCTCCTGATTATAGGCGATGGATTTTTCATTCAAAATCTCCGAAATTTCATGGAATTGATCCTGTAATTCCGATAGCTCCGCCACACTCTGATCTTTTTGTATACGCAATTCCTGCAGTTGAGGTTCGGCAAGAGTAAGATCGGTTTCGATACCTGCGATTTTTTCCTGGATATCTCTTTTACGTAGCTGCGAATTGCTGATGAAAGACTGGTATTGCTCCTGTTTCGTTTTTACCGTGATCAGTTCATTGTTAAGTCTATTGAGTTGAAAACGGAGTTCATCAATGCGTTCTTTTTGCGAGTTGCTGCGTAAAGCCTCCACGCGTGCTGTTTCGGCTGTTATCTTGTCTTCAAGTTTTGCAATCTCTTGATTGAGCGTTTTAATTTCCTGAGCGAGAACCTCAAGGTTTTTCGCTCTACCGATGCGTTTTCCCTCAAATAATCCGACCGATCCACCCGAAAGCCCCAAATGATGTTTGGCATAGCGACCATTTTTTTGTAGAATCACTCGACCTGTTTCAGGTAGCTCTTGCTCCAGTTCCTTTTCACCTTCCTGCTTTAATATATAGACATGCTGAAGGAGTAGGGTACAGAGGGCTTTATATTTTTCATCCACCGTGATCACATCCAGAGCAGGCATGAGATTATTATTTGTAGGAATGGGAGAAGTAACCGCGGTATCAATTGCTTCCAATACGAAGAAATGAGCCCGACCTTTTGCGGCATCACTCAGTAACTGGATTGCTTGGACAGCATCTTGTTGTGTTTCGACAACATAATGGTTCATGATCGGTTCCAGGTAATTTTCAATTGCAACGCGATAGTCTTCCTGGCAGAAGAGTACATCCGAGAACAGCGGTGGTTGCTTTTTCCAGCCTGCATTTTTCTTTAAAAACCGGATGGAATCCGGGAACCCCTCCAGGTTGTCAATAAGTGATTTTGTCAGGTTATATTCATTTTGTTTGGCATCAACTAACCTGAGGTCTTTCGCAAGCTGTGCTTTAAACTCCTCCACATTTGTCTGGCATTGAAGAATTTGCGCCTGTAACCCTTCTTCTAGCTCATTGGCCGATTCATACTGTGCTTGTTGGGCCTCAACACGACCTTCCAATTCCGCTACAGCATTGTCAAATTGTACCAGCTCGGTCTCCTTTGCTTCGGTATCCGCGCTGTTGCGCACAGCTTCCTGAAGAAGGGCTTCTTTTTGAATGTTAAAAACAGCTAGATCTTTCTCCAGTTTATAAATTTTGGCCTGAAGTTCAGCATTACTTTTGTTGAAGATATCCAATTTGCCTTTAGCAGACTGCTGCTGACCGCGTAAGGCATCCACTTCAGATTTATTGGACTCCAGGTTGTCTTTTAATGAGTCAAGTTTATTCTGTTCATCAAACAACTCCTCATTTAACCTTTTTATCGTATAGAGAACGTGATTAAGTTGTTGTTTGTCGCTATTGATGTCTAGATTTAATCTGTTTTCTTTGTCCTGAAGATTTTTTACTTTCTCATTTTTGATCTTTTTTTCCGATTCATAGCCACGGATTTTGTTCACAAATTCTTGAGTTGCCTTTTGCTGTACGGAAAGGTTTTTCTCCTGTTCCAAATTTACCTGACGCAATGACTGCAATTGCGTTTCTGCGTTCAGGATTAATTCTTGAGAATTTGCGGCGTCTTTCTGAACTTTAGACTCCTGTGTTTGAAGCCGGTCAAGCTCTGTCGAAAAATCAGCAATTCTATAATAAGCGAGATCAATGCTGCTTTGACGGTATTCTTGCTTGAGCAGGGTATATTTTTCTGCTTTTTTTGCTTGATTTTCTAACGATTTGAGATTTTTTGTGATCTCATAGAGTAGATCGTCTACGCGGCTGAGATCAGCTTCGGTATCTCTCAATTTCGCTAGCGTCTGTTTTTTACGTACCTTATATTTTGAGATTCCGGAGGCTTCCTCAAAAAGATTTCTACGCGAATTGTCTTTGTTGTTGATGATTTCATCAATCATTTTCAATTCGATAATGGAATAGCTATCCGCACCAACTCCCGTATCCAAAAATAAATCCGTGATATCTTTTAAACGGCATTTTACGTCATTCAAACGGTATTCGCTATCGCCATTGCGGAATAATTTACGGGTGACCGTGACGGTTGAGAATTCCGTTGGGAGGATATTATTATTGTTGTTGAAGGTTAAGGAAACTTCGGCAAGATTGGCTGGTTTTCTATTTTTCGTTCCGTTAAAAATAATATTCTCCATTTTATCAGAGCGTAGCATCTTTGTACTTTGTTCTCCAAGCACCCAGCGTATTGCATCCACTACATTGGACTTCCCACATCCGTTTGGTCCAACAATAGCGGTGACACCATCGTTAAAGTTGATCGTGATTTTGTCTCCGAAACTTTTAAATCCCTTTATTTCTAGTTTGGTTAACTGCATTTATACCAAATTTGTTTGTCGTTATAAGCTTGCGAAAATAGTAAATTAAACTAAAACTTTTTTCTTTCTTTACTCACATTTTCCGGTTTCAGGATCACAAGAAGATCCATCTTCGCCTCGTTGCTGCAGTGGGGTGACTTGGCTGGCCAAACATTCTTGAATCGTGTTGTGAAAAACTTCCATGGGTTGCGCGCCCGGAATCGCGTATTTCCGGTCAAACACAAAGAAAGGTACGCCGCGGAGGCCGAGGTTGACTCCTTCCTGAATGTCCTGACTGACATCATAAGCATAATTGTCGGAGGCCAGAAGTTCCCGGACACCCTGCTCTGGCAAGCCTGCAAGTCTGGCAAGCTCAATTAGGGTAGGATTATCATTGACATCCAGACCATCGGTAAAATGTGCTTTAAATAATGCTTTTTTTAATGTTGTTCCCTTGCCTTGTGCCTGTGCAAAATGGAGAAGGCGATGTGCTTTTTTGGTATTCACAACGATTGCTTTATCGAAGTTTAACGCAATACCTAGTTCTTTCCCCTGCGCACTGAGCTGTCCTGTCATTGCCACGATATCGTCCATGCTCATTCCCTTTGTCCGGACAAGATAATCATATGTTGGCATTCCTGCGGCATCTTCCGGAAACTCAGGATTGAGCTGATAGGATTTCCAGGTCATTTCTGTCTGAACCTCAGGCGCAGATTCCTGTAGTGCCAGCTCCAGCTTTGTCAAACCAATATAACAAAATGGACAAATGATGTCCGACCAAATTTCTATTTTCATAATTCTTAATTTACTCCGTATATTGTAATCAAAAATACATATTATAACGATGATTATCGGATTACATTGTTGGGCCAATGTCAACATCATTATAATGCAGGTTTAAGCATATGTCAGAGAAAGATTTTTTGAACCGCAAGGTAACACTCGTCCTGGGCGGTGGTGGAGCAAGAGGATTGGTGCATATCGGTGTTATCCGTAAATTGGAGGAAATGGGCTTTGAGATAGATGAGATTGTCGGTTGCTCTATCGGAGCACTGGTGGGAGGGATCTATGCCCAGGGAAAGATGGATGTACTGGAAGACTGGATGCATAATCTCACAAAAAAATCAGTTTTCAATATGATGGACTTCAGTTGGAAGGGATTGGGAATGATGAAAGGTATCAAAGTTTTCAATGCGTTGAAATCGGTGATTCCCGATGCAAATATTGAAACGTTTCCCATTTTATTCAAAGCTGTCGCGACAGACCTGAACTATGAGGAAGAAGTAGTCCTGGATTTTGGGAGCATGTATGATGCGATTCGGGCCTCCATTGCCATACCAGCTGTATTTACTGCTGTCGAGGATGATACCCATGTCTATGTGGATGGTGGAGTGCTCAATCCTTTGCCGATTAACCATGTCACAAAAAAAGAGAATTTAATTATCGCGGTCAATCTGGAATCGAAGCCCGATAAACAATATTCTGTTATCAAAAAGCTGGATACCAAGACCTCAAATTCCCTGGATATTCTTCAGGCATCCTATTATGTCATGCGCCGAAAAATGAGCCGTATGATTATTGATCTCTACCGTCCGGATGTCGTTGTTGATATTCCTTATAACATTTGTAACTTGTGGGATTACCACCGCGCCGAGTTTTTAGTTGAAAAGGGTAGGGAGTATATCGATAAGGCCCTTAAAAATAAAACCAAAATAAAGTAGCCATTGGCATTGTACTGCTTTATTTTGGTCTATGCAATTTAAATCGCCGTCTATTTCATACGGCGATTTGTTGGGCCATTAAAATATCAGGATTTTAAAAGAGATTCGGATAATCACTGATTATTCCGTCCACCTTCAGTACTTTTAGTTGTTCTATCTCCGCTTTTGTATTTACCGTCCATGGAATAACTTTAACATTTGCTTTGTGGTATTGCTTGACAAAGTCGCGATTTACCAACTTATACTGTGGGCTGATGATGAAAGGTGTAAAGCCCAACGCTTCGATTGTCTCCGTTGCATTTTTTGCATAATTGGCATCAATCAGATACGATACTTTTATTTGAGGGTAAGCTTTATTTAGATACTTGACTGCTCGAATATCAAAGGACTGAATGACAGTGCGGGCAGCAATCTTTTTCTCAGTAATCACCTGTACCACTAAATCAACAAATTCTTCCACTCTAGGGTGATAAATACCATCCTTGTTTTCGCTGCTTTTTACTTCGATGTTATAAAACAGGGGTGCATTACGCTTTTGAAGGGCATAGGCTTCTGTACTATCGATGAGGTCAGCGAGTTTTGCAATGCGCGTGACCTGTTTTTTTTGCTCAGGAAATTCTTTGTAAAACTTCGAACCGATATCATACTTAAGGAGATCTTTATAGTTTATTGCGAAAATTTTCAAGGATTTGTCCTTCTCCGCGAGCTCACTGCCATCTGGCTTCAGTACAAATTTTGGATTGAGATAGTCGTCGTGAAAAACAACAACTTTACGGTCTTTGGTGATATGGCAGTCCATTTCCAGCGTCGTTACTTGTGGTAAGTCAATGGAATTTTTCATTGCAGCAATGGACTCCTCGGGGTACAGACCTCGCCCTCCACGGTGGGCTTCCAAACTAAGTTTAGGGAAGCTATTTTCTGTTTTTGCTGGATCTTTCATAACTGAACAAGAAGCAAACGGTAATAATAGGCCCAAAAAGGCTATTCTAAGAAAAAATATTTTCATTTATTTATTGTATTTGAAACAAAATAAGGGTAAATTATCCCGTTTTGAATAGGCGAATATACATAACCTATTTTATTTTTGACGATTTTGAATCACTGGTTCATTCCCTTTTAAGTGTTTTCGAAAGAAAATAAACTAAAATGAATGGTCGAAATTGTTGAAATGAAAAAAGCGATGTTTTTGAAGGTCTGTTAATATCTTTTCTTAGAAGAGGTAAGAGGCTTAGAGGACGATTGTAGCGTGACTGAGAATAATAAAATACACATATATATAAGGAGGAAATCTATTTTTTTTGTCTTTTTTGCAAGAAATTATTGTCATTCCTTTTAGAATTCCCTTTATTTGCACAAATCTCAAATTAGATGGCGAAAAATTTATTGATAGTTGAGTCTCCGGCGAAAGCAAAAACGATAGAAGGATATTTAGGAAGCGATTTTTTGGTAAAGTCGAGTTACGGGCATATCCGTGATTTGGTGAAAACCGATGATGCGATTAATACAGAGAAGAATTTTGAACAGAAGTATGAAGTTCCCTCTGATAAAAAAGCAGTCGTGAGTGAGCTGAAGAAATTAGCTAAGGCAGCGGAAACTGTTTGGCTTGCATCCGATGAGGACCGCGAGGGAGAGGCTATTTCCTGGCATTTATTTGAGACATTGGGATTGAAAGACGAAAGTACAAAACGCATTGTGTTTCATGAGATCACCAAACCAGCGATATTGAAAGCTATCGACAATCCCCGTAAAATAGATTATAATCTTGTCAACGCACAACAGGCGAGACGAGTTTTAGATAGATTGGTAGGTTTTGAACTGTCTCCGGTTTTATGGAAAAAGGTAAAACCTTCTTTATCGGCAGGTCGTGTACAATCTGTTGCAGTTCGATTAATTGTAGACCGCGAACGTGAAATTAATAAGTTTGAACCGGAGGCGGCTTTTAAGATTGTTGCGTTTTTCCATACGGGCAAGATTAAAGATAGTTTTAAAGCCGAGCTTCCGCAACGATTTGCGACGGAAGCAGAAGCGACACGGTTTTTGGAAGATTGTAAAGCAGCGCTGTTTGCGGTTAAAAATCTGGAAACAAAACCGTCAAAACGCTCACCGGCTGCGCCATTTACCACATCTACTTTACAGCAGGAAGCAAGTAGAAAACTCGGCTTCTCGGTCGCACGGACGATGCAGGTTGCTCAACGTTTATATGAGTCGGGGCGTATTACTTATATGCGTACGGATTCCGTCAATTTGAGTGATACGGCTATTGAAGCGGCGGAAAAAGAAATTAAATCGGCTTATGGCAATCAATACCATAAAGTAAGAAAATATAAAACAAAAACTTCTGGTGCGCAAGAGGCACACGAGGCTATACGTCCTACCTATTTTTCAGAACATACCATTGAAGGTGATTCGGCAGAAAAGAGACTGTATGAACTGATCTGGAAGAGAGCAATTGCTTCGCAGATGAGTGAAGCAGAATTTGAACGTACACTGGCGAAGATTTCCATTTCTACACGTCCGGAAGATCTGAATGCTTCAGGAGAGGTGATGAAATTTGACGGTTTTCTGAAAGTATATATGGAATCCGTCGATGATGATCAGGAGACAACACTGGATGAAGATAGCGATAACGCCATACTTCCACCATTGACCGTCGGATTACAACTGACATTGAAAAGCATGTCAGCGACGGAACGCTTTACAAGACCTCCGGCACGTTATACGGAAGCGGCATTAGTGAAAAAATTAGAGGAACTAGGTATCGGTAGACCGTCTACTTATGCGCCAACCATTTCTACAATTCAAAATCGTGGTTATGTTGTTAAAGAAGAACGAGAAGGAAGAGCACGCGACTATCGGGTATTGACCCTCGAGAATGCCGAACTGAAAGCCGTTACAAAAACAGAAATTACAGGTGCCGAAAAAGGGAAAATGTTCCCCACGGATATCGGTATTGTCGTGAATGATTTCTTGGTAGAGCATTTCAATGGTATTGTTGACTTTCACTTTACGGCGAATGTCGAGAAAGAGTTTGACGATATTGCGCATGGATTGACCGAGTGGACAAAAATGCTTCACGATTTCTATGGCCCTTTTCACTCCGAAGTTGAAGATACGCTGGAAAATGCTGATCGTGCCAATAATGAACGTGAACTGGGGATAGATCCAGTTTCCGGAAAACCGGTTTCCGTGCGTATCGGAAAATTTGGGCCTCTGGTTCAGATCGGTTCGCCAGATGATGAGGAAAAACCTCGATTCGCATCTTTACGCAAGGGGCAGATGATTGAAACGATTACCTTTGAAGATGCCATGGAATTATTTAAACTTCCAAAAAAAGTTGGTGTATTTGAAGATAAAGAAATGACAGTTGCCATCGGTCGATTTGGCCCTTATATCCGTCATAATTCCGCTTTCTATTCCTTGCCAAAAGGAGTAGATCCATTGGACGTTACCGAAGAGGAATGCATTCAGATTATTCAGGAGAAACGTCAGAAAGATATTGAAAAAGTGATCCGTGTTTTTGATGAAAATCCGGATGCTCAGATCGAACAGGGCCGTTGGGGACCATTCATCCGTTTTGGAAAGCAGAATCTGAAAATTCCGAAAGGAACAGAAATTGAAAAGATCAGCTATGAAGATGTGCTGAAGTGGGCGGAAGCGGATGCACCGAAAGGTAAAACTGTTAAAGCAAAAACTGCTGAAAAGAAAACAGTTGCTAAAAAAGCACCAGCAAAGAAGGCCCCAGCAAAGAAAACGACAAAGTCTAAATAAGGATGAAAGCAGATTTGCCAGAAAATATAGTAAAAGATATTATGATTGCCGTGGTTTTGGAAGGCGAGACCGTGGAGACGAAAAACTGGACAGTGTACGTTATTAACGATAAAAATGTAGCGATACAGAACGTGCTGATCAGTTCAAAAGGCTACGGTGAAAAAGATGGTCGGCAAGTAACCACCACCACTTTGCGGCATTTCATCGGAAATATCGAAGCAAAATCCTTTGATCGGGTGGAGGCAATCGACGAGCAGGTATTTGGCCTGAACAATGAATATTGGTTGAGCTTTTATATTGACAATATTATTTACGATAAAAAGTATATCTTTTTGCCCGAAAGCATCGTCGATGGTAACCTGACTAAGGTTCCCTTGGTAAATAAACCCGGTGTCATTATAGGAGGAAACGAATAATGAGCACAAGACACAATTTTATCATTGCCATAGATGGTTTTTCTTCCTGTGGAAAGAGTACGCTGGCAAAAGCTCTGGCTAAAAAATTAAAATTTGCCTTTATTGACAGTGGAGCAATGTATCGAGCCGTAACGCTCTATTTTATACGCCATCATATTGCTTTGGACGATCAGCAAGCGATTGATAATGCTCTAAATGATATTCATATTGACTTTATTCCAAACGCTCTAAAAACGGAGATTCACCTGAACGATGAGGATATCTCGGAAGAGATTCGTCAAATGTATATTTCCGATAAGGTGAGCGAGGTCAGTGCGATTAAAGCGGTACGTACCGCCATGGTTGCGCAACAGCAAAAGTTAGGCAGCCGCCGAAATATCATTATGGACGGTCGTGACATTGGTACCACAGTTTTTCCGGATGCCGATCTCAAGATCTTTATGACGGCTGATCCTAAAGTTAGGGCCGCCAGGAGATATCTGGAACTAACGGAAAAAGGGGAGGATGTAACACTTGAAGAGGTGGTGGAAAATCTTGCCAATCGGGACCGAATTGATAGTACCCGTGCAGAGAGTCCTTTGCGGCAAGCTGAAGATGCCATCGTGCTGGATAACTCAAATTTGACTCCGGAACAACAGCTGAATTTTGTCGAAGAAGAATATCTGAAAATTAAAGCAGCCAGGATACAAGCATAAATATGTGCAAGAAAAAAGATGCCGATTGAAAAATCGGCATCTTTTATATTTTAGCCCCAGCTATTTAATACTATTGATTTGCTGTTGCTCCAGTAATTTGTTTACATTGTTTTTCTCTCCAAACTCTGCGGTCTGCTCTTGAAATGATTCCAGTAGCGTTTTGATAGCCTCTGAATTATCCGCTGTACGTTGATAAATCTCAGGAATTGTCTTTTCAATATTCTTATCTCCAAGTTCGATGTTATCTACTTCGATTTTGCCTATTTTTTCTAAAACAGCTTGTTGACTGTTTCTGACATCTTCTAACTCTCTTGCTATTTTTTCCATCAATTGGAACTTCTTCAATTTATCCATATGCAATATCTTTAGTTATACTGTAATAATAACAGTGCTGCTCGAAACTTTGTTTTGTTTTTTTTTCAAAACTAGAAAAAACAGGCTGTATCTCTTGGTATGATACAAAAAAAGCCAGTCCTTATTTTGGGCTGGCTGCAAGCAAAGTTACGCTTTGCTTTTTAATTTGTTCTTCCGGGATATATTTCTAACGCTTTCTCCAGACAGATCAATGCGTTTTTAAGATCATTCTGATTTAGTACATAAGCTAAGCGAACTTGATTTGTTCCAGCACCTTCTGTACTATAGAAGCCAGTTGCTGGCGCCATCATGACTGTTTCATTATTGTAAGAAAACTCTTCCAACATCCATTGGCAAAATTTATCCGCGTTATCGATGGGCAGCTTGGCAACCACATAGAATGCACCGCCGGGGTTAGGAGAGTAAACGCCTTCAATTGCATTTAACCCATTGACCAAGACGTCTCTTCTCGCTGTATATTCTTTGGATACTGCTTCAAAGTAGCTATCTGGTGTATCTACAGCAGCTTCTCCCGCAATTTGACCTTCCATCGATGGACTTAAGCGCGCCTGCGCAAATTTTAATGCAGTCTGATAAAGCGCTTTGTTTTTGGTAATGATACAACCAATACGAGCACCGCATGCTGAATAGCGTTTTGAAACGGTGTCAAAGATGACGACATTATTTTCAAGGCCCTCCAGATGCATAGGGGATATAAACTCCCTACCATCGTAACAGAATTCGCGGTAAGCCTCATCCGAAAATAGATAAAGATCATATTTAAGGCAAAGTTCACGCAGAGCTTCCAGTTCTTCTCTCGAATAAAGGTAACCTGTCGGATTGTTGGGGTTACAGATACAGATTGCTTTTGTTTTTTCTGTAATTACTTTTTCAAATTCAGCTATGGAAGGCAGTGCAAATCCATTTTCGATGTAGGACATGATCGGTTTGATCACAATATCAGATGAGCAGGCAAAGCCGTTGTAATTCGCGTAAAAAGGTTCCGGAATAATTACTTCTTCACCTTCATTCAGACATGCTTGCATGGTAATTGTGATTGCCTCAGAGCCACCATTGGTGACCAAGATGTCCGTAGGTTCAATATTGTAATTTAGCTTGTTATAGTATTCGGCTAATTTTTTACGGTAGGAGGCCGTACCTTCAGAAGGTGTATAAGCCCATACTTTGAAATCAATATTTTTCAAAGCATTAAGCATAATTTCAGGTGTCTGGATATCAGGTTGCCCGATATTTAAATGGTATATTTTTTTACCGTCTTTTTTTGCTTGATCAGCATAAGGCGTCAGTTTTCTGATTGGTGACGCAGGCATATTCAGCCCTTTTTCTGATATTACTGGCATTATAGTTTTTTTAAAATTAGTTGTGCAAAGCTAACCAAAATAAAACGAAAAAAGCCACATCAGGATGTGGCTTTTTTCGTTTTATCTGTCGGATTTTTATTCTACAATCCCTTTAATATAAAGTGTCTTTACAGGTGTTTTTGTATTTGATTGTACCGTAAAACTTTTGGTAAAAGGTGCTTTCGCCGCAGCGTTATAAGTAACCTTAATTGTTCCTGTTTCTCCCGGCTTGATAGGCGTTTTGGTAAATTCAGCCACAGAACAACCACAAGTAGGGACTACGTTTGAAATGATAATAGGCTCACTGCCTGTATTTGAAAATTTAAAATTATATGATACAGGTGTTCCGGCCGGAATTTTGCCGAAATCATGTGTCTCTTTTTCGAATTTAAATTCCCCTTGACCTGCCTGCATAGATGATAAACCGATAAAGGAAATGATCACTGCTAAGATTGTTATATACTTTTTCATGCTTCTAAGATATTACTTTGTGATTAAAATAGTACAACTGATATGCCAAATGTAGTATTTATTGCGAATTTATTACTCATCTAACAACTTTATTACAGTTAGATTATACCTTCTTTGAGCAGGTCTTGTATATGAATGACGCCATCATAGTTCCCCTGATCCGCTACCAGCAATTGGGTGATATTGTTTTCCCGCATGATATGGAGTGCACTGGCAGCAAGTTCGTTTTTGTCGATCACCTTTGGCGATTTGCCCATAATATCTGCTGCGCTGATTGTCGCCAGATCAGTGTGTCTCTCGAGCATACGGCGGATATCACCATCCGTAATAATACCTTGAATCTGTGTGTCCTTTAAGACAGCCACTGCTCCGAGCCTGAAGTGTGTGATAGTGATGATGATATCTCTGACATTTGCATTCAATTGTACGCTCGGTTTGCCGTTTTGATCAGATAGGTCTCTGACTTTTAGGTAAAGTTTCTTGCCTAGGGCACCTCCGGGATGGTATTTTGCAAAGTCCTGGTCTGTAAAATCCCGGCATTCCTGCAGGACAACTGCTAAGGCATCACCCATGGCCAATTGCGCTGTTGTACTTGACGTTGGTGCTAAATTGTTTGGACAGGCCTCTTTCTCCACCGTGGTATTCAGGATATGATCCGCATTTTTGGCCAAGTAGGATTCTGTATTTCCTACCAAAGCCACCAATGTGTTTTTCGTTTGCTTCAGAAATGGAACCAGCACCTTGATTTCTGGGGTATTGCCACTTTTGGATATGGCAATAATCAAATCATACTGTTGAATAATACCTAAATCTCCATGGATGGCGTCGGCAGCATGCATAAAGATGGACGGTGTTCCTGTGGAGTTTAAAGTTGCAACAATCTTTTGTGCTATGATTGCACTTTTTCCAATACCTGTGACGATTACCCGGCCCTGGAGATGGAGGATTTTATTTATCACGGTAACAAAATCATCATCAATATATTGAGCCAGAGCAGCTACTGCTTTTGCTTCTTCCTGAATAGCCTGAATAGCTATATTTTTTATTTCGTAGTTGTTTTTCACAAAAAATACTCTTACTTTTATGTATTAGAATAGATTGCAAAAATAGATTATTTTTCAGGATTATTTCTTCATTTATCTATCTTATTTTTGCCCAAGGCGCAATGGAAATAGAAAAATCACTTTTCGACAATTTACAGGATTTTTTTGGTTTTGATACTTTTAAAGGAGATCAAGAGGCTATTATAACCAGTATTCTTCAAAAAAAGGATACGTTTGTTATTATGCCAACCGGGGGAGGGAAATCAATTTGTTATCAACTGCCAGCACTCATGAGTGAGGGAACCGCAATTGTAATTTCCCCGTTGATTGCTTTAATGAAAAACCAAGTTGATCAGCTTCGTGCATTCGGTGGCGAAGATAGTATCGCTCATTTTTTGAACTCCTCACTGAATAAGAGTGAAATCACTCGGGTAAAGGAGGATGTGCTTGCGGGCAAGACCAAGTTACTGTATGTAGCTCCGGAATCACTTGCAAAGCAAGATAATGTCGAGTTTTTGCATCAGATAACGGTGTCTTTTGTGGCCGTGGACGAAGCGCATTGTATCTCCGAATGGGGGCACGACTTTAGACCGGAATATCGCAAAATACGTCAGGTTATCAATGAGATAGGGGCGAATATTCCCATTATTGCCCTGACAGCAACTGCGACTCCGAAAGTACAATCCGATATTCGCAAAAACTTACAGATGAATGATGCTGTATTATTCAAATCATCATTTAATCGAAGCAATTTATACTATGAAGTACGTCCCAAAAAAGACGTCGTCAAAGAAATTGTACGGTTTATCAAGACAAAATCCGGTAAGACAGGTATCGTCTATTGCCTGAGCAGAAAAAAGGTGGAGGAAATAAGCGAGGTATTGAACCTGAATGGGATCAAAGCGCTGCCGTATCACGCAGGGCTTGATGCGAAGACCAGGGCTGATACACAAGATAAATTTCTGATGGAAGATGTAGAAGTGATTGTTGCCACAATTGCTTTTGGAATGGGGATTGACAAGCCGGATGTCCGCTATGTTATTCACCACGATATTCCGAAATCCATGGAAGGTTATTACCAGGAAACTGGCCGGGCGGGTCGGGATGGAGGAGATGGCTACTGTTTGGCTTTCTACTCAGAGAAAGATGTGGAGAAGCTGACGAAATTCATGAAAGATAAACCTGTGGCCGAACGTGAGATCGGTACACAGATACTCAAAGAAGTTATTGATTATTCCGAATCAGCGGTCTGCCGCCGTAAACAGATTCTTCATTATTTCGGTGAAAATTTTGACGAACAGGGCTGTAGCAACATGTGCGACAATTGCCGTTCGGAAAAAGAATATTTTGAAGCCGAAGAGTCCTTGAAAGACATATTAGGCTTCATTAAGGAACAGGGTGAGAAATTTGATGATCATCATGTCATCAATGTGATGATCGGACAGAACAATCAACCTGTATCTTCCTACAAGCATGACGAACATCGCTTGTTCGGTTCAGGAAAAGACAAAGGCGTTATTTATTGGAAATCTTTGGTAAGACAGGCTGTGTTGGATAATTTCATTGAGAAAGATATTGACCATTATGGCTTACTGAAACTGACCGACATCGGCCGACGTTATCTGGACAATCCATATCAGTTAAAGTTTGTTTTAAACCGGCCTATTGAAGGCGGAGAGAGTACAAGTGGAGAAGATGCCGGTCATGGTACCGGAGCGCTTGATACCACTTTACTTGGTATGCTCAAAGACTTGCGTAAAAAGATTGCCAAGAGTAAATCCCTGCCACCTTTTGTTATCTTTCAAGATCCTTCTTTGGAAGAAATGTGTACACATTATCCCGTCAATATTGACGAATTAAAACAGATTCAAGGTGTAGGAAATGGTAAAGCGATTAAATTTGGCGCTTCCTTTATTGCGCTGATCAAAGACTATGTGGAGGAAAATGAAATCGACCGTCCTGTAGACCTGATTATCAAAAGTACAGCAAATAAATCCGCACTGAAAGTAGCGATTATCCAAAATATTGACCGCAAAATTGCGCTGGATGATATCGCTGCAGCAAAAGGGATTACCTACGAGGAAATATTAAAGGAAATCGAAACGATCGTTAACGCCGGTACGAAGATAAATATCAATTATTTTATAGACGAGATTATCGATGAGGATCGTCAGGATGAAGTATACGATTACTTTAAAACAGCGGAAACTGATTCGATCAACGATGCGCTCAAAGAATTGGGAGGAGACGATTATACGTATGAAGATCTCCAATTGATGCGTATCAAATTCTTATCTGAATTGGGTAATTAAAATTTTTATATAATTTATATGATCAATAAATACATTCCTGAAATAAAGAATGGAACCTCGCAGAATTTCTTTTTAATGGCAGGACCATGTGCGATTGAGGGAGAGGAAATCGCTTTGCGGATTGCTGAAAAAATTGTTACTATTACAGATAAACTCAATATTCCCTATATTTTCAAAGGTTCGTACCGTAAAGCTAACCGTTCGCGTTTGGATTCTTTTATGGGTATCGGTGACGAAAAAGCGTTGAAAATTTTGGAGAAAGTAGGGAAGACTTTCGGTGTTCCGACCGTAACGGATATCCATGAAAGCCATGAGGCAGAAATGGCAGCGGCCTATGTCGATGTCCTTCAGATCCCGGCATTTTTATGCAGACAAACGGATCTATTGGTCGCTGCGGCAAAAACCAATAAAGTCGTTAACGTAAAAAAAGGACAATTTTTAAGTGCCGGGTCCATGAAGTTTGCAGTGGATAAGATTTTGGAGTCTGGCAATGAGAAAGTTTTTTTGACAGATCGTGGGAATACCTTTGGCTATCAAGATCTGATTGTTGATTACAGGGGGATTCCTGAAATGCGTTCTTTTAATGTGCCGACAGTAATGGATTGTACACATTCACTTCAACAACCGAATCAGACATCCGGGGTAACAGGCGGAAAACCAGCATTGATCGAGACCATTGCCAAAGCAGCGATTGCTGTCGGTGCTGATGGTCTATTTATTGAAACCCATCCTGATCCTGCAAACGCAAAATCCGATGGCGCAAACATGTTGCACCTTGACCTACTCGAAGGACTGATGGAAAAATTAGTACGTGTTAGACAAGCTATTTTATAGTATAATAAATAAATCGTAATAGAAAGGAGCCAATAGGCTCCTTTTTTAATCAATTCAAACTCAAATCTAAATTACGGTATGTTTTTAAAAGCTTCTTTCATGGCACTCATGCTGTTCTCGCTTTTGATTGTCAAAGGACAGCAAAAATATACCTGGTTTTCTCCGCTTGAAGATAAACACGTCGAAGGCCGGCTTGACTACCAAAAGCTGACCGCTTTTAACCGACTTCCGGATGAACCGGAGAGGCAAGTCCGTAAGCCAGTATGGGATCGGGCAAATGCTGCCGGAGTCTACATTGATTTTCAGACATCGGCGTCAGAAATAATAGTGCAATATCAAGTTGCTGGTATCCAACAACCTCGATCATCTTAACACAGTACAGTTCGGGAAATATTCATACGTTTTTAATGAAGATAAAAATAAAGAATACCAACAAAGCAGCCGTGTACTAAAGCAACATTTGAAAAATTACAGTCTCAGGGTGTTGGCCAGCTTTTTATGCTATCTAGTAGCGAATTGGAGCTGGACTTAAATTCTACGGTAGATTATGCCCGCCCGAATGATCAGGGGATGGAACGTATTGCCAATGCTTAAGCTGCTGAAGAAAGTGCTAAAATAAAACCTTCATGCTTTCACAAGCATACAAGTGATGAGAAAATCGACTGAAGGTTTTTTATCCCCCAATAAGCCGGTTGTAGTGAGCTCATGGATACCTTGAATGAAAAATACGACTCAAATAATAAAGACATTTGCGTAAAAAAAGGGAAGTTTTTAGCTTCCCTTTTTTATTTCTTTTTTAATTTCATCGTCATCTTTGCTTTTTCACCCCCGCCATAATTGAAAGTTTTGACATTGCTTTCCTTCTTTTGATGAAATGCACCACCACGGGAACTGTCTTCCTGTTCGTCCTTGGTTGCTTTTTTCTTTTTATCATTTACAGGATTGTAAATCTGAAGATCCTCTGGCAGATCCAATACGTCCATTCGCTTGCCAACTGCCTGTTCTATTTTTCGGACCATAGGAAGTTCCAGATCCGTCGAAAATGTCAAAACCACGCTATCCTCATTCTGTTCATTTTTGACTAAATGATTTAAAAATTCCTCCTTTTCATTTGGTAATTCAAATTGAAAAATAAAAGGAATATTTGCGAGATCAAATGTATTGGTGTTTTCTCGGGCAATGATCAAAACGCGAGTTTGCTCACTCTCTATGAAATCTGCCGTTGTTTCAAAACCAAAATCATCATAAAACAGTGGGTTTAGAATAGCGATTTCCTCTTTCTCTTGTTGAAATAGGCTAGTAGCAAGTTTTTGTGCTGTAAGCTTCGAGTTTACAAAAACAATTACCTTTTGAAAAACTTCTTTATCCCGTAAAAGATAATTCAACAAATTGATCTTGGTAGTGAAGTTGGGTAGCTGATATAACAAAAGATCCAGCGTGTCAATGGCTTCGCTTTCCAGTTCATCGACTTCTACCAATGCATAATCTTCATTTAGGTGCGTATCTATCATAGCATATAGTTTCTGATGCGCAACGGTACTGAAGACCAGGTGTTGTACTTTACCACAGCTTTCGGCCAATTCTCTTACAGGATTTTGCATGCCCTGTTTGATGATTTCTTCTGCATCATCGATAATTAATGTTTGGATACGGTTTAGATTGAGAGCTAATTTGAGATAGATTGCCCGCGCACGGTTGGGAGTTGCCACGACAATATCCTTTCCGGCAACTAATTCTTCTATTTCCTCTTCCATACTTCCGCCAGCCCGTAAGCCGATGATGCGAAGATCTCTATTTTTGCTGAGTTGATAGAATTTTTCGACAATCTCGTCGATGCGTTCTTCATTGGGAGCAAGAATTAAAAACTTAGGTGCTTCATCATTTGTGAATTTTAATTTCATCAAGGTCGATAATACATAAGTTGTAGTCTTGCCAGCTCCCTCAGGAGCAATCGCAATTACATCTTGTCCGCCAAGAATTCTGGAGATACACCTACTCTGAATTTCCTTTGGAGCCAAATAACCGAGCTCGGTCATTGTGGCAGTCAATCTTTTGCTTAATTTTAGTTTCTCTAACGACACGTATCCTATAGTTTATGTAAGCTGCAAAAATACACATTTAGTTTTGAGATCAGCTAATGTGCGCCCATTTTTGAGAATACATTAATAATAATAACCCCAGCGACAATCAGTGTCATTCCGATCACTGCAGCAGTATCTGGGATCTGTTTGAATAAAATCATACCGATCAATGTGATGGCAACAATGCCAATGCCCGACCAGATGGCATAGGAGATACCCACCGGTAAATACTTCAATGTTATGCTCAGGAAATAAAAAGCGATAATATAGCCAATGATGCAGACGAGGGTTGGTTTCCATAAACTAAACCCCTCGGACTTCTTTAAAAAAGTGGTGGCAAAAATTTCAGCGGTAATCGCTAGGAATAAGTATATATATTTCATCTTTAAGGAGTTTTTGTAATTTCTAGCATTTTTTTTTGCGATGTAGCAACTTTATACAAAGCTACACTTTTTGCTTTTTACTTGTTCCCAACGGCATGGTGTTTGCGAAATTGGAGCTATTGAAGTGGTGCAAATGACGCGGATCTATGTGTTTCTGGCAGATTTTGGCAGCAATTATAATTGTTTATAAAAGTAAATTTATCTAAGTTTGACTAATCCACTAATGGGAATTAATAGACTTTATGGGGTGTGTTCATGTTTTTTTTAAAACCTTTATTATATGCTTAGCTTTTCTATTCTCTTGTAGTCAGCTGTATGCACAGGAACAGTTGCAGGAGCTACAGAAATCATATTATAACCTTCCCTTAGGAAGTAAAGAGCGTTTTCTGCTGACCGGAAAATATGCGCAGGCGCTATATTTCGCGAATGAGAAAGCATTGGCAAGTCAGTTGCTCAACGATAATATTCAACTGGCCAAAAATTATCCGGATAAACAGTACTACGCTTATTTAAATTGCATTGCAGCAATGAACAGCTACAATGATCATCTCTTTGAAAAATCACGCTTTTATCTGGAGCATGCAAAGTCCGTTCTGCCCATTATCAATGACAACAGTACCAAGGGGTATGTTTATTATTGTGATGGCTGGATTATGACAAGACAGAGCAAAGAGGATCAGGCGGTTTCACAGTTTCACAAAGCAATTTCCTTTTTGGAAAAGGCGCCACAGACAGATGCCAACATTGCGCGGAAATTGGCTATTTATAAGGAGTTAACAGCTATTTACGCCAATCAACGGAATTATGATTTTCAGGAGAAGTACACAAATCTTCTGCTAGAGACAGCCAAAGCCGGCCGAAACGTAAATAGTTTGTTCGATGCCTATATGCAGGCAGGTTATCTGTTTGAGGAAGAATATCGGTCAGATCGAACGAACCCAAACGTATTGAAGAAAGCCGAGGAACATTATCTCGAAGCTTACCGAATTGCAAAGAATAATCAGAAGAATCTTATTAACCCAACGGATATGGCCTATGTTTCCGTTAATTTAGCGAATCTATATCACGAATTCTATCCCGAAAATTCAGCTAAAAAAGCTACATCATTTGCTCAACAAGCCTTGCAAATTGCGCAGGAGACTGGACAATATGCACTTACTGTACCAGCTTATGGCATATTGGCTGATGAAGCATTCAAAAATGGACATCGGGATCAGGGAAAAAAGTATCTACAGCAGGCGCTTTATAACTTACAGCGGGAACCACATTACGATTACCAAGTAGGGCTCAGTCTTTACAGTAGACTTGCTGAAGTGAGCGTCGAAGAGGGTAGATATGAGGAAGCATTTCAGTATCAAAAGAGTTATATCAAAGTTTTCGAAGAGGCTTTCAATTCAGATAAGCTGGATAAAACCAAACAACTTGAAATTAAATATGAACGGGAACTGCAGAACCAAAAATTAATGCGGTTGCGATTGGAAGGGGAGAAAAAAGAACAACAGATCAAGTTGATGAAAGCCCTTAATGACCGACAAAATCAATTGGTCGAGAATTTAAAGTTAAATGAACTAAATCGGACGCAACAGTTGAAAGTACTTCAGCTGGAACGGGACAAAAAGGAAAAAGACCTGCAGTTAAGCCGCCTGGAAAATGAACAGCGATTGCAGGAACTTGATGTTTCCAAACAGGAAATTGCTTTTAAATCGCGCATGAACTCGATCTATATCTGGTTATTTATTAGTTCTTTAATTGCTGTTATCTTGCTTTTTTATGCCTATTGGCAGCGTTCCGACACGTTGAGGCAAAAGGAGCATCTACATGGCCTCGAAATCGAGAAAAATAACCAGCAGCATGCCATCAAAAATCTGACCGCCATGCTGGCCGGTGAAGAGAAAGAGCGGACACGTTTAGCTCGGGATTTACATGATGGTTTGGGGGGATTATTGTCGAGCACAAAACTTGGGTTGTCCTCGCTCAGCGATAAGGGAGACAATCAGCCCGCAGTTAAGGAAGGTATTACGCGGAGTATTGAACTATTGGATGATGCTGTCGATGAGCTGCGTAAACTCGCACATAACCTGATGCCGGATCTGATTGTCAAATACGGTTTACAGGAAGCCCTAAGGGATTATGCGGCACGGATGAGTCAGCCTAATTGTCAAGTAGAGTGCGAATTTCTTCAGTTTGAATCCAATTTAAGTGTAGAGCATCAGATCTCGCTGTATAGAATCATTCAGGAACTTGTGAACAATGCATTGAAGCATGCCGAAGCAAGCAGTATCTTCATACAACTTTCTGTACATAATGAGCGTTTACATATAACAATAGAAGATGATGGCAAGGGATTTGATACCGAAAAGATAGATTTGCAACATTCCGCAGGAATGCACAACATACAGTCAAGGCTTTCTTTTCTACATGGCGATATGAAGATTATGTCTTCGCCGGGTGAGGGAACTACGATAGAAATTGAGATGCCTCTTGTTTAATTAAAGTGTAAAATGATAAAGATAGCGATTACGGATGATCACCCTCTTTTACTGGAGGGACTAAAAAATATTATTAATACCCATGAAGATTTTGAGGTGGTGGGTATGTATGCAAGTGCTGTGGACTTATCCAAAAACATTGCCTCGGATGCGCCGCTTGTATTGTTACTGGATATCAATCTTCCCGATGCAAATGGAATTGATCTGGTAAAGGGATTGAAAGAGAGCTATAAAGAGCTAAAAATTATAGCTTTTAGTGTTCATAACGAACTAGCGGTAATCAATAGTATATTAAATGAGGGAGCAGATGCTTATCTTCAAAAAAATGCCACCGGCACGGAGATCATTGCCGCCATATCTGATGTTTTGATCGGTAAGCGCTACATCTGTGCCAAAACCCAGGTCATACTCAATAAGAAGACGGAAGCAGGACTGAAGCAAGTTCCCAAACTTACCCGTCGCGAAAAGGAGATACTGACCTTTGTGGCTAAAGGAATGACAACCAATCAGATTGCTGAATCCTTATTTATCAGTTCACATACCGTGGAAAGCCACCGTAAAAATTTAATGGAAAAATTTCAGACAAAAAGTGTGACCGCGGCGGTGAAATCTGCCATAGAATATGGTCTGATACGAGAAGCTTAAAGGAAATCCTCGAATTACCTGAATTCAGGGATGAGAACAGCCTCTTGCATTTGATACTTTTGATGCGATAGATAAGTAGTAGAAAGTATCAATGTATGGTCATATCAAATTTTTTGTTGAGTTATCGGGGAAGAAAATTGCTTCGTTATGGTTTTGGTGTAGTATTGTGCTTAGGAGCTGGTTTCGGTACCGTTTGTGCACAGGGATCATTGAGCAAAATACCCGATGGATCGAATACAGTAGTAGCTATTAATTTAGCTAAGCTCGTTGAATCCGCTGAGGCTGCCACATTGAATAATTTGTTGGATCGTATCGGTTTTTTCAAATACTTTGAAAAGAAAGACCTTGATCTGCAGAATGATTTTCAGCAGACTGGCGTCGACGCAAAAGGTATTGCTGTATATTACAGAAATAATAGGGATAGTTTGCTGTATGGCGAGCTGATTCTCCCGATCGCTGATATCGATCACTTTGATAGATTGCTTAAGATGGAAGGGACTTCGCTTCCGGCCTTTAACGGTTATAGCCGATTTAGAACGGCGGATGGTCAATTGCTCGCTTGGAATGCAAAGGAGCTTAGGGTGCTGAAAGGAGAGGTTGGACCAACTTATTTTGCCAACGATTCTATCGCAGGAGTATATGGTATTGAAAATATAGATTATGCCGCCGCTGCGGTATCTGCCGCTACTGCGGCAGCAGACGAGGCCGAGGCTGCTGATAATTGTGCTGATTTTGTATTAACGGATTCCACCACAATGGAGTGGGAAGCATTTGACTTTGATACATTGCAAACTGAGGTACAGCAGGAGGAAGAAGAACCGTTGGAGATCTATGACAGTGTGCAGGACGCCGATACAAATGTCTATGACAATCATATCAACTATGATTCACTTGATGCGACTTTTGAGGACGTGAATAAACGAAATGATTCCATTAAAAATATATTGTTGGAAAAATGGCTGCTGCATGAACAGGAGCAATTATTGAGCAGTAAATATCCATGTATAAGCGCGCAGGAGCAGGCTCGATTAGAAAAAAACATCGATCTTGTGCGTGTGTGGCTACCCAAAATTGACAGCTTTTATAATGGGCTTCATTCTGTACGCTCGATTGTGGACGCCTATTATAATACCAGTAGTTTTTCTTTGGAAAGTGGATATAGGGACATGTTTTTTGATCTGGTTCAGCAACGCAATAAAATTATGCTGAAAACCACCGTGACTTTGGGAAAAGACCTGATAAGCCTAACCAAAAAATTGTACGCCAGGAAGCCAAATCCAAAGTTCGCTAAGTATTTAACAGCGGAAACATTCGGATATTTTAATGTCAATGTGAACACTGCTGCGTACCTAAAGGAAATACCAGTATTTTTTACAAAAAACCTGAAAAAATACTTTGGAAAAGAAAATGAGGTACTTGAGCTTATGGCCCTTGGACTTGAAATTGCACTGGATGAAAAGGCTATCGCTAAAATTATTCCCGGCGATAATTTGGTTGTTGTCAATGGAATAACCAATTTAAAGATCGACTATGTTGATTACGATTACGACGATAATTACGATGTAAAGGAGGTTCATATGATCAAGGAGGAGAGGGTGCCATCTTTTATCTGGATGTTTACATCCGAAGATCAAAGGATTTTTAAAAAGGTATTGGATGTCGCGGTATCAAAAGCCGATGCAAGCTTTGCTGGGGGTATCTATAAAATCAAACAAGGCAATGGCAAAGAATTTCCTTTATACCTGATGTTCCATGAAGATCTAGTGATGATCAGCAACGATAGCCTGCAGCTAAACAAAATTTTGTACAAAAGGTATCCGACCAAATCCAATACATCTTTTGTTAAGCTTATGAAAGGAAGTAAGTTTTCTGCGGCTTTCCAAACAAAGAAAATACCAGCGTTGACAAAAGATTTGAATCTTGTATTGGGCAATAGTTGGCGTGCTAAATTAGAGGAATTGAATAATTATGGTAATTTTACGTTGAGTTCTAAAGGAATTGTTGGTGATAGATTGGAAACAGATTTGCAACTTGAGTTACCGACAAAGGCAAACAATGCGATGCAGTTTGTTATCAACCAATTGCTAGATGGAATTGTGCCGGATGAACAATCCGACCTGGATGAACCAATTGATGTAACAGACAATGATTAAAAAAGGAATAATTTGGACTTTAGGGATTATCGTAGGATTAGCGATAATAGGCTGGGGCATCTATATCGTTCGACAGCAGCAGTCGTATAAATCTGTCGTTCATAAAAAGAGCAAGGCATTATTAACCATTTCGTTGGATGATATCTTGCTTAACCAACTCTTTGATAATTGGCAGACGGCACCGAAAGGGGGGCAGGACTTCGCTAAAAAATTGACTAAGCTAAAGGATAATGGAATCGATATCAAGGCCAATGTATTTCTTTTTTCCCTTGAAGATAGCGCGAAGAACTTCTATGCGTTTTTGGATCTGAAAGATGAAAAGCAATTTCTGACCTTTTTAAAAGAAGGCCTTTCTGTGGATTCCATTGAAAATAATGCTGCTCCGGGAGTAAATTACGCGTACCATAATGCGAATAAAATAGCATTTGTCTGGAAAGGTGACGCTCTATTGGTAGGACTAGGCTTTTATCTTGACAAAAAGAAGGAAGAAATGCTCCGCTTGATCCAATCAGACACTGATCGTATCTCCATTGAAAATTTCATTAATCATCCGAGTGAATTAACACGTAAATCGTTGCGTTATAGCGATATTTCAACAAAAAATTTCGTTGAATTTGACCTGAAAGGCAGCCGCATTGAGATTATGGGGGAGCTTCAGTCAAATACATGGAATTTTCCGCAAGAATATCTTGTCCGTGAGCTGGTCGATGCGGATTATATTGGCAAAGGCTGGGTCAATTTTCCGGACAAACGTTTGAAAACACTGATAAAGGATATACTTGTTGATCTACCATTAGCAGCGGACTCGATTATGGCGCATGCAAATGGGGATTATGTTGATATTGAAGTGTTGAATAATCAAGTTGTACAAACGGATACCATTATTAATTATGCCGTCAACGACAATTTTGAAACCGTGGAGGAGAAAACCCCTTATGAAAGTAAAGTGCCTAATGTTAGGTTGAGCGTAAGGGGTGATGCAGGATTACAAAAATTTTTGCCCAATAAGTTATTTTACCAATGGTTTCAGAAAAGGGATGATCAGGTCAGTATCTTATCTACCGCCCCAACGATAGATAAATTACAGTCAAAATACGCGAAGACCAATAGTCTTTCGCACCTGGCGATTCATCTGGCAGACTGGCCGAATGGCCTCAAAGTGGCTCCGGTTTTAATGCTAAAGGCTTTTGCATCGGATATGGATCTGAGTTTGAAAGTGGTCAGGTCCAATCAGCTTATTCTTCAGGGGACTATTCGGGACTACTCGTATGAATAACAAGGGAATTTGCCAGTAACTTGGCAGCGTTTCTTCGTAAATCCAAAACATTCTTTGCCAGTAGGTGGTTTATTCATATTAAAAAAGACCATCAATATGGATATAAGGACTAAAAGTCGAAGTAAAATAAAGACCTACTGGCGAATTTTGAAGAGTTCAGTTTCTGGGTTTCTGAATGAAGATTCCATGAAATACAGTGCCTCCTTATCTTATTATACCGTTTTTTCCATTGGCCCGATACTCGTGTTGATCATCGCGCTTGCGGGTATATTTTATGGCGAAGATGCCATTGAAGGCAAGGTGTTTATGGAGTTACGGGGTTTAGTTGGTAACAGTGCCGCCAAACAGATTCAGGAAGTTATTCAAAATCTCGAACTATCGGGCAAATCCAATATGGCCCTGCTGATCAGTAGTATCACCCTGATCTTAGGGGCAACAAGTGTATTTGGGGACATCCAAAATTCGATCAATAAAATCTGGCATGTACGGGCCAAGCCAAAGAAAGGCTGGCTGAAGTTAATTCAGGATCGTTTGTTGTCTTCTTCCTTAGTCATCGGCCTGGGGTTTTTACTGGTGGTTACCCTGATCATCAATGGCATAATTTTGGCATTGACTGGACAGTTACAGCGCTATTTTCCTGACATGACAGTTATGTTGGTTGATGGAATCAACTTTGCATTATCGTTTGGTATTATATTCGTACTTTTTAGCATTATCTTTAAGGTTCTTCCCGACGTCAATATTCAGTGGCGTAATGTACGTGCTGGAGCTTTATTTACCTCCACCTTATTTGTGCTGGGCCGCTACCTGATCGGAATATACCTGGAACATTCGGCAACTCAGGACACTTATGGTGCGGCAGGCTCCTTTGTCCTGATTTTACTATGGGTGTATTATACGGCTGCTATATTATATTTTGGAGCGATCTACACCAGAGAGTATGCAACTGTGATGGGTATTCCGATTGAGCCGGCTCAATTTGCGGTACATGTCGAAACTCAGGAGATCGAACGCTCGGGTGGTGAGATTCCTCCAGCCCCGCTTACGCAGGAAGAGAAACAGGTCATATCTGACCAGCCATCTGATTCTGGAGCTAGGACGCCATGAGGTAGGCGAAGGATTATCCATCGCTTTACCTTTACTGCTTGTCGGGCGGGATCTGCTAAATTCCTATGGAGAAACCGTTTCTTCGGTGTCTATGATATTCTGCTCACGATACAATTTTCTGCCAATAATGCCTTTGTCGCCCAAGGCCCGTCCCTTAATAAGCCATGAAGTACCAAACAGAAACAGTGAAACTGCTTCAAAGGTCAATGTGGCATACTCAAAAAGCTCAAATGGGATTAAAGTAATACAAACGATTATACCATAGCCGCAGAATCTGTAGATGTTATTTTCATTGACCATGCTGATTGGAATTGTTGTATTGAGCGCTTGGCCAATCGTAAATACGTGAATAGAAAGGAAGGCAAACGTGAGAAAAAGCACTGCAGCAAATCCATAATGCAGTTCCTTTAAGCCAAAAGAGATCAATGTACATTGTGTACAGCTGGTGCCGGTCGGATCTGTCGGTATAAATGCAACTCCAATAGCCATGAATCCCGCTAGGTTTGTGAGGTAGTTATCATTCTTCCAGAAGATTTTGTTGCCATTACCTTTATAACAAATTAAAAATAGACCTACAGCACATAATGTTCCGGTAAAAATTTCTCGCAGGTTTGAGAAGTAATAGTGACTTATGGAAGGTTGAATACCAGTACCGAAAAACTTGAATAGCGAAAGTAATACTAAGATAATGGGTAAAAAAATACCCAAATAACCGATCGCTCGGCGTAATCTTCGATAAGCAAAAAGATTTTGGTGCTGAATTTTATTAAAATGCATAGATAATGATAACTAAATAGTTTAAGAACTCCTTTTTGTAAGTTGGCAACCAATGATAAGACAGGCTAAGCCAGCAGAGGCTTACATTTTTATTGTTTTCTGACCTCGTTATACAACCTGTCAACATCTTTCTTTTGAAAGAGCGCAGTTCCTTCAGCCATTGTGGTGGCCGAACCGCAGGCAATTCCCATACGAAGTATTTCTTCAGTTGTGCCCTGGTTGACCAGGACGGATACCATTCCGGCAACCATACTATCTCCGGCACCAACAGTACTCCGTATCTTTACAAGTGGTGGTACCATCTGAATTTTTTCTGTCGCGGTGTACAATACAGCGCCTTGGGCGCCCAACGAGACGACAACAATGTTGGCTTGACCTTGCATAATAATCTGTTGAGCAGCGTGATCTAAATCGGCGTTTTCCAGTTCCTCTTTTCCAACAAGGGCCGCCAGCTCACCGGCATTAGGTTTCAACAAAAATACTCCTTCTTTAAGTGCAACTTTCAGTGCATCGCCTGATGTATCGACGATTACCTTACTTCCTCTCGCTTTATATTTGTAGATAAGAAATCCAATAAAGTCAGCGGGAACATCGCCGGGGAGACTACCGCTAATGACGACAAAATCCGGTGCTGGGCTTATTTGGTCGATAAGAGCCAGAATCTCATCTTGTTCATTTTTCGAAAAAGTCTCACCAGGAAATCCAAATCGGTATTGTTGATTCGTGGTCTTGTCTACTACGATAAAATTTTCCCTTGTTTCACTGCCTAAATGCACTGGTAGGATATCGAGTTCTTCCTTTTTCAATAAATTCTCGAGCATACTGCCCGTTTTTCCGCCAGATGTGAAAAGTGCATCTGAAGGTATGTCAAGCCGCTTGAGCGCCCGACTTACATTAATGCCGCCGCCGCCAGCTTCATACTTTGGGCGATCACAGCGCAATTTCTTTTCGGGAACAATATTTTGAACGCTGGTGCTCTTGTCGACCGAAGGGTTTAGTGTTATGGTTAAAACAGTTTTTTTCATCCGATTGCTTTTATTAAATTTAGGATTTTCTTAGCATATTATCGCCAGTAACAAGCGACAATAGTGCAATGCTGATGCTCACGTTATATTCTGTAAACGGCCATCGTCGAGAAACATGTCCACCAATAGCAAGTCTACTGATTTGGCACGAAAAAGATCAGTAAACGGCGAAACACGCAAGACGCCGGCAACTATCGCATCGGAGAGATTTTTTTGGCCATGGGCTGTCATCTAAAATGGCTATAATCAGTTTTTTATCGCACATAAGTCTCAATATTTACTGAGGTGCCGTGTTCGGGCGTACTATCGATTGACAACTTCCCTTTAAGAAAATTAACCCGATTCTGGATATTCTTGAAGCCAATTCCAGACGCATTTGCAAGTTTGGTCGGGTCGAATCCTTTGCCATCGTCATCTACCGTGATTAAAATACTGTCCTTTTCTTGAATAAGTTGGATAAGAATATTTTTAGCCTCGCCATGCTTGATCGCATTCGTTAATAATTCTTGAACAATGCGGTAAATATGAACGGTATTATTCGGACAAAGATCAGCGAATAAGCTATTGGACTGAAACTCTATCTGCACTTCTGAGCTTATTCTATCCGCACATAAGTCATGCACGGCTGTTGCAAGTCCGTTTTTTAGTAGATTTTCGGGCATCATCCCCCTTGCGGTTCTTCTGAGCTCTCCAATAGCGATGCCCAATTGCTCATTTGCATTCTGCATCTTAATTGCTTTATCTCCACTTGGATCGGAAAGTTTCAGTTTTATGCCACTCAATGCCATCATGTAAGTCTCGGGCGATTCGCATGCGCTCACGGTCTTCACCTTCCAGGAGAGCCTGTGCTATCTTTAATTCTTTATCTTTTTCAATTTCTTCCAGCCGTTTTTTATTATTTTTTTTATTTGTTCTTAACACGTAGAAAAGAAAAAACATGATCACTAAAAGTGCCGATGCGCCAATGCCTAAAACTAAATTAAGCAAAACCTGATTTTTGTTTTTCAGTGTGGCCTCCCGTTTCTCATTTTCCAATAAAGCTATCCGCTTCTCTTTTTCTGCTGTTTGATAGTCAATTTCCAGATCCTGAATCTCAACTTCCTTTCCCCTCCTATTTTTAGGAGGAGAAAGTCTTTTTAGGATAAAACACTTCGTTTTTTTAAACCATTCGCGAATAGGTTGGTCATACCATTTTAAACTGATTTAGAATAACAAAGTAATGCTGGTTAGGGTAAGCAAGACATAAGGCCATGTTAGTGTAAAGGTCGCTTGATGAGGGCCTCCCCAAAAAAGCTGATCAAAAGATTAGTTTTTTTGGAACTGATGCTATAAAACTTAACCGTGTTACAAAACAGATTTTATTATTGGGTTGCGATAAATTAAAACTGAAATTAGAAAGCCTTAGAGGATTGGATAGATGCCGTTTCTATCTCCCGCACTCAATTATACTTGAAATTTCAGTTTCAGTTTCAATTAACCTGTTAAATTTGAGCCCAGCTCTTTCGATGATTATCCTAAATTCACTCAGCGTCCGTTCTTGTCCCGTAGTCATCGCTAGAATATTGATGTCTAAAAGTTTTCCTGCATGAGGACGGTTTCTAGAATCATCTGGAATGACGGAATCTATGATTAATAATTTGGCATCAGGGTGCATGGCTTTTTGTATATTTTTTAAGATAATAATAGCTTCATCGTCATTCCAGTCATGGATGACCCATTTTGTCATGTATAAATCTGCTCCGAATGGAACCTCATCAAAAAAGCTGCCTCCTATGGTCGTACATCTGTTGTTTAATCGCTCTGGGATCAGTTTTTTCGTTTGATCAATCACATATTGCTCATCAAAAATAATTCCTGTACTTGTGGGGGTTGCGTCCAGTACGGCAAATATAAGGGCTCCGTTTCCGCCACCGATATCAACCATTTTTTTGTATGGATTAAAATCGTAGGCAGCAATAATAGTTTTAAGGACAGCACCTGACATTCCGGCCATTGCCTTTGCGAGATTGGCTCCACGTACCGGATTATCTTTATAATATTCCCAAACAGGTTTTCCATGCGCATGTTCGAATGGCACCTTTCCTGTTTGCACGCCATATGTTAACGCGCCGAAAGCAGGATAATGTTCTCCCATATTTGCTAGTGCCCATGGCTTTACCGAACCGGGAACATCAGTAAGTAAAGTTGCTCCAAAATCATTCAGCTCAAAGGTGCCGTCTTCCTTCTCTGTAAAAATTCCAACACTAGTAACAGCTCTTAATAGGCGACTTAACGATTTTGTGTCTGACTGTGTTTCTTCAGCGAGTTCTGCTAGTGTTTTGGGACCCTTTAGTAGTATATCCGCTAAACTTAATTGTGCTACGACATGTATACAACATGCCACCCAGTACCCACTGATCAATTCATACATTTTAAAGGTCAGTTGTGGTTGTTCAATTAATCTTTCCATAAAAAAAATAATATAATTAAATTCAATAATATGTGAATTTAATTATTTTTTATTATAATTTTATGTTACAACAAAAATAAATGCCATAATAAATCAAAGTAAACAAAATGTTAACACAAAAATTGTCAGTTTTATCTTTATTTGAAACTTCAGCAAGTCTCAATCCCAAAAAAGTAGCTCTTATTTCCGAAGGAAACAAAATTTCGTTCTCAGAGTTAGAAGCGCGATCGAACCAGATTGCAAACTATTTGAAGCTTCGGCGGATATCCACCAATATCCCTATCTGCTTTTGTCTTAACCAATCCATTGATAAGGTGGTTGTTATGCTTTCGATCTGGAAATCCGGCGGCGCTTATGTTTCACTTGATCCGTTATATCCCGAAACAAGACTTACACATATATTAGAAGAAACAAACAGTCCAGTACTTTTTACAACAAAAGAATTTTCTGAAAAATTTAAATTTTATAAAGGAGAAATTATTTTTATTGACCAACAGCGGAGTGAATTCGAAAAAATAGAGCCAGCAAAAATAGATCGTTCTACTGAAAAAGGGATCGCCTATCTAGCCTATACGTCCGGAAGTACGGGCCAGCCAAAAGCTGTTATGGCAGAACATATCGGCCTGGAAAATTTTATTAGATCATTCGGTGATTTTCTAAAGGTAGGGGAAGAAGATGTTGCCCTCAATATTTCCTCTTCAAATTTTGACGGGATTGTTTTGGATTTATGGGTTCCCCTTTCATTGGGAATTACAGTATATCTTTATCCCGACAACAGAATTATTGGTGAGCCACTTTTAGAATTCATCTGCAAGAATAAAATAACTATCCTGCCTTATTTGCCAGTTTCCATATTGGCAACTCTGCCGCAAGATAGACCTATAGGAAACCTAAAAAAAATCTGTACGGGTGGCGAAGCTCCGATTGCAAACGTTATAGCATATTGGAAACAGCAAGTTGAACTAATTAACATTTATGGCCCCACAGAGACAACTGTTGTTGTCTGTGGATTTAAATTTGATGATGAACATCCTATAAATACCATCGGAAAACCGCTTCCTAATGTTGATTTTTATATTTTAAATGAACAGATGGAAACCGTTCAGCCCAATGAAATTGGAGAGCTATACATTGGTGGTATACAGGTTTCCAGGGGGTACTATAATCAACCCAAGCTGACATCAGAAAGGTTTTTACATTATATTACCCCAAATGGAGAAGCTGTAAGGGTCTATAAAACAGGAGATCTCGTTCGCGGATCGGCGGACGGTACGATTGAATTTATTGGAAGGGCTGACCAGCAGGTCAAAATAAGGGGCTTTAGAGTCGAACCTTCAGAGATTGAAGAAAATATCCGTCAATCCGGGCTTTCAGAAAATAGCGTAGTGATTGTTAGAGAGGAACTAGGTGAAAAGCAATTGATATGTTATTATAAAAATTTCCCGAACAAGAATACGTTGGCTCACGATCTAAGGAACTATCTCTTCGAAAGGTTACCTGCTTACATGATTCCATCCAAATTTTTGGAAGTAGATGCTTTTCCGCTCACCGCAAATGGAAAAATTGATAAATCTCTTTTAAAAGAACTGAAACCGACTGAAGAAAAGAGAAATTCTTTCGTTGCTCCCATCAGCGAATTTCAGCGGCAGATCGCATCAGTCTGGAGCGAAATTTTAAAAACGAAATCCGTTGGCATTCATGACAATTTTTTCCAATTCGGAGGTAATTCCATTTTTGCATACAGATTGACAACAAAAGTTCGTCAAAAATATGGTCTCCACCTTGATGCCGCGGACCTCTTTTTACATCCAACCATTTACGGGCTAGAAGAATACATGGTCAAGAAAAAAAATAGTAAGAATGAGCCCGTTCTGTACAGCGGTACCTTTGATAGGTTGTCCATTCAACAGCAGAGTCTCCATTTCTTGGACAAGTTGCGCGGAAGCGTTGCGTATCATGTGGGGGCAGTTTATACCTTAGATGAAAAGATCTCGTTCGGAGTTTTAGAAAAGGCTTTTAGACAATTGATCAGAAAGCATAGTATTTTAAGAACGGTTATAAACGAAAAAGATTCAACGAACCTTCTGTCTCTAATGACCGAAAAGAATTGGCTGCTTGAGAAGTTACATCATCCTGATGATGTAAAAAAGATCGTTAGAATCCCTTTCGATCTAGAAAGAGATTACATGATTCGTGCCTCTGTAATTTATAAAGACAATAGGCCTGTATCATTATTTTTGATGATTCACCATATCGTTACAGACGGGTGGTCCATGCCTCTTATTGTCGAGGAGCTGAATGACCTCTATCAGAAAATCATCGATGATCAAGATTTTGAGGCGATAACAAATTATGAATATAGAAATTACGTACACTGGCAATCCAGACAAAATTTTGCGGAGGGCATCGAGTTTTGGAAAAATTACCTAGATGGAGTCCCCATCCTTCAGCTTGCGCATGATTTTAGAGGGCGATCAGTTGATACAGATGAAGGAAAGCAATATCACTTTGAGCTGGGTGAAAATCTAATTCATAAGTTACAAAACCTAGCGCAGGACAATAATACTACCTTATACACTACACTACTATCCGCTTTTGGTCTCCTGATGCAATATTACAGTGGCCAATCGGATATTTGTATCGGGAGCCCAACGGCAAACCGTTTTTATCCTTTTGACAGAGCGATAGGGTATTTTGCCAACATGCTTCCCATACGCATGAAAATTGAGAATAACCCCAAATTTTCAGAACTGTTAAAACTCAATGCGACAATAATTTCCGAAATCTTTAAGCATCAGTCGGTTCCGCTGGAAACCATCGTCAATCATGTCATCAAAGACCGTTTCGCCGGGCACAATCCCTTATTCCAGCATGTTTTCGTACTTCAGACCCCACCTGAGGAAACAGAAAATATCGCACCTGTTAATCCCAAAGGCTTTCAATGGGTTTTTAACGGAAAGTCTAAGTTTGATCTACAGTTTGAAGCTATTCCAACAGAAAAAGGAATAGCTGTTAATATCGACTATAATAATGCTCTATTCAAAGAAAAGACAATCGGGGAAATGGCGACGGCATTTATATTTATCCTCGAATCAATCGCCATAGATCCAAATCAGAAAATTGGAGAAATCAAGCTGGGATCTTTATTATCTGATTTGGAAATAAGATCAGCACAGCTCACGGAAAAGCCCCAAAAATTGATAGCACTCTTTGAGGAACAAGTAAAAAAAACACCCGCTAAAAATGCACTTATTATTTCTGGCCAAGCTATTTCTTATCATGATCTTGACCAAAAGTCGAGTCATGTTGCCAATCAACTTATTGCTTTCGGAGTTCGACCGAATGACTTTGTCGCATGTTTCCAGGAACAGTCTATCGAAAGGATCATTTCTTTGTTGGCCATCATCAAAGCCGGCGGAGCATATGTTCCATTGGATATAAGCTATCCACTGGAAAGGCTCGGATTAATTCTTGCGGATGTAAAACCAAAGGCGATCATTGCTTCAGAAAACCATTCGAAAAATATTACTGAATTACAATACGATATTTTCAGTATCGAGCAGTTGTTAGCTACCCCTTTCGAATTGATAAATCGAAGCTATTGCGATACCCATAATGACGAGGATCTCGTCTATGTAATACACACATCCGGAACCACTGGTACTCCTAAAGGAGTTATGATAGCACATCAGTCCTTAGGAAATTTTATTACAGAATACGGCAACCTTCTGGCGCTGGCAAAAGAAGACAGCACATTGCAGTTTTCAGCATATAATTTCGACGGCTCTATGATCGATCTTTGGATCCCCTTAACAAAGGGCGCAACGATCTATTTATATCCAAACAACAAACTTCTTGGTACACATCTTGCCGAGTTTATTTCGCTGCATTCGATCACTGCACTCCCTTTCATTTCACCATCTGTACTCTCTACCATACCCCAGGACTTCAAGCTACCGTTATTAAAGACCATTGGTACCGGGGCGGAAACCTGTCCGCCGAATGTCAGTCAATATTGGAAAAAGCAGGTGAAATTATTTAATATGTATGGACCGACGGAGGCTACCGTAGCTGTAAATCAGTTTACGTTTGATGATATTCATCCACAGAATACCATCGGTCGTCCGATCAATAATATGCATTTTTATGTCCTGGATCAATATTTAAGGCCTGTTCCCCCAAACGTTGTCGGAGAGCTTTACATTTCTGGAATTCAATTGTCGCGCGGATACCTGAATAATCCTGAACTGACCGCCGAGAAATTTATCCAAAACTCAATTGTTGAAGAAAAGTCCAGCTTTTACATGAGAATGTATAAAACCGGGGATTTAGTTAAATCATTAGAAGACGGGATGGTAGAATTTGTAGGTAGATCTGATCATCAGGTTAAGATCAGAGGTTATCGGATTGAATTGTCAGAAATAGAGAAATTGATCTGTCAGACGAAAGGGGTAATAAACGCGGTCGTCCATGTTCATCAGTCTTCAGAAGATGTGAAATTGTTACGTGCTTTTGTGACAGGGCAAGCCCAAGCTTCAGATCTTAGAAATGAATTAAGCAAAAAACTTCCCGCGTATATGATACCGAATGAGATTTACCACATTGAAAACTTGCCCTTGAAAACAAATGGTAAAATTGACTGGCAGGTGCTTTCTTCAATAGCCGAAGATAGGATTAAAGAAACAAAAGATCTGGATGAAGATAGCCTAAATCAGTATGAAAAAACAATAAAGAAAATCTGGAACGAGGTCCTTGAATCCAAAATAACGAGTCTGGAGGATGACTTTTTCCATCTTGGCGGCCATTCACTCTTACTTACCAAACTTTATAATAAACTATATGCAGAATATCCAAATAAGCTCACGTTAGGTGAACTCTATTTAAACAGTACGATCAGAAAGCTAGCGGATTTAATAGAAGAAAGGGATGCAAACCCATACATTCACGAATACGGTTTAGGAGAAGATCCGTTGAGCGGTGAGATTAAAAAAGATGCAACAGTACCTTCTGATTTTTTTATGTTTAATACCGTAGAGAAAGGAGATTTTGAAAACCCTGATGCTATTCTGCTGACCGGTGTAACGGGTTTCGTTGGAGTCAATATTTTAATTGAGCTGCTTAAATCAACCACGGCCGACATATATTTATTAATTCGTGCTGAAGATAAAAAACAGGCCAAAATTCGTCTGTTAAAAACCATGACAGACCAGCATATTTCATTAGATAGTTACAACCAAGCACGTATCAATTATTTATGCGGAGATCTCGCAAAACCGTTTTTAGGACTGGATGCCGGCGGTTATGACCACTTGACCAAAATCATTGATGTAGTATACCATGCTGGTAGTTCCGTGAATTTTATACAACCATATTCGTATATGCGGGCAGCAAATGTTGACGCATTACATAAATTGATCAGATTTGTGACAACCTACAAATTAAAACAGTTGTCCTTGCTATCGACCGTAGGTGCTTTTAGCTGGGAACATTATTTTACCAAACCAGCTCTTCTGAAGGAAGATACCGACATAAAAAGTGCTTTTAAATATCTGAGCCGCGACATGGGGTATATCCAGAGTAAATGGGTCATGGAGCAAGTTGCACAAGAAGCGATCAAACAAGGTGTTCCTATCATCATTTTCCGGCTTGGCTATGTTTTTTGCCATAGTAAGACAGGTGCAACAGCGAGTTATCAATGGTGGTCCCTCTTGATCAAAACATGTATTCAGTTAAAAACATATCCAACGTTGGTCAATCAGAAGGAAGAGCTGATTATGGTTGATTTTGTGAGTAAGGCAATTGCACATATTTCCAAAAATCCAGTATCTATAGGACAGGTTTTTCATTTAAGTCCGGAACCGAAAGATAACATGACAGTAACGGAATTTTTTGAAATGCTTAGACAGGAATTTAAATTTGACTTACAGCCAGTCCCTTATCAGGATTGGTTGGCACTTTGGGAAGCAGATGAAAACAGTCCTCTATACCCGCTCCTCAATTTATTCAAATTCAAGGCTTATGACAACAAGTCGCTTATAGAGATTCATCAGAATACGCCTGATTTTGATATAAGCAACACCAAGCGCTTTATAAAAAATAGCGATATAGAGATTCCCAAAATTAATCGCAACAGCGTGGAGGCATTCTGTAAATATTTAGGTGTGCTATAAAGTGAGCGTAAAGATATTTTACACCCGATTCAACGCGGAAAATATGCCAGCCATTCTAATGCAGTGGCTGGCATTTCTGCCCGTTAAATTTCGAGATATCATTTCACGATATAAGCTGGAAGAAGACAAAACAAGAAAATTACTTGGTAGATTATTGTTGATCGAGGGCATGCGAGATTTCGGAATACCAAATATATCTCTTGATGAGGTGAAATATACCCCTTTTGGAAAACCTTATCTGTATGACCATATTGACTTTAACATAAGTCACTCAGGTAATTATATTTTCTGCGCTATAGCGGAAGGATTGAAGGTTGGTATTGACATTGAAGAGGTAAAGCCAATCAATTTCTCAGAAATGCATCAAATCATGAATGCAACGGAATGGCTACACATAAGGGCAGCAGTTGACCCATTGCGAGAATTTTATAGAATGTGGACATTAAAAGAGGCAGCTTTAAAAGCTGAAGGAACAGGGTTCCTAACCGATCCGGACAAAGTTTGCGTAAAAAAAAATATTGTTTACATTGGAAATAACAACTGGTTTTGTCATGAACTATTTTTTGATACGGATTACTCAGGCCACCTAGTAAGTTCAGAAATGCAGCATGATTATAAAATGATTAAACTTGACTTTATATGATCTGCCCCCTTTTCGAAAAATGTATAAAAAAAGATTAACAGGACCTATTGGCATCCCTTTTTCAATAAATTAAGAAAAACTGTGGCTTAACTTTAGCTACATAGTTCAAACAGTTGGTAAATGATGATAACGTTACTATTAAGACAAAATAAAATCTTGCTCTACCCAAAAATGCTGAAGCTTTTAGGTGAAATTTTTGGCAACGAATTTGTGGGGAGTAAATTTAAGGAAAAAATTAAAAGTCATTGAAGTTAGCGGAATAATTTATAATCCTATTAGAAACCAATAATAGCTGTAATAACACTAATTCAAAAATTTTAAAAATCTCAGGTAAACTCATGACGGTGGTATGAAAAAATTGCTTTTCATTTTATTATTATGCGGTTCGCAATCTTTACAGGCGCAAGAGAAGGAAATCCCGGAAAACATTAAATCTATTTTTGCTGGGATTTGGGAGTATAGGGATAAATACCAGAGTAATACGATTGAAATCACATTTAAACTTGGTAAAGAGTACACAGTTCTAAAAGATAAGGGAAATGGAATGGCAGCTGCTAAAACATTAATACGTTGCATTGGACAAATATGAATGCTCACGCGGATATTGACAAAGAAGCGTTTTTCTCATTTTTGACAAAAGAATTTTTAAAGCGAAACCTACATTTAATAATTGAATAGATATAGCTATGGAAACCGACAAGAATGAGCTCGACAGGATAAGAGCCATTATCGAAAACTTCTATGTTGCAAAGTTTACAAGCAGTGAGGAAGAATGCAAAACGAAATAAAAGATTCCCTTACCGGAGCCTTTGCTTTTATAGACCAGGATGCAGCCACTTATAAACTTAAGATATTAGGCCGGGGCGAAGAACTGTTTTTTCAAAAAGGTGATGAAGCCTTGATTTGTGATATATCGGCCAGATTCCCGCTCATAGACCCTGCCAGCATTAAAAGATGGGATAATCGGCGTAAAATTACTGAAGATGAACGGATAGGCATATTATCAACAATCATCAGGCTATATAAGCAAGCTTATAAAGATGACCTAGAAACTTAAAAAAAATGACACTATAACTCCTATTATATATCAACAACTTTAACCTTAATTATGCTCACTAACGAGATTGAACGAGAATTATTGAAAGCTATGGACAACTACAAAACCATTGCCCAATTGCTTATTGACAAGTTAATTAATGAAACAGACCAACCTAAGAAAGCAGAAATTCAAGCGGGACACTATTTTGAAATACAAAATGCAGATTTATTCAATGGAAAAGAAAATCTATCTGACAATTGGTGGTTTGATGTTCACGGCGAGCATTGTATGTTTAAGAATTTGACAACAGGACAAATTCTTGAGGTTTCACTTGGAGATAAAGAAAGTGTTGCTAACCTTGATCCTTATTTCTTCTATAATTTCCTTGAAACGACAACTGATTTAAAACATCTGACAAAATATTTCAAAAATCCATTTAATGACACCTTGAACTTTTTTGAAAAGCTAGAAAAAGAACAAAAAATAATTAATATCTATGGAGTGAATTTTAGAAAATTAAACACCACTAAATAAAATTTTAAGTGATATAAGGCTTCATCTTAAACCAAAATTTTGGCAAAGACTTTGATGTGTTAATCATGGAAATAACCAATTGATATGATATAAATGCTATTCCCGACTCTTGCTAACTTCTATAGAGTATGTCAATTAAACAACAGTAAATAATTATGGAGCAAACAACAGATAAAAGTTACATAGACCAACTGGCAGGTTATTTTCAACAAAACCCGAATAGTTACGGCTGGATATTGTTTTTTGTAGGCATTATATTGTTATACGGTTCCATCAGGCGCTGGAGCTGGTTGTTTGAAGGAGGTGAAGGATTATTCAATATTGCCTGGATTGAAGAGACCTTTGGTTGCCGAACAGCGCTGATCCTATTCATCCTGCTTTCTCTGGTATTTATAGGGGCGGGCATAACATGGGTGTTCTTATATAAGTAACTTTATAAATGGATGAAACAGATATTGCATACGCCACAGTCCTACACCCGCAAGTACAGTATAGAAAGAACAGACCAGCAACTGATTTTAAAAAAGGTAAAATGAAAAATGTAAGCCTATTATTTTTTATAACAGCATTTCTGCTCCAATCCTGCACCAGTGAGGACAAGCACCCGAACGTACCTATCTTGGAAAAACTAATTAAAAACGGAGAAGTTGTTTTCGTTGAGAAAAAAGATTCGGTTTCATTGCAACCTTTTATCACGTTTGTAAATGATTCGGTTTATGTTGTGCAAACTCAACAACAGGTTTCTGCCGATACCAAAAACATAAAAAGTAACGAAAAAGCAGTTACAGACGTTGTTATAAAAAACAGCATTGCGATTAAAAATGTAATCAGCGGAAAAACGTATCTTTCAGAAACGGTAGATTCAAAATATCCTATACGCATCAATGAAAAAAATGACGTGATCATAAATGATGCGATGTTTTTAGCACCTGGGTACACCACAAAAGTAAAAGCGGATACCACTTTTGCCAAGAATATTACAGATATAAATGTGGACGAAAAACTAAAAAAGCTAAAGGAATTTGACAAAAGCATTACCACAAAATGGACCAATACCAACAGACTGGGAACGATGCACAAACTGTTTTATTACCAGCTTGGCGAAAGGAAATTTAAGTCTGCATCAGAATGTTATCTGATTACAGAAAATGGAAATTATTTCTACAACGGCAAACTGGGAATACTTAAAATCAAATAATGAGTAAAAAAATGAATATAATAGACCCGCTCAATACAAGGAGAATCGGCAATTGTCGCGAAAAATTTCAGCGATTTATTGATAAAACTTTACCAAAATAAAGGACAACATTGGTATTGGCTGCAAGACAATTTTGAAAAATTGGGAGACGCTTATGACAAACCAATAATATAAAGAAATACCCAATCACGCAGATTTGTAATCCGTGTGTATAAATAAGCAAAGCCAGGGATACAAATCCGCGACATCGGGTGTGACGGCTATACGCCACTGTCGTAAATCAGCCGAAGCAAGTCAAATAACTAATCAGAATAGATATGACAACCAAAACATTCAAAGAAGATTTTCGAAAGAAAACTAAAAGCATAGCTAACATTATGATTGAAGCTATGTTCAGTGACTATATTTTGTATAAAAATGGGAAGCGAATTGGTGTACTTTTCGATAACAAACTGCTGTTGGTTTCTACCGAAAACCTGAAAAAATTATTACCTGATGCACCTGAAGAAACTTCTTTTGATTGGGGTTACTATAAATTAATCTGCATAGAAGGTTTGGAAAATATAGTGCTTTTGGAACAGGCTATAAACACCACTTACAACGATTTGTATTTTGAGCAAGAGTTTGTAGCAGACATAGCTGCTATGATAGAAAGCTACGCCAGTTATCCCGATATTATGACAAAATTATATAACCACCATACTACTTTTCTGCGCTTTTGCTACGAAAAGAAACTGCTTAAAAAACAGCCAATCGATCAGCTGGGACGCATCATTCGGATGTATTACACCAACAGTGATTTAACTGAAAATGGCATAAAAACATTTGAGCATTTGTACGAAAAATGGCTTAACTATAATGATAAAAACGATGATAAATCTGAAGCAAGGACGGTAGATACAAAAACGTTGGAAAAATATTACACCAAAATTCTTGCAGAGCAAGGTATAGTATAACGAAATACTCTCTGGCTTTAACTCAATGAATCTGCTGTCCTTAATATGAAAAATAGGTTTTACCTTTATTAATTTTTAATTTAAAGCAGTAGATGGAGCTTTTTTATCCAAGATAATACTTCACGATCTTTTATATTTAATATTTATTACACCAGTACAAACTTACGATATATAATTTGACAGCAACGGCTTAAAAAGAAAAGTAAAATGAAAAAAATTATTACAATATGTTTAGCAACCGCATTTCTTTTCACTGCCTGCAACAGCAAGACTGAAAGGAAAGCTACGGAAAGCGTTGCAAAAGACAGCATTCCTGCAAAAGCAGATAAAGAAATTTCCATTGCTAAAACGGACTTGTTGGCAAATCTTCCCGAACACAAATTTCCGATAACGGACAGTACCACGTTTGATAATTTTGAAAAATTAGGGACGCGTGACAATGGTTTTCTGAAACGGATCAAGTTTGATCCGAAACGTAAGGATGCAACCAATTTTCGCATAAACTACAAAATGCCTTTCTCCGAAAACTTTACCTCGGTTGCCGTTACCTATCAGGGCGGTGAGAACGAACTGTTTACGATATTACTTACTGTAGATAAAAACGACAAAATAATTGACAAACTGGAAATTGCCTACGATGAAATTGCGGAATCCGCCTTCGGCAAAACCAGCAAAATAGAAAAAGACAAAATAGTGGTAACCAGTTCAAATTGGATGAATGAAGCAAAGCCAATTTTTAAAGACGAAAGCTACGTTTTAGACAAAACTGGGAAGTTTGAAAAACTGAAAGACTAATGATACATTCTTGATAGTCATGACGGTGTAGTAATTATTAATATGAATTATGTACAACAAATCAAAGAAATCATCACCGGAGCGTATGAATTTACGGATAAGGATAAAACCATTTATAAATTAAAGCTATTGGGCAGAGTGTAATGTAGCGGAAAAGGGAGAGATTATTGGTTCGTCCTTTCCCGAAAAACTATATTTTGAAGATGATGGCTTTCGAACCGAGAGAATGAATGAAGGAGTTATGTTTATCTATCAGGTTATCAAGGATTTAGAACGTCAAAAAAAAGGACAAGCGATTGTAAAATTCGCTTGTCCAATATGGTGATCCCGCTGGGACCATCAATATTTTTACAGTGCTCTGATACTCAGTATTTTGTTTTTTCACTTAAAGAAATGGACACCATATTGGACACCACATCAAATGATTTTAAATGAACTATTTTAGTTTTAATTGTTAACTACAGTACAAAGATAAGCGATCCTTTTAATTCTCAAATTAATTTCGAGAATTTTTAATTGTTAAAAATTATGTGGATTCTATCGAAGAATTATGTCAAGGGTTCGGTATTAATAAATAGAATGTATATAACCTGTCAGAAGGAATTTTTTCATGTAAAATTTTGGCAAAGACTTTGTTGTAGAAAAACAAAACCTTAATACAAGACTTATTTAAGAGCCGAATTAGATGAGCCACAAACACGTATCGACGAGAGATAGTTTTCTTGAATTAGTTTGTGACAAGAAATCTAGTAATTACAAACGGTAAACTTTCGGCAACGCGGGAGTTCGCGGTATATAGCACTCCTTAAATAGGGCATATGAAAGTAAAATTTTGTAACAAAATAAAACAGTGTATATGAAAATAACGGAGCTAATAAACTTGATAAAGAGGACGAGAGTTGTCAGGTACGACTAACCAGCAATAAGATTGTACTGCCGGCAAATATTCCGGAACACCTAAAGGAGTTTTACCTGTTAACTGACGGTATTAAATTGTTTTAGAACGAGCAGTACGGAATATCAATAAAAGGACGGGAAGATTTTATACCAACCAATAAATATTTGTATCCCGAGGATGATGTTATCTGGGAAGAACTTGAAGATGAAATTTGTAACGAATGGTACTTAATAGCCAAAGTGGATGAAATGAGCCAATACATAACCACAAACTCGTATAGACGAGAGATACAATGATGGTACGAAAGATTCAATATCATCTACAGTAAATGATGTTTTAGCTGAAAGTAAATACCTACCATTAAATTTTTCATTATGTATATAGAACCGACAGAACGAATGAAAATAATCCATATATGGATTGGAGAAACCTCTTTAAAAGAAGATGATTTAGATGAATATTTTTTGTCTGATGAATCGGAAGAAAACCTAAGTTTTTTGAAGGGAGTTGATGAACTTGACCCTGACTTTGTAGGAATATTAAAGTTCGAACACAATCTCAAAGTATCAGATGTATTAAAAAATGATGTGCCTTTAAATGCTGGAGACGATTTGAAGAATGCAATAGCAAAATGTGGATCTTTGGGAATTGAAGTGGTTAATACTGTTTTTTATTTAACGGACTCTGCAATAGAAATTAATGATGATCCTGATACACCTATAGGTTTAATTTACATAGGAAAATATAAAAGTTCTTTCCAATGATAAAGTAGTTAAAATACAAATCCGCTTCAATCGAAGCAGGTTTGCGTTTTACTTGTAACATTTATTGAAAAAATAGTTTTGTACCTGTTGCACCTACAGACATTAAAATGGACACCACAATGGACACCAGAGTATGGTTTTAGATGACTTTAAATGAATTGAATATTAGTGCAGAAACGCAAAAAAGATATGAATTAAACGAAAAAAGCGTGCCTTAGCACGCTCTTTGTGATCCCGCTGGGATTCGAACCCAGGACCCATACATTAAAAGTGTATTGCTCTACCAGCTGAGCTACGGAATCGTACTTCTTTTTTGAACTATCGTTCCTTGTTTGAAGTGATGCAAAAGTAGGGCTTTAATCCTATTCCTGCAAATTTTTTCGGCTTTAAATCGCACTCATCAGCTTAAAAAGCTGATTTTAAGCAAAAAAAATTAATCATTTTCCAATTCCATAATTTGTTCAGCCAATTGCTCCCATTGTTCCTGATAATGGGTTAACTCGGCCTTGGACGAATTGTATGCTCGCGTAGTTTCCTGTAACTTAGTCGCATCCGAATAAACAGTTTCATCCGCCAGCTTCTGTTCAAGGTCCTTGACCAATATTTCCTGTTCTTCGATCTTTTTCTCCAAGGTCGAAAGCTCCTTGTTCTTTTTGCTCAACAGTCGGGTACGGTCTTCAGATGGCGCTTGTTTCTCTTTTTTAACTTTTGGCTCTTCTTTGACTTTTTTCTCCGGTTTGACCTCTGTTTTTATAAGACGCTTTGAAGCCCATTCCTCATACTCTTGATATGTCCCCGGATATTCTTTGATCTCTTTGTCTTCGATATACCAAATTTTATTGGCCACATGATCCAAGAAATAGCGGTCGTGGGAAACAACAATAAAGGTGCCTTCGAATTGCTGCAGTGCCTGAATCAAAATATTGACCGATTGCATATCCAAGTGGTTGGTGGGCTCATCGAGTGCCAGGAAGTTGGCATCAGCAGTCAATGCCTTAGCAAGAGCTACTCGGGACTTTTCACCTCCGGACAATACCTTGATTTTTTTGAAGGCATCGTCGCCCGTAAATAGGAAACAGCCCAATATCGAACGTAATTCGGTCTCCGTATGCTTTGGTGCAAAAGCCTGCAGTTCGGCCAAGATCGAGTTTTCGAGGTGTAGTGCTTCGAGCTGATGCTGTGCAAAGAACGTTTGCGACACATTATGCCCATGTTCCGATTTTCCTTCAAATTGATTATCTGTGCCAGCCACAATACGGAGTAGGGTAGACTTACCTTTTCCGTTTGCACCGATCAACGCGATCTTATCACCTTTTTCAATGATTGCAGAGGTATTTTTTAATATTTCTAAATTCGGATAAGATTTAGAAATATTGTCTAAAGTTACCACATGACGGCCTGAAGGTTTTGAAAACTTGAAGCTAAAGTTGACCGTTGGATTATCATCATCCACATCTTCAATTCGCTCCATTCTATCCAGTGCCTTAATCCGCGACTGCGCCATTTTTGCTTTGGAAGCTTTGGCACGGAAACGTTCGATAAGTCGCTCTTCCTGTTTGATCTTCGCTTGCTGATTTTTGAACTGGTTGGCCTGTAATTCGTTTCTTAATTCCTTTTCTTCCAGATAAAAACTGTAGTTGCCCGCATAAAGTGTTAATTTTCCTTTTCGTGACTCAACTGTCTTTTTGATGATACGGTCGAGAAAATACCTATCGTGCGATACGATGACAATAGCGCCGTCAAATGCCTGTAAATAATTCTCTAGCCATTTGATCGAAGGTAAGTCCATGTGGTTGGTCGGCTCATCCAATAATAGGATATCAGGAGTTTGCAACAGGATTTTGGCAAGCATCACACGCATACGCCAGCCTCCTGAGAATGTCGCTAGCGGCCTTTTTTGTTCCTCTTCTGAGAAACCTAGACCGGCCAGGATTTCGTGGGCCTTGAATTCCACGTTGTAACCGTCCAGCGCTTCAAATTCCAATTGTCTGTCACTGAGTTTATTTAGAATATCGTCCGAATAATCTGTTTCTAATTTAGCAAGTAAGTCCTCGATCTCGGCATGTAATTGATTTTGGCGTTCAAACGCTTCCATGGCTACATATAGTATGCTCTTATCGGAGTGATAGGACAGTAAGTCTTGGTTGAGGTAACCGATCTTAAGATCTTTTGCCATGGAAATCGTTCCCGAAGTTGGGGTGTACTGTCCAACGATCAACCGCAATAAGGTAGATTTTCCGGCTCCATTGGCGCCAATCAAGCCTACTTTATCACCCGGTTTAATGTGCCAGTTTGCCTCGTCATACAACGCACGGGATCCTATTTCAAATGTTAAGTTATTTATTGATATCATTTCAGATGCAAAAGTACAAAAGTAATGAATATTTCTTCTTGTTTGAGTAACTTTGCGATTATGTATAAATTAGTCAAACCTATATTCTTTACCATGAATCCGGAGACGGCTCACCACAAAGTGACCAGCGGATTGAATGTCTTCTCTAAAATCTGGGGCGCCAAGCAATTATTGAATGCTATTTTTACCGTAGAAGATCCTCGCCTGGAACGTGAGGTATTTGGATTGAAATTTAAAAACCCGGTAGGCCTGGCTGCGGGCTTTGATAAAAATGCCGAATATATATCCGATATGACTAATTTAGGATTCGGTTTTATCGAAATTGGAACAGTTACACCAAAGCCTCAGCCCGGAAATGATAAACCACGAATGTTTCGTCTGGTACCGGATGAAGCCCTGATCAACCGTATGGGGTTTAATAATCAGGGGGCGGATGTCGCTGCTAACCGACTGAAGAACCTAAAAGACCGAAAAGGACTTCTAATCGGCGGTAATATTGGAAAGAACAAGGTTACTCCGAATGAAGAAGCGGTAAATGACTATATCTACTGTTTCAATGCCCTTTTTGAGTATGTGGATTACTTTGTTGTCAACGTCAGTTCGCCGAATACGCCGGGCTTAAGGGATCTGCAGGAAAAAGAACCGCTAAAAAAGATATTGAACACACTTCAGGAGCTGAATAAAACGAAATCAACCCCCAAACCTATCTTGCTTAAAATCGCACCTGATCTCACCGATAGCCAACTGGATGATATTGTGGAAATTGTCATGGAGACTCAGATCGCTGGGGTTATCGCGACAAATACCACGATTTCTAGAGAAGGATTAAAGAGCCAGCAAGAATTGACCCGGGAAGCGGGTGGAGTAAGCGGACGCCCATTGACCAAGCGTTCTACCGAAGTAATCCGTTACTTAAGCGAAAAATCCAATAAAGCATTTCCGATTATTGGTGTTGGGGGCATTCATTCTGCAAAAGACGCTATTGAAAAGCTGGATGCTGGCGCTAGCCTTGTTCAGGTTTACACCGGATTTATCTATGAGGGGCCGGGTTTGATCGCAAATATTTGCAAAGGAATATTACAGACAGGACGATAGATCGGGGTAATGGCCGTAGATTTTAATTTAAAAGATTTTTTGGATAAAAAGGTTGATGAATATAATCAGCCTAATTTTATTCCCAATGATCCGATCTCCATTCCACATCAATTTTCTAGCAAGAATGATATTGAAATTATGGGATTCCTGGCAGCTATTATGGCTTGGGGACAACGTAAAACGATTATTAATAAATGCAATGAATTGATCGAAAGAATGGATGGTGCTCCTTATGATTTTATGATGAATCATCGAGACCAAGATCTTAAAAGCCTGCTTGGTTTTAAGCACCGTACGTTCAATGATACGGATATACTCTATTTTGTCGCTTTTTTTAAGCATCATTACCATCACTTTAACTCTTTAGAGGATGCTTTTTTGGTGGGACAGGAAATGCACTCGGAGGTCAATTTAGAACAGGCGCTCAATGCATTTAAGACATATTTCTTTTCCCTGCCCGACTATCCGCAACGTACGCGTAAGCATATCAGCAGCCCAGCACAAAAATCCACTGTCAAGCGCATCAATATGTTTTTGCGTTGGATGGTCCGAAAAGATAACAATGGTGTTGACTTTGGTATCTGGAATCGGCTATCACCAAAAGATCTGATCTGTCCATGTGATGTCCATGTTGAACGTGTCGCACGAAAATTTGGACTGATTACCTTAGAAAAAGTCAATTGGAAGACGGCACAGGAGTTAACGGCCAATCTTCGGCTACTGGATCCAAATGATCCGGTAAAGTATGATTTTGCACTTTTTGGCCTGGGAGTGGAAAGGGAACTCTAAAGCCCTTCCAGCTGTCTTACTTGGGCATAGACTATTACACATATATCACGACACTATCCCAACAACAGGACATACAAACAAGGTATACTACTGGGCAATGGATACTATTCTTAAAGATATAAATAAAAGTCCTTGCCAGTATACCTGACAAGGACAATATTGATTTTTAAATTCTGTCAACCTAATTTAGGGGCAGCAGAATTAAACGAGCTGGTCGATCTTGATCAAAAGGTCAACCAGACGATTGGAATAACCAAATTCATTGTCATACCAACCCACGACTTTTACCAGCCCCCCCACAACCGAGGTCAACTGTGCATCGAAAACACACGAATAGGGATTGTTTATGATATCGACAGATACAATAGGATCTTCCGTATAAAACAATACATTCTTTAATTCATTTTCTGCTGCCGATTTGAATGTGCTGTTGATTTCTTCAACCGTCGTTTCTTTTTCCAAAGTACAGGTAAAATCTGTCAATGATCCGTTCAAAACAGGAACACGTATTCCTGCACCGCCCAGTTTATGCTGTAAATGCGGAAAGACATTGGTGATCGCCTTGGCAGCACCTGTCGTCGTTGGTATGATCGCCGAAGAGGCTGCCCGTGCGCGTCTCAAATCTTTATGCGGTGCATCATGCAGATTTTGATCTCCCGTCATGGAGTGTACTGTCGTAATATATCCGTCTTTTATCCCCCAATTGTCGTCTAATATTTTGACCAGAGGTGCAACGTTATTTGTCGTGCAGGAGGCATTCGAGAGAATGGAGTCGGAGAGATCCACCGCATTGTCGTTGATACCCAATACAACAGTTGGAATATCTTTGTCTGTCGGCGGAGCAGAGATGATCACCTTTTTCGCACCAGCAGTTAAATGTAGTGTCGCTTTATCGCGACTTGTGAAATGGCCTGTAGATTCAACAACAACATCAATATGCAAGGATTTCCAGGGCAGTGAGGCAGGATCTCTTTCATTGGTCACCAAAATGGGATGACCATTCACGATAATATGATCTTCATCGTGTGTTACCGTGCCGCGGAAGGGGCCATGTACTGAATCATATTTGAACAAATGTGCCAAAGTCTGGGGATCTGCCAAATCATTGATGGCGACTACCTGCAGCTGGTCAAAAACATCACGCAGAAAAATATTGCGCAAAGTGTTTCTTCCGATACGTCCGAATCCGTTTATTGCTATATTCAGCATTTCAGCTTATTTATGAAATTGGCTTATCGCCTCATTAATATTTTTTTCACCTTCCCAATGTGCTTTTAGTTTGCCATCAGCACCGTAGACATAGTTTGCCGGGAATTGCGAAGGGACATGTATGCTTTGGATAAAGGTTTGATCTTTGTCTATCAACACCTCGACATTGGAGGATTTGGATAATTTTGGGGCAAAGCTGTCGAAGAAGCCTAAAACTAATGCCGGATCATTCATGGAGATGTAATAGATGTTTACATCTTTTAGACGATCGATATTTTTTTCAAGTTCAGTTGCTTCATGCTGGCAGTGGCTGCATCCCGGATCAAATAAAATAAAAACGGTATTCTTATCTTTCGCAAGGTTTTCATTGCTGACACGTATACCTGATCGAAGTTGGTAAAAGGTGAAATTAGGGAGAATTGCTGCCGGCTCGGACGACTGTGCGGGAGCCGCTTGTGCATGGTCATGGCCAGCATGATCGTGACCTGCATGATCGTGACTATCTGCGGTATTTTCCGGTGTGTTACTTTCCGTACCGGTTGCCTTTTGACTGCCTTTATTGTCACATGAATAAAGCATGGTTGCCGCGAATACAGCGGTTGCTCCTAAGATTATTTTTTTGTTCATAGACTACCTTTGATTTTAAATCAGTTTCCGTGATTTTTTATTTTTTTAGATTCGTCGACAGGATTGTTTTTTACCTCAACTTTAGCTGCATGCCAGCCGTGCCTCAACGATATCAATGAAGCATCAAAACTATAAAAAAAATGGGATTATGCAGTGTCTAATCTTAAGTTATGACAGTTTACTGGTTAAACATTAATATCACTGGCCACCGCCATTAATCCCGGGATTCATCTTACTCTGACCTGTCTCTGATGTCGGGTGGACTGTTTGGATCTATCAGCGAAGTGGATTGGATGATTTCTGGTGTACCTCGGCCAAATTCATTGCTATAGACTTTAAGGAGTACGCCCACGCAAGAAAGAATTAGAGGCCCAAATATCAATCCAAGCATGCCGAATAGATTTAATCCCAGCAATACACCAAAAACAGTAATTAATGGATGGACGTCGCCAAGTTTTTTTAAAATCGTAAAACGGAGGACGTTGTCAATACTCCCGATGATGATGATACCGTATAGTGCAAGTCCGATGGCATTGCCGGATTGTCCATTTGCCAATAGAAATACAGCTGCTGGAAGATAGACCACCATTGTGCCTAATATGGGAATAATGGTCGATACCGCAGTTAAGATGCCCAAAAAAATGGGGCTTTCAAGCCCGAAAATCCAATAGCCTACACCGGCAACAACACCTTGGCACATGGCAAGGATCGGAATACCGATAGCATTTGATTTGACCATCATGTCGAATTCTTTCCATAGTTCGGCTTTACTGCCAGTGGAAAATGGGATGGCATTATAGATGAACCGTTCTAACTCCTTGCTACTTACCAACATAAAATAAAGTACAAATAAGGCGACCAAAACATTAACACCAACTTCGGCAACGGAATTCAGAATATTCGGAATAAACTTTGCCGCCCGCTGTAGTCCGCCCATCAAAGCGGTATCCGATAGATCAATGCTGCTGAGGTATGGACTATTCTTGAAATAGTTTTTAATGGAATCAAATTTTTCCATAATCTCATCTTTATTGCTGATTGCATCAGTTACCTGAGGGACCATATAATTGATCAGCAGGTAAAGCGGGCCGACCAGAAATACAATTGTGAGCAGAATTAATAAAAGACTTGCGAGGGATTTTTTCCATTTTCTTTCTTCGGTCAATTTAAAATTGATTTTTCGGAACAGGATATATAATGTTATTGCGCCCAAAAAGCCGGGAAGATAATAGAATAAACTTTTAAATATCAAGATGCATATCAGCAAAATAATGACGATAAGCATGATTTGGTTGATGGAATTGTTGTTTATCTGTTTGTATTTCATGTGTCTGTAATAAGTATCGCTCTAAATTTGTATGTATCGTATGACAATATTTTTCTGTAAATGTTTTATATTGTTAAATTAAATTTCCTTTTTAGAATTTCAATGACTTTTTTTATTTCTTTTTCAGGTGGGCGGATCCAGTAAAAAGGTGGCGAACACTACGTAGATAAACAAAAATGTCATCTAACAGGCAGCGATATAAATAAACGAGAAGGGAATAACGATAATTCCGCTTAAATAAGTTGGATTTTTAGTATTGTTAATTCTGATTCTGTGGCATTAAAATTTCTTTTAATATGGTCATAATATCATATTGCTTAACTAATAGCACGGTTCGTGTTGTCCGTTGCACAATGGATGGATTGGTATTTGCTGCAGCTGGATGAACGGTTGATTTAGCTGATTTATGAAAAAAAGGATGCGACCCTTTCCCTTTTCTGTTATTTGAAAATAAGCCCATAATCTTTCGTTTTTGGTTATGGCACCAGTCTTTTGGCTACCGGTGCTCTAACCAATTTACAAAATTTCTTTAAGATTTGCAATTAATTGATGAAAATTTGACTGCCCCGTTCTTCGTCCTTTTCTATGGAAAGTGATCGTGGAATCCGTTCTTTCAACTCTTCCACGTGGGAGATAATACCTACGATCCGATTTTCTTTTTGAAGATCAAGTAACGTCTCAAATACGATGTTGACGGAGGCGATATCTTGGGTGCCAAAACCTTCGTCAATAAAAAAGAAATTTTTTGTGGCTTTGGCATTGGATTGTACACTTTCGGCCAGGGCCAGGGCCAGACTCAATGACACCTGAAAAGCTTGCCCCCCAGAGAGTGTCTTAACACTCCGGCTTTTTCCTTCATTCAGATAGTCTATGATTTCAAATTCATTGTTTTCATTGATCTGTAGACTCAGTTGGTTGCGCGTCATGCGGTGAAAGCGGATATTCGCATGATCGCAGAGCTGACGTAAATAAATCGAAGATACATATTGCACGAAGCCTGCACCCTTGAAAAGGTTAAAGAGCTGTTTTAGATTGTCATTGCGCAAGTTTAACTTTGCTTGTTCTTGAAGTAAAACCTCCTTTTTCTCATAAGCAGTTTCCAGCTGATGCAGCTCTTGCTCGTACTTGGCGACGTTCTCCGTGAGCACTTTTAGCTGATGGGAGCTTTCTTTCAAAGCATTCTCCTGCGCGATGAAAGTTTCTTCATCGTAAACTTTATCTGTAAGCTTTTTGTCCAGCTGCGCGATTTGGGCCCTGAGGGTTTCAAACTGGATCTGAAACTGTTCCAGTTCTGCCCGGATCTGTTGCACAGGAAGGTTCTCCGCTAAAGTTTCTTTGATTTGATCTATTGTGTCAAATGTAGAAGTCTGTAGCAATTTCCCGAGCGTAGTCTCGGTTTGAAGGGCCTCAGCTTTTATTTTATCAATCCTTTCAAGAATGGATTGTACCAAGCTATTTTGTGCAGCAAATTGGCTGTTTAATCCATTTAATTGTTCCGTTAGTGTATTAAAATGCTGTTCTATCTGTAGATTTTCTGCTTTCAGCGTCTTGTACTCATTTTCGATGGAGGTCTGTTCCAAAGATTTGTAATCTGACCATTTCAAATGTTTTAAATGGCTTATATTCTGGTTGATTTGGGTTTGTTTTCGTACTTCATCAACTTCCAGCTCATTTAGTCTTTTGTTAGCTCTTTCAAGCTTCTTCTCGATATCGACCAAGACCAGCTGGTGGTTGGTCAGCATTTGTTCGGTCGTTACGATCTGGGTTTCAATCTTAGCAAGTTCTTGTTTTTTTTGTATATAAATTGACGCATCTGAACTGCTGTAATCTGTCCAGGTAAATTGAAGCAGGTGGCTGGATTTAAGGGATTCGTTTACCTGACTTTTTACATTAAGGTCATTTTGCTGAGCTTCTAGCGAATGCAGTCGGAGCAGGAGTTTTTCGAACTCGAATTTTTGATCAGTCTTGGATTTTATACCTGCGTTAACTTCTGTGATCGCCTTTTGATTATCGGCGAGCTCCTGGCTAATGTCCATACGCTCAGCGATGGCAGGGTGTTCCAGCGCTCCACATAAAGGGCAGGGGGAACCCGGACTTAGATTCTCAGCAAATTGTGTCAGTTTCTGCTGTAACAAAAGATGTGCTTTCTCGTCGTTTAGTTGGCTAAGCCTGCTTTCAAGTGTTAGTAATTCACTATTATACTTGGATTCAAAGTCGAGGGGATCAAATCCTTGGCTCTGCAAGTTGTTTTTCAGGTCAGTTACTGCGGTCCCTAGTTCAAGAAGTTGCTGATGAAGCTCAACCTCCCGCTGAAGGATAGACTGTTGCTGAGTATACCACTGCCCCAGCTCCATCAGCTCATTGGCCGATGGTCGCGATTGTTTTAGATCAAGGAGCAAGGCTTCAGCATCTTGGATACTGATTTTGCATTGCTTCTGCTGCTCTTTGGTTTCCAAGACAAAGTTTCGCCCTTTTTCAGCACTTTCTTTTAAAACTTTTATTTCTGCTGAAAAATGGATCAGCTGCAGAATGAGCTCCAGATCCAGTTCACTTATTCGCCGTTCTGCTAAGCGGTCGTACTGGGGTTTAATCTGTTGGAGTTGCAGCGACAACTGTTGGGTAAGCTGTTGGATTTCATTGGTTTTCGTTTCTTCGTACTGCAGCCTGCCCTCTTCGTGAGTTTTTTCCTGCCTCAATTTCTCCTGCGCCTGGAGGATATGGTAGAAATTTGTCCATGCCTCTTCAAAGCGTATCATGCGCTGGCGTAAATGTTCTTTTTCTGCCTGCTGGTTCGTCAGCTGTTGAAATCGCGCCTTCATTTTATGCAATTCAAGAAAATCTTCTTTCAGATTTTTAAGTGCCTGGAATTTCTCCAGAAGGACTGTGTTGCTATCTTGCACCTGCATGAAAGATTGACGTTCTTCAAGCAACTTTTCCTGCATTGCCCGGATGCGGTCGCCATTGATATCTTCGAAACCGATCAATTGACCGTTGAGCTGATCCAGCTCGGATTGATTTTTTTTATACAACGTAGCGACTTTGTCCTGCAGATCGAAGCGATGAAGCTGAAAGATTTCCTTCATCATATCGGTGCGTTCTTTTGCACCCAGTTCAATAAATTCCTTAAACTGTCCTTGGGGGATAATGATCGTTCTCTTGAAATTCTCGTAGCTTAATCCTATGATAGGTTGTGCGTTACTGCTTTCCAGCGGAATCCATTCTTCATGAATGTTTTCGTATAATACTACGGTTGGCGATTTGACATCCTCAAAATTTTTGGAATTTCGTTTAAATTCCCGGGTGACCTTGAACGTGCGGTTTTCGAAATTAATGAAATCCAATTCGATATATGAACGGTTTGATTTGAGGTTCATCATATTATAAGCACGTTTATCCCGAGCATTTAATCGCTCCGTTTCGCCATATAAGGCATAGGTAATTGCTTCCAAAATTGAAGATTTTCCGGAACCGACAGCGCCAAAGATCCCAAAAAGGCCAGCTTCTGTCAATGCCGAGAAATCTATTGTCTGACGTTCCTGATATGAGTATATACCTTCTACAATTAACTTTAAAGGGATCATGGGCTTAAGAATTTAGTATTTCGCGAAAGAGGTTAAGAATATCTTCATTAGGCGCCTGGTTGGCATTTTTGGATTTGAAATAATCGGTAAACAGCGTGGCGATATCTTGGGTCAGATTAATTTCTTTTTTATCCAGTAAATTTTGTTGATCCTGTTGAACAACAGGGATTAAATAGACGATTCCTGAATGCGTCTGATAAATCAGTTTACGGTCTTCAGCTTTCAGGAATGTTTGCGACTTTAGAGTTAACTCCACGAATGTTTCTGGATTTTCGGACAGCCATGCGATACATTGGCCAATATCCGCAAATGATTTTCGGACCAATGGTTTTCCCTGACGGAGTGCAATTTGTTTGTATGTGACGTCTTCGCCCGGTAGAGCATTGACGATGTTCACATACTTTGTCTGTCCCGCTTCGGCAAAACTATAGCAAAGCGGTGATGAGGCGTATACAACAGGCTTTTGCGCGGAGCCGATATTTTTGAATCCATGGATATGGCCCAAAGCTGTATACTGAATCTGATCGGGGATAGACTCGGAATAAATCAGGTCAGCATTTCCGATTTTAATGGGTTTTTCTCCATCAGGCTCTTCGATCAGCGGGGTGCCAATTTTATTCATATAGAGATGTGCCATCAGAATATTGACACCCCTGTCGTCACAATAGGCTTCAGCCAGCTCCTGCCAATTTTTTGCGAGTGCTCTATTTAATTGGACTTCTTTCTCTTCACCGAGGTATTGTTTGAGCCGGATCTCGTTGGCATAAGCTGTGTGGAGTATTCGGATAGGATAGTCGTGGCGGTCAATACGAAGCTCGATAAAACCCTTGTCCGTGTGGGTGACAGTGAAACCTTCAGTAGTAAATGGTGTAACAAGTGCATTGGGATGACCGATAAGGATAATGCCCGATGCCCGGGCTAAGGGATCCGGCGCGTCGATCAGATTCGGTGAATCGTGGTTCCCGGCAATAGCGATTACAGGGCGCACACCATTTTTTGCCAGCCGCTTGATGGTTTTGTAAAAGAGCTCGATGGCTTCTACACCGGGATTGAAGCTGTCAAAAAGGTCGCCTGCAATAAGCACCAGATCCACCTCTTGCTGGTCAGCTATTCGGATAATCTCTTCCATGACCAGGTGTTGTTCATCCATGCGGGAAAAGCTGTCCAATCGCTTTCCTAAATGCCAATCGGCAGTATGAAGTATTTTCATGATGAGCCCTTAATTTTTTACCAGATAGTACAAACTAAGATAAATTTAGACGGATATGCAATTATAATTGCATATCCGTCTAAATTTATGCTGGTATGAGTTTAAAAGGTGTCTCCGGATGCCACTGAAATGTTAAAAGTTGTTAAATGCGGTCGGTAAAAATCATTTAATTGTATTTTTAGTCTTCCAAAATTAAACTAAGTAATCGTTGATAAAATAAATTTATGCATAAAATTTACCTATGTTTATGTGTTTTCTTTCTGTTTTTTACAAAGTTAAACGCACAGGAAATACAAGCAATCAAAGGGGAAACCGCTTATCCTTTTTTATTGAAAGATGCCGACCGTGATACTGCGGACTCTGAAAAGCAGCCTGTTTTTGTTTTTTTGCATGGACGGAGCTTATCGGGTACAAATTTAGATCGCGTCAAACGCTATGGGGTGTTATATGCAATCAATAAGGGGCAGGAGGTGCCCGGAATTATTGTCGCTCCCCAATCCCGCGGCGGTTGGGATCCGGATAAAGTGATCGAAATTGTAGATTATGTTATCGCACATTATCATGCTGATCCTGATCGTATTTATGTATGTGGAATGAGCATGGGGGGCTATGGCACCATGGATGTTGCAGGAAAATATCCGGAACGTATTGCGGCCGCCGTGGCGATTTGTGGGGGTGGATCGAGCCAATATGCTTCCAATCTGAGCCAGGTGCCAATTTGGTTGCATCACGGAACGGCTGATCGTGCTGTGCCAATCTCAGAGTCCAAAAAAATTATGAATGCCATAAAAAAGGCCGATCCCGATGCTGATGTGAGTTTAAATGTGATCAAAGGTGGAACGCACGGCAGTGTCGAACGTTTATTTCACGATGATGCGATTTATGACTGGATGTTAAAATTTAAGAAAAAGCATAAATCCTAAGGTTTACAAATGATATTACAAACTAAAAAGGCTGATGTTCATCAGCCTTTTTGTTATTTTAACCCTCATCTGAATTTTCAAGCCGTTGTTTCCGGCTGAATTGCGCCATTAATACATTCGGGTGATGGATTAAATGCGTTTTAGCCAGATAATCGGAATTATCGGCATAAATAAAGAGCAGGGTGCCGTCCTTAATGGTATTGATAATCGGGCCTGCATATTCACGGGGTACAGCAGGACAGCCATAGCTCTTACCCAATCTTCCCAGGCTGGATATTGTTCCTGTGCTGCAATAATCTGCACCATGCATAACCACGTACCGTGCTTTGGCATTGTCATTTATTCCTTCCTCAAGACCATTTAATACTAATGAGTAGCCATTTTCTCCATTATAGGTGTTTTCGGTCATAAAAAATCCCAGCGAGCTTTTTAAAGACTCCTGTTGATTTGAAAAATTTGTAGCATAGTTTTCGCCACTATTTTTACCGTGTGACACCAAGGTGTTAAAAAGCACCTTTTTGTTCTCCAGATCAAGTACAACAAGTCTTTTCTCCGTGGATGCCAAGGAAAAGTCAATGACTGTCATAATAGCTTTGTTGTGAATGGGTAGCTTTTTTCTGCCTTCCATCGCTTGTCGAAACGCCTCGTATTTTAATACAGGGCTTAAATTCATTTCATCATATAAAGAATCAACTTCCGTCCGTTGACGTTCTACATTTATATGATGGGTATTGGTCTGTTGAACTGTTGTTTTTAAATCTTCTTTTGACGACAGTGCTGTATTTAGTGCCATCAAAAGAAACATAAACGTATTTCCCATTCTCCTCCTTTTCTGTGTAGATGTTTACAAAAATAATTATTAAAGTTAATACATATTTGATTTACAGAATGTTAAATATTGTTAATCAATAACGACGACCAGTGAGGAAAGGTCTTTTGACCGTTTATAGACAAATTGGGCGTGAGATGACGCATTTCTGACACACATGTGTGACTTGGGTGTGGTGCCTAAACTTTCGCTATATTCGACGATGCTGCCCTTGGGGTTATTGACTGGTACCCCATGGATATAAGCTCCGGCGGTGAATCGGGTCGCGTAAGGGGCAAAGCCCGCATAGGTGCGTGTGCCGTCTTCGAAATAGAACATTTTTGATTTGTGCTCCTGTACAACAAAGAGTCCTGTCGGTGTCTCCTGTGCGTGTGGGGGTTTGTGGCGGCCGCTGGTGACTGGGTTCATGCTGCGGATAAGCCATTCTTTGCCCACTTTTTCCAGTGTGCAGATGTTTTGATTCTTGACATCGACAACGTTAATGATGTTAAACTGTACACTATCGCTTATCAGGCGTAGATAGCGTTTGGGGACAGTATATTCCCCTTCAAATGACAGACCGGCGATAGGTATGTGGGCAAGGGTATCTGCTCCTTTGACGCGGACCAGCCATCCGTCACGTCCATAACGAACCGGCTTATCCGTAGCCGGGTCGTATAATGGGGCGGCTTGATAGCGAGCCACATTGAAGCTGTCAGCAACGCGTTTGTATGCATCTCGTTTGAAATCTTTAATCGTAGGAGCTTCTCCTTGTTCATTCTGATAATTCTGAAGAACGGCATAGCGCGAAGGAGTCTGCTGGAAATTTTCAATGAAAGCCAGCCTTTCCTTTATTTTATCCCACTGAAAACCGCGTGTGGTATCTTTATAAGGATAGGTGTCCTCCAACGTGTACTTTTTGTAGAGCAGATCTTTTTTGATAACAATATCTTCTGCAGTGACCATCTTCGGCTTCTCCTCCTGTTTTTTGTCGGGGGCAGCTTCCTGATGCTTAATTGGCTGTTCTTTTTGTACTGTGCTTTTCTTTTCCTGTTGGCAAGCTAATGCCAGAAATAATAGGCTAAATACGAGATACGTTAATCCTTTATTCATATATGGGCTATATAAATTATTGTTTTATTCTTTAAATATAAGAATAAAACACATTTTTTAAATGATTGACAAAAAGTTAGTTTTGTAGTTTCAAATAAAAAATATGCATAAGATTGTAATTTGTTCAGCAATGATGATCGGTCCGTATGGCGATCTGCTGATGGTTAGAAAAAAAGGATCTTATTATTTTCAATTACCCGGTGGGAAGATTGCCGTCGGTGAAGATGATGTAACGGCGTTGGTCCGGGAACTCCGGGAGGAACTGCAATTTGACGCAAGCGGTACGTCCTTACAGTTTATTGGTCAACATCGTACACAGGCCGTGAATGAGATAGACACCCTTGTGGAAGGGCATATCTATCTGATAAAACTCGACGCTCAATTTACTTTTCTGCCACAGGCGGAATTGGAAGAAGTGCAATGGGTCAAAAAAGATAACTGGCAAAATTATCAGCTGGCACATCTTGCGGCAGAGTTTGTCGTGCCCAAGTGGCTATCTGGGGATTTTTAAAGTAGTGTAGCTTGATGTGAACAAATTAAGGCTTTGTTTGTTAGTGATTTATCAATTAATAATTAATAGACAAAGGTTATGGAAAATCAGCTTGTAAAATCAGCAAAAGACTTTTTTGATCAGCAGTTGCTTGCCGGGGTCGGACAAAGTTTAAACCAGGATAATGAGCAGATGAAGCAGAACTTAAATGCTGTCGTCCCGGCTTTGTTTCTGGGTTTGAGTCAACAGTCAGAAAATAGTGGCGGGATCGGTACGATTTTGGAACAGGCGAAACAGCATTTTTCAAGTTTTGATCCCGGTCAGATACTGGGTAGACAGATGGATGCTGGGGGTCTTGAAGGGCAGCAGCTGGACGAAGGAAATGCTGGGTATGGCAATATACTGACTTCAATATTCGGTGACGGCTTGGATACCGTATTAACTACTGTTGCTGCGTATCTGGGCTTTAATGCTGATTCGGTGAAGAAATTGATGGCTTTTTCTCTGCCGGCCATCTTTTCCAGTTTAACTAATAAAGGGCAAAATTGGGATGTGGAAGGGGTGAGCCAGAAGCTAAAAGAGAATAAAACTGCATTTGCGGCTGCTATCCCTGCGGGATTAAGTTTAGGTGCTTTTGGGAAATTATTTGATGGCGGACATTTTTCTGCGCCCGAGGAAGCTTTACCTGAAACTCCGGTAGAAGAGACTATGAAAAACATGCCCCACCATATAGGTACGGTTATTAATCCTGCGACTGAACTTGAAGCACATAAAGAGCCATTGGCATTACCTCGGGCGGATGCTGCCAGGTCTGCGGCTACTTCGACGGATTCTTCGGGTGGCGGCTGGTGGAAAATCTTAATTGCGTTGATTGTTATTGTGCTGCTTTGGTTTTTGTTTGGCAAGGGCTGTAGCAGTGGTAAAAAAGAAGGCGCTACGGACACGAGTGTCAATCGGGGACAGGTTGATTCCGGAGGTGCAATGGTTAGCGGAGCTGCCGGACAGATTGATCGTGAGCATTTAGATGTGATGTTGCCGAATGGAGAAAAATTAGCCGCATTTAAGAGCGGAATAGAAGACCAATTGGTTCAGTTCTTAAAATCCGATTATAAATCCTTGGACGAAGATTCCTTGAAAAATACCTGGTTTGATTTTGATAATCTTAATTTTGAAACCGGTACGGCAAAGGTTTTACCCGAAAGTCAGGTACAGCTCAGTAACCTGGCCGAAATACTCAAGGCTTTTCCGGCGGCAAACGTGAAAATTGGTGGTTATACCGATAAAACCGGAAGTGAAGATTACAACAAAAAATTATCATTGGATCGGGCAAATGCTGTGAAAGATTATCTGGTTAAGGCGGGACTCTCTAAACAGGTAGTCGGAGCGGAGGGGTATGGATCACAATTTGCGAAATACACAGCTGATGCTCCGGAAACTGACCGGATTTTAGATCGGCATGTCTCTGTCAGTGTCAGGTGATGTGCATTGAAAATGGAGCTGAGCTTAGCAATATAAGTTTGGAGTAAAAAATATAAGATAGAAAAGCGGATTCTTTAGAATCCGCTTTTTCCGTTTAATTGTTGGTATTTTATGGAATTATATCAATTTCGAATAATTTGAACCCATTTTATGGGTATTTTAGTGGAGAATATAGTGTTGCATCGCTGATCTAGAAACTATATACACAGGCTAATAAAAACTGGCCGGCAGATTTTGTCGGAGATAGGTCATTCTTAACAAACTTTTCAGTATTGCTTTTATCAATTCTTATTTCAGGAATAAATTTGAAACCATGGTAATTGTATTCAGCGGTCAATGTGGTGGCTAACATATTGGAACTTGGAATACCATTGGCTTCTTCTTTGTGCGTTTGGAAGAACTCTTCCCGTAATCCAATTCCGAAATGTTCTGACAGGTGAACTCTCGGGTAAAGCGCTACTCCTGTGTATCCGCCTTCCGCTCTTCTCTTATAATGTGTGGCGTTTACACCAAGGTAAAATTTAGGCGTGAAGTCGTAATTTCCCACAAAATCCACAAGCGTGCCCGAGCTGTAGTTCTCTTTGCCCCCAACAGAAGATCCGCTTAGGAAATTTAGATAGAAACTGCCCTTCTCGTTAGGTCTATACGCTAGTTGTGAGCCAATATGTGAGACCCCGTTCAGATCTTGATAAACGTTCCAGTCATTAAATATACCGACCATTAACGCAAATTTGTCAGAAAAACTATAAGTTGCTTTCAGACCTGCATCCTGAAAAGGGCCAGCTCCGAATAAATAAGAAGTGGAATAATGAAAATTGTAAGTGGGAGAGATGACTTCAAATCCAACGAATGTGCCCATGAATCCGGCAGTAAGATTCAGTTTGTCGGTAAGATCATAGCCCACATATAAATTCTGAATGTGAAAGCTGTTCTTATCATCACCCGGCTGGCCGTCTCCATTAATAATAGAACGATATTGTCCACGTGGGCCAAAAGAGAGTTCCCCTACAAAAGAAGCCTTTTTAAAATGTTTCTTAACTGCGAGGTCAACCATTCCGATGGAGACTGAATTATTATCCTCCGTAAAATAGGTGTTGATATTGGGTTTGTTTTGGAAATCATATTTCCAGTAAGTATCCACTGATCCGGATATTTCAATAGGTTTTTCTTTGTTTTCTTCTTGTGATTTTGATTTTTGTATGAAAATTATTGAAAAAATGATGATTGTTAAGATTTTTTTCATGTTGATAAGGTTTTAAGTTTGATTTGTTTGAATTTTGGTTGATTTTTTCTTTGTTTTTTTATAGGTTTTTGTGGTTTTGTTTTTGTTTTCTGTGAAATTATGTAAAAAATATCATAAAAAATAATATTTGATAGTAATTTTTCAACAAAAAGAGTTTATATTTGTCAAAACAATAAGTAAGAAAGGGTTTTTGTTTTGTTTTTGTATTTTATTTAAAATTTATTGACGTATTAATAAACACTAATCAGTTTAAAAAAATGAAAAAAATTATTCCACTCTTTGTTCTGGTACTTTTGGGCGTATTAGGACTTGTATTTCCTTCGATAGATTTATCTGCATTGGATAAAGCAGAGTTTGACACGGGGGATACTGCCTGGTTATTGACTTCTTCAGCATTGGTGTTGATTATGACGCCCGGCTTGGCATTTTTTTACGGGGGAATGGTCAGTAAAAAGAATGTGATCTCGACGATGATGCAGAGTTTTATCTGTATGTGTCTTATGACGATCCTATGGGTTATTGTTGGATTCAGTTTAGCCTTTGGCGATGATATCGGCGGAATTATAGGTGATCCACGCACCTTCTTTATGATGAAAGGTACCTTAGGGAATGTCGCTTGGGGTGCATTACCGACCATACCATTGGTCTTATTCGCCATGTTTCAGCTGAAGTTTGCGATCATTACGCCTGCACTCATTACCGGTGCATTTGCTGAGCGTATCCGGTTTAACTCTTATATGTTGTTTATTATCTTGTTCGGTGTCTTTATTTATATGCCATTGGCGCATGCTACTTGGCATCCGGAAGGAATTTTAGCAAAATTCGGCGTACTTGATTTTGCCGGCGGCACTGTCGTGCATATGTCAGCAGGCTGGGCGGCATTGGCTGCTGCAATTTATTTAAAAGGCCGTAAATCACAGACACATAATCCAGCGCGTATAAGTTATGTAATCTTAGGAACTGCCTTGTTGTGGTTCGGTTGGTTCGGATTTAATGCGGGTTCGGCCGGCGGTGCAAACTCGCTAGCAGCTTATGCCTTTGCAACCACAACTACAGCATCGGCTATGGCGGCAATGGCGTGGATATTTGTGGATATTATCCGCGGTAAAAAACCATCCGCAATGGGGGCATGTATCGGTGCAGTTGTAGGACTGGTAGCAATTACGCCAGCAGCAGGATTTGTGAGCATTCCTCACGCCATGGTCATTGGATTAGTCGCTGCATTGATTAGTAATCTAGTTGTCTACTTAAGAAGCAAAACCAGCATCGACGATACGTTGGATGTATTTCCTTGTCATGGTGTAGGTGGTATGGTAGGAATGGTGCTCACCGGAGTATTTGCACACCATAATGTAAATCCATTGGTTGTTGACAATGGCTTGTTTTTTGGTGAAACGAAATTATTCTTTGTACATACGGTAGCCTTGTTTGCAGTATCATTCTTTGCTTTCGTAGGCTCTTTGGTATTATTAAAAGTAACGGATCTGATTTCTCCTTTACGTGTAGAAGAGACAGACGAGGAACTTGGTTTGGACGTTTCTCAGCACGCTGAGGCACTTTAATTGTTACGGTCAGAATCGTTTAATCATCCCAAACAATGCTTTTCACAAGGCATTGTTTGGGATTTTTTTTGCACCTTTGCCCAACAGAGCGGATATGCTGCACTATTTTAGTTTTTGTTATGAAAGATACAACAAAAGAAACCTTACGTTCGGATTTTGAGAAAATGATGCGTCATGCTTTACAAAAAAATGGTGATTTTGGTTTCCATATATTTGGTGACTATGCTGCGTCAGTACTCAATTTCTATGTTGGAAGCTCCATCTTAGGGTTAGCTGAAAAGCGTGAAGCAGCACTATTTCTCGCAAGCTTGTATAATACAGGAATCAATAATGTAATCAATCAGCAGGACCTTCAGGAGATCGCAGATGTTTTAGCCCAGGATCCAACGCTCAATTATCAGGTGCTCGCGCCAATTTTTGATTAATGCTTTGTCCAGACCAGATTGCCGGTTTCGTAGCCGCATTGTAAGGCATAAGTAAGAAATTCATTTCTGATCTTATCCGGAATCTCGGTATTTCTGCCCAGAATCCACATGTAATCGAGGTTGTCTCCAAATACAAGGGCATAGCTGTAGTCGGGCGTTATTTTTACAATATGATAGCCACTGTAGAATGGGCCAAAAAAGGATACTTTCAATGCGCCTTCGTGAGGACCGTTGACAAATTTAGCTTTTCCGATAGACTGCTTCCAGCGTTCTTTTTCTTCCGAGTAACCTTGATTATTGACGCGGATTGTTCCATCTTTATTCTTGGTGTACTCTGCCGAAACCTGACTGAGCCCTTTTTCCCAGCGAAAGTCCAGCCGGGCAATTTCAAACCATTTTCCGAGGTATTTATCTAAATCAAAAGGGTCTACTACATCCGGACGGGAGATGACGGGCTTTAACGCATTATATGCCACCGTCCCCAATGCCACAGCGGTCAGCAATAAGAGCGATTTTTTTTTGTCTATATTCATCTTTTGGAGTTGTTTGTTGATAAAACAACAATTTTAATACCAATATGGTTTAGGCATACCGCGCTATTTTCTTAATTTTGTTGACTTAAAAATTGTATTTGTGTATTCTAGAGAAGAGGTAAAGCAATTAAAACAGCTATTCTGGACCAAATTTGGACAATACATGTCCCTACATTCAGCTGCAGACGGCGAAAAGGTCAGTTGGATGAACTATAAAACCGGTGTTAAGCATTTGTATTTTAAGATGGATGCTGATAATAATACTGCGAAAATAGCAATTATCTGGTCACATACCGATGCCGGAATCCGTGCATTGATGGCCGAGCAATTTCTGCAGTACAAAAATCTGCTTCATGATATTTTGGGCGAAGAATGGGAATGGGATATGGACAGTTGTGACGAATATGGAAAACCGATCTGTCAGATCTACAGGACACTGGAAGGCCATAGTATTTTTAAGGAAGAGGAATGGGGAGAACTGATTGCTTTCTTTAAACCACGGATGATTGCGCTGGATGAGTTCTGGTCTTCGGCAAAATATGCGTTCGATATCTTTAAATAATTACAATAAAATAAATATAGCAATGAAAAAAGTGATTAAGGGTCTGTTGGCTGTAGCTTTATGCCTTCAACTTTCATCGGTATATGCCTGGGGGACCATTGGGCATCGTGTTGTCGCAGAAATTGCGGAGCGTCATTTGAACAAAAAAGCAAAGAAGAATATCGGAAAAATCATTGGACAGCAAAAGCTGGCATATTGGGCGAATTGGGGAGATTTTATCAAGTCGGATCCCAATCCTGAATTTAAGAAATTGGGAAATTCACATTTTATAAATCTAAATTCAAATCTGCCATGGGCAGAGTTTCAACAGGGACTTGAACGTTCGGCTGATGAGAATTTATACAAAACGGCCATCCGTATCGAGCAATCTTTTGCAGATAAAAACATTTCGCTGGATCAGCAGAAACAGAATCTCTATTTCTTAATCCATATTCTGGGGGATGCCCATCAGCCCATGCATGTCAGTCGTGCCGAAGACCAAGGGGGAAATAAGATTGAGGTAAGCTGGTTTGGAAAAAAATCCAATATTCACCGTGTATGGGATAGTGATTTGGTAGACAATGAAAAATATAGCTATACTGAATATGCAACTGTATTGGATGTCAACGGAAAAAAGGAAAATGAACAATTGGCCGCCGGGGAGTTGTCTAATTGGCTATACGAATCAAATCAGCTTGCTGAGAAAATTTATGCCGACGTAGCAAACAATGCGAATTTGTCGTATTCGTATGTTTATCAAAATAAAGATACGATGGAACAATGTTTATTAAAAGGTGGTTTACGCTTAGCTAAGGTGCTAAACCGTATTTTTGGATAGTCCAAAATAAATATGCTGCCTAAGTCGTGCCATGAACCATGGTACGACTTTTTTTGTGACAGGATTCCGTTTATTTTTAAACAAATCACGATGCTTATTTGTTATTTGCTCATTGTAAATCTTTCTTCATGACCATTCCACAGCTCTTTAAAAAAATTATTCCCTTTGCCCGTCCTTACCGTAAATTGATTGTTTATACCTTGCTTTTGACTGTAGTTGGATCATTCGCTGCGCAGATCAATGCTTTTATTTTGCGGTATACGGTAGATACCATCAACGCTTTGATGGTGGCCAAAGAGCCGCTTTCTAAGGGAATGTATATTGTCGGGATCATCAGTGCGGTTTTGTTGCTTAAGGAAATTGTTTACGCATTGGTGCAGTTCGGACAAAAATTTTATGGCGAGAAACTTCGGATTTATATTGCACGTGATTTTTCGCAGGCTATTGTTAGCCGGATTTTGACCTATAAGCTTGCTTTTTACACCTCCACGGATAATGAAAGCGGAAAGCTGGCAACACGTATCGACGCAGGCATCAGCTCACTAACACGTTTGGTACAGAATTTCTTTATCGATATTCTTCCCTTGTTTGCCAATGCCATCATTGCACTGAGCTGCATGTTCTATGCTAACGTATACGTTGGACTGGTGGGGCTGGCGGTTATCCCGTTGTACCTTTATATCAGTCAGACGCAGGCCTATAAATTAACAGGTTTTAGGCGGCAGATGCGCAAATACCGCGAATCAAAAAATAATCGGATCATCGGTCTGATTGACTCCATTCTCGTTATTAAATCTTTTGTCCGAGAACCCGAAGAAGCGAAACGGCATGAAAAGATTCAATACGAAATGACTGAAAACCAAATGGAAACCCGTAAAACGAGCTTTTTTTACGATAGCATAAAAAATTTTGTGGAGCAGATCGCGGTTGTAATTATTATCGTCCTGACCGCCTATCTCGTGCTATCCGGTCAGATTACGATTGGAGCGATTATGTTTCATATTATGCTATTTAACAATGTTTCGGCACCGATCCGGCAGTTGCACCGTATTTATGATGAGGTCAATGATGCCCTAATCTATTCAGAATCCTTTTTTGAGATTCTCGAGTCCAATGATCAGATTGAATCAAAAGGGACTTATCGACCGGAACAAATCCGAGGACATTTGGAATTGCGGAATGTCTTCTTTGCGTACCCCAACGGGACACAGGCTTTAAGAGACGTTAGCTTTGCCATTAAACCCAATGAAATTACGGCCCTTGTCGGATTAAGCGGTGCCGGTAAAAGTACGATTATCAATTTGTTGGATAAATTTTATGAGCCGACACGGGGCCAGATTTTACTGGATGGTGTTGATCTTGCGGATTACGATACCGCATTCCTCAGGCAGCATATCGGCATGGTGCTGCAGCGCAATCATATATTTAAAGGAACAATTTTTGAAAATATTGAATATGGCAAGATGGGAAGTTCGCCTGAGGAGATCGTGGAAGCCGCAAAGAAAGCCTATATCCATCAGCAGATCATGGAATTGCCAAAAGGATATGAGACGGATGCACAATCGCTTTCTGGTGGACAGCAACAGCGCATTGCCATCGCACGGCTGTTTCTGAAAAATCCACCCATTATTTTTCTGGATGAGCCTACTGCAAATCTGGATGCGATTGCTACGGAGCAGATTAAAAATAGCCTGGATGCGATTAAGAAAGATCGTACAGTGATTATCGTGTCACACAGCATTTCTCAGATAATAGACTCCAATGCGATTGTTGTCATGGAGAAAGGTCACGTTGTCGAGCAGGGGAAACATGAAGACCTCTACATGGCGAAAGGTACCTACCATGAGATTTTTTCGGCCATGGCCAATAGTCTTAATTTAAGCAAGATCAGTAAGACTTTACAGGCAGATGAAAATTAATAGCGCTGTTCTCGCCTTTTAATTCGAGCGACTATGCAAGATCATTCCAATGACGACCAGACCAATCCCCATGCAGGAATAGCTATTTGGAAGCGCGGCATGTAATAAAATGATTTCACCCAGTAGCGTAAAGATGACTTCCATCGCTTGCGTCGCTTCTATTGCCGCGAGTGCCTTGGGGTCGGTGCGTACGATATCCGTCGCGCTAAAGAACAGAAGCGTGGCAATTACACCCGAAAAGATGGCAACCAGCAAGGTCTGTAACAGCTGACTTTCCGTTGGAAGGCCATTATCTATATAACCAAAGATGCTGAGCAGGATCCAAAAAGGCATGCTACATAAGGTCATGCCCAGCGTTCGTTGGAAAGCATCCAATTTGTTCCCCGCGATTTGCATCATTTTACGGTTGCCCAAAGGATAGGCAATTGCTCCGATCAGTACTGGAATCGTGCCCAATAACATGGATTTGAAGGAAGTAGCCTGTGCTTCGGAGATTTGCATCAGTACAATTCCCAGAAAAATAATGATCGAGAAGAGGAGTGAAGCTTTGGATATTCCTTTTCGATGCCCTTTTTTCTCCAGTAAAGGGCCTATAAACATCCCGGCGATAATGGTGAATTCAAAGGTGCTGGCAACTAACCAGGAGGGACCGAAGCTCGCACCAAATGTCAGCGTGGCATAAAATACACCAAAACCTGTGGTGCTCCACAGCAGCCATTGCAGCAGATTGGATTTGATCGCATGGAAGAGCGGTGCTAAGTTGCCCCGTACAGATACGATAACCAACAGGATAGGAAGCATCCATAGGAATCGTAAGGCTGCTGTCCATTGCCAGCTTCCTCCCGAAACAGCCATGATACGGTTGAGAACAAAAGTACTTGCGAAAAATAATGCGGCTAATATTCCTAAAAAAAGTGCCGTATTTTTATTGTTTTTTATTGTAAATTGGAAGGACATAAATAAAATGAATGCGGTGTCTATTTCGTATGGTGAATTCGTATGGTGAAAGTACGCAAATGGCCGTTTAATCGGAAATGAAACAAAAAGTAATTGATTTTTATGGCAATTTTCTCATTTAAAATTCCTTATTTTGCCTAATCAATAAAACAAGTAGTAAGAAAATTAATCAAGATGATTATACAACCAAGAACTAGAGGTTTTATTTGTTTAACCTCGCATCCACAAGGGGCTGCGCAAAACATTAAAAATCAAATTGAATACGTGAAATCAAAGGGTGAGATCGCGAATGGTCCAAAGAAAGTTCTCGTCATAGGTGCTTCAACAGGATTTGGTATTGCGTCTCGGATTTCTGCAGCATTTGGTTCTGGAGCTGCTACGATCGGTGTATTTTTTGAAAAACCTGCGGCAGAAGGTAAACCGGGGACCGCTGGTTGGTACAATTCTGCCGCTTTTGAAAAAGAAGCCCATGAAGCCGGATTATACGCCAAAAGTATCAATGGTGATGCATTTTCAGATGACATAAAAAAACAGACCATTGAATTGATCAAAAAGGATCTGGGACAGGTGGATTTAGTGGTTTATAGTTTAGCATCTCCACGTCGTACGCATCCGAAAACAGGTGTTGCACATGCTTCAGTTTTAAAACCTATTCAGGAGCCTTTTACCAATAAAACGGTAGACTTTCACACAGGCGTTGTGTCGGATATCACGATCCAACCTATAGAAAATAATGAGGATATCGCGAATACGGTTGCTGTAATGGGTGGGGAAGACTGGAAATTTTGGATCGAAGATCTGAAAGCTGCCGGCGTTTTGGCTGATGGTGCAAAAACAGTTGCTTACTCTTATATCGGGCCAGAACTGACTTATCCGATCTACCGTAACGGAACAATTGGCCGCGCGAAGGACGATTTGGAAGGTACTGTGCCTGCTATCAATGCGATCTTAAGTGATCTGCACGGTGTGGCTTACGTTTCGGTTAACAAAGCATTGGTGACACAGTCCAGTTCCGCGATCCCAGTAGTGCCTTTGTACATTTCCCTATTGTATAAGGTGATGAAAGAAAAAGGAATCCACGAAGGTACAATCGAACAGATGCAACGTTTGTTTGCAGAGCGCCTTTATACTGCTGATGGCAATGTATTGCTTGATGATAAAGGCCGAATCCGTGTTGACGACCTGGAGATGCGTGCAGATGTTCAGGCGGAAGTTGCTGCATTATGGAAGAAAGCAACTACAGAAAATTTGGAAGAAATCTCCGATATTGAAGGTTACCGGAATGAATTTTTCAATTTATTTGGTTTTAACTTCGATGGTATAGATTACAACGCAGATACCAATGAGGTCGTTGCTGTACCAAGTATCGAAAGCTAATCCAAGATATATGTTATAAAAAAGGCTAACCCAATTGGGTTAGCCTTTTTTGTCGGTGCCGGTCATCATCAGGCAAGCTTTGTCCTTCGATTGTATAATAAATTTCCTACGACTGCAAAACCGATGGATACCATGATGGCACTGAAAGGGTAGATACCCGTCATACCGACATTGTTGGCAATGAAACCGATCAGCGGGCCAGTAATGCCCAGGGAAATATCGATAAATAGTCCGTAGGCAGCTAATGCTGAACCCTGTTGATTCTGGTGAACCCTTTTGATTGCCTCCACACCGAGAGCCGGAAAAACAAGTGAAAATCCCAGTCCCGTCAGTGCGGCTCCAACAAGTGTCCAAAAGGGGTGGAGGGCCAGGGCGATAACCATTAGACCAAATGTTTCGACAAAAAGACTAATTAAGGCCACTTTTAGACCGCCATAGTGATCAATTACTTTATTGAATACAAGTCTCGTCAGAATAAAGAAAATACCAAAGACCGTCAAACAAGCCGCACCATTCTGCCAATTGAAGTGCTCATAATATAACGTCATAAAGGTGGAAATACTCCCAAAACCAAGGCCGCCTAAGGCCAGGCAAATTCCGAATGGAGCCACAGTAAGAAGCACTCGCCTGAAACTGACAGCGACTGTTTTTTTGCTGATTACCTGATAAGGCGTTTTTGATCTGCTGTAAAGATAGCCCAGGATCCCTATTAAACAGGTGAGTATTCCCAGCGATTCATAATTTATATGGTCAACCATAAGTACGCCCAATGGTGCTCCGAGGGCAAGTGCGCCATAGCTCGCAATCCCATTAAACGATATAGCCTTGGCTGCGTGTTCATCTCCGAGTTCCAATAAAGCCCAGTTGATGGGACTGGCTCCGACCAGCCCCTCGCCAATACCGGTGAATAGCCGGGTGACCAGCAATACACCTAAACTAATCAAGGGTTGCGACCGGAATAAAAAGACCAGCAAGAGTAAAATTCCCGAGAGCGCAAAAAAGAGCATACTGCGCAGGACGGACACTTTTGGACCTTTGGTGTCCACGATTTTGCCGGCATAACCCCGAAGTAAAAAGGTGGCAATGTATTGTACACTGATAACCAGTCCGGCGACAATTGTATTAAACCCTAGAATTTGATGGATAAAAATAGGTAAGGTCGCAAGTGATAAGCCAATCGTGAAATAACCAAGGAAAGTTAAAGATACATAGCCTAAAATCTTTTTATTGACCTCGAGAAGAGAAATTGTCATTTTAAAAAATTTTAGGCAAAAATACTTGTTTATCCTTGCTTTTGAAAATATAGTTAGTACACGACTGTCTCTTTAATCTCACAATTTTTATCGAGCCATTCCTGATCGAATTGTTTCGGTGAGACCTTTTTACCCTGATAGATATAATAGATTTTTTCGGATTCTCCTTTTACCGGCGGTCCTGGGATTTTGTTGACAATTTTCTCTTCAGGACATTCCCGGATAAGTGCCTGCTGGCTGCGCTGAGAGGTTTTGCAAGAGGTAAATGCTGCTGTTAGGATGAGGAGATACGCTAATTTATTCATGAGTTTAGTTTTATTATATTGAATAACGAGACTTTATTCGGATGTGCGACATGATTTTGCGGAATAAAACACAACTTTTTATACTGTTGTTTGTTCAATAAAAAGGAGGGAGCCGGAGGATGAATGATAAGATTTTATCGCGAAGTTTTGAAGATCAGAATAGTATTCATTAATAATCATATAACAACAAAAGAGTAATCATGAGAAGAAAAGCAACAGCCCTATGGAACGGGAACCTAAAAGAAGGTAAAGGGAATTTAACAACAGACAGCACCGTATTGGACCATACCCAATATTCATTTTCAACACGATTTGAGGATGGTGTGGGTACCAATCCGGAAGAGTTGTTGGCCGCTGCGCATGCCGGATGTTTTACCATGCAGCTTAGCGCATTTTTAACCGAAGCCGGGTTTTCTCCCGATGAACTCAAAACCGTATCGACCATTGTTTTTGAAAATGGCGCAATTGTCCGTTCTGAATTGGAACTGACGGCGAAAGTGCCATCCATTGATGAATCGGAATTTCAGGCACTCGCTCAAAAAGCAAAAGAGAATTGTCCCGTAAGCAAAGCATTTAGCTTCGAAAAAACGTTACAGGCTACTTTGGTATAAAGACGCCAGAATAAAGATGGTTTAACGACCATAGCAATGCAGTGATGTTTTAGGATTTCCTAAAACATCACTGCATTTTTTTGTTAAAAAAATAAAAAGCCGTTACTTTGGTCTCTGATCAGTCTATTGTATACCGCATACCGGTAAACTTCGCGGGTATGTATAAACCCAGCTGATCGCGGTAAGGGAAAGTTAAACGAAATTATTTTGGTACAAAAAAAGAAAAGTAAGCTAAATACTACGGCGTTACTTGAAAAGAATAGGACGGAAGGTCTCGTATTTCTCGCCGAGAATGCGACTAAAGACGGTGTGATCGCCTGCCAGTCGGGTTTACAGTATAAAATATTGACAGAAGGTGCGGGCAAGATTCCGACGAAGGCTTCCAAGATCATTTGTCATTACAAGGGTGAACTGTTGGACGGAACGGTATTTGATAGCTCCTATAAACGTAAACGTCCGGAAACATTTTATATCAACGAACTTATCCGTGGCTGGCAAGAAGCAATGTGCATGATGCCTGTGGGATCGATATGGCAAGTGTATCTTCCACCGCATTTGGCTTACGGCAAGGAAGAGCTGTTGCCACGAAAAGGCGGAGAGTGTACCTTGGTTTTTCAGATTGAGCTAATTGCGATTCTGTGAGGAGTTATTGAAAAGATGACTATGAGCTAAATGCGTAGCTTCGCACCGAATTTTGAGCCTGCCCGAATTTTTATGATAGGAACTGCTTCGTACAAAAAAGTATGAAGATAAAAGGGGTAAAATTGTACCAAAATGCAAAAAGCACAAAATTCGGTTTGGCACAATTTTACCCCTAAAATTTATTGATTTGTGATAAAATATTTGCTAAAATCGCTATTTTAGATATCCTCAAGGCGGATTTTAATCACGTTTATTTTCTAGGTTAATCTTAAGGGAAAAGTAAATTCCCTTAAGGAGTTTTTGGATTTCCCTAAGAGGACGGAGCATTCCCCCCTGGGAAAAGTAAATTCCCTTAAGGAGTTTTTGGATTTCCCTAAGAGGACGGAGCATTCCCCCCTGGGAAAAGTAAATTCCCTTAGGAAGTTTTTGGATTCCCCTAAGGGGATGGAGCATTCCCCCCTGGGAAAAGTAAATTCTCCTTAGTGTATTTTGGATTCCCCTAAGGGGACGGAGCGTTCCCCACTGGGAAAAGTAAATTCTCCTTAGTGTATTTGGAATTCCCTAAGGGGAGGGAGCGTTCCCCACTGGGAAAAGTAAATTCCCTTAAGGAGTTTTTGGATTCTCCTAAGGGGGCGGAGCATTTCCCCCTGGGAAAAGTAAATTCCCTTAAGGAGTTTTTGGATTCCCCTAAGGGGATGGAGCGCTCCCTACTGGGAAAAGTAAATTCTCCTTAGTGTATTTGGAATTCCCTCACGGAAATGTTGCAGTTCCTTCGGGGAAAATCAAAAAAAAATCCCCGGAAAAACCGAGGATTTTATCTATTTTAGAAGAATTTACTCCAGTTATTATTGCAATTCTTTGATTTTCGCATTGATCTCAGTTGTCTTAGCTTCGTCCTGCATGAAAACATAATAGTTTTTAAGATTTGTTAAAGCGTCTGCATTTTTCGGCTGTAGGGCAACCGCTTTTTCCAAATAAGGCAATACAGATTTCAATTCTGCCTTGATCTTATCTACTTCGGCGTTATATTGCGCCTGCGTCAATTTTCTGTTGTTGTTTACGACATTAAGTTTTTCACGTGTTTTGTTCATCAACGTGATCGCTAAATTTGTATTGGCTTCAAAGAAGTTCGGATCGATTTCCAATGCTTTCTTATAAGCCGCAATTGCCGCTTCGTCATTTTTTGCGGATGACTGTGCAATTCCTAAATAATAGTTCAAACTTTTGTTTGAAGGATCTTTCGCCAATTGAGCAGTGATAGCATCAATAGTTTCTTTTTCGTGACCTGTAATCAGATTCAATTCGATATTTTGCGTCATTGCCGCATTGTCATCGGGATAAGCTTCAGCAGCTTTCTTCGCGTACTCCAAAGCAGAAGTGGTGTCTTTCACATTTAAATACAATTTAGGTAGATCGACCATAATTGTTTTATGTGAAGAAAAGTCTTTTCTAGGGATCAGTTCTTTGTAACGCTCGATTGCATTTTTATAATCCTTGTTGGACAATGCTGCTACACCGCTGTAGTAAGTCACCAATGTGTCTCCGGGAAGGTAAGTCAATGCTTTGGTGAATGAATTATAAGAATCGGCATATTTCTGTGCCTGATACTCTTCGGCACCGATATTGAAGTTATATTGTCCAAGAATTTGCTCAGCCACAGTGATGTTCGCTTTGTTGGCGCCATCAGTATCCAATTGTTTTGCTTTGGCAATACCATCTTCTGCTAATTTTGCCAGTTCACTGGATTTATCTATAGTTGATAGATTTGCGTTAACGAGAGCATAAACTGTCCAAGCCTCTGCATTATCTTTTGTTTTTTCGTTGATAACAGCAGCGTCGATGGCTTCTTTTGCTGATTTAAGATTAGGCAGGCCTAATTGAGCAGTACCGGCTTCTTTTAATTCCTGAAATTTTGCAAGACCAGTTTTTGCCTTTTTTACGTTACCCGTTTGGGCGAAAGAAACTGATGTAGATACAGTACCTATTGCCGCTAATAATAATAGAGATTTTAAATTCATATCTATTTAACTGTTAATTGATTCAATAATAAATTTACCCTGTCCAGTTGTGAAGCATCATCCATAAGTGTATAATATTTTGCCAGTGCCTTCAAGGCATTCACATCATAGGGTTTGATCTCGTTTGCTTTTAATAGATATTCGACCGTTAAATCCTGAATATCTTGATTCGTCGGATCTTTTAATAGCGTTTCAAGATTAATTAAGCCTAATGCCAAATTAGATTCATAGTTGTTTGGATCTAACCGCAATACATTATTATAATACTCTTTTGCTTTTTTTAGATCATTTGCATTTTCGTAAGAATAGCCGGCAATGTAATTTAATTCAACATTTTCAGGCTCCAGACGAATGGCATCAGCAATCACATTCAATATGGCATCATACGAACTGTTGGCTGAATATACATCGATCAATCTAAAAAGTATCTGCTTATTCTCAGGGAATACAGCATGTCCTTTCTCTAAAACGTTTAAGACATCCTGTTTAGTACCTCCCAGACTATAAATTTGTGCTAATTCCAGAAAGTAGCCCGGCTTAGGGTTTTCACCTTTAATGAGTTCATCATAATATTTGATGGAATTCATATAATCTTTGTTTTTTCCGGCGAGTACCGCAAGATTATATTTTAGGTCGCTATTTTTGAAACCGAGCGAGTCTATGCGGAGGTAAGCCTGGTATGCTTTATCAAACTTTCCGTCCTTTAAAGCAGCACCGCCTTGATAGGAGATGGCACCAGCAAGATTTTGACGGATATAATCCATCTCAGCCGGAAAATTTCGACGTGCTTTTTTCGCATCCAGCAATTTTAATGATTTGATGGATATGTCGATAGGGTCAAGTTTATACTGCTGTTTTCGAGTTGAATCCGCAACTGCCAGTGAGCTATACACCAACGCCCTCAGAAGGTTGTTGTTGACAGATGCCGAATCTTTTTTGGATTGGAACGCAGCATCTGCAAACTTTCTGGCGTTTTCAAGATTTTTAAAATCGCCAGTTTTGGTATATAAAGCAAAACTGTTGCTGCCCTCTTTTAAATTTGATTGGGCAGCAACAGTTAAACTACTTGCAGATATGAACAATGATATCAGTAAGTTTTTCATTCAGTTTATTCTTCGTTTGAATCTATATTTTCTCCAGAAGTTAATCCTTCATTATCCGCTTCTGTTGAATTTTCATCGCCAGACTCTTCATCCGATTCTTCTTCGCGATCTACTTTTGTGATCGAAGCGATCTCGTCGTTGTCTTTCAGGTTAATGAGTCTTACTCCTTGTGTTGCACGGCCCATTACACGCAATTCTTCTACAGCTATCCGGATAACAATACCTGATTTATTGATGATCATAAGGTCTTCTGCGTCTGTAACGCCTTTTATAGCAACCAATTCACCTGTTTTATCAGTGACATTGATTGTTTTGACACCCTTACCACCACGATTTGTGACCCGGTAATCTTCGATATCCGTACGTTTTCCGTAGCCTTTCTCCGAGACCACCAACACCGTTGTTTCTGAATCATTGACACTAATCATGCCAATCACCTCATCACTTTCGGAAGATAGGGTAATACCACGAACACCTGTTGCTGTACGGCCCATTGGGCGGACGGTAGACTCATTAAAGCGAATTGCTCTTCCTGAGCGCAGTGCCATCACAATTTCGCTACTTCCTGTCGTCAAACAAGCTTCGATCAATTGATCACCGTCGTTGATGTTGATTGCATTGATACCATTTGCTCTCGGGCGGGAATAGGCTTCCAAAGACGTTTTCTTGATGGTACCTTTTTTAGTACACATGATAATGAAGTTGTTTTCCAGGTATTCCTGGTCTTTCAGGTTCTTCACTAAGATAAAGGCCTTAATTTTCTCTTCTTTCGGTACATTAATGATGTTTTGAAGTGCACGGCCACGCGAAGTACGGCTTCCTTCAGGAATCTCAAATGCACGCAACCAGAAACAGCGACCTGCTTCTGTAAATAGGAGCATGTAGTTGTGCGCCGAGGCTGTAATGATGTGCTCAGTGAAATCCTCTTCACGCGTGTTTGTTCCGATTGATCCTCGGCCACCACGACCTTGACGTTTATATTCGGATAACGGCGTACGTTTTACATAGCTGTTATGGGAGATTGTGATCACGATTTCTTCGTCATCAATAAAGTCTTCCATACGCATGTCTTCGGCAGAATGAACAATCTGCGACCTACGTTCGTCACCATATTTTTCTTTGATCTCAATTAACTCATCTTTGATGATCTTCATGCGGAGCTCTTCGTCTGCCAATACAGATTTCAAATAGTCAATTGTTTTCATCAATTCAGCATATTCTTCTTTGATCTTATCACGTTCCAGTCCTGTCAGACGACGCAAAGTCATATCCAAAATAGCACGGGCCTGCAGATCGGATAGACCGAATTGCTCCATCAATCCAACACGTGCATCTTCAGGCGTATCGGAGTTACGGATTAATTTGATGACTTCATCCAAATGATCCAAGGCGATCAAGTATCCTTCTAAGATATGCGCACGTTTTTCAGCTTCCGCCAATTCGTAACGTGTACGTCTGACAATAACATCGTGTCTATGTTCAACAAACTCACGAATCATATCTTTTAGATTCATCAGTACAGGTCTTCCTTTAACTAAGGCGATATTATTGACTGAAAAAGAAGTTTGTAGCGCTGTATATTTGAATAGATTGTTTAAAACAACATTGGCGTTGGCATCACGTTTAATGTCATAAACGACACGCATACCAGTGCGGTCAGACTCATCGCGGATTGCCGAAATACCTTCCAATTTCTTTTCATTGACCAAATCTGCAGTACGTTCGATCATATTAGCCTTATTCACCTGGTAAGGGATTTCGGTCACAATAATCTGTTCTTTTCCGGACTTGGTGGTTTCAATTTCGGCTTTAGCACGCATGACAATACGGCCACGGCCCGTATTACAAGCATCCTGAACTCCTGCATACCCGTAGATCAATGCTCCCGTAGGGAAGTCAGGGCCTTTGATATGTTGCATCAACTCGGGGACTTCGATATCACGGTTGTCGATGAAAGCTATTGTACCGTCGATTACTTCCGAGAGGTTGTGCGGGGCCATATTGGTTGCCATACCTACGGCGATACCCGACGCTCCATTGACCAGGAGGTTAGGGATACGTGTTGGCAATACGGTAGGCTCTTGCAAAGAGTCGTCAAAGTTATTTTGGAAATCAACAGTGTCTTTGTTGATATCGGATAGCATTTCTTCGGCGATCTTCTTTAATCTCGCCTCTGTATAACGCATTGCCGCAGGAGGGTCACCGTCAATGGAACCGTAGTTACCTTGGCCATCCACCAGCGGGTAGCGCAAACTCCAATCTTGAGCCATACGAACCATGGTGTCGTAAACGGAGGAATCACCATGTGGGTGATATTTACCTAATACGTCACCAACGATACGGGCAGACTTTTTATAAGGTTTACCACTGGTAACCCCTAAGTCCAACATACCATAAAGAACACGTCTGTGTACAGGCTTCATGCCGTCACGTGCATCAGGAAGAGCCCGGGATACAATGACAGACATGGAGTAGTCAATGTAAGCAGACTTCATCTGATCCTCGATATTGATTGGGATAATCCGGTCGTTTGCCGGAACAAGATTGTTGTCGTTTTCTGTTTCTTCAGCCATATGAATTTGGTTTCAATAAAACTAGTAAGCAAGCCCTTTTAATTGGCTTGCTACGCATGCGAAGTTACAAAAATTTAACCTCAAAAGCGAATGAATTGAACCCTAATATACACAAAAAAGACAATCTTTTATGGATTGTCTTGGTACCTATGCCGTATCGTTTTTATTTCAATTTTTTAAAGCACAGGCGGATCGAATTACTGATGACAATGAGATCGGAGAAGGCCATACTTAAAGCCGCCAGCATCGGGCCTAAGAATCCTGCTGCTGCCAATGGGATCGCGATAATATTATAGGCAAATGCCCAAAAAAGATTCTGCTTGATAGTCAGTAAGGTGTGATGGCCTATCTGCAGCAGCTTTTCGATAGATTTCAGATCACTATTCAGCAGAATGACTTTTGCAGACTGAATGGCAATATGTGTTGCGTCGCCGAGTGAAATACCGACATCAGCTGCCGTAAGGGCAGGAGCATCGTTAATGCCGTCGCCTACCATTGCTGTAGCGGCCGTTTTTTTGAGATCCGAAAGAATTGCCAATTTTTCGCTGGGTGATTTTTCCCAGTAAACATCCGCTATACCAAGTTTTTGGGCCACCCGTTCACATTTACTTTGTCGATCACCGCTCAATAGGATAGGCCGGATCCCTTTATCTTTTAGGTACTGTACAAGTTCCTTTGCATAGGGCTTGATCTGATCTTCCAGCACGATACCTGCAATGACAACTTCATTGATGGTCAGCGTCAGGTCGTACCTGTTGGAATAATCTTTCCTGCCAATTTTTGCATTACAGATGGAATAGCTGTTTCCATTGGTGTCCGTGGCAAATATTCCCTGTCCTTTTATTTCGTTGACTTCTTTGAATATAATGCGGTATGACTTGATCTCCTTGAGATGCTTGCGGATAGATTGGGCAATCGGGTGGCTGGAATAACTTTCCAGCTGCGCAATGATCGACTCCACCTGCGATTGCGCTATACCAAAGGTCTGAATGGCTTTGATATTAAAATCGCCGGTTGTTAGCGTTCCCGTTTTATCAAAAACGATCTGTTTGATTTCTGACAGTTCTTCGATTGTGCTGCCGCCCTTGATAAGGATGCCCTGTTTAGCTGCCCGCCCCAGACCGACCATCACTGCCGTGGGTGTGGCCAGGCCCATCGCACAGGGACAGGAGACCACAAGTGTCGCAATGGCATTCATCAATGCCTGCTGTAGCGGCAACTGGGCAATAAAGTAGGCGATAAAAAAAGTGAAAAATGCGATCATGACAACAATAGGTACAAAATAGGCCGCCACTTTATCTCCAAATTTTTGAATGGGCGGCTTTTTGCTCTGCGCGTCTTTAATTAATTGAATGATCTGATATAAAACGCTTTTAGACCCCACTTTAGTGGCCGAAATCCGGATATTGCCGGCGCTCAGCAATGTGCCGCCGATCACGGCATCATATTTTGTTTTTTCGACCGGGAGACTCTCGCCCGTCAGCATGGATTCGTCGATCCAGGCATGGCCATCCAGAATATCTCCGTCCACAGGAATCAGGCTTCCCGTGTTCACTTTCAGAATATCCCCGGATCTGATCTCTTTTGCCCTAATTTCAATTTCGTTATCACCTTCAATTTTAATCGCTTTAATATCTTGGTATTTAACCAGATCTTTGATGGCAGATGTGGTTTTGGTAACAGCTCGTTTTTCAAGTACATTACCCATAAAGACTAAGGTAATAATCGTCGCACAGGTTTCGTAAAACTGATAATCGTGCCCCAGCTGATAATAACTACCAATAGCACTGTAGACAAACGCCGCAGTAGATCCGACAAAAATAAGCACATCCATGTTGGGCATTTTATTCCATAGCGAACGCAGGGCGCTATTACCAAAGTAGAGACAACCGACAAGATAAACCGGTGTACAAAAAGCCAACTGTATATAGGGATCGTGGAGCAAGGGGAGAGTCACAAACATATGGCTCCATAGCGGAATGGTAAAAAGTAGGCAGATCAAAAATTTGAATTCAACTGACTTCCAAAAGCTTACTTTGCTGTCTTTATCCTGAATGACTTTATAGCCCAATGACTCGATACCTTTAACAAGCTGCGGAACCTGATCCTGGGGGATAGCGGAGAACTTTACTTCATCTGAAGCGAAATCAACGTAGATCTCCTTAGCGCCCTTGTCTTCTAGGTATTTATGGATTGAAATAGCACAATTTGTGCAGTGCATTCCGGTTACGTTGAGTTCAGTTTGCACGTTGGATTCCTTCATTTAATAGCATGTAATGTCTTTAGGCAAAGATAGGTATTTCCTGATAATGCTCTTTACGTAAAGTAAAATTGTTTAGTTTCATGACTGCTTTAGCTCTACTGTACAGGAAAAAAAATCTTCAGCACCGTGGAGAAAACGATAAATTTGTTTTTATTTGCAAATCATCAATGTTTAAAAATGACAAAATCTATTTCCTTTATCATACGGATTATTCTACTCGTTGCATTGACGGCTTCATTTGTACAATTCGAGTCTTTTTACAGGCAGCGGGAGGTCATTCTGAACATGGCTTACGGCCTGAATACTTTTCTGACGGCCAGTGTACTGATTTCGATCGGTCATTTTATCCTTGTCAAGCTTTACAACAGCCGCAATGAACACCAGGTTGTCCGCGGTAACTTCGTACTGGGGATCACACGTGTGGCAACTGTGGGAAATGTGTTTTTTATCATTGTTAGTTTGATGATTGCGGTCGGTATCAACCCGAAAGATTTTATAACCAGCATGACGATTGTGGCGATGGCCATCGCAGTTATCTTCAGGGAATATATCACCAATATGATATCGGGCCTGATCATTATGTTTTCGGATCAATTTTCCGTGGGTGATCGCATTAAAATAGGGGAATACCAAGGTAAAATCGTCGACATTACGCTGGCCAATCTCGTTGTCCGGGACGAGGATGATGATGCGGTCATGATCCCTAACAACTTGGTGTTTACGGCCACTCTGGTCAATAAAACATCGCAGAAATCCAATAAAATTGTCGTAAAATTTGAATTGCCGATAGATCGTGCCGTGCCTGTAGAAGTGCTAGAAGAATACTTTAATCCCTTATTTCAGCATAATTCCAATCTGGATCATGGTCAAGGATTTACGGTGAAAATAGCTGACTTAGCCAAAGACTATGTAAAATATAAAGTAGAGGTCAGCACGATATCCTCAAGTAACCGGATCCACCAGCAGGTGCAGAGCAAGATTCTGAATGAGGTTCTTCAATTTAAGGGAGCGGTCAGTTAGATCTTTCTGACTTTCACATTCTTGACAAAATGGTGGCTGCCTTTTTCCAAGATAAGATCGGCGCGATAGCGGGTCGGTAAGATATTCTTGATCAGGTTTGGCTTATTAATCTCATTCCAGATATTGACGGCCATCGCATTACTTTCTTCGGGTGACATATCTGCATATTTATGGAAAAATGAAGCCGGATTCTGAAAGGCTGTCGCCCGTAGGGATTCAAACCTGTTGGTATACCACTCGATGAGGTTTTTCTCACTGGCATGTACATAGATCGAATAATCGAAAAAGTCGGAAACGAAGACACTATGTCCTTTGCGGGGTCGTTGTGAATTGACCTGTAACACGTTGATTCCTTCGACGATTAAGATGTCCGGTTGTTCAATGATCTGGTGCTGATCATCGGGTAATACATCGTAAACCAAATGGCTGTAAACCGGAACCATGATTTTAGGTGCTCCGGATTTAACCGCAGAAAGGAAATGGATCAGGCGTTTGGCATCATAGCTTTCCGGAAATCCTTTGCGGTTTAGAATTCCTTTTTCGATCAGTTGTTGATTGGGATGGAGAAAACCATCCGTGGTCACCAGATCCACCTTTGGTTTTGAAGGCAGCATACTCAGTACCCGTTGCAACACCCTGGCCGTGGTACTTTTTCCTACAGCGACGGAGCCCGCAATACCGATGATATAAGGTAATTTGCTTTCTTCTTTTCCAAAAAAACGATTTGTCCGCTGATGCAGGCTTTGGAAACGGTCAATGTGAATTTCCAGCAAATGGCTCAGAGGAAAATAGACTTCTTCGATTTCTTGGTTTGTCAATGGCTCGTTGAGCGCATGCAGGCTCTCAAGATCTTCGGAACTGAAGTTGTGCAATACCTTTCCATTTAGATTTTTCCAGTCTTCCCGTTTAATTGATCTAAAAGGAGAGTCAATTGCTATTTGTGGATCCAATTGCATCGAATTGCTATTTTTATTGAACGTTTAAATGTTGTTGATGTCCTGCTTATTTTTTGCTGTTACAGCGCACTTTTCAACTATTCAGCGGCATACAAGAACCTTCATTTTCTTTTACTGCAATTGGCAGGTATTGTTGTGCGAAGATTTTTTGTGCGGACAAATATAATTAGTGTCGCCCGTTATCCCAAGAAACAATTACAAATGATTTGAAGTTATTACAATAGGATTAGTTAAGATTTTATGTACAGGACATTTTTCGGCAATCTTAAACAGTCTCGTCTTTTGTTCGTCATCCAGATTACCCTTAAAGCTAATATGACATTGTATGTAGGTCGCCTGTTGCTGTTCACTGGTCTGCACTTCATGCGAAAGGCGGATAATAACCTCTTCCAGAGGCCAGTTTTTTCGGTCGGCATACATTTTTACGGTGATCGCTTTGCAGGCGCCTAGCGAAGAGAGCAGTAGCGGTGTGGGATTTATTCCCTGATCCTGTCCACCCAAGTCCTCGGGCTCATCGGCAATAATCTGGTGTTTACCATATTGTACGGTCGTGGTATAAGGTGTTTCACCTATGGTGACAATAACTTCATTTTCCATCATCTTGAATAAAATGGTTTGTTAGTCGACAAGATCTTCCAATAATCCTTCAATAATTAAGCTTCCGGTGGCAGGATTGGTGGCCAAGGGAACATTGTAAAGGTCGCACACACGCATCAACATTTGAATATCAGGTTCGTGGGCGTGCTTGCCAAGTGGATCACGAAAGAAGATAATGCCATCTACTTTACCTTCAGCGGCCAGTGCGGCAATCTGCGCATCGCCTCCCATCGGGCCGCTTAATTTTAACTCCACTGGAAGTCCTGTCTGCCGCACATAAGAACCCGTCGTTCCCGTAGCGATAATATGAGCATGCTCCAGTAAATCCTGGTGGTCTTTGACAAAAGCAACCATTTCTGGCTTCTTGCCATCATGGGCTATCAGTGCGATTGTTTTTTTCATCCCTATCTAATTATTTATTCATTTGCATTTGCGTCCAATGGCTAAAAAGCCACCTTCAACAGATTTATGTGTCTATCGGCAGGTAACACGATATGGCACAGTTAGTTTTGTTCTTTTAAAATGTTTATCTATATCTTCTAAACTTAAGCAATGCTTGTAAAATGCTATTTAAAAAAAATATAGGATATAATAATAGCCGCAATCACGCCCGCCAATTCAGCTAATAAGGCACAAGGCAGCGCATGTCTTGTCCGTTTTATACCCACGGCGCCAAAGTAGACTGCCAGTACGTAAAAAGTTGTTTCTGTGGAACCTTGAATGACACAGGCGACACGTGCTGCAAAGTCCATAGGCCCTTTGGCATTCATTAAGTCAACCATCAGGCCGCGCGCACCGGACCCGCTGAGCGGTTTCATAAAGGCAACCGGCAGGGCATCAACAAAGGAAGTATCTAAACCACATAAGGCTATACCTTTGGATATTCCGGCAACCATATAATCCATTGTTCCTGAAGCTCTAAAAACAGCAATGCCCACCAGCATGGCCACCAGATAAGGAATAATTTTGACAGAAACTTCAAATCCTTCTTTAGCACCTTCAATAAAAGAATCGTAGACATTGACTTTGCGAAAAAGTGCCAAACCTATAAAAGAAGTGAAGAGGCTAAACAGGATCACATTGCCAAATACTTTGCTGAAGATCTCTATTTCGGCTTGTTGTAGTCCCGAGAAATAATATAATAATCCACCGATAAATAAACCCATGGCACCTAAATAGCCTAAAACAACACGGTTGAATAGGTTTATTTTCTGATAAAGGGCTACAAGGATCAAAGCCACTAAAGTCGAAAAGAAGGTTGCGATCAAAATCGGAAGGAAGACGTCGGAAGGATCCGGCGCACCTGCTTCCTTGCGGTAAGCCATAATTGAAATCGGTAATAAGGTAAGGCTGGATGCATTGAGCACGATGAACATAATCTGTGCATTTGTCGCCGTTTCCTTATTGGGATTCAGTTCCTGGAGTTCCTTCATCGCCTTAAGTCCCAAAGGTGTTGCTGCATTATCCAGCCCCAGGGCATTGGCAGAAAAATTCATTAGAATAGATCCGAGAGCGGGGTGGTTCTTAGGGATTTCGGGAAATAATTTATGGAAAAAAGGGCCTACGATTTTTGCGAAGATATTGATCATGCCGCCTTTCTCACCAATTTTCATGATTCCTAGTGCGAAAGTCATCATCCCGACCAGGCCCAAGGATATTTCAGCTCCGGTTTTAGCGCTGTCAAAGATGGAATTGACAATTTGTTGGAAGATTTCGGTATCTCCGAAAAAGATAAGTTTTACCAGGGCTACGGCAAATGTGATTAAAAAAAATGCAACCCATACGTAGTTTAATGCCATAATAGATTTAAATATGCGTAAAAGTAACCTTTTAGAATTTATCCATCAACTGGCTCCAAGGATTTTTCTTCTTATTCTGATTCTTTTCTTTGATGAGGTGTTCAATGATATAATCCAGTGTATCCTCATGTTCACTGATCAGTTTATCCGATAAGGAGATGAGTTTTTGGATATTGTTTGGTGAGGCTGCATCAAGGGAAGCATTGATACTGGATAGATTTGCTGGCTCCAGACGAACGTAATTCTGCTGTTTCCCATTGCTTCTAAATAATTGCTTGATAAAAAATTCGGTACTTTCAGAAGAGGCGCTCGTCATGATGTCCACAAGCGCGGGGCCGATCTGAATGGCAAGCTTTTTCTTGAAGTGTTCGTAATTGTAGGCTGTCTTTGATACCCCGGTGCCCAAGGAAACCATAAACATATCGTTGATCTGTGTACTGTTAAAGGCTTTTAACACCTCAAGCAAGCCACAGATGGAGGGATTCTGTGCAAACACTCCACCATCTATGAGCGGATATCTGGTATTGGATATGGAATAGATTTCGGCAACGGGAAAGAAGGTCGGGGCTGCCGAAGTCGCTTTGCAGACATCTTTTAGGTAAAAGTCCCGCGCTTCGCCATGGGTGATTGCTTTCTGTTGTCTAAAAAAATGATTTTTACGGAGTTCGATGTTATAGGCAGTGATAATGCAGGGCTTGATCAGGTGGCTTAACCGCGCATTTTGAAAATATTTGTCCAGCACATTCGACAGGGCGGCCGAAGAATACAATTCACTCACCAGACCAAATTCACCCAGAAAACGGCGCCATTTGGAGGTGTGGAAGATTTCTGTCCCGTGGTTGACAAATAGATTTAAAGCATCGCGTGCTGAAAACTTGGGGTGCGTAGGATCTCCTTCGTCGGGGAACAATAAGATGCTTGTAAGAATTCCGCCACTGCTCGTGCCGGCAATAAAGTCAAAATAAGAGGCGATCCGCGCATTGGGATCCATTGTTTTTTTTTGTAATTTTTCCTCCAATGCCACGAGTATCATAGCTGGGATAATCCCTCGAATACCACCTCCGTCAAGGGCAAGTATGCTCTTCATACGCTAACGCTATTTTAATTCAAGATACGTAAATATAGAAAATGTTTACAATTTAGATTGCCCTTTTGGGGCTAAGGTTTTTGTAATAAAAATATAGCCGATCACGATCAGGCGCATGTTTGCGTTGGATGGTAAATGAGATGGATCACTGTTTCTTAATCGGGGATTTTCGGTATTATTGATCTGGATATTTAGGTACGACCCTGTAGGTATATGAGGGGATACCCTAAATAACAGCGACGGATGTTAGTCCGTCGCTGTTAGAGTCATTGTATTAGTTAAACCAAGCCAGCACTTCGTCTTTACTCGGCATAGTTATGTCAAGTTTTAGTTTTTTACGCATACCGCCAAGATCATTAAAAACCTTATTTGGGTTGGCTTCTTTTAAGGCTTCGATGGTTGTAAAGCCCATTTTTTGTAATGCCGGTACCCAAGCGGCAGGAATGCCTTGCTCTTCATAGTCTTTCACATCCGCAACTTTGGTTACCTTTTCAGGACGCATCTGCGGGAAGAACAATACTTCTTGAATAGAAGCATTATTGGTCAGAAACATAATCAGGCGATCCATACCTATTCCTAAACCGGAAGTAGGCGGCATACCATACTCCAAAGAGCGCAAGAAATCCTGGTCAATAAACATGGCTTCATCATCACCCTTCTCTGAAAGTTTCAATTGATCTTCAAAACGTTCGCGTTGATCAATTGGGTCATTCAATTCGGAGTAAGCATTGGCAATCTCTTTGCCACAGACCATTAGCTCGAAACGTTCAGTTAAATCCGGATTATCGCGATGTTTTTTGGTCAACGGTGACATCTCTTTTGGATAATCGGTGATAAATGTTGGCTGGATGTAATTACCTTCACATTTCGCACCAAAGATCTCGTCGATCAATTTGCCTTTACCCATTGTTTCGTTTACGTCGATACCCATACCTTTTGCGGCCACACGGATTTCTTCTTCGGTTTTGCCAGTGATATCAAATCCTGTAAATTCTTTGATTGAATCAGTCATTGAAATACGCTTATATGGCGCCCTGAAATCAATTTTATGTTCGCCAAAAGTTGCTTGTGTGGTACCGTTTACAGCGAGTGCACAGTGTTCCAGGAGGCGTTCTGTGAAATCCATCATCCAGTTGTAGTCTTTGTAAGCCACATAGATTTCCATGGCCGTAAATTCGGGATTATGCGTGCGGTCCATTCCTTCGTTACGGAAGTTTTTGGAAAATTCGTACACCCCGTCAAAACCACCTACGATCAGTCTTTTTAGATAAAGTTCGTTCGCAATACGAAGGTATAATGGAATATCCAATGCATTGTGGTGGGTGATAAATGGACGTGCTGCAGCACCTCCGGGAATAGACTGTAAAACGGGTGTTTCCACTTCCATATAACCGGCGTCGTTAAAAAATTGACGCATGGCATTAAAAAGTTTGGTGCGTTTGACAAATATATCCTTATTGGCAGGGTTTACAATTAAGTCAACATAGCGCATTCTGTAACGTTGCTCCGGATCGGTAAAGGCATCGAATGTTTTGCCTTCAGCGGATTTAACCACTGGAAGGGGACGTAAGGATTTAGATAGTACCGTAAGTTCCTCCACGTGTACTGCAATAGCTTCAGTCTGTGTCGTGAAAACATATCCTTTGACACCTACGATATCGCCGATATCCAATAGTTTTTTGAAAACAACATTGTAGAGATCCTTATTTTCATCAGGGCATACGTCATCACGCTTAATATAAGCTTGAATACGGCCGGTAGAATCTTGGATTTCAAAAAATGAAGCACTTCCCATCACGCGACGGCTCATAATGCGGCCGGCAATGGTAATGTTCTTATAATTCAATTTATCTCTATCGTAGTTTTCTAAAATATCGGCAGCATGTGCATTGACGACAAATTCATTCGCTGGAAAAGGCTCGATTCCCATATCCAACAACGATTGCATCGCCTGTCTTCTAAGTTGTTCCTGTTCGGATAATACAGTACTCATTCGGTCTGAATAATATTTAAAATGTGAAAATCATGCAAAAATAGCCATTTTTTTCAATTCTTTTTATTGATTTTTTTTGAAAAGCGCTGTAGCGAAATACAAATGGCGACCGTTAAAAGAAGAAAAATAGTTAAATAGTGATATTAAGCGGGGACATTCGACTATTTGATTTTAAGTTTTATAATTTTATTTCGTTATTTGAAGCTTAATATTTAAATAGTTTAAGTGGGAATTATTCAGTCATATTTTTATAACAAGAAGCTATCATCTTTACATGATGCCTTGGAACGTTGCTTGCGAAATCGCGAGGACGGCAAGGCTTTTGTCTATAAAAAATATTATGGCTACCTGATGGCAATCATCATCCGTTATGTCAAACAGGATGTCGATGCCGAGGAACTTGTGAATGAGAGCTTTGTCCGGATTTTTCGAAAATTGGAGTCCTTCAATAGGGATATTGATGCGGAGAACCTCGAAAAATCGTTTCGAGCATGGATCGGTCGAATTGCTGCAAATATCTCGATTGACTTTCTGCGGAGTAAAAAACAGTTGTATTCGGTTGAAGATATGGCTGAAGGGGATATGCATACGCCATCGGTGCAATTGGATAGTCGCCTGGAGGTAAACGAGATTTTGAGCTTATTGGATCAGCTTCCCGAAATTCAGAAAACTATTTTTAACCTCTATGAAATAGAGGGGTATTCGCATGATGAAATCGCCCAAATGCTAAATATACCGGATAGTACGTCACGTACGTACTTGACAAGGGCAAAGCAAAAACTGAGAAAATTATACTTGGACTATACAGGTGTAGTGCAAGAAATAAGATAAATAGTGTTGTTACCATGGAAGGCAATAAGAAAAAAGAATTGATAGAAGAGATCGTTGGGCAATTAAAAGACCATGAACTACCTTATCGGGAAGGTTCCTGGGAAAAATTTGCATCAATGCATGAGGTAGCAACACCACCTTCTTCCGCATGGAAATATTGGAGTGCGGCTGCCGCAGTACTTTTATGTTTTGGTGGGGGCTATTGGGGGTTGAAAAATAATTCTGTAGTCATTCCATCTTCGCCGGTTGTAACCCAGCAACAGAAAGATAGCGAGGTGCTCGCGGACAACAAAGATTTAAAGGAATCCATTCAACGTTCGTTGTCCGATGTGACCGGGGCACAGGGATTGAGTGAACAGGAACTGATGCGTGATCGACCGTTTACCTATTCGAAAGTGGAAAGTCTTTCTGCTGATGATAGTCAAGAACAACGGTTTGTCTTATTTGATGGAAAAGCAGTGAGCGGAAATAATATTCGTATATCAAATAGTCTTGCCGCTTTGGGTGTGGGGCAGAACATGCAATTGCGAAACAGTACCCTGTCCGCACAGATCAATCTGGATGACCCTACAATTGCTGCTTCGTCGGCTACCCCTGGGGCAACAAAGGTTGGTGCGCCATCCAATTCAACTGTGGCATCAACAAATTCAAATACAGCTCCATCTTATACACAGACACAGCTTGAAGCTGCACGTCTTGCTGCGCTATATGCCGGGCAGCAGGGAAATCGGAAGAGTGCTGTCGCTCTGAGAAACGGGAATGACCTTGACAGCAAATGGGAGCTGGGGGCATTTGTCTCGCCGGCTTCTACTTCAGAGAGCATCACCCTTGGGGGCGGGGTTGCCCTGGCTTATAATGTTTCGAGTAAGATCAGTATCCGGTCCGGTGCTTCTATCCAGCATTATGGAGCGATGTCAGGAAATACGCCCATCACACCGGCGATGGCTTCCAATTCGTTTGTTGCCGATGCCCCAAGTTATCTTTCGCAGCCCAGTAGTTTGAATAATCCTTTGGTGATGCGCACGGCGGATGCTAAAGATGCTAAAAGTAACGAACGCGTTTCCGGTAAAATCTTAACCGTGGATATTCCTGTTGATGTCCGTTATGCGATCAGTAAAAATTTCTATACCTCAGTAGGGGTTTCCTATGTCGGTGTACTGGATCAGGAACGGGCTACGATTTATGAAACCAACAATAAAGAGTATAAACAAACATCCACAGATAAGAACGTAGATGATAAAGGTGTGAATGGATTTGTGAATTTCTCGGTCGGACGAAAACAGAAAGTCGGCAAACTTTCCATCTCTGTGGAACCGTATTACAAACTACCCGTTGGAGGTTTACGGTCGTCTGATCTGAATTACAGCAATGGTGGTGTGAAAATTATTACCAGCTTCTAGTAAAAAGTAGTCGAAAACGTAAAAAAAGCATCTTCCCGAAGTTGAGCACTCAGCAAAAAACTGAGGAGATCATTGAACCTGTTATAGTTCATCTATTCGGACCCAGCCCATTCCAGCGGCTTTAGCACCTTCAACGCCGGGAACCCCGTCTTCGTAGACTAAGCATTTTTCTGGAGCGATGTTCAACTGCGAAGCTGCGAGCAGAAAAGGTTGTGGGGATGGTTTACCTTCTGGAGTATCTCCCGCACAGACTAACGTTTCAAGATCATCCCATACACCGATCGTATTCAGCGTCATGGACAACGTTGTTCTTGTTCCGCCAGAGACCGCAGCAATATGTTTTTTACCCTTTTGGTACTTTAAATGTTCAACGACATAATCAACGGGTTTTGTTTTAAAAACATATTCATCTCTAAATATCGTAGACTTAAGTGTGGAAAATTCCTCGTGGTCAAAGTCGACACCGTACCGTTTGCTGATTTCCGCAGCAACGGCTACCGTAGGCCAGCCGGCAGTTTCGTCAATGAGATTGACATCAAGCTCAACGCCATATTGTTTGGCGGCAGCCTTATAAGCTTGTTTATGGGCATCCATGTTGTCCGCCAATGTGCCATCGACATCAAATAGTAGGGCATCATAGGATTCGGCAAGAAGATTTAATTGTTCAAATTTGCGTTGTGATTCAGGTGACATATGCTTTTGTTCGTGTGCGGTAAAATTAAAAATTATAATTGGAAGCGCAAAAAACAAGCGGCCTTTCTTTCGTCGGAAAGAAAGGCCGCTTAAGCATACTATTTCAATTAGTACCGCAAGCCGCAAACCATTGTTTGCTTAATGTGCACTTAAGTTCTTTGCTTTTTCTTCATCGAAATTAGCTTCTAATTCAGCTAATTTTTTCTTACCGTAAGCCATTCGTGTAATCACAACGAACAGGACGGGAACGATAAAGATTGCCAAAAGTGTTGCTGCGGTCATACCACCGAATACCGTCCAGCCGATTGTTTGGCGGGAGATGGCACCGGCACCGTGGGACAACATCAATGGAATAATACCCAGGATGAAGGCGAAAGAAGTCATGATGATCGGACGTAAACGCAATTTTACAGCATCCAATGTTGCCTCATAGAGATTCATTCCGATGTCAACCCGTTCTTTGGCAAATTCCACGATCAGGATCGCGTTTTTGGCCGCCAGACCGATAATGGTTACCAAACCGATCTGCGCATAAATATTATTATCTAAAGATGGTATCAACGTTAGGGTCAAAATCGCTCCAAATACCCCTAAAGGAACCGATAGAAGGATAGAGAATGGTACTGACCAGCTTTCGTACAGGGCCGCCAACAGCAAGAATACAAACAGGATACATAAAGCGAAGATCTGAATGGTTTTTGATCCTGACTGCATTTCCTGTAGTGAAAGTCCGGAGAATTGGTAATCAAACCCTTCCGGTAAAGTCTGTGCCGCAACTTCCTGTAAGGCTTTCAATGCATCCCCGGAAGAGTATCCCGGAGCCGAGCTACCATTGATCTCGATACTTCTAAAGATATTGTAGTGGTTGATGATCGACGGCATCGTTATTAGCTCATATTTAACGAGCGTACCCATTGGTACCGGGTTGCCCATTGTATTGTTGACATACAGTTTGTTGATGTCTTCGATATTCATACGATAAGGGATATCGGCTTGTGTAACGACACGATAGCTACGGCCATACTTGGTAAAGTCATTAACATAGCTACTACCTAAATAGGACGATATTGTCGAATAAATACTTGATATCGGAACTCCCATACGTTTTGCCTGTTCACGATTGACTTCCAATTTGTAGTTTGGAGAATTGGTATTAAACATCGTATAAGCCATTCCAATTTCTGGACGTTGGTTGGCAGCCATGAGGAATTTACCCACTGTAGCTTCGAAATCCTTGATATTTACAGTTTGTAAATCTTGTACCTGCAAGGAGAAACCTCCGGATGTACCTAAGCCCGGAATAGCTGGTGGTGTTACCGCTAACACCCTTGCTTTGGTATAACCCATGTATTTACCCATGATCATACCGGCAATATCGCTGGCCGTACGTGTCCGTGTTTCCCAAGGTTTGAGCGAAACGAAAACTGTCGCACCATTGGATTTGAAGGCACGGTTTAGGATATTGATACCAGAGATCGCGGTCACATATTTAATTTCAGGAAAAGTCTTATGTAGATCGGCTTCAATCTCTTTAAGTACCTCGTTTGTACGTGCGGCAGAAGAACCTTCCGGCAGCGTAATACCTGCAAAAAAGGCGCCACCATCCTCGGAAGGAATAAATCCTGTTGGCTTGGTTGTAAACATCCAGCCGGTACCGATGAAAATACATAAAAGGATAATCAATACAAGTGGTGCTTTTTTTATGGATTGTTTCACACCTCTTGAATAGCTGATCGTTACTTTTTCAAACCATACATTGAATTTGTAGAAGAACTTGTTCAAACCTTTAGCACCCTCATGAACAGCTGTTGGTTTCAATAGAATCGAACATAAAGCTGGTGTCAACGAAAGGGCAATGAATGCGGATAACATAACCGATACCGCAATGGTGATCGCAAATTGTTGATACAATTTACCGACCATCCCCGGGATAAAACCTACAGGAACGAATACTGCCGCCAAGATTAAGGCAATTGCGATAACCGGTGCCGTAATATCACCCATGGCACGGCGTGTTGCTTCTTTTGCGTCCAGCTTATAATGGTCGATATAGTGCTGCACGGCTTCCACTACAACGATGGCATCATCCACCACAATACCGATGGCCAGTACAAAGGCAAGCATGGTCAAGTTGTTCACAGAGAAACCAAACATCAGGAAGAAGATGAATGTACCAATAATCGATACAGGAATCGCCAGAACAGGGATCAAAGTTGCTCTCCAGCTTTGTAGGAAGAAGAAAACTACAACAGTTACCAGGATCAATGCTTCAACCAAGGTATGGATAACCGAGGAAATAGATGCATTTACCACAGACACGGTCTCATAACTAATGGTGTAATCGACGTCGGTTGGGAAAGATTGTTTTAGTTTTTCCAAAGCTGCAACAATACCTTCTGCAGATTCTACGGCATTTCCACCTGGCGTTTGGTTGATCATCATCGCAGATGAGGTCATGCCATTTACAGTAGATGATGTACCATAACTGAATTGGCCTAATTCAACACGCGCAACGTCCTTTAAAAGTACGATAGACCCATCTTTGTTGGTCTTAACGACGATATTTTCAAAGTCCTCTGGGTTTGATAGGTCACTATCCGTAATAACGGGATATTCAAATACAGTTGAAGACTCTTGTGGGCGTCCACCGACGCTACCACCCGGTATACGGGAATTTTGCTCAGCAATCGCAGTAGAGACGTCTGCAGGAGTCATGCTCAAATTGGCTAGCTTGTTAGCATCTAACCATACACGCATGGAGAAGGGTTGACCGAAGGCCGTTACATCACCGACACCTTTGACACGTAGTAACGCATCTTTGACATACAAGTTGTTGTAATTGGCCAGGAAATTTTCATCCCTAGTTCCTTTGGGCGACGTCAAAGCTACCAACATCAAGATATCGTTATTGGCTTTACGGGTTGTGATTCCCAGACGTCTAACAGCTTCTGGAAGGGCGGGTTCGGCTATCCCGACACGGTTTTGTACGTCTAGGGTTGCAATATCAATATCAGTACCTACTTCAAATGTGACAGTAATTGTTGCTTGACCATTTGAAGTACTATTTGACGACATATAAATCATACCAGGGGTACCATTGATCTGACTCTCGATCAGAGTCGTCACGGTCTGTTCAACCGTCTGTGCATCTGCTCCTGTGTAATTGGCTGTTACCGTTACAGTTGGAGGTGCAATAGAAGGATACTGGCTAATTGGCAACGTAGAAACAGCAATAATCCCGATAATTGAAATCAATATCGAAATAACGATTGCGGTAACTGGCCTCTTAATAAATACTTCTGAAATCATTCTATATTTTTTAGATTCTCTTAAAAATTAATGTTGTTATTTTCCTTGTGGAGCGCCTTTTGCAGCTTGTTGGGCGGCAATGGCAGCGTCGACAACTTTAACACCATTTTGGACGTTCATGGCACCATCAACAATGATTTTTTCACCATCTTTGACACCTTCTTTAATGACGACTTTGTCACCGGCTTTAATGCCTAATTTTACCTGACGGATTTCTGCTTTACTGCTATCATTAACGGCATATAAATTGAATACCCCCAATTGCTCAAAAACCGCCTTGTAAGGCACAACGATTTCTTCGTTTGCCGAAGTCGTAGAAACATTCATCGTAATGTTCATACCAGCTCTTAACACATTGGAATTGTTGGGGAAGGTAGCCCGGACTTTAATTGTTCCTGTTGCTGGATCAACAGCGCGGTCAATTGTTGTTATATTGCCTTTTCCTTCATACGTGCTTCCGTCTGGCAATAGAAGTGAAAGGTCCGATGAAGAGCGGCTGCTCTGCATTTGAACAAATTTGCTGATATCTTTTTCATTGACCTGAAACTCAATGGCAATAGGACTTGTTGAAGATAAAGTGTTCAATAGGGTAGTTCCTGGGTTGACCAAAGCACCTAACCGTACTTGCGATATACCTACAGTTCCTGAAAATGGTGCGCGTATCGTAGAACGTGACAAGTTTGTACTCGCCGTAACCAACGCTGCGCGGGCAGATTCTACCTGCGCCTGTGATGAAGCGACAGCGGATACTGCATTGTCAAATACTTGTTTGGCGATCGCATCTTTGTCAGCCAATGTCTGGTAACGTGCCAAATCTCTTTTTTGACGGTCAAGGTCGGTCTGTGCTACTTGCAGGCTTGCTTTGGCCTGTTGTACAGCAGCATTATAACGTGTTCCGTCAATTTCATACAAAGCTTGTCCTTTAGAGACCACAGCACCATCCGAAACATATATTTTGGTAATATAACCGCTTACTTCGGCAAATAGGTCTGCTTCGTTCAACGGTTTGACTGTTGCGGGATAACTTATTGTTCCCGTAACAATCTCATGTGATGCTGCGCCAAAGGTAACAGGAACAACCTTCTCAGCCTGAGCCTGTGCTGCACCTTGCTTTTTTGCATCTTTATTTCCACAAGAGGTCCATACTAAAGCCGTCCCAAGGAAGAAAGCGAATAATAATTGTCTTTTATTCATGATTTGTATTAGTTTCCGTTTGAATTGATTAATTAGTTTGGATCGCTCCAATTGCTTTTTGAACATCCAGTTTACTTGATAATAGCGCATAAAGGGCATTCAAATAGTTTAATTGTGTTGTTTTAAGATCTGTCTCCGCAGTCATGAGATCCAAGTATGTTTTAATACCTTCATCATACTGCAGTTTGATGGTTTCATAAACTTCTTTGGAAAGGACAACATTTTCCTGCGCTGTTTTCCAGTCATTTAGATTAGCGTTATAAGTTGCTCTGGCCATCGAATATTGTGTATTGACCGTATTTTCCAAATTCTTGATGTCCCAATCGATACGTTCTTCCTGCAATTTCGACTTGTTAATTTGGTGCTTGCGTTTGAACCCTTGAAAAATAGGTAACGATAAGTTCAGACCTGCAACAGAACTCGGGATATTATCATTGTACAATTTGCCAAAGCTGTTATTTCTATAATTAAATGCATAGTTATAAAAAACACTGATGTTGGGAAGATACGTCCACTTATAATATTGGGTATTTAATTCCTGAATTTTTTTGGAAGTTTGCAATTGTTGGAATTCAATACGATTTGTAACATTGATGCCTGCAGTCGTATCCAATAAAACCTGTCCTTCCATATTCGTATTATTGAAAGAAAGTGTCAGGTTTTGTCCTTTATCCAAGGCAAGCAGCTGTTTTAGATAGTCATATTTATACTTACGGAGCTCAACGGTACGTTTTTCATCTGCTCTGGCATTTGCGAGGGCAATCTGAGCACGTTTGTAGTCGGTCTTATCGACTACACCGACATCATAGCGCGAATGGGCATCATTGTATTGCTTTTGCAGACGCGCAATATTTTCCTGTACGATTTTAATCTGTTCTTCAGAAGTCAGAATATCATAGTAAGCTTTGCTCACATCGACGACTGCGTCAATTTTTTGACTCTCCGTGTTCTGTTTGTTACTCAGACGGAGCAGTTCAGCACCTTTTTTCGCTTGCATTAATGCAGGATTTAAAATCTGTTGGTCTGCCTGCAACGTTAAAGCGCTACTATTTTTAGTCCCCATTGGAATATTAGCTCCATTGAAAAACATGGTTGGTAATTTCACATTGTGATTGAAATTGCCCGTCAGACCAAGTTGCGGATACCAGCCAGAAAGCGAAATATCTATATCTTTTTCACCTATGGACTCATCGAGTTCTGCTTGTTTGACCGAAATCTTATTCCGCAAAGCATAATCTATCAGCTGCTGAAGCGTCGCATTTGGCGGCAAGTTTTCAGATTGCTGTTGTGCAAATCCTGTATTACTCAGAAGCGACAGGGTCGCTAAGGAATAAACGATTTTATTGAACTTCATATATCTAATTAATTATTATTATTTCTATTGACAGCACCATCCCAGATAATTTCCATCAGCTCCTTCAGATTTTGTTCGGAGAAAGGGAGATCTTTGAATTTAATGCTGTGTACCGTAGACAAAGCTACCCCGATATAACTAGCCACCAACAGGTGGACATTTACTTGTTTTAGAATCTTTTTATCAATGCCTTCCTGCAAAAAATCCAGGACTTTATTTTGGCCACCTACAGGTTCTTGTATTTCAGCTTTATTCTTTTCATAATATGGTGAAGAAAAAAACTGTTCAAAAAAGCTAAAGATCTGGGCATTTTCTAAATAGAACTTGACAAAATTGCGCCACACATGAAAAAAAGACGCTTTGTAGTCAAAGTCCTCTTTGATGCCATCAAAAATGTAATTATTCAGTAACGACCGACAATGTTTGAAAAGCGCAAAGATCAGATCATCTTTAGAAGGAAAATAGTGATAGATTGTACCTATCGCTACTTCCGACTCCTGTGCAATTTTACTCATGGGCGTCCCATGGAAGCCGTTGGTATGGATCAGTTTAAGTGTGGCAGCAAAGACTGCTGCTATTTTTTCATTTGTATGCATCAATCGAACGTTCATTCGGGTGCAAAATTAACAATTAATTTGAATGCAAAATGTCAGATTATTGTTATAAATCAATAAAAGCTAAACAATTTGGATCAATAATACAATAAGGAAAAAAGATTTAAATTGTTTTGGCTTCGGGCAATTATTTTTTAGTCGCTTAACTTGAGGTATATTCTGCAGGCAGGGCATAAAAAAAGGAACTTTTAAAGTTCCTTTTTTATTGGCAGTTTTTTAACTGTTTTTCTACTTCCGCCAAGGGAAAGATATCCTTGCCTTTATTGATTTTTGTGTTGATGTAGGTCAGTACGTAGGCGATATCAATCGCCGAAAGATTTGAGGCCGGCATGGTAGCATTGAATTTCTTTCCTGCGACTTCCAATTCTCCGGTAGCCCCGTACTTGATCATGCAGGCAAGTTTTTGCCGATTTTTTTCCAGAAATTTGACATCGGTCAGTGGGGGATACAGGTTTCCTAATCCTTCGCCCTTTTCGCCATGGCAATTCTGACAATGTGTAATATACACTTTTTGACCATTGACGCTATACTGTGCTGTTCTGATGTCAACTTCATTCTGACAGCCGATGAGCACCAATAGGAGAGCGCCAATGATAAAACAGGTCGTAAAAAGCGCGCGCATATTAGTTTTTAGCTTCGTTCAACAACTTTGGTAGGTCATCCATCAGCTTTTTTACCTGCTCGTCATTTGTCCCGTCATAAGCACCACGGATGCGTTTATCCTTGTCAATTAAGACCAGGTAGCCTTGGTGGTCGTAACCCCCGGGGGCATTTTTATCTTCTGCCGTATACACAAGGTATTGGTTGGCGATGCCATATATGTCAGCTTTTGTGCCTGAAACAAATTGCCAGTGGTCATTGCTCACACCAAGCTTATTTGCGTAATCTTTTAGTACATAGGGTTGATCATATTTGAAATCTATGCTATGCGACAAAAAGCGGACGGCATCGTTGTCTTTATATTGCGTGTAGATCTTCAATAGATTACGGTTCATTGTTGGGCATATACTCGGACAATGGGTGAAAAAGAAGTTGGCAATGTATACTTTACCCTCAAAATTCCGGTCTGAGATCATCACACTATCTTGATTTAAAAATTTAAACGCCGGGATGGTATGATAGACAGTATCTACGACTTGCTTTCCGTCAACGGTTTTCTCGACGGCTTCACGTTCGCCGTAAATGGGTAAACTCGACTGACTCGTATTTTTGCAGGAAAATAAACCAAGCAATAGGCCTGTGGCACAACAAAGTTTAATTATAGATTTCATCTGTTTTTATTCTTTTATTATCAATTCACCCACTTGGGGATTTTCTCCAGCTACAAGCTGTTGACGCACAGAGCAGCTGCTTTAGAAATTTTTTAATTTTTCCTGACTTTCCTTGGAAACTTCGTCAAATATTTTCTTCATATCTGAGACCTTTTGCAGTTCGACCTCAAAATATTTAACGTCGGTGCTATCTGGATTATAGTCTTTCATCCAGTCCATCATATGGTCGGTCGCACTTTCCAAATTCGCTTTTAATATGCCGAGATCTTTCCTTGTAGCTGTAGTATCCAAATCTGCTTTAGCTGCTTTAAGCGTCTTTAAGTTGTTTAAGATGGAGTCAATTTTGACTGCATCGCGGTCAAAATGGGCAATCTGAGGCATGATTTCATCATGGATTTTAATTGTTGAATCCTGTAAAGCCTTTACATTATTTGTGCCAGTGGTTCCACATGCCGCTATTGCCAAGGATGCGATAGCCATGAAAGCGATTTTGTTCATGTTTCTATTTTTTTGGTAATGGGACAAAGATATCAATTTCTTATTGCCCGAGCTTTTGATTTCTATCCGGGAATGTAAAATTCAAGTCACGAATGTAGGTTTCACAATGGACTACAGCGCATAACTCATTATTTTTATCTTTGATTTCTAAACTCAGGTTTTTTATGATTTTACCTTTTGTACGTATAGTTTGCGTACACTCCGCCAGCAGTTCGTCCGAAAGCTGCACCGAATAGCCTACGCTGGTCTTGCCCGGTTTTTTAAAATCTATTTTTGATGATTTGAGCCAGGCAATTGTTTTTTTGAAGCCAGTTTTTTGAAGATACTGATCAATCAGGATAGGAAATATAGGATCCGCAGCAGCAAAGATGGTTCCGCCAAACAAGGTTCTATTGGTATTGATATTGAATGGTGTCTTGTAAATTTTTACCTCGGCTCCTTTGAAGCCGGGACTGATCTTTTTTACCCAGATTCCCTGGAATAAAAAAGGAGGGTAAAAGCGCAAGAGCCATGTTAATGCACGCGGACTGTATCTCATCTTGCAAAAATAAAACAATGTAGCGGATTATTTTCTGAAATCTTGGTTTTCTTCGTTCACTATGGTATTTTTACGGCATCAAAAAACCTAGAATGTCAACATTAAAAGATAAACAGGCTGAAAGCAAAAAAGTATGGTTGTTGGTGACAATAGCTTCGCTGGGATATTTTGTCGATATATACGATCTTATTATTTTTTCCATTGTCCGCATTCAATCCTTTACGGATATTGGGGTTCCGGTAGCGGAGATGCGGGTAAAAGGCGAATTTGTACTTAACATGCAAATGGGCGGTTTGCTCTTGGGTGGAGTTATCTGGGGGATTATCGGAGATAAATTCGGACGTTTAAAGGTCTTGTTCGGTTCTATTCTACTGTATTCATTAGCGAATATTGCCAATGGTTTTGTGTACGATGTCATGCAATATGGCATTATCCGGTTTATCGCCGGGATCGGACTGGCCGGTGAACTGGGGGCGGGGATTACCTTGGTCTCGGAAAGTATGCATAAGTCGAAACGCGGTTATGGAACAATGTTGGTGGCCAGTATTGGGGTAATGGGTGCCATTCTTGCTTACTTTGTTTCCGAGGAATTCAATTGGCGCACCGCTTATTTTGTTGGTGGTGGAATGGGCCTATTATTACTGTTATTACGTGTCGGTTCCTTTGAATCGGGCTTATTTCAAGAACAGGATAAAAAGGATGTGCCTAAAGGTGATTTTAGGATGCTTTTTACAGATAAGAGCCGATTGAAACGTTATGTTAATTGTCTTTGCATCGGTCTGCCAATCTGGTTTGTGGTTGGGGTGTTGGTGACGCAGGCTCCGGAAATCGGAAAGGCGTTGGGTGCATCTGAGACTTTAAGCGCCGGCAAAGGGGTGATGTTTGCCTATATCGGAATTTCTTTAGGAGATGTTTTGGCAGGAGTATTTGCACAGGTTTTAAAATCACGGAAGAAAGTTGTTTTTATCTGTCAATTGATTATTGTTGCAAGCTCATTATGGTATCTGCTAAGTACTGGAATTAACGCCCATAAGTTTTTGATTTTGGCGTTTATTATGGGGCTTGGGGTAGGGTATTGGGCAACCTTTGTGACGATCTCGGCAGAGCAATTCGGTACAAATCTGCGGGCGACGGTCGCAACGACAGCTCCTAATTTTGTCAGAGGTGCCTTGATCCCATCGACCATGTTATATGGACTGTTAGTAAATTCTTTTGGTATTGTACCTGCGGCAATTACGATGGTATTGCTGCTTTCAGGTATTGCTATATATTCCCTCACTCAGCTTGAGGAGAGCTTTGATAAGGATCTCAACTATCTGGAGGAATAATGGGCTGGATCTAAACAGGTTATTTTTTTCGGCCGGGACATTTTTTGCAACGTTTTCCTTCTTTGTATTTTTTGCAGCATTTTTTGAAACAGATGCAGGAAAAATCAGAAAAAGGATTCATTGCAACTCTTCTGAATTGAAATGGGCTTGCTTTGCCCTCACCCTCACACGGTTCCATTAAGGATTCAATAACTTCGTTCATGGCACAAAGTTACTATTTGTTTAAAATAGTTCTAAATAAAAAGCAATGTTTTTACATTTTTTTGATTAGATTCTCAATCACTTTCGGAAAATGTTGATGTTCCAATTGTTGACCTTTAAACTTAATGATATCCAGGGTATCATTGGGATCTACCTTAAATTTTGCTTGATAAATAATTTCACCTTCATCAAAGTGCTCATTGGCAAAGTGAATCGTGATACCGTGTTCTTCTTCTTTGTTGGCTAAAACAGCCTTATGCACATGGTCTCCGTACATGCCCTTACCGCCATATTTAGGCAGGAGAGCGGGATGGATGTTAATGATCTGATTTGGATAGGCTTTTAAAAGATTGTTTGGAACAAGCCATAGGAAGCCGGCCAAAACGATCAGATCGATATTTAAATTTTTAAGAATGTTAACGATATTGTCTGTGTTGTAAAATTCATTGCGATCGAATATATGTGCTGGAATTTCAAAATTGTCAGCACGCTGAATAACATAAGCATCAGGATTGTTGGATAGGATCAGCGCAACCTCAGCTTCATCTGAGTATTTGAAATGTTCCATTATTTTTTGAGCATTGGATCCTGAACCTGAAGCAAAAATGGCAATTCGTTTTTTCACGATTAATGAGTATTAATAGATTTGATCGATTTAAAAATTAGTCCAAACTTACGCATTTTTTGTAAAAAAACTAAAATATTGACGAATAGAACCGCGTTTTTAAGTATAATTGATTAAAATTTAATTGAATATTCATTGTCTGTTTAAAATTCTCTAACATGAAGTTACTCTGTTCCCTATTTCTTGCCTGTGGATTTTTCCTATTTCAGCCTGTGTTTGCCCAGGCGCCAAAAACGATACCCGCATTTACATTCGAAGAGGTGTATCAGACGGGTAGGTTTAGTTCGGACAAGTTACCTAAAACAGGCTATATCGTCCTTGATTTTTATGATCCGGGCTGTGGCCATTGTCAGAAAATGGGGGCGGGCATCGCACAGAATTTACAGAAGCTCAAAAACGCCAGTTTTTACTTTATTTCGATGAATGATAAGGTCTATGTGGATGGATTTATTAATATGCATGCCAAAGCACTGAAGGGGGCGGCTAACGTGAAGTTTTTGTATGATGGCGGAACGCAGTTTATTGAAAAATTTAACCCGAGTAATTACCCTTCCCTTTATATTTATGATGCAAAAAACAGAACATTGCTGCAGCATCTTGATGGTGAAGACGATGTGAAAAAATTGCTCAAAGCAGTAGGGGTTTCGAATTAAACGATCATTATTCCATAAAGTAAAAGCCCCACTTTGTCAGTGAGGCTTTTACTTACGGAACAACAGGTGTTAATCTTGCTGTTTATTGATAAAAACAAATTTTCCGTCGAACACATCCAATCGTATGATGGAATCGCGGCTGACTTTGCCGGATAAGATTTCTTTGGAAAGTTCATTCAGAATACGTTTCTGAATGACGCGTTTCAACGGTCTGGCACCATAGATCGGATCGTAACCGAGTTGTGCCAACCAGTCCATCGCTTCGTCAGACGCCGTGATAAAGATATTCTGTTCGGCCAGTTGTTTTTGGACATGCGCAAATTGAAGTCTCACAATATCAGCGATTTCATCTCTGTTCAATGGAGTGAACATGATTACCTCGTCAATACGGTTCAGAAACTCCGGACGGATCGACTGTTTAAGCAGGTCAAATACCTCGGTACGTGTTTTTGCAATGATTTCCTCTTTATTGTCATCATTCAAATGACTAAAATTATCCTGGATAATGTGTGAACCCGTATTGGAGGTCATGATAATGATCGTGTTTTTAAAGTTGACCGTCCGGCCTTTGTTGTCCGTCAGATGACCATCATCCAGTACCTGCAATAAGATATTAAATACATCTGGATGTGCTTTTTCGATCTCATCCAGCAATACGACTGAGTAAGGGTGTCTCCGTACAGCCTCTGTGAGCTGACCGCCTTCATCATAACCTACATATCCCGGAGGCGCACCGATCAAACGGGATACGGCATGTCGTTCCTGATATTCGGACATGTCGATACGCACCATGGACTGTTCGTCATCGAAGAGAAATTCGGCCAGCGCCTTAGCAAGTTCGGTTTTTCCGACCCCTGTTGTACCTAGGAAAATGAAAGAACCTATCGGACGCTTCGCATCGTTCAGTCCAGCTCTTGAGCGACGTATCGCATCTGAAATGGCTTCGATGGCTTCGTTTTGCCCCGCTACCCGTTTGTGGAGCTCTTCTTCCAGATTCAGGAGTTTTTCACGTTCAGACTGAATCATTTTGCTGACTGGGATGCCTGTCCATTTGGCAACAACATCAGCAATATCTTCCGATGTCACCTCTTCCTTGAGCATGCGTTTACTTTCCTGTTTCTCAGCCAGTTCAGCTTTCAGTTTCTCTACTTTTTCCTGTGCTTCTTTGATTCGTCCGTAACGCAGTTCAGCAACTTTGCCGTAATCACCGGAACGTTCAGCCTGTTCAGCTTCAAGCTTATAGTTTTCGATGTTTTCAATTTCCTGGTTTACATTATCGACCAAGCTTTTCTCCTCTTGCCAAGAAGCCCGTAGCGTATCGCGTTCAGCAGATAGGTTGGCAATGCTTTCTGAAAGTTCCTGAACTTTCTTGTCGTCATTTTCACGTTTCAATGCTTCGCGTTCAATCTCCAGCTGCATGATACGACGTTCCAGCTCATCGACCGCTTCGGGTACAGAATCCATCTCCAGACGCAATTTAGAAGCTGCTTCGTCAATCAGATCAATTGCTTTGTCCGGTAAAAAGCGGTCTGAAATATAGCGTTGCGAAAGTTCCACTGCAGCAATAATGGATTCATCAAGGATACGCACCTTATGGTGTGTTTCATAACGCTCTTTTAATCCTCGAAGAATGGATATGGCATCCTGGGTATCCGGTTCTTCCACCATGACTTTTTGGAATCTGCGTTCCAAAGCTTTATCCTTTTCAAAGTATTTCTGATATTCATTGAGTGTAGTGGCTCCAATAGCACGTAGCTCACCTCTGGCCAAGGCCGGTTTCAAAATGTTTGCAGCATCCATTGCACCTTCACCACCACCGGCACCCACCAAGGTATGGATTTCATCTATGAATAGAATGATCTCCCCATTGGAATCGGTAACTTCCTTGACAACGGCTTTTAGACGTTCCTCAAATTCACCTTTGTATTTGGCTCCGGCCACAAGGGCGCCCATATCCAAAGAAAAGACAATTTTGGATTTGAGGTTTTCCGGTGCGTCGCCTTTGATAATCCGGTAGGCAATTCCTTCAGCGATAGCTGTTTTACCGACTCCGGGTTCGCCAACGAGTATGGGGTTGTTTTTGGTACGCCGTGAAAGAATCTGCATCACACGTCTGATTTCCTCATCCCGGCCGATGACCGGGTCAAGCTTACCGGATTCAGCATATTCGTTTAGATTACGGGCGTATTTACCCAATGCATTATAGGTAGCTTCCGCATTTTGATCGGTCACGCGGCTGTTGCCACGTAGCCCTTTAATGGCTGTCTTTAAATCTTTTTCGGTCACCCCCTGGGATTTCAATAGGGTGGATGTTTTGTCCGAGGTGGCCAATATGCCCAATAGCAAATGCTCAACAGAGACAAATTCATCGTTGAATTCTTTCAGGTATCCCTGCGCTTTTTGTAGCGCATTGTTGGCATCACTGCTCAGATAGATATTGCTTCCGCTTACCTTTGGGAAACTTTCGATTTGTTTGTCAAGCTCGGTGCCAAGGTAAGTGACATTGACGTTCAATTTCTTTAAGAGGTGGCTGACAACATTTTCGTCCACCGTCAGTAATGCTTTTAGTATATGCGCAGTCTCGATGGCCTGTTGCTGATTTCCAGCGGCAATCTCCGAAGCTTTCTGTATAGCCTCTTGGGCTTTGATTGTGTAATTGTTAAAGTTCATACTGTATCGCTTAATTAAAGTTTTGTTGCTGTGATTCATTTATAACAATTGAAATGCCATTCGGGTTTTATGGGTTGTTTCGGAAAAAATGGCATTAATATTTATTGAATCATGACAAATCTTCATGTTGTAAAAATAATGCTGTTGATTTTGAATTATTTGTCCATGTCAAGGACAAAAATTATAGCAGTGGACTTGCATTTTTGATTTAGGCTTTCGATATTTGCAGCATCTTAAAACGGACGGTCGTTTAAAGATTGAAAAGAAGTGAACGCCTCTTTAGCTCAGCTGGTAGAGCAACTGACTTGTAATCAGTAGGTCATTGGTTCGATCCCGATAAGAGGCTCTTCGAGTACTACTCATTAAACTTCTTTAAAAAGCCTCTTTAGCTCAGCTGGTAGAGCAACTGACTTGTAATCAGTAGGTCATTGGTTCGATCCCGATAAGAGGCTCTTCGAGTACTACTCATTAAACTTCATTTAAAAGGCCTCTTTAGCTCAGCTGGTAGAGCAACTGACTTGTAATCAGTAGGTCATTGGTTCGATCCCGATAAGAGGCTCAAAAAGTCCTCAGGAATTATTCCTGAGGACTTTTTGTTTTTAATCCAGACTTAACTTGGCCGCTATGGCTATTTTCTTCGGTATATCGGTATTATCCATTTTCTGATTGAACAGTTCAGCGCCCACACCAATGGCATAAACGGGAGCATAGGCTGCTGAATGATTGTTGGAAGCCCAGGCGATTGAGCTCATGCGGTTCAATATGGCGATGCTTAAAGCGGCGATTTTGTCATCACTTGCATACAGGCTTTTTGCTGTCTCATGCTGATGGTCGACGAAGCTTCGCTGAAAGGCCTCTTTCAGCATTCTGTCGTCATCTGTATTTACCTTTACCTGATTATACAGCCCTGTTTGTGCCGAAAGTAAGTTTTTCAGATCATCCCAGGAAGCATTCGCTTTACTTTTGCGCAGATTGCCGATTTCTTTTGACAGTTCGGCATGCGATAATTTTTGGTTTGCCAGCAAGTTAGTTTTTAATGTCGAGCTGCCGTTGCCGATACCCAATCCGCCTGTTTCATGGTCTGCTGTAACGACAATAAGCGTTTCATTGGGATGTTGTTTATAGAATTCAAAGACCAGTTCCGCAGCGGAATTAAAGTCCAGCACCTCCCGGACGGTCGTAGCAGCATCATTTGCATGGCAGGCCCAGTCTATTTTTCCGCCTTCGATCATTAAAAAGAACCCATTTTTGTTATTCAGTTCCAGCGATTGGATAGCTGCGGCAGTAATATCGGCAAGCTTTAGGTCAGCGGGCTTTTGATCAATGGCATATTTTAATGCATCAGTCGCCGTTCCCTCGGTGTTCATAAGGATAATTTTATCAGATTTGCGCGGGTATTGCGTATAGGCATCTTTTCCCTTTAAAACCTGATATCCTGCTTTTTCTAATAATGGAAAAAGGGAGGGTACCGTCTTTTTGTCAAAGCTTGTTTCAGGTTTTAGGAAGTTGGATCCACCGAAGAAGTCAAAATTGGAGCTGATAATTTCTTTTCCGATTTCGTAGTACATATCACGGTCAGGCTGATGGGCATAAAACGATGCTGGTGTGGCATGGTCAATGCTTACACTTGTGATAATACCGACTTTTTTTCCCTTTTCTTTGGCTGCATAAGCGATACTTTTATAGGGTACTGTTCCTGTGCTATCCATCCCGATCACACCATTCTTTGTCTTTTTACCTACAGCAAGTGCGGTGCCGCCGGCTCCGGAATCGGTAACGCCATTGGATTGTGAATGTGTCGAAGCAAAACCAACATGAGGAAACTGTGTAAATACAAGCGCTTCGGGGCTGTTTTTTTGCTGGATTTCGGCACGGTGTATTTCAGTCAGGTTGACTTGATTGAGGCCCATTCCATCTCCGATCAGGTAAAAGATATATTTCGCTTCTTGGCTGAAAGCCGGGAATACCTGAATAAATGCAAAGAGAAGGAGGAATAAAAAGTGTTTTTTCATTAGCGTAATAAATAATAATAAAATGACCGCAAATTAACAAGGTAGCATTAGCTAATTGTTAATTCATTATTATGAATGCTCTTTAAACGGCCCCTGGGGGATGGCAGTTACTGCTGATCTGCCGTTTGTGCTAATTGTTTGATGTCTTTTACGGAGATGATGTTGACGGATTTTCTACAGTTGCGAATAGCCTGCAGCATCGCCGAGGCTACGCTTGCCACAGGAAGCGCTTCGTAGGTCTTGAAAAGGCCAATACGATTAAAGGCCTTTAATGCACTTATGCCAATCTTTTCCCCTACGCGGTCTGTGTTTGGACGGATTAAACCGCCGGGTTGTACAATAATAAGCTTGCCAAAATCAAGTGCCTTAACATGTTGTTCTAAGCTCCCTTTCATCCGGTTATAGAAAATTTTAGATCCTGCGTCAGCATTGACTGCCGACAGCAATACAAAACAGGGGATTTCATTTTTCTTGGCCAGCGCCGCAAATTGCAGGTTGAGGTCATGATCCACGCTCCACTGGGCGTCTTTGCTGCCCGCGTCTTTGGCTGTGGTGCCGAGACAGGTGATAGCGACATCGCCCCGAATATGCTGTTCAAATTCCTGTAGCTTATTAAAATCCACAATAATCTGCTGTAATTTGGGCTGTTCATCAAATGTCTTGCGACGTATGAGGACGATAACTTCGGTGAATTCCGCTGACTTCAATAAATCTTGTACAAGTATTCTTCCGGTTGCGCCAGATCCGCCAATTAAGACTGCTCTCATATTGTTTGTTTTTTTTGTTCCATACCAAATGATGCACAGGTAATCCTGTTCATTATCGTGATATTGTTACTGTTACTAAGCCTAGATTTATACCGGAAACTTAATCTTTATAGTTTGGTTTCCCGGGAGTGAAGCGTACTATGGATTGATCCAGTCGTAGGGTGTCGGCCACAGTGATCAGATCTTCCTCAACAATAAAGTTTTGATCAATGGATGTTTTTATTGTTGTAAAATCTTCTTGATCGGCGTCTTGAAAATAGAGGAGGGATTGGATGGTTGATACCGCTACGAGTTCGAGTAATTCGTCTTCACCTTCATAGCCAACATAGAAAAAATCTGCCATAATTATGCAATTTGGTTTCATACGAATATACCTTATTTAATCTTAAATCAGTTATTTTACGCCGAAAAACTTAGCAAAAGAGGCGATATTTTATATAATAACCGAATTTTTATTTTCTTGTTGATCAGGTTTATTTCACTCATAAAAATGCCTTATATTTGAGGTGACCGTTTAGTTTAAATATGAACAATAAGATTATATAAAGATGGATAAAGAGCAGATACAAAATTGGTTGGATAATGGATACGATATACTGCATCATGGTAGACCGGTTAAAGTTGAGGGCAATTTGTGGGATTATATAGATGGATTAGGAAGTTATGAAAACGTGTATGTATTGCGGGAATTGATTTATTGGACAGAAGAAGAGCTGGCAAATATCGGTAAGTAACAGTAAGGTCCTGAACCCATCGTTGTTGCCATAGATTCAAGACAAGTTACGTAATCTGTTTAATTTTTAAAGAATAATATTACGTTTAAAAGCGCAACCCAATTCGATGAGCGAGTCTGTTTTTGCTATGCCGGGGATGTTGTCAATTTTTTCATACAGCAATTGGCGCATATGCTCATGGTTTTTGGCTATAATTTTAACATATAAGGTATAATTTCCCGTGATGTAATAACATTCCGTTACCTCGGGGATTTTTTTCAATTCCGCTATAATACGGCCTGAATCATGATCTTTTTCCAGGCTCAAGCCCGTAAACGCTCCCCAGTCATAACCTAATCTTTTTTCATTCAATACAGGTTTTATGCCGGTCAATATGCCTTGTTCCACTAAGCGATTGATCCGTTGATGGATCATGGTATTGGATACACCCAATGCAGTAGCAATTGCGGAATACGCCATTCGGCCATCTGCATCCAGGTGTTTTAAAATCTGAAGGTCAAATTCATCTATGCCGTTCATTGTCATGTAGGTTTAAGTTAATTTTAATATTTTAATGCTAATTTAGTGTTAAATTACATTGTTTTATATTAAAAATAGTAAAAATTGTATATTTGTTATTATTTGAAAATAAAATCCAAATTATGAGTATGGTATCTAAACAAGGAAATAGTGCGGCATTCGTGGCCAAGGAAGATAAATATGGAGCACATAACTATCATCCTTTACCGGTTGTACTGGAACGAGCAGCAGGTGTTATGGTTTGGGATGTTGACGGTAAATCTTATTTTGATTTTTTATCCGCCTATTCAGCGGTCAATCAAGGACATTGCCATCCACGGATTATTGCTGCCTTGACGGACCAAGCCCAAAAGCTAACCTTGACCTCACGTGCTTTCTATAACAATAAATTAGGCGATTTTGAAGAAATGATCTGCAAGTTGTTCGGATTCGATAAAGCTTTGGTCATGAATTCTGGTGTAGAGGCTGTTGAAACGGCGATGAAGCTCTGTCGTAAGTGGGCGTATCAAGTGAAGGGTGTTGCACAGAACCAAGCTAAAATAGTTTTTGCCAAAGATAATTTTCATGGACGTACCATTTCGGTGATATCTGCTTCAAACGATACGGCCGCGACCAGTGATTTTGGTCCATTTGTGGAAGGGATTGCATTGGTACCTTACAATGATATCGAAGCATTGGAAGTATTGTTCAAACGGGATAAAAATATTGCCGGATTTATTGTGGAACCCATTCAGGGCGAGGCGGGTATTGTGGTTCCGGATGCGGATTATCTAAAACGTGTGCGCCAGTTGTGTACGCATTATAATGTACTTTTTATTGCAGATGAAATTCAGACGGGTATCGCGCGAACCGGAAGCATGTTGGCATCTTATGCCATCGACGATGTAGACAGTGCAAGTAAGCCGGATGTATTGATCTTGGGGAAGGCCCTATCCGGAGGTGTATTGCCAGTGTCTGCGGTGTTGGCAGACGATGCGATTATGTTATGCATCAAACCCGGTGAGCATGGCTCTACCTATGGGGGTAATCCTTTGGCTTGCGCAGTGGCTATGGAGGCATTGCAGGTTGTGCTGGATGAAGACCTGATTAGGAATGCACGGCAGATGGGCGATCTATTTCTGGAAGGATTACGGAAGATTGCCGCTAAATTGGATATCATTACCGAGGTTAGGGGTAAAGGACTATTGACCGCCATTGTGATCAATGCCAGTGAAGAAAGTGATCTGGCCTGGAATATTTGTCTGGAGTTTAAGGAGAATGGTCTTCTGGCAAAACCTACCCACGGTAACAAAATTCGTTTGGCTCCGCCTCTGGTCATAACCGAAAGCCAGATCAATAGCTGTCTGGAGATAATCGAGCGATCGTTGACTAATGTGACCACACGATGAAGAAAATGATTGAATTGATCAAAAACAGGTCTGATATCGGTGCGGGTACCAGAGGTTCTGATTTAGGGATTGATGCCATTGAGATTGCGGCAATCAACAAAGGAAGTCAGTACTTTATCAATTATCCTTTTGTGGATGTGCCTACACGGAATAGCTCCATTTATCAAAATGATAACCATCCTTTCGGTAAGCATATTCAGCAGATTTACGAACAATGTAAGCAAGTGGCCTCAACCGTTGAGGATAGTCTTTCAGCGGGTAATTTTCCGCTGGTATTTTCGGGTGATCATTCTTCGGCAATGGGCACAATCAGCGGAATCAAATCGGCCTATCCGGATAAGAAATTGGGGGTGATTTGGGTTGATGCCCACGCGGATATTCATTCACCTTATACAACGCCTTCAGGCAATATGCATGGGATGCCTTTGGCCGCCATGTTGAATGAAGATAATCTGTCTTGTAAAATTAATGAAATTGATCAATCAACGCAGGAATTCTGGAATAAGCTGAAACGTATTGCTGGTCCGGCCGAGAAGATACAGCCTGCGAATTTAATCTATTTTGGCGTTCGGGATACGGAAGAGCCCGAGGATCTGCTGATTGAGCGTTTGGGCATAAAAAATTATCGGGTCGAAGAAATTCGCCAACGGGGCATTGGGGACTGTGTAGCCGAAGCATTGCTCGGTTTGCAGGATTGTGATATGATTTATATTTCCTTCGATGTGGATAGCATGGATAGTGAATTGATTTCAGACGGCACCGGAACGCCCGTTCCCAAAGGCTTTATGCCAAAGGAGATTGTTCTGATATTGGAAGAAATCATCCGTTCGAAAAAAGTGACCTGTTTGGAGATCGTCGAAGTAAATCCGCTGTTGGACAATAAAGGAAATAAGATGGCCGAAGTCGCTTTTGATATTTTAGAACGGATAACACCTTTGATTGAGCTTAAATCCGGAAATTGATCCATAGCGCGACTTTGTTGCGATCGATCGCTTAAGCTAGCTGCTAGGTTAGCTGTATTTTAACTGCAATTAAGCAAGAGGTTCTGTTGCGCCAGCTTTAATGTGTAATAAATCAATAGGTGCCAAGAGGTGTTCGATGCTAAGATCGGACACCCCTTATTTTTTCTGTTTTCACGGTGGCCTCCTGATTGGAGCCAGGGCAAAGTTCCATCTCAACCAGTTCGTCCCTACTTTTATTAGACCCTTTTTCGTTTATGGTAGAGTCTTCGTTGCTAGCAAGGTATGTCCAACATGAACCATTGAAGGCTGTTTCTTTGCTTATTCTTTGGTATTATACCAAAGAATAAGCAAAGAAACAGCAAACCAAGTCCCTAGAAGGCCCGAAGGAGGTACGAAGAAAAGGCCTAAAAACGGTAAAGAATAGGTAAAGAAACGGTAAAGAATAGGCAAAGAAACAACAAAGAATAGGTAAAGAATAAGCAGAAGAATACCAAAGAAAAAGTATGCTTTGTCTTATCCTGAGGTCGCGATGTAGCTTGTCCTTTGCGCCATATTAAGTTTAATCGGATTTAATATTTTCTTAACATGTTTCCACTTAAATTTGCTGGGCAATTATTTACTGCAAAAATGAGGATCTCTAATAACATTATATTTTCTGTTGTCTTTCTGGGGCAACTGCTTTTGTCCCAATTGGCTACGGCGCAAGTAGATTCATTTAAGGAAATCCGGATATTGAGTCAAAATTATCCAGATTCAGCGATAACGTTAGTGAAAAAACAATATGCAAAAGCCGTTAATGACCGTGATTTAATGCTTCAGGGAAATTGTTTACAGGCGATCGGCTGGTTGTGTGTCAATCAGGGGCATTACGCTCAGGCACAGGATTATTATTTCCAGGCGGACCGTATCTACACGCAGATCAATGCAAAACAATCATTGGCATCCAACTGGACAGATATTGGCGAACTCAATATTTTCAATAAACAGCATCATGTCGCGAAAGAATATTTTAACAAAGCCTTGCACGCATTCAAAGGTGAAAATGACCGAAATGGTGAAGCTTCAGTCTTAGGGAATATCGGGCATCTTTTTGAAAAGGAGGGCCATTACGATTCGGCTTTTGTCTATCAAAAGCAGGCTTTGGCGATCTATCGTGAACAGACGAACCGCAACGGTGAGGCCACGATTCATGAAAATCTGGGCAGCATCTATGAGGATCTGGGTAAATATGACAGTGCCTATGCGCATTTTGAAAAAGCGAGAAATTTGTATCAGCAAACCAAGGACAATTATGGCAAGATTGTGGTCATCAATAACATGGGGGATATCTTTCGAAAAACTAATAAATATCCTGAAAGTATTCAATTGACCCAACTTGCTTTTCGTTTAGCTGAAAACCTTGGCGACGTCTATCAGATGGCCTCAACGACAAAAGACCTCAGTAAAACATACGCTTTAAGTGGGCAGATGGATAGTGCTTATTTCTACGCAGAACGGAGCCGAAAACTGGTGCTGGAACTTTACAGTGTGGACGGGGCCCGTCATACGGCTTTTTTTCAGGCCCTGTATGATATGAACCAAAAGGCGGAGGAAATAGAGGAATTGCAGACCAACAAACGGATGAATTCCATCTTGCTATTGGGTACGATACTCGTATTGATCCTATTAAGCATACTTTCCTACGTACTCTATAGCCGGCAAAAAATAAAGATCAAAACTCAGATTGCCGAATCACGAAAGCAGGAAGCGGAGCGCGAATTAGCTGAAATAGCGCTCAAAAACCAACTGTTGGAAGATAAGCAACTTAAACAGGAGCTGACCCTGAAAGAAAAAGAACTGACATCACATACACTTAACCTCATCCGTAGCAATCAATTTCTGGAGGAGCTGCGGGACGAGTTAAAAGCACTGGTCAAAGATGATCGAAGAGATCAGAAAAAACCTATGCAACGTATGGTTCAACAAATCAGTGAGCACATTACGCAGGGCATTCATTGGAAAGAATTTATGGGCACATTTGAGCGTGTGCATCATAGTTTCTTTGAAAAATTGATCAAGCTGTTTCCCGATCTGACGGCCGCCGATATGCGCCTGATCGCATTGCTGAAAATCAATCTTAACAATACCGATATCGCAATCCTTCTGGGGATCTCCCAGGATAGCCTTCGGGTGGCCAGACACCGCTTAAGGAAAAAACTAAAATTAGAACAGAGCGAGGATCTCGCTGGGTATCTGTTCCGTATTTCATAATTTCTTAACATAAGGGTAACTGAACTTTAATGGCGTTTATTTTTTTAGTAAGTGTCTTTATTCCAGCTGTTTGTTGTCTGTTGTTTCCCTCTCGTCTAGCCTAGGTTTTGGCGTGTTTCTTTCTTGTAACGCCAAAGATTTTGTGAATCTGTTGCAGGCTTTCATATTTGTGGCAACAATCAAAGATTCATAATAATCTATTAAAATGAAAAATGTTTTAACGGTATTGCTTGCCTCCAGTATTTCGATCAGCGCCGCTTATGCGACCAAGATCAAGGGGAAAGTTCTGGATGGACAAACAGGAGAAGCCATTGTCGGTGCTACGGTGTTCCTCGAACAAAGTGGTCTGTCAACCAAGACACAACTGGATGGTTCATTTGAATTCAAAGGACTATCTGCAGGTATTGATAAAGTACATATCAGACATATGGCTTATGCCGAACTGGTCCAAGAAATTGAGATAAAAAAAGAAAATACCCCTTACTTCACGTTTCAGCTTACCTCGAGTGAGCAGACCTTAATGGAGGTGACGATCAAGGGACAGCGCAACGGTGGTGATGACGACCCAAGCGCCCGCCGACTGGAAAAAAATGCTTCACAGATCATGAATGTGGTATCGGCCAGAGCAATTGAGATCTCACCGGATATTACGGTGGCAAACGTTGTGCAACGTGTTTCGGGCGTCTCAATCGAACGCAATTCAAATGGCGAGGGACAGTATGCGATTCTAAGGGGAATGGACAAACGCTATAACACGACCTTGGTTAATGGCGTGAAAGTACCCAGTCCGGACAATAAATACCGCTACGTACCTTTGGATCTATTTCCTTCCGATATGTTGGAACGGTTGGAAGTCTACAAATCGCTGACACCAAATATGGAGGCAGATGCCATCGGTGGTGTCGTGAATATGGTGATGAAATCCGCACCACGTAAACTGTTTTTTCAGGCCAATCTGGCCTCAGGTTACAGTCAGCGGTATTTTAATCGCGATTTTGGCAGCTTCTCCAGTAGTGCTGTGCCGTCAAAGTCGCCCTATGAACTGCATGGAAAAAATTACAATGCCACCGCCGCTGATTTTGATAAGGGCACATTGGACTATAGGTATAAGAGACCGACACCAGATCTTATTGGTAATTTGACAGTTGGAAACCGTTACCTAAATGATAAGTTGGGGGTAATATTGGGACTGAGCTATCAAAATCTTTACCGTGGCAGTCATTCTATTTTTTACAAATCTTCGGTCAATAACACCAATCCGAATGCGATCATCACCGAAAAGAGTGATCGGCAATATGATGAGCAGCAGCAGCGTCTGGGTGTACACAACAAGATAGACTACCGATTCAATGCCAATCATCGGCTGAGTTTTTACCAGATGTATGTGAACCTGAATAATCTGCAATTGCGGGATGCGGTCAATACAATTTATAATGGACAGTATGATCCAAGTATCGGCAAGTCTGAACTGACTTATGTGACCCGGACCAGAAAGACCGAGCAGCAGATCTACAATGGTAACCTACAGGGAGATCATCATTTTTTGGATAACCGCCTGAATTTCCGCTGGTCCGGCGTGCTGTCATCTGCTCGTAATGAACTGCCGCAGAATACGACAATTAGTTTGGATGGTATCGAAGAGAATTTTCAACGCAGACGGACTTCGTTGGTCAATAGGTCTCCGGTGACCTATCGCTGGGAGCGGAATACGGACGATGACCGTGCCGGATATTGGGATCTTGCGTATAAGGTGCCGTTGGCTGCAAACAAACTGGAACTGTCGACCGGTGGCTTATATCGTGACAAACAACGGAGCAGTTTCTATAACAATTACAATCTGTCTCCAATTGCCGGTGAAGCGAAGTACCAGTATGGGGTGGATTTTCAGGACTATACGGATTTGAATCTCACGGTTAGCAATCCGACGGGTGCCGTGCGTAATCCGTTGACCTACGATGCCAGCGAGAAAACCACCGCTGCTTACGGGATGTTCAACTACGAGAATGACAAAATTCAAATGATCGGTGGTATACGGATGGAGCACACTAATCAGGGTTATAAATTGTTGTTTCCGGATGGTGAAGAAAGGCCGGAGGGTTCCCGGGCCTATACCGAATGGTTGCCTAGTTTGACCATGAAATATCACCTGGATAGTAAGCAACAGCTTCATGGGGCATATTATCGTGCTTTAAACCGTCCGGGGTTCTATGAGGTGGTGCCGTCGCGGGTATTAAATGAAGAATTCTGGGAACGCGGAAATGCAGATTTGAAACATGCACTAGCGGATAATTTTGACTTACGTTATGAGTTATTTCCGGAGCCTTCATCGCAATTTCTTGCCGGACTATTCTATAAGAGGATTAAAAATCCGATCGAATATACCTTTCAGCCCGATGAAATTCGGGGGCAGGATGTGTACTATATGCCGGGTAATTTTGGAACGGCTAACAATTTTGGTGTAGAGCTGGACTTTATTAAATATATCCAAAAATTCGGTGTTAAAGCCAATTATACGTATACCCATTCACGGATCACCACACCGAAAAAATCACGGGTAATTAACGAGGTCACAGAGGATCTGGATCCGATCTTGGTAAATCAGACACGGCCTCTTCATGGGCAGGCAGCTCATATTGCCAATCTATCTTTGCTTTATAAGGATGCAAACAAGGGTTGGGAAGGGCAGTTGGCCGGATCTTATACTGGCTCACGGATCAATTCGGTATCGGAATTTTTAAACGCCGATTTATGGCAGAAAGAATTTATCCAGCTGGATGCTTCAGTGGAAAAGAAATTCAAAGCGGGCTGGGCAGTTTTTGCCAAAGCGAATAATTTGTTAAACACGCCCATGGAACTTTATGTAAAGGGGACAAATCCCGAAAATGATAAGATCGCCGAGAAAATAGTGGAAGGTGGCAACACGCTTATCCGGAAGGATTTATACGGTCAGAACTATATTCTTGGTTTACGTTATTCTTTTAAGAAATAAGCGCCTGTGCGAACTTTTTACGAGAAATAATCCCATTGATTTTAAACAAATAACGTCCCATCTGAATGATGGCGGAGAAAATATTTAGCGATGAAAAATAATTTTATAATACTGCTCATGTCCCTTACGATGGTATGGTTGACATCTTGTGAGAAAGCAAATAGCGATGTGGATACCTCCGATGCCAATGGTAGTGCGATCGGTGAGGTAGCAGGCATATGGAGCAAAGGCACCGTGCAGCGTATCACGGGGGATATCATTATTCCCGAAGGAAAGTCGCTGACCATTGAAGAAGGTGTAACGGTGCTGATGGATCCGACGAATAAGCCTGAGATAGTTGTACTGGGCAACCTGTATGTGCTGGGTACAGCTGAGAGCCCCGTGAAATTTACGGTGGAGGATTCTTATAAAACCAAAGAAAATGAATTTGGAAAACTTTGGGGCGGTATTTTGGCGGCGCCAAGCTGTAAAGAACTGATTTTGGATAATACGTATTTAGAATATGGTGGTGCGGTTACGTCGGATGCATCGACTTCGGTGAAGATGAGGCTGTACAAACAGAAAGCAGGGGAAGCGCTGCCTGCTTTGTGGTTTTCCAATGTGGAAGGAAAATTGATTGTTCAAAATAGTACGATCAGTCATTTTTATGAAGACTGTACTTATATTGAAGGGGGCAAGATTATCTTCGCCAATAACCGGTTCTTTTCGAATGGGGTAACTGGGGGCGAGGCGATGAACTTTAAATCGGGTTCTCTTGCAGACGTGGCTTTCAATTTGATCTACAGTGTTAATACCAATGCGCTGAAGCTGTCCAATTCCGGGGACCGCACGCCTCAAGCGCATATCTTCGTTTATAACAACACCATGCTTAATACCGGTTGGCGTAGACCAACAGCCAAAGGAGGATCCGTCTGGCTAGAAGCTTCGGTAAAAGCAGAGATCCATAACAACATTTTTGCCAATACGCGCTTTGGCGTTAAACGTGATGCCAAAAATCCGGAAGATAGTCGTTCGGTTTTGAGCAACAATTGGTATTATGGCTATGATCAATTGACGGTGGACCAATTTCAGGTCGGAAAGAATGATATCGTAGGCGGCACCAATGATGTCAGAGGTAAAGCCGCTGGCGAGAACAATCCTAAATTTACAGCCTACCCCTTAGAGACTTCGGTCAATAATTATGTATTTGATGCAGCCTGGGATTTCCATCTACAAGGCAATTCACCGGCATTAAAAGCAGGTACATCTGCTTTTAAGCCTCATTTTAGCGATGGCTTGGTGCTATCCAATGGTTTATCGTATAGCTCGCCAAAGCCCGCGACTTATGTCGGTGCTTTTGGTACTAAATTTTAATTAACGCAATAGCATGACAACTTTAAAAACAACACTATTTTTTTGTCTGGCAGCCTCAATATTCCTGCAGGTCGCCTGTAATAACCCACAGTCCAGTACTTTCGCAACGGATACGATCAAACCGGCCATAGTTACTGAAGCAGTACGATATGATTCCGATGATCCTGCGGTCTGGATCAATAAGACCGATCCCGGCAAAAGTCTGGTCGTTGCTACGGACAAAGATGCGGATGGTGCCTTGTTTGTGTACGATTTACAGGGTAAAATTGTCAAGGATAAGGTAGTTTCTAATCTGAAACGTCCTAATAATGTGGATATCGCTTATGGTTTGATGTTGGATGGAAAACCGGTAGATATTGCTGTTACGACCGAACGTATGACCCATAAGTTACGGATATTCTCGTTGCCGGATATGAAACCAATCGACGGGGGAGGATTGGATATGTTTGTAGGTGAGACCGAACCGGAATTCAGGGATCTGATGGGTATTGCACTTTACACATCGCCGAAAGGTGAAATCTATGCGATTGTGGGTCGGAAAAACGGACCTAAAGAAGGGTATTTAGGCCAGTATTTATTGGAAGATAATGGTACAGGCGCCGTGAAAGCGACCTTAGTCCGTAAGTTTGGCTCATTTAGTGGGAAAAAAGAAATTGAAGCCATCGCTGTGGACAATGAACTAGGCTATATCTACTATTCGGACGAGCAGGTGGGGGTGAAGCAATATTATGCTGATCCTGCGAAGGGAAATCAGCAGTTGGCTCTTTTTGCAACCGAAAGTTTTAAAGAAGATCATGAAGGTATTTCCATTTATAAACTGACAGATAGTACCGGCTATATATTGGTCTCTGATCAAGGAGCAAACCGCTTTCAGATTTTTAGCCGTGAGGGAACAAAGGCGAACCCATTTGAACATATCCATTTGAAGACAGTGCCTGTTATGGCGACGCAAAGTGATGGGTCGGAGGTTGTGTCTTCCCGTCTGAATAATACCTTTCAACACGGTTTATTTGTGACCATGAGCGATGATAAAACGTTCCATTATTACCGTTGGGAGGATATTGCAGGAAAGGACCTGAAAATGAAATAATCTTTCGGAAAATTGACAATCCATAAATGGCAACAGCTGTAAAATGAATGTACAGCTGTTGTCTTTGTTTTATATGCTGACCGAAAGAACCAGGTTAGTCGCAGCGTACTGTTTTCCCTCCGGGGCAAGCTTTCATCAATCCTGCTTAGCCGCACTTTATATGCTTGTTACAGGGGCTGCCTGGGAATGGATAGGAATTTTAAACCAGAAAGTTGATCCTTCAGCCAGTTTGCTGTCCACACCAATTTTGCCTTGATGTTTTTGGATGATTTCCCGACAGATAAAGAGTCCGATACCGAATCCGGAAGCGTAGCTATCCGTTGAATCATTCACCCGATAAAACTTATTGAAAATTTGTTTTTGGTGCTTGTCACCGATACCCCGACCCTGATCGCTGACCTTAACACTGAAATACGCGTGATCCACAGCAATATCCATTATAATCGTAGAATTGGTTGGAGAGTATTTAATGGCATTGTCCATAAAATTGATGATAACCTGTTCGATCTTATCCCTATCAGCCACGATTTCCACGCTTGAATCGGTCGCTCCGGTATAACGAATAAAATGCTTGACAGATTTTAGCGAATAGATGCTTTGAATGTAATTTATCAACGTACAGATCTGAAATGTATTTTTGTGAAGCAATAACTTGCCCTCATTAAGCTGAGATACATTCAGAAAACCATCAATGAGCCCGCGCATACGTATGGCTTGCTCGTTTGACCGGTGAAGATATTGTAGGCGCTTTTCTGAACTAAGCGTCTGCTCCTTCGCAAGCAGTAATTGGATATATGCAATCAAAGAGGTCAGCGGTGTTTTGAGCTCATGGCTTGCGATACTGATGAAATCCAGCTTTTTTCGTTCCTCTTCTTTGTCGTTTGTTGTATCGAATATAGCACCATAGACAATCAGCCGGTTCGAATCTGCTGCTAATTGCCCACCGCCAACAGAGCGGAGCCATTTTACTTTCCCTGTTTTTTTATCTTCTATTTCACATTGACAGTCAAAAGGCAATTGTTTGGAAACTACCTCCTGAAAGATATGGCTTATTTTATCCCGATACTGTGGCAAGATCTGTGCGAAAAAATCGACTTCCTGTATTTCCTGCTGACCGTCAAAGCCGAAGAGTTCACGACATTGATCATTAAGTTCCATTTTCCGCGATTCTAGATCGATGGAGAAGATACCAATCCCAGCAGCTTCGACGATCATTCTAAACTCCTGGTCTTTTTGTGTAATTAGGGTATTAATGGCCTCTAATTTTTCGCGCTCTGCATGCTGCTGTGTAATATCCAGGGTCGTTCCGGCAAACCATTCCGGTTGCTGGTTGGAATCAAAATACATTTTTCCTTTGCAGTGGAGCCAGCGCAATTTTTGATCTTCGGCCCCAATGGTACGGAACTGCACATCGTATACCCCTTTATTCTGGTCATTTAATGATTTTTTGACTTCTTGATCTATCTTGGTCCTGTCATCGGGATGTATATAGCGTAATACCTCCGTGTAAGGAGCGGTTTCACCATGGACAAAACCAAATAGTTCACGTGTACGCTCATCCCAATGCACGATGTAACTCTTGCAATTTAAGTTCCAGGTGCCCATTTCGGCAGATTGCAAGGCGAAATGATAATGTTCTTCGCTTTCGATGATCTTTTTCAGGGCGTCTCTCAGCTTTAGATTTAAATTTTTAGCGTCCCTGTCCTGTAATGGGTATTTGCTTAAGCTTGTTATGGCTTGGACATTGCCGCCAAGGCTATATTTTGGTGTCAATAAGTCTTCCAGGAGCTGCTGTTCAATATTATTTTTCTCCGCTACCTGCGGCGCCGCCGGAATAGGATCGGGTAGGAGTGCTATTGCGTGATATAGTCCATAGATTTCTCCGTCGGCAGAGATCAATGGCTGATAATTCATCCTACAATTGTATATGCCGGGCTCTCCTGCGAGGTTAAGTTTGAAGGTCGCGTGTTCTTCAACCGGACTTTTGGGCTTAGACCATACCTGTTTTAATTTGGAGACACATTCAAGTAATTCCTGCTGTTGAAGGGAGTCTTCCAGGCGTTGTCCAACGGCACTTTCATCGCAATTCCACAGCTGTAACATCTTCGCACTAGCATAGGATATATGGAGATCCGGGCTGTCGTAGATTGCACAGGCTCCCAATGAAGAATGGAGTACAGATAAAATATCTTTGTCGGAACGGATCATAAAGTGTCAAAAAAATTAAATGCCGTTTAGTTTAAAACAAATATTGTTCCCTTTCCGTGTTCTTTCTATACTTTCTTTGAATTTTAAGTCAAATGTAGTATTTTTTTTAGATCAGAGATCCAATAGAATATGTGGATGAAGTCGTTTGAATGGATGGAATTTTGTATCTTTATTCGGTTTGTACCGGTTTGGAAAGAACAAGGAGGGGGAGCCGGGGGTACAAGTTGTTTTCTGATCTTTCCAAGGTAAAAAATGCAGCTGAACTCCATGGTGGCATACTGTTCGGATAAAAAAGAAATGATATTTTTATTAAATACTGTAAATGAATGAGTAAGGTTAAGATACTGTTGGTTGAAGATCACATGGTCGTACGTAATGGTATTAAATTGTTATTGGAGTCTCAAGAGGGGTTTGTTGTCGTGGGTGAGGCATCGAATGGTGATGAAGCACTGCAACTTCTTACTGCGGAGTTGCTGCCGGATATTATCTTAACGGATATCAGCATGGATCATATGGACGGTATGGAACTGCTGCGGATCATCAAGTCAACATATCCGTCCATTAAGGTGGTCATTCTCTCGATGTTAAACCAGATTCATTATGTTATCGAAGGTTTTGGACTTGGCCTTTCGGGGTATCTGCTTAAAAATGTGGATTATAACGAGCTTCTTTTTGGCCTGAATCATGTGGCCAATGGGGGGAGATATGTCAGTGAAGAAATCAGTATGGCACTGCTGGATCAGGTAACTTCCGGTGAGAATTATATGGATTTATCAAACCGTTCGTTATCGGACTTTGATATCAGTGAGCGTGAACTGGAGGTGCTGAAATTAATTGCTGACGGTTTCACAAATGTTGAGATTGCCGACAAAATCTTTTTGAGCAAACGCACAATAGAAGGACACCGGCAGAGTTTGATTGAAAAAATGAACGTAAAAAATACCGCGGAACTGGTTAAAGTCGCATTCCAGTCCGGCATCTTAAAATAACGCCGTTCATGCCTGCTTGTCTCCGGGCTAATTTTTGTTTTGTGACAGCTGCGGTGATTTTCGCTTACTGTTGATGACAAATAGGGCCAATCCGATCAGAACAAATGGTATGCTAAGGAGCTGTCCCATATTTATGAACAATGAACTCTCAAAATCTTCCTGATTGATTTTTAGGAATTCATCCATAAACCGAAAAGAAAATAATAGGATCAGCAAGAGTGCAAAGCAGTTTCCGATGTTGTTTAGGATTGGTTTTGTCTGGAGGTAGTTTAACAATAGGAATAACAATAGACAAAATAAGGCTTCGTAGAGCTGTGCGGGATGCCTTGGGATTGGGTCAATAGCCGTGAAGACAAAAGCCCAGGGGAGCTTTGTCGGAGTACCGATGATTTCAGAATTCATCAGATTCCCCAGACGGATACAGGCGCCAGTAATAGGAACAACCAGTGCAATTCGGTCGGCTACCCATAGGAAAGAAAGTTTCTTCTTCTTGGCGAAAAAGAAAATAGCGACCAAAATACCAATTCCACCGCCGTGACTGGCCAGACCACCTTCCCATATGGCAAAGATCTTTAAGGGGTTGCTGAAATAATACGAGGGGTCATAAAATAAGACATGACCCAGGCGTGCCCCTATCACTGTTCCCAAGACAATATATATACTCAACTGATCCAGAAACTCAACCGGCCGGCCTTCTTTTTTTAATAGATTCCATAATACCCTGTAAGATAAAACTATTCCCAGTAGCCAGAATAATCCGTACCAACGTACAGGGTGATTGATGATCGGTATGGTGAAGATATCACTGCTGACATCCCACGTGATGAAATTTAATACGGTACTGCTTGTCATCAGGGCTATATGTTTTGAGTTTAGATGATGAGTATGCGCTGACGTCTTTTTGTTACAGAAAATTATTGAAATAAATTCCGCAACTAGGCTATTTATCCAGAAAGCAGGCTATTCATGACGAATATTGATGCGGAGGATACGCTTATTAATTCGCCTGATTTACTATCTTTCGATCCAGTATGTTTGTTTGTATATAGGAGTTATACTTAAATATCAGGAAAGTTAAATATTTTTGAATTCAGATCTATTGTTTTGTTGGGAATATTCCGATATTCGGTTACTTGTTGGCGGAGCAATGCGAGCCTTTCGAAAAGAACAAAAGTAAATTAATAAAGATGTTGATGAAGAACTACGGAACTGGAGCGTTTTACTGTCTTATGGCACTTTTACTGCTCGTCCAGCTCTTTTCTTGTCATCAGAATAAAAGCCGTGATCCGAATAAGAATACCGTAATACCCAACGATTCACTTGAATTGAGTTATGAAAATGTGCTGTTGGCCTATCTTTCGACACAAGATTTCAAAAGTGCCGCTGTCGTAAAAAAGAAGAGAAATGAACTGCTTAAAGATGGCTATTTTGAGCATTCTCCTTACTATTCTATTCTATTGGCCTACGAATATTTATTGGATGACAATATAGATTCTGTTGAAATTGCCTTAAAAAATCTGGAGGGACAAAAGTTGTCTCCGGATTTAGCGGTTTTAAAAGACTATCTGGGGATTCGTGCCAATTTCAGTTTTCATGATGTGACGAGTGGAACGATGGTGGCACAGATTATTGATGCAAAGGAGTATGCCCTGGCACATGAAAGTGTATTTACTTTTCTGTTCTATAATCTATTGGCCAATGCTGAATATCGTCAGGCAAACTACCGGCAGGCACTGAAAGATGTCGAATCCTGGTATCATTATCATCCCAATAAGACGGATCCGCATGTCTCTGAGGCCTATCAGGAGATGAAATTTATGCAATATATGGCCTTGCATGATTTTGAGAAACTAAAAGGTACTTTGGACAGTTGCCGGCATTATGCCAATGCAACAAAGGACTCGGCCATTATCATGCGCATGTACGATTTACAGGCACAGTATTATTTTAGTATCAATAACAATCCGAAAGCGGTAGAAGCATCCCGAACATATTTCAGCTATCTACAAGCCTCCAATACACTTAATCCTTATGTATATGCGAATCTGGGCAAGAACTTCCTGAACAATAATCAGGTGGATTCGGCCATATTTTATTTTAATGCCGGTCTCCGATTTATCAAAAAGCATAAGATAAAGCATAATAAGATGTTTTATTATAAAAATCTGCAATTAGCTTATGCATTAAAGGGAGATTATGAACGGGCATATTTTGCACTGGATTCAACATTTCAAGATTATAAACAGAGTACGCAGCGGATTGAAGCCGAGAAAATCAACGATATCAATACAAAATATCAGACGGAGAAAAAAGATCAGGCGATTACGTTGCTACGAACCACTAATGCCTTCAACCATAAGATCCTGATGCAGCAACGCTGGATATTTGTGATTCTATTGGCCCTGGTATTCACTATTGCATTTTTTATCTATTTCAGAAACAAACAGAGATTACTACAAAATATCAACCAGCGTATTCTTGCGGAGAATAGACAGCTTATTCTGGAACAAAAAACCAGACAGAACCAACTTAATCCACATTTTATATACAATGCCATTGCCAATCTACAGGGTTTGATCAGCAGCGATCAGAAAGCTAAGGCCAATCAATATCTGCTCTTATTGTCCCGTCAGATTCGCGATATCCTTGAATTAAACAGAGAAGAATACATTTCGTTGGGCCAGGAAATTAAATCATTAAATAATTACATACTTTTACAGCAGATGCGCTATCAGGATGTATTTGACTTTCAAATCAATACAGGTGATCTGGATCTGGATGATGTCATGATTCCACCAATGATCATACAGCCATTTGTGGAAAACGCCATTGAACATGCGTTTAAGAACTTGCCCTATATGGGGCAATTGACAATTGATTTTCATGCAGATGAAAATCAATTGCATGTCAGCATCTGTGACAATGGCTGGGGAATGCAGGTCCATAAAGAACAGGTTCCGCACAAGACATCCTTGTCGCAAATCATTACAAAAGAGCGACTGGAGCTGTTGTTTGCAGATGCAGATCCGAAAGCGCGGATTGAAATAACGCCAAATTATACCGATGATCAGCGTGGTTATAAAGTCGAAATTTATATTCCACTTGTTTTGTATTTTAACTAAAAAAAATAATCTTATGAAAGTTTATATTCTTGAAGATGAGTATAATATATACTTATATATAAAGTCACTCCTGGATAGCATTCCTTATGTTCAGATCGTTGGCTATAGCCCTTCCATTGCTCAGGCTGAGCGGGAGTTACTGGCCTCTAATCCCGATTTGATTTTGGCGGATATTCAATTAAAAGATGGCTCGAGCCTGTCTTTTCTGTCCGAGCTGAAGTTGGATATCAATACGATTTTTATTACAGCGTTTAATCAATATGCCATTGAAGCACTGAATATTGGTGCCATTGCCTACTTATTGAAACCTTTGGTGCCTGAGCAATTTATAGAGGCAATTGAAAAATGCTATAAAAAGAATACGGAATACAGGTTTAATAGCATGCAGTTGAATATGGCCGAGAATTATTTGAAAGTACCAAATAAACCCAAAAGAATTGCGCTACGTACCTTTGAGTATACACAGATTGTGAATATCGACGATATTTTATACTGCCATGGCGACAAAGGTTATACCACATTTTACATCAAGGATAACAAACCTATGATGGTTTCTAAAGTACTTAAACACTTCGAAACCATGTTGCCTGACACCGAATTTATCCGCTGTCATCAATCCTACCTGATCAATGCAAACTATATCAAAAAATATTTTAAGGATGGTCAATTAGAAATGGCAGATGGCAAAATGATTCCGGTAGCGACCAGAAAGAAGGATGTTATCCAGCAGTTTCTGAGTGATTTCTGATGAAAATACATGTTTCTTTGGGAATGAAATGTGGGCTTATCCTGCTCTATAATATTTAAAAACTAAAAAAATATAGCAACTTTGTTTTAATACTAAGTATTTTAGTATTAAATTTGCTTAAATTTAAGACGGAGGTGGCTATGCAAACAAAAGAAAAACAAGCTTTAATCGGCCAATTGAAAAAAGACTTGCTGGTATGGCAAGGAATAAAGCAAAAATCAGCTGATGTACTTCCAATGGGCCTAGGCTCATTGGAGGAAGCTTTTCCCAACGGAATTTTTCCCAGAGGAGTGATTCATGAATTTGTTAGTTTTGATCGGGTAGGAGGCGCCGTTTCTTGTGGTTTTATAGCTGGTTTATTGGGTAAACTGATGCGGAATAGTGGCATTTGTATTTGGATAAGCGGCTTTCATACGTTATTTCCTACGGCCATTAAATCTTTTGGTGTTGATCCTGAAAAGGTCATTTTTGTTCGTATGGGTCGGGAAAAGGACCTGTTGTGGGCAATGGAAGAGGCACTGAAATGTGAGGGAATCACAGCGGTACTGGCGGAGATACATCAATTGGACTTTGTACAGTCGCGGCGTTTGCAACTGGCTGTTGAGAAAAGTGGTGTGACAGGGTTTATTCTGCAGCACAATCCGAAGCTTTTGGGAGCAACAGCCTGTGCTGCACGCTGGAAAATTAGTTCTCGACCTAGTCAACTGGAAGATGGACTACCGGGAATTGGCCATCCAAGCTGGGATATCGAATTACTTAAAGTGCGGAATGGAAATCCGGGGCGATGGCAGATGACATGGACTGCGGGCGGTTTTGAACCTGTTGCTAAAACAAGATCGCTTACGGAAGAATGGGAGCAATCTTATGCTAATCAGGGATTGGCATGAAAAAACGATTTGCCTCTTTATGGTTTCGCCATCTAAAAACAGATTGGATGACTGTTGGACAGCCTCAGCTCAAGGAAATCCCCTTTGTATTGGCAATTTCTACGCATGGCAAGCTGATCGCCAATGCCTGTAACGTCCTGGCTGAGCAGGAAGGTGTGTATCCAGGTCTAGCCATTGCGGATGCTAAGGCTTTTTTACCTTCCTTAAAAGTGGTCAATGAACGTCCGGGATTAACCGAAAAGTTGCTCTATAACATTGCGCATTGGTGTATCCGGTATACACCGCTTGTGGCGATAGATCTGCCCGAAGGAATTATTTTGGATATCAGTGGTTGTGCTCATCTTTGGGGGGGAGAAGAATCTTATTTACAGCATATCGTCTCGCGGTTTAAACACCATGGTTATGACGTACGTGTAGGTATTGCGGATACGATCGGCTCGGCTTGGGCAATCGCCCGATTTGGAAATGGAAATACCATTGTAGAGACGGATAAACAGTTTGATGCTATATTGAATTTACCCGCACAGGCACTACGGCTAGAGGCAACTGTGCTGCAACGCTTGCAAAGTCTTGGATTAAAAACAATCGGAAGTTTCGCGCGCATGCCACGCACAGCTCTGCGCAGACGTTTTGGAAAACATTTAGTACTCCGCCTGGATCAGGCCATCGGGGATGAGGATGAATTTATTGTTTCTATAAAACCTATTTTTCCTTACGAAGAACGTTTGCCCTGCCTGGAGCCCATTTGTACAGCCAATGGCATTGAACTTGCCCTGCAGCAGCTCTTAAACAACATCTGTAAACGTTTAACCGGGGAAGGCAAGGGGGTTCGGGAAGCGGTGTTACAATGCCATCGGGTGGACGGGAAAATAGAACAGATCAGCATCGGAACCAATCGGGCGACAGCATACCAACAGCATTTATTTCAGTTATTTGCCCTGAAAATCCCACAGATAGAACCTGCATTGGGCATTGAACTATTTATATTGGAAATCCCCAAAGTTGAAGAAGCAGACCCTGTTCAGGAGAAGTTATGGAGCCATCGTATCGGACTGGACAATCCTGTTGTAACCGAATTATTGGACCGTCTAAAAAGCAGAGATCCCGCCTGTGAAATTTCACGCTATTTGCCTTCGGCACATTATTGGCCTGAACGGTCCATGAAAATGGCCAGTTCAGCACAGGAAGTACCTACTGTTGACTGGCAAATTGACAGACCTCGTCCCACCCGCTTACTGAGTATCCCCGAACCGATTATGGTCACAGCGCCTATTCCGGATTATCCACCCCTGTTATTTCGGTACAAGGGGGAAGTCCATACGGTTAAGAAGGCAGATGGGCCCGAGCGTATAGAGCGGGAATGGTGGATAGATAAGGGGGAGCATCGTGATTACTATGCTGTTGAGGATGAGAAAGGCCGACGATTTTGGCTCTATCGCTCGGGGCATTACGATGACCGTGCGCCCAATCAATGGTTTTTACATGGTTTTTTTGCATAATGAGGGGATATTGTGAATTACAGGTGACCAGCAATTTTAGCTTTCTGGAAGGAGCTTCCCATCCGGAAGAGCTGATGGAACGTGCTGCACAATTAGGATATCGCAAAATTGCGGTGACTGACCGGAATAGTTTTGCAGGGATTGTTCGTGCCCATAGCGCCGCTAAAAAACATGGGATTACTCTTATCCCGGCCTGTCGTCTGGACCTGCAGGATGGTCCAAGTTTATTGGCTTATCCAACGGATAAGGAAGCTTATGGACGACTGTCGTCTTTATTGACCGTAGGTAATCTGCGCGCCGAAAAAGGCAAATGCTCGCTTTATAGATCCGATGTGTATCAGTATCAAGAAGGAATCAAATTTATTATCTGCCCCCCTGACAGATTAACAGCCAGATTTGAGCTTGAAGCGGAATTTGCCACATTTGCAACAGAATACAGGCAGCAATTGGGGACAGCTTTGTATTTAGGAGTCAAACGGCTCTATCGTGGTGACGATGCAAAGCTTTTATTCCGCATGCAGCAGCTGGGCGAAAATCTTGCTATCCCCCTTGTTGCCTTGGGGGATGTACATTATCATATTCCAGAGCGGCGGGAGTTACAGGATGTTTTGACCTGTATCCGGGAGAAATGTACGATCCAGACCGCCGGATTTAAATTGTATCCAAACGCCGAACGTTATCTGAAACCTATAGCAGAGATGGAACGTCTGTTTAGGCCATACCCCGATGCCATCGCCAGGACAATGGAAATAGCCACAGCATGCTGTTTCTCGCTGGACGATTTAAAATATGTGTATCCGGATGAATTGTCATCCAATGGACGTACTGCACAGGAAGAACTGGCCTATTTGACCTGGAAGGGGGCGAAGAGCAGATTTGGTGACCAGATCCCCGCGACCATCTTTGACACCATCCAGATGGAACTTGATTTTATCGAACGGAAAAATTATGCTTCATATTTTCTGACCGTATATGACTATGTACGTTTTGCCAAGGAAAGAGGTATTTTGTGCCAAGGACGCGGTTCGGCTGCCAATTCTACCATTTGTTATTGTCTGGGTATTACCTCGGTCAACCCCGCTGAGTTTAGGTTGCTCTTTGCGCGATTTATGTCTGATGCCCGGGATGAACCACCGGATATAGATGTTGATTTTGAACATGAACGCCGTGAAGAGGTGATTCAGTATATCTATGAAAAATATGGGCGCAACCGTGCGGCTATTGTGGCCACGGTGACGCAGGTACGGGCTAAAGGGGCTGTTCGCGATGTTGGAAAAGCGATGGGGCTATCCATGGACACCGTTGGCCGCCTGGCGGGTGTGGTAAGCAGTCATTGGGATAATGACATTGATCTGGAACGTTTAGTGGAACAGGGATTTAATCCCGAAGATCCGCACTTACGTAAAGTGCTTGAACTGACCCATCAATATATTGGGTTTCCAAGACAATTGGGGCAGCATACCGGCGGCTTTGTCATTACACAGGGCAATCTTCATGAACTCTGTCCGCTGGTCAATGCCCGCATGGATAACCGGACCAACCTGGAGTGGAACAAAGATGATCTGGAGGCACTGGGTTTCCTGAAAGTGGATGTATTGGCATTGGGGATGCTGACTTGTATCCGAAAGGCTTTTGATCTTGCCAAAAGACATTATGGACTGGATCTGACTTTGGCAGGCATTGGTGCTAAACATGACTCGAAGGTGTATGATATGATCTGTCATGCCGATACGCTTGGGGTATTTCAGATCGAGAGCCGGGCGCAGATGTCCATGTTGCCACGACTAAAACCAACGAAATTTTATGATCTTGTCATTGAGGTGGCCATCGTACGTCCGGGACCGATACAGGGGGACATGGTACATCCTTATCTGCGCCGGCGTAACGAGGAAGAGGAGGTGGACTATCCTAAAGAAGAAATTAAGGCGATTCTGGAAAAAACCTTGGGTGTCCCACTTTTTCAGGAACAGGCTATGGAGATTGCAATTGTTGCGGCCGGATTCACCCCCGCTGAAGCAGATGAATTGCGCCGTAGCATGGCAACCTTTAAGGCAAAAGGGCAAGTGTCGTTTTTCAGGCAAAAGATGATAGACGGTATGGTGAAGAAAGGTTATACGGAAGAGTTCGCCGTGCGCGTCTTTCGGCAGCTGGAAGGATTCGGTAGCTATGGATTTCCGGAAAGCCATGCGGCCTCTTTTGCACTGCTGGTCTATGTTTCTTCATGGATAAAATACCATTATCCCGATATTTTTTCGGCTTCTCTGCTCAATAGCCAGCCGATGGGATTCTATCAGCCGGCACAGATCGTTATTGATGCCGGGCGGCATGGTGTGAAAATACTCCCCATAGATATTAACCATTCCCTTTGGGATAACACCTTGGAAGGTGATATGGGCAAACAGCATGCCCTGCGCTTAGGACTTCGTCAGATTAAAGGTTTTTCGGAAGAAGAGGCCATGGTGTTGACCGAAGGGCGTAAACAGGGGTATTCGTCGATCACGGCAATGATGGAAGCTGGAATATCCCAGTCGGGACTGGAGCGCTTAGCTGAAGCAGATGCCTTCCGTTCGCTTGGCATCGACCGTAGACAGGCACTGTGGGAAATCACAGCTTTGGGTGATCGCCCCATTGGGATATTTGAAGGGAAACCTTCAGCATCAACTGCTGAAGGGCAGATTGAACTACCTTTGTTGCGTCCCAGTCAACATGTCGTAGCGGATTATGCAAGGACCGGGCTGTCTATCAAAGCACATCCGGTTAGTTTCCTACGTGACAAATTAGATCTGCTCCATGTGGTTCCAACTGAAAAATTAGGGCTAATTAAAAATAATATGCCTGTTAAAGTATGTGGATTGATTACCGTACGACAGCGCCCAGGGACTTCCAAAGGTGTGCTATTTGTGACCATCGAAGATGATACCGGCTTTGCAAATGTCGTCATCTGGAGTAAGGTATTTGAAAAATACCGAAAAGAGATCCTCCGGGCGAAATTATTTATGGTCGCTGGGAAAGTGCAGGTTGAAGGTGAAGTGATCCATATTATTGCCGAACGTTGCTTTGATATGTCCGGTTTATTGACAAATCTGGCAGAAGAAGATGACCGCGTAACACATGTTTTTTATAAAGGGCGAAATTTTCATTGATCTTCCATTTATTAATCTCATTTTTGAAATGCGTAAAGCAGGTACGACAGCTGAACGAACTGAAAAGAACATAAAATTATATGAAAAAAAATATTCTCGTTAATAAAATTGAAATCGAAAAAGAAATTATCATCGATTTGATCAAACAGAATAATCGCGACGGAGCCATTGACCTGATCGCCAACCGTGCAAATGTAAAATTTAAAACGGCCCGTGATATTGTTCAAATGTTTGACGAAGGCGATATAGATCTTTTCGATGGCAAAGACTTGTTTTTAGTTGATTACGACGAGGTGTCCAATAGTGAAGCTTCAGCTGGGGGAGCACCTGAACCGTCTTCTTTTTTGGAAGTAGAACGGGACAAAAGCAAGGGGACGGGGAGTAAGAAAGGCTTAATAATAGGTTTAGCTGTACTTGCCTTAGGTTTTGTTTTTTTACGCTATGTTATTGGTTTTAACCATATCGGGCATCATTTGTCGGAACTGGGACAGGTGTTTGACAAAAATAATGGGGGGGAAACGGCACTGGATGCTGATACCGCAGACCGAAAAGTCCCTTTGGACTCCGGCGTCACCAGGGTAGCTGATGCGGAGGACTTCCGGCCTATCGATACCAATCTTCTTACTCCCGAATTCAAATCGGCAGAGATGGCAAGGATTAAAAAAGCTCAATTTGATAAACTTATCCCCGCAAAGAAGTCTCCCACAGATGAAGATGCACAATTGGCTTTAATTTACCTTACCAATAAGCGATTGACAGAAGTGATCATTCAGCAAAAGTTGAATATCAAAATTGGCCAATGCTATGAAAACCTCAATAAAGAAGGCAACAAAGATTGTGTAAGCTGCATGATATTACTCTATAATCGGGAAAAGAAACATTGGCAGGAAGCTCCTGATGGGGAGAATTTCCTGGACAATGCCTATGATTTTTATCTTCCTGAGGGGGGGGATACATGGGGCGCCAAGTCTTTAAGTATGCACATTCCTTATGACTACGCCCTGTTTAAAAAATACGAACCAAAAGATCAATGAGTCTTAACACGATGGATATCAGAGTTTGGCACGATACTGTTGCGGCGAAATGCCAAAGTACTCTTTAAATAGATTTGAAAAATTGGAAACACTGTCATAGCCAATTGCATAGACAATCTGAGCGATCTGTAGGTCTTTGTTTTCCAGGAGATGCAGTGCTTTCAGTAACCGATGTTGTTTTATAAATTGGAATATGGTCATCTGCAGTTCTTCTTTAAACTGTCTAAACAGCGATCGCTCGGAAATATTAAACTTTTGGGCAAGTTGAGTAATGGATAATTTATTGGTGAGATTCTCCAGGATAAATGTACAGATAGCCATCATTATATCACTTTGCGCTGCGCTAATTTGTAATTGAAAAGGTTTGGCCAATAATAATGGAAGCATAGATTTAAATGCCTCAATGCTTGTTCGTGTCATTGAATCATTTATATTTAGGTTCCAATGCTGTTCACCGAAACGTAAAAAATGATCCAATAATTCCTGTGGGGGATATACCGTCAATCTATCATTAAAATGCACCATATCCAGAAAAATAGTTTTTAGTACCATACGGGGAGATCGGGAAACTAGTTTATGAGGGACTTGCGCCGGAATAAATACATAAAAATTATTTGGCACACATACGCTATTTCCTTCTGTATAAACAAACAGCGTTCCATTTGTTGGGCTCAGGAGCTGTACCTGTTCATGGAAATGCATTTCAGTGTTAAATTGACCATACTCACGCAACTCAATTGTTCCATCTCGGAAGGTCGTAGCACAGGGAAAAACTGATATTGCTGATTTTGGCATTATTCAATACTATTTGTTTTATTTTCAAATATAGAAAATCTTATCGTTCCATTAGATTTGGGTCGTAGAAACAAGTCTAAATGAAATGATCATGAGCCCGAAATCAGCCTAAAGGTAGAATTTGCAGCTGCCGAAAGGAATCAGTGGTTCACAAAAGCATCCTTTCAGACAACATAAATTGTATAATTGATGAAGCAAGTAAAGATTTTTGACACCACACTACGTGATGGTGAACAAGGGCCAGGTTGCCAACTGTCGTTAAGAAGTAAACTGGAAATAGCCGAGAAGCTGGATGCTATGGGGGTAGATGTGATCGAAGCCGGATTTCCAATCAGTTCACCGGGTGATTTTAAGGCGGTGACAGAAATATGTCGAATCGTGAAAAATGCAACAATCTGTGCTTTGGCCCGGGCGCAGAAGAAAGATATTGATGCCGCATCTGAAGCCCTGCGGGGAGCTAAGATCGCACGTATACAGCTTGGTATCGGTTCATCCGATATCCATATCAAACATAAATTCAATAGCAGTCGGGAAGCTATTTTACAGCAGGCATTTGATATGGTCGCTTATGCGTCTGGCCTATGTGATGAGGTGCAATTTTTTGCAGAGGATGCGGGGAGAGCGAAGGACGATTTTTTGGTACAGATGACAGATACAGTCGTTGAAGCAGGTGCAAAAGTTGTCAACCTACCGGATACGAATGGATTTTGTACCCCTTTTGAATATTTCGAAAAGATATCTTATGTCAACAAGAACAGGAAATATAAAGAAAAAGCCATCTTATCTGTTCATTGCCACAATGACTTGGGTATGGCAACGGCCAATAGTATAGCGGGATTAATGGCTGGCGCAGAACAGGTGGAGGGAACGATTAACGGCGTGGGGGAACGTGCGGGAAATGCCGCTATGGAAGAAATCATATTGACACTCCTTATCAAAGAAAGGCTGGGATTAAAAAGTGGAGTTGATCCCAAATATATTGTTGAGCTCAGTGCTATGGTGGCCAGCGCCATGTCCAATCCCATTCAGGCCAATAAGGCCATTGTCGGTAAAAACGCCTTTGCTCATTCTTCGGGTATCCATCAGGATGGTGTGTTAAAAGACCGGAGGAATTACGAAATTATTGACCCTCAAATTATTGGAGGGACGCTCCCTGCGTTGGTACTCTCCGCCAGAAGCGGGCGGGCTGCCTTAAAGGATCGCCTTAATGCATTGGAATTAACCTATCTCCCTGAAGATTTTGAAGATATATATACCAAATTTTTGCTGATTGCGGATCAGCAACCTTATGTCGAAGATCGGGATTTGAGAAGACTAATGTAGTCTTCTCATCTTTACTCCAATATTTCATTGGCATTATTATACTTCACAGTCATACTTTTGCTGAGCGCTAATACAGTTACCCTTCTTTTTCCCAATTGCTGGTAAGCAGATAATACAACAGGCCACCAATAGCAATAATAAGATGGATACTGTAGTAGCAGAGCCGTAAGCTGTATTGATATTGTTCAGCCTGAAAAATGGATTCCCATTTTCATGTAGGAACAGGCCAACAACAAAAGCAATGCCGAGACAAATGGACAGTTGTTGTACGGTAAGATAGATCGCGGATCCTACGCCGATCAATTCTTTGCTGACATCTTTTAAGGCTAACGTCATCAGGGATGGTAGTACGCTACCACAGCCAAGCCCATAAAAGAAAAAGAGCAGATGAAGCTGATCGCTTGCGACACTTACTTTATTGAGGACAAGTAAATGAAGAAACAGGCTCATAACCATTACTCCCAATCCGGTGAGTACAACGGTTTTGCCATGACGTTGAATAAACCGGCTGACTATCAGGCTGGCAACAACGTAACCTATCCCCTGATAGACGAAAGCGATGCCTGTCATTGTTGCCGTGTAACTTTTGTCATGCTGTAGATAATTGGAGTTGATAATGAAATAAGCATCCTGGACCATGTAATAGGCTAATGCCGCAATCAGTCCCAGATTGAAAACCCTGTTGTCGAAAAGGACAAAGTTAAAAAGCGATTTTTGTCCCGTTTTGTATAGTTCCTTCTGCTTCTTTAGGAATAACAGCGTAAAGATAAGCGCAGCTGCCAGCAATAATATCGACCAGATCGGCCAATGCAACTCAGGCCCCATGACCAAAGGAGATATTAGGCCCATCAAGAGTACAAATAAGCTCAGCATCGGTATAAACGAAATCGTGGATGTAGGGTTTGGCTGGTCTCTGGGAACACAACAGTAAGCGGCGATACAGGCGAGGATACCTATTGGAATATTAATTAGGAAAATAAGGCGCCAGCTTTCATGGATCCAGGACTGATCGGGAAGTAGTCCCCCGAGCAGTTGTCCGATCACGGAGGCAATGCCTGCGATGCTACCATATATCCCCAAGGCCATAGCTCGCTTAGAGGCGTCTTCAAAAAGCAGCGTGATCAGCGCGATACCCTGTGGTACCATCATGCCTGAACTTATCCCTTGCAGTAATCTGCCCATCAGCAGAAGGTAGATATTGCTTGACAGCCCACATATAACCGAAGCAAAAGTAAAACCGGCCATACCCATGACGTATAATTTCTTTTTGCCAAAATAGTCTCCGGCATTGCCCGCATTGATCAGCAGGCTGGCGTAGCCGATAATATATAAGATAATGATCCACTGGGTTGCACTATTGCTCAGATCCAGGGACTGCTGTATGGTCGGTAGGGAAACATTGATAATAAATAGATCGATGACAAACAAAAAGATGCCAATGGATAGGATAAAAATGTGAAGCAAATCTTTAATTCGAAAGCGCATATAGCCAAAGTTTTTGATAATTTTATAGTCAAAAGTAGTTTGGATATTTTTTATAGTCAAGTAGTTATAAATGATGTACTTAGTATGGTTTTATGAACTAATGGTCAGTATGAGGTGATTATGGATGAAAAAAAAAATGAATTTTTTGGAAGTTGTTGTGATGTCAATGGCATTTTCAAGATCATTGGCGGAAAATGGAAGGTTTTACTTATCAAAGCCATTGCAAAAGAATGCCCTAAACGGTTCGGGGAATTGCGAAGGGAGATGGATGATATGGCACAGACCACATTAACCGTACAATTGCGTGAACTGGAGCGCGATGGTATCCTTTGCCGCCAGACTTATGCAGAATCACCACCGCGTGTAGAATATAAGCTGAGCGAAATGGGCAAGACTTTGTTGCCGATTATTGAGCAGCTGGATGAATGGTGGTTACACTATAAAAAGAGATAATTTAGAATGCGGATATAAGAATCAACAGTCAACAGAATGGGCTGTTGGTTTCGCTGTAACGCTTCTTTCATGATTTATATGACTTGCAGGGATTGCTTTTTATCTTTTGCCGTTCCGAGTAAAATAATTGTCAATATGATACATGCTGTACCCATCCAATCTGTAAAGGCGAATGGGGTGTTAAGCCATAATACCGCCAGCAATGCCGCAGATAGGGGTTCAGCGGAGGCAAGGAGGCTGGTCTTTTGTCCACCGATTAATTTCACGGCTGTGAGATAGGCATAAAAGGGAATTAGCGTTCCAAAAATAACGATAAACGACGTATAAGCATAGGTCTGCATATCCCAGACACCGGCTACGTCCCAGGGAGCTCTGACAAAACAAAATGCAACTCCGCCGATAAGCATGCCCCAGCCGATGACAATGGTTGACTTGTACCTACTTAGGAGATCAACAGGCTGTAAGGTATAGAAGGCAAGTGTTACTGCAGACACCAAACCAAAGAATAGGGCGATTCCAGAGATCGAAAGCGTGCCCATTTTACCATGAGTGACCAATAGAAAGGTGCCTAACACGGCCAGTATAATTGCCAGGCATGTCTTGCCGTTTGGAAATTTTCGCTCTTTCAATGCAATATAAATAGCGATCATGACTGGGCCGGTATATTGCATGACCGTTGCCGTAGCAGCATTGGAATAGTTGATCGCAGCAAAATATGAATATTGAACGGCGAGCACGCCGACAATACTAAATAAGAGCAGATCAATAGCATCTTTACGCTTGCGCCAGATAGACCATAGGTCGCTGCGATTGTTTATTCCCGCAAGAATTAAAAGAAAGCCGCCGGTTATCAACATTCTTATAGTAATAAGCCATTCAACATTGACGCCTCGTTGCTGAAAAAGAAATTGACCAAAAGTTCCGGAAACACCCCAAAGTATGGCAGCACTAACAGCCAATAAAAAGCCTTTCAAAACTTTATTGCTATCTGTATTGTTCATCTTAAACGTTAACGATCTTTTCGGATACAGTGCTATAATGTTACTTCATTGTCTGTCGTTCCGGTGGACAGGATGTCAGCAATACTCTTTAATGTCCGTTGAGAAATTTGGGTGAGTGCTTCCGTGGTGAAAAAAGCCTGATGTGCCGTTACTAAAACATTTGGAAAACTCATTAATAACTGGATGGTGTCATCTTCTATAATGGTTGAGGAGAGATCTTTGAAAAATAGTTTCTCTTCCTGTTCATACACATCAATTCCCAATAATCCTATTTTATGCTCTTTCAATGCACTAATAGCATCATTTGTATGAATAAGATTGCCCCGGCTTGTATTGATGATGGTCACCCCGTCCTTCATTTTTGCCAGTGATTCTTTATTGATGAGGTAATGGTTATCTGGTGTAAGCGGACAATGCAATGAGATGATATCGGAGTCCTTAAATAGCTGATCAAGACTTGTATACTGAACACCAGCATTAATCAGATTTTGATCAGGATACAGATCATAGGCAATGATCTCCGCACCGAATCCCAGGGCAATCCGAATAAATGCTTTCCCAATTTTACCTGTTCCGATAACTCCGATCTTCTTCTGATGGATATTGAAGCCCAACAAGCCATTTAAGGAAAAGTTTTGCTCACGGACACGGTTATAAGCTTTGTGGGTTTTTCGGTTGAGTGTCAATAACATGGCCATCGTATGTTCGGCAACAGCTTCTGGAGAATAGGCTGGTACACGACAGACCTGAATACCGAATTCTTTCGCGGCCACCAAATCGACATTATTGAAACCTGCACATCGCAGGGCAATCAACTTTATGCCTTTCTGCGCAAGGACTTCGATGACTTGTCGATTCAATTTGTCATTGACAAAAACACAGACAACCTCTTCGTTTTCAATTGCATTGACGATATGAGGGCCAAGATGGGTTTCATAAAAACTGAATTGAAAACCGTAGGTCTCGTTTTCCCGTTCAAAAAAGACTTTATCGTAAGGTTTGGTTGAGAAGAAAGCTATTTTCATAAAATTGTATTTCCTATGTAAATATACGGTATTAATTTTTTATCCGGTTTAAATTCTATCGAATTAATGGGGCTATTTCTTATAAAATGCCCGATAAAAGCGCTAAATTAGTTTTGGAATCACCATTAAGTTATCCGATTTAACTCTTGAACATAAAAATCGCTTCATCATGAACTGGTCTACTCAAATTACAGCGCTATTAGGCACAGCATATCCGATTGTACAGGCACCTATGTTTGGGGTGACGACGCCTGAGATGGTTGTGGCAGCTTCAGCAACCGGCGCACTAGGTACATTGGCACTGGGAGACTTGCCTTACGAAAAATGTATCGCTGCCATTGCAGCAACAAAAAAGTTGACCGCACTGCCATTTGCCGTTAATATCTTTGTTAATAGCATACCCGAGGTATCCGAAAATCTAAGATCTCACTACAATAAAGTTAGTTCATTTGTAGCGACACTGGCTCATCAGTATGGATTGGAGGTGGAGTTGCCAAAGTTTGAGGACATTCATCTGACGGATTATCGGGAACAGCTTGCTGCCATTATAGCAAGCGAGTGTAAAATCGTTAGTTTTACTTTCGGCAATCTGGATGACTGGAGCATAGCTTTATTAAAGGAAAATAATACAATTCTTATCGGTACCTGTACCTCGGTTGCTGAAGCGCAGATCCTGGAGGCAGCAGGTATTGATATTATTTGTGTACAGGGCCTGGAAGCTGGAGGACACCGTGGAAGTTTCCAGGCGACCGCCATTCCGCGGATTGGCGGACTTTCTTTGTTGTCGCAAGTATATGATCATGTTAACAAACCATTGATTTATGCCGGCGGGATATATAATGCCCGAACGTTGCTTGCCGCAAAGCAATTGGGGGCGGCAGGTTATCAAGTTGGCAGTTTATTGCTTAAATCCAGGGAAAGTGCGTTACTTGATTTTGAGAAACAACATTTAAGTCAGGTGAAAGAATCAGATATTGTATTGACCCGGAGTTTTTCTGGAAGGTTTACTAGGGCAATTACGAACACTTTCATTAAAACTGTGGAGGGAACGGACTATATTTTACCTTATCCTTATCAAAATAAATTAACCAATGCCTTAAGAAGGGCGGCAAAGGCAAAAGGAAATACAGATTTCGTCGGTATTTGGGTTGGGCAATCTATTCATTCCTATCGGGAAGGTTCGACCGGAGATATCCTTCAGGAGCTCATTCGGGAGGTTGAAGAAGCGACAGGCTAAATAATGCGATAAACCAATATGCTATATAACTAAAAATACAAAGCTGCCGCAGTTTCCTAGGTATGTAGATATTGTTCTACAATAATTTATTCCTTATTCTTTTTTTATATAGAAAATGATTACATTAGAGTTAACTAAGTTATAAACAGATTCATATGGAAATTAAAACATCTTCAAAATTTGTAGCCGAACTAATTGGAACATTTGGTTTGGTACTATTTGGTTGTGGCGCAGCCGCTATTGCTGGTGCCAATACCATGGGAGGACTTTCGGGGCTAGGCCTCTTGGGTATTGCAGTGGCATTTGGTCTATCGGTCGTGGTCTTTGCTTATGCCATTGGCGGAATTTCAGGCTGTCACATTAATCCGGCTGTGACGGTAGGTGTACTATTGGCTGGAAGAATGTCTGCTAAGGATGCAATCGTTTACATTATTGCACAATTTATCGGCGCACTTTTGGGGGCATTTGTGTTGCAACAGATTTTAAGCGGTCAATTAGGAGGTTTTACAGCTGGCGAATGGGCGTATGGATCTAATGGATGGGGGAAAGGTTACCAAAATGAATATGGTACTGCTTCGGCCTTTCTGATTGAAGCCGTTTTAACTTTTCTCTTTCTTTTTGTCATACTGGCAACAACATCAAAGGTAGGAAACGGTACGATGGCGGGCTTAGCCATTGGATTTACTTTGCTGTTAATCCATTTAGTAGCCATACCGGTTACAGGTACTTCGGTTAATCCTGCCCGTTCATTCGGCCCGGCAATTCTTGCAGGCGGCAATGCATTATCGCAATTGTGGTTATTTATTGTTGCACCATTGGTGGGTGCTGCGGTTGCTGCAGGCGTGTGGAGAGCCCTGGAACCTAAAGATTAATCTTCATAAAAGCAAAAAAAACGCGCAGAGAAATAAGTCTTGCGCGTTTTTTTATGTATATTAAATTCGTATCTCAATTCGAATTTTAGTCCTATGTTCTTATACCTCCTGTAAATCCTTGATAAAGGCCGTGACTTTTTCCTCATCGGTTGCCCAGGAAGTGATGAGTCGGATGGCGGCATAATCCGCATCGATATTTTTCCAAATATAGAATTGATAATCCGCGCTCAAGCGTTCAATAATTTTTTTGGGAAGAATTGGGAACAGCTGATTTGTGGTGGACTGCGTTAGGAAAGTATAGCCTTTTTCTCGGACCGCCGTGGCAATACGCATTGCCAGTGTATTTGCTTTCCGTGCCAGATCGAAATACAGATCATCTTTAAAGAGTTCTAAAAACTGAATGGAAAGAATACGTCCTTTGGCTAACATGGCACCTTTTTGCTTGATCGCATAATCAAAATCGGTCGCCAATTCGGGTTTATTAAAGATAATGGCTTCACCTAAAAGCGCACCGTTTTTAGTGCCGCCAATATAAAAGACATCGGTATACTGGCTGATTGTTGCAAGCGTTAAGTCGTTATTTTCTGCTGTAAGTGCATGTCCCAACCGTGCCCCGTCCATATAAAGTAACAGCTGATGGGATTGACAAAATTTATACAGAGTTTTGATTTCGTCCTTGCTGTAAATTGTGCCAATCTCTGTTGAATTAGAAATATAGACGATGCGTGGCTTGACCACATGGGGAGCAAGTGCATAAACAGCTAAAACTTCAGCGACATCCTCGGGCCTTAATTTCCCATCTATTGTTTCAGTCGTAATCACTTTGTGCCCCGTGGCCTCGATGGCACCAGTTTCATTTGCCGCAATATGTCCTGTTTTTGCACTTATTACGGCCTCATGGACACGCAGGAGAAATGAGATAACCAACAAGTTCGTTTGGGTGCCTCCTGATACGAAATGGATTGTTGCGGCTTGATTACTCAATTTTTCTTTTAAAACTGCTTTTGCCTCTTGTGCGTACTCGTCCTCTCCATATCCAAGTTGTTGTACCAGATTGGTTGCAATGAGTTTGTCCAAAATGCGGGGATGGGCTCCTTCCGAATAGTCGTTTTTAAAATTGTACATAGTAAGTGTTTTAGCTCAGGAATCCTTTTAATATTTAGTAACAGCTATGGTTCTTTTTTCTGACCTAGTTTCAAAAATGGATGCAGAAAAGCTGATCGCCGTTTGTGCATTCAAAAGTATAAATACTTCTTACTTTTTTCTGCTTTTGAACAAAAAAATATCATGGAAGAAATCATTGCTAAAGCCAAAACCGCCTGCCGAGGTGATCCGACAAGCGGTTTGGGTTTTAAAGGGGGAGCGGCCAAATGAAATTTTATTCCAATAAATTATAAACACGAACATAATCAACTTCAAATGTTGCCGGAAATATTGTGTCGTCTATACCTTCTTTACCACCCCAGTTTCCACCGATAGCCAAATTGATTAACCAATGGAAATTCTGGTCAAAGGGCCACTCTTTAAAACTCTTGTTTTCATTGTCAACGTGGAAAATCTCCTGTTCATCAACAAAGCCCTTGATGTAGGCTGGAGTCCAGTCGACACGATATTCATGAAACCTGTCGGAAACGCCGGATACCTTTTTTTTACTTGTTTTCTGTGTGTTAATGCCATGATTGTACGCTTGGGTGTGTGTAGAAATATGAACCACATCCTGATCGTGCCCAACATGTTCAAGTATATCTATTTCCCCCGAATTGGGCCAGTCACCATATTTCCGATTGGTAGGAAGCAGCCAGATAGCGGGCCAGGTGCCACGGCCTCGCGGTAGTTTTGCCCGGACCTCAAATCTGCCGTAAGTAAAATCCCCCTTATTCTTACTGGTCAGCCTTGCGGAGGTATAGGATTTACCGCCTTTATTTTCCTTTTTCGCTGTAATCTTCAGGACGCCATCCTGCACCAGGGAATTTGATCGTGAAGCTTCCATATAATATTGCAATTCATTATTTCCCCAGCCGTCATAGAGGGAACCGATATCGTAAGACCATTTGCTTTTATCCGGTAAGCCCGAGTAATTAAATTCATCGGACCATACCGGTACCGGTGAGAAATGATAGGCTCTGCCGCTGGTCTTATTTAAAGTTGATCTCACATAAAAGGGGATATTTGCCGTCGCAACATTGTTATTTCCATCATTTGCATATACAAATAACCGATAAGCACCTTCTTTGGAAGGAGCAGTTAATGTACCTTTGTCATCCGTACTATTTTTGATAAATCCGGTTAGCGCCTGTGGCCGTTCTTCACGGTCACCACCTTCTTTAAGGTCAGTGCTCTCCTGTAGAAGTTCCCAGCGTATCCTTAATTTATCCCCGTCGGGATCCCGTACAAAGACTTCCATGGGATAGGTTTTACCAGACTCAAGATAGATGAAATCTTTTGCCTGCCTGTTGTCCAACAAAAAGGAGTCCAGCTGTGGAGCCCGATTTTCTGGCCATTTCCCCGACCAGAGGTAATGCATTACATCGACAACCTCATTTTCTTCGCCAGCTTCGGTAAACAGTCCATACCAAGTTGGTGTACGTTCCTGCTTCTGTCCCCACAGAAAGACATAAGATCCCAGACAGTTTTTGTCCTGACCGATGGAGGCTTCGTATCGGCTTTTGTAAACTGCTGCTTTCTCGTGGCTGGTCTCTTCAATCGATGCTCCCCAAGGTGTTTGGAGGCATTCCCAATGGCCGGTAGGCCCCCATTCTGTCACGATATAGGGCTTGTTCCAGCCTGTTTTTCTCAATTGTTCAGGAACGGAGGCAAGTCCGCCGTATACTTGCACGGCAATAAGGTCCAATGCCGGACATTTGCTTTTGACATAATCAATTTCCTTTTGATTTATACCGGCGAGCATTGTGGTGACCAGGTGATTGGGATCTAATTCATGGATCATATTGGCAATGGCATTGACAGCATCCCAGACCTTGGGATTACTGTAATGCAGGTTGAGTTCATTGCCGATCCCCCAAGCCAATAGGGCCGGATGATCTTTGTATTTCAGGATCACTGTACGCAGGTATTCTTTTTGTTTTGCAACAGCCACCGGGTCATTGTAATCGAAACCATGCCGTTCTGTTTTCACGTCGAGACCCAGGGTTACCGTAAGTCCCAGCTGTTGTGCTTTATTCAGGATTTCATCTGCTTGGTAAGGGCTCCATGTGCGTATGGAGTTGCCTCCATACGCTTTTAATTGTTCCATATTGCTTGTTCCACCCGCTCCTTTGATGAAGTAGGGCTGGCCGTTGCGCATGATTGTAAAGCCACCGCCTACCTTAGTAATTGTTGTTTTAACGGGTTTTCCCTGCTGTCCCCATCCGAAGGGAAGGAAGAGAAGGTTGAGCAATAGAAAAGCGAGTAGTCTTCCTGCGGTCATCATTTATCGAAAGTTAGGATTTGCATCTATTTGAGTTTGTGGTATAGGGAGGAACTCACTTACACCGGGGGTGAATTTTGCACCGAATACTTCTTTTGCCCGTCCTGTACGGACCAGGTCGTTGAAACGCTCGCCCCACCATTCACAGGCAAATTCGGCGCGGCGTTCGTCCAAAATCTGGTTTAAAGTGACATTTGTAATTGCAGTTAGTTTGGCACGTTCGCGGATCAGACGAAAAGGCTCATCACCATTCAGTCCCTTTCTGACTTTGGCCTCTGCATTCAATAAAAGTACATCCGCATAACGTAATATACGCACATTATTGTTCGCTCCATATTCCATTCGGCCTGCCGTCATCTGTGATTTTGGAAGATAGGCCTTGCCGTTGAAATATTTGACACCGAAAGGATTCCCATAGACAACATCGCCGCTTGGTGTTGTTGCCGTAGTTGCCGGGTTGCCGTTGATACCGCAGTATAAGATTGTGGTTTTTAGCCGTTCGGTTTCGCCTCTATTGGTCAAGAAATCAACGATATTCTGTGAAGGTGGGACCCAGCCAGCACCAGAAATAGGACTTCCTTTTTGATCACCTGAAGGACCTTGCCACTTGAAAAACGTTCCCCAATCAACACCGGGACGAACAATATCCCCGGTTCCTAATCCAAAATCGGAGTATTGCAGTTCAAAGATAGATTCGTTGGACAGTTTTCCCGGGATTTTAAAAAGTTCATAGAAGTTGGGGTATAAGGAAAATTTGCCACTTGCGATAATTTTGTTTGTAGCATCGAGGACCTCGTTCCAATAGGTACTACCGTTGTCATTTCCAGCCAAATCCGCAGCGGCTTTCGCTTTTAAAAGAAGTGCGGAATATCGTGTTACTGCTCCAACGTGCTTGGACTGATTAGGACGGGCATCTTCAAGATCCTCCGAACAGGCATTCATTTCATCCAGGATAAATTGGCGGACTTCGGTGGCTGTGCTTTTATTGATTGTAGCCAGGCGACCAATATTATCACTGTCAATTAAAATAGGTACATTTCCAAACAGGCGTGATGCCATGAGGTGTGCATAGGCCCTTAGAAACCTGACTTCGGCTTTGTATTGTTTATTGAGTTTTATATCGGCTGTATTTGATGCAGGGATTTTCGCCGCGAAATTATCCAGTTCGATCAATGCATTGTTTGCAGCAATAACGAGGCTGTAATAACTGATCCAAGATTGATTTAAACCCCAATACGATTGAATCGTGACATCATTTTGAAAATTTTTGATCCCCATTAATTCGGGGTTGTCATTTGGATTTGGTGCGGCCTGTTGGTAGTCGTCATCGCGCATGCAACGAATGGAGAGGTCAATCCAGTGTACCAGATTATCGTCTGAGGCCGAACGATATACACCGGAAACAGGCCCATACATCAAAGCCGTGTTGCTGTAATCGATCTCCTCAGAACGCTGCTGGTTTTCTAAGGGTTTGTCCAAAAATTTACTACAGCTCGATTGGCTAAAAGAAAGGCCTAAGCAGCTTGCAATCAGGATATATTTAAAAGTTTTCATGCAGTTTAAATTAAGGGGTTAATAGTTAGAACGATACTTTGACACCTAGACTATATGTAGAGGCGATCGGATACACATTGGCATCGAATCCCATTCCGGATATTTCAGGCGTAAATCCATTGTATTTGGTGAACATAAAAGGTCGGTCAGCTGTTGCGAAAACACGAACTGGTATTTTGTTCAGATCAAAGTTGTAGCCCAATTGTATGTTCTGTATCCGTAGGTAAGCTCCACTTTCAACAAAAAATGAACTGGCTTGAAGATTCCAGGGGGCAACGGAACCTTTTGCGGAAGGATGTGTATTACTGCTTCCCTCTCCAGTCCATAGGTTTTCAATGAATGCGGCATCTGCGTTCATCTGATTGTACTTCCGACGCATCGCACGATTAAGATTATGGATCTTGTTGCCGGCTACACCTTGAAAAGCAACACTTAAATCAAATTTTTTGTAATCAAATGCAATATTAAATCCATAGGCAATAGTTGGAAGGTAGTTGCCCAGGTTGACGCGATCTTTCTCATCGAGTTCGCCATTGTTGTTTTGATCTTTATACTGAAGATATCCTGGTAAAATTGGTGTGTTTGGATTTTGTTGGTTGTATTTTTTCGCAATGGGATCGGCATCAATCTGAGCCTGGTTTTGGTAGACCCCTGCGACTTCATAACCATAATAGAAATTGATGGGCTGATTAAGTTCGATACGTGCTGGGAATTCGGCAGACCATTCCGGATAACCGTTCATGATATTTTCCAGTCCGCCAAGGTTTTTGACCCGATTTTTTAGGGTGGTCAGGTTTCCGCCTAGTGCATATCCGAAGTCACCGACTTTGTCTTTCCATTGCAAAGCGATCTCCCAGCCACTGTTTGTTACACTTCCCCAGTTACCATAGACACGATCCCAGGAAAAGGGGATAGGTCGACTAAATGCAAGGTCATGTGTCGTGCGGTGGTAATAATCTACAGAGCCTGTCAAACGATTGTTCAATAAAGCGAAATCCAGACCGCCATCCCATTCTTCAACAACTTCCCAGCGGACTTGAGTGAAAAAACGGCCGACACGGTATCCGGGGACCCGGATACCATTTGTTGCTCCCTCGCTGCCAAATATACCAGAGTAGTTGTTGCCAGAATAGACTGTTGCATATCCTGCATTGGGCTGGATACCGTCGTTCCCCAATTTACCCCAACTTCCACGAAGCTTTAACTGATTGAAAAGCTTTTGGTTTTCCATAAACTTTTCGCGTGTCATCACCCAGCCCAGACCAACTGATGGAAAATAACCCCATTTCGTTTGGTATTTTGAACTTCCGTCCGCGCGGAATGTCGCAGTTAGTAAATACTTGTTGTCATAATCATAAGTACCTCTGGTAAAGTATGATATCCCTGCATTCCGAGATCCTTTTTCGCCATAACCAGTAGCTGAACCAGTGCCTTGGGCATCTACGCCGACATACCAAAATTCCTCGGATGCAGGTACATCATTGGCTTGGACCCAGGTTTCGCGCCAGCGTTCCTCACGTGAAGACTGGCCTAATAGCAGGGACCAGTGATGCTTGCCAGCCTGATCTTTATACGTTAGGAGGTTATCCAAAATATAATTGGTATTACGTGCCTGTGCTGACCGTAAAAAGGAGCGATCATTGCGCTGGTCATTGTCAATATAATAGACCGGATTATAATTTATATTGTGTGTGGACTGATACCGTTGACTGAGCTGCGAACGAAAAGTGATCTTATCCTTCCACAATGTAGCTTCTAGATAGATGGTAGGCAGGATCTGGAAACCCTTTGTTTGGTTCGTATTGTAAAAGGCTGTTGCAATGGGATTGTTGTACCAAAAACCAGATTGCATGCCGATTGCAGTACTCGAGCCAAATTTCTCTGGTTTGGCAAGTTCAAGGGTAGGATCATAGACCGGATAGAGTGGAGAGGCGAAATAAGCTTGTCTAAAAGCAGCATTATTCGGCGAGTAGGTTTTGAAGTTATTGAAATGCGCACTAAAACCCGCCTTTAACCAGTCTGTTACTTTGGCATCCGCCTGCATGCGGATATTGTATTTTTGGTTCATATTGCTGGCATCCATAATTCCATCCTGTTTGACGTAATTAAGGCCCATGGAATAGGTGATTTTATCGGATCCACCCATGATGTCGAGATTATGGTTGGTGATGAGGGCTTTGGAGCGCAGGAGCTCGTTGAACCAATCGGTGTCCATCGCTGGGTTGGTCTCGGTCCCGCCAAATTTTTGCACCGAACTTTTTACGAAGGCTTCATTACCAATGGCTTTCGCATAGGCTGCATATTGCTGTGCATTGGCCATTTTGAGGACATTTGTCGGTGTTTGGAAACCAGCGAAACCATTATATGTAATTTTTGATTTCATATTTAGGCTTCCTTTTTTTGTGGTTACCAAAATGACACCGTTTGCGGCACGTACCCCATAAATTGCGGCACCGGAAGCGTCCTTTAAAACAGAGATGTCAGCGATATCATTTGGATTCAGGAAGTCAATATTGTCCATGAACATTCCATCCACAACATACAGCGGACTTTCATTATTAAAAGAACCCACCCCACGGACACGAACCGAGGGTGATGAGCCCGGTGCTCCCGAACTTACGATTTGCACGCCCGCAACTGTACCTTGTAGCGCATCCATTGGATTGGAAACGGTACGTTTGACCATTTCTTCCATATTTACTGTACCAATGGGGGCGGTTAGGTCGCCCTTGCGTTGGGTACCATAACCCACGATAACCACTTCATCGAGATTGAAATCTCCTTTTTGTTTGAGTTGAATAGTTAAAGTAGTTCCGTTTACGGGTACTTTTTTCGTTTCATATCCCAGTGATGAGATAATGACATAGTTGAAGTTGGAGGGAATGTCGAGTGTAAAGTCCCCGTTTTCATTGCTACTTGTGCCTATTTTGGAATTTCCCTGTACAACGATACTGGCGACAACAGGATTGCCCTGCTCGTTTGTAATCCGTCCACTGATTGTTCTGCTCTGTGCACTTACCATATTTGTTAGGCAGGAGAACAGCACAGTACCGGCAATAATACTGATATTATTTTTCATGTGTAATGAATTGAAATTTAGGAATTGTTTATAATTATCAAGAGTCAAAATTAGCCTTACAGATATGATTAATGAATTTTAAGGGTACTACAACACTACTTCATGTTGGGTTTTTCGGCTATAATTCAATATATTTGGGGTACGTCAAGTTTACGTCAGCCAATTGAAGGGAATTATTATGAAGTGTTTTGCCATCCTTTTTTTTATACTATTTTCTGCTTTTTCTAATGCGTTATTTGCTCAGGATTTGCTTGGCATGCCTTTGGTCTACAATTATAGTAAATCCGTGTACCAGGGTGGGAGCCGCACTTGGGATATCAAACAAGATAGTCATGGCATCATGTACTTTGGTAACAGCGAAGGGCTGCTGACCTTTGACGGACGATACTGGAAAACATTTTCCCTGCCCAATCACACCAATATTCGCTCGGTCTGGATTGATGCCGACGATCGAATTTATGTTGGGGGACAAGGTGACTTTGGGTATTTTGAACGCTCGTCGCAATCGGGTTTAGTCTATCGGTCATTGCAGGATTTAGTTCCCGAAAAATACAGGAACTTTGCAGACATCTGGAATACGGTGGGTGTAGGGCAATCGGTCTTTTTTAGGGCTACCAATGTGATATTTGAATTAAAAGGACAAAAGATTCAAGTACACCCGGCGGCTGTGGAATGGTATTATATGGGGCAATCAGCGGGGATGCTCTATGCTCAGGATAAGAAGAATGGCTTGCTGGAGTTTCGTGATAATAAATGGACTCCCTATTTAAAAGACTTGCCTTTTAAGGATGTGAAAATCGCATCATTGATGCCTTTTGGCAAAGATCGCATGTTGTTGTCAACCTTAAATAACGAAACATATGCGTTATTAAACATGAAATTGACACGATTGAATGCACAAGATGGCGATGGTAGTTACACACCGTCTTTAGCGAAAATCGATGACTCAACCTTTGTTGTCGGCAATGCAAAAGAAGGTTGCCACATACGCAACTTAGCTGGAAATACAATACAACGGATCGGTGTCCGGGAAGGTCTCCAAAATAAGAATGTCACCGCCGTCTTCGTAGATCGACAAAAGAACATATGGATCGGTACGGATAATGTGATTTCTGTAATAAGTTATGGAAGTGCAATTCGGTATCTTAGACCCAATATGGAAAATGACGTGACCGGATATTCCTCCCTAATCTTTAATCATACACTTTATCTCTCGTCCTCAAATGGTGTATATTATGCGGGGATAAAAAGTGGTCTGATAGATCAGAGCCGTTCACCAGCCGTATTTTCCCTTCTTCAGGGTAGTGACGGTGGAGAAGCCTGGCGTCTTGAACAGCTCAATGGTCAATTGCTACTTGGGCACAATAAAGGGTTGTTTCAGATCCGGGGGCACTCCATCCAACCATTAAGCCGGGGGATAGGAACATGGAAATTGCTTCCGCTAAATATGGTATATCCGATTGGAGAGAGCTTAGTCGGAACCTATCAGGGATTGGAGCTATTGCATTTTCATAATGGCATTTTCTCTTCAAGAGGCTCGCTCAATGGTCCCTCGGATTCTTTTCGGTTTCTGGAACAGGACGAACATGGAACAATATGGGCTTCTCATCCCTACAGAGGGATCTATCGCATAACGCTTTCACAGGACAAAAAGTCATATCAAGCTCAACTCTACACCCGAAAGCATGGACTCCCAGCGGATTATCAAAACTATGTGTTTAAAATAAAAAATCAGGTAGTCTTTGCGACCGAAAAAGGGCTTTACAATTATGACTATAGTAGGCAGCGATTTGTGCCAAGCAAGCAATTTGCTGCCTTTAAAGATCTGACCATACGCTATCTCAGAGATGACCAAGATGGGAATGTCTGGTTTTGCACAAAAAAAACGGTCGGTTTGGGGCAATTTGATTCAAAACAGGGAACTTATCATCTGATTAATTTTCCAGAAATAGAAGGCATGAATACATCCGGCTTTGAGCATATCTATAGTTTTGATCGAAATAATATCTATGTAGGAGCGGAGAAAGGAGCACTTCATATCAATTATGATAAATATTTGAAACAAAGTGTAAAACCTGTCGCTATACTGTCGCGAATTGTGGCAACAGGGAAGGGCGATAGCCTTATTTTTGGCGGTTTTTTTTCAAATGCTTCAAAACGGCAACAGGCGTCTGTTGGGGATGGTATCCTACAGTTACCTGCTGTTTTCAATTCTTTCCGATTTAGCTTTTCCTCCCCAAGTTACGGTATACATCAACATATCGAGTTTAGTTATAAACTTTCGGGGTATGACGAGAGTTGGTCTTCCTGGACCCAGCAGTCGGAAAAGTCATACACCAATTTGCAGAATGGCGAATATACATTCTTGGTAAAAGTAAGGAACAATCTTAACCAGGAATCCAGCGTGGAGGAATATAGCTTTATCGTCTTGCCGCCTTGGTATAAGTCGCTATGGGCAAAAATCGGTTATTTTCTGCTTGCTAGCCTTGCTGTATTGGGATTGATTCGTGTGCGAAAAATTGAACAGAATAAACAACAATTGAAACATGAAAAGCAACTGGCTCAACTGCGCTATATCCATCAACTGGAAATTGAAAAAAACGAAAAGGAGATCGTGAAGTTGAATAACGAGAAACTGGCCAATGAGGTCATGACCAAAACAAAAGAACTGGCAAGTACGAGTATGCAGCTACTTGAAAACTCGGGTGCATTGATTAAAGTAAGGGATGAACTGGCTAAGTTGGATACAGGTGAAGATGAAACCTCCAATTTGAAACGTATCAATAATCTACTAAAAGACATCGAAAAGAACAGCGCCAACTGGAATCAGTTTGCCAGTCATTTTGACGAGCTCAATGATGGTTTTTTGAATAAGTTGAAGCTGAGACATCCGGGGTTATCTCGTAATGATCTTAAGGTGTGTGCCTATTTGAAACTTCATTTTACTTCCAAACAGATTGCACAGCTGCAGAATATTACCGTTAGGGGAGTTGAAATCCACCGGTATAGATTGCGTAAGAAATTGCAGATTGAAACAGAGCTGTCATTAAACGACTACCTGAATGCGATTTAAGAAAATTAGACGGGTAAAATTTTCACTTTTTCGGACCTGAATGAACAGATCGCTCCAATAAAACAGCAAAAAAAGCACCGGCGATATAAGCGAGCAGATCAGACCAGAGAAAACCTTGGCCAAATAGTAATCGCAGAAGCGGATGGCTGCGGGCACTGATCAATAATGGATGTTGTACCAGTTGTAAAAACTCGATTAAGAAACAAAATACAAGGGTAGTTACATAACAAAAGTTGAACGATCGGTGGAAAAAAATAAACCTGCATACCCAATAGATCATAAAGGCATACAGACTATCGCCAATAAAAAGAGGGATAAACGCTACTTTTCGCGATAACAATCCTAAGGCTACTGTTATGCACATTAAAATCAGGTAGTGAGCTCTTTTGAATTTCATCGGTACAATTAAATAGTTTGAACCTATTCATGTCGTTTTTTTTGAACGAATTTTGCCAGTAATTTATTTATTGTCATAATATTCTCTGTATGGGTAGGATATTGGTTGATATTTCTGACACTATGGTTTTGTGTATTGATTTGGCCGACGCGTTCTTGTTTTATAAATCCATTCGCCATTATTAATCCATTTGTGATGCAATTAGCGATGTATGTCGCATGATCGCTCAATGCCGGTAAAGCTGGCAAATGTTGCATTATCAATGCGTGGGTCTCCTGTTTCTGCTCGGTTGTAATACCCAGCATAGGCAAAAATAACATGAAGAGAAGCGGAAAGCATGCAAAAGATTTTAGTTCATCCAAGGTGAAAAACCATGCCTCAAAATGTCCTCCTAAATTACCTATATAGGTATCGTTGAGAAAAAATACGATTTCATGGGTTCGGAATTGAATATGAAACGATAATTCTTCCGTCAGTTCGCCTTGTACAGATCGCAGGATTTCGTTATTGATACTTGCCGGAAAAAATTGCTGTTTCCAATTTGCAAAAGCCAGCTCATCAATTTGCAGTACTTCCAGGGCTTCATCCATATTTAATTCGTTGTCAATGTCATAACCTTGGAACCAACATAAATAATAATACCAAAAAAATAGGCTGTCCTCTAATTCCTTAACCGAAATACTTTTGTCCATATGATGTATCGGATTGATGGTTAAATATAGAAAGAAATTTATTGTACGGAATAAAAAAAAACATTTCGAAAATGAAGTGAGATCGGGTTCGATAGATTTTGGTCGAAGTGATCTGTATAAGAATGTATTTTAACGATTTTTGGCATTTATTGTAATGACTATTTTATATTTTAGGGTAATCATTTGACTTATGGCAAAAATATTATTTGTGTTAGGCTTCTTTTTTAGTTGCAACATACTATTTGCTCAGATTCGCATCATTGATAGTCTGAGTGGTGAACCTGTGCCCTTAGTGAATATTTATACAGAAGATGGTACATTATTGTGTGTAGCGAATACGAAAGGGGAGTTCGAACTGGATTCGCTTAGGCAGAATGCAAGCTCAAAGATCATATTACAGCATATTTCTTATAATAATTATCAGGAATTGAGTTCGGAGCTGCGTAAGGAGAAGCTGATCAAATTGATTCCACGTAGTATTAAAATAAATGAGGTCGCTATCGGAGATAAGAGTCAGTATGATTATCTTATTTTGAAGGGATATTTTAGAAATACCACTTTTTTCAATAAGCGTACACGTTATTTCTACGACGGAATTATAGAATATTATATTCCGTTGAAAAACAAAAATGGGAAGGTCTATCATCGGGTTTTGGATTACCGGATTTTTGAGGACTCCATCGCTACGCAGAATTTTATAGAAGTGATGGGAAATTTTTGGCAATGGAAGCCACATGTGATGCGCATGAAGGCGCAGTCTGTTGCGAATGATCTTCCTTCAAAATTTGTTCTGGTTCCGGATAAAGGGCGGAAAATCATCCGGACGGGTAATCTGAATACAGGATATATCCAAAAAACAGCCCGTGGTGATGTACAAGTATATTTTGATATTATCCCACCCAATAGCCAAAAAGAAGTAAGCTTCTTTAAGATCAAAGGGCAGCAATATACTGGGGTAACCATGGAAAATTATTCGCCGACAAATCTCGATCAACCTGAACAGGGGAAGTTGGTCAGCAGGGTGGTAATGAATGTCGGTGCTATTAAGAGAGGCCGTAAATCGGAATTTGTCCCTTTTGATTTTTTGAGCGAGTTTTATACAAAGGAACGTCGATTCATGACGAAAGAAGAATTCAAGAACGTAAAGAAAGAGGTTACTTCAGGTCTTTGGCTCGAATTAAAAAGCCGTTATACAAGCAAATTTTGGTTAGACAATACTAAATTCGGCATCCCACCGATGAATCCTTTTATTGAGAAAAAGTTTGGCAAAGAACTGCTGGAACTAAAGTAAGCTTGGATGCTGTACTCTTGCTAAAAAGAGGATTACCTATTTCTAACAATAACAGTATCGTTGTTGTTATTATAACGCAAATGTGCTAGAAGATCCAACTTTTTCAAGCTTTCTGATAAATCTTTTTGGATTTTTCGGTATCTACCCTTGGTAATACTAAGTTCAAGCGCAGTAGAAAGCATTTTCACGCGATTGCCATCTTCATCCAACGGATAGATAAAAAAATAACGTGACCGACCCGTATATTTTGTTGAAAACGTCCGATGGGTAAAGGTGTCATAGGTCGGACCTACGACAAATTCATGATCTATATAGTGAAATGATTGGGACTGTTGAAAGTTTTGGCGGAGTTCCACACGATCGGCATAGATGGTTAATTTGGTTCCAAATCTTTCGTAAAGGCAATAGCAAAAGAAGAGAAAGGAAAATAAAGCAAAGCCTATAAAAACCAAGGAAAAATCCCTTTCGACAAATATGAAATAGCAAAGCCCTACCCAGATGATGAGAGGAGATATCATATAAAATGTCCATTGATTATTGGGATAGTATACCTTCACGTATTATTTTTTATTCTATTTAAAATCTTGTTGTTATTTTGGATCAGGTCGAGAACGTTAATCTGTTTCAGTTTTAAAGCTTCCTTGTGTAAGACATGGTCTCGATAGGATTACCAAAGATCTTCTTGCTACCTTTTTGTTGGACGAAGGATCTTTGCTGCGCTATTTCGGCAGCAATCCCGTAAATGATTTGCATATCCTGTTGGGGGTGGATCGTTATGATTAACTGTCCTTGCCGGTCGAAAAGCTGAAGCTGATTAACCAATGAATGGTTTATTTTCATGCTATAAATGTCTTCTAGGAGGATGTCCTGATCCGGTTTCCTCTTTTGTTTGATCAGTATATGCTGAGAATCGATATGTACTTCTATTTTGGGGTTAATTATCTGAAGGATCACAACAAATGGACCAATAACAATGATGGCGACCAAGAAGCCCAGCCCTTTCGCTGAGCCAAAGTCATTGACAGCATCAGCCATACGATTTATGCCACCATAGATAAGGCTGAAAATAGTAAAAACAATAATCAAATAGCTAAATCCAAAGATTAAGCCCTTTTTAACGTTATGTGATTTAAATTGAAAAGTCTTCATAAGTCAAATTCTCACTGTTTATCTTCCCTTTTAATATTCATTAATTGGATAAATATAAATATCTTTATCCAATTAATGCTATATAAGCGAACAAGAAAGCAATCATTATTTTAAAAGCGCTGAAACTTGGGAAACAGTATCCAAATCGAACGGAAAAATTTAAGTAAAAAGGGGAATTATTTCATATTGGTATTGTATGGACTTATTTTCACTGTAGGCTTGCTTTCTGTTTTTTTGGAGTGGAAATCAGGTATCGTTTCTGTCGTCTGTGCGATTGCTAGCTATTTTCTGAATCGCAAAATAAATCTGATCGTATATCTGAAATGGTTTTCCATTGCTTTGGTTCTGTTGGGACTGCTCGTATCCTGGTTGTTACAGCTGTCTTTTTGGATGTTTATCCTTCAATTTCTGGCATTAAGTTGTGTTCATGCTCTGGTAGCTCTAATAGCGACTATTCGGGATGATCATACGGACATTATTTTTTCACTGAATGCGGATAACTTCTCTTGTCTCTGTCCCGGAGGTGATTATAAAGGGTATGCTCTTAACCCAATGGGGTATAGGAAATACTTTAAGACAAAGGATATTGATAGCATTCAACAGGACGAGCGTGGATTGCTTATTGTTGTAAAAGGAGAGATTTTGCGACCACGGGAATTAACAACATCTGAAATAGCACAAATTTTAGCCTATTTCAATGCCGAGGAGTTTAACGTGGTCGCGGCTATTCCTACTTGTGATATTCATCAGGCTGAGACCGAATTAGCATGGGTGAAAATTCTGGTCATTGGTGTTCCAGTTATGTTGGGTTCGCTGTCGGCTTACTTTTTTGGTGATAACGGACGAAATACAGTCGTCAGTATGATCAGTTTATTATTGCCCTTCCTGTTGATTCCGCTGCTGTTGAAACTGTTCAATAGATGGAAACGTCGGTCAGAAAAGAAGTAAGGATTATTTTAGAAAATTAGCATACCAGTGACCTGAGGATTTTATAATGCGTTGCTGGTTTTGAAAATCTACATATACCAACCCAAATCGTGGCCGATATCCTTCCGCCCATTCAAAATTGTCTAAAAAAGTCCAGACAAAGTAGCCTTTCACATTTACGCCTTCTTCTTTTGCCTGATAGACATGTTGTATGGCTTCCTGCAGGTAGTTCAATCTTTTGGGGTCATGTACCTGTCCATGCTCAATCTGGTCCTTAAAAGCAGCACCATTTTCGGTGACAATGAGTGGGGGGATATTAGGGTAGCTGCTGAATTTTTTCAGCATTTGATAAATGGAGCTGGGGTATACTTCCCAGTTCATTTCGGTCATTTCAACTTTACGTTCCTTGGCTGTTACGATCTTTGCCTGAAGATAGGGAACAAACATGGCGTAACGAATCATCTCACGGGTATAATTTTGAATACCGATAAAGTCCATATCAAACTTTAAATCGTTCTCATCACCCGGTTTGATGTATTTTTCAATTCGATTGAGAATTTTGATTTCCTGTGTGGGGTAGCCCATACCCAGTAATGGCTCGATAAACAATCTATTGAGTAATACATCGGCTTTTTTTGCCGCAATCACATCTTTTTCTCTTGCTGTGAAGGGTTCAACATGGGAACAGGAAAAAGTCGTGCCCACCCGACTGTCCGGTTGTAAGGATTTTATGATCCTAGCGCCATGGGCTTGTGCTAATGCAGCATGATGAGCCGCCGCAAGAAAGTTGCCCAAACCTTTTCTTTCCGGAGCATGTACACCAAAGAAGTATCCTGCAGCCGTAAATACGGTTGGCTCATTAAGCACCATCCAATTTTTTACACGATCTCCATAACGGGCAACACATGTGGATACAAATTCACCAAACCAATCTTTGACTTCACGGTTGACCCAACCACCTTTTTTTTCTAAGGCATGGGGGAGATCCCAGTGATATAGAGTAACCCAAGGTGTAATCCCCAGTTCCAGTGAGAGGTCGATCAGGCGATCATAGAAATCCATACCTGACTGATTGGGCTGCCCAATACCATTCGGTAGGATACGGCTCCAGGATAAGGAAAAACGATAGTTAGGAATATGCATACCTTGCATTAATGCCAGATCCTGCATGTAACGGTTGTAGAAATCACAGGCCTGATCGCCATGTTGATTTTGAAATATACGGTTTCTTTTCTTTACAAAGATATCCCATATAGAAGGGCCTTTGCCATGTTGATCATGTGCCCCCTCGATTTGATAGGCTGCGGTAGACACACCCCACATAAAATCTTTGCCAAAGGCATCTTTGGTTAAATGCATTTATCGAAATATAGCTATCGGATGTGTCATCCGACCTGAATATGAATTAATTTTTGTGGAATCTTAGTGGTGAATAGAATGAACTGAACCGACCTAAAAAGATTCTAAATATAATCCGTTGGAAAAAATAGTTGATCGTTTTCATAATTGATACATTAAAGTGTTAACTGCATTAATTATTCTATTATAAAGGAACGAAACTGATATTAACTGGATATGAATTATTTATTAAATATATAAAAAAATATTGATTTATCATTTAGTGATACCTAGCAATCAAATTGTACAATATCAGTCTTAAAAATAAAAGAAATAGAATATGCTTCAGCATGTATGTCCTCAGGAAAGTATTTTTTTTAACAGTTATGGAATATGCTAATTTATCGCATCCTTTCGAAAAAAAACAGGATATTTAATAAATATTTAGCGTCATATTTTATGAAAAAATATATTTGGTTATTGTTGATATGTATCCCGGTCTTGGGATTTTCACAGGAGCTTGGTTCACACAAGCAGTTGACAAAGTGGGACGAAGTCGAACGGCTTATTTCCATAAAAAACTATGAGCAGACGTTACCCTTATTAGCCGATATCAAAGCCGAAGCTAGACGCGCCAAGGATCATGCTGAATGGATACGGGCATTTTTGGCGGAGAGCAAAGTATTGGAAGTAAATCAATCCGGGGATTCTACTTTTCTGCGTATTCAGAATCATTTTGATGACAATATCCGGACAGCTGAAAAGGTAGAAAAAGCGGTCCTTCAAAATTTTTATGCTAGCTATCTATTTTCCAATATCAACCAGTATGCAAGTAAAAGCCAAAACAAATTTGTGGCAAAAGATGCAAAAGGTAAAATACAGATGATAGATTCTATTTTTCGTCTGTCAATTTCGGATACAAACGGATTGAGTACCCAACCCATAACACGTTGGAAAGGTCTGTTTGTCGAAATCCGGAACCTCAGTCTGAATCCTACACTGTACCATTTTCTAAGCTACCAATACCTAGATTTTTTGAATACATTAAAGGGTGTCAACAGAACTAATAGAGATAAACTTGAAGAGAGATTGTTAACGATCAGTACCGAAAATAATTATCTGGATGCACGTAGCTATATCATGTCCAAAGATTGGAAATGGAATCATATCGAAGAAAGAGTGGACGAGTACTTGAAAAATATAGCGAGCAATAAAAGTGACTATAACGCTTTTTTATTGTATCAGATAGCGACGGCTTTCAATGATATCGGAAAGAAGCCTACGGCAGTTACCTATCTTGAAAAAGCCTTACAAGAGTACCCAAAATCGCCTTGGATTTCGAATGCCGTTAATTTAATGAAGGAAATTAAGAAGGCTTCCATTACCTTAAATTACAAGAGAACGGCACCGACTGACGAATACGTACCGGTCCAAATCTATCACACAAATGTAGACAGCCTTTATATCAAGGTGTATAATACAAGCCTGATGCCGAGGCGTTCAAAGAACTATACGGTAAAATATGATTCCCTTAATTATCGGACGACCCTAGATGCGTTGCTGGTCTATGAGGAACAAGTTCCATTGAAAGCGTTTGTTGATTATACGACGCACAGTACAATTTATAAAATTAATCCCCTTAAAGCGGGTACTTATACCATTTTGGTCGGGAATAATAAGTTTTTTCACGATAATGGGCAGGATAAGGATGTCGCTGTATCCCAGGTTATCATTTCAGATGTATTTATACCCGGAAATATAGCTGTAAAATCTACCGATGAGTTTATATATTCGGGGTTGTTATTGAATAGAAAAACCGGAGCACCCTATACCAATCAAAGCGCAACATTGTACCAGCTTGTAGACAATGCTCTTCCTAAATTGATCGCGCAATTAAAGACCAATGCTGTTGGCGAATTCAGCTTTAAGGCGACTTACTCGCCCGAAAATGAGGGTTACCTACGTAATCATGCATTATTGCTATCTGGGGAAAAAACATTAATTCCTTTGGATAACGAAAATCAAGTCTATTATCAAAACAACCTACGCCAATCAGCCGAAAGCAATAATAAGCGGAATATGCGTGCACTCAGCTTGTTGGATAGAGCAATCTACCGACCGGGTCAAATCGTTTATTTTAAGACAATTCTTTACGATGATCATGTACAGCAGGGCAAGGTTTTAGAAAAGCAGAGTGTTAAAATTTATTTGCAGGATGCCAATCGCCAGAAAATCGACTCGATGAACTTGACAACAAATCTGTTTGGGTCTGCCAACGCGAGTTTCCAGCTGCCGTCAAAGGCATTGAATGGAAACTATAACCTCTTGGTATTTTATGGCTCAAAACAGCTTGATCAACACTATTTCCGGGTCGAAGAATATAAGCGACCGACATTTGAAGTAGTTTTTGAGCCGAATAAAATGACTTATACAGCAAAAGATACTGCAATATTTGTTGGCAAAGCAGAGAGTTTGGCTGGCGTATCGCTAGTCGGTGCCACAGTCAAGTATAAAGTATCATTCTATCATGTGAAGGAAGAAAAGAATATTGTTTATAGCGATTCAACAACAACAGTTGATGAAAAAGGAAATTTTTACATTCGGGTACCCCTGGTGGATAGCCAGTTTGCCGGACTGAAAGACTATGTATTGACATATCAGGCTGAGGTGGTGAATCAGACAGGGGAGATGCAATCGGCTTCCGGCGGTTATGTTTATTCGTCCCGTCCATGGCAGCTGCAGATTCAGGTTCCTGCTCTTATGGAAGAAAAGAAATGGCGCGATATTACGATCTTAAAACAAAATCAAAATGGTTTTCCGATGAAATTCGACGGAAAGGTCACGATTTATAAGTTGGAAGATACCAGCATTCCTTTGACAGCGGAATACCGGGAAAGTTTTGGAAGGGCAGAATATCATCTGCTTTCAAAAGAGCTTTATAGTAAGTATTTTCCACTTTATTTTGATCCGGTCTCGCTCCAAAAAGAAGAGAAAAAGATTAAGATAGCCAGTTATGATTTAGATGACGAAGATACGAGTAAGATCATACTTGACTCATTAAAATTCAACTGGGGAAGATACGAGATCGAAGCCATTAGTATACGGGATGGGGATACCGTACGGGCGGTCGGCTATACGAATTTATACCGGTCGAAAGATAAGAAATTAAAAGAGCAAGAGTTTTTCACTTACCGGTTGGATAAAGACAGATATAAGATTGGTGATCGGGTCACCATCATGCTGCAGACTGATGTGAAAAATGCAAGGAAACTGTTGTTAATGCGCGAGAGAAATTCGCAAAAATTAGATACAAAAATCCTGAATTGGAAAAATGGTCGTATTGACTATCAATTTGTATTGGATGAAAAAGATGTCATCGGTCAATTACAGCTGAATGCACTTTTTGTTGTCAATAATCAACTGATGCTGTCACAAATTATAATTCCTGTTTTTCAACAGAATAAGGAGTTAACGATTCAAACCAGGACATTTCGCGATAAAATAAAGCCCGGTCAAAAAGAAAAATGGAGCTTTATGGTAAAACAGGAGGATAAACCAATAGCGACAGAAGTGTTGGCAACGATGTATGACGCCTCGTTGGATGCATTTGCCAGTAATGCTTTCGGTTCTTTTCAGTTGCGTTATCCTTATTATCCAAGGTCCAATTATTACTACATCAACAATGCTTTTAGACAACAGATCAGTTCAAGAAACATGTTTATCTCTTATTACTTCGGTCCTGATGCCGATAATCAACGAGATCAGATTTATGACTATGGTTTGTTATCAAACCGCGGGGGCTATAGGGGCAGCGTTCTGGAGCGGGACGACTCCTTATATGAAGTAGTAGATAACCAAGCGTACATGTCAACCGTGAGTATGTACGACGAGTTGCGGGATCCGGGACTGCGGGCCGAAGTTGGCGCGATACGCATCCGCGGTGCTGCAAGTGTAGCAAAACAGTCTCGACCTTTACCTGCCTCTGCGTTGTTGAATGAACCGCCAGTTATGGGGATTACAGCAAATGAGAAGCTTGCCGAATTTGGAATGGGTGCTATTGAAATGGACGCCGCCGCAGATAATCCGTTAAAGCAGATTAAGGCACGTACCAATCTTCAGGAAACGGCTTTCTTCTTTCCCAATTTATATACCGATGAAGCGGGTAATATCAGTTTTGAATTTGATAGTCCCGAAGCATTGACAAAATGGAAATTGTTACTTTTTGCGCATACTCAGGAGTTGGCATCAGCTGGAGGTACCTATTTTACACAAACACAAAAACAGCTGATGGTGCGCCCGAATATTCCACGCTATTTTAGAACCAATGACCAGATTACGATCAAGGCGCAAATTCAAAATTTGACGAAGGAGCGTATGCAGGTAAATACAACAATAGAACTTATTGATCCACGGAATAATCAGGTCGTTTCGGCCGCTTTTCGCGTTGACTCCGTGTTAAAAAACTTTAGTGTGGCAGCATCCAATAACACAACCGCGGAATGGACATTGAAAATCCCAGCTGAATATCCAACAATTCAGGTTCGTATTGTTGCAGCAGGCAAGGAGTTTTCTGATGGTGAAATTATTGAAATTCCGGTATTACCGAATAAAATTCTGGTTGCTGATTCGGAAAAAATTATTCTAAAAGCAGGAGAGTCCAAAACATATACATTAAAAGGAAATGCGAAGGACAACCTCATGGGGAGGGTACAGGTACAAAGCAATCCCATACTGGAAATACTTTCGGCACTGGACTATCTGAAAAACTATCCCTATGAATGTAATGAACAACTGAGCAGCAAATGGTTTGGTCTCAAAATGGCGCAATACATACAGCTACATTATCCAGCAGTGACGGACTATTTCAAGAAATTGGATGTCGGATCAAAAAAAGGACGATTAGAAGAGAATAGCAGTTTAGAGGAATTTAAAATGGAAGAAATGCCCTGGTTACGGGACATGCAGGGAGATAAGGAACGGTTGAAAGCAATAGCAGCGTTTTTTAACATTGATATACAATCTGAAATCAGTGCCATTGAACAGAAGATAAAAAATAATCAGTCAAAAGATGGTTCGTTTGCTTGGTTTGACGGAGGACAGGCCAATACTGAAATCAGCATCCGTATGCTGGAAATCTTTGGTAAGGTACTCTATTTGGACAGAACCTTGGTCAACAGTGATATGCGAGACCTTGCTTTAAAGCTTACGCAATACCTTGATCGCGATCCGGCCATATTTTCGCCCAAAGCCAGTGTCAATGTGGGAATAGACTATTTATTTGCACGCAGGTATTGGACTGAATTCAATCCTTTCCCACAAGATTCACTTCGATTAGTACAGCATAAAATGCTTAATTCCTCCTTAAGCAGTGCCGGTCTAAGTGCTGGACTGGCAGCTAAAGCATGGATTGTTAACCAGCTCTTTGGACAAGGTAAACAAAGTATGGAAATCAAAAATAGACTTGATCAAGAGGCTATTGTCGATGCACAAAAAGGAATGTATTGGAAAAGTAATTTGAATCAATACAATAAAATTAGTTTACAATCTTATCTTGTGGAAGCTTACAAACTAAATGATCCGGCCAAGCTAAATGAAATTACTCAATGGATCTATTATAACAAACAGGCCAATCATTGGTATAGCACCTGGATGACAGCAGATGCCCTATATGCGTTGTTATTGGCAAACAATCCGAAGGATTTTGTTACTGGGAACACCGTGCGTGTTTGGGTGAATAAGGAAGAGGCTGACCTCAGCAACAATGTTCTGGGAGAAGTCAGTAAGCAATTTGATCGAGCGGAACTGCAAACTGATAAGGCTATTCAAATACAAAACCACAATGATAGAGTTATTTTCGGGAGTATTGTCCATCAGTATTTTGCTGATCTCGACCAGGTGAAATCCAGTACCAATGCGCTCTCGGTTCAGAAAGTATATCTGATAGAGCGGAAAGGGGAATGGGTAGAATCCAAGGAAGCTAAGTTGGGCGAACGGATCAAAGTTAGGATTACAGTGATCAATGATGACCCTATTCAATATGTTCATCTGAAAGATAGCCGCCCGGCCGGTGTAGAACCCGTCTATAGCCCTTCTGGATACCAATGGCGAAAAGGGTATTATTTTAGTTTGAAAGATGCATCGACAAATTACTTTATGGATCGCCTGTCAAAGGGAAAATCCACCTATGAGTATGAGGTTAAAGCGAACAATCCGGGCACATTTAATTCGGGAATCACTACGGTAGGATGTATGTATGATCCCGCTATTAATGCACATAGTGCAAATACCATATTGACCATTATTCCTTAATCGAAATTGCAATAAAAGATCTGCTTCCGAATTATTCGAAAGTAGATCTTTTTATGCTATTATTGCTCACTGATTTCAAAAGACATGTCCCGTACTTCAAATATAACTTTGCCTTGATACGTGGTATCGAAATCAATTTCTGGAACGTGACAGTTCAAAAGTTGCAAAGGTAGAGTTGGGTTATATGGTCATAAAAGGATCTTCCGGTACTTTGTACGGTGGAATGGCAACTTTATTTGGTGGCTTGGTCAATCTTGACCAAAAATAAAGGTTATTACGGTGGTGGTCAAGTATCTTTTTTATTTGGTAGCTAGGGTAGGTCACTTTAAGCAAACGGCGCTTTCGCTCAAATTTGGTGTTGGAATTTTGCAACCGAGCTGAGTCTCAAAATCTAGCGAAAATGCCGTAAAAAAATACTGAAAATATCATGTCCCCAAAAAGTTGTACACGCTTTGGGACATGATATTTTCAGTATTAGACGGGAACGATCGTATTCTACAGCGGGTATGCTATTTTATTTCAAATTCGGTATATATCGTCCTTTTAAATTCAAGTACCTCCGGAGCTATCTTAAATCCCTCGCCGCCATAAGCTTTATTAAATGTTTCCAGAGCCATTCCTGTTCTATACCCTGTAGATTCATTCGGGGCACTACCATCATTTGATAAAAATAGCAGCTTTCCAATCTTTACATCAGCTCTTGATGCCAACTTTTGAGCTGATTTTAGTGCATCATCATATGCGATGAGGTCGGCTTCCCGAAGAATACTATCGGCTTTTGAATGGTCAAATGAAATGGAGCCAATTCCACTGATTTTTGTTTCGAGTAATTTACCCGTTAATTCCGTGAATTTGGATAGATCGTGTAAAACAAAATCGATGGTCTGTTGCGCTTGATAACCGACAAATTTATTCGTATTTCCGATAAATTGATAGTCCTTGTTTGCCGAAACACTACTTGTTTTGATGTCTTCCTTTTTATTCCCATATTTTCCAAGTATGGCGATGACGCTGTCAACAGTATTTTGTGTTTCCCGTACCGCATCTACCATCCGCGGTTTTGTAAATGCTGTATTAATGGTAAGTGTAACTTGGTCAGGCATTATTCTAATCTTTCCCTCGCCGCTGACCCGTATCCGGTCTCTATTGTCACTGGAAACAGATTGGCAGGATATCATCAATAATAAACCACTACTGACGACTAGCGATAATAACTTTATTTTATGTCTCATATCGTAACGACTATTAAGCTGGATTTTATAAGTAATTATTCTAATATACTAAATATTGGTGACAGCACCTGCGGGCCTGAGCAGTATAAAACAAAAAAATATAAAAAAAAAGCAGACACGATAATTGCGTCTGCTTTGGTATAAATAGTTTCTGCTCTTTAATAAATACTTTTAGCATACGTTTTTAGTTGCTTCTGTAAAGATTTTCGAGCCATATGGATACGTGTTTTTACCGTTCCTTCCGGAATTTGCAAGTGCTCCGCTATTTCATAATATTTAAAACCTTCTAAAAATAATGCAAAAGCATTGTAATAATCTTTTGGTAATTTATTGAGCGCATGCTGTATGTCTGATGCCACAAAGTTATTTTCACCACGATTTGTTGTGATTTCATTTATATAACCAGTACTTATGTATTCGTTGCGGTAATTTTCTAACCGTTTATTGCGTGTATACTGATTAATATACGTATTCTTCATAATAATATATAACCAGGACATAAGCTTTGGGTGTTTTAAAAACTTTTCTATGGAAGATAATGATCTAACCATAGTTTCCTGCACTAAATCTTCTTTTTCATCTGGGTCGCTCGTAAATTGCGCCGCCAAATATTTTAATGTAGGTCTCTTTTCCTTAAACAGTTGATCGATTGTTGTATTTTCCATATTATCAATTTTAAGTGTTTATTAGTGCCAAGACTACTACAATTAGGGTGCTAGAAAAAACAGGTAAAAATTGTTTTTTTTAAATTTAAATTCGAGATATGTAATTTTGTTTCTAATTTAACTTGGTGTTTTATAGTACTTTAAGTTTATTTTGCTGGCATTGTTCGTTCCGGATGTTAGAGGTGAATTAAGGTGTTTTTTACTTTAACAACAAGTGTTTTCCTTATGAAATTCCATCCTTTATCCCATAGTACTACGTATTTATACGCAGTACTATAAACTATACAGGAATCTTTAACGGAGTTATCAGATTTTAAAAACTGTTCGAGCTTGATAATGGTTATTGATCATATTACGAAAAGCAATATACTATGGGGAACGATGACAAAAATTTATATATAGATCAATCACAGGAAAACGATGGGGGGCAGGATCTAAATCAGATCTGGGGAGGAAGTCAGGAAGATTTTTACAAATCCATAATCCGAAACCAGCAGGAAGACTTAGGACGTATAGGGCGTTATTTTAGAGATGAACTCGCGCAGGAATTATATGGAATGCGAATATCATTACAGAATTTTACAAATCGGCATGGTGACTTTGAAGAACTACGTTGTTTGCGTGATTCTCTAACTTCGTTAGTGATTGAATTACGAAACAAAGCTATTGTGCTTTATAATCCAATTTTGAATGATTTGGGAATTTTCCATGCAATTGATGAGGTCGTGAGCTCGTATAGACAAAAACTAGGCTTTAATATAGATATTATCCTCGATCCGGATTTAAAGGAACTTCATCATCATATTCAGGTGCATCTTTTTAAAATGCTTACCGCACTATTTGAATATCTGAAAGACGAGATGCCTATTCAGACGATTTCAATATCTGTACAACTCATTGATTTTGCTGTATTTATAAAAGTGTTGCCTTATTTTAAGGCGGATAACATACTGCAAAAAACCAGAAGCGCTGATAGCCCAATGCGACTAAAAAAAGTAATGGAGTTATATAGTGCTAAAATTATTAACGATACCGTTGAAAAAGGTATGATACTTAAATTAACGATTTAAAAAGACGATATGACAAAAATCCTATTGGTAGAGGACCATATGGTGGTACGTAATGGTATAAAATTGCTTCTGGAGTCCCAAGATAGTTTTAAGGTTGTTGGTGAGGCGTCCAATGGCAAAGAAGCGCTGGATTATCTGGATTCGAACCGAGATCTTCTGCCTGATATTGTATTGACGGATATTAGCATGGAAGAAATGGATGGGATTGCTCTTTTACAGGAGTTGCATCAACACCATAAAGATATAAAAGTGGTAATTCTCTCGATGCTGAACCAGATTAACTATGTCATTGAAGCATTTGAATATGGTCTTAGAGGGTATTTGCTAAAAAATGTTGGTTATAACGAGTTGCTTTTTGCACTTAATCATATTGCTGCTGGCGGTAGATATATGAGTGAGGAGATTTCAATGTTACTGCTGGAGCAGATACGCTCTGGTCAACGCTATGCGCAGCATGCGATGGGAATACAAACTGATTTCGAGATTTCCGAAAGGGAACTCGAGGTATTGGGACTTATTGCAGAAGGTTACACCAATATTGAAATTGCAGATAAGATTTTTTTGAGCAAACGTACTGTGGAGGGGCACCGGCAAAATCTAATAGATAAAGCTGGCGTGAAGAATACTGCACATTTGGTCAAGTTTGCCTTCGAGAATGGAATATTAAATTAATTTTCCATTCTCGATGGGTTCTTTTATACATCGGCTAAAAGTAAAAACCGAAAAAAGATACAAATTGATCCTTTATTGATACGATATCGCCTGTGATATTGTAAATATTTCTTCAATTTTAAGGTGTACTCAAATTGTATCGGTGAAACAGATGAAATTTACTGCATTTTTTTTTATGCTTTACGCTATACTGCCCCTGGGCTACCCAATGGGTAAGGATAGTATTGTCTCCGTTATGCATGATGCTGACGGAGGGGCTCGGTCACCTGAAAATGGAATTTTTCAGGCTGATCCCACGATCTTCTATCATGATGGTTATTACTATTTGTATGGCACTAATGGAGATGGTGATCAGCAATTGGGGTTTAAAGTGTACAAGTCAGAAGATTTAAAACATTGGCAGGGGCCGATAGGCGCAAAAGCAGGATTTGCATTAATTCAAGAGGATGTATTTGGAAGCACGGGATTCTGGGCACCACAGGTGTGGTCTGAGCAGGGAAAGTTTTACATGGCATATACTGCCGATGAAAAAATTGCGATCGCTGTCAGCGATTCCCCTATAGGTCCTTTTAAACAAAACGTTCCTAAGACTCTTATGGAGGGCGGAAAGCAGATCGATCCCTATGTATTCAGGGACAACGATGGTAAAAAATATTTGTTTCATGTCAGGTTAACGGAAGGAAACCGCATCTTCGTTGCTGAATTGAAAGATGATTACTCGGGGATTAAGGAAGAAACATTAAAAGAATGCCTACATGCGGAACTCCCTTGGGAGAATACCGCTGGATCCTCATGGCCGGTCAGCGAGGGCCCTACGGTTTTACGACAGGGTAAACGTTATTACATGTTTTATTCGGCCAATGATTTTAGAAATAAAGATTATGCTGTAGGCGTAGCTGTTGCTGACAATGTGTTTGGCCCTTGGAAAAAAATAGAAACAAATCCGCTATTAAGCCAAAATAACAGTGGATTTCCGGGCACCGGTCATGGCGATTTATTCCAAAAAGGGAAGCAGTGGTACTACATCTGTCATACGCATTTTTCTGAACAGCAAGTTGCTCCACGACGTACGGCGATAGTACCTGTCGATCTTGTCTCCTCGGAAGGGAGCGGGAGGATGACGCCTAAGTTTGACAGTGCTAAATTTAGATTACTTGAGACTGAAGATAAATCTGCTTCCTCCTTGGATGTCGCTTTCGGGGATCCATTTATTCTCTATGATAAACCCAGTGATCAATATTATCTGTATGGAACAGGGGGCACGGAAAATGGGTTTATAGCATACAGTTCAAAAGATCTCATCCAGTGGAAGGAAGTAGGGAAGGTATATGATGGAAGACAGCCTAAAGGGTGGGGAACAAAAGACTTTTGGGCGCCGGAAGTGTACTTGGTCAATGATAAATACTACATGTATTATAGTGCACACTGGAAGGAAAACCCCGGGGATAAATTGGAGAACTATCGCATTGGCGTGGCGGTTGCAGATAATCCGGCGGGACCATTTTTAGACCTGACAGGCAAGCCACTATTTGACCCCGGCTATCCCATTATCGATGCCAATGTTTTTAGGGATACTGACGGCAAAAATTATTTGTTTTACTCCCGTTGTTGCTATGAACATCCCGTTGCTTCTGAAATCGCCGACTGGGCTAAATCTAAATGGGGATATAAAGATATTGAGGAAAGCTGGGTTTATGGCGTTGAATTGGACAGCAGCATGCAGCAGGTCATTGGGCGTCCTGAACTGTTAATACGTCCACCGCTAAAGATGAATGATAAACAGTCCGAATGGGAAAGTCGTTCCGTATCTTCCGGCGAAATCAACAGAAGATGGACGGAAGGTTCATTTTTATTAAAAGCAAAAGGCCAATATTATATGATGTACTCCGCTAATTATTTTGCGGGAGCAAATTACGCCGTCGGCTATGCTACCTCCACATCTCCTTTGGGACGTTACAGCAAATCAGAAACCAATCCGATTATACAAAAAAATACCGATCACGGCGGAGTTATTTCAGGTACGGGACACAATAGTATTTTTAAAGATCGCGATGGAAAGCTGCGTTGTGTTTATCACGGGCGGACAACAAAAACAGGTGATAAGCGGATTGTCTTTATCCGGGATATTCGCTTCAATAAAGATAATCAATTACAAATCGAATCGGAATGACGCTCAATCAATGATTATTCCTGGATTTTTGACTTGTGTTTCGGTCGTATTTTTCTTTGCACGGTTGCTTTATTTCTTCGGTGATGTTGTCCTCCTGTATAGGAGCGCAAGTTAATTCAGCCTTCTTTTGCCGGTGAGAATGATCTAAATCTGCTTCGGTTACTACCATCGGATCGGTATTATTTGAAACAGGAATACTGGTCTCACTAAACAAACATTTTCGATACCATCTATTACTAAAATAATATGCAATAATCAAACCTTGTTTCACTATCGAATGCTGCAAAATCTTTTCCATTGTTCTCAACGATTGAATGAGTATGTATACTTTTATGCCTATTGCTTTAATAAAAGAACAATCAAAATGGGCAATTGGTTTAAATTAATTCGATTCAAACTACTTTCCAATGAAATTGGTTCTTCTAATGTTGGATTCTAGGATAAAATTGTCATGATAATATTAAACGCTTTAAATATCGCATTCATTGCTCTGATAACGCAACAGTCGGAACGCACGGAGGCATTAAATACCGGAAATTCGAATGAGTGGTACACAGAGCCGGGTATTTGGCTCTTTATCCTTATCTTTATATTTGTAATTACACTTGTTATTTACCGAAAATTAGTGAAGAAAAATTAATCTATACCCGTATTTTATCGTGTTTCTATCGTCAAGACGTATGGCATCAGTCATTGAGCATATGATCCGGAAAAGGTGCAACAATAGGGAAATAAAGGTGAACTGTTGTCCCGACACCAACCTTTGATTCGACTTGAATGCTTCCTCCAAGACGCTCCATGACACGCTTGACAAGAGATAAGCCGATGCCCGTTCCGGGAATCCCACCGACATTATCTGCCCGGGTAAACATTTCATAGATATGTGGTAGATGTTCTTCAGGGATGCCTATGCCGTTATCCTTGATGCAGTAATAGGTCATATCATCCTTGGTGCTACTCTCAATGTTGATCGTAGGTTTGTCGGACTGAGAAGAATATTTAATGGCATTTACAATAAGGTTGGTAAATATCTGATAGACAGCACTTTTTTCTCCCCATATTGGCAGCAATTGCCCAAAATGGGGCTCACAGTCTGCTGCATCATATAGCGTTTTATTTTCCTGAAAGATACGTTGTAGCGTGTAAGCCATAGGAAGCGGCTCTTTATCCAGAACACTTGCCCGATGTTGACTTAATTGTACCATACTGTTGATGATATCCTCAATATTGGCGACACTTCTGCTGAAATTCTGGTACCATTTGTTGGTTTTAGAAAGATCAATATTGTCGGAATGCTGTTGTAGAAATTGAATGCCCATTTTTAGTATTGACAAGGGATTTTTCAGGTCATGGGATAGTGTATAGGTAAACATTTCCAATTCATTGTTCAGACTCAGTAGTTCCTCATTAAGTAATTGTCTTTCTTTGAGTTTTCTGAATATGGATTCTTTAATAATTTGATTGAGACGCAAGACAAAATTGATTTCTGCATCGTTCCAAGGTTTGGCGACATCATAACGAACATCCTCCCAAATTTTTAGTTTCCCGGGTTCTTTAAGAGCTTTTCCGACCTGTCCTAGTTGCATCACACGACTTTGACTTGCTTTTCTGAACCATACAAGATAATAATCATTTTCGAGGCCAACCTTGAGATACATCAGTCCTGCAAAATTTAACTTTTCTTTGAAATGATGCTGGTGATTTAATCTAAAGTTGTAATCCTTAAACAATGCTTTATCACTATGTTGTTGGAGAAATTGAATGATTTCATAAAACAGTGATTTATGCGGTGTATGACGGTAGTTGAAGACATCGCCCTGATTAAAAATGGCAAGACCATCTGCATTGACCAGTTCGGTGAGCGTATCTATATGCTGGACTAATGCGCAGTTAACCATTTTGTTCTCGGACAAACTTTTTTTTAGCTCTTTTTCTGCCGAATTAAGAAGTTCTGTTCTTTCGAGCAGGTTTTGTTTTACGTGGCTTTCATACTTATTGGTAGCAGCCTGGATGGCAAAAGTACATAGTTTCCGTTGTTGCAGATCTACCTCTTTCTCATGGGTATGTTGAGCCACCACAAGTCCCCAGAATTCATCATCTATACAAATACGGAAAAACAACGCGCTCTGGACGCTGATCTTTTCAAGAAAAAGATGATGAAGTTGAGGAAGCGGGCGCAAAAGACTGGAAAGTGTGTCTATGCTATCTTCCATATACACAAAATGCTGATCAACTTTTTTGATGTTGGGAACATAACGATACGAATAGCTGCTATAATATTCCATCGCTTCTTGGGGCATGAAATCTCTGGAAAACTCTTTTCCTCTGAAATAAGGTTTACCGTCAGCGGTATGTTCGGCGATCACCTCACTATATCCGGTTTCCTGAATTTGAAGGACAAAAACACGATCGTAATTTAGTAATCTATTGATTGCTAAGCAAACCCTATCCCAGTTGTTAGGTTGGATTGTGTCGAGTAAAAAGTTAAATTCGTTTATTTTTTTTGCGGAAATATATTTTTTATGTTGTCGTTCCCATTCGATATAAAAATGACCTTGATATAGTTTGATTTTGAAATAGATACGTTCCTGATATACTTTTATGGGCAGGATATGACGTGACTGACTATTTTCACGCAATTCACTCATCACATCTGCGATCTTTTGAATAGCATCACCAAAAACCTTGGCAAAACCTTCAAAAAAATTCGTGCGTAATAGAACGTCGGTAGGCAGATTGGCTTTTTCAGCCGCGAATTCGCTCAGAGCTACAATAGTATATTGTTCATCCAAAACAACAAGACTGCCAAAATGCTGAAGTTTGATCGCATTTTGATTGTTAGATTGAAAATCAGTGTTCATAGTAACCCAAAAACTCCTTAAGATATATGCCTAAATATACGAAAAAATTAATACAAGTAGATTGTCTATCGGTGATTAATAGGATATTTTTATTGAAACAGATTATCTTATTTGAATTTATTTTCTTAAAAAATTAATAATATTAAGCGTTACCTTGGTCATCGTGGCTCCAATTTATGGTCTATTCGGACGTATTCGATCTGCGAGGCCTTTAACGAGGAGTTTCCATTGCGGATAAGAGGCCCCAATTTTCGCGGCCAACCCAATAATTAAGTTCCTGATATTGTCACCTAGGCCATGATTTTCCACGTTAATAATTTCATTACGTCCAGCATATTGAATTAATATGCTGTTGCGTCGTTGTTCTACTAGGAACGTTGAAGAGGAGATACCTTCAAAAAAATGGGAGGTATCTTTGTTGTCGGGATGTCTTGGATCAGGACAGGGTTTTAGTGTCAAAGCAAGTAGCTTATATTCAGTCGTTACATCTTGGGTAATATTGACTACATTTACCCAGTCATAGCCTTCACTGCTGGGCAGGCCGGGGCCGGGAATATTCAGTCTGATGTAGTCATGTAACGCAAGCGGACGGTCAATCGGAAAACCGTTGCTGTCGGTCAACTGAAAAGTCGTGGCAGGGATTTTTGCAAGTTCATACCAGTAATTGACATTCAGGAGATCGGTGCATACGGTCTCAAAGGCCAAGTCGGCCATTGCTGCACTCTCAAAATCAACTGACTCAAAGCAATCAAGCTTCTTTCCTTCTTTCTGTTCAGGAATAATATTTTTCATGCCTTTTTGATTAAGAACAGTGTTCGCTCTCATATGGTTTGAAAGAAATAGTGAATCATTGACGGGTAACGTAAGGATATCTGTCCGTTCGCTGTAAATGTGTAAGTAATCAAGTTCATAACGATCTGTACACCACATATCCAACATTGGCCTAGTTTGCGTAGACAATATGTATTTTCCTGATTTGAGTTTATGTATTGAATAAATTTTTTAGTTAACCTAAGCTTGCTCTTAGTTTGGCGAGCAGGTCATTGGCCTTCGTATTTTCAACCTTTATTTTTCTTATTGTAGGCCGCTTACCTTTATCTTTTTGTTTGATAATCTTTAACAGTTCCTCACTATATTCATTTTTATAGCTGCTTAGATCAAAAGCCTGACTATGCTGTTGAATAAGTTGCGTGGCCATATCCATTTCTACTTTTTGTAGTTTGACTTCAGCAGGCAGTTTCAGTTCATCAAGGCTTCTTATTTCCTGTTGATAACGGATTTTGTTCAAAACCAAAACATTTTGATAGGGTTTTATGATGGCAAGGTGTTCTACATTACGCATGACAAAAGCGCCAAGTCCGGCTGTTTTTGTTTTATCAAGAGCTTTTAATAACAATTGATATGCTTTTTCACCACCTTTTTGGGGTTCAAGATAATAGGGTGTATCAAAATATATACTGTCGATATCTGCCAATTTGACGAATGCATGTAAATTGACGAGTTTTGATTTTTCCGGACTGGCATCTTCAAAATCAGCATCTTCCAATACCACATAATGATCTTTCATAAAATATCCCTTGACAATATTATCCCACTTTACCTCTTTTCCTGTTTGTTCATTGACGCGTTTGAATTTAATATTGGCTAAATCTTTTCGATCTAGCATATCGAGATCAAGGCTGCTGCTTTCTGTTGCGCTATATAGTTTTATCGGGATGTTTACCAAACCAAATCCGATTGCTCCTGTCCAAATGGCTCGCATAGTATGTTATTTTTATCGCTATCTGATAGCCAGATTGCTTTATTACGATTATTCTAGAGAGATAACCGCTACTAAGTTGAAATAGTTTGGGCCATCCAAAAAAATAGTGCTTTTGTTCTTTCCACGCCCGACGAAGTAATCCAAACTTTTCTTTCTGAAATTGGTTATAAGGGCATTGCTTATCTCACAATATGGATTTAAAATCATACGAACCTTTCTGGTTAATAAAAAATGGACTCCTGGCAACTTATCCCGCCCTGCGCGAGGACAAAGTCTGCGACGTTTTAATTGTTGGCGGCGGAATCACTGGCGCGCTGGTTGCTCACCAATGTATATCAATGGGGAAAAAGTGCGTGCTGATTGATAAACGGGAAATTGTTAATGGGAGTTCGGCGGCGACAACATCCATGTTGCAATACGAGATCGACACGCCGCTCTATCAATTAAGGGAATTAATAGGCGAGGAAGGTGCCATCGCCAGTTATGAAGCTTGTAGTAAAGCAATTGACAATATCGGATTGCTTTCGCGCAAGATCGGATCCAAAGCTGGTTTTCGGACTAAAGATTCATTATATTATGCTTCGCGCAAAAAGGATATTACTTGGCTAAAACAGGAATTTGATGCCCGGAAAGCTGCTGGGTTTAAAGTAAAATGGCTTAGCGAGAATGAAATCAAAACCAGATTCCATCTGGAGAAAGCCTACGGCGGAATACTCTCCGAAAAAGGAGCTAGTATAGATGTCTTTTGTTTTGCGCACGAACTGCTGACCCACAATGTCAGGCATGGATTGGAAGTTTTTGACAAGACAGCGCTTATTTCTGTAAAAAGCAATCTGCGCAGCCATACGGTAGAAGTATCTACAGGGGCAACGATCCGCGCAAAAAAAATAATCTATTGCATCGGTTATGAGACAGTAGGCGTAATCCCAGAAAAATTTGTGGACTTAATCAGCACTTTTGCTATCGTTTCCGAAGTGAATCCCTCTCTTTATCAGCGGTATAAAGACTTATTGATCTGGAATACTTCCGATCCTTACCTTTATATGCGGACGACCGATGATGGCCGATTTTTGCTAGGCGGCGAAGATGAAGAATTTCGTAACCCGCAAAAGCGTGATGCGTTGATCGCTAAAAAGACCGATAAGTTGGAAAGATCTTTTCACAAGATTTTCAATAAGTCTTTTTTCACAGATTTTAGCTGGGCCGGAACCTTTGGCGTCACCAAAGACGGTCTGCCCTATATAGGTGAACATAAGCAATTTAAAAATACCTATTTCGTTTGTGGCTTTGGGGGCAATGGAATTACATTTTCGGTCACTGGAATGGAAATGGTCGCTCATTGGTTGGAAAATAAGAAACATCCCCTGTCCGAGTGGTTCAGGTTTGGACGCTAAGGGTTTAGCTATATTTTAACAGAAAGCGAAATAGTTTATATTCGAGCTTACTCCCCGTCAATTTTTCTTTGATGACAGGGAATTTCCCTTCCATATATACCTGTTGTATGACCGGATGGATATAATAATTTTGTGATACAGTTTTGGTATTGCCCAATTGTTTGGCGATCGTCTTTATTACCTCATTTAGCTGTTTTTTTCGTGTGTTTAGATCATCTCCCTGCTTTGATCGGGATAATAGATCGAACGCTTCTCTGCTGGCTCCCCATATACGGATATCTTTACAGGTGATCTGTCCCGGACAATGATTACGCAGATAGGTATTAAAAGTGCGCCCGCAAAAATTGCTTTTGCCTATTTTTTTTTCGAGCTGAAATAGGTTTTTTCCCTTTAGTCGGAGCAGTTCGTCAAGTAATTTTGCCTGTTGTTTGTCTCGCCAAGTCTTTTCTTGGAAAACACCTTTTTTCCCTCTGTAAGCGAATGTGATGGTATTGCCCGTTATCTTGACATGCCGCTTTTCAAGGGTGCTGAGACCATACGACTTGTTTTCCATCGTATAACGCTTATTGCCAATTCGGATAAGCGTACTGTCCATTATTTTAAAAGCAATTGCACATAATTTTTCCATCGTCCAGTCCTTATGTTTCAAATGTCGGGAACTTATTTTCCTGAGATCCTGAAGGTACTGCCCCATATAGAGAACATGTCTAAATTTATCCGTTTGTTTTTGATGGACAAATTTTGGATGATAGATATATTGTTTGCGGTCCTTCTGGTCGAAACCATAGGCCTGGAGATCATTTCTTGCACTCTTTGCAATCCAGACATTGTTCCAATTCGGCGGAATGACTAAATGACGTATCCGGTCCAATACCTTTGGATCCGTGATCTCTTTGCCTGAGTTATCAAAATATTTAAAGATTTTTCTAATTTTTCGCCTTGTGTAGCCTTGTTTATTTTTGATCTTCATATAGACGCTTTATTTAAATAACAATTGTTGAACTTACGTCGTTGAATAATAAAAAAATCCTCATTATCGACAAATAAGGATCTTTTTATGGTTAAGTTAGACTATATTTAATTATAATCTTTATCTCTTAGTGTTTTGATGTACTCGTGGGCTTCCAATTGTATGGCCAGCTGTTTTTCGATCAGCAGGAGGAGGTCGTGTGTGATTTCCCAATCTTGATTGTCAACAACATCTTTATAGGTCTTTGTAAAAGCATCTTCCCCCTGTTCACAACTTGAAAGCAGACTTTTTTGGTCATTGCCGGACACGGCAGATTTAATGTCCATCCATATTCTGAAAAGCTTACCGCTGATCATTGTACCATCGGTAGCGGCCTTGGCCTGCTGTTCCAGATAGGGCTTAAGTTCTTCAATAAATAGTTCGGATTGATTCATATAATCAACGAAAATAGGGGGCAAGGTATCGATATGAAGACGGTCAGCAATCTCAATTGCTTTCTTATACCCTGCGATACGATCATTGTTGATCTGTATGAGATCATTGATCAATGTGCTATCATTTATTGTTATCGTTTCCATTTATTTTAGCGTTTTAAGATATTTGATTTCATTTCGATCTTAGAACCTATGCCGGAGCCGTTCCGTTGAAAAAAATAGTAGTATGCGTATTTTTACCCTTTGGTAACTTTCCGGGTTGCCATTAAAAAAGCGATACACTCTGCAATGCCGTTTGAAGGTAAAATTGTCTGTCAAAACAGAGAGAATGGAACTCTGCTTGTCGTGATTTGTTGATCTATCGGAATTCAGCTAAAAAGAGACCACTTTATCTGAATAAAGTGGTCTCTTTTTAGCTGATGCAGATCTTATTTTGTTTTACCTGAGCAGGAAGTTTTTTTTCCTCTTCCACGTTGCTCTTGGTTTGTTTTTTGTTTATCGAGCTGGCTGCATCTGGCTGAACGATTGTTTTGTTATTTCCTTTGCCAATAGGACCGCCACAAATAATCAGCAAAATCGATAAATGCTGCTGATTGAAGGCTATGTTTTTAGATTTCATATAGCTGTTTTTTAATGTATTGTCAAATTAATTCAAATTAATGTGAAGAACTCTACTTTGTTAACATTCAAAAGAACTTTTGGTTTTATTGAATTCGATATACTTTTAACTGTTTTTGCAGCTTCTTGCGGGTCATATGTATTCTCGTCTTTATGGTTCCTTCCGGCATCCCAAGATAGGACGCGATTTCGTGATATTTGTAACCTTCCAAAAATAACTGGAAGATCTGATAGTTGTCTTCGGAAAGACCGCACATGGCCTTCTCAATATCATCCGATACGAATTTATTCTCACCCTTATTCGCTTCTGTCGTTTTGTAAGCTTCCAAACCTATATAGGTCTCATGGATATCACTGGTTCTTTTGGCTTTACGATATTGGTTAATATAGACATTCTTCATAATAACATACAACCACGACATTAATTTGGGATGCTTAATAAAGTCATCGATCGACTTCAATGCACGAATAAGTGTTTCTTGAATCAAATCCTCTTTTTCGTCAGGATCGGTGGTGAATTTTCCTGCGAAATGTTTTAATAGACTTCTTTTTTCTTCGACTAGCAAGTTTAAATTGGAATTGTTCATGATATCTATCGTTTATTTAAATTGATTGATTTTCCAAACATATTGGTACAATTAGAGTGCTAATTTTTGCCAAAATTGGGGTGTATACCCTTGTTTAAACAGCTAAATGCGGAAAATACGTATACCGGATATTTTATACATTGTGGCTTATCAGCTACACGAAAAGACGGTTTATTCAAAAAAATAGTACAGCAATAAAATAAGTTTACGCTCTTTTGTGGCTGCTCAAATGGGTATTTATTTCCTTAAGAAATGTTTAAATTACGGATATAGGTCACTGTTATTTAACATTTCATATTGTTCAGGTTTTGGAGCAACACGGACAGTTTTTCAATTTTATCGAACTAAAGTTTAATGAAAGGGGTTCCTTTATTAAGAATCAGCACATAAAAATAAATTATATATGAAAGAGGTAAAGAAATTAATGGTTATTGTTGGAATCGGGCTACTATGTAGCACAACATTGTTTTCCTGTAAAAATTCTTCGAGAGATAATACGGAGGGAAGTGAACAATCAGATAATATAACTCCTAGTAATGCCGATGAAACAAGGTATAACTTAAGTGAGCAACAGAAGATGAGCATGCAGAAAGACACAACCTTATTGGATTCTGCTCAAAAAGATAGTTCAAAGGATATCAATCGTTAAGTTTGCCGTCGGCAATTCAGCCGAAACTGCTAATTAAAAAACTCCCGTTATATAGGGAGTTTTTTAATTAGGCGCGAATTGCTTTGATCAGGCTCTCCTTAGTCATTTTATGACGGCCTTTTATTCCGATTTTCTTGGCTTCCGCAAGTAATTCAGTTTTACTTCTTTCATCCAGCGCTGTGCTTTTTCCACCTTTTTTTCCCGAGTCGGGTGTATTCGCTATGCGGGCAGATTTTTCTTTACTGTAACCTTCACGGCGCAAAGCTTCGTATTTCGCGTCATCCTTGATCTGTTTACCATGATTTTTGGTCATAACGTTTATTTTAATTTTTTGATTATAAGCCTTTTTCCTCGACGTCCTCCTCCTGGTCTGAATCGGGGGGATAGATATCCTCCTCTTTATGATCTGGCTTCTCCGGATGTTTTTCGTGGTCCGGATCTATATGATCCAGATCGTCTCTGTCGCGTTGTTCTTCCTCTGTGGGATCGGGGCCTTCCGCATTTTCCGGATAGTACTTGTCAGGTGTCACCTCTTCTAGGTCAGGAACTCTAGGAGGTCTGCGGACTGGCATGCCTTCATCTGTGCCTGGATTAGTATCGATAGGGTCTATTTCGTTCAAAAGCAAGAAAGCATCTTCGAACTTTAATGGCATACCACTACGAAATTGAATTGTTGTTCTCATATTCTATTTCCTTTTTGAATAGAACAATTACCGGGTTCGAATCGTTGTATTTATGTGAAATAGGTTTGCTATAATATGGATAAGATTGTTTCTGTATCAAAAATGAAATTAATAATAATACAAAACTTTTCAATCATGCATCTTGTTATCAAATTAAAGTAATTTATTAAAAAAGATACTATGAGAAAATTTGCACTACTTTTATTCGTTACAAGTGGCATTTGTTTACAGGCAAATGCACAGAAGATTGAAACCACGCCACAGATGGCATCAGATGTCGGTATTGAGCCCATTCGTCAGGGCAACTGGATGGTAGGTGGTTCAATCGGAAGTCTTGGCTATAGTTTTGAAGGAAAATCATTTAATGCTGCACTTCAGCCACGTGCTGGTTATTTTGTATCAGACGGACTGGCGATAGGTGCCCAGGCAAACCTTGGATTACATACTAAAAAGGATGAGGATAACGAATGGACCTATGGTATAGCGCCATTTGTACGTTATTATTTTCCGAACGCTGGATCGTCTACAGGTCGTTTTTTCGGACAAGGTGATATTGGTATCTCCGGAAGCTCTATCGGCAAAAGTGCTTCTTTGGCGGTAGGAGCAAATGTTGGGTATGCCCATTTTATCACCCGAACAGTCGCTTTGGAAGCAACATTCGGGTATAACTACAGCAAAGCAAGTATCAATACCGGCAGTGGTGCCAGCGGCCTCGGAGTAGGCGTGGGTTTTCAGATCTATTTGCCGGGAAAAAGATAAAATCAATATAACTGGCAACCTTAACAGCGCGTTTCCATCCCAGCTGGGGTGGAAACTTTTTGTAAGTTGCTGGATGTGTACCATACATAGACGTATAAATACCTGTCTTCGGCATAAAAACACTTGTTCTGATAGTAAACATCTAAACTTTGAAACATTTGATCACTGACTAGTGTTTTGCATATAGATCAAAAAGGATAAAAACAATGACTAGAACAAAAGATATCGGATTGGTTCTTAAGGATCGAATGGGAAAATGGTCTTCGTATACTATTCCTTTGCTAAAAGAGTGTCACCTAAAAGACAAGGTTGTCAGGAGCAATGAACTTGAAGGTATATTCGTTATCGGGAATATTGCGACAGGTTTGTATATATTTTCGCTCTATAAGAATCGTTTTATTGATTTGATGGGAAGGAGTATTGGGATGGATGAAATTTGTGACCATTTCAATGAATATAAAGAAAACTTAATATAAATATATATCAATTCATTTTTGAACTAAAAAGGAGTATTATGAGTAATTTAACATGGAAAGGACGTTGGAACGAGTTAAAAGGTAAAGTAAAGCAACAATATGCTGATTTGACTGACGATGATTTGTTATATGCGGAGGGCAAGGAAGACGAGTTGTTAGGTAAGTTGCAACAGAAAACTGGAAAGACGAAAGAGGAAGTGGAAGATTGGTTAGATAAAATGTAATCGTTTGATTTAAGTTTTAAACTTACATATGAGAAGAAATGCGGTCAATAACTAATTGACCGCATTTTTGTTTTACACTCCTTTTTATAAGGAGAAGATTGGTTTGTCTAATTTAATTGCGAGGCGGTACACCGCATTCATTAAACCTACATGACTATAGGCCTGAGGAAAATTACCCCATTGGCTACCATTATTTTCAGTGACATCTTCGCTAAACAGTCCCAGATGATTACTATAAGTAAGCAATTTTTCCAGAATTTCTTTTGCTTCGTCAACCCTTCCCACGCAAGCGAGGGCTTCTACATACCAAAATGCGCAAACTAAAAAAGTAGACTTGGGTTTACCGAAATCATCTTGGTGTTTGTAACGGTAAAAGAGTCCATTTTCACCTTTAAGTTCTTTCTCCAGCGCCTCAAGATGTTGCTGTGCGCGTGTGGATTTAGGATTTAAGTAATCCATGACAATTAATTGCAGGGTACTGGCATCTAAATTTTTGCTATCCAAGGCATTTTGGTAGACCTTTCTTTCTTCGTCATAACAAGCCTCGATATATGCGGCCGCTTTTTCGAGCAGTACAGTTGCGCGCTGTTCCATATCCTGATAGCCGTTTTGACGGGCAATAAGTAGTGCTGCTTTACAGCCTACCCATTGGAAAAGATTGGAATAACAATGATGATTGGCAAAATTTCGAAACTCCCATATTCCGGCATCTTTCTCATCTATGGTTGCCTCAATTTTTTCCAGAATAAAATTTACCCAGCCCAATACATTTTTGTTCTCGTGGATTTTAAAGCGTTGATCTGTAAATAAGGGGAGTAGGGCAATCATGGCTTGGCCATATACATCGTTTTGGATATGTTCAAACGCTTGATTGCCAATACGGACCGGACCACTGTCTTGATAGCCATCTAAATAGGGAAGAATTTGTTCGGTGAGTTCCGAATTTCCGAGTATCCCATATAAGGGTTGCAGTCTTCCGGGGTTATGATGTGTAATGCCGGCAATATAATTCGCAAAACTTTCCATTTCTTCAAATTGACCAATATGTGTTAATGCTGTCAAGACATAATAGCTGTCGCGTACCCAACAGTATCGATAGTCCCAATTTCTGCCGGAGCCTGGAAATTCGGGGAGACTCGTGGTTGAAGCGGCAATAATTGCACCCGTATCTTCATATTGGTGCAATTTGAGCACCAGGGCCGAACGGATCACTTCTTTCTGGTAGATATTTGGAATACTGCAATGTTTTATCCAGCGTTGCCAGTAACTCAATGTTTTTTGAAGGAAATCTTCACAGGTACCTGCAATGGCAGATTCGAAAGCCGCATCATAGGTCAATATAAGATATTTGTTTTCATTAATAATTGTCCAGTTGTCATCCTGAAAAAAATGGGAGATGGGCACATCTGTCGTCAAGCGTATCCGTTCGCCAATTTCAGTGCTACTGTACAGAATATGGTTGCTTCCCCGCGTAGATTTTAAGGTATTCCTTCCGTAGTTTCCAGTCGGCTGGCATTGGATATTGACGCTTGGGGCACCTCTTACCGGTTCTATTTTACGGATTAACATCAGAGGTTTAAAATAACGTCCAAATTGTTCGAATCGCGGCGCAAAATCCGTAATGCGATAAGCAAAGGATTCGGTATGGACTTCCGTGCAGAGTATATTGGAGTTTTTGATATAATATTGCTTGGTTTCAACAATATCCTCTTCTGGCTTTATGATAAAACGCCCCCCCTGATTTTTATCCAATAGACCGCCAAATATAAAACTATCTTCGAAGGACGGCCAGCATAACCAAGATATGTTACTGTCGATGCCTACATGAGCAATATAGGAACAATTGCCGATAATACCGGTTTGATAAATATGTCTGTCTACTGTTGTGTTTTCCTTCATTGTTTTATAATAAGTTGATTTAAAAATTGAAGTACATCTTCCTGTTGATCTAAATAGTATTTTGCTGCGGATTTATTACTGCCTACTTTTATACTGATAGTTGATTGCGGCAGATACTTAAAGAGATCTTCATCGGTAATATCGTCTCCGATAGCCAAGAGGAAATCAGCTTTGATATGACCGGCAATTTCTAATGCCGCTTTTCCTTTGTTGACCTCGGTATTTTTTACTTCAATAACAGCATTTCCATCGAGAAGCTGCAGTCCATAGTCATTCAACATTGGATTTAAAATTTCTTTTAATTCTGTAGCTTTAAGTTCTCCGAGTCCAAGTTCCACTTTACGATAATGCCATGCCAGGGAATAGGGTTTGGCTTCTATATAGGCACCCGGAGTCTGGTCGGCGAGTTTCTCCATGATTTTTTTGACTTCCGGCATCCAGTGGAGGGCTAGTCCTTTTTTATAAGCCCAGTTGAAATTTGGAAAATTGGACCAGATTCCATGTTCCGCAACCAGATAATAGGAACGTCCATCGAACCAAGTGGAAAGACTTTCCTGTGCACGGCCGCTGATGATGACGAGCGTATTAAGCGGATCAGCGATTATACTATCCAGCAAATTATATAGGAGGACGGTCGGACTTGCCTTCTGAGCATGATTTTGAAATTTGACCAGCGTACCGTCGTAATCTAAAAAAAACAGTCTGTTGTGGCTTTTTCGGTAACGTTCGGCAATGCTGCTAAATACCTTGTCTGAAATTCGTCGTGCCCATTCATCACGTTGTATCGCTTTTGTTTCCGCCAAGCGGTTAATAAACAAACGAACCCAGTGCTGTACATTAAATTTCTGTATAATTTGACGGTTGGCTTCTGAACGCTCGTGAATCTCCTCGGGAGACATTTTAAGGGCCTGATAGATGCTGTCAGCAGTTTCCGCCCGATTATATGGGTTGACGATGAGTGCATCGACCAACTCCTTTGAAGCACCAGCAAATTCGCTGAGGATCAATACACCGTCACTATAGGTATTACTGGCAATATATTCCTTACTCACGAGATTCATGCCATCCCTCGTCGAGGTAACCATACAGATGTCTGAAGCCATATATAGACCTATAAGTTCTTCAAATGGAAGAGATTTATAAAAATAGAGTACCGGAGTCCAGCTTAGATTACCATATATCGAGTTTATCTCACTTACTTTTCGATTGATTTCATCTTTTAGTTTCTTATACTGTGATACTTTATCTCTTGAAGGAACAATAAGCATATACAATACAACTTTTGAATGCCATTCCGGATATTTTTCCAGGAAAGTGAGGAAAGCCCGTAATCTTTCTAATATTCCTTTACTATAATCCAGGCGATCTACAGATATGATTATTTTCTGATCGGGAAAATGACTGCGAAATTGCGTAGCGATGGCATTTACCTCCGGAAGGGAGCTGGCATGTACAAACTTGTCGTAGTCAATCCCCATTGGAAAAGATTCGATGAATATATGCCGGTCTTTGTGTTTGAGCTGATTGTGACCACAGGGTACGTTTAATATTTTCCTGCAGGAGTTCAGAAAGTTCTGACTATCTGCAAATGTATGGAAGCCAACCAGGTCAGCCCCCAATAAGCCTTCAATCAGTTCCTTCCGTTGGGGGATATTCATAAAAAGCTCTTCTGAAGGGAAGGGTATATGATGAAAATAGCCAATATTGAGTTCCTTATTTTCCTGACGTAAAAGTTGCGGGAGCAGCATAAGCTGGTAATCCTGTACCCAAATAAAATCTAGAGATTGCGGTATGGATAGTGCCGTTTCGCAAAATTTTTTATTGACCGCTACGTAGGTGGACCAGTATTCCCGATCAAAATGTATATAACTGGGCTGGTAGTGACAGATCGGCCAGAGGACCTCGTTGGAGTAACCCTCATAAAAATTTCGGATTTCTTCTTTTGAAAGGAAAACTGGCAGCAGGTTCATCGGTTTGAGCAATTCGGTGATTTTCTCCTTTTCAGCATCATCCTTGGGAACTATTCCCGGCCAGCCTACCCAGAGGATTTCGCTGGAATCAAAGGCTGAATTCAAGCCGGTGGCCAAACCTCCAGTACTTGGTTTGATGATGAGTTTGTCTTTTTTTCGTTCTATTTGTATCGGCAGTCTATTTGAAATTATTATTTTCTTTTTATTCTTCATAAAAGTATTAGATCGATTTATTTGCAGTGTAGAGGAGTTATAATAAATATAACGATTGGTACCTAATCTAGGTATATGAACAAGCCATGACCGGAAATAGTTTAGAATAATTCAAATAATCAAGATTTTAGTCTTTTACGTTGATGAGGAATGAGAAATTTATGCAGCGCAGATTTTGACCTATTTTGATCTTTCAATAGGATATGGAAGAAAAAAAAGACCTAAAGCCAGCGCTTTAGGTCTTTTCTGCGTATTTACTATTATGAAATTCTCGGTATGCTTATTTTTTCTTTGTGAAGTCGTTCATTCACAAACTCATCCAATATTTTTCCCAATCGACCGGAAATTTCACCAAGAATGCTTTCCCAGTCTTTTACGGTACCATCGCAGTTGTCAGAAACAATTTTGACACTATGAAAAGAGAGATTTTTGAGAAAACAAAAATTTGCAAGTGCGTAAGCTTCCATATCAAAAGCCAAAGGATTCAGGTGTTTGATATCTTGATAGAATGCTGTATTTACATTGATAAAACGATCTGATGTCAATAGGGCGTCTTCATATTTAAATTCCGCGCCGGAAACAGATTCGATTGAACCTTGGCCCTTTAATAAAAGGGTATTTTCCAAAAAGAATCCATCGGTATAAGCGTCGCCTTGGGCATAGTAACTTGGGTACAGTACGTGACCGATTGGGTGCCGCGTACATCCAACCGTGCCGACATTAAGTAGAACCGGGGTGATACCCAGTGTCTTGATCTCCTCGTATAGCGTTGCCACAGATAAGAGTGCGTTCACTTTACCAACACCTATTTCATAGATGATGGTCGATGTATTGTCGGTAGTAAAAGATAATTCATTTTTATTTGCTACCAGAATGATTGTTTCAATCTCTTTGTTAAGGATCATTTAGTTTTCTTCAATATAAGGGTATTCGAAAGCGAGTTCTCCAGCATTGATCAAATGTAAGAAATTGACACAGGCTTGCTTTGAGGAATCGAAATCCATAAACGTGTAGTTTCCGCAACTGATCGGGTTTTGAAAAGGTACCTCATAACCCTCTGTCAAAATGGTTTCGAGTACTTCTTTCATCAATTCGGCAACAGCTTGAGGGCTTCTGTCTGTGCCTGCTAAGACTACATAAAATCCCGTACAACAGCCCATTGGTCCAACATAGATCACTTCGTCACCTAAGATAGTCCTAATTTCCGTAGCAAAGCAGTGCTCCAAAGTGTGCATCACCTCCGGAGACAACATACGTTCGGGCGAATTCGGTCTGATCATGCGGATATCGTATGTCGTGTAGCTTTCAATGTTGCTGTTATTGGTATTGGAAGCCTTGGCATATATCCCTTGTTTCAACTTGGTATGGTCTACCGTGAAACTATTTACTTTTGCTTTTTCTTTTGTATACATCTTATTCTGTTCATTACTGTAAAGCCATGGCTTCACAGGGGTTAAAAGTTGAATTTAAAATTTCTACAAAGATAGTAGATATTATTGAAAAAGGTGGATTAAAAAGCTATTTTAACACTTCATAATGTTCTACAGTAGGGAACGGATCATAATAGTGATGCAATAGTTTTTCCCATTCTTTAAATAAATCAGACTCTCGGAAGCCGACAGTATGGTCTTCTAATGTTTCCCATTCAACCAATAGAATGTATTGGTTATCCTTTTCAATGCATTTGCGGAGCGAATGTGTAATATACCCTTTACTTGCACTGATATACTGGCAGGCATTTTTATAATCACGTTCGAAATTAGACTGTTGTCCCTCGATAATTTGTAGTACGGCTACTTCTAAAATCATAATTTGTTTTTTTAAAATATATAGTCAAGTAAATATATCAAATATTTCCACGATAAAAAAAGTCTAAATTTCAGCAATAATGGATTCTGGGCTTTGTGAAGCGATAATATCTAAAACGAAGGGTATTCCCGGGTTACGGTTTTCGGCATTCCAGACCAGGGAAAGTGTCGTTCGTTGAGGCAAGCTGTCCAGTTCCAGGAAACAGACGTCAACGTGATAACCATTCTTCAAGGAGGCAGGAACAATAGCGACGCCAAGTCCCTGGGCCACCATATTAAATATTGTTAACGCGTTTACGGTACGCAAGGTAACTTTCGGGGTAAACTGATGATCCCGGAAAATACTCATGACCAGATCGTAATAAGAATGACTGTAATTTTTCGAAAATAGAATAAACGATTCATTCTTTAATGCGTACAGATTTGGTTTTTTCTGTATTAATAATGGATGGTTTTTTGGTAACACCAAGCTGAAATGTTCCGTATAAATAGGAAGGCTATGTAATCCTATAGGCGTATCGGAAAGACGGACAAAGCCAAAATCAAGTTCCTTCTTTTGAATCAGGTCCAATTGTGTTTCATTGGCAAGTTCATGTAGGGATAATTCAATATCCGGTTGTTTTTGTTTGAGGTTGATCAGTAATTGTGGTAATATTGTCTGTACTGCCGAGCCGATGAAGCCCAGTTTTAGTGTACTAATCCTGCCGTTGGCCAAGCTTTGGAGCTGGGTTTCAATCTGATCTAAATGCCTAAACAATTCTTTCACCTCTTCAAAGAGATAATTGCCTGCTTCGGTCAGTGATACATGTCGTTTGTTCCGTTCCAATAGTGTCACACGGTAGTTCTCCTCCAGCTGCTTGATCTGCCGGCTCAGCCCTGGCTGGGCGATAAATAACCTTTCCGCAGCTTTTCTGAAATGCAGCTCTTCGGCTAACACTTTGAAGTAAAGAAAGTGTCTGAGTTCTGTTTGATAATTCATGGTTATCAATTGATGATAAAAATGGTATTTCTAATTATTAAATATAGCGGCTAAATTTGATAAAAGCTTTATAACCATGGAAAAATTTTTATACGGCAGTGGACATTTGACTTGCTCCATTGCTTTAGCAATAGCAAAAGGGGATATAAAGGGAGAAATCTCGGCAGAAGTGAAAGCAAATATCGACAGAAGTGCCGCTTATGTGCAGCAAATTGTCGAACGTGGGCAAGTTGTATATGGTATTAACACGGGTTTTGGTCCGCTCTGTACGACGTTAATTGATGCGGATCAAACGCAGTTATTGCAAGAAAATATTCTGAAGAGTCATGCTGTGGGAATGGGTGAACCTATCGCTAATGATCTGGCTAAGGTGATGTTGATATTGAAAGTTCATGCATTGGCAAAGGGTTTCTCCGGGGTACAGTACAGTACCATAGAACGTATTGTCTGGCATATTGAACAGGATGTCGTTCCTGTTGTTCCCAAGCAGGGGTCAGTTGGCGCCTCGGGTGATCTGGCCCCGTTGTCCCATCTTTTTCTTCCTTTGATCGGCCTTGGCAAGGTTAGCGTCAATGGTGAGATTTATGCGACGGAAGCAATTTTAGTGAAACATAATCTTGCACCAGTTCAATTGGGGGCTAAAGAGGGACTGGCATTGATCAATGGGACACAATTTATGGCTGCGCACGGTGTTAAAGCCGTAAGTGAATTTAATAGGGTACTTCAAAATGCAGATATCATTGCTGCGTTGATGATTGAAGGCTTAAATGGCTCGATAAAACCCTTTTTTTCCGAACTGCATGAGCTTCGCCCACATTCGGGGAACCGTTATGTGGCTTCAAATATACATTCTTTACTTTACGGTTCGGCTATTTTAGAAAGTCATAAAGATTGTTCGCGCGTTCAGGATCCGTATTCTTTACGTTGTATCCCACAGGTGCATGGCGCTTCACGTAATGCTTGGCTTCACCTAAAGGAGGCGATCGAATTAGAAATCAATTCAGTAACGGATAATCCCGTTATTATAAACGATGAATTGACGATCAGTGGCGGTAGTTTCCATGGACAGTCCATTGCTTTACCTTTGGATTATGCTACGCTTGCAGTTTCTGAAATGGGTAATATATCGGACCGCCGGGTTTATTTATCCTTAGAGGGGCAAACCAATGGGGTTCCGAAATTGTTGATGAAATCGACAGGGCTCAATTCTGGTTTTATGATTCTTCAGTACAGTACGGCTGCTATTGCAAGTGAAAATAAAGGCTTATGTTTTCCTGCTAGCGCAGACAGTATACCGACATCGCTGGGGCAGGAAGATCATGTGAGTATGGGCTCTATCTCCGGTAGAAAGCTGCTTCAAGTCATAGATAACGTGGATAAAATTTTGAGCGTCGAATTATTATGTGCTGCACAGGCGAAGGATTATCATCACCCGCTGCAGTCCACTCCGGCATTGGAAGCAATTCACGAACGCATACGGCAGTTTATTCCACATATTGAATCCGATCAGCCAATGGAAGCTCTGTTGGACAGTGCATTGGAATTGGTCAAATCAGGCGAGCTGATTAGCTTACGCCGTCAAAGCAATCCACAGAATGCCATAACAATGGAGCTGGTAGAACGTTTTGAAACATTTTAGCTTCACATGAAAATGGAAAAAGATTTAAAACTGATAGGTCCGTTCAGGCAGTTATTGACAATGGACAATATTCCGTTGAAGGGCGCCATAAAGGATGCGAAACTGCAGGTTATTGAGCAGGCGGGAATTTTAATCGAAGGTGAACTTGTTCAAGAGGTAGGTGACTTTGATTTTCTGTACCAAAAATGGCAGGATAAAGCAGTTTTTATTCGTCTTGAAGGTAATCAGGTTGCACTACCCGGTTTTGTTGACTGTCATACTCATATCTGTTATGCGGGACAGCGGGCAAATGATTTCGCCCTTCGCAATGCGGGTTCTTCATATCTTGAAATTGCGGAAGCTGGTGGCGGGATTTGGAGCACTGTCACCCATACAAGGACCTGCACGGAGGATGATCTGGTACAGCTTACTGTCGACCGTGCCGCATTTTTATTGGCACAGGGGGTCACAACTGTTGAAGTTAAAAGTGGTTATGGGCTTCAGGTTGAAGAAGAGCTTAAGATATTACGTGCGATAAAAAAAGCAAATCAAGTGGCTGCGGCGGACCTGGTACCCACCTGTCTGGCAGCCCATATGCTGCCTAGGGACTATAAAGGGACGGCAAAAGATTATCTCGACCTAATGGAGGTAACCCTCTTTCCGGAATTGAAAGCACAACAATTGTCCAATCGTGTGGATGCTTTTATCGAAAAGACAGCATTTGATGCGGAAACGATCAGGCCATATTTGCAACGTGCCAAAGCCATGGGGTTTGATCTGACGGTTCACGCGGATCAGTTTAGTACGTCCGGTAGCCAAGTTGCTGTGGAACTGGGTGCGCGATCCGCTGATCATTTAGAAGCATCCACAGCTGTTGAAATCAAGCTTTTGGCGCATTCCGATACTGTTGCTGTAGCATTGCCTGCCGCATCAATTGGCATTGGTTGTGCTTTCACTCCAGCACGAAAACTGCTGGATGCCGGCGTATGCCTGGCCATTGCGAGCGACTGGAACCCGGGGTCTGCACCGATAGGCCAATTGCTGACTAGCGCCTGCATATTGGCTACAATGGAAAAACTAAGCAATGCCGAGGTTTTATCAGCGTTGACTTTTCGCGCCGCACAGGCCCTGAATCTACACGATCGCGGTAAGCTAGTGAAGGGAATGCGTGCGGATTTTATTTTATTCCGGACCGATAATTATCAAAATATTACTTATTACCAGGGAAGTATGAAGCCTTCGGCCGTATGGAAAGATGGTAAGGAAGTATTTTCAACTGAACGATGATGGACAATACATTTAGTCGTGTAGTTGCAGAGGGTATTCCCTCCCAACTGCCACCCAAAATAGAACGTGACGCTATGGTAAGCCATGCGCCTCGGCGCAAGGACATTCTTTCAAAAAAAGAAGAAAAGCTGGCCTTGAGGAATGCCCTTCGTTACTTTCCGAAATCATGGCATGCTGAACTGGCGCCAGAGTTTTTGACTGAATTAAAGGAATATGGAAGGATCTATATGTATCGTTTTAGGCCTGACTATGCGATGTATGCGCGGCCAATAGATGCGTATCCTGCAAAAAGTAAACAGGCGGCGGCCATTATGCTAATGATCCAGAACAATTTGGACCCTGCAGTTGCTCAACATCCCCATGAACTGATTACCTATGGCGGCAATGGTGCTGTTTTTCAGAACTGGGCACAATATCGGCTTACAATGCACTATCTGTCCCAAATGACCGATGAACAGACCTTGCACATGTACAGCGGGCATCCTATGGGGTTATTTCCATCATCCGAACATGCTCCCCGCGTTGTGGTCAGTAATGGAATGATGATCCCGAATTACTCCAGACCTGATGACTGGGAGCGTTATAATGCACTGGGTGTCACGCAGTATGGGCAGATGACAGCTGGTTCGTACATGTATATTGGTCCACAGGGAATCGTTCACGGGACCACGATTACTGTCATGAATGCCTTTCGTCGACAGTTGCCTGTCGGAGAGACCATTCAAGGAAAGGTATTTTTAACCTCGGGCCTGGGCGGAATGAGTGGAGCCCAACCTAAAGCAGGTAATATAGCAGGCTGTATAACTGTATGCGCGGAGATTAACCCTGCGGCTGCAAAAAAGAGACATGAGCAGGGGTGGGTAGATGTGTTGGTTGAAAATATTGCCCAGTTGGTGAAGCAGGTTCGGGCAGCAATGATTCAAAAACAGACGATATCCTTTGCGTACATCGGTAATATCGTGGAAGTCTGGGAAGCGTTTGACCGTGAGCATATCTTTGTAACTGTTGGATCGGATCAGACTTCGCTCCACAATCCCTGGTCCGGCGGATATTATCCAATGGGATTATCTTTTGCCGAATCCAATGCGCTGATGGCTGCTGATCCTGATAAATTCAAACAATTTGTACAGGCAACATTGGTTCGCCATGTGGATGCGGTCAATAAGCACGTCGCTAAAGGGACATATTTCTTTGACTATGGCAATGCATTTCTGCTGGAAAGTAGTCGTGCAGGTGCTGCTATATTGGATACAGAAGGGGATGGGTTCCGATATCCTTCTTATGTTCAGGATATTTTGGGGCCGATGTGCTTTGATTATGGTTTTGGGCCATTTCGTTGGGTCTGTACCTCCGGTGAGGCCAATGATCTGGAAAAGACAGATCAGCTTGCGATGGATGTACTGACATCCCTTCAGGCCATTGTTCCAAAGGAGATTCAACAACAAATGTTGGATAATATCAAATGGATCAAGGAGGCGGGTAAAAATAAGTTGGTTGTCGGGTCGCAGGCACGTATTCTGTATGCAGATTCCAACGGGCGTATCGCGATTGCCAAAGCATTTAACGAAGCTATCCGAAAAGGACACCTGGCGGGCCCAGTCGTTTTGGGACGTGACCATCACGACGTCAGTGGGACGGATTCCCCTTATCGGGAAACAAGCAACATCTACGACGGGAGTCAGTTTACAGCTGATATGGCTATCCATAATGTAATAGGTGACAGTTTTCGAGGTGCAACTTGGGTGTCTATCCATAATGGTGGCGGTGTTGGATGGGGTGAAGTTATCAACGGTGGATTTGGGATGCTGCTTGACGGTTCGGCTGCTGCTGACGTTAAATTGGAGAAAATGTTGTATTTTGATGTAAATAATGGTATTGCAAGGCGAGCGTGGGCCCGTAATAAGGAGGCAAATCAAGCCTTGGACAATGCAATGGCGAGCAATAGCGCATTGTTGGTTACCCGTGCGCAACTCGTAGACGATGATATTATCAATGATTTGTTTAATGAAGACTGATGAATCCTTTATTTAATCACAAAGGCTTATATGTCCCTGGAGACCAAGCCGTATGGAAGGGGCGGGTTGATGGCGAAGAAAGAGATTGGATGCGTTGGCATCAGTTGGTGGACTGTATAGATCTGTCCGCTGACTCCAATTTGAGTCAATCGTTGGTTTTTTTGGGATTTTGTAGTGATGAAGGTGTAGGTAGGAACCAGGGGCGGGTAGGTGCGAAGGATGGGCCAGGCGCGATAAGGAATGTACTTGCAAATTTACCAGCTCATTTTTCATGTGAACTTAAACTTAAGGATGCTGGTGATATTATGCTAATAGATAATGATTTGGAATCTTCCCAATTTACTCTTGGAAATGCGCTGTCGTCCATTCTTAAAGGCGGGGGATTTCCCGTTATTTTGGGCGGGGGACATGAGGTAACCTATGGTCATTATCTTGGGGTAAAGCGTTTCCTGGACGACAGGAAATACCGGATCGGGATTATTAACATTGATGCACATCTGGATATGCGCGAAATTTCGACAGGACAGGGGAATTCAGGGACTGGATTTTTTCAGATCGAAAGAGACCTCAGTAACCAGGGGCAATCATTTCACTATTTGGCCATTGGTATACAGGAAATCAGCAATACGAGAGGTCTTATTGCCTATGCAAAATCCAAGCATACGCAGATTATTGAACGAAAGGATGTAGTCGTGGACAGACTGGATGCGCTTCGGAGACAGGTACGGGACTTTGCCGGTCAGGTGGACTATGTATACCTGACCATTGACCTGGACGCATTTGCAGCGCCCTATGCACCTGGTGTAAGTGCACTAGCCTTCAATGGTATCGTTCCTGATGAATTATTTTTCGATTTGTATAGTGCTATCATCGAACTGCCCAATTTGAGGTCGATGGATATTGCTGAGTTAAACCCTTATTTTGATATCGATGCCCGCACGGCTAAATTAGGAGCATATCTTATTTTCAAGTTATTAGAGCGGTTTTAAGCTATTATATCCACAGGTATGTTTCACGAAAGTCTGTCTTAATAATAAAAGCAGGTTGGCTCTTTCAATGATAGATTAACCTGCTTTTTATGTTTTTTTGGGCTAAAAAAGCACATCGGCTAATTCCGCCTCTTTGTCAAAGACAGATTTTGCATAAGGACATAGGGGAAGAATTTTGAGATGTTCTTTTCGGGCAAAAGCAACTGCAGCCATTAACATTTGCTTGCCTAATCCCTTACCTGTGTAGTTTTCGCTGACCTCGGTATGGTCAATGATAAACTTTGTTGGACCAGCCCAGGTGTATGTCATTTGCGCGACTGATTTTTCCTGATCTACTACCTCAAAACTGCCATGTTTTTCGTCGTTTTTATGTATTACTTCCATTGATTATGATTTAATGTGTTATCTAAAAGTAGCTACAAAATAAATAAAATCAAATCAACAACTTTCCTGTACTGTTGATTCTGTTGAATATTGCCGAAAATTGACTAAATGATCACAGGCCGTAGGGAACTGACAATTTCCGCCACTCCAATTACTCCCTTTGTTAATAAACTTTAGAAAAAATACGCTTCTACTAAAAATGTTAGTATATTTGTTTTAAGAATGACTATGAATCGAAGCAAAAAACAAGAATTTGCCATAGTGGATATTGAGACCACGGGCGGGAATGCAAAATCCAGTCGGATCACTGAAATTGCAATCGTTATACACGATGGTAATCGGGTACTGCATCGTTGGGAGACTTTGGTAAATCCGGGGATGGAAATTCCCAATTCTATTTTTGCGTTGACAGGCATCGACAATGACATGGTTAAAGATGCGCCAATGTTTGAGGATGTTGCCTCAGATATTCACGCTTTATTGAAAGATCGGGTTTTCGTTGCGCATAATGTCAATTTTGATTACTCCTTTATTCGTTTTCAACTGCAGGAGGCAGGAATAGAATGGTCTTCAATTAAATTATGCACGGTGCGTTATGCCCGCAAGATCAAGCCTGGGCTATTATCTTATAGTTTGGGGCGTTTGTGTGATTATCTGGATATACCTATTGAAAATCGGCATCGTGCAGGCGGTGACGCGGATGCGACAGCGATCCTTTTTGGTTACCTGCGTGCATTGGACACAGCTCAGGTCTTTCAGGAAATGATCAAACATAAGGCTATCGATCAGCGTTTTCCACCACATTTAAATCTTAGGGAATTTGAGCAGCTCCCGCATACTCCAGGAGTGTATTATTTTCACGATAGAAATGGAAAAGTAATCTATGTGGGAAAAGCAATCAACATCAAGAAGCGGGTATCGTCGCATTTTACAGGCAATAATATTCAGGCACAACGGCAAAATTTTTTAAAAGAGATCTATCACATCAGCTATGAACGATGTGGAACGGAGCTTATGTCCCTGTTGCTGGAATGCGCTGAAATTAAACGGCTTTGGCCGAAATATAATCGGGCGCTCAAACGTTATGAGCCAAAATTTGCCTTATTTTCTTATGAGGACCAAAATGGTTACCTCCATTTGGCAATTGGTAAAATGAACCGCGTTCAGGATTTTATTCAGTTGTTTCAGCGGGAATATGATGCTATTCAGTTGTTGCAATCCTTTATGAAAGAAGGTGAAATTAATGCCCAGTTTTGCCATTTTGGCACTGCCAGTTTGGCAATTAAATCCACAATTAGGGGCGAGTTGCCTGATCGTGAACTGCATAATACGCGGGTAGAACGGTGTATAGATGAATGGTCGAAGCGGAGGCCTTCCTATGTATTTATAGATCAGGGTCGGAATGTGGAAGAAAAAAGCTGTATTGTTATTGAAAATGGGCGATTTTATGGGATGGGTTATATTGATCAGTATGGTCAGCATGCTTGTCTTGATGATATCAGAGCAGAGGTTAAGGTGTATCCTAGCAATCATTATATGTTGGAACTGGTACGACAGATGGCCGAAAGATATCCAAATAAGGTACATTTCATGAATAATAATCCTAAGGGCCTTGTCGCAGCAGAACCTGTCAGTAACTATGACAAAATTACTTCTGATAGGCTCTTTCATTAGTCGGGATAGCGCGCTATAATTTGCGAAATAGACTATTAGCAACGGGATTCGTCATATCAATCTCAGTAATTTGTTAAAAAAATGTGAAATAAAAGCCTACATTTTTTTTGGTCTGATAGTTGAAACATTCCTTATATAGAATAATAAAAAAGACTTTTCATAATTTAGGTTAATAATTGGTTAGTTAAGACCTGGGGCTCCCAACCTCAGGTCTTCTTTTTTGTGTTTAGTAGCTAATTTTCTTTATTGTTCATACAGAAATACAGTGGCCGCGGCTCTAGGCTGGACCCAATGATAAGTTGAAATAGTATTTTGTTGGATAATGGTAATTTATTGTTTTTCAGTTATTTGTGATTTGTCCCCCTTTTTGTCCCCCCTTGTTTTTTTCTCTATAGAGTTAATTTGTTCTATTTTAGCGTCAGCATACTGTAATGGCGGAATTAGTAAACAAATATGGGGCGTTTTCTAAAAGTAGCTACGGTATATCTTATCCATATCTTTATATATAAAAGGGCCTAGGCCCTTTTTTTTTTATTATTCATAATCTACAACCACTAGTGTCCCATTAAAATCGGGGCATTTTAAAAATTAAATGAATTTGGTGCATTAAGGTCCGTTCTTTGTCATATTGAAATTTAGTTTTGCTAAAGAACCCTCGCAGGTTTGTTTAATCAGTCAGGGAGATGCTCAATATTTATAGTACTTCATTGGTACTTCTGTCCAGTTTCATCTTATGCTGCGCGATGACCACCAAGCAGTACGTGCAGATGACGGTATAGATCTTGATCCGGACAGCATTTTCGGTGGTGTAGTTGCAAAAGTTAGAATCAAAACCTGTTTAATCAAAAAATAGTATTAATTAACAGTATTTCAAATATTTAAAAACAAAATTTTAATAGGGTAGCAATGATCTACAACTGTAGATTATCCGTAGTATTTGCCTTTGTTTAAGATCTTGCACCTAGATTTCGATATAGATATTATTCTTTTTGAGGTGGGCAAAACGGACCGACCATACCTAGATTGACAATAGGAGGAAATTAAAATAATAAGGAGCATCCGATTTTTCGGATGCTCCTTATTTTGACATAATGTTTTGATTATTAGAAGTTTGGTTTCAATAAGTACTTGTCATAGAAACGGAAAATATGGTCGGCAGCTTCTTTTGCTGTATCGACAATGCGAAAAAGTTTCAAATCTTCTTCACTGATATACTTGTTTGGCAGCATGGTATTTTGCACCCAGTCTATTAAGCCTTTCCAATACTCTGAACCAACCAATACGATAGGGAAGCGCGCAATCTTACCTGTTTGAATCAAGGTAATTGCTTCAAAGAGTTCGTCCATTGTTCCAAAACCCCCCGGCATGACGATATAACCTTGGGAGTATTTCATAAACATTACTTTTCGCACAAAAAAGTATTTGAACTCAAGCAATTTATCCCGATCGATATATTTGTTGTGAAATTGTTCAAATGGTAATTCAATATTTAGGCCCACGGATTTTCCGCCAGACTCATAGGCACCTTTATTCGCTGCTTCCATGATCCCCGGCCCACCTCCAGATATAATTCCATAACCGCGTTCAGTGAGTAGGGCAGCGATATCTACCGCCATCTGATAATATTTGTGTTCGCGTGGTGTACGTGCAGAACCAAATATGGATACACAGGGACCAATTTTAGCCAATTTTTCAAACCCGTCCACAAATTCTGACATGACTTTAAAAATCTGCCATGAATCTTTAACCTTAATTTCCTGCCATGTTTTGTTCTCAAAAGCGCGGATAATTTTATCTTCTTTTGTAATGTCCATATATAACGTTATACATTTAATTTCTAAAACCCATTTTTTTTCAAAAAGGAATACAATATAGCTATTTTTTTAATACTAGCTACTTTTTGCGATTATTCTTACATTTGCATTATGAATTTTTCTTCTAAACTTCTTGAGAACGCGGTTGCGGAATTTGGCAAATTACCTGGTGTGGGGCAAAAGACAGCGCTAAGGCTGGTTTTGCATTTATTGAAGCAGTCCGATCCGGAGGTGGCCCGTTTTACTGCCGCTATTGACCGATTGAAAGAAGATATTCAGTATTGCCAGGAGTGCTTTAATATTTCGGACCATTCGACCTGTGAAATATGCAGTTCTTTCAAGCGGGATAAAAGCATAATTTGTGTTGTGGAGGATACACGTGATGTTATGGCCATTGAAAATACAAATTCTTATCAGGGCGTTTATCATGTGCTGGGCGGCCTGATTTCGCCCATGGATGGCATCGGTCCGGCTGATCTTAAAATTGAAGGTTTGCTCAATCGTATTCAACGTAGTGGTGTAGAGGAAGTTATTCTTGCGTTGTCAGCAACAATGGAGGGCGATACAACGATCTTTTATCTGTACCGTAAGTTGCGTGAATTTGATATTAAGATTACGACAATCGCACGTGGTATCGCATTTGGAGGTGAACTGGAATATGTTGATGAGCTCACATTGGGCAGATCGATTGCCACGAGAGTACCCTACGAACGAAATGTAGGTTAGTTGTACGTCAAATAGATCTGTTTGACTCCCTCATGAACTTTTCGGCCTTTTCGTATCTGTTGCTGCCTGACTTTATCGTTTAGGATTTGACTGTTTGCTTTTTTGTTTTTGAGGATGTTGAAGTAGGCAATTTTGCCGATAGTCGTTTTTTCCAGTCCCAACAACGCGCAGGAATAAGCTCCTAAAAGATAGTTGTTATAATACAAATGAACTTCCCGCATGAGTCTTCTGCCAAATTTGCTCCTTGGATATGCCGCGTTTACCGGTTCTTCCATTAGAGCCTGAGCGAGTGCGACACTATCTTTATCACCTTCTTTTTGGGTCATTGTCCAATAGTACAGCGATTTAATAGCCTCCTCCTCCGAATCCGGGAGGAGATCTATTGGAATTCCCAATAAAGTTCCGACATATTTCCAAAGATGGAATACACCGTCAATTTCAGTGTTTAATAAATTGAATTTCATTTGTTTGAGTCCAATTAAGTAAACTAATGAAAAGCCTAGGTTTGTTGCCAGCATATCCCAGGTGTTTAAAGGAATTCCCCATTTATCAGAATTCCAACCACTATGTTTCAATATATTCAATCGGGCAAATGAATGGATGCATCTGGTCAATAAAATGGCCTCTATACCGATACCGCCTTTTTTCAATGCATCATTGGCCGTAATGTCAACCCAAAATGTAACGGTTTCCGTTAAACGCTTTACCGCACCTTTTTTCAGTGCTCCCGTAAAAATTAGCGGTTTGTTGATTGCACTGGATTCGTAGCCACCCATAAGACAGTAATCCCTTAATACAATTAGTCCGGTTAGTCCGGAGCGTTGACTGAGTTTGATTCCCTGCTCTATTTTTTGCCGATCGAGCCACTCAGGTTCCAGGGGTAATGTATCCATGAATTCCGAAATCAGTCCAACATAATCGGCTTCAATAACTCTACCGCGTAAATAGTCCCGAATCAGTTGCTGTCCCTTTACGAAACCAATTTTCAGATGCAACTGTTCCACCAGTTGATCACAGGCTGTGTCATATTGATATAGCAAAGGTATAAATTGTGCTGCATGAGCCAAATCGGGAGTGGTTGGCAATTTAGTTAGTAAGCTGACACCAATACCCTTTGTCCAGTAAAAGTGAAAAGAAGTTGTGTTAATTTTATAGCGATCGGGAATTTTCATTTTTGATAGTAATATATAGAGCTTGAATTTATTGGACTTGAATTCTCCTGTTCCCAGTTTAAGATCTGGTACCTATTGGATAGCCCACAATACATAGGATCCCGTTACATCAATTTTTTTCCCTCTTTTTGTGAACTTGAAGTCCATATAGTCTGTCTGACAGGAAGTAACGTCACTACAGCAGAACTGTCTGGAAATTTTAAAATGAACGCGAAAGGAGCCCTTTGAGGAGACGGGATCAAATGTGATGTTTGCGATGCTAAAATCGCTCAGGGCCGGAGCACCATCTTTATCTTCCAACTGATTAACGACATGATCGTCAATCTGACGTCGTTGCTCAGGACCTAATAGTTTCGAAAACTGGACGGGATCATCAATCAGTGAGTCAAAATTACCGTCTACTGTGATTGTCAATAGTATTGCGGTTTCTGCCATGTTTTAGTATATATTAAACTCCCTCCAATTGGGGATGTACAAGTTATAAATAGCTTCGGATTCTTTCTTGGTTTTTTTAGAAAATTTACAAAACGCTGCCAAAACGATCAGATTCAACTGTTCTTTATCAAGATCAATCAATCGGGAGGAAAAACAGATCTCGTTGCCTTCGATTTTATAATTCGAGTTCGATCGCTTGCTTAAACGTACAGCCCTAATCGCATAGTTATCCAGTTGCTCTTCCCAATAGCATACTATTTTGATTAATTCATTGTATAGAAGATCCATACTCCAAGCTTTGAGTAATTTTAATGTGTTTACATTCTTTCGTTGATAAACCAGAATGCTACTTGATTTAAGTTCAATGGCAGCAGGAGATACCGTCGAAAAAACTTTAACTAGGTAGGGAGTTTTGAAGAGATAATAGGGATTTTCAAGATAAGAATAGGATTGATCTCCTCCCTGATGTACTGGTGGATTGAGTTTAATATATTGCTTTAAAGAGGCAATATCGTAGTAGGGCGGGGCATAGATACGATAGGGAGAATATGTTCCCTGGATCTGAATATAATCTTTGTTCCAGCTGACGATTTCATAAAAATTATGATCAATTTCAATCTGCATATTAAAAACTTTTTTAAGGCTATTTGAAAACCCTGTTGGTTGCTTTTCATTCTAAACTGGATTTTTAGTTCTGCGCAACATTTGGATTTTCTATAAACTGAAATCAAAGTAACTATATTTTTGCATTAAACCCATGAATTGGGAGAAAATTCATGCAATGTCTAAAACAGATACCGCCATTTTATGTTTTCCAATATTTATGATTTATCTTTGAACCTGTTTATGCATCATCCTACTGACCATTTCCCAATATTAAATCTGCAGAAGTTCTACGATGGAATAATGTCCGACCGTGATCTACTTTTTCATGAATTAATCGGAAAGCGGGAGATTGAAGAACCTCACAAGCACGATTTTTTTATTTTACTGCTTTTTGAAAAAGGAACCGGTACGCATACTGTGGACTTTGAAACATTTCGTTTAGGAACGCATCAATTACATCTCGTATTTCCGGGGCAGGTACATCAATGGTCGATGACAGACTCTACGCAAGGGTTGCAATTGATGATCAGCAGGACCTGGTTTGAAAGCCTTTTACCAGCTTTGCGCTTTCCGGTATCCTATTATTTGCGGCATTTGGTGATTACTTTATCCGCATCGGGGTATCAGGCATTGGAACAGGAATTTCGGGCTGTTTCCACTGACTTGAAAGAAAAAGAAATTCTATGGGAACTTATCTACGCCAGGGTCAAAGTAATCGTATTGCTGATTAGTAAATTTGTTGCGGACAATTTTAACGATTATGACCAATATCAAGATAACCCGGTTATTGCGAAATTTGTGCAATTGATAGATTGTTGGTATAAAGCTGAACGATCTGTTGCATTTTATGCAGATAAATTAAATATTTCTGCCAATTATCTGAATGTTCTGAGCAACAGAATCTTTCATGTATCGGCTTCTGCTTTGATTCAAGATCGGATATTGCTGGAAGCCAAGAGGTTGTTGAAAATATCGAATAAGTCCGTTAAGGATATTGTTTTTGATCTGGGCTTTTATGATAATGCCAGTTTTAGTAAGTTTTTCAAGAGCCATACGAACATGACACCCAGCCAGTTTAGGGCTCAGCCATAATATTTACAAATGATGTGATAATATCTACAAAGCGGAAAGCCTTTAATAGCCTAGTTTTGAAAAAAATGATATTTTCATGAACGAATTAATTCAGCGAAGCGAGCAGTATACACTGGAAAATGTACGGTTGGAAACAGGGTTTCTTTACCGGGAAGGACAAATTATCGGAACTGATACCGCGCTTTTCTCCATAACGATAAAGGATGGAAAAATACAGGAAATTCGGCCGGCCCAAACTGGTGATGGAACAGGATCATTCAATGCCAATGGAAAACTTGTTTTACCCGCCTTTAGGGATATGCATATCCACCTGGATAAAACGTTATACGGGCTTCCTTGGAAAGCTGTGTTTCCTAAAAACAGAACGGTGAAGGATATGATTGCACGTGAGCAGGAAATTATCCCCGAGCTACTCAAAACATCAGTGGAAAGAGCGGAAAAACTAATTATGCTGTTACAAGGCTATGGAACTAATTTCGCAAGAACACACTTTAACGTTGACCCTACTTCGGGTACTAAATCACTGGAACATCTGCTCAGGGCGCTGGAACATGTGAAAGCGTCTTTTGGTGCGGAATTGGTTGCCTTCCCGCAACATGGATTATATTACACCGATTCAACCGGACTCATGCGTGAAATTGCCGCTTGGGACAAAGTTGATTTTATAGGCGGTTTAGATCCTTATAGTATAGACGGAAGTATCGAAAAACCGATGGACTTTACTGTTCAGTTAGCCTTGGACAACAAAAAAGGAATTGATATTCACTTGCATGAGGGGGGAGAGTCAGGTGCTAAAACCATTCATTATTTGATAGACAAAGTACTTGAGAATCCGGAGCTACAGGGACGTACATTTATCAGTCACGCTTTTGCGTTAGCCTATATGTCTCCAAAGGATCTGCAATACACCGCTGAACGTTTGGGCGCGGCGAAAGTCGGCATTGCCAGTTCGGTTCCTTTTCGGAATATGCTCATGCCATTACCGCAACTGCACGAGGCAGGAGTGGAGGTGCTTACAGGGAATGATAATGTACAGGATCATTGGGGCACTTTCGGTAGCGGAAATATGCTGCAAAAAGCGAATCTTGCGGCACAGTTGTATGGTTATGAAACGGAATTTGACCTATCCCGTTGTCTGCGTTATGCTACAAATGGGAAATTACCGTTGGATGATAAAGGCAATAGAACATGGCCAAATGTAGGTGATGATGCAAGTTTCCTACTGGTGGATGCAAGCTGCTCCGCTGAAGCTGTATCGAGAATCTCTGCTGTGGACGGACTGTTGCATAAGGGCAATATCGTAAAATGGCATAATTCGGCGCCTGTTCAATCTGCTTAAACATCTCATTTATGGTACTATATAGCCACTTTTTATCCTCAAAAATAGAAAGTGGCTTTTTAGATCAGCTCAACTGTTTTTTATAGTGCCATTATTGTGCAAAGGTTGTCTTGCAATAATCAATTTTATAGTTGTTCTTTTCGACAACCAGCTGTACCTCATTTTGTGTCTTTATATCATCACCGTAATCTATGAATATGCTGTATTTATTTGTGCTTAACTTTTTGATAAGGATGGCATTGATCGTTAAAGCATCATCATTACCTCGGCCAAATAACCACATTTCCTGTGTATTGAGGGGATAAACATTTTTCCATTTGGCTTTGTATCGCGCTTCCGCCTCGGGTAATTCGGCATCTGTCAGATTGGAAGGGCCATAAATTTTATTGGCATCCTGTAGGAATTCCATGAAACGCGCCGTACAGATGGTCTCTTCCTTGTCTAAATAATAGCAATACTTCCCGGGCTTCCTTTCTTCGCAGCGAAAAATAGTTTCCAGCCATTCTTTGGCCGGATCTGCAGCTACTTTTGATGCGGGCTGATCATTGTTTTTTGTACTGTCCGATAGCAAGATTTTTTTTTCGTTTCTACACATTTCCCTAGCGGGGGTATTTGTATTGTCTGAGCTCGCGCAGCCTACGGTGACAAGCAATACAGCCAATATAGTCGAGAATATTTTTACACTCATTTTAGGATGAATTCATGTTGTTTATGCAAACGTAAAATTAGTATTTATATCGGAAGTCGTTCTCATGGATTTCAGTGATATTTTTTGCTTTCCAATCGTTAATGTACGTCAACTATGCTTTGGCTTCTTCTTGTCTACGCATTCTAATTGCGCATTACAAATTAACCGCTCATATGTGAGATCTTGGTTTGTATTTTTTATTGCTTATTATCAGGGCTTTGTAATTTAATTTGTTATTTTTTTGATGTTTAATTATACTGCGCAGCTTACCTGCATATTCGCCATGCGATCTTTGTAATGTCAGCGATGATAAATGTTCTTTGATGAAAATAATAGCAAAATGCTTTTAAGATATGTGCCTCTCTTTAAAGGGAGCACGAAAATACTCTCAGGCTTTGATTTGCATCCCGGTGTCCTGTTTCTGTATAGCAGGATAGTGTTGTACCCGATGGGAATTCAATATACTGATAAGATGAAAAGCATGAGAGAAGATTGCCAGGGATGAAGGTTCGAATCCTTTCCCCGAAAAGGGGTAGCTCAAGGGTAGAGCATGGCATTGTCGTTGTAGGCCGCAGGTTCGACTCCTGCTCCTGAGCAATCAGGATAGTTCAGCTTGGTTAGAACAACAACTCAATCGTGTGGGTTCGAATCCCACTTCCATTTTCGGATGGAATAGCATAAGGGTATTGCACAGAATTTAGGTTCTGGATTTGAAAGTTAACCTTCTTTAAAAAGGTCAGTTAATTAAAGCTTGCTATAGTTTGTCCGGTTCTGGAGAGCGCTTTGTCTCTCTTTGGAGCAGTTGGTGAGGGGCCTGTGATCGGGAACATCTCATACAGAGCCGATATAGGAAGAACCAGATAGCAACTAGCGGTGCTAGCTTTCTTGAAGTTTCTAAGTGTAAAGATCTGTAGGGCTCTTTTTGATTCCGCCCTGCATCGATGGACAAATAATAGCGGTTTTTTTCATTAGATAATAGTATAAAACAACAGATAGTATGAAAAGAGTACAAATAAATGTCAATGAAATTGGATTGGTGGTTAAGAATAACCAAGTCATCCGTGTATTGGAAACCGGTAAATACTGGTTGGGTTTCGGCGAAAAACTGGAGCTATACAATAGGGCACATTCATTTCCGTCCAACCAAAATATTGATGTGCTCTTGCTGCTGGAGGGCTTTCGTGAGCTGGTAGATATTGTCGAAGTGGAGGATACCGCTATAGCGCTGGTCTTCTTAAACAATAATTTTGAGAAGACATTGGCGGCGGGCAGATATGTATTCTGGAAAGGTCTGCAGTCACGTAAATTCCAATTGGAGGATATTTCAGAAATCGAAATACCGGCTTCTATCAACCGTCAATTGTTTGAAAAGCAAACCTTAGCTTACTATATCCGTCAATATAAAGTGGAACCAAATGAGAAGGGTTTACTTTTTGTCGATGGCGTGTTCACCGAAATTTTGAATCCGGGAACATATTTTTGGTGGAAGAATGCGAAAACAATCGCCGTTTCAAAAGCGGATATGCGTGTATTGACCTTGGATGTGGTCGGACAAGAAATTCTATCACGGGACAAAGCACAGATACGGGTTAATTTCACTTTACAATACCAAATCATAGATATCAAGAAAGCGCTGTTGGACCATAAAGAATACGAGAAGCAGTTGTACGCAGTGATGCAGTTAAATCTGCGTACCTATATCGGGCAAATGACTTTGGACGAACTGATGGAGAAGAAGACCGAGATCAGCAGCTATATTTTAGAAAATACCACTGCTTATATCGCCGGATTGGGGCTACGCTTATTAACTTGCGGGGTCAAAGACATTATTCTTCCCGGAGATGTCCGTGATATTATGAACCAGGTGCTGATTGCAGAAAAACGGGCACAGGCAAATATTATTACGCGGCGTGAAGAAACCGCTTCCACAAGAAGTTTGCTCAACACGGCGAAACTTATGGAGGAAAACAACATGTTGTTTAAATTGAAAGAAATGGAATATGTAGAAAAAATTGCGGAAAAGATCAATAGCATATCTGTTTCAGGAAATGGACAGATTGTCGATCAGTTAAAGCAATTGTTTGTCAAATAACGAGCATAGAAAGTAAATAAAATTGGAAAAAAGAGGTGCAGGTGGCAATTGTAAAGAGGTTATTGCCACCTGTTTGGAATTGGATTGATTCCCCCAAAAAAAATAACAAATGATAGAAAATGGAAAATAAAAGAATCAATGGCAATGACCTGATCGCATTGGGATATAAGGAGAATCATACATTAGGTGCTGCGTTGAAAATCAACAGCAAGCGACATGGTTTGACGAGAACGGAGATGTTGGGCAAATTTAAAGCTGTTCTGGAAGATCCGTCAGCATATTTGGCGGATGCAGTGTTCGGTGTACTGGCGGATGCCATATTAGGGCAGGATGCCGTTGATGCCTCCCTGATTACCTTGAACGAAAATCCTGTGGGATATAGCATCTATGGAGAGTCTGAAATCGAAGCGGGAGCCAAAGAGCAGATGAAAGTGGCAATGAAACTTCCTGTTACTGTTGCCGGTGCATTAATGCCGGATGCCCATCAAGGTTATGGGCTGCCGATCGGTGGGGTACTGGCCACGAATAATGCGGTAATTCCGTATGGTGTGGGGGTTGATATTGGTTGCCGAATGGCTTTGTCCATATTTGATATGCCAGCATCTCTTTTGGACACAGAAACGGACACATTAAAGGAAACTATCCTGAAACATACGCGATTTGGTGCCGGTAATGGGTATCTGAAACACGAACGCGTGGATCACGCGGTTTTGGAAAACAAATTGTTTTCGGAGAATAATCTGCTTGCATCATTAAAAGATAAAGCATGGACGCAGTTAGGTTCTTCCGGTGGCGGCAACCACTTTGTAGAATTTGGGATGGTGGAATTCAATGAAAAGGATGAAGTACTGGATATTGATAAAGGAGTTTACCTAGGCTTACTTACACATTCCGGATCCCGAGGATTGGGAGCCACTGTTGCTGCTCATTATACCAAATTGGCCAAGTCTTTGTGCAAGCTGCCTTATCAAGCTCAGAATCTGGCTTATCTGGACTTAAATACAATGGAGGGACAGGAATATTGGATGGCAATGAATCTGGCCGGTGATTATGCATCTGCCTGTCACGAGGTTATCCATGAAAAAATAAGAGCTGCTTTGGGTGCTGAGCTGCTAGCGAAAATTGAAAACCATCATAATTTTGCATGGAAAGAACGTTGGAATGAACAAGAGGTTGTGGTACACCGAAAAGGCGCTACTCCTGCGGCAAAAGGTGTCATGGGGATTATTCCGGGTTCCATGGCGACTCCGGGATTTTTGGTTCGCGGAAAGGGTGATATGGCGGCGATCCAATCGGCTTCCCATGGGGCGGGGCGGTTGATGAGCCGTACGCAGGCGATCAAAACGCTTTCGTCCGTTGAACTGAAAAATATGCTCTCTGATCAAGGGATTACTTTGTTGGGGGCAGGAATGGATGAAGCGCCTATGGCATATAAAGATATTCATACAGTCATGGCATCCCAAAAGGAATTAGTCGATATTGTGGCTAAGTTCTCTCCCAAGATTGTTCGTATGGCAGACGATGGTAGTCGTGAAGACTAGCATGGATTACTTTGCAAAAAAGCAGTTTCATTGACGAATGGAACTGCTTTTTAATAAAAATAAATAAGCCATTAACTGTGGGCGACTTCTTTGTAGGTGTACACGTTATACGGATAGATCTTTTTGGCGAGCAGTTTAGCGACGAGGCTGGACAGCAGCAGTGGTGCAAATAGTATATAGCCTGAAGGAACAATACTCGCAACAATAAAAATTGCTGTAAAAGGAGCATGAATAGCTGCAGAAAGCATGGATGCTGCGCCGAATAATGCGAAATTAATGACAATGAGCTGGGTGCCGAGATAATGATTGCAGGATTGCGCAAAAAATATGCCCAGGAGCGCACCCGTTACGATACTTGGAGCAAAAACGCCACCGTCACCGCCTGCACCCAAAGTAAGCGCCGCCGCCAACGGTTTTAACAGCACTAACAAAAGCAGTGGGAGAAAGTATAACCAATTGACTGATCCATGCAAACTACTTTCAAGGATTTTCCCAAGACCGTGATAACTGTCACCGTATAATAACGGCAGAACGAAAATCAGCAGACCCACAGTGATCGCTCCCAGATTGACCCGAATAAAATTATTTTTTATTCCAGCAAAGAACGATTTTGCATAGATCACAATTTTAGTGAAATATAGTGCCAATAAACCGCCTATTAATGCGAGAATGACAATATAAGGAACTGCCTGCCATTGCCATTGCTTTGGCGTAAAGTTAAACAGGGGAGCTGCATCCAAATAGTAAACAAATAAAGCAGCAACAAGCATCGAACTAATGCCGCTTATCATTAGTGTTTTGTTGTATTTTCTGGAAATAACTTCAAAGGCAAATAAAAGGCCGCCCAATGCACTGCCAAACAATAATGTCACTCCGGCAATAACACCGGCGCAGATCAGCTCGGTCTTATAAGCCCAAGCGGGATGGAGGCGTTTATAGGCTTGATTCCCCACAGTTGCTGTTGCTACTACCGTAGAAACTTCAATTCCTGTTGACCCGCCGAAAATAACGGTCAGAAAGCCATTGACATAATGGGACGGTATTTTAAAAAAAGGAAGATGATCTTTTCGTGTTTCGAGTGTCGTGTAGATCTCCTTGATCCCTTTATTCTTTCTATTTTGAAAAGCATATTTCCGGAGGAAGTATATTGTCGTGATGCCTATGCTGGGCAAGATGATAAAGAGTCGGGGATCTAGGTTTCCAATGCCCTCAGCTATTCTTTCCAGAAAATATCCGGTGATATGTTTGAGACTATAAGCCAACAAGCAGCAGATCAAGCTCACAAAAACTGAACTTCCGATTAATTTAAGGTAGCTATATCGAACAATTTTCTTACGATGCGTCGTGGTGCCCTGCATATTATTTTGCTTTAAATCGGCACAAAGGTAAAAGATATTTTGACGAAAATAAAAGCAAGGTGGCTCCGACATACCTATTGTTACATTTGCTGACGGAGCCATGCATGTTGTCAGGCTTTAACAAATTTAGCTGTTATTGCCCCAGATATTATTAAGTTTTTTGCTTATTGAAGCGCGATGAAAATATCAACCTTAGCTTGTTCGGGATTTTGTGCATTTTCTCCATAAACTTCAAAATCTGCTGAAAATGCGCGCTTGAGATCGGCTTCCCAGATGTTCATCCACGCGTCGTAAACAATGCCCGCTTCCAGATTTCCTTCAACTTCGACATGGTGGTAGACATTTTCCTCAATGCGTATGCCATCCATGTCTTCCGGGACATCATCAAGATGGGCAACCTTACAGCCCAACAAAGTGGTGTAGGGTAGTGTGTGATCCTTTTCATATTCCGTATAAACACAATAGAGCGCATTGGAGATTTTGTTAGGAATCCGGTTCATGATATCATTTTCAAAAAATCGAGCCCAGAGAGCAGGAATATCTTTGGCTGCCTGACTATCTTGATTGCTTGTGCGTATCGCAATTCCAATAATATTAAAAGAAGGAATAGATCTGTTTTTCATGCGTTTTTATATTTTCTCCAAAAATAGATCCGTCAACTGACAACCCTCTGTCATTAGGAATTATTGAAATAAAAAATTATTTTTCCCTGAGCTGAGATTGCAGATGATCGCCTTCATGTCTGGTATAGCATAAAAGACTAAGCCATACGATTATTGATTTTTTCATTTTTGACTTAAATTATGTCAAACAGTTTGTTTATTAGTGTTATTTAAAGATGTAGTATAGCTCTAAATCCACGCGCGGCATAATAGGAGTTCGCGCCATTGTGGTAGGTGAAAACATGATTATAGCGCCGGTCACAAAATAAAGCACCTCCGAGTTGGCGAATGTTGGCAGGTGTCTGTATCCAGCTTGATGTTTTCAGATCAAATTCTCCCAAACTTTGCAGTTGTCGATATTGTTCTTCCGTAAGTAGTTCGACACCCATTTGTTTGGCCGTTTCTATTGCGCTGTCCGCAGGTTTATTTTCTTTTCGGGAATCCAACGCGGCTTGATCAAAGCAAAGACTCCTTCTTCCTTTTGGGCTCTCTGTAGCACAGTCGACAAAGAGATAAGAGTTGCTGACTGGATCTAGGCCAATAACATCAGGTTCACCACCGCTCAGTTCCATTTGCTGTAAACTCCGGGCCTTGGCTGGATTTGCTTCGATTTTTTGCTGTATGGGTTCCCAAACCAGTTTCTGATGCCTTTTCATATTATTCTCAAATCTGGTCTTAAGTATGTTTAATAATGCGGTTTGTTCCGTCGCTGAAAGTGATTTTTTCATATTTGGTATAATTTGTATCTAAAATACACAATTAAATAGATCTGTTTATAGGCGATTATGGCAATCCCGTTAAATTACTTATTTACGAATTGAATTAAATTTATATTTTTACGTTCAAATTTTAAATAAAATATGGCTTCAGGAATATTTGCAATCTTAGATGATATTGCAGCTTTAATGGATGATGTTGCGGTTGCTAGCAAGATAGCGACAAAAAAAACAGCAGGAATCTTGGGTGATGATTTGGCCGTGAATGCGGAAAAAGCGACAGGTTTTTTAGCATCCAGGGAATTGCCTGTCCTATGGGCGATTACCAAAGGGTCACTCATCAATAAACTGATTATCGTCCCTATAGCTTTGTTGTTGAACGTTTTTTTTCCGATCGCTATTAAATACATTTTGATTTTAGGCGGATTTTATCTGGCTTTCGAAGGGGTTGAAAAGATTATTGAATATTTATTTCATCGGAAACAGCATGAAGGTGAAACAAAGACCGAAGAGGTTATCGCAGAGAATGATATGGAAGCCGAAAAGTCGAAGATCAAGGCGGCAATCACAACAGATTTTATCCTTTCTGTGGAGATCGTTATCATCGCCTTGGGAACAGTATTGGATAAAGGTCTGACTTTGCAGATTATTACTGTTTGTGTAGTTGCTCTTCTTGCTACGGTAGGTGTGTATGGTATCGTCGCATTAATTGTTCGGATGGATGATGCTGGATATAAGTTGATCAAAAGCGCGAACGAAAAAGGGCCGTTAGCCAGCTTAGGTAGACTACTGGTGTTAGCACTTCCTTTTATCATCAAATTGCTAGCTGTGGTCGGTACCATTGCTTTAATCCTGGTCTCAGGCGGTATTTTTAACCATTATATTGATTTCCTACATCACGCTTTGCCGGATTTCCCGGGTATAGTCAAGGAACTTTTGTTTGGACTTGGGGGCGGCATCATTGCAGTGCTACTTTTCACAATAGGCAAGAAAATTCTTGGTAAAAAGAAAACCGTAAGCACGACATAATTACTGAAAAATAGCTTCTAAAAATAAGAAAGGGACTGTATCAAAAGTTAATTTTACAATATCGATACCATCTAAAATTTCGACAATTTGTTAGATTCAGCGAAAAAGGGTCAAACCTCATCAGAGATTTGACCCTTTTTTATGATTTCTGTAATTAAAGGTATCCTCCCAAATTTAATTCTGATTTGCAAATGGGAATTTCGTTTATGATACGGCCCCTTTCTTTGGATAAACCGATAGATGGCTCAACATGGTATTGCTCGGCAACTCTACGTGCTACAGATAGGACTCGGTCGGGACATGGTCGCCTCTGCTTCACTATGAGAGCGACATGAGTCTGACATGAGTCCGTGTTGAGTCCGAGTTAAACACGGACTCATGGTCTAATCAACAGCGGTGAATCCTGCTCTTACCACCTATATGGGCCGAAGCAGGGGTATAGCAGATACGGATCCAACTCGTACACGTACTAAACATGCATAAGACACGGACTCTTATTTTTAGAAAAATTATATATGAATTAGCTCTCTTCCGTGGCAGCCTCAGCAGCAGCGTCCAATTCAACTTCTTCACCTTTTGTATTGATTAAGATCACGTCATCTGACCCTTCTTTTGTGACCGATGCCAACCCATCGCTGAAGGAAGTTGCGCCGCTGTAGATAAAAGGAATGGCGATTTTCCCCTGACCGTTTAAATAACCGTATTTACCATCTTTGCTGGAAAGGAAAAGATTCGGTTCTTCGGTTATTGAAATAAAATCATAGGCTGGCGTTAAGATCTTATTTGTTTTTATGTCAACCAAGCTGTATTTGTCATTTTCGACAGAAATAAAATGTGTGCCATTGTTCTCCGAGATGAAGCTATAGCTTGCCGGTACAACGATTTTTCCGGCCTGATTTAGGATTCCGTATTTTTCATTTTGCTGAAAAACAGCGTAACCACCATTGATAAATGAAATCATATCATAATTGGCCGGGATAAGAACTTTACCTGCCTTGTCTAGTATACCATATTTTTCATTTGTTCCAAAAAGAAATTGCTCCGAATTATCGTCATAGCTTAAATAATCGTATTGAAAAGGGATCACGGTTTTCCCCGTAAGATTGATTGCACCATATTTCTCATTTTTAAACTGGACAACACTTACCTCACCGACAAATGGTGTGATGTAATGATACTGTGCTGGCACGACGATTTGTTGCGCATCATCCTGTAACCCCATAAGACCGGAAGTACTATCCTCAAATAAGTAAAGGTTTTCGGCCATTTGATTGTTTTCTTCACCCTCCTGTTCTTCGCCGTAGATGGAATCTACCTGATCATAACCTTCAGGAACGATAAAATCGTTGTCATTCAGTTGGCTGTTCGCTACACTTTGTGCCACAATGTCTACACCCAGTGGTGTGGTTACCTGTAAAACGCCACCGGGAATCTTTTTGAAAATATCAAAACTCTCCCAATAGATCACAGGAAGTTTCTCACTATACCAGATGGATAAGGTGCTATTGCCCTCGATATCTTCTATATTCGGAAGTTCGATCTGTGCTAACTTGCAAGGGTAACCAGCGATATTTTTAGTTTGGCCCGGAACTAATTTGATCGAGAAGGAAGTTGCGTCATCTTCGTGTACGATGTATTTCGATAAGGACGGATAGAGTATGGTCGATTTATCTTCATTCTTTTTAGCCAGAAAAATAGATTCCTGTCCATCCGCTGAGGAGACCACTTTTATCTTGTCATTACTGACATAAGCCTCATACAAGGAGACCGGAGCTTCCTGCTCGGTACCGCTGTTAGCGTTTGTAACCACAATGGCATAATCTATTTTAAACGCTTTATTGATCTGTGCGAGAGATACTGTGCTGGCAGCCATCAAAGCTGCGAATGATAAGAATGTTTTTTTCATCAGAATAATTTGCTTTTAGCGGTGAGGAAACGGTCATGAGCTTGTATGGTAAGATATTTTTGCCATTGTAAGCGCATGATAGGTTCATCTACCTAAAATTGATAGGCAAATATGATGATTTAGGATAAATGCTTTTATCCCTGAAATCCGTTATTTAGCCGATTGTTGATTAACAATCTTCGCCGTGTGCAATGTCAAAAATTCCCCTCAGTCAATCAATAATTGATATTTTGCCAATAAACCCGGTAGTTGCTCCGGTTCGAATTTACTCTTTTTCATCCGATTGGTTTCGGGATCCATTTGGATATGGACCGAAGTCCTAAAGTCACAGCCTTCCAGATTGCATTGGTGAAATCTGGCGTTCAGGAAGTTACAATCTTTGAAGATGGCCTGTTGGAGGTTGGCTTTTTCAAAATCAACATGTTGCAATGAGCACTGTTCAAATTTGAATTTCTTCATATTACGTTCAAAAAAAGAAGCGTAATCCAGTATGGTATTCTTCATTTGGATATGAAAAGAGAAGGAACTACATTCGTTGAACTGAATACCTAACATCTTGCAGTCCTGAAAAATGACATGATCCAATTGAGTTCCTTTTAATTTTATATTGGATAAATTACAGGATTTAAATTCACAATTTGTAAATATCAGATCAACCATTGCGGCGTTTTGGAAATCGCAATACTCAAATGTGCATTTATAAAATTCTGTAATTTGCTGTAATTCTTTGTTGAAGTTTACATTCGAAATAGTCTGCTCTACCAGTTCTTCCATGATTTGTCTGTACGTAAATATTGCGATTGACCGCAGACGAAAATACATTTTTTATCATTGATAATGGAAGTATAATCGATTTAATCCCTTACATTGTCCCGAGGCCAAAAAATGGCTGACTTCAGGGAGAAAAATCTCTTGTTATCGGATGTAACTTTGGCAAGTCGCCAAACTTCCTTGTGTGTTGGCGGGAAATAGTTGTCTAAAAAGAACTCTGGTAGGTTTTTATATAGGTTGTGAAAGGGGCGCGATATATCGTGCCCCGTTGTATTTGCAAATTTGGTGTTGATCAATAAGGCAGTAAATTAATTGTTTTTTAAATATTGCCTTAATACATACTGTAAAATACCGTCATTTTTAAAGTATTCGATTTCGATAGCCGAATCCAGTCTTGCTCTGACCTGAAACGTGATTGTTTTCCCATTTTCGTGAACAGCTTTTACATCTAAAAGTTTATGCGGTATTAACTCATTCGCCAGGCCAGTGATGGTATAGGTTTCAGTACCGTCAAGTCCCAGCTTTTCCGCATTCTCTCCATTGATAAAAACAAGCGGTGCTACCCCCATACCCACCAGATTGCTTCGATGTATACGTTCAAAGCTTTCGGCAATTACCGCCCGTACACCAAGGAGAAATGTGCCTTTGGCTGCCCAATCCCGGGAAGATCCTGAACCGTATTCTTTTCCGGCCAAAACGATCAGCGGCGTATTGGTTTTTCGATATTCCATTGCAGTATCATAGACTGTTTTTACTTCATTTGTTGGGAAATACCGGCTGAAACCACCTTCCTGATCGGTAATTTTGTTTTTAATGCGCACGTTGGCAAAGGTTCCACGCATCATCACTTCATGATTACCACGTCTAGAACCATAAGAGTTGAAATCTTCTCTATTCACCTGATGGGCTTTTAGGTATTTTCCGGCTGCGGTATCTTCCTTAAAAGAACCTGCCGGCGATATATGGTCGGTTGTAACAGAGTCTCCTAAATAAAGCAATACTCGGGCATTTTTGATGTCCTCGATGGGCTGTGGAACTGCCTGTAAGTTTTCAAAAAAAGGGGATTCTTTGATATAGGTTGAGTTATGGTCCCATTGATAATTCTGGTCAAGGTTGACTTCCAGGTCTTGCCAGTCCGTAGATCCGTCGAAAATAACGTCATATACTTCCTGAAAATCAGATTGTTTAACGCATTCGTTAACTGTTTTGGTAATTTCTTCGCGGCTTGGCCAGATATCTTTTAAATAAACCGGTTGGCCATTTGGATCATAGTCCAATGGTTCTTCCATTAGATTGATATCCACTCGACCTACAAGGGCATAGGCAACAACCAACATTGGAGACATCAAAAAGTTCATTTTTACCTGAGGATGTACGCGTGCTTCAAAGTTTCTATTTCCTGACAGTACCGATGCAACAATCAATTCTCCTTTCTCTACTGCTTCAGCAATTTGGGGTGGGAGTGGTCCAGAGTTTCCAATACAGGAAGTGCAACCATAACCTACAGTGTGAAATCTTAGCGCATCAAGATCTGCATTCAGGCCTGATCTTTCCAGGTATTGGGTTACTACTTTTGAACCCGGGGCCAGTGAGGTCTTCACCCAGGATTTTGTGCGCAAACCGCGTTCGATCGCATTTCTGGCCAATAGACCCGCACCGATCATCACAGTCGGATTAGAGGTATTGGTACAACTGGTTATCGCGGCAATAGCAATACTGCCATCGCTGACGATATACTCCTTGTGATTGTGTTTGATGCGTACGGCATGTATGGACTCTGAAATAACTTCATGGGGAGAAGCATGTTCAACCGGAACTTTCCCAAAAGTAAATTCGGTCCCCGACCCACCATCTGCCAGCCAGGCTGATTCCGAACGCTGTGGCATAGGAATATATTGCCTATGGTGTTCGCTATCTAAAAGTTGTGAAAACTTATGGTTTAAATCCTTGACCAAAATCTTATCCTGTGGGCGCTTGGGGCCTGAGACTGTCGGTTCTAGTGTGTTGAGGTCAAATTCCACTACCGAAGAGTAGGAGATCTGTTCCTTTCCCGTGCGCCAGAGCAAATTGCGCTTACAGTATTCTTCGACAATTTTAATTTCCTGTTCAGTTCGATTGGTACTGTGCATATATTCCAGCGTACGGTCATCGATTGGAAAATAGGTGACTGTACAGCCAAATTCGGGCGACATATTGGATATGGTGGCGCGGTCTGTCACTGATAGAGTATCCAATCCTTCTCCGAAGACTTCAACAAATTTTCCGACAACTCCCTTATCGCGTAAGATTTTTGTAATCGAAAGAACCATATCAGTTGCGGTACAGATATCCGGAATTTTGCCTGTAAGTTTGAGTCCGATTACCTCCGGACAGGTGAAGAAGATGGGTTGTCCCAGCATAGCGGCTTCAGCTTCAATGCCACCCACACCCCAGCCCAAAACACCTATACCATTCACCATTGGTGTATGTGAATCGGTGCCCACCAAGGTGTCCGGAAAAAGCCAATTATCTCGGGCTATTACACCCTTGGCAAGGTATTCTAAGTTTACCTGATGACAGATGCCCATTCCCGGCGGCACGACAGTGAAATTTTTTAAACCTTTTTGCGCCCATTTTAAAAGCTCATAACGCTCTTGGTTGCGCTCATATTCCAATTCGACATTTTTGTCGTAGGAGTATTCTGTTCCAAAATAATCCACCTGCACTGAATGGTCAATCACCAGATCAACCGGAATTGCCGGATTGATCTTCTGTCCATCCTTGCCATGTCGAATAAATTCAGCCCTTAAGGAAGCCATGTCCACAACAGCAGGAACGCCCGTAAAATCCTGCATCAGAATACGTGCCGGCTTAAATGGAATATCTTTATCAACGGGTTGTGGAGACCAGCCGATCAATGTGCTGACATGTTCATCCGTTATACTAAATCCATCATGATTACGTAATACATTTTCCAGAAGAATTCGGATACTGAATGGGAGGTGCTCAATATTACCTTCTGGTAGATCCCTTAGGGAGCTATACTGATACACTCTTCCATCGATTTCGATTTCCTGAATTGATTTTTCCTTGCTCATATTGATTTACTTATTATATACTATATAATAACCATATCCGTAAATTTGTTTGTAATAACTTTTAGACATATCATTTCTTTCAGTTGTTGACTGCACAAAAGCAGCCGTTCGGATCAGGAATAACTCGGATCAGCCGGATCTGTCGTTGCGTTGGAGAACGTTGATATTAGTTTGTTTTGTACGAAAGGTACAATCATTTGCCAGATCAGACGTTTAAGTTAATGTCCTTTTATTGGAGAAAACAAGATGGAAATAAAAAATACATTCAGATTGATTGCCGCTAGCTTATTGCTTTCTATACCATTTGCCCACACAGCGTTCAGTTATGCAGATACCGGAGAACAAAAGGAAAAAGCAGTCCTGTTAAACAAGAATGGGGAGGTTAGCTTTAAAGACAGCAAAGGAAATGTTGTTTCGTTAAATCAGCTCAAAGGCAAGGTTGTCCTGATCAATCTTTGGGCGACATGGTGCCCACCCTGTCTGTCGGAAATGCCTTCTCTGGACAAACTGTATAAGGATTTTCAGGGGAATAGCAAAATCGTTTTTTTGTCCGTTGACGTTGACGGTAATCTGAAATCTTCAGCAAAGTTTCTAAAAAAGCGGAAGTATAATCTTCCGGTCTATCAACTGAATTCGGCATTGCCAAAAGAATGGAGTACGACAAGTATACCGACCACCATTATCCTGGATAAAGCGGGCAAATTGGTCAACAAGCATGTTGGCGGGATGAACTTCGGATCAATGAAGTTTAGAAAGGCCTTAAAACAATTAAGTGAAGAATAAGTTGGAAGGTAATGGAATCTGCTCATTCGGTGCAAACTTAAATTTGCGGATTCATTTATTATTCTGCCATTTTCTTGCTAATTTTGCATGCTAATTGTATAAGGAGAATTTATATATGCCAGTCAAACTTCCTAATAACCTTCCTGCGATAGAACTTTTAAAAAAGGAGAATATCTTTGTCATGAGTGACCTGAGAGCAAATGAGCAGGATATTAGACCATTACGTGTATTGGTCCTTAATCTGATGCCGCTTAAGATCACAACGGAGACCGATTTTATTCGTTTACTTTCCAATAATCCTTTGCAAGTGGAGATGGAGTTTCTTCGACTGGAAACGCATGTGTCCAAAAATACACCTGAGGAACACCTGGAGATGTTTTATAAAAGCCTGAGTGAAGTGAAAGAGAACTTTTACGACGGTATGATCATCACGGGAGCACCTGTGGAAATGGTTCGATTCGAAGAGGTGACTTATTGGAATGAGATCCAGACAATCTTTGACTGGGCGAGAACGCATGTAACGTCGAGCTTATACATCTGTTGGGCCTCACAGGCGGCGTTATACCATTTCTATGAGGTTGAGAAAAAACCTTTGGGAGAAAAACTTTTTGGCGTATTCAAACATACAGCACTAGACAAAAGACATCCATTATTTCGTGGATTTGATGATGAGTTTTTTATTCCGCATAGTCGCCATACCACTATTGAGAAGGAAGATTTGCTTACTAAAAGCGGCGTAGAAATTCTTTCCGAATCTCCCGAGGCGGGCATTGCAATCGCATCTTCTCGTGGCGGACGTGAGTTTTATCTGACCGGTCATTCCGAGTACGCACCGTTTACATTGGATGAAGAATATAAAAGAGATTTAGAAAAAGGCCAGACCATACGTATGCCAGCGAACTATTATCGTGATGACAATCCGGACAATCAACCTTTGGTACGATGGACGAGTCATGCGAATCTATTATTCAATAATTGGCTTAACTATTTCGTTTACCAGGAGACACCTTTTGATTTAAAAGATGTCGTTCACCTGGGCGAGATCAGACAGAAGGACTGAACACAAATTTTATCCTAAGCAAACAAAATACGTCGACGCGGGATTCTATCTATATAAAGTTGGTCGTATGAAAAGAATGTCTGTACTATTTTGTCTGCTATCTTCCTTTGTTGCGTTATATGCGGACGTGCCCATTGAGGAAAATCAAAAACTTAGAGAGGCAAACGGCACCTTATGGTATGCCAATCCATGGATTTGGCTGGGCGGTGTGGCGCTGTTTCTGATTATTTTCTTCCTTCTTCTCCGTAAATCGACGGGAAACAAGACGCAGACATAATGCAATGTATATTATTTTAGTTGTCTGCAAAACTATGTTCTGTATTACAAACAATAGCAAAACTTTTCTTAAGTTTGTGTGATAGAGAACAAACTAAAATATCATATGAAGAGAAGTATACTGTTAGCTGCTTTGCTGGCATGCGGTTCTTTGGCCGGTCATGCCCAAAATAATGCGATTAATGTAGACTACATGGATAAAGCCGTTCGTCCGCAAGATGATTTCTACAATTTTGTAAATGGTCAGTGGATGAAAACTGTAAAGATACCATCCGATAAAGCACGTTGGGGATCTTTTGATGAGTTACGTGAGAATACGGATATTGCCACGCTGAAAGTGTTGCAAGAGTCGTTATCTGGCCAGTTTCCAAAAGGGACTGATAATCAGAAGATCGGGGATCTGTACAGATCTTTTGTAGACATGAAAACACGCGACAAACTTGGCTTGGCGCCTGTTCAGCCCTATTTGACAAAAATCAATGCGATAAAGAATTTTGATGATCTTTATAAATATCTGGTAGAGGTTGCACCCATAGGAGGCAATCCTTTCTTTGGTGGATATGTCTATGGACATCTCAAAAATTCGAATGTCAATACGGTTTACCTGGGTGGGGGAAGTTTGGGTTTAGGCCGCTCTTATTATCAGGTAAAAGATCAAAAAAATGAAGAGACCTTAAAGGACTATTCAAATTATATTTCAGCACTTTATGCTAAGTCAGGTCAACGCACGAGAGATCTTAAAGGGCCTAAAATTGTCGCTTTTGAAAAAGAATTGGCTGCTAACCTAAAAACTGTCGAACAGTCGCGAGACGCAAACGGCCGATATAATCCGGTGGCAGTTGCGGATTTAAAGAAGATGGTAAAAAATGTCGATATTGCTAAATATCTAAACGAAATTGGATTTAAAGCGGATACCGTTATTGTACCTGAACTGAAGTACTATGAAAATTTAGATAAGATCTTCAATCCTGCGAATCTTCCGGTCATTAAGGATATCTTAACATTTCATGTGTTAAATACTGCTGCATCATATACAACGAAAGAATTAAATGACCTTTCCTTTGATTTCTGGGGGCGTAAGCTGAAAGGGCAGAAGGAGCAACGTGCGCTGGATAAACGGGGGGTAGAGTTCGTGAATTCTATTGCCGGAGAACTTTTGGGAAAGCTTTATGTGAAAGAGAATTTTCCGCCACAGGCGAAAGCTGACGCTGAAGAACTGGTAAGCTACCTTGTAAAAGCATTTGGCCAACATATCAATGGTTTAACATGGATGTCCGCAGACACAAAAGTAAAGGCGCTTGAAAAACTGTCGAAGTTTAAAGTGAAGATCGGTTATCCGGATAAATGGAAAGATTATAGCAAACTTGATGTTAGTACTTCGCTTTACGAGAATGTCCTATCATCCAGCAAGTGGTCTTTTTACGAGAACCTTGCGAAACAGGACAAACCAGTTGATAAATCTGAATGGGGCATGACACCACAGACAGTCAATGCCTATTATAGTTCGCTGTTTAACGAAATTGTATTCCCGGCCGCAATTCTTCAGCCTCCTTTCTATGATTACAAAGCGGATGCAGCCGTTAATTTTGGAGGTATCGGTGCCGTCATAGGGCATGAACTATCGCACGGTTTTGATGACCAGGGAGCAAAATATGATGGAAACGGAAATTTGAATAACTGGTGGACGGATGGCGACAAGGCTAAATTTGAAGCAGCTGCAGATGCCTTGGTGAAACAATTTGAAGCCTATGAACCAGTTCCCGGAGTTTTTGTGAATGGCCGTTTCACCTTAGGTGAGAATATTGGTGATTTGGGCGGCTCCTCTGTTGCCTTTGATGCACTGCAACTTTATTTAAAAGATAAAGGAAATCCCGGTCTGATCGATGGATTTACACAAAATCAGCGTTTTTTTCTTTCTTGGGCTACTATTTGGAGAACAAAAACAACCGATGAGTTTGTTGTGAATCAGGTGAAAACAGATCCACATTCTCCTGCGCAATATCGGGCTTTTGCGCCGATTATCAATTTAGATGCGTTCCATGCAGCGTGGGAAACGAAAGAGGGTGACAAGATGTTTGTCCCGATGGACAAACGTATTAAGATCTGGTAGGAAAAATCTATGGATCTTATTGATAAACAGCAAGGGGGAATTTCATTTGAAATTCCCCCTTGCTGTTTATCGCATCCATTTTAGAACAAGGTAGAAGCCAAGTCCCGTGAAGGAAAGTGTCAGCGCTGTTGCCCACCATAGTGTAGTGAAACCAAAGGAGTCAACAATAGATGTCCCGAGCAGTGGCGAAAAAATATTTGCCGCGGAAAAAGCTAATGAATTGAAGCCCATATATGCGCCTTGTGTTTTTGGGGTAGAGCGGTTCACGGATACAGTAGCCATAAATGGCAATGTCAGCATCTCACCGAGGCCAAAAATAAAGAAGGTGAAATATAACCAGCCAAGTCCGCCCATATAATTCAGCATGGCATACGAACTGGCGCATAGAAATGTACCGAACACCAAGGTGCTGATCAGTGAAAACCTCTTTTCGGCGACATGAACAACAAACATCTCCAGTAAAACAATCACAAAACCACTCCAACCCAAGAGGAATCCGATCTGATGGTCATCCAAGTGATGGACCTCACGATAGAATATCGGCAAGGTTGTAATTAACTGGAAAAAACAAAATGAAAAAATACAGCAGAAGATATTAAACAGCACAAAGGGAACATCCGTATAAGGGTTGCGGCTTTGGTTTGCTACTTCGCTGTGTAGCAAAGCGTCTTTTTTTGCTTTAACATCCGTTCTTTTTTGTCTTTTGTTAAAGAAGATAAAGAAAATTACTGCTGCACATAGCACGGCAAAGGAGTTTCCGTAGAAAATCCAGTTAAACGAAATTGTGGCGAGGAAACCGGCAACGGCGGGACCAATTGAAAAGCCTAGGTTGATAGCCAGTCTATTTAGTGAAAAGGCACGGGTTATATTTTCGGGCTTTGCATAGCTGGCCACTGAAACAGAGTTCGCCGGCCTAAAGGCATCAAAAATCAGACTTAGTGTAAAGATCATGACGGACAGGGACGGAACTTCTTTAAAATAGGGGATTAATAAAAATAAGGGGGAAGCCAATACCAGGCTCCCGAATTGTACCTTAAAACTGCCGATCCGATCTGTCAGCCATCCGCCGATATAGGAGCCACATACGGAACCTATACCGTAGCTCATCAGGACAATTCCGACTTGCTTAATATCAAAATGAAGTACCTGCGTCATGTAAAGTCCCAGGAACGGGATGACCATGCTACCCATTCTATTGATCAACATAACAATGGCCAAAAGCCAGGCTGCCTGCGAAAGGCCTTTAAAAGAATCCAGGTATATGGATATAATTTTTTTCATGCAAATAATTTGCTTTTTAGACGGTGTTGATTTTTATAAGCGCTTTGTTGTCATTCCAATAGGAGGAGCACCCGGGCTTATAAAAGCGATAACTCATTTTGATAAAAAAATGCCAAATTGATATTGGTCAATTTGGCATCTATTATAAATTGATAACGTTTATGCCAATAGTGACTCTTCGATTGACGGGTTAACCTGATAGGTACTTGCTATCATCTGTTTTTTACCTGAACCGGGTTCCATAATGAAATCAATTCGGCCGAGATTAATGCCTGCAAACCCCACTTGGTTGATCACTGTCTGCGTTCCTTTTAAATTTGTGACTAAGGTCGGTTCGTTTAAAAAAGTATGAGTATGACCGCCGATGATCAGATCAATATCTGATGTTTTGGAGGCAAGTACCAGATCTGAAACCTTATCGTTCTCATATTGATATCCTAGGTGTGAAAGACAGATTATAAGATCGCAATTATGTTTTTCCTTAAGGATTTTAACAATTTTATTCGCGATTTCAATCGGATCCAGATAGCTCATACCCTTATAATTATTAGGATCTACCAGACCTTCGATATCAACACCAAGTCCAAATACACCTATTTTAATACCGCCTTTATGGAAAATGGTATAATCTTGTGTCTTTCCTTCGAGCACGGTGCCTTTAAAATCGTAGTTGGCGGTCAGAAAAGGGAATTTGGCGTGATCCAGATATTTGACAAGCCCGTTCAGACCATTGTCAAACTCATGATTACCAAAAGTCCCGGCATCATATCCCAATTTCGTCATGAGGTCCAATTCCAATTTACCTCCAAAAAGGTTAAAATACGGTGTCCCTTGAAACATGTCGCCGGCATCCAGCAACAGGAGGTTCTTTTCTTCCTTACGGATTTTATTGATCAAAGTACTGCGGCGAGCCACACCCCCCAGTCCCTGATACTTACCACCGTCCATTGGAAAGGGTTCAATACGGCTATGCACGTCGTTCGTATGTAAAATGGTCAATTTGATCTTTTTACTTTCTGCTGCCGCCTGAAAAGGTAATGAACCCAAAGCAAGTGCAGCGGAAAATCCACCGGCTTGCTTGATAAACGTTCTCCGATTAATTGATTTTAATTCTTCCATCTAAATCCGCATTTACTTGTTTACCTGCTTTTGTTAATTCACTTACATACGCTATCAAACCTTCACGCATCCGTTGGGGATAGTTGGTTCTGGAGACCGATTGCGTTAATAACACGAGATTATCACCACCATTGGCAAGGTAATCATAGGTGACCAGTTTGTATAATTTGTTGTCATCGATGGGCAGTCCTTTAATTTTGATGTCCTGTACCTTATTGCCTGTTATAGTTAAGGTCATGCCTGCAATGGGCTGGCCATGTGTGGTGGCGATATAATCTGCAAGCTGACGTATTTGGCTGCCTTTTAGTTCGATAATCGTCAATGTATTTTCAAATGGCATTACTTCAAAAATATGCCCTACGGTGATATCTCCTGCCTTGAGATCGTTACGGATTCCCCCTTTGGTTGCAAAGGCCAGATCTGCGGGATTATGGGCATAATGTGCACTCATCCATAATAACGCTTCACAGAAAAAATTTCCCATTAAGGTTTCTGGAGTTTTCTCTTTCGTGAGGGCCTTGTCCGCGTGTCCGATAACGCGGCTCATTTCAGCTTCCATCTTTTGCTTGAACGGCTCATAGATGGAAACGACAGTAGGATCTGCTTGTACGTCCTTATTAATATGATATTGCTGGAAGTCCTTCTGTGTAGGGTGGAGTTGCTTTGAGCAACCGGCGACCATCAAAAGCGAAGCGACTCCAAGACTACCAATAAAGGCAATTTGCTTTGATATATTCATTATAGTTAGTTTAAACCAAATATTGGAGCAAAGTTAGCCAATTAAATACGAAGAAATCTTATTCCTGATACGCTAATTTTGCCAAAAACATAAAAACAATAAAAGCTTAACATAAATCTACGTTAAGCTTTATCATATAATTAGAAAAATAACAACCTAGTGAACCAATTCTGCTTCCGGGAGATCATCTATGGGAGTTTGACGGTCATTGTTTTTCGCCAATGTATCCAATGTGTTTCCTTGAAGGATCTTTTTGTTTTTATTTTTAGCTGATAATTTGATGCGGTAAGCTTTCCAATTCATCAGTAAAACGGAGAACAAAATCACGGCCAAACCTACAATCTGTAGGGAGGTTACGGCATGTGACGTGAAAAAATGACTTAATATTAACGCAATGATCGGATTTACATAGGCATAAGTACTTACTTCCATTGCCGGACGCACCTGTAAAAGCCAAATGTAAGAGCTAAATGCGAGGATAGAACCAAATGTGATCAAATAGCCTAAATTGAACCAGTCTACAGGGGCGACGCTGCTTAATTCAAATGATGCATACTCGCCCGTAAAAAGTGCCGTGATATTAAAAAGAACGCCTGCAGTGACCATCTGCCAGGCTGTTTTGACCATAACATGTAAGTCTTCTTTTTCTTGCACTTCTGTCTTTTTGAAATATTTAGATGCTAAAGAACCTACTGTCCAGGCAATGGAGCCCAATACCAAAATGCATAAAGCAATGATTTTCAAATTTCCATTTGCATTGTCGTTGGATGCCATAATCTGTTCGGCGAATAGCATAACGACTCCAACGAATCCGAGCACAACCCCGGCTACAGTAGTGATACTGCTAAAATTCTCCTTCCATTTAGGTTTGTCAAGTAAGATAAACCAGATGGCTGCTGCTGCGGCGATTATCGCTGCCACTCCACCGGATACATATTGCTCCGCCCAGATGACTCCGGCCATATCGACGAACAAGAGGAGAAATCCGACAAAGGAAGCTTCTAATATGGAACGTTTATTAAATAATTTGTAACCTTTTATCGCGCAATAGCTCATCAGGATTGCACTTGCGGTAACAAATCGAAATGATCCTAATATAAATGGTGGAAAGCTATGCAAGGCTTTTTCTATAAAAAAGAAGGTTGACCCCCATACCACGTAAATTATAAAATAAGCAACTACAACCATCAGTGGGCTTGCAGCTTTTTTGTGTCCTTGTAACATAATGAAACCTCCTTTCTGTTATTCAGGTATAACAACCTGTTGATCTTCTTTTACCGTCTGAAGTACGATTGTGGTACGCGTGGAAATTATTCCTTCTACTTTACTTAACGTATTGCGCATTAAATCCACTAAACCTGTCGAATCAGCGGTTCTTACTTTGATAAGATAACCATCATCTCCAGCTATGTCGTGCACTTCCTGTACTTCTGGGATTTCAGCAAGGGCTAGACCAACGCGCTGTTCACCGATAATGTCATTCGCTTTGATGAAAATAAATGATAAAAGTTTCTGATCGACAGCAGCAGGATTGATTTTGGCGCTGTATTTTAAGATCACATCTTTTTGTTCAAGCTTTTTAACACGCTCCAGTATTGCCGAAGGAGCCATACCTAATTCCCTAGCGATATCAGCATTATTGATACGCCCGTTATCCTGCATCAAACGAAGGATTTTGTAATCTACTTGATCTAAATTATATTCTACTTTTGTCATTTCGACTGCAAAGGTAAGGAGAAATGTAGAATATTCAAAATTTTTATGTTAATTAAGAATAATATTCTGCTGTTAAGGTTTTTGTCGTGAATTTTATTCGATATAAAGTGGAGGGTATTGCTGGAGTTGGATCTAATTTATTGGGTAAAAAGGAATTGCGAAGATGCTGTAGTCTGCTGCATTCAACAATTATACCGATTTCTTAATTTAATAATTATATTTCTGGTAGATAGAATGACGCCCAATCCAATCAAACACCCTACGCACACACAGCCAAAGCGGTCTAGTGCAGCAAAATAGGAGCGGCTTTCTTGCTCATGTAAATAGACGATAATCAGCGCGACCATGGAGGTGCGCGCCACAGCCATAATATTCAGCGCCTTACAAATAGCCAATGAAGCAAGTATACCAATAATCATCGCATAAAGTTGCGGGATAGGGACGAAGTACAGGCTAAGTCCGATAGCTGAGCCGATAAAATTTGATTTAGCACGATCGATAGCAATTTTTTTTGATTCATTTTCCTGTGGGGATATGACCAGGATAATTGAAATAAGGGTCCAGGAAACAGAGTATTCCGGAAAGGATATAAATAGGATATAGCCCAGTAAAAACCCGCTCAGTACCCGTATTGTATATATAATAAAATCTGAATGTAATGTGTATCGAAGGATAAGATTACGCATATAACAAAGAGATGTTAATTCATTAAATCGTGTTGCTATTACAAAAATACGAGCAAATGATGAAGGCGCGAAATAAAATTCAGGTTTGTTGCATTTTGTGTATGCGTTTTTGTGCGTTTTGTCTGAAAGAATTGTATGTTTCTTGCAATTGTTCCTTTTTCCAAAGGAGAAATTTAACTAAATTTGTCTTCTACATTTAAAAAAGCAAATTCAGTGAAAGATCAGAATCAATTAGCCTTATTGGCAACTCAACTGAAAGGGGAGTTGTACTATACAGAGGAAGCATCACACCAAACCATGTTGCTTGCCTATTCCACGGACGCTTCGGTATACCAGGAAAAGCCGTTGGCAGTGGCTATTCCATCTGATATAAATGATGTAAAGAATCTGATTGATTTTGCGGGGAAAAACCGGACCACTTTAATTCCGCGTACGGCTGGCACATCGTTGGCAGGACAAGTCGTCGGAAATGGTATCATCATGGATATGTCCCGTCATTTTAACCGCATCCTCGAATTGAATGCGGAAGAGAAATGGGTGCGTGTGGAGCCGGGTGTCATTCGTGATGATCTGAACAACTACCTTAAACCATTTGGGTTGATGTTTGGTCCCGAAACCTCTACCGCCAGCCGGGCCATGGTGGGAGGAATGATCGGTAATAATTCTTCCGGTCTTCATTCTATTGTCTGGGGTGATACGCGTCATAACCTGATTGCTGCAAATGTGCTTTTAGATGATAAATCCGAGGTAAGCTTTGCTTCACTAGACGAGGAAAGCTACTTTAAAAAACTGTTACAGACAGATCGCGAGGGGGATATCTATCGCCACATGAATAACTTGTTGACCGATCCTCAAAATCTGGCAGATATTGAGACCGGTTATCCCAAGCGTTCGATAACCCGTCGAAATACAGGTTATGCGCTGGATGTGCTAAGTGATCGGAGTCAGCCATTTAATATGTGTAATCTTTTGGCCGGCTCTGAGGGTACCCTAGCAATTGTCACGGAGGCGAAGCTACGCTTGATGGATTTACCGCCTAAAGAATTAGGCTTATTGTGTGTTCATTTTTCCGATATGGTCGAATGTATGCGTGGCAATGTAATCGCATTAAACCATAGACCTGAGGCTTCGGAGCTGGTAGATAAGTATATTCTGGATTTTACGGTTGGACATCCAACTTATAAGTATAATCGTTTTTTTATAGAAGGCGATCCGCAGGCATTGTTAATCGTTGAATTTAGAGGCGATACGGAGGCTGAGACCGCGGCTAAAGCCATGGCTTTAAAGGCCGAGCTGATGGAAAGGGGCTTGGGCTATGCTTATCCTTATATTACTGGAATTGAGCAGACAAACCTAGTCTGGGATGTCAGAAAAGCTGGGCTCGGTCTTATCCGTAATCTTCCTGGGGACAGTCAGCCTGTAAATTTAATCGAAGACTGTGCTGTTTCTCCGGAAGATCTGCCCGAATATGTCAGTGACATTCAAAAATTATTGATTGAGGAAGGTGTACATGCGTCTTACTACGCGCATGCCGGAGCAGGTGAATTGCATATTGAACCCTTTGTAAATCTGAAAACAGACGAAGGTAAACGTACTTTCCGCTCCATACTGGAAAAAACAAGTGACCTCGTTTTAAAGTACAATGGATCATTAAGCGGAGAACATGGTGATGGGCGCTTAAGAGGTGAGTTTATAGGCAAGGTACTTGGTCAAAAGGTCTATAAGCTTTTGGAAGAAGTCAAGGTCATTTTCGATCCATTGGGGATTTTTAATGCCAATAAAATTGTTAACACGCCTCCAATGGATGCCCATCTGCGCTACGATAACGACAAGAATAGGACGGCTATAAAAACATATTTCGATTTTTCTAAAGATGAATCCATTCTCCGTTTGGCGGAAAAATGCTCTGGATCGGGGGATTGTCGAAAAACGGAAATTACCGGTGGCACCATGTGTCCTTCTTTTATGGCGACCCGTGATGAGAAGGATACAACACGGGCCAGAGCAAATATGCTACGTCAATTTTTGACCAATTCCACAAAGAAAAACCGCTTTGATCATGAGGAAATCAAGGAAGTTATGGATCTATGTTTGAGCTGCAAAGGCTGTAAAACAGAATGCCCTTCAAGTGTGGACGTCGCTAAAATGAAAGCAGAATTTTTACAGCACTATTACGATGAACACGGCGCTGGCTTCCGAACGAAACTGATTGCTAATTTTACCGACTCTCAAAAACTGGGTTCGCTGGTCGCTCCACTTTACAATTTTGTCGTGAAGAACGATTTCCTGTCCGGTTTGGTTAAAAAAACGGTCGGATTTGCTGCAAAGCGTTCACTTCCTACAGTTAACGGAACGACATTAAGCCAATGGGTCAGGAAGCAAAAGATCGTGCCACGGGCTAAACGCCGTGTCTATCTGTTCTCTGATGAGTTTACAGAATACAATGATGCTGAGATCGGTATCACGGCCTATAAACTGTTAACGACCTTGGGTTACGAGGTGGTTATTCCAAAACATGTGCAAAGTGGGCGGACTTTTCTTTCCAAAGGATTTGTCAAAGAAGCAAAAAAAATTGCTAACCAGAACATCAGTTTTCTAAAGGACCTGATCACAGATGACACCCCGCTGTTAGGTATTGAACCATCGGGAATAATTACATTCAGAGACGAATACCTAAGCTTAGTTGATGAAAATCTGCGTAGTGATGCCCTTCGGGTAGCAAAAAATGCACTTATGATTGACGAGTTTCTTTTGGCGGAAATTGAGGCAGGTCGTATTCTTCGGGAACAGTTTACTGCTGGTGACAGAAAAATTAAATTGCACGGACATTGCTACCAAAAGGCTTTTCATTTGGTGGGCGTTACCCAGCAAGTATTGTCTTTCCCGTTAAATTACTCCGTTGAAATCATTCCATCGGGCTGCTGTGGTATGGCGGGTTCCTTTGGTTATGAGGCCGAACATTATGACGTTTCGATGAAAGTGGCGGAATTGGTTTTATTGCCCGCTGTACGCAAAACAGATACCACAACTTTAATCGCAGCAGCGGGTACCTCATGCCGGCATCAGATTAAAGATGGTGCCGGCAGAAAATCGTTCCATCCTGTTGAAATTTTATACGATGCTTTATTGAAATAAAATAAAAACATTGCCAATGGTTGTTTGTTATCAGTAATAATAGTAATATTATAAGAGCAATATTTCAATGATTACTGATAATAAACAAATCACCATGTACAAAATTCAATCTATAGCCATTCTCGCAACAGCTACGCTGATGTTGGCTGCTTGTGGAAATTCTAATCAGAAGAAAAACGATGGAAGTGATACTGCAACGGCAAACACCATTGAGCGGGTGCGCATCGAAAAATTTACGAACGGCACTCCCGGACCTGAAAAAAAGAATTTCTTTTTGCGTATCACCGATGAAGTAAAGACAGATTCGAGTCGTATTTATACGACTAAATCACTTTTTAACAAAGATACGGTCGGTGCTAAATTTGAAATCATTGATTTTATACCTGCTGGTATTATTGATGGGCAACCAAGTGACGACGTAGGATTTACAAAAGGGAAAATTAAAATCACTAGTCTAGGAACGCAATCCAATAATCTAGTCAAAGCTTTGGGTGAATTGTTTCAAATGCCAACCAGCGATGGCTTTACAAAAGACGTAGTACTGCCCAATGTTTTCTCATCCAATAAAATGAATGTTGATTTATCAAAGAAAACTGCATATAGCTTTAAACTCTTTTTAGAAAATAAAAAAGCAGAACCGGCGGAATTGTTTTTTAATGTGGATACCTATAAACATTCTATTGAATTTTCTGAAAAAGATCCGTCTTTCCGTGCTGGATTATTATCAGCTTTCACTGGAAAGTAAATCGTTAAATTTGAATGGGAGTTACACATTCAATATTGAAATAGAAAATGGCTGGATATTGCCCAATTATCCAGCCATTTTTTTATTATTTATTCTGTATGTTGTGAGCTTTTTTAGGTCGTAGGTATTGACTGACAGCTCCCACTGAATATAGCGCAAAAGAAGTGTTCTAATTTTTGTGCTATTTTTTTGAAAATATCGTTTGCTAAACAAAAAAAGTTATCTTTGTGCTAATAAATTTAGTTTTATTTATGAAGCATTCAGGGACGGCAGACTTGCCACTGCACTATGGAAAGGTGCCTGCCTGGCTCTATGAGCGGATGAGCGCATTGGGCAAGTCCATTGTAGAGGTGATCCTGATGGACTATGGGCAGGATGAGGTGCTCAGACGATTGGCAGATCCGTTTTGGTTCCAGAGCTTTGGTGCGGTACTGGGTATGGACTGGCATTCATCAGGTATTACCACGTCGGTTATGGGGGCTTTAAAACGCGCCGTTAATCCCTGCGCGCACGCATTTGGTCTCTATATATGCGGCGGTAAAGGTAAATTCTCCAAAGATACACCACAAGAACTACTTTACCTCGCGGACAAAACTGGTTTGGATGGTAATAGCTTGGTTCGGACAAGCAAGTTGGTCGCAAAAGTAGATAAAACGGCGATACAAGACGGTTATCAGTTGTATCTGCATAATTTTATTGTCGCTAAGAACGGTCATTGGGCTGTGGTACAACAGGGTATGCACGATCATGATGGAACTGCCCGTCGTTACCATTGGCATTCGGAGAACGTCCGTTCCTTCGTCGAGGAGCCGCATACAGGTATAAACGGTTGTCCCCAAGGAATAATTTTAAATTTAACGGCATCTGGAGCAGCTCCCAATAGGACAGGTATCATGACGCTCTTCAATGAAGATTCTTCAGATGTCTTAGTAGACTTTAAAAGATTGATGATGCCTTCTCATCATGACGTTAGGGTTCCGGATGTTGATCTCAAAAGGTTAGGAGCGATGTTATATGTTGCACGGGAAAATCAGCCTAAAAATTTTGAGGATCTTTTGTTATTAAAAGGCATGGGACCCCGCACCTTACAATCGCTGGCACTTGTCAGCGAAGTGATCCATGGAGCTCCTGCGCGATTTAATGATCCCGCACGCTTCTCTTTTGCGCATGGTGGAAAGGATGGACATCCCTTTCCTGTTCCTCTAGATATTTATGATCAAAGTATTCAGATCTTACAAAAAGGTATTGAAAAGTCAAAGCTGGGCAATAGGGATAAATTAAAATCGATGAATAAGCTCCATCAGATCGTTCTGGAAGCAGAACATAATTTTATGCCTCAGTTTGATATTCAGCAGATAATAGAGGAAGAACGCAGAAATTCCTGGAGATATAATGGCCGGACAGTCTTTGCTCGCGCAAAACCTCCTGATGAAACAGGAAAACAGCTTTCACTTTTTTGAGTAAGATCGGCGGTGTAATCATTTTGTTAAATTGTGTTAAACCTTATTAAAATTATTTCTGCGCTAGTATATTTGCTCACAAATGAAAGCGGTTATTACAATTCTATGTTTTATAGTCTTCCTATTAATTAGGAGCGGTAATAGCCATGCTGTGCTAAACGAGTCCGACCGTCCTGCGATCAGTTTCATGTATCAGCATAATGAGGCAAATTTAAAGGACAAGATTACTTCGCTAACTTCCCGCATTGATCCCCTTATTGCAGGAAGCGTACACGATGAAAATCCCGTCATTGAAGAATTTAACAGTGAGAATTTCCAATTAACCAAAGATCTTCAGACAGCCTCTGATTTTGTCGCATTATTGCTTTGTGCAGTCGTATTTTTCATTTTTGTGTTTCGGTTTGCAAAGAAAATCCCTTTTTGCAATTTTGTTGCTTATTTATATCCCCAAAGGTATATCTTCCAGCAAAACTGGAGAATTTAATGGCCAATCCTCCGAAATAGCTTAGCCTTATTCTTTTTTATTTCTGTATCAATCGGATTTTCATTTCTCCGTTAATGATTTTACCGTTTTTGCATCTTACAACAAGCTTAGGATAGGTTGTTTCAATTCCCATATCAAACAAACAATCAAACTTATTTTTAATTAGACGCTTACAAATGAAAAGAGTATTTATGCTCGTTAATTTGGCTATCGTATTATGCCAAATTGGGTGTACTTCCAAAAAGGAAGAAAAAGAAGAGAAAGAAAAATTTAATGTGACTTCTCCGGTACAAATGGATACAACTATCCGTAAAGATTTTGTATCCCAGATTAAGTCTTTCCGTAATATTGAATTACGTGCACAGGAAAAAGGATATCTGGAACAAATTTTTGTGGACGAAGGACAATTTGTACACAAAGGACAACTGCTGTTCCGCATTATGCCCAAAATGTATGAAGCAGAGTTTAGAAAATCCATGGCTGAAGTGAATGTTGCCGAGATCGAAGTACAGAATACCAAGAGTCTAGCGGATAAAAATGTGGTGTCCCCGAATGAACTTGCCATGGCCAAAGCTAAATTGGAACAGGCTAAAGCCGCTGCAGCTATTGCTAAACTGCACCTTTCTTTTACAGAGATCAGAGCACCATTCGATGGTACAATTGACCGAATTCCATTGAAATTAGGAAGTCTGGTGGATGAAGGGGAGCTGTTGACGAGCCTTTCTGACAATAGCCAGATGCTTGTATACTTCAATGTTTCGGAACCAGAGTATCTTAATTATCAAACGAATGTCAGTAAACGGGGGGATACCCATGTCGGATTGTTGCTTGCCAATAATGAATTGCTTCCGGCGCATGGCGTGGTAGAAACCATCGAGAGTGAATTTGACAGTGAAACAGGTAATATTGCGTTTAGAGCTCGCTTCCCAAACCCCAACCGTTTACTGAAACACGGTGAAAGCGGAAAGGTCGTGATGAATTTCCCATTGAAGCAGGCATTAATTATACCGCAAAAAGCAACCTATGAATTGCAGGATCGTAAATACGTTTATGTTGTGGACAAAGACGGCAAGCTAAAAGCCCGCCACATTAACATAGGTAATTCCCTACCTGATCTTTATGTGGTTGCAAGTGGACTTCAAAAAGACGACAAATTCTTACTGGATGGGATACAGAAAGTGAAAGAGGATGAAAAAATCAACTATAGTTTCGTTCAGCCAAAAGATGCCATTTCTAATTTGAAGTTAAAAACAGAATAAATCCCCATATCTTAAATAACATGTTTAGTCGTTTTATAAATAGACCTGTACTTTCGATCGTCATATCACTGATCATTGTGTTTCTGGGGATTCTTTCAATGGTACAACTTCCAGTAACTCAGTTTCCGTCCATATCGCCACCTAAAGTAAATATTACAGCGGAATACCCGGGGGCGAATGGGGAATTGATGATCAAATCAGTGATCATTCCACTTGAACGTGCCATAAATGGTGTTCCCGGAATGAAATACATGGCTTCAGACGCCGGTAACGACGGCGAGGCTAGCATACAGGTGGTGTTCAACCTGGGCACGGATCCAAATCAAGCATCTTTGAACGTACAGAACCGTGTGGCTTCTGTTGTCAATAAACTTCCCCCCATTGTTGTCCGTGAAGGGGTAAAGATTACACGGGAAGAATCCAATATGTTGATGTATATCAACCTGTTTAGTAAGGATAAAGATCTCGATGGAAATTTTATGTACAACTACGCGGATATGAACATCGTTTCTGAGCTGCGGCGTGTCGATGGCGTTGGTGTGGCAAATATTCTCGGAACACGGGAATTGGCCATGCGGATCTGGTTGAAACCTGATCGTATGACAGCATATAAAATTTCAGCGGAGGAGGTAATGAAAGCTCTTTCAGAACAAAGCTTGGAGGCATCTCCGGGTAAGGCCGGGGAATCATCGGGTATTACGTCACAGTCCTTTGAATATGTGCTGAAATATCCCGGACGTTTTACCACGACAGAAGGCTACGGCAATATCGTATTGCGTACAAATGCCAACGGTGAAATGTTGCGTCTGAGGGACATTGCGGACATCAAATTCGGTTCGGCAATGTATGATATCTATTCAACCTTAAATGGAAAACCGTCTGCTGCAATCGTGCTGAAGCAATCCTATGGCAGTAATGCTTCTCAGGTTATCCAGGATGTTAAAGACAAAATGAAAGAACTGAAAAGCTCATTTCCAAAGGGACTGGACTATGAGATCAGTTATGATGTCTCTAAATTTTTGGACGCCTCAATGGAAAAGGTTATTCATACCCTAGTTGAAGCATTTATTTTGGTGGCGATCGTTGTCTTCCTATTTTTGGGGGATTGGCGCTCCACATTGATTCCGACTATTGCGGTGCCGGTTTCCTTAGTAGGATCGTTTCTTTTTATGCAATTTTTTGGTATAACAATCAACTTGATTACTCTGTTTGCCCTTGTATTGGCCATTGGCGTGGTGGTTGATGATGCTATTGTCGTTATCGAGGCGGTACACGCCAAGATGGAGGAATTGCATATTTCCGCTTATCAGGCGACGAAGAAAGCGATGCACGAAATCAGTGGAGCGATCATTGCGATAACCTTCTTAATGGCGGCAGTATTTATACCCGTTGCTTTTATGTCTGGACCTGTCGGTATATTTTATCGCCAGTTTTCCATTACAATGGCGACTTCTATTATCTTATCGGGTATAGTAGCTCTGACGCTGACGCCTGCACTCTGTGCCATTATGTTAAAGAACAACCATGGAAAGGCACGCAAAAAAAGCGTTGTGGACAACTTTTTGGACGCCTTCAATCGCATGTTCGATAAAATGTCAAACAAATATGTCTTCTTGCTGAAAGGCATTGTCGACAGGCGTCTCTTTACTTTTGTGGTGTTGATCGGATTCTGTATCGGAGCTTATTTTTTAAATAATGCCGTACCGGCAGGTTTTATTCCAAATGAAGATCAAGGAATGATTTATGCTATTATCCAAACGCCGCCAGGTTCGACTTTAGAGCGGACAAATTTGGCCGCTCAAACCTTGCAGAAGGAAGCGGAGGGTATTGATGGTGTACAGTCCGTTTCTTCGTTGGCAGGTTATGAGATATTAACTGAGGGAACCGGAGCCAATACCGGAACTTGTCTGATCAATCTAAAAAGCTGGGAGGAGCGTAAGGAATCCTCACAGGAAATTATCGAACAGCTGGAAAACGCCGCAAAAAATATTCCCGGTGCTTCCATTGAATTTTTTCAGCCACCAGCAGTACCGGGCTATGGTGCCGCCGGAGGATTTGAATTGCGGCTTTTGGATAAAGCCGGCTCTGGTGACTACAAGAAAATGGAGACCGTGAGTAAGGATTTTGTCCGGGAATTGAATAAACGACCTGAGCTATCCTCTGTTTTTACCTTTTATAGTGCGAGCTTTCCACAATATATGCTTCATATTGACAATGATATGGCTCAATTAAAAGGTGTTACGATTGATAATGCACTGAATACACTCTCGACCTTGGTGGGCAGTAACTACGAAACCAACTTTATTAAATATGACCGACAATATAAGGTCATGGTGCAGGCGTTGCCACAGTATAGAGCTCTTCCTGAAGATATCTTGAAATTATATGTGAAAAATAACAAGGATGAGATGGTACCTTTCTCCGCATTTATGCATATGGAAAAGGTATATGGACTCTCTGAGATCACACGGCATAATATGTACATGGCCTCCGAGATTTCGGGTTCTGCTGCCCCGGGATATAGCAGTGGCGAAGCGATTCAGGTAATCAACGAAGTTGCTGCTAAAAGCTTACCACAGGGCTATGGCATAGATTGGGCCGGTATCTCCAAAGACCAGGTGGGGCGGGGTAACCAGGCTATTTATATCTTTCTGATCTGTTTGGGCTTTGTCTACCTTATTTTATCGGCACAGTATGAAAGCTTTATCATGCCGTTTGCGGTATTGCTTTCCTTGCCAATTGGTATTTTCGGTGCATTTTTCCTGTTGAAGGTCCTTGGACTGGAGAATAATATTTACGCTCAGGTAGCCTTGGTTATGCTCATTGGTTTGCTCGGTAAGAATGCCGTCTTAATCGTTGAATTTGCCACACAGCGGCATGCGCAGGGGCTAAGTATTATCGAAGCGGCATTGGAGGGTGCCAAAGTAAGGTTTAGACCTATCTTAATGACATCGTTTGCATTTATTGCAGGTTTGATTCCATTGGTGTTGGCCTCCGGACCAGGAGCGATCGGCAACCGGACGATCGGTACGGCAGCAGCAGGAGGTATGTTATTCGGAACTGTGTTTGGTATCCTTGTCATACCGGGGCTTTACTTTGTTTTTGGAACAATTGCTTCCAAACGCAAGCTCATCAAACATGAGGATGAAAATCCATTAACAGAAGAAATCGATAACAATGGCTAATCAAAAATATAAACACTTCGTGATAGGAGTTCTTTTGTCAGCGGCGGTGACCGGCTGTAAAGTCCCTAAAGCGACACAGATTCAAGAAAATAAGCAGGTGCCACAACAATTTGCCGAAGCATCGGCACTGGATACAATGAATTCGGCGAGCGTGAAATGGCGCGATTTTTTCAGCGATCCCAATTTAGTCACCTTAATTGACACCGCATTAAAAAATAATCAGGAGTTAAATGTGACTTTGCAGGAATTGGCAATCGCCAAAAACGATATCTTATTGCGAAAAGGAGCATTGAAACCAAGTATAGGTTTGCGCGCCGGTGGGGGGGTGGAAAAAGTCGGCCGGTATACCAGTCAAGGGGCAGGTGATGCCAGCACAGAGATAACGCCCGGCAAGGAAATGCCCGATCCACTGGGTGATTTAACGATAGGGGCTTATGCCAGCTGGGAGATTGACGTCTGGAAGAAGCTAAAAGATTCCGAACAGGCAGCATTGAACCGTTATCTTGCGACAGTCGAAGGTAAAAACTTTGTTCTGAGCAGCCTTATTGCAGAGGTTGCCCGCTCTTATTATGAACTGTTGGCGTTAGATAACCAACTGACGATCATCAAACAAAATATCGAGGTGCAGGACAATGCGCTGGAAGTAATCAAACTACAGAAGCAAGCGGCACGTGTAACGGAACTTGCTGTTCAGAAATTTCAGGCCGAAGTATTGAAAACTAAGGGCATGGAATTCGAGACACGGCAACAGATTAAAGAAACGGAAAACCGGATCAATTTCCTTTTAGGACGTTTCCCGCAGGAGATAAAGCGTGATAAAAGCAGTTTCGTAGATATGGTACCGGCCAAAGTACAAGCAGGGATACCGAGTCAATTGTTGAGCAATAGACCTGATATTCGTGAGGCAGAATATGAATTGGTGGCTGCTAAATTGGACGTACAGATTGCAAGAAAAGAGTTTTACCCATCTCTGGAGATATCGGCTGCCCTTGGCTTGCAAGCTTTTAAACCGTCCTACCTATTTAAAATGCCCGAATCCATGTTGTACAATATTATAGGTGAGCTGGCAGCGCCGCTGTTGAACAAAAATGGGCTGAAAGCAGAATTCAATACCGCAAATGCAAAACAGATACAAGCGGTCTATAACTACGAGAAGACGATTCTAAATGCCTATCTCGAAGTATCCACACAACTATCCAATATCGAGAATCTTGGAAAGAGTTATGATTTTAAGACCAAAGAAGTTGAGGTGCTCAATAATTCGGTTGCCGTTTCAGGTGATCTATTTAAATCGGCACGTGCCGACTATATGGAAGTGCTGATGACACAACGTGACGTACTGGATTCAAAACTTGAATTAATAGAAACTAAGAAGCAACAGCTGAATGCTGTGGTCAATGTCTACAAAGATTTGGGAGGAGGCTGGAAATAAGTTGTTTGTTTGAATGGACCCCGCTAGGCGGGGTTCTTTTTTTGTCCTCACCACTAAAGTTATTTCTTGCAAAAATAGAATTAATGCTTATTTTTAATTTAAATTAATGTATCTTATTTTATTTGTTTTATGGAATCACAAGAATATTTACTTGTTAACGATGAGGCCGAAAGGGGCGTTTTCTATAAGAAAACATATCTTCATGTTGCCCTTTCCATTTTGGCATTTATCGTTTTAGAAAGTCTTTTGATAAAATTAGTGCCTTATGATTTTATCGTATGGATGGTCAGTGGAAAGTTTATCTGGTTATTTCTACTTGGTTGTTTCTGGCTGGGAGCATCGCTTTCTTCCAGATGGACCTTAGCCCAAAGCCGACAGACTCAGTATATGGGTCTGGCATTCTACATCGTGTTGGAGGCAATTATTTTCCTGCCGATGATTTTCATTGCTGCAGCGATGACTGATGGAGCGAGTATGCTTTATCAGGCAAGTATCATGACTGTTGCCCTGTTTACAGCGCTGACAGCAGTGGCCTTTATGTCAAATAAGGATTTTTCTTTTCTGAAAAACATCCTTGTTATTGGGGGCTTCCTGGCTTTAGGTGCAATTGTCGCCGGTGCAATATTTGGATTTCAACTAGGGCTGTGGTTTTCTGTATTCATGGTTTTGATCGCTTCCGGTAGCATCTTATACCAGACACAAAATCTAAAATATAACTATGGCAATGAGCAATATGTCGGAGCAGCATTGCAGCTATTTTCTTCGATTATGTTGCTGTTTTGGTATATCTTGCGTATTCTGATGAGCCGCCGTTAATTCGGTTTGTCTTCAAGAAAAATAAAAAAGGTATTTAGAGCACATTTGAATGCGTTCTAAATACTTTTTTTTGTCAATGTCTTGTATGTTTACACGGGGTTATTCGCTATTTCAATAATTCTAAGTGTGTGCTTATTCCGATTCTGTTCCAGGCATTGATCGTAATAATAGCGATGATGATCTGTGCAATTTGTTTTTCATCAAAAAGATTCTTTGCTTTCTGATAGGTTTGTTCCGTTAAGCCCTCTTGATGAATTAATGTGATTTCCTCTGTCATCTCCAATAAGACCTGTTCTTCGGTATTGAACAATTCGGTTTCGCGCCAAGCGTTCAGCAAAAATATCCGTTGTGGAGTTTCACCATATTTTAATGCGTCCTTTGTATGCATATCCAGGCAAAAAGCACATCCATTAATTTGCGATGCCCTTATCTTAATAAGCTCTTTTTGGATAGGAGTTAAAAAAGTCCCGGTAAGATAGGTTTCTAAACCCATCATTGCTTTGTACGCTGTGGCGTCTACTTTTGCAATATTTAATCGTGCTGTCATTGTGTTATATTTTTATACGACAAAGTTGAAGGAAAGATTGAATAATAAACTTAAACTGGTTTAAGAAAGCCAGTCAAAGCCGCATTTAGCATCTTCGTCGATAAGAATTATTCACGGACAAATCTTCTTATTCAGATATCATCAGGTAATAGTTGTCCGGATCCCGAAGAATAAACTGATTTTTTAGGGAGTTTTCATTGTAATGAATTTCCTTTTCGAAAGTAGCATCGAGTTTGGTGGCATTTTCAAATACCTCCTGGAGATTGGCTACCCGAAAGAATAAGATGAGACCATTTCCGGCATTTTTGGGTTGGAGTAGTGTAGGGTGTGCGTGTTCACCCCATTTGTGAAGGCATAAAATGACATGGTTATCGACTGTTAGTATCTCAAAAGTCTCGCCACCATGTGCGCTGTTGCAGCCCAGTAGTTTCTGATAAAATAATGAACTTGCTGGAACACTTTCCACAGCGATTATTGTTTCTGTTCTGACCATTGGTTTAATTTTTGGTATTTAATATTTCCTTAGCCTTCATATAGCTATGTCGGCCGAGGAATAAACAAGTGAAATAGGAATTCGGTTTTATAAAGGGTTAATTAACAGATATTAATCTTTTAATCAAAAAGACTGAGTTGCATGGTTTTTACCAGATCAAGGATCATGCGGTAACCTGCAAGCGAATTGCCATGCTGGTCTAAAGCGGGACTAAAGGCACCTATCCCCATTTTACCGGGGACACTGACCGTGATTCCGCCACCGACACCGGATTTACTAGGCAAGCCAACCGTACGTGCATATTCACCACTGAATTCGTACATGCCTGCAATTAACATCTGTGACTGAATTAGCTGGGATAGATTGGGGTTCCGATATTGTCGGTTTCCATCATAACGAACGCAGTGATTGGCAAAAAAATAACCTATTTTGGCCAGATCTTCGGCGGTGATTTCGATCGAACATTGTTTAAAATAGTTATTGAGTTTTTCTTCTCCTTCGCCATCAATTAAGCCATTGTTTCGCATGATATAGAACATACCGCGATTTCGATGCCCCGTTTCCCGTTCTGAGTTATACACAGCATGGCTATAATCAATATATTCATTGTTTGTGATGAAACGGATCATATTAAGGATTTTAATAAATGGTTCCTCACCCTTTCCTTTAATAAGAGCTGTGGTCAGTATGGCACCCGAATTCATCATCGGATTAAGCGGTTTTCCCATTGTCTCTAGATTGCCAAAATGATTGAAAGGCTTATCTGTACCAAAATAACCCATTTTATCAAAAACATTTTCTTCGCCATTTTCCCGGACCGCAATCATCAGCGCGATGATCTTCGATATACTCTGGATTGTAAATTTCTGCCGGATATCTCCGGCGCTGACGACGGTACCATTGCTATTGACAACTGAAAGTGCGAGGGATTGCGCATTTGTTTTGCCCAGTTCGGGTATATAATCTGCAACTTTTCCTTGTTTATAATATAGACGGTTCTTTTCGAGAATGGTATTTAAAGTTGCTTGATCTAAGGTTGTCGTATCCCGTACTGTCGATTCAGTCGCTGTTCGTTGCGCAAGGCAGGGGCCTGTCACGCCTGTATAGCTCAGGACAAACAGCGCTGTTATCAAACCAAAAGTTTTATTCATGTCTTCAATCTTTTTATGAAATCCCAAAGTTAGCAAAGTAGGCCTATTTTTAGCTATTCGGCGGTACAGGATCAACATTCCAGCCTGAAAGAATGTCGCCATAGAAGAAGAAGGTGACATAGAAATTCTTTTTACTGACCTTATCCTTCACAAGATATTTTTTTGTTACATCATAGTTGTCAACCTGTTTGTATTTTGACAACGCTACGGGACGGGCAGCCGGATTTTCAGCCTTTACCATGTCCTGAATTTTTTGCGTGATCAATTTCATAATACCGACTTTTCTGAAAGGATCGTTCTCAACTTTATGCCCCTGAATTGGAGATAAAGTACCGTTATTTTTTTCTTTTTTTAATTTCGCAGCTGCTGTATAGGCTCTAAAACGCTCCTTAATTTTTGGATCTTGAAGACTATGTATGGTGAAAATAGAAATACCCTGGGCACCATTGTTCAATGCCTCATCCATATCGACAAACATTTCATCATTGTTTTTAGCCATTAAACCACAATAAAGGGTGGTATGGTTTGCTTTATCCCGCACATTTTCCAAGGTACAATCTTTTATGAAGCTTGGATCTTCGGTGTAAAAGTTACTATAGACCATAGGAAATACAAGATCTAGATTCCATTTCCCCCAATCTTGGCGAACCATTCTTGAAGCCATTTTGGGAGTAGGAAAAGGAGAGGCGGCCATTGTCTTTCCGTACGCATGTACAACATCCGCAATCATATTAGCCATTTCAGTGATCTGATCGCAACGAAACTGCCTCCATTTTAAGTCTTTTGAAGGATCTTTTTGAGCTCTTGGATCATAACCGTATTGCTTTTTGAATTTTTCTATCGCAATTGGATGGTATCCATAGTCCCACGCGGCATATTCGCGATCTTGGACGATATTGTACTTTGGCCATAGCGTCGTCGGCAATACAACATCGACATAGCGGTTATAATCTATGGATATTCCTGCTAAACCTTCAACTTCACAATAAGACTGAATTTTTTGTTTAATGTAGTCTTTAACTTCTGGTACCACGGGCGAAAGAAATTTATAGTAACCTACATAGGCGGTGGTATCAGCCAGGCTCTTTCCATTTCTATTGACACTGAACCAATCTGGATGTTCTTTTAGAATTTTATCGCGATCATGTTCCAGGTTCATAGTCCACAACCATGCAATTACCTGTATGCCATATTTTTTTGCAATTGGAATTGCAACGCGATATTCATCAGGACTTGCTGCATTTAGCATAACCCCATCTATTCCCAAATAATTCATCTCCCTACAGATCGAGTCAAAATTTATGTTTGGATTATAATCAAGCCAGGTCCAAAACATTGCCGGTTTCTCGTGCTCTGCGGCTTTGGAAACAGGGACTAAAAATCCACAGATAATTAATAGTAGACAGATACGGCATTTTCTGATTAATTGTTCTTTCATATGATTTATTGATTCTAAAATTTATTCAACAGGATGCCGCCAATTCATGAAAATCTTTAAGGTTATATTGACCGTGGTTTAGAATTTAGCATCCATTTTACATCCACCGTGAAAATACACAAAAACGGGGAATTTACTCCTTTCCCAATATAATTTGCAATCATTTTCTTTGAGTTATAAATTTTATTAAAAATTTAAAACCATTCATTCATTCATATGTTAATAGAGCAAGAATAATTAATATACATTATTGACATTGAAAAGTGTGCTGGGCTACCAGTGAATAGCTAATTATTTTAGATATGAGGAAATTTTATATTCCAATTTTTGTCTTGTGTTTATTGCTCCATACAACTGTCCATGGGCAGGAGCCGGGGTCGGTTGAGCCGGCAAAAAAAGATTCTTTACAGCAAAGCAAAGGAGAGGTAACCTATCCTAAACTGCAGATCAAGGGACTTTTTCAGGCACGGTATCTTGTGAGCACAACGAAAGATGTCGATGTCAATGGGCTTCATCACAGCGATGGCACAGGGACAGACAATAATTTTATGGTAAAGTATATGCGGGTGCAGATGCGTGCGCAGATTAGCAAGCGCACTGAAGTGGCTGTGCTTGCCAACCTAGCTGATTTTAAAAGCGACCCAAAAACCAAGGTACTTGAAAACGCTTACCTAAAATATACTTTTAGCCCTAAGCTGGCCATTACAGTTGGTCAATTCCGACCTTGGTTTGGCATTGAAGAGACCTATCCGATAGATATTATAAAATCCTTGGATTGGTCAAATCAATATCTTGAATTTGGCAAGTTGGGCTGGGCAAGTTTTCAGATCGGGATGGCCGCAACAGGGGAAGTTAATTTAGGAGATATGCCATTCAGTTATTCCCTTTCCGTTGTCAATGGAAACGGTAAAAATCAAGTCGCTGATAATGATAACGGAAAACAATATTCAACACGTCTGGTATTCGGGCTTTCAAAAAAATATAGCGTCAATCTCGGGTTAAATGGCGGGATTGGTGAGGTCATGAAAAAGCAGGTTCATGCACTGGGAATAGATCTGAGCGGGAATGTGGATTTTGGAAAGCGATGGAACCTAGATATGCAACTGGAAGCGAAACAGGCCATAAATCATAACTTATACTATACGCAGAATGAGGAAGCGCGGACATCAAAGCTAAGTGATTATCTCGTTCGGGGTATCTACTTCCTTCCCAATTTAAGGTACGAGGTTAACTATTACAATCTCAGTGCATTTGAGCTTTCCTGTCGTTACGAATATATTGACCCAAACTATAAATTAAATGCAAATGGAAGGCAGACGTATACACCCATGTTTGGTCTAGAGTTTTTAAAAAATTACGGTGCCCGGATACAGCTCGGTCTGCAGCTCGACCGCTATAGAAAGCAGACTCCGAATACCAATGAATACAATAGAAATTTATTTATTGTTCAAGTACAAAGTAGATTCTAATCTTTTAAATCGCAATTCTTATGAAAGAAATTAGTATCAGAAATGTTGCCATCACCTTTATTGTTGCGCTCATTTTGTGGTTTATTCCAGTCCCGAAGGGCGTTAGTCCTGAAGCTTGGCACCTGTTTGCCATATTTGCTGCTACGATACTCGGTATCATTCTGAAGGCAGCGCCAATGGGTACCATGTGCATGATGGCAATCGCTTTCACGGCACTGACGCAAGTACTCGCGCCGGGAGATGCCGGTAAATCGATTACCAAAGCACTGACCGGTTTTGGAGACAAAGTTATTTGGCTGATCGGAATTTCTTTTTTCATTGCGAGAGGTTTTATCAAAACGGGTTTGGGGAATCGTATCGCATTTCTTTTTATTCGTGTATTTGGAAAAAGTTCGCTTGGACTGGCTTATGGTTTGGGGTTGGCAGATGTATGTTTGGCCCCTGCGATACCCAGCAATACGGCCAGAGGGGGTGGAATCATTTATCCGATTATGAAATCCATGGCCATTAGCTTCGATTCTGTACCTGATAAACCTGAGACGCATCGAAAATTAGGTTCCTATCTGACATTGAACAGCTACTACATGAATTTGATTGCATCCTCTATGTTTTTAACCGGAACGGCGAGTAACCCAATGTGTCAGAAGTTTGCCGCCAATCTTGGAATTGACATTACCTGGATGTCTTGGGCTGTAGCTGGATTTATTCCTGGAATAGTAGCCTTTTTTGTTGTTCCACTGGTACTCTATAAACTCTATCCACCGGAGCTAAAAAAGACGGGCGATGCACCTAAAATGGCCGCAGAAAAATTAAGGGAAATGGGACCAATATCCAGAAATGAATGGTTGATGTTATTGGCATTTTTTATTCTCCTAGTGCTTTGGATTTTCGGCGGATCACTATCTATTGATGCGACCACAACCGCATTTATCGGCCTGACTTTGCTCTTGCTGACTTCGGTACTGACTTGGGAGGATGTAAAGGCGGAGAAAGGGGCCTGGGATACAATTGTCTGGTTTGCCGTTTTGGTGATGATGGCCAGCTCGCTTAATGAACTTGGATTTATCGGCTGGTTTAGTGATTTGATCAAGGTACAGATTGGAGGGCTGAGCTGGCAAGTTGCTTTTCCGGTAATTATTTTGGTGTACTTCTTTAGCCATTACATCTTTGCGAGTGCTACAGCCCATGTCGCTGCAATGTATGCAGCTTTGTTAGGCGTTGGGGTATCATTAGGTATTCCACCCATGTTATTGGCCATGATGCTTGGGTTCCTCGGGTCCATATACGGCGTATTAACACATTACGGGCACGGGCCTGCACCGGTATTCTTTGGTAGCGGTTATGTTGATCTCAAGTCCTGGTGGTTGCGTGGACTTGAAATCGGAATCGTCCTACTTATTATCTATATGGGCATAGGAGGATTATGGATGAAAGTCATTGGTTATTATTAAAGAAAAAAGCTTATGCTATCGACCTTATCAAAGAAGATGCTCATGTGTTTAACGGGGTTATTTCTCGCCTTCTTTTTGCTGATCCATTTTTTAGGAAACCTGCAATTATTTTTACCCCGGGAGCAAGCGCATTTACAATTTAATGCGTATTCACATTTTTTGTCGGGAAACATCCTGATAAAAATAGTTTCCTATGTGCTTTATTTGAGTATTATACTGCATGCTATTGACGGATTGGTCATCACGATAAAGAATAGGAAAGCGGCCAGTACCTATCAGTCAGACGGTCGTGGACGAGCGAGCAAATGGTACTCGCGGAACATGGGGATTCTGGGGACACTTATTCTTATTTTTTTGGTGATCCATTTCCAGAACTTCTGGTATGTATATAAGTTTGGCGCTCCGCCATTGGATGCAAAAGGAAATAAGGACCTCTATATATTGGTTATTGCGGTGTTTCAACAATGGTGGTACGTACTTATCTACGTCTTATCAATGGTGGCCCTATGTTATCATCTTATCCATGGAATTCATAGCGCGGTGCGGACCCTGGGCCTGTATCATCCAAAATTTGTCCGTTGGTTTAAAGCAATTGGGATTACTTATTCCATTATTATCAGCATTGGTTTTGCATTGATGCCAATTTATATATTTTTTACTGTTAACTAAAGGCGAAGACATGATTTTAAACTCAAAAATACCAGCGGGACCTTTGGAAGAAAAATGGACACGCTATAAAAAAACGGCAAAGCTTGTAAACCCAGCGAACCGAAAAAAATTGGATGTCATTGTTGTGGGAACGGGATTAGCGGGAAGTTCGATCGCTGCATCTCTTGGCGAAATGGGCTACCGGGTCAAATCATTCTGTTTTCAGGATAGTCCCCGAAGGGCCCATTCCGTGGCGGCCCAGGGCGGAGTCAACGCTGCAAAAAATTATAAGAATGACGGCGACAGTATCTATCGAATGTTTGTGGACACCTTAAAGGGGGGCGATTTTCGTGCCCGTGAGGCTAACGTCTATCGAATGGCAGAATGTTCCTTAAATCTGATAGACCAAGCCGTGGCGCAGGGTGTTCCCTTTGGACGTGAATATGGCGGTTATCTGAATAACCGCTCTTTTGGTGGTGTCCAAGTGAGCCGCACATTCTATGCACGGGGGCAGACAGGACAGCAACTGCTATTGGGAGCCTATCAGGCATTGATGCGGCAGGTAGGTAAAAAGGCTGTTCAGTTATTTTCCCGCCACGAAATGCTGGATGTTGTTGTCATCGACGGGAAGGCGCGCGGTATTATTGTTCGTGATTTAGATACCGGAGTGATTGAACGACATGCTGCCCATGCGGTTATACTCGCTACTGGTGGATACGGTAAAATCTATTATTTATCCACACTCGCAATGGGCTGCAATGGATCGGCAATTTGGCGGGCACATAAAAAAGGTGCATTGATGGCATCCCCGAGCTGGATTCAGGTTCACCCGACTTCCTTGCCACAATCGGGGGATTATCAATCCAAGTTGACTCTGATGTCAGAATCCTTACGTAATGATGGACGCATTTGGGTGCCGTTAAAACTGGATGAAAAAAGGGCGCCAAATGATATTCCCGAAGAAGATAGAGACTATTATCTGGAGCGTAGATACCCTGCATTTGGCAATCTCGCTCCCAGGGATATATCATCGAGAGCCGCCAAGGAACGGATTGATGCAGGCTTTGGAATAGGTCCTTTAAAGAATGCCGTTTACCTTGACTTTGCTAAAGCAATCAAGGAACAGGGGAAACATAAAATTGCGGAAAAATATGGTAATCTCTTTGATATGTATCATAAGATAACAGGTTATGATGCGTATTCCGAACCGATGATGATTTCACCCTCGGCCCATTTTTCGATGGGTGGACTCTGGGTGGATTATGAACTGATGACGACTTTGCCGGGACTATTTGCGCTGGGTGAGGCTAATTTTGCTGATCATGGCGCCAATCGTCTAGGGGCAAACTCGTTGCTTCAGGCCTCGGTGGACGGTTATTTTATTGCACCTTATACAATCGCCAATTATTTGTCGAATGAAATTCACACCGGAGAGATTTCTACAGATCATATAGAATTTGAAAAGGCTGAACTCGCCGTTAAAAGACAGATTGAAGAATTGTTGCAGATTAAAGGGAATAAGACTGTTGATCATTTTCATAAGATACTGGGCAAACTGCTGTATGACTATTGTGGTCTGGCCCGGAGTGAACAGGGGCTTCAATATGCAATAGCAGAAATCAGGAAGCTTAAACAAGAATTTTATGACAATGTCATAGTCAGTGGTCAGCCAGATTCATTAAATACTGAATTGGAGAAAGCCGGACGTGTCGCAGACTATTTTGAAATAGGTGAATTAATGTGTTATGATGCATTGACCCGTAAGGAATCCTGCGGTGCCCATTTTAGAGAGGAATACCAAACAGCAGATGGAGAAGCTTTGCGAAATGATGCTGATTTCCAATTCATATCTGCCTGGGCATGGAAAGGAGACGGGGAGGAGCCCGAACTGATCAAAGAACCATTGACTTTTGAGGAAATACAACCTACAGTAAGAAGCTACAAATAAAATGAACAATTATGGATCTACATCTTAAAATTTGGCGGCAGAAAGATAATCAATCAGCAGGTAAGCTCGTAGCCTATGATCTACAGGGGCTTAACCCACATATGTCTTTTCTTGAAATGCTGGACACATTGAATGAGAAGCTAATTGTCAATGGAGAGGAGCCTGTTGAATTTGACCATGACTGCAGGGAAGGGGTCTGTGGCCAATGTGGTGTAATGATTAACGGTATCGCACACGGTCCGTTGCAACATACGACGACTTGTCAGTTGCATCTGCGTTCGTTCAAGGATAATGACACCATTGTGATTGAGCCTTTTCGCTCGTCGGCGTTTCCGGTAAAAAAAGACCTGAAAGTGGATCGATCCGCTTTTGACCGAATTATTTCTCTTGGTGGGTTTATATCCATCAATACGGGCCAGGCGCCCGATGCTACGGTTATTCCTATTTCACATGAACTGGCAGAAGAAGCTTTTGATTCAGCGGCATGTATCGGATGTGGTGCATGTGTCGCAACCTGCAAAAATGGGAGTGCAGCCCTGTTTACCTCAGCAAAGATTACGCACATGGCGTTGCTCCCGCAGGGAAAGGAAGAGAGAAGTCAACGTGTACTGAATATGGTCAGGCAAATGGATGCCGAATCTTTTGGCCACTGTTCCAATACCGAAGCTTGCGAGGTTGAATGTCCACAGGGGATATCTGTGCTAAACATTGCCCGAATGAATTTCGAATATAACAGGGCTCTAATCTTTAAGAAGAAATAATACTTTGTGAAGGCAAAGCTGAGGGACCATTTTAACGGTGTCAGTATAGGTTTAATAAACCTTTAAGACAAATAATTTAATCGTTTTTGTAGCTGATTATCACGGAAAATAGGGATTTATGAAATATTATACTTTTAGAGTGGCTTTTTATGGTATTTTTGAAACGTAAAAAATCACTTAAGTTATTATGAAGTGTAGAAGGTTGTTGATTGCATTGTTCATGGGTAGTGTGACCTTATGTTCAGTGTCATGTAAAGATTTCTCAAATAAAGTATTGGGCAGTGGCAAAGAAGGCGATAGGGATACGCTAAATGAAAAATTGATCCACAAGGAAAAAGTGCCCGTTCTGTTGAACAAATGGGATTCTCTCCAAAGAAATCAGCTACATTTTGTAGTTGATAGTTTGCACCCTATCTCTGTAAAGCAACAAAAGCGTAATCTGAAGGATTCGTTGCGGAGAGCTTTTGATGCTCATCCGAAACATATCTATCTGACATTTGATGATGGTCCTTTGATCGGAAGTGCAGCCATTGATTCGTTGGCAAAAGAGAAAAATATAAAAGTAAGCGTATTTTTAATTGGCAAACATGCCAATATGAGCAAAGGTAGAAAGCGGGATCTTGAAAAATACGAAAATAATCCCTTGATTGCTTGTTATAACCACAGCTATACACATGCAAATAATCAATATTCAAGATTTTATAACAATGCGGAAAAGGCATTTGCTGATTTTGAAAAAAATGAAAAGGATCTTAACCTTAAGCATAAAATTGTTAGACTCCCGGGCAGAAATATTTGGATGTACGATGATGTCCGAAAGATAGATCTGAAAAATGGCTCTACAACGGCTGATATGCTTCACAAAAATGGTTATCGTATTTTTGGTTGGGATGTAGAATGGCGTTTGAACAGTATTACTGGAGTTCCTGTTCAACCTCAGGAAGCGACATTATCCCATATCCATAACTTTATGAACAATAAGAGTTCGATGGTTCCTAATAATGTGGTGTTTTTAATGCATGATGATATGTTCCAGACAAAAAAGGGACAGCAGGAGTTGTCGGCCTTGATAGATGCACTTAAAAAAGATGGGTATCAATTTGAATTTATGCAAGATTATCCAATTAAATATTAAAATAAAATGGTCGACTATTGCGAACACATTCTGTCGGCCATTTTTTAGGCTATTCCGAATTCTTTTGGATACACGACTGTTCCTTGTACTCCGGCTAATGCCTGTTGGCGGAGTTCTATGACCATACAATGTTCATTTGGAACCTCAAATGGCATTTTAATACCATATTTGGCCATTCTCACATAGCCAAACTTTGGATAATAACTGGCATGGCCCAATAGAATAATGGATCCAAAATCAAGTTCTGTAGCGATTCGATGCGCTTCCGCGATTAATCTACCCCCAATTCCCCTTCCTTTAAACTCCGGCAACACCGCAATCGGCGCCAAAGCAAGAGAAGGATACTCTCGTTTTTTTGCTTCATTGCAAATTTTGATTTTTGTCAGTAAGATATAGCCAACGATTTTACCATGAATTTCTGCCACTAAGGCAAGCTCCGGAATGAATCCGCTCGACAGACGTAATCTTTCGACGAGAAATTGCTCTTGATGGTCACTATATTCTTCATGTTCAAACGCTTTCCGAATAAGCTCAAAAACTGACTGATAATCGACTTTGCTTTCTTGTCTGATTTGAATATTCATTGTTATGATGTTTTGTTTTGGAAACCTATATTTCTATATTATTGCTACTATTGCTATTAAAATTATGAAATAAAAAAACCTTTATCGTAAAATCACGTATTTCCATATAATTATGTCATCATAATAATTAAAATAAATGGCTTGGTATTTTCAGAATATAACAGTTCTATTCTGAGTAAAATATTGTCATTTCATGTATTAGGACGATATTTTGTCAAATACTTCCGGATATAATTTATTAGCGCGTTTCTTATGTTTGGAACTGCCTTGGCATTGTAACATTGAAAGAATAAAAAAGCGAGAGTTTAAGGTGCTTTTTTAGAGTAATTATCTATTAAACAATTATTTACACTTATTCTTGTTAATTGTGTGAAAATAACACTTGCTTTGTTTATTTATTTTTGTATTTTCATATCATTAAAAATTCAATTATAAACCGCCTTTGATAAGATTCTAAACCGAGTGTCTTGTAAAAGCAAATAAATAACTAATAAACATACAATTTAAACCATTAAACAGTTTTTATGATTAATTGCCATTATTTCTCAAATCAATGGAAGAGAGCGTTTTGGACTGGCTCGTTGTGCTCTTTAGTAGCACTAAGTCCTCACTCTGTAGACGCCGCGAGCTTTGCGCATTATGGAAATCTCTTTCAACAGGAATTAAGTGTTACTGGGGTCGTACGGGATGAAGGAGGATCGCCAATATCAGGTGTTACCGTGTCAGTCAATGGAACTAATTTAGTCACCAAGACGGACAATGAAGGTCGTTACAAATTGGACAAAGTTCCAGCCAATGGCACGGTCAATTTTAGAATGGTCGGTAAACAGGCGATGGACGAAGTGGTCAATGGACGAAGAGCCATAGATGTAACACTTCTAAACTCCCAGTCAAGTCTCGATGAAGTCGTTGTGGTCGGTTACGGCAAACAACGGAAAGAAACAGTAACGGGAGCTGTGGCTACCGTGAAAGGGAGTGATCTCGCTCAATCACCGGCACTGAACATTTCCAATGCAATGACCGGAAGAATACCGGGGGTTATTGCTACCAATGGTAGTGCTGAGCCCGGAAACGATGGGTCCACGATCAAGATCCGTGGTACAAACACCTTGGGGAATAGTAGTCCGCTCATAGTTATTGATGGCGTACCGGCCCGTGAAGGTGGGATTGAGCGACTTAACCCCAGGGATATCGAGAATATCTCTGTCCTAAAAGATGCTTCAGCGGCGATTTATGGTGCAAGAGCAGCCAATGGTGTTATTCTTGTGACCACACGTCGGGGAAAAACTGGTAAACCGCAGTTTTCTTATACCTTTAACCAAGGGTATTCCCAACCAACGGTGATTCCTAAATTGACGGATGCGACACAATTTGCTGAAATCCGTAACGAACTTGAGATCTACAACCTTCCAGTAGATGAGTGGTCAGCTGGATTGAATGCCCTAAATGAGACAGGATCCTACACAAAAAAGGATGGAACTGTTCTGGGAGCACCTTTCAAACCGGATGATATTAAAAAATTTAAAGATGGTTCAGATCCTTGGGGGCATCCGAATACAGACTGGTATAAATCCACATTGAAAGATTGGTCTCCCCAGCAACGTCATAATCTCCAGGTCAATGGCGGTACTGAGGATGTGAAATACCTTTTGTCATTGGGGTACCAAAATCAAGATGCTTATTACAAAAATTCTGCAACCGGTTACAAACAGTATGATTTACGGATCAACTTGGACGCCAATATAAGTCAGTATATCAAAACCCAATTCGGCGTATTAGGTAGGCAGGAAAACCGTAATTATCCAACTAAAAGTGCAGGTACGATCTTTCGGATGCTGATGCGCGGAAATCCGACGCAACCTGCAATTTGGCCAAACGGTAAACCCGGACCTGATATCGAGAACGGCGAAAACCCTGTCGTTATTACGACAAATGCCACTGGGTACGATCACGACAAGCGCTATTACTTCCAGACAAATGGACAGGTAGATATTACAAATCCCTGGGTCGACGGCCTTAAGCTAACCTTAAATGCCTCCGTGGACAAATATGTGAAAAATCAAAAAACATGGGGGACACCCTGGACTTTATATTCCTGGCCGGGAGGCTATGAAGCCGACGGTAAAACACCTTTGTTACAGGCCGGTCGACGTGGTCCTGCGGATCCGAACCTAAACCAAAGCAACGAAGATCAACTCAATATCCTGTTAGGCGGTATTTTAAGTTTTGACCGAAAATTTGGAGATCATCAAGTGAATGCGATCGCAGGTGTAAACCGGGAAACTATTGACAACGATAAGTTTAGCGCCTATAGACGTTACTTTTTATCGAACAGTATCGATTACCTTTTTGCGGGGGGAGAGCAAGAGAAAAATAACGATGGGACAGCATGGAAGCGCGCGCGCCTGAATTATTTTGGTCGTTTTGGATATAATTACAAAAGCAAATATATTGCCGAGTTTCTTTGGCGCTATGATGGCTCTTATATGTTCCCGGAGAGTGAACGCTTCGGATTTTTCCCTGGCGCAATGGCCGGCTGGGTCGTATCTGAAGAGAACTTCTGGAAAGAAAACATTCCTGTCATCAATTACTTCAAAATTCGTGCATCCTATGGTCAAATGGGGAACGACAATATTTATTGGGAAGATAAATTACAGGAGTATCAATATTTTTCAACCTATTCATTCGGAACCTATATTGTGGACGATAAACTGGCTAAAACACTCTTTGAAAGCCGTGTGCCAAATGAAATGGTCACTTGGGAGGTTGCCAATAATTATAACTTAGGTTTCGATTTTCAATTCTTACAGGGCAAATTAAATCTGGAGTTTGATCTCTTCAAAAACCGCAGGAACTCCATTTTATGGAGGAAAAATGCTTCTGTTCCACAGAGTACTGGTATGACTCTCCCGGCAGAAAATATTGGTAAAGTGGATAACAAGGGCTGGGAATTTAATCTGGGTTATAAAGGTAAGGCCGGGGAACTCGGGTATACGGTTGGTGTTAACGGCGGATATGCGAAGAACAAAATTATATTCTGGGATGAGGCGCCAGGTGCTCCGGCATGGCAACAAAGCACGGGCAAACCGATCAAAACAGATATCTACTATATCTATGATGGCGTATTTAGCGATGTAAATGATATCAACAATGATAAATTAGACTATAGTGCTATTGTTGGGGCCGAAAAACGAAAAAATGGTGATTTGCGCCCCGGAGACATGAGATATAAGGATGTTAATGGTGACGGAAAAATTACGCCAGATGATAAAGTCAGAAGAGACAAAAATAGTGACCCAACATTTCAGGGCGGATTCAATTTCAGCTTGAGCTATAAAGATTTTGATTTGTCCGTTTTATTCCAGGGAGCAACGGGTGGAGAAATCCGCGTCGGTACAGATGAATCGGGCTCTATCGGTAATTTTCTTGAGGAATTCTACGATAAGCGTTGGAGCATAACTAATCCGAGTAGCGTATATCCACGACTAACGGATCGCAGTAACCAATATTACTCGTATAACAATACCTATTGGATGCGGAGTACGGATTATCTACGTCTAAAAAATGTGGAATTAGGTTACAACCTACCCTCGACGATCTGCGATAAAATCGGTATCGGATCATTGCGTGTCTATGCAAATGGTATGAATTTAATCACCTGGAGCAAGATCAAGATGTATGATCCAGAAGCGGTAAATGCATTAGGACAGTATTATCCGCAGGCTAGGTTAATTAATGCAGGCGTGTTACTATCCTTTTAAATGCTAAAGAAGATGAAGATAAAAAAGGGGCTACAGTGTAATCTCGCTGTATATGCGAGTTACCAAAATAACGAAAGGCCTATGAAAACTTATTCTCAGAAATATAAATCAGATAATAAAATGAAAAAAATTGCAAATATATCTCTGCTCTTGCTTGTGTTATCGACTGGTTTCCAAGCCTGTAATGACGATTTTGTGAATACAAAGCCGCTGAGTGAGGTTCCCAATGAATTGGTATGGTCCGACGCAGGACTGTCTGAGGCCTTCGTCGTCGATATCTACAATGGCTTTGGTGTTGGCGGTTTCTATGAAGAAGAAATGGCATCCATGACAGATGAGGCTTTGTTCACGCATCCCAATCGCGGCATTAATACCGTAACCGAGTCACGATCCAATCCAGCAGATCAGGGACGTATCATGGATACCTATGAATATGGACGAATGTATGTGCGTATTCGCGCCACGAATATTGCAATCTCAAATTTGAAACAGGCCAAGTTTGATCAGGAAAAGGCAAATAAATTACTGGGAGAAGCATATTTCCTACGCGGATACTACTATCAGCAGCTCCTACGTTTCTATGGCGGTATACCGATAGATAATAAGATCTATACCTTGAATGATAAAGATTATATGGTGCCGAGAAATAGCTATGCCGAGTGTGTTGATGCCATCGTCAATGATCTGGACAGCGCAAGCCTTCTTTTAAAAGATTCAAAGGCTGCTAAAGGACGCGCGAGTGAAACCGCTGCCCTAGCATTAAAATCGCGTGTGCTATTATATGCAGCGAGTGACCTCCACGACGCCAATAAGGCGGGGGCCAAATCTGCGCTCTTAAAAGCTTACACAAAACCAGAATATTTGATGTACACCAGTGGCAGCCAGACCGAACGTTGGACAAAAGCAAAGGAAGCGGCAAAAGCTGTTTTGAACCGGGCCGATTTTGCCTATAAACTGGATTTGACGTCCGCAGTTTCTGCCGAAGAAGGTACAGCAAACTATATGGCCCTATCCCTCGGCGGTGGAAGTAAAATGGCAGATGCCGTAGCTGCAAGGGACATGATCTTAGGCCGTTATTTTGTTGACGAAAAAGACGAACGCGGCGGCTGGGTAGGACGTGACAACGGACCCAACGGATATCATAACTGGGCGGGTAATACGCCAATACAATTGCTCGTAGATGATTACGAGACGAATGACGGTAAAAAGTTTGACTGGTCAAACGCTGCCATGGCGGCGGCTCCTTATCAAAATCGTGATCCGAGACTGAAAGCCACAATTTTATATGACGGTGCTGACTGGAAGCCAAGGCCAGCAGATGTGACAAAAAGAGATCCCGTTAACCAGATCCAAACCGGTCAATATGAAATTATCAATGCGGAAGGGGCTAAAGTCACCCATTTTGGTTTAGATACCAGAAAAAGCCCCGTTGAGGATTGGAATGGCTCAAGAACAGGATATTATATGCGTAAGTTTGTTGATCCCGATCCTGCTCAGGAAGATCAGAATACAAGGCAGCGTGTCCCTTGGCCCATGTTACGTTATACTGAAGCTGTACTAAACTACGTGGAGGCTTGTATTGAATTGGGGGAAGAGGCGGAAGCAAAAGCCTGGTTAAATAAAATTCGGTTCAGAGCAGGAATGCCTGCAATTGAAGAAACAGGAGCCGCGCTTAAAAATCGCTATCGCAATGAACGCAGGATAGAGCTGGCTTATGAAGAACATCGTTTTTTTGATGCAAGACGCTGGATGATAGCTGCCGAAACGATTGGGCGTAAAGCCAATATCATCAATATCACCGGCACACTGAAAGACAACAAAAAAGTAACACTGTATAAATACGATCCAAGCAATTATACCTACAATTACGTTGTTAGCAATATTGATCCCGGAATTGAAAATAGAAGCTGGAACGATAAGATGTATTTTACATCGCTACATCGCGACGAAATAAATAGAAATACAAAACTCATCCAGAATCCCGGATACTAAAGATCATGAAAAGTAGCTCTCCAAAAGTCCCGGAGAGCTGCTTTTTTTATTGCGCCTTTTTCTGACGTTCAATGTTGGGTAATAACCCTGTTGCAACACCGATTAAGGGAAGGTAAGCACAGATATTGAACACATGTTCAATGGAGGTCTTATCGGCCAGCCATCCCAGAAGGGCGGAGCCTATTCCACCCATTCCAAAGGCAAGTCCAAAGAAGAGCCCTGCGATCATACCTACTTTGCCGGGGATCAATTCCGTTGCGTATACCAGGATAGCGGAAAAAGCAGAAGATATAATCAGTCCGATCATAACAGACAGTAGCAAGGTCAAGGTCAGCCCTACATGTGGTAAAAGCAACGTAAAAGGTGCGGCACCAAGTATTGAAATCCAAATAATCAGTTTGCGCCCATAACGATCGCCCAGGGGGCCGCCGAGTATTGTTCCGACCGCAACCGATGCCAGAAAAACAAAAAGATAAATTTGAGATTCTTGTACACTAATACCAAACTTATCGATCAGATAAAATGTAAAGTAGCTGGTCATGGAGGCCATGTAGAAATACTTTGAAAATATGAGAATCAGCAAGATAATCAGCGCAAAGATAATTTTGGATTTGGAAAAGTTCGACTTTATCTGTGCATTGCCATGTGTCGCCACAGTAGATTTCGGTCTAAGGTGCAATTGATACCAATTTCCCACATAGGTAAGGATTAAGATAGCTAAAACTGCCAATACACCAAAAACACCGATATATTGTTGACCAAAGGGGATAACAATCAGGGCGGCAAGAAGCGGCCCGATCGCACCACCGGCATTGCCGCCCACCTGGAAGATTGACTGCGCCAATCCCTTTTTGCCGCCGGAAGCCAAATGGGCAACACGGGAGGCCTCGGGATGAAAAATTGAGGAGCCCATCCCGATCAGGCTCACTGAAAGCAGGATATAAATAAAACTGGAGGCGAAGGCAATACAAAGTAAACCGGCCAGGGAAAACAACATTCCAATAGCTAGTGATCTTGGCGTGGGGTTTTTGTCGGTATAAAGTCCGACAAAAGGCTGCAGAATGGAAGCTGTAAGCTGAAACACTAAGGTAATAATACCAATTTGGGTAAAACTAAGCGCATAATTAGACTTTAGTAAGGGATAAACAGCCGGAATAACCGATTGAATAAGATCATTCAACAAATGGGAAATGCTAATTGCAAACAAGATAGGGTAGACTGTCTGGGAACTATTCCAAGAACCATCCGCTTTTAAAGATTCTGTTTTCATAAATTAATACATCAGGTCATCTGATGTTTTCTTTCGTGATTTATTGTTATTTGATTGTCGGGATCATAAAGGATAAAAGGTTAATAAAATTATTTATGTTGGATAATTTGATTCGCTACTACAACAGCCTGCTGGATATTTTTATCTTTAATTGCTTGCATTAAATCCTCATGCTGCTTTTGTGAGGCGAGAAATGGTGTGGTATCCTTATAAATTTCCATGAAAAATTTATTAACGTGAACCGATAAGGTATTATATAAGGCTGTCAGAATATTATTGCCGCAAGATTCAGCAACAGCGCTATGAAAAGCGATATCTGCTTCCACACAAGCAATAAGATTTCCTTCTGTAGCATATTTTGTTCTGTTTTTAAGTGCGAGCCCCATATCTTTCAGTCCGTTTTCTGTTCGATTTACTGCTGCTTTTTCAATAATTTTCAATTCCAGGACATGTCTTACCTCAAAAATATCGTTAAAATTACCCTTTTCAATTTTTGCGTCAAGTGCGTGATGTCCAGTCACACTCTTGATAAAAGTTCCTAGCCCCTGTTGTACATGCAGATAACCGGATTGACTTAAATATTTAACGGCCTCGCGAATTGTTGATCTTCCTACCGCAAACTGTTTCATTAATTCGGGCTCAGTGGGGAGTTTCGAATCAATCGGGAAATTGCCCAGTTTAATTTTTTCTTCAATCGCAGCAGCAACTTCCTCAGCCAAAGATCTTCTTACAATGTGTTCAGTTTTCATATAGTCATATCATCTGATGATTGCAAAGATAGAATAATATTCAGTTGCTGTACAAATATTTTTTTAATTTTATTAACCTGCCCATCGCGGTCGCTCTTTAGAGACCTCGATAGTGGCTGAGGACTGTTGATAATGAAAAATGATTTCAGGCTCTATGGAGTTTTCTCTTACGTCCACACCCTTTAGCGTATCAAAAATATCCAGATTTCGTTTGAGCAATGGCAGGGCCCGAACGTATAAATCTTCAATAGTTTCCATACTACGATGGGTTTGGTGATCTTTTCGACCCTGTGCCCGGGCCAGACAAATATCGATATGATCCGTGTAGAAGAATAATATTTCTATTCTATTATCGGAATGAAAAGCTTTGACCATTCTCAACATGTCGAAATGTTTTCTCAATCCTAAATTGACTTCTATCGCAAAGTCCCGGTTGGCGGAAAGTTCATGCTGTAACATTTTTTCAAATCGTTTGTACCCACTCCTGATGCCGAGCTCGCGATAACGCTGCACGATAAGATCGGGATCAAGTATTTTTATACCCTCAGGAACAAAGTCTGGTCCGAAAGTACTTTTACCGATGTTAGGTGGGCCGGCTATGATATATATTGTTGCCATATTTAGATGCTTTGAATTGTTCCATCTTGATATTCAGCGACCATCTGTCCATTTTTCCGGTAAATCAAAGGTTGCTGTCGGGCAAAGACGTAACTACGGATTTTCTGTTTTAGCTCTTTTTTCCAAGCTGTTTTTTCTTCCATGGCCATAATAAAAGGATCTTTTTGCATCCTTCCAACCGTGATTAGTTCCTCTTCTTGAATTATTTTTTTCATTTGGCATTTAATTAATTGCTGTCGCGATTGCAAGTTAAATATAAACAGATATTGTTAAATACTAAAATTATATTAACATAAAATAATCGGTTTGCGGAATATATTTTTGCGTAAAATATCCCTGGTTAGAAAGCAGAAATAAAAAAAATGCACATGTCGTAGTCATCGGGAAGTTGTTAACTTGCTTTGTAGGCAAATATTTCCCAGAAGTGAGGAGGCAATATTAATGAAGATCTTTAGCCGCAAAAAATGCTTTTTGTTCACTGCCGAACCGATAATAAGTAGTCAAAAGAAAACAAAATATCAAAAATATTCTTTTACTAAGTAACTAAACTTAGATAAACTTAAAATATGATTAATTCACGTAGAGATTTTATAAAGAAAGCTGGGCTGTTGACTGCAGGTGTGTATACAGGAACACATGCAGTCAGTACTTCAAGTTATCGACGGATTATTGGCGCAAATGACCGCATCAATATTGGGGTGGTTGGATTTTCAGATCGACATAAAGGAGCACACGCTCCCTCATTTCTTGCAGCCTATAAAGAGCTGAATTTTGATATTATTGCTGTAAGCGATATCTGGAAGCTGCGTCGGGAGGAAGGCGTGGATTTCTGGAAACAAAAGCTGGGGCATGCCATTAAACCTTGCCTGAATAATGAGGCCTTGTACGACATTAAGGATGTCGACGCGGTATTTATTTCGACCTCTGATTTTCAGCATGCGCTACATGCGATAGAAGCGGTACACGCCGGTAAAGATGCTTATGTCGAAAAACCACTGGCCGAAACAATGGAAGATGCCCGTGCGGTATTAAAGGCGGTGAAAGATAGTAAACAGATTGTGCAAATCGGTTCACAACGTCGGAGCGGTTTGAATTACTTTGCGGCAAATGATTTTATTAAAAGCGGAAAATTTGGAGATATCGTCATGGTAGAACTCACCTGGAACGTCAATCAGCCGGGACGATGGCGTAGACCTGATCTAGTGGGCAAACTAAGAGAAGAAGATACCGACTGGAAGCGATTTTTGCTTAATCGCCCGAAAGAACCTTTCAATGCCAGACATTATCTGGAATATCGATTATTCTGGCCCTATTCATCTGGCATTCCCGGACAATGGCTATGCCATCAGATTGATACAGTGCATTGGTTTACAGGTCTTCTGCACCCTCGTAGCGTAGCGGTAAATGGAGGAAATTACCTTTGGAAAGATGGTAGGGAAAATGCGGATACCTTTACTGCTGTATTTGATTACGGTCCATTAAACGATCTGACTAAAGGGTTTCAGGTATTGTTTAAATCCAGGCAGACAAATTCAGGCGTCCTGAACGGAGAGGAGGTGAAGGAAATTTATTACAGCAACGGTGGGACGCTCAATTTGGATACCAATAAAATATCGGCTACCGGCGGTCTAACTGAAGCCTACGCTAGTGCAATGGGAATGAAGGCAAATTTGTTGCCGGATATCGCCTTGAATAATATCCGTGTCGGTACGGCGGCGAATACCGGCGGGGATGTTGTCACAATGGCACATATACGCAATTGGATGGAATGTGTCCGTAACCGTCAAGAACCCAATGCGCCAATTGAAGCGGGGTATAACCATTCAATTGCGGTTATTATGGCAAATGCAGCGTACAGGACAGGAGAAAAAATTATTTTCGATGACAAGCAACAAGAAGTGATTGCAGGGGGGAAAGCATTCAAATATTAACGAGGTTTAATTCAGATCAATCCGACAAATGAAAAAACTACTCTTACTTACTCTATCGCTAGCGGTCATTATACCCCTGGTGTCCGCCCAAAAAAAACAATTTATAACTGTTCGGCAAGACAGCGCGCGTAAGGAAATTATTGTTACGGCAAATGATAGCCCTTTTACCGCATTTATCTATCCGGATAATTTGGAAAAACCGATATTGTATCCGATTTTTGCCGCCAATGGCGAAGTTATTACCCGAGGGTTTCCACTGGCTCCACGTGCGGGGGACCCCACAGATCACCCACACCATATCGGCTTGTGGATGAACTATGAAAGTGTCAATGGCCTTGATTTTTGGAATAACTCATCTGCCATACCGGAGGTTAAGAAAAACAAATATGGCTGGATCAAAACAACGGCTATCTCCGAAACTAAAAGTGGTAGAGCCGGTGTCATAAAATACACGGCAGACTGGTGCGACATCAAAAAACATGTGCTGTTGAAAGAACATACCGCGTTCACTTTTACGGCAACAACGAATATTAGAATCATCGACCGGACAACAACATTTACTGCTATGGAGGCGGTTTCTTTTGCCGATGTCAAGGATGGGCTATTAGGTCTGCGTGTCGCACACGAACTGGAACTGCCGTCCAAAGAAGAACGGCAGTTTACAGATATCCACGGTTCCGCAACAACAGTTAAGCGCAATTCTGAGCATAATGTTACAGGCCAATACCTGACCAGTGAGAATAAGACAGGGGACGATGCTTGGGGCACCCAGGGGAAATGGTGTATGCTTTATGGACAAAAGGGAAAAGATACCATTGGTATAGTGATTATGGACCATCCGGATAATGTCGGCTATCCAACTTATTGGCACGCACGGGGCTACGGCTTATTTGCTGCCAACCCACTTGGACAAAAAGTTTTTAGTAATGGGAATGAAGTCTTGAATTTTAGACTGGAAAAGGGCAATTCAGTTACATTTCGGTATCGTATTCTCATTTCATCAAACAAAAAAAGGTTGCCAACAACAGCAATCAACAAGTTGTGGGAAGAATTTGCGCTTGTCGATGAGAAAGTCAACAAGTAGCAACGATTTGTCTTTGACCGATGAAATATATGCTGCTTTGCAACTATAGGATGATAATTGCAACTATAAGTAGTGCAATAACAACTAGAAGTAGTCGTTATTTTATTCTATTCGACCATGGCTCCGTGTATCTTTGCAGAGTCAAACATAAACGGAATTACAATTATGGACGTAAAGATATTAGGCAATAGAATTGCCAATGCGCGAAAATCACAAAATATGTCTCAGGCTCAACTCGCAGGGCTTTTGTTTATTAGTCCACAGGCCGTCGGAAAATGGGAGCGTGGAGAATCCATCCCTGATTTTATGACAATCCATCAACTGGCCGATATTTTTGCCGTGGGATTGGACTATTTTTCTGACAGCACTCTGGTGGAACGGGGCAGGGAGCTTCCTAAACTTACGGATTACAATGCTGATGGTATATTAGCCGGAAAGAGCCGCGACGTGGATCCTAGCACGGAGCCGGAACGAACACTACTGACTGATTTCAGCGGCAGTGCTTTAGCAGGAACTGATTTTGTGGGTGTCTATGCCCCCAAACGCAAATTTCTGGGAAGTGATCTGCGGAATGCTGATTTTTCGAACGCTGATCTCAACGGTAGCTCGTTTAAAGGAAGTGATCTATCCGGAGCCAATTTCAAGGAAACCGATTTGAGAGGCTGCAAATTTTCTGTAAACAATCTCACTGGCACCAGCTTTAACAAGACTATCCTTACGGACACGGAGTTCTATGCCTCCGAGCTTAACAAAGCAAATTTTACGGAGTCTTCCTTGATCAATGTTAAGATCACATCTACTGATCTCAGAAAAACAGTATTTGAAAACTGTTCGTTTAAAGGTGCGACATTTAAATCCTGTGACATGAGTGGCATCAACCTCGATGGACAGATCTTTATTGATGTTATGTTTGATCGTGTCGCGCTGACAGGTGCATCTTTTCAGGGAGCGACATTTAGAAATGTCTCATTTCGGTCCACTTCTACCTTGACGAACAGGTATTACAAAACACTCCAAACAATTCGCTTCGACGGGGCAATGATGGACAAGCTCACATTTGCTTCGCTCAAGGGGCTAGGTGTAGATCTTTCTCTTGTTAAAACCTTATAAGCGAACAGTTCTTGGCAAATGAGCCCTGTTTCATCTACCCTTGAAAGTTCCAATAAAATTCTCGAGGGTAGAAATGTGGATATCCCCATTGGGAAGTGCATCATATAGAGTTTTGGTACAGGTATTGATCAAAAGAAACCGACTTTAATAAGTTTTTTTTAAATTAGGACATTAAATTGATCTTATGAAAAGACTTCCAGTTCTATTCTTTTTATTGATTTCAAATGTGGGCTATTCTCAAAATCTCTCACCTTACGAGAAAGGTAATGGTAATCAGTCGACGACTTTTGAGGAAATGCGCAAATTTTATCAGGGATTGGCGAATCAGTTTCCCGCAATCAGTTATGAAACAAAGGGAGAAGATGACAGCGGGGCCCCGATCGATGTTGTCATCTTCAATCCATCACAACAAAGCCGGGAGGAGGCAAGAGAAAATAAATCGGTACTGTTTATTAATAATGGCATTCACCCCGGAGAGCCCGATGGAATTGATGCAACCATGATGCTTATGAGAGATCTGGCAACGGGCAGGATAAAAACACCTAAGCATGTTATTATAGCTGCGATAGCGAGCTATAACGTCAGCGGAATGTTAAATCGTAACGGGTTTTCCAGAGCGAATCAAAATGGACCCGAAGAATATGGCTTTCGTGGAAACGCAAGGAATTATGATCTCAATAGGGATTTTATCAAAACAGATACAAAAAATTCGCGGAGTTTTCAGCAGATTTTTCAATGGATAAAACCAGATGTTTTTATTGACAACCATGTCAGCAATGGCGCAGATTATCAATATACGTTTACTTATATCTCGACCAATAAGGAACGTTTGGGGAAAATTTTGGGAAACTATTCTAATAACGAAATGCAAAAAGTACTGTTGACGGATCTTGAAAAAAATGGATTTATTTCAGTCCCCTATGTCAATATTCACAATGATGTTCCAGATCTTGGTTTTCCTGTTTTCATGGATTCACCAAGATATGCAACAGGTTATACGAGTCTTTTCAATGTCATTGGAACAGTGGTCGAAACACATATGTTGAAGCCCTATAAAGATCGTGTAAAGGCAACGTATCATTATATGCTAAATACGCTTGATTTTATGGAGCGAAATCATAAGATTATTCAACAGAAAAGAGCCGACAATTTAAAACAGTATCGTATTGGAAGTAAATATTCCATTGCGTGGAAACTTGATACAACGAAATATGAAAATATAGACTTTAAAGGATTTGAGGCAAAATATAAGCCAAGTGATGTTTCCTCCGAAAAAAGATTGTGGTATGACCGAAATTCCAAATTCTCAAAACGGGTTAAGCTGTACAATACTTACAGTCCAACCAAGGAAGTCACTATTCCGAAGTATTATGTAATCCCACAATCCGAATGGAAAGTGATTGACTTGTTAAAGCTCAATCACATCAGAATGAATCCAATTCAACAAGATTCGACCATAATTGTGGAACAATACCGGATCAACGATTTCAAGACAACTTCTGCTCCTTATGAGGGACATTATCTTCATTATGATACCGATGTGCTCAGGGAAATGAAGGAAGTGAGGTTCAGGGCCGGAGACTTTTTGGTTCCGCTGGATCAGGATGGCGTAAAGTATCTTATGGAGACGCTGGAACCCGAAGCGATAGATTCCTATTTCAACTGGAATTTCTTTGATGCGATTCTTGGGCAGAAAGAATATTATTCTGCCTATGTTTTTGAAGATACGGCAGCCAAACTTTTAAAAGAAAATAAGGGTTTAAAATCTGCCTTTGATAATGAAAAAGCAGGTAATCCAAAATTTTCGGCTGACGGAAAATCCCAATTGGATTGGATATATAAGCATTCGAATTATTATGAAAAATCACATTTACTGTATCCGATTTTTAGAATTGTGCCTTAGCAAGGTATATCTTTTTCTATAAGTCCGTACTGCGGCTGTTTTTCTGAGCAACTTTGGTTGCTATGCTTTTTGCTGTCGTTTTAGCAGCAGGTGCCACTGTTTTCTTTGGCATTGCCTTAGGCTGCGGCTTAGCTGGCGTGCTGGTATTTTTGACTGCTACCGGAGCCGCTTAAAATTACCTTTTGCCGGTTGCACAGAATAACTTTAAAGTGATAAATCAAGAAGCTAGTGGTACTTAAATAAAAATACCCCTTCCCAACAAAAGGGATACTTTTATTTAAGCTTATTATGCGAGCTGATTTCCTAAGCCTGTTTACATACCGATGGAGCAAGCTTTGTCGCTATACTTGCCTCATCCTGCGTTTGCATTTTTGGGAAAGTGACAAAACTCATCGCAAATGTAATCGCTAATAGCAAGATACTTACCCATAAAACATAATGTACACCATAGTAGACGCTTATTATCCCTCCAAGAAAAGCACCTAGGGAAATTCCGATATTGAAGGATGAAGTAAGTAAGCTATTCACAAATTCAAGGGCGTGATGGGGAATCGACTGAGTTGTCCGAATATTTGAAACCAGAAATCCACCCGTATGAATCATTCCCCAGATGGAGACTATAATGACCATTGGTGCAAATATTCCGCCTAAGTAGTAAGCGAGCACCTGTACTGCGATTAAAGAAGCCAAAAAGAATCTTGCTGTTAATAGCACGTTTCTGTTCAACGCCAGGCCCATCAGCCAATTTCCTAGCGTTCCCATGCCACCAAAGAGCAGTAACATAACACTGATCTGTGCGCCATCCATCTTAGTAATTTCTTCCAGATAGGCGGTAAGATAGGTGTAACTGGAAAACATCGCCGCTAGTGTACAAATGGTTGAAATCAGGTTGAGCCACAGAAGAGGACTTTTCAGTACCGCGATCTGATTTTGTGTGGATTTTGTATTGTCCGCAGGAATAGAAGGTATAAATACCAACAGACCTATACAAGCAATTAGACTGATCGCGCTACTAAGGAAAAATGAAGCCTGCCAATTATTAAATAGATCTACCGCGTAGGTAGTTAATGGGATTCCAAGTACAGTGGCTAAGCTGAGACCCAACATGACCGTAGAAACACCCTTTGCCCCACTATTTTTAAAGGCAATAGCGATAGAGATATTCCAAAATAGCGGATGTAATATTGCTGGCAGGATGCGAGCCACCATCAACATAGTGAAATTTGAAGAAAATGCAGAGATTAAGTTTGAGAGGACAAATATGCTCATAACCAGACATAGGAGAAGTTTCCGATTTATTTTGGTCGTGAAGGAAGTGATAAAAGGTGACGAAACTGCCACCGTTATCGCAAAAGCACTGAGTAACCATCCGGCAGTATCTAATGATATGCCGAATTCGCGGCTAATTGTCGGAAGGATTCCAACTATTCCAAATTCAGTTGTAATTATGCCAAATGCACCAAGTGCCAGGACGTAGATTGATTTTTTCATTGCTATCTAAAGTTTTGATGTAGCAAATTTGAACAGAAATATTTTGAAAAATCAGTATTTATTAATGATAAATAGGTATTTTTGCGTTATGAGGAGAGAGAATATCGATCAATTGGTCAAAGTGGAATACCATCAGGTGGTAAACTGTCCTTTAAAAGATAACCAGTTTTCCTTTTTTCAAATCATATATGTCATTTGTGGAGGAGGATTTCTTAAAATTAACAATAATACCGCTTCATATAGCAAGGGCAGTCTCATACTCCTTACACCAAATGATCAGCATAATTTGGAAGTAATCGAACATACAGAATTTTTGCTCGTTAAGTTCAGCGAACGGTATGTAAAAGACTACAAGTGGAATAGCATAAATTCGATGGAATGTCTATTATATGGGGCTTCCTATTTGTCCGGGTGCATTTTACAGAATAAACCTGATGTTATTCTGGTTGATTCGATTGTTTCCTCGCTTCTCCATGGCATCAATCATCCGGACCTCTTTCAGGAGGAGCTGACCTTACATTATGTGAATGCATTGATTGTTATTGCGGCAAGGAATATTTCAAAGATGAGAGTAGCACATGTGGCATCCAATACAGATAAACGGGTGTTAGACATTATTAATTATATCCAGGGAAATATCCATGATCCGTCATTGTTAAAAGTATCTTCAATCGCTCATAAATTCGGCTTCTCTGAAAGTTATCTTGGCAGCTACTTTAAAAAGCAATGTGGTGAAACTATCCAGCATTATATATTAAATTATAAAATGCGATTGATCGAGCATAGGCTTCTTTTTAGTGATATGCGGATCAATGAAATTGTGTCCGAATTTGGTTTTTCAGATGAGAGCCATCTGAATAAATTTTTTAAAAAGACACACATAGTGAGCCTGACGGAATTCAGAAAATCGAAAGGACGTATAGCAATGCAAGTTTAAAGATTGGGAAAATTAGCTTCTTTTCCTAAAGGCTCTGCTTAAATCGAAACCATTGACCGGAAAATCCGGGAAACGAAACTGTTTCCCGGATTTTTTGTCCATTGCTAGGCAGCACAGTAGTTTTTTATTTAAACAGCTAGTTTATTTTCTAAATAGACCTGTCTGAGCTGTGATCCCCATGCTTCGACAGTATGATCTTCTGCGCGGTCAGCCCGATCAAAGAAAAAGTGTTGCTTGATTTCAAGACCACAATAACTATATATACCTTTATCAGAGGTCAATTTTAGGGCTTTGTCCATTCCGGTTTCTTGGTATTCCATCATTGATTTACCCTGAGAATTGATGATGTATGCCGATTTTCCGGTTAGTAGGCCTTTTTGAATACCGGCATCATATCTGTAGGCAAATCCATAACTGAATACACGGTCTATATATCCTTTCATAATGGCAGGCATACCCGTCCACCAGATGGGGTATATAAAAGTAATGGAATCGGCCCATATAATATAGTCCTGCTCTCTTTTTACGTCCTGATCCACAATTCCCCGGCGTTGGCCGTTGATATCATCAAGGGACAATACCGGATTAAAATTTAATTGATAGAGATCTCTTACGATGACTTCCTGTCCATTTTGTAGCAAGGTGTCTTTAACAATTTGCTTAAAGTGATTATTTAAACTGCTGTCAATTGGGTGCGCATAGATGATGAGATGTTTCATTGTTTTTATTTTTAATTGTTTGAATGGAACAAATTTATCAGGAATGCAATCGGGAAAATTGTAAGAAAACGAAAAGGCCTATCCATCAGATGCCCTGCAGACATCACGCTGAAATTTTAAAAATTTTTTGGGTGAAGTATTGATAAAATGTTGGAAGTCATGAATCAATTGGCTTTGGTCATAATAGCCACATTCCTCGATTATTTTAAACCAGTTTACCTTTCCTGTTGAAGAGGCTAGCTGTTGGATGAATCCAATCGCTTTGATAAAACGCTCATATCGACTCAATTCCTTGGCGCTGAATCCAAAATGTTTTTTATGGATGAGCTGAATATTTCTTTCACTGTGTCCGGTTTGCCCGGCAACAGATTTAACAGGATTCAGTGGCCCGGATTGAAAATGGAAAAGTAGAGCAGAAATATCATCCTGCGACCTCAAATAAGGCTTACAAAAATTTAAGATACACTTTACTTTCTCTGCCACATCGTCGATTTCATTTAGCTGCTGCCATAAATAGTGAAAGCAATTGTCCAACAAGAGCTCGTCAGGATCCATGGTCTGATCCCTGGAAGGGTATGGTCTACAAAAAAAACGAAAAAAAGCATCAGCTTTGAAATTGGCGATCAATAGCTGTGTCCCCGGGAGTAAAGTGTAAGAAAAGGCTTGTTTAACTGGGCCGAGTACAATGCAGTTACCAATGCTAATTTTTGCCTTTTCTTTGGAGATCAGTAAGGCCGGTGTCCCGAAATTAAACACCATCATTGTCTGAAATGATGGTAGCAGTGTTTTTGTAATATTGTTTTCTGATGTATTCGCTGCAAAGTAAAAATGAGAAAACACTGTTTCAAATTCCTCCGGAACGGGAATCCTGTAGCTTTGATATGTTTCTTGGTCCGTGCTCATCAGTTTCTAAGGCCAATTTAATAAAAAATATACGCTAAAATTAGAAATCCGATAGTCATTTAGATAAATCGCCTGAACCTAAAGCACCTGGCGTAGATGGGAGGCAATCGATGGACAAAAAAACGTGTAGCAGAAATCTGCTACACGTCGTTAGAAGATGCGCCATGCAACTCCCAGATTGACTATTCTACTTAATTAAGCGATACGTACATTTGTGGCGTTAATGCCTTTTTTTCCATTTTCCAAATCAAATGTTACGCTATCATTTTCGCGTACTTCATTGATCAGACCGGTAACATGTACGAAAATGTCTTCACCACCATCAGCTGGTGTAATAAAACCGAAACCTTTTGTCTGGTTAAAGAATTTTACTGTTCCTTCTTGCATTGTATTATATATTAGTATTAAATTATTCTGTTTACACACGTTGTATAAAGGATTCTGTCCCAACAACGAGAAATAATCCATTTGTTTGCAAGAAATGATGTTTTGTATTTAATGGGCTTGGTCTTATGCAAGTTCAAAAAGGTACTTCACTATTATTTTGAAAACAAAATTAGCTTCTGGAAATGCAAAAACTGAGCGGAAAGGGATACTCGACGATTCAGAAAAGCAAGGGCGGAACCTGATTATGATACAAGTATAGGTATAAAATATTGGTATATAGTATATTTTGTGTTTTATTTTCAGAATAAATTCATTTACTGCCTTAATATCGCATTAAAGCTCCTTCTTCCAATAGAAATCACGAATGAAGAAGGAGTTTTTAATTTTACTTTGCAGAACAATATTGAATCATTCGACTAAGTTTATTTTGACATGGCATGAATAACCCCGATATGCGACCTAAACGCTGCCCAAAAAGTCCTGAATTCGTTGTATTGCAATTTATACTCCTTGCAAGTTTGTTTTACGATACGGTTGAGTGCAGGATAATGCACATGGCTTATTTTGGGAAACAGATGATGCTCTACCTGAAAGTTAAGTCCGCCGAGCAGCCAGGTTAATACCTTACTCCTTGTAGCGAAATTGGCCGTGGACTGGATCTGATGAATCATCCATTCTTCTTCCACACGTGCTCCCTCAACTGTTTTAAATTCAGTTCCGGAAACAACGTGTGCCAGTTGAAATATCGTCGCCAGACTCATTCCGCAGACAACGCCAGCAATTAACAAACCAAAGAGGGTAGGAAGCCAACCGACAAAGATAATGGGAAGAACCACAAATAGCGAGAAATGTACGATCTTACTGAGCCAAAAAATGACACGCTCCCTGACCGGAAAATGAAAACGCTCGGCTTGATTTCCCAAGCGGCCGCGGAAATATTTTTCATAATCCTGATAAAAAATCCAGGCCAAATAGGAGATACCGTATAACAGCGGAAAGTAAAACCGTTGATAGCGGTGGTGTTTTTTCAGCTTCTGATCATGGTGGATACGCATAAATTTAATTTCAATATCGTGGTCCTCACCATCAATATTGGTATACGTATGGTGGGCGATATTATGTTTAAGTTTCCAAAAATAGATATTGCCGCCCAAGAGATTGAGTGTGTAGGACAATACCGTATTCAGACGTTTGTTATCCGAAAACGAATTATGTCCGGCATCGTGCATGATATTGAAGCCGATAGCAGCTAAGTTAGCTCCGAAAATAAGGCATAGCACGACAGCAATGCTCCAATGAAGTGGAACGAAGACCAAGAGAATATATAAAAGGATAAAAGTAGCCAAAAGAATAGTGGCTTTCAGAAATATCCTTCGGTTGCCAGTCTTTTGCTTTAACGAATTATTAAAATAATTATTGATTTTTTGCTTTAACGCTTTGGAGAACAATGTATTAACATTGTCGAATTTAACAGACTGGGACATGTGATTTCTGAAGTGGAGATATTTCTCGTATTTAATTTGCAATCTAAAGTGATTGACTGATGTGAAATTACATTTTATATTTGAATCAACACTATACGATAACGTTAAATGCATGTTAAAGTATTGATTTTTCAATAAACTTAAAGAGCTGCCGATTAACCAAAAAAACCCGAGCGTAAATTTCGGGCTTTTTATTATTTGCTTATGCAAATCAAGTTTTACACTTTAATCGAGATCTTCTATGGTAGCATTGGGTGTATTTGATTTTACGGATTCAATTCCGTTTTCCATTCCATTTGCACTTTCGTACATTTCACTTGTTCCGATAACTTGACCATTGGTCGCTTTCAGATTGAAGTAATGTTTACCGTTTGTCGAAGTCTTTCTGTCAAATTTATCATCGTCCTGCGCATTTCTTTTTACCGATTCAACGCCGTTTAAGCAATTTGCCTTAGTTTTATAGCCCTCACTACTCAGAATTACCTGACCATTTCCTGCTTTTAAATTAAACTGAAACTCACCATCTTTTCTTGTTTTCACTACAAATTTTCCCATTTTTTTCTATTATAAATTTTATGTGATAAATGCGATTCGTTATTATACTATTTAAAGATAACGTATAAAATTATTTTTATTGTGAAACAATGATTAAATAATCGGCATAAAGTTATTAACATATTGAAATGGTAGACAAATGTTTACATCATCTGATCAATTTACCTTGATTACTTATTAGCGAGGATCAACTCTTAATTTAGAGGTTGAATATCTGGCAAACTTTGCAGTATAGAAATTTTCGAAAATAGCCGAGATCCTGACGAGTTCTTTTTTATACGTTTCCAAACCAATTTTATTCAACAATTAAAAGCAAGTTCTATGTTATCAATTCCTTTCTCAAAAACGAGAAAAGTGCTTATCCGTCAATATGGGGGGATCATCTTCGTTTTTCCAATTCAAGCTACTTCTATTAATCTATATTTTTTTTAGTATGTTTTACGATATCCATAAGTCTTTATATGTGTACATACTTTTTCAAATTCTTTTAAACTGCAATTTAACGCTAAATTCTTTTTGTTCTTGAATATAAAAATTAATTTTCCATCGCTATATTCTAATTCGAGTTGGTTTATAGCCGCCATGCCTTTAAAAAAAGATCGACCACTAATATTGAAATTGATCTTTTCCGAAATAAAATCAATAGAACCTATGGGGAGGCCTCCCGAGCTAATGTTAAGCCGAAGGTAGTTTTCGCTAATCACATCATGCGATGTAGTGGTCATATTTGCTGTTAGGTTTGCCAAAGCTCTCTTTTTTTACTACTCGTTTGGTTTCACCTGCCGAAGGCAGCTTACGATGCAGAAAGGCATTTCCAGACTTTGTGTGTCTACCCTGATAACGACTCTCATCTTCCGTCTTTGCATCATGTGATAGATTTATATCGTTCAATTATGCATTATTTTTATGAAACAAAGTAAAGTAAAATAAATGAGCTGCCAAAAAATAATACAGATGTGATATACATCTATTCTGTTAAGTTGGCGGGTCTATCGTCGAGCCAGTTATTAGCAACTACTCCTTAACCTAACACCAGATTTGCTTGACAAACCGAATTATAAAAGATTGGACTTGCAAATAAAATCGGCAGTGCTAGTTAAGCAGCTTTTTTAATTTTTTGCTCTTTTTTATTAAATTGCTCAATTGTAAGATTTCCCAATGTGGAGTGACGACGTTCTCGATTATACCAGATTTCTATGTATTCGAATAGTTCTGCTTTCATCTGATCCTTGGTAATCAACTTATTACCGTAAATCTGCTCGGATTTTAGCGTTTTGAAGAAGCTTTCTGCTACTGCATTATCCCAGCAATTACCTTTTCTACTCATACTTCTTGTTATGATTTTATAGGAATCTAACGTGTTACTAAATTTTTCACATGCATATTGTACGCCACGGTCCGAATGAAAAATTAGACCAGGAGACAGTTTACGGTGCTTAATTGCCATTTTCCAAGCTGCCAATGAAGTTTCTTCAGTTTTCATCCCATCACTGATACTCCAACCAATACATTTGCGGTCATATAAATCCAGAATGGTGGTTAGATATAAAAAACCTTCTTTGGTATGGATGTAAGTAATATCAGATACCCAGACTTTTGAAGGCTCTGAAGCTTTGAAATTTCGGTCTAATACATTGTCCATTATTTTATGTGCGTGTTTTGAATCGGTTGTAGCTTTAAATTTCTTGCCTATTTTACTCCGTAGCCCCATATTTTTCATATACTTAGCGACTGTATTTCTAGAAACTTTAATTCCATCATCCAACAGCTCCGCAGTTATTCTAGGACTGCCATACCGTTGTTTCTTATCGAAATAAATAGCCTTTATCTTGTCCTCCAGATTGCTACATTTCCTGCTTTTTGTCTGTTGGGACCGTTTTTGCCAAGCATAATAGCTTCTAGATCCAACGCCCATAACTTTACACATCTTTTCAATCGAATATAGCCCCTGATGTTGCTTGATAAAACTATATATTACCGATCGCTCTTGGAAAAGATGCCTATGGCCTTTTTTAGTATTTCTAGTTCCAGTTCTGAGTCTTTAAGTTTTTTTTCCAAGAAACTAATCCGCTCTTGTTCTGGCGTTTGCTTCATATTTCCATTCCCGGGGAAACTTCCTGATCCAAACTCTTCTGACTCTTTACGCCACTTATATAATTGGGCAGCAGAGATTCCCAACTCACGAGCTAGCTCAGAAAGATTTTTTCTGTTTTTACTTAATTCAACTGCTCGCTCTTTAAAAATGCGATCGTACTTTTTACGGACTTTAATCATTATTTCAAAATTAAGATATTTTATTGTTCTTAACTTGATCTGCCGACTAAGTTAGCAACTCCAGATAACAAGCTACCGCCAATAAGGATTCTGCATCAGAGGTGGGCTAAGTGCAAAATACGTTTTTTACGAATCATAAACGAAACCCAGTGAATTGTAAATGGTTGCCCTTGATGCACAAAATATCTTAATTTTAAGATTTAGCAAACAACAGTAAATAATTAAAAAGACAAAGTTGCGCCAATCTTCGAGTAACTGCAACTTTGAAAGACCGCTAAAACAAATGAATTGGAATAATTATTTATTAGAACAGAAAAGCCCAGTTGCCGACTATGCACATTTGGGCGTTTTCAAAGGGGCTGTGAACGGAATTTTTGACTTATCTACAATTCCTACTGGCACAAAGATCTTGGAAATGTCAACACCCTTGAAAAAGTTCAAATTGACTTATACAAACCTTTCTTCGTTAAATGGAAATAAAAATATTGAAGCAATAATATTAGGAGAAATTGACGATGAGCGAGTTGGTGTATTTTCGACATTACCAAATCTAAAATATCTTCATATAAGCATAAACAAACAAAATGAAATACCAGACTTAACGCCTTTGAAAAATCTGGAGGTGCTAATTCTTTCCAGTATCAAGAAAGTAGATAATATCAATTATCTTAGTGGTTTAGTCAATCTTAAAACTCTGTATATCCACGAGATAAATAATATGTATGATTTAGAACCATTATCTTCTCTTGTGAACTTAGAAGAACTTTATTTAGACCACGGAAAAATGAGCGGAACAGGACAATCCGTCAAAAGTATGGAGCCAATATCGAAACTAACCAATCTGAAATATCTTGCTTTTTTACTAAATGTAGAAACGAAGAGTTACGACATCAGCGCTTTATGTTCACTTAAAAAATTGCAAAAACTGCGTTATTTTACCAAGATATTTGGAAAATGGAAATAAAGAAAAGCTTTTAAATGAACTACCATTATTATCTGAATTATAAAAAATTGAGAAATCTACTGCTGGTAACAAAAAATTTGCAGTAGGGGGTGAAACTTCAAAGTTCGACAGTAGTTTTTCAATTGAACTTGAGAAATTTTATCGGCTTGTGTGCTTTGATTTTGAGCCGGAGAAGAGAGCCCCAGAGCGTTTTAATCAATTTTACTGAACCCCAAAATCAAGAGAAACAAAATGGCTAAAAAGAAAAAAACACTTCCAAAAAATTTTGACGGATTAATTAACGAAAATAATATAGACAATCTCAAAAAGGTATTTGATACCTGTGAATTAGATGCACGAGGCGGTTATGGAAAAGCAACTGCTCTTAGTTTCTTCAATATTCCTGACGAGCTAGTTCGTTGGCTGGTAGAAAACGGGGCCGACATTGAGGCTGTCGATTATTACGAACGTACGGCACTGCATCAACACGCAATGGCCCGAAGTGGAAAGATTACGATACTTTTAGAACTTGGGGCAAATATCAATGCAGTTGATAAGTATGGAGACACACCTTTGCATTTTGCAGCAGGAAGTAGTTTTAATATTACTTCGGTAAAAAAATTAATTGAATACGGCGCGGATACAAATGTTCTGAATGCAAATGGAGAGACACCCCTTGAAAAAGCTCTGAACCGTGCCAATAATATCGATATCGTAAATTTAGTAGAAATATCGAGTATCCTACTGAAAAACGCGGCGATAACTCCAAAAATGCGAGATAACATTACCCGTATCGGAGAAAATTTTGAGTTTCATCGTGAAAATTTCAATAAAGAAGATTATCTGCAAGAAACTGACGAAGCGCTAAGCAAACTTTACGAAATATATAATGTTCCACCGGTAAGAAAACGCATTATGCACGATGGCGTATCGCCAATTGTTTTAAGTGGAACAACCTGGCAAACACAATTTGAAGAATTGTGGGAACTTTTAATTCCATCAAAAGGATCTGCAAAAACAGTGCAAGGAGAAGTTGTGCGAATTGCAGGAAAAGTAAGAGATGAAATATATAGAAACGGTGGCGGGAACTGGAATCTTTATTTCAAAAAAATGTTGGACGCATTTCTTGCGCATTTAGCTTCAAATAACGCTTTGTCAGTTGATGAACTAGAAAAACTAACTTCACTTGTACAAAGCATTCGCAAAAATGGAGATGCAGAAACGGACGAACTTAATTATTTATGCCAGCTAGCAACAAAATGGGTAATCCTTAATCCGATACCGATTTTACTTGAAGAACCGAATTATAAAAGATAAAAAACTACCGCCAAAAGTGGGGCCTTCGGTGAGGGCCGCAACGTTTGAGTCAGGTGGGATGATGTATAAAATTTGGGACGCTAATTTTTTCAATTGAACTTTTGTACAAAAAAAGAATGGAAGCAACTAAATATCTTTCTATAATTAATTATTCGGAATGGGAAAAATTATGCAAATCCTATTCAGAAACACACGCCTGCAACGCTATTGGTAAGGATGGAATTTTTTATTTTCGATTAAATGACAATAGCGATAAACCTTTACAAAGTTTAGACAAAATATTGTTCGCAAAGCGCCCCGATGTAAAGCTCATTATCTTACCTTTTCAAGACCCTGAAAAATCCAATAAATATCATGCATATACCAAACAAGATTTTGAAACATTATCGCAACTGACAAATGTGAGGAAACTAGGTCTTTCGATTGCGGCTCAACAAAGTTTCACCGAATTTTCTAGGATTGAGTTGGTAACAGAGTTGTACATTTATGTGGATGTAAGATCTGATCTTCGTTTAGTGGAAAAGTTTCCCAATATAAATTACCTCCATTTGCAAGGGAAATTCACCGAAATAGTTTCATTATGTGGGCTAAAAAATTTAAAAGGATTGAGCATATCCGATTTTCAACAAATTGATTTTTCCGTCTTACATGGCATTTCTTTAAAAGTATTAGTTGTTAGTGATTGTCAGGCAAGCGAAAATTTTCCGGAGTTATTATCTAACGGTGTAGAGTATCTGCAACTTTCTGGAATTAAAAAAGTTCAAAACATTGATTTTATTTCAAATGCGACGGGATTAAAAAAGTTATATTTAGATGGATTCTCATTAACGGCGTTACCTGATTTTAGTAAAAATAAAAAATTAAGGGTATTACAAATCAACGCAATGCACAAACTAAACGAAATCGAAACACTTATTAGTTCAAATATCGAATATTTATTTGTCTTGCTAAGCGCAGATAAAGTGCCCGCAAAAGTTTTTTCCGAAGTTCTAGCAAAAATCAAAACGCTAAAAAAAGCCCAAATGCGATTAATGGACAGACACGATAAACGTTATAAGATAATAAAAAAACAATTAGAAAATGCTGGAAAAAGCGGCTTACTTGCTGAGGATATCAATTTTTTTGAAACATCTTAAACCGAATAAGTTTTTTTATTAATCTCTTTCAAGACCAAAGGCATTATAAAATTAAAGACAACGGTAGCGTTCAAACCCGTGCAGTATTGAAGTCGTAGTTCTTACAGAATCAGAAACATCGTAACCGTAAAATTAAGGAAGCGGCAGCTCTCATTTAATTTTAAATTCAGTTGGTCTCATATTGGTCAGTTGATGAAAATTGTTACTAAATGCCGATACATTCGAATATCCGATTTCATAGGCTATCTCCGTCATGTTCAAATCCGTATCTTTAATCAATTCCATCGCTCTGATAATACGAAGCATTTTTAAGTATTGAACAAAAGTGATGCGCAGTTTAGTTTGAAATAATCTGGTCAAGCTTCTCACACTCATCCCCGATTGTAGAGCAACAGTGTCTAAGCTTAGATCTTCATTTAACCGATTTCTAAAACTGTCGATTATAGCATTAAGCCGTTGATCGTCTGTTGTAGGAAGTTGAATGGAAAATTTTTTTAGATTTTCTTTTGATAATACGCCTTTCAGCGTAGTTAAAAACTCAAATTCCCATGAACCTTTAAAATAATCACCTTGCCATTTATCACTAAATGAGAGCATTTCTGCCAAAAGCTTGCTCACTGGATAAATACCCAGTTCACCGTAAAAACTGTCTGCCTTTTCGTCTGGAAAGTAAATATTGATGATGTACAAATCCTGTGTATTAAACATCAGGTTGTGCGGGTAGTTTTTGGGTATCCATATATAATGATTAGCCGGAATATACAGATCCTTTTCGTCTGTTTGTAGGTAAGCAATTCCTCCATAAACCAATAACAACTGAGCTTTATCGTGCTGATGAGCTGGCAAACGCTGTTCCGTCTGTTGTCGCATCACAAGGATGGAATCGAAATTTTGATCTACAATTTGTATTAATTGGCTAAGAATTTCCATGTGGCCAAATATAGCAAATATTAGGCTATTTATATAAAAGCATAGAATGACGTGCTTAATAATTTTGCTGTGTTAATACTAGTAGAATCGTTATGAAACGTAAAATCATAAAACCTGACAAAGATTTTGAACTTGCAATGCAAGCTAAAAAATCAGAACATCAATTCCTTCGCTCAGACGAAGAAATTGATAAAGCAAACATCTACTGGCTGGCTTGCGCCTATGCTAGTCCCTTTATTCCAATGATAGATTTAAGCTTTGTTTTAGATGAGCTGAAAAAGATGCTAAAGCAATGGTTAGCAAAGAAAAAGAAAGATATCATCATTTATAAATAGAAAGCTGATGCAACGATATAAAACAACTCGGATTTTGAGCATACTTTTGCTATTATTTCCCTATTCGATCCATGCCCAGTATACTGAAAAAGCGGAGCCCCTAAGTTTGGAAGAAATTTGGAAGGTTGCGGAAATGAACAACCGTCAACTGAAACTCTCTGACCTAAATCATCAGCAGAGTAAAATAGAAATATTGGAAGCCAAAGACCATTTGTTACCGGAACTTTCGGTAGGTGGAGACGTAAAACTCAATTCCAAATTTCTGATTTACGACAATGGATTATTCTCTTCTCCACAGGATGTACCCGTAAAAGGTTATGGGTACGGAGTAGGTTACAACTTGAACATTAATCTTTATAATGGTAATAAAGACAAAAGAAACATCGACATGAAGAGGGAAGAAGAGAAGCGAAAACAATATGAAGCGGATCTGCAAAAGCATAGTGTAAAATATAATACCGCAGTTGCCTATTTTGATTTATACAAACTTTTGCATTTCTATGACTTTCTTCATGCAGAGATTGATGCAGAAAAAAAGCAATTGAATTTGATAGAAAGTCTTCATAAAAACGGTACCGTACTAAAGAGCGATGTACTGAGAACCTCCGTGAAATTGTCTCAGCTGGAACTTAGTCTTTCTGATGTGACAAAAAAAATCGAAATCGCCAAACAACATCTCAATATACTGATGGGACGTGAAATTGATACAGAGCTAGCAATCAAATATCGAGATATAATTGAATTAAACGCTATCACAGACGCTGACTACAATGATTATATAGACATTGTTTTTAACAAATCTCCCGCGTATAAAATGGTCAATAGTGATATCAAATGGAGCGAACTGAATGTAAAACAAATGAAAGCTACACGATTGCCCAAAGTTTCTTTGTACGCTAACTACAACTACAATTATCCGCAGATTTCCTTTTATCCCTATTCAAATGACTTATGGGGATTTGGTCAGACAGGAATTAAATTACAGTATTCTATAGATAATTTGTACAAAAGCAAACATACAATTGCTCATGCTCAAGTTGTCAGCAGTCAGGCTAAGGAAAAAGCAGAAATGAAGAAAGACGAAATCGCTCTTCAGGTAAAAGAAGCTTATCTACAGCAACAACAGGCTTTGGAGAGCGTAGAAACGGCAGAGAAAAATATCATTAGAACCACTGAAACCGTCCGTGTTATCAGAAGCAGCTACTTAAATCAGGAATCGTTACTGACCGATCTTTTGGAAGCAGAAAATGCTTTATTGGAAGCAAAATTCAATCTGACAACAGCACAAACAAATATAAGAATAGCTCATGTCAGATTATTGGCAATCGTTGGAATTCTTTAATACAAATATTATGAATAAAAATAAAACAGATAAAATTATTGTATGCCTCACCAATTGGTTGGGAATCGCATTATTCGTAGGAATCATTATTTGGGGAACAGCCTATTTCTTAAGAGGATATCGCTACGAACACACTAATGATGCACAGGTAGACGCTTACTTGTCACCCATAAACGCAAAAGTAGGTGGCTATATCAGCAAAATATATTTCAATGACAATCAGCTGGTAAAAAAAGGTGATACACTAGTTGTCATTGAATTGGACGAATATGGACTGAAAAAAGATGCTGCTTCAGCAGAAGTTTTGAGTTCAAAAGCCAAATTGTCCATATTGGCTGCAAACGAGGAAACGCAACTTAAAAGTATTGAAGTCATAAAAGCACAATTGGCAGGTGCTGCCGTGAGATTGAATCAGCAGCAAAAAGAGTTTGACCGCTATAAAAATCTACTGGCGGATGAATCTACCACACAACAAAAATTCGATAATATAAGTGCTTCATTATCTATTGCAAAGTCAGATTACGATCAAGCTAAAGCTTCTTTACAAGTAGCTGAATCTAAACTTAATGATTTTAGAGCGCAACATAATGTTATACAGGCAGAGATAAAAATTAAAGAAACACTTCTTCAGCGGCAGGAACTGGACATTCGATATACGGTTATCACTGCGCCTTTTGACGGACAAATTGGTAAAAAGACCATTCAGGAAGGCCAGCTGATACAAGCTGGGCAGACATTGGCTTTTTTGGTGAACAAGGCCGAGAAAAAATGGGTGATTGCAAATTTTAAAGAAACACAGGCTGGTAATTTAAAGATCGGGCAAGCGGTAACCATTGAGGTTGATGCGTTCCCGAATGAAAAATTCACTGGTACTATTGAATCACTTTCCCCAACCACAGGTTCGCGGTATTCATTGCTACCTCCAGATAATGCTACAGGTAATTTTGTCAAAATCATCCAGCGTATTCCTGTAAGAATTAAACTTACCGATACGCCTGAAAAATTAGCGAACCTCTCTGCCGGAATGAATGCCAATGTTTACATTTTAAAAGATTAATGATGCAAGCACATAAAATACCGATTTTCAAATCCTGGGTGTCCGAATGGGTGGCGAGAGCCGTCATATTTACCATTCTGATGACCTGTCTGTTCAGTTTCGCTTTTTACGGCAGTCCGATCGCGACGATGGGGTTTTACGGCATACAACCTACCGATGTACAATATGGCATGGTTGTAATCTATGGTTCAACGGTGGCTTTCCTGGCACTTGATTTTCGGATAGTAAAATATTTTGCACCCAGAAAATATCTGCTGATTGCCCTTGCCGTCAATGCAATATGTTCCGTTATCTGCTTTCATTTCAAAGATTGGACATTGTTTGTTATTTGCCAGTTTTTGCAAGGGATGACCTGCGCATTGATGTCAGGGATAGTATTACAGCTCATTTTTCCAAGATTACAGTCTGTACGTGCCCGTGTGATTGCTTACAGTCTTCTTTACGGCAGTATACAAATCGCTGTACCTTTCTATTCCATCTATACAAGTGTGGTCATTCATTTTTTTGATTTTAACTGGCTATTCTATGGATTTATTGTTGTGCTCATTATTCTGACATTTGTTGTTTTGCTGACAATGAGCGGTAAAGCGAGGTTTACCAAAAAGATACCCTTATATCAGGTGGATTGGATAGGCTATCTGTTTTATATGTCTTTCATCTTGATATTGGGATTTATACTCGTCTATGGAAGGCAATTCGGATGGTTTGATAACCCATTAATTTTGATGCTTAGTTTAAGTGCTTTAGTTATTCTTTCCCTCTTTATTATCAGAGAATCAAAACTAAAAAGGCCATTGATCAATTTACAGATCTTTAAGGCAAAGAATTTTGTTTTTGGGTTATTCCTACTTGTTACATTCTACATTTTCAAAGGTAGTACCGGACTAGCCTATGGTTATGTGGAAGTGATTTTAGGAAATGACCCACTGCATACCATTCCGATATGGATGGCTGTAATTTTAGGAACGATCCTGAGCATGTTGGTCACTTCCCGATTTGTTTTAATGGGGTACAACTTGATCAGGATGATTATTGCCGGTTTTGGTATAATGGCAATTTACTATGCCTATATGATACTATTTGTTTCTGTACAGGGTGAAACAATCAATTTTATTCTTCCGATGTTTGTTTATGGTGTGGCCACAGGTGTTCTATTTGTTCCGATTGTTTCATTTACCGCTTCATCAGCACCTCCGAAAATTGCAGTAAATGCCTCGCTTGTTGGCATATTGGCAAGGTTCACCGGTTTTAGCGTAAGTCTGGCATTTAACAACGAACTTCAATTATTTACAAAATCCGCGGTTCGCGAAAAGATACGGGAAGCACTCACGGAAACAAATCCGCAGTTACCACTTACTTTACTGGATATTCAAAACCAATATATCAATGCTGGCCGTGATATGTATAATTCGAAAACAGTATCCACAGGCTATTTCAATCAAATGATTAATCATCAACTATTGGCCCGTGCTACTAGGGATTATTACGATTGGATGTTAATGGGGGTGATATTTGTCATTGTCATTTTACTCTTCTTGCCTCAAATACAATATGTTGTTTTAAAATTAAGGAAAGGTAATATCCCTTATTAATTTTATTATGGCAGATAAAGCTTCAGGCTGTTGGAGCAAATCATGATGCAAGTATGGTACGCTTTTTAAAGGAAAAAGATTCATTAATTGCGCTATTGCTATTTCACGAATGTACCCGTCATGATGCAATGCCAATCGTAATTACAAAAACGACATTGTTTTGCTGTTGGAGTTCTGGCTAGTTTGCCACAATTGGGGCAGTAATAAAAAAAAATTTCAGATGTATGATCATGTATAATACGCGTTGCTATATCTTCATTAAATTTCTCTAGTCCATTATTCAATAAACTTAGTGAATTTTCGTCTTTGGTTAGCCATCCAGCTTTAAAGTAAACCCTCTTTATTTTATCAATATCCTCATTTTGATCTATCTTTAAAAGTGAATGCGCATGTTGATAAGCAAGTTTTTCTTTTGAGGAAGCGTCCAATAATAGTGATTTTTAAAGGTTATCTTTTCGTCTTCATGAAATATGGCTCACTATTTTTTGAATTTACAAAACAGCACTCAAAAGACAAAATATATAACTCAGCAACTATAATTTCTATATCTATTTTGTATCGCAGATCTGATGCAAATTCTTATTTTTACTCCTATTGGAAATTCCATATAAAGCCATTATAAAAGATAGATATTTTTATTTTTGATACATTAACAGGTATTTTGTTTGATAAGGTACGAGAATATATGGAAATCGTGGAAATGGGAGAGGATAGTCTTTTCTCAGATCGTTCAACATATTTATTTATGAACGAATTTGCGACATATATTGGCGGCCAGATCATAGCAGACCGGACAGGCCCTTTTGTCGAAAGCTCCTATGATTATATCAATTATATTGGGCAAAGTCACAACCGTGAAATTATCAATATTGTACATGTTGGTATCCTCGAAATATTATATATGGAGTATGGAGTTGGTAGGCAATGGGTCAAGATGAATCTGAGCGAAAAGCTACAACCTTATTTCGAAGCTTGATCAAAATATTATAGGTAAGATATTATATTAAAACAGCAATTTATATCATATTTACATGTAATGAGAAAAGTAGTATTTAAAGACGTAGACGGAAAAACAAAAAAACTTATGCTTTGTCATGCAAAAGGGGGAGTTTATCTTTTTGGATATTACAGTTTACAGGACAGTTTTGCAGATTGGGATCATTTCTTTTACACTATGGAAGATGCGATTGAGTGTTGCTTTGAGGATTATGATGTTAATGAAGAGGATTGGATAATAATTGCAGACCAACCTGAAAATTGTCAGCAGGACTTTATTATTCCGACAAGGATAAAAGGCAGAGAAGTCGGAAAGCCTGTGTTTGGACGTCTACAACAATTTGTTAAAGGACAGTGGGTTGACTATGAAATATCAGAGAACTGTATAAGTTTTGATGGACTTACAGGTGATGAGAGATTATTGACCACCGGACTTGTATTTGAGTATGAGAAGGCTTTAATTGAAGATAAGGCAAAAGCAACAAAAATTTTGACAGCATTAAACTTTGGTAAACCTTCTATTGACACAATTATTGGATAAATTAATATAACGCTAACCATCACCTAATGGATTTAAAAGAGATAAAAAATATACAAGATTTCCAGCGGTTTCTATTTCAACAAAAAAATGAAAATTTTGTTCAGGCTGACGATTCCAATTATTCGAAGACAATTTGCGGAACCGATTTCAGATCTGAAATTCTGTATGTTCTACCATCGACTGAAACATTGGAAAATATCCGGTTTTATGACAATCTGAAGTTTATCACCATCAATAACTATAAGATTGATCGTAAAAATCTTGACGCATTAAAGAAGTATAAGAATAATTTAACAGATGTCAGCCATTTACATATTTGGAACATCAAACAAAATGACTTGGATTTAATTTCATTGTTTCCAAATTTGACTCATTTATTAATTTCACATGTCAAAAAAGCCGACTTTTCATTTAACCGCTTAGACGAATTAACGAATCTGAACACGCTATGTCTTTTAAGTCTAAACAAAGTATCAGACTTCAATTTCTTGCCAAACGCTTCAAAATCCAGAATTAAAAACCTTTCATTAACTTATACTTCAAACCTTAAAAGCTTGAATGGGATTGATAAGTTCGAAAACCTTGAACACTTATCCCTCTTTGCATCAACAACAGAGAGCAACAAAAAAGTGGACCTTGACGATTTATCAGGAATGGAAAACCTAACAAAACTTAAAACATTTGAAATTGGTTATTTTCGGTTTAACAATACGGAAATGGCCAACAGACTTTCGGTTTTAAAGGAATTAAAAGAGTTTGTTATTGATAATATCAAATATGCAAATATATAACAAATGCGTTTGAATGAAATTATTGGACTTTTTCAAAATATTTAAACGAAAGACAACAGCAAGAAGGAAACTTGAGGCAGACGGTTATTTGCCACTTCTCTGGGAAGACGACTATTGTCAAGTTGTAATTGTTCCATTAGAAAATATGGCATATGTATTAAAATCGATCGCAGAAATAGAACCACTTTCAGAGGTGTCACGAACAGATTTTGGATTTACTGAAATATTTGAACATGGAGAAATGCCTATAACCACCATTTCAAAAGAAATCCGAGAAGACTATTTAATGGAGCTATTAACAGTTTTTGGATTTGAAAGAGCAACACACATATATTATAATTACGATAAAATTATTGACTGCACAACAAGACAGACTAAAGCATTTGGTTTCTCGAATTTCACCATCTTTTTTGAAATAGAAGGGGAGTTTGTCAAACATGTTTGGCTTTCGATTAGCGAACGAGTTTCTTTAGCGGAAACTTCTGTAAAGAAATTTGAACACATTAAGTCAGTTTTATATCGTTTAGGTGAAGAATGTGAAATGATTTTGGTCGATTGGAATAGTATGGAATTAATCGATTTGAGAAACCGGTATCAGATAAATAATTACTTAAGTTATTTTTGGAAATGATAGATAAGTACGAAAATTGGAAGATTGAGTTATTTAAATTCGAATCCGTAATAAACAATTATAACTTAAAAAGAATAGTTAATTCCCTTTTGCCAGTAATTCTGTTGGTGAATAGCCGAATTGTTTTTTAAATGCATATGAAAAATGTGAAAGGTTTTCAAACCCTACTTCATAACAGACCTCAATGGGTCTCGTTTTTTTTTCTACCAATTGGTAGTGTGCCAACTCCAATCGTTTTTTAGTGAGCCATCTCTGCGGAGTGATACCGAATATTCTATTAAAATCCCTTTTGAAAGTCGTTAGGCTTCTTCCCGTCAGATAACCGAACTTTTCCAATGATAAATTGAACATAAAATTCTTTTCCATATAAGTTGCAAGGTCAATTTTTCCGGGTTCTTCAAAGTTTGCCAGTACATTATCTATGTCTTTATCTATTATGCGGAGAATGCTGATAGCTTCTGTAATTTTTAAGGAAGCTATTTTTTCAGGGAGTACCTGCATTTCAAAGTAAGGAACAAGAGACGAAAGGCAACTTTCTAATAATGGGTGGTTTTTGAAATGGTGTATTTTTTGTGTATGATGTGCATCAGGTTTGACATTCAGATTTGAGTAAAAATCTTTCAACCTATCGGCCGTTAAGTGCATGACAACTGTCTTATGAGCTTGCCCATCTTTGGGATAGTTGATAATTGTAGCTAACTGATTTTTAGGGATTAAAAAGATATCACCCTTTTTAAAGAGATGTGTAGCATCAGCTTGAACAATTTTAGTTTGACCGGAAATAAACCAGATCAACATATGGCAATCGAAACTGATATCCGATTTAAAGAACTTGTCCTCATAGCAGGAAAGTTTAATGTCGTCTGTAATATATTTTGCTTGATATTCCATAAAGAGAGCTATTTGATTGGCTTGCAAGGTAGTGGATAATATAAAGATAGAAATTTTATCGTTGCCCCCATCAACCAAAATTTTGAATCGGAGATGAGAGCAACATCGTCCGCTATATGTCAACTGTTCCAAACTTTTTTATTCTTGCAATAATCAGCAAAATATCCACTTTACGAAAATTCGCGCTGCGTTTGTTACTCGTTTATCACTATCAGCTAACTTCATTTTAAAGGTTAAATAATTAATTGATATTGAATTTTACTCCTGTCATTTCTTCACTTAGATCCCATAAGTGTCTTGCTGAGTTTTCTTCCAATGAATATTGTTGCACACCAGACTGATGTAGTTTCGCTTCCGTCGGGATGGAAGGATCTGTCGACAATAACGCTGCAATGTCATTATCTTCGAGATAAACACCGCCTATCAAATTCAATAATGGACTGGTTGCGGCAAAAATTGTAGTAGCAGCACCTTGAGGGATGGTCTTTAATGAAGCTATTATTTCTGGACGCATATTTCCATTTTCGTCCAGAAATCCTAATTTTTTCCATTGTTCTTGGTCTGCATTTCTCCCTAGTTCCGTCCCTCCGATAGAACCCGGATGTAAGGAGTAAGCTCTTACCTTGAAATCTTTAGCTCGGTTGTCTAATTCCAAGGCAAAAAGATTACTTGCCGTCTTTGATTGACCATAAGCCTCGAGAGTTTCATAGTTCCTTTTTTCAAAGTTTGGATCTTCAAAATTAAAGGAAGAATTATGATGCCCAAGGGAGGATACATTTACGACCCTAGCTCCATTTGCCTTTTTTAATGCCGGCCATAATTTTGCTGTAAGATGAAACTGGCCTAGATAATTTGTTGCCAGTTGGGATTCAATTCCACGTTCATCACGTTGCAATGGAACCCACATAATTCCTGCATTGTTAATTAATAAATGAAGCGGTCTGCGCGATGAAATGAATTTTTCGGCAAAATTGTCAATAGAGGCAGGGCTCATCATATCCACTTCTTCCATTTCAATATTCATTATACCCTTCAGATTTGCTTTTGATTTTTCTAAGTTTCTGGCTAGGACAATCACTGTTGCTCCGGCTGAAGCAAGAGTTTTTGTCGTTTCAAGCCCAATACCTGTGTTCCCGCCAGTTACAATTGCAATTTTACCCGTAAGATCGATTCCTTTGATTACTTCCGCGGAAGTTGATTTTGCTGTGAAGCCGGAACCTAATGGTTTCTGTAATGCTCCCTGATAATTGTCTGATTTCATTTTTTTAATTCGATTTTGTTAAGACAAAGATAATTGGCATGATGCGGGCGAGTTTTGTTTAAACGTCCGAATTTACTTTGTTTAAAAGACCAGGAAAATTGACCGTCAGGTTCCTTGATTTTGGTCCTATAGCACTATTAATTCTTTAAATTCTGTCAACCTATTGTAGGGCATATTCGCTCTTTTGACGATTGACCAGTAACAGCTTGTAAACAGGGGACACATCATTCAGTAAATAAAATAAGCAGGCCCTTCTGAATTCTTTTAAAGTAAACCTTTGAGAACTAAAGACCTCTTTGCTTTTATCAACTCATATTCGTATTCCCAAGTAATCATAAAGGAGAGGAGTGTCTTCTGAAAGGTTACTTATTGCTGTCTTTTGTTTTTTTTGTAAAGACTTGTGAAAAGAAAATATTAGGAACTGGAAGAATTGATAACTCTTCGGGAAAAGCTGCCTAACTCATACCGATTGTAAGCATGCAACTTTGTACTGTTGATAATGAGAAACATATTGACAATTTTAAAAAATTAAAAAAAATAATATTATGGCACGCATTAAAGCTTTAAATCCGGAACAAGCTACCGGAAGAACAAAAGAACTTTTTGACATAGTTAAAAGTAAAATGGGAATGGTTCCTAATATGATGAAGACCTTAGGAAATTCTCCCGCGGTACTCAATGCCTATTTAGGCTTTAACGCAGGTCTTAATTATTCTTCACTGGGAGGTAAATTGGGAGAGCTGATTGCGCTTACAGTGGCGAATGAAAATGGATGTAACTATTGTAACGCTGCACACAGTTTTATCGGTGGGAAACTCGGAATTAAAGGTCAGGACATTACGAACGCAAGAAATGGTGTTTCTATTGATCCTAAAATAAATGCGGCATTGTTTTTTTCAAAGGAGATCCTTGATACAAGAGGCGCCGTTTCCAATGAATCTTTACAGAAAGTCAGAGCTGCTGGGTATGATGACGCTCAGATTCTTGAAATATTAGCACAGGTATCATTAAGCATCTTCACCAATTATGCGAATATTTTAGCCGATACGGATATTGATTTTCCAAAACTAGAACCTATCGCGACAAATTAATCCTCACTACTTCATCATAAATCTTTGATACAATGAAAACGACATTTAAAACAGAAAAGATCAACGGCGTAGAAATCTTTTACAGGGAAGCTGGTGACAGCAAAAATCCGACTTTGGTCAAATGTTCCTTTGTATCCAAGCTGGCAACAATATTTCGGAGATTATCAGCCAGAAATGTTGATTGTTTATGGTAAGGATGATTATATTTTTCCGGGATCAGGAGCTGAGGCATTTAAAAAAGATGTGAAAAATCTTGAATTCCATCTATTTGACGCAGGACATTTTGCACTGAAGTCGCTCGGTGAAGGAATTTCGGCCATTATCGAAGATTTCCTTGACAGAAAGATTATTAAGCATTCGATTTATAAAATCGCTCTGAAAAAATGTCTGAGCGATTTTATTTTGTCCATTTAGGTAGGATAAGGTATTTAGAAAGATGTAGTTTTTTCTTAAATTCGACCTATAGCAACGTTAACTGTCGCCGTCTAAAAATACTTCCAATGTACAAGCCACTTTTTGATTATATAGAGCGTTACAGCAAATCAACCTTATCACAGGATGAGAAGGAGAAGATACAATCATTATTCCTGCAAAAAAAGCTTAGGAAAAAACAGTATTTTCTGGAAGAGGGCAGTAGTTGTCCATATACGGGCTTTATTCTAAAAGGTGCAACAAGGCAGTTCAGTGTTGATAGTCATGGTCTCGAATATATCCTACAACTTGCCGTTGAGAATTGGTGGATCGTTGATAGGAACAGCTATATTAATCAGACACCGTCAAAATATTTTATTGAGGCCTGGGAAAATACAGAGCTCCTTGTATTACCACGGCGTAATCTTGACCCATTTTTAGAGATTCCCGCCATTAAGGAAATGTTCTGGAAAATGAGTGAAAATAATCACATAGCTTCAGTAAAGCGTGTCGATGATGCAATAAGTCTGAGTGCTTTACAGCGATATGAAAGTTTTGTCGAACTTCATCCCGAAATGATCCAGAGATTTCCGCTACATCTGATAGCTTCCTACCTTGGCATATCCAGAGAAACTCTAAGTAGGATCAGGAAGCAGAGTTTGCGGTAAAACGATCTTCCCCTTCGTTTTTGGTTATTCTAGAACTAGTAGCTTTCTTTCTATTTCAATGAAAGGCATTACAAATATTAGAATTGAAACACGTCTTTCCAATCAAGATGTACTTAAATTTTGATATGGACCTACGCAATTAGGAACGATATGAAAACACTGAAAAATAGAATTGAGACCATTCAGATTGGAATATTTTAGTCTAAGCCACTATTTTCACCAGACTTCTAAAAACTGTAACGTCTGTGGTGCCCTTGTGGATTTAGTTAAAAAACATTTTTTTAAGTTGAATTGGAAGATGCTTTTGGGACTAAGTAACAATTGTTAAGAGTGGGGTCAAGAAATTTTGGTTTGAAGCGTGGATCTAAGATCAGATAAGAGAATAAACGGGAGTATCTGAATGGTTCAGTACTCCCGTTTATTTTTGACGAAGTCAGCCGACTGCCGAATCCGGATAGATAAGCAGACCTTTTCGTCCCGTTGTCCTTCGGTATTTTAGCCTTAAGTCTGAAAGGCTGCTTTGCAATAACTGGTCTAAACTTATTTGAACAGGAGTGAATAGACCTCTTCGATAACAATTGGTTTGGCGATTTCTCCTTCGGGCGAAGCCCAGCTGCCAATAATCTCGGAGATAAATTGACTGATCGTCGTGGTTCTCACACCTTGAGCTTCCCAAGTTTTACGGGCCACATCTTCGGCGATCTCAGTCGGAGAACCCCCGCCATCGATTACAACCTGAACGTCAAAGCCCTCTTCCTGCATGTCTATTGCGGGCCATACGATACAAACATCATTCGTAAGACCGGCCATCACAATATTTTTCTTTCCATCTGCGACATTATATACAGCATTTCTAAAGTTTTCATCATCCCATGCGTTTGTGATACCGTCACGTTTAACACGTTCAGCAAACTGGACAGGTAAAATCTCCTGTAGGTCTTTCAAGAGTGGCCCTTGTTGTAAATCTTCCTGGCTTGAGGTAAGTACAACCGGAATGTTGAGTCCTTTGGCTAGTCGTGCTAATGTACGGGCACGGGAGATAATGACTTCGTGGGCACGGTTTGCTGAAAAATTAATTGTTCCTTCTTGGTGATCGATCAGTAAAATTACTGTGTCTTCAATTTTAAACTTTTTCATATCACTTGTTTTTTAAATTATTAAATAAAGTTTCTATAGCAAAAGTAGCCCAGTACAAGCCCAAGGAACGATGACCTTTATCACAAAAGATTAGTGACAAAAGTCAATGAATATTCTTAAATCGCCGAATTATCTACCTAACCTTATAAAAGTATCCCTAAAATGGCTTTTATATTGTTAAAGGTGCAGATATTCAATTTTGCAATACATAGAATTTCTTCTATGATGCGATGAGAAATTTGAAGCTAACAAAAGATTGACTTTTTAAGATCCGCTAACGTGCTTGGTAGGTCGGTAATGTATTTTCATCGCCTGCTTCTTTAGGATGGTATTATAGCAGCGAGAGCATCCCGATTCAGAAAATATGAATTGCATTATTTGATTTTATAAGTTGCAGTATTACATGTAACTGTAGCTATTTAGGCGTATCTATTAATTAGGTATGAATACCGTAGAAAAAGGAATTTTCCAATTATCCCTGAAGTACAGGGATAATCAATACACCGTAAAAACGCCCTAAGTCTGGAAAAATAATCATTACAGCAGCGGATTTTCAGTTTAGGAAAATCTGCACAGGTTTATTCTGTTCCGAAAGCTGATAAGTAAAAAGTAAGCATTAGGAATAAAAACGCCTTTGAGCATTGCAATGAATACTATAGGTATTTAATGCAATGCTCAAAGGCGTTTTCGTTTGGTAGGGCTTTTGGAGCATATTGTTAATCAGATCCCTGTTTGGGGCAGTCTGACAGCAGTTATTGCAAAGTCACCAAATTTTTAGGGGCTGATAATTTGCTTTTGATACTTTGAGCTGAATCTGACGCAATTACTAGCCCGGCCCCCATCATTATAACATCTTTTATCACAAGTCTTCCCGCTGCTGAAAGTGCCGGAAAGCCGTGTACAGGTCCTCCTAGGTCAGGAACCCATGTTTCTGGTGTTGTAATCAGAAAGGAGAGGGTAACCAATGACATTCCAGCAGTTAAAATTCCACCTACCAAACCTATTTTTGGATAAAATATTCCCAACAATACGGATATTCCAATGGATACGATTACCATTCCCAGTCCATAAGAGAACATGTATGTCCCATTAGCATGGTGCCACTGGATGTTCTGCTTGACGATTTCACCTTCTTTGTTTTTGTGAAGCTTATAGTTGTCACTGTCCGAAGCTTTTACGTTTAGGAAAAAACTCATAAAAGGGGAGTTGGCAACAAATGGAATTATCCCTTCGGCTTCATACTGATAGGCTTTTAGGCCACCGATCCAGGCCATCACTATAAAAATGGCGATCCGTAGAAAATTGATGAATTGCTTTTGCGCGTTTGCTAATAAATCGATCATAACTTTTTTTAGTAAAGTTATGTTTAAGATATTGTGCTATGAATGGATGATTATGGAAATTACTTGTCCAAATCTGCCACAGGAGAAATTCCTACCGCTTTGCGGAAAAATGATGGGGATACACCTGTATATTTTTTAAAATATTTGCTGAAGTGGAATTCGTCGTTAAAATTAAGTTCTGCTGCTATTTCTTTTATAGATCTATGGGTGAGATGAATCTGTTTTTTAGCTTCAAGTATCACTCGTTCCTGAATGATCTGCGAGGGTGTTTTATTGAAAATAAGTTTAATTTTCTTACTCAATGTATTTGGCGCTATGTGTAGCAGATCAGCATAAAATGTGAGCTCTCTATTAGAAAGAAAGTGCGTTTCCACCAGGTTTTGGAATAATATTAACTCATTGAAATTTTCTTGAACCGCTTTCCCTTCTGGTAATATTTTGTTTTTCTCTTTACTGCAGATTGCCAGAATCAGCTGTAGATAAGACTGAAGGATGGAGGCGGAGAGATTTTCCTGACTATCGACTTTCATGATCTTGGAAAAGTAATCCGAAACTTCGTTAAATATTTCCTCGCTTAACTGAAATTGTGGAAAGAGATAGATGTTATTGAAAAGTAATCCATTGCAGGCAACTTCTTTTTTATGAAACTCTATACAATAAAAGTCGCTATGAAACTCGAGAACATCCACATCGATTATTGAATTGCTCGTTATCCGGATGTTCTGAAACGGAGAGGAAAAAAGTACAGTTCTGCCTTGAAAATCATACTCTACAAAGTCAACAGTTATCTTTCCGTAACCCTGGAATAAAAAAATATGATAAGAGGAATCACTGTAGACATTTTCAAAATCCACTGAGCACTTCCTTTGAACAGAAGGGAAAGTATTATGCATAATAAGGTAAAAATATGGAGTTTTTCTGAGCTCATAATTACTTTTGCCCTCGAATATTTTGTGATATCCCCGGTAACCACAAATCTTCCAAATACGCCTGTTCCTTTTGCGTGGACAATACGCTCCGGTATTCTCTCACGATTGAATTGAGCCATCTTTTCATGCAGGAAGAAATCTTCAACAATATTGGGCCTCTGGGGGCCACTGTCAGTGAATTTTGATAATGTGATACAGCATTTGACGTGATCTTCGAATTGTTAGTCATATAATTGCATGTTTAATTTGTTTTATTTTAAAATTGTTTCTTTAACCCGGTTTATTCACATCTAAATAGCTAGCGTTGTGGGAATTCCGGGTTCAAGTATTTTTAGCTGATCTTCAATTCCTAGGATTTGGAAAGCTTCTTTCAAATTTGCATTATTTTCGGTGTAATGTGACCACCCCTCAGAGTGAACAGGAATCAAAATAGAACTTGGGAAGGCAGCAGCGGTGTCAAGTGCATCGTTGGTACCCATTGTGACGTTGAATGGACCACGCGGACGGGCAGCCCCTGCAAAGATAAATATATAATCGGGGTTAATGCGATCTGCCAATAATTCGATTTCATTATAGTATACCGTATCCCCAGTAATGTATAGCTGAATACCATTTGGAGAGTCAACTTCTATGTGAAAACCAATTACATCACCTGTAATCCTCTCAATTCCCGCTGGCCCATGACGTGCGGGGGTAGCGGTGATCTTAATTTTTTTTCCAGTTGGTGTTGTGTAAGTCCTTTGTTCATAAGGGACAAGTCCTTTTGAGTTACCCTTAAGTCTTTCTGCTCCCGCCTTTGTGGTCAAGACGTCACCAACCTCTTTTAAATAAGCTCTCCCCATACCATCCAAGTTGTCAAAATGCTGATCGTGGCTCAGTAAAACAATATCAATGGATTTATCTGGAAATGTTGCCGGGCCAGCTAACTTGCGCTCGGTCATCTTTGCATTTAATTTAAAAAAAGTCCCTTCTGGATCAAGAGTGGGATCTGTCATGAACCGTAATCCTTCAATCTCGATGATTATGGTTGGGCCACCAAGGTAGGTGACCTGTACCTGTTTATTTTGCATAGTGTGAATTTATAAGTGATTGCTTATCAGGTTAGAGTTTATCGAGTTTTTTTTTAAGATCCGATAGTTCCTGTTCCAATTTTTCAATGTACTGAAGTTTCGGTGCTATTATCTCCGTTACTTCCGCTTCGGTATATCGTGGTGTGATATGTTGGGGACAGTTCCAATCATAAGCTTTAATGTGGAATAATAAAATGCGTTCTGCTTTAAATTTATAATTAACCGGCTTTAAAAATTCATACAATCCAGGATCATCATTAATTTCCACGACCTCAGCTTCGGCATATATTTTTAACCTCGCACGCATTGGATAGGATACCAAAATTAGAGCGACGTTTGCATTGGAGGCTATATTTCCAATAGATATATATTGCTTATTTCCACTAAAATCAATGATACCGATCGTATCCTTGTCCATTATTTTAATGAATCCTTTGGCACCGCCACGATGTTGGATGTAAGGAAACCCGTTTTCTCCGTAAGATGCCATGTAGAAACTGTCCATTGTCCCGATAAAATTCTTTTCGATCTCTGTCAGGCCATCGACATAACTAAATTTTTCCATACGATCATAAGCAGCCCGGCTCCCATTTTTTTCTTGTAGAGCCTTAATAACTTCTGTGAAGGCAGTATTTGCGTAATTCATCTTTAAAGTTTTATATCGACTGTATTTGCCTTATCATTTGGTTCGTAAATCCCCATTCATTATCATACCAGGCCATAACTTTTACCAGGTCTCCATTTACAACCCTTGTCATTTCCAGATCAACGGTGGCCGCAAAGGCGCTTTTAATGATATCGGTAGATACAAGAGGTTCGTCCGTTACTGCAAGAACTTTATTATATCGGTCAGTTTTGGACTCATCGATTAAAATTTGATTGATCTCCTCTATAGTTGTTGGTCTGTCAGCAATAAATGTAATATCTGAAATAGACCCAACAGGAACTGGTACCCTAATTGCTATTCCATCAAATTTGCCGGCATATTGCGGTAACGCCTTAGTGGTCGCGATTGCAGCACCGGTGGCTGCTGGAGCGAGATTGATTCCTGCCGCTCTGCCCATTCTAGGTTCCTTTTTTGAAGGGGCATCGATCAATGTCTGAGAAGCTGTGTAACCGTGTGTTGTATTGAGAATCGCTTTTTTAATTCCAATTCTTCTGCCCAATATCTCGATTATCGGGCTGATGTTGTTTGTAGTACAGCTTGCACAAGAAAAAACCGAAACCTTTCCGTCTTCAGTATTCACCCCATGAACGACTGTTGGCGTATCTTTGGTAGGACCAGATATCACGACAAATTTTGCGCCTGCGGACAGGTGCTTTTCAGCGTCGGCCTTGTTTGTGAAAATGCCCGTACTTTCGATCACTATTTCAGCATGGATATCTCTCCAGGGAAGACTTTCGATTTCCCTGAAACTGGTATATTTTATTGTTTTTCCATTAACTATAAGGTTGCCATCTTCGATCCTTACATCCTTTTCATATTTACCATAGTTGCTATCATACTTGAGTAGATACGCAGCATTTTCAATACTCATCAAATCGTTGATGCCGACAATATCTAGGTCAGCGGTCTCTGTTATTATTTTTAATGCCGCACGTCCGATGCGTCCAAATCCATTAATTGCTATCTTTTTCATAACTGTTTTTTTTAATACTGTTTATGTTATTTTCTCGTTTTTATCCATTGACTAAGTTCATTTTTTTTAAACTAAAAAAGATTGACATTTGTCAAAAAATTTCCTTGACCTAAGTTACGAAGTTATACCAGTAAAATGTTATGGAAGCCAGATTAAGTAACCACCGACCAATCTTGGTCCTTAACGTTTTTTACCGATGAGGGGGCTTAGTTATATTTTGAAAGGATGTTCAGCTGTGAAGTAATTCACAGTCAAGAAACAGTGTTACTTGATTCTATAACGATCACTCAATTGATGGCTACTGTAAATGGAAATTAAGAATTTTTTTTAGATGGGAAAAATTGATAACTCTTCGGGAAAGACTGCCTAACGACCGCCTTGTTTTAATGATCAACTTTGTAGTATCAAATTAGATAAAACAAGTTAAAAATTAAAAAAGCAATATTATGGCACGTATTAAAATCGTAGATCTGGAAGAAGCTACCGGAAAAACAAAAGAACTATTAGATGTAGTAAAATCTAAAATGGGAATGGTTCCCAACATGATGAGAACGATGGCTAATTCTCCAGCTGTGTTAAACGGGTATCTTGGATTTAGCAGCGGTCTTGGCACATCATCCTTAGGTAATAAGTTGGGCGAGCTCATCGCTCTGACAGTTGCAAACGAAAACGGATGTAATTATTGTAATTCAGCACATAGTTTTGTCGCTGGCAAGATGGGTATAAAAGATGAAGATGTGACTGATGCACGACATGCTACTTCTACTGATCCAAAGATAAATGCGGCATTGGCGTTCAGCAAAGAAATATTGGAAAATCGAGGCGCCGTCTCTGATGATGCGTTAAAAAGTGTTAGGGCAGTAGGCTACAATGATCAACAGATCATTGAAATATTAGCTCAAGTATCCCTGAGCATATTCACAAATTATGTAAATATTCTGGCTGATACGGAAATTGATTTTCCGAAACAGGCACCAATTGAAAAGAATTAATAACCTATAAAAATTTAAATAATGAAAACGACTTTCAAAACAGAAAAAGTAAATGGAGTAGAAATTTTTTACAGGGAAGCGGGGGATAAAAGCAAACCTACATTAGTTCTGCTTCATGGTTATCCTACCTCATCGCACATGTACCGCAACCTAATCCAGTCATTGTCCCCTAAATACCATTTGATCGCTCCGGATTATCCTGGATATGGTAGAAGTGAGCAGCCGCCGATGGCAGAGTTTGAATATACCTTTGACAATTTTGCAAAAATAATTACGACACTTTTGGAGAAGCTGAATATTCATAAGTATAGCTTATATCTAATGGACTATGGTGCACCGATAGGTTTTAGAATTGCGAGTGCAAGCCCTGAGAAAATAGACACACTGATCGTGCAGAATGGATGTGCTTATGAGGAAGGATTAGAGGCATTTTGGGATCCGATCAAAGCCTACTGGGCTGACAGAAACAACAAAGAAGCTGAAAAAACATTAAGGGGCTTTCATGATCTTAACGGTTTAAAGTGGCAGTATACGCACAATGTTCCTGATCAAAGCGTTGTTTCTCCGGACAATTGGGAGATTGACCTTAGACATTTGGAAAGACCTGAAAATGGTGCAATACAGTTAGCATTGTTTTATGACTACCAAAACAATGTACCTTTATATCCGAGCTGGCAACAATATTTTAGAGACCACCAACCTGAAATGCTGATTGTTTACGGGAAAGACGACTATATTTTTCCGGGGTCAGGTGCGGAAGCCTTCAAAAAAGATGTGAAGAACCTCGAGTTCCACTTATTTGATGCGGGACATTTTGCACTTGAATCGCATGGTGAAGAAATCTCAGCTATCATCGATGGCTTTCTTGACAGAAAAGTTCTTTCAGTTTAAATTTTAAAAAGATCCTGTAGGATCAGGAGGGAATAAATTACCGCCGGTGAGCTGAATAAGCCGCTGGTGGTATTATACTCATATTGACTATCTAAAGTCTTTTAAATTATTTTATAAATATAAAATTATATAACATGGAACAGAGACATCCCTTGCCACCATTTACATTGGAAACAGCATTACAAAAAGTTCAGTTGGCAGAAGATGCCTGGAATTCGAAAGATCCGGAACGAGTAGCGCAGGCTTATACCATCAATAGCGAATGGAGAAACAGGTCCACTTTCATAAATGGCAGGCAACAGATCATTGAATTTTTAACGGGAAAGTGGGAGAGAGAGCTTAATTACAAGTTAAAGAAAGAATTGTGGGCATTTACAGATAACAGAATTGCTGTTCGTTATGAATATGAGTTTCATAATGAAGAAGGTCAGTGGTTTCGTGCTTACGGAAATGAAAACTGGGAATATGATGAGAACGGATTGATGCAGAGGAGATTTGCCAGTGTGAACGATCTTCCGATCGACGAATCAGAAAGAAGACTGTGATAAGTCGCTGAAGTTGTATTTTGAAAAGCGGGATTTTTTGTTATTTTTGGTATAGATACTATTGATAAGCTACCACCAATAAAAAAGTAACAAAGAATGTACGACCCGCTTTTTGATTACATCGAACGATACAGCGATGCTGAACTTCTAACTTGTGATAGGGAACGTATTGCTAGTATCATGAAACCTAAAAAACTTCGTCGTAGGCAATTTTTTCTTGAAGAAGGTAGTATTTGTGCTTATACTGGGTTTATATTAAAAGGCGCCGTACGCCAATTCAGCATTGCTGATAAGGGCATCGAGTGTATCAACCAATTGTGCATTGAGAATTGGTGGATTACAGATCGCGAAAGTTTTATTCATCATATCCCATCGGTCTATTACATAGAGGCATGGGAAGATACTGATCTTTTGGTATTCAGAAGGCAAGATCTGGAAATACTTTTAGAAATGCCGGCAATTCAACGGATGTTCTGGAAAATGAGTGAAAATAATCACATTGCCTCACAGAAACGTCTAGATGCGGCTATAAGTCTGAATGCTTTGCAACGTTATGAGCGGTTTGTTCGATGCTATCCTGAAATCGTTCAGCGGTTTCCGCTTCATCATATTGCATCTTATCTAGGAGTTTCCAAAGAAACATTAAGCCGAGTTAGAAAGTCACGTGTAAAATTGGGACACAAATAGTCAAGATCTTTTTCTTTATTGATATTTATCAACGTTCGTTTATGATTGCCATGTTATGTTTGTAAAAAGAGCATTAATTTAAATATAGTTTAGGAACAGCGAAAGCTTAACTACAAAAGAACAATAACACAGCGAGTATAAAATATGATATTCACTAACAATTCACACGAAGTTTTACAGGTTTTCGATTTAAATCCATTAGATATCAACGTCATTCTAGATGTTAAGAAGACAGACATGACTTTTATATGGAACACCGGAAAAAAAATTGATATAGTTATCGATAAGGTACCTTATGAACTTGAGTACAATCAGATCATTTTTCTTACAGAATTTCATCGCATTGATCAGATTAGCTTTGAATCAGCACGGATGGTCAGATTCAATCAGCCATTTTACTGCATCGTCAATCATGATAATGAAGTCGGAAGTAAAGGGCTTTTATTTTTTGGTGCAACTGAGATTCCAATCGTTAGCATACCTGAAACTATGGTCAGCGATTTTGAGAAATCATGGGATATTTTCTGCAGCGAGATGAAGAATTCAGATATATTACAGCAGGATATGCTACAAGCCCTGTTGAAAAGGTTTTTAATTTTGTCCGTTCGAATCTTAAGAAAGAATAAAAATTTTGACCGTATTGATATAAATCAAGGAGACGTTATCAGGGAATTTAACTATTTGGTTGAAAGGCACTTTGCTGAGCATCATGATGTCGCATTCTATGCGTCGCAGCTGAATAAATCTCCTAAGACACTTTCCAACTTATTCTCTATGGTTTCCGACCGAGCCCCGCTAAATATTATTCATGATCGTATCATGATTCATGCGAGGCGGCAGATCAATTACTCCAGCCTGTCTATTAAGGAGATTGCCTATGAATTAGGCTATGATAATATCCAAACTTTTAGCCGCTTTTTTAAGGCAAAGGAAGGCGTTTCCCCGGGACATTACCGAAAAAAGTATACTGAACTAGTTTCTTAAGTCTATTTTTTAAATATTTTGTTATGAGTTCCGAAGGCAAGATGAAGGCTGCTTTTTATGAGAAACAAGGGCCAGCTGATGAAGTATTGAAAGTACAGGAAATTCCGATTCCTTTTCCCGGTCCGGGGCAGGTTCGTGTTAAAATTGCTATGTCGGGTGTAAACCCTTCTGATATAAAGACAAGAACAGGTTTTACTGGGAAAATGCCCTATCCAAGGATAATACCACATCAGGACGGTGCAGGTGTCATTGACATGGTGGGGGAGAGCGTAGAAAATAGTAGATTAAACCAAAGGGTTTGGATTTATGAAGCTCAGTATGGTAGGAGCGATGGTTCAGCAGCACAATATGTAATTTTAGATGCTAAACAGGCTGTTTCATTACCAGATAATATAAGTTTAGAAGTAGGTGCTTCATTAGGTGTACCCGCTATAACAGCTCACTACTGTTTATTTGCTGACGGAGATATAAGGGACAAAAAGATCCTGGTGCAGGGAGGAGCCGGAGCAGTAGGAGAGGCTGTCATCCTTTTGGCCAAGTGGGCCGGAGCATGGGTTGCAGCGACGGTACGGGATATAAATGATAAACAGTCAGTACTTTCGAAAAGAGCCGATTTAGTTATCCATTTGGGAAGCGAAAATATTGAAGATGAAATCAGAAAAGCAACGCATGGTGCAGGTGTTTCAAAGATAGTGGAGGTGGATCTGGCAGCGAATTATAAAGTGGATGTTCGTTGTTTGGATAATGCTGGAGTGATAAGTACGTATTCTGTCAGCTCTCCAGAACAGATCGTTCCAGTACCTTTACTCGACCTTATCAAACGAAATGTGACATTGCGTTTTGCGTATGTTTATGCGATTCCTGAAAATTATAAAATAAAAGCTGTAACGGATATCAACCGCTGTCTTACCGATGGAAAATATAAACCGACGATTGGACAAATATATCCATTGCAACAAATTGACCAGGCACATAAGGCGGTAGAAATGCGCAAGGTTAAAGGTAAGATTTTGATATCATTATAACTGTTCCGTATGTTCATAAGATATCACCCTTTTTAAAGAGATGTGTAGCATCAGCTTGAACACTTTTAGTTTGACCGGAAATAAACCAGATCAACATATGGCAATCCAAACAGCCTTGCCATCAAGATATAGATTTTCCTAAACAGTACGCAATTGAATAGAATTAATAACTGATGAAAATTAAAACAATCAAAACCACATTTAAAACAGAAAAAATTCTGCGATTAAAGATAAAATCTCTTGAAAGAAAGGTTCTAGCAATCTAGTTCTTAACGTTTTGCTTCATACCCTAAGGTTTTCTTTGCCTGATTGCTCATAAAAGTTTTTTATCTTTAATACAAGTTTTATTTGACCACCTATGTACGAAACCTTATTTAAATATATTAAAGATAAATCCGGAATGACGTTGGAATCTGATGAAAAGACTCTTATAGAAGAAAAATTCAAGCCTAAAAAATTTCGGAAACGGCAATATCTTTTGCAGGAGGGGGATGTTTGCAAATATGCCAATTTTGTTGTTAAAGGATCCGCCCGTATGTTTTCGGTTAATGATAAAGGACAGGAGCATATTGTTCGTTTTGGGGTTGAAGGTTGGTGGCTTGGGGATACTGAAAGTTATACGCAGGGCACCCCTACAAAATTTCACATAGAAATGCTTGAAGATTCTGATCTACTGCAGATTACCTGGGAGCATTTGCAGGAGCTTATAGCAGCGATTCCTGCTGTTGCCGCTACCTTAAAATCAATGGATAAGCAGAGCTTCATAGCAAGCCAGAAACGAATACATACAGCTATAAGCATGAGCGCAGAAGAGCGCTATGAAGACCTGATGAAGTCCTATCCATCGTTCATATTAAGATTTCCGCAAAATATGGTTGCATCTTACCTCGGTATTTCCCCTGAAACATTAAGCAGAATTAAAAAGAATGCCTTGAATGGTTGATTAAATGATTATACGATCAAATGGTGGTTCTTTAATACGTGCCATCTTTTTAGTTTAGTTTCGGACTAATCTGCTGCAGAAGAAAATAAAATAAAGATAACTGTAAATTTCTAGTTCAGCATAAATGTTTTAGTAATTGAAAAGGACTCAAGCGAGTCCTTTTTTGTTTTAAATAGGTGTCCTAAGACGAGTCCCTGATTGAGGATAGTGCTATGCTCTTGATAATTGTCAAGAGCATTTTTTGACAAACGTCATTTATGCTTTTTTATGATTAGCGCAAATTTGTAATAGCAAAATTAATCAAGGGCAATGTCTCTTTGAAGAATAGAGTGTACAAAAAATAATAAGGACAATTAAAATTTACTATAATGACAACAAATTCAAATTCTCACACAAATTACAATGATCTACAAAGTTTAGATAGAAAAATTCTTTCTACCGATGTTTTTGATCAGCTTTTCACCCAAGCAAGATCACACCACCATTGGAGGGACAAAGAAGTCTCAGATGAAGATCTAAAAGCACTGTACGAGATTATAAAATATGGTCCGACAAGTGGCAACCTGCAGCCTGCCAGAATTGTATTCGTTCGAAGTGAAGCAGGAAAAGAAAAGCTTTATCCCGCATTAGAAGGGATGGGAAGCAATCTAGGGCAGGTCAAGTCGGCGCCGGTGACTGCGATCATAGCACAAGACGAGCTTTTTTGGCAAGAGGCACCAAAACTGTTTCCGAGAATGGATGTTAAACCTATGTTTGAAAATGACCCTAACTTTGCCGAATCTATAGCATATAGGAGCAGTTCCCTAACTGGAGCTTATCTCATGATTGCAGCACGTGGTCTGGGACTGGATGTATGTCCAATGTCCGGATTCCATAACAATATAATCGATCAAACATTTTTTAAAGGGACTTCATGGAAGGCAAATTTCATCTGCACGATCGGTTATGGAGATGATTCCAAACTTCATCCTCGTGATCCGCGTCTGAGCTTTGAAGAAGCTTGTCGTTTTGAATAAAACCTTCGGATTTATTTTAAGAATAAATTCATAAATCAACAACTCCAACTATGAGAAAAAATAAAATTCCACTTCGCATTTCAATTAATGGCAATCCTGGAACTTCGGAGCAATGGGATACACTTGCAAGCGTATTGGGCGCAAAAAAGATATTAGGAGATCCAGGCCTATCTGTTTATAAACTTATGGACAATACATTACTGGAAATCTATGGAACGGGTCTAACTGAGCCCCAAATGATCTTTAAGGATGGCGATATTGTAATCGGTTTCCAGGTGGATGACTTAGAAAAATCGGTGGATATTTTGCTAAAAGCTGGAGTTGAACCTGTTGATGGTATTATCAGGACATGTGAAAGCTATGCTTACAGTCATCTGTTATTTGCCGGAAATATTTTTGGACTTTATCAGATCGATTAGGCTTGACATTTATCAATTGTATTTTTTGACAAACATCATTCCACATTTTTTAGCAAAAACTGAACTTTGACATAGAAACTTTAAGATTAACAGTAATATAGATAGGATTATTAACATACAATCTGCTTGCTCTAAAGAGTTAATAAAAGAAAATAAAAATTAATTATAAATAACACTTAAAAATTTACAACAATGGCAACAAAATGGAACCTCGACCCAACACACAGTGATATTACTTTCAAAGTAAAGCACATGATGATTTCTAACGTAAGAGGAAATTTCACAGATTTTAATGTTGAAGTAGACACTGAGGATGATACGTTCACTAACGCAAAAGCCAGAGTAACGATCAAAACCGATTCGATTTCAACAAATAATACTGATCGTGACAACCATCTGAAATCCGCTGATTTCTTTAATGTGGAACAAAATCCGACCATCAGTTTTGAGGCTTCCACTTTAAATGTTAACAATGGGCTTACAGGAAATCTTACCATCAATGGAATTACAAAGCCTGTTACGATCGACCTGGATTTCAACGGAATCGAAGTAGACCCCTATGGAAATTCAAGAGCTGGCTTTTCCTTTGAAGGAAAAGTCAACAGAAAAGATTTCGGTTTGACCTGGAATGCTGCGTTGGAGACTGGTGGGCTGATGATCGGAGAAGAAGTAAAATTAGCAGGAGATCTGCAATTTGTAAAGCAGGTATAAGAAGGCTAAGGAAGTTCTGAAAAATAATTTTAAGCGGTCAACATTTAGCTGGCCGCTTTCATACAAAGCAAATATTTATTATGGAAATAGGAATTGACAGTTTTGCATCTGCTATGTACGGCACTACAGGAATTACACCAGCTCTAGCAATGAAAGAATTGCTAGAGCGTATCGAACTTGCCGACCAGGTCGGATTATCCGTATTTGGGATAGGTGAGCACCATAAAAAAGGATTTTTAGATTCTTCCCCCGCAGTTATTTTGGCGGCTGCAGCTGCACGTACCAATAACATACGGCTGACAAGTGCGGTAGCAGTTCTTGGCGCTGCAGACCCTGTCCGGCTTTTTCAGAGTTTTGCAACTCTGGATATTATTTCTGAGGGAAGGACAGAAATGGTCGTCGGTAGAGGATCATCAATAGAAGCATATCGACTTTTCGGACTCAATCTTAGTGACTATGATGAGCTGTTCCGTGAAAAACTAGATCTTTTGCTGGAAATCCGCAAAAATGAATTTGTGACCTGGAAAGGCAGGTTTCGTCCGAGTATAGATAATCTTCCAGTTTATCCAAGACCTTTGCAAGAAAAGCTCCCTGTTTGGTTGGGAGTTGGCGGTACACCAGCCTCTTTTGAAAGGGCAGGTCGATTGGGATTACCGCTTATGATGGCTGTCATCGGTGGATTTACGGAACGATTTAAACCTTTGGTCGATATATACAGAGCAGCAGGGGCTAAGGCAGGGTTTAGCTCCGAGGATTTAAAGGTCGGTCTACATTCACCGGGTTATGTAGCTGAAAATGATGTGATCGCTATCGCCGAATATTATCCGGGACATGCTGATCAGTGGAACCAAATTGGTAAAGAAAGAGGATGGGCGCCGATCACACGTTCTCAGTTTGATTTAAATGTTGGCCCTAAAGGTGTATTAGTGGTTGGTGGTCCCGAAACGGTTGCTCAGAAAATAATTAATCACAGTGAGTCACTCGGGGGTATCCAGAGATTCACTTTTCAGATGGACAATGCTGGTCTTTCACATGTCCAATTAATGAAGGCCATAGAACTGATTGGTTCAAAGATTATTCCGATCCTACAAGCCAATCAATAATATAAACCCGGGTTCCAGTGCTAAACTGATTCGTGCCGATACGGCTTATTAGCTTACCCTGACCATAGTTGATTTCAGACTTGATGTACAGTCGGCGCTTTGCCAAATTTCTTTTTAAAGGCGGAAGAAAAATGAGATAGGGTCTCGAAACCAAGATCGAGATAGATAGCTGATGGTTTTTTGTTTTTTCTTTCAATTAAATGCCGTGCTTCATTCAGCCTTTTATCCTGTAACCACTTACGTGGCGGCATCCCGAAGGTTTTCTGAAAATCTCTTTTATATCCTGAAAGGCTTCTTCCGGTGAGTTGTGCAAACTTTTCAATAGGGACATTGAAATGAAAATTGCTCAGCATAAATTTTTCTAGATCCATCTTATAAGGCGCTGCGAAATCAAACAAAAAGTTACGCAGTGCCGGAACAGCTATTAGTATCAACTTGATTCCCTCTTTCACCTTTAAAAGTCCCATCTCGTCAGTCATTTCATGACCAGCGCTTCGCGCATAGGGAATGACCGACTGGAAATAACCTTTGATAAACGCATTATTGGGGAGGCATATGTTCGGAAGGCCAGTGTATTTACCCTGAGCTTCCATTTTTTCCTCTAGTGCTATCTGACGCATCAGATCTTCTTGCAGTGATATGACGATAGTTTCATAGTGGCCATTTGACCCGGGGGTTTTAGTCAAGGTTCCCAGCTGATTTTTGTGAATGAGCAATACTTCCCCGGCAGATATGTTTACATGCTGCTCAGCGGTTTCGAGAACCATCTGGCCCGAGACCTGTAATACCAGGGTATGGTGGTTCCAGACGCATGCTTTCTCTTTCTTCAGAGAAGAAAGGTAAGAATAGAATATCACGCCGGGAAGTATTTCTGCTGGACTTTCCATTTATCTTTGTAAATAAGTGCCACCTTTGATAGCACCTATTGCAAATGTAGTGTTTAAAATATTCATCTCCTCTGGGGTAAATACAATTTCCATCGCAGCAATATTTTCGGGTAGTCTTGATCTGCGGCTCATACTCACCAATGGCATGATATTGTCGCCCTGTTCTTTTACCCATGCAATCGCAAGTTGTGTAGGGGTGACATTTTTACGTTGAGCAATTTCTTTTAATACTTCCACTTTTTCAAGATTATGGATCAGGTTATTGCCCTGAAAACGGGAAAAGTGATTTCGATGGTCATCCGCAGGAATTGGAGCTTTTAGGTCACCGGTTAACAGTCCTTCTGCCGTATTGGCAAATGCCACGACACCGATCCCTAATTCTTTAGCCGCAGGCAACAGCTCATTTTCGATCTGACGGTCAGCCAAAGAATAACCGATTTCCATTGCACTGACGGGATAAACGCTGTTGGCTTTACGGAGCTGATCGGCGGTTATTTCCGATACGCCGATATGACGTACTTTTCCTTGATCTATCAGGTCGGCAATCGTTCCGATGATGTCTTCTATTGGCACACTGCCATCCATTCTACAGGGTTGATATAAGTCGATAGTTTCAATGCCCAGACGGGTCAATGAATAGTTGACAAAATTCTTGATCGCTACAGGACGGAGATCCAAACCGATCCATTGGCCGTTGTGGAAGATAGCACCAAATTTGACACTGATGAAAGCATCATCCCGTCTTCCCTTAATGGCTTTGCCAATAAGCATTTCGTTGTGGCCTGCACCATAAAAATCTCCCGTATTCAGGAAGTTGATCCCGCTGTCCAAAGCTTGATGGATGGTTGCAATGCCTTCGTTTTCATCGGGAGTTGGGCCACCCCATATTGATGACATCCGCATACATCCCAGACCAAGCTTTGAAACGGTGGGGCCGTTTTGACCCAATTGAATTTTAGTGATTTTTGACATTTGATTGATTTAATTTTATTATCCAAAGGTCTTGATTTAATAACCATATTGCTTTCTTCTACGGCTCAATTTACTTGTCTGTATGGTTCATCTGTTCCTGAATTGAATGGTCATTGGTTTTCGAATCCGGACGGCCCATGTTAATCAAGATCACTGGTCAACAAATTGATCGGGTAAAAATTCCATTTAAAACGAGGTAAATTAGTTTGGCCAACTATTAGGAATACTGGAATTATTTACACGGCGATTATCGTACACGGACCAATTTATTGCCTGCAATTAATGAAAACTTCGAAATTGCTTACTATTTTTACAGGAGGAGAGAGATTGTGAAAGAGAGTAACCTTTTAAAAATAGATTTTTTCATGGACAAATTTTTATTATTTTTCTGTATTTTCATGTTTTCGGTTCACTCTTTTGCACAACAAAGTAATAACCTCCGCAAAGAACTCCATCAAATCATTTCAACAAAAAATGCAACAGTCGGTATTTCAATGAAGGGAATTGAAGACAAAGACACATTAAGTATTAATGGACATTTAAATGCACCATTAATGAGTGTTTTTAAATTTCATATTGCTTTAGCGACCTTGGACTTAGTTGATAAGGGTAAACTTTCTTTATCACAGAAATTTTTCATTAAAAAAGAAGATCTGCACGCAGATACTTGGAGCCCAATTCGGGACGAATTTCCGAATGGAAATATAGATTTAACTTTGGACCAACTATTACGATATACAGTTTCCCACAGCGATAATAATGGGTGTGATATTCTTATAGACTTGACTGGAGGTCCGGAAACCGTCCAAAAGTTTATCAATAAACAAGGGATAAAGGATTTTACCATAAAAGTCAATGAACAAGAAATGAGAACTTGGGAGAATCTTTATATCAACACAACAACGCCATTAGCGTCCACCGATTTATTAGAGAAATTTTACGCAGGACAAGTTCTTAAAAAGAACACCACAAAATACCTTTATCAACTCATGGTTGAATGCTCTAGAGGCCTTACTTGGATGAAAGCAGGGCTTCCTAAAGGAACAGAATTAGCACACAGAACTGGAATTTCAGATAGAAATGAGAATGATTTAAGAGCGGCGATGAACGATGTCGGCATTTTTAAACTTCCAAATGGAAATCACGTCGTTCTTTCTGTTTACTTAAAAGACATCACCGAAGAACGAGAGGTCACTGAAGAAATTATCGCCGACATAACAAAAGCTATTTGGAATTACTACACGAAAAAATAAAAATTGTCGCTCGACTCTGTTAACCTTCTCATTAAGCAAATACAGTTGATAGAAATCAATAATAACAGTAGGACCAGATGAGGACCAGTATAAATTTGATCGCGACACTGCTACTCCCCATAAGTAGTAAGTACACATACTTTGACACGAATGTCCGGTCTAAGAATGTGTTATTTTGGTAACGCATCCATTTTGGTCTAAGCTGTTTTAGTATATATAGTTACTATACATCCCTCACCGAAAGCTTCTGCTGAAATAATATTGGTCCAAATGAGATTGAACAGGAGATTAGTAAAACAGGCATTATAAATCTTAGTCGCTTTGGATTGAAGCTTACTAAATCAAATTGTCCAAATGCTTTAAATGCATATGTCCCCACCTACGCATATCGCGGACGATCGGATAAATGCTTTCGCCGTATTCTGTTAAATAATATTCAACTCGTAAAGGAACCTCATTGAAAACCTTTCGGCTAATAATACCATCAGCCTCCAATTCCCTAAGCTGTTTTGCAATTGTTCGCTCACTTATTGTTGGCAGTGTCTTTTTCATCTCCGTAAAACGGTTTCTATTTTTCCCTATAAGCATAATTAATGTAGTCTTACACTTCCCCTTTATGACCTGCAGAAAAATATCCGACGGGCAAACTGTTTCAATCTTTTCTATTTCTGACATTATTTTATCCCTTGATAATCAATAAACTAAACTTTTGTGCAGTATGTGATTATTTTGTAAGTTATTGCTTTTTAGTGTTTTAATTTTCAAATTTACTCAAAATTATTTTTATGTATAATACATTCAGGGCCTTAATGGTCAGAGAAGATGAAGGAATTTTCAAAAGCAAAGTTGAAGATGTCCCTTTCGATGAGATGATCGAAAACGATATACTGATTAAAGTAGCGTATTCATCCGTAAATTACAAAGATGCACTCTCTGCTTCGGGAAATAAAGGTGTAACGAGAAAATTTCCTCATATACCAGGAATTGATGCAGTAGGAAAGGTAGTTTCTTCTAGATCCAGTCGATTCAATAAGGGAGATAATGTGATTGTAACCGGATATGATCTGGGAATGAATACCTGGGGAGGATTTGGCCAATATATTAGTGTTCCAGCCGAGTGGATCATCCCATTACCGGCGGGACTAACCCCATTGGAAACCATGTCATTTGGTACGGCAGGTTTGACGGCTGGTATTTCTGTTTATAACTTGATTAAATCAGGGATTACCCCCAACAGCGGAAAAATTGTAGTAAGTGGTGCTACCGGAGGAGTAGGGAGTCTTTCTGCGGCTATTTTGTCAAAGATTGGGTATAATGTCGTAGCTATATCCGGGAAGGGCATGGATTATTTTCAGCGTACTCTTGGCGTTTCCGAAGTCATATCAAGAGAAGATTTTATTGGAAAATATGACGCGCGTGCCATGTCAAGTACCGATTTTGCGGCAGGTATTGACTGTGTAGGGGGGAAGATCCTATCCGGAATAATAAAATCATTGCATTACAATGGAGTAGTAACCTGTTGTGGAAATGTGGCATCTGGAGATCTAAATACAAGCATATATCCATTTATTTTAAGAGGCGTCAAGCTGATCGGAATAGATTCGGTGGAGCAACCATTACAATTTAAGGAAGAGATATGGAATTTACTTGCAAAAGATTTCAAACCTGAATTTCTATCAGACATGGTACAGGTAATCTCAATGGATGAATTAACACACGCATTGGATACAATTCTAAAAGGCGGTGCTAAAAGGCGTTTTGTCGTTAAGCAGTAATATTCATATTCGCCCCCATCTTCCTCGTCCTCAGTTGCTGTTGTGCTGTTCGGATTTTTTATAAATGGAATTCACATTATATTCTTTTAATGAGTACTTGGTGGATAACGCAGTTTACCCACCATCTAACCTATTGAGATGTAACTATTCAATCGTAGAGCTTCCATTGCGGGATCCATCTTGGATTTCCGCTACTATTCATCCCGTAGGCTGTCGACCGGATTGGCGACTGCCGCCCTAATGGCTTGGAAGCTTACTGTTAATTGTGCAATCACCACGGCTGCCAATCCCGCTACTACAAATACCCACCATTCTATGTTGATGCGGTAGGCAAACCCTTGTAGCCACTGGTTAATTGCCCACCAGGCCAGAGGCGAGGCGATGACCAAGGCAAGCAATACTAATTTGATAAAATCTTTCGACAGCAGCTGTACGATGCCCGTAACCGATGCACCAAGCACTTTACGGATACCGATTTCCTTGGTGCGCTGCTTAGCAACAAATGTAGCCAAGCCAAATAAGCCAAGACAGGAGATAAAAATAGCGATACCAGTAAAGACCAAAAATGTTCGCCCCATTTTTTCATCTGTAGCATATTGACGGTTAAACTCCTCATCTAGGAAAACATACTCATAAGGGCTTTGGGGGAAGAGTTCATGCCATTTCTTTTCTACGAAGGCCGTCGTTGAAGACAGATCCGCAGTATTCAGTTTCAGGCTGATATGGTTAAACCGCCAGGGAACGACCGCCATGATTAGCGGCTCGATGGGCGCTTGCAGGGAGCGGTAGTTAAAATTTTTATACACGCCTATAATCTCTCCCGTTGCCTGAAAACCGGTGCTCAGCCGTTTGCCTATAGCCTCTCCGGGAGACGCCCAGCCAAATGCACTTACAGCTTTCTCATTGATCAAAAATGTATTCTCCGCATCAGTTTGCATACGTCTATCGAAAGGCCGACCAGCAATCATTTCAATTCCATACGTATTCAAAAAATCGGCATCCACAAACAGGTAATACATTGATTGGCTTTTGTCATCCGCTTCGCCCAATAAGGAAGCGCTATAATTTGATACGGCTTTTCCGGGTATGCTGGAGGATGCGGCAACGCTGACCACGGAAGAATGGCTGCCGAATTCATCCTTGAGCTGTTCCAGCCGGTCAGCAATCGATATACCACCCTGTATGGGCAGAATCAGCGTCTGCTCCTTGTCAAAGCCAAGCCGCTGATTTTTCATATGGTTCAATTGTTTGTACACGGTAAGCGTGCCCACAATCAGGATGATTGAAATGGAGAACTGAGACACCACCAATATTTGTCGCAGCAAGGTGCCTTTATTCCCCATATCTATTTTGCCTTTCAGTACCGTCACCGGCCGAAAAGACGATAAAAACAATGCTGGATAGATGGCCGCGGCGATCCCAACCAGCAAGGTAAGTCCCAGCAATAACCCTGTGAATTGAAAAGTGAAAATCTGGTCCAAGTGATAAACCTGACCCGACAGGTGTTCAAATAGGGGTTTAATCGCTAGGACAAGTAACAAGGCGGAAACAAGCGCGAATAGAGTAAGTAGTATGGATTCGCCCAAAAACTGATTGAATATGCTGATTTTAGCCGCGCCCACCGCCTTGCGGACCCCGATTTCCTTCGCCCGGTTGGACGATTGTGCTGTTGTAAGGTTGATATAGTTCAGCGAGGCGATCAGTATGATCAGCACGGCCACCACGATAAATATATACACATTCGCCGCGTTTCCCGGTGTTTCTGCTTCATTACTCAAATCCGAATGGAGGTGAATGCTTTTTATGGGTTGAAGAAAGTAGCGATAAGTAGTTCCCCATCCTTTTATCACATCTCCGACATAACGGTTTGCGGCTGTTTCAATTTCTTTTCCAAAATCGGAAATATTGGTGTTCGGGGCAACCTTAATATAGGTGTAATACATGGTTGAATGCCAGTTCTGGATGTCCTCATTAAACCAGCTTTCCTTTTCAACGGTTGCAAGCGAGGTAATCAGGTTAAACTTTAGGTGGCTGTTATTGGCTAAATGTTCCATCACTCCCGTAACCTCAAACGGTTCATCATTGACAAGCACGGTTTTTCCGATAGGATCTTCTTCCCCAAAGTATTTTTTTGCCGTTTCTTCAGCAATGAGTAACGTGTTTGGCCGGTTTAACGCGGTTTCCATAGTTCCCTTGCTTAGCGGAATCGTAAAAACATCAAAGATCGAGGGGTCGACCAGGAAGAAGTTATCTTCGTAGAAAGCATTTTTTTTGCCGTATTTTATCAGTTTATTATTCTGCCGCCATAATCGGACAGCCGCTTCCGCTTGGGGAAAATCCTTTTTGAGCGCAGGAGCGAGCGGCCCGCAGGTAGTGGCAAAAACCCGATTGGTTTTACTGCTCTGTATATCCACGGCAACCCTGTAAATCCGATCCGAATCGGTATGATAGTCATCGTAACTTAATTCATTCCGGATATAGAAAGAAATGATCAGGCAGGCCGCTATGCCAATGGCTAATCCGGCCACATTCAAAAATGTATACCCCTTGTTTCTGTTCATATTTCGCAACGTGATTTTTAGGTAGTTTTTTATCATGTTTTTTTGCTTTTACTCCGTCAGCCAATAAACAAAAAATAAGATCGAAAGACCTAATGATTTTCAGATAGGTCTTAAGAAGGCTTCATCCAACGGTTAAACCGTTTCAATAAGGTTGCCAATTGTATAAGTGGCTTGTATTCATATGGTTAATGATGTTTTGTCTGGATAGGTGTTCGTATTCGGACATTCTTTGTTCGTATTCGGACAGTGGATTGGTTTCGGGTGGACTACATATTTTTGATTAATTTAAGGGTGCTTTATCATATTTGATTGTTGATATTCATCAGTAATGAGCTTTTTATATTAATAAATCATAATTTGAGATCCCAAGTAGATTGGTATTACAAATCACTTTCGACACTATTTGGTTCGTATATTTCAAATACATAGGGGTAGTTATCTATTTTTAGATATCTGTACTTGGCATGATTATTAAATGGATGTCGGTCATATTCTAATGCCAAATATTCGATTGTTCCTTCCGATTTTGTATAGTCAGATTTTTCTTTTGTACTTGTAATAATTATATATAGCCCAGCTGTGATAGTTATAATTGCGGCAATAATAAGTTTGTTAAAGTGCATTTCAAGAGTGATCGTTAATTCTCCTCAGCTTTCTTCATTACGTAAATAATTCCAGAAGTTCCTCCCGAGCCATTATAGTTATCCGTTAAGTCGAATGTATTTACTAATTCATAGCCAATTTTAGACATATAGTTCAATATGGCAGCATACGACTTTTTATTGGTCAGTATTTCGGACAGCTTTTCACCTTCTGCGATCTGTTCATCCGAATCTCCTAAGTCAACTCTCACCTTTAGTTTTTTCGACAGGAATTTTCCTTCCACCCGAATATAAGCATAGGAAAAGGTCATTTGTAGTTCGGTTTGAGTATCTACTTTATAATGTGCTGAACTACTCCCAAGACAGCAGGCAAACAAAAATATGGTTAATAACAACTTATACATGATATCTTTTATTTTAAAAAATTGTCATAGACTATGGATACTTTTCTTATTTATGCCTAATTATTTTTTAGTGTAATCAAATGTTAATCATATTGGTTATCATAAATAAACGGAAAGTCTTTGGTATTATAAATATCAATATCTTTAAATTTATCAACAATGTTTGTCACGAACTCCTTACCATCGAACACAAATGAGGCTCTGTAAGCAAATTCCTTCAAGACAAAAACATGTTTATCCAAAGATTCTGTAATAAGTGCCAAGTCTGGGTATATATAATTAGTAGTTCCGTTCACCTTACTTCTGACACTTGTTTTCTGATTGAGATCAAACTTATCATCATCGAACTTTCCGAATCTTAAGGCAAAAAACTTTCTATCTGTTAATTGATTACCTTCCTTATTTACCAACTTCAAGGTTGAATATTCATATTGACCTTTATCCAATCCATTATTAGAGAGCTCCCGAAAGAAATCCAGCGACAATATCTTTACATCCGAACCATATTCGAGGTAATTGAATTGAAAATCAGTCTGTTTTTTCTTGAACACCAAATACAATTCCGAAGGAAACTTATATTCCTTTTCTTCTGGAGGAAAAGGTAAGTTTTTATAGTCTAATGTACGCCATTGTGAATCAGTGTAAAATTTGGTCCTTTTGGAAGGATCGTAAGTGTCGAAAAGGGTAATGTCATCCAGCAAAGGAACTCCTTTTCTTTTTATATGACCACGTTGAAAGGTTACAAATAATTTGTTCATAATCCGTTTTTCTCTATCTGTACAGTTTTTTCGAATTACTATCCAATTTTTTTTCAGCCATTAATCTAAGAATCAGTGTCTGTGATTCAATTTCCCTTTGCAAAATGGGCTCATTAAAACCTTCATCCGTCAAAATATCCTGATCATCGTCCTGTAGTTTGGAATCGATGGCGTTCAAAACTGCCATCGATAGGTTGTATTCGAAACCGCGACGCTTTGAAACTGCGAAATTCATGATCGCGTCAATTGATATGATCAATTCATATAAGGCATTTTCCTGATAATCCGTCCGATCCAGGTCGGTCTCATTGATATCATTCAGGTTCCTCAAATAAATTCTTGATTTTTCCGGGGACAACTTATCGTTACTGTCGACCACGGACCAGATGTAGGAAAGGATATCCTTTATCAGCGAAATTTCCTTTTCAGCCAGAAGTCTTGAGATGATGCCCTGGCTTATCGCCAGCAATTCTTCACAGACCCATCCGCCCCAGAAAAATAGATTTTCATACTTGATTGCAGCAGTATATTTTCTGCATTCATCCATGTAAGCTTTAAATCCATTGTTATCTTTCATAAAATTTTAGTGACTTTGTAGAATATAAAGATAGTATTTCTGACGATTGTGTTTTCTTTTAATTCTTCTTTGTCATTACTTATTTGATATTCGTAGGGTTTCAATAAATTTTGAATTATGTTTTAGGCCGAGGGATTTCATTTCTTGCTCTTAAAGGCAGATGATAGGGTGAATAGGATGGATATATCGTTTTTCAATAAATTAATGATATGATTTAAAATAGGGAGGTCTTGCGAAAAAATAAAATACACGATTTAAATGACGAATCTTAAATGAAAACCAAATTGTATGGTCAGCCATTCCCGAACTCCAAGAAGCAATAATTCAATAAGTCCTGTTGTAGAGGAGAAATTCAGTTTCAATTCAAAAAAGAGAGTTACTACAACCTGTCCAACTATGAGAAGAAGATGCAGGAAATGTACAAGCGCGTCACAGAAACGCTCAAGCGAAGTGCCCAGGCAATTCGTGCTAATGCTATTATTGGACTTAGTGTGGATATTGACTAAATTTCGGGAAAGGTATAAGCCAGCTATTTATGATTATTGCAGTGGGGACACCAGTACATCTTAAAGAGGTTGCTCGCGTTCCGATAGAGAAGCCGGATGATCTAATGGATGGCGCATTGGTTCAGCATAATATATACTTTAAATATGCTGACATTGTCTCTCTTGTGATGCATTCAAATGCGAAACTGTCCATATAATCAGTAGAGCTTACTAAATTGCCGTTTACGCCAACTATTGAAGACAGGCAATTAATCAACACCCTTTGCACGTATGGAGATGCAATAAATTGCTGTTGAAGCTGTGATAAATAAATCAGTCCGATCTTTGCCACCAAAACAGACATTCGATGTCCATGGTTCTTTTACCTCAATATGTCCTATCAATACGCCTATCGGACTATAGATAGAAACACCTTTCCCCGTAAGGTAAACATTTCCACGATTGTCCAATGTCATCCCATCAGAGCCTTGGTCGATGACCGCCTTCTGTCCACTGAGCTTACCGTTAGATTCAATGGTATACCTGTAAGTTTTATTTCGCACCCTATCCGCTACATATAGGTATTTCCCATCGGGCGACCCTACAATGCCGTTAGGCTTAGCTACATCATCAGCCACTACAATTGGTTTATTACGTTTTCCCGGAGGGAGGTAATAAACTTTCTGCCCTTCTATCTCTGGTTTTTTTCTGGTCCAGTAGTCACGCTGGTAGTAAGGGTCTGTAAAGTAAATCCCCCCTTTCTTATCTGCCCAAAGATCATTTGGACCATTAAGTTTCCTTCCATTTACATCTGACAGCAGGACGGTAACTTTGCCATCTTTGCTTATTGACCAAATTTCGTTTTTTTCATCTGCGCAGGCAAGTAGCTGACCGCGGTGGTTAAAGTACAGTCCATTGGCACGGCCAGCTGAATCTTTAAAAAGAGAAAGATGACCTTTTGTATTGTATTTCCAGATTTTGTTATTGGGCTGGTCAGTAAAATAGACATTCCCTTCCTTGTCCACTGCCGGCCCTTCTGTAAACGCAAACTGCCGAGATATTAATTTCAGGCTGTCCTGATCAAATAATTGCGCCCTTACACCTAAGCCCCTTAATGAGAATAGTAATATTAGCAAGAATGCCGGATAGTACCTGCTGGAATTAATGAAATGTAGCATAGTAAAAGTAATTAATTAAAATTATCGTTTTTCCAAGAAAATCAAGGAATGGTATTCAAGTATGAATAGTCTCTATTTCAAGTCCAATATATATATAATTTTATAAAGACCCGAAAATATTACCTCTAGTAGAACTCGGTTCGTCCACCTTTATTGGAAGATTTCAAAGGTCTGTATTGTTTTTCTAAGCATCAATAATTTGTATTTTTGTATTTATGAATGAGTATGTCGTATACTTAGGCACATAGATCATAAAGGACAGAACATGTCTTTTCGTACAAAATTCATTTGACTACATAAACATTAAACTTTGAAAGACCTTCGATTGATCAATTATTGGATAAATAAATATAAGCTTTACCCTGTTTTTTGAAACAGAAGGGGATTTCGTCAAACACATTTGGCTTTCGATTAGCGAGCTAGTTTCTTTAGCGGAAATTTCTGTAGAAATTGGAACTGATCAAGTCAATTTTATATCGCTTAGGTAGGTATCCTGCATAAATAAGTGCTGCAGCTTGCAATCCAAAGATAATCAGGTTAAAATCTAAATTCTTAGTAAAATACCTCAGCCAATCACCGTCTGTTAATAGTGCATAAAATGTCAAAACCATAAAATTGAGATGTACAAATAGGGGAGCGTTAATTCTCTTCATTATCCAAATTATTTTTGTAGAATCTCAATATCTTTATCGCTTTAAGAAGATCCTCTTCGGTTTGCGTTTTCAGGTTTGAACCGTGAAGATTTATATAGATTTTCGGAAACAATAAGCGATATATCGCTTATTGTTTCCATTTCATTTTTCCGTTATTGTCAAACATTTCAATAGAAGGATTGCCTAGACTGTCTACCTTTAAAATAATTCTCGGTATTTCATTATGATCTTTCATGACTAGAGATGCATTCCCGTTTTCGGTTAGCAGGTTGATACGATTTATATTATGTCCAGGCTTACCAGATAGATCTTTATCGTTAATCAATATCCCGGCTCTGAAATAATTGTCGTGTTTATTATCCTGCGCCAAGATACCGACTGCATCGGCGTTCTGATAATCAAATGCTAACGCATTCAGATTAGTCTCCTCATTATCCGTAATTGCCAAGCCCCCTCTTTCATCTCCGTTTTTATCAAAGAAAATAAGACCAGCGGGAGAGTAAGCCCTTTTATATGTTTTACCCTTGATAATGGGTTGTGGAATATTATCAGTGTTTGCGATAACGACACGATTTTTCCCCGATCTGTCCTTGATATCTATTCTTTCTGCAGTTAAGTTGTGCTTTTTGTTAAATAATAAGTAGACTACACAAGCCATCAGTAAGCAATTGAAAAGAATCAGCGTGGTCAAAACTATTTTTAGTGTTTTAGAGATTGTTTGCATAATTTAATATTAGTTTTTTAGTTGGTACGTTTTTCTTCTTGAATTAGTTCTACATGGATTTCAATTCCAACCAAAAATAAAGTATGGTTTCGGGGATATCCTTTACATAGGTTGAGTGCAAGGATTTTTTTATTCATTTCAGGAATACAGCTACATACACTTCATTTTCTTAAAATATATAATTAAAGGATCAAAAATGAACTATTGGCCTTCCATCTTGTCTGGACTATTTTATCCATAAAAAAATTAAAGTGTGATTGTTCGGGGCACACTTTATATAGTTTGAGCACAATGAATTTTTATCTGTTTAGTGCTTTACGTATCCTGCTGAGCTGTGTTGGGGTAATGCTGAGGTGCGAAGCAATATACTGTAGTGGAATTCTGGTGTCAATTCCCGGATGCGTTTGCAGCAATTTTAGATACCTCGCAGTGGCACTTTCGGTAAGTAACGAGATTTCTCTTTCTTCATTAATGACTATCCATTTTTTCTCCAAATAAGCAATGTATAGGTTTTTTAATTCATCATTCTGATTAATAGCTTCTCTTGTTTGATGGTAAGGCATACATATCACTGTAGTGTTTTCAATAGCTTGCAGTGTAAATTCGTTGGGTGTTTTTATGATTGCCGAAAATCTGGTGCTGGCAAAATCTCTCTCCAAATAAATCCATTTATTCCAGACAGCTCCTTTTTCATCGATAAAATATGAGTTTAAAGCGCCTTTACAAACAAAAAAAATGTCATTGGCGATACGTCCTTCCCTTAGTAAGACCTCATTTTTCTTAAACTGTTGAACGTATGTAATCTCTGCCAGCAAATCAAATGCCTTATCCGAAATAGGATACACGTTCACCACAGCTTGTTTAAAGTCCTCAAGATATTTTTCTGCTTCTATCATGTATTGTGCGGGCTTATGCAATCGTATTACTTCCAAATAAATATAACATAACTTTTAAATAACTAAAATTATTTTTGCTTCTTGGGTAAAGGTTCTAAGCCTTTCAGAAACAGGTCCACTATGTTAAGTTGACCTTGTCTTTATCTTTCAGCTTTAAAACATCTAAATCGTTTTGAAGCTGAAAGCCAAGTTCTATTCAGAAATAATCGTTTTAATATAAAAGGACTGATTTTAACAACTATTGGAGTTGAAATTGGAAATACTATTTAAAAACTTTTGGCAAATTTTACCTTAGCCCTCAAGACTAAACTTTTGTGGTAAAAAAAATTATGAAAACAAACTTCAATTTTCAAAGAATCTTAAATGCCAAAGGGACACATAAAAAGAAATAACAATACCTAACTTTAACGTCTGACTTTACTTGGTGCCATGCCGAACTTTTTCTTGAACGCCTTGCTGAAGTGCTGTAAGGAACAGTATCCCAATTCAAACGCTATTTCATTGACTTGTTTTTTACCCATCAATAGATCATTTTTTGCCAGATCCAGAAGTAAATCCGATAAATAGGAAAAAGCAGTTTGATTAAATATTTCCTTAAAGCCTCGTTTTAGTTTATATTCATTCATTCCGGCTATTCTCGCCAGTTCTATTAACGTTGGGGGCGCACCGATATTTTTAACCAGATAATCACGGGCGTATACAATTCGCTCTTTATCATAGTCATGTTTTATGTATCGTGATGTTGAATCTTGAAGATTATTTAAAGACTCTGCTTGCAAAACAAGCAACTCAATGGTTTTCGAAAGAAGAAACAATCGCTTTAGCCCACCGGATTAATCACAATTCAAAATCGAATGGATACAGGTTTGTATTGGCAGGTCAATACTTAGACTAGAATTTGAGAAAGCAACCAGAGTTCCTGTCCAAAAGGAATATTCGTTTTAAAATTATTTTCTTTAAAACCATGATCACCAAAAACATTTTCATCAAAGCCTATTTTAAAGGCCTTTTTATCATTTTTCAGTTCAAATCCCATTGCACCCTAATTAACAGTTTAACTCCCTTTTTTGCAAGCTCATTTTTTGATAGAGCGGTACTTTTGACTTTCTGTCGAAGAGGTCGAAAAGCTCTAATACATCTGAGCCAGTATGCCTATAGATGAGGCCTTTCTTGCAGCAGGTTGAAACCCATAACATGCGTAACAAACTTTTTCATTTAGAGGATTATCAACCATTTATTTGCCTTTTCAAGATATTACCAAAAATTGGCTGTTGGCAATGTATAGAAATTTCTGTCAGCCAAGGTCTGCCACGGCGCCTGATGAAAAAACCAGGATTTTCCGATTTTCTCGAATGCCTTGGTGATGTCTCGCTCACCCCACTGGTAACCGACTTTATAATCTTTTCCATTATAAATAATTGTTCCGAAAATGGTAGGATAGGATGAACCTGATACGCCGTTGGTGTATTGGATTGCTTTATCAAATCTGAGTTGTGTGCCAGCCGGGAAACCGATGATTTCCTCTATATCCCCCATCTTCTTTTGTTCTTCTACATACCGCCATCGAGGATGCAGGCTATCCAACAACACATATGGATAATCGCTGTTATCGATCATAGGAATACTTTCTTTAAACAAAACCGTTTCCTTATTCAGGACAACTGTTTTACCAATCCATTGCTTGTATGGTTCGAATTTGTTGAGACTGGTGGATTTTGTTTTTATCGTAGCGTACAGAATAAAAATAAATCCTATTAAGACTGCTAAAATCACTAGGGCTACAATACCAATTATTCGCTTTGTGGTCATGCTATTTTTTATCTGTGATATATATTTCCGTCAATCCGTCGGCCGACTTGAATCGAATATTGTAACCGGTTTGTTCGGATAGCTTCACTACGGGCAATTCTGTGGCTTCAAAATCGGCATTGCTCAGTTGTTCCTTTGGCTTGGAGGTCTTGCTCATATCTTTGCTTTTGGCGAGGTAAAAATTGCTTCCATCCACTCTTGTAATTTTAAACCAACCAAAGCCAATTTCCGCGCCAACAGGAGTTCCTTTTTCTTTATATATTTCATAGTGCCCGAAATAGATAGCGCCAACAGCTGGCGTTTTTTCCATTGCCACGGCTTCTGCGGTTTTGGGTAGGGGTGGTTTCATTTCCTGATAGACAATCATTCCCATAGCGGTGAGCATCAGCAGACAAAAGATCCAACCGATAATCGTCAGTTTGAAAATATATGGCGGTTTCGGAGCTTCTGCAATTTTTTGGTTGGCGAAAGATTTCATTTCGAATGTCCAGAGACGACGGGCAATTTTCTTTTGTGTGGATTCATCCCAAAATTCTCCATACGCTTTTTTCGAATAAACTGAAAAAAGTGCCGAACGGGTAAACTGCCGGTAAATACCCAATATCATTTGATTTTCCGAATTCTTTGGATTTTGCAAGCTATCGTTACGGTGGGCTGCAAGTTCTATTCTGCTGATTACAAAAAACATAGTAACTGTATTTATTAAATTTATTGATTTAGGGAAATGCTATTTTGCTCGCAATACTTCGACAATATATCTATCAATTCTTCATATGTGGCATTTGTCTCCACAAACGAAATCCTTATGGTTCCTTGCCATGATTTCAGAAATGTATCCCGCACAAAAAAAATCGTCATTCTGGCGGCATATTTTTTCGGATTTTTAATTTTCATAGCTAATAACCTTGAATAAAGCTTTATGCTTTCCACATCTTCCCATTCTATTAGCCCCGCAGCCTTTGCGACGGGTGTTGTACGTGCCGTTATGCCTTCACTTGCAATAATGATAGCCGCTTCATTTTCTTTTTTCGGAGCAAGTATTAATTTTAAAAATGCTACAATACCAAGCACAGTCAAAAATATTCCGCAAACCAACACTGCCAATAAAATGGAATCTGCCCACAAACACAAATACATGGAGACCACTGCACCTAATATGCCCGATGCTAAAAACAGTAACGCGATTTTCCTTTGATTAACTTTGCTGTAGGTAAATATTTTTGCCTGCATCTTTTTTAAAGTTTTTCATTCATTAATCTTTGAGCCCTTGATTGAATTTCTCCACAGCATCTTCAAGTTTGAGATTGGCTTCTTTCAAAACGCTCGATTCTATTTCATCAGTTACCTTATAATTTTTAAGCAGCGCCTGCTGTCCGGTAAACTCTAGATATGCCATCACTTCTTCGCTGCCCCAGCAAAAATCATAGATAAAAGCAATGCCTGTGTTTGCTTTATCCTGATAAGTTGCCAATTGTTTCATCAGCGACAGCATCGGTAATATTTCCGTATAATTCTCGCTAAAGAAAATAGCGGTAAATGTCCATATCTCGTCATTTTTATCGTAATGCTCGACACTGCCGAAATCTCTTCCATCGAGCAATTGGTCAAAGACGGTACGATTGCTTTGAACATGATAATATGGAATGTTCAATAAGGCTTGTTTGCCAAACATTTCCCGGCTATCCCACCATTTCGACCAATTTTCATCTACGTTTTGTGGCACTGGTTTATCCTGAAAAAAGTATTGGAGTTTTTCTTTTCTAATAGTGATCTTGATATAAAGCGAGCTGTATTCTGCCATTTTCAGTATTTTTATTGTTCTAAAATTTCAAATAACAACGTGCATCCTTCCACGCAAACAAGGTCGTTTCCTTCAATCTCGTCCAATGGAACCAGGTATAATTTTCTTTCTTTTTTATTAAAGAGATAACGGTAGTTGTAACGATCATGCATTTTAAAAATCGCGAATGCGGGTTGTTTTCCATCCGTCATTTTCAGCGATAATATTCTTTCCGCCTGATCGATTTCGAATGTACCGGCTCTCTTACCATTGATAGAAATATGATTTCCCTGAAAAGATAAGGTATCCTTGTTCTCAATATCCGCATAATGACGTTCCATCTGATGAAATTCCTGTTTCAATAACCATTGATACTCCGTAAAAGATATTACTTCATGTGTCGATGAATGCTGGGAGATCTCATCTTCTATCTGCGCTAGCAAAGGCCATATATCCGATGAAATAAATTTATTGCCGGGATGCCACCAGTAGACTTGCCGGGGCCGCATTTTCCTGTGTATAAATGTGCTTTCGGGCGCAGGCTCTTCAAAATAAATAAATTGATAATGACTGTCGTCATTACCCCGGATTGTCATTTCATAATAATCTTCTTCCCGAAAATCTTTCAGTACAAAGGAATTTTTTCTCGACGGACCTAAGAACACATCCAGCGAAGTAAAGCTATAGGAAGGATTATCACTATCCAGGTTGCGGAATGTTTGGGGCTCACCGTTTTCCAGCACAAAACCTCGTATCTTTTTAAAGATAGAGGGCGTAAAGATAGACGAGGAATTGGTAAAATCATCATCCTTCATTGCTTTTTGTACATGACTGATAATTGTGTTCAGCCCGTTTAGCGTACCTTCAAAATATTTTCCATCTTTGAATTTTGGGATAAACTGTTCATCAATGATTTTTTTTGTAGCCGTGTTGCTCAAAACCTTTTCTATGCCATATCCATTTTCTATACGGATCCGGCGTAGTTTTTTGGAGATGGCAATCACTACGCCATTGCTCTTCCCATACTCACCAAGAGCATAAGCGGTAAGATTATTGAATACGTAACTGTCAAATTTTTCTTTGTCGGTATGGCGATCGTCAATGGTCACAATAGCGATTTCTGCGATTCCTTTATCCCAGCACAGAGTAACAATGCTGTCTAACCGCTGCATCTCACTTAAGTTAAAGATATGTTCATGATCAATGATCCGGTCTTTCTTTATCACAAAATGTTGTTGCGTAGGAGTTTCCTGCGCCAACAATGTGGATGCTAAAATGCAACAGAAAAATATGATCAGTAGATTACGCATTTTTTTAATCGGGTAATATCATCTCTTGCCATGAAGCAATAAAGGGTTCGTCTGTTGGAGCGATTTCCCGTTTTTCGTTTTCTCCGGCAACATACCATGTTCCATTGCGCATCATCGCTATACGGATACTCTGCTCGCCATTTGCCACTGTATTTACTCGCTCATTAAATAACGTGAAGCTGTCCGGAGCAAGGAGATGTTGGTATTGAACAGGAGCAGAGGGCGTTGAACCTCCAGCAGCATATAGAGAATGATCTGTTTTCATTAGTAAAGAGGTAATACCATTCGGGAAGACATTCAACACCTGCTCGGCAACTTTAATCGGCCCGGGTGCAGGTTGTTCCCGATTTCCCAAACCAAGCGAACCACTTACATTTGCACCGAAAGACCAAGCCGATCTGTCTGTCTTTATTAGGAACACATTATTAAATCGTGCTTTGACCATTATTACGTCTTTTGCAAACTGCTTAAATTTTTTTTGGTCGGATTTGGAAGCATAACCTAATTTATCATAATTGTTTCCACCAGCAGACCATAGAGTCTTATCGGTTTTAAGCAAATACAGTGTGTTGTAACCGGCAGCAACCGCATTTACGTCGGTGGCAATTTGCGCTAAAGGACGGCGGGCATTATAATCTGATGTTCCATCACCAAATTGTCCGTTTGTGTTTATTCCCATAGCCCATACTGTATCATCTTCTTTTACGATGGTAACATAACGGACACCTGCCTGAACCGATCGGGCATTGTCAATTATTTTTTCAATCGACTGCGTTTGAATAGGCTTGCCAAGGTAGTTTAGTGTGCCCCAAACCGATTTATCTGTTTTTAGATAGAAGAGGCTATTGCCGTCTGAAGTAACGCGCAATACGTCCTGAGCAATTTTATAGTAGCCTTTATCATTGGTTTGCGGATCGTTGTTAAAACTCCGGCCTCTTCCCCACAAAGTATTATCTGCGGTTATTACAAAGGTATGTGCACCTGAAAGATATACCCGAACGTGTCCGGGGCCATCTTGCCATTCATAATCTTTTGACGGGCCGGGATTATCATCATCGTCCTTACAGGATGCAAAAAGCAATACAAGACCTGCAAAGTATATCAATAAATTCTTCATGGATAAAAAATTATAGGTCAATAAAATCAAATTTGTATTCCAACAATTTTCCGATCAAAGGCAACCACAAAATGCCGAGGTAACTTAGAATAGATTTTACTTTTGGGTTCATAATATTATGTATGTTTTGCTCTGTACAAAAATCATCAGAAATCGGTGAATAAGGAGTCTAATAAGCTTCACAAAGCGTCTACATCATTCAAATGTTTATATACAAAGTATCTACATGTAATTCAATGGGATTGAATTACAGTTAGTTAGCTAATTTGAAAAAATGTTTTCTTGCCAGTTTCAAATGTAGTTTCCTAAATTTTTAGTAATTTTTGCACTCCGGTTTTCGGTAATTATAATTCCCCGTCTGATGGAAAGATATATTCATCAGTTTTTAGATAGAAATCGTATGAAAAAAAAGCATATCCTATATTATTTGATTATTCTCTTTATAAACAACTATGCAACAGCTCAACATATCCAACCCGGCACAAAAGCAGTTTTGGATAAGTTAGAGCAATATCAGTTGCACAATCAATCGGCGGAGGCCATTAAGGTGTTGGATATAGGTATCAAATCAATTAATTCACCTGCCGACCTTGCCTATCTGTATGCGTACAAAAGCAGTATATATGCATCTATAGACAGCCTACTAATGGCAAAAAGGCTTTCAGACCTCAGCTTTGAAAATGCTAAAAAATCAAAAAAGCCGACGTCGCTGGCAGTTGCATTTCGTGCCAAAGCTTTTTTGAATAATGTAATGAACCTGCCTGATCTAGTCGTAAAAGATGCACTGGATGGACTGAAATTGATCGAAAAAAGCGACGAAGACCCCGTTACAAAATATCATCTTAATTATTTACTGTACGGTGCTTATAGCAAATGGGATGATGATCAAAAAATGGAACGCTATATTCATGAAGCCCAGTATTACGCATTAAAATCCGGTAACGTTAACCTTCAGGTAAACGTTAATAACGGAATTTCAAGTATCTACCTGATGCGCTACAGAAAAAAAACGCAACAAAGTCTGCTCGACAGTAGTTTTCATTATCTGGACAATTCGTTTAAACTGTTACAGCAGCACCCTGAAAGAGTCAGTGGCAATACTTCTGTGATTACGTATATCAATCTAGCCAACTACTATCTGGATTTTTCGACAAAAGAATTGTCAATTCGTGAACAGAAGGCCTCTGAATATCTAAGTCTTGGCGAAGAAATATTAAAGAAGCATGAAGCGACGCCTGAGAAATGGATGAATATATTTGGCATCAAAAGTGGTTTTGCCAAAAAGCAGGGGAACGTACAGCTTGCCGAACAATACCTCTTGCTGGGACTAAGCCAGCTTATGAAGGCCAATGGTAATTATTTCAGGTTGGAATATACAGTTAACAAAGACCTTGCGGAATTGGCCGGTAAAAGAAGTGACCTGAAGGCGGAATTAGCTTATCAGCAACGGGCAGAAGAATTACTGAAAAAGTCGTTCAACGAGCAACAACTTTTCAACGCCCAAAAACTGGAAGTACAATACGAGACGTCCAAGAAAGACCAAGAGCTTCAACTGTTAAAAGAACGGGAGGCTTTTGGCCGAAAGCAAAAATACCTTTATGGCGTAATTGCATTTGCCTTGCTTCTTGGGTTAGTGTTTATGTTTACCTCTTACCACTTTAAATTACGGTATTCGATTGAACGTGAAAAGAAATTAGCGAAAGAGAAAGAGGATGCAGAACAACAGGCTCAGATGCAACTTTTGTTGGAAAAAGAAGAACAGGCACGTCTGAAAGCCGAACAGGAATTGTTGGATTTGCGCAAACAGCAGCTGGAAAAAGAAGCGTTGGCAAATTCTCTGATTATCGACCGAAAGAACGAAATTTTAAAGCAAATACAGGATAAGATAAAAAGGGGCGAAGCTGTCCATATACCAAAACTCCTGAAGGAAGAAATGTTGGTACAGTCTGATTTCGAAGATATCAAATTGCAGGTACAGGAACTGCATCCCGATTTCTTCCATCGTCTTACAGAGAAAGCTACTCAGAAATTGACACCTCTTGATTTAAAATATTGCACCTATATTTACCTTAAAATGACCACCAAGCAAATAGCACATGCATTGTACGTAGAACCACAAAGCGTACGGATGTTTAAGTACCGCCTAAAGCAAAAGTTCGGTTTGGGAAAGGATGAAGATCTGGAAAGGTTTTTATCGGAGTAAATCAAAGAAAGAGAATTGCTCTAGGATAGATGTCAATTCCATCTTTCTCGTGCTTTTGTTTTATAGCCGTAATTAATTGTCTCATTGCTCTACTTCTTATAATTGAACTCCTGAAGATATTAAAAACTTATGCAAGCAGGAGCATTAGAGAATAATGTCAGTGTAGCGCATGGAGAAGCTTTGGTCTTCAGGATTAAAGCAGCTCAGACCTTTATGATGCCCGAACCAGATAAGACCATCCTTATCGCATAAAATAGTTGAAATCCAATCGTTTGCTAACGTGCCTTTTCTCGAATTGCTAATATTCATGCTATAATTTTTCGAGACTTTTGTTCTGGGGTCATATTCAATAAAACCGGCCCCGAAAAATCGTCGAATAATGCCGTAACAAAGGCCAAAGGAAATGTAACATATAGATTAGCTGCTACCAGTAAGGATTACTAATTTAAATTACTGCAATGTGGTGATATTATTTGTACGATAATGCTAATGTAATACGATTGGAATGATGGATGGGTGGATGATGACCCCAAAAATGGGACGCTAGCTAACGAAATGGGCATCGTTATGGGGACAAAATTAATCCGCCCAGGAATTAGAGTTAATTCTGGGCGGAAAGGATTGATAAGGGAGGGATGATATATTGGATCTTTTATTCTAAGCTTGTCAATGGAACAAGCCTGAAGTTTGCAAGGTACATCTGAAAATTCTTTACGGCTTGTGGCGTATGCCCATCTTCGTTGAGGTCGTAATTTGCAAAGCCCACTAACGATTCGAAGCCATTGGTTTGCAGTGATGCAGAGTAGTCTTTTAGTGAACTCATTGCCAGTGTTGGGAAGTCGCTAAATTTGATTGTGATCGTTTTCCAACCATTGTCAAATTTAAACGGATTTAATTCCAGACCTCCGGAAATCATTTTTTTCCATTCCCAGGCTGTAATATTATAGAGGTAGGCATAGTTCACGCCACTTCTGTTTTTATTCATTTTGAAAGGGATAGCGCCTGATATCCAGGGTGATGGCATGTATAGTTCAAATTGTATGGCGAGATTTTCAATGGAGGTTGTTCCTTTTATCTCGCTATTGTTTTCAATCAATTTGTTGAAAGCTTTGTAAGCGTGAAACTTAAAAAAATTGCCGCTTATACCATTATTTGTTGCTATGGGTATATCTGTTTTTGTAGCAGGGATAGCAATCACGTATTCTGGATTTCGCTGAAGGCCAGTCAGTCCCGCAATATCCCCTGGATTCGAGTAGATTTTGATCCCGTTATTTCCCCCAGTTACCATAGCTTCCTCCGTAAAAGTTTTTAGAAATATTCCATTTTGGAAAAACATGTAGGGAGCTGAAGAATAGCGCTCATTATCGATCTCAATCGTAATGCGGCCATATTTTTGTCTATCGATATTTACTGGAACGATCACTTGTAAAATTGAGTCATTGGCGGATTTTATGGTTCCTTTTGTCGAATCTGGAAAGGTGATAGCACTAGTTTCTTTCAGATTTTTCCCATATATTTCAATAAGGTCTCCTGCATAGGGCATGGTATAGGATATTCCGCTGATCGATGGAATTTTATCTGGATCCCGAAAAGTAAATCCCTTAAAACTCGTTTGCCCTGTTGTGGTAACTATTTTTATGGTGTTCAAAAGTGTTTGGTCCGGCACGTCGCTACCTGTTGGTATATTTTCGGGTACGTTGATAATAATGTCCGTTTCGGTCACGTAAATAGGAATAAAGGGTACCTGCGTCCCGTTAAAATAAACGCGCTGTAACCCTGTAAACCCATTACCGTGAATACGGATCCAATTATTGAAAAAAATAGAAGATATTTGGGTGGTTTCAGTATTTCTGCTGTGTGACCAGACACCAGTCACTTGTATGTTGCTGCTGGATGAATCTTTTTTGCATGAAAAAAAACTATAACATATCAGCGCTAAGATAAATATAAATGTAATTCTCAAATTTCTCATATCAAATTAGTTAAAGTCATAATTTATTGGAGCTGAGGTCAGTTCAGGATCAGTAGTTACATCTGCTGATGGATAGGGCAAACACCAAATATTAGATGTTGCACCTACTGCATGCACATAAGATCCTGCAGGAACGTTATGTACCACCGCCTGGGGTTTGTAACCACTTTGGGCGCGAGGAGAGTTTGTCCAGCCTTTGCCTGTGGGATAAAGTAAAGGATCATAGGTGTATGCCCAGGAGGCATAGTTCGTAAATGGGGTTTCCGCATCACTATCTTTTAACTTATTGTTTAAGAAGTCAAGGATCCAGTCCATGTCGTAAAAAGATCTCCTTTTAAGATCAGTCCAATAGATCGCCTCATAAAAAAACTCGAGCCTTCTTTCTAAAAATAATTTATCTCGGGTAATTATGGTAGCCGGTATGTAATTCTGAATATTTTTGCTGAATGCTCTTTCCCTCACTTTATTAAAATAAGCTAACGCAACGGCATCATTGGTCTGCTGTTTTTTACCCAGTACAGCCTCGACGTACATGAGATAGATTTCTGTCATCCGTAACATCGGTGATACTAAGCCCGTATTGCCCTGAACGGCCGCACCGTCGGTGTCTTTACTACTACCAACCACGAATTTCTTTAAATTGACCTTTGTTTTACCACTGGGTACCGTCCAGCTTCCAGCGCTTAAGTGAGTTCCTATGTAGTTGTAATTTTGTCCGGGGACTGCTACACTTCCTCGCATTCTGGCTAATGCGCCATCGTCAACAAAAGACTTAAGCATATCATAAGAAACGAATATCGTCCCACCTCCATTTAGGTTGCCCGTTAACTCCCTGTTGTAGGCAAGATCATTCAATGGACTAGTATATCCCCATTCGGTAATACCGGGTATAAATTGAATGCCAAATAATGTTTCCGAATTATTATTGTTTTGCGTGCGCCACAGTTGTTCGAAATCCGGCAACATGGAATAATACCCGCTTTCCACCACTTGTTGACAGAGTTTTTTTACTTGCTCGAAATAGTGATCTGCCAATCCACTGTTGCTTCCGCCGTTGTTCCTGCTTATATATTCGGCTGAGAAATGGTTGCCCATGGCATAATTTGCAGCCATAAGGTAAAATCGTGCTAACATCCCACGGGCACTGTCTTTGGTTACTCTCCCTTTTGTGTCAGAATCTTTGAGGTATTCCGATGCAAATATCAGGTCGTTAATAGCATACTGGACAACATCTTCAAATCGATGCGGAGGTGTAAGTGGATTTAATGTATGGTTTCTAGGATCGTCGATTATAGGTACATCATGCCACAAGTTTGCAAGGTACCAGTAAGCCGCTGCACGCATAAAGCGGGCTTCCGCTTCACATGCTTTTGCTTCCGATTCGTTTACACCATTTTCTATCGCTGTTTTTACATAATCATTGATGATATAGTCGGCTTGGGTAATCACAAGATATAGAGATGCCCAAGAGTTTGCTATATTATTGTAGTTGGCAACTTCAGAAAATAGGGCTGTTGTTATCAACTCACCTGTCACACCATCGACATATAAATTACCAGCCCTGGCTTCAGTGATTTCCCGTACAGATGTGTTAGTAGTATACCATGGCCGACAGTAAAGAAAAGCTGTTGCTCCACGGAGATCGGCGATGTTTTTAAATGATTGTGTAGCCTGTTTCTGTGTTTCGGATGTTACGTCTAAGTATTTTTCGCAGCTTGAAAAGCCTAATATAGCAGCGCAGGCTAATGAGATATAATAAAATGATTTTTTCATGATCAAATTGTTAAAAAGTGATATCTAAACCTAATGTATATGTGCGTGGTGAAGGAACAAAGCCACCGTCGACGCCATAGCGAAGCATACTTTGCCCCGAGCTGGAGCCTACCTCCGGGGTATATCCTTTATACTTTGTGAAGATGAATACATTTTGTAGATTGGAATACACACGTATGTTATTGATATTATACCTAGAAAGGAATTTTGTCGGAAACCTATAGCCAAGTGCAATATTCTGTATTCTAAGGAAAGTGCCATTTTCTACAAAGCGGTCACTAAATATACTGTTTTGGGCATCTCTGACGGATATGCGTCCCAGTTCGGGATCTGAGCCCGGTAGCACGTAAGCATTCCAAACATTCGTATTTTCTGCATTACCGTCGTAATAGCCGATTTTAGCATAATTGGCAACATCTTCTCGGACGTTACTGTAAGTTCTGGGATTATCCAATGAAGTCCTTAGAATATTGAAGATTTTATGTCCGAAGGAACCATTTAAAAAAACAGTTAGATCAAAGTTTCTATAATTGAAGGTGTTGTTAAGCCCAAAGGTAAATTTGGGTAGTGGGCTTCCGATCAATGCCATATCAGCGTCATTGATGATTCCGTCCTGATTCAGATCTGCATAGAGGATATCGCCCACATAGGTTGAAGTGGCCAGGCCTTCATTATTGACGATATCACCAATTCTATTTTTAAAGGTAGCCGTGATCACAGTGCTGGTTCCGTTACCATTGTCTTTCAAGTAGTCACTGGCGGTGTTGATGCGCCCAATCTGTTTGTACCCATAAAACTGCGAAATAGGTTGGCCTTGCATGGTTTGTGTGATGATGTTGGTTCCGTTGGAGTAATCAATCTGTTGTATAGTCGCAGTACTTGTATTCATCCGTGTTACCTTATTTCGATTAAGAGTGAATACAAGTCCACTTCGCCAATTGAAATCTGTTTTTTTGACGTTATGTGTATTGAGGGAAAACTCTATTCCTTTATTTTCTATAGCACCAATGTTATAATAAGGAGGAGCGGCTGAACCCGGAGTATTGCCGCGGGTACCAGTAAATGAGGGTAACGACAACCGAAGAAGAAGATTATCTGTGATTTTGTTGTATGCATCGAAAACTAGTTCGATACGTCGTTTTAAAATACTTAGGTCAAATCCCACGTTCCAGGATTTTGTTGTCTCCCATGTAATATTTTCGTTTGGAATATTTGAAGTCGAATAACCGACACCCCAATTGTTGGTGAGTGCATTAGCTAAAATGGCCTGATAGGCAAATGCGTCTACATTGGCATTTCCAACTGCGCCATAGCTCACTCTAAATTTTAAATCATCAATGGTAGTTTTCAAAGGGGTGAAAAATTGCTCCTTGGATACTCGCCATGCAATCGCTGCTGAGGGAAAATTTCCCCATCTATGACCTCTTGCGAAGTTGTGTGATCCATCGCGACGAAATGTTGCTGTAAAGAGATAACGGTCATCATAATTATAGGTACCTCGCGCAAGAAAAGAAACTCTTTTAGTTTCATTGGAATTTCCCGCATTCGAATCATATTCAGCGTCTCCGGCATCGAGCCCAGGGAGCTCGCTAGATCCATATTGTCGTTCACCCATTAAGAATTCATATCTGGTGGTAATGACTTCATGCCCGAGCATCAATGTTGTTTTGTGTTTTTGTCCAAAATCTTTATTGAAATTTACAAGATTTTTGAGCGACCAGAACGTGTTAAAGGATTTCTCATGCCTGGTTTCGGCATTGGATTTTATCGAAGCGCCAAAAGCATAGGCCGGCAAAAATTGCTGATAGTTATTTGTATTGCCTTCGCCGGTAAGCTCGGATCTGAAATTCATCCATTGCGTGGGTTTAACCTCTAGATAGAAATTACCTCGTCCTCCGAATTGAGTGCGATTACGCTGATTGAGCTGCGCAATTGCCAAGGGGTTTGAAAATCCCAGATTATTGGCATCGTATTCTGACGATGGTCCTCCAAATGTGCCATCGGCATTGCGAACCGGGATGGACGGCGTTTGAAGGAGGGAGCTACCGACAACACTCCATGCTGAAACTGCCGTAGCCTGCTTGGTGTAATTCGCATTGAGTACAGCCCCCATCTTTAACCAGGGAAACAACTCTGTTTCCTGATTTAACCGGAAAGTGAATCGTTTGAAACCTGATCCATAGATCATCCCATCTTGATTGAGATAACCAGCCGAGACAGCATAATTGGAGATCTTGTTCCCTCCTCTAACAGCGATATCATAAGTTTGTAATTTGCCCACCCTATAAAGTTCATCTTGCCAATTTGTTCCCTCGCCTAGGTATTCGGGATGAGCAAAGTCTGTCCGATGCCCATAGCCGAGCACATCGGAGAATGCGTTGTGGTGTTCGGCATACTCCCTGAGGTTCATCATTTTTATCTTTTTGGGAAGTTCTTCGATACCATATTTTGTATTGAAATTTATAATTGGACGAGCATTTTTCCCCTTTTTCATGGTGATAATAATGACACCATTTGCACCCTGGGCGCCATAAATTGCGGAAGCAGATGCATCTTTAAGTACCTCGATACTTTCAATATCATTCGGATTGATTCCTGCCAGTGCATTCACGTCATTATTACCAGTTTGTCCACTCATAATGACTCCATCTACAACGTAAATAGGTTCATTTGTACTATTGATAGAGTTTATGCCGCGAATCTGAATCGAGCTTCCCCCACCAGGAAGACCTGAGTTGGATGACATTTGAAGGCCTGCTATTCGTCCCTGAAAGACCTGATCTATCGTAGTGGGTACAGATTGTTGTATACTCTCTGCTGTAATTGACGAAACAGCCCCTGTAAGGTCACTTTTTTTCATAGTGCCATAACCCACGTTAACAACGACTTCGTCAATTTTTCTCGTGTCATCTTGTAGAATAATGTCGATTGTTTTACGATTTGAAGTCGCAACAGTGATGGTCTTATAACCTACATTCGAAAAGCTCAGAGTGGCATTTTTTGGCGCCTTTATGGTATAAAACCCATCTTTGTTCGTCTTGGTCACGATACTGGAATTTTCTATCCCTACTGTGACGCCGATTAACGGCTCGCCTAATATGTTTTTAACGGAGCCCTCTATCTGTGTATTTTGCCCAAATGCATAAACACAAGTAGATAGAAAGAGAATGATTAATAGTTGAATTCTCATAATTTAAACAGTTTAGCTAGTTGTTCAGATTTTTCTTTCTAGAAAGAGTGTTGTCTTCTATCGAGCTTCTAAATCAATTTTTACTTGGAGAAAAAAGGTAGTAAATTTGCGGTACACTATCTAGCTGAGTATTATCAACAGCTGCCAAATATCGGAATGGCCCAGTGGATAGGAGCATAGGAATTTTTATTCCTGCAATTGGATTTTTCATAATTTTAATAGAATTTATAATTGGTTTTAGGACTTTTTCTTTGACTTCTGTCGAATGCTGTAGCCCGTTTATGATTATAAATGTCGAAATAACATTTTAAAACTGAAATACCCTCGTGTTTCATAAACATTGTTTTTTGTTACATCCTTTTTAACTTATTGTTATTCAGGGGATAAATTTAGTTGGGCATTCTACTTTATGGCGTTGGGAGCTATGATCTCATTTATGTCAGAGGCAAACTACTGTATGTAGATGTGAGTTCAAATCACTTGTTTAATACTCTGCTTCGTATATAATAGCGCTGAATTATGCATTTTTAAACGGTGTTATTATATAAGTAAGATTGATATTAACTTATCTTATATCTATGATTCATAGATATATGTGGATTGCCAAAGTGGACTTCAAGCCCCTATCATATAGATGCTGCAGTAATTTTATTTTAACTGTAATAAATTTGTAGCAGGTCTTACGGATGAAAGAGATTCTTTCAGTGCGAATAGTGTATTACCTAAAGCTTAACTGTGATTTGAGCGCATATCGCATATATAAGTGTTGACCTGAATTCCCCGAATGCAAACTCGCCATAGCAGGTTAAGTAATACATAAAAATCAGGCGGAAAAGAGTGCACGTTGAGGATAGTTGTTTACATTGATGATTTTGTGATTAATGCGCATTGTCGGCTTGTATATCTTTAGAAGTGCGGTGTTTTTGGTATTAGGATCTGAAAACACTATTAATTGAAACAAATAGAAAATTAAAAGTAACATTTTACGAAGTCATTTTTGACTAAGTATGATAATTTTGAAGAGAGATCTAAGAATCTCAACATGCACCTGACTTTATTAACCGCTTTTAATGATCTGGTCGTTGAGTATAAAAAATAGCGTCATCAATAACCAATTGTAAGTAGGGAATCCTTCGCCACAAGATTAGATACGTACATACATTTGAATAGGAGAAAAAGTCGGATACTAGTTGACAGATCGAAAAAGTATCTGTTGAACGGCGATGTTTTTTCAAAAATCATAGGTCAAAAGCGGATTATTTCAACAAAATTTTTAAACCTTATTAGATATGAGAGCTTCCTTTAAATTTTTGATTTATTTATTATTCTTTAGCGGTACAGCATCAGCGCAAGATCGTCTTTACAAAACTAACTTCGCTTTAGCAGATGTTAAGCTTTTGGAAAGCCCTTTTAAACATGCGCAGGAGCTAAATGTAATCACATTACTCCATTATGATGTCGACAGGCTATTGGCTCCATTTCTAAAGGAGGCTGGTCTGCCGCCAAAAGCTCCAAGTTTTGACAATTGGATTGATCTCGATGGTCACATAGGTGGCCATTACCTTTCAGCATTGGCCATTCATTATGCTGCCACAGGTAATATACAATTGAAAATTCGTATGGAATATATGCTTTCTGAATTGAAAAGATGTCAGGATAAACAAGGCAATGGTTACTTAGGTGGTGTTCCCGAGGGTAAACATATCTGGAATGAAGTTAGGAAAGGGAACGTGAATATTGTAGGGCGTTATTGGGTACCATGGTATAATTTGCACAAGACCTATGCCGGTCTGCGGGATGCCTGGTTGTATGGGGGGAATGAGCAAGCTAAGGAGATGTTTTTAAAGCTATGTGATTGGGGTGCGCAGCTGATCAGTAAGCTAGATGATAGTCAGATGGAGACAATGTTAGGAAATGAATTTGGTGGAATGAACGAGGTATATGCAGACGCCTACCAAATGACAAAAGACGATCGTTATTTAAAGACGGCAAAGAGATTCTCACATCGGGAAATATTTGACAGTATGCGTAAAAAAGTGGATAATCTAGATAATAAGCATGCAAATACACAGGTTCCTAAAGCTGTGGGATATCAACGTGTTGCCGAAGTGTCAGGTGATATGGATTATGCTACTGCGGCGCGATTTTTTTTGGAGACTGTTGTTGGATATCGTTCGCTTGCATTGGGTGGAAATAGTCGGCGCGAACATTTTCCGTCCCAAAAGGATTTCTTTAGTTACTTAGAAGAACGTGAAGGGCCTGAGTCATGTAATACAAATAATATGTTGAAGTTGACCGAAGGGCTTTTTAGGATGAGACATGATGCCAGGTTAATGGATTTTTATGAAAGAGCACTTTACAATCACATTCTTTCAACGCAGCATCCTGAGCATGGCGGTTATGTTTATTTTACATCAGCTAGACCCGCACATTATAGAGTGTACTCCAGTGTTAATAGTGCAATGTGGTGTTGTGTGGGGACTGGAATGGAAAATCATGGCAAGTATGGCGAAATGATTTATAGTCATCAGAGTGATAGCCTTTATGTAAATCTTTTTGTGCCTTCGGAAGTTCAGTGGAAAGAGAAGAAAATTACGTTAACCCAGCAAGGCAATTTACCCGTAACCGGCGAAGGCTCCCTAACTATTGATCTTGATCTGCCCACTCGAATCAAAGTGCTTGTACGTTATCCGCTTTGGGTACAGAAAGGCGAATTTAAGGTACAGGTGGACGGGTTAAATTATGCAGAGAATATCAAACCAGGCGAGTATATTGTTATTGATCGCCTATGGAAAAAAGGAGACATCGTTAAATTAGATACCAAATTAAAATTTCACATCGAAGAACTTCCATTTAACCCGGATTATGTAGCGTTATTTCGTGGGCCAATTTTAATGGGGGCAAAAGTAGGAACTGAAAATTTGGAAGGCTTGGTTGCCGATGAACATCGTTGGGGGCATATAGCACACGGTCCGTTGGTTTCGCTTTTCGATAGTCCAATCCTTTTGGGAGATCGAAAGGATATAATAAAATTGCTGAACGAAACCCCGCCTGTAGATGGCGATCCTCTCCATTATAGGATGACGGCAGCGCTTACCAAGGGAAATGAAAAGAATTTGATGCTCCAACCATTTTATCAAATTCATGATAGCCGGTATATGATGTATTGGTTGTCTGTGACAAAAGATAGATTTGATAATCTCCAAAAGGAAATGGAGCATAAGGAAAAGGAAAAAGTTAGGTTGGATGAGCGTACGGCGGATATGATCAAGTTAGGAGAGCAGCAGCCTGAAGTGGACCATGTCTTAAAAGGCGAAAATATGGCGAAAGGTGTGCATCAAGGTGAGTCATGGCGTCAATCTAATGAAGGAGGCAGCTTTTCTTTTGATCTCCAAACCAATAAGAAACAACCATTGGATCTTTTAGTGCGCTATTGGGGATATGAGTTTGGGAATAAGAAATTTGATATTCTGATAGATGACAAAATATTGGTTGCAGAAGATGTGGCTAGAAAATGGGAACAAAGTAAATTTTTCGATATCACTTATTCCATTCCGCAAGAATGGACAAAAGGCAAAACCAAAATTCGTGTTGAATTTAAGGCAAATGAAAATAACAGCACTGGTCGGATATTCCAAGTTCGTTTAGTCGAAAGGCACTAATAGGATATGTAATATTTTTAATCTTAAACAAATAAATACAAAATATGATATACAGCATAAAAAAAGGAATACTTATCTTATTATTGTTGTCTATGACTCAAATTGTCCACGCTCAACATATTGTGTGGTTAGACGACTTGGACCTGAAAGTAGCAACGGTGGGTCACGAAAGCCATTAACGATAGCTGGTCAGGTCTATAAAAGAGGCTTTGGTACACATGCTGAAAGTTCACTTTTTATTCAGGTCGATGGAAAAGCAAAAAAATTCGTTGCTTTAGTGGGATTAGACGATGCTGTCCGAGATCGAGACGCCGCTGTTGAATTTATTGTTTATGGAGATAATAAAAAATTATGGTCAAGTGGTATTATGCGATCAAAAGATGCTGCAAAAAAAATTGACGTCGAGCTGAAGGGTGTTCAAAAATTAGAATTAGTTGTAACAGACGGAGGTAATGGTCCATATTATGATCATGCCAATTGGGTAGATGCAAAATTTATTGCAGATGAAAAGGCTATTTTCAAAACTTTTGATCCAGTAGCTTCAGTTCCCTATATTCTTACGCCAAAACCAAAAGAAACACCACGTATCAATAACGCTTCAGTATATGGTGTCAGACCGGGATCACCATTCTTGTTTAGGATAGCTGCTACTGGTATAAGGCCTATGCATTTTTCGGCGTCGAATTTACCTAAAGGACTCACTTTGGATTCAATTACCGGAATTATTAGGGGTAATATCGAAAAAAAAGGTATCTATGAAGTACGATTAGTAGCGTGTAATGGAAAAGGTGAAGCTTCAAAGCAATTACGAATTGTATGTGGAGATGAAATAGCACTTACTCCAACCATGGGATGGAACAGCTGGAATTGTTTTGGACATGAAGTATCTGCTGAAAAAATCAAGCGTGCTGCTGATGCCTTAGTCAAAAGCGGTCTTGTTAATCATGCTGGGAGTTGTTAATGTTACAGGAAAAGGGGAGGGTGACGTATATAAGACTATTAATACAGCAATGAAAACTATAAAAGGAATCCACGATTTATATTTTGTTTTTAAGGGTGAGAAAGAACTTTTTTATTTCGACTGGTGGAAATTTAATTAAAAAAATGCGGTCGTATTTCAAGAAGCTTGTAAGATAGCAGTTTCGGCAACCGACGTATTGTGAGAATTTTCTGGCATTGAATTCCGGAGGGGCTCGTTTCGATGTTTCCCATAGTCATCAATACTAGAAATAACAATTTTCCAGCTATTATCAGAGGTGACATTGATCTTATTGATGGGAAATGTGACGACTCCCTGATTTTGAATTGGGATACGGGTTTAATACGATAGTGACCGAATTTTAAGGGTGCCCGAAAAATCAAGTTACCTTTGTTTTCTTTTTACGTCCTATACCCGCTGTAATCTGTACATATTCGTCGATGTTATTATCAGCACCGATATCTTTAACGTTATCGGTGCTAGTTATATAAAGTTCTTCGGAGGTCGCTATTCACAGCAATGGAGCCCTAGATCTACCTTTCAAACCTAGAGGTGGGCATGTTAAGAAACCTGCTCATTTTAAAGCAGCCTCTGTTTTGATTAAAAATTGATCAACGGCCTTCCGAATATCAATTCCAGATCTTTCCGCCAAGACAATCAACCACCAAATGTTTTCACCAAGTTTATGTTCCAATTGCGCTTCAGAGCCTGCTTTCGGCCAACGTTGTTGTTGCGACATAATGTTTCTGCCTACTAGCCCAGCGTCCGTTAAATAAGCCAGAGCATCTTCTTCCACAGTCCATTCACTTCCATGGTGCATCAATTCCAGTTCACGGTATTTTTTTCTAATTTCCATGCTGCGACGAATGATTTCATCAAAATTGTCTTTACTCATATCTTTACTATTGTTGTTATTATAAATGAATTAAATCTGCCCTTACAAAGGCTATTTTGCCTTCCTTAAATTTAAAATCAAAGGTACCCTCAATTTTACCTTCGGAAAAATCTCCTGTGAACTGTACAGCTAAATGAGCATTTGCTTCATCAATTATTTTCAGTTCTGCCTGTTCCGTATGTGTATTGTATCCGATAAAGTAGCAATCAAAATACTGCTGAATTCCTTTATGCCCTTCAAATATTCTACCTACCGAAGAGTCATCTAAAACAGCGTCCGGCAGATAAATGGTAAGATATTTTTCAGTATCGAATGCATTGCTCGCAGCAATTAAATTCTTGATAAATGTCTTTATATTCATATCATTACTGTTGTTTAGCCCACATTGGATTTGTCTCTAATATAGTTCTATGCACAGGGCAGGAGGGGGAGTGAGCACCGGGTAGATAGCCAATACTCATTAAGAACTCATTGACGATTTCCCCACCGGTAAAACGGAATGTTTTTTTGAACAGTTTTACCCATTCTCCTTTGGTTTTTGGGTGATGGTGCTCCAGCCACTTTTCAAAACTACCATATTCCCTTTGCAGAAGTAGAAAGGTTTTCGCATTTTCAATTGCTGCATTAATTTTTAATTTGTTACGGATAATTCCCGCGTCATTCAGCAACCTTTCGCGATCATACCCGTCATAGGCAGCCACTTTCTTGACGTCAAAATTATCGTAGGCTTTACGGAAATTTTCCTCTTTTTTAAGGATAGTTTCCCAACTCAACCCCGCTTGATTTATTTCCATAATCAAGCGACCAAAAAGCTCATTGTCATCATGAATGGGAAATCCGTAATGATTGTCATGATAATTCTGATGAAGCCTGCGGTTGGGTTCCTTCATCATAGGTATGTAGTCGCAATAACTCATTGTTTATTAATTTATGTTGGTACAAAGATCGACTAAGGTGCGAAGGTAAAGTTCGTCAAAATGGAAGAGTTCGTTGCCATTTTGACGAACATCTTACCCCTTTCTGTTATGGTTTTTCCAATACATTCCTTTCAGAATTTAATTTCCAGTCTTCCTGTTAATTCAATAAGCTTTTTTTATAGTCAGAAGGGGACAACGAAGTTTTACTTTTAAAGAGTTTATTGAAAGATTGCGGATGTTCAAATCCTAGATGATATGCGATTTCAGCGATGGTCAGTTCATCCTTTGTTAAGTATTCTTTCGCCTTCGTTATTACTTTTTCGTGGATGAACTGCTGGGTATTCAATCCGATTAGGTTGCGCAGCAGATCGCTCAGATAGCGTGGCGTAACATTAAGATTTTCTGCCACTGATTGGACGGTTGGTAAACCATTTTGATCCAGATATTTTTTTAATTCTTTCTCCGTTTTAAACTTTCCGAACCATACATGTATTTTTTTCATTCTGTGATGTAATTTAAGAATCTGAATTAGCAATGGTAAAGATAAAGCATTTTTGTATAGAAATTTTTCCCTTAATTACCTGAGAAACATCCTTGGGTTTATCTTATCATGTTGTAGAAGTCGGCTTTTATCATTCCGGTTACCATTGGCCCAAGCTGAGATATAGATAGTTTAATAACGTTTTTTAATAATTTTCAATTCTTTTTTCGATAAGGTTGTTTATTCCATCTTCCGTTTTTATATTTGGCGGATTAATTAAGCATGAAAGCGAAACAATTCATATGGATTTTACTGCCATTGATGCTCTTACAGAGTTTCTCAAATGTTTGGCTATGGTCTGTATTTGCATTGAACAGGGATTATATCGCACGCAATGAATGTGTGAATCGCTTTAATGAAAAAGCACTGTCCTGCCGTGGGCAGTGTGTATTGATGAAGAAAATGCGCGAACATGAGGAAAAAGAACAAAAAAATCTTGAATCCCGTATTATTGACGTAGTCTTTATCGACAACTCCCACAATTTTTCTTTTGATATGTCTTCCTTAAACAATGAAGATAATATTAGTTTGTCTTACCCAGCGTACAAACAAGATTATTCCTACAATCCCACCTTTACAATTTTCCATCCACCATTGGTTTAAATTATTCTTATACGTGTTAGCAATTGATAAGCTATTCGACGAGGTGGCCTTTTCAATTGCAATTGTTAATAATAATTAAATCAAAATCTCATGAGCACATATTCCCGTATAGGGATAGTTGTGACCTTATTTTCATTTTTGGCATGTCAATTTATTGCATGTACGCCATCATCTCCTTCAGGTCCTCTGCCTATTTTGGGTGAGCGGGATATCATGGAAAGGAATAAGGATGGTGTTAAGGTCATCGATACTTTATACCATACAATACCTGATTTTACACTGTTGGATCAGGACAGTAGCATGGTGTCCAAAAAGACATTGAAAGGAAAAATCTACCTAGCTGATTTCTTTTTCACACGTTGTCCTACGATCTGCCCGATCACCTCTCGCAATCTACTTAAAGTAGCAAAGCATTTTGCGGACGACCCTAGAATCGTGATCGTATCACACACAGTCGACCCCAAATACGACAGACCCCATGTGTTGAAGCGGTATGCAGCAGAACTGGGAGCACCATCCAATTGGCTTTTCCTCAACGGTCCGAAAACCGAGCTGTATAAGCTCGCTGGTGCTGACGGTTATTTCTCGTTTGCACAGGAAGACCCGAATGCTCCGGGAGGATTCGACCATAGCGGTGCTTTTACACTTGTCGATACGGCTTATAGGATCAGAGCCGTATATGATGGGACAAAAACAGATTCAATTCCAAAAATCATAGCCGATATCCAGCTTTTGCTGAATAAAGGATAGCAAAAAACAATTCAATGAATTTATCAAAACAAGTTTTCAAATTTATCGTAGCATTTTCGGTTGTCCTATCTGCTATTGCCTGTACTCAACAGAATTCCCAGAAAAAACATGTTGGTGCCCATGATGCTGCGACACCTGCTATTCCAGACGAATCCAACCTAATTGCTATCGCAGATACCGTGTACAATGGCTTGACATTTAAGGTCTATGCCGACGCTAAACTTGACAATAAATACCATACGGTTTATTTACAGGTAAAGGACAAAGATGGTAAACCCTTCAATAGTTCATCACTTGACTTTTACCCACAGATGGATATGGGACTGATGAAGCATGGAGGACCTTTTGAACATCCTGTTGCCCTAGGCGAGGGCTGGTACCGAGGGTCAATGGTGTTTATCATGGCCGATATACCGGATATGGGACCGGGTTGGCATTTGTATACAACCCTTGAAACGAAAGGGAAAAAGGATACCATAGCCCTAAAACTTCCCGTATCTGCTGCAAAGACAATGCGGACGATGAGTTCCGGTACACGGGATGATAGCCGCGTGTTTATATCCAATCTGCTGCCGGATACCCTAAAGCAAGGAAAGCATCCTATCAAATTTCTGATGAGTAGGATGGAGCACCATGATTTTCCACCGTTGGATGGATACCTCATCAAACTGAAAACAAATATGCCAGCTATGGGACATGGCTCATCGGGTAATAAGGATGCGGAAGCCATTGGACAGGGTTACTATGAAGGAGAAGTAAATTTCTCCATGGCTGGCAAATGGGAAATTATCGTTGAGCTGTGGAAAGACGGCAAGAAAGCAAATCAGGATGATATCAAATACCAGGTCTACATTATTAAGTAAAAAAATTGGACGGCTGCTGGCTGTCCGATATTTCATAAAGTTTTTAATCACTATAACATAAAGAAAAATGAACAAACGAATCAACGTAATCCTTTGCTGTCTCGGTATCATCGGGATAATCGCCTGCGGTGGAAATGAAGACAAGAAGAAAGAAAGCAACAGTAGTACAACAGCAAACCAACCGGCAGCTTCAACAGAAGCAGCCATGTTGGATTTTAAATCAGATGGATCCAAAGGAGTGGGGCCTGTTAGCGCGATCGAACACAAACCATTCGACGCACAGCTAGCTAATAAAGGCCTGGAGCTCTTTGTGTCTAAATGTGCCATGTGCCACGATTTCGAACGTACCTTGGTAGGGCCTTCGTTGGATGGTGTTGTAAAGCGGCGTACGCCAGAGTGGATCATGAATATGATGCTGGATCCCGCTACTATGCTCGAAAAAGACGCCGATGCAATAGCGCTGAGCAAAGGTTTCAGCTCTCCTATGATTAGCTTAGGACTGCAGCAGGAGGAAGCCAGAGCTATTTTGGAATATTTGAGAGAGCGTAACAGCGCTGCGAAATAAGCCCAGCTATGCAAACCCGCAAAATCAGATTGTTGTCTGTACCAGGATGGCTCGAGCTATTTGCTTACAGGCAACAGATCTGTTGTGGGTATATATTGGTCAAATTTAATTTATTATACCCTTGAAAACGCTATACTTAAAGTCATTTTTAATTTTTACGCTTCTATTTCCAATTTTTAGCGCCCATGCACAGTCGCCCCATGCTGATACGCTACTGCCAAAACAGCTTGATTCTGTTTTTATAAAATCCCAGTTTAGGAAAGATAGGTCTAGCTATCAGTCTGCACGGATAAACATACCTGATTACGAGAATCCACAGGTCACAACAAGTGTCGGTATCAACCTAACTAAAAATAGAAACTATTATACCCAGACGGCTATGTTGGCAAATGCAGCTGGGGTTACCCCTAGCTGGGCCGGGGTTGCACCTTATTTTACTATTCGTGGATTTCGGACCAGAAGCAATTTTAGAAATGGTCTCAATGCTTACCTACACTATAGCGATGAAAATAGCAATATACAGCAGCTGGATGTAATCAAAGGACCCAGTGGTACCCTGTTTGGTGGTACAAATATGGCTTTCGGGGGATTGATTAATGTACTCACCTATATTCCCGTGGATAGTACATTTACAACTATTTCGCTCGCAGCGGGCAACAATGCCCTGCATCGCGGCAGTGTTGAAATAAATACAGCACTTGATTCAGCACACAAATCCCTGTTCAGAATGTTTGGTACATATACCTCCAGAAAGAGTTTCCAGGGTCAGGGATTGAACAAAAGCCTTTTTCTGGCACCAAGTTTTAGCTACCAGTTGAGTCCTGACCTTAAGATTAGAATGGAGGCGGAATTCTTGCGCAGAAATACTACCAATAATCCTTTGTTTACACCTAGCAATCCACTAATCGGCGGCATTGCAACAAACGTACAGCGTTCTAAAGATCTCCATTTGGACTACTTCAGTTCTTATACGAATAACAGCTTGCTATGGCGAACATCGTCACTTAATTTTTATGGAAAGATAAGTTATGCCATTTCTCCGGCTTGGCAGTCTGAAACAAACCTCGCCAGTACAAACAGTACATCAAATGGCGATTATCAGACAAACCTGCTGCTCGACAATAATACTGCGGTAGCAAGGAAGATATTACACTATGAATCCGAGGATATCAGTAACTATCAGGTTCAACAGAACTTTATTGGCAATTTTAAGATAGGGGACTGGGACAATAAATTACTGATCGGTCTAGATTACCAGCGCTATAGCTATGCCGCAAATTATAAAAATGCAGGTTATGTGGATACGGTATCGATTGCTGATCCTTCGGCTACAGCAAATTTATTTCATGCAGACCTGATCCGTGGTATCGTACTTTCCAAGCAGCCCAATAGTTCGGTCGCTCCTCAAAACAGCTACTCGGCCTACATTTCAGATGTCATCAAACCCACCGATGCATTGACGCTGATGCTTAGCGCCAGGTACGATAGATTGATCAATTTTGGCACAAAAGATCTGTTGACTGCCGTTACCACAGCCGATTATAAACAGTCGTCCATCACGCCTAAAATAGGTCTGACTTATCAGGTTATTCCAAAAATTATAACAGTTTTTGGAAATTATATGAGCGGATTTCAAAATCTCGCACCTACAAGTGCCAACGGCATTCTATATAATTTTAAACCCCAATACGGAAACCAGTTCGAGTCCGGTGTCAAAATAGCGGTTCCTAACAATGCACTTGATCTTACTCTGAGCTACTATGATATTAGGGTACGCAATTCGGTGATTACAGATCCAGCGGATGCCACGAAATATATTCAAGGAGGAAAACAGTATAGTCGTGGTGTAGAACTCGATATACAGTCCGAACCCTTGGCCAATTTTTTTATCCATGCGGGGGGAGCTTACAATGCTAGTAAGTTAACGGTTGCTGATGCTGCCGTTCAGGGATTAAGGCCTGTAAATGCTGGTCCAAAATGGTCTTTCACCTGGTATGCTAGCTATGAACTACCGGCAAATAAAGACAGTAAGTGGAGTGCCGGATTAGGAGGGAATTATGTTGGTCAGGATCTGATTATTAACAGTACAAATGCTGGAAGTTTTTATACCGACGCTTATACACTTTGTAATGGTAATATAGGTTATGTTTTCAAGCAATTTCAATGTAAATTGACCGCCGAAAATTTATTTAATACCCGTTATTATTATGGAGGTAGGGGTTTTATCACACCCGGTAACCTGCGGCAATGCATTTTGGCTATGGCCTTGCATTTTTAGTGCTGTGATCTTATAATCCTATATACGCATAAGAATACGCGTTTTGTATTTTATCTGCAGCGTTATAGGATAATGCGCGGAGCTGCTATAAGACAACAAGGGGTAAGAAAGTGATTAAAAGTAATTTATACATAATCGATATTATTTACTAGGCTATGGTCCTAATTTAAGACATACTAAGTAACTCATAAAATTTGATAAAGACTAGTCTGTCTGTAACTTTTCAGCTCGTGCGATTGATTATCAATATAAATTACTTTCCGGTTCGTGTTTTTGCTAATTATGTTAGTATTTTTAAATTTATTATTGTATATTTGTTTGATAACCAATTAATAAATATTATGGCTAAATCAAAAAAACATTTGGGTAAGTATGTAGATCCGCGTACCGATTTCGGTTGGAAATTTTACTTTGGTAGAGAAGACAACAAAATCTTACTAATTGAGTTTCTCAATAGTCTATTTCATGGAGAGAAGATAATTTCGGATCTAAGATATAAGCCTGTAGAACAAGATGGCGACTATGAGGAAATGCGTCGTGTTGTATTTGATTTACATTGTATCGGCAGTGATGGTGAGGTTTTTATCATTGAGATGCAGCAGCTCTTTCAAGAATTTTTTAAGGACCGCGCGGTGTATTATACCTCACGTCTCATCAATAAACAATTAGCGCGAGGCAAGAAGGGTAGCGATTATTACCTACCGGAGGTTTACTTTATTGGTATTTTGGAGTTTGACATGGATAGAAACGGAAGTTCTGGTATATCCCGTGTCACAGAGCGCCCTTATTTCTATGATGTGGCGCTGTGTGACAAATTGACCAAAGAAATATTTTATGATAAATTGGGGTATAAGATGATTTCGCTTCCATTATTTAATAAACAGCCGGAAGAACTAAAGACAGTTATGGATCAGTGGTTGTACTTACTTAAGCACTTGAGTACTATGGATAGATTGCCATCATTTTTGGATAAAAGAATATTTGGTCTTATCTTTGAGATAGGAGAGATAGGTAAATTAACGGAGGAGGAACTCATGTCATACGAAGCAAGTTTAAAACATAAGCGCGATGCGGAGAGCGTATTCAATTCGGCCATGAAATCCGGAGAAGCTTTAGGTCACGCTAAAGGTTTGGCGGAAGGTAAAGCTAAAGGTCTGGCGGAAGGTAAAGCTAAAGGTCTGGCAGAAGGTAAAGCTAAAGGTCTGGCAGAAGGGGAGCGCAAAAAAGCGCTTGAGACTGCTAAAGCATTTAAGGAAATGGGATTACCAATAGCTGATATCGCTAAGGGCACAGGACTTTCAGTCGAAGAGGTCGAAAAACTCTAAGGTTTTATAATTGCAGCTATCTTAAAGGTTTTCTGTCTTCTGTCTTGCATAACGGAACTAATTCTATTTCGCCTTGATTAATATTTGTTATTTTTGTCATAGAATGGTTTTTCTCTGCATTGCAGGTAACAACTGTTTTTGTGAAACTAATATATAAAAAGTTACGCTAAGGACAGCTATACAAGTCCTCACAAGATTTCCTACAGCTATCTTATCAAAAATTATCTCCGTGCCGAATTGCGTGGCTTTTGTGCCCTTAATTGGGATTATTGATTAAATCAGTTGTGGTTTCACGTAAGTATCCATCTTTGCCAATTTATACCTTAGCCCTAAACCGCATGTGGGACAGCCGCAATATATTTTATGCTAAAAAAATCTGTTTATTTATTGAAAGGATCTTGTGTACTGTTTTAAAACTTTTCGCTCCATTTCTTCATCTTTCCAAATTTCGATATGGTAATAATCATTATCTGAGTCGTTAGCAACCCCAGGATCCTTTACACTGCCCAAATTAGAAGAATAAACTCGGACTCTATATCTCCCTGGAATTACCTTTATGGATAACTGTATTTTGTGATATGGACAGTCTAATACCTGGAGCTCACCAGATTGAAGATCAATTCCTCCTTCTACTATATGATCGTATTTCTCGTAATCTGTATCATTCCTAGGCTTTTCTAGTATTGCTATATCACCTTTGATATCATTGCCAAAACTTTCCACACCCACACCAATAACTCTGTTTGTTAGTGCAAGTCTCGCATTAAAAGCATTCTCATTCCAAAACTCATTTGATGCGGCATTTCCTTTGCTTTCATCATTGCCATCTTCAATGTAAAACTGATGATAATCTGTATTAAACTTAAAGTTATAAATTTTCATTTCTTTTGTAATAATATTAACAGGAGTAAAATTAGCAACCATACTATGGCACAATTAAATTTAAACTTGTCAAAAGGGATCATTTAAAGGCAAATAATATTGAAAATTTCTTACAAAATGAAACATTGAGCACAATTAAAATTTGCGAGTTTAATAAAGGTTATTATCTGGACATATCTTGATTCCTCCAATATCTTTTGTCGATTTTTCGGACATTTTCAACATTTCTAAACTTCTTTAAATAGGAAGCCAATAGGAGTAACTCATCATCGTTATCGTTCCCTGTAAATTCGGCTATTTGGATTGCATTGCCATAGTTCAATATTGATTTTTCAGCGGTGTCATCTATTATAAGCGTTCTTTCCAATAAGAAGCCGTTGCGTTTTACTTTGGATAACCTTTTTACGTAATAGTATTCATCAGTCACACTCATCCGTTTTTTTGTCGTGCGAGATCGTCCCCAGACAAACTCAAAATTGACGGCAGCTGGTTTTATTTTTTCCACGAGCTCATTCACATAAGTATCATCCGCTGAGCTCCAAATGGCCAGTTTAAAATCCCCAGCCATCTCTGATAAAAAATAGTCTAAATTTGGACGGACATATACATAATACTGACCAACAACAAAGTCTTCCTGCTGTATCAACCTATCTTTTGTGGCGTACAACAATGTCTCATCCAAATCCAATACTAAAAGAGTTTCCTTCATAATATGCTACGATTTCATTTATTGGAATCAGACTTTAATATCCAAATTCCTCGAAGTTCGCCCTGCCCATTACTATCCAGCTTTCCCAATATGGTCGACCAGCAGCTCCCGCGCCGTCTGGGTCGATAGCATAAAAGTCAGGGATTACTTCAAAATGTTTTCTTGTATTAGTTTCGTTTAGAAAATGGGTTAAGCATGCCAACATCTTGTCGAATGATGAAAAGATAATTTCGCTCAATCCGTCGAGTTCACCATCATATTCATGGTCGTAGACTCTGATCGGATAATCATTTGTTTCTACGGAGCCTCTCGTATCAAATACCAGTGGTCCCGTATCATTACCTTCACTCGCAAACGGGATCAGGCCAAGTGGGATGAGCTGTTCAGGTATGTACCAGTCAAGATTAGTTATTATTTCCGCAAGCGGTTGGGAAGGCAAGGAGTGGGGGAGTCTGACGATTGAACAATCACAGTCGGCAAAGAAATAGCGCTTATGCCATTCAATAAAGCTTTCAGGTAACGTAACACCAAATTGCGTCGCCACTCTTTTGTAATCCTCAGGAGTAAATGTTCCTGGAATAAGTTTCCACTCATACCATTCATCTTCGTCGACCTCGGACGCCATCATCTCTTTTGGAATATCTTCCGTGTAAACGGAACGTGCTCCTTTAGTCAAATATGCATTAAAAAATTTTTCGATCTGGTCAGTCATTTGCAGTGAGTTTTATCGTTATAAAAGTATCATTTTGCATCTAATATATATTTAGACTTTTTGGATTGGAGGATAAATTTAGCGCGAACCATCTAAAAGCTCACAAGTAATCCCGCCAGTATGATGCCTCCTTAATTGATCGATTAATGGAATACAAGATTCATCATAAGCGATATGTGTAAGACCATATTTACTCCAATTATCTTCCATAGATTCCTATTTACATGTTGATCCTACTCTTTTCAATTTAAATACAGTATATCCGATCAAGGGAAATATGGCTGAGAGAATAACATAGCTGCATTTCGCTGGAAATTGCCAATTTATATTCAATGGGAGCGGGATTCCCTTGATGAGATAAGCTATTAAAACATCATATGCTATGTAATAAGCCTCAGGAATCAGCCATAAAATCGTGATATTTATATTGGTATTAAACTGATAATTTCCCGTGATGAGTACACACGATATAAGTATGATCAATCCAATCAATGCTGGCCAGAATATGGAGAAAATCTTTCTATTTCTTTGCGCCTGTAGATATCCTGCATAAATAAGTCCTGCAACTTGCAATCCAAAGATAATCAGGTTAAAATTTAAATTCTTCGTAAAATACCTCAGCCAATCACCTTCTGTTAATGCCGCATAAAAGGTCAGTATCATAAAACAGAGATGTACAAATAGGGGAGCGTTAATTCTCTTCATTACCAATATTACGTTTATGGAATCTCAATGTTTTTATCGCTTTAAGAAGATCCTGTTCTGTTCGCGTTTTTAGATCTACACCACAAAGATTAAATCGGACTTTCGAAGCATTTCCCCATAGACTGCCGATGTACACTCCGGTCATTCCTTTTCCGGACATTCTCGGAAATACAATTTTGGCTCTTCTGTTATCAATGGTATCCCAGGATACATTCTGTTTTCTGTACAGATCGGCATCGAGATCTAAATCCAGTATCGGCATATCTTTTACAATAATATAGTCAGAAGAGTCTGTTGCGCTTTCCTCCATCATTTGTCTCGTAATGATTTCTATATTATGTTCTGTCAACGTATTTGAATACATACCCAGATCGAAGTAAAGTGTATCCGTGTTGTCTACAGCAATTGCACCGACATAACTGTCGATTCCATCTTGTTTGACCTGCTGCCATTTATAAGGAACTTCAATCGTAAATAGACCAAAATCCATTGTCTTTGTGGGAGATGGATCCTTGCACCCAGTAACGAGGATAGTAAGGGCAGAAATGTGGAATAGTTTTATGAACTGTTTCATACTATGGCTTATACGTTGAATTTACAAAATTAGGCTGGACTATCCATCTAAGGTTAATATTTTTTTATTATTAAATCGCAAACCGGTGGAGTGGAAGTGCCAAATTAATTATTAGATTCGTGTAGTATGATTTTCTTTTTAGATATAGACGGTGTCATGGTACACGCCAATCCACATAGGTCGGTAGAGCAGGCAACCGATGGCTTTTATATATTCAGTAGTACAGCTGTTGAAACATTCAATACTATATTCATTGCAGAGGAAGATCAAATTATCCTTTCTAGCTCGCACCGTTTTAGATACACAATAGCAGAATGGAAAAAAATGTTTTTTGATAGAGATATTAGAATAGGTTCGCTTACGTTGTTGGATGATGTAAACCAACACTTAAATCATCGCTTTACACGGAAAGATCAGGTATTAGGTCAGATTGCGCGTCAAAATATCCTTCCGGAGCAAATGATCATTATAGATGATGATAAATCATTAAATGAATTACCACAAGCATTCAAATCAAGGTTAGTATTGACATCTTCTTATATCGGATTGAATGAAATGGATCTTCCCAAATTGAAGACCATACTCAATAGGTAATTTCCCATTAATAGTGTCGTATTGATTATAAAGTCAATCGGATAAAATTGTAATCGTTCATCCGGCTTTGGCATAGCGCCCCATATGCAGCAGGATTGCCCTTTAAGGAGAAATCAGTCCAGAGTGTACAGCCATGGAAACAAACGTGGTCGATTTCCAAAGATTCATTTTTCAACACATGGATATTTGAGTACTTGCTGCATCTTTGATTTTGTATAGTGTTTTCGGATAGGCTCCTTTATAATATTCATGATTGAAATCGTTGTATCCAAATTCTCTGTGCAGATCGCTAACGATGTGGATTTTCATTGTGCATTATATTAGTCAATTCAATGCCAGTCATAATAACAAAAACGACATTGTTTTGCCGTTGGAGTCCTGGCCAGCTTTCCACAGTTGGGACAATAATTAAAAAATATTTCAGCAGCATGATCACGCATGATACGCGCTGCAGTATCTTCATTAAATTTCTCTAGACCATTATTCACTAAACTTAGTGCATTTTCGTCTTCGGTTAGCCATCCAGCTTTAAAGTAAACTCTCTTTATTTTATCAATATCCTCATTTTGATCGATCTTTAAAAGTGAATGCGCATGTTTATAAGCAAGCTTTTCTTTTGGGGACATCAAATGAATGTAGTGGTTTATAATGTAATCTTGTTTTTCTTTTTCCATAATTATAATGGCTAAGTTTTCTTCTTCCAATTTGAAAAAATACAATTGACAACTGTTACTAGGGCGGTTAACAACCAAATAATTAATGAGTAAAATCGCACGCCTAATGATGCTCCACCTTGAAAATTAACGGGGTCTATATATAGAAAAACATTAGATACAATGCCAATTGACACAATGAATATCAGTCGAACTTTTTCGCCTTTACCGCCTATTAAAATCCGATAGATAATATAGCAGAACAGCAGTATGTATAATGCATAGACAATTTTAAACTCGCGATCTATAGGAAACATAGTGGATATTATATAGTTTTTTGAAACATGTTCAAATATTGCCTACATATTCTGGTTCATTAGGCTTCATTCCTTTGAATCAGCTCAGCGATATAACGATTATAAGCATCCCCCATAGGCAGCTCCATATCGGTGGTCAATTGTCTTCGGATAACCTCAACTGTTTCATTCGACAAAGGATTAACACCTGTTGATTTCACATTTTCCCAATATATTCCAATTCCTCTTTTTTGCCAGTTCGGCAGGTCATTGAAATTTACACCATAGGTATGGAGCAACTCGTTCTTCATTGAAACGCTAAGGCCTTCAATTCGTTTGGTGGCCTCGTTTTTATTATGACCGTTTTGCCTTAGATTCCAGTAACAATGTGCATTTAACGCATTACGGTGAGCATCTTCATTCCGCCATCTGAAATAATCCTCGACGAGTAGCGCATTTGGCAATTCAGATATCCGACAATCGAATGCAGCAACATCACCTAGCATAGATGAGAATTTCGCACTTGCTTCACCTGCCATGATAGAAATCAATTTTCTGGTTTTTCGTCCGAATGTATTCTCACGTAAATGAAATAGTAGAGAGATTTCATCGCTTTCCGTAAATCCATAAATAATATTAAACCCACAGCACATGAGATGCTTTACGGTTTCTACCATCATATCCCTAAACCGCTCGTCGAAAGGTGCTTGGAAATCATGTTTTTCCTTTGTCAGCTTCGTGAAGTTCCGACCATCTATTCGCGCGACCATATACATTCCAGGTAGGACCTGCCTGTCCTGATATGTCTCATAAATACGTAATTTTTTATCTAGATCATCAAATTTCATTTTGCCAGTCTTTAATGGTAAATATGCCTGCATCTAAGGAAACATAATATAATTTGTCAAAGCCTTCGTCAAGAGCAGGTATCTGTAACTTCTTATGCGTACCGCGAATGCCGATATCGGGAATTCTTTCTTTATTTATTCTCGTACTATTTCTTTCCAGCGAGGACTGAAGGCTAGAGCTAAAGTAGTATCCTATTATTTTGTATTTATGTGTTTTAGCGAGTTGAATATACTTTGCTCGATCTGCTTTCGTCGGATTTGTATTATCTATGACAAAGGCCTGTTGTGTTTCAAGACAAGTTTTTATAAACCGCTCTTCCTTATTACGCGTATTCAGGAGATCCATCGAAATCCGAACATGGCTATTAAAATGATTTTCTTTGTAAAAAGAACTTTTTCCGCTCGCTTGGATTCCACAATAAATAATCAATTCCATCAAATAAAAAATAAATTTCTTCCATTATGAAACATAAGTAATAGCCGTTTTTAGTGGTCATCTTTTAAATTTCTAAGGAATATGGCTAACAAGTTGATGAATTTACAAAAGAGGATTTAAATAGACAAAATATATAACCCAGTAATGATAATTATCATACCTTTTTGTACCTTGATAACACATGAATTTGAAACTCCATATGAACCCGTTAGAAGAAATAGACGTTTTTATTTTTGATACGTTAAAAGGTATTTTGTTTCTAATTTGCTGGATTGCGTATATTTGAGATTGATGCACAATAATACCAAGGCAGCGTGACAGTAGTAGCAAAATATAAAACTGAACTCGACTTAGTCCGACAGAACCCAAAACTCTTGGACAATTATCGCTTTGACAAAGACGCCATAGATTCAAAACACTTTGACCGATTAAGACTAAATATTGCAATTTACAATGATCTTAAACAGACGGACTATGATATTGTAAAATATCTTTTTGCAGAAGAAAAGGAATGGCGAAAATATGGGAAAGACGGTGATGTTGATAATTTATATTTCTGTGCCTTCATTCTGACACTTTTCAATTCTCCCGAAATCGTATGGTTGTTTCTTGAAGCTAAAAATATTGATTTTGACAGCGGAATTGGATTTGACGGAGAATATTTGGTTTCGGCAGGGATTAAAGAAACCTACCAATATTTAAAAACAGCGGACAACCCAAAGAAAACAGAACTGTTAAAGTATATTGGAGAAGCGGAAGAAAGTTGTATTTATTCGCAGGTAGACATTGACGATTGGAAAGAAATGAAGAAGTCCTATTTCAGATGTTACAAATCACCAATTCAGGACGAACTGTATTTTCTCTATTCCACAAATGAAAGAGAACTATTTTTGAAGAAACTACCTGAATGGATCAATCAAGAAAGAGCGTGGACTTATGAAGAACTAAGTTTATATAGGACATACGCGAAGTATGTAAACGACAAGGCTTTAGAGATTGAAGCTTATAAATTGACACTCAAAAAAAATGATAAAGATTTTCTAACCGACATTTACAATCGACAATTGGCAGAGTTATATGTTGAGACTGGTGAAATTAATAAAGCTTTTGAAATCCTTGAGGGCGTAATAAAAGGAACAGATAACCGCAATATGATAAGAGATTGTATTGAACAACTTTGCAGAATAATTATTAGAACCAACAGCTCATCAGATGAGATAGCTAAAAATTCATATCATATTATAAAAGTTCAATATAAAAAGTACAGAAATTTTTCACCAATGGTGGACGGTTTAATTAAGGACGTGACAGCAATAATGAAAGAGGAAAAAATTACTGCACATAACAGCGGCTCGCCAAAAACGGTGCGGACGTGGTGGCAGAGACTTTTCGGCTCCTAATATTAGAATTATGGGTAAGAGCGAAATAAACATAAGCAAGTTTTTAAGTTTGGTATTACGACACCAACCTGAAACAATCGGTATTCAACTTGACCAAAATGGTTGGACTCATGTAAATAACTTAATAGAAAAAGTAAACAACTACGGAATAAAGTTAGACAGAGAAACCCTTAATCACATTGTAGCAACAAATTCTAAAAAGAGATTTGCATTTAATGATACACTTGATAGGATACGAGCTAGTCAAGGACATTCAGTAGAAATTGAGTTAGGCTACACAAATCAAAAACCACCAGAAATTTTATACCACGGAACAAGTGAAAAATCAGTCCAGTCCATTTTAATCACAGGACTTGAAAAACGAAATAGACAACATGTTCATTTAAGTAGCGACATTGAAACAGCAATGAAAGTTGGCCAAAGACACGGAAAACCATTTGTTTTCAAAGTGCTTGCAGAACAAATGTATAATGACAATTTTCGGTTTTTCATTTCAGACAATGGTGTTTGGCTGACAGAGGATGTGCCGATAAAATACTTGAAACAAAATGATGAATAAAAAATAAATCCTGCATAATTAGAAAAATACATAGGAATGATACACTACTTACAAAATTGTCGTATAATCAAATCTCCAAATTTATTCGTTAAGCATAAATAATGTAGATTAGACTTGGGTATTAACCTTGGCCGATTGAAAGGATTAATATATGCTTACCTCCTGGAGTGACCTATGCACAATCTGAAGTGCAACATATCCTGAGCGAATTGCTCAAGCAACGTGCACAGGCAATTCAAGTTGATGCTATTATAGGGCTTAGTGTAGATATCGACCAAATCCCAAGAAAGGGAGTCAGATGTTTCTGCCTAGTATTAAGATTATAAATCTCCTAGGGCAATTGAATAATAAGCCGTGTTATTTAGAGAATCTATGAAGTTTAGTATAGCTATGAATAAGTTGACAGTTTTAGAATCAGAATTGCTTTCTGTTTTCGCACACAAATATCAGGCTTTAACTAGCCATATAGAAAAATTATATGTTGTAGAAAGGGAATGTACCGGCGTAGGGCAGTATATATTTTTCAAGTATTATGACGAAGAAGATATCCTCCCAATTTCAGAGGATATTTTGTCAGTCGACAAAATCATAATAACCGAAGGAATTGATCCAGGTATTGGATTTGTTGGAAATATAGCAGATTTTAAACTGCATAGTTTAGAACTGTTCGTTTACGGTTCCGATGAATGGGATTGTACTTTTCAAAATTTTACTTTAAAGGATTTAAAACAGTTATGATGAAAAAATCGTAACATAGATCAGCCGAGCCAGCTTTCATACATTGAGGTGCTCCATTAGATCTGAAAGGAACTACGCCAGTTTTATAATAAGAATTGGTGGAAATGGTAAACATAACAGAATTAGAAAGATGAAAATTAACTATCCGTTTGTAGTATTTTTATATGCCTATTTGCACCAAATTGACCTTTCTTTAGATAGAAGTAGGTGGGAACCTCTTGATAATCTGAGGGATTTTTATCGAAGCCAAATTTCTCCTAAAAAAGTTGCAAATTATCTCATTGATAATTTGGGACTAGATGTTAAAAAATTGAATAACTTGATTTTTATTGGTGAAGAGTCTTTGTGGGATAAAATCAAAGATTCATTATTATCTTCCTTCAGGAGAGATGTTATTTTGGAAGAAGAGAAAGTATACTTTTTATGTCAGAAATTATTGCTTTTGGATAATTTCTTAGCAGATGGAGAACAAGTGCATAAATTAGAAATTGAGAAATTAAGGATAGAGTTTTCCAAGCTGAATTATGGGACAATTAAATGGAAACTTATCAAAAGGGATCGTTTAAAGGCAAATAGCATTGAACATTTCTTACAAAATGAAATATTGAGCACAATTAAAATTTGTGAGTTTAATAAAGGTTATTTTTAGATCAAAATGGAGATCTAGCTAAACTGCCTCCTTTAATTGTTTGTTTGGGATAAAATTTACTTCTCGTTTTCTTACGGTTTCCTGTAATCAGTGCTACTTTCCAACCAATACCTTCGCCTTACAGTTAAATAATCTTGAAAGTTAATATCTATAAACGTATTAATTCGGAATAAATAATGTATATTAGGCTAGGGTATTAACCTTGCCCGATTGAAAAGTAGCATCTCATGATAGTATCTAAATAACAGTAATATTTATTTTGATTTTAATAGTTAAAAAGGTGATCTCTACAAGTTTCACAGTATTTAATTCCAAACTGACACCACGAATGAGAAATAAGATATTAACACTAATACTTTTATTAATATCCTTAACATCCTACGGACAAAAGAAAATGGAACAGACATTCTTCACTTGGGACAATTTTGTTGGCGGATTTGCTAAAGAAATGGTTTCTGCTGAAGACGTTTTTAATCATATGGTCAAGAGTGGTCTTAAAGACAACTGCTTAACGAAAATGGACTTTACTTTTATCTCAGATAAAAGTGAGAACTTACAAAAGCTTGGAGAATTTATCAAGGTACACTATCCATACACTGTTCAAGAAGTTAAGAAATACGGAAAATTGTGGGAACTAAACGGAGAGACAAATGAAGTTCCAATGACAGCCGACAACTTACTTTTTTGGAGTTTGGATATGTATAAAAGAGGTTTTGAATTTGACGCAAAACTTGACGCTTACGGCGGCCCCTTTGATCCGAAGGAACAGAAATTTCCAGTAATTGACACAACAAAGGCGGACTATTATTTTGACAAAGGTTTAGCATGTTATAACAATGGAGATTTAAGCGGCGCAATATTTAATTGGAACTTTGAAATCCAAATTGACCCCACAGACCCAAATGCTTACTATTCAAGAGCTATAGTGAAAAACGAATTGTACATTTGGAAATCGGCACTTAAAGACTACGACAAAGCAATAGAAATTGCACCAAAATTTGCGAGCGCTTTAATAAATCGTGGTGGACTTAAAGACGAAAATGGAGATTATGAAGGTGCAATCGCTGACTATGAAACAGTTTTGAAACTTGATAAATTGGAACAGGAAGCAAAACAACAGGCATATTTTAATTTAGGCAACACTTATTTCAATATAAAAGACAAAAAGAGAGCTTGCGAAAATTGGAATAAAGCACTGGACAACGGAGCAGAGTATGCGAAAGAACGAATTAACGAATATTGCAAATAAAAAAAAGCGATGCCAAATGAAATTGCACCAAGCTTTCTATTTCTAGCTAGCGAAGATTCACATTTTATGAGCGGTCAAGTTTTACATCCCAATGGTGGTGAAATCGTAAATGGTTAGCCAACGAATAGCAAGATAAGCCCTTTACATTCTCATTGCCGTTTCTTTGTTCATATCTCGATAATAAGATTTTTATTAAATCCATTATACGGCTCATCAATATAGCCATGCGGGTTGCATATAATTTCGGTGTTGCCGATTTTATAGTTTACAGGAGTATGCAAATGGCCATGAATCCAGTAGGAGGGTTGATGCTTTATTATAAAGTCTTCCATATCCGAGACATAGGCGGCGCTGATCGGATCGTCTAAATACTTCATTGGCAGGGATTGAATGCTCGGCGCATGATGCGTCACTACGATATTATGCTTCGCTTGATTGACGCTAAGACTATGCTCCAGCCATTGCCTTGAAGTTTGGTGGATTCTAAACGTATCGATGCTTCTCAATTTGGCATAACTGTCACCTAGTCTGATCTTCTTATAATCATTCATACGGATTTGGCATAGCGATCCATATGCAGCAGGATTGCCCTTTAAGGAAAAATCGGTCCAGAGTGTGCAGCCATGGAAACAAACCTGGTCGATCTCCAAAGATTCGTTTTCCAACACATGGATATTTGAGTTACTTGCGGCGTCTTTGATTTTATATAATGTTTTCGGATAGGCTCCTTTATAATACTCATGATTGCCCAGTACATAAATGATCGGCATATCCAAAGAAAGTGATTTGAGCCAGTTGATCCCTTTCACCCCTAGATCAGTATCTCCAGCCAATACAAGTACGTCTGCTATATTCAGATTGATATCGTTGTATCCAAATTCTCTATGCAGGTCGCTAACAATATGGATTTTCATCTTTGTCTTTTTGCATCAATATTTAATTTTAAATCACCATTCCTAAATAATAGGGGGTATGTATATCCACATTTTACAGCACGTCCATTTTGATATCCCGGTTTCCATGGACTGGATTTTCTAATTAATTCAATTAATGCTTCACCAGTATGATATCCAATGTCTTTGGTGATCTGAAAATCACTAAGCTTACCATCTCTCTCAATCGTAAAATTGATAATCAGTCTGCCGCTTACTTTTGCGTTCTTGGCAGCCGTCGGTACTTTATAGTTGCTTATAATCCAATTTTTGAATCCATCTGGCCCACCTGGGGGCTTAGGAAATACTTCGTTCATTTCTGGAAGAGTATCGATGATTGTATTGTTATTTATTCCATTCGATTTTGCCCATTTCATTTTAAGGAAATCCTCTGTACAGATAAAGATGACATCATTTGGGTTACAACCGATCTGTCCTTTATTTTTTATGTAATCGATCGAAACAATTTGACTTTTGATTTCGTCAAGTTTTTGATTGAGTTTATCCTTTTCATTTACCGAATATCCTATCGCATCAATAACAAAATTAGTCTTTGGATCAGCGTGCAAGAAGTCAATCAATGATTGATGATTGATTAAAACGGAGTTACTACGCATGGAATCCAAAATAAGGGATTGACCAAAAGCCTGCGATAGCAGATCTATTGATAAAATACATATACATGATAATTTGCGACCCCAGGGAATTCCCATTGTATTAATATATAACTCAGTAGCTAATTTACATATCTATTTTGTATCTTGATACAAAATGATTAATCTAATTATAAGGGAGATATTGAATGATTATGTCGCGTTCATTAATGACTTCAAACACCAGTTTTCTCCAAATATGGAAGAATTTGAACGAAGGAGCAACCGGAATCCTTCGGGAAATATTGGAGAGTTCAAATACCAGTTTCATGGAGCAGGTTGCCGTTTGGAGAAAGACGCTATTGTATGTGAATTCGATTATATGCCTACCAATGAATACCCTATTAAGTTTTCGATATGGAAAATAAACGAATTTATTTTGACCAATAATACATATAGCATAAACAAACTAGAGCTATCCGAACTATATGAAGCACTACATCCATTGGTTGAAGACGGAACTCTTGTCAAATTAGTTTTAAATCATGTAGTCTGGGAAGTGTACCAGATCTGATGCAAATTCTTATTTTTACTCTTAATGAAACTCCATATGAAGGCTTTAGAAGAAATAAATATTTTTATTTTTGATACATTAACAAGAGTTTTGTTTGATACGGTACACTTTCCACAGAGCCTGGCCAACTACCCACTCCGTGGGGCCGGCATCTATCTGATCGAAGGTAAAGTCGTTCTTGAATACGATTGCCCTTCTATTGAAGTAATCCGCTGTGCCAAGATGCCTCTGAAGCCCGACCCGCGGAGTGAATAATACGCGCGCTAATCCAGGAACGATTTGTATATAATCTAGTAAAGGGAACTAGTTGAAAGATTAGTGCTTTTTTTTAGAGATAATGAACTTTTCGCCTTGGACAACGTTCTTTGGATAGGTAAAGATAGTTTGTTTTAGTAGTTATCAGGTCGGGAATTCATGTGCCCGGCCCTTTTTAGATGAAAATGAAAAATACAACGATATTACAGACAGCCAATGAATTTGTAGCAAAGGGAGATTATGAAAGCTTTCTAGCCTATTGTACTGCAGAAACGAAATGGGTCTTTGTAGGGGACCGTGTCCTCCATGGGATAGAAGAAGTCCGCGCTTATATGAAAGAGTTCTATCATGAACCGCCAGTTTTCAAATTGGAAAAGTCTATTGAGGAGGGTGATTTTGTTATGGTGACCGGGGAAATCAAGCTGAAAAATAAGGCCGGGCGATATGAAAATTTCGATTATTGCGACATTTGGCGATTCGAAGATGGAAAAATGGCGGAACTTAAAGCATTTGTCTTTGAAAAACACTGATCGTAGCTACAGTCATCCGAATGTGTACGGTATTTAATCTAGTTGAGCAGGAGGATCACCCGTCACCAGTGACTATAGATTCTATTCAGTCAGACTGGCTGCAATTTCTTGTTTGGATAGTGTAAAACGGGATCCCTCAACAGGCGAAATATGGAGTAAAACAGATCATGGAGAAACTAAACATTATACTAGCCTTGACGCATTTTTTGCTGATGGTAAGAATGAAACTTTATATGCTCAATCGATGAGAAAATACTATAAATTATGAGAAATTATAGCGTAAAATTAAATATGTATTCAAAGTTAATATATTGTGTTTTATTTATTTTTTTATCTGATACTGCATTGGCACAGAGGCATGTTGCTTTAAATAAACACGTTAAGGATAGTCTGGCTGAAATATTTGCAAATTATAACGATGTTAAGCGTATGCAAATCGTTGTTAGAAATGATTTGGCTGAAGCCGTTTACGTTGACGGGCCGATTGATAATGATGTATTGAAAGGCTCGAAAAACAACACTTATTTCTCGCTTAAATATCTTGGCGATCTATTTTTTTTGAAAAAGCAATATCCTCTTATCGAGAAATTGACAAAAAATAAAGAATTGATGAATTCTATTGATCGGCAAGACAGAAATTTTATTTTAACCGTGGAGGCCCAGTCAATTTCTATAAAGCCTCCCTTTGATGGGTCAGTCTTTTGTGGATTTAGATATTCATCTCAGTTGGAATTTCAAAAAAAACTAAATGCTAATTATAAGGAAACAATAGTTCCATCTGGTGATTCTATTCTGATTCTTCAGGCTATTGTAAACAGAGATGGTAGCCTTGGGAAAAAAATGCTATTGCATGGAGATGAAGACGATAAATTATATAGCTATATATGTGATAATTATCAGGACTATAATCAAGAAAACAAAGCTAATCTAACTAGGAAGGGATTGTTTTTGCCATATCGATCAGGAGGAACACCTTTTACCAGCATTATAGAGATCTTTGTGCGCTTAAATCCTGATAGGACATTTAGCGTCAGTGGGAGTGGTAGAGAAAGAAAGCTTCGAATTAAGGATTATAAAGAAGATCCGAACGATCCTCTGATGCTATTTTAATGGTATTACAGAGCATTATAAAGTCTGAAAAGCTATTTTGGAGTAAACGGAGTCAATAAACCTAAAATTTAAATTAATATGAGAAGAAAACTTAAATTAGCTTTTGACGAGCTCGAAAAGGAATTACTTGTGATACCTCCAGTGCTACAGGTGGAGCTATACATGCTGGTAAGATAGCGTCTGACGGAACTTATAGTGCGAAAGGTGGCGGTAGTGATTTTCCGTTAAGAACAGGGATGACAGAAAATGAGTTTTTTAAGCCTTGGGAACCTAAATATAATCCAATTACAGGCCAAATGGAGCAAATTGATTATAGACCACAAGATCCGAACAATGTAGTGTATTATAAGAAAAATAATTAGATAACCTATGTTTGATAAACTCATTTTCATTTTACTGCTTACTTTTTGTACAACCACCTTTGCGCAGAATGTAATAAAACCTCAAGAAGGGAAATATTTAAAATTAACTTTTCCAACCAAAAGCAACTTTGTTAACAGTCATATTTTGAGTATACATTATGGCTTTGATGCTGATACGATGTCTCAGGTCATTGTAAAACCTGTTGAGGACGAAACTTACATGGACCGCGAGTTTTTAAAAGGCAGCATGAAACAACGTTTCAAGTATTTCGACTTAAGTTTTGAAGGCGATCGCTTAGTTTTTAGGAAAAACTACAGTAGTACTGAGGTTCCATTAACTCCAAGATTACAGTTTCTAGATAAGCGAGGTAAGTTAAGCCCTGAATGTAGTTACAAGTTAATTTCGATTGGTGTATTTAAGGACAGTAGTGTATTTTTCTTTAGCGCAGACTCCCTTCCAGAACCTATGTTTTGGGGGCAGCCCGCGAAATTCAAGGGAGAGTTAAGGTTATTGGAAACTCAGATTTCACAAAAGTTGGCTGATCTTAATGTAAAAAGAAATCCTGACTCAATTATTGTTTTTCGGGCTACGGTAATAGCAGGAGAGTCCCGTAATCAGGATAAATTACAAATGGACGAATTAATTTATGGCAAAGAGACGTATTTCTCTGATATTGTACGCAAGGTTTTGAATGATACAAATAATAAATCCAGTATGCCTGGGCATTCGAATTGGGCTGCGGCAACAAATGCTAGCGTAAGGCCGCAAACAACACGTATCAAAATTTTTGCTTGGTTAAAACCTAATGGACAGGTTGAGTTAAAACTTCCATCCAAATTGCAAAATTGGACAGGAGACTAAATTCAAAAAGATGAAATTTTTATTTTTGCTATTACTAACTATTGGCTCTTTTATAGAAAATAGTTGTGCCCAATCTGCTTTTAAAGATTCTTCGGATGAGAAGAAGATACAGGCAATTTTCAATACCTATAAAAATATTGATTCCTTAGATATTGTTTTTTTTAAAAATATTCCATTACTTCTTTATGTTGATGAACCATTGGAGGCCGAACTAGCCTACACGGGAAATAAAAAAAAGCTAACAATATATTACCTGAATTTTGAGGGCGATCAGTTTTGGTTAAAAAGAAAATATAACCTTTTGTATGACTTTGTTTTTCAGAAAGAATTGATCTCTAAAATTAAATCTCCTGAACATGAGGAAGAATTTGGAATAGCAATTACTCCCAAGGGATCTAGAATTGTCGATGCATCTTCATACAGTTCTGCTTCCGGCCCAGGTGCATTCCTCAATCCTCAGAGAAAGCAGGATTTCATCGACCTGCTCAACAAAAATTACTTGAGCAAAAATGAAGCGGTCACTGACTCCGTATTGATTATTCAGTTTGCCACGACAAGGGATGGCACCTTAGTCCAACACGAAATCCTCCATGGGCACAAGGAATCACCGCTCTACAAAAACTTCTTTAAGACATACGCTGAATTTAATTCCAAATTGCCTAAAGAGCGATATCCTGCTACCAAAGGTCTCGTCATGCCAAAGATGCAAAATGGAGAAAGAGTTGGTCTGATTGATTTTTTTATCCGGCTTAATCCAGATCGAACATTTACTGTTTCGACACAAGGAAACGATAGAGATCTAAAAATTAAGGATTTTAAAAACGATCCTGATAATCCACTTTTCTTATAGATTATTGATAGGCGGTAAATAAGGAAGGGACGTAAAAGTAGGTTTTTTAACAATGTTTTTTTACGATCAATTTGTTTTTTATAGATTATTACAGCCAAAATAATGGGGGGCTCACCACCTATGTCAAGGAATTGACGTCCAGATTGAGGACCGTCAAAGAGATTAATCTAACTGCTTTATAAAACGAAACTTATTAGGGAGTTAAGTTACCCTGGAACGGATGATGGCGCTTAATTCTCTTTATCTTTCCAGTAGTAAGTCAACCTGATACGATGCGTATTGTCCGAGAAAATTAAATCCAGTTGAGCATGTAAATCTTTATTATCCCAGACGGTCTTGCGGGATAAATAGGTGCCTGAGCTCCATGATGATTGGACACTTTTGGGTTCTTGATCATCAGCGCTCGTCTGACCAAATGTTTGGATCATGTTCTTTTTTATTCGCTCGTATTCCTTATTATAGATGTCAAGTTGTTTATTCTCATCTTTCCAGTCCTTAGCAAGCTCCTGCATAGATTTATTATTATACCTGTTCACTTCCCAGTCGCAAGAAACTATTCGGAGTAATGAGTCTTTTTCTGAAAAAAAATATTCAACAGACAACGGCAGATAATCCAGCGCCGATCGTTCTACAACCACGGGATTCAGGAGAGGGTGCTTTTCGAGGTAAGGATAGTAATCTGATGACATTAAAATATTTGGATTTAAAAATTTCGCATCTGGATTCAGTTGTGATTCGAATTTCATCGCCTCATTTACCTTTGTTTGGTTTACCCAAAGTCTTTCTTGACCAAATGTGATACCACTTAGGGTAACTAGAAATAAAAGGATTGCTATTCTTTTCATAATCTCTATCTCAAATTTTTTAATTCTTCCAGAAGTCTGTTCTGTTTATTGATGGAATGATCCAGACTATCTTTTTGTAACGGATGCGCATTTTGGTATTTTTCAATTTCAGGGAGCGTTTTTCTGATTTTAAAAGTGGTATAGAGGCTTGTCAGGTTCTCCTTATTTTTGCTGATCAGATCCATATATTCCCTTATATTTTTTATCTTAAGATCGTACCGGTTAGAACTGGCGGTAATTTCCTTTTCTACCTGTTGCCTGACTAATGAATCTGTGATAGATTTTGTCTGCTGATGAGCATCCTGATAATAAGAAGTAGAGATGTTAAGTATATTTTTATAGACGGCCAAAGTTTTTTCGGTCTCCTCGAAGGTATCCACTATTTTGGTATTGAGCGCTGTCAGATGTTTATCATTTTTAATCAATTTAAAATAGATACGGTTTACGGTCACCTCGTCGTCCCGATAACTTTTTAAAGAACCAGAAACTAACGCGTCTGAATTATCTATTACGTTGTCTGCAGGGGAATTGTCCGATTTATTTTCTCTGCAGGAGAGCAGAGATAACGCCATGACAGAAGCAAAAAACATCTTTTTCATATTCTATTTTTAGTGGTTTACAATTCATCATACCTCACTGACTAAATTAATCATTTCAATGCTATTACCCGTGATAAAAGGATATTTTCATTAAAATAAATTAATTGACAGATTTAGAATCAACGTTGGTTTTTGCTCTTGCAGAAAAATTGTCTACTTTATATATCCACATCGAACAGTGGGATATGATCGTTTTCATTGGAGATGTTTTTACTAAAAATATTAGTATTATAATGTTTGTTTACTTATAATTGTGTAATTAACCAATTTAAAAACAATGTATTATGAGTGAATTAAAGCAGTCTAAATATATCGATATCACGACAGATTATGGCTTTAAAAAAGTTTTTGGATCCGATACCAATAAAGATCTTCTTATCGCTTTCTTAAACGAACTCTTTAGAGGGCGCAAGGTCATTGCTGATTTATATTATAACAAAAATGAGCATGTCGGAGATACCGAGGATGTTGGTACAGTTATTTTTGATCTGACCTGTACGGCTGACAATGGCGAACGTTTTATTATTGAAGTGCAGCGCACGGCGCAGGATAATTTGAAAAAGCGCATGCTTTACTACAGCAGTAAATTGATAGCGGATCAGGCACCTAAAGGCAACCGAAGGGCTTGGAATTATGCAATTAGTGAAGTCTATATCATTGTACTGATGGATGGATTTAAGATGCCTGATGCGGGCGATGAGAAGTGTTTTTTGCACGATATCTGTCTCTGTTATCGGGATTATGGTAAAATATTTTACGAAGATCTAGGCTTTATATATTTGGAATTGGTTAACTTTGTTAAAGCTGAGGCAGAGTTAGTTAATGATTTAGATCGTTGGCTGTATGTACTTAAAAATATTTCATCGCTAAAGGGACTTTCCACTTATTTGCGGAAGCCTATTTTTGAGAAGTTATTTCAGTTAGCAGAGTATAGCAAACTAAAACCGGAGGAACGAGAGATGTACAACGCAAGTTTAAGAAATAAATGGGATGCCGAGAGTATCCGCAGTAGTCAGGAAGAGCTATTGAAACGAGGGCGTGAAAAAGCAATGGCGGAAGGAAGAGCAGAGGGAGAGGCTAAAGGAAAAGCAGAAGGAAAAGCAGAGGTAATAAAAAACCTTTTGTCTTTGAATAAGTTTTCGATTTCGGAGATTGCTGAACTCTCGAACGTCACTGTAGAGTTTGTAAATGGAGTCCAGGCGGAGATAGCGAAAGGAAAATAAAAGCATATAAACTGAAATAGTTTCGATCTGATCTGACAATTTTAATGACAAACAAACAGACAACATTAAATAAATTAAATGCCTTTATACTGCGGGACAAGTTTTCTATTTCTGCTTGGGAAGAACGGGGACTAAACCCATCTGATAGTGAAATCTGCGACCGACTTCAAAGTTTATTCAACGATTGTGTTAATAATTTAATTGAAGCTGTAAATTCCGATTATAAACCAAGACAACTCAAAAGCATTTTAAAAAAATCGTTGGATAGCATTGATCGTTCAGATTATGATACAGAAGAGCGTGAATTTATCTGCGATTATTTCGACAAACTTTCAAAAATTGTTTCAGTTGACTTTAAAGACAACTTAAATGGATGGCTTTATGGGAAAGTGCTTAATACACTATTCAAATTGACTTCATTTTTCAAAGGACAAGACAATATAGTTGAAACTTTATCTCAAGACTGTACTCAATGTGGTTCAAAACTTGAGACATTCATTATAAAAAAAGAAGAAGGTATTCCGGATTATAGTTGGAATATTATTCAATGTAGCAACTGTAATGAATTTAATTTACTTTCGACAGGTCCAAATATTAAAGTAAAGCGTTTTGGTAATTATAAATCAATTGAGCAATTGCCGAAAGCGGAATACACAGAGGAGCAAGCCAACGTGAGACTTGAACAAATAAAATTCTTTAGAAAAAAATGATAGAGCGAAGAAGAGCGGCACATAATAGATGAGGACAGCCGCTGTAGCCGAATTGGTAAATGAACCAAGATGACAAGTTCAAAATATTATAAAGACTCCTGAAAATTAAAGATACACAACGTTGAAAATAGATTACGAACAGTTTGCCGATAAAAAATGTCGGGAACTTATGCAGATTCAGGAAAGGTTTATGGAACAATTGAGCATCAGTAGCTATCAGCATTGGTATTATGATGCTGAACTTGCTCTCTTGAGGCTATACAATGACGATACAGATCAATTGTATCTAAAATATATTCCCATTGGTACCTTCTCCCTTACATCAGAAACATGGATGTGGAGTTGGTTCAATGATCATAGTTTCGAACCCAATAAGAACAGTACACTTGCTGTTATGGAATTTGGCCTCGAAAACGATTATCAAAAATTGACAGCGGGCACCTTCTCGGCTGATGAATTCGATTGTTGGGAGTTTACGGCGATATCATTAGCTACTTTGGGGGGGATAGGAGTATATAGAGCTCCCTCCGAAAAACTTCAAAGCTATCTTCTCATTACCGCTGTTTTGGATGAAAATTCTCGGGAAGTTATCCATTTCAATCAAGCAAAAGTTAAATGCAAAATCCATGGGCGGTCGAGACCAGCCTTTGTTTGTCAGCATCTTAACTTGGAGTATCCGAAGGGATTTGAAGAGGCTTTTGAAACATATAAAGGGATGGAACTTGGTGAAGATGACGATTTTCAAGCATGGTGTGATGAATGTGAAAAGGTCAGGATCAGAAATAATGGTTGGAGCGAATACGCTGAAGAATTTGCAAAGATCAAATTGGTCTGTGAGTATTGCTACTTTGAACTAAAAAGCTTTAATTGCCATTAATCAGATGATTATTTTCTTTGAGCTTAATCGGGTGATGTTTACGTGCTTAATGTAGCTTATTTCAGCATTGATATTACCTAGCCCATTCCCTTTAATTTTCATGTATAAATAACCTTCCAGATCTTTAAATTCAATTTCGGAATTTAAATTTTCATATAGCGAATTCAGATCCTGTTCAAAATTCTCAAAGTCAAATGTTGTTAGGTCTGCGTCATATATACCGCTAAAAGCTCCGGCCTGTACTGAGATTTTGGTCCTTAACCAATTCTTATCCCAGTTGCTAGTCGCATCAATAACTAACAATCCAATTACTTTAATTGAAATTGATTGCCCCCCTGAGCGCAATCCAATCGTAAAATCGTCAAGCTCGTTCATTTGCAATTGTTAAATTATATTATCTATACATTATTTGGACTCAGGACTATTCCATTGCGGGATACCGATAAACATTTCATTGATAAATTGTTCTGTATATCGCTGCATTCCGGCTTCTTCCTTGTCATAGTAAGCCTTTATTTTTGAACAAATTTTAGGGTTATAGCAGAGTTTGATCCGTAGGTTTTCAATCCATTCGGCCCGGATCACGATAGTAATTAGCCTTTTGGTATATTGGCTTTTGAATTTACAAAACAGGACTCAAAAAACAAAATATATAACTCTATAGTTATAATTTCCATGGCTATAAACCCATATCTTAGCCTGCAGGTAACAACTGTTTTTGTGAAACTAATATATAAAAAGTTACTAGATTTTTCCAAGTCGATGTTATCTGCTGGCAATTTTTAGGTTATCTTCATAAGTTTTGTCGGCATCAAGACCAAAAGCTTTAAAGATGTCTTTTTTGATTTCGTTATTTGCCGGATTTCTCAAATCTAATTTTCTGTCATATCTTTCGTCCTCACATTCCCAATACGGCAAATTAGATTTTGTTTCAATACATTTTTGGAGCGTATCAGTACTTAATGCATATCCTGTACTTTCTTTTCGGTATGGATTTTTCTCATATCCCAAATAAAGAGTTTCATCATCATAACGTAGATATTTATTAAACTTCGAAATATCAATTTCTTTGTAAATAAATCCGTATTGAAGATAAACTTTATGATAATTGTCACTGTTTATGCTTTGGCTGTAGGATATAAGCATATCATATTCATCATTTTCAAGTGGTTTATGACCAATAATAGGATTTTCGCCATAGAAAAAATGATTGTCCATAATTACCTGCGAGGGTAGTGCCATTGTTTCAGAAAGTTCTTTCAAATCTACATTCAAGTCGTTGCTTATTTTGTGATAAACTTTTACAATGAGCGATTTTCCCATCAAATTGGTTAATCCATAGTGTTCATCTCTTTGGAAATTATTTGCCTTGATTGTTTTTTGAACATCAATTAAAATTCTTCCAAATCCCCATTGTCTTCTGCCAATTTTAAATGCAAAAAAATCACCTTCCTTATACTTATAGTGTTTTCTTTCAGCATTTTTGAAGGTGTCTATTTCTTGCAAATCTTTTTCTGAAGTTTCAGCAATCCACTTATTTAACCAAGTTTTTAGGAAACCCAAATCCTTGTCTTTAAAACGTTCTGCATAATATGTGATTTGAGTTGTAAAGCTTGAAATGGTTAGGTAACTATCAGAAAACGCAAAATAGACACCAGCTCCTCTAAAAGCTTGTGTGGCGGTAAAATTTAGTTTTTTAGGTTTTCCTTTCTCTGTTTTTGGTAGCAGGATAGTTCTGTTTTCTGCTGTTTTTTCATAAAGATCACGTTCAAAGTAAGACTGGTCTGAAACGGTAATTTCTTTGCGAATGATATCACCATCAAAGTAAACATAGTTGTCAAAAAGTTTCACAAGTTTCCAATTGTTTTCAACTGGTGTAATGCCTAAATATTTTCTTTGTTCGTTCGTCAATTCAAATTGTGGTTTTTCCATTTTTGTGTATATCTGTAAGGACTACCAGCACCAACTTTTACTAATGGCTCAAATGTTTTTATTTCCTCAGCGGTCATTGTGCCTGGGATAAGTTTCCATTTATACCAGCCATCTTCGTTTACCTCGGATGCCATTATGTCTTTTGGCATATCTTCCGTGTAAACGGAACCTACTCCCGTGGTCAAATAGCGTTAAAAATTTGGTCGATATTATCCGTCATTTGCAGTCGGTTTTATAGTTTTAAAAGTATTGCTTTGTACCTAATTTATAAAAAAGTTTTTGGATTGGAGGATAAATCTAGCGCGAACCATCTAAAAGCTCACAAGTAATCCCGCCAGTACGATGCTTTCTGAATTGGTCGATTAATGGGATACACGCCAATAGCCGGATTTCTCAGGTAGGGGAGCTCAATGGGCAGGAATGCCAAGTTCCATTTATGCGTTTAATCTTCGCGATATCCTCAACTGGCGGGTACAGGCGATAAGTGCAAAATTTAGCCTGGTATAAATCCGATTACGATTCTCATAAAAATCTAATCGAGCCAGTACATCTAAGCTGTTACCATCCTTTTTTAAAATATCGCGATCAATATCCAACGAATGCAAGTATTTTATAGTTGCAGCACGTTCATCGGGAGTCAGCATTTTACATTGGTTTAGCACTTCTACCCAATTTTTGTCTTTTATATACTGTTTGAGGTGGTTCATACGATTGGGATTAAGTTAGTAAGGGGATCAATTTTTGAGATTAGTACATTTTATATCAAATTAACCGTAATTGCCGCCAATCCTGCTAAAGATTAACTTAGGCTGCCACCTTATTTCGTCTCCTAAAGTCATTCTTATTGCCGTTGTATTTTGTGTTTCAAACCCGATGTCAGACAGAAACTTAAGACCTACGGTATTATCCGCTGGTAAGACAGCTGAATCTGATATTGAATATTTAAGGCTCATTAATCCCAAACCTGCCCGTTCAGTCTTAGCGTAGATCGGTCCCTGTCCAATCGTGGGGAGATAATAACCTTCAACTATTCCGTTTTGCTCAAAAATTACGGCCTGTTTAAGATAGTTTTCGATCAGGTACCTTCGATTCTCCCCAGTTATTTCCTGATCCAGTTTAAACATCTGCTCATAAAAGGCTGGCTCAGCTGTTCGCAATTGTTCGGCTAAAGCGCTCGGCAGCCAGTTTTGTTCTCTTTTTAGGAAATGATAAGAACTTACTACTCTAAAACCAGCTTTTTTATATACCGGAGCACCCAAATCTGTTGCGATCAAATTTATGGACAATGACCCGTTTTTATTTGCCAAGTCCACTAGATATTTCACAATGTGATAGCCAATACCTTTACCACGGTAGGATTCGTCAACAATTATATGTGCCAACCAAGCTGATTTTTCGTGTAAGATTAAAGTCCCAACACCGACGATTTTGTTTTGGTCGACAACTTTTATAGGTTTACAAAAAGATTGTAGGCAATATTCCATTAACGATACAGTAATATCTCCCCATCCTTCAGGCTGAAGGTCTCTGGTAAAAGGTATGTCTTGTAGTAGTAAAGGTTGTATATTCATTGAAGTTTTTAAGACAGCAATTTATGCCAACTAATATAGAAAAAGATCCTAATAGAATTGCTTTAAGTGTTACAAAACCTTCTCTCGTGGACATAGTTTTCAAATAACACAGTCTATGTTACAGTCTCGCTCCATCTACATTCGTAGAACGTTCTAGTATCCAAAACTTTTCCATTAAGAATGCATAATGGACAGTTATAAAAATGAAATAATTTTATAGTCACCCTTGTTTTGCAACAATACCGTCTTTTATTCTTTCCAGTTCTTCCAGAAGCGCAATGACAATTTCGTTAAAAATTTGAGTATTTATAATAATTGGATCTCCTTTACTAAAATATTTAAAATTTACCATTTTTTTCATTTTCTCTGTCGCAATTCCTCGGTTGTGGGTGATTACATTCCTTAACATACCCAAATCCTCAAATAGTTTGCTCTTAAGGTCGTTTTTATTATAACCAAGAGCCATGGCGCATCTTTCCCTATAATAATCTTCCCAATAATTGTATAATGTACAAATAGCCATCTGTCCAATTGTGATATAGCTGTCGCCGTTAATTTTATTAGCAGCTAAAATTTCATGATTATTGCGTGACAAAAACCATGTATTTTCAGAAGTGAAATTTTCGACATCCACACTTCTGATTTCTATTCCCCCAACAGCAACAGTACGTGGATTGGCCTTCATTCCCTCGTTAATAAATCCCTGTATTCTGGAATTTATCAATTCAAGCCCACATATGGCATCTTGATATGTGAAATAGATTTTACGTATAACATCCTGATATGCTTTAATGTGCTCCATGAATAATTTTATAAAGACAATTGATTATGATTAGTACATAATAAACTTGATACAGTTTACTTTACCTCATCTATCAAATTCTTGAATCTTACAGATCGGTATATTCAAGAATTTGCTTAAGAATAAAACCGTTCCATAATTTAAGATTGTGATTTCGATCATTCTTTCAAATAATCTTTCAGTTCCTCTTTAAGCTGCAGGTACTGCTTCATCTTTTGTTCTCTGATTTCTTGTTCAGTGAATGCCCTACTTTTCGAGTTGGGTTCATCAAACCCACCATCGATAACTTCTACTGATATTTTATCGCCAACTTTGAGCCGGTCACCAAACCAGCTGACATGCACATCCAAAGCACTATCTAGTCCACCAATTTGCATATATAACTCTTCGCTGTCATCTTTTCTATGCACAGCACCGATGATACAATTTATAACATAGTTCTCTTTTGATAAACCCGCTCGCGTTAGTTTTTTGCCATTCACGAACACTTCAAAACCATAGCTCTTTTTCATATATCAATATTTAAAATTATATTCACTCATTTACAGTTCTGCTTTAATGATCACCACCCGAATAGATCCACATCGGCTCTGTTTGACCAGCTCGTTCAAAACCGTTCTTTTTATAAAAGTCGATAGCCTTACCATCGGCGGTGAGCATCTGCATATGAAAGCCCTTATAAATCTCTTGCATTTTATCCATGATCAAACGGCCGACGCCTTTGCCTTGATAGGAGGGTAGCACAAGTAGATGCGGGTAATAAACCACCAGATACCCATCGGAAATAGCATTTCCTAGGCCTACCAATGTTGTACCATCCCATGCAGTAATTAGGGAATGCGAATTTAAGAGCGCTTTGATCAGTAGTTCTGGTTTTTCGGCCGCACTCCATTTATTAGCTTGGTATAGTTGCAGAACGTCATTTTCGTTTAAATCTCTATTAACGCTTAGCTGTATGTTCATATATAATCAGTAGTTTTCGTCACTATATTAAAGTCAATGTTCTTCCTTTGTAAATATGCAAACATGTGGAAGGAATGCTTCCTATTACTCGTAAACTTTAGCTCCCTTGAAGATATCAGCAAATGTTGACCATGCCGCTTTTTCAGCATCTACATTTGCGTCTGTATTGTCATAATACCCTTGGATATCTTCTGTATACGCCGCCAAAGCTTCCAGAAAATCAGGTAAGGTTTACAATTGATTACCCATATATTTTTTAATAAATGTTTAAATCTGATATATCTCATTACCTTCTGTCGCATATGTTCTGTTATAATTCAGTTCTCCATTGGCTTCAACAGCAAATGTTTCAGTGAGGAACTCCAGTTCTTCAATTAGAAACTTCACCAGGATAGATCGGATCTTGTCTATCTTATACTGACTGGGTTTAATCGAAGCCAATAACAGCTTGTCTTCCGTCTCTTCAAAAGAATGTCCTTTTCCGTCTCGCTTATTGTTAACCGAATAGATTTCCAATCTATCCTTATCCACTTCAACCGTAAAAAATAAATATCGACTTTGGTAATAGTCAGCCGTTGATGCGCTATCCTTAAACTTTGGACACATCCTAAATGAGAATCGATCGGGTAGATCGCCTTTAAATTCATGAAGGTTATCTAAATTTTCGTCATCCAGAAAAAATAATAGGTAAGGTGAACGTAGAGTCACCTTTATTTCATTATAAAGCGTATAGAAGTCTTTCTGATAAAATGGAGCAAGGGCAATTCTAAGTTCCGATTGTTTACTGCATACCTCATGAAAGGTATCGAGCTTCACTTGAAGAGATTTATACATCGATAGTAATTTAATTTAATAATCGTAGAAATTATGCCTTTAATTAATCAACTAATTAAAGATGACCTTAAAATAATGATTCATTTAGAAAAATAAAAATCAATCTTAAAATATGCTGTTTTAAACATTTTTTCACATCAGAGATTTCAATAACTGGCATTTGAATGAGGAACCATATTACGAGAACCTATAGCCTTATTTATGTAACAATCTGAATAATTATTCTTCAATCTTATTAAGTTTTGATAAATAATATTTATCTTCAAGCAGATGTTATTTATCCTATGCGGCTAATCATAGACGTGTCAGGTTAACCAAAAGCCTAATTTATGCGTAATATGCAACAATTTAGAATTTATTCACACGAGAAATTTGAGGCACTAGTTCTTATAGGCGCTTTCTTGGCCCTACTTCTTCATGCTATAAATTTTATGTTTTTTAGTCAATATACAGCTTTGCTTTATGGCGTGTTTTCTGGAATAATATTGATTCTTTTTTTCAGAAATTGGCGCACTGAATATCTCATGAACAAATATGTAAAGGCGTTTTTAACATTCACGGTAGTGGTAGAATTTGCTTTTATGCTATATGATCAAGTCCATCTGAAAGATGATTGGTACTTTCTACCATGGGCGGCCCTGTTGGGTGGAGTTGTGACGGTTACCATTAGTATCTTAATCGTATTCAAAAAGATCACTCTTCGAAAGACACTTTCGAAAGCGTTGTATATAAGTGCTATTTTTCTCTTTTCAACAGTCTATTCCTACGGGCTGCTATCTTTTATAAATATTTTTAATGCACGGCAAGTCGTTACATGGGAGCGTGCTAAGGTGGGGTTACCATCCTGGGTAATTACTTTTGGGGGAAATTACAATGATGCCGTATTTGAGAACAAAGAATGGGGAAATCGGATGATGAATCTATTTTTTATGGAATGGGAAGGTGATTTTCCGCATCCGCCAATGACTGCCGAAATAAAAGTTTTTAAAGGCAATCTGGGGAAAGATTACATGCTCAAAACGTATGATGAGGACGAAAAAAATGACGCAATGCAAATCGACTAACATGGACAAAATTATATATCTTGACAATAACGCATCCACTCCAATGGATCCTAGGGTATTAGCTGAAATGATGCCCTATTTGGCAGACAAGTATGGCAATGCGGCAAGTCGTCACAAACTAGGTAAATATTTAGATACTGCGGTAGAGAAGAGCAGGAGACAGATTGCTGATCTCATCGATACCAATGTAGAAGAGATTTTCTTCACCGCCGGTGCCACTGAGGCTATCAATATGGGATTACGTGGATTATTGAGGCCAGGAAAACACCATATTATAACTGTAGCGACCGAGCATCCTGCAGTTTTGGAAACGTGTATGTATCTTGAGACCAGAGGTAATGCGGTTACTTACCTTTCTGTTGATAGCGATGGATTGATAGATTTTGAGGAACTAGAGCGCGCCTTTACGCCTTATACAGCTTTAGTATGTGTGATGCACGTGAACCATGACACTGGTGTGATTCAGGACATAGAGCGAATTGCGGAAATAGCGCATGCCCATGGAGCCTTTTTTATGACCGATGGAAGCCAGTCTGTCGGAAAACTCCCTGTTCACGCGCGATCATTTATAGATATTCTCACTTTTTCTGCCCATAAATTTTACGGACCAAAGGGTATGGGCGGCATTTATTTTAGTTCCAAAGTACCCATGAAACCGCTTATCTTTCCTGGGGGACATGAAGGGGAGGCGAGAAGTGGTACACTTAATGTGCCTGGTATTGTTGGTATGGGCAAAGCCGCTGAACTGGCAGCTTCGCAGATGAATGAAGATGAAGAGCGCATCGGAAAACTACGAGATATATTAGAACAACAATTATTAGCAATCGGAGGAGCGAAGTTAATCGGTTCTAAAACACATAGGATCTATACAACAAGTACTATCCGTTTTGATGGTATTGACAGCGAATATATAGTTCAAAAGCTCGATAATATATGTGTTTGCAACTGCTCAGTACTCAGCAATTTTGAAACAGCACCTTCTCCTGTACTACAAGCTATGGGATTGCGTAAAGATGAGGCATTTAATGCGCTACGATTTAGCTTGGGGCGTTTCACTACGGTAGAAGAAATCGGACAAACAGTGGAAGCTGTAGGCAATACCATAAAGCAATTGCACAACAATAAATCGCTACATCGAAATTAGGATTTGAACAACAATTATCTCAATTAATCTAACGATCTTTACAATAGATGAATGCCCAAAGCCGGTTTAAATTGGGTGAAAAAGCGAGCATCTAGCCAACATGGTCTCCCCTGACAGTTAACGGGGGGGCTCCGTAATTAATTTGGTCAATTAGCCGCTATAGGAGAGCGGGAAATTCACCGATATCTAAGAAAGGGCCATGAAGCTAATAATGATAAAGGCATTAACAACGAATATAATGAGGATCTAAAGAAAAATAACCAGCTTTTTCTATCAAGAAGAATCAAAACCAGTAGCTGAGTTTTCTTATCCATTTGCTAGTAACATCGATATATAATAATTCAATTACTGTAATTGAAATTGACTGGCCTCCTGAGTGTAATCCAATCGTAAAATCATCTAGCTCATCCATTTGCGGTTATTATATTGCACACAGTATACCAATGTAAGTTGATTTTCATTTCTTCTTCGAGGCTCTTGCAGTTGGGTTATAATCAAGGCATATTTTTATCCAATATTCAAAATCATCAGTTCTTTGGAAACCGGCAGGCTCTACATAACAATAGCCTTTTAGTTGTTTTCCTTTCATAATCATCGGCAAGAAGCCTTTTTTTTCCGAGACTTCATCTTCCAGTTCTTCGCTATAGCGACACATCAGATTGTCATGGCTGATATTGATACACATTTTCCCATTCACCAAAAAAGATAATCCGCTAAACATTTTCTTTTCCTCAACGTCGATATTTTCTTCCATTGCAAGCCTTTCGCGGACGCGGTTGACAAGTTCATTGTTATAAGCCATCACTTCAGTTTTTCTGTTATTTAAAATTACTTAAAAACTGTCATTGTCAAGAGATCTTATCTTGTTATAAGATTCTTTTTTACAGAGCTTGCTTTGCATTAGACAGAGAATTGATTTAGCTATACCGTTTAGCCCAAAGATATCTCATTTATTATCACCATTAAAATGTAAATAAATTGCAGTAGGAAAGGGGAGAAAGCACTTATGATATACTAAATTAATACCATAATTTTAACTATATTTAGTACTGATTTATAATTTTTTACAAGCGCCTAGATAATTTAGAACCATTAGAACTACTTTATAATGGATTTTTTTAACCATATCAAAACAGTCATCAGTATCATCCTAGGATTGGGAATTGGTAGCTTACTTAACGGTACTGTCAAATTTGTCCAACATCCGGGAAGAACAAAACCCTACTGGATCCACTTATTGTGGGTATTGTATTTATTTGTTCAGATGATCCATTTTTGGTGGTGGGAATACAATCTGAGAGAGATGAGGGTCTGGACCTTCACCGAATATATTTTAATAATAACCTATATACTGCTCTACTTTACGCTTTGCCAGCTGCTGTATCCTTCGGATGTCAAAGATTATTCCGACAGCTATAGAAATTATTTTTTTTCAAGGAAAAAGTGGATTTTTCTATTACTAATTATGATTTATGGCGTCGATATATTGGATACACTGCTAAAGGGACAAACTTATCTGGAAAAATTGATGCCCCTTTACGGTGTGAAAATGGTTACTCATATTTCACTATGTGTCCTGCTTGCTTTTTCAAAAAGTAAAAAATCATTTTGGTATGCGGTCATGGTTATCTTTTTCATTATTTTCGAACTATACTTTATTTCCAGCAAATATTATATTGACTAAAAAAGTTAATATGCTTTTTTTCATCTGATTCATTTACTAAATAGTGATCTGAAAAATCAAATCGATCTGGAACTGGCTATACTTAAGAAAAGCTCTATTTCGTTTGACTACGGTTGGAAGCGACTGATAAATTAAGTAGATCTAATTTCTACAAAACTTCTTATATGAATTTTCCATTTTTGTTATTACTATTGGTCGCATTTTATACGGTCTCCAATGCACAAAATGAGAAAAAGTATTTAGCCTTTTAGAATTTGAACAAAAGAGCCTATGAAAGAAATCAAAAAACATCACAATATGCGCACGCTAGCCATTGCACTATTTTCGGTGGTATCTATTTTTTCGTGTATCTCTTGCAATTCCATATCGCCCAAGTATTTAGCACAAACTGCTGCGGCACATAGCGTTTCGAAGGTAGGGTTGAAGCAGACATACATCTTTGATAATTATCCCCAGAAGATAATAGGCCATAATAATAGCAGTCAGAAGAAGAGTGCAGCCTATAATGAATATTGTCTATGGAACTATATTGAACCAAATTACTATAAAACTGATAGTCTGCACTATCTTTACAAAACTTCATTGGAGCTCACCAAAAAAAATAAAATCCATTTCAAACTAATTGATACCTTAGGAAATGTCGTGCGTGAAAGAACGAGGAAAGTTAAGCCCGAACCGCAAAACTTTGTTTCTTTCAGAAATACCCACCTTGACATCTATGTATTAGTTAATAGATTCTTTACCGAGACTATTTGCTTTGCACTAGATAACCATGGTGATTTAGTCGTGCCAAGTGAGTCGACAGCTGGCGGTTTTCTTATTCTCTTTCCGCTCGCCGGCGCCCTTAACCATGATGCATATACTTATTGTCGTGTGGATACAGTCTCCAATTGAACGGATATAGATTGGAAAGAAATAATTTTAGCGGATTTGTTTCCGTAGTGCAACTTTATGATATTATGTTCTTTTTCTTTTAACTTCCATATTTGCCTAAATAGATTAGAATTAGCCGAGGACGTCAATTTTGCTAAACTGTAACGGTTTTATTTTCAAAAATCACAATTTAATATAGCACCGTTGCTTGCATTGCTAACAAGTTGCCGATATTGACTCAACCATTTGGAATTCAGTTTTTTTCTGATCGGAGTAAAGTTTTTTCCACGCAGTTGGATCTCCTCTTGGCTAATATCAGCTGAAAGTATATGTTTGTCAATATCAATAACAATGTGGTCTCCGTTTTTTAGTAAGCCAATCAATCCGCCTTCAGCAGCCTCAGGTGAGACATGTCCTATCGCTATTCCGCGAGTAGCTCCGCTGAATCGGCCATCTGTTACCAACGCTACAGAACTACCCAATCCCATCCCCATGATCAGGCTAGTAGGTGTCAACATTTCCTGCATCCCCGGGCCACCTTTGGGACCTTCGTAACGGATCACCACAACATCTCCAGCTTTGATCTCACCGGCAAGGATGCCTACTATGGCATCATTTTGACTATCATAGCAAACTGCAGTCCCGCTAAATTTCTTTTCGCCTGTGATTCCTGCGGATTTTACCACAGCTCCCTGCTCTGCAAGATTTCCAAATAGAATCGCCAATCCTCCAACAGGACTGTATGGATTGTTTATTGTATGTATGATTGTTGGATCTTTGATCGCTGCATTGGCAATCTTTTCGAATAGCATTTCGCCACCGACCGTCATATTATCCAGGAGAACATGGTTGCTGCGCTTGGTCATTTCGTTCATTACAGCGTTAACACCTCCGGCGCGATGGACATCTTCCATGTGAACGGTGCTTAAACTGGGCGATATTTTTGCGATGTGCGCTACTTGATCTGATATTGAGTTAATGTCCCTAAGCTGAAAATCTATATCTGCTTCGTGAGCTACAGCAAGCATATGAAGGACAGTATTGGTACTACCGCCCATGGCCATATCCACTGCAAAAGCATTCTGGATGGCGTTTGCATTGATGATGTTTTTAAGTTTGAATTGTTTGGAAAGCTGATCGTCTTTAGCGATTTCACAGATCCTTCTGGCTGATTCCCGATATAGATTTTCACGCTCGGGTGTTAATGCCAATATGGTTCCATTACCAGATAGTGCTATACCCATAGCTTCCATCAGCGTGTTCATGGAATTTGCTGTAAACATACCCGAGCAACTACCACCACTGGGGCATGCATTACACTCGATGTCTTTGAGCTCTTCGTCACTGATTAAGCCTGCTTCGTGTTTGCCCACAGCCTCAAAAGCTGTAGACAGGTCAATGGCAGTGCCATCTTTGGTATATCCTTTTCTCATGGGGCCTCCACTGACAAAGATTGTAGGCACATCTACACGTAGTGCACCCATAATCATCCCGGGTACAATCTTATCGCAGTTTGGGATAGCTATCATTGCGTCCAATTTGTGTGCATTCATGACGCTTTCAATTGAGTTGGCAATCAATTCTCGGCTGGGGAGCGAGTACAACATACCATCGTGTCCCATAGCAATACCATCGTCAATACCGATCGTATTGAATTCAAAAGGAATACACCCGTTTGCCTTGATTTCTTCTTTAATAATCTCAGCAACCTTATTCAGAAAAAAATGTCCGGGTATAATTTCGATAAAGGAGTTTGCCACTCCAATAAAAGGTTTATCAAAATCGTTATCATTTACGCCTGTGGCCCGAAATAGGGCTCTATGGGGAGTACGTTGGTATCCCTTCTTTACTTCGTCGCTTCTCATTTTTTATTAGTTAGATAGTAGATTTGAGCCTACTTAATGTTTCAGGTGATATCGCCAGATAAGCTGCAAGGTTGGCATTAGACAAACGCTGTACGAGCTCTGGATTATTTTTCAGTAGATCGCGATAGCGTTCTTTAGCGGTTTGGGTTAATAAGCTGCTGAGTTTATTATTTACAACAGTTAATCCATATTCGAGGATGTAGATATAAAAATTGTCCCAGCCAGGCATATTGTCTCTCAAAAAGGTAAAGTCAGTGTTGCTGATGCTGAGCACCTCCGTATCTTCTACGGCTTGGATAAATTCTGTAGCTGGCTGTCTTGAAATGAAACTGACGATAGAGGTTAGGAAAGTATGTTCAAAAGCCATGAACCGGGTTGCCGTTGATAGTTCGTCATTGCGAAAATATAGGCGCAAACAGCCCTTGCCGACAAAGAAAAGATAGTCTGCAATAGAACCTTCGTTGAGCAGATGGTCATTTTTCTTTATCGATTGGGGTTTGAAATAAGTTAGGGCCTCCGTTAATTGCTGTTCGGTTAACGACGCTTTTTCACGTAACAATTGTAATAGTTGCTCTCTCATCGCTTATTATTTATCGGTCAAAGATGCACTTTATATTAGGATATGGTCGTTGACATTGGTCAAAAACGTCAACGATTTATTAAAGTTTTAATCTCCTTTGATAATGGAACTTTGGTAAGTTTAAAGCTAACATAAAATTAAAATATGCGCCAGTTATTTCTTTTTAAGGTGCGAAACCTGTTCGTATGACTACGGTTGGAAGCAACGGATAGATTAAGTAGATTTAATTTTTACAAAACTTCTTATATGAATTTCCATTTTAGTTATTACTATTGGTCGGATTTTATACTGTCTTCTTTGCACAAAATGAAAAGAAAGCACTTAGCCATTTAGAATTTGAACAAAAGAGCTTATAAAAGAAATGAAAAAACATCACAATATGCGCGCTGTAGCCATTGCACTATTTTCGGTGGTATTTATTTTTTCGTGTATCTCTTGCACTTCCATATCGCCCAAGTATTTAGCACAAACTGCTGCGGCACATAGCGTTTCGAAGGTAGAATTGAAGGAGACATACATCTTTGATAATTATCCCCAGAAGATAATAGGCCATAATCATAGCAGTCAGCAGAAGAGTGCAGTCTATAATGAATATTGCCTATGGAACTATATCGAACCAAATTACTATAAAACTGATAGTCTGCACTATCTTTACAAAACTTCATTGGAGCTCACCAAAAAAAATAAAATCCATTTCAAACTAATTGATACCTTAGGAAATGTCGTGCGTGAAAGAACGAGGAAAGTTAAGCCCGAACCACAAAACTTTGTTTCTTTCAGAAATACCGATCTTGACATCTATGTATTAGTCAATAGATTCTTTACCAAAACTATTTGCTTTGCACTAGATAAACATGGTGATTTAGTCGTGCCCAGTGAGTCGACAGCAGCCGGTTTTCTTATTCTCTTTCCGCTCGCCGGCGCCCTTAACCATGATGCATATACCTATCGTCGTGTGGATACAGTCGCCAATTGAAAGATATAGATCCGAAAGAAATAATTTTAGCGGATTTGTTTCCGTCATTCAACTATTTTTGAAAGACATTTTTGGTCTGTTGTTATTCAGTCTTCTTTAGTTAGATGCAATTGAAGAAAACCGTTTTTAAGCGTCTGTGCTTTGTATCTGAACGTTGAACTTAACTCCTCATTGTTTGCTAAAATTGCTCCAGCACCAGTGATTATAGGACTGACGTTAAAATAAATATCTGTAACCAAATTCTTGTCAAAAAAAGCGTTGAAAGTACCTGCTCCGCCTCCAACGGCTATTTCCCGCACTCCTTTTGCAGACATATATGCAATTGCCTCTTCAGGACTTGCTATAGTCTTGTAGCCATCAGCCGTATAAGGTTTATCGGCCAATATGATGATTTCTATTCCATTAAAATGTTCTTTTACTTGATCTGGAAAATTTAGAAAATTTTCGAATGTTTTCAATCCTATTACTACATTTCCAACCTGCCTTACAAATTGTACGTAAAATTCCATTGCTTCCGGTGGTAGTTTATGATGCGGGTTATCGGATATCAAAATTCTTCCATTAGCTGAAATATTTGCGATTACTGTTACTTTCATAATGATTTTCCTTAAATTTCTGTTCAACAAAACTATTGGATATTCAATATATATTTACTATTCATTACCTTTAGGAAAGTAACTATCTGATGAGCAATAAAAATATTGATAAAGAAACGATATTGGCATTAAAAGATGGCATTGAATTGCTCAGTGGTAAATGGAAATTTTGTATCCTACACAATTTGCAGAAACACGGCACAATGCGGTTTAAAGATCTGCAAGAGATGGCTCAGGGAATATCCCCAAAAGTTCTATCCAACGAACTTCAGGAATTAGAAGATAATTTACTGATTAGCAGAACGGTTAATGACACCAAACCTGTGACCGTTTCTTATGCGCTTACCGCCTATGCTAAAGAAACGGAAGAAGTTGCCAATGCTTTAATTAAATTTGGTCTAAAGCATAGAGATAAAATTAAAGCAAAATGACGTTTCTAAGATTTGTAGGTTGTACTGCCTAAAAGTAGCTAAGTTCTCCAACTTTCCGACTGACTTTTCAGGCTCACTACTACCTGAAATCGAAAAAGTATACTGACACAAATTTATTTTTCATTTTTTCTTGGAAGCCCTCGCGGTTGGGGTATAATCAAGGCAGATTTTTATCCAATATTCAAAATCATTATGTTATTGAAAACCAGCGGGCTCTACATAACGATAGCCTTTTTTTTCCGAGTCCTCATCTTCCAGTTTTGCGCAATAGCGGCACATCAGATTGTCATGGCTAATATTGATACACATTTTCCCATTAACAAGAAAGGATAATCCGCTAAACATTTTCTTTTCCTCAACGTCGATATTTTCTTCCATTGCAAGTCTTTCGCGGACGCGGTTGACAAGTTCATTGTTATAAGCCATCACTTCAATTTGTCAGTTATTTAAAATTACTTAAAAACTGCATTGTCACGAGATTTTTCCTTATTATAATTTAAAGAATTATAATAAGATAAGGTTGTCTGCAAAAGATTGTCCGTCCAATCATGGATATCACTGATAACCGTGATTGTTTCATTCCATTTTTATTTCTAATATTGCTCATTCGATAAGTAGAATTTAAACGCATGAATATCTCCGATCAACAAATCCTGTTTATAAATACGCATTTCAATGATGGTATCCCGGAAAATGTAGCATTCTGACGATTGAATATTGATTTAATGGAATTGACCATTGAAAATAAAGGTAAATTACTGAACAAAAATATTGCGAACTTAGAAAATAATAAAAATCTGAAATACAACCTTGAACTAGGAAGTTTTGCCGCAACAAGTGATTAGAATCGCTTCAAAGTCATGGAATCTTAGTGAGAGACCAGCATTGCGTTTCGAAACCTGCTCAAATTATTATAAGAAATAACATGATAAAAAAATGAACCATAAATATCTACTACTACTTTTTCTTACAATAAGTCAATTTGCCAACGCGCAATTTGCAAAGATCATTGATAAAGATGGTTATGTAAATGTGAGGGAACAAGCCACATTGAATAGTGCCATAGTTTCAAAAATTGCTGCTGATGAAATTGTCTATGCCTTTCCCGATGAACAATTTGGCAATTGGGTGATTGTTGATTATACGGACAATCAAGAGAAGAATATTACAGGATATGTACACAGTTCAAGAATTAAGTTTGTCGGATCTTATATGCAGATCCCCAATATATCCTTTGATGACAACAGCACAACATTTAGATCAAAGGACGTCGCTGTGGAAATACGGTCTAACAAATTTGATTACGAAAAAAACAAAAAGTACTTTTCTTCAACTACATATGAAGACTATACCGTTACGGATAAATTTAAAGGACAGAAGCTCTGGGGAACAGATGGCGAAACCCCTACAAGTCATTATACATCTATAAAAGCCACGATAAAGGGGCGGAGCGTCCAAATTCCGGAAAAGGAAATTGAGAACCTCTTTAATGTCAACAATGAATTTGCAGCATGTTATTATGATGATCGGAATGATATTCTATATATCACTTCTGTAAATAGTGATGGGGCCGGTGGATATGCGATTTTATTTACGATTGAAAAAGGTAACTATAAAGGGCGAGTGGTAACTATTCCTTTTTAGGCGTATAGATATTCTTGATTTTGTTATTTCCCGTTAATATTAATAGGCGGTCCAATCCAATGACACAGTTCACGTTACACTCCCGTTTTTTATATATCAAGTAAATTTTAATAATTTGGCTATCACTTAGGGAATACATAATTATTTTGCCGTGCAAAATAATTATGTATATTAGCTCACCTTAAAGAGTCAGCTACCATTTGATGAAGAAAGCGAAGGTCGTTTATGATGAAGATGATTTGATGCAGTCGTTTAGATGTGGACAGGAAAGAGCCTTCGCCCATCTTTTTGACAAGTATTACAAATCATTGTGTTATTTTGCTAACCCAATCACGCTAGATAGCCAACAGGCAGAGGACATTGTATCCGAGTGCTTTTTCAAGCTGTGGGCTAATAAAGAAAACTTCGATACCTTGCAGAATGTCAAGGCATTTTTATATATCAGTTGTCGGAATGCTTGCATTAATTACTTAAGGAACCTCAAAAGGAGAAATACTGCGCAGGAACTTTATCTTTCCCAGCTAGAGCTATCTGAAGAAAATATTCTATATCAAATTATTGAGGCTGAGGTATTGCAAGCATTGAGCGATGAAATTGAAAATTTACCGGACAAATGTAGAGAAGTTTTTAAAATGCTTTACATTGACAATATGAAAACAGATGAAATAGCTGCAATATTGGGTATATCCGTGAAAACCGTCCGTGGTCACAAGGCTCGGGCAATTGAACTTTTAAAAACCCAGCTGTTAAAAAAAGGTGTCTCAATGGCTTTACTATTATCATTCTTATTTTTGATAGATCAAGTCCGAACATAAAATTTCATTTTCAAATATTTTTCTAGCCCTTCATATATCACATAGTTCCCTATATCACTATTAATGTCTTGAAATTTTAAAAAATGTAAAATAATTTCGGGCGTTTGTATAGGGCTTGGTGTTTTTATATAAATAGCAGACAGATAATTTATTTTGCTGCCTAATCAAGATACCATGTTTGATACTGAATTCAACATATCGAAATTAATTACGGACTATCTCCAGGGGAAGCTCACGGATTCAGAGCGCAAAAGATTGTTCCAATGGTTGGAAGAGCAACCTGCAAATAAAAGCCATTTTGATCGGTTTTATCAGGAGCAAATCTTGCAGCAAAATTTAAAAACCTTTGAGCATGCGAACAGGGATGTAATCTGGCAGAAAACACTTGATAAAATGGAGGAGGCTAACTTGCCATTCACAAGACCGGTAGTTAAAAGGATCTCTTTTCGTCTGGTAGCTGCTGCCGCAGTCCTAATCATTCTTGGTATATCACTGTTTGTATTGCAAAATGAACTTAAAACACCTTTGCCTATCCAGCAAGTTACTGTCCACGATGTCCCACCCGGAACATCTGGTGCAACCTTAACATTGGCCAATGGTAAGGAGATTAGCTTGTCTGACCAGCATGCTGGAACAATTGAAGAAGAGTCTGGCGTGAAGATAAGTAAGTTGGCCAATGGAGAACTGATTTATGAATTGTCATCGAAAGCAGATAATGCTACTGGTGAAAATACACTTTCAACAGCAAATGGACAGACCTATCAAATTAGATTACCCGATGGATCTAAGGTTTGGTTGAATGCTGGTTCATCACTCAGTTATAGCCCCATACTTATAAAGGATGGGAAGAGAAGAGTTAAACTTAAAGGTGAAGCATATTTTGAAATTTCCAAAGACAAGTCAAAACCTTTTATAGTGTCGACCGACAGGCAGGAAATTGAGGTTTTGGGTACAATATTTAATGTTAACGCGTATACAAATGAGCCAAACACCCGTACGACTTTATTAGAAGGGGCTATAAGAGTTCGTACTGGTTACAATGAAAAACTTGTCAAACCTGGCGAGCAGGCTATAGCAGAAGGACAACGCATCCAGATCAGACCTATAGACGTGGAAAATGTTGTAGATTGGAAGAGAGGGGATTTCTATCTCAATCATGTTAATTTCAAAGAAGCAATGCGAAAGATTGCACGTTGGTATAATGTTGATGTTATTTATGAAGACACTGTACCCGATGATATGGAGTCTGGTGGATGGATTTCCAGAGATCGGTCCCTTGCGCAGGTACTGAAATCCATTGAGTCCTCAGGAATGGTCAGCTTTAGAATCGACGGTCGCAAATTGTATGTAAAGAGACCAAACGGTGATAATTAAATTAAACGAACTAACCTTTTTATTAATCCTTAAAGTAGAAACAAATGAAACGATTATATAACTCGACTTAAAATTTTAATAGCCAGGAGCATTAGGGCGCTCCTGGTTGCGCTTGGACTATTTATGAATCAATCAAACAGTGGCCTCATCCGTGGAAAGCTAAGGCCTGCTGTTTTTCCAAACTAAACAAACTTAGTAAAAATTGTGCTTATGTACAATTTAGGTCTATTATCGCCTACTAATTTGTTTTAAAACCTAGATATACATGTACCAAACCTTTACCAACTATTATGGGAGGACCAAAGTCCTCTTGTCAAAAATTATGCTACTTATGCGACTAACCACCCTAATACTCATCGCTGGCATGATGCAGGTAAGTGCATCAACCTTTGGTCAAAAAATAACCTTGACAAAAAAAAATGTGTCCTTAGAATCGGTATTAAAGGAGATCCGAAAACAGAGTGGCTATGATTTTTTTTACGATGGGAAAATCTTGCCGAAAAGCGAACACATAAACGTAAGTTTTAAGCAAACGAATATAGATGATGCACTAAATATATTATTAAAAGACTTATCGCTAACCTATTCAATTGATGGCAAAATCATATCCATCAAACGGTCTGCCGAAAAAAAAAGGGGAATTGAACGGATTATTGTAAAAGGAATTGTCGTGGATGAATATGGGAAACCTTTGATTGGTGCCAAAATATTTGTTGACGATACCAACATTGCTACTGCTTCAAATGAGATGGGTGAATTTGTAATTCGTGATGTGGAGGCTGGAGCAACTATTTTTATTACTTACATCGGTTATCAAGCTACTGAACGCAAAGCCAGACCTGACCTAGGTACCATCCAAATGATGCCTGCTGTACAGAATTTAGATGAAGTAACAGTAGAATATAATACCGGTTATCAAAAGATTTCCCGCGAACGCGTAGCAGGATCGTTTGCCAAACCTAACATGAAGACGATGATGAACAGGACAACCAGTCCGAATGTTTTATCCCGCTTGGAAGGTCTAATCCCTGGGCTTTCCAGCGGAAGTGGTGGACAGTCCGGAGGGATGGTAATCCGTGGATCAACTTCTATCAATGTAGCTACCAAACCTTTGGTTGTTGTCGATGGTGTGGAAGTACAAAGTATCGAACAAGTCAATATGCAAGATGTAGATGATATTACGGTATTAAAAGACGCAACATCGGCTTCAATCTGGGGAGCTAAGGCAGCTAATGGTGTTATTGTAATCACCACAAAAAAGGGAAAGGCCAATTCGGAACTGAAGATCGATTATGATGGATATTATGCCTTTAATGGTCGTCCCAAGCGGGACTACCTTCCTGTATGGAATTCTAGGGATTTTATTGCAAGCGAAAAAGAAATTTTTCCGTTGGAAGCAGCGGGAACCACCTATGCTGCAGCAAGTGCTAATAGACTGGAGCCCCATCGGCAGATCTTATGGGATCAGCATCGCGGTGTACTTTCAGCGGCACAAGCACGGGCCAAATTGGATAGCCTCGCCAATATTGACAATTGGAAACAAGAAAATCAGCTTTTTTACCGGAATGCGGCACAGTACAATCAGACCATTTCTGCTTCTGGTGGAAGTGAGGTTCATTCGTTTTATGGCTCGCTTAATCATATTGGGACGATCAGCAATACTCCTGGGGATAGGGAAGATCAATATAAAATAAATTTCCGGAATGATCTCAAGCTGGGAAAACGTGTGAATCTTTATGTCAACACAGACTTGACCAATCTGATCAGCCGGAGTATAGGGTCAGGAGGAAATACGGCCCCACGCTATCAGCTTTATCAAGATGCAATTGGACAGCCATTGATCACAAATTATATTTCGCCATATGGCGAGGATGGATTGATGCCCAGTGAAGAGAATCGCATTATTCAACAGCGACGGAGCCGTATAAATTTGGACTATAGCCCGGTTCAGGAATTTAACACCCGTCGTTTTAGAGGAAACCAGTTAGCCGCCAGAATCGTTGGAGGTGGGACAGTTAACATTTTAAATGGATTAACCTTTACCGGTACCTATGGTTATAATGTGGCTTCCCGAAATGAACGTACGGTATTAGACGAATCCAGCTGGATTGTGAGGCGTGATCTGGTCCGATTCACTGTAGCTCCAGACGATGATGCCACGCCAGTTTATTACCTGCCCCAATCTGGGGGTCGATTGAATACGGCCAATGCTATTGATAAATCATGGACAGTCAGGAATCAGATGAATTATACGCGAGAATGGGACAAGAACTGGTTTAATATAATGGCGGGCCAGGAAGCAACACATCGCCAAATCGTAGATAACACATCGGTTTACTATGGCTGGGACGATCAGTTGCAGATATCTAGACCGGTAGATTTTGCTACATTAGCCCAAGGGATCAATGGAGTAGCAGGTCCGAGTGGACCGTTGGCGCCCAATTTGGGAGGGGGTGAAGGCCGCGTTGCGCGAACAACCTCTTATTTCGCTACTGCGGGATATACGTACGCTTCTAATTATACGCTGAATGCTAGCTGGAGAATTGACCAAAGTAATCTTTTTGGTCTGGATAAATCCGCCCAAAATAGGCCTGTATATAGTGTCGGTGCCAAGTGGTCACTGGGCAGGGAAACGTTTATGCAAGATTTTAAGAAAGTAGATGCTTTAGACCTCAGGTTTAGCTATGGCATCGCTGGTAATGCGCCCAATGTTGGCGAAGCAGCGTCTTTCGATATACTAGTCTCTGAGACGGATCCCAATGCCGTCACCGGTGGGGGGTTAATCTTATCAGTTCCTGCAAACAATCGCTTGACCTGGGAAAGGACACAAGTGTACAATGCAGGTTTAGATTTTGCTTTCTTTGGCAATAGATTGAATGGTTCCATTGATGCGTATATCAAAAATACCTCAGGGTTGATAGGTAATTTGTTTACTTCACCTTTTAACGGGTACTCCAGCGTAATAGGCAATTTTGGTGATATGCAAAACAAAGGAATCGACCTGAGCATCAGTTCCATCAATTTGCGAATGGAAGATTTTCAGTGGTCTACCAATTTGGTTTTGGGTTATAACCGTAATAAATTAATTAAGCTTAACCTTAACCCGCCTGTAACAGGTGCGGAGATGGTTGGGCAGCCTGGGGTTAGTATCATGGAAGGTCGTCCATTAAATTTGCTGTTTTCTTACAATTATGCCGGATTGGACGCTTCCGGAAATCCGTTGGCCCGGCGTGCCGATGGTACCCTAACATCAGCACCAAATGAGATTATGTCCCAAGATATGGTTTACAGTGGACTGACGCAGGCACCCTGGAACGGAGGCTTGACCAACACTTTTCAATACAGGAATTTTAGTCTCGCTATTAATATGATCTATAGTTTTGGGTACAAAATGCGTGATCCTCTGGACGGCTTAAGTTCTTTAAATCCAGAGTTTAATGACCGTTGGAAACAAGTCGGCGATGAAAGCCGTACTGACATTCCCAAATATGTTTTTTTGGCATCTGAAAATGCAGAGCGACAAACTGAATATTATCGCTACGCCAATACACGCGTTTTGGATGCGTCATATGTTAAGATCAGGGATATCAGTCTGGGTTATACCGTTCCGGGAATGTGGGTAAGTAGGATTCGGGCCAAAAGTATTGCATTTCGTTGTAACGTTTCTAACCTATTGGTTTGGACAGCAAATTCGCATTTTTACGACCCTGAAAACGAAGGGAATCGAATAAGGCCAGCACAGGGTACAATTTCCCTTGGAGCTCATTTAACTTTCTAAATTTAAATTTTTAACGATGAAAATATTTAACCGTTATAGCCAAGCTTTTGCAATCATTGGAATATTGACCTTACAGATCTCCTGTAAAAAATCATTTTTAGAAATTATCCCAAAAGGGCAGCAAATAGCTACAAGCACCAAAGACTACGAACAGATTTTAAACGCTAACTATATCGTTGCATCAACAGCAGGCGTCTTCATGGGCGACGAAATAGTTGCTTTAAAACCCTTTATTGACGAATATGCGTTACGTGCGCAACGGCTATTTAGATACGCCGATAGGATCTATGAAATAGATCAAGTGCCCGATGAGCTAAATAGCGCAGATGGTTATATCCGGCGATTATACCTGTTTAACAAAGTGATTAACGAGGTGATGGATTCACAGGGGGGAAGCGAGGGGCAGAAACGTGCATTGTTGGCCGAAGCAAAAGCCGGTAGGGCCATTTGTAATTTTATGCTCCTAAGTGATTTCTCTACACCCTACCTGGAAAGTACCGCACCCGCTGAAATGGGTATCCCTAGGATCGAAAAATCAGATGTTACCCAAACAAATTTTCACCGATTGAATAAGCAGGATAGTTATGCCATGGTGGTCAAGGATCTGACCGAGGCCATTCCGGATTTGAGCAGACTTACCCACAGGCGTAAAATATCAAAACTTGCGGCCTATTTCTATTTAGCACGGGTCTACATGACGATGCAAAACTTCAATGCTGCGAAAGAACAGCTTGATCAAGCTTTTCTGGAGATCCCTAAAGCTGAGGTATCATTGCAGTTATATGATTATAATGTTGTTTTGGATCCCGAGGCCGAGGGCACTTGGTACCCCTTGCTATTTGGTGTTCTTCTAGCCGGGCAACCATTGTCTTACAACAATACACAGGTGATTTACAACATTGAGGTCTCCGCCGTCTCTTATGTCGGTGGACAGGCGAATGCCTTTGTTATGTCTCCTCAAACGGTTTCTCTTTTTGACGCATCTGATAAGAGACCAAATCTTTTTGATCCCATTGAATTTAATGGCTCTGCATCACTTCCTTTGGGTATGCGCCATCCGATTGGTTTTTTTACCCAGGTTGGCGCATCGTTACCCGACTTGTATTTGATGCGGGCCGAATGCAATGCTCGGGCCAATAACTTAGCTGAGGCACTAGCTGATTTGGAATCACTGCGGAGCAAGCGTACGGGAACTCCTAAAGTAAACAGTACGATCGCTAGCAATCAGCAGGCATTGGTACGGTTTATTTTGGATGAACGCGTACGTGAGTTTACGTACACCGGTCTTCGCTGGCTTGATATGCGCAGACTTTCTGTGGATCCGCTGTACCGTGACCATGTCAAACTGAAGCACGAAGTGCGTAACAATACAACAGGGGCAGTGGTCGAGACCCATACGCTTAAACCTGAGCGGTTTGCACTAAAATTTGGGGAACGTGTTCTGCGCGATAGTAGGGGATTAGAAGAAAATCCATAAAATAAGTATTAACGGATCAGCAAATAAGGCTGAATGATTATGATGATATGATAAATAAGAATTTTATTTTGATGGCGATTGCTGTGTTTCCGGTCATGCTGAAAGCGCAGTCAGATTACAGGGTTAAAGGGCAAGTGCCTACTGGACATTTGGCATCTTTGGCGGTTATGTCTTACCCTCCCGATGATAAAGGTGGCGAGTATCGCGCAGATACTGCAGCCATACGTCATGGTAGATTTGAGTTCGCAGGAACAATCGGGCGTCCCCAATTGGCTGAGCTTAATTTGATTAACCCAAATGCAGAAAAAAAAGCCATTGATGCTGATGAACCTGAAAACTCTATGAAAAATGTGGGTTTATTCTATTTGGACGGCGATATTTCAGTCAGATTTGATGAGTCCGGTAAAGCATCCTATTCGGGCGGAGGGAAGGAACAGCAGGCCTGGTTAGATTACGAACATATGATTTTATCCCGTCAAGAGTCCCAAGCCGAAGCAGACTTTGAATTTATGCAACAGCTAATTACTGATTTCGTAAAGTCTCATCCTGACAACTATGTGAGTGTCGACCTGATGGACATCTTTACCCAAAGCGCTATTCAACCAGAGATTGTTGCCCCCATGTACCAAGCGTTGAGCAAACGCATGCAGCATGCTGAAAAGGTTAAAGGCTGGCTCCCAGCATTGGAAAAGGCTAAAATTGCGTTATCAGGCACCCAGCAAGCACCATCTTTCTCACTAAATGATATAGATGGAAATCCAGTATCTCTCAAATCCTACCGTGGAAAATATGTGCTGGTTGACTTTTGGGCAAGCTGGTGCGCTCCCTGCCGAGAAGAGAATCCAAATTTGCTTGCTGCATATGAAAGATATAAGGGCAACAATTTTGATGTGTTGGCGATATCACTTGACACCAAAAAGGAACTCTGGCTTAAAGCTATTCAAGAAGATAAGCTCCCGTGGAAGCAGGTTTGTGACTTTAAGGCTAGCTCAAGTGAGGTCGCAAAGAAATATGAAATTAGTTCTATACCGGCCAATGTACTTGTGGATCCACAAGGATTCATTGTGGGTAAAGACTTACGTGGCGAAGCGCTGCATAAAAGACTCGCGGATTTGTTAGGCAAATAAATACTACGACGTGTACATACACAAAATAGAAACAAATTAAACAGTTATTATGAAAAAAATACTTCTGCTATTACTATTATCCTCCAAGCTTATGGCGCAACAGCCATCTAAAGTTATCGACTTTAATGAATTTATGCTAATTGAACGGGTAGAGGATCAGGAAAAACAATACAATGAAATGCTCAAGGCTCATAAGGGCAAAAGTTTACCCGATTCGTTGACCAATGATCTAAGGGCCGAATTGGCTTTTGCATGGTTAGCGAAGGGAGATGTGGAGCGTTATCAACATTACAAATCCACGTCTCCACAGTTTACTGCGCGACAATTCCTCTATCTTTGCAATGCCTTGGAGAAAATGTTTGATGAGAAGAAAGATTATCGTTCCGTAGAAAAAATTTCAGCAGCATTGCTTCAGGAATTAAAAGCAGGTACCTTAACCGACGACTTAGGTCGTATGCCAGTTATTATGGAATTAAATGCGGCTGCCAATGCCCGCTTGGGAAATATTGACATGGCCAAAGAAATGCTAAAAGCAATAAACAAAAGTGTAGAAGTAGGAAGTAGAGAGGTTCCCTACTTCAGAGATCATAAGTCAAATTTCATTAATCGAAGTGCCATCGTGATGTTATCTTGCGGACAATTTCAAGAAGCTTTTGATCTTTTGAGCAACGCCTACAAGCATGCAGATTCTAATCCATACATGGATATCACTTTTAAAGAGATCTTTCAAAAGGTGAAAGGCACAGATCAAGGTTTTGAAAATTATCTCAAAGGTTTAAAAGATGAGGCCTATCAGCATTATTATAAAGAGGTCGAAAAGTTATATATCGCAAATGCTCAGCTTCCCTTTGAGGCAACCATACCAGATCCCGATGATGCCAATGAAAAGCTGGTACTCTTTAAAGCTGACAAGCCTGTTAGGGATATTGTGCTAACTGATTTAGCGAATAGACCAGTGGCTCTGGGCAACTGTAAAGGAAAAGTTTTGGTAATAGACTTTTGGACCACGCTCTGTACGCCATGTGTGGCTGCCTTTGGTGGTTTTGAAAAAGTTGTCGCTGACTACAGTAAAGATCAAATGCAATTGTTTGTGATCAATTTATTTGAATCAGACCGTACAGTAAAGGCTTATGTGGCTCAGAAGGGGATCAAACTGGATGTGTTGCATGATGAGGAAAATCAAGCATACGATGTACAAGGGACACCCACTAAAATGGTTTTCGACACCGACGGCAATCTCCGTTTTTATAGCGCAGGCTATGCAGGTTCGACGGATCGTGAGTACTATAAGCTCAAAGCGATGGTTGAGATAACAAAAGCTGGATTGTCCACTTCATCCAAATCCTTCGGGGGATAAGGGGATGGCGAACAAAATAGTTATTATGGCTTTTGGTAAATTCCTGTTGTGTTTAGGTCTTGCTCTTTCGATTAGCATGGGGTATGGACAGATGGGCAACGATCCGAAAAGGATGGAGGGACAAATTGCTAAGTGTATTGAAAAGGCATTTTCAACAAGTGTACATATAATTGAATATGATACTTTGAATAAGACAGTTAAGGGAGGATTGAGTGAGTCTGACGGTTTTAGCGGTGTCGTTGTATCCGCTGAAGGGCATATCCTTACTGTATCACATGCGGCAGTTCCGGGTGAGGTATATCAGATACGCTTTCCTGATGGTAAACGCTATGTAGCCATCGGATTGGGGCGCATAGGTCTACAAGCGGGTGGTAAAGACCACGATTTGGCTATGTTAAAAATGACGGCACCCGGAAAATGGCCTTATGCTCAAATGGGGAATACTGCTGACCTTAGTATCGACGAACTGCTAGTTGGCATATCTTATCCGAGCTCGTTTAATAAGCTTTATCCCAATATACGTGTTGGAAAACTTACCGATTTAGATGCTTCCGATGGATTTATAACTTCTACGGTCAAAATGGAGCCTGGAGACTCCGGTGGACCACTATTTGATCTCCAAGGCCGCGTGGTCGGTATACGTAGTTTTATCAATGAAAATGAAGCAGAGAATTTTGATGTCCCTATTGAATTGTTTCGAAAATACTGGACAGCACTAAATATCGCTAAGGATTATACATCGCTGCCAAGACCAGATGTTATTCCAGTATCAAAAAAAGCGTATTCGCTCAAACCCGAGAAATTGATCGATTTCAGTGATAAGATAAAACTACCAGAAAATAATATCATTACAATCCGAAGTACTGTTGGTAACGAAAAGGTTCATTTATTGGGAACGCTGGTTTCCAAAGGTGACCGTGCGTTTATTATCAGCAAGAATGCTAGCGTAGGATCCGCACCTCAGGTGCACATGAATGGAAGAGCTATCAGTCTTCGGATCTTGCACAGAGACCGCGAAAATGATTTGATCATCATGGAATCGACTGATCCCATTGGAGAAGGAATTCCAATGGATGATGTAATTTCATCAAGTCGTTTGGAGACACCAGATTTGGGTAGGTTTTTGATTTCAGATCTCGGTGGTGGGAATAGAAAGCTAGGTGTGTTGGGAGCTGTGGCTGTCGATTTACCGCCCGATTTTAGTATCGGCTATTGTGGTGCCAGTGCCGTCTATAATGAAGGCAAAATTACTTTTTCAGAAGTTGCCGGACAAGGCACTGCAAAAACACCACTTCGAAAAGGAGATCAGGTGGTGAAAATTAACGATGTTCCGATTAAGGAAGCTGCGGATTATGATCGTGAATTTGCTAATTATCTTGCTGGGGATTCCATCCGCCTAGATCTAATTAGGGACGGAAGAGCATTTCAAGCGGGACTTTATCTTTCTGGTCAGCCTACTTTTAAGCATGTGTCGTTTGACTATCCGGGTGGGCGGAGTGCGCGTTCTGATGACTACAAACAGGTTCTTGTACAAGATGCGGCAATCAAACCCCAACAATGTGGGGGGGCGGTTTTTGATCTTGATGGAAGGTTTGTAGGCATCAATATAGCTCGGCATAGTAGGACATCAACGATTATTACCCCCATTTCAATTATAAATGAATTGTTAGAAAATTACATATCCACTTTTTAAAATTTTAAATAAAATGAAGAATACAATATTCATCCTGTTCATGCTCTTTACCATGAACGTTAGTGCACAGGAAGAAGATGTTATACATCCAAAGCTTGAAGCGCTAAAGAAAGAGAAAAATAGTGTTGCCTTACAAAAAAAGATTAAGATCCTGGAACAGGGCAGCGCAGAAGATCTAGGTTTATTGATTCAATACTATGCTAAGAATAAAAAGAAAAGCGAACTGATCAGTCAGAAACTGCTTAAGAAGTATCCAGGCAGTGACCAAGCCCGTATGGTACGGATGCAAGAATTTCTCGAACTCTCAGAGCCCACTGAAATAGCTGCTGTAGTAAGGCGATTGGAAAAGGAGTATCCTAAAATCAATCTAGATCCGGAAAGAAACTTGGTCGCATTAGCCTACGCCGAGGTTCCAGACACTGCTAATGCCATGAAGTACATTCGTACTTTAAAGGACAAAGTCTATCGCGTGTATTGTATGCAGTTAATGCTGGAGATCTTAGAAGGCATAGATTATTCCTTAGCTTTAGCGGTGGCAGATAGCGAATTGCCTGAAGTCCTCAAATATAAAGAAGAGAATAGGCCGAGTGCCGAGCTAAAGGTTGATCCACAGATGGCATATAGCAGTTTTATTAATGCTTATTCAAAACTTTTGACTAAAGCAAAGCGCTATGAAGAAGCATATAAGTACACGACAGAAGCTTATCATAGCGTGGAAGAAAAAGATTCGCAACTTGTTGAGAACTATGCATTTTTATCTAGCTTAAATGGCCAATATGAGGAGTCACTACCTATTTTAGCAGATGCGGTCAAAGGCGGTAAAAATGATCCAGCGTATATTGAACAGATTAAAAATGCCTATATGAAAATGTATCCGAACCGCAATGCAGAGGCTTATGTCGCTGAACTCAAAAAAGCATTTACTGATAAGATCAGAGCACAAGTAACCCAACTTATGGTTGACGAAGCTGCTCCACATTTTTGGGTGACAGATGTTACCGGTAAAAAGGTCTCGTTGTCTGATTTTAAAGGCAAGACAATTGTCTTGGACTTTTGGGCAACCTGGTGCGGACCTTGTGTGGCATCATTTCCTGCGATGCAATTAGCCGTAGATCGATTTGCCAATGACGAAAATGTGAAGTTCCTGTTTATTCATACCTGGGAAAATGTTGCCGATCCATTGACAGATGCGAAGAATTTTCTTGCCAAAAGAAATTATCATTTTGATCTCTATATGGATACAAAAGACCCAGTTTCCAAAATACCTCCGGCAGTCACAGCATTTGGGGTAAAAGGAATTCCAGCTAAATTTATTATTGACGGAAAAGGCTATGTTCGCTTTAAAGTTGAAGGGTTTGAAGGAACTCCGGAAGCAGCGGCAGAGGAGCTGGTACAAATGGTCGAAATGGCACGCCAGGGTAGTTAAAGAACTAATCAATAATTATTATGTTAAGATATATTTTAGGATTATTTTTGTGTTTTTCAGCTTTTAGGGGTTTTACGCAGGTAAAAGATCCTGTCTCCTGGACTGCAGTGTCCGAAAAAATTGGTCCATTGACTTTCAAGGTAAATTTAAAAGCTGTCATCAAAAAACCTTACCACATCTATCCCATGAAATCGTCAGGTGGTGGATTAGGTATGCCTACAGCTATTATTTTTGACGTGAATGATTATATTGAATTTTTGGGGGGCATTGAAGAAAAAGGTGTTGAAGCAGGAGGGAAGCGTTTAGCTTATTATCCGGATAGTGTTACCTTCAGTCAAAAAATTCGATTAAAGTCTGATAATCCCCAAATTTTAAAGTTCAAGATCAAATATATGGCTTGCAACGATCGTATGTGCTTACCGCCAGCCGGTAAAACACTAAGTTTGGTCGTTAATGGAGAAAATACGTTGGATCAGATAGATGACACGTTAAAAACGTCAGAAATAGCAGCGGCGGTCGAAAAGCCGTATCAGGACTTTGCACTTCCGGATACAGCGGGAAGGCTTATTTATGCCAAAGATATTGTCCATAACGCCACCTATACATTCATTGATTTTTGGGCGAGCTGGTGTAGCCCTTGTCGGCTACAGGGAAGGGCACTCATTCCTCTATTTGAAAAGTATCAATCAAAGGGATTTCGTGTTATTGCCGTTTCACTGGATACGGATGCAGAAAAATGGGCAAAGGCCATTCGTAACGATAAGTATATGTGGACTAATCTGAGCGATTTGAGAGGTTTTGATTCTCCATTGGCAAAGTATTACAATATTACCGCGATTCCTCGTAATTTTTTGGTCGATCAAGAGGGGAATATAATTGCACGTGATCTACACGGTGAATCATTGACAAGTAAACTCATCGAATTATTAGGAAGATAATCCAGGTTTCTATCCGTCATAATTGGCATAAATGTTAGGAATATGCAGACCGACTGTGGATACCAATAGGGGCAGGTTTCTTCGATTATAGGTCGAAAAGGACCACTTCTATAGATATCCACTTTTCTACGGATTCTGAACCAGCTTCAATCTGTTTCACTTGCGGACCATATGTATCTATATCCGTATTATGCATTTTGTTGGGCTAACCATTTTAAAATTGAACGGTTTGTTTGCTCCGGTAAATCCAGCTGATTCAAAGGCCGAAACAAATACAGGCAGTTCACTATATTCCATCAGAGGCTTGCCAATTGGTTCTACTGCTCTCGCGAGATTGATCATGAGCATGCCGGGAGCAGGTGGAGCGGGAGGGATATCCTTGCGGAATATGTTCCGCAGGAACCGGTGTACGTTTTCATTCATTATAGCATCCGCAATTCCGATGTGCTTATTGAAATGAACAAAGTAGAAGTCTTCTCCAAATAGGATTTCCATCAGTTCAGTCCATGGTTGTTCTCCGCGCTCCTGATAAGGCAGCGCTAAGTTTATTATTTTAAATACTGGCTATTTTGTTAATTCAGATGAGATTGAACAGGAAATTGGTAAAGCAGGCTTTATAAATCTTAGCCGCTTTGGATTGAAGCTTACTCAGGAAGACCTGGATCAATTTCTTGGCCAGGACCAACCTAGTTTTGAATATCAAATGTACAGCCCTTATGCCTTTTTGTACCGACCATACCGAAAAGGAATTGATCCGTCTGCTTAGCGGGGGCGATGAAAAGGCATTTACGGTGAATAGCTGATGTGTCATGCAGGGCTTTTCTTTTGCCAGCCAATAGCGAAGAATTTTATTTTTTAGTAACTTTGGGGTAGTATCATTCATATATAATAAATAATGACTGGATGGGAACTTGAAAAACCGGGAGAGTTGCTGCAAACTAGCCGTAACAGGTTAAACAAAACATTGAATGAGTTTTTAAAGCGATACCCGCTGGCTGCCGTAAGCGCGGACCATAACATTTTGCTTATCATACGTAAGTACCACCCTTCCCTAAATTGCAGTCCCGATAACGAAACTTATCAAACAGATGATTTCCGATATTGTATGGCGTATTATACCATAAACGCCTATACATATTTTGAATTGCCCACTTATGATTATCAATATGTCTCTATTCAATATGATGCTGCTATAGGGGATTTTATTATCAGGATATCCGCAAAAGGAATAACCCGGATCACTAATATCAAGGAACTGTCACAGCAGCTCAATAATTTTATCGAGCGTGATGAAGCAACAAAACGTACTATTTTTGAATCACTGGCCAACAAGGTGCCAATTGTCACCAAACCGGCTCCCATCACCCAAACCGAGATACAGTCCGCCGTTGTCGGCAGATTAACTAATACGGAGTATGATGATTGGTGGACGGCCATAGATGAGGTCGACATTCCCTTCTTCAACAATGAAAAAATGCCGGTTTCGTTTACGGATTTTAATCCAAATGAAGACCATTCTTTTATCGAGGAAGCGGATGAACTGTTACGTAACTTCTTGGCACAGGATAACAGCCACCGCCTTACGGTATCGGCATATGTGTACCAAAATTGCATGGATTTTTTGGACGCCATTGGTTACGATGATGCTGATGATGCGATGTGGAAGATGAAGCAGCCTGAAGAGGTGTGGCAGTTTGTAAAATGTACCGGTCTATATGTAAGCCGCGAGCCGTATGAAGATAAAGGTGTATATCTGCAACTGCTTTGCGATTGCGATTGGGAGCAGGAACATGGGCTGCAGCTGGTGTACAATAAACAGGGGAAGCTCGTTCGTGTAAGTGCGCAGGACGGACATATTATAGGCTAGAAAAGAATTATATTTAACTATGCATATTAATCATAATGACAAACATTCACCCTTTTGGAAACTGCTGCCGATGGTCGGTCTTGGACCTATACGTTTTCCTGATGCCCTGATCGGAGGTAGATAACTATCAGCATGAGCTGGGTTCGATTGTCGGGTAGCGGAGTGATAATTTGGATTAGCAGCTAATCAATAGCGCTATTTAATGAATGTAATCCACCTTCCGTTAAAGCGCTGAAAAATTACAAACTTTTTCCATCTTTAAGGTTTGGGGATTTATTGGTCATAGTATTTTTATTCGATTATATTGAGAAAGTTGTTTCTTCAAATATATATATTGGATCAAATCCTTGTGGTATTAATTTTTCTTTGATAATATTTTGTGAATATTAACTATCCATTTGCTGAATATAATTATATTGGCACGCTCAAAATATTTAAAAATTGAATTATTAGCCTTTTATAACCATGAAATTTAGAGAAGCAAAAATTGAAGATATTAAACAGATCCAGATCGTTAGAAATTCTGTCAAAGAAAATACGCTTTCCGATCCAGCACTGGTAAGTGATAAAGACTGCGAAGAATTTTTATTTGAGCGGGGAAAGGGCTGGGTTTGTGAGATAGCTGACCAAATTGTAGGTTTTGCGATTGCAGATTTAAAAGAAGATAATATCTGGGCACTTTTCTTAGCACCGGAATTTGAAGGACAAGGAATAGGCCGCAAGCTCCATCAAATGATGCTTGACTGGTATTTTTCTACAGGAAAGCAATTTGTATGGCTGGGCACAGCTCCCAATTCAAGAGCAGAAGGGTTTTATCTGAAATCAGGTTGGGTGAGAAACGGAATGCACGGCAGTAAAGAGGTTAAGTTTGAAATGACAAAAAGCACTTGGGAAAATATTAGGCAGGAGGCTTAGGCAATTGGAAATGTCGGGAAGGAATATTTTGTTTGAAGTTTTGATCCTCAGATCAAGTAGTAGCTATTACAGTTGTTTTGAGCTCTGCTTTTGCATTGAAACGCTAGGGCCTTCAATTCGTTTGGGCCTCGTTCTTATTATGACCGTACGAATGTAAGGCCAATTTATCGGATAAGGTTTCCAAATGATGAGGAGTGACCGTAACTCTCGATGCTATTTGTTTTCCAATAAGTGAAGACGAAGCGCAACCACAGATCAAATGTTGATCTGTGGTTGTTTTAAAATTCTGACTAATTTGTAATCACAATTATCAGTTTAACCAACAGTATCTTATGATATTATCGAGATTTCGCGGCTTTCCTTTGGTATTCTTCCGCTTTTTTTCTATTGTTGTCAATCGCCTCTTCTGAGATTAATTCTGGTTTTTCCTTACGAGCTTCTATAAGAAGATTAAGCATTTTTAACTGGTTTTTGTATGCCTGGTCGAATTGGCCAAGTCTACTTTGCAAGGTTGCCAGACAATCTAGATTATAGGTGTTTTTTTCTTCGGATTTATCAATGATGTCTGCCGCAAATGCATCGATTTTGGTTGAAATATTCTCTTGGCTTGCAATAAATGACGCTAGTGCAGCTGCGTCCTTTTTATCTATTTTCTGTGTATTCTTTAAATAATTTAGTACATCTTTGTCTTTATAAAATGCAAGGAGAATCTGGAGTTTACGCTGCTTGTAGACGTAAGAGGACTTGGGTGCTTGTGAAGCGAACTTGTCCGTAAGCGCAATTGCCTCCTGGTAGTTTTTGGAGCTTATCGCGTTTTCAATCGCAATCATGTTATCCTTAAAGCTGTTCGATTCGTTTCTTTGTGCAATAAACTTCTTTTCATACTCTTTTTTCTGTTCCAGCAGATCATATGAGCCGTCTTTTATCTGTTCCAAAACTTTATCCAAAAACATGGGATGACCTATCCAATATATTTTTTTGTCTTTTACTACGATAGTTGCTGGAATCCCTTTTATCCCGGCTGCGCGCAGCCATCGCTTATCCATATTTTTTTCATCGTCATCAGCGACAACATTAAATTTCATTTTGTCACCCATCTTTTCCACAAACTCTGCTACTTTGGGAATAGCAACGGAGTATGGCTGATCGCCTGTCCGTTCCATCACATTGATAGCTATTACGTTCACAGCGTCATTGTACTGTTCGGAGAGTTCGGAGAGATGCGGCATTGCAGCAATGCAAGGTACGCACCACGTTGCCCAAAATTCCAATACGGTAATTTTATCATCTGACAGGCTTACATTTTCCCCTTTTAGAACTTTAGAATAAAAGAGATTGGGAGCCGGATCTCCAATACTAAGACTGATTTTACTGCTCTGGGCATACACTGGTGTTTTAAGTAGGATAAGTATAATTAATATTAATGATCCACCTAATGGAATTCTTTTTTTTGTTTTCATATTAAAGACTAATAGCATCAATCATCATTTTTATTTCTTCCTGTATAAATTGAGTCCCACCATTGGTACCGGACAATTTAAAACGAACAAGACCATCCTTGTCGATGATAAATTTTGTCGGTAACGCTGCAACTTTGAAGGACTCCAGCGCAGCATAGCGTTTACTTATCTCATCCTTCTTATCCATGAGAACACGAAATGTATATTTGTTGTCATCCATTATCTTATTCACTTTAGGCTTGGGATCTTCTGTTCCTCTTTCTGCCGTATTGATAAAGAAAAACTTGATATTCGGATTATCTTTATAATTGTTCAGTGTTGCCTGCATGCCAGGAAAAGACTCAAGGCAGGGTTTACACCAGGTAGCCCAGAAGTCCAGTATAACAGTTTTCCCTTTAAGTGATGCCAGTGAAACAGTGTTGCCGTCCATATCGCTGAGAGTTATGTCAGGAGCATTTTCGGAGATCATGCTACCTTTAAGAATGTTTCTGTAGCTGCCGAGTAAACTTTGTAGAAAGGCATTCAAACATTCATCATTAGTCTCCTTTTGCAGCATAAGTTTTTCGCAGAGAACAGGAATAAGATAATGGATATAGGCGCTATTCTCAATTCTGGCAAAAGTTTCTGTGGCCAGAGCGCAATCCCTGTTTTCAATTGCTTCTTGGATGAGCATGCCGTTGAAACTTGAAAAGTCACGTCCAGGAAAGTCCTTTATTATCTGATGATGAAATTTGATCTTTTCCTGATAAGAATTTAGCGAGTCGAATTTTTCAACTGCCTTGCTATAGGCGAAATCTCCTTGCGGAAATCTGGCGACGGCTATTTGCTTTAAAGAATCGGCTGTCTGCTGTAGATTCTTGTAGGTATAATAATTGACAGCGACAATCAGGCCTGACTCTTCTTTGCTATCCGTGTAATTTTTTAAAGCAGATCTAAGTTTGATGTCGTCTTTTTCTTCAAAAAGGGCTTTCAGCTGATTTTGTATTGCGTTCTGTTGTGTGTAGCCATACTCATAAAAAAACAAAAAAAGCAGGCCGATTAATATATTTTTCATATCGTTATTATCCGTTTAAAATGAGGCAACTGCTAATGTTTAGCAGTCAGCTTCTTAAGAAATTATTATGTCTCCGTAATGTTAAGGATTATTTTCCATGCCGGGATTTCTGGAAATCACAGCGGGTGGAAATCTAAGGGTAAGCCTTTCTAAAGGCAATTTGATCGTTTCGATAGCTTTTCCTTCTTTAGCGCCATAAATAGTATGTTCGTACACTTTATCTTTAAAAAGTGGATCATTTGATAGACGGCGTATATCAAACCATCGCAGCCCATAAAGAGCAAACTCCCGAACTCTTTCCTCAACTATAAACTTGATGAGGTTGTTTTGGTCCATGGAAGGAATTTTCGCTTCATCTGCGGGCATCCTTTTTTCCCTAAATGCTGTTAGAATACTCTTCGCAGCATCGATATTTCCCATCCTTGCTTCACATTCTGCCTGCATCAATTCGACATCTGGCAGATAAACACCTTGTGGCGCTTGAGAACCGAATGGTCCAATACGCCTGCTGAGACTCTCTACTGGAAAAATCGAGTTGCCCAAATAAGGCATCCTGCTAAAAGATTTGAGACGCTGATCATTCTTACTGAACAACATGTAAACCCATGGCGCCAGCAATATATTATTGGAGTTGGTTGCTACCAGTGCATTTGTTGTTCTGACAAGTAGATTCTGACGATTTTCCAATCCAGATGTTACCGTCCATGTTCCGGAAGCATACGTTTGATTATAGTTGTAAATATAGCTTTCAAAACTAGTCGGCATATGTGATTTTGCCTGTTTAATAAGGGTTAATGCCTGGTCATAATTACCCATAAACCAATAAATCTTGGCCAATGTAAGCTCGGCTGCGGATTTGCACATCCGAAGTCTATTGGGAACATTGACAGGAATTAGGGGAATAGACTCTTTAAGATCACTTATCATATTATCGTACACCTGTTGTACGGTCGCTCTGGTAAAACTATTCTGTGCGACATCTGCTTCCGTAACTAGCGGAATTCCAGGATCTGTAGATGCTGAGCTGGCCTGATAAGGTTTTCCGTAATAATTGATCAAGTAGAGGTTTAAAAATGCACGGGATGCTTTCGCTTCGGCCTGAATCGCGCGCTTGCTTTCTTCTGTGCCACCTTCACTATTCATTACTTCATTAATAATCTTGTTATAGAGATAGATATTGCGAATAGGAATAATTAATTCGTCTGCAGCCTCTTCTTGTTCATAGATATTTCCTTGATATCGGAATAAACGTTGAGAACGATTTACTGATGCATTAAAATAAGAGTCAAGTACAGTTGCATCATCACCCAATATCAGCGCGGGTGCGTCGAATCCTACCGATAGAGAATTATAGAGCATATTTTCATAATCAGTCGTTTTACTGGCGATTAAGCTCCCTTTAGGTTGAACTTCCAAAAAGCTCTTGCCGCAAGATAAAATACTTAAGGAGAGTGCTATTAAGAAAATATAGTTGATATGTTTTTTCATAATGAGATACTAATTAAAATGATACATTTACACCGAATGAAAGACTATTCTGCCCGGTTCTGAGCGTTCTGATACCTCCATTATTGTTAAAACCTTGAAATTCTGGATCAATGCCATATTTGTTTGCTTTCCATACCATGATATTTCCCATCTGTCCGAACACACGTAATTCATTACAGTGAATGCGGTCCAAGATCGCTTTGGGCAATCGATAGCTCAAAGTCAAGTCTCTTATTTTGATAAATGAGGCATTGATCACGTTGTTATTTCCCAAAATGTAATAGTAAACACTACGTCTACTGGTGGACACATTTTCGTTTGGTACGAAAGAAGGTATATCTGTTTTCAACTCATCTCCAGCAACCTTCCAGCGGTCTGCAAAATCTTTATGGAAATTGCTGTAACTTGCGTTCACTCCTGAATACTTTTGATTGACATCCCGTCGCGTTACGTGCCCCGCATTAAAGATCATATTTACCTGTAGATCAATTGATTTATAACGAAACATGTTGCTGAATCCACCGGACCATTTTGGCTGACTTGTTCCCGTAAAGATGATATCCTCCGCACGCGTCACATAAGGTGCCGTTACCAGCGTTCCGTCGGAAAGCTTTACCTGCGGATCGCCCATGTTATTTAGACCGGCGTAGTCGTAGGCAAACATCGCGTAGGCGGCATAGCCCTGTAGATTTTGTTCCGTTATTTTTGCGTTTCCAGTAGTCACGCTACTTTGATTATAAGACTTTGTGATCTTATTTTTATTGAAGGCAGCGTTTATCAATGTCCTCCAGCTGAAGTCTCTAGATTTTACGTTTATGGTTGTTAATGAAAGTTCCAAACCCCGATTTGTAAGTTCTCCGGTATTGCCAAGAACAGTTGGTGATATAGCTATAGCAAAAGGATTGACCACCATTTGGTCTAATAAACCTTCGGTTTTTTTCCAGTATACATCAAAAGTACCCGTAATGCGATTATTGACTAATCGAAAATCCATTCCGATATTTTTTGTCTTGGTCAGTTCCCAGGTTAATGATCGGTTTGCGGGGCTATTTATTCTATAGATCACACCCCCTGGTACTGAATAACCGTTTGGGGATACTGCTAGTAAAATATCATTTGACGAAGCAGTTCCGGCAGCTGGCGAAATTCCAGTCAGGCCATAAGTCGCCCGAAGCCTCAGTTCATTCACCCAGTTAAGTTCTTTCATCCAGCTTTCTTTGCTCATGTTCCACAGGGCCCCAATGCTGTAAACAGGTTTATTCTGCGCAGATTTATCCTTTCCAAAAAGATTGGACTGGTCGATGCGCCAGCTGGCATTTACCCCGTATTTTTCCCGAAAACTGTAAGCGAAGTTGGCGTAATAAGAAATAAGCCTGGAGTCAAGCCTTTGGGCACGGTAAGTGTCCGGGTAATAGTACCCGTAACCGCCCGTCGAGGGATAGAGTGTTCCCGCAAGATATGCCGCAGACAAGGTTTTGTAATCTACAGGCTGCACCGTATAGGTTTCATCGTTAAAACCCCTGGTCAGGTTGTAGGTATTGTCTGTACGCATAGATTGCACCTCATTCCCTGCAAGTAAAGTCAATTGGTGCATTTTGTCATTCCAATCTTTGTCGTAAACGAACTGGTTTCTAATGGTCCAGTCTTCACGGGCACTGTTGTCCACAGTTAATCTTCCACCCGTCTCTGGCATGTAATAAATGGGTAGACCAGTACTCGGATTGATTACAGTGTAGCTAAGTACCTCGCGGCGGACATCGAAAGCTTGCTGCCCTTCAAATTGTCTAGAATCATTTTTTGCTTTTGTATAGCTATATGTACCTTCGTAACGAAGTCCCTTATAAAGGTTGACACGGAGACCAGCATTAAGTCTTACTGCCAGACCGTTTGAGTTGGTATAACCATAATTTGACTCGTCTAGCGGCATGTAATGCATATCAATTTTTCCACTATTTTCCAGCATCTGCCTTCGCTCGGCGGTCAGATAGCGCCAGGAAAGATCAAGATTATTCCCGGTTTCATCCTGAAAGAGCTGATAGGGGTTAAATTTGGAATCAAAGGTTGGATATGGTTTGTTGCGGCCAACAGTGTTGGTTATATCGGTGACCAAGTATAGGTTAATATGGGGGTTGAACCTAAAATCCTGTCTGATGTTTAATTTGTAGGTATCGGTTGAGTTATTCGGTCTGTTCGCGCTGTTTTTATTTCCTGTATAATTAAAAGAGCCATAAAAAGAATATTTATCCGTACCACCGCTCGCAGCGAGCGAATGATTGGTGATAATATTATTGCGGTAGAAAAGTTCAGAAATCTGCTTTGTATTACTTATTTGCCCCATACTATCCAGTTTAGCGTCTACCTGTGGCTGTGTCAAAAGACCACGGCTTAAATCATATAATGCCTGTTCATGCGGCGCTACGATAGGGGATGTACCACCATTGATTGTTGCCCAGGGAACAATATTGGCATCAAATATTTCTCTAGCCTCCCGTATATAACTTTTACTATCCAGTACAGGAAAATAATCCAGCTCTGGCCGGGATTGAATCCGGACAAAGGAATTATAGTCAATCTTCAATTTGCTCGCACCTTTCTTGCCAGCTTTGGTCGTGATGACAACAACGCCATTGGCCGCTCGCGCACCCCATATCGATGAAGCGGTTGCATCTTTTAGCACGTTTACGTCGAGCACATCATTGGGATTGATCAATTCGATGTCTTCATAGGGCACACCGTCCACGACAAACAGGGGAGATCTACTCGTGGTGGATACGCCATAGCCGCCAATGTTTACCGTGCTACCTACAGTACTTAATCCCCGGATCTGAAAAGGATCTGCTCCGGGCGCATTATTTACGGTAAGCCCCGGTATCAAGCCATCAAGCCGCTGGATCACGTTCATGGATCCTACACGATCGTTATAGATCTCCATGTCAGGTTTTGCGACCGAACCGGCGCTTCTTGCCCGATCGAGACTTTGATATCCTGTATTGACTGAAACATTTACTTCCTCGAGGCTGTTAATGAGTGGATTTAGCTGTACAATAAGCTGATTTCCCATTAACATTCTTCCTGTGACGGTAATCTGCTTACTTTTGTACCCCATAAAAGTAAACACGATCACATCCCCCTCATAAGCCTGTATGGAAAAACTTCCGTCCCGTTTGGTTGCATAAGATTCAGGTCTATTGGTCAATATAAGGCTGGCTCCGGACAACGGAGCTCCAACAGAATCAAGTACTGTTCCGGAGAGGTTTTTATCCTGTACCTTTGGGCTGTCATTCTGGATTTTTGGTGTTTCCACATTTGGTCTTTCGGATAGGAATATCGTCTTGTTTCCAAGCCTATAACCTATGGATTGCTGTTCAAAGATCTGTTTGAGCAGTTGCTCCAGCGGCATGTTCTTCGCTGATAAGGTTACAGGTTTTGTTTTTTCTAAGAGCTTTAGATTGCCAAATACAGCATAACCAGTCTGCTTTTTAATAGCAGAAAACACCTCTTTCATCGGCATATTCCTCGCATTCAAGGAAATTTGCTGGCCGAACGCCGAGGAAATGCTCAGTATGAGAGCAGGGGTAAGTACAATCCGTTTTATGAGCGATTTGGTCCGCTTATTCTCAAGCCAGTAAGTTAGGTTAAGATGATTACCTTTTCTAAGATAATTTTGCATATTTTTGATAATAATTAGGTCAGTAAAAATGTGTGTGCATTCTTATTTACGCCTATTTGTTGCCGGAAATGTTAGCGCATTTCCGGCTTTTCGGACGTATATGATTTAGAGTTAGTTATCTATTGTTCGACTGTTATTAACCTCCTTTCTCTGTTTAATTTGAGCTTGACGCCTGATTCCTGTAGTGCGCGTATTATATCTTCCAAACTTTCATTACGGCTGATTTCTCCAAAAAAGTCAATTCTTTGAACAGGTCCTTTATAGTCAACTTTGATATCATACCAACGCTCTATCTGCCGCATGATTTCTGTTAGGGTGGCGCCTTCAAAGTTAAAAAGACCATTTTTCCAGGCTATAGCTTGTTCAGGATCAATATTTCTGACGATGGATATATTCCTTTTCGTTCTGTCAACCTGCGCCTGCGCGCCCGGTAGCAAGGCTAAGGATCTACCGTCCAAATGTACATTGACACGTCCTTCAAGAAGTGTCGTCTTCCAGGTGTTTTCATTAGCGTATGTATTTAAGTTGAATTTGGTCCCGGTTACTTCAATCTTTAAGCCATTAGGAGCCTCCACGATAAAAGGTTTATTCTTATTTTTCATGACTTCAAAATAAACCTCGCCATGGATCATTACATTCCGGGTATTGCCATGAAAACTTGAAGGGAAGCTAATGGAACTATTGGCGTTTAGCCATACCTTAGTACCATCTGCCAAAGTCATCTGATAGTGCCGTCCCGAAGTTGTAGCAACAGTATTGGGTACATTGAAGTTTCCCGACTCTCTGAAAGAAAGCTGTCCATTGGATACCTCAGCCACAGCGCCATTTTCAAGCTTTATTAAACCATTTTGAATTGTGTCCAACAAGACCCTTTTACCATCTGAAAGTGTTAAAAGAGCACCTTTGGTGGCTGGCTCAATCTTGGTATTAGGCTTTTCTACATACCTGATTACTTGTTTATTATTTAGGTATATTGTAATGCATGTAGCTATCAAGAGGATGCATGCTGCTACCCATCCTATCAGTTGCGGGCGTAACTTTCTTATGGCCGCCTTAGGAGCTATTATGGTATGATCATCAAATTTTTCCCAGGCAAGCTCGGTATTAAATTTTTGATAGATAGCTAGATCTTTAGAAAGATTTGCCTGATTTTTGGTTCTTTCAGCAATGATTCTATTATATGGATTTTGTTCTATCCATCTATCCAATTCCCGCCGCTGTTCGCTGGTTAGTTTATCTTGAAGATCAAGCCAAATAAGATGCGCTATATAATCAGGTAAATGTTCCATTGCCGTCTTTTTTTAAGTAAGACGTAACAATGCAGAAAACAACCAAAAGAAATTTATATTTTTTTGACCAGGCGAAGATTGGATCAATGTAAATGTATACTGCGATTAGCTAAATGGATCAGGACAATGCATAACAGGTTTGGATCTATCTTTAACTTGAGTAAATCAATAGCTCTTGTTTTTTGATTTCTGACAGACTGTACCGATAATTTGAGCCGTTCGGCTATCTGTTGTGTGGTCTGTCCTTCAATAAATAACATTTTAAAGATCAAGCGGCATTGGGGGGGCAAGAGTTCTATTTGTTCGTACACTTTTGCCAATAACTGGGCATAAACTTCCTCAGCTTCCAGCACTTCGTTTATATTAAGTTCTTCCTTTTCGTCGGTACCTTCCAAAAATAGTTGCTTTTTTTCCTTCCTTAGCTGATCAATTCCCGCGTTTTTCACTGTTGTATACAGGAAGCTCGATATATTATTAATTTCCTTGAGATGATCTTTTTTCTGCCATATTTTGGTAAATACATCCATGACGAGATCTTCAGCTTCAGTCGGGCTTCCTAATATTTTACTGGCAAAAAAACAAAGGGGAGGATAATAGGTTGAAAAAACATGTTTGAAAGTCTCCTTATCACCATTGGAAAATTTAATAGTCAAATTTTCATCCCCATAATTAGTGTCATCCATCACTTTGTCGAATATAAATTTTAAAAATCAATTATGGGTTGTCTTTTTGTTACTGTGTTTTTTATAGGTTCTTTGCAATTTATGCAGAATGTTCTTTATAAAGACAAATTTAATATCCCAAAGAGAAAAAACAAATTTATTTTTTTGATGTAAGAAAAATGACTGAACAAAACAGCGCTATTTAAAATCGGTTATTTCTTTGGATTAAATTGAATCAAGACATCTCATCGAGCATTTAATTCATATCAAAATGATGTTGAGAAATTTTGGCTTATATTTGATTTAACAGATGAATCACCACATATCATTTTCGTTAAGTCGCGATAAGTTTTTAAATTTGCTATATGCAATCGGATCTCACATACGACAAAGCGAACTTGCGAGAATTGGCTTCTTTGGTGTCCCATGCGTCATTCAAGAAGCTTTCAAGCAGTACCAATCAGTCTTCTTATATCAGGAAGATGAAGAAGTATGTAGGGTGGAATGAGATGGCTGACGATAAACCCACCCAATTAGGAGATCTGATCGCACATTCTTATCGGATACTCGAACAAAATTATAGGCACGAATATATCTACAAGAATAAGTTGCTCAATGAGTATGTCTTGAAAAACTATTCCTTAGATGACACAATTCTACTCAATGAGTTTCGTGTTGGTCAGTCCATTGCTGATACGGTGCTTGTCAACGGAACAAATAAGGTTTTTGAAATAAAGACCGAGCTGGATTCCCCCGAACGCTTAGAAAGCCAGTTGAACGATTATTACCGAGCTTTTACCGAGGTTTATCTATTTACGCACGTTTCCTTGCTAAACAAATATCTTCGGATACTTCCTGCTTACGTAGGCGTATTGATTTATACAGAAGAGGGAGAGGTTTCTGAATATCGTGCTGCTGTCAAATACACAGCTTCTCTTGATGCCAGCTATATGATGTCGTCCTTGCGAAAACCTGAATATAGCCGGCTTATAAAAGAACTGGTAGGGTTTTTACCTGACGTAACACCAGTATTTTATTATCGGGCATGTCTGGAAATATTAGCGGAGCTACCAGTTGAAGAAGTCCAAGCAATGTATTGCCATATCCTAAAAAGTCGTATTGATCTACAAACCAATTTATACTTGACTCTTGGCGATGTACCTTCATTTGTAAACTTCTCTTTTTATCAGGCGAAATACAATAAAAAGTCGTATCTTACTATGATTAATAATCTAAGTAAGAACCTATTATTATAAAGCGCTTATGTATTTCCCTTATCTCCGAGGTAAGCAATTTGAGTTAATTGCATTACGTGAACTTGTAGGGCTTCCATTAAACCCAGATAAGATCATTCCTATTATTGAACCTGTAAAGAAGAATACCTCATCGCTAAGGACAGCACTTAAAGCTTTAAGCGGGGCTAATATCCGTGTACAGTTGGTGGTAAATGCTGAGCATGGAGAATTAAAAGGTGATAGTGAATCCATTTTTACTTTAATTGAGGAACTTAAAGATCTAGGTGTCACATCCATTATACCGACCTATTTAATTAAGACGGATCGTGATAGCTTTTTTGCACAAGAAAGCATTAGGCAAAGAGGCTTTTCCGATAACGGTTATGCATTGGTTCATCTTAATAAAACGAATGATATTCAATCTTTAAGCGATTTTACAAAGGATACAGCCTGCCTTTATAATACCATTCATATAAACAATCTTTTTGGTCTTAAGCGGAAGTATGATAACAGAGCGTTATTGAGTGATAATTTCAATAAACTTACAAAGAATACGGATTACATTGCGATAAGAGAAGAAGTATTTTCAACTGATTACCTTTACTATCCCGATGAGGGATGCATTGCTTTTTCAGATTACCAAACCATCGGAAGCGCCTATAGTGAAGGGGGAGGCCCCGCTTATGCTGTCGCCATACATTTAACCTTTAAATTGGAAGGAGATGAAGATATCCGTATAGCGCACTTTGTATCCAAATCAAATGATGATGCATCCGATCCAGCAAGGAAATACTTTGAAGCGTTGGAGGATTTAATACGATTTGTTGATGACAAGAATATTCCTGAAACAATAGCATTGAAAGAGTTTCGTAGACATTACCGGCAGCAATCTTTTTCGGGTTTGGGTGTTGTCAAAAAGCTTTCCATCATGCACCACATCGAATTGATCCAAGGCTTAATCTCCTAATCTCAAAGCTATGAATTGTTGTGTAAACTGTTTCGCAGACCAAGGGTTGCGGGACAGGATAGAAGCGGAATCCAACGGAAAGGGACTTTGTGATTTTTGTGAAAGTAAAGATGTTTTTTTGATAGCCTGCGAGGAACTATCTGATGTCTTTGATGCACTATTTGAACTTTATATCAATCATCCAACGGCTGTATTATCCCTCAAAGATGACAGGTCGGTTGCAATGCATGAACATTTAATATGTTATTGGCCAAAGTTGTTCGATAGCAACAAACTAAAACCCAAAGATGTAAAACAGTTGCTTAACCAGATTGGCCGGGGTTGGCTCGGATTCAAGGAATCATTATTTGAGGAACCAGTAGAGTTGCAGATCTATCTTAATGGTGAAGCGACGGACGATTCCCATCGGATGCAATGGGAGAAATTTGCATCCGAGATAAAAGAAGAGAACCGTTTTTTTATAGCTAACACCTTAGATTTAGAATTGTTGGAGTCTACCTTTAGCCGATTTGCAAAAACCTATCCTGTTGGAACGCATTTTTACAGAGCGCGGATCAGCGATCGCCCACTTGAAGTCTATGAGCTGGGTAAACCGCCCAAGCTGTATACAACACCAGGCAGAGCCAATCCAGTTGGTATACCGTATCTATATATTTCTGAAAGTGAAGAGACGACCTTTTATGAGACACGGGTTTCTTTGCACGAGTCCATTAGCATTGGACGTTTTACGTTAAAAGCTCCATTACAGATCATTTCATTAAAAAATATTGAAGATTACGGGCCATTTGAAGTTCAAGATCGTGGGTTTGATATTGAGGAGTTTATGTTGGTTCGATCTTATTTGTTAAAACTCGAAGAAGAGCTGTCAAAACCAGTTCGAAAGCAAGATGTTAATCTCGATTACTTGCCTACCCAATATCTTTGTGAGTATATTAAATCATTAGGGTTTCATGCGGTAGAATATCGAAGCGCAATGAAAGTCGGAGGTTATAACTTGGCAGTTTTTAATGATGCTGACTTGGTTTGTATAGAAGTGAATCATTATCATGTGAAAGGCTTGAAATACGATTGGTAATATACGTATGTCCAATTTTTTAAATTAGATTTTTTAAGGCTACGGTTTCCCGTAACCAATCCTACTTTCAAACCAGTACCTTGGCCTTACTGTTTGTAAAAATCTTGAAAGTTAATATTCACAAACATATTAATTCAAAATAAATAATTATATTAGGCTTGGGTATTAACCTTGCCCGATTGAAAAGTAGCATACCATGATAGTAACCACGACCAATTCCATCGAAGGGAGAGAGATTTCACGATATAATGATCCAATAGCAGCCAATGTAGTTATAGGCACCAATATCTTTATCGATATAGGAGCCAGCTATGTAGATTTCTTTGGCGGTCGCTCTACCAGCTATGAGAAGAAAATGCAGGAAATGTACAAGCGTGTCACAGAAACGCTCAAGCAACGTGCACAGGCAATTCGTGCTGATGCTATTATTGGGCTTAGTGTAGATATTGACGAAATTTCAGGAAGAGGGAGTCAGATGTTTATCATTCATTCTTTGGGAGTAAGGAAAAAAACCAACCAGATGAAGACCGATGTACCTTTTTTGTGGCTCTCTCAAGAGCAAAAAACAGAGTTATCTTTACATTTAGCAAGACTAGAACTGACAAATTTAACAGAGTACAACCTCAGAATATGAAAAACATTAGTGATATTCTTAACGGACTAGTAAATTCGAATTTGGCAACTGTTACGCAATTTTAGACACTAAAACATGTAATGAAATTTTTAATCAACCTTCAAACATATGAACGACGATCAAATCAAAGAAATTCTATTAGCCTCTTTATCAAATCTTCAGAATAACGATAGCTGGCTTTTAACAAAAAATCTTAGTGAGCAAAGTGTAAGTCATAAATTAGCAGAATATCTTCAAAGATATTTAAATGATTATAATGTTGATTGTGAGTATAATGGAGATATTGATGATCCAAACTCACGCAAGCATATTGCTATACTTCGTAACCAGTTAGAGCAAAATGGCCTCTTAAGCATACGTGAAACCCGCCTTGAAAGAGAAATTATTGAACGGGCCGTATTTCCAGACATTATCGTTCATAAACGAGGTAATAATAAAAATAACTTGTTGATTATTGAAGTAAAGAAAGCTAGTAGTAATGTACCATTTGATTATGATCGTTTAAAACTTATTGCTTACACTACCTCCGCACAAGGTAATCATTTAAAATACCAACTTGGGGCATTCATCGTAACAAATGAAAGTGGCAACTGCACAATTGAATACTATAAAGATGGTATGCTTTTGAATAATTTACTCTTGTAAATGAATATTCCAACAAAATTACTCCACTGGTTCCGAACGAAAGTTCTGCTTACTCTAGCTCAGGCAAAAAACAAAACCATTTTTGCTAAATCAAAATAGAGCTCGATTGGTTTGATACACCGAATACCATATATTTGGAAATATAAATGGACTAACTTTTAGATTATATAAAAAAATAAATGAGTAATTTGCCAGTTTACAAACAACTATCATCAAAGCTCTTCGACCTTTTCTATGTCGATGACAACAAATATGGGAGGCAAAATGATAATGGAACTTATAGACTAATAAGAAATAAAATTACCCCTGCTACCATAGATGACATGCTGCTCGAACAAAAGAGCTTACTCGCTTACCAGGAAATTCATACTTTACAGCATGCCTTTATAAAGTGGATATGTCTTGATCTAGATATTGTTAAAGCCGCTATTGAAAATGAAGAAGTTAAAGAATCGGATTTAGAGCTAGTAAAAAAATCAGCTGATAAAATTTGTGAATATTTAAAGCAGGAAAAAATTCCCTATCTATTGGAGTTTTCCGGTAGAAGGGGCTTTCATATTTGGATAGTTTTTGAAGAACTTCAAACCAAGGAAGACGGTTATAAACTGGTTAAACTCATTAGATCCAAGGTTGTCCTGGAGCAGAACATAAATGTAGACCTTTTCCCTAAGACACCCAGTGTTACTAAAGGTTCAAAAATGGTCGGTTTGGGCGTAAAGCTACCGTTATCGCAGAACAAAGTTTCAGGAAAATTATCATTTTTCCTCAATAAAAATGGAGCTTTTAATGTAAGCAAAGATAGCCATCCCGATAAAGCTAACAGTGATTTTTTGGAGTCACAGCTGAACATAATAAAGGAATATCCATTGGTCGACTCTGCAAAAATAAAACCATATTTGCAGGAATTTGACGATAACCAGCAAAGAAAATTCACAAATTCTCGCTTGTCTTTCTTAAAGAACACCAAAATTGTATCTCCACCAAGAATGAGTGGTGATCTTGAAAGTGTTCTTAATTCACTCAGGGAGTGCCAGCATATCAATCACATTTTAGAAAATTACCAGCAGGGCTTAAGCGGGCAAAACAGGAGTTTAATGGTTGGTTTGATCGGTCAACTTAGAACGCAAGATGATCCGCAATTAGGATTTCGGCTATTAAACGAATTTTTTTCGGGAATTCAGGGATATAGAAAAGAGCTCACAGAACAAAAGCTAAAACTTGCTGAATTCTATTACCCAGTGTCCTGCCACCATCTTGGAAGATGTAGTACTTGTTCTTGCAGTTTTTTAGAGTCTCCTTTGCAACTTATTAAAGGAGTTGAACTATCGCCACAGCCTCCTTTCAAAATTACCAATATCACTAAAGGTATTTTTGAGACAATCGTAAACGCGTCAATCAGGTACAGCCACATTAACGATGAGATACCGATTTACAGCCAACTGAAAAAGCTTGAGCGCGCATCCCAAGATGGCATCACTGATATCATCAATCAAATCTTCGAAGGTAACTTTCCTAATGTTAATGAGGTTTTTGAATTCAAGAGGAATGAGGTGGATAAGGTAAGAACGCTATACAGCATAGATTATATAACTAATATAATCTCTACCTATTTTCTCTTTGTATTGAATAATATTTTTTATTCAGAAATATCCCAGAACTCATTCGGATACCGGGTGGCACCTGGCTTTTACAATTCAAATATTTTTTCAAACTGGTTCGTAAATTGGTCTATATTTTCAAAAAACGTACAACAAATACTGGAAGGTGAAGAATTCGGCGACTACTATCTTGTTAAGGTCGATATTAAAAGTTTTTATGATCGTATAGACCTTCAAAGACTACAGATTAAGCTCTATGAGGAAGCACCTGATAAAATTGATGGAAAAATAAAAGATCTTGATGAAGAAAGCCGATTTAAATATCACAACATCATAAAGTATCTGTTGAAGGTTGCCAGACAAACCACTGGAAACGCAACTACTGGCCTTCCTCAAGGACCAGCATTTGCACGGTACCTGGCGGAACTGTACTTAATAGGCCTTGACAGGCTTATTGAGCAGGAACTAATTAAAGATAAACGGAGAGAGTTCTATTACCGTTTTGTTGATGATATTTTCATTTTTGTTGAGAATGAAAATAAGGCGAGAGACGTACTTAAAGGGATTCAAAAATGGGCATCGGTAAACAGTTTGGAATTAAATCCTTCCAAAACTGAAATCAGTAATGTACACGAATATTTGATTTCAGGTAAATTCAAACGATTCCAGGAGGATGCTAAATATGCCATAAACAAAGCCAACAAAAATAAAAACCTCCTTTCAGAGGTAGAAATCCAGGAAGCGATTGCTAGATTAGACGGAATAACTGACAATGCAAAATTCGGGATTAAAGATAACATTCGGTTTTTCTATTACCAATTTTCAGGAGATTCCAGACTTAAGCATATACGGACAAAGCTTGCGGATATTTTACCATTTTCATTATCTGGAAGGGGCTCCCTGTTTTTGCTTTTCTATAATGACCTTTACGATAGCCTTCCAGAAATATTCTGGAATCTGGTAAAACAACAAGAAAAAATTACTGGACTGTCACTTGGGCAATATTTAAACACAATATTACTCAAAGAAGATTCATCAAAAGTGCATCAGGAGCAAGTTGAACTACTTTTGACATCCCTTTATCAAAGGGATGACCTAAATGATGTTCAACGCAGTTTAATACTGACGCTGGCGCTAAAATACAAATTAAAAATACCCCAAAATTTTCTCTTTCAATGCTCCAAAAACCTCATTCATTCAGCAATGCAAACACCTGATATCACTTACACAGAAGATAACTATCATGTGCTTGAACAAATGTTGGCTGATAGATATAAAGTAGATTTTATAAATTCTATTTACCACATAATTTCAGATCACAAAATGGGACAGGAGGTCGCTAAGAAATTGGCTAAATATGTCTTTGTAAGGTTTAGCGAATGGAAGGACAACGATGAAATGGCCAGCAAACTAAAGTCGCCAACCGTTGCTCTGGAATATTACCACTGTCTTTGTTTTTTGACGCTATTCGAACACTCCGATGATCCATCAGCGCTGTCAGTCGCGTGGGAAAATCTACTTACAGTATCTAAGGAAATAAACTTGGGGGATAAAAAAATTACTTTTGATTGGATCAACAATGCAATTGAAAATTATTCGGGAGAATTTTCACCTAGTAGCTATACGCTTCTTTTAGCAAAAAAAGAGGGATCAGATTTAAGCAAATTTGATTGTAAGCATGGTTTCGTTGACCGGTTTCTCGAAATATTGCTAATTTTTCATTTTGCAAAAAAATTAAGTCTGGAAATGTTTCAAGGCGAATCCCAATCGATCATTGATAAAGGTTCGATGTTTGGTAAATGGTTAATTGATGACAATGCCAAACTCTACCCAATTACAGATATGTTATGTGTAAAAAATTTATCACTAAATGGTTTAATTGTCCTTACGAGTGACACGCATATATTCGTCAAAAACATCAACGGAAAACTTCCCATAGATCAATTTGAATACTTGGAGATTTTGCCCGGTTCAGATTTAACAGAATGTGAAATATCATCCAAAAACACCTCAAAATTGGAAGTATACGAGAATGCTCCAGATTTCATGTCGCTAATCGGCATAATTGCAAACCGGATTAAAAAAGATGAACAATATAGGATAGATTTCAAAACAAATTATCCCGTCTACTACAATCATCCATACTTAAAAGATGACAAAACGCTAGTACCGTTTTATTCAATTTTCGAAAAAAAAATATCGGTAAACGGTGTTTCCCAAGCTAACGATGCAAAAGGATACTGGGAAAATTTATATGCTCTGGTACAAGAATTTAATCGAAATATTTGGGCACTCCCAGATCAGGAAAATCCGTTTAACTTCAAATTTAGTGCCTTAACAGAACGTTTTTTTCCTAAATCAGATATTATTTTAAACTCAGATCATGAAAAATTAGAATTTATCTGTGCTTTTGCTGAGATTAATAAAATAGTACCGGCCAGCTCGGCTTTTCAATTTCATTATTCATGGCTACAAATAGTTTGGGAATTTATAGAAAGGTCAGGCACTAATATCAACAATAGATTTAACCAACTATTAAGCATCCATTTTGCGCAATTTGTTACTGAACCAGAAGTTGCTTATGATGTTCTTTTTGCTGTTGATCACCGCACAAATGCAAAAAGTAGCTCGTTAGAGGAGTTCAATGATACAGTTCGTTCTTCTTTGGTCCTTTTTCAGAATGAAGTTGATTTAGGTGATTTCAATATTGTAACCCTATTTGACGAAGAAGTCAGTCTTTTTACAGATGTGGCTATGGAATCACTAAAATTATGTTCTAGTGATTTTATAGCAATAAAATTGGATTTTTCCCCGTTTTACAATTTGGAAAAAGAGGAAAAAGATGTCAGGGTACATTATAAAACAGAGGATCTGACTTCTCTGCCGGCATATCTTTTTGACCGCAACACTTCACAGTTTTGGTCAAAAAGTTATTTACAACTTCAACCTCTTTTGAATGGGAAAAAATACTTCGCCCACAAAAATAGGGAAGGAATATGGATTTGCATTACCGAGCCAGAAATATCAAAAGCTTATGACAGGATCTGCGACAGACGAGGCATGTACGAAAATGTAAAAACAGCGGTAAAATTTAGAAAAGTGTTTCCAACAGATGAAATTTACCTAACGGCAAAAAATGAATACGATGTTTACCAAGCCGCTGCCATGGAACAGTTACTTGAACCACATTACTGGAAAAAAAACGTCATCAATGAACGAGTAATTAACTGGCTGAGCATTTTTAATGAGGAAAGTATTAAAGGCTCCGATCTGGCCAAATATATGGCAGATCACAATTTTGGGATTCCGAAATTGTATAGGGCTATAATGGAAGTTGCCCTTATCCATAAAGGACCAACGGAGAAAGATATCGAGGATTTTAAAAAAGCAATGTCAGAATACAGCTCTACAGACTGCTGCATTTTCACCTTAAAACATCCTGGCCGTGATGAAAACGGATTATTCAGACTAATTAACAAAGCTGGTTTTCCTCCAAGAAGCTTCGACTTTGAAAAACACGCAAATAATTTGTTCACGACTGATCTGAAAGACAAAACGATAGTCTTAATCGCCGACCTAACAATTTCCGGTTCCCAGATGATTAACGCTTTAAAATATTATTTTGCCACATACGAAACTCAAGAACAGCTTGATGGGGTAAATAAACAGGCAGAAGATCGAAATCTAAAATATTTCAGGTACAACACTATCGAGGAAGCAAAAAGGTGCCTTGAAAATTTTAAGGGGGCTAAAGAAATAGTGATGCTCTCGCCAATGACTACAGAAGTTTTTGTGACTGAAATTAATAAAAACGAGGTTTTAAAAGGAAAATTAACAATAAAGGCGATGACGACCTTAAAAGAAAATGAATATCTTTTCGAAAACAGTAGTGTTGGAGATCAAAACAAAGAGCTTTTTAACACACTTATAAAGGACGTTGAATTAATGAACAGACTTTTTGTTATCCCAAAAGAATTAAAATATACCCAAGACGTAAAAGATACGGGCAAATTAAACATTCTCTTGCGCGTTGGCTCGCTACCAAGGCGGCATATCAGATTGTTTTCTTTAAAATCCAAAAACAGTGGTCTTACTTTTTTCGATTATATCGAAAACTGGGGAATTTCCAACTAGATAAAGCAGTTAACTACAAAAAACACTTCTCCAATCCTCTTAATCTTTGCTCGGTAGAAGGATTTTGGCGAGCGCCATGCTGTCGCAGAAATAATGGATTCTGCGACAGACCTTACCGCTTAACTGGTGACATCAACTTTTGACCTAATCTTATTGCAACCTCCAGTGACTTTCCACTGTTCAAAACTGAATCTTGATATATGCGGAGATAAAGTAAGATCCGATGGAATTACGTAAAATATACTACAAAAGTGGTATTGTGATCAATTTAAATTGGGTTTAAATTTAGTTCCGGAAAATTGAAAGTCATGGAGTAACGGTAAGCTTAGGATTTTTGTGCATATTCCGGTGATGTTGACCCTCAAAAATAAAGCGGGGACTAATTCCAGAGCATCTTGCCCCCTTGGTTATTTTGATTTTTTTTATTCATCTACAGATTTGAGATTTTGTAATAAATTGTGAAGGGGGAGGTCAATGTAATATATTTATCGATGGGTAATTATTATATACTTTTTAAATTGATACTATTATTTCAGATCATTTTTTAAAAATTGAGCGATACGATCAGCAGGTTTTAATTTGTGAAATTTGATAAAATGGATATACTTGAACAAGCTGACCCCTCAAAATTGAATTAGATTTAGGGATGCATATAGCGTTTAAGGCTGTTATTCAACTGCCATACTGGCTGATGTTGACCCCCTAATTCATTTTTCAGTTCATTGCGCTGGAGCATGCTGACCCCTTAGCAAGTAGTTTTTGTTACTTAGTGATCAAACAATTCGGATCACTGATGGCTGGAAAACCAAAACGAATGAGTCAGATAAAGCAATTAATCAGATTGTACCAGAGCGGTAGCGGTATAAAAACAATCGCTCGCATCCTTGGTATGAGCAAGAATACGGTGAAGTCCTATCTTAAAAAGATGGCCGACGGCGGTTTCAATACGGAAGAACTTCTTAAACAGGAGGATCCCCTGTTGGAAAAGTCGTTCCACGCAGGGAATCCTGCTTACAAGGCAGACAAGTTTGAGTACCTAAAAAGCCGTCTTGACTATTATGAAAAAGAACTTAAGCGTACCGGAGTTACCAAGCTGCTGCTCTGGCAGGAATATATAGAAAGTGATCCCACGGGTTATAGCTATCCACAGTTCAACTATCATTTAAGGCAACAGCTTATCTCGCGCAAGGGCAGCATGGTGATTGAACATACCGCCGGTGATAAACTATATATTGACTTTTCCGGAAAAAAGCTCCATTATATTGACAGGTCCACCGGGGAGCTGGTCGCCTGTGAGGTATTTGTGGCCTGCCTGCCCTTTTCAGACTATGCATTTGCCATCGCTGTACCATCTCAGCAGACCCCCGACTTTTTTTATGCACTGAGCAGCTGCCTGGAGTCCCTTGGCGGTGTGCCAAAGGCCATTGTCCCCGACAATCTCAAAGCAGCTGTCATCAAGGCCGATAAATATGAGCCGGTCCTGAACCAGTCCATGGAAGACTTTGCCAATCACTACGGCACAGCTGTGGTTCCGGCGCGTGCAGGCCGCCCAAAAGACAAATCATTGGTAGAAAATCAGGTAAAAATGATCTATACCCGTGTTTTTGCACCACTGAGAAACAGGCAGTTCTTTGATATCCATACGCTCAATGAAGCTATAAAGGTCTGTATGTTAAAGCACAACCAGACCCGGATGCAGCAAAAGCCATACTGCCGAGAAGAGCGGTTCTTAAGTTCCGAAAAATCAACATTGGGCGAACTTCCCAAAGAACGCTTCGAGCTGAAGAGCTACGCTGAACTCAAAGTTGGAGATAACGGACATATCTATCTGCAGCGCAATAAACACTATTACAGCGTACCCTTCGCTTATATCGGAACAAAGGTAAAGATCATTTACACACGTAATATGCTCTCGATCTATTGTCGGGGCAAACAGATTGCCGCGCACATACGCAGTTACAGGGAAAATGCGTACACCACTCTGGCGACACATTTAAAGTCCGAACATCAGGCGTATAAGAACCGCTCGCATGAAACGTACCTGACAAGGGCAAAAGCACACTCTGCAGAGTTCGCCAAACTTCTGGAGATACTCTTTGAGCGGGCGCATTATCCCGAGCAGTTATTCCGTACCTGTGACGGACTGTTCAGGCTAAAACGGGACTTCCCGGCAGAAGAATTTGACAAAGCATGTAGTTACGTACTAAAAAATAAACTATATACCTACTACTACTTTAGGAATGTACTTGAAAACGGAACAGCAAACAATCAGGAAGAAACTTCCGTAAAAAGCTCCCTGCCGGAGCATGCCAATATCAGGGGAAGAGCGTATTATGCAGGCAGCCAGCCGACACTGTTTGATCAGTCAAACGATGGACCCGCAATATTGTGATGGGCAGGAATGAACAGAATAAAATAAACAAATAATAAAATAAGATGAATATTGAAACACAGATGAGAGCGTTACGCTTACATGGTATGGAGCGTAATTGGAAAGCATTGAATGAAACCCGTCGCAGTACAGAACTCACCCTTTCCGAAGGACTGTCCCTATTGCTGCAGGCAGAATCAGATGAAAGGGATGAAAAAAGGTTTGAGCGCCTCAAACAGAATGCCGGGTTCCGCTATCAGGCTTCGATAGAGGAGATAAACATGGTCGCTACCAGAGGTTTGGACAAGGGATTGATCACTACGCTGGCTACCGGCGAGTACATCAAAAAAGGAGATCCGATACTCATCAGCGGTGCTACGGGCTGTGGGAAGAGCTTCCTCTCTTCAGCATTGGGCCATCATGCCTGTGCCCAAGGGTATAAAGTCCTGTACTTTAACCTGCAAAAACTACTCCTAAAGACTAAAATGGCCCGCCTGGAAGGTACACTGCATAAGCTGATGGACAGGATATCAAAAACAGACCTGCTTATTGTCGATGACTTTGGCCTGGTAAATCTGGACCAGCAGCAAAGGCTGGATCTGATGGAAATAATTGAAGATAGACACGCTAAAGCCTCGACAATAATTGCCAGTCAGCTACCTGTGGCCAGTTGGTATGATGTAATCGGTGAAGATACAATTGCAGACGCAATACTCGATAGACTGATCCATGGATCTTACAGAATAGAACTTAAAGGCGAAAGTCTAAGAAAAAAGAAGTAATATTGTCAGGTCATCAGTTGGACTGAGATACTAACTCGTTAGAGGGGTCAATATGTCCAGCGGAGGGGTCAACATCAACATTATATCCAATAAAAGAAGCTGCAGTACTATTACGTTTTTTTATTTTCATTTCTAAATCTAATTCATCTTTGAAACCAAATCCAACGTCATAAAGTAAGTCAAAGAAATTATTCATATCTGGACTAGAATGAAATGTTTCTTTACGATCACATATTTTTAAAAAATTCTGTCTGTCAAAAAGAAAATATGCACAGAGTTCGAGTTCATCGTAGCAAAAAACGCGACCTTGTAGTTTTTCTCTAGCTAAGAGAAATTCTTTAAACTCTTCTTTATGATTTTTCTTTCTTTTTAACGTTATTAAAAAACTTTCGAGATCATTTAGTCCTACTGACCAAGGGAAGTTGCAATTATCTTCTATGTCGAGTAGGTAGCTCAAGTCGCACTGTATTTGCCCAAATCGCTCCTACGTAACGACTAATGTGAATATCTCATCATAATCATTCGGGTTAATAGTTTTTAATATCTTTTTACTCTTGTGGAGGAGATTGAAAGGAGAATCCCCATAAAAGTATTCCTCAACATGTTTTGCCTGCTCATAACCTTTCCCTATTGACTTTTTGAAATCATCCTTGATACGATTATATGCTTTATATTCATCTCGAAGAGGATCACGATATTTATGAGCTTTGCATTCTATAATATATACAATACGATCTTGTAAGATGATTAGATCTTTCTCATTATTATCTAAATAGTATGAGCGAAAATATTGAGCATCTGATTCAAAAAAGTCATGAAACAATTCCTCAGTTTTATCTTCAAGATATTTATCTCTACGTTCTGAAACTTTTCTTCCAGGAGTCATGGGGCTATCACAAATCTCATATAAGAATTCATAAATAGCATTTATTAATTGTTTGGAGAAAATCATTAAAACGTTTTCATTGTCCATAAAGAAAATAGGCTTGGTCAAATATGGACATTGGTCTGTATAATATATATATTCTTGATTTTCTTTTTGCTCCAAAGTAAAATACTTAAGCAAAAGCTTTCCTTTTTGTTGACCTATTTCGTCGTAAATTTCAGTTAGACCAATCCCCATTTCGTATACAGCGTTCTGACCAAGATTAACTAAATGAACCTTTTCGTCAAGAGTTAAATCATTGATTTTTTTTCTTCCTTTTAGGGACTGTAATACTGTGTCATTATTAAAATTGTTGTTTAAATAATTTCTACCTTTTTCCCTTTCTAATTTGGTAATTAGTTTAAAGAATTCAATAAAATCACTTAAAGCTAAACCAGTTTCTTTTAAAATATGCGTTTCAAAATATTGGAAAGTTTGTAAAACTCTTTCTATATCTTGTTCATAATAGGTCAGCGGAGCATTTAGATAAAAATTGAGGAAAGTACTTTTTGTTACTATTATTCGATTGATATCTTCTCGAGACTCCAGATTTATCTTGCGAGAAGGAAGGTTGTAACTATCTTCAATTTCATTTAATAACTCAAATATCCTCTGATCAGATTTGTCTCCAGGAAAGTATAGGTTTTTTCCACATGACCCCGTACTGTGAAATAATGAGATTAGGTACATTAATTGCCTGATAGGGGATTTTAGGATAACGTTACGCTTATGACGAACATGAATATTGGCAAGATGGGAAACATGCGCTGTAAAGCTACGATGGTCGTAATGACTAATCAGTTCTTTAAGTTCTTTCGCTAACGTAGTTGCTTTATCACTAGGTGTATTAGACATATTCAAATCTAATTATGTGAAATTTACTTGATAATTTGTTTCTCATATAATATTTTTAGTCCTCAGCTTTCTTCATTATGTATATAATACCAAAAGTTCCGCCCGACCCGTTATAGTTATCCGTTAAATCGAAAGTATTTACTAATTCATAACCAATTTTAGACATATAGTTCAGTATGGCAGCATAAGATTTTTTATTGGTCAATATTTCGGACAGTTTTTCACCTTCCGCGATCTGCTCATCTGAATCTCCTAGGTCAACTTTTACCTTTAGTTTTTTCGATAGGAATTTTCCTTCCACCCGGATATAAGCATATGAAAAGGTTGTTTGTAGCTCGGTTTGGTTATCTCTTTTATGATGTGCTGAACTGTTTCCAAGACAGCAGACAAATAAAAATATGGTTAATAAGAACTTATACATGAGAGCTTTTATTTAAAAAATCGTCATAAACTATAGAATCAAATAATACTTTTCTTATTTGTGCCTACCGTATCGATTTCCTGTTTTAACGTTCTTATAGGTTCCTCCTTTATGAGAACTGCCTTTGCCACTTTTATAGGTTCCACCATGGCTGGTAGTATGTCTTTTCCCAGGATATTTTGTACGAGCACTTAAATCTTGAAAAGATAAGGCGAGAACTATAATTGTGCATATAGCAATTACTTTTTTCATGTAATTTATGGTTTTAAATTGAATCTTATTTATTAAAGCGAAAAATGCATTCTTACTCAATTAGTAACACTTTTCTATCCTTTTCTCTTCCCCAGGTGATCTGCCACATTCTACCGTCTATTTGATCGAGAAGAATAAAATTAAAAATATTAGTAGTTGGATAAAGAAAAAATCTGTCATTCTTTTCTTCATCCTTATCTACTAAAAGTGTATCTGATAATGTACTTACAGATCTGTTTTTACTGCTTGTATCCCATTGAACTTGCCACATCTGTCCATTTCTTGTATTCAATTTGATAAATGTAAACATATTTTGTGTAGGGAAAAGCTTGTATCCAACTGTACTATCCGTAGAATTAATTTGAAAAGGTGGACTAGATGTATTTTGTGCAAAAGATTTCGCTATATAAAACAGCAAGAATAGTGTGATAAATCTTGTCTTCATAATGATTATATAATTATTTTCTCGATTTGATGAATAAGTTATTTCGCTTCTGACAGGGAACCATTATCTATTAATCTCTTCATTAGTCTATCACCAGTTTAGAGAAGCTAGATCCTTTATCACTACTGCGAAAAGTAATATCATTAACGTACAAAAGAAAAGATGTCCCATTAAGAACATGGTCCGCTTCTTCCTCGGCTCTTCTTTGCCTTTAAAGGCCATCCAACTGTAATATAACCCAAGTGGTGCTAAAACTAAAGTAATGAGATATGGTATTGCTACGAGAGCTTCATAAAATATTTTAAAATTCTCATTTACTGTTCTTAATAATGTTACTGTGAGTATGGAAATCAGCAATCCTAATCCATAAAATCTGAATATTTTTATTGATTTTTTTAGGTAATACGGTTGTTCCACTTTAGGCATATAACTGTTAAAATTATTTACTTTTCCTCCTGTAATTCGCCTCACGATTATATTCTCTTATCTGTTCCAATCTGAGCAAATATTCCTCTTCTTTATTAATCCGTAAATCTGGAAATCTTAGATTACATAGATAACCCAAGTCTTCACCGAAAGCTAATTCCAATTTTGTAATTTCCTCAATCTTAATATTTTCGTCCTCCTCTGAGATCAAGTAATCGATTCTGCTTGATTTTAGCTGTGCATTTTCAACAACTTCTTTTTTGGGAAGAACTTCAAATTGATGTCTATCTTTTAATATTTGACCTAACTTTGTAAATTTAGGCTCGTAGAAAACTTTTTTTATTTCATTGAAATAGCCTTCTCCGAAAATTTCGTTTAGAAATGCAAAATGCTCCTTCTTTAACAAAAACTTTAGCAATAAGAATTCTTTACATGTAAAATTTGGATATTTTAAATTTTTCATATTTGAGAGGATAGGCACTTCAATATTTGTCCATGCACTTATTTCAGATAACTGATATCCCGAATTGACAATAACTCTTGACAGATTTTTCTTCCAATCCATATTTTACACTTTTTATTTTTTTAATTTGACATTTTGATAAGTGTTTATTATCTTTGTTATACATAATAGCGATAAAGTAGGGTATAGCCCTAACTTAACGATGTTACTCATGAACGAAAACGACCAAAAATTCCACATGAGCTAATCGTGAGTTCGCCATTTCTATTAGATTTTTTTATCTTCGTGATATAGTCTAATAGGGCGGACCTCATGTAAGTCTTTTGTGGAAAATAATCTTTGGATTATTGGCGCTTGGTCGTGCCACGTTCAAAAGCATTGAAGTTCGCCCTATTTGTTTAAAACCAAATTGACTTCTTCAATGTTTGATTGGCATCGTTCACATAAAACCAAAAACGATTATGAGAACGAACAGTACAAACACCACCCATCACCCGCAATCGATCAAAGATCGATTAGCGAGGTATTCTCGCAAATCACTTTTAAAGAACATATTCCGTGCACCGGAATAGGGGGCGCACAATCAAAACAGGCTGTAAAGAGCAATAAAAAGGGGAGGTCTTGACTTTCCTTATAACAAAAAGACAGCTGAACCCAGTTCAGTTTAATTTCCCTCTTTTACGCCTGTCACCGACCTATACACTTATATAATTGCATAAAAAGGTAATATTGGCCAATGATACAGCTTGATTTAATATTTGCACCTTAAAATTAAGCAAATTTTCATTCAGTCCAAACTTTTTTACCTGTAGTTTTTATTGCAATACAATTATTGTGGTAGGTCGGTCTTTATTTCTTTCCGGCAGGGAGCGCCATAATTAACCCTAATTTATGCTTTGAAATTGTCTCAGGGCGCTTTTCGGACTTTTAACCGTATTTGTCCATTTGGCATAGGTCTCTTTTGACTTGTGCGATGACAGGCCATTTTAACGCGAAAAAATCGCGAAGGGGGATGCTATGGCCTAATTTTCCGGTAGCACCTCGGGTTTGTCGTACTTGATGAAACTAAATTATGAACCAACAATCTAACAATCTGCTGCCTTTTGAGCTAGCATGTTATGAAATATACGATAATGGATACGATCCATTACATACCATTCGGGAGTTCTGGTCCCTACATACTATCAAAGACTGTCAGGAAAGCCTATGGGCACTCTTCGAGAACTATAGAAAGTGTGCCGTACAGGAAGATGCTGCCAACGTGAAACAGATTCATACCTTTTTGATGAAAGTGTGCCGTGTGCTGATGGCTTATTTCCTGGTGCACTTTCGCAAGATCGAAATCGATGCGGTGCCATTCGCCTTTGCAGAGCCTGCGGAAATCATTACGGCGGATCTGGAAGCCAAACAAAGGATCCACAGTTTCTTTAATAGAATTGCAGAATAATACCTAATCCATAAGCAGGTGATAAAAAGATCTAATCTATGCACTGCCTTATTGGATAAGGTAGTCAATATTCCAGTTATACAGATTACACTACTTGTAATCTTATTCATACTAGTTTTTCAATCCTATTTAATCTGCCTTTTAAAGGCATTGAAGAACATAAGAGCTTTTACCCTAGTAGCTCTTATGTGTTTTAATTATATTATTTGTTCTTTAAAGGTATTAAAGAATACAACAATGCTTTTTACTTGCATTGCTGTATTTCATATGTTTAGTTTATCGGCTCAGACGCCCCGCAAGGACAGCGGGGCCGATGGACCGTTAACAGTGTCTGGTACAGTAATATCGGCTACCGACGATAAACCAATTCAGGGAGTGTCGGTCCGCATAACAGATGAAAAGGGGCGGGCATCCACCAAAAGTGATGGCTCTTACTCCGTGCCAGTAACAGCTACGGCAGGAACCGTGAAGTTTAGCCATGTGGGTTTTAAGCCTGTAACTCTACCATATTCTGCTGGGGTATCGTTAACTGTGAAATTGATACCGCTGGAGAATCAATTGGATGAGGTGGAGGTGGTCTCTACCGGTTACCAAAAGATACCGAAGGAGCGTGCAACAGGGAGTTTTGAGTTTGTGGACAACAAGCTACTCAACCGAAAGGTGTCTACTGATTTTATCAGTAGGCTAGAGGATGTGGTGCCGAGTATAGCAATCTTCGACAAGGGGCAACGAGAGACGAAGGGTTTTCTGATGCGGATGAATGTCAGAGGGCAAAGTTCGCTCACAGCTGCAAGCCCTCTGATAGTCGTGGATGGCGTACCCTATGAGAGTAAACTTGCTGATTATGGGCTTGGTGAATTCAATAATATCAACCCAAATGATATTGAGAATATTTCAGTTTTAAAGGATGCTTCAGCAGCATCCATATGGGGAGCGCAATCGGGTAATGGTGTCATAGTCATCACAACCAAAAAGGGGAAATTTAATGCTCGGCCTAAGATCGCATTCAATTCCAACATAAGCATTAAGAACAAGCCTGATCTTTTTTATTATCCCCAGATGACAGCAAAGGACTATATTGATCTGACGCAAATCTTATTTGATAAGGGGCGATATGATTCGTACTTTAATGACCTGTATTATAATCCGATAGATATCGTCTGGTCAATGAAAGATCAACGTGATGGCAAGATTTCCAAGGCTGAATTGGAGGAGCTAAAGGATGTGCTTGGCCGTCAGGACCAAAGGAATGATTTTTTAAAATATATCTACCGTAAAGCGATAAACCGACAGATAAATGTGCAGATCTCCGGTGGTGGAGACAAAGCAAATACATTATTCTCCATAGGTTATGACGGTAACAAAAACGAGCTTGTCACTTCTTCTTACAATCGGGTGGTATTGAGATCGGCATCTCAGTTTAAGCCCGTAAAAAATCTCTTGCTGGATGTATCGATGACCTATACCCGTTCAAAATCAGTGGATAGCTGGGATTTTGTCGGCTATAACATCTTGGGGAAGGGTGTTGAAAATCCGCCTTACCTGCGTTTGGCCGATCAACAGGGTATCCCGCTAAGCTATGATATTTCAGGTTTTAATCGTATTTATCGTGATACATTGGCAGGTAGAAGGTTGCAAAGCTTTAACTATTCGCCGCTAAATGAAATCAAGGAGTCAAAAGTGACCCAAAAGCTTCATGAAATTCTGGCTAATTTTTCGGCTTCTTATTCCTTGAATTTTGGTCTAAAGTTCCATGCCCTATATTCTTATCAAAATACCCAAAATCCGATAGAATCCTGGCGTGGCCTTGGATCGTATTATCTCCGTTCTATGATCAACGATTATGCGTCATGGGATGATAAACAGGTGACATGGAATCTGCCCGTAGGTGAACAGTTGATTACAAATAACTGGGATAGTCATATCCATCACGGTAGATTAAATATGGAGTACAATAAAACCTGGAATCTAAAGAACGAGATAAATCTATTGGCGGGCTACGATGTCCGGCAATTGCAAAAGAACCTTTTGGTGTCTCAGTATTATGGCTACGATAGGGAAACAGGCACATTTAAATCGACCGCTTTTGGAAAGGAAGTACCATACCTCAATGGTATGTTTGGTACTTATGCTTTACCTGACGATGGCCGAATAGAAGCGCTCACGAATAGGTACTTATCGTATTATGCCAACGGTTCTTACAGCTACGATCAAAAGTATATCGTAAGCGCTAGTTTCCGAAAGGATGCCTCAAATCTGTTTGGTGTAAAGGCCAATGATCGTGGACAGCCTTTTTGGTCTACAGGACTAGCTTGGCTAATTTCTAAAGAGGACTTCCTGAACAGTCGCTGGATTGACATGCTTAAAATTAGGACGACATATGGTTATAATGGTAATGTTAACAATTCTGTTGCAGCCTATCCCATTATCAGTGTTCAATCTGCGGTAAACAGTATCACGGGACAGAACTATGCAATAATGAGTACACCGCCCAACCCTAAACTACGATGGGAGCGAATTGCTAATCTCAACTTCGGCGTTGACTTTGCCTTATTTAAACATCGCCTGAATGGTAGTGTCGAATATTATCAAAAATGGGGAAAAGATCTAATTTCAGTCGCACCAGTGGACCCTACGCTAGGATACAGTACACTTACAGTGAACTATGCAAATACCAAAACTAAGGGTTGGGATATTTCTCTACAGGCGAAATCCGTAGAGTCAAAAGATTGGGGCTGGCAGCATAATCTGGTTTTTTCTTATAACAAAACCTTGGTGACCAAAGCTTATACCAATCCGTCAAACCCTTCATACCTGTATATGGCTGGAAATAATTCGAGCCCAATGACTCCAGTGGAGGGTGCCGACCTATATGCGCTACTGAGCTATAGTTGGGCTGGGCTGGATCCGGAAGATGGTAGCCCGAGGGCTTATCTTAATGGTGACATCAGCAAGGATTACCTGGCAATCAGAAATAGCAAATTGGATCAGTTACAGAACAATGGGTCGACAAGGCCGCTCTATTTTGGTTCACTGCGCAATACGGTCAGATTTAAAAATGTTGAACTTTCTTTCAATATTGCTTTCCAGCTGGGACACAAATTTTTGCGTTCATCATTCAGCAATAGTTATTTTATCGACCGATACATTGGCCATTCGGACTATGCGCTCCGTTGGCAAAAGCCCGGAGATGAGCTGACCACTAATGTGCCAGCTTTTATCTATCCTAATAGCTCGCTTGCAAGTGAGATTTATATGCAGTCCTCAGCACTGGTAGAAAATGCCGGACAAATCAAGTTGCGCGACATCCAATGTAGTGTCCAGATCCCTTATTTAAGTCGCTATGGACTGAAAGATTGCCGCCTTTACGGTTATTTTCAAAACATAGGAACATTATGGCGCGCAAACAAAAAAGGTATTGATCCTGAATTTGGAAACTCTTATCCGGATCCGTTGATGTGTTCACTAGGGATCAATTTTAACTTATAATTTGAAGAATATGAAACTATATTATCTTTATTTCATTGTATGGGTGGGATTACTAACAGGGTGTAATTCATTTTTGGATAGAAAATCCGATATCCATATGACTATACCCAAGTCCTTGGATGATGCTAAGCTGTTGTTAAACGATTATACCAATTTGACAGGAGGGTTTCCTATATACGGGGAACTGGGCACGGATGACTATTATGTAACTGATGCTACCTGGAATGCAGCATCTTCATTGGATCAGCGCAACGCCTATATTTGGGCCGATGTACCTTATACGGATGCTATTCAGTGGCAGAGACCATATAAATCTGTTTATGTTGCAAATCAGGTATTGGACATTTTAAAGGGGATTAATGCCGCTGATAATATGGAGGAGTATGCTCGTTGTAAAGGAGCTGCTCATTTTATACGCGCGTATTCATTTCATCTATTGACAGAACTGCATTGTCCGGCTTATACGATAAATACAGCACCTAATGACTTTGGAATCCCTTTGCGCTTGGATCCGGGAATAGATGGGAAGTCAAACCGTGCTAATCTGAAAGATACGTACGATCAGATTATCTCCGATTTTAAATCAGCGGCATCCTATCTCCCTATTGTAGAGAGTGTAAGAGGCAGGCCTTTTAAAGCATCGGCCTATGCGGGACTTGCCAGAGCCTATTTAGATATGGGGGATTACGACAATGCATATTTGTACGCAGACTCTTGTCTGCGGTTGAAACCTGAGTTGATCGATTTTAATAGCCTTAAGGCAACAGATGCTTTACCGATTCCAAAGTTTAATATTGAGGTTTTGTATTCGGCATTATCGACAACGCTAGGGATTATGGGAGCCAATTTCGCCTTGATGGGCAAAGATTTATATAACAGCTATCATGCAAATGATCTGCGCAAAGGCATCTTTTTTAAGGCTACTAATAATCCCCCAAATTCCTTTTTATTTAAAGGTAGTTATGATAAATCTTCAGCCAATATCTTTATGGGGCTTACCACCAGTGAGGTTTATTTAATCAAAGCAGAAGCAGCCTGTCGCATCGGATATATAAAGGAGGCTTTAGCCTGTACAAATAAGTTACTCAAAAATCGTTGGAACAAGAACACGACTTACGAGGAAATTACCGAGAATGATCCTGATAAGTTATTGTCACTTATTGTCAACGAGCGCAGGAAAGAATTACTATTTAGAGGTCGTCGTTGGGCTGACCTCAAAAGGCTCAATTTAGACCCTCGCTTTCAGAAAACATTAATAAGAACACTCGGGGAGGAGAAGTACTCTTTAGCGCCCAATAGTCCTAAATATGCTTACAGATTGTCAGAAACGGTGATAAACCTGGCAGGTCTTCCTCAAAATAAAAGATGAGAATTTAAAAATAAAACACATGAAAAATAGACTATTATACATATACATAATTGCGCTGATATGCAGCGTAGTTGTTGCGAAAGCCCAGCCAAATTTCAAGGTAGATCTTAAAAAAAGGTTATTGGTAGGGGATACTTTCATAGCGCCAGATAACGTGTCGCTAATACGCGGTAACCTCAAGAGAATAGATTGGAAAAAGTTGAAAAACAAAGTTGTTCTATTAGACTTTTTCGATACCTATTGTGCTTCATGTATACAGTTGATGCCGCATTTGCAGGATTTACAAAATACCTATGGTGATAAAATCCAAATAATTACCGTTACCTGGCAAGACAGGGAAACGATGGAGAAGTTCTTTGCTCAAAATAAGTATTTAAGCGATCATAAAGTAAATTTGCCCGTAATTTATAACGACACCTATTTGAAAGAACTATTTCCACATCAGTCTGTGCCACATGAAGTACTTATCTATCAAGGCCGTGTGCAAGCTATAACAGGACCAAACTATATCACTGCGGAGAATTTGCTTAATTTACATAGAGAAAAGCAGATCAATCTCCCGTTAAGAGATGAGTATGGAAAGGCTGACTTAAAAGGCCAGATGAAAAGTGCATCAACAAATTTTAAAGCAGGTACGTTAATTTCCGGTTTTCAAGAGGGAATACCTTATCAATCATGGAGAATGGAATCAGACTCGACAACTGGACTTTACAAAAGTTCAGTTTACAATACATCTATCTATAGTGCATTGCTTGGACTGGCAGCGAAAGCAAAATTGAAAAAGAAAATGTACGTGCCACGAACGGATCGAGTGATCTGGCAGGTGAAAGACTCTTCAAAGTTTTATGATTTCGAACAATCTGACCCGTTTTGGGAGACTAAAAACAGTATTTGCTATGAGCGATATGATCCTATAATCCGACCAGATTCAGTACTCGCACATATTATCCTAGAAGACTTTAAAAGCTTCTGTGGTGTAACCATAAAACCTGATGTACGCAAAATCAAAGTTTTACGCTTAGTTCCTACTAAGGCCCAAGCGGAAAATAACCCAGAACCTACGGATGCGGTTACCTACAGAGGGACAGCAGTATTTGCTGGCTTTACAGATATGAGCATGCAATTTCCACCGATACTGGACGAGGTGAATAGCGATGTTAAATTAAGAATTGCGCCATACAATAACCTGGAAGAGTTGAATAAGCAGCTTGCCCGTTATGGGATTAAGGCTGAATATGGCCTAAGTGAAATGGATGTATTGGTTATCGAAGAATACTAAAAAAAGGATAGGATATGGCGCATAGCCATATCCTTTTCCTCATGCATATACTTATTCAACAACTATCTTGCTTTAAGTCTAACATTCGCCGTATTATTTTGCGAATCTAAAGCTTGCACCATTTCAGATAAGATAGCATTATCCAAATCTGGATGATTTGAACCATCATCATTAGCTTGAATGGCACACAATCGTTGAGTAGGGGTAGAACAGCTTGGTGTTCCACTCACCAGAGTATAATCATTTGCATTAGCAGGGTTTGACCCTGTGAAGCTATACCAACTCATAATTGTAAGGTTTAAAATGTTAATAAATTAGATTTATAATTCAGTACGCTGCAGTCATACCGGCCCCCATACCGGTTACGATTGCTCGTAACCGACGGTCTGGCGGGGTACTCCTTTTGCCAGACCGTTTTTTATTAGACATTTCGGATCTCTTTTCTTCTTTCTCTGGTCTCCGCCGATCAAAGCCAACTTCCTTATGTCTATTACAAAGTACCGCATAGTTTACAGCCTGAAATCGGGTCTGGCGGTACTATTTTAAATTTTATAGATCTTTTTTGCTTTCATATATTGTCTTTGGATCGATATATAAAAATTGGCTCAACAACTTATTATTCAAACTGAGGAATAGCCCGGGCATCAGCGCTTTGAGTTTTGCGTATCTGTCCCTGGAATCTTGCGCCATTATAAGTGCCTTTTTGTTGAAAAAGTCTGATTTGCGCTGTCGCATAATACTGACAAAATGATGCATGCTCGGATACCGATCCTGTAGCTCTTGTAGAATAGCCAAGGGTATACAGGCGACTGTACTTTTGCTAAGAAACTGAATATTCAGATCCTGGCTATTGAAACTGTACTCATGTTTTGTGCCGGTAAAGTAATGACCTTCGGTCGCAATCCAGTGCAGATAGGGCTTTTTGAGTTTCATCTCATAAGCGCCAACCCTGCCGTCAAGCACATAGCACCAATAGGGACGACTTTCATCCTCCCGGCAATAGATCTGCCCACGCTTCCCCTGGCGTATTTTGGTATGCTTTATTAGCTCATCGCGACATGGATCATCTGCATTGAAATAGGTATTTAAATGTTTGATAAAACGTTTCACGGTTAATATGTTGTAAATGAATAGTTCATGAAAAAGAAAAAACGCCATGAGAGAGATATGGCCCATGGCGTTTTGTTGAATTATTTTAGATCATCTAAAGAAGCGTGTAGTAAATCCTGACGATCAAATGCCCCTCTAAACGACGGTTGAAAATCTCATTCGCTTCAGATTCGACGGGGATTTCCGGTGTATCTGACTGGATCTTGTTTGACTCATACTCGGTTACTTTGACCGAATCCCGTGGGAAGGTGCTCGTATTTTTTTCATTAGTCTGCTTGTCCAAGGTGATGTCTGCCTGGTTGTTGATCGCAAAGGCGATCTCTTGAGCTAGATTGTTTTTGAAGTCAGCGGACAGGGATATGATATAATCAATCTGGCTCTCCGAAAGTTCAAAACGAGACATAAGCCAGCTGCGTAGGCACAGCAGGATCAGCTTTTGCTCCATCATCTGGAATTCGACAGTTGAGTTGTACAAGTCCCGGAGCCATCTCTTGACTCCTGCATCATCAAATGTGTATTTGTTCATACTGTTTAGTTTGTCGGTGACTGCTAGCGGCATGCCAAAGCTATTACCCCGGGTAACTAGTATTCACCTTTGTTAAAATTTTAATTATATTTTATAATTCGATCGAACAGCGAATCTAAAACCTAAATGCAAAAAAGTGAAGGAAATGAGGATAGAAATCGGCGAAAAGGAAATGGCTTTCGTTGAAATAGATCAAAAACAGCCTTAGAGATATCTGTGAAGCGATTGTCACAGCGACGAACAAAGAAGTTAATTCTACTATCTAATTGTAAAGGAAGCGTTACAATGTTTCATTGTGAAATTTATTAATTTTATTGATAACTATATAATCAACCTTTTATGGCAACACTAAAGTCTTTTTTTCGCTCCTGGTATGGAAATTCATTGATAATATTGTTATTGGCGGGCATGTCATCTTTTATGGTCACCTTTTATACTACTGAAGAATCTTTATTTTCGAGTATAACCATGAAAAAACATGGTTTGGTATTTCTTTTTAGTTGGGTATTAATGCTATTGGCGATAACACCTGTCGCTTACGTTGTATATAAACTGGATGCGAGTACTTACTTTGGACAAAACGATAAAATACGTTACTCCATGCAGTTTTTAGTCCTTGTGCTTCTATTGGGAGCTATTGCACTCCGGGTAGTGTATAAAATCTATTTGGGGCTATTCGGGGTGGATTTGCAAAAACGGGATTATTTTGAACGGGATTTTGTCGTTGTTATGTTTTGCCTCATTATGGTTCAATTTTACTATGCTTTTCGAAGGGAAAGAATAAGGAATAACTATAGAAAAAAGCGATCAAAGGTAATGCAAAAATGGCTTTTGCAGAAAGATGAGCAGATAAAATCGCAGGAAATAAAGAGTAATGAGCTGCGTATGCATTATGAGAACGAATTGGCCGAACTGAGGAGCCGGAAACAGCGGTTGCGTGCAAACCACGATCGTTTAAGTAGTCATGAAAACAGATTGAAGGCTTGCCTTAAAGAGGCCACCCAACAGCTTGAGGTAATGATAGGTGCAGCAAATGAATGGGTAAGAATACCTCAGATTGCGTATTTCCATCTCAAGGAAGGATCCGCCAGATCCAAATTGGTCGATGTACGTTTACTGGATGGCCGGGAGGGCACTGTTGATATAGACTCGCTGGCAAAAATTGAAAAATTGTGGCCAAATTTATTCTTTCGCGCCGGTCGGGGGCTGTTGATACAACATATGGCGATTAAAGACCAATATAAAGATGAGAATGATTATATCGTTGAACTATTTGGCGAATCCAATGAAAGGCTAAAGGTATCAGTAGAAGCATATGATAGGCTTTTGGAGATCAAACGTGAATGGATGCAAATATTACCCGAGGAATAAGTATCAAAATCAGGGGGACGGTACACCGCCCCCCTGACTATATACATGCTTTGAGACTCAAAGCCGTTCAATTACTTCCGCTAACGGTAAATCATAATAAGCAGCAAACTCATGTACGGTGAGTTGCTGGTGCTTGGCTTTTCCATAGGCATCTCTTGCCTGTTGGTATTTGCGCTGCGCCTGTCTGGGGCTAAGGTCAAGTACGGATGCGACATCCTTTGCACTGATGCACAGTCGGTATTTTTTTGTCATTAGAAATCGGGCTGTGGATTGCCGTTGGACATAGCATGGGTATGCCGCGGACAATACCTAATGGTACCATGATTCTCCTGTCAGCTGGATACCTCTCTGTCCATATTCGTCAATGTGCGGTTATAGACAGCCCTTAAGAAAAAAATTAATAATCTACATTTAACGTTTGTGCAATTGTTTTGTTTTAAATAATTGTATTATAACATTTTGATACTGGTTATCTGATCTGTTACATGCAGTCTGAAATCCACATTAACGGCATACATATTCTTCCGATAGCCGGGCACACGGACCCCGCCAGATGGATGCGGTTCATTCACATTTTACATACTGCTACGCTACTGGCTACTGTAGCTCTTTGGTAGCTTTTTAGTAGCTCTCTAGTACCTTTTCGGTAGGGTATTGGTACCTTTTTGGTACACTCCCTGTACACTAACCGTACTTAAACATTGCTTCACGACAGACAGATAGTGCTATATTATGCCATTCCGAGCCTAATGCTGACTATTTAAGCCATGTTGGCCACATCCGGCCATTTTGGACAGGGATCAGTTTGGTACTCAACATCTTTGTGTTGTCATTAAAAACTCAATATCATGGCAAAACAAGAAAGTTTAATCAAGTTTAGAGGCAAGGTCGGGGACCTTTCCTTTAGCAAACACCGCAATCGCGGTTATGAAGTCCGCATGAAAGGTGGTGTGGACAAGGCTCGGATCCAGACGGATCCTAATTTTCAGCGTACCCGTGAGAATATGGCGGAGTTTGGCTCGGCAGCTGGTAGCGCCAAACTGATTAGGATGCAGCTCAACAACCTGCTCCGCACCTTTGCAGACAACACCATGCGCAATCGCCTGACGGCATTGATGCACCGTATCCAGAAGGCAGATTCAACCAATGCTCGCGGGGAGCGGATCTTTCTGGAGGAGAACAGCGCTATGCTCAAAGGATTTGAGTTCAACCAGGCGAGTTCACTAAAAACGCTCCTTGAGCAAAAGTTGGAACCGGTTTATGACCGTGCTACTGGTGAGGCCACGCTTATCATTCCAGAGTTTAACCCACAGAATGATGTCATGCTGTTGAACGGGGCGACGCATATGCAGTTTACACTGGCGGTAGCAGAACTGAGCATGGATGATGTACCTCCGCGTCCGGTGATGGCCAGATCGGGCTACATCCCGTTGATTGGTGTGCACGTCGAGGAGACGCTACAGGCACCACTGGTCGTAGATCCCACAAAAGTGGTTTACATCATTGTCGGTATTTCGATGTATCAAGAGGTCAACGATTCGTATTATCCACTCAAGAATAATCCGTACAACGCCATGACCATCGTCGAGGTAGATGTCCCTTAGGTGATGATGAAAACGAGACATACCCTCAAGCTTCTCCGGAAATATGGGGCTGAGGGAACTAACGGCACGATCACCTTCAACGACGAGCATATCTGCCATACGATCGAACTACCGGATCGCAACAACATCCAGCGGATCAGCTGCATCCCGATCGGTCTGTATAAACTGGAAAAGATCCGCTACCGGCGGCATGGCGAGCAGATCGGTATTCCGCATGTGTTAAACCGCGAAGGGATCTTGATCCACGCGGCGAATAACGCAAAGGACGAACTGCTCGGCTGCATCGCTCCGGTTACCAGCCTAACTGGCGAGGGACAGGGTACGGGAAGTGGTAAGGCTTTAGCTAAGCTCAAAGCGCTGGTGTATTGCCTGTGGGATATGGGGGATGAAGTGTATTTGAGTATTCGATAAGGCTTTGGAGATCTGGAATTAGCTGCTGCATTCCTTTTTGTCATCTTCTTAGCAAGATGACGGTATAAATCAAACTCGCTATGCTCGGACAACGATTTATGCTACCCTCATCTTGCGTCAGCGATAGGCAGTCGGAACGCAAGGCTTTCAATTCCATGATCTCCTTAGCTTAACGAAAAGTGTGTGTTGGAGGATGGGGATTTTTAAATACGTACAAAAATGAAAAAAGTCTTTAACAAAATAGGACAGGTGCTGCAGCTGGTGCTGGCGGCGCCTGTTAAATTTCCGGGTAAGGTCGGGAATATATTAAAATACCTGGCTTTGGGACTGGGGATCGTGGAAACAGTATTAGATGATGATAAGCCCCCACCAGAGGCTGACGACATACCTGAGAAAGGCTGGAAGGAAGCAATGGAAAGGAGTGAAGCCGATGAAACTGAATGACATCCGTATCTCCACTATCGGTGGAACAATCTGCTCCATCTGGGCGAGTATCTCGCTGGGTGATGTACTACAAACTGTCCTTACCGCTGCACTTGGTACGCTGGTGAGTTTCGCAACAAGTCGCTTACTGGGACGCTATAGTAAACGAAGACGTCCGTAATGGATGGCAAGGCGCACCCAAACGGTGCGCCTTACGCGTTTGGATGGACTGTCTTTCCGCCAAGACAATCAACCACCAAATATTTTCGATAATTCTAACCGTTAGTTTTGAACTAATTCAAAAAGTGTTGTATTTATTTTTTTTGCTAAAAATATTAGTTTTATTGATTTATTTTTGCGATATTTACATAAAACAACCAATTATTGAATCTATGAGCGAGCCAGTTTATATAGATCTAGTTTCAGACTATGCTTTTAAGCGCATTTTTGGATCCGAGCCCAATAAGGATTTATTGATTTCGCTATTGAATGGGTTATTCCGTGGACGGAAATCTATTGTCGATTTATTGTACGAAAAGAATGAACATGTTGGGGATAGTGAGGAGATCGGTACCGTGATCTTTGACCTGATCTGCACTGCTGATAATGGTGAGAAGTTTGTGATCGAAGTACAACGTACGGCACAGATAAATTTGAAAAAACGTATGCTTTACTACAGCAGTAAGTTGATTGCGGATCAGGCTCCCAAAGGAAAACGGCGAGCGTGGAATTATGCGATAACCGAAGTATACATTGTGGTACTTATGGATGGATTTACTTTTTCACAAGTGGACGAATCCAGTACCGTTCTTCACGATATCTGTTTGTGTAACAGGGACACTGGTCGAGTTTTTTATGAAGAGTTGGGGTTTATTTACGTTCAATTGCGTAACTTTACAAAAGTAGAGGCAGAATTAGAAGATGATCTTGATCGTTGGCTTTATGTTTTACGTAATATGTCAAAGCTGAACAAGATCCCGGTCTATCTGAAGAAGACTATATTTGAAAAATTATTTAAAATAGCGGAATACGCAAAGTTGAATAAGGAGGAACGAGCAATGTATGATGTAAGTCTAAAACGTAAATGGGATGCTGAAGCTGTGCGCCAATATCAGGAGCAACAGATTAACGAGGCTATTCAGAAAGGCCTCGAAACAGGTATTGAACAAGGTATCGAACAAGGTATCGAACAAGGTATTGAACAAGGTATCGAACAAGGTCTTGAGAAAGGGATTAAAGAAGGAATTGAGAGGGGTGCTGAGGCGAAAAGCTATGAGGTAGTGGAGAATTTGATTAATGAACTTAAGCTTACCGACGATATTATCGTGCGTGTTGCTGAAGTTTCGCTTGATTTTGTAAAGAAAGTACGGGCTGATCTAGTCAGAGACAGAAAGTAAGTATTCCCAATATGGACAAAACCCCTGTTCTTAGACAATTGTATCTTTTGGACCTGCAGGAAGAATGCCTGAAACTAGGATAGGGGATCAACCAAACGACTTGGAGCCAATCCAAATTGCTTTTTGAATGCAAATGAAAAATGGGAGAGATTTTCAAATCCTACCTCATAACAGACTTCCAAGGGCTTTTTTCTCTTTTCTGTAAGCTGATAATAGGCAAGTTCCAAACGTTTACGGGTTAACCAGCGTTGTGGAGTCATAGTGAAAGCCTTTTTGAAGTCCCGCTTAAAGGTTGTAAGACTTCTGCCGGTGAGGTAACCAAATTTTTCCAGTGGAAGATTGAACATAAAATTCTTTTCCATATAATCGACAAGGTTGATTTTTCCAGGCTCTTCAAAATTAGCAAGCACATGATCGATCTCTTGGTTCAGCGTTCGGAGAACACTGATGGCTTCGGTAATTTTAATGGAGGCAATATCTGTAGGGATGTCCTTCATGTCGAAATAGGGGATAAGCGATGCCAGGCAACTTTCCAGAAGCGGGTGATTATTGAAACAAAAAATCTTCGGTGAATTTTTGGGTTGGGGATTTATATTCTTGCCTGCATAAAAATTCTTTAAAGTCTCTAATGATAGATGCATGACAACAGTTTTATGAGGTTCACCGTCTTTAGGATAATTAATAATAGTCGCTAACTGATTTCTGGGAATTAGAAAAATATCCCCTTTTCCAAATATATAGGTAGCATCAGCCTGTACAATCTTGGTTTCTCCGGAAAGAAACCAGACCAGCATATGCTGGTCAAACATAATATCTGATTTGAAAAACTTGTCTTCGTAGCTAGAAAGCTTTATATCTTCGGTAATGTATCGGGCTTGGTATTCCATGATTTTTGCTTTTTTATGAAGGAAATTAATAACTTAAAGATAAGAAATAATAGCATTTACGGATTGAAGCGGATACCCGTCATCTCTTCTGTCAGTTTCCATAGTTTCTTCGCATGGGTTTCATCAAGTGAATAAGGATTGACTCCTTTCTGGTCGGTAATATCCGAAGAGAGCACAGCGATATCCCCATCCTCACAATAGACTCCTCCAATATGCTCCAATAAAGGGCTTGTAGCACACCATACTGTTGTAGCTGCTCCTTGTGGGATCGTTTTTAATGATGCCGCTACCTCAGGCAACATGTTGCCATTTACATCCACAAAACCCATTTTTTGAAATAGTTCCAGTGGAGCTTCTCTGCCTAATTCAGTTCCACCAATAGACCCGGGATGAACGGCATAGCTTCTGATATGGGAAGATTGTCCCCGCACATCCAGTTCCATTGAAAAAAGATTGACAGCGGTCTTCGATTGTCCGTACCCCTGTAACCCATCTGCGGTAGACCTTAAATTCGGTTTTGTCAACATGGTGTACCACACTTAATAGGAATTATTCTTGCTGGTAGACCAGGTCTTTGCTGATGCAGTGTTCTTCCCAGGGCATTTCTATAAGCCGGCTATGCGCGTTTTGTGGAATGATACTTTTTGATGTAGGCAGGTAAAAATGGGTTTTATTTCCGCTGTTCAAGGTATCGCGTAGATCGGGGATCTTTTTGAGGTTGCGCTGCAAGGCCGCAAAAAATGCTTTTGCCGATTTGTCAGCTTGCTTCATGATCTGCCGCAAGTGGATGATTTCTCTTGTCCGGTCAGTTTCATAACCGCCGCTTCCTGCTATTGTATATTCGGCTACAGGCGAATCGTAGAAGAGATCCGAGCTTTTGATGGCCTCCTGATCTGAAAAGGGATAGGTGGACAGAAAAAATCCATAATAATCGGCGGATGAAAAGCTCTTCAAAAAATCCGCCTGATTTTCCTTGCTATATTTCACATAATTCCGCTTGCCCGAACGACGGTTTATCATTTCAATATAGGCGTGTGCACGATGTTTTTCCATCGTTTCGCCGCAATACTGGAAAAACAGCTCTGCAGGTATGGCAATCCAAAAGTATTGACCCATTTTTTTTCTTATATTCAATTTAACGTATATGGTTTGGCGCTTGGCGTTCTTATCATAAAGCTTCTATCCAGCCACATCCTTTTTCAGCTTGGCAAATGCGCGTACAGGAAATGTCCCTACACCTTTAAACTTCGGTGGAGCGGCCGTAAACGTAAAGTTGTCGTCAGGCAGTAGGTCCAGATGGCACAAATGTTCGACAATCAGGATCTCTGACCCCAAAAGAGTGGAATGCACCGGACGTGATCGTCCACTGGTATCATCGATATTGTGTGAATCAATGCCCACCAGTTTAACACCACATTCGACGAGGTACGTTGCTGCTGCTGCGGTCAGGTAAGGATGGTTTTCATAATAGGCTTCGGTATTCCAATGGCTATCCCATCCGGTATGGATCAGTACAGCACGGTTTCTGATCTCCCTGTTTTTGAGCTGCTCATCGGTAATGGCCAGTCCGTTGCGGTAGGGAACCCTGATGACAACGGCGTCCAGATCCACAAAAGCCTTTAAGTCCATTTCGGAGGTATCCTTGCCATGTTCATAGCGGTGAAAAGGGCAGTCAATATAGGTACCGGTATTACTGACCATCTCTATTTTGCCGATCTGAAATTCGGTGCCTTCATCGTAATAGTTCCTGGAGCCGGCTCTGGATAGGTAATCGCAGATAATGGGGGCGGGCAGCCCTTTGTAAGTAACAAGGCCATTTTCGATCGTATGGCTGAGGTCAATAAGCTGTTCCGTTGCGTTTTCTGCCGGCGCAACTTTACGCTTATGGGCTTCTTCAAATATTTCCTTATTGAGGATATTTACTTTTCCGGCCATCAGTAGCCGGAGATCTTGAATAATATAGTCGGCGAGCTCCGTGTCGCTGATCGTATCGCCGTTGATATCCAAGCGGAAATCTTCGCCCCTGAGGCTGCCACCATTGGTAAAGTATACTTCAAAATCAAATTTTACGCGTTTATCCATGTTGGTCTGTATGCAAGTTGGTATAAAATAAGCCGAAACGTTAGACTAACGAAGTTAATGAAAGTACGGCTAAATTTTTAACATGAGTGTACGAAAATATCCGGGCCTCCATTTGACGGTGTGATTATTTTGTTGACTTGGGCTAGCGCTGAGTTGTTGTGGAATACACTCAATTGTTTGATTTTCGTAATCTATTGCTTCGATTTAGTTATTATTGACATTTATTGAAGTGCTAATTTTGTCCTATAAATAAATTAGATATGGAGACAAATAAAGTATGGTTTATAACGGGGGCTTCCAAGGGAATGGGGGTGTCGTTGGTAAAAAAACTCATCATAGCGGGGTATAACGTGGCAGCAACAAGTCGAAAATCCCAGCGTTTAATAGACGCCGTCGGACATGTTGAAGGGCCACGGTTCTTACCGCTGGAAGTGGATTTGACAAGTGAGAAATCCATCAACGAAGCTTTTGAACGTACGGTTGCACACTTTGGGAAAATCGACGTTTTGGTGAATAATGCCGGCTATGGGATCGGTGGAGCTGTGGAAGAATTAAGTCAGGAAGAAATCAAGGATAGTTTTGACATTAACGTAATGGCTGTAATTAAGACGATGCAGTCTGCGATGCCTTACTTCAGGCAGCAGAAATCGGGCCATATTATCAACATTTCATCTATTGCGGGTTTTGCCCCGGGAACGGGCTGGGCGATGTACGCTGCTACGAAATATGCGGTGACAGGGCTTTCAGAGGTGATGGCAGAGGATGTGAAAGAGTTTGGTGTTAAAGTGACAGTGGTGGCACCGGGGGCATTCCGGACGGAGTTTCTGGAAGAAAACTCCCTTGTTTTTGCTGAAAAGAAAATTGATGGCTATACTGCGGTGAGAAGCTCCCACGAAAAATATGCAGCCATGAACGGATCGCAAATCGGTAATCCGGAATTGCTGGCTCAGGTTTTTATCGATTTGGTAAAGAATCCCAACCCGCCTGTACGGCTCTACCTCGGAAGCGATGCCTACAAAAGGGCAACGGAAAAAGTTAATCTGCTTTCAGAAGAATTAGAAAGCAATAAGTATATTTCTTATTCCACTGATTTTAATTGAAAATCTTATACTTAAAATAAAAAGCGTTGTCATGACTGAGCGACAGCGTTTTTTATTTGATTTTCGTACATTTATCCTATGGAAAAAATGCAGTCACTGGAGGGGTTTTACCAATCTAAATTTGACCGGATACCCGAGAATTTCCGTCATGGGGTAGGGCATTTCAATGTTTTTAAAATAGATGAATATATAGGGAAGCATACTAAGCCTGTGGTCTACAGCAGGAAAGATTATTTTAAGATTACCCTGATTATCGGTAGAAACCGAATACATTATGCTGACAAGGTCATTGAAATTAAAAGGCAGGCCTTATTTTTTACAAATCCGCAGATCCCTTACAAATTTGAATGGATTGACGATTATAAAGCTGGATTTTTTTGTGTCTTTACGGCATCATTTTTTCATCACTTCGGCAACCTAAACGACTACGAAGTCTTTAAACCCAACGCCTTACCTGTTTTTGAGCTCACGGATGAGCAATTGGAAGATATAAAGCAGATATACTTAAAGATGCAGGCTGGATTAGAGTCGGATTATGCACATAAATATGATCTGCTGAGAAATCTCGTGTTTGATCTACTTCATTATACGCATAGGATGAAAACGGCTTCTAAAGTTGAAAAGCAGCAGGCAAATGCTTCTCAACGGATCACGCATATGTTCCTGGAGCTTTTAGAGCGTCAGTTTCCGATTGAAGATCTGAGGCAGCGGATCTGCTTTCGATCGCCCGGCGAATTCGCGGGTCAGCTTTCCGTCCATATCAATCACCTTAATCGCGCCGTCAAAGAGACTACTGAAAAAACAACCTCCGCAATTATTGCGGAGCGCCTGTTACAGGAGGCTAAAATATTACTGAGACATACCGAATGGAATGTCTCGGAAATCGCTTATTCTTTAGGTTTTAAAGAGGCTACTCATTTTAATAATTTCTTCAAAAAAGCGATGCAGATGACACCGATCCACTTTCGGGAAATTAATTGATTAGCCTAGGTATCTCTTCTACCAGAATTTCATTCCCGGCATTATCATAATACGCACAGGTCATCTTGTCAAGAAAGACAGTCCATTTTTCGATACCACATATTGCACACATCGCCATAAAAGTGGGATAATCTGTTTCGCCCTGCTGATGCTCTTTTAAGCCTTTTTTGAACTGCTCTGCCTCAACAGTGTTGCCAATGGTCAATGGCTCATGACTAGCTGGAGAGCTCGTTCTGTAGTGATTATGCCCATAATAATCAGAGTGCCCATCCGCAACAAAAACGTCGTAAGCGGTAACGCCTAATTTTTTGATGTCCTGGATGTAGGCAGGAAAGTCTGCACCTGATTTTACTTTGCTATGAGCAGCTTTTATTTGTTCTACTGTAAACATTTTTCCTTGATTTATACGTATTATGCCTTTTATTGAATTACAAACGATAATGTACAGTGCTGGCCGTACTGAAAATGTCTGTCAAATATCTCCCATCCAATAGATAAGTAAATATACTAAATGGATCAGACCGCGCCACCAAGGATGATGAGGTTATTTTATTATTTTTGATTATCTTAAACGGGCTAAAGATGATCAAAAAAGACTTTAAATGATGCGTGAACAATTCAAAAAACACCTGGATAAATTTATAAAGATTTCCGATGATGAATTTGCCGATATAACCGGATATTTTGAGCAGCAGACGCTTAAAAAGAAAGAAAACGTATTGACCGAAGGGCAGATCTGCAAAGCCAGTTATTTTGTACTGGATGGAATTCTGCGAAAGTTTTTTATCAATGAAAAGGGTGTGCAGCAGACGACTGAATTCGCGATTGAAAACTGGTGGATGACAGAGACCTTCTCTTATATCAATCAGACGGCCACAGAGTTTTACATTCAGGCTGTACTGCCAACAGAAGTCCTGGTCATTCGCCAACATGCCCTCGATGATCTACTGGAAAAGCACCCGGTCATGGAAAAGTATTTTCGCATGGTGTATCAGAAAGCTTATGCCGCTGCACAGATGCGCGTCAAGCTGCTTTATGAGCACTCCAGGGAAGAGCTATACCGTCAATTTCTCAAGAATCAGCCTGCATTTCTGCAGCGCGTACCTCAATATCTCGTGGCTTCCTACCTGGGCTTTACACCCGAGTATCTCAGCGAAATCCGCAAAAAGAATTTTTCTTAAAGCCTTTTAAGTTTTTCCGGCTCTCCATTTTCCAAATTTGTAGTATCAAATTAAAAAATAAGAAACATGGAAAAACGAATCTATATCAGCACAACAGAACCACAGGCATTCAAAGCGGCTACCAAATTTTTCAACGAGGAGGAGCAGGTCAATTTCAAACATTTTGTACTATTACCCATAATTATGAAATCAATTTTTGGTTTCCTTAAATTGGGCAGGTGTAACACCTACCAATTTTTTAAACAAACGGGTAAAATATGAAGGGCTTTCAAATCCCAGATCATAGGCTATGCCAGAAATGTTGCTGTCCGATCCCAGCAATAGATTTTTCGCCTCTTTAATCAGGTAAATATGGACATGTTCCAGAGCGGTTTTTCCGGTTTCCTGTTTAAGAAGATCGCTCAGATACCTGCTTGATAGAAAAAGTTCTCCCGCAAGATAATTTACGGTGGGCAAACCTTCTTTAAGGTGCAGCTTCTTATCAAAATAGTTCTGTAATACTGTCTGAAACCTTTTTAGCGTGGTTCCCGAAACGTTATTACTTCGATCCACAAACTGTCTTTTATAAAAGCGGTCGGAATATTTTAGGATGGAGTCAATATGTGACAATATAATTTCACGGCTGAATTCATCGGAGTTTTCGTCATATTCCTTGCGTATTTTTTCATAGAGTTCCCACATGATAACCTCCTCAGCAGGAGATAGGTGCAGGGCTTCATTTATTTCATACTCAAAATAGCCATAGTTTTTGATCTGGTCATGCAGAATATGGCCGGCCAGATAATCCTCATGAAAAAATATAACAAAACCCTTTTCTGCAAACTGTACATTACTGACCTCAATAATTTGCCTTGGCTTCATAAAAACGGTGGATCCATTACTGTGGTCATATTTCGTTTTGCCATATAGCACATAGCCCGATTTGATCTTTTTCAGAGCAACCATATAAAAGTCTCCGGTGAACCTGTCTTCTCCGACCGAATAGGTCATAAGTTCTTTACAGGTCATCAGGCTCAATAGTGGATGCTTCGGAGGTTCAAAGCCACTTTTTTCATGAAGTTCGGTTATGCTTTTATAATGATTGATCTTTTCCAATGTCTCTAATTTTAGGAATTTGCTTGTTGAAATGTTTCAAAATTACATTTTCGTAAATCTGTGCTATTCTTCCGCTGATATGGAGTAGAGCAGAGGCCGGTTCTGGATATAACTTTGTCTTATCAAAATAACAAATAATAATTTAAACAATAACAAAATGGCAAAGACAATTTTTATTACAGGAGCAACTTCAGGATTTGGAAAACTTTGGACAGAAGCACTATTGCAACGTGGGGACAACGTCGTGGCAACTTCCAGAAAAGCGAATGCTTTTACAGCATTATCAGAAAAGTATGGTGATCAGTTATTACCGTTACAGCTGGATATTACCGATAGAGAAGCTGTATTTGCTACCGTAAACAAAGCCAAGGAACATTTCGGTCAGCTTGATGTGGTGATCAACAATGCGGGGTATGGCGTTTTTGGTGCAGTGGAAGAAATCGGTGAAAAAGTAGCCCGGGATGTTTTCGATGCAAATCTGTTCGGAACACTATGGGTGACACAGGCAGCATTGCCAATCCTAAGAGCACAGGGACATGGGCATATCATCCAGCTTTCAAGTGTACTGGGCGTATGGAGCCTTCCGACTTTAGGCATTTACAACGCAACAAAATTTGCGGTGGAAGGCCTCAGTGAGGCGCTGGCCAGCGAGGTAAAAGATTTTGGCATCCATGTAACGCTTATCGAACCAAATGGCTATAAAACAGAATTTGGTGGAAGTTCGGCAGTTTTTGGCGATTCGCTCGATGTTTATAATCCGCTAAAGGAAAGCCTGAGCAAAATAGAGGGGCTTGGCCCAGACGATTACGGCACTCCGGAAGCGACTGTTCCAGCAATCTTAACACTGATCGACAGTGAAAATCCGCCGTTAAGATTATTCTTGGGCAAATTGGGATATGTCAAAACAGAAAGGGTGTATGGTGAAAAACTTCAACAGTGGAAGGAATGGAAAAATGTTTCAGAAGCAGCGCACGGGTAATTCCGTGCTTCTTTACACATAGTTAAACATAGTTATGAAAGCCCAAAAAATAGAATATTTACACATCAGCACCCTGCTCGCCTTTATCCTCATTCCTCTTGGAGGACTTACCACCGATATTTATATTCCCTCGCTGCCGGCGATGGCAGGTGATCTGGGCGTTTCCATGCAGCAGGTGCAGCTTTCCTTATTGCTTTTCATGGTAAGCTCCGGACTCAGCCAGCTTTTTATCGGGAGTATATTGGATAGCTTTGGGAGATACAGGATCAACTTGTTTGCCCTTATTGTATTTTCAATCGCCAGTTTTATTATTGCACTGGTTCCCCATATCGGTGTGATCTATGGAATGCGGATAATACAGGGAATAACAGTATCGCTGATTATCGTTGGAAAGAGGGCATTCTTTGTGGATATGTACAGTGGTGAAAAGCTGAAGCACTATACGAGCCTATTTTCAATTGTATGGGCAACGGCTCCTATTGTCGCACCATTTATTGGCGGATATCTACAGGTAACATTTGGCTGGCAGTCGAATTTTTATCTATTGGGCTTTTTGACAGCAGCTGTTCTGTTTTTCGAGTGGAGATATACCGGTGAATCGCTCCGTAAATTCCAGTCCTTTAACCGGAAGCAGATCCTAAATGTCTATTCAGGTATGCTTAAGACAGCGGATTTTAGTGTAGGGCTGCTTATTATCGGACTGAGCTATTCACTACTCGTTGTTTACGGGATCAGCAGTCCGTTTATTATCGAAAAAGTTTATGGTTATTCACCTGTTGTGACAGGCTACAGTTCGCTGGGTTCAGGAATTGCACTGATGCTGGGTGGAATCACCTCAAAGGTGTTGATAAACAAAAATCTCTTCTTAAAAATTAATACAGCTGTGATCCTACAATTGATTTTCGCAGGCCTGATGACCCTTATATCATCTGGGGCGAATGGATTTTATGTACTGCTTATTTTTACGCTGCTTATTCATTTCCTTTCCGGCTTTATTTTTAATAATGTCTATGCATACTGTTTACAGCGTTTTAGCAAGAATGCAGGAGTAGCAAGCGGGCTGACCGGCGGCGGTATTTACGTCATTAGCTCCATTGCCGGTTACGGCCTGATCAATTTATTTGAGATAAAAAATGTTCAGAGCATTGCAATGGTCAATCTACTGATCGTGGTTTTGACTTTCCTTGGGATTTTTATTTTTAAAAGATCAGTCGTTAGACGGGGGGAAATTGAAAGATTCAAGTAAACAATAATAAATAATAAGAATATGAAAACTATTACAGTTCCAAACAAAGAACAATTGAGCGAAGAAGCTCAGGTCATTTTATCATCAGTAGAGAAAAAAATGGGCAAGATCCCGAACCTTTATGCTACTATCGGATATTCTTCATCAGCTTTAAAAGCGATGCTGGAAACAGAAGCAACCTTAGCGCATCATTCTTCTTACACCGCAAAGGAAAGGGAAGCGATCAACTTGGTGGTGTCACAGGTAAATGATTGTGATTATTGTCTTGCTGCACATACCATGCTGGCTAAATTAAATGGTTTTAGTGAGGAGGACACTTTAGCAATCAGAAAGGGAAGTGTTGAGGATGTTAAATTGGATGCCATTATAAAACTTGCCCAATCGATCGCAAACAATAAAGGCAATGCCGGAAATGCTGCACTGGAAGACTTCTATAAAGCTGGTTTGGATGAGAAGGCGCTCGTAGAACTTACAGCCTTGGTTGCCCTTAGAAGTTTTACGAATTATGTTTTTGCAAATACCCAGATCCCGATTGATTTTCCGGCAGCAAAAAGTTTATCATAAGTGTTTTAATTGAAGTGTTGGTGAGAGCTTCTTTTAGAAATGGAAGGAGCTCTCTTTTTAACTAAGGTGTAGAGCTAAAGCTATATCGTAATTATGTGCTATTCTTCAGCTGAAATGAGTTAATGTATGAGTATGGATAAGGATAATTTTGGATTAACAAAAAAAGAAAAAACAATGAGCAAAATAATTTTTATAACAGGAGCTTCCAAAGGATTTGGAAAATTATGGGCTGAGGCCTTACTTAAAAGAGGCGATAAAGTTGCTGCTTCCGCTAGAAATATTGAAGCGTTGCAGGATTTAAAAGAGAAGTACGGTGACAGCATTCTTCCTGTGAAACTGGATGTCAACAACCGTACAGAAGTTTTTGAAGTAGTGGAGAAAGTAGAAAAACACTTTGGAAGAATTGATGTTTTGATTAATAATGCTGGTTTTGGTTTATTCGGAACGACGGAAGAAACAACAGAACAGCAGGCGAGAGACCAAATGGAAACCAACTTTTTTGGTTCACTTTGGGTAGCACAAGCAATTTTACCGGTGATGAGAAAACAAAGAAGTGGACATATCATTCAGATTTCCAGCTTTTTGGGATTAACGACGCTACCGCTTTTAGGATTGTACAATGCTTCAAAGTTTGCAGTCGAAGGACTAATTGAAACGATTGGTTCAGAAACAGCACATTTGGGAATCAAAACCACATTAATTGAACCTAATGGATTTGCAACGGATTGGGCAGGAGCTTCAGCGGTTCAGACTTCTTCGGATATTACCGATTACAATCCAGTACGGGAGGCATTTGCGGAAACAGGGGATAATCCTGATACTTGGGGAAAACCTGAATCGACAGTAGTGCCAGTTTTGAATCTTATTGACAATCAAAATCCTCCACAAAGATTATTGTTCGGTAAAATTGCTTATCACGTAGTCAATGAGGTTTACACCAAAAGATTGAACGATATCCAAAATTGGAAAGAGGTCAGCATTGCCGCACATGGGCATTAGATTTATTAGGAATGATGCGCGCAAAGAAATTGTTTTCTACAGTGTACTGTTTGCTTTTTTAGCTTAACTTCAGAGAATAAGTTGTAATAGAAAGAGATTGTCGAACATTCGAAAAAAATAAAATGAAACATTATAAAACCCTCACAGAATTGCACACCGGAAATGGCTGGGACGCTCCGGAGCATCCGCTCTTTAGTATGATCGGCTGTCAGGCGGCCTGTCCGCTGGGAAATAGGGAATTTACCACAGATTGCTACATTATCGCTTTCAAAAAAATAAAATCAGGGATGTTTATGTACGGACGTACAAAATACGACCACGATAATGGCTGTCTATTTTTTGCCAAACCACGGCAGATCATTGAAATGAAAGACCTTGAATTTGAAGAAAAAGGCTATATGTTGATGATTCACGAAGATTATCTGAACGGTCACGAGCTCTTTAAAAGCATTAACAATTATGGCTTCTTTGACTACGATGTAACGGAAGCGCTGCAACTTTCTCCAAAAGAAGAGCAGATTATTCTGGAGCTTCATGCGAAAATTCAGGGCGAATATTTTAATAATCCCGATGAATACAGCCGTGAGATTATCTTGAGTCATATATCATCGATTTTGAAATATGCACAGCGCTTTTACAAAAGACAGTTTATCGACAGAGAACAGGTTATTGGAAAAACAGCATCAAGATTCAATGATATCCTTAAAAAATATATTGATGAAAGAGGTCTGGAAAAAAACGGGTTGCCAAGCGTTACCGATATTGCCGACCAGCTGTTTATTTCGCCACGTTATTTAAGTGACGTACTGAAACAGGAAACTGGGAAAACTGCTTTGGAACTCATTCATATATTTTTGATTTCAGAGGCTAAAAATCTATTGAGATTGGGAGAGAAGGGAGTTGCGGAAATAGCCTATCACTTAGGATTCGAGAATGCTTCTTATTTTACAAAATTATTTAAGAAACAGACAGGTCTGAGACCTTTGGAATTCAGAAAATCACAGCTGAACTAATTACTGCAATTCTGCTTGTTAAAGTCACAATGAAACTTCATTAGTTTCCTGTGACTTTTTTTAATGATCCGATCCCCGGATTATTACCAATATGATGACTTTTTCGTTGGCGGCGAACAAGCAACTTTTGCTTAGAGAAGCGCCAAGCTTTCCTGGATTATCCTCCGTTATTGGAGGATTTTTGATTTTTCGTACGTCTGTGCTATTCTTTCCGTAAAATGAACTATTTATCCGCTGCAGTGCAATATAACTTTGCTATATCAAAAACAAAGCAAGTTATGAAGACAATAATTGGATTGATAGCATTTATAGCAGCCGTCTCATCGGTAAAAGCACAGCTTATTCCCGTAGCAAGTTCAACGGTCGTTTGGAATGGGGTAACAACAAATAGCGAAGGCAGGATCTTCGTTAATTTCCCCAGAATCGAGGGCGATAAAGGTATGAGGATCGGAGAGGTTCTGAAAAATGGGAAAATCATTCCCTATCCAAATGAAGAGTGGAACAATTGGAAGTTAGGAGCAGACGTAAATGAGAAGTTTGTAAGAACCAATTCTCTGAGAATAGGACCGGACGGTTTGCTTTGGATAGTAGATACAGGGACACCATCAATGGGACAAAAGCCATTAGTAGGAAATGCGTTGAAATTGGTTTCGATTGACATTAAAACCAATACCGTACAACAGATTATTCCACTTTCGGAAATTGCAAAACCTTCGACTTTCATTGATGATCTAAGAATTTCAGGAAACACGATTTATCTGACAGACGCCGGCGAACCAGCTTTAATAATCGTAGATAAAACAACTGGAAAAGGCAGAAGGGTTCTTGAAAATCATCCTTCAACCACCGATAATTTACCGATAAAAGCGGAAGGAAAAGTTATGAAAGATGAAAAAGGCAATGAAGTGAGAATCCACGCTGACCAATTAGAAATTTCTCCTGATGGAAAATGGCTTTATTTTCAGCCTGCAAGCGGCCCACTTTGGAGAGTGCAAACACAATATCTGAATGATGAAAATCTTTCCGAAAAAGATTTGGCTTCCAAAGTCAAATTATTCTATAAAACCCCATCAACAGGAGGGACAGCTATCGATGCAGATGGAAATATCTACGTAAGCGATGTCAATAACAGTGAAATCATCAAAATATCACAGGATGGAAAAGAAAGTCTCATCATTAAAGACAAAAGGCTACTCTGGGCAGACGCTTTATGGATTGATGACAATGGATATCTATGGATTCCGACAGGCCAGCTGAACCGTTTGGCGGCGTTTGAGAACGGAAAAAGTAGAGTGACATTTCCGGTTGTGATATATAAGCTGAAAATCAATGCGAAACCGTTAAGAAATTGAACTCATTTCAAGATTTAAATTAAAGTAATTCAAATAAATAACATTTAAAAAATATCAATATTATGAAAGCAATTGTATTAAAAGAAGCAGGAAATGTAGACAATTTAGCATGCGTAGAACTGGCAAAACCAACCATTAACGAAGGCGAAGTATTAATCCAAGTAAAAGCCATCAGCATCAATCCGGTAGATGTAAAAAGCCGCGCCGGAAAAGGAGTTTACGGAAGAATTAAAACAGAAAATCCATTGATTTTGGGTTGGGATATTTCCGGAATAGTAGAAGAAACTAAAAGTTCAGCTTTTAAAGTTGGCGATGAAGTTTTCGGAATGGTCAATTTTCCAGGCCACGGAAAAGCGTATGCAGAATATGTCGCAGCTCCGGCCCATCAATTAGCCCTAAAGCCCAAAAATATCTCTTTTGAAGACGCCGCGGCTTCCACTTTGGTTGCGCTAACTGCGTATCAGGCTTTGGTTCACCATGCGAATATTCAGCAAGGGCAAAATGTTTTGGTCCACGCAGCTTCTGGTGGAGTAGGACATATCGCCGTACAGATTGCCAAATATTTAGGGGCGAAAGTGACGGGAACTTCTTCCCCAAAAAATAAAGATTTTGTCTTGAGTTTAGGTGCAGATTCACATATCGATTATCACGTCTTCGACTGGAAATCAGCAGGCAGAACTTTTGATTTTGTATTGGATACAATTGGCGGGGACAATATCGACCATTCGCTCGAAGTGACGAAAGAAGGCGGTTCCATCATCAGTATTCCGACAGGTCTGAATGAAGATGTAACTTCAAAAGCAGAATCCAAAGGTGTGAAAGGTTATTTTATTCTTGTACAGTCCAGCGGAGATGATATGAAACAGATCGCTTCTTTATTGGAAAGTGGAGCCGTAAAACCTCATGTTTCCAGATCTTTTCCCTTTGAGCAAATGAGAGCAGCGCATCTGGAACAGGAAACGGGGAGAACGGTTGGTAAAATCGTGATTACTCTATAAAATTGTTTCAGCATTAAAATCAGGACTTTACTTTATTGTAGCTGGGATCCTTTTTATATGCTCTTCGCGCTTGCAGCGCCACGCCTGGCCTTCTGTCTGCAGGTGACGCTCTGGAAGCACAGATCGGGTCTATTGGATGTTGTATTATTAGCGGGATACAATAAGAGCCTTTTTTACAAAAGGCTCTTATGTATAAAGAAAAGTTTAAAAATAATTCGATAGGTGTGTTTGGTAATTAGCCAGTTCATTTTCGATGTTGGGATTCTTAAAAACATCGTAAAATGCAAATGTTGGCAAGGTTTGTATGCCTACGAATTCCAGTGTAGCAGTGAATGGTCTGGTGAACTCTTCCATGGAAAAATTCTCAAGAAGCTGTCCTTGTTGTTTGAAGGTTTCCTGCGGGGCATTCCATGTATTGACAACCATGCCTTTGCTTTGAAGCAACCCTCCGGTCCCATAATTGCCGCCTTTGTTTCGGCCATCACCCGCATATATTTTTCCGTAACCACTCATCAGTACCTTGTCGATATAATCTTTGGTCTTGGCAGGCATCCCAAACCAGTTTATCGGAAAATGAAATAAAATGCGGTCAGCATTCACCCATTTTTCAATCTCCTGTGGAATTTCGTAACCTTGATCTACGATAGTTTCAGCGATTTCATATCCTTTCGCTAGAAATAACTCTTTTGTTTTTTCAAAAATAGTATTGTTAAGTGTGCCTTCAGCAATTTGTGGCCACTTGATATGTCCATTGATAATGAATGCTTTCATTTTTATTATAAATATTTTCCAAGATTCAGTTCGACATCTCCATAAGTCTGCAATCCCTGATCCAGCAGATTTTTGATTCTTGTTGTGGCCTCCGGTTCTGTCAATGATGCAAAAAAACGATTCTGAGTTTCCATGATATGTTCGTTTTTTGGGATAACAACACGTTCATTCATAATGGATTTTATCGTAGCAATAATCTTTTTATCAAAAGAGGCTATTCTACGGGCAAGGTTCTCTACAAAAGCATCCAGTTTGTCATCTTCAAACGCACGGTTGATCCATCCATAGGCGGCAGCTGTTTCGGCATCATAATCATTACCGCTGAGAATAATTTCCAAAGCTCTTGCCTTTCCTGTCAATAAATGCAGCCTTTCAAGACCCCCGCCACCCGGAAAGGAACCAATACCTATTTCGGGCTGTGAGAAAAATGCTTTTTCTTTGCTTGCAAAACGCATATCGAAAGCTTGTATAAATTCGCTCCCTAGTCCTCTGGCTCTTCCTCTGATCGAAGCTATGCTGACAAATGGAGCCTGCTCTAGCCTTTTTGCAATATCTGGCCATGAAATAGAAAGTCCTGTTTCGCCGGTGCCCTTTGGGAACTCGAATATGTCGATCAGTTCGGCGTGCGCCACATAGAAGTCCGGGTTGGCACTTTCAAAGACAACCACTTTCAAATTACCATTTCCTTCCAGTTCTTCCATTGTTTCGCGAAGCTGAACAGAAAATTTTGGGTCAAAAATATTTACCGGGGGATTGTTTATAAAAACTTTCCAGTAGCTTGCGCTTACTTTATCAATTGTAAAAATCATAATAATATCTGTTGTTTATGTTTAAAAATCAGTGTTTAAAAAAAGGTTGATGTATCCGGCAATCAGTTTGGGATGCTGATGCTGAAGGCCATGCCCAGTTGCATTTACAATAATGTGCTGCATTGAAGGCGCCTTCTGAAGCAACGGAAACCAATTCTCAACCGCAAAGCTGATATCATGATCTCCAGAAATTACAAGCACAGCATTGGAAAGCGTCTCATATTGACCACGGAAGTTCTGGGCATCTTTTTTCATCACAGCAGAACCATCAAAGTATTTTTGGAATTTGTCTTGGGTTGATGGGACTTTTGAGCGGTCCAGCCTTTTTGCAATTCTGTCAAAGGAATGTTGTGACGCTTCCCGGCTTTTTTGATTGGTAGGTTCAAAAAATACAATTGTTTCATCTTCCAGATCATTGACCGGTTTTAATGCACGCTCGAAAAAGACGGGATCAAAAGGTACGAGATTTTCTCCAGGCGGGTTTGTTCCAATAAGAACCGCTTTTAAAACACGGTCCAGATTCAAAAATAGCGCGGCCTGAGCTACGAGCCCACCATAAGACCACCCTGCAACATGAAATAAATCATATTTCAGCCCAGTCATCAGTTTAATACCAACCAAGGCTACCTCAAGAATATCTGATGAAAGTTCACCTTCTGAATCGCCGATTCCGGGATAATCGAAGATAACGACTGTATTGTTTGTAGCTAATGAATCCAGGAAAAGGGGATCCCAGGTGTCAAGAATACCTCTAAAACGATTATAAACAAGTACAGGGAAACCACTCCCAAAATTTCTGTAGGCTATTTTTACACCATCTATTGTGCTGAATTTTGTCTCAGCATTTGAAAAAAATGAATTCATTGTCAAAGGTTTTATTGTCTATCCAAAAGTATTGGAATAGACCTGCGACCTTTAACACAAATCAGGGATTGTATTATACTTTTCCTAGATTTCTGGAGTCGGTAGGTGATACACCTTTTACATTCTTAAAGAACCTTGAGAAATAAGGCAAATTTGCAAATCCCAGTTGATGGGCTATCTCACTGACAGTCATGTTTGTCTGAAACAACAATATCTCAGCCTGTTCAACGATAAATTCGTGGATTACGCGACTTGTACTTTTTCCGGCTTCGGAGCGAAGGAGTTCTGTCAGATAATCAGCAGAAATACTGAGCTTCTGAGCCACAAACGACACCGTTGGTAAACTTTTAACTGGTGTGGACAGGTCTTTATAATAGTCCCGAAGTACCATCTTTACCTTCGATAATATTGTAACAGGAGCTACAGCTTTGTTTTTAAATTGACGCTCATAAAATACGTCCGCATACGAAAGGACCGTATTGAGCAAGGATAGAATAACATTACTGTTTGCATTTGCTTTGTTTTCTGTAAGCTCCATGTGAATTCTGGTAAAAAGCCATGTAATAATCTCTTCTTCCTGGGCAGTCATAAACAGGGCGTCATTAATTTCATAACTGAAATATTTGTATTGCTTAATTTTGCTGGCTATTGGATGTTGTTTAATCAGATCAGGGTGAAAAACAAATGCATATCCATCCCAAAAAGTAAGACTTTCCCAGGATACAACCTGGCCTGGTTCACTAAAAAGCATTAGACCATTTTCAGTATGGTATTTATTGTAACCATAGTTGATATCACCGGTAAAGTTCTTTTTCAAAGAGACTTTGAACAGGTTGACCTGAATCTCTCCGCTTGTCTGCGGAAAATTGGGAATTGCCTGCTTACATACTCTGCTATCCATTAAAGGGTGTAAAGGCGAAGAAAGGTTCAGATATTTATTGTAGGAAGTTAGGTCGGCGAATGTTTTCATGCTACAAAAATGCAATATAGTTTTTAAATAATGGCTGCCAAGTCAGACATTATATATTACTAGTGGAGTTGACTCACGTTGCTTCTTATCTGGGCTTTACACCGGAGTATCTCAGCGAAATCCGCAAAAAGAATTTTTCTTAAACCCGTTTAAGTTTTTCCGGCTCTCCATTTTCCAAATTTGTAGTATCAAATTAAAAAATAAGAAACATGGAAAAACGTATCAACATCAGCACAACGGAACCACTGGCATTCAAAGCAATGTTAGGATTGGAAGGTTATCTTTCAAAAATTGATATCTCACAAACGCTAAAAGAGCTCGTCAAAATCCGTGCATCACAGATCAACAGCTGTGCTTACTGTATCAGCATGCACACCAAGGATGCCATTAAAAATGGTGAAAAACCGGAGCGTATCTTTTTGTTGAGTGCCTGGAGGGAGGCTGCCAAATTTTTCACCGAGGAAGAGCAGGTCATACTGGCTATGACAGAGGAAATAACCCTTATCCACCAACATGGATTAAGTGAAGAAACCTACAGCAAGGCATCCCAAATTTTCTCCGAAAGCCAGATCGCTCAGATCATCATGCTCATCGTCACCATCAATGGCTGGAACCGCATTGCTTTGAGTACTCATCTGGAAATTGAAGATTAAAGATCAGGAATACAGGGATCTGTAGCGATAAAACAGAAGTATTTCTTTAGATCCCTTTATTCGACACTTTTTAAATTAAAAGCTGATGTCAATGCACGGCTTTAAAAAATTTTTGATTGCAAACCGGTAGCTTAAAAGGAAAAGTGAACTCCACAACAAAGAAAATTTGAACTTCACAACAAAACGGCGTAACAGCTATTCCACGAATTTTGTAGAAGAATAAAAACAAAGGGTTATGTGGACAAAAAATAACATTCCTGATTTATCAGGGAAAATAGCAATCGTGACGGGATCAAACACAGGCATAGGGTTTGAAACAGCAAAAGCATTGTTTGAAGCAGGCGCACATGTGACCATTGCCGCACGGGATTTCCAGAAAGGAAAAGATGCGATCAAAAAAATCCAGTCCGAAACGGCTGGGATGGGAACATTGGACTATGGAATGCTCGACCTTGCAAACATCGGCCAGATTCGGCAGTTTGCAGATCACTTTATGCGAAAGCATACAAAACTGGATATGCTCATCAATAATGCCGGCGTAATGGTTCCCCCGGCCGCTAAAACGGATGACGGATTTGAATTGCAGTTCGGCGTAAACTTTATGGGGCACTTTGCGCTGACAGGATATTTGCTGCCGCTCATTAAGCAGACAGCCAATGCCCGGGTAGTGACTCTATCCAGTGGGGCGGCTACTTTGGTGGATAGCATAGATTTTGACAACCTCAAACTGGAAAAGAGCTATGATGAATGGCGTGAATATGCGGTGAGCAAGCTGGCAGATATCTTGTTTACCTATGAGCTGGACAGGAGATTCAAAAATGCCCGTATGTCAGCCATTTCTGTGGCGGCGCATCCCGGCGTCACGCGAACCGATCTGCAGCGGAATATCCCGGGTGAAAATCTGGAAGGCATGTTTGCCGCATTTGATCAGGTGATGGAGCCATGGCAGGGTGCCCTGTCCAGCCTGTTTGCTGCGACAGATCCATCTGTCGAAGGCGGTAAATTCTATGGCCCGGACGGTCCGAAAGAATACGCGGGATATCCGGCCCTATCAAACCATCATACCGCAGCGATGAACGATGAAGCGCTTGCCAAAAGGCTCTGGGATTATGCGGAAAACGCCATACAATTGATCTACAAATTCCAATAATTGACCTACGAATTCAAATAATTGATCCGAAATGAACAATCAAACAGTTTTAGTAACCGGTGGTACCGGATTTTTAGGCGTTAATACTATTCTTGCACTACTTGAGCGGGGATTTACCGTAAGAACAACACTGCGCACGCTCGCCCGAAAAAACGAGATTCTAGATGCCCTTACAGCAGGAGGCATCAGCACGTTTGATCAGCTGTCTTTTTATGAGGCCGATCTGCTTTCCGACAGCGGTTGGGATGAAGCGGCGCAGGGATGTGACTATGTCCTGCATGTGGCCTCGCCATTTGTCGCCGAGCAGCCCAAAGATGAAAATGAGCTGATTATCCCTGCAAGAGAAGGTACGTTGAGAGCGTTGAGAGCGGCGAAAAAAGCAGGGGTTAAGCGTGTCGTGCTCACATCCTCTTTTGCTGCGATCGGTTATAGCACCGATCCCAGAAATCATGTTTTTACAGAACTTGACTGGACGGATGAAAACGCACCGATACAGGCTTATATAAAATCAAAAACAATAGCAGAAAAGGCTGCATGGCATTTTATGGAGGATGCGGCCACAGCTATGGAGTTAACGGTCATCAATCCCGTCGGAATTTTTGGCCCTATGCTCGGCGGAATTTCCTCAGCTTCACTGGATACGGTCGTCAAGGGAATTATTGATGGGCTGATCACGGAAAATGCGCCCTTCACCTTCGGTGTGGTGGACGTACGCGATGTCGCTGATATCCATATCAGGGCGATGCTACATCCCCAAGCTGCCGGACAAAGATTTCTCGCAACATCGGAAGGGGCAATGTCTTTTTATGACGTAGCCGAACTGATCAAAAAAGAACGTCCCGAACTGGCCGGAAAAATTGCTTCCATGCAGCCCACTCCAGTCGAAGAGTATACGCAAATGTCTAACAAAAAAGCGACAGAAATGCTAGACTGGCATCCCCGTGTGAAAGAACAAGCGATACTTGCAAGCGTGGATTGTTTAAAATTTAGTCAGGTACAGGATTAATCGCTAGGGAACAGTATATTTGGTAAACCATGAAAGTAAACAACATCCAATCCTGCCACCTTGGCCCGGACATCTCTCCGGAAAACTATATACCGGAAAACTATTTTCTATACTTATTGAAGGGCGATATGACGGCTTACGACGGCGAAAAAAACTACACAATGACACCGGGCGACTATTGTATCGCCCGGAAAAATCATTTGGTACGTTATACGAAATACAAGGACAATGATGCGTTTGAAAAAATCATTATCACCCTGGATGAGGCATTCCTGAAGCGATTTCTTGAACGGCATGTGTATGAAATCCAGCCATCAACCATCGGTGACTCCTTTATTTTTATACCGGAAAACAAGCTCATCAAGAATTTTATAATATCCCTGGAACCCTATTATACCGGTGATCTGGAGATCAATGCGGATTTTGTTGACGTCAAGAGAGAGGAATTGCTGATTATTCTATTGAAATCGAATCCTGACCTGATTCACATACTGTTCAATTTCTCGTTGCCTGATCGGATTAATTTAAAGGAATACATGAACAAAAATTTCAGGTTTAACATCAGCCTGGAAAAATTTGCATTTTTTACAGGGAGGAGCCTATCGACTTTCAAGCGGGATTTTCAACGCTTATTCGGAACGACCCCGGGCATCTGGCTCAAGAAAAAAAGACTGCAGGAAGCTTATTTTCAAATCGCCGAGCAATCCAAAAAACCAAGTGATGTCTATCTCGAAGTAGGTTTTGAAGATCTGTCGCATTTTTCCTATGCGTTCAAGAAAGAATTCGGAAAGACGCCAAATGAGATAGCAAAGCCCGTTTCAAATCGGATTTAATAACAATTGGCAAAAGTTCAACTAAAAATCCAGTTGACTGTGAGATTAAACTAAAAAACCTATCCCGGGCATTTCATGTATAATGTCGTTCTTGAAGCTGGAATAAGCTTTAAGGAAACCATCAGGTTGCATAAGTACATTTACTGACACCCTGAGTGTAAAAACATAGAGCCACTGCGCGTTTTGCAGTGGACTTCCCCCATCATCGCCTCAACGATTAATATTCCCTTTTTAACGATACTTTATGCCCGTCCGATGGATAGTGAATTCGGCGGACGGTAAATAGGCCTAGATTTACATCAGTAAACACAAATCAATCAAAAAAAGGCCAAAAGGTCTGATTATATATCATTAGAAAAATATAATTATCAAACACTCAATTTATAAATATCATGAAAGCAAACATTGGAATAAACGAAGCAAGCACAGATGCTGTTGCTGCACAATTGGCAAAATTATTGGCTGATGAAACTGTCCTTTATATCAAGACCCGAAATGCACACTGGAATGTTACGGGAGACAATTTTCACGCAAACCACATATTCTTTGAGGAGCAGTACAAGCAGTTGGACGAACTTATTGACAGCGTTGCTGAACGTCTGCGTAAAATTGGGCATTATGCACCAGCGACGATGAAGAGCTACCTGGAACTGACACACCTTACCGAGTATAGTGACAGGACAAATGATGGTCTTGGCTACATGAAAGACCTGCTGGCAGACCACGAAAGTATCATTGAATTTTTACGTGGAAATATTACACCTTTTGCCGAGGAATTTAAAGATTATGGAACCAGCGACTTCATTACGGGACTGATGGAAAGCCATGAGGAGATGGCATGGATGATCCGTTCATATTTTAGATAGGAGCTATTGGATAGCGATAAAAAAAGAAAGTAATAAGTATATTTGTCATATTAACATATATACTTATTACTATGAAAGCTCTGATTGTTGACGATAATGATATTGCAAGAACGACCTTGGCCCATTTGGCAAAGCAGGTTCCTGACCTTACCATCGTGCAGGAATTTTCAAACGCTATGGAGGCCTACCATTTTATTCAGAAAAACGAGGTTGACCTGCTCTTTCTGGATATTGAAATGCCTGAAATGACAGGTATTGAGCTTACCAAAAGTTTATCGGGAAAAGATACAATCATTATTTTCACTTCCTCCAAAAAAGAATATGCGATCGAGGCTTTTGAGCTTAATATCGCGGATTATATTTTAAAGCCCATTTCTCCTGTCCGGTTTTTACAGGCCGTGGAGAAAGCCCAGGCAATCCTGGATAGCAGAAAAGACCATGTGCATATCAGCAATGATGAATTTTTATTTGTCAGAGATGCTAACGTGACAAGACGCCTGAAGCTTGAAGATATCTTTTACGCTGAGGCCATGGGAGATTATGTAAAATTTTATACAAAGGAAAAGATGTTTGCCATTCATGGCAAGATGAAAACTGCGGAAGAGCGTTTGCCGAAGAATGATTTTATCAGGGTGCATCGGTCTTTTATTGTATCTATCAGTAAAATAGATACTTTACAGGACGGTGGTATTGTGATAAACGGTACATTCATTCCGGTAGCAGATGCGTACCGTAAGGCTTTAAATACAAGAATGAATGTATTTTAAATCACCTACTGTTTTTCCTCTTAAGCTATTACTTAACCAATCCTCTTAACTTTTGTTTATGACAAGTAATTCTATAATGAACAGTAAACGGTTTAGCTACTTTATAATTCTGACATTTATAGCGGGAACAATACTGCTTATTGCCGTTCAGGTCAATTCGGCCAGAAATACAGAAGCACTTATCCATAACAATAACACACTGCTGAACGAGCTGCGTTCGAGCAATCATCTGCGGGAGATCGACCGCGATATCCTTGGCGTGGAAAGTAGGATCAGGGCATCGATAGCCACCAACGATACGACCCATCTGGAAGGGATCGACAAAAAGATAAATGAGATCGAGAACTTTCTAGACTCTTTGTCCAAAGATAATGCAGACCCTGTGGAAGAAAAGCTGATACAGCGACTCGGGGTACTGGCTATGGACAAAAAAATAGTCCGAGATCAGCTTCTGGCACGTTATAGTTCCTTAGGAAACATGGATGACCAGACTTCTATTGCCAATCCAAGAGCCCGAATTATTTCCAACGAAATTACGGGAATAACAGCGAAGATCTATAAAAGTAGGCAATTGCACATGAGTGAGCTCAGCTTGCAGAGTGAGGAAATGGGCAGAAAAGCACGGCTATACGATATTTCCCTATTGGTTTTATTGATTTTGAGCGGTTCGGTAGTCGGTTTCCATATCCTACGCCAGTTCCGCCGGCAACGTGTGCTGATCGAGGAATTGGACGCTGCGGAAAAGAAAGCTTCCATTGCAGCGCAGACCAAGGAGAACTTCCTTGCCAATATGAGCCACGAAATTAGAACCCCGCTCAGTGGAATTCTCGGATTTACGAACCTGCTGCAAAAAAGAAACCTGGACGCTACCTCTTCTGAGTTTGTTTCCTCAATTCAACAATCGGGAGAGAATTTAATGACGATCATCAACGATATTTTGGACCTTTCCAAAATCGAGGCCGGTATGATGCGTATTACTGTCGGTACATTCAGTATCAGTGGATTGTTAAATTCTGTTGAAACATTTTTTGTTCAACGGGCAAAAGAAAAAGGACTATTGATTTCAAGTAAGATCGACAAGTCGATTCCGGATACGCTAATGGGGGATGCGACGAGGTTAACCCAGATTTTGGTCAACTTGATTGGAAATGCCATTAAATTTACCAAACAGGGCAGTATCCATATCGAAATTTATCAACAGAGCAGGAGCGAAAAGGAAGTTGTGGTTGGATTTGTCGTCACAGATACCGGAATTGGAATTGACAAGGAAAAACTCGATGAAGTGTTTGAACGCTTTAATCAAGGCGAAGATTCCATTACCCGCAATTATGGCGGAACAGGACTTGGATTGTCTATCGTAAAAAACCTCGTGCTGCTCCAGCACGGCGATATTGAAGTACAGAGCGAGCAGGGAAGCGGCACAACGTTCAAGTTTTTTATTCCTTACGGTATAGCACAAGAGCAACTAGCAATAGCACCCGTGGCTCATACTGATTATTTTAAAGATCAATCCAATGTACCGCTTCATATTTTGGTGGTTGATGATAACATGATGAACCAGAGCCTGATGAAGCATCTGCTCGGACAATGGAATGTAGATTTTGACATTGTTTCCAATGGACAGGAGGCTGTGGAGTATCTGAAAAATAATCAGGCCGACCTTGTGTTGATGGATTTACAGATGCCACAGATGGATGGTTATGCTGCAACGCAGCACATCAGGGAAGTGTTGCAATTGGATATTCCAATCATTGCCATGACTGCACACGCTTTGGCAGGTGAACGAGAAAAATGCCTCAGCAGGGGAATGAACGAATATATTTCCAAACCCATCAATGAAGAAGAGCTCTTTAAGCTTATTACAAATTTTGGGCTAGGGATTGATGGCAAACAGCAGATCGAAGATAAAGATAGTGAAGATTTCAATTATTTAAATCTGGTTTACATGCACACAGTGAGCCGTGGAGACATAAGTTTCGAAAGGAAGGTGACCCGCCAGTTTATTGACAAAATTCCAGGCCAGCTTCAGGAGCTAAAGGCTGCTTACGCAAGTCAGGATTTCTCCAGATTTAAATTAAGAGCACATGATTTTAAAACCAGTGTCGCCATTATGGGATTGCTTCCTGTTCTTGATGATAAGCTGGGAACACTTGAACTTACAACCGAACAGAACACCTTATCGGAAGGTGTTTTAACCGAAGTCGAGCAGATCCTTACCACAGCCGTCGAGGAAGCTCAACGTTTATTGGCAAGCTACACGGACTAAGGTATACATTAACAATAAGTAATTGAAAAGATCATCAGGTCATGCTTGATGATCTTTTTTGTTGTCTGTTTAACGACTCATTTTGCCCATTCGTCGAATGATTTTTGAAATTGGCTAATTGTTCCTGTAGTTTTATGGTAGCAAAAAGAAAATACATATTCACATTTAAACCAAATAGCTATGAGCACTTTAAAACTAAAAGACGGAACAGAAATTTTTTACAAAGATCAAGGACAGGGTCCAGTATTGATGTTTCACCACGGCTGGCCATTATCTTCCGATGACTGGGATGCACAGGTGATTTTCTTCCTACAAAGGGGGTATCGCGTAGTCACTCATGATCGGAGAGGCCATGGCAGATCGAGTCAGGATATTTACGGGCACACCATTGAGCAGTACGCTGCTGATGCTGCCGAGCTTGTTGAATTTCTCGACCTAAAAGATGCCATTCATATCGGTCACTCAACAGGTGGGGGTGAGGTCATTCGTTATGTGAACAAATATGCTAATGGAAGAGCAAAGAAAGCTGTACTTATCAGTGCTGTTCCTCCGATCATGGTACAAAATGAAAGTAACCCCGATGGTGTGCCGATGGAGGTATTCGATAATATCAGGGATCAGACTTTGAACAATAGACAACAATTTTATATCGATCTAACACTTCCATTTTACGGTTACAACAGAGCGGGAGCCGATGTTAAGGAAGGAATTCGGAGAAACTGGTGGAGACAGGGTATGATGGGGGGAATTGTTGCCCATTATGAGGGTATCAAAGCTTTTTCTGAAACAGATTTCACAGAAGATTTGAAAGCAGTTGATATTCCTGTCCTGGTGCTGCACGGAGAGGATGATCAGATTGTTCCTTACGAAAATGCCGGCGTTAAATCTGCTAAACTCTTAAAGAACGGAACCTTGATTACTTACCCGGGTTTTCCGCACGGTATGCCTACGACAGAGGCTGCTACGATCAATAAAGATATTCTAGCCTTTATTGAATCTTAAAACAGCCGAACCAAAAAGTATAAAAAAGTGAGCTCCATGGCTCACTTTTTTTGTTAACGAGTAATTAAGAATGCCCCACTCATTTTATAAGCCTTTCAATTTAGCATATTTAGACTGTTCGAATTAGCACATGCAGCTTATCGGTGAATACCTACATTTTAAAAAGATAAGTCTGGAAGCGGCTCCCGATAAACGAATAATTTGACTGATCATTGGAAGGACGAATGTCTTGCGAGAGCACTTGTTCAACGATCATATCTGCCTGTTCACCGAATGTCAACATCAATGGAATCCTTTCTTCGGTAAATTTACTTTAGTAAAAAAGAGGAAGATCAATCATTAAAAAAATAATATTATGAAAACGGCATCATTAAGCTTCAAGTATGAATTAGAAAAAAAAGAACCACGCACAAACGATGGTGGCACCACCAGAGGTGCTTCTGTAACTGACTTCCCAGCTTCGATCGGAATCGCAGGTGTGTCGATGCGATTACAGCCGGGTAGTATGCGAGAGCTCCATTGGCATGCAAATGCTGCTGAATGGGCCTACGTCATTTCAGGAACCGTTCGTACGACCATTATTCATCCGGACGGTCATAGCTATACCGACAATTTTGAGCCGGGTGATGTATGGTATTTTCCGAAAGGTTATGGACATTCAATTCAGGCAACAGGAACTGAAGAGTGTCACTTCATCCTGATATTTGACAACGGTAATTTTTCCGAAGACCACACGTTTAGCGTAACTGACTTCGTTGCCAGTATGCCTCCAGAAATTGTCGCTCAGAATTTAGGGTTGACTTTGGAAGAAGTTGCTGAGCTGCCGAAAAAAGAAGCCTATTTCGCCGCAGGTATTGTCCCGGATGAATTGTCGTTTAATGCTGCTGCAAGACCAGAAGAATCTGATATAGAGCTTACTAATTTACATCGTTATCCGCTTCACGCACAACAGCCTAGAATCATTCCCGGAGGTGGTCTTCAGCGATTGGTTACAAGTAAAGAGTTTCCGATCAGTACGACCATGGCCGGTTCTATTCTTGAATTGCAGCCTGGGGCACTTCGGGAAATGCACTGGCATCCGAATGCCGACGAGTGGCAGTATTATATTTCTGGCCAGGCGCAGATGTCTGTTTTTCTTGCCGAGGGTACTGTAGTCACTGAACAGTTCAATGCAGGTGACGTAGGCTATGTACCCATAGGAGCCGGACACTATATTAAAAATACAGGTGATACGGTATGTCGCGTTCTTATCGGATTTAACAGCGGGAAATACGAGTCTATTGATCTGAGCGAGTGGCTTTCAGGCAACCCTAAAGATGTCGTGGTGACAAATTTCGGGCTGACGGATGGAGAGATTGAAAAATTTCCAACAAAAAAGATTTTTATTCAACCTAAAAAATAAAACTTATGCTGCCTGAAAAGAAAGTTTTTCTGTCCGCGGTTTGACTACTGGCAGCGGCATTTATATTTCCTATATCAACTATTAAAGAATAAAATTATGTTCGAACAAAATACTGTTGCACCAGATTTTACCTTATTTGCAACACCAGACCAGAAAGTTACATTATCCGAATTTAAGGGCCGTAACGTGATCTTAGCATTCTATCCTGCCGATTGGAGTCCAGTCTGCAGTGATCAGATGGCACTGTACAATGAAATGCTCAAGTACTTCAAAAAGTATGACGCAGAACTGTTCGGAATCTCTGTGGACAGCAAATGGTGCCATCTGGCTTTTTCGCAGTCCCGTAAACTACACTTTCCGCTACTTGCAGACTTTGAGCCAAAGGGTGGGGTAGCAAGGAAATACGATGTCTATAATGAGAATGAAGGGCAGTGCAACCGCGCTCTTTTTGTAATCGATAAAGAAGGTATCATCCAATGGAGCTACAAATCACCGACGGCGGTAAATCCCGGTGCAGATGGAATATTGGAAGCTCTTGAAAATCTTAAAATAAAATAGTTATGTCATTAAAAATACCTGTCAGTACAACTGACCACGCCCAAGGCAATCTAAATGCCGATTTAGTTATCGTAGAGTATGGTGACTATCAATGTCCTTACTGTGGAGCCGCTTATCCGGTGCTAAAGAAGCTCTTGAAAAAATTTAGCGGAGAGGTGAAATTTGTATTTAGAAACTTCCCACTTTCAGAAATGCATGCATATGCGCTTCCGGCCGCGATCGCTGCAGAAGCTGCTTCTTTGCAGGATAAGTTTTGGGAAATGCACGATGCCATTTACGAAAATCAGCGGAACCTTGACGAGCAGTATCTTTTTAAAATAGCAGAAAAAATAGGATTAGATATGGAAAAGTTTAAATCCGATATACAAAAAGAGGAGTTGGCGAATAAAATCGATGCCGATTTTCAGGGCGGAGTTATCAGCGGAGTCAATGGGACACCATCGTTTTATGTTAATGGCAAAAAGTTCAACGCCGGAGCTGAAGACCTTTTCAAGCTTTTCATTAAATAAAAAAGGAGATCTATCAGCGCAGTACTACCATCAGCGACTTTTTAGCTGATGGTAGTACATAGAATACGATTCTAAACCTTATCTTCCACAATCATTTTTCGATGTTCTCTACCCCAAATAATCATTTCCGAAATAATATTCCCGAAAGTCCTGCAATATGCAGTGGGTTCATATTCAATTAAAACAGGAGTATCGGGATAAACAGTTCGTTTAACCAACTTATTTAACTCCATATCTTTCAGTTCTTTTGAAAGCATTCTTGTCGTAATCCCGGGGATACTTCTTTCAATTTCGCGAAAACGTCGGTTGCCATTGCAAAGCGAATTAATGACAGGGATTCTCCACTTACCTCCAATGAAATAAAGGGTGTCCTGCAACGCTCTAAGTTCTTCAGTCTGATCTCTTTCCATGGTTACAAAGTTAAATGATATAATCAATGATACTGATATACTCCGTTATACTGATAACAAAAGTATACCATTTCCCTTATAACTTTGTAAAAAAATCAAAGAAATGAAAAAGTTGAATAACAAATTAGCCATCGTAACAGGTGGAAACAGCGGAATAGGATATGCAACCGCAAAAGAGTTAATCGCAGAAGGAGCACAAGTAATTATCACCGGTAGACGAAGAGAAGCCATTGAAAAGGCTGCTGAAGAGTTAGGGGCCATATCTTTTGTGGCGGATCAGGGAAAATTGGATGACATTGATCATTTCAAAACCGAAGTTGAAAAGCAATTCGGAAAAGTTGACATCCTGTTTATCAATGCCGGAATCACGGGAACTTTAGGTCCGATCGAAAATATGAATGCCGAGAATTTTGACAATGTAATGGGTATTAATTTCAGAGGAGCTTATTTTACCTTGAGCAAATTTATTCCCCTGTTGAATGATGGTGCCTCAGTGGTGTTCCTTTCATCCAACGTTGCGACCACCTCTAAACCAAATAGTTCGATTTACCAGGCAAGCAAAGCAGCATTGAATTCCATTGCAAAAACCGCTGCCGCAGAATTGGCACCAAGAAAAATCAGAGTAAATTTGGTCAGTCCGGGGCCTACAAAAACGGAGATTATGACCAAAGCAGGATTGGACGAAAAAACATTGGAAGGTCTTGATGAATGGTTAATCAGCGGAATCCCTTTACAAAAAATGGGAACTGCGGAAGATGTAGCGAAAGCTGTTATTTACCTGTCAGATAACAATGTGGCAAGTTTCATGACCGGAACGGAAATCCTTATGGACGGTGGAATGGTCTTATAATCTTCCCCAATCTTCCTATTAGAGGTTCCATTAACTGAAGCGTTTTCTTAAACTCGAAGCAAAAAGGGCTAAAAACCAAGACTTAGCAAACCCGACAGCAGAGTGAGATGCCTAATACTTTTATTCTGTATTGTATCTGGTTTTCGGGAAACCGAAAAGTTAATTACATCGGATCTACAAAGTTAGAAATTAGTTTATAAGCCCGCTGGTTTAAATATCATTGGTGATACCAACTTAAAAAGTGATTCTCATAATGATTAATTTTGGAACTAAAATTCCAGTAATTGAAAAATACTTTAAAACAAATGAAAACACTAGAAAATAAGACCGCATTTGTAACAGGCGGTACAAGAGGAATGGGAGAAGCAATTGTCAGACGTTTTGCTTCCGAAGGAGCCAATGTCGTATTCACCTACGCCAACTCAGCAGAAAAAGCTGAAAAGATGGTAGCGGAAATAGAAGCGCAGGGGGTAAAAGCGCTTGCAATCCATGCTGATGCCTCAGAAGCAGGACGTTTAGAGAATGCACTGGATCAGGCTAATGCCAAATTCGGAAAGATTGATATCCTTGTAAATAATGCCGCTGTTGCCATTCCGGGAACAATCGACCAAGCGTCCCTTCAGGTTGAAGGCTACGATAAGATGATAGACGTGAATATCCGCGCCGTAGCTGAAGCGGTTAGAACAGTTATTAAATTTATGCCCGATGGCGGAAGAATCATCAACATAGGCTCCGTTGGTGGAAATAGAATTGGAGGCCCCGGCATGGCTGATTACGTTGCGACCAAAGCTGCGGTTTCGGCATACAGCAGAGGGCTTGCATGGGATCTCGGCTCAAGAAATATTACAGTGAATGCAATTCTGCCCGGCGCAACTGATACGGATATGATGCCAAAAGACGAGGAGATCCGTCAGGCTTATACAAATGCTATTCCGCTTAAGCGTCTTGGAAAGGTGGAGGAAATTGCTGCACTTGCAAACTTCCTTGCCGGACCTGAATCTTCCTATATTACCGGTAGCAGTATCGTAATTGACGGCGGTATCAGCGCATAACGTATGGCTATGAAAAATTTAAGTCATGAAGATCTCACTGCAATTGTCGAGATCAAAAACGTAATGGCCCGCTACACCAGGTTTGTCGATACAAAACAGTGGGATTCCTTTAAAGAATTATTTGACAAAAATGCCCATATGCTCTTCGAAGGAGAAAAAGGCGAGCGGCTTTTTGAGTTTAACAGTCCCGAAGAAATGGTGAATGTCACCGCACCTGTGCTGGAAGGTGGCCGCTCTGTCCATCATGTGCATAGCCCAGAAATTGAACTGTTGTCCGAACACCGTGCCACAGCGATATGGGCAATGGAAGATCTGATCAACTTTGCTAAGCGGGAAGAGATTCCCTACAAAAAGCTGCATGGTTTTGGTCATTACCATCTAGAACTGCTTAAAACAGAACAAGGGTGGAAGATCACCAGACTTCAGCTTATAAGAACCATATTGGATATTTTGGTTTAGACTACTATTAATTAATAAGGGGAACCGGGTTTCTGAAATGGAACCCGGTTTTTTATCATTTTAAAATGGAAAGTGTGTGTCCGATCATTTTGCGGCAGGCCTCTTCATCCATTCCCGCTTTGGTGGATACGACTATTCCTGACATAGTGTTTATCAAAGAGTCGGTGACAGTTTCTATATCGAGATTGCTGTGCGAAGGAGAGGAGTTCTTGAGCATTTCCAGGAAATGTAAGATTGCATCCCTGCTGTCGTTGTAGCTTTGCCGGATGATCTGGAGGGCCTGCTCATCGTGCGGACCGAACTCAATGATGGAGTTAACAAGGAAACATCCATTGGGCATTCCGGGTTGGTAGCATCCTTTGACAGCCAGATCGAAGATCTTGCTGATACCCTCCCTCGGGTTTTTGGCACTGCGCCTGATCTGCTCAAGGGCGTCAGTGGTTAATTTTGAATAACGATGGAGAGCCCTTATTAAAAGACCGCGTTTGTCACCAAATGTTGCATATAGGCTTGAGCGGCTGATCTTAAGGTGGTTGACGAGTTCTTCAGGTGAGGTTGCATGATAACCCAGCTGCTGAAAAAGAACAATCGATCTGTCCAGTATATCTTCTTCAATAAAATTTTTTTTTCTGCCCATCGTAATAAAAACTGTAATGCACACCGCTTGATAGACAAATTTAAGGTTTTATTATTTACTGTTAGCCTGGCAGTATCACGGGAGGAACCACCTAAGATTTAAATTTAAGAGCAAAAAAAATCAACGAGTTGACTGCCTGATCGTTGAAAATATTTTAATAATTTTAATAAAAAAATATGAAAGATATTAATGTCATTCCTTTGACCGCAGAAAATACGCGGGCCCTGCAGGACACCATATATGTGATCGGAGGGAAGTGGAAGTTACCCATTCTGTTTTCAATCTGCAGTGGCAATAAGCATTTTAAGGATATTCAACGCAGTATTCCGGGGATTACCACAAGAATGCTATCCAGGAGTTTAAAAGAGCTTCTGGATAATAAGATTATTACAAGAAGAGCGTATTCTGACAGTCCTGTCATCATCGAATACGAATTTACTGAATATTCCAAAGAATACGCCTTACTGATAAACCAGATGATCGAGTGGGGAAAAAGGCACCGTAAATTAATTATTGAAAGTATCTAGCGCTTTCAATAAGTTTATCTTCTGGCTTTTAAACAAAAAATCTTATCAATTCTGATAAGATTTTTTGTTACCGGGCAATCAAGCAGTATATCTGCCAAAAGTTATCATGCTGCAAACCTACTGCAAACTAACAACAATCTTACCGGTTGTATGGTTTGTCTCCATTTCCTGATGAGCTAGCGCCATTTCTTCAAGTTTAAATGTTTTTGAAACGTGCGGTCGAAGGATACCCTTGCCCATTAAATGGGCCAAAGCTTTTATGTCCGTTCCACTTGATATTACTGCGTTGTAGAAAATGTTGACATTTTTTTCTTTTGCCAAAACTTCCCATTTTGTTCCCTCGATGTGGTTCCATAAACTCAGTAGGTTTCCGCCCGGCTTTAGCAACTTGATGGTCTGCTCGATATGTTCATCACGCAAGGCCTCAATTACATAATCCACAGGCTGAAGGATATCCAGAAAATTTGTTGTCTGATAATCTATAAATTCATCTGCACCAAGCTCCATAAGGAGCTCTTTTTTTGAACCTGAGGCTATCGCAATAACATATGCTCCGAAGCTCTTCGCAATCTGAATGGCCAGATGCCCGACACCGCCACCTGCTGCTGTGATCAGAACTCGGTCTCCGGGTTTAATTTTGACTTTATTTAGAGGTTGCCAAGTCGTTAAAGCTGCAAGAGGCGCAGCGGCAGCTTGCTGATAAGAGATATTTTCCGGTTTCAGCGCAATATCCCTGATACGGGCAACTACATATTCTGCATACCCTTTGGCATGTCCCGGGCTGCTGGAAGTCGGGAAATTGAGCAGACCAAAAACTGCGTTTCCTACTTCAAAGTCTGATACACCTTCACCCAGCTCCACAATATCACCCGCAACATCCCAGCCCAGTATTTTAGGTGATTCACCGTTAAATATATAATCCAATGCTACATTTGTCCTGGCATAAATATCTGTAGGGTTGATTCCTATAGCCTTTGCTTTTACCAATACTTCACCTTTACCAGGACTAGGAACGGGTAGATCTTTTAATTCCAATTGCGAAACATCACCCTGCTTTTTTAAAATAACTGCTTTCATTTTTCTGTATTAAAAACTAATACAAAATTAGGAAGATAGCACTGTCGATTTATTGCCAATATCATCAATGATACTAAGCGCTGCACGTTCTTTGCCAGTAAAACTTTCTAAAAAAATCAAGTATGATAAAGCACCGAAAGCCTTTATCAACCAAAAACTCATGGTCAAGTAAGACCTTTTTTATTAGCTGTATGAGCCCAGCATACTGTATTATAACAAGATGCAGGTCAGTCAATGGCCTGCATCTTGTTATCTAGGAAACAATTATAATATAATGGGCACGTTAAGAACCGAATTTAATTTTCCAAAGTGCTAAACGCCCAATCTTCAAAATGAATCTTGCCAGCATTATATTGCCCAGCAGGAACAAGCAGGGATTTAGGAACAGTAAGATGCATATATTTGCTATCCTCGTCAGAAACAACCTTTATAGGCTTTCCGGATATCTCGATATATTTCGCGACAAAATCATCCATATTTGCCCTTGTTGGCCCCGCAATCTCTACCGTACCGTTTTTAGGCTCCTGGAGTGCAAACTGCACAATGTAGTCTGTGACATCTTCCAGGGCAATGGGCTGATAGTCGATCTTCGAAACAAATACCTCGTCACCCTGTCCCTGAACGGCAATGATGGCATCGGTATGCTCGTGAAACTGTGTCGAACGAATGATTGTATAAGGTATTCCGGAGTTCTTGATGTTGTCTTCCTGATATTTCTTTGCCCGAAGATATCCTATCTCCAGCGCATCGTCCGTTCCGACAATGGAAAGTACGAGGTGATGCCTGATGTTTGCGGTCCGCTCCGCTTTTACCAGATTTTTTCCTGCGGTCTGAAAAAAGTGGATTGCATTCTCTTCTTCAGGAGAGGAGGAATTGGATAGATCGATTACGATCTCTGTATTTTCCAGCGCCTGGGAAAGACCTTCTCCCGTCATGAGATCCACTCCATGTGAAGGCGAGCCAATGACCACCTGATGACCAAGGTTTGCCAGCTTTTTTGTGACCAGTCTCCCGGTAAGACCTGTACCACCGATTACTAAGATTTTCATATCTGAACTATTTAAATTTGTAAAATTGATTAAAATAAGCTGCGTACCTGCACGCCGAATGGATTTCCAAACCAGCATCGCCAATATCCGTCAGGCCCTTTCTTGGCGTAATCGCTTGAAGTTCCTGTAATATTTACTTTTTCGCCGTTATTTCCTGTCCCGGCGATTTTCCAATGCAGGACCAGTGAAGCCAGATTATCCGTCGAATAAATATTCCGGGCAACAATTTCCATCGGCAATCCAAACCCGAAGGACTGCTGCAGCTCACGGGCGATCGCTATTTTTCCGCGTCTGGGCTCACCTCGGGTACTGATAACGACTGCATCATCCTCATAGAAGCCGAGCATGGTTTCCATATCCCTGGAATTAAAATGATCCAAAAGAGAGTCGACAATTCCCTCAGGTGTGGTTGATAATTTATAAGTCGGGCTTGCTGCCAAATTATGACCTTCCATAAGACCTAAGAATTAATATTAAAAGATATACTGTTATCTACAGTACAAAATTGATCAAAAAATGAATGCAGGAAAACTGACAAACAAAGGTAAAGGGTGGACAAAAAAATAAGCCGTGTTTGAGTTGAATAGGATAGGTTGTCTAATCCAGGTCTGGATTGGAGCGTAGTGTCTTTCTGTAATCGCCCGGTGACCGTCCAGCTTTTTTTGTGAAAAGCCTGATAAAGTACTTGGTGTCTTTATAGCCTAGCTGCACCGCAATTTCCTTAATGCTCAATCGTGAATAATAGAGCAGGCGCTGTGCCTCGCTCAGTATTTCCTTCTGGATCAGTGCGGATGCCGATAAGCCCGTCACCTTTTTAATAACATCATTTAGGTGGGCCACGGTGATATTTAACTGCTGGGCATATGCTGCGGGCCGTTTAAGGCTGCGGTAATCACGCTTGACGAGATTTCTGAATTCGTTGGCGATACTGATAATCCTAGGGCTATGACTTATGGGCCCTGCTGTTAATTTACTCTGGTGACAAATTACCGCCTGCGTTATAAAAGCTGACAGCAGGGGCTGTTGCACTTCCTTATTCGCGGTATTGTTTATACTATCCAGATTTTTTAGTGAGTCCAGGATTGACCTAAACCATTGTTGCTCGGCCGCTGACAGGGACAATATAATGGTTTCATTTAGAGATGCATCAAGAATGTCCCTGGCTGACCTCGTCATATGATGGCCTTCGAAAGAAATGTAATAACCGGATGCCCCTAAAGCCTTAGTGATCTGATGGACCTGGTGCGGAGGGCAGACAAAAAGTGTTCCGGCAGGCATGATCAGCTGTTCAAAATCAAATAGGACTTCCAGCTGTCCAGCATCAACAAGCATGCAGGTATAATGGTCATGCCGATGCGGATTCAGCGCTTTTAGGATGCCCGGCGTTGAACCGTCCCATATTCCAACGGCAATGCTGCTGCTGGAATCCATGCTGTTCACTAAAATGGGATCTCTTTTTGGCATGTGGCGCAATTTTAAATTCAAATTTAGTTCATATACTTTAAGAATTCCTATCGATCGCATTTTATTACCCTTATTTTCTAATTATTTATATATAGACCATTAGATCTATAAACGAATTTCGGAAGGCCTTTGGTCACGAATGGTATTTTCGACCGGATTTCCGAGTATTCACACTGCCGCACAGGTGCTATCATCGCCACCGATATCAAGGGATACAGCAATGCTTCCAAGATCTTTCTTACCGGTTAAAGCATATTTAATGATATCAATACTTTCATTTTTAACTTTTTGAATGACTTGATGATCATGGGGATCAATTCCCGTGACGCTCGTGACGATGGTGTCAATCTTAAAATTCGTTTTTCGAGGTTTATTCACAACATGGGCTGTCTGCAACCTCATCAGTTCTATAGCAGGCTGAAGATCCAGTAAGCGGTGGTGAAAGAATGTTTGAGCGGATTGGTTTGTGCCGATTCGTGTACTGGAGGTCCATATGACGTTCACTATTCTGGGGCTGAGGGATTTTCTTAGCAGTTCAGTCAATTTGTTGACAATGCCTTTGGTCCCGGCATCGTTAACCTCAAAAATTCCTTTTCCGGAATCAGGATGAGCTGATAGACCATACGTTGACATAAAGAACGTATCAATGGTGTTGTTGATCAGAACATCCAAAGAATTGATCAGTATGCCGATTTCTTGCCCCGCTGCGTCTATCGAGGATTCGCTACTGATGTCTACATAAAAAATATCTACGGTGCCAATACCTTCAGCAGCGAGTTCTTTGACGACCTGTTCACCGATTGCAAGGTCAGAACATCCAATATAGACAAAATAATTCTCATCAGCTAGCTTTCTTGCCATTTCAAGGGAGATTATCTTATTTGCTCCGGTTATTAATGCTGTTCTCATATGAATAATGCTTGTTTATGATATCTTTTTAAAATGTGATTAACGCTATGACTTAAAATTTACACAGTATCATCATTATGTATCATGCAAATAAAGATAAATCAGGTTCGATCAGTACGGGAAATTAAGATGAAGCGGGCAAATTGCCGATTGAAGCAGGCGGGCAAAGCTATTATTTATTCCTACGAAAAGAGGAGAATTAGTACCTTTGACCAGATACTAAATGAATCTTTATTGAACAGATTTTATGACAGCGATCGGGTACTATCTGGGATTTTAATTCATGCATTTCTAAGTTTTCTTTGATGTTTTTTTGCTTTCTTCTATTTAAAAATAATGTATGTCAAAACAGTATCGAATATTGGGTGTGATAATTTCATTGGCAATAGGACTTGCCATATTGCCGATAAAATTGACCTCAGAAGATCTGCACTCAGGTAATTTGTTTTTAGCCGCTCGTACAATCAGATATACGTTTACTGCGGGGATACTGGCTTTTCTCCTTCACCTTTATCTTAACCGCACCATATTTGCGGCGAGATGGATTGTGGTAGAATATATTTTAAGAATTATAGTTATCGCTTTGATTATCTGTTTGACTTCTATCGTAGTCGATGTAATTTTCAACAAATTTGTTAAAGAATCTTCTTTTACTATTGCAAAAGAGGATCTAAATTGGTACCTGGTCATTCTACGGTGCTTATTGGTCAGCACTGTGCAGTTCTTTGTAGTTTTTTATCTGCAATTGGTAGAAGAAAGCCAAAGGCGTCGTCTGGAAATAGAGAAGCTCAATCGATCGCAGCTGGAAGCTAACTTATCCAATCTGAAAGAGCAAATGAATCCACATTTCTTGTTTAACACGTTGAACACCTTAAGTGCAATAACAAACGATGTAAAAGTGAAGGATTATGTCTCTGAAATTGCAAACGTTTACCGGTATATGCTCATTCATAATAAATTGAACCTTGTTCCTCTGGAAAGTGAATTGAGTTTTATAAATTCCTACTTATATATTATAAAAACTAGATTTGGCAATTCTTTAAATATAAACATTCGGATAGACGAATGTATCTTGCCGACGAAGATCCCGCCACTGAGCCTGCAGTTGCTGCTTGAAAATGCAATTAAACATAATGTAGCTTCCCTTGATAGTCCATTAGCTATAGATGTATATAATGATTCCGAAAATATTATTGTCAGCAATAGCCTGCTGCCAAAGAAAACTAACTACCATTCGACTGGTGTTGGTTTAAATAATTTATTAAACCGTTATCAGCTTTTATTTAAACAAGATATCATTATAGAGCAGAATACGGCTGTGTTCAGCGTAAAGTTACCCATTATAAAATCATGAAAATTCTGATCATAGAAGATGAAATAAATTCTGCCAAAGAGCTCGAAAGGATTTTGGTAAAGCTTGATATACAAAACGAAGTTACAGCTATTCTTGACTCTGTGAAAGCGAGTATTGAGTATTTGCAACAACATGATTCTCCTGATCTGATATTTTCAGATATTCAATTGGCGGATGGGATGTGTTTTGAGATCTATAGCGAAGTCACTGTAAATAGCCCGATCATTTTTTGTACGGCCTATGACGAATATATGCTTGATGCCTTTGAAACGAATGCCGTTAGTTATTTATTGAAACCAATCACTGAGGTGATGGTTGAGAAGGCCCTTGGAAAGCTCAAGCGTTTAAAATCTGTTTTTGAGCCGGCCATTTTAAAAAGATCTATTGACCGCTTGAGTGAAAAATTTAAGGCTTCTTACAAAAAGTCAATACTCGTGGAGCAGCGTGAGAAGATAATACCAATTTCAGTACATGATATTGCCTGCTTATTTTTGGAGAATACAGTGATCAGGATTATAACGCTAACGAACCAGCAATACTTCATGGCTTCGACATTGGATGAGCTCGAGAGAATGCTTGATCCTGAATCTTTTTACCGGGCGAATCGACAGTATATTATTAATCGCCTTTCTATTGCAAATATAGAACGATTTTTTTCCCGAAAGCTTATTTGTCGACTTACAGTAGAAACACCAGAGACTATTGTTGTCAGCAAAGCGAATTCTTCAGATTTCTTGAGATGGTTGGAAGGGGGGACGACAAAAACCAGATAACACCAAACAGTGAAACCATTTGGTGTTATTCTTTGGCAATGCAGGGTATTTTACTTCGCAAACAGTGCTTTTTTCAAAACAGTTGCTGCATCCAGCACGGATTCCTGTACAGCGTGGATGTGCGCCAGCGGATTCAGCATCCCGTAATCGTGGATAAAGCCTTTATACTCAGTAATAGTCGTTGGCACACCGGCGTCATCCAATTTTCTTCCATATGCGACACCTTCATCATGCAAAATATCATTCTCGGCCACCTGAACAAGTGCGGGAGGCAAACCTTTCAGTTCTTCCAGAGAAGCTTTCAGTGGTGAGGCGTATTTGTTGTCCCGCTCTTTCAAGTCAGGCAGATAATTGTCCCACATCCATTTCATCAATGGGGTTGTCAAAAATCTTTCCTGCGCAAATTTTGTATAAGAAGCTCTGCTGAAGTCTGAGTCTGTTACGGGCCATAGGAGCACCTGTTGTTTTAGTTTGGGACCATTGTTGTCTTTGGCCATTAAGGCAACCACTGCGGCCATGTTTCCACCGACACTGTTTCCGGCAACAGCAAGCTTACTTGCGTCAACTCCGATTTCTTTTCCATGTTCGGCGACCCATTTTGTCGCGGCATAAGCCTGATTGATGGCTACCGGAAATCTGGCTTCCGGAGATGGCGTGTAATCCGGGAAAACGGCTACCGCACCGCTGTTGACAACCAGGTCACGAACCAGTCTTCTATGGGTAGGGTAGTCTCCCAAAACCCATCCACCGCCGTGGAAGAACATAAATACGGGTAGTCCGGCCTGTGCACCTTTGGGTTTTACGATGTGGATTTTTATGGTCTGTCCGTCCGCTATGATTGTTTTTTCGGACTCCTGGATATCGGAATAATCGAAGCTTACCGATTTTTGAGCTCCAACCAGAACCAGCCTGGCATCTTTCGGTGAGAGGGTTTCCAGCGGTTTTCCGCCGCCGCCGTTCAAAGCTTTTAAGAATGCTCTTGTTTCCCGGCCAATGTTGGGGTCCTGAGATGCTGGGTTTGATTGTGCCATGATATTGGAATTTAAGATGGCGAGTGCCGCCAATGTTAAAACTTTTGAATAGATTGTTTTCATTGTGATTATTTTTTAAGGTTGATGTTTAAAATGATTTTGAAGCTGAATGCTGTGCTTACTGGACAGGTTTTTTCTGCTTCTCTGGCAATTTTTTCAAATTCTTCGGCCGAGATGCCGTCCACTTCTGCATCGAGTAGCAGTTCGGACTGTGTGATCTTTCCATTATCTAAGGTAATGATGGATTTTGTCTCCAGTCTTTCAGGAGTATAACCAGCCTGTGTGAGACCCAGGCTCAGCTTCATTGTAAAGCATCCTGCGTGGGCCGCAGCAAGCAGTTCTTCGGGATTTGTGCCTAAGCCTTCAGCGAAACGGCTGTTGAATGAATACTGGGTCTGGTTCAGAACGGAACTTTGTGTTGTCAGATGTCCGTTTCCTTCTTTGATGGTGCCGTTCCAAACGGCCGTTGCATTACGTTTCATACGCTTTATTTTTGATTGTTAATTTCTTATAGGACAAAGATATGTCATATAGGCAATCGAAATAAAGAGTAAAAAGTCGATATAAATTGTACTTTTTTCCTTTTGTGGTCTAATTTTTAATTTCTTTCCGAAAAGCCGCAGGAGTTTTCCCTGATTTCTGCGTAAAAATCCGGTTGAAGTAAGCCGGGTCTTCATAACCCAATTGATAAGCGATTTCCTTTATGGTGAGCTCGCTGTAAAGGAGCAGGCGTTTGGCCTCAAGGACGATCCTGTTTTTGATCATCTCGTTCGGATTTTCAAGATTCAGTTTATGGAATTTGTTGGAAAGCGTTTTCGGCGCCAGATTCAGCAGGTCTGCATAATCGGCCACACTGTGTTTTTCCTTGTAGTGGATATTTACCAACCGGCTGAAGTTCCTGAAAAAATCCTGATCCGTGCTGACGAGGTCAAGCTTTTCGTTTTGGAGGTTCTGCTTTTTCCACTGCCTCGTCGCACGGATGATAATCTGTTTGAGGTATGTTCTGATCATTTCTTCTGAAGAGCGATCCTGAACATGAAGCTCATCGCTGATCTGAGCGAATAGTTGGGAAATTGTTTGCAGTTCATCGCCCTGCAGATCCACTGTCGGGTTTTCAAAAATATTATTGAACAACAGCCCATCACAAGCGACCTCCTCATCGTGGATCTGAATACAGTAGAAATCCCTGTTGTAATGGATTAAAAAGGCTTTATTTTCATTGGCCGACTGAACGTCAAGATATTGATTGGTATTAATGAAAAGCAATGTGGGATTTTGGGTTTCATAAGCAGTGAAGTCCACGGTCAGTGCATAACCCGCTGGAACGAGCAATACTTTGATATAATGCCGAAAAGTTTCGCCGTTAACAAGATCCAGCGAAGAGGAATCGAAAGAAATCAGGCCTAATTTTTTATGGTTCGATTCGAAGATGGAGGTAGCACTGTTCATAAGGACGTTTGTTTATGTTCAAATGTATCTCTTTTGCCTATAAAACTAAAATAAACGATATAATTTGCAGCAGATTTCAGAAAAAATAATAAAGATATCACTCGTTTATTCGTACTTTTTGGGTTTAGCGCTGTATTTAAAACTTAGGGCCGAAATTCTGATCATGCGTAAAGCATTGGGAAGGTCGGTTAAAAGCTTGACGCTCCAAGCTCGCTGCAAATAATGGTGTCTCGCCCCGATTATGTTCAATGGATATAGGTTGGCGTTGGGTTTTAAAAATTTCGAAAGGGATGCCCTGTTTTGCCAGGATGAGCATCGGATAGATTAAATACCCATTCAGGAATATTTATTTTTTCAATTGGCGCGTTGATGACTGCGCTAAAACTAGAATCTACTATCTTTTCTGCGATTTTCATATGGATATTATTTTTGTTATTTTACGAGGTTTATTTATCTACACAATGCTAGATCTTACCTTCAAGAATGTGAATTAATTCTTTTGTGCTTAAGATTGCATGCGCATACGTGGGACCATTAATTTCGTGTGCTGCGCGCATATGCTCCCAAGAGTTCGCAGCAGTTCCATCAGTGATCAAAGTGACATGATATCCCAGTTCCATCGCCATGCGACCTGTTGCTTCAATGCAAGAATTTGCCAACATACCGATAAGGATCACGCGATCGATGTCATGTTGTTTCAGCTGAAAGTCAAGGTCTGTGTTTATAAATCCATTTTGGGACCAATGCTCTTTAATAATAATATCATTTGGTGTGGGACTTAGGTCCTGATGAAAGTCACCGCCCCAAGAACCCTTGGCAAATAGCTGACGCTCGTCTGTTGATAACTGTGTGGATGTCGGGTATTTCCAATATTTATAGTCATTAGGTTCGGCACGATGGTGCGGGACGTATAATATCTGTATGCCGAGCTCACGTGCAGCGCGCATTACCGTTGACATATTTTTCAGCAAATCGATTTTTTCAATTACTTCTTTTGATCTGGAATACGATTTTCCATCGGGATGCAAAAAGTCGTTATAGGGATCAACAATGAGTAAACCCGTTCTTTTGCTGTCATATCTGCCATATCTGGCAAAACCATCATTTGTTTGTTTATTCATCTTTTTCATTTGTTTTTCAGCCTGCCTTCATCGCTTACCTAAAAAATCCATGGAAATTTTTAGATAAAAAGCTACTTCGTTGTGATTTGATTGTTGTTGTAGAACAGCCATATCTATGCTTGATCCATTGTGTCTGTCATCATCTTATTTACGATTAGCCATTGGCCATTGATATGATGAAATGAAAGGAATTCATGGTAGTAATAACGGTACATTTTAACTTTCACTTCTGCTACAGCAATTGAGTTTATGACAGAAATTTTGACAATTTCGCCATGGAAAGGCTGACTAGAGTCCTTTGGGCTTTGGCGATGCGCCACCACGTCAAGATATTCTGCTAGTCTTTTGAAATAAGGCTGTCCCTTTACATCACCTAGAAGTAAAGCATCGGAGTAAAATGCCTGTTCCAAGCGTTGCACATCCCCTAAATATATTCCCTGGAAATAGTAATCCTCCAGGGTCGTTTTGATTGCTAAGCTGTCCATATTTGTATTATTCATCGCGGTGTTAATTTGTGCTTTGCTATCCGGGCGTAAACCGAAAAGCAAAGCTGTTAGTATAATTATTTTCATTATTTTAAATTGTGGCCGGCGCCCATACCGCCGTCGACATTAATGATCGCACCATTAATAAAGTTGCTTTTTGCAACTGTGTAAATCATTTCTGCGACATCATCTACTTCACCGATCCGGTTGACCAAATGTATACCGGCCATGCTATCACCATTTTCGCCGTGCATCGGAGTTCGGATCACGCCCGGAGCAATTGTATTGACCCGAATATTTCGGCAACCGAATTCAGCCGCTAATTGTATAGTGAGCGCATGGATGGCGCCTTTACTTGCCACAGGTGCTGTGGCGGGAGCACCTCCCAAAGCATGGTTTACCAGTGGCGTCCCGATATTGATGACCACGCCGTGTTCCTGTTTTAACATTTCCGGCATTACAGCTTGTGTGGTAAAAAATGTTCCTTTCAAGTTGGTGTTTAAAAAAGTGTCAAGGTAATTCTCATCCACCTCTAGAAATGGTCTATTCCCAAAAATGCCGGCATTGTTAATCAATACATCCACTTTGCCAAATTGTTTTAGAGCCAGATCAACGAGCTGTTCTCCAGTTTCTTTATGACTGATATCGCCGGCAACCCGGGCCAGCCGTGGACCACCACCTAGCCTGTAAAACGTTTGTTCGAGCTTTTCGGGGGTTGCCGAATTGATGACAACATTGTCTCCTCGGTCAAGAAAATATTTGGCCGCTGCCTCGCCAATACCCGACGAAGCTCCTGTTATGATAATTGTTTGTGTGTTCATCGTTCTATTTTTTATCGGCAGTAATGCCGTTTTCACGTAATATTGATACTTGCTCACCGGCGTAGCCCCAGTCGTCCAGTTCAACTTCCTGGATAACCACATGTGTTAAGTGGGGATCCTTGTTCAAGATCGTTGTGAACAGGTCGGTAATTCCTTTTATAAGCTGTTGCTTTTGTTCGCGGGTAATATGTTCTTTGGTTAATTCTATTTTTATAAATGGCATATCTTTACTTATTATGCAACAGCGATACTTTCGCTCGCTATGGCGGTTAATGAAATAGTAAGTTCAAATTCGTTGTAGATCAACGTATCCCCAAGGTTCTGAAAAAAGTTGCCCGAACGGAATTTCATATCATATTTAGTCCGGTCTATTACAACGCTTGCTTTCGCCGCCAAAGTTTGGTCATTAACAATAACATCAATGTTAAATGTTACTTTCTGTGTAATTCCCTTAATTGTCAGATCAGCGGTGCAGCTATTATGATTTGAAGATGATATAATCAGGCTGGCTTCCGGATATTTTTCGGAATTAAAAAAGTCTTCAGAAGCCAGATGTCCGGCAAATTGTGCATTCGTGGCAGGATCTGTTATATCCATTATCTTAATGGATCTGGTGTCTACTATAAATTCCCCAGCTGTAATTTCCCCGTCATTTAATGTGAGCTGACCGCTTTTTAAATTTATTGTACCATTGTGGCTGCCAGTTACTTTTTTGCCTACCCAGTTGATCCGGCTTTCTGTCGTTGAAATGATGAATTTTTGTGTTTTCATTACCTTGTATTTAATGTGTTGAAAAAATTATACTACAAAGTAACGCTACTGTGTTGAACTGATAACGTGACCTATGTCACATTCTGATTCTCTACTGTAAAGTAGGATGATTTGATGAAAGCAACTTGTGCGAGGGGAATCTGCTCTAGTGGGAATTGCTCTCCCTGTTGTTTATTTTTTGAATAAGTCAGCATGTTCCGTGGTTTCTCTTATCAGTGATTGCATTAGTTCAGATGCATTTCGGTGTTTCAGTATCGGTGCGATCTGACCGCTCCATAGGAAGAGAAATTCTGGCCGCTGCTGTTCCAGTGCAGCTTTTCGGAGTGAAGACATGATCGATGTCTGTAGTGGAAAGGGGAGGGCTGCTATTTCGCCGTCCGGCAATTGTTTGGTTATAAGAGAACGAATCCCTCGTCCAAGTCTACCGGTATAGGCCCTGCTGAGGGTAGTGTATTTTGCATGGTCAGAAAAAAGCATATCACGATGTAGTGGAATAGCACCCGATTCCTCACAGGCCAGAAAAGCCGTTCCGATTTGGACAGCATCCGCGCCTAAGACCAGAGCAGCGGTTATTCCTTTTGCATTTGCTATTCCACCGGCAGCTATAACCGGGGTTTTCACTTTTTCGCGGATCAGTTGTAAAAGTGTGAATGTACCCATTAGGGACGATTCGGCTTTATCAAGAAAGGAGGGACGGTGCCCCCCTGCTTCAAATCCAGATGCGATGATGGCGCCTACACCTGAATTCTCCAGAACAATTGCCTCATCCAACGTTGTCGCCGTCCCTATAGTTATGATCCCTTTGCTTTGACACTCTTCCATTACGGATACGGGCAAAGTGCCAAATATAAAACTGAAAACCTTTGGACGGATATCCAATATCACATCGAGCTGATTTGCAAAACGAGATTGAAATGCCGCTGGTTTCGTAGGGAAATCAATGCTCAACGCATCAAAATAAGGTTCGAAGATTGCCTTGGCTCGCTCATATTGCTGATTAGAAATACCATCGTCGGCCATATCCGTATCAGATACCCACAGATTCAGGTTATAGGGGCCAGCCGTTGCGGATTTTATCTTATCGTTGACATCGATAATTTCCTGCGGACTGAGGGTATAAGCGCCAAATCCGCCCAGTCCGCCCGCATTGGACACGGCGGCCGCCAATTCGACCGAAGAGAGATTACCTCCAAAAGGTCCCTGCAAAATGGGGTAGTCGATACCCAATAACTGACTGATTTTTGTGTTGTTCCACATGTTAAACTGCATTAATTATTTCCAAAATAAGCTATTAACCAAGTCAATCCAAGGTGATCTAGATCACATTTTTTGGGCATTATAGAGACGGCTCAGGGTTTCTCTGGACACACCTAGATAAGCCGCTATCAAGTGTTTCGGGACTAAGTTATACAATTGGGGATACATTTGCAGTAACTCTTCATATCGGGTCTTGGCATTATTATTCATGAAGGATAGCAGACGTTTTTGGGAAGCCACGTAGCCACCATTTGTGCGCCAGCGAAAAAAATGTTCCAGTTGATGAATTTCACCACATAGTTTTTCCCGGTCTTCATTCGATAGGCACAATAGTTCGACATCCGTTATGCAGTCCAGGTTTACAGTCGCTTTGGACTGCGTATATAAGGCATTATAATCAGACGCCCACCAGGTAGGCATAGCAAATTGTAGGATGTGCATTTTTATATCTTCATTGATATAGAATGTCTTTAAGCAGCCCGTAATTACAAAATATTCATAATTTACCTGATCACCCTCCTGAATAATTACCTGTCCTTTTTTGAATGACAGCGGTTTAAAATGCTCAAATACATAATCATATTCAGGATCTGTGAGCATAGCATGTTTGGCGATGTGTGCCCGTAGCATTTCTTTGGCATCCATAATTGACTTAACTTAACATATTATATCGTTTTTTTGACATGAAATTAGACGATATAGATTTTTATAAATCCAAATTACTGAAAAAAACTCACTCCATTCACACGAAAGTTTTTTATGTTTTTGTTTGATCGTGCATGACCGCAGATTGCAATACTCCACAAAAGCAGATTTAGAATTCTTGCCATTTATTATCTGAAGTATAGAAGCATCGAAAGGCAGGATAGTACAGTACAGTTCGATCAAAGAAAACAAATATCTTCGTTTATTGAAAGATAAAACATTTTAGCAAGCGAAATAAGCACGTTGTTAATAAAACCAATTATTGTAACTCTCTTGATATTCTGCTATAAGGATCAAAAAGTGCGGCACAGGACAAACAATCTTTAAGAAGTATTATCGTGAGAAATTAACACTTTATTGAGGAGCCTATTAAAAATTTCTGGATGCACTGCTACATATATTATTTACAGTCAGACGATGCTAAAGATCGGACATCAAGATTAATCCGATGATGTCCGATCTTTAGAGAATTATACCCGATTAAATAAACATTAAAATAAATCAATATGGAATAATAACAGAAGCCTAATGGTGGATGAAAATCGGTAGTGCGGCTAACACTACCGAATAAAGTATTCACCTCTAACCAACCGTAGTTCTAATACAATTATTAAAGGAAATGCAAATGTATGCAATTAAAATGATTTTAAACCCCAAAAGGGGCTGCAATCTCCTGTCTGCGCTTTTAGCAACGACTTTCTCGCTCTGTTACCTGGATTCTCGAGCGAGCGGGGCCACAGAAAATGAAGGAAAAAACGGTAAAAGCTATTCTTTGGCTCATCCGTATTATCTAAAAACGATCAGTGTGATGAAAACTGGTCTTCAGGATCAGATCAGGGGTAGAGTGGTCGATACCCTCAATAATCCGATTCAGGGTGCGACGCTTCGTATCATCGGGACAAATCGGAGCACCATGACCGATGAGAGTGGCCGATTTGTCATTAAAGGGCAATCGGGGGAGTCGCTCGAGATTAAGGCGCTAGGTTATGTCACAGAGCGGATTTTGCTCAACGATACGAAAGCGGTCAATATTGTCCTCAAATCCAGCAGCAATAATATCGACGAAGTGGTGGTAGTCGGTTTTGGCCAACAAAAGAAACAGAATGTTGTGGGGGCCGTAACGACCGTCAGTGTCAAAGATCTGAAAGGGCCGACAAGTAACCTGACCACGATGCTCGCTGGTAGGATTGCCGGAGTCATTTCCTATCAGCGCAGCGGTGAGCCCGGCCAGGACAACGCACAATTTTTTGTACGTGGTCTGGGTTCATTTGGCGGAGGAAAAGTAGATCCCCTTATTTTGATCGATGGCATCGAATCTTCCGCTACAGATCTGGCGAGGTTACAGCCGGATGATATCGCAAGTTTTTCGGTTTTAAAAGACGCCACCGCTGCAGCTGTCTACGGGGCCCGGGGTGCCAATGGTGTGATGTTGGTCAACACAAAAAAGGGCGGCGAGGGAAAGACAAAATTCAGCTTCCGTGCTGAAAACTCCATTTCGAGCAACACGCGCAATTTCAAGATGGCCGATAATATCCAATATATGAAAATGGCCAATGAAGGAGCGCTCACAAGAAATCCGCTTGCTCCTGTACCTTATGCGCTATCAAAGATAGATTTTACAGAGAATGGTGGCGATCCATTGCTTTACCCTAACAATGACTGGATGAAACTGATGATCAATGATTATACCATGAACCAGCGGTTTAATACGAATATCACCGGAGGGGGAAGTGTGGCAAAATATTATATATCAGGGACATATAATATTGATAATGGCGTACTGAAAAATGATGGTGCCAATAAATTCGGAAATAACATCAAGCTCCGCAATTATTCGATCATGGCCAATAATACCTTAAATCTGACCCCCTCGACCGAGGCTAATATTCGTGTGTACGGACAATTTGACGATTATAGCGGTCCTATTGGTGGCGGTAAGGAAATTTTTAATTCGGTCATTAAAGCAAATCCGGTCGCATTTCCGATCATGTATCCGGCCTCTTTTTCACCTTATACCAATCATATTCTTTTTGGCAGTGAGCTTGTGGCCGGAACGACAAATACATTGTATACAAATCCTTACGCGAGTATGGTATCGGGATTCCAGCGTTATAGCTCTTCTAACATCAATGCACAGTTTCGCATAAATCAGGATTTTAGCGCTGTGCTGCCCGGTTTGTCTGCGCGGGCGATGGGTTATGTGCAGCGTTATGCACGCTTTGAATCCCAACGTAGATATATTCCTTTTTATTATCGGGCCAATTCGATTGATGGTAGCATAAATCTCACTGCCCTCAATGATGGAACCGCAGGCTCTGTCGGGCAAACGGGACGGGAATACCTCGATTACTCTGCCGGAAACAAAGATCAGGTCAATACGTATTATACCGAGGTGGCTGCCAACTATGCACAAAAATTCAACGAAAAGCATGATGTGTCTGCCATGTTGATCGGTATTATCCAGAATACGATTGTCAGTTACAGCAACAACGAGTCACTTGAAATGTCTCTACCCCGAAAGAATCTTGGCCTTTCGGGCAGATTCTCCTACAATTATGACACAAGATATCTTGTCGAATTCAATTTTGGTTATAATGGTTCCGAACGCTTTGCTGAGCGCAATCGTTGGGGCTTTTTCCCTTCCATCGGCGGGGCTTGGGTCATAGCAAATGAAAGCTTTTTTTCGGGACTGAAAAAATATATTACCAATCTGAAAGTACGGGCATCTTATGGTATGGTGGGAAATGATGCTATTGGTGACCAAAACGCTCGCTTCTTCTACATGTCGGACGTGAACCTTAACAACGGCAGCTATGGAGCGAGCTTCGGTACAAACTGGTCCTATGGTCGACCCGGGGTTTCTATTTCACGCTATGCGAACGATAAGATCGGCTGGGAAGAATCCCGTCAGCTAAATATCGGACTCGACGTTTCGCTTTATGGCGTGGATATCGTCGTGGATGCTTACCGTCAGAAGCGAAGTAATATTCTTATGACGAGGTCGTATGTCCCCGGAACAATGGGGCTGCAAGCGAGCATGGCGGCCAACGTCGGTAAAGCCGAATCCGAAGGAATAGATATTGGGATCAATTACAGTAAAGGGTTTATGAACGGGATGTGGACCCAGCTCCGTGGCAACTTCACATACGCCAGAAACAAAGCGACGGTGTATGACGAACCTACCTACGCCCAGCATGAATGGTACCGGTCCCGCGTAGGCTATCCTGTCAGGCAGGAGTGGGGATATATCGCGGAAAGATTGTTTGTCGATGAAAATGAGGTAGCCAATTCGCCAACGCAATTTTTTGGCTCCGGTAATGAGGCTAAGTATGGTGCCGGTGATATCAAATATCGGGATGTCAACGGCGATGGGGTGATCAATAATGCGGACCAGGTTCCGATCGGTCTGCCTACCTCGCCAGAGATTATTTACGGAATGGGCGGAAGCTTTGGGTTTAAAAGTTTTGATCTCAGCGCATTCTTTCAGGGATCGACACAGTCTTCCTTTTTTATAGATCCGTCTGCAATCTCACCGTTTGTAGCAAGCGGCGGACAGCAGAACGGTTTACTCGAGGTGATAGCAAATGACCATTGGTCGGAAGACAGACGAAACCTGTATGCCTTCTGGCCGAGATTGAGCAATATCCAAAATAATAATAACAATCAACGGTCGACCTGGTGGCTGCGCAATGGTGCTTTTCTGCGGCTGAAAACGGTGGAACTCGGATATACGCTGTCCCCTAAGCTGCTGAAGCGATTGGGGATGTCCAATTGCCGGATCTACGCCAATGCCAGTAACCTGTTTTCGATCAGCTCTTTTATGACATGGGATCCCGAGATGGGCGGCGATGGCCTGGGCTATCCGGTCCAGCGTGTTTACAACATCGGAATTAATCTAGGACTTTAAGCTAACCGTAAAGAATTATGAAAACAAATAAATGTGCCAAATTATATAACAGAATCAGGAGTTTATACCTGGTTTCAGCTATCCTGCTGACCATATCCTGTAAAAAAGCACTGGACGTGGTGCCGGATAATGTGGCTACGATAGACCATGCCTTTGCCAATACAATAGAGGCCGAAAAATATCTTTTTACTTGCTACAATTATCTGCCGAATAGCGGTACCTCGGAGGGCAACATCGGCTTATTGGCGGGCGATGAACTGTGGATACCGGATTATCGCCAATATTTTCAGGCAGCGACCTGGTCTGTCATTGCCCGCGGGCAACAAAATTCGGGGGAGCCTGCCGCCAATTATTGGGATGGTATGCACGAGGGCAAGGACCTCTTCGAGGCTTTGCGTCATTGCAATATATTTCTCGAAAATGTAAGCAACCCAGATAAAGTCAGGGACTTACGAGTGGATCTGCGTGCACGCTGGATTGCGGAAGTCACCTTTCTAAAAGCGTATTATCACTACTTTCTGCTGCGCATGTACGGGCCTATTCCGCTTATCGATAAAAATATCCCGATCTCGGCACCACCCGAGGAGGTGCGGGTCAAACGTAGGCCCATTGACGAGTGTGTCAGCTACATCAGCAGTTTGTTGGATCAATCTTATGCAGACCTGCCGTTGGTTATCAACAACAAGAATGATGAACTTGGACGTATCACAAAGCCGATCAACCGCGCAGTGAAAGCGAAGTTATTGTTGTTGGCCGCCAGCCCTCTTTTTAACGGAAATCCGGACTATGCTTCGTTTACCAATAAAGATGGTGAACCGCTTTTTAGTGCCGCCTTTAGTGCCGCAAAATGGCAAGCTGCCGCTGATGCAACAAAAACGGCAATTGACGAGGCAGAAGCTGCCGGAAACAAACTTTACTACTACAAAATTCCCGAATTTGAAATGACCGATACGACCATGATACAGATGAGTATCCGTGGCGCAGTCACCGAGCGATGGAACGACGAGGTGGTCTGGGGGCTCTCAAATAGCCGTGCTAATACATTGCAGCGGGCCGCCCAGCCGCTATTGCATGCCGATATGGGTGTTAATTCGGCTTATGCTTCGTTGGCCCCGACATTAAAAGTTGTTCAGCAGTTTTATTCAGACCACGGGGTACCCATTGAAGAAGACAAAACGAAAGACTTTAGCCAAATAAGTCAGCTGCGTATCGCAACAAATGGTGAACGTGTCAATTTTGAAACACGCTATGAAACAGCACGGCTGAATTTTGACCGGGAAAACAGATTCTATGCGTCTATCGGATTTGATGGTGGCAAGTGGCTGACCTCGGATCTGCCTGCCCGCAAAGATTACGAAGCCTACACCGTAAAGGCCAAAATGGGGCAGATCAGTGCCGGCTCTGCTTTTGGGCTGTTTTCGGAAACAGGATACTATGCAAAAAAACTGGTAAACTGGGAGTCTCGCTTTGCTGCAAATGCGTCGATCTGGGAGTATCCCTGGCCAGAAATACGCTTGGCTGATCTTTATCTGATGTATGCCGAAGCGCTTAATGAAACTTCTGGCCCCGTCAGCGATGTGCACAAATATCTCGATTTGATCCGGCAGCGTGCAGGGCTGGAATCCGTCACCGATTCTTGGCAGAAATATTCCAAAAATCCCGCCAAGCCTACAACAAAGGATGGCATGCGGGCCATTATCCGTCGCGAAAGACTGATAGAGCTGGCATTTGAAGGCAGTCGTTTTTGGGATCTCCGTCGTTGGAAGGAATCGGCCAGAGAGCTAAACGGCCCAGTAAGGGGCTGGGATGTGAGCCAAAAGGATGCTATACCTTATTATCAGGTACGGACCATATTCCAGCAGCGTTTTATTGCGCCGCGGGATTACCTATGGCCGATCCGTCTAGATGAAATGACTGTTAATGACAACCTGGTGCAAAATCCCGGTTGGTAACCTTAAAATATTGATCATGAGAACAAATAAGCTAAAATTATACCCCGCTGTACTGGCGATCGTCATGTTGATCTTTACAGGCTGCAAAGAACAGAAATTAATGCCGTTGGAAGAGAATGGCATCCCCCCGGGACAGGTAGGCAATGTGAAAGTAGAAAATTTATCGGGCAGAGTACGCATTAGTTATACCCTTCCAAAGGACCAGGATCTGCTTTATGTCAAAGCCGTTTATGATATCCGGCCCGGAACATCAAGAGAGATAAAATCCTCTTATTATTCCAATACCATGGATCTGGATGGCTTCGCAGACGAAGATGAACATGAAGTAAAACTGTATGCTGTTAATCGAAGTGAGGTGGCATCCGCTCCTTTATCCGTCATGGTCAAGCCCTTGGAAAATCCGATCTGGGGTGTTTTTAGGAGCCTGCAGATATTGCCTGATTTTGCAGGGGTACGCATTATGGCGCAGAACCCGAGCCAAGCGGATGTCGCAGTTGAGATCCTACGAAAAGATTCCCTGGGCAGATGGACACCTTTTTTACCTTATATCTATTCTTCGCAGAAGGAGATCAGCCAGACTTCACGTGGGCTTGATACCCTGGCACAAGAATTTGCCGCCACCGTGCGGGATCGTTTCCTGAATTATACGGATACGCTGTTCAATAAGATCAGTCCTTTTTATGAAGAAGCATTGTCCAAATCCTTATTCAAGGCGCTTAAGCTGCCGGGCGATGCAAAGATCCAAACGGTGACCCCCGGTATACCGACCATCTGGGACGGGGACAATAATCCCAACAACAGCAACAGGATGTTGACCGATGTGGCCGACCTAAATCCGCAGTGGATCAGCATTGACCTGGGTAAACTGGCCAAGCTGAGCCGCGTCAAAATTTGGAATTATGCCGAATTTATGAGCAATGGCAATCATCAGTTCTACTACCGCGGACAATTACGCTTCTTTGAGGTATGGGGATCAGCAGATCCAAATCCTGACGGAAGCTGGGACAGCTGGACGAAAATGGGCACTTTTGAAAACACGAAGCCCTCAAGGCTCCCTTATGGACAAACTTCGGCAGAGGATTGGGAAAAAGCAGCAGCGGGTTTTGACTACAACCTGGATACCAACGTACCCAAAGTACGTTTCCTCCGGATCAAGAGTATAGAGAACTGGATGGGTACCTCTTGGTTTGAAATCAAAGAGATCAATGTATATGGTGACACACGTTAGTTCAGTTAAAATAAAACATGAATCTATACAAATAAAGTATTTTGAAAATGGAAAAAATATGGAATAAAATAAGGATGAGCGGCCTAGCGCTCCTTGCTCTTGTGATCGGAGCTTCCTGTGCAAAGATGGATGACTATAAGCGTTTTGTGGAATCCGGAGAGATCTCCTATACAGGCAAAATCGATTCTGTCGTTGTGTTCTCAGGGGACGGACGGGTCTACGTACAGGGCCTGTTTATGTCGGACCCCAAAGTGGCCAGCTGCCGTATCTATTGGAATAACATGAAGGATTCTGTGGCCGTGCCAGTGGTGCGTACGAATACCGTAGATACCTTGAAACAATTTATTACCTTGCCAGAAAACCTCTACAACTTTCGCATCCATACCTTCGACGCGCTGGGCAACAGATCTGTGGCTGTTTATGCCACGGGCCAGGCCTATGGTCAGGCCTATAAAACATCCCTAAACAATAGGCTGATTATTTCGGCTATCGCAGACCAGGCGGATAATGTTACGGTCATGTGGCGGGATGTTGACAAAACACTGGGGGCCATCGGCACGGAGATCACTTATACCGACAAGGAGGGTAAGGCACAATTGGTACGGACACCGGTCAGCGAAAAGCAGTCTATATTGAAGAATTACAAACCGAAAACGGAATTTACTTATCAGACCTTATATATACCGGACACTTTATGTATCGATACATTTGCGGCAGCCGCTGAAAAACATAGCTATGCTTACAAAATTAACCGAAGCAATTGGCTTGCTTTTGCAGATTCTTACGAGGCGACAGGTCAGCTACCAAATGGCGGATCCCCATATTTTGTATTGGATGACAATCCCAATACCTACTGGCATACTAAACATTCCTCGGGGACGAGTCCGTTCCCGCATTGGCTCTCATTTGACATGAAGAAAGCAGTAAAGGTGGATATGATCGAGCTGACTTCGCGCCACGATTATGTAACCGCGGATTTTAGGGACTTCTTGATCGAGGGGCGAAATTCAGAAGCTGAACCCTGGACAACGTATGGCTCATATAATCTGCCGGATGCCCAAGGGCCGCAGCAATTCTTGATTTCGGGCTCGCCTACGGTCCGTTATATCAGAATCTTTCAATTAAACGGGGGAGGAGAACCCCATTCACATTTAGCCGAGTTTGCCGTATATGGCAGTGAGGTAAATTAAGTCGGCACAAAATAGGGCTTAACTAACTTAAAGAGGCATAACTACTCCTTTAAGTTAGTTGCTTTATATTTCCCTATGGAATTGAAATGGAATAATAGGACCGGGTACAATTATAAAAGAAAGACAAAAGAAAGCGAGATACACGTCATTAGAAATATTATGCAAGGAATGAAAACAATGTTATTATTATCGGTTTTAAGCCTGACCGTAAGATTATTTGCAGCAGAAAACCCCAAAGTATGCCGTCCGGTAGTGTTGAAATGTGAGCATATCGTCAACCCCATCGGGATTGATATCCAAAATCCCAGACTGACCTGGCAGCTGGATGACGATCGGCGAGGTGCTAAACAACAGGGCTACCAAATCTTTGTCGGGACGGATTCCGCATCAGTCGCCTCCAATCAAGGCACGCGGTGGGACACAGGTAAACAGTCCGGAGAGGATATGATCATTGCTTATAAAGGAAAAACACTGAAACCAAATACGCCTTATTTTTGGAAAGTCAATATCTGGGATAAGGATGGAAAAGTCCGATCCTCGGCGATAGCCCGTTTTGAGACGGGAATGATGGGAAATGATACCTGGAAAGCGGCTTGGATAAGTGATCATAATGATGTTGCGCATCGGGAAGCTCCCTATTTTCGGAAAGAATTTGAAATTAAAAAAACGCTCAAATATGCACGGGCATATATTGCGGCAGGAGGGCTGTATGAGCTTTCTTTAAATGGTGGAAAGGTGGGCGATCATCAGCTGGATCCTATGTATACGCGTTATGATCGCCGAACCCTGTACGTGACGCACGATATCAGCAGCGAACTTAAGATTGGCAAAAATGCCGTTGGTGTTATTTTGGGGAATGGCTGGTATAATCATCAGCCTCTAGCAGTTTGGGATTTTCACAATGCGCCCTGGCGGGCAAGGCCAACATTTTGTTTGGAAATCCACCTGATATATACGGATGGTTCGAAGGAAATTATCTGCTCTGAACGGGACTGGAAAACTTCTTCGGGCCCGATTATCTATAACAATATTTATACGGGCGAACATTATGATGCCCGCCGGGAGCAAATCGGCTGGGATAAGCCCGGATTTGATGACAAAAAGTGGCATGGCGTACGCTATCGCAGTGCACCTTCGACCAATATTGTAGCTCAACAGACTGTGCCGATCCGTCTGGTAAAAACATATAAACCCAAGTCCGTCATAAAATTTGACGACAAGACCTGGCTTTTCGATATGGGACAAAATATGTCGGGAATTACCAAGATCAAACTGAGCGGCAAATCGGGCACAACAGTGCGTATAGCACATGGAGAGAGATTGGGTAAAGATGGCCGTCTGGATCTGTCAAATATCGATGTATACTATCGGGGCGATAAGCAGGCAGAGCCGTTTCAGACGGATATTTTGATCCTTAGTGGCAAAAAACAGGATGAATTCATGCCTAAGTTTAACTACAAGGGGTTTCGTTATGTTGAAGTGACCTCAAGTGAAGCGATTGCCCTGCAGGATACCAGCATAACAGCATATTTTATGCATAGTGATGTCGCTCCGACCGGGGATATCAAGACATCTTCAGCACTGGTCAACAAGCTCTGGCGCGTGACCAATAATGCTTATCTTTCTAATCTGATGGGCTATCCGACGGACTGTCCCCAACGTGAGAAAAATGGATGGACAGGGGATGGGCATCTCGCAATAGAGACGGCATTATATAATTTTGACGGTATTACCGTGTACGAGAAATGGCTGGCCGATCACCGTGATGAGCAGCAGCCAAATGGCGTACTGCCGGATATCATACCAACTGGTGGCTGGGGCTATGGCACGGCCAATGGTCTTGACTGGACCAGTACAATAGCCATTATTCCCTGGCAGGTTTATTTGTTTTATGGGGACAGTAGGCTTTTAAATGATTGTTACGAAAATATCAGACGCTATGTCGATTATGTTGACATGATCAGCCCTGATGGGCTGACGACGTTCGGGCGGGGTGATTGGGTCCCTGTAAAATCAAGTTCAAATCTTGAACTTACCTCTTCGGTTTACTTCTATACGGACGCCAGGATATTGAGCGCGGCAGCAAAGCTGTTCGGCAAAGAATCGGATTATAAAAAATACAGTGCCCTAACAACGAAAATTAAAGACGCTATCAATGCAAAATTTCTGAATCGCGAATCGGGTATCTACGCAACTGGAACGCAAACCGAGCTAAGTGTACCAATATACTGGGACGTGGTGCCGGAGGATATGCGCGCTAAGGTCGCGGCCAATCTCAACAAAAAAGTGGCGGAAAATAACTTTCATTTGGATGTCGGTGTATTGGGCGCCAAGGCATTGTTAAATGCACTATGCGAAACAGGACACACGGAGACCGCATACAAGGTGGCGACACAGGACAAATATCCTTCCTGGGGCTGGTGGGTGGTCAATGGTGCTACGACCTTGCTGGAAAACTGGGACCTAAATGCCGAAAGGGATATTTCGGACAACCATATGATGTTTGGTGAAATCGGTGGCTGGTTCTTTAAATCCGTAGGCGGTATATTACCGGATCCCGACTATCCCGGATTTAAACATATTATGCTTCGGCCGATATTTCCCGAAGAATTACACGAAGCCACGGTGAAGCACAAATCTCCATTTGGCGAGATTGTTTCATCCTGGAAGAAAAAGGGGCAGCATATTGAATATAGGGTTACTGTGCCGCCAAATTCACGCGCAACGTTTTATCCGCCGAAGAATACCGACCAGTCTGGACCGGCCGAATTGCTAGCAGGCAAGCATATCTTGAAATTTCGAATCGTCGAGAAATAGGTTGAGCTCTTGACGGGTGATGGCCGCCACGCAATTAAGGCGGTCTGCGGGGATGAAGTCCTGCGTTAAACTTTAGCCCAGAAAAAATAGGGGCATACTTGCAAGGAGAGCACACATTATCAGATTGAATTATAAAACAATTTGCACGACAACATAACGGTTGGATGCATCTTATTCGTCTTATTATACAGTGAGGGGACATGATCTTGACCATTTTATAGGAAAAAGAAAATACCTACTAACTATGCGAAATAATACGAATCAATTTAAGTATCACAAATGAAAATTAAAACAAAACTATCTATTGCTCTGGTATGGATCTGCGGCCTATTGCTTTTCTGCTCGGCAGTGTCTGCAGCTCCGGATACACTTGACATTGTAAAGAATGACGGAAAACCAAAAATCGTCAATATTGTAAACTTTATCCGACTTATTGAGCCTAGGGAAGCACATGTCACCGAAGATGTCCTCTACCAAACGGTGGTAAAACAGGTCGAGATGATGAAGGCTTACAAGCTGGGCGGTACATTTCTGCTGCAATATGACGCACTTATGGATCCAAGATATCAGCGTCTACTGAAAGCGCTACCTCAAGAAGAATACGAAATTGGGGGCTGGTGGGAGCTCCCGCAGCCGCTTATCGAGAAAGCGGGATTGAAATGGCGGGGCCGGTATGCTTGGGACTGGCATGCGGATGTAGGCTTTTCTACAGGATATACGCCCGAAGAGCGTGAAAAGATCATTGATGTCTATATGGCGGATTTTAAAAAGATCTTCGGTTATTACCCTAAATCTGTAGCTTCATGGTTTATTGATTCGCACAGTTTGAACTACATGTACGAAAAGTACAAAATTGTGGCTTCGGCCAACTGTAAAGATCAATACGGTACCGATGGTTATACCCTTTGGGGCGGCTATTGGAACCAAGCGTATTATCCAAGTAAGCTGAATTCGTATATGCCGGCCCAGAATAAAAAAAATCAGACTCCGGTGCCCATTTTCAGAATGCTCGGAAGCGATCCGGTCCGGCAGTATGATACGGGTATCAGCACAACCTGGCAAGGGGTGATCACGCTGGAACCTGTATATCCCGAAGCGGGCGGAAGTGAAAAATGGGTCAACTGGTTTCTCAAGGAATTTGTCGAGGGAGAGTCCATGGTGTTTAACTACACGCAGGCAGGACAGGAAAACTCCTTTACCTGGGATGCTATGAAAAAAGGGTTTGAAATACAGTTGCCGCTGATCGCCAGATTGCGCGATGAAAACAAAGTGCGGGTAGAAACTATGGAAGCATCCGGACTGTGGTTTAAAAAGAACTTTAAATTAACTCCTGCAACTTCCTTTACCGTAAACAAGGATCTGGGTGACAGTGATAAGAAAACCGTATGGTTTAACAGCCGCTTTTACCGCACCAACCTGCTGTGGGAAGATGGTGGCTTACGGGTAAGGGATATCCATATCTTTGATGAAAATTTTCCTTCGGTCTATACTACGCAGAAAGCGACCTCTAATGAATGTGCATTTTATACCCTGCCTGTGGTAGACGGCTACCTGTGGAGCAAAAAAGACCAGCTTGCAGGATTGAGGTTCAAAGCAGTAGTTGATGGTAAGGAAATCCTGCTAACGGGTGCAGATCCCGTAATTACAAACACAGGAAAGGGGAAGCTTCACATCTCATGGCCGCTAAATGCTGTGGAAGGTAACGTGGAGATCGATCTGGATGAAAAGAAATTTAAAATCCGCTTTGTCGGAAGACAGCCCTTGGACTGGTATCTGGACCTCAGCACTGCTGATCAGATTAAATTACCTTTCAAAAATATTTCTCCAAAACGCTTAGATGCAGAATTTGAGGGGATGAAATACAACATTTCCAGCATAGTGGGGCAATTCTCCACCCCCAATAATGGAAGTGTCCTGAGGATATCACCGGAGAATGGTAAGATCATCTTGAATATGACCAATGGCAAATAGAGATTGATATTGCCCTTCGACGAAATAAACGAAATAGGAATACAAGATACTCATAGGTTAGGTTTATTACATTGCAGTTGTCCACACGGGCGCTGCAATGTTTTTTTTATGGACTATCTCTGATGATCAAGCCAAGGATAGGAGAATATGGCTGGTCAGATAAGTAATAAAGACAATTTTTTCGGCCTGTGAAAACGATGCCCGTAGAATACGCAGGGCTTTTCGCATATGCTGCTCCACCGTGTTCTCGGAAATGTCCAATTGGGATGCGATTTGTTTATTCGTCAGGTAATGGCTACGGCTCAGTAAAAATACATGTTTACATTTCGGCGGTAAACGCTCGATCTGCGAGCTGATACGCTCGGCCAGTTCCCTGGATTCAATGGTCTGCATGGTCGAATGATCAGCCTCAGTCAAATAGGCCAAACTGTGTTCCTGAAACTGCCTCGAGAGTTTCTCCCGTCGGTAATGATCGATGACCTTATGCTTGACGGTGGTATACAAAAAGGCGGTAAGATTTTTAATCTGATCGGCAGACGATCTTTTGAGGAATAGACAGAGAAATGTGTCCTGGATGATTTCTTCGGCTACCTCTCTGCTTTGTGTCTTTTTTAATGCAATTGATAATAGGGAAACGACGTGCCTTTTGTATAAAATTTCAAAGGCTTGATCATCTCCATGCATCCATAACAAGATCAATTTGGCATCACTCAGGTTAACATGCATAATTTTGTAGTTGGTTTATAAGAATTCTCCCTTAGGTATATCGTCAGCGCCCTCAATCGCCCAGTTGTTGTCTGATCTACAATTTTAACAAGAATGGTTGAAAGCACCGTCCTTTACTGTCCTGTGCACAACCTTTCATAGCTGGCAAAAAATAAAAATAAAATCGGGTGCAACTAACGGTTCGTTCGATTCAGTTCGTCTATATCCTATAAACGGTTCTGTGCAGGCAGGACCGTTTATAAGATAACAAAGCAGATTCTTATGGATAATGAACGATTACAGTATTTATTGGTACGCGTACGTAGTTCCAGTTGCAGTGAAGAAGAGATGGCGGAACTGAATGAATGGTATGAGCAACTGGATGACGGGCCGGAACAGCTCAAGGATTGGATTGAAGAAGCTGGTGGCAAAGAGAAGCTTGTGGATCAGCTATACGCTAATTTTTCGAAAAAAATCGCAAAGCCCAGAAATAGATCAGTAGCTTCCATTACCCGGCTTTCCGTGGCCGCAACAATTGCATTTCTATTGGGTGCTGCATTGCTGTATTACAAATTCCAAAATGAGTCTATACCGGATCGCAGTGGCATGGCTCAGTCTAAAATTCAATCAGATACGAACATAAGCAAGCTGACACTAGCGGACGGTACAAAAATTAATCTGGACGATGCGGCCATAGGTGAGCTTTATCATAAAGACGGCTTATCGATCAGCAAAACAGACAGCAACAGTTTGACCTATCGTAGCACTGTAGCGCTCAAACCAGTAACTGACCCTAAGATGCAGTTTAATACACTCGATATTCCACGCGGCGGTCAATATAAAATTAGCTTGCCTGACGGCACTAAAATATGGATGAATTCCGCCTCGACACTTCGTTTCCCGGTTACCTCAAATGGTCGGGATAGGCTTGTCTCCTTAACGGGCGAGGGCTATTTTGAGGTGGCCCATAATAAAGAATTGCCCTTTAAAGTCATTACAGGTGACCAACAGATAAAAGTATTGGGTACACATTTTAACGTAAAAGGATATCCGGATGAGAAGCTGATCTCAACCACCTTACTAGAAGGCAGTGTGCGTGTGAGCAGGTACTCATCGGGTGAATCAAAACTGATGATCCCGGGACAGCAAGCTAATCTGTTCCAAAATTCCAGTCATATTGCCCTTACAAAAGCAAACATCAACCAAGTAGTTGCCTGGAAAAATGGTTACTTCACATTCGATAATGAATCTATCGAAAACATTATGAATACAATCAGCCGCTGGTATAATGTGGATGTCGTTTATGTTGGTAAACAGAGTGGTGAGCGTTTTGGAGGTTCTTTTTCCAGAAAGTCTGATTTAGCGGAGATCTTACATAACCTAGAAGAATTGGGAAATCTCCGTTTTCGGATCAAAGAGCAAAAGGTTATCGTATCCGGAACTTCGGAACAGTAAAGTATCTATCAATAGATTTATGAAAGAAAGGAGGGAACCACTTACAAACTAAGCACAAATTGACGAAAACAAGCCAAGGACGGTTGCGTCGTCCCTGGCAAACCAGTCTTCACTGGTCAAGTAGTCCGATCAAACCAATTGTATAATCTATTAAACTACTAACCAAATGTATAAAAAATTTACTGAATTATTTTTCGGCATGGGTCCCTGTACGTTTTCACCGAGCTCGCGTAGCCCCAAGATTCTGTACATATTCTTATGTTTTGCGCTGCTACAGCTCAGTCATGTGTGCTATGGGCAGAAAATTAGCATAGCCGTACGCAACGCTCCGTTGAGCGACGTATTGGGGGAGTTAAAAAAACAGACCGATTATGACTTTCTCTACAATAATGCCACACTAAAAAATGCACAGCCTGTATCCGTTAACTTTAAGGATCTGGACTTCCCACATGCACTGAAGCGATGCCTGGAAAATCAGTCACTTGAATACACAATACGAAACAAAACGGTATTAATTACGGAGAAAAAAGCGGTGGTCACCGCCGCTCGGCAGGTAATTGCAGCCACGCATCTACTCAAAGGGACGGTGCGAGATTCGGCTTCAGGCCAAGTCCTATCGGGTGTATCCCTTCAGATCGAAGGCACAGAGATTGGTGCAGTGACCGACAATAACGGAAATTTTACCATCAGCCATACCAAGCCGAATTTTGTGCTCATCGTGTCCAATATCGGCTATCAGGCCCAACATATTCCGATAAACGGCCAGGAAGTTCTGAACATTCGACTAAGCAATCTGACGACAAACTTAAATGAAGTGGTGGTGGTCGGTTATGGAACGCGCACCAAAGGTGCGGTGACCGGTGCAATATCAACAGTAAAATCCGATGTTTTTGAAAACCGGCCGGTGACAAATAGTTTTGATGCATTGCAGGGCACTATTCCGGGAATGACCATCACCAAGGCAAGCGGTCAGCCCGGCGGGAGCAATTTTGATCTGAAGGTGCGCGGAGAATCATCTATCAACGGCAACAAGCCCCTTGTACTGGTGGACGGGGTTCCCGGTGATATCAATACCATCAATGTCAATGATATCGCTGAAGTAACAGTATTAAAAGACGCTGCTGCTGCGATATATGGTGCACGGGCTGGCGATGGCGTCATTATCGTCAACACCAAACGTGGTCGAAAAGGACCGCCACAGATTACCTATACGGGCAATTTTGGCATTAAAACGCCGACTTTTCTACGAAAAATAATGAATACACTGGAATATGCGGAATTTGCGGATGAAGGACTCAGAAATGTGGGTATCGCGGGCTTTCCGCAGGAGGTTTTTGACAAAATAAAGGCCAATGCCGCGCCGGATCTGGATAAGGGCTGGAATTACGGGGTAACAAATTATCCCGGATTCTATGGCTATACGGACTGGAACAAAGTCGTCTATAAAAGTTCTACGCAACAGATGCATAATGTGGCTGCATCTGGAGGCGGGGAAAATAACAGCTACATGATCTCAGCGGGATACAAGATAGATAATGGGATATTGAGATATGGCGAAAATAAATCGACGGGCTACAACCTGCGCCTCAATTATGACCTGAGAATCAATAGCAAGCTTGCAGTCGAAACACGGACCAGCTTTGACAATCGTGTAACGCTGACTCCATCGGAAATCAATGGCGAGAACCCGCTGAAAAATGTACCCCGACAGTTTCCGTACGCTCCACTGTATAACCAGCAGGGACAGTTTTATAGTTATCAGGGCTATGCAAATCCTGCGGCTTACTTAGAAGAAGGCGGCACAACTACGGATAATTTCTCGCGCTTTGCGACGAACTTTAAAATCGATTATTCTTTTCTGCCGGGGTTAAAACTTACCGGACAGGCATCCGTACGGATGGATTATGTCAACAATGTCGCCATCCATCCAACCATCACCAGATGGAACTATACCGGTGGTATACAGGATATCCGCAATACGCCAAATTCAGCAGCCTACGCAAATGGCAAAACACTAAACAAGCTTTATCAAGCTTATTTTGATTACAATAAAGCATTTGGCGAGGACCATAGCTTTAACCTTATCGCCGGTGCTTCACTTGAGCAGACCAATGTGTCGGGCCAGACAACTACTGGATATAATTTTCCAAATAATAGCTTATTCACACTCAATCTTGCCGACCGTACGAAAGTTGCTTATGCCAATTTTACGGGGAATCTGAGTGATCAGGCGCTGGGCTCTTACTTTAGCCGTTTGAGCTATAGCTATAAGAACAAACTCATTGTGGACCTTACTGCAAGGGCGGACGGCAGCTCGAAGTTTGCCCCCGAAAAGCGCTGGAGTGCCGTATTTCCCTCGGCCGCGTTAGCCTACAATTTATCTGAAGAAAGGTTTATAAAATCACTCAACACATTTGACTTACTTAAATTACGGTTTTCTTACGGTAAAATGGGGAACCAGGAGATCGGAAATCTGGGCCTCTACGATTATATTCCTTTGATTAACTTAAGCGGAAATTATCCCTTAGGTGCACCCAATGCCGGTCTTGTGGGAGCCAATGCCAATCCGGCTTCGATCGATAGGACCTGGGAAACGATCTCCAATAAAAATATAGGGATAGACTTAGCGCTCATGGATTCAAGATTGGCTTTTTCATTTGATTATTATCACAAGATCAATGACGATATGCTGGTCAATATCGCCGTACCGGCTACTTTCGGGGCCACTCCGCCCTCAAGCAATCAGGGTAAGCTGGTCACCAAGGGCTTTGAGGCGATGTTAACCTGGAAAGATAAGATCAATGACTTTAAATATAGTGTGTCCCTGCAGCTGAGTGACAGTAAAAATAAACTGGTCGAGCTTAAGAATACAGATTCCTACAATGAGGGTTTGGTGAAGACACGCAAAGGTTATGCTATTTACTCGTATTTCGGCTATGTGTATGAAGGTATTATCAAAACCCAGGAACAACTTGACGCTTACAAACAGCTGCAGGGGGTACCCGCGCGGGTATCCATTGGCGACGTAATGTACAAAGATATGGATGGTGATGGTAAGCTGACGGCTTTTGGCGATCAATCCAAGGGGCTTGCCGGTGATATGATCTATCTGGGCAATGTGAACCCGAGGTATACCTTTTCATCCAATATCAATATGGCTTACAAGCAATTTGATCTACAGTTGTTTCTACAAGGTGTAGGCAAAAGAGATGTCATCTATGAAAGCAATATCAGCCGCCCCAATACCTTCTTTTGGCCCTCTTTGCAGTATTTCTATGGCAAAACTTACCGCGAAGACCGCCCGGATGCAGAATTTCCCCGTTATCTTCCCGGTAATCTGGGCTATGATGACGTAGGCGGTTATAACTATCGTGCTTCAACAAAAACAATTCAAAATGTCGCTTACTTGCGTTTTAAGGTAATCACCCTAGGCTACAATTTACCTGATGTATGGGCAAAAGCCATCAAGCTTAAATCTGCACGGATATACGTCAGCGGACAGGACTTGTTTACGATCTCAAAAGGAACATTTGGCGGAAATTTTGATCCCGAAGATGGATATCGTCAAGAGGGTACTTATCCATTTAACAAGGTGTACGCTATGGGACTGAATGTAACATTTTAAACGATAACATAATGAAATTTAAATATTTAAACCATATCACCTTACCATTTACAAGAAATGTGGGTTTTGATAAACCCATCCGGACAAAGGCGCTCTCTATAGCATATATAGTATTATTCGCAATAGCGCTGGGCAGCTGTAAAAAAGATTTAAACCTGGTTTCGCAAGATAATATTACAGACGCCACTTTTTGGAAAAGCGGTGCGGATTTTAAACTCGCGGCAAACAACCTTTACAACGGACTGGACAGGTTTGGACTCGAGGATACGGAATCGGATATTGCATTCAATGTCCCGAATGCGGTCAGCAATGGACAGCTGCAACCGGCGGAAACCTCTGATGTCTGGAATACGAGCTATAGCTATATCCGTTCGGCAAATAATATAGTGGAAAAAGGGGAAGGTAAGGATGATGCGGAAATCAAAAAGTATGTCGGTGAAGCACGTTTTTTCAGAGCATGGTACTATTGGAAGCTGCTCCGGCTGTACGGTGGTGTCCCGCTGATCACCAAAGTACTCAAGACCGATGATCCGGAGCTTTTTGCAGCCCGTGGCAGCCGGACAGCTACCGTCGACCTGATCTTAAATGATCTTGAGGAAGCCAGAAAAACGCTCCCCTTACAATCGGATCTGTCTTCAGGCGATATGGGACGCATCACACAAGGTGCAGCAGCAGCGCTGGCATCCCGCGTAGCCTTGTTTGAAGGTACCTGGCAAAAATCAAGGGGGCAGGCGGCAGTGGCTAGCAAATACCTGGACATGGCGATAACGGCTTCACAGTCGGTGATAAACAGTGGCCTGTATGGGCTATATACGGGAAGTGGAACACAGAGCTATCGCTACCTGTTTATCGAGGCCGGTGACGATTCCAAAGAATGTATTTTGGATCGGCGTTATGCCAGAAACATCCTCGGACACGATGCACCTTATATGTATGATCAGGATGGCTATAATCCCACACGTAAACTCGTGGATATGTACCTCGACAAAAAGGGCTTGCCAATCAGTGCACCTGGCAGTGTATTTCAGGGTTACGCCAGCTTTACGTCAGAATTTCAGGATCGTGATCCGCGCATGACGCAAACCATGATCATACCAGGTACGTTGACCAACAGGGTGTTCTTTCCCGTAAACAAAGTAGCCAACTGGCCAAATGCACCACAACGGAACTTCAACACGGGGTATATCTTGTATAAATATATGTCCGAAGATCCAGTCGCTAACAATTCAGGACGTGAAGGGGACAATAGCTTATTTGAATTTGATCGCCACCTGATCCGCTATGCCGAAGTACTGCTGAACTATGCAGAGGCCATCTATGAAAAAAACGGTGCTATCAGTGACAATGATCTTGACCTTTCGATTAACAAACTGCGTGATCGGGTCGGTATGCCACATTTAACGAATGCTTTCGCGGCTTCCAATGGTCTGACTATGCAGGTAGAGATCAGACGTGAACGAACAGTAGAGCTTGCGCTGGAGGGGTTCCGCTTAGATGATCTACGCAGATGGAAAACCGCAGAGTCAGAGCTGCCGCAGGATATAAAAGGAATAAAAATTACGGGTACGGACTGGGCAACCAGAAGCCCCTACAATGATCCGAGCTATGCAACTAAAGTGGATCCAAATGGCTTCTTAGTTGCCGAACGAGGTAGAAAATTTGATCCTGCAAAGGACTATCTCATGCCGCTCCCTACTAAGGAAGTTGCTTTTTATCAGGCCAACGGTCATAAACTGGAGCAAAATCCGGGATGGTAAAAGAACATTTAAAAAGTCATATCTTTAAAATAAGCGGGGAGGTAACTATTAAAAGGCTTCCCTGCTATATTAAAAGCAACTGTATCAATGAAAATAAGACCGCTGTTCATTCTATTAATTTTTTACGTCTTGAGTTCTTTTAGAGATAAGGAACAGACCTGGGTGGCGATCGGTGATTCGATCACCTATCTGAACGATCATCTCAACGAGACGGGGGACCGCGTCAAAAAGGGGTATTTAACCCGTGTTACTGACAAGCTGCCCAATCTGCGCTATATCAACCAGGGGCATAATGGATGGACATCCGCTGGAATAGCCCAGAATATTGATAAACTCGGACTGGTGAAAGCGGATGTCTATTCGATATTTTTAGGAACAAACGACTGGTGGCAGGGGAGGCCGATCGGGGACTTGGATGATTATAAAAATGATGTTGGAAACAAGACGGTATTCGGCTCGTTTCGCATTATTATCGATGCCATTCGCAAGCTCAATCCAAAAGCCAGGATTATCTTGATCACGCCCATGCAGCGAAACGATTTTGTATATATTGCGGATTCCAAAAATAGTGCTCATGGCTCCTACCGGAAACACGCCGGGCAGTCACTGGAGGATGTCGCCAACGCTGTTATTACCATCGCTGAGCATGAAGGGATCGCTGCGGTGGATCTTTATCACCATCCGGTTTTAACAATTAAAAATCTGGTGAATTTTAAGCGGTTGAAAGATCCTAAGACAGGCGAGTATGTAAATTTTGTCTATCCTGGGTCAGCTGAAATTCCGTTTAACCCAAATACCGACGAATATCCATATCCTGTCGAATCAATCAACCTGACCTATGATGGACTACATCCTTCTGATGCAGGAAATACAATCATTGCAAACGAAATCGTTTCTGTATTCAAAAAGATTGGACTTGCTCCAAAATGGCAAAACTATCTCAAGCTAACGGATTATATGACACCATTCTGGAAAGCGGATACGATTGTCGACGAAAGCATACTACCATTGGAAAATGGAGCCGAAATAAATGCTTCTTTACTATTTGAGGCCAGGAAAATCGTCTCGGTTAAAAGTAGCGACCATCATGAGACCTTTGTGGAGGGACGTGACTGGAATTATTCAAAAGACAAGATTAACATCATTCGGGGTTCGAAAATCCCTTTCCTGAAAAAAGAGGATCTGGTCTTTATGCGGGATAAGGCAGGACTGTCCATGAGAGGAAAAGCAGCTGACACCTTTGTATTATACAGTGAAAATGAATATTTTAGTAGCAGACAGCTTGCGGTGACGTATATTCCCAAAAAAGGCCAAAGATGGCAAGGACCAGCTATACCGTATGCTGTAGGCATACTTCCGTCTACAATTGGTAAATTGGCAGGACAAGATAGTCTTCATATTGTGTTTTATGGCAATAGCATAGAAAAGGGATATAATACCAGTGGCTTAGCAGGTGAGGCGCCTTATATGCCGACCTGGCCGGAACTGACCGTATACAAGTTACGAGACTACTATTCCAATTCGTATATCAGTTATGTCAATACCTCGGTGTCGGGCAAACTTGCTCAATGGGGAGTGGACTCCGTCAATGATTATGTCAATATTTACCATCCTGACCTGGTCATCATTGGTTTTGGCATGAACGATGGTAGTGCCAATGTTACACCTGTACAATTTCGCGAGCAAATTCAGAAAATTATAAATTCTGTATCAGCGAAAAACCCAAAAACTGAATTTATCGTTATTGCCCCCATGTTGCCGAACCCTAACGCCGTTCAATCGGGATTTCAGCATCAATACAAAAATGAATTGTTAAAACTTGCAGGGCCCGGAGTAGCATTGGCCGATATGACCACCGTACATCAAGAACTGCTTAAACACAAAAGCTATCAGGATATGACGGGTAATAACGTCAATCATCCGAATGATTACCTTGCGCGTTGGTACGCCCAGGTAATCTGCAATTTACTTCTGCAATAATATGACTGTTTCGGAGCCGTGCCGGAATCCGAAACAGAATTTATTCAATGGGCTTAACTTAATAGATGCTCTTATTGATCCGAACTGAGGATTAGAAAAAAACTGCTGCGAGCTAAGCGGCGTTCTGAACTTCTTTCTTCGACGGAATACCCCTTAAATTGCTTCCGTCGCTCGGTTTAATTTTGAAATATTCAATTAAGGATAGCATGGATAAAGCCGCAATTAATTGTAGTGCCAAACTAAAATCCCGCATCTGATAAACCGTATCCTGATAATAACTACTTGCCAGGTGGAGCGTTACTGCTCCTAAGGCGATACCCATACCAAGCGCCATTTGCTGCGCGGTGTTATACAATGTATTCGCGTTGCTCATCTGTTCATTTGGCACGTCTGCGTAGGCCAAGGTATTTAAGCTTGTAAATTGGAGCGATCGTGTAAGGCCTGAGAAAAAGAACACAATCGCCACAAGCCAAATCGGCGTTTGTATTGAAAGCAGGGAGAGTCCAGCGGTTACGAGTGTTAAAATAATGCCGTTGCCGATTAAGACCTTACGGAAGTCAAATCTTCGTGTGATCCACATGGCTACAGGCTTCATGCTCATGCTACCGAGCATGTTGGCCATATAGAGGAGGCCTGCGTGAAATGGGCTCAGTCCAAAACCCAACTGTAACATAAGGGGTAATATAAAGGGCGCGACATTGATCACCATTCGGGTGATCGACCCGGAATATACGGTAATACGGAAGGTTTTTACGTTGAGAATACGATAATCGATCAAAGGATATTTGATGCGTCTGGAGTGCCATACTGCGACTGCCATTAGTGCAAAGCTTGCCCCAATAGTCACAAGTGGTTTTGTATAATTGCCTTTGGCTGCGCCGATCATTTCAGTACCCAGCATAATTCCGGCAAGACCGATACCGCTGATGAAAAAGCCGATGATATCAAGCGGACGGCTATTTTCTGAATCCATTGCCGGAATAAATTGATGCACTGCCCACAGCGCAAAAACACCGACGGGTATATTGATAAAGAAAATCCAGTGCCAGCTGAAATATGTGGTGAAAAATCCGCCCAGCACAGGGCCGATGATAGGGCCCAGTAATCCAGCCCAGGCAATATAGCCGATCGCTTCGACCAGATCTTTCTTTTCGGTATGCTTGAGCACAATGAGACGGCCCACCGGTACCATTAGGGCTCCGGCTGTACCCTGACAGATACGCGCAATGACGAAAGATGTTAAGTTGGTACTCAGTCCACATGCGATTGAAGAAAGTATAAATCCCAGAATCGCCAAATTGAAAACTTTTTTTGCGCCGTAGCGGTCGGCAATCCAGCCGCTGATTGGAATAAATACGGCTAACATGACGGTGTAAGAGGTAATACCTGCACTGAGGTGTACAACATCACTCTCAAAATCATGTGCCATTTTGGGTAAGGCCGTTGATATCGCTGTGGTGTCGAGCATCTCCATAAGCAATGTGCCACCTACAATGAGCGATATGATGCGTGATTCTTTCTTCATCTTGCTCTTTTTAAATCCCGAACGGGAAACATTTGCGACAAAAGTAAATCTATCTAAAAAAAGAAAAGTCATATAAAGGCTATTTTTAGCTGGTATTGATTTTGTTGCAGAGTTGATACAATTTATTGTCGAGATATTTATGGAGGATCGATAGAGGAGCCTTGATGCGGCAGTACTGTCCAAATAGCCAATTGCAGTTTATAGTATTTCTAATGATTTTTGATAATTTTTGAAAAAAAGTTTAAATTTATGTTACTTTACTATTACTAATCTATCTATTGACTTGAAAACAATATCTATCACTAGTGAAGAGCATTTATTACAAAAATTACGGCATGGCGATAGGGAAGCGTTTAAAGAACTTTACGATTTATATCACGGTCGTCTAACCTTAAAGCTTGTTTACCTGCTCAAATCCGAAGAGTTAGCACAAGATGTGCTTCAGGATATTTTTGTGAAAATGTGGGAAATCCGTAAAACCATAGACCCAAAAGGAAATTTTGGAGGCTTATTATATACAATGGCTTCTAACCTGGCTAAGAATGTGTTTCGAAAAAGTATCTATGATCAGCTGATGAGGAGCGAATTTGCCAAGAACGATAGCTATTCACCTTTTGAAGATCTGGACAATGCATCCAACGCGAAGATCGTTTTAAACAATGCGCTCGATAGGTTAACGCCCAGACAGCGTGAAGTTTATTGCCTGCATAAGATTGAAGGCTTAAGTTACCGTGAAATAAGCAAGCTTTTAAGTATTAGTGAGTCGGCTATCAACCACCATATACAACTAGCTAATAAACAGCTTAAAGAAATTTTGAAGACTGATCGTATACTGGTCGTGCTATTAATTTCCTGTCTTGGTAGTTTTTAATTCAATTAAGTAGCTGTTTTGGGTGATATATTCTTACGATCTACTTATTATTATGTCTGTTATCTCCCGTTTTCTGAATTAAAAATCCAATATTCGACTTCTTCTCCTGTTTTTTAAAAAAAAAAATTATTTCGAGGTGCTATTTTTCCTTGATCATGTGTATTTATTATTAAAGAGCACCAGAGGAGCTGCTTGAAAATAACATGAACAGCAAAAAATGAGAAACTTATTTCTGAAATATCTCAATAATACAATAAGTGCCGAGGAATTAAAAATCTTGTACCATTATTGTCGGATAGATGAAAATGATAGGGAAATTGATGTCCTTATAAAGGAATATTTTGAAACCGAAACTTCTCTGGATAATTTGGCGGCCCACAGTAATTTCGAACAGCTAAAAGACGATTCATGGAAAAACATAGAAAAACGTCTTAAAGATGTACCGTCTTCAAAAAATCTCGTTGGATCCTTCGGATTTAAATTCAGTATTGCAGCCAGTTTATTGATTTTGGGTTCTTTTTCTTTTTACATGTTCAGCCGGTTGAAAGCGGACAAAACAAGAGCCATCGAACTTCAGGATATTCAGCCGGGCAAGGAGCCGGCAAAACTAATTGTTTCGAACGGCACAGTTTACAATTTGAACGGTAAAGACGAGGAAGTTATTTCAGATCAGAGCGGTATACGTTACAAAGATGGAGATACGCTTGCCAAGATAGCTTCCAACGAATTGATGACTTTAATGACGCCTAGAGGCGGAAATTATAAGTTGACACTTCAGGATGGTACACGTGTATGGCTAAATGCGCAATCATCTTTACGTTATCCCGCATCTTTCAATGGAAAAGAACGTGTGGTCGAACTAAAGGGGGAAGCATATTTTGAAGTTGCCCACAATAGCAAACAACCCTTTATTGTCACTACGGCCTCACAGAAAGTGAAGGTGTTGGGCACATCGTTTAATATCAATGCCTATGCTAACGAAAATAGCACAATAACAACCTTAGTTACAGGTCGGGTTCAGATAAATGATAAATCGGACCATAAATTACAGGTATTGGTCCCACGACAACAGGCGGACAATAACGGCGCATCGGTAACAGTTGAAAATGTGGATACTGATCTCTACACGGCCTGGAAAGAGGGTACATTCAGATTCAGGTCAACACCTTTACCAGACGCATTGCGCCAGATCGAGCGATGGTATGACCTGGAAGTTGATTATACAGATATTCCCTCAAGCATCAAAATACATGCGTCTATTGCCCGGGATAGCAATCTGTCAACCGTAATACATGCATTGGAAAAAATTACAGGTTTAAAGTTTAATGTAAAGGGAAGGAGTGTTAGCATGATGAAATAAAGAACTGTATGTATAAAATCGGTTCTCATAAAAATAGTTGATGGTGTGGGGACACCACCAACATAGAGATCCGATATCTGACGATATTTAAACAACTATCAAAAATCTAATCATTACAAAATTATGAATTATTTCCTTTTCCACAAGGGTAAGGGGAGCTGTGTATTGCCTCGGAGGTATGATCAACTGGCCATTCCATATACATTTTCAAAATTTCTCACCAGAACACTGTTTGTATTCGTCCTATTGATGAGTGGACAATGCGCATTGCATGCACAGACGGTATCGCTGAATTTAAAAAACGCCTCATTTGTGGAGGCTACAGAAACAATAAGTAAACAGACGAGATATGACTTCTCTTATAATGATCAGATCTTAAAAAAAGCAAAGCCAGTAACGCTGAAGGTAGTCAACGCATCTTTACAGGACGCTTTAAAAAAACTATTTTCTCAACAGCCTTTGAGCTATGAGATTAAAGATCGTATGATCATTATTTTTGACAAAAGTCCATCTGTTCCAAAGCGGGCAGCATCGGCCTTGCCAACAATACCTATCAGTGGTCGGGTAACGAATGAATCGGGCAATCCATTGGTAGGCGCTACGATCAAAGTGAAAGGTGAAGCGTTCTCTACAAGCACAGATCGGTTTGGCAACTTTGTTATTCCTGCTCAATATGCAGACAACATGCTGGAAATACATCATCTGGGCTATGGCAAGCTGGAAGTAAATGCACAGCGCGCCAGAACGGTGACATTACAAATGACGGCCGCTAAGCTGAGCGAAGTAAACGTTGTTGTCAATACTGGATACCAAAAGATCGATAAGCGGCATCTTACGAGTGCTGTAACAACACTTAAAATGGATGATATCCTCACGCCGGGCATCAATACCATTGATAAGTTATTGGAAGGACGTGTTCCCGGGATGATCTTTATGCAGAACTCGGGACAGGTGGGCGCTGCACCGAAATTGAGGATCCGCGGAACGTCAACAATTTTGGGCAACAGAGAGCCATTGTGGGTGCTCGACGGAATAGTGTTGACAGATCCCGTCAATGTGGATCCCCAGCAGATCAATGATCTTGATTTTGTTAATCTGCTGGGCAATGCCATAGCAGGATTGAATCCGGAGGATATCGAACAGATTGATGTACTCAAGGATGCATCGGCAACCGCCTTATATGGAGCGAAGGCAGGCAACGGCGTTATTGTTATTACAACGAAGAAGGGAAAACCGGGAAAGCCAACCGTTACCTACTCCACCACCGGAACCTACACCAGAAGACCTCGCTATTCGGATCAAAATATGTATATGATGAACTCGCAGGAGCGCATGGATGTGTCGAAAGAGATGATCGATCGTGGTATGCACTATAATAATGTAACCGAATGGGCGGGCTATGAAAAAGCACTTCAGGATTATTATAAAGGGCAGATTGATTATGCGGAGTTTAAAAAACAGAGCGACTATTATGCCAATGTCAATACAGATTGGCTCGGATTACTGACCAAAGATTCGTATTCACAAAATCATACGCTAAGTCTCTCTGGAGGAGCACAAGATGTAAGATATTATTCGTCAATCGGCTATCAGGATGAACGTGGCGTCATTAAAGGCGAGGTCGGAAAACGCTATTCGGCCATGATGAACATTACGGCAGATTACAGAAAGTTCATGGCCCAGATTTCTTTTAATGGCAATTATTCAAAAAAGGACTATTCACCCGCAGACTTGGGTGTAATGAACTATGCTTATAATACAAGCAGAACCGTGCCAGCCTATAATCCGGATGGCAGTCTATTTTTTTATCCAAGAACGGATAATTCCCAGGTGTATAACTACAATATACTGAAGGAACAGGAGAATAGCGGCGACGAGACCAACCTCATGGCTGCCAACATCAAGGCTTTGCTTAAGTATAAGATTTTACCTGGGCTGGATGTAGAAGGAACATTTGCCTATGGTATCAGCAGTAATAACAGGGAGTTGTATTATACCAAAGACACTTACTACATCCATAAACTGCGCGCTGATAAATCTTTGCGTAATGATCTGAGCCCGGTGGGTGGGGAGCTGCAGCGCGGCGAGTCGCGCAACAACAACTATACCGCACGCTTGCAGGCCAATTATGTCACATCGTTGGGCGAGGAAAAAAAGCATCTCTTGTCCGCGACGTCTGGTATAGAGATTAAGTCCAATGAATACAATGAATTTAATATTACCCGAAGAGGATATTTTAGGGAGATGGGCGGATATTTTGATATTGTACCTACTGGCTACACCGCCTACTATCAGCAATGGATGACCACTAAACCTGCATTGGGCTACTACGGCAGGCAATTGACGAATGAGCTTGCTTGGTATGGCACAGCTGGATACTCCTGGAATGACCGCTACATATTCAATGTGCATGTGCGCGGTGAACAGTCGAACCTGTTTGGCAGACGTTCCAACAACAAATTTATGCCAATATGGGCGCTATCCGGCAGGTGGAATATGAAAGAAGACCTGCTCAGTAAGGTCGAGTGGGTGAATGATCTTGCCATGAAGGCGTCTTGGGGATGGCAGGGAAATATGCTTCCGGGCCAGTCTGCTTACATGATCATCCGTCAGTCTTTAAATACCGATCCCTATTATAATTCGACATTTTCCAATATCGTAAATTATCCAAATCCGGATTTGAAATGGGAGCGTACCTCTTCCTCAAATGTAGGTGTTGACTTCGCTCTTTTTGGAAATAAAGTGAAAGGTACGCTATCTTACTTTTACAAGAAAACCAAAGATGCTTTCCTGAATAAAACTGTATCGGAGATCAACGGATTAGAGTCTTACGTCATCAATAGCGGAACACTTGAAAACAAAGGTATCGAGGTGGCATTGAGTATCACGGCTATCGACAATGCCGGTCTGGACAGGTCACGCCGCGGTTTTGTGTGGCGTTTTGACCCGCAGTTGGGCCAGGTGCTGAACAAGATGTTAAACCGGGCTATAAACAACAGAAATAATGTACTGATCGACAATCTGACCTATAATAATTTTCTGAATGGAAGTGTGCAACTCGCGGGCAAACCCATCAATACGTTTTATTCCTATAAATTCAAAGGGCTGAGTGCAGTGGATGGATCGCCTATTTTTTACGGAACGGAAGCTGAACAGGCTGCTGCGTACCAGGAGAAATATTCCCAAATGGAAAAGGAAGATGTATACCTCGAAGTAATGGATGAATCGGGGCGTCGCGAACCTTTTATCCAAGGGGGACTATCCAATTATTTTGGCTGGCGCAACTTTGGATTCTCTTTTAATCTGACTTATTCTTTAGGGAATAAAATCCGTTTAATGAAAATTGCTTCGGGTTATGCATCGACCAATGTCTATCCGCAACAGAATATGCGCAAAGAGTTTGTCAGAAGGTGGCGCAAACCGGGCGACGAAGCCTATACGGATATACCAGGCCTGCTGGCTTCAAACAACATCAACATGTCTTGGTGGCAAATGTATCCAGCAACTGAATATAATCTAGGAGGCAGCGCCTATGAAATGTACGATAACTCGGATGTACGCTTGGTGAGCGCAGATCATCTGAAGTTGCAGTCGGCCTCCTTGCGATACAATTTTGCGGAGAAGATGGCCAAGAAACTCGGCTTGAGCGCTGCTTATGTCAGTATTACCGGCACAAATCTGTTTATGCTCAGCAGTAAAAAACTCAAAGGCCAAGATCCGACACAGTCAGGTTCTACCCCCAATATTAATCTTTCAGTAAGGCCCACCTTTTCGGGAAGCCTTAATGTATCCTTTTAAATCGAGTCTATTATGAAATATATGTATTTGATCTTACCACTGCTTTGCCTCACAGCATCATGTGGCAAATTCTTGGAAGAGTACTCAACGGATCAGAAATATGTCGAAACCACAGCAGATCTTAAGAGTCTGATGATCGGCGAGGCCTATATAAATAACCTTACATTTTCGATCTTCGATCAGGCAACCATGGGAACATTAAGCTCAGAGACGGGCATTACGGCGCCGTGGTTGCACGTGATGGATGATGACAGTGAACCTTTTTTAGTCGATTATGTAGCCACCGATAAAGCTACTCCATTTTATATGTTATCGGGTTTTCACAATTGGAGTCAGGAACCTGCACGGAGTATTCTCAATATGGAATGGACAGACGTGTTTTGGCGAAAGCTTTACAAACGAATTGGGGCACTGAATGCCATTCTCTTTCAGGCAGCAAGTCTAGCGGAAAAGACGCCCGATGATGATGAGTTGAAGCACCTGCGCGGTGAAGCTTATTTTTTGCGGGCTTATTATTACTTCCTGTTGCAAAATACGTATGGTTCACCGTATCGCAAATCCACTGCAGCAACTGACGAAGGAGTGCCCTTGAAGGTCAGTGAAAAGGTGGAAGATCGGTATTTTAAACGCGATAAGAATGAAGCTATTTATAAACAGATCGTAGCAGATCTCGACCAAGCTGCAAACTACCTCAGCAACTATAACCCTGTTTCCAAAATACAGGTTGGAATTGCAGCGGTAAAAATCTTACAGAGCAGGGTGTATCTTTATACGCAAGACTACGACAAAGTACTGGCCGTGCTGGATGGCTTCGAATCCTTGGGATACGCGGTATCCGATCTGAACCAATACGTGACAAATTCCAGTTTTAGCGCCCGTAGTTCCAGTGAGATGGTATTTACCATGGGTACAAATATGATTCCTACGGTTTTTATGGACGATTCTCTTGGTGCGTATGGAGGCAATGACCGCCGTGCATCGGCCTTTAAAAGTTCAGATAACCTGATGGAAAGCTTCGAGCAGGAGGATTTAAGACCAACAGCTTTTTTTATGCGTTCGACAAAGAATAAAGCCTGGTTGCCGGCCAAATACCGTAACTGGAAAACCTATAATGATCCCGAACAAGTGTCTTGTCTTTTTTCTTTCCGTGCAGCTGAAGTTCTATTGAACCGGGCCGAGGCGATGGCGATGCTAGGCTCAGATGCGCAGGCACGAAATGAGCTCCAAAGCCTCCGTCAAAAGCGCTTAAAAAACGCAACGGCAGCAGTGTTACCGCAGTCTAACGCTGCGCTGGTTGAATTTATCCGGCAAGAACGTCGTCGTGAGCTCTGTTTTGAAGGCCACCGTTGGTTTGACCTGAGACGATATGCGGTAAATTTAACGTATCCGCTGGCGGAGTCATTTGTCATTAAACATCTGACTTACAACTATGATGCGCAATCCAACACCTTCACACGCGCAGGATACTATGTGCTACAATCTGTTCAGAAAGACCCTGCATGTTGGCAGGTGCCTATACCGAAGTATGCAATAGAGTTTAACCGCGGTGATTTAACAAATCCTGTGCGTCCTGTCCGTGCTGTTCAACCCTTGTAATTCCGTCTTTATGAAAAATATACTTTATATGATTTCGCTCATCGTTCTTGCGCTGACAGGGGGATGCAGCAAAGAGGAGACCACCGCTTTTAACGACTATGACAAAAATTGGTTGGTGGTAGAAGATGACGCTAATGATGCCTCAACCCATGCGAGATACCTTTTCTTCAAAGAAACGGGCATACCGGTGTTTGCAAATGATACGATTGGTTCGCAACAGCGCATAGATGTATTTGGCAAGGAGTACACCCATTATGAAAAATTATCCATGAGTTATTCTTTAGGCGGGATTCAGAGTGGAGCCCCGCCTTTGGTACAGTCATTTACCTATTGTAATAAGGCCGATGTGGCGACTGCGCTTACCTTTCTCCGGGAAGAAATTATTCCAGTGTTGCCCAAAGGAGTCCATGTTCCGAGCATTCTGTTGGTGGATAATATGACAAGCAATGCCTTTGGATCGTATGCTTTTAAGGGGTTCAATACCGTAGTGATCGCGCAGGTATCTAAAATTACTGGCATGGACGCGGCGACAAGGGCCAATTACAAAGCGGCAATTTTAAGGGCCATACTGACCAATACAATTCTTGACAGCAGATTCAACAGCTTGCTGGACAAATTTTATGCAGTATCCAGAAAATATGTGCCCAACATGGATGCTTATGGCCTTTATATCTATTCATTAACCGCCACCAACGTGAAGGGACTTCCTGATGGCGTGCCCATCACATTACAAGCAATAGGCTTTCTGGCTACTGATCCTCGAAATCCCTATTATACGCCGATGTCCACTTGGATGGACGTGTGTATGTACCTCGAGGCCGCTGTAGCATATACAGAGACCGAGTTTAAACAGAAATACGGCGATAATCAGCGTATCATGGATAAGTATGCAATCATACGCCAGATATTGGAACAGGTAGATTTTAAAATACAATAAGCAAACACGTATTAAATAAAACAATTGTTAAGCACTTTTTAAAAATGAACAAACAAATAAATAAAATGAGAAACATAGTAATGTTAATGTTGAGTGTTACGCTCTCGACATCGCTCTCAGCGCAAACAACAATCCAGGGAAAGTTTCGTAAAATATTACCGAATGGTTTAGATGTTGATCGGGTATTTTTTTCCAAACCAGATGTTGCTGGTCCGATTGTCGTTGAAGAAATACTAAAATCAAAGTCAGATCAAACCTTCCAGGCGACACTGAAGCCAGCTGATTTAAATGTGATCCGATATATTGGAGTTTTCGATGAGCAATATCCGGTTTACCTAAAGCCCGGCGAAAAATTGTCTATTGAAGCTGGTGATGGTAAAATAAGTTATTCGGGCAACGTGAGCAAAGAAAACCAGGTTTTTGCAGCTTGGTACAAGCTCATTGCGCCTTTAAGAAATTACGGCTATACAAAAAAAGGGTATACGCTTCCTACTGATCGTTATGTTTCCCTGCTTGATTCGTTGGAGAAACCGGTACAGGATTTTGTGAAAAATATTCGTACAGGCAACGATAGCTTCGATAAGCAGGTCAAATATTTACTGCCGTACAGCTATAAGTTTGACATGTTGATGCCGTTGGCTACAGGTCTTTCCTTTAGATCCAAAAATGAATATCCTGCACAGGTAGCTAAATTGATCGAAGAAGAAAAATTTGCCGATGCGAATCTGTGGTCGCTGCCCTTGGCATATAATTATATGTCCAATTTCAGTTTCGTAAAATACATTCTTTATAATAATAAGCAAGGGATTGCTGGAGAAATGCTCGTGCCCGAAATTGCAGACGACCAGCTGCGGGCAAAATTTATATTAGCGCACGCGCAGCGCGGAGTGACGCAGAGTCTAGTCAAATTTTTGGAAGGTAATCGTAAATACATGATGGATGATGCGCAGAAAAAAGAACTAGCTTTATTGCTCCGTCGTGCCAATTTACAGATTGCCGGTGGATCGTGGATTGATTTCACCTATCCTGATGTCAATGGTAAGATGCATAGTCTTTCCGAAAACCTCGGAAAGGTGGTGTTGCTGGATCTATGGGCAACATGGTGCGCCCCTTGTCTGGCTGAAATACCCGCATTAGAAAAATTAGAGAAAGAACTTGAAGGAAAAGATGTGGTTTTTATTAGTCTATCGCTGGATACCGATAAGGCAAAATGGCAGAATATTGTCAAACAAAAGCAATTGTCTGGGGTTCAGCTTTTTTCAAACAGCGAGCCACGCTTTATGCAAGATTATGAAGTTGCTGAAATTCCGCGTTACATTGTGTTTGACAAGAACGGTAAAACGGTAAATTTCAATGCGCCGAGGCCTTCTGATCCAAAATTGAAAACACTAATTGAGTCAAATCTTTAAAATTAGCTTAAACACAATAAAATGAATAAAATTTATACAGCGTTTCTATTCGCGTGCTGTTTATTATGGCAGGTGACTGTATCCGCACAGGGGATTAATTTTGAGCACATCACCTTAAATGAGGCCATTTCCAAAGCGGGCAATCCTGCTGAACCCAAGCTGATTTTGGTCGATTGTTATACGTCGTGGTGTATTCCTTGCATCGAAATGGCTTCGACGGAATTTCCTAAAAAAGTCGCCGGTGATTATTTCAATCCCAAATTTGTATCCGTAAAATTTGATATGGAGAAAGGGGAAGGGAAGGAGATCGCGAAAAAGTACAATGTAAAAGCCTATCCAACTTTTCTACTGCTCAATGCGAAAGGGCAAGAAATTAATAGGGTCGTTGGCAAATCTACGGCGGAAGAATTTATCGAAAAGGTGACTGCCGCACTCGACCCTAAAAATTCACTTCCTGGCCTGAAGGCCGCTTATGAGGAAAAAAAGGGTATGGATACGGGAATGCCTTATGCGTTGGCGTTATACCAAAATTCGCAGGACCCCGGCCCGGTGTTGGATGAGTTATTTGAAAATGCGCAAGATTTTGAGCGCTTCAGCAAAAATTACCTAGAACTGGCCTTGGGCACGGCCAAATTTGGCAGTCCATTTTTCAGGAAATTGATGCTGGAAAAAGTGCGTATAGACCAGGCAATAGGTTCAGAAGTGACCAATAGAATCATCTTTGATAAAGTCAGAAAGGATATGTATTTTATTGCCAATGAAAACGGTGCGCGCTTCAATATATTTTATACCCCAAAAGAAGTGGAGGAAGTTGCTTATACCATCTCTCTGTTAAAGTTGGATCCCAATGTGCCTGAACACCATATGCCCAAGGTAGCGCTATATGTCGCAAACAATGACCTGGATGGGATGATCCGCTACTACAACCGCTACATCGGTCGATTGCGTTCCGATGATGTTTTTAAAGGGATGTATGACGGCATTCTGCATAGTAAGCTGAAAAAGGCTTCTCCAGAGCAACATGCGGCTATCAGAGCCTATTTTCAGAATCTGGCTAACCGACTCAAAAAGGAATCGATGCAGTATCAAGAATATACAGATAATATCAAATAGACCATCTCCGCGCAGCTGTTGCGCGGAGAATCCATAAACTATATCATATGCTTAAAATAAATATTGGAAAATATTTGATTGCGATTATTGTGGCTTCTGGCTTGACCGTCGGAAAAGGAAAAGCCCAAGTTTTTACAAATGATGCAAAAATCTTTGCTGGGTATGAACATTCGGTAGATTCGTTACTTGCATCGGCCGGGACCCTGAGTATTGATTTGGCACAAAATCAACTGAAACAAGGCGGAAGTAGCGTTAAAATTAATGGAATAAAACCATTCAAGCGCGTATTAAAGGCTAATGACCTTTACAAATTAGCGAAACAAGCCACTGTAATTACAGGATGTGCATACCTATGTCCAAAATGTGATAAGGTACATATCAGCGAATCTTCCGGTTATGTCATTGATTCTAAAGGTATCGTGGTCACAAATTATCATGTGATGGCGACCTATGCTTTTATGAAAGACGGCAACAAACCCAAGGGTTTCTTTGTGCGCCTCTCTGGCGGAAAAACGTATAATGTGATATCAATACTAGCTTCTTCGAAAATAGACGACCTTGCTATTTTGCAGCTAGATACTAAAGGAGACGAGCTACCGGCCTTGCCATTGGCACAGCGTGCGGAGGTAGGGGATCAGGTTTACGTGCTCGGACACCCTAAGGGTATGCATTACTATTTTTCACAGGGCTATGTCAATAACAAATATATGGAACAGACCGGCGAACCAAACAATAGGATGTACCGGGAAATGATGGCTATTTCTGCCGACTATGCAACGGGTTCCAGTGGCGGGCCGGTCATGGATATTTACGGCAATGTGGTAGGTACAGTCTCTAATACAAATATGCTGTTACACAGCGACATGAATCCAAGTGTGCAAATGGTGGTGAAAAATACGGTTCCGGTTGAATCGTTAAGGAAAATAGTTTTACCGTTGTAGTTTTTTAGGGGCTTCATTTAGTTTGCCGAAGCCCCTTTATTAATAGCCTCCGATTTATCATCCAACTAGCGCCTATTCTGATAAAATTTTCTTGGTCGATCAGAAAGTCGAGCTCATTTTTAATCCGTAAGTCAAATGATATTTTTGGAAATTGAAACAAAAAAAACTAACTAAAATTAAGGTATAGGGCAAGGTAATTAAGCGTGTAAATAGAAGCGACCGTTTCAGTTGGAAGAAAAATTAAACATCTGCCTGAATGCTAAAGGTGAAACATTGGTTTTTTTCTTAAACAGTTTGTTGAACGATTGTGGATGTTCAAAACCGAGGTTATAGGCAATTTCTGCCACGGATAGGCTTGTTGTCGTGAGTTTTTCCTTGGCCTGTTCAATTAACTTATCGTGAATGTGCTGCTGTGTGTTTTTACCGGTAACTGAACGTAGTAAATCGCTTAAATAACGGGCCGAAACATGGAGGCCCTCTGCTAAATACTCTACGGTCGGAAGCCCCTGTTTTAGGGTTTCTTCGCTGTCGAAATAATTATCCAGCAATTTTTCTAATTGGGTCAGCAGCGCATGGTTAACCGCTTTCCGAGTAATAAATTGACGCTCATAGAAACGGTTGCTGTATTGCAAGAGCATTTCAATTTGCGACAAAATAATTCCTTGGGTATGCTTGTCGATATGCTGATATTCCTGTTCGATTTTAAGAAAAATTTCTATAATGTCTTTTTCTTCCCGTTCGGAAAGATGTAATGCTTCATTAAGCGCATACGAAAAGAAATTGTAGTTTTTTATTTTGGTAGCTAGGGGGTGGGTATACAAAAAATCAGGGTGAAATAGGAGCATGTAACCTTTTCCACATTCGACATTCATCTTTCTGATTTCGGCAATCGTTAACGATTGGATCTGCTTGGGCGCAATAAAATTCATTGTTCCTTTGTCGAAATCGTAATATTGTTGGCCGTACTTTAATTTTGCGGTTACATCTTTTTTTAAGGAAATGCTATAGAAATTTACGTAGAACTGCTCCCAGATGTCGCTTTCATCAGGTTTAATTCCAGCTACATCGATGACACTGATGAGTGGATGTAAAGGAGCCGGCAAGGACAATTGCCGATGAAATTCGGATATGGAATTGATACTATGCATCGTTTTTGTTATACAAATTTACAAAAAACAACTGCCTGTAGAGGCAGTTGCTGATTTAAAAAATTAGGCCTCAAATTGTGTTGCGATTTCTTGCCTAAATGCTTCTTTTCCGATTTGTAGTCGTCTTTCATAGAGCGCATGTGCATCTTCGCCAGCCAGATAACGTATTTGGTCTTTATTGTCCGTGGCGGCTTCATACACCACTTGGGCAATTTGTTCGGCCGAGGATGCATTTTGCATCATCATATCCATTTGTTCGAAGAGTTTGTCTTCGATGTCCTGATAGTCGGAAGTTCGGTTCATATCCAAAGAACGGCCGGTAAAATCTGTCGCTATTCCTCCCGGAGCAACTGTTTTGATTGCTATTCCAAATTTTTTCAATTCAAAGGACATACTTTCGCTCCAGCCCTCCAAAGCGAATTTTGTCGCATGATACATGGAATGTAGCGGGAATCCCATAAATCCGCCAATTGATGTGGTCGAAATAAATAAACCACTTTTCTGTGCTCTAAAATGGGGAATAAAGGCTTGTGTAACGCGCAATACCCCCAATAGATTTGTGTTGATTTGGCGAAGGATTTTTTCGTCGCTCAAGGTTTCAAAAGCGCCCATTAATCCATAACCTGCATTATTGAAAACGACATCAATGTTACTTAAAGAGATGGCTTTTTCTACAGTTTCTTTGATTTGGGCAGTATCGGTAACATCTAATTTTAATAGCGTGATGTTTTCGATCCCGGTAAGTTCGGTTTCATTTTCGGGATTTCGCATGGTTGCGATCACATTCCAACCCGCCTGCTGGAATAGTTTGGCAGTTGCTTTTCCCAAACCGGAAGAAGCTCCTGTAATGAAAATTGTCTTTTGCATCGTGTTATTGTTTGATTCCATACCACAAATGTCTAAAGAAGGCGTAGCGTACTTGTTGCCAAATTGAGCTTGATTGTAGCCAAAATGACGAAATCAAAATGTGTGAAAAAAATCATCGCCAATGGAACGGAAAATTCATCGACTTTGGCACGATTATTTGTTGATATTCGTTATAAAAATAATGCAATGTTAAGCTGAATTATTGCTCGGTTTTATACTTTTTGGCGTATTCGTATTGGCGTAATTGCTGTATGTTGAAAATTTTAGAGGATCTATATTTATGCAAGAGACAATTGACGGGATAAGCGGGGAACCACATCGTTCACAGGTGTTCCGTTTAACTTACAAAGGACAGGATTATCAGCTGGTGTTGTTGAAAAAGTCTTTATCAAAGCTCGATACGGAATTGCCAATTTTGCTCGACGGAATTGAGCAAAAATTAGTAAAAAGAGGTGACTGCTGGTTTTTTGAAAACAGGCATTCGGATCAGCACTTTGCGACAGAGATTTGGCGCAATTTATCGCTTCGATATCGCCTTTGAGGCCAAAATGACGATTGTACAGCTGCCCAAGGTTGCCTAAGGCTTCGCATATGGCAATCGTTCAATCCGGCTAGTGGTATGGCAACTATCAAGACCGACACCTTTTGGATATTTTGAATCTACATTGATGCGTCTCATGCACAAATTCGGGTGAGATGGCTAGATTTTCACGTCCGTCGCTGTTTTTGATCCCAACCAATACCAAGCTTTTAAATCCGCCCGACGAGTTGATAAAATTAGCTCTGTATCTTCTCCCAAATGCAGCCATTGCGTTTTCATTATAAATCATGGTTTATAAATTCTTATTTTTAAGGTTTAGCTATTCTGTTTATCATGCCCCTGAATATGAATGCTGCATTCCGAAAGCGGAAGAAAGAATCGCATGTAAAGTAAGGGGGGCGATCTTGACAGGTCTAAAATCGAGATATCGCTAGCGAATAGTAATTGTTACCTGCCAAATATTAAACAATACGAGGATACGATTGGCAAAAACTGTAATTTCCCTGAAGAAATAACGTTCAAGAGAACGCCATGACTTAATTTAAAACAATAAAGATGAGAAAACATTCGTATATAACACTTCTTTTTATCGCCGCGGTCGGTAGCCTCCGTGCGCAAACGGTGACAACAAAATTGGTTCCGATACATTTAGCAGCAAGTTTTGACCGTGTAAAAGAAGCTATTCCAGATATTTCCGACCAGTTGCTGGATAGTAAAATGCTGATCAGACCCTTAGCGAGTACAGATACTACGGCGAGTTTTGAAATTGAAGAACAGGGGATAAGCATTGAAACTCTTGTTGATAATGAAAAAGAATATAACAAATTGGTCTCAGCAGCAGCAAATGACGTTTCCAAACCAAGTATTCATATATTGTATCATTATAATTTAAAGGATAAAAAATCAAGAGTGAAGCCACCAAGAAAAATCTTTTTCTTTCCTGAGTATGGGGTAATCTGGACGTTGACCGTACGAAAAATAGCAGAAAAGGACACGAAGATTGTACTTGAGTATAAATCGCTGGCGTCCGCATTTGCGGAAAAAATTGAAAGCGAATTTAAAGGCGATCATTATTACAACAACAAAATGGTGAAAATTGCGGTCAATGACAAGCGAATGCGTACCCTAATCGAGCAGATTTTGATTAATCAAATGCATGTCGACAGGGATTATCCCGCACCGACATATCCAGCGCGCAATTAGTTATCTGTATGGTTTGAATTTCGGAAAGTAAACAGAGATTTTAGAGATTTTTTTCCTGCGCTCAGGGCCGCCCTGAAGCTCATATAGTGAGAGTCGGGCAAGCGAGCGGATGTTCGTCTATATAGCATGGGACCATTTAAATAAAACATGATGAAAATATTTTGGAAGATCGTTCAATGTTTGGTGCTTGTCGGCTTCATGATTGTCTTTGTTTTTGTAATGAATAGCTACCGCTATTTGATCTATGCGCTAATGGGCGCTTTTGCGCTCTATTTTCCGTTGAGAAAAATAATTATTGGCAAATTAAGCAATCTGGATGGCAGCAGGAAAGCCCAATATGAAGTCAACGGTAGACCCGTTAATATGCAAATGAGTAAGCTTAGTGCCTTTGTCGTTTTGTTGGTCCTTATTTATGTTATTATCGTTACCGTCTTTTCCATGAGTCCGTATTTGGAGCGGAAAGAGTTTAGCGTGACGCATTCAAGCTGGGTAGCGGTAACACCGTCCATCCTGAAATTTGTGTGTGACTTTCAGGGCGGGCGGACCAAATACGCATATCTCGATCTGGAATACCAGTTTACCGCCGATGGACAGTCCTATGGAAAAAAGATTGTTAAGGCCGAAAAGCTGTATTCATTTTTCCCAATTTGGGGAAAGCGGGGCCCTGAACAAATGCTGATTGAACTGTTAAATAGGGTAACCCAAAAAAATATAGCGAAAGAGCCCGTCTTGTATTATAACCCAAATGATCCGACGCAGCACAAGTTTTTTTTGGCGAACGATCGCTTTTATCCGCAGGGAGTAATGCTATATAATTTATTGTTTGTGTTTTCCATTGTATTTTTAATCATTGTACTTACAGCTGTTTTGTTTAATATAAAACTATAGTATAAAAATCAAATCATCTAGCCATGAAAAAAAACTTGTTATTACTTGCAATTTTTCCGCTTATGATATGCAACGGGCAAAGTAAGTCCCCAGTAAATGGATTTGTAAACAGCGTAGACCTGAAGGGAAAGGTTTGGCATGTCGGCAAAAGCCATGGGATAGATGAGCCTGGCGGAATAATATTTTCCACTGACATCTATTTATATTTTCTGGATAAAGACCGTATTCAAATGACCTATTCCCAATATACGCCAAGCGTTGGTTTTCATAGCATAACGACAAATGGAATTTATTTTATTGAACGGAAAAACGAAGTTTCTATCGTCATTTTAGAATCAAAAGAGGCATTGGACCGGAGTAAAGTTACAATAGGCGAGCACGAAGTGCAGCTTTTTTTATACGCAATGAATCGGCTCCGAAATCCCGATGAACCAGCAGTCGACATAATGACATTGCCAGAAATAAAAACGTATCGTTTTACCGTCACCAATTATTTGCCAAATGGAGATTTTAGGACTGAGCTTAACCTATTCGACGAAAGGCAGGTGACTTATCCTTTCGGAATTTACACTTTTGATGACAATAAAACTGTAAAACAACCATAATAAGCTATTCCGTTATTTATCGTTCAAATTATCCATCCCTAATTAAAATCCTCCGATTCGCTCATCTACAAGCTTTATTCGCTCAGTTTTAGCTGAATATATCCTAAAAAAAGAGTAGATTTAATAGAATTAATTTAATGGGCCAATTATGATTCGAGCAATAATAATTGATGACGAAGTGAAAGGAAGCACGTTACTTCATCATAAGCTGAAAGATTTTGCCGAAGACCTGACCGTTACGCATATTTTTAACGATCCAGTCCTTGCGTTGCGGGAGCTTGTGGCGCTCCAACCTGATGTGGTTTTTTTGGATGTCGAAATGCCCGTAATGGATGGATTTCAGTTGTTGGAGAATATCGGACAATTTGAATTTGAGATTATTTTTGTCACAGCCTATCAGGTATATACGTTAGAGGCACTACGTGCTAATGCGTTGGATTTTTTATTAAAACCCGTTGACCCCGAGGAGTTAAGCTGCGCCGTCCGCAAACTCAAATATAAGATCCTAAATAAAAGAAAGCTCGCTTCAAGTTTGACCCATCGCGGTACCGATCACATGAAAATTTCACTGCCAACCATTGAAGGTATCTATTTTGTCAAAAAAAGCGATATCATCAAGGTCGAAGCCATGAGCAATTACTCTGTATTCTACCAAGTGAACGGAACCAAAATAATTGTCTCTAAAACGCTCAAAGAGTATGAACCATTGCTGGAAATGGACAGCTTTATACGAGTAAACCGAAGTGTTATAGTCAACCTGGACTATGTATTGCGTTACAAAAAAGGGGATGGTGGAACATTGGAGCTCGAAGATGGTTCTGAAATTGAGGTCTCCTCTTCTAAAAAAAGCCTGGTCATCGAAAGGTTGATAGGTCATTAAATTGATATTATGAGATTGAGGTTCTTTATATTTTGCTGGTCAATTGTCTTAATGCTGCTATCTACTTCCAGGGCGCAACATAGAACCTATAATCTCATTCATTTTTCAGCTGAATCGGGCCTCCCGAGCAACGAGGTACGTGGACTGGCAACTGACGCACAGGGGATCGTGTGGATATCGACCAATAAAGGGCTGGCTTTTTACGATGGCAAACAGATACATCATATCCCATTTAATCAATTAGGTTTGGGCTTTACCAATGACCTGGGGAAGATTGCTATCGACGCTCATGGACGTATATGGATGGCAACTGATAATCAGGGGCTATTGTGCTACGATAAACGTAAGCCCCTGGACAAATCAATTACATACTATCCGGTGCGGCTGGATCAATCCATTCTTAAAAATGAATTGTATGAGGTCTTTGCCAGTAAATCGGGCTTGATTTATTTTGGAGGGCAAGAGATGGACCTACAGGTTTTGGATCCCAATACCCGAAAGATAAAACGGGTTGTATTTCCCTTAAGTAAAAAAGATGGTGCTCTGAACATCTACTGCATCAGAGAAGATAGTCGTGGCATACTTTGGATCGGAACGCGCTACGAGGGGTTCTTTAGTTATGATCCCCGCAGTGGCAGTATAAAAAACTTCAATCTGAATCAGCCAGATGAAAATGCGGTCTCCAGCTTTGTCTTTCGAAAAAACGAAATCTATAGTATGTACTATGATCATGATCTGGTCAAGTATATGCCTAAGAACGGCTCGTTAAAGGCTAACTTGCTTGGCGAACAAAAATGCAAAGAATTTTATGATAATGCCTATCCAGCAATGATTTTTGACCCCAACCGGGATGAGATCATTGCCGGGCATGTGTCCAAAGGGATCACGGTGTATAAACCTGAGACGGGACAGCAGCAGCAGATAAAATGGAGTGAATTATGTCCCAAATGCGAATTGCCCATCAAAGTAAATGTCATGCTCAAGACGAACAATGGATACTGGTTGGGTACTACGAATGGTCTTTTTTGGTATGAAGAGTCGATGAACAAGGTCAATCAGCTGGTTCCAGCTGATAAGGAACCCATTATCGATGTTTTTAAAATAGGAAACAACCTTTGGTATAGGACGGCATATAATTTTGGTCTATTGAGTACCGATCTCAAGAAAAAGCTATCCACTTTCTCTTTAAACGGTATAAAAATGAGTCAAATCAATGTAATTGATGGGGTTATCTATTTTTCGAGCTTCTATAATGGATTATTTTATTTTGACACCGCACAAAAACAGGCGATTCGCCCACTAAAAATCATAGGTAATAAATTCGGTTTTGATTTTGGCGACTGCAATACTGTGTTAAAAGATACCATTGATAGCAAGCTGTTTTTATGGATCGGTACTTGGAATAATGGATTATATAGATATGATCTGTCCAATAAAACGATAGTACGTTACGACAAGAGCAAAGGTTTGCCGAGCAATAAAATTGTAAATATGGGGCGGGATAACGACCAATCCATTTGGCTGGGGATGGATGGACATGGACTCATCCAATTACTGGATAAGAAAAAATTTCGCTGGCGCCAGTTTGTCCAATTGAAAGAACATGGAGGCTTGCCTTCTAATAAGGTGATTGCTTTTTCACCGGGCCATCGGGATACGCTATGGTGCAGTACCGGCGCCAGTGGACTGAGTGCAATCACAAAAAAAAATAATACCGTATTTATTCAATATTATCCGGATAAAAATGACTTTCCACACAATTTTGTCAATGACATTAAACGGGATCAATTAGGACGACTGTGGTTACGTAGCAACGATGGATTGATGGTTTTTGATCCCAGTACAAAGTCTTTTGTTCAGTTGGCTCATGGAAAGGGGATAATCCCTCCATTACCAGTCAAGACTTACGCCGTCTCGCTGGTCGATAATGATTTGATCCTCTGTACCTCAAATGGCCTTTTGCGGACGGGTTTAAAAAACCTGAATTTTAAATCCGCAGTTTTGGAAAAACCGCTGTTCAGTAAATTTCACATTGCAAACAAGGATTATAGCCATTTGTTATTTCATGGTCCAACAGTAGAGCTTCGACCCGAGGAAAATAGTTTTGCTATAGATATTTCCCATCCTGACGCCGCCTTACGGGAATATATTTTTGCCTACCGTCTGAAAGATGTAGATCCGGACTGGGTGGTTGGCAAAGAAGATCCGCAAGCTGTATACAACAATTTGCCCGGCGGAAATTATATCTTCGAAGCTAAACTGGGAGATAAATATGGACAATGGTCCCCCGAAATCGCAAGGCTCAATATTCAGCTGCAGTCGAAATGGTTTGAGACAGTATGGTTTAAGACCTTGGTCCTTTTGACAGGTATTGGTATCGTCATTGGTGTATTTTTGTTTCGACTGCGCCAACAGAAAAAGATCAATGAGATCCAATTGGCTTATACCAACCGATTACAAGATGAATTGGCCGCCAACGAAAGAAAAATCAAGGAACAGGCAAAGATCCTGGAAATTGAAAAGGAGGAGAAGCTGGAAGCTGATTTTAGAAAGAAATTAATCGAAAGTGAGCTGAAAGCGATCCGTTCACAGATGAACCCCCATTTTATTTTCAACGTATTTAATTCTATCGAAGCCTATGTCATTGAAAACGATTCAAAAAGTGCCAGCCACCTGATTCATAAATTTGCGACCCTGAGCAGGATTGTGTTGGAAAATTCCAGATCTTCTTTGGTGAAGATCAGCTCTGAGCTTCATCTGATCAAATTGTATCTGGAACTGGAGCAAGACCGTTTTGCGTATAGCTTTTCATTTGAGATACATGTCGATCCGCATTTGGATATTCATGACAAGAAAATACCTTCTATGCTGATTCAACCCCTGATAGAAAATGCCGTGCACCATGGTATCCGACACTTGGTGGACCGTCAGGGTAAAATCCGGATAAACTTGATGCAAACTCCAACATCTATACAGATCGAAGTTTTGGATAATGGTGTTGGCTTTGACCAGGCACAACAGACAAAACACCAAAACTTCAAAACCACTTCTTTTGGTTTAAAAGGGGTACACGACCGGCTGAGTCTACTTAATGATAAATCGTCAGATCGCACAGCGCTATTGACCGTAACTTCTTTACCCCAGGAGCATGAATTTAGTACCATGATCAGTATTTCCCTACCTGTCATTCGCTTGAACCAGGAAGATTGATATGCTACATAGCAATTCTGCGTAATTTTTGATGAATAATTTCTCAGCTTTTGCTCAAAAAGAAACCCTCTTCACTCATTTTAAAACGCTGTTCACTCATTCTCTAAAAATCTTGTGAATTAAATTATTCTATTTGTTTGGGTATTACAGTGGGATTAGCCCCAAGTCTACACCAATTAAGAACTATAATTTAATCAGATATGAAAACGCTATCAGTTCATCGTTTTTTTCTAGTCAATTTGATATTCGTTTTTTTGTTTGCCTGCACCAAAGAGGGCGATGTTGGTCCACAAGGCCTGGAAGGCTTAAGTGGCACAAAGATTTATACGGGTAATGCCGTTCCTGATGTAAAGCTCGGTATAGCCGGTGACTTTTATTTCCAACTGACGAATAGTGATTTTTACGGTCCGAAAACAACAACAGGATGGGGGGATCCTGTCAACCTTCGTGGCGCCACAGGTGCTGTTGGTGCTACAGGTGCTACTGGATCAACAGGTGCTCCCGGAACCCCGGGTTCTAAAATACTAAATGGCAGCACCGCCCCGGCCAGTACGCTTGGGCAGATCGGTGATTATTACCTCAATCGGAGCACGACCGATTTATATGGTCCCAAAACTGCGTCAGGTTGGGGGATAGCCCTTAATCTTAAGGGGGCCAATGGCACCAAAATCTATAATGGATCCATAGCCCCAGCGGCGAGTTTGGGCCTCAATGGCGATTATTATTTCCGCACCACCACAGGGCAACTATACGGCCCCAAAACGGATGCTGGATGGGGTATGCCAATTAGTCTGATCGGCGCCAAAGGTGCAGATGGTACTGATGGAACAAATGGAGCTACAATCCTTGCGGGTACATCTGTCCCGGATGCGGGAATCGGCAAGCTGGGCGATTTTTACTTTCGCAGCAATACAGGTGATTTCTACGGTCCAAAAACGGCTAATGGCTGGGGCAATGCCACCAGTCTCAAAGGGACAAATGGCCTAAATGGCGCGCCAGGATCGCAGATCTTGAGTGGTATTGCTGTGCCAGCAATGTCATTGGGCCGAATCGGCGATTTTTACTTCCGCACCAGTACCAGTGATTTCTATGGACCAAAGACAGCGACAACCTGGGGTACGCCTGTTAATTTAAAGGGTGCCACGGGTGCTGCGGGATCGAATGGAACAAATGGTTCGCCAGGATCCAAAATTCATAATGGTTATGGCAGCCCACAGGATACGCTCGGAAGGGCAGGTGATTATTACATCAGTATTGCTACTGGAAACTTGTATGGTCCCAAAACCACCAGCGGCTGGGGCGGTCCCATCCTAAATTTAAGAGGTCCGGCAGGGGCACAGACGGATGTCATCTACAGTGAATGGCGAAAGCTCAATAATGTGTACCAATCACCAAGTTCAGGAAATATCAGCGGCGACCTTTTTGTCGCAGAATTTAAGGACAATCCCAAGCTCCTTGACGAAGCTGCGATACTGGTCTATGTACGGGAGGATGCCGGCGAGAAAGGATCATTTATCAGCCAGCTCAATTGCACGGGCCGTCTTTACAATTGGGTTGATTACGGTTTTTCTCTGGATCAAGTCAACGCATTGATCAGAATCTTTATGACAAATACGGCATTCGATATCAGCGAAAAGGAGGTGGAGAGCAATCTACAATTCCGTTTTGTGATCATTCCGGGTAACAAAAATGCGTACGGACTGGCCAAAGCATTGCCCAAGGATTATAATCAACTCAAAGTCATGTATAAGATCGCTGATTAGCATGAAAACTATTGTCCATTTCGCAGTCGTTGTGTGTTGCTTGGGGATTCTCGGGAGCTTAAAGAGCCAGGAGCTAAGCACCATCGCCAAACAGAAACCTTTTCGGTTTGATGGAAATCTGGAATTTCGAAGCATGTTTTACCATGCATCAGGTATTGCCAACCGTATGGAGCCGCTGAACTATCTGATCAGTGGCAGTCCGACGATTTCGTTATATGGATGGAGTATTCCATTTAGCTTCACCTTGAGCAAAAAGCAGAGTTCCTTCCAACAGCCTTTTAACCAATTCGGTCTCAGTCCGACCTATAAATGGGTGACGCTACATGCCGGCTACCGCAACGTCACTTTTTCGCCATACACCTTAGCCGGACATACCATTTTGGGGGGCGGTGTGGAACTGAACCCGGGCAAATTGCGTTTTGGCTTGATGTACGGGCGCTTAAACCGGGCTACGGTCATTGATACAGCATCCATGTCTCTGGTACCTTATTCCTTCACCCGTAAAGGATTGGCCGTAAAGCTAGGCTATGGTACCAGTGCAAATTTCTTTGACCTAAACCTGCTCCACGCCAAAGATGATAGCAGTTCGGTAGCGGATCTGATTCCCAATGCTGTTCGGAAAGTGACACCAGCAGCCAATACTGTCCTGGGCTATGGAACACGCTTCACACTTTTTAAACAGCTTTATATTGAAAGTGACGGTGCGGTAAGTTTGCTCACCCGTGACATCAACTCGACCCTGTCCTTAGACTCCATAAGCGATAAGACACTCCGAAAGCTCGGTAGACTATTGGACATCAATGGGACTTCTGAATGGTTTTTGGCATTTAACGCAGGTATTGGCTATCAGGCCAAAAACTATGGGCTGAAAGTAAACTATCGTCGTGTGGAGCCCGGATTTACCTCGATGGGCGCCTATTACTTTACCAACGATGTTGAAAATCTGACTATCATGCCCAACTATAGTCACCCTTCGGGCAGATTTCGCTTGAATGGAAGCCTAGGAATAGAGCAGGACAATGTACGCTTGCAAAAAGAAGCAACCTCCAAACGTGTCATCGGTACAGCGATGGTAACAGCCGAACTGACAAAACAGCTCGGCATTGATCTTAACTTTAGTAATTTTTCCAATAATCAGAAACCCAATACGTTGCGCTTTGCGGATTCTCTTAAAATTGTGCAGACCACCAGAACCCTGGGGATCATGCCTCGATTCACCATCTCGAGCCCGAAAAGGGTGCAGATGATCTTGCTGTCGATTAATTTCAATAGCATGAATGACTACAACAGCTATTTTGACGCAAATAATTCTCCCAGTAGGGATATCAACTCGGGTCAATACCTGCTCAACTATACTTTGTCCTTGCCACTGGAGAAATTAAGTTTCAATGCCAGCCTGAGCTATACTAATCTAAAATCGACGGGCAATAAAAATAGTTATAGGGGAGTATCGGGCGGAGCTACCTACTTGATGGCCAACAATAAACTCAGCGCAGGCACTAACCTAAGTTACCTCAGGGGAAACAGCAATGGCGCAAAAAGCGATATCTTCAACGGCTCGCTCAATCTATCTTATACCATTAACAAACTGCAAAGTATCCGGGCAATGGTCTACTTTACCAATAACAATCCCGGTTCGGCCGTGACGGGCGTAAACCCTTCATTCTCGGAGACCCGGGGCGAAATTGCTTACCAATTGAATTTTGGATTATGAAATCGATCGCATCTATCAGACGAAATGTGTTGATCCTATTGGGATGTTTGCTGCTATGTGGTATGGCCCAGGCGCAGATACAGATCACATCGCACGTGTTGCCTCCTTATTTGAACCGTATTGCAGACTATTCCTCGCGGCCCGAACTGATGGTGGTGACCGTGACCAATACGTCTACAGTGGAGCTGTCCATACAGCTCACCGCAAGGGTAACTGGAGATAATGGGATTTCGGCCTGGGTAAAACCGGGCTATCGTAGCCCACGCCCAATTATTATCGGCGCGGGACAGACCGTCAATCTAAATGGAAATGACATTGCTGCCCTATTTGATATTAACAAAATTGACTATACGGGTATCAGCCGTGCAGATATGAATCGCGGGGTCGGCCTGTTAGAAGGTAACTATACGCTCTGTATCCGTGCTTTACAGTATAATACACTGGAACCGATCAGCCCAGAGCAACCATTGGGTTGTACGACCTTCCGAATTTCGGATCTGGAGCCACCACGTATTATTAGCCCGTTTAACGAACAACGGGTCGACGTCAAAGGGGTACAGGCGCTTCCTATTACCTGGACTACGCCGCCGGGATCTTCGCCGTTTATCCAATACAAGCTACGCATTGTCGAGGTTATCGTCCCACGTAACGCAAATGATGCCTTTTTGTCCAGCAGACCTTTATTTGAGGAAACATTAACGTCAAATATGCTGTTGTATGGTCCTGCGCACCCTGCTCTTATCCCAGGAAGGCAATATGTCATGGGCGTGCAGGCCAGTGATCCAACGGGAAAATCAACGTTTCGAAACCGGGGCTGGTCTGAAGTGACCTCCTTTATGTATACGGGAAATATGATTGCCGCGCCCCAGATCGTGAGTCCGGAAAATCAAAGTGTTTTTAAGGGCGAAGGACAGTTTAAAGTGGTCTGGAACCCCATCGTCAACGCTGCGCCAACAACATCGTATACCGTTAATTTTTATACCACCGCCCCAAATAAATACACTAAGCAAAACGATGCCGCACGGCCGATGTATACGACCAAGATCGTCGGAAAAAATGAGCTGCTCTACGATTTTGTGAAGATGCCAGTCCTTAAAAAAGGAGAACGCTATCAGGTACAAGTCATTGCCAGTGATCCCACAGGGCAACAAATATTTGAAAACCAAGGCAAGAGTATCCCCGTAGATTTTGTCTTTGATGCCAAAATACACCGCGATACAACCATGATCAAAGGAAGATTGGCCTACCAATTTAAGGATGATCCTAAAGGACATGTTTTCCCGGTTGCCAATCAAAAAGTTTATCTCTCAAAAGTATATGCCCGGGTTGCTCAAGATAGCAGTGGTGTGGTGCAAAAAACAGAACTTACAGGTAATATTGCCAACTTCTTCAATCAGGAAGATGTTTTCGGAGGACAGTATGTGACGACTGATAAAGATGGAAATTTTGAAATACCTTGTTTCTTTTCGTCCCAAGATAGCAGTGGTCTGATACCTGAGGACAAATGGTCTGCCAATATAGGGAATCAGACTGCTGTGATGCCTGCCAGTATACGTTACTATCTGGAAAACATGAAAGGCAAAGTAGGCCTGTATTATAAAGTCGCGGTGCTCAATCCGCATTTCAAAGCGAGCAGTGAATTGTTTTCTTTCAAATCGGGTGGCGAACAAAATGTCAACCAGATCACATTAGATGCCAATGCATATAGCCTAAAAGTCAATGTGCGAGAGATCTTCAATAACCTCAAGGGTGATTATGTTGAAAATGCCAAGATCAAAATCTATCGGCAAAAGGCGAATAAAGAAAATCCAAGCTATGGAATTCCTCGCTATGAAGGTGATCTCTTGAGCGACAAGGACTACGAGGAGGCAATCCAGGGGGATAAGATCTTGATTGCCGAACGTACAACTCCACAATTGAGCGATAAGAAAAACGGCAATGGAGCATATGTGACCATCAATTCGCTGTTCAGAAATTTGCCTTCAGACAGTTATAATTATAAGATTGTCTTACTGGATGGAAGCACTGTATTGCGGGAAGTCTCTTACGGTACGATTGCAGAAGGACTTCATGTCAGCCAAAATCAGCTCAATAACAATCTTAAGCTGAATAATATAGATATGGTCAGTTATAGCAATGGAAAGTCTTTTACAAATGCTTTAAATTCAGATGAAGTAGCGACAGCAAAGGTAAAAACTGCGGCCGGAAACAGCCTCAAAGGATCCAGCAAACAAGGCAGTGCGATGGCCACCATGCCCGGAAATATCGCGGCGGCTAAGCCGGGAATTAATCTTGGAAGCAATACAGCCAAAGGCGGTTCACTTTATGGAAATGGAATCACAAAAAATATCCTCAGCAAGGACAAATGGGCAGATTATCGGTACAACGACCGTTCGGACGAGGCTTTGCTGACACTGGAAAAGGAATTAGCTGTGGCCCCGCGCACCAAATTGACCGGCAATTTAAAATATGCATATAAGAATCGCTCAGGCTTACCAAAACAGCCTTATGCAAATATGCCGTTAAAACTGGTGGTCACCTATGATTTTGTAGAATCGAAATCTACTCTTAACAGTTCAACGACCACCGCTGGCGTACAAGGGCTATTATCTCCAATAGGAAACTATTACAGCAGTGTGAATACACAGTTGGCCAGCTTTGGGTATGGAAATTTTGCCAAAACCGAAGTCGTCGATAAGGGAACATCCATTTATGGTGGCGGCAATAGTGTACAGGACAACTATAAAGTATTACAAACGGTCATGACGGATCAAGATGGAAACTTTGAGTTTGATTTTCCAAATGCGGATATGGCCGGACAATTTGTTGAGGGCACGCTCACAAGGGGCAATGGAGACCTGTTAAGTAGCCGGGAGGGCAAATTTAGACGAGTCTTCCGGTTAGTGCCTGATGTCGCTTACTATTGCGCGCCAGATGAAGCCATTGTGATACAGCCTTGGGAAAGCAAAGATATAGGATCCTATACTTCTTTTGTAAAAACCCAAAATATTCGAGTGTTGGTTGAACGTGTCGATCGGGCAGAGCAACCGCAAACTGCAACTGCTTTTGCCCAGGTGCCAGTCAATCTTTATTTTGACCTGAGCAATAAAGACCATCGTTATATGCCAAGTATTCCGGGGCTGGACAGAAACACCAAAAAGAATATCAATACTGCGACACCCAATTCGGGCTACAATAACTCTGCGGCGCCACTGGCTTCGGCAGCCTCGGTGATAGCTATCAATCAGCTCGCCACGAGCTACACGGCTAATATCGGCGCCAACTATTCAGGGCAGTCGCTCAATAATGGTGTTGTGGCTGCCTCAAGCAACCCATCCCTAGATAATCGCTATCAGCATGTACTGATGCGCGAGGGTGATCTCAGTAACAATGATGGTTACATTGAGTTTAAAGATGTGCTTCGCCCGGCTACCAGGGATGCCGCTGGCACATTGAGCTACATTTTGGAAGCAGATGATCGGGGCCGCGAAAATAATGTCGCCTTTTATAAGGACTATTTCCTGGGTAAAACACATGTATGGACCAACCGTAGGGTAGCCGCTGATGGACCTCAGGGTATTGAAGGTTTTATACCCGGGGCTGAGATTTTGTTTAACAAGGATTTTAACCCGGATGATGTGGTTAACTATAAATTCAGGCTGGTTCCTAAGTCAACATTGATCCGGGGCCGGGTAACCGACGACTTTACCACCTTGGGGGTTAAGGGTGTACAGGTCAAAGCAAGCGTGATTTTAAATGGAAAATCGTATAATAACCAGCGTTATAATTTCCTTTTTGAGGAAGTGACCAGCACCGACGATAATGGTTACTATTCATTCCCCACATTAGAAAAACGGATCGAATCTTTCAACCCGGAAACCATCAATTCAGGAACGGTCTCAACTCAGACAGCCAATCTGGTCAAAATACTGTATGCGCCGGGATACGAAAAACAGCAGGTGGACATCGGCGCTCTTGAGCCAGGATTGTCGGGGCGCCAGATTGTGCGCAACTTTGCCATTAAACCGCTGGGAAGAGGCTCTTATGGTTATGTCATGGATGCCGAGAATAACGCTCCTGTTACCGCAAGGGTCAAGCTGAAAATGAATGGAAGATGGGTGGATACGGAAGGTGCCGCAAGCAGGAAATCCGTTGGGGCAACGTTGAATCAGGCCTCAAGTCAATTTGCCCTGAACAATTTTCAAACCTTGGTCAATCAGGCTGTACGCGATAAAAAAGAAATATCGTTTGGGACCAGCGGCAGCAAGATCCAATCATCCCAAAATGGAAAAGGCGAAGTCACCACCACGCTATTTATCACAAGTAAGGCAGATCTGAATGCCGGAATTGTGGCAGCGGCCACACAGTCCAAATCAAAATTTGGAAACCGGGTCAATTTTGTTTACTCGGGAACAGCAAAGGGCGGCAATACACTGATCGCTCCGGATGTCAGCAAAGAAATTCAGTCTCTTGGTTCTGTTGGGCCACAATTGGTTATGCCATATCAGCGTTTTGAAATAGACCTTCCAACGCGACCTGACTCCATCATGATCTTGCCTTATGATCCTGCTTATATGCCGAGAACTGTGGCTGTATTCGCTCAGGAACCTCATACGGATCTAGGGGATTTCAAGCTGACCCGCAGAAAACACCGCATCAACATTGTCGTCAAGACCAGCGATGGTGCGCGGGTGACTAATGCCAAGGTGTTTATTGAAGGTGCCGGTGATGATTTCAAACGAACGAATATCCAGGGCGAGGCGCGGTTTGAATTTGTCAATAATTCGAAGACTAATTTCAACGTATTTGTAACCAATGACATTGCAAAATATAGCGCTAAGGGCAAGGACAATAATCCAGATGAACTTGGTGGAATCGGTCCACAGGGGACCATTGCTTTTATGCCTACCAGTCTCAACAATGTCAATAGTGAAGATGATCAGGTCCTTCGTACAGTGGTCGTCGAAGTGGAGCGGGCCAATCTTCTCCACGGTAAAGTCAGCTTAGCAGCAGATGGAACGGCGCTTCAAGGAGCACGTGTCTATCTGGAACAGGGGGCAGGTGCGAACTCCGAAAGTGAGACCGAGACCGATGTTAATGGTAATTATTCCATGTTGGTTCCGCAGCTAAAATCGGTAAGTCGATCGATAACAGGTAATTCGCTGAAAATCAAGGTGACGGCCAGTTACCATGCGCAAAGCCGCACTTTTGTTGGCGAGAGCAAATCGATCAGCATTCCAAAAGATAGCAAGGAGCAACAGCTGGATTTTCAAATAGATGAACTCCGCGATATTGACATCAGTCAGTTATATGGATTTAACGTTCGAATCAATAAGTTGGAGCAACAGAACGATGGGGGATATCTCGTTTCTGGTAACCTGGTCGACCTGCCGTTAAACTCGGACTTCAGAGGCGATAAGTTTGCCGGTCAGGAGCCGAACCTAACGTTTAAAAATATCGTCCTTAAGAAATCAGGCTTTGTCAATAATCGCCAGATAGCGAAAGCGGTGCCGGTAGCAGAAAGCATTGACCTGTTGGAAAAAAATATCCGGGTGGCTGCATTTTCGTCATTCAAAGCACAACTACTGGGTACCGACCAATTTATCCGCCTACGACGTGGTGAAAATGATACGACAGGTTCGATCATGGGGAAAGTTCGCATTATCGACAACTCGTTCAATTTTCCTAGCAGTTATATGACAATTAGCAATCAGGATTTTTACCTGGGTAATTATGCTGCGGAAAGTGCATCTAAAATGAATATTGAGGTCTTCAAATCAACTACAAATATCAAAGGACGGCGGTATGCGATCAGCAAAGACCTGGGTAGGGCGATCGAGTTCAAGTATCTGGGTTTTGAAGGCGAAAGTGGCATCCAGGGAGCTAGGGAATCCTATATGCAAAATGATAGCATTCATCTTTTCCTTACTTTGAAAACGACGATACAGGGCAATATTCCTTTGCGTATAAATGCGGGACAGGCCATTATTACCAAAGATATGCTGTTACCGGTGCGGAGTCAAGAGCCTCTGGAATTTCAGCTGGAAAAATGGAAGGTGCAAAGCAAGTCATGGGTGTTGGCCCCTAACTCTGGTGGCATCGTGCTGAATGATGGTAAGATATTTACCAATAAGGCGGACCTGAATATGCGGAAAATGAGCATAATCCCAGGCGAGCTTATTTTTGACAAAAGCGATAATATCTCACAGCAATTGACTGTGGGTGGCAAGGCGAATATACCGCTGCACCTCAATCCGGGTACAGAACTTGTATTCTCCTATGACGCGGACGTAGGCAATATTCCCGGAAAAGGGCATTTTAAATTTACCCTACGTAATGACAACGGGGAAGCTGCATTTTTGGAAAAACTTCCAGGAATGACGCATCGGGGGGATCGCATTCAAATTGGATATATGGCGGTATTGAGTAATGATGAGGAAGTCTTTGGCTTTAGTCAATCTGCCAAAGCGATTACTTTGCAAAGTCAATTATCCTTTACTCCAGGTTCCTTCTTCAGTAGACCGGATGGACTTACGATGAATGGTACTGTCAACTTGCACTTGCCCAAGTTGTTGGACAATATCAATGGCACCATTAGTTATACAGCAGGCGAATCCGGTACACCTCAATTATCCATTGCGCCATTGAGCTTCTCTTTTACCGGCGATGGAGGAACGCGCTTTAAAACTGTTGCGGCAGCAGGAGGACAGCTGTTTGGTGGTCGTGGATTAGGGATTGCGGGGATGATACAGATGCCGGGAACGGATATCGGCATCAAAGCGAATCTCATCAGCATGGTCACATCTTCAGTTCAAGGAACCGGAAACACTGGCGGAGTCGCTGGGGATGCAAAAGTTTTCGCAGAACAGGTTGCTTCACAGGCAGCGGACGAGGCCAAGAAGCAAGCGGAAATCGTAATTGGAGCGTATCGGAAACAGGGAGAGGAATATGCTGCACAGCTCCTGGATGAAGTCATGCAGGATGAAAATGTGCGTGAAAGCCGGGAATTTATTGAGAATCAACTCAAGAGTGCCAACAACACCTACAACGAGCTGATGAAGCTGGGTGAAGACGGAAAACAATATTACGATCAGATCGCTGCTAAAATGCGACTGGCAGGTGCTGGTATGAATACTGTCAATTCTATGATCGATGGTAATCCTATTGGCGGATTTCTGCAGCTTAATGGGGTTTTGCGTGGCGCTTTAGGTATAGATATTGTCGATGTGGCCAAGCAGAAAACCAAACAGGTTGCCATGCAGGCTGTTAAAGCAATTCAAGAGGAATTACCCGTTGATAATCTGGCTGATGGTATGGCACAGAATGGCGGTGGTTTCTCAGGAGCCAAATTTGATTATGACTTTAAAACCGGACGTATGTTTGGGGCACTGAGCATGCCAAGATTGGTGGCAGGAGCTGTTATCCTGAGCAAGGTAGAACTTGAAATGCTCTTTGAAAAAGAAGGCTGGTATTTCTTTGCCGGTGCAGATGTCCTGGCGCCGGTACCGCTGATCTTCCCCTTGGCTGTGGGCATTGGCATTGGAGATCATAATGTAGTCACGCCACAGATGGAAGCGAAGTTTACGAGCCAGTCTTACGTCAAAAAACTGCCGCGTATATTTAAGGAAAATGGCTTCCATGGATTTTTATTCACTGGAAGGAAGGACATTATTCCAGAGACGCATTTTGCGGTCAATTTTGTTGTAGCCGATTTTGAGGTGGGTTTTGGTGCAGGCTTTGATGCGCGGATCTATGGCAGCTTTAACAAGGCAAATCAGGAGATCGGAGTCGGAGCGATGCTATTTGCTCATGCTTACGCGAGAATGGCTGTCTTGGGCGGTGTCTGTGGCGTGAGCGGCTCGGTGGATGCGGAGGTGGGCGTAAAGGCTAAATTTGCCAATACTGGTGGAAATCCGAGCTTTCAAGTCATGGGCTGTTTCTCGGCCAATATTGGAGCGCGAGTCTGGTGTGCCTTTGTGGATGAAAGCGTCAACATCGGTGTCATGGGCAAACTGACCCTGTGTGCTGGCTCCAGTTGCAATAAAGGTGTTGAATTTGAATTTACCAGAAATAGTGGATCTTGTAGCAAAGATCCGGACTTCGATTACTAGAAAACGGAATTATGAAACGTATTGTATGGCTTCTTTGGTTATTGCTTTTAAGCATTCCGCTGTATCCGCAGCAGGCAAAAGTGACAATGATTGGCACACCAAAGGGAATTTATATTGATGTCAATGACCTGGAAATGGCCAAGAAGGGCTATGTTGTGCTCCGTAAAGGATCCGGGGAGGACGAGTTTGCGCTGATCAGGCACATTGTCGCCCTCCAATCCATAGCCTCTGTACAGCAACGGATAAAAGAGCTGCTGTTTATTTTTCCAGAATCGGGGAGCCTATCCGATAGTTTGGCGCAAAGTTTATGGCAAGCCTGGGAGGATCCCCTGAAACAACAGCAATACCTGAGCTTGCAAATTCCCCAGATCCGAATCGGATTTGGTCTGGGACTTATCGATACCACTGCAGTATTGGGTAAAGATTATAGTTATAAAATTGTCGCTGTAGATGGCAGTGAATATAATGCCAATATGACCTATCGTCTACCCAAAGTGGATTTCTCAGCGATCAAAAGTATTGAGGTTGATCCAGGTGAGGCGTTTCCGATTCTCCGTTTTAGATCTGCAATTGGCCAGGCCGCACCACTGTTTGACGTGTATAGGCGAGTGCGGGGCTCGGGTTCTGAGTTTAGACCGGTGTACAGCACGCGGGGTATCAGTGGCAATAGCCAAAATGATTCGATTATTTACTACCTGCAGGATACGACTGCATTGCAATCTGTGCGATATGAGTATTGTCTGATCGGCAAGGATCTTTTTGGCAATCTGGGCACAAGTTCGGATACCGTTAGTTTGCAGGTCGGTGGCTTCCGAAACATCAATAGAGGGTTCAATGTCCGAACGGCAGCGATCGATGGTGGGATTAAGATCTATTGGGAGCCTCTGGAGCAACGCTATGCCTTACAGAATATTCTCTTGTACCGGAGCGATAATTACGATACAAACTATCAACTGCTGGCTACTGTTCCTGTGACAGATACAAGCTATATTGACCAGTCCGTTCGCGCTGGAAAAAGTTATTATTATCAATTGGTCATGCAGGGCGAATCTGGTGTTTCCTTTCCGACGGCACGGGTTTCGGGGATTGCGACAGGCATCGTCAATATCTTGCCGCCGACCCGTGTTCATGCCTATATGCAGGAAAATTTGCCAGCGCTGGACTGGCAGCATATGGACAGTATTAATGTGGCCGGCTTTTATATTTACCGAAGTTTTGATGCAAACGGAAAACTGAGCCAAATCAGCAATTTTATTCCCTATCATGCGGAGCAACAATCTTATCACTATCAAGATAGCTCGGCCACGATCGGCGATGTGATCAGCTACTATGCGATTGCGGCCGTCTCGCATACGCAATCACTGAGCCCCTTGTCTGAAGTCGTAAAACTGTCCATCCCCAAAGGAGCTAAAATGGAGATCGCCGCCCCAAGACAATTGCGTTATCTCTGGTTGGACAGGGAAAGGGTTTCCATCACTTGGTACGATATGGAAAAAATCTTAAACGGCGTCAATTATTATCAGGTCTATCGGAAGTCAAAAGACGAAATTTCATTCCCCACAAGCGTATTTGCAAAGGTGGAAACCAATGAATTTGTGGATACTTTAAGCCAAGCCGGTTCTTATGATTATGCGATACAAGTGGTGATTGATTCGGCCAGAACAAGTGCGCTGAGTAGTGCGATCCAGGTTGAAAAAGTAGTTGATAAGCCCTTAGCTCCTTTAAAAATTCGGTTATATATGGTCGATGATTCCAAGTTGCTTATTCAGTGGGATCGAAGTGCAACAGCGATGAAGGCTTACAATATCTACCGGAGTGCCGGCAAAGCTGATCCGGAATTGGTGAAGACAATACCAGGAAGTCAATTTGAATATCTGGATGCGGAGATTAAAAAAGATAATATGTATTACTATTTTGTCACCTCAGTCGACAGCAATAGTATAGAAAGTGAGCGCAGTCAGTTAGTTTTTTACGGGGAATAATCTGGCGAATTTACATTGGGCCAACGTATATGGACACACTATTGCGCTCCGGGGAGCGGGGATGTTATCATAGCCGTCTTTGCTGGATGTCTTTGCCAATGTCGTCGCTAGAACGCCTTAAATCCCACCCGGATCGCTTTCAGGCCGATCAGCCCCTGTAGATCTTCGACGTCAAATTTCTCGATATCATCCTGCAATAAGCCTTTGTGCTGAAGTAAATTGATATAACCCAAGTATTCTGTCTCTTCGTGTAGATGCGAATAGACAACCACCAATTTCCCCTTTTGGGTAATGCGTTCTGTTGATCCTTTGATCTTCGCTTTGTCGATACGTTTTTTTGCGATCTCATAGCGTACATTGTAGGACCCGTCGATATCAAACTGTTTTTCGTCCATTTTGAAACGGATGGAGATCGGAGTTGCAAAGACGAGAATTAGCGAGGTAACCTCCAGCTGATGTGGTAGTTCAGGCTGGAGCACTCTAAACTGACTTTCCATTTCACACATGACCTGCAGTTGCCATAAGCGTAAATTTTTGAGGTAATAGAGTTCAAAGTTTTTGTCCGGTGCAATGGACGCTCCTATGTACATGTTATGCTCGATACCATCTGTTTTGTAGCGCTCGTAATAATGAGGAAAGTATTCTTGTGCTTCCAGTTGTTTTTCATCGAGAATAGTCACCAGCTTTTTATTGATCAGAGTGATGGAGTCGTCATAATCACGACGGGCCTCGTAGAAACCACCTATACCGAGATTTATACGGTCGAAATAGGCATTGATATCAGCAAGAACCAGGCTATCTTTATTGTTTTTTCTAAAATTCTCGAGAATAGGATGCATATCCATATTCATCTGATCCAGCATGGTCTGTTCGGTATCGGTTGACAATGAGAGGTTAAGTGCCGCAAGATTACGTTGGAGATCAAAGACTTTTTGTTCAAACAAAGGCAGTTTGTGCGTCTGATTTATCTTGGTGAAAAGTGCAATAAGATCAGTTGTCTGATGGATCAAATCCTCCTTTATCGCGTGATTCCGGGATTCGGAGGAACCTTGAACATCAATCTGCCCATAAAGCGGATAGACGTTTTCAAATACTATTTCCTGAAGACTATAATCTTTTCCAAAAGCCCTGTTATTGAGATAATGTATAGCCTCCTCCTGAAACCGCCATTTGACACTCGGATGAATAGAGGTATATTCTCTTTGGATAACTGCCTCAATCTGGTTTTCGGTTTCGGAAAATGCTTTAGAGACCTTGTCTTTGATAAAGGGTAAGATGAAGTTGAGCTTATTGGCATTGACCGAATTCAGCGCACGGATTTTGGACGAAGACATTTCCAGGATACCTAGAACCTTGTCCTCCTGGATAAGTGGGGCAAATATAAAACTCTTCACCTGCTGCTGTTTGAGCTTGTTGATAAAGAATGATTTTTTGGGGTCTGCAACGGATAACTTATCGATATCAGGTACCACCAACAGTTCTTCCTTAGTCAGCATGCTTTCTAGGGTTTCATTGCACAGCATTTCTTGGCATTCAGCTATGGTCGAATCATATAACAGGTGGCTGTATAGCTGTTTTTCTACAATCCGAAGATTGTACTCTTCCCGTACTTTTTCAAAAGAGGTCAATCCAATGCGCAGGTCAGCTATTTTGTAGATAGACCGGAATATTTCCTGAATTTCATCCAATTGCACTTTGGCATCATCGCGCAACAGGTTACTCTTGAAGCTGGATACAGCATTTTCAGTTGTTGCATCAAAGAGGGTCATAATCGAAAAACCTTTCAAGATCCAACTGTTTTCGGGGAATTTGGATTTCCACAGGGCAATATCCGAAAAATTATCAATCAGTTCGATGATATCTTCCTGCGAAAGGGGTACTGCCCGCTCAGTGGGAATAATATCCATAAAGTCTGCGTTGAACAGTACCCGATAATGGTGCATGATATTATTTTTGTCGGGGATGTCCAGGAAGATGGGCGCATCCATCGCATCAACGGGAATACCATAGTACATACTGATGATGACGCAACAATTTAATATATAATAGCTGTCTTCGGAGACATCCCGGAAGCTGAAGGTGTAATGGTCGCCGGCATCGCTGAGGATCTTTGCCAACCGCTCAGTATGATTAAAGGTGTGCAGATGAAAGGGGATCGTAATGGCCTTAATTTCGTTTTTTGTCAATGAATACGGGAATAGATCCGCCAACAAAACCTTAATCACAGACTCATAGCGTTGTAAATCGGCTACTTTTTCAATACCTTCGGTAAGTTCCGGATATTTTTTGATCTCTTCCAGCAACGAGCGCGCATAACTAGCCTGAAAATCGACTTCAGACAATGCTGTCTCTTCCAAAGTGGGGATAATCTTGTGGAATGCGATCAGGGTCTTAAAAGGACTGGTACTAAAGCTGAAATTAAATTGCATAGCGCTTTTTCTGACTAAATTAGATTATTGTTGGAAGACAGACAAAAGTATAAAATTATCGTGTATTGAGCAGTTATTTTTTAACAAATGGCATTGCTTTTACATCCGGAACAATGTCCTGGCTCCGTAGCTATTGAGATATGCGAGCATTCTTTTATTGCATTTCGTCAATAAAAAAGGTAAATTTGGGCCTGTTTCTCATACAGTTGCAAGAGATAGTTTCATAAAATATATAAGGTGAAAACAGCATTATGTTTAGGCATCGTGATAAAGGACGAAATTATATCCATAATGTGCAGTTAGCTGCATTATTATCCATTGTAGCTGGAGTAGTAAATATAGTAGGAGTACTTTCCTTCAAAACACTAACAACAAATGTTACAGGTCACTTTGCTTTTTTTTCGGAAGAGCTTTACCTCAATCACTACCTTTTTGCCCTGCTCAGCATACTCTATGTAATTTCCTTTTTGTTAGGGGCATTTGTCGCCAACACGGCAATGGAACTCACATCAAGGGGAAGAGCACATTTTTCATATAGTGTACCCATCAGTATTGAAATTATGCTGCTTACATTTGTTTCGTTTTTTAATTTCCCCGGTGCCAATAGTTCTGTCTGGCTGTCCTGCACGCTTTTGCTCGCTATGGGATTGCAAAATGCGCTAGTAACAAAGATATCTGGCTCCGTCGTTCGCACAACACATTTAACTGGCTTGTTTACGGATTTAGGAATTGAATTGTCGCAGGTAATTTTCTATAAGAAAACAAATGAACGCAAGCGTTTACGACGAGGCATTCTCCTTAAAATTATCATCATTGGAGGCTTTTTCTTTGGTGGTATTATAGGTGCATTTATATACGGTTGGCTGGGGAGAAAGACCTTACTGTTGCCTGTAACCGCTTTGCTGATTGCGCTTTGTTATGATCGTTTACTGCTCGGACTTTATAGGCTAAAGCGAAGGCAACAAGATCATACTGGTAAACCAAGCGGAAGTTCTAAGTGAAAAATACCCTAATACGCTGAACTATTTTGTTTGGCTTTGGACTGGCATTGACAATTCCAAAGCAGGCGGGACTTGATACGTAACCGATAAAAAAGACCGAACGTACAAAAGTCATGACGGTAGCCTAGTATATTAATGCCTTTGCTTTACTGCTCCAATTGGTATTATCTCATTTGGGAGTGTAACTCGAACTATGTCATGGGATTAAAACGGTGTTTTTTCACAAAAGCAGGCATACATCATTCCCCCATAAGCAGATTTTAGTTCAGCCATTTTTGTAATATTGTTATAACCTAATTTAATAAATAATCTCTTTAATTCTAAAAAGGCTATCGGATTGGGTACCCATCGGTTAGCAATGCTTTGTTCATATTCAACTATTATAAATCGTGGTGTAGATGCAAAATACTTTTCTAGTTTAGTGATAAGATTTCCTTTATCCTTTACGAAATGTAAGGTGTTTGCCATAAGTATGCCGTCTAAAGTTGTAATTGGTAAATCATCCGAAACAAAATCGGCTTTTTTGAAAATCACGTTGATTTGATTGCCCATTTTCTCATTAAGCGTATACAGTGTTTTGTCGATACCAATAATACTGCTTTGCGAAGGCAACATGTTTGCCAAAGCTTCTGTAAAAACACCACTGCCACAACCCAAATCAGCCCAATACTGTGGTACAGATTGGGCTGAGAATTGTGAAAATGATTGTAATAATTTCGTATATTTATCCATTAATAAATTGCCTGTCCAATATCCAATCGTTCAAATTTTCCTTCTGTATTTTGATGAAATTTAAAGTAGGTTTTGAAATCGCCCCAGCTTTCTGTATGAAAATTTCCATAGATATCCAACCCATTATTTTCAACCTTATCAATGCTTGTAAAACGTTCGTGTCCGCAAGCCTCTTTTACGAAATTTGAAAAATCACGAGAACTGCCATCATCAGTCAACTTGGGATTAGCAATGAAGAAAGATATAAATGTTTTGCTATCTCCATCTTGCCACATTTCCAAAGCCTGTTTAACTTTTTCGTTTGTAATTTTTGATAAATCCATATTTTCTGATTGAGCATCGTTAATTAACAGTACAAACAATTTGCCTTTGTCATTGTTTTAGGATTACTATCTTGTCGTATAGCCACCATTTGCAAAAATGGTTTGACCTGTAATCCACCAACCATCGGTTACTAAAAACTCTACTAACGGTGCAATATCTTTAATATCTGTTAAACCACCTAATGCTGAAGCCGATTTGTGATAAGCAACCGCTTCTTCGCTTTCTTGCCCATAGAAAAACGGAGTATCCATTGGTCCGGGAGCAACCGCAGTTACAGAAATTCCACGATCTCCAAATTCTTTGGAAGCTGCCCTGGTAAAATGTTCTACAGGCGCTTTCATTCCTTCATAGGTAGAATAAAAACCTGTGTATGCTGCCAACAATGAAGTTACTATAGTACAAATTTTCCCGTTATCATTCAGTTTTTTACCTGCTTCCTGAATAAAGAAATAAGCTACTTTCGAATTGATCTCACTCATACTGTCGTATTCTTCTTCTGTAGTATCTACAAAAGGTTTTTTCAAAACCTTTCCAACGGTATTGATAGCAATATCAATTCCTCCGAATTTTGCCAAAGCTTCATCAAACAGCTTGGTTATGTTTGTTACATCGGTAAGGTCACCTTGCACCAAAATGGCTTCGGCTCCTGCAGCTTGCACATCTACCAATGTTTTTTCAGCATCGGTTTTTGTACTCTCGCTGTTATAATGAATAACTAATTTTGCCCCTTTAGCTGCAAAATCACGGCTCAATAAGCCACCTAAGTTTTTTGCACCACCTGCAATTAATACTACTTTTCCGTTTACATCGTTTCTTGCCATAATTTAATTTTTTTGTTTCAACAAAGTTCTGAAATGCAAATAGGTATATTATGGTGAACTTTACGGAACTTTTACTTTTTCTTTATTCTCTTTCTAAAACTACCTGGTGTTTCACTTGTCCATTTTTTAAAAAACTTGGAAAAATTTGAAGCATCGTATGTTAATGTCATCGCAATTTTAGCGATAGAAACATCGCTATTGGCCAATAGTTCTTTTGCTTTGTCTATAATTTTAGCATCATAAAAATGACAAGGGTGATTACCTTTTTCTTTGTGAATGGTATCTGTAAGATGATTATGTGATACAGCAAGCTCACGAGCTATCTGGTTCAACTCCATAAATTCTGATGCGTTACCATTAATCACGTCATCAATGTGTTTGTCTAAAAAGTCGAAATATTGCTTGGTAATTTCTACACTGCGTTTTTCTTCTTTATTTAATTTCTCTTCCATTACACTTTTTAGATTGATATCAACAAATAAAATTCAGCAAACAAAAATAAATAAACACGGTGAGCTTTACGGATTTTTATTCGATGTGACTTGATCATATATTCTGTAGTGATATCAATACCTGAATGATCTAATAATTTCGAAAATTATTCTATCTGCATACAGTTGTTTAATGCAATTGGTAATAGTTCCTGTCCTTACTTGTCTTGTCTTAAAACTTCTAGCTGGTTTTTAATCTGCAAAATTATATAGGATGACTACTTTTTGAGTGGGTTATACTTTAATAATACCACGCCATTTGATAATACTTTATGATCAGCTAGTTCTAAATGGAAAAGATTAAAATCTTCCGGGAAAAGAGAATCCCCTTTTCGAATAGACACAGGAACAATCACCAGCTGAATTTCATCAATGAGACCGGCACTTAATAGTGACTTTACAAGTGAAATACTGCCCCATATAATTATGTTTTTTTCTTCGTTCAGCTTAAAAGATTTAACGAAGTTGACGGCGTCTTCTGCAACCAGGGAAATATTTTCGCAGTTACCCCAATGTACTTCTTTTAATGAGCTGGAAAAAACTATTTTTGGAATCCTGTTCATAGCGGAGGCAACCTTGCTATTCTCGCCGCCAGCATCTGGCCAATAGTTCGTAAACATTTTGTATGTTTCCTTGCCAAGAAGAATAAAATCAATACTTTCTATAAGTTTCTCCTGATAAGGTATTAATTCATCTCCGACCATATTATAGGTGCCATCAAAAAAAACTGTGGTTTTTTGTCTATCGGCATAAAAACCATCTACAGATATAAATTCCTGAACAATAAGTCTTTTCATAATCCACATTTTTAGAACATTACTAACGGTATCTAGGAGCGATCTTCAAAAGGTCAGTCGCCCATATTATTGACAGAAGCAAATTAGAGACATTTCTTGCCATCAGAGTTTTCTTATGGCAAGAAATGTTATGCAATGCAAAATTTACGAATCTGACTAAAATTTACAGCAATCCCAACGCATAATTAAGGGTTGGGATTTGTATTAAAATTATTGATTGGAAATCAGCTTTTGTCTGAATTTAACCAAATGACTTTTTGGGTTGATTCATGTTGCCTGCCAATAATATCTCGATAGAGATCAGGTCGTCTGGCATTGATATAGCGATGTCCACCTGCTTGTATCAATTTCTCGGGTGTTATTGTTGCTGTGACAAAACTATTTTCAAATGTTCGGCATTCGGCCAAAATATCCCCGAATGGATCTAAAACCATGGAACAGCCATTTTTTAACTGATCATCATCCATACCAATAGGGTTTGAGAAGACTACATATACGGCATTGTCATAAGCGCGTGCCGGCAGCCATTTCATTAGCCAGCTTCGTCCTTTCATTCCGTCAAATTCTAAGCGCAAATTGGTTGGATCGTTTTCTCGGTTTAGCCAGAGCTGGGGATCAACAAAACCTGCTCCGGGTCTGGATGAAGGTGTACACATGGTGACGTGGGGCATAAAGATAATATCGGCACCCAACAATTTTGTTGCTCGCACATTTTCAATGACATTGTTGTCATAACAAATCAAAATACCGCATTTCCAACCCTTAATTTCAAAAACCGTATACTTTTGACCTGGGTTCAAATGCGGATTAATAAAGGGATGTAACTTGCGATGTTTCGCGATAAGACCATTTTTGTCAACACAGATATAAGGTTTAAATAAATTGTCATTTTCATCCTTTTCAAACAATCCGGCAAAAATGATAATGTTATATTTAGCTGCTATTGCGATCAGTTTTTGGGTACTATCGCCATCAGGAACGAGTTCGGCAATAGCCAGCATCTGCTGCTTATCCAAATTTCTTGCAAAGGTATAACCGGTGACCGAGCATTCGTGAAAGGCAATTACTTCGGCTCCCTGACTCGCAGCCTCCCTTGCAAGTTGTTCAATAATAGCCAGGTTATAAGCTTTGTCCGCACTTTTATGCTCAAATTGTGCAGTTGCAATTTTTAATTTGTCCATAGTACTGTGAATTATATATAGACAAAGTTATTTGGCGGGCTTTAAATAAAATTGTACAAACCCGACATAGGCTCAGGCCTATCTTTAAATTCCATAAAATTTATGGCCAGTTTTGTTGTGTTGTTCAAATATTCAGAAGGTGTTATACCCGTATATTTTTTAAAGGCTCTAATGAGATGAGACTGATCGAAATATCCACCTTCATAACAGATTGAAGTCAAATCCTTTTCAGCTGGTTTATTGCGAAGCAATTTCAAAAAGGAGTGAAGCTGTATGATATTAACAAATTTTTTTGGACTCATTCCAACCTGTTGGGAAAATATTCTTTCCATATGCCGTTCTGTATAACCACTATAATTGGCCATCTGCTCAACAGTTACCAACCCTTTTTGACGGTTTATGTATTGTAAAACAGCAGGAAGTACCTGCTGGCTTGAGCTTTTGTTTTGAACGACCAAATTATAAAAAAATGTATTTAACGCGTGGACTTTCTCATCTGTCTTTTTTAAATAACCAAGGTTTTCATATAAAGTTACAGCTGGTTTTCCAAACACATCTTGAGTAAGAACAATCTGGTCTTTTAATTCATGAGCCGAAATCCCAAGTAGCTTATGAAGGCCATCGGGCTGGAATACAATAATAATAAAGGAAGTTTGCTTGTTGAGAGCTAGGTCTCGAAAATGACTTATCTGGCCATATAAAAATGAATGGGGTAGATGTTGGCTTTGATTCACGGAAAGAAAACCTTGATCTAAAAGAAATACCATCCCAGTATTGCCGTCTGAAAATAAACGTAGTTTTTTATGTTGATCAACGCTACTTTCTAAAAAAAGATAGTGTTTGATGTAAGGAAATAAAATCTTAGGGGGAAGTATCTGCATAATCAAACTTATGAACTGACTAAGCTCAAATGTACAAAATTCTTATATCTTGATAAATAGCCACCCCATCTTTTCTGCGTGTTCTGCTGCCGAAAAGCTTCATGAACTGGATGATATGCACAATGAATTGGAGGTAACTATACGATCGAATATCAATCCTCGTAGTGGCTCGTTTTTCTGTTGGTATTAAGTATATTTTTGAAAGACAGTATGATGCTTAAATCAGTTAGGTGACAATTAAATTTATTTGATTCTTTATTAGGTAGTTAATTGGCACAGGATTGTTACATGTGAAAAAAAATCATAAGTTTGTCGCTTTAAAATTTATAATTTCTTCAATTTATGCTTTTCATTTATACGCGTTACGAATATGTTTTAGGAAGCAAAGATATCATTGCGACTTTAAAAAATGACCCGAAACCGCAGCGTTTCAATCTTCATATCATTACACCTGCGACCAAATTTTTAGGGTTTCCAGTCGGAGGTGGCCTAGTAAAAATGTCTCGGTTAGTGAATCAGCAAGGACAGGTTATTCACGCTAGAAACTATTCACCTGAAATAAAAGAAGAGGTAAAAGCATTTAAGAAGACACTAAAAATTCCATATTTCAAACTCTGGAAGGGATATTTGATTATTGCTTCAATAGCAATTGTTGGATCTATCGTCTACGGTATTAAACTCAATTCAGATGGAAAAAAATACCGCAACGAAAAAGAAAATCTTGTTAAAGCAGCACAACAATTGCAAACAGGACAACTTTACGGCGCCAGTTTTTTTACTGATGCAGAAGGAAATAACATCCAAGGATTGCCAGCTGGTTGGGTCAAAATTATAAAAATAGAAGGCGATACTATTTTTGTACAACGTTCTAAAAAAATGTCAGATCGCGCTATGTTTGAAATGAAAGATTTAGAATCCATTAAGCCCATATCCGATGCAGACTGGAATGACCAAATCGAAAAAATGAATTATCCTTTGTTTAAAGAAGCTGCCAGCAATAAAAACTTAACAGGCATAGATTTATCATATATTGGTGAAGGCCACGATAAATATTCTGGAGTTATTATGTCATTTAAGGGGGTTGAGTAATTGATTTTGAGAGATCAACAAAAGAAAGAATAAGAAAGAAGAGATCGGGATGACCTTCTTTTGGTGGCCAAAAGTATTTGTGTCCCATAGTTATATTGTTGGAATAGAATCAAACGGTAGCGTTTATGAACTGGACAATGGAGATATTTTTACGATCCGTTCAAGCTCTTAAATCAACCTCTCACAGTGTTCAGGAGATCGTGCGGATATCCTAGGCTAATTGCGCTTACTGCATCTAGTTCGCTCAATTCATCAGTTGTCAGATTGATTTCAGCAGTTTTAATATTTTGCTCAAATTGATTGATATTTCGGGTTCCCAGTAGTGGGAACCCCTCCTTTGATAGATTCCACGCAAACGCAATTTGCCCAGGAGTAGCATTGTATCTTTTCGCAATTGATAACAGTACATTAATAATAAGTTTGGTTTTTTCGTCTTCTGTATAGTTAGCAGCAGTCGTATGCGTGATGCGCCCCGCTTCTCCGTTTCTATATTTAGCGGTTAGCAGTCCGCCAGCCAGCGGAGAATACATCATCACGCCAAGACCAAATTCCTTTGCCATCGGGATCAGTTCCCGGTCTGCTGTACGCTGCAATAAATTATACTCAATTTGTAATGCAGTAAGTTTTGTTGAAGCTGTGATAGCCGCTGCTTTCCATGCTGGAAAATTCGTCAGACCTGCATACAATATTTTTCCTTCTCTGATCAGGTCCTGTAGCCCCATGGCTATTTCTTCCAAAGGAGTCACTCCGTCATCGTAATGAGGCATATAAATATCAATGTAGTCTGTCTTCAACCTTTTCAGGCTCTGTTCAACAGCCTGGCGCATGGATTTGCGGTTATTTCCAAAATTGCTGATGGCAGGTTTGGGTTCGCTGCTTCGGGTATATTTTGAACAGATAATAAAATTCGTTCGCTGTCCCTTTATGAAGCTGCCGACTATTTCTTCTGCCTCTCCGAATTGATAAACATCTGATATATCAATAAAATTACCGCCGGCTTTTGCGTAAGCTTTTAATATTTTTTCTGATTCCTGCGGATCTGCTCCATAGCCTTTTCTTGTTCCAAAATTGGCGGCACCCAATATTATTTCACTTGCATAGAGTCCCGTTTCTGATCCAAATAACTTGTATTTCATATTTTTATATTTACTTTGCAACAAAGTTAATGGCCAAAATTGGCTATATCAATTACGGATAAATTTATCTATACACAAGTTAAAGCTTGTTAATATGTATCAGCTATGTACGAAAAAAAGCTTCCAGTTAATTTAGATTGTGGTTTACATCTTTTCCTACTGGTGGTTCAGGGAAAGTGGAAAATAAATCTACTCTGGGCAATACATTCAGGGATTAGACGTCCCGGTGAACTTCAGCGGAAAATCGTCGGTGCTTCAAGACGAGTACTGGATGTACAGCTCAATCAATTGATAGAACATAAGTTAATTAGCAAAAAGGTTTACGACGAGCTTCCGCAAAAAGTAGAATATGAACTTACCCAGTTAGGTGAAAGCCTTATACCCGTCATTGAGGTAACGGCGAGATGGGGTGAGGACCACAGAAATGAACTGGAACAGTTTTTTTGAGGTTTAGCCATCAACGTAATTTGCCATGCCGTTATTATTCAAATAGTATAGTCCAATAGATTTTATTTTACCGGGATCATCTTGGAATATTGATCAGCTAGTTCCGTGATTACCTCATTTCAGTTTCGGCTACAACAAATTCATTTCTGGCTACATTTATCAGCTCGTCAAGCCAGAACTTTGCTTCATAAATAAAACTCGACATGAAAGTATTTGTTACAGGTGCTACAGGTTTCGTAGGAACAGCTGTGGTGCAGGAATTATTGGAAGCCGGACACGAGGTTCTGGGACTGGCAAGATCAGAAGAATCAGTAAAGAAATTGGTTGAGGTAGGAGCGAGAGCCCACCGTGGCGACCTGACAGATTTTGAAAGCTTAAAGTCAGGAGCCAGACTCTCCGATGCTGTTATCCATCTGGGTTTTGTCCACGATTTTGGGCGTTTTAATGAGATGTGTATGTTAGATGTTGAAGTAATCCGAGCAATTGGAGATGCTCTGATTGGCACCGAAAAGCCTTTTCTTATCACTTCTGGTACTGCATTGTTTTCAAAAGATGGAATTACTACGGAGAAAGACCGCAGCGTAAATCATCCACATCCAAGGATTGCTACCGAAAATGCAGCGGACGATCAAGTTGCTAGAGGCGTAAATGTTGCGGTTATTAGATTATCTCCTGCTGTACATGGTGAAGGCGATAAGATAGGTTTTGTTCCATTGTTTATCAAAATAGCAAAGGAAAAGGGGGTGTCAGCCGTCATCAACGATGGAATTAACCACTGGCCGGCTGTTCACCGTTTGGATGCCGCAAAGCTTTACCGTTTGGCGCTAGAAAAATCTTTTGAAAAAGGAACCAGATATCATGCTGTGGCTGAAGAGGGCATTCAGCTTAAAAAGGTGGCCGCCGAACTTGCTGAACGTCTCCGTATACCTTTAGCTTCCTTAAGCCCTCAAGATGCTGAACAGCACTTCTCCTGGTTTACACATTTTGCAAAGCTGGACAATCTAAGCTCCAGTGTGCAGACGAGGAAAGCGTTGGGCTGGAACCCGGTTCATCCAACTTTACTGGAAGATTTAAAAGGTTCGTATTACTTTTCTGAGCATCAATAATTTGTATTTTTGTACTTGTATAAATTAAAATTCGTAAAATCATGTCAGATAACAAACCGATAAGGTTGAAGACCATTTCCGAATTTCATAAGCTGCGTGGATTGCCGGCACCGAAGCACCCACTGATTAGCGTGATCAATTTTGACGATATGACCGAGCACACTAAGGTAGGAAAACAAAGTCTGTTGTTTGATTTTTATATGATTTCGGTAAAACGGAATATGGACCACAAGTACAGGTATGGGCAGAAAGATTATGATTTTGACGAAGGTGTGATGTTTTTTATGGCACCACATCAGGTATTAAGTGTTATACGTGAAGAACAAGGAAAGAATCCTTCCGGATGGATGTTAATGATCCATCCGGACTTTCTTTGGAACACATCGCTTTCCACTTCGATCAAAAGATATGAATTTTTTGATTATTCGGTTAATGAAGCGCTATTCCTATCAGAAGAAGAGGAAATAAAAATACTGCATATCATCGAAAATATCAAGCAGGAATATCAGAGCAATATTGACCCGTTCAGCCAAAATATTATCATTTCTCAATTGGAGACTCTATTTAATTATTCCCAGCGTTTCTATCAACGTCAGTTTATCACGCGTAAAAAAGCTAGCCATCAGTTTTTGGAAAAGCTGGAGATCTTTCTTAATGAGTATTTTGAAGGAAAACTGACTATGGAGAATGGATTGCCCACGGTACGGCTGCTATCTGAGAAACTAAACATGTCAACACAATATATGCGGGGGCTGCTCAAGTCGGTGACAGGACAAACCACCCAGCAGATCATCCACGAGAAAGTGATCGAAAAAGCTAAAGAGCGGCTTTCCACAACTGACCTTACCATAGGTGAGATCGCTTATGAACTGGGCTTTGAACATTCACAGTCATTCAATAAACTGTTTAAAGCCAAGACCAATATTTCTCCTAGGGAATTTCGTAAATCATTTAACTGATAATTTGGGTCTAATCTTATGACCCTTAAATCAGTCCCTGGCTTCCTTAAGTTGAACCGGACGCTAATTCCGCCATGCTTCTCTGTTGAATTCTCGATACTTTTCATCAATGAAAGAATATGGCTATTCCACTACATATTAAGTATTACTTTTGGCACTATCCATGAAGTTATAACTGTTAGTGGCTGTTAAAGCCTCTTTGCCAAAAACTTTTTTGAATTCTTAATCGGTAGTGATACCAATAATTCTTCCTGTTTCCCAATTTTGATTAAGTCAATAAAAGATTTACTGTTTATATCCCAAATGGAAAGTAGTTGAGCGATCGATTCTTGCTGAAAAATATGGGAATTACTATAGTAATGACGATGTAAAGACGTAAATTTGTGTATCATCAATAAAATTTAAGTTATGATATTTTTAGGAGTTTTGGTCTTTTTTGGACTTGTCACATTATTTGCATCTTTTTTTACGGTAAAACAAGAAACTGCAGCTGTGGTCGAACGATTAGGCAAGTTTTTGAAAGTAAGCCACGCCGGTTTGCATTTGAAAATTCCTTTTTTGGATCAGATTGCCAAACGTCTGAATCTCAGAATACAGCAATTGGACGTCATCATCGATACCAAAACGTTGGATAATGTTTTCATAAAGATAAAAGTTTCTGTTCAGTATCAAGTAATCAGAGAAAATGTAAAAGACGCCTATTATCGGCTGGAAAATCCTGAAAACCAGATTACATCTTATGTTTTTGATGTTGTGCGTGCGGAAGTCCCGAAAACAAAATTAGATGATGTCTTTGTACGAAAAGATGATATTGCAAACGCTGTAAAAAGTGAATTACAGGAGGCCATGCAAAGTTATGGTTATAATATTATCAAAGCTTTAGTGACAGATATTGATCCCGATGAACAGGTAAAACACGCCATGAACAGGATTAACGCTGCAGAACGTGAAAAAACGGCTGCGGAGTATGAATCTGAAGCGCAAAGAATACGAATTGTTGCTGTGGCGAAGGCCGAGGCAGAATCCAAAAAACTTCAGGGGCAGGGGATAGCAGACCAACGGAGAGAGATTGCCAAAGGATTGGAGGAATCGGTAAAAATGCTGAATGCTGCTAATATCAACGCTCAGGAAGCCTCTGCTCTAATCGTGGTTACTCAACATTATGACACGTTGAATGCCATTGGAGCCAATAGCCGGAGCAATTTGGTGTTGTTGCCCAACTCACCAACGGCGGCAAGCTCCATGTTGAATGATTTGGTTGTTTCTATGGCAGCAGCACAAAAAATCAATGAAGACAGCAACGCCCAATCGTTCGACCCCTCAACGAATAGAGGAGGTCAGGAATAAATAACTGCTAAACTTAGGCTCCGGATCAGGTGGTAAACCATGGGCAGGAAAGGTAAATAAAAAGAGCCCAAAATACGCCTGATTGAGATCAGCTGTAGGGTGTATATATGATTTTGAAAACGATAAAATTAAGATGAAGCAGATATTACTTATTTTAGCCTGGTGCTTACCTATGGCTTGTAATTCGCAGATGCAGCAAGATGCTAAGCTCATCGGCAAGTGGAAAGGCTTGCTGAAGGAAACAGGAACAGGCGACCCTGTCGAAAAGATTATTCTTGAATTTACAGAAGATGGAAAATTTATTCAGTATCTAGGAGAAAATAAAATGCAGAATAAGATAGAATTCACTTATCGAGTTCGCAATAATAAATTAGTCACCGTGGAAAATGAAACCAAAGACGAGACAGAGGGGACATATTCTGTGAAGAATGATACATTAACGATTCTGTATGAAGGTGTAGAGAATAGGTATGTAAAATTCAAATAAGGGCTCTACTTACTTTCCACTTTGTTTGCATAAGTAACTTTGGATAAGTACCAACGATTACAAACCGTTCGTTGTTTTGCAAAAAATTATCGATCTTCCTATTCGCAAAGCAGAGGGAGCCCTTGGCAAATATCTCGATGGGTGTTATTCTCTCTACAGGGAAGAACCGTGGTACGATTCACATTTAAGGGACTGGGGCTATATTGATTATTACCAAAGTAAAAGAGTTTGCAATTAATTAAACGTCCCAAATCACTATCAGGTGTTACGTTTCAGTAGTGGTTATACCAAACTTTTGTTTGTAAGTATAATAAAAGTGTGATAAGTTTTCAAAACCTAAGTCCAGATAGAAATCTGTTGGTTTCTGTTTTTTGTACTTGATCAAATAATAAGCTTCATCTAAACGCTTCGCTAGTAACCACTGTTTCGGTGTCGTTTCAAAGGTTTTAGTAAAATCTCGCTTAAATCCTGAAAGGCTTCTCCCCGTAAGTTTTGCGAAAGATGCTATCGATACATTGAACATATAATTTTGATTCATAAATTCTTCTAAATCCATTTTGTATGGTTCTGAAAAATCGAATAAAATTTGTTTGAAATCAGGGTTGCATTGAAGTAATAATTCGATCGCTTCCCTGATTTTTAAATTTGACAAACTGGGTGTTGCTTCTTTTTCCTTATTGATATATGGAGCTAATGAAATGAAATAATTATACAGAAAATCATCTGGTTCAAAAAATAATTTTGGTTTGCCCATGTATTTTTTGTCAACTACAATTTTGTTCTCTAAGGCATATTGTCGCAATGTTTCCTTGTCCAACGTAATCGACAAAAATTGATATTTCCCAGATTTAGAAGGATATTTTATCGTTCTTATTAATTGGTTTTTCCGGACCAATACAATTGAATTTTCAGGAATTATTGTATTTCCATCAGCGTGAAAAGCGTGTGTTTCTCCTGATAATTGATATCCTAAAAAATGTTCGGGAATAAACTCTTCATTGCCTCTGTGCTTTTCAAAAACACAGGAGTAGACCAACTTATCAAAAATGATTTCACGCTTTGCTTCCATACTACAATTATATTAAATTTTAATTGAGCTTAGAAGCTCCCGCAAGTGCAATTTCTTTATCCTGTTCTGGCGAACCACCTGAAGATGCAATTGCTCCAATGATATTTCCATCTTTATTTTTTATCACGACGCCTCCTGCGATGGTTAGAAGCCCGCCATTGGAATTCAACATTCCGTTTCCATGGATATCGGCTCCAGAGACGATTGTCCCCATAATGTCACTATCGACACCAAACATGACAGCGGTTTTGGCTTTTCTTACAGCAAATTCTATTACACCAAAAACACTATCCAGTCTTGCAAAAGTAACCAGATGTCCACCAGTATCTACTACTGCAATGCTTACCGGAACCTTTAGTGCCCTCGCTTGTTCTACGGAAGCATTTAATGCTTCTATTGCTTCGTTATAGGTAATATTCATTTTTCTAGCTTTTTGCTGTCCATGCCTCTACTTGCAATTGTTTTACAAAATCCTCTGTTTCTTTCGGATGTACATTTCTAAAGTTTGAATTTTCATCCAAAGCTACATCAACTATACATTCTGCCATTGATTGCGGGTCTAACTGATTTGCCAAGGCTTCCGCAGTACCATCGAATGCGGATAAAGGAGTAAAATTGGTTTCAGGACTGTACCAACGAGAAATGGTATCTACACCCCGGTCGTTGAAACCAGTTCCAAAAATACCGGGGTTACACGTTGCTATTTTGATGTTGAAAGCAGCTAATTCTGTTCTCAAACCTTCCGCTATCGAACCCATCGCATGTTTGGAAGCACAATAAGCGGCGACGTAAGGTACAGTCCATAATTCGCCCATCGAGGTTGTGAATACAATTTTACCAGCTCTTTTCTCGTTAATAAATTTCTTGATGAAACCTTGTGCCAATTGCAATCCACCAAAAACATTTACGTCGAACATCGAACGAATTAATTCTATGGGTTGCTCTGCAATTGGGCCTCCTTCCATAATTCCAGCATTGCTGATCAAAATATCGATGTCGTATTTTTGAGTAATGTAAGCGATGTCTGTCGCGTTTGTTACATCCAACTTATCTACAATCATTTCCACTTTTTGCTCTTTAGCTTCTCTTATCAAGTCGCTCATCTGCGGATAAATTTGCGTCGTAGCAATTATCTGATGTCCTTTTTTTGCTAAATCAAAAGCGACGATTTTTCCAAAACCGCTAGCAGCTCCCGTAATCAAAATTCTTTTGCTCATATTTTAAATATTAAAAGTTATAGTGCAAAATTGAGCCAATTAACTTTATTATTAATTCGTGAGAAGTTCAAAAATATATTGTTGAAAAGTTCAAATGCAAAATATGCAACGGGTTCATATTCGTTTAACACAAAAGTTCCGGTGTAAACAGTCCGTTTAATCAACTGATTTTATCCATATCTTTCAGTTCTTTGAAAGCACCAATATTGACTGGGGCTTTTTATCCAATGGCTTCCTAAATTTATGGATACATATAATAAAAACATTTATAAAGAAGTGGCTGGTTAACATGCATCAGTTTAACGCTCATTTTTTTAAAACTGGAATGAGTCATGTAAAACAGTCGTAATTAATTAATATGCAAGATAATATATTAATATTGTGTGCTAAAATGTTCTGTCAGAACTCTGCCAAAAGTCGTATATTTAATCAAGATTTATACAAAATGAAAAAGAGAAAAGTGCCTTCAAATGCAAAAGAGCAGCTTTTTACAGTTGTCTTCGTTCGGCGGAAAGGGAGGGATTCGAATTGATGCAAGAACTGGATTCCTGTTGGACAGAGGTAAATTTGAGGATATTAAATTTCTGTAATTTCTACATGTACAAACCAAAAAAATGCCGATGTAAAGTAAAAGAATAGATAATGAGCGAAGTAGTAATAAGAACGATAGTTGAAGAAGAATGCCTTCCACATTCACCAAAAATCAATGCCAAAGTCAGGGCATATATTTGGCAGTATATATACGAGGAAATATTGGTTCCAAAGAAAATAATGGCTGATAATAAGTATAATTACAGGCTAACCTTGGATTTAGTGAAATTTGATCCGGAGCAGCATAAATTTTTCACAGATTCTCCTTTTAATACAGAAGTAAACAAATTTAGGCCAGAGCCGAAATTTAATACACAAGGTAACCTTAAATTTTCCTCGATTGGTGTCGTTTCCAAGCTAATAGATAATGATACATCACCCGAAGATTATGCGAAGATCATTTATGATGCATTCGGTTCTTTTCTCGTATTGATCTCGAAAAAAATAACTAAAGAGGAATTAGATAGGATAAAGCCCGGATTAGATTATGATTATATAAATAGCTTTAGTTATCCGGCAACTAAAGATGATTGTGATTTTTTTATTGTATAATGAATGGAGTTGCTAACTTAGTCGGCAGATCAAGTTAAGAACAATAAAATATCTTAATTTTGAAATAATGATTAAAGTCCGTAAAAAGTACGATCGCATTTTTAAAGAGCGAGCAGTTGAATTAAGTAAAAACAGGAAAAATCTTTCTGAGCTAGCTCGTGAGTTGGGAATCTCTGCTGCCCAATTATATAAGTGGCGTAAAGAGTCAGAAGAGTTTGGATCAGGAAGTTTCCCTGGGAATGGAAATATGAAGCAAACGCCAGAACAAGAGCGGATTAGTTTCTTGGAAAAAAAACTTAAAGACTCAGAACTGGAACTAGAAATACTAAAAAAGGCCATAGGCATCTTTTCCAAGAGCGATCGGTAATATATAGTTTTATCAAGCAACATCAGGGGCTATATTCGATTGAAAAGATGTGTAAAGTTATGGGCGTTGGATCTAGAAGCTATTATGCTTGGCAAAAACGGTCCCAACAGACAAAAAGCAGGAAATGTAGCAATCTGGAGGACAAGATAAAGGCTATTTATTTCGATAAGAAACAACGGTATGGCAGTCCTAGAATAACTGCGGAGCTGTTGGATGATGGAATTAAAGTTTCTAGAAATACAGTCGCTAAGTATATGAAAAATATGGGGCTACGGAGTAAAATAGGCAAGAAATTTAAAGCTACAACCGATTCAAAACACGCACATAAAATAATGGACAATGTATTAGACCGAAATTTCAAAGCTTCAGAGCCTTCAAAAGTCTGGGTATCTGATATTACTTACATCCATACCAAAGAAGGTTTTTTATATCTAACCACCATTCTGGATTTATATGACCGCAAATGTATTGGTTGGAGTATCAGTGATGGGATGAAAACTGAAGAAACTTCATTGGCAGCTTGGAAAATGGCAATTAAGCACCGTAAACTGTCTCCTGGTCTAATTTTTCATTCGGACCGTGGCGTACAATATGCATGTGAAAAATTTAGTAACACGTTAGATTCCTATAAAATCATAACAAGAAGTATGAGTAGAAAAGGTAATTGCTGGGATAATGCAGTAGCAGAAAGCTTCTTCAAAACGCTAAAATCCGAGCAGATTTACGGTAATAAGTTGATTACCAGGGATCAGATGAAAGCAGAACTATTCGAATACATAGAAATCTGGTATAATCGAGAACGTCGTCACTCCACATTGGGAAATCTTACAATTGAGCAATTTAATAACAAAGAGCAAAAAATTAAAAAAGCTGCTTAACTAGCACTGCCGATTTTATTTGCAAGTCCAGTATTAAAAACCTAACCACGGTACAAATTTGCAACATTAATTAATTTCACCGCTAAAAATGATACTAATTTTCGTTCTATTATGTTGCAGAGGAAGGGATTCTGACCTTTTGGGGTAAACCTGCTCCCAGAGTGTATTTTATAGGACTAAAAACAAAAACGCCACGAATAGTGATTATTCGTGGCGTTTGTATCATTTAGCGGAAAGGGAGGGATTCGAACCCTCGATACAGTCATCCCGTATACAGTCTTTCCAGGACTGCTCATTCGACCACTCTGACACCTTTCCGTGTTTCAGTGCACAAATGTAGTAATTTTTTGCTTTATTGCAATACCATATAGCTTTTTTTAAGAACGATTTTTCCTATGCTATTGATCATAAGTGTATTGTTTTTATATTTTTTTGAATAAAACATATTTCTTATTTTTCAGTATGACAAATACTTATTTAAACATAAAAAAGAATATTTTGGACGTTGCCCTCGAACGAACAAATGACCGGATCGCAATGATCGAATCCGCATTGGAAACAGCCAGGGATTCGAGCAATGACGATACGAAAAGTAGCGCTGGAGATAAGTATGAAACCTCAAGAGAAATGATCCAGCAAGATATCAATCGGTATCAAGGGCAGCTTATTGAAGCAAATAAAGATTTACTACAGCTCACGAATATTACATCAGTGGTGGGGGATAAAACTGATTTTGTTAAATTGGGAAGCCTTGTCAAAACAAATGTGGGACTTTATTTTATCGCCACAAGTATTGGGGCAATAAAAATCGGGGACAATAATGTTTTTGTCATTTCAGCGGCATCACCTATAGGTCAGTTGCTCCTTGGTAGAAGAGTAGGAGAGAGTTTTCTGTTTAACAGGTTAAATCAGTCCATACTGGAGCTTTATTAATTGCCAAAAAAGAAGAAAGTTAAACAATATGTCCTCCTAATTGTTTTCACTATGAACGAAAATAAAACGATACGATGAGATTAAACAGATTACTTTTGATATTTTCATTCGGTGTTTTACCTTTTGTTCACTCTTGCCGCTCACCAGAATCCGATGATAAGCTAAAGTCAAAAATTGAAGAAGCTTTAATAGATAACGAGGGCATAGCAGTGGATGTAGAAGAGGGTAATGTTACATTGAACGGGCAATTAGGATCGGATTCATTAAAGCAAGTGGTTGAAGATAAAACAAAGACTGCGGGTGGTGAAAATATTAAATCCATCCACAACAATATCATGGTCAACCTTCCTGAACCTGAAGATGCGCGTGAAAAATATCATGAAATAGTTGAGGGAGCTGTCGATTCCACGATTACTAGAGATGTCAATCGGGTACTGGAAGATTTTCCGACCATTACAGCACAGGTAAAGGACGGAATTATTATTGTAACAGGTAACATTGAAAAAACACGAATGGATTCCCTAAAGAAAAGATTGGACCATATTAAGCCTAAAGGTATTGATATGAAAGGAGTGACCAGTCGATAGTTTTCGTAGTGCAATGGAAATATAAATAGTAAAAGCTACGCATCAACAGATGGGTAGCTTTTACTATTTATGCATATGTTTATTTACCCCTAATTTAAACATTTTCCATCAAATCCCGAATAGCTACTGAGGCAATAGCACCTCCAAATGCTGCGGGTAGATAGGACATTGTTCCATAGGCTGACTTTTTAAAATTACTCCCATCGGTATATAGTAAGGAGCTTTTATCCGGAAGCTCAGTTGAAAAGGCAACTTTAACACCTTCACGGATACCATGTTTACGCAACTTCTTACGAATATGTTGAGCCAGTTTGCAATTATAGGACTTGCTAATATCTGCGATCTCAATTTTTGTCGGATCAACCTTACCACCTGCGCCCATTGAACTTACAAATGGCATTTTTGCATCCAGTGCCAGTCTGATGAAGAATAACTTCGGTGTAATACTGTCGATGGCTTCTACACAATAGTCGGGCGCCATCTCCAATAAAGCCGGAATTTTTTCAGGGATAATAAAGTCTTGGATCACGGTCAATTCCAATTCTGGATTAATAGCTAAAAGACGCTGTCTCATAATTTCAGCTTTTGCTTCACCATGGTTCGTTGCAAGAGCCGGCAGCTGTCTATTTCTGTTGGAGGGATCTACGGTATCACCATCTATTATGGTCATTTTACCGACCCCCGCACGGCAGATAAATTCAGCCGCAAAGGAACCCACACCGCCTAGGCCCAGAACCATCACGTGTGAATTCGCTAATTTTTCCAAAGCTGTCCTACCGACCAGTGCCTCGGTGCGTGACAGCCAACTTAAATCTTTCATTTTTTTAATACAAACTTATAATTATGATATAATGCCTGCTTTAGCATCTCTACTGGAATAGATCGGGCTTGGGCGACATATTGATATAGGGTAGCAACTTCTGTTGCTGTATAGGTATCTGTTTCCAAAAATAAATGTGTAAGGGGAATATTTCTTACGACTTCGTCCTGGCTGCCATCCAAACAATGGACACCGATCGAAAGGTAATACCCTTTATCCATAAGCTGTTTGGCCAAAGTCCAATTCTTGCGATAGCCATGGAAGATAACCGGTAAATGAAATTTAGCTTTTACCAAAGATGCTAAGACTTCCTGAAAGGCACGGACACAGTGAATAATCAGCGGCTTTTGAAAAGTAATGGCCAATAGAATCTGTTGCTCAAAAACCCGTTGCTGTTTCTCAAAAGGAATAGCGCTATTTTTGTCCAGACCACATTCGCCTAATGCCACAACATTCGTCCTTTGTATCATTGTTCGCATCAATTCTAATGCTTTTTCGGTATTTCTGTTGATGTACCATGGATGCAAGCCGATAGAGCAGTCTCCCTCAACGGTAGTCTCATTATTGTTCAATGCTATATTTATAATAGATCGGTTGAAACCGTCCTGTATAATATCAAGCCGATGCGTATGTATGTCGATATAGGGAGCCTGCATTGTCAAAGGACAAAGGTCGAAAAAATAGTTGAAGCAAAAAATATTCTCTACAAATTTAGTATAGTTTTATTGCTCCAACTTGCTGTTGAGTGCCTGCAAGATTGCGGAAGCCTTTAAAAGACATTCCTGATATTCTTGCTCCGCCAATGCTTGATTGGTAAGGGCCCCGCCGGTATGAAAGGATAGGTATTTTTTGCGTTGATTGTACAGAATGGAACGGATTACGACATTAAAATCAAATTCATCACGAATAGTATCAAAATAGCCTACCGAACCTGCGTAAATCCCTCTTTTGGAGCCTTCAATCTGATCACAAATGCGCATGGCAGCAATTTTGGGCGCACCCGTCATCGAGCCAGCGGGAAATGTATGTCTAAAGACGTCCATATTGGACACGTTGGGATCCTGTATGCAGCTGATTGTCGATATCATTTGATGTACTTGTTTAAAAGACTGGATTTCAAACAGACGTGTGGCTTCAACTGTTCCGGGAAGGGCACTTCGCGTTAAATCATTACGGACAAGATCCACAATCATTACATTTTCGGCGATCTCCTTTTGTGATTGGAGCATACGATTGACAATCTCTTGATCCTCGTATGCTGTAACACCTCTTTTAGCAGTGCCTTTAATGGGCTGAGAAATCAGTTTACCTTGTCTTTTCGCCAAAAAACGTTCTGGAGAAGCGCTCATGATAAAATGATGGCCAACTTTAAAAAAGTTGCTGAATGGAGTAGGTGAAACGGTATTCAATTTTAGATAGACCGCAATAGGGTTAATATCTACATTTTCGGCGAAGAACTCCTGACAGAGATTTACCTCGTATATATCACCACGTTGGATGTGTTGCTGCACTTTATCAAAGGCATCAAAGTATTCTGCTTTTGTCCACCTTGAGTGTATCTTTATCTCTGGGTTGGTATTTATCTGTGGGATTACTGTGTCGCAGATAGACTGATACACCGCAACTGGATTATCGGCTTGGATGTGAACCTGATTAGCGGCCCATCTGACCGTAATGGTTGGAACAAAAAAATAGGCAGCTGGAAATCCGAGCTTATCAGTAGCGCTCGTATGTAAATTTTCGATCTCATTCTTAAGATCATAGGATAGAAATCCCGGAATAAACTCGCATTGATGTTTGACTAGGAATTGCTGCAATTGATCCAATACATCATCATCTGCACAAAATGAATGCAAGGCCTTCACCGCCAATACACTCTCAAATCTTCCCCATTCGTCAGGCGCTCCGTTGCTATTAAAGAAAGAAATTTCATCAAATTGCCCCGACCAATGCAGGGCTTTTTGATGAAATTTATCTTTAGAATCGAGAAGATCAAAACTTTCGATCCGCATATTTTACTTTGATAAAGCCAGTGTTTGTTTACGATCCGGACCTACCGATAGAATCGTGATAGGAACTTCGAGAGCTTTCTCCAAATAAGAAATATAGTTACTTAATGCCTCAGGAATCTCAGCCTCAGATGTGATACCTGTCAAATCTTGTTTCCACCCTTGGATTTCTTCCAAGATTGGTTCTGCCTGATGTGTGATAATCTCGTACGGCATATAATCAATCACTTCGCCATTATAGTTATAATGTGTACATGCGTAGATCTTGTCAAAAGTATCCAACACATCAGCTTTCATCATGATAAGGTCCGTTACACCATTGAGCATAATTGCATATTTCAGTGCCGGAATATCAATCCATCCTGTACGGCGTGCACGTCCCGTTGTAGCGCCGAATTCATGACCCAATTGACGTAGTTTTTCTCCTGTTTCATCATGAAGTTCGGTAGGGAAGGGACCTCCACCCACACGTGTTGCATAGGCTTTAAAAATGCCGTATACTTTACCGATTTTGTTTGGTGCGATACCAAGACCTGTACAAGCTCCGGCAGTTGTCGTGTTGGATGAAGTCACAAAAGGGTAAGAACCGAAATCCACATCCAAAAGAGTCCCTTGGGCACCTTCAGCCAATACACGTTTGCCTTCTTTCAGATATTGATTGACCAAATGCTCTGAATCAACATGCGGAATGGTTTTAATGAATTCAATCGCAGCCAGGAATGCTTGCTCTTTTTCACTGAAATCAGGAATTTCACCATAGTGAGAAAGAATGTTCAAGTGCTTTTCTTTCAACTTCTGGTAACGCTCCTGAAAGTCGGGAAGTGTCGTATCACCTACACGTAAGCCATTTCTACCCGTTTTGTCCATATAGGTCGGACCGATACCCTTCAATGTAGATCCGATCTTGCCGGCGCCCATTTTCGATTCCGAAGCAGCGTCCAATAATTGGTGTGTCGGCAAAATAAGGTGTGCTTTGCGTGCTAATACCAAATTGCCTTTACCCACCGGATCAAAACCAGCTGTTTTAAGATTGTCTAATTCTCTTTTTAGGATAATCGGATCGATAACGACACCATTACCAATAAGATTTAGTGTACCTTCATTGAAGATACCAGACGGAATTGTGTTGAGCACGAATTTTTTGTTATCAAATTCCAACGTGTGTCCGGCGTTAGGGCCGCCTTGGAAACGAGCGATTAAATCGTATTTTGGACAAAATACGTCTACGATTTTACCTTTACCCTCGTCACCCCATTGTAAGCCCAAAAGCACATCAACTTGCATAGCTTTTAAAGTATAGTAATTAAAATGTTATTAATAAAAATAGACTCATTAAAAAAATAAAAATGTTCAGGAATTTTTCTCCTGAACATTCCTGAACAAATGTACTATTATATTTAACAAAAATATAAGATTAATTTGAAATAGCTTCCTGAGCTACGGTTTCTTCTTTTTTATTTTTTTCTTGACAATCTTGACATACACCGTATAAATTTAAAGAATGGTGCTTGATGTCAAACTTCAATAAATCCCCCATGAGGCTTTGAATCTGGTTGATACGTGGGTCGCAAAATTCAACAACCTTATTGCATTCTATACAAATCACGTGGTCGTGCTGCTTGAAGCCATAGGATTTTTCAAATTGAGCCATATTACGGCCAAACTGGTGTTTGGTAACCAAGTCACAAGAAACCAAAAGTTCGAGGGTATTATAAACTGTCGCACGGCTGACACGGTATTTTTTGTTCTTCATATGGATATACAAAGACTCAACATCAAAGTGATCAGTACGTGAATAAATCTCTTCCAAGATAGCATAACGCTCCGGAGTTTTTCTTAGATTTTTATTTTCTAAGTATGCTTCAAAGATTTTTTTTACAGTTGCAAAATTTTCAGCTTGATTCATAGTAAAAATATTCTTGTACAAATTTACCAATTTAGATTGACATTTGATAGTATTTCTAAATTGTGATATTCATTTGATTAATTTTCGGATTCATACCGATTGACTCCTGTTATTCCCCGCACTTGTTTAAGGTTTTTCATCAAACTCTCCAATTGTTGGGTATCATTGACATACACCATAATATTTCCATCAAAAATACCATCGTTACTCGATATGGCTAGGGAGCGTATGTTGACCGCAAATTCTTGGGAAATAACCGTAGTAAGCTTATTGACCAACCCGACGTCATCGATACCGACAATATGGAGGCCGGTCAGAAATGCAGAGTCTTTCGTCGATGCCCAACGGGCCTTCAAAATACGGTACCCGTAATTCGCCATCAATTTGGATGCATTGGGGCAACTGGTGCGGTGAATCTTGATGCCATCATTGACCGTCAGAAAACCGAAGATGTCGTCGCCCGGAATTGGATTGCAACAAGGCGCTAGGGTATAGTCAACTTTTTGCATGTCATCACCGATCAGAATAGTGTCAAACTCCTTTTTATTGATTTTTTCAACTAAACCGCCAATATGACTGTTGAACTGATTGCCCGAAGAAGATCCTGCATTGATTTCAACTGCTTTTTCATGGGCTACGTACTCCCGCAATTGCTTGATATCAACAATGCCTTTGGCCACGTTATAAAAGAGATCCTGAGAACTTGGATACTTCAGATAATTAGCAATTTTGTTGATATTATCCGTATTGTAGGTCACTTTCAAAGACTTCAATTTACGCTCGAGAATCTCCTTTCCATCTTCTGCGACCCGTCGTTTTTCTTCTTTGAGGGAAGATCTGATTTTTGATTTTGCTTTTGCGGTAACGACAAAATTGAGCCAGTCTTCTTTTGGCGACTGTTTGCTGGAGGTGATAATCTCGACTTGATCACCATTTTGCAGCACGTGGCTAAGTGGAACCAATTTATGGTTTACTTTGGCCCCAATACAACTTGCGCCGATATCGGAGTGGATCTCAAAAGCAAAATCCAATGCAGTTGCATTGTTTGGTAATTGGATTAAGGTGCCTTTGGGTGTGAAGATAAAAATTTCATCCGAGAATAGGTTCATCTTGAAATCATCCACAAAATCCATGGCATTCTGATCAGGGCTGCTGAGTACATCACGCACCTTTTTGATCCATTGATCCAATCCTGAATCGGAATTGGATTCTTTGTATTTCCAGTGTGCCGCAAATCCTTTTTCTGCAATTTCATTCATCCGTCTGGTCCGAATCTGCACTTCTACCCATTGCCCCTTGGGACCCATTACCGTTGTATGCAAAGATTCGTAGCCATTTCCTTTGGGCGAAGAGATCCAGTCGCGCAAACGGTCCGGGTTGGGACGATATAAATCCGTTACAATGGAGTATACTTTCCAACATTCGGTTTTTTCCTTTTCATCCACTGCGTCGATGACGATACGAATAGCAAATAGATCATATACTTCTTCAAATGGAATCGACTTTTTGCGCATTTTGTTCCAAATCGAATGAATCGACTTGGGCCTTCCAAATACAGCGGCTTTAACTCCTTGTTCTTCTAAAATCTCTTTAATAGGACCGATAAAATCACCAATGAATTTCTCCCGCTCGGCCTTCTTTTCATTCAGTTTTCGAGCAATAAATTTATAGGTGTCCGGATCAGTAAATTTCATGGACAAGTCTTCCAATTCGGATTTGATCGCGTACAAACCCAAACGATGCGCCAATGGAGCATAAAGATAACTGGTCTCTGAGGCAATCTTCAACTGCTTATCTCTTGCCATAAATTCCATCGTCCGCATATTGTGCAGCCTATCCGCCAATTTGATAAGGATAACGCGTACGTCATCGGCAAGCGTTAGCAACATTTTACGAAAGTTCTCGGCCTGCATCGAACTATTGGGGTCAAATATTCCGGAAATTTTTGTCAATCCATCGATAATTCGACGAACTTTTTTTCCAAACATTTCCTCAATTTCGTCCAAGGTTACATTGGTGTCCTCAACAACATCATGGAGCAAAGCACATACAATGGAGGTTGTCCCTAAACCAATTTCCTCGGCGGCAATCTGCGCTACCGCAATCGGATGATAAATATAAGGTTCTCCTGATTTGCGGCGCATCTCCTTGTGGCTATCCAAGGCCAAATCAAAAGCTTTACGAATCTCTTGTTTGTCCCCCCGCTGCAAAGTAGGCTTACAGGCACGCAATAATGCACGGTAACGTTTTCTTATCTCTTTGTTTTCTGCTTCAATATCAATCACATAATCTTTCATAAACGTTGCAGGTAAATGATGTTTTTTTGAGTATTTTTGTTTAATTTAGTTAATGTATTTTGAATACAATTATCAAGCTAACTTATTTTGTAATAAATTTACCAAAATATAATAGCATTGACAAATTAAAAGAGTTATATAGTCGTTCAGATGAAGACAACAGTATGGTTTTTGTTTTTTCTTCTTGGGACTTTGTCAGGCGTGGCACAGGCTCAGTCTCTGGTTCTTCCTTTATACGGTGAAGGGGCCCAGGAGACAGTGACTGATTATATGACAACAACGCTACCTTCGGGTGAGATATTGCCTTGGTTTCCCATTCCTGAAGTGGTTATTGTCAGGAAAAGAGTCTGGTCAAGCGAGGAAGCCCGAAGGGAATATTTACGTTTTAGAAGAAATGTATTGAAAGTGCTTCCTTATGCCATTTATGCTCAAAAAAGATACGACCAACTGGACCGGGACCTTGCTATGACATCCAATAAAAAAGAACATGAAACTCTGGTGGAGAGATGTGAAAACGATGTGAAACAAATGTTTAATCGTGAAATTAAAAATATGACCATTTCCCAGGGAAAAATCCTAATAAAGCTGATCGATCGCTATACCGGACACACGAGCTATGAAATGGTAAAGGAAATGAAAGGTGGGGTCTCCGCATTTTTTTACCAGGGAGTTGCCAAAATTTTTGGGCATAATTTAAAATCAGCATATGATCCAAAAGAGGATTTCGAAATCGAAAATATCATCCGTGAATTTGAACGGTCGAGGCCCAAGCCGGTGATGTAAGCCCCTTATATACTCGTATATATAAGTCACGAAGATACTTTAACTAGGATCGGGTTCGTTATGTAATACCTAAATTAAGACAATATGAAAACGATATATGACTTTGATGCTTTGCAATTCAATGGAACCATGAAATCTCTCGGAGATTTTGAAGGAAAAGTTTTGTTGGTCGTGAATACAGCGAGTCAGTGTCTATTCACAAGACAGTTTAAATCGCTCGAAAAACTTTACCAAAAGTATAAAGAAAGGGGATTTGAGGTACTGGCATTTCCGTCCAATAACTTTCGGAACCAAGAACCTCTGACTGGCAGTACATTGGAGACATTCTGTATAATAAACCAGCAGGTTAGTTTCCCGGTTTTTAAACGCAGCCATGTCATCGGCACTTACACAACAGCATTGTATAGCTTCCTGTCAAATAAAGCAGAAAACGGACATATAAATAGCAAGCCCTCTTGGAACTTTCATAAATACTTGATCAACAGGCAGGGGGAAGTCGTGGATTTCTATTATCCTACAACTTCGCCATTGTCAGGTAAAATTTGTCGTAATATCGAACGACTTTTGGAGGAGTAACCCACAAACTTCCTACCTTTGGCCTCGGTTCCATACCAATAAGACCTGTATGTGCCGGCTGTCTTCAAGATATGCCAGCAATATGGAGTGGTGAATTGTAACATACTGATCTTTGCCGATATTGGAAGCCATAAACGAAAAAGAAAATATAAATATGCTAAAACTAGATTTACTTGTCATTGCCGTGCATCCCGATGACGCAGAATTGGGTGCAGGCGGAGTAATGGCAAAATATGTTGCCGAAGGAAAAAAAGTAGGAATTGTAGACTTAACTCAGGGTGAACTCGGTACACGAGGTACTGCGGAGACCAGAGCACAGGAGGCAAAAGATGCAGCAGCAATTCTCGGACTGGCAGCGCGTGAAAATCTCGGTTTGAGAGACGGTTTTTTTGAAAATGCCATCGAGGAAAAAATGGCCATTATAAGTGCCATAAGGAAATACCAGCCAGAAATCGTTATTACCAACGCAATTACTGACCGTCATCCGGATCATGGCAGGGCAGGGCAGCTTGTGAATGAAGCCTGCTTCCTTTCGGGGTTAAGAAAGGTGGAAACCAGAGATCAAAATAATCATATCCAGGAAGCCTTCCGTCCGCGTCTAGTGTTGCAATTTGTGCAGGATTATTACATCAAACCCGATGTAGTCATTGATATTACGGACTACTATGCCATGAAGGAAAAATCAATCCTGGCCTATAAAACACAGTTCTATACAGGCGAAAATATCAATCCTGATGAACCGCAAACGTATATCTCCAATCCGGATTTTATGGAATCTACCGCTGCCAGAGCAAGGGAATTTGGCCGTTACATCCAGGTTAAGTATGCTGAAGGATTTACATCAAAAAAAATATTGGGCGTTGATGATTTATTTGATCTAAGATAGCGCGAAGTTGCAATAAAAGATAAAAGCTTAAAAGCCGAGGATTTTATGACACATAGAATCTTCGGCTTTTTTTGTAAACGGCAGGCGATCTATCAGGAGATAAAACCTTTTACATATTGTTTTGTGATTTCATGCTGTGGATTTAACAGCACTTGCTCAGTGGGGCCAAATTCAAGGATTTCACCACCATAGACAAAAATGATATAATCAGATACCCTTCGGGCTTGTCGTAAAATGTGTGTCACCAGAACAATGGTATAATCCTGCTTTAGTTCGATGAGTAGCTCTTCAATTTTTGCTGTGGATAGTGGGTCCAATGCAGAAGTTGATTCATCGCCAAGTATAATTTCGGGTTCTACAGCAAGCCCCCGCGCTAAGCAGAGCCGTTGTTGCTGTCCAATCGAAAGGCCGCTCGCGGAATGCCCCAAACGGTCCTTAACCTCATCCCATAGGGCTACATTTCGTAATTGTGTCTCGACAATCTTGTCCAGTTCTTTTTTATTTTTCGTACCATGTATACGCGGACCATAAGCTACGTTGTCGTAGATGGACATCGGCAATGGATAGGGTTTTTGGGATAAAAGCCCCATTTTTTTACGGATATGCGTTACTTCGGCATTTTTTCCATAAATATCCTCACCGTTTACAAGCACAGATCCTGTTATTTCAACACCTTTTGTGTCGTCGACCAAGCGATTCAGGGTTTTCAGCAATGTGGTCTTGCCACAGCCTGAAGGTCCGATAATGGAGGTTACGCTATTGTTCGGCAAGGCAAGATTAATATTCTTTAAAATATGTCTCCCATCGATATATACATTGAGATCCTTGATCTGAATGTGAGGATCAGTCAAAGGACTGTTTAACGACGATTCTTTTGTTTCGATTGAAGGATATGCGTGCATACTACGATAATTAAAATGATGATAGTTAAAACCAGGGCGGAAGCATATGCTCGTCCCTGTACCTCAGGAATTGGACTGCTTAACTGAAAAAATATAGCCAAGGGAAGTGTCGCTGCTGGTTCGTCAATATATTTAGGCAAATTGTCACTGAACCCCGTTGTCAATAATACGCCTGCGACATCACCTATTGCTCTTCCGAATGCTAATAGAATGGCTGTCAATAATCCGGCGCGGATACTCCGCAACATAACCTTTGCAAGCTCCCAGCGTGTTGTACCAAGGGAAAGCGTGACATTTTTCAGATCTTCAGGAATCGTTTTGATCAGCTCATCTACGGTACGTACTACAATTGGGATCGTCAATAGTGTGACGGTAATGATACCACCCAATAGTGAAGCTCTTATACCAAAATAGACCATAATTCCAAAACCGACAGCACCATACACAATCGATGGCACTCCATATAGCACATCAAACAACAACTTCGAAAACTGTGTTACTTTGGATTTTGTACCCAAATAAATATTTAGGTAAAGTGATATCGGGATACCAATAAAAGCCGATAGGACAGTCGCTACTCCTGCTAGATAGAGTGAGCCTAATATAGCGTTTAAGATTCCACCTTCTTTGCCGATGTAAAACCCGCCTTTCGGAGGTTGACTGACCATCTCCCAATTGAGATAGGGAAGCCCCTTATAGAGAATCGTACCTACAATAAAAAACAGGGAAGCAGTTACTGTGATTCCAGATAGATGCATGAAACCCTTCGCAATTTTTTCGCTCAATAACCTTCTTTTGGTATTATCCATCTAAACCTCCTTCAAGACGTCTTAAGATCAGACGCGATATTAGATTGAAAACAAATATGATCACAAACAGCAATAATGCTGAAAACATCAATGCAGACTCATAAAGTGGGATGGACATCATCTCACCAAAATTATTCGCAATTAGCGCTGGGATAGGGTAGCCGGCATCAAAGACGGATGTAGGGATCTTGGGCACATTTCCACAAACCATTAATACCGCAATGGTTTCTCCGAACGCACGGGAGGTCGATAAGACAATAGCGGCAATAATACCGGGTTTTGCCTTTTTAAGAATAACATGTTTTATGGTATCCCATTTAGTTGCACCCAAAGACAAAGAAGCTGCTTTTAACTCATACGGAATCGTTTGTAGCACCTCAACCATAATAGAAATCATGATCGGAAAAATCATAACTGCCAATACAATCCCTCCAGCTAACACCGAATAACCAGATGTCACCACGCCAAAAATCGGAGCAATATAAAGCTGTATCAATGGTACAATAAACAATACGCCCCAAACCCCATATAACACCGGTGGTATGGCTGCCAAAACGTTGACAAGTGGAAGCATCATGTTTTTCAATGCATCTGAAGCGTATTCTGTCAGATAAACTGCCGTCAATATACACAATGGAATCGCGATGGCAAGCGATATCAATGTGACAGCAAGTGTGCCAGCAATAAAAGGCAGAAATCCGAATGAGCCCTTCATAGGCGCCCATACTTTGTCCGTCAATAACTGAAATACATTGCTATATTCAAATAACGGAATGGATTTTACTGTTAAACCGACCGCAATAATAACGACAACTGATAGCGAAATCAGCAGTAACAAAAATGTGGACCGTTTTACTAAGGTATCTTTAACTAGACGTGTATTTAGCATGCTATAACTTATTTAGTTCGTCATTGATCAGTGTTTCACTCAATGGTACATAACCATTTTCAAGCAACTGTGACTGCGCCTGTTTCTGCAGTACAAAAGAGATAAATTCCTTCAGGAGCAGGGACTCTGTCTTATTGCGTGTGACAAATGTCAGATCGCGGGAGGGGGGCGCGGGATATTTGCCTGCTGCAACAGCTCCTGTCAGGTCTGACAGCGATCCATAGAATTTCTCGTCGGCTTCAATCTGTCCATTTTTATTTAAATCCAATGGCAGTACATCGATATGGTCAAACACTTTGTTTGTCTTTAAATTATAGACGTAGTTAATATTGTTGAAGCCAATGCCAAACTTATCATCTTTAATAGCTTGGGCAATACCGGGATCTCCGAAGATTCCAACACCTTGCAGGTCCTCCTGTTTGCGTCCGAAAAATTTGGCCCAGGTTTCTGCTGCTCCGGCGGCGTCTGAACGCACATAAACATTAATCGGATCTGCAGTAAATTGCGGATCAATTTGATTCCATGTCTTAAATTTTCGACTGGTAAAAATCCCTGCAAGTTCCTCCTGGGTTAAGCCGCGTTTCATTAATGCTTTATAATTCGGATTAGCAGGATTCAATGTGCATATCACAGCATCTTTGGCTACAATAATAGGGACTGCGCCTTTTTTGACTTCTTGTGGATGCAGATCCCGCGATACAAGGCCAATGTCTACCATACCTGTTAACACGTCGGCAATCCCTTTGCCTGCACCGCCTGCCGAGATATTGAAACGCACATGCGGATGATTTCTTCTGAAGTCTTCGCTCCAGATTACGGCCAAAGGGTAGAGTGCAAAGGCCCCTGAAAGTGAAATATTTCCTTCAAATCCACGCTCTTTACTATATCCATTCTTTACTTTTGGTGCGCAGGACGTGATCTTAAATACGGTTATAAAGCTAAAAAACAGAATAATAAAATATCTTTTTATCGTTACACCCATTAGTCTACAGGTTTAGTATATTAAATTTTATACGGCAAATATATATTAATTTGGTAGATATTATAGAATATTAAAAAAATATTTTTACATTTGACTCGAGAAAAGAATACTAAATCAATAGATTTTATTTGTTTTATGCAAAGCTTCCGTACAGAATTAGAAAATCCAGTCGTGGAAAAGGAGATTATTGAACTTGAAAAAAAGATTCGATTATTTCACGAAGGTAAGATCGCTGATGAAAAATTTAGGTCATTGCGTCTAGCCAGGGGAGTATATGGACAGAGACAACCAGGGGTTCAAATGGTTCGTATCAAACTTCCATTTGGAAAAGTTACTTTTAAACAGTTAATCAAAATAGCGGCAATATCTGATGAATATGCAAGTCGCAACCTGCATCTGACCACGCGTCAGGACATTCAGATCCATTACGTTAGTCTGGATCGTACGCCAGAACTTTGGTCAAAATTGGCAGAGGACGATATTACCTTAAGGGAGGCCTGCGGTAATACCGTTCGTAATGTAACCGCTTCACCAACTTCGGGTATTGATCCGAAAGAACCTTTTGATGTATCGCCGTATGCACAGACAACATTTGAATATTTTTTACGTAACCCGGTCTGTGCGGAGATGGGCAGAAAGTTCAAGATGTCTTTTTCAGCCAGTGAAGAGGATACCGCTTTTTCGTATATTCATGACTTGGGTTTTATTCCAAAATTGAAGTATGTGGATGGTGTGGAAGTGCGTGGTTTCAAAGTATTGCTGGGTGGTGGACTGGGCTCACAGCCATTTTTAGCATCGCTAACAAGTGAATTTCTTCCAGAAGATGAGCTTATCCCTTATATAGAGGCTACTTTAAGAGTATTCGACCGATATGGCGAACGAAACAACCGAAATAAAGCCCGTTTTAAATACCTTATTCAAAAACTAGGTCTGGAAGAGGTGTTAAATCTGATCGAAGCGGAAAAGATTGCTACAAAAGTAAAGACTTTCACTATTGATCGAGCTAAAATTGAGCAACCGCTGCCACCGGATGACAGCCAAATTACCACACTTGATCTGGATACAGACCTAAACTATCAGGTATGGAAGAATACGAATACATTTGAACAAAAACAGGCAGGTTATTACGGTGTCTATGTACGTGTTTCTACAGGGGATATCGGTACCGATAAAGCGCGGTCCTTGGTCGCTGGATTAAAAGATCTTGTTGCGGATGATATCCGGATAACGCAAAATCAAAGTTTGTTGTTGAAATATGCAACCGAAAAGTCGCTACCTCATATTTATCAATTACTCAAATCATTGGATCTTGCACAGGTAGGCTTTGACAGCACTGCAGATGTGACCACATGTCCCGGAACGGATACCTGTAACCTTGGTATTTCAAATAGCACTGAAATGGCGCGGGTCATCGAATCGTATATTGCCGAATTCCATCAAGATTTTATTTTCAACAGAGACCTGAAAATCAAGATATCCGGTTGTATGAATTCCTGCGGTCAACATGGGCTGGCGCATATTGGCTTCCATGGCAGCTCGGTTAAAGCAGAGGGCAAGGTAGTTCCCGCTGCTCAGGTTATGCTTGGTGGTGGTACGATCGGCGACGGTGAAGGCCGGGTAGCCGAACGGATTATCAAAGTACCGACCAAAAGGGTATTGCATGTGGTTGAATTCGTATTGAACGATTATAAAAAGAATGCTGCAGAGACCGAGAATTTTCATGCGTATTACGATAGACAGGGGAAAAATTATTTTTACAACCTCTTAAAACCGCTGTCAGATCTAACGACACTTGCGGAAGATGAGTTTGTGGATTGGGGACATGAAGGTACTTTTCAAACAGCGATAGGTGTGGGTGAGTGTGCTGGGGTAGTGATCGATCTGGTAGCAACATTGATTTATGAGGCGGAGGAAAAGCTGCAATGGGCAAATGAGACATTCGGGGAAGCAAAATTCGCAGACGCTATCTATCATGCATACAATGCCTTTGTTCAGGCAGCGAAAGCCTTGCTGTTAGATAAAGGTATTAGCGCAAGCACACAAAATACAGTGATCAATGAATTCCAGACACATTTTGTGGAGTCCGGGGAATATAACTTTGATCGGTCATTTCCGGAGCTTGTCTTACAAATTAGTAAAAATGAACCTACTGAACGCTTTGCAACAGGTTATCTGCAAGAGGCTACAAAATTTATCAATGAGGTTTATCAACGTAAAAATTTAACGCCTGTATTGGCCTAGGAGGGAACGGAATGTCGATAGAAGCAAAAGTAACATTAGTAGGCGCTGGGCCGGGAGATCCAGACTTGATTAGCCTCAAAGGGATCAAAGCGATCCAGAAAGCGGATGTTATTTTATATGACGCGCTTGTCAATGATGAACTACTGGATTATGCAAAAGCAGATTGTATAAAAATTTACGTCGGAAAACGTGCCGAACAGCTCTCAACTTCTCAAGATGAAATTAATCGCCTATTAGTTGACTATGCCTTGAATTATGGGCATGTGGTGCGCTTAAAAGGAGGGGATCCATTTGTCTTTGGACGCGGCGGTGAGGAGATCGATCATGTGGCACAGTATGGTATTGAAACAGCGGTCATACCGGGTATTTCCTCCGCAATTGGTTTGACGGGGTTACAGCAGATTCCTCTGACTTATAGAGGGATCAGCGAGAGTTTTTGGGTGATAACAGGATCAAAATCTGACGGCAGTTTATCTAGCGATCTATACCTGGCAGCGGAATCCAATGCGACTGTAGTCGTTCTGATGGGCTATGGAAAATTAGCAGAGATCGTGGCCATCTATCAGGAAAAAAACCTTCATCATTTACCGATCGCTTTGATTCAAAATGGTTCACTGCCTAATGAAAAGGTTGTATTGGGCACCATAGACAATATATTAGATGAATCTACTGAAAAAAGAGTTGGGGTACCAGCTATTATCATTATCGGTGAAGTGGTGGCGAAACACAGATCGTTTCAACAGATTAAAGAAAAAGCACTTGCATTATAAGGATGAATAAGTTATTTCCCATATTCGTTAAACTTGATCAGATCGAGACTTTATTGGTCGGCGGTGGAAAAGTTGCGTTGGAAAAATTTCAGGCATTGATAACAAATGAAGAGCGATTGAACCTAACTGTTGTGGCAAGGGAAATTGTTCCAGAATTTGAACTATTGCTTGCGAATTATCCTCACATTCGACTTCATATACGTTCTTTTGAAACTGCTGATATTGAAAACAAGCAACTTGTGATTGCGGCTACGAATAATATAGACCTGAATGATGAACTCCGTGCGTTAACATCACTTCACAATATACTTTTCAATGCAGCGGATAAACCAGATCTATGCGACTTTTATTTGGGATCAATTGTTACTAAAGGCAATCTAAAAGTTGCGATTTCCACAAACGGCAAATCGCCAACGATTGCAAAAAGAGTGAAGGAATTGTTCAACGATCTTTTACCGGACGAAATTGACGAAACGCTTTCGCTGATGAGCGAATATCGTGAACAGTTAAAAGGGGACTTTGAATTTAAAGTAAAGAAGCTGAACGAGCATACCAAAAATATATTACGTCATGAGCGTTAAGGAAATTAAAGAAATTATCGGCGATAAAAAGGGAGCGGAGATGCTGCAGGCAATTGTGGCATTATATCCTTCAGAAGTTGTTTTTTCCACTTCTTTTGGGATAGAAGATCAGATTATCACCGAATGGATCGGCAAAAATAATATCGGCATCGAGATTTTTACTTTAGATACCGGCCGGTTGTTTAAAGAGACGTACTCTTTGTGGAGCCGTACATTGGAACGTTATCAATTGAATATCAAGACATACACACCGGATACAACATTGCTGGAAGATTTTATCAGTAAAAAGGGACCTAATTCTTTCTATGAATCTGTTGAAAATCGTAAAGAATGTTGTCGGATCAGGAAGATTGAGCCATTGCAGCGCGCTATCAAAGGAAAAAAAATTTGGATTACCGGCATTCGGTCTGAACAATCAGTCAATAGACATGATATGGATTTTGTAGAGTATGACGAAGTAAATGATATCATAAAAATCCATCCGCTGTTTGACTGGACCTTTGAACAGGTAAAAATGTATTGCAAGGAACAGTATATTCCCTATAATGTCTTACATGACAAAGGCTTTCCGAGCATTGGTTGCCAACCATGTACAAGAGCTATCCAGGAAGGAGAAGATTTTCGGGCGGGAAGATGGTGGTGGGAAGATCAGAGTAAAAAAGAATGTGGTTTACATGCGGTTAAATCTTAATCCTAAAAAAGCGTAAACCCAAATTCATTAAATCAAATTTATTATTTCAAAGAATGGACTATTTAGATCATTTAGAAGCGGAAGCAATATATATATTAAGAGAAGTCGCCGGACAGTTTGAAAAACCGGCATTACTATTCTCGGGCGGAAAAGATTCCATTACATTGGTTCATCTGGCAAAAAAAGCTTTTAGACCGGGTAAATTTCCCTTTCCATTGGTTCATATTGATACTGGGCACAACTTCCCCGAAACTATTGCTTTCCGTGACAGTCTTATCGAAGAGATCGGAGAAAAACTGATCGTGGGCTATGTCCAAGATAGTATCGATCAGGGCAAAGTCGTTGAGCAAAAAGGAAAAAATGCAAGTCGTAACGCACTTCAGACTGTCACCTTGCTTGAGACAATCTCGAAAAATGGTTTCGATGCATGTATCGGAGGGGCACGCAGAGATGAGGAGAAGGCCCGTGCTAAAGAACGTATTTTCTCAGTGCGGGATGAGTTTGGACAATGGGATCCAAAAAGACAAAGACCTGAACTGTGGAGTATTTTCAATGGTAAGATCAACAAAGGCGAGAATGTACGAGTATTTCCGATTTCAAATTGGACTGAGCTCGATGTCTGGAATTATATCAAACGCGAACAAATCGCATTGCCATCCATTTATTTTAGCCATGAACGGGAGGTAATTACTCGTAACGGACAATTAATGGCAGCCGCACCATTTTTGAATATTGATGAAGAGGATGTTATCGAAACTAAATCTGTTCGTTTCAGGACGGTGGGTGATATGACCTGTACAGCAGCAGTAGATTCTACCGCAGTTGCTTTGGATGATATCATTGCAGAAATCAAAGCATCAACAGTCAGTGAACGTGGGGCGCGGATGGATGACAAAGTATCCGAGGCAGCAATGGAAGAACGCAAAAAACAGGGATATTTTTAATTCCTCAAATCTAATACTTGATATTGACAACAATGAATATATTGAAATTTATAACAGCTGGTTCGGTAGACGATGGTAAGAGTACCCTAATCGGTCGATTGCTATATGATACCAATTCTATTTTGGATGACCAATTGGAAGCGATACAACGTGCAAATCGAAAAAATGATGATGGAACAGTAGATTTAGCGATATTAACGGATGGACTAAAGGCAGAACGCGAACAAGGAATCACGATCGATGTCGCTTACAAATATTTTCAGACCGATCAGCGAAAATACATTATTGCTGATGCTCCGGGCCATATCCAATATACGCGAAACATGGTAACCGGCGCATCCAACTCTGAGCTGATTATCATCTTGGTAGATGCACGGAAGGGAGTTATTGAACAAACAAAAAGGCATTCGTTTATTGCTAAATTACTGGCGATGAAGCAGGTATTAGTATGTGTCAATAAAATGGATATGGTAGATTATAGCGCTACTGTTTTTGAACAAATCAAAAATGATTACCAGCAATTGGCTGCTAATTTAGGGCTTCAGGAGGTTGATTTTATCCCGGTATCCGCCTTAAAAGGCGACAATATTGTTCATAAGTCCGATCGTATGCTCTGGTATTCCGGAGAATCGCTATTGGATTACTTGGAAAATGTTGAAATTCACGAAAATCAAGCGGCGAATTGGAGATTCCCGGTACAATGGGTTGTAAGGCCACAAACGGATGATCTACATGATTATAGGGGATATGCAGGCAGAGTATTAGGAGAGGGGCTTACGGTGGGTGATCAGGTGATTATTTATCCTTCTGAAACATACAGTACTATCAAAGCCATAGAATTTAACGGCCTGCAGCTTGACCGGGCAGAAAATGGACAGTCAGTTATTCTTCATTTAACAGACGATGTGGACATTAGTCGAGGCGACACGATTGCAAATGTTGAAAAACAACCAAAATTTGAACGTAATATTCAGGCAAACGTATGCTGGTTTGACAACAAACCCTTGGATACCGAACAGATCTATTTGCTACAGAGCCACAGTAAATTGACAAAAATTAAGATTGTTGATGTGCTTTATAAATTTGACATCAACACACAGGAAAAAGTCTTTGACGAAACGATCAAGCTCAATGATATTGGTCGGATCGCGATCAAATCAGCAGAAAATCTTGTATTTGATTTACAAGCAGAAAATGCTGCGAATTCACAGGCGATCGTCATTGATCCACGGACTAATTTAACAGTTGGTGCTTTGATGATTCAGGCTGTTGATTAGCATTTTTTTTATCTGTAAATATTCAACCTAAATATTTATTGAGGAATCCGGGCATTTTGCTTGGATTCCTTTTTATTTAAAGTATGCAAACCTTATTTGTAAATCATTGTAAGAAAATAAAACCTCCATTCTCATCATTATGTATATTTATTATAATTTATATTATGTTAAATAGTAATATACAAACCCACTCTTCCATACGACAGTTCGTGCGACTATATTAAACAAATTACAACATTCCGTCTGTTTTATTGTAAAAACGAAAATGATTCTTCTTTTTATTCAAAATGTCGAATAAAATACACGGATGATTTGATTTCGGGCTACATTCCGATATCACCGAGCCAAATAGCTTATACGGTATAGAATTCGAAATTTCATTATAATCGCCTAAAATTTGTAAAAAATTAACAAAAATTGGTTTTCTGTTAAAAAATATATAAATTAGTGCCAGCCAAAGGGAAATTTTACTAATTAAAACATGTCAAAAAATTTTAACGAGTTCATTGCGAGCGTTGAGAAACGTAATCCAAATGAACCAGAATTCTTACAAGCAGTAAAAGAAGTTACAGAGGATTTATTTCCTTATATCACCAACAATCATCCTGAGTTTTTCGACCAAAAAATTCTTGAACGTCTGACCGAACCTGAACGTATTATTTCTTTTCGTGTAACCTGGTTAGATGACAACCATGAGGTGCAGGTAAACCGTGGATACCGTGTGCAAATGAATAGTTCTATAGGTCCTTACAAAGGAGGCCTCCGCTTCGCTCCTTCTGTGAATCAGAGCATCTTGAAATTCCTTGCTTTTGAACAAGTTTTCAAAAACAGTTTAACGGGCTTGCCGATCGGTGGTGGTAAAGGCGGTTCTGATTTTGACCCCAAAGGTAAATCAGATAATGAAATCATGCGTTTTTGCCAAAGCTTTATGACGGAATTATATCGTCATATAGGTGCTGATACAGATGTTCCTGCAGGGGATATCGGTGTTGGTGGACGTGAAATTGGCTTTTTATTCGGACAATTTAAACGTCTTCAGAATAACTTTACCGGCGTCCTGACGGGTAAAGGTGAATTATGGGGAGGTTCCTACATTCGTCCGGAAGCTACCGGATATGGCCTATTATACTTTGTGGACTGCATATTTAAACATAAAGGACAATCCTTAAATGGTAAAGTTGCAACAGTTTCAGGTGCTGGCAATGTTGCATTTTATGCGGTTGAAAAAGCAATGCAATTAGGTGCAAAAGTAATTACTGTTTCTAATAGTCTCGGCACATTGTATGATCCAGATGGTTTTGATACAGAGAAAATGGCTTTTGGAGCAACTTTAGGACGGAATTTAGACCGATACCCTGCCCGTTATCCAAATGCCCAGTTTTTACCTGGAAAGAAACCTTGGCAGTTTAAATGTGATATCGCATTACCTTGTGCAACACAAAATGAACTGGATGAATCTGACGCCAAAACACTTGTGACAAATGGCTGCATCTGTGTTGCTGAAGGCGCTAATATGCCTTCCACCGCCGAAGCCATTAAGGTTTTCTTAGATGCAAAAATTAGTTTTGCTCCGGGGAAAGCGGCAAATGCAGGTGGAGTTGCTGTAAGTGGTCTGGAAATGTCTCAAAACTCGATCCGTACTCAATGGTGTACCGAGGAAGTTGACAACCGTTTGAAAACAATTATGGAGAGCATTCACGAGACTTGTTTGAAATATGGCAAAGAAAGTGATTTTGTTAACTATTTAAAAGGTGCTAATATTGGTGGCTTTATTAAGGTAGCCAATGCAATGAAAGCGCAAGGAGTTGTATAATCAGCCTTTTTCTAATCATATCATAATCCTGAACGCTCAAATGTATTTCATTTGGGCGTTTTTTTATACTTTTATGGTAATTTTTAAAAAAAGAGATTTACATGAGATTAATAGCGGAACTCCCCCATCCTGATTGCAAGATTTCCATCTTTGGAATGAACCAGAAATTCATTATCAAATTTGAACAAGGAAATCTGGAGCAATCCTATAAAATTGCAGAAGTTGATATCATAGGCGGGGTAAATGGTGTCTTTGAATTACTTGATGAGGAATTTCTTAAAAGTGTGTTAGATCAGTTTGCTTTAATGCGTCAATCATTTAACAGTGCTTACAGTAGATACGAATAGTAGCAATTATGTTAAACTATCTTTATTTCGCAGCATTTTGGGCTTGCCAGATTGTATCCTCTATCCTATTTAAACTAGGTGGAATTCATCCAAAGTATAAATGGGTCGCATTGATTATTGGAAATATTATTTTGCTTTCGGCAAGCTGGTTTCTTATCCAACTGTTTAAAAATGTCTCGCAGCCTATAGTTATTGCATTGTGTTCAGGCGGGACTTTTTTAACTGTCCAGCTGGCCATGGCGTTGTATTTCAAAAGCCCACTTAGTTGGCAGCAGGTAGTCGGTATGTTTGTTATTATTGTGGGTATGGTAATGATCACCTTTGGTGGCAAAGACCAGACAGCTTAAGAATTTGATTTTATCCCGAAAAAATTGATGAGCTTTATTTATTATAATAAAACTCATCAATTACAAGTGAACTTGCGAGCTGTTGATTAAAGCGGTCTAAATCCGTCATTTTTCCGGAAATATCATACATTACTTCCAGTTTTCCACTGATTTTCTCGATTACACGACGTGAAGCTTTAATTTTAAAATCCAGCGCCATTTGTTCAAACTCATGTAGATGATAAAATTCATTTGAACTAAATTTGATATGTAATGAACGTACTAGATAGTAACGCGATAATAATACTTCTATCCGCTGGAAAAGCGCAAGGATAAGCACCATAAAAATGGCGAAGGAGATTGCATAAACTGATTCGCCCAATCCGGCAAACATTCCAATCCCGGCTGTGGCCCAGATAACGGCTGCAGTAGTTAGGCCACTGACTGATAATTTACCTTTAAATATAACTCCTGCTCCTATAAAACCGATACCTGTAACGATATTGGCAGCAACCCGATCCGTACTATTGCCAATAAATAAACAGGATACAATCGTGAACATGGCAGAGCCAAAGCAGATCAGTACCACTGTACGGAATCCAGCCGATTTATTTCTGTACTCACGCTCAAAGCCGATTAAACTGCCGCACAAAATTGAAGTTATGGCATTTAGTAAAGGCTTACTACTCAAAAAATCAATAATATTTTCCATAATAAGTGCTGTTGGACGATAATATCAAAAACTCCCATTTAAACAATGGGAGCTCTCTTTTCCTATAAGTAAGCGTAAGTTATTCCATCACCACCGCGGTCTTGATGTTCATCTTCAAACCGGCTGACATGGCTGTATTTACGTAAATAGTCCCGAATGAATTTTCGCAAAATACCATCCCCTTTACCATGAATAATTTTTAAGGATGGATAGCCTACCATAACGGCCCTATCCAGTACTTTTTCTAATTCATTCAGTGCATCTTCGGTTCGCATACCACGGAGGTCAATCTCCGGATTAAAATCCGCTACGGTTCCGGCTGACAACGATCTGGATAAACTTTTTGCTGATTTCTTATTTTCCCGTCCTTCGAGCTTAACGACATTCTTTCGCTTCTGCACTGTTCGCAATTCTCCCATGGCAAGAATCACGTTGTTTTTAGCAATTTCAACAACCTGTGCTTCGGCTCCATTGTCAATAATCTGCACCCAGTCACCGATGGTCAGTTCGGAGGATTCCGTTATTTTGTCTTTGATGACATGCTTAGTCGTCTGTTCTTTTGGCAAAACAGCTTTCAGAGCTTGATCCAGGTTGCTGCGCAGTTCACGGGTTTTCTCCTTATCAGCTTTCGCCGACTTGATCTGTGCGACCGTATTTTCAATTAATTTATTGGAGTTCCTGATGATTTCCTGAGCCTCCTCTTTGGCTTTTTTAAGTATAACCCGTTTATTTTCCTCCAGATAATTTTGCAGTTCCAGGTACTCAGATTTAAGAGATTCAAGTTCTTTCTCTCTTTTATTAATGGCAACTTTTGTATCAAACACCTCTTTCTTCTCCCGTTCAAGATCGATCAACAAGGTATCTACCTTTTTCTGTTGTACACCGATCTTCCCTTTGGCAGCCTCTAGAATATCCTTTCCTAACCCTATTTTCTGCGCAATTTCGAAGGCATAAGAGCTTCCAGGTTTACCGATCTGGAGAATATACATTGGACGCATCTCACGGTTATCGAACAACATAGAAGCATTCTCCAGACCCGTTGTATTGCTCGCAAATACTTTTAAGTTTGAGTAGTGGGTGGTTACCACACCTCTAATCTGCTTTTTATTCAGCGATTCCAACACAGCTTCGGCAATAGGTCCTCCAAATAAAGGATCTGTTCCGGTACCGAATTCATCAATGAGCACCAAGGTGCGTCCACTGGCAAATTCCGTAAAATATTTCATTTTCGATAAGTGTGCACTGTAGGTACTGAGGTCACTCTCAATAGATTGATCATCACCGATATCAGCGAATATTTGCTTAAATACGCCTACTTTCGTCGTTGGCTCAGCTGGGATCAATAAACCCGATTGTACCATGATCTGTAGCAAACCTACGGTCTTCATACAAACTGACTTACCGCCGGCATTTGGTCCGGAGACAACAATAACACGTTGCAATTGGTCGATCTGTATATTCAAGGGAACGACAGTACCTTTATGGTGTTCGTTAAGTATGAGTAAAGGGTGACGCGCATTGATGAGATTGATCTCCGCTTCTTTGGACAGTTCCGGCATCTCGGCCTCAATATCCAAGGCAAACAAAGCTTTGGCCCTAACAAAATCAACCTTGGTCAATAAACCATGATAAGACAGCAATAATGGGAGATGTGGACGTACTTTATCTGTGAGTTCAACAAGAATTCGGATAACCTCCCTCCTGCGCTCAAATTCAAGATCTCTTATCTTATTATTAAGCTGGAATACTTCTTCTGGTTCAATGTAAGCTGTCTGCCCTGTTGCTGATTCGTCGTGAATTAATCCTTTGAGCTTTCTTTTGTTTTCCGCCAGGATGGGGATACACAGACGTCCATCGCGTACGGTCAAATTGCCATCCGCGGTCCACCCGCTGTCCTGCGCATTTTTGAAAATACTATTTATGCGTTTGAGCGCATCTTGTTCTGCACGTTGTATTTGCTGGGTGATCTCAAGTAACAGGCGGGAAGCATTATTTTTGAGTTTCCCACGCTCGTCGATGACTGTTTCAATATCTCGGATGATTCCCTTCTCTATCGGTAAATGCTCAAATAGCACTTCCAAATTTGGATATAGCCCTTCTCTTTCATTAAAATATCGAATGATGGCGTAAACAGTTTTCAAAGACAACAAGACACGAAAAAACTCTTCTTCAAGTAGAAAAGCACCTTCAACCCTTGCTTTTTCAATAATGGATTTTAAAGGAAAAAAATTCTCGACGGGAAATGCCCCATCATTGACAAGAAGATCTTTGAATTCACTTGTCTGTCTCAAAAAACGATCTATCTGATCAAAGCGAGTTTGTGGCTGAATTTTTTCGACCAGTTCACGGCCTGATTCACTCAGGCATTTTTGTTTTATTTTATCTTTTATCTCGGAAAAGCCGAGTTTATCTATCGCATTTAATGGATATACCATAAAATTATATTCTTTGATGGTTAAAGTTTTGATACAGGCTTTAATGCCTGTGGTGGAGTAAGAATAGGTTTTTCAAGCCTTTGTTCGATTTGTTTTGGTAACGTTGCTGTGTCCTTTGCCGAAACGCCAGGTGTTGTTGCTGGGGACGCAGGATTTCCAGAGGAAGTAGGCGGCGGTGATCCAGCTGGAGTTATTGAACTACCTATAGATAGCTGGTTCATTAAATAGCTGTCCAAACTAACACCTGTTTTCTGTTGGAAATTTTTGTTAAACAACCAAGACGCTTCTTTAAAACTGAATTTCTCCTTGCTTGGTTGGTAGTGGATAAGCGCAGCAATACGTTCTTGATACTGTTGCTGTTGTCGCATCACACGACTTGTACTATCCTGAATCCTTGCATTGACAATCGAATCCCTTGTTCGGATAGAATCTTGTTTTTTACGTTCGATATCCGTATAAAACTTATTCTCCTTCGTCAAGTTATCTTCCACTTTTTTATAAATGGCCGACATGATTTCAGCATCTTTACCATAATAGTCCAGGTTCTTTTTAAAAGAAACGGAGTCTAACCCGTATTTATCAAAAGTCACCTGATACAAAGGCACCATCACTTTGCGTGCACTATCAATGGGCAAAATATTGAGATATGAATCTGTCAATTGGATTTCTGTCAAAGCATTTACAAATTTGCTTTGCGAGATAATATCCTTCTCTTCTGGTCTGACACAGGAACCAAATAAAAAAATCACAGCAAGTAGATTCAGTATTAATCGTAGCATTTCGTAGTTTTGTACAAATTTACAAAAAGCACCGACATTTGGCACTTTTTACATCATCAAACTATATCTGAAATGAGTATTGCGAGTAATTTAGAAGCTTTAAGATTGGAAACTGAGGCTAAAGGCGTTCAGCTTGTAGCAGTTTCAAAGACAAAGTCCAATTCAGAAATCATGGAAGCCTATGAGGCTGGACAACGTATTTTCGGTGAAAATCATGTTCAAGAATTAATTGAGAAAGCGGAGCTTTTACCTAAAGATATTCAATGGCATATGATCGGACACCTACAGACAAACAAAGTAAAATATATTGCTCCATTTATTAGTCTAATTGCTTCTATTGACTCCCTAAAACTGCTAAAAGAAGTTAATAAACATGCATTAAAAGCTAATCGTACCATCGACTGTTTATTGCAAGTATATATTGCTGATGAGGATACCAAGTTCGGTTTGGATCATGCCGAATTGATCGAGCTGCTTCGTGATGAAGAATTCTTAGAACTAAAAAATATCCGAATTTGTGGTCTGATGGGTATTGCCTCCAATACAGACAATGAAAAGGTGATCAAAGCAGAGTTCTATGAACTAAAGATGTTATTTGATGGAATTAAAGCTAGCTTCTACCGGAAAGATGATTATTTTAACATACTCTCCATGGGAATGTCATCGGATTACAAATTAGCGATTGAAGAGGGATCAACTATGGTCCGTATCGGAAGTACAATCTTTGGTAAAAGAGTAGTTAAACATTATAAAAACAATGACTAAACCAATTATACGCGAAGCAATTAAGGCCGATTGCCCACAAATGCTTGAATTAATCAAAGAATTGGCGATCTATGAGAAAGCACCGGATGAAGTAACAGTTTCCCTCGCGGAGTTTGAAGAAGCAGGGTTTGGAGATAATCCTATTTGGGGTGCATTTGTAGCAGAAGTTGGTGAAGAAATTGTTGGAATTTCATTATATTACGTCAGATACTCCACCTGGAAAGGAAGAAGGCTTTACCTGGAAGATTTAATCGTTACCGAAAAAATGCGCGGACTGGGAATGGGTAAGCAACTTTTTGACAGGACGCTTGCCTATGGTAAAGAATGTGGTTACCATGGCATGGTATGGCAAGTTTTGAACTGGAACGAATCTGCCATAAAATTCTACGAGCGGTATAAAGCTGATTTTGATCCGGAGTGGATCAATGTATCGATCACTTATTAAAATTAAAGGGAAAACAATCAATTCAATGCGGTTTTATCTTTTTTTGAAAATTTTATTTATAGGTTGTTTGTTTTACTCGTGTCAAAACAGAAGTGTAGCACCTTCTCTAGCTCAGACCGGGGATACACTCTCATATCACAAAAAAATGGTTGATGAGCATAGTAATTATTTTCTAAAAGGAGAAGATAAATTGGATACTACTTATTTCCGGGCTAGCTATCCGGTGTTCGATGAAGCAAAAATCAATGATCTTGTTTCATCTATAGTTCATCTTGAAGGAGATACCAGTATGGAAGAAGCCGCCCATCGTTTTATCAATGCTTATAATGAATATGTGGATGATAACAATGGTAAATCTACTGCAACCTGGAATCGGGATCTTCGGGTTGATGTAGTTGCAAATACGCCCATGTATCTGGCCATACGAACAAAACAAGAGGAATATACTGGCGGAGCTCATGGTGACCATGTCACCTTATATTCAAACTTTGATAGGCAGTCTAATAGTCCAATTACAATTGACGATATTATTCGTAAAGAAGATAAAGATAAGTTTATCACAATCGCCGAACAGTGTTTTCGTAAACAAGAGGGACTGCATAAGGATGATACCTTAAATGGGAAATATTTTTTTGAAGGTGGCAAGTTTTCGCTTGCGGATAATTTTACATTCGAAAAAAACGAATTATTATTTTATTATAATATCTACGAAATTAAATCTTACGCAGAAGGTGGTACAGAGCTGCGTATTCCCTACACAACTTTTAAAGATCTGATGTCAGAAAAAGGATTACATTATATTAATAGTATCAATTAGCAATCAACTAAACTCAATAAAATAAATGCAGGTTTTTAAATTTGGAGGTGCATCGGTAAAGGATGCGGAAAGTGTCAGAAATTCAGCAAAGATTATTTCGAAATACAAAGGTGAAGCTTTGTTGGTCGTTATCTCTGCCATGGGTAAGACAACAAACCTTCTGGAGAAATTGACCAGAGAATATTATAATAATACGGGCTTGCAGTTTCAGACCCTTGAAGAAGCCAAAGCATTTCATTTTCAAATTCTTTCGGATCTATTTCCTGGCGGTGAAAATCCCATATTCGATGAAATTGCCAACTGTTTCGTCGAAATCGAATGGATTTTGGAAGAGGATCCGCAAGACTCCTACGATTACCTATTTGACCAAATTGTGTCCATGGGTGAATTGATTTCGACGAAAATTGTCGCTGCCTATGTTGCCTTTATTGGGGAGAAAGTCAAATGGATAGATGCACGTGATTATATATTGACCGATAATACCTACCGCGAGGCTGTCGTAGACTGGAGTAAAACAGAAGAGAAAATCCGTGCTGAACTTCCATCCATATTAGACGAATACATTGTCATTACGCAGGGTTTTCTGGGATCCACATCGGAGAATTTCACAACAACTTTAGGTCGTGAAGGTTCCGATTATTCAGCAGCTATTTTTGCGTCATGTTTAAATGCTGAAAATGTAACAATCTGGAAAGACGTTCCGGGGGTTCTCAATGCTGACCCGAAATGGTTTGAAAAAACGGAATTGATTCCTGAACTGTCGTATACGGATGCGATCGAGCTTACCTATTATGGGGCGACTGTCATTCACCCGAAGACGATCAAACCGCTGCAGAATAAAAAAATAGCCTTAAATGTGCGTTCTTTTGTTGATCCGGAGTCTCCAGGAACAATAATTCGTAGTACAAATCAGACATTACCGGTTCCTTCGTTTATATTCAAAGTAAATCAGATTTTTATTTCCATCTCGCCAAGGGATTTTTCTTTCATCGTGGAAGACAATCTCAGGGATATCTTTAACCTGTTTCATGAACATCGCATCAAAATCAATATGATGCACAATACGGCAATCAATTTCACCGTCGCAGTGGATGATACGGGGAAAAACCTGGTGGATTTAATTAACGATCTTGAACAACGGTTTAAAGTTACCCATGAGTCTGGTCTTGAACTAATTACTATCCGTTACTATAATCAGGAAACGATCGACCGCGTTCTGGTTGATAAAGAAGTGATCAGTGAATTGAAGGATAGATATACTTGTCAGCTTCTCGTTAAGAAAATATAAATGAATAGATTGATTCTTCAAAAGGAGGTGCAGTTGTTTTTGGAAAAAAGCCTGGATGAGTCTCCTGCCAAAATAGCTTTAAAGAAATCTCCTTTTGAGGGAATATCGTCTTCTGAATTAGCTGCACAGCTGGATGGTAAACAGCGTGCAAGGACTAAACTTCCGTTATGGACAAAGACACCGGGTGTCTATTTTCCTGCTAAATTAAATCTAGAACAGTGCTCGTCAGAAAAAACGGCATTATTTAAAAGTTCGCTTATTCAGGAAGGTACAAATTTAATTGATGCAACGAGCGGTTTTGGTGTCGACAGCTTTTATTTTTCAACGCGGGCAAAGCAAGTGGTTTCATGTGAGCTCAATCCTGATCTTGCGAAAATTTCTGCATATAATGCTAGGATATTGTCTGCCGCAAATATCGAGGTTATTGCCACAAATGGTGTAGATTACATACTTAACAATCCACAGGCACATTTTGATTATATCTATCTGGATCCTTCGCGCAGAGTTCAAAATAAGAAAGTATTTTTATTGGACGAGTGTGACCCCAATTTGGTGGCTCTCCAAAACGATTTTTTCGAACGATCAGATATCATTATCAGCAAGCTTGCGCCATTATTGGATATCTCCTCAGCATTGAGCATGTTAGTCCATGTAAAGGATGTTTATGTCGTTTCCTTGCAAAATGATTGTAAAGAACTTATTTTTATTCAAGAGAAAGGATATATAGACGAACCGGTCATTCACGCTGTCCGGCTGTTCAAAGAGGAACAACAGATCATCTCTTTTACTTATGGGGGGGAACGCGCTACCCTTGTCGATTATAGTGCACCTCTATCCTATCTTTATGAGCCGGATGTTGCCCTGACCAAAGCCGGTGCGTTTAAAACAATCATCAATCATTTTGATGTGAAAAAACTACACAAAAGCACGCATTTATATACATCGGATCAGAAAATCCCTGATTTTCCGGGCAAAATATTTAGGATAAAACAGGTTGAATCTTTTACAGAATTCAAGAAAAGGAAAAGTCCTCTAATTGCGGATATTATCGCTAAAAACTTTCCGCTAAAAACGGAGGAGATAAAAAAGAAGTTTAAGATTAAAGATGCTGATGACACCTTCACCTTCTTCACAACAATATTGAATGATCAGCTTACTGTCATACATACACAGCGAATCCTAGAATAGACAATTTCATTACAATTGTACTATTTCTTCTCCGTAATTTTAATACATGGATAAAATCGTATTATCAGCATTAGATTTAGCTCCTGTCAAAAAGGGAGAAAATGCAGCCAGTGCTATCGCTCGCAGTGTAAAAGTTGCCCAACATATCGAAAAACTAGATTTTAAAAGAATCTGGGTAGCTGAACACCATAATATGGAGTATATTGCAAGTTCGGCAACCTCACTGCTTATACAGCATATTGCTTCAAATACTGACCGGATCAGAGTAGGTTCAGGTGGTATCATGTTGCCTAATCATGCTCCCCTGGTGATTGCCGAACAATTTGGTACATTGGAAACGTTATTTCCGGGGCGAATTGATCTTGGTTTAGGTCGGGCACCGGGTACTGATCAATTGACTGCAATGGCCTTGCGAAGGAATAATCTGAATACTGCATTTCAGTTTCCGCAGGAAGTCAAAGATCTTCAACGTTATTTCAGTCCGGATAATTATGATGCAAAAGTGCGCGCATTTCCCGGTGAAGGACTGGAAATACCCCTTTATATTCTTGGGTCTAGTACAGATAGCGCTTATTTAGCGGCCAGTTTAGGACTTCCCTATGCCTTTGCGACACACTTTGCCCCGGCTCAATTTGCCTCGGCAAGCATGATCTATCATCAGAATTTCGTGCCATCGGAAGTGCTGGACAAACCATACTTTATTTCCTGCGTCAATGTTATTGCTGCAGACAGTACAGAAGAAGCTGAGTTTTTGTCTACTAGCTTCTATAATCTATTTGCTGGTATTGTAACCAATACAAGAAGACCTTTATCTCCACCGACAGAGGAAGTAATTTATAAAGGGATTCCAGCCATCGAACAAGCTGTAGAGAGCATGGCCTCCTGTGCTTTTGTAGGGGATAAAAATAAGATTGCTCCAGAGATAAACAAATTTGTCAAAGATCATAAAGTCGATGAAATTATGGCGACCTCCTATATCTTTGATGATGAAAAATGCCTGAAATCATTTTCCTTACTTAAGGAAGCTCTCTCCTAACAAAGCTAAAGGGTTTATATATTGTGAATTTTTATATATTTAAATAAAAATTCACAATATATGAACAGCTATTCTGCTTTGACCTTACTGTTTGGGCTATTATTCATCCAAGCTTGTCACAGTCCCACAACGAAAAAAGATGATACCCCAATAGATTCGGTTGCCACGAAAGAAAGCTCATCTTTGATGTCCAAAGACAGTACAGGCTTGTTACTTTCGGCAGCAGCCGATAGTTCAAAGGGACAGATTTTTTTGGTTCGCAGTTATCGCATCTGGGAAAAGGAGGATCCAACCGCTGTATTGAATAAGGATTGGTTTGATCTTTATGAGCGCGAGGGGAAATATTATCTGGAGAAAGTCGATTATGAAATTAAGGATAGTTATGATGAATGTGCTCAGGTTCCGTCAAAAAATGTCGAGTCCAAAAGAAACTCACTTTTGTTTCTGAATATAAAGGGATTAAAACCGGGGGCCGTGGAAAATATGAAGATCAACCATTCAGAAATCTGGCCCAAGGAATCTGTAGAGTATAATTTTAAAAAACAACGAATTGTCCTTAAAGGATTGGGAGACATCAAATCCACTGAAGTGCAGACGGATGAAAAGGGACATGAAAAACTATTTCACGAAGTCGCACATTACAAGCTCAATGCTACCTTTGGGGGAGCTAAAGAAATAACTTTATTTCAAAAAGATCAATATGATCATATATTTATGTCTACACGGTTTGTTGGTGACATAGATCGTGATGGGCAGTTGGATTTTATCTTTTCTAATCCGGGGAACTATGAGGAAGAAGCACTGCTTTTGTTCCTTTCTAATGGCGGAAGACCATTGATTTTCGAGGCAAATGAGCAGTTTGATTGTTAATTTGCAGTCATGAAAGATATAAAAACAGTCCTGCATCAAATGAAGTCCATTCATCGGGCTCTAATCGCAATTTGTGTTTTTATACTTGTGTATATCTTTTCCCCGATTAAAACCTTCACATTGTTAAGTCTAGTTTTATGTTGGCTTGGCTTTTGTATTTCCTATATATTGGTTTCCTGGTATACGTTTTACACCATGCCGGTGACCACAATCGCTAAGAAAGCACAACAGGAAGACGGTAGCCGACTTTTTGTATCCCTATTTATAATATTAGTTACGGTTAGCTGCTTCATTTCTGTACTTATGATCATTATATCGACTAAGGATAAACAGCTTGATAATTCATTTATTATCATTATCTGTATGCTTGCTATACTTGCTTCGTGGTGTCTGGTTCATACCATCTACACATTCCATTATGCACGTTTATATTATGAAAATGGTTCCAAGGGCAGTGGATTGGAATTCCCAGGGGACGACCAACCAGACTATTTGGATTTTGCTTATTTTTCTTTTGTCATGGGCTGTACATTTCAGGTGTCTGATGTGGGTATTTCATCAAAAAAAATTAGACGGGTTGCGCTATTTCATGGCCTCCTCTCCTTTGGACTGAATACATTCGTCGTTGCTCTGACTATCAATATCATTTCTGGTTTGATCAATTGAGTTTTTAAACTAAAAACCGTATTTTAGTCCAAAATTTACACGTATGAAGTTGTTCAAACCATTAGTCGCGCTCATTTTATGCCTTATCACTTTTTTTTCGTGTAAGAAGAATGAAAATACGGATGGTGAAGGATCTGCTGGAGTTACCGGAAGTTATATTGGCAGGGTTCAATTTCAGGGCAACTCATTGTCTGTTGATCGATCCAATAGATTGATCCGTATTCTACCTGATGGAGGTGACAAATCGTTTAAAATTGAATTCTTTACAGGAGTGCCAAATATTACGGGAGTCCGCTTTACGCAGGATAATGACAGTACTTGGATCTCGAACGATACAACCAGACTAAAAAAGGTGACCATATCGGGTAAATCTCTTGAAATAGACTACCAATTAAATAGTCAACGCTGGATTGTAAATGACGGGATTCGTAAATAATAATCAATCTAAATTGTCATAATAACTTCATTTTTCGTTGTAAAAGTATTTTCTTATCGCTATATTAGTCAAGCGTAAGGAAAAGAGAAATGAAACACATCAAAAAAATTGGAGCAATTGCTTCGGTATTTGCCATAGTTATCGCCTTGAGTGCATTTAACTTCCAGCGGGAAAAACCTCAGGAAGAACCCAGACCTACAAATTTAAAAGTTTTACCGAAGAATATTTCACATGACGAACTGATCGCGACAATGAAAGAGTTTAATGTCGCATTGGGTGTAAAATGCGGATTTTGTCACGCACCTTCAAAAGAAGATCCTAAAAAGATGGATTTTGCAAGTGATGAAAATCAAAAAAAGGAAATCGGTCGGGCAATGATCAAGATGACACTAAAGATTAACAAAAAATATTTTAATCGTAGTTGGGATAGCTCTCCCGCCAAAGCAATATCCTGTAAAACTTGTCATGGCGGCAAAGAAGAACCAGAAATGGTCATAGCGAAAAACTAATCAAACTATATATTTATGTAACACCATAGGGCTTCTCTTATGGTGTTTTTTATTGCCTATTCTTTGCTTATTTATTGGTGTTTCTTGGGTTATTCTTTGCTGTTTCTAGGCTATTTCTCTGGATTTTCCTTGGTATTGGTTTGCGATTCCTTCTCCTTTCTGGGATCATACCGAAAGTTTTGGGGGTACAATTTTTTAAGCATACAATTTCATTACTCTATATAGGAAGAATGTGGTGTCCCTTACGCCACGAAAGACACTCCTGAAAGCTTTGAGCTTTGCATTGAAAGACTCTGCTGAAGCATTGGTACTTCTGTTGTCGAAGTAGTGTAGGATATGTTGATGATGCGCTGCAATGGATCTTGCTACGCTCTCAAATGAAGTGATGCCCGCATTCTCAACCTGATTATGCCACAGTCCCAGTTTGGTAAATGCTATCTTTTTGTCCTTGCATTTATTGAATATGTCACCTAGGGAAATTCCCAGGTCATAAGCCAGCTTTAGTTTGGGAAACCGTATGAACAACAATTCAGCACGGTGTTTCTGGTTTTCGGACCATCGGCTTGGATGCTTGAACAAGAGGTGTCTGGATCTAGCCAGTAACTGTTTGAGGGTGTCCCCATTAGGCAACAACTCGGGCTCATATGGGATTCCTCCCTTTCGTGATTCCATTATCTTCTTACTTTCGGCATCCAATACTTCCCAGCGATACTTGATACGGAGTTCCTGCACTGCATCATATGCTAACTTTTGGACATGGAACCGATCGACCACACGCCTGGCATTCCTGAAACATCTACGGATTGCCTTAGCCATGTTCGGTGCCATATCCATGGTCACCTCCTTTACCCTGTTCCTTGAACGTAAAGGTATTCGCTCAAGAACAGTCATGATATCCTCGGCCTTTGTACCCTTAATAGTTGCCAGAATCGTCCCTTTACGCCCTTTTGCCGATTTACTGCTAACAATGGTATATAATTCACCGTTGCTAAAACTAGTCTCATCGATGCTCAGGCGTTCGGAGATGTTCCCGGGGAAAAGAGTCCATCGCTCTGCATGTGGCTTTTGGTCCCAATCATGGAAGTCACTGAGATGGTTCTTGTATTGATCCTGAAGTTGCTTGCCGTCCATCTGGAAGAATAATCCTACCAATTGGGCACTTACAGGATAGTTATCCAAATATCCTCTTTAAAAAAAGCCCGAATTCAGTCGTCATTCGAGCACCTTCACGCACCAGGTTCCAATCTCTTGTGATAATCTGTCCGGTATCTAAGACTGTCCAGCGACGGCGGCGGATATGTAGTGTAACTTTCTGACCTCTAATGGGAAAATCTGAAATCTCTGTGGATGGCATAAAACCCTTTGACTCCAACTTGCTGTTCTCATAGCCTGTTGGAGCAATATTAAGCTCATCTAAATAAATGTGGAGTTGATTGCCAACCTGATCGACTTCTAAAATCTGAAAGTATTCTAAAAGCCCTTCGGGCATCAATAGTGATAGTAATTTGCGTTCGGCGTCTTGCAAGGGAGATCTGTATTAAAGATGCTAAATTAGCAAATTTTTGATATTCCCCCAAGAATTCTGATTGATCCTATTAAACCAAAGCAATAAGGGAATATATAACAAAAAAAAAGACTGTATCAATTATTTATGATACAGCCTCTATTTGTACCCGGAGCCGGAGTCGAACCGGCACGGTTTCCCACTGGTGTTTGAGACCAGCGCGTCTACCAATTCCGCCATCCGGGCATATCCGTTTGGGATGATGCAAAAGTAAGGAAAGTTTTTGTTTTTCCAAACGATCTTCTGCTTCTTTTCCTAAACTACCTGAAAATGAATTAGAAATTTTTTACAAACCTATTTGTAATACCCCTCCAAAGGCTTAACTGGCATTTTTTTCTTAAATTTAAGCTGGAAATATTAGGCAAATCATGGAAAAGGTAAAGTTAGGAAACAGTGAAATTGAATTTAAACCCATCGTTTTCGGTGGAAATGTATTTGGATGGACTGTCGATGAGCAACAGTCGTTTGCTCTTTTGGATGCATTTGTCGATATGGGTTTTAGTTTTATAGATACATCCAACAACTACTCTCATTGGGTGCCGGGCCACACTGGGTCAGAGTCCGAATCCATTATAGGTAAATGGATCAGTAAACGAGATGTACGGGATAAAATTCAGATTGCGACGAAAGTGGGCGGACGCCATGCCGGTAATGACAAACCCAATTTGAAAAAAGAACATATTATCCAGTCTGTTGACGAATCGCTCTTACGGCTACAAGTAGACACAATAGATCTTTATCAGTCGCATCACGATGATCTTTCAACAGCCATAGATGAAACGCTGTCGGCTTACCAGCAATTGGTACAAGCTGGAAAGGTAAAATGGATTGGAGCGTCTAATTTAAGCCCTGAGCGCCTAAAAGAATCATTAGTTGTCGCTGAGCAGCATGGTCTCCCTACCTATATTGCCATTCAGCCCGAATATAATTTGTACGACCGTTCAAAATATGAGAAAGATTATGAAAAGCTCGCAGTTGAAAATCACTTGGGTGTAATCTCCTACTATTCCCTTGCATGCGGATTTCTTTCGGGAAAATATAGGTCGATAGCGGATGTTAAAGATGTGAAACGAGCAGATGCCTTAAAAGATCGGTTTAATAATCGTGGACTTCGTATTCTGGATGCCTTAGCCCAAGTAGCCCATAATCAACAGGTCGCTATGTCAACAATTGCGCTCGCGTGGATTCTTCATCGGCCTTCGGTCACCGCACCTATTGTCAGTGCCACCTCACTACAACAACTTGAGGAACTAGCCAAAGCAACCGCAATAAATTTGTCCGCTGAAGAGATGTCGCTATTGAATATAGCTAGTATATGGTAAAATTGTTGATGAATAATGTTTTAATTAGTTGGTATTGAGGTTTTTAAAATAAATTTGACACCATCCAGAATATTATTTGGGAAGCGAGGCCGTCAAAGGTCTCATATTTGTATCTTGGGTAAATCAATTATTTATATTTAATACTATAAATGTCTGGTTTTTAGTATGAAAAATATCCTGACAAAATATTATTTTGTCAGGATATTTTCTATTTTTATCGTCTTAAATGGAACAATCAGGAGTTTGCTGGTCTCTTTCCATTCAATAAGTTAAGAACTTCTTTTGGTACCATTGCGCTGACATCTCCTCCGTTAAACCAGATATCCCGTACGATAGTTGACGATATGTGAGCCTTCCCGGTTCTGCTCATCAAAAAATAGCTTTCGATTGTAGGGTTTAGCAAAAGGTTGTTTTGAGCTATCGCATTTTCAAACTCGAAATCTCCTGTATTTCGTAAACCGCGTAATATAAATTTCGCACCGACTTTCTGGCAGAAATCTACAGTCAAACCACTATATTTTACGACTTCTATTGTCTGGACACCCTGAAAAACATGCTGTATGCAATTGACCCGTTCTTTGTGGTTCAACATGCCTTTTTTGTTCGCATTATAACCTACAGCAATAATGATTTTATCAAAGAGCGGCAGGGCTCTTTCGACTAGATCTTGATGAGCTGAAGTAAAAGGGTCAAATGAGCCCGGAAAAACAGCAATTTTCATATTATAAAGGATTTGAGTAAAATGAAAAAGACGAATAACCGTATTTTCTGGTTTCTATAAAATTTGGGTGGTTCTCCATCTGCCTCGTCGAGGGATGTTCTACAATAAGAAGGCCATTGTTATTCAGTAGATTGTGTTCGAAAATCAATTTTGGTAATTGGGGCAGTTTTGGAATATCGTATGGTGGATCCGCAAAAATTAGGTCATAAGTATTTTTACAGCTGCTAATAAACTTAAAGACATCCGCTTTCCGGGCTTTGATCTGTTCAAGTTTCATTTTTTTTGCAGTTTCGGTAATATATTGCACACATTTAAAATGCAAATCAATGGAGTCAACCTGTTTTACTTCGCGTGATGCTAGTTCAAAACTAATATTTCCAGTCCCCGCGAAAAGATCAAGACAATTTAGTCCATCAAATTCCAGACGATTCTGCAAAATATTAAACAACGCCTCTTTAGCAATATCTGTAGTTGGCCTGACCGGTAAATTGGTCGGTGGGTTCAGCCTTAAACCACCTATTCTACCTCCTATTATTCGCATAATATTGAATCAAACAGTACGTTGTACGGAGTTAGGCTGCTTTCGATCTCTTGATCCGCCAGGACTACTTTTGTTTTCAACTCCAGGACTTCGATGTCGCCTGCATAGGATGCAATCCGTTTATAATAAGAATCATCGGGAACCTCACCGGAAAGGAGGATCTTATCGATGGAATCACCCAGACTGAACTGTGTCAATATATTCAAAACGAAATAGCTTATATCATCAAGGTTATGGATTTCAAAACTATTATAAAGCTGAAACCCACCATTTTTGAATAGATAAAAGTCAACGATGTTGTCAGCTACAAAGTGTAATCCCAACGCAGTTCCTCTAATGGATATGCGCTCCTGAGCACGGTCAAGTACAACAGCAAATTCGGGAAGAATCACGGCGTCAGGAAATAATCTGCGCCAACGATTTAAAAGAAGTTTATCGAACTGATATAAAGCTACTAAACCAAGGTTATCTAAATAGTATATGAATGTTTTTTCAAGATCTGAAGTGCCCAAAAATTGCAGGTATTGTGCAATACTATCCTTCTGAAAAACCTCTTTAGGTATAAATGTAAAACTCTGGTGTGGGATCACAACCCGAACGAATCGAAACGGCAGACTCATTATTCTTGTTGCATCTAAAATTGGCTCCTCTGAAGGATATTCGATCAATATCGGTGCCACTGACTTCTTATCGACTACCGCTAACACATCTTTTTGGAAGCCAGCTTTTACCAAAAGGTTATACTCAGGTAAGTAATGAATGTTAAATTGTTTTGAAATATAATTCATTCGCTGAATTGTAAAAATAAAAACTTGTTAAAGCAAAAGTAGCTTTTTCTAGAGGATAAGACAAACCTTTTAAATAACTTTGGGCGTGTTCATCAAAAATCTGCTCATACAACAATTTCCTTGGCAACCAACCGCGCAGCAGCTGGAAGCATTCGAGTTATTGGAAGAGTTTCTGCTTGCTTTCGACAGGCATTCTTGTTTTGTACTCAAAGGCTATGCTGGTACTGGTAAAACAACATTAATTGCGGCATTGGTCAACGTACTGCCCGCATTGAAGAAACGGGCAATACTCTTGGCTCCGACAGGTAGGGCTGCTAAAGTGATGAGTTATTATTCGGGAAGAAAGGCTTTGACCATTCACAAGAAGATTTATCGGAAAAAGTCCGCCATTTCTTTTCAATTGGACTTTACACTTGCAGAAAATCTACATGAGAATACGCTTTTTATTATTGACGAAGCTTCAATGATATCCAACGAAGCTGTCAATGTGTTTTCAAAAAGTCTTTTAGATGACCTGATTCGTTATGTACAATCTGGCAAGAATTGTAGCTTGCTTTTTGTAGGTGATACTGCTCAATTGCCTCCTGTTGGTCTATTGGACAGTCCGGCATTAAGTCCCGGTTTTCTTGAGCATGAATTTCATCTCTGTGTCTATCCATACGAACTCACTACCGTGGTTCGGCAGTCCCAGGATTCGGGTATATTGTACAATGCGACTAAAATACGAAATGAGATCATATCGGCTGAAGAAGGACAACATGACTTTCCATTTCCAAAATTCATAACAAAAGGATTTAAAGATATTTACAGAATGACAGGTGAACGGTTAATTGAGGGGATAAACTATGCCTATGATAAATATGGCGTAGAAAATACCATGATCATATGCCGTTCAAACCGTTCAGCAAACCTATATAATCAGAATATCCGCAACAGGATTCTTTTTAGAGACGAAGAACTAACAGGTGGGGATTATATCATGGTCGTGAAGAATAATTACTTCTGGCTACAAGAGAACAATATGGGTGATGGTTTTATTGCAAACGGCGATATGGCCAAAGTCCGGAAAGTGAGTAATATCCACGAACAACACGGTTATAGATTTGCTGATGTTACGCTGGAATTTATGGATATTGATGAAATAGAGCCCATCACCTGTCGCGTTATTTTGGACAGTCTCTATACAGAAGGACCTAATCTTTCGTATGAAAGCCAGAAAAACCTATACGAAGAAATCGGGATGGATTACGCAGATATTCTGGATAAAAAGGATCGACTTGAAGCTATTAAGAAAGATCCTTATTATAATGCATTACAGATCAAATTTGCTTTCGCAATCACTTGTCACAAAGCTCAAGGCGGACAATGGCCCATTGTTTTTGTTGATCAGGGATATGTCAATGATGAGATGTTGGATCTTGAATTTCTTCGCTGGCTATATACAGGTGTTACCCGCGCCACGCAGGAGCTTTTTTTGGTAAACTTTAATGAAAACTTCTATCCATCATAGGATTATTACATGAAACATTCTTTTGGCTGTGTAATAATGAATATTTTAGCGATCAAAACCAAGATTACATAATTATCTATATTTATTTGATGCGTAAGTTCTATTTTATCTTTGCAGCCGGTCTATTGCCTTACTTTGCTTCTGCGCAACAGCTTCAGGAGCCTCCGGTAAAACCGAATTATCAGCTGGCTGCCAAATTCTCGCCGGAGAAATTAAAAAAAATGATTTTCTCTACGACCATTAAGCCAAACTGGATCAATTTTTCGGATCGTTTTTGGTATGATTATGCCAGCCCACAAGGGAAAAATTGGTATATCGTCAATCCAGCGCTTAAAAAGAAAGAGGCTCTTTTTGATAGCGAGCATGTAGCTGCCCAAATTACTAAAATTGTCAAAAACCCTATGGATGCCCAACATCTGGAATTACAGGGTTTGAAATTTACGAAAGATGAAAAAAAGATCAGATTTCAGATTCAGAGCACAAAGGATACGGTAAAATCCAAAGATGAAATCGAAAAACTTAAAAATAAAGCCGATACTACGAAAAAGAAACTCTTCTATTTAGAATATGATTTTGCGTCAAAGATCGTATCCGAAATTAGTGATTCCACGAAAGTAAAAGCTCCCCTGTCTTGGGCAAGCTTCTCCCCTGATACTAATACGGTGTATTTTGCCAAAGACTTTAATCTGTATTGGATGGATAAAACCAATTATCTCAAAGCGGTCAAGAATGAGAAAGATAGCACCATTGTTGAACACCAGATTACAAAAGACGGTGTACAATACTACGCTTGGGGCGGTGACGAATATAGTACTACGACCGGTGACGAAAAGGATAAAGACAATGAAACGAAACGCAAACGTGTATGGATAAGCTGGTCACCGGATGGTCGTTATTTTACGCTGACAAGAAAAGATAATAGATCGTTGCGACCTTTATGGGTGATCAATAATGTAGGTTCTTCTCGGCCTACTCTTGAGACTTATAAATACCAGATGCCGGGTGAGGTTGATTCAACCGAGACTGAATTCTATATCTTTGAGGCAGCAACAAAGGTGCCGCGCAGGTTAAATATCGCCGCTTTTAAAAACCAGACCATTTCCAACTGGACCAAAACACCAGACAGAAATTCATACAAAGAAGATTATTACATTAACTACTGGCTGGGTAATAACGAAGAATTCTATATTTCCCGCTCCAGCCGTGATTTAAAAAGAATAGATCTCTTAAAGGTAAATGTGAACGGTACAGTAAACCCCATTATTCAGGAACGCTCCAATGTATATCTGGATGTTCAAAAGCCATTATTGGTTGAAAATGGGAAACAATTGGTTCATTGGTCAGAAAGAGACGGATGGGGTCATTACTACCGCTATGACACCAACGGTAAATTTATGAATCAGATTACTCAGGGAAGCTTTCATTGTGAGGAAATTACGGGGCTAGATCCAACAACCCAAACCTTGTTTTTTACAGCCGCTGGTCGTGAGAAAAATGAGGATCCCTATTACCTTCACCATTATAGTGTCAATCTAAACGGAAACGGAATTAAACTGCTGAATCCAGGAAATTTTGATCATCAGATCGAGATGAGTGAATCGTCCAAATATTTTGTAAACAATTCTTCAAGAGTAAATACAACACCCGAATCTATATTATTAAATAGCAATGGACAGAAGATCATGACGCTTGAAAAGGCCGATTTGTCTCTGTTATTCGCTGCAGGATATAAATTCCCTGAGCCGTTTAAGGTAAAGGCTGGTGATGGTACCACAGATCTCTATGGTGTTATGTACAAACCTTTTGATTTTGATAGTACAAAAACCTATCCTATCGTAGAATATGTCTACCCGGGACCACAGACAGAAGCTGTCAATAAATCCTTTGGACGGAGCATGGACCGGATAGACCGATTAGCTCAATTTGGCTTTATCGTGGTTACTGTAGGAAATCGGGGCGGACATCCATCCCGCTCACAATGGTACCATACCTATGGTTACGGCAATCTGCGGGATTATGGATTGGAAGATAAAAAGGTGACAGCAGAGCAACTCGCAGACCGTTACAAGTTTATTGACATCAATCGTGTAGGTATTACGGGGCACTCCGGAGGTGGCTTTATGTCGACAGCGGCAATGCTTGTTTATCCTGACTTCTTTAAAGTTGCCGTGTCGGGAGCGGGCAACCATGAAAATCAGATCTACAACCGCTGGTGGAGCGAACGTCATCATGGTGTAACTGAAAAGGTTTCAGCAAAAGGTGATACGACGTTTTCTTATCAGATCAGCAAGAATACAGAATTAGCCAAGAATCTTAAAGGCCGACTGTTGATTGCAACGGGTGATATTGACAACAACGTGCATCCGGCAAATTCGATCCGGATGGTCGATGCATTGATCAAAGCAAATAAACGATTTGACTTTCTGCTCTTGCCGGGACAAAGACATGGATTTGGCGATATGACAGAGTATTTCTTCTGGAAGATGGGTGATTATTTTAGTCAGCACCTTTTGGGGGATTCCAAAATGAATGAAGTCGATATGATTGAAATGAATCGAGAGAAGCCGTTAAAATAACAGGTTTTATGACCAATGATGAAAAAATAAAGTTTTTGTCCGTTACCTTAAGATCGTTTGAGGTAACGGATTTTTCTTTGGATATGCTTGCCGATATTAGCCTTCAGGATTTGCTCAACATTTCGCTGGAAAAAGATAAAACACTGTCTTTTCGTGCTGCCTGGGTGTTTGAAACTATTGTATTAAAGGATACGGCCCTGCTTCAAGGATTGTTGCCACAATTCTTTGATAATTTGAAAAAACAAAAAAACTGGAGCTGCCTCAGGAGTTATAGCAAAATTTTGATGTACTTGACATCAAAGAAAAATAAAAGCTATCATCTTGATGACAAGACTGAAGAAGAGCTTATTGAACTTGCTTTTCAATGGCTGATTGAGCAGCAATGCCCTGTAGCTGTTCTGGTCAATTGTTTGGATATATTAAATAATCTGAGCAAGAAACATGCTTGGATAAAAGAGGAGCTTTTTGCTCAGATCAGTTATTTTCAGAAGATAAAACCTAGTCCAGCATTGTTAAGCCGCACGAAACGAATCCTTCAAAGTCGCTGATTGGAAGGATATTTTCAAGCTTAGCAATTAAAACAATGTATTTCCTTTTGGATTATGTGTGCGGCCGAGATGCTTATATGCAGCTTCGGTACATTCACGTCCTCTGGAGGTGCGCATGATATAACCTTCCTGGATCAAAAAAGGTTCATATACCTCTTCTATCGTGCCTTCATCTTCCCCTACGGCAGTGGCAACAGTTTTGAGTCCAACGGGGCCGCCTTTGAATTTATCTATAATTGTGGTCAAGATTTTATTATCCATTTCATCTAATCCATTTTCATCAACATTAAGCGCATGAAGTGCATATTTTGCTATTTCCTGATCGATACTTCCATTTCCTTTAATCTGGGCAAAATCTCGTGTTCGACGCAACAAAGCATTTGCAATGCGTGGGGTTCCCCTACTCCTGCGTGCTATTTCGTACGCTCCTTCGTCGGAAATTGGTGTATTCAGAATGTGCGCAGAACGAAGTACGATCGTAGTCAATAATTTTGCATCATAATATTGAAGGCGTGAATTGATGCCAAACCGTGCGCGTAGCGGTGCTGTCAGTAAGCCTGATCGGGTTGTTGCACCAATAAGGGTAAAAGGATTCAATGAAATCTGAACAGAGCGGGCATTTGGTCCCGTCTCCAGCATGATGTCAATTTTGAAATCCTCCATTGCCGAATAGAGATACTCTTCAACCAAGGGACTCAAACGATGGATTTCATCGATAAAGAGCACATCTCCCTCTTCCAGATTTGTCAGTAGCCCAGCAAGGTCCCCGGGCTTATCCAAGACCGGGCCGGAGGTAATTTTTATTCCTACTCCCATTTCATTGGCAATGATGTGGGATAGTGTTGTTTTACCTAATCCCGGAGGCCCATGCAACAATACATGATCCAACGCTTCTCCGCGCAATCGTGCAGCTTTCACAAAAATATTCAGATTTTCCAATATTTTTGCCTGTCCCGTAAAATCTTCAAAAGCCTGGGGGCGCAATGCCCGTTCGATATCGCGATCGGTATTGCTCAGACGTTCGGCATTTGGATCTAAATTCTCGTTCATTGACCAATAATATTAATTTCTCTTATAACTTTTTCCGATACTTCCCAGTTTAAGCTGGATTACGCCAAAAAAAGCTTCCTTGAAGATGCTTGTACTCATTTTAGATGTGCCCTCGGTTCTATCGGTAAATATGATAGGCACCTCTACCACATTAAAACCATATTGAATGGCGGTAAATTTCATCTCAATCTGGAAAGCATAGCCAACAAATTTAATCCTGTCCAAAGGAATGGTCTTTAGCACCTCCCGCGTAAAACAGACAAAACCAGCTGTAGCATCTTGAATTTTAATTCCGGTAATAAAACGTACATATACTGATGCAAAATATGACATCAATACCCTGCTCATAGGCCAGTTGACAACATTTACCCCTTTAATATAGCGGGAACCGATACTCATATCGGCACCATCTAAGCAGGCTTGTCTCAATCGGACTAGATCTTCAGGATTGTGGCTGAAATCCGCATCCATTTCAAAGATGTACTGATAATGTTCCCTTGCGAGCCCCCATTTAAATCCGTGGATATACGCTGTTCCCAAGCCTAGTTTCCCTTTCCGTTCTTCTATAAATAAACGGTCTTGAAACTCATTTAATTGCAAACGCTTTACGATATCCGCCGTTCCATCAGGCGATCCGTCATCAACAATCAGAATATCAAATGCATGTGATAAGGAAAAAACTTTACGAATGATTTTTTCAATATTTTCCTTTTCATTATATGTTGGAATAATAACTAAACTCTCCGCCACTTTCTTTTATTTAAGACCAGTAAAGGTAACAATTTAAGCCAAATTCTCTACTAAGAATTTTGATGAAATCTGTACAAAAAGGTTATTTTGAAGGAATGTGTTTGATGTCCTCTGCTTTTAATAAGCAAAGTATCTGCCCCTCTAAAACAATATGATTGATAAAAAGAAAAGCCCGCTACTATGGGAGTAACGAGCTTTCATTAACCAATTATAAACTTAAATTATGAGACTGCAAATATGGTGAATATTGCTTATATATGCAAATTTTAATGCGTTTTTATGCAACATTTTCAATACAGTGTCTTAGTTTTTATCAAAACTATTTGATAATATGCATAATACTGCAATTTTATCGATCAACTTCGCCCAGCACGATATCGATTGACCCAAGTATGGCAATAAGGTCGGCAATTAAAACCCCTTTTCCCAATTCGGAAATGACAGAAAGATTGTTGAAACTTGGTCCTCTTGATTTCACTCTTAAGGGAATATCAGATTTTTCTTTCGTTACAAAATAAAAACCAAGCTCTCCTTTCGGGTTCTCCGCACGCACATAGTAATCTTGCGCTTTCAAATTTACTTTTTTGGGCACCAACGCACGTGGATCAAAATCCGCTGTACGCTTAAAGTCTTTCTCTAAACGTTCAAGGCATTGTTCAACGATGCGTACAGATTCGCGTACTTCATCTACCCTAACCTTATAGCGGTCCCAGCAATCTCCAATACTACCCATGACTCCTTGTCCTACCGGGACCTCAAAGTCTATTTCCGGATAAACGGAATATCCATCAATCCGTCTCAAATCCCATTTAATACCTGAGGCTCGTAGCATAGGGCCAGAGACACCGTAATTAATCGCAACCTCAGCTGGTAAGATGCCAATATTAGCTGTTCGCGATATAAATATCTGATTCTGCGTTAATATCTCATCAAGCTCCACTAGCTTTGGCTTAAAATAACGTATAAATTCGGAACAACGTGTTTCAAAACCAACGGGCAAATCGTAGAAAAGCCCGCCTACCCATATATAGTTATATAACATGCGAGAACCGGATACCCATTCCAACATGTTCATGATATGCTCACGATCTCTAAAGCACCATAGAAAAGGAGTTGTGGCACCGATATCAATACCGTATGTGCCGATAGCAATAAGATGTGATGCAATGCGATTAAGTTCACAGACTAATACACGGATATATTCTACCCTTTTGGGGATCTTACTATCCAAACCCAGCATACGTTCTACACCCATGACAAATGCATGGCTATTGTTCATGGATGCCAGATAATCTAAGCGATCGGTGAAAGGAATTGTTTTACCATAATTTAATGATTCTGCATGTTTATCGAAACATCGGTGCAGATACCCCAAATGTGGAACGACCTCTTTCACAATTTCGCCATCGGTAATCAGTTGCAAGCGTAACACTCCGTGAGTTGAGGGGTGTTGCGGTCCCATGTTTAATACCATTTCTTGGGTCGAGATCTCCGTTAAATGTCTTTCATAGCGCATTAATGCTTCGCTATATTTTGGATTCGCCATAGGGATTAATTAATGTTAATACCATGATACTTTTCAGCATCCTGATAATCTTTACGTAAAGGGTGCCCTTCCCAATCATCGGGCAAAAGGATTCGCCGCAGGTCAGGGTGCCCTGAAAAATAAATTCCCATCAGATCAAATGCTTCTCTTTCATGCCAATCTGCTGTACGCCAAACGGATGTTATTGATACGATCTCTGGTAGTTCGTCCAAAGACCGGTTCGTCTCCAATTCCACTTTCAAAACAAGGGTATGTTGATAAGGTAGGGAATTAAGATGGTATACAATGGTAAAGTGCTCTTCGTAATCTACCGCAGTTATGTTGCTCAAAAAGTCAAAATAAAGTCCTTCTGTATCTCGAAGAAAAGAACAGACAGGAAGTAGATTTTCTGCGTCGATAAACAACGCCGGTTGTAAGCCAGTGACCTCTTCTTTCCGTATGATGGAGGCGCCCAATGCGGAAACTAGTGTTGATTTAATTTCTTCAAATGTCATATTATGGGGCTAGACGCGTAATTTTCCAAGAATCTGATATTTTTTTATAGACAATACGGTCATGAAGACGACTTGCACGGCCCTGCCAAAATTCAAAATAAATGGGTTTTAAGATATAGCCGCCCCAGTGCGCTGGACGAGGAACAGGTACATCATCGGTATATTGCTTCTGAAGCTCTTCTACTCTGATTTCTAAAAAATCTCTGTTTGGAATTTCCCGGCTCTGCGGCGATGCCAAAGCGCCTATGCGACTTGCTTTGGGGCGTGATTGAAAATACTCATCCGAATTGGATCCATTGACAAATTCAATGCCCCCTTCAACGCGGATTTGTCGTTGCAATTCGGGCCAGAAAAACAAGAGCGCAGCATGTGGATTGGTTTTCATTTCTTCCCCTTTTCGGCTTTCGTAATTTGTGAAGAATACCAAGCCCCCGTCTGCAATATCTTTTAATAACACAATCCTTGAAGAGGGTAAATGCTGCGATGATACAGTAGACAGTACCATTGCATTGGGCTCAATGACCTCACTGTGAATGGCCTCATCAAACCATTTTTTGAACTGAAGGATGGGATCATAATCCACATCCGATTCAGATAGGTTACCTAAAACGTAATCTTCTCTGATCGCTGCAATATCTTTATGTTGAATGGACATATAAACCTATTTTATATTCTTACAAACTTACTAAAATCATTGCTTTTTCTCTATAAACTTAGTAGAAATTGCCAAAAACGTTTTTTTTGGCACAGATCTCGCATAGATTAGATAAAAATGGATTAGTTTCGACATACATTTAATTTTACATCCTATGTTTAATGAATTAGACCCACAAAAAGGAAGCTTATTGATTTCAGAACCGTTTATGCTGGATCCTCGGTTCTTGAGGTCCGTTATCCTGCTCTGTGACCATAATAGTGAAGGAAGTTTAGGCTTTGTCTTGAATAATAAAACAAATGTTCAAATTGGTCAATTATTGGAGTCAATACCGACATGTACTTTTCCAATTTATCTTGGCGGACCAGTGGCACAGGAAAGTTTATTTTTTGTGCATAACCGTTTCGATCTTTTATTAAGTGGTGAAGAAGTTGCGCCAAATCTCTACTTCGGCGGTGACGAAGAAAAGCTTATTAGCGCTATTCAGCAGCATGCGATTAAAACGGATGAAATTAAATTTTTCATTGGCTATTCAGGCTGGTCGAGCGGTCAATTGGATAAGGAAATCTATGAGAATAGCTGGGCCGTTCAAAATAAATACCCTCATCATATTATCTTTGAAGGCAACGGTGAGCTGCTTTGGAAGGATGCAATTATTGGGTTAGGACCTAAATATGCACATGTCGCCAATTTTCCGCAGAGCCCGGAGTTAAATTAAACTATTCTGTGATCGAGGTCTACCCGATTTTTGATTTGTTGGCTCAAATATTTGTTTGTTCACCTAGGGTACAGGTTTACTTTTTCTGTCTAAGCTATCCTGACATAAGTTTAAATATTCCATTACTAGGAAATATTGAACCTTTATGACAAAATGAATGACTTTCTGCCATCCTGTCCTACTATCCGTATTTGGAACACAGATTGTGCATGGATCATCAAAATAATAACATTTAAATAGCGACATACAAAATTATGAATCCAGAAAAAGGTAGTATTTCAATCCACACGGAGAACATATTTCCCGTAATCAAAAAATTCTTATACTCAGATAATGAGATTTTCTTGCGCGAACTGGTATCTAATGCAGTTGATGCTTCCCAAAAGATTAAGCGTTTGGCGTCTTTGGGACAATACAATGGCGAAATAGGTGCGTTAATCGTAGACGTCAAGTTTGATGAAGCGGCCAAGACCATTACAATTTCAGACAGTGGTATCGGTATGACGGCCGAAGAAATCAAAAAATATATTAATCAGATTGCGTTTTCGGGAGCAACAGAATTTATGGAGAAATTCAAAGAAGCGAACGATGCAAACGAGATTATCGGCCGATTTGGATTAGGATTCTATTCGGCATTCATGGTGGCAGATACAGTAGAAATTCAATCATTATCCTATCAAGATGGCGCTGAACCAGCGCACTGGACCTGTGACGGTAGTACCTCATACGAAATTTCAACAGGGACTAGAACGACACGCGGTACAGATATCATTTTACATATCAATGATGAGTCTACCGAGTTTTTAAGCCAGGCACGTCTGCAGGATATCTTGGACAAATATGCAAAGTTCCTTCCTGTTCCGATCCGTTTCGGTACCAAGACAAGTTCTGAGGCAGATGGTGAAGATGAGGATGGCAAACCAAAATATAAATCTGTAGAAGTTGATAATATTATCAACAATACAAATCCAGCCTGGACAAAGTCTCCTTCTGAACTAAAAGATGAGGATTATTTAGCTTTCTATCGCGAACTATATCCTTATTCGATGGATGAGCCATTGTTTTGGATCCACCTTAATGTAGACTATCCATTTAATTTGACTGGTATACTTTACTTCCCTAAGGTGAAAAATGAGCTTGAAATCCAACGCAACAAAATCAAGCTTTACTCTAGACAGGTATTCATTACCGATGAAGTAAAAGATATTGTACCAGAATTCCTAATGTTACTGCATGGTGTAATTGATTCACCTGATATCCCATTGAATGTCTCACGCTCATTCTTGCAGGCTGATAGTAATGTCAAAAAGATCAATAGTTACATCACCAAAAAAGTTGCGGATAAACTAAATGAAATATTCAAAACTGATCGTAAAGGTTTTGAAGAAAAATGGAACGATATCGGTTTGTTTATCAAATATGGTATGCTAAGTGATGAGAAGTTTGCAGAAAAAGCGAGTGATTTCTGTCTTTTGAAAAATACAGGCAACGCGAGCTTTACAATCAAAGAATATTACGAAAAGGTAAGAGACATTCAAGTCGACAAAGATGGTAATATCGTTTATCTTTATACACATGATGCTGCTCAGCAAGATGGCTTTATCCAAACAGCGTTAAATAAGGGGTATGACGTATTGGTACTCGACGGTCCGCTTGATACGCACTTTACTTCTTATTTGGAACAAAAGGGTGGCGAAAAAGTGCAGCTTAAACGTGTAGATGCAGATGTAATCGACAAGCTTATTCAAAAAGATGAAAAAATAGAACTTTCGTTGTCTGAAGAAGAGTCCAAAAAAGCATTGGAGGTTTTTGAAAAAGCGATTTCTCGTCAAGATATGAAGGTTGAAGTGGATGCGCTCCGTGAAGCGGACTTGCCGGTATCCGTCACTATCGATGAATTTATGCGCCGTATGAAGGATATGGCCAAAACTGGTGGTGGTATGAACTTTTATGGCTCACTGCCGGACAATTACAAAGTAACGGTTAATGGCAATCACCCTTTGATCAAACGGATTTTATCCGCTTCTGACGAAGAAGGTGCGAAACTGGCGAAACAAGCTTTTGATTTAGCACTCTTGTCAAGAGGTCTTTTATCAGGTGCCGACTTGACGTCTTTCGTAAAAAGAAGCGTTGAGATGATCTAATTAAGTTCACAATGTTAAAATAGAAAAGCGATTGTCCTATCGGGGCAATCGCTTTTCTATTTTAACATTCAACAAAAAAAAGCATTATGATAAAGATAGGGACCAAACCTCCATCTGTGGGCTATCGCATTCGTTTTTTATTAAAATTTAATAAACTAATCTTCACCTAGTTGCCCTAAATCGCTGTTTTTTTTTATTTAATTATTTGGAGGGAATGGGGTTTAATCGTACTTTTGTATCATCAAAATCACGGTAGGTATAGCTCAGTTGGTTAGAGCACTAGATTGTGGTTCTAGGGGTCGTCGGTTCGAGCCCGATTACTTACCCAAAAGGCAGATCAATATATTGATCTGCCTTTTTTCATTTCCCTATTTTTCTTCCCTGAATTCTGATTGATTTAGCCTTTGCGGATCATACCGAAAGTTTGGGGGGTACAATTTTTTAAGCATACAATTTCATTACTCTATATAGGAAGAATGTGGTATCCCTTACGCCACGAAAGACACTCCTGAAAGCTTTGAGCTTTGCATTGAAAGACTCTGCTGAAGCATTGGTACTTCTGTTGTCGAAGTAGTGTAGGATATGTTGATGATGCGCTGCAATGGATCTTGCTACGCTCTCAAATGAAGTGATGCCCGCATTCTCAACCTGATTATGCCACAGTCCCAGTTTGGTAAATGCTATCTTTTTGTCCTTGCATTTATTGAATATGTCACCTAGGGAAATTCCCAGGTCATAAGCCAGCTTTAGTTTGGGAAACCGTATGAACAACAATTCAGCACGGTGTTTCTGGTTTTCGGACCATCGGCTTGGATGCTTGAACAAGAGGTGTCTGGATCTAGCCAGTAACTGTTTGAGGGTGTCCCCATTAGGCAACAACTCGGGCTCATATGGGATTCCTCCCTTTCGTGATTCCATTATCTTCTTACTTTCGGCATCCAATACTTCCCAGCGATACTTGATACGGAGTTCCTGCACTGCATCATATGCTAACTTTTGGACATGGAACCGATCGACCACACGCCTGGCATTCCTGAAACATCTACGGATTGCCTTAGCCATGTTCGGTGCCATATCCATGGTCACCTCCTTTACCCTGTTCCTTGAACGTAAAGGTATTCGCTCAAGAACAGTCATGATATCCTCGGCCTTTGTACCCTTAATAGTTGCCAGAATCGTCCCTTTACGCCCTTTTGCCGATTTACTGCTAACAATGGTATATAATTCACCGTTGCTAAAACTAGTCTCATCGATGCTCAGGCGTTCGGAGATGTTCCCGGGGAAAAGAGTCCATCGCTCTGCATGTGGCTTTTGGTCCCAATCATGGAAGTCACTGAGATGGTTCTTGTATTGATCCTGAAGTTGCTTGCCGTCCATCTGGAAGAATAATCCTACCAATTGGGCACTTACAGGATAGTTATCCAAATATCCTCTTTAAAAAAAGCCCGAATTCAGTCGTCATTCGAGCACCTTCACGCACCAGGTTCCAATCTCTTGTGATAATCTGTCCGGTATCTAAGACTGTCCAGCGACGGCGGCGGATATGTAGTGTAACTTTCTGACCTCTAATGGGAAAATCTGAAATCTCTGTGGATGGCATAAAACCCTTTGACTCCAACTTGCTGTTCTCATAGCCTGTTGGAGCAATATTAAGCTCATCTAAATAAATGTGGAGTTGATTGCCAACCTGATCGACTTCTAAAATCTGAAAGTATTCTAAAAGCCCTTCGGGCATCAATAGTGATAGTAATTTGCGTTCGGCGTCTTGCAAGGGAGATCTGTATTAAAGATGCTAAATTAGCAAATTTTTGATATTCCCCCAAGAATTCTGATTGATCCGCCTTTGCTAATCCCGGACCATACGGAAAGTTTTTTAGGGGTAGATGTTTAGTAGAAAGCAAAAACTGTGATTTTTTTATCAATCAGGTAAAGGATCTAGTACAGCCGGCTTTTGCGGATCAAAAACTGCTACACCTACACGTGAATCAGCACAACCGTAATACAGAAACCATTTTTGTTTAAAATACACCAAGCCCTCAATAAATACAGTGCCGTCGACATATTGGCCACTCTTTTCAAAAGCTTCCATTGGACGTAGAAATGGTGTAGCTAGACGAGCGAGTACTTTGGTGGGATCTTTCTTGTCAAAGAGCACCTGCCCTGCTGAATAGGTGTTTTTATTGAATCTCGGATCCCCTTTGTCTGCATGGTTTTTGCCATTATAGAGCAGTAGAATTCCTTTCGCAGTCAAAATCGCGGGTGGTCCACATTCGGTGAGCGAGCTGTCAAAATAACCCTCACGTGGCGAAATAAATGCTTGCAACTTTCCATTTTTATCCACGACGGGCTCCCAGTCGATCAAATTGTCTGATGTAGCACCATACACCCCGTATTCGCCCCAATATAACCAGTACTTACCATTTATCTGAGTAATAACCTGCCTATCTCCTACCAATTTTGTGAGAATAGATGCGGACTTATGTGCCATGTTAACAAGATTAGGCAATTTGTTTGATTTTTTGAAAATAGGTCCATGCTTTGTCCAGTTTCTTAGATCGTTGGAGGTGGCTACACCTAATCGGGGAACTTTACGATTCCATTGCGTGTAGAACATGACAAAGGTTCCCTCTGCTGTCTGGGCAATCCGGGGATCTTCAGTTCCCCCCGGCCATTCGTTGGCCTGTTGACTATCCTCATCCGGAAAGAATATAGGTGTTTTGCTTCGCTCAAAATGCAATCCATCCCCGCTCGCCGCAAGTCCAAGACGGGACGTTCGATGCCCAATTTTTATTCCTGTTTTATCTTCAGCGCGATAAATGACATAAACACTATCGCCCATGACAGCCGCCGCCGGATTAAACGTGTCATTATCCTCCCAGCGGACGGTCGTTTGGCTAAGGGGATCGTAGAATCTGGTGCTACTATCCGGGGCAATAACAGGGTTAATGCCGGGAGGCCGTTCAAACCCACCCATTATCCAGTTTTTTCCATGCTGTATATTGCATCCCTGTAAAATAACAGATTGGATAATAATATAAAACCTAATAAATGTCTTCATAATGCCTATTTTATTTCCTCCAGCGGTCTGCCTTTAGTTTCTGGTATGAAAAGAATAAAGATAAAAGATAATACAACCATACTGGCGTAGAAAAGAAATGCATAAAATCCGCCCAAAACTGTCCCCTCCACGATGATTGGAAAAAGCCAGGATATTATTGCGGCAAAAAGCCAATGTGCAGTACTTCCCAAAGATGAACCCTGCGCACGCGCTTCATTCGGAAAGATCTCTGCCAAGAACACCCAAATAACAGCTCCCTGTGATAATGCAAAGGCAGCAATAAAACCGATAATGAAAAACAAGAGGTAATCGGCGTGGACACCCTTTAGTCCATAGGCTGACAACAATAAAAAGAAAAACATTCCTACTGCTCCTGTCAGCAATAATTTCTTACGACCGAAACGATCGATAATGCTCATCCCCATCAAGGTAAATAGCAAGTTGGTTCCACCGATAAATATGGGTTGGAGATAAGATAATTCTGCACTAAATCCTGCCATTTCGAATATGCGCGGCGCATAATAAAGAATTGCGTTTATACCCGTCATTTGATTGAAAAAAGCCAATAGAATAGCTAGGGTGATGGGCTTAGCATAGCGTTTTTGAAAGAGATTAACTTGCCTGGGTGGATGAACATCCTCAGACTCCGTCATAGGCACACATATCATTTCCTGATCCCCTATCAGCGCATAGCTTTCACTTGCCTTACTTCGGTCTCCCATCTGCAATAACCATCTTGGACTTTCCGGAATTCTTCGCACAAGTATGACAAATAACAATGCAGGCAGTGCCATGACACCAAGCATATATCGCCAGGCATCAGTCTCTAATCCTAAAAAAATAAAATTGGTGAGATAGGCTGTAAAAATCCCTGTCACGATCATAATCTGAAATGTACCGGTCAGCTTTCCCCGATCCTTGGCCGGTGCGATTTCGGAAGTATATACCGGACCGACAACAGAACTTATCCCGACAGCAAGCCCACCAAAAAAGCGGAATAAAAGAAAAACTTCCCACATAGATGCGAGTGCACATCCTATAGCGGATAATAGATAAAGTAATGCAATAGCATAGAGTATTGGCTTCCTACCATATCGATTGGCGAGCTGACCAGCAATAATGGCGCCCAGGATTGTACCTATTAACGAGACGGAAACAGTGAGACCATGTCGCGCTGGGCTGAGTTGCCATAGTTTTTGAATAATCTGCTCAGCACCTGAGATGACAGCAGTTTCAAATCCAAATAAAAAGCCACCCAAGGAAGCGATCAAAGTAAATTTCCAAACAGGTTTCATATTGAAATTGGTTCATTAATTCGTTCTTAACCGAAATTTTATCGCCTCCATGGAGTCAATACACATCAAATTTATTTTGCTAGTTGACGCAAACGAATTGGTTATAGGTTTGATAAAAAAGCAAAACCGGTTTTGTCAATTACCCAAATATACTTGTTATTCCAAAATAAATCAAAATCTTTCTTCTGAATGTATTCTTCAGTGCATATGTAATTGGATAAAGTAAGGTTGGCAAGGATCATATACATGTTATTTTCTTAAAAATCCGATCAAAATATTGAAGGAAATTCATTAAAATAAGCGGGATATTTCTATATTTATGTTAGGGTCTTTCCTATGTTAGACATCATGAATATGCGGAGAATATTCAATTTCGGACAACATCGCTACAACAAGATTACATATAAATGACAAGTACAAAAATTAATACAGGAATTTTAAGTTTTGGTATGTCTGGGCGTGTCTTTCACGCACCTTTCATCCATATTAGTCCACATTTTAACTTAACCGCCGTCGTAGAGCGGTCAAATAAAACAGCGCAGGAACTTTATCCGGAAATTATTAGTTATGATAGTGTAGCTCAATTATTGGCAGACGATACAATAGAACTTGTGATTGTAAATACACCAAACCATACCCATTTTGAGTTCGCTACAGACGCATTAAAAGCAGGGAAACATGTTCTTATCGAGAAGCCGGCAGTGGAAAATATTGCTCAATTCGATGAGCTTATTGAGGTCAGCAAAAAAAGCGGGAAGCGGATTTTCTTTTATCAAAACAGACGTTATGATAGTCATTTCCTTGACGTAAAGAAAGTCGTCGAAAGCGGTGATCTTGGCAAACTGGCTGAAGTGTCTTTTCGCTTCGACCGCTATAAACTGGAATTGGGTCAAAAATATTTCAAGGAAAATAACCAATACATCTCCAGCGGTCTCACATACGACTTAGGGCCTCATATAATAGATCAGGCTATCGCACTTTTTGGTAAACCATTAAAATTCAGTAAAACAACCTCAATCAATCGACCGGGGTCCAAAGTCGCGGATTACTTTCATTATCATTTGCGTTATCCGGATGGTTTGAATGTATTTTTAACGGGAAGTCTTGCTGTTGCCGAACCTTTACCTGCTTTTGTTTTACACGGTACTAAGGGAAGCTTCATTAAAACGATGGCAGATGTACAAGAACAACAATTAATACATGGCATGCTTCCCGACAATTCAATATATGGCGTGGAGCCAGACGGCAGTGAAGGAAAACTTGTGACCATCGATAGCTCAAATCAAAAGCATATATCTTATCCTCGTCCACATAAAGGAGATTATAATCTATTATTCAATGCTATCTATGAAAATCTTGTTAATGATGTTGAATATCCGATTACAATTGACCACATTAGGTGGCAGATCGAAATGTTATCGGCGGAAAACATAGGATAAGATATATAAAAAACCATCCCGATTACGTCGGGATGGTCTCTCCTGTTAATATTGCCAATATCAATTTTTATGCATGAAAAACCAACTTTTCAGCAAAGTCTTCCACAATCAGGTTTTGCACCGAAATTCATTTAAAATAATTCAAATTTGAATCCCAGTTGATATTGTTCAATATCAGCAATCCAATTGTCAATAATATTATTTGTCCTATTAAATTTTCGATACCGAAAATAAACTCCGCCCAATTCCGCCCCTAAACTGTAACCTGTTCTTGGTCTACTACGGAATGCATTGTCTCCATTGTTCAATTTATAGCGATCATCATTGAGTAGAAAATTAAAGTCGAGACCACCCATAATTGCAATAGTATGGGTAAAGTTTAGTTTCAAATAGAGTGGTACACTCATATAGGCTAGCTTTCTGGTGCCGGCTCCAATACCGTGTTCACGCTGTGCTGTCTGATCATTATTTTGGATCCGTATCAAGTTATAGACCGGTTCAGCTTGTAAAGCAATGTTTTTATTGAAATGATAGGTAAGATCCCCTCCGATCTGAAAACCGACTTTCTTATTTGAGCGGAAGGCTGAGCCATCTGTACTTGATAGATTGCCCCCTGCCCGGATGCCCATTCCAAATTGTGCTAAAGCTTTGTGGGTGGACAGCAGTCCAAAAATTACTGTTACGGCAAATACAATTTTCTTCCTTTTATTGCTTGGCATACAATGTCATTTACTATTTGAGTTCCTCCTGATAATTCTTTCAACACAACGGAATATCTGCTGACATACCGCCAAATCCGCAATCAACAAACGGAGAATGCTTACAAAAAACTATTTTTTAATAAGGAAGCTGTTATTTACGATAAAGCTAAAAGAAAAATAAATACAGATAGACAAAATTATACGAACGGCATTGTTTTATATACGAACATGCTAATTTGCATTAGGCTTCGGTCTCCCAGCTCTTCTTCATCACGATTCGAAAAGAGCTTTCTTTCCAGATAATGATCCCACCCAAGATAAATTAAGTCCAGGGTTTGGGCTGTTGTGATAGCAATAAGGTAACTTTTATTGTCAATGTCAAAGCAAGCATATGATTCATGTTGTGACATATTGTAAAAAGTTTTCAATAAATTTAATATAAAATTATTTTGCTCGCCGAAAACGGGCAGATATTTCAATTGGTTGCTCAAAAAACATATTGACAGCTATATCAAGGTCAAACTGGCATGGTTGAGTGGAATCGGTCTACCGGTTTTAAAAGGTTAACTTAAGTTAATATGTTCAATAGCAACTTAAACATATATTTGTTTATAAACTTCAACGAATATGGGAAATCAAAATGTAACAATTATTTTAGTCCACGGAGCTTGGGGAGACGGGTCCCATTGGCGACATGTTATTGAAAACCTTCATGCAGAAGGATATGCTGTCCGAAGCGTACAAAATCCATTGACATCAGCGGAAGATGATATTCAGAAAACGAAGGATTTAATTGATTTACAGATGGGTAAAGTTGTGTTGGTTGGGCATTCTTACGGCGGAGCAGTCATATCGGCAGCAGGGCATCATGAAAAAGTTGCGGGTTTAGTGTTTATTGCCGCCTTTGCTCCTGATAAGGGCGAAAGTTTAAGCGGGATATTCAGTCGCAGAGAGAAACCTTCTGGCGCATCAAGTATTGTTCCTGATGCAAAAGGATTTCTTTGGATCAAGCACGATAAATTCCACGAAAGCTTTGCCCATGATTTAAACGAAAAAGATGCAATTGTGATGTCTTTAGCTCAAAAGCCAACTCATGGCAGTATTTTCGTCGCGGAGGCGGATGAACCGGCGTGGAAAACAAAACCAAGCTGGTACCAAGTATCAGATAATGATCATATGATACCACCGGCAACACAAATAGAAATGGCTGAGCGGATCAACGCAAAAAAAATCATTCATTTAGCAACTAGTCATGCTTCCCTGGCTACTCATCCAAATGAAATTACAGCATTGATCAAGGAGGCTGTAAGTGCAGTTTCTTAAAATCTTATCGTATTATAAAAGAGCTAAATAGATTAAAATCCATTTAGCTCTCTCTTACGACATTTTACTTTAACTATTTGTTCGTGTATTAATTTGCCTTTGTAAGTTCCGTCAATGCTTTTACGATCTCCGGAGCAGCATAGTCTCTACTCCCCTCTAAGCGTTCGATTATCTGTCCATTTTTGTCCAGAATTACTGTCGTAGGAATTGATCCGCCTAAAAATTCGGGTGGGATTTCTCCTGCGGGAGTGAATAAAGGTAAGTCATAATTGTTCTTTTCCATAAATCCTGCTGATTGATCGATATCATTATCTACATCCACCATCAGGAATTCAATATTTTTATTATCCTTGAATATTTGTCTTAAGGTATTTATGGACGGCATCTCATGTATACACGGAGGACACCAAGTAGCCCAGAAGTTGATAAACACAACTTTGCCTTTTAATGCACTCAACGATACGACATTTCCCGACTTATCTTTAAAAGATACGTCCGCTACTTTTGGGTGCTGTATCTCCTGGATAGGCTGCTCTTTTTCTTTTTCGGGTTTGTTACTCGGTGTTGGATTTCCGCAGGCAGTTAAAACAGTTGCCGCGATAATAAAAAGCCCAATACGCATGGTTATACTGTTAAATCTAATATTCATCATTGTATTTGTAAGTTACTATAGTTTATATTCGAAATTTATTGCCTCAATTTTTTTACCTTGCTAACTTTCAGTGGTATAAAAATGTGAATACAGCTGCTGCCGTTCTGTTGATAAGACTCAAACTTGTGAAATAAAGATAATCCTAAATGCGCAATGTCTGGTATTGGAGAAAGATAAGTAAGGTGCGTGTGGTACTCTGATTCGAATACTGTATTGAATTGATTTTCAGGTGTCCATGTGTGCTAAATGCATAAAATAATATATCCGTACATACATTCCGAGGTAAAAGAAGCCTCCCTCGAGCAAAGACGATTCGTGTATTTCTGTTCTCTATCGACTCACTGCATCGTTCAGATCCATTTTCGATTGGGGCTACGGGTTGCGTTAGCCTTCCTTGGACGGTATTTATCGGTAGCTCGATGAGACGTTTGATCCCACTCCTAATTGGGCAGGATGTGAACGATACGATGACCAACATAAGTAAAGTGATCAGGTATTGTCCGTATTTTTTGAAAATGTTAGATTTAATATAGCCCATCAATGGCTAAAATAAGCTTAATTGTGCAAGCACACAAGTGACTTAAGCTATTTTATTTATTTTACAGTGGTTTCTATAACATTCAAAATGATTGCTATAGAGCAGACTTCCTGACCACGATACCAACTATAGACTTAAAAAACTACCTCATTTAGTAAAAAAAAGAAAAGCCATCCGCTATAAACGGCGACTTTTCCCTGATGATTGCAGTTAATTATGCAGAATGTGATTCTGCAATAAAGCCTTTCTTTTTGATAATCTCGATAACTTCTTCTTCGGATATGCCGTTTGATTTCACAGTGAGAATTTTATCACTGTTCGATGTGTCGACATTCCATTCGCAGATCCCTTCGGCATTGTCCAGATCAGCACTAACTTTGGCTACACAGCCTCCACAGTTGAGGTTTGTTTTGAATTGAATATTTTTGCTTTCCATGTTATTTAATTTTGATATTATTAATTCTATTTCTATCTATTTTTTCCATTTTAAACGTAAGCTATTGCTCACTACACTAACACTGCTCAAGGCCATTGCCGCTCCGGCGATCATAGGATTTAAAAGGAAGCCATTGATCGGAAAGAGTATGCCTGCTGCGAGCGGGATACCGATCACATTGTAAATAAAAGCCCAGAATAAATTTTGTTTAATCGTGGTCACCGTTTGTTTTGACAGTCGGATAGCCTGTGGTATTTTAGTTAGATCCGAGGAGATGATGGTCATTTTTGCCACATCCATAGCAATATCACTTCCTTTACCCATCGCTATACTGACGTCAGCTGTTGCCAGCGCCGTGCTGTCATTGATACCGTCGCCGACCATGGCCACCACTTTCCCTTGTTGTCGAAGTTCTTTTACAAAGTCAGCTTTGTGTTGTGGCATAACTTCCGCTTTGTAGTGTTTAATACCGGTTTGTTCGGCAATCGCTTTAGCGGTAGATTCATTATCACCCGTCAACATATAAAGTTCAATACCCATGGCCTGCATTTCTTGAATGGCCAATACGGAGGTTTCTTTGATTTTATCGGAAATTGCAATTACCGCAAGTGTATTTGTACTATTCGCGAACCAGATAACAGTTTTGGACTCTCCACTCCATTGGTCTGCCTGACGCTGCAATCCTGCCGCGACGCTGATTCCATTTTCCATCAGAAGTTTCTTATTTCCTACATAATAAGTTTCCGGTCCATAGTTAGCTTTTGCTCCTTTGCCTGTTATGCTATCGAATGCAGCTATCGGCGTGACGCTTACACCTTCCAAATGATTGACTACTGCCTCCGCCAGCGGATGCTCTGACTGTTTCTCAATATTCAATAAGATACCGTTTGTGGCATCATCATCGTTTAACCATTGGATACCTGTTACCCGTGGTCTTCCCTCCGTTATTGTTCCGGTTTTATCCAATACGATCGCATTGACGCGTTTGGCAAGCTCAAGGCTTTCCGCATCTTTTATCAAGATACCATGCTCTGCCCCTTTACCTACGCCAACCATGATTGCGGTAGGTGTTGCTAGGCCAAGGGCACAGGGACAGGCGATAACTAATACGGTAACCGCGGCCAATAAACCTTGTACCAGGCCGTTGTTACCGCCCAAAGTAAGCCACATAGCAAAGGTGAACAGTGCAATGCCAATGACGATCGGAACAAATACACCAGCGATTTTATCAACCATTTTTTGTACGGGAGCTTTACTTCCCTGCGCGTCCTGAACCATTTTGATGATCTGAGCTAGCATGGTCTCCTTACCCACTTTTACAGCGCTAAACTGGAAGCTGCCTTTTTGATTGATCGTACCGGCAAAAACTTTTTCATTTTCTTTTTTCAGAACAGGTACAGGTTCACCGCTCAACATGCTTTCATCCACGTAGGAATCGCCCGATATGACCGTCCCGTCAACGGCAATTTTTTCACCAGGTTTTACCTGAATGATATCGCCAACATTGACCGCTGCTATAGCAACCTGTCTTTCAGATCCGTCTGCTTGTATTACCATCACTGTCTTGGGCTGCAAGCCCATCAGCTTTTTTATGGCTGATGAGGTATTGCCTTTGGCTTTCTCTTCGAGCAATTTCCCGAGCAAAATAAAAGCAATTACCACAGCGGCAGCTTCAAAATACACATGTGCATGCAAGCCGCGTTGGTGCCAAAAGTTGGCAAACAGCATATTGAAAACACTAAATATATAAGCAATCCCAGTACTTAACGCGACTAGGGTATCCATATTGGCTGAACCATGTTTTGCTTGTTTCCATGCATTGATAAAAAAGTCTTTTCCCAACCAGAGTACGACAGGTGTCGCAAAGAACCACATAATCGGGTTCGCATAAGGCATATCCATAAAGAACATGCCAATTGCCACCACTGGTAGGGACAGGATGACAGCCCACATTGTTTTGGTTTTGAGTGTTCTAAATTTTGCAGCGTGAATTGACTCCACGGTTTCTTGTTGTGTAGCTTCGTCTTCTACCAATAAATCATAGCCGCCGGCTTGAACAGCTTTCTGGATTTTCGTAGCATCAGTTATATTTGGAAGATATTCGACAGTCAAGTTTCCGGTGGCAAAATTTACGGAAGCATTAACTACCCCCTGTTCGTATTTAACCATACTCTCGGCGCTACTTGCACAGGAAGCACAGGTCATTCCCAATACAGGAAAAGTTTTTGTTATCGTAGATACGCCGTAACCAAGGTCTTTGACAGCCTTTACAGCAGCAGCAACAACTTCGTTGCCCTTGACAGTAATAGCTGCCCTACGATTATTTAATTCTACGTTGTGGCTCTCAATCCCTTTTATCAGGGCCAGTTCTTTCTCAACAATTAATGCGCAATGTTCGCTTTCGACATCTTCCAATGGAATGTAAATTGTCTCTTTATAATTATTTGTAGCCATATCTGTATGTTTAATCTTACCATACAAATGTGCGCACAAACTGCTCGGAAATCTTTATGGAATTATGGGATTGATTTGTAAAATTATGGCCTGTTTGACCGGAAAATTTGGAGAAATATTGCAGAGAAAACTTCAAAATCCTTGACAGTTAAGGGATTGAAAATACTTGCACTACTTTTGCTGCGCGTCATACAAGTTGTAAGGAAGAATGAGATTAAATCATAATCTTTTTATGTTGACAGTCAGCTGTCAGTCCCATGATCTAACTTTGTCCAGCAATAAAAAATTTAATACAATGAAATTTCAATCCAATAGAATTATTACAAGTGATATCAGGAGGTCTGTAGCATTTTACGAAAAGGCTTTAGCAGTTGATGCCCATTGGTTTACAGCAGATTTTGCGGAATTGTCCATAAATGCCTTTACACTGGCTATTGGCAGTACGCAAACATTACAGTTATTTGGCGATGACTTGCCAATTCATAGTGATAAATCAGCTATCATCATGGAATTTAGGGTAGGTGATGTGGATGAAGAGTATTTACGGATAAAAGATATCACGGAAAAAATCATTCAAAAGCCTACCACGATGCCTTGGGGAAACCGTTCACTGTTATTCTGTGATCCTGATGGAAATCTGCTGAACTTCTTCACTCCGGTAAGTCCTGCGGCCATTCAAAAATTTAGTTAGGTTTTATCGTTCACTCCATGCCCTGATGTTATTTTCTTTTTGGTTATTTCCCGATCAAGAAAATGTATATAAACTATATAGCGCGTATTTATGAGTCTTATCAAGGATGTCTATTCCACCAGCTTCTACCAACAACTAGCAGATCAGTTTAACGTCGTAAAACCTGATTTCGATGGCAAGCAATTTATCAAGCGAATTTTTAGCACTAATTTTAATGATTTGGAGTGGAAGGAACGGACAAAACACAGCACACAGACCCTACATGAATTTATGCCACCCGATTTTGAAGAAGCAGTTGAATTGATCAATCAGGTTGTTAAAAATGCCATTGCAGCGGGCTATTCTGGTGGTCTCGAATATATTATTTTTCCCGACTATATTGAAACTTACGGTATTGACCATTTTGAATTGGCGGTACAGTCATTTGAATTAGTTACCACCTTCATAACCTGTGAATTTGCGGTTCGTCCCTTTATCATCAAATACAAAGAGCGGATGATCGCTGTTATGGAAAAATGGGCTGAAAGTCCGCATGCTGCGGTTCGTCGTTTGGCAAGTGAGGGTATTCGACCACGATTGCCCTGGGCAATGGCTATCCCCTTTTTGAAGCAAGATCCGACGCCAATTTTACCCATTCTGAACTTGTTAAAAAATGATGTTTCTGAAAGCGTAAGAAAAAGTGTCGCCAATAATTTAAATGATATCTCGAAAGACCACCCGGTTATTTTATTGGATATAGCCCGGCATTGGAAAGGGATTAGTAGAGATACAGACGCAATTATCAAACATGCTAGCCGTACATTGCTCAAGCGAGGGCATCCCGATATTCTGCACTATTATGGTTTGGATGGTGCAGATTTCAATATCACCGATTTATACATTGAAACTCCGGTCGTAAAAATTGGTGGGCAGGTCAGTTTCTCTTTTCAGGTTGAAAATACTCGGCCGCACCCCAAAGCACTCCGGCTGGAGTATGGACTGTATTATCAAAAATCAAATGGCTTATTATCACGCAAAGTATTCAAAATTAGTGAGCGGATCTACCAGGGATCTGAAATCAATCGGATCTTACGAAAACAATCATTTAAAGTGATTACCACACGAAAATTTTACACGGGTAGACACAAAATTTCCATTATTGTCAATGGACAGGAAACATTGATGACGGATTTTGAACTGATATAAGTTTTCATCAGGAGCAGTAGAGTATGTATGGTACGAATGAATGCGTCAGTATCGAAACCTATATGAAAATGATCAAGTATTTCTATTATTATTAAGGGAATTATGATGAATGGTCTTCCGATTAACAAGGTCATTATACGCTGGTAAGGAATAGTGGCTGAGGGAATGTTCACTAAAAATTATCTTAGTGTTAAATTAGATTCGATTCAAATTGCAATTAGATCCTGATAAAGAGACTGAAAGCGAAGTTTTAAAATTATCTTTAACGTGCCAAATATAATGAGCAACAAAAATGGAAAAAATAAGAACTTTTCAGCAATATGAGCTAAATAAAATTAGGAAAAATGTTAAAGATAGCGGACTGCAATTCGAAAAGTTTGGGAGATCTTCAAATATAATGGACTATTCCGATAGGGAAATCAATGAGATGATCCTAGGAATCTATAAGGATAGTAAACATCTACTGGTTGACGGAGAATATTTTATCGATGTTTCTACAGTTCAGAAAGCGAGCTGTATTTTAACGGATGTATCCTATTCTCGTCGGATAAAACCTGATAAAACATCTCCGATCAAACTAAAAGATATCAGAAACTTTTATATTGAGGATTATTTTGTGGAAACAAGTGAAAAGTTCTCAAATTCCTATAAACACAGAATTACGGGTTACCTGAAAAAAATTGGCGGTATTAGTCTTGGAAAAGGAAAGTACAGTCATTCTTATTCTATCCCAAATGACTTCAAAACTTTCTATAAGGGCATTCCGCTAGACCTCTTCTATCCAATCCAGCATTATATTAATGGCTTGTTTTTTGCTGATGATTACCATGTGGCAACATTTGAAGTAGTTGGTAATCTTACAATTACCGACGAATAGTATACGCTGTTTCGCTTTTTTTTTTCGTAAATTTAAGTTGCACGCTGATATAAGCAAGATATGAGAAAAGTAATTGCGGCAATTAATATGAGCTTGGATGGTTTTTGTGACCATAATTCGGTGGTTGCGGATGATGAAATTCATTCGCACTATACAAACTTATTGTTCGGGGCCGACACCATACTATATGGCCGGATAACCTATCAGCTTATGGAGTATTGGCGTCCATTTTTAACAAAGTCCAGTGGTAACAGATCCATGGATGAATTTGCCCATGCTATGGACAGAATATCAAAAATCGTGTTTTCGAGAACTCTTAATAACTTGGATTGGAGTAGCGCTAGATTAGCGCACCGAAATATATTGGATGAAGTTATTGCGTTAAAACAACAATCTGGTAAGGATATTTTGGTAGGTAGCCCAAGTTTAATCGTGGCATTAACAAATTGCGATCTGATAGATGAATATCAAATTTGTATCCATCCTGTTATAGTTGGAGGCGGTTTACCGCTGTTTATGAACCTAAACCGGCAGATAGTGCTCAAGCACCTGAAAACAAAAACTTTTAATGGCGGGGCATTGCTCATTTATTATAAACCAGAAAACCGTGAACAAAACTGAGCGTTAGGTGATTTTTGGCTTATGATGCACCATGATCGGAAACTAAAAGCATGGCGCTATCGTATTCCTTCAGTTTCTTTAATTTTTATTCAGAAGATTTAAAATAATTAGCGCTGCGTACAATTGTATTGTCGTAAGCGTTGATAAGCTCATCTTTGGAGCAATTTCAATTTCACACTATTCTCTTGCAAAAAAGTTTAAAGGTTTCAAATTGAGCAGGGTATTTTTACTATAAGTAGATCCATGGCTATAGTAACAGGTTTCCTAAGCGGCAATCTGATTTTTTACAAGACTTAACTATCCCAAGTGTTTGTAGTCTTCAAGCTACAGTTTTGGCTACCGAGATACTCACTTTTATAACAGGGCATGACTTTTGTCAACTAAAATTTATAAGTAATAAATAAAAAAAAGATCATGAGAAGAACACCCTATACTACAACAGTTATTGTCCTATTGGTATTATGTGTGGTAGTACTAATGACAACCTGTGCAAGAATTGTATAAATACCGATACATATCTGATTCATTAGGTCAGTCAATAAAAGTCAAAACGCATACAGCCCTTAGGCGTACGCTCCTGCCCTCTTCTAAATGAGGGAAATTACTTTGTGTGCCATATTTCAAATTAAATAATTGGTTATAAATCCTATTAATTATCGAACTCACGCATCCTAGAATCTGTATGACATCTTCTTTACGAATTCCGTCTATATTATATCAAGCGTAGGTTCTTTCTTTCCGCTAGATTTAATCGGTTATCATTACTTGCTTGTGCCCGACAACTTACATTGCCAAGCTTAGCTCCCTGAAATATAACAAAATTAATTTTCGGAACAAGAGACATTGTTGATTACAATTAATCAACAATGAGGAAAATTGAGTAGTTAAAGTACACATTAGGTGTTTTAGATATTGGGACCGTTAGCATAAAAACTAAGAAACAGACTTTTTAAGCGTAATGACAGTGATCTCTGGCCATACTCCGATTCTGCCCTTTAGTCCATGATAGCCAAAACCACGGTTAATATACAGATATTTACCCTGTTTTTGATATAATCCGGCCCACTGTTTATAAAAATATTGGATCGGACTCCATTTAAACCCAAAAAGCTCGATTCCAAATTGCATGCCGTGTGTATGTCCGGCCAGCGTCAAATGTACATGTTGATCATGCGTCAGGGTGACCCTGTCCCAATGCGAGGGATCATGTGACATCAATATTTTAAAGGATTCAGCTGGTAAAGCGGACGTTGCCTTACCGAGGTCTCCGTATTGATGAAAACCACCCTTTCCCCAGTTTTCCACACCGATTAATGCGATGCTCGCTCCTTTATTTTCAATTTTGATAGATTCATTCAGCAAGAGCTTAAATCCCATTTCCTGATGAATTTCTTTTAATCTGTCGAGATTAGATGCCTTCAATTCGGCATTATCCCATCGGGTATAATCTCCGTAATCGTGGTTCCCAAGTACCGAAAATTTACCAAATGGTGCCTTTAGAAGTGTAAAATCTGAAATCCATGCTTCCATCTCGGCAGCCTTGTTATTAACAAGATCTCCTGTAAACACTAGGAGATCACTATTTTGTGCGTTTGCCAAGGCTATTCCCTTGCGCACGCCATCAACGTCCGATAAACTGCCAGAATGAATATCTGAAATTTGTGTGATTTTAAATCCGTCGAATGCATCTGGAAGATCCGGAAAACTTAAGATTTCTTTCCTGACCCGATAAAAATGCTTTCCTCTTGTAAGACCGAAAGCGATAACAAGTAAGGTCAGGGCTGCACATATAAGAACAAATTCGCTTAGATATATATTTCGAGGTGGAAAGCCCTGTACCATACGCAGTAAATCTTCAGTCAATAAAATTGGCAAGGCCACTAGCTTCGGTATAAACACAATTAAAAAAGTGGTAACTAAATCGCCTGCCTGCCGCTGAATATCCTGACCTTGTCGTTGGAGAAAAATCAGCTTTGCGACACCAATGAGCAATAATAAATCTATACACCAATACGCGTAGTGTAGAAAGGGGCTATGAAAAACCCTAGTAAACGCTTGAAAAAAATAAATATCACCAAGTATAAATACCATGAATATAAACATCAGTCTCTTTGCCATTTTTGAATCGTTTAAATCTAAGCGGGCGAAAGATATGCCAAAAATAGCCTGAGAGAAAATGAATGTCTTCTTGTACTAGATATTGATTTCCGTGTGACAATAGGTTGTGTAATCACCTGATGCTCATGGGATAATTGACAGATTGACATGCTCTCCATTGCACTTGAATAAGAAAAAGAGCGGTTCCTTTTGGTAACTGGGCAAACGATATTATACAGACAGTCATTTTCTGATACATGTTCATGATAGGAAGTATGAATAAGAAATAATTGATCATTGGCAGTCTACTGCCTATTATTACTGATGACTGGCTGGGCCAAACCTATAAATAGTCCTTCCACCCCAGGAATATAACAAAGACGGAAAGCATTTTCGTACTGTACAAACTCTCCGACAGTTGAACTCCATGTTTGACAAGTCTACTTAATCGCTTATCAATATGCAATCGATAAATATTGCTCTTAAGTAACCTAATGAATTCATTGGGCCGTTCGGATGGTCAGAAATGACAGATTATACTGCCTCCTTCAAGTTTTAGGCCGAGTTCCGTTAAAAATAAAATGGCTTTGTCGAGGGGTTCTACGACGATACCAATATTGTGCATTCTTAGTAATTTGCTCTGTTGTGCCATAGCAATATATTTAAGAAATAAAGTTTATTTCAGTGAATTGTTCTCAGATGAAGTTTCTTTTGTCTGTTCTCCGTATGCCCAGGAAAGAATTGTTTTAACCGCATTGCGTATTCTGTTTAATCCGTCTTCATTTAATTCAATTTCACAAAAGGTGCTATCCGTATTTATTGAATGTAGTACTAAATAATAAATTCCTGCTGTTAAAATACTACTAATAGCCCTTAAATCAACATTTTTATCTTTCATTTCCTGATCAGCAAATGCAAAAAACAAAGCGCTCATCTTTTCACGTTCTCTGGTAATCTGAGACATAATTTCAGATTTTTCACTTATTTGCCACAGAACTGCTTTTTGCATTTCAGTATTCTCCAAAAAACTGTCCATTTGGTTTAATAACAACGATTCCAAAAAACCTTTTGATCCTTCCGTTGGTGCGGAGCCGAAGTATTCAACAGCACCGAGAGTTGCTGATACCCAATAATCTTTACTTCTGATGTATGTTTCCACTAAATTGTCAACCGAACCGAAATAAAGTGAAATAAGTTTCCTGTCAACACCAGCAGTTTTAGAAATGTTTGCTATTGTCAAACCTGTGTACCCTTTATCTCTAAGCACTTGGCCTACAGATAAGATAAGTTTGTTCATGGTACGTTCTTTATCGTTCTTCTCTCCTTTATAAGTTTTACGCATCTGTTGTCTATATGGTATTGATCTGAATACCTAAAATTAATGATTCAGATCAATATAATAAATAATAAAAAATTATATAATTAATTTATCTTGATTTTTTTAAACTTACTACTTTGCTAATGTCTTCCAGTACGTTTAATACTTTATCCAAGTGTTCTTTTGTATGGGTGGCCATCAGGCTTGTACGAATACGGGCATCCTTTTTTGCTACACCGGGATAGACAATGCAATTGGCATAGACCCCATTTTGTAACAACATCCGCGATACCTGAGCGGTTCGAATTGGGTCACCGATTTTTATCGGGATAATTGGAGAGGATGAGGTTCCGATATCTGCACCGAGTGACAATAGCCCTTCTTTAAAATAGGTGACATTGTCTTTGAGCCTAGCGCGCCAAAAGGGCTCTTCATCAATTAGATCAATCGCTTTTAATAAACCAAAACTTGCCGGTGTTGACGTAGATGAAAATACCTGTTGTCTGGATTGATAGCGAAGGTAATTAATGATCTCCGGAGTTGAAACGATAAAACCTCCAATATGACCCAACGCCTTACTCAGCGTACCGGCAATAATATCTACCTTATCCAAAAGGTTGTAGATTTCAATAGCGCCCCTGCCATGATCGCCCATAACCCCTATACCATGCGCGTCATCGACCATTAAATATGCACCATATTTTTTTGTCAACGTATGAATCTCATCCATCTTCGCTAAATCTCCGTTCTGAGAATATACGCCATCAATGATAACCAATTTGGTTCTAAATTTACTTTGCGCCTCAGCTAATGCACGTTCAAGATGAATCATACTATTATGTGGAAATCGCTTGACGTTTGTATTTGGCAAACCTTCATATACACTAGCATGTACTTCCATGTCAACGATAGCGCAGTCTTCTTGCTTCAATAAACTTAGTAAGGTCGAGCTATTTGCAGTATATCCAGTTGTAAAAACAATACTCGATCCTTCAGGACGATTGAAAAATTCACACAGCTTCCGTTCTAAAGCCACATGATATTCATGATGTCCTCCGATTAACGGAGACGCTCCCGCTCCCGTGCCATATTTTTCAATTCCTGCTATTGCAGCAGCTTTCACTTTTGGATGTTGAGAAAAATTAAGGTAATCGTTTGATACAAGACTTATACATTCAGTCGGTTTAGCTAAAAATGGAGAAGTTACAATAGCCGTTGGCCCACAGCCTTGAGTTATAAATCTAAAGTTAAGATGCTCATTTTCTTTCATGTAATTTATATAAGAATCGAAATACTTTGCAGCATCCATCATATCAAAACCAGCAATATTTTCAAATTCTTTAAAACTTGCTGTAGCAAAATCAATTTGTTGGTTAATTTCCATTGATATCTTGTTAGGTATTCATAATAATACTATAAATATAAAGTAAAAATTAGATTACTCATCTTATTAAACATTCATTTATAAAAATTTCCTGACAGACCTTTACAAGGTATAGGACAATGTTAATCTTGTCTTGGCTATTGGTAATATAAAATGAGGGATTATGCTAGTAAATGACAAAAAAGAAGTATATATTAACAAAAGCTTTAACTTCAACAGAAGGCGGTTGAGTTACGTCATTGTATGAAAAAAGGAGTTATTAAAAACAACAGCGGGTAGCCCCTACAGCTACCCCTGTTATATTATACACCTACCTACAGTATACATATCATATCTACATTTTTATAGGACAAATACATCCTTATAAGTCCACTTAGCAGTTTATAAGAGCTGAATAAGTGAAGAACGCCTCAATGATATACAAATATATAAAAATAATTTCCCTTATGTGTTAAAATTAAAAAAAATAATAAAAATGTGTAATTCGAGTCATAGACACTATATGTGGTAAATATTGCTGTCTGTTATTTCTTCTTTAAAACTATAGTTATTATATTTTTCATCCCTGTAAGAAAATAGTAAATATTAGATGTGTTGAATAATAAATTTTCTCAAAACAAGGAATATTGTAAATTATTGTTATAAATATGAAGGGTATAAACGTTTGGAATCACTAATTGTTACTTTATGCTATATTTTAAAGTAATTGACGATGTGGTTTACGTAAAGGTATTTATAGGCTGTGAAGGAAAAATGGCTACTTATCTATTGATTTGTAGCCATTTATGATAGGTATACTGTAGGGTGCTTTGTAATAGTGCTGTAAATGTAAGAAAAATACACCAAAATATTTCTTTTCTGTGAAAAAATGTTTAAAACACAGGTGAAATTAGTGAGAATATGGATAATAATTTCTTTAGATATTTTTGGCAAATTACTGGGAATATCTATTTTGCGTTAATCTTTCAGATGTTTAGATTTTTTAGAGAATGACTAGATATTTGATCAGATCTTATTGAATAATTTTTGCCTTATCTTTTGATGCAAAAGCTTTTATAATGACCGGTGCTGTCGCAATCAGAACAATAACGATAATGACGAGCTCCAGATTTTCTTTTACCCAAACATTCTCACCTAACAAGTAACCGAGAGTAACTAGGCTTCCTGACCAGATAATTGCTCCAATCACGTTGTACAGTACAAATTTTTTGAACTCCATACCAACGATGCCCGCAACGATTGGTGCAAAAGTTCGAACAACAGGAAGAAACCTCGCGAGAATAATAGCTCCACCACCTCTTTTTTCGTAAAACTCCTGTGCTTTATAGATATAACTTTTCTTGAAGAACCAGCTATCTTCCATACTCATTATTCTTTTTCCAAAGACCTTTCCGCACCAGTAGCCAACAAAATTACCCAGAATTGCGGCCAATGACACGAGTACAATCCAATAAAGCAATGTCGGTATTTGTTCTGATGGAGGAATTGTCATGTTAGAAACAATCATCCCCGCGATGAAAAGAATCGGATCACCAGGAAGAAAAAATCCAATGAGGATACCTGTCTCGGCAAAAATAATAAACAACAGCAGATATAAACCTCCATGGTTAACAATCCAGTCTGGATTTGTGAGGTTATTTAAAAATTCAAAAAAAACATCCATCAAATAAATCGAATAATATCAAATACAAAACAATCTGCCTTCACTCCAAATTTAAAGTACGCTGCGCCGATCAAATTGGATTACAGCCCAAATATCCTAAAGCTATGTGATCTTTAATTAAAGGCGCAAGATAGAAAATCAGCTGCAATTGCAGGCAATTTTTTACACTTATTTTTGGAACAATAGAGCATGTTCCAAAAAAACGCAATTTGCTGGCATTTTTGACATACGATAGGGATACTACTTAATTGCTTGTAGGGTAAAGATCGTTTTCAATTTATTTTGCAGATCTTCGCCTCTTAGATTTCGTGCGATTATTTTACCGTCAGGACCTAATAGAAAACTGGCTGGAATGGAGTTAATTCCGTACAGCTTTGCTGCTATGCTGTCCCACCCCCCCAAATCCGAAACCTGGGACCATGGCAGCTTATCTTCTTTGATCGCTTTAATCCAGGCTTCTTTGCGTGCCGCATCATCTAAAGATATGCCAAGGATCTCAAAGCCATTATCATGGTATTTTTTATATGCTTCTACAAGATTGGGATTTTCCGCGCGGCAAGGTCCACACCAACTTGCCCAAAAATCAATGAGCAAATATTTTCCCAAAAAATCCGAAATTTTAATCGTTTTCCCACCAGGGCTTTTGAGGGTGAGGTCCGGGGCAATCTCCCCGATTTTTGTTTTGGCGAGGGAAGCCAGCTGAAGTGGAATAATCCGGCCTAGAGGACTCTCTTTTAAACCCGGTGAAAGACGTTCAAATGCTGACTCAACTGCCTCGGCAAACTTCTCCTGACTTGCAACAAAACTTAAACTAATGACACTGAGGTATGAATTGGGGTGTTTCTTCGCAAATGCCAGATGGGTACTGTAATTTTCATCCATAAGAAGCTTCTCCCGATCTACAAAATGGGCGAATAGCACAGAATCCTTCTGTTGCTCAACTGGCAGTTTTGAGAACTCTTTGTTTAACGCATCGAATTTTCCGTCAAGACCTTTTTTCATTCGTTGGAATTCCTCATTTTCCAGATTCAGCTTCGATCCGCTCAAAACGATATTTTTGAGCGAGTCTTTGGCATTCATGACAATATCAGCGGCCTCTAGGTAAAAGCGAAAGTAATCCAATTTTTCACGGGGCTGCAGTTTCGTTACGTATGGATTTTTATTTAGGTAAAGCGCGGAATAAATTGGATAGCTGAGCCTTCCCTTAAATGCAAAATGTCCCGCTTTGGTTTCTGTTGAATCCACATATGAAACACCGTCACTGTTGTAAACCAGAAAAAGTTTACTGCCATCTTCCAGCTGTTCTACTTTGCCTGTAATCGAGTAGTGATCTTGGGCGATGCCCAAAACTGGAAATAATAGCAATAGGCATAGGAAGGGAGTTTTCATTAAGCTGCTTTTTAGGTCTATTAATCAATCTATTGCTAAAAATAGTAAATTTATTGCAATCTGACCAATAACTAAATATCCTGGAGTATAAGTGTGTCGGAAAATAGCCTCTTTGCCATAGGGATCATTTGCGTAACTTGATTCTGCCCGCCAATTGGCACGGATAGATAAGGATCCTTCATCCCATACAATGCCGGATCTTTAATCTTCATGCTCATTTTGGAGCTATTTTTTCCAAGATAACGCCTAAAACAAATTTCCTGAATATCATTGATAAAGATAAACTGATAATCGCTTGTCCATATCCCGTTAGGGGCCAATCTGACTGCTGTTTTCTCTTTGAATGGCATCAAAGTAAACTTTACACCAATAAAAAGGACAAAAATACCAGCAATTGACTGCTCGCGAAATATACCAATCGCGGAAAAGCAAATGACCAAACCAAAAATAAGCGTAAATAATATATTTGGGCTTACCGTAAATGTTACTTTATAATTTATTACGGTTTTACTTAACGCACGCTGATGAATAATTTCATAACGTTGTATAAACTTCATTTTTTTAGTATCCTCAAACCAGCTCGTGAAATAATACACATTGATCAGCACGGTGCCAATTACACAGAAGCTTAATCCGGTTTTTTTCATGTTTAACAAATAATACATGAAAAGATTGATGGCAACGTATAAAATATTGTAAGCTAGGATCGTATAAACTCTTTTATTTTTCATGCTGATTCAACGAGCTGTAAAGATAATCATTTCATCTATCACTCATCCCGCAAGGAATCTACTGGATTAGCAAGAGAAGTGCGTATAGACTGATAGCCTACAGTCAATATCGTAATTCCGATTGCCAAAGTTCCCGTCATCGCAAAGATTTCCCATCCCGGGCCAATTCGATAAGCATATTCCTGGATATAACTATTCATAGCCCAATAAGCAATTGGAAACGCAAGCAGGCAAGCAATACAGACCAATAGAACAAATTCACCGGATAACATCCGGGCAACTGAAAATACAGATGCGCCATGTATTTTACGGATGCTGATTTCTTTTGTTCTGCTTTCAACCATATAGGCTGCTAGTCCAAACAGGCCGAGACAAGAAACAAAAATAGTAAGTGCAGTAAATATACCCGCCAACCGCTCCGTCCGTTGTATTTCATGAAATTTTTTAGCATACTCCCCATCTAAAAAAATGATATTCGAAGGGATAATCAGGATTGTACTCTTTGAATATTTTAGCTGTCTTGCTTAGCGCATCTGCCGTCGTTAATAAGGTATTGAATTTAATATGAACAACCGCACCCTCTATAACTGTTGGTGTAATTGGGTTAAATGGTGATTCTTGAATAAAATCTTTGACAATAGCGATAATTGTATACTTCTTGTCTCCGTCCACGATATAGCTGCCGATCGGCTGCTTAAGTTTCATAACCTTTGCAGCTGTTTCATTGATTATAGCGGCCATCGAATCCGTAGGAAAACGTCGAAGATCAAAATCACGTCCTTTGATTAGTTCGAGGCTTGTGGTTTCGATCAATCTGTCATCAGCTGACTGTCGATTAAACGGAATGATGCTATTGGGGTCTTTTCCTTCCCAGGATGCGCCGCTCCACCCACTCCACCTCTCTGTCATTGGTGACATAGTCCTGGTTACGGAAGTCGCAATTCCTTGCTCAAGTAAAGCTTGCCGGATTAATGCTATATTTTTCGCAATGGCCCCTATCTCCACTACATAGACCAAATTATCTTTTTTAAAACCCACATCACGATTTTGAGCATGCTGAATTTGTTGCCGGATAACCAGCGTACTGATGATCATCACGACAGCGATGACAAATTGGGAGACAACAAGTACTTTTCGTGGGCTTATCCTTTGTTTGATATAGATAAACCTACCTTTTAGTACACGGACGGGATGAAAAGCGGAAAGAAAGAATGCTGGATATCCCCCAGCCAGCAAACCAGTTAAAAAAATAAATACAACTCCGGTAGTCAGGAATTTGATCTGATTGAGCGGAAGCGTTAGTTTTCGCCCTATTAGATCGCTAAAACTCGGCAATAATAGGATGACGATCAAGATGGCGATAATAGCAGACACCGATACCAGCGCGATTGATTCCGTTAAAAATTGCCAGACCAGAGACATTCTCTGTGCACCCACAACCTTACGTACCCCGACCTCCTTTGCTCTTCTTTCACTCTGTGCGGTGCTTAGATTGACAAAGTTGATACAGGCAATCAGTAAAATAAATGCGGCTATACAGATAAAGATCCTTACCATTTCTATTCGTCCGCCTATAACAATACCATTTTTGTAACTGTTATAAAGATAAGTTTCTCCTATAGACTTCAGGAAATTGTCATTTTTGACATCCGCATGTGCCTTTGAAATAACAACTGTAGCTAACCGGCTTATCACAAAATTAATTAGCGCAACTGTATTTACTTACATATTCTTGTGTATATTTAATGCCTAAACTAAGTAATTCATAATGTCAAATCCGCTGATACAATTATGGTTATATAACGATTGGGCGAATAATTTGCTGATCGAAAAAATGAAACAGGACGCTGAACGTATTCCTGCAGGCTGTTTACGCTTATTAAGTCATATCATGAATGCACAGCTGATATGGCTATACCGGCTGAATGGCGAAAAACCTCCTGTAGGGGTATGGGATGAACATACTCTGTTAACTTGTGAACAATATCATCAGTTAGCTTCCTTGGGGTTTACAGAGAAGGTCTACGCTGATGAGTGCAAGATCATGGAAACCGTAAACTATACCAATACCAAGAGTGAGCAGTTCCAGAACTCTTTTGGAGATATTCTTTTACATGTATTTAATCACGGTACATATCATCGGGCACAAATCGCTGTGGAAATGCGAAGGAATGGACTTGATCCCATCAATACCGATTACATCTCTTTCGTTAGGACGTAATCGTAACTCCAGCAGTAGAAACTAATAATACCCAAAATTTTCATAACATGGCTTTTAAACATTATTTTAAGGCTACTTTAAGATGGTTTCATCAACAACAACCTGGATCAGGCGCAAAGTTATATCCTAAGAGTCACCGGATTTCTATCCAGGGCAAAACGGATTTACAGCTTTCTGCAGCAAAGGCCTTTAAGGGTGATCCGAAATTATATAATCCGGAGGATCTGTTGTTGAGTAGTCTCGTCTCTTGCCATATGATGTCTTATCTATATGTCTGTTCTAAAAATAACATTGAAGTAATTTCCTATACGGACAATGCTGAAGCAGTTTTAGAAACCGGTCCCGATGGCAGCGGTCGGTTTGTTCAGGTTGATCTATATCCAGAGGTCAGTATATCTGATCCGACAAAGATCGTTTTGGCGCTATCATTACATCATGAAGCGAATCGGCTTTGTTTTATAGCCAATTCCTGTAATTTTCCCGTACGACATCATGCAGTTTGTTCTGTCTGCTGACAAAAAATAACCGTTTCGCAGAATTCGCTTTTCAGCACGACTGAAACAGATTATATCGAGTTCGATCTTTTGTTAATTGACTTTCTCTTTTGAGCTGATAGTTTATCAAAAATTAAGTTTTTAAAATTCAGACGAATTTTTTCAGGTTTTTTCTATTTTTAGGCCATGATTGACAGCTCGAAAAAGAAGGCCGCCATAGGCTTTATATTTATTACTCTACTTATTGACATCACAGGATGGGGTATCATCATTCCTGTTGTTCCCAAGCTTATTGAGGAACTTATCCATAGTGATATCAGTGAGGCCGCAAAGTATGGTGGCTGGCTCGGTTTTGCTTATGCGTTCACTCAATTTATATTTTCACCAGTGGTGGGAAATCTGAGCGATAAATATGGACGGAGACCGATTATTTTAATTTCCTTATTCGGTTTCGCGGTGGACTATATATTTCTCGCCCTTGCTCCTTCGATCGGCTGGTTATTTTTAGGACGGGTGATTGCCGGGTTAACAGGGGCAAGTTTTACAACCGCCAGTGCTTATATTGCGGATATCTCTACGGATGAAGACCGGGCGAAAAATTTCGGACTCATTGGGGCCGCTTTCGGATTGGGCTTTATTATTGGGCCTGTAATCGGTGGATTGCTCGGACATTATGGCGCAAGAGTTCCTTTTTACGCTGCTGCGGGATTATGTTTATTGAACTTTCTTTACGGATATTTTATTCTTCCTGAAAGCTTGGATAGAGATAAGCGGCGTGCATTTGACTGGAAGCGTGCCAATCCGATCGGGTCATTTCGATTCTTAGGAAAACATCCTGAAATTTCCGGCTTGATTGTAGCTTTGATATTGATCTATATTGCGGGGCATGCTGTACAAAGCAACTGGAACTTTTTTACCATGTATAAATTTGACTGGACAGAAAGAATGGTCGGTCTCTCTCTTGGTGTTATTGGTCTATTGATAGGCTTGGTCCAGGGCGTTCTGATACGCTGGACAACACCAAAACTTGGTGAACAAAAAAGCATTTATTATGGATTGATATTTTACGCCTTAGGGCTATTGCTGTTCGCATTTGCCAGTCAGGGCTGGATGATGTTTGTCTTTCTGATCCCCTACTGCCTGGGCGGGATTTGTGGTCCGGCACTACAGTCTGTAATTACCAAAAATGTTCCGTCAAATGAACAAGGAGAACTTCAAGGTGCATTAACCAGTTTAATGAGTGCAACATCCATTATAGGTCCGCCGATGATGACCAATTTGTTTTACTATTTTACACACGATAAGGCACCCTTTAAATTCTCCGGAGCCCCGTTTTTTCTGGCGTTTGTTTTAATGACTATTAGTGTGATTATTGTGTATTCAGCTTTTAGACGTAAGACTAAGGAGCGGCTTGGAGGTTAAGCCGCAAAGACATTTTACCACGAGAGTGCCAAGTTCATCCTATATGTAACACTACTTATTTATTATTCTAAGTTAGTAAAATTGCTCTTTTAAGAATAATGATTTCTCTTGTGTATATTCGTATAGGAAAAAACGATCCATATGAATAAAATAATTCGATTTTTTGATTTACATCCGGGCGAAGAGCGTAAAGAGGCTGTGCTTGATAATGTCATCAACAATATTTCATTCCGCGGAGCCAATGCATGGATTTTGGCCTGTGCCATTGTTATTGCCTCAGTTGGCCTCAATGTGAATTCAACGGCGGTCATTATTGGTGCCATGTTGATATCCCCGTTGATGGGGCCAATTGTGGGGGCAGGATTTGCACTTGGAACATTTGATTTTCAATTGTTAAAGAAGTCAATAAAAAATTTGTTGATCGCAACATTGATTAGTTTGATTGTGTCCTATTTTTACTTTCTCCTGAGCCCATTTAAAGAGGCACAATCCGAACTGCTCGCCCGTACCTCACCCAATATCTATGATGTACTTATTGCGCTTTTTGGAGGGCTAGTAGGCGTTATCGCCATAACTCGTGTGGATAAAGGGAATCCCATACCGGGAGTGGCTATTGCTACAGCCCTAATGCCGCCACTCTGTACTGCGGGTTATGGGCTGGCTATTGGAAACCTGAGTTATTTTGCAGGAGCTTTATTTTTGTATATCATCAATTGTGTATTTATCTGTATAGCTACATTTACGATCGTAAAATACCTGAGATATCCCAAGAAACATTATGTTGATCCAAGAAGAGAAAAAAGGATAAGTCAAAGCATCACGCTGATTACTCTAGCCTTGGTTGTCCCAAGTTTATATTTCGCATATAATCTCCTGCAAGAAAAGAAATATACAAACAAGGTTAAACAATTTGTTCAGCAACAGTTTAGCGATAAGGGCTATACAGTGGTCTACGAAAAATTGTTTACCAAGCCAAAGCGTTTAGAGCTAGCTTTTTTAGCGAAGAAATTTAGTGACCAAGAAATTGCCACCTTGAAAAAATCCATGGTGTCATTTGGAATCGAACATACCGATCTGGTCATCCGTCAGGATAGCTTCGACTTAAAGACAACGATTCTAAGTGAAATTGATAAACGAAGCGCTGCCGTTAATGATAAGGATTTAACGATTCGGGCACTGAATAATGAACTTGCCAGGTATCAGGTCGCAAGTCCGCAATTGGACCAGGATCTATTGGTGCTTTTTCCAGAGCTACAGTCGTATAGCATAGGACAACAACAATATTATGCAAAAAAGGATAGCCTTGCGAATCTCATTGCCTTTATCTATTCGTCAAAAGATCCTCTAGCTGAATCGCAACAGATCAAATTACGCCTTTGGTTAAAAAACCACTTTCCAAAAGATAGCCTTGAGCTTATAGATCGCAGGATCAAATAGAATCCAAAAGAATTTCACAATGATCAGTACTGCTGTTTTTTTAACATTTGTAAAATGTTAGTACGTCCGTGATTCGGATCTTTGTCTAAAAGAACAAGATATGAACTGGATAATTTTGATCATCGCCGGATTGTTTGAGGTTGGCTACACTTACAGTCTGGGCAAAGTAAAGGAAGCCACAGGAAATGCTATCTATGTCTGGTATGGAACATTTACGTTATGCCTAGCCATTAGTATGGTTTTATTGATCAAATCCGTACAAGGACTTCCCTTAGGAACCGCTTATGCAATATGGACGGGTATCGGAGCTGTCGGCACAGTCATTATAGGAATCCTTGTATTTAAAGATCCCGTAAGCTTCTGGCGTCTATTCTTTATCGGTACGCTAATCGCTTCTATTCTTGGATTAAAGTTTGTAACTGGCCATTAGAACAATAGGGATCCACATGTCCTGCATTCGGATTATTAAACATTCCTGTCATTCATTGCCGGCATATGAATCTCTTTCACACAACTTGCTTTTGATGTCGAGATAATAAATCTTAACGCCTGAATGACATCCGATAATGGTATAAGATCGTCATTTGTTTCCTGAGTGGTCATTCCCAGATTATTCTCGTTATCAGGCGCTGTGGCCAGATAACCAAGATTCAATATAGATACTGCAATCTGATCGGGTCGAAGTTGTTCTCTCAATGCATGAACCACACCCCGTAGCGCAAATTTTGTTGCTGAAAACGCAACTTCCCTTCCATTGTGGTTGTCAAGCCCCCACGTTGAACCGATCAAAATAATTTTGGCATTATCGGCCTGCTTCAAATTATCCAATGCTGATTGAATATTTAAAATACATGAAGTAACGTTGGTATTGATCAGGCCGCTAATCTCCTCTACCGGAGAAGACGCAAAATCATACTCGTCACTAAAAGCGTTATTCTCCCAAATACCGACATTATAGATAAAATAGTCAATTTTCGTATTTTTTATCCTGTCTTTGATTACCTTAGCAGCCTCCACAGGGTTGGATAGATCAGCCGGCACCCAATACACATTTGCGTTGTCTTCCAAATAATCGGGTTCACTTCTGGACACTCCAAATACAACATCAGACGGATCTGGAAGCTGCAGTGTGATTGCCCTTCCCAATCCCTTACTAATGCCAAAAATAAGATATGTTTTCTTTTCCATTGTATTACAAATATAAGGTAAGAACCCTCTTTCCTATGGAATATTCCGAATTATTTTCGATCACACGAAAGCAGAAAAAAGCTATAAGAAACAACAAATTGATATTTTCGGTGTTCTATGTTTATGGAAAGACATTATAACAAAGGAAACACGATTTCAAGTGGTACCCATAAAGGTAAGGCTGCAAGAAAGTATATTGTCAGTGAAATTATTCTTAATGGCGAGCTTGTTGGTGTGGGCATTTATTATGATGGAACCGACGAACTTCGAGCCGCCGTTGTGGTAAATGATCAGGGACAGGGTGTCGAAATCCGCAATCTCCATGATGAACACTACCCAGAAGCACAATCAGATGATGACCTCGCGGAGCTCTGGCCGCTCTATGAAAAACTCGTGGCGAAATAAACGTCAGCTCTTTCCAATTCAACAATCTTCTAAAAATATATAAAATCTATACTTATATATGGATAAGTTTAAATATTTCAGTTTTAATGTATTTAATATTTATACGATTATATTTATATATTATACATTTTAATTGATTAACATACTATACTTTTAGCTTTCCGGAACGATGTCCGTGTCTTATCCATTATTCGATATAAGTTCGGACCTGATTTGAGACAGAATATGCCCTTCTTCGCCCCTCAGTCGACATAAGACCACAATGAGTACAGCTTCATACCACTGTGATACCGTGTTTAACACGGACTCACGTCGGACGCATGGTGGACACAGTACGAAGTAGGTAAGAAGAAAGCTACACGCAGGCTCGACCAAATCCTATAAGATACCCGAATCATAGCCGACCATTAGCTCTTTTAAAAGAAATTAGTGTATAAACAGTTTATTAAAAACATTATAGTATTTATTACAAACCTATTATGCCTACCCTTCCAATATTTCAACTTGAAGGGTAAGCACATCATAAATAAAAATTGAATTAGAACTTCATCTTCTGGATGCGGATGGCGTTCAGTATGGCAATAAGAGAAACACCAACATCTGCAAACACCGCTTCCCACATCGTTGCCAATCCTCCGGCGCCAAGGATCAAAATCACCCCTTTGACCACAAATGCCAATCCTATATTTTGATAAACTACTTTTTTGGTCTGTTTACCAATATTGATTGCCATTGGTATCTTAGATGGTTTGTCGTCCTGTATCACCACATCAGCAGTTTCGATCGTTGCATCGCTTCCCAATCCGCCCATAGCAATTCCAACGTCGCTCAAAGCAACTACTGGCGCATCATTAATACCGTCACCGACAAAAGCAATACTTTCGTTCGATGCCTTTATTTCTTTGACTTTGTCAACCTTATCTTCCGGCAGGAGATCTCCAAAGGCTTTGTCTATACCGAGCTCCTTTGCAACATAAGCTACGACCGTGCTCTTATCTCCGCTCAGCATAGTCGCTTGTACGCCTGATTTATGTAAAAGTCGTATGGTCATCGCGGCATCTTCTTTAATACTATCCGCAATTGTTATGAAGCCCATAAAACGATTATCGAGCGCTATGGCTATTGTCGTGTAGACAATACTATTGGGATCTATGTGATAAGCAATATTAAACTTGTCCAGAAGCTTAAAGTTACCGACCAAAAGTACTTTTCCATCTGTAGTTCCTTTTAATCCATGCCCCGTTATTTCCTCCACGTCAATCAGGTTTAGTGATTCATCTGGTTCGCCGACATATTCCCTGATTGCTGTTGCGACAGGATGACTGCTGCGACTTTCAATCTTATTGACCAATTTGAGTATGACCGTTTCATCAACCCCCGGTTCTAAACGAACTTCTTGCACCTTGAAAACCCCTTCGGTCATTGTGCCTGTCTTATCCATGACGACATGCTGAATCTTGGCCATTGCATCCAAAAAGTTACTGCCTTTGAATAGAATGCCATTTCTGCTTGCTGCACCGATTCCTCCAAAATAACCAAGTGGTATGGAAATCACCAAAGCGCAGGGGCAGGAAATCACAAGAAATACTAGTGCGCGGTACAGCCAGTCATTAAATACATATTGTACAACAAAAAAGTAAGGGACAAGACAGATCGCTATTGCCAAAAGCACGACAATGGGGGTGTATACTTTCGCAAATTTTCGGATAAAAAGTTCCGTAGGCGCTTTTTGTGAGGTTGCATTCTGAACCAGCTCCAATATTTTACTCAATTTACTGTCTTTGTAAGCGGTTGTCACTTTCACCAGGCTTACCGTGTTCATGTTGATCATTCCGGCCAGCACAATTTCTCCTTTGGTTTTTGTATCCGGTTTGCTTTCTCCGGTTAATGCGGCTGTATTGAACGAAGCAGTATCCGAGATCAGCTCACCGTCCAAACCAAGTTTCTCTCCGGGTTTCAGCTGAATAATATCACCAATTGCCGCTGTTTCAGCTTTGATGACCCGACTATTGTTTGCTTCTACGATGGTCACCTCGTCCGGACGCTGGTCTAGGAGCGCCTTAATATTGCTCTTGGCTCGACTTACGGCCAGCGTCTGAAACACCTCACCTACTGCGTAGAAAAGCATCACGGCAACCCCTTCGGGGAATTCTTTGATCGCAAATGCGCCCAGGGTAGCAATACTCATCAGTAAAAATTCGGAGAATATTTCATCTTTGCTGATGCTTTTCAGCGCATCTTTAATTACGGGAAATCCAACAGGAATATATGCAACCACATACCAACATACCCGGACCCAGTCCTTGAACCAGCTCTGAGGCACCCAGTTGTCCATTGCGATAGCTGCCATGAGCAATACAAATGAAATAATTGCAGGTAGAAAGAGTTGCAATTTACTCCCTTCTACTGCAGCATGATCATGGCCATCATCGTCGTTATGGCTATGGAAGTGATCCTGTGCAGGCGCTTCCTGTATTAAACGTTGCGCGCCTGCCTGATTATAAATTTTTTCGGTCTGTGTACAACAAAGCTGTTTGCCTTTTGCATCATAAATATGTTTGTGTTCCATAACTTACCATGTTTTTATGCGTTAAAAAACGCCAATAGTTAATGTTCATGTCCACCTGTATTGCTCATCTTGGCATTGATAAAAAATGCGCTTTTCACAACAATTCTGGTCTGAGCAGGGATTTCCTGTACAGGCGTAATCGCTGTATACCCCATTGCCGAGACACCTTTTTGAACTTCAATTTTTTCAAAATTTATATTTTTGCCCTGATCTGTGGCATGCTTAGCGGCTTCCTGTTCATTTTTATGTTCATGTTTTGCCTCACCCTCATCATGCGCATGACCATGATCGTCGTGCCCTTCTTCATGTTCTTCGGGCTGCTTGTCTGTCTCTACGAAAATATAGAACTTACCATCAGCCTCTACTATCGCGTCATTTGGAACAGCTGGAGTCGTTACATTATTTATTCCGATCATTCCGGTAACGTTCATTCCGTCTATCAGACCAATCTTACTGCCGATTACAGTGCTATGCACGGCAATTGTTTTGCTGTCATTCTCAAAAGAAGATCCGATCGTAAAGACTTTAGCCGCATAGGTTTTATCCGGATTATTTGTCAGCTGAAAATTAATGATCTGTCCGATTTTGATCATCGGAAGGTCCTTTTCAAAGACTTGTAAGTCAAGATGTAAGAGACTGTTGTCTACAATTTCAATGACCGGAGATGAAACATCTACATAACTACCTATCTTGGCGAAAACATTGCTCACAGTGCCATTAATTGGACTTGTAACCACAAGTGATGAGCGCAGGTTCGACAGATTGACACTGTTTGGATTGATGCCCATTAACTGAATCTGCTGTTGCAGGGATGCCTTTCTGGCGCGAAGACTATTAAACTCCGCTGTCGCCGATTGTAAGTTCTTTCTCGCTCCGGCATTGCCTTCATTGAGTTCCTGCTGTCTCGCCATTTCTTGTTCCGCAAGTGTGATTTTACTGCCCAAAGCAATATACTCTTCCTGAAGCTGAATAAATTGCGGATTTGTAATGGTTGCTATCACCTGCCCTTTACGTACATTGTCGCCCAACTGCACATTTAAGGTTTTGATGACTCCTCCGTATAGGGTGGTTGCATTGGCCTTATTGTTATTGGGCACACTGAGTACCCCATTGGCTTTGATGGTCGCTGTCAATTCTTTTTCCTCAATGTTTCCGAAGACAATTCCCACGGCTTTGATCTGTTGCTCGCTCAGCGCCGCTACCGTCACGGGCCCTTCTTCATGGCTTTCTTCGGCAGCACCTTTCCCTTCCTCCTTCTTGGCATCGCCAGTACCTTTTGAATCTGGTCCGCAGCTATATAAAACTGTTGTAATCGCTAGTGCAAAGAATATTTTTATGATAACTCTCATGGTTGACTTATTTATTATTGAAGTAATTGTATTGGATTGCTGATTGATTATATTGATTGAGCACATCTAAATAGTTCTGTCTGATCCCGATCGCCTGACTTAAGAACTGGCTCATCTCCGCAAAACTTATTTCACCGGTTCTGTAGCCAAGGCTTGCGGCTTTGATGATGGCATCAGCTTGCTTGAGTCCTGCGGACTCATAGAACTGCAATAGAGCAGCATTTTTCTCAATATCAGCCAATGCATTCACCTTATTCGTGTGAAAAACTTGTGTATCATATTCCAGTTGCCTTTGTTGCGCCTCCATTTCCGCGTTTGCAGCTTTCACTTTGTTTTTATAAGCAGCCAGGCCAAATATAGGAAATGATGCCGATACCGAGAATCCCGTAAAAGGATCCTTTGCCCCCCAAAGACGCTGCGAAAAGAATCTGCCCGAAAATTCAGGCTTATTTGTATTTTTCTGTACCGCAATATTGGAGGATGCAATATTGACATTCTGTTGTTGCAAAGCTAAAACAGGATGTGAGGCATCAACCGATGGATTTTGTACATCCACGTCCATTTGTATCTTTTCCAGTGATTGCTCGATAGGCAATAGCCAGTCGTTGCGGTTAAGGAGCATCATCAGTTGTTGTTGTTGAACCAGCATATCCTTTTTATTCTGCAACAGCTGCGCCTGTAGTTCCTTTAATTTCGCTTCTGCAGCTATTTTATCCAAGGCGGCAACATCGCCGGTTTTAAAACGAAGCTCGGTCGCCTTGAACATCGCTGAATAGATACTGTCCAACTCCACATAGAGCTTCTGTCTATCTTGAAGATACCAGAGCTGATAATATGCTGTGCGCACATCTTTCTTGATATTCGCATTGAGTACTTCGGTATTCAGATTGGCATATTTTAGCTGTTGCATAAAATATGCCTTTCGTGCCGAATAGAGTCCCGGCCATGGAATGCTTTGCGTAATACCGATTTTCATGATCCCTGTCTTATCGCTGGGTCGGTAATCTTCATTCTCCACAAAAACACCCGTTTTTGGGATCTCATTGGCAGTTTTGACCGTGTAGGTCGCTCCGGTTATTTCGGCCTCATTGACCTGAAATTGGCGGTTGTTTTTTAATGCGGTAGCGATCGCCTGATCTATTCCGATCCGTTCCTGTGAAAAGGCCTTAAATCCAGATACAGAAAATAGGAAGACCAAGATTGTTGCAATAGCTTTGCCCGCATTTCCTTTTTTCATATTCCTTTTTGAATTAAAAATGATATATAATAGCGGTAGTACAAATAGGGTTAAGAAGGTTGCTGTAACCAGTCCGCCGATAACGACAGTAGCCAGTGGTTTTTGCACCTCCGCACCGGCACTTGTGCTGATCGCCATCGGTAGAAAGCCTAATGATGCGACGGTGGCCGTCATCAGTACAGGACGTAACCGGGTGAGTGTCCCCTCTTTAACGCGCTGCAAAATGTCGTCCATGCCATCTTTCTTCAATTGATTAAAGGTACCGATCAGAACAATGCCATTCAGTACGGCAACGCCAAATAGGGCGATGAAACCAATTCCGGCACTGATACTAAAGGGCATGCCACGCAACATCAGCGCAAAAACACCGCCAATTGCACTCATCGGGATGGCGGTAAAGATCAGGGTTGCTTGCTTAAACGAATGAAATGTGAAATAGAGTAACATAAAGATCAGCAATAACGAAACCGGTACCGCAATCATTAGACGTGCACTTGCTTTCTGTAAGTTTTCAAACTGACCTCCATAGGTGAAGTAATAGCCTGCCGGTAGTTTAACCTTTGTTGACAGCTGTTGCTGAATATCCTTGACCACACTTTCAACATCTCTTCCGGCGACGTTAAAGCCGATGACGATCCTTCTTTTACCGGCCTCCCTGCTGATCTGAGCAGGACCAAGCTTGTAATCAATCGCTGCTACCTGTGAGAGTGGAATCTGGATGCCGGTGTCTGTTGGGATCATCAGATTGCGTACATCGTCTATACTATTACGATGTGTTGTATCCAGGCGCACGACAAGATCAAAACGTCGTTCGTTTTCATAGATCTGCCCAGTGCTTTTGCCTGCAAAAGCCGTGCTTACCACATCATTTACGTCCTGAATAGTCAGTCCATAATTGGCAATACGTGTACGGTCATAGACAATATTGATCTGGGGAAGTCCTGACACCCGCTCCACCTGAGGAGAAGTAGCTCCTTTAACGGATTGAATCTGTGTGGCGACGATATTGGCGTAGGAAGCCAGCGAGTCAATATTTTCGCCGAAGATCTTTACGGCCACATCCTGGCGGATTCCAGTCATCAGCTCATTGAAACGCATCTGAATAGGTTGGTTCTTTTCAAAGAAAACGCCCGGTATTACCTCCAGTTTCTCGAGGATAGCTGCTCCAAGTTCGCTATAGCTCCGCCCGGATGTCCATTCTTTCTGTGGTTTGAGAACCACCATCAGATCTGTAGCTTCTGGTGGCATTGGGTCTGTCGGTACCTCGGCAGCTCCCGTTTTGCCCACAACCATTTTTACTTCTTCAAACTCCTTAATGATCCGGGATGCTTGCATCGAAGTTTCAATACTTTGTGAAAGCGAGCTCCCTTGGGGCAATATACAGTGAAAGGCATAATCCCCTTCCTGTAGTTGCGGGATAAACTCTCCACCCATGTTTTTAAAGAAGAAAACCGATAAGGCAAAGAAGGCAATCGTCAAACCGACAATGAGATATTTAAAGCGGATTGCTTTCTGCAACAACGGAGCATAGATACCTTGAAGTTTTTCGATCAGGTGATCACTGAAAGTCTTCTTGTCATGATGCTTTTTTGGCAGAAACAGGGCACACATCATTGGAATGTAGGTCAGCGAAAGGATCAGTGCTCCAAATATCGCGAAACCCACTGTCTGTGCCATCGGACGGAACATCTTTCCCTCCACACCCACTAATGTCAATATTGGGATATAAACGATCAGGATAATAATCTCGCCGAAAGCGGCGCTGGTCCTTATTTTTGAAGCCGATTCAAACACTTCGTTGTCCATTTCGGTCTGTGTAAGCTTTTCGGTAGACTTGCGTAGCCCAAGGTGATGGAGCGTCGCTTCTACAATAATGACCGCACCATCGACAATAAGCCCAAAGTCTATGGCGCCCAAGCTCATTAAATTGGCACTTACGCCAAACACATTCATCAGTCCCAATGCAAAGAGCAGCGATAAAGGAATGGCTGAGGCAACGATGAGGCCTGCCCGGAGATTACCCAAAAATAACACCAATACAAAGATAACGATCAGTGCTCCCTCTATGAGGTTCTTTTCGACGGTGCCTATTGCCCGGTCGACCAGATCTGTACGGTCCAGATAGGGTTCAATGACCACATCATTAGGCAGGGATTTTTGGATAGTTGGTAGTTTCTCCTTTACACGTTTGACAACTTCATTGCTATTTTCACCCTTTAGCATCATTACCACACCGCCCACGGCATCTACTTGGCCATTATAGGTTAGAGCGCCGTATCTGACCGCATGTCCAAAACGTACATCCGCCACATCTTTGACGTAAATCGGAACGGTACCAGATTTTTTGATGGCGATATTTTTTACATCTTCCAAAGATGTCGCCAGCCCGATGCCGCGAATGAAATAGGCATTTGGCTTTTTGTCGATATAAGCACCACCGGTATTTTGGTTGTTCTTCTCGAGTGCGGCAAAAATCTCCGGTATGGTGATATTCATTGCTTTAAGGCGATTAGGATCAACAGCAACTTCATATTGTTTCAATTCACCTCCAAAACTATTAACCTCAGCAATACCGGGGGTACCATAAAGCTGACGAGCCACGATCCAATCCTGCATTGTCCGGAGGTCCTTTGCATTATATTTGCTTTCACTTCCTTTCTTGGGGTGGATTATATATTGGTACACCTCTCCTAAGCCCGTACTAACAGGTGCCAGCTCCGGTTTGCCAATACCTCGGGGAATTTGGTCAACGGCTTCTTTTAAACGTTCGCTGATCAGCTGCCGCGCAAAGTAGATGTCCACATCTTCCTCAAAAACGACAGTAATGACAGAAAGTCCAAAACGTGATATACTTCTGATTTCCTCGATCTTCGGTACCGTAGCGATACTTTGTTCAATCGGAAAAGTAACCAATTGTTCGACTTCCTGACCTGCCAAGGTAGGGCAGGAAGTAAAAATTTGTACTTGATTATTGGTAATGTCGGGAACGGCGTCTATGGGCAGCTTTGTCGCACTCCAGCCACCCCATATAATAAGTAACAAGGTCATTAACGCGATAATGATCTTATTCTTGATGCTAAATTTAATTATACTATCTAACACAATATGCTTGATTAATGCTTAAATAATAGATATATAGAATATCCTATTTCCATGTAGCAGTATGCTACAGTTAACTCCTACGGCTAGTTGATTAGAAAAGAAAAATTTTCCAATCATGTTTGCTAAGGCTATTAAAAATTAAAATTAAGCATCTAACTTGGGCGGTTGCCAGATAGTTCCGAAGTAGTTTGATAGAATGGGGGTGTCTAAAAGCGGCATGCGATGGTCAAAATAAATCGAAATCGGAATCCCCCCAATTTTTGGTAATTGATATTCAAATATCGTAATATTTCCGCTGCAGCAGTTGCAATAGCAAAAAATCGAACAAGCATCCGTGGTATCTTCACTATGATTATGCGGTTTGTTCAATTGTGTTGCCATAGCTTCCCCCTCGGTGCGAATATTCGCATCACTGCATGGGACAAAGGAAAGTCCCAAAATATAGGCGATCAGTATGATAACAGTTAACCTCATTTGTTATACAAATTTAGAAAAATATTTTAAAAAGTTATTCTTTTATAATAATAGCTCATTTCGTTGTTTGTCTATAGACCTATAGACTACAGCATTGGTCTTGCCAGAAAAAGGTTATTTCGGAAAATATAAACAATCCTATCGCTTCCGACAAATCCTGTTCTATCATAATATTAAAGCCTTTGGCCTCCCGACGGATAGATGCCATGTGAAAACGAGGAGCTGTGCCGGTTTGGACTTATCCATATCAAAAAAACAAATCTGTCTATCGCAATCTTTTATTTAACTTTTACGATAATAATGACCCAATAAAACTATTGACAATACTAGAGGTGAAAAGCTTTAAATGACTTAAAAACAGTGTTTAAACACGTTTGTGGATTTGTAGAAATTTCACTACAGGAAAAATTACTTATAGAAAATCATAATGATTAAACAGAATGCTATATATATAATTGTAAAAATAAAATTTAGCTCTGATAAATAAGGTGTGTTTTTGATGTGAATAATGTTAACTCTGTAAATATAAATTAATAATAATATAAAATAAATCAAAATCACTAGGAATCCAAGTAAAATCAAAATGTCTACTTACATGAAAAAGAATCGTTACCGTAATCTTAAAAATGTTATAATGTTGGGATGCATTATGCTGGTTGCATCAAGCATTTACTCTTGTAAAAAGAGCAGTGAAAACACAAGTCTGGCCGGAGAAACGATGGTCAAAATCAATCTACAGGGCGTAGCAGCCTATGGTGAAGACGAAATTGGCGCCGTAGGACAAAAACAGGGTTCAACAAAGGTTAATGCCGTAAGCAATGCCGCTGATGTTCAGGAAATGAGTATTCCCTTTGGCAACGGCACTTCCATTGATGTGGTAGTGACAAACAATTCCACTGCGGCAGTCAAAAAAGGATTGGTCGCTTCATCGGGAGCCAAAGCTACAATACCTCAGGTAACTGAAAAGCCGTTGGATAACGGTGTGAAATACAAAGTCGTTGTTTATGACGACCAGGGGAATTACGTGACTGAAAAAACGTATAGCTACGGTGGTGAAGCCGCCGCTGAGGGTATTGTTCTTGATGCCGGGAAAACGTATACTTTTATTGCCTATTCAACCAATAGCACAAGTACAGTGCCGGCGATCAATAGTCAGGGCACACTGTCATCTGCAAGCCTTAATAATATCAGTGGAGATTTAATGTATTTTACGAGTAAGCTGAAATTAAACAGTGGTGTGAATAATTTGAACGTGGTTTTAAAACATCGTTTTAGCCAGATCACAACAACATTATCAATGGATGCCAATATGACTGGTGCAATTACCAAACTTGAAAATGCTGTATTTAAACCAAGTCATTCATCTGCAAATCTTAAGCTTTCGGATGAGACACTTACCTACAATGAATTAAACGATGCAGGCGTGTGGGCACAATTTCCGGCTTTGGGAATTGGACTACGAACTGTGGCCAGCACTCCGTCCCTATTGATCCACCCAGCAACTAGCGCGGGAACACTTAAATTGGGAACCTTGACCATTGATGGTGAAACAAAATCAAACCTGACAATTCCGAACGTAAAGATCAATCCCGGACAGAAATACGATCTGAAACTAAATTTCAAAACCTGTACACAAGATGTGACCAGCAATGGATTAAATTGGAGTTACCCAGCGGTGACCGTAAATGGAAAAACAGGGATCCGAATTGACGGTGTATTTCATCCAAGTGGTACCACAATATCCAAAAGCTTTACGGCACCTGCTGCCGACTATGGGTTTGTATTTGACATTACTGAATTGGATAACGCCTTCAACATGGAAATCAATGGGGTGAAACTGGCAAAAAATGAAATCCAATTTGAAGTTGGTGCATCCTCGGCACAAAATATTCAATTCCTCGACGGAAGTAAATATGCGGGTACGAATGTGGAGACAGGTAAGAGAATTGATCAAGTCTATAATATGCAGGGAACAGCTGCTAATCCACTGATCAAGCTGGTGATCAGCAGAACGGGTAAAGTGACCATGTTTGGTAGCAAAACAAATGGCGGACCGCTATATGAGCTTGTACTGGTCAAAGGTAATTCTTTCAATACTTTCCCTTGGGGAAGCACACAGGACAATGCGGTTAAGGTGACTCAACTTGTGGACGGACGTACAATTATTAAAGGCGTAGGTGCAGGTAAGAAGAAAATACCTTGTAGCTAAGCACAGAAATAGATTCAATATTAATAATTCAATAAATAAAAGACTATGAAAAACAAAATTGCCTATATCAGCCCGGAGGTTAAGGTACAAAGGATCGAACTTGAGCAAGGTATCGCTGCTGGGTCTGCTTGTGTAAGACCCGAAGACTCAAATGGTAACGTCAGTGAACAATGGGGACTTGGTGACGATGACAACCGCACAATAGACTGGTAATAAATATCAGCACTATCGATATGCAAAAAGGCCGAATTAAGCACCATTTATCTGTGTTTAATTCGGCCTTTTACTGATTGTATAAAGAGCTTATAATACTTTCTGCAAACGTTTTGGAAATTCGCTTATTTTTGAAATACTGAGCTGTTTCATTACTTGGAACAGGTGTGCCTTGAACATATTGATCGTATGTTCACCGCCCGCATTCCCCAGTGCCCCAACGCCATACATAAATGGTCGTCCCATGAAATTAAATTCAGACCCAACAGCATGCGCACGGGCTAGGTCCACACCGGAGCGGATACCACCGTCCAGCATAATCTTGATTTTGTTTTTATAATCCGGATTGCTCGCAAGATGAATCAATGAATTGATGGACGATTCACTGGCATCAAGCTGTCTTCCGCCGTGATTAGAAACAATGACACCATCTACTCCGAGCGTGATGGCAGCCTGCATATCTTCATCGGTTGCAATCCCCTTTAATACCAGCGGTCCTTTCCACAAGTCGCGAATGGCTTTGATCTTTTCGACATCTACTTTTCCGGTAAAGGTTCTGTTCATAAACTGTCCCAGCTGGGCCAGGTCAAGACCTTTTTCCATATAAGGTTTTAACGTTGCAAAAGACGGGATACCATGTCTGAGCGTTTCAATACCCCATGTTGGACAGGCGAATGTCTGCAGAATATTTGCGATATTCATCTTTGGAGGCATGGACAAACCACTTTTGATCTCTTTATACCGCAGTCCAAAGGCAGGAACATCTACCAGAACGACAAGTACTGGGCATTCCACTGCTGTCAGACGTCTTAGGATATCGTCGCGCAACTTATTTTCTGTCGGGTGATAAAGTTGAAACCAGGCCTTCCCCTGCGATACTTCAGCGATGCGTTCGATACTGCTTGTTGACACAGTGCTCAAGATATAAGGGATATCGTTTCCTGCGGCTGCTTTTGCCAAAATTTCCGGTGCATTAGGCCACATCAAGCCCTGCAAACCGATTGGCGAAACACCAAATGGAGCACTATAGCGACGGCCAAAGAGCTCTACGGACATATCAATTTCTCCGCTCGCCTGAAGATATTGAGGTTTTAATAAAATATGATCAAAATCATTTTCATTCCGGGCGAGATTCAATTCTTCGTTAGCACCTCCTATTAGATAGTCAAATGCAAATTTGGGGATTCTTTTCTTTGCCTGTTTTCTTAGATCTTCAACAGCAGGAAATCGCGTATTATATGTAAACTTTTGGCTCATGATTGATGTATTAAATATTGGCAGTGAATTATCTGCGCGCCAAATATACTATATAATTTGAAAATAGTTTGCTATTTATCCAATAATATCCTAGGTATTCCGTCGGTAGCCAAGCTCAGCCCCACCGCTGACGGGCAGGTTTACTCCCGTGATAAAACGGGCACTTTCAGATAGCAAAAAGATACATGCATCTGCAATGACATCCCCTTCCGGACAATAACCCAGGAGGTGAATGTTTTTTAAAAAATCAAAAATCTGTTCCGGTTGTGCTTGCTCGGATGCCCATTGCTGAAGCATGGGAGTCATGACTGCGGCCGGCATAACCGAATTTACCCTTATTCCCAGCGACGCATAATCTATTGCCATCGCTTTGGTCAAAGCGTTGACAGCGCCTTTTGTCGCAGCATAAGCAGCATGATTTTCCTGACCAATCTCGCCTACCAGACTGCTGGTATTTAAAATGCATCCCTTGGCGTTCTTTAGATGGGGAAAACCATACTTGGTCGTCAGTAAAATACTCTTTACATTGATATCAAATAGCCTACCCCACTCTTGTACACTGGTGTCATGTAAAGGTTTTGACGGACTCGCCAGGCCAGCATTATTGTGAATGGCGTCCAGCCGGCCAAAAGTTGCTATGGTCTGATCTACGACTGCTTTTACTTCCTCCGCTTGGGATATATCTGCACAGATGCCCAAATGGGGAGCCCCCAGCAGCTCGCCTGCCGCTGCAACGGACTTTTGATCGAGGCCGATAAAAACAACCTTTGCCCCTGCCTTTGCATAGGCCTGAGCGCATGAAAGACCAATTCCAGCAGTCCCCCCACTGACCAATATCACTTTATCCTTTAATGTGTTCAACATAAATCTATAAAAGGTTATTCAATTAATTCAGAATCTAAAATACGACAAGTAGGCATTTACCTGAAGATTACATATAACATTGTGACAATAAGGATTAATAAACCGGTTAACACACGGTAATTCCCTAATCCTTTCCATGCGGGTCCACCAAGCGGTTCCAATGGACTTTTCCAATACAGCAGCTCACTTTCAGTATTATGCTGTACCGGATATAGAAATGATAGAATGATCTGCATAAGCGCGCAGACCAAGAAAAGATAGAAGGCCATTATCATAAACGGCGTCTGTCCGATCCATGAATGTGGCATGATCTTATTGATGATAAAAACACCCATACCCAAAAATGATCCGATCCATAAAGTCATTTTTGCAGAAGCCGCAGAGGCTTTGCGCCAGAATACCCCCAAAAGGAAAACACAGGTTATAGGGGGAGCGATATGAGCGATTACATCGTTGATGCCATTAAAAATGCTTTCGTACTTATCTAATAATGGCAATAGACACAAAGAAAAGACCATGGCGATCACAGCGGATATTTTTCCGATACGTATCAGCTGCCTGTCCGTAGCCTCGGGTTTCCGCTGTTTGAATATATCATAACTGACCATGGTGGAGATAGAATTGAGTGCGCCAGAAATCTGGCTCATCAAGCCGGACAGCAGTGCTGCCACAAGTACACCGATCAGACCAGAAGGTAACAATTGCGTTATCATCAGTGTATATATTCCTTTGGAATTCGCATTGCCCGAAGCATCTAGCCCCAAACTATGGAGATCGAGCTGTCCACTTTTAAACAAGGTGTAAGCAAACAAGCCCGGCAGCACGAATATAAACACGGGTAAAATTTTAAGAAAACCACAGAACAGCGCGCCAACACGGCCATGGTTCTCGTCTTTTGCGCCCAATACACGTTGAACAATTGTTTGATCAGCACACCAATACCAGATTCCCAAAATAGGATATCCAAAAAATACCGCATACCAAGGCATACCGCTGACATCATCAGCCCCGCGCAGCATAGACAATCGGTCGAGCCCACCTTCGGCAATCAGCACATTTTTCATTGGCATCCATCCCCCCATACGGTCAAAAGCTGCAAAACTAATGATAAACGCGCCGGCTAATAAGACAATAGTCTGAATAGATTCCGTGATAACTACCGCACGCAATCCGCCAAGAATCGTATATAGCCCAGTAATAATACAGATGACGGTAATGCTTAAATACATGTTAAAGCCAAAAAGTGTCTTCAGTACAATACCGCCCGCGAGCATGGAAAAGGCAATATGGATCACGATTGCAGATACAATGGAGATAAAAGTCAACCAGTCCCTACTGGAGCGGTCATACCGTCTTTCTAAAAAATCCGGTAGGGTTGTTACGCCGGATTTAAGATAAAATGGCACGAAGAACAGGGCTAACAGGATCAATGTAAAAGCCGCCATCCACTCAAAGTTACCATTGAGCAAGCCGGTATCAAATCCACTTTGTGCCAAGCTTACTAAGTGTACAGTGGATATATTAGTAGCAAACAGCGCAAGTCCTATCGCTGGCCAGCGCAGGGTTTTGCCAGCGAGAAAATATCCTTCGGCCGTACCTGTATTTCTTTTGCCTCCTCCTACGCCAGCACGAATGCCTACAATCAAAATAAGAGCGATATAAGCCATCGCGATACCTAAATCTATATTTCCTAACATAAATTATGCTATATTAAATCACAACTACTTCCTGCTTCCATTGTTGTTTGATAAACACCATTTTCAATCCTTACCGGCTGTGCAAAATGAGATTTTAGGTGCGGGATGTGTTCAAGGAACAATGCTTGATGACCAAGGCTTATGTGGTTGAACAGGACTAAATGCTGGTGCAGTTGCCCCATGTCCCCTACATGTGGGACTACCGGAATCCCATATTTGCGGCAAAGGAGACTGACACTTATAAACTCACTGACACCACCCACACGGACCGCGTCCACCTGTACAAAACCAGCAGCACCCAATTGCAGGTAATTTTTGAACACAATGCGGTTGGGTACATGTTCACCCATGGCGATCTTTATCGGCGCAATGGTATCGGTCAGTATTTTATGTGCAAAAATATCATCGGGATGAGTGGGTTCCTCCACCCAATAAGGATTCATCGTTTTAAGTTCCTGACATATTTCCAACGCTCGTGGTAAAGTCCACTGTTGGTTCGCATCCAACATCACAGTAGCCTGATCCCCTGCGACCTCCCGAACAATATGTGCTCTTCTGATATCACGGAGCGGATCTTCACTGCCCACTTTCAGTTTCATGGCTGTAAAACCATTGGCGATTGCGCGTTTACAGTTTTCGCGAACCTGTTCATCAGAATAGTTAAACCAACCGACAGAGGTATCGTAACCGGTATACCCCTTTTCGATTATATGAGTTCTTTCTTGCCGGTTTTGCCAATTTTCAGCAATTAACGCAATGGCCTCTTCCCGCGTAAGTTCATCTTCCAGGTAGGAAAGATCCAGTGTATTGACAATTTCTTCGGGAGAGAGATCTATTAACAGTTTCCAAAGCGGAACATCACGCGTTTTTGCCCATAAATCAAAGCAGGCATTTGTGACAGACGCTAATGCCAGATGTACAATACCTTTATGTGGCCCCAGCCATCGGAATTGCTGTTCATTGCTCAAGGTGTTGAATATCGTACCGAAATTTGCCATGAGTTCTTCGATCGGCATTCCTTTGAGGCGTTCGGCGTAAAAAGATGCTGCCCGACAGACCAATTCATTTCCCGCACCTATCGTAAAAGCTAGTCCGGTTCCTATACGTCCTCTGTGATCTTTCAACCGTGTGACGGCATAGGAATATATAGGATCTTTGTGTACAGCATCGCTCCCTGCTCCGGTACCTAAAGGAAATCGGCGGTCCTGTATATCGTAATTTATAATCATTCTGTTTCGTTGGTTTTAAAATTTTTGGATAGATCTATTGTAGTTTCAATTTTTCCTTTAGTCTGAGTAGCAGATCAACATCCGTCTCTTTGATACGTCCATTCCTATTTGGGCCGACGTTTAAGATCAGGATATTATCCTGCGCCGTTGCTGTTCGGTAGATCTCTTCCAGTTCCGCTAGTGTCTTATATTTTTTGTCGGTCGTATTGTAAAACCAGCGCTCCCCGAGTACCACTGTGGTCTCAAAAGGCATGTAATACGTATTTCCTTGCGCGGTAAAAAGTTTGGGATCTGGCACGACAGGCAAATACGGATCTCCTAGACGGAAATCGCTCGGGAAATAACGTATCGGAAATAAATCCTGTTGCTCTTTGGGGAGTACAGTATGCTTATCTGCGTTTTCGGGACTACCAATACTCCAGTTGATACCGATCTGACATTGCGGAACCTTACTTTTGACCAAAGTATAGATCTCTTGTGCCGGCCACCTGTAATTCTCCTTTTCCCAGCCACCATCTAACCAGAGTTCAACAATATCTGTATACTTCTTGGTCATATCAAGCAATTCGTTCAATTGGTTCAGCATATAGGTATTATAGGCTTGATCAGCCTTTCTGTCTTTGACATCACCATTCTGCTTGCGGTCCCATAGCGAATAATAAAGTCCCAAGCGTATTCCCTGTGCCCGACATTCCTTGGCCAAATCTTTCACTACATTGGTCTTATTCGCTGAACTAGCTACATCGTAAGTCGTATATTTACTATCCCATAAACAGAAACCATCGTGATGCTTAGATACCAGTATGATATATTTCATTCCCGCTGCTTTAGCTGTAGCGACCCATTGTTTGGCGTCGATCGTTGTCGGGGCATATGAACTCGTTGGTTTTGACCCATCTGTCCATTCTTGATCATGGAATGTATTTATACCAAAATGTATAAACATGCCATACCTTCTGTCGATCTGCTCCTGCTGAAAACTATTGGGTTTATCGGCAGCTGTTGGCACGATCGCTTTCTTCTGAGCGAAGACTTTAGATACCAATAAGCATAGGGTTAAATTAAAAAATACACGCTTTTTCATCATTAATTTATTTTAGGTTCTTATTTCGATATTTTGGGCTAATCGGTATGAAAAACCTCTGTCATATCGGACCAGATGGCACTTTTTTCTTTTGCCTCCGGAAGCGGGTTTTGACAAGGATCAGTTTCTTTCCACCAGCGCTGTGTCTCGGCATCGGCAGCCATTCGTTGCATATCCGAGGAAAAATCTGTTCCTGTATACTCAAAATAACTGAAGAGATAATACTCGCCGGCTATCTCTTTCAGAAAAATAGAGTAATTCTGAATATGACATTCTTTGATTTTTTGCAGCACTGCTGGCCAGGCTTCCGCATGTAGCTTTTTATAGTAGGATAGTTTTTCAGCTTTTAAACCAGTAATTGAAGCATAACGCTTTACTGCAGCATGTTTTTTTTCTTGTGTGCAACCAAAAGCGAGTAAGGCTATTAAACCAATCAATACAAAGCGCTTAAAGGGAAATCGTTTTTTCAGTATCCTCATCATATTTAGGTATTCTTGTTGTCAATACTCCGCTAGACATAGTGCTAAACTACGACAGGCAAAACAATAAAACTTCACTTAGATTGCTCAATACTGACACTATATTAACGGTATTTGGATTAGTGTTTTATAATTATGATAAAATAGGCTATATTTAAATTCCTTTAAACAAAAATAACCAAGTAAATGAAACCCGTTTTCACGAAAATATTAGCGGGATCAGAGATCGAGACATTCGCAACAAAGGAGGTTTGTCAGCCGTCTTTTTCCACTGAATTCCATTTTCATCGTGCTTGCCAGATGACCTACATTGTGCAAAGTGAAGGTAAACGAATTATAGGTGACAGTATAGACAGCTATTCAACGGATGAATTGACTTTTTTAGGACCCGATCTGCCACATGTATGGCATAACGATAGCATGGATAAGGATTCTGTACAGGTATCGCGTTCTATGGCGCTTTATATCGAACCTGAATTAATGGTCGAGGTGTTAGGGCATCTTTTCAAAACACATAAAATAGAGGCATTTCTTACCGCATCTAAACGGGGCCTCTTATTTCAGGGCAAGACAAAAGAACAACTGAAAGGTAAACTGGAACAGATGATCCATCTCGATTATGGTATTCAAAAAACTATTTTACTTCTTGAAATTATCGACTTGCTAATTACTACTGATGAATATGAATGTCTTTCCAGTCCGGGGTATACACATAATTACAGTTCGATGGACAATGATAAAATTGACCGAATCTTTAAGTTTGTATTCAATAACTTTACAAAAGAGATTTCGTTGGATGAGGCTGCAACTTTAGCAAATATGTCCAAGCATTCCTTCTGTCGGTATTTTAAGTCCCGTACACAAAAGACCTTTGTGGAATTTGTCAATGAAGTACGTATCAGCGAATCATGTCGACTGATTGCTGAAAACAAATTGCAGATAACGAATATTGCCTTTGCCTGTGGATTCAACAGTCTTTCTAATTTCAACAAGATTTTTAAATCCATCAAAGGGATTACGCCAAGTATGTATAGAACGCAACTACAGACTTAAAAAAAACTTACATAAATGTACATTATTGCTGCTTAGCAATAAGTGGTTACTTGTTTACACGCAAGAGTCCTGATATAGCAGGGCCATTTAATAACTTACCATCGATATCAAAACGGGATCCATGGCAGGGACAATCCCAGGATCTTTCCGAGGCGTTCCAGCTTACTGTACAACCCATATGGGGGCAAATTGAACTAACACAGTGTAACGCCCCTTGCTTATCTCGGTAAGCAGCAAAGGTTTTGCCGTCGTAATTCACGATCCTGCCCTCCTCCGGATGTATATCTTTAAATTCGTCTATCTTGTCTATTGCGAATTTATCCATAACAAAATGTTGAGCGGCACTCCATCCCTCCGATAGTAAACTCTTAGCACTCGCGATTGGCTTGATACGGGCTGGAGATAACAATTTGGATAAGGGTGTTTCCTTGCCCTGTAGTAAGTCTGGAATAATTAGAGATGCCATTGATCCGAAAGTCATGCCATTTCCGCCGTACCCCGTCGCGATATAGATGTTATGTTCGCTAGGCATGCGGCCTATAAAGGGTAGACCATCAGCTGAAACATAATACTGTGATGACCATTGTGCAACGACTTCTTCTCATTGAAATTGTTTGTCCACTAACGCTTTGAGGTCAACAAAATGCTGCTCGGTATCTTTTTCATCCCCTGTTTTATGGTCGAAGCCACCTGCAATAAGATAGTACTTGTCGCCATCACTGTGATATCTAAAGTAATGATAAGGGTCATACAAATCTGCTATCTGCGCAAGCATTTGTGGTTCCTGTAAGAGTTTCACTGTAAGCACGTAACTCCGATAGGGTGCTACCAACAAGTCAAACCTATTTTTCCCGGGGGGTATATGGGTAGCCCAAACGATATTTTTTGCTGTAAAAATGTGTCTATCACTCGTTTTCAATGTGATTTTGTCATCGTGATGTTGATAATCGACAATTGACTGATTTGTCAAGATTGCTCCGCCGCCTTTTCTAAAGGCATCTAAGATTCCGAGTAAATATTTCAATGGATGAAATTGTGCTTGTCCCTCAATCCGGATAGCTTTTATAAAATGCAGGTTGAAAGGAAGAGTACTGCTTGGCGTAGTTTTTACACCCAATTGTTGATGGGCTGAAAGTATGCGCTCAAGCTGTTTATTTTGTGCCTCTTCAGCGCTGAAAAGGAAAAAATCACATGTATTAAAATCACAATCTATGCTGTACCTGAGTACATTTTTTTTAATATGATCGAACGTGTCCTTTGTGCCACTGACCAACAATTGAGCAGCTTCCGCTCCGAAATTATCTATAATCTCATCATACGAGGCGTCGTAAAAATTATTGATATGAGCCGTTGTTCCACCCGTGGTACCGAAACCAGGGTTTTCCTTGTCCAGAAGCAAACATTTGAAACCCCTATCCTGTAGTTCCTTGGCGAGCGTCACACCCGTGATACCCGCCCCAACTATAATTGTATCAAATTCCAAATCGCTGAAATCTGTTGGAAAATTTTGCCCATCAATCGTCTGCCAAAAGCTGTTGTTACTACCGTCACGTTTCATATTGGATGCAGTTTAAAGGCTGGGAAACTAGTTCCCGGTCTTTGGTGATATAACTAATTATGATTTGTACGAAAAGAACCAGCCCTAGAGCTAATCGTTTTACGATTAAATACTTAAAAAAAGGAAGAAATACGTCATCCGCTACCAAATCAAACGATCCAATTTCAGGCATTGTTCTTCTCGAAACAGAAAACAAAAAATAAAAGTGATGACAGATAATCTCAACGACTATGTAAATTCCATTATCCCTACTTGGATAAAGAATAAAAAAATAATGGTCACTGGTGGTACTACTGGTATTGGACGCGCCACCGCACTTCTTTTAGCAGCCTTGGGTAACGACGTTTTTATATGTGGGCATCATGAACAGCAACTCGAGGATACCTTGCGTGATTTTGATAAATTGAATGTTGGAGGTTCACTGACAGGAATAGTCATAGATTTAGCCACCGAAGAAGGCATACAGGAACTTTTCAAAAAATTTGACAGCATGTATGACCGGCTGGATATCCTTATTAATAATGCCGCTATCGCTTTTCAATCTGTCAAAGATGGTAGTTATAACGATCAGGCTTACATTTTACGAACCAACGTCCTCGCGTACCTTGCTTGTGCTCAGGCAGCCTTGTATCGGATGGAACCCAGGGGATCAGGACATATCGTCAATGTAGGATCGATGAGTGCAGATATACGCGAGGCGCAAAGTTCGGTTTATGTATGTACCAAAGGTGGTATCCAGGCCTTTACAGAATCGTTACGCAAAGAAGCGAATCCGAAAGGTATACAGATTTCCTTGATTGAACCGGGTGCTGTTGGAACAGATATGCAACCCTACCCCCCTGACGAGCAGCGCAAAAAAATTGAAACCATGGAGATGCTATTCGCCGAAGATATCGCCAGAGCTATCGTATTTACGATTTCTCAGCCAATACGCACCTCAATTGTCAGTATGCAGGTTAAACCTCTACGTCAAATTATATAGCGTGTGTCTCAGGCTTTGACTGTAGTTATTATCGATTTACAAACTAAATAATTCTGCTCTACAGAATTTAGCAGACTGTTTACGAAACAAATTGATCAGCACTATTGTCTCAATAAAAATTAGAAAACATGAAAAAAAAGAAAAATTTGTTTGAACGATTTTCAAACTGGGCTACACATGCAACCGGAAGCTCAGCAGCGTTTATTCTGGCTACATCCACTGTTGTTGTCTGGGCGGTCAGCGGCCCCATCTTTGATTACTCCGAGACCTGGCAACTAGTTATCAATACAGGTACAACAATTATTACCTTTCTCATGGTATTTCTGATTCAAAAATCACAGAATAAAGATTCCAAGGCAATTCATTTAAAACTCAATGAGCTGATTGCTTCTCATGAAAGGACGAGCAACCGAATGGTAAGTCTAGAGGATCTGAGCGAGGCAGAGTTGGATCAACTCGCTAAATTTTATGCGCATATTGCCAAACTTGCCCTTGAAGAAAGTGACCTAACCTGTACCCACTCTATTGATGCAGCTCAAGAAAATCATGACTTTAAGAGTAAATTCCGTCAAAAAAGAAATGAAAGTGACCGGAACAAAAAACAACAATAATCCCCAGGGCTGGGGATATTGCCTTTAGGGTTGACCACCGCCACCAGCAGCCCCATAAATCTGAGCATTTTTTATCTTCCTTATTTTATCATTTTGTATAAAAAAGGGCTCAACTTGGTTGAGCCCAATAGCTATTGAATGCTAATTTTCTCTTTTAATGTCAGAACTAATCGTGTCCCTCCGTTTTTACAATTTTATTATAGATGCCCAATAATAGAAATGGCGCTGCCCATTGCCCTACAAACAAGGCTGTCTTATCGTGCATCATACATTTTAAAGCGGCTGATACGCCCATAGAAAGTAGTGCAGCGCCTAAAAATAGCGTGGAGGGAATTTTAGAAGTTTGTTCTTCGATTTTTTTGGTGATTTCACCTTCGTTTCCTGTTGTTAATGCCATAATATCTGTGTTTAGTGATTATTTAAAAATTTCTAAATCTTTTTGTTTTATGCTTATTCCGCCCTTGAATTCAGATTTGTATCGGCAAGTGCTGTCAAATCGCGGTTACTGTTGCCATAATCTTTTTATGTTTATGCTCAAAGAGCGGTTCGTTAAATAAACAGAGGCAAGAGTTTATTCGTTCATCCGCCAGCCTCGAAATCACCAAAACACGCATATATCCAACATAAAAAGTAAAAACACGTTATCGACGCGATGAAAACGTATTGCATAAAGTGCATTATATTTAAGTAAAAACCGGTTCGGAATGAGTACTAATTCTTCTAACTATATCGATACTGCACATGTTTATTAGATGAACTAAAAACAAAAAAAGATGAATAAAATTCAATCAGCGCATAAACAGTATCAAGGCATACTGATTGTTGCATTTACTGTGATAAGCCAGGTCGGTCCAGAAGATTTTCCGGCTGATATCCCAGAGCGACCCGAGGAAGAATTGCCTGAAAATGATCCAAACGATAAACCAGAAATTGATCAGGATGATTTGGACTCGGAAGAAGAACTAGACCTAGATGAAGGGGAAGAAATTCCTGAATTAGATGAACAGGAAATTGACGAAGAAGCGAATGATGCTGAAGGTGTTCCTTTGGAACCTCGGAATCCACCTTCGGACTTAAATGAAACAACAATTTAGCATGAAAAAGTGAAAATGGGCTAATATTTATGACCAATATTAGCCCATTTCTCTGTTTTATTAAACTATATGGAAGAATAAATTATTAATTCAAAAGTTTGGTTTTAAATCCAAATCGGATCAATCCGGCCGTATTTCTGGAATTGGTTTTTTCCAGCAGCTGTTGTCGATGCCCCTCTACGGTACGCTTACTTAAAAATATTTGATCCGCTATTTCAGCATTGGTATACCCTTCTGCGATTCGTTCCAAAACTAAAATTTCGCGATCAGAAAGCTCATATCTTGCCATAACATCATCTCTATTTACTTCTTCGGGAATATGTGAGGCAGAATAGTCTATCAGTTGAAAAGCGAGTGCCGAACTGATATAACGTTCTCCCCGTTGGACTTGTTTAAGACCAAATAAAATTTCGTCAACATGTGAACTTTTAAGCAAGTAACCATCAGCACCCATACTGAAAGCTTCAGATGCAAGATGAAAACTGGCATCCATTGTCAATATAACAAGTTTTATTTCCGGGAAGCGCATTTTTACCGCCTTAATAAATTGTATTCCATCCATTATATCCATATGGATATCAGTAAGAATAAGGTCCGGCTGAGTGGCTCGGGCGAGATACTCAAGGGCATCTTTACCATTTTCTGCCTCTGCAATTACAGTTATATCCTCTTGAGCCTCTAAAATTAATCGAAAACCTGAACGTACCAACGCGTGGTCGTCTACTAAAAGTAACTGTGCCATAGCTATCAATTTGTAGTTTAAGTATGATTAAATTATTTTTTACAAAAACAACATTACGCTCAAAAAAGTTTTTAGACTAATTATCCCGCACTTTTTATCGGTTGTTCATAAAGTCGATTGCTATAAGTAGACAACTGTTTTTCTATGGATAACGCACTTCTACTATGGAATTGCGTATCAGTATCAAGTTTTGTTTTAAATACGTAAAATTATGGTTTTCAAAACGCTAAGCTATTGAACCATGTTCCTAAAGAAAATGAACCATTATAGGAAGCGCTTATGTTTACTTCAATAATTATAGGTATCGTCTTTATTCTGGTTGCCACTTACATTATCATTAATTATAGGCATCGAAAAAGCGGTACCCGAAACAGAAAGAATCGTTAATATTAAATAATTGTATTATGAAAATCGTTTTAAGAATCATTGGCTTATGTATAGCCATTATGGCCTGGAGCATGGTGATCCAGGCACAGGACAGCACTCAAAACCAGACACAGGCTGGGGATATTGACTTTGCAAGCAAAGCGACAGCAAGCAATAACTTTGAAATCCAGGCTGCAAATATTGCGTTGACCAAGTCGCAGGATCAAAATATTAAACAATATGCACAGATGATCGTTGATGACCATACAGCAGCCGGCAACGAACTGGCTACATTGGTGAAAAATAAAAACTGGCAATTAAGCACACCCGATAACCAAAACTATAGCCAATTGATCGATCAGCTGAACAATGCTGATCCAGCCAACTTTGATCGGACCTACGTTGATCTGATGGCCACAAGCCACCAAGACGCCATTACACTATTTAAAGACGCGAGCACTGGTACCGCAACTACAGATGCTGATCTGCGCAAATTTGCAACCGATAAAATTCCAGCTTTTCAAAAGCATCTCGATCAAATCAAGAATATGCAACCTGCAGACAATAACACGCCAAAAGATACGCTAAAAAATATGGGGCCTAGCGTGCCCAATCCGGCAAAATCAAAAATACCGAAACCAGGTTTAAAATAATATTGTATTACTCCAACTTTCCATTGGAGAGGGCAAAGCAATAGGCTTTGTCCTCCTCCTTTAAATAAAATACTTATGGAACAAGCATTTGATTATATCCACGAACTTTTAAACAGACAGATGGCTTTACGGGCGAAAATTGAAGCCAGTCCCATTGCCGGAGAAATTCATTTCCGTTATGCTGACGACTACTACCAAGAAGAAGTTCGTAGCATGGGTCTTGCCATGATACGGGAAGGAATGAATGATGAAGGTGAACAGTTGATTCTGGATTTTACACAAGAATATTACCCTGATCACCTTGACGATGAGCGTATGTGGATCCAGAAAATGATGCGCTATTTAAATGCGATCACCGATACATTAATCGATAATCTGCATGCTGAAGGCTACAAATGGTTACAGGGAAATGTCGATATGCCCAACGAACACGCTATATTCTATCCCTTATATGAACTCAATGCCGATAGTCTACAATCGCTCGAATTGGCACTTAATACGATTGTTGACCTGAGTAAGCCTGATGAATTAGAAAATCTACAGGGCTGGCTTTATTATCGATCTGAAAAATAATACCTGTTTAAAGCAGATACATTTTTACGTAGAAGTAACCTTTGTCTCATATTTAGCTGCTTCAATTTTGACAGTCTCCAAAAATTTGCTTCTAAAAACTTCAATTTGCTGTACATGATGAATACCGACCTGAACCGACAGTATATAGGCATCTGTAGTGATATCTTTTGTATATATCTTTAGGGAAATACTTGGATCAATTTCATCGAAAGAAGGGATAGTATCCAGAAGCCACTGTTTCCATTCACTTATTGCTCTTGTTGTATTAAAAGTTAATTGTAAATTTAGGCGAATATCCGATTCATCAAAAGTCCAGTTTACTAGACGTCCAGACAGTAAATCACCATTGGGAATAATAACCTGAGACCCCTGATCAGTCAGTAGGGTGCTGGAACGAATGCCGATTTGAAGTACCTGACCTTTTTTATCAGCAAGTTCTACATAATCCCCTACCTTAAAAGGCCTTTCAAATACCAGAATAACCCCTGATACAAAATTATTGATGATGTTCTGCAGGCCTAGGCCAATCCCAACACTCAGGGCCCCAATGATTACCGTAAGTTTATCCACACTCAATCCAAGAATCCGTATACCGATCAGAAAGCCGACAATAAATACGAATACCCGAACCAGCGGCAGTAAAGCTGTTCGACGCTGATTTTTCCCGGAGGTCGGTTCCCCCAATAAGTCCTTCAGATTCTTTTGAATCCAATTTGCGAAGGTAATAACGGCAATTGCAAGCAAAACGTCCCCATACGTATATGATATACTACCGATATTGTGTTCGCTATGTAACAAATTGTCTAGCAGGCGGCGGACTTCGCTTGTCAGATGTAAGCTGTTCGTCCAGACGATAAGGACAAGAACAACAGCAACAAGCCCAACGATACGGCCTAAGGCCTGAACCATCTTCGCCTTATCGAAGCGTCGTATTAAACGCTCCTCAGAGGCTCTTTCATAAGAATTGACCAGATCATGTGCCAGCATATCCCGGAAAGCCCGTAATGACAAAGTCTGCAAAATCCCAATTCCTGCAGTAATACTGCATATCCTTGTTAGATTTAGAAAACCAGCAAGATTAAATACTATAGCCAGCGCAATAACGAAAAGCAATACCCAACGTGTAAAATTAGGTAAGTAATCAAAAGGATTGTCTTTGTCTGTACGTTTTCCCAAAGCCCACACCAAACGTAAACCTGCTAAGTTAACAAGCACAGCAATACTCCTTGTTAACCAATCGGTATCCAATATAACATGAATCACCAACAGGGCGATATAATAAACGAAGACTAAGCGCATAATGCGAACTTTCGCGACCGAAAGCTCAACATGGAGCAGGATATATAAAAAGGTAAATAGCAATAGGTAACTTAATTCAAGAACCAGCACTGGTATACGGAACGAGGTTAAGGGTAGCATCAGGAGAAAAAATACCGCAAATTTCAGTAAGGGAATCCACCAGGGCTGATTGCGGTGAAGTGGTAACTCCTCGCCTGCCCCCACAGCACGCCGTCGCATTAGGTATAACCAATACAAATAGACCAGACTCACCAATACCAGCAGCAATCGCCCATCCCAGGCCGTGCCGTAAAAGCGTATTGAAAGGCCATCCTGCTCGAGGTTTTTCAGAATGACTTGCTGCAAGCGTGGCCAAAATAAGCCAGCATTGGACGACTGGACCACTTGTTCCTCCTGTTTAACTTTAGTGCCGATATCTGTCAAGTCAACAAGCAATTGCTCGGCTTCGGTTGCTAGGTCAACCACGCTATCCTGCAAACTTTTCCAGGAAGACGTTGTAGAATCTGGTGGTATCACTTGCTGCTGTGCAACTTTAATTTTATTCCGCAAGCTTTGAACGGACGGGATGGCACTTGTGATATAGGATTTTACCTGACCCGGAAGGGATTGACTATGTTCCTGTCGTTGCCAGGCAAGGATACGTTTAACGCTATCCAGTTCGGCGTAATATCGATTCAGCTGTGCACGCCACTGTTGCACATAATTCCTTACTGTCGCGAGCGGGGTCTCCGGTAAAGAGTCCCTTAGACTTGTTGAGTCTATAACTGTCCTACTCGAATCAGGAGTTTGTCCGTATAGCAATGCACAAAAGAGGCTCAGATAGACTAAGCTACCAAGCCTCTTAATGGTGTAGTTTGATATAATTATTCTTGCAGCCATAAGCAGGTGAAGGTTTCGCTATTCAGGTTTTGCTGGGGATGGCTGCCTTTGCAAACTGTCGGTACTGTCCGAAGCGAGCGTATCGCCACCTGCCGGATCCGTCCGCCCATCATCAGGTGTCATGGATGAATCATAAGAACCATTTGCTTCCGTTCCTTTGTTGCTACTATTGTCGCATCCGCATAATCCAAGAAGTAATACGACTAAAAAACTGATCTTTTTCATGTGCAATTGTTTAAGTGTAAACTATTTGGATGTTGAACGCTAGAGAAAAAGGAAAAGTTCTTCGAACTTCTACTTTAGGTAGTATCAACAATAACACGTAGTACTACGTTTTCTGGAAATTACAAAATATCCCATGTTCTATTGATATCTTACGTCAATTTCCAGCTACCAGCCCAAGCCGACCTGCCAATACCATCGTAAATCAATCTGTATTCCACGCTTATTCTCCTTTCTTATCACGGTCAAGATTATCCAAAGGAACACCTTGTCCTATAGACGTGCTGTCACGAAGTGTATCCGCAGGACGGCTACGATGGATGTTATCTAGCGGAACACCGTGGTTTGTCTTTAAGGTATCTGTCGTGGTCATCGTTTCATTGGCATTTTTATTCGTTCTCTCCTGACACGCACTCAGTAAAAGTGCTATGCTAAGAACGCTTATCATTAATTTTGATCTTTTCATTATGTCCAATTTATAGTTGATATTTTTTGAATCATTAAGAGACCAGACCTTTCCATTTCCGCAGATGCAGTGCCTCTGTGGGTTGAGATCTTGTCGATAATTTTTATAGCTTTAACAGATCAGTCCTTTCCGGTTTGCGCATGCGGTGCGTCCACAGGTTTAGATTCTGGCGATCCCTTTTGTCTGAGATAGATGGTAAAGAATACGATTGATAGTACGGATAAAAATTCACTCTGCCAATTTTGAAAGGTTTCAAACCAAAACTCAGGCATCAGTAGATAAGCCAATGCAGCATGGGGCGGTAAACCATCAAGTTGCTGTTCCAAATTGTGTTGGCGCCAGCTACCGTAGAAATGTACTGCCCAACTGATAAAAAAAAGCAAAGCAAAGCAAATAAATAACGAAGAACTATACATGCGCAACAACCATCCTCCCTTCCGTACCGGATAGGGAGCATCAGGTCTGGGTATGGGTTCTCGGTCCACCGCCTCGGGTTCATCCAGCTTTTTGGATTCCGCAGATCCCCATTGCCTTAGTCCCACTGTGAGCATGACATAAAGCGCCATCTGCAAAAATTCACTTTCAAAATTTTCAAAAGTGGCCGAAATAAAATGCCCTGTGTTGAGATAGGGAAATAATGCCATAGGAGCTTGGTGGGCTTCTTGTAGTTCCTCGTTATGTACCTTCCAACCTGTAAAAAATTGCATGCCAAGTGCAAAAATAAAGAGCATTAAGAATACCAGACTTAAACCATTCCGGTATAAGAAGGAATAGGATTTTTTCGTTTTCATAACTGTTACTTTAGAATAAAATGCTATACTTTTGATTTCAATGTGAAACTAATGCGGCCATTAGGTTCCATGAGCGCAATATCAACCTCGTCGAGATGTTTACTGTGGGTTTCCAAACGCAAACTGGTCAGCAAATCTGTTCGGCTGACTCCTAAGCGATCCATCTGGTCCCATTGAATCTGATCGTTTTTATACAATACTACTGGTTTCCCTTTAACAAGATTCTCTAAATAAGGAAGGCGGGTCGAAACTTGCGCCAGTACTTTATTCACAATAATCATCACAAAACCGGCAAATACCGTTGACATAAAGGGTGAAGCACCCACAATGCCCCGTGCTAATACCGCACCTAACATAATAATAATGACAAAATCGACGTCTGATTTTCTACCCAATATTCTGATACCCCCCAAACGAACTAAAAGCAGGGCAACGATAAACATCATAAAGGCGCGCACGCCCATCTGAACCATGTTGAGCTCCTCGCCCATGCCAAATAAACTTTCCATTATTTTTTTGTTTAGTTTTAATTTGTTAAATAAGCAAAAAGAAAGCTGTTTATCTCGCTACTTATTTTTTAAAACAGTTCATCTTGCTCTTAATAGAACATCATTCAGCGTTAAAACAGTTTGCGTAAATGGAAATCAAGTACTTATACTCACCTCATATGTGGGGAATACCTTTTCACGATCCAAATCCAAACTACCTAGATTAAATAGCTGTTTAAGGTAAAAACGATACTATGATAGATCTTGATAATCCCCCTGAGGAGTGCATCGCATTCTTCCAGGATACACTACAGCTTTTGCACACAAGTGGCAGCCCATTTTTGGTTGGTGGTGCGCTGGCGATGTTTCATTATACGGGGATTATTCGTCCCACCAAGGATCTGGATATTTTTTGCAAGAGCAGTGAATATCCGAATATCCTAAAACATTTTGCGGCCAGTGGTTATCAGACCGAATTGACCGATGTCCGTTGGCTTGCCAAAATCCATAAAGCTCCCTATTTTATTGACATTATATTTGATAGTGTCAATCATAATTGTACGGTGGAACAGGATTGGTATGAACGTGCACCTGAAGGGATATTATTTGATACACAGGTGCGCTATGTTCCGGCTGAGGAACTTGTCTGGTGCAAATTATATGTGCAGAATAGGGAACGTCATGATAGCGCTGATATCAATCATTTGTGGCTTCGCTATGGAAAACAGTTCGACTGGGATCATCTACTGATGCGTATGGACCAGCACTGGCATCTCTTACTCGCACAGCTGATTATTTTCCAGTTTACTTATCCACATGATTATCGCGATATTATTCCAAGGGATTTATTTGAGGAATTGATCAAACGTGCACAGCAACAGTATGAAGTCCCCCCCTGTCTCGAAAAAGTATGTTTGGGCCCGTTGATTGATCAGACACAATATCAAATTGATATCAAAGAATGGGAGTATAAATCATACACCATAAAAACAGTATAGCAATGGCAAAGAAAACAACAATTGCAGCAATAGGTGATATCCATATGAATCAGAGCCAGCATGGAAAATGGAAAACGATATTTGAGGAGATTTCGCAGAAAGCCAAGGTCCTGCTCTTATGTGGCGATCTGACAGATACAGGTGATGAAGAAGAAGCCGAAATGCTTGTTACGGAATTGCAGCATTTAAAACTTCCGGTTATCGCGGTGCTGGGCAATCATGACTATGAGAAAGGCCGTCAAAAACAGATCCGTCAGATTCTAACAGACCATAAAGTCACCGTCTTGGACGGCGAGGCAATTGTAGTCGAGGATATCGGCTTTGCAGGCGTCAAAGGGTTTGGCGGTGGCTTTGATCGCTATATGCTCTCGATGTTTGGCGAGGAAGCCATGAAAAGCTTTGTTCAGGAAGCAGTTAATGAGTCTCTCCTATTGGATCGGGCTCTGGCTAGGCTGGAGCAGGAACATACGGATATAAAAAAGGTTGCACTACTTCATTATGCCCCGATTGCGGATACCGTGGCGGGCGAGCCCAAGGAGATTTATCCTTTTTTAGGTTCAACGCATCTGATGGAACCACTTCAGCGCCGGAATGTCGATGTCGCCTTCCATGGACATGCCCATGCAGGAAAATTTAAGGCGCAGTCGCCTACAGGCATCCCCATCTATAACGTGGCTGTTCCTGTGTTGAAGGCCCATCACGGAGATGAAACCAGTTTTGCCCTTATCGACATCTAGCGTGACACATAACCTTTCTGGTCCAACTCAATTTACATCTCCTTTTGAAGCGTCTTTTCGTTTTAAGATCTGCTTCAACTGGGCATGCAAAGTGATCATATTCCCTACAAGAAGCCGTTCTTTTAATCCTGCCCGAAAACGTTTTTTCATAATGCGCTTTACCAATTGGTGACTTACCTCGCCTTTTTCCTGCACTTTCCCAAGCCAGCGGAGCGAGAAAAATGCGAGTATGGAAGCCAGCAAAAATAGAAAGTTCCATTCATGCAAATAAATCAATTTTGCGGCCGACTGCAGATTAGGGCTTTTCCAGGAGATACTGATCTGTAGTTCACGCGTGGCGAAATAGTCAACCAACAAACCGCCCAATATTGGTCCCAAGGCCGTAAAAAATGAAGCGACCATATTTTTTACGGTAACATAAATAATGGCATCAGTTTTTGGTGCAAGTTTCAGCCCGATATTGGTGAGCGCCAGATTAATGCCGCCCGTAGAAATTCCCGTCATGACGTGCAATAGCACCAAAAGGATCATATTAGGCAGTGCCCGGGAAAGGCAACAAATTTGTCCAGATAATCAAAGCGCTTTATGAATGGTTCCATGTGCGGAAGACCGATAAAGTATAAGGTCGACTTCGGATAATTATACTTCATTGTGGCAATAGCTGGCATAGCACAAAGCATATCACCCAATTGAAGCGTACGGAAAACAGCTATTTTATGCATCATGATTGTTTACACAATGGACATCACCTGGGGACAAAGCGTTTGCCACGAGACGGTATAAATTACTATTTATACAAACTTTCCTACGGAAAGATCCGTTCCATGTATATACACTAACATATAATTACATGGAAAAACTAAAAGACAAGAAAATTGCCATACTCGTTGCCGATGGATTTGAAGAGATCGAGTTGAGCAGTCCAAAAGAAGCATTGGAAAATGCTGGCGCCAAGACCTATATTATATCCCCCTCAAAAGATAAAGTCAGGGCTAAACAAGGTGATGAATGGTCAGGCGATTACCCCATAGATGTTAATCTGCAAGAGGCAGAGGAAAATAAATACGATGCACTGCTCTTACCAGGCGGGGTAATCAATCCGGATAAACTACGGACTAATAAATCTGCCATTGCACTGGTGAATGCATTCTGGGAACGTGACAAACCCATCGCTGCCATCTGCCATGGGCCTCAGCTGCTGATCAACGCCGATCTCGTACGGGGTAAAAAGATGACTTCGGTAGAAGCCATAAAAATGGACCTGATCAATGCAGGGGCCGATTGGGAAGACAGTGCCGTGGTTGTAGATGAAGGACTGATAACCAGCCGTACGCCAGATGATCTTCCTGAGTTCAATAAAGCAATGATTAAAGCATTCGGAAAGGTATGATCTTTGAAAAGGCGTAGAAGTACAGCATATTTACGTAATAAATCGGTCAACGTTTGAGGTCATGAAGCTGTTCAAGTAATAAGTAACACATAAATCAACATATTATGAAGACGGCAAAACATACGGCCAGCAACACGTCCAAAGGACAGGCGCAAGGCAACACCAACAAAAGTAAAAGTATGAACTCAAGTCATGCAAAAAGTTCATCTACTCCAAAGAGTGCCGAAAATGGTAGTGCTAGTAAAACAAAGGACGAACTCTTGCAAATGGCCAAAAAATTGGAGATTATCGGCCGCCATGACATGAGCAAAGATGAACTGATCAAGGCAATTGACAAGCACAAAAAGAATTAATGCATAAAAAGGTGATCTGTTAGAGGTCACCTTTTTTTACCTTTTTCGCTGGGCTGGTCCGTGGGATCATTCGGCATATCATTCAGTTGCTCTGCCTGCGGATCCACCCCCGCCTCTGCATCACCATCGTCTTTATGATCCACCTTTTTTTGCACTTCTCCTTCTACTCCGAGTTTGACCTTTTTCTTCTTTTCCATTTCCTTTCCAATCAGCCTATTTTCATTTTTTGTTGCCATAATTGTTTAATTTTTAGTGTAAAAGCATATGATGAAAGCCAAACCGAACTAGCCCGGCTGTATTTCTTGTATGTGTTTTTTCAATTAGCCGCTGCCGGTGTCCCTCCACCGTACGCTTGCTCAAAAAGATGCGGTCAGCGATTTCGGCATTGGTATAGCCTTCAGAAATCAGTTCAAGTACAGCTAGTTCCCGTTCAGAAATATCGTACTTGGCAAGGATATAGCCCTTATCGGACGTATTTGCTATGTATTGACGATAATTTTCTACGCAAGATATGCCCAACGAGACGCTGAGGTATTTTTCCCCATTTGCGATCTGGCGGATACCAAATAGTACTTCATCGGCAGAACTATCTTTAACCAGATAGCCATCTCCACCTGCGTTCAATACGTCATAGACGGTTTGTATATCATTCAACATGGATAACGCAAGGATTTTTGTTTGTGGATACTTTTCTTTGATATGTGCGATCAGTGAAATTCCATCCATTTCTTCCATCTTAACATCTGTCAGAATCAGATCCGGCCCTTGATTTCTGGTTAAAAAATCAAGGGCCATCTCACCGCTCTCGACATCTGCCAATACAGCTATATCTTTTTGAGACTCCAGAATCAGTCGAAAACCATTTCTAACTAAATGATGGTCGTCTACAAGCATTAACTGTATCATAACTTTTTCTTTAAATGAACTTAATGTCCTATTGAAATAGGTCCTAATAAAATAGGAACATAGCTAAACTGTAAAAAGTTTTTTACAATGCGAGATAGCCTTTTAGATGATTTAAATCTGTATATTTTTTCATCGAACAATATGCAGCTAAAATTTTAAATGGCAAACGTTTCCTGATTTACACCTGTTCCATAAAAGAACAGCTATTTTTCAACAAATGGATATAGTGCATTGAAAACAAAACTGAAAGAAAATGAAGAAAATGAATAAAATGATCAAAACAATTTTTGCGGGTGCTATTTTACTCTCCATGTTTGCCTGTAATGGCGCGCAGACGGATGATCAAAAGTCAAGGGAATTGATGCGTGACTCCGTAGCGAATGATACCACTACGATTCAATACAGGGATACAACGTCAAGCGAATCGCGGGGAGAGATTCCACCAACGCCACAACCGGATACATCAACAAAAAAATAAAACGATTTAATCCCGAGCGTTGTTTATTAACTGATTATAGCATAATTTATATGTGCTCCCCCGTCGGGAGATGGACGGAGATCGATTTATTGTAGGAAGCTAGACACGCTTGTGTCTAGCTTTTTTAATCTCATTTTTACAGCTGATCTATTCAAAAGTCAGGCTGATTTTTGAAAAGCCCAATCCCTGCAATAAAGGTTTGAAGACCGTAGTTGCGTTTGCTTTGGTCTGCTGCAGAATATCAGATTTTTTCACATCATCTGCTACTGCTTTTTCCGCGGTTTTATAGGCTTCATCAACCAATTCCGCTTCTCTAAGAAAAGCCATTTTGGTATCATAAACTTTTGAGGCTTCATGATCTATCTTAGTATAACAGATCTCTGGAGCGGGCAATTTAATGGAAACAGAGTCCCCTATCACCTTGATATCCTCAGGCGTGAGTTTTGCCAGATTGACACAGCCAACAGCATCCGCCTTTACAATGAGCAGTACACTAGCGTCCGGTAAAAATGTGTTGATATTCTTATGTTCAACAACATCACTGTAACGGTATTTGACAAGTTCCAACTTACCCATGGCCTCAATGCGTTCCACCAAAAGCTGATGTTTGCTTTCGACCTTAGAGCCACTATTATATTTTTGATAGACAAACCATGCTCCTACTGCCAAAATGGCTACAACAATTAAAAATTTTAAAAATTTTCCCATAAATAGTATAATACAAATAATAGACCAAGGTCCAATAATGGACATTTGAACCGAATATGTTACACGAATATTAAATTTTATCGCCCGATGACATGTCCGGATAAAAATATACCATTTGATAGACAATCGTTTAGTCAAAAAGTTTAAAAAACATTTGGAGGATATGGGGTATAGTACTACTTTTGTGACATCAAAATCACGGTAGGTATAGCTCAGTTGGTTAGAGCACTAGATTGTGGTTCTAGGGGTCGTCGGTTCGAGCCCGATTACTTACCCGAAAGGCGGATCAAATTTGATCCGCTTTTTCTAAACTCAAGGACTTTTTTCTGCTGTTAACCATCCTTCTGCCCTGTCTTTAAAATTTGGTCAACTTTTGATCTTGTTGTGCTGTTCCATCTGTATAGCTTTTGATGATTATGAAAAAAAAAGGCAAAATTTTTATAGGGATTTCTGGTTGGTATTACAAACATTGGAAAGCTGTTTTTTACCCGCCAGAACTGAAGAATGAAGACCAATTAAATTTTTATTCCAAATATTTTTCCTCCGCGGAAGTAAACAATTCCTTTTATAGATTACCTACAACGGAAATGTATGAAAACTGGTACAGTCTGGTCCCTGCTGATTTTATATTTGCAGTGAAGGGCAGCCGCTTTATTACACATTTAAAAAAACTTCGTGTTGACGAAGATATTATCGATCAATTTATTCAACGAGCATCCCCCCTGAAGGAAAAACTGGGACCTATCCTATTTCAATTGCCACCAAAATGGAAAGTTAATCTCGAACGCCTGGATCACTTTCTAAAATTATTACCAAGTGATCATCGGTTTGCGTTTGAGTTCCGCGATCATACCTGGAATATTGAAGAAGTTTATAAGGAACTTAGACAGTACAATTGTGCTTATTGTATGTATGATCTTGCCGGATATCAAAGTCCGCAAATTGTAACAGCAGATTTTGTTTATATACGTTTACACGGCCCCGGAGACAAATACGAGGGAAGCTATAATGTCGAACAATTGGAAGGTTGGGCAGATAAATGCATGACCTATCGAAACGAAGGAAAAGATGTTTACCTCTATTTTGATAATGACCAAAAAGCTTATGCAACTCAAAATGGACAGAAATTGCGCTCGCTATTAAAATAATAAGCTTTTTAATCTTTGGCACTGGCTTGATTATTGCAAAGACACATCCGAGAACGATCATCAATTTAATTTCCTTTTTGTTAACCTATATGAAAAAATATCAACAAGATACTTTTCTATTTAATGAAGCGCTCCGCGAGTTGCCTTTAGCAACAGCTATTTATGACAATCCCAACCTCAATATTGGTTTCGCAAATCCAATGATGCTAGCGATCTGGTATTGTAATCAAGATATCATAGGCAATCCTTTTTCAGAGATATTTCCAGGATTTACGCAAGATGGTTATGCAGATTTGCTCAAAAATGTCTGGGAAAGTGGAACAACTTATAACGCATTTGAAGCACCCGTAAATATCTATAATGGAGATTTAAAAATACAGCGTTATTTTAATTTCGAATATAAACCGCTTGTTGACAAAAGAGGTCAGACGTATTCCATTTTGCATACAGCCACAGACGTTACGGAAAAAGTAAAGCTGGCTGAAGTGAAGGCACAAGAACAGCTGCTCAATAATAGTTCCAAGCTGGAGATGATTTCCCGGTCACTTTCGCACGACGTTAAAAGCCCGCTCGCACTTTCTGAGTTTGCTGTTACCTTGTTGAAGGAACGCTCGAATATGCCAGTGAGACGACGCCAGGAGCTGTTTAATTTGATTGATGAATCCCTCCACGACATCAACGATATTATTGAAAGGGTCATCGAGCTGACAGTAGGGCCAATAGCTCAACTGAAAAGACAGTTTATCCATCTGGACGATGCACTTACATTGTTGTGCCGCGAAGCGAAAGTACTATTTCGTGCCCACCACATACAATTTATTTTTGGAAATCTTTTTCCGCTCGATAGCGATCCGGCGAGCATTTATCAGATCTTTACTCACTTGATAAATAATGCTGTGAAATATTCTGCTGCCAATAAAAAAGCGCAAGTAGAGATTTATAGTGAAAAGGCAAAAAATGGCCTAATTTACTATATTAAAGATAATGGTATTGGTATTGCGCCACATGAGCTGGAGCATATTCGCTTTGGGCGGCTCCGGCGCGACAGCGCTGGACATTCCCCACACCAAGGCGTAGGACTTGCTATTGTTCAAGAGCTTATGAAAAGACTGAATGCGCAATTTATGATTTTTAGCCGAGTAGACCGAGGGACAGAAATACGTCTGTTCTTTCCGATTAACTGATTGGGCTGTAAATTATTATAAATCGGTAACAATGTATTTATCTTTTCAATATTGATCTTTTCTGGATTTTTATAGACAATAGTCGAATTTTAAAAAGAATCAAACCATCTCTTTTTAGTCGCTGTTCTTCCCATAAAAATCAAGATTATGGCAACATCAAATCAAAACAACCAAGAGATGCCCAATGCACATTTACATGAGTTATTTGTGGATGAATTAAAGGATGTTCTTGGTGCAGAAAAACAGCTGTTAAAAGGGTTAAAGAAGATGAGTAAAGCAGCAGAAAGTGAGGAGCTGAGACAGGCTTTTGACGAACATTACAGTCAAACTGAAGGTCAGATCGAACGGCTAAAAGAAGTATTTTCATCGCTTGGAAAGGCCGCCCGCGGCAAGAAATGCAAGGCGATGGAAGGCCTTTTGGAAGAAGCAGATGAGATTATTGAAAGTTTTGAGGGTGATCCGGCACTAGATGCCGCCCTAATTTCTGCTGCACAAAAGGTTGAACATTATGAGATTGCAAGTTACGGCTGCCTGGTCACGTATGCAAAACTAATGGAACATACTGAAGTTGAGGAATTGCTCCAACAAACATTGGACGAAGAGAAACAGACAGATACTTTGCTTACAGAGATAGCGATGTCAGGCGTCAATGAGTCCGCTTCTTAATAAAAAGCAAAAGCCCAAGATTCGGGCTTTTGCTTTTTGCACTAGTTGTAAAAATATTTTCGTCACCCAGCTATTTTCGACTGTTATCACTACAGCGCGATAGTTTTTCGGTTGGTGGCAGATTAAGATTTTCCAAACCCTTGTTCTTTAGCTTTTGTTCCTATAATAACCTAAATACGTAATTTTTATAAACAAGTAATTTTTAGTTATAGATAAAGACAATTCCGATATGACACAGATGACAGAAGTAATTATACATGCTGCCCGGCTAGGCAATGTCGAAGTATTACAGGAGCTCATTCGACAGCAGGTAGATTTAAATAGCCGTGACACCAAAGGCTACACGCCATTAATTATCGCCTGCTATAATAATCAGTTCGCCGCGGCTAAACTCTTGCTCGAATCTGGTGCCGATGTCAACGCGCAGGATAATGGTGGCAATACCGCTTTGATGGGGGTTGCCTTCAAAGGCTATAAAGATATTGCTGAGATTCTGATTCAACATGGCGCAAACTTAAACCTACAACATGGCAACGGCGGTACAGCGCTGATGTTTGCGGCTATGTTTGGCCGAAATGAGGTGTTAAAACTGTTGCTCGACAAGGGTGCAGACCCAACGCTTCTGGATGTTCGCGGGCTTTCTGTATGTGACCTCGCGGCCCAGCAGGGTAATGAAGCTGCGATTGCCATACTGACAAACTAAATAAAGAATCGTTCGGATAAATACCATCTTAAATAGCGAAAGCCCGGCGTATTACCGGGCTTTTTTATGGTTATCTTTTTCTAAGCCGGTACCTGTCTCGGTTTTTCACGCTCCCAAAAGCGGTGCTGTGCAATTGCTTTGACAAATTTCTCAGCCAAGTCACTGGCGTCTTTTTCGAGAATCACTCCCTCTTCAAGAACAGTTTTTTCTGAAAATTCGTCGGGAAGCTTATTGAAGAAATAGGTAGCTTCCAATACTTGAATTGCATCCGCATCCGCTGCAACTGCTTTGCAATGTTTAAATGCTTCATTCAGAAAATGTACTGCATTTGCCTCTGCTTCCAGAGTCGCCACACTATTTTTTCCACCAGGCACATATACAGCATCATACAGTACGGATGCCCCGGTCAGGAAGCTCTCTTCGACCGGGATTTTCGTGTTATCAGAGGCAGTGATCTCGCCCAATTTCAGGGCAATAACATGCACCACGCCACCGGCTGCCATAATCGCGTCACTTACCTTTTGCAGGGATACAGAATCGACTCCATCCGCGGCAAGTATTGCTACTTTTCGGCTTTGAATACTATCTTTTATCGTATTTTTCATACTCAATGCAGGTGAAACTTTAACCTTTCCTTCAACTTGTATAGGTTCATAGTCTTTGGGGTCAGCATCAGCAGGTAAACTGTGATTGATCGGTTTTTCGGGTTCCTGAGGCACCTTTAATCCAAGTGCAAAAGCCACTTCAGCAGCCAGGCCTTTATCCACTAAAGACAAGATACCAATCATGCGTTGTCTCACGGCGACAGTTTTTACCTTACCCAATTCGAAACTGAACGCATCAATAATATGATTTTTCTCGGGTTCTGATTGACTGTGGAAAAATAACGCCGCCTGGCTAAAGTGGTCGCGGAAACTATCACTGCGGGCACGCACTTTTTTGGCATCAATACGTTCTTGATAGCTCGTAAAACCACCTTCTGCCTCTTTCACCTGGGCAGGATCGTTACCACCGAGCGAATTTGGCCCATAGCTGGTTTTACCACGGTCAATTCTTTGGCGCATAAACCCGTCACGCTGGTTATTGTGCGATGGGCTGATCGGTCGGTTAATCGGTATTTCATGAAAATTGGGTCCGCCCAAGCGGATGAGCTGTGTATCGGTATAGGAGAATAGCCGCCCCTGCAATAAAGGGTCATTGGTAAAATCTATTCCCGGTACGACATTGCCGATGTGAAAAGCCGCTTGTTCCGTTTCCGCAAAAAAGTTATCTGGATTACGATTGAGCGTCATTTTACCAATTCGCTGCACGGGGACAAGTTCTTCAGGTATAATTTTGGTAGAGTCCAGCAGGTCAAAATCAAATTTAAACTCATCTGCTTCGGGAACGATCTGCACGCCTAGCTCCCATTCTGGGAATGCACCGCTTTCGATAGCATCCCAAAGATCGCGCCGGTGAAAATCAGGATCCTTACCCGAAATATTCTGTGCCTCATCCCAGGCGACGGAATGTATCCCCAGAAGCGGTTTCCAATGAAATTTAACAAAAGTGGCTTCTCCCTTCTTATTAATAAATCGAAATGTATGTACGCCAAATCCTTCCATCATCCGGTAGCTGCGTGGAATGGCTCGATCACTCATTAACCACATAATCATATGGGTAGATTCGGGCATCAAGGAAATAAAATCCCAAAAGGTATCATGCGCGGAAGCTGCCTGCGGAATTTCGTTGTCCGGTTCAGGTTTGACGGCATGGACCAGATCGGGAAATTTCATCGCATCCTGAATAAAAAATACCGGCATATTGTTACCTACCAGATCGAAATTCCCTTCCTGCGTATAAAATTTGACGGCAAAGCCACGTACATCACGGGCCAGATCTGTTGAACCACGCGACCCCGCCACTGTCGAGAAACGGACAAATACTGGAGTTTCGGTGTCCGTATCGTTTAAAAATGCGGCTTTGGTCAGCTCCGCAAGCGGTTTATAAAGTTTAAAAACACCGTGTGCGCCAGATCCCCTGGCGTGTACCACGCGCTCAGGAATACGTTCGTGATCAAAATGGGTAATCTTCTCCCGCAGGATAAAATCTTCCAGCAATGTGGCTCCACGGTCACCTGCGCGTAATGAATTTTGATCGTCGTTAATCTTTACCCCCTGATCTGTTGTCATCAGTTGGCCGGACGCATCGCTTATATGCTGACCTAATGATTTTGTTTTTTCGTTTTCGGGCTGTTGGCCCTTTTTTATTTCTGTGTCTCGCTTTTTCATGTTATTTGATGTGTTATGATTCTTCTGCGGCCGTATAGTTAATTTTATTTTCCGCCACCTCAGTGAGCAGTGCGTCAGCTGTTTGTTCCTCGCCGAGCGTCTGCTCAAGTAATACGGCTACTTCTTGCAGTCCCAGTGTCGCAGCAAGCTGGAGCAAACCACCATAGCTGGCGATTTCATAATGCTCCACTTTTTGTGACGCTAAAATAATTCCCACATCCCGGGTTGCAGTTCCTGCGCCGGTACTTTCGATGATGCCCTCCGCTTCTTTGGTCAGTCCTTCCATTGCATCACATTTTTTAGCCAGTGCTTCTTTGCCCAATAGCTTGAATATCTGCTCCAACCGCGAAACGTGCTCTTCTGTTTCCTTGAGATGATCTTCGATAGCAGTGGCCAACGCCGGTGATGTTGCTGCTTTTATCATTTTTGGCAATGATTTGACGAGATGGTTTTCGGCCCAGTAGAGGTCCATGATTTCATCCAAAAAGAGTTCCTGCAACGCCGGCTCAGCATTAGCAGTAGCCTTAGTTTTAAATTTTGGCGTAGTTCCAGTTTCTTGTTTCATAATTCAACGTTTAGAAGAGTAAATAAACTGATGTTTACTTCATGAACGGATGCCCGAAATAAATCGTTTGCTTTTTTAGGAAAAAAGCAAATAATGGACGGAAACGTTCAAGCTATGGAGACAAAACTAGGTACAATTAAAAAAGCTAGGTTGGAAAGGTGCCTAGCTTTAAAAAACTTTCTTCATGACTGGGACAAGCAGTCTTTAGTATAAGGACAATATAGACCGATGTTTAGTTTGTAAAAATTTTTTAAAAATCCACAGGATTTATATGTCTAACAGCAAAAATCTGATCAGTCCATCGATTCAAATAGCAGCCCGCTATGTGCGGGTGCCGTCAGCTCGTGAGATGATTGTGTCGGTTCACGAGTTATCCTATCTGTTGCCCCTGACAGGCTGTCAAAGATCAATAGCCATTTCTGATCATCGTCCAACAAAATGCGTTGTGCTGCTCCGGAAAAATTCATCACAGCTAGGAGCTTTGATTTTGCTTTTCCGGCCCTTAGCAGCAATACATTTTGCTCCGACAGACAATCAACGTTGATATCTTCACGGCTTAGATTCTTTAAAACTGGATGTGATTTGCGCAGGGCAATAAGTGCGCTGTAGTAAAGATAATGCTGGCGAAAGGGGGACTTTTCCAGTTCATTCCAGTCCAATACTGACCGCTGAAAAGTGGCTTTATCTTGGGGATTAGGTACCTCACCGCTGGTCTGGAATTCTCTGAATTCCTCTTCCCTTCCTTGCTGCACATTTTTGACCAATTGCTGGTCACTGTGGCTGACGAAATATTGAAATGGTTTTTTCGTACCCCACTCTTCACCCATAAACAACAAGGGAATATAGGGGGATAAAAAAACGGCAAAGGCCATTAAGCGAGTCATTTCTACGCTATAAAGGCTGCTGCTACGCTCGCCGAACATTCGGTTACCTACCTGATCATGGTTTTGACTAAATACAATAAAACGATTACCTTTGATTCCGTCGCTGTCCGTTCCAAAGAATCTTTTGCGATGGCTAGAATAACAACCATCAAATACATACGCTTTTTCGTATGCTTTAGCAAGATGAGCGACACCCTCAAATTCTTTGTAGTACCCTTTTCTTTCTTCACCGGCAGCAACTCTTAGCGTATGGTGAAATTCATCGAGCCATTGCCCGTCCATCGCAAAACCATTTACCTCCAGGGGATCCAAAAAACGTCGGTCATTGAGATCGCATTCGACGAATAGGTAACGCTGTTTTCCGCTTTTAGCTACTACGCCATCAGCTAGCCGCCTAATATCCTGCAGGATATGTGCTGGACCGAAATCCTTGATGGCGTGTACAGCATCCATCCTTAAGCCATCGATATGAAAATCTTCAAACCACATCCGTATATTGGCCAGTACGAAATCACGAACCCCATAATTTAATTCGTCGTCGTAATTTACAGCATCCCCCCAGGGTGTATGATACTTCGCTGTAAAATAAGGGCCAAAGGCAGGTAAATAATTTCCTTCAGGGCCGAAATGGTTATAGACCACATCCAAAATAACAGCAATATCTGCCTGATGGCATGCATCGACCAATTGTTGTAGGCCACGGGCCCCACCATAGGAATTTTGTACTGCAAAGGCATAAACACCATCATAGCCCCAATTGCGTTCCCCCGGGAACTGTCCTACGGGCATGAGTTCCAGTGCATTTACCCCCAGGGCTTTCAGGTAAGGGATTCGATCAATAACTCCGTGAAAATCATGTTTATCACTGAATGTCCCCACATGGAGCTCATAGATTATAAGCTCACGCTGTGCAGGAGCATGATAACGATGGTCTGTCCAGGGGTAGTCGAGGTCAATCATCGCTGAAGGGCCATGCACCCCTTCGGGCTGGTATAATGATGCAGGGTCAGGATACGCGGTTCCATCAATAATAATTTTATACCGCTCGCCATGCCGTGGTAACTTGCTATTCGCGTACCAATATCCATACGTCTGTTTTTCAAGTGGTATAACGATCTCCCTTTCGGTTAATAGGCAATCTACTGCGGTTGCCCAGGGTGCCCATATCCGTATATGTGCCTGATTGTCTATCCAGCGCACCCCGAGTTGGGTAACTCCTGTATGTTGCATAGTTTTAACAATTAATTTGTACGACTTTAATTTAGGCGGATATAAATACCAATACAGAGCGTGGCGGAACCACCACAATTTCGTTTGCTGCAAAGGTCTTATGTTCCGTTAGGGTATCCCTATTTGTATCCAACACTTTGGACCAGCTGGAACTATAATTATGATCCGGAAGCTTATAGTCAACATCTTCCCAATAGGCATTAAAAATAAGGTAAAAATGCTGATCCGTAATCTTTTCGCCATTGTGATCAAAAGATCGAATACCCTGACCGTTTAGAAACACGGCCAGTGACCGGGCAAAGTCATTCTGCCAGTGGGAGTCGTCCATCTCGGTTGCATCCGGAAGGAACCAGACAATGTCTTCCAGTCCCGTGCCCCGGATGGGCATTCCCTGAAACCATTTACGCCGGCACAAGGATGGGTGTTCCCGTCGGAAAGCAATCAATGACTTGGTGAAGTTGAGCAGGGAAATATCCATTTTTTCCCAATCAAGCCATGAAATAGCGTTATCCTGACAATATGCATTATTATTTCCTTGCTGCGTACGGCCGAATTCATCCCCGGCCACCAGCATAGGTACCCCCTGAGAAAGAAAAAGCGTTGTCAATAGATTTCGTCTTTGTTTTGCCCGCAGGCTATTGATTTCAGCGTCATCGGTGGGACCCTCGGCACCACAGTTCCATGAGCGGTTGTGATTGTCTCCATCGTTATTATCTTCGCCATTCGCTTCGTTGTGTTTTTCATTATAGGAAACAAGGTCATTCAGCGTGAAACCATCATGGGCAGTGATAAAATTGATACTGGCTGAGGGTGTGCGATTATCCCCTCTGTACAGGTCTGAAGAGCCGGTAAGACGATTGGCAAATTCACCGATCATGCTGTCTGCGCCGATCCAGTAATCACGTATACAGTCTCGGTATTTTCCGTTCCATTCGGCCCATCCCGGCGGAAACTCCCCCACCTGATAACCGCCCTCGCCAATGTCCCAGGGTTCAGCAATCAGTTTTACCTGTGAGATAACGGGATCCTGATGGATAACGTCAAAGAAAGAACTCAGTTTGTCCACATCATGTAGTTCGCGGGCCAGAGCAGAGGCCAGGTCAAACCGAAAGCCGTCGACATGCATCTCCTGGATCCAGTACCGCAGGCTGTCCATAATCATGCGCAATACATTGGGCTGGCGTGCATGGAGTGTATTTCCCGTTCCCGTAAAATCCATGTAGAATCGTTCATCCTCCGCTAAACGATAATAAGCGGCATTGTCAATTCCGCGGAAGGAAAGCGTGGGGCCCATTTCATTCCCTTCACCTGTGTGGTTATAGACTACATCCAGTATGACCTCAATTCCGGCAGCGTGCAACGATTTTACCATATTTTTAAATTCGGTTACCTGCTCACCATGTGTCCCATTGGATGAATAGCGCACATCCGGGGCAAAAAAGCCGATGGAATTGTATCCCCAATAATTGCTGAGGCCTTTATCCTGTAAATGTCGGTCGGTCAGGAAATGGTGGATAGGCAATAGCTCAATGGCTGTTATCCCCATTTCTTTTAGATAGGCGATTGCCGCTGGATGGGCCATGCCAGCATACGTGCCTCTGATTTCTTCGGGGATATCCGGGTGAAGGGCCGTGAATCCTTTGACATGGGCTTCGTAAATAACAGTTTGATGCATGGGTATACTTGGCGGCCGATCGCCTTCCCAGTCAAAGGCAGTGTCGATGACAACTGATTTGGGTACATATGGCGCACTGTCGGTATCACTGAAACTCAGATCCGAAACTGTATCGCCGATAGCATAACCAAAGAGGGCATCGTTCCATTGTACGGTACCTGATATTGCCTTTGCATAAGGATCTATCAGTAATTTATTCGGGTTAAACCGGTGCCCCTTTTGGGGCTCATAAGGCCCATGTACGCGATAACCATAGCGCTGCCCAGGTTTAAGTCCTTCCAGGTAAATATGCCATACTTGATGAGTTTTTTCTTTTAAGCTGATTTTGGCAATTTCCACCGTTTCCTCCGTGTCACCATACAAACAGAGCTCAACGTTTTCGGCATGTTCTGAAAATAGCGCAAAATTTACGCCTTTACCATCAAATGTTGCCCCTAGCGGATATGGCGATCCTGTATAAATTTTTGGTTCCATCATGAATTATCTATTGTATAGTTGTGTATAATGACGTAGTTTTTTTTTCAATTTTTTGTGAAAGGCCTGTTTTTCCATGCGCCAGAGCCAGTTGCCAGCCGTACTGGCCGGACGGTTCATGCGCGATGAACCATCCAGACCCAGCAAATCCTGCATGGGAATAATGACCGTATCGGCGATGGAGGCATATAGCATCCGGATAAAGGATACATTTATCATTGAAGTATCCATGGACATTCCTAAATAGTTGTCTATTCTCCTGCGTGTCTGCTGATCAATTTCCTGATTATACCAGGAAAGCGTAGTATTGTTGTCATGTGTACCTGTATAGGCGAAGCAATGGTTTTCGTACTGGTGTGGGATATGCGGTGAACGCGCCATATCGTCACCAAAAGCAAACTGCAGCACCTTCATTCCCGGCAGTTGGTACCGGTCACGTAGCGCGTACACTGCCGCATCTATATCACCAAGATCTTCAGCGACAAAAGGCATCAACCCTAATTCGGCCTTTAGCTGATCGAAAAAATCTGTTCCCGGTCCCGCAGACCATTTTCCCGCTTGTGCCGTCTGTTCTCCGGCTGGGACCTCCCAGTAGGCCGAAAAAGCACGAAAATGATCCAATCTAACCTGGTCAAATAGTCTACAACTATGCCGCAATCGCTCGATCCACCAGTTGTATTTCACTTTTCTAAGTGCCCCCCACCGATAGACAGGCATGCCCCACAGCTGCCCCTGATCGTTGAAATAATCTGGCGGTACACCGGCAATTGAAGATAGGTTACGTTGCTCATCCAGCGCAAAAAAATGAGGATGTGCCCATACGTCCACTGAGTCGTAATTCATATAAAAAGGCATATCGCCCAACAGGCGGATGCCACGGTCGGTACAGTAATGACGGAGATCGTTCCACTGCTGAGAAAAAAGATATTGCCACCATTTGACCATCCGAATCTGATCAGCATGCTCATTTTCGAACAGATCCAACGCTTCCTGATCCCGCGCGCGATATTTTTCGGGCCATTGGTACCAAGGCTGGTTATGATACTGCTGTTTTAACACCATAAACAAGGCAAAATCCGATAACCAACTGGCTTCATCGTTACAGAAATCATCAAATGCGCTACTGTAGACAGAAAACCTTGTATAAGCTTTTTCCAACAACTGATACTTTATTTCGCTGACGGTCTGAAAATTAATCATACCTGCATCTGATACCTTGGCTATACTTAACTCCTTTTTTGTCAGCCATTGCTGTTTAACCAGTGCATCCAGATCAATAAAAAGCGGGTTACCGGCCCAGGCACTGAGCGTGCTATAGGGAGAATGCCCCTGCGCTTCTGCTGTTGGCCCCAAAGGTAGCATCTGCCACCAAGACTGACCACTTGCCTGCAGCCGATCGACAAAACGACGAGCTTCGGATCCCATGTCACCGATACCATAGGCTCCGGGCAGTGAACTGAGATGCATCAAGACACCGGCACTTCTTTTTTTCGGTTTTTCTTTATATTGCATAATTGCCAGGGGTATATTTTTCAGTATTTTTCCGACAGCGATCTCCGTTTCCTCCCCTTCTACCGCCGCCAGCCAATGCTTCCACTTCAATGGATGTGTTGTCGGCAGCTGTACGGTAGTGTCCAGCCAGTCAAAGGCGCCCGAAATAAAGTGCGATGCTTTACCGATCGCTGCCAAGTGTAACGGAACAACTATTATCAGCCAATCATCGCCATATTTACGCGCAAAGGCCAATATATTTTTTTTATACGCACCCACGACCTTCAGTTTTATATAACTGCTTTGGGCAGATAATGCTGGGCAGCTTTTACGAAGCTCGGTCAGTTTACTAATCAGGGCTAGTTTAATGGCGCCATTCTGCCGTTCGCACCAGAGTGATTCCAGCCTACGATTTTTAGGGAGTGTATCAAGGTCATTCAGTAATTTTTGGCGGCATGCATAGTCAACAGGTCTTCGGTTGTCAGGGTCGACAAAACTGTGATTCCATAATTCAGCCCCCTGATAGATATCAGGCACACCTGGGGCGGTAAATTTTAGTACCTGCAAGACAAGGGAATTTATAATTCCATAATCTATGATCTCCTGCATAAACTGACAAAAATTGGTAAAAAAAGGCCGTTCTTTGTCCAGCAGAAAACGCGCGAAATCGCTCACAAGAGCTTCATAGGATTCATTGGGTTTTTCCCAGCTTGATCGTTCTTTGCCTTCACGCAGGTATTTAACCAGATAATCCAAAAATCGTTTTTCAAATGCTTCTTCCGGTTCTGCCTGAGGTACACCAAAAGGATAGGAGCTCACTAAAGTCTGGTAAATAAAATATTCGTCATTGGGATGCGGAAGATCACGACGATATGCATTCCAGGCCATGTCCTGCCAGATCTGCACCTGCTTGGTCCACTTACTGGCCATGGCCGTGAGTACCGAAAGCCGACAGCGCGCATCCTCCCCCCTCTTTGTATCGTGTGTTGAGCTGGCATTCAATGAAAGCGGCCAGTATTTTTGGCGTTTTTCCATCGCTTTATGGAATTGGCCGATGCTGATGCCAAAGTTACCTGGGTTGTCTCCGACTTCATTGTGACCAATAAAGCGGTTGTACGTGTACATCAACGTATCTTCGATACCTTTAGCCATGACCGGACCGGTAAATTGCATGCAACGTAACAAAAATTGCGTTATCTGAGCTCTATAAGCCGGGTTATCACTCTCCTGGGCAATCTTGAAAAGGGCCCAGGTTCGGGCTAAAGTACGCGGGTCCAAATTAGAATCAGCACTCAGCCTTTTAAAAATTTTGGCGATTATCCGATAGCTCTGCCGCGATAATGGAAAACGATCATCATATATGCGATAAACTGGAAAATTAGCCAAAAATGCCTGTACGATAGCTCTTAGACGCTTTCTGTTCAGCTCAGATTTATCGTCAAGCAAATCTGCCAACAAATTCACGAGATTGGCTACATCCCCCTGCATATACTCCGAAAGGATCAACTTTTTCTTTTCCAGCCGTTGCAGTTTCAGGGGCTTTTGTTCATTAAGAAGTTGCTTATAGTAGGAATTTAGTTTCTTCTTGCCTTTCGCACAGGTCAGGAGATTATTGCATGCGGATAAAAACTCATAGCCAGTTGTCCCCTGTATGGGCCATATCTGCGGTAGAACCTCATCCCGTTCCAGTATTTTTTCGACGACAATATAACATCCAGCACCCAGCCATGCGCGTAGGTCTGTCAGATACTGGGTTGGGTTATACAATCCATCCATATGGTCAATACGTACACCGTCAATTAAACCTTCCCGAACAAGTTGCCGCACCAATTGGTGCGTCTGCTCAAACACATTCGGCTCATGTACATTCAGGCAAATCAGTCCATTGATGGTAAAAAAACGACGATAATTGATACGTTGTTGCGTGTCCCACCAAGGGCAAAGTTCATAAAATTGAGCATCTGCCAGTTCCTGTAAGCTTTCAGGTGAATTATTGATAGCTTCAAGGCATCGGTCAAGCACAGGGTTCGGAACATGCGAAAATATTATTCCGCGCAGCTCCGCCCATTCTTCCTGATTTCCATTTGCCTGTGCAGTATTAACTCGAATCAGAAATCCATTGAAGTCATTATGCACTGTTTTCAGGTGATCTGCAAAAATGCTGCAATACGATTCAGGACTAAGGGGGTAGCGATCATCTCCGTACCGCAGGTATAATTTAGCATCATGCTGCACTAAAGCCAGCTCACCTTCCACAATCGCCTGCCTTAGCTCCATTGTCAAGACCGGAACCATTAATTTGCCCGGGGCAAACATATGACCATGATAACAAGTATCGAAATAGCTACTGTAGCTTGAGGCCTTACCAAATTCAAGTATATCCATTAACCAGGTATTCTCAGTATGAAAGGCCATGTGGTTGGGCACAATATCCTGGAGCCATTTGATCCCATATTGATCGAGTTTTTTGCGGATACGCTGCAGGTCTGCAAGTGTGCCTAGTTCAGGATTTAACTGGTTCATGTCCGTACCGTCGTAACCATGACCACTCCCAGGCGTAGATGTCAAGATCGGTGAGGCATAAATCATCGTTACACCCAGCTGCTGAAGATACGGAAGGATGTTCTCGAGATGGGTAAAATTAAAATTTTTATGAAATTGGATCCGATAGGTCGTATGCGGGTAAGTAGATTCTAGTCCTTTTGCATGCATGGCTTCGCTTGATTTTTAATTTACATCAGAACGCTTCCCGTTGAAATTAGTTCGATTTATCCATTAAAAAACATCTGTTAGTATCTTAACTACTGAATGTCAAAATGTTAAAAAAATAATTTAAAATTAAAACGATTCCAATTTATGCGGCGTTCTTCTCCTACAACAACATAGATTTTAAAACTTTAAGAGCAATATGATGATGAAAAAGATAGGAATTACATTTTCTGCTTTTGACCTTTTACATGCAGGTCATATTAAAATGCTAGAGGATGCCAAAGAGCAGTGTGATTTTCTGATATGTGGCCTACAAACGGATCCCACATTGGACCGCCCAGAGAAAAACAAACCGACACAGACGGTTTTTGAACGCTATATGCAACTTAAGGCCTGTAAACACGTCGATATGATTATCCCTTACGCCACCGAGCAAGATCTGGAGGACGTACTGCGTTCCTACAAAATCCATGTGCGTATACTGGGAGATGAGTATATGGACAAAGCGTTTACTGGACGCCAATACTGCGAGGAGAAAGGCATTGAATTATATTTTAATAGGCGCGAAAACCGGTTTTCAAGTTCGTCGCTCCGCAAGATTATTGCTACGAAGCAAGAGCATGTGCAAGGTGCTGTGGTCAAGCTGAATGACACAGGCAATTATCCGCTACAAAGAAGAAATGCTTAATAAATTAAATAATAGGAAATGATTATAGGAATAATATTTGGTGTATTTGACATGCTGCATGTCGGCCATATCGTCGCACTGCAAGAAGCAAAGCGTCAATGCGATTATTTAATCGTAGGACTTAAAACGGATGTTAAGAAAGAAGATACAACTGGCTATGTGGCTGCACAGACCATGGTCGAACGATTTATCAAATTGGAAGGCTGTCAATTTGTGGATGAGATCATTCCTTACGAGTCCGACGATGATATTTCAGATATGCTACAGTCTCTTCCGATCCACAGAATATTTGTCAGTGAAGATTATAAGACACGTGATTTTGAAGGTCGGGATTATTGCGTTGCGGAAGGAATCGAAATCGTTTATACGAAACGCAAAAATCGTTTTTCTAGTCAGTCCCTGCGCGAGATCGTCAGTGAAAAAGAACGGACAAAAGCTAAAAAAATTTTCTCGGTAGATCAGTATGAACCCGTCCACCCAGATTTAGTAAATAAGGTGACCGCCGCCCCCAGATGAGCCGCTTTAACAGTAATACAATCAATCAGAAAGTAAATACTTTACTGCTATGGAAAAGATCAATACTGCCCTTATTTCCAGTGTACGTAAGCTGCGATGCGCCTACCGCATACTTTTTGAACATGATCCACAAAGCCCTGCAAGGATTGTACTTGAAGGGCCTTCTATTGAAACGGTTGGCAGCAGATTTTTTTATCCGCCAGATATAGCGTTATTATTTTTAGATTACCGCATTGTTTACAAAGATAGCGGCCTATTTTTTGCGTTAACCCGTACCTATTTCCCTTCTATACCGATTATTTTGCTGGTTGACAATCAGCAATTTTCACCCTCACAGCACTGCAGAGATTCTGTAAGCGCTCTTTTTTCGGTGGACTCAGATCCATCGACGTTGTTTTCATTGATTAGAGATATGGCATATTTCCCGCCCCTTATCCAAATTACTTGATGACGCTTATAATACCACCATTTCGCATAGTAAAAATTAAAAGCTTTTGCCATGCCGATAGGCATAATTACATCGCTAATTTACAGTGCGTGTTATAAAAACTGAAGTAGTGTATTAATTTATAAATTATGATACATCCAGTAACACCATGGACAGCAACCGTCCAGTCCGATATCGCCAGCAGCAAGCCTATCTTCGAACTCATGCTGCATGCATACACGCTGACACTATTCAATACCGGAGATTCACTCTGGCTGGTTGTGAGCTGGCCAAAGGGTGGGCGTATCGCTTTTAGACTCGCTTTTGGCATGAATAGTGATTTTGAAAAAATCACCGTTAGCAAAGCTATTGATGAAGTTCTGGTGACTGCAGCCACGAGATTAGGTTACTACCGGATTATTATATCTCTTCCGGAGAGCGAGGAAGCGGTGTTTCGTTATACGACCAGTTTTCAGGGTAAATTTCCCCTACTGATCCCCTTTTGGCCGCGTGATATCGTGCCCCTTACCGAAAATGGTCGAATAGAAAATACAGCCGGTACAATTCACACCCATCAGGTGGGCGCCCGATCCGGGGAGCTTTATTTCAGTATGACAAAACCAGCTGTGGGTTCGGTTTATTATTTTCAGAATCTTACAGCGATGTCGCCATACTGTCAGGCGACGGAAGTTTCACTCCGTGAAACAGTCGGCGGGAGCTGGCCCGAACTCGGGTTTCAGTTTCCTGTCAATGCGGAGAAACCGCTTCCTTCGGAGACCGAATACATCATATCAGATGCATTTGTGCTATTGACGCAGGAAACTCCGGAAAAGGAGACTGAGGTTGCCACACAATACCTCAGTTATTTATCAACCATCTACACGCTACTACCCCGGCCCGAACCGCTTACCCATGACTGGATCGCTACGTCAAAAAGAGTGCTGGACGATCTGTATACAAACAAAGGTTGCTGGACACAGACCAATGGAGTTCCTTATCTTAATGCCTATGTAGGCGATTATAAAACTCCTTCCGAGATCATGGTTCAGCTAGCCGTCTTATTGCCGCTACAGGAATACCTGACCTGGAGTGGCGATACCCATCCTCTTTTGGACGACCTTGAGTGTGGACTGGGTGTATTTTACGACGATCGGATCAAAAGCATCGTACGCTGGCACCCGGCACTTGAAGATGATCTCGATAAATCCGAAGAACAGAAGCGGGAGATGGTCATGGATTCCTGGTATCTGCATCATCCATTGTTAAATCTTTCACGATTGGCGCTGCGCGGAGACAACACCGCAAAGCGATTGTTTCTGGACTCCGTCGATTATGCTATTAAGGTGGCAAAACACTTTGACTATGATTGGCCCGTTTTTTATAAGATGACCACATTAGAGGTATTAAAAGCCGAAACTGCTCCAGGTAAAGGAGGCGAGAAAGATGTACCGGGATCCTATGCACATATCATGCTTATGGCTTGGAAGCTGACCGGAGAAAAACGCTTTATCCGTGAAGCTAAGAAGGCATTGGAAAGCTTGGATGGCTTAGTTTTTGATATTTTTTATCAAGCCAATAATACTGCTTTTGCCGCCGCGGCCTTAGTAGAGATGTACAAGGAAACCGGCGAGCCGAAGTACCTCGGATTAAGTTACCGCTGCCTCGCCGGCGTTTTCAAAAACTGCCAGATCTGGGACTGCGATTATGGCTACGGAAAAAGTTTTCCTTACTTCTTTGCCGTTTTCCCCTTAAATGATGCACCCTATACCGCTGCCTATGAGGAACTGGAGGTTTTTGCTGCATTACACCATTACCTCGAGGCCAGCAGTGGAATTGAAATTCTGCCAGCATTAAGGATACTTATTCCCGAGTTTATTAAATATGCCATTGGGCGATTGGCCTGTTATTTTCCGCCTCTATTAACTGTTGACATGATTTCCGAAAAAGTGAAAACCGGAGAAATTCAAAGAGATTTATGGATCCCGCTCGAAGATATCCACGACGGTTGGGAAAAAAGCGGCACAGTTGGTCAGGAAGTGTACGGAGCGGGCCTTGCCTTTGCACTAGTTCCGAGACAATATTTTAAAATACCGGAGCTGGATGCTATCGTGTTTGTTGATTATCCAATAACGAATTTTCGAAGAGGTAAAAATTCAGCTACCTTTCTTCTTGCGGGAAGCGAGGTGCTAAAGGCCGAGCTGCGGCTCCTTGGGCTGCCCGGGAACCGCCTTCCTTCCATTCAGATAGCACAGAAAGTTAAATCTACTTATCATCCTGCAAAAGAGAAAGCACCCGGACAATTCGAGCTCTCTGGTACCGGTATGGTACGGATAACCTGGAAATAGGCTCAAAGTTGTGGCAGTGGCGCCAATAAAGATAGCACAGAGACAGCTGACAGTATCAATGAGGCATAGGCACCAGAAAATATGGGTGACAATCAAGCAGTCGCTACGCCTGTGGCCGTAGAGGAATCAACAATTATCTGTTGAGTTTTTGTCCCATTATGCCAAACCTATGGTTGACACGCCATAATTTGAGAATCTTTTATTTTATTGAACTATTCAGGTTTTCTACGGGTTCTTATAACGAAATAAATGTTACACGAAGAATCAATATTATGACACTATTTAAGAATCCACACACGAAATATCCCACTCCTCCCTTTCCAAAACAAGAACAGGAAGTACCGGGAACCGAATCAAAAATGAAACCACAAGCCGATCATGGCGAGGAAAGCTTCAGAGGTAGCGGGCGATTAAAAGATGCTAAAGCGCTTATTACCGGCGCCGACTCGGGAATTGGTCGAGCCATCGCCATTGCTTATGCGCGGGAAGGTGCCGATGTGGTTATTAATTACGGCTACGACATCGAAGATGGAGATGCAGCTGAAACTGCTAGACTCGTGGAAAAGGAAGGTCGCCGGGCTTTGCTTTCAAAAGGAGATCTGCGAAAAGAAAATTATTGTCAGGAGTTAATTGATTTATGTGTCCGTGAATTAGGGGGAATCGATATACTGGTCAACAATGCTGCGTATCAGATGGCGCATAAAACGCTGGAAGAGCTGACTGCTGAAGAATGGGATCGTACTTTTGAAACGAATATTAGGAGCATGTTCTATCTATGTAAAGCTGCTGTGCCTTTCATGAAACCGGGCAGTTCTATTATTAATACCGCATCGGTCAATTCTTATCATCCAAATGCCGTTTTATTAGATTATGCCGCTACCAAAGGGGCTATTCAAAATTTTACAGCCAACCTAGCTCAAATGCTGCTCGAACAAGATAAAGGTATCCGTGTTAACGCTGTTGCTCCCGGACCTGTCTGGACACCATTAATTCCGTCCACCATGCCCGAACCTGAGAATTTTGGCAAGGATAGTCCAATTAAAAGGCCTGCTCAACCCGCGGAAATTGCGCCCGCGTATGTGTTCTTGGCATCAGAGGACAGTAGCTATATCGCCGGAGCCACAATCGCGGTAACAGGGGGTAAAATTGCAATTTAAACTTTTCTTTTTCAATCGGAAGATTTGAGCAGATAATTTCCAGGATTGGGAATCGTATTGTATGTACCTCATGAGATCATTACTAATCATGGTGGAACGCTTTGGGTGGAAAGCGAAGCCGGCGAAGCAGCAGCAATTTGCCAACGAAATAAACTGAAGCCAAACGTCAATACGTTTGGCTTCAGTTTATTAAAAAGGAGCAGTTTTTTTAATTCAATTTATAAAGCTTTAGCTGTTTCTGTAACTTCTTTCGGGACATGTGAATCCGTGTTTTTATGGTGCCTTCCGGCATATTAAAGTAACTCGCTATTTCATGGTATTTATAGCCCTCCAAAAACAGCCGGAAGATTTCATAGTTTTCCGGGGTTAGGCTGCACATTGCTTTTTCAATGTCTTCAGCCATAAATTTATTGACCCCATTGTTATGCACCACATTATTTGCTCCCTCCAAACCAATATACGTATCCTGAATCTCACTTACCCGTTTGGCCTTACGGTATTTATTGATATACGTGTGTTTCATGATCACATACAGCCAGCTCATTAATTTAGGGTGTTGTACAAAATTGTCAAGGGATTTTAGTGCCCTGATCCAGGTTTCCTGAATAAGGTCTTCCTTTTCATCTGGGTCATTTGTGAATTTGGTGGCAAAATGGTTTAATAATCCTCGCTTTTCCTTGATCAGTACATTTAAATTGTAATCGTTCATAACTTTTCCTCTCTTGTTTATAATGTCATTGTTAAAGGTTGATCCTGCCATTTCGTATCAATAAGAGTGCTAGTATCCCGACCCCTTTTTGTAAAATATACTTCTACTGTGACAAAACGTAGAAATACGTTTTACAGGTAAACCGCGGCATTTAAGTCGGTACTGATTATATTCTGAAACAATTTTGTTATATATTGCCTATAAATTAACTAATTAGGATAAAAGATAATTAGGTAGTAAATCATGTCGAAATGCTAAAAGTACGTGGCAGGAAAGAAATCAGCGGAGTTCTTTTTCGTGTGTTATGTTAAAAAAAAGGACAGTGTGTCCATGAGGTTGTCGTGGATATATAATGTAACCGTTGAAATAAAGCAAACTTTTTGTCGGTATGCAGCGCGCTCTTCAGAAGGATAATTATCGAGGTATTTTGATTTTTTGGTATGCTATTAAAGCGTCGCCAGAAAAGCTAGCAGCGCTTTCAGAAAATCTCCCGGGCAGGCAAAGTGGACGTTATGATCAGCACAGTCAAACAGTCGGTGCTGTACCAGTTCGGGGTGCATGGATTTTAACTGTTGATTTTCGGCCCGTGTATCAAATGCATCACCTTTACCAACAGCGTCAATGATTAACATCGGGACACGCAACGAGCGATAGCTTTTTATTGGATCTACACGCATTATGGAAGAAGCGTATCGGCTCACTTCAAAGGGCCTCTCTAACAACTGTACATACTGAACACTGTCCTGCATATGCATATAGGCGTTGAGTCCTTTATATAGTAGGCTATTTCCATCCTGATGTTTGATAAATCCAAAGATTTGCCATTGCTGCGCTGAGCCATCCAGCTGCGCGATATTGCTATAGATTTCAAAATCAGATTTATAGACATCAAATAGTAGTTTTTTGACTTCTGCCGGCGGTTCCACCGATCTGAAAAACGCTTCTTTTTGAGCGATATTCATCCTCTTGAACAACGATTTAAATGGGACTGAACCGCCATCCTCCAGCACGAGGGCCCGCACCCGATCCGGATAGCGGTCATGGAAAGCTGTTGCGATATAGCCGCCTCTGGAAAATCCGCCGATAACAGCATTTTTAATGTGCAGATCATCCATGACCGCAGCAAGGTCGTCCGCAAAATCCCAGAAATCCAAATCTTGCTCGGGTATTTTCGTCAGCCCATGACCATAATGATCAATGGACAGTACGCAATATCCCGCTTTAACCAAGTTTTCTGCAAATGGATAAAAATCATAGGCCGACAAAAGGCTTCCTGGTAACCAAATAAACACCTTGTCGGTTTGTTGTCCCCACTTCAGGTATGCAATCCGGTGGTTGGCTGTTTGAACAAACCGCCGATGACCGTTTTCAAATGTCTCGAAAGTATTTCTGTCACGTATATATTTTTTATGGAGAAAGGAATCTGACTCTTGCGCATACACGATGGAAATACAAAGCAGGTAACCGATAATGAAATGACAGACACGAATCATGGACAAATTAGGATGTATCAAAAATAAAACTTTCTGCTAAAGTTAACGAAATTATTGCGTTTTACATGATTTGCTACTGTCAGGCTAAGATATAGCCGTTTAGGACAGCGCATTGTTGAAATAAAACATAAATTGGGCGACATAGTACAGGAGATCTTTACAAATCTTTGGGACAGAATGGACCGACTGGAAATCCAGCATTCTTATCAAACTTTTCTCTTTGCCTCGGTACGCAATCTTGTCATCAGCCGTATCCTTGATGGCGAAGGGACGATTCGTTTTCGTAAGGTCGGATTTGAAGGCGAAAAATTAGTGCAGAGTTTGGATGCGATGATCGAATACCTCAAAGAGCGGGAGCGATAAATAGCATTGGCTATTAAATCCCTGTTTTCATGGATTTTTCCATGTGGATATTTGTCGTAGTTTTAGGCCATTGATCCAACATAAATAGATAGTTAATTCGAAAAGGACTTACGATGAAAGAATATACATTCAAATACCAGAATAACAGTGGACTTCTCTATCTGCTACTTGTTCTCATTGGAATACCATTCGGACTCATTTTCCTGACGGTATGGCTCATGGATTATGTACAATGGATCTTTTGGCCCAATATTGTTCTGATGCTTAGCCTGATGGTATTCGGTGTCTGGCGTTTTGTCAAAAAATCCAAAGCGATAGATACCATTACCCTGGATAAGGAAGGATTTACATCCTTAAGTTATGGACGGGTTCTATATAAGGACATCCACAGTATACCGCCCTATGGTCTTCTTCAAGCCCCTCCGCCCTCCATGCGGATCAAACTCAACAATGGAAAAAAGCTCGTCTGGTTATTCAATCCGGATCATCCCAAATCCGCCGTTGAGGCCATTACCTTTGCCGCATTCAGAGAAGAGCTTCTGCATCATCTGGAACAACGGGCTCTAGCTCCTCAGGGCGGAAATCCCGGAGAAAATACCGCAACAAGCCTCGTCTCCCAGATCGAAGAATCTAAAAAACGTGATTACAGATATATTGCCATTCCGATATCGGCGGTATTTGCACTCGTAATGCTTTTTCGTACTTGCGGTGCTGATTTTATTCAGCAACAGCGGGATAAAGAAACGGCGGGTTTTCGAGACGCGATCCTCGATATGGAAAAGACTTATGAAACTAATGTGTTAAAAGCCAAAGATGTTGCTGCAGTGTATGCCCTTACTTTTGGACCGGTATTTTTATGGACCAACGACCCCCGCGCTACGGTGGTGTTTAGACCCGATATTCCCCGGGATCCTTACGGTGCCGAAATCAATGTGATCGGCCTGCGCCATGCCGAAGATAATAAACTGTTGGAACAGTATATTCAACACCCCGATAGTGTAAACTATGATCTGACGATTGTCAATACTGCAGAAAAATTTTATGCCGTGATGAATAAAAGTATATTCAGCCGGGAGGATAGTTTGACCGTACCGATTTACCTCACGGTATATAACCCCAAAGAATCCCTGCCTTCTCCATTTAGCCAGAAAGTCGTGGATTCGACTTTTAGACCGATCAGGTACAGTACTTCCATTGCAATACCGCGTGCCGGAGAACCGAAATCAGAAATCCTCGATCATATGGACTTTGCCTCCGTTCGCTCGATACTTAAAAAATACCGCGGGACCTATTTTTATATGGTTGCAAAAGAACAGGATGGGATATCGGCGCAACAGTTCGAAAAAATAAAAATACTGGTATTAAAGAATTTCGAAGAACACAAAGTTGATACAGAACAATTTGAAAGCAGACGTTGTAATAGCGAATAGCGATTTATTGCTGAATACCTTATCCGGGCGGTGGATTGCATGGATCTGATCACAATCGCAATTTAAGCAACAGTGGCGGCCACACTTCCTGCACGTGGAATCTCTAAATTTCTATTCTCATCTCCAGTAAATTGGGCTTAAACCCGACTTTACTATAGGCGATTATCGCACTGTCGTTCTGATCATAAACCTGAAGTCTCACCTCCGAGATATTTTTTCCTTTTGCCCAGCTTAACAATGCTTCCAGAATCAATTTATTGATCCCTTGTCCGCGGTGATCTGGTTTTACATACATAAATCCCAAATGCACATATCGGGCAAACTTTTGATACGGCTTGGCATCAACTATTTTCGCATAACCAGATCCGACAAGTTCACTGCCGACCACAGCGACCAATACTTCTGCTTCTGGTGATTTTATGAGTTCCAGCAGGTCGTAGTAGTGAATTTCACCTTGTTCCAATGTATCGTCAAACGGGCGTTCTGCTGCCACGATTCCCTGTTCAAATTCCAATAATACATCTATTTCATGTTCCTGTGCCTGTCTAATTTTTAAATTCATTCCTGATGTCTTTTTTCTAACGTGCAATGATATCTGCGTAAATTTGGGGTAATAGCGGATAACGCAATATACAAAAATCAGCAACCCAATGAACGGCACAAATGTCAGCTGTCTGTAAATTACCCTGAATTGTATATTCTGTTACAGAACATGTCTTGGGGATAAATACCTGTTTTGTTTATATAAAATACGGTCGATAAAAAAAGGGCATATGGTTTGCATTTAATTTCCAAATTAAAATTGAATTGTACGACATTAATTCGTTAGGGTCTTAAACGTATATGGAAGAAAAAAACACATATATTGATAAATCGAAACATACCATTTATAATTCGAGCGATGATCTCGATCTCTATCTTAAAGCCTTGAATTCTGCCTATTCAGGCATTATTATTACAGATAATATGCAACACGATAATCCGATTATCTATTGCAACAAAGCATTTGAAACTATCAGTGGCTATTCGCACAATGAGATTATTGGGCATAATTGCCGTTTTTTGCAGGCTCAGGATCGTTCACAGCACCAACGCCAACTTTTAAAAGAAAGTATTCAGCGGGGTGAAGAATGTAAAGTCGAAATTCGTAATTACCGCAAGGACGGTACACTTTTTTGGAATGAGCTTTTTATATCTCCTGTTAAAAACGAAGCGGGACAGGTCACCCATTTTATAGGCGTACAAAATGATATTACGGCGCGCAAGAAAGCCGAGTACGACCTTAGGGAAGAGAAAGCACATGTTGAACTTAAAATACAGGAACGAACAAAAGAATTACAGGAAAAGGAAATTTTTCTCTCCAGTATCATTGAGACTGTCCGGGAGAGTTTATTGGTATTAGATGCCAATTATATCGTGTTGAGTGCGAATAAACATTTTTTAAATTCTTTTAAGGTTTCCTCCGAAGAAACGTTAGGAAAACCTCTCTTTGAACTTGGGATGCAACAGTGGAATATCAATTCTTTGAAAGAGCTCCTGACCCAGATCCTACCGACCAACAATCCTGTTATTGATTACGAGGTTGACAATGTATTTCCCCATATAGGCCGTAAAGTGATGCTATTAAATGCTTATCGCATTGAATTTGAGGGGCATTACAAAGATCGGATATTGATAGCTTTCGAAGACATTACGGAGAAAAAAGAGCAAGACCAGCGAAAAGACGATTTTTTGTCCATTGCTAGCCATGAGCTCAAGACGCCTCTCACGACGATTAAAGGTCTGGTTCAAATTTTACAACGTATGAGCCCAGATCATTCGAATGACAAGTTTGTGAGCACGCTCGATAAGATGTCGGCCTATGTCGATCGCTTGAATCTGTTGATCACTAAACTGTTGGATACCTCAAAAATACAGTCTGGTCATATCGAATTGCATATGGAGCCATTTAATATTGATCAAACAATCCGCGAGGCAATTGAAAATATTACGCTCGCTGTGCCCGGTTATGAGATCCAGCTATCGGGCACCACAGGCGCTATTGTCCAAGGGGACGAGCTTCAGATCATCCAAGTATTCAATAACCTATTATCCAATGCTATTAAATATTCACCCGATTCAAATAAGGTGGAAGTAAGCATGCACAAAGTTGCCAATTTTGTAAAAATCTCCATAAGAGATTACGGCATGGGCATCAATTATCAGGACAGACTGAAAATATTCGAACGATTCTTCAGGGCCAGCCATATACAGAAAAAATTTCCCGGATTAGGGATCGGGCTCTATGTGTCACATGAGATTATTGCCAATCATAATGGAACGCTATGGGTAGAAAGTGAACCCGGAGAAGGGGCTACATTTAATTTCACATTACCAATCACAAATAAATGACGAAAGCTATGGAGCGTAGAAAAATAATGATCTGTGATGACGACCAAGGAATAGTAGAGATGCTTGAACTATTTCTCGAATTAGAAGGATTTAATGTGATATGCGAGATCAACAGTACCAATCTGATTAAACAGCTCATGACGCACCGGCCAGATATCTTGTTATTGGACTTATGGATGCCTCTATTATCGGGTGATCAGGTCCTAAAAATTATCCGAAATACGCCCGAAGTGAAAGACTTGCCAGTGGTTATACTTTCGGCGAGTGTCGATGGAGCGGCCATTGCAGACGATTTAGGTGCCAATGGATTTATTGCCAAACCTTTTGATCTGGTTGACATTACTTCCAAAATTAATACAATATTAAGTCATTAACAGGATTATTCGAATGGACAAGTGGGGCAATGCTTTGCTTCGTAAGATAACAAAGCATTGCCAATAGACCCACAAAATAGGGCTAATTCCCTTATTCAACTTTGATGTGAACCTCTCCTGAAATAAGCCCCTTACTTTTCGCTTTTACGACAATTTGGCCTTTATTTTTACTTGACACAATAACCAACACTTTACCATGAAATGCTCGTCGTGATGTCGACTGGAAACGCGTATGATCTGTTGTATTCCCATTATCCGTCGCCAAAATTTTTGCCCCATCTCCCTCCACCTCAAAATCAATTTTATTTGCTGCATCGGGAACAAGAGTGCCAAACTCGTCCACAACATAGGCATGTACAAAAGAAAGTTCATTCATCGCGGCACTAATTGAGTTGTCTTCTGCAATCAGAGCTATGCGTTGTTCCTTTTTTGCTGTACGGATTGTTTTACTTAACACTCTTTTGTCCTGCTGATAAGAGATAACTTCAAGCGTACCAGGTTCGAATGCTATGCCCTTAAAAACGACTTCGTAACGGTCGGAATCTTTTTTCTGATCGCCTATCTTTTTGCCATTGTGATAAAGTTCTACCCGGTCTGCTTGGTTAAAGTAAACCACCACATCTATTATATCCCCTTTTTTCCAATTCCAATGAGGCAATACATGTAGGACAGGCTTCGCTGTCCATACGCTTTGGTACAAATAATATACATCCTTCGGGAAGCCTGCTAAATCCACAATTCCAAAGTACGAGCTTCTTGCCGGCCAAGTATAAGGTGTGGGTTCACCAAGGTAATCAAATCCCGTCCATACATACATGCCCGCGATATGATCGTACTTTTCCATTAACCTCAAACTCGTCTGATGGTCTGATCCCCAAGGCGTAAATACATGGTCATAAGCCGATATACTCTTATCCTTGTTGCCTCCATCGAAAGGTATATCCCATCTTTCGGGCCACATGCGAACAGAATCATAAGGAATCAAATCATACTGTCCACGACTTTCCAATGCAGAAGTACTTTCCGTTACGATGAACTTTCTGCCGGGATGATCCTTTGGAAAACTAGCCCATTTTTTATGGTTGTAGTTATAGCCTATCAGATCCACTGCTGAACTCATCAGCACCGGATTCGCTTTGGAAAGTTCATTGTTTGCAATGGTAGTCAGACGTGTTCCATCCAAGCTGTCTACGATTGAGGCCAAAGCGATTGGAATAGCTATTCCATCCGGTTTTGAATGCCACTGCTCCTGAACTTCATTACCTAGGCACCAGATAAACAGCGACGGATGATTACGGTCGCGTTTGACATGGTCGACAAAATCCCGTCTGTACCATTGATCCCAATATAAATGATAGTCATACGGGTTTTTGTGCCCTTTCCAAACATCAAATGTTTCACTCATCACCACAAAGCCCAAGCTGTCACATAGATCCAAAAATGCAGGTGCTGCAGGGTTGTGCGATGTACGGATCCCATTGACGCCCATTTCTTTCATGGATCGTAGTTGACGTAATGCTGCAGACCGGTTGAATGCCATACCCAGTGCGCCGAGATCACTGTGCAGACACACGCCTCGGATTTTAAGACGCTTCCCGTTTAGCGTAAAACCCTGTTCTGGATCAAAATTAAAATTACGTAAACCAAATTTGCTGTTTTGTTCATCCAGCACCTGGCCATCTGCAATCAACTGTACGCGCGCCGTATACTGCTGCGGCGTTTCAATACTCCATAAAAGAGGATCGTCAATGGATATCTGCTGCTGGATATGATGAAGCCCTGTCTTGAATTTTGCCAAGACTGTATGTTCACTTGCAATAGGCAGGCCGTCGGGCGAAAGCAATTGCGTCAGCACCGTGATCGTTTTTGCTTCCTTAAGGGTCTGTTCAATTTCCAGCGACAGGTTTACGACAGCGTGCTTTTCATTGAGCTGGGTGGCTCTTATAAAAGTACTGTTGCTGGTTAAGCTGATTGGATTACGAATGATTAGTTTTGTATCCCGATAGATCCCCGATCCAGAATAGAAACGTGAGTTTGGCTGGTTCTTGTTATTTACTTTAACTGAAAGCAGGTTGTCTCTACCGTCCCAGTATAGATAGCGGGACATTTCATATTCGAATCCGATATAACCGTTGGGCCTTTTTCCTAAAAAATGCCCGTTGATCCACACCTCGCTGTTTTCATATATCCCTTCAAATGCAATAAATATCCTTTGTCCGCTGTCAGCTTTAGCCAGCTTAAATGATTTTTGGTACCAGCCGATTCCACCATCAAGGTAGGCCCCTCCGCTAGCTGCAGGACTGTTTGCGCTGAATGGCATTTCGATGCTCCAGTCGTGCGGTAGGTCGAGGCGGCGCCAGCCCTCTCCTCTTTGTTCATCGATATATTGCTGGCTACTGTCTAGTTTAAACCACCAGCCCGGATTAAAATTAATAACCTGCCTGGATTGCCCAATGGAAGAGCCTGTCGTTGCCAACAATAGCAACAACAGGCTCATTATCCGGCTATATCCTGTATGAAATAGTCGTTTCAACATAAATTTATCTCCAAGCGTAAGCGCTAAACTTGATCAATGATATAGCGATTTGTTTCATTCACATTTACTTGCAAGGATATATCATGATTGAAATGGATCGCATAAGTACTGTCTTTAGCTAATAATTTGCGTATATATAAATAAGTTTTGCTTAAATAGTAAGGATCAATTATCTTATTTATCGTTATTGGTTTCCGCCTCATTTTCAATCAAACTTTCCTTATAGTCTTTACTGATAAAATTGAAGGTCAGCATGGCAGCACTGTCATTCGACAGCACCGGATCCCGTAATACCGCCAGTTGCATGGTGTTTTTCGTCAGTGACATAATGCGTATATCCCCCCAGTCGACCACCATCCCATCTTGCGGCTTACCGTGCAAAGGTGAAGCTCCTGTCATGCGCATGGTTTTCTTTTCGGTATCAATATTAAAAGTCCCTTTTTGAACTTTATCCAACATCGTGTGTATCACATTGACGTTTGCCCCGCCTTTCAGGTCGAAAGTCATGCTACCGTAGTCACCTGCGGGCATTAGCCAGCTATTGCTTTTCCAATCGGGCTGCCAGCTCCAGCTGTCACTATTGAGCGGCTCACCAGTTTTGTTTATCGTTCCCCACCAGTCCCCAGTGCCGTAAAAATACACTGGGCCTTTAAAGTAGCGGGATATGCCATCTGCGTCCAGATCCAGATACCATGTTTTCTCCTCCCCTGCGCCCCCCGTCAGCAAAGTCCAGGTCTCGTCGCTGATAAATTCGGCATACATCTGATCGATTTTAAACGTTACCGGCTCTCCGTAGACAATTCCCCCACGGGTTTCGACGCCAAATTTGATCGTGTATTCCCCTGGAAATGGCATTTTCAGCGTTACCTTTTTTTCCTGGTTAAGTCCCTGTGGATGTTCCCATAAAGGCGTATATTTGGGGTCCATCAAACTGGTCAAATAAACAATATTTGGATTATTGGCGTCATGCTCAACGGTATAGGCCTTTCCTTCTGCCAATTCTGCCGATGTGACATCGATGTCACCCAGTGAATAGTTCTCCGGGGTGCAGCTCCCAAAGAATATCATCCCTGCAAGGAAACTCATGATAACTGTTCGTATCTTTTTCATTTTTATCAATTTATTATAGTTAAACCAATAGTCCATTCTAAGGTGTTTAGGCTTAATTCCATCCCGGATTCTGTTTCAATATACCGTTGGATAGTGTAATCTGCTTGTTTGGAATTTGCATAAAGCCTCTTGTTGTCAAAAAACGCTCTCTGTTTACAATAACTTTTTCAGGCACCGAACCACTAAGCACATCTTCTGATGTTTGGAGCGTGGTCGCTGCCATATCCAGGCCTTGTCTCAGCACGTCCCAATAGCGGATACCTTCAAATGCAAACTCAAATTTTCTTTCCTTTAGAATATTGTTTTTTGATACGGGCAGCGCTACAAAATTGGTTTTATAGGCTCTTTTACGCACCTCGTCAAAATATTTTTGTGCATTGACGGAACCCAGTTCGGCTGCCATCAACAAGACGTCGGCATAGCGGATCACAAAATAATCCTGATCCTGTGATAATTGCATATCCTTATCCCCTCCCGTATTCGTGGTGCCATCCGGCAATGCGGTTGGTGCATATTTTTTTACAGCGTATCCCGTGTATTCGCGCTGATCTTTGAGGTCAAAACCCGTTATTTTTTCGCCCTCGATATCAATGATAGAGGCCGTCTTGCGTGTGTCGTTGTTGTCAAGCTCATTGAAGAAGTTTTTACTTACTGTGCATACACCCCATCCCTGTCCATAGGGCGACCAATTTTTGCCCCGTAGGCCTAGAAATACTACCCAGCGATTACCATCGACATAACCGCTGTAGTTAGAGGTATTGTTAAATTTCTGCGCAAATACTACTTCAAAATTTCCCTTGCCGGCATATTTGGAAATATCTAGTGTATTGTTGCTGGCATTTGGGGTATAACTTGCAGCGGGCCATAGATTCTTAAAATCTGCCACCAAGGCAAACTGTCCGCTGCTGATCACGTCTTCCAACCCCGCCAGTGCTTCTGCTTTGGATACGCCGATGTCCTCGCTGCCATAGTATCCCGAATAAAAGAGATAAACACGGGCCAACAGCGCTTTTGCAGCAAATGGTGTAGCCCGACCGTCATTGGTGGCGGCAGCCGATTTCGGATAAGCTGTCTCCGGAATGTTCGCAGCCGCAAATTTGAGATCCGAAACTATCAATTGATAAATCGCTTTAGGATCCGATTGCGGAATATTCTCGTTGGTCGGACTCGTTAACAAAGGTATTCTTTCGAAAAGGCGTACAAGATCAAAGTACATTAAGGCGCGTAGGAATCTGGTTTCACCTTCAATTCGCGCGCGTGCGGCTGTGCTTCCCGAGAAGTCGGTGCCATCCAATTTCCCCAGTAGCGTATTGCATCTAAAAATACCGGCATAGTAATCTGACCAGGTACCATCAAAGATGTTATTGTCCGATTGGGATTGTGCAATATCAAAACGGTCTATTGCTTGAAACCCTCGGCCGTCTGTTGTTCCTCCACCGCCAAAACAGTTGTCCGAGGCGATCTCAGATGTGATATAAAAGGCTTGGCTGCCGTTGGACGTCGTCCTTTGATAACCGTCATAGCAGCCAACCAAAGCCATTTCAGCATCAGCCACTGTTTTATAAAAATTGCTCTCCAAAACGCTTGTCATCGGTTCGACATCTAAAAAATTGGATGAACATGACCCTAATAGTAAGGATCCCAATAACATGGAATGATAGATATAGCTCGTTTTTTTCATGATTTCTTGATTTAGAATTTAACATTTAGGCCAAATAGAACTGTCCGGGGTCTTGGGTAATAGCCCAGATCAATGCCCGATACCCAGCCGTCCGTACCATAGCCAATCTCGGGATCCATACCGTCGTATTTGGTGAACGTGAACAGATTTTGTCCTTGTACATAGAAGCGGATCTGATTGCCATATTTCCACTTGATAAGTTTAGAAAGATCATAGCCTAAGGTAACATTGCTGATCCGCAGAAAATCCCCGTCCTGAACATAAAGATCTGAAAACTGCCAGTTGACGTTCGTTTCAGTGACGCGCGGGATGTTGTTGGAAGTACCTTCCCCGGTCCATCTATCTAGTATTCTCGTTGTGTAGTTTGCCTGTTTATTGGTATGATTACGGTAGGACTGTACAATCTTGTTTCCGAGGGAACCATAGGCGTTCACCGATAAATCAAAACCTTTATAATCTAGACCAATATTAAAGCCATAGGTAAAATCAGGCATGCCCACTCCCAGATTTGTTTTGTCCGAGGCATTGATAATGCCATCGTTGTTCTGGTCCACATATTTTACGTCGCCAGGCTTTACATCCGCTTGCAGGATACCTTTTCCAGCTGCTCGCCAAGCATCAATTTCGGATTGATTTTGGAATAGACCGTCGGTCTTATACCCCCAGAAGTAACCAATGGGCAGGCCATTTGCAGCCCGGTAGAATTCCTCTGAATTATCGTACAACATGGCCGTCTGTCCGTGGATAATGCCGTCTTCGGTAGGGATCTGGCCAACTTTATTTTTGTTGTAGGCACCGTTTATCCCCACCCGGTATTTGAGTTCGTTGATCTTGTCAGCCCAATTTAGCCCAAGCTCCACACCTGTATTCTTTACATCACCCCCATTGATAAATGGTGGTAGTGTTCCTGTCGTTGCCAAGACTGGAGCTGTAACCAGCCAATTTTTGGTCTTTTTGACATAAAAGTCGGCAACCACATCCAGACGGTTGCTTGCAAACTTGGCGTCAAATCCAATATTGGTCTGTTCAGACGTTTCCCATGTCAAATTGGGATTGGACAAACGGCTCGGATAAGCGCCAGCAATATTGTTGTTGCTTGTTCCGAAGACATAATGCGCTCCGGGATTGGAAGAGGTAATACCTGTTGAGGTGCTTATCGGTGCAGCGTATTGGAAATCTGCAATGTCCTGGTTACCTACTTGCCCCCATGAAGCTCGCAGTTTGAAAAAGTTTACGCCAGCTAAATTCTCCTTAAAGAAATCTTCTGAAGAAATGACCCAGCCAGCGGACACGGAAGGGAAATATCCCCAGCGGTTGCTACGCGAAAATTTGGAAGAGCCATCTGCCCGCAGTGTCGCGTTCAGCAGATACTTTTCTTTATAATTGTAACCCAATCTTCCAAAATAAGAAACCCGTCGAGTGGCATTTTCAGGTCTCCCCGAGACTGTCCTGGTCTCCACCACATTACCCTTTTCATCCAAATGTGCCTGTCCCGTTGTATTATCTAGGTAAGCGTGCGCAAAATCGTTAAACTGGGAAAGCAAGTTCCAGTTAGACCCCGAAAGAAAGGTTCCTTGGTAACGTAACGATTCCATTCCCAGCATAGCCGAAAAGCGATGATCTGTGTTGATATCAAAGTCGTAGGACGCGGTATTCGTCCAGGTTAGCGTATGTCCCTTACTCATGTTCTGGGAGGTAGTCGTATGATCCTGGTTATAGGTATAAATCGAGAAGCGGTACAAGGGTGTAAAACTTCTATATTCCGATGCATAATAGTTGAACCCCAGTAAAGAGCGCACTTTCAACCCTTTCATTGGTTCGATCTCTGCAAAGATATCGGCCAGCAATTTTTGTCCATCGTTGTTATTATTTGAATTGGTCATCATGACTCCATAAGGATTGCTATCGCCATTATACCAGGGCGAGGTGGAGGTGTCGTTGAAAGGGCTGCCGTACAGGCCATTGTCCGAATACACCGGTGACAAAGGCGACGTGGCAAATGCACCGCGTAGCGTGTTGTTGTATTGATTGCCTACACCAATACCCCGATTTTTTATATAATTAAAATTGAGATGCTGACCGATTTTTACAAAATTGTCAAAGAGTTTATGTTCCGAGTTTGTTCGGAAACCATAACGCTGGTAATTGGATACATCTTTACCACCTACTATTCCTTCTTGGCCAATGTAGTTCATCGACAAGGCGTAAGTAGATTTTTCTGAACCGCCTGTGAGTGCAACATTGTAATTGTCCATTTTTGCATTATCCTTGAACATGTAATCCAGCCAGTCTGTATTAGCTAAGCCCTCCATAGCATCAAAATTGATTGGCGAGGCACCCGAATTCAGCGATTGTTCGTTCATAATCAGCTTATATTGAGTTGCGTCCAATAATTTCGCTTTGCGCGAAACGTTTTGAATTCCTGTATAACCGTCAAAGGAAAGCACATTTTTACCTGCGGCTCCCATCTTTGTAGTGACGAGTACGACCCCATTTGCCGCCTGCGAGCCATATATGGCAGCCGAAGCAGCATCTTTTAAAACATCAATGGATTGGATATCGGCAGCATTCAAGACCGAGATGTCACCACCCGGGACACCGTCAATGACATATAGTGGCCCAGAGCTACCTATTGTTCCCAATCCGCGGACGACGACTTTCATATCTGCCCCCGGCTGTCCTGAGGTAGATGTGATCGCTACACCCGGTGCTTGTCCCTGGAGCGATTGCAGCGGGTTCAATTGATTCCGTTTTTGCAATTCTTCACCTTCAACCTTCAGATTGGCACCTGTGTTCAATTTTTTCTTTTGCACACCATAGCCTATCACAACAACTTCTTCTAAATCGGAAGATTGTGGCTGTAGCCGAATTACCATTTTGGGGCCGGTTACTGTAATTTCCTCCGTTTTATACCCCACATAAGAGACCGTTAAAATTGTTCCAGTACCGACTGTCAATGAAAATTTACCCGATTCGTCACTGCTAGTTGATATCTTCTGATTCTTTACTTTGATACTTGCTCCCCCGATTGGCAAGCCCGAATCAGCCGAAACAACCGATCCCGTAAAGGATTGTGCCCAGACCAAAGAGGTCACGCTGGTCATGACCATGACGGCCACGCTCCTGCTCAACAATTGTTTGCTTATCATACGTATTGATTTATAAGTTGGTTTTTATTTATTTTAATTTGATCTGTACAGCTTTACCTGTATAGGATACCGCTGTTGATCTTTTTGATGGTACATCCAGCCCGACTACATTCTTGTCGCTGACAAAAATGATATTAAACTTCCTTTTGGTCAGCATTCCGTCGAAATCACCTCTACGTTCTTGCAGGGACAGCGTTTTTGTCGTATTGTCATAGTTGAAATCTATGCGGCTATATTTCCCTTTTTCATAATTATAATTGTTTCCTTCGTCTTCATAAAGTGAAAAATGACCATCTGCTCCATCGTAGACATAGAGGTCCAGTATATCCTGCTTTTTCTCTGTTGTGTATTGCAATACTGGTCCGATTGGTAGAATCGCTCCGGCCTTTACATATACCGGGATACGTTCGTAAGGTGCATCAACAAGCAGGTCCTGACCACCCTGCACTTTCTTGCCACTGTATAGATCATACCAGTCTATTCCTTTTGGGAAGTGCATTTTGCGCGAGGTCGCACCTTTTTCAGTAACGGGATTGACCAACAGGGACGGCCCCCACAGATACTGATCGTTGATATCAAATCCGTTCTTATCCTTCGGAAAATCCATGGCCAGTGCGCGGATCATTGAATAATCTTCAAAAAATGTCTTTGCTGCAAGGCTGTAATTGTACGCAAGTAATTTATAACGCAGATTGATAACATAAGTCATGCTTTTATACGCAGGGTGGCCGTCGGGAGCGATATTATAAGGCTCGCGATAGGGAAATTGTCCATGCGCTCTAAACAGCGGCAAGAAAGCACCATATTGGTACCAGCGGCTATTCAGTTCACGCCATTCCTCTAGGTCGGTTGCATTAGGCTTATGAAATCTGTTTTCAACCAAGAAGCCCCCGGCATCCATTGTCCAATACGGTGTACCAGACATCGAGAAGTTAACTCCCCCGGCAATCTGATCTTTCATATCATGCCACCTGGAGGCAATATCCCCACTCCAAGCGGCAGCAGCGTAACGCTGTTGGCCCGCAAAAAAGGACCGTGTCAAGATAAAAACCCGTTTGTTGGGATCAGTTGCACGCTGGCCCTCATAAATACCTTTTGCATTTTGTAGTGGAAAAGCGTTATAATAACGAACTGAAGAACCGATACTCGGTTGAAAAACCGATTTGCGTTCATCCAGGTCGATATTGGAATGGATGTCCGGCTCACTGGCATCCATCCACCAGGCATCAATTCCTATTTTAAACAAGTTTTTGTCCAACAGTTTCCAAAATCCGTCCCGGGCACCTTGATTAAATGGATCATAAAAGGTGGATGTATAACCCTTTCCGATCCAATCTTTGCGACCGTCATAAATATTGCGCGGATAGATCCATTTGTTGTTTTTAAATTCATTGTATACAGTCGACTCCTCATTAATTTTTGGCCATGCTGAAATCATGATATTCAAATGTTGATCATGTAGTTTCTGCACCATCGCTTTTGGATCCGGGAAACGTTTTAGATCAAATTTTTGGCCTCCCCAGTCGTGTTCAGACCAGTAAGACCAATCTTGAACAATATTATCAATCGGAATCTTACGTCTTCTAAATTCAGTAGCAACCTGCTCAATTTCTTCTTGTGTCTTGTAACGCTCCCTGCTCTGCCAAAACCCGAAACTCCATAGCGGCATAATGGGCGCCTTACCCGATAGTTTCCGATAACCCGCGATGACGTCATCCATGGATGATCCATGAATAAAGTAATAATCAACTGCATCTCCAGCTTCGGAATTAAATGAAAATAAGTTTTTACGGGTTTCGGGCACCGGGCTTTGCCAATTCAATGTAAAATAAGATTCACTCCCATCTGGTATCCATTCCATACGGATTTTGTGAGACTGATCTTTTCCCATTTCTTTCTCGAGTTCAAAGGTCCCTGCATTCCAGGATTGCCGCCAACGATCAGCCACCAGCTCACCGTCTATCCAGACCTTCATATAACCCGAATATTTAAAGTGCAGCACATGTTTGCCCGCATATGGCGAGGCAAGGCTTCCCTCATAGATTACTTTAGTATCCGCAAGCTTCACTTCTTTGGGAAACTTGTGCTGATCGCTTAAATAACCATAATCGATAATGGATTCAGGCCGGGATAGATAGACCTCGTTTATATTGTTCCGGTTCACATAGGTAGCTGTAAGCCAGCCTTCTTCACCTTCTTTTGAGGAGAGCTTAAGGGCATTGAGAGGCAATAAGGGCCGTACATCTCCAGCTTTGGTAATGGAGTAATTGTGCCATAGCAATCCATAGTTATTCGTAGATAATAAAAAAGGGATTCCGATTTCTGTATTGTACTGCAACAGCGATACCTGTTTGCCGCGATTATAGTTCATGACCGCATTTTGATGTTGTCCTAAGCCATAAATCCCTTCTTCGGGATTGACGATAAAGTCTTGGTTGATGTGATAAAATGCATCGCCATTATAGCTATTCGCTGTAAAAGAGCTTGAATTTCGTTTCGCTTCTTTTACAATAACTTGGCCATTTGAATCAAAAAAATCAACTTTACCAGTCTTCAACGAGACGATCGCCTGCATAGCGGCTGTTTGTACATTTACGGTAGAATCAGTAGATTTTACAGCCAGCGACTTGAGCTGTCGGTGCAGTGAATCGACGACCACCAAACTCGTTTGCTTGGGAAAGGCGGCGCCGGCCGGAACAGCCGTGACACGTACGATCTTGTCCGTTACAACATCCAAATAGACATCCTGATCGATTGATGTGTCCGAATTTTTGAAGCTTACCTTGACACCAGTTGGCGTTTTTTCATAATGTGCTTTGTTGGTCTGTCCGAATCCTTGCTGTACCATTGCGAAGAGCATCAAACTACTTAAAGCATACGTTAAGTTGCGCATTTAAATAAGATTTATTGGTTACTATATTCCCTTGGTTATTATTAGTCCTTCCTATTGAAAGAACAATTCAAATATAGAATGCAACCGGTTGTATAATGGTGCCGATTTGTTAACTTTTGGGGGCTGTTTTGTTAACACTTAGTAATTATTTTAAGATTGGATTTGTGGTAATTCGTTGTTTTAAAGATTCTTACGGTAAAAGGAGGGTAAATTACCAAATGCGGATTTAAAATATTTGCTGAATTGTTTCGGGTTTCCGAATCCCACTTCGTAAGCAATTTCTGCCATCGATAATTTCGAATTTTGAACGAGGTGCATTGCACGTTTAAGACGAATATGACGGATGTATTCCATCGGAGAATAGCCTGTAATAGCGAGTACCTTCTTATAGAGACCTACCCGTGTAATATTCATTCTTTTAGCAAGTAATTCCACTGAAAGCGAAGAGTCGTTAAGATCCCGTTCAATTTCTTTGACAAGCGATCGGATAAACTGTTCATCGGCAGATTCAATATCAGGCTGCACTAGATTGACATTGATCTGTTTTTTGTAGCGTTTTACCAAGTTTTGTTGCTGATGGAGTATTTGGGCCAACTTAGAGCGCAGCAGACTGATGTTAAAGGGCTTGTTTATGTAATCTGTTGCACCAGCTTGAAGTGCTTCTACTTCGATTTTCGGATTGACAACTGCGGTCACAATAAGTACTGGAATGTGAGCCAACTTTGCCTGACCCTTTATATAGCGACAAAAATCCAATCCGCTTTCGCCCGGCAGACTGAGATCTGTCATAATTAAATCAATCTGTTGCTTGCTTAGGATTATTTTAGCGTCAGATGCCGTTTTGGCAGAAGTAATTACATATTCCAAGTTCAATGTTCGCTCCATATACAGCAGGAAATCCACATCATCCTCCACCAATAAAATACAAGGCTTACCCGGGAGGGCATTTTCGTTCACTTCCGTGTTAGTCTCGATCGTATGTAAGGGTAGCTTTACATCAAATGTTGTGTATTTTTGATTACTGTTTAGTCTGATATTGCCACCCAAAAAATCCACATATTCCTTAACGATTGAAAGCCCGATCCCTGTACCCTGATTCAGTTTACCATTTGGAACTTCCAGCTGAAAATAGCGTTCAAATATACGAGATTGAAGAGCTTCGGGAATGGCAGCACCAGTGTTCTTTATGGTTATGTTTAACACTTTCTCTTTGTCTCCTACCTCAATGTTAGCAATAAAATCTACTATACCCGCAGCTGGACTAAATTTTATCGCATTGGAAACCAAGTTAAAAATAATGCTTTCAAGTTTATTCTTGTCAAACCATGCAGCGCTAGCCTGTGGGGCGACATTAACTTGGAGCATGACCTGGTTACTCTGGGCAAGCACGTTAAATGCATCGAGCTGCTCACGTATAAATCCCATTAGATCACCATATTCCTCATTCAGTTCCAGTTCACTTTTCTCCAGCTTTCTGAAGTCCAATAATTGATTGACCAATCTCAGCAGGCGATCCGCATTTTTCTTGATCAAATTGAGATCCGCTTTTTTATCGGGATGCTGTTCTTCATCCAACAATTGCTGTGTCGGCGTTAGAATTAAACTGATTGGTGTCCGAAATTCGTGGCTTATATTAGTAAAGAAGCGAGTTTTCAAGGCATCCAGTTCTTTGGCTTGTGAGGCTTGCTCCTGCGCGAGATAGAGTTGATTGCGTGTCTTGACCCGCAGTTTGGTCACATAAAAATAAGCCCAGAGTATGGCCAAAACCAATCCCGTATATAAAACAAAGGCCCAAGCCGAACGCCAAAATGGCGGTTGTACATCAATTGTCAGCAATAGCACTCCTTCGGACCAGCTGTTCGAATCGATCGCATGCCGTATGTACAATTTATAGGTCCGGCTATCCAGGTTGGTAAAATTGGCACGCGTCGTTCCCGGTTCAAAGTCAAACCATTCATCACTTAAACCCCCAAGCTTATATTGGTAGAGTCCGTTATGCTGTTGCAGATAATCAAAGGTGGACAGTTCCAGGGAGAGAGCATTGAGGTTGTGTGGGAGTTTCAATTCCTTCAGGTTATTCAGCGACTGATTGTAAATAACATGACCTGAAAATTCCTCACCTACTGCTATCCGCTTGTTGAAGAGATAAAGATTTGATAAAATGGGTAAAATCAGCTCGCTTTCCCCCCTGACTTTCGCTGGATCAATAAAATTAAAACCTTTTGGCCCGCCAAAGACAAGCCTTCCATCCCGCAATTTTAAGGCAGCGTTCTCGTTAAATACATTCCCCTGCAGTCCTAATTCCCGCGTAAAATTGCGGATGATGTACTTCTGTCCTTCGCCTTTGCCGACGATTTCTGAAAGCCCTTTGTTAGTTGAAGCCCAAATGTTCCCCTCATTATCCACCAATAAGGCCACTACAGCATCGTCGCTCAGACCATCCTGCTGTGTCAGATGGCTTATTTTTTTGTCACCAATGATATGTAAGCCCTCCTGTGTGGCCACCCAGATGCGACCGTTTTTATCCTCCTTTATATCATAAATCAGATTATTTTTAAGTTTCCTTGGCGAACTATCCGTATCAATATACGTAATCTTATCATCCGGCTCCAGTATCGCCAAGCCGGTTGCAGTGCCAATCCATAGTCGTTTTTTCGAATCTTCAAACAAGGCCGAGATATAAGTGTTCTTTAGGATTTCATTATTTCGTGTATACGTTTTTGAAAACTGCTCATTTTTTTTATCGAACAGATACAGACCGCTGCTAAGGGTTCCTACCCAAAAACGATGCTGGCTATCTTCATATATTTCCCATACGCTGTCATCATTCAGTTTTCCAGGTCCGGTATCACGGTGGAAAACTTTAAAATTTTTGCCGTCGAATCGGCACATGCCACCACGATAAGTACCTATCCACAGCTGGTTCATCTCATCCAGTAAAAGCGAAACGATCACATTGCTGCTCAAACTATTTGGATTGCCCGGATCATGTAGGTATTGCATGAAGGTCTTTTTATCGATATCATAATATAACAATCCGCCACCATTTGTGCCAATCCAAAGGTTACCCTTGCGGTCTTGCACAAACTTATTAACATCATCGTAGGGAAGCGATTTCGGCAGTCCGGGATAATTTTTGATTAGTGAGAACAATAATAAGTTGGGATGATAATAACTGATTCCCCCCTTGTACGTCCCGGCCCAGATAATACCGGATTTATCTCGATATAGCGATGTAATGCTATTGTAAGGTAGGCTCCGTAAATCATATTTATCACTGCCAATGAGCTGGATACTGTTATTCTTCTTGTCATAGACGTTGATGCCACCATGATCGGTCCCCAGCCAAAGCTGTCCTTTGTCGTCTTGCACGATATTACCCACAAAGGGATTGGACAGTTCTTTTTGAAGATGATGAATTTGCCAGTCTTTGGGATCAAGCCAGTAGACGCCAATGGGGATATCTTTTGAGAAGATCCAGATTGCGCCATCCCTGTCAGCAAAAAGATTATAATTTACCTGTTTATTTGCGATCGGGAGCATGAATCGCCTAGTACTTCGCAGCGACTCTGTATCGATCTGGCCGAACATACCATTTTCGTAGATGGCCCAGATCGTTTGCCCTTGACCGGTAATTATATCGGTAATTCTACTGTCCTTGGTCAGCTGAGGCACCCTGCGATACGTTTTCTTTAGGCTATTGTACAAAATCAGCGAACGATCGCTATACAAAAGGGCAAAGTTATGGTCATCCAATGGTCTGATGGAATAGACATCCTTGACTGGGACCTTCAGGGTAGCCAGTATAGAATCGATCTGTTGAATGATAACTCCAGATCGCTGATCGTAAACATTCATCCGGTTGGCTGCACGAATCCAAACATTCCCTTCGGGTCCTTCAAAGATTGCCGAAATGACATTGCCACTCAATCCTGAGCGTTTACTGGCAGTGTACCTAAAATTTGTGAACTGTACACCATCAAATCGGCTCAATCCAGCTTCTGTACCAAACCAGAGGTAGTTGTATTTATCCCTAAAAGCACAATTTACATGATTATGGACCAGTCCCTGGTCAGATGTTAAGGTCTTAAACGCATAAGTACTGACCTGGCTTAAAGCCGTTGACTGTCCTAGCAAGAGGAAAAGAAATAATTGTAGATACGCGTATAAAAAGGGCTTGAGCTGCTGCATTGGTTATGATATCCCCAATGATACAAAAATTGCGTAAATACAGCAAATCTCCCTTCTTTTTTTATCTGGCGCTAAAGAATATCATACAGCCCGATTGACCTTTTCTCATTGTAGGATAGCGAATGTTGAAACGCATAGATACTGATTAAAATTAAAAAAGCCTATATCCATTCTTTTTAGTAGGAATGACACCTTTTTCGTCGCTCAGAAAATATTTCCCATGGTGCATATCAGTTTCTTTTCTTCTTTTCTTTCACGATTGCCTTGGACAAAGGCCGCGTATCCGGGGTATTTGCAAAAGCGTTTCCTTCTTTTTTTAATTCTTTTTCTTCTTTCTTTGCGTCGTCTAAGCTTTTCTTAGGTCCATTGTCATTTATATTCATAATTTTACGCTTGATGTTTAGTGTTTTATATGCCGTGCCGATCACTTTTATACATAACAACAGCAAAGTTAAAATCGTTGATATTCCAACTAAAAAGAGCCCTAAAAATTCATATAAAACAAGCATTCTTATTTTCTATATTTGAACAAATTTTTAAAATGAAGAAGAAGAAAAAAAAGATTGTGCTTATTCAGGATAATGAAGATATTCTCAATATAATGGACGAAGTGCTGGAAGATGAAGGATTTGATGTCACTTCATCTTTGACCACTGAACCCATAGAGAAAATTGATGAGATTGATCCCAATCTTGTCATAGTTGATGAGCATATCAAGGGGACTAAAAAAGGATCCAAGGTGATTGAAGAACTGAAGTCCGACCCCGAAACCGAGGATATTTCGGCGGTATTAACTTCTACAGCTGTTGATTTACCGGCCAAAGCAAACGCCTGCAAAGCAGATGATTTTATCGAAAAACCTTTTGATCTCGATCATATGGTTGATGTCGTGAAGAAAAATTCATGATCATCCCGCTAGACGCGTTTGCTGTTCATTGCCTTGGCCCATTTTGTCCGTTTACAGCGTGGGCAATGCGGCATACCATCGATTATTTGAGTTAAGACATTGCCGCAATGCATGCAGGCGAAAGGCCCTTCATTCATATTGATATCCACTTCCTTATAGGAAGAAGGAAAAAGAGGGAGCCCGTATTTGGTTTCTTCGTCCGGGTAAAACAGCACACTCATGGTTCCATCGACCTCTAGCACACCCTCCTTAACCTGACCTAAGTGCTCTACATTCAGATTTCGTAGTTCCGAAAAAAACTCCATGCGTGAAAAGGTATTGTCATTCTCATTCTTGATATCAAAAACACCGTCTTTAACCACCGGCAGTACCTTCCCCTCTAGCATCTGGGCTACTTTTTCTGATTTTGATGTAATCCAAGTGATCATTTTATAAATGGCTATTACACAGATAAAGACAACGACAGCATAAAAAATCGGAATATCTTCCTGAAACATAGGGTCGCCCGCTGCGGATCCCAGCCCAATGATAATCGCTACCTCAAAAAGTGTTAACTGTCGCACCCCTCTCCTTCCGGACAGTCGTAATATCGTTAATATAAGCAGAAACATGATAGCCGAACGAAGGCCTATTTCGAGCAAAAATGATGTATCTATGCCATCCGCAAAAATTTTTTCCAAGTTGATCATAACTCAAGAACAAGCAATTGATCCATTCGTTTTGCGTTAGTACACTATTATGCGATAAATCTTACGCAGAAGGTCGTGCCTACATTCAATTCACTTTCGACGGTAACTTTAGCAGCAAGGCGATCAGCAATGCGCTTTACGATGGAAAGACCGATTCCAGACCCTTCAAAACCCTGGGAGTTAGGCATACGTTTAAAAATCTCGAAAATGTTGGCCCCATCCCGGATGTCTATGCCTATTCCGTTGTCTTTAATATAATAGCAGACCGAGTTACCCTGTTGTTGGCTATAAACCTCCACTCGTGGTTGATCTTTCTTGCTGCTATACTTAATCGCGTTTCCGATCAGGTTTAGGAACAACTGGTACAATAAAGTCCGCTCAGCCTGTATGGGTAAAGTTTGACCCAAAACAAATTCCAGATGCGGCACATCAAACTGCTGCTTGCAACTTTCCAGGATATTCAAAATTTTTAATTTGGGATCTATTAGCTCGGTTTTGATGGCCACGGAATTGGACTGTGTCAATTGGTAGACCTTATCCATCATTTCGCTGATCAGTGTCGTCGCATCCATGATATTGCTTGCCATTTTACGCAGTAAATCTTTGGGCAGATCATCCTTTAAAAGCATCATCTGTGCCGCAAGTTTAATGGATGACAATGGATTTTTAAGATCGTGTGTCAATGTATATCCGAATGTATCCAAAGCGTTATTTGAGCGCATTAGTTCCTTATTGAGTTGCGCAATCTCACCTCCTCTCTGTGCGATAGCTTGTTGAGTTATTTGTGCAACTTTTTCTACAAAAGCAATTTCGGACTTACTCCACTTGGTGGATTTACCCTTCATAATTTCACGCCATGCTTCAAAGGAGGTCCGCGGTGACGGGAATTCTACCTTCCTTTCGGAATCATACTGATAGATCTTCTCCGGTTTGCCTGCCCAAACATCCTCGTATACATGTTCTTTTCGGAAAAGATAAATGTACCAGGTATTGCTGGGCAAAATATTTATTCGAATAATCCCCGGGAATATGGTAGATTCCATCGCTTCATCTACATCATAAACAAAATTTGATGTGGCAAATAGCTCATTGTCTCCCAGTTGATCCAGATGGCGATCAATTTGCTGTTGAAATTGCTCCGTTGGAACATCGCCCCAAGTTTTGAAACCACCGTCATGTTTTATCATCAGTCCATCGGCTACCGCGAGTTCCATGATCTGCGGAGCAAAGCGCTCCAGGACCACTGCTATATCGTGATTTACGAGTAATTCAGATTTTAGATCGCGCTCCATGACGCCCATTATCGTTTGTGCAACAAGATTTTCTCTCTGATGTTCTGAAAGGTAATAATTTATTGCATATTGTGTCAAAAATGCGCATAAATGTCGTTGGGCTAGGTCCACATTAAGCGGTTTACGATTCTGGCAAGCTACTAATCCCCAAAGTTTTCCTTCAATAACGATGGAAAAACTTGCGCTGGCAAGTACTCCCGAATTGCGTAAATATTGCAAATGTACCGGCGATAGTGCCCTTAGGCTACAGCGGGTTAGGTCAATCTCGGTCGCATCACGTCCCTGTACAGATATTGTGGGAGCATCGATATCCGCTACATGCCGCGCAAGAAACTTGGTGTAGAGTGCCCTTGCCTGTGCCGGGATGTCAAATTCCGGATAGCGATAACCTATCAGTGAGTCCATATCGTCGGCCAACGATTCGGCGATAACCTGGCCGCTATTGTCCTCCTGAAAACGATAGACCATCACGCGGTCAAAACCAATGATCTGCCGGATCAGCACCGTTAATGACTGCCAAGCATTGCCATGCTGCTCTTCTAAATATTTGGCATAATAAAATAAACGGGTTGCTTTTAAATGATCCTCATTACATATTTCGATTTCAAGATATGTTTTCCTGTCATATCGATAGATACTGAGGTAATAATCCACTTCCTGGACACGTATCCGCTCCACAAAACGAACGAATATCTTACCATTGATCTGCTTGTCAATCTCCACGAGATTCCATTCCACCTCCGTCGACAATAGCGGGAGTACCCGGCTCATTGGCAATCCCAAAATATTCTTCATTGGTGTCCCTAGGAGTTCAACTAGATTTTCACTTGCCGCGATACATCCACTGTCATCAAAAATAAATAAGAAACCAAAAAACTGAATCTTACCACATAGATGAATCTCCTCTTCATGGCATTCTATCTGCCGCATACTGCTAATTTTTAGTAATTAAATCTGCTCATAATAGGAATTCTTCCAAGAGATATTTTGCCACAAATAGTTAAATCCTGCACCCCTCTTCAAACAAATCATATTGATCGCTAAATATATCAAAAAAATATTTATCTGAGTTGAATCAAACGATTGTTTTAAATCCTATTATTTTTCAGAATCTTGCTTTTCCTGTTCCAATAGTCATACTCACTAGCTTTCAAACTGAAAAAAGCCAAGTTGGAAAGGAGCCTAGCTTTAAAAAAACCTTCATGAATGGACAAGCATTTCCGCTAATAACCAACAATACTCAGCTAAAACTGTTTGAAATAATTTCATTTGGTTCAAAAATTGCCAAAAGAGCAGAAGAATAAGTTGGATAATTAAAAAACAAATTATAACAAACGAATTCTCGAAATAACTTGTTATTTAATTAGTTTCACTAAACAAATAGATATATGAATTTGAACAAAACATTTTTCGCATCATTAGCGACCGCAGCAATCTTATTTTCATGTAACAATCAAACACCACAGGAAAAAGCAGCCGACAGCATGGAACAAGCAGAGGACAAAGCTGCTGATGCGAATGAAGAAGCGATGAAAACTTCAGAAGATGCAGCGACTAAAGATGCTGAAGCTGTCGTTTATTCAAATAAGGCTGCGGCCAACGCTGCAATAGCGGCCGTGCCTGCCCCTACACTATCCAATGATAAGGCAAAAGAGCTATATACAAAATTAGGTAAAACTTGGGTAGACCGTATCAATGCTGACACGCACGAGAAAGCAGTAGATAAAGAAAAATCATTGTTGGATATTAAAAATGAGATCGAGAAAGACGCGGTGGAAGGAAAAATAACAGCTACGGACAAAGATAATATCATGAAATATCAGTCCGATTGTTTGGCTGCAATTAAAGCGGCGCTTTGATAACTCAAACCACACTAGACAGCCTTAGAAAGGATATGGAGAATCTTACTATAAAATCTCCATATCCTTTTTTTTAAAACGTCTTTTTACTTTTTAAAGAGATTCAGACGAGTACACCAGGAAAAAAATGCTGTGAGTGTACGCTCATTCAGACCCTTAAATTCAAATATCTTGTGTGGATGAGGAATAAGGTTTGAGTAAACACCGTCATGGCAGAAATGTATAAGCGGTTTTGTTGTTAAGATGTCCTGCTCCGAGAAGCTGTTGTTGTCCAATGAAATAATACAATCTGCACTTCGGTAGTTGTGATCCGTCGGTGTATATGAACTCTGAATTGAAACTTCATTTCCGTTGTCCCAGAAAAAGCCTGCGATATCATAGGTCAATTCCTCCTGTTGTTTATTTTCTATTACTAAATAATGCATGGTTTACTATTTCATGTTAAAGCCCCTTTTTTCCCTGCAGCCAATAGCCGTGGTGCTTGATACGCGCATTGGTCTGTGTTTTTATTACCCTTCTAAGGTTTTGCACTGAACTTACATTTCCGGTAAGCACAAAGTAAGCGTCGGACCAATCTTCATTTTTGAAAAGCGGTAAATCCTTAATCTGATCCGGATGTGCAAACACGCTTGATTTAGGAAAGACTATGCAGTTATCTAGACCAAGGTACTCCGGAACAGCGTTGTTTTCGGCGCCCAGTTCAAAAAGAAACAGGTAACTCTTTTTTTGCGCTTGCATCACCGGCAAGAAAGAACAGGCCAATGCCAGTGACGTTTCGTCTCCAAAGAATACGATTTTCTCCGCCGAATGGTCATAATACTTTTGTTCAGTCCGCGGTTTGTTGAGTGCGATGCGATCACCTATCTCCAGCTGATCCATAAAATCACTACCACAACCATGACCATGTATATGTGCAATTAATTTTAAGTTGTCTTTTTCGCTGTTTATCTCAGCGATTGTATATCTTCGAGCATCGGTATCTGAAACACGTATGTCAAAAAAAGCACCGACCGAAAACTGCAATTTTTCAAAGTTCCCCTGTAGGCTAATGCGTTTGACCGAAGTAGACAAGTGTTCAATATGACTTACCTGAACATCGGGAATTTGAGCTATGAAAAGATTCAGGGTATCAAAAACCCATTTTGGAGCGCTTGGCATAATCATCTGTTTTTATTCAATACAAAGAAAGCCAGCGAGGTCAGCATAAAAAAGAATGGATAGCTGTATTGATTGGACTAATCGCGGTTTTTGCTACGGAACGTTTTGGCACTCATACCACAAATTTTGGTAAATAAGCGGGAAAAATAAGGGTAATCTTCATAACCCAATTCAAAAGCAATCTCTTTGACTGATTTGTCGGAGTGATAAAGCAATCGTTTGGCTTCTAGGATTACGCGTTGCTGTATATGGTAGGAAACGGAAAAGCCGCTCACGTTTTTCACACATTCGTTAAGATAGGAAACAGAGATATTAAGTTTGGCAGCATATTCAGCAGGCCGCTTCAAGTTCTGAAAGTTCTGTTCTAAGGATAGGAAAAAGGCCCTATTGATCCGTTCAAACCGTGATAGTGATTCTGCTGTTTTGCTATATTTCAAGTACATGGAAATCAGCAGCGCAATCAGCGCATTGCAGCTGTCCCGCAGTGAGGAAGAATATAATTTGTCTGTTGTCCGCCCATAAAATTCAATGCAGAGTTTATAGCTCTTCTCAATAATATCAAGATCTTCCAATCCAATTTCCAACGGCTCTAAAGGCGAGATGCTCTGCAAAATATTGAGGTAGTCGGCCGGAATATTTTCGTTGCTAATGATCAGCATAAACATTTCGATATTTTCCACTTTCAAGGCGCGATGCACCTGGTTGGGAGATTGATAAAGAATGGTAGGTTTATCTGTGCGGTACTGCTTGAAATCTATTTCCATGACTGTGATACCACTCTTCTGTAAAACAAAGAAATGATAATCGTGCCGATGTGCCTGCGTCGTTTCTTCATCCTCCCAAAAAGTGTCGGGTGAGACTTTCGCAATAGCAATACCATTCCCAAATTCTTTGGGCAACGTCCTAACAGGAATGTCTTTTTTGTGTTGCATTCTTCAATTTAACAAGCGAAAAGCACGCTAATTTTTAAACAGCTTAAAAGTATTAAATTTACTTATTATAACATGCCATAGAATAGCAAATTTTTGGAATAGCAAATATGAATCTATTGTCGGGCGAACCTGAATGCAAAATTATCCTTCGAAGTTGCTCCGAATTGCGCATTTTTAGCCAACCCACCGCATCGAACTACAGCCAGAGGAGAACGTTTTATTAAAATGAATGCGAAAGACTAATGTTTATGCGGGCACCATTTCCTTTTACATAATTCATATTGTTAGATTGCCATTGTGAGATTACTGTAAAATAGTCTTTATTAAAAAGATTCTCCACCCCCATTCGAAGCAGCGTCCTGCGATTAATTTCATAGCTTGATGATAGATTAATGATGGTGAAAGATTTTATAGGACCGGTACCATAACTGTACAAACCATTGACGGGCTCAAAACGATTCCGTCCTGTTGTACTGACCATCTGAGTTGTCACTGACCATTTAGATATTGGATTGATCGTAGCAAAGGCTGTAATCTTTGGTGGATTGATACGATCTCCGCCAAGATATATTTTAGTGCCCTCTGTCAGCTCACGCTTTCCCTCAGTGTAGGAATAACTAGCCCCGAGATCAATCATCGGATGTATGCGATAGTTGGCTGACAATTCAAAACCATATATTTTCTCCGGAGATCGGGCTATCTGCGGATTTCCGTCTACAAACACATAGGATGCGCCCAATGTAGAGTTGCTATAATAAGCTGCCGCTTCATAAGAAAAACGGCCTATATCACCTGAAACCCCAGCTTCGTAATTATTCGCTTTTACGGCCTTGATGGATGTATTACTTACTGTATTTTCTTTTGCAGCGCGTAAGACGAGTCCTAAGTCAGCTACACTAAAACTTTGTGAAAAGCTAACGAATGGCTTGAACGCCTGTATTTTAGTGTAACGAAGCCCTGCATTGAGCATTAATGCCGTAAAATTCAGTTGACCGGCATTGACCTTTGTTCCCCCACCGACATAATTTCCATTCACCGAATTTAAAATTCCAATAGTGGTATAGGTGGGTACATCGATATGGACATTTTCCAGTCTACTGCCCGCTTTAAAAATGAGGTATTGTCCGAATGTTGTTTTGACCTGAAAATAAGGGGCCAGATTACGCATATTCATATCAGGGATTACGGTACGGCCGTCCGTAAGTATTGTATTTGTTTTATCCGACAAGACGTCTACGCCATAGGTAAGCTGGCTCATGACCTGATCAGACCAATGATAAGGGGTATTAAAATTCAGACGCAGGCCCAATTTCTTGCTGCTGATACTTGGTTGTCCATTATCTTCAAAGAAATTGCTATAATTAATCAAAGTCTTATAATCCTGAAAATAAACATTGGCTTCCAGATCTGTTGTTCCAATTAATTCCTGTGCTGTATATTTTAAGCTCGCATTATGATTATATGGGGTTCCTTCCGGCGCCCCTGGTCTATCGCCCGGAATGCCAATTGTAGGCGAATTGGGATCGCCATATTTACCGGCCTTTGCAATATAGTCTGTATATTGCGTGCTCTTATAAAAATTGTACATCATCTCCAACCGGCTATCGGAATTGATATTATAACCAATTTTGGTAAATGCATTCCAATTTTTCAGGTCGTTCATTCCGTATTCTGGCGATAATGCATGACCGTCAGCATCCTTGTACAAACCCGTTTGCTCAAACCTGCCACTCACGACATAGTCCCAATGGCCCTGATGTCCACTAAAAAGTTGGCCGAGATTATAACCACCTGTCTGTCCGGGCTTAACAAGGGAAAAGTTGGTACCTATTTCTGTGCTTCCACTAAATGCTTTGTCCGGTCGCGCTTTCTTTGTGATATAATTGATCAAACCACCGTCGGCCCCATTGCCGTAGATTGCTGTTGCCCCTTTTATGACCTCGACACGCTCAATCACACTGGGATCCAATGCGCGGATATCGCGAGCGCCATCACGCAGCGGGGTTGATTGCGGAATACCGTCAATCATAACCAGCACGCGTCTGCCGCGAAGCGTTTGCCCCAAATTTTGGGTACGATTGGTCGAGAACCAAGTCCAGGTACAGTGGAGGCCAATATATCACTAAGATTGCTGCTGACACTACGCTGTGCATCCAACTGTTTCTGTGAAAGAATTGTCACTGATGACGGCACCTCATCCAATGACTCGACCCGTCTCGATGCAGACACCACGACTTCATTGATCCTGCTATTCCCCTGCAAAGTAAACGATATAGGATAATTTTCCTTGGGTTGAACTGTAATCAAGGTATCGAGTGTCTGATAACCTATTAAACTCAATTGGAGGCGATAAGAGCCAGCCGGTAACGCTGCCGAAAATTTGCCAGACAAGTCCGATTGAAGTTTACTTTGCCCAGCTATCCGAACAGTAACGTGTGCTAATGCATCTCCATTTTGTGCGCGTACCGAGCCCGTTAAGTAATCTTCCTGAGCATGAAGTACAGCGGTAGACAATAATAAGATCAAGAAAGTCGAATAAAGTGGTTTCTGAAGCATAGTAGTGTGGCTTTCTGATATGGATTTATAGCTTACAGATCAAATTGTATACCCAGATTTGCCATTGTTCCCGTTCCCTTGATGTAGTAGCGGCCTTCATTGGTCGCGCCACGTACCTCGGCATGGATGGGGTAATAATCCGCATTGAATAGATTATTTATAGAAAATAAAAAGGTGAACTTTTGATATTTGTATCTGGTTTGGACGTCGACAAGGTCATAACCCGAAATTGGGTATTTTCCATAGTTATAAGCTTCAGCCGGAAAAACATCCCTTCCACCCAAATGCAAGTATTGCAGATATACATTCCATTGTTCTGTCAACTTCACATCAGCATTTAAATTGATTTTGAACGGCGAAATAATTGAGTTGTCCAGCTTGTCTTTATAATTGCCCTCATTTTTCAAATCCTGGCGGCCATCCATATAGCCCAGTACTGTACCCAGGGACAACCATTTTACAGGTTTTACATTGGCGACAAACTCCAGCCCATAAATACGTTGCGGCACCTGAGAAAGTTCATAATTACCCGGTGTTGAAGTCTCGGCGAATGTAGTACCTTTCTTAGAAGTACTATAATAACCGGTCAGCTGATAGTCCCAAATGTCCAGCTTACCATTGAAACCCAATTCGAAATTATTGACGACAACGGGCTTGGGGTCGATCTGGCTCAACGGCACACCATTGCGCAGGATAAGGCCGACATCACCAATGGAATATCCCTGCGAAAATGAGGCAAAAGGCTGGGCATAATTATATTTATTATACCGGGTCGAAATGTTAAACACAAAGGCATCTGAATTATTATTTTCACCCGGAGTCAGTTTGCCATTTTTGGTCAGATCCCCGACTTTGAACCTTATATTTTCATAGCGTACCCCGCCTTTTAGAATCCAGTCAGTACCGATGTTTATTTTGCTCTGAAGGTAAAAGGCCAGGTTGTTCATGTTCATATCAGGCGTCACTAGCTCATCTTTCAGTGTTTTCTGTACCGTATGGTCTTTTAATAGATCCATGCCATAGATTAGGGACATTTTGGAGGATGCGTCCAGTTGAAATGGAGTGTTGAAATTTAGCCTTGCTCCTTTGTGATCCGAATAGTTTTGATTATAGGTTTCAAAGACCGTATTCATGTCTTCATAATACAGGCTCAAATTTGCGGCTGTCTTACCATATTGACCATCATACTTTACATGCAATGCTTTGTTGTAGGGTGTACCGCCATTGATGACTGTATCGGATGGAATACCGATTGCCGGCGATTCACCAAATTTACCTGTCGTGCCCACGTACTTGCTATCTTGCAGACTACGATAGTAGTTGCCCATAAACTCTAAACGATGATCCGGAGTGATCTGATAACCGATTTTGGCTAGCGCATTATAAGACTTTGTTTCACCCAGCCCATAAAACGGACTGGCCACCGCTGCATCTGAGCTTCGTACTACACCAGTACGCCCGATCTTTCCTTGGACGACATAATCCCATCGGTCGATCTGTCCGGAAAAGACCTGTGCAATATTGTAACCATAGGTTTCGCTTGGCTTGACCAGGCTCAGAGAATTATTGAGGTAAGTTGACGAATTCAGTTTTTTGCCCGTTTGAGGTTTTTTGGTGATATAGTTGATCACACCCCCTGCGGCACCATTACCATACATCGCTGTCGCACCATTGACCACCTCGATATGGTCTATTGCGCTGGCATCAATCGTACGCAGATCACGGCCCCCATTGCGCAAGGGAGTAGACTGCGGGATACCATCTATCAGTACCAGGAAATTACGGCCACGGATCTTGGCGATAAAATTATTCTGGCTTTCTTCGCTCGGCGAGATACTAGGCACTTTTTGCATCAGGATAGAAGGCAAATTATCGTTTATCTGGCGCTGTTGGTCAAGCACTTTACCTCCGATATAGGTGACCGAGGATGGCACTTCATCAATATGTTCCGCCAAGCGGCTGGCTGTGACGACTACCTCATCCAGATTACGTTGCTCTGCCGTCAGGGTAATCGTTCCGAGGCTATGCTGCGCATCAAGTAGTTCAATATCGCGGGATACACTGCCAAACCCTACCGCACTCAAGGTTAGGTGGTATTTCCCGTAATTGACATCTGTTAACTCGAAACGCCCCTCTTTGTCGGACTTGACACTTTTGACGCCATGTAGCCGAACATGTACGTTCGCTAAAGGAGCGCCTTGTGCATCGACCACCAGACCCACAACCGATCCCTTCTGTTGCATCTTATGAGCAGATAGATCATAATGAGATTTGCATTTAAATCCGAAATCCGTGGAGGCTGATGAAGATAACGAAAAAGAACAGCATAATAATGCGGCTGTGATTTTAGTCATGCCATACGGATTGACTTTTCTTGTTGGTAAAGGTGTGGTAGATAATTCTAGCGCCATTTAAATTCAAAATAATAACGGGGCCAAATATACATTATTTTAAATAAATCTAAATAACATGATTCGTTTTACGCGCAAATTCAAATAATTTTTTCACATTTTGGTTCTTTTATAAATTGTGGTTGGCTTTTTCGATCTGGATATAACCATAGAATTAAGATAAGGGCACCTGTTGTGAAAACTTTATCTGAAGGAAGCATCGCGAAATTTAAACTAAATACAAGCGTAAAGAATGAGCGTATATTTTTGGTTCATCTTCGGCAGATTATGAAGCAACTGGACAAATCTATAAAAGCTTTTTATGCGGCATTACAGCGAAACTTGAAAAAGATTCCCGATTTACGCAATAGCCTGACAACTGGAACTAAAAAGCATTATTACTTACCGACATCGAAAACTATTATTCCGCAAAAGCGCATAGCCGTCTTGTCAAAGTGCCCTGGGAAGAACATTATCTTCGCTCGAGTATGGTTTATAAACAGGAATAATAATACCATGCAGGAAGGAACAGTAAAATTCTAACCAATAAAAGGTTTCGGTTTATTTTCCATGATTGCGCATCGCTTTTATGGCCAGCGCCGCTGCCATTCCACCGATAATATACCAGGCGACGGTCATTATTTTTGTGCGTTCGGTCTTTTTTATCGGTTTGGCATCGAGTCCGGCCTGCTCCGGGATTGTCAATGTCGCCAGCCCGACGACTGTCCCGAGCAGCGCTCCGCGAAGAAGGGTATGTTTATCGCCGCCATAACCGATCATGCTGTATAACATCGCATTTGAAGCAACATCAGCACCAAAGGTAGCCGCTACTAGGGCATTTCCCTTTGGTGGTTCAAATCCGGCAGCACGCACCGTCTTTTTCATTGCCTCCTCACCTATTTCATCAATTGCCGGCGCTTTGGCATCAAATCTTTTTGCTGCGCTGTGGATCACATTGAGGATTATCGCTCCGATTAGTCCACCTAACATATTCTTGTTAAATACATTCATTTTATATTCTATTAGTTCTCAACCTCCTGTACATTTGGAGGCGGATTACTTTAAGAACATCGGATGACGCAAAATAGTTCAGATTGCATTGCACTATACGGACCAGAGTGTATCTCCTATAAGAGTTTAAAAAGGCAGATATTTTTCGGGCAGCTGATCAGGTTTATATTGTTTTTTGAAGTTTACCTTCCAGCTAAATAACAGGAGTAACAGGAAACTGACAGCGAAGAACAGACTCCAACCATAGGATCCTATTTTCCAGGTAAGCGGCAACAAAATAAGGATAAATGACATCAGGATCCAGATCAGGATTTTTTTCCATGAGTTTCCATGGGTGAGGCTAATGGGATAACTTGTGCCATGCCTACTGATGCGCTCGTGTAAAGCCGTCACAAAATTACTATAAGCCATCCTATTGGCTTTTACCGAGGCAATATCTATTTCGTTTGTCTTAGGACGTTCGAGTTCTTCTCCGTCCCTTTCGATAAAGAACGTCACGCTCTTAAGATGGATATGTTTCCTGTCTTTAAAATAAATATCGATGGTATGCCATGTAATATCCGAAAGCCCTAAATGAATTTTATGGATGTCTTCATAATAAAATTTATGTTGTTCTGTCAGACCATTTTTTGTCTGCACTTTACAGTATATGCTATCTTCGTGCAGATAACAGCTGATCCGTTTTCTGTTGCGGGCGATGTAGTGATAGTATATGGGAAATGAATGCTGCATAACCTATTTCCTTCGAAAATAATAAATATTATACTGATTACCGAATGGCTTTCCTGGCATTGGATATTTTTGATCAATATTCCTGCTGGGCTTATTGTTCTACTGTTCAGCAAGCGATTGTTGCTCAAGGGCGATACGAAAAAAGGAAAGATTGACCTTACCTGCGCATTGTTGGCCATCACTGGCCATTCGCTATAGTGCACTTCATTCCTTCTTTTTGGGCATAGCAAACGGAGACATAGACAGGAGATACCCAAGCGTTGTATATTGAAATAGAAGAATGCATATCGTCTATTGCTTATTGATCGTCCGCAAGGCTTTTTTTATGATGTACTTTGTTTCTTTGGTATCATTCTCTTGTTCCCAACGTTTGCAAAGTTGCTGAACAAATGCGGGCTGCGTTTTACTTGCATCATTTAACCAATTCCCCACACTATCCCGTACATATTTTGCTTTATCGGATTTTAACCGATCCAATATAGGCAAACCTAATTCAGGATGTTGTTTGAGCATTTCAATATGTTCGCACCAAACTCCCCTGGGCCGGGTTGCTTCCGTTGTAAATCTTCTTATATTTTCATCTTGATCTGATGTCCAACCGGAAAGCAGATTGATGCTTTCATCAAGATTTTCAGCAATTTTGGCTCTCACGGCCAACCAACAGATCTCTCTTACGCCAAAATGTTTATCCGCCGCAAAAGGCCGAATCTGTTTTAGCGTTTCGGAAAGGTTCAGATTTTTATTTTTTCCGATTGTATACGTTGCCCAGCAGCGAACAAGGTCAGCACGATGACCTGACAGGACTGCTAAAAACTCATTATCATTATTTTGCATCGTTTGCTCAAAAAGCCCTATTCCGATAGCCTCGTTTACCGTATTTACGGTTTGCTTTTTCAGCTGGTCAATTTTTATGCGAAGAGGGCTTAAATAGGCTGATCTTCCATTTTGTGCAAGTAGATTTTCCAATAAAAGTTTTTGGTCTACAGCCAACCATTCCACGAGGTTGACCGTCTCCATTTCTCCACGATTTAATTGTTCCAAAATATCTCTTGGAATATCTTTCGTGCTTCGCTCTCCTTTTCTTTTCATGTCGTTTACAATTGTTCTATCAATTCCTTAATATCTAATCTATTCATGTAATTGGTATCAGCAAACTTGTAGGTAATTTTACCGGTTTTATCTATGACAAAAACAGCCGGAACGGGCAGTTCATTATTATCATTTCCGTTATAATCCGATAGCTTTATTCCCAAATCACCATAAACAGGAATCACATAATCCTGGAGCTCAAAAGAGATACCAAGCCGTTTGGCCAAGGCATTATCTTCGTCCGTCAATACGTCAAAATCCAATTGATAATTGCGTTTTAATTCGTTGCTATAATCTCTTGCTTGCGGGGAGACGGCGACGAGGGTTACGTGCTTATCAGTAAGCTGTTTCAGATTGTGTTGTAAAGCTTTTAATTCGAGATTGCAATACGGGCACCAACTGCCACGAAAAAAAGCTACAATCACTTTTCCTTTCCTCAAAAGCGTATGTAGTTCCACAATTTCATTGGCCGTATTTGGCAGGCTAAAATCAGGAAATATATCGTTTATGCCAGCACTGTTTTCTTCGATATTAATGATGTTCAAATCCGCAATAGATTTAGAGAATGCCGCTAAAACTTCCGTGGGTAGTTGATTGATCAAGTTTTCGTTCAGTTCTTCAATTTGATTTTTTAAATTTTTCATATATTGTTTTATATTTTTGCAAAGTTTTGAAAGTAAATTCAGAACTGCAATACCGCATATAATTATCCCTATGGGATAAAAAAGTCAATTTTATGAAATTAGAGGAAAGAGCAATAGAAGAAAAAATCTGTCCATTGGAATTTGCCGTTAATACGATCAGCGGGAAATGGAAAATCCCGATTGTATGGCGAATCAATGAAGGTGAGAAAAGACCAAGCGAAATGCTACGGGGTATCGCCAAGGTAGACAGACGTGTCTTAAACCAGCAGTTGAAAGAATTGGAGCGGGACGGAATTTTGTATAAAAAGAACTTTAATGAATTACCACCACGTGTCGAATATTCACTTACACCACTGGGCGAAAAATTAGTATCGGTACTTTGGAAATTGAACGATTGGGGAAAGCTTTTAATTGCTCAATAGCCAGTTCAGAAAAAACCTTTAATTTTTGGGGGCACACTTGGTCTACCTTCAATCGTCATGCGATTCGAACCGTCCACTTCCTTGCTCAATGTTGATGCGAAATACGATTAGCGAATCACGGAGTTGCGGGTTTATTGCATGCGCAGGGTGGCGTCCCGGTTCATTTGTATTGGGCATAATGTGCAAGATCAATCCTTGCATGACCTGCTGTCGCTCCATATCGCTCAGCTCTTCAAAATTTCCCCACAGAATGACACTTTTCCACTTGAACATACTCTCTATTTCGTCAACCTGAAAACAAACCCGAGGATTTGCACGTAGCATTTCAATTTTTTTACCCTCTCCTGCCTGAGCATATATCGCATTATTATGGTAAACATAGTTAACCGGGACAATGTACGTCTCGCCATTCACATGGCAGCCTATCCGACCTATAAACTTGCTCTCCAACAAAGTGATAATTTCTCTTTTACTCAATTCTCCTAACATATTGATTCGTATTAAATTATATAAAAACTCTAGCTATGCTCTCCTCATGAGCTTGTAAATTTCAAACCAAAGTACAGATACACCTGCAACGGCAAGAGCAATCGCCAGTTCAGATCCACTGAGCGCTGCGACCTCAAAGAAAGCAGCAACTGGCCTACAATACAAGATGACAAATAGCAAGATCAATACAACTAAAGAAATCCCCAACAATAGAATATTACGATTTTTAAAGCTTTCGATGATACTATAATAGAAGGAGCGGTTGGCATAGCTCAATAATATATTCGAAAAGATCAGGGTACAGAACACCATCGCCCTTGTTTTTTCCTCGCTCCCGCCGTGCTGGACAGTAAGCTGGTAACTAAATAAGACCCCAAGCGTGATCACCACCCCTTGGATGATGCTTATGCCCAGTTCCCTGATACTTAAAAAAGTCTTCCCCATCGCCCTTGGAGGTTGATTCATCGTATTTCTTTCGATAGGTTCATTCTCATAAACGACAGAACAGGTAGGTCCCATGACCAGTTCCAGAAAGATCACATGTACAGGGGTAAATATCTGCGGGTAGATCCACCCCAAAAACAAAGGCAAGGATACTGTCAGAATGATGGGGATATGAATGGAAATAATATACTGCACAGCCTTTTTGATGTTGGTATAAATCCGGCGGCCGGCAGCGATACCAACGATAAGTTTTTGCAAATCATCGTTGGTGATGACCAGTGCCGCCGCTGATTTGGCGATCTCGGTTCCCTTTTTTCCCATGGCCACACCAATATGCGCTGCTTTTAACGCCGGGCCGTCATTTACCCCATCTCCGAGCATGGCCACAACCTCACCACTCTTTTTCAATGCATTGACAACCGCAAGTTTGGCTTCTGGAAACATTCGGGTAAATAGCGTGGTCCGCTCAGCCAGCTTAATAATATCATCTTCGGTATTCCCAATGATTTCGCTACCATTTACAGCCGGCGTACCGTTGACAATTCCTGCTTGCAATGCAATCGCGTTTGTTGTTTCAGCGTTATCGCCAGTAATTACCTTTACCTTGATTCCGGCCGTATAGATTTGCTGAAAGACCTCCCTTATCCCCTCTTTGGGCGGATCATAGAACACCGTGAGCCCTAAAAACTCAAACGTAAAATCTTGCTGTTTTGCAGGGAAGTCATTTCCTTCAAAATGTGATTTGGCAACAGCCAAAATCCGATATCCTTGCTGAGCAAAAGTTTTAATCACCGCCCTTATCTTATCTCGATCGGTATCGGAGAGCCGTGAAACGCTGAGTATTGATTCGGGAGCGCCCTTGGCCGCGATGATCCGCTGCTTTTCGTTATTTTCAAAAAGGTGTGTCATCATCGGCGGCTTACCTTCCAGCGGATATTCATGAAACAGCTGATAACTCCTTCTTAGATCATTTTTTTGTGTTTTTTCGTATATTTTATGCAATGTGATCTCCATGGGGTCAAAAGGCACTGGCTCGCTGCTCCACATTGCATAGTCAATAAGTTCATGAAGTGCTTCATGCTCAAATTCAGCTTCAGTATAAACCCTGTCGGAACGATAATCATACAGGCTTTTTAATTGCATGATATTGGCTGTAATGGTACCTGTTTTGTCGGTGCAGATGACAGTGGTACTCCCCAAGGTCTCGACGATACTGCTCCTTTTTATGATAATGCCTTCGCGCATGAGCTTCCATGCCCCCAGGGCCATAAAAGTCGTAAATGCCACAGGTATTTCTTCGGGTAATATGGACATTGCCAAGGTCAGCCCATTGAGCAGACTCACTACGATATTGTGCGTATCGAGGTAACTAAACAGGCAGACGAGCAGGAAAATAACAATTCCGACGATTGCCATTGCTTTCACAAATTTCTGGATCTGGATCTGCAAGGGCGAGATCTCTTCTTTAATCGTTCGTATGGATTCGCCAATTTTGCCTACGCGTGTTTCTTTGCCTATCCTTTGTACCTGAAAGACAGCTAGTCCCGACACTGTTATTGTGCTGCTATAAACGAAATTATCGGCTGTCGTACTATCCTTGAACACGGAGAAGCTCTCTCCAGTGAGTGATGACTCGTTGACAGAAAAGTCGTTGCTGTGTACGATTACTCCGTCCGCATTAATCATGCGTCCCTCTTCTGTGATACAAAGATCGCCTACGACAATTTCCCGCGTAGGAATCTTGACCACCTGTGCATCCCGGATGACCACACTCAGGGGCTCATTGAGTTTTTCAAGCTCTTCCAACGCTTTCTTGCTACGGTTGTCCTGATAAAACGAGATCGCAGTGACCGCCACGATCGCCACCACCATAAAAGCTGCCTCAGCATAGTCGCCCACAATTACATAGATCAGTGAAATAACTATCAGTAAGATCAGCATAGGCTCTTTTAAAATACCCAGCAGCAACTCCATCCAGGTACTTTTATGAGTTGTCGTCAACAGATTATACCCATATTTTGCCCTCGCCTGACTTACTTCGTTCTGGCTGAGACCTTTAAGATGATTGGGGATATTATACGTCATAAAGTGGATATTAAACTGTTAAAACTAGAACCTGGGGAGATACGTGAGCGCAAATCGATCATCTATTGAACAATCTGATTGGAGTTTTCGCTGGCTTTCATAATAAATTTATTTTATGGTTTGACACATCAAAGTTAGATTTATAATAATTTTCAGACCATGATCACTGCTATTGGTTGTCATGATCCTGATCACTTTATTTCCAGCAGCAGCAATACGATCTGATCCGGAAGCAGCAGATTTTCTACTTTTATCTACTGACTGTATAAGAAACAATATTTTTCAAAATATGTTCTTCAAGAGGATATGCTAAATGAACAATGATTTAAATACATTTAGTTTGAGTAACGATATTTCACCTTGCGCACCGTTCCATTTCAAGGGTTCCATATTCAGGATGATCTTAGCTATTTCCGCTTTAGAAGGCATACTTTCATTCGCGGCATAGTATCTATCCAGACTGCTGAGAAAAGTGTCCTCTTTCAATAATCACTTTTTTTTGAACGATATTGTTTCGAGTACTGTTTATTTTGAAATCAAACTCATAAGCATATGAAAAGAATATTTCTGACCCTAGCAATTGCATTATCGATTGTTGCTGTCCAAAGTTGCGGCGGCGGTGCAAAGAATGACAGTAAGGAAACGGCAGACAGTATCAACGAGGAAAAGTCGCCTGAAAATATGGATGATAATCAGGCGGCTGCGACGCCTCTGTCAGTCAGCGAAGAAGATGCTAAATTTGTCACTGAAGCGGCAAATGGCGGGATGGCCGAAGTAGAACTCGGGCAGTTGGCACAGCAAAAAGCACAGCATGCCGATGTCAAAGCCTTCGGAGAAATGATGATCAAAGACCACAGCAAGGCCAATGACGAACTGACTACACTCGCCCGGGGAAAAAACATTACTGTCCCAGCTACAATAGGCGCTGAACAGCAAAAAGTAAAAGATGATCTGGCTAAAAAGACGGGAAGAGAATTTGACAAAGCCTATATCGATGATATGGTGGAGGATCACGAAAAAGACGTGAAGCTTTTTGAGGATGCCAGTAAAAATCTGAAAGATGCCGAATTAAAGGCATTTGTGGATAAGACCCTACCGACTTTGAGGACACATCTGGAGCACAGTAAAGCGGTAAAAGACAAATTGAAGTAATAATATTTGGTGCCCCGCTCCAAGCTAACTCAAGTTTTAAAGTGTTTATTATATAAATGTCACGAATGGCGATTATTCGTGGCATTTATCATAAATTATGGATCAATTGGATAAAAGCGATTATGTATTTGAATTGATATTCTTACAAACTATCTATGAGATACCAGCTCAAAATAATCCCGACAATAAAAATCAGTACTGCTGTAATGGTAATCCCGAAGGAGCCCTGAACAAAATTTTCATCTTCGATTTGCCTATTTGTTTTACGGTACTTAAAGAAGGCCAATATGACTGTCAATGCACCGATAATCACAATGGTTACCCCCACAACGCCCGAATATCCATGATGTGATTGGGGGACTGCTCGGGTGTTCAAAACCAACTCGATCTGACGAATAAAGAGCGAAAACTTAACAACCACAAATCCAAAGCCCATTATGCCGAGGCTTGTTCGGATCCACGCCAAAAATGTCCTTTCGTTAGCAAGGTGGTCACTCACTTTTTTTTGTACAATACTATTTGCCATAAAAATAAATTTTGTTCAATAACTAAGTTAGGGATTTTAAAAGCTTTGATCCAAATAGATTACGTAGGGAAGATGAAAGGTCCGGCAAGACCTTTCATCTAAAAAAAGGACAGTATACCTACTTATCCAAGGGAAGTTTGACTCCCTCCTTTATTTCGTCATTGGCATGCAACAAGATCTGATCGCTTTTATTTAGCTTACCAAAAACCTCAGTAGAATCATGCGTGGATACCCCTTCTTTGATATCCACAAAATGTGTCTTACCATCTATGAGCTGAATCACATACTGCCTTTCTGTCGAACGTACAATACTATTGGATGGCACCAATAAAGAATTGGCTCCGGCAGACAATGGAATATCGACCTCACAGTATAAACCGGGTTTGAGTTTATTATCCGAGTTGGCGACATCGACCTCTATCGCTTCAGACTGCATGGCGCCCAACGAATTAGCTGAACGGGCTATCATCCCTTCAAACACCTTATTCGGGGTGTTATTAAAACGATAAGCGACCTTTTTCGAAAGATCTACTTTATCGACATAGGTCTCGGGGATCTGCACTTCCAACCGTAATTTATTGAGATCCTGCAGGATCAACAGGGGTTGATCATTTCCTTTTCCTGGCCCGACCAGCGCTCCTTCAGAGACGTTACGCTGCACGATGACACCATTGAATGGCGCTTTGATATTCAGGTAAGATTGCAACATTTCAACTTCTTCCACATTCGCTTTTTCCGACATGGCGACCGCTTCGTCAGCTTTCATCTTTGATAGCGCATTGTCCAGATCAAGTGGTGATACTGCCCCTTCCTCCTGTGCGGCATTTTTGAGCCTTTTATATTTATCCTTACTCGCAGATGCGGTCTCCTGTGCTTGTACAAAACGTGAATGCGCGGCCTGTACTGCAGCGAGCATCTCTGGTGCTTCCAGCTGTATCAGCAGCTGGCCCTTTTTGACAATTGTCCCTCTGTCCACATGGATGTGCTTGACAAAGCTGTTCATTTTGGCATAGATATTTACCTCATTAAAGGGTTTGAGCTTACCGGGTAAACGCACACTGCTGGACATGACTTTCTCTTGTATGACTGTTGTCTGATAGGTACTGGCTTTAGCCGGATTTTTCGGCGTCAGGTCAATCGGCTTTTCGGTATGACCACAAGCGGAAAGTAAGCCTGCCAACAATAATAAATAGCCTATTTTTTTCATCCGTTTAATTTTCTTATTCATTACTCAATTTTATCTTTAGGGCATACATGCTGCCTTTGGCGGTTATATCTTTAAATACGATTCTCATCCTGTTCTGCATTCTTTCTTTATCATCGCAGTTCCTACTGTTGGGTTTCGATTCGGAAATCCCACTGTGTTTTTTTAGTTTACACTATACGCGTCTTTTTCCATCAGCGGCTTTCGATGATCGGGCTCGTCCTGTGGCAACAGTGATTCGGAATCGAACGTGGATTTTTCCTTCATCCACACAAACAGGAGCGGCAGAATAAAGAGGGCGGCAAACGTGGAGGCAAAGAGACCACCGATAACGGCCCGGCCCAATGGAGCGGCCTGTTCACCCGTCTCCCCCATTCCCATGGCCATGGGAATCATTCCAGCAATCATCGCCATACTGGTCATCAGGATGGGACGTAGTCGCGTTGTTGCGCTGGCCAGGGCAGCAGTCCTAGCATTGCGGAAGTCCAGCCGTAGCGTTTCAGCATTGGACACAATCAAAATGGCGTTGGCTACGGAGACCCCAGTAGACATAATCATACCCATATACGATTGCAGGTTGAGTGTAGATCCAGTGAGTAAAAGCATCGCCAGCGAGCCCAGGATCACTGCAGGAATAGTGACCAATGCAGTCAGCGAAAGCTTGACACTTTGATAATTCGCTGCCAGCAGCAGAAATATAACAACAACTGCGCAGGCCAGCCCCAATTGCAGACTTCCCATAGTATCGAGCAATAGCGTCGACATCCCTTTCATTTCCACCACAACACCGCGCGGTGGAGCTGGAAGTTCGCGAATAGCTTGTTGCACATCAGCTGTTGCTGTCCCCAGGTCCTTCTTATGGATATTTGCCATCACTGTCAAATACCGCCTTGGCCCCTGCCGGTCATATTCACCCGGTAGATATTGTGTATTGAAAGTAGCGATATCGCCCAGGGTTGGTGTGAGCTGCCCTTTTACCAGCGGAATTTCGCGCAGCTCGTCCATCGTATTCATGACATATTCAGGCACCTGCACCTGTACCTGATAGGTGTAGGTATTGTTTTCATCAAGCCATTGGATCTTCTGCGTAAACCGGCTTGAGGAAGTGCTGGCCGTTACCGAGCGAGCAATATCATCCATCTGCAGACCAAGCTGGGAGGCTTTGAGCCGGTCGATGGCAATGGAAATGGTCGGCAGTCGCAGCGGCTGTGCGATCTGCACATCACGCAGATAGTCGATGTGCCGCAATGAGGTGACAACCTGATCGGCATAGACCTTCAGTTCGTCCATTTTCTTACCGGCTATGCGCACCTCGATCGGCGTTGCAGCGCCTTGGCTCATAATCTTTTCGGTCATATCAATAGGCTCAAAATTTAGGCGCAATTTGGGCAGTTTATAATGGATATTACGCCGTAGGGCATCTTTGAGTTCGTCCATATTCACATGATAGTCCGCATTCAGGTTCACCTGGATTACAGCTTCATGCGTCCCGGTATTGAATACATAGAGGTTGCTGACCCCATAGCTGCTGGGCACCAGACCAACATAGGCCGAACTGATGGCGACCTGATGGTTGACCGTACTATCGATTACCTGCAGCACCTGTTTGACAGATTCCTCGGTGCGCTCCAGACGGGTGCCATCCGGTTCCTTGATACGCAGCTGAAACTGCCCATTGTTGACTTTGGGCATCATATCCTTGCCGATGTACACAAATGCCGCTGCCGCAAGCGCCAGCGTGAACACCAAATAACCGATGATGACTTTGCCTTTATGGCGCATCGAGCGATATAAGCTGAAGCGATAACGTTTTTTGATTTTATCGAAGAAGCCCGGCGAGTCGGACTTGAAATGACCGATATGATGCTCTTTGAGTAACCAGTTGGATAAGATAGGCACCAAGGTCTGGGCCATAAAGTACGAAGCAATCATCGTCAATCCAATGGATAAAGAAAGTGGCAGAAACATCGCCCGGGGAATTCCCGTCATCATAAAGGAAGGTGCAAATACGGCCAAAATACAGAACAGGATCAAAAGCAGCGGCACGGCAATCTCCTGACAGGCATTATAGATCGCCTTACGCTTGTGCGTACCCTGTTCCTGATGCTGGTGTATGCTTTCGATGGTCACCGTGGCCTGATCCACGAGGATACCGATGGCCAGGGCCAAACCACTCAAGGTCATGATATTGATGGTCTGGCCGAACAATGTTAGCAACAGGACGCCGATCAGGATGGATACCGGTATGGTGACGATCACGATCAGGCTGCTCCGCCAGTCGCGCAGAAACAAAAGTACCATGAGGCCGGTAAGCAAAGCACCGAGCCCCCCTTCATGCAAAAGACTCTGCACCGAATTCATAACCGCTACTGACTGGTCAAATTCATAAGACACCTTCACATCTTCAGGGAGCAGATTCTGGATTTCAGGCAGCTTGGCCTTTAGGCTGCTGACCACTGCCCAGGTGGACGCGTCCGATGTCTTAACCGCAGGAATATAAACAGAGCGCCGTCCATTGATCAGTGCATAACTTACCGTCACGTCCGAGGCGTCAGATACGCGTGCGACATCTTTGATATAAATCGGAATCCCATTTTTTGTCAGAATAGGGATATCAGCAAAATCTGCGACATTCTTGATCAGGGAGTTGATGGTGGTTACATACATCGTATTGTTGAGGTGCAGGTTACCGGATGGTGACATCACGTTAAATTTCGACAACGCCATCACCACTTCATCGGCGGTCAGGTTGTAGCTCCGCAATTTATTTGGATCCACATTGACCGTTATCGTCCTGGAATTGGCGCCAAAGGGTGGCGGTGCAGAGAGGCCCGGTACCGCAGAAAACATGGGCCGCACCAGCGTGCTTGCCATATCGTAGATCTCCTTGAGGCTTCTTGTCTTTGAAGAAAGCACCAGTTGTCCCACAGGTAAAGAGGAGGCATCAAAACGGACCACCTGCGGCGGCAGTGCTCCGGGTGGGAAAAACTTCATGGCCCGGTTTACCTGCAGTGCTACCTGCGCTGAAGCTTCGGCCATATCGGTATTTTCGTAAAAACTAAGTTTCAGGAGCGTAAGCCCCTGAATATTTTTGGCGGATATATTTTTGATTCCGTTGACATAGAGAAACTGATCCTGCATCCGGGAGGAGAAAAAACCTTCCATCTGCTGTGGGGACATCCCGCCGTAAGATTCAATGACGTAAATTGTCGGTGAATTGAGCTGTGGAAATATATCGATCGGTATGTTCAGTACAGCAAGTACCGAAGAGAGCAGCAGGCTCAGGGTGATGATCACTGTGGTAATCGGCCTTCGTAAAGCAGCTGTGACAAGTGACATAAGTGATTAGTTAAAAAGTTGAAGAAAGCCATCGACATTGTTCTGTGCCACCACCTGGTGGAACAATGCCAGATAATAATTATACTTGGCGGTGATATAATCGCGCTCTGCCTGATTGAGCATGTTCTGTGCAACATTGACCTCCACAATATCGATAAGCCCGTTTTTATACAAGGAAAACTTCTGGCGGTAGGCGGCATTTGCGGCCTTGGTCTGACGCGGAATTTCCTTTAGCCTTTTTTCAGCGGTCGCCACTTCCGTGGCCGACTGTGCAATATTCATGGCGATGTTGGCCTGTTGTTCCTGTAGTTTTTGACCGGCCTCGTCCACCATAAGGCGCTGTGTGTTTAGTTTCACCTTTTTACGGCGCAGATCAAACAGGTTGTAGTTGATTCCCAGGCCAACGAGGTAATTAGCACGCTGCAGCCCAAAGCCATCGGCGAGCGAACCATAACTATTATCGCTATGTACACTGGATGCCCTTCCCCAGACCGCTCCCGATAGAAAAAGCTTTGGACGGTAACTGTTGGCAACCAGCTTTTCTTCCATCTTCGTCTTGTCAAACAACGCATTATAATAGGCGACCATAGGATGCTGACGGCCGCCATCGAGTTCAATGGGCGCGTCCTTTACCTGCTCGAAAAGAATCTTTTCGGCAGTGGTATCTGCTACAATCTGCGCTGGCGAAATACCCGCCAGTGTGGCCAGCTGAATCTGAAGCTGCTGTTGCTGGTTATCCAGTTCGATGAGGCCAAGCTGGCTACGCGATATTTCAGCATCCGCCATGCTGGTATCCACTCCTGCCCGGATTCCACTTTTGACAAGCGCAAATATCGATTGACGTATTTCCTGATTACGGGCTATACTGCGCGACTGAATTCCGATGAGGTCATGCAATTTCAATAGCTGCAGATAACTATAGATCGTGAAGGATTGTAAGTCATATTTCGACTGTTCAAAACGACGGTTCTCTACAGCCACCTCCGCCTTCGCAAGCTGGTCCTGGGCATTGAATTGACCAAAATTATAGACCTCCCACTGGAAGGCCGCAATGCCAAGATTACTGCTCACAGCCTGATAATTATTATTGGGGCGTATACCACCGTTATTGGTCGGTACCAAGCCAAAACCGAAGTAAGGCCCCGGCACATTATTATTGGATCCGACGTCTGCCTGATACGATAGCTGTAGGCTCGGTAGACGATTGTTTTTAACTTCTGCTGCGCGTGCCTGCTGCACCAGTGTACGGACATAGTCGGTGCGTAAGGATGGCGCATGCTGCGTTACCGAAGAAAGCAGCTGGTTGAGTTTGATAGGCACATGACTCTCCTGTCCATAGCTAAAAAGGCTACAGCAGAGCAGTACATGCCCCATAAGGACAAGTTTCTGAAACATATAAAAAGCTTATTTTAAAATAAATGAATGTTTGCAGTCCCATTGGGACCCACTCAATACGATTAAAACGGCTTTTCTATCATAAAGTCAGCTGAAGATTACGCAGGTATAGCCGTTCGAGCGGCAATACTATTTTAGAAAAGAAGTTATCAATCGAAAACGTGCCCGAATTCGGAAAGAATGTGTTGAAAAAATGAGTAATGAAAAACTCCTTTATTTTGGCGACAAAGTGACGAAGCGGCGTGAGCGTCAGACAGACAGTATCTTTTACATCAACCCAATCCAGGTATTCCTGTTTTCGTTTACTAAAGGCTTTGATAACAGTGATAAACTCATTCTCGCTCTGATTCTTTGCCTGATGATAAAGAGAAAATCCGATCAAAGGCTTCACGATCAGCAGCATCGCACTGATCAGTAAGAGAAATTGAAATATGACTCGTCTTAACATAGGTTGTATGATATCTAATGCACAGCATTTTGATTTGCGTACACTACAAATATAAACAATGACGCAGTAGACTAATGTAACATTGACGTAACGAAAGCTTTTGTAAACATGATGTTGCAATGGCATTTCTGTTACAAAGATCAACTGCTATGAATTTACTCTAATAGAATGCAATTACACCAAATTAGGAATACAATACAGGCACAATACATGAGTCAAGTAATAGGCTACTTATAAAAAAAAGGGACCGACGTATGCCAACGCGGTCCCCAATACAACTATAAACTATTAAATCTATCTTCTCCGTGTGGATCAGTATCCAAAGATTTCATTTAAGCTAAGCTTAGTGATTTTACCAAGTGCTGTAATATTGTCTTGATTCAGGTCTTTCTCCTCTCCGACAATGCAATAGTTATACGGCTTACGGCTTATATTATCGCTGTGAAATTGTTTAAGATCACTGTATGACAATTGAGGAATTTTTTCAAAGATCATTTTTCTTGAATCTTCGGTAAGTCCACGGCGTTGTGCTGCCATATAGCTCGAAAGGATACCGGTCCCCGTGATACGTTCACTGGCCAATGATTTTAATAAATTTGTACGCACCGATTCCAGGCCTACAGCTGATTCAGGCAGTTCATTCAAAAGCTCATTCATACCACCTACAGCATCTTTAAACTTATCAGATTGCGTTCCTATATAAGCACCGACCATGCCATGATTTTCTTTCTTTTGTGGTTGTCCATAGTAAGCATAAGTCGTATAGGCCAATGCTTTAGATTCCCGAAGCGTCTGGAAAACAATACTGCCCATACCGCCTCCAAAGTATCCATTGAAAAAAGTAACCGTCGGAAGTTGGTTTTTATCAAATAACCCTGAATTTCTGATCCAGAATACTTCAACCTGCTTCATGCCATACTGAGCAAAAAAGACTTTGCTCTCGTCGGTCGGCTTTTCTGTAAATTTTACACCCTTTTCTATTGTTGCATAGGCCGTGTTATTGTTTTTTAGCGGTGTCAGATTTTTCACCAACTCATTTACAGTCTGCGGTCCATAATAGAGAATACGGTGTTTCGCATTCGCTAACTTATGCAATACCGCTACGAGGTCCGAAGCTTTCAATCCATCCAATTCTTGATCCGTATAGGTGTAATTAAACGGGTTTTTGGCCCCATAACGAGCATATGCTTTTAGCCCCTCCATAATAGAAGCTTTATTCTCCTTGGCATTGGCGCGGGATTTTTTAATACGGTCAATGAATGCTGTAAATGCCTGCTCATCCGCTATACAATTATGCATCAGATCTTGCAGCAGACCGACTGACTCCTTAAAATTACTGCCCAAACCGGAAATAGAAACACTGCTTTCTTCATTTCCGGAAGAAACTGAAAAGTCTGACGCCAGCTTATAGAATGCTTTGCTAAACTCTTCACTGCTCCTATTCTTTGTACCTAAAAATTCCAGGTATCCGACGGCCAAGCCCAGTAACTTATTGTCCCAGCTACCAAAATCATAATGATAAGTCAGGGAGAACAGTTCGTTATCTTTGTTTTGAACAGCTAATACATCCAAATCCTTCAACTTTGATTTGGAAATCTCCTGATCAAAATCTATCCATTTTGGGCTGATACTCTGCTCTGGCATTGCATTAATCTGTTTCAAAAATGCAGACTCTACATTCCGATTGACCGTAATAGGCGTAATGGCTGGCTTGACTACTTTATCTACATTAGCATCCTGACCTTTTTCCTTGAAGACCGTCACATAATTGACGTCAGAAATGTATTTATTGGCAAAGCGAACAATATCTTCTTTTGTAATCTTAGCTAAGCGGTCCGTATAAGCCAACTCTTTTGCCCAATCCAACTCCGCGTTAAAGCCCGACATAAGCTGTTCTGCGGTACTGGAGTAGTTTTCGAAGAGTTTGATCTGTGCTTTTCTTTCATTATTGATGATAGATGTCAACAGGTCTGCGGAGAAATCTCCTTTTTTCAATTTCTCCAGTTCAGCCAACAACAGTTTTTTGACGTCTTCCAGGCTCTGGCCAGTGCCCGGGTTACCCTGAAGAATAAGCATCGAATAATCTTTTAGAATATAAGGAAATGCACCTGCTCCCAATAATTTCTGAGACTTAACAAGGTCCAGGTCGATCAAGCCGGCAGATCCATTGGTCAGTACATTAGCCATTAGATTGAGGATCTGCGCATCTGGATGTGCGGCCCCCGGGAAACGAAAACCCATTAAGACATATTCCGAAGCAGGGCCCTTGACAGTCCTTGAAATCGGATTTGTAATGGGCTGCTCTTGCTCAAAGGTATATGCTGGTACGGGTTTGGATTTCATACCCGAAAAAGCCCTGTCTATGCGTTTAATCACATCGGTAGGATTAAAATCACCCGACATAATCACGCCCATATTATTCGGAACATAATAGGTGTTGTAATATTCACGGATTGCTTTGAGCGATGGATTTTTAAGATGCTCTACAGATCCCAAAACGGTTTGCTTACCGTAGTTATTATTGGGAAACATGGCCGCAAAAATAGCTTCGATCGATTTTCTATTATCGTTGTCTAAACTTATATTTTTTTCTTCGTAGACTGATTCAAGCTCTGTATGGAATAAACGGAGGATGGGATTGCGGAATCGCTCCGCTTGTACGGTCAGATATTTATCGATCACATTGCTAGGGATATCTTCGACGTAGACCGTTTGCTCAAATGAGGTGAACGCATTTGTACCCTTGGAGCCCATGCTGCTCATCAGTTTATCATATTCATTCGGAATAGCATATTTTGATGCTTCCCCCGATACACGGTCGATTTCTTTATAGATAGCAGTGCGTTCATTAGCATCTGTACTATGGTTGTATTTCTCGTAAAGATTGTCGACCTCGTCCAGCAGCGGTTTTTCCTTGGACCAGTCCAAACTACCAAACTTGTCTGTTCCTTTAAAGAGCATATGCTCCAGGTAATGTGCCAGTCCGGTATGATCTTTTGGATCTGTTTTGCTACCAGCTTTAGTTGCAATATAAGCCTGTATGCGAGGTTGCTTGTTATTTGGGCTTAAAATAACAGTCAATCCGTTTTTCAATTTGTAAAACCGCGTTTGGACCGGGTCGTTGGTCACGTATTTATAGGTATAGCCTCCCTCTGAGGTTTCTTTCCACTGATATTTTCCGACTTGCGCCTGAATACCGGTCGTTATAAACAATAGCGATAGAAAAGCTACTGTTTTCATTTTTCTATTCATAAATAAACAATTTAGAGAACATAATCCTGATAATAGTTGGCAATAATATTTTCAACAATATTAAACTTTAACCAAGCAATTATCAACATAGTTGGCAAAAAACGATAAAATTTATAGAAATATTGATACTAAACAATACAATATTCAGAAAATTCATCATCATGTTATAGAAAAAAAGATTTTTTTCGGCTAACGGATAGAAAGTAAAAGATCAGCCATGTCCAAATAGAATAACTCCCGACCTAGTGTCTATGAAACAGAAAAAGGGTCTATCCACTTGGATAAACCCTCTTTCTGTTGTTGTTATTGATAACCCTGGTTTTGTGTAAACTCGTCTTTATTGGTGATGGCATCCAGCTGCGCTTGCGGTATCGGCCTTACCTGATGGTAATCCTGTATATAGTTTGCGATATCGGGGTTGTGTGCTTTCACGCGTTCAAGCAATTTTCCGGTACGTTTGAGGTCAAACCAGCGGATCTGTTCGCCGGCAAACTCCCTTGCCCTTTCATCCAGGACAAAGTCCAGCGTCATCTGCGCCGGTGTGACTTTCATATCCTCTTCCTTACCAGATTGTGCTGCACGGGCACGGATAATGTTGACCCAGTGTGCGGCCGAATCCCTATTGCCCAGATGCAACTGCGCTTCGGCCGCATTGAGATAGAGCTCCGCAAAGCGGATAACAAACACATCCCGCGCACTCTGTGCTTCATTGGACGAGGGGCGCGTCGGATCCAAAAATTTGCTCAGTGTCGGATACCGCAGTTGGTCTTTTACCTTGCCGTCGCTGGCATAAATATAGTTTCGGTCGTATACCTTATAGGCTTTGCCCACATTGTTTACTATGCGGCGCGTAGCATACACGGCGGTATCGCCCAGTTTGACGGTTGCCGTCGGGTTATTCGAATAGAATACCTCTTTAAACGATGCTGCGTATCGGCTATCCCCTTCGGGATACAGATCCAGTAGAAAACGTGTTGGCATATACCGGTTGAATGGCCGGCCATTTCCCAGGTCACGCTGCATGCCCGTCTCCGTATCGTATTTCATGAGAAATAGCAGGTGCCCGTTGTTGCTGCCCCGGTTATGGCCGAGGGGATTCAATATTTCATCGCTTTTGTCATTTAACGCCAGGTCGGTCGAATAGTTGACCGCGTATACGACTTCTCTGTTTTTCAAGTTGCTCATATTCCAGAGGTCTGCATAGTTTTTGAGCAGTTCAAAGCCAAAGTTCCCATTGATCACCGAGAGCGCATAATCATTGGCCTCCTTATATTTTCCGTGAGACAGGTATACGCGGGACAAAAATGCCCGTGCAGCAGGATTGGTTACGCGGCCATAGTCTTGGGTGGTTTTGGGCAGGTCTTTGATTGCGGCCAGCAGATCAGCCTCAATGAGCGCATAAAACTCTTCCGGAGCTGTTTTATTGGCCGTCGTGATAATGCCATTTGTTTCTGTCGTGCTCAGGTGCACGCCGCCCCAGGTCTGCAGGATATGCCAATTGTAAAATGCCCGTAGAAAACGCAGTTCTGCCAGTCGGATAGTCTTGGTGTCCGGCGCTAGACCGGCAGCGTCAATACGGCCAATACCAGCATTGCAGACATTGACTGCCGAATACAATGCTTTCCATTCGGCCTCCAGGGCTGCATTATTACCCTGAAGATTAATATATTTCATCAGATCGGGAAAGGTGTCGCCTGCCCCGCTCATCCACAGGTCCGTACCCATCTCCGATAAGCTGTATCCCTCTTCCTTGCCATACCACCAGCGTTGATAGGCATAGGCAGCATTTACCAGCGACTCAAAGCCCTCTGGCGTCGCGAAAACAGATTCTGAGGTCAGCCCACTCGGATTGTATTCATCCAGGATTTTTGAACAGCCTGATGATGCCAGCGCCACCACTGAAGCCATGACAATATTTTTGATAGTTCTTTTCATTTTTTGTAGCAATTAAAATCCAACATTCACACCGAAAACAAACAATTTTGTCATCGGGAAATTTTCAGATCCACCCCTTTCAGGGTCATATGAGTTCAGCAGATCCGATTTTGTCCAGGTAAATGGATTCTTGGCCGTACCATATACCCTCAATTTTTTGATAAAGCCATCTTTTAATATGGACTGCGGAAAATTATAGCCCAGCGATATATTCCTGATCCGGAGGTATGAACCGTCTACATACCCTAGCGAACTGGAGTATAGCGTACTGGCGAGTGAGAGGCCTGAGTTTGGCCTAGGATTGGCATTAGTCGGATTTTCCGGAGTCCAATAGTCGATGATAGCTGTACTTTGCCCTAATCCCTGCGGATCATAGCGCCGCAAAAAATTAGGCTGTAGTGTTTGGCCCCATCGTGCAAACAGCAATATATTAAGATCAAAGCCCTTATAGCTAAAGTTATTGTCCCAGGAGCCGAACCATTTTGGTCTTGGCGTACCTATGATAACGCGGTCGTTGCTCGCATCTATCTTTCCGTCACCATTAACGTCCCTTACACGGATATCGCCTGGTTTCTGATTAAACTTAGCAGCCTCGGCCTCCTGGCCCAGCTGCCAGATACCCAGTTTATCGTAATCATAGAATACCGTCGTTGGCTGACCGATAAACCAGCCATTTCCGATATCATTGGCATTGGTAACCAGTTCGACGATCTCCTCCTTGTTACGTGTATAGGAGATGGAGGTATTCCATTTAAAAGATGCGTCCTGCACGATATCGGCATTCAGCGCAATCTCGAAGCCCCGGTTTCGGGTTTTGCCGATATTCTGAATCACGTTGCTCACGCCTGTTGAAGGCGGAAGTCCTCGTTCGAGCAATAATTTTGAAGTTTTGGAGTCATAATAATCGATGGTACCGGAGATACGTCCTTTCATGATGCCGAAATCCAGTCCCGCGTTTGTCGTCGCGGTGATCTCCCAGCCCAGATTGGCGTTTCCGATCTGGGGCGCAAAGGTGTATCCCGTCGCAGCGCCATCGTCGTAGGCAAAAGCGACCCGGCTTAAGTTGCTCTGTGTCGAATAAGGCGAAACAGCATAGTTACCTGCTCTACCCCAGCTCAATCTGGCTTTTAGTTCGCTAAACCAGGTCTGGTTCTTCATAAACGATTCATCCACGATGCGCCATCCAGCAGCAATAGATGGGAAGAAGGCCCATTTACTCCCCTTGGCCAATATGGACGATCCGTCAGAGCGCCCCGTGGCTGTGAGCAGGTATTTCCCTTTATAGCTATAGTTGACCCGTCCAGCAAAAGAAAGTAAGTTATTCATGCTATATCCCGTGGTAGTGGCCAGGTTTTTCGACGCATTACCCAACGCATAGAAAAGCTGACTATCCAGGATAAGGCCTTCACCTGATGCGTTGATATGGTCAGATCTATTCCAGAGGATGCTATTGACCGCTGTGACCGTCAAATTATGATCGCCAAACGAGTTTTGATACGACAATACATTTTCCCAATTGACTAAATGGCTATTTTCGGTTCCATAAGTGGCCTTGGACGCCGATCCATTACGGTCAATGGTGTACATTCCGGCAAAAGAACCTTCGCGGTTATTATTCAGTGTTACCCCAATAGTTGATTTACCCGAAAATCCTTTCCAGGGCTTTAGTTCGAGATAACCATTGATGAGGGTACGCGTGACGATATTTTGCGCATCATACGCATTCGGCTCGAGGTCGGCGAGCGGATTTATGGCCGAGCCATTTAATGGATAGAGGATCAAGCTGCCGTCATCGTTATAGATTTTTCCCAACGGGCTGATCTTATTGGCCTGATTTAAAGGGTCGCGGGCCGCCTGAATTTTGTAATGTGTCACCTGCGACTGCATCCCCGCCCTAAAGTAGGTACCTAGTTCTTGATCAATATTCAGCCGGCCACCAAATCGGTTTGAACGATCCTGTTCGAAGATTCCCCTTTCATTTAAAAAGTCGCCAGAAAAGTAGACCTTCGTTTTCTCAGTCCCGGCATTGATGCCGACCTGATAATTTTGTTGAAATCCATCCTTGACCAAAAGATCGAAGTAGTCGGTGTATTCGTTATTTTTTATCGCATCGAGCTCGGCAGTATTAAAGATGGCAGCATCATCCGATTCGCTGTTCCATTTACCTGTGGTGCGGTATGCTTCGCGGCGTAACTTCACCCATTGGTCCAAATTCATGACCTTCGGATAGCGCGCTACCTTGGATATACCGGCATATGCGTTGAAAGAAATTTGTGCTGCTCCGGTCTTACCTTTTTTTGTCGTGATGATGATCACACCATTGGCACCTCTCGAACCATATATGGCGGTCGAGGAAGCGTCTTTCAGTACCTCCATAGATTCTACATCATTTGGGTTTATATCCTGAATATTGCTGTACTGGATCCCATCCACAATATACAAAGGGCCATTTTGAGCCGTTATGGAGCGATTGCCCCGAATCGTGATATTGACCCCTGAGGATGCCGATCCGCTGCTGCGGGTCACATCCATCCCCGAGACTTTGCCCTGGACTGCCTCCAGCATATTTGCCGATGGTACTTTGGCAATTTCGTCACCCTTGACCGAAACAACAGAGCCCGTGAGGTCACGTTTCTTAACCGTACCGTAGCCTACGACGACGACTTCATCGAGTTGTGAATCATTGGACTGGAGGACGATCGAGAGTGCTTGTCCAGGCACGATCGTCACATTCTGGGCATCTGCCCCCAGATAGGTGACAGACAGTTGTTTGACCTCTTTGGGTAGTTTGAGTGAAAAACTTCCATTGACATCTGATGATGTCGATATGGAGTTGTTGCCCACCGAGCGAATTGTCGCTCCAGACAGCGGCTTCCCCTGGGAATCTTTCACTGTCCCTTTGACACTTTGTTCCTGTCCCCATGCGTTGGGCGCGCACAAAACAAGCATCACGCTTAGGGCAGTAGGCAGTAGGATCCTACTCTCCCATTCAATTTTTGGTCTCATAAGGTTTTAAAGTTTATAATTTTATTATTTCCCTTCGCGGTCGTGCAACCGATTGCATTTTGAAATTAAGTATTTATCCTACAAACTGCTAAACTTATTTACGCAATCGTTACCGGCGAGACGAACCCTTTTTCCCAATGGATCTGGCTTTAGATATCTTCCTCTCACGCTAGAATTTATTGATGAAACATATACTCTTGCTAAGGTCTGATACGATAGAAAGCAAACAGGACAATAGGGTAAATTTAACTCCATTTATTAAAAGTTGATCTTGAATATTTGAATAAAAGAAAGGAAATGGGCCAATCTTCAAGCATCACAACAAAATCATGCGCACGAAAGCGTGCGCATGATTTGCTCTACTCATTTATTTCGTTTACCTAATTTCGCCAGTAGCCTGCTTGTCGCTAAACTGACCAGCGTACCCAGAGCAGCTGTCAGGACTGTTTGCAGTACATCGCCTAGTGAGATACTGGCCCAGATGGAACAGATGGTGCCACCTATTGCCGAGATGCGGATATCATTCAGCTTCATTGTCACCGCTCCTTTCCAACTTGCCCATTTTTTGGGAACTGTCCGATACTTCCGGTGGCGGCTCCTCCTCATCCAATACCGTCTCCAGAATCCCCAATCCAATAGCCACATATTTCAACACATTACCCACCTTGCCCGGTAGTTTGACAGGCGCAGCCATTACGAGCTGTAGCACCTGACCTATTCTGTTCAAGATCTTTTTCATGATTATTTTTTTAAGAATGATCAATTATCCGGCAGCAAGCTCCGCTCAGCCCACCTGTACTTCGACAGGCCCCTGCGCCATCTGTTCGGTTACCAGCGAATACAATTTTTTGTAAGCAACCCCCGAAGCCAACAGACTATAATCGCCATCCTCCAATACGTACTGGGAACCTACAAGTACACAGCCAGCGGTCTGCTTATAACTATTGCCTTTATGGAAGTAGACGTACCTAAAATTCGGTATATCAAGTATTTCAAGCATACCACGATGTAGCTTTGGGTAATCGTCGTAGTAACGGCCGTTCATCCCGCCCTCACGATTAAAGCCTAAGGAATAACGTCCTGCCGGGATAGCCGTCTCGCCTCTTATTTTTACCGGCCGTGGAATATTTTCGAGGCCATAACAGACAAATTGGTTGTTGACATATATCTCTGATAATGTGCTGTGTTTACCCTGTTTGATACGCATTACTTTTATTACTGATTTCATGCTATTGGTTTTATTATAAAAGACCGAGGTATTGACTCCTGGAATACAGCTTTTCTTCACGGTCATGTAGGAACAGGTAGAGGTGCACTGGCTTTCCATGCAGGATGGATGGCAGATCGATTGCCATTTGGGTATCCTGTCGGAGAACCGGCTGCTCATTGATGGCTGCTTGCGCGCTGGTGATATCATATGCACAGAGGATGACCTGATCGTCCCATTGGTTATAGTCCTTGATATTTGATTCGGAGGCGTCCCATGTCAATAGGACTTTATTGACTATCCGTGCACAGTTATTCACCGCCAATGGAGACAACATACCATTGCTGATCTTGGCAAGCGAGGGCTCTATCCTAAAGTCCGGGAATTCGCCTTTGATCACATTGGTCAGGGTATGTGACATTGCCCGACCAAAAGCTTCCTGCACCGAACACTTACTGTTGCCGTAACCTTTCAGGATCAGTGGGTAAAGCGGATTTAAAAATCTGCGTGCCAGCCGAAAACGCTCCTGTACCGCCTGCCGACGTGTCGGATCTTTATCCTGCTTTTTAAACTCAGAAATCACTCGCATATCTTTTATCGTTTTGTATTCAAAAATCAGGAGGAGTGCATAACTCCTCCTGTCCAATTAATCCCCTAGCGGTTAGGCCAGGTCCAGTTCGCCCAGATAGCTACTTTTGGATATTTTAGTCGCTTTGCGGTCCGTAAAGAAGATCCAGATATGGCCTTTGCCACCCAGCAGATGGGACGGAATTTCGATGTCAATGGTACCGTCGGCACGTGTCGGCGGTGTTGGCGCCGTCATAAACTCGTCCTTTTCAGGCTGGTAGATCAGGATGATGACCTGATCATCGGCCTTGGTCTTGTAAAGGCTGTTGAGCGTGGTATCCCAGTCAACGGAAAGTATTCCTCCCGCTACAGTTGCGGCCATGGCTCCACCGTTCAGGTACGAGCCTGTACTGATTTCGATTTTACTGTAATCCAATGCGAAATTTGGATAGACACCCGTTATTGCCTGTCCGATATTGAGCTGCATCGCTACATTGGTGGGTGCCATGGTTTCCGTTTTGGAGAGCCCAAATCCGACCTTTAAGATTGGGGTGATCGGCATCAGGAATTTGGAAATTGTCAGGAAACGCTCCTGTTGGATCAGCTGCTCTTCGGACATCCCTTTCGTACGCTTTTTAGGCAGACCTTTGAGGTAATTGATAGATTTCCAGGACGAGGCTATCACCGCGCCCACTTTACCACTTGCTTTGCCGATTACACCATTTTTGATTGTTGCCATTTTGTTTTTTTTAAGTAAGTTAAAAAATCATAAAACATTCACTCATACCGGTATGTATTGCTTTACTTCGACAAACATACTATCTCCATCCCCCACTTGTCAAGGGCCGAAAGTAGGTCGACGGAGACTTGTCGGAGGCATCCCCATTTTTGTCGGAGGGCTGTCGGAGAACGAGTAAAAAAAAATGGCCGATAAGTGCAAGCTCGGCCCTTGTTTCGGATCAGGTTGCTACCTGCTTCGGATGAGCAATAGATCATAGACAGACGCTGACCAAACCTTTACCAGTGTCTGACCAGAGAATGCTTGGTCAAGGCTTGGCCAGCATGGTCCTAATCATCGGTCCGCCCCGCAGGCTTTCCGAAGCAGGTCCGCATACCATCCGAAGCTAAGGCATCTGCCTAGGCCACCGTTTATATTCGTTGATATAGAGTTGTACCACGTCTTTTTTTAGGAATAGATCCGCATTGCCCTCCTTGCGGGCAGCTTTGAGTAGACCTTTCGCGATACGCCGTTCGACGGTACGCACACTTTTGCAGAGATAAGATGCGACTTCGGTGATTGTCATCGTACCCATGATCTTGTTGAGTTCGGAATAATGCTGATCCTGCAGGAGCTCTAGAATACGGTCAAGCTTTTGATGATATAGATCAGTGACAACCGGCGTCATTGAAAATTTTTTAAACGAATAAACAAATCGAGTATTAGGAGAGTTAACTGTCGTGGAGGCAAAGCGGTAGCTGGATCCTTGGCATGAAGGACGTCCATTAGAAAAAAACATACATTGGTTCTTTAGGAGACGACATACCGCCGAAATCCCAAATGGGCATGCGATATTCTTAGCGTCGCCCATTTCAGTAAGTCTGGTTTATAATCGGGACAACTGTCAGTCTATTACCACATAAGTATCCCAAACCTCGTGTGGCAAGTGTTCCTTATTTTTCCAAAAATCGCCTACATAATCTTTTATCCGGGGGCCTATACTCCCGATTTTTACAATTTCATTATCTTTCATATTTGCATACATGGCCAGTTTTGTCTGCCCCTGCAGCTCCACCAATTGTCCATTTTTTGGGTAAGAAAGGTTGACGTGTAGTAGATTGACCGAAATAGTCTTACTGATCTTGGGGAAATAATGTCGTAGGTCATGTTTCTTGAGATATTCCATAATTCCATTAGCCTGTACTTCCGATCCATCAGTCAATATGACAAAAGCCTGGCCTTTGGCATGAGAGCGGATAAATACGATCGCGTGTAGCTTAAAGTACCCACGTTCATTGCGTTGTGCGGCCGCCGTTATCGAGCGTTTAAGATAAAATAAGAAATAAGCCAATTCCAGTGGTGCATTAGCTGTATCGACAATCACAAATCGCTCACTGTCTGCCGAAGGCGACCGCATATTTTGTTCGAGCCGCATGAATATATTGGCCAGCTCTGTTTTCACAAAATCTTTGGTGTCACGTGCATAGAAATCGATGACCGTATTGATCCCATGCATCCAGTGTAATTGTGGATCTGCCTGATCAGCGTGTAGCACAAGTGCCTTAGTACTATCTGACTTTCTCCTGCGCTTGTCTGCAAGCCGTTCAAACCAAAAGGCATATACAATAGACATAAAGATAAAAAACATATAATGCCTCGATAGATGTAAGGAAAACACCTTCTTGTGGTCAAATTCAAAATAAAGGCCAATTGTAAAGGCAATGAAAATGGTTAGACCAAAAGATAAAGGACCAAAGAAATAGAGAATTTTCCACCAGCTCCGTTTCCATGTATATTGTGCGTCTCGACCACGGTAACGGCCATTCTTTTCGATCTTGTAGAAAAGTATGGCTAAAAAGGCCATTAAGGCGACTGTGAGGAAATAGCGTATTCCAAATTTTTCATCAAAGATGGATCCATTTATCCAAAAGTATTCCTTGATCGAAATCCTATTGTACAGGAAAGGAAAAATGATTATAAAAACATAAATGAGCCAATTAAGGCATAGATGCGTAATGAACAGCGTAATTTTCTCTTTCAACAACTTCATAAATGTTACTTTTCGTCAAATTCTAATCGGTTAAGCAAGTTAAATCTAATTAATTTGTAATTATTCTCCCCAATTTCTATATTATTTTTACAATTTTCTTAATTATTAAGTCGGTGTTATTTTTTAATGACAATCAATAAATCTACGCCAACGTTTCTGTTTTTTTACCTTAGCCCAAAAACGGCGTTCTAAACGCACTAATCCCGCCCCTTAAGCTTTTTAAGGTGGAATCGCAGTGTTTAAGCGTAATTAATTAGTCAAATTTGAGTTATCAAAACGAAAAATAATTATGATTAAACAACCTTTTACACAAACTGGCGTCGATAACGCACAGACGGAATTTATGACGTTAACAGCCTTAGAGCAATCCACTGTGCTCAGTCTGATCAGAATAGATTTTGATGCCTGGATGAATCAATGGTTTGCCTTGACCATGAGACAGCAACAGCAGATTGAGACGATGGATCCAGATTTTAAGCAGAAAATTGCAATCGCAATAGCCAACAACTATCAAGCGGGCTACATCGTCAATTTTACGAAAGAAGCCCCAGGAGAAGATATTCCTGACCGCAAGGAAACCCAAGTATTTGGTCTTGAAGACTGGCAGGACCTGAATGATAGCGCTAATGGAAAAACTTTACGGATACCGCTTATGATTAGGATCAGTTACGGTACATAGTTACAGGTATGGAGCAGTTCCGATAGCCCTGCTCCTTCCTTTACCTTCCAAAATCGCCAATATTTACCTAAACCACCTTATTATGAAAGAGAATACACATTTTAAACTAAGTCAGCGCTTCCAAAAAGTCGATGACATACCCCGGGATTTTATTCCACATTTAGAGCTTGCGGCTGCACCTCCAATAGCCTATCGCAATAACGTCGGCCATATACTTCACCAGCAGTTTGACGGTCTTGTGGGCTTTATCAACTGTTTGGATTTTGACCTTAAGGCTACGGAGCGGATCCCTATAGAGATCAAAGGAAACGACATACATATGCTCTATCTCCCAGAGGGCGAACAAGGTATTGTCCTTTCGGACAAAAAAACGCATATCGATCAAGCCATTGCACCGCAACGGGGGCGATTTTTTTATCTACCCGAGGGAGAATATGAGCTATGCGTACCATCCGGCCGGCACTTCGTATTTAATTTTTACTTTCGGGGATCAATATTCCGGGATGGCAATGAGAAGCCATTTCCTTATTTATATGAATTGATTGCCGACTTTCGTAATGGATCCGATCGGAGTAGCAGCAGTATAGACTTTAAAGTTGGCAATCGCACGTGCTTACTGATCAAAACCATTTTAAGCAATCTTAAAATAGGCGACCTCGACAGTGAAGTCAATATCCTCTGGGGTATCAAAAAACTGATCAAGCTTTCGAAGGAAAAGATCTTTGAGGAATACGACAAAATTTCTGAATCGCATTTAAAATCCAAAGAGGCCTATGCATCCATTAAACAGGCTGTAGCTGAGTACGGGCAGGACTTCAAACTGAGTGACATTGCTATGCGACTCAATATCAGTAAGGACTATCTGCATCTTCTTATCCACAGCTATTATGGCCAAAGTCCCCATGAATTGAAAATAAATTTTATGCTTGATCTCGCCAAGAAGTATATTGTAGATGGTATGCATACCGATGCTGTCGCTTATGAACTGGGCTACTCGGCTCCCAGTAGTTTTACTCGTTTTTTTAAAAAACGGACAGGAATATCACCTACTGAATTTTTTAGACGTAATAACCAATAATTATTTATAAATCTTTATTATTAAATTAGTAATTGTAATCTACAATCATGAAAGAATTAATTCAAAGAGTTCTGGGATTTGCTAAAGCTCTCAGAAAATTTTTTGAAACGGAACCACTTGACGAGAAAACGATTATTTCGAGAAAAGTCTGTGTTAAATATAACGCTCGGAAATATGGTCCCTTGAATATTTTTATCAAAACAGCGGCATCCTATTTTCCTGAAAATTATCAGCTTGATGAAGATCTACTCAAGGCAGCAAATGCTATCGATGACATTTATCATCCACTGCATATGCTTTATTACCTTTTGTCTAATGCGAAAAAGGTAGATTCACCACGGCAGCCATTACCAATTAAAAAGAGCTATAGCTATATGATATGGCAGATCTTTAATCTATCAAAAGTGAATATTGTGGCCACCCTCCCCAAACACCCACGTTTAATAGAAATTCGTGAAGAAACGTTGGAATTGTCCGCGGCTAAAGCCGAGATACTGATCTTGACCAGTGGAGGTGATTATTTTGAAGTGAATCATCTTCTTTCTAAGATTGACCTGACAAATAAGTATGTAATTATCTGTTCCTCTTTTGACGAAGCCAAGATACGTGATCATGTTCTTTATCGTGTAGATCGTAAAATTTCTCCAACTTTTGGAAGCGAAAGGGAATGTCTTTTATTCATGGATGAGATTATCCGGGAAGCAACCACAATTCCTCTGAAAGCTTAGCCCTATCATCCCCTTACCTAGGGGATTTTTTATTGCTACACCCTATCATTATTTCAAACCTGTATATACCCGACTCCAGATTCGGTCAAGTCCGACTGCGTTTTACTCGCGAACTTTGGTATAAGTTAACGACGAAAAAGTTAGCGGAATAAAAACGAAGAAATAATAAAAGCCAGATAGTAAATAATAAAACGCGGGCTTAAAATAATAAAACAGCTGATTGAAATAGTAAACGGCCCTTAGAAACAGATTTAAAAATTACTGTAATACGGCATAAGCATTAGCTAAATAATAACACAAAACACAACAGCGGAATTCTGATGCCAGGTTGTCAGAAGGAAGGGCGAGTCTGCCAAAAGATAAGTATGAAGCTAGCTTCCCTACCGACGGCAACGCACAGAAAAATCGGTCAGAACAGATAGCAAAAGATAACGAATAAATCAATTTTAAAAATTAAGGTTATGAACCTAATTCACAACATCAAAAAAAATATCGTAGCTGTACTAGGTATGGCGATGATAATCGGATTGTCAGCTTGGTCGCTCACATCCGAAGGTACGGAAAAAAGCAAACCTGAAGTCAAACAGGCTAGTATGTATTGGTACCCTGTCAATCCGGCAACAAACCAAACGTCGAGTGCAGCAGCTTTTCATGATACCAAAGATAATGTCGTCAACGCTCAGGACTGTAAAGACGATCCAAACGAACCAATCTGTTTGTACGGATCGACCAATCCCAGTCTTCCAGTAGGGACGAATATCGGTACACCAACAGATGCAAACAGGATCTTAGAAAGCCATTAAAGATCTACAATAACAACAGGAAGGAAAAACACCTTCCTGTTGTTGTAACTTTTAATAATTATTCTTTTAATATCAGAACATCGATTTCCACCATCTCTTCTGTCAAAGCTAATCCAGCAGGTTCCAATACTGATTGCATATCAGCAATACTAATATTGTCCAATACGTTACCCTTTATTTTAAAATCAATATAATCTTTGATTCCTGTTAAGTCAAGGAAGGGTGTCTTAAACTTATATTCCGAGATTGTCTTAAAATAATCCGAAAGTGAAGCAAATGGCTGATTGACAAGTTTCCGCCATTCCGATAATGTTGCCGAACGAGTTTCCGTCATCATAAAAGAGTTTTCTGATTTCCCTCCCCTAGTCTTTAACTGAAACTGTCGTTCATTCCTTCTCAAGACCAAATGCGGAACTAACCTTTTCTCAACAGAAACTTTGAGTCCAAAATAACGTTCCAGATCTTCACGCATCAACTGCTTTGGATCCCTTATATCTGAATGGGGCATACGAGATACATAGGTATAAATATTCTTGTCTACCCATTTGGCATCATTAATATTCGTTAAGTTTTCGGGCTTGAAATATTTGCTTTGAGCACTTACTTCCAATATTAGTCGCCCAGGAAGAAATACGTCCACTGTGGGATAGTAATTTTCATATGCTCGCTGGTATAAAAAGGAGATTGTACCCGTTTCCGAAAACTCCTTACCATGCATATTTTTAATGACAATCCGAGCGCCGCTCGAAATCGTATTATTAAAGATATAGGATGAGAATATCGGCAGACTGTCCCATTTACTTTCAAATAAGGTAGGGATATAGTTTTTCTTTACTTCTCTCTCAAAGCCGGACAGATCATTGCGAAGCAATTTCTCAAAAGTACCTTTATCTTTATTAAGACGATCTACTGTCTTTACTACCTTACCCTCTTTATCCAAAATTACATAAAAAGGCATTCCTTGATGCGGGAAATAGCGATTCAGCAATGTATCGTTTGTAATGTAGGGGATTTTGGCTGTGGTAATATGCTTTCTCTGTTTAAAAAACCGGTCTACCGAATCCACATCCAATCCTTTGTTGACCGCTAAAAACTGGATATCGTCTTGAAATGCATCTTGTATTTCCTGTACAAATATAAAGCCTTCCAGACAGGGCGCACAGCGTGTTCCCCAAAAATCGAGAATAACATATTTTCCGCGGTAGTCTCTCAGATCGACCTGATCACTGCTGTGGTTCCAGACCTCTTTGAATATCGTCGTTGGCAGGTGATCACCGATTTTTAGTTCCTGCCCCTTGCCCAAAAGGACGAATAAGTTTAGTATTGTTAAAAGCGCTAATTTGATTTTCATAATTTTAATTTTTAATACCCCGGATTCTGTTTAAGACTAGTATTTGTATTCAGTTGATTTACCGGAATAGGGAACAAAGCTGCATCCTTTTTCCAGTTTGGCTTTATCGGAGACAAAGTCACATCCAGTAGCTTGTTTCTTTTGAGATCCAACCAGCGGTGTCCCCACTCAGCAAATAACTCCCGTTCCCTTTCATCCGAAAGTTCGAGATGAAGTGCTTCAACATTGATGGATGCAGCGAGGGGGGCAATGCCGGCACGTTCCCGAATTTTATTGATATAACCGATTGCCCTCCCCGCATCACCCAATTGCAAGCAGGCTTCAGCTGCGATCAGGTACTGCTCAGGCATGCGCAATACAACATTGTACTCCGTAACTGGAGCTGTCGTACTTCTGTTTTTATACTTATTGGGGTAATAATAGCTTACACCGGCTATTATGTTAGCCCCCAACCAATCCCTCAGTCTACAGTCCTCTGCGTCAAATAAGCTTAAGATTCGCTCTGAGAGCGTAAAAGTGGGCGCCGCTGTTGGTCTAGCCGGGACAAAGTTTATTCCTTCTGAGGAGTTGGCAGACTCGTTTTTACTGGCTATCTCCCAAATTGTTTCTGGTGCGCCAATAGCAAATGCCTGCTTGAGATCGTGCTGTAACAAAGGATATCTTTTGGCATTTATCAATTGCTCCGATCGTTGTAGCGCCTTGTCCCAATTACCCATCGTCAAGTATACGCGTGCCATAAAAGCTGCCAGTACATCCTTATTCGGCCTTGCCTTTCCGGCACTGGGATAATCAGTTCCGATTACACTAAACGCATCCTCGAGGTCATCGAGCAGTCTCCTTAGAATATCTTTCTGATCACTTGCAGGCAGATACTGATTTTCCTCGTAGTCAGTGTTCAGCACAAGGGGTATATCGCCAAATAGCTGAGTCAAATAGAAATAAATAAATGACCTTAGGAACAGTAGTTCCCCCCTAGCCTGATTTTTAAAGCTTTCTGCCAGCATGGTCGATTTAGAAATACCTTCCAACATCGAATTGATCCGATAGATCAGATGATACGGTTCATTCCAAAACACCGAGTTTACAGCGCTATTGTCCGCAGTTAGTGCATTGGCATAGAAAAGCTGATAATTTACGTTGGCCAAACTATAGGTCAACTCATCTGTATACAGTCCAAGATATATGCTCATCGCTCCATTGGCAAACGATAGATTGCTATTACGCATCTGTACATAAATTCCATTCAATGCTGTCAAGGCATTTGCCTCGTTGCTGTAGACGGCTTCATTTTCGATCATATTGGGCGATTTATCTACCTCCAAAAATTTTTGACAGCCGCAGAGCAGCAACATCATCAATACAGCTATTTTCTTCATGATTACGTTGGTTTTATAAGTTAATATTTAGTCCCATTGTGATGGTACGGAGTGGTGGTAAAGCCATCAGATTTTGCGTTTCGGGATCACTACCTTTATATCCGGTCCATGTGTAGACATTTTCCGCTTGCATAAAAAGTTTCAGATTGGTCAGTCTTAAGCACTTCAATATAGGTTGCGGAAATTGGTAGTATATCGCCACATTTCTCAGCCTGATGAACGAAGCATCCGAATAGATCGCATCCGACTGGCGCATATTGAAGGCAGCCGTAAGCGCATCAGTATCCCCCGCAGTATATCTTTGTATTGGAGCGATATCACCGGGCTTCTGCCACCTGTCTAGTGCAATCCTTGGCTGGTTGACCAAGCCATAGCCGGGTACCACAGCCCCCAAGCTGCCCAGGTAATTTATCCCTTTCTGCTTTCTAAAATCAACTCCCAGATAGATCGAAAAATTGCCATAATTAAAAGTATTATACCATCCCCCCATAAATTTAGGGTCTAGATCAGTGACCATGATCTTGTCTTCCTGATTGAGGAGTAGGTCGCCATTGATATCCGCGATCTCGTAAAGCCCCGTCTCGCTATTTACCCCAAGATATCGGTAAGTTCGTCTGATATTTAAAGGATCGCCGATGATGTAGCTGTTTTTATAGGACGAGGACGATAATCCTGGAAAATCAACCAGCTTATTGCGATTCAATGAGAAATTCACACTTGTCTTCCATGAAAAATTCTTGTTGGCTACCAATTGACCATCCATTGTCGCTTCGAGTCCACGGTTCAGTACAACAGCATCCAGGTTTCTTAAGATAGATGCAAATCCCGTCTGATTAGGAAGTGTATAATTGATCAGCTGGTTATCCGATTGATTGCGATAGTATCCAATGGAAAGAAAAAAACGGTCTTTAGCAAACCCCATATCAGCTCCTATTTCCAGCTTTCGATTCCGTTCCCATGCATAATTCCGGTTGAAAAGAGACACGGGCCTGATCGTTGGCACCCCTTGGTAGGTCCCGTTTGACTGCGGTTGCCAAATCTCGAGATACTTATAATCCCCGATTTGATCATTTCCAGTGACACCATAGCTCGCCCTCAACTTAGAAAAAGAGAGAATAGACTTATCCACCTTAAAAAATGGCTCTTCGGAGAGTAGCCAAGCCAGGCCTACCGCTCCGAAATTAGAGAACCTTGCTTCCGGGGCGAATCGGGAAGAGCCATCCCTCCTGCCGCTGATATTGACAATATACCTGTTCCGATAATTGAATGTGCCCCGGCCATAAACACCCATATACCGATAATGGGATTTATCGGTATTGCCATATTGATAGCCCGCTGCTGCCAGACTCTCCAGTAGGATGTCCGACTGATAATCCATGCCGTATATCCGAGTAGATTCCGTATATAAATCTTGTAGAGTACCCCCAAGAAGCAGCGCCACCTTCCAGTCGCTCCAGTTGAAGTTTTTAGACAGCTGGGGCTCTACAATCCAGCTGCTCGATTTCTTATGGCCAAACTGACTGCTTGCCAGCATTCCTGAATAGGGATTAATGGATCTGGAGGGAAACAGCGCTTTTTCATCCCCATTGATCAGGCTGTATCCACCATTTACTTTGAGTATGATTTCCTCGGGCAATATATAATTCATCTGAAGGCTGCTGTTTAAATGCTGAAATGTGGCACTATAACCTTCTTCCTTAAATTTCAGCGGATTTAAATCCGGATAGCCAATTGAATAATAGTCGACACCTTCTTCCTCCCAATTGAGACCGCTGTCATTGTAGATTTTTAAGGTCGGTATCGTATTCACAAACGCAGACAAATCCGTTGCATTCAGATCACTATTTGAAGCAGTAAAGGCAGAAATTGCCGAGAGCGTAAATTTTTGATCTTTAGACCTGATTTCACCGCTCGTAAATAGGCCATACCGGGCAGCATTGAGATCTTTTGACATTAAGTTGCCTTCATTTCTATAGCTTCCTCTGAACAGGATATTGCTCAATTCAGACCGCTGTCCATAAGATAATTGGGCATCTAATACGCTAGCCGTATTTCCGATCAGCAATTTTTCAAAATCCGTATGGCGAAGCGTATCCCAAAGCATCAGATCGGGTGCGTTTTGCGCCGTAGGATCCATATTATCCTGCCGAAACGCTTCGCGCCTCATCTGCAGATACTCTTCCGTACCCATCATTTTCATCGAACGGTTTGGTCGCTGCAGTCCTTTATAGAGATTGAAGTCTAAGGTCTGGCCTCTATTTTTAGCCTTTTTGGTGGTAATGAGGATAACCCCATTAGCACCCCTGCTTCCATATATTGCAGTCGCATCAGCATCCTTTAGTACCTCAATAGATTCGATATCACTGGGATTGATCAGATTGAGCGGGCTCATTCCTTTACCAGCTTCGGTACTTCCCGAAGATGAGCCCAGCTGATTCAGATCATTATTTCCAGCCGAGAACGGTATGCCATCTACAATAAACAGGGGATCTGAACCTTGGCTAAATGAACTCTGCCCCCGCAGCTGTACCTTAAATCCCGCTCCGCTTCCGCCATTATTTTGCGTAATAAGCAGACCGGGCACCTTACCCCGCAGTGCTTCTAAAGGGTTAGCTATGGGCTGATTTGCAATTTGGCTGGCCGACACCTTGGTTACAGCACCTGTCGAAAGCCTTCGGGTCGTGGTTCCATAACCGATTACGACCGTTTCATCCAGTCTATTATCCATAGGTATCAATTGTATTTCGATTGATACCCCTGCCGTATAATTCAATGACTGTGTGTTATATCCCAAATGGGAGAATACTATTTTACCTTTCTTCGCTTTCACTTCGATGGTAAAGGAGCCATCACTTTTGGTGGATGCCCGCCCCTTTTCATCGGCTATGCTGACGGATGCCGCTGCTATTGGTTTGCCATCCGAAGCGGATACCACTGTACCAGACACTGTTAAAAGCCCATCGGCCCCGCTGTCCTTGCGGGGCGTCTGAGCCGATAAACTAAACATAGAAACTAGTACGAACAAGATTACAAGTAGTGTAATCTGTATAACTGGAATATTCACTACCTTATCCAATAAGGCAGTGGATAGATTAGATCTTTTTATCATCTGCTTATGGATTAGGTATTATTCAGCAATTCTATTAAAGAAACTGTGGATCCTTTGTTTGGCTTCCAGGTCGGCCATAATGACGTCGGCAGTTTGCGCAAAGGCAAATGGCACCGCATCGATACCGATCTTACGAAAGTGCACCAGAAAATAAGCCATCAGCACACGGCACACTTTCATCAAGAAATCATTCATCTGCTTCACATCGGCAGCATCTTCCTGAGCTGCACACTTTCTATAGTTCTCGAAGAGTGCCCATAGGCTTTCCTGGCAGTCGTTAATGGTATGTTGGGACCAGAACTCCCGAATGGTATTTAATGGATCGTATCCATTATCGTATATTTCATAACATGCTAGCTTAAAAGGTAGCAAATTGTTTGATTTTTGGTTCATTTTTGAGGTATTAAAACGATCAGCATCGCAAAAAATAGAGCAATACTTCTCCTATCCCGCGCGCGCGTGCTCGCTCAGGTCCATAAAATAGTTTGAAAAAATGTTCCGAGTTAGTTGTCTAATAATTGGTTACACAGCAGATGATATAGATACACTGACAATCTTCGGATTTGGTCATAAAGACTCTTACTCCTAAAAAATTAAGGGGGGATTGAAATGTTTGGATGTTTGTTTTTAATAATCATAACTCGCTATTGGTTAACGAGTCCTGCCTGCATGAAGTAGCTTTGATAGATAAAGGGCTACATGCTGTGGCCACAAATTAAGTTTCTGACGCCTAACGTAACACAGACTAACAGTAGCCCCATATCTATCTTATTAAGCAAATATAATAAAAGCTTTTATATAAGAATAGACATGGGTATTCATAACTACTGCCTTGCGTTACGGCGTCAGAAAATGTAGCCGCAAGACTCTTTGTTTTAAATACCTAAGGTCTTTCCGAAAGCATCTGCTTTCTTCCTATACAAAGATAAGAAACAAATCACAAAAAAAGAATTAAATGTCACTTTTTGTAATTCGATACTGCTCCATATTTGACCTATGACCAGTATAAATAGAAAAGTAATTACTGAAAATATCCTGAAGCTAATTGACAGTAATGGTATTGAAGATAGTGATTTTGCAAATCTTATTGAGAAATCAACTAGAACCCTCTCTAGAATAAGAAAGGGGCAATCTTTATTTAATATAGATGCGATTAATGTTGCAAGTTCATTTTTTGACAAATCATTAATCGAGCTGAATAATCAAGACATTGTAATCGAAACGGACTCTCGTAATAAGTTAAAACACATTCATAAGAATAATGTTGCATATTCTATACTTTTAGAGAAACGGCCAAGCATCACCTATGCAATAATTTATTACCTATTGAATAACAAAGAGTTTTGTTCAAAAGGTATGATAGTGGATAAAATCAAGAAGTTTTTTGAATCTTTAGGATGGAATTATTCTAGTTCATATATATCTAGCTCTATGACAAGAAATAGTAAATACATAGCTATCGCAGGCACTGAGATAGTTGACGGCAATGAGGTAAATGTTTATAAATCTAAATAATTTTAGCCTTTTTGAAAGATTTCATTACCGCATAACGATGGATCATGCTTTCTTGAAGTAAACTATATGAAAAAGAAAAAGGTTTCTAGCATTATCCAATTGAGAGATAAGTTAAATGATAATCATGTATTTGCAAATGAGCAGTTTGCTAAAATGGGATTTTTACGTATAAAAGTTACTGATTACATTAGCAACGATTTTCCGGGTTTTGTAAGAGCTGAATTTAGCGATATCGAAGGAAAACTACATACCATCGAAGAAAAAGTTCCGGTTCTTTCTGAACAAGATTGGGATGAAAATACAGCCTATCCTTTTTGGACGCTTGTTCCCGGACATATATTGGAACGTCGTGTTGAGATCTCAATTACTAAAACAGGAAAAGAAATAAAAACAAAGATTGTCAAAATATCTCTTGAAAAACCATGGGGTATTTATGATACCAATGATGAAACTATTTTTGAAGTCTTTGATGGGGATATTGTGGGCTGAGACAGAAAAATTATGGAAAGCAAAGTGAAAATTATATGGTTAATCAGTTGGATTGGTCGTTTGATTATGGATAAAATGCAGGAGATCTATAAGGGTTTTCATATGCAGATGCTTACTGCTGATGGAGAAGCTATCGACTTTTATAAAAAGAACGGCTTTGAAAGAGCAGGACAAACGGAGCCGATGTGGATCTATTCCGGTGGTGATCATTAAAATTGAGGGAAAAACAAAGTTCGAGCAAAAGTATTCAGTAATAATGGAATGATACAAATATCACATAGTAATTCCCTTTTAGATTCTAATTCACACATGACGGGGAATTGGTTTTATTATTTATTTACGAGCAAACTAACTGAATATAAATACGATACTACTTAGACTATAAAGTATGAGATGGCAATACGTTTTTAAACATTGGGGCTGCACATTATTACTTGGCGTCATACTTTTTATTCTGACAGCAGGATTAGGTGCTGAAGAAGCAATGGTGATTACACTTATGCTGCCAGCAGTAAGTCTTGTCTTCTCTATACCCACCCTAATTATTTATATTGTAGTCTTCCACTGGCTTAAAAAATATAGTATAATGGACACAAAATGGGTAAAACTAATTTTGGTTACTACCACGATTCTGGGAATTGGTATCACAATCTGTCTGTTTGATACCGCTGGAGTTATGCGACCAATAATGTGTTATTCAATCGCTGCAATTGTTTCCAGTTAAATTTTTAAGTTAGAAAAGGATGATTTGGAGGTTCAATAACTACTAAATTCTATAGTTTTTTTCTTAAAAATCACACATCTGTTTGTATGTGCATTAAAAAAATGGAATCCTTTGATTTTTTAAAATATAGCATAATTTCTTATTTCGATTGAAAAATAAAATTCCGGTGTACATCTATAGAAATTTAAAGGTAAAGGAAGAAAACAGGATCAGTGATCCAAACGGTTCGCTCCTTTCATTTACGGCTGACAATATAGTTCAAATAAAAGCTTTCGAGAATAATCCTGAAAAATTGAAGAATATCATTAGAGATTTAAGATAACTATTAATACAAATTAGCAATGGAAAGGCCTCATAGCAGTATAGCAACCCTTTTCGAAACCCCAACTGGATATGGTGGTTGACAATTAACGAATTTTCAGTTCTTTACGAAATTATATATATTGGATTTAAAATAAAGGCTATATATACTTAATCAATATTTTATGGGCGATATATTTGACGATGAGAGGTTATACCCTTATGATGGGGCGATAAAAAAGCATTTCGAGAATCATTATGACAGCGTTTTCATTGCACTCCTCCCCTTCTTTCAACTTGACAGAAAGGAAACTGATAAAGCTAATCTAAAAAAAGCCAAGTTACTATCGCATGAAGAAGCGCTGAAGGAAATTGATCTGTTAAAAAAACTTCCCCAAGCGAATAGGGAAATCTATAGTTACGACAATGACCGATACCCTGCCGATGAAGAAATTTTTAGGAAGGGTAAAGTAACACCTTGGAAAAATATCGTGAAAGGTTCTGGTCTTGCAGGTTATGCGGAACTTAATACGGCCCTAAGGACTTCTATAGGTGCGCTAAACCGAAAATTTACGAGACCGGACCTCATGGAAAAGCTTAACAATTTTACAGACCACGAAAGTATCTACCACCCGACTGAAGGTGCCTTTGGTATACTTTCAAAGATAGCTATCCGTAAAGCTTTCAAACTCTTGGGAAAGAACCAGATCCTGATAACCGACGAGTTTTATGAACAGACCTCAACTGTAGATCTTGATCGACTAACGGAATATGAATTCTGTGATGAGATCGGCGGTAAAGATTATTACCTATATTCGGCTGATAAAGAGATTCTGTTTACCATTGAATGGGATAGCTTCTTCTTTCTCATCGCAACAGATCATAAAAAAATGGATAAGCTTATCGCTAATGATTTGTTTGAGGGTTTTCTCTGTAATGACAAGACAGAACATTATTGGGAATACACCTTGGAGTAAAATAACTATTATAGTCTGAAACAGGCTCAATATAATATAGTACCACAGTCATTTATGAAAACAGAAACTCAAGAAAAATTTGACATAATCATAAAGGAAAGCTTTATTGAATTCTTAAAACCACTTGGTTTTAAAAAGAAGGCCAACAATTTTTATCTGCCGCTTGAGAAAATCGGTCACATCATAAATATTCAAAAAAGTCAATATAGCACTAAAGACGATATCCGTTTCACTATAAACGTCGGAATATTTTCACCCGAGTATTGGCTAGCGTGCTTTAACTATCATAACAAAGATGTACCGGTATACCCCACAGAACCTGAGTGTTTAATAAGAAAAAGAATTGGTTGGATAAGAGGTCTAGACGATACGTGGTATACTGTAACAACGATGACAGATGTTGAAGAACTAATAGCCGAAATGAAATACAATATTTCAAGCTTTATTTTACCATTCTTTGAAAAATTAAACACAGTACAAAAGCTTATCAACGAACTGGAAGCTTCTGAAACCTTACTGCACACTGCCGCTAAAATGACGTTTTTCGCAGAGCTAAAGCTCCTGGATAAAGCCAGAACCGAATACAGGAAAATATCAAAAGAAAATTATAATCGATATCAAATAGCGAGCCTCAAAGAATATGCTGAAAAGCACGGTTTAATTTAATAAAAAAGATTTTTTAATTGACATTTTATACAGCGATCAAGACAGGATGAAGGTATTAGACTTTTTCAGAATATTTAAACGAAAGATTGCATCAAAAACTAAGAGGAATGCATACTTGCCCCTGTCTTGGGACGACGATTATTGTCAAATTGAAATTGTCCCCGCCGAAAATAGGGAGTCTATAGAAAAGAGGATTACAGAAGTAAAAATTCTCGCGGATCAATCAAGAGAGGGTCTGGGTTTTACTGAAATATTCGAAGTCGGCCAGATGTCTATAACGACTTTTTCAAAAGAAATCCTTACAGAGCCGCTGAGTCAACTATTAACAAATTATAAATTTGAAAAAGCAAAAAGCATTAACTATGTCGGCTATAAAATAGCCAACTGCGAAACAACATCGACTAAAGCTTTTGGTTTCTCAAACTTCACTATATTTTTTGATACAGAAGAAGAATTTGTAAAACATATTTGGCTTTCGATCAACGCGACAGCTTCTCGAACGGAAATTTCACGAGAACAATTCAAATTAATTAAAGACGCACTATATAGCTTAGGTGAAGAATACGAAATGGTTTTAGCGGACTGGAATAGCTTGCAATTAATCGATTTAAGGAACAGAAATCAGATTGACAAATATCTTAACGGTTACTGGAAATAGTATTCGAAGATCAATCATCCCTAGTTCCATTTTCATAATGATAATGATCTTGACTTGCGAAAGTAAATTGTTGGATAAAATTGGCTTCCATTTGAGCTTGTTTTTTCACATTGAAAAAATCATTAAATAATGCCCAATCATACAGCCCTTCATCTATTGGATACGCTGTTAAAACTCCTGATAACTTATGTCTAGCTATCCAAATTTCCGCCTTTTCAATTGAAGTAAAAACTCCACTTGAAAACCGCCCTCCTTCTCCATGAAAAACCCAAACTCTATCTAACATATTACCTTTTTTAATTATCCTGGGAATCTAGTATGCAGGACAGTCCGACCTGAACTCTTTTCGATCTGATCGAAATCTTCTATTTTTTACAATTTGGATATACTTGAACAAGCTGACCCCTCAAAATTGAATTAGATTTAGGGATGCATATAGCGTTTAAGGCTGTTATTCAACTGCCATACTGGCTGATGTTGACCCCCTAATTCATTTTTCAGTTCATTGCGCTGGAGCATGCTGACCCCTTAGCAAGTAGTTTTTGTTACTTAGTGATCAAACAATTCGGATCACTGATGGCTGGAAAACCAAAACGAATGAGTCAGATAAAGCAATTAATCAGATTGTACCAGAGCGGTAGCGGTATAAAAACAATCGCTCGCATCCTTGGTATGAGCAAGAATACGGTGAAGTCCTATCTTAAAAAGATGGCCGACGGCGGTTTCAATACGGAAGAACTTCTTAAACAGGAGGATCCCCTGTTGGAAAAGTCGTTCCACGCAGGGAATCCTGCTTACAAGGCAGACAAGTTTGAGTACCTAAAAAGCCGTCTTGACTATTATGAAAAAGAACTTAAGCGTACCGGAGTTACCAAGCTGCTGCTCTGGCAGGAATATATAGAAAGTGATCCCACGGGTTATAGCTATCCACAGTTCAACTATCATTTAAGGCAACAGCTTATCTCGCGCAAGGGCAGCATGGTGATTGAACATACCGCCGGTGATAAACTATATATTGACTTTTCCGGAAAAAAGCTCCATTATATTGACAGGTCCACCGGGGAGCTGGTCGCCTGTGAGGTATTTGTGGCCTGCCTGCCCTTTTCAGACTATGCATTTGCCATCGCTGTACCATCTCAGCAGACCCCCGACTTTTTTTATGCACTGAGCAGCTGCCTGGAGTCCCTTGGCGGTGTGCCAAAGGCCATTGTCCCCGACAATCTCAAAGCAGCTGTCATCAAGGCCGATAAATATGAGCCGGTCCTGAACCAGTCCATGGAAGACTTTGCCAATCACTACGGCACAGCTGTGGTTCCGGCGCGTGCAGGCCGCCCAAAAGACAAATCATTGGTAGAAAATCAGGTAAAAATGATCTATACCCGTGTTTTTGCACCACTGAGAAACAGGCAGTTCTTTGATATCCATACGCTCAATGAAGCTATAAAGGTCTGTATGTTAAAGCACAACCAGACCCGGATGCAGCAAAAGCCATACTGCCGAGAAGAGCGGTTCTTAAGTTCCGAAAAATCAACATTGGGCGAACTTCCCAAAGAACGCTTCGAGCTGAAGAGCTACGCTGAACTCAAAGTTGGAGATAACGGACATATCTATCTGCAGCGCAATAAACACTATTACAGCGTACCCTTCGCTTATATCGGAACAAAGGTAAAGATCATTTACACACGTAATATGCTCTCGATCTATTGTCGGGGCAAACAGATTGCCGCGCACATACGCAGTTACAGGGAAAATGCGTACACCACTCTGGCGACACATTTAAAGTCCGAACATCAGGCGTATAAGAACCGCTCGCATGAAACGTACCTGACAAGGGCAAAAGCACACTCTGCAGAGTTCGCCAAACTTCTGGAGATACTCTTTGAGCGGGCGCATTATCCCGAGCAGTTATTCCGTACCTGTGACGGACTGTTCAGGCTAAAACGGGACTTCCCGGCAGAAGAATTTGACAAAGCATGTAGTTACGTACTAAAAAATAAACTATATACCTACTACTACTTTAGGAATGTACTTGAAAACGGAACAGCAAACAATCAGGAAGAAACTTCCGTAAAAAGCTCCCTGCCGGAGCATGCCAATATCAGGGGAAGAGCGTATTATGCAGGCAGCCAGCCGACACTGTTTGATCAGTCAAACGATGGACCCGCAATATTGTGATGGGCAGGAATGAACAGAATAAAATAAACAAATAATAAAATAAGATGAATATTGAAACACAGATGAGAGCGTTACGCTTACATGGTATGGAGCGTAATTGGAAAGCATTGAATGAAACCCGTCGCAGTACAGAACTCACCCTTTCCGAAGGACTGTCCCTATTGCTGCAGGCAGAATCAGATGAAAGGGATGAAAAAAGGTTTGAGCGCCTCAAACAGAATGCCGGGTTCCGCTATCAGGCTTCGATAGAGGAGATAAACATGGTCGCTACCAGAGGTTTGGACAAGGGATTGATCACTACGCTGGCTACCGGCGAGTACATCAAAAAAGGAGATCCGATACTCATCAGCGGTGCTACGGGCTGTGGGAAGAGCTTCCTCTCTTCAGCATTGGGCCATCATGCCTGTGCCCAAGGGTATAAAGTCCTGTACTTTAACCTGCAAAAACTACTCCTAAAGACTAAAATGGCCCGCCTGGAAGGTACACTGCATAAGCTGATGGACAGGATATCAAAAACAGACCTGCTTATTGTCGATGACTTTGGCCTGGTAAATCTGGACCAGCAGCAAAGGCTGGATCTGATGGAAATAATTGAAGATAGACACGCTAAAGCCTCGACAATAATTGCCAGTCAGCTACCTGTGGCCAGTTGGTATGATGTAATCGGTGAAGATACAATTGCAGACGCAATACTCGATAGACTGATCCATGGATCTTACAGAATAGAACTTAAAGGCGAAAGTCTAAGAAAAAAGAAGTAATATTGTCAGGTCATCAGTTGGACTGAGATACTAACTCGTTAGAGGGGTCAATATGTCCAGCGGAGGGGTCAACATCAACATTATATCCACAATTATTAAAAATAACCATTTCGATGTGCTCACATTCGTTTACATCCTTGACAGATGTAAGTTTCTGTCGTAGTCGATACGATTTAAAGGAGGCAGTTTGGCTAGATCTCCTTTTGATCTAAAAATAACCTTTATTAAACTCACAAATTTTAATTGTGCTCAATATTTCATTTTGTAGGAAATGTTCAATGTTGTTCGCCTTTAAACGATCTTTTTTTGCAAGTTTAAATTTGATTGTACCATAATTTAGTTTAGAAAACTCTATCCTTAATTTCTCAATTTCTAATTTATGCACATGTTCTCCATCTTCTAAAAAATTATCCAAAAGCAATAATTTCTGACATAAAAAGTATACTTTATCGTCTTCCAAAATAACATCTCTCTTGAAGGAAGATAATAATGAATCTTTAATTTTATCCCACAAAGACTCTTCACCAATAAAAATTAACTTATTCAATTTTTTAACATCTAATCCCAAATTATCAATGAGATAATTTGCAACTTTTTTAGGAGAAATTTGGCTTCGATAAAAATCCCTCAGATTATCAAGATGTTCCCACCTACTTCTATCTAATGAAAGGTCAACTTGATTCAAATAGGCATATAAAAATACTACAAACGAATAGTTAATTTTCATCTTTCTAATTCTGATATATTTGCAATATCCACCAATTCTTATTAAAACTGGCTTAGTTCTTTTCAAATCTAATGGAGCACTTCAATGTATGAAAGCTGGCTCGGCTGATCAATGTTACGATTTTTCATCATAACTGTTTTAAATCCTTTAAAGTAAAATTTTGAAAAGTACAGTCCCATTCATCCGCCCCATAAACGAACAGTTCTAAACTATGCAGTTTAAAATCTGCTATATTTCCAACAAATCCAATACCTGGATCAATTCCTTCGGTTATTATGATTTTGTCTACCGACAAAATATCCTCTGAAATTGGGAGGATATCTTCTTCGTCATAATACTTGAAAAATATATACTGCCCTACGCCGGTACATTCCCTTTTTACAACATATAATTTTTCTATATGGCTAGTTAAAGCCTGATATTTCTGTGCGAAAACAGAAAGCAATTCTGATTCTAAAACTGTCAACTTATTCATAACTATACTAAACTTCGTAGATTTTCTAAATAATACAGCATTATTTTTCAATTGCCTTAGAATAATCATAATACTAAGCAGAAACATCTGACTCTCCTTTCTTGAGATTTGCTCGATATCTACACTAAGCCCTATAATAGCATCAACTTGAATTGCCTATGCACGTTGCTTGAGCAATTCGCTCAAGATCCGTTGCATTTCAGATTGTGCATGGATAATTCCGGAAGGTAATGCATATTATTCCTTTTTTTTAATTGTCTTAAAAATAAACAGCAATTTGTCGAGATCTTTAGTTGATTTTGCATTGCCAAACATGTGAAGCATCTCATTCCACCCCTCGCCGCTTTTACTATACATTATGCTTTGAACTGAATAGTCTCCATTGCAGTTATAAACGGTCCAACTTACATCTTGATCAAATATTTCATTTTTCAGATGCTCGGTTTTGCAACTTTTGTTTTTAGCTGGAAATTGGCTAGGATGATTACCGAAATACAAGCCGCCCGAAATACCTGTATGATTTGTAGTGTCAGCAGGATTAAAATAGTAAACGGAAAAATCTTCTCCATTGGTTTCACCTATAGCATAATCTGTGGGTAAAGAAATAGAATACTTACTTTTTCCTAATTGCCTTTCTTTTAATGACTTTATAAAAGTGGTATCTGCCGAGCTATGTACAGATTTATGATCATTATTTTGTCCGCAGCTGGTCAATGTTAATGTTGTCAGCAGGACAATCATTGTGAATTGTATCTTCATATCTTGGTTATCTTTATAACGATTGGTTGCTGTAAATTAATATGCTTAAAGATATTAACTTTTAAGATTATCACAAATTGCGATGCTAAGGTATTGTGATTTGAAAGAGTGGTTGGATATTGGAAACCATAATGGAATAGATAACGCTAGCCAATTTCGATTGATTTTGGTATTAGATTGAGGATTAGGCAGAATTAGTAACAGTGCACCACATCAATTTATTGAACTTTTTGTATATTGGCTGCATAAACCCATATTATCTAGCTTTATATATTCCCCAAAATGAAAAAAATATTATTGTTCATAGTTGTAATTTTGTTCTGTCAAAGTTTAAGTGCTCAGACTGTAGATGAGTTAAATGCGCTAGGTATAAAACATGCTAAAATAGAAAAATTTGACGAGGCTTTTTCAGCTTTCGATAAAGCAATAAATCTGTATCCTAATTCACCCGGAGCCTATGCAAATAGAGGCAACATTTACCGGTTTCGTAGGAATTTTGACCTTGCAATAGCTGATTATTCAAAATTTCTAGATTTATCTCCTGATAACATCAATGTGCTCTATGCTAGAGCGGGTGTCTATAAAGAAGTTGCTGCATTTGACAAAGCAATTTCTGACTATTCGAGGATAATTGAAATAAATCCATCACATCCTGACATTTATTTTGACAGAGCATATTCTTATATAAGATTAAAAGATTAAACTATGACCTACGATTTTTTCGCTGATAAAGCTGACAAATTGGATATACTTGACTTCATTTTCAAGGACACTGATTTGCACGTATACGACTTGGATTCATTATACGGGCAAGGGATTTGCCAATACAAAACTATTAACGAAATATCATCAAAATTTGACCTTGACAATGGAGACAAATTTGCTGTTACTTTTCAACTTTGGACACCAAGACATAAAGGTAAACCGCTATTCAGAAAAATTGACCTTAACCCCAAATATTGTAAAGGCCACACTTTTCGGTATTCAACAGAAGGTTGGGGACTTATTCAATTATATTTCGGTGGACTAAAAAACAGCGAACTTAATCAATCTCACATCGGACATTTTAATGAAAGAGGAGCATTGAAAAACGAAAGTTCAACTACATTCAACGGAAAAGTAAATGCTTGGGACTGGACAGAAATTCAAGCAACATCAAGAAAATTAAAATATCAAATTCATAATAAACTGGCAGTAAGAAAAATTGAAAGCTTCGGTATTTTATCTGGCGCGGACCAACTTGAAACACAAGGAATAAAATTAAGATGAAAGTACAACTGACAGAAAGCCCAACTGGTAACAAAGGCTTTGCGCCAGGCGATGCTTGAGACTGTGCAATCAAACCCCTACATCCTATTTTACATTTTCCGGACGCTAAAATCGGTCTTATACATCTCAACACTACTAAGAATTGCATGTAAGTGTCCCAAAAAATCCAACAGCTTAAAAGCCCTAGACGAGCATAATAATATCATAGCATAGTTGTGTTTTCCAACATTACTTGAACGGGAAATCGATGTCTCGATGTCTCTATCTTATGTACTTCATCTGGCGTATAGAACGATGGGGCTTTTACACGCCAGACGCTAGTTGCATAACTGAACTCCTTATTTTTATTTACACACTTAGTGGGACAGTCCCGATTAAATACCAGGGTGATTTGGCTATTTCGGAGTAATGACTATTCCTAATTCCAGTTTCATAATAATAGTTACCAAAGTAGTTTGGTAACTACTATTTAGATTTGCCTAAGCATCATTAATCGCATAATTATAGAGTAATTTTGCCAGTTCTTCATTAGAAAGGAACCTGTTTTGATGATTATGTGCTTCTTCAATGGCATCTAAGAAATAATAAAAATCAAATAAATTATAGTATTTTATTCCATTATCTGTATATTCTGTTCTCCCTCCAGTTTGCTCAATTTCAAAGTATCTCAATTTATTATCAATATTCAATGGAATCTCCATAAAAATCTCGATCACTTCGGATCCCTCATTTAACGACTGCAGAAGGCAGAATTCTTTGAACGAACCACCACCCCTAAAAAAATCAATTAACTCTAAAAGCTTCATCTAACGCTGATATTTTATGTTAAATTTAAACAAATCTTAAAACACATGGCAAAGAATTAAAGATAACAAAAACAGCTAACTCATATTTATTATGAAAAAGAAAAAGGCTTCTCGCATTGTTCAGTTGAGAGATAAACTAAATGATTACGGTATATTTGCTAGTGAACAGTTTGTAAAAATGGGATTTCTTCGCGTAAAAGTTACAGCTTACATAAGCAACGACGTTCCTGGATTTGTCCGATGTGAATTCACTGATATAGATGGTAACCTGCATATTATTGAAGAGAAAGTTCCTGTTCTATCTGACCAAGATTGGAACGAAAATACAACCTATCCTCTTTGGTCGTTGATCCCTGGGAAAATATTAGACCGGCGCATAGAGATTTTCACGACCAAGACCGGGAAAGAGAAAAAAAGAACGATCATTAAAATCTCGCTTGAAAAACCGTGGGGTATTTATGACAGCAATAATGAGACTATTTTTGAGGTGTTTGATGTGGATGTTGTGGGGTGATACAGAAAATTTATGTACGATAACGTAAAAAATATGGTTAATCAATTATACGAATTGAAAGTAAGAGACAGACAGGGCTTCATTAAATTTCTTGATCTGCTGCATCAGGATTTGCTCCAACAGCCTGAAACTTGGGAAAACAAAACCTTACCTGATTTTCTGGAAGCTTTGGCCTCATACGCAGAAGATATCCAAGGGTATTATGATAACACAGGTGCAAATGTAGATGCTGAAAAAGCCGCATGGTCAACATTTGCTGATATTTTCAAGGGAGCTAAAGTTTACGAGTAATAGTAAGCATTTCTTTCACATATTCGCATATTTACGAGCGAAGAACATTGACTTAAATATACAGACAAAAACTACAGAATAATATATGAACATAAAGCTTAGTGTTGACAGAGATTTGAACGCAAACGATATTCTACAACTATATAAAGCTAATAAATGGAGTGCGGCCGATAAACCGGACCTGCTATTGAAAGGCCTCTTAAATTCGCATTCTTTAGTTACTGCATGGGCTGGTGCAACATTAGTAGGTCTGGGGAATGCCATTTCCGATGGATATCTCGTGGTTTATTACCCGCATTTACTCGTACTACCCTCCTATCAGGGCAAAGGGATCGGCCGTTTGATTATGGATAAAATGCAAGAGATTTATAAGGATTTTCATATGCAGATGCTCACCGCCGATGGTAAGGCTATCGACTTTTATAAAAAGAACGGCTTTGAACGAGCAGGTCAAACAGAACCAATGTGGATCTATTCTGGCGATGATCACTGAGAGAAGGTTAAGGTTATAAAATATATGGCAGAATTTAAAGTAATAATACCCGATGAATCCTATTCATTGCTTAATTTTCGACAAGATGATTTACCTGGAGTAGCCGTCGTCAATACTGCTTTAAAGGAATTTGAACCAAAAATAGTTTTCTCATGGCATTTATCAATTATGATAGATTTAGACGATTTAATCGACAATGGAATGCCTTCAAAAAGTGAAGTTGAAGTAATTGACAACTATGGCGATTATTTAGATAATGAAATAAAAGGAAAAAATAAGAAAAGGCCTAACGCTTTATTTCTTGCAAGAATAACCTGGAATAAAACTCGAGAATTAATTTGGAGAGTCTACGATCCTGAAATCTCAAATAGCTTTCTGCAAGAAATTATTACATCCAACTCCTCCCCTAGACAGTTTGACTATCGAATCGATCCTGACGATAATTGGGAATTGGCAAAATGGCATTTGACAGATTGGGAGTAGTAAATTCTTAAAGAATTGGATATTTAAGGAATACATCGAAATCGCCGTATCTATAGAATTCTTAAAATTTATGAATAATAATGAGCAAATAATACTTTTTCATATGTGTATATTCGGGTGGAAGGGAAAAAACTGCTATGATGTGTAATAACCACCACTTCACTCTGCTGCATTTTAGCGGGCTAGGGTCTGATAGTGTATTTTCCTTTACAGCATTTCTTACTACCTGTATTTGCGGAATATCTTCTACTTTAGCTTCCCTTAAATTCATAATTTTAAATTCTTTGTTAACTCCCCTCAATAGCCTTCTCATAGCAATAGAATTTTCCCTTTCGAAAATAAACTTCCCCAACCCGCGCATATCCTTTCTTTAAATAAACCACATTCGCAGTGTTATTTAAGGAGTATGCATCCAGTCGAATGGATCTATAAGAACAAATGGAAGCATATTGCTCCACATATTCAATCATTTTGCTTGAAATACCACGCCCCTGGGCAGCCGGCTTGACAAATAACCGATGGACAACAATAAAGGGTGATGATGTCTTCCAGTCTATGTCGTTATATTCATCATCGTATTTCTCGTTAAGTGTCATATAGGCTAATAGCTCGCCTTTATGCTATTTCAATTTCTATAAGTCAATCTTTTCCTAATAGCTTTTTAACCTGATTAAAGCTATTGTCAGAAACCTGATCATTGACACAATTTTTTAGGTAGATCGCATAATTTCCATAAAATGGTATACTGGAACGATTACTACAATTCTTGATATGATTCTTCCTAATTTTAACGCCATCAGTCGAAGATACAAAGATCGCTGAATTGGAACAGTCGCTGATCGTATTTGCCTGGATCGTAATATTGTGATGTACACCCGCGGGCTTATCAATCCCTCCTATTTCATGTCCTGTCTTAACGGCTATGGCGCCATAACCTGTCAGGGTATCGTCCCATCTGAGATAGTTACCGCAATTATCTATCCTGTTGCCTGTTATAGTGGCCTTTTTCACGGTTGTCGCTTCAAACCAGCGCTCCATATCACAGGAAAGTAGGATCGCCGGACCAGAAATATTCCATATTTTATTATTGCTGATCACAACTTTCTTGGACTGAACTACAAAACCCCGAGCACGGCTGTTTGAAACCATGCAATCCCGTATAATGGTTGATGGTGTACGTGTATCTTTTGCGGCAAAATCACCTACATTGACATGCTTTGGGATAGATTTTAATTGATACTGACCTTTGCCGCGAAACTTGACCTTTGCTTTGCCCTTGGGCAAGCCTGTCTTACCGTCCAAAAATTCGATAATATCATCCTTGAAGGCCCAATCATCTTCGACGGGAGCTTTCGTCCAGCCATTGATCAATAAAACCGAGTCAGCACTGATCTTGCCGATATGGCACAAACGACTGTGTATATTAATGGCATCATCGCCCAATCCAACAAATTCACAATGCTCAGCCTTAAACGTACCCGCCATTGAGGCTACATGTATTCCATCCGCACTAATCGACATCAAACGCCCGGAAGTTGGTTTGGGCTTCATACGAATACGCTCCAGCGTCATATCCCCGGAGCGATGACGACTATTTGCTAGATCTGATACGTACATCGCAAATGCAGGCCATTGCCAGATGGTGATATCGCGCATCGTTAATGTATTGACACCTAAAAAACTAAAGCAGGGATTGCCCGTAATCTTTAGTCTTAGATTGATAAGTTCGCCTTTGCTGAGTTTATGAGCCTCATCATTATAAATTTTCAGACGTAAGGTACTTAGCTTTTCAATGTGTGGCCAATTTCCGTTCTTAAGATGACAATGTGTGGAAATATGATAATTGGGTGTTCCATCAGCATTATAGCTGAGCTGATGCATGATCTTGAGCTCAGCTAAACGATCCGCATATTCAGAAAACTCAGGTAAAAGATCTATTTCATAGAATGACCCGTCTGGACTGTCACCAGTCCCTACGACTGTACCATTGACACTTACGGGCCGGTCTACATCAATAAAAAGGTTACGTATAATAAGATCTTTGCAGTCGCTGACTTCCAATAAACTGGTCCAGCTGGCATTGGAACTGAACGGATCGAACCCGGTAGCCATAAGCGTGGACGTTTCCTTACCGAGGCTACCATAGATCTCAATTCCGATCTTGCCGGAGAGTCTCAATGACGATGAAAACGAGTAGGTCCCCGCTGGAAAGTAAATTTTATCACCATCTTGGAGACGATCTAAAATCAACTGTAAAGCCTGACGGTCGTCTTGCCCGTCATTTGGTAGCACTCCAAAATGCGTAACGTTTATAATTTTTGCATTTAAATCTGTCCAACCTAACAGTAATTGAACCAGTATGCCAAGTATGAAAAAGGTTAATCGGGTCATAAAAAACGGCTTATAAGATCAATACTATAATATAGATTTTAAAAGATTCCTGACTTCGCTCGCCCAAATCCCATAAGCTTCTTGGTTGATATGTGTGCCATCAGTAGTGTACTTAGCCTTGAGGCCTATAGGCGAACTAAGTTTGGTATTTATATCCAAATAGTAAATTCCTTTGCTTTGACAATAGGCATTCAAATAGCTGTTGAGGCTATCGACCTGAACCTTACTCTCCGGATTATCCTGTTGGTACAAAATGGACTGGACGACGGGTACAATCTGATGTTCTTTCAGCCCATCTATGAGCGAACGGTAATTGCTCTTGGTACGTTCCAAAGGAATCCCCACACCGATGTCATTAATACCGCCCTCGAGAAAACATACACGAGGTTTTAAATCAATAACGTTTTCCTTTAATAGCCAGACAAGATGTGAGGTGGTAAACCCAGGGAAACCGCTATTTTTGACGTCGCTACGTCCTAATAATGTTGCCCAATCTCCCCCTTTGGTAATCGAATCACCAAACATAACGATCGTTATCTTTTCATCATGTTGATCCGACATCCATTTAAAGGCTGTTAGAATCCCGGCCAGCAAAACTGAGCAAAGGAATAACAGGAGCGCCTTTGGAATACACTTCCTATTCATAATTTCTACTTTTAATTCTATGGTTAATCATTATTTAAACCGCTGTACTTTTAAGCGTCGTACCTCATCGGTCGTGCTGAACTCGGAATTTTTAGCTTCAACTTTCCAATAAATATTTCCTTGTTCGCCCGATTTAAAATGCATCGTGTTCATCAGTGAATCCAGAACAAAGTGAGTCAAAAAATATTTTTCACCTACTCCGGCAGATATCACTTTTCTTTCAGTGGTCAGCGTGGGGTCTACAGCAAGAAGAAGATTGTAATCTATATAAGGTCTCTTTGAAAAATACTCGAATCCGACCAGCATACTTGGATTATTCTTATCCAATATAACCAGTGAATCTGCCACCGGTTTGAGCAATACAGTCGGCTGAAACCCGATCTCATAAAATTCATTATCGTTTTTGCAGGAAAAAAACAGATTGATGCTAAGGAAAACGAAACTGATATATATATTATTTTTCATAATGGCTAACTTAAATTTAGTTCATGATACAACGTACATTGTAGTGAAAATTACCTCCGCCTGCGCTGCTCCTTGATTGTGTATTGATATCCGGATTACCGGGATCATTGTAAATAATCACCGCTGACGCTTCACCCGAGCGGTCCGCTGAGAGTGTTTCCCATGAATATTGATATCCTTTTAAGGCTGGCGACGAAGTCCAGAATCCGCACATAGTCCCCGGATCGGTGAGAAACGAAAGCCCTTCATTCCAATAAAATCCTGAAGGCACAATATTGAATTTGACCTCATCTGTAATTGCTCCATTTTGAATCCAGAACTGTGGGTTTTTGACTTTATTACCTGAGTTTGGTCCGAGGTAATTGATGACTTCTTTCCACTCTGCTAACGCAGGAACATGCCAGCCATCTGGACAAATACCCTGAATATGTTCACCAGCCAGGGTTTTCTCCCGTGCAATGGCTTCATCACGGACGACTGTGCCCCATGAATAAAATCCACCTGCAATATTCCGAATAGCAGCTGGACTGTCTTCAGGTGCTAGTTTTCGAGGTAGCGGAAGGGCTGTACCATCTGCATATACTTTTGCCCTAAGGTTATCCGACATCATAGTAACAAGTTTGCCTCCGGGCAAGACAAATTGCAATGCCTTGTAATGTTCTTGGTCACGGGGGTCGACAAAGCTGGATACTGAAACCAAGGCATCAAAATAGCGCCATACGCTCTCGACCTTGCCTTGATTTCGCTGTTCTAATTTCCAAAAAAAGCGACCTGAATTTTTAAATGATGGGTTTAATTTCTTCAGATCATCCAAAAATTCCTGATTGGTAATTTTATAGCTGGCTTTTGCTCCCACTTCGTATCGAATTGGATTGCCAAAATTCTCGTCAACGTCCAACATCAACGTGTAGGTCGCTCCCTCCCGCTGTACCCAGCTGAATTCCTGCATCGTCTCATTGTCAAAATAATCAATTTTAATCTGTGTGCTATTCATCGGTAACAGCTGTTGTACCCATGTAGGATTAACATACTCTATCTTTTCTGTACAGGAAATGAATAATAGGAGCATGAATAAATAGATGGATTGTATCTTCATACGTTTCAGTTTTAAGGAATTGAACATTAATATCCTGGGTTCTGTTGTATATTGGGGTTAGCATTGAGCTCTTCATTCGGTATCGGCCAGAGATAATCTCTGTTCGGATTAAAAGACCTACGGTCAACGACAATAGGGATATATTGCCAGTAGGCTGTAAGATTACCATCGGAATACCAGGAAAGCTTGGATTTATCATAACCTTGTGCATCGACCATAACGGTTTCAGCAATTTTCCAGCGTCTAATATCAAACCATCGTCTTCCTTCGGCAAAAAGCTCTACTCGTCTCTCATTGCGAATTACTTCTGTCATAACGGCTTGGGAAATATTGGGCATCGCTTGAGATACTTTCACCATCCCAACACGTGATCTTACTCTATCGAGCAGTTCGTAAACTTGAGCCGTGGGGCCATGAAGCTGATTCTCTGCCTCAGCCCAGGCAAGCAACACTTCTGCATAACGCATCACAATCCGATCTGTAGTTTCATTGGTCAATGTTTTGAGATAGGGATCAACAAATTTACGGACAGTAAAAGATGTGGCGACATCCCAGTTGGCCGGTATGTAATGTGCCTGATACCAACCTTGGCCATCCAATCTAAACTCGGAACCGGGAACAACGATGGATAACTGCAACCGCGGATCACGATTGTCAAAAGGGCGGTCTTTATTGTAACTAGGGTCGCCTGCAACAAATGCACCATCAGTGGTACGGATGTCACGGATTGGATATCCATTCGTAGTATAATAACTATCAACCATCTGGAGAGTCGGCGTAAAGTTGTTCCAATTGCCAAAGATTTTAGAAACCTCGCTGCTCTGCAGATCTTTGGCATAGTTGATCTTAAAGATAATCTCGGGGTTATCTTTTTGCTCAATACCGGCTGGCTGAAAAAGCTCAAAGTAATTAGGATACAGCTGATAACCCAGTTTTTGTATTTGCTGGGCCAGGGAAATGACAAGCTCAGGCTTGTTCATCCATTCGGCCACCCGAAGTTTCAACATCAAAGCCGCGCCTTTGGATGCACGCTCTCCTCCTAACGCGACCGGAAGCTGGTCTATGGCATAATCAAGATCGTTGTTTATAAACGATAGTACCGCATCCAATTTGCCCCGTTCGGGATTGTTTAAAACGGTCTGTTCGTCCAAAATGGGTACCTCACCATAAAAACAGACGAGGTCAAAATAGAAGTATGCCCTTAAAAAACGCGCTTCAGCACTGATTTTGGCCTTGTCCGAATTAGCAATCGCATCTGCGCCTGCGAGCCCTTTGAGCAATGAATTTGCACGTGAGATACCTCTAAAGTTATATTTCCATTTGACCAATGTAAAATCACTATCACCCGTCTGCGTTCCGGACGCAAATTGTGGCGCAGGATCCCAGGAATGCGAATTGAAGGAATTATCACTCATATTGTCGTAGACATAAGGAACCATCTTATCAGGACTGTCATAATACAATTGATTGTATACTCCGTTTAATAGCGTGTTAGCTTGCTCCGCTCCTGTCAGAAAGCTTTCAGGGGTTACTTTGTCCTCGGGAACCGTATCCAGATAATTTTGGCAGGAAGCAGATAGCATTCCTGAAATAATAAATGTATAAAGCAATAGTTTTGAGTTCATGTCGATTAGTTTAGAATGTCAAATTCACGCCAACGGTGTAGGTTTTCACTTGTGGATAGTTTCCAATCCTTGTTCCTTCTCTTGGATTGCCCGAAGCTTCCGGGTCAAAACCTTTATAGTTTGTCAATGTCAGCAGATTTTGTCCGCTTATAAAAAATCTACAGCCTTGGATCGAAAGCCTACGAAGTGCCTGATCAGCCAGGCTGTAACTGAATTCTATGTTTTTGACCCGAATATATGAGAGGTCTTCTACGAAATAACTGGACTTTAAATTGCTTCGTTGATTGTCAAAATAGACACGCTGATAGGTATTATTGGGCTGCTCGGGCGTCCACCTGTCCATAAGCCAGCTAGCCCCATTATACCCTCCGTTAAAAAATGGTGTAACGAGCTGTCCTGCACTCCATCCTCTGCCCCCCTGTGTACCCTCCAAAAGAGTACGCAGCTCAAAAGCCTTGTATTGAACATTAAGGTCGGCAGAAAATATATAATCTGGAGAAGTATGCCCCAAAACCACCTTATCCTTATCATTTATAATACGATCACCATTCTGATCTTTCAGCCTAACATCTCCGGGTTGAGCTCTCAGGCCTGCGTATGAATTTAACAAGGAATATCCATCCTCATCGAAAGTCCGGAGGTGCTGCTGAATCTCACTCTCACTCTGATATATACCTTCGGTATCGTATCCAAATAACGAAGTGGACTCTACGCCTTCTTTTAATATTGCACCGTCGAAAATAATCGGACTCATTCCCTTCAGATCAGTGACGCGATTCTGATTGTGGGCGACGGCTACATTGGCCTTGAAGAGCCATTCATTGACTTTCTTATGGTATCCCAGCGCCACCTCAAGTCCTTTGTTGCGCATTTTACCAGCATTCTGGAAGGGAACATCTGTAAATCCAAATGTACTGGAAATAGGCAGCTGCAGCAGGATAGCACTTGTATTTTTGATGTAGTAGTCTGCTGTTACACTAAAATCCTTAAAAATCTGTAGGTCAATACCGATATTAGTCTGTGTCGTCTGTTCCCAGGTAAGCCCCTTGTTGGCGATCACCGATACGGCAGCACCTACGTTGTCGAGATTGTTAAAAATATAATTGTTCTGTCTTCCTCCCAATGCTAATATATCAGCACCAGCATAGGGGTTGCCAATATTTTGGTTGCCGAGTATCCCCCAGGATCCTCTTATCTTTAGATCCTGAACGAAACTAATATTCTTGAAAAAACGTTCTTGCGACAGACGCCATCCGGCAGAAAATGAAGGAAATGTACCCCATTTGTGGCCTCGTGCAAATTTGGAAGCGCCATCGTACCGCAAGTTACCCTCAAATAGATATTTGCCCTTATAATCATAATTTAACCTACCGAAAAATCCAACGGAGGTTTCCTTGCTTCCCCAATCATTATTTTTGGCAGACGAAGGGTCGCCGACACTAAAGTAAGGAAGATTGGCGGACAGCCGCCTGATTGATGTCTGGAAATAATTACCTTTCCATTGAAATTGCTGAAAACCTACCAGAGCTTTAAAATGATGATTTTTTGCTAAATCATAAGCATAATTGAGGTTTGCCCAGCTGGAAATAGTACCATATTTATTTGAGCTTTTGCTAATGGAAGATTCTCTAGAATTGTTTTTTCCAATGATGCTGGTTCCGTCCGCGGCCCTAGTAACCAGAAATAGATCTACATTTGGCGCATAAGACAGCTGCCGATCATTATTGGTCACATAGCTCAATGCACTTTCAAATGTAAGCCGGGGCGTAAGGTTAACAGTCAAATTGGCGATTGTATTCAAATTGCTATTATCAAAGGTCTGCCCTCCCCCTGCTTCTTTAATTGCATCGCTATAGAACCAATCGGTCCATCCGTAACCTTCTATCTTTGGGATTACAAACGGCGCCATTTGGGTAATTCGTGCAATCGTGGCTCCAGCTCCTTCAATCAGATCCTTTGTCTTGCCAATATAGCCCGACACAGTAAGCCCCAGATGTGCTTTGTTGTTTAAAAATGAATGCTGGGTATTGAACCGGAAATTATATCTATCGTAATTTGTCCCCTCAACAATACCTTTTTGATTGAGGTATCCTGCGGAAATGGCATAAACAATATTTTCCTTGCCGCCACTAAGCTGTAAATAATGGTTTTGCTGTAATGCAGGCTTAAAATAGAAATCTGCCCAATTGTAATCCCTATAGCGCACAGGGTCTTTAATATCTTTATAATGGCTTATATATTCATCGTCATACTGCGGCTGGAAACCTGAATTTATTTTCGCTTCATTCAGTAGCGTTAGATAATCATAGGAATTCAACAATTTTGGATATCGTGTCACTTGTTGCGCTGCGGCATATCCATCATATTTTATTTTCAGTTTTCCTTCCTGCCCCCGTTTTGTCGTAATCAAAATAACACCATTAGCCGCTTTATTGCCATATATTGATGCCGATGCAGCGTCTTTTAGTACGGATATGGAGGCGATATCTTTGGGATCTACATCATTAATAGCTGCTTCAAACCCGTCTATGATGACCAAGGGTGACGTATTGTTCAATGTACCGATCCCACGGATCGTTAGGGTACCGCCATCAGCACCTGGCTGCCCTGAATTTTGGGTCACCTGCAGTCCGGCCACTTTTCCAGCTAATGCCATAGAAGCATTTGTGATAGGACGGCTTTCTATATCAGCCATTGAAACAGATGTGACTGCCCCGGTGAGATTTACTTTTTTTTGCTTTCCAAATCCTACGACAACGACATCTTGTAGTCCAAAACTGTCCTGCTCAAGTTTAATCTTTATTTCTCCCACGCCAGATTCGACCTGAACAACAGTCTGTTTATAACCCAAAAATGAGACTTGCAGACTTTGTCCAGAACGAACGTTAATACTAAACCGTCCCTCACTATCGGTCTTGGTACCTGTCTGCGTTCCCATTATTTTAATATTAGCACCAGCGAGTGGAATTCCCTGCGGGTCAAGGACACGCCCGCTGCGAATTTCCTGTCGGATATATCGCTCCACAGAAATAGCTTTCGCTTTCCATGCCGCATGAACGACAGGTGGCTCCAATAGAAAAACAACTAGAAAATAGAGTACATTATGGTTTAACTTTTTTCTTTTCATCTCTTTCTAAATTTGGTAATTGGTTATATTGTGCCGCAGAACAAGGTGATCCGCAACTTCGTCCCGAAAATAAGGAGTTATTCCAACTAAAAAAGATAATATGGTTTAAATATGGATGAATTTAATTTTTCATCATTTTTTTTTTGAGGAGCTGAACGATATTACAATTAAATAAACGATATTATATTTTTTAATCTATACATAGTTGTTTATTTGATAAATAAGCAAAGCCTAAAGAAAATGACTCTAAAAACGTTTTTCATATTTTGTTATCTACTGTTTACTTGTCTATCACTGGATGCACAGCATATCAGAAAATATAATAAGCTGACACAAGAAAATGGCCTTCTCTCAAATCGGGTAACCGCAATCTCCGAAGACCCTATTGGGCGTGTCTGGATAGGAACCAGCGACGGCATTAACCTATATGATGGTGCCCACATAATGGGTAATCCAAAGTCGATGAGTGATTCACTTTTTCAACCCGGCAAAATCATCGAAATTAAATCATTCAAACAGGAAATGATCATCGCTGCCGACAATGGCATATATTGCTATGATTTCACCACCAATAAATATAGGCTATTGATCAAAACTGAATTGCATAATACGTCGAAAGCCTTAGCCTTGACAACAGATGCTGTAGTAATACTCTGCAACAACACGTTATACAAATGGGCTGAACAAAAAATTTCTATACTCAATAACAATGTATATTTTAATAGGATTCAGGCGGATAATCAAGGTAACCTATGGGGAGCTACCTTCACCACCGTTGCTAAATGTGACAAAAAAGGGAATGTCTTAGCCAGTTTTAATTTCGCCGAGAGCTACGACAGGGATGTGCTGATCACCTCGCTGTACTGTGACAACAAAAATCTGATCTGGGTAGGAACAAAAAGACACGGTATCCTGCGCTTCGATCCCATCCAAAATAAATTTAAGGCGCAGCTACCACAACCCGCACAGATCCAAAATGTATGTAGTATTGCCGAAGACGCAGAGGGCAGACTTTGGATAGGACATAACAAAGGTGTGGCTGTATTTGATTATATCAACCAGTATACAGAATATCGGATGTTGATAGAGAACTTTGACAATGAACTTAATTCTACAGTATGCGCAATCTACAAAAGTAAGTCTGATGACATGATATTGGGGACTTATTTTAATGGAGCATTCTGTCTCTCGAAAAATGATTCATGGTTAGATTTTTTACACGTCACCAATCCCGGAAGAGCCCGTGGAATCGTGATCAACAATATTCTCATGTCATCTAAAAAACAGCTTTGGGTTGCAACCAACGCCATCGGGATAAATGTCTACAATGGACAATCACAGGTAATAAAAAGGTTTAATCAGGAAAAAAGCAAAATCAGTGATAATATCATATCACTAGAAGAAGATGCTCAGGGAAATATTTGGGCTGGTTCTGAATCAAACGGTTTATACTGTTTAGCTGATCAGGGAAGCAAAATCAAGCATTATCAATATGACAAGAACATCACGTCATCTTTACCGAATAATAGAATATTCTCCATCCGAAACCTCAACCAGGATTATCTACTTGTGGGGACAGATGGTTTTGTAAGCATATATGACCGCCATAAAGATAATTTTACAACTCTACTTAAAACGACTTCGACGATCAATGACATCATGGTAAACAATCATCTGATATGGATTTGCTGCCTCGATGAGATCGTATGTTATGATTGGAGCAAAAAGACAACTAAAATATATAAGAAAGAACTGAGTAAGGGAAATAGGATACAATTTCTTTCGATGCTCCTTGATGGAGAAAATGTCCTTTTGGGGACAAAGCAAAACTACCTTTATTTTATTGACAGAAATGGTCACCTACTTCCTTATCCCGGTCGAGGAAAAATCAATGTTCAAATACATGGTATCAAGAAAGACAACTTGAAGCGGTACTGGCTATCAACAACAAATGGCTTGTACTGTGTTGATACCGACCGGTCCATTAAAAATTTTAATGTCAGCTGGGGTTTAAACACGTCCTGGTTTAACGAACGTTCTGCCTACTATTACAATGACACCTTATACTTTGGGTCTGTTGATGGAATATGTTTTTTTAAGGCGCCACAGTTAGACCCACTTCCAACACATAAACCTTTACTCTACTTTTCTGATTTTAAAATATTTAATATCAGCCAACTTAGAAACAAAAAGTATTTTGAAAAAGGCATTGATCATACGAATGAAATCGTACTACCTTATGATCAAAATATGATTTCTATTGAGGTGAACCAAGTAAATTTCGATCCGCAAAGTCGCGAAAACTACCGCATATTTTATACTTTAAAAGACATTGACAAGCGTTGGTATGAACTTTCGAAAGCTTCAGGAACAATAACTTTTACTTCCTTAAAACCAAAAAATTACGAACTCCATATTAAGTTAGTAGATCTGAACAATAATATCATTGCGACAAAAAAAATGCTGATCAAAATCAAACCCCATTTCTTGTTGAGCAATATTATGCTGTGGGTATATGGGGCATTGGTTATTGTGGCCCTCATCCTATTTAGAAAGTTCTTAAAAAGACGGCATTTGAAAATCTTGAAGATAAAACTGGCTGAAGTAGAAACGTCTAAATTAGAGGAACTGAATAAAAGTAAGCTTGATTTTTTCACCTACATGTCCCATGAACTTAAGACTCCCTTAGCTATTATTATGGCGATACAGGAAGACCTTTTTTCCAATCATAAGATTGAAAACATCAAAGAATATGAAATCTCCCAAAAAAATATCAAACGGCTTACGTTCCTGATAAGTCAATTAATGGAATTTAGAGAAATTGAAAGCAGTAATTTGCCATTAAATACCGTTAACGGAGACCTGGTCACCTTTTGTCAAAATATCTTTTCGATGTTTGCGCCTTTATTCGACCGTAAAAACATTAAATATCGATTTGAAAACCCATCAACAGAAGTAAATGTCGACCTCGACTTTGACAAACTGGAAAAAATAATCAGTAACCTGCTGAGCAATGCGTTTAAAAACTGTGAGGTGGGTGGCCAGATAGCTCTTGTACTATGCGTTTCAAAAGATACCAATGAAGTTGTTATTCATGTAAGCAATACGGGCAGTTATATACCACCGGACCAAATTGAAAAAATATTTGAACCTTATTTCAGACAAAAGTCAACCGGCAATTATTATGACAATAATGGCATTGGTCTAGCTTTGGTCGTAGGTCTCACAAAGCGTATAAACGCACAGATCGATGTAAATAGCAGCATTGAAACTGGAACACAATTTACACTCACTATACCGGTGGATAATTTTGCATCCGAGCTTCCGGATGACCCTGATCTCGAGTTAAATGCTACAATTGAGCTCATAGACGACGTGATTTACACTGATAACAGCCAAATAAGATTTGATGTTCCGTTGGAAGGCAATACGCATAAAATTCTTCTGGTAGAAGACCATACTGATCTGGCAGAACTATTTAAAAATAAATTACTGGAATCCTACCATGTCATCATCGCTCACAATGGACAAGAAGCTTTAGAATACATTAGGAATAATCCGATCGACATGGTGATCAGTGATATTATGATGCCCATCATGGATGGATATGAATTATGCAAGCATTTGAAAAGTAACCCGAAGACCAAACACATCCCGATTATCCTAATGACTTCTTATGATACGATTGCCAATAAAATCAAAAGTTATGAATTAGCTGCAAATGGATATATCAATAAACCCTTCAGCACGCAGGAGCTACTGGCTAAAATGGGTAGTTTATTAAAAAATAAAGCTACGCTACGCCATTACTACAGTCAGGCGGAGCCTTTACGAATTAAAGAAGAAGCAAACTCTCAGGAGGAAACTTTTATTTTAAAAGTGCAGGAGATTATCGTTAGAAACATTGCGGAAAATAATTTTTCAGTCCATCAACTAGCGCAGGAAATGCGTATTAGCAGAACCCAGTTGTATCTATTGCTAAAAAAAATAACAGATCTCACTCCTACTGATTTCATTATTAAAGTCAAACTTGATTATGCTAAAACCTTATTAAAAGACCCATCATTTAGCATTTCTGAAATTGCATATAAGTTAGGCTATTCCAATGCAAACTATTTTAGCAAGCAGTTTAAGGATTTCTTTGGTATAACGCCAAGCCACTATAGAAAGGCTAAATAATCACTATCCATTTCAATCCTGACGATTGAAATGGATAGCAAAAATGCTTATTGATATGCAATTTCTGGATTCCAGTATGTAGTATCCCAGCCTGAATTGGAACGCTGATCCACACGAAAGGATAATTCATCGCCAAAGGTGACAGGCACATTAATATCATGCCAAAATCCAGTGGTATTATTATAAACCACAGTCTGCCAGCTGCTGGATGGCCAGACCATCACATTATTTTTCCAAATGCTTACGTTGACACCATCTCCACCCCCGATATCATTTTTACGAACCAATCCGGTAATTTTTACGGTACCCGATTTTGGCGCATTCCAAACAAGGATCGGCTGGCTATTATCGGGATGAATATAGATGTTACCGCTACCGTTCCATATCGCGTCATAACTACCCGAACCACGCCAATGGTTGGATCCGTCCGGATTCCAGCTCATCAAACTTGTTCCTATTCCAGCCTGCCAGTATTTATAGTACCACCTGCGGGTTCCTTGTACCGGCGAAAAATCGGTCGATGCATTATAGACATCGCTATTAACTGTTCCGGATGGACTGACAATCTTGACCGAATTCGCATACTGATTCATGGTCAAATGGCTATCTTTAAAATCTTTAACATAGTTACCGTTAATCTTAACATTCTCCAGGGTCACTCCTTCAATACGATGGCTGTCATTCCAACCGATCAATTTGATTTCGTTACTACCGCCAGATGTGGATGTAATATTCTTATAAAGTATGTTTGTCATTGCTCCAGGCCAATTCCAGTTTCCGGTCAACGAACCAAAATAAAATGTTTCATCCATCTGAACGTTTATCAGTCTTTTTGCTCTTTCTACCCGGATGTCTTCAAAGGTTATATCATTAAAATAGGTGCCATGTAAGGCAAAAATATTAATAGCGGAACGATCAGGGAGAACATCCGGATGATTTTTGTCATCGTAATTATATAGGATATCTATGTTTTGAAACTTAATATTCTGAAAATAGGCAGCGCGTGTTTCAGCACCGATACCGATGGTATTATTTGCATCAGCCCATAATTGTGCATTTTTGTAGGTTATATTATAAACGGGCAGTGAATTTGCAGGAATTTGATCCGACATTCCTTTGATGGCGACTGCATCATCTGCAGAGTGGATAAAAGATTTATCAAAAGTGATATCGTGACTGCTGTTGATATTAAATCCATCGGAACTGGCAAAATATGGGCTGACAGCTTTATAATTAGTTACATTTACAAAGGAACAATTGTGCATGGCAGAAGTCCAGCTTCCTATGTTTCGATTGACAATGATGTCTTTCACAGTCGAGTTGCTTACTGCGCCTAAGGCGAGGGCGATATCATCCGTGGGACTGTTGTAATCGTTGAGCAGAACGCCCCTACCCCTTATCGTCACATTTGACGCATTATCTATTTTTACTCTACCTCTGATAACGGCTCCGCCGCCGATATATAAGGTTTTTCCGGAACTCAAAGTCAGTGGCGGCTGTGCGCTCAAATCGTAATATCCTGGACCATAATACAAGACATTGGGGTCTGTCGCTGATGGAATATCACTTTCTGGCTCCTGGGCAAATAAATGCAATACCTTTCCTTGGTAATCGTTGTCTAATACAAGTGATATATTGGTCGGCTGAGAGAGTGTGAAAGTAATCGTGTTGCCGGATCTCACCCCTGTGATACCCAATGATGAAGGCACTAATTTGAAGCTGCTGAAGCCGCTGGAAGGGGTAACCGATATCGATACAGTACCGCTGAAATCAAAGTAACCATAACTAACGCTATTTCCCCAGCTGTTATTTCCGGCGTTATATAGGCCGACTGGATTTCCACCCGCACTAACTGTAAAGGCCGTTGACTTGTACTGATTTGGTAGACCGCTGGGCAAAGGATAAGTTGTTACTGCTGTGCTTAAATTAGCATGGACAGTCGAGTTTGCTGATTTCAGAAATTCAGCTTCTTCTTTTGAAGGTGCTATTTTGTTGCACGCGACAAAACATAGCCATAAAAATGGTAAAATAAATGATTTCATAGTTGATCTATAAGTGGTTAATTGTTATGTTAAGATAGAAATACTCCAGAAAAATTGCCACGAACTGATCAATTATTGAACAAAAGTGTAACACTTTAAACTTTATTAGTAGTAACAGTACATTAGATACCCAATAAAATTCAAAGTTGATTTTGTATTTGGATCATTTTGATTTAATTGGATTAGCAGTCTCAAGAGCTTTTCTGCGCTCAGCTCCTGCTAAACCTCTAGTTGATAAGGCAGAAGCTCAAAATCAAGAAATCTTTTCATGACCCAACTACTTCGCGAAAAATTTGTATGAAACCATTAGCGCATTGTTCCAATAATTCTTTATTTTTAGTCTATGAGTGACTATACTATTTCGCTTGTGCCTAAAGTTGTCCAGGTACGCCTGTTGATGAAGTTGTTGTAAATGATATTTTAAAGTGGTTCGTTTCGAAAGATATCGTCAAAGCTGAACTATCGGATTGCACATTGGGCAACTCGGGCTATGCAATTTCTGATGGTGCATAATATGAAGGAAACTCTTTTAGTATTGGATTTGGACGAAACATTGTTGTACGCGACAAAAGATAAGCTGATACAGCAGGAAAAATTTGTTGTAGGGCAATATTATGTATATGTCCGTCCAAATTTAGCCTATTTTTTATCAGAGATGGCTGGAGATTTTAAACTAGCCATTTGGAGCTCTGCGGATGATAGTTATGTGCATGAACTCGTTGATAAAATAAAACCAGCCGCTGTCGATTTTGAATTTATCTGGGGACGATCTCGCACGACAAAAAAACGGATGAGTGTGACTGATGAATACTATTACGTAAAAAGGTTATCCAAAGTAAAACGAAAGGGCTTCTTATTGGAAAGAACGCTTATAATAGATGACACCGCTGAAAAATCAATGCTGAACTATGGTAACGCAATCCAAATAGCTGAGTTCACGGGAAATGCTAACGATGATGAGTTACTCCTATTGGCTTCCTATTTAAAGAAATTTAAAAATGTTGATAATGTCAGGAGAATTGACAAAAGATATTGGAGGAATAAAGAGATGTCCAGATAGATCATCTTTAATCCGGACTTACCTTTGATCGTTCGGACACTTTTGTTATCGTTTCACTCTTGTTCATTTTACTATAATCTGATTGATGCAGTAAAAATACAATGCATCAGAATGGACAATAGAAATAAGAGACAGAACTACGGGTTTCCGCGACGGAAAGTATTATAAATAAGATTAAAAAATAGAAGTGCAAAAAATGTTTTATCATTTATATCTATTATTATCAATAAGCCTGTTATCGCAGGCTTTTGCTGAGCCTCCTATTTTGGATTAACTCAATTTTATTCAATCATCCAACATTGATTTCTTGCACGCTGATCCGAAGATGGCTTTTGTCATTGATACAGTGGGAAATTTAGTACATGAAAAATACAAATATGATAAAGCATTGCCCAGAATAGCATCATACATAACGTTTTGTCAAACACGCTCTATTATTCCTTCAACCCCGCATTGCATAAAACCCATTACCAGCAGTTTTTTGTGTCGGTCGTAACGTTGTTGTCTATTTTCTTTCTGCAGTGTCCCGTATTTGTACAGGATAGCGTTCGCCTACGATTTTGATTTTAGCCAATGCTGCATTTATTTTGCTCAATTCGTCATTCGTCAATAAAACGTTTGTTGCACCAATATTTTCTTGTAAACGATTCAATTTTGATGTTCCTGGGATTGGAACAATGAAAGGTTTTTGAGCCAACAACCAACCCAACGCAATTTGTGCAGGTGTGACATTTTTCTCTGTCGCTATGGAAACAACCAAATCAACCAATGCCTGATTGGCCTCCCGGTTTTCTTTACTAAAACGTGGAGAAAAATTTCTTATATCGTCTTTGTCGAGTTCAACATTTGCGTTGATTGTACCTGTCAAAAAACCTTTGCCTAATGGGCTGAACGGAACTAAGCCAATTCCTAATTCTTCCAATGTAGCAATAACCTCTGTTTCGGGTTCACGGTAAAACATGGAATACTCACTTTGCAAAGCCGTTACAGGCAAAACAGTGTGAGCCTTGCGAATGATTTCAGCAGGTGCTTCTGACAAACCAAAGTGTTTTACTTTACCTTGTTGAATTAAATCTTTTACTGTTCCTGCGACATCTTCAATTGGCACATTCGGGTCAAAACGATGTTGATAGAACAAATCAATTACGTCAGTTCGTAATCGTTTCAAAGATGCCTCGGCAACGGTTTTTATTGTTTCGGGACGGCTGTCTAACCCAAGTCTTACATTTCCGTCTTTGAAGCCGAATTTCGTTGCAATTATAACTTTGTTACGAAATGGTTCAAGTGCTTCGCCAACCAACAATTCATTTTCGCCATAGCCTTGTGCCGTGTCGAAAAACGTAATGCCTAGTTCAGCTGCCGAGCGAATTAATTTTATACTTTCTTCTTTTGTCGGTGCGTTTGGAAAACTCAAACCCATTGCACCAAAACCCAATGCAGATACTTCTAATCCGCTGTTTCCTAATTTTCTTGATTTCATTTTTTCTTGATTTTAAAACTTGACACCACAAAGGTTGTTCAATAAAAAATGAAAACATTTGCCATTTGGCAAAAAGCGATTTTAGCGGATATTTTTTCTTATCCTGCTCAAAGACGATTGCGTAATCCCTAAATACGAAGCAATGTACGACAGCGGAACACGATTAACCAATGTCGGAAATTTTTGGATAAAATCAAGGTAGCGTTCGGTTCCGTCTTGCGAAATTAATTCACTTCTTCTTGTAATTTTTTCGCTGTGATGTTTGGTTACTATTTTTTGAACAATCGCATCCCAGCCAATGATGGTATCTAAAATTTCTTTCCAATCCTTTTTTGTAAAAACCACCAATGTACAATAGGTAGTTGCCGACAAATATTCAGACGGAGTATAAACTTCATCAACCGTATTTCCCGATAAAATCAAATGGTTTTCGTCAATAAAATAACGGGTAATTTCTTCGCCTTTGTTGTTGTAATAAAACACACGGATTACACCATCGGTAAGAAATCCAATTTGTTTTACGGTTTTCCCAGCTTCCCAGTAATATTCGTCTTTGCAGATTTCAATTTCTGCCCCTTTGCTTCTAATGAGGTCAATTTGCTGTTTGTTCAAATTGCCAAATTGCAATATGTAATCAATAAATTTTTCCATTGTGCAAAGTTAGAAATTGTCGTTTGTTGGCATTTGTCATTTGGCAAAAAGTTGTGGTATTGTAGGATGGTTATTCTACTTTTCTTGCAATTTCGTTGGTGCGGTTCCGAATTCCTTTTTAAATGCTACAGAAAAATGTGATAAACTTCCAAAGCCCAAATCTAAATAGATTTGATTAGGTTTTTTGTTTTGCTGGAAGATTAATAAATGGACTTCTTCAAGTCTTTTTCTTGTTAACCACCGGATTGGTGTTTCACCGAAAATGGTTTTAAAATCTCTTTTGAAGGCTGATAAACTTCTACCTGTTAAAATGGAAAATTGTTCGACACTTACATTAACAGCATAATTTTTATTCATAAATGCTTCCAGATTAATTTTCTCCTGTGGTGCATAATCAAACAAAATGGCTGAGAGTTCTGGTTGGTTTTTTAGTAAGATAATTAAAAGTTCCTGGTATTTCAAATCTTCAAAATCTGCATACACTACCGTTGTAATTTTTAAAGGAACAGCCGAATTTTAAAATCAGGTTGTTCCCAATTAAATATCAAAACAAATAGTATTATTTATATCATTTTAATACTATCAAGTCTTTTTTGCAAACCTGTAATCAGATTTTTTGTAGCTACTGAACCAATCGGCAAACGTAAGGGAGGATCTTGTAATGTAGTACATTCAATAATCGCCTTTGCAACATCTGCAACATCATCCAGTTTACCAAAGCCTGTGTCGATAAGTTTTCGTATTTCATTAACTGAGGTACCTTGATAAGCTTCCATAGGTTCTGCAATGCTTAGACTGTTTCCAAAATTAGTACTCGTAGGTCCTGGCTCTGCAATGGTAAACCTAATATTAAATGATAAGACATCTTGGGCAGTAGCTTCCACAAAACCTTCAATTCCCCACTTAGAGGCGTGATAAAGACTGAATCCTGGATAGGTAATTTGCCCGCCTTCCGATGATACCTGAATGATATGCCCACCTTCAGGTTGCTTTCTTAAAAAAGGGATTAATGCTTTTATCAGCATGATGGAACCCAGTAAATTTATGTTCAGTTGTTTTATGATTGTCGAACTATCCAATTCCTCTACCGCTCCAAAAACACCTATTCCTGCATTGCTGACCGCAATATCAAGTTGGCCTAATTTTTCATAAGCATTACTGACCGCTTTTTCGATACTTGTCAAATCCGTTAGTTCCAAATAATCCAAATAAAGTCTTCCGGGGTACTTTTCAACTAATTCCTTTAACAGTTCCGGCTTTCTTAGTGTAGCAAAAACTGTATGCCCTGCCTCTAAAAGTTGTTCTGTTAAATTACGTCCTATACCGCTTGATGCGCCGGTGACAAACCATTTTTTTTCATAGTAGTTCTTATTTATAGGGCAAATTTCGAACTAACCGTGTATTAGTAGTTAATGAAATAAAAACCGATAGTTATAAAAATCAAACTTTTCTATATAAAGATGGAGATATACCTTCGAACTTTTTGAAAAAGCCGGAAAAGTGGGTAAGCTCACGAAATCCCAAAATATGGGAAATTTCGGAAATATCAAGATCGGTATATTTTAAGAGCAGTCTGGCTTCCTGTAAAAATCGTTCTTGGATAAGTTGCTTTGTTGAGCTTCCCATATTTACCTTCAGAATACGGTTAAGATAGTTTGGATGTACAGACAATGCCTCTGCAAAATCAGAAGCTCTATTTAAAATGTGCCCACTCGGTATTATTGCTTTATTAAACTGCTGTTCGAGTAAATCCAGAAATGCTTTAACAATACGTGTCGAAGTTTTATTATGCCTGTCTACGTTCGATTTTTGAGGAGACAACTTCGAAGCAAAATGAAGAAGTTCATATATTTTACTCCTAATGAAATCATACTTATGCTCATTATGGCTATCGTACGTATCTTCCATTTCATTAAAAATGTTATCTAAGCGAAAAAATTGTTCCTCCTCCAATTCAAACACTTTTAATCCATCCTGTTGAAAAACGGAATATGATCCCAAAGAACCAAAATTATGAAAGAAGTCAGCATCAAAAATACAATAAACCCCGCTGTGTTCCCCATCATTTGGTATCCAGTTATACGGGTTCAAAGGATTAGCGAAGAAAATTGCGTTTTTCTTGATTTCATAGGTCTCTTCAGCAAAATGAATGTTATAGGAGCCCTTCAGTAAATTTATCTTATAGAACGACCTCCGGTTATAAGGTATAGGTTGTAAAGCACAGGGATCCTTTTCTGTGATCCGTAGAATATTAAAACTGCCTGGACTAGATTTGTGTCTAATTTCCGATTTATCTAAAAAGTCATTTATATTAATAGTCTGCATCCTCCAAACTTATAAAAAACAAACTATTTTGCAATTCTTATTCCAATCTTTTTCTCGGGTAATTGCATATAAGATAAAATTCCTTACCGATACGATTCTGAAATTTATCCGATGCATCTTTTGCTATTTCAACTACTGCATAGTGGCAGTCCTACAAAGAGCTTAATTAAACCTCGCCCTAAACTCTAAAGGACTTTCCTTAACCTTGCTTTTAAACAACTTGCTGAATGATTGTAAATGTTCAAAGCCTAATTCGTAAGCAATTTCGCCAACTGAAAGGTCGGTAGTAGATAATTTTTCTTTCGCTTTTTCAATTAGTTTGTCGTGAATGTATTGTTGTGTGCTTTGTCCTGTCAGCGTTTTGAGTAAACTACGCAAATAGCTTGGCGAAACATTTAAGTTGTCTGAAATATATTGAACTGTCGGCAAACCTTTTGTTACCAAATCATCGTTGTTAAAATAGTCGGAAAGTAGTTTTTCCAATCGGTCAAGAATTTGATGATTTGTTATTTTTCGGGTAATGAATTGTCGCCCGTAAAATCGTTCCGCATAGTTCAGCAACGTTTCAAGATGCGAAATTATAATATCTTGGCTAAACTTGTCAATGTTTGCGTGATATTCGTTTTTGATGTTTTCTACAATGTCGTTGATGAGGTTTTCTTCTTTGTCAGAAAGAAATAATGCTTCGTTTACGGAATAGTCAAAGTATTCATATTTCTTTATTTTTTGGGCTAACGAAGTTCCCCATAAAAAATCGGGGTGTATAAACAACATCCATCCTTCTAGGTTTGGTGGTATTCCGCCTTCTTCACCACGTAGTATCTGCCCTGGTGACATAAACGCCATTAAACCTTCATCAAAATCATATTTTTGTTGTCCGTAAAGAAGTTTATCGCATCCCCTTTTCAGCGATACGACATAAAGGTCAAATATTACCGCATTTATACCTGAACCATTTTTCAGCCCTGATACATCAATTATACCAATGAGCGGATGATGCGGCTTTGAAAGCCCCATTAAACGGTGTATGTCTGTTATGGATTGTATTCTATATGGTTTCGTATCTGCCATAATACAAAGTTAGTTTTTAAACGGATATTTCAGCCATATCATTACCAAAGGAATTATCAAGAACGGAATTTCTATCAAAGCTATTTTAAAATTTCCCACTTTTAGTGATAACGCCATAATGAGAAGAATTGACATTGCATTCAAGACATTCCCTAAGAAAAATGTTTTGGGTGTCAGCAATAAAACGCCAATTGCAATGGTTAAAACGCCAAAGAACGGTATAAACAATTCACTTATACCTAACTCACTCAACATTTTTAATGTCTCGTGATTTTTCTTGTAGTTAAATGTATCCCAACCGTGTTTGAAACTTAATACTACCGAAACAATCAGCAACACTAATGAAATTATGTTCTTTATCATTTTAAGATGTAGTTTTATTAAAAATGTAACCCAATACTATTGCAATCGGAAAACCAATTAAAGCATTTCTGAACGCTTTTTTTGCTTTGTTTGGAAATGGTTTTCTGTGTTTTACATACAGGAAAAATCCGATTGGTGGTAACATTTGCGAAAGCATAGACCAAAATCTTGACAGTTCGTCTTTGTTGTTTTCGTCTTTCATTTTTGTTTTATTGAACTCGTTTAAATTTCATTGTTTTTCCAAATAGAGAAAAACCAACATAGCCACGAAAATCCATTTCTTTTTCGTTTTTTAATATTGCTTTTACGCTGTAATTTCTGCCTTCCGAAGGGTTGTATAGATTGCCGCCGGTGTATTCGCCATTTTCATAAGAAAGGTTGGTAATGTTGGTTATGCCGTATCTTGACCTGCTACGCAGGTTTTTGTCGGGATTTTTGAAATCTTTTTTCGGTGTTTTTCCGTCTCCTTCAAACATATTTGAGGCGTATAATAACTTACCAAAGTATTTATCGTCTGATTTATAAAACTCAAATTTTAACTTTGGGTCAGAATCCACACTTTCCCAAACCCCGATTATTTTATCGGCAGGCAATGCCTGTGCAAAGGTCGCAACCGATACAAGTAGTATTGTGACTATAAAAAGCAATTTTCTCATTTTTCTTATTTTTGATTGTTCTTGTTTAACTCTTTAAATTTTTTAAAAGCTCTGTGTCCAAATTTCAAAAGGAATTTGGGAACTCAATCTTTGCTAACTTTTGCGATACTTCCCATAATTTTAAAGAAACATCCAAATTCTGTGCTTGTGCTGGTATTCTTGCAATAGATGGAAATCCACGGGTTTCGCTCATTTTGTTTGGTCCGTAATACAATCCGCCTTTAGCTTCTGGAGCGGTAGCTGCAAATAATGTTGGCAAGGCTCCTTGTGCAGATGGCTGGAACAAAAATGGAAGACAAGTTCTCGCCATTCCTGCGGCAGTCCATCGCCCTGCACCTGTAATGAGTAGGTTGGTCCGAGAAATACCCGGATGGGCGGCAATACTGGTAACGCCCCAATTATTCTTAACACTTTGGCGTTGCAGCTCGAAGGCAAACATAAGGTCTGCTAGTTTTGATTGCCCATAAGCTACCATTGGTTTGTAGAAAGATTTCGATTGAAGGTCGTCAAAATTAATTTTCCCGTCTCTAGCTGCAACGCTTGATAAAGTAACTACTCGGGCATCTTCGGCTTTAAGAAGTAAAGGAAGCAATTGGGCTGTTAAAGCGAAATGACCTAAATAATTAGTGCCAAACTGGAGCTCAAATCCGTCTTTGGTTTCGAGACGTTTTGGCGGTGTCATTACGCCAGCATTGTTGATGAGAAGATCTATGGCTTGTCCACTTTCTATCATTTTATTAGCAAATGCTTCTATAGATGACAAGTCTGCAAGGTCAAGTTTTTCAAAACTTATTTTTGCATTTAGATTGGTCTGTTTAATTTTTTCGATTGACTCTGCCCCTTTTTGTGGGTTGCGTCCTAACATTACTACAGTCCAACCAGCAGATGTTAAGGCTTTTGCGTCTTCAAATCCGACTCCTTCTGTGCTACCTGTCACTACGGCTAATCCTTCTTTTCTTTGTGGAATATTAGATGTGTTCCAATTTTTTGTTGCCATAATTTCTGTCTTTTAGTTTAAGCAAAGTTGCAACTACTTAAAAAAACAGATTTAGCCAAAACGACTTTTGTGTTAGTCAAAAGTGATTTGTCAACGAAAACAGTCAAATGGTTTGGGATGGTGGGTGGGCTTGGTATTCCGTTTTTGTCTATCGGTTAATGTCTGCACGGTGTTACCAGCACGGGCTTTTGTCGGTCTTTGTTTGTCGCTTGTCAGTTAAATGATCGCCTAAACTCCTAAGGCGATTGATTGGTTTTGCTTCTGAAAAGTCTGCTGAAAGCCTGTGAATGTTCAAATCCCAATCCGCAAGCAATCTCGCTGATTAAAAGGTCTGTTGTAGAAAGTTGTTCTTTAGCTTTTTCAATCAGTTTGTTGTGTATGTGTTGTTGTGTATTTTGTCCGGTAACCACAACGGTCAAGAATAAGCGTAGTGCGGGGTATTATGGACTAACTCACTGTCCGCATACGGCAAGTTTATTAGGAGCAAAATGCTCAATTTTAGCCGTTCAGACTCCATTACGCAAAACCGATATGTTTGTTGCACAACTCCAATATGTTTTAATTTACTTGATAAATAGGTCTATATTGGGTGTTTTTAAGTATGCAAGGATACAAAAAATTCACTCCCCAATTATTTTATCAGACGAGTTTGGATAGTTTAATTCCCCAGGATATCAACTCACCAATTGATACCTACTGAATTTAAGGGAATGGAAGGGGACTAATGTTTATTCATATTATTCTGAGTCCACTTCTTCGGTGTGGACCCAAAATGTCCCGCAAATAATCTACCGAAATAACTTAAATTACTAAAACCCAACTGGTAACCGACTTCAGAAACCGAGAGATGTTCTTCACGTAAAAGTCTTGCTGCCTCTTGCATACGCAGATGCTGATAATAATCAAAGATACCTTTACCAAATACTTGCGTGAAAAGTTTCCGAAGTTTAATGACATTCATACCGCTTAAATGCACTAACTCGTCCTGAAGAAACGGTTTGTCTATTGAAGCTGCGATTTTGTCCCGGACACGATAAACCGATTCCAGTTCATATTTTGACAGATGTTGATGTGCAACATTTGCTCTTCTTGATAGGTTTTTAAACAAATAAAATAGTAGTTCAAGCGACTTTAGCCTGTAGAAAGCATCTGATAGTGTATCCGGCATTTTTGTAATCGAAATCTCATTGGCCACTTCTGCTATTTCCGGAGACATGAACTCCTCAATCCAAAGTGTTTTTTCATTATTAAAAAGATAATCGAATTTTTTATGGTCTTTTCCGATAAAGCTTTTCAAATAATCAAGACTTATAATTATGGTTACCTGCTGAATATTTATATCTTTTGGAAAGCAAACGTCACTTTCAACATGCAGCGGGATAATGCGTACGTGTGGTTGTGTTTGTTGTAATTCTATGTCTTTGACAGATGTGTCTGATCGAGAATGAATAATATTTTGAAATGAAATAGATATTCCGTTTTTAAAAGCCGTTATAGGTTTTCTCCGAATACAGAATGTTTTCTTCGCCACTACAGAGCGAACCATAACTAACATATCGGGCAATAAATCTAAGATTTTCAGCTCATTGAGATGAAGCATATCTAATTCAGATCTGGATGGTGTGAGCGAAACGCCTAATCGCTCCACCCAATAGTACATCTCTTGTTTCTTTTTATTATCACTCATTTTATCGGACTATTTTTATTTTTTAATGCGATATTTTAGCATTAAAAGTATAAATAAATTTGCAATATCAATTTAAAAATAGAAGAAATGAAAAAACACATTTTAATATCCGGAGCAGGGATTGCAGGTTTAACAGCTGCTAACTTTTTGGCAAAACAAGGTCATAACATTACTGTAATTGATAGATCGCCTTCATTCAGTAAAGCAGGATTTCTTATTTCCCTCAAGAGTTTCGGTGTAAAAATCATGGACGAATTGGGGCTAACTCAAAATCTACAAGCAGAATCATCACCCTCTGAAACGGTTCATTTTGTAGAAACTAATGAGCAAATCATTCAAAGCATTGAATATGATAAAATGCATGAGAATATTGAACGTTCCGTTCTTATAACTCGTGGTGGATTACATTACGTTTTGTATGAGGCAATCAAAAACGATGTAAATATATTTTTTGACACAACGATTTCACAACTGGAAGATAAATCAGATAAGACAAAAGTTACACTTTCAAACGGAAGTTCGATAGATGTTGATTTAGTCATTGTTTCCGAAGGATTGCGTTCCCCAACAAGAGAACGGTATTTTACCAATTACCAATTAGAAGATTTCAATACGCTTTATGTAGGAGGAAAATTAAAACAAAACCATGGAAAGCAAGTTGGTGTATTTAAGGTCTATATAGATGTCAACAAAATGCTGTCCATATACCCCTTAGCAGAGGAAGAAATAGCCATTCAGTGTTACATCCGTAGCTCCGAAGACATTGGCTATATTAAAAATAATGCCTCATCTATTCTTAAGGGTACGTTTGCTGATTATAATCCGGAAGTAAAGCAATTATTAGAAAATCTTTTGGACGATGGTTTGTTTTTTATGGATAAAATGGGCATGGTAAATGCTCCAAATCTGCGTAATGGCCGTTTGGTTTTGTTGGGAGACGCAGGTTATTGCCCTACAGCTTTATCAGGAATGGGAGCCTCTCTGTCTATTTATGGGGCAAAGGCACTGGCACACTATATTGCGGAGTATCCGGATGATATCTTAACCGCCTGTGATAGCTATAACACATTGATGCAGCCTATTGTAGAAAAATTTCAGACCAATGCAAAGAATAATGCGGCATCTTTCCTTCCTAAGAGCGAAGCAGATCTGGAGAAGTTTGTTAACGGATTCCGTGCTGCTGATGATAAAGCCGTTCAAAAAATAATGACTGAACCGATTGTACTTACAAAAGATCAGGAAAACTTTATATTGAATTGTAAATTAAAATAATTCTTTATCGATTTAAGACAAAAAATAATTGAGATTAATACTTGTTAAAAGTCTTCTCCTTCCATAATTTTTGCTTACATAGATTTAAAGAGTGATTGTAAGGAGGCTTATTATTAAGCTTTCGAAGTTGTAAAATTTTCAACCTCGAAAGCTGTTTTTTTTATTATCATTAAAATCACAGATAGTATAGCCCGGAGCAATACCTCCGAATTAATTATCATTAAGTTGAAGATATTCAATTACTTTTCCGTCTTTTTGTTCTACTATAAATCGAACTCCTATACTGACTCTGTTAACTGGAATAATTATTCTTTTTGACTCTTTTTCAAGTATTTTCCAAAAAGCTTCCAAATCGTCAATTACAAATATTGCATTAACCATGCTAGGTATCTCCAGCGCTTCAGGCCCGTCTACAGCACCCAAAATAACAAAATGATCCACTAAGTTTAAACTTGGCTTGAAACCTTCAGGTTATAACACAACAGATGATAGAGGAAATAACCTGAAGTCCTGTTCAATCTCACTTCGAAGAAGCCGGAAAAATTGATATTACTTCCCGACAATCACTCTTCGATGTTCAATTCCCCATTCAGCCAAAGTATTGATGATTTTTTTTAACGTCAAACCGTATTCTGTTAATTGATATTGAACTGTTATCGGCTGCGTATCAAGAACTATGCGTTTAATGAGCTGGTTCATTTCCAGTTCTTTGAGCTCTTTACTGAGCATCTTATTGGAGATACCTTTCACATCGTTTAAAATATCAGAAAAACGTCGTTTGTTGTAATAACAAACTGACGATATTATTGAGATTTTCCATTTACCATTCAACACATCCATGGCATCGTGAACAGCCATAATATGTTTTCTGTTCATGTCGTTATTAGAGCATTCAATTTCCATCATAAGTTACCTCGTTACCCAAAAGTTACCGTTACTTTTAGTTACAAAGTTACCAAAATAAATTTAATCAAATTAACTTTGCATAGTAAAAGAAATCGATTTCAAAAATAAACAGTTTAAAAAGTCTTGACAAGAATTGAATTTTAACTATCAAAAATTTAAAAAATGAATTTCACAAATAAAAACGTTGTAATTACAGGCGGAAGCGCAGGAATTGGATTAGCCACCGCTAAAACATTTATTGAAAAAGGAGCAAATGTATTGATAACAGGCCGAAATATGGATAGCCTGCAAACAGCATCAGCAAGTATCAATAGCCCAAAATTGAAAAATTTGGCTTCGGATACGTCCAAACTGGCAGATATTGCGAAATTGGCGGAAACAGTTGCAGATAGCGGAAAAAAAGTGGATGTGCTTGTTTTGAATGCGGGAATAGCAAAGCAATATTCAATTGAAGATACAACCGAAGAAGTTTTTGATGACCTATACAACATCAATGTCAAAGGACTATTCTTTACTCTGCAAAAATTAATTCCTCATTTAGCAGAAGGAGCTTCGGTCGTTCTGCTCTCATCAGGCGTATCTGTCAGCGGATATGCACAAATGGGGGCTTACGCTGCAACAAAAAGTGCAGTCGATGCGATTGCTCGTACTGCAGCCACTGAACTGGCCGACAGAAAAATAAGGGTGAATGTGGTTGCTCCCGGATTGACGGATACACCTATGAATCATCAAACGCCTGAAGATATAAAAAATGCTATAGCGGCAGCAGTTCCATTGAAACGAATCGGACAAGCTGAGGAAATTGCTAACGCAATTGTTTTTTTGTCTTCAGACGAAGCCTCTTATATTTCGGGTTCATACCTAGCCGTAGACGGAGGTGTTACAATTCGTAGATAACTATGCGATCTTTATGATATACTTAGTTTTTGTCAACTAAGTATATCATATCTAATCTCGGAATACAACGGTCCTAATCATCCTACTCACTTTCGGGATCTCCTGAAAAATTCGCAAGAAATGGTTTCCGTCCTAAATATTTGTTTAAGTTTTGGGTAACTGCCTTAGCTCCCATTCTTCTGTGAATAGATCCAACTATATATCCAGTCAAGCTGTTTGATTTGTTTTTTAATAAAAAAGCCGATTAGAGCATCACGAAACCAGGCTGCTATTGGATTGATTTTTGTTTTGGTATTCCCTACTTTCCTTGCACTACTTATTATCCGCTCTACTCTGGACTGACGTTCGGTCTGAAAAAGCCGAAAGGCAGGTGCAAAGTCTTTGTGTAATTTTAATAGTTCAGCAATTACAATCGTGTCTTCCAATGCCAAGGAGGCTCCCTGCCCAATATGTGGAGAGATACCGTGTGCCGCATCTCCAATAAGACAAACCCTACCTTTATACCAATGCAAAAGCTTAGGTACATCATAAATAGGATATGCAATAATTTGATGGCTATTTTTGATTATTTTGGAGAATAAAGGATCGTCATTCTGATGAATGTTTGCTAAACAGCCCTGAATTTCGGTATTTAATGTTTTTCCTAATTCTTTTGGTTTCGGTTCCTGTTCTCTAAAATAATTATTAAACCACCAAACTTCACCTTTGTCGGAAACTGAATAAGCAAAAAATCCCCTTTCGCCAAAGTTCATGCGTATGGAATCCAACGGTTCGGAAAGTTCAGGGATATTTGCATACCCCCCAGTGGAAATGACTTTCGTATACCTAATGGCAGAAGCATTCGGGAATAATTGATTTCTAACTTCGGAAAACATTCCATCACAGGCCAACATAATGTATCCAACAACCATTGTTCCATCATCAAAATATGCTGTTAACTGTTCATTAGTCTCCTGATATCTGACAAATTTTTTGTTGTACCATATTTTTATACCGGCTTCTTTAGCAGCTAACCGGACGTATTTATTGAGGTTTGCTCTTTTGATCTGAATTGTTTCTACACCATATTGTTGTTTCTGATAGGCCGTATCGAGTTTTGCTATTTGCTTTCCTTTAGAATTAAAAAACCTCATTGTGCCGGGAGTATAATCTTCCTTGAGCAGTTTTAAGTCAATAAATTCTTTCAATACATTCAAGCCATTGGGTGTAAGGCCCAAAAAGGCTCCCTCTTTTGTATTGTCTTCTGATCTCGCTTCAAATATTTCAACATTAAAACCTATTTTTTTCAGTTGTAAAGCTAGTATGGGGCCGGCTACGCCGGCACCGATAATGAGTACTTTTTTATCCATTGTTTTCCTCTTTTATTTTTAATCCGGATATGAGCAATAAGTTCAATGCAAAAAAAATGGCCACGCGCACGTAATTTAAATTACGCCATTGAACCGCTTTTTCCTGTAAGTTTATATCCAGGGTATCGCTATATGAAAGTTGCTGGAATTCGGTGATAAGAGGCGCAAAATACGTTAATGTCCATATCCGAACTGCTATATGCGCAACAAAAAGCGGTACCATTAACTTTCTACGATTCTTTATCCCCCAATTAAAAACCAACGCTGTGATAAATACCGATTCATGAATTCCATGGACTATTATCCAAAACATTTTAAAATCCAGCCCGTAAGGTTTTTGAAAAAATATGAATGAAGAAGGCGGAGCTGCTGTCCATGCAGGAACCATTATAGCGGTTTCCCATAACTGCGCTCCATTCATAATAAAGTAAGCACAGATTGAATAAAATAGCCATCGGGTAGCTTTCGGGTATTGGTATGTGTTTCTCATTTTTCTAAACTTTTTAAATTTATTTCTTACATTCACTCACTTGGCAAAAGTACCGCGCTATCGAAAAAAGCGCTTGCAAAAAAAGGAGTTAAACTGGTAAATTAGGGCATAATGGGATTTGAACTGAAAAATGATAAAAAGGCTTTTAAAATAGCCTTTAACGAAAATGATTTTGGCGATCATGGTTTTAAAGAAAATGCCTTTAAAACGAATATTCCCTTTGGACAATTAACTGCCAGACAATGGCTTTTTGATGGCATCAAGATCTTATATTCCGAAACTAATATTGATCAACCGACGGAATTGGATTGGAAAGGAGATTCAGAACTGGTAACCATGCACTTTAATTTGCAAGGAAGAACTTCAATAGTACAGAACGGAATGAGCAATTCTTTTGATTTAAATGGTAATCAGCACAATTTATTCTATGGCACCAAAGCTACAGGTAAAATGAAATTTGATGGTTTGCAGATGAAATCATTTATGGTGCAATTTCAAAAAGATTCTTTTTTAACAATATCAAAAGATGGAAACGAATCCCTAAAGCAGTTTGCGGACAAAATAGTTTCAGGAATTCCGGTCGCTTTTTCAGATGCTAGTCTAAATATTGATCTGCCGATACAAACCTGTATCCATTCGATTCTGAATTGTGATTATTCCGGTGGGCTAAAGAGATTGTTTCTTCTCTCAAAAACCATTGAGTTGCTTGTTTTGCAAGCAGAGTCTTTAAATATCCTTCAAGATTCATCATCAACATACATAAAACATGATTATGATAAAGAACGAATTGTATATGCCCGTGATTATTTGGTTAAGAATATTCAGTCGCCCCCAACCTTGATAGAATTAGCGAGAATAGCCGGTGTTAACGAATATAAACTAAAACGAGGCTTTAAGGAAATATTTAATCAAACAGCGTTTTCTTATTTATCTGACCTACGTTTAGATCTCGCAAAAAATGATCTATTGGAGGGCAAAAAACAGGCCACTGAAATAGCGTTTGAGTTGGGATACTGTTCCTTACAGCACTTTAGTAAGGCATTCAAGAAAAAGTTCGGTATGGCACCAAGTAAAGTTAGACGTTGAGGTAGGGTTATTTTTTAGCCAGCGTTCTATTTTATCGAATATGGTGTTTTATTTTCTAAAAGAAGCAGCCTCATAGATATACTAAATTGAATGTTTGTTTTCGTATATCGAGAAGCGCAAGAATATGATTAATGCCATTGAAGTTAATGTTCCATAAATCGAAATATCTCTTTGGACAAGAAAACTTCTGAAAAAAGTAAGAACAATGAAAATATTTGATAGTAGAACGGATTCAACAATATTTTTTAATAATTTTGTATAGGATGAAGAAATTGCTTGCTATTTGCTTTTTGACGATCTATATTGTCTCTGCAACCGAAATTGCGCAGTTGTTGCGGTTTCCGTTGTTGATAGAGCATTATTTCGAGCATAAGGAAAAAAATCCGGAACTATCTGTCCTCGATTTTCTAAAGATTCATTACAATGGAGATCATCTGGAAAACCATCCGCATGATGACGACTATGAGGAAGATCAAAAACTTCCATTTATGATGCATGCGACTTCATATTATGCTGTTTTTATCTGCCCACCGACTATAGAAGTGGATATTCATAACAGCTCCATACTAACGAAAGATAATACTACTCCCATCCGGAACGATCATTTTATAGCCGATACCTTCCTGACTTCCATATGGCAGCCGCCAAAATTCTGTTAATACATTCCTCTTTTTATTATTTCGGATAAAGACATCCGTAGTTCAACAGCTTTCTTGACAGTAAAAAACCATAATTTCTGTATGCGAATACGGAAGTACTTTTCAATGTCAATATATTACTGTGCACGAGTGTCTTTGTCAAAACTTACGATTTAACAGAATCTATTTGATATGCTTACAAAAATCATTGAGTTCTCTGTAAAGAACAAACTCATTGTCGTGCTATTGATGTTGGCTTTAATCGGTATAGGCGCTTATCAGGTAACAAAATTGCCTATTGATGCCGTACCCGATATTACCAACAATCAAGTGCAGGTCATTACCATTGCTCCTTCTTTTGGAGCTACAGATATTGAAAGGTTGGTTACCTTTCCGATCGAACAGGCCAACAGTAATATTTCTGGATTACAGGAAATACGGAGCTTTTCGCGATTTGGCTTATCCCTGGTAACCATTGTTTTTGATGATAATATTGACATCTATTGGGCGCGGCAGCAAGTAGCCGAACGTCTCCAACAGATACAACAGGAAATCCCACAAGGTATAGGGTCGCCTCAACTAGGCCCCATTTCCACAGGTCTTGGAGAAATTTACCAATATGTCGTTCGTCCGCAACAGGGATACGAGCGTACATATAATGTCACTGAGCTCCGTACTATCCAGGACTGGATTATCAGACGGCAGCTGCTGGGTGTTAAGGGTGTGGCCGAGGTCAGCAGTTTTGGCGGCAAACTCAAACAATATGAGATCGCTGTAAATCCCGACAGGCTAAATGCGTATGGGATTACCATTAACGACGTCTTTGATGCCCTCAACACCAACAATCAGAATACGGGTGGCGCTTACATCGAAAAAGGCCCCACAGTCCTCTACATCCGAAGTGAAGGATTGGTTGGCACGATTGAAGACATTCAGAATATTGCGATTACAGGGAAGCGAAATGACTTACCGATTTTCATTCGGGATGTAGCCGATGTACGTCCTGGTTTTGCAACGCGATACGGTGCCATGACCTACAATGACAATGGAGAGGTGGCTGGAGCCGTCGTCATGATGCTTAAAGGAGCCAACAGTAGCCAAGTGATTGCGGACGTCAAGGCCAAGGTAGCGGAAATCCGAAAAACCCTGCCCAAAGGTGTCATCATTGAGCCCTTTCTAGACCGTACCAAAATGGTCAATAATGCCATCAGCACGGTGCGGACAAATCTCTTGGAAGGCGCACTGATTGTCGTTTTTGTGCTGGTTCTCTTTCTGGGTAATATACGAGCCGGATTGCTCGTGGCCTCGGTCATTCCTCTGGCCATGCTCTTTGCAATCTGCATGATGAACCTTTTTGGGGTAAGTGGTAACCTGATGAGTCTTGGTGCACTCGATTTCGGATTAATCATTGATGGCGCAGTCATTATTGTTGAATCCGTCATGCATCAGCTTATTCAACAGCAACGATTCAAAGCCCTACTCAAAGTACCTGCTTCTGAAATGGACGATTTGGTAACAGCATCAGCGGGTCGCATGATGAACAGCGCTGTCTTTGGACAGATCATTATCCTGATCGTTTACCTCCCCATCTTAACGCTACAGGGAATCGAAGGTAAAATGTTCAAACCTATGGCTGAAACGGTTGCCTTTGCTTTACTAGGTGCATTTCTTCTATCGCTCACCTATATACCGATGATGAGTTCAATTTTACTACGTATAAGAAATAGTAAACCTTCACTCTCGGACAAGCTGATGAAAAGACTGGAAAAGTTTTACCTGCACATACTACTCAAAGTACTGCGGATTCCAAAGACAATTTTTACACTGGTTATTTTACTTTTTTTAGGAGCTGTAGTGATACTCAGCCAGCTAGGTGGGGAATTTATTCCTTCACTGGAGGAAGGTGATTTTGCGGTAGATACCCGTGTCCTCCCAGGAAGTAATCTGACCACGACCATTGAAAGCACACAGAAAGCTGCGCATATTTTAAAGAGCAGATTTCCTGAAGTAGAAAAAGTAGTCACCAAAATTGGCAGTGGTGAGGTGCCGACCGATCCTATGCCGATGGAGGCCTCGGATATGATGGTTATTTTAAAAGACAAAAAGCAATGGACTTCGGCGCGTACATTTCCTGAACTTGCTACAAAAATGAGCGAAGCATTAGCCGATGTTCCCGGCATTACGGCCGGATTTCAATATCCTGTACAAATGCGGTTCAATGAGCTGATGACGGGGGCACGTCAGGATGTTGTCCTCAAAATATTTGGAGATAATCTGGATTCCCTTACCTTACATGCTCAAAAAATAGGTAAAATTATCGAACAGGTCGAGGGAACCCAAGATCTCTACATCGAACCGATTGCTGGGCTTCCTCAGGTTGTCATATCTTATAATCGCCCTATCATTGCACAACATCATCTCTCGATTGATGAAATAAACAGAACAATCAATGCTGCTTTTGCCGGGCAGCGAACGGGCTTGGTGTTCGAGGGTGAGAAACGCTTCGACATGGTTGTACGGCTAGCTGCCAGAGACCGAAATAATATTACTGATATCCGTAACCTTTTGATCCCTACTCCTATGGGCAACCAAATTCCACTGTCCCAGTTGGCCCGTGTAGAGATTGTACAGGGCCCTAATCAGATCCAACGGGAAAATGCGCAACGGCGGATTGTCGTAGGATTTAATATCAACGGGCGGGATGTACAAAGTATCGTTCATGACCTACAAGCTAAGATTGATAAGGAAATCAAACTTCCAACAGGATACTCCATTAAATATGGTGGTTCTTTTGAAAACCTCAACAACGCCAAGCAGCGCCTCTTGATTGCAGTGCCTATTGCGTTAGCGCTAATTTTCATACTCTTATTCCTTGCTTTTAAATCTGTTAGGGAAAGTTTATTGATCTATAGCGCCATACCATTATCGATTATCGGTGGAGTGTTCTTATTGGCGCTGCGGGGAATGCCTTTTAGTATTAGTGCCGGAGTTGGATTTATAGCGCTATTTGGTGTCGCGGTGCTCAATGGTATCGTATTGATATCTGAATTTAACCGGCTTCAAAAAAGTGGCATCCGTAATATTGTGCGTATTGTTGTCGATGGTGGTGAAAATCGGTTGCGCCCCGTTTTGATGACCGCATCGGTGGCCTCACTGGGATTTATCCCTATGGCGCTAAGCAACGGGGCTGGAGCTGAAGTACAGCGCCCTTTGGCAACTGTGGTCATCGGTGGTCTGCTTATTGCGACGCTATTAACCTTATTTGTGCTTCCGCTCCTTTACGTAACCATGGAGCGCGGATTTAAACCTCATAAATTAAAAAGAAAGCATGTTGTGCCTCTTTTGATTGCTCTTGTTGTTTTTGCAACAAAAAATTCGACAGCACAGACCAAGATCACTTTGGATCAATCCATTGAACTCGCGCTCCAAAACAACCGAAACATAAAAATTGAAAAACTGCGTGTAGCTTATGCCAAAGCTCTAATAAAGACATCCACTGCTGATATTCCGCAGACGGATATCAGCCTAGATTACGGGCAGATCAATAGCGCTTATCAGGATACAAAGGTTAGTATCAGTCAACGCTTTGGTTTTCCTACCGTCTACAGAAGACAACGTATGCGCTATACCGAAGAATGGAAAAAAAGTCAGCTGAATGTCACCCTCAAAGAGTTTGAGCTGAAAAAGGCTGTTAGCCTTACCTACTATAACATACTATATTGGCAGCAAAAGGAAAAACTTTTGAGCGAGGCATTATCCCTTTATAGCAGCTTCCTTGACAAAACAGTTCTCCGTAAGAAGGCAGGAGAAAGCAATGTGCTGGAAAGCTCAACTGCGGCAAATCAAAAGGCCGCAATCACAATCCAATTGAGACAGGTAGCTGATGAAATAAATGTCCTTCAACTGCAATTCCAATGGTTGCTAAATACATCACAAGCCTACACCCCTACCATTGTGGAAAAGGCTACTTTCGTTCAGTCATCGGTGGCCGACCACCCTTTACTCAAAGTGCTGCAACAAGAAAAGATAGTCGCAGCGCATACAACTGCAATGGAAAAATCCCGACTACTCCCCCAACTGTTGCTAGGCTACAATTTGAATAGTTTTAAAGGTGCGGGGCCTGATAACAGAATCTACGACGCGAGTCCAAGATTTCATTCGGTGCAGTTAGGGCTCTCCATACCGGTATTTTCCAGCGGACAGCGTGCTCGGATCGAAACTGCACGTCTGGCAGAAACCATTGCAAGCGATGAACTTCAAAATGCACAATCTGCGCTTGAAAGACGGTCCCAAGAATTCGCCCAACGTTATCAGACCAGTCTCGCTATTGTCGATCAATATGAATGCGAGGAACTCAAAAATGCAGCAATAGTTTTTGAAACAGCGCAGAAGCAATTTTCCAATGGAGCCATTGACTATCTCGAATTTGTCACTTTAATAAACCAGGCAATCGCGCTGAAAAGTAGCTATACAGATGCATTGTGGCAGCTCAATGAAAATGCCATTCAGCTTCATTACATCATGATAAATCAATAGAAATGAAAACGAAAAATATGATAGTCCAATATATCTTTCTTATGTTGGCAACAACTGGCATCTCTTGCCAGGGCAATAAAGGCGAGGCTTCACCGTCATCAGCAAAGCCGAAAGACGAAACTCTTGTTTCCTTAACGGAAGCGCAACTACAAAATGCCCAAATAGAGACGGTAACGCTTTCGGACCAGCCGATAGCCAGCATATTAAAACTGAATGGAAAAATTGATGTACCGCCTCAGAATCTGGTGTCTGTAAGTATTCCTTTGGGGGGATACTTAAAGAGTACCAGCCTGCTGCCAGGCATGAAAGTATCAAAAGGTGATATTATTGCCATCGTCGAAAATCCACAGTTTATCCAACTGCAGCAAGACTATCTTGCCGCCCAGTCGAAACTACAATTTGCCCAGCTCGACTACAGACGTCAAAAAGAACTCAACCAGAGTCAGGCAAGCAGTGATAAAGTAATGCAACAAGCACAGGCCGAAATGAACAGCCAGCAAATAACTATGAATGCAATCGCCAAACAATTAGAACTCGTTCATATTCAACCCAGTACCATTGCTGCCGGGAATATCCGTAAAAGTGCTCCCGTATACAGCACGATCGATGGCTATGTAAGTAAAGTCAATGTCAATATCGGAAAATATGTAAATCCTTCGGATGTCCTCTTTGAATTGATCAACCCAACGGACATCCACCTAAATTTGAAAGTCTATGAAAAGGATCTTGAACAGCTCCATCCAGGACAAACGTTATTAGCTTACTCCAATGCTAATCCCAATAAAAAGTACTCGGGAAAAATTCATTTGATCGGCAAGGATGTCGATCCCACAGGTATGACAGCTGTCCATTGCCATTTGGATAAATATGATCCGGATCTGGTACCTGGGGTATATATGAATGCTGAAATCCAAACAAAAACCACGTTAGCACAGGCCCTGCCGGAAGAATGTATTATAGACTTTGAAGGAAAAAGTTATGTATTCGTCTCGGAAGGAAACAGAAATTATCGCCTGGCAGCAATATCCGTTGAGGAACCCCAAAAAGGGCTGGCAAAGGTGTTGAACCATCGAGATTTCGTAGGTAAAAAAATCGTTAATAAGAATGCCTACACCTTGTTAATGCAGTTAAAAAACAGCGGGGAAGATTAAATAAAATCGCTATGAAAACATTATTAAACACGTCGCTACCGATACTTTTTTTTATAATAAAATATTATTCTCTTAAATCTTGGATTCAATTACATGAAAGTCGCAATCTTAATCACAATCGTATGTTCACTTTTCGGGAATTTAGCGTTTGGAATGTTTATTGGCACTAGTCTGGATACGCTGGTTGGAAACGAGTCGGCCCACGTCGATTCTTCGGACAATATGTATAAGCCAAGCTACAAAAGGACAATTATACCATCCATATGCATTGGATATGGTATTCTTAGCCTTACCAACCCGGGAATAAAAGAGATCAACAGTTCAACCCGTTTTGAGATCGGAGAGCACAGTCCATCGCATATTAAAGTTGATAATTACACGCAATTTATACCCGGAGCTTTAGTCTATGGTTTAAATGAAATTGGTATAAAAGGAAAGCATGATTTTAAAGATCGTAGTATAATTCTGGCCACTTCTTTGCTTCTTTCCACAGCTATCGTTACGCCTACCAAACACCTCGTACACGAAAAACGACCCGATGGTTCAAACAGCTTATCTTTTCCTTCTGGTCATACAGCTACAGCCTTTGCAACAGCCCATTTTATGTTCCGCGAATATCGCGGACATAATTTGTGGCTTAGTTTCCTCGGTTACCCCTTTGCGATATTTACCGGAACATATAGAACATTCAATGATAAGCATTGGGTCGGCGACGTGGTCGCAGGAGCAGGCATAGGAATATTGTCCACCGAATTCGCATATTGGTCATTTCCAAAAATTTCAAAACTGTTCGGGAACAAACAGAATAATAAAATGATCTATATTCCGTATTACCAGTCAAATCAGCTTGGATTCAATTGTATTCTTAAATTTTAAAAATGAAGCAGTTTGGCTAAAATCTTAATTTCAAAATAAGGGTGTCTTAATTGACACCCATCCTAATCGTTCTGTTCAGAAAGTTAAAGGCGCCAATGGCTTTTCTATTTATGATCTACCCGTATAGATATACTTATAAAGCTGGAATGCGGCAGTAATCAATATAACGATCAGAATAATATATCTAAATGTTTTTTCCGATGTTCTTTGTAATATCAACTTCCCAAGATAACTACCCAAAACGCTTACACCGATCAAAAACGGGATGTAAAATATGTGTTTACTGGTAAAATAACTATTGCTTATATAGACAATTGCCCGGCTCAGATCGACCCCCAGATCAATCAGAGCGGAAGTAGCGATAAAAACATCTTTTGGTAATTGGAAAGCTGCTAATGTAATACCACGAATCGCTCCGCCGGTACCTGCTATGCCAGCAATAAACCCGGAAGTGATGCCTCCGATATATAGATTTGAATTGGATGGTTTAACAGGCCTGCCTGATTTAAAAATTAAAAATAAAGCCAGAAAAACCAAGATGATATTCGTCCCCAACTCAATTTGCTGAACCGGTAAAAACTTGGTGGTGATGGCGCCCAATATGACAAATATAACGGCGGGAATACCCAGCTTGATCGCAATATCCAAACGGATCCCCTTTTTGAACAATGCAATTTTAGACAGATTACTAAAAACATGAAATACCGCAGTAATTCCCAATACTGTTTTAAAATCAAAGAATAGAGCGGCGATTGGAACGAATAATATGGATGAACCAAATCCAGAGACTGTCCCTAATACTTCAGCGATTAACGCTAAGATGAAGAAAATTAGATATCTTTCCATAAATGATTATACCTGGACACTGGGATGGACCACTTGATGCAAAGAATATTTAGGCTATGAAAAGGCAACCTGTTCATCTTTGACTAATATTTTAACAGGGATGTTTAAATCTGTCTGGATCTTTACACGTAGTGCCTCCAATGCTGAAGGTTCACCATGTACGAGCATGATTTGCTTAGGAGGGATTATATATTTGCCAATCCATCCATTAACCCGGACTGATCGGCATGTGCCGATAATCCGGTCAATTCTACAATATTAGCCCTTACAGGATAATACGAACCGTGGATCTTCAATTCATGCGATTGATTTAACAATGCCCTGCCACGTGTGCCTTCCGCCTGGAAACCTACAACTAAGATTGTATTCCGACTGCTCCCTAGGTCGTGTTTCAAATACTCAAGAACACGACCGCCGGTCACCATGCCACTACCAGCAATTATGATTTTACTTTTTTTATCACGAATGATTTCCTGCGTATTGATATAATCTCTGTTAATATCAACACCAGAGACAATCGCAGACCATTCTCTTTTGTCCACGGTAGTATATTCAGCATAATCAACCATTATGGCTGTCGCTGAAGCAGCCATTGGGCTATCCAATATAACCGGTAGATCATGCGGAATTCTTTTCTGCTTCTTTAATTGATGAATTATATAAAGAAGCTCCTGGGCTCGGCCTACTGCGAAACTTGGAATGATAATATTCCCTTGATTTTCAACCGTCAGGTTGATCCAATGTTGCAAACTATCATACACATTTGTATTATCATGTAACCGGTCTCCATAAGTTGACTCCATGACTAAATAATCGGCTTTGGTAAAAAAGTCGTTAATAGGTAAAACCTCACTATGCCTCCTTCCGATATCTCCTGAAAATACGATGATTTTATCAAAGCATGTGACGGCTACTGAACAGGCGCCGATGATATGGCCGCAGGGTTTAAACTCACATTGAATGTGATCGCTCAAGTTTATAGCGTTGTTTTCCTGAACGGTATAAAAATAGTTAAAAGATCGCTCTGCATCATCCCTCGTGTACAGTGGCTTCGCAGGATGATGTTTGGAATAAAGATGGTAATTTGCTTTTCTTGCATCTTCTTCTTGTATTTTGGCGCTATCGAGCAAGATCAATTTTGTCAGTTCAGCGGTCGGCTCCGTCATATAGATTTTTCCTCTAAATCCGTTTTTTACGAGCAAGGGAATATAGCCGCAATGATCCAGATGAGCATGCGTAAGAATAACTAGATCAATCTCTTCGACAGAAATAGCTAAGGGTTCCCAATTTTTTTCACGCAGGGTTTTTATACCTTGGAACAAACCACAATCGACCAATATAGTGAGTTCGGGGGTTTTTAATAGGTGCTTAGAGCCAGTGACTGTTCCCGCGCCGCCAAGGGATTTTAAAAAAATAGTTTCCATCGTTTTTTAGTTTAAAGGGCAGTATTATGGAAATCTGTAAAGTTTAGTTACCGTATTTTGATTTCTTTCACTTGCTAATTGTCCAATGTGTTTTTTTTTAATGGTTATATGAAGCAGTCCATCTTTATAATTGGCCTTTATCTGATTCAAGTGCCAGAGCCTTAATTTTGTAAACACCATTCTTTTCAATAATATTGATTGCTGGTTCCATTTTGTCCAATTGAATAGACGATTCATCCTTAGTCCAAAAGTTTTTCTATTGTCGATCCAAGTGAAGATTGCTTGGCCTTACTGTTTGTTTCTGCGGTTTTCATAATAAATTAATTTAATGGTTTTATTTCTAAAATTAGGTTTATCCATACTATTAAATCATGATTCCTGCGATATTTAATAATGATACTGGTCACTTTCATTACAGATAGTAAGCCAATTTCGCATATGCGGTTCTTATTCATGTCCTGTAGGAAATGGGAAGATATTATAAACTTATGGTGTATACGTAAATTTGCTATTATGGAGTAGTGGCAGTCCGCATATCATGATGTAACATTTCCACTAAAGATTTGTCTAACTGGTAGATATCATCGTATATAATTGGCTTGCCATTTTTTATCAGCACAGTCAAATAAGTGATAATAATGGGTACAGGTTGCTTCAGAATAAAATCTCTCTTACGGTACGCCTTCACTGCCTCTTCCAGAACCGGGATTTTTTCATTTGAATCATCAAATGCCAAAAGCTGAGTCGCCAGTAACTTGGGATTTTGAACCCTTATACAGCCATGGCTAAGTGCTCTGTTTTCTCGATTGAAGTACTGCTTTTGTGGAGTATCATGCAGGTATACACCATGTGAATTCTGAAACCGAAAGACGATTGCACCCAAGGCATTGTGACCACCGGAGGATTGCCGCACGCTATACTTTCGTGGATTTTTGTTTATTTCTTGTAATGTCGATGAATTCACGATAATTTTCCCCCCTGTTTCATCGTAGATCGAATAATGGTTATCTTCTAGATACCCGCTGTTTTCTAAAATTTCAGGCAAAATTTCATTCCGAAATATACTTTGAGGAACTCTCCAATCGGGAGCTGTGGAAAAATAATCTATTTCGCTCTCCAAAACAGGTGTTGCTGTTTTTGGTTTCCCAACAACGACTTTAAATTCTGACACATTACCCTGATGATGAAACGCTAAAGTATAGGATGGGATATTTATCCAAACATAATCTGAGCTTTGGGTATTTATCCACCTTAAACGTTCCATATTTATTAGAATTTTTGCCATTTCAGCGGATGTCGTATCGGGATTACCTACCGCATAAAATTGATCCAAATAGTTCTGCAAATCCTGATACGCTTTGAGTTTAGGCTGAGCCTCACATACTGCTTTGGAAAAATCTAACTGACGACGAGCATTAGATAACGCTTTGTCCGCACAAAAACCCTTAATACTAATACTATCAATATAGGAACGATCATATAATGGATTATATTTACCAAAATGAATATTATTGATAAAGGTAATGAGACCATCGGTCATCAATATATCGAACATGGCTTTCCGCTCTTCGTGTTTCTCAGAAAAGAAACCGCCCAATTGGTTTAATCCCTCAAATGTGAGGTTCTTAGAATAGTAATCTGAGGATAATAATCCAAAGCGATTAAAGTGTGTTAGAAGCGCTAAAGCCGTTTCAGCCTGATCTATGTTTTGTTTATCATTTAACCAAAGAAAATTATAACTATTTGTGGCATAGCATCGACTGACTGATTTTGGATAATTTAAGTTAGCCAAATAGAGACTGTCTTTCAATAATAATGTGATCTTGTTAGCTGTCTTTGTATCCTGCCCATGGACAACAATGTGCATTATGCCGAAAAAAATCATCGTAAAATTCAGAAACGCTTTCATAACCTTGAATTTTAATATACTAAAATTACAAATCATTGGGCTTAGAAATCCTGACGTTGATCACTAAAAAAAATGATCGTTTATCCCTGAGTTGCCTGATCTTACGTCTCCTGAAGAGTTCGTTTAACAAACGATGAGAAGATCTCTCAGCTAGAAGATCAGCATCAGGCGGATCTATTGCTTCCAACGTATTTACGATACCGTCAAATTGTCTGCAGTTCATTAATCTCGGTAACGAAGAAAAGACTGTCTCCTTTGCTGAAACGTCGGAATCATTTTCCGATCTTCATAAAATTACTTATATTGAATCTGAAATAAACACGATCCATACTCAACCAACTTTCTATGGGCACCATATTTGACAATGAAAGACTCTATCTTTATCAAGGTAAGTTAAAAGAACATTTCAAAGCTCTTTATATGCTGTTTTTACCGCATGGCGACCGTTTTTTCAGTTTGATAAACCTCTTCCCTCCTACCAAGGCAAGGGAATCGGGCGATTAAGAAATTAGAAATGTGAAAAATCGTTATTATCCAACAGAAGTTTTAGTGAAGAAGTTATGAAAAAAGCATTAACTACAGTAGGTGGAGGCATAGGCTTATTATTTTCAATTTTGGATTCAGTAGTAAGTTATTCTGATACTGCTCCTATAGATGAATATGGAATTAGCATTATTTCTTGGCAATTCTTTATCAAAAAGATATTAGTATATATCCTGATAGGAGGCGGATTGGGATGGTTGATAGGTTTTATTGTTGATAAATTAAAAAGAAATATAAATTGATCCAATCAACAAAGTAATCTGGGCTTTCTAACAAACCTTCAAAGACGGTAGCGAAGTAATTTTGTGTTAATAATAACGATGCTCTTGAGCGAAGTGTTAAAAGACAGCAAAATGAAAATAATCAACCAGCATTATGTCGATGGTCAATTTCGGCCTTCGACAGGAACCGAGAAGATGGATATCATTAATCCTTCGGATGAAAGCCTCATCGGCCAAGTGGTATTGGGCAATGAGCAGGATATGGAGGCTGCAATAGTTGCTGCATCAGCAGCTTTACCTTCTTTTTCTCAAACAAGCAGAGAACAGCGCATGGATTACCTACAGCAATTACACGATGCGCTGATGGAGTGCCTCGATGCCCTGCAGGAAGTAACCACAACAGAGTACGGTGCAACGGCACAACGGTCGCGCTGGTCAAACCAGTATGCCGCAGAGACATTCCTTTACTTTAAGGAAATCCTTAGGGATTTTTCTTTCGAACGCCGCATAGGTCAGTCGGCAATGGCAATGGTGCCGGTAGGTGTAACCGGGATCATGACGGCCTGGAATGCCAATTCAGGTTCCATATGTGTGAAGCTGGCAGCGGCGATTGCAGCTGGCTGTACCGTAGTGATCAAGCCCAGCGAAATGAGTGCGATGCAATCTCAGGTTCTGGCCGAGTGCTTCGACCGGGCAGGACTTCCAGCCGGCGTAATCAATATGGTGCATGGACGCGGAGATATTTTGGGAACGGTATTGTCTACCCATCCCGCAGTAGCCAAAATTCTGTTCACAGGTTCTACAATGGTCGGCAAGATCATTGCCCGTAATGCAGTGGACACGATGAAGCGGGTCACGCTGGAACTCAGCGGAAAATCACCCAACATCATTCTTGATGATGCGGATCTCAATACTGCAATACCAATGGCGGTAAATGCGGCCTTTATGAACAGTGGTCAGGCCTGTATTGCTGGCACACGACTGCTGGTGCCCGAAGCTGTCCTGCCAGAGGTTAAAGCTATCTTGCTGAAAACGATGGCTACACAAAAAGTGGGTGATCCAAGAGATGAGCAGACGGTCATCGGGCCAATGGCCAGTCAGAAACAATTTGACCGGATACAGTATTACATCAGGCTGGGTATCGACGAGGGCGCGGAACTTTTAGCTGGAGGTCTGGGCAAACCGGATGGATTACAAGACGGATTTTACGTCAAACCCACTATATTTACAGGTGTAAGTAATGAAATGACGATTGCCCGGGAAGAAATTTTCGGGCCTGTATTATCCGTTATCACTTACAAAACTGAAGAAGAAGCTATTGCCATCGCCAATGATACTATATATGGACTGCATGCTTATGTAAGCAGTTCAGACATGGAGCGGGCGCAGAGAGTGGCTGCACAGCTCAATGCAGGCAGGATCGCGATCAATACGATCGCTCACGATGCGCTGGCACCATTCGGCGGATTTAAACAATCGGGCCTGGGCAGAGAAGGAGGTTTATATGGCCTCGAAGAACAATTAGAACCAAAAGTAATCATAAGCTAATCGCCATGGAATGCAAAAATGATATTTCTGAAAAAGCAAAAGATGCTGCCACAGGCCCTAAAATAATGCTCAATTCGTATTCAGGCAATACGATCGAGGGTGAAGCTTTTGTAGCAGATCATATCTTCAGTTATATTCTCCAAGGTAAACAGGATGTCTGGCTGGCTGATCAAAAGCATTCTTATCATGAAGGAGACTTCCGCTTTTTCCGACGCAACCAGCTGACAAAATACGTGAAAAGTACTACCGACGGAAGTTTCAGGTCTATCGCAGTGCATATCGATCAATGCACCTTAAAGGAAATGAGCGAGCAGTACGGGCTGAAAGCCGATAGCATAATTAATCCCCATACAGCACTGCTGATACAGTCGGGCACATTACTGCAAGGTTTTGTAGATTCTTTAGTTCCTTACCTGCAGCAGCAAATGGATGAGCGCATTGTTGCGCTAAAAGCCAGAGAGCTTGTTTTGCTGCTTATCCAGCTTAATCCTGTATTTAAAAATGTGTTGTTTGATTTTAATGAACCGGGTAAGATAGATCTTGAAGCTTTTATGAACAGCCACTACCGCTACAATGTACCTATGGAACGTTTTGCTTTTCTTACGGGCCGCAGCCTCTCGGGGTTTAAACGCGATTTTGAAAAGCAGTTTCATACCAGTCCGGGCAGATGGCTGTTGCGGAAGCGTCTGGATACAGCCCGTTTCCTGATCGAACAGCAAAAAGAGAAACCATCCGAGGTGTACCTGGATCTGGGGTTTGAGGATCTCTCCCATTTTTCCTTTGCCTACAAAAAGGAATTTGGTTATGCGCCAAATAAAAAACATTCATAACAAAAATCATTTAAAATGGACATACAATTAAAGGGTAAACGTGCCCTGGTAACCGGATCTAGTTCCGGGTTGGGCGAAGCTATTGCCAAAATGCTCGCAAGTGAAGGCGCCATGGTAATTATACATGGGCGTAACCTTGAACGTGCCGAAGCTGTAGCTGCGGAGATTAACGCTTCCGGCGGATCAGCAGCAGTAGCTATCGGAGACCTTAAGACAGATGAAGGTGCCGATGCCGTAGCTGCAGCAGCACTCTCATGTGGACCGGTGGATATACTGGTTAATAATGCCGGAGTTACTTCACATAAAGCGTGGGGCGAAGCAAGTACGCAGGACTGGCTTGAGCTGTACGATACCAACGTGGTTTCTTATGTACGTATGATACAACGCATCGTTCCAAAGATGAAAGAGCTTGGCTGGGGCAGAGTGATACACATCGGTGGTGGTCTGGCCATACAGCCCATAAAGGAACAGCCGCATTATAATGCTACTCTTGCCGCGCGGCATAATATGTCCGCTTCGCTGGCGAGGCAGCTTAAAGATACGGGGATCACTTCTAATATCGTATCACCCGGAGCCATCATTAATCCCATGGTGGAACAATGGCTCGAGCAGGCAGCTCCTAAATTTGGCTGGGGAAGGGATATGGAAGAGATCAAGTACAAAGCGGTTCAGGAGCTTATTCCTAACGATACCGGCAGGTTCGGTACACCTGAGGAAATTGCGGGGGCCGTGGTCTACCTCTGTAGTCGTTTTGCAGACTATATAAGTGGCGCTGTGCTACGGGTCGATGGCGGTACGATCCGTAGTCTGTAAAATCAGAGGACATCGTGAAACAGCGGTCAATTGACCGCTGTTTTTATATAAATTCAGTTTAATATTTCATTCCACTTATCCCGGAATTCTTTTTAAGATTACTCTTCTCAGTCGATCTTGGTGTTGATCACCCCAGTGTCCCAAGGCAGAAATCACCGGAATCAAGCTCTTCCCAAAATCCGTGAGCGAATATTCTACTTTTGGTGGCACCACAGGATATATTTTCTTCATGACAAGCTCATGATCCTCCAGTTCCTTCAGTTGAATGTTCAGTACCCGTCGAGAGGCATCCGGTATTTTACGCTGCAATTCACTGGGCCTTTTGTGCCCTTGTTCAATAAACCAGAGCAAGCGTATTTTCCATTTCCCATAAAGCACTTCGCCTATCAAGTCGAGGCCGCAGTTCAGGTTCGGAATTATTTTTCTCTCATACATATTTCAAAGTTAAAGGTATGTTCCGATTTGTACAATAGGGGAAAAATTTATCCCTATATGAATCGTAACTCCGTACTTGTACAGACTGTTTTTATACCCCAATTTTGTCCTATAAACAATTCATAAAATGGAACAATTTAATTTCAACAATGAGTTATCAGGCAAGATTGCTTTGGTTACCGGAGGTACAAAAGGTGCTGGAAGAGCTATTGCGGATAGGCTGCTACAGGCTGGTGCAACGGTTGTGATTACCGCCAGAAATTCACCCGAACCAGAAAACAGCAAGCTGCATTTCATTGCTTCCGATCTGAGTACAGCAGAGGGAGCGCAAAAAGTAGTGAGCGAAGTGCTTTCGAGCTATGACAGACTAGATATTCTGGTAAACAACCTCGGCGGATCATCTACGCCTGCGGGCGGGTTTGCAGCGCTAAGCGATGAGGATTGGGAATCGACAATTCAGGCTAACCTTTTGGCTCCAATTCGTCTGGATAGGGGCTTTCTGCCGCAGATGATCCATCGGAAAACCGGTGTTATCATCCACATTGCTTCAATTCAGGGTAAATTGCCTCTATATGATTCAACCTTACCTTACGCAGCGGCAAAAGCAGGATTGAGAAATTACAGCAAAAGTTTATCGAACGAAGTTACTCCTAAAGGTGTGCGTGTGCTGACTGTTTCGCCCGGATGGATCAATACTACAGCATCCGAGGCCTGGCTGGGCGAAATTGCAAGAAACGCCAACAGCACCATTGGAGAAGCGCAACAAAGCGTAATGGATGCATTGGGAGGAATTCCTTTCGGCAGACCCGCTGAACCTAAAGAGGTGGCTGAACTTGTTGGCTTCCTTGTTTCGCCAAGAGCCAGTTATCTAACTGGAACAGAATATGTAATTGACGGCGGAACAGTACCGACCATTTAATAATCATCTAAAAAATAAAAAACATGAATTTACCAAACATTATCTCCGAACTAGTGAAGGCGCAAAACGAATTTGACAGTGCAGCTTACGCAAATTGTTTTACTGAAGATGCGGAAGTATTTGATGAAGGAAAAAATCACAAGGGAAAAATTGCAATTCAAAACTGGATTGACCTAGCCAACAAAGAATACAGAGCTACGATGAAACCATTAGATTTTAATGAAAGTGGATGCATCTTATCGGCGGAGGCTTCAGGCACATTTCCCGGTAGTCCCGTTGTTTTGAAATATCATTTCCAGTTGTCTAATGAACGAATCAAATACCTGAAGATAACAACTTAATATTGCAATATGCAAATTACTTTAAGCTGAAGTATAAACCTCAGCTTTTTGCGTTTAATCGAGTTTCTGCGCCTTTTTCTTCAGTCATATTCAAAGTTTATGCCTTCATGCATTTTGCTCATCACTTGAAGACAACTTTACCACTGTAAGTCTGTTTCATTCTGCATCTATGCTTTACCCAATTCGTCAAATTCAAAAACATGGAAAATGCGGCTTCAGCAGCCCATTTTCCAGTAGCGATCCGATGGAACGGATATTACCCCTACTTGATTAGATAAGGTTTTCTTCGGTTTGATGGACCGCACGCGATGAACGCCGCGAACATGCTACTTCGAAGTGTTAATCTAGTTGATGTAAATCAGCTTTTTCTGGTTTATAAGAATATGGTAATTTTGATAACATGCACCATACGATGATCAGAAAAAAAATGCCTACCGACAACCCTGCTTGTAGCGCAAAAAGATAGTTATTCTTGAAGTATTCATGCTCTAAAATCGAATAAAAAATTCCACCGATGATACTTATTCCCAATGCGGAAGCTGTCTGCTGAAATGTAGAAAATATTCCCGAAGCAGCACCTGCATCTTTCTCCTCAATATGATCTAAAACCACATTTAACAGAAATGGAAGAACTAAACCGTTGCCTAATCCATACAAGCCTATCAAGAGCATAGAAATAAATGGAATGTCTCTGTGCGAGAAGAATATCATTTGTAAAACAAAGGATACTAAAATGATAGACAAACCTAATTGTAGAATACGCTTACCATATCGAGGAAGGAGTTTTCCGGCAAAGACCGATGAAATCATAAATAGAATAGCATGGGGAATAAAATACATACCGCAGGCCAAGGCTGATATCCCCAATCCACTTTGTAAATAAACTGCAACAATCAATAAATAAGCCGTGTGCAGCATAAAATGAAATAGTACAGCAAATAAGCCTATTTTAAAATCTTTTAGTTTGAATAAAGAAATATCAATTAAGGGGTCTTGTTTGCGTTTCAGTTTTCTTTGTTGAATAACAATAAAGCTAGCCAAAAAAACGATCGATAAAAATGTTAACGTATAAAACCACCAAGGAAATCCATTATCTCTACCTTCGGTCAAAGCATAGATGATACAGACCAGCCCGATTGTTAAATACAAAGCTCCTTGGTAATCAAACTTCACTTTTTCCAATGTAGGTGTTTCGGTCAGATAAAAATGTATAGCTAATAAAGAAAATATGCCAACAGGCAAATTAATGAAAAATATTAAACGCCAACCTTCTATTACAAAATGTGTCTCTGCTAAATACCCGCCTAAAACTTGTCCAATAATGGCTGCTATGCTTAATGTTATCCCATACCACCCGATTGCAACTGCTCTCTCTTTGCTTTCAGTGAATAAAACTTGAATTAATGCAATAGACTGAGTTACCATAAATGCGGAACTAACTCCTTGAAAAAAACGTGCGACATTTAATTGTGTCGCATTTTGGCATAAACCGCAAATGCAGGATGTGACTGTAAATGCCAGCATCCCCCAAAAGAAAACTCTTTTTTTACCAAGAAAGTCTCCGGCTCGCCCGCCGGTTACCAAAAAGCAGGCACTGCCCAATAAATAGGAGGCTATTACCAATTGTATTTCACCATCAGTGGCGTGCAGATTTGTCTTGATCGTCGGAATCGCGATATTGATAATAAAGATATCAATTACATATAGCAAGGGTGCAGTAAGCACTACACATAGTGCAAACCACTTGTTAACAATTTTCATAAGAATAAAGGATTAGTATTGTAGATCGATAGCGGGAGTGCCTAGGATTTTTTGCTCTCCAATTCCAAAAGCCATTTTTTACGCCAGATACCGCCTCCATAACCGGTCAGGCTTCCGTCTGTTCCAACGACGCGATGACAGGGTATTAAGATCGAAATTTTATTCAATCCGTTCGCATTTGCGACCGCCCGCACCGAATCTGCGCTGCCGATAGCGATTGCCTGTTGCTTATAGGTCTTAGTTTCGCCATAGGGAATGTTTTTAAGCGCTTCCCATACCCTGTTCTGGAACACCGTTCCGGGGCTATATAGTGGTACTGTAAATTCTTGCCGGTTTCCTTCAAAATACTCTCTGAGCTCTTTTTCCAACAAGGGAAAATGGGGATTGTTCCCCTGCACGATCGTTGCGTTTAGTGTTTTTGCCAAACTTTTAAATTCTGTTTCGAGCATTTTCCGATCTGTAAACTCGAGTAGACATACGCCTTGCGTTACAGCGCAGGCATACATTGTACCCAAGGGAGTTTCTATCCTTTTAAGATCAATTATATTTTGTTGTTTACTTTTTTTAGGGGAAACTCCAAAGATATGTTTAAAAGAGTCCCCAAAACCGCTAAGTGATTCGTATCCTGAATTAAAAGCGACGTCTGTTACAGATTCGCCGTTTTGGATCTTTTTAAACGCTGAATTTATCCGGAACATTCGCTGATAAGCGTGAAATGTCATACGGTGGTTTTTTAAAAACCAGCGTCTCAACTGATGGGGCTCGACACCACGCTGACGTAAATCATAGTCTTTAAATTTTAAGCTTGGATCCGCAGATAACTCGGAGATAATCTTTTTGATATAGGAAGGCGTTTCGCTCAACAGTTCAAGTGGATGACATACTTTACATGCCCGATATCCACGAAGGATGCATTCCTTAGTCGACCTGAAAAATTCGATATTCTCAGGTTTCGGTTTTCTTGCGGTACAAGATGGCCGACAAAAAATACCTGTTGTCCTTACGGCAGTAAAAAACACTCCTTCATACCTGATGTCTTTGTCTAGTATTGCCTGATACATCTGCTCAAAACTTAATTCCATAATACAATTACCTATGATTTATGAAACAAATTTACCAGTGTTAGAATCCATTCACAACCGAAAAATTAACAAGTATTTTTTTCTCATCTGGAGAATTCGGCGATATGGGTGAATTAAAGTTTTCAAGCAAGGCGTCGGACTGACCTCTTGTTATTTATTAAGGTTAAGAAAAAGTCTTTTGTTAATGAATTGTTTTCAATAATTTAAAATTAGTTTAAAACTTGGTTTAAAATAAAATTTTGCGGTATTCTAAAAGCAAAAAAAAGTGTAATCCTTATTAAGGATTTAAAATTTAATTTATAATAACAATTTGAAATATATTTTTTATTAATTTTATATACAAACCTAATATAAAATTTTAAACCATGAAAAAAGAAACAGTCAATGCAATTAATCATTATCCGAATGATTTTTCGGAAAGGAATTTCAAAAACAATGCTATCGATATTGTAAAACAAATTCAAAAAATCGTACAGGAGCACCCTGAAAAAACTGCAATTGTAGATGGTTATGAAAAGACTAGCTATGAAGCGTTAAATGATAAGGCAAATCAATTAGCGCGCTATTTGCAAACCCAAGGCATTGAAAAAGGGGGATTGATCGGTGTTTGTATCCCCCAATCAACAAACCGTATCATAGCTTTTTTAGCTATTTTAAAAGCGGGTTCCACCTATTTACCTATTGATGGGGAACTACCGCAGGCCCGAATGCAGATGATGATTGATGATTCAAAAATCAAACTGATGCTCACTGTAGACCAGTTTCTTGATAAAGTCAATAATGACCAAATTCCCAGTATTGTATTGGACTCTTTAGTTGTTGGCGAAAGTTTAAAAAAAATGCCAAACGAGAATCTTTTAATCGATATTGCTCCTGAAAATCCGGCTTATGTAATTTACACATCAGGTAGTACAGGATTACCCAAGGGAGTCATCATTTCACATGATTCTTTTTATACTTTTGTAAAATATCAGGCGAAAGTTTTAAACTTATCCGTTGATAATGTTACCCTGCAATTCGCTTCTCCGAGCTTTGATGCTGCTATAATAGATATTTGGACACCTTTGATCAGTGGAGCCACCATTCATTTGTATCCGAATAATAAAATTGTGGGTGAACCACTTTTGGATTTTATTGTTAATCATCATATCGATACCGTTCCGTTGATGCCTCCCATGGTTTTGGCATCCCTGCCGTTAAACAAACCTTTAGGTAATCTACATACCATAGCCATTGGTGGTGAAGCCTGTACCGAAAATACGGTAAAAGCATGGTATAAAAGGATTCGTTTGATCAACAGTTATGGACCAACGGAAGCTACGGTCGCGGTAAGTAATTATGAATTTATAGAACAGATTAATCCAAAAATTATCGGGACTGCAATGCCGTTTGTCAATGTGTTTCTATTAGACGAAAATCTGAAACCTGTAATGGATGGTACAGTTGGCGAAATTTATATCGGAGGTCCTCAATTGGCGTTAGGATATTTACATCGTGAAGAAGATACTCAAAAATCTTTTATACAGGCTCCCGAATGGTTATTGAATCAATTAAATTATGGTAAAAAGCTTTATAAAACCGGAGACATGGCTCTACGCCGAGAAGACGGAAATCTTGAGTTTTATGGACGAAAAGACGATCAAGTTAAAATCAGGGGGTACAGGATAGAACTTGCCGAGATTGAATATAATATGTCAAAATTACCGCAGATCACCAAAAGTGCTGTTAAAGTTCAGAGAAAAGAAAATGGTTCGCCACTATTAATTGCTTTTATTCAGCTTGCGACAAATGAAAATCAGGTAAAAATTTCACAAAATATAAAGGCTAAATTACAACAGGTAATGCCTTCTTATATGCTTCCGGATAAGATCTTCGTTGTCGATCAAATGCCCTTGAACCACGCCGGAAAAATAGATAAAAAACTTTTGGAAATTCCCGAAAATCAAACAAAAAATAATTATCTGCCGAAATGGAAAGAAGATAATTTAGCCCAAGGAGTAATGCACATTTGGAAAGACCTTCTTTCGCTTGAAAATGTTAATGAAGAAGATGATTTTTTTGAACTAGGAGGCCATTCCCTAATGCTCGCCCAATTACATATGTTGCTTCCCGAACATGTGAGAAATTTGATCACTCTGCCAGAACTTTATATTTACACTACAATTTCAGCTTTTGTTAAGGAGGTTAAAAACAGAATGGTGAAAACAGAAATTTCGCAAAAAAACAAAGCTGAAATGATGATCAGCGAATTAATAAAAGATGCTGAACTACACATAGAATTTAATATAGACCAATCGCCAGATCCTGATGTTTTGAAGAATCCTAAAAATATTTTTTTAACGGGTACAACAGGTTTTGTCGGATCTCATTTATTGGAAGAACTATTGCTGCAGACGTCGGCAAATATTTATTGTTTAGTACGTGCATCTTCCTCAGAAGGCGGCCTGAAGCGTATAAAAGCTACTTTTGAAAAATTTAAATTATCATGGTCGTCCGATTATGATAGCCGTGTTATCGCGATGACTGGAGACTTATCTCTGCCCCATTTCGGAATGGACAGTGAAAATTACAGTTTAATTACCAATCATATCGAAATCATTTATCATTCTGGAAGCTCAGTAAGTTATGTACAGCCATATTCGTTAATTAAAAAATCAAATATAGATGGTTTGCATAATATCATTGATCTCGCTGTCACGGGCAAAATAAAATTTTTAATGCTACTGTCTTCCATGGGTGTATTTAGCTGGGGAAGACCTTTCACAAAGAAAACATGGATGTATGAAGATGATTCTATCGATCAGAATATGGCAGCAGTTTCAAGAGATCTAGGATATATAAAAAGCAAATGGGTAATGGAGAGTATTTCCGAGAAAGCTAGACAAAAGGGGCTTCCGATTACAAATTTCAGGTTAGGTTTTGCGGTTTGTCATAGTACATCAGGAGCTACCGTGATGAACCAGTGGTGGGGATCACTTATTAGAAGCTGTATTGAACTTAATTCATTTCCTCTTGTCATGGGATTAAAAGATGAACTTACAACTGTAGACTATATGTGTAAGGCAATCACGCATATCAGCAGGAAAAAAGATGCAGTCGGACTAAATTTCCATCTTTCTCCTTTACCTGAAAATGATGTGTCGCTAACAGATTTCTGCGCCAAAATAAATGAATATTACGATATCAAATTAAAAGGAATGGAATACCATCAGTGGCTCAATCAATGGAAATATGATAGTAAACTACCACTTTATCCTTTATTGAGCTTGTTTACAGAAGATATACATGAAGGAAAGTCACTGGTAGAGGCCTACGAAAACACTTACTATTATGATAGAAGCAATACACAGCAGTTTTTAGCAGACACCGATTTAATTCCACCTGCTTTTGATAAAAAGCTGATGACACCATATTTGGAATTCATGGGAGTTCTTTAGCGATTGGTTATTCTTAGTAAAGAATTTCAAATATTGATCAAAGCTAATTGTAAAAAGTGAAATGTAGATAATTACGAAATTTCAGCATTCTCATAAGAAATAATGTGAATTCATATTTAAAAAGCATATATTATTTATAGTTGATATTAGACAGCACAACATGCGACTGCCGGAAGATTGGAAAGCTTTCGGCAGTCGCATTCCAATATCAATATTTTCATAGTTACTTTTGTCTCTGAAAATGGAAGGAGCAAATACCAAAAAAACGTTTTTTTCATTGCCTATTTTTAAGTCCTGTCCTAATAGCCGACGGCATCCTAAGAATATTTTTTTCGGGTGCAACAAGTTTTGTAGGATTTCGTTTATTAGAAACCCGTTCTATCGGTGTTGTTTAAAAATAACTCACCAAGTGTGAACTCAAACATGAAATCAATTTTCCGACTCCTGTATATTATTTGCTATAACTTTCTTATACTCGTTGGGCGTCATTCCAAATTCTTCCTTAAAATACTTTCTAAAATATTTGGTTTCATTAAATCCGACAAGAAACGCAACCTCATTCACGTACATCTGACTTTTTTCGAGCAATTCCGCCGCTCTTTTTAGCCTAATAAAACGAATAAATTCCGATGGTGTTTTATCCGTCAAAGCGAGTGTCTTTTTATAAAAATTCACTCTGCTCATCGCCATTTCCTGACATAGATCTTCAACCAAGAAATCTGTTCTTGCGATATTGGCCTCCACAATGGACACAGCTTTTTGTATAAACTTCTGATCCATTGAAACGATCTCCGGCTTCGTTGTGGAAATATCAATTTTCGATTTAAACTTCTGCTGAAGCTGCTTTTGCATTTTAGCGATGTTAGCGAGGGTAACACGAAGAATATCGATATTAAAAGGTTTGGAAATATAGGCGTCAGCACCGGCTTCCATACCTTGGTATTGATTTTCATCTGAACACTTTGCCGTGAGAAGCACAACGGGGATATGCGAAGTCCTTATATCCTGCTTAATCTTTCGACAAAACTCATATCCGTCTACATTTGGCATCATCACATCACAAAGAACAATATCCGGAATATGTTCAACAGCAAGATTATATCCCTCTTGTCCATCCTTTGCAGACAGAATCCTGTAATCGCCGTGAAACAGATCCTTTAAAAACAAACGAAAATCCTCGTTATCATCAATAATCAGCAGCGTATAAATGCCAGAGCCTGCGTCCACAAACGTTTCCTTCTCTTTTTCGGCGATCTCCTGATCATACTGTTCTATTTCAGCACCAGAATAGATTACATCTTGCTTGTTTATGATATCAGATTCATTGGGCATCGGTAGATGGACTGTAAAGGTTGTGCCTTTACCCAGTTCGCTTTCAACTTCGATGGTGCCAGAATGCAGTTTCACAAATTCACTGACGATATGAAGTCCAACACCAGTCCCTGCTATACCATGTGTTTCGTTGGACTCGATTCGATAGAAACGGTCAAAAATAAGATCCAGATCTTCTTTTGCAATCCCTATACCAGTATCACAAATACGGATTATCAACTGTTTGTCAATATGATTGTCGACAACCATCTCAGATATATCAATCTGGACATCCACATGTCCTTTGCTCTTCGTGTACTTAAAAGCATTCGATATTAAATTTGACAACACCATATACATTTTATCCTTATCAAACCGCATATCAACATAGTGATAATTGGCTGTGAATGTAAGTTTGATAGATTTTTCAGCAGCTATAGAGAGAAATGAGGTACAGATTTCTCTTACAAATTCGACGATATTACCCGACGATATATTTAGCTTTGCTTTGTCCTGATCAAGTTTTCTAAAATCCAATATATCATTGACCATGGTCAGCAGTTTTTGCGCATTTTTATACATCACCCCCAGTACTGTCCGCTGTTCGGGATAAGTGGAGTCTTTCAGCAGCATCTCGAGCGGACTGATGATCAGTGACAATGGTGTCTTAAATTCGTGGCTGATATTAGTAAAAAACTTCAATTTTATCTGGTCAATTTCATGCAGTTTGTCCGCTTCCAACATACGTACGTCTTGGTCCAATTGGTCCTGTTTTCGCTTTAAACGATACCGGATAAAAAAGCGGACAAGGCCGATAAAAGCCATGATATAAAAAACAATCGCCCACCAGGAAAACCAAAATGGCGGTTTGACTATAATGTGCATCACTATGGCTGTCGGTGACCAAACATTGTCTTCGTTGCCTGCATAGACCTTAAGCACATAATGGCCCGGATTAAGATTGGAATAGGATGCAAATCCGGTACTACGGGATGTTTCTATCCATTCTTTATCGATGCCTTCCAATTTATACCTATATCTATTTTTCTCGGGATGTATAAAGTTGAATGCCGAAAAACGAATGGTAAAATTTGTTTCATTGTATTTGAGGACGATCTGATCGATGTCGACAATGGAACGAGGAAGCACCAGGTGATCATTTCTTTTATCACCGGGATTTATGAGCTCATTAGACAATAAAAACTCAGTGAATCGTGCACGGGGAACACTTTTATTGACAGGAATCTTTCTTGGATAAAAGCCAACATAGCCTTCCGTGGTACCCATATAAATTTTACCTGTTTTATCCGTGTATACCGCATTGGGATTAAAAACCATACCTGTCAGCCCGTCGCTCAGATCGAAGGCCAAAACAATGCTTTTATGTTTGCCTCCTTCACCCGACATGTATTGTATGCGGTTGAGTCCATAGCTTGTACCCGCCCAAATATATCCATCCTGATCCTCGGCCAATGAGCGTACGTCATCGCTGGATAAACCGTCTGCCAGTGTCAGCATACTACAGTCGCCCCGACTAAGATCGAAAATCTTTATTCCCCTTTTTGTTGCCAGCCAAATACGTCCTTTTGAATCCTTCATAAGCTGGTACACAGGTACGGCTGATGCCTTATCCTGAAAATCAGGATTTGAGAAATAGGGTAATATGGTCTGATCAGGGCCAATTTTATACACGCCGATATCCGAACTGAAGCTAATTATGCCATCTCCCCCCTGAAAGGCCGACAACATGAAATCAGAACGTAACTTGCTATTTTCCCTATTAAAATTGCTGAATATACTGCGGCTTGGATCTAATCGGTCAATCCCTCCTCCTAGCGTTGCGATCCATAAATGATGACCCGAATCTTCCGTTAAACCATAAACACTCAGGTTAGAAAGACCTTTTTTCTTTTTTCCCTCAACTTTATACTGCGTAAATCTCTGGCCATCATACACATTCAACCCGCCCATAAAAGTCCCCACCCATATTCTTTTTGTATGGTCTTCAAAAAGAGCAGTTACAATATCCGAAGATAGACTACTATCGTCGCCACGTTTATTCTTAAAAAAGTGGCTTTCTCCACTTTGTTCATTTAACTTGATAAGCCCTTTACCATTGGTTCCTAACCACAGATTATCATCTTTGTCTTTGATGATGCTGCTACAATCAAAAATAGTATTTCCACGATTGGATCCATTTCCTATTCCCGTAATTGGAAACTTGAACATATTCGGATGATAATAAGAAACCCCGTTTTTATAAGTACCCGCCCAAACGATTCCCTCAGGGTCACAATACAAGCTGACGATGGAATTCTGACCAAGTGAACTGCTGTTATATTCTTCGTGCTGAATGACCTTGACTGTGTTCTTTTTTTTATCAAATAAATTGATTCCCCCATGATCGGTTGCAATCCATAATAATCCCTGATGATCCGATATGATTCCGCGGACAAATGAATTGGAAAGTGCCGGTTTACTGTCGATATCGAGCTGCTTCCATTGATCGTTTGTCTCATTATAGCAAACTGCCCCCTTATTATTCAACCCGGGATATATCCAGACCATATTGTCTGAATCGATAAAAATGCGTTTTGGAATCAAAGAGTTTATCGGTGTACGCTTCAGCTGATTTTTACGTAAATCGACTTTTCCAGTGCTGCAATTTAAACGCTCCAGTAGCCCATCTTTATGGAGTATCCACACGAATGGACCTTTTACCGCGATCTCGACAATCTCAGTAGACAGGATGGTTGTTGGATCATTCAACGGTTTATAGGCCACAAGTTTCTTCGTTTTGGGTTGAAATTTATATACCCCTTTATCCGCATAGGCGACAATAAAATTTTTAAGCTCATCTATCTGAATCGAAACGGGGTTTGAAGGAAGGCCCATCTGTTCAAGAATCGAATCCGTATTGTTGACAAAAACCTCCTTACGCCAGTCAAACATCACATACTTATTGCCCAACATCCAGAGATTCCCTTTTTCATCTTCAACAATTTTTTTCATTGCATCATAATGGCTATCTGCCAGTGCGTCACTGCTCCGATTGAATACTTTGATTCGCTCACCGTCATATCTATTTAGACCTGTGTTGGTTGCAAACCATACAAAACCCCTACTATCTTTATAGATAGCAACCACCTCATTTCCAACAATTCCATTACGTGTATTTAATTGTGCAAATTTATAAGCTTGCCCAAAGCTGGATATGGCAGAAAAAAGTAAAATCAGAAAGAATAGTTGTTTCATTGGTTATCGTCTCAAGAACTAAGCGTTAAAATACAGATTTTATCAAACCTTTACAGCATAAGTAATCATTTTATACCCTAACCTGAAACATTTGGACACCTTACAAAACCTACCCTTCCGAAAAAGATTCATCGGGATTACCGGCCACATCTTCTCAACAATCGCTACTATGCCTAGTTTTATAAACATTTTGCCCTCTTTTCTGCAACATTTGAACCCTATTAACACAATTTTCTATTCCTAATTTTAATCATCCCTTTCTGGGGATAATAACCAAACAAATTATAAACTTAAATTAACCATGAAATCAAAAAACGGATCTCAAAAGTTTTTTTGGCCCAAATTACGACATTGGGAGTATCTCATGTCAATGGCCTTACTTTTCCTTTTTGTCAACTCCTTAATGGCTCAGGGAACAAAAATCAATGTCTCCGGATTGATTACGAACAAAGCCACCGGAGTTCCATTAACCAATGTTTCAGTCAAGGTCAAGGGAACAAATTGGGTAACTTCTTCCGATGAAAACGGGAGATATGCCATTTCAACAGCAAAAGGAAGTACACTCATTTTCAAACACTTGGGATTCCATACCCAAGAAATAAAAGTAACGAACAATCAGCAAAATATTCAGCTAACGGAAAATATACAAGAAATGGGTGAAGTCGTTGTCGTGGGATATGGAAAAATGAGGCGAAGTGACCTAACCGGATCTGTTGTCTCTGTAACGGCAGACGATATAAGCAAATCGGTAAGTACATCATTGGACCAAGCCCTCCAGGGGCGTGCCGCAGGTGTTTCCGTGACCCAGAACTCTGGAGCACCGGGGGGCGGAATATCGGTCAGCATCCGTGGTACAAATTCGTTCAGTGGTAATGAGCCCTTATATGTTATCGATGGAATTCCCATAGATGGCAATACCAGAGACAATTCCAGTGCACTCTCGTCGATTAATCCATCAGATATAGAATCCATGGAAATATTGAAAGACGCTTCAGCTGCCGCCATCTATGGAACCCGAGCAGCAAATGGTGTTGTGCTGATTACAACGAAACGCGGATTAGCCGGAAAAACCAAATTGAGCTATGAAGGATATGTGGGCCTTCAACAGCTGCCCAATATACTGGACGTCCTCAACCTGCGCGAATATGCGGTGTATCAAAATCTGCGCAGCAAAGTCATTGGCTTTGGTGATCGAGACGAATTTAAAGATCCATCCTTGTTAGGTGAAGGAACGAATTGGCAAAAGGAAATATTTCGAACCTCATTGATGCACAACCATCAATTGAACATTTCCGGTGGAACCGAACAAAATAAATTTGCGATCGCTGGCGGATACCTTGACCAACAAGGTATCGCACAAGGATCAAGTTTTGAACGCTACTCCTTGCGGATGAACTTCGATTCGAAAATCAACAAATGGCTAACAGTTGGAATCAATGCCTATACGGCGAAAACAAAAAACAGAAACACCATTGACAATGGAGGAATCATTTCACTCGCCATTCGACAATTGCCGGAAGTTCCAGCAAAAAATCCAGATGGAACCTGGGGAACACAACAGGAAAATATGTATGGTACCTATTTCGCTAACCCATTGGAAGAAGCGCTTACTCGGGAAAATTATGCGAAAGGCTCACAAATCAGTGTCAACGCCTATACAGATATCTCTCCCATCAAAGATCTTGTACTCCGGATCGAAGGTAATGGAAACTATAATTATTCCAATTCCTACCAATTCACGCCATCGTATGATTATGGCAATTTCAAGCAACAATCTGCGGGGGCAAGATTTGCAAGTAATGGCTCTTTTACAAACTTTAAGACTTATCTGACCTATAATAAATATTTTTCCGAAAAACACAATCTCACAATTATGGTCGGGCATGAGGCACAGGAAAACAGATGGGAGTCATTGTCTGGAAGCCGAACTAATTATTTTTTAAATTCTGTCCATGAACTGGATGCCGGTGATTCAAAGACAGCCAAAAATAGCAGCTCAAGAAGTTCGGGCGCCATTGAATCTTATTTCGGACGTTTCAATTATGGATTTGACGATAGGTATCTCTTGACTGCTACTTTTCGCAGAGACGGGTCGGACAAATTTGGCGTCAACAACCGCTGGGGAACATTTCCCTCTCTTGCAGCAGCTTGGAAGATTAAAAATGAATCTTTCTTAAAGGAAAATTCCACAATCGAGAATCTAAAACTAAGGCTAGGCTGGGGGCTTGTCGGTAATCAGGCGGCAAGCTCATATGCCTATGGCGTGACAATGGCGTCAGCTGCATCCATATGGGGCACAGGTTTCTATCCTGCCAATTTTCCCAATCCTGACCTGAAATGGGAAAAAACCAACGCCTATAATGTCGGTGTGGATCTCAGTCTATTTAAAAACAGGATTGAACTGACGACCGAGGTTTATTTAAAGAAAATCGACAATCTATTGATGCAGGCTGTATTGCCAGACTATATCAGCGGCCTTATTTCGGCCCCCTGGGTTAATGCTGGTTCGATGAGCAATAAAGGGGTTGAACTTAGCTTAAACACCGTAAATATCAATAAAAATGGATTATTCTGGAAGTCGGGATTGACATTTTCCATGAACAGAAACCGTGTAACGCACCTATATACCGAGGCTGCTGCGATTCAAGGAAAAATAGGAGCCGAAACCTTTACAATGACCAAGGTTGGAAATCCTGTTGGCCAATTCTATGGTTATAATGTGGTTGGCATGTTCCAGAACGAAAGTGATTTTTACCGCAAGGATAGTCACAATAACCCCGTGTTAGATCAAGATGGCAAAAAAATACCTGTGGCTCTTCCCAAAGACAAAAATATAGGTATCAACGAGATTTGGGTTGGCGATTTTATCTTCGAAGATAAAAACAAAGACGGTAAAATCGATGAGCAAGACCGCGATTTTATAGGCAATCCGGACCCTAAGTTTATCCTCGGACTGAACAATTATCTAGCCTACAAAGGATTTGACCTGAATATCTTTCTGAATGCCGTCTATGGAAACAAGATATATAATCAATTGCGCAAGGATTTTACGAACCCAATGAACAATTCGGGTATGCTCAAAGAAACGACGGGAATTGCCCAGATCGAAACGATTGATCCTAGCGGTTCCGACCAGGATATTGCCAATGTACGGGTTTCTAACCCTAACGCGAGCATTCAGCGTATTACCGTCAGTGATGCGAATGACAATAGCCGCATGAGCAATAGATTTATCGAAGATGGCTCCTATTTGCGCTTGAAAAATATTTCACTGGGGTATACCTTCCCACAAAAGCTTTTGAAAAAATATCAAATTGAAAATCTCAGGTTATACGTCAATATTCAAAATCTTTTCACCTGGACAAAGTATTCGGGCTATGACCCGGAAATAGGATCCTACAACCAAAATGTTTTATTGAAAGGAATAGATTATGCGAGATATCCCTCACAGCGTATCTATACCTTCGGTTTAAACTTCATGTTTTAATATTAACTACTGAATTATGAAAAAGCTATTCTTGATAGCCTCATTGATGGCTACCGTTGTTCTACATTCCTGCAACAAAAGCTTCCTTGAACGGGAGCCTGAAGGTGCATATGTGGACGCAACCTTCTATACATCCCCCGAGGCATTGAAAGCAGCCACAGCTCCACTCTACAACAGAGCATGGTTTGACTATAATAAGCGACCTGCTGTTGCCATTGGAAGCTTAAGGGCAAATGATGGCTATAATCCTTATATGAACCCCTCTTATACCCTATTCACGGTGACATCACTTGACGATGGGCTTTCGGATTCCTGGAAGTCATTCTATGGTGTCGTAACGATGTCGAATGCCATCATCGTCGCGGTTAAAAACAAGGCGATCAATGTCACTGAGATACAAAAGAACGTAGCTATCGCAGAAGCACGACTTATGCGCGGTATAGCATATTTTTATCTTTTGCGTACTTGGGGGCCTGTTATATTGATCGAAAACAATGATGCCGTGATCAAAGACCCTATGCAGCCAAGGCATCGGGAAGAAGATATTTTTCGGTTTATCATCGATGACCTCAGTTTTGCCGTTCAAAACCTTCCGGATAAAGCTGATAAAGGCCGGGCAACAAGCTGGGGCGCCAAAGGTATGCTCGCCAAGGTATACCTCTCCCGCGCGGGTTGGAAAACCGGTGGCACCCGAAATGAAGCCGATCTTGCCAAAGCAAAAGAATACGCACAGGATGTCTGTATAAATAGTGGACTGGAACTATATCCTAAATATGAAGATCTGTTCAAATACAAACATAATAATAATCCCGAATCGCTTATTGCCATGCAATGGGTACCACTTGGCGACTGGGGCGTCTGCAATACGCTCTTAGCTGATCTGGCATTTTCATCCGATGTTACAGGTGGTGTCAATGTTTGGGGCGGCGGGCTGAACGGAACGATCGACATGCTCAGACAATACGAACGTGCCGATACGCTCCGGAGAAATGCCACCTATTTTACCCAGCACTCCCTCTATCCCTATATCGCCATTGATAAAGGCGGTTATTCTTATCCTAATGCAGGAGCATCCATAAAAAAAGGGGTAATCGGCGGACCAAATGATGATAATGATGGCTTTGTACAGTCGATGAGTTCGCCACTCAACACCTATATTTTACGATTGGCAGATGTATACTTGACCTATGCTGAAGCTAGTCTGGGAAATAATACTACACTCAGCGGTGGTGAAGCTTTAAGCTACTTTAACAAGGTAAGGGATCGGGCCAAAATCGGGAGAAAAACTTCAATTACATTGGATGACATCATCAAAGAACGACGTGTTGAATTTGCGATGGAGTATACCAACTGGTATGATATGGTCAGCTGGTATTGCTACAAGCCTGAAAAAATGCTGAAATATTTTAATGATCAGCAACGGGGCTGGTCAACGGCCTCCATTACGAAGGATGAAGACGGGAATCTTATTTTCGAAGATCCCACAGCACCCGCAGTGCCTGTGGTCGTGACAGCAAACAACATCTTCTTTCCTTATCCTGAGAATGATCTCATACAGAATCCGAAGTTAAAAGACGAACCACAGGCTTATCCTTTTAATAATTAATAGAGAATTATGAAAGCAATATATGATAACAATCGCTTTATATTATTAGTGTTCATCGCATTTATTATGCTGTCTATACTATCATGTAGCCGCAACAATGATCTGACAATGCCCCCAGAGATAACCCACATACGACTGACAGATCCTGAAAAAGCTGATAGCACCTTTACAGGTGCATTTCCGGGCACAATGATTGCTATTGCCGGAAAAAATCTTGACGGTATACAAAAAATTTATATTAATGATCAACAGATTGGATTTAATGCAAATTACTGCACGTCAACAAGCGCCATTATTTCCATTCCTGCCAACTTGCTACTGACTGGCACCAATCCGGATCTCCCCAATGAGATTCGGATAGAAACGAGCCACGGTGAAGCGAGGTTCAATTTCCATATCTACTCTCCCGCACCCCAGATCAGCCGTATCGAATTAAATTATCCAGCCAAAGCTGGTGAAAAGCTCAGTATATATGGTTTAAATTTTTATGAAGTAAAAAAAATAGCATTCGAAACCGCAACTGGCGGTAGCGTACCAGCTACCGAATATGAAGTCGGTAAGGACTATGATAAAATCGAATTAAAGATCCCATCAGGTATCCAAGATGGCCGGCTGGCAGTCTACTGCATAACAGATTCGGTCAGCATAGCCTTCACAACTAACGTTTCGCCGCCAATAATAAAATCATGGAGCAGCGATATGCCTATTGTTGGCGACCAGGCGTTTATTACCGGTGTCAACTTCATCAACGTGACCAAACTAAATATCAATGGAGAATTTGATATTCCAAGTGAAGATCTTATGGTAGCAAAAACTCAAGATACCATCTATTATCGACTCCCTAAAGCCCCTATCAAATCCGGTACAATTACGGTTCATGCGGCTGGCGGGCAATCTAATTCAACAAAGCTATTTTATCCTATTGAGAATCTTGTCCTGAATTGGGACGAAATAGGCCATTATGAGTGGGGAGACAACAATATGCCTGTAATGGCAGACGGCACCAAGCCACCTTACTTCACAGCGGGGACTGCTTACCGCATCTTCGGATCACCGGGTGCATGGCAATATTGGTGGGGCAACCTGTCCAACAAAGGCAATTACCCCACAATAACTACAATACCCGCCAATACGCCTATTAGCAGTCTTGTACTGCGCTTTGAATGCTTCCTTAATGAGCCTCTGGAGACGGCGACATTTGACCTACAGCTCAAAGGCAACGGGGATAAAATGGTGTTAGATTATGTGCCACGCGACCGAAACAGCAACAAAACAAATCTTGGAAAATGGATGACCTGTGACATCCTTCTCAATAGGTTTACGACAGTTGCCGACTACGGAAGTTTTGCTGCCATAGCCAGCTCGGAACTGAGCATTTTCACAAAAAATAAAGCAGACAATGCCAATGTCAAGGTAGACATCTATTTCGACAATTTTAGAATTATAGACACAAGCAAAAACTAAACCCATTTACAACAAATACGCACTTTAAAACTAGGCCGGATACACGAGCAATCGTTAATAACGGCCTTTAGTAACCAATCATCTTTCACAAACACACACATGAAATTTAAAAAGTCAATTTACGTCATTATCTCCGCCCTATTTTCCATTGCCTTTCATTATGTCATTGCACAAACTGGCTTTTCAAATCCTATTATCAAAGGGTTCAATCCGGATCCAAGTATCTGTCGTGTAGACGATGACTATTACCTAGTTACTTCGTCCTTTGAATATTTTCCGGGCCTCCCGATTTATCATAGTAAGGATCTTGTCAACTGGGAACAGATAGGTCACTGTCTCACCCGGGATGCCCAGCTACCGCTGGAAAAGGCAGCTGCTTCAGGCGGCTTATTTGCCCCTTCGATCCGCTATCACGATGGCCTGTTTTATGTCATCTGTACCAATGTATCATCAGGCGGCAATTTCTTTTGCACGGCGACTGATCCCACTGGCCCCTGGAGTGATCCGATCTACGTTGCCATCGAGAGTATCGATCCTGATATATTTTGGGACGAGGACGGTAAAACCTATTTTGTCACGCAAGGAAATGAAGGGATTCGGGTGACGGAGATTGATATCAAAACCGGCAAGGTCATAGGCCCCGAACACTTAGTCTGGAGCGGTATCGGTGGGCGTTTTCCCGAAGCTCCACATCTCTATAAAAAAGACGGGTTTTATTACCTGCTTCTGGGGGAGGGCGGTACCGAATACATGCATAGCGCAACAATTGGGCGAAGCAAAAATATCCTTGGGCCCTATGAATCCAGTCCACTGAATCCGATCCTGACGCATGCCAATAGAATTGGACAGGCAAATCCCATTCAAGGTGTAGGGCATGCAGATCTGGTCCAGGCCAAGGATGGCAGCTGGTGGCTGGTTTGCCTCGGTTTCAGGGTTACACAGCCCTACAGCTATTACCACGTCCTGGGGCGTGAAACTTTTCTTGCTCCTGTGGACTGGCCGCAAGGAGGATGGCCACAGGTCAATGGCAATGGAACAATCAGCCTCGACATGAAAACGGCAACTTTGCCGTTGAAACCGTTCAGCAAACCTGCTATTCGAAACGATTTTGACAAGCAACAACTTGGTTTTGAATGGCAATATTTAAGAAATCCGCTACGGGACAATTATTCCCTATCCGAAAAAAAGGGATGGCTCACGATAAAAACTACCCCAAATACGCTAAACGATGCCAAACCGATCTCAGCAATCCTAAGAAGACAAACGGAACACAATTTTACGGCTACTACACTACTGCAATTTGAATCTTCAAAGGAAAATGAAGAAGCTGGAATAACATTAATCCAAAACAACAACCATCATTATGATTTATTGATCATAAAACACAAAAAACAGAATATCATTCAATTACGCGTTAAAGTAGGTTCACTGAGCTACATCGCCGCCGAAAGAATAGTGCAGGGCAATCAACAAAAATTAAGAGTAGAAGGAACTCCACAACAGTATATCTTTTCGGTAGCTAATCCCGATAGTGAAAATTACAGCGAAATCGGCAAACTGGACACACGGTATCTTGCAACCGAAGTTGCTGGCGGCTTTACTGGCGTAATGATAGGGCTTTATAGCACCTCCAATGGCATTCCGACTAACGCAAAAGTATTCTTTGACTGGTTCGACTATAAAACAATATAAAATATGAATCTAAAACATCTCCCAATTTTCATTGCTTTTTTCTTACATGCGTTTCTATTAAAAGCTGAGCTTAGGCTTCCCGCTATATTTGGCGACAACATGATCCTACAACGGGACAATCCCATAAAATTATGGGGATGGGCTGAAAAAAATGAAACGATCCATGTCCAGTTTATGCAGCAAAACCTGAATACAAAGGCCGATAAAAATGGTCAATGGAAACTCACCTTAGCCCCTACTTCACACGGAGGACCGTATCGTTTAAAAATAAAAGGCCGTAAGGAACAGATCCTATTAAAAAATATCTTGGTCGGCGAGGTATGGCTTGCTTCCGGCCAATCTAACATGGAATGGATCGTAAAAAATTCCAATAATGCCACCGGCGAAATCAGGCAGGCAAATTATCCGAACATTCGGGCATTCAATGTCGAAAAGAATATGAGTGATGTGCCCAAACTAGATCTTAACGGGAAATGGGAAATATGTTCCCCAGCCACCGTGGGCGATTTTTCAGCTGTAGGATACTTCTTTGCCCTTAAGCTCTATCAGGAACTAGGTATACCCGTCGGAATAATAAATTCTTCCTGGGGTGGTACAGGTGTCGAGACCTGGACCAGCGGAAACAGCTTTAACAAACTGCCTGCACATTTTAACGCCCCCTACAAACAAGCTTCCACAGGCGATCTAAAGAGTTTTATGAGCGAAAACGAATTAAAGAAACAGGCCTATCAACAGGCTTTAGCGAACGATCCGGGGATAGCCGAGAAATGGTACGAAAACAATACGGGCTTATCAACATGGGGAAAAATGAATGTCCCACAATTATGGGAACCCAAATTGGATAATATCGACGGCATTGTTTGGTTCAAACGTAGCATTCATCTTCCAAAGGGTAGTGCCAGCAAGTCCGCGTCTATACATCTTGGAACCATTGATGACAATGATATCTGTTGGATAAACGGCGTAAAAGTGGGTGAAACAAAAGGATATACCATTCCTAGGAGCTACAATATCCCAAAAACTGTTTTAAAGGATGGTGAAAATATTATTACCCTAAAAATTATGGATACCGGTGGCGGTGGCGGATTTTACGGAAATCCTGCCCAGCTATATCTCGAAATTGAAGGAGAGAAATCCCCCCTTGATGGCGAATGGAACTATAAAGAGGCCATCACAACCAAGCAGCACGGCTATAAAGAAGTTTCGCCAAATATGTTTCCATCTTTGCTCTTTAACGCCATGATCAATCCCATTATCCCGTATACCATTCGGGGTGTCATCTGGTACCAAGGCGAACATAATGCCGGCCAGGCTTATGATTACCGTACCCTCTTCCCCAATCTAATACAGGATTGGCGATCACTTTGGAAATTTGATTTCCCTTTCTATTGGGTGCAATTGGCCAATTATATGGCCAAAGATAAAACCCCTGAAGATAGTGACTGGGCAAAGCTGAGAGATGCACAGACTCGGACCCTCCGTCTTGTACATACTGGTCAGGCTGTAATTACCGATATTGGTGAAGCAGATGATATCCATCCGCGCAACAAGCAGGAAGTCGGCCGACGACTCGCTTTAATTGCATTGGCCAAAGATTATGGCAAAAAAGAGCTTGTCTATTCGGGGCCGATGTTCAAATCGATGGTAAAGGAAGGCAATAAACTGGTTATATCTTTTGATGCTACCGGAGGAGGACTCGTGGTTGACAACAAATACGGTTATGTGGAAGGTTTTGCCATCGCTGGAGCAGATAAAAAATTTGTATGGGCCAAAGCGCATATAGAAGGCAACAAATTAATTGTCTATGCCGATCAGGTTTTAAATCCTGAGTTTGTTCGCTATGCATGGAGTAATAACCCAGATGTCAATTTATTCAATAAGGAGGGCTTACCTGCTGTGCCTTTCAGTAATGAGTGACTAAAACGTTAGACCATAAGTTGCATAATTTAATCAAAAAATAAATATAAGAATTGATCCAATGAAAAAGTTATTGAGTTACATCATCATGCTGTTGATACTTCCAGCATGCTCTAATAAAGAGATTAAGGCCAATACAGAGTTGCATACACCTGAACAGAAAGAGGAACTAAAACCTGCTTACAGTAAATTCGCAATTCGTGAAAATTTCAGTACCAGGCAATTGGTTGATGAAATGGGTTTAGGGATCAATCTAGGCAATGCCTTGGATGCGACAGGCAGCTGGATCAACCCAAGCAATATCTCCAATTACGAAACGGCATGGGGCAGCCCGCTCATTACAAAAGAAATGATTGAAGGGTATGCTGAAGCCGGTTATTCTTCACTGAGAATTCCAGTCACCTGGAGCAACATGATGATAAACGAGGAAAATTACAGGATCCATCCGGATCTGCTGAACAGAGTCGAATCGATCTTAAATTGGACACTTGATTGCGGTTTGGTAGCTATTATAAATGTGCACCATGAGAATGAATGGGTCAAAAAAGTCCCAACAGACAATGAAGCCAAGAAAAAGTTCACTTCCATCTGGGAACAACTCTGTAACCGATTTGAGAAATATGGTGATCACCTGATCTTTGAACCCATGAATGAAATCGGCTATGATGAGATATGGACTCCTTGGAATGGAGGACAGACCGAAAAAGCAAAAGCATTCGGCTATGTAAATGAACTTAATCAACTTTTTGTGGACATCGTCAGAAAATCGGGCGGTAACAATGCAAAACGCCATCTTCTGGTCGAAATTTACAATACTGGTCTGGAGTATGCTTTTGACCCACTCACCAAAATTCCTACCGATCCGGCAAAACATCTTGCGTTAACCGTACATTATTATACTCCGCCATTATTTGCCATATTAGGCAATGGTGAAGATGCAGGATGGGGAGTTGGTGTCCCTTCTTGGGGTACGCCGCAAGAATTTAAGGAACTTAACGACAACATGGATCTGCTAAAGAAAAATTGTGTCGACAAAGGGATACCGGTCGTCATTGGCGAATATGCCTGTTCCTCCAAGAATAGAACGCAGGAAGTGGTGAGATTGTTTAACGTTTCTGTTACTGAAGCCATCTATTCTCGTGGCATGTGTCCGATGCTTTGGGATGTTCAGGGAGCAGGGCAATATGATCGGACAACCAGTACATTTAAAGATCCCGTCTTTTTGGAACAAATGATGACAATACCTACTAAATACCCGCGCAATAAAAAATAAAGTTTGCCTTTCGCAACTTATGGATCACGCACAACAATGAGCTTTTGAATACATTGACCCATAGAGACGTACAATGTGCGTCTCTAACTTTTAACATAATCAGATACTAAAACCAATGACACCAAAAAACATTTTACTTTTTTGCCTGATGTTTCTGACAGCCCTACTTGTGGAGGCACAATATAAGTTTGATCGCCCCCTTTACGGTGCGGCCTACTATCACGAGTATATGCCGAGCGAGCGACTGGAGGAAGATATCCGTTTAATGAAAAATGCAGGGCTCAACGTCATACGTATAGGCGAATCTGCCTGGGGTCTATTTGAACCACGGGAAGGCATATTTGAATTTGAATGGATGGACCGCATCATCGACAAAATGCATCAGGCCGGTATCAGCATCATACTGGGAACACCGACTTATTCGATTCCCGCCTGGCTAGCCCACGCACATCCCGAAGTATTGGCAGAATATCAGCGCGGTAATAAAGCTTATTATGGTATCAGACAGAATATAGATTTTACCAATCCCACTTTTAAATATTACAGCGAACGCATCATCCGCAAGTTAATAGAAAGATATGCAAAGCATCCTGGGGTAATTGGCTATCAGGTAGACAATGAAACAGAAGCGCGTGGTGTAAATAATCAGGATTATTTTATCGGATTTCGAAATTACATAAAGAACCGTTTTAACAATGACCTCAATTTACTCAACAAAGCATGGGGTATGAACTACTGGGGAATGAATATTCGGACTTGGGAAGAATTCTATACCCGCGATGGCGTCACCAATCCCTCCTATAAAAACGAATGGGAGCGGTACAACCGCAAACAGGTCGCTGACTTTCTCAACTGGCAATGCGACATTGTCAATGAATATAAGCGCAAAGATCAGTTTATAACCCACTGCTTTATGCCTGATTTTCACAATATAGATCAGGTGGAAAGTTTTCGTCAGATGCAATATCCTGCCATCAATATTTACCATGACGTACAGGATAAACAAGATGGGCAGCGCATCGCTTATGCAGGTGATTTTGTACGCACTGTCGGCAAGAATAATTACATCGTGATGGAAACCAACGCTCAGGGAATAGGTTGGGACGCGCGCACCCAGTATCCACCCTACGACAGACAGTTACGGCAAAACGTGTATGCCCATTATGCCTCAGGTGCCAATATGGTGGAATACTGGCATTGGTCTACCCTACATTATGGACAGGAAACCTATTGGCGCGGCATATTGGGACACGATCTGCAGCCGAATCGAATATACAATGAGTTTAAAACTACTGCAGAAGAGCTGGCAAAAATCGGGGATCATATTATCGACTTGAAAAAGAAAAATAAAGTAGCAATCTTGTATAGCCACGATTCATACCACGCACTGAACTTTATGCCTTATACCTATAAAAACAATTACCCCATCGACATGGTCCACAAATCACTATACTTTCAAAATATTGAAGCAGATATTATCCCATGCGATAAAATTTATGATTTTAACGGCTATGCAATGTTGGTTATCCCTCCGCTTTATGTCGCTACGGATGAACTGCTTCAGGCGATTGATAAATTTGTAAAAGAGGGCGGCCATGTCGTCATGATGCACAAAAGCGGCTATTGCGACGAGCACTCGGCCGTTAGGGCCACGGCAGCACCCGGACCATTGCGGAAAGCCTGTGGATTCTACTATCAAGAGTTCTCCACAATCGGCGATATGCAGCTGAAAGATAATCCTTTTCAATTGACCAGCAAGAACCAAATAGGCGACTGGTACGAGTTTTTACAAACTGAGACTGCCAAACCCTTGGCCTATGCCGAACACCCCTTCTTTGGAAAGAGGCCCGTGATCACAGAAAATACATACGGCAAAGGAAAGCTAACCTATATCGGAACCTATCCTTCACAGGAATTGCTCAATGCGATTATCCGAGAAACGGCTACGGCGGCCAAGGTTACCGCCGTCAACAGCTACACTTTCCCAATCATTCAGCGTTCGGGAACGAATAAATGGGGCAAGGCGATACATTACCTATTTAATTATAGTGCTCAACCAAAACAGATTACATATACAGGTGCTCCAACGAAAGAACTTATTTCGGGCAATGTGGTGCAAGCAGGTCAACAGATCTTATTAGGCCCTTGGGACGTGTATATCATGGAAGAAAAGTAATTCACATTCCCTTATCAACATATTCACTAATTATCATGAGAGCATTTATCATCATTCTATTTCTCGCAATATCGTTGGGCCTCTCGGCACAGACTTACACAATAAAATCCCCTGACGGAAAAATTTGTTTGGACATTGACCTATCCGATGGGCTCTCCTACTCCGTATCCTACAGGGACAAGCAAGTCATACACCCTTCGCCAATGGGTTTTCAACTACAGGATGAACCTGCCATGCATAGAGGCTTTACCTTGCTAAGCACTCCTAAAACCAGCAGTCAACGCGATTCTTGGAGACCAGTCGTAAAGAATAAACACGCCCATATCGACATGCAGTGGAACGAAACTCATCTTGCCCTGATCGAAAAGGAAGGCGAGAAACGACGGATGGACCTCTTCTTTCGGGCCTATAACAATGGGGTAGCCTTTCGCTATCAATTGTACAGCAGCCCGAAAATAGGCAACAGAGCCATCACCAGCGAAATGACCGGCTTTTCAGTCGCTGGTCAGGCTCACGCTTGGGCAGCAACATATAAGCTACGTTATACCTCTAGCCAGGAAAGCGAATTCAATAAAGTTCCCTTGGCCGGATTCAGCGATCAGACCCTGACCGGACTTCCTTTATTGATTGAAGTTGACAGGGAAAACTATCTGGCTATCACCGAAGCGAACATAGACAATTATCCCGGATTTTATATCGGTAGCAGCTCCGCTGATGCTAAAGGACAGGCACTGCTCACAACCAAACTTTCTCCGTTGCCGGGTGAAAAAGAAGATGGTATCAAAGCCCGTTTTGCAGACAAAATAAAGACTCCTTGGCGTGTGGTAATGATTGGCGATAACCCTGGACGATTTATCGAATCCGAAATTGTTCAATCGCTCAACCCACCCTGCGCAATCGAAGACCCCACATGGATAAAACCGGGACTTTGCGCATGGGACCACTGGTGGAGCGGCGAAGTGAAAATGGAGACCGCCGTTATCAAAGAATATATAGATTTTGCTGCTGCACAGGGATGGCCTTATATGCTGATCGACTGGCAGTGGTATGGGCCGTTCAACCAAGCCCAGGCCGATATTACCAAACCGGCATCCCAAATCAATATGCCCGAAATACTCGATTATGCCCGAAAGAAAAATGTGCGTCTCTGGTTGTGGCTGTACAGCACCGATGCCAACCGCAACAACGCCTTCGAAAAAGCCTTTGAACTATACGAGCGCTGGGGGATCGCCGGCGTAAAAATAGATTTTATGGACCGCGACGATCAGGAGATGGTAAACTGGTACCATAAAGTGATCAAAAAAGCAGCCGAGCACCGACTCATGGTCAACTTCCATGGTGCCTACAAACCCGATGGCATCGAACGTACCTACCCCAATATGATCACACGTGAAGGTGTGCTGGGTGAAGAGTACGCCAAATTTTCTGACCGTATCATCCCTACACATAACGTTACTTTACCTTTTACGCGCATGCTGGCAGGGCCTATGGATTATACGCCAGGGGGTTTTCTCAATGTGAGCGCAGCCCAGTTTAAGAAGCAGTCACCAACCATGATAATGAACACCCGTTGTGCCGAACTCGCCAAATTTATACTATATGAAAGTCCCTTGACTGTGTTCTGCGACCACCCCAAGCATGTTTTAGGCCAACCTGGAAGTGATTTTTTGCAGATCGTACCCACAGTATGGGATGATACACGTTTCATAGACGGTTACCCCGGGGAATTTATTGTGATGGCCAAACGTTCGGAAACAAACTGGTTTATCGGTGCCATGACCAACAACATGGCCCGCACCATTACGATACCGACCAATTTCCTGCCTACAGGCAAATATGTGCTGGAATATTGGCAGGATGCAAAAGATGCGGCAACAACACCTACAAAGCTTGATAAAGAAACACTGGTATTCGAGGCTGGAAAGTCAATAAAAATATCAATGGTCAATGGTGGCGGATATGCCGCGGTTATCAAACCACAGTAACATTAACAGATTAAATACACTATTCAACATAAAAATACAGCATACGATGAACAAGAATATTTTTAAAACACTATTACTTTTTACAGTCCTCGGAACGGCGTTAAATGCGTCCGCCCAACAAAAAAGAGAAACGGCCTCCTCTTCGGATAAATTTCAGCCTACCTGGGAATCCCTGGCGCAATATGAAGCGCCTGAATGGTTTCGCAATGCCAAGTTCGGAATCTGGGCACACTGGGGACCTCAATGTCAGCCCGAACAGGGTGATTGGTATGCCCGCGGCATGTATGATGAAGGCAGCTGGCAGCATAATTCGCATCTAAAAAATTATGGACATCCTTCTGTGGCTGGATTTAAAGATGTTATCAATACCTGGAAAGCTGAAAAATGGGATCCTGAAAGACTTGTCGCATTGTACAAAAAGGTCGGGGCACAATATTTCTTTGCAATGGGAAACCATCACGACAATTTCGATCTGTGGGATAGCAAATATCAAAAATGGAATTCGGTCAATATGGGGCCCAAACGTGATATCCTCGCCGCCTGGTCAAAGGCCGCGAAGAAAAATAGCCTTCCCTTCGGTGTAAGCATTCATTCCTCCCATGCATGGACATGGTATGAAACAGCTCAACGAGCGGATCAATCTGGTCCACTCAAAGGCGTTCCCTATGATGGTAACATGACAAAAGAAGATGGAAAAGGTAAATGGTGGGAAGGCTATGACCCCAAAGAACTCTACCGTCAAAATCATCCCCTTAGCAAGGGAAGTGAGGATGTGAAATCTTTATGGGCGCAGTGGGATTGGCATAATGGAGCCTCCATACCGACGCAGGAGTATATCGATAATTTCTATCAACGAACAGTCGACATGATCGACACCTATCAACCCGACCTGCTCTATTTTGATGATACGACACTCCCTTTGTGGCCTATCAGTAATGTTGGACTCGATATTGCCGCCCATTTTTATAATAGTAACGCCAAGAAAAACAAAGGAAAGGTCGATGCAGTACTGTTTGGAAAAATTTTGTCCGAACAACAAAAAGAGTGTTTGGTATGGGATGTCGAACGTGGCGTGCCCGATCAAGTTCAAGAAAAAGCCTGGCAGACATGTACCTGTCTGGGTAGCTGGCACTATAATAAAGCTGACTACGAAAACAACACTTACAAGTCCAGTAAAAAGGTCATTCATATGCTTATTGATATTGTCAGTAAAAATGGTAACCTCCTGCTTAACGTTCCGATCAAGGGAGATGGCAGCATAGACGATAAAGAAGAGAAAATTCTACATGAGATAGGCGACTGGATGCAAATCAATAAAGAAGGAATCTTTGATACCCGCCCCTGGAAAATATATGGTGAGGGACCAAGTACAGTAGAAAAGAGCCCTTTGAACGCGGCTGGATTCAATGAAGATAAGGACAATGCCTATACCGCAGAAGATATCCGTTTTGTACAGAAAGGAGACGCCATTTATGCCCATATCATGGCTTGGCCAACCGATGGAAGAATTTTGATAAAGTCTTTGGGAAAGAAAAATAAAACAGTTCCTTCACTGCGCGTTAAAACCGTATCACTATTGGGCCATAAGAAAAAACTGATATTCCATCAAAATGAAGAGGCACTTTCCGTCACCTTGCCGGTGGAGATGCCAAATCAAATTTCGCTGGTTTTGAAGATTTACTAAACCGTTTCTTCGGACTATAAAAATAATACAGCAAGGCTTTCTCCGGACATCGGCTAAGAAATTAGAAAATTAAAACTATGTGCAACATGAAAATTATATTAGCATTATTACAGTTATTCCCGCTCCTATCGTTTGCTCAATCCGCAATGATCCATATCGAAGGGCGGCAAAGCAGCAGCCTAAATGGTTTATGGAATGTCATTATAGATCCCTTCGATGCCGGGTCTGGAGATTGGGCTGCCTATTATAAAGATCGAAAGCCTTTAAAAAACACCGATTTTGTCGAATCCGCATTTGAAGGTGGTCCTCAGCTTTATGTGCCCGGAGATTTCAACTCCCAACTTCCTGAGCTCAACTATTATGAAAGTAGCATCTGGTACAAACGCTCGTTTAACGTACAAAAAACTGAAGATCGCCGATTTTTTCTCCATTTCGCCGCAATAAACTATAAGGCAGAAGTTTATTTGAATGGCAGCAAAATCGGTGAACATGAAGGTGGTTTTACACCTTTCCAATTTGAAGTAACAGACCTGCTAAAAGGTGGGGAAAATAGTCTTATTGTGAAAGTAAATAATCAGCGCATGAAGGATGGTATACCCGGACTTGGCTTCGACTGGTTCAATTACGGTGGGATAACACGTGATGTCGACCTCGTACAGACTCCAAAAACCTATATTAAGGATTACTTTATTCAACTGGCACAGCATAATGAAAATACCATTGACGGATACGTCTCCCTTGATGGCCCTTCAAAAGAACAAGATATAGAAATAAACATTCCAGAATTACATGTCAGGTTTAAAACCAGAACAGATAAAGAGGGAAAAGCTATACTCAAATTTCCTTTTCGGAAGAAGACCTTGTGGACACCGGAAAATCCAAAGTTATATGAAGTACGTGTCTCCGCAGAAACGGATCACATAAAGGAGCAAATTGGATTTCGAACAATAAAAGTTGATGGAACAAATATTTTATTGAACGGCAAAGCAATCTTTTTAAAAGGGATTAATATTCATGAAGAAGTTCCGCAACGTCGCTCCCGTGCCTATAGCGAAAGCGACTATCAAATGCTTTTGGAATGGGCCAAGGATTTAGGCTGTAATTATGTGCGTCTGGTACATTATCCACATCATGAAAAGATGGTAAAAATGGCGGAGAAAATGGGCCTGATGGTTTGGGAAGAACTGCCTATTTACCAGGGAATAGACTTTACAAATGCAGACATGAAAGAAAAAATGAACTTGATGCTTAAAGAGATGATTGCCCGGGATAAAAACCGGGCTGCAACCATCATATGGAGTCTCTCGAATGAAACATACTCCTCGCCGCCAAGAGACAGTTCGCTCACAGCATTGTATTACCTAGCAAAATCGTTGGACAATACGCGTCTCGTGACTTCAGCGTTTAATAATATGCGCTTTGAGGGCAACAAGGCCTATATTGAAGATAAACTCAATAGTTTGATGGACGTCATGGCGATCAATCAATACCTCGGCTGGTATAAACCATGGCCCGAAACAGATAAAGAAGTCGAATGGATATCCAAATTCAATAAACCGCTAATCTTTTCGGAATTTGGAGGTGAAGCAGTTTTCGGAAACAATATCGATCCAAATCGAGCAAGCAGCTGGAGTGACGATTACCTGGCGGATATTTATATGCGCCAATTTAAAATGTTCAAGAACATACCTTTTCTAAGTGGAGCAACGCCATGGCTCCTAGTAGATTTCCGTTCTCCGGGGAGAGCCCATCCCATTTATCAAAAGGGCTGGAACAGAAAAGGATTGTTATCTGATCGGGGAGAAAAAAAGAAGGCTTGGTACATTGTAGCAGATCAATTCATAAACAATTTCAATTAGTTAAATCGGAGCGTAAAAGCAAATCTTCCCAATTCATCGGGAAGATTTGCTTTTATGCAAAGTGAAATAGTCAAATTTAGCCATAATTGACTTCCATCCTCTGATCTTACTAAATGTGGAAAGCAAAATAAAACTATTGGCAAGAAGAAGCGCAAGCGCATGATATAGGTCATTCGCGAATTCAACAAAATCATTATTTAGGAGGATAAACCATTTATAGGTTTGATATGTCCGTTTTCATCATATTCAATTTCAACAACTTTCATACTTCTTAGCCAAGTTTTTCCGCCCGACGGAACGGAATCATGGTAAAAAAGGTACCATTTGCCCTTGAACTCCAAAATACTGTGGTGAGTCGTCCAGCCTACAACTGGGGATAGAATAACGCCCTGATAGGTGAACGGTCCATAAGGATTATCTCCTATTGCGTAACAAATTAAATGGCTATCACCCGTGGAATAAGAAAAATAGTACCTTCCCTTATATTTATGCATCCAGGACGCTTCAAAAAATCGTTTTTCGGTATCCCCTTGTCTTAAGGCCGTACCATTTTTATCCAAGATGACAAGATCACGCGGTTGCTCGGAAAATTCAAGCATATCGGCAGATATCTTAACGACCTTTGGCGTTAATGCCGGTTCATCTGCCTTAGGCAATTCATTTGGTACAACAATTTTATTATTTCGATAAAATTGAAGCTGCCCACCCCAGATACCGCCGAAATAGAGATAATAGCATCCATTCTCATCTTTAAACGCACAGGGATCGATGCTGTAACTTCCCTTGATCGGATCAGACTGCGGTATAAATGGCCCGTAGGGTTTGTCCGCTAATGCAACACCAAGTCTAAAAATATCGTTTTTGTCTTTCATGGAAAAATACATGTAGTACTTGCCATCTTTCTCAGTAACATCTGAATCCCAAAGTTGCCGGCCGGACCAAGGAATATCTTTTACATCCAATACTTTCCCGTGGTCAACGACTTCGTCCTGCACATCTTCCAGTGAAAAAACATGGTAATCTCGCATGTCGAAATGATCGCCATTGTCATTTTCAGGAATACCACTCTCGCGGTCATGAGATGGATAAATATAGATTTTATTTTCAAAAACATGGGCCGATGGATCAGCCATATAGTCACTTGGATATAAGTATTTACTTTTGTTCATTTTCTTTATTACTTTTTTTTGAGTCAATCCTATAATATCTTTTACAAATGGTTTGGGCTGATAATGACGGTCAAACAAAAGTGGGTAATCCGTACGTCCCGGAATAGGCCAGCCGTTCTTCCATGAATCGCCATCACCAACGCCCCATAAGGTCACACGGGATATTTTATCTTGATGCTTGAGATATAGGTTAAAAAAGTCAACATATCTTTTGCCAAGTTCCGCCATCTTGCCCGGAGGCAATCCTTTTTCATAGGGGTCTGTTTCTTTACTGTAGGCATAGCGTTCTCCAATTTCTGCGCCCATGTTGGGTCGAATATGTGGAAGCACAGAAATATCCATCTCAGTCACCATAACTTTCACACCGAGGCCTGCAAACCCCAAAATGGTCTTTTCAACCTCTTCCAGTGGCGGATTGTCCAGCGCATTATGCTCCTGCATACCAATCCCACTTATATGTCCGCCGGCTACCTTCACCTGTTGTACCATAGCCATAATTCCTTTTCGCTTTTCGGGAATGGCCGTTGAATAGTCATTATAATACAATTCAGCGTTGGGGTCCGCCTCATGGGCAAATTGAAAAGCCAATTGTATAAATTCTGGCCCAATAATCTGATAAAATTTGCTTTTACGCCATTCGCCATTATCCAATATAGCTTCATTCACGACATCCCAGCCAAAAACGCGACCTTTATAGCGGGAAACGACAGTTTGTATATGCTTACGCATACGTTCAATCAACACCTCGCGAGATACATCTTTTCCTTTTTTATCAACAAAAAACCAAGCTGGTGTCTGTGAATGCCAGATTAATGTATGGCCAATAACTTGCATTTTGTTCTGTTCTCCAAATGCAACAAAACGATCCGCGTCTTTAAAATAAAACCGCCCTTCCTGAGGCTGCAAAAACATACTTTTCATGCAGTTCTCAGCGACAATGGAATTGAATTGTTTTTTGACGACAGCTACAGCTTTAGTGTCTCGCTCCCATATCTGATCAAGGTTGAGTGCCGTGCCTATAAAAAATTTATCTTTAAAAACCTCTTTCAACGTCAGTGAATCAGGCTCCCGATTCATACCTTGCATAGCTGGGGAGACAGGGTTAAAGCCCATTAAGGCTACTACGGCCAAAACTATAGTTTTTAGCATATTCATGATTTATTTTTGATTAGTAATTAACTTTGGATTCTATCTCTCGATTGATCTTATCTATAGTAGCATCATCCAACTCATATTTGGAAATCACATACATCGCCAACAATAAAAGTATCGCAGGAATAACAGCTAACAGCCATTGAATTCCCTTTTCCGCCATGTCCGATTGTGTCACTACATTATCTTTATCAAATGCCACATAAGCCAATACCAATCCCGGAACGATCCCAACCAATGCCATCCCGGTTTTGTAAAAAATACCTGTCAATGCATTGACAATTCCGGATATGCGTTTGCCGATTTTATATTCACCATAGGATATTACCTCAGGAACAAGGGAATATAGATCCCATCTCCTTACACGGAACTTCAAGTTCGACAAATTACCATTGATCTATTTATTCTGTAACATATTTTATCAGATAGCTTTTCATCTGTCCTTTGTAAACACAGTCAACTTGGGCATAATCTGCCAATGAATTCGCCTGTCTGACCGTAATTTTCACTTCAGGATTAACTGATGATGCTCTCACAATAGGGATATTTTTACCTTTAACTTGAATAGGAGAAGCGACCTCGTAAGTATTGTAACCAATGATACCATTCTCATCGGTGGACCGAATTGGTAGAGAAGGCAATTCAAGTTTTTTGCCATTTACAATAATATCTACCGTTGGCGATATTGGACGTACAATTTTCTTATCTTTCGAACTGAACCCCAATCCGATAAAATCAAAGAGTGGTTTGCCTTCCTCTCCTTCGGCCACCAGATATAGCGCATGCTTGCCCTCCAGATGATCAACGTATTTTGAAACATCAACTGTTACTTGTGTTACTTCAGGTTTGGAATTAGCCGAAATGACTATTTGGGCAATCTTTTTTCCTTTCCAGACATCATTATCCCAAGGACCATCCAACCACACATTTACTTTAAACGCACTTGATGTTTTTGGAGCGATAAACAGATCGAAAGCGGTGCGATTTCCTACTTTCGTACCACTAAAAGCTTTCAATCCAAACTTATCCTGATCAAGACCACCGAAGCCAAAATATTTAAAACCGACAATATTTCCATTTTTCATATTAGTCACTGGCATATGATTGTCCCAGATATCCCATGAATCCTGCTGTAGGCTGATATCTGAAAGATAACAGGCATATCCGGCAGAATAGTACTTGTAAGGATCTAACCCATAAAAATGGAATCCTTCGGATGTAACCTCTGCGCCTTTATATTCCTTTCCTTGCGCATCCTTAACGGTCGTGTTTGCATGGTAAGGGTTAAAGGCACGAATGGAAACCATCCCTCCTTCTTTTACAGACTTTTCATCCCATTCCACTTTAATAGGCTCTACCACAGCCTGTCTGGCAAAACCAAATCCCCTTGGCGGTCTATGATAAAAGACATACCATTGTCCATTGATCAATTCAATACTGCCATGTGTATTGTGACCTGCATTACTGGTTTCAATCCCCGAACCTTCTCGATTCAATACTGGAGCTCGGGAGTCTACCAATACGCCACCGCTCTTCCACGGCCCTAATGGTGAATCTGCGACGGCATAGCGTAAAGTCGAGTTGGAGCTACCGACGCCATATTCTGGCCCAGAATAGCCACTGTATACTGTGACAAATTTATTACCGACCTTACGAATCGAAGAGGCTTCAAAGAAATTAAAAGTACCCAAATCTTCTCCAGAAAAAATGTTGGGATAAGAAGTTCCTTTGGGATCACGTAACTCACCATATCGCGCACTTGCCGGCAATAGATAATTAATAATCTCAGTTCCCGGTCGCAGCGAAAACATTGTTTTCTGATCCAGCTGCGCTGCCATGGATCGTTGAAATCCCCAAAACCCATAAGCTCTGAAGCCTATTTCGAAATCGGGATCGTTCGGATCGGTAACATACTCAATGTATACTGCGGGATCAAATCCCAAGATACTTCCTGGCAGAGTACGTCTACCGTCCGCAGTCAGATTCACCGGTTTAAATGGACCATTGGGTCTATCTCCTTTAACGACCATGGCTTCACGATGTTCGCCCCGACTATGTGGGAATAAATAATATTCTTTCTTTCCATCTTTTCGTTTGACCTCCACAAGATCCGGAGCATACATGACGTCCCATTTACCGTCCATCGGGTAGGTAAAAATCGCCCCTTCATCACGCCAGCTTGTCAAATCCTCAATAGGTGCCGACCACATCCGAATGTCGGGTCCACAATAACTTGTAAAACGCAGATCGTGTGAACCAATGATATAAACGCGGTATTTTCCGGGCCGATCCGGATCTTCAAAAACACGGGGTTCGCCATCAGGAAGATGCTCCCAAAGTGGCAAGTAGGGATTACCGATAGATTGATGTACAAAACCTTTACTTAAATCCTTCACGACATTTTGTTGTTGTTGTCCTACCACTATTGTCGTCGACAGAATTCCTACGACGGATAATACAAATACCATTGTCCTTTTTTTTAAGACAATATTTAGTCCTTTCATAAAATTGAATAAATTAGTTACTTAAATTGCTGAATTATAAATTGTTCGTTACTCTTTCGAATTGACGTATCTGATTAAATTAGATTTATCCTACCAATTATCGGTACGGAAAGATGTTGCCAATAGCCCCTTTTTATTGATCAGATTTGCGTCTACAGGATTACGACGTGCCGCTATGAATATTCGCCTTGTATCGTCAACCTGCAACCGATACATTTTATCTGACGTGAAACCACCGTCCGGCCCATCCTTCCGCAAGCGGATCGTTACCGTGTTGTCCCCTTTATGGAGGATACCTGCTGGTACATCATACGCCCGCGGAGGATAGCGATAGCTGGTTGCCCCAACAAAATGGCCATTGATGTAGACTGAATCGCTATCAATAAGGGTCTCCAGAACACTATTTTGTGTCGGGACTTTAAAATAACGGATCATATGATTATTCGAGACGGCGATTTCCGGAAATCGCTCTACAAGTCGCTGGATCGGTGTTTCCATATTGGACTGACCTGAGCAGAGCCATACATCGCCGATCAGAATATCCCTGATGACCAGTTCGTTGATCTCCATGACGTAGCGGCCAACATAATGCTGTTGCGGAATGGTCACCTTCCACTTGCCATCACTGCCGGTCTCAGTATAGTAATATACCCCCCGAAAACGGTGGGTTACCTTTTCTCCTTTTGTAGCCCAACCCCAAATATCGAGTTCAGTACCTCTTTGGAGCACCATTTGGTCGCTAACAAATGAAGGGAGACGTATTTTACCAAAACTTGGCAGTAATACCAGTAACAAAACAATGAACAGCGTCACAGGGCGCCAACAGTGAGGCATAAAAAAGAAAGTTCCAGCGCTATCAGTCATATAATTTTTCCTTTATTTTCCAAACTTCCAACAATCGAAAAAAAGAATATTGGATGGAGCCTTACCTTTAAAGACAAAGTACAGGTCGTGAACTCCTGTCACCTTGTTGGCAAGCAGAGTGTCTACCGTAGTCCATCTGTCATCTCCACCCGTCATTGGAACTTCTATCGTCGTTAGAATGGCACCATCCACTGCGTTTGACCTCACCTCCATACTGACACCACCATTATGTGTTGTGCCTACCCGCGCGAAGAAACTCGTCGCTCCCTCATCGCCAAAGTCAACATTCTTCACACAGGTGAAAGCGCCATCTTTTTTTGCCTTTACAAAAACACCCACCTTTTTATTTTGGTAGGATGTAACGTGTTCGGACCAGGCAATCGTTTCAGCCTGATGAAGTTCATAGGGATTCACTTTGCCGGTTGCTTGAGTAATTCCAGTCGTCATTTTCATTGGATCTATGCTGCCGTCTGGATTAAAGTTCAGTTCCTGAACAGCGACAGATCGCGTAAAGCCACCCCCTCCAGGTAAGGCCCCATTATGGTAAAAGAAATAGGTTTTCTCTTTAAAATCGACAACGCCGGGGTGATTTGTGAATGCTTTTCCTTCCGCGGGCATGATTATACCACCGTACTTCCAAGGTCCCTCGGCTTTATCGCTTGTGGAATAACCAATAAATTCAGGCAAAGGACCTCCCGGCCAAAAAAGATAATACAAGCTATTTCTTTTATACAACCAAGGCCCTTCCTCATAGGTCGTAGGCCGCTTCGGGTCGCCCTCCCTCTTTCCAAACGATGCTGCAGTCATCGGGACCTCAACAATATCACCTTTATAGGAGATCATATCTTCATTCAGCTTAACATATTTCAGCTGAGGATTACCCCAATACATATGAGCTTGGCCGTCATCATCAATAAACACAGTAGGATCGATATCTCCCCATTCGCTTTGCAGTAATGGTTTTCCCAAAGGATCATAAAATGGTCCCAATGGGCTATCTCCGACAGCAACGCCGATCGCACCTCGATTGTTCACTTTGGAAATAACAGGTACATAAAGATAAAATTTACCATTTTTTTCAACACATTGCGCCGCCCAAGCATCCCCTTTTGCCCATTCAAAATCTGTATAAGAAAGAATCGCACCATGATCGGTCCAATTCAGCATATCATCGGTTGAATACACACGCCAATTGTTCATGTTAAACCAGGTGGATTCTTCTTCATCCTGTGTAGTATACAGATAAAGTCGGTTGTTATACACCAAAGGTGCCGGATCCGCAGTATAAGCAGTCTGCACAATGGGATTTTGTGCCTTTAATGAACCTATCATAACCAAGAATAGGAGCAACAATCCGAATAGGGATTGTATAAAAAATCGTTTCATCATATCATCTTAATTTGCGGTCAAATGGAAATAATCAAAATCTACATAGCCACCAGCGGCTTTAGCCGCATAGTTGAAGAGTCCGAACCGATAGCCCATAAAATGAGGGATGGTATAACTCATTTTTAAATCATTACCTATCCTGTTCCAATTTCTCCCATCGGTACTATAAAAAAATTGAGCGAGATCTCTTTTGTTTGTAAAATCACAGCTTGCTTTAAGATAGATACGCTGCTGTTTGAGGCCGACCTTGGCCACCTCCTGTGGTACGCCTGTCGTCGCATTGATCATCACCAATGATTTCGCATTTCCTTCCATACGGACCCCAACTAACCCATAGTTTTTTTGCAATAGCGATAGGCCTGCAAAATCACCATCTTTCATGTTAGAAACCTCTATCGCGATAGCGGCACTGCAAGTCGGCCCGACGGTACGCTGGGTAAGGGTGTTTTTGGCCGAGAGAAAATCATCGGTACGATCGCCAGTATGCATTCTCAAAAAACCCGCTCGCGCTGTTACAGACCATAAATTGTTGTCTGGATTATGGTTCCATTGCCACACCAGAGGAAGAGCCTCATCTCCGGGTTTCCGGTCAAAATCATCGGAGTTAACGATTCCGGGCATTAAACTTTTATTTGCAGGTAGATTTAAGGTAGCCGGCACTTTTCCGCCAATACCGAGCACGGGCCATCCATCTTCCCATGTGACAGGGACCAAAAACGGAATACGTCCTACAGCACCATAATCCTGAAAAAGATACGCATACCATTTTCCTTCGGGCATCTCAATCAGCCCCCCTTGGGCCACACCTTGATCCTGCAAAACCACTTTCCCTTCATACGGACCTTCCAGTTGACTTGCCCGATGGACAATCACCGTGCGCATTCCTCCAGCGGGCCATGAAATATTAAAAAGGTAATAAAAGCCATTGATCTTAAACATTTGGGACCCCTCAGCCGGCAAACCCACTTTACCTTCTTTAGGCTTAGCAGGTAAAGAAGCATCATCTAATAACACGCGTTCTGTCCCTGCTTTAATACCTGAAAAGTCGGGCGACAATTCGGCAATATGGATACGTCCGCTACCCCAGATCATATAAATTTTTCCTTGGTCAAAGAATAAACTATGATCGTGCATCATCGGGCTAAACTCGGTAGAAACCCAAGTTCCTCTCTCAATATCTGCCGTGCGATAGATATGTGTTTTACCTGTATTGGAAGAAAATGTACTTACATAGTACTGCCCCTCATGAAAGCGTAAACTGCTCGCCCAGGAACCGTGCCCATACGCATTCTTCTGATTCGACAAATTGAGTTCATCCTGATCTCCAAGGCGATCATACACATAATTAACCAAAGTCCAATTGACGAGATCTTTGGATTTCATTATCGGAACCCCGGGGCTCATATGCATGGTGGTGCTGCTCATGTAATAGGTATCACCAACACGTATCATGGACATATCGGGTACATCGGCAAAGATGATTGGATTACGGGCTTGCTGCGCTAATGAATCCAAAAATAGGATCATAAAGCAGCAGACAAAAGCACTAATTTTAATTCTTAACATAGTAAAATGATTAAATGATCACATGAATTCAGTAAGCCGTCAAAGTGTAGTATTTCCCGGGTACGGTCAGCACATCGTATTCGTAATAGTGTGGTAATTTAATTCCTTTCAAATGTGATTCAGCCGACTGGATAGGTTTTGGTGTTCGTATTGAAGCGAGAAGAGCATTGCTCAGATGACCTTTTGCGAGCTGAATTCCAGGCCCTTCCAATGCCGAAGCTGCACGAAGCCGCAACTTACCACCTAAGGCAGAAAATACCCTAACTTCCTTTATCTTTCCTTTTTCCCACTGCATTTCAATTTCAAATCCCCCACGTGCCCTTATGCCTTTTACCCATCCCTCGCTCCATCGGTCGGGAATTGCTGGCAGGAGATGCACAGCACCATCGTGACTTTGGACCAGCATTTCTGCCACACCTGCTGTTAGCCCAAAATTACCATCTATCTGAAATGGAGGATGTGCTGTAAAAAGATTAGGATAGGTACGACCCTCTGGATGCTTTTCATCAGAAAGGGTCAGCATATTTTTTATAATTTCGTACGCATGGTTTCCATCCAAAAGACGGGCCCATAGGTTTATTTTCCAGCCGATCGACCATCCTGTCGCGAAATCCCCTCGATAAATCAATGAATTACGAGCTGCTTCAAACAATTCAGGTGTGCCAAAAGGTGAAATTTGGCTCCCTGGAAATAAGCCATATAGGTGTGAAATATGCCGATGTTGATTTTGGGGATCATCCACATCTTCCATCCATTCTTGTAGCTGGTTATATCGACCAATATGCATCGGTGGAATACGGCGAGCCGTACTTAGCAATGTATCCCTGTAGCTAGAATCGATACCCAGAACGTCTGCAGCCAAAGCGGTACGAGTGAGCATGTCATAACACAGCTGGTTATCCATCGTCACCCCTGCAGAGAGTGGGCCTTGTTCGGGCGAAATCGAAGGGCTCAAGACAAGCCATTGCTGATCTGGATATCCACGATGTACTATAAGTGTAGACAAAAGAAAATCACAAGCGCCCTTCATAGTGGGGTAATATTGCTTCAAAAATAAACGATCTCCCGTAAAAAGGTAATGCTCCCATACATGTTGCGACAACCACAGCCCCCCACTGGGCCACATTCCAGCTGCTGCAAAATCAATAGGACTCGTCACACGCCAAATATCTGTATTATGGTGAGCTACCCAACCGGATGCATTATACATTGTTTTTGCCGTTTCTCTTCCACTTTCACTGAGTTCTTTAATCATAGAAAATAATGGCTGAAGGGTCCCGGAAAGGTTAGTTACATTCGCAGGCCAATAGTTCATTTCCGTGTTGATATTGATCGTATATTTACTGTCCCAAGCGGGCTGCATGGAGCGGTTCCAGATGCCCTGTAGGTTAGCAGGTTGGCCACCTGGCTGCGAAGAACAGATAAGCAAATATCGGCCGAATTGAGCCAATAGGGTCACTAGCGCTGGATCCTGTGTACGGGCAAAATTTTCAATTCGTGTTGAAATAGGCTGTTGCTGTTCATTGTTGACGCTGCCCAAATGCAGCTGAAAACGGTTGAACTGCTTATTGTAAGCGGTTTTATGCTGCTGAAAAGCGAGCTGATAATCCTTACTCATTGCCTTTTGCAACCTTTCCGTGGCCTCCTTGAAGGGATCCGATCCCAACTGTTTATAATTTTTGAAATTACTCGCAATTGAAATATAAAGACGAATGGAAGTAGCATCCTCTATAGTAATCGATTGGTCCTCGACAACTAGCTCTCCATCCGTAAGGTTTACGCCAGCATGGATCTGATAAACAACCTTGCCTTCAACCCCCTCATGATCAGTCCCCCGTCCTTCTAAAACAAGTCGATCACCGCTTTTAAAAATAGTATGCTTCGACTCATTCTCATACGCCAAGGTACAGCTGAGTTTCCCTTTCTTGCTCGATCGGATCTGCATTACGATCACATCATCAGCAAATGAAGTGAAAACCTCCCTGGTATATGTTACCCCATCTACTGTATAATGAGAACGCGCTACAGCGTGCTCGATATCCAGTTCACGATAATAGTCCTGATAGTTGTCATGCCCCGGAAATCGGAGCAGAATATTACCGGCAGTTTGATAAGGCATGCCATGGGTCTTTGTAAAGAAAGTTTCATTTGCAAGCTTTTCAGCTTCAGCTGATTTCCCGTCAAATATATAATCCTGAATAGTTTTTAATGCCCTACCGCCTTTGGGATTATCGTTCCGATAAGGTCCACCCGCCCAGATAGTTTCCTCATTGAGCTGCATGCGTTCACACGATGGAATTCCATAAAACATAGCACCCAACCGACCATTTCCTAACGGTAAGGCCTGCTCCCATATCTTCTCATCAGCTGGCCGATCATACCATAGGGTTAAAGCCGACTGCTTTTGCGCAAACAAAAGTGTAGTATGCAATGTTATGATTCCAATGAATGTGATAATATGCTTCCAAATAAGCTGTTTAATCATTTCTCTTCATCCTATTTTTTACCGTTTCGACCTAAACCACCGACTTATCCACGTTAAACCCAGCCCGGCAAAATGTGTACTATTTTATTCCTAATTAAAAAGTGTTTATTTTTTATCCTTAAATAGCAATTGCGAAACATTATACAGGTCATTTTTCCACACATTGAAATCATGTCCTCCAGGCTCAAGATAATAAATATGAGGTACCCCATTTTGCAAAAGGTATTCATGCGTACGCTTACTTATATGAAGCAAGCCGTCCTGGTCGCCGCAGGATATCCAAAGTAGTTTTAGCTTGTCTTTAGCATCTTGCGGATCAGGGAGCAATTCTTGCGGCATCTTCGTATTGGGCGCAGAAGAAAAGCCCCCTACCCAGGCGAACGTGTCGAGATGATCCAGTCCAAAATTCAGCGCCTGACCGCCCCCCATCGATAATCCAAAAATCGCACGGTGTTCGCGATCTTTGATAACGGGAAACTGATTTTCAACATAGGGAATAAGGTCATTGAGAAGATCTTGTTCAAAAGTCGAAAACGCTGCAACCCGATCAGGTGCCATCACATTACCACCAGCACGATCATCCTTCATGGCGCGGCCATTCGGCATAATCACCAGCATGGGTTCCATCTTTCCCTCGGCATATAGATTATCAAAAATAACCTGCGGGTTTCCATGTCTGAACCATTCCCTTTCATCCCCACCTATTCCATGCAGCAAGTACACTACAGGATATTTTTTTGCGGCATGATATCCAGGCGGCGTATAGATTAAAGCTTTTCTCGTTACTCCAACAGTTTTTGAAGGATACACTAGTGAATCTATTTTTCCAGTTGAGGCCAATGCTCGCTCAAGATCAAATCCTTGTGGAGCAGCCTGCTGCGCTTGAGCGATTAAGCTGACGGAGAAAACACACCATAGTGTGCAGATTATCTTTTTCATATTATAAATAGTTTACACCTCTTTCCTTTTAAGTACCCGCAACGCCGCTGCTACGATCGCGTCTGCATTCAGGCCATATTTATCCATCAATGCACTCGGTGGCCCCGATTCTCCGAAGCTATCATTCACAGCCACATATTCCTGCGGCCTAGGCATTTTCTTTGTCAGCAATTGTGCGACACTATCGCCAAGTCCACCGATACGATTATGTTCTTCAGCGGTAACGACACAACCGGTTTTAGCAATAGAATTCAGTATGGCATGTTCATCCAAAGGTTTGATGGTATGGATGTTAATGATCTCGGCGTCAATACCCAAAGCTTCCAACTCTTCGCCCGCACGGATGGCTTCCCACACCAGATGCCCTGTCGCCAATATAGTCACTGCGGTGCCTGGATTCAGCATCACGGCTTCACCAATCACAAATTCCTGATCTTCTGGCGTAAAAACCGGCACCACGGGACGACCAAATCGAAGGTAAACTGGCCCCTTGTATTTAGCAGCAGCTAGTGTTGCGGCCTTCGTCTGGTTATAATCGCAAGGATTGATAACAGTCATTCCAGGAAGCATTTTCATCAATCCGATATCTTCCAATATTTGATGGGTCGCTCCATCTTCACCCAAGGTCAGACCAGCATGCGAAGCTGCTATTTTTACATTTTTATCCGAATAAGCAATTGATTGCCGAATTTGGTCGTATACTCGCCCAGTCGAAAAATTAGCGAATGTTCCTGTGAAAGGTATTTTTCCACCGATGGTAAGTCCAGCTGCGATTCCCATCATATTTGCCTCTGCAATCCCAATCTGAAAAAAGCGTTCAGGAAAGGCTTTAATAAAATCGTTCATTTTTAGCGAACCGATCAGGTCAGCACATAGTGCGACCACATTTTCATCCTGCTTTCCTGCTTCAAGCAAACCGGCTCCAAATCCCGAACGCGTGTCTTTTGACTCTGTATATGTATATTTTTTCATGATAATCTATTTCAAAATCCTTTGCGTATTAGCCGATATAATCCCCCAATGTTTCTGCATTCTGATTTAAGGCCAAGCTTAGTTGCTCATCGCTGGGAGCAATGCCATGCCATTTATGTGAACCCATCATAAAGTCAACGCCATTACCCATTTCTGTATGTAGCAACACCATTACTGGCATGCCTACGCCAGTTGAAGCTTGAGCTTTTCGAAGTCCCGAAATCACTGATTCAATATCATTTCCTCGCATAATTTCAATAACGTTCCAACCAAATGCCATCCATTTTCGCGGTAGATCGCCCAACGAGAGCACATCATTGGTAGCGCCATCAATCTGAGCGCCATTGTAATCTACAATGGCAATCAAATTGTCCATTTTGTTGTGGGCGGCATACATAGCCGCTTCCCATACTTGGCCTTCCTGTAATTCGCCATCCCCCATCAATACATACACTAAATGATTGTCATGGTTTAGCTTTTTAGCCTGTGCAGCACCAATAGCAACAGAAAGTCCCTGTCCTAAAGACCCTGAAGCAACACGAATACCAGGAAGTCCTTCGTGCGTTGTGGGATGCCCCTGAAGGCGCGAATTAAGTTTTCTGAAGGTAGATAGTTCATCGACCGGAAAATAATCTGCCCGTGCAAGAACGCTGTAAAACACCGGAGATATATGTCCATTGGAAAGGAAAAATAGATCCTCTCCTATACCGTCCAGGTCAAAATGGTCGTTTCGCCGCATCAATTCGAAGTATAAACACACCAACAATTCGGTACAACCCAACGATCCTCCGGGATGTCCTGACTGGCATGCATGCACCATCCGGATTATATCTCTCCGAACTTGCTTAACAATAGCTTCTAAATTATGTATACTATTTTTTGTCATGACCATCTCAATTGTTACTTTGCGCAGCAACGCGTTTATGATCAGCTAAAAATTGCGCTAGTCCACTATCCGTCAACGGGTGTTTTAATAGTGAAAAGATCGCCTGCAAGGGCCCTGTCATCACATCGGCGCCTATTTTGGCACAACCCAGGATATGTGCACTGTGGCGTACAGAAGCTGCAAGAATCTGGGTTGGGAAAGCGTAATTGTCAAATATTGTCCGTATTTCGCGGATCAGCGCCAGACCATCGACAGATATATCATCCAGTCTGCCCACAAAAGGCGATACATAGGTTGCTCCGGCTTTAGCGGCTAAGAGCGCCTGACCCGCTGAAAACACCAAGGTACAGTTGGTCTTAATTCCCTTGGTACTAAAATATTTGATCGCTTTAATACCATCTTCGGTCATCGGAACCTTGACCACAATCTTATTGTCTAGAGCCGCCAGGAGCATACCCTCTTCAATCATCGAACTGTAATCAGTTGAGATCACCTCAGCACTTACATCACCGTCCACAATATCACAGATAGCTTTGTAATGTGCGTGAACATGAACCGTTCCTGCAATCCCCTCTTTTGCCATCAACGAAGGATTGGTCGTTACACCATCTAGAACACCTAAATTCTGAGCCAAGCGAATCTCACTGAGACTTGCTGTATCGATAAAAAATTTCATTTTTTTTTAGTTGATTAGTTTTGTATTCGCTAGCTCTCTAGCGATTGGTTATAAGACAAAACTATTGTTTTCAGCTAGATAGGATTGCAACAAATAAAAAAAAGAAGGGTAAAAATGTTTAAAACAGCATACCCTTCTAAAAAAATGATCTAAAACGACCTTTTAAACAACTATCATATACCGCTCACACAGACGGGCTTTTCTGCGATTGAATATATTCACTCGGTGTCATCTGATACTTAGCTTTGAAGACTTTTGTAAAATAGTTTGGATTGGCAAATCCTGTTTCATAGGCAATTTCAGAAATGGACTTATCACTTCTTTCTAACAAGCTCGCAGCCTTTTCTAATTTTACTGAACGGATAAAATCTACGGGTGACATACCCGTAAGTTCCAATAATTTGTTATACAGGGAGGCTCTGCTCATCAACGTATGGGCACTTAACGCTTCCACCGATAATTGTGGATTATCAACATTATCGTGGACATACTTGAGTACTTTTTGTAAAAATTTATCCTTTTCGGATTCTATAGTGACTTCGGGAGCCAAAATAGATACCTGTTTACTATAGACTTCCTTGAACGCCTGATTTAGCTGCAACAAGCTGTTAACCTTAGCAACTAGTACATCCATATCAAAGGGCTTAGTCAGGTAACCGACTGCTCCCGACTCAAGGCCGCAGACAAGTCCATTATCGACATGTGAAGCAGTCAGTAAAACGACGGGGATGTGCTTGGTCCGTTTATCCTGCGCAAGCTTTTGTGAAAATTCCATACCATTGAGGTAAGGCATCTGTACATCGCTCACGACAAGATCGGGATGATGAAAAAGTGCCTTTTGCCAACCATCTTTTCCATTGGTGGCCTCGATGATCTGATAGTATTCTTTTAAGGATTCCTTAAGATAATACCTAAAATCTTCGTCATCTTCTATAATAAGGACAAGTGGGGTCTGCCTAGGTTCCGACAATTGATCGGAAGTTATTATTTCCTGTTCAGGCAACATGTCATCATCTGGCTCCGCGGGATCTAACCACAGATCAAATTTAAAAACGCTGCCCCTTTCCGGTTGGCTAGCGACTGAAATCTCGCCATTATACATCTCAACAAATGACTGCGCAATCGACAATCCGATGCCAGAGCCTTGGCTAGCAACCTTACGATCGTTGTCGTATTGGAAAAAGCTTTCGAATATGGATTTTTGCAATTGTTCGGGAATTCCAACTCCCGTATCCCTTACTTCAAAGCACACATGTAGCTTCTTGTCCATCATGCTGACGGATATTATACTCACCGCTATATCCCCATCTTTCTTTGTGAATTTAAAGGCATTATAGATTAGATTAAATAGAATACGTTCGATTTTATTACGGTCGAAACGGCAATATAATTTTTCCTGACAAGGTAAAAAAGAATAGTCGATTCCCTTTTGCAAGGCCATATCCTGAAATGACCGATAGACTTCCTCCACAAATGAAACCAATTCGCCATCTTCATCCTGCAACTTCAATTCATGGTATTCCATCTTTCTAAAGTCAAGCAATTGGTTGACCAAATTTAACAGCCTTCGTGCGTTACGCCCGATTAAATTCAGCTGATCTCCCAGTTTGCTATCTTTATTTTTTGCAAGTAAGGTATCAATAGGCCCCATAATCAATGAAATTGGCGTACGGAATTCATGGCTTAAATTTGTTAAGAACCGAATTTTCATCGCATCCAATTGATGCTTCGTTTCCGCATCCCTTTTTTGTTGCTCGATAAACTGCTTCGCTTGGATACGTTCCTGTTCCAGTGCAAATTTTTGTTTTAATTTTTGGATTCCGCGATGTCTGATCCATAACAATCCTCCAGCAACTGCAATGACGTAAAATATATAAGCATAGATCGTTCGCCAAAAAGGTGGTGCAACGTGAATAGCTATCGATTTTATTTCCTTGTTCCAAATTCCGTCATTATTACTTGCACGTACCTGAAAGGTGTAATCTCCGGGATCTAAATTTGTATAATAAGCACTATTCTCTTTTCCGTTCCTGATCCAGTCTTTATCAAAGCCGACAAGCCTATACTCATATTGGTTATCTTCCGGCACCGTAAGATTTAATGCTGCAAAAGAAATGGAGAAATTTTGTTTATACTTTAAATGGATACGATCCGCTGTCAACAAGGACTGCTGTATTGGTCCTTTCTCTGTCGGTTGAATAATGACATTGTCAATTTTTAGGTCGGTCAGTACTACTTTAGCAGGGTTACCATTTGTTTTTAGGTGTGCCGGATTAAAATGATTAAAACCTTTCTGTCCTCCAAAATATATTTCACCATCAGCAGTTTTTAGAGACGCGCCGAGCATAAAAGCCCCCTCCTGTAATCCTACAGCTGTCGAATAGTTCTTAAATTTGCCTTCTGATGGAGAATAGCAGCTTAACCCCTTATTGGTTGAAAACCACATCCGTCCTTTATCGTCCTCGACAATACTTTGTATGGCACCATTAACCAGACCATCTTTCTCAGAAAGGATTTCAAATTGTGTTGTTCCTTTTCGAAGTATTCCTACTCCATTGCCATTGGTTCCAACCCATAAATTCCCATTTTTATCACTATGAATGGACAGTACATAATTGCTAGGTAGTTTATTGTTTGCTTTATCAAAAACCATAGTACCTCTCGTCCGAGGATTATACCTAACAAGCCCCGAACCATACGTGCCTATCCACATCGCCTGTGTGTGATCCTCTTCCAGAGCCCGTATAAAATTTCCTGGCAGCTGGATCCCATCTACTCCCGCCTCATTCTGTCTATATTTCTTTACAATACCGGTCCCTTTTTGAATAATATTTATACCACCCCCATTGGTTCCTACCCAAATATTTCCTTGAAAATCACTTTTTATACAAAATATATCGTTGTTATTTAAATTGTCATACTTATTTCCCGCAGCATATCTTTTTAGATTTCCCGTAAGGAGATCATAACAAAGTAGTCCTTGCTGATAAGTGCCAATCCAAAGTTGCTCAAGCTTTCTCTCCAAGGCCAAAACGGTTAGACCCGAAGGCAGGTTGGTGGATAATTTAACCGAAGACAATTTATCTGACTCCTTATCGTATTGCCAGACACCACCACCATCAACGCCCAGAAAAATCTTATTTTGATAAGCTGCAAAAGAAGTTACTATGGCAGGATCACCTGTCATTCCTTCTAAGAAGTCCAAACTTTTTAACTTAAATTGACTTAAATTCGTATCGTACTTATTCAGCCCCCCCTGAAAAGTACCGATCCAGTAAATACCACTGTTATCTACACAAATAGATCGTATAGACTTATGTGACAAGCTATGTACATTACTCGGATCGGGTTTAAAAGTCCGAATGGTTAAATCCCCGGTGTTGAGCACATCGAGTCCATTATCGGTTCCAACCCATAGGCATTGCTGATGGTTGAAACATAAAGAATAAATTCGCGGACTACTCAGGTTTCCTTTACCCTGCTTTGCTATAAACTTATTGAAATAAGCCTCACCGCTATTGAGGTATTTCAGTCCAAGCATTGAACCTATCCAGATCCGGCCTTTATCATCCTCTACGATAGAAGTCACCTCTATTCCATTACCATAACCCTCCTGTTCGGACAGCACTTCAAAACGTTTTACTGTCTTTAAGTCATTTGAAATCCGAAAAACATTCTTCTCCGAAGAAACCCACATGTTGTTTTGTTTGTCGCGAAATACGCAACTCGTCACTTTACCGGCAAAAGCCTCAATGATATGTCTATATTTGGGGTCTGTTTTCTTTCGCAGATCGTTGACATCGAGAATATCTAGCGCACCATAGGAGGCGATCCAAATATTTCCATCAGCATCTTTATCAATTGCATTAATTGCCGTACTGAGCCACTTGCCATCCGGAGTAAGATTGTACGAACGAATACGGTCAGTCTCCCGGTCGTAGTAGCTTAGTCCTCCTCCGTTTGTGCCAATCCATATTCGCCCCTTTTTATCTTCGCAAAGTGCCGAAATATGATTTGCCATCAAACTATTCTCTTGGTTGGCATCATAACGATAGACATTGTAATGGCGACCATCAAATCGATTAAGTCCATCTTCCGTTCCCAGCCAAAGAAAACCGTTGCTATCTCGATAAATGCTATAAATCGTATTGGAGGAAAGCCCATCTTTCGAGGAGTAACGTTGGAACGTGACAGGCTCATTTTGCCCGTAAGAAAAAAACGCCAACATCGTCCAAGTTAATATCAGTGAAATCCGTATCATATATTCAGGTGTAATCTTCGCTATTTTAAAACAGCACTGTGAACAGTCGACTAATTTATTAAATTAATCCTGACCAAACCAATATCGTTATAATTTATACTTCATATTCGATCGTATTTGACATTCTTATCCTTCATTTAAACATTCTTGCTATCATTACATCCATGCATTGGCTAGTTTTGGTTTACAATTATAAACTGCTTTGAAAGGCATCTCCATTCGTGGAGAAACTACATCCTAATTGTGCAACCGGTTGCGATGTTTTTACAATCAGAAATTTTAACCAATTATTAATGCAAAACATGACAACACTTGATGATCCATGACGGCGATTCATTTTATTAAAATGAATAAAGGGAAATACAAATACAATCGTATTTAGCCAATTAAAGAAAATTTAACCAATAATTCTTAAACCTATTTATTAATCCACAAATGCTATGATGATTACATTTACAATCACACTAGTAAGGCATTGGAAAAAGCTATGGGGTATAGCTAGGCCATTCACCTTACTGCTATTCCTAATCTGCTTTGGACAGTCAACGCTACTTGCTCAGGCCAAAAGGCAAATAAAAGGCAGCGTCGTTGATAGCAACCATAAGCGAATAAGCGGTGCTTCGATCAAAATAAAGGGTACATCTTTGGCTACGGCCAGCGATGAAAACGGAAGTTTCACACTTCAAATACCCGAGGGTAAAAGTTTACTGACCATTTCCAAATTAGGTTATAATCAGGTCGAGGTTGATGTTGCTCAGAAAATTACGATAGAAATTCAATTAACCGACAAATCTATTGAAATAGAAGAAACCATCGTTGTAGGATACGGCCGTCAGAAAAAAGAGACTGTCGTGGGGGCTATTGCCCAGACTTCAGGAAAAATTCTGGAACGTGCAGGGGGTGTCTCCAGTGTGGGTGCCGCTTTAACAGGCAATGTTCCTGGGGTAATCACGACAGCCAGTACAGGTATGCCCGGAGAAGAAGACCCTCGTATTGTCATCCGGGGTCGTAGTACTTGGAATAATACTGATCCCTTAGTCATGGTCGACGGTGTGGAAAGGCCATTATCTGCGGTTGATATCAGTTCCATTGAAACGATCTCTGTACTCAAAGATGCGTCGGCAACCGCTGTCTATGGTGTCAGAGGGGCCAACGGCGTTATTTTAATCACTACTAAACGGGGTAAAGAAGGGCAAATGCTGATACGCGGGACCGTTAACAACATTATAAAGACCGTTTCCCAACTTCCAGGTAAAATGGATTCGTACGACGCGCTGATGCTACGCAATAAGGTGATTGAATATGAATTGGGCATCAATCCTGCAAGTTGGGCCGATTATTCACCGCAGGACATCATCAATAAATACCGTTTCCCTGCTGACCAAACTGAACGGGAGCGCTATGTGAATACCGATTGGGCGAAAGAGCTCTTTAGGAGCCAAGCATTTTCGCAAAACAGCAGTGTGAATATTGCCGGCGGTACCCCATTTGTCAAATACTTTGCCAATGCGGATTATCTCTATGAAGGCGATATGTTCCGCCAATTTGAAAATGCGAGGGGTTATAAAACGGGCTATGGATTTAACCGGCTCAATGTCCGTTCCAACCTAGATTTCCAACTGACACCAACAACAAAATTTTCAACGAATCTATCGGGCTCACGTGGCGTCCGAAAAAGTCCATTTGGCGGTGGAAATCATTATTCCTATTGGATTGCAGCGTACACCGTAGCACCGGATGCTATTTATCCACGTTATTCAGATGGCACCTGGGGATTTAATGCGCTAAACCCAAATGCTGGCATAAACTCTGCTCGTGTGCTGGCCATCAGTGGAACGGAGTATACGACTACAAGTCGCATTACGAGCGATTTTACACTCGAACAAGACCTTAAATTTTTAGCAAAGGGACTTAATGTACGCGGGACGCTCTCCCTAGACAACACTTTTGTTGAAGCCAATCGCGGTATCAACGACGCGAATAACAACACCCAAACCAAATGGATAAATCCCGAAACCGGACTTCCGACTTACCAGATCACTTCTGATGCTACCAATAGATTTGATTTTGTCGAAGGTATTGACTGGACAACAGGAGGAGGTGTTGTCGATAACAGACTTACTTATCGAAGATTATTCTACCAATTACAACTGAATTACGCAACTACAATTGCTCAAAACCACAATATTTCGGCGATGGGATTAGTCAACCGAAATCAATACGGAACAGGAAACACCGTTCCTTCCTATCGGGAAGACTGGGTATTCCGCACCACCTACAACTATAAAAACAGATACATGCTCGAGTATAATGGCGCCTATACGGGATCGGAGAAATTCGCACCTGAAAATAGATTTGCCTTTTTTAATTCGGGTGGTATAGGCTGGCTAGTTTCGGAAGAAGAATTTATAAAACCTCTGTCCTTTTTGAGCATGTTAAAGTTACGCGCCTCCTATGGGGATATTGGCGATGACAGTGGCGGTGGACAGTTTCTTTATCTCACGCAATGGGCCTACGGCGGTACGTCAGGAATGGGTGTCGACGGTCGGTTTTCCTACTCAGATGGAAACACCAGTCCGTACATCTGGTATAAAGAAAATATACTCGGAAATCCAAATATCCGCTGGGAAAAAGTCAAGAAGCTAAATTTCGGCGTGGATTTCGGTCTGTTCAACGGACAGATTTCCGGAAAGGTGGACTTCTTCAAAGATCATCGGACAAATGTCCTTATTACAGGCGCAGGAAGATCTATTCCCTCCTATTTTGGTGTAGAGGCTCCAACAGCCAATCTCGGAGAAGTAGAAAATAAAGGTTATGAAGTCGAACTGAAATTTAATAAGCAACTCAATCTTGATTGGCGGATATGGGCTGATATCAATTTTACCCATGCCAAGGATAAAGTCATCAATGCTGATGCAGCTGAATTGCTGCCCGAATATCAAAAGCCGGATAACAAACAGGTAAACCAAACCTATTCCTATGTAAGTTCTGGCTATTATAACACCTGGGATGAACTTTATGGCAGTACCATACATGAAAGCAATGACCTTGCGAAGCTTCCCGGCAATTATCACCTATTGGATTACAACGGTGATGGTATTATCGACGCTAAGGACAATATACCATATGCTTTCCCCTCCGTTCCCCAAAACACCTACAATTTGACGATCGGGTTCGACTGGAAGAATTTCAGTGTTATGACGCAGTGGTATGCTGTGAATAATGTTACCCGTCAGGTGGTCTTCAACAGTTTTGCAGGACAGCTTAATCTGGCTTACGATGAAGGCTCCTATTGGGCAAAGGACAATATTAATGCCGATGTGCCACTTCCACGATGGTTATCCCAACCCAGCAGTTATACGCCTGGCAACCGGTATATGTTTGACGGGTCTTACATTCGATTGAAGACAGCTGAGATTGCTTACAATTTCAATCGTGAATCCAGCGTGATCAAACGCCTGGGTCTCCAAAATCTCCGTCTGTTTCTAAATGGCAATAACTTGGTCTTCTGGTCGAAAATGCCGGATGACCGAGAATCAAATTACGCCGGTACAGGTTGGGCTTCCCAAGGAGCTTATCCTACGGTAAAGCGGTTTAACCTAGGAGCAAACATTACTTTTTAAAGCAATTAGAAAGATGAAAAAATATTTCAAGGTAATTTTTATAACGGGTGTACTCTGGTCGTCTACATCATTACTCTCCTGCAATAAATATCTCGATAAAGAAGAGCAGTCCAACGTGTCATCCAAAGAAGCATTTAAAAATTTTATAAACTTCCAGGGGTACACCGAAGAGCTGTATAACTGTGTAGTCAATTTCAGCAACAACTACTGGACCAACTCCTGGAACTGGGGCGAGGATGAAATCACCTCGACAGCCAACAATTTTCATTTCGTAAACAAGATTGACCAGGGCAATTTTTGGGGCTGGCAAAGGGAGTTTGATGGCTGGGGCGCCGGTTGGATGGATCAGGGTGATTTTACCACCAGAAACGACGATGTATTCGCCAACCGCGCCTTCCGCGATCTATGGAGCGCCGCATGGTTCGGCTTGCGGAAAATAAGTCTTGGTTTAGAAAATATCGATAAACTGACCGAAGCCACCCAAGAAGAAAAGAATCTAATCAAGGGGCAATTGTTATTTTTCAGAGGTTGGTTTCACCACCGATTGATGGAATATTTTGGTGGAATGCCATACATTAATTATGTACTTCCGAGCGACGAAAAGCTTCGACTACCCCGACTTAGCTATCATGCCTGTGCGGATCTTGCCGCAGCCGATTTTAGAGAAGCGGCCGACCTCTTGCCAATTGATTGGGATAATACAACCGCTGGAAAACGTACACTGGGCAAAAATCAGCTGCGTATCAATAAAATCATGGCACTGGCCTACCTCGGCAAAAACTACCTTTGGGCAGGAAGTCCGCTAATGAATTTTCAATCTACAGGAAGTAAAGCCTATCATGCGGACTACTGTAAAAAAGCTACCCAAGCGTTTGGCGAATTGCTATCCCTTGTAGAGAGCGGTCAGACAAATTATACGCTATTACCAATGGCGAACATTCATTTAAACTTTTATACAACGGGACAAAACTGGGCTATGCCAGGAAGTACGGAGGCGATCTTCAGGGGACCTTATATTGATGCCTGGGTATCTAATTGGGGGACCAGCAAACAGTACATCCCATTAGAGGTTGGCGACGGCGACCTTAAGTTTAACCCAACCGCAAATTATGTCGACTACTATGGCATGAAAAGTGGCTTACCGATCAAGGACATCACCCAGTCCGATGTGGAGTCCGGGTACAATGCCGAATACCCATGGAAAGATCGTGACCCACGCTTTTATAAGGACATTATTTTTGACGGTGTAAAGGTCGTTCAGGGAAACATGCCGGAAAAAGAAGAAGTAGACCGCCACGCCAATCTGTACACAGGAGGAAGCTATCGAGATATCCGCACCGGTAGTCAGACAGGCTACGTCTTACGCAAATTTATCCCTCTAACATCCAATAAATATGATCAAGCCTATAGTTACGGTACCAATCTTCATATTTACGTTCCTTACATGCGCCTTGCTGATGTCTATTTGATGTATGCAGAAGCTGCTATGATGGCTTCCAATTCGGCCACAGGTAAAGCAGACAATTATAGCAGAACAGCTGTCGACGCAATCAATATTGTACGCGACCGGGCTGGCGTGGGACATGTAGACAGCAAATTTCTCAGCTCCGCGGCCGCTTTGCTTCCCGAGTTACGTCGCGAACGTGCTGTGGAACTATCATTCGAAGGGCACCGCTTTAATGATCTGCGCCGCTGGTTGTTATTGACCGAAGCGCCTTACACAGTGAAGAAAGCGGTTTCATTTGATCGAGTAGGCGTATTTAACAACCAGGACCCGTCTCAAAATCGCGTTGTCAATATCCAAGAGAACATCATTTTGGAACGCAAATTTACGAACAAACACTACTGGTTGCCACTAAAGGTCAGAGATGTTAGTATGTATCCCGAGTTCTATCAGAACCCAGGTTGGTAACAAGTTTTCATTTAATCATTCAAAAAATGAAGTACAAAAAATTAACGATAGCACTATGTCTTGGATTAAGCTGGACTGCCACCACAAAAGGATTGGCCAAAGCATCACATGATCCAAGTGTTATACTACATAAAAATATATTCCAGGAATTTTTGACAACAACAATTCCAGACAGTAGCAGCACAGATAGTACGACTCTTGTGCAAGTGGCATTTCGCAAAGTCCAAAAAAATGATCTTATGGGCAATGTCCAAGCCATCAATATCCCTCAATTGCTTGATAAGAGCTACAACACCTACAGTTTGGAGAATTTGGAGGCCTTCATTCCTGGCTATAATGGAAATATCTGGGGGATGAGCGGTTATCTGGTCTTAGTGGATGGATTTCCGCGCGATGCCAACAATGTTATGCCCACGGAGATTGAGCAGATCAGTGTGCTAAAAGGAGTCAATGCCATTGCACTTTATGGAAGCCGTGCGGCTAAAGGCGTCATCAGCATTAGCACAAAACGTGGAATGGCTGGGGGTCAGAAGGTAAAAATCAGGGCCAATGCTGGTCTCAATGCGCGGATAAGCTATCCGAAATACCTGGGGTCAGCAGAATATATGACTTTGTATAACGAAGCTCGCCAAAATGATGGGCTTACACCACTTTACAATGCCGAAACGATCTATCAGCACGCAGCAGGAAGCAATCCTTTTCGTTACCCCAATGTCGATTACTATTCACCGGACTATATCAAAGATCATTATAACAGCTACGATGCAACCGCCGAAATTTCTGGTGGCAATCAGCGCGCGCAGTATTATACCAACTTTGGATTTTGGTCCGAAGGCTCTATGCTGAACTTTGGGCAGGCGAAAAAAAATGGTGGCGCCAATAGATTTAATATGCGTGGTAATATCGATGTCAAAGTAAACGATATGATCTCATTAAATGTAGATGCCGCTGCCAGCTTCTATGTTTTAAAGGGGGTGAATGCGAACTATTGGGAGGCAGCGGCTAACATACGGCCTCATCGCTTCTCTCCCCTCATCCCGATTGATATGATCGAAGAAGGCGACGTCAATTCGATGGTGTATGTCAACAACAGTAATTTTCTTATCGATGGCAAATACCTACTGGGGGGAAGTCAACTAGACCAAACCAATGCCTTTGCAAACATCTATGCCGGTGGTACCAACCGTTATCTCAATCGGCAGTTTCAATTCAATACAGGATTGAATTTTGACTTGAAAAACATCTTGCAAGGCCTGGTTTTCAAAACCAACCTCGCGGTAGACTATCAGTCAAATTACAATCAGTCCTACAACAACAATTATGCGGTGTATCAGGCATCATGGAACAATTACGACGGAAAAGATCGGATCAGCAGCCTCACAAAATATGGTGATGATCGCATATCGGGCATCCAAAATATCAGCAACAGCACCTATCGGCAGACCATCGGACTAAATAGCTCTTTAAACTTTAACCGCACTTACGATAACAATCACCACGTTTCGGCAATCCTATTGGCCAACGCTTTTCAGATTGCTGAATCCGGCAGTTATCATAAAGTTAGCAATGCCAATCTAGGGCTTCAGCTAGGCTACAACTATTCTGGTAAATATTACGTTGATTTTAGTAGCGCCTATAGCCATTCGGCTAAATTGCCAGCGGGAAACAGACAGGCCCTTTCGCCGACATTAGCCCTTTCCTGGCGTCTATCAAAAGAAAATTTTCTAGCAAACAGTAATGTTGTCAATGATTTAAGATTATCTGCTTCGGCCGGCATTTTAAATACCGATCTGGATATTAGCGACTATTTCCTTTATCAGGGTTATTATACCTACAACGATGGAGCCTGGTATAGCTGGGCGGATGGCGCATTGGTGCATTCTTTTGATCGACGTAGAGGCGACAATCCAAACATGAAATTCCCTAAACGTAAGGAATTTAACGTCAGCCTTGCAGGGGGATTTTACAATAACCTAATCACCTTCAATACCGCTTACTTTTTAAATCGGATGAGCGGTGGCTTGGTACAAGCGACAACGCAATATCCTATGTATTTCATGACAGGTTGGCCTGTTTACTCGGATCTTCCCTACATCAATTACAACAGTGACCAACGTCAGGGCGTTGACTTTGGTGTCAATCTGAACAAACAGCTAAACCAAACTTTTGTATCGCTGGGATTCAACGGGATGTACTATACGACAAAGGCAGTAAAAAGAGACGAATTATACCAGTTCAACTATCAAAACAGAGCCGGAAAACCGCTAGACGCCATCTGGGGCTTACAGCACGATGGTTTTTATATGAGCCAGTCTGATATTGACAATTCGGCCTTCTCCTCATTTGGGGAAGTAAAGCCCGGAGATATTAAGTATAAAGATCAAAATGGAGACGGCACCATTGATACACGAGACGAAGTATATTTGGGCAAAGGCGGATGGGCGGGGTCGCCACTTACACTAGGACTGAACCTGACAGTGAAATGGAACAACTTCACCCTATTTGCAGCTGCTACAGGACAGTTCGGCGCTAACGCCATAAAAAACAGTTCATACTTTTGGGTAGACGCAGAGGATAAATATTCGGTTATTGTACGTGACCGCTGGACCGAGTCTACCAAGGAGACCGCAACATATCCACGCCTTACCACATTCAACAGTGATAACAACTTTCGAAGCTCAGACTTTTGGCTCTATAAGACGGATCGCATTAATCTGTCCAAAGTGCAGCTTTCCTACGATTTTCCCAAGCGTATACTTAGTTCAAAATTTATCCATGAACTGGGAATTTATGCGAATGGATCTAATCTGTTGATGATTGCAAAAGAAAAAGAAACCATGCAACTGAATATTGGACAAGCGCCTCAAACCCGATTTTTCAACGTCGGCCTAAAGGCATTATTTTAATTCTGAATAGTTAAAATGAGAATGATGAAAAAAATACTAATTCTAGCCATGGCGGGCAGCCTGCTATTTTCTTCCTGCGAAGATATGTTTGAGCCCGCTCTCGAGAACAATCTCGAAATTGAAACGGCCAATAGCCGTCCTTTGTATGCCCAGGGACTGCTCCTAAATGGATATAACCGGATTCCGAGCAACAGCTACAGTTTTGACGATGTAGCAACCGACAATGCAGTGAGTAACGATAAGAACAATACTTTTCTAAAAACGGCAACCGGACAATGGACAAGTATAAACAATCCTTTCGATCAATGGCGTAACAGTTACGCAGCTATCCAATATCTAAACAATTTTCTGTCCTTAACCGATCAGGTAGAATGGGCAATGGAACCAAAAGTCAGCGCCCTATTCAACGACCGGATGAAAGGCGAAGCCTACGGTCTTCGTGCGCTATTTATGTTCCATCTTCTACAAGCACATGCCGGCAAGTCAAGTACAGGAGAGATACTGGGCGTACCTATTCGCTTGACTCCTGAGACCGTCAATTCGGATTTCAATCAACCTCGAGCATCATTTGAAGCCTGTATGCAACAGTTATACGATGATATAAAAAATGCAGAGGACCTACTCCCAATGGATTATGAAAATATAACCAGCGATAGCCAAGTTCCAGCCAAGTATGCAGGATCTATAAACGCCAATGATTACAATCGCGTATTTGGCGATACTTTTAAACTACGGATGACCAAACGCATCGCACAAGCTATCCGAGCTAGAGCAGCGCTGCTAGCTGCCAGCCCAGCATACAGTGAAGGGAGCAAAACCACTTGGGAACAAGCCGCAAACTATGCGGGACAGGTCATTCAAGCCAAAGGCGGAGCCAGTGGCATAGATCCTAAAGGATTTACCTGGTACAATAAAGACGTGGTCGATGGCCTGACCTCCGGATCCAATCCAGCCGAAATTATTTGGCGCACTGACAAAGGAAATAGCAATAGCATGGAGCAAGACCATTTTCCGCCCACCTTATTTGGGAGAGGGCGACTCAATCCAACACAGAACCTGGTCGATGCCTTCCCTATGGAGAACGGCTATCCCATTAGCGATGCCAATTCGGCTTACAACACGGCCAACCCTTACGACAAAAGAGATCCCCGATTGAAAACCTATATCATTGTCAATGGAGCAACAGCAGGGGTCAGCAATACAGCGATCAATACAACAGCCAATAGTCCAACAAATGACGGCTTAAACAAAGTGGAAACCTCCACACGGACGGGGTACTACCTGAAAAAGCTCCTACGTCAGGATGTCAATCTCAATCCATCATCTTCAACCCAGCAAATGCATTTCAACGCTCGTATACGCATGACAGAAATGTATCTCGCCTATGCCGAAGCAGCTAATGAAGCTTGGGGACCTACCGGCATGGGAACCTTTGCGTTCTCTGCCTATGATATCATCAAAGCTATCCGCAGGCGTGCAGGTGTAGGCACCAACAATGGCGATCCATACCTGGAGCAAGTAAAAAACAATAAAGATCAAATGCGGCAGCTGATCCGAAACGAACGCCGACTGGAGCTATGCTTTGAAGGATTTCGCTTTTGGGATCTCCGCCGTTGGAAAATGGACATCAATGTCGCCGCCAAGGGAATAAACATCACTAATAATAACTATACCGAAATACCTGTAGAAAATAGAGTCTATGAAAACTATATGAATTACGGTCCAATTCCCTACAGTGAGGTACTTAAATACAGTAATCTTATACAAAATATAGGTTGGAATTAAACTTAACATGCACACGATGAAAAAGATCAATATCCTCTACGCAATGGCCTTAGTTAGCTTGGCGTCTTGCAAAAATAATGATTGGGAGTTCCCAGACTTTGAATTTCAATCGGTGTACTTCGCCTATCAGACACCCGTTAGAACGGTAACACTGGGCGAAGACATCTTTGACAACAGCCTCGACAATCAACATAAGGTGCAAGTCATGGCCACTACGGGCGGCGTGTATAACAACAAGAAAGATATTCGTATTGACTTCGTTGTCGACAACAGCCTCACAAATGGACTCAGCTACCCGAATGGGCAGCCGATCACGCCTTTGCCGACCGCTTACTATCAGCTTGCCAGCAACCAGATCAGCATACCAAATGGTAGCCTCACAGGCGGTGTAGAGGTACAGCTGACAGACGCATTTTTTGACGACCCTAAATCTTTGGAGACCTATTACGTCCTCCCCTTAAGGATGACAAAAGTTGCCAATGCTGATTCTATCCTATCCGGTAAAACTTCTTTACAGGCAGCCAATAGGGCTATCGCATCCGATTGGGATGTCGCGCCAAAAGATTTTATCTTTTATGCACTCAAATATATCAACTCTTGGCACGGCAACTATCTCCGCCGGGGCACCGACCAGATCGTGGGCAAAGGTGCTAACAGCAACTTGACTAAAAATGTTGTCAGGCACCAGGCTTATGTCGAAAAAGATGAAGTCAAAAGCGTCAGCACAGCAGCACTTAAAAAGTCGATTTTGCCGCTATCTTTTAAGGGAGCTGATGATGTTAATATCACTGTCAATCTGAACTTAACTTTTGATGACGATAACAATTGCAGTGTTAGCTCGGGCAGTTCGGGAATATCTGCGTCAGGGACCGGAAAGTTTGTCAAACGGGGCGAAAAAAATAGCTGGGGCAATACAGACAGAGACGCACTTTATCTATCCTACACGATAGATATGGCACAAATGACTGTCACAAGCAAGGATACCCTTGTGATGCGGGACAGATCAGTCAAAATGGAAACTTTTACACCCACTAAAAAGTAGTATTAAATCAATTATGAACCGCGATGAAAAAAATCAATAAAACTATCGTCATCCTACTTTCGCTCGGTGCCGTATGGAGTTCATGTTCCAAATATCATGCCCTGGAATACGCCGTCGACAAACCGGAGAAAGTACTGGCGCAGGAAGATATCAATGCTTACAACCCATTAAAAAGTTATTTGGATAAGCAAGCCAACCCCGGATTTAAGCTGGGTGTGGCGCTCAATATAAACGACTATTTAAATAAAGGGGTGCTTTACCGCTTAGCCAACCGAAATTTTGAAGAAATGGTCATGGGCTATGAAATGAAGCATGGTTCCATTGTGCAGGCCGACGGAAGCCTTAATCTATCACGTGTTGAACAACTGATCACGGCTGCACAGGAAAACAATATGGCTTTATATGGGCATACGCTGTGCTGGCACTCTGGACAGAATGCGGCCTATCTCAATAAATTAATAGCACCTGTGGAAATACCAGGTTCCGACGGGCCAGCCCTAGCCGGACATGCATTAAAAATGAGTAATCCTTCCGTTGTCAACCCTTGGGAAGCACAGACAGCCTATGCCATTAATTCCACCGAGGTGGGGAAAGAGTATGTCTTAAAGATCGTCGCCCGGGGCAATAAAGCAGGTAGCCTAAGCATTGATTTGCAGACTTCTTCCAATTATACTGGTGACAATATGGGCTCATTAGCATTAACGACGAGCTATAAAGAGTACGAACTCAAAGCTACTGCGACTGCTGAAAGAGATCGTTTTATTATCAATTTCGGCCAATACGACGGTACTATATTCATCGACAAGGTTGTGCTTACAAAGACCGGTAGTTCAGCTAATCTGATTGCTAACGGGGATTTTGAAAACAATATCGATGGCTGGGGCGGCTGGGGAAACAACTCCACTAGAGCACAGTCAGCAGATGGTGAGGGCTATGGCAGCCCCGGGGGCTACATTATTGAAAAAACACCGGCAGAGAAAGAAACCATACTCACCAAAGCGCTGGAGACATTTATTGCTGGTATGCTGGAAAAAACCAAAGGTTACATCAAAGCTTGGGATGTCGTCAACGAACCAATGTCCGACTGGCCAGACCAATATGCCTTAAAGACCGGAATCGGAAAGACCGATTTGGCGGATGACGAATTCTACTGGCAAGATTATTTAGGGAAAGATTATGCCGTAAAAGCCTTCCAGCTTGCCCGCAAATATGGCAATGCCAATGACCTCTTATTCATCAATGACTATGGATTGGAAGGCAGTGGCAACAAATGTAAGGGGCTGATCGCCTATGTCAGCTACATCGAAAGTAAAGGTGTTAAAGTAGATGGGATTGGCACCCAGATGCACATCGATATCAACACCAGCAAAGAAAATATCGTCAGTATGTTCAATCTATTGGCCTCCACAGGTAAGATGATTAAAGTATCCGAGCTCGATATTGGCTTAGGAAATGGCATCAAGACTAGCAATGCCACGGCTGAAATGTATCAGCAACAAGCTGACCTATACAGATATGTCGTTGAGAAATATCTGGAAATCATTCCAAAAGATAAACAATACGGCATTACCATATGGAGTCCATTGGATAGCCCCGATCAGGAGAGTTCATTCTGGCGTCGCGGAGAGCCGATTGGTTTATGGACCGAAGGATTTGTCCGAAAGCCAGCCTATCAGGCAGTGGCCGAGGCATTGGTCGTTAAAAAATAAGATCATTAATCACCCTTAAATATTTAAATTATGAGAACAAACAACATGTGGTTACTGGTGGTCTTTTTAATGACCCTCCTTTTCAGCTGTTCGCGGCTGGAAGAAAAAACGCTAACCAGCGAATCCGAAAGAAGTCTTAAATCCAATGTTTCTGCGCAAGCCGTTACAAACTGGCCTCGGCCAACTCCAACATTACACGTAGGAGGAAAGTACCTCAAAGATCCCTGCGACAACAACATCGTCCTTCATGGGGTCGCCATTACTCCGAGCCCTTGGTTCAACGGCTGTCAATACGGTGCCAACTCAGGGTACTGTACCTGGGATAACTACAATGTACAAGGTGCCCTCAACTACAACAAAGCCGTCATCGACAAACTCACCAGCGCAGCCGATGGTTGGTACCTGAATTATATTCGTCTCCACATCGACCCTTATTGGACCAACGATCCAGGAGCGGCTATTCCTGAAAATGACATCTCAAGGTTTAACTATAATCGATTGGTTACCTACACCAACCAGGTTATTATTCCTTTGATCAATCACGCCCGTAGCCGAGGTATGTATGTCATCTTGCGTCCGCCGGGGGTATGCCCGCACCGTATTGCAGTGAATGATGCGTACCATACTTATCTGAAGACGGTATGGACTTTTCTTTCGCAGCACGCTTCACTGAAAAATGCAGACAATGTGATGTTTGAGTTGGCCAACGAGCCCGTAGAAATATTGGGAACAAATGGTACCTGGGGGATGACGGGCAACGAGCATTTCGCTGCGCTGAAAAATTTCTTCCAGCCTTTGGTAAATATTATCCGTAACAACGGTGCCAATAACGTATGTTGGATACCCGGTACCGGTTGGCAGTCCCATTACCAAGGCTATGTCAATAACCAGATTACTGGTGGTAACATCGGCTATGCGGTACATATATATCCGGGATACTGGGGTGGTGTCAATACCTATCAAGCCTTTCAAAATGCCTGGAATACCAATGTGAAACCTATTGCTGACATTGCGCCGATCGCCATTACAGAGACAGACTGGGCTCCACAAGGATATGGTACCTTCGGTACAGGTTACACCGGTACCGCCGGAGGCAATGGCTTTGGTGCAAATTTAAAGTATATTGTGGATCAATCCGGCAATGTGAGCTGGAATCTTCTTGCTCCGGACAATCTGCTCCATAAAGGGGATCCCAATGGTGGCACAGCCTACAACAACGATTGGGAAGCATGTGCTGCACCCAGCAAACAATGGTTTCAGCAATATGCTGCCTCCAATTATCCGATGTCTAACTGCAACGTCACTAGCCTGGTCAATAATGGCATTTACGAAATTGAATTCCAGACCGACGCTAACAAAGTCCTTGATTTAAAGTCAGGTCAGGATGCCGATGGTGCTGTACTCAGACCCTGGACTAGAAATGGTGCAAATGCGCAGCGCTGGGTAGCAATCGATGCCGGTAACGGATACTGGCGGTTTGTATCCAAGGCAAGTGCGAGCAATCGTTGCATTGATCTAGCGAGTAACAGCAATGCACTCGGAACCTCCATCCGCCTCTGGCAGAATTACAGCAATGATGCTCAGACATGGAAGGTAACGACTGTAGCAAATGGATATTACAAAATCGTATCAAAAGTCGATGCCACACGCGGATGGGATATCCCCAGCTGTACAATGGATGGGAACTCCAACCTGCAGCTTTGGGACTACTACGGTACATCCTGTCAATTGTTCAAATTCAAATTTATAGCGATGAACTAAATAATATCTTTTCGCGGTAAGCATAGCTTACCGCGAAATATGTTAATTTTAGAAATATAAAAAACTCCACGATGCATCAAACACCATTTAAAATCTTGCTATTCATCTTCCTGCTGGGGAACGTCTTAGGAACAGCAGCTTTCGCTCAAGACAAAAACTTTCATATATACCTTTGTTTTGGACAATCCAATATGGAGGGGCATGGCCAATTTGAGGCGCAGGACACCATTACTAATAGTCGGTTCCATGTACTTGCGGCAGTAGACTGCCCCGAATTAGGAAGGCAGTATGGCAACTGGTACCCCGCCCGGGCGCCGCTCACACGCTGCCACACCGGACTTACCCCCGCCGATTATTTTGGCAGAACACTTGTAGAAAATCTTCCCCAAAATGTCGAGATCGGTGTCATCAACGTTTCGGTAGGTGGCTGCCATATTCAATTATTTGACCAGGACAGCACCGCTAGCTATGTCGCAAATGCACCGGAGTGGATGAAATCCATGCTTGCTGCTTATGATAATAACCCGTATGAAAGACTTGTAGCATTAGCCAAGATTGCACAGCAGAAAGGTGTGATCAAAGGCATCTTACTTCATCAAGGCGAATCCAACACCGGCGATCGTGAATGGCCTAATAAGGTAAAAAAAGTCTATGGAAATCTATTGCACGATTTGAACTTGAAAGCAGAAGAAGTTCCCCTACTTGCTGGCGAACTCCTATCGGCGGAAGCCGGAGGCAAATGCGCAAGCATGAACAGCATCATCCAAACCTTGCCCACCACTGTACCGACAGCCCATATCATCTCCTCTGCAAGTTGTGAAGGCATAAGCGATGGGTTGCATTTCAGTCCCGCAGGATACCGACAGTTGGGTAAAAACTATGCGGCAAGCATGCTTAAGTTGCTAGCGAAAGCAAAAAAATAAAAAAGCTAGGGAATTAAATCCCTAGCTTTACAAGCTAATCAGCAGTATAGAATACTACATCTCGTTCGCATCATGTTGTCCGTTATGCTTAAAGCGAAGGAAATTACGATACAGTGCCTTTGACCATTAATTCCCAAAAATTTTGGCCAACTCCTGGTGTAAATTTTCACCTTTTATATTGATGGCGACAATGTTTCCTTTAGGATCCACCAGATAATTTTGTGGTACGGCACGTACGCCATACAACACCGCTGCCTCATTGCTCCAGCCCTTTAAATCTGCGACATGGACCCAGGGTAATCCATCATCCTTAATCGCTTTTAACCAAGCATTTTTCCCTTTTGTATCATCTAGCGAAACCGCCAGCACTTCCAGACCCTTACTTTTATATTTGTTGTATGCCTTCAATAAGTTGGGGTTTTCAGCACGGCAGGGACTACACCAGCTTGCCCAAAAGTCGATCAGCACATACTGACCCTTAAAATCGGATACTCTGATCATTTTCCCTTCGGTATCCGGCTGGGAAAAATCGGGTGCCTTATTGCCGATTTTCACACTTCTCTCCGCTAGGAAACGTGCTTCCAACTGTCGCGCATTTGTCATTTGACGCACTTCTTTGGACAGCTTCAAAAACAAAGGTTCGATCTCACTGAGCTTGCGTTTGTTGGCCGCATCAATAAGGGCGTCCACTGCAAAGATTGAATTGGGATTTTTGGCGGCGAACGCCAACTCTTTTACCCGACGGGCTTCAAAACGCGCCTCAAACTTTTCATGGATAGCCTTATACTGCTCGCTGGCATCAGGAGCATCTTGTTTCACAGCCGCGAAAGCCTTATTACCCGCATCAATAATATCCATAAAACCACCACCAATCTCATCTAAATAAGCGACATACGCCTTATGCAACGGCGACCCTTTTATGGAAGCGGTACGCAGCGAATCTCTGATGGTAATGTTATAAGTTTCATTGCCTAAATAGAAGTATAAACGGTCGCCAATATTCTGTGCGACCAATTTACCCTTACCTTCTTGATCAAAAACCATTCTGGAGTAAGCAGGCTCCTCTACTGTTCCTTTGAAACTAAACTTGCCATTCACAATAGCCGTCGAATCCGATGCCGGAAATCCATCTTTTGTATAATCCAAATACACTTTTTTACCATTGAAAGCTTCTGGTGCACTTCCATTGATCTGGAAATTTGCTTGCTGCGCAAATGATGCCATGGGTAAAAATGCCAGTGCCAAAGCCGCTATTTTTAAATTTTTCATGTTTATATGATTAGATTTTATTTTTATTCCTTATTACTTACGCCAAGTCATGTCCACAGGATTTCCTGGAATTCCTTCGATTTTTTTGACAAGTTCTCCATTTTTACCCACTTGGATATCGAGATAATAGAGTGTTCCCGCCGCCCCTACAATCAGGGTATTCTCATCATCCTCCAATTTGAGCATAGTAACCTCACCCTTGATATCTGTTTTTAATACCTGTACTTGTTCACTCAAAGGATTATAGCGAAAAACTTGATTTTGCGCTGCAACGTAAATATAACCACTACGACTTGCAAGCATTTTCGTCTCAGCAGTAATCCACTCTGGACGCACAAAAAGCCGTTTATGCCCCGACGTGAAGTTAAATGGACCGGCAAAATTCGCGTTGAACATCAACTCATAGATCTGACCATTAGCATTCTTAACATAAGCATAGGTATCCGCATTATTGATCTGAACTAGCTGTAACAAATCCATACCGACACTGGTAGGATTAAAAACATCTGAATTAATAGCACTGTACTGCGTGCCAAAATACATCGGTGAACCATAAAGATTAATGCGAACAAATTGTCGCTTATTTTTTTCAAAAGCAATTACAGTATAATTATTATTGGCAGTCGAAAGTACAAATTTCGAAGCCAAATCATACTCACCGTCCGCATAGGTACCGAACATCCCGTAGGTTGCCGATTGGTCCCATGTTGTCGTTGCCCCACCATAGAATTTATCATTGATGACCCCCATAAGTACCCCTTGTGGATGAGCTTGAAGGCTACCTACGTTAATGGTCGGCGGAGCCAAAAAGAAATTATCAAATAACGTCCCTGGCTTTAAACTTTCCTTTTTTAAGGTATTGACATTTAAGCGCACGCCGGCTTGCTTCGTAATAATCCAATAACCCAATGGCGTATTTCCCGTGAATTGATTCTTTACATAGTGCAACTGCAAAGGCTCGGCCGGTAAAGATTGTCCATTGATTACTTCATAAATATTAGGTTGCACACTGTTATCCTGTTTAATAAAAGAAAGTTTACTAACGCCCTGATCCTCTGTCAAGACCAATGTACCTCGAGAAAACTCCGTCACGCCCTGAATTTTAAATGGATAAAAATATTTCATCCCATTGGCTTTGTTTGTTACCGTAAGCCGAGCAGTATAACGTTTTGCTTCTAGCCCAAAAACTATTCTTAGCGCATTTCCTTTATAATGATTGGCTTCTGGCACAACTGCCTCTGGAACATCGATACGCCAGTCACATTCCAAATCTTCGGTAGCTATCCCCGTAATTTTAGGCTGTACAATCAGGCTATCTCCAGTCATTGCTTCATAAAGTGTATCTAAATTTTGTAACACCGGCGACTCAGGCATGTCGATAACATAATTTCCTTTGTCCTTGTAACAGGCCGATAATACCGTCAATACGACGATGCTCATGATCAATTTTTTCATTTTATCTAAGCTCCTTTCCTGATTCATCAATAAAGAAAAATTTACCTACTCCAGTATTTTTTTTCAGCAGAATTGGCCGATTAGGATTGTCTTTATGGTAGAAGATATAGCTTTGACCATTATCCTTGCTTTCCAGCACATAGCCTTTTTCAGGATGATCCGCAACCCATTTAAATGGATCGTTAAGCATTATGGTCAACAAGTTGGCAAAATATAGGTTCTTTGGTGCATCCAATCCATCGGTGGACAGTTGTCGCTGTTCTGTTGCTATGAAAAACAGCTGATGCCTTACCCGGGAATACTCACCCAATGGCGACCAATTATCCCACCAATTTGGCTTTTCAAGTTGTGCGGAAAGAATGATATAGGTTCGTATAAGCCGTGGATCATTAACACCAAAGTCTGGGCTCGCTTTCAATTTTAAGATGAGCGACACTGATTTTTCTTCTAAATCCCTAGTATTGTGAATAATTAAGGGGACATAACCAGTTCCACGATCTGATTCCAAAGGATATTCTGCGGCCAATGCTTCGTAATGCACATTGCTGCGTGCAGTGGATGAATCGTTCTCCACGTAAACCTGAAAATGCCGCTGGTTACCCACCCTATTGCCCATTAGCCGGACAGGTATATATAGCGTATCTGATGCTTTGGTCATTTCATAGGCAAAAGTATATACGATACTATCCCGTGCTTCCGAACTCAGATCGAAATAAACATTAGCAGCTGCGTCGTAGGTTTTTAGTTCTGTTTTCCGACAAGAAAAGAACAGAAAAAAAACAAAAGCAAGCAGTATATAACTATTTTTTTTCATACTATTTCTATATTAGCGTTGTCCATAAGTTATTTCATCACTCGGCAATGGCCATACAAAGATTTTTTGGTTTGCTGGAATGACGGTACCCTTTTCTCCAATAATAGGTGCGTTTAACCGCTTATACGCATAAAAAAGCTGCCCTTCGGCATACATCTCCTTACGGTATTCCTTCAATAATTCAGTACGGAATTTTGTTGCCGTTGATACGTCAGCAGGTTCTCCTATGCCGCGCTGTATACGTACCTGATTCAGATATTCTGCCGCTAAAGTCGGGTTGCCTTCATAGTTACATTCCGCAGCAATATAATAAAGCTCACTCAATCGGATCGCTGGCGCCATCAGATAATGTAGATTGGCCTCAAAATCATCACTGAAAGTGTTTCTATTGTATTTTACTAACGAACTTAAAGCCGTAGTGCCTACACTTACCGAACCGAACCATTGGGTATAACGCAGATCGCCACCACCGTTTCCACCAACTTCATAAATCGTTCGCCCTTCTTCTTTATCCAGATTCATCCGCCCTGTACTAAACCATTCTTGATTATACTCTCGATTCATTCCAGGAATATACCAGGCGAATAATAGCTCTTTGTATAGAATTCGGTCCTTCTTATCCTCCTTAACGGACTGAAAATCAGTATTATTAGTCCAGGGAAACTTTTTAGATGCTATCACCTCCAGGGCATTTGCTAAAGCGTTGGGTTTATCTCCCTTATAGAGATAAACTCGGGCTAGAGCACCACATACCGCATAATAATTCAATCGATGTCTTCTATTTTGCAAAAAGAGACTGCTGTTGCTCAATTCTGAGTTTGCCAAAGTATCCCTTACCGTCGGATACCCAACAACATAAGAAGCTGTGCGTATTGGATCTATCTTTAGTAAATCTTTCGCGATCTTCAGATCCGCAATAACAGAATCCAACACTACTGATACTTTGCTCAAAGGGGTTGTTTTATTCGAATATTTGGTGACATAAGGTATTGCATCTGCCTGCGCATTCACAATAGGCGCTGGAGCAAACAAACGTAAAGCATCGAAATGTAGGAAAGCACGCAGAGCCAGCGCCTCACCTTTGATCAAAGCGTAGTTGTCCCCGACAAACAGATTTTTTTTCCCATCGATTTCGGCTAACAAGAGATTTGCATTCACTATCCCATGATATAAACCTTTCCAGATATTGTCCTTGCGATCTTTAAAGCCACCATCATCGTATAAAAATCGAGCTGTCTTCTGATAATTAAGAGGATCATTGTTTGGAATGGTATAATTCTGCACCAGTACTTCAGGTGTCCCGATTGTTAATTCCTTGCCGTAGAGATCTCCGCCAGCACAGCGGGTATAGATTCCCAATAGCGCCTCCTTAAAACCATCTTCTGTAGTAAAGAGGAGGTCTTTTTCAACTTCACTTTGGGGTTGTATATCAAGCCACTTCTGGCAGGAAAACAAGCAGATACTGCAAAGTAAAACGATAAATATATTTTTCTTTTTCATATGTTAGTTCGTCTGTATGAAATAATGTTCACGAATAAGATTGCTATTAATCTAAATTCTTGATCTTAACAAACCTTATTTAAATCTAGCCTGTAACGTTAAGGTAACAGATCGTGCAAAAGGATAATTTATACCCCGCTCCTCCTTCACATTAGACCAGCGAAATATATCGTTGCCAATCAAGCCCACACGCAAACTTGCCAGCGCCAAGCGATTTGCAAAAGCTTGTTTCGCATCATAAGAAATATTCAGGGATTGCAATGCTAATAGATTGTCTGGCATTACAAAACGAGAAGACAATTCGCTTCGTCCCAAATCTTCAATACTTTTGAAGAACGTGTGATCACCCGGATTTTTCCAGCGTTCTTCAAGCACCCTAGCATCTACATTGTAGCGTGGGTCTGCATTTTCGACGCGATCCACAAGGGTTTGGTTATAGGTCTTCCCTCCCATACGCGTTTGGAAATAGGCTACCAACATCCACTGTTGATAACGTAAGGTACCACCGAAAGATCCCTCCATTTTTGGTGTCGCTACCCCAACTACCGCAATATCGCGTGGATCCCAGGTATATGTGAGGGTGCCATCGCGTTTTACAAAGACCTCCCGTCCGCTTTCAGGATCTACACCCAAAGACGGAACAGCATAAATAGCGTCCATTGACTGTCCTTCCTCATAGCGCAACAAGGGAACAGCTTTATATTCGTCTTTCTGCTGTTCATCATCTGCACGTTCATTGTAACTCTTCAATGCATTGGAAATACGCACGATTTTATTGCGATTCTGTACAAGATTAGCCAGCAAGCTCAAGGTCCATTTCTCAGTTTTAATCGCCTGCCAATTGACGCCCAGCTCGATTCCCTTGTTCTCCATATCGCCTAGATTTTCCTTATACGAACTAAATCCTGTTGAAGGGGCGATATTAATGTCCGCCAAAATATCTTTTGTAATTTTACTATAGTTTCGCAATGAAAACGTCAATCTGTTACTCCAAAAGCCGATATCAACACCTAGGTCCACCGACTGCGTCCTTTGCCAAGCTAGATTCTCGTTGCCATAATTACGTACCGTACTTCCTAATCCCGACGAGTACCAATTGTTTTTATCATAAGAATAGGTAACGCGCGACATATAAGGGTCAAATTGAACAGACCCCGTCAACCCAACAGTAGCACGAAGACGTAGCTGACTGATCACCTTTGTCGCAAACCATTTTTCATTATGTATATTCCAGCCGATTCCTGTTGACCAAAAAGGTGCTGTCCGCTTATTTGCACCAAACTTTGACGAACCGTCGATGCGTAAGGTCGCATCAAAAAGATAGCGGTTGTCATAACTATAATTACCACTTAAGAAAGATCCAAAGAGACGGGAAGCGCCCACATTCGTCTGCGGACTTTTTCCTTCTTCATAACCTTTCGCAAAACCAATATCAGTAAAGCGGTCATTCGGAAAACCAATCGCTTTGAAGTAGCGTTCATCATAACTCTCTGTTCTTATATTGGCACCAGCAATCATATTGAAATAATGCTTCCCTATATTTCGGTCCCAATTCAAACGTATATTTCCATCCCAATACAATTCGTTGTTACTATAACTTCCATAACTTCCTCTTTCATCTGCCCTTGAAGTTTCGTAAGAATAAAACTCGTTGGACAGCGGCGAGCGGAAATCATCCCCCGTATTCATCCGTTTCAGCAAAGAAAGCAATCCCCTAAGGCGCAAGCCCTTACCGAGATCAACGTCAGCAGAAAGGTTATTCAATAATTCGGTATAGCCCGATTTGTTATAGCTGCTCAATGTTGCGTCATATGCAGGATTAAGGACATACTCCTCATTTCTATTTCCTGAAGGATCTACCCTGATCCAACGATCCGATAATTGTGTAATATTACCTTGATCGTCTTTCAGTCTATAGTAAGGATTCATTTTAACAAAGTTCTCAAAACTACCATAAGGAGATTCCCGGCCGTCGACGACGGTAATGGAGAGCTCATTTTGAAAACGAATTTTATTTTTTGGATTGTAACTAAAATTTAATCCGCCGGAATACTGGTTTCTGCCCGAACCTTTCATCACGCCCGGACGCGTCTGATAACGCATGTCCACACCATAGCGAAAAGTTTTCGCACCACCTTCCAAGAAAACGCCATGCTTTTGCCCGACTGCTGTACGTACAGGTTGCGATAGCCAATAGGTATCTATTCCTCCAAGCACATTTGCGAGTTTATGATAGTATAGTTCATCCAATACGTCCTGCGATTGACGTTGTTTCTGCCCATCATACAGCCCGGCAAGCTTCTCATAAGCGAGCTTATCTGGTGCATTCAATAAGTCATAGCCAGACAAATCTGGCATGTTGACATTGGTTTCATGTGTGTATGTGACTTGCAGTTTACCATCTTTGGGAGCTTTAGTAACGATTACCATTACCCCATTGGCTGCACGCGAGCCGTAAATAGCACTTGCAGCCGCATCTTTCAATGTGGTGACACTCTCAATGCGTGTCATATCTAGATCCATTACTTTTTCCAGACTCACTTCAAAACCATCCAAGATAAAAGCAGGCAAATTCATAGTCGTCGTAACATTATCACGTCTCAGAACATCTGTACTTCCACTGGGCAATGCCGAGGACCCACGCACATTAATATTAGGCAGGGCATTTGGGTTGGACCCGGCTAAGTTATTAGGTAATATCTTAAATGATGGATCAAACACCTGCATAGCCTGCAGCACATTCTGCGGATTGACCTGCCGCAGTTCATCGCCACTTTTGGTAATAGCAGTTCCGGTATACGAATCTTTCTTTAGCACCTGATAACCAGTAACAACGACTTGTTCCAGTGCATTCGCCTCTTCTTCCATCACAATGCTATATTCATCTTTGTTTTCGACCAAAGCGAGGGTAAAGTTTTTATAACCAACCCGACTTAATGTAAGCGGTTGCATTGTGCTAACAAAGGAAAAACGTCCCTCTTGGTCGGCTACTGCGATGGTATTGCCCAGCTGTGAAATATTCACTCCGGAAAGAGGCATCCGGTCTTTTCCCAGTACTTGTCCCCGGATCTGTCTTTGGAATGATTTTTCCCCTTGCGGAGGGCTTTTGGGCTCCGATCTCCGTGAGCTTGTTTTTTTTTCCAGGAAAATAGTCTTGGATTCAATCGTGTAGCCGATTTCCTGCGGAATTAGAATTTTATCAAGAAATAATTTAAGGGGCATTTTGTCTGCTTTAATTGAAATTGGCTTTGCCGATTCCAATATCTTTTTGGCTCCGAGCACCTCATAGTTCGTCTGAAGTTTGACAACCTGCAGCACATCCATCAGTGGAATATTGCGCCCGGCATAGGTTACGGTCTGCGCATTTACCTTATGGCCCAGCTGGACTAAGACAGCAAAAAGTAGCCATAAAAAGGGTCTTGTCGCTTGTGAAAAACAACTTAATTTCATTAATTCTAGTTAGTTTAGTTAGGTTAGATTGCAGGATCCATTGCTTAGATGATAGGATTCACTGCCCAATTTGTTAATTCATAATGTATGGTAATGTATAATTTTACGTTTTTTACTGCCCTCCTTTCTGTTCTTTAGGATCACTTTTTTCAATGATGAGTTTACCATCGTCCGTCAAATGGTATGACAGATCCTGGTCTTTCAATATTTTCAGGATAGTTGATAATTTACTCGTTCTGAATGTTCCGCCGAAGAAGGAAACATCGGGTACATCGCCCTTATAGATTACATCAATTGCATACCATCGGGACAGTTCATCCATAACCTGCCGAAGTGATTTCCCGTCAAAGTTAAATTTACCGTATATCCAGGCGATTTCCTGCTGTATGTTGACCGGATGCTTAATCAGCTCCGTTCCCGTATTAACCGACTGATCGCCTGGCAGCAGGGTTACTTTTTGGCCTTTGACAAGCTCCTTTACCTGCACTTTACCCTCCAGCAAAGTTGTTTTTGTCTGTGTTGCTGTCGGATAGGCATTGATATTAAAGTGTGTTCCAAGTACCTGTACCTGCTGATTTTGGGTGTGGACCATAAAAGGTTGATCTTTCCGTTTTTTAACTTCAAAATAGGCCTCGCCCAAGAGACTGACCTCGCGTCTGTCTTTTGCGAATACCGTTGGATAAGAAAGTATTGTTCCGGCATTTAATTTCACCTGAGTACCATCGGGCAAAGTGACATCATAAGTACCGCCACGCGGAGTTTCTATTTTTGCAGACACCGCAGCATTGATCGACGCCACTTTGTGACCATCGTCGTAGCGTATGCCGCTCCCATCGATAACCACTTGTTTTTCGTCCCTATTCAAAACATATTGTCTGCCGTCTGAGAGCGTTATAATCGCCTGACGGGAAGCCGGAAGGCGGTCATTTACAGCGCCGAGATGGGTTTGAACGGGTCGGCTGTTATCCTGGTTCCAATACCACACAACCGAAAGCGCCAACAGCACACTTGCCGCAGCAAGGTAAGGCCATAGACGCTTCATTAGTCCTTGCCTACTCTTTGAAGAACGGAAGGAAAGTTTAGCTTTTATCGACTCAAAATTACGTTGCTTTTCAAATTGCTGCAAACTGGCATATCCTTTACGCCGCTGCGCCTCATCCAGACAGCGTTGATAGATGTGTTTGTTCATTGCGGATTCCTGTAGCCAGCCCTCCAGAAAAAGGCGGTCTTCGTCGCTAAGCGATCCCCGCATTTCATGGAGGACAAGCGAACTGATATGAATAAGTTTTTCTTCTTCTTTAGGATCCATTTCGAACTATTTCATCTATAGATACCACACCAATTAAAAAAAGTACTAAAGGCAATAAAAAAAAATTAAATTTTTCCAAAAAGAACGATTAACGAGAGCAAATAATTAAAGGAATCGCGTGTTAAATGTTGACGTAGAAGGCCTAGGGCACGTAATTTTTGATTTTTTACCGTTTGAATATTTAGCTGTAATAGATCCGCAATTTCCTGATTGCTGTTGCCTGCGAGGTAGCTCAGCTGAATAATTTCACGTGCTTTTGGAGGTAGCTTCTGAATGGCATCGTATAGTTCGGCCATTGTTTCGGCATAAACAAGCTCATGCAAATGGGATTTTTGATCCGGCTCCTGTAGCGCCACATAACTATCGACCCGATTTAATCTTCGCTTCCGGGCGGTCTGGTGATTGATTCCTACATGACGCGTAGCCTGATAAAGGGCTGCCTTCAGATGTGATAAACTTTCAAAGCGCCGCCTGCTCTGCCACAAGCGGATAAATCCCTCTTCGGCAATATCTTCAGCTTCTTTACTTTCATCCACAAAGTTCGATGCATATAAACAAATGCGACTAAAATAACGGTTGTATACATGCGCACAGGCACGCTCCTCTCCATTCAGAAAGTCATCAAGCAGCTCTTTTTCGCTCGTATAATTCATCGGTAGATCGGTTTAGCAAGCAGTTAATCTTTTCGTGGACAAAGATAACTAAAAAGAATGGATACTTCCTATGGCCGACCTATTTCTAGATTTTTCCTATTATTTTTTCTTAATTTTCGTGTATTAAGCCATAAATTTTTCAGCAAACCGCATAAAAAACAAGCCAAGGTCAATAATTTATTCAGAACTGTTTCGTTACCCTTGTTTTTCTGTTAACAAATCCGCTACCTTTGAGCTGTGGCTTTGCAAAGCAAAACCTAATCCAATAAATCAACCTATTTGCAATATGACACCTTATTCCAAAAAATTTCCTGAAAGCACCTTCCTCCAATACCTCATTATTTGGACAATTTTGTGCTTATTCACATGCGACAATTACTGCTTAGCACAGCGCAAGCAGACCGCTGACCGCGAGATACCGAGGTCTATTATTGACCGGGCGCTAGCTGCTTCCATAAAAATGTTCGGTATAGACAGTGTGAGCGGTCAACAAAACAGTGCGCCTTTCAGTGGAGTCATCGTGTGTCCGGATGGTTCGATCCTCACTGTGGCGCATTCTACGAAGCCTGGCAATTTCTATCGTGTGATTTTTCCTGATGGCAAGCAGGGGCTTGCCAAAGCGCTCGGACGTCTGGTCGTCGACCAACAGACCAACTTGCCCGATATTGCCATGATGAAGATGCAGGGCGAAGGCCCCTGGCCTTTTGCCGAAATGGGCTGGTCCTCAACCATCTCTGAAAACCAACGCTGCTTTGGACTATCCTATCCTGAAACGCTGCCCTTCAATACGCCCTTTCTCCGTGCTGGACGCATTCTAAAAAAAATGGATGACTATGGTTTCATTCAAAGCAGCAGTATCATGGAGCCCGGTGATTCCGGCGGTCCATTATTTGACGCCTTAGGCCGCGTAATTGGTCTACATAGCCGTATCGATGCTGCAGAGGGCATCAATTTTGAGGTACCTGTAAACAGCTATCGCATGTATTGGCGCTCCCTGACCCACCCGGTTGCAATTAATAGCTATCCCACTGCTACTGATTCAATCGGTAGCGATCCCTTAGCGAAAAAACTCATGGTATTGGGACTCAAAAAACCGGCACAAGATCCCAAAACAAAGGTTCAGTCTATCCCCATCCGTAGTACATTACATGGCAATAACATGGATATATTAGGCACTGCATTTAACCTGACAAACAATAAGCAGGTGATCTTATCCAAAAGCAGCCAGGTTGGTGCCGCACCAATCGCCGAAATTCACAACAGCACCTATGCCTTGAAAATCTTATTCAGGGATGAAAAAAACGACCTGATAGCACTTGTGAGCAACCATAAATTTCCAGCAGTCACTGCATCGAAGATAATCGGACAAGGCGTTTCTGATTCTTTACTCGGAATAAAGTTGTGGTCGCTCCTTGCCGCCAATCAGCGTAAAAGCGGAGTCCTCGGCATGTCGCCCCAAACGTTCCCACGAATTCCCATCCCGGGAACTTTCGATGCACAGATGCAGGAAATCCAAGGCCTTCCAACCTTAACAAAAGTAGACAGCATGGGTGCTGCAGACCGAGCTGGACTGCGCGCCGGCGATGGAATAATTGCATTAAACGGTCATGATGTAGCGAGCGCCGCTAAAATCAACGCGGCGATGCAACAATTTTATGCAGGTGATACACTCCAAGTTCACTTCCGACGCGGGATGACCGAGTTACATACGAAGATCATTCTTTCCAGATGGAACCTTCGGGAAAATCCACATCCTGCAAACAACATTCCTCAAGGAAAGTCATTGCGAAGGGATAATTTTCCGCGCGTATTTATCCACGATTCTCGTATTCATTCCGACGAATGTGGGAGTCCGATCATCGATGGCAATGGAAACTTCATAGGCATCAACATTGCACGTTTTAGTCATACAGCCTGCCTCGCTATCCCACGAGACACGGTCATGGACTTTTTATCCAGCATACAAAACATGCTTTAGCAGCAGAAGAGATTAAAACTTTACGTGATTTTTAATACCATCGCGATATTGTTTTGAGCCAAACTATCGGGTATGGAGACTTGAAGAGCATTATCGAGTTGCTGATATGAAATCCGAGCATCACATCCGAGCATCTGTATTCGCCTTACTGTTCTCGAATTCGGTGCCGAACGGCCTAATGACTTAATTTTTATTTGTTTTTCGGTCGCTGTTCCCATAATAAAGGCATACAAAACATTTCCCTTTGTTGTAAAACGGACATCATCGCTGGTAAAAGCTTTTCCTTTTCCTTCGTTGAAGCCCTGAACACTCAATGACGGAGCCTCCTCCTGTGCAGGTCCCTCCCCAAAGATAAACCATGGTCTCGTTCCGATAATGGCTTCTTTATGCACCGCCATCCAACTTCCTATTCCCTCGACGACCTCCTTTGCCCGGTCGTCGATAGAACCATCACCGCGTAAGGGTACACTTAACAATAAATTACCATTTTTACTGACCACATCAATCAACATATGAATAACGGTTTTGGCAGATTTATAGTGATTATTATCGTAAATCCGTCGATCATAATGCCATGAACCAATACAGGTACAGGTCTGCCAGGGGTGCGGTTCAATGGTATTGCTCTGTCCGCGTTCGATATCCCATACCAGGCATTTCCGTTGCTGTTCGTTCAGGATTTTACCGTTGATGACCACATTGACCTTACCCTTATTTGCCTGCATGCTCTTATTATAAAAATCGGCTGCTATTTCCAGTCCAACATTGCTTACCGGCCAGAGTGGCAGGACGGTATCATCAAAGTAAACCATGTCGGGTTTGTAGTTGTCCATCAGTTCCAGCGTGCGTGCTTTAAAATTTTCACAGTACGCTTTGTTAGGTACGCTCACGCCGGAGGCGACATCCCAATGCCACTGCCGATGAACCGTGTTGTCGTCTTTGCTATCCAAACTAGGCTCATGATCCTGTGCGTAGAGTTCCTGTGGATCGTAATCCGCCCACCATTTTCCTGCGCCATCTTTCTTTGTCAACTTCCCATCGTAAGGTACTCCGGCAAACTTTCCAGCTTTATCACTTCGTTGCGCTGTTTCGTACCAGGTCCAGGCATGCGCTGCGTGAACGCTCACACCAAATTTGAGCCCTCGCTTTTTAGCAGCACGTTCCCATCCGCCAACAATATCTTTTTTGGGGCCGACATTGACACTATTCCATTGATGATGACTGCTGCGATAAAGATCCAGATTATCATGATGATTAGCCAAAGCCATAAAATATTGGGCTCCGGCATTTTGATACAGTTCCATTAACTCTTCTGGATTCCAATTTTCGGCCTTCCACTGATGAATAATATCCTTAAAGCCAAACACCGAAGGATGTCCATATTTTTCGATGTGGTAATTATACTGATCGGACCCCTCCTGATACATGCCCCGGGCATACCAATCCCCGCGCTCGGGCTGACACTGTGGTCCCCAATGCGCCCAGATACCAAATTTGGCATCCCTGAACCACTCAGGCACCTGATAGTTTTCTAGTGAACGCCAGTTGGGATGAAAAGGAGCTTTTCCCAGATGAACCTGGGCAAGGCTAAATTTACTCAGGAAAAGGCTCGGAATAGTCGCGCCGAGACATTTAATTGCTGTTCTTCTATCCATTGTAATCTGAACTTCGATCGGAATGCTTTGAGCCCAAACTGCTGGACAAAATCATTCGGTTTATAATTTGTTATTTTATCTAAAATCAAAAATAACTGTATTGTTCTAGGAAAGAAACTACATAATCGATCAATACTAGTACAATATCGACACAGGATTCTTTTTGTTCGGTTGATTCCCAAAAAAGGTGCCCTAAAAAGGACACCTCCACCTAACACTAACTATGAATAAATAAAAACATATATTTTCCCAGATCAATTGTTCATGTCATTCCCTTTCAAATTTTTGTTATTGTCCAGTTCTGCCTGCGGGAAAGGATAGTACATGGCTTTTGGCGACCAGCCCCCTTTCTTTAAAGGCTCCAGCCAGGCGGGATCAGCCATACCCCAACGCAGAAGGTCAAAATACCGTTGATATTCACCCAAGAACTCGACGAATCGCTCATGTACGATGATATTTTTGACCGTGTTTAATGAAACACCATTTTTTACTAAACCCTGCGCGAGCAACCCATCCACATCGGGAATTGTCCCATTGGATTTTTGGTACCACAGGTGTGGCTGCTCATCGGGGACGATATTATTGGCGCGTTTACGCACCAGGTTGATGTATTGTTTCGCTCCTGTAACATCCCCCCGTTCATTGAGACACTCAGCATACAGTAGCAACACATCACTATAGCGAAAAATACGATCATTGTTGCCATTATCAAAGTCCGCTATCTGAACATCCGGACAATATTTCCGGGTACCAAAGTAATCTTTATTGGTCGCCAGGTTTTTCATCCAGTCTGTATAGTTCGTGACCTTACCATCCAGTTGTGTAAACTTTGCGCCATTCTCGCACCATAACGTCATATATTTACGAGGGTCTCCATCTTCAAATTCATCATGAGCCATTTTATTGGGCGCCAGATTCCACCAGGCCCCACCTGTTCCGTCAAACATTCCGATTTCCTGCCAGCGCCATGAACTCGAAATATCGTCCCCTAGCCAACCTGGACCATTATAAAGCTGTATTTCAAAAACAGACTCCTGATTATTCTCTTTCGTTTCCAAAAAATTATCTCTGTAAGAAGACATCAATTGATACTCCTTGCTTTCAATAACGCCTTTCAATTGGATCTCGGCATTTGCAAAATCTGCGGTTTGTCCTTTTGCTAGGATGGGTTTATAAAGGTAAGTTTTAGCTAGATAAGCCTGAGCAGCACCTTTGGTTGCCCTACCGATCATTTTACTGTCGGCATAAAGTGCTGCGCGCGTTGGCAACAATTCTGATGCTTTCTTAAAATCATCCACAATCAGCGCAAATACTGCACCCGTGGGTGCGTTGCCTGGATAATAATCTTCATTTGTTTCAACAGGTTTATTCATTAGCGGAATGGTTTCTCCAAACAGCATTCCCAGGTGTAAATAGTTCAGCGCTCTCAAAAAATGCGCTTCTCCCAACAGTCTATTCTTTCTATTCTGGTCTATTTCACCCTCAAACTTCTGAATACGGTCGATGGCTAAATTTGCCGCGAACACCCCGTTCCAAAAATCTCTCCAGGTCTGGGCGGCCATCCCGTCACTTGCAGGGGTATTGTAGCTATCCTGATACATAGGTTCCCATTTGAAGGTATGGTTATAATCGTCCCCAGGAGCCAAAAGTTCGTAATACAAACTACGTGCATATCCCCCCTGCGTACGGCCGATTAGAGCCTGATAGGCAGGTATGACTGAGTTTTCCAATTGATCTGCTGTCTTATAATAGGTGTCTGTCGACAATTCCTGCGGGTTGGAGAGATCCAGATTCGGTTTGCAGCCCGAAAACTGTATCAACAAAACAGCAGCTGCTAGTTTTATATAGTGTCTATTCATGATGTCGATAAAGTGGTTAGAATGTAAATTGAATCCCCATAAAATACTCTCTTGAATTTGGGAAGCTCAGTCCCCATGGTGTTTGTCCATCGATACCACGGCTTAGATTGGAGCGTGTATCACCCGATCCCACCTCAGGATCATAACCCGAGTACTTGGTAAAGGTCAGTAGGTTTTTTGCGCCGACATAAAACCGCAATCGGTCGATCTTCCAGCGTTCAAGTCTCGGACTTGAAAAACTGTAACCAATGTTGACGACTTTCAGCCGCAGATAAGAACCATCCTCCACAAACCTGTTGGATGCCCTTAAATTTTGATTCGGGTCTCCGAGTACAGCACGAGGAATATTGGTATCTGTATTTTTTGGATAAACGGTCGTTTCACCGGATACCGGATTTTTGAAGACAAGTTCTTCTGCGCGGTATCGATCCAACGTTGAGGCAAAATTATTGTAGTAATGATACATTCCCTCGCCCCAGTAGCGGCTATTGTTGTAGATATCGTTTCCTTGGCTTCCCTGCCAGATCATCGACAGGTCAAAGATCCCAATAGTACTGCTGTAGTTGACATCCGCATTGAAACCGTAGCTAAAATCAGGTATTGGACTTCCCAGAAAGTCCTTATCCTGATCATTTAAGACCTTGTCTCCATTTCGGTCATTGAAGCGCACATCACCCAGTGCTGCATTTGGTGCAAAAGCTTTATCGGCATCCAATTGTGCCTGACTGGTATATAAACCGTCGGTGGTATAGCCCCAAAATTCCCCTATCGAACGGCCAACGGCGGTCCTGGTGACATTTTCTCCCCCAGGCGAAATACTTCCCCATAGAATTTCATTATTGTTACCCAGGCTCAGGACGCGGTTTTTCACAAAAGAAATATTGGCACCGATATGATAGCCAAAATTACCGATCTGATCTTTGTAGGATGCCAGGATATCCCAGCCCCGGTTTCGTATGCTGCCGGCATTCAGCACGGGGAAGTTGTTGACATAGCCCGCAGTGAACGAAATGGGTACATTGATCAGCATGTCCTCCGTCTTCTTATTATAGTAATCGACCGTCAAAGCCAATTTGTGATCAAAGAGCTCGAGATCGAGACCTAGGTCAGTTGAATACTGACTTTCCCATTTTACATTCGGGTTGGAAGGCGTCTGTGGCAGCGCTCCCGTCACCATCACATTGTTCAGGTAATACCAGACATGGTCGAAACTAACCGTCCGTTGATATTGATATTGCGCAATATCCGAATTACCCAGGAGCCCATAGCTACCACGGAGCTTCAATTCGCTGATAGCGGGAAATGCTTTCAGAAAGGATTCCTGACTGATCCGCCATCCTGCCGATACCGAAGGAAAATTTCCATAGCGGTATTGATTACTGAAGTTGGCCGATCCATCGCGCCGCATGTTAAAGGTCAGGAGGTAACGATTGTCATAATTATAGTTGACACGTCCCAGCATGGAGTACATGGCCGACTGCCCCACACCTGAGCCCACCAGGCGGGAACTTGCCAAGGAAGCCGAATTGAGTATCAAAACATCTGGACTGGGCAAACCGCGGGCACCTGCGTTTACAGCATTGTATCGCGATTCTTCCGAGGTGATCCCTGCCAAAGCCGAAATCGCATGTTTACCAAAATTATTTTCGTAAGTCAGCGTATTTTCAAATAGCCAACGATTATTCTGACTGCTGGAAATATTGAGTTCATCCGGGCTATGGTTCTGATATTGACCAACGGAGTAGTTACCGATATAGCCTTCATTCCGTACACGGCTAAGATCTACGCCCATATTAAACTTATAAATCAGTCCTTTGATGATCTCATAGGTAGCCCAAGCATTGCCGTTTACCGAAAAATTATCATTGACATTTTTGTTAAGATAAGCATTTGCCAAAGCACTTTGTACATCTGTTCCATTCCCTGCTCCTGCAAATCCGGTGCTACTATTGGCATCATATAACGGTAATGTGGAGGACCACTTTTGCGCATCGATGATATTTTTGTCACTCCAGTTGCGGCGGGTATAGCCTAAGGAAAGTGTTTCGCCTATCTTAAGTTTTCCTTTGGTAAAATCAGAGATGAATTGGGCTCCATAATACTTATTCTTGTCCTGAATAATAATGGATTTATCTGTTGCATAAATACCGCTCAGCCGAAAATTGGCATTTTGAGAACCACCAGAGACCGAGAGATTATGTCTTTGATAATTTCCCGTCTGTAACAGTTCATCCATCATATTATACCCTTGCCCGATGGCTGACGGTTTAGACAGAGCGTCCAAATAGTCTTTACGCGAAGGATCTTTATTATACATTTCCTCATTAATCAATTCGGCCAGTTGCTGTCCGTTCAACAGGGGGACATTGTGGGAAATATTTTTGATGCCGGCGAAAGCATTGTAATCGAGTTTTACATCCCCCGCTTTACCCCGTTTTGTGGTGACCAAAATAACGCCATTGGCTCCACGGGCACCATAGATGGCGCTGGATGCAGCATCTTTCAACACCTGAATGCTGGCAATATTATTTTCATCCGGCATAGCGCCGCCGATCATCCCATCAACCACATAGAGCGGATCCGTGCCGTTAATGGATCCAACACCACGGATGCGGACGGCGCCATTGGTTACCTGCACCCCGGGTACAGCACTCTGAAGCGTGGCAATTGTTCCGCCGGGAACTTTGACAAGATCTTTGGTGTCCACCACGGCAATAGAAGACGTCAGATCAACCTTCTTCTGCTTACCATAGCCCACCACCACAACCTCATCTACTGCAATTTCCGAAGAGACAAGCGGGATACTGATTTCTGAAGAATTGCCGACTACATATTCGACATGATTATACCCTACATTGGATACAATAAGGATTTCGCCCGGATTGAGCTTGAGTACAAATTCGCCTTTCTCGTTGGTTGAGGTACTGAGAGTTTTGTTCTTCACTTTGATCGATGCCCCGATAATCGGTTTTCCCTGATCACTTACGATCTTTCCATGAACGACTTTTTCTTGGGCAGACAGTCGTCCAATGGACATTAACATGGAAGCCATTAACAACCACTTCACTTTCCTGTTCCTTTCTTTAGGAAAACAAAAGAAAGAAGACACATAATTTCTGTTCATAATCTTATCTGAGATAAATGTCTTTTTGCCCCTAGAGGCGCGTACTTGGTTATTTATTTAAACGAATTGGTTATTACTAGCCTGCTGACTGTAGGCAAAAAAATACAAGTTGCATTGCTAAAGATTCATTATTTCCTTTCTCGGAGCATTCCTAGGAATGCGCTAGCCATTCGCCAATTGGTTATAAAGCAAAGCTATAGGTTTCAAAAAAATGACCTTGCAACAAATAATTAAAAGAAGGGTAAAAATGTATAAAACTAGTAAATAACAGATTAATCCCGGTTTCTTCAGACAAGTTCAGATCATTCTCGCAAATTCCGACTCGCAGGAGGTGTAATCAATATAACATCAATAAGACTTACAGCCATATTCCTCTGATAAAATTGCTCCAAATTAAAGGATCAACAGGTTCCTTAATATAGCAACAAAATAAATGTTAAAAAAACATTTAAAAATCGTTTGGTAATTTATATCTTTGATTTAACGACACAATACTTCATATTTTCCAATAACCAACTTGTTGCATACTTTTACATGCAGCTGATTACATACCTTAAATTTGAAATGAAATTAAATAGTAGTCTTTCTCAAATAATCTTTGTATTCGCTTTTTGTTCTTCTTTATTTGCACAGACACCCAAACAGCTAAACTATTTCGATCTAAAGGATATTCGATTATTACCGTGTCCCTTTTATCATGCACAACAACTTGATTTGCAGTACTTATTGGCAATGGATCCTGATCGCCTACTTGCCCCGTTTTTAAGGGAAGCTGGCTTACCGGTCATTAAAGAATCTTACACGAACTGGGAAAACACTGGTTTGGACGGTCATATCGGTGGTCATTACCTTTCTGCACTCTCCCACATGTACGCTTCAACTGACGATCCGCGGATCAAAGAACGACTTGATTATATGATTATAACCTTGCGGCGCTGTCAGCAAGCAAATGGAAATGGCTATATTGGCGGTGTGCCGGGAGGTAAACGCATCTGGGAAGAAATTCATATGGGTAATATCCATTCAAACACTTTTAGTCTAAATGGAAAGTGGGTTCCGCTTTATAATATTCATAAAACCTACGCTGGATTGCGTGATGTCTACTTGCTGACGGCTAATCAAACCGCTAAGACCATGCTTATCGAGATGACTGATTGGGCTGTGAGACTGGTCTCCCAACTATCTGACAATCAAATACAAGACATGTTACGCAGTGAACATGGTGGTCTCAATGAAACTTTTGCAGATGTCGCTGCAATTACTCAAAACCCCAAATATCTGGAGCTTGCGCGAAAATTTTCTCACCAATCCATCTTGGTCCCCTTAAAACAACATCAAGATAAATTAACGGGATTACATGCCAATACACAGATCCCAAAAGTTTTGGGCTTCGCACGAATTGCAGAACTCTCCAACGATATACAATGGGCCGAGGCAGTACGCTATTTCTGGGATAACGTTGTATTGCATAGATCCATTGCCATCGGAGGGAATAGTGTCAGTGAACACTTTAATCCTACAAACGATTTTTCGAAGATGGTTCATAGCATCGAGGGTCCCGAGACCTGTAACACCTACAATATGCTCAGGCTCACAAAAATGCTGTATCGTACAGATCAACAGGCCAAGTATATGGATTTTTATGAAAGGGCATTATATAATCACATTTTATCTACCCAACATCCCGAACACGGTGGATTGGTCTACTTTACGCAAATCCGTCCGGGACATTATCGCGTCTACTCACAACCACAGACGAGTATGTGGTGCTGCGTGGGGTCTGGAATGGAAAACCATGCCAAGTATGGTGAAATGATTTATGCACATACAAAGGATGACTTGTACGTCAATCTCTTTGTTCCCTCTCGACTAAATTGGAAAGAAAAGGGAATCGAGATCATTCAGAACAACAACTTTCCGGAGGATCCATATACCTCGCTGATAATTAATTCAAAAAATAAACATGAATTTACTCTTTATATACGTAAACCTAAATGGCTGAAAACTAAGCCAACTATTTCAATAAACGAAAAATCTTATCCCATTACGGATTCCACGGAAACGCATATCAAAATAAAACGTACTTGGAAGCCCGGAGATCGTCTGCGTATGGAATTGCCAATGGAAATCCAGATTGAACAATTGGCTGATCAGAGTAACTATTACAACATATCCTATGGGCCGGTTGTGCTCGCTGCACGTTCGGGAACAAGTGATCTCACAGGACTAAAGGCCGGCGATAGCCGGATGGGCCATATCGCATCCGGAAGACAGATCCCATTGCGCGATATCCCTATCCTTGTGACTGATCCTAAAGCGATCCCGACACTTATTCATCCGATCCCAGGCAAACCATTGCATTTTACACTCACAGGACTTCGTCAAGGGAAAGACACACTAAACATGGAACTTGAACCTTTCTATGGACTTCATGATAGTAGATATATTCTATATTGGCCACAAACAACTGCCAGCCAACTTCAACTCCTGCAGGATAAAATTGAAAGGGATGAACGCGAAAGCCTTGCCCTCACTGCAATCACGGTGGACAAGGTGATTGCAGGTGAACAACAGCCGGAATCGGATCACTTCTTTCAGGAAGAAAATAGCAAGGCCGGAAGTACAGACGATACGCGTTGGCGTGAAACCACCGGCTGGTTCAGTTACCAGCTAAAAAATACAGACGCTAGTGCACTATACCTGAAATTTATGACAGATACTGCGCTGCGGAGTACCGAAATCATCGTCAATGGAACCCTTGTTGAAACCCTAAAGAGCACCGATAGCAGTGCTATTATTACAACCTCGCGCATAAAGCTTCCCAAAGGAAGTACCGCTATGTCGACAATAGAGGTAAAAATCAAGGGGACATCAAGGTCCCCCAGTCATAAAATTTTAGAAATACGAACACTCCGCTCGGATGAATAAGCCCATCAGTTAACGTTATAGGATACCGTGGCGGCTTTCAGCCAAGGGGAGCTCAACCGAATGGTAATCTGGTCACCCGCTTTGCCCGTTGATTGTACATAAACGATCATTTTGCCTTGATGGACCCGCTGTTTATTATCCGTATAATCGCCCATATCAGCATTATTTCCGGCCTCCATACCCAATAAACGCGCATTCCCGGCAATATCGCAGGTAATTTCATCTTCCGAAAGAACCACGGGAACGCCCTTTTCATCGACAAGCTGCACCGTGAGCTGTAGCAGCTCCCCTGCTTTAATCGACGGATCCCCAACAAGCACCGCCTGAATGGATGCCGGCCGCTGGCTCGATTGAATCGCATGGCGAACAACTTCTTTGCCATTGCCGTCCAGCCCGATCACTTCCAGTTTGCCTTGGGCATAAGGGATATCCCAAAAGACAATTCCTGTTTTCTCATCGTATTTTTTCTCATCACCCACGGTCTGTCCATTCAGTGTTAGCTGGGCTGCAGCACTATTGGTATAGCAGACTACCCGGATAAGCTGCCCGTCCTGATAATTCCAGATCGGCCAGGCATCCATGGAGGGTCTTTCATTCTTTTGTTGTTCCTGCTGAGCTTCCAAAGCGGACCACACATCTGTCGTACCAGTTGCCCCGGCCAATGGATAGGTTCCCAAATAAGCCATGGGTTTTTCTGCCCACAAAGACTGGCGAAAATATCCCCTGGGTTTGATAAAGCCAGCAAAATCGAGTAAGCCCGAATAAAAACCACGCGAAGGCCAACGGCCCGATTCGCCAAGATAGTCGATTCCCGTCCACAGGAACTGTCCAAATATATGCGCATTGTCGCGTACAGCCAGCCAGGCCGGAAGATCATGCCGATTTTCACTGCCATAGATGACACGCGTTTGGTAACGCTGGTGGTCTTCCTGATATCGGCTCTCCGTATAATTGTAACCCGCAATATCAAGTGCTCCGGGGTAGGCCGTTTCATTAGACATCGCTACCCCCGCCAGGCCTGCTGTTACCGCCCGACTGCGATCGTATTTTTTTACCACAGCAACCAGACGTTTGGCAATATCCCCCAAACGCATGGCGTCCGGTGCATCTTTCTTATAACCGCCATAAGAGGCCTGGGTAAAGCCACCTTCTTTTTTCTCGCCATTCAAAATCGGATGGGAATAGGGATCATTGGGATAATCCACTTCATTGCCTATGCTCCAGGCAAATATCGACAGGTGATTCCGGTCTCTTTGGACTATGTCGGCCAAATCCCGCTCCCCCCATTCTTCAAAAAAATCATAAGCGCCTTCAAAACCCGGTGTGCCGACGTTCCAGCCCTGTAGCCACTTGCGCTTCGGAAATTCCCATTCGTCAAATGCTTCATCCATGACCAATAGCCCCAGCTCATCACATAAATTATAAAGTGAGGTTGCCTGTGGATTATGGCTCGTACGCACGGCGTTAACACCAAGCGATTTCAGTGTGAGCAGCCGCCGCCGCCACACCTCAGGGTACACCTCGGCACCGAGTACACCGGCATCGTGATGCAAACAGACACCTTTTACTTTCATCCATTGCTTGTTTAAGGCAAAGCCTTTATCCGGATCAAAGGTAAAAGTCCTAAAGCCTGTCTTTACTTCGGACTGATCGATCTGCTTGCCATTTTGCCATACTGTTGTCCGCAAGGTGTATTGTATGGGCTGCGCTAAGTTCCACAGCTTTGGATTTGATGCTGTCAATTTCAGATCCAGGCGTGCTCTATCAGCAGCAGCGATCGTAAGCTGCCCGGATTTTTTCTCAACAAGCCTACCTTCGGCATCGATGAGCTCCTGCTGCACGGTAACAGCGCTACGCTGGGACGAACTGTTGACCACCGTAGTTTCGGTATTGAGCACGCCTTTCCTGCCCTTGATTTCCGGATAGGCATATACTCCCCATTGATCCAGATGCACCCGATCGGCCTTGACGAGCCAAACATCGCGGTAGATTCCGGATCCTGTGTACCAGCGCGAATCCGCGCTTTTGCTATGGTCGACTTTGACCGCAATGGTATTTTCCTTCCCAAATTCAATGTACGGGCTGATATCATAGGAAAATGATACATAGCCATTGGGGCGCTTGCCGACAGATTTGCCGTTGACAAAAACTTCACTGCGGTTGTAAACACCCTCAAAATAAAGAAAGATCTTCTTTCCTTGGTCTTCAGCAGGTATGGCCAGTTGTTTTCGGTACCAGCCTATCCCCCCGGGTAAATATCCCGTGGCGCTGGCCAGATTTGGACTCAAGGGGTACTTTACGCCCCAGTCATGGGGTAGCCTAACCGATTTCCAGGCCTGCTCGTTTAGTGCTGTTGCGCTTTGCCCTGCTCCTGCGGTTTCTAACTGGAACTGCCAGTCTACATTGATACGCTGCGCGACACCAAAACCCGGCTGGGCGTAAACGGAGCTCAGCCCGGTTAAAACTGACGCCGCAAGGATCGCTATATTTTTAATTATTATACTCATGTTATGTAGTCGTTTAAGTTGATCTGATTGCTATTAATGGGTTGGAATTACAGGTACGATCTGGCCATTCGCATCGAAATAAAGCCGATCCATGCATACTTCCCGATGGAAACCAGCTTCATCCCCCATCCTGATCCCGTTTGGATAATTAAATCGATGATAGACAATATACCATTCGTCGGTTCCGGGAACCTGCAAGATCGAGTTATGACCAGTACCATAGATTCCTTTCGCCGGATCTTTTTGCAAGATCAGATTGTTCTCAGGCACCTGGATTGGCCCATAGGGAGAGGTTGATGTCCCATAGCGAACCCGGTAATTCTCGCTGCGGGTATCATCTTCTGACCAAAGAAAATAGTATATTCCATTGCGAAAGATCACATATACCCCTTCACGAAATGTTTTGTCGGGCGTCAATACCTTTATTGTATTTTTTTTGATGGAGACCATATCTTTATTTAGTTCGGCAACCGCAAGGTAACCATTCCCCCAATACAAATAGCTTTTACCCGACTTGGGATCATTGAACACCGCGGGATCGATCTCCTGACCGCCGGTTACCCCCGGAGGTTTGAAGTCGATCAAGGGCCTACCCGAATCCTTGAAGGGCCCCGTTGGCTGATCCGCTACGGCGACACCGATTTTCTGCGCCGCCGTAAAATAGTAGTAATATTTATAGTCGCCTTTAACTTTTTTCTCGGTGATCGTTGGCGCCCATGCATGACGCGGTCCCCAGGGAACCTCTTTTTTAAGGTCCAGGATGACACCCTCATCCTTCCAATGGATCAGATCGGCGGAAGAAAAAGTCTTAAAATAGAAGCCACCCCAGCCATCAAAGCCATCGCTTGTGGGATAGATATAATATCGTTTGGTCTTTTTGGCATACAAGATGTCGGGGTCTGCATAGTAACCGTCCAGAATAGGGTTCTTTTTGAACGCAAATGGTATATCCTTGGGTTTGCCCCACTTTGCCGTCAACCGAATCAGCTCCTCTCTGGAAAGCGGTATGATGGTTCCGTGACGGGGATGAAAATCCATATCAATCTCTTGGTCGATCACTTTAAAACGATCGAGATCATCGGAAATACAGAATTGGTATTTTCCTTTACCATACACATCATACATCAGGATATATTGGTCCGACTGGTTTCGCTTGAAAACACTTGATCCCTCCACGGCATCCTTTGTTTGCTGCTTATAACCAGGCTGTTCGATCCATTTTCCCGAAGTCAGGGAGTCCGTCATGGCAAGTTTGATCCCATTGCCGTGCCCTTCCGTTTTGTAGAAAAGATAAAAGAGTCCGTTCTTTTCGATAATATCGCCATCAATACAGGATTTGCCATTTTTAGGCATGAAGAGCACTTTTGGCTCTGTTTCAAAATCGGTAAAATCTTTATTCGCGTAGGCGTAATAAATGATATCCGGACCATTCCCATGTTGCATGGACCAATAGACCATATATTTTCCTGCTGCCGCATCAAAAATGGTCTGTGGCGCCCATACGCGCTTCAGATCTTCCTGCCCAGTAAATCGCTGCTGGAAATCGATGGCCCGATGGGACCAGTGCAGCAGATCCTGCGATTTTAGCAGGACCATACCGCGATTGGAATCCCAACCTTTGGCGGAGGTCATATCGGTCAGTACCATATAGAAAGTCTTTCCATCTTCAGCCCGAAGGATGTGCGGATCCCGGACACCTCCGGTTTTACTGATGGTCTTCGAATCCAGTACCGGACGGTTACCGTTCAGCGCACGGTACGTATAACCATCGGTGCTAATGGCAAAACAGACCGCTTCATCGGCCACCGCATTACCCTTAAAATAAGCAAATAAATAACCGGCAAAATCCTTTTCGGTAGGCCCATGGCGATAGGCCTGCGCGTATGCCGATGCCGCAATATTTATCAATAAAAATGCTATAACCGTAAATCGCATGTATAAAATAATTTAGTAAAAGGTTGCTTGATCTGACAACAATGCGCTGGTTCCGAAAGAGGTCCCAGCGCATCGCGTATGTCTTTTTTTGATTGATTAACATTAATAACCTGGATTTTGTTCCAGTTGTCCGTTCGAGGACAAAATATCTGCCCGCGGTATCGGAAGCCAATAATGTTTTTCTTCAAAACGGCGGCCCGATAATGCCTCTTTTCGCGTATAGGTAAGCCCATTGCTTCCTTTTGTTACCGTCATTCCGGCAGCTGGCGCATTCTCTGTTATGTTGGCGATTTTCCATCTCCTTACGTCATAAAAACGGTGTTCCTCGAAGGCCAGCTCTATCCGGCGTTCGTAACGCAACAGTTTTCTAAATTCATCTTTCGATTTTCCAACGGGGATTTCAGGCATCTCGACAGAAGGTCTTGTCCGAACTAAATTTAAGGCCTGTCTAGCGGTAAGAGTACTGCCTTGGGGTAGTACATCCGGGCCGTAGGCCTCATTGGCCGCCTCTGCAAAATTTAGTAGAATTTCGGCATAACGAAAATAATTCCAGGGTTGAAATCCTGCATTTCCCCATGGGTTTTCCAGCGGATATGCATCATTCATAAACTTGCGTAGATAATAACCGGTTTTGGATGTATTCCAATTATCCCTTCCCTCCCTGCTATCCTGTCCACCTGGAGTAAATGTTTCAACAGCGCGTCCTCTGTACATCGAACCATTGTGTAGAATTGTTGCATCAAAGCGTGGATCACGATTGATATAGGGGTTATTGGGATCGTATCCTGAAGCTGTATTTACAGTTCCATCCTCATTAAATGGGGCTTGACCATTTTTCATCTGATAAGCATCCACCAGATTTTGGTAAGGCGTGTTTCCTCCCCAACCACCATAGCCGTTTGGTCCATTGGCAATCTCCAAATGCACATGATTGGCATTTTTGGTATAATAACGGGCGAAAATAGTTTCCGGGTTCCGGTCAACCAAAAATAGCGATTGGTACCCCGCTGTATAGAGGCTGAATTTATTTAGCGAAATCAGGTCTTGTGCTGCCTGGGCCGCTGCGGCCCAGCTTCCCACGTTATACAGTGGGCTCGCTGCATACAGCAGTAATCTTGATTTTAATGCCATGGCAGCGGCTTTCGTTGCCCGGCCTTTCACCCAGATCTGGTCACTATTATCCTGGGGCAGCTTTTCGATCGCCTCGTCCAGCTCTTTTATCACATAATCCATTCCTTCCTGCATAGACTTCCGCTCGAAAAGGCTTACCGTGTTTAAATTATCTTTCAGGCCATACACGGTATCGCCCATCAGGACGACGCGACCAAAGTTCCGGATGAGATCGTGATACCGAAATGCCCTGATAAACTGTAGTTCACCTTCGAGATGCCGTTTGTGTGAAGAGCTTATCTGAATAGTAGACAGCACTTTTTTTGCATAATTACACTCACGGATACTACGGTAACTACGTGCCCAAAGTGATCCAGCGGCACCTAAATTTTCAGGAGACAACTGCCCCCGAATAATTAGCCAGGTGTTATCATCATTGGTATACATGGACTCATCAGATAGTGAGGACCAAAGCGCATATTCAAAACCGCGTCCAAATCCAGGATTCGTCCCATCCGCTTCATTTGATATAATCTTTTCACCGATGTACCTGTTGATAATAAAAGCTTCCAAGACAGCTGTATCTGCCTCAATTGCTTCTGTCGATATCCGATCAGTCGCCGTTACATCCAATAGATTTTTGTTACAGGCCGAAAATACGGTCAATCCCAAGGCCAAAGGCACTATATATTTAGTTATAAATTTCATCGCTGAGGTTCCTCCTTAAAATTTCAAATTTGCACCTATATTAATAATACGTTGTTGCGGATAGAATTGACCGCTACCGCTATTCCCTTCCGGATCATAGTCCTTCACTTTTGTGATGGTCAAGAGATTAAATCCGTTGACATAAAATCGAAGCCCGCCCAATTTCAGCCTCGATAAGACCTCAGTAGGCAAAGTATATCCTATCTCGACATTTTTTAAACGCAAAAAGGACGCATTATTCAACCAAAAGGTGTTATTATATAAGCCACCGCTCACGGCTGAAGAGGCGCGTTCAGAAACTTTCGGATAGATTCCATTCGGGTTATTGACTTCGTTAAAACGATTGTCGGCCCAGGTACTGTAAAAGTTTCCTACAGTTCCTGACTCTGGAAGCACGTGCTGACTTACTTTAGCCTGCCCGGCAAAAAGAATAGATATATCCATATTTTTGTAAGCCGCATTCAAATTGAAACCATAGGTAATCTGGGGAATATTGCCATATTTTGTCCGGATCATATCATCTGCGGTAACCTTACCATCTTGGTTATAATCCTGATAAATCAGATCCCCGACCTGTGCTCCGGGCGCCTGTGGCGACACGCTGAGATCTGCTTCGCTTCGGTTTAGTCCAATCGCATTATAGAGCAGATAGGTTCCCAATGGTCTTCCCGTCTGACGTTGGTAGTCCAACGTGCCGCTGGCCTCATCAATAAAGATAATTTTACTTTTGGCAAAGGTAAAATTTCCGGATACTCCCCAGCTAAAATCGCCTGGCCTTTGATACGATAAGGTTCCTTCAAATCCTTCGCTATTCACCTTACCAATATTCTCCGAAGGAACAAGCGGTTTGGAACTATTCTCTTTGTATGGATTGACAATACCTGAGGTTGCTGGTATCGACGCATTCCTTTCTGTCAGAATATCCGATCTCTTTTGTTTGAAATAAATGGCCTCTATCGTAAAATTCTTAAGAAATTGCGCATTCAATCCGATATCCAGCTTCTTGGACACCTCCCAGGTTATATCAGGATTGGCTAATTTCGCCAATTTGACATTGGGTTCGATCTGGCTTTTTTCATTTAGCAGCGCGACCAGACCATTTCCTACCAGGGTATAGTTATCGTAGAACTGGAATCCATCCACATTATCGTTACCAAGGGTACCATAAGAGGCGCGAAGTTTCAGGTCATCTAAAAATCCGATCTTGTCGGCAAACCACTCTTCTTTGCTGATTCGCCATCCAGCGGATACCGAAGGGAAATAGCCCCAGCGCTTGCCTGCGGGGAAAATCGAAGAACCATCTGCCCTGAGCTGCCCTTCAAACAAGTACTTCTCGTTATAATTGTAAGCTAATCTACTTATGATACTTTGCCGTGTATAATTTGAGCTATAACCTGAATTGAGGTAATCTGTCGCAGCGGAACCACCCTGTGATAATTCAGGCAACTGGTTGGAAAGATAATTAAAACGCTGCGCGTCAAAATATTCCAAATGCCTTTTACTTTGCTCATATCCTACAAAAGCATTGATTGCGTGGGCACCAAAGCTACGTTCAAAATTCAGCTTTATATTGCTTGTAATCAAGGATTCATTGGTATGTGATTCGGTCAATGTAGCCTTATTGTTATTTCCGCCGACAATAGATTCTTCGTAAGTGTTTTTTGCCGGGTCATACGCATTTAACACGTAGGGCACACTGAAGTTTTTGCTAAAATTTGCGGATTTGTCAACCGAAAGAAAACCATCTACGGATAGGCCCTGTACCCAAGGAAGCTGATAGCTCGCTTTGAGTATGCCATTGAACACCTGTTTGGGATTATCTACCGTCCCACCGATATCCGTGACCATTAAGGCGGGGTTGGATCCCTCAATGCCACGCGTCGGTAAGCCATTTGGATAATATGCGCTTACTGTAGGATAAGCTCTATATATGGAACGAAAAATATCTCCGGCAGATGCGATGGGGAATTTACGGTCTTCCTGTCTTCCCGAAAGAGAGAGTCCGACCTTAAAACGATCGGTTACATTGGCTTCGAGATTTGTTCTGAAATTATACTGCTTATATTTTGTGACCCCATTTTTGTATAAACCATCCTGATAGACCGAACCCAAAGACATAAAATATCGCACATCTTCGGTCCCGCCTGCGACAGACAGATTGTGCTGACTTTGTATTGCAGCTTTTTTCAAGGTGACATCTGCCCAATCAGTATTGGGGTATAACAGTGGATCAGATCCGTCTCTAAATTTTTGAATCTGTTCTGCTGAATAAATCTGATTCATTCCTCCGGAAGAACTATTTCCATAAGCAATTTCGTTCCTTAAAATGGCATAAGTTGCGGCATCAGCCATTTTAGGCAACCGTGTCGGCGAACTGACACCGAGATTTCCGCTATAGGTGATTGAAGGTTTGCCACTTTTTCCACGTTTGGTCGTGACTAAAATAACCCCATTTGCTGCCCTGTTACCATAAATTGCCGCTGAAGCATCTTTCAGAACCGAAATACTTTCAATATCGTTTGGATCCAGACGCTCCAGGCCACCTATTTGTCCGGGTACACCATCTACGACAACCAATACATCATTACTTCCTGTAGTTGCCTGTCCACGTACCGTAATGGATGAACCGTCATAACCGGGCTCACCGCTCCGGTTGTTGATTACCACGCCAGAAAAACGTCCGGCGAGCGAATTGGATAAATTAGGTTGTGGACTTTTCACGATATCTTTGCCCTTCACTTCAGATATGGAACCCGTCAACGTCGCTTTTCTTTGCGTGCCATAACCCACCACCACGACATCCTCCAGCACACGGTCATCTTTTTCAAGCCGAATGGTCAGATTTGTAGTTTCGTTCAAGGGGAGTCTATAGGTTTTGTAGCCGATGAAAGAGACAACAAGTACCCCTTTAGCGGCATTCAGTTCAAATTTCCCCGATTTGTCTGTTGAAATCCCCTTACCTCCGCCTTCTATCGTTACAGTTGCACCTACGATAGGCTCATTGGCCTGATTCAAGACCTGTCCCGAAATTTTCCCCTGGGCGTATAACAATGTTGGCGCAACGCTCAACACCGTATACAAAGAAACAATTTTTAGGTTGTTCATAAATTTCTATACGAATTAAACAGTAAATAATACAATCTTGCCAGAATAGACAGTGAAGATGATAAGCGATGGTTTACATAGGTTACATCAGATGCATTGCTACTTCCTGCAAGATTTATAATTGATTATATCGTCAAACTTAGGGGATTTTAAAGCATTAGACCATATACAAATCCGTCAAATACCATATAGTTTTCGGTCAAAAAGCAGCTTTTCAATAAAAATTGACCTGTTTTTCATCTCGCTCCCTCATCAGCTAATGCCGAGGCAGGAACGCTTTTATCGCCAAGGTTGCGTTAGCTATTGTTAGGTATTTAATGGCATAAAGCAAGTAAGATGGTGCGTCGTTCAACTCTTCGCACCCGACTTTTGATATTCCGAAGGAAGCTGACCAAACTCTTCTTTAAAACATTGCCGGAAATAAATAGCGCTATTGATACCGACCATAAACGAAACCTCGGTTACGTTGTATGCGCCCGACCGTAACAGCTCAGCGGCTTTATGTATCCGTATTTTACGTACAAGTTGATTGATATTCTTTCCTGTAATCCCTTTTAATTTACGGTACAAGGTTGATTGGCTCATATTCATCTTTTCCGCGAGGGTAGCCGCATCCAATACCTCATCTTGCATATGCTGTTCTACGATCGCCACAAAATCCTGAACAAATGCGTTTTCACGCCATAACTCATCTTTTTCTGTTTGCCGGTCTTCTACAAAATCCGTTGGCTGATCCAATTTGATTTTCTGTAGAACAGCATTGTTCATGACTTTCTGTTTGCGCAATAGGTTATCAATACGTTTAAGCAATACGGTTGCGCCGATCGGTTTTGTGAGATACGAATCGACTCCGAGGTCATAGCCCCGCTGCCTGTCCAGATCCGTATCCTTCGCCGTCAACAGGATCAATGGGATATGGCTCGTTGAGCGCTCCGCCTTCAATTTTTCGGCCAGCAGAAAACCATCCATATCAGGCATCATAATGTCGCTTATCAGAAGATCAGGTATCCTATTTTGTGCAATGTTCAATCCAACCACTCCATTTTCAGCAAGCAAAACTTCGTAATTTGCGCACAAGGTATCCCCCAGATAGGCGCGTAAGTCAGGATCATCTTCAACCAAAAGAATCAATGGGCGACTGATGTCCATCGCGATATCATCAGATTCGGCGATCAATTCCACTATTTTCGGGCTATCAACGCCGACTTTGTTTGCTAAAAACCGGACTGATACCGTAGTTCCCACCCCTTCCACGCTTTTAATCTCGATCTTGCCCTGATGGATAGCCGTCAGTTCCTTGACCAGGGCCAGGCCTATGCCTGTCCCGTGGATTCCAGCGCCGGGAATCTGATAGAATTTATCGAAAATTCGATCGATATGGTCCGCCGGAATACCGCGCCCCGTGTCTTCAATGGACAATACCGCCCAGTGGGCCAAATTTGATTGCTCGTATTTTAGATCCAACTTAATATATCCCGACTCCGTATACTTATAGGCATTAGACAATACATTATCGACAATCAACTGGATGATCTCGGCATCAAATAGGGTACGATAATCTGTTTGGGGCAGATCTGCAGCAATCTCCAGGTTTGGTTTGTTATTTAAGGTTTTATACTTTTCTACGATGTCGGTAAGCATTTCACTTAGGGTTCCTGCTTCCAATACAAGCGGTTTAAACTGAGATTCCACCTTCCTGAACTCCAAAAGCTGGTTCACCAAAGTAAAAAGCCGGTTGGCACTTTTTTGAACGGTATGCACCAATCCTTTGTTTTTAGGAGATAATTGCTCATCGTGAGACAAATCATCCAGCGGTCCCAATATGAGCGTCAATGGTGTACGGAGTTCATGCGTGATATGGGTATAGAAATTCATGCGCTCGCTATGCAAGCGTTCATCCTGAAGGTGCTGTCGCTCTTTGAGTTTCAGTTCAGACTCGGCTTTTATTCTTTTGATATAAAAGAAAATAAGGGTATAAATGACCAGCAAAAAGATCAGAAAATAAGTGACTTTTGCGGGCAGACTCAGATAAAAGGGTGGTTTAATCTTAATCAGTAAACGTTGGTATGACTGGGCCCATTCCCCATTTTTCATGCGTGTGCGAATCAACAGTTCATGATCTCCATAGGGAATATTCCGAAAATCAAGGTTCGTTTCGTTGCCCAGAAAAATCCAGTCGTTATTCAGTCCCTGAAGCCGGTATCCAAACTCGACCAATCCATCCAGCGCATAGTCCATGACCGCAAGCTCGATACGAAAGCTATTCTCGTTGTGATCAAGCCTGATTTCATCGGATGATGTAAGATATTTGTCTTCCTGTGCATTCGATTCGCCGGAACGGAAAACAATAAAGCGGCTTAGGCGAATCGGAGATTTGGGCAGTTTTGAAGGGATTTCATTCGGGTCAAAATAACATATGCCGTCCTGCATCCCAAAATAGAGCTGTCCTGCCAGATCCCGCCCCACACTTCCGTTTATAAAACCTCCCAATGGCAGGCCGAATGACTGATCGTATTGCAAAAAGCGTTTTTCTTTCGGTAAAAAGCGTAGCATTCCCGACTTGGTCGAACACCAGATATGCCCATTTTGATCTTCCGAAAGGCCATTGACAAATAGCCAGGCGTCATCTCCCGGAGGCATCAAAACTGTTAATTCACCAATTCTGCGTTGCGCTTCCTGCAAAGCTATTCCCTGATTGGTCGCAATCCAGATGTTATTATTTTTATCGCGTAGCAAATGATTGACGGTATTGTTGCGCAATCCATTGCCGCTATCCATTTTCCGGATCAGCTGTCGATTAACATTATACACGTAGAGCCCCTGCCCATAGGTTCCCACCCAGATATTATCCTGCCCGTCCTCGACAAGCGCACGAGGCGCATAGTCGCCCAGCATCGGATCGTTGATCAGTAATTTCTGTACGCTACGATTGTGCGGGTCATAGATAAACAGGCCTTGGTATGCAGCAATCCAGATGGCACCACGGCGATCTTCATAAATCGCGCGAACCTCCGATACGGGTTCACCCAGGTCTATCGTATGCCATGTGGTGGATCCGGCATAGCAAACTGCAACACCACCTTTGCGTAAACCTAACCAGACATGCTGGTTATGATCCTTGAATGAAGCCAATATAAAATCATCAGGACTACCGTTCTTTTGTGTTATCCATTTGCGTAATCTGCCATTTTTCCCCATTTCTACGATTCCGGAGCCTTCGGTCGTCAACCAGACTGCGTCTGCATTCCGAACGACAATATTACTCACTGTTGCCAGCTGATCCGGCAATATAGCTCCTGTCGGGAAAACATTAAAAAAAGGTTTGATATGGCTGATCACGCCGACGCCACCGCCATATACTGCGAGCCAGACATTCCCAAATTTGTCCGGTGTGATATGCTGAACCATTGCATTATTTCCCTTTCCAAGGTCAAAAAGCTGTATTTGCCCGGCTCCTTCGACCCTTTTGTCATATCCATAACCCGGTTGTATGACAAAAAGCTGGGAAGATTCTGCTCCTATCCAAAGTTTACCTCCAATTTCTTTAATGGCATAAATAAAGGGTTCATTTCCATTTTTAGACGAGGTAGCCAAAGGTACGTGCTTTAGCTGACCACTCGAGGTATGGTAGACGGCAAGCCCTTTCCGAGTGCCGATCCAGATATTATCATATTGATCGCAAAACAAAACTTTAACCTCGTTATCAGGCAATTCAGCTCCCGAATTTTGGTAAGTCAAGTGTTTTAAAGATCGACGTACCGGATCCAGGATCGTCAATCCTTCTTTGACATGGCCCACATAGAGCATTCCTTTCCGGTCTTCGGCCAAGGACCATATACTGTTTTCCGGAAGGTCCCGTAAATTGCTTCTATTGAAGTGTTGAAATTCTTTTCTGACCGGATCGAAATGCTGAATCCCCTGATGATAAGTCGCTAGCCATAGACCGCCATCTCTCGCACGGATCATATCCGTAATATCATTTGTAGCAATGGATTTTGGATCAGCCGGATCATGCACATAATAGCTGAATTTATTTGTCTTTAAATCAAGAACATTCAGACCATCAGCGCGTGTGCCGATATACAGTTTTTTATCGTCATGGAGCAGCGTATTGATCTCATTACTATTAACGGTGTGCCCATCTTTCTTTTTAGAAGCATAGTAAGGCTTAAATGACTTGCCAGCAAATCGGTTTAATCCAAGTTCTGTCGCAACCCACATGAAGCCCTCGTCGTCATGTACAATATCCAGCACCTGCTGGTTTGTCAGACCTTCGCGAAGCGAAAAAAAATGAGTCCGATCCACCTGTCCAGATACTGTTAGGCATTGCCCTATTAAGATGAGAACTAGCAACAATTTCTTCATGGGACGACAAAAAAAAGCAAAAAAAGAGAAATAAAAAACTATTTTCCGTACAATACAACCCCGGCACCCGGTTGTAAAGTCAATCTGACCGTTTTCTCCTGGCTTAGGCGGATCGTTTTTTGCTCCGACCTGCCTGACTTGTTGTCGCTGATGCATTGCGCAACCTTTTCAGAAAGCATGGGTAGCGCAACCTCAATTGACTTCTCTTTCCCTTCGGCATTCACTGCGGCGATATACCACTGCTCATTTTGCCGTCGCGCCAGTACTACATATTTTCCGGGATAACCATCCACGAACAGCGTCTCATCCCAAACGGTGGGCACCAGCTTCATGAAGTCAATGACATGCGCGGGCATCTCCAGTAGATTGTTGGGTGTAAGTCCAAAATTCTGTACCGGAGTCTGGAATAATACAGCCGTTGCCAGCTGAAATGTTTCCGTTGTCTTGCGGGTCGTGCCCCCATTGTTTTCCCGATTATGCCTTTTGTTGAGCAGTACTGGACCGAAATCCATGGCCCCTACTGCATTCCGTATAAAGGGATGTAAAGTCGCATTGAAAGCTTCGTTATCATTTGCCTCCTGTGTAAAGATGAGGTTCTCGGATGCCAATACCGCCTCACTTCCCACAAAGTTAGGATACATACGTTCCCAGCCACGGGGCAAGGTACATCCATGGAAGATTACCGTCAGTCCGTATTCATTCGCATCCGTAAGAATATCTTCATACAGCTGCAATGTTTGCTGCTTATCACCGCCAAAGAAATCCACTTTGATTCCCTTGATGCCGACAGATTGCATCCAGGCCATTTCCTTTTTACGTGCGATGGCCGTATTCATCCGATTTTTCGGCGTCTGTGGTGCATCGTTCCAGTATCCGTTGGAGTTGTACCAAAGGCAGAGGCCCACCCCTTTCTCCCGGCCATAGGCCGCGAGTTCCTCGATTTTTTGGTGTCCGATCTGCTTGTCCCACCAGTTGTCCACCAGGACAAATTCGTAGCCCAAGGCAGCAGATAGGTCAATAAATTTCTGCTGATCTTCGAAATTGATACTGCCGTCCTGCCACTCCAGCCAGCTCCAAGTGGCGCGGCCAAAGGTATAAGGCTTACTGGCGGCATACTGCGGTTCGACCACATCGAAAGGGACCGTGGTTTCCACAATCGGTTTTAAGGTACTGCCCACAGTGATGGTGCGCCAGGGCGTAAAGCCCGGTAGTGCCAGTGTTGGAGCCGCGTCGCCAATGCCGTTATTTTCGCCTTGCTCAGGAAAGGCAATTTTATAAAAACCTGTTTTTGTGCCTTCACTGAGCTTTGTCCCGCAGTAACTTCCATTTGATCCGGTTTCCGAAAGCAATACCCAACCTCTGGACCCTACATGAAAAAGCGCCGGAAAAGTGTAACCAACGCCGTATTTCGAAGGTGTTCCCATCGCCTGATCCGGTACATAGGATTCTTCATAGCTCGGTTTTGTTTTCTTCCAGCCGATCATTGGTGTAGCCTGCGCAGTCAGAAAGGTCGTGGTTGAATCCGGAAATTTAAAGCCGCTCATTTCTTCCTCGACACGAAAATTCGCGGGCTCAGCCACCTGCGGGATACCATAGCGAAAAGCAATATTATTATCGCTGACCCTAAAAATCACAACAAGCCGTTGTTTCAAGTTATTCTCCAATGTACACAACAATTCGTTTGCCTGATAATGTACCAGTCTACGTTTGATTTTAGGTTCCTCATACTTTTGGTCAATTGTCTTTGTTTCAGAAGCTATCAAATGAAGATTACTGGCAAGATCCACCTTTTCGCCTACCAAGCCCAAGGGCGAATTTTCTAACATCTCCTGTCCAGCCAGGTTCACGCGATAATAAAGTTTGCCCTTCTCTAACGATAAGTTTACTTCCAATTTCCCGTCTGGTCCGGTTACCCGCAGTTCCTGTGCACGCAGCCCCGAAAATAGCATTATCAACAATGCGTTAAGGGCCATTCGCTTCGTTATGGTTAATAAATTAATCTTATATTTCATACATTTTATCAATCTATGTCATTAAAAAGAACCTTCCGTCATTGCATTAATCTATTTTACAATACCATCTGAGCGATACTCCAGATTGTTAATACAGAACGATCGGCTATAACTCTTCCCATTTGTATTAATGCTTTCATTACGGTAGATTAAATTAATTAGTGTCAAATTAACGTTTATTTTTTAGAATATAAAAGAATGTTTTAAAAATTGCACTATCTCCCTCTCATCCAATAGCGATAAATGCAATATGGATATGCTGGTGTGAAGAATGCATCGTAACAAACGGATGTTTCAGTAAGATATGAATGCTTAATATCTTCTTCTGTTCCTTCCTTAAACCGGATCTTTCCTGCATGAGATGAAATCAGAACGGCTTCTGCCCCTTCCCTTTCAAGTGCAGTTTTCATTTTATCTATGAAGGATTTGCTAGCTCCATTATCAACAAGGAAAGCAACCTTTCTGGTCTTGATTATTCCCCCGCTATCTTTTACTTTCATGCTCAAAGCTGCAGACTTTTCAACTTCTGGCCTGAGCGGTTTAAGAGGATATTCGGGGTGGCTCTGGCGTGCAAACTTGAGAGTTAAAGGATATAATATGAAATAATACTTCTATATTAGTGCAAGAATGAAATCACAACAATATAACTTACTGCAAATCATCCTGTGACAAATCAAGTTTTTGATTAATCGCATGCGGTAAAAAAATATTTGTTCAATAATTTCATATTGAAAACAAATGGTATCTTAAAAACGTTGGAATTTTGCTTAAAAAAGATCAATAAGAGTATAATTTGTTAGTGTATAAAAACATGATAAAACGTATTGGATTAACAAAAGATTCAGGATGGCAGTTCGGAGTCAGAAAAACATTCCCATCAGATTTAGAAAGTATATGGAAACTCTTCTTTTCAAAAGAGGGCTTAAAATATTGGTCTAAAGGAGTTGAACAGGATTTTACAACTTTTAAAGAATACTCTCATATACGTACAAAATGGAAACACGTTGGGTTCAAGGAAAGCGCAAGCTTGCAAATCAGGTTTATTCCTTCCCAGAAGAGTGATAAAACGACAATTTCGATTCATGTTGATCAATTAGAAAATGAAAATCAACGTGAGGAGGCTAAGAAATATTGGACAAAAATAATTGGAAATATTCCGCTATTGCTAACACCAAATGTCTTAAAAGATTAGAGTCTGGCAGGTAAACTTTTTGTTTACCTGTTAGGTAGCTATTGATATAATCATTGGGAATTTGAAAACAATCAATGCATAAAAGCTACTTTTCTATCCACAGCCGAACTATCACCGCTACATTAAAAGTGAGAGCAGCTTTGGAATCAGTCAGTTCAACAAGCCGACTTTGTACACATATATCGCCAAATGTTTTGATGGCTCTTGCATTGCTCGATCTGACAAGGTCGGCAATGTATGTAACATTTTACATTTGGCTCGCCATTTTGATGATTTAAAGATGTTCTAAAAACAATCATACAAAGTAGCGATCCCACAAGCAAACCAGGCAGGAGATAGAACTCTAGATGCATATCCTGAAAGCCAATACCGGGCATATCGCCATACACAGTCAACTCCACTCTTCTCAACAGGTTTCTTGTTTGAGCAATTTCATATTTTAGATAAATCACTCTCATAAAACAGCCTATAACTCCAAAAGCGATGATCGTTAGCAATGAAAGCAGTTGCTTTTATCGAGATTACAATAATTTTTGACAAACAGGTAAAGAAAAGGAATCATTCCAAACGAGAAAACAAAATTGGATCGTAAGTTATTCCTTTTTATATGTTAAAATACTTTTTCGCGGTTTTGTTTCTCGTAATATGCACTAGCGTCGGACACTCATTTGTAGTATTCGATTCTTGTCAGTTCCGTATTCAGAAGTTTACCATTTTTAAACTCTCTCTTTTCGATCTTATTATCAAATTCATCATACACGTATTCATTGGAATATATATTCTCACCCTCAAATAAGATGAATTCCGATAGTTGACCTTTAACAGTATATTTTCGGGTTTTTATGTATTGGGGCTTCTTCTGATCAGGTAAGAATTGTTTTTCCTCCAGCCGTTTTCCATCGACATATGTGTATTCCTCCCTGTATTCCAGCTGTCCGCTTTTGTAAAACCGCTGTTCCTTCAATTCCTTTTTATCGTCATAGACAACTTCAATCTTTAAAAGTTCCTGGTTATTTCCATCAAGATGGGTTTCAGCTATCAATTTGTCATCATTGTTAAACTGATATTTTTTTACCAGATGTACTTGATCGGGTTCACTTTTACTTCCTTTATTGAACGTTATGCTTCCGCCCGCAGTCGGCATATTGAAAAATGTCTTCTGGATAATGTTATTTGTGCCAGAGAACTGAGTTATCGTTTTCTCTCTATAAACATCATATCTTGGACTGTATTCTAGATAAGTTAACGTATTTTTTTCGTCATCGTATTTGTAAATTTCAACTTTGTCAGGTTTTTCTCCCTCATAAGTGAAACTCCGCTCAACAACTCTTCCTTTTGAGTCATAGGTCACATTGGTGATGTTTGTCGTCCCTCTACCAGTTTCAGTTTCAGATATAATTCTGCATTCGTCATCAAATAGATAACTGACCTGATAATTTCCATTGGGCGACTTAATGCTTGTAGCCTCGCTGCATCTATCGTTATACTTATAGTATGTAGTATCATTATTTTTTTCAACCTCGTCCGAACTTAAAGATGGAATTCTTTGGTATTTTATTTTGGATATAATTTGATTTTTGGTGTTGTACGTATTAATAATACTGTCAATTCTCGAATATTCTGAAAGATCGATAAATCTCAAATTCATCCCATTTTCATTGTAATAATCTTTACTGAAAAAAATCGTGTCCGTTTTATCGCCATAACTCACTTTATAGGAATGGATACTTTTTACTTTTCCGGACAATTTACTTTTTTCAAGGTCAGTTTTGTTCTGTCCGAATACAGGAGAACTAAATAACACTAACAAATAAAATAAAGCTGTATATTTTTTCATCATATAAATATACTACCGCTTTTTTGATATATAAGGATGATTTATAATTCGTTGAGCAGTATTTATTATCCGTTAATAAACCAGTCAACAAAGATCGAACAGTTAAATCAATAAGATCTTTAGCAATAATGAAGGCCTGAAAACCATTTCTCAAATAACTATCACCTAAATTATAAACACCCCTGTGGCCACATCGACGAATCCAATCATTGAATGTCTATGAAGCCAACCTAGAGATTGACGTCCTTTCCAAAACATTTTCACTGTGGAGATGTTACTTCAAGAAATACCAAGGATAATCTGGCAGAAAGGCAAATTGAGTCAGATTGTAACTGATAGAAAACCCCAAGAGATGGCCTATAATAATGAACTTGTCAATCGTGTCCGTGAAAGACTTTCACTAGAAGACAATATGGAAGTTGAGGAAAAGAAGATGTTCAGTGGATTATCTTTTCTTGTTAACGGGAAAATGTGTATCAATATTAGTCACGATAATCTGATGTGCCGTTATAACGCTGAACTAGAAGATGAGGTTTCCGGAAAAAAAGGCTTCTTGCCAATGATGATGAAGGGAAAGCAGCTCAAGGGGTATTGCTATGTAGAGCCTAGCGGATTTCAGAAATCTGATGATTTTGAATACTGGATCAAAACATGTCTTGATTATAATCCGTCAGCAAAAGCGTCGAAAAAAAAAATGTAGTATCTCGTTCCACAGGAACAAAAAATACATTATAATGTCAGATTGTTTATTCATTGTACTTCCGTTTAGGATTTATCTTAATCAGCAGAGGTTCGAAAAGAATGCACTTCAGGAGAAGTACTGTACGTCATGATTTCCGTACCGTTAGACTTTTTTACAATTTCTTTTGTATTTCTAAGTATTAAAGTATGATCACCAAGTTTGCTATAGGATACAAATTCTCCATCTGGAGTCTGTTGGCAGATGATAAACATATGCCAGCCCGCGTCTGCCGGAAGTGAAATAATCACTTTTCTCCCAGACTTCAATTCATTTTCTACTGTTTGAAAAAGGCTGTCTATCGGAAAGTTCTCATCCCGAGGCAAAACAAATTTTTGGGAGAAAGTAATGCCGTATAATTTCTTATTGTCAAAGTCACGGAAAGAACCATCAGTTTTATTCTGCCATTCATTTTGTAAGTCATAAAAATCAAAATCTACCAGGTTATAATACTTCAGTACCATTTCGACAGCCGATGGGATGCAGGACATTTGAAAGATTTGATGATGGTTATTTACCACAGTATCAAAAAAATCGCCATTATCATTTTCTTGTGTCTGAGCATTTGCATGAAAAATAACCGAAGTGAATATTAACATGACTAAATTGAAGAGAATCTTTTTCATGATTTAAATTCTTTGTTTATAACTAAAGCCAACAGTACAGTGTTTTGACCGTCGGAACCTTGCTACCGAAAGATGCTTACATTCCGCTACAAACGAGACAGAATACTATACGTCATGATTTCTGTACCGTTAGACTTTTTCACAATTTCTTTTGTATTTCTAAGTATCGTTGTATGGCTTCCTAGCTTACTGTAAGAAACAAATTCTCCATCCGGAGTTTGTTTATAGACGACAAAAATAGACCAGCCTGTTTCGACCTGAAGTGCAATAATTACCTTTTTACCAGATGTCAACTCATTTTGTATCGTTTGAAAAAGACTATCCATTGGAAAACTTTCATCCCGAGGCAAGTTAAATTTCTGGAAAAAAGTAATTCCGTACAATTCCTTCTTGTCGAAGTCACGGAAAGAACCATCCGTTTTGTTTTGCCATTTAATTTGTAAGTCATAAAAATTAAAATCCACTGCTTTGCAATACTTCAGCACCATTTCGATAGCTGAAGGAATACCAGAAGGTGGAAAAATCTGGTTATGGTTGTTTACCACAGTATCAAAAAAATCATAATTATTGTTTTTTTGTGCTTGAGCCTTCGCATGAAAAATAACCAATGTGGATATGAACATAACCAAACTAGAGAGCGCCTTTTTCATCATTAACTTATTTTCGATCATTCATTATATTTTCTTTAAAAGAGGCATCCCAAAACCTGCTGCCGGCGATGGGATCAGTTTACCGTCCTGAATCTTATAACCTGAAAGATCGACCTCCTCCGACGTGCTCGTTACCCCTTCTATGGTAACCGTATTGCCCAGCCCTCCTGCCAAATGCGCCGTATAGTAAGACTTCAGCAGTGAGCCCCAGGCATGTGGGGAAGCTTGGACCCCAAGTTTCTTCAACTCTGGCATCAATCCTCTCCAATTCGTGAAACCCAGCCCTTCGATATCTGTCAGATGTACGTCCAGTAGTTTCTTTTCAAAGAGTTCCTTAAGCAGCACTGGATCAGGATCAGCTTCGCCATCTGCCAATAAAGTGCCAATACCTGCTGTTTTTATGTAATTTCTCAATTTTTCATAATCGGAAACGGTTTCATGAAAAGGTTCTTCTATCCAGAATAAGTTGACCGACGGAATACCTTTTAGATATTGGATGAATTGATCCGCTGTAAAGCCGTTATTCCCATCAACTAAAATGCCACAGTCAGGGAAGGCATTGGCCACGGCATTGGTTACATCAATATCACGCTGGAGTCCTTCCTTGAAAGGCATCCATTTATGTCCCCTACCGATCTTAAGCTTAAATTGCCTGTACCCTACCTCATAATCATATCGACATTCTTCCAGAATCCGGGCTATCCCTGATGGTTTTTCTGATGGCTCCAAATCGTCGAAATAGATCATACCGCTATAATAGTCAGTGGTATAAGGTTTTTTACGACCAAGTAGTTCATAAACCGGTTTCTGCAGGATTACTCCTGCAAGGTCATGAAGAGCAATATCAAAAGCAATGTACCTGTCATTCAAAGTACCAAAATTGGATGCAAAAAGTTCAGATACTTTTTTACCGATGAGTTCCACTTCAATCTGCTCTGCATCTTTTCTGGATCCTCGCAACGAAGCCCAGCCCATGGCACCTTTGTCCGTTTTGATCGCACAGATTTCGACATTGGGCCCATAGCCGTGCAGGTTCAGTCGGGCATTTTTCCCCACAAGTCGGGGATATTTCATCTGAACGGTTGAATACTTTATTTCCTGTATCCGGTGATACGAGAGTTCCCTGTCCGGAAGGCTGCCGCCCAAGATAGCTGTTAAGGACATTGCATTTCCCACACCATGATATAATGTTGCTGATGCTATACCTAAATTTAAGGCCTGTAAGAATGTTCTTCTTTTCATTTTCGGCTTATATTGATCCTAGTTGATTATTAATGATTTTCTTTTTTTTATTGCCAGGACGGGTTCTTGCTTACCCATCAACCTTTCGCAAAATGATCTGCTCAATCCAAAAAACTGAATTGCCTATTTTTAAATCTTTAACGATTATTAATGCTTTTCTTAAACACTTTGGAATATGATTTAAAGGTTTACACTAGTTCTCGAAAAGTACATTAAAAACAGAAAAAACACTAGCATTTCTGTTTCAATTTACTGTCAAATTTTATCATTATGCAAAAAAGTATCGGCTGCTTCGCCCCTCTTATAATCGTAACCAGACGAATACCTTCGAGCAGCAAGCCATACAATATTATGGCCTAAAGGAAGCGGCAGTTATGACATAAGAATTTGCCCTTTACGATATACTTTAGTAATTTCACAAATAATGATCTGCAGCATGATTACCGCGCCTGACGAATCAATTGTAATAATAGATGGAATACAAAAAAAGTAAACCTTACAAAGAATTAGAACCCTTCATCCATTTTTACTGGGAACTGAAAGGAAGTGAACTGGGCAAACAATGTGAGCGGGTCTTTCCCGATGGCTGTGCAGGTATTTTCTTAAATTTGGGAGATAACTGTCTAACAGACAACGGCTCAGTTTCGATGGAATTTGGAAAAACCTATGTGGTGGGTGCGATGACTTCTTTCAAAGACAGCTTCATCGAAAGCGACAGCTATTTAGTCGGTGTTTGCTTTAAACCGGCCACTTTTGGCAACTTCTATAAATATGAGACACAACAGGTATTAACCAATAATACCATTGAATTTGAAAAATCCAGTTCATTTGACGTTGATAAGATACTCCATAATCCCTTCGATTACCTTAACCGTTTTTATTTGGATAGAATAATAAATAAGAATAATGAATTACAACCCATCATCAATGATATACATGCAACAAACGGACGAATTACCGTGCCTGACCTATCCAGACGCAATTTTACTACTGTTAGGCAACTGGAAAGAAGTTTTAAGAAGCATATTGGATTATCACCGAAAGAATATTCAAATATTATTCGTTTTCAACATGCCTTGTGCATGATCAGAAATTCAGATGAAAATCGAAGTTTATCGGATATCGCTTTTGAATGTGGGTATTGTGACCATTCACATCTCAGCAATGAAATCAAGAGGAATACAGGAATTCCGCCCTCACAAATTTAATTTTGTCGCATTTTTACAAGGAACGGGTGTCTGTTTCACGCTACTTTTGTAGTATCATTAAAATTTAGACAAATGCGAAAAATATCAATTTTCATTGCAATGAGCTTGGACGGTTACATTGCAAAGCCCAATGATGACCTCAGTTTTTTAAACCTTGTGGAAAAAGAAGGTGAAGATTATGGCTATGCCGAATTTACCGATTCAATTGACACGTTAATCGTCGGTCGGAAAACCTATGAATATGTCCTTAACAATATCGGCTCATCTCACTATGACAACGGAAATCGTGATGTGTATGTCATTACAGGAACTGAAAGACCAAACGTGGGTAGAACCGTCTTTTATACGGGAGATCTGACAAAATTGATCGAAAGGCTAAAATCCGAAAATGGAAAAGATATTTATTGTGACGGCGGAGCAGAAGTAATAAATGAATTGTTAAAGCAGGATTTAATAGATGAATTTGTGATTTCTGTCATACCAATCTTATTAGGTAATGGAACAAAGCTATTCAAAGACGGCCGACCTGAACAAACACTTAAGCTAATAACAGCAAAAACTTTTGAAACAGGACTTACACAATTACATTACAGTAAAGAAAAATAAACAATACAAAATTAATCTAGAAAAAAGCATTAAAAACATCCATTTTATCGAACATATTCTGTTGGTAATGGATGTTTACTCCTGCTCTACTATTTACTTCAGAATAAATCGAATAATAAACTGGATCTATCGAATATAAATCAATAAAGAAAAGTTATAGAAAAAAATCTGACCTTCATACCAGCATTAAGACATGTTCAATATCAGATTCAGTTCTACAGTGCTTTTACCGGATTCTCTAACTGAGAAAATAATTAAACAAAAAATATGAAAAATATCACTCTATTTTTATTGCTATTGAATTTATCCGGAAGCATGTACGCTCAATCAGAACACAAAGTAATTGTAGAAAGCGACAGTTTAAAAAAGCAGGGGTCGTTGGATAAAAATGGTCTAAAAACGGGCAAATGGGTGTATTATCATGATAACGGCAATGTAAAGTATGTAGGGAGATATAAAAAAGGGGAATTGCAGGGAGAATGGAAAGGATTTTATAGAAACGGTAATACGCAGATTATTTCTACTTATAAAAAAGGAAAACGAGATGGACGGTCTAAAGAATTCCATCGGAATGGCCAATTGTTAGCAACAGGAAAATACAAAGATGATCAGGAAACAGGCCAATGGCGGTCTTATTATGAAAACGGACAATTAAGCAAAATTGGAAATTTGATCAACGGCAAAGCGATTGGAGAATGGAAATATTACTACGAAAATGGTCATTCGGAAGCAGTAGGAATGATCCATCACGGTGTTAAAACCGGGGAATGGAAATTCTACCATGAAAATGGGCAACTCCGGTCTACAGGAGAATATAAAATGGCTGCAAAAACAGGAGAATGGAAATGGTATACTGAAGATGGCGCCTTACAAGGTATTCGAAACTATCTCAACAACAAAGAAGATGGTCTTTATATCTATTATAACTCAAATGGATCACCATCCGTTACCGGAAACAGCAGCAATGGAGAAAAAATAGGGGAATGGAAATGGTATACTGAAAACGGAGAAATCAAAGCCGTTAAAAACTTTGCGGCAAATAAAGAAAATGGCTTGTTGATGGAATATTATGATAACGGCCAATTACGCTGTGTCGGAGAAATGAAAGACAGTTTAAAAACTGGGGAATGGAAATGGTATTATCACAATAAGAACCTGATGAATCTCGCTCACTATAAAGCGGGAAAATTATTTGGCGAATGGAATTTTTATTATGAAAACGGTCAACTGGAAGCCACCGGAATTATGGATAATGGCGTTAAAATTGGAGAATGGAAATACTATCACGAAAATGGACTGCTAAAAAATCAGGGAACCACCAAAGAAAATAAAAGTGTTGGCAAATGGTTATGGTATTACGAGAATGGTCAATTGCAGGCGGAGGCAAATTACGATAATAATGGACAGCAAATTGATCAATGGAAATGGTACCACAACAATGGGCAAATAGAAATCACCGGACAATATGCCAACGGCGATAAGACCGATCAATGGAATTGGTACGGTAAAAATGGAAAATTATTAAAAACAGGTCGGTATACACGCGGAAAAAAAGCCGGTAAATGGCGCGTCTACCGCATCGAAACGGGACAGTTAAAAAGCATTGATAATTATAAAACAAACAAACGGACCTATTATAACGAAAAAGGCGAGCCTGAAAATACAATAAACATAGATCCGTTCGAAGAAGATGGATCATAATCAATACAGATCTATGTCTGAAAATTTAAAATCCTGTATTTTGGGCAAAGGTCTTATTAAAACTCTTTTCTTCCTTAATTTCAACACCTTAGCTAAGCCTAATCTCTCATCGGTTTCAGTTCTAATCCCTGTAATCAGGTCAAATTTAGTTTCTGTCAATATGGTATTTTCATTCATATAACCTTTAGTCGTGTCGTATGTGAGCTTATTGATATAGATCAATTCAAAACTGCCCTTGTTATATTTGAAGTGGCAGGTAATATTTCCGTGTTTAATTTCGCTCCGCATTTTTAAAATTCCTTTTTCTATAAAAAAATCAGGAATTTGAAAACCATTAAAATTGCCCCTGTTTTCAGCAGGATACTGCGGTTCGATGATTTTATCTGAGGATACCGCCAATGTTAACTTTCCACTTGGTTGAGACAGGAAAATTTGCAATCGTAACGGCCTTGTTTCAGCTACAGTATCCATTTTCACGGTTACTTTGTCCATTTTGCCATCATGATTTAGATCCCCACTTTCTTCTCTGACCTGATAAGTATAATTGTTTTTATTTTTAATACGCTGAGAGAATAGCATCATTGGGCCTGAAATTAAAATGAATATAAAGCAGTGACAAAAATATTTATTAATTCTATTCATTTTATTTGGTTTTGATTTGCTTTCCCATTGCACTATACAGACTGTCAAGAAACTTTTGCTGCCTATCATCTTCCTTAAAATAACGCTGATAGTTCACGCTGCAATCGGCAATATCTGTAATGTTTTTCGTATCAAAACTCCAGTCATCTGCATCTTTGACCAGCACGCCCAACTCTCCTCCGCAATGCCGCCATAATTCGGAAAATTTGTTTCTTTGTTCATCACTCAATTGGCTAAAATCTGCGAACACCGAGTATCCAGTCATTTCAGGATTGAAAAATTTAGTAATCATGTAAACGGGCACCCCTCCCCAATCTATTGTTTTTCCTTCGGCTAAATGGATATCGGTAAGTTTTTTTTCATTCATTATTTTGTCCTGTTGTCCTTTCTTAAAAAACTGTTCCTCGTATATCAGCTTTGTTCCTTTAGGAACAACAATTTTTTTAACCGTTACTGGCTCGGTCGTAATAAAATAAGGATAATCAGGCCCTCGTCCTCCGGTCGGGTTTCCAATTCCGCTCAAAGCACTGAGAAAAATGAGATATCCTATTACTAATGCAGCGATAGATGCTAAAACTCCTATAACAATTATGTATTTTTTCTTCATTAAATTTTATGATGTGCCTGACACTCTTTCTATTCTATTATCAATTAACAGCTGAAATCTCCCTGATTACGGCTTTACGAATTTAATTTATTTTTATGATACAGCAGGCCTATGCTGGAAATTCTGGGATCGATCGTTAAGCATAATACCATCGGGCAGAATATCTCCTTCCATGCGGAGCAATTAAATATCACTCCATATTATCTCTCCCAGATAACAGAAAGCTCCATGAGATATCAACACAAACATATGATTTACCAATATTTAACACCTATAAATAAAAAGGGAGGGGTATTACATAACACGGACTTACCGATCAAGCGATTGCATACCGCCTAAACTTTGAATACATATCATATATGGCAAGATACTTCAAAAGACAAACGAGCATCACGCTAACAACATATAGAAAATAATTACCGGTACAAACAGCAAAACTATATCCATTTTAAAACAGGGGCTTAACTGATATCCTAAGCTTCAGATCATCGCCCGTAACGATCCGAAAAAAGGTGAGGCTGTAAAAATCCTAGAAAATTTAGAACGTCTTTATAGCAATATCCCTACAGAAGATCTATGGTTTGCTTTTCGTTTGATTAAATAATTCCTCCAAAACCCGATAACGATAGTCAAAAATGCGCTCTAACTTCCTTTTGACAAAGATCTCATGGGCAACTGTTCCTAGAATTCCCATAGGTAGCTCATAATCGACCGTATCTATCATCAATACTCCCTTTCCATTTGGAATAAATTCATGAAAATGGTTCCAGTACTTATAAGGACCTTGAACTTGAAAATCCGTAAAACTTTTATTTTTTTCAACCTGTGTAATTTTTGTCTTCCATTTCAACCGAATTCCGAGGATCGGTGATACAAAATAATCAATGATCAGACCTTCAACAATTTCATCCCGACCAAGGTCGGAAACAACAACAAAGCCCATCTCTTTTGGCGTTATTTCAGAAAGGTTCATCGGGGAAGAAAAAAAATCCCATGCAGTTTGGATATCACACTTCAGTTGCTGCTCCCTATATAGTTTATATCTCATCTTAATAATCTAAGCTTAGACCAATTTGGCCATCTGATTTGATAACAGCTTCACTATAGTTTTGGTTTATTAAATACGCAAAAACAGCAATTACTTTACGAAACAACTATAAAACGGTATGTTTATTTAACAGAATAACAATTTATCCCACATACTTTTCTGAAGATCGAACCGCAACAGATCACCATAACCATCATCGTTTATATATCAATTCTGATAAGAAAACTGGACTTACCAGTATCTATTTATTCAGGACAAAATAACAATCGGCTCATACCATATCTTATAATAATAAGGTAATTACTTGGATTTAACAGGGGGTTAACAGGGGTATAACAGGGGTAAATCCCTGTTAAATCCCTGATATATCTCTACTAAATAACTCTTATAGCTAATTTAATATCGAATCTGCTATTCAGTTAGTAGGAAGTTGGCTAGTAGCATCCCTAAACAATACTACCCAACCCTGATAATGAGGGGCTACTGTAACCTACTTGTCGAATCTTGAAAAATTAAAGCAAAAGGAAAAGACCAATTTTTATAGTCTTGCACGTTATTCAAACAATCAGGTGTATAAATGTCCTTTATCTAAACGGATACATATCCGGATCTCGTCACCATGAAAAAAACCGGATTCAAAACGATGGAACTCTTAGGATTATCATCGTTACTACACCTGCGCAATAATTGCGGATAATATGTTCAGTTTTTGATTAATCCTGAAATTCGCGTTTTTCCAACCGTCCTTCCCGGTATACTTCAGTATAGATCAATTGTCCTTTTTGGCGAGTTTCTAATATAGGCATTCCGGTTTCTTCGTTATATTTCTGCAATAATTTATAAAATTTCCATTTCCCAACCGGCAAACCGTTTTTATAGGTTGCTTCCAAATAGCTATACGGGTCCGTAAATGTTGGATAATTCTGTAAATCGATACAGCTGTTTAATTTAAATTCGATCCACTTCCCTTCTCTATTATGATTTTTCACCATTCCCTGTTCTTCGTCATTTTTATAGAAACCATCATGATCATAGTATCTGGAAAATTTTCCTGAGGGTAGAAGCCGGTATTTATGTAATGGTTTTATGCGAAACGGATCTTCACTAAATTCATAATCCCGAAGAGAAATAATATAATTCTTGTCTATATTAAATAATGTATAGTTTGTATTTCCCATTTCTCCTTCATGATGTAGATAGATTCTCTTCATATCAATAAGTTGACCTTTCTTGGTTGAGATTAAATACATTTTTTCAATAAATGGGTGAGCGTAACGAACTGTATTATAAACAGCCATAAAATACATTGAATATGCCCCATAACATAAAAAACGGGATGAAATTTTTATATCACTATATTTTTCATTGACATCTCTACTAAATGGCAGAAAAATATCGTATTCTTCCGGAAGTAATACAAGATCTTTTTTGACTGGCTGATCAAATCTTAATGCATTCATGTCCTTTATCATACCATCATTTTCCACCATCGGCAGCATGGAGTCGATGCCTAGCTCTTTTGAAATTGCTGAATACCCAAATGGCAACGTTACACGATCTGTTTTATTTGTATTAAAGTAAATTGGTTCGTTAACTGCAGCATGTACCACAGAATCTATTACCTTCCTATTTGTCTGAGCTTTACTGTAGCTAGAAAAAAGGAAAAGCACAACAACAAACCAAGCGATATTAATTTTATGCATATACCCTAAAATAATATTCTGTATTACACTAATTGCAATCATGACATTTACATTGATTTTGATTCCCGCGGAGATAACCTTATTACCGTCTTTTAGCAAGTCGTCTATTTATTAAAATTAAAAGTAATCCGATAAACACAAAAACCAAAGCTACGATCAGGCTATTTGTCAGTACTTGGTTCATTCCCAACATGGAAACATCAATGAAGGGATAGGGGTAAAATCCAGAAATTGCGCCGTGCCACAAAGTATATAGCAGGTAAAGGAACGGATAAAGTAACCAGCTAAAAACAGATCGCCATTGTAGGGCAGCTTTATCCAGCGAGCACCACCAATGAATTAACACCAATATAGGAACAATGGAATGAAGCATTTCGTCAACAACCCTGGTTATCCCTACCGGTTGCCACAAGTAGCGCAAAACTGTATTATAGATGAGTCCGACAATCAGAATATATAATGTTATCGCTGTAACTACTGCTGGTTTGACAAAAAATCGTCCGATGACATTCTGCGGAAAAAGTACGGCACTGCTGCAGCAAATTGCGACCATTAAATTCGTCAAAATGGTAAAGTAACTAAAAAATCGAACGACCAGATCACCAGTTGAAATCGTAGCATTACTCATACTAATCAAAAACTGCGCAATAATTGCAATCCAACTTAACAGCGCAATAAAAACTACGAGGCTTTTCTTGGTTAAAATCATCATATCCATTTACTATAATAAAAATAAACAATTTATCAAATAAAGTCCAGCCTATTCTACCAAAGCATGTTTCTCGAACATCAAAGCATTCTATTCATTTCTTCGAAAGAAAATATAGCCATGATGCTTCATTTCCCAAGACAATGTTGTAAATTCAATGTTATAAAAGATCAATTCATAGCGTACCCTGGATTAATGCGACCTATGTTCAAAATAAGCCTAGCAATAACGATCATTTTTCTCTTTTTAATAAGGACAGCTTTGGGTCAGGCAAATAAGGAATTTGCCGTTGGCTATGCTGACAGTTATGATAATCTTCCTACGATTTATTTTAAAAAAGCTACGGAACAAGATTATAAAAAGGCAAGTGCAGTAAATCAGCTTACCCACTCTATTCCAATTATTAATGGGAAAAATATTATTATTCCTACAGGGAAAGGAAAGATCAAGCTACACAAATACAACGATTCTCCGGATCAGCCGGAAGGGTTCCGGGGCTGGGAGTACAAAGGCTATTTTCCCATTCTAAAAAGTTACGCCCTGATCAGCCATAGTGTTTCGGAACATTTAGGTTTCAGTGACTTGGTATTGATAGACAGCAATAGTGCGGTAAAAAATACCATTATTTCAGTCGGCGATGCCGCAGTAGAGCTCCCTATTCCTTCACCTAGCGGCCGTTTTTTGACTTACTACTACAATTATGACTATGAGCGCAATAGCTGTTTTATAGGGCTTCTTAAAATACAGGATGGAGGGAACCGAAAAAAGGGACGTCTTTCAGAGCTCATGAGCTTTCAAACCAAGGATTGGGCTGTCGAGGATATCAGATGGTTAGATGATAATTCCTTTATCGTAAAAGCCTATGCCATGCAGGGCCAAGGCAGTCAAAAAAAGAAGCAGTTTATTTACTTCCTGACAAAGCTAGATACTGTCGTAAGACAAACCGATTGAACCAGGAATTACGCGTTGGAAAGCTTGTCTATTTTTTCTATTTTGCTTTCTCATATTTGTAGCTCGACGTATTATCTGCCCCCGCCAGGAAAACGAATACCCAGCCCCACCTGTTTTGTAATCTATCGAGATGTAGCTGATTATCCTGACCCAGCCATAATTGGAACTGATTATTTTTGATCTGTCCGTATATAAGTGGTATGGGTATGATAATCCGATTATGCCGGGAAACAAAATAATTGTCCTTCAGTTTTCCGTCAAGCAGAATACTCTTCTTTGCTGTATCCCCCAGCAGCCAGGTCGCCTTGATCTGGTTATTTCCAATTGTGCTAAGTCTGATTTTGGCATTTCTGAAATCTAGCAGATCAATTTTATCCCTTAAGATCAGCTGGTTCCAAAGAGAAGAAAATTCAGCATCTTCCTCTTGACTGCTCACATTATTATAGATACCGTCGAAAGCCTTTAATTCAGAAATTTCAAGCATCCCCTCCTTTCTGGTCTGCTTCAATGAAGCGCATCCACATACACTAAAAAAAGTACAAAGGAGCACAACTCCTACAGCTGTCTTTCCTGCCGGTATGCTTCGTCTCAATGTCATTGTTGTACAGTTTATATCCACTTAAATATAATCATAATTCTCCATATATTATTTTTTCGGACAGCCGTACAGTGCGCGTAGTATAGCATCATTTGGTTGACTTATTGTGTAACTCTCTTAAGCTTATAAGTCCACTCGTATTAAATTGTAAATCGCACTTGACATAAAGATACGTAGTTCAAAATAGAGTTTTTCCAATGTGGCAAGCCCTCATTAGTTATCAACTCGCATTTGCGTTTTTTAAGATATGCAAAAATAAATTCGCGGACAAAAAGCGAGCTTCATTTCTCCGATATACTATATTTTTTGAATTTAGTCTTTTAATGTATCTAAATGTTTTCTAAATTTGCATAACTGGTTATATAATTACTTATACTATTATGGAACTATTTGAAAAAACGGGAAAAATAGCCTTAGGTAGCAGATTACGCTATATGGCATCAAATGTAACCGATGAGGCAGCAAGGTTACACGAACTCTATCAGATTGATTTTGCTCCGAAGTGGTTCCCTGTTTTCTTTGTTCTTTCGGAAGGTGATTGCAAAACCATCACGGATATCGCGAACGAAATAGGTCACTCTCAGCCTTCGGTGACTAAAATTGTCAAAGAGATGATCAATGCCGGCCTGGTCGAGGACAATCTACGTTCCCAGGACAAACGAAGAAATATGGTTGGATTGACCAAGCAAGGCAAAGCGCTTTGGGAACGAATGCGAATCCAATGCATTGATATCGATCATGCCATTGATGGTATCATCCAGGAAGCTACCCATAATCTTTGGGAAGCTTTAGCGGAATGGGAGTTCCTTTTGGAACAAAAATCGTTATTGAAACGTGTACAGGAACAGAAGAAAATTCGTGAAAGTAAGGATGTGAGGATTGTCCCCTATCAGGCTGAATATCGTCAAGCATTTAAATCCTTAAACGAGGAATGGATCTCGACCTATTTTGAAATGGAAGAAACCGATCACAAAGCGCTTGACAACCCTGAAGAATATATTTTAGCAAAAGGAGGAAAAATTCTGGTTGCTCTTTATAATAATGAGCCGTTGGGTGTTTGTTCACTCATCAAAATGGATCACCCCGAATTTGATTACGAATTGGCAAAAATGGCAGTTTCCCCGAAAGCACAAGGTAAAAGTGTAGGCACTATACTGGGGCGCGCGATTATTGAGGAAGCGAAAACTCTGGGCGCGTCGAAATTATATCTGGAGAGCAATACCATACTAAAACCGGCGATCAATCTATATCATAAATTGGGTTTTCAGAAAATTACCGGCTACCCTAGCCCTTATCAGCGCTGTAATATCCAAATGGAACTTGACCTTAGAAACAGCTAGCCAAGAAAAACATTGCTAAGGCTAAAGCCTCCAAAGCTTCCCTTTACAGGAAGCTTTTATTATATTAATTATTTTTGAAAATAAAAGGTGATACTTTGATCATAATTGGTACATTGATATAAAAGATAATATGCAAGGTGTTAATAATTCAAATCAAGCAATGAGGCGACAGGCACTTTTTATGGATCTCTATAAAAGTGCGTTTCCTAAGGTGGCTAAATATGTAAGCCGCATGGGAGGCAACTTTGACGAAGCGAAAGATGTATTTCAGGACGCTTTGGTCATTTATTATGAAAAGGTTATCTTAACCCCAACGGCATTGAAAAATGATATTGGTTACCTTATCGGTACGGCGCGGAATCTGTGGTTAAAACGTTATTACCAAACAAGCCAACATCTGCCATTGGACAACCTGGAGATCTCTTTAACAGATGAAGAGTCTCCGTCCCACGGACGGCTGTTGCGCTTTCTGGAAACTGCAGGGCGTAAATGTATGAATTTATTAAAAAGCTTTTATTATGACCGACTATCGCTCCAAGAAATCGCAGATGAATTTGGCTATTCAGGAACACGGAGTGCCACAGTTCAGAAGTATAAATGCCTGGAGAAAGTAAGAGAGTCCATCAGAGAAAAATCGCCAGTTTATGACGACTTCATGGAATGAGACCCAACAGATAGAAACTCATCTGTTGGGGACAGCGAATCCTGGCGAAGCACTGTTATTTGATGCACATTTGTTGCTAGACAATGAATTGGCTGATAAAGTAATCGCACAGCAAAAAGCTTACGAAATCGTAAAACAGTTTGGTCGCAGACAATTGAAACAAGAAATTGAAGCAATACATCAAATACTGTTTACACAGCCCCAACATATCCGTTTTAGCCAAAAAATAAGGCGGCTATTCAAAAAAACATAAATCAAAAAAATCATGAATATTGATAAAAATGAGTTCCGCAAATTTGCGGTCGGGCACTGCTATGTCTCAAAAGATCGGGTAGATAATTATTTAAGCAGCGTTGAACGCAATAGCATCCCTTTAGCGATGACGCCCTACATTACCGAAGAACGCGAATTAAGGGTATCGCAAATGGATGTATTTTCCAGGTTAATGATGGATCGTATTATATTTGTGGGAGCACCTGTCGAATCCAATATCGCCAACATTGTACAGGCTCAATTATTATTTCTGCAATCCGTCGATGCCAAAAAAGATATACACATGTATATCAATTCCCCGGGAGGCGAAGTTTATGCGGGGCTGGGCATTTATGATACCATGCAATTAATCAGTCCTGACGTCGCGACCATCTGTACGGGTATGGCACTCTCGTTTGGCGCCATCTTATTATGTGGTGGTGCTGCGGGCAAGCGGAGTGCCCTGGCACACGCACGGGTCATGTTACATCAGCCTTTAGGTGGTGTCCAAGGACAAGCCTCCGACATTGAAATTACAGCCAATCAAGTTTTAAAAATAAAAAAAGAACTTTATGACATTATCGTCAAACATAGTGGACAAGCTTATCAGAAGGTACATGATGTCAGCGATAGAGACCATTGGATGGTTGCGGCTGAAGCAAAAGAATTCGGCATAATCGACGAAGTGCTGACCTAAGCGCCAATATGCTACCGGCAGTGAACAATCGCTATTGATAACGTGATATCAATAGCGATTTGTTGGTTTGTTTTGAAAAAAACATCAGCTATATATCTTTTCTACTTTTTTCCTGAATAACAAAAATTCGACAAATGTACATATTAAATAAACTATTGAAAAGAGCAGCAGCAGCCTTAGCGGCGGAAGCACGATATCATATCGGTAATAGTCGATCAAAACCTCGGCTCCCAGAACAAGAACGCAGATGAAGGGTATCCCTGAAAATGTCAAAAACGACAAAAAATAATTATACCTGATTTTTTCTATTTGATTGAGAAATAATGATAGGGAACTAAAAACGATCGCAACAAGGTACACCGTTGATAGCCCCAGATTTATCAATATATTCAATATACTGATAAACCTTTCAAAAAGGGTATTATCAGCCGAGTTCAGATCACTAATAACCATTCTATACAGAACGGATAGGGTTATGCTTATCAGAATATTGACCAGCCAAAATTGAAAGATAGTTTTTTTCATAACGTATAAATGCGCGACCTTTTATTATTTAACATATTAATTTTAGCTCGGTTCCTTTTCGTTTCTTACCCAAAAGATCTTATCTCGCAAAAATGATAAATTCCAATCTTCAATATAGATATTTCCTTCAAGGTCAGTCGACCCCTATTTTTATTCTTTCTTCTATTGAGAAGTTTATAAAATCACCTATCAACTTATGTATATTTCTTAATCTTATATCCAGGGCATAAGAACATCTTAAAACTATGTTTTTTCCTCATATAAATAAACTCCATTTTATATTCGAAAGCCTTTGCTTACAATTCGTTTGAAAAGAATACTTATTCGACATGTTGAAATGCTCATTAAAATTACCCAGGATTTCCTTCCCTATCAGCAACAGGTTATTTAGTCTTAAAAGATATTCAAATGTTGACAACAGGCTTGCTTATTGCCTCCACTAGCACGAATGCTCTACTGTCAGAAAGAAAAAAGCCCAGCGAAACGATAGCTGGGCCTGTAAAGCCGGTGACAAACAATTTATACTATATAATGGCTTAGTTAAAATTTATAGGCCAAGTTTAGTCGAAAGCCTTGGGGGTTGACTACCCGCCATCCATAATGGGTATATCCCCAGGCTCCGGGGTAGAACCCAACATAATTATATCGGTTGGTCACATTATTTACCAACAATGCAATGTGATAATTATTTTTTTGATAAGATGCGCCCAAATCTATAGAGAACAAATCATCAGGAAGGTATTTTTGATCTTGGACAACTGGCCAAGTTGCACGTTTGGCCTGATATTCGTAACCAGCTGAAAATCCCAGTCCCTCTAAATTACCTGCTGTCACCGTATATTTGATCCACGCATTGCTAATATGTCGGGCAGTACCGTATAACATGCCGCCTATTTTCTTTGGATCTTTATCTTTTGTTACTTTGGCATCAGTGTAAGCGTAATTGAAGACGACGTTCCAGTTTTTGTTAATCAGTCCATTGACGTCCAATTCGATTCCTTTGGATGTTGCTTCACCTGACTGTTCAAATTTACCGGGATTGTCGATACCAGCAGCGGTGAGCAGATTGGTTTTTGTTAAGTGATAGGCCGTTAAATTGATCATCAACCTATTCTGAAACCAAGTTTTCTTCACGCCAATCTCCTTATTCTTTCCATAGGACGGATCTGCTGCTCCCCCGTTCAAGAGCAATCCAGCTTGTTCCTGAAATGTTTCATCATACAAAGCATAGACCGTAAAGGTAGGTGTTAACAAGCCAGTTACACTAAAACGCGGGGTAAACGCTTCGTTCTTCACTTCGTTGCCATTATTGGCAATAGATACCTTTTTTGTTGCTGTATAACGTAGGCCGGCAGCGAGCCTGAGTCTATCCTGCAGAAAACGAACTTCATCCTGTATGTGTACAGAGCTGTACGAATAATCCGATAGATAATTCGCCCCACGTTCCCGTAAGGATTTGGAGCGATCATACACCGGTAACATATTTTTGGTTAAATTGCCGTAAACGGGATTATAGATATTAAAGACCACCTCTCCCATGGCATTGACCGGCAGCTTTTTGCTTGTGTCAGTAATACTGCCTGCAACAGACCAATCTGCCACGTAGAACTTCTTACCCATGTCCAAACCTGCAAGAATATTGTGACTGACTTCGCCAGTTTTGAACTTTCCGCGTGTAAATACCTGTCCCACCGTTGATGTATTTAAGGCATCATTGATGCTAACATTACGGGTTACATCACCTTTTTTAATTCCATCAGATCCATCTTTTAATGCAATTGTATTGTAATTCGCATACAAAGAGGCTCCTTTCATTTCAGAGCGGACATAACCAAACTGTGCCGTCAGCAGCCAATCCTCATTCAAATTATGGCTGATCGTTCCATAAACATTGTGCTCCCAAGATTTGGTCGGATCCATAATCGGATCACTAAATGAAAAATTCTTCTTTAGCTCCTTAAAACCGTCTGTCCCATAGACATATTTCGAAAAACCACCTTCAAAATTATTTTGAGAGAGGATATATTCAACGATTACATTGGTATTTTCACTCGCATTGTACTTAAAAGATGGATTCAGAACAAACTGTTCGTGATTGACATTTTGTTGAAAATTACCTTTCTTGGTTCCCATTACATTAAACCTTCCCAAAAACTTTCCATCGTTGCTCAATCTTTGGTCAATGTCAACCGCGGCACGCAATAGATTATAGCTACCCAAAGTCATTTGTGCGATTTTTTGATTCGTTCCCGACGGCTTTTTGGTCACTATATTATAGAAACCTCCAGGCTGTGTATTTCCCATCATAAATCCTGCTGGGCCCTTCACGAATTCAACACGTTCCACAAAGGCCATATCCTCACGTAGCGGCCCAAAACTACCGCTTACATCCATTCCATTACGCAGGTTAGAGGCTTGAAATCCCCGTACAGCGATACCGACACTCCCCTCTTCCTGATGTGTAATGGTCCGCACGCCACTTACATTCCGGGATAGCCCTTCCGCTGTGGTCAAGATCATTTGATCATTAAGTAAACGCTGGTCGATTACCTGAATGTTCTGCGGAGTCACCAAAAGATTTTCACCGAGACGCAAGGTCGAAGATGGTATAGTCGTTTTATTGGCCACAACATTTGCTGTCGATAACACATAGGACTTTGTACTGTCCACCTTTGTGGAGTCAACTGCAAGCTTTATTTTACTTTTCAATTTTTCTGGTTTGCCGCTCTGTGCCAATACAGCAGTCGGCAAAACCAGGACGCTCCAGAGAGTACTTTTCTTTAACATACATTATTTAGAATTAATATAATTAAATTTACACCACAAATTTAGAGTAGATAGACCCAATCGAATTTCGAATTCGGGAGAAAAACATTAGAATATGGGAGTAATTAAAACAAATCACGAACTGATGGCGGATGTACTACGCTTTTATGATCAGGATGAAGATGACCAAACTGTAAAGCGGCTGGATTCGCCCTTGGGCAGCTTTACAACAACCTATATTTATAATAGTCCTGAGTTTATCATTAGAGATTACGCCTATAGTTTTGCACAAGACATTACGCTGGCGTACAAAACCGCCACAAAAAATTACATTCAAATTGCCTTTTTCCTGAATCAACAGGTGCTAAAAGATCGTATTAACAACAAATGCAATAACTATTTACCTCAGCACAATTATATCTATTTCACGCCTTCGGAATCCGATGTAGAGATATTCTTCGAGAAAAATATAGCCTATCGCAATTTTGATATCTATGTTGAGTCAGACTATTTTCATCAGTTTATTGCAGAAACACAACTTGTAGATTCCTTTATAGATGAAGTTGATCAGAATAACTTTGTCCGTTTGGTTGAAGCGGGTATTCCTCTGAGTCCGCAAATGCTTCACATTCTCCAAGAGATGAAATCCTATAGTAAAACGGGTATTCTGCGGCAGTACTTTATGAAAGGCAGAATAATGATCCTCCTGCAATTGCTATTTGAATCGATCAATCATGAAAATAAGCAAATGGATACGGAGAGCTGTTATCGAGAGGCTGACGCCAATGTATTTTATGCAATTCAAGATTTTATTACACAAAATACCAGAGAATTCTATACGATCGAGCAGCTAGCTATTAAATTCGGCATCAATCAATACAAACTGAAAAAGGGATTTAAGGAGATATCAGGCATGGGGTTATTCCAGTTTGCGACGAAAGTACATATTCAGAAAGCAATCTCTCTGTTAAAAACAACTGATCTATCTATTAAAGAAATAGCATTCAGAACGGGATATTCTTCTCCATCATCCTTTTCTGTGGCCTTCAAGAAGCAATGTGGCGTAGCGCCAATTCAACTTCGAAAAAAATCGGAAGCGCTACTTACACCACGAGGTCTCTCCGTCAAACAAACTGAGTCGTTAAAAGATAGAGCTTATCTACAATCTGATTAGGATTTATTTACATTACCTGCATCAAAAAATAGCCGCTATTTGCTCAAGGAAAGAAATCTGCTGCACATTGATTTTCCTCTTGGCCTCTTCCATTGTAAACCATGCGCCACTGTCTATTTCCGGATATGTCTGTATCCTACCGGATTTTGGTGGCCATTCCATCTGAAAATTATTACTGACAAGACTGTCGGTATCAATGTCGCCCTCAACAGCCCAGCAATGTACAATTTTTCCGCCTTTTTGCTTAATAGGATTTAATTGTATAAAATTCCCGCGAGGCAAATAGCCAGTTTCCTCCTGAAACTCCCTCTTAGCTGTCAACAGTTCACTTTCATTGTCTTCAACCTCCCCCTTGGGCACAGTCCACCATCCTTCGTCTCTTTTTGCGAAGAAGGGACCGCCGGGATGAACCAGAAAAAAAGAAATTTCTGCTCCCTGGAATTTATACAGTAATATCCCTGCACTGAATCTCGTTTTTGTCATCTGATAAACGCATTGAAAGCAAAGCTTTACAATTATTACTAATTTTCAATTTTCAGAACGCCGTTTCTTATTTTACACAAATATTCGACTTAATCTTCTTCTAGGTAGATCTTGTGAACGACAAACCTAACATTTTTACTAAATAATAGCATATCATCCACATCCTCGGAATCTATCGCATAAAGCGTATCTACCTCACCGCCATCCAAAAGTTCAGCATCGGGTATCAGCTCAAAAAAAGTGATCCCCTCTATTGTAGATAGTTCCTCAACCTTAATATAGGATATTCCTTGATTTTTCCAGATGGACAGAATCCCATCGGAAAATAATTGATACATATTAGCTTGCATTGACATGTTGCAAATTAGGAAAAAATTGGCTTATTACAGTTCCCTTATAATGTACATAATATCTTAATTGCTATTTTGCTTCCAGGATTGGTTTTGGGCATCTTTTTATAAGGCTGCTTCGCCTTGTCTTTTTGGCCGGCTTTCAGATAAGCTTCTGTTAGCCTATCATATAGATTTCCGCTCGTCGGATATAAAATCGTATTGACACTAAAAATATCGGTAGCCTGAGCCAATTTTAATAGAGCAGCTCATAATCCGTTCCGTTCAAAAAATCTTCAGCCAGCAATCTATTCGTACTGCCTGTTTTGTCTGTTGATATGTTTTTACTCCAGCTTCAAGGCCAATAGATTATGGCTATCAGAACGGGTTGAACAACATTTAGGATCGGCCTAAATTATAGAAGGCCCTACGTGTTTTTAAAAATTTAATATATATTTATGTATCTAAAACTTATACATGTTAGAAAATTTCGCATTCTATCTTTTTTTGGTTCTATTGATCACCATGCTTATTATGCTGGCAAAAAAAATTCAGGTCGCCTATCCTGTTTTGCTTGTGGTAGCTGGGCTTTTAATAAGTTTTATTCCGGGAGTACCACCCATAAAGATAGAACCTGAATTAATATTTATTATTTTTCTGCCACCTCTACTGTATGAAGCCGCTTGGTCAACCTCCTGGAAGGAGCTTTGGCGATGGCGCAGGATTATTTTCAGCTTTGCTTTTGTCGTCGTGTTTTTTACAGCATTATCGGTAGCGATTTTCGCAAACTATTTTATCCCCGGATTTTCTTTGGCCCTGGGCTTTTTATTGGGCGGAATTGTTTCTCCTCCCGACGCAGTAAGTGCAGGTGCAATTTTGAAATTTGTAAAAGTGCCGAAAAGATTGGCTTCCATTCTTGAAGGAGAAAGTTTGCTGAATGATGCTTCTTCGTTAATAATTTTCCGTTTTGCGATGATTGCAGCCGCAACTGGACAATTTGTATGGTATGAAGCCGCAGGAAACTTTGTGTGGATGTGTGTAGGTGGCGTAGGTATAGGAATCTCAATGGCCTATATTTTCCTTAAAATGCACAAGATTTTACCTACCGATCCAAATACAGATATATTATTGACTTTCATTGCGCCCTTCTCCATGTATTTGGTCACGGAAGAATTTCACGCTTCTGGGGTCTTGGCGGTAGTAAGCGGTGGCTTGTTTCTCTCTTATCGAAGTCACGACTTTTTGAGTAGCGCCTCCAGAATACGTACTGTAACGGTTTGGGAAAGCTTTTGTTTTCTACTTAACGGAATTGTTTTCATGCTTATCGGATTGGATCTACCCGAAATTGTTAATGGATTGGGCGACACCGATATTTATACGGCGATCGGTTATGGTCTGGCGGTTACCGCTGTACTCATTATTGTACGAATTCTCGCTGGTTATGCGGCGGTAATTACTACATTAATTATGAGAAATTTCATCACTGTGGCGGATGCGCAGTCTCCCGGATGGAAAACTCCCATGATCATTGGCTGGACCGGAATGCGGGGTGTGGTTTCTTTGGCGGCGGCACTTTCAATACCCTTGACTTTGGCTGACGGTACACCTTTTCCACAACGAAATCTGATCCTCTTTATCACATTTGTCACCATTCTTTTAACATTACTTGTCCAAGGACTTACCCTTCCCTTTCTATTGAAAAAATTCCCACTTGTAGACCGGGATTTTGTGAGAACGGAGAAGGAAATAGATTATGAAATTCAAAACAAGCTTGCTCAGGTAGCAGTGGATAAAATCCGTCAGGATTATGCAGACAAAATAGATAGTTTTCCCACATTGAAAGACCAATTGCAGAAATATGAAAATCAATTGATGAGTTCGGAAATCATCATTAATTACGCTGAATATCGAAAAATCTATATTGACATTCTGGAAACTCAACGGATATGGCTTATCAATAAAAATCGTGAAGAGCTTTTGCTTGATGAGGAAATTATCCGAAAACACTTACGTCTGCTTGACCTTCAAGAAGAAAGAATGAATATGAAAAGCTAGTAAGTTGAGGCAAAGCTTGCACTATATTTACTATTTTACCAAAAATATCGCGAAAGAAACCTGACGAAGGCTAAAATCTATTTCCTGATTTTATAAAAAGCGACATCAATCCGTTAGATTAAGATGCAAATAAGAAAAGAGAACGACACTATTGGAACAAAGATTTTATAGACTATCTATCAAATGCCAGCCCAGTAGCAGGCCAATAATGAGAAAGCAGGCTGACATCAAAGCAATGCCATAGGACCCATAAGTAAAACGTTCCTCTTCAATCTGTTTAACCACTCTCCTATACTTGATGTAAGCCAATACTACAGTAACAGAACCGATAATAACAATCGAAATACCAACAACCCCAGAATACTCATGTTCAATATTCATCGTTTTTTTTGAATTGAGCATTAATGTTACCTGTTGGATAAATAAGGAAAACTTAACAACGACAAAACCAAAGCCCATGATACCCAAACTCGTGGTTATCCAGGCTAAGAATGTACGCTCGTTGGCCAAATGATCATTGATTTTTTTAGAGTTATTCTTTTCCATCATATTTAATAAAATACATTTTCAAGGCTCTTCATAAGACCTTTGTTGTAATTCCGTAGATAAACCATCAGCCGGTGCAAATTGTTTAAATGAACGCAAAAATAAATAGCTGTGACAAATACTTTTTTGGGCGATGGAATAAATTTCTTTACTCGGGGAAAAATACCTGGTCAAAAAGTTTTTTTGCGGCAAATACACCATACTATACGGATTACACATTTGAAAACTACGGATATGTCATAAATACGGTCTTTTGGGTACAGCTTTTGAGTTACGAAAGGAAAAAAATATAACACCTTAATCATAATACTTAACATGGAAAATATAGATCAAAAAGCAAAAAAAATGGGATTAGAAAAGGGATATTATCTATTATTGATGGCTATTTTGGATATCCCTGTTGATAACGAAAATGAAGACAGCAAAAAGGCCTAAGTGTATGAGAAGAGTCGTTATTATAAGTACCTATCCACCCCAGGAATGTGGATTGGCAACTTTCACAAAAGATCTTAAACAAGGCATGAGTGCTGACGGGAATACCATCGTCGATGTGATTGCGGTATCCAGATCCAGCGTTGAAGAGTTCGATCCATCTGTTCGCTTTGTTATTGACAAGGAAAGATTGGATAGCTATATTCAAGCCGCTCATATTATCAATGAAGAATATAACTATTGTATTATTCAGCATGAGTATGGTATATTTGGCGGCGCTGATGGTCTATTTATTAATCAGCTTGCCAATAGTTTAAATATACCTTTGCTAACGATCTTTCATACCATATTGCAATCTCCCTCATTACGTCAAAAGGAAATTATGGAATCGCTCCTCATAAAATCGCAAGCTGTGGTATCCTTATCACCAAAAGGAAGCGAATTGTTAATGGAACTGTTCCCTATGGTTGACGATAAAAAAATTAAAGTGATTCCTCACGGTGTGCCACAATTTGATTACAACCAAGGGTTAGCAAAATACAGATTAGGTTTTCAAGATAATTTTGTGATGATGACTTTCGGCTTAATTGGTCGAAGCAAAGGACTTGAATATGCGATCCGCTCCTTGGAAGGATTGGATTTAGCAAATTTCAAATACTTGATCGTGGGCAAAACGCATCCGAATGTTCTGGCTCACGAAGGTGAATCCTATCGTTTTGAATTACAAAGCCTAGTGGCTCAGTTGAAATTACAAGATAAAGTAGTTTTTGTAGATGAATTTTTAAGTGATGAGCAACTGAAAGAATACTTAACAGCTTGTGATATCTATTTATCCCCCTATCAACATGAACAACAAATCAGTAGCGGGACATTATCTTTTGCTGTCGGTGCAGGTGCTGCGGTCATTTCGACACCCTATTGGCATGCAACAGATCTCTTGACAGACGAGCGGGGAATTCTCACTCCCTTCAGCGATATTCAAACAATGAGCGAGAATATCCAATTGCTTTATCAATCTCGAAGACTGCTGGCTTGGCATCGTTTCAAAGCGCGTAGTTACGGCGAACAGACAACCTGGAAAATGGTTGCAAAGGTCTATCTTGAGGTACTATCCAACTTATCAACGCCGATACGGTCCTTAGCACATTACAAAAATTACCATTCGTTTGATTTAAAACAGGAAGCATAAGAAATAGCGTCTCTCCAATTAGAGAGACGTTTCTATTTATAGGCTGATATCCGATCTACGCTGATTTTTTAGAGCCAAGTTAAATGCACGAAGTGCCCTAATGACATAAACCCTTTGCGCTTCCTCAGCTCCGGTGTTTGCTTCTAGTTCCACTTTTTCAGTATGTACAATCTGCTCTTGGTAAGCGATTGAAAAAAATGCGTATAATTTCCCCTTTGATTCGGGCACGATAGTCGCATAACCCGTCGTCGCAATACCCCATTCCGTATGAAATAAAGTCGCTATCCTCACCGCCATTTGTTCAGCGATAAGCGGTGATACACAGTCACACTTTTGGGCTTCCTCTACATCGACATCCAATAGACGGATTTTTTCTTCTAGGGTGTATGCTGTCATTCCTCCCCCATAGACATCCATCGCACTTTCCATTTGTGCACAGGCAAACTGTAGCAGGCCTGCAGTAACACTCTCTGCTACTGCTAAACGCTCATGGTGAGCTAGGAGCGAGTTTCTAATTTCCTTAAGTTGTGCCTTGAAAAATTGTATTTTGTTCATATCCTTTAGATTTGCGCTCACTGAAATACAGATCCTATTTCGTTGTTTCCTTAAAACCGTTACTATAAGACAGAATATATACTAACCCGAGGTGTATCGACCATTAGGGATTTCAGGGCGAAAAGAATGTTATTATTATACAACTCCGTTGATAAAAATGCCTGTGCGTCTTCGGCCGTATCAAAAACATGTAATAATTGGATATAACCATCCCCAATTAGCAACTCTATCGAAGTTGCGCCTTTTATCTGATCAATAAACGAGTCCCGAAATTTTTCATATATGCCTGATACGGCACCTTTATCGCTATTATTAATTTTTAAGGTTACTTGTAAATAAGCTTTTGCCATGGCATTAGTTTTTATAATGATTAAACTTTCTCATAATGGTGATCTTTAACAGGCTAACAAAAGCCAACAGAACATTGTTTGTTTTTATTCCAAAACAATCATTAAACAGCTATTGTTATTAATGAAAAATACATCAAAATTATGGGAAATTTATTATACATTATCGCCGTTATTTTAGTAATTATTTGGGCAATTAGTTTTTTAGGAGGGTACGCAACAGGAAATATCATCCACACATTGTTGGTTATTGCAATTATAGTGGTATTGTTGCGAGTTATCCGCGGTGCGGCATAAATGATTGTTTTTTACAAAAGTTTATTCTTTCTATTAAAAGAATAAGAAAAATAGCACAGATCAGGAATATTTCAATAAAATAGAACATTCCTGGTCTGTGTTATCAAGACGCTAAATAATAATTTTAAAATTTTTGTCTGTTGCCAGTAAAACAACGCTAAGAATACACATCATTAATGAATTATAAAAATGATGGTATTCTCCATAAGCCATATGTGCCGTAAAAGCACCTATTGCAAATGGAAACAAAAGTAAAACCCCCAGCAACTCGCCTACTCCGATGCCCAGTGTCCAGGTTTTATTAAAACCTAAAGAATCCATGCTTTGCATCATGGACTGCTTCTGAAAAACTTTGAATAATGAGGCATATCCAAATACATAGAGGTAATAGGCATAACTCAACCAATGAACGACAAATTTTATAGTTTCCATTTTATACTAAAACTCCACCAACACGATCAACGAAAGCTACTGGAAGGATCACTGTGGTATTGCTTTCACTTTATCTACGATTGGAGGAAGATGGAAAATAAATATTCTTTCTTATCTCTTGCATGAGGGCAAATTACGTTATGGTGAACTGCGAAAAAGACTCGTCGGCATTTCAGAACGTATGCTCATTGCTAAACTGAAAGAACTTGAACAGGACAAACTGGTCAATCGTATTGTCTATCAACAAGTTCCCCCGAAGGTTGAATATGAACTAACAGCATTGGGACGCTCATTGGAAAATATTTTAATCCTTATGGATGAATGGGGAGAGACAAATATGTAAAATAGAGTCCCTGTGTTTGAATATACAGGGACTCTATTTTATTGTTGATACCCTAGGCCTCGGTTCACAGCTTTCATGTGATTGTGGGCATTAATTTTTGGAAAGTGCATAAAGCGCAAAAGTACCCAGCCAATGTGAGCCCATATAGTCGTCTTTGGAAGTAATATTGGGCAACGAATATTTCAGATGTTTATTGGCTAAACCATGCAGATGATTTAGCTCAGGAAGTGCCTTTGCAATACCGTTTAGACAAGTCGCCCGGCTAAAATTTAATCCATCCAAATGAACCAAATGCCCGTCTGTACGGTCTTTCACAATGCCGGGTTCCAAGTTAAAATCCGGATTGAAAAGATCAGGCAGAAAATCTTTCAGCCATTTTCGATATTCATCCTGTCTTAAAACCACACTCATGCAAAGTGCCTCCTCAAGACAGGGCGAAAGAAAGTCGCTTCCGCTGGGCTCAAAGGAGATATTACAATTTTTGTCATGGCTATATAGCCTTACAGCATTTGTCATCAATGATTTTTCGAAAGCAACCTGATTTGTTCCCCGTGCAAAATCCAATACCAGCGATAGGCCAAAAGCAGAATTATCATGATAGCCGGTTCGAATCGGATAAACCAATTTTGGCAAATATTCCTGATAGGCTTTCATGATATGTTTTACCATCGGATCGAGAATTTTTGCCCAGCGTTCCGCATCTGGATCTTTCCAGGTTAATAGTTCTTTTTGCAATTGTAATAACCAGGCCCAACCATAGGTGCGCTCAAAGTTTTTATTATTCTTATCCTGAAAAAAAGCTAATTCAGTTGCTGCATTTTCTGCAGTGATATTCCTGTTCAGCTGTTTCCGGATTGTGCCGGACTTATCCAAATCGGGAAATTGCTTTAAAATTCGTACGATTGACCAATAACCATGGACTGAGGAATGCCAGTCAAAGCAACCATAAAAAATTGGATGTAATGTACGCGGTCCCTTCAAATCTTGGTCACTTCCGAGTACTTGTCCCAATTTGTTCGGATATTCTATCTCAATACAATGCAATGGCAATGTAAGCAAATGTCTTGCTTGGGCACTATCCAATTGTATCGGGACATTATTTGTGCTATTATTTACCTTGATCTCTGAATTATTGTGGCAGGAAATAGCCAGTATTGAGCTACAGATCAGTCCTATTATTCTTTTCATTTCTTTAAGTTTTAGTTTCATTTTTCAGGATGAGGTTTATTTGAAGTTGATAATCCACTGCTACATTAATCTTTACCTGAAGCCTCCTGAAGCAACTGTTTAACCAAGATTGGAACCGCTACGGTTGCTGCTTCTTCAAAACATTTTATCCGACCTAATGTTGTATTGTTCGGAATTTGCTTGTCGATCAAAAAAGACCGGCAATAATGAGGCGCAAATTGCCGCAACCCAGCAGCTGGATAAACCTGTAAGGAGGTTCCGATAATAATGAGGATATCCGCCCTTGAAACATAGGACATTGCGCGTTCAATCTCCGGAACAGCTTCACCAAACCACACGATATTCGGTCGCAGTTGACTTCCTTTTTCACAGAGATCTCCCATTTTTATTTCTTCGCCTTCTATCTGGTAAATCAAACGATCGTCAATGGATGACTTGGATTGATCCAACCGACCATGTAAATGTATAATCTTTGTAGAGCCGGCCTGCTCGTGCAACAAATCGACATTTTGTGTGACGATCGTGACCTGATAGGCCGATTCCAACTGACGTAACGCGAGATGCGCAGCATTTGGCCTTGCGGCCAGCGCAGCCTTCCGTCTAAGGTTGTAAAATTCCTGAACAAGCGCCGGATTTTTTTTCCAGCCTTCAATAGAGGCTACAGCCATTACATCATGACCCTCCCATAGTCCATTTGCATCCCTAAAAGTAGGTATCCCACTTTCGGCAGAAATCCCCGCTCCTGTTAATACAACGATATTTTTCTTTTCCATGTGCTTGCTTAATCCTTTAAAAATAAATAAATCTTATGAATCTATTGAGTTTGAAAGGATAACTTTTTTAACAAGAGACGAGTTCATTACTCGTTTATCAATTTAGTAGCGTAGTTATCAGGAAGCTCAAGCCGAATAGAATCTTTGCTGGCGGCGGCTTTTCGGTTCATTTCATCGAAAGAACGCTGGTAATAAACGAAGGCCTTATTGGGTATACACAGATCTTTAGCCTGTTTTACAGAAAAATGATAACGGTTATCCGACAGCTTGACATGCTTATAAATACGATAGGTTACAATTTGAATCTGTACCTTGTCAAGCTTCGGTATCGTTTCCAAATCAGCCGGTTCGTGAAAGTATTTCTCATTGAAATACATGAATTCATCTGAATTGGCGAGCCATTCCAGATTTATTTTTCCCTCCACCACTTTATTCGCTAGCGAATCCGCACGTTGTCGTTCCATCTTATTTCCATCTCCGGCAGTACAGGAAACCCATAGTGCGATCCCAGACAGGGATGCAAGAAAAGTATGCAATAGACTCATCCGCCTAATTTAGTATAAAAATAATACCCGTCATAACGGCGACATCAAAAAATATTTTTAATCAAAAAAGTCCGGGATGCTGGCATCCCGGACCAAATAATTTATTTAGTTACTATTAAAGATTGTTTTCAATGGCGCCAACTTTCTCACGATGCAATGCCAAAGGTGAATCCAATAATACCGCAATAACAGTCATATTTTTATCCAAGCGTTCCTTTGGTACCTGAATATAAACAATCCCCGGAATACTGCTCCAGTAAAGTTTATTGAAGATCTCATGGTTGATCATGGATCCTTCACCCACCAGCCTAATCCGGGCAATACCGTTTTTTATTCCTTTGAGCGCGATAGGCCCTGTTGGTACCCCTTCGACAAAAAGGTAAAGGGTCTGACGATCCTTTGAAAGCGCACTTAAACCTTCATAATGTCCCTCAGGTAGTCCCTTTCCAGTCTCATAAAGTGCTTCTGCATGCTTCTTAACCCAGTCTAAAACAGCTGGATTTGTCAAATTTTCCACAGGTAGCTTTGACTCCATGCCATCTATAGTTAAACCGGAATGATCAAAGATATTTTTTCCACTATGGAGCAGTGATGCGATTTGATTTAATGCGGTATTGGTTTGCTTGTTGTCGAGTACAGCTTGTAATGTAATAGCTTCTTCCCGAGGTGCGTGCCACTGCACCTTGTCTTTGAATGTCAAGGCCAATACTGTGACGTCCTGATCAAAGTTAACTTTTGTCAGGTCCAATTGGACCTTTTCATCCAACAATACCGCAGTTACCTTAGAAGCAGCATCTCCAACAACAGAAACCGCCTGAATAGCATCATTCAGCAAACCCTTTAACTGCAATTGTTTTTTTTGTTCATATACATAGAGATAGAGGGTTCTTCCATCTTTTGACAAAGCGGACTTACCGTTGTAATTTTCGAATGGAATGCCTGCTCTTGTGCCATATATTGCCGAAGCGTGTTTATTCGTCCATCTTCCCAATTGCTTCAAAATATTCATCTGCTCTTGGGGAATGCTGCCGTCTGCTTTTGGGCCGATATCCAGGAGGAGGTTTCCACCCATGGAAATACAATCTACCAAAGTACGGATAATCATATTGGGTGACTTGTATTTCTTGTCAAAAGGCTGATAGCCCCAAGAGTCATTCATGGTATAGCAGAGCTCCCAGAATTTAGCATCCGGCCGGCTTACAGGAATCCCCTGTTCAGGAGTCTCGTAATCGCCATGGTTATTCAACCGCGAATTAATAATGATATTGGGGTTATACTTGCGCAAAAGTGATAACGTTTCCTTAGATTTCCACTCCTCAGCACTATGTTCCCAGTCCCCATCAAACCAAATCAATTCAGGTTTATATTGCTGTGATAATTCGCTTAATTGTTTTTGATAATATTCAACATAATGGTTCCAACGATTGGGCTCCTTAGCTAGTTCGTAGCGCTTTCTTGCACGTGTAAAGACATCGTAATAAGGATGGCTCCAATCCGGCAGAGAATAATAGAGACCTGTATGTAATCCCTCCTGCTGAATAGCCTGAACAAATGGCGTAATAACATCCTGTTTGGCAGCAGCATCTTTTAGAGTGCTAATCGCTTTATCCGCCTGAGTATTCCACAAGGAAATCCCATCATGATGTTTCGTGGTAATCACAGTATATTTTGCGCCTGCTTGTTTGATCAGCTTAGCCCACTCCTTTGGCTTATAATTTTTGGCCGTAAAACCATCAAGCTGTTTGATGTAATTATCGTGGTTAATATAATTATTGAAGAATGACCAGGACTCAGAGATCCCTTCAACGGAGTAGATCCCCCAATGAATAAAAATCCCTAGTTTGGCATCTTCAAACCAATCCATTTTTTGTGCTGAAATAGTGTCCTGAGCGCTGACGTTGAAGCACGCCGACGCCAAAAGAACAAAAAGAGAAACCTTTTGAAACTTCATAAAGTTAAATTATCGATTACATAACGAGTTTAAGCCAGCAAAATACATATAAAACATTATAATTTCATTGTGTAAGCGATAAATTACAGCGATGACGCTCTTGCTAAACCGAATAACTCCTTAATATGATCGGCAGATTCTCAGGACGTAGCATTGCTGCGCACAATTATAATTGTATTTCAACGCAAATTTATCTAAGTTTGGCGGGTATGATCGAATTATATACAGACGGGGCATCTAGTGGAAATCCAGGCCCAGGAGGGTATGGAACTATCTTAAGGACTATCTATACAGGCGACAATGAATCGTTCAAGGGAAAATTAATTGAAAAGGAATTTTCAGGAGGGTATAGAAAAACAACAAATAACCGTATGGAGCTGATGGCCGTCATCATAGGGCTCGAAGCATTAAAAAACTTAAATCAGGCCGTTACGGTATATTCCGACTCTAAATATGTCATTGATGCCATTGACAAAAAATGGGTATACGGATGGATCCAGAAAGGCTTTGCCGGCAAAAAAAATAAAGACCTTTGGATGCGTTTAATGAATGTTTATAAACTACATAAAGTGAAATTGGTTTGGGTAAAAGGCCATGCTGGCCACCCTTTGAATGAACGTTGTGACCGCTTAGCTGTGGCCGCATCCAAAGATATGGCCAATTGGAAAATCGACACGGTATTTGAAGTCGAAGAAAACAAATAGCAGGATACAAATTCAACGGTCGACTTTGAGAAATGAGGCAGGTAAATTTGGATATTGCACAAATTAGCGAAAAGGCACCCGATCCATTGGAACTAAGTGCCTTTTTTTAAATAATGTAAGGTGAAAAGGTCTAACTGGAATCAGTCCGATATCTAGAAATTCTGTTTCATTGAAAAAGAGTTTGCTTCTTAAAAACGAAATGCTGGTGCGGCGATCTCCTGAACCTTACTTTCCCGAAACTCCTTCATACTGCTCGGCTCCTTGCTTTCTAATTCAGCAAAGTCCACCACCCCGTTATCCTTGGCCCACCGAAAGTAAGCGGTAGATAGGCGCGATACCACATCGTGATGTTGTGCCGCAATATCTTTTCGTTCGCTCGGATCTTGTTCCAGATCATATAGTTCCCATTTGTAGGATGGCCAGCTGGAAACCAACTTCCACTTCCCTATCCGCGCAGCACGGTTTCCGGCCCGCTCCCAAAAAAGACCTTCTTCACGCGTTACCGTATCCTGCTGATTGAACAGCACCGGAAGTAAGCTTTTTCCGGGAAGTTTATTAACCTGATGCCCTTGATATTCCTTGGGATAATTGGCTCCGGCAAGTTCATAAAAGGTTGGCGCCAGGTCGATGATATGGCCAGTTCCTTTTTTGATGCCACTGGCGATTTTCCCCGGAAACCAAGCGATAAATGGGGCATTGATCCCGCCCTCGTAGGTGTAATCTTTAAATGCCTTGAATGGAGTATTTGATGCGTAAGACCAATTTTTACTTTGTGATTCAAATGAACCTACCGTACCCACTGGTCCACTGTTTGCCCGAGCGCCATGGAACCAACGGACGAGGTCCTCTGCAGGTGCACCATTATCCGACAGGAACACAATTAAGGTGTTGTCTAACTGGTCATTTTCTTTGAGTTTTTGCAACAATTTACCGATGGTCTGATCCAAGCGGTCGACCATTGCAGCGAACACTTCCATTTTCCTGGCCCACAACTGTCTTTGGTCAAAGGATAAACGTTCCCAGTCGTAGATATCTTCGTCGGCAATGGAAAGTTTGTACGTATTATCAACTATCCCCAGTTCTTTTTGGCGCTTAAACCGTTCCCTACGGATGCTCTCCCAACCTTTATCATAGTAACCCTTATACTTGGCGATATCCTGTGGTAGAGCTACTAAAGGCCAATGCGGTGCCGTATGCGCTAAATATAGGAAGAACGGTTTATCCTGATCCTTGATCTGATCCAGAAAACCTTCAGCCTCCCGATTGATCACTTCTGTAGAAAAAGAGCTTTCCAAGGGATAGCCTGCAGCATCTGTCGCTCCTTTAAATGTCGGGGCACCTGAATCTGAATTCTTTTCTTCTCTTGGAAAAACAAAATCAAAACCACGGTCCCAAGGCAGGCTCTTTCCTTTACCAGACACATGCCATTTGCCTGATGTCGCAGTGACGTAGCCATTGGCACGAAGAACTTCGGCAATCGTCAATGATTCCGCATTGAGGTAACCTTGGTAAGCCGGTAAGCCCAAATCATTGGAAAAATATCCCACGCCAGCTTTGTGCTGGTACTGACCCGTAATCAGGGATGCACGTGTTGGCGCGCAGATGGAGTTATTATAAAATTGTTTTAACCGTATTCCCTCGCTGGCCAGACGATCCAGATTGGGAGTTGCGATCTCCGATCCGTAAGCGCCCAAATCGGAGTATCCGAGGTCATCGGCAAGAATCAAGATAATATTCGGCTTGTTGCTTTGTGCCACAAGAGCACTTGCTCCACCAAAAATAAGGGCAATACATAGTGTTAGTTTTTTCATTTGATAAGAATTTTTATATGTTTTTAGTGTCCATGATAAAAATGATTCTTTTCACTCGGTTCGAGTATATCATCAGGGTTTTCATAAGCCTATCTTTTATACCTAGCGCAACTGACTGTTTATTTTCAGCAGTTTATAGTCCACTACCCCATTCTCTTTTGCCCAAAGCTTATAACGCGCTTCGAGATCTTCAACAATTTTCGGGTATTGATCTGCGACATTATTGTTTTCCCCCCTGTCTACATCGATATTGTACAGCTGAGGTTTATTCCCCTCTTTGAATAAAGACACTAGTTTCCATTTACCATAGCGTACGGCTCTGTTGCCGGCTCGTTCCCAAAACAATGGATCAGGACGCTCAACCTGACTTTTATCGGTATGCAATAAGGCTCTCAGGCTAATCCCCGGTAAAGGATTGATGGGTAAGTTGCCCTCTACTGAGGGATATTTTGCTTGGGCAAAATCATATAATGTCGGGGCGATATCAATCAGGTGTCCCGTACCTTTCTTGACGACGTTGGCTTTCACTTCCTTTGGAAACCAGACAATAAACGGCGCACCGATACCGCCTTCATAAGGATTATCTTTATAGCTCCTCAAGGGCGAGTTACCCGTTTGTGACCAATTGCTATTTTGCATATCATAAGAACCCGGCAGCCCCACAGTCTCCGTATTCCGCGAGGTATAAATGCGGTTTCGATCACCGCCTTGTGCACCGTTATCGGATAAAAAGATGATAATGGTATTCTTGTCTTTTTTCAGTTCCTTCAAGGTTTGTCGCACTTTTCCGATACTCTGGTCAATGCGATCGACCATAGCAGCGAACACCTGCTGTCGACGTTGCCAGTATTGCTGTTCATCATAGGTGAGCCTGTTCCATTCCTGTACACTTGGATCCTTTGTCGAAATAGGCTGTCCTTTCGGAAAAACTCCGCTTTGAACCGCATTTTCATAACGTTTCATACGCAGACTATCCCAGCCCTGCCGGTATACGCCCTTGTATTTTTGGGTTTCTTCTTCCGGAGCCTGCAAAGGCCAATGTGGTGCATTAAAAGCGAGATACAGAAAAAACGGTTTTTTATCCTGCTCTTGTTCACGCAGAAAGCCAATTGCCTGATCAGTAATCTCGTCCGTGAGGTAACGTCCTTGTGGTAGATAGAAAGGTTTATTATTTCGATACAAAGGCACGGTAGGATTTTCAGGTCCATTGATTTCATAAAAATTGGAAGCCCCACCCACAAAATTAAAGGAGCGTTCAAAACCACGTTGCGCAGGCCATTGGTCATAATCATCGCCTACATGCCATTTTCCGGAGATAATGGTAGAATAGCCTGCCCCTTTTAGCACTTCCGCCAGCGTGAGCGACTCGTGGTTTAAAAAGCCCTGGTATGCTGGCAGGCCAAGGTTAACGTTAAAATACCCCATACCCGCGCGATGAGCATATTGTCCTGTCAATAATGTTGCTCGCGTCGGCGCACAGATCGAATTATTATAAAACTCCTGGAAACGTGTGCCCTGTTTTGCCAATTCCGTCAAATTTGGTGTATGGAAATCTGTTCCGCCATAAGGCGCTATATCTGAAAAGCCCAAATCGTCAACGAGAATCAAGACAATATTTGGTCGCTTATCCTGCGCTGTACTTCTATTCAGCAAGCAACTTAGACAGGTCAATAAAAGAATAAATACTGTTTTCATAATTTATCTTGTTTTGTTTTATAGTACGAATAAAAATAGATTGCTCCATTACAGCAATACCATTCGTTATTTAACCAACCAATCTGAATGTTGAACCAATTTTGGATTCAAATTCAGCTCCCGTTGCGGTGTTGGAAAATGAAGATGTCGCGCTGCAGCATTTGTTTTTCCCGCAGTTTTTAGTTTTGTGATGTAATAGTTTGCTCCACGACGTACCAAGTCAAACCAACGTTGGTACTCATAGACAAATTCCTTGCGTCGTTCCTCAAGTACCAGTTCCCGAAAGCTATCTTTGTTTTCCGTATCGGAAAGCTTTTCAACGCCAGCACGTATACGGACGGCATTGATCGCATCACGCGCTTCCTGCGTTGGCCCATTTAGCTCATTTTCCGCTTCTGCCAAAATGAGAAGGACTTCAGCATATCGTATGATGGGTGTATTCTTTGAAGACTGCGCCTGGTTGCCGACTACGGTCTGGTCATAATACTTATTGAATTGTGGTTTGACTAATGCATAGTATTTTCCATCTGTGGGTGATGTCATGCCAGTTGTAAATGTTACGGAAAGGCGTTTATCAGTCGCTGCAAAGCTCTTGTACAGGCCACCTTCGGCATGTAGGGCATCGGCATAGTCCCCATTGATACCGGGTATATCTGCTGGAGCGGAACGACTGGCCAATGAATTCCCTTGGTAGCCGCTGTTTCCTTTAAACTGCGCTGAAAAAATATGTTCAATACCATTTTTTTTATCTATATCGAAGACATCTGAAAAATCCGAAAAAAGTGCATACCCCTCTTTGTCAATCACATCCTTGGCTAACAATTTGGCATTAGTCCAATCCGATCTGGTTAGGTATACCTTGGCCAGGAGGCTTTTAGCCGCGCCGGATGTAGCACGCCCTTTGTCCGCATCGCCATAATTCTTATAATTCGGGAGACTGGAGGCAGCTTTTAGATCGTTTATAATCTGTGCATAGACTTCGTCTTCTGAAGCTTTTGCCACGTATAACTCTTGTGCTGATAAGCCTTCTGTAGGACGTAAGACAAGCGGAACAGGGCCAAACCAACGCACTAGATTGAAGTAATGTAATGCACGCAGAAATTTGGCTTCGTTGACCAGGCGTTGTTGCACCATGACATCTATCTGATTTTGATTCATCGCTTCGATGTTAACGATATTTAGATTTGACGCGTTGATGGCATCATAGCTTTGTTTCCAGAGTTGTTCCATCCGATCGTTTGAGGCGTCGTGTGTTAAATTACTGATGGCGCGCACATGGGCATTTCGCGCCCGAGGCCCTGCTTCATAGTCATCTGTTGCCATCTCCACGCCAATCTGAAATAAGCTGTTGTACAACGATTGCCCCGTCTCATACAGTTTACGATAAGTGCCTGTTACTGCGGCCACTGCTTGTCCCTGGTTCAGATAAAACTGTTCGGAAACCAATGCACTTTCGGGCTTCTCGGTCAATTTTGAACAGGAGATTCCTGTTAACAAAACGGACAATAAAGGAATAGAATAATATATTTTTTTCATTGGATCTGTAAAAATTAGAAGGTTAAGGATATACCAACAGAAACAGATTTAGCAGCTGGATAAACTCCAGCATCCGTACCAATCTGAACATTACTACCTGAGGTTACCTCAGGGTCAAATCCCCTGTAGCTAGTCCATGTAAATAGATTTTGTGCAGCGAGGTATAGGTTTAAATTCGTAATATGTGCATTTTTCAGCCATTCTTTTGGAAAGCTGTAACCAAGTTGCAGCGACTTCAGTCGTGCAAATGATCCACTTTCGACAAATTGGTTCGAAAATACCGGTGCGGGATCCAGCTTAGCTCTTGGGTATAGCTGACTTGGATTGTTTGTTGTCCAGCGGTTAAGTGCATCAATCGATGCATTCTGCTGACCGGTAAACATCTCGAGGTTTTGGCGGTTGATATTCAGCAGATCGTTGCCAACGGTTCCCTGAATCAGAAAAGACAAATCAAATCCTTTGTAAGAAAGCGTATTACTGATACCAAATATAAAATCAGGCTGTGCGTTGCCGATCATAGTCCGGTCGTTGGCGGTGGTAAACTGACCATCGCCATTAATATCTTTATACAAGCGATCGCCGGCTTTTGGGTTTGCATTTCCAGTCAAGGCTCCTTTACTATTCTCTTCGCCCAATTGTAAAATACCATCGGTTACGGTTCCATAAAAAGTACCCAAAGGTTCTCCAACTTTAATAATATAATTTCCAGTGATATAAGATGTGACGCCTTCACCGATAGTTAACACTTTATTTCGGTTAAAAGAGACATTTAGATCTGTATTCCAACTAAAGTTTCCCTGTAGATTTTTTGATTTCAGACCGAACTCTAAACCTTTATTTGAAACAGAACCGAAGTTTTGCAATGAAGTGGCATAACCTGAGGTCCAGGGAATCTCCACATTCAATAAGAGGTCTTTTGTCTTTTTATAATAATAGTCGACGGTAAACTGTAATCGATTTCTAAAAAGTGAAAGGTCAAAACCTACGTCATATTGAAAAGTAGTTTCCCAGCCCAGGTTCTTATTCGGCACCCGTTGTGACGCAAATCCTGTGATCACATTATTCCCAAAGAGGTAATTTAAACTATACAAGGTCGAAAGAGATTGATATTGTCCTATCTCCTGATTTCCGGTTGTGCCAAAGCTCGTGCGTATTTTAAAATCATCAACACCGGAGAAAACCTGTTTGAAAAAGGGCTCGTTTATTATACGCCATGAAAATGCCAATGAGGGGAAATTTCCCCATTTATTGTCAGCACCAAATCTGGAACTGCCGTCACGACGTACACTCGCCGAAATATAATATTTATTTGCATAATTATAGTTGACCCGCGCCAAATAAGAATGCAACACCCAATTATAGGTATCCGAGGTAGGTCTTGTGAGGATAGAGCCACTCTGCAGGTTATTGAAAAGCAAGTCGTCTGTGACAAAATGCTGTGCACCGGCACTGAACACTTCATTTTTATTTTCCTGCTGTGTAAAACCCAGCAACGCATTGAAATTATGTTGTCCGATAACTCCGGTATAGGTTAAGGTATTCTCGTTCAGCCAAGAAGTGCCATTTAAATTTCCCAAACTTGCCTCCCCCTTTGATCCCGCACCTTCATAGATATAGGACGGAAGATAGAATTTGTCATTGCGATTATTGAGATCAATCCCAAGAAGTACTTTCGCCTGTAGCCCTTTTAAAATACGATACTGTGCAAAGGAAGTACCTAAAACACGTAAAGCATTTGATGTGTTTTTGGTTTCTTTCAATGTCGCAATAGGATTAGCAAAGATGTTCTCAAAGGGATTTCGTAGGGTATAATCACCGTTGGGCTCGTATATTGTAGCTGTAGGCGGCATAATCAGCAGTGCATTCACGATACCTGCTGGAGCGATTTGGGCATTTGTTTTATTAATGGATAAATTGGCTCCTACCTGCAAACGATCGAAGGGATTTGCATTGATGTTCGAACGGAATCCCAAACGTCTGAAATCTGTATTTATAATGACGCCTTCCTGATCGAAGTAATTTGCCCCCAGAAAATACTGCACTTTCTCAGCTCCTCCTGACAATGACAATTGATGGTTTTGTAATTTCCCAGTCCGAAAGGCCTCCTTTTGCCAATTTGTTCCTTCGCCTAATTGATCCAGCTCTGTCTGTTTCCGATATTGATTTTGACCTAAGCCAGGGTTGGCATCATACAATGCCTCGTTTCGAAGAACGGCAAAATCATGGGCATTCAAGACGTCAATTTTCTTGAGCACACTTTGTGCACCTATACTACCATCATAGTTCAACTGTAAATGTCCTGCTTTCCCCTTTTTGGTGGTCACCAAAATAACACCGTTTGCCCCACGTGAGCCATATATTGCTGTCGCAGCAGCGTCTTTTAATACTTCAATACCTTCAATATCCGCAGGATTAATACTTGCCAGGGGATTCATGGGGGCTCCGCTCCCGACGCCTGTGCTTTCCGCCTGATTATAGACAGGAAAGCCATCGATAACATATAGCGGTTCGTTTCCGCCCTGTACGGATGCACCGCCACGTATACGGATACTCACGCCGCCTCCGGGCTGCCCCGAAGTTTGCGTAACCTGAACACCAGAAATCCCGCCCTTCAGGGTCTGATCGAGAGAAGACACAGGCTGCTTGAGCAGATTTTCCGGCAAGGATGCCACCGCTCCTGTCAAATCACGGCGTTTTTGGGTTCCGTATCCAACTACCACGACTTCCTCCAGATCCTCTGAAGTTGGAGAAAGCTCAATAACAGCCGGAGATGTATTTACGACGACCCTTTTCTTCTGATAACCAACAAAGGTTAGGATAAGGGTAAAAGGAAGTTTCTGTCCCGTGACAAATTGGAACTTGCCATGACGGTCTGTTTTTACACGATGTGTTACGGCCTCTAGTTGTATGGTCACCCCTTCAATGGGCTCTTTGGTCGTGCCATCAATTACTGTTCCTATTAAGGAGGCATTGATGATCGGTTGGGGCTGCTGTGCCAGGACCGGTACAAAGGTATACAGTACAAGCAGGACTAATATAGCATACGAAAGTACGCTGAAATTTTTCATTGTCAGTTCTATTTAAAGTGAATACGCAAACAAGTGCCAACGCCATTGGTACCCTTGTTATTAAAACTCAAATTACTTACTTAATGAAGTATAAATAAGAAAAAGGGAGTGCTCAACGGCACATTCGCATTCGACAAATGAAAAGGAAGGAGTTAAAAATTGGAGTAATTTCTCCATTGCTTCTAAAAGCGATTAGATAGTCGTTTTTCATACTTGTTCAAAATTTGTAGTCTAGATTTTATGTTCGTTGCCAACGCCAATTGTTAACGACAGTACAAATATAAAAATAGTTTTCAAAAAGACTACCAAATAAGTAGTCTTTTTGAAAACTATTTTTACAAGATGAATCCATCTAATCGCATGCGCCTTATGCCAAAAAATAAGCCCGATATTAAATCGGGCTTATTACTACGGATACGTTAATCCGCTTATTTTAGTGGGAACATATACCATTCGGAATTCCCTATTTTCGCTGTGCTATTCTCCGCTTTCTTTGGCAGCAAGATATCTTTCTGCTTCAAGCGCTGCCATACAACCGGTACCGGCCGCAGTAATTGCTTGACGGAATATATTATCCTGTACATCTCCGCAGGCAAATACTCCCGGTATATTCGTTGCCGTACTATCTGGCTTAGTAATCAGATATCCTGTCTCGTCCATATCCAATACTCCTGTAAATAATTCAGTATTTGGTTTATGACCGATCGCCACGAAGAAGCCTGTTACGTCCAGATCTTTTTCAGATTGGTCTTTGTTGTTGATAACACGGATTCCAGTCACTACCTGACCGTCACCTAAAACTTCTTTTACTTCCGAGTTATAATGTACTTCGATATTTGGCGTGTTCATTACACGGTGTACCATCGCTTTGGAAGCGCGGAATTCATCACGACGCACCAACATATGTACCTTAGAACATAATTTCGCCAGATAAGTAGCCTCCTCTGCAGCAGTATCGCCTGCACCTACGATCGCAACTTCCTGATTTTTAAAGAAGAAACCATCACAGACAGCACAAGCTGATACTCCAAAACCGTTATATTTCTGTTCAGATTCCAGGCCCAGCCACTTTGCTGTCGCTCCTGTAGCAATGATCACGGTGTCTGCTGTAACTTGTACTGTTCCGTCTATTTCTACACGATGTACATCGCCTGTGAAGTCCACTTTTGTCACATAACCAAAGCGCACGGAAGTTCCAAAGCGTTCAGCTTGCTCCCGTAAATCTTCCATCATAACTGGACCGGTAATCCCTTTTGGGTATCCCGGAAAATTGTCCACTTCTGTTGTTTGTGTCAACTGTCCCCCCGGTACAATACCTGTATAAACTACTGGCTTCATATCCGCACGAGCTGCATAAATTGCTGCAGTATATCCCGCCGGACCTGAACCAATAATCAAACATTGTACATGCTCCACTTCTTGTTTGAATTCCATAATCCTTTTTCTAAGCTATTAATAAAGTTATTTTTTAAATTTATCTTGCAATCCTTTCAGCATGTCCAGTGAGATACTTTGAGGTGCCTCTTCTTTTTGCTGATTGAACTCCTTTTTAGCAGTTTTTTTATCCTCTACCGAATGAGTAGATGCCGCTTTCGCTTTTTGCTCACTTTTTTCTTTCTTATATCTTATCCAGATATTTTCCAGTACTTTTTTGGTATATAAAGGGAAATCACCATTCTGCATCCAGGCATAATAACTAGGTTCCTGCTCAAATACGTCCACAATGGCCTTACCTTTGTGTTTACCAAAATTAATGGTTTCCAATCCGTCTTCGTTATATACAATACGTCCTGCAAAATCCACAGGCTTACTTAAGTTGGTAAACTCATGTAATGCAGCCACATCATTGACGACGGGATATGAAACCACACCATGACGGTCTTCGAACGCAGCCCCCTCATATTTGGTCAGCTGCGCTTTCAACACTTCATAGGTAGCGCGCACATCTGCTTCGGCGGTATGCGCATTTTCTAAGTTCTCATCACAATAGAACTTATAGGCTGCCTTTAACGTACGTTGTTCCATTTGATGGAAGATGTTCTGTACATCAACAAAGGCACGTCCCTCCAAAGAAAAATCTACGCCTGCACGTAAAAACTCTTCCATGAGCATGGGCACGTCAAACTTATTTGAATTATATCCAGCCAGGTCCGACTCGCCAATAAAAGCAGCCAATTCTACTGCAATTGCTTTAAATGTTGGTGCATCTTTAATGTCTTCGTCGCGAATGCCATGAAAAAAAGTTGATTCCGCAGGAATCGGTCTTTCTGGATTAATTTTCTTCGTATATACTGTTTCCTCACCACTGGGCATCACTTTCAAAAATGATACTTCAACAATCCGATCGGTCGCAACATTAACTCCTGTCGTCTCCAAATCGAAAAATACCAATGGTCTTTTTAATTTTAATTCCATGCTGGATCGTATGCTTTTTTTAACAAAAACCAAAAATACAAAGTTGGATTTGATTTTTGCAGTCTGTGAAATTTAATTTACAACCGCTTGATGAATCGGTTCGAATTGATTGAATCTACCCACAACAACCTTTACCATTTGCTCAAAATCAAGGTATTTGTCAGCAATATCACGAACTTTTTCGGGTGTCATATTTTTAATTTGCTCCATGTAATAAGAATAATACGTTAGGCTCATGTCGTTCAACAAAACACTTTTGAATTTATCAGCATGAGAAAATATACTCTCCAATGATCCCAATAGTGATCCCTCCATATACGTTTTCACCAAATCAACTTCCTCTTCCGAAGCCAGTGTGGTCTTCAGCAGATTAATCTCCTTTTCTATCTCGGCTAAGGTTGCATTGGTTACATCTACCCCCACTTCTGTGGCAATGGTTAAGAAACCGGTATGTTTTAACGTGGCCACAGCCGATCCGATACTATAGGTATAACCTTTTTCCTCGCGTATATTGCGCATCAGCCTTGAACCAAAAAAACCGCCTAACAGTGTATTAACAAACTGTAGTGCTGGGTAATCCGGATGCGTTCTCGAAATTGTCTGACTCCCCAAACGAATAGCCGATTGTAGCGCATTTTCCTTTTCTTCGTAAGCTAAACCTTTTGACTGTTGAGTTAATATGGGACTCCCAGCAAGAGCTGCTGCCTCAGGCCTTTGCCACTCAAAGCCAAAGATCTGCTCCAGCTCGTTGATGAGGTCATTAGAAACATTGCCTGAAACAATCAAAGTACAATTATTAGGTGCGATTTCTTTACGATACAGTGTCGTCAATTGCTCACGGTTAATGGCGTCATAATCGTCAAGTTTTGGTGTACGTCCATAACGATTATTTTCACCGAAGATCAGGTTGTAGAACTTGCGTCGCGCCAGGTAATCATTTTTTTGAATGGATACCTGGAACTTTTGCTTATTATTACGAAGGTAAGTATTAAGCTCCTCCTGCGGAATCGATGCTTCCGTTAAAATATCTTTTACTAACGGCAACAATACTTTGCTATGTCGATTCAACGTATATAACGACAAAGACGTCACGTCAAAAGAATATTCGGGAACAAGAAATGCACCATAAAAATCGACCTTATCAGCAATCTCCGCACTTGACATCGTTGTTGTCCCCTCTTTGAGCAATGCACATAATGCACTATTTAGTAGCGGATTTTCATTTTGTTCATCTAGATACTTATTCTCAAAAATCCATTCAATACGGACAAGCTCTTGTTCAGGGGAATGAAACACATATACAGGTAAGCCATTTGCAAACTGTTTTTTGACCGGTTCCTTCAAGCTTATATGAGCGATTTCCCGGAATTCGGGCGCTTTTGTTCTATCCAACATGACGTATCTCCTCCTCTTGTGCTTTATACATTAATATTGATGCGTTTTCAGGGTTAAAAATAGCTCTTGCTTGTCGCTGCACTTCCTCAGCCGTTACAGCCAGATATCTTGATACTTCTGTATTGATACCATTGGCGTCACCGAGCAATTCATGGAACGCCAAATTCATTGCCTTATCCAAGATGGACAACTCAGCAAACACATTTGTCGACTCGATTTTATTTTTTACTTTTTCCAGTTCCGTCTCAGACACCAATTCTTTTTTCAATAAATCGAGTTCTCCCCATATGGCACGTTCCGCTTCTTCCAGTGTTATTCCTTCGGATGGTTTACCTTCGATCACAAACAAGTTATTGTCAATACTACCCATGACATAGGCATTTAATTCGCTAAAAACCTGCTCCCCTTTCACCAGTCTGCGATACAGTCTCGATGAAGAGCCTCTGGACAGGATATCCGAAAGTAAATCCATGGCAAAATAGCCTTCTTCCAATCGTGCTGGACCATGAAAAGCCATATAGAGCGCATCTAAGGGTACCGGAGCAAAAGCAGTCTCCCTTCTTAATTCCTGTTGTACAGGCTCCTGTGGCAACTGGCGATGATATTTTTGACCGGGTTCGATATCAGCAAACCATTTTTCAACCAGAGATTTTACTTCATCATAATAAACATCTCCCGAAATCACCATAATCGCACTCTGTGGATTATAGTGTAATTTAAAGAAGGCCTTGACATCTGCCATGGTTGCATCTTCGATATGTTTTAGTTCTTTTCCAATGGTAGCCCAACGGTACGGATGCACCTTATAAGCCAGAGGCCGCAGCTTGAGCCAGGCATCACCATAAGGCTGGTTGAGATAGCGTTGTTTAAATTCTTCGCTTACCACATTTCGCTGCACTTCAAGACTCTGTGGTGAGAATGCCAGACTTAGCATACGATCGGATTCTAGCCACAGTGCAGTCTCCAAATTGGAAGAAGGCAACGTAATATAATAATTGGTGATATCATTGCTGGTGAAGGCATTATTCTCTCCCCCGACCTTCTGCAGCTCTGTATCAAAATTAGGGATATTGACGCTACCACCAAACATGAGATGCTCAAACAAGTGGGCAAATCCCGTCTGTTCCGGAGACTCATCGCGCGCGCCTACATCGTATAATATATTCACACAGGCCATTGCCGTGTTGTGATCTTCGTGCACTAATACACGAAGTCCATTTTCTAATGTAAATTTTTGGTATGAAACCATGTAATTTTTTTTCGATTTTATGAAATCCAGTTAATTCCTTTTCGCAATAAGGATAAGGTCTTGGCTTCTTCGGAGCCTTCTTCAGGTCGATGGTCATATACCCAATTGGCCTGGGCAGGTAGACTCATCAATATGGACTCTATGCGGCCATTTGTTTCGAGCCCAAATTTAGTACCAGAATCCCAGACTAAATTAAACTCAACGTAACGCCCGCGGCGGATCAATTGCCAATTTTTCTGCGCCTCATTATATGTTTTACTTCTATTTTTTTCGACCAGCGCAGTATAGGTCGGCGCAAAGCTACGGCCTAAATCACAGGAAAATGCAAAGATATCTTCCATAGGCATTCCAGTCTTGGCCGTATTTAGCTTATCGTAGAAAACGCCACCTATTCCACGTGTTTCCTGTCGATGGCGAATGAAAAAATAGTCATCGGCCCATTTTTTAAATTCATTGTAAAAGTCCGGATTATGCATATCACAGACCGATTTCAATTGCTGATGAAAAAACCGGGCGTCCGCTTCATTCACATAATGCGGTGTCAGGTCTATCCCCCCTCCAAACCAACGCATCTCCTCGTTCAATTCAAAATACCGGATATTCATATGAATAATTGGTACCCATGGATTATTAGGATGAATAACAATGGAAACTCCGGTGGCAAAGAAATCATCTTCATCTACACCAAAAGCCTTCTTTATACTCTCCGGCAGTTTACCATGCACGGCAGAAAAGTTAACTCCACCTTTTTCCAGGATGTTTCCGTTCTGAATAATCCGCGTACGGCCGCCACCACCACCTTCTCTTTCCCATAGTTCTTCCTCAAATCGGGCCGAACCATCCAGCCGCTCCAGCGCCTGGCATATTTCATCTTGAATTTCTTTATAAGCTAAAGCAATTGCTTCTTTTGTTATCATCGACTTTATCGCTACGTTTAAGTTAATTTTTCACTCAAAGCTTGAATAATTTTGGATGCAGGTTGATGTGCATATAAAATCTGGTATACGGCATCACAAATAGGTAACTCAACAGCATACTTCTCCGCATATTCCTGAATGCAGGCCGAAGCATAATAACCTTCAGCCACCATGTTCATTTCGAGTTGGGCAGATTGCACACTATATCCTTTTCCGATCATATTCCCAAATGTTCTGTTGCGGCTGAATTGTGAATATGCTGTGACCAACAAGTCGCCCAAGTAAGCAGAGGTATTGACATCCCGGGATGTGTCCCCATCTACTTTAGCGACAAACCGGCGCATCTCCCGAATGGCATTGGAAACCAGTACCGCCTGAAAGTTATCGCCATAGCCCAAGCCATGGCATATACCGCCTGCAAGAGCATAAATATTCTTTAATACCGCTCCAAACTCTATTCCTATAATATCTTCCGAAAGGATCGTTTTTATAACCCGAGAAGATAAAAGCGAAGCAACCAAGGCAGCATTATCAAGATTTTTGCAACCAAATGTCAGGTAAGACAGCTTGCCCAGCGCCACTTCTTCGGCATGACAAGGACCACCTACCACACAGATCTGCCTTATATCGATGTCATAGCGCTGTTCCAAAAATTCACCGATAATCAAGTTATCCTTAGGAATAATCCCTTTGATGGCTGATACTACTATTTTATCTTTGAAATCTTCCTTGGTGATACCACTCAATGCATCTTTTAAATAGGCTGCCGGCGTATTTAAAATAACAATATCTGAATTGGCAACTACATTTTTTGCATTGGTATCAATGCTGGTAATACTCAAATCGACAGCAACGCCACTCAAATAGGTCGGGTTGTGTTTAAACTTTTGAATATATTCTGCATCTTCCTCTTTTCTAATCCACCAAAAAATATGTTTGTCTTGGTCATTTTCGCATAGCATCTTGATCATCGCCGTCGCCCAGCTCCCGCTACCTATTATACCAATCTTTTTCCCCTGCATGTTTTTAATTTGTTTTCGAAAGCAAATATACTTATTTACTGCTTAGATATGCGATTACATCGGGAGATATGATACTTTAGTTACTTTTAGAAGCGAGAAAATTTTGCCAAAAACCTTTCTCAATGCCTACAAAATAGGCACCGTCCTCCTCTTTAGTGGGATAAATATGAATAAAGTCATGTTGAGCAGGGGACCCTTTTCCCGTCACGAGATCAAATTCATGCCGATGAAACGGACAGATTACTTTGCCCCGCTCACACCAGCCATTTTTTAAAGGAGCTCCCGCATGCGGACATTTTCTGGAAAAGGCATGCAATTGCTCTTCAAACCAAGTCAGACAAATTGTTTTCCCGCCAAGCTTATGCTCGGTTATCCCCTTATCCTTTAAAAATTGGGCGTCATCAATTTTGTACCACTGAAGCATACCACAAGATAGTTAAAAATTACAGTGAATTTTCTATCTTTGTGCAATTTCAAAAATTTGCACTATATATGGCTTTACAATGCGGTATCGTAGGTTTACCAAACGTTGGTAAATCAACATTATTTAACTGTCTGTCGAATGCGAAAGCACAGGCAGCAAACTTTCCATTTTGTACAATTGAACCAAATGTTGGGGTAATTACCGTACCGGATGCCCGTCTAAATAAATTAGCTGAGTTAGTCAATCCACAACGAATCGTTCCCAACACCATTGAAATCGTCGATATCGCGGGATTGGTTAAGGGAGCGTCAAAAGGAGAAGGATTAGGGAACCAGTTCTTAGGAAATATTCGTACCACCAATGCGATCATTCACGTTTTGAGATGTTTTGATGATGGAAATGTCATCCATGTGGATGGTTCTGTAGATCCGATCAGAGATAAAGAAATCATCGATACAGAATTGCAGCTAAAGGATTTGGATACCGTGGTAAAACGTATCCAAAAAGTGGAGAAAATGGCAAAAACGGGTGGAGATAAAGATGCAAAAAAGACTTTTGATATACTTTCCGTTATCAAAGAACATTTGGAATCAGGTAAATCAGCCCGTACAGCTCCGATTGAAGCCGAAGATTTTGAATTTATTCAAGACTTGGCTTTATTAACAGCGAAACCTGTACTGTATGTATGTAATGTCGACGAAGGATCTGTCAATACAGGCAATGCTTATGTGGAGCGTGTAAAAGAAGCGGTCAAAGATGAAAAAGCCGAAGTCCTGATTATTTCAGCGCAAATTGAATCCGAAATTGCGCAATTAGAAAGCTATGAAGAACGCAAGATGTTTTTGGATGATCTTGGTCTGGAAGAATCCGGTGTCCACAAATTGATTAGAGCGGCCTATTCCCTATTGAATTTAGCTACCTACTTTACTGCGGGTGTTCAGGAAGTACGCGCTTGGACGATTGAAAACGGTTTTACCGCCCCTCAGGCAGCGGGTGTTATTCACACGGACTTCGAGAAAGGATTTATTCGCGCTGAGGTGATCAAATACGACGACTTTGTTACTTTAGGTTCAGAAAGTGCTGTAAAAGAGGCCGGAAAATTAGCCGTAGAGGGAAAAACTTATATTGTGCAGGATGGGGACATTATGCACTTCCGTTTTAACGTATAATAGCTGATTAATTCATCAGACCGGAAAAACCGGAGTTCGAAATGCTCTTTTCGACTCCGGTTTTTTCCTTCATATCTGGCATTCCTGCTATCGTTGAGCTGTAACAAAGGTGCATCCATGTTCATTGCTACTTGACAAAATAACGATGTTCGATTACTTCCACCTTTTTAACATCCTTCTCTTCCAGCATTTTTTTTACGTCACAATGCCCCGTCACGCCACGATAAATTAGTGTACCACCGAGTGTCAAACCCGAAAGCCCCGTCAGTGGTGATTTAAAAAGCTTTTTAACACCCAATCCCAAAATAAAGCCACCGGCGATTACGGATAATACACGTTCGGAAGCTCCGATATTCTCTTCGATACAGTCATCCTTTATCTTAGCTTTAATCTTGTCAAATGCAAATGTCAATAGGTTACTCATAATTATCTGTATTTATTTAAGTATTTGTTTCTTAATGTAAACAAATGATGAACCAAAAAAGTTTAAATATAGAATAATAGTTTTTTATGTGATTTCTCCGATCACATCGCTTATATTCGCATTTATCAAATTCAATGTCCATGCAAGTCAAAAAATATTCTGGTGAATTAGTGCCTTTTAACGGTGAGGCCTTAAAGCATTCGCTTTCCCGTTCGGGAGCAAATATGGAGCAGGTAAACCAAGTATACGCTCGTGTTATCAGTGAGATATATGATGGTATTTCTACGAGGGAGTTGTATCAACTGGCCTTCGATACGCTGAAAACAGTTCGTAACTCATTTGCTGCACGCTACAGCCTAAAGCAAGCGCTACGCGATCTGGGGCCAGAGGGGTTTTATTTTGAAAAATATATTGCACATCTGCTTCGTTCAATCGGTTACGAAAGCACCACCGGACAGACGGTGCAGGGGCATGCCGTTTGCCACGAGTTGGATGTCGTCGCTTATAAGGACGGTAAATTAATGACAGCAGAATGTAAATTTAGAAATGATATTGATGCTAAGATTTCCGTCACCACAGCAATGTATTACCTGTCAAGATTTAAAGATATCAGCGGGATTGATTACGAGTTTTTCGGTAAAAAATTACAATTTCAGGAAGGCTGGTTGATTACGAACGCCTATTTCACAACAGATTCCATTAATTTTGCGAAATATTATGGCATCAATCTGCTGTCCTGGGATTATCCGAAGGAAAATAGCATCAAAAGAAGAGTCGATAAGGCGGTCTTTTACCCTGTCACCTGTTTGACAACGCTTTCGGACCTGGAGGAACAGCAGCTATTAAAAAATCAGGTGATCCTCGTAAAAGATATTGTAAGTGTTCCTAAAAATCTAGATTTTCTAGGACTCAACAAAGACAGAAAAGAAAAAGTTCTTAAAGAAGCTCGTGAATTATTAGACTATAAGGTAGAAGAAGAATATTAATAGCATCTAGCTGAAAAGTAATAAGCCATACATTTCGCTAGGTATGGCTTATTTTTCTTTAAAATGATATTATTGAGTTAGCGCAACAGGATAATAAATTTTTCCATAGCGGGAAAACTCACTTAGATCTGTTTTTTTCCAGAAAATACCATAAATGGCAGCACCGGAGCCGGACATGGAGGCATATATCGCCCCTTTCTGATACAGTGCTTCTTTAATCTCTTTCAATAAAGGATGGTTATCAAAAATATTATCTTCAAAATCATTTCGAATCAGGAACTTCCACTCCTGAATGGGTAAACGGATGGCTTCCTCCAGGTTGACATCCGAAGCCTTTGGTTTCACACCTTTGTACGCCTCAGCAGTTGAGACATGAATATCGGGCATGATAACCGCGATATAATATTCACTTAGATCAAGCGATACCGTCTTAAAATCTGTCCCGATTCCAGTCGCAAATACAGGCGTATTTCCAATAAAGAATGGGCAATCCGCTCCTAATTGTGCTGCATATTCTTTTAATTGTAGGTCTGTTAAGTTTAATTTAAACAACTCATTAAGCCCTTTCAAGACAAAAGACGCATCTGCAGATCCTCCTCCAAGCCCAGCTCCGATCGGAATCTGTTTGATTAAATCAATCGTGACAGAAGGAATATCAAATTCTTTTTTTAACAGCGCATGAGCCCGTAAGCAAAGATTATCGGCCTGATCTCCGGGGATACGTTCCCCCTGAACTGTCAATGTAGATTGTTCCTTATCTGTCTCCAACAGCTCTATGATGTCATAGAGCGGTAGCGGATAGAATACACTATTCAATTCATGGTAACCGTCTGTCCGCTTGGCGATCACTTGTAGTCCAATATTTATTTTAGCATTTGCGAAGAGTATCATGTGATATCGTCTAAATCAACAGTTATATTCTGTATTAATAGCTCACTAGTGAACAGATTGTATCACTAAAGCGAGATAACCGGCCTTTTGCTTTGAGAAAGTCCAATGAGATAATAAAGCTATAGGCCGCGATCACTCCGCCCAATTTTTCAATAAGCTTACTCGCCGCCACAACAGTTCCCCCTGTTGCCAAAAGATCATCATGGATCAAAATACGACTCCCCTGCTCAAAGGCATCTTCATGAATCTCAATGGTCGCCTGACCATATTCCAGAGCATAAGATTCAGCAATCGTTTTAAAAGGTAATTTTCCTTGTTTACGGATCGGAATAAAGGGCAAGCCCAATCGGTTGGCCAGTAAAAATCCAAAAAGAAATCCGCGGCTTTCAATACCCGCAATGGCATCAATTTCTATTCCTTGAAGTTGGTCAATAATCGCGTCAATCATTTCATTGCATAGCGCAGCATCTTTCAACAAGGGGGTAATATCTTTAAAGACAATACCCGGTTTAGGAAAATCCACTATATCCCGGATTTCCAATTTCAATTTATCTTGAATCATTCTCAAATATTAAATACGGTGCGATTTTAGCAATAGCAAGATCTGAAAGTGTACCTATCTTGGTAAGATCCTCTATATTCGTATAATTACCATGTTGATCACGGTAATTGACTATTAATTTCGCATCCTTTGGGCTAAGATACGGATGTTTGCCCAATGAATTCGCATCAATCTGGTTAATATTGATTTTTTTGATTCCTTCTAAATTAGACACCATAACGTTATCCTTAATCAGGTCGTATGTTTCGGAAGTAACACCATACACTTCTTTCAATTGCTCTATACGACAAAAACCGCCAAGTACTTCCTTATATTTTAATATACGCTTAGCAAGGATTGCCCCGATCCCCTTCAAACTCATCAATGCGTTTGTATCACAGATATTGATATCTATTTGTTCAGCTTTACTGGTTTCAAATTTATCATACAATAAAGTCGTTTTATCTGTTCTACTTGCTGTTGCGATTTCCTTTTTTATACTAATATATGGTTCAAGTTTGCTATACAGTTTTTCATTGATCGAGTACATCTTTTTGACATCGCTTTTCTCTTTAAAACGACCGCCTTTTCTTTCGTAATTCTTGATCACTGCAATTTGCTTGGCAGACAGTCCAAGTTTCTGCCAATCATCCGTAGGTAGATTATTGGGGTCAAAATAGAATAGCTTCGTCCCCTCTTTTTTACTTTCGGCTCCCGGTTGTACTGCAACAACTTTCTCTTCCGAATCAACATCAGCACCAGAAAATTTCTTATTTGGATAATCAACAAGACCGGTTGAGTCATGAAAGGACTGTTCAAAAACCCGCACCTGATGCGCTATTGGATCCTTTTTATCGTTCCGACGAACCAAAGAATACACAATACTAAACAAAATGATTATCACCAATATAACAAAAAAACCATTTTGCTCTGTTTTATTAAATCTCAAATAAGTCCATAGCCTTTTCATAAGCCGTTAATGGTTTGGTTTTATAAACTTAATAAATTAGAAGGAAAATAAAAAGGGAGATGTTTAAAAAACACCTCCCTTTGTTAAATATTAATACCGTTACAATTTTATAGTGCCGATTTATCTACCTTTTCCACTTTACTTCCATCTTTTAAAGTTTTGGAAATAGCGTCAAATGGTCGAGAAACAACCTGATCTCCCTTTTTCAGCCCCGTGAGGATAATAATATTTTTATCATCTTGAATCCCCGTTTTAATTGGCACTTGCTTGACAGCTTCACCGTTTAAGATAAATACGTATTCTTGTATTTTCTTATTTGTACTGGTCGAATCTTTATCATCGGATCTTACAGTAACAGACTGTATGGGCACGACCAGACCTTTCGCATGTTTTGTGAAAATCTGTACAGTAGCAGATAAGCCCGGCTTAAAAGGAGAAGCGACGTTTTCTTTAACCAAATCTTGATAAGACTCTGCGCTAATGCGAACCTTTACATTAAAATTTGTGACTTGATCAGTAGAGGATGTTGCAGCAGTCGTCGTTGCTATATTTTTGGATGAACTTGCGATTTCTGTAACAATACCTTTGAATTTTCTATCTTGAAAAGCATCCACTTCGATTTCGGCTTGATTTCCCACTCTCACGTTATTGATGTCATTCTCGTTGACATCCACATTTACCTCCATCGAAGACATATTGGCAATACGCATAATTTCAGTACCCGCCATCTGTGCCGTTCCAACGACACGCTCTCCCTGTTCAATGGATAATAAAGAGATAATACCATCTGTAGGAGCGTAAATGGTTGTCCTATTCAGATTATCTTGGGCTTCTTTGACAGAGGCTTGAGATTGATCGATACCATATCTGGTCGACCGGACAGTCTCCCTTTGTGCCTGAATGGCAGCAAGAGTCGAAAAGTATTCAGAAGAACTCTTATCCATTTCAGCTGCGGAAATAACCCGTTTTTCAAAAAGCTCCTGGTTTCTCTTGTAAGTTGCTGCTACATTTTTGAAATTCTCCTCCTGTTGTTTTAGTTGTTGTTGTGCAGCCGCTAGATTGGCACGCTGCGAATTCATCGCAGCTACAGAGCGATCATAGCCGGACTGTAGGATATCGGGTTTGATCCGACAGAGTACCTGCCCTTTTTTTACAAAGTCGCCTTCCTTGATATTTAACTCAACAACCTCACCCGAAACCTCTGAGCTCAGCTTAACTTCTATTTCCGGTTGTATTTTTCCACTAGCAGACACCAATTCATCTACATCCATTTCTTTCACCACATCTACAGCGACTTTGGTAATATCCCCTTTCCCAAACCAGCCGGCCTTAAAGCCGATAAAAACAAAAATTGCCAGAAGCGCTACTACTATTAATAGAATCTTTACTACACTACGTTTTTTCTTTGCCATTGCCTTTGTTAATCAAATAGGTTAATTGTTGTCGAATTGAATTGGATTTCCCAAGTAATAATCAATAATCTTAGATCTGAATATTACGTTATATTTTGCTTGAATTAAATCAAATTCAGCTTTATTACGTTCGGTCTGTGCGGTGAATAGTTCCAACGAATTTGCCATACCGATATCGTATCGTTCTTTGGTTGCTTTGTAAGCCGTTTCAGCACTTTCGAATGCTGCAGTTGCCGAAGTGTATTTTTGCTTGGCGGCATTGACGTCCAATACTGCTTGGTTAACAGCTTTATTCAAATTGTTTTTTGCCAATTGTTCTGCTGCTTCAGCCTGTTTTAAGCCAATCTTAGCTTTTGCAACATTGACCTTATTCTGGTTTTTGGAAAAAATTGGAACAGTAAGTGATAAACCGGTAAAAAATGATTTGTTTTCCGATATTTGTGTGCTAAAAGGCACACGATATCTCGTTTTGATATCTAATGGATCTGTTTGCCTAGTTGTTGCCGAAGAATAATTTGTACCATAGCTCACACTCAAATTGAGTGCTGGATAATACCCCCCTTTGGCGATATCAATTTGTTTTAATGCTGCATCCTTATCCAGAGCAGATTTATGGATATCTGGTTGTCTCGTTAATGCTTTTTGATATACATCCATGGCATTTTTATCTTCTGCGTTTACCAAGACAGCTTCTAAACTTGGACGTTCGAGAGAAATAACAGTTTCAGAAGGCATTTCCATCAATTGTTTCAAAGTTAACAGTGACATTTCATATGAATTCTTTAAATTGACTTTATTCAATTCGTTTGAAGCAACCTGATTCTTTGATTTTGCGAGATCAGCGATAGTCTTATTCCCAACCGAAAATTGAATAGAATCTAACAAAAATTGTTGTTTCGATAAGGTAATCTGATCCTCACTAGCCACCATCAACTCATGATTTGTAATCGCTTCCAAATAATTCACTAAGACATTTAAAACAAGGTCATTTTTAATCTTATCCACCTGTGTAGCAGCAGACTCCAGCTTCAATTTATTAGCCTTTATCTGATTGACCTGTTGAAAACCTTGAAATATGTTCACTTGGGATCCTATGGATCCATTGGTTGTTCTGGTCCAAGCATTGTTGACAATTTGCGCCGAAGTCAAATCGAAGGCAAAGCCGTAACGGAAATTTTGATCAACAGAAGCACCTAAGTCTGGTAATAAATTACTTTTTGCTTGAAATAAGTCCTGAGCAGCGAGATCTTTGCTCAACTCAGCTTGCTTTATTTGGACATTACGTTCCAATGTCATGCGTATAGCCTCTGCTACCCCAACGACCTGCTGGGCTTGGATCAGGTTGTTCGTTCCCAGAAAAAAACCAGTAAATATTACTGCAGAATAATAAAATCTTTTCATGTTCATATGTAGAACCATACAATTTTTATAGATTTGAACTTCATTTATCGGTTATGTATTTTGTCAAATCCCCTTTTTTCCTGCGTTGGCTTTATCCCAGATCGATCTGGCATATGCCGAGGTCGGAAAAAAAAGTCTATCTCACGTTTGATGATGGTCCAATTCCTGAAATTACACCTTTTATACTCGATATCCTAAAAAAATATCAGGTCAAGGCAACATTTTTTTGTGTTGGTGAAAATATTAAAAAAAATCCACATTTGTTCCAACGAATTTTACAAGAAGGACATCAAGTAGGTAATCACACCTACAATCACCTCAAAGGCTGGGATACAAATGATGAGATCTACATCGACAATGTAACTCAATGTCAGGAGCTAACGCAAACCGATCTCTTTCGGCCACCTTATGCCAAAGCAACAAAATCACAGCTTAAAAAGTTATATAGAAATTATCGTGTAGTAATGTGGGATATCATGTCTGGAGACTTCGATCAAAACCTAAGTCCCGAAAAATGTCTTCAAAACGTACTTCCTAATATTCAAAATGGTTCTATTATTATTTTTCATGACAATATCAAAGCCATTCCCCGTGTTGAATATGCTTTACCTAAAACGATCGAATTTCTACAGGCAAATCAATATCAAATAGCAAAGCTAGAGTAGGCGTTAAGGTCTACTTCTTGACAAGACCACTTCAGATTCATAATACTTTCCGACACTCACACTAAAGTATCCCAAAACATTATTAGACAGATTCGAAATCGGATTAGAGGGCGATGCTGCTCCGGGATTAATCATCTGGAAGCTATTCCAATAGGTATATGCGCCCAGATCAATACACTGACGCAAAACCCGTACCCGATCTCCGATCTTAAGGTCTCTGTCGCGGTCGATAATATCATGTTGTACTTGTAGCCCATTATTATACTTATCATTAAATACATCGATAAAGCGTAATTCTCCTCCGTTTACGGACATCTTATACTTATAATAATTCCCCTTCTCGGGTGGATCATTAAATACCAATGTTGGGTAATAAATGGTATCTGTAAATATGATGCGCTCCGATAGACCGATCGAATCAACATCAACATAGCTCGGCACCGTCGAAGTTCCTTCAATTTCCTTTCCGTCGGCCGTCTTTACATACAGTTGATAACTAGCCTTTTCCTGTAATCGCAATGTCTTATTGGTATACACGCCATTTGCACCTGGCGAAAAGGTATAAATCCGATTATTTTGCAGGCTTCTTACGGAGACTTCCGCGTCTGTTATGGGAGCCAACATGGATTCCTTTAGACCGACTACTTTTTGTATGCTGATCTCATGTTGTTGGTCAGACACCATCAGGTCTGCCGTAATTACAATCTGCCCCGTATTTTCAGGCAGGTTAAGGTCAATTTTATCTTCACAACTGACCAAGGTTATCCAGGTTAAGGCTATTAATGCCAATATCTTTCTCATGTTGTGCTAAAATTTAAAGTTCCAGGTGACTGACGGTATCGTGCCAAATAATGCAATCCTATAAATTTCGGTTATATTGGATTGACCTTCTTTCTCCCTAAAATCAATCAAATAAGCGTTTTTGCGATTATAGGCGTTATAAATCCCGAAAGATAAACTGGAATAAGTATTTTTTGTACGTTTGATATCATAGGTCGCTGCAAGGTCTAAACGATGATATGCAGGCATGCGTTGGCCATTTCGCTTATCATAGTAGAAGATCGTCCTATCGTCAACAAAATATTTTCCGGCAGGCATTGTTACGGCATCACCGGTATAATAGACAAAGTTTGCACTTAGATTCCATTTGGGATTCAATTGATACTGTGCCACGACAGCGATGTTATGAGTTTTATCCTGACGCGCGTTAAACCATTGCCCATCATTGATCTGTTCAAACTGTCTTTCACTTTTGGATAGTGTATAGCTGATCCATCCATTCAACCGCCCCAGTCGTTTCTTTATAAACCACTCGACACCATACGCCCTGCCTTTTCCAAATAAGAGCTCCCCGTCCAAAAGTTCATTGGCCTGAAGATCGGCCCCATTTCTATAGTCAATCTGATTTTTAAGATCCCTGTAATAACCTTCTACAGAAAATTCATATCGATTGGACATGAAATTTCTGAAATAACCCAGCGAATACTGGTTGGACAACTGTGGCTTGATGGTATTATTGCTCAATACATATTGATCTGTCGGCAGACTACTTGTTGTATTGCTCAGCTGATGTAAATACTGAACATTCGTATTATACGAAGCTTTGAATGTTGCCGATTCATTCAAGGCGTAGTTAAGGGAAATACGAGGTTCCAGATAGATATATTTTTTTCCCATTTCCCCACGCCCAACATAAGTGGAATCGACGGCTTCTCCGGCATTGTCAAATGTATAGAAGGTACCGGGTCCTAAAGTTGCATAGGCCGTTGCTCTAACACCGTAATTCAATTTAAGCTTATCATTTATCGACCAGTCATCAGAGATATAAGCAGCAATGTCCAGCCCCTTGCGATGCTGAATACGCAATGAATTTACCTTAGAATCTTCTCCGGCTTCAATACTTGCCGGGCGGATTTCCTGTAACGCTGCCTGCAGACCAAATTTTAAATTGTGACGGTCCGAAAGGCTGTACTGAAAATCCTGTTTAAAATTATAGTTGAATATATCGGAACGAATCTTAAAGTTATTGTCGTCTTCAATCTTCACTTGATAATTAAATTTACTGAATATCAGTGTAGTATTACTAAACAAGCGATTGCTCCACACGTGATTCCAACGCATGGTTCCCGTCGCATTTCCCCAATTGAAATCAAATAAATCATGATAGGCCATTGCATCTTTACCAAAATATCCCGATAAGTAAAGGGTATTTTTATCGTCGATCCGATAATTTAGCTTGGCATTGAGATCATAGAAAAATAAAGCACTCTTTTTTATATTTTCATCGCTGGAAAGTTTCAGGAATAAATCAGCGTAGGTACGTCTGCCAGAGATCATAAAAGAGCTTTTTCCTTTCTCTATAGGGCCCTCCACCTTAAGTCGCGACGCGATCAGCCCTAATCCTCCTTCCACATTAAAATGCTGATTATTCCCGTCCAGTGTTGTTATCTCCATGACTGAGGAGATTTTGCCACCATACTGCGCCGGCACACCGCCCTTATAAAAATTGACATCTTTGATGGCATCCGAATTAAATGTTGAAAAGAAACCAAAAAGATGCGAACTGTTGTAAACCGGAGCCTCATCCAACAAGATCAGATTTTGGTCCCCTCCCCCTCCACGAACATAAAAGTTACTACTTCCTTCTCCGCCGCTAGTCACCCCCGGAAACAATTGAATCGTCTTTAAAATATCTTTCTCACCAAACAATACAGGCACTTTTTCAATCTCCTTCGGGCTAAACTGTGTCAGACCCGGCGTCAGGTCTTTGATTGATTTTCTCCGATTCCCGGTGACAACAACCTCAGCCAATTGGCTTTCTTCCGGCACCAGTTGCACAATATAAGTGGAGTCCTTTCCCATCTGAACGGGCAAAACTTTTGTTCGGTATCCCATGGAAGAAACCTCCAGAAAAGTATCCTGTCCACGTAAGGATAAACTAAAGAATCCATATTTATTGGAAGCCGTAGATCTTTTTTCGGCTTCATTACGGACCAAAGCACCGATGATGTTTTCACCACTGATACTATCTCTGATAAATCCTGATATAGATTTAGATTGTTGACCATAGGATTGCTGTGCGCAAAACAAAATAGAAGAAAAATAAAAAACAACCTTTATAGGTTTAAGCATAGCAGACTGAATTCAAAAATTTGTTGAAAATAATAAAAAAGCCTTACAATTCGTAAGGCTTAATAATAAGTTTATAATTTGTTAGTCAAGATCTTCTAGAAACAAAAATAGTATTTTATTCATTTAAGCCAAATATTTATCTATTTTTCTTTTTATTTTTTTTCTGGCTGACTGAAAAAATCATTAAAAAAGGCCATTTGATAGATAATGGAGCGTGACCAATACGCCCAGTTATGCCCTCCTTCACTTGTAACAAAGGTATGATTAATGTTGTGGTACATGAGTTTATCGTGAAGTGCAATATTAACAGGATAGAAAAAATCTTCCTTTCCACAATCAATAATCAGACGAAGTTGATTGTTCACTAATTTGGGAATCATATTGATCACCACGCGATCATCCCAGGCCCGGGGCGAATCGGCGTAATTCCCGATACGATCCTTAATTTCCCAGTTTAGAGGAAAGGGTCTAAAATCCACTCCGCCGGCGGTACTGCCTGCAGCACCATAAAGCGCCTGATGCCTAATTGCAAGTGACAAGGCTCCATGTCCCCCCATGCTAAGTCCTGTAATCGCCCTTCCTCTTCGATCCTGAACAGTAGCGTAATGTCCATCTATATAATCAATCAGTTCTTTGGAAATAAATGTCTCGTATTGATAATTTCGATCATTTTCGATATCCCAATACCAACTTCCAAATCCCCCATCGGGACAAACAACCATATATCCATATTGGTCAGCCAGGGCAGCAACAGTAGAGTTCTTCACCCAATTGCTATAATTGCCCGAGTATCCATGAAGTAAATAGAGCACCGGATATCTGGTACGTTCCGAGTATCCCTTCGGAAGAATAACGACCGTTTTAATAACTTTGTCCATTCGCTGACTCCGGATAGCTAAAGTATCGACTTTCGCAGCTTTACTGGCTATACAAAAACAAAATAAGGCAATTGATAAAAGTAATAATTGCTTTAAATTCATGAAATAATGAACTGGATTGTTCTTTTTATTCCATCTATTCAGTGCTGTGGCACCCATCTGTCTCGTTAAAAAAAGATTGTTATTTATCATTTGATTTAGGATTTTTTTCGTAGTAATAAAGATAGGATTTTAAACCGAATGGGCGCTCACTGATAGTATAAAAACCTTCCCCATCCTTATCGAATGCGATGGCCTCCCCTTGAGGTTCCACCGAATAAGGCACTTCAATCGGTTTCGATTGAAGCGTTTCGCCCCATGATCTACCCAGTTTCCTTTTCCAATAAAAAATAGTTGTAATATTCTTGATAAGCAGCTCTTTTCCTGTAGGGTCTATCGCCGCTGCTGTAGCGAAAGTAAAAGGGAGTTCAGCCACTTTACTTAACGTGAAATACTGTTGTTTTCTATTTCTGAAAACTGGTGCGCTATATACAGTCGATTGAAATTCGCGCTTCGAAACCACATACAAGGTATTATCTGTTGGATCAACCATGATAGATTCCGCATCCAACCGTTTCTGTCCCGGAAATTTAACAAATATGGTTTTGATATATTTCTTTGATATCAGTGAAGAATCGCCAACTGAAGGTTCAGGAAACACATAAAGGCACCCCCAAACCCGCTTCCCGAGATTATTTCCAATATCTGCTAAAACAAGGTAATTTTTATCTGCAATTTTGACACGGTCTATATCTTCACAATCAACCACATCTATTCCTTCCAGCGCAAACCTTTTGATTAACTTTGCTTGACGATCGATCAAATAGATGTTTGCACTATCTCCACTGTCGTTATGAACCCAAAACGTTCCCTCCTCATGGGCGGCTACGATACCAGACACTTCTTTGAGCCCGGGATCCGTCAATTCACCTAGAGGGACTTGTGTTTTAAAATAATCCTTGTTATTTTGGGCATATATCCGTAAGCCGGACAGAAAAAGTACCATGACTAAGAGTACTTTTGTTCGTGCAATATTCATGTTTAAAGATACGTTTTTATTGATATTTAATGCCCATTATGAAGAAATCCCTGAAATCCAGCTTATTTTTTATCTCCTTATTTCTATTCCCGTACGGATTATATGCACAAATCAGCTCGTTTCGGATAAAAGTTAAATCCGGGCTCGAAAGTACACCTCCCTATCTCGTAAAGTATTACAATAGTAGAAACTGGGAAAAATTCTATGCAGAAATACAACAGTTTAACTACAATGCCAACTTTGAATACACGATTCGGGTAAAAAAAACGCAGACTGCACAAACATCAATCTATGCACTGGCGGAAATAATCAACAAATCCCAGACCAAAAACACGGAAATTGCCATCTGGGATGTTGCCGAGAATTATGTAAATAATCCAACATCGGGAAAATTGAACTGCCTCCAGGTGAAATCCAGTAAAAAAAACAAATGGGAATATATTTCTAATCCGATCCTCGGTTTCGATTACCAAGAACAATATCGTTATCGTATAAAAGTAAAGCAAACGAAAGCAAAAGACACCGACAGCATTCAATATGAATTACTTGACATTATTTCCAAAGAAAGGGTCACCGATCTACCCAGTGTGGCTTCATTTCTTGCCAGATTCAAGTGGAATTTACTGCAGTTAAATGGTAAAGATGTTTCAAGTAATAAGGCCAATATCGGTTTCGATGCAAAAAATGGCACCATTGCCGGATCGACAGGATGTAATAATTTCTGGGGTAATTTTGGCATTAAAGGCAATGTGATCAGTTTTCCGCGTCTCGCCAGTACGATGAAATCCTGTAACGGAGCCAATATTGAAAATGATTTCTTTGCAGTACTGGAGCAAAAGCAGCTTCAATTTGACATTGCCGAGCAGACTTTAAACTTTTATATTGATGGGAAATTAGTTATGATCTTCGGGTTGGAGCGTGAATAAGAAAATACCCGAAGCCTGGGGAACTTCGGGTATTTTAGCCATATTATTAACCTATTTTATGAAAAGTATTTATGCCATTTGGAAATGACATAAACAAATATGTGAAATAAAGCGGAAAGATTCGAAAGCTCAGCCATATTTTAACATAATTTTAACATTTTAAAAATATTGAGAAAAATCAGCATAAAAATGATATTTTATCAGCTATATGCTCCTATAGAAAGTATTATCTTAAGCCTTTAAACCATAACGATGATCAAGACATTTTTTACGACAACATCTTTGTTTCTGGCGACGACACTTATTGCGCAAAAGAATCCAGTTTTAAATGGTAATTATGCCGATCCCGAGGGAATTATTTATAATGACAAATATTGGATTTTCCCGACCTATTCTGCCCCGTATGAAGAACAACTATTTTTTGATGCATTTTCTTCTTCGGATTTAGCACATTGGGAAAAACATCCGCGGGTACTCCAAAATACCCAGGTAAAATGGGCCGAAAAAGCGATGTGGGCGCCAGCCGTACTTGAAAATAACGGTAAATATTATTTGTTCTTTAGTGCTAACGACGTGCATGAAGGGGAAATCGGCGGAATTGGCGTGGCTGTAGCGGACAAACCTGAAGGCCCTTATACAGATCTTCTAGGCAAACCATTGATAAATGATATTATCAACGGCGCGCAACCCATAGATCAATTTGTTTTTAAAGATAAAGACGGTACATTCTATATGTATTATGGCGGCTGGAAACATTGCAATATGGTCAAACTCAAACCGGATTTTACGGGTTTGCTTCCTTTTGATGACGGAACTTTTTACAAAGAAATTACGCCAAAGGATTATGTCGAGGGCCCATTTATGTTTATCAAAGAGGGCAAATACTACTTTATGTGGTCAGAGGGCGGCTGGACAGGTCCCGACTATAAGGTCGCTTATGCAATTGCCGACTCTCCGTTTGGGCCATTTGAGCGCATTGGAACTATCCTCGAACGTGATCCGGAAGTTGCCGTCGGTGCCGGGCACCATTCAGTCATCAAGGTTCCTAATAAAGATAAATATTTCATTGTTTATCATCGCAGACCATTGGGCAAGGAAGGCGCGAATGAACGTGTCACTTGCATAGACGAAATGAAATTTGACAAAAAGGGTCGTATTCAACCTGTCAAGATGACATTTAAAGGTGTAAAATATCCGTTAAAATAGATTATTCCTTTCGATAAAGTAAGAGCATATAACAACTAGACCCAAAAATTAGAGCCCCGATCATTGAACGGGGCTCTTCTTATTTTATCGCAACATCAGGTAACTTTTAAATACGCGCTATGGCATTGTTTAGTGTCACAGAAGGACGCATTGCTTTCGTCGCTAATTCGTCATTCGGGAAGTAATAACCACCGATGTTCTGTTCCTGACCTTGTGCGCCGATCAATTCATCATTAATTTTCGCTTCATTATCTGTCAATTCTTTTGCTACCGCGGCAAAACGGTTCGCCAGTTCAGCATCTTTCGTTTGAGCAGCCAAGGCCTGCGCCCAGTACAATGTCAAATAAAAGTGAGATCCACGGTTATCAATCTGACCTACCCGACGTGCTGGAGACTTGTCATTTGCAAGGAATTTCTCCGTTGCTTCATCCAAGGTTTCAGCCAAAACCAATGCTTTTGGATTATTCTGTGTCTGCGACAAATGTTCCAATGACGCTCCTAAAGCCAAAAATTCACCTAATGAATCCCAACGCAAGTAACCTTCTTGCAGGAATTGCTCCACATGTTTTGGAGCAGAACCACCAGCACCAGTTTCGAACAAACCACCGCCGTTCATCAATGGTACAATAGACAACATCTTAGCCGAGGTACCAACCTCTAAGATAGGGAACAAATCTGTCAGATAATCACGTAGTACGTTACCTGTTACAGAAATAGTATCTTCCCCTTTACGGATACGTTCCAATGAAAACTTAGTTGCCTCAATCGGAGATAGGATTCGAATATCTAAACCCGTCGTATCAAAATCAGGCAAATATTTCTCTACCTTCTTAATGATCTCTCTGTCATGCGCACGGTTTTTGTCCAACCAGAATATTGCCGGCGTATCTGACAAACGCGCACGATTTACAGCTAATTTTACCCAGTCTTGGATCGGTGCGTCTTTTGTTTGACACATACGGAAAATATCCCCTTCTTCAACGTTCTGTTCCATGTACACATGACCATCGGCGTCCACCACACGGATAACACCGTTACCCGCAGCCTGGAAAGTTTTATCGTGAGAACCATACTCTTCCGCTTTTTGAGCCATCAAACCAACGTTTGGAACAGAACCCATTGTCTTGGGATCTAAAGCACCATGCGCTTTACAGTCCTCTATTGTTGCTTCATAAACACCTGCGTATGAACGATCAGGAACCATGGCGATCGTATCTTCTTCCTGACCATCTTTATTCCACATTTTACCGCCAATACGGATCATCGCCGGCATAGATGCGTCAATAATAACGTCAGAAGGAACGTGGAAGTTTGTAATACCTTTATCCGAGTTAACCATCGCCAAAGCCGGACCTTGCGCAATAGCAGCATCGATGGCAGCTTTCACTTCCGCCTCTTTTGGATGACCCGCAATTTTAGCGTATACTTCCCCTAAACCATTATTTTTATTGATACCTAATTCTTTGAATAACTCACCATAGGTAGCAAATACATCTGCGAAATAAGTTTCAACAACAGCGCCAAAGATAATAGGGTCAGAAACTTTCATCATCGTTGCTTTCAAATGCGCCGACAATAACACGCCCGCCGCTTTCGCCTCAGCGATCGCGTCAGCAACAAAACCTTTTAATGCATTTAAGCTCAATGTCGATGAGTCAATTACTTCGCCCGCTTTTAATGGAGAAAGCCCTTTTAATTCGGTAACGCTCCCTTGTGCATCTACAAATTCAATTTTGAATTGACCAGCGTTTTCTACTGTTACAGATTTTTCTGAACCATAGAAATCACCGGAAGTCATTGATGCTACCTTTGTTTTAGAATCTTTTGCCCAAGCACCCATTTTATGTGGATTTGCTTTCGCGTAGTTCTTAACCGCCTTAGGTGCGCGACGATCCGAGTTACCTTCACGTAATACTGGGTTTACAGCAGAGCCCAGTACTTTTGCATATTTAGCTTTGATTGTTTTTTCTTCCTCCGTGGTTGCTTCATCCGGATAGTTAGGGATAGCGTAACCCGCTTTTTGCAACTCAGCAATAGCGCCTTTTAATTGTGGAATAGATGCTGAAATATTCGGTAACTTAATGATGTTCGCTTCTGGCGTTGTCGCCATTTGCCCCAACTCTGCCAAAGCATCGGCAATTTTTTGATCTTCTTTTAAAAATTCGGGAAAGCTTGCAAGAACACGACCTGCTAAAGAGATATCTCTCAATTCAACATCGATACCAGCTGTAGCTGTAATCGCTTGTACAATAGGCAAAAACGAGTAAGTCGCCAACAAAGGTGCTTCGTCTGTTTTTGTCCAAACAATTTTTGATTTGTTTGACATAGTAATCTATTAGAAATATGTTTAATTTTTAATGCTATGTGAAATCAATGAAAATCTAATTTTTTCAAAATTTCGCCTAAAGATAAGAATTAATGCCATAAACCCTGCGTTAATCCGACCTTTTTGACAATAAAATTGTGAAAATAAATATATTTTGGCAATCCAGAATAAGTTTGGGTTCTTCTCTCGAAAAGACAACCCTCTTTACATTTCAATGACGGGATAATACAATCGAAACCCTAATTTAGTCAAACAATAAATACGATTAAGCATGAAATCATTCAAATTGAACAATGGAATTGATATTCCAGCAATTGGATTTGGAACTTGGCAAATTCCCGAAGGTGAAGAGGCATATCAGGCCGTTACGGAAGCATTGAAAGTCGGGTATACACATATTGATACCGCCGCCATATATGGTAACGAAAAAAGTGTAGGCCGCGCGATCAAAGACAGCGGAATAGCGCGTGATACATTATTCATAACGACCAAACTATGGAATACCGAGCGTGGCTATGATAAAACAATTGCTGCATTCGAAAAATCCCTAGCAGACTTGGGTTTGGAGTACATTGATCTTTATTTGATTCACTGGCCGGCGAATGAATCACAATTCGAAAACTGGGCAACGATCAACGCTGAAACATGGAAAGCCCTTGAATATTTATATCAACAAGGAAAGGTAAAAGCTATCGGGATTAGCAATTTCCCGAAAGAATATCTCGCCAAATTATTGGAAACAGCAACGATCATCCCGGCTGTCAATCAAATTGAATTTCACCCCGGTTATCTGCAAGAGGAAACTGTCGAGCTTTGCAAATCAAATGATATTTTAGTGCAGGCATGGTCCCCACTCGGCTCAGGAAGAATATTGCAGGATGAGACCCTGATCGCTTTAGCGGAGCAGAAGTCTACCAGTGTGGGACAGATCTGTATTAAATTTTCACTCTCGCAGGGCATTTTACCACTACCAAAATCCACCAATCCGGCAAATATTAAACGAAACTTGGATATTGATAGCTTCCACCTTACGGAGGAAGATATCAAGATAATTCGGACATTACCAGCAATGGGTTTCTCTGGATCGGATCCTAAAAAAGTAGCATTCTAAATCATCGATAATCTTTCAAATCACATAGAAAGAGTCCTCAAATCGAATATGCTTTGGAAGACTCTTTTTTTTGACCTTGAATCCCAACGGTAAGTTCCCCAACTACATGCTGTCCGTCAAAAAATTGACAGTTTCCTGTTATTGATGTAACAAATTCCATTCTTTTTAGCCCTACCCCACGCTTGCAAAACGATTTGCAAATTCCCAAAAACAAGAAATATGAGCTTGCCTGAAACAAAAGTTTAGCGTAACTGTTAATACCGCATACATTAAATACAATAAGGCCTACCCACGACGTAATGTGCCGATATACAACAAAACGTTTGCGGCTAGGCCGTAGCATATTATTGGAAAAAGTATTTGAACCAATTGGCACCAACAGTTGATAACATTAGTTGCTTCCATTTCTAGATTAGAAACAGAATTGAAGTATACAAATGCTGAAATCAATGTTATGTATGCACCTTACACTATTTTAAAAGAGACCGGAAAGATTTAAATTTAAAAACACTATTATGGCAAATTCATTTTTAAAAACAATCAGATCCTCCATCAAGCATTGGTATATTCCGCTTATCATAGGAATTCTCTTAATTTTATTGGGTTTCTATACGATATCCACTCCCGTCACGTCCTTTCTCGCATTGAGCATGTTGTTTTCCTGGTCATTCATTGTTTCTGGGGTACTGGAAATTATTTTTGCCTTACAAAACAAAAATGAGGTTGACGGTTGGGGCTGGTACCTTACTGGGGGCATTCTTTACGTCTTATTTGGAATTTTACTCATGACCAATCCCCTATTATCTGCGGGCACTTTGTCTTTTATTGTCGGATTTTATGCTTTGTTCAGGTCATTTCAACTGTTGTCCTTCTCCTTTGATCTCAAAAATTATGGCAGTAAATCTTGGGGCTGGATTACGTTATTTGCGGTACTAGGCATTGTTTTTAGCTTTATTTTACTTTGGAACCCGCTCTTTGCAGGGCTATCTCTTGTGATATGGACGGGGATGGCAATTAGCACCGCCGGTTTTGCGGCCTGTGTATTTGCTTTTCAATTGAAAAGTCTAAAAAATATCCCCGACAAACTTCCTCATGAATGGAAAGAACGTTACGAAAAATTAAAGGAAGAATTTGAACAATACAACAGATAAAAGAAGGCTTATAAAAAGACAAATGCCCGACTAAAGAATAGAACCATCTTGAAGGATGGTTTTATTCCTTTATTTCCACAATGGTGAAAGGTACTTTTTCTAATGGAAAGTCTTGTTGATCTGTTTTAACCTGACTAATCTTCAAGATCACATCAAGACCCTGATAAATTTCGCCAAAGACTGTAAAATCATGATCAAGCCTAGGTTGCCCACCATACGCTAAATATTCCTTACGCTGTTCTTTACTGTATTTTATACCCTTTTTTGCTTCCAAGCTATCGAGATCTGCGGAGCTGATCTTTTTTCCAACGACAAAATAAATCTGATCAAGGAAGGAAGCTTTTTCCGGGTTGCCGTCTCGTCCCGCTCCTAATGCCCCCATTTTATGAAAAGCACGTTCGTCAAATTCCGCCGCCAGTCTAGGTTTCCGGTGTAAGGGATCTGCTGCCTCCTTCTTTTCTATATCTATATCATGTTCTCCCCCTTGTACAACAAAATTTTCAATAATGCGATTGAAAAGGGCATTCTGATAAACACTATCTTTAATCGACCTTAACATCAAATCACGATGATGTGGTGTAAAATCATAAAGTATGACCTTAAACTCCCCAAATGCGGTTTTAAATAATAGGTGTTTCGACTGTGCATGGGCACCGCCTGCCCAGAACAAAAACAACCCTACGATCCAAGTGATTTTCTTCATCTTTTTTTACAGCTTCAACTTATTCAAAATTTGATATAAAAATACATTAAATTTCAATTCGGGGAAATTTGTTTATTACTTATATTTGGAATAAAACAATTCAATTTTATGCAATACACTCCCCATCCCGATCGCTATCAACAGATGATTTATAACCGTTGTGGCAAATCCGGCCTTCAGTTACCAGCGATCTCCTTAGGTTTATGGCACAATTTTGGGAATGACACGGCACATCAAACCAAAGTTGACATCTGCACAACGGCTTTTGATCTCGGAATCACGCATTTCGATCTAGCCAATAACTATGGACCGCCTCCGGGTAGCGCGGAAATTGCATTCGGACAAATTCTTAAGCAACAGTTTGCGGGATATCGCGATGAGCTGATCATTTCAACAAAAGCAGGTTATCACATGTGGGACGGCCCTTATGGCGAATGGGGCAGCCGAAAATATATTATTTCCAGTTGTGATCAATCCTTAAAACGTTTAGGAACAGATTACGTTGACATTTTCTATTCACATCGCTTCGATCCAAACACGCCATTAGAGGAATCCATGATGGCCCTGGATCAGCTCGTGCGAAACGGGAAAGCTCTTTATGTCGGTATTTCGTCCTACAACTCACAACGTACCAAGGAAGCCTATACAATACTGAAATCTTTGGGAACACCATTTGTTATCCATCAACCGAGCTATTCCATGCTGAATCGATGGGTTGAGTCGGATGGTCTATTAGACACTCTGGGCGAGATTGGTATTGGTTCAATTGTTTTCTCTCCACTTGCCCAGGGCATGTTAACCGATAAATATTTACATGATATTCCTGAAAATAGCAGGGCTTCACAATCAAAATCCTTGCAGACCAAGTTTCTTAGTGAAGAAAACCGAAAAAATATTCAGGCGCTACATGCGATTGCACAACGTAGAGGGCAGTCCTTAGCACAAATGGCCATTGCATGGGTTTTTCGAAAACAACAGGTGACTTCTGCACTTATTGGGGCGTCGAGACCGCAACAGGTCATTGATTGTGTCGGATCACTCAAAAACCTATCATTCACGGCAGAAGAAATCCATGAGATTGATCTCTATGCAAAAGATGGACATATTAATATATGGGCTCAATCCGCAGAAATTGAGAAAAGCTGATCAATGTGTAAATTACTTAAATATCAAAGGCGTACTGGCTATTATCCGATAATCATTACGCCTTTTTTAATGTTAGCCTGCAATAACAATAATAGCCTATTGCATTATCTTCAGAATTTTTTCAAATGTGTTCACATTGCGGCTGGTGAACTTATCCTTCAGACTTTTCTTACCCAATATTTTTCCGAACGTTGAATCCAGTGTATTACCTTTGGGCACCTGCCAATAAAATACACCATTAATCACTTCGGCTCTTTCATCAGCTGCTTTGGTACTGATATTGAATTCTTGCATGAGCAGTTCTTCTACGCCCAGCAAACCTACAAAAGCATAAATATGAAAATCGGGACGAATGTCAAAAGGAATATTACGTCTGAATAGCGCAATTTCTTCCTCCGATTTAATGAACAAAAAAGCTTCGTAGGAAAAAGACTTAGACATAGCAGCTTCCAAAACGATTTTAAGTTCGTCCACAGGGCTATCCGATGAAAAAACAATGTTTCCGGAAGCCAACACTGAACTTACATGATCCATGCCGGTATCTTTAAATACCCGACATACATCGGCCATCTTCATATTAGTTCCCCTTACATTTACCCCCCGTAAAAACGCACAATATTTTACCATTTATCCAGTTTTTAAAGTTCATTTATCGGATTCCAGAACAATTTCTTAAAATCCCTGACCCTAAGATTATTTATCACAATACCTTCGCCCTCCAGTTTGGTCTGAAATTCCGGAACGGACAATACGCCACCACTGGAAATCACCCGATGAGCAGGCACATCTCCTGGACAGCCGCTCATTGCTTTTCCAACATGACGAGCGTGATTCGGATATCCCAACGCTTTTGCAATAGCACCATAAGTTGAAACACGCCCTTTTGGGATCAGTCTCGTTAATTCGTATACCTGTTTTTTAAATATTTCATCCATCATAGATGCTATCACACCATTTAACTCCATGTAGCTAACCACAAAGTATTGCTAATTCTTTTGTTGATAAGCTAAATAAACTACCATTCAACGTTTTTTAAAGGTACAAAAATCAAGTATAATAGACGATTTCCAATGAAGCAAAATTCATATACCATAGTTGGACAAACGGTCCCTTCCTCTATTTTGCGATTAAAAAATAGTAACCTTAATTTCTATGCGTTTAACCAAAATACATAGAGAAACCCTTTGAATATTTTAGAGCGAACGCTATTTGTCGCCAACTTTTTGTGTTGGACCAGTTAGATAACAGATGGGAAAAACTGAGAACAGTATAAGAAAAAAGCCCCTCTGTGTCGAACAAAGGGGCTTTTTGGTACGCCAATCAGGATTCGAACCTGAGACCGTCGGTTTAGAAAACCGATGCTCTATCCAGCTGAGCTATTGGCGCGTCGCTTTCGGTAATGCAAAAGTAGACATTTGTTCAACAATTCCAAAATATCACCTGCTTTTTTTTATGGTTTTTCAATAACTGATTGCTTTTCAACAAGATTATTTTATTGATCTAGGTCAAACAAAAAGACAAATAACGCTGTTACCTTTGTGTTATTAAACAAATAAGAAAAAACATAAAATTATGGCACAAGGAAAATGGGAATTGGACGCTGCACATAGCGAAATAGAATTCAAAGTAAAACACATGATGATCACAAACGTTAAAGGAAACTTTGACAGTTTTAAAATAGATCTTGATGCAGAAGATGATACTTTTGAGAACGCACTTGCAAAAGTATCTATTGATACTGCTTCCATCAACACCAGAAATGAGCAACGTGACGGACATTTAAAGAGCGCTGACTTTTTCGATGTAGAAAAATATCCTGCGATAACATTTGAAGCAACAAGCTTAGAAAATGATCAAATTAAAGGAAATCTAACCATCCGTGATGTGACCAGACCTGTAGTTTTTGATCTGGAATTTGCGGGTATCCAAAAAGATCCTTGGGGAAACACTAAAGCTGGCTTTATCGTCGAAGGAAAGATCAAACGCTCAGATTTTGGACTTAACTGGAATGCAGCTTTGGAAACAGGTGGCGTGATGGTAAGTGACGATGTAAAATTTAGCGCTGATATACAGTTTATAAAAGCTAAATAGGAACTATTTCTAAAATAAAATTTGGCAGGAGAGCAAAAATTCGTACTTTTGTCGCGGAGAGTTGGCAGAGTGGTCGAATGCGGCGGTCTTGAAAACCGTTAACTGTCACAGGTTCGGGGGTTCGAATCCCTCACTCTCCGCATAAGAAACCTTTCAGAAATGAAAGGTTTTTTTATGCTATATGGATTCGAACCAGACGGGCTGGCCGGGGTTCCCACACTATCATCGTTCAATATACTTATTAACAATATCATCCAGATCATCCAGATCAAAGGGCTTGGATAAGAAATCATCTGCACCAGCGCGTACAGCCAACGATTCGATGTCATTATTGGCAGACACATAAATAACCGGAATATGTTTAAACCTATCATCGGCTTTTAAGAGACGGGTAGCCTCTACCCCGCCAATATTTGGAATCCAGTTATCCATTAAAATAAGGTCAGGTTCCGTAGCTTCTACTTTTTGAATGATATCATGTGATGTTTCGGAGACTTCAACATGAAACCCCAAATCTGTCAGCACCACTGTTATGACCTCCAATATAATGGTATCGTCTTCAAATATCAGTACAGTTTTTCTTTTGCTCATATAGCTTAATTTATCTCCCATACATGGATCTATTAAGGTTTGAATATCGCGCCCAATAAAACCATCTTATTGTGGGTAGAGTTTTTTCCAAATTTTTTGATCACCTACTGCGGTGAAGTTCTGTTGAATACTTGAGAAACGTAAGGTTTCCTTACTACCTAAGCCCAAAAAACCCAGGTTTTCCAGGCTTGCATCAAATAATCGAAATACACGATCCTGCAGCTCTTTATTGAAATAAATCAATACATTGCGACACAAAATCAGCTGAAAACTATTAAAAGAAGTATCGGACACCAAATTATGGGTTGATAGGATCATTTTTTGCTTCAATTCCGGATCAAATTTAGCCCAGTCGTAATTTGCCGTATAGTAACTCGAAAAGTCCTGTTTTCCTCCGGATTCGATGTAGTTTTCCGAAAAAGATTTGATCTGACTCAGTGGATAGACACCATTGCGGGCTATTTCCAGTACACGTGGATTGATATCCGTTGCATAAATTAACGATTTATGATGGAGATTGGCTTCCTTAAGTAAAATAGCCAAAGAATAAGCTTCCTCACCACTGGCGCAGCCTGCCACCCAGATCCGGATCAATGGATAGGTCCCCAGCTGCGGCAAGATCTCCTCACGCAGCTGTCGGAAAAATAAAGGATCCCTAAACATCTCCGTCAAATTCACCGTAATTTCCTCCACAAAATGCTGCAGAAACTCCGGATCGTCTTTCAATGCGAATCGGAGCTCCGCAAAACTCACCAATCGGTCATTCGTCATGATCCGGTTGATCCTTCTTTTAATCGATGCCCGGCTATACTGTATAAAATCGTAGCCATAGCGCTGATAGATATCTTCCAATAAAATATCGATCTCCTCGTCTTTAATTATATTATGGTCCAACATCACTATATCAATCGTTCTATTTCGGTCAACAGCACATCGACATCAATCGGCTTTGAAACATAAGCTTTCGCCCCGGATGCCAGACATTTCTCCCGGTCCCCGGGCATTGCCTGAGCAGTTACAGCTATGATGGGAATATCTTTGATAACCGTGGAAGCCCGAATCAAACGAATCGCTTCATAACCATCAATCTCGGGCATCATCATATCCATGAGCACCAATGAAATACCATTTCCCTCTTCCAAAAGTTGAATTGCATCCTTTGCTAAAGTACAACTGACAACTTCGTATCCTCTTGCTCTCAAGGTCAAACCGAGTGCAAAAATATTCCTGCTGTCATCATCAACAATTAATATCACTTTATTTCGATTCATTAACCGCCTTAATTAATTTTCATATAACCATACTCGCAACAACGACAACAGCTGGTCTATATCCACAGGTTTAGAGATATAGTCCGAAGCACCGGCCCGTATACATTTTTCGCGATCACCAATCATTGATTTGGCAGTGACCGCAATAATGGGCAATGTCGCAAATTGAGGCATTTGCCTGATATTCCTGATTGTTTCATACCCATCCATTTCGGGCATCATCATATCCATTAGCACGATATCAATCGACTCTCCCGAACGCAGTACGTCCAGTGCTTCCTTACCATCCATTGCTGGAATCACCTCTACCTGAAATTTCTCCAATGCTTTTGTCATTGAGAATATATTACGCACATCATCATCGGCCACCAGCACCTTTTTTCCTTTCAGCACATCCGCTAATGCGCCAAGCCCGTTGTTTTTTCGTCGCACATCATCTGAACTGTTTATCTCGATCAGATGTAGAAATAACCCTACCTCATCCAAAATCCGCTGATAAGAATGTGCAGTCTTAACAACCACAGAATCTGCATATTTTTTGATTTTCAGTTCTTCTGACTTTGACAGATTTTTACCCGTAAATATGATAATCGGTAAATTTTCAAGTCCCTCATGCTGTTTGATGGCCTCCAAGGTATTATAGCCCATTTCATCGGGAACACCCATATCCAAGATTACGCAGTCTACCTCAGCAGTTCCCAACGCTACGATACTGTCTTCAACATTATCTTTTACTTCAAGTGAGATATTAAAACTACTTAAAAAATAAGCCAATGCGCTAGCATGCTTAGGATTCTCTTCGACAATGAGCACCTTTTTTGGAGACCTGCTCAAAGCAGATTCTATCTTTTGAAAAACAGATGTCATCTGTTCCAAAGCCACAGGTTTATTGATAAAATCAATTGCGCCTTTTAACAGACTTTCCTTCTTCACTTCAAGTGAAGACATGATATGTACCGGAATATGTCTTGTGCTCTTATCCCCCTTTAACTCATCCATCACAGCCCATCCATCCATGACTGGCAATTGAATATCCAATAAAACCGCCTGTGGATGATATTTCTTGGCCGCCGGCAATGCATGATCCCCGCGTACAACAACAACACCCTTATAGTGCTGACTATGCGTGTATTTCAATAGTGCTTTCGCAAAATTGATATCATCTTCGACAATCAGAATAACCTTATCACCTTCAACAATACTATCCCGATCATCAGGTAACTCCTCGGGAATACGTATTGTAGCGGGATTATAGACGTCATCCGCCACAAGCTCACGCACCTCCTCTATTTCAGAATGGATTTCTTCTACAAGCAACTCTTCTTTCGTACGCAGCTCCCCGGGCTCTACCGCATGGTTCGGAATGATAAATAAGAACGTACTTCCCTTTCCTTCCTCGCTCTCCAGTCTGATTTCACCGCCCAGCAAGCGTGCAATCTCTCTGCTGATCGACAACCCTAGCCCTGTCCCTCCGAATTTTCGTCTTGTCGAACCGTCTGCCTGCTGGAAAGCCTCGAAAATTATCTTCTGTTTGTCCAACGGAATCCCTATACCCGAATCAATCACGGCAAAAACAAGCTTATCCTTATCGGAACTGTCTTCGTAAATATCCAGTCTCACCTCACCGGCTGCTGTAAATTTAACCGCATTTGAAATCAGATTCCGCAGCACCTGATCAATTCTAAGCCGATCCCCCTGAAAATTTTTATTGACGCCGGGATCAATATTGATTGTGAAAGCCAGGCCTTTCTCATTGACAATCGGAAGAAATAAATTATTCAGATCTGCCGAGATATCATTTAAATTCAGTGTCGCATACTCCAATGTCATTTTACCCGACTCAATCTTTGAAAGATCCAATATCTCGTCGATCAAGGTTAACAGGCTCGTTCCCGAGCTTTGAATCACTTTAGCCGATTCGATCTGGTCAGCGCTAAGATTGTGTTCATTATTCTCCGATAGCAAACGCGAAAGTAGCAGGATGGAATTTAACGGTGTACGCAGCTCATGGGACATATTTGCCAAAAATTCAGACTTATATTTAGTACTTAAAGCGAGTTCCTCTGCTTTCTGCTGAATTTCCAGGTTACGTTCAGCAATCAATAGATTTTTGTCTTCCAATAGTTTAGAACGTTGTTCCAGTTCTTGGTTTGATTGCATCAATTCCTCATGCTGCACCTTCAGTTCCTCCTCGGACGACTGCAGACGCAAAGTCTGCGCCTCCAATTCCGTATTCAGATTCTCCAGCTCCGCATGCTGCGTCAACAATTCTTCAGACTGTACTTGAGTTTCTTCCAAAAGTGACTGAATTTTAGCCCGGCCCCTCGCCGAAGCGATAGCGATACCAAGTTGTCGGGCACATTCCGTCAGAAATGTTGATTCAATTTCCGCAAACGGTTGACGGTGCCCGATCTCCAGCACACCCAATACCTGATCAGCCAATACAATAGGTACAAAAATAAGGTGCTGTACATTGACCTTTCCACTGGCAAAACTTACGATATAGTCTTCCGTGTTTATATTATTTATAATTTTCGTTTCCCGATCAACAAAGACCTGTCCAACATAACCTTCATTTGGAAGAAAATATTGCTGTGCCCTGGGATCCAATCCGTAAGCGCCGGATAGTTCAAGTTTTTCCTCATTAAAAACATAGATCGCTCCGGTAATAGCGCCTATATAATTGACCAATCCCCTTACTGAATCTGTGGTAAGTATACGTTCGGTTTTGTTACCGACCAATCCGGTATAAAGGTCGGCATATCCCATGTGCAGCCAGTCATTATCTTTAAGCTGATCGAATGATTTCTTTAAGGCTTTTGACATCCGGTTAACGGATTTTGCTATCGCACCGAGGTCGTCTTCCTCAATGTCCTCGGCTTTGACATCATAATCTCCCAAAGCAATGCGATTAGTGATCTTTTGAACCATATTTAACCTGCGGGCAATCCCTTCATCCTTCTCACGGAGAGACTTTTCCAGTGCTAATCGTCTAAGAAAGTCTGCCCTTAGCCGAAAATAAAAGTACGCCGTAATCACCAGCGATAGCAATGCACTGATCACAATAAATAAGGTCGTTATAAACGAAGAATTATCTAAATTAATGGATTTCTGATCGATACCATCATCTTCGTAATGAATAATATCTTTAATAATGCTACGGCATTTGTCCATCGCGGATTTGCTCTCGTCCAGCTGTGTCAGACTAACAGTCCCTCCGTTTCTTTTAACGTTCACGAACTCCTTTAATACAGCTAACCTTTGCCGAGCCGCTGTAAATAAGCTGTCTACGCGAACATTTTGCTCCGGATCTGCTTTCGTAAGTTCCTTTATTTCCTTCAGCTCAACCGGCAGGCTCTCTATAGCCTGGTTGAATGGCTCCAGGTAATTCTCCTTCCCCGTGAGTAGATACCCCCTGTTTCCCGTTTCTGCACCTTGTAGAGAATTAAGGATAATATTTGATAAACTGATTATTTTTCGGGTAACGGCGAGCTCCTGACGATGCTTATTCTGTTCTTTAATCCCCAGATAAGATGCTGTGGAACTCACCAGCAGCGCCAGTAGTGAAAAACCGATTCCTATAGATAAGTTACTAAGTGTTTTATTCGGCATCTGTGGGTAGATTTAATGGTAATGTAAAATAAAATGTGGCCCCCTTACCGGCTGCACTTTCCACGGCAATGGTACCTTGATGACTACGGATAATTTCCGAACAAATATAAAGGCCTATTCCCAGTCCCTGGAAATCAAAGGAAGTTTCTTCTACACGGTAAAACTTGTCAAAAACCTCCGACAGTTTGTTTTCAGGTATACCGATTCCAAAATCTATCACGCTGACTTTTACGACATCTGTCATTACATTACAATCGACGATCACCTTCTCTGTTCCGGCGGCATACTTATAAGCATTGGTTAAAAAATTAACAAGAACCTGCTCCAGACGTATTTCATCACCGTAGACCATGAGTCCCGAGATATCTCCCTGTCTATATAATTCCATATTGCTCTGATCATGGGTCTGCACAATGGAATCAATGGCATTTTGTACCATGCGTTCAAGCGAGAATACCTTTTTATTGATCCGCAGTTTACCATTGTCGATTTTTGACAGATCAAGCAAATCCGTGATCAAACTGTTGAGCTTTCCAACCTGATCCTGAACCCGGCCAACATACTTGGCCTCCGCGCAGTTTTTGTCAAGACTTAACTTACGGTCAAGTAGCTGCATATAAGCTTTGATGCTTGTCAGCGGTGTCTTCAGTTCATGGCTCGCAATACTCAAAAACTCATCCTTTTCCTTCTCTGCTTTCTTTTGTGCATCAATGTCGGTAAATGTGCCCACCCAATTGTTTTCACCATTCTCCAAAATTGGCCAGACCCTTAATAATTGATACGAATACCCCGATTCTTCCCGCTTTTTAACCCGCACCTCCATTTCCAAAGGTTTACCGGATTCAAGACTTTCCTGCAATTCGGTCATGATCGACCGGTCATCAGGATGCGTCTGCGGGAAAGTGTTCTCACTGTCCGAAAACTGGAACCAACGGCCATTGACAAAGCCAATATTACCAAGATGGTCACAGGTAAAAGCAATTTGTGGTAATGATTCCAATAAAGTATGTAAATAGTCCACCTTCGAACGAAGTTCCAATTGCGCCTGTTTCCGTCTTTCCACTTCCATTTCCAAAGTCTGCTGGATATCCTTGAGGGCCTGAGTCTGCTCATAAAGCCGATAAAATGTTTTGACTTTGAGCATCAGAATATCCGGATCGACGGGTTTAGTGACGTAATCCAGTCCTCCTGAATCATAACCTTTCGTAATAAAACGTTTATCTGTATTGACAGCAGATAAAAATATAATCGGCGTCTCCTTAGTCTTACTGAATCCAGCAATGTTTTCAGCAACTTCAAAACCGTCCATATCGGGCATCTGCACATCCAATATGATTAAAGCATAATTATATTTTAAAATTTTCTTTAAAGCTTCTTCACCGGAATGGGCTGTATCGACTTTAAAATTTTTGGATTCCAATAACTTTTGTAACGAATAAATATTATCTGGGTTGTCATCGACTATCAATATCATAGAGCGCTTAAACTAAGAATCAAAAGTAAACAAATGTAAAAAAATTAACCGGATCCGTTCTTCAGGCAAAAAATTTCCTTACTCCCGCAATTTAATCACTAGGATCGACTTTCACTAAAAAATAAACAAAACTTTAACTTATCCCTGCCTGTTTGAATACATAACATGCTCCATACGGAAGTCATGTTTTCAAAAACAAGGATTCGATATGATTCAATTCACATCAAAAGGCATTTATTGTATTCCTGGAAAATTTTACCTGGACCCATGGCAACCCGTTGATCTTGCCATCATTACACATGGACATGCAGACCACGCGCGCCCGGGCATGAAAAAGTATCTTTGTCACCATTTTACCGTTGGCATATTGAAAAGTCGCATCGGGCCCGATATCCGGGTTGAAGGTTTAGCCTACAATCAGCCGATTCAGATCAACGGTGTAAAAATTTCTTTACATCCTGCAGGGCATATCATTGGCTCAGCGCAGATACGCTTGGAATACAAAGGTAAAGTCACTGTTTTTACGGGAGATTACAAAATCCAGGATGATGGCCTCTCTACCCCTTTTGAACCTGTAAAATGTCATGAACTAATTACCGAAAGTACGTTTGGACTGCCGATCTATCGCTGGGAAAGTGTTGAAATCCAAAATCAACGACTGAAATCATGGATCACACACAATCAGGGATACAAAAAGACATCCGTATTTATTGGATACTCATTGGGCAAATCCCAAAGGATATTAAATGCGGTAAAGGACATGGGTGAAATATATGTGCATTACAGCATCGCAAAATTAAATATGGCGTACGGTGATGCAGGTTTAAAATTGCCGTCCTACCAGATTATCGATCCGATGAAAGACATGAAACAGCTCGACGGCAAGATCGTATTGCTACCACCGGCATTACTCGATACGCAACTGCTCCAAAAGATACCACATGTTGCCTATGCGATCTGCTCCGGTTGGATGCAAATCCGTGGTGCACGAAGATGGCGCAGTGCAGATGCAGGTTTCGCCATCAGCGATCATGCGGACTGGAACGGATTGCTGCAGGCCGTGAAGGAAAGTGGCGCCGAAAAAGTGTATGTCACGCATGGACAGACAGCCTCATTCAGCAAATATCTGAATGAAATAGGTATTGAAGCCGAAGAAGTAAATACAAATTACGGAGAAGAATTAAGCGTATGATAGAATTTGCAACATTGATCAATGCGCTGGATAGTTCCAATAAAGCCAGCTTAAAAAAAGAAGCGATCATCCGCTTTCTAAGCTTTGCGCCTGAAAAAGATAAACGCTGGTTTCTCGCTTTAATGACCGGCAAAAGGCCAAAGCGTGCGATTTCGACCAAAGAACTCAAAACCTGGGTAATGGAAATTACCAATATCCCGGAATGGTTGTTTGTCGAATGTTACGCCGCAGTCGGTGATCTCTCCGAAACCTTAGCTTTGTTACTGCCTCCCGCATCCGAAAAAATAGACAAAAGTCTCAGTGAATGGATGGAAGACATCTTACTGTTGGCAAATGCTTCAATGGAAGAAAAAAAAGCATTTGTACTCACTTCCTGGAACAGGCTCAACACTGTTGAACGCTTTATTTTCAACAAATTGCTGGGTGGGAGCTTTCGTTTGGGAATATCCTCCAAAGGGCTGATAAACACAATTGCAGCACATTTCCAGATCGAGCCGAGCATTGTCACCCACAGTATTATGGGCGAGTGGAATCCCCACGACTACGCTTTTGACAAACTCGTTCGCGGCGAATATAGCAATACCAATCTCTCAAAACCTTATCCCTTTTGTCTGGCTTACCCCATTGAAAAGGAAGTGGAAGAACTTGGCCCGATAACGGAATGGCAATGCGAATATAAATGGGACGGTATACGCGGACAGCTGATCAAACGAAGCGACGAAATCTTTATCTGGTCAAGAGGTGAGGAACTTGTCACTGAACAGTTCCCTGAAATCACCGATGCGCTCAGACAATGGCAAGGAAGCTTTGTCTTGGACGGTGAGATTCTGGCGGCGAAAGAGGGGCAGATATTGAATTTTAATGAACTACAAAAAAGGATCAATCGCAAGGTAATTTCCAGGACCCTACGTGAAGAAGTCCCTATTGTTGTATACCTTTATGATTTATTGGAGCTGGATGGTAAAGACCTCCGATCGGAGCCACTGCAGGACAGGCGCAAGTTATTGGAACAGCTGTGCCAAGGTCATGTTGGCCCCGCAATACAGCTGTCTCCACTTATTCATGGCGAAAATTGGGCCGACCTACGGAAATTACAAGCGGCCTCGCGTGCCTTGAACAGTGAGGGCATTATGCTTAAAAAGAAAGATTCCGTTTATTATGTTGGCCGAAAAAAGGGCGGTTGGTGGAAATGGAAAGTCAATCCCATGACCATCGATGCCGTGTTAATATATGCGCAAAAAGGTAGTGGGCGCAGAAGCGCGCATTATACGGACTATACCTTTGCCGTCAAAGACGGTGACCACTTAGTAAGCATTGCAAAAGCATATTCGGGACTTACAGATAAAGAAATACTTGAGGTCAGCCGCTATGTCCGTCAGAATGCAGTGGAGAAATTCGGACCGGTCAGAACTGTTAAACCCGAACTTGTATTTGAAATTGCCTTCGAAGGAATAGGCTATAGCCAGCGCCACAAATCGGGTGTCGCCCTGCGCTTCCCCCGCATTTTGCGCTGGCGCAGGGATAAAAAAGCGGCCGATATAGACACATTGGAAAACATCAAAAAATTAATACCATAAGTTGAGTCAAAAGATAACACACAGTGAGGGGTTCAAGATCGTCAATCGTTACTTTGAATCCTTGGGCAATACCCCTTTTGGCTTTCAGGTTAAAACCTGGGAGCAGTACATGCTGGGATACAGTGGAATGGTCATTGCCCCGACAGGATTTGGCAAAACATTTTCGGTGTTTATGGCGGTCCTGATCGATTACATGAATTATCCCGAACGCTACCAAAAAGGACTAAAATTACTATGGATCACGCCTTTGCGCTCCTTGGCAAAGGATTTGGCCAGAGCAATGCAGACCGCCATAGACGATATCGGATTAGATTGGATCGTACAGGTACGGAATGGGGACACCGATCCAAAGATCAGAGCGCAACAGACCAAAGCGATGCCTGATATTCTTTTGGTGACTCCGGAAAGCCTTCATCTCCTGCTCGCTCAAAAACAACGTGATAAATATTTCAGGAATATCCGATGCATTACTGTAGATGAGTGGCACGAACTTATTGGAAATAAACGTGGAGTCATGGTAGAATTGGCATTATCGTACTTAAAATATAAATATAACGATCTCCAGATCTGGGGTATCACTGCTACCATAGGCAATCTGGACCAAGCAATGGATGTACTGCTGCCAGGAGAAGAAAAGAGCGTACAGATAATCGCAAAGGAGAAAAAGAAAATTGCGATCAGATCTATCTACCCAGACAAAGTGGAGCTCCTTCCCTGGGCCGGGCATCTAGGTGGCAACCTCGTGAATCAGGTTGTCCCCATTATACTGGAAAGCAAGAGTACGATCCTTTTCACCAATACCCGTAGCCAGAGTGAACTCTGGTATCAGCTATTACTACAGGCGCATCCCGATTTTGCAGGACAGATTGCGCTGCATCACAGCTCAGTAGATGCCCACATCCGCGAATGGATCGAAGAAAATCTGAGCAGTGGAAAGCTAAAAGCAGTGGTATCTACTTCATCCCTGGATCTGGGCGTGGATTTTAAGCCCGTGGACACCGTGATTCAAATCGGATCAAGCAAAGGGGTAGCCAGATTTATGCAACGCGCCGGAAGAAGTGGCCACAGTCCTTTTGAAACATCAATTATCTACTTCGTTCCGACACATTCCCTGGAGCTCATCGAAGTCGCCGCTTTAAAGGAAGCTGTCAAAACCCGGACCATAGAAAACCGCGACCCCATGGTCCAGAGTTTCGATGTGTTGGTGCAGTTTATGGTCACGATCGCACTCGGAGGCGGCTTCCGATCGACAGAACTCCATCATATCGTTGCCCGGACTCACGCGTTCAACTATATGGCAGATGAGGAATGGCAGTGGTGTATGTACTTTATTACCGCAGGTGGCAAAATCGGCAAACGCTATGAGGAATTTCACAAAGTAGTACAGGACAATGACGGCAACTGGGTAATAAAAAATAGACGAATCGCCCTGCTCCATCGGCTGAATATCGGTGCTATCGTTGGCGATGCCATGATGCGCGTTAAATTCCTTTCGGGAGGATATATTGGAATGATCGAGGAATATTTTATCAGCAAACTGAAGAAAGGCGAACGATTTAACCTTGCCGGCCGTATTCTCGAGCTTGTTATGGTCAAGGATATGACTGTATTTGTCAAGAATTCATCCGGTAAAGCCATTACGCCGAGCTGGCTGGGAGGCAGACTACCGCTTTCATCCAACCTGAGCCATTTTTTGCGTAAAAAACTTGCAGAAGCAATAAGTCCCGGCAACACTGAAAAAGAACTGCGCTTCCTGGCACCGTTGATCCAGAAGCAGCAAAGTCTTTCGGCTGTGCCCAATGAATCACAATTTCTTGTCGAACACATCAAGACCAGAGAAGGACACCATCTATTTTTCTATCCGCTGGAAGGGCGATTGATCCACGAAGTCATGGCCGCCCTCGTCGCTTACCGCATCAGCAAACGCTATCCCATTAGTTTTTCCATGGCCATGAATGACTATGGTTTCGAACTTTATTCCGACAAAGAAATTCAATTGGATCACGCACAATTAACCGAGATACTGAGCCGGGAAAATCTCATGCAGGACGTGATCAGTAGCATCAACTCCGCAGAAATGGCAAGCCGCAAATTCCGCGATATTGCTGTAATTTCCGGATTGGTGATACAAAACTATCCCGGAACCCAACAAAACAACAAATCCCTGCAAGCTTCATCGGGTATTATATTTCGTGTTTTAATGGATCATGATCCGGACAATCTATTGTTAAAGCAGGCTTTCACCGAAGTATTCAACCAACAACTGGAGGAATACCGTCTGATAAAAGCATTTGAAAGAATAAACAATAGCCAAATCATCTATACCTTTGCAGAGGAATACACACCGCTGAGTTTCCCGATCAAAGTGGACAGTTTACGCCAGTCTCTTTCAAGTGAAGCGTTGATCGAGCGGATCCAACGCATGGAGCATGCAAATAAATCAAAACGTGGGCAAAGAAAATGAATATACAGGAACAGCACATTACATTCAACAAACAAACACTTATCCTTAATAATCAGCGCACGGTCTTTTGGCCGAAGCAGAATACCCTTATTCTATCCGACCTTCATCTTGGTAAAGCTGCACATTTCCGCAAACATGGAATTCCTATCCCTTCAGATATAGCTAGCCGCGATCTCCAAAGACTAGCTGCGCTAATTGATCACTATAGGGCAGAGAACATTTTGGTTGTCGGCGACCTTATTCATGCAGAAATCAATCAGGAAGTCCTTTTGCTTGCAGCGTTTAAACAAAAATATGCTGATCTAAATTTTCATCTGGTCCCCGGTAACCATGATAGAAAAGTGGAGAAATTAGCTGAGCAGGTTGATTTGATCTATCACGGCGGCAAGTTCGAGCTGGAGCAGATCTCCTTTGTACATGAACCGACCATAGATCCGTCGGCTTTCACCATCAGCGGACATATTCATCCCGGCGTCAGTATCAAACTCCCGCCCAACAAACATCTCCGTCTGCCCTGCTTCTGGGTCTCCGTACAGCAGATTATTCTACCGGCATTTAGCAAGTTTACAGGACTCGATAGCCGAAGAATGCCACAGGAGTACGATTGCTATGCCTTGCACGACGAAATAATCCTGCCACTAAAAAATAGCTAATTACATTTTAAGTTCAATAGGTGAGATTCCATAGTATTTTTTAAACGCACTGCTAAAGTTATTCTGATGACCATATCCGGTCAGCAAAGCAACCTCATAAACTGTCATCTTATCATCCAATAGATAACTTTTGGCCTTTTCCATGCGGATTCGGGTGAGATAATCGTGGATTGTCACCGAAAAATATTCTTTAAAATCCTTTCGCAGCTTACTTTCACTTGTCAATACCTCTGCCGCCAGTTCTTTTTGTGTCGGCGGATTGGCAATACGCTGTTCGAGAATCTGCCGTGCCTGTTCCAGCCGCTGCACGTCTTCGTCATGAAATAACGAAACGGCCTGATCATTTTTCTCGTTATACTGCTCAAATTGGTACATCAGCAATTCAACAATGCGCGACTCAGTATGCAGCCGCCGTATCTCACCTTTTTTCTTCGATTCGATAAGTTCGGCTATGGTGTGCTGCATCTCATAGGTTGCCATCAGATCTTCTTCTGCAAACGATGTATACTCCCCTTTTTCGATTTCATGCACAAACTGCTGGTGCAACAACGAATCCCGCTTAATCAGGTTCAGGTAATATTCTTTGGATATAACGGCAATAAAATACGTATACTCAATACCGGGTTCCACCTGATGCACCGATTTAACCGAAGGTATATAGCGGATATTATGTCTGCTCATCCCGTAGGGCAATTTACTGGCCGCAGGTTTAAAGAATATAAATTGACTGGTAATGGTCTCCCCTTCGATCTCGGTCAATATCTGTACAGGCCGATCAAATTGCATTTTCGAATGCAATATAAATAAGCCCGATGTGGAGAGCTGAAAATTCTCCATATGAACAGGCTCTGTATGGATTGTGATTTTATTTTCTACCAAAGGTTTGTCAGGCACATAGCCGTCTGGTATTTCTTCTTCAAAAAGCCAATCAGCCAACTCAACTATTTTACTTTTCACCAACATGATTTCAATCCAAATAAGCCCACAGCAGTTAAAATTAACAAATTAGAGCGGTAATTAAAAATTATTTATAATCTATCTAAATAATTCAAGATCAATCTCCATCTCCTCCAATTGTACATACGGTTTCAATGTACGTGGATTCATGATCACATTGGATTCAACCGAAAAAATGGTGTAGATTTCTTTCTGGGCCAACACCTCCACAGGTGTACCATGAAAAAGCTTGCGCCCATGTTTGAGCATCAAAATCCGATCGGCATACATTGCGGCAAAATTGACATCGTGCACAATCAAAACAACCATAAATCCTTTACGGGCCAGCGCTCTGGCTATAGCAAGCACCTTTTGCTGATAATGCAGATCTAAGGCTGAAATAGGTTCGTCAAGTAACAGGAGCGCATCGGGACTATCCCAGATCTGTGCTAAAACACGCGCGAGATGAACCCGTTGTTGTTCCCCTCCCGAGAGGCTCAGAAAATCCCGATCGGCAAAAGCGGTCACACCACAGAGTTCCATCGTTTCGGCCACTACCTTATAGTCGTGCGCTGTGGGAGTATTTTTATAATGGGGGTATCTGCCCATTAAAACAATCTCTTCCACCTTAAAACTCAATGTCATCTGTTGCTGCTGACTTAACAGCGCCCTGCATTTGGATAATGTTGCCGCATCATACGCAGATAGTAGTTTTCCATTGAAATGGATCTGCCCAGAATCAGGTTTTTTCTCTCCACATAATACCCCCATCAAGGTGGACTTTCCTGCGCCATTGGCTCCGAGCACAGCTAAAATCTCCCCTTTACGAACCTGAAAGGTAATGTCTTTCAGCAGTTTCCGGCCTTTCACCTCATAGTTGATTTTCTCTACACGCAACATAAAAAATAGTATTTAAACGTCCGAACGAAGACTATTTATCCTTGATTAAAATATACAAAAATATAGGCGTCCCCAACAGGGCCGTAATCACTCCGATAGGCAATTCTATCGGTGCTACCGATACCCTGGCGATAACATCTGCCAGCGTCAGCACCAAAGCGCCTAAAAGCAATGAGCCCGGAAGTACAAAACGATGATCCGGTCCTCCCATCAGGCGTACGGTATGCGGGACAATAAGTCCTACAAAACCGATAATTCCCGATACGGCCACCGAGGCACCGACAGCAAGAGTCGATAAAATAACCACCCACCTTTTTACACGATCAGTACGCATTCCCAATAAATCAGCCTGAAGTTCGCCCAGGGCAAATGCATTCAAAGACTTCCCAAAAAACGGAAGAATAAACAGGGAAATACATATAAAAGGGCCTATCGCCAATAAATTGTCCCAGGTTGCTCCCCCTAGACTGCCCAGCATCCAAAACGTAATGGTGCGGAGCTGCTGCTCTGTGGACATGTAGGTCATTAACCCTGTAAGTGCGCCCGCGAATGCATTGATGGCTATACCCGCCAACAGCATCGTCGTCACATTGGGGCGACCATTTTTACGGGCTATACGATACACCAGAAAGGCCGTCAGCCCAGCGCCGACGAAAGCACCGAAAGCCAAAATATAATAACCTAGCCACGCTGAAAGCGAGGTCAGCAGAAACGTTTCAAATGCGATAATCAATACGGCGAACAAGGACGCTCCGGAAGAAATACCGATTAACCCGGGCTCAGCGAGCGGATTTCGAAAAATTCCCTGAATGGTAGCGCCCGAGATACCCAAGGCGGCTCCGACCAACAGCCCCAACAATAAACGCGGCATGCGGATCTCAAATAAAACGTTGGCCTGCATGCTGTTTTGATCAGTAGATTCCGCGTGATCTATCTTCCCCATTAACATGGATAAGATATCTCCGGGAGGTATGTGATAAGCCCCCATACCTAATGCAATAATACATGTAACGATCAATATCAGGCTCAATGCCAGCAATATTACTTTCTGCTTCTTCTGCACCTGATCTATTTTGAGTCCATTACTTTTTCAAATCCACGGTGCAGTTCCAAGATCGCATCCGGCAGCCGGTTACTGAAGTTGACCAGCAGGGAAGCATTCATCACCAGTATACGTTTATTTTTACCGGCATTCGTAATACGCATCCCCGGCAATTTAAGAATAGCTTCTTCTCCACCCATGCTACTGGCACCAAAATCAAACAGTAATATAATATCCGGATTGGCCTGCACCAAGGCCTCTGTCGTATATGGCTTAAAATCCGAGAATTCCTGTACAGCATTCTTTCCTCCGGCTAAATTGATCATGGCATCCAGACTGCTACCCTTTCCTGCCACACTCATCGTCCCTGTTCCGCGTGCATACAAAAACAATACTTTCGGCACCGCTTTACCCTGATTCTCTTTTTTAACCAATTCAAGGGTACGATTTAGACTTAGTTTTGTTCGTGATGCCAAAGATTTCCCTAAGGATGGCTCTCCGACCGCATCCGCCACTTCCTGTATATAACGTAAAGCCCCGGCAGCAGAATAATTCGGCTTGACCGCAATAAACTTTACACCGGCGGCACGGATCTGCTGAATGACCGCATTGGCCACATCCCCCTCATTTGCCAGAACAAGCGTAGGGTCAAAAGACAATAAACCCTCGGCAGACACAGAACGGTTTTTACTCACCCGTGGCAACGCCGCTGCAGCTTTTGGAGAGATACTGGTCACATCTGTTGCAATCATGCGATCGCCTAAACCAAGCGCATAAATTGTTTCCGTCAGCGAACTGTTCAATGTAATAATCCGTTGCTGTGCGTTTGCCCATCCGACAGTATGCAGCAAACAACATAGCATAAATAAGTAAATTCTACGCATCTCTTTCTTTAACTTCTTTAAAACTGCACAGGATTTTGGTTCCAATTTCCGGCACAGCAACTGTTAGTTGACTACAAAACAAATCAATAATCAGTCTAAATACAAATTATTTTCAATCCTTATAAAGGAAGACAAACCGCAAGAAAAATAAGATATACAACTGTAAGACAGGCAAATAAAACGCAATACCGCCCCCTTTACGGATAAGAAAAATCGAATTAAATAGAATTTATGACAATTTGCATATAGAAAAATCCAATAGTATTGCCTTTTTTTGTAACATTATTTAGAATGATTAAAAATAAAAATAGTGTTTAAAAGCCTCTCTTCTATTCGAACAAGCACCCTGATTGCCCTATGCGCATGCCAGATCTACACTGTGCAAGCACAGGAAAAATGGAAGATTTCAGGAACTCTAAAAAACGAGTCAAACAAGGCAATAGCCAGTGCGACCGTCTATTTGTATCCGGATAAATATGCTTTCAAGACCGATACAGCAGGGAGATTTCAATTTAACAAACTCTATGCGGGCCGTTATGAACTTGTCGCACAGGCATTAGGCTATAAGGAGCTGCGCCAATTTGTAGACTTAACCGATAAAAACCAGCAACTCACAATCACTTTACAAACAGATAACCGTCAGATCGATGAAGTCGAGGTCAACCGCAAAATGGAGGCCGTTGATAATCTGATCAAAGCCGAAAACGCCGCTATGCCGGTCAAGGTTATCACAAAAAGAGAGATTGAGCTTATGGGGAGCCGGAGGCTAGACGAAGTTCTGAAAGAACAGACCGGTATTGCGATCGTGAATGATATTGCTGGAGGTTCTCGAGCTGTTGGCGTTCAAATTCAAGGGTTTAGCAGCAACTATGTCATGGTATTGGTGGATGGGCAACCTATGCTTGGTCGTAATAGCGGTAATTTTGATCTTTCCCGTATTTCAGTAACCAATATTGAACGTATCGAGATTATCAAGGGAGCATCTTCCTGTTTATACGGCAGTGATGCACTTGGTGGCGCCATCAATATTATTACCCGCCATGGTGCCATTACCCCACAGGCACATGCATCCTTTCTCTATGGCAGCCTGAATACAGTCGATGCAACTCTGGAGGCCGAAACACCATTTTCCAATCAACGGGGCAGCGCCGTTGTTTCCGGAAATTACTACCGCACCGATGGGTTCAATACAGACAAGCAATATCTGGATTCAAAGAGTACGACGTTCCCGCCCTATACCAATTACAGTTTTCAGGGCCGTGTACGCTATCGTACAAGCAAAAATGGTACAGTGGGGATGACGGGCCGGTTTGCTGCCCGCGAATCCGAAATGATCAACGCCTGGTCTGAAGACCGCACCTTGCAGGACAAGCAAAAAGATCAGGACATCAATCTGTCAGCCAGCTACGACCATAATTTCGAATCAGGTCTACGCAGCATGACACGTTATTATTTTTCCAGATTTCATTCACAGATTGCAGCCCAATGGTTGCGGCAAGGGGTTTTGGCAAGCGCTGAAGAGTTCGGACAGAATGTACACCGTATCGAGCAGCAGTTTGCCTATAGTCCGATACAACGGATTAAGTTCACAGGTGGAATTGGCGGTAGCCTAGAGCAGATGGATAATCAGGACCTGGATGCCAAGCGTTCGTTGAACAGTGCATTTGCGTACCTCCAGACCGAATGGAAGCCGATAGACCGCTTATTAACGACACTGGGGCTTCGTTATGACCAGACCAATGTGTACAATGGGCATTTGAGTCCAAGTTTAGGTTTGCAGTATCATATCAGCCCTAGTTTATTGATTAAAGGTGGTGTTGGCGCAGGATTCAAAGCACCGGACTACAAGATGCGCTATCAGGTATTTTTCAATCCAGCAGCCAATTATCTGGTCGTGGGAAGCGAACGGGTGGCCGATGTGATTGCCGCCATGGACCAGGCGGGCGAATTGAGTTATAAAAACAGCTATATGCTGAATTTGGTGGCGGGTAATCTGAAGGCCGAAACCAGTCTCTCCAACAATATCGGACTGACCTGGAATCCTTCCAACAAGCTTCAGGCAGATCTCTCCCTTTTCTATCATCGCATCAACAATCAGATCAACACCGTCAGTGTAGGCAATGGTACCAGTATCGCACAGATCTATAGCTACCGTAATCTACCGAAAGCGATGAATAAGGGTTTTGAAGTCTCATTGAGTTACCAAGCGACTAAAGACTTACAACTATCCATGGGCTATCAATACCTGATTGCAAAGGACCTCAGTGTACTGGATAGCATCGCAGCGGGGAACTATCCTTATAATCAGATCAATGATGCTGCAAGCGATCTCTATCGACAGAGCAAAAAATCAGACTATTGGGGCATTGAGGACCGTTCGCGCCATATGGCTAATTTCAAAGCGCAATACGAATATAAACCCTGGGGAGTCAATATCAATGCACGCGTCAATTTCCGCGGCAAGACGCCATTTCAGGAGAATAACGGCAATCAGTTTATTGACCAATATGACATCTTTATTCCCTATCATACACTGGTGAATATGACAGTCGAAAAAAGTCTAATGAACCGGAGATTAACCCTCCGTCTGATTGGTGATAACCTATTTAATTTTACCAGCCGTTATCTCTTAGGACAGCCCGGACGGGTCATTATGGGCGGCGTGAGTTACCGATGGATGAAGGATTAGAGATTAAAGTTAATGACAAGTATCATAAAGTGGAAAAACAATGAGAACAATTAACATCATTATAGCAGAATGTAGCATATGGCTTTCTTTTCATAAGCTTGGACGCTGTATTTTTTCAGGCTTTCTGGCGCTTATGCTCCTATCCTGTGGAAAGGACAAAGACTATACGATTGGATTGGAAGATGGCAAAAGCATCGTGATTAAAGATCTGGCGGGCGATACCGACGCTGCCATGGGGGACGGAGCCGAGGGCAAGGAAAAACGGCCATTCTACACCTTTCTATTTCGCTTTAAAGATAAAAAGCAGATCTGGATCAAGACAAAGGCCGATTCCATTCAATGGTTGAAGACAAAGGACTGGGATATCGCATTTACAGGTCCATATAATTCCGAGGTGTTCGTTAACAATGCTATGGATGAGTTTAATCCGGGTTATCAGGGCGAAGCCAACAATACAGCTGTTATGCTCTTAAAACAGTCTTACCAAAGCCTTACTGTCGCTCCATCAGACGAGGAATTTAACAAGAGCGGAACCGGTAAAATTGGCTGGGCATCCAATTCCGAATCGCTCGGCTGGTTTCAGTATAGCCTGAGCACGCATATTATGCAGGCTTTACCCAACCGAACCTATGCCATTCGCCTGCCTGATGGTAAATATGCCAAATTACAATTGATCAATGCCTATAAGGGAAATCCGTCAGCAGTGACCAATATGAACTGGCCTGCCCCCTACTACACCTTTAAATATTACGTACAGGAAGACGGCGGTAAAAACTTGAACACAAACATATTATAATAAGGAAAAATTACACAATTAAATTTAAAGATGAACAAATTATTTACAACAGCAGCACTTGTATGTGCATTGAGTTTGGGTTTTACTTCTTGTAGCAAGGATGATGGTAAGGTTGAAGAAAACGAACTGAGTGATGCCACAGCTGTCACGGCTACTGCCACGATTGAAATTCCCGCAGGCGCAAAAGTTTTCTATGATTTTAAAACAAATACTGTTCAGGAAGAAGGCAAAGGTATGATCAACCTCTCAAGTTTATATGGATCAACCCTACAAAACATCTCGCCTACAAATTATAAAATGGGATATTTTGACAAAGAAAATACTTCGATCGAAAAATTGACACTTTCCTCAGTATTAAGCGCGGATATTAAATTAACAGATAAATTAGGTATTGATGCATCTAGCGCACCAGGTGGAAAGCCTTCTACTGACCCAACATGGATAATCTACGATTATAATAACAATCATGCTGTATACCCTACTCCTAACCGCTACATTGTAATGTACAAAGGTGAAAAATTAAGTACTACAACAGACGAGCTTTATGTTATTCAAGCAGGTGGAATCACCGCAGTAAAACAGGATGCATCATATAAAATCAACTTCAAAAAGTTTGTAAAATAATCCTAATAGAATTATAAACCCAGCTAAAAATCCCAACCATTATAATATTGAATTCGTATTCTTAGCTGGGTTTAGCAAACATTACCCAATTTTTTAGTATTCAGAGAAATGAATAATCTAGAATTTCATATTCTGGAAATATGGGAAACAGCTAAAACCAAAATTAATAGATAAAATATCATTTTTCATACACAAGTAATAGGCTAAACTCTTTACCTTTATTATTATTTAGAATGATTTTAAATAAAAACAAATACACATGAATATATTAAGACAGCTCACCAGAACAAAGTATATTGCATTGCTCTGCATCGGTCTGGCAATCAATACCGCTTGTAGCAAATCGGATCCAGTAACAGAACCTGTTGTTGAACCACCCAAAGAAGAAGAAAGCAATACAAGCCTTTACAATAAATTGGTTACCGTACGCGATTTTGCCGCTACGGATAAAAACGATGGACAGAACGCTGCCCCTACCGTCTATTATAGCTTAGAGACAAATAAACCTATACCGGAGACACATCGCCAGACACGGAATTGGGACGTTGCCTTTAGCAATATCTTCAATAGCCATGTGTCTGGAAACAATGGGTCCAATAACACAAATTTCGGATATGGCAACAACGCAACCGGTGGTATCCTGATTGTCGAGAAAGCATTTGATGAAGTGACCGAAATCCCAGCTGATTCAGAGTTTAAACTTATTGGTGATGCGATCGGTATGGACCAAAATGGTGACGAAGGAAATGGGGTTGGTTGGTGTTTATACGATTTTTTTGGAACCTTAGTTAAGCAACATACACCAAACAAAGAAACTGAACATGTTGCTTATGCGCTAGGAAATGAGCTGAGACTACTCAATGGAAAAGTCGTCAAACCTAGGACGTTAATTGTCCGGACTGCAAAAGGCAACTATGCAAAGATTAAACCGGTTTCCATGTACAAAGGCCTGTATAAGCCTGAAGAATGGTTCAAAAGTTCTCCCCACGTATTTATCTCCTTTGATTATGTCCTTGTGCCCAAAGGCAGCAAAAAATTTGAGATAAAACCTTAGATAGTACAATTCTTATTCAAAAAAAACCGGATATACGGTCGAGGTACATCCGGTAACAAATTGACTAATTAACATATATTTATTAACTAGCCCACTGTAGAAGTGGCAAAATTACGAAAAAGAAATGAAAATCAGATTCACAACTTTATCAATTGCTTTAGGTCTTGCCGCGATTGGCATGACAACATCATGTAGCAAAGACAATTCACTTGCACCTAATGTAGAAGAGCAATCAATTAGCAAACGCGCTGTCACACCTTCACCAACAATTGGTGGTACAGTAAACTTTACCGCAACAGGCACAAAAGGATATTTAAAAACCATTGCTACTGGCACTTATGGTGCACGCAATTTCCACCAAGGCACTGTACCTGATTTAGTGGATACAACGCAATGGAAAAACCCGGCAAGCACCTATTACTACAACTTGATTACAAACGATGGGGGTACATCCACTAGCTACGATTTTCAATTTAGTGGTACAGCGAATGCAAGTTTGGTGGTAAATACGACGAAATACAAGTTGTACTACCTAAACACCGCTTTTGAATCCGTGACAACATTGCCAGTTGGTGCAAATTTAATTTCAGACGGCATAGCAGCCTCTAATAGTACAAATGGAACGGGTAATCCAAATAGTACGGGCTGGTACATCTATAACATTAGCAATCATATCATGAGCAGCTACGGCCCAAGGACATATATTCTGGAAGACAAAACAACTGGGGATAAATGGAAATTGCGTTTAAATAGTGTGTACAAAGATGAAACTCCAAATTCGGGTTTCGCAGCAACAAACTTTCCGTTTATGAGCTTTGATTATAAGAAATTATAATAAGCCTTGACACCCTTATTTTTTTAATAAGAATTGTAAATTTTAAATCCGGTGCCAGCCCTGCTGGTACCGGTTATTTTCCCAACTAAAATGAAAAATCAGTTATTAACCACCCAAAAATTTAAGATCTCTATAGGCCTTTTATTGAGCAGCTTATATTTAAGTTCCTGTACCAAAACAGAAATCCAGCCCTACGAGCCGGAGAGCATGGCCCGGATCAGCAGCTTTAAGATTGTCAACACCAGCAAAGAAATCATCGGCGCCATAGACAACGAGACCAAGACCATTACCGTCACCCTACCAGAGGGACTTTATATGACCAGTTTAGAACCCGAAATAAAAGTTGCCACAGGCGCAACCCTAAAACAGGGTTCAGATACACTGATCACTAATATGGTCGATTATTTTACCAAAGGGCGTACCATTCAATACCCTGTTACCGCTACGGATGGCAGTACAGCCACCTATACGCTAACTGTCAAAAGCGACCAACCAGCACTTCATATGCAAGAGGTTAGTTCAGATCCAAACGCACCTGTTGTGTACGATCAGACACACGGTTATGTCTTTAATTTTATCCATATCAATACCGTCCAACCCAATTATCCTTTTATTGGAAATTATGAAATAGATTTAACTATAGCGCATGCAAGTCTGGTCGATAAGGATGGGAAAGAATATTTTTTTAAACAAATAACTTCGGGCACTCCGCCAAGCATTAGCAATTCTTACATCGAACTACCATTAAATTCAATTGAGGGACGGATGACAGGAAGCGGCAGTTCGTTACAGTACAATAAAGTGCCAGCAGCGGGTGATTATTATGTCAAATTGCGGTACTACAGCCGCGAGGTAACTTTAAAGAATCCCATTCGAATTATTTACAACAACTAATCATTGTTTTCAACAGCGAGATCATGACTGCATTCGCTTTCAGTTATTGACGGAAACAATCCCCGGCGATAGAAATTTACCCCAAATATGAAAAAAACAACCACATTATATCGCATTCCTACCCTATTGTTAGCAGTAGGAATCACACTATTCTCCGCTTGTAAAAAAGAGTACGAAACTGCGCTAACGCCTTACACAGAAATCACTTCTTTTAAAATCCCTTACAACGCGGGCAAAGATACCATTGTAGCAGCTGTGGATGGTGAAAACATTTATGTCTCCTGGCCCGGATCAACCGAATGGCCTATTCCGGAGACTGTTGCTCCGATTATTAATATTTCAAAAAATGCAAGCATTAGCCCTGCCTCAGGAACGGCAATCGCACTCAAAGATGGATTGCAATATCAGGTAAAAGCCCAGGATGGCACCATAAAGACCTATACGATAAAATTGTCAAATGGGGCGCTATTACCTTCCTTTCGAGACGAAGAAACGCAGATTACTGCTATCGTGGGTCAATGCAATTTCAGTATCCCAATAAATAATCTTGCGCTGGATGGAAGTGATAGTCTGTACCTCGTTAACGATCAGAATAAAAGCTATAAACTCCTATTGGATAAAGTAGAGAATGGGCTTATTATTTTCTATGTGGATCAGCAAGATGGTTCAGGTATTCCTGCCGGTGATTACTACGCACAAGTGATCAACAAATTCGGCATCCCGGTTAAAAGTAGTAAAAAGTTTATAACCGTTCCTGCCGACCAATCCCTTCCGTACGTATATTTTAACCATACCAAAGAATGGCAGGTCAAAAGAGGTGAAATTATCAATCTGCCCGCAAGGCATTTGACCAAAGCATCTGACATTCGCGTTGTGGATTTAAAATACACCGAAGAAGGTTATCCCAACAGCTTGCGTTTGACTTTCCTTGGTATTTCTGACGATTTAAAATCCATTAGAGTGCAGATACCCGAGGATGCGCCGGTAGGCCTTACTTCAGATTTAGGCAATGGCATTAGCATACGTGTACGGCTCGATCAATTTTATGAGCAGGCAACACCATATCATGCCTATCCAATCAAAATCGTGGAGTAAAATCCTATCGTTTTTCATAGATGATAAACCAAAAAACAGCATAAAAAATTGGAAATAAATACGAATCTTTGTATAGAATCGTTATAAATAAAAGAAAGAACATGTTAAGTCAACATATCAAAGAGCAGACGCACGCTGCCCACCAAAACGTAGAAGGAACGATCGTGCGCCAATTGAAAAATATTCGTTCTGAAGCAGATTATGCAGAAGTTTTAAAAGGTTTTTATGCTTATTTTCGTGCAGTGGAAGATAGCATCGCTCCTTTTGTTACTGCAGATGTATTACCGGATCTTGCGGAACGCCGCAACTCATCCTATATTAAAAGTGACATCGAAGCCTTGGGCGGTAACGTGGAAAATCTTCCGGAAGCAACAGCTCCAGCGGTAACAAATGTACAGGAAGCTCTTGCGTCATTATATGTACTGGAAGGATCGATCATGGGGGGTCCCTACATCGTACAGATGCTGAACAAATATGGCGTCAACAAGGGGACTTCCTTCTTTGAAGGGTATGGTGAAAATAGCCGGGAGATGTGGGCTGGATTTACGGCAGTATTGAATAAATATGCCGAGGATCCCGCAACTTATGATCGTTCGGTAGAAATTGCAAACCAAACTTTTTATAACTTTGGTGAGGTATTCACGACTATTGCCAGTGCAAACTAAATAGGCTGAATATTGTTTAACCCTTCAAATGGAGCAAAAAGACAATAATAGAGACAATAAATCAAAATGGTTGAAGCGTGCCGGCATGGGGGCATTTATCTTCTTCCTGGCTAAGGGACTTGTATGGCTTGCGGTATTTTTCTTCGCAGCTAAGTCCTGTAGCGATTTTACTTAATTTTTTAGAAGAAGAAGTCACCATTATTCGTGATGAACGAATACTAGTGACTACTTCTTTTAATTTGAAGCAAACGACCGTTTAGCGATTGCGGATTCCTTTAGCTCTCGCGCCATTCTATTATCATTTTTAGCTTATTCCATTCACGCTCATGTTAGACAGTTCATTGCTAGACAAGTTTATGTTAATATTCCAATGGCTGCTTCCTCCATCTTGCACATCGATAATATCTTGTGAGAACTTCTCGCACCTCATCTTTAAGTCCCTATATAAATAGATACGGATAATAACTTTGCCCTCCTCTGTCAGATAGCCAACATACTGACGGAAATATTTCCCTAGAGTTCTTTTGTTTATGGGGGGCTTTTTATATTGTCTTTGGTGATCTCTGACGTAATCTGTGCCTATGCTGTCCTTTAAGATTTTTTCGGCCATACTAATATCTTCTATACTAGGCGTGTAACGTCCACTTTCGGGAGGGAATCCCCAAATAGGATGTTCTTTTGGAAAGATAAAACCTTCATAGTTTTTTCCTTTCACAAATATTGTCTTTTGCGAATAAGCGTAGCTACTTGTCAAAAATAGTATAATTATAATTAATAGCTGATTTTTCATTTATCGATAATTAATTGGTAAATTTGCTGGTGTCAGTAATCGAGGTCCGATTGGTAAAGGCACACCTGTGGAGATGTCATAGCCATAGTGTGTTCTTAAGGCAATACCAGCCTGTCCTCTAATTATATTTTCTCTATAAACCGCTCTCCATTCAGATTTTAACAAACCATTATGATCATAATAATAAGTGGATACATCTATGATAGCAAACATATACATAAAGCCTTTATACATGGGGATGTACGTGATATCTGCCTGCCATACCTGAGCAGGTCTCTCGATCTTAAGGTTCCTTAGTAGGTACGGAAATTTGTAGTCCGCCTTATTTGCTTTGCTCAAGTTCTTTTTAGGATGTATCGTTTTCAGGTTCATGAGCTTGTACAGCCTACGAACGCGCTTATACCAGACTAAATAACCTAGATCTTGTCTTAAATACTCTGTCATCCGCTCTACTCCGTAAAATGGACAGTCCAGAAATTTACGGCCTATCGCATTCATAACCTGCAGGTTGAATAAGGATTCCCCCTTGGACTTAAAATAATAACTGCTACGGGGTAAATCCATAACCTTGCACTGTCTGTAAACGCTCATTTTCTTATAGGATGGGCAAACAAGCCTGCGTTTCTCTTCTAAGCTCATTTGCCCAATACTTTTTTTAAGAAATCCACCTGTATTTGTAACTCCCCAATCTTGGAACATAGTTCCTTTTCCTTGGAATCGTCTTTTGAAGGAGACTTATCCGTGATAAAAACAGATTCTGCATTATCCAGAAACTCCCGTTTCCAAGTGTTGATCTGGGTTGGGTGTAACTCGTATTTAACCGACAACTCTGGGATAGTCTGCTGCTCTTTGATGGCTTCTATGGCTACCTTAGCCTTAAAACTTGCACTGAATTTCCTGCGTTCTTTTTTTAATTCTCAACTGCTAATTTAAACATTTATGCAGTTGTCCAGTATTTGGGTAGTATGATATTTCTTCAACTGTGATACTAAAAGAGCCTGACCTCACCCAAAGTTCAAGAGTGCTCTCTAAAATAGAAAACTTCGCTATTTTTACCTGTATTTCCGTAAACATTTCAGGTATTCAATCACCTAAATAACTACGAGGTATGAAAATACCGCATTCCTGCTTCCAAACCTCAATTTTTACCTTTGCATCTTTCAATAATTAGAAATAAATATCTTCCAAACAGGATACTACGAAGCTACTACTCATTAGAATCACCGCTACGAAGTCCGTATTCAAACCTAGATACCAAGATTTCAAAGGGGTTCGCCATTGATAAAGCTACCATTACAAGTCCATTCCGAAACAAATATTCTTGTGCCCTGAATAGGTTTTTTCTTCTTCAAAATCACAATAGAATTTCCTTTACTTTTGGTCAATGTATCACCAATACTCCAATTTGGAATAATACTTCCTAAACCACGATCCACCTTGGCTCTTCCACTTCTATTGAGAATAAGATCCTTTGCATTCATTTCATAGTAGTTGGGCTCCGCAGTTGTAGGCCCCTCGATCACTAGGTTAAATTCTATGTTACTATTATAATCCATGATTTATCCGTTTTTCCACCCCATTTACCAACTAATCTGATTTTTTTGGAAACTTGATTAGGTATTGAAGAACAAAACAAAGCACTAATTAAAAACACTAAAATTATACCTTGCGATTTATATTTTGCCATATTAATTTACTTTAAAGGTTTTCTCAACTTCTTCTATTTTTTCTGACCAGCACCCCGTAAGGTCTTGATTATTATATTGTCGTATCCGTCCTAACAATTACATATTGTCCATGAAACTCAAAGATGAGTTTTCCACATGCCTTGCTGAGATCTAAATGATTCCAGGTAAAAACACATAATCATTATTTATCTAAGCCTATGTTAAAGAACTCCTTAAACTGTATACAATCCATTTTAAAATTACCGTTATCAAGGGTTATTATGGCTCCCGTCATCATTGCACCACCTAGCATACCTCCTGATTCTTTTTCAGCTTTTTGTATTGTTGGGAGATCCCACTCTTCAATCATCTTATAAAGTCTTTTGATAAAAAATTTTTGGCCGTATTCTAGGTTATTTTGATAAACTTTGAATTCAACAGTTCCTTTCTTTGTCCATATAGCACTATAATATTCGCCAGTTTCCATATAATAAGATTCAAGGCAATAAACTGTATCATTACTATAATTTATAAAATCAATTCGATCAATCACCTTTTTTCTGCTTTCGAATGATAGTTTTGGATAAACTCCACAATCTTTTTCCACTTTCTGAGCTTTATAAATTTGTTTGGAAAATGTATTGAAGTTTTTAATTGAGCTACACCCTATAAAAACAAAGCTTATAAAAAATAAAACGAAATTCTTCATGCTACTTTAATATTAGCAATAAGTGCGACAAAAACAAACAGTAATATTTTGATAAACTATTTCATCAGAAGCTATCTATGTAAAGAAAAAATCGTCAGAAACATTTACGTTCCACTCTTCGCCATAAGTAACAAGTTCTATAAATTTTATTTTACCATCCGTCACATCTACTTCATAACCGAACCCATATTTTAGCCCTTCAATTTCTATTGTTTCATTAGTACTAAGAGATGCATTATCAATTTCTAAATCCAACATTTTTTCAATTGATTTACGATAAGATAAATTTATATACATTCCCACCCCTGTAACTTCTCGACTTTGCACTTCAAGAAAAGGTATATGAAGCTTAATAGTCGGATATATAGTTGCAAGTCTTTCAAAAATTGACTTCTCAAGTTTATTTAATTTTCCCATACTATAAGCCTTTTCTACTAAATGATGAAAGAATAACTTGTCCATTCTCTACTCGCCCCCCCCAATAAGACGAACATTCATACCACCTACATCGATTATATTGCCCATATCTCCTGAAGGGAGAATACCCTTTGCATTAGGCGTTAATTTACCTACCTTTAATGCTTGATTATCTGCGTTTTGAACAGCATTATAAGCTTTTTCTTGTGAACCAAGTTTTGTAACAAAACTTTCTAAAGCGTGTTCTGATTTTCCGAATATATGATTTAGACGATTTAAAGGTACCCCCTGAGCAGCAAATGAATGAACATTTTCAATGATCTTAACTTCTTCAACCGTGTTGATTTAATTTATTTATTTCTGAAATGTTTATCGAAAAACAGAGCACCCAGCGCTTCCGCTTATTGAACTCCCGGCCGATTCGGCAAACGATTTTGTCGTGTCCTATTTTACCAAAAACATTTTATACATCATTCACAGTCAATTTTTATCCACTGACCAAAGATGCATCCGAACCAGCAAACCAAATAAATAGAATAATCAGCCATTGAATAGCGATACAGACCCAGAAAGGTCTATTGTCAGCATCAGTCAGCATTTCCAATACAGCAATAAATTTGGACTTCACAATATCATAAAAGTTATTATTATTGTCGAGATCTAGGCTGTCAAAGCTTATCTTGTTCAAGCCAAATACCACAATACGCTTGATCCATGGATTTTCAATCTTTGTGTTTTTCACTTCGTTGATCAACTTGAGTTTCGCAAAAGTATAATCGCCAGCGTTTTGAATAAGATCGGGCTGATTGGATTGGAAAACCAATAGAATTTTGTCCAATGCTGGTATGATAAGATCATCCTGCCTTTCCTCTACAACCTTGCCGGCCACTGTCGAGAAAACATATTTATTGCTAAATAAGAAAATGAGTATCGGTAAAAGGATCAATCCGGTCAACCACAGGAACTTTCCGACGGTCTGTAAGGATCCGGTCATTGAAAAGAACGCGCCATCTGCATTGCTCCTGAGCAGTAGGTATCCGACTATAAGATACAATACAGTTGACAGAATAGCTAACAAATAGCACTTAAATAAGGTTTTTGTTGCCAGGACAGTTAACTTTTTGATATAAGACAAATTTGCATTCATAATATTATTGTATAATTTACCGCTCTAAATTAGAATTAATCTCTTCAAATTTCCGCTTGAATTCCAATTCGCCCATTACCATTTTAAATTCGTTGTAGTTTAAGTTCTATTCGTATTTCAACTACCTATTTTCAAGTGAACCTCTGGACATTTCATTGTTATTGATTTTATAATTGACAAATAAGTCGCATAAGAATCATATAAAAAAATTTCAGGAAATACTTGCGTAGTTAAATAGCGACACATATATTTGTAGTCAAATAACTTCATAATGAATTTAAGACGAGATGTTTTCCAGGCTATAGCGGACCCCACTAGAAGGGCTATACTTCTTTTGTTAGCCTCACAATCCATGACGGCAGGGGCTATTGCCGCAAACTTTAACACCGCCAGACCGACTGTCTCCAAGCACCTACAGATTCTCAGTGAATGTGAGCTGCTTAAATCTGAACAAAATGGCCGTGAAATTTACTACCAGCTCAACGCGCCTAAAATGAAAGAAATAGCAGATTTTATCGAGCCGTTCCGTAGCATGTGGGATGACCGTTTTAATAAATTGGAGGAAATTATGAAAAATTATAAAGACAAATAAAATGGAAAAGAAAACTAAGATCCATGCCGAAGATGGTAAACAGGAAATTTTGATTACCAGAGAATTTGACTTACCCCTTCATTTGCTATTCAAGGCTTATGAAGAAGCTGAAATCTTCGAGCAATGGATGGGTACCAAGGTGTTAAAATGGGAGAACAAACGACATGGCTCTTTTGCTTTTGAAACCTTCCACAACAATATGGTCGCTTTCAAGGCGAACGGAACAATACATGAATTTGTATCCAACGAGAAAATCACAAGAACTTTTGAAATGGAAGGTACTCCATTCCCCGTCCAATTAGAATACCTAAACTTCGAAAAGATAACCGACACGAGCAGCAAACTGAACATGCATATTGTATTTCAATCCATTGAGTTTCGTGACCAGCTCCTCCGGATGCCTTTCGCTCAGGGTATCAATATGGCGCATAACAGACTTCAGGATATGGTGTCCAAACTCGCATAAACCTAAAATTCTCACTAAACGAAAGCAACAAAATGAACTTAAAAGCAGCACATTTCTTCGAAAATGCCTCGAGATGGAACGAAGAGTTTAATTTATTACGGAAAATTGTCATCGAAAACAAGGCACTCGTGGAAGACTACAAATGGATGCACCCTTGCTATACCTTTGAAGGAAAGAATGTTGTCCTGATCCATGGATTCAAAGATTACTGCGCCTTATTATTTCACAAAGGCGTGCTGCTAAAAGATCCCAAACGGCTGTTAATTCAACAAACTGAAAACGTTCAATCCGGCAGGCAGCTGAGATTTACCAGTATCGAACAAATTATAAACCTGAGCGAGACAATAGCTGATTATATCCAGGAGGCCATAAGCGTTGAAAAATCCGGAGTAAAAGTTAATATGCGAAAGACCGAAGATTATCCGATTCCAGACGAATTCGCAAGAGCCTTAAATGAGGATAAAGAACTTAAAGCTGCTTTTTCATCTTTAACCCCGGGCCGTCAAAAAGGATATTTATTTTATTTCAATCAGGCTAAACAAGCAAAAACACGTGAATCAAGAATAGAAAAGTATTATCAACATATTTTGGATGGAAAAGGTATAGACGATTAAAAATGCCATACCCTGGGCAACCAATGTAATTATTGCAGGTGACGGCATAGATTCTGTCCAAAAAGATGGGCTCAACATGGGAAGTGAACTTATGGTGATTGCAGCATATAGTATGAGTAAAATTTGATAACTTTGATCTTCGTTGTGTAACGGCGTCTAAACCACTAGGCGTGCTATCGGCACATCCCGTACAACTGCATTAAAACACTTAATTTTACACAAGGAGCGTAACATGAATAAAAAATTTTTCCTGTTCATCTGTGGCCTACTGCCATTCCTGACACAGGCCCAGCAACAAATCAATAGCAAAACACGTCCAAATATTGTCTTTATACTGACCGACGACTTTACGGCGCAAGCATGGGGTGTCTATGGGGGAATTTTAAAAGATATCGTGAAAAATCCAAATATCGAAAGCCTTGCCAGGCAAGGTGCCATACTGAACAATGCTTTCTGCACAAACTCCATTTGCACGCCGAGCCGGGCAGCTATTCTTACCGGACAGTACAGCAACAAAAACAAGGTATATACCCTTGATGATGCATTGGACCCTAACAAAGAAAATATCGCCAAAGACTTGCAACGTGCAGGTTATCAAACGGCTGTTTTTGGAAAATGGCATCTCAAAAACAGACCGTCAGGATTTGATGAGTACAACGTATTACCAGGACATGGTGTCTATCACAACCCTACATTTCTATCCAAAGATAACTGGAACGACAATGAAGAGGCTGGCACTCCCTATCAGGGCTATGTCGATGACATCACGACAGACCTGAGTCTTGACTGGTTATCCAAACGCAATCCGGAAAAGCGTTTCTTTTTGCTTTGCCATTACAAAGCAACACATGAGCCCTTCGACTTTGCTGACAGGTTCAAGGATTTATACCAGGATATTGAATTTCCTTATCCGGCAACTTTTTTGGATTCTGGCGCAACAACCACAGGGAGGTCCTTTGAAGGCCAGCCACTTGAAGAACTTGGCCATCGTTATGAACTAGCCTCAACAGGACCTTTCTGGACCTCCTATCCTGATCTTCCCTTCTCTACCAAGGGGATGAGTGCAATCGACGCACGAAAAAAAATCTATCAAAAACTGATGAAGGATTACCTGCGTTGTGTGGCGGGCATAGATGACAATCTCGGAAAAATAATGCGCTATCTCAAAGCGGCCAAACTAGACGAAAATACGGTTGTCATCCTTTCCTCTGACCAAGGGTATTTTTTGGGCGAACATAATTTTATGGACAAACGCCTCATGTACGAAGAGTCGCTGCGCATGCCTTTCATCATCAGTTATCCAAAAGAAATTAAGGCCGGCAGTGAGCTGAATGATATGGTTTTAAATATTGACTTCGCTGCATTATTCGCAGATTATGCCGGCATAAAAAAGCCATCTTACATACAAGGAGAAAGCTTTCGTAAAAATCTGAAAGGGAATACGCCTGGTAATTGGCGCTCTTCCATGTATTACCGTTATTGGCAACATGACCCGATACGCCCCGCACACCTGGGGGTGCGTGATGAACGTTACAAACTGATTTATTTTTATGGCCAGCCGCTGGAAATGACCGGCAGCGACAAAAAGACCACCGCAGCAGCATGGGAGTTTTATGACCTGCAAAAAGACCCGATGGAAACACATAATGCAATCCGTGACAAGCAATATGCTAAAGAAATTAGTCGCTTAAAAAAGAAACTCGTTGAACTGAAAGCCGAAGCGGGGGACGATGATGAAAATCGGCCGGTATTTCAACAACAATTACGCAAAGAAAATCTGATCGAAAAATAGGTTCTTTATCAAGAAGCGGAACTGTCTCCATGGACAATTCCGCTTCCTAGCGTATCTATCGGGTAATTAAACAGCAGTATAACCGCCATCAACCAAATAATAACAACCGGTCATAAAAGATGACTTTTCGGAGCTCAGAAACAGCACCAGTTCCGCCACCTCTTCAGCCTTCCCTAAACGACCAATAGGGTGTTTGCTGATCAATGCGTGAACGTGCTCCTCATCCAAATTTTTGAGCAATGGTGTATCAATATATCCTGGGCCTACTGCGTTGCAGCGAATATTTTTCTGACCATATTCTGCTCCTATATTTTTAGTCAGACCTACCACAGCATGTTTTGCAGCCGTATAAGCACTTGACATAGGAGCAGCAACTGTACCATGAATCGAAGCCATATTGACAATAACGCCAGCACCATTTGCCTCCATGGCCTCAAGCTGGTATTTACAGCCATAGAATACTCCATTGAAATTAATATCAATTACCCTTTTCCAACCGTCCAAACTATAGTCTCCCGTAATTGCTGCCTCGCCTCCGATACCCGCATTATTACAGGCAATGTCCAATTTCCCATAGGTGCTTACTACAAAATGCACCAAAGCTTCATTATCTTCCGCCAATGAACTGTCTGCTTTATAAAAAGCCGCCTCAGCTCCTAATGCCTTAATCTGCTGCACCGCATCCAGACCAGCCTGCTCATTGATATCCGATACCACAACTTTCGCTCCTTCTTTCGCGTATGCCAAAGCAACCGCTAACCCTATGCCGGAGCCGGCCCCTGTCACCAAAGCAACTTTATCTGCTAAAATATCCATAGTATATAAATTTATGTTTATGACATAACCAATTTACCAAAATCCTAACGCAATCTGTCGAAATTGCGCCCCAAAAAAAACAAAAAAAGAAACTCAAATGACATTCCCGCAGCATCCAGTCCAGGCAAAAAAATAGCTCCACTGCTACGGACAATGGAGCTATACTACCTAAGGGATAAGTGTTTTTAATCTTGGAGCTGCGGGTATTTTTGATAAAGTCGGTTAAGAAAAAAACGACCCATCAACTGAAGTTTTGACTGCGTTTCAAACATACCCGGACCCGGAGATATAATGCCATCTGGCATTCGCTGCACAGCACCATAATAGATGATGTCAAGCCCATTTCCATTGACGTCAAGATGCATCTTTTTAGGTTTCAACCCCATAATAGATCCCATCCGGGTAACTTTCTCCGAATTACTGATCTGGGCGGGCCGGGCATTCAATAACGTTTCATGGTCAAAGACCAGATGATCCCTTGCTTCGCCGTCATCAAAAAAGACATAATGTAATTCATTATTGCTAAGGACAAGAAAAGACGCATTGTCACGCTCGGTGTATCTCGCCTTTACCCCTACAGCCGCCCAGGCCACTGTCTTAGCGGCCGTTGCCGCGGCAGAAGCTACTTTATCCCCGACCGTCGCAATGTAGGCACACTGCGTAAACGCCTCAATCGGTGCCCCATTCATCTGCTTGCTTAGTTCTTGAAACTCCTGGCGCAACAACTCTTCCTTAACCCCGTAGGCCAAAGCAATCCCTGCCTCTCCTTCATACTTTCGGGCGGTCTCTTTTTGTTTTTTCATCATGATGATAGAGATAAAAACACAGGCCGCCACAATCACAACAAAAATACCGATGTATAAAATCATATAATTTAGAAATTGGTTATTAATTCACAAATAAATTGAGCGTCAAAAAAGAGGATATTGATTTTCAGTATCCTCTTGCCGGAAAAGTTCATAACAAAAATTTTGCCAAATCAGCGTATCTGATCCGGATAACAAATATTACTTAATGCTCCCTTTCTTTAAGTTCAAGCTGTAACAGAATATCCCGTTTCTTGCCCTCAATCAAAGATAAATTACCGGCCACAAAAACGCCTTTTTCCCCGGAATTTCTACTTATGCCATATACGGTAGACTCATCATCCGGATCCGAGGCCCCTTCATAACGAAACAAATAATCAATTTTAAACTGGTCTGCATCTGCCAATAGCTCATCAAATTCAATGTTGTAATCTATTGTATAACCCATATCACTTAACTTTGCCAATGCTACACTAGCTGAGGAATACCCATGCATTCTTTCCATAACTGAATCTTCTTTGTTTAACCGTTATCACTTTTTTATTATAAAACGATTATTTAACCGTTTTTGTTTTCCTCAATTTCAAATAGTTTATTCAAGATCATATTTCTATTTTTGTGGAACGAAAACGAAATATGATATGGCAAATCTAGCAGCTCCGGCTTATCAACATACACCCCAACTTGCTTTCCAGCGTTTACTTGATGTACTGTACACCTTGAGACTAGAATGTCCCTGGGATAAGAAACAGACAATGGAATCGCTACGCCATCTAACGATGGAAGAACTTTACGAGCTGACGGATGCCATCCTGGAACAGGATTATCCCGAAATAAAAAAAGAACTCGGCGATGTCTTAATGCACCTCCTATTTTATGCCCGCATAGCAGAAGAAGAAGGACAATTTAATATCGTTGATGTCCTGAATGCAATCTGTGATAAACTCATTACGCGCCATCCTCATATCTATGCCGACACAAGTGCTAACACGGAAGATCAAGTCAAATCCAACTGGGAGGCGATCAAGCTTAAAGAGGGCAATAAGTCTGTTCTTTCAGGTGTCCCAAAAGGACTACCAGCCCTTGTCAAAGCCTATCGCATTCAGGATAAAGTAAGAGGTGTGGGGTTTGACTGGGAAGATAAAAGACAAGTATGGGAAAAAGTTGAAGAAGAACTTGCTGAATTTAAAACAGAATTCAACATCGAAACAACAGAGGCCATTGACCGGGAAAAAGCTGAAGGCGAATTTGGAGATCTCTTATTTTCGTTAATTAATTATGCCAGACATATCGGTATTAATCCTGAAAATGCATTGGAACGCACCAATAAGAAGTTCATCGCAAGGTTTACCTATTTGGAGCAGAGGGCTGCTGAAAACGATCAAAAACTTCAGGATATGAGTCTCGAAGAAATGGACGTTTATTGGAATGAGGCAAAAAAATTAAAAAAATAACAACTATCCATTAAAAGGTGGACGACTCATGGAATTTAATTCTACTTTGTCAAATTTATCCGTAAATTCGCAGCAATATGGAAACAGTTGTTAGTGGTATCAGAAGTACCGGAAAATTACATTTAGGAAATTACTATGGCGCATTGAGCAATTTTGTGAAAATGCAAAATGAATATAATTGCTTTTTTTTTATTGCGGATCTACATTCGTTGACGACACACCCTACACCACATGGCCTTCAGGGAACTGTACGTCAAGTTATCGTTGAATATTTAGCTGCTGGAATCGACCCTGAAAAATCAACTATCTACGTCCAGTCTGATGTCCCGGAAGTTGCCGAACTTTACCTTTACATGAATATGAATGCGTATTTAGGCGAGCTTGAACGAGCAACCGCATTTAAAGACAAAGTACGCAGCAATCCGGACAATGTCAATGCCGGCTTACTAACGTACCCGGTATTGATGGCTTGCGACATTCTGATTCACCACGGAACGAAAGTTCCTGTAGGCAAAGATCAGGAACAACACTTAGAGATGACGCGTACATTTGGCAATCGCTTTAATCGTTTATATAATGTTGATTATTTTAAAGAAGCTTTTGCTTTTTCCTATTCAGATAAATTGGTTAAAATACCGGGATTAGCCGGACAGGGAAAAATGGGCAAATCCAATGGTGAAGCCGACTGCATCTACCTTTCAGATAGCGCCGATGCCATTCGCAAAAAGGTAATGCGTGCCGTTTCTGATTCAGGTCCGACTGAAATGAACCAGGCCAAACCTGAGGCAATCCAAAATCTATTTGATTTAATGAAAGTAGTTTCTACGCCTGACACATTACAGCACTTTGATGAGCTCTATAATAAATGTGAGATCCGTTATGGCGATTTCAAGAAGCAATTGGCAGAAGATATGGTATTGGCAACAAATGACGTACGCCTACGTATCGAGGATATATCAAACGATGATGCCTATATCGCAAAAGTTGCAAAATTAGGCGCTGAAAAGGCGGGAGAGTCTGCTCGCAAAACACTGAAAGAAGTGCGTGAGATCATTGGTATCAAAAGATTTTATTAAATAAGGAAAGAGAATATGCATATAGCTATCGTAGGAAATATAGGTGCTGGAAAAACGACACTAACGGAATTATTGGCGAGTCATTTCAAATTTGAGCCTCAATTTGAGGCGGTAGACAATAATCCCTACCTGGAAGATTTTTATTCAGATATGAAACGTTGGGCCTTCAACCTTCAGATTTTCTTCTTAAATAGTCGCTTTAGACACATTGTAAAGCTTCAGGAAACGAAAATAGATATGATTCAGGATCGCACGATCTATGAAGATGCTTATATCTTTGCTGAGAACTTATATGATATGGGCTTAATGAGTGCACGTGACTTTGAAAACTATAGCAACATCTTCCAAAGTATAATTCATTACATTAAACCCCCGGATCTGCTGATCTACCTGAAAGCGTCTGTCCCTACTTTGGTAAACAATATTCAAAAAAGAGGGCGTGATTATGAATCAGCCATCCGATTGGATTATTTATCTAAGCTGAATGATAAATATGACAAATGGATCAACAATTATAAAGAAGGTAAAGTGATGATCCTCGACAAGGATAACCTTGACTTTACTTCTAACCCTGAAGATCTAGGTGGCATTATACAAAAAATAGAAGCTGAATTATTCGGGTTGTTTGAATAATCACAGAGAACAAAAATAGACAAAAGCCTGTAAAATCATCCATTTACAGGCTTTTTAATACGTAAAAATTCGCAAAGTATCATGAAATTTTTAGGCATTATTCCAGCGCGGTTTGCTTCCAGTAGATTTCCCGGCAAACCGTTGGTTGATATTGAAGGTCAGACCATGATCCAACGGGTCTACGAACAGGTAAAAAAATCAAAAAAGATAACCAAGGTAATTGTTGCCACAGACGATCAACGCATCGCATCCGAAGTACGCTCTTTTGGCGGTAATGTAGTTATGACCTCCGAAACGCATCAATCGGGTACAGACCGCTGTGCCGAAGTCATCAGCCATAATCGGGAGTATGATGTTGTCATCAACATTCAGGGGGACGAGCCTTTTATTAACCCCGAACAAATTGATTTACTTGCAGCTTGCTTTGAAAATCCACAGACTAAAATAGCGACTTTAGTAAAAGAGATCGAAACATCGGAAGAATTGTTCAATCTGAATATTCCAAAAGTTGTCCGAAACGTCTGCGGTGAAGCCATCTATTTCAGCAGACAAACGATCCCCTTTTTAAGAGGAGTTAATCAGGAGCAATGGCTTGAGAAGCAGAAGTTCTACAAACATATCGGAATTTATGCCTACCAAGCAGATACTTTAAGAGCATTGACCCGGCTACCCGTCTCGGGTCTTGAGGAAGCTGAAGCACTTGAACAATTACGCTGGATAGAAAACGGATATGCAATACAAACCGCGGTGACCACACATGAAACTGTTGCTGTGGACACGAAAGAAGATCTTGATAAGATTTTAAAGTTATTTTTTAACAAATAATTGCTACCTATCGGTGTTCGGTATACAGCAAAGACCGGACACCGTCAAGTAATTTCTTTTTGTCCTGAGCGCTCAATTGGGCAAGCTGCTGTTTTGTCGCCGTCAATTCATCGAGTTGTAGCTTGGTACTCACCCCTACTACCGCCGTCGCTACGGCAGGATTGGAAAGTACGTAGGATAAGGCTTCAGTCGTTCTGTCTTTTCCCGATTGTTTCACCACCTTGTCCAGGTTACGGAGCAGATGCGATACCTCTCCCGACGTATATTGAAGATAAGGTTCCACGGGTTTATTTACTAAAAGTCCTTTTGCCAGTGTGCCCCGAGCCAGAATACACACATCGTTCGCGGTCAACAATGTATCTATCTCCTCCTCGAGCCTTCTGTCCAGGAGATTATACTGCATCATGACTGACGAAATAGCAGATTTTGACAGAAATTCTTTAATGACATTAGGACGAATAGACGACAATCCGTAGGCACGGATCTTCCCTTGCTTCTTCAGTAATTCAAACGCTTCAATAATTTCATCTGTCGGATCATCAATGGTACCGCCATGCAGCTGATAGAGATCGATGTAATCTGTTTTCAATCGCGAAAGTGACCCTTCAATAGCTTTGACAATATAATCTTTTGATGCTTTCCAGTCCCAGCCCGAACCATCCGCGCGCCAGAGATTACCTACTTTACTGGCCAATACAATCTGTTTGCGAAAAGCCTGTACACTTTCACCCACAGCCATCTCGTTTTGACCTTTGTCATAGAGATCCGCTGTATCAAAAAATGTAATCCCCATATCGAAGGCCTTTTGGATAATATCTTTGGATTGCTTGGGCTGATTGCTTTTTAACGACATACAGCCCAAACCAATTTCCGAAACCATCAGGCCACTGTTACCTAATTTACGTTGTTTCATTTGTGTTGAAATCAAGTAATTCCACCTCAAACACTAAGGTACTATTGGCTGGAATCTCACCCGTAGCTCTTTCACCATAAGCTAGTCGACTTGGTATAAAAAATTTATATTTAGCCCCTTTTGACATCAATGGAATACCAATTTGCCAGCCTTTAATCACTTGTCCCAACGAAAGTTTCAAGGGCTCGTTGCGATCATAGGAACTGTCAAACTGTTTCCCGTTCAATAACGTTCCCTTGTAATGCACGGTAACTTCGTCATTGGTGGTAGGTTTTTCTCCTTCTGCCTGATTTAATACAAGATACTGAATTCCTTCGGCTGTTGTTTTCATGCCGGCTATTTTTGCATTTTCAGCAAAGAACTTATCTTCTTGGGCGCGACTTATGGCCTCTTTCTCCGCGCGTATGTCCATAATGGCTTTCTGGATAACCTCTCTTGTTTGTCCATCTTCCAATAAGGTTTTCTCGTTTTTTAAAGTAGCAGTAATAGCTTTTGCGATAACATCAGCTTTTAAATAAGCTACTTCAGTAGATTTCAGCGATTTGCCGATATCCATACCAAATGCATACGATACGGAGTCAGCTCTGGTAGTTAACACATTGGTTGATCCAGGTTTTGTTGCCGTAGTTTTTTTTCTGACCGAACTGGTCTTTTTTTTCTGCTGGGCAAATCCAGTGGCAGTTGTCAGAGACAATAGGGCTAATGCGATATACTTCATGTTTACTTAACGGTGCTTTTGCACAATTTCTTCAATAATTTCCTGTGTTATATTAGGGTAATCAACTTCAACCCTTGATTTACTGTTTAGCCAAGCCTCTATGGCTAGCATATTTTTTTGTTTTAAACTCGAAATTACCGGTACACCCATTTCTTCCAATGATGCAGCATTCAGATGCTGTTCATATTGATTTTTCATTGGGACGACCAACAGTTTCTTTTTCAAATATAACGCTTCTGCGGGGGTTTCAAAACCCGCACCGCATAAAACTCCTGAAGAAGATGCCATACTATCGATAAAGGCCTGATTATTGATGGGTCTTATGGTCACATTCTTCATTTCAAACGGTCTTGAATTGTGCTTACTGAATACATCCCACTTCACATCAGGAAATTTCATTAAATGTTTCAATAAGTGTGCATCATCGTAGGCCGGTAAATAAACCGTATAATGCCCTTCGTCCGTAACACTTAGATCACGAACAGCATTGCGGATAACTGGCGAAAAAATATTTTTGGCATATCTTTTAAAATGAAAGCCATAAGAATGCGTGGCGGGAGCATAATTTTTCATAATAAACTTCCCTAACATGTCACTTTCTTCTGGTTTAGGGCTTGCGGGATCCAAGGCGCCGATCTGATGGCTCAGTCCAATACATTGTAGATCTTTAGAATGACAAGCCCAGGCCGAAATGGGCTCAAAATCATTAATAACCAGATCATAATCTTCGATCGGCAAACTCTTGATCTCGTTGGTAAATTTACGTATGGTTGAACTCATAAAAGTCTTCCACAGATCCACCCCCCCGGATTTCCCAAATATGAAACTTAAACCATGAAAGCGATACTTGACTTCGAAAGGCAAGGAAAGATCCGCCTGAATCCCACTGACCAAAACATCCACTTCTCCTAAGGCTTTCAAACAGGGAACAATATCCATGGCACGGCTTAGATGTCCGTTACCGGTCCCTTGTACGGCATACAATATCTTCATAACGACTGTATTTTGTGTCGGCAAATTAATGAATTTTAACGAATTTCAATATTATTTTATTGTTTAGTTAGGTTAAGAAAATATAAATTAATACAATAAATCAATCCAGTTAACATACATTTACTTTCTTTTTACGTATATTTAACACCAACAATTATTTAATAACCAATTTACTATGATAAAGTCTCCTCTCCTTTGGACACTTTCCATTGTGATCCTGCTCACGTTTAACTCATGGGGATTTTTTGCGCATAAAAAAATTAACCACTACGCGGTTTTCGCACTCCCCGCAAAGCTGGCAAAGTTTTACAAACCCAACATTGATCTGATTACGGAGAAAGCTGTCGATCCAGATAAGCGTTGTTTTATTGATAGTGCCGAAGGACCGCGGCACTTTATAGACATCGAAGATTACCGCGAAGATCGTCTGGTCGACTCAATTCCCATACATTGGTCGCAAGCAAAAGAAAAATTCCAAGAACGACAGCTACTCAAAAATGGAATCGTCCCCTGGCAAATTAACTTCACTTATCTCAAACTGGTGAAAGCTTTTCAGTCCAAGGACTACCATAAAATCATCAAGCATTCGGCAGATTTAGGTCATTACATCGCTGACGCCCACGTCCCTTTACATACAACCAAAAATTATAACGGACAATTAACAGGTCAGATCGGCATACACGCTTTTTGGGAAAGCCGATTGCCCGAAATGTTCGCAGGAAAATACAATCTTCTTGTCGGAAAAGCAATTTATATCGAAGATCCGCTTAATGAAGCGTGGAATATTGTCCGTGAGAGTAATCGCCTGGTTGATTCTGTGCTCAGTATCGAATCGCTTCTTAATAAACAATTTAAAGCCTCCCAAAAAAACTCTTTTATTGAGCGTAATAATCAATTACTATGGACCTATTCTGATAATTATGCAAAAGCTTATCACCAGGCACTGAATGGAATGGTGGAACGGAGAATGCGCAAAACAATTCTACGTGTAGCCTCTTACTGGTATTCTGCCTGGCTTGAATCCGGACAACCCGACCTTTCTCATGGTACCAAAATAAAAATTGAAAACAAACAAGATAGCATTACTACCCAAGGGAAAAAGCCCATTGGCCGCGAAGAATGGATGTAATCGGAACCGAAAGATAAAAACCGGACTACTCACTATATTGACACCGGACTATTTACATTCTTGATCATCTGCCTTAATTTTGCGGCATAAAACCTATGAATGGCCTGACCGTAATTTTAGAATGACACGAAAACGGTCTGGTGCAGATTAATTAAAAGTAATGATGCGAAATTATATCTCCGCATTATTTTCAATTAGTTCGCATTTAATAGGGCAACTAAATAAATCATGTTGAATAAGAAAACTGCATTAACAAAACTTGCCATCGTGCTGACTGTGGGCACCTCCTTTGCACAGGTAAAAGAGACAAAAGTATTGAATGAGGTTGTTATCAATCAGAATAGACTTCAGATCCCCTTCTCAAAGCAAAGCAAGAATATCCAGATCCTTACACAGGAGGATATTCAGCGTCTTCCAAACCGTTCGATCAACGAACTGCTAACGAATATTCCAGGGGTGGATGTCCGCCAAAGGGGGCCATTCGGTTCGCAGGCTGATATTAGTATAGATGGCGGTTCATTTGAACAAACAGCTATCCTACTGAATGGTGTAAAAATTATGGATCCACAGAGTGCACATCATAACATGAATCTCCCCGTACCTGTGGAAGCGATTGAACGCATTGAAATCATACGGGGGCCGGCTTCCCGTATCTACGGTATAAATGCCCTGACCGGCGCGATCAATATCGTGACCAAAAAAGTGGAATCCAAGCTGATTACTGCACAAGCTTACGGCGGCTCTTCATTTAAAGACAATGAACAGTCCAGCTCGGGAAAATACTACGGAAAAGGAGTCCAACTGGCTGCACAGTTCAACGGTGGACCTACAAGTCAGGGCCTCTATCTTGGCCATGAAGATTCCAATGGCCAGCGTTACAATACAGCCTCCAATAACAACAAACTGTATTATGATGCAACCTATCAGCCCAATGAATCCAATCAAATAAAAGCAAACTTTGGTTACATTGACAATCAGTTTGGTGCCAATGGATATTATGCTGCCCCGACAGATAAAGAAGCTTATGAGCAAGTTAAAACAGCATTTTCATCTATACAGTCGAAACATCAGCTGAGTCCTGCATTTTCAATCAGCCCGAGGCTCAGCAACCGATATAACGAAGACGAATACTGGTATTTGGGAAAGGAAACGACCAAAGGACGTTCAAAACATTATAGCAACGTCTTCGGTGCTGAGGTAAATGCGGTTTTGGAAAAGCATTATGGCTCCTTTGGAATTGGACTGGAAAGCAGATTTGAACGAATCAATAGCACGGCGATTGGCTCTCATAATCGGGAAAATTACGGCGGTTACCTAGAATTCAAAACTGAAGCGATTGCCAAACTCATGGTTAATGCGGGAGCGTATATAAATTACAATTCCAAGTTTGGATGGCAAGTGTTCCCCGGACTCGACTTAGGCTACGCGATAACCGAAAGCTGGAAATTTGTCTTCAGTGCAGGTTCTGCTCAACGCATCCCGTCATTTACGGACCTCTATACCAATCAAACTGCCAATATTGGAAATCCAGAGCTAACATCAGAGAATGCGTATCAGATTGAGGGTGGTATTAAATACCTGTCCAACCGTATCGTTGCTCAGGCGAGCTATTTTCACCGAAATATAAATGATTTCATAGACTGGCAAAAAACCGAGGGCGCTGCTTCTGAGGGAACCGTGGTTCCATGGAAACCCTCCAATATTGGAAAAAATACTGTTGATGGAATCAATGGGTCTTTTCGTTACCAGCTCAATGATCCAATGGCCACCACACGATATTACACGACAATAAGTTACAACTATCTAAATCCAACGATCAAAGTTGAAGATGGCGTCCGCTCCAAGTATGCCATTGAAAATTTAAGACATCAGGTTATTCTCAATTTTACGGTAAATCATAAAAACTGGATGCTGACAACAGCCAATCGTTTTAACGAACGTATTAGCTATAAAAACTATTTTATTGCTGACATAAGAGCTTCCCATCAGTTTGCTGACCTTCTTATTTTTGCCGATATACAAAATATTTTCGACAAGAGTTATATCGAAGCCGCAGCGGTACCAATGCCGGGAAGATGGTTTAGTCTTGGAGCGAAATATAAATTCGAGTACTAGGTCTATCTTAGAAAAAGGAAAACGCTTAAGAACAAATCATGGTACTACCAGCGAAGTAAAAACTCATATGCATAATATGTCCCTTAAAAAACAGCTATTTAAGGGGCATATCTATTTAAATTTCTAAAAGCTAATTGTCGATGGTGACCATACTATTTTTTGGCAAGTACAGATAAGATGCCGCCGATCAAGTGTTTCTGAAATTTGGGCTCATCATAAGATTCTTCCGTATGCCCGAGACCTGTATAAAAAACTTTTCCGCCATCGTAATCCTGACTCCAGGAAATCGGGTGATTATCCCCCATTTTCCCACCATTGTAACTTTTCTCGTCCAGCTTCATCAACACGTGTAGATCATCTTTGACATCCTTAAAATTGTACCATTCATCTTTATGTAACCAGACCGGATCAAGATGTTTGGTAGCCGCATGTTTCCTGTCGAGAACATCTATCTTTGCTTGCTGCACGGCTGGATGAGACGTAAAATAAGCTCCCACCAAACCGTTATACCAAGGCCAATCATATTCGGTATCCGTTGCTGCGTGGATCCCCACAAAGCCTTTGCCCGATTGAATATAACGGACAAATGCATCTTGCTGTGTGTCGTCCAAAATATTACCTGTTGTACTTAAAAAGATGACTGCGTCGTATTTTTTTAATCCTTGATCCGTAAAAAGAGCCGCATCCTCGGAATGATCCGAGGCAATCTTTTCCTTGTCCAACAATTGTTTCAGCACCTGAGCACCTTTTTCGATACTACTGTGTCTAAACCCCTGCGTTTTACTAAAAATCAGCACCCTTTTTTGTGCAATGACGGTCATGCTCACTGCAAAAAAGAAAAACAGAAAAATGAAGAATTTATTCATGATATAGTTGGTTATTATTAAATTTTAGTTTAGGTCCTTTATAAATCAAGATCGCAGCTTCCTGCGATACGTTAAAACTGAGATCGCAATAGAAAAAGCCATGTACTCTCCCCGTACACGGCTTTTTCAAAGTTTTATTGTCCGATTAGTTCTCGGTAGAAATCAAGACTTCCGATAATATCATCCTCAGAGACGAAAATATCATACTGACAGCTACCAATCTTATCAAGTAGAGCAAAGCCAATCTGATTAGACAGGTTTTTCTTATCATTTCGCATCAGGTCCAACAGAGTTGTATCTATGGCCGAACTGAACGTATAATCTTCAAAGTATCTTCTGAAAGTAGCAATCAGGTCATTTAATTCATCCAACGAAAGTCCATTCAGTTTATAAGAAAGGTACCCTTCACAGATCATTCCAACAGCAATTGCTTCCCCATGTAATAAAGGGTTGCGGTCGTTCAACAGCGAATATCCCTCAATGGCATGACCTATGGTATGTCCAAAATTTAGGATTTTACGAAGCCCTTTTTCTTTGGGGTCTTCTAGGACTACTTGATTCTTTATGGAAACAGAATGTTTAACCAGTTCATTATCTAGCTGCGTTATATCCAATATTTTCACACGTTCGTAATACGCATGATCAAAGATCAGCCCATGTTTAATGACTTCAGCAAATCCGGAGATCAGTTGCCTGTTATCCAATGTTTTTAAAAATTGGCTTGAGATAAATACAGCCTGCGGTTGTGTAAACGTTCCGATTATATTTTTCACGCTTCCCATATCTATTCCTGTCTTTCCGCCGACAGAAGCATCTACCTGCGAAAGCAAGGTGGTCGGAATCTGAATAAAGTCCATTCCGCGCTTAAACGTGGATGCGGCAAAACCGCCCATATCGGTGACGACACCACCGCCAAGATTAATCAATAAAGAATGTCTGTCAGCGCCAAAATCAAGCATATTCTGCCACACGCCAATACAAAAATCTATATTTTTATTCTCTTCGCCCGGATCTACTTCTATGACGTCATAGTTCGTTAAATCAGGTAAGGCCTGTTGAAACAAAGGCAAGCAATTGTCTAAGGTATTGGTATCTACCAAAACGATAATTTTTGAATATTTGCGTTCCGATAAAAACGTCTCCAGTGAGGCCAACGTATCATCAAAATATACCTGATAGCCCAAACTTTCTATGACTTCCATTCTACGATTCTTTAAGGTTTAAGTTTTCTATTTACCAATATTGTTTAATATTACACCAATTTTATTTCCATCCCATCAAATTCAACAACATCCCCGGGCTTCAATTTCAGTCTTTTCCGATAATCAACCTGACCGTTATACTTCACATATCCCTCAGCAACAACCCACTGAGCCATAGCGCCATGCTCCACCCAATTTAAAGCTTTAAGTAACTGAATAAGCTGTATATATTCCCCTTCGATTTTAAATTCTTGCATTTCACAAAAATAGTGGTTTAAGCGAGGAATACAAGAATAATCATCGTTTTAATGTTTACTAAATTGCTACATTTGCCTTATTGCAAATAAAGATTATGATTGAGAATTCTGAGCCCAGAACATTGTCCTTTGATAATACAGAGATTGCTTTTAAAAGTAAAAGCGATAAGGATTTAGAAAGAGCGTATTGGTTATTCAAAATAATAGCGAATAACTTTTTGACAAAAGTAGGTCCATCCATGACCAACTTTGCGCTGAATATTGGACTGCCGATCCAAGGTATCATCCGAAGTACAATCTTCAAACATTTTTGTGGAGGAGAAACCATCGAGGGTTGCGAAACAGCGATCAATGAATTGGGTGAAAACGGCGTCGGAACCATTCTGGACTATTCGGTTGAAGGTGAAGAGACAGAAAGTGCATTTGATGCCTGCTGCGACGAAGTGTTACGTACAGTCATTGCTGCAAGCAAAAATAAATACATTCCATTTTCAGTTTTTAAGCCAACAGGATTAGGTAGGTTTGAATTGTTCGAAAAAGTGAATGCAAAAGAAACACTAACAGCATCGGAACAAGCTGAATACCAACGTATGTTGGATCGTACGGACCGTATTTGTAAAGCCTGTCACGAAGCTGGGGTAAAGGTCTTGGTAGATGCCGAGCATTCCTGGATACAGGATGCTATTGACGATATCGCTCGCGAGATGATGGAGAAATACAATAGGGAAAAGCCTATTGTCTATAATACCTATCAACTGTACCGCAGCGATAAATTAGTTTCTTTAAAAGCTGATTTTGAATATGCCAAGGTAAGGGGTTTCCATATGGGAGCAAAAATAGTACGTGGTGCCTATATGGAAATCGAACGTGCCCGTGCCAATCAAATGGGATATGCAGACCCGATCCAGCCAAATAAAGCGGCTTCTGATAGAGACTATAATGAAGCAATTGAGTTTATACTGGACCACTTGGATAGCTTTGGACTGATGGCTGGCACGCACAACGAAGATAGTAGCATGTTATTGGCCAAGGAAATTGACAGACGTGGTATCGACAGATCTTCAGACCGTATTTATTTTGCACAACTTTTAGGAATGTCGGACAATTTGAGTTTCAACTTGGCTGCACATGGTTATAATGTTGCCAAATACATGCCTTACGGACCAGTGAAGGCCGTTATGCCATACCTTTTCCGTAGAGCACAGGAAAATACCTCCGTTGCTGGAGCTACAGGTCGTGAGCTCGGGCTTTTGATCAAGGAAAAACAAAGAAGAAAAGCTAGTCGTCGATAACGACTAGCTTTTCCTTTACTGCTTCCCCTAAATTCCGCTTTTTTTAACCTGCAATAGATCCTCACTTTTTCGCAAATCTGGATATCGTCTCAGCTTCCTTACTCTCAAGGGTACGTGAATAGCTTAAATAGAGCTGCCTTCTAGTCTACCCCTATCGAAGTGTGCTAATTACAACTTGATTCCCAATTATTGAAACAATTATTTATGTTTGCAAACTTTTCCCTTAAAATAAAGTTCATAGGAAAAAGGTGTCCCCACGGGATACGAAAGTATATATATTTGAAATGGAGGAAAAACTTAGATTATTTGATCTTGCCCGTCATCAGATCAGCAAATACCCTGATCTTAACATGTTTGCACATAAACTGAACGGTAAGTGGAGCTATATCAAAACAGCTGATTTTCTTGAAAAAGTAGACAATCTTTCCAAAGGACTGATTGAGCTTGGCGTCAAACCCAACGAAAAGGTTGGTCTTATCGCGGGCAGCAGTATTGAATGGCACATGATGGATTTCGCAATTCAACAAATCGGTGCTGTGGTTGTCGCCATTTATCCCAATATTACCGACGCAGATTATCAGTACATTTTTAATGATGCTGAAATCAGAGTATGTATTGTCAGCAATAAAGGCTTATTTGACCGTTTGATGAACCTGACCACATCTATCTATACCTTAAAATACATCTTCTGTATTTCAGACCAGGAGTCTACCCGAAGCTGGAATGAGCTCAACGACTTGGGAGGCAACTGTCCTGAGGAAAAATTAAGCCAATTACGCGAGCTGATCAAGCCAGACGATTTGGCGACACTGATCTATACCTCCGGCACTACAGGAAAACCAAAAGGTGTCATGCTCTCCCATAATAATATTTTTTCGAACGTACTTGGTGCAGCTGAAATTACTCCATGTAAAGCATACGACCGGGGTCTCACTTTTCTACCTCCCTGTCATGCTTACGAACGAATGGTACTGTATACTTACATGTATTTAGGCTTTACGATCCATATTGCCGAATCTTTTGACAAAATTGGTGATAATTTAAAAGAAGTAAAGCCGCATATCATGACTGTGGTTCCCCGTATTCTTGAGAAGGTTTATGAAAAAATCATGAAAACGGGACATGAACTCACCGGATTCAAAAGAAAAATATTTGATTGGGCAGTAACCGTCGCGGAAGAATATGATCCGAATCCCGCAAAAAGAAGTTTCGCTTATACAATGAAGCTTAAACTGGCCAAACAACTTGTGCTCCATAAATGGTATGAAGCACTGGGTGGCGAACTCTTGACTGTCGCTTCTGGATCAGCATCATTACATAACAGGCTGACAAGAGCCTTTTTGGCGGCAGGTATTCCGCTATACGAAGGATATGGTATGACCGAAGCCTCCCCTTTGATCTCCGTCAACCATTACATTAAAGGAATCCGTATTGGTACAGTCGGGCTCCCCGTGCGCTTTGTAGAAATCAAACTCGCGGAGGACGGCGAGATATTGGTCAAAGGCCCCAATGTGATGATAGGATATTACAAAAATAAAGCAGAGACAGACAAGACAATTATCGATGGTTGGTTACATACTGGGGATATAGGCAAATGGGAAGACGAGAAATTCCTGAAAATCATAGACCGCAAAAAAGAAATGTTTAAAATCTCCGGCGGTAAGTACGTTATCCCGCAACCGATCGAAACAAAACTTGTCGAATCCAAGTTTATTGAACAGGCCATGGTTATCGGTGATGGCATGAAATTCGCCTCTGCCTTTATTGTGCCCAATTACGCTCACCTATTGGATTGGGCCAAAAATGACGCACCTGAACTCGCCGATATGACCAAAGAGGACTTTCTGACAAATCCAGTCATTATCAAAAAGGTGAATCAGGAAGTGCGTCGCGCCAATCAGCATTTCGGCAACTGGGAACAAATCAAAAAACCTATTATTCTAAGGGATGAATTCACGATTGAAAATGGCGAACTGACGCCTACATTAAAAATGAAGCGTAAAGTCATTCTCGAACATCATCAAGAAGAATTCAATAATCTATATCAGATGGAGACCGATTGATCTCAATCACTTCCACATTAATGTATTTTCGTAATTATCAATAAAAAGTATCACATGAAATTATTAAAGGATAGAATCCTTAATGACGGTAAAAGCCTCGCCGGTGGAATACTCAAAGTAGATAACTTCATCAACCACCAGATGGACCCCGTGTTGATGAAGTCTATTGCGGTGGAATTTGTCCGTCGTTTTGCAGATCTACCCATCAACAAGATCATAACGATCGAGGCCAGTGGCATCGCACCGGCTATTATGTTAGGCTATCTCTTGGAACTCCCTGTTGTTTTTGTCAAAAAGGCAAAGCCTAAGACCATGGGCGATATGTATCTTAGTGAAGTACATTCTTTCACTAAAAACCGAACTTACGATATATGTGTAAGCAGAGAGTTTCTCGCAGCGGACGATAAGGTGCTCTTTATTGACGATTTTCTAGCCAATGGCAATGCAGCATTTGGTATATTGGATCTCATCCAACAGTCTGGCGCAACATTATTGGGTATGGGCTTTATCATTGAAAAGTCCTTTCAGGAAGGAGGCAAAAGATTACGGGAGTTATCTGATATCCGAATAGAATCTTTAGCACGCATAAAATCTCTGGAAGTGGATAAAGTCAGCTTCGAAGAAGATTAATAGCACAAATAAAAGCCTCATTTCTGTCAAGAGTGAGGCTTTTAAGCTTAAACAACAAGATAAAATATATTTTTAATCCCAACGGTAGTCATCATAAAAATCTTCGGGGTGTCTGCTGATAGGCACATCTTTTACCACCCGTATATTAGCTGCTCCCAAGTTAACATTCAACATAAAAGAAGGTACACTTGCAGAAAAACTCCATTGTCCATTTCTCATATAAACATATCCATTTCTATAAGGGTCATAAAATGTTTTATAATCCCTAAAGTAAACGTGGTGTCTATTATCATATCGATGTGCTCTTGCCCATGCTGGAGGTCCATGACGGTATTCTTTGCGGTAATACTTGGCTACTTTCTTGTAGTGCTTCCGCTCTTCCTTTTCTCTTTTTTCCCAATATTTTCGTTCTTCCTTATCCCTTTTTTCCTCATATTTCCGGTGCTCTTTTTCATGCTTCCATTCTCTATCATTTCCGCGGTGTTGAGCTGACGATTCTTTTGGAGTTATCAAAGCAAGTCCTCCTATTGCCAATGCGAAGTATAATATCTTTTTCATAACAACACAATTAAATTTGTAAATCAAGTACCCTATCGCCTATTTTTACTTTTTTATAAGCGTTTCTATTGGTATGACTTTCATGTTTGAACAAAGGTTTAATTGATCCCCATAAAATTAATTTGTCCGAATATGAATCCGTTCCCATTCCAGTCAATTTAACGTATCTTTGCAACATGTCCAATACAGGTTATATTACTGAAGATACGATTGTCGCATTGGCGACACCCTCCGGAGCTAATGGTGCGATTGCCGTAATTCGCGTTTCGGGTCAACAAGCGATTAAAATTACCAATGCCATTTTCAAGGGTAAAGACCTAAGTCAGCAAGCCTCCCACACGATTCACTTTGGGACCATCCGTGACGGTGATGAGATTATTGATGAGGTACTGGTGTCCTTATTTGTCGCGCCCAATTCCTACACCAAAGAAAATTCGGTAGAGATATCTACGCATAATTCCAAATACATTATTGAGCGTGTTATTCATTTGCTTATCAAACAAGGCGCCCGGGCAGCCCGAGCTGGCGAATTTACGCTTCGGGCCTTCCTCAATGGCGGAATGGACCTTTCACAAGCCGAAGCTGTCGCTGATTTGATTGCCTCCAATTCCGCAGCATCTCATCAAATAGCCATGCAACAAATGCGGGGCGGATTTTCCAATCAACTTAAATCCCTTCGCGAAGACTTGATTCATTTTGCATCTCTCATTGAGCTCGAATTGGATTTTTCAGAGGAAGATGTAGAATTTGCCAATAGAGAACAGCTAAAGAATTTAATCAATAAAATTAAGGTCATTGTACAAAAATTGATTCTATCTTTTGAACAGGGAAATGTGTTAAAAAATGGCGTTCCCGTGGTCATTGCCGGTAAGCCAAATGTAGGCAAATCAACCCTATTAAATGCTTTCTTAAACGAGGAACGTGCTATTGTTTCGGACATCGCTGGGACTACACGTGATACCATTGAAGATGAAATTAATATCCATGGGGTGACCTTCCGGTTTATAGATACCGCAGGTATTCGCGAGACTGCAGATATTATTGAAGCAAAAGGAGTCGAACGCACCCGTGCAAAAATGAAGCAAGCGAGACTGATTATTTACCTCTTTGATCCGCTGCAGGACAAAGTAGACGAGGTGAAATCACAGTTGCAGGAAATTCAGAATCTTCAAATTCCATTTTTGACCATTATCAATAAAGCTGATCTATTGTCTGAACAGCAAAAAGATGAATATGCCTCACTCAATCCGCTTTATATTTCAGCAAAAGAGCAGATAGGTGTAGAAGAACTGAAGGAGGAACTGATCAATAGAGTACAGCTGGGAAATTTAAATACAGACGATGTCATGGTAACTAACATCCGACATGTAGAAGCCTTGCAAAAAACATCCGATTCTCTGGAGCGTGTATTATTCGGTATTGATAATCCGGTTACTTCGGATTTCTTAGCGATGGATATCCGTCAGGCCTTATATCACCTTGGAGAGATCACAGGCAGTGTGTCTACAGATGATTTACTGGATAATATCTTTTCCAAATTCTGTATCGGAAAGTAAATACGATAGGTAAAACAAATTAAAACAAGACACACATCCGATAATTAACTAATTACAAAACTTAAAGTTTTGTAATTAGTTGTTTGTATTTTGGTTTGTTTTGTTATTTGTTGTCCCCCACTTGTCCCTCAAACTGATAATATTTTATTTTTTGAAACGAAGGAGAGATGCATCTTAATGTACCTTAGTGTATCTAAAGCGATGTTTAAACTCTTCTAAATGAAATGTTATGAGTTCAAATATCAAAATCAAAAAAAACTGCCAGCACTGCGGCCAAGAATTTATTGCTAGAACCACGGTTATCAAATATTGTGGGGATTACTGTGCTAAAAAAGCTTATAAAGCAAAAATGCAGCTATTATGCAACACGTAGTGTCTTTCCTATAAATATACATTATTAAAAATGAGAATAATGTAAGTAACACAGCACTGTTTAAAGATTAAAAACACTGATTATCAATAACTTGTAATTATGTGAAATATGTGTGATATCAAGGTTTTAATGTTTCTTTTTATCCTGGTGTATCTTTACTGCAAGATAAGTGATATCACCCACTATATCAGCGACCTATATTCATTAAACTATATACCAAATAATATAAAACATGAAAAAAAGAACTGAAAAGAAGATCTACGTCAAACCTGTGATCGAGCAATTGCAGATTGAGATGGAACAAGGCGTGGCTGCGGGATCGCAAGGCTCGGCACAACCGGGAGGCGGTTCCGGTGTAACCGAGAATGACTGGAATAATGGCGGAACAGAAACCCAGGATCCAAGTGGCGAATGGTGGAACTAATTACAATCAAAACCTTTAAGATGAAAAAGATTTATACAACAGCAAAACTGACCTTATCCCTAATCGTCTTCCTATCCCTGGCAGTCTCCTGTAATAAGGAAAAAAATGATAATTCTCTTGAAGCGAATCAAGGTGGAATAAAATTGTCTTTAACTGAATCAGACTTTAATGGTGACCTTGCAACATCAACAAAAGCTTCCACGAACGCTACAGCAACAAAACCATTCAATGTCACAAAGGAAGTTCACTCAGGTCCGTTTACAATCACGGCAGAACTTACTGAAAATACACCAACAAGTTCAGTACTCAAAGCATCCAGTACTAAGGCCGCTACAAAATTGCTTTCTTTACGTGGCGCAGTTAAATATAGAATTGTCGCCTTTAAAACAGATGGCACTTATGTTGCCCAGGCTGTTGGTGATGCCTCAGATCCAAACCAGGTATTTTTTGGAGATAAACTGCAAGTAGGACAGAAATATAATTTTTATATTTATTCGCTAGGCTCGACAACAGACGATCCTCCCGCTGTTCCCACATATAAAAATATGTATCCAACAAGTGATCCCGAGACCGGTTTTACTTTAAATTTCCCAACTTTTACGGAAACAAGTGGGGATTACATGTGTGCTGTGGAAAAGGATGTGACAATTCTTGGTGGCGGTGTACCCACACCGTTAACCACCCCTCTTCAGCATATGTTTACGAGGGTAACAATCCAGGTGGATGATAGCGACGCCGTAGGAACTTTTGGTCAGTCGGGATATCAAAAAGGAGGTTATGTTTCTGAAGTACCTGTTAACGGAAGCATTGATTATACACTAGGGTCTGTGTACGCACCCATCATAAACATGAGTACTGGACAGGTGATCCCTGGTACGGGCTTTAACTTACAGCCAAATTACTATCCGCTGCAAAATTTAACAACAACTCCAAAAACTGCCATAGTAAACGCACAGGGACTGACAAATTTCCAACTTAGTATTGTTATAAACGCAGGAAGTATAAAAATTGGTCACGATGTAAACACAAGCGATGCTTATTTTACTTTTTCAAATGCAGGTCAAGGAATGAAACCAGGCTATTCGTATACATTAAAATTGCGCTTTAATAGTGACCGCTATGTAAATGCGGCTAATGAAACCAGAACTGCTAATGCCTCCGATGCCCTGTATGCTGTGATCGGCGGCTACCGCTGGGATCGTTACAATCTTGGTGCAGGTCTGCTAAACCCAGCCTCCGGAAATCTAAATGGCACATCAACGCAGGCACTACACGGTAATTTTTATCAATGGGGACAAAAAGCTGTTGTAGCAAATGCAAGTACAAGTGGAGACGGCGCTATCGCGGGATGGAATAACAACGTTTATTTACCGGCAAATTCATGGAATAGTGGAACTGAGGCCAATCCAACAAAAGTCGTCGCCAATGATCCGTGTTCTGCTGGAGCAAGGTTACCAACAAGGTCAGAATATGATAAACTGATCAGTCTTTCGCTCTCGACACAATCAGGTACCTGGGGCGATTTTACAACCCTTAGTAATATGCCCGGTTATGATGCTGCTATTGTGCTCACCAGCAAAAAAAGTGGAGATATTAACTTGATGTTTCCAGCTTCGGGAAGGCGCGAGCTAAACAGCGGTGTATTATCATATAGAGGACGTGCAGGATATTACGCAACATCTACACAATCACCTACTAATAGTAATCTTAGTAACTATTTTTCATTGAGAGCAGCTCCGTTTACTCTGGGATCAATCAGTGGGGCAGACAAGCCAATAGGCTACAATGTACGCTGTATCCAGGATAAATAAAATATTAGATCATAGCTTCTACCTTTCAATGGTAGAAGCTATATCTTTGGCGTATAAACTGTATAGAAGCTGCGAGAAACAATGGAATAAGAAAATTGAGCGACCGTGATTTAGCAAATCTTATATCAGTAAGGATATTCGAGATCATGCAGTTGAAAAGAAGCTACATGATAATTTTATTACAATTCACCATAAGGAGAATGACTCCAGCTCTTGTGCAACAATCTCTTACACCACCGACTTTAATTATTATTGGGAATAATTTGTTGTCATTTACCCCCATTTAATTACTAATGCAGCAAAAACCGCTGTAGTTTATTTCGTTTCTTGACCGATGGGGCAAGAATGGAATAGTATATTGTCTATTTCTTGCAGCAATAGTGAGGTGTTCCGACTGAGCATATGATTCGGAACGGAACAGGCTCGCTCCTTTTTGAATCAAAATTTGTCAAATGTAATTCTGTCGAATCTCAGTATCACTGCGATGTATGATGAAATAAACTCCTGTTTTCGGGCATGAACGCTCCTATAAGAGATATTTTTGTGATATCAGAACTTTCGGCTCTTCAAATGAAAATCGGTAAATTAAAAAGTGGTTAAAATTAATCATTTGTTCAAATTGTATTTAAAAATTAATGGAACAAGTAAACTTTAATTTTTAACAACGTGAAATGAATAAAACAAAGAACATCTTACTTTTCGGAATGATTTTCTTCCTATATGCATGCTTGTAACTATCCAGGTATAACCACAGATTTATGGATGATTGGTACAACCGGGCAAGGAAATGAATGGTTTATCAGCAAGGCAAATGGAACGATCTGGTTTTATGATCATGACCACGGAGAGTATATTGACCTTCAGTTTTTTATAGATTTTAAGATCTCATTTTTGGAATTTTTGCAATTGGCTTTTTTATCTCGGGATTTAGAAAATTTATTGGATGAACAAGACGAGGAAATAAATGAACAGCAAATTGCTGATTTTAAGAAAGAAATTAATTCTATAAAATCGGATCTGTATGAATTATATCCATTTCAATATTTTTAAATTTTAAGTTGGGTTCTGATCTAAAAATCAAAATCTATTCCTGGGTAAGCACTTAAAAGCTTTAATTTAGCTCGCTTTACAATTTACAAGATCGATCTCTGGAAACGGGTAATTTATTGTAGACCATTCATTAATGGACAATTGCATCAGATTATCATTTAAGGTATACAGTTTCTACTCAAATCCAGCTTTAGGCTATCAACTCTTCACCAATCAACACAACAAGTTATACCTGCGAAATAAGTTCAAATAATAGTATATAGTCACGGCATTATCTATCCAATTCGCTGATCGCCTGTTTTACATATTCATTCTCTAGATCCTCCCCTGTAATCCGATCACCCCAAGACAAATAACCCTCTTTATCTTTGGCAAAACAGCCGGACACCGTACTTTTCACTTTAAAGGTCTTATAGTCTACATGATCTAAAATACCTTGGCGATTTTCATAGATATGCCTTTTGTCTTTAGCATAGCAATCACCAAGTGCTACAAAAGTTGCATGATCAGCTTCTTCAAAAATAGAAAAGCTTCCACCATAAGCCATTGCATAATAGCGATAAATATATTTTTTATCTTTATAGAATGCACTGTTTAGCTTTTGAAAGGTACTAGTATCAATAATTGCATTCAATGGTTCCTCTGTATTAAAGCCCATTCTTGTAAGATAACTATCAACAAAAGTAATACCTTCACTTCCAACAGCGATCATTTCCTTCAATCCGATATTTCCATTTTTGTTAATCCATAGATCATCTTTCAAAAGCCTCCATTTTAAACTCCTATTTGTGCTATCAATAGCTTGTGCAAGCATTTTGTCCCGCTCTTTATCCACCTCATTTGGGCACCTGATATTTTGGATTCCAACAAAGGACAATAGTCCACCAAGTTTATGAAATTCCTTTTCTTTAATAATATCCGTATCTATCTGATAGATTCCCATTCGGTATCTGTATAGATTATCCTCGCCGCAGCTGTTGAAATAAGGTATCGGCTTCAAAAATGAAATAAGGCAAAAAATACATGCAAATAGTATCACCACAACAAATATAAATTTCAATAATTTCATATTAGGAAGTCTTTTGTAAAGAATAAGGCTTCCAGCGTATCAATACCACGAAAACAATCAATATCAATTGCAATACAATTATCAAAAGAGCTAATATTTGTGTTTGAAAAGCCCTCTCCGAAATCTGCCTTTCATCGGAACGTTTCAGATCTATTTGATTTTTCATAATTTGTTTATCGCAGGAATCAATATCACTCCTTTGGTCCACCTCCCACTTTTGCTCACTTGCAAACTGATCATTCTTATTGGACGGAATATCCAAAGAGCTCATCAGACCAAGGATGAGCCAACAACAGGTTAGAATAGTTGCAACAGCCAAAACAATAACAATGCTTTTCTTTATCGTAAAACTGTATCTCCCACTATTTCGAGCTATACCGACTTTGTTTTCATTTTCCATAATCATTAAGATAATACCGTTTAATAATTTTTTTTCAAATAGAGGTCATTCTTCCGCCGTATTAAATCTTCTGGATCTGGCTGGCATATCATCAGCCATTGTATTACTTATTTCCTATGTCACATCTCCCTTTACTGGACTCCGACAAACCATCTTCATTCAAATCCCCCGGTGTTTTATATTGAATCTCAAACACTGTAGGATCGCCAATAAAATCAGAAGCTTTTTTCCCCTGTGGACGGAAATGTAAATGCAGGATCTTCATCTGATTCTATGTAGTCGGGATTGGTTAACGTCAAATTCTTAGGCTTGCTAATTTCTACAAACTTTTCCTTTTCTAAGTCAATACGCCAGATCCTGCTTATTTGAGTAATCACTTCGCAATTATTGTCATAAAACGTTACTAAATAGTTTTCTTCCCGATCACCCTCTATTGCCAATCGGAAATTTCCATAGCAGGTTACAGGATAGTTGGTCTCCACATTCAATTCATCTAAAATCACGAACACAGATTTACCATTCGTATCATAACGTAAAAATCGTTCAATCACAAATTTGGTCCGTCCGCGCTGGCAATGATCGATGATGGCGGAATATTGCGCAAGTGCAAATTTGGCTTTGGATTCAATTACTGGTAACATCACTCCAAGACATGTATGCATTTGTAGTACTTCGATATCTTCGGTCGTCTTACCAATAAAAGAATGAATCGAAGCTCCTATCTTTCTTACTGTATCAATATTGACAATAGCCTCTTTTTTCGTTGGGCCGACCTTTTGTTCGACCTGATCTTGTGGTTTATAATTACACGATTGAAAGACAACGGTAATGGTCAAAATGAATGTAAAAACTTCTTTCATAATCCTCTTTTTTTATTGGGTTCCTAGTCTCAAACCGGGTGTTTGATTTAAAACCGCCACCAAAGAAATAGAGTAACCAATATAATGGATAATCCAACGATGATCAAGGTCGAAAATCAAACAATACCTGGCCATATTCTTTATTGTCTCCAAAACATTGTACAGCATCTACCCAAAAATCAGTCCCCATTGCACCTTCGGGATCACAATCCACAAAGGCGAAATATTCAGGTAAAATAATGCTAAGATAAAACAGTATAAACAGCACATCAAGCCCGCTTACAATGCACGTGTAAAATACTGGCCACCACTATAAAGTAGTAGGCCTTTCCTGTTAAAACCTCCACTGTAATAGTCTCATCAGCCTGGATAACAATCAATGCCAAATACCCACTTCATACCAAATTAATTTATACTAATATACAGTCGATTTTTATGACGTATAGGATTATTTTATATTTCGTCGGAAGTTATTTATTATTCGCTATGACTTCTTAATTATCCGTAAAACCCGATTGTACCAATGAGCACAATCCGTATGGTCTACCAGATTAACAAAACTCCAATAAATAGACACATGTTTTTATCAAAAACAAAACACCAACTGTTCCACAGATCATGGGTGATGTCTGTAAATTCGCAAACAATCGGTGAATCCAAAAAAGCCGAAAGCAAAAACTTTACTACCCCATTACTTCTTTCGGATACCTGACGGCACAAGTAGATTGGCCATCAGTTTTATGGACTTTAAGACCATGCGCGACCCAATGTCTGGCTTGTACGATCTATCATAACTGCCCGGGGCTAGATTTGTCCATAGATGAATCAATGAAATATGAAAAAGCCAAAAATTGCTACCGCACAATTCGAGCAGTTAAAGAATGACTGTTCGATGATCATAGACCCGTTCGGCGATATCCTGACCGAATGCCGTACCTTTTAAGACGATTTTGCCACCACGATTACACCTGAAAAAATAATTCAGGCTGGTGGACATTGTTATATCAACGACCGACGGCCGGAGATATATCGAGAGATTATCGGCCGGCAACATGAATCGGCTCAAAAAGTTATCTAGCTGCAACCAAATATTAACTAATCCCCAGCAACTGACTTAAGGTTTTTCCAGAAGGCTTTAAATCAGTTGAATGATAACAGACATCCGTAGCTGCCCCAGCCATCTGTTAACTAAAGTTTTGAGAACATTTTTTTCGCTAAGCATCACTCTACAACACCTTATTTATGTTAATTTAGCAGATTCATATTCACTAGCAGATTAAATAAAATTATGAGCTATATCCAAAAATATTGGAACATACTTACGAATATCGGTACGCATCCAGATATGTCCTATGTTAACCTCAAAAGGATACAGATGGTCAATCTGATTGCCATGCTCTGTTTATTGCCCACACTCTGTTTTTTTGTCATTAACACCGTGGACCAGCGCTATCTGCTGTCAACCATCAACCTGTCCAATTCAATTTGTTCGATTTCTGTGCTTTTTTTGCAATATGATGGTAAACATAATTTTGCAAAAGCAATGTTATTGGTCAGTAATTTTATTTTTTTCTTCTTAGGCGCTATATTATTTAAAAATGGAGGCGAATATTTTCTGCTGTGTACGTTAATTGCTTCGATGTTACTCTATGACGACCGTCGCATACATATTATTTTCTGCCTTGCAACTGCTATTGCTATCACATTACTCTATTTCTACCCCGCAATTGTCCCTGTGGCTCAACGTGTGCCTAAGTTAAGACTGATCTTCAATATCTGCAATGCGCTGGCGTTTATCGTTATCGCAGTTAATTTCTTCCTTCAGATTATTTATAATAATACAGAGAAGATCGAGGAACAACGTCGCAAACTGGAGTCCATAAACCGTGACAAGGAAAAAATATTTTCCATCGTCGCCCATGACATCAAAAGCCCGTTTGCCAGTCTCGAAGCACTGGTATTGATGTTGCGCGATCAAATACTCAACAATAATATATCCAAAGAATATATACAGCAACTGTATCAACAAATTGTGCATCAAAACCAGGCGCTGGATGATTTTCTTCAATGGGGTAGCAGTAGTATGCGCGGAATTACCAGTCCGGCGACATTGGTGGTAATCGAACCATTGGTTCATGATATTATAAACCTGTTTGCTGATCAGATACAGGCGAAACAGCTCAAGATTGAAATTGACATACCCGAATCAACTCACGTACTCGCGAATAGAGATCATACGATCATTATTCTCCGAAATCTTATTAGCAACGCCATCAAATTCAGCTATGTAGCTGGAAAAATAAGCATCTATTGTACTGTGGATGAAAATTACACCCATATTCATATCCAGGACGAGGGTATTGGAATTAATCCTTCCAAATCCGCACTGCTGTTCAATGTGATCCAGCACAAATCATTCGGTACGGAAGACGAGCCCGGGTCGGGCCTGGGGCTCGTATTATGCAAAGACCTGATCGAACGCAACAAGGGCGTAGTAGATATACAGAGTATCCCCCACAAAGGTTCCATTTTTACCGTTGGCTTGCCCACTTATCCCACAGTGGACAATCCCACAAAAATAACAGCACACACCTGTTACTAAAACCTGCCTGTACTGCTTTAGGTTATATTTTTTAAAAGCAGAGTTTCTATATATTCATCATTTTTACAACGATTTTAAAGGATGAAGACTTATGGCGAAGAATAATACTACCCTACTACTGCTGTGCTCAACCATTGTCTAACAGTGATTAAGGAGGTGGCAGAAAAAACAAAGGCGGCCCCGTTTATAAATTAAGTCAGCTAAGTTGGATCTGAACAATCGAGTCGGGATCTCTACTCCGCGGATATGATCAGATGGGCCGAAATCAAACTCCACATTGAAATCCAACAAAAGGAATGGACTCACCCGTTTTTTGGTAATTCCGTTAACGGGAACCATATTATACACGCGGAATCCATCGCCTACCATACCTGGTTTTGAAGGACGAGGGAATATTTTTTCAATTGATTTTTTCATTTTTAGTACTCCTATTTTATGAATCTATACATCAGAAACAGCGCACTTGCTTGATTTTGTATCATCAAATTTAAGCCATCAAGGAGGTACAAACCAATAACCTAGCTTAAGCGTAAGGCTCAATGTAGATTAAGCATCTGCGGACGTATCATGTCCAACATAACCCAGCCAGTATAACAGCGATAAATGACCAATTAATTTTTGTAATGTAAAGCACATTAAGAATTATTCCAAATAAAATAAATATGTTGCAAAGGAATGCTTAAGCGGATTAATCAGAATCCGCCTTATGGAACAAATTATCCATTGAACGGAGTTTTTTGGCTTTCTGGAATGTTATTTATCAGAAGCAACATTTAGAAAATAATCGTAACTTCATGCAAAAAGCAATTTCTTTTTGACCACTAGACCTTAATTGTTGTAATATGCTCCACCAATACTTAATTAAACCGGCTTCAGCCCTAACTTTTATTTTCCTTTCCTTGCCGGCTTTTTCAGAAGGACAAGTCCTTAAGCCGACAACCGTAAACAACATAAAACAGAACGGGACCATCCAATGGGACGATTCCAGCCGACGTCGAATCTCCTCACCCAATTTCGCCAGATATTCCGGCTATGGTCGAATTATCCAGCTATCGGACGAATCGTTGCTCGCCGTTTATGAAGCTGATGGAAATATTGTTGCTGCCAAAAGTCAGAACCTGGGTGATAGCTGGTCAGAGTCCATCGTTATTTCAGCAGCAAAGGAAGGCTTCAAAATGTGCGTACCAGACCTTATTAAACTGGACGATCAGCGTATTCTCGCATTCTATAATGCACGTCCTTATAACATTTCCCCAAACCGGAAGTTCGGCATCCATCTCAGACAAAGCACGGACGGCGGACAGAGCTGGGGAGCCGAACAGATACTTTACCAAGCTGGGCACCAATTCGAAAATGGATGCTGGGAACCATCGGCCATCCAATTACCAAATGGCGAAATCCAGCTCTTTTTTGCTAATGAAGGCCCCTACACAAAAAGCAATGAGCAAAATATATCTATGCTGCGTTCCATTGACCATGGAGCAAGCTGGAGCAAAACACCATCTATCGTCAGCTTTCGTCCCGGAAAACGGGACGGGATGCCTGTACCGCTATTGCTGAGGAATAAAAAAGAAATCGTTCTAGCCATAGAAGACAATGCGGTTCGTACTTTTAAACCATATATCCTACGCAATACACTTCAAAAAAATTGGGCAAATACCATCTCTGGCAAGAGTGCTGACCGCAGTTATGCATTACATCATCCCATTGCAAATGAAATCTATGCTGGGGCCCCCTATATTAGACAGTTGAGCACAGGTGAGACGATACTGTCTTATCAGAGCACAGAGGGCCGCACGAACAAAATGGATTATGCCGACATGAAAGTGTTGATCGGAAATGAACGGGCAATGAATTTCAAAAACAAATCAGTTCCGTTTGTCATCCCGCAAAATAAATCCTGTCTCTGGAATAGTATCACCGTACTAAGTGATGATACAATTCTAGCGATTACGAGTACGAACGCATATTCAGATCAAACCGAAGTATGGATGGTCAAAGGAAAATTTCTTCGAGATCCAGAAGATCAGGGAACAAAAGATCAGGAAAATACAGAAAAAAAAATCACCATGCTCGCATATTCGGCAAAAAAAGCGCGATAAAGATATTAACAAACACTAAAAATAAAATAAAACAAACAACTCAAAATTAAGCTATTAAAAATACAAAACATCCGTTTTCCCCGCTATAGCAGGAGAAATAAGAATCGCTTGCTCGGCGTACTAGTAAATGATTTTCAGTGCCACGGAGAAAGTTCATTTTTTTTCGAAAATGAAGTACCCCTAAGCGACAGGAATAAACTTCGCACTAAGCCCCTTATTAACACATCTACACCCTTCTATGCGGCACCGCATTGGTTAAGCTATAATAAATTCTGTCATATCTCCATTGCATGTCAGCTGACATCATATTGAAACGCTATATGAATGACCGCATCTGCACAGATATTCCTTAGTCGTTCATACATCTTTGACAAAACAACTTTGTTCACAGCAATAGCCAATTTCTCCCAATGGGAAAAACCGGATTCCAAAACTCAAGAAATTCATAAAAAACGCAGAAAAACCGTTATAACCAATGGTTATACCAAGGTGCTTTTTATAATATACTTTTTATTTATATAAATAGCATAAAAAATTAAATTTCAAACAACTAAAGTATTAAAAATCGTATTTCAACTAAGCGGTAGAATAGTAAAATCCGCCATAATAGATAAAAAATCCGGACTACTTTTCTTATCGTCAAATTGCACACCACGGAGTTTGCCTATCACAGATTCTCTACCAGCCACTGCCACCATTCAGCCGGTGTATGGATACTGATGAACTGTATATCTTTAGTTGTTGTGCGCTATTCATTTCATTTTTTTTACTTCCAGGTCCCGATTATTGGCCATGATTTGCATTTTGCTTCTAAAATAAACACAGCCCCGTATCTTCGCTAATGGTCTAAAAACAACAGAAAATGCGACAACAGTACGTCCGTATGGTTGGCGAGCCATTTCATTCAATGATAGGGCATTTTGACGCATTAAAAAATACGATACACTGGATTAGACGGTAAAAACAACAGCTTTTTATAACTCTTTTACCTAAAATTCAAACTGCTCAGATACAATATGGCGATAGTTACAATTTGCATTAATATCCTGTTAAATTAAATCAAATTCATCATTTAACCTTTCTTCATCGATTGTTTGCAATGCTCCCCAAAAAATATTTAAGTTGTTTTTAAGGTCACGGGAAGGTGTAGTCATTTTTTTTAGTTTCTCATCTGGCAACAAGCGTTTTAATTTTTTCTTTATCTGAGAATTAAGTTTAAGCTCTTCCGGACGATGTAAATATACTCTAAAATACAGCATATTTAAGTAAACCGTTGCGCTGACCTTTACTAACCAAGGATTGGACATCAACACTTTTGTAGTAACCTCTATATAGGAGATTGTACCGTCTTGCATATATACATCTGATTTACGTGGTCCTTTCACAACAATCACTGCCTGATGGCATTTTATCTTTTTTTGATTATACAGCTCAGATTTATAGCTTCTTCGCAAAATATATTCCATTAATGCCGAACAGTCCCGTTCTCTTTTCCAAAGAGTCACCAAAGGCTCCAGCGGGAGTTCTTTATCCATTTGAAAAAAAGACGGTCTTTTCTGAATGTTTGACATCTTATCTGGAGACATTAACACCCTTTTTTCATCAGCTACCGCTTCACTTGTTTCTTCAACTTTATTCATTATTTATTTCATAAGAAAAGTAAAACATAAAAATATCTTCCATTGAAATTTCTCAGACAGATATTGGTATCTTATCAATAACTGGTTTTTACCAAATTTGACGGTATAATAAAGTTTTAGTCACTGTCGAGCAAACATTGATTCGTTTCATTAAGTCAAAAACAAAAATTACCGTCAACCCAAATTTACAAAATTTCTTTTAATTATATATTTATTAACTATTACACTTTCCGTAAAATATTACTGATTCCAACTTTTTATTATTAATCCGTTTGTTTTACCACTTATACTTTATTTTATTTGTCCATACGTTTTAATTCTTACAACAAACCAGTTTTTCTAAATAACCTGAAATATTTCAAAAAAAATCAACAGTTGTATGCAGTCAAAATCATTTCATTTGATAGAAACAAATATGTGTTTACTAGCGGGGAGTACACCAACAAAATCCATAAAGGAAAGACTACCAGGGAGTCGTAAACGACTGTTTTATAACAGTAGCATAAAAATATTTGAAGAATACCTAAGTATCGGCAATCTGGAAAGTTATAGTTATATCGTTGAAGTCGCTACACACACAGCTATCAATTTTCAGGTCCACAATCCTCAAACCCATTTGCTCTACCATATTGACGGGCGTAGGGCTGTTCGATACGGCCAAAGCCAAAGCTGTGAGGAATATCTGTTCCCTCCACATCAGGGTGTATTTCTTTATGTTCCGGAGACGATCATTAACGTATATTTTGAGCCCGGAAATTATCATATACAAGGATTTAATTTGCCTGTCGACCTAATTGAACTCGGTGAGCTGGCCGAATTTGGATTTTTAACCGAAATCATTGCCACGAATAGACTAAAGCCCCGACAATATAAAGCTAGCATAGGTTTTATAGCTTCACAGCACACCCGGCGAATTCTCCGCGATCTTACTATCGAACTTGGCAGTAAGCCACTTATCCCAAAGATCCGCATCTTGCGAAAAATTGAGGATCTACTTTACCTTTGCAAAGATAAATTATTAATAGCCGGAAGACAGTTGTATGATCCTGATCTGATAGTGCAGCAGGCACGTCTGCTCATCTCCAAACGCATTGCCGAAAGTGATGATCTGGTAAGGATCAAAAATATTGCTAACGCGCTAAATATTCAGCCAAGCTACTTAAGTTATCTTCATAAAGAACGATTCGGAATTGCGATTATGAAATACCGCAATCAAGAATTGCTAAAAAAAGCTAAAGTTTGTCTCCGTCAAAACAATTCCATCAAAATGAGCACCATAGTATGCGGTTTTAAAAATGAGTCCAGCTTCTGCAATTTTTTTAAAAAACAAACGGGGCTCACCCCAAGCAGTTATCTCCTTGGCACGACAACACCAGAAGAATAATCGGGACTGTCAATGACAGCTTTGACTGTTGAAATAAGAAGCCTGGTGTAGCAGAAATCCAACGTAGCCCCGCTATTTGACAATGCCAAATTTAAATTTCCGAACATGGGACTCTGGCCCAAAAAACAGGATTTAAAAATATAGGGCAGGGCTTTGTCTGTCCAGTGTAAAAAGGCATTGCTAAAGACCCGAAATAACCAATTTAGCGGCAAAATGCTATGGAAAGGGAATGGTGTTTGCATCAATAAAAAGAGCGGCAATAGATGAATTTGCGCAATTCAAAACGAATTAAAATCAACATGTCCGGATAAAATGACAAGAGAATAAAAAGGAGGTCATATGAAACAGTTATTTGTATTGCTGGCTTTGGGCATCGGCCTATTCATTGTCAGCAAGTTCGGCTTTTCACAAAAAGCCGCAGGATCAAAATCAGCTAAACAACATACTATGGATAATATACACAACAACGATCAGGTCATCTATTTCGCCGGCGGCTGCTTCTGGGGAACCGAACATTTCTTCAAGCAAGTTCGGGGTGTTACTGCAACAGAAGTCGGCTATGCCAACGGCAACGTGCAGGATCCAACCTATACCCAGGTTTCAACTGGAAAAACCGGATTTGCAGAAACGGTCAAAGTAAGTTATGATCCGGAGGTCATTGACCTTAAATTGCTGGTTGACCTATTCCTAAAAACAATAGATCCTACTTCACTCAATAGACAGGGCAATGATATCGGTACACAATACCGTACCGGCATCTATTACACCAATGTAGCTGATATCCCTGTGATCAAGGAAAGTTTAACCGCAATGGCTAAACAATATTCTAAGCAGATCGTGGTCGAATTAGAACCTTTGCAGAACTACTACGATGCAGAAACCTACCATCAAAAATACCTCGACAAAAATCCGGGTGGTTATTGCCACATCGGCCCCGATTTATTTGAAATGGCGCGCAAGGCAAATCCGGAAACGACAAAAGCAGCACCCGCTCCTTCCAGCAGCTATAGAAAGGCCGACAAGGAGACTCTGAAAAAGGAACTTACCCCTCTGCAATATGATGTAACACAAAACAATGCAACCGAGCGTGCCTTTGCCAACGAATACAACGATGAGTTTAGAGAAGGTATCTATGTAGATATCACTACAGGTGAACCCCTATTCGTCTCGACCGATAAATTTGAGTCCGGCTGTGGATGGCCAAGCTTTTCCAAACCGATAAGCGATAGCCTGGTAGAAAAATTATCAGATCATTCTTATGGCATGCGGCGCACGGAAGTACGGAGCAAAACCGGTGACGCACACCTAGGGCACATATTTGACGACGGTCCTGTGGATAAAGGTGGGCTCCGCTACTGCATCAACAGCGCTTCACTCAAGTTTATTCCCAAAGAAGACATGAAGAATAAAGGCTACGAACAATACCTAACATTATTGGTTAAAAAGTAACGGTAAGCACATCAATAAAATTGATTGAGCTGCATGACATTATCAGAGGCCATGGTAGAAAATGACCTGGCCTCATGAAAAATGGCCGAAACTGTCTATTATTTGTCATTGTAGCCATATCCGCATCTTAGTACATTTGTGGCATACAAGTGAGCTATGGAAAACACAAAAAAACAAACAGGAATAAAAACGATTGCACTTTTGATATTACCGGGGGTTCAGTTATTGGATGTTGCCGGCCCCTGTGATGTATTTATGTCGGCCAACTTTTTTACGCCAGTTGGTAGTGCACCGAAATACCGAGTTCAGCTGATATCCAGTACACCGGATCGGATGGTATACTCGAATGCCGGAATACCTCTCACCTGCAGCCATTCCATTTATGATCATGATTGCTCAATAGACACATTACTCATTGCTGGCACTGACCTTAATTTGCTCGATGAAGTAAACCCCGATATTTACCGTTATTTGCAAGGTATTGCGACAAATGTAAGGCGTATAGGCTCAATTTGTGTTGGTGCTTTTGTTTTAGCAAAAGCCGGGCTACTGGCGGGTAAACAAGTCACAACCCATTGGAAATATGCCGCTATCCTCCAACGGATTTATCCTGATCTCAACGTTAATGTCAATCCATTTTTTATCCACGATCAGGGGATCTATACTTCAGGTGGGGTCTCCTCAGGAATAGATCTTGCCTTGGCCTTATTGGAGGAAGATTGTGGAAAACCATTGGCTTCTGAAGTAGCCAAACATCTCGTTTTACATTTAAAAAGACCCGGGTGGCAGTCCCAGTTCGGAGATGCGATTACCGATTATGACCTATTAGCCCCTTTCACTAAAGCGATCAGAGATTTACTTAAAGATAAACTGGGCCAGGCAATCAGTATAGACTATATGGCTGAATCAGTTAATATGAGTGTCCGCAATTTCTCCAGGGTCTTTTTAAAAGAATCAGGCATGACTCCGGGTAAGTTTCTCGAAAAAATGCGGCTGGACCAAGCAAAGAAGATGGTAGAATATACCGATATGAGTTTCGAAATGATCGCACAGAAATGTGGCTTTGGAAACGTAATTTCTCTTCGGCGCTTATTTCTAAAGTACCTTTCCATATCCCCACTCCAATACCGGAAGGCTTGTAAAGGCGCCGAATAATCCATTTCTACAAATTAAAACACAAAAAAATACTGGTGTTCATTCACCGGCAGGGAAAACTATATCTCAATTTAACGATCAATAATAGTATATCGCGATGAATCCGAAACAAAACAACAAGAGCATGAACGTAGCGTTTTTTATTTATGATCAGATAGAGGCACTTGACCTCAATGGTCCGCTAGATGTATTTGTCAAGGCAAATGTTATAGCTCCGGGGAGTTATAATTGTTACACGGTCGGAAAAACCAAAGAAGCCGTACAAATGGAAGCAAATACCATGGCAATTATCCCAATGCACTCAATACAAACTGCCCCCCGACCGGACATGATTGTCGTTCCCGGTGCCAATCCAGACTGTGTTATGGCATATCTGCAGAATGACGATTTCCAGTACACGTTACTAAACTGGTTAAAAGACTACTATGACAAGGGCACAATTATTTTTACCGTTTGTACAGGAAGCATGCTCTTATCCAAAACAGGGATATTGGATCATTATGAAATAACGACCCATGTCATGTTGCTGGATGCCTTAGAAAAGCATAATCCCAAAAGTATTGTTAAACGTGGAGTACGGTTTGTCGACCAGAAACGCTTGATTACTACAGCTGGTATAACCGCAGGAATAGATGCTGCGCTTTATCTGGTGGAGCAACATTATGGGAAGGAACTTACTGAAACCATTATCGAAATCTTTGAATATCGGCAAAACAATTGTAACAGTAAATAAGAGGTTGCTGTTGACGGGATAAGAAAATGCGGGAAGTACTTTTTTAGATGCTGCCCATCACACATAGTTCTGTGAGGGTAGGTACTGGCTTACCACCCTCATCTTCGAGGGTAATGGCAAAGGCTTGTGCTTTAGAAACATCCAGCATCTTGCTCGCCATGGCTTCTTTGGCATTCAGTGGGAACACACCAGCACTCACGGGCTGACCATCGACCATCGCCCAGAGCTGATACTGTTTACCTTTTGGCGCAGCTGGCATCTGTTCGAGACTGAGGTATACCGCCTTTGAAGTCTGATCCCAAAATACGAGTGCGTGTAAATCAGGCTTATTTTCAACACCTTTTAGTGCTATAGTTTTTACCGCCGGGTTCTGCACCAAGCTCCATTTATACTGTAAAATAGCTAATGTAGAATTTTGCGTATCTAGCGTGGTATTTGCCTGGACAAGCATTTCCTTATTTTCCTTTTGCTGTTGATAGAAGAATAAATTTGCACTGACGCTGAGTACGAACAATATGCTGGCAGCTATGGCCCAGCCATAGGGTCTAGCCGGCACGATCCGCTTAGGCACCTCTTGAGTGTTCAATATTGGCGCTTGGACAACAGCATCAGGGGATATGGCTCCCTCCGTCGGCAGACCGTCTGATTGATCATCCTTCAAAACCAGATTTTCAGCTTCAAGTCTATTCCAGATATCCTGTTTTAAGGTATCAGGCATCGCCATCGCTTGGATATCGGCTAATCCCTCGAGCGCTTTTTCGGCCTCGGCGATAGCTCGTTCCACTTCGACATTATTTTTTCGAATACAGTTCAGTATGCTAACTTCCTCTTCGGAAGCAAGCCCCAAAACGTACGATTCAATAATCCCTGACGATATGTATGCTGCGATATCCAAAATTAACGATAGTCCTTTAATAATTGTTTTAACTGTAAAAATGCAGCCTTGGTCCGTGTTTTTACGGTACCCAAAGGAACATCAAGCTGTTCCGCAATTTCCTGTTGCGTATATCCTTCATAGTAGGCCATCTCGATCAAGATACGACATTCAGGCTTTAATTTATCCAAAATATTTCTGAATCCAATAAAATCTGCTTTCGTATGTTGCTCACTGTCGCTCTGATCCTGTTCTTCTTCTGTATTTACGATATTTGAGAGCGGTTGGTTTTTCATTTCGTTGACCACACTCTTGGATTTGCGGTAATCCAGCGCCGTGTTACGTGCAATATTGATCATCCAGGTATATAACCGGCCTTTTTCGGCATCAAAAAGATCAACATGCTTCCAGATTTTGACAAATACATCCTGAATCACTTCCTCGGCATGTTCAGTGGAAGCTACAATACGACACACCACCCCATAGAGGGCATCCGCATAGTTATCGTAAAGATAACTAAAGGCCTGCTCGTTCTTTTTTTTCAATAAAAGAATCAAAGTTTCTTCAGGAAGGTTGTGTAATGGACTCAAATCTTACGTTTATAACGCTTAAAGATGTAGATAAAAAACCGAAAAACAATGCAACCTCCATAAATCACGTAAAAATACTTAAATCTCGATAAATAACCTGGAAAAATACCTGATGCTGGTACCCCTCAAGACTATGCCGGACATCATGAAGCAGAAATCGTCAACCTTTAATTAAAATCATAAATACCGTTCTTCCAGTCCAATATTTTTGAAGAATCCGCATTTAGCCAGTTTTTCAACAGCGTGGCGTACACTTTTCTGAAATCTTCCGAATACACCAGATCAACAGCGTTGAGGTGCTCCAGGAGAGCAGCGGGTCCAGTTCACTGATTTCATGTTTCACATAACTAAAATCTTCGGGTTTTGCTGTAAATGCGGACATCCATTCCGACCGCAGATAAGCGCCCTCCTTCTTCCCTTCCACCCGGCCGACATTATACATTTACCGTTGAGATGCAGCTGAGCTTCGGGCTGTACGGCACGAATCAGCTGCTGTCCTGTGGTTAAGTTGGTAAAATCATAGCAAAAGGCATTCGGCCTGATCCAAAAAGAGCGGTGCACGAGCCCATTCTCCAATACTTGGGCACATAACACCCTCCCATGCTGCGCCAAGTCTGTACCGGCGATGTGTCATCACGGAAACAAATATCCTCTTTGGGAATAATTCCGAATACCATCTCGACGAAATCTCCTTTATAATTTTTGATCGTCGTTATTGATCTGTTTTTCTTTCGATCTGTAGCTACCATATTTTCCCTTTCCGAATTGCCAGGATAAAGAGAGTCCAAAAGAACGAAAAGGTAAAGAAAAGTTGCTTTTTTGCATCATACTGGAGGTCTGAGCGTAGCTGCTTAAATTCTTTATCTTATTGAAAGGGTCAGTCATTGTTATTCCGATTGTCACAGTTTCTTTCAACAGCTTTTTCTTCACTGTGATATTCCATAGATTGAAAGCGGCAAATTCACCCTGAAATGTCCTTTGTGGGGAATCCCAGAAAATATTAGAATCAATGATAAAGCCCTTCCCCGCTGCCACCATTATCCCGACGAAAGTTTTATACAACAGATATACACGATCTTTCGTTAAGCTGGTGTTCAAAAAGTCGTTATCCAAATTATTGGAATAAGTATAGAGGTCTATATTGCCTTTGAAGTCAATTCGTTTGAACAAAGTAAAGGATCCATATATAGAGGTCCCCAAGCTCTTATTGCTACCAATATTGCCAAAGGTCTGCAAGGTCATCGTCCTGTTATTTTCAAAACGGTGCTGAAAGACCTGCTCGATCATATGGTTGATGGTTTTATAATAAATTGACAGACCGACATGCCCATTATTCCGGTTAAAGTTAAAATCGCCCCCGACTCCCAGCTGATGCATGATCTCCGATCGTAGATTTGGATTCCCCTGTATCTGATTAGCTCCATCGGTATTATTTTTAAAAGGGTTTAAGTAATAGAGGCTCGGGCGTTGGATCCGTTTGCCATATGCAATTTTGAAGGCTGTTTTTTTTCCATAGGTATAGGAAAATGCCAAATTCGGGAATAGATCGGTCGAACGGTTCGAAAACTTAGATACACCATTTGTCTCGGCTCCACCCCAGTTTGTTCTTTCCAACCTCAAGCCGGCACTCAGGTTAAATACCTCCCCGATCGGCAGAACCGCCGCCACATAGCCTGCCAAGATATCTTGCCTATATTTAAATAGATAACTACGCTGGGCGTCAGCAACCATTCTATTTGCCAAACGATCCAAGCTGTCTATGGCAATAAGCGCATTGACATTGCGTTTTACCATTTTTACTCCAAAGTCCATTGCTATGGCTCCGACCGGATACTTAAGGTCCAATTGTGCTGTGTATTCATGGCTTGAACCTTGGTTATTTCCAACTTCCCGTCGACTATTGTAATCCGAACGATAAGCCAATCCATTGTTGCCCTTTGCATATTGAGTCGACAGCAGGAGTTCCTTTCCCGGAGCTCCAAGCTTTCTGACATAATCTATACTCATATCCAGGTTGCTTGCCGGCTGTTTGTTGTCAACGGCCCCCAAGATCACGCTGTTTTCACTGGGGTAGGTACTTTCAATATGGTTGTCTGTGATGACTGTAAGCTTGTTAAAATTGAGGTTTGACACCAGTAGATTATTCGAATCTAACTCATAGTCCATCGCAAGCGCCAGTTGCCGGCCATTTCTGCGGTTCCGGCTCTGATTTACCTGGGAGAATATTGCTTCTCCAAAGGCAGATAAACGCTCCGACCGGATGACACTAGCAATGGGATAGCTCCAGGAGCTGCCGATACTGGCTGTAAGGCCGAAGTTCCCCATCCTACCCGCAATATTTCCCGCTATGTTGCTCCGACGTGTTTCAACTGAACTGACCACTCCGCCATTTAGACCGTCGACAAGTCTTTTATTGGTAATAATATTGATAATGCCTGCAGCACCTTCCATATCGTATTTAACAGATGGGTTTGTCATGATTTCAACCGATTTAATCTGATCTGATGGAAACATGCGCAATGCATCAGCGCTATTGCCTGTAAAGATAGCCGATGGCTTGCCGTTGATCAATATTTTTACCTGTTGATTTCCCCGTAGCGCAACTTTCCCATCTGGGCCAAGGGACACCATCGGAAGTTTCCTAAAAACATCTTCTCCTGTGCCACCGCTTAACGATGGCTCACTTGCAACATGGTAAACAATTTTGTCCACCATGTTCTGGATGACCGGAGGCCTCTTTGTGATGTCGACTATTTCCAACCTGTTGCCCGGTACGATAAAAATAGTGCCCAGATCTATGGGTTTCTGATTATTGGACCTTTCCATAAGTTCGAGCCATTTCTCTGTATAGCCTATGGCGCTTATCCTTAGTTTGATAATATAGGCTGAATCTACTTTTACTTCAAATCTTCCGGCATCATTTGCTGCTCGGGCCAAGGTTTCCTTTTCATTCCGAAACACCTCCACATTGGCAAAACTGATGGGCTTATCCGTTATTGAATCTTTGATCTGTCCGTACAGAAGCAGTTGTTTTTGTGGAATTATAGTCCACTGTGCGGACGACCACAATGGCCAAAGAAAAGACCATATAATAAGAAGTATAATTCTGCTAAGCATTTTTTCTTTTAAAAATAGAATCGCCGGATGGAAATGATAAATTCTTTACGTGAATGGTCCCGTATTTTACACAAATCGCTATAACAGGATTAAAATTATGTTCAATTTTGTAGCAGTGAATCTTAAGAACAGGAAAAAGCGATGAACAACTTAACAATTATATCTGCGTAATGAATCGAAAAATCTATGAAATTATAGTGCTCGTATGGTTCCTATCTTCTGTCTACCTGATCGTTGGAGCTATTGTATTTAACAAAGCTTCATTTATGGGAATTGCCCTGATAACGCAATCGCAGGTGATCCTATTGCTCATTATCTTATTGACGGCAGTCTATATTTTTCCTAAAAATTGGGAGAGAAGACGGTGGGGACTGATTATCGCATCGATTGTCGGTTTGAATCTCCTGTGTGTGCTGATCCGTTATTCAATCGAAGAAATTATCTTCGTTCGCTATCTCGGGTTTCCAGAAACAAAAGATTTAAATCCACTATTTTATGTTTATGACAACTTTTATTATTCCCTACCAGGTTTCTTTCTAGGCTTCATTACCTTTCTGATTTTTAAAACCATTGCTATCGAAAAGCGGAACAGTGAGTTGAAAGCTGTAGCGAAAGAAGCTGAATTGAGTTTTTTGAAATCTCAGATCAACCCCCATTTCCTCTATAATATTTTCAATTACATGTATGCTGTTTCGTTGCCCATTTCGGAAAAGCTATCCGAGACCATCAGGAAATTAGCAGGGACAATGCGCTACACCCTGACGCAATCCAACGTTCAGATGGCCCCTTTGATCGATGAAGTCGAATTTATCCAAAATTATATTGATCTTCAGTCCACACAGTTTGAGCAGGGTATATACTATAGCTTTACAAAAAAAATTCAGGACGATAATATCTTATATCCGACTTTGGTGCTCATTACGTTTATTGAAAATACCTTTAAGCATGGAATAGTCAGTGACCCAAAATTTCCCCTAGAAATTGTTTTGGTATCCACAAGGAAAAAGGTGACCTTCCAGGTCAAAAATCACATCAATCAGCAGTTGAAAGATTCCGGTCATGGCATCGGGCTAGCTAATGTAAAACGGAGACTGGAAATTCTATTTCCCTCAAGTCATTCGTTTCATATCTCAAAAGACGAAATGCTTTATTCAGTTCATCTTGATATATATTTAAATGATGGAAAATAAGGAAAACATACGCTGTATCATCGTTGACGACCAATTATTTGCAATGGGAATATTGAAAAACCACCTACAGCATTTTCCTGAAATCACATTGGCGTATGCAGGAACCAACATTTATGAAGCCCTGCACATCATTGAAACAACAGCAATTGATCTTGTTTTTCTGGATATACAAATGCCAACGATGAGCGGTCTGGAATTTATGAAACGTTGCCAGAATCGCTGTAAATTTATATTTACAACAGCCTATCCCAAGTATGCGATCGATGGTTATGAGCATGATATCATTGATTTTCTGCTCAAGCCCATCACGCTTGATCGTTTCAAAAAGTCCATTGTCAAATTTCATCAGCTCAACAAGCTCGCTGATCAAGAAAATAGCCTTCTGGAGACAGGCCATATCTTGATAAAAGGCGATGCCAAACAGAAGTATTTTAAGGTAAAACTGCAGGACATCTATTATGCCAAGGGGCTAGACAACTATATCTGTATCTATACAAGGGCAGGCTCGATCATTACCTATATGAATCTCAAAGATCTGATCGGACAGTTGCCAGCCGATAGTTTTTGCAGAATTCACCGGTCTTATATTGTTTCTCTTCAGCATATTACCTATGTCGAAAAAAGCCTCGTTAAAGTTTCAGCTGATACGATTCCCATCGGGTCCTCCTATAGAAAGCAGTTTTTTCAAGTTTTTCAAAAATCACCCATGAGTAGAAATACATAGTGACAGCCGGAATTTCGATAAAAGGCATAGCAGATAATTTGCGAAGAGAGGCCTATTTACCGAACAACTCCAGTGCTTTTATTATTTTTCGGTCTTTTTTTAAATCTTCCAGGTTATCACCTTCTAGGACTTCAACATCAGGTAAAATATTGGATTTATAAACTTTTAAATTTCGATCCACTACATAGTCCGTTGACAGATTAATTCCTGCATGATCGTTTATTTCAAAGCCCTGTACTGCTGTGGTATAATTGGCTGTTGGTTCCCCTACAATAAATGTGTTATTCCGTCCGATGAAAGAAAGCGCAATCATTTCACCTGCACTTGCTGTATAGCAGCTCGTTAAAATAACCAATGGAACATCCGTTTGTATCGGATGGAACAAAGCTGTTTTTCTGTCCAGCACATTTCCATCAATCAGCAATTTTCCTGCTTTGATCTCCCAATTGCCCGTAGGTTTGTCCCGGGCATCCCTAAACCCACCGAAAATGATGTTATTTCCAATAAATTCCTTCAGGCCCAATAAGATCGGGTACATATTGCCGCCCGTATTTAATCTCAAGTCTATAATCCAGGCCGTGATTTGAGCTGAATTTATGGTATTGACATGTGATACGATATCGTTTGCTAAACTATCTACTTTTTTAAACGCAAAATCACGGTTTCCAACAATCCTGATATACCCTATTTTTTTATCAATGATCTTACTACATGTTTTATTTTCAATTTTTAGCTTGTCCTTTAGATAGACATTTGCCATTGCATGGGGATTGTTCCATCCGTATGTTTTTCCTTTATATTTTAGACCGCCGTGATAATCATAAAGCTGTTTAAATACACCCTCATATAAGGGTGCAGTCTCATCTATCGTGCTTAAGTTTACAGATTTACGGTATAAGTCACGTTTTATGGCTCCGAGGTTTTCCGTATGGATTGAGTTGGCTGCTATCAGTTCAATCGTTTTATCGATAAATGATTTTACGCTGTCATTTTTAAAACCTTGCGAAAACGAAAATGTCGAAGATAATAGCAGCCATAGCAATAAAAAAGATCTGGTCATCATTGAGCTTTGTCGTGATTTTAAAAGTAGCTATTTTATTACTGAATTTAGCATTCTTTTTTTTTCAAAACTAATCGTTTCTGTACGAAAACCGTTCGAATAACAGACGAACTAAACCGTATAACCTACTTGCCGCCGTCTTCCAGCAGCGCATTGACACACCATAGATAAGGAGCCTGTCCATGGTAATCGCCTGTATGGCGGGGACGATCATAATAATACTGTTTATCGTTCTTTTTATTGGTCCCCACACAGACATTGGATACAGCACCTTTATCGTCCACATATTTGGTTAATCCCAACCAGGCATTCCGGGCTACCGGGCTATATTGTTTACTATTTAGCCAGCCCTGTTTAACGCCCGATATCATTGCATAGGCAAACATTGCCGATCCGGAAGTTTCTTCCCAACAATCCGGTTGATCGATCAATTGATTCCATAAACCACTTTTCGACTGGTATTTTTTGAGGCTCTTCATCATCTTCAGATAGCCTTTCAAGATACGGGGCCGATCCCGGTGATCCCGTGGCAGCATCCGCAATAATTCCGTCATCCCTGCTGCCATCCATCCATTGCCCCGCCCCCAGTAGAAAGGGACATCCGGCGCATGATAGAACAAGCCATTGGAACGCTGTAAATCGTCCAGATAAAGCACCATTTCCTTGGCTGCACGATCCAGATATTTCGGATCGGCCGTTGCCCCGAAAGCCTGTGTCTGTAGGATCGTAATCATGTACATATCGTCGATCCAAAGACGCGTCTGCCAGGAATAGCCTTTCTGGGCCCAGTCTTTTTCAGCCTGACTGGCGTTTTGCGGTACTTCCCATTGCGTATCAGCGTAAGGAAGCCCCAGATCCAGGTAACTTTTATCCTTAGTGAGTTGATAAAGCCGTAAAGGGAGACTTCCGAACATATTTAAGTCGACGTGATTTTTGATCGGCAGCAGGTTCTGCTCAACTGACGTTAATTTAGAAAAGCGGTCTTTCATCGCCTGCATCAGCTGCTGATCGTCAGTCAGGTCAGCGTAGTTAATGGCACCCGTCCAGTAAAAAGTCTCGGGATAACTGATCCATTTACCCGCATGGAGCATATGTTTGCCGGCGACGAAACGGTGCGCAATTCGGTAACCTACTTCCTTTGGCCCCGCTCCCGCAGGAAAGTTTGTTAGTTCCGTTTGTCCAAAACAAAATTTAAACGGAAGAAAAAGTAAAAACAAAAACACATTTTTTATCATAACAAAAAGCATTGATTATTAATTCATTGAACTTAAAAAAGGTCAAAACCGATCCGCGTCATTGCAGACCGGTTCCGTCCCATAAGGCATGACTACTCCACTTTGGCTTCATCCGCAACAGCATCCTCCCACTTATCCCATACCGGAGTTGCCGCGTTATAACCATCATAGCCATAATTTTGCTTTAATTGCCCTTTAATATTAGAGGTTATCGCTACATTGGGAATTGGCCAATACATATTCTTTTTATCCATGGTGTACTTGATATCACTTAGACCAGTAGCACTCACATGAATGACACCTTTATTGTACAGGCTGTAATGCACGATACGCTGGTACCAGTAGCTTCCACCGTTAGCATCTGTACCGCTCTGCTTATCGAAATTTTCCAGATTATACACGTTCCCCCATTCATCGGGCTTACCACTGCGGGCCAGACACAGCGATACGCGTTTCAGTTCCACATTCCGCCATTCCTCCCAATAGAGTTCACGTGCCCGTTCATTCATAATATCACCGATAGTTACGGCGCCCCGGTACAGTTCCGTACATTTTGCCCGTTGACGAACGGCATTCAGATCATCTTTTATCGTTCCGTCAGCGGGATTGATATAATATTTTGCTTCAGCACGCAAAAGGTAAGCTTCCGCCAAACGGTACAGATACCAGTCGGCGATACTACCATTCGTTGCGCCCCTTGAACCGTCCGAACCGCTGATATTCGCCTCACTGACGGGATCATCCAGAAAAAACTTATAATGCGGCACATCAAACCAACGACGGATGGAATCTGTACATAATAATTTGCCCGTTTCCGGATCTTTCAGTGTGATCGGTTTTCCAAAATCTTTTGACTCTTTGTTATTTACCTTATAATCTTCCATGCGTACCCAATTTCCTACTTTGGAACTGTGGCGCAAGTCGCCCTCATCCAGTTTACCGTTGACAGACCATACCCCTTTTGACTGGAAAGCCGTAGGCCTGAAAGTCGCAATACCACGGCCAAAGGCCCGCATATAATCGTATTTTGCATTGTAATCCGAACTGTTCCGTTTAATATTCAGCAAGGCCTGCTTCCCATCAGTGGTCTGGATCCGGCTATCGAATACAAAAGGATATAAAATACGCATGGTCAGCATTTTCACAAAAGACTCTGCATCGGCGCCACGATTGGGCATCCCCATGATCACCTCGCGATTGGTTGGGATCAATTTATTTTCAGGGCGGTGCATATCCCAGATGACGTTGCGGCTAATGGACCAGGTCTGCGCCTCCCCTCCATCGTTGAACGTTCCAAAACTTTCGGTCATCAGGGAATACCCCGATTGATCAATCAGGATATCCGTCTGTTCTTTGGCTTTCTGGTATTCCCCTAGGGCCAGGTAACATTTCGTCAGCAACATCCGGCAGGCTCCCTTATTGATCATGCCGATCAGGTTCATATTTTTCTGGTCCGGCACCCATTGTACGGCAAATTCCATGTCTTTGGTGATCATCTGTAAAATGGCGTCACGTTTGGTACTGCGGTAGTTCTGCTTTGGCACATCGATAATGGTCGTCACCAATGGGACGTCACCGTATTCAAATACCAATGCCATATACCGAAAAGCGCGGTGAAAGTAAGCCCGGCCTTTGTAGGCATTTTTATCCTGTTCGCTCAAGGTCTCTACCTGATCCACATACTTGATAATGGTATTGGCATAACTGATGCCTTTATAGGTTTCCTGCCATAAATACCACATACTGTTTGAGCGGTCCAGATTCTGCAGGGTGGAGTTGTCGCTGGTCGGTGTAAGCATGTTGGCGACGTCTGCCATCATACTGCGTTTGTCCGTATTGCTTGCGACCATCAATTCGGAGAAGATGTATTCTGTCCCAAGGGTCAGCATTTCATTATTATCCGTGGCCCAATACCCTTTCAGATGACGGTCGCAGATGGCCATGGCCGACAGCAGTCCCGACTCGGTATTAAAGGTCTCATTGGGTAAATAGATAGACAATGGGTCAGGCTGTAGAAATTCCTTCGAACAGCTGCTTATGGCAAGTATACCGGCAAGCATCATTGCGATACCTCTGCTGATAGATCCGGATGTATTTATTGTATATTTCATAGTTATCAATTCATGAGGTTATAAAGACAGATTCACACCAAAGGTAAACACACGGGAGGCCCATCCCTGGGGATTATTGTCGGGATGAAATGTTTCAGGATCGCCAAATTCCCAGTCTTTGGTCCAGGTAGCCACGTTGCGCACGGTTCCGTATAGCTTCACCCGGTTTAAGTTATACCTGGATGTCAGCGATGCCGGTAGCGTATAGCCCACAGAGATATTGTCCAGACGGATAAAGGAACGGTCGTAAAGCCACCGGGCACCCTCTGCCCCTACGGGTCCTTTGGCTTCGATCCGGCCATAGCGATCCGTTGGGTTGTCCGGCGTCCAGTATTCTTTGGCTGGCAGATTAGCCAGCCCGTACGCCATCCGCCCCCCGTCATCATCATTGTTCAGGTAATTGCCCGACAAGCTTTTATGCCCCATATACGAATAAATATTAAACGAAAAACTGAGGTCTTTCCATAGCGTAAATTCATTGCGCATTGCCCAACGAAAACGAGGGTCGGTCTGTCCTAAGAACACCTTATCATTGTTGTTGTAAACAGGTTTCCTTCCGGCGTCATTTACGACATCATCGGCTGTATAAGGATTCGCTACCTTGGGGTCGCCCGGTGCCTGTCCATATCTGGCCGCTTCCGCAGCTTCATTGGCCTGCCAGATGCCCGTCACCTGATAGTCCCAGATCGCGCCAATGGGCTGACCAATAAACCATCCATTCGAAATCTCGTCCATTTCCTTTCGTCCCACCACGTTTCCATTTGCGTCCAGCACGTCTTCGTAATTCTTATAGAGATGCACAATCTGATTCTTGTTGTATGAGAAACTGAAGGTGGTGGACCATTTCAGGTTGTCCTTTTGCAGGTTGACCGTATTCAAGGTCAGTTCAATCCCTTTGTTGTCCACTTGCCCCAGATTTGTCGTGATGCTGCCAAAGCCCGTAAAGTTCGGCAGCTTCTGCTCCATAATCATATCATGGGTCTGCATCAGGTAATATTCCAAACTACCGGAGATCCGGTTCTTTAAAAATCCAAAGTCCAGACCAAAATTCCATGCTGTGGTCTTTTCCCATTGCAGGTTGGGATTGGCCAGGCGGTCAACCATCAGGTAACGGTACTGGACCAGTTCCCCGGCAGAGTTGAGGTAGCCATGCATTTTTCCACTGCCGGCATAGAGGTTCGCAAGCGCCAGATTGGGATCTGCAAGCTGGCGGTTCCCATTTTTGCCGTAGGAAGCACGCAGTTTACCATAATCCATGACATCCGTCCATTTAAAGAATTTCTCTCTGGTGAAGTTCCAGGCCAGCGCCACGGAGGGAAAAGTAGCATAAGGATTAGACGTTCCGAAAGCCGAATAACCATCTCGCCTGATGGAAGTGGTCAGCATATACCGGTCATCATAAGAGTAAAACAAACGTGCCAACAAGGCATCCGCCGTTTGATGGCTATCATAACTATCGAAGCTGCTATTTTCTTTTGAGCCATTTTTGGTATTGTGGAAACCAAGGGCATCTGAAGGTAAAATGTTACGAGCCTCGATACGGTCTTTCCAGGACTGCTGTTCCTCGGCCTCCTGCACCAAGGTCAACATCAGGCGGTGCTTATCCGCAAAGGTGTGCTCCCAGTTGATGGTATTATTGAGCGACCAGTCAAATCGTTTTGTCTGTTCACGGTTTGCACCCCGATCGGCAGGATTAGATCCCGGGAGCTCCGCCGACATGAAATAACGGTCATGGAAATATTGCAGGCGCGGCGATGCGTTAAAAGAATACGTGATATTGAACGGTAATTTTACCTTCGCATTGAAGATGGAATTCAGCACCGTGTAGCCTTTATCCAGTTCAAGATAGTTCTGCAAAAAATCATAATTATAGCCCCGCTGGCTGAACTGTTCGCTGAGTGGATACTGTAGCGGGTTCCCATTGGCATCGGCATAATCCGCGTAAGGGCTATTACGCAGCGCCTGATCCAGGTCGATGTCTATATTTCCATCAGAGCGATCCTGAAAATTAACATTCGCCCCCAGCTCCAGCCATTTGTTTACATGCGCATTGATTTTCATATTGGCCCGGACGGCCTTGTACGTGTCACTGATAACAGCACCTTCATTTTTAAGGTAGCCCATGGACAGGTAATAGTTCACCTTATCGCTCGCCCCGCTGATACTGGCATTATAATCCTGGTTGAATCCCGTGCGAAAGGTATGGTCTGCCCAGTCCACCGCCTTTCCGTTCAGGAAATTCTGTAAGGCATTTCCCTGCAGTCCCAGACGGCGGCCCCAGATGCTCTGATCGGACTCCCCATTTTCGTTTGTCGAAAGCGCACGCCAGGATTCCAGCGATAAAGATGACGGCAGTTGATCCGGACTCAGGTAAAACCCATAAGGCACCGCTAAGTTTCCGTTGTCGTCGCGCGTCTGATAAGCTTCGTACAGCCCCGTTTCCGGATTAATACCATACGTATTTTTCGTATACCAATCCGCTCGATGTTGCATGTAAGCGGCGGGATTGAATCTTTTGCGGTAGTTGCTCAATTGCGTCGCACCTGCGTTCATGGTCATATTGATTGTCGGCTTGCCCTGTTTGCCTTTTTTTGTGCTGATAATAATCACGCCACTGGCCGCTTTTGAGCCGTAAATTGCCGCGGCCGAGGCATCTTTTAAAATGTCGATCTGTTCAATGTCATCCGGGTTGATTTCCGAAAGTTCACCATAGAATATCATTCCATCGAGCACGAGCAGCGGATTATTATGGCCGCTGTTACTATCGTAAACCGATCGTTTACCGCGTACCTCGATCGATCCACCTCCTTTTGCCGAAGCGTCAAAGCCGATATTCATTCCCGCTGTACCACGCAAGATATCCTGCACCGTTTTGGGGTTTTCATTGGCTATTCGATCCGGTAGGATCTGTGTCACTGAACCCGTCAGGTCTTTTTTACGCATAGTGCCATAGCCCACCACCACGACCTCCTCCAATTCATCTGCCGATGAATTCAGGACGACATTCAGCACCTTAGCCCCGGTAAGGGAAATTTCTTGGCTCTTGTAACCAAGAAGCTTGAAAACAAGCTTTTCTGCACGAGGAGATACCGAAATGGAATAGGAACCATCGGCCCGCGAGGCTGTACTCATTATACTCCCCGGCACACTGATGGTGACACCTGATAACGGCTGGCCCTTGCCATCCGATATTTTACCCGTAATTTCACGGTTTTGAACAATCGGTCGGGTAATTGATTTTAATGCTGCGTTGGCGTTTAATGCAGTAGCCGGACTACCAAAAGCGACCAGACATAACAACCAGGATGAGGATATCCGATGGCTTTGTTTAAGTTTACAATAGTTTCCCATAAAGCAATATTCACTTCGATTGATTTAGAAATTTTACAATTGGTCTCCTTGTAGTAAGGAATTTTAACTGTAAAAGTGAAGATTAGCATTTACAAAAACAGGACCTATTCGTCTCAAAAAAATGCTATTTTGTCTCAATAACACGATATTCAATATACAAAATCAGTATATATCCGAGATCCACGGTCAATTAGTCGTTAAACTCAGAGAAATTCTTGTTAATGAAAATTTAACTACAACGTTTGCGTAATTTAACTACAACGTTTTCGTATTTTTCTTATTACAGACGGATAGGTCGGTATTTTAATAAAACATATGTCGAAATACAGTAAAATAGAATAACTCGACGAAAAAATCTGGCCGGCAGATAGATTTTATATCAGAACGACCGGGTAAAGGCTAAATGGGGCGACAACCTTAGCATTGAATCAGAGTATACCTCAGTGCAACGAAAATATTCATTGCACTGAGGTTTGGAAGAAAATTTACCGGAACTATAGCTTTGTGTTCTGCAAATTTACGCTAATAACTGACCACCTTCTCATGAGTCTGGAAATTGTCCAGGGAGAACATGGTCTTTTTATAATAGCTGACAAAAGAAATACTTCCTTTGGGCTGGATGTCAGCGGGGAACTCCACGGCAAAATCCAATGGCGCCAGGAACAGTGAATCCCGCTTATTGTCTGATCTATCAAAATATACCCGAGTTCCCTGTAATGGTGTGAAACCACTACCGACCGTCTCAACGAAAAATATAGCCTGCTTTCGGCCTCCCGGCGAAGTCGCGAAATTGCTGAATACCCTATTGAGGCTCAAAACCGTCGCACCGTAGCGTTCACCCTCCACAGATGCCGTTGCTGTCATTGCCTTCGAACTGTCTCCTTCGGCACTAAAGCCACGGGCACTGACCGTGTAGCGCGTTTCCTTCAGCTTTTCCAGAAAGATATTTTTTTCCTTTCCGATCTCTGAAGCCGTAATATTATAATACGATGTGTCCCGCAGCGCATTTAAGTCGTTGGTTACCACCAAACGTATCCGCCTTATCTTTGGGTCGGTACTCAAACGCATATGCACCTGGGCCCGCCCGTTTCCGGGATATATTGCCAATGAATCCAGGGCTCCGGGATAATAGCGTTCAGCATTTTCCAAATAGGCCTTATAATAGTGATCTTCCTTCTTACAGGCCGCCAGTCCAACTATAAGTGCACATATATATACTATTTTTCTTTTCATAATTTTCACTCATTACAATTAAACAATCATCTGCTAACGTTGTCCCCAAAGGGTGATCTCGGACATGATAATGGCGGAAGGATTTTTGTCCGAAGCTTCAATACCATTCCATGTACTTAATACCTTGATACGGATATAACGGTTCTTATAACGGGCATCCGTAGGATTTACATCCGGAAAATCCCATTCCTCACCTTGTTTTACATAATTTTTATCATCCGTTGTCGCTGCCTGCCCGAAGGGTAGTCCCGAGGGTCTCACACTTTCAAACGTTCCCAATAAAAACCATTTGTCAAAACTTGGGTCATTCATATCCGGACTGTTAGATCCCCATACCTGGAATTTTTTAACATGGGTAGTCGTGTAGGAACCGTTCAGATCAGACATCCGCGGCCAGGTCTTGATACGGCTCAGAATGGACGGTACCCCAAGATCTATCGAGAAAGAAAAAGGAATCGGTGTCGATGCAAACCAAGCCTCGTCTCCATGTGCCGTCATCTTGTTATCCCATAATGTCTTATATTTCAAACTACGTCCACCATAAGTTCCATTAAACGTATCCCAGTCGCCACCGATGGCACCTACCGCAATCTGGGTCAGCTGCCAGGTATCTTTGGGAATCAATATTTCTTCCAGTGGTGCCAGTTCCTTTGAAATGGTATCCGAATTATTGCGCCATTTATCCTGAATAAATACCCCAAAGGTACTCATGCCTTCGCTTATGCCGCGTACACGCAGGGTCTGCGTTTCCAGGCTCGTATAGGCTGTATCAATATTTTTCCAGTTGTTTTCCGCATCCTTTTTCATGACAATGACCACCAGCGGCTGTTTCTCCTTATTGTCAATGTAAATATTGACTCCACCATAGGTGGAATTAAATTTTGAATCGCTTTTCAGGCTCTCCGAGATCAGTCGGTTATAAGGTGTAGCCACGTCGACTGTCACGACGATTGGCTTGGACGTGACCTCGCCAACACTTACAGAATAAAGTTCGACATCATACCTGCCCGCAACAGAAAAACCTTCCACCCGAAGCGAATCCTTGTACTGTGTAGATTTAGTCTCTACACGACTGCCGTTGTTCAAGACATAGACCGCCTTTACATAGCGAAAATCCTTGTCTGTGGGGAGGTCATATTTGATTACAGCAGCCCCGGCCAATGCATAGGTACGCACATTGGTCACTTGCCCTGCTACAGCACCTTCTTTGATCGGCTGTATCCCCACATCCTCCTTACATCCCTGAAAAAGAGCAATAAATAGCCCCACAAAGATCAGGAGCTGGTGTAATCCTTTCGTGTTATATACTAAGTTCATATTCATTATTTTAAAAACTACCATCCATAATTTTGAACCATTTTGGGATTCCTACGCAACTCCGCGCGGCTGATCGGCCAAAAATAATCCCGCTCTGTAAAACTCGGGGAATAGAATACCATCTGTCTGTAGTAAAGATTGGGGTTTTGCTGATTCACATCATTGCCCACGACCTCCTTGCTCAGTTCCTCCGTCCCATCTTTCCAACGGCGTAGATCCCAGAAACGTTTACCTTCAAAGGCAAGTTCTATCGTCCGCTCATCCTTTATGATTTTCCGCAAACCATCCTTTGTTGCGGGGCGGCTCGGGTAAATGGAGTACTCCTGCCAGGCTGTCTCTACCCCTTTTAACCCTGCTCTGGCACGTACTTTATCAATGTAGGATACCGCTTCCGCCGTGGGGCCGTTCACTTCGTTAAGTGCCTCGGCATAAAGCAGGTAAAGGTCTGCTAAACGGATCACGGGAGCAATGAAAGATACAATACTCATTGAATTGGAAGCTCCGAAGGTATTTTCATAATTCACATATTTTTTAACCCCGTATCCCGTGACATTATAGTAGGTACCATTGTTTATCCCCACATTTCCCCCTAGCCGATAAAAGGTACTGAAGGCCGCTGCTTCTGTCGCATTACTCCGCATAAAATAACGTCCGCCATCGAAAGAGATATTGCCATAGAAACGTGGTTCGCGGTCCAGATGCAAACGAATGGTCTGGTTGTTGAGCGCCACATCATATTGGTACTTGGGATCAGTCACATTGACTACCTCAAAACGCTGGCTATAAGGATACGTTTTGTCCTCGTCTATGGGCACGCCATTGGCGCTATAGTATTTAGCGATCATATTCTGACTAGCCGAAAGAAAGGAACGAATACTTGCATTCGACTGCGTATTGGCATCCCATCCGCGGGGCATATAGGATAGCTGAACGTCGTTGCTGATCAGATTATTGGAGTAAAACCAGAGTCCTTCCGTATTATCTTTATTTTGACAAAAAGCCAATCTTGAGCTCAGCTGGGCGATAGCCTCAGGACGGGTGATGTTAACTCCAGGTGGCGCTTGCCAGACAAATAACGACTTGCCCCCTTGCTCGGCGGCTTCAATAGCTTCCCGGCATGCATTGGCGGCACTGATCCATTTCTCCGCCGAATAAGTGGTATTAAAGAGCTGCTTGCCGTTCTGATTTTTGATCGTAGCCACCAACGATTGGTTGCCATTGAACAGCGGACTTGCGGCGTACACCAGTACCTCTGCTTTGATTGCCTTCGCAGCTATCCGGTTCACACGTCCCATTTCGGCATTCACATCAACCACATTGGGGTCAAGAAACTCCATGGCACCATCAATCGTTTTGATAATATAGGTAAACACCTCATCGACCGGCTGCCGCTCAACGGCATAGTTTTCCAGGTCCGATCCTACCGGGATAAATTTGTCCATGATAGGAATAGGTCCATAACGTTTCAATAATTCATAATGGTAAAAAGCTTTGAGAAATGTTGCCTCTGCTTTCCATTTATCACGTTCTTCGATAGGCATATCCGGTACCTGACCGATACTATCTATAAAGATATTGCAATCCGAGATACCGCGCCAGAGACTGGATGTACCATCCCATTCGTTGAGCAAAGGGCTATCCGCATTCTGTGCACCACGGAGAATATTTTTACCGGCTGACGCGATCTGTTCGTTTGTCCAGATCTCTCCGGCACCCATGATCGCGGGGTTAGCATTATAACCACTAAAATTAGGCATGGCGTTATAACATGTAGCCAGATAGCGTTCGGCCATTACCCTACTTGCAAAAGCATGTTCGAGTATCGGTACATTATCTGGTACGACATCCACATATTTGCTGCAGGATGCGCTTGCAATGACCAATAACACACCAATTAAATATTTTGTAATTTCTCTTTTCATAATTAAAAGCTTGCATTAATACCAAGGTTAAACACCCGTTGTAGCGGATAGCCCAATCCATTACCACCGAGCTCAGGATCCCACATTTTGAAACTGCTGAACTTCAGCAAATTGGTTGCGCTGGCATAGACCCTAAACCGCTGAAATTTATAGCGTTTGGCCACTGCCGGATTTAATTCAAATCCAAGCTCGACCTGTTTGAGGCGAAAAACATTCCCATTACGCATCCAGAAGGTACTTGTCTGCGTATTATTCGCCATTGGCGTACTACTCAATCGCGGCCACAGGGCATAAGGATTCTGGTTACCCTCCGACCAATAGCTGTCTGCCCAGACCTGTAACACGGCATTCGGCGCCGTTACGCTGCCAAATGGAGCTGATCCAGCATAAGTCGGATTGATAAACAGGGAAGTCTGCGCCATACCTGCAAAAAAGAAAGAAAAATCAAGTCGCTTATAGCCGGTACTCAAGCCAAAACCATAATTGATCTCGGGAGTTGTCGGCAATCCAATAGGCACCATATCATTGGAATTAATGACGCCATCTTTATTGATATCCAAATATTTTATGTCCCCGCCGAGTACCTGCTCAGAAAAAGTTTGTGCCGGACTGTTGCGTACTTCATCATCATCAATAAACAACCTTTCGGCAACATATCCTCTTTGCTGTGTGGCGCTTAGACCAATCCTACTTAAGTAAGGATATTCGTATTGCGGTTCTTCGTAATTAACGTATTTACCGGTCGCGTAAGTAAAAGTACCCCGGGCCTGAAACCATAGGTCGGAGTTGACAGATTTTGAATAGTTCATTTCGGCATCAACACCCCGTGAACTATACTTGCCAACATTGGCCAGGATATTCGCCGAATAACCTGCCGTAGATGGAATAGAAGCTCTGGTCTGCACGATATTCGAGCGCTTTTGGTTGAAATAGTCAACAGTCAATTTAAATGCGCTTTTAAAAAGTCCGAGCTCAAGACCAAGATTGGACTGTCTGGAAATCTCCCATGTGATGTCGTTGTTCTGGTGTTGTCTGATATCGATACCATTGATCGTTCGGCGGGTTTCGCCGGGCATCCCCCATGTATAGGACTGATTCCCCGAATTGAGCTCTACATCCGAAAGATAAAAGAAGCGGGAACTTGTCGCAGAAATCACGTCATTTCCCACCAGACCGTGTGTGGCCCTCAATTTAAGGAGTGAAACAACATCTCTATAGGGTTCCATAAAGCTTTCATTCTGTACATTCCAGGCAAGGCCCGCTGATGGGAAAAATCCCCAGCGATGTTTATCTGCGAAGCGTTCTGAGCCGTTATATCCAAAGTTAAATTCTGCGGAATAGCGTTTATCGAACGAATAGGTAAACCGTCCCGAATAGGAAACATTGCGGTATGGTAACGTATTCAATAAAGACGGGGTACGGGTATCAGGCTCCACACGGTCCTGCATTGCTGTTAAAAACATTCCGCTGAGTGCGTGTTTGCCAAATGTACGGTCATAGAGGATCTGATTTTCCAGACGGAAGATAGCAGCGTTGGTACGATCTGCGGGGCTATAATCCAGATATTCTGTTCCCTGCTCAGGATTGAGTGGGTTATAATAGGGTGAATGGCTTGCGTCATAACCCATAAACTCATAATAGAAAGGTTTGTACTGTCTATTTTCGGCGAAATAAGAATTACGCGTCACGTTGAGCATACCACGATAACGGAGACCTTCTGTCAGGAAATCCAACTTTTGGTTCAATTCAACAGAAAGGACAATATTGCTGCGCTTGTAGTTTTGGTACCCCTTTACCACCTCGGCATAGGAGTTTAGATAACGTCCATCCTCTGCATTTCCAAACATAGGATGCCGGATATAGGACTGTTCTATTCCAGGTCTGTATACAGGTTGAAAAAGAACCGGGTTTGAACGCAGGGCATATCTGAATGCATCAGCTCCCCCCACAATCGGACCACTGTAATCCTGAAGATTGGCCAATGCTCTTACCGCAAGAGTGGTCGACTTGGTCACATTGATATTGATGTTGCTCCGAAGGTTATACACCTTGAAATCAACATTGTTATTGAAATTATTCAGGGGATCCACTTTGATCAAGCCAAAGTCTCTGGTCATATTCCCACTGATATTATACTGGGCAATCTGACTTCCTCCGGTAATGGTCAGGTTATAGTTCTGGGTATTGGTTTTTTCTTTGATCAACATACCGAGCCAATCGACAGCAGGATAGGCATAGGGATCATCTCCGATTTCAGTTCGGGCAATTTTTTCCGGAGAATAGAGGTTGCGGCGTTCTGTCAGCGGGTCGCGGGTCATATAGGCTTCGTTCTGCATTTTCATCCAGGTGACCGGATCTGCGATCTTCACCTTTTCCGTTGGTGCCGACAGGCGTTGATCCACGCGAAAATTAAGACGCGCCGGTCCCTCTTTCCCCATTTTTGTCGTCACGAGTAATACACCGTTCGCTCCCCTTGAACCGTATACCGCCGCCGCTGCGGCATCCTTCAGCACCGAAAAACTCTCAATATCATCCACAGGGATCCGGGCGAGGTCGGTCGAGGTGACCTCCATATTGTCCACCAAGATCAGCGGCGAATTATTGACACCGAAGCTCCCCACACCGCGGATAAAGAAGTCTGCATTGTCGAGCCCAGGTTCACCACTGCGCTGAAAGGAGATCATCCCCGCAACCCTACCCTGTAAGGCTGTGGTGAGGTTGCTGCTTCCGGTACGCAACTCCTTTGGAGATACCGTAGTGACTGCACCTACCACACTCTCCCGTAAGGTTTTCTGCCCAAATGCGGTAACCACAACCTCATCCACATAAGCCGAAGACTGCTCTAAAATAATGTCTATTTTAGTCCGTCCGGCTATTGGAGCCTCTTCTGTACGATAACCTACCATTTTGAATACCAGCACTTCCGTGGCAGGTACCTTGAGAATATAGTTACCGTTGAGGTCTGTGGTCGTTCCTACACTAGGTTTGCTTTTGAGATGGATGGTTACACCTGGCAATATGGTACCGAGCGAGTCCTTGACCGTACCTGTCACTTGCACTTCACGCTGGATACCCCCACTTGCTAGGCTTTGCGACTGGTTCTTTTTTTCAGGTTTCGGTACGATAACAACAGTCCCGTCATACATTTGGTAATCTAAAGGCTGGTTCTGCAATAATTGTTTTAGCGCAAGCTCCAGCGGTACTTTTGTCAAATTGATATTGACATTGGAAGCTTTCCTTAGGGTGGCTTCTTTATAAATAAAGCGATAACCTGTCTGTGCTTTAATTGCTCCCAAGGCATTTTCCATCGTTGAATTGTTCAATTTAAGGCTAACTTTCTGGGCCAGACCTTTTGAAGCTGCACTCAACGTCCCCATAATTACGAGAAATACAGTAAGTTTCATGGTTAGTAGTGTTTTGAACAGCATATGGCTACGCCATCTGACAAATAGATTTTGCCATATATACTTAAATTCCATACATTTGATTAGATAAGGTTTTACTTGTAATTGTGTTAGTACTATAGTTCGTTTAGAACCTTATATGCTGACTGGGGGTATTCCAGTACCTCCAGTTTTTTTTAAGATCCTTTGTTGTGTTGCTTGTTGATTATTTTGTCATTGACCTCCTTTTTGATTTTATCACTAATGTTCTATTGTTGATCTGGATATCCAGACCGGTTAGCCCTTCCAGCACCGCGCATACCGCCCGGATAGATTCAGTTCGTTTGATTCCCCCTGTAATTTTGTCTTCACTGACCGCATGTTTATATTCGACATCAACATCATACCAGCGGGCAACCTCGTTCATGATACTCTTGAGGTCTTTTCCGTCAAAATAGAAATAACCTTCCTTCCAGGCGAGGGCTTCTTCTGGATCCGCTTTTACCACAGTGATCCGGCTATTGTCGATCAAGGTAGCGTTGCCTTTGTCTATCAATACAGAATTGTCAGCGACACTTACCTTTATCCTTCCTTCGGTCAGGATTGTCTTGATCTGCCCCTGTTTGAGATGCGTATTGATATTAAAAGCTGTTCCCACAGCCTCAACAGTAGATTCACCCACTGCTACGCGAAATGGCTTGGAAGGATCCTTTGCGACCTCAAAAAAAGCTTCACCCTTAATCGCTACGCGGCGTTCACTGCCCGTAAATACAGAGGGATATTTTATTTCAGAATCGGCGTTTAACCAGACAACCGTTCCATCATTCAATTGAATACGGTAGGTTCCGCCAACAGGTACATTGAGTTTATGGATATGTACCTCGTCTTTGTCTGTCGCTGCATAGTCCAATTGATTATCCGCTATTTTCATCAGATTTCCGCCGTCACGGATTGTCGTACTGTCATCCACGCCCAAGCGTATCGTCTCGCCATTTGACAAAGTCAACACGGCCTGCTGTTTTCCCGGAAGTACATTTTTATTTTTTTGAGCAACGATGTGAACTTTTTCAGCTCCGGAAAAATACGGTACAGCCCAGACTCCAAGACAGAGGGCCGCGACAATAGAGGCTGCCACCAACCGTCTTCTTTTCTTTTGTTGTTTACGAATTAATTGGGCCTTGGCCAAGGTAGACTCCCATCTGAGCTGTATATCGTTGCGCATATGGCGATTGAGCAATTCGCGGATTTCCTCCTGCTTGACCTCCTTATTCTCCAACCAGATCTTTATCCGTGGATATAATGCCTGAAACTGCTGCAACTCCAACAGTTCCTCAGCGGTGATTGTTCCACTGAGGTACCGTTCCATTAATTGAGCTATCCTTAAATAATTTGATTCCATAATTTAAATATATGAGGTCATGTATCCGTTATAGGTACCCGGAAAAAGACGCCATCTATCCACAAGACGCGCGAGCAGGAAGAAAGGATGACAAGAAAATCAAAAAAATTAAAATAGTAGGATTTTGATGGAACGCAATACCGGAAACAAGACTTTTTTAAGTGTTGCCATAGCCCTGCGTTTTTGGGTCTTGACGGTATTGATCGAAATTCCGTAGCTTTCAGCGACCTCCAGATTCGATTTCTCCTCAATGTAAGCCATTTTAAAAATATTCTGACTGGCTTCGGGGAGATTACGGATGGAAGCATAGAGCTGGTTAATGGCTTCCGCGTAAATGATATTTTCCAATAGATCTTCATCGGATATTTCAGTAGCCGGATTGACCTGACGATATTTATGGATTACCTTTACTTTTCGGAGATGACTTAGCGAAGCATTCTTAACCATCGCATAAATATAGGATTTAGCAGCTTGGCTATCCTTTGGAAGGACAGTATCCTTGTCCAGCAATTTAACAAACACATCCTGTACAATATCCTCCCCCGTCTCGTTACTGCCCACCAAACGGCACGAAAGTTCTACGAGCCCGTAATAATTCTGCTCAAATAGTGCTTTTATCTTATTTTCCATTAGGTTCGACGGCATGAAACTGAACTGGTTAAAATCGATTACTTCCGGCAATTAATATAGCAATTTAAAACTATATTCATACAATTTTAACAGGAAAGGCTTTATTATTTTTCAATCTGAAAGAATGTCAAAATAGATCCCGGTACGACGGTAATTAAGGATAGTATATAAACCCAGAAAGCCAAGAATATTCTTGGCTCAATTATTTGTTATGCAAAGCTATGATCTTATGACATCCTGTTGCAGGCCTCCATGCTACCGGATACAGGCAAGAGTCTAGGATCGAAATCACAATGGCGTTGGAATCGTTAAGATAATTCCGCGGTTTCCGTTTCAATGATATAAACGAGTTCATATTCGCCCTCTTTATACGGAAAACGGTTCATCTCATCAAGCTCCCGGGTCATTTCGATACAATCCAAAAAGTTTTGTTTACAGCCTTCGATCGTGTCCCCATAAGAGGTTAATACAACCGGGCAGTTGACCGTTTTGGCCCAGAAGCCTTCATTATGCCTTTCGATTCTAATTTCTAGTTGATTCATATTTCTATTTTATGTTTGGCGCTATTCTGTGAGAAAAATACTTCTTTTTAACATGGTCTCTGCAAGAAAATAGAGGCCTTTTTCGAATTATTTTGCCGAAAAATAGTAAATAAATTGGTTTACCCCGCCCTTGTTCAAGACTAGATTTTATTTTTTTTTGGGCATTAGACCTTATCCTACTTAAACAGAGCAGGATAAATTTTCAACAATTGGACGCTATCCACTCATGGCTTTATAGGATTTATCGCTTGGCCGCTTGATAATTCTTTTTCCGAACCACCAAGCTGATAACCCATACTGCAAGCAAGATCGCCAATATAGCACCGCTTTTAGCATTGATACCCGGAAAAAAATTGTTAAGACAATGAAATGCGCTTATGGCAATAAGGGAACCTGTCGTGTCGGCAACTTTTCCTATTCCCCAACTTCCAAATACCAAAATAACAAAAAAGGATACTTGTATAGGCGTGAAATCAAAATTCAGATGCCATAAAAACCATAGCACAGACAATAAAAGTATATTATATAATGGTTTCAATGCCTTAAATTCCTGGTAGATAAAGCCGCGCCATCCGATTTCTTCCAGCAGACCATAGACGAGCACTGAGAAAACAGCTAAATATGGAATCGTACCTTTTACCAAGTATGATACGGCACTAATTAAAACAACTGGTAATGCCCAATATAGGGCAATCGGGAGGCATCAAATAACTGCTTGATGTTTTCTGGGCTTGGAATTCTCATACAGTTTTCATGCTTTTATAAGAGGTATCGCTTAGCCGCTTAATGATTCTTTTTCCCTGTGTTGTTTGATACAGAAAGGATACACCGCCACTGACGCCGTATAAATCCATCTTATTAAGCGCTTCCACATTCAGGCTCAGCCACATTACATGGAAGATACTTAAGCTATCTCCATGCGAGACGATGATTATATTTTCATCATCACTAGCCATTATTGTTTCATAGAAGGGTGCCATCCTTTGCCATACATCAGATCTGGATTCAGCATCACTAAAGCATTTATCATGGATAGATATTTCTTGCTTCTCCATATTTTCTTTCAGCCATTGTACAGATTGGCCCACCGCTTTCCCCAGATACCTCTCTTTTAATGCATCAGTAAACTGTACCGGTATATTAAACTGATTTCCAATTATTTCAGCAGTCTTCCTTGTTCTGCTAAGCGGTGATGAATACAATAAAAAGTTGGTATCCTGAAACTCAGATTTTAAGTTGTCAGCGATATTTTCTGCCTGTCGGATTCCTGTTTCTGTTAATTTCCAATCAGTCCATGAACCAATCATTCCATTTTTGTGATGCAAGGATTCAGGATGTTGTACGGTAATGATATTTTTCTTTTTAAACATGGATTTTAGTCGATTATTGAATGGAGAGGTTTCACTGATTGAACAGCGACTATAATTAAGAACTTTCGGTCGCCGACAAAAACGCAGCTTTAAAGCCTCTGATCGCTATAAGATTGAGGATGGCTGCTTCATCACGTTTTAAGGTTCGCACGGTAATTGTACACAGCTTATCCTGCAAATCTGCCGAAATGTATTTTAAATCAGCAATATGCCTAGTCAGATAGGTGATTAACTCAGCACGTTTGGCCAGCACTTGGGCCGAAACAGCAAAGGTAAGTAAGTAATATTTCATCTTTCACGTTGTTTTTTGATCCATTACAGAATCGAAATCCATAGCAACAAACTGATTGTTCTGATCAGCTTGGGCCATATACGCACTATTGCGCAGACCAAATATAAAAATTTCTGACCATTAAACAATAATAGTCAGAAGTAAAAAGTGCAAATAAATTCAATTTCGCCAATGTAAATGGATAAACAGCATATTTAAGATAATGCCCGGAATTTCAAAAATTTACCCCAGGGGAATTAAAAGGTCAGAAAAAAGCCTCTTGGGATTGGCTCCTCAGAGGCTTTATTATCTTCTGCTTCATGATAAGCCAGTTATCCAACTTCTTCAATTCAGCAGTCATTTTCCTGTTTTTACCTATTTTTCTTTTGGCAGATCAGCTTCAATTTTCTTCACAAAATCTTCAGACACACTCGCAAGTTTAGCAACCTCCGAAATAGAAAATGTCCCCAAAGACAACAGATTTGTTATTACTTCAGTTTTAGCCATAATCTCGCCCTCAATTTTTCCTTCAATCTTACCCTCGATTTTTCCTTCGATTTTTCCTTTAATTCTACCTTCAGTCAAAGCTCTCTCGAGCGCTATCTCTTGACTTTCACGAATACTTTGGGCATCCCATTTATTTTTTAAACTTACATTGTACATATCCCGTTCCTCCTGATTTAGTTTACTATACTCTGCCAATTTAAACAGCTTCTTGAAAACTGGTTTACACAAATAATGCGGTAATTTGTCCATTGATGACAAATTTTTGAGCACATAAAGCCAACGATATAGATCGTTAACTAACTCTGTTTCAGCCATAGCAAAGTTAACCAATTCGACGTATATAAAACCCAGATTTTCGTAAAATATTTTCCCAGTATCCCGATAACAAAGGCAAATATCATGTAATCGAAAGATTTTAGCCAAAATGAATATTAATAATTTGTTAATATTCCTAAAACACACAGGTATAATTGCCTATTTACATTTGGTCTTTGCTTAACTAACATGGCTAATTGTGAATTTACAGCGCTTACGGATCAGGAACTGCTCGATTTGGTCCAATTGGAAGACAATAAAGCTGCTTTTTCCGAACTCTATAACCGCTATTGGGAACCCTTGATTAATCTGGCAGGAAAAAGAACGCTCTCCCTTGCTATGGCAGAGGAAATCGTTCAGGATGTTTTCGTCAATTTCTATTTACGGCGGAAGGAAATTCAGCTTAATCATTCCCTTTCTGCTTACTTAAAAACGGCAATTAAATTTCAGGTCTTTAAAGCCTATCGGGTAAAAAAAATCCAGGATAAATATATCGAGACTGTAGCCTACATCGGGCATACCGTTCCGGTCCAGCCCGACAATATCCTCGAGTCCAAACAGATCCATGCGGAGATTTTTAAGATCACCGAAAAAATGCCCGCCACCTGCAAAGAGGTCTTTCTATTGAGCCGTTTCGAAAAACGCTCCAATCAGGATATCGCCGACCAACTGAATATTTCTGTGGCCATGGTCCGCAAGCACATTACCAAATCCATGAATATCATGCGCTCTGAAATCAAAGATCATCAAATGGATATTTTCTATCTGGTGCTGCTGCTGTATATGCATAAAAATTAAGCGAAAATATTTTTTTTGAAATTCCTGTTCCCGCTTTCCAATACTTAGGGTACTAGTTAGTATAAAGCAAAGGAAATGGACGATCAAAATCAATACATCCTCGATATACTCGCGAAATACGAAGCCGGAACGATCACGCAAGAGGAACTCCAGATACTCGAAGACTGGTACGCTTCATTTGAAAGCAATCCAGATATCACCGACAGTTTAAGCCCGGAGGAACGTGCCGTCCGGAAAAAACAATTGCAGGAAAAGATCTTCGATCAGATTGACCGGGAGACATCCTCAACGGCAAAGATGTCCAAAAAGCGATTTTTTCTAAATCCGGGCAATAGGTTATGGCAAGCCGCTGCTTCCATAGCTCTCATTTGTGCAGTCTCATTATACATCTTCAAGAAGCAGTCCGACAAGCTTCCCGTCAGCGCAGAAGAGCAAAGCAGCACGATCAGACCCGGAACGGATCAAGCCATCTTAACACTCGGCAATGGCGAAAAGATTCTACTGGATGACTCCAAAAAGGGAGAGCTCACTACCGAAGGAAACATTCATATCAACAAGCTGCAACCGGGCAATCTGGTTTATACAGCGGGTAAAAAGGTCCCTAAGGTATATTCAAATACACTTTCTACCCCGCGGGGCGGCAGGTACCAGCTGACCTTAGCTGACGGTACACAAGTCTGGTTAAATGCCCAATCTTCGATCACCTACCCCTCCGCCTTCCGTGGTTCTACACGGGAAGTGACGATCAGCGGCGAGGTATACTTTGAAGTAGCACACAATGCTGCCATGCCTTTTCGGGTGAAGTCCGAAAACCAAACGATCGAAGTGCTGGGCACCCATTTTAACGTCAATACCTACAAGGCTAAATCCAGGACCAAAACAACCCTCCTGAGCGGTTCCGTCGCCCTGAGCAATGCCGATCAGCGCATCGTCCTCAGGCCCGGTCAGCAAGGTATTGTGGCCGCCCGTTCCCTGTCCGTCAAACAGGTGGACCCGACCGAGGTCATTGCCTGGAAAGAGGGCTATTTTGACTTTACGGATGCGGATATTGGCAGCGTTATCGACGAACTGGGCCGCTGGTACAATGTGGACATTCACTATCAGGGCACCGCAACCCAGGAAACCTTTACGGGAAGGATACCACGCTCCTGGCCTTTTGAAAAAGTATTGAATCTATTAAAAACGTTTAAAAGCATTCAGGTAGAAATGCAAGGAAGGAGGCTTATTGTAGAAACAAGATAATACATCACCAAATGTCCGATTCCAAAAAAAAGCCAATAGTGGTCGTAACACTACTGGCCGATAGCCGGAATAGGCAAATGAATTTCTCGATCCGATTTAACACATATTTCAGCTTAACAAATGTATAAAAAAAATACAAACATACTATTGAAAATGAAGCTAAGCACCTTCATGACCGCTTTTGGTATGCTACAGATCAGCTTGGGGGCAGTAGGACAAAACATCAGCCTCTCCGAGAAGAACAGCTCCCTGGCCAACGTATTCAAAAAAATAAGTACGCAGACAGGCTATGGATTTTTAGTCGAAGGCAGCCTGCTTAAAATGTCCAGACCGGTCACTATAGAAACGCGGAATACCGATATCAATACGGTATTGGCCGCCATTTTCAAAAACCAGCCGCTGAGCTTTGAACTGCGGGATCAATCCGTGCTTGTTTCGGCAAAAAAGACAAGCAGCAGCCTCCTTTCAGCCTCCAGGGGCGCAAGCAACATCGGCGCCCAACAACAGGGCACAATCAGTGGAAGGATTACCAATGAAAACGGCGAAGCGCTCGCAGATGCCAGCATCACCGTGCTCCAGACGGGACTGTCTTTGAAAAGTAAGGCCGACGGAAGTTATACGCTCAAAATCCCCGCCGGAACCTATACCATGGAAGTCCGTTACATATCCCATCAGACAAAAAGGATCACCGACATCCTTGTCCATCCCGGCAAGCAGACACAGCTCAGCATCGTGTTAAAAGATGCCGTAAAAAGCCTGGAACAGGTGGTCGTCACTGGCAGCTATAAACAGGAAAGTATTGCTTCACTCTATGCCAAACAAAAAAATGCAGCAACGATCTCCAACGGGATCAGCCGCGAGCAGATTGCCGTGTTACCTGACAAAAACGTTGGTGAGACCTTGAAGCGCATCGCCGGTGTCAGCACCAATGACAACCGCCGGGTCGTGATCCGCGGTATTGCCGAACGCTATAACCTGGCCATGATGGATGGCGCCACCCTCCCCAGCACCGATGTGCAGGTCCGGGACTTTGAATTTGATATCGTACCGAGCAACCTGATCGAGAATGTTATTATCCACAAGACCGCATCGCCAGACCTGAGCTTTGGTTTTGGCGGCGGACTGGTCCAGATCAACACCCTGGCCATTCCATTGAAAAACTTTACCTCCTTTTCGCTGGGCAGCAAATATATCAATGGCTCTACGGGAAAAGATTTCCTGGGCTATGGCCGTGGCAGCTGGGACTACCTGGCCTTTGACGACGGCACGCGGGGCAAGTTCCCGCGGGATCTGACCGTCTTCAACGGCATCAACTACGATCCTGCCAATCCGTACAAACCGGTACCCGAGGGAGTCACGCCCTTTACCCCCGAAATGATCGCAGCACAGAACAAACGCATTGGCGGACTGGAACGTCTGGGTACACGAAAATATACCGCGCTACCCGGACAAAACTATCAGTTCAGCCTAGGACGGAGCTACAATAGCATGAAGGGCATCTTTGGATTTGTAGGTTCGCTCAGCTACCGCAATGAACAGTCTATTGACCAGATCTCCAATTTCGAACGGGGCAACTGGCAAAAAACAGACGGAGCCAGCTTCGATATCAGTACCGGAAAAGAAATCAATCCGACTAGCGCTAGGCAGTACAACTTCAATTCGAGTCTAAGCGGATTGGTCAACCTGGGCTGGAACAGCAAAAACCATAAAATAACCTCCCGCAACTTTTATTCCCGCATGTTCAACAATCAGTTTTCCGTGATCGAGGGCTGGGGAAACGATATTGGCCATGGCTCCAGACCGGCTATCCGGGAGTATGACCGCCCCAAATTTATCGATATGCTCCAGAACAGGCTGGATGGCGAACATCGCTTGGGCAACTTTAAGCTCGAATGGAATATTGCCCGCAACCAGCTGAACAACCGCGAGAAAGATGCGACCGAAGCCTGGCTCGAACCCCGAGGCACCCTCAATGATACCCTGTACAATGTTGTCCCTTCGCACTATGCCAATGCCGGTGATGGGACCTTTACACGTTCCGAATACCATTATACCGAGACCAACAAAATTGCCGAGGGGGCATTGAGCTACCAGACCAACTGGCTTGGGCAAAAGCAGACCCTGAAAGCCGGCTATCAGTTTATGGATCGGCATGGATTGTTCGAATGGGTCTCCCTGCCGATCGTTTCGGTCGGTGCAAATACTTATTCGCCCGTCAACACCTGGTCGAAGTACCTGGATTTTAAAGATCCCTTACATGGGATGTTCTATTATCCCGCCGCCTTCTCCATCAGTGCCTATGAAGGGAAAAATATCAACCAGGCTGTCTATGGCATGCTGGACAACAGGTTCAACTCCTGGATCAGGCTGGTCTGGGGACTGCGTGCCGAATACTTCAAGTATAAAAGCCTGCAAAACGGCGATAATGACCTGCAGATGGATGCACGCACCATTGCCATGCGCAAGCAGCGCTTTGTCGACCCCAAAACCGGCAAACTGGTGGGTATGACGGCCGATCCCGAGACCGAAGAGAAAACCTGGCGATACCTGCCCTCGGCGAGCCTGACCTTGACACCCGTAGAGGATTTCAATATCCGCATGGCCTATTCGCAGTCGGTAGTCCGCCCCGCATTGATCGAAAACTCCAGAATGGTACGCCAGGATCCTGCACTGGGTGGCGCTTACCGCCGCAATGAAGGCGTGCTGTCTACCGTCATTAATCATTATGATATGCGTTTGGAATGGTACCCTTCCCTAGCGGAAGTCATTTCCATTGGATTTTTCTATAAATATTTTCAGAATCCGATCGAATTGTACCGGCAGATGATGGATTCCTCGCATCGCATCTATGTAACGACGAATAACTCCGAATGGGCCAAAGTCAAGGGGCTGGAGTTTGATATCCGCAAAAACTTAGGATTTATGCTTCCGGGCTCCCTGTTGGAGAACTTTAATTTCAGCGGCAACGTCACACTACAAAGCTCCGAGGTGCAGTCGGCCGAATTCAGGGCCAAGGGCATCGACACCGATAAATATGGGAATACCTTTGAGTACCGCGAAAAACAGTTCCTGAAAAGCAAGCGCCCGCTCTATGGACAGATCCCCGTCGTCTACAATGCCGCCTTACAATATGCCGGAGACCGCCTCGGTGCCAACGTCGCCTTCAATCATATGGGGTACAAAACCTTTATGACCGCCATGAGCGAAGACCTGATCGAATACGAGCGCCCCCGCAATCAGCTCGACGCACAGCTGAGCTACAAATTGCTGAAAAACAAAAATCTGGACCTTAAGCTCAACCTCAGCAATCTGCTGAACAGTCCGTTCCGCTTTTATGTCAACAGGCCCGAAACCTACAAGATACAGGACCGCTGGAAAGGCCTATCAAACTCCGAGTGGCCGACCCAAGAGTGGGACGAGATCTACGAGTGGAAATTCGGGTTTTCCCAAAAATATGAGGAAGGTTACTACGAGACCTCAGCAGATGGAACCAAAAAGATGCGCATAGGCGACAAAGAAACCTTTAACCGCAAAGTAGGCAGTTCCTTTAGCCTATCCATTGGATATACATTTTAAATCAAGCGTTATGAACATAAAAAACATTTTAACAGCCACGGCAATCAGCTTCTTCCTGCTCATCGCCCTCCTGTCCTGCAACAAAGGCGGAGACCAGCTTTTGTATCATTCCAATATACATCTGTTCAATTTAAGTGGGTATAATAACAGCAATGAGAAACTTACGCTGCAACTGGACACCTTTCCCCCTACAGTAACGCCAGCATTTGGCAAAATTGCTTTTGGCGCCACCTATAATTTCAATGACCCCAAAAAGCAAAGCTTAAAATTCACCATGAAGTCCAAAGCCAACGATAAAATTCTGCTGGAGCGGGAAATCAAAGCCACGGATACGGAAGCCGAGACCAACCTCAACCTGATCTATATGGACGGGAAGGTGGGCGATTTCCCGGTGATCCCGGCACCCGAGGAAGGCAAGGTGCAATTGATCTATATGTTCCAGTCCAATATTTTAAATTACCGCGAACCGGTGGATATTGTATTCAAGAAATACTATTTTATCCCCAAAGTATTTGAAGAGGTCGTCCGGATCAAAAACCTAAAGCCCAATGAGTTCTCACAGCCCATCTCTTTTACCCCTTTTCCTTTAGGCATACAGGATTATAATGGGCAGAAAACGCCTGTATTGTTTCGTGCACATATCTATAAAGCCGGGACGGACATCCCCTATAACGCGGGCACATCCTATGAATTCAACCCGCTGACTTCGGTTGCTCCGACGCCCTCACCCGTAAAGGCCAGTTCCAAGTTGCTGATCATCAACGAAGCTCCGGTCAATAATATGATACAGTTTAATAAGGTTTTAGAATTATAATTTATACAGATGAAAAATTTGTTGACAAAGACATTTTTCCCATGCATGGCGCTGCTGCTGATCGGTATTCCTTTCTTTTTCTGTGCCTGCAACAAGGATACTGTTGAAGTAGAGCGCGCGATGCATATCCTGATCAATGGCCACAATGGTGCTGAGCATCCTTTAGTGGTGGCGATCGATACCACTGTGTTCGATCATAAAGACGGCGCTTTTATTATCCAGCCCAAGAGCAATATCCATTTTACCACGGCCTTTAGCTACAAAGTACCAAAAAAACGGCTGGTTACCTTAACAGATACCGTGACCAAGAAAGTAGTTTACAGTGCTGAATTGCCAGAGAATACCATCAGAGTCAATTTCAATTACCTCTATTTTGACGGCAAGGTACAGCAGGTGGTTCCCCCTGCTGCCGACCCCAATGTCAATAAACTAGGCTTTTACATTTATGATAAAAGCATTGATTTCCCGGTTGATATTTCGCTACAGCAGGTCAACGCAACCACGGGCGATGTCCGTAAGGAGTACATTGCAAAGAACGTGCTTCCCGCAAAATGGGTCTACGTCGATTATCTGCCACTCAAGGACTTTGACAAAGAGGTCGACCTGCGGAGTGCTACGGTTCATTTCACCAAGGCGAATACGGATGAATGGGCCTTTGAAGGCGATGAAGCAAAAAGTAAATTGCCCGCCGTTGGGTTCTTTTTCCCAAAATTGAACGATAAAGGAAAGGTGCAACCCTATTTTATTGCACCCAAGGTGCCGAATCAAATATTCAGCCGACTTTTCTTTTATTTGGATTAACGGGATCAACATGTAAATCACAGGCGGGAAAGTATATTTTCACCTAGATTAAGATATACCTTCCCGCCTATTTTTCGGCAAAAAATCCACCACTTCTTTTGTAAATGCATTGTTTCACATGAGCACACAGCAGAAGATTTTCTACGCCATACAACCGATACCAGTTCTCACAAATACCGAAGACTTTTGAGCTTTTCTTAGAGCAAGCCCGGGTTTTGCTGGCGGTAAAATGCGGACCGGCCGGCCTTGACCTCAGTTATCGGATCGCTACTGGCGCTAGGCAAACGCCCCCCGTTCCCATGATACGGAAAATAAAATCCAACTAGGGTCCCCGCAATTGTTGTTCTCTCCCCCTTTTAAGGGAAATAATCGAAATACAGACCTTAAACATCCTGAACAGGTTATATTCAAGGATAAATGCGTATTTTTACCCCTAAGCATTCAATCTTATTTTAAATAATCAAAACGCCCATTCAAGCAGGATATATTTTTTTACAATTGGATGAATACCGTACTGTAACCTTCATGTCTTATGGACGAAAGCAATGATGAAACACTTTAGGCTAAATAGCTTCAACGCACTATTTTTCCTCCTTTGGGGAATGATCACAGCAGTACTATGGGTATTTGATGACTCTGACTATCCAATGGTCATCCAGAAAATACTATCTGGAATATCGCTGCTTGGGACCTTATGTACGACAACTTATTTTCTATGTAACTATATCTTACCCAAAGCGATCGACAGCAATAAGTTGTATTCCATCCTGCCCCACTTTTTGACGTTGTCGGTCTTCCAGGCTATATTATTATGGATTTTTCAAGAAGGATTATACTTCCTTGAGGATCGCAATTACCTGCCCCTATCGGAAGTCGCTCAGGAACGGGAAACCTTTGTGACGACACTGGCGAGTACATTTCCGGTAAGTATCCTTCTTAATCTTGGTTTTGGTGGCTTAAAGGTCTATTTTGAACACGGCAAGTTGCATCAGCAGCACCTGACATTAAAAAAGACTCACCTGGAGATACAGCTCCATGCACTCCAGTCAAAGATCACGCCTCACTTTATGTTCAATGTATTGAACCATATCCATCTTTTGATCCAAAAAGATACCGAGCTTGCCTCCACGCTGCTGATTAAATATGCGGATATTCTACGTTATCAATTGTATGGAGCTGACAAAGAACATATCTCCCTGGCGGAAGAAATTGCCTTTATCAACAATTATATTGAAGTCGAGACTTATCGCTGGGCAAACAATCTGACGGTATCCCGCGACGTTCAGTTGACTGATCCACAGGTCCATATTGCCCCTCATTTATTTATTATATTCATCGAAAATGCGTTCAAACATGTTGGCCGGGCCACTGCGGAGAAAGGTGTTATCGCCATACAAATCAGCCAGGACGCCGCAACAATCAAACTGGATATTCAAAATTCAAAAGGATCCATACAGCCCAAAAAGGCGGATCATACTGGTATAGGGTTGAAAAATGTAAGCGAACGGCTATCGCTGATCTACCCTAACCGACACGAACTGATCATCAATGACACAGCAAATCGCTATCAGGTCACACTCACAATCACTATTCATGAACAGCATGACCATTAAATCCGAAACACCCATGCCGCCACTCAAATGCCTTATTGTCGATGATGAATTAGGGGCTGCGGAAGGAATTAAATTTTATATTGAAAAGTTAGACTTCCTTGAAGTCACACAGATCGGTTTCTCGGCCATAGAAGCCACTCGTGCCTTACGTGAACATGAGATCGACCTGATGTTTCTCGATATCAATATGCCCGAACTGTCGGGGATCGAACTGTTAGAGTCGTTAAAAAAGACACCGTTAACCATCATGACGACTGCTTATTCCGAGTATGCACTGGACGGTTTTAGGTTAAATGTGGTCGATTACCTGCTTAAACCGATCAGTTTTCCACGATTCTTTCAAGCGGTTCAAAAAGCCCATGAAATGTATCGGTCACAGTTAGCCCTTCGCAACATGATGACGACAAGAGATCAGGATATCTATATTAAACAGGGGGATACCTTCATACGATTCGTATGGGCAGACATCCTATACATTGAGGCGATGCAAAATTATGTCAAAATATACCTGAAAGATAAAGTATATCTGGTTCACCAGACCATGCATGTCACCGCAGATATGCTGCCCGACAAAGCATTTTTCAGAATCCATAAGTCATTTCTGGTCAACCTATCTCATATCGAAAAAATCAGTGGCGGAAGGGTCTATGTTAATGGGACAGAACTGCCGCTTTCGAAATATCGGCGTGAAGAGTTATTTAAGACCGTTGTCAGCAGAAAACTTTTGAGCAGGTAATACCTGCCCAAAAATTTCTAAAATCTATAGGTGATGGATAACCTCGCCTGCTTACTCCCTACTACAGGTAAAATGCTTAAGGCGTTTATATTTTCTTTCTTAGACCATAATTTATGCAGTTTCGGCAATAATAGATAGGCAATTTCCGTACTTACTATACCGATCCCTGCACCTGCTACCACATCGCTTAACCAGTGTTTGTTGTTCACGATCCGCAACGCGCCAGTAGCGCCTGCGATCATATAGCCACTGATCCCTATCCAGGGGCTGCTATCCCCATACTCTTTATATAAAATATGAGCACCCACAAATGCTGTGGCAGTATGGCCCGAGGGAAAGGATTTTGTGTTGGAACCATCGGGGCGCGGCACTGTTGTCGTATGTTTCAGCGTTTGAACAGTTAGCCCCATAATGGCGTGTGAAACTGCCATGACCAAGGTCCGGTCAGTTACATCATGCTTTGGCCGCGTGCCCATCAGATCGATGGCATATACGCTGAACGCAGGTAGGTATTGCAGGTAATCGTCTATTGTGGTCCGACTTGCAAAATACTTTTCACGGGCGTTTTTCACCTTCAGGTCCAGTCCTCTCAACGGGGTATTGTATTGGGCGATGACACCATATCCCATGAATGCACCCGCGGCGATCAATGCTGGATCGATTCGATGATTCTTTGTTGATATGTCAGGACCTGTTCGCCCGGAGCCCAACGGCCGGACCACTTGCAGGTTTATTGACTCCGGTGGTTGCTGCACGGTTATTGAATCTGATGAAACCGGATTTTGCGCGAATGTATTCGCATAACTAAAAATGATGGCAATAAGAATTGTAATACGCATAAAATTGTGTCCGTTAATCGTTAACGGACACAAAACTGATGACTTGACGGCGTCTTACAGCAAGTTATTGATGACGGGATCCGGTGTGATGACCTGTAGGCGGAAATGAGGGACGAGTGACTTTCTCGCACCACTGCCCCTTTGAAAAAGGACAGCCGCACTATATGGCCAGTTTAACTGTCGGTCTATTGACATTTTAGACCATTGGACATTGCGGAGGCGGCAGAACAGCCTCCGTAATTGTTATTCAAAGCCTCTTACCTGATTTTTCAAGCTCTTTGACGAAATCCTTACCCCAATAATGGATATCGTAGTGTTCAATATGCTCATACAGCCTACGCGCCCTGACCTGAGCCTCTCCGGGCTCCATGACGAGCGCTTTTAATAGCGCATCTTTCATGCTCTTGCGGTCATAGGGATTGGTCAATATGGCATAAGGCAATTCGACCGAAGCTCCCGCAAATTCCGAAAGCACAAGAATCCCGGGGGTCTCCAATAGGCCATGGGTAGCAATGTATTCCTTGGCGACCAGATTCAGCCCGTCGCGCAAAGGCGTGATCCAGGCAACGTCGCTCAGCGCATAATGCTTGATCACCTCCTCAAAAGGCAGTGCCCTGTAAAAATATTGGATAGGCGTCCAGTTCATTGTGGCATATTTACCATTTATCTCACCCACAGCCTGGTTCACCTGATCCCGGATCTCATCATAGATCGTCATTCCCTGTGATGGCGGTGTACAGACATTGACCAGTTCGATCTTACCCCGAAATTCGGGATACTCGGCAAGAAATTCGCCAAAAGCCTGGATTTTTTCCAACGGCCCCTTGACGTAATCCAGGCGCTCAATGGATATGATACGCGTTATTTCAGATTCCGCTTTGCTTTTTTTGAGGGCATTGATCTCCTCCGGAATGTGATCATCAGTCAAAATATGCTCGATATGATCCCTGTTGACACCGACCGGTTGTGCCCCTAGCCTGATCTGCCGGCCGTCCACCTCAATGATCTTGGTCATCTGATCGACCCCGAGGGCACAGCTATAGGTCAGGAACTGATTGGCGACATCTACCTTTTTGACTACTTTAAACGGCGTATGGCTGCGGATCACATCCACAAAATTCTCCACATAGCGTGGGATATGAAAACTGATAAAATCACAGAGCAACAGGCTGCCGATGATCTCTTTGCGCCAGGGAATAATATTAAAAATATCCGCTGCCGGAAAAGCCGTATGGTGAAAAAAACCAATTTTCAGATCGGGGCGCATGGTCTTTAAAAAAGAAGGCACCATCCACAGATTATACTCATGGATCCACACCAGCGCCTCCTCGTCGGCCTCGCGGGCGATCCGTTCGGCAAAGCGCTTGTTGATCATCAGGTAATGCGCCCAGTCCTCGTGGTTGAACTTGGCCCGGTCCACAAAGGAAAAGATCGTCGGCCAAAATGCCTCTTTGGAAAATACACGATAGAATTTATCAATATCCTCTTTTGACAACGATATGGTGGAGGCGACCAGATTAGGATAGCGGCTTTCATCCACCAGCTGATTTGGAACCAGCTGTCCGTCCTGCTGGATCACTTCCTCACCGATCCAGAGGCCAGACCTTCCCTTTTCGAATAAGCCCAGCAGCGAGGGAATGATGCCATTCGGACTTTTGGGTGCAACCCGTACCGTTTTACCATTGACCGCTTCCTTTTCAAAAGGCAACCGATGGTATACCATCACCAGCTGATCGGATTTCTTGGATTTTCTTTTTTGAGGTATAATTTTTTTTTCCCCACGGATCAGCTGTTGAAACGGGCGGTGCTTGCCCATATATTCCAGTATTCCGCCCGCTCCTGCAGCTTCCGCGTTATAAGCCGTATTCAGCTCAGCAATCGCTTGCAGCAGACTTGGTTCGGATTTTCCGACGGCAACACCCTTAAAACCGATCTGAAATAAGGCCAGATCATTTAAAGTATCACCGGCCACCATCACATCATCCGCATGGACAGCCAGGAATTCGACCAACTTCTTTAATGTTGTTCCCTTATTGACACCTTTAGGTAGCAAATCAAGGTATTTATCAGCCGAAGTTATAATGTCACAGTCATACCTGTCGGCCACCTGCTGCACCAGGCTATGGTCTACCCCAGCTTCATAATAAAAGGAGCTGCGGCGCTGCTGTGGCACATGTTGGTAATTCAGCTGCGGAATTTCCTCCAGCGCAGCGCGGATCGCATAAGTCTGCGGCCATTTTTCCTCAATTTCACTCTGCAGTGGCTCAATCGCTTCCAGGCTATGGCCGTTAACGACCGTGGCACCCACATCCGCGATAATGAAGTCCGGCACCGGAATGAGCGGATCGCTCAGCAGCGGCAATACCGACTCCAGTCCTCTTCCGGTGACAAAAACCAGCTGCAGGTTGGGGCTGGTCTTGATCAGTCTATATAATCTGAGGCGGTCTTCCATCTTTCCGCCTAAAAAAGTTCCGTCTAAATCTGTTGCTAATAGCATATTATCTGATATTCCTTTCTAAAAGTTTAAATTCATCCATTGCAGCCATATGGTTGTATAGCACCCGATAGGCTGTCTGTAACAGGGGTAAATTGAGCCCGAGGCTCTTTACCGTCGCCATCAGCCCCCTTGTTGCAAAGTATCCTTCGGCGACCATGCCCATGAGCTGACGCGCCTCGAAAACCGAATACCCCTGGCCAAGATATTTACCAAACGCCCGGTTGCGGCTATGCGCGGAGTAGCCCGTCACTAATAAATCGCCCAAATAGGCGGAGCTTCCCAACCGGGCATCGGGTGCGCCAACGGCACGCAGCAGCAGCCCCAGTTCGTCGATGGCATTGGAGACCAGCACCGCCATAAAATTGTCACCGTAATGCAGTCCCTCGGCCATGCCACAAACAATACCCACAATATTTTTGTAAATGGCAGCATACTCCACCCCCACCATATCCGGACTGTACTTTACCTGCATATAACTTGAAGCAAACCAGTTTGAGATCTTGCCGATAAAGGTTTCATTAGAACTGCATAGGGTCATATAGGTTTTCTTGTTCCGTGCGATTTCCTCGGCATGGCAAGGGCCCGCAATCATCGCCTGCTGAAAATCTTTCAGCTCAAAAAACCGGGCGAGATAAGAACTTGGAAGCAGATTGTCAGGGCCGACGGTCCCTTTTATGGCGGTGATCACAAATTTTTCGGCGAGGTCCTCTTTGGGAATTGCAGCGCAAACATTGTCCAGATGCGCACTGGGCACGGCGAAAAGAACTACTTTCGACCGGGTCACGATCTCGTCCAGTTGATCGGAGGCAAAAATTTTTGTATTGTCAAGTTTTAAAAACGATAGGTAGTCAGGGTTAATAGCATCCCGGTTTATCGAGCGCACCTGCTCGGAACGCCGCATATACCAGTTGACATGGATGCTATTTTCTGTTAAAATTTTAACCAGGGCCGTAGCCCAACTCCCACCACCTATCACACTAATCTCATTCAAATTGTCGGGGGTTTTAAGACGCAAAAACAGAAAGTTTTCGCTGTCTGGTTATCTATTAATTCACAAATATACGTAAAAATTAATCAATAAGCAAATAAAACATAGAAAAGTTGCTATTAAAGGGTGTTTACCACATAAAAAACCGTTTTTATATTTCTTCGTAAATTTGTCTGTTCATATGAAAAATTTAGACATGCTCAACTTCAGTGAACACCAATCAAGTTCGATTTATCAGTACATCTTCAATCTCTTTACGACATTAGGTTTACCCGAACAGCAGGCCCATATGGGTACGGCAGTCGGATTACTTCTGGCTTTTGCCCTGTTACTCTACGCGCTGGATTACCTGATACGCAACATCCTCTATTCGGCATTGAACAAAATTGCCCGGCGAACCTCCACCCAATGGGATGATTTCCTTTTGGCCAATAAGGTGCATGTGCAGCTAAGCCGGACCATATTAACGCTACTGACACGGCAGCTGCTTCCGGTCGTCTTTCTTGGCTTTCCGGTACTGACAGCCACGATTGTCAAATTTTTGGATTTGTTGGTATTGTTTATGGTGTATCATCTCGTCAACAGCCTGTTAAAAACCTGCAGGGATATTTTTCGGACGTCAAAAGGATTCAAGGACAAGCCCATCGACAGTTACCTGCAGGTGGTACAGATTTTTTTGATTTTTGTCATCAGCACACTGGCCGTGTCGCTGCTGACCGGCAATTCGCCCTGGTCTTTTCTCGTTTCGCTGGGGGCGGCATCCGCCATCCTCATGCTGGTATTTAAAGACACTATTCTAGGCTTTGTCGCCAGTATCCAGGTATCGGCCAATGACTCGGTCCGTGTGGGTGACTGGATAGAGATGCCCAAATATGGTGTTGACGGCGATGTGCTGCAGATCAACCTCAACAATGTGAAGATTCAGAACTGGGACAAGACCATCGTCACCATACCGACCTATACCTTGCTAAGTGATTCATTCAAAAACTATCGCGGGATGCAGGAGACGGGCGGCCGTCGGATAAAACGGGCTTTGAACATTAAAATGTCTTCTGTACGCTATCTCAACACCCAGGAAATTACAGCATTAAAAAAAATCCACTTGCTGGCCCCCTATATCGAAAAGCGGGAGCGTGAGATTGCCGATTACAACAAAACCCGGGATACCGACAGCTCCTCGCCAGTCAATGGCCGGAGAATGACCAATATCGGTCTGTTCAGGGCCTATGTACTTGCCTATGCCAAGCACAATCCCAATATCCATCAGGAACTGACCTTATTGGTGCGTCAGCTCGCGCCCAACGAATACGGCATTCCGCTGGAACTGTACATGTTTACCAAGGGTACTCAATGGGTTTATTTCGAAGATACCATGGCCGATATATTTGACCATTTGCTGGCCGCCATTAAACACTTTCATCTACAGGTGTTTGAACTGCCCGCATCCGATGACCTGCGCATGCTCATGGCCGAACGCAATTTCAGTTAAATTTTAAGGCTCAATCAATCGCAGACAGCAGACCATGGCTGCAAAAGTACTTTTGCAGCCATGGTCTGCTGTATTTGTCATCCACTTTCAAGCGATATCCGAAACATTATTGAAACAAATCGAGTGAGCGACGTATCTTGTTAAAAAAAAAATACTGATTCAATATTTTTTTCATCCCATATTGCACAAATAACCCGAATTAAAATTAAAATAAGCGAATTATTCATAATTCACACAGCCAATTTCAACCAAATCACTACAATCTATACGAAATTTAAGAAAGTATACTATGTTTTACCTCGTTTTTACCTACTTTTAATGCGCCTAAAGATTTAATTTTAAAATATGGACGATATTATCAATAAAATTTATAACATCATCTGGAGTGATGCTCTGGTATACTTATGTCTGTTAACAGGTATCTATTTTACGATACGTTTCCGATGCCCGCAGCTCATGCAAATTCGGGAAATGATACGTTTGCTTTTTAATGGTAGTAGTTCGGACAAAGGAATTTCCTCATTTCAGGCATTCTCGCTCGCTATCTCCGGCCGTGTGGGGACGGGCAACATTGCCGGTGTCGCTACAGCCATAGCCATGGGCGGCCCCGGAGCTATCTTTTGGATGTGGGCCATCGCTTTTTTGGGCAGTGCATCGGCCATCGTGGAGGCTACACTCGGACAGATGTACAAAGAGGTCAATGATGGAGAATACCGCGGCGGGCCAGCATTTTATATTCTGAAAGGGTTGCGTTCCAAAGCCTTTGCCTGGACATTCGCTATCGTCACGATCGTCAGTACCGGATTTTTACTCCCCGGCGTGCAAAGTAATAGCATAGGTGCGGCGGTTGAATCAGCCTTCAACTTGTCGCCGGGCGTCACCGGATTGACCATAGCGGCTTTACTCGCCATCATTATTATCGGCGGTGTCAAGCGGATCAGTACCGTCGCCGAGTATGTCGTTCCATTTATGGCGGGAGCCTATATTCTGATGGCATTAGTCATTATTGGCCTCAATTTTACACAGATACCAGCCGTCATTTCACTGATTGTAAAAGCCGCTTTCAATCTGGAGGCAACCTTTGGTGCTGTGGCGGGCATGGCAATTTCATGGGGCGTAAAACGGGGCATTTACAGCAATGAAGCCGGTCAGGGTACCGCCCCACATGCTGCCGCTGCCGCCGAAGTATCGCACCCGATCAAGCAGGGGCTGGTTCAGGGCTTTTCGGTCTATGTCGATACCATGTTTGTCTGTACAGCAACAGCGTTGATGATCCTATTTACGGGACAATATAATGTGGAAAATCCAAACGGAGGGTTTATCGTACAGCACCTTCCCGCTACGGAAATGGGACCGGGCTTTACGCAACAGGCCGTGTCACATCACTTCCCTGCCATTGGGGACGCTTTTGTCGCTTTAGCTTTAGCGTTTTTCGCGTTCACTACCATCATGGCATATTATTATATTGCCGAAACTAATATCAGCTTTGTAAGCCGCAAAAAACAGCACAAGACCATACTTATCTGGGCTTTGCGCCTGCTTATGTTAGTATCCACCTATGTAGGCTGCATCAGTACGGCAAAGTCTGCCTGGACACTTGGCGATATTGGCGTCGGACTCATGGCCTGGCTCAACCTGATTGCCATACTCCTGCTTCACAAAAAAGTACTAGCCATTTATGATGACTATTGTGAGCAGCAGAAGGCCAAGAAAGATCCGGTTTTTAACAACGATAAGTTTAATTTTCCGAACATGGATCTTTGGACCAAAGAGCAGCCCTAATTTGGCACCGTAACCATTCATATGTTTTCAGCACATCGTATCAGATTGTGCTCGTGTGCATATTTTAGCATTTGGGCAATCGTCTGACAGCCGGCTTTAGCCATCATTTTTCGACGGTGTGTCACTACCGTATGGGGACTTAAAAAGGTTTTTGAAGCCGTTTCGGCCACACTGTAGCCATTCGAGAAATATTGCAGCACTTCGATCTCCCGTGGCGTAAAGGTTTCCGCTCTTTTGTCGTTGCTGGACAAGATATATTCGAATTCCCTGCAGATGAAGGTCTGCCTACTTTTTACTGCTGCCAAACAGGCCTGTATCTCCCCCAGTTCGCAGGATTTGCTCAATAGACCATCTGGACGGTATTGCAACATACTGGCTAACACAGCCGGTGCGGTTGCCCCGGTCAGAAAGATAACCTTTGCGGCTCCATTGATACGCTTTATTTCTGTCAGTATGGAGAGTCCATTTTCATCTTGGAGGTAATAATCCAGAAAAACAAGCAGCTCCTCCTTTCCGAAAGCGCGCAAAAATTGAATTAAGTCGTTACCCCTGTTAAAGGATTGGACCATATCTATCCGACATTCACGTTTGAGCAACAGCTCAAGCGAGAAGGCGACAATCTTTTGATCATCTAATATGACTGCATGCCTGGAGGTCTTCATAATATTGGCTTTTTATTAATCTAGTAAACAAATTTAATCATTTGATATAATCATATCAGCGTGTTATTGTATAGTTGTAGCTTATAAGCTACAGCCATCGCATATTCATGCTATATTGAAGCCAAACAATCGCATAAACAGGTGATATTCCCTTTCACTCTATCGTTTTCAATCCATAAAGCCTTTTTTTTACACCAGAATTTAGTTTATGGCCAAATCACATCCGGTGCGGCTGATTACAATTGAGCCGAAGTTTAAGTTATAATGCTGAGCTAACGATAGTGTATAGTATTTACCCTTGATAAAACATATTATTATGAAAAAGAAACCTATTAAACTCCAGTCACGCAAACTGGACTACCAGGCACCTCAGATACGGGTGACCAAGGTCTTATTGGAACATGGCATCGCCGCAGGGTCCAACGCACAGGTCTCAGGTGACATCCAACAAACATGGGATAACGAAGAATCACAGACTCACAGCCAGAGTGACGGCTGGTGGTAGTCATTCAATTCGCTATTAATTTAACCCACTAAGAAAATGAAAAATCATTTTATTCAAGCATTGGCGCTCTTTACCGTACTGTTTACTGCCTGCAGCAAAAATGAAAGCACGGATCCTGTCGGAACAGAAGGAAAAGTAAGTGTCAAAATCGGAGGCGTGTCCTATTCTGACGAGGGCACGGAACCTAAGTTAAAGCTATCCAATACCAGCAATACAAGCAGTCCTATATCTATCCAGAGAGCTTCTATCCCGTTTGGAGATGAACTAACTGCGCTGGCGACGCTGTCACCAGAGACATCCGATCTATCCGGTACTTTGCGCGCTTCAGCAGGACTTAAAATGGCGACCGGCCCCGAGCCACTGGGCACTGGCGCCAAATATGCGGTTGCCGCCTATAATTCCGCCGGCGATTATATTAAAGATTCTGGTGTACTCACCTATACTGGGAGTGGTACAAACTGGAATCTTACGCTTGCCCCAGGTGCCTACACATTCGTTGCCGTCGCTGTGGCAAACGGCCATACATTTCCGAATATCAATTTCAACCAGAACATTGCCAATATCACATTTGATGTGCCGGGCGCAGACACGGATGTACTTTGGCAAAAACAGACCGCCAGTGTAACCGCAAATCAGACCCTCTCTCTGGATCTTATCCTCAGCCATTTATTTACGCAGGTACAGGCCACCTTGGAGAGCACATCAGCCAATGTGGTGGGCAATATCACCTCTATCGTTGGTAGCAGCATATCCCCGAACTACGGTACGGCCAACGTTCACTTGTCTGACGGCCATTTTACACAGGGAGGCTCTTCCACTGCCCGTAGTATCAGCTTCAGCGGATCAGGACTCCTATGGACAAGCAGCCCTGCGCTGATCATTACCGAGGGAACTAGCGCCGGTAAAGTCAGCTTCGGGACGGTCACCTTAAATGCAGTGCAGAATGGAGTAAGATCCGGACTGATCAACCTGACGGACCTGAGCTTACAAAAAGGCGTCAAATATAACTTAAAACTGCGCCTTGTCCCTAAAGGGGCAATAGATGTACCTAATTCCAATTATTATTGGAGTTCGGCCAATTTGACAGGTACCGCACCCATCACCCTGGCTGCTGCCCAATATTTGAAAGGTAGTGTTTATAATGGTAACGGTTCTGCCTCTTATTGTGAGACGGCCATTGGTACCGGCTGGCGCACGGCAACGCAAACTGAGTATCAATCTTTGATCAACCAAGGTACCGTACGCGGAAGCTACAATGGGCAGACCGGATGGTTTTTAGGAACTTCTATACTGCCGACAAGCAATCTGGACAATTACATGTTCTTGCCTGACAACGATTTTACCCGATCCGGCTCTGGTAACAACAATATTCCAACTAATGCTCTTGGGGTATATTGGGCAAGCCCGACTGTACAGGGTAATTCCAAGCCGGCATTGATATTGACAGCAACCAGCGTCTCGATCGTGAATATTCATCAAAATAATTGGGCTGCCATTCGTTGTGTGAAAAACAAGTAGCCTGACCCTGATGGTCTATATTATAACGAAAAAAGGGATCGTACAGTAGCGCTATGCTGTACGGTCCCTTTTCATTAGCAAGCCAAAGCGATAGTATTAGGGATTTATTCTACGGGATACACTCTTGATATCGAACTTATGTTTTTCTTTTTGCCGATATTTCCTCCGCTTTTGATAACTTCCCTATTTATCCACCTCACTTTGTCCAGGTCGAGCTTTTCCACCTGCCGGTCGTAGGTGACCAAACCGTTGATCTCATGCTCCACATCTGAAGTCTGGGTATAGATAGCACTACTCAATCCCCTATATATCATCCGCTGTTCGATCTCGTTGAGCAGGTAAATATAAGTATCCGTCAATGTTTCCTTGTTAATCAATATTTCGTAGGCATTATTAGGCACCGGCCACATATGATTGCGTACAAATAGTCCCTTACCGCCAAATTCACCCAGGGAAGCTGCCCGCTTCTCGTCGGGAAGCGGAAATGCTTTGTCCTCCATCTTTCCGTAGTGGTGCATATCCACAAAATCGCCGTTGCCTGGATCACCTTGCGCCGGCCGGTAGCCCGGTGCATAGTTGAACCCTGAATTGCCGTTCACCAGCCGTGTAGGATCATACGCTTTGGTCCAGTTGGTGATATCAGGCACCTCAAAGGCACCCCAATTTTCGTTAAAAGGCACCTAGGTGACAATCGAAGGCACGCTGATCAGCTGGTCCATCATCTGTTTGAGCTCATTCCTGAACTCCTGGCGCACAGCTACCGAATCGTTATCATCGGGATACCACAAGTTGGGCATATCCTGCCATACCATCATCCCGAGGCGGTCGCAATGATAGTACCAGCGCATCGGTTCAACTTTGATATGCTTGCGGATCACGTTGAAACCTGCCCTTTTGGCCAGCTGAATGTCGTACAGCAGCGCCTGCTCCGTCGGCGCTGTAAAGATCCCATCCGGCCAGTACCCCTGATCCAGCACGCCGATCTGAAACTCAAACTTGCCATTTAACAGCGTCCTGTTAACACCGTCCACCTTGCCGATGCTGATGGAACGCATAGCGAAGTAGGACTCTACATGATCCACGATACGTCCTTGTTTATCTTGCAGTTGAATCTGCAGATCATATAGAAAAGGGTCATTCGGAGTCCATAGATGCGGATTGCGGACAGGTAGAAAAAATGAGGCGTTGTCCACACCTTCTGCCCTGCCGACCTGTGTTATACCATCATGTGCCGTAGCCACCACTTTTAGCCGTTCTCCAGTGGTCAATGCGGTTATCTGCAACCGGTTATTCTTCAGATCAGGGATCAGCTTTAATTGTGTAACATGCTCTTTCCGTACTGGCTCCATCCACACGGTCTGCCATATGCCCGAACTGAAGGTGTAGTCGCCCTTATCTCCATTCTTGCCCGAAGATGTCTTGCCATCGTTAGCGTCGTAGGCCCCCACCACCAAACTGTTGTCGCCCAGCTTTAGAAAGTCCGAAATATCCACACTAAAGGCATGATATCCACCCTTATGGTCCCCAGCTTTTTTGCCGTTGACAAAAATAACAGCATACTGGTCCACAGCACCAAAATGCAGTAAGACACGGCTGCCTTTCCATGTCGGCGGAATCACGATATTACGCCTATACCACAGAAACTGCTCGCCGCTGCGGGCTATGCCTGACAGTTCCGCCTCAGGAGCAAAGGGTACCCGTATCTTTTCCGTTCTGGCAGGAAAATCCGGAGCCATGGTGGCTGTCCGCGGATCCTGCTGTAACCTGCCGCCCATATAGTCCCAGAGGCCATTGAGATTTTGCCATTCCTTACGCTTCATCTGCGGCCGCGGATATTCGGGCAAAGGTATATTTGCCGTCAGCGCCTCCTGTGTCCAGGGTGTGGGCAGCGTAAAGTCTGCTAACGATTGAGCCTGTGCATGCGCTGTCACCAGCAATGCCATTAAGAGAGCCCAGAAACGAAAATTAGTGCTTGTCATCATTCTATCAGGTTTGGTTTGTTTATATGCTTGTTTGTACCGCTCATCAGCGTGCTAAATTGATTTATTAAATTGACCTGAAGTATCTTCTCGTTAATACTTCGTGTCAATCATGCTTATGGTATCGGGTTTATATATTACAAAGATGTCATTTAAAACTTTTGCAGGACATAAATGAACAATAATATTACAAATTCAGCCGAGATACCCAAACAGGGCAGCTTTAGCCACGTTATGCTTATGAAAACTGTATCCCATATGATCTTCCAGCCCTAACGGTAGTGGAATTTTCGTAAAAGTTGGACAGTTATTTTACGAAAAAGTTATATTTGTGTGATTAAATGATGAACTTTGGTAAAAAAGTGCCTGATTTCACATAGTTCGCCTTTGAAAAACACACCTAAATAAGTATGCAGGACAGCGAATACGCCACACTATCCGACGGGATTCTGGTCGATCTGATTCGCCAGGATGACGAGAGAGCTTTCTCTGTCATCTACAAGCGTTACAGTGTTCCTTTGTACATTCATGCCAATAGATTTATCCGCGACCGTGAGGAAACAAAAGACATCCTGCAAAAAGTCTTCGTTAAAATCTGGGATATCCGCGGCAAGCTGCCGACGGATATTAAGCTGTCTTCCTATCTGTATCAGGTCGTGAAAAATGAATTGATAAATCATATTTCACATAGCAAAGTAGTTGACAGATACCTGGATAGCATGTCATCCTTTGCCGTCAGCTATGTTTCAGACACAGATCATGTAATCCGCGAAAAACAGCTGCAGGCGATCATCGAAAGAGAAATTGAGAATCTTCCTGAAAAGATGCGTGAAATCTTTCAGTTGAGCCGTACACACTATTTGAGTCACAGAGAGATTGCCGAAAAACTTGGCATCAGTGAAAAAACCGTAAAAAATCAGATTTCAAACGCGCTAAAGTTATTGCGCAACAAGCTGCCTCTGCTCTTATTTATTCTTGCATTTTTTCCAGACCGGCCCTAACGGTCAGATTTTTTAAAAAAATTTCACTTTCATCTGGGACCTGCGGCGGACTTAACTGTTATACAGCAAAACAACAACGCAAAAGACGTGAGAGAACCGTTAAAAATAGATAACGACCTACTGAAAAGATACACCAAGGGCCAATGTACCGATAGTGAGGCAGCTTTTGTCGAAGACTGGTACATCGCTCAGGCCGAACAGCTTCCGGAATTCGATCTGAGTACCCCGGAGCTGCAGGCAGATATTGCAGACAGCTGGGGCCGTATCCATTCTCACATACATTCTCCAAAACAACCCCATACTGCATGGCGAAAATGGATTGCCGCAGCAGCCTCCATAGCCATCATCGGATTCGCTTCATACTACCTCTCTATTGAGCAAAAGCCTACTTTTAATTATCAGGACAGTTCGGTCCAAACCACAGCTGACAAACAATCATCAGCCACCCGCGCGAATACTGCGTCCATACACCCGGCGAGCAGCGGTGCGGTCTTACAGTTGTCAAATGGCGAACAAATCGCACTTAATCGCAGTAATGGGTCTTCCAGTCGCAAGGATCACGATATCCTCATCGACTGGAGTGACACCGACCAGCTCGTTTACCAGACAGACGGGTCAAAAAATGGCTCCCACGCGATGTTGAGCAACACGCTCATCGTTCCCAAAGGATATACCTACAAGATCGTGCTGGCAGATGGCACACGGGTAACGCTTAATGCAGACAGCAAGCTGATCTTTCCGATACAGTTTACGGGCAGTACACGCGAAGTGACGCTGGAAGGTGAAGGTTATTTCGAGGTCAGCAAGCGTCAGATCAGCTCGGGTGGCCGAATGATCAAACAGGAATTTATCGTCCATGCAGGCCAAAATGCAGTGCAGGTCCTGGGCACTAAATTCAACGTTAAGGCCTATAAGGAAGACAAACAGAATAGCTTTACTCTGGAAGAGGGATCCATCGCGCTGAACAATCCGGCCAATCCGGCACCGATACTTCTTAAGCCCGGCCAGAAAATTGTACAGACGGGCAAAGAATTCGAACTCCTGGAAGTCGATCTTTCCAAAGATCTTTCCTGGAAAAACGGCGATTTTTACTTTGATTCTGCCTCCGTCCTGGAGATCATGGACCAAATATCCCGTTGGTACAATATTGAAGTAGAATACCTCGGCCCCGTCGGACAGCAGCGCTATATCAGCACCATATCCCGAAAGAAGACTTTACAACAAGTACTCGAAATACTGGAAACCACGACAGGAATCAAATTTGATATCCGCAACAACGAAAAAGAAAGGAGGCTGATGGTCATACCCTAACAAAACAAACACCTGTGGTTTCAAAAAATCTAGAGGCGTTGCACCGCCCCTAGAATTGATTTTTTGAATTCACGCCTAGCATTTATTACGAAAATTATGAACTGCATGACATGTCTCCTTGTCAAGAGGGACATGTATGTCCAAAAATCAACAAACAAATGTATCAATATTTTTTTGCTAACGAAAAGTATAAGGTAAATCAACCGATCCACAGACCGCCTGTCTTTTCCAACTTTATAATCAAATTGCTTATGCGATTTCAATTATTCTGCATTTTGTTTTTGGTTTTGTTTTTACAAACAGCCACAGCCCTGCACGGCCAAAACAAAATTAACCTAAATGTCAAGCGTGCCAGCTTGGAAGAAATCCTTCAACAAGTGCGGTCGCAGACCGGATACGATTACGTGATCCGTCCCGAACACAATAGATCGTTCTCGCCTTTAACCATTAGTTTAAACGAACTGGAGCTTTCGGAAGTGCTCGGACTCTGTTTTCAGGGACAGCCTTTAGGCTTTATCGTCCGCAACAATACGATCATCGTGACGGACAGCCAACAGCAACGGACGATCAATGGTATCGTGACGGATACGCAACAGAAGCCACTTGCGGGCGCCACTGTACGTATAAAAGGCACCCATAATCAGACCCTGACCAACAGCAAAGGAGTGTTCGTCCTGGCCAATGTGCCCAGCAATGCTGTTCTTGAAATCAGCTATCTGGGATACGAACTGCGTCAGATCGACCTCAGCGGCACCCCAGCCAGCAACCTAGGGCCCCTATTTGTCCTCAAGCCGCAGATCGCGGCATTAGATGAGGTATCCGTCATGGCCAACACCGGCTACCAGAAACTTGATCCCGGCAAAACCACAGGCTCGCTTGTGGTCATCGATGAAAAGAAAATTCAGCAAAGTCCTGCGTTGAGCCTAATGGAGCGGCTCGAGGGGCAGATACCGGGCGTTCAGTTTGACACCAAAACCCATAGTATCCTGGTGCGTTCACCCAATACCTTTTCAGGTTCGACGAGTACGCCGCTGATTGTCATCGACGGCTTTCCAGCCATGGAACAACAGCTGACTGCCAATCCAACGGGATCTGGCAACCGTCTTTCAGCCACGGGCAGCAGTGCGGGCATACTCAACAATTTCAATCCCGATGACATCGCCAGCATCACTGTCCTGAAGGATGCAGCGGCAGCTTCCATCTGGGGATCCAGGGCAGCCAATGGGGTTATTGTGATCGAAACGAAAGCTGGTAAAATGGGCAAAAACACTATCAATTTCTCTTCGATTTTCGGGACCTCCGCCCCGCCCAGCCTGCACGATCTGCGCACCATGAACGCCTCTGAATATATCGATTTCGAAAAGGAAATGTTTGACAACAACTTCTACTACGATCCGACTTCAGGCTGGCGGGCCCCCAACAGATCCGACGCCATCATGACCATGTTCCGTGCCAAACGTGGAGAGATCAGCCTCGCCGAGCAAAACAGCATACTCAGCCAGCTGGCACAGACCGACAACCGGCAGCAAATCCGAAACGAACTGCTGCAGGCGGCTCAGAATCAACAGTACAACTTGTCTTTTAATGGAGCCGTACAGGGCGCCCGTTATTATGCCTCTGCGGTATATTCAAAAGACAGACCTATATACCGTGAAAACAATACCAATAATATGTCGTTGACATTCAATGTCGAAAACAGTTATTTTAACCAAAGACTTAAAGTAGCCCTGGGCATCAATCATACCATTCAGAAAAGCAATGTTAACGGTGCTGCGATCCGCGCCATCAGTCCCGGGACTTTTGGCCTTACGCCCTACAATCTGCTGCTGGATCAGAATGGACAGCGCATCAGCCGCTATTATGCTTTCACACCAACCGTTGCGCAAGAGCGCTTCGAAAGCCAGGGTTATCTGCCCTGGTCATATAACCACATCGACGAACTCAAGCAGAGCAACGATCATTATGACAATAACCTGACCCGCTTTACAGGGCAATTGTCCTATCGTGCCTACAGCTGGCTGAACGCAACACTGTCGGGTTCTTACCAGAAAGGGCTCCGCAATATGCAGAGCCTTCGGGACAAAAACAGTTATGAGATGCGCGACCTCATCAATACCGGCACCACAGTAAATAGCGGCGGAAAGCTGATATATGGAGTTCCACTAGGCGGTAAATATGTCACCTCAAACAACAAAATGGATGACTATTCGTTACGTTTCCAGCTCGATGGCTCCAAAACATTCCACGATATTCATCAAGTTGACGTATTTGCAGGTAGTGAAATCCGTCAGAGTCAGGCAATGGGTTATCTGCAGACACGATATGGATTCGACAAAGATACCTACCAGTCCACGGTTATCAATCCAACAGTTCCCTATAAAGATATATATGGAGGCAGCAAAACGCTGAATATACAAGATGCACCGATCAATATTGACCGCATACGTTATCTGAGCTATTACGCCAATGCGGGATACACCCTCCTTTCGAAGTACTTTCTAAGCAGTAGCATACGCTTTGACGATGCTACAATCATCGGCGTAGACCGGTCCAAACGTGCAAAGCCTTTTTGGTCTGCGGGGCTACGCTGGGATCTGCACAAAGAGAACTTCATGAAAACCATCCCCTGGATCAATATGCTGAGCTGGCGCGGTAGTATCGGTACCGGAGGCTCAGTGCCAAAAGACGGCACTTCATTCACCCTGTATTCGGCTTCAATAACCGATTTCTTCACCCAGCTTCCCACCGGCTCCATTGTGATTCCGGCCAATCAGATGCTGGGCTGGGAAACTACACGGGCATTCAACACGGGGCTTGATCTCACCGCCATAAACAACAGGCTCACCATCAACCTCGATTACTACAGCAAAAGGTCTTACGGAATCGTTGCGTCAGTACCCTACAACTCTACCTACGGCTGGTCCAGTCTGTCCTTCAACACCTCCAATATGAAAAGCCATGGTATAGATATCAATATCCAGGGGCAGATCGTGCAGAAGGCCGGCTGGCAGTGGAATAGTGCACTTAATCTCTCGTACAGCGACAATAAAGTTACCGACGATCGTTTTCCGAATACACTCAAGACGCCAGAGCAGACATCTGCACCGATCGAGGGCTACCCCATTGATCAGCTCTTTGCCTACCGCTGGGCAGGCCTTGATAACAAAGGTAGATCGCAAATCCGCGATGGACAGGGCAATATCCTGGATTCAGAAACGTCCACAGACGATTTTAGCCCTGCGGACCTGCTTTATATGGGCCGCATGAGCGCTCCCTACTTTGGCGGCTGGACCAACACCCTGTCCTACAAAAATTTCACATTTACAGCACGTATGACTATGAAATTTGGACACAAAGTCCGCTGGAGGGAGGTCAACTCCACACAATACCCCAGCAATACAGCAGGCTTTGATGGATATCTGCCCAATAGCAAGGCCCTGGTAGACCGTTGGCGCCAGCCCGGAGACGAGGCCAATACCGATATTCCCGGCGTCATCAATACCAATATCAATAGTATACAGCGCTTTGAACTTGCAGATATCAACATGATTGACGCCAGCCACATCCGCCTGCAGATGCTTTCCTTAAATTATAGCTTTCCGGCCAGTATGCTGAGCAACAACAGGACCATCAAATCGCTGAGTATTGGTGCCACGGCAACCAACCTGGGGCTTTTCTGGAAAAAGACCGGCCGCGATGTTGACCCAGAGTATATGTTTGACGGCAGCTACAGCAGCATGCCACCGGTCACAAGTTATGTATTCCGCGTTAATATGGGTTTTTAACTACTATGATGAACATGAAAAAGAGAATTATTGCATTCAGCCTCGCTGCATTGATGACCACCGGTATGGTATCCTGCCGGAAGTTTGTGGAGATTGACCTTGTGGGTAAGCGCGAACTAAAATATACACAGGACTACCAGAGTTTGCTCAACAACAGTACAACAGTGGAGAAATCCTACTACTGGCCCGTGCTGGCAAGCGATGACATCTACGGGTCTGACGAAGCCTACCTCAATACTTTATCGTTAACCGATGCCAACGCCTATAGCTGGAAAAGTGATCTGGTGGGCGACAACAACGAAGATGCCGACTGGGCCGACCAGTACAAACAGATCTACCTCTTCAATCAGATCGCCGCAGAGATCATGGACAGCCAGGGGGGCAGCGAAGCACAGAAGAAAAATATACTGGCCCAGGCAAAGGTGCACCGCGCACTCAACTATTTTCACCTGGTCAATACGTATGCTAAGCAGTATCAAGAGACAAGCGCCGCCACAGACCTTGGGGTTCCTTTATTGACAAGTCCCGACCTCTATGCTAAACTGGACCGTAAATCAGTGGAAACAGTTTACAAGCAGATTATTGAAGACCTCAGTTCGGCCATTCCCGATCTTCCTGAACAGCCCAGTTTCAACATATTGGCGTCGCGCCCGGCAGCCGAGGCCATCCTTGCCCGTGTCTATCTGCAGATGCGCAATTACGGCAAAGCATTGCAGTACGCAGAACTGGTACTGGCCAGACCGCAATACAAGCTGATCGATCTCAATCAGTATAAAGCGGCGCCCAACACCTACCCCAATGTGCTTGACGATACGGAGGAGGTCTTTATCAAAAGTCTGCGCAATACATTTCCCACCCTCTCGCTAAATCCTGCCTTGCTTGCGCTCTTCGAACCGGGCGATCTCCGAAATACATTATTTACGGTAGACGGCAGTGTGTTTACCTGGACACCGTTCCAGGGTAAAGCCTACAACAAACACCGTATTATTTCGGCTAACGCCAAAATTACCAACGGGCCTACCCTTCCGGAGATGATGCTGATCAAAGCGGAAGCCTTAGCGCGCGATGCCGGCCGGTTTGCAGAAGCTCTGGATATACTGAACACCCTGCGCAGCAAGCGGTTTGAACCGGATGCATACCAGCCACTTCATATCACAGACCAGCAGTCGGTGCTCAAAGGGGTTATCAACGAACGGCGGAGAGAACTGATGGGCAAAGGTCTCCGCTGGTTTGACCAGAAGCGCTTAGCTGCCGAACCGGGCTTTATCAGCACGCAGACCCGCGTATATAAAGGTGAGTCATTCACCTTGGAGCCCAACAGCAACCGCTATGTGTTGCCTATCGCATCCAAGTACATTGTTCTCAATCCCGAAATTATTCAGAATCCGAGGTAACAAAGACATTATACATATCATACCCACTGTCAGCGTAAGTATCACCTACTTCGACTGACAGCAGGCAGGGTGTCCGGACAGCAGCGGACACCCTGCCCGGGATCACTCACACCAAATCAAAGATAAAAATGATCACAGCAAGCGACAGTCCTATTGTTCAGGTGGTAGACCTTTCCCACCGTTACAACGTCCAGTGGGCCATCAGAGACATCAATTTTGAAGTACGCAAAAACGGCATTTATGGTCTTTTGGGCGCCAACGGAGCCGGAAAATCCACCACCATGAATATCATGTGCGGGGTGGTTAATCAATCCCACGGGGAAGTTTATATCCGGGGGATCAGCATGGCCCAGAACCCTGTGGAAGCCAAAAAGCACATCGGCTTCCTGCCGCAGCAGCCGCCCCTGCTCCCCGAACTTACGGTAGAGGAATACCTCATTCATACAGCCAATCTACGGCTCATGGAGCCGAACCAAATTCCGGCGGCCATCGAACGTGTGCTGTCCAAGTGCAGCATCGCACATTTTCGCCATCGCTTGCTCAAAAATCTGTCGGGCGGATACCAGCAACGCGTTGGCATAGCGCAGGCCATCATCCATGAACCCGATTTTGTGGTACTGGATGAGCCGACCAATGGCCTTGATCCCAATCAGATCCTTGACATCCGTCACCTGATCCGCGAGATTGCAGCCGAACGTACCGTAGTCCTGTCGACCCATATTCTCCAGGAAGTCCAGGCACTATGCGACCACATCTGGATGATCCATGAAGGCCGAATGATCTTCTCAGGATCGCTTGAAGAATTTGACAACCAGGTAGCACCCAACAGCGTCGTTGTCAGTTTGATATCACCACCTCCTGCAGAAGCTTTTCTACAGCTTCCGGGTTATGTGGATATGGAGCCTCTCGGCAATATCAAATTTCGGATCCGCTCCACGAATACGCAAGAGCTCGTCGAAGCATTGGTCGAAAGGAGCGTACAGGAAAAATGGAACCTGATCGAAATTTATTCCGAAAAGAGCTCTCTGGAAACTGTATTTGCCGAGATGACCCGAAAAAAAAGAAAAGTTTAACTCAATCCAAACATGAAAACGACATTAAAAATAGCAAAAACAGAGCTGCAGGTGCTCTTTTATTCACCCGTCGCATGGCTTATCCTGATGATCTTCACATTCCAGATAGGCTATTTATTCGCCGGATCTTACGCGGGTATGGTACAGGTACAGTCCATGAAAATCGACCTTGTCAATGCGACAGAGAGTTTATTTTCATCTGCCTGGGGGGGCATTTATCCGAAAATACAGTCCTATCTGTACCTCTACATGCCCCTATTGACCATGAGCATCATGAGCAGGGAATACAGCAGCGGCTCAATTAAATTGCTATACTCCTCTCCCGTTACCAACAGCCAGATTATTCTGGGCAAGTATATCGCGCTGCTGCTGTTTGGTCTCGTACTCACACTTCTGGTGTCGCTGCTGATTATCTTTACCATGGGTACCCTGATCAATGCTGATATCGGCCCCATGCTTACCGGCCTATTGGGTCTTTTTCTGCTTTTGTCTGCATACGCAGCAGTCGGCCTCTTTATGTCCTCATTGACCAGTTATAATATCGTAGCTGCAATAGGAACCCTATGCGTATTTGCTATGATGAACTTCGCCAGAGGCCTCTGGCAGGACATCCCTTTTGTGCGCGAGATCACCTACTGGCTGGCGATCAACGGCCGGGCAGATACATTCATTGCCGGTATGGTCACCAGTGAAGATGTGCTTTACTTTCTGCTGGTCAACATCCTGTTTGTCAGCTTCACGATCTTCCGCCTGCAGGCCATACGTAAAAAACAGGCTACGGGCCAGAACCTGCTGAAATTTGGCGGCATCACCCTAGCGGTATTCCTGATCGGGTACCTGACCACATTGCCTTTCGTCAAATTTTATTATGACAGCACCTACCGCAAAAGCAATACCCTACGCCCCAGCAGCCAGGCGATCATGGCCAAACTTCAGGGCGGATTTAAGATTACCACCTATGTCAACATGCTTGACGCCAACAGCTTTATCGGCCTTCCTTCGTCGTATAAAAGCGACGTCGGTTCTTTTGAAAAGTATATCCGGTTTAAGCCGGAGATACAGATGGAATACGTGTACTACTATCATCACACTGAAAACCCGATTCTCGACCGTCAGTTTCCCAAGCTCAATGCCGAACAGCGGATAGATACCCTACGGAAGTTCAACAAGTGGAAATTTGACATCCTGCCTTACGCTGCCATTAAGAATCAGGTCGATCTCTCCACGGAGAATTATCGTTTTGTCCGTGTTCTCGAACGTGAAAATGGCCGCAAGACGTTTCTGCGTGTCTATGACGACATGCAGCGTGTGCCGTTGGAATCAGAGATCAGTGCAGCCATCAAGCGGCTGGTCATGGACGAACTTCCTATTGTGGGATTCGTGTCAGGGCATGGCGAACGCAACAGCAATTCTACACAGGACCGTGGCTACAAAACCATTACTCAGGAAAAGACCTTTCGTTATTCCATGATCAATCAGGGCTTTGATTTTAAAGAAATCGATCTTTCGAGGCCAGTTCCGGAGAATATCAATATCCTGATCATCGCAGAGCCGCGCCAGCCATACAACGAACAGGAACTGACCAACCTGCATAGCTATATCGCCAGTGGCCGCAATATGATGCTGGCCGGAGAACCGGGCCAGGAAGCTATTTTCAACCGGATCGCTGCACCACTCGGTCTGACCCTCGAGCCCGGTGTGCTGGTCAAACAGCAAGAAGCACTTCAGCTGGATCTGCTCACCCTAAAGCCGACGAAAGCCGGTGAGGAATTCTCCTACTACCTGGCGCCCATGAACCGCCGCGAAGAGGTGATCACGATGTCCGGAACAGCGGGCATCATCGTCTCGCCAGCCTCGCCGTTCCAATCCAAAGTACTCTTTGCAACCGATAGTAGCGGAACCTGGAATGAGCTCGAAAACCTCAATTTTATCGACGGTAAGCCGATGGTAAACCCCAGTGCTGGCGAACGTGAAGCCGCTCGTCCCACAGTCGTGGCACTATCCCGTAAAGTCGGAGCCAAGCAACAGAAAATCCTGGTCACCGGCGATGCCGACTGGATCAGCAACAGCGAACTATTTATTAAACGCAATCAGGTCAATGCCTCCAATTTCTCGTTGGTCAGTGCTGCGTTTTCCTGGCTCAGTGACGGTGAGGTACCTGTCGACATGCGACTTCCCGATCCGATCGACAAAACGCTGCGCATCGGCGAAAGCACATGGACCTATTTTGAGTTACTCATCAAATTTATCATACCGCTGACCATGCTGGGTACCGGCATTGTCATCTGGATCAGTAGAAGAGGACGGTAAGCATGGGATTGATTATAGACAAGCAGACCAGAGACGACCTGTCGATCTTTGGGGCCAGAGGTGCAGAGTCCATCTTTGGCATCTTCAACAAGACCACAACATCAGGTGGAGCCGAATTATTGGAAGAATGGTTTAACTACCCCCTATCCGATGCGCTGTCGATCGTCGACCGTACAGCAACGATCCGGTATTTTATGGAACAGTCCATGGCCTTTCCTTTCCAGTCCAGCTGGTTTGACCAGGCCCTGTTCTACCTCGATATGGCAGACGAGCGCAGCCGTCTGCAGGGGGGCAGCCTTTCGCTCAGAGAACGCTTTCAGCAGCTCGTCGGAGGCGACAGCGAGTACAAGAAGATCGTCGGAGGCATCATCGCCTGCAGCCAGATTATCCATTGCTGGAAGGATCTTATCCGACTTTCGCGGGCAGATCACTCCGAGAGCTATCAGAAAGAACTGAAAAAATGGGAATTGAAATTTGCCGACAGTGGTCTGGAACAGATTCCGTTGCTTCAGGACAAACAGCGGCTGCCGCGCGAAATAGTCATCCAATATGACAACATCCTCCGGTTTGAGGAGAAAGAACTGCTGCTGAACATCTTACGCGATATATATACCTTTGATGTCTACAGGACCGTCGCTCAGGTCGCCCATGAGCGCCAATTTGTGGTTCCCATCGTCGACAGCAGCCAGCAGGATCAGCTCATTTTTGAAGGTGTATTCCATCCGCTCGTCGTCAATGCCAGAGGCAATGATCACGCCATGGATCGCCTTCACAATATCACTTTTCTGACGGGAGCGAACATGGCTGGTAAATCCACGTTTATGAAATCCCTGGGAATCGCTCTCTATCTGGCCCACGTAGGATTTCCGGTACCGGCCAAAAAACTGCTGTTCAGCCCACGAGATGGCATATTTACCTCGATCAACCTGCCGGATAACATCGCGATGGGCTATAGTCACTTTTTTGCTGAAGTGCTGCGCATCAAGAAAGTGGCCCAGCAGCTGGCCGAAGGCCGCAAGCTCTTTGTCATTTTCGATGAAATGTTTCGGGGCACCAATGTCAAAGATGCCCTCGAAGGTACCGTGGAGGTTGTCTCCCGTCTATACCAGCACCCCAGATGTCAGTTTGTACTTTCGACCCATATTCTGGAGGCCGGCGAACAGCTGAAGCAATCGCACGGCGACATCAGATTTGTCTTTCTGCCTACAGTCATGCAGCAGGGCCGCCCAAGTTATACCTATCACCTGCAACAGGGGATTTCGGCAGACAGACACGGCATGATCATCATAGAAAACGAAGGCATCATTGATCTATTAACTTCACAAAAACAACTGGACTCATGAGCTTCATTATTGATAAACAGACCCTTCAAGATCTCAATATTTCCGGAAAATATAAAAGGGACTCAATCTTTTCCCTTTACAATAAGACCGAGACCTTCGGCGGGGAGCAGCTGCTGGAAAAACTATTTGAGCAACCCCTCGCCGACAGCGAAGCTATCCGGCGGCGGAGCACACTCATTTCCTTTTTTCGGAGGCTACCCCGCCGGTTCCAAATCCGTCCGGAAGACCTCGATACCGCCCAGAGCTATACCAACAGTTACTCCGGCCGCGGTTTGAATGTCGCCCTGCTCCGTGCCGCCCGTCGGCAGCTGCTCGCTGTGCTCGGGCTGAAAGAAGAAAAAAAACATACCGAATCAGGCATCCGCGCAACATTCCGGATCATGCTTGAGCTCGCCAGCTATCTTTCACTCCTGCAGGAGCACGATACAGATGGTCTGCTTCAGGACAGCATATTCGAACAGTCATGGTTGCACAGCGAACACAGCCTGCTGCAGCAGCTGCAGCAGCAGATTGACTCACATACAGATACATTACCACTTGTTCTCGCTGCACGCTGCGACTATCAGCTGCGGTACAGATGGGCCAGGGAAATTCAGCAGAGTCTTTCCGCTATCTATCATATTGATCTGTATCAGTCCATTGCCGAGGTCGCCAACCAGCGTCATTTTGTACAGGCAGAGGTCCTGCCCCCAGATCAGCAGGCGATTGAACTGCACGAGGTATACCACCCTGCCATCCCCGATGCGGTGGGCAATGATCTTCAATTTAATGGCAGCCACAACCTGATCTTTCTGACCGGGGCCAACATGGCAGGCAAATCCACCTATATGAAGAGCTTTGGCATCGCGATCTACCTTGCCCATCTCGGCCTGCCCGTGGCAGCAGCTAAAATGCGCTTCTCAGTGAAAGACGGATTATATAGCTCCATCAATGTTGCCGACAACATCGATCTAGGCCACAGCCATTACTACGCCGAGGTACTCCGTGTCAAAAAGGTGGCGACCTATGTCAGTCAGGGCAAAAATATGGTCATCATTTTTGATGAACTCTTCAAGGGCACCAACGTCAAAGATGCCTTTGAAGCAACGCTCACGGTGACACGCGCTTTTCAGCAGCATCACAACTGCCAGTATCTGATTTCGACCCATATTGTTGAGGTCGGCGAGCAGCTGCAGCAGGACAACAGCAACATACAATTTGTCTATATGCCCACGACGATGCGTGGACAAGTTCCTTATTACAGCTACCGTTCAGCTGACGGAATCAGCAGCGATAAGCATGGTATGGTACTCATCCATAAAGAAAAAGTACTCGAATTATTAGAACAAAACAGCAAAAACATATAAGATATGCGACATACTACCCTATTTTTTACATTATTGGCCCTTTCTTTCGGATCGGCAGTTCCCCGGCTGAGCTATGCACAGCAGCTAAATACCGCAACGGCCACCGCTCATGAAGCCCGTATCCCGCTCAATCCGGACATTAAGACCGGGAAGCTTCCCAATGGCTTCCAATATTTTATCCTGCGCAATACCGAGCCCAAGGAGAGAGTATTATTTTATCTGGCCAATAAGGTCGGGTCACTGCAGGAAACAGACAAACAGCAGGGCCTCGCCCATTTCCTGGAGCACATGAACTTTAACGGCACTACCCATTTTCCGAAAAATGCCCTCGTTGATTATCTGCAAAAATCGGGCATTCGCTTTGGTGCCGATCTCAACGCGTATACCGGATTTGAGGAGACGGTATATCAATTGCCTCTGCCGACCACCGACCCCGAACTGTTAAAGCAGGGCTTGCTGATCATGCGCGACTGGGCAGACGGTGCCCTACTTGAAGATGATGATATCGATCAGGAGCGTGGTGTTATTCTCGAAGAAAAACGGCAGCGCGGAGGGCTTTCGCAGCGGCTGCAGGAAAAGACATTTCCATTGCTGACCAACCAGTCCCGGTATGCTTACCGCATGCCCATCGGGACAGATGAAGTACTCAACAGCTTCAGATATGACGAAATACGGCAGTTTCACAGAAATTGGTACCGCCCTGAACTGCAGGCACTGATCGTCGTCGGCGATATCGATCCCGACGACATGGAGCGGCAGATTATTGCCCAGTTTTCTGGACTAAAAAATCCAAAAAATGCGCCCGTGTCCAAGAGCTATCCGATTACCCTGACTGGAAAAAAACAGTTTATGAAATTTACCGATCCCGAAGTCACGCAGACCTCCTTGCAGATCCTGTATAAACGGCAGGTCCAAAAGACACGAAAGCTGGCAGACTATAAAAATTCACTGGCCAAAGATTTCTACATTCAACTGACCAATATGCGCCTGGCCGAACAAACACGACGGTCACAGTCACCCTATCTTGCGGCCTCCCTGAGCAACGGTACGCTCGTGGGCAACCTGGAGACCAACAGCATACAGATCATGCCCAAGCCAGATAGCCTACAGTCCAGCATCCATGCCGTCTATCACACGCTGCGACAGATTGCCACATACGGATTTACAGCGACTGAGATTAACCGCCTAAAATCAGACTACCGAAGTATGCTGATCCAGAGCCTCAAAGAATATGACAAGACTGACTCTAAGTCCCATATGGACCAGATCCTGGCACATTACCTCAAAGATGAACCAGCTCCTTCATTCCGTTTCCTGCAGCCGGTACTGCTCAAAGCCATCGATGAAATCAGCCCTTCCGATGTCCTGGCCCATGGCCGAGAATTTGAAGGACAAAGAGATCGCGATATGGTGCTGGTTTACGATGATGACCTCAAACAGATCCCCGGCGAAGCGGTATTGGACGGCTGGATCAATCTCGCGCTACAGCAGGATGTGAGTCCCTATCAGGAAGCGGCACTCGCCGACAAGCTATTGTCAGCGCTGCCGCAGCCGGGCAGCATCATCAGTGAAACGGACAATAAAACGGTGGGCACCCAGACCCTTATGCTCAGCAATGGTGCAAAAGTGATCCTGAAGCCCACAACCCTAAAAAATGACGAGATCCTACTGACTTCTTATAGCCCGGGAGGCTATTCACGCTATTCGCTTAAAGACTTCCAGTCCGCAACCAATGCGGCCAATATTGTGACGAGCAGCGGATTAGGTCCTTTCAACTCACTACAGCTCTCTCATTACCTCAATGGAAAAAACGCATCGGCGAGTCCCTTCATCAATGAGATCGGTGAAGGTATCAAGGCGCAGTCCAGCCGAGAAGATATGCAGACCGCATTTGAACTATTGTATGCTTATTTTACAGTGCCCAGACTCGACCGCGACATCAACAAAGCCAATCTCGAGAAGACAATACTGTCACTGAAAAACCGGCATCAGCAGGCCAGTACATTCTTTACGGATTCGATTGCTGCAGTGCTCTACGACAACGATCCACGTAAGACCGGGCCCACCATTCAAAAAATTGAAGAGATTGATATCGACCGCGCATATGAGATCTACAAGGACCGATTTGCCGACGCTTCAGATTTCACCTTCGTCATCGTCGGCAACTTTGACCGTGCACTCATAGATCCTTATATCAAACAGTATCTGGCCACACTCCCGAGCCTCGGACGCAAAGAAAAATTTGTGGATAACGGTGCATATCCGCCGGCACAGGGGATCAGCCGGTCCATTTACAGAGGAAAAGAAGAAAAGTCCACGGTGGCCATGGCGTACCTGAGTACTTATGATGACTACAGCGAATACAACAACCTGCTGATGGATGCCCTTTCGAGTTGTCTCACCATCAAGCTGACTGAGCGGCTGCGCGAGAAAGAAGGCGGTATCTATTCCATCAGTGTATCTCCGTCACTGGCCAAAAATCCCAGAAAGCGGTTTGGCATGAATATCTCGTTTACAACCGCACCAGGACAGGTCGACAAATTGGTCGCAGCAGCCCTGGAAGAGATTGAGCTGATCCGCCAGCACGGTCCGTCCCAAGAAGATATCGATAAGTACATCGCCGAAAAATTGCTGAGCAGCAGTCAGCAGGTTCAATACAATGGCTTCTGGCTTTCCTACCTGCTCAGCAGCGCCGTTGACCAGCTCGACCCGTCGCGCGTTTTTAAGGAAAGTGATCTGATCCGGTCTATCACCGCCGAACAGGTGAAACAGCTCGCACAAAAATATTTACAGCCTGAGCACCTCTTCAGATTTACATTATATCCCCAAAAAGATTAAGTTGCTGTTGTTTGTTTAATTATATCCAAAAAGCCGTTTGAGTGTTCTCAAACGGCTTGCTTATTAGCGAACGCCATCCCCCCCAAAAAATTAATTCCCTGCCCGAGGCCTTTCCATCACATTTTTGTGTGATTCAATCGTCCAGCATTTCGATTCGGTTACGGCAATGGCCAGCTGTGGGCATGAGCGCTGGCGTCCGATATGCATAAGGTGAAAAACATGTCTGCAATGATTTGTGCATATGGTGCACAATCACCTGAAAATATGATCGCTGTCACCTCTAACCGAAGTGGTTATGCCTACATTCGTATCATGAAAAAATAGATATCATTTAGCAAATTTCACAGCTATGAACAGCATCAGCGATTACGACAACTTTTTTCTTCCGGCAGATAACCTGGAAGAGGCAAAAGAATTTTATGGCAGGCAGCTTGGTCTGGAAGTCAAATTTGATTTTACGGACAAAGGAATGACAGCATTCCGGGTAGGCGCCAACGAGCCGGCGATTATCTTAAGCACCCGACATGCCCAGCCGACGATATGGTTTACGGTGGAAAGTGTAAAAACGGCCTACAAAGACCTTACATCCAAGGGCATATCATTTCTGAGTGAACCATTTGAGATTATGACCGGCTATGCCGTTGAATTCAATGATCCCTTTGGGAACAAACTAGGGCTGACAGATTATAGTAAAATGGGGCCATCGTCTTAAAGCTTATCAAAAAAAGAAACCGCGCCAAAAATGATTTTGACACGGCTTTCTTTAACCACCTAAATAAAATAGATACCTTTTCCTTAAGCACCCATTTAAGTTGTTGTACAGGATAACATCATTTTACTTCAAACTCGTAGATCCCTACGGATACATCTTTGCCCATCCGGAATTTTAACCGGACTTTTTGTGCAGAAACGGGTTCAAAAGTAACCGTATTGGTCTTGTCTTGTTCAAGCGTGTATGCTGTCGTATTTTTTACTTCGGCCCAATTGCCATTTAGATCGAGATATTCTATACGCCAACTATCTGGAATTCTGCTCCCGCCCCAAGGTCGGTCATCCCACCAATAGACACTTGCCCGGGAAATCTGCACCGGTCTTTCAAACTCATAAGCTATCCATTCCTGCGAGCCTTTCGCTGGCCATAATGCATAAAAGGAGACATCACGGTCCGAAGAGCTCTTAGGCCAATAGCCATCGTTCACTTTCGCCAATGAAGCGTTTACACCCTTGGAAGAGGTTACTTTTGCACGCGACGAATTTGTCATAGCAGGCAATGGTTTTGTATATTCCACCGTTCTGGGAATCCAGACTTCCATCTCACCAGCACCACGGTTGGCCCATGCATAATAAGGAATGGCAGTGAGCTGTTTATCCTCTTCGACGATCTTGTTCTGCGGATCGCGGGCAGTACTCTTGCCGTTCATCGTGAGGGTCACGATACCGTTGAGCTTATCAGACTGATAGCTGCTCTCCACGGTCGCATCATCTGTCAGCACGGCGTTGGAAACCTTCCCATTGTTGTCCGGCCATTCCAGGCAGTAAACAATAGGACCCCGCTCCAGGACCACCTTGCCCCTGTCCTCTTTCACCTGATCATTGGCGATCGTACGTTTCACATCCATGGGCAGTACCAAGTCGACCCGGTCGCCTTTTTTCCATTGGCGGCTGAGACTGACATAACCATTTGCCTGAACCGTGAATTCAACCGGCTGACCATTGATCTTGATCTCAACCTCCTTCCGTTCCGGTTTCAGGTACGTGTACAGCTTGCCAGGAACCGGGCGGTCAACAGCCCATCCCGGTATGCGGAGCAGCAGTACAAAGGCGTCCGGTTTTTCGGGGCTGACCTGTATTGCCGTATTGCCTTCCCAGGGATAATTGGACGTTTGGGCAATATGCACCTTATTTCCGGCCAGGTCGATCATGGTTTCGCTTTCGACAAAGAGGTTGACATAGATATGGTTGTCCTTATGCGCATAAGCATATCCCGGGATGGATGGAATAAAGCGGCAGACATTGCTCGGGCAACAGGCACAGCCAAACCATTCACTGCGCGCATGCTGCCCTTCCGATGCCAGGGGATTGGGGTAGAAAAAGCGGTCGCCGGCGAGGCCTACCCCCGAGAGCACACCGTTGTACAGGGTACGTTCGATGACATCATAATATTTGGCATCACCATGCATCAGAAACTGGCGGTGGTTCCAGTATACATTGCCGATGGCGGCACAGGTTTCGCAATAGGCCGACATGTTTGGCAGCTCATAGTTATCGCCAAATGCTTCCCCATGACCACGGGCGCCGATCCCACCGGTGACATAGTATTTTTTATCCACCACATTGTCCCATATCCTGTCTATCGCGTTCAGATATGCCTTGTCGCCCGTGAATGCCGCGACATCGGCCATTCCAGAGTACATGTATACAGCACGTACCGCATGGCCCACGGCCTCCTCCTGCTGGACGACTGGTTTGTGACTCTGGGCATATTCACCGCGGACACCCTTTCCTTTGAGGTCGAGAAAATACTTTGCCAAGTCCAGATAGTCCTTTTTCCCTGTTGCCCGGTACATCTTGGCAAGCCCCATTTCGACGATCTGGTGTCCTGGTTCGTATTTCAGGCCACCCACCAGAAAATCCTTGACCAGCAGATCCGCGTTCCTGATGGCGATATCCAGCAACGAGCGCTTGCCCGTGGCCATATAATGAGCCACTGCCGCCTCGTACAGATGTCCGGCATTGTACAGCTCATGGCTCAGGTCCGGATCCTTCTCCCAGCGCTTGCTTCCAACCCAGCCATGCAGCTTACCGGGTTCAGCAGCGGTCCGCGCAGTAAAGAGATAACCGTCTGGCTCCTGTGCCTTTCCGATATAATAGATCAAAGAATCCATCTGCTGTTCCAGTGCAGCATTGGGGTTGGTCTGCACCGAATAGGCCATTCCCTCAATGATTTTGTAGATATCCGTGTCATCAAAAGGATATTCCGTATTGAAATAGCCCTTCATCATCCCCGCCGCTTTTTTAAAATTGTCTACTCTTCCCGTCGAGTAGCACTGCTGCAGCGCAATCGGAATGGTCACCTGCTGGTTGATCTTGAGCCTCGGCGCCCAAAACCTGTCCGTAAACCTGACATCCACAAACGAAACAGGTTCGATGGGATAATCGTATTGTTTTACCTCTTTAGTCTGCCCCTGACTTTCAGCAAAAAAGGCAATGGCCAACAGCGACGTCATTATTGCATAACATTTTAGTTTTTTCATCTTAACGTTCATTTTCCGTTTCACCTTTATTACTAATAACCGGGGTTTTGAGCCAGGTTTGAATTGGTGTTCAAAGCCGCTCGTGGAATTGGGAACACGTTACGTGTTGCATTCTTGGTAGCCTTATGTGAGAGCCACGATTTAGTGCTGAAAACGCCAAAACGGATCAAGTCTGTGCGCCGGTGTGCTTCCTGGTCGAATTCCCAACCCAATTCATCCAGAAATCGACCATATTTGATATCGGCTCCCCCCTCCTTGGTACTTCCGTCGCTGTCACGCTGACCGTAATCATAAGTACTTCCCCCCTGTAGCTGGCTGCCAGTAACAATTGCTTTGGCAGGCTGATCTGGAAAAGCCCGCTGCCTTACTGTCGTCACAATCTGTGCAGCTTCATCGGCCTTACCTGTTCGCAAGAGTGCCTCCGCTTTCATCATCAAAACCTCGGCATACCGGACGATCGGATAATCATTACTGAGTTGTACCGCCGCCCCTTGCTTAATTTCGAATTTACCCAAACGGAAACCGTGGATGGTTTCGGAGGCATCAATCGAAGGAACCTCGTTGATCAGGTGCAAAGGTTTGTCCTTATATGCACCGAGCCCTACGACAAGAGGTTGTCCGGAAGAAGAATATTGCTGTCCCTGAATCCAGTTACGTTGATTCCGAATGTCATCTTGATCAAAAGAACGAATAAACTGAGGTGTCGCACACATACCGCCCCATGGTGCCGAAAGCAAGTTGTAGGTCGCCTGACTTTCCGAAGGAAGTGACTGCATATGAAGGTCAAATGCATTCCAGTTATTGGTATAATTTTCATCCAACGGCAGGGCAAATACGATCTCCTTCGAATTCTGGTTTTCGGTAACGAATACGTTCTTTTGGTTATTTTCCAGCATATAGCCTGCACCTGAGTTGATAATTGCATCGCAGGTGGCAATTACTTTCTGCCACTGTGCCGTACCGCTATACACCTCGGCATTCAGGTACATACGCGCCAACAACGCATTTGCTGCCCATTTATTCAATTTACCATACGTACTTTTGTCATTCTTTTCGCTGAGCAAACTGCTATTGGATTCGATTTCATTGACAACAAAATCATACACCTCCTTACGGGAATTTTGTTTCGGAAGAAAGCCTTCGGGAAGGTCAAACTGCGTTACAATTGGGACATTGCCAAAGGCGTCGCATAAAATCGCATAATAAGCTGCCCGGAGGACTTTCAGTTCTGCAATGACAGCCTCCTTATTTTCCGCTACGGGAATCATACCGGATTCGATCTGGTAAATGATTCGGTTACAGTTTGTAATTCCGGCAAACGTTCTGTTCCAAGTTTGCACCACTATGCCTTCATCAGCAGTCCAAGTATGTTGATGGATACGTTTATATACTCCGCCATCGACCCATCCATTCGGTCTTGCCGGAATGACTTCCTGATCACCGCTGAGTTCCTGGGCCCGCCATAAGCCATCCCAATCGAGTAGCAAAAAGCGCCAGTTGGAATATGCTGTTCCCAAAAGTGAGGCCAGGTCATCTTGTGTCGGCTGGAATTTATTGGAGATAATAGTTGTATAGGAATCATCTTTTAATTTTGTACAGCTGCTGACCGAAAGAAAAGCACAGCCGACAAATAAGATCTTTGCTAAATTATTTCTTTTCATAATTGACATCTTTAAAGAATTAAAAACTAACGTTAACACCAAAAGTAAAAGTGCGTGTTGTTGGGTATTTATCCCGGTCATCATTACCCGGCGACAATCCCAAGCGATTTACTTCAGGATCGATGCCCTTGTATCCTGTGATGACAAAAGTATTCAGCGAACTTGCATAGATACGGGCATTATTCAACCACTTGCTTTTCATATTTCGGAAAGTATATCCCAGGGTAATATTGTCTATCTTCCAATGGTCTCCATTTTCAATATAATAACTATTGAACTCAAGCGGTGCCGTTAATTTTGCTTTACCAAATACCAAATCCTCTGATGATGCCAAGCGGTTATAATTCTGCAGGCTAGGATTTTCTAGATACATACGTTGGAAATTAAGAATTTGATAGTCAAATGCACCCCGCATGGTGACAGAGAGATCAATATTTTTATAGCGGAAATTGTTGTTCCAGCCCGCATAGTATTTTGGCAGGCCGTTTCCGAGTACTTTTTTATCCTCGAAGGTGTGTCCAAAATCGTTGTATGCTACGCGTGCACCATCGGCACTTTCATAGATCCATTTTCCGCTGTCGTCGACATCTACGACCTTAAATCCGTAGAAATCACCGATCTGCTGACCGATATAGACAATATTCGTGAAGGTCTGTATCGGTTCGCCCGTACCGCCCGTTGTAAAGTAATCATTTGTCGTTTGGTATAATTCATTGGACAGGCTCTTCAGCTTATTGGTATTTGTCGAAAACAGCAAGCTGGTATTCCATTCAAAATTGGGCTTACGCACCGGCGCTATATTGAGCAGCACCTCTATACCGTTGTTGCGCATGGTTCCCACATTAGCCCTTGTTGTCGTAACCAAGTTTGGGGGGCTCGGCACTTGATAATCATATAACAAGCCTTTAATATCCCGGATATAATAGTCAATATTACCACTTACAAGTCCTTTTAACAAGCTGAAATCTAGTCCAAAATTACTTTCCCGTTTTTCTTCCCATCGAATATTGGGGTTAGGGTTAGAAGTTGGACCAAGCGATTGTACCCAATGTCCATTGGAATAAATATATCCACCGTAACCCAATTGAGCCTGTCCCAAAAAGAGGTTAGATGGCGGATTTCCCGTTACCCCATATCCGGCGCGCAATTTTAAGTCATCAAAGACTGTCTGATCTTCCATAAAGGATTCGTTGGAGATCCGCCAACCTCCAGAAATCGCCGAGAATGTACCCCATGGACTTTTTGCACCGACGAGCTGGCTTGCCCCTTCATGGCGGACACTTGCCAGTAACAGGTAGCGATCGTCGTAGCTATAGGTCAGCCGGCCGAAAAAGCTGATCAGGTTGGTCTCAAATTTATCGCTGCCGATGGCACCCTTACCATCTTTTATTGCATTGCCTAGCCCGATATTATTGTAACCAAATACATCGGTCGGAAAATCCCAGTTTTGGATAAAGCTGCTCGAATTTTCATTTTCCTGGTAACCATAACCAGCCAAAATACTACCGCGATGCTTTCCGATGGTCTTGGTATACTCCGCTGTAAGTTCCATCAGACGATCAATGATCAGTCTATTCCCGAGCGCAGCATAACCATTCCGACTATCTCTTAAGTTGGAAATATGGTTTTTGGTCTCGGAATAGCCTGCCGTGATATTATTTCTTGAGTATGAAAAGAGCGAACTTAATTTCAGATCAGCGATCGGATTATAGGTGATCGTACCAGCCATCCTTGAATTTACGCTACGGGTCTGGCCGTCACTCTCATAAAGACGAGCAAGGGGGTTTTCGTAGTTGAAATTACTAGGCTGTTCAAACCAGTCCCCCTTGTCATTGTATACAGGCGATGTTGGATTGAATATCAGTGCCTGCCTATAGGTATACCCATTAAACGTTCCCCCATCTTGTGTCTGCGTAAAGCTATTGGTCTGATTGAGCAGGCTTAGATTGAATTTAAGCTTATTGTCCAGCATCGAATGGTTGACATCAATTCTTCCGCTGAATGTTTCATTATCGGAGCGTTTCAGAATTCCTTCCAGATACCGGTAATTCGCTGATGCCAGGTAATTTGTTTTACTGCTTCCGCCACGAAATGTCAAATTATGGATATGCGTCAAAGGGGTCTGTGAAATTTCTTTTAACCAGTCGGTATCCGAACCTAGATCCCATGATGCATCACGGGTACCTTCTTTGATCTGCCTCCGGTAGTCGGTAGCCGTGAGGAGCTGAGGCTGGCGCAAAATAGACTGTGTACTCGCCGAACCGGCATAGTCAATGACATTTGTTTCCTGGCCTTTTGCCCTTTTTGTTGTAATGATAATGACGCCATTGGTACCCCGGACCCCGTAGATGGCCGCTGCCGAACCATCTTTCAGCACATCGATGGATTCAATATCTTCGGGGGCTACGGTATTTAATGTTCCTGGGATTCCATCAATAATCACTAATGGGTCGCTATTTGCACCAAACAATGTTGTATTTCCGCGTAGTAGGATCTGGCTTCCACCCGTCGGGTTTCCACTTGTTGTCCCTACGCTTAATCCGGCCACTTTACCCTGCAACAACTGGCCGGCATCCTGAACAGGAGCTTTTACAAAATTTTCGGATGTCACCGTCGCAACCGAACTCGTTAAATCTCCTTTTCGCTGTTGGCCATACCCGATAACGACCACTTCGGAGAGCTGTTCGTTGTTAGGAATTAATTTGATCACAAGATTGGATCTTCCTCCGACGCCTACTTTTTGCGTATCATAGCCGATAAAACTAAATGTCAATGTGTCTGCAGCAGCAGATGGAATGGTAAACTCCCCATCATTGCTCGTGACAGCACCCTTGGCTGTGGTCTTCGAATAGATCGTAACCCCAGACAAAGGCTTGCCATTTTGGCCTTCTACCCTACCTTTCAATGCCACTTGCTCCTGCGCATACCCTGGGCAAGGTAACAGTGCCGTGGATAAAACGATCAATCCGCACCAATTGATCCGTTTCTTCGTTAAATTAATTGATCTCATAAAAAGTTTATTTATAAGGTGTAGCTACCAAAGCTTCATTTTAAATGTCAAAACAACACTTATTAGCTTAAAAAAAAATTGTCTTTCGCTAAAACTGAATATAAACATCGTGGCTGCTTTAGTTTACACCATTGGTTATGTAAATCGAAAATAAGAATAAATTAAATGTAAAACAAACATTTAATTTATTCTAGGAGTCAGCGCCAATTTCACTGTTCTTATTCCGCACTCCCTAGTAATCTGCTTGTCTGCTCAGCCCGTCGAGGTAATCGTTCTTGTTGATGTTCGCTCCTGTAGTATCCCACAAAAAGATATCAATACTTATCATTCAGCTGTAAAACTGATGCTAATCTTCTCCAGGTACTCATCCATGAAGGCCCATTCGTAGGTAATTGCTTTCTAACATCGATGGATGTAAAATCACAGTTAGATAAGTATTGTTTTTGATTGCAGACGACCTGCGTAAAGATATGGGTATATATGGACATATAAGGACATTCTTTGGCAAATACGCCCAACTTAAAAGCCTAGCAACAAAGAGCGTATGGTTCATTTTATAGGATTACAAAGGGTATTCATGCAATAGGAATACCCTTTGTTATTAATACCAAGCCTTTTGTTACTTCTCTGGGCCTTTAGGTCGCCAGCTTCGGAGTAGCCTACTTGCCGCAAAGCTTACGATGATGCCCAGCGTAGCTTCGGCTCGGTCTGCAACTCCTTATGGCAATTTATTTCTGGCTGATCGCACGACTTACCTCTATTGGTAAATCAGATTCTAAAACAGAAGCTCCGTCTTCGAATACAGCGCTATAGCTCTCGTAACGTTGCTCTTTTTCTGCTAGTTTATCGTAGCTAGGCGCAGTTGATATCATGCACATCACCCCTTTGTTGTTAAAAAAACGGTACATTTCCTGATTTGCTGGCACAATTTCAGAACCGATATAAACAATCATCCGGTCGTAGGGTAGCCCCGAGGATTCAAATTTAGCTAAAGCTGCCCGGTCTTTAATATGCATGGACAAATACTGATCTTTATTTTGATCAAGGTAATATTTCGCCTGTTCGACATTATGCACCGTCACCCAGACCCAGGCATACGCATTATTTTGGCGTATGATTTCAGCAGTCTTAGCCAATGGCAAGTCTTTCTTATCCAGATTGAGTATGGTCTTACCTTTGGCCCAATCGATCACTTCCTGAAGTGTATTGATTCCATACGGGGTCACCTTGCCCGTCTTGTCCCGCAACCTCAATTTCTGAAGTTCAGCCCAAGTATAATCAGCAACTTTGCCAACTCCGTTTGTTGTCCGCTCCAACGTTGCATCATGCATCAGTATGGCAACACTGTCCTTTGTGTAACGCGGATCTATTTCGAAAATAGCAGGCGTTTTTTTCAGTACTGCTTCAAATGCCGGGATTGAATTTTCAGGCAGTCCATTTTCGATCGTACCACGATGGCCGCTTATTATCTTTTTACCAGGTGAATAGCGAAAATATGCACGCATCGCTTTACAGGTTTTAAAGTCAAGCGTATGAAGCTCCTGCGCTTGCAGTTCCCCCAATGCCATCGTACTCGCTAACAAACTGATAAAAAACCCTATTTTTCTCATCACTAACTTATTTTTAACGGTTAAAAATTTGTGTATATATCGCTTCACACCAAGAGCCTGCGCTATGAATGAATACGTTGTGCTCCTTAATAGACAATTGATCCATTCACAAAAAAGTTCAGGCATTCAATTTTAATAAATTAAAACCAGCCACTTTATCTAAAGTAAATAGTGTCAAAGCAGAATTCTCCTGGACAATTCGTCGATAGTTAGCCAGCGGCATCCCGAGCTGATACGCTAAAAACAGCCGATTGATTCCATTATGACCAACGATCAAAACAGTTTTACCATCGTAGCGCTGTAAGATATCATCATAAAAACTTTTGACACGATCGATCACCTGACGTCCGGTCTCTCCTACTCTTCCTGCTGCATAATCCTCTGGTGACTGCAACCAATTTTCCCAAGCCTGAGGATCCTCGGCAATAAAATCAGGCGAACACTTTCCTTCCCATTGTCCAAAATCAATTTCGATCAATCTATTGTCCACCTGTAATTCATGTACAGCACCCGATGCAATCTCAGCAGTCTGGCGGGCGCGGATCAGCGGAGAACAGAAGACCCCTTCAAAATTATGTCCTTCCAGAAGCTGCTGCATACGCTTGGCCTGATCCACTCCTTTACCAGTCAGCGCGATATCCGTACGTCCACAATACCGATTTCCATTGGCATTATACGCCGTTTCGCCGTGTCTTAAAAGTATAATCGTTACCATCTTAAATATAGCCTAATTGTTTGAGTTTATATTTGAACTGTTGATATTGTCCTTCATAGGAATCTGCTAATTCCATATCGGGAAACACCTGCATTTCTTTATGGGTCATTTTTGAAGCAGCTTCTTCCAAAGAACTATAATAGCTATATGATGCGGCCATAATTGCCGCCCCCAGTGCACCGGTTGCCTCCTTACATTTGAAAATCGGCACGTTCAGCACGGCGCTCCTGATCCTCAACCAGACCTTGCTATTACTTCCACCTCCGGCGGTAAATACGGCATTGACTTTTTCACCAGACAGTTCCTCAATAATCTCATAGGCTAACCGCTCAATAAAAGCCACCCCTTCTAAATTGGCTGCAAACACGAGTTCCCGGGAGACAGATTCGGGTTCAAAACCACGAGCCTGAGGTGCCATAATGGGATAGCGCTCCCCCTTATGTTTGAGCGGCCAGGCTAACAGCCCTGTAGGAATCAATACTGGTACCTGTTCGGTCAATTCCTGAAAATCAGCCCGAAAATCCAGGCTAATCCAGTCCGCCCCTGTATTGCTCGCCCCGCCGGGCATCCAGTGCCCCTCAGGATGGCGATGGCTATATAACCTACCCAAGGGATCAATGACTTGTGACTTGGTCACTCCTTTGATGACTAAAGTAGTCCCAATCGTCGTGTTCCACTCTCCGGGATTTACGGCTCCCGACGCCATCTGAGTCGCACAGCCATCCGTCATACCGACAACCACATCAATACGCGGTAGCTGCCAAGCCATTGCCAGGTCCGCACTCAATTTACCAATGATTGTACCGGACGGGACAACCTGTTGTAACCATTCAGGCTTCATACCCAATACATCAACAATATAAGAAGGCCATTCCAAGGCATTCAGGTCATATCCGCTCTTGAGCGCATTGGTATAGTCAGTCATGTGATAATTCCCCGACAGCTTACCTACGATATAATCCGAGGCATGGATCCATAAAGCGATATCTTTTACTTTATCTGGATAATGCTCTACATACCACAGCATTTTGCTCATTCCACTCGAGGAATTGAATCCGGTATACCCATGTTGTACATGGTCTTTTGCCGCTTGCATACAACGCTCCCCTTGCTTTACAGACCGGCCATCGCTATACATGATCGCATCGTGAAGCGGAAGGTTATTTCGATCAAGAGGTATAACCGTTCCCGAAGTCGACGTTACAGAAATTGCCCGAATGGCCTCTCTATCGATCGTCTGTGACAATCCCGCCAAAATTTTGGTAATAATAGCGGCACAGTCTCGCCACCATATAGCAGGGGACTGCTCCTCTCTAAACTTCTCATCGAGATCGAATTTTACCGATTCTGATCCCACTATATTTCCGAGCTGATCGACCAACAGGGCACGCGCACCCTGTGTGCCAACATCCAATCCAAAGAAATAGGTATCCATCTATGAGGTCACTTGCTTAAATGTTCTGCGTGCATTTTTCCACTCCAAATACAATTGCTCAAATTGTTCGTGATTTTGGGGTTCGACTTCGTCCAACAGCACAGGTTCAAAATTTTCCAAACCAAGTGCTTCGTTACAGACAAGGACTCCGCCCAAAACCGATGCTTGCCGAAAGGTATCCCTGATCTTGATGCTTTTGCCAAATAAATTAGCGATAAATTGTCGTAATTTTCGGCTTTCCATACCACCACCACAGGCCCAGATATAGCTTTCATTGTGCGGCGATACAGCACACAAAAACTTGTAATTCTCGTAAATGCTACATGCTATATCCCAAAGGATAGCGAAAACAAAACTACCTCTGGTCAATTGATGAGAGACCGGGGCATTAAAAATAAATCCCCCTTTGGTAAGCGGTTTGTCCTCGTCTGCGATAAGCGACCCCAGTGAAGCCACACACTGCGAATAGGTCACTTTTTCCAGTTCTTTTTCGATGATATCATAGCCTTCGTTTGGATAGAAGATCTCCTTCAGACGTTGGTAATTGAGCCCCGTCACACCAGCATTGGCTTCTAGGATAAACTCATCGGCTTCAACATGGCGACTGGTCCAAGTACGCCTATCCGAATCCAAAACATAATCCTCAACAATCTTGATAATAGGTGTTGTTGTACCCGAAACGATCACAACGTCGTTAGCTGATGGCGCAATACTTTTGATGGCCAGTTGCGTATCGCCGCCACCAACAATCACCTTAGCCCCAGCATTGATCCCCATTTTTACGGCGAGATCGGGTAGAATATACCCCAAAATGGAACCCGCCTCTTTCAACGGCGGAACAATGGCGGTAGGCAAATTAAACTGCGCAAATAACTCCTGGCTCCAATTTTTTCTGGCAACATCATACAATAAAGTTTCGGAAGCTTGCGAATGCTCATAACCGCAGATTCCTGAAAATTTATATTGGACCCAATCGCTAATACTCATAAAGCAAGCCATATCATTGAAGATATCGGGATATATCTTGCGGAGACCGATCAATTTAAATGCAGAAAAGAGCGAAGTCGGATATCTGCCAGTCAATTGATACACCTGAACTTTAGCTGCCAGTTCGTTCTCCCATGCCCTTCCCCGATGATCTATATTCGGCATCCCCAAAACCGAGTTTCCCTCTTTGTCAATAATAACAATACCTTCGCGCTGGCTGGTTGCCGTGATCGCTTCAATCTGTACCGAACCGGCTTCTGCTATCGCTTCAGCAGACAGACGAAGAATTTCCGCCCAGAGTTTATTGGGATCAAAGTAAATAGATTCTTCGTAACGATTGTCAGATTCATACTGTACATTTTCCCGTTTTATGCTCAATAACTCACCCGCAGGGGATGCTACGCCGACACGCGCATTCCCCGTACCGATATCTACAATCAAATATGCTTTTTTTATCACCTTTTATACATTTAAGTTTTCAAGTACAGCTTTATTTACCAATTGACGAATCGTCTTATTTCCATTCACAAAATACTCCTTCAAGTTATTGTTCATAATAAATGCATGATGGTCCTCTACTTCGTGCGTGGCGCCGGCAATATGCGGTGTGGCGATGACATTCTTGTGGAGGATCATTTTATAGTCAATCTCATCTGGAGGTTCATGATAAAATACATCGAGCACAGCACCACGGATCTGTCCTGCCTCCAAAAGCATAAGTAAGTCTTCACGATTGACCACCGTAGCCCGGGCTGTATTAACAAAAATAGCCTCTTTTTTCAATAAAGAAAGATATTTTGCATCAATCATACCTACGGTCTCCGGAGTTACGGGCAGGTGTATCCCTACAACATCGCAAGAAGTAAAAAGTTCGGTTAATTCCACCTTCTTATACGCGGTATTCTCGTCCGCATAGTAGGGATCGAAGTAATAAATTTCACTAGGAAAGCTGCTCAACATGCGTGCGATATGCTGGCCCACTGCACCAAAACCAACCATTCCTACCTTCTTTCCAGCAAGTTCATTTCCTTTAAATTGCAGATAGGAAGTATGTGCACCCACGCCCCAATTTTTATTTTCCAGCCAGTCAACAGCTGGGAGCGTATTACGCATCAGCGTAATCACATTGGCGATAAACATTTCAGCGACAGCCTGCGCATTGCGGGCCGGCGTATTAAAAACAGGAATCCCCAGCTTGGTGGCTACAGGTAAATCAATATTGGACGGTGTGCCGCGGCAAATACCGACAAACTTTAACGAAGGATTCGCATGAAGCACCTCCGCAGTAATTTCGTCATGTTCAGCGATCAAGGCCTCCGCTCCCGTGTCCCGCAAAAGATCAATGAGCTCCGCTGGGTTATAGGCTCTGCCATGTGGTTTCCATGGCCGATAAATAACTTCGCCAACCAAACCCACCAATTCTCCGAATGCCTTCTCATTCTCATAGGGAGCCGTCAATAATACTTTCATAGTTTTCGTTCTTCTATTTAATTTTATATATTTCTATCAATTTTAATTGAATGCTGCACAGGCAGTCTGATTAAGGCAGTCAAGAAAGCGCTCAACAAATAAAGGACCGCCAGCATCCAAACTACACCCTCACTTCCCAGCGTACCGATGCACAGCCCAACCAGAACCGGACCTACAAATACAGGCAGGCCAGCCCCGAGATTGAGAATCGCCATTGCCGACCCCTTCTCCTCTTTTACCAAAGAAGGTACTAGTGCCGACAGTGGGACGTACCCGGCGAGCAAAGCACCCCATAGTACGCCTGCTGCCAATACAGGCCAATAATTACCGCCAAACCAGGCCGGTGAATAATAAAACAGCAGTGTTGCAACCGCACAGCCTACCCCTCCAAACCACATAATGGTGTTACGCCAGCCAAGCCGATCTCCAACAAATCCAAATAGGAGGTTAAAGACGATATTGCTGGTAAAAATGGTACCCCAAATCTGCAACCAAGCCTTGGTCTCAAAACCATATTGGGCCATATACATGGGCAGAAAGACCGGAAAAGCAAACTGTGCCGTGGTATTGATCACCCTTACGATTCCGCCCAACAAGACCTTAGGTTCGCGCCTCACAATGGTCAGTCCTTTCAGCATATCTTTTAATTTCGATTGCCCGGCATGAGGGACCGCAAATCGGTCACGGTTTAAAACCAAGGCGAAAAACGCGCCGATCAAGACCCATAACAACGAGGACCACAGCGTATTCTGGTAGCCCATGTAATCTAAGGCCCAGCTTGAATAGTAAGCACCGAGTACGTTCAATCCCCCCGTAAAAACAAACCAAAACCAGCCTACAGCACGCCCTAACATCGATTGAGGTGTACGATAGGTAATCCAGACCATAAAGGAATAAGCAAACAGCGGATAACCGAAACCACGAATGGCATAAAATAACAGCATGAAAGTAAAATCAAGCTTTTGCATCCCAAGTCCGACAAAACCGATTGTACCGATCATATAAAGCAGTAAGCCCATCACCATGGATCTGCGCGGGCCGTAATTTTCGGCAAGTACACCCGAAAACCAAGAAGATATGGCAATTGTCACTCCATAAACCGTAAATAAACTAGCTGACTGCTGTATATTCATTCCATGCGCTATTAGATAGGGACTCAACCAGCCCTGTTCAACACCATCGCCCATCATAAAAAGGAGGATACCCAGATAACCCCATTTTAAATTTGAAGGAATTCCCCATTTCCCAAGTATGTGTACCATAATTTAGTTTTTTTGAATATTGGTTACTTTACAGCACTAAATTAACAAAATAAAACAAAATAAAACATAAAATAACATTAAATAAAAAATTATTAAACAAAAAAAAGCAATATTAAACATATTGCTCTTTTAAAATTGCTGTGCCTATTTATAATTCAAGTTCAGCAAACAAAAAATAATGATCACTCGGGTAAATCCCCTTAACATTGTCTTTGATAATGACTGATGCTTTAGGAACAACCGGACCTTTGGTAAATATAAAGTCGATTTTTTTTGCCCGGTCCTTCTTCTCATACTGCTCACCTTTAAATCCATGGGTCGTACCACCAAAATCTTTCGCACCATGCAGTTCAATAAAAGTATCTTTCCAGCCTGCTGACAGCACATTCTGGTGCACCTGGCTGTCGGGGCCAACATTAAAATCGCCGGTCATGACCTGCACAAATCCATCGGCATATTGCGCAGACTCATCCAGTACCACCGCTATCTGCTTCAGTTTTGCTTCGGCATTGACATGATCCAGATGAAGATTCACTAGGCGAAACTCCTTTTTACTATAGCGGTCGTACAACCGTATCCAACAGGCATTACGGGCGCGTGCTGAGCCCCAAGAAACACTTCCACCTATCAACGGTGTCTCGGATAGCCAATATGTACCAGCTGCCAACAGCTCAAACCGCTTTTTGGAAAATAAAACTGGATTTTTTGCAATACCATGATATCCCGTTTTGATGGCGTCCATTTCCGGGCCATCGAATCCCAGCGCAACATATTCCGGCATCGCATCTTTAATAGCTATAAATTGATTATACAGGACTTCCTGAAAACCGATGATATCTGGCCGCTGTCGCTTGATCACTTCCAGACATGCCGCCCGTCGTTGCTGCCAGCCCAATCCCTTTGCCGCGTCCTCTTCGAGATCTACCCGTATATTACAGGTCAAGACACGAAGATTATCTTTTTTGACAAACCCACTGGCAACAGTATCGTCCAAGGGTAGCAGCGACACAAGCGCAGCCGCCCCAAACTTTTGCAAAAAACCTCTTCGACCTAGCAGATCCTTGTTAGTATCCCTTATCATATCAGACGACCGTTTCATTTTCACCAAGATATGCCCCTTCGGCAATCAGTTCCCTACGAAGCTCATCAACATTGATTTCAGCGGGAGAAACACCTTTACGAACCGCGATTTTAGCAGCACGTCCGGCAGCCTCCCCCATGGCCATACAAGGAGCCATTACACGAATCGCAGACATCGCCTCATGCGTCGTAGAAATAGATCGCCCTGCCACCAATAGGTTTTTAATATGTGTAGGCAACAACGAACGATATGGAATATCATAACTGTCCCCACACCAGGTCAAGGTACAGCCTCCCCCTTCAGGATGATGGATATCGAGCGGGTAGCTCGCTACTGCAATAGCATCGTCAAAACGGGTACATGCTAAAATATCATCGGCCGTAAGCACATATTGGCCTACAATACGCCTAGTCTCCCGAATTCCCAGAAAGGGAGCCATTTTAGTAAATTTAGCCTGCTCGAATCCTGGAACGAATTCCACTAAATAGCGCTGAATCTCTTCGACCTGTTTGCGCCCTTCTATTTCTCCAAATGTCAGACTGGCCGGATTTGTGCCGTCCACCCCATTCACGCGGGACATATTGACCCACACCTCTCCTTCTCGGAGCCCTGTGATTAATATCGTGCGCTCAACAGGCAAATGGTACCCCGCCAATCTCGCTTTCTCCATCACGCTGCGTAATCCAACGACGATAAACTGGTTATTCTGCCCAAAATATTCAGCGGGAATAAAATCCGTCAGATACGTCCGGGGTTCTTCGGCAATGGACATACGCAGTTTTTCGGTATCAACACCCCCCATGCAAAACATCAGTGTCGGTGGCTGCGCCCCACCAGTTTCATTCCCCTGCTCACAGGCAACCCCTGCCCTAAAGGCCACATCGGCATCACCTGTACAATCGATGATTGTCTTTGCGAGAATTACTTCCCGGCCGGATTTGCTTTCAATGAACACTCCTTTGAGCACATCGCCCTCCATCACCACGCCTGCCGAAAAAACATACAGCAGGACTTCTACTCCTGCCTCTTCCAGAACTTTTAAACCAATATTTTTAACCGCTTCGGGTTCTACCAACGTAAGACTCATGTGCAATGGACAAGGACGGTGTTCCGATGCCGCATCCACAGCTTTCAACCTATCGATAAAACGCTGTGGAAGACCCTTGATGATCTGATTCCCCTTTTGCCCAAGAAAGCCCAAAATTGGTAGACCGATCGTCATATTGCCACCAACAAAACTTCTGTTGTCAATCAAAGCCACTTTCAGACCATCCGAAGCCGCAGCCTGCGCCGCAATAATACCTGCAGGTCCTGCACCGACAACCAATACATCGACCTCCATTCTTACCGGAACCTCTCTTGCAGGTTCACTAATCTTTTTCATACTGTTCATTTCTATAAAAATTTATTTCACAAACTACATAAATACGTTAAACACAAACAAAGACGAACGTCAAGGAATTTTATACGACCAACGATTCGGCCCGCTGCTGCTCCGCGACCACGGGAAGCTCTTTTTTTACCATTGTCCATAGGATCAATACCGCTAAAGGATGCATAAATGCCATGATTATAAATACGGTGCCCGCACCTACCGAACCCAGCATCTGTCCGACGAAATAATTAAACAGGACCGCCCCCAGGGCACCAAAACCGCCAGCAATACCCAAAACAGAGGCAACATTAGCCACAGGAAATGCCTCAGCAATCACCACACTGACCGTAAACAACCAACTCAGACACGCTATAGCCACTAATCCAAAAATGAGCAACGTAAGATAAGGATTAGCAATATAAGTGGTGAGGCAACAGAGCGGAGCCAGCAGCGCCACTGCGGTTAACATAATCTTGCGTGCCAGAAGTGGGTCTTTCCCTCTCCTTACCAGTCTATCAGACCAAGCCGATGTCCCGATAGCACCTAAATCTGCCAACAGAAATGGTATCCAGCCAAACATTCCAATCTGAGCCAAGGTCAAGCCCGATTCTTCCTGAAGATAACCTGGCAACCAAAACAAACAAAAATACCAAACTGGATCACTTACGAATCGGATCAACAGAATCCCCCACAACGACTTTCTGCCCCACAGTTGCCTCCAGGTAAAGGCCGAGGACGATTGTTTAGGTTCAACCGTATTTTCCTCAGCGATGGCAGCGGGTGGTTCAATGTAAATCACAAACCACAGCAAGGCGATCACCAGGCCAATTACGCCCGCTACAATAAAGACCGTATGAAAATTGTAGGAAATTGCCAGCCAGGCAACCATCGGCGGGGCAATGATAGCCCCTATTGAACTGCCGGCTATGCAAAGGCTATTGGCAGTAGCCCGCATCTTGCCCGAAAACCAGACCGTAATTACCTTTAATTGCGCGGGGAAATTAGCAGGTTCGGAAGCGCCCAGCAATCCACGAAAAAAAAGAAAAGAACCAAAGGTGCGCGAAAATCCACCACCAAAACAAGCAAGAGACCAACCCAGAATACCGATTAACATCACCCGTCGTTCGCCAAACCGATCCACAAGCCAACCGGAGACCGGATACATAAGCGCATAGAACAAAGTAAAAACATTAATAACCAATGCATAGCCATCGTCCCCAAGACCATACTCCGCTTTTAGCATAGGTTTTAAGATAGACACAATCTGGCGATCATAATAATTGAAGACAATTGCCAAAAATATAACGAGAATAATTAACCAACGCCTATACAGCGGAGCAATCGGAAGGACAAACTTGGACATAAATAGATTGTGGTTTTTTTCTTTTATTTTGATTAATCAAATTTATAACAAAAAAAGCAAAATAAAACATTTTTAAATAAAAAAAAAGATAATTTAACATTTAGAAGCTTGAAGTTTAATTTTCAACACAGTATATTTGCCAATAAACTTGTAGCATTATGAAAAGTATAACAGAGCGACACGAATTCATACTCAAGAAACTTAAAGAAAAAGGAAAAATTTCCATCGATTGGTTAAGCAGAGCAATGGAAGTCTCCAGCGTAACGATTCGTAAGGATCTTAAACTTTTAGAAGATAAAAACCTTTTATTTCGCACAAAAGGTGGCGCTTCTGCCTACAATCCCTATGCGGGAGATCGCCATATCATGGAAAAAGAATCCATCAATAGCGATGATAAAGAACGAATAGCCAAAGCTGCGATTAAACTGATCAAAAACAACGACTCGATCATGATCGGCTCCGGCACCACTGCCTATGCCCTGGCAAAAAATCTAGAAGCTACACAGCATCTGACAGTGATCACTCCTGCGCTTAAAGTCGGACTCGAACTTAGCAACAAGAAAAACATCGAAGTCTTACAGCTGGGCGGGCTGATCAGGCCAAATTCATCCTCGGTAGCCGGTCACTATGCATCAAGATTGCTCGACGAAGTAAGCTGCAGTCTTCTTTTTCTTGGCGTGGATGGTATAGATATCGAATTCGGCATTTCAATCAGTAATCTTTCCGAAGCAACCCTTAACCAAAAAATGCTTGAAACATCTCAAACTGTCATTGTACTGGCAGACAGCAGCAAATTTGGAAAGAGAGGGCTCGGAAAGGTATGCAACATTGAAGACATCCATTATATCATCACCGACAATAAAGTCTCCGAAAGTGATGTCAAAAATATAGAGGAACTCGGCGTAAAAGTAATCATTGCTTGACCAGGAAGAAGGCCTTTAGGTTTAAACAGCTAGAGGCCTTCTTTTTGAACAGCGCTTTTAGTATCCAGGATTTTGTTTCAGATTCGGGACCATCACAATTTCGCTTTCGGGTATCGGCCAAAGTTCATCCTTATTTATTTTAAAAATAACATTCTGAACACCAAAAACCTTATTCGCCAACGCTGTATTGTAAACCGGCGAAGCGTTATCGTCGATTTTGGTCAGGACTGCCGAAGTCCACTTATTTGCATCGCGGTTAAGATAAAGATTACCATTCAAAATCTGATTGGCAATTCCCCAGCGGCGCAGATCATACCACCTGAAGCCGTCGCTAGCGAGTTCGACCTTACGCTCATAACGGAGTGCTTTCCTTAATTCGGCCTGACTAAGACCGGCTTTAAGTACCGGCATATGCGCCCGAAGACGTATCTGATTGATGGCATCGTACACCGAATTATCAATCTTATTCGCTTCTATTTTAGCTTCTGCATAGATCAAAAGCAATTCTGCATACCTAAAAAGCCCGATATTCAGATCACTTTGCCCATTGACGGAAGTCGTTGCAAAATCTTTGATATCCACATGTTTCCGCCACAAATAACCGCTATATGACCGGGCAGCATTAGACTGGTCTGCATTAGCCACAACGGCCGGCTTATCGCTGGTCCCGTTTAAAACAGGCCAATAATTTGACACATTTTTAAACGAGCTGTTCATTTCAAATTGATAGCCAAGAAATCGAGATCCGGGCCGCACACAATACATATCCAATCTCGGATCCCTATTCGCAAAAGGATTGGAAGCATCATATTCAGTAGATTCGGTAATCGAAAGACCGTCAGAAGCCTGAAAAGAGTCAATGAAATCTTGCGTTGGACCCCAATAAGCCACCCCTCTACCAAGGCGTGAAGCCGCATAATATTGCTGATTATGCACATTGCCGGGAACATTGATATTATATTCCATGACCCAGATCCACTCTTTACTGCTCTTGAACCCCTCATGTCCAAAAATATTGCTCACATCAGGCTCGCCCGCAACATGGTTCTTGCCAGCATAATTTATGCTTTCATTGAAAGGAGTCAGCTCATGCAATCCGTTTGAAAGCTTAATCGCCTGATCAGCTGACGCTGCGGCAAGATCAAATTTACCCGCATAAAGTGCAACCCGGGCCTTTAACATATAGGCGGCAACACTGCTCGCTCTTACTTTTCCGTAAGCGGACTGGTTAACAGGTAAAGCATCCGCAATAGCGGTCAGCTCCTCAATGATCCATTGCCTAATTTCAGCAGCATCCGTTTTGGCAATATTCGCCTCTCCTAAAGGTACATTTTTAGTCAATAAAGGTACTCCCCCATACAATTCAATCAATTGCGAATACACGTAGGCACGAATAAAACGGAGCTCTGCATCCAATTGCTTCAACTTTTCGGGCGGAATCTTTCCTTGTAATCCCGGCAATTTATCCAACACCAAATGCACCCGAGCAAGTGTTTTATAATGTGCTGTCCAAGGTTTCGTAGCCAAGGCATTATCAGTCGTATAGGAGCTGGTTATGCCAGGCGTATAATTATTACCCGGACGTGCATAACCGATATCCGTAATATTGTCCAGCACATGCAAAAACGGTGTGCTGCTCGCATCCAGGAGGGTCAGCGCCTTGTAAGCCCCCAACAACCCATTCTCAGCTTCCGTTTCATTGCTTGGAAACGTACCCGTGGCCGGACCGTTCAGCGGTTCTTTATCCAAATTACAGCTACTAACCGTTGCAGCCAGCAGCGCTATACCAAAATATATTTTTATGCGATTCTTCATGTTTTCATTAAAATTTAAAATCAACACCAAACGTGTACACTTTTACCTGCGGATAGAAATTACCATCTCCCAATGAAACCCCTTCACTAGCTCCCGCATTGTAATTGATTTCAGGATCATATCCTTTATAGAAATTGGTTTTCGTAAAGAGATTTTGTCCATTAACATACACAAACAGCCCATTCAATTTCAATTTAGCTAATAGATGCTGTGGAATTTCATACCCCAATTGTATATTTTTAAGCCGGAGATAAGCTGCACTCCGCATCCAGAAAGTGGAGTTTTGCGTATTGTTGGTCGAAGAATGCGACAAGCGCGGCAATGCAGCATCCGGATTGTCTACCGTCCAGTAATCGGTCTGCCATTCCTTGACAGCACTTGCCATTGCCAGCGGGACAACATAATGCGAGCTCAGGTAGCCATCCGCTTTGGCCACTCCCTGCACAAATGCATTCAGCCGAAGCCCTTTGTAACTCAGATCCAGATTTACACCATAGGTATAACGTGGAATCGTATTACCAATGATCAGTTTATCACTTTCATTGATTTTGCCATCCGGTATCGGGTTACCAGCCCCATCGAATCCTCCCGCGATATCCTTATAACGAATGTCACCCGGCTGCAGCGTTCCGAACTGGGCAGGACCGTTTTTGATTTCATCCGCATCTTGGTAATAACCATCAGCCACATAGCCATAAATAGAATTAATCGAATATCCAGTCTGCTGACGTAAAAATGTCCCCATCGTTGTATTGCTCATATCCAGGATTTTGTTCTTGACATCAGCTATATTCCCACCTAAACCGAGCTTAAAATCCCCAAATTTCTTATCATAACGAACAGCAAGTTCCCAACCTTTATTCTGCACCTTGCCTGCATTCTGAAACGGTCCGGGAAGTCCATGTACGGCAGGTATATCAAGTTTGAGCAAAATCCCATTGGTCGTCTTGCTATACCAGTCGAAAGTCAGGCTAAAATTCTTAAACAATACCGCATCGAGCCCTGCCCCACTCATCGTCGTAGATTCCCACACCAATCTTTCATTAGCCATTTCATTCTGCGATACCAATGGATACAATTGTCCGCCCATGGATATACTTCCCAAGGCCAGCTGCGAGGCGAAAGGGTAATAAGAATCACCGATATTCTGATTTCCGAGCTTACCCCATGAGCCTCTTAATTTAAGCTGATTGACCGCTCCTTTTAAACTTTCCATAAAGGGCTCCTCGCTGAGGCGCCAGCCCGCAGAGAAAGATGGAAATGTGGACCATCTGTTATTTTTAACAAATCTGGAACTTCCGTCGTGCCTGATGTTCGCTTCAAATAAATAGCGATCTTTGAAGCTGTAATTCAATCGGCCAAACTGAGATATCAGCAGCCACTCATCAATTGTACTGCCATTATTCTTTGTTGCATTGTCAGCCCCGGCATTTAAAACCTCATAAGTGTCATACATAAAGTCCCGGCGGTAACCCATCAAAAACTTTTCATTAAAAGACTCCCGGGAGGTCCCCACCATCATTTTAAAACTATGGTCTCCATAAGATCTGTCGGCCGTTGCCGTCACAAAATAGCTCCCAAAATATTGCCTGTAAGAACGCTCTGTAAGATCTGTTGTCGTATTGGCCGAGCCAGCTGAAGCCCCATTTACATCATATACTTCTACCATTTTGGTAAACTGATGCGTATTTCTCGTTAAATACCTCGGCGCGATTGTCCCCAGGAGGCTAAGCCATTCCGTAGGTTTATAATTCAGGGATAGATTCCCAATAAATTCCAGGTTGTTCGTATTATTATTCCCGCCCTCTTCGATCTGCGCTACAGGATTATTTTTTACCCAACCCTCAGCCCATAGTCCATTGGGATGGCGAATAGGCAAATCCGTCGGCATGCGGCCCAAGTAATTCCATATCGTTCCTTCACCGGCAATCTGCTTTCTATTTTTATTGGTCACTGAGAGATCCATCCGTACCGAAAATTTATCACTTGGCGTAATGTCCATATTATTACGGAAAACATAACGTTTAAACCCCGTGTTCTTGATGAGTCCGTCCTGCGTGGAATAACCAAACGAAGGTGCTACACGAATAATACCGCTATTTGCAGAAAGACTCAAGAAATGGTTTTGTGTAAAGCCAGAGCCCTTTAGAATTGCCTTTTGCCAATCAAAATTATCCGGGTCAGCGGCATATAATTTGCGATATTCCTCCATGGCCTCATCCGTATAAGTAGGCTGATTTCCATCATTGCGGTTCGCCTCGTTAAACATACGCATATACGTGAGTCCGTCGGCTACCTTAGGGATAGCAGTAGGATCCTGCATACCGATATAACCCTTATAGTCTATAGCCAACTTGTCCTTCCCTCTTTTTGTCGTAATCAAAATCACGCCATTGGCAGCCCGCGAACCATAGATAGCAGAAGAAGCAGCATCTTTGAGCACAGAGATACTTTCGATCAGATTGTAGTCAATATTATCTATCGATCCGGCCACACCGTCTATAATCACCAATGGAGAGGAATCAGAACCTCCAAAAGAATTAATTCCCCGGATCCGGATCTGTCCGCCATCGCCACCCGGAGCGCCAGTCTGCGAGGTCACCGTCACACCCGGAGCCAACCCCTGTAAGGCCGATGAAGTCGAAAGATTAGGCCGGCGTTCGAGCTGACCACTTTCGATAACAGAAACAGCCCCCGTTAAATTAACTTTCTTTTGTGTACCATACCCAACCACAACAACCTCTTCGATGTTGGTCGCACTTCCCTCCAGTACAATAGCTAAACTAGCCTGCCCCTGATAAACAACCTCCCGCTGTGCATACCCGAGCATGGTGACAATTATTGTATCCCCATTTTTTACGTTTAAACTAAATTCACCATTGTCCAACACAGCCGAAGGACCGGCAGCACTCCCTTTAACCTTAACGGTCGCCCCTATTAGCGGATGTCCCTGCGCATCAACGACACGACCCTTCATGGCGGCCTGCTGTGCCAAAGCCATGCTTATAGGCATTGCACATAGTAACGCAGCCAAACGAAATGTTTTATTCATTTTGATTATATAAGAATTATAGATTTTACTATTCATACCACTGAGATTATCCCGATCCAATTGGTTATTATGAAACTTAGGTATATGTTATTCAACAATATTAAACATTAAAATTTATTATAAAAAATAAAATACAAACAAATTTAATATATTTAAACATATTTAAACATAAAAATAAACATATTTAAAGATAATTTAATATCAAATTAACATGAATTGCCAATGGAAAATCGCAGCTATTATTCGATAAGGAAGCATAAGACAACAATGTTAGCTCATAAACCGAACTACCATACACCTTTCATCTTGTAGAGAGAAAAAAAGATTTTTAAACAAAAAAATACAAGCTAAATTCAGCTAGGTGTAAATCATATAAAAATTCTAGATTTAATTTTTTTCACAATGAGAACCATCATCAAAAACAGTCTGCTATTCTTTTACCTGGGGTATTTTATAACAGCAGCAAAAAGTCAGTCAACAGGCAATCATTTTCAGCAGCCGACGCTGAGCGACCAAAAATCATGGTCCATGGTACTGCTTCCGGATATACAGAACTATACAAAGTTCAAGCGGAATCAACCTATTTTGGATATCATGATGAACTGGATTGTTGAGCATCAGGAAAGAATGAATATAAAAATCGTGCTCTGTACCGGTGATCTAGTGGAACATGATGATATCATTAATCCTAACCGGGCAAAAATGGACCAAACCGGAAAACAGCAATGGGAAGCCGCAGCAAAAGCTTTTGCTAAATTAGACGGAAAAATACCCTATATTACAGCGACAGGAAACCACGATTATAATATATTCAGCTATACGCACAAGCCAAAAACCACCCATTTTCCACGTTATTTCCCTTCAGACAAAAACAGCAAAAACCTGGAGCTGCTGCGGGATGTCACCGAAAACATATACGGCGATCCGAGTTTAGAAAATGCAAGCTACGAATGGCGCTCGCCACATGGACAAAATTTTCTTTTTCTATCGTTAGAATTTGCTCCAAGAGACACGGTATTGGGATGGGCCAGATCAATAATTAACCGACCAGCATACAGCAATCATCAAGTCGTCCTTTTAACACATTCTTATTTAAATTATAAAAACGAGCATATTGAAAAAGAAAAATATGATCTTGATGACGCCAACTATGGCAAATCCGTCTGGAAAAAACTAGTCCAACCTTCCAAAAACATAGCGCTGGTATTTTCGGGCCATATCGGCGCTGCCAATGATATAAAAAAGCACATCGGTTTTCGCATTGACAAAAATTCCGCTGACAAAAAGGTAAACCAAATGACCTTTAATGCCCAGGCACTGGGCGGCGGACATCAGGGCAGCGGAGGCGATGGCTGGTTACGGGTCCTTGAATTTCTTCCGGATGGCAAAACCGTAAAAGTAAAAACGTTCTCGCCTTTATTTGCACTTTCAACCTCCACACAGGACATGGCCTGGCGCAAAGAATCTTTTGACGAATTCGATATTCAATTGGAATAAATAAAAACTAGAAATAAATACTCAGTATCGCCACTCTATGTGCGCGAAGCCTAAGAAACATAGATCTTTAATAACGTCTCCCTACCTAGGGACACGTTATTTAGTTTCGGCTAGTCGGACACCTTCGCATTGAATTTATCCTCATATACCTTGACGGTATCCGGAAATGCTAAAGCTTCTCATACTCTTTAAAACGTTCAAAGCTTATTCTTCCAATTATTGGATTTTTTCTGACATGCCTTCAATGAAGCTACGGCTTTGTTGTTGTTCAAAGTGCATTAAATTAAATCAAATTTAATTTTATTTAGTTCGAAAACAAAAAACGACAATAAAAGGTTTATTACAAAAATGTCGGTTTTCTTTATTGACAAATAGCGGTTCTTTTTCATAATTATTTATTGCTTATTAACAAAAATAGAGTATACTTTAAAGCCAAAGCCTAACTCTTAATTTGTGTTTAATGAGCCTACGTATATGCCGGTGCATATCACAACGAAAACACACCCGGACCGACAATTGGCCGTGAAGGCAACTATTTATTGAGCGGAACAGATGGCGGTTATCGCGAACTACACCTTACCGGAGCCGCAGGTGACGTTGGCTATGGAATTAATATTGGCCAAGCTGAGGCAAATACAGCATATCAAATACGCTGTGTGAAACAATAAATTATATGAATTACAGAAGGTAAATATTTTTAAACACAAAACTTATAAAAAATGAAAAGATGCTTTATTGTTTTGCTATTTCTGTTTTGCTTTGTATATCGCAAAACCGATGCATGCACAAGGGTTGTATATAAAGGCCCCAATCAAACCGTGCTCACCGCAAGGAGTATGGACTGGCGGGATGAAATACCCGTTAATTTATGGGTATTTCCAAAGGGGATGCAACGGAATGGCGAAGTTGGCCCCAGTTCTGTCAAATGGACTTCGAAATATGGAAGTGTCATTGCTAGCGCCTGGGACATGGCTACAACAGATGGTCTGAATGAGGCCGGTCTTGTTGCCAATGTGCTGTGGCTCGCCGAATCCCAATATCCCAAATTCGATCCAAAAGGACAGAAGCCCGGGCTGAGTATTGCGGCATGGGCACAGTATGTGCTGGACAATTATGGTTCGGTCGCGGAAGCCGTAGCGGCACTTAGAAGAGAATCATTCGCCTTAGTAAGCGACTATATCCCAGGCACTGAACGATTTACAACACTTCATCTGTCACTATCTGATAAATCTGGTGATAATGCCATATTTGAATACATCAATGGCCGGCTCGTGATACACCATGATCCGAAATATGTCGTTATGACGAACTCGCCAGTTTTTGATGAGCAGCTGGCACTCAATAATTATTGGCGGGGAATTCCCGGTACCATCATGCTCCCTGGGACAAACCGTGCTGCAGACCGATTTGTGCGGGCATCCTTTTATATCGATGCGATTCCTCAGACCGATGATGTGAGGACATCGATTGCCAGTGTCTTTAGCGTGATTCGAAATTGTTCTGTTCCCTATGGCATTTCTTCCAAGGAGGAGCCTAATATCTCGTCTACAAGATGGCGTTCTGTAGCGGATCACAAAGATTTGGTATACTATTTTGAAACAGTGACCACTCCAGGAACTTTCTGGATAAATCTAAAAGATCTGGATCTGAGCGAGAAAGGTAAAGTTCTTAAACTTGATGTGGAGCAAAACAAAACCTATACTGGATTGAGCAATGCGCACCTTAAGAAAGTAGAACCTTTTAAGTTCATCGGACTATAATCCAATAAAATCATCCAAGGTTATTTCATCTAAAAACAGTTGGGTTAAATAGCCATTGGATCGATCAGCAAAATAAGGAGTTATTGCATTATATATATTTATTAACTTATTTCAAAAACTATGTCAGAAGAAAAGTTATTACAAACATTAATACGAGCTCAAGACGAAATCTGTGTGACTATTTCTGTGAACACACACCGCACACATCCTGATAATCTGAATGACAGAATAAAGATTAAGAACTTTACCAAAGAAGCAATCGACCGCCTTTTGGAAAAGTATGATAAAAGAACGGTGTCAGAACTGCGAGGCTTCAGTCATATTGGGTTTCATGTTTAGGTCAAAAAAGAAATATTGCCCTTCTTTATTTGCTCTACAATCTATCCTAATAGGAGCCCTAGCACCGACTAATTCAGAGCAGCCTTTAAACAATGAACGCCGTGTATTTCTATTTTCATCGCTAAATGCACAACGAAAAACCTGGCGCATGATTCCGAATTGCTCAATGTAGCTTCCTTGCATGATCTGGGACTGACGCCCCATTATGGCAGCAAAGATCTATATCAAGGCCGATGTCTGCGCTTTTATGATCCCCAATTTTAAAAGAAAAAATTTCTGCGATTGCATTCTGCACTCGTCATGGAATGCGCGGGAAGTCTTGAAGAACTGAAATTAAATCTGCTACTTCTCACTGCAAGCTTTACCTCTTCCAGCAACTTAGGCCTTATATGTAGTTTCTGTCCGTCAGACCGAGAATTTGCCTAGCGCTTCCTTCAGATTCCACCTCGCGAAGGACACCCTTGCATTCGGCTAATATTTCCAACTGTAATGGCATGTCCGGGACTTGCACCCTAGAGTTATCGCCCATGCCGGGCGCACAGCGTTAGGCCTAATTTTGTCTAAAATTAGGCCTAGAACCGAAATTAATATTTGAGAAAGAGATATCTATATTATTTTACTTTTTGCAATTTGCAAAGTAAGGCGTCACGGACATTTACATGAAGTGAAAACGACTGTTCCTTCTCATCTACTTTTCCAATCCTCGTTCCTGTAAAAAAATCTATAATCTCATAATTCCCGCTTTCTAGTCCAATTTTTTTTCGATCAAATACTGCTTCAAACGGCCTCTCCTCATCAAAATTAAAAGCAGAAACAAGCAGGTCTTTATCTTTAAGGTAAAAGCTAAGCTGTTGATCCATGCTCTCACCCACAGATAATTTTAATGGCATAAAAGCTTTCGGAGCTGCAAAAAAATTTGTAACGGCAGAATTATTGAGGTATTTCTTTGCTCTTTCGGAAGACAATTGGTCGCGGTAATCTGAACCATCTCCTAAGATACTTCCCATGGTGATAAGCGAGATCAACCGTGCCTTTACCTCATTCTCATTTAAATCAGGATGTTTTTGAAACTTACGCATGACCAGGTTGTCCATGTTTGTATATGGCCACAATGTTCCCTGCACCCACCCCATATGGGAGGCAGTTATCATCGATGCGGCGGTACTTCCATAATGTGCAAAACCCGGTTGACTATCACGAAGGTGGGAATGGACATCAGTGGAAACAAATCTTGTATGTGCATATTGATGTGGAAACATCGGTGAAATAGCCATACTAATAAAAACATCATTTCCCATGATAGAATCAGCCAGATGCTTAAAGAGTTTCATACCATAATTATACGCCTGCATACCGCTCCTTACCTTGGGGTCATACCATTTTACAGCTTCTAGAGATCCTGCTGTCAGGAAATCAATCTTAATAAATTTCGCACCAATGGTATGTGCTTTTTCTATTTGGTTGATCATCGACATCCTTGTTGCCGGATGAGTAGGGTCCATTGGATACGCCCCCCATTCGCCATCTTTAAATGGAATTGGGCGATTTTTATCATCGCGCAGAATAACTTCTCTTAGTGGAACTTTAGTCCCCGGCAATAAAGCATTCTCAATATTATTACTCCATGTCCAAAGCGAAAATGGGCTACAGTAAAATCCTATTTCCTGTCCTGCACTCCGGGCATAATCTCCTATCTTTTTTAATACTTCAGTCGAATAAATTCCTTGATCATACGAATCGATACTAATAACCGGCCTTCCCTCTTTATTCCATTGATCCATTCCTTTGATAAAGTCAATGGTCTGATAAACGCCCTGCGGCATCATTACGCCCTCATGACCAAGTACGCCCTCGACACTAAAGCTATTCCAGTACATCGGTGCATTCCCCTTCCATTGTAAACTGCCATTCAACTGTACCTCAGCTTTCCCAAAATTTATATTGGATAGCCGAAAATCATTGGACGATTCAATAAAGATTAATGGAGACCGTAACTCTTTAGCCAACATTGTCCCATGGGGCATAACATCATGTGTGCCGTCATTACCACCGAAATTTGCTGGCAATAAGGGATTATCTGGCCTAGCAGCTCCTCCAAATACAATAAAATTATCGAGCTCGCCTTCATCCTTCCCCGTTAGATAACGAATTCCCGTCTTCCAAAATTCATGTTCAAGACTTCCCACAACAAGACCTTTATATGTCTCTGCATCGTAAATCATAGTGAGCTCATGGCTGACCCCATCCAGCACTTTTTCATTACTTGGCCAGATCTGGGGAAGTAATTTGCCCCAGTTATCGTTGTCAAAGGGTAGATCGACTAGCATGGGCTTGGCCCAAGGAAATATTGACTTGCCACCAGATGAACTCATTGTACATAACGGACTAATATTGCGCGTTTCCAATATTTGCCCATTTTTGCTTACTTCCAAGCTGACCTGTAGATGTTGTTTACCTTGATATACTTCAAATATTTGCCTTAGGGACAATCCATCGCTATCACTATGTGTGAAAATTAGACGTCTGCCACTACCCCAGCTATTGCTGATCGCTTGCTGGGAGATTTTATGTACGGGCAATGATGAACTGGTTTTTAATCCTTTAGATAGGAGATCAACATAGGCTATTGTATTTTGTAAACTAACACCATTTTCATAGCTATAATCGACCGTTCCAGTTTTCAAATTAAAAAGCAGTTTTCCATTTGGGATCATCCACGATATCACATCATTTTTAACGTCTTCCGGCATCTTACAATGCACCTTTGCACAAAGGCAAAGTAGCATTAATACTATAATATTCTTTTTCATCTTTAGCTTCTTTCCATCGGTTAAATGGATCGTTCTCTATTTTTATAAATTAATCGATCAAATACTTTTTTCAATTATATTGCTATCATCCGAAGAATTAATTACTCTTTCCTAAATGGGGTAATTTCGAGAATATGCACATAATTAGTTCCGCCCCATGTTTCTAGAACCCTAAATCGGAGATACCTGAAAGGCTGGATTTCATTTGGAAATGTATAGTCATCTCCTTGTTCTGCAACTTTCCTGTCTTCATCACTTACAGAGCCTACAGGAAGACCAGAAGGTTTCCTGGTCATAAAGTCTGCAAGTTTTGTCCAGGATCCCCAGCTTCCATCACTTGACGGATTGTTGCTTCCCCATACTTCAAAGCGTTTGGGATTGCCATAGTTATATAAACCCGAAAGGCGCTGCCAAACTTTCAAACGGGATAACTCATACTGTTCGCCCATATCCAAAGTAAAAGAAAGTGGCAAATCCCTACCCGGCGTGTGATAGCCCGGTTCACCAAAGTTGTTGTCCCAAAGATTGGTAATTACCCATCCCCAATCAGGCCCGGCATCATTAGGAAGATTAAATTCGTGGAATTTCGTTTTATCAATAGCAATCGAACGCCGTATCTCAGGGTAAACTTCACTTGCCAATACGAAAATAGTGTCGATGCCATTATCTTCGGCAAGATAACCGGACTTGTAACTGACACTAGATCCAAACCTAAAATCTGGAAGCTCTATGCTGTTTTGTTTTTGCGAAAGGCGGACAGTTTTCTCTTTCCCAGCATTGTCACTATAGCTTATCTCTGTCACGACATTTAAAGTATCAGGAGCATTAAAATGCAGCAGGACCTTATTGTCTTCGTTTATACTATAGGGATTTTGTCGGTTTGGAGATCTATTTAACAATAAAGACTGAAAATTTGTTCCATATACCCTTACATTCTGAATCTGTTGACCTATGGATGCATTCCCATCACGGTCATATGCGCGAATGGAAAAGCTATAAACATACTCTGTCAAATCAGGTATAACAACCTGAATACTATCTATTGGGTTATGCGTACTGGCCGCTACCTGTACAGATTTATTCCCATTCTCCCAGTTTACAATATAATAGGCAATGTTGGGATCAGGACTTGGATTCCAAACCAGTTTGGTCCTGAAGTGTCCTGCATAATAACGCAGATTACGCGCTTGGCCAGGGTATACGATTTCTTTATTGTCCAAATAATTTTTATAATCATCGGCATATTTATCACAGGACATTTGAACCAAAATGGTCGACAACATCACAAACGACAACAGTAATCTTTTCATGATTTAATTTTTAAGATTATTGATTAATGCCATAGAATGAAATTTCCATCGCATTTGTATAGCCCAATCCGCCCCAGGTCTGGTTCACTAAAAATCGTATATATTTGACGGGAGGTGCAGTGCTAGGCATTCTAAAATTTATTCCGGCAGCAGCAAAAGCATTATCACTCGCATTTGCTTGGCTACCCGGTAAGCCCGAAGGTGGATCTGGATACATAAAATTGCCCATATTTACCCAATCCTCGGCAATGTCACCTGGAGATGAAATTCGAGGTAAATTCACATCTTTTGGCTGATCAACATTGGAACCCCATATTGTAATCGATTTGGGGTTTTGAAATGAATACATACCTGGCAACCTATTCCAGAGGACAAAACGGCTGATTTTTGCAGAGGGACCAATTCCGAATGTGCCTACTGTCACAGGAGCGTCTTGCGTATGCCATCCAGGTTCGTTCAGACTGCCGTCAAAAAAATAACGTAATTCCCAACCCGGCCAAAGCGGTGCGTCAGAGGGTAAGCGATAAACGAAAAATTTACTCTTGTCCAACAAGGTTTCGAAAAGTGGCGTCAGTTTACTGTAGCGAATCTCTGATTTATTGCCAAACCGATCGGTAGTATATACACCAAATTCCTGTGGAACAGCTTCAAAACCGCGTAGTGAGACATCAACAATTCCACCCTTAATATATTCAGGATCCTTTTCCTCAAATTTATTCTTACTCGGATTAAATGCCAGCAAATGCACTGATATCGGAGACTTATCCGGATTTTTCCCATAAAAATTAGCCCCTCCAAAATCTGCCGTTATATCAAGTCCTTCGTTGACCAAAATGTAATTGGGTGTTTTCGGCTGGACCTTTACGACAACCGGATCTGACATTATATTCGCTCGACTTACAGTATGGAGAGTGACATCATATTCACCCGCTTTGGCAAAACCCTCCACCAAAATTGTGTCGGTATAAAAGCTAGTTTTTGATTCGCGCTCATATCCTTCACGAATAGGATACTTTGCCAATACATAAAGAATATTGGGTGATTGGGGCAGTTTGTAAATTATGCGTGCAGCGCCATTTAAGTTTTCTACACGTACATCTGTCACAATGCCGGGCTTGGCCTGATCGTCTGAGATCACCTCAACGGGTGATACACTTTTCTTGCATGACCATACAGTAAGGAATGTTAGGACAATGAACATGCTATATGCTATCATCCCGCTTCTTTTCAATACTTTATTTTTCATCTATTTACATATTTTTAGGTATTCTGTCTCATCGCTTCAATGAGCCCCATTCGCTCGGTTTATATCTTTTTCCAATGTTGTCACATTGACCATAATGTCTCCTTACGAGATCATGAGATTACCAGTAAGGATTTTGTGTTAGGTTTTCATTGACAACAACAGCGGTATTATTGATTGGCCACAGGTAATCACGCAATCCAAAGACAGGCGTTATTACATTTACAGGCCTATAGTAATTCACGGGATTTTCCTCGTTAATGTTCCAACCTTGAAGTGGTCTGCTCAATACAGACTGTAATTCTTTCCATCTTCTCAGATCCCAACCACTCTGACCTTCAAATGCAAGTTCTATTCTCCGCTCTTGATGTATGATTTGACGCATGCCGTCTTTTGATTGCACTTTGCCGGGTAGACGTGAAAAATTGGCCCAGGCCTGCCGAACAGGAGCTAAACCGGCACGCTCACGCACTTTATCAATGTATACATATACTTCCTCAGAAGGTGATGCCCCCACCTCATTAAGCGATTCGGCGTATAACAAATAAAGTCCCGCAAGGCGCATCATCGGCACTTTAAAATCTGCTGGAGTAAAAGTTTCGTCCATGACTGTCATATAATGGACCAGCTTTTTGGGCCAATATCCAGTGATATTACGAGCATTCAGGCTTTTGGGGCCCGCTATACCGGTAATACCCCGAGCCTGAACATAATATGCATTTTCCTCATCAGAAATCCCGTTTCCAAACCATATCCCTCCGTCAAACCCAATAGAAGAGTAAAAGCGTCTTTCCCGGTTAAAATGCGCACTGACCGTCTCATACCCCAAACGGATAACGTGGCGATTTTTATCATCACCCGCTTTTAATGCAAGACGATTAGAATAATCCCAGGTTCGGTCCTCATTTATCGGAACCCCATTCTCCGTGTAGAAAATTTCTGTTGTTGATATTGGCACCGCCCAATTGGATGGATAGCTATTGGACATGCCCACCGAGCGGCCTGTCAATTTAGGCATCGTATATGCTTGGTAAGAAAAACCAAAATTCAATCCCCAGATCAGTTCCGGACTTTCCTCCCAGCGCTGGGTGATTATATTCTGGAGGGCCAAAATCTTTTTCAATTCATCCGACACATTACGAATATTGGAGGTTGGAAGATCCACAGACAGATGCAGTCCGACTTTTTCACATTCGGTAATTGCCTCACGGGATGCAACTACAGCTTTTTCCCATTTTTGAACGTCATAGGTTTGCGGAAATAGAAATCTTCCATCTTTATCTTTGAAACTTGTATAGTCGGGATTACCGTTAAACAATGGACTTGCAGCAGTTGCCAACATTTCAGCCTTGATCGACATGGCCATAAATTTTGTGATACGACCAAACTCCTGTACCCTGTTTTCAATGGTAACCGGTAAATCAGGGATCGCCTCATCCATCAAAGAAATGACGTAGTCAAATGACTCGTCCAATGTTGCACGTTTTCTTTTAGTTTGCGCTATATCTACATCAACCGGATTATTCTCTTTTATCAAGACGATTGGACCATGTGTCCTCATGAGGTAATAATGGTAATAAGCCTTTAGAAATTTAGTTTCAGCTATCCATCGTTTCTTCTCATCGTCTCTTAAGTCAATTGGCTTATCAATATTTTCCAACATGATATTGCAACGTCGAATAGCCTTGTACATGTTATCCCATTCACCTAACACCGGGTTGCCGCTCGTCTGAATGCCTCGAATGAGGTTAAATCCAGCCGAATTAAAATATTGTGTTTCAAGAATGGGATAAACAATCTCTGCTGAAGTGGTAAACCCTGGGTTATAAATAACGTCAGAAAATTTCTGCATGGTTGAGTAGCAGCCGAAAAGATAATTCTCAGCTTCATTCCGGTTGCGAAAAGCATAGTCCAAAGTACCAACATTGTCCGGTACGATATCCAGGTATTTGGAACATGATGTCAACATAGAGGACATCGAAAATGCTATAAATAAAACAGATAGATGTATTTTTTTCATAATATCTGAAGTGATTTAAAAGTTAATATTAATGCCCATATTGAAGACACGCTGTAACGGATAAGCGAAGCCATTTCCTCCCTGTTCTGGATCCCATAGTTTAAATGAGCTGAAGGTATATAGGTTGAGACCACTGATATAGATCCTAAAGCTTTCCATTTTTAATTTCTGCGCAGCTTTAGAAGGTAGCGAATAACCGATCTCCACTGATTTTAGTCGAAGAAAACTAGCGTCACGCAGCCACCAGCTACTGGTCTGTAAATTGTTGGCGATAGAAGTTACATTGGTACCGAGCCTCGGATACTGCGCATATAGGTTTTGATTTTCCTCTGACCAGTGACTATCTGCAAACTCTTGCAATACCTGGGTGTTACCATAAATATACTTTTGTGGACTCTGTACAAACGGGCTCGTACGCCAAGGATCTATAAAAAGGGAAACGCGGGTCTGTCCTTGAAAGAACGCGGAGAAATCAAAGCCCTTATATCCGGTGGAGAAACCAAAACCATACACTACTTCAGGAGTTGTCGGATACCCCATAAAGACCATATCCAAGTTATCAACAACACCATCACCGTTCATATCACGATACTTTATATCACCACCTTGAGGCAAGATCCCCTGAATTGTATTTCCCCACTCATCCTGCACTTTCATGGACTGCAGCGGAGAGCTCGCAGCCTCCTGATCATCAACAAAAAGACGTTCGGCGATATATCCGTACTGCCTGCTTATTGGCTGTCCAATAAATTGGCGCCATTTTTCGGCGTAATTTGGTTCCTCAAGGTAACTGTATTTGTTTCTGGCAAAAGTAAAGTTACCACGGAATGAGGCCCATAGCCCATTACTAAAACTTTTGGAATAATCCGCCGAAATATCAATACCCTTGGAATCTACCTTCCCCAAATTTGTACTTACTGTAGATTCGAGGCCCTCAGTTGATGGGATATAACGGTCCCTCAAAATATCATACCTGTGGTTTTTATAGACTTCCGCAATAATATTCAGCCCCTTAAATAAGCTGGCTTCAACGGCCAAATTTGTCTGACGGGAAGTCTCCCAGGTAATGTTGTTATTTTGGTAGCTCCGGATAAAAACACCTTTTCGTTCATATTGATTGGCGAATCCAAATTGGGCCCAGTTAGGCCCATTTGCAAGCTCAACATCGGATAAGTAAAAGAAACGTTGATTTCCAATGGCATCATTTCCGACCAAGCCGTGGCTCGCCCGAATTTTCAACTTATTGAACAGCCCTTCTTTATTCCAGAAATCTTCATTTGATACCACCCATGAGGCACCAATTGTGGGAAAGAATCCAAATCGATGTTCTTTAGAAAAGCGTTCAGACCCATTATATCCGAAATTGAATTCTGTAAAATATCTGTTTTTATAGGAGTATGTCAAGCGCCCCGCCAGCCCCATATTTCTGAATGGCAGTGAATACGGTAAGGTATATTGACCTGTTTTTGGGTCCTTGGAACTCGAATATACCGTTTCTTGCATTGTCCCTATCAGGGTTGAACTTATTCCATGTGCCCCAAAAGTGCGGCTGTAATCCAAAGCTGTTTGCAGATACATAAATGTATTTGCATTGGGCTCTCCCCTGTTATAATTTAAATATTCCGTAGCAACATTATTACCAGTAGGCCTGGGATTCAACCACAACAGACTATAGGTATTGCTTTGGTCATCATACGTATTAATATTGTAATAGAATGGATTATATGCCAATTGGGAGTCAAAGTAAGAATATCTATTTGTGTTAAATAGCCCCCTAAATTTCAACCCTTCCGTCAAAAATTGCAGATTCTGATTCAATTCAAATTGCGCAGAGAGCCTGGATTCGGAAGATCTTTTTTGACCGCGTAGTAAATGGGCATATGGATTGTTGTACAAGATGCTATTGTCATTGGTACCGCCCGCTGTCCCATTGTTTCCGAATAAGATATGTTTCGTGTTCATATTGGCTTCGTCCGGTTCGTAGAATGCAGGAAACAACACGGGGCTTGTATGCATAGCTACATTATATAAATCCGATGCAAAAGATCCATCGGCAGTAATTGGCCCTTTATATTCACTAAAATTACCAGAAAGACGGACAATTAGTTCTGTCGTTTTCGTGAGGTTTACATTGACATTTGACCGAAGCTGATAATTTTTAAAATTAACATTATTCTTGTTATTGTTTCTTACGTCAGTCTTAAGTACACCATAATCCTGATTATAACTACCAGCTATAAAATATCGGGCGACATTTCCACCGCCGCTCACACTGATATTGTTGCGATGAGTCATTGCGTTTTTCTTAAATAGCATATCCAGCCAATCCACAGCCGGATAAACAAAGGGATTACTTCCCTCAGCACCGCTCATCGTTGCTGCTGTATTACTGATCTTAGTCGGAGTAAAAGGTAAGGGCAATGAAGGATCCCTGGTAAGCGATGCTTCGTTGTAAAGACGCATATAATTCAGAGGATCACTCAATTTAATAGTGCGCGCAGATTGTGATAAGGAAAGCTCCGAACGGAAATTAATCTTCGCGCGACCTTCCTTTCCTTCTTTTGTACTGACTAAAATAACTCCGTTTGCTCCTCTTGCCCCATAAAGTGCAGTTGCACTTGCATCTTTGAGAATGACAAAACTGGCTATATCGTCTACATTAAGGCGTGCCAAATCATTTGTTGATAATTCAACGTTATCAATTAGAATCAGGGGTTCCGTACGGTATCCGAACGTCGTGACACCTCGAATAAAAAATTGCGAATTATCTTGTCCGGGTTGCCCGGACCGTTGGAAACCAATGACTCCCGCAATCTGGCCAGCAAGCGCATTGGTAAGGTTACTTGCTGGGATCTTGAGCTTCCCCGGTTCTACCGACGTTACCGATCCCACAACTGCTTCCTTGCGCTGCTTCTGACTAAAGGCCGTAACAACGACTTCATCAACCTCTCTGGCACTAGCGACCAGCACAACATTCACGGGGTTACGGTCCTTCACTTCCACAGTAACACTTGTGTAGCCGACAAAGGAAAAAGTTAAGGCTGATCCTACGTTTACCTCCAGAACAAAATTACCATTTTGATCGGTTCGGGTCTGTCTCCCGCCAGTTCCTTTGATACTGACACTGACACCTTCTATCTGTCTTCCTAGTGTATCAGAGACGGAACCTGTAAGCGTAAACTTGTTTGTTTGCGCAAACAGATGCCGAGATTGTATCTGAAGTAACATAAGAAGACAAATACAACTCAAATAATAATAAATTGGCTTCATAATTTGTTAATTGGTTATTTCATTGGTCATAAATCCTTCCCATTAAGCTACCTATTGATTGCTCACAGCGCTCAGATGAAAAGCTCAAAATTGGTTATTATCTTGTTATTTCAAATAGGAAATTAACACAATCCTGTTAATTCAAATTTATCCAATTATACTTGCGCCTAGAATGAACGATCTGACGGTATTGATGGATTATTTTATCACTATAGGTACATAGCATATATTTTTCCCCTAGAAAATGCACAAAAAAAGGTCGAATATAATCCGACCTTTTTTTATTCCAAGACAGCTTTTAATTACTGATATCCGGGATTTTGATCTGATTCATTGATCTGATCATTTTGTTTTATTTCTGATTCCGGAATTGGGTAACGATTGTGGAACTCCTTTATAGAACCGCTTTCCTTCGCCCATGGATTGCGTTGTGAAACGTACTTCACTAAGTTTCCTGTTCGGATCAAATCCATCCTCCGCCATCCCTCAAAACCCAGTTCACGCATCCGCTCATCCATAATCGACTCGCGCAATTGTTCCTTCCCTAGCCCTGTCCAACGATATTCCGCAGGTATATTGCCCTTAAATGCACGTTTCCTAACGGTATTGTTAATAAGCTGCACGGCCTCCTCTGTTCGCCCCAGTTCGTTCAGGCATTCGGCCTTACAAAGAATAATGTCAGCCAGTCGAAGATAGTAAATCAACCCACCCGAATACCAAAAATTTTGCATTCCTTGTGTGCGTATATCTTCAAATTTTTTGGTATGTGGCTCCAGCTCATCCTGCTGCCCCGTCCAGGTAATTTTAGGTACTCGTCCATCCGGAAGTGTAAAATCATATCTTATACTACCTAGCTTACGCGTATCACCGGGCTCCCAAATTCCGCCCTTTGACTTATCATTATAATAATATGCTGTAGGCATAATAAGATCGTATCCACCGAAGTAACACTTGCCATCTAAATCAGCAACAGCTCTCGAACCAGCATGATGCTGCGCCATATTGTTATCTGGTGAAATATTGATAAATTGAAAAGCATAGATAGATTCACTATTGTTTTGATTAGTCGTCGTATTAAACAGATCTGAATAGTTTTCTATCAGCTGATATTTCGGGATAACTTGATCAAAGCAATCCATGGCCTTTTCATAGTCACGAAGTCCTGTTGCTGCTGGAGCAGATAAATAAACTTTCCCCAACAAGGCCAAGGCAGCTCCTTTGGTGGGTATCTTTTTATCTGTTTGGCTTTCAGCGAGATTTTTGCTTGCAAATTCAAGGTCTTCAATAATAAGTTCAAACACATCTTTTTCAGGCTGGCGGGCCTCCAGCATTTGATTAAGGTCAATAATGGGGATAGGTCCCCATAGCATCACAAGTTCGAAGTTCAGCGTTGCTCTGATAAAGCGAGCTTGAGCCTGTAAGGATGGTGTTTTGGCGTAAAAGACAGCTTTTGCCGCAGCTGTTATTACTGGCCATCGTTTATTCCACTGTTCGGTCAAGGAAGTATTTGCAGCGTTTAAACCGGAGCTATAGGTATCCAATGATCCTTGGACGCTACTTTCCCGCATTTGCTGACTGCCCTGTTTGGCTTCATCAGTCCCTAAATTGAACATAAATCCGCCACGATCTTGTTTGGTATTTCGCCATTGTGTATATAAACCTGACAGGAGCAGTTTAATGTTTTCTTCGTCTCCATAAACCTGTTCCTCTGTCAGTGCTGTTTTGGGTGTTTCATTTAGCGAACAGCCATTAAGTAACAAAGCCATCAGGGCTAATGATACTGATTTTAATATTTTATTATTCATCGATTTCTTTTTACAGTTATAATTACAGGCCAACATTTAAACCAATGACAAAGGTTCTCGCAGTTGGATACCAATCGCCGTTTTCGGGATCATAGCCTTTATACTTGGTGATATTAAATAAATTATTTCCCGAAACATTCAGTCTAAGACTATTCAAGCCTACCGTTTTTAATAAGACCTTTGGAAAATCATATGCTAGAGAAAGTGTTGCCAAACGCAGGAAGGAAGCGTTCTGTACTCCCCAAGATGTTTCACCACTACCAAATCGCAAGGAATTGTCATAATTTGCTCTCGGGATAGTCGTACTCGGATTATCTGTTGTCCAACGATTTAACATATCCTTATGTGCAGCTCCATAACCTGTTCCCGACATAAGTCCCTCGTAAAATCCGCTTAAGGCTTTGGCGCCATAACTATAGACAAAAACCGCATTCAAAGCAAAATTCTTGTATGCCCAATTCGACGAAAACCCACCATAGAATTTTGGATCTTTTTTGCCCACAATCACGCGATCATTTTGATCGATAATACCATTCCCCGGCAAACCTGCCCCCTGCTGATCTTTCGGTAAAATATCGCCTGGATGCAACTTTTTACCCGGTAGATCTAAACTGTTGACATAAGGCATATCGGATTCCTGAATAATACGGTCAAACTCCAACATATAGATTGTATTTAAAGACTGCCCCAAGAAGAAATTTCCTTCCCTTTGGATATCCGTGCCGGAAAACCCACCAAGATTGTAAACAGCATCTACATCACCAAATAATTTTGTGATCTTATTTTTATCAAAAGAAATATTTGCACCTAAATTCCATCTGAAATCATTTTGGTTGAGTATTTTAGCATCTACTGTAAACTCCATCCCCTTATTTGTCATCTCACCAATGTTGACTATCGCTGAGTTATAACCTGTCAATGTCGACAAAGACCTTCGCATCAATAAGTTAGAATTAACAATATTAAAGTATTCTGCTGTCAGATTAATCCTCTTGTCAAAAAATGAGGCATCAATACCTACATTAAGCTGTTTTTGCTTTTCCCAGGTTAAATCTGTCGTACCCCGTTGACCGTTTGAATTAAAGATGACATTGCCAGATGTGTATGAAGGATAATATAAACTATAGAAAGCATAATCTGGAATTCGCTGATTTCCAACTTGCCCATACCCAAGGCGTAGCTTAAGCAGATTGACTGTGGCATTATCTTTTAAAAATGACTCTTGCGAAATATCCCAGGCTAGTGCTACCGAGGGAAATAATCCCCACTGTTTCCCTTTCGGAAATTTGGAAGACCCGTCGTACCGGCCCGTGACCGTAGCGTAATACTTATTATCATAATTATAATTAAAGCGTGTTACATAGGACATAATCTTGGAAGTAATAAAATCGGATCCCAAGGAGAAATTTAACTTGTCATATGCTGCACCAAGATTATAGTATCCGAAATCATCTATTGGAAAATCACGGGCAGTCACGTTTGTATAATCGCTGGAATTTTGGCTGAAATTGGTCGCAACCATTCCGTCAATATGGTGTACACCAAAATTCTTGCTGTAGGATATTGAATTATCCCATTGGAAATTATTGTTATGATTAAAATTATGGCTTGCTTTTCCCCTGTAAGAATCTCTCTCAGCTTGCTGAATATCACTTGGGATATACTCATAATATTTACTCTGTAGTAAATCCATTGAAAAAGTTGACCGTATATTAAGGCCTGCAATTGGTGAAATATTCACATAGTTTGCTGATAATAGCTTATTTCTAAAACGATCTTTATCTATGCGCATGGTATTCAACGGATTTTCGAGGTTTACATCCCAATTATTACCCCAGGCTAAAATCAACGAATCTTGATTGATGGGCAAAAGCGGATTGGCATTTTGTGCAACCTGAAATACTTTTCCATCTACGTAATCATCCTTGGTGGCCGTAAAAGAAGTGTTGGTTCCGACTTTTAACCAGGGTTTTATTGTCCTTTCAACATTGAGACGGCCGGAATACCTTTTATAATTTGATGTTTTAACCAGACCTTGCTTATTATTGTAGCCAAAGCTCAAATAAAACGATCCCTTGTCGTTACCTCCGGAAAAAGCAAGTGAATGGTTGTTTTCAATTGCGGTACGTGTCACTGCATCAAGCCAATTGTAGGATTTTCCCTGACTGTAACTTTCTTTCTCGTAATCGGCAAACCACATTTTACCCGGGCCGAAAAGTTCTTTATCAATAAAATCCTTTCTACTTGCGCCTGGATTATTTTTGTAAAATTTTCCGCCCACTGATTCGGCATTCTCAAGTGCGTCAATTCGTAATTCATAGATATCCTTGGCTCCCAAAGTGAGATCTGTATTAGAAAAGTTTTGAAAGCCAACCCAAGTATCGTAACTGATCTGTCCTTCCCCCTTGCTACCTTTTTTTGTTGTTATGACGACGACGCCTTGTGCGCCGCGCGAGCCATAAAGTGCGGTGGAAGATGCATCCTTCAAAACATTCACAGAGGTGACATCATTTAAGTTAAGCATATTAAAATCAGACTCCATGATGATCCCATCCACGACATAAATCGGATTTCCGCCATACTGCATTGAATTATTTCCCCTGATCTTTATACTGGCATCTCCGCCGGGTTGTGGATTATTCTGAATAAAAACCCCGGCAGCTTTTCCCTGTAAAGCTTCATTGACACTAGTTACTGGTCTTTCATTCAGCGCAGATTCCCCTAAACTTGCTACTGCGCCAGTAAGATCTTTTTGTTTCATAGAGGTTCCCACGACAACAACCTCATCCAGTCCAATATTTGTAGAGGCCAGCTTTATGTTGAGCAATGATCTATTGGCAACAGAAACCGTCATTTCTTTGTACCCAACACTACTAAACAGTAAACTTGCCTGTGCAGGTACATCTATTGTAAAATTGCCTAACCTATCCGAGGAAGCTGCTATTTTTCCTCCAACAAGTCTTATGCTTACATTTGAAACTGGGTTATCAAGACTGTCTTTGACAGTCCCCTTTACATTAATCGTAGCACCTTGCTGTCCGAGGACCTGCATGGCAAATGAAAAATATAACAGAATAGTTAATAGTGTACCAAGGATACCCCAACTTGGTTTAATTTTGGTTTTAGTCATTTCATTTGGTTTAATAAATTCCCTAGTTATTCAGATTGAAAGGTAGATTGTTTTTGAAACCTGGAAATAGACTATCTTATTGTTAAAATGGAATTATTGATTAGAAAATGAACTCACCCCTTCAATTTTTGTATTCAGGTTCTTTTTTTCTTGCATGGTATCCTATTGTGGGTACATCAGCCAGCAAGAATTTTAGCAGAATATTTCCAAAAACAAAAAAAAAACTCTATTTTCAAAAGCTATTTCAGATTGTTTTTATGGTTTATGGGTCACCTATTAAACTTCGAAAAATTAGTAAACCGAATAGTACTCCGTAATCCATCCAGAATAATTTTTCTATAAATAAGAGGTTTTTACCCAAAATATTGATATATGGAAAGTGTTGAAAAATTAGAAGGTTTTGAAGGTCAGGTTAGGATTGTAATCCCTCCACTGATCATAAAAGAAAATATCAAAGACCAGCAGTTTAATTCGTTCTACCTTACTGATATAGGCTATTATCCCAAGGCTAAAAACCACTATTGTGACCGACCGAACGGTTGTGCTGAGCACATACTCTTACATTGCGTAGGCGGTAGCGGAGTCGTAAAAATTGACAAGAAAGAATACCTTTTAGAAGCAAATGAATTTATCTTGATTCCCGCAAACATTCCTCATTTTTATCATGCAAACATCAATATGCCCTGGACCATATATTGGATGCACTTCTATGGGAGCCATACCTCTTTAATTATTGGAGAAATCTATAAGAAAGTTCAAAATGAACATAACAAATTGACTTTTGAAGGCGAAATGGTGAATATATTCAACCGTTACTGCAGATTATTGCAGAAAGGTTACAGTAAGGAAATTGTCAAATATATTTCTATGAGCCTTCCAAATTTTTTCAGTGGTTACCTTTTTCCTGATTTATTCAAAAACATAGACAATACAGATACGGATGTAGTTGATAAATCTATTTCATTTTTGCAGGATAATATCGGTAATAGGATTGGTCTAAAGGAAATTGCGGACAATAGCAATCTATCTGTTTCTCATTTCAGCAAGCTCTTTAGAAATAGAACAGGTTATTCGCCAATTGAGTACCTGAACCATCTAAAGATTCAAAAGGCCTGCTACCAGCTGCAGTTCACCGAAAAAAGAGTTTCAATCATTTCATTCGAACTGGGATTTGACGACCAATACTATTTTTCCAGGCTATTTAAGGAACATATGGGTGTTTCCCCTGTTCATTATCGAGATAGTGTAAAAACTAATAATAAGAAAGTCCATTAACTAGCTACTATTATACATCTTAATGTAAAATCAAGACAATACCTTTAAAAGGTATTAATACTTAACGCCAATTCAAAAAGCGGCAGTATGGTTTTTATATTTTGTCATAAATTTCCCCATGCCAGCCGCTCAGCGTGAGGTTAATACCAGCATATCTTGAATTTTTAACCATTAATGATGACTATAAATTGTACTATGTCCAATCACAGGATCTTATGTTTTGGAGAACTATTGATACGACTCCAATCCACATCTGAAGGATTTTTTGAACAAAATAATCTGAACGTCTATGCGGGGGGCTCCGAAGCCAACGTGGCTGCGGCCTTAGCACAGCTCAAAATTCCGACCTGCTATGTAACTGCCATGCCAAGAAATCCTATGACCCTTGAAATTCAGCAAATTTTAACTGATTACGGAGTAGATACTTCCCAAATACTTTTTCAGGGAGATCGACTTGGAAGCTATATGCTTCTCTCGGCGAATGGTCTGAGCAATGGTGAAGTGATCTATGACCGAAAGTACTCATCATTTAGTCAGATTCAAGTAGGTAGCATCGATTGGGAAGCCGTATTTGATAATATGACCTGGTTCCATTTCACGGCCTTGACACCAGCATTAAACCCCACATTGGCAGAGGTATGTCTTGAAGCGCTAAAATTTGCCAGCAAAAAAGGAATGAAAATATCCGTTGACCTTAACTATCGGAGTAAATTGTGGCAATATGGAAAAGAACCCATTGAGGTCATGCCCGAACTATTAAAATATGTAGATGTAATAATGGGTAATATTTGGGCTGCCAATAAGATGCTGGGTACAAAAATAGAAGCACACTTTGACAACAACACGCCTAAAGAAGAGTACTTTGCGCATGCAAAAAAAATTTCAAAAGAAATCTTTGCCAATTACCCCCGATGTAAACATATTGCAAATACTTTCCGTTTTATGGAAAACGTCAACCACAACCTCTTTTATGCGACCTATCATACCACTTCCGACCATTTTGTGTCCACAACTTATGAAACAAGATCACTCGTCGACCGAATAGGGAGTGGAGATGCATTTATGGCCGGATTAATTGCGGCGATTTCCAGCGACCAACCGGAACAGCAAGTAATTGATTTTGCCACTAAAATTGGCTTTGATAAATTGTTTGTAAAGGGCGATTTCATTAAATTATAAATATCACATTATGCAAAAAATACTAGATAAAATAACAGAAAATCCAATCATCCCTGTTTTTTATGATGAGGATCCACTGCGATGCCTTGATATTTTACAACAGTGCTACGAGGGCGGTGTCCGGGTTTTTGAATTTGTAAACCGTGGCCCAAAAGCTCTGGAAAATTTCAATAAGTTAAAATCCAATAAAAAAGCGGATATGATTATGGGGATGGGGACAATAAAATCTCCAGAAGAGGCACACATTTTTTTGGAAGAAGGTGCCGATTTTATAGTCAGTCCAATTATTGATCCACAAATTGCTGCCGTGAGCACAGTAAAAGGAAAGCTGTGGATCCCAGGATGCATGACACCGACTGAAATAAACTTAGCCGTGAGATGTGGCGCTCCACTGATCAAACTTTTTCCTGGAGATGTATTAGGCCCTAATTTCCTAAAAGCGGTAAAGCCCCTATTTCCAGGTGTGCAGTTTATGGTCACCGGAGGCGTAAAGCTGGAACCATCAAATCTCAGCAGCTGGTTCAGCAATGGTGCTTCAGCAGTTGGTGTGGGCTCTAGCCTATTTAATATCAATGAAATACATCCTGACATGACTATTGCAAGTCAATTGCGCCATTCGTTTTCATTTATTAACGAAAAACAATAAAAAAGAGAGACTAATAAGTCTCTCTTCACTTGTCAGATAATTGAGCGTGTTGATCAGGTCGAAAGCTGATGAATAATGGTTTTGCTTGCCTCCTGAATAATTCCAACATCGACCGAAAAAGAAATATAATCAACTCCCAGATCGAGCCATCTCTTGGCATCTTGGATCTTATCGGTAAAAACACCCGATTTAATATTTTTAGATTTACATTTTTCAATTACATATTGCATTTTTTCCAGCACAAGTGGATGATTGATCTGGCCGCTCACCCCTAGGGCCTGTGATAGATCATATGGCCCCAGAAAAATCACATCAATACCTTCAACGGAAATAATATCTTCAAAATTCGCTATGGCCTCTTGTCCTTCAAGCTGTAAAATCAGAAATTGCCCGTTTGCTTCCTGAAAATAAGCAAATCGATCTTTATTCGAAAATTCTGCCGCACGTACAAATCGGCATACTCCACGCATCCCCAGCGGTGAGAATTTTGCGTGAGATACAGCGGCACGCGCTTCCTCCGCGGTTGTTATCTGTGGGACCTGCACGCCTTTAGCGCCGATATCCAATGCTTTTCCTATATCAGTCGCGGTATTGTCTGCAACCCTAATTACCGGAAAAGTCCCCGAAACCTCAGCGGCGCGGATAAGATTTTGCGCATTCAGCACAGTATTTGGTCCATGTTCCAGATCGATGATGATAAAGTCGAAACCGGCGTAGCCCATAGCCTCGATCATCGAAGGATCTGATGTCTTGGAGAAAGGTCCCAGTACCGATTCTCCTTTTTTAATTTTTTCTAAAAAACGCATAACTTTATGTTTACCATTCTGCAATTGAATTGTCTCTGTGCCGCCAGACAGGATTATGCCAGTTATGACCAACCTTTTCCATTGCCTGCACATATTCTTCGTTGACCTCTACCCCGAGCCCACTACCCATGGGAATAGATACCATTCCATCTTGATAATTAAAAATCTCCGGATTCTTAATATAGTCGAGCAAATCATTAGATTCATTATAATGAATCCCCAGGCTCTGTTCTTGTATTGCTGCATTATAACTCACTGCATCGATCTGGAGACAGGCCGCCAAAGCAATTGGCCCCAAGGGACAGTGCGGGGCCAAGGCAACATCATATGCTTCGGCCATCGCAGCAATCTTCCTACATTCTGAAATCCCACCTGCATGCGACAGGTCCGGTTGGATAATGTCCACAACCCCAGATTCCAGTACTTTCTTAAAATCCCATCTCGAAAATAGACGTTCTCCTAATGCAATGGGTATAGCGGTGCTTTTAGCAAGCTCAACAATTCCCTCGAAGTTTTCCGAAAGTAAAGGCTCCTCGATAAATAATGGATTAAATTCTTCCAATTTTTTCATCAGAATTTTGGCCATTGGCTTATGTACACGCCCATGGAAATCAATACCTACATTAATCTCATTGCCAAAATATTCACGGATAAGCGACATACGCTCCAGTAGGTTGTCGATTTCAACAAAGGAGTCCAGGTATTGCAATTTCCCAGTACCATTAATCTTCACAGTATGAAAGCCCCTATCAACGACTTTTTTGATCTCTTCAATAATAACCTGTGGCTCATCACCGCCCACCCAGGAATAGACATCCATTTTATCCCTGCATTTGCCGCCGATCAGTTCATGAACAGGTGCATTAAAATATTTTCCCTTCAGATCCCAGAGCGCCTGATCGATTCCGGAAATTGCACTCATCAAAATAGGCCCGCCCCGATAAAATCCTCCCCTATACATCGAGTTCCAGTGATCTTCAATAAGACGTGCATCTTTATACAGAAGCTGTTCCATCAATTCTTTAACGGCGGCCATAACAGTATCTGCCTTGCCCTCGATAATGGGTTCCCCCCAACCGACAATCCCCTGATCAGTCTCTATCTTTAAAAATAGCCATCTAGGTGGCACTTTATACAATCTGAATCCTGTGATTTTCATACTTAAAATTTATCCGAATGATATAGTCTCGCCGTTAATCCTCCATCGATCAAAAAGTCACTACCCGTAATATTCTTACTGCTGTCTGTCACCAGAAAGAATACCAGTTCAGCAATATCTGCAGGTGTAGATATCTTGCCTAGTGCGTGCAGATCAAATATTTCCTTTTCGATCGCTCCTGGATTTTCCTTTTCGGATAACCAGCGTTGATAATGATTTGTATCCGTAAAGCCCGGACAGACCGCATTCACCCGAATTCCGAATTTGCCCAAACTAACTGCCATGCTTCTCGTCATGGCATTAATCCCGCCCTTAGCTGCTGCGTACATCTCTGTATCGGGGAGCGTCCGGTAGGCATGATTAGAAGAAATATTGACAATGCTTCCACCCTCTAAATTCTTGACCATTGCCGCAGCAACATATTTACTGCATAAAAAAACACCTTTCAAATCTGTATCGATAACCTTGTTCCAATCAGACAGCGTGGCTTCCAAAATAGACTTGAAAATTGTAATACCCGCATTGTTGACCAGGACATCAATTTTGCCGGTAATACCAAGAACCTCTTCCACCATATTTTTGACACTTTCCTCGTTGCTGACATCCGTCTGCACATAACGCGCCCAGTACCCCATTTCCATCATATTATTTTCAAGGGCACTCCCCTCATCATCATATTTTGTTGCCAAAATAACCTTCGCCCCTCTTTTTGCCATTAATTCGGCTATTCCTTTGCCAATACCATTTCCCGAACCGGTCACGATAACAACTTTATTATTGATATCTTGCATTATATATTATAGTTTAGATTGTTTAGTTATAAAAATTTTAGACCTTATTATTTTTTGTTTCGGGAACTACTGTTATTAAGAATAAAAAGTAAAACGCACATAATCCTGCAAAAGTCAAAAATGACTGAAAGGCGCTCAATTGATCTATCATAATTGGGAAAATATAAGTAATTCCAAAACAGGCCGCCCAAAGAAATGCGGAGGCGATGGCCATTCCTTGCTCACGTATTTCCATGGGAAATATTTCAGAAATGATTACCCAGGTGACAGGAGCCAATGTAGCTGCATAGGTACCTATAAACAATAATACCAATGCACTGGCCAACGATTGGGGAATATAAGTCCCCTGAAAGGACAAACCTATAAGCACAAGTAAAATTGCCATTAACCCAGCACCGGTGACCATCAGTTTTTTACGCCCTACTCTGTCAACCAAACGTATCGCCAGTAGTGTGAAAACCAAATTAACTGAACCTATAAAGATCTGGACGATAAGCTGATTATTTACATTCATTCCAACTTTATCAAATATGATCGGCGCGTAAAATAAAACAGCATTAGCACCCGAAATCTGTTGAAATATGGCAACAACGATCGCAATGACCAATAACAGGAGATACGACTTTTTTGAAAAGATCAACAACACAGACTTTCTTATGTCCCTTTTTTGCTCAGGTTCTCGCAGAGATTGCATTGCCTGAATCTCCTCATCAACATTACCATTCCCCATAATTTTTATCAGCTCTTCCCTTCCCTTTTCGATTTTACCTTTATATATCAACCATTTAGGACTTTCTGGAAGAAAAAATGCGCCGATAATAAAAAGCCCCGCAGGTAAACAGCCGCTTATAAACATCAGCCGCCAGTTGAGCTCAAGATGTGATAAAAAATAATTCGAATTGTAAGCCATCAATATGCCGATTACGATGGCCAGCTGGTTTAAAGTAACCATCTTTCCCCTAATTTGTTGCGGGCTTATTTCTGCTATATATAATGGTGACAGTATGGACGCTCCCCCGACACTGATACCCGCAATAATACGCCAAAGGATCAACTCGCCGACGGTATTTGCCATACCCATCAAAATCGAGGAAACAATAAAAACAATGGAGACCAGCACAAGAGAATTCTTTCGGCCTATGTGTTCGGTAATTTTTCCAAAACCGATCGAACCGACGGCACAGCCTACATATAAGCAACTGGCCACCCAGCCCAGCTCCCCCGGGGAAAGATTAAAAAAGGGTGTGATAAACGGAATCGTGCCCGAAAAGATGGCAATATCAAATCCAAAGAGAAGACCGCCTAATGATGCGATCAGACTGTAAATAAAAATATTCCTGTATTTAGCTTCTATCATAATATTGGTTTTTCAATGGTGCTAAGTTAGCTTCCAACACCATTTTATTAAATGTACTAAACAGGCGTATTAATGGACTTTATTATTCTATTGGAAATCCTTCTCGGCAGACTTACAGGAAAATAATAATATAATCCATTTAAATGAAAATTAACTCTATCACAAAACACCTCCCCTTCTAGTAAATTTGTACGGTAATGACCAATAGCAAAATGCTGCATTAATAAACCATCATCAAAAATCAAATTATCAATCGGAGCTATAAAAAAGAGCATATACATATGAAAAGTTTTTTGATAAAAAACAAACGTAATATGCGTGTTGAGATATTGGACTGGGGCTGTAGAATTGTCTCCATCCGTGTTCCTGACAGGAATGGAAAACTCATTGACACCGTGTTACAATATAAAAACATAGCTGACTATAAAAAGGATAAACATTACCTGGGCAGTACCGTAGGGCGTTATGCTAACAGAATTGAAAACGGGAAGTTCAATCTGCACGATTCTGGGATCCAACTCTCCCAGAATGAGTCGGGGAAAAATCACCTTCATGGTGGATTTATAGGTTTCGACAAGAAGTATTGGAACTTAACCAGCCACACAGAAAATAGTATTGAAATGCAGATACTGAGTCCCGCAGGTGATGAGGGATATCCCGGAAATCTCACGGTGGATGTCCGTTATGAGGTTTCTGAGGATAATATCTTGACAATAGATTATCATGCTAAGGCTGACGAAGCTACCCTTGTCAATATCACAAACCATAGTTACTTCAACCTCTCTGACAATAGAGATTCCATCGATAGCCATGAGCTACAGGTAAATGCTGAATACTATACGCCGTTAAGTGATGGCCATCTTCCTGTCCCTCCCTACAGGAAAAAAGTCAAAGATACGATTTACGACCTCACTGAACTTCGACCTATAGATACACTGAAAGAAGAAATAGGAAATATAAACTATTGCATGGATCCCAGCGACGAAATCAGGCGGGTAGCAACCATAAAGGACATTGAAAGCGGCCGTAGAATGACAATCTCCTCAGATTATCCGGGTATACAGGTTTATTTCGGGAACTACCTGTCCGGGGATTTTAAACCCTTTCAGGGAATGTGCTGTGAGCCCCATTACTTCCCCAATTCTCCAAACATAAACATATATCCTTCAGCACTTTTACTACCTGGAGATCATTATGAACATCGCATAAAATATAGTTTTGAAAATTTCTAATCCAAATGACATGAAAAAATACACGCTCTTATTAGTCGTCGTCCTATTCGCAGAAATAGTCAAGGGACAACAAACACAACTTATGTTAAAAACAATGGAAAACATCGTAGTGGAAACAAAAGATTTGTCGTTGGTATTGACAGTTGAAGAAAACAAAGACGTCAATATGGTCTATCTGGGAAAAAAACTGCAGGACCCTAATGAATATAGGCAATTGAACGGTCAGTACAAACAAGGTCATGATTATACCAACATGTACCAATCGGCCTACACCGCATCAGGCACAAGAAATCTTCTTGAACCTGCCATTAGCGTCGAGCATGCTGATGGTAATCAGGCGTTGGATCTAAAATTTGTAGGCCAAGAGTTAAAAACAATCGATAATAACCGAAAAGAGCTTATCATTAAGCTCAAAGATGAGCTATATCCTTTCCATGTTGAACTTCATTACCTAAGTAACTTTCAGGAGAATGTCATTGAACAATGGGCAGTGATAAAGCACAACGAGAAAAAAAATGTAAAGCTCATCAAATATGCTTCAGCCAATATTAATCTTAAAGGTGAAGATTACTATCTAAGAAGTTACCACGGTGACTGGATCGCTGAAATGCAACGTGAAGACGAAAAGCTTACCCACGGGATAAAGACCCTTGACAGTAAACTGGGTACAAGGACAAACCTATTTAGATCCTCCTATTTTGCCCTTGGCCTCAATAATAGAATAACTGAAAACCAAGGAACTGTGCTTTTGGGTGGACTGGAGTGGAGCGGCAACTTTCGCGTGGACTTTGAAAAGGATCCACAGGATAACTTAAGGATCATGGCCGGCGTAAACAATTATGCATCCCATTATTCGCTTGCCGCGGGCACAGCGTTTGTCACGCCAAAATTCAGTTTTACGGTATCTACAAATGGACTTGGCGAAGGAAGTAGAAATCTGCACGACTGGGCCAGGAAACAAAGGTTAATTGATGGCTATGGAGAGAGATATACCTTGCTGAATAACTGGGAAAGTACCTATTTTAATTTTGACGAGCAAAAAATATCCCATTTACTGGACAACACAAAAAAACTTGGTGTTGACCTTTTCTTATTAGACGATGGTTGGTTTGGTAATAAATACCCGCGAAATGCAGATACCTCAGCGCTTGGCGATTGGGAAGAAAATAAATCAAAGCTACCTAACGGACTGCTATCGATCGTTAAGGAAGCGAATAAAAAAGATGTCAAATTCGGTATTTGGGTTGAACCCGAAATGGTTAGCCCAAAAAGCGAGCTGTATGAGAAAAAACCACAATGGGTGGTAAAACAGCCAAAACGGGATGAATACTATTTCAGAAATCAGCTCGTTTTAGACCTCTCCAATCCCGAGGTACAAGATTTTGTATTCAATATCTTGGATAACCTTTTTCAAAAAAATCCAGGATTAGCCTACATAAAATGGGATTGCAACGCGGTGATCTATAACGCGTATTCATACTTCCAGAAAGATCAAAATAACTTTTATGTAGATTACACCAAGGGACTGTATCGGGTATTGGATCGCTTCCGCGAAAAATATCCAACAGTCCCAATGATGCTGTGCTCAGGCGGAGGTGGCCGCATTGACTACGGATCCCTACAATATTTTACAGAGTATTGGCCCAGTGATAACACTGACCCTTTTGACAGGATCTTTATGCAATATGAAAACTCTTTGTTCTTTCCCTCTATCGCAAGCGTAAATCATGTGACAACTTTCGGGAAACAAGATTTAAAATTCAAGATAGATGTTGCCATGATGGGAAAAATGGGATTCGATTTAAACCTGGAGGAGCTGTCTGCAGACGAACTGAGCTTTGCACAACAGGCCGTAAAAACCTATGATCAATATAAGCACATTATTTGGCATGGAGATCTATTTCGGCTTGCGGATCCAAGAAAAGACAATCATGCCAGCCTCGCTTATGTCAGCAAAGACAAATCGCAAGCGCTGATGCTAAACTATCTTGTCCAATACAGCCAGGTTTCCAGTACATCAGCTCCCATACAGTGGTTGGGCCTAGATCCAAATAAAAAGTATAAAATACAGGAAATCAACTTACATGGAACAAACAGTTGGATACCATCGGAACTTATCCTCTCAGGTGACTTCTTGATGAAAGTAGGCTTGAACCCCATACTGAACAACAATAGAAAAAGTGTCATACTGGCATTAAAAGCCATCAATTAAAAACGAATAAAAATCAAGTAAGAAAGTGGAAAACATACTAGAATTACGCACGGTGCATACCGGTTCACTGACGTTGGGTGAGGGACCGATCTGGGACGAAAGAATCCAAACATTATACTTCGTTGATATTCTCCAGAAAACACTATACCGCTGGAACTATGCTTCCAAAGAAACAAGGGTAAAAATATTTGAAGAATATATCAGCTGCATCGCTTTATCAGAAGATGAGGGGCTGATCCTAATAGCGCTTGAAAGTGGCGTTTTTAGTTATGCGCTAGACACAGAGTCACTTTCATTTATATGTAAGCCTGAATCACAAAATAACTTTAGATATAATGATGGCCGTGTAGATTGGAAGGGAAGCTGGCTACTTGGGAGCATGAACAATCTCAATAATGGCCCGGATGCCCCTCTACTTCCCGATGCGACGCTCTATAAGGTCGAGGGAACAACTGTAACTTCTTTATTAAAGGGCGTCACTATTTCAAATGGAATCGCATTTCGCAAACCCTATATCTATTTTATCGATTCCAAACTAAACTGCATCCGTAAGTTTGTTTATGACAAGGAACAATTTACATTAATCAAGGAGATTTTTAAACTTGAAGACGGAACAACTTTGGACGGTATGTGCATCTCAGCGGACAACAAGCTTTTTATTGCTAATTGGGCCGGATCTAAAATAATCGTGTTCGATCTTTTGAACGAACATGTCATAAGTACAATACCCTTACCATGCCTAAACCCCACATCCTGTACTTTTGGAGGACCAGACATGAATGAGCTGTTTATCACTACCGCATCGATAAACGAGAACAATACCGCTGTAGCGGGAGTTTATGTCATCAGGCTAAATGAACATGGTGTCCCAGAAAATAAAATAAAACTAAAGAACCTAAAAAATGAAAATTAAAAAACGGTTAAGTTATATCTTTTTTGCATTCATATTTCTCCCATTGGCTGCGATATGTCAAAAAGGGGATCCGAACTTGAGATTGTGGTATAACCAGCCCGCTTCTCAGTGGGAAGAGTACCTACCCCTGGGAAACGGTAAAATGGGCATGATGCCAAATGGAGGGATCCATAAAGAGAATATCACCCTGAACGATATCACTTTATGGTCTGGCTCCCCCCAGGATGCTAATAATTATCAGGCAAACGAACATCTACAGGAAATCCGTTCATTGCTGCTCGCTGGCAAAAATGAAATCGCACAGGAGCTGATCAATAAGCATTTTATATGTACGGGACCAGGATCTGGAGGGGGCCAATGGGGCTGTTTTCAGACTATGGGCGATTTAAATATCGACTATACCCTGAATAAAAATGTAAAACCTTTAAATTATAAACGCGAACTTGATATCCAGACAGCAAAGGCTTCGACATCATTTGTAATTGATGGGACAAAATACACGCGGGAATATTTTACTAGTTTCAATACCGATGCCGGCTATATACGCCTAAGTGCAGATAAAGCAAAAAGTATATCCGTAGCAATCAGCCTAAACCGACAGGAGAAAGCCTCATACCAGATCCAGGGCAGCCAATTGACCATGTATGGTCAGCTGGACAACGGTACAGACGGAAAGGGCATGAAATTTATTACGCGGGTATCGGCCAAAGTCAAAGGAGGCACTGTGTCCTACCTAAATGACCGAATCATAATTAAATCTGCGAACGAGGCCATAATTCAAGTGGTTACGGATACGGATTATAAACAAAATGACCATTTGACCAATAGCGACCGCGTATTGAAAAAAGCAATATCGACCAACTGGAATCAGGAATTAACTTTGCATGGGAAAAAATATGCAGCCTTGTTTAATCGCTTATCTTTATCATTTGGAGCCTTTAAGCAGCTACGGACTCCGACCAATGAAAGACTAAAAAACTACCAACACAATCCGTCGGCAGACCCCGAACTGGCTGCATTATTTTTCCAGTACGGACGATATCTGAGTATAAGCAGTACCAGATTGGGATTGCTTCCTCCAAATTTACAGGGGCTTTGGGCCAACCAGATACGTACACCTTGGAATGGTGATTATCATCTTGATGTAAACGTACAAATGAACCACTGGCATCTTGGGCCAGCCAATTTGAGCGAACTTGAGCTGCCTTTGGCTGATCTGGTAGCAGGCTTGACTAAAAACGGTGCGAAAACAGCCAAAGCATACTATAATGCTCCGGGATGGGTAGCACATGTTATAACCAATATCTGGGGCTATACCGAACCCGGTGAGGCAGCCTCCTGGGGAATTGCCAATGCAGGATCTGGGTGGCTTTGTAACAACCTATGGAATCATTTTGCATACACACAAGATCTTAATTATCTGAAAAGTATATATCCTGTTTTACGAGGTGCAGCACAATTTTACAATGCAGCACTCATGTCCCATCCAACAAAAGGTTGGTTGGTGACCGGTCCATCGGTTTCGCCTGAAAATGCTTTTTATCTTCCAAATGGAACACATGCAAATGTTTGTATGGGACCTACCATAGATAACCAAATTACAAATGAGCTATTTAAAAATCTAATTACAGCGAATGAGCTTCTGGGATTGGGAGATTCATTCTGCGATACTTTACAACAAAAAATACCGCTGCTCGCTCCAATTGCCCAAGTCAGTACAGATGGCCGGATAATGGAATGGCTCGAAGATTATAAAGAAACAGATCCCCAACACAGACATATTTCCCATCTATATGGCTTATATCCAGCTAATCAGATTACAGTTAACGGTACACCGGAACTTGCCGCTGCCGCAAAGAAAACCCTTGAAGTCCGTGGTGACGATGGTCCAAGCTGGGCAATTGCGTACAAAATGATTTTCTGGGCAAAACTGAAAGACAGTGAGAGGGCTTATAAATTGTTCCGGCAACTGGTTATCCCCCGAACAGATACGCATATCAATTATGGTGCAGGTGGAGGTTCTTATGCAAATCTTTTAACAGCAGGACCACCATTTCAGATCGACGGTAATTTTGGCGGCACCGCAGCAATAGCCGAAATGCTCGTTCAAAATCATAAAGATTATATAGAACTACTACCCTCTCTACCCAAAGACTGGTCACATAAAGGCTACATCAACGGTTTAAAAGCAAAGGGAGATTTGACAATAGACATGCAATGGCAAGATGGGCAAATTACAGTAGCGAAAGTATATAGCAAAAAGAAAAAAGCAATAAATGTAGTATATAACGGAAAGTTACATAAACTAAACACCATTTTGTTAAAATAAAGGCTTATCTACCATACCAAAATTAATGTATGGCCTATAACCAATACCAAAAGTGATAAAATTTTTGCCATCTCCTGCGGAGTGTAAAGATCACGCACCATGGCACGTGCCGCTACCATACTCAATTTTGACTATCCAAATTATTTTGCCCGTTTTTTTAGGCTTCATACTGGATCTTCGCCAAAGGCATTTCGCTCCAGAAAAACGAAATAAAAATACGTTTTCTAAAAAGTCCCGCAATACCCACTGCGGGACTTTAATTTATTTCCGGACAATGCCTTTATGAAACCGATCCGAAGTATTATACAACAGGAAGTGCACCTCCATCAATCCTATAATTTGCTCCCGTGATGTATTTTGCCTGGGGTGAAACCAAAAAGCTGACAAGAGCTGCTACCTCCTCAGGTTCTGCCATTCTGCCCATTGGAAGATCGCCAATTTCATTTTTGATAGCATGAAATGTTTCCTCAACAGAGCTGCCGTTTTTTGCTGCAATATCAGCGATAAAAGCTTCCATCAGCGGCGTTTTGACCAATCCCGGAGACACGGCATTCACACTGATCCCTTGCGGCCCCAATTCGCTTGCCAAAGCTTTGGTATAGGCATTCAACGCTGCCTTTGAAGCCGAATAGGACATGGTCATTTTCCACAGAGGCTGTAGTGCAGCGCCGGTAGAGATGTTGATGATTACACCCTCCTTCCGAGCCACCATACTCGGAATCAACGCCTTATTGACCCTAACGGCAGACATCAGATTCAGTTGTATCTCGTTATTCCAGTCCTCATCCGTTAGTGTACTGTATCCCCCGCCAGGGCTGGTATTGGCACCGGCATTATTGACCACAATATCCACTTTACCGAATTTTTCCAAAAGTTCGTCCGCAATGATCTGGCCAGCATCGGGTCTGCTCATGTCACCTGCTATAAAGTAATGTTCAGTTTCCACAGCTGGTTTAGTTCGAGCTGTTATGATAACCTTTGCCCCCTCGAGTGCGAGCTTATCGGCGATTGCCTTTCCGATACCTTTTGTTCCGCCCGTAACGAGCGCAATTTTTCCTTCTAATGAATTTGCCATAATGTTAAATTGAAATATGATGTTGTAAATCTAAATCCAATACTTTACATTTGAAAGTAGTTACACAAATGTAAAGTAATACCAAAAAGTACAGTCTTGCAGCAAATCAAAACGTTATGAGCGAAAAAAATTCTGAAAAAGTTTCAGGTAAATGTGTTATTCAGGAAATTTTGGATATAATCGGAGGAAAATGGTCCATGTCAATTATTTTTGCTCTTCTACATGGCACCAAAAGATTCAACGAGCTTCAGAAATTAGTCACCAACATCAATACGCGCATGTTGGTGAAAGAATTAAAGAATATGGAGGAAAATGGGATTGTTATCCGGGAAGTATTTGCTACTGTACCTCCAACGGTACAGTATACACTGACAGAAAAAGGAAGAAAGCTGGAACCCAGCCTTACAGAACTCTTTAAATGGGGTGAAGAGTTTGTAAATTAAAATGATCCGTCAAAAAAAGATATATCCGCCCCTATTTGCCAGTTTTTCCACTGCTCAGCTGGATAAGGAACGATCTTTCCATTTGTTAAAATTTCAACTATTCTCATTCCTACTTCACCTTCTATCCTCAGGAAATTTACAAAGATCCTGCCTTCAGGGCCAGTTGTTATTCCGTTCCAAACGACCTTGGAACTTACCACTGGAATAAACTGCGCTTTTACGGATGACAGAGCTGCCACGAATGCTATCAATCCCATTACTGTCTTCATAACTTACTTTTTTTGTTTTTGATATCGCAAAGTTATGGCGCAATACAGCGGACAAATAATTCATTTTTCGGAAAGAATAGCACATACATACGTTTTGAAATTATAACCAATTATTAGCGATATAATAATTAAATTTGTTCTTGGATGAAATAAATGTTCGACATTTCCCAAAGATACCATCAAAAAACACAATTTTCCTACAAGGAATTAAAATAAATCAAATCTATTTACAAACAAAAAAAACTCTGCAAGAAACATTTTCTTTGTCAGGAAGGAGCTATTTGGCATTGTAACACTTTTATCTACAGAGGTTTAGTGAAAACCTTTTCCATCGCTAAAAACAGAACAGAACATACCCTTAACTTCGCAGCCGAAAATTATTGGACAGGCGACAGAGACAAATGTTAAGAAAGAGGTCGAATCCCTGAAATCACCATTTACCCTATTTCCAAGCTACTTTTGGATAGTTCTATTGAAATCCCATTGTCTAATGAGATACATAAGTGTTAATATTGTGATATACCAGATACTTAATTTAACTAAGAGTATTACCGATATTTGATTAGGACATCAACCGACAATACTAACAGCCTTAATATAAACACTATGAAAATGAAAAAACAAAAGTTAAAAGGTGAAATCACGCCACTCAAGAAATTATCCTACGAAAAGCCCCTAATGACTACTTCGCAAATTATTATGGAATATTCTATTGCAAGTGGATCCGGACCGACGTCTGTACAACAGGGCACAATCAAAGACGACTGGGATGGGTCATCTTCAGAAGAAAAAGAAATCTACTTTTAATTAACACTAAACCATAAGAAAATTATATCATTAAATATGAAAAGAATATTTAATTCAGCTCTGCCGGCCCTGTTTCTGGGGATGGTATATATATTTTGCTTGGTAGGCTGTTCCAAGGAAACAGCTCCCGTTTCGGATAATATGGCTAAAGTACAGGTCGTATTGGGCGGGATAGATAATAAAGAAGTTGCAACTTTAAAGGCTTCATCAGCAACTTCAAACGGCGCGGCCAAAACACAGGTACAAACGATCCGTCTGGATGATGGCATGTATCTTCAGGCAAACCTGACAAGGTTGGACGGAAATGAACAGCTCAGGTCCGTTGCTGGCAGCTCGATAGCATTAAAAGCAGGTCTTCAAAAGACAAAGGCTGCTGCTACACCCGTAGCCAATGGCGTGGTCTATAGAGTCCTCGTATTTGATGACGCCGGCAATTACGTAGACCAGGCAGACTATACGGTTGGCGGAGATATGTCCAGGCAATTCATTGTAAATCCGGGCAAAACTTACACATTTATCTGTTATTCGTTAAATGGGTCCAGTGCTCTCGCTCCTTTGACAGTTGCGGCTGGACAAAATTTATCCACTTTGACAGCCTCATTTAATATTCCCTGGTCAAGTCAGGTTGACAATGACCTTATGTATCAGCGGATAGAATTACCCGTGGTACCTGGCCTGAATACACTTGACGTGGTTTTCAAACATAAATTTACGGAACTGACCGCTACACTAGACGGGACAGCATTTGGAAATATAACACAAAGTGAGGTTTACTTTGCTTCAAGCTATCCGACAATAGATTTATATCTTAATACTGGAGCAATTGATTACACAGGTTGGTCTGGATGGGTAAAACCGGTGATTTTTCCAACAATAAATACACCTGTTATCATTAGTAACCCAACGATTATTGCCTGTCCTGCCGACGATGAATATCGTAAAATATATGGTGGTTTCACCATAGGCGGAACGTATAAATCTTTTGACATTCCGGGCTTGACAATTGTACCAGGTGAACGATATGCATTGAACCTGGTTATCAAAAAAGATCCAAGCCAGCTGGGTAACCTCATCTGGGCACCGGGATATCTAAAATATGATGGAACCTCCAACCAGTATTCCTTCTCCAGCAAGACCGGACTAGGAGATTATTTTCCATTTGGACAGCTTTATCCTTATGGTGACCCGCGCGTTTACGACCGCTCATCACAAAACCTGGGCGATCCCTGCCGAGGCATCTTTGATGGCTATCTTTGGCGCACCCCTACCAAAGCAGATTATGAGACTTTGGAGGCACTCGGCCCAGTGGAGAACAGGGTTGTCAGTGGCGTAAATGGAGCCTGGTATCCAACTTCTGCGACAACAGGCGTGTTTTTTCCGGCGGCAGGATATAAAGATAATCAAAGTACCCCTTCCAATCCGATCTGGGAGCCTACGAATGTATGGTTGTGGTCTCAAACAAGTGAAGGTGACCTCTATGAAGGATCTACAGGTGGTATGTATGCCTTTAATATGTTTCCTCCAGACGCCGGCAATATGAGAGAAACACAGGTTGAACGACGAGAGTTGAATACGCTTCCTGTCGGAACAAGTGATTTTTCACGTTTCAGAGGATCACAAATACGCTGCGTCAGAAATTATTAATAATTCTATTATTTATTTGGTGTTAGTATAGAGCGGAGGTCATCTTGTAAAAGATGGCCTTCTTTGCTTTTAGAGATTAGTCCACTGATAACATCCACCGCACAATGAAAACTAGCTGAATTTTCTGAAAATGTTCTGTATTGAGATTGAAGAAGGATTTTTTTTTAATATTGAACCGGGGTCACCCCCACAACTTTTTTAAATAGTCTAGTGAAATAAGACGAACTTTCAAAACCTAAATCATAGGCTATCCCCGCGACATTGGCCGCTGAACTGAGTAAAAGATTTTTAGCTTCCTTTATCAAATAAATATGAACATGCTCCAAGGCCGTCTTACCGGTCTCCAGCTTCAGAATGTTGCTAAGGTAGCGGGGAGAAACGGTCAACTCACCAGCCATAAAATTAACAGTTGGCAGGCCATCCTTATGATGCCTACCCTTCTTAAAATAATCATCCACCTGTGATAAAAATTATCTTTTCCATTTTTTATTTTTTTTGTTTGTTTTAATCGTGATATGACAAAGTTAGTCCACATTGATGCTCTCCCTGTAGCTCAAATCAGCGGAAGAATAGCACAGAATTACGAAAATCATTCCCAATAGCCTATAATGTTGCCTTAGCCTATGCGTATAAAGATCTTGGCTTTAAGATCAATTGTATTATTCCGGAATGGACCTCTGCAGACTTAAACGGAAACAGTGGCGGAAAATCCGCGGCAGAAAACTGTGTCAATCTTGCCAAATGTGTCAATCTTGCCAAATATGCCATGCTTGATGAGAACGGGCCTACCAGAAAGTTCTTTGCAAAAGATGGTAAATTACCTGGGTAATGAGCGCAAAAATACGGCACATTAGTATAATTTAAAATATGAGGCAAATCAATCTGTTTAAAGGAAAAGAATATAGCTATAGTCCAAGGTTTTGTCTTGAAAAATCTGCCAATAAATTTTAAGCCATACCTGCAAAAGAGATTAATTATTATATTCGCCCCTGTTAAATCTCCTCGAGCAGGGCTATATGAAATATTAATTTACTGCAACCTACTAATGTGATGAAAAAGCAATTCTTGTTTTTTATTTTATGCTTGTTTACATTTACGGCCCTAGCTAGCGATGAAAATAAGAAAGAAGTTGATGCACTTGTAAACGAAGCAAAAGACTTCCAGGCCTCGGTCAACCTAATACAACAGCTTGATTGTGCAATGAAGGCTCGGGACTTGGCCACTAAATATGAATATGATGAAGGAAAAGCAAAGGCGCAATTCTGGATCGCTGATGCCCTTCTTTACATAGGATTATTCAAAGAATCATTTAGGTCCATTGAAAGCCTACAGGCGACTAAATACTACCACAAGGATGCGCAGATGCAAGGCGAAACTCATGGCATGAAAGGGAAATGCTATATGTACCTCGGGCTAACCCATCAGGCAATTCAGGAGTTTCAGCTACAGTTAGCCGCGGCAAAGAAACTTGAAGATGAAAAACAAAAAAAACTTTCCGTTTTTGCTTATGGGAATCTAAGCACTATTTTCAACAGGACGGATAAACTGGACTCCCTGATGAAATATAACCAGCTGCAGCTGGAAACCTTAAAGGGGCTCAATGAAAAGGAAAATGCACTTCTTTTCATTGGTGTTTATGACGACATGGGAAGCTTTTATACTAAAAAGCTAGATTTTCCCAAAGCTGCGTACTATCTTAAAGAATCGCTAAAACTGGTGGAGAAATATAAAGTTCCAGTCTATTATAATACCATGACTTATTTAGGGAATCTGGAGCAAGAGAAAGAGAATTACAAAGAAGGGTTGGTTTTCTTTGAGAAAAGTCTTGCAAATAAAAAAGCAGTGGGAAACAGAGAGGCTATAAGAAGCAGTTACAGATTTTTAGCTGATTACTATGCGTATTACAAACTAGGAGATGCGAAAGCGCAGGAATATGAGTTCGCCTTCAGCCGGCTCAATGATTCCTTGGAAAAAGAAAATAGACAGGTCATGGATATGGTATTAGCCCGTATTCTGAATTCGAAAGAAAAGGAGGCAGCAAAAAAAGTTTCGCAATCATCAAGGATCTCAATGATTGTCCTTGTGCTGTTTATATTATCAAGCGTCTTCTTCACATGGCGTGTAAGGCAAAATCGAAAAATTATTGTACAGAAAGAAGAGGCACTTCAGGAAACCGAGGTAATAAATAGAGAGCTCGTTGAGCAGATCGGTGAAAACAAATTCAACAACCTGATCGACCTGGCCAAAAGTAACAACCCGGAATTCCTGACCTTGTTTACAGAGCTGTATCCACAGTTTATACAGGAACTAAAAACTTATGACCCCAATCTGCGAAGCACAGAATTAGAATTTTGTGCCATGGCTTTCCTGAACTTTTCAACGAAAAATATATCCGAATATACATACGTTACTGTTAGAGCTGTACAGGTAAGAAAAAATCGTTTACGTAAAAAATTTGATATCCCTTCTGATGCGGATTTCAATACTTGGATGCGTGAGCTAGGTGAAAAAAGTGTACGCTAAAGGCTAAATTCCACGTTATAAAAAATCCTTAATTCATCATTTTATTTAGCGCATCGGAATATGTTGCGGAAAGCTTTCCTTTGTTTTCCTCAAAATTTTTCTTCGCCTCAGCCAACACAGGTAACCGCTCCCAGATCCCGTTCATCTTAAGGTTGAGTTTGTTTTTCGATTTCAGTTCCTCCATTACTGGTATTGCTTTGTCGAAATTGCTAGCTATCAGGTAACAATACAAGAGATCTGTCTGTAAAGCAATCTTGATATCCTCATTGGCAACTCCTGTCAGTTCCTTTTCAAGGTATTCGGCGATCTGAGCGACTGCCGCAAAACTGGACTTGTCAACTTTGTTTTTATCGTAGGCAGATTTATTGATATCGTCAGCAAGTAAGATCAACTTATCGATCTGCTCATTATATTCAAGCTGCTTGGGATCATTCTTATCCTTAAATCTTGTAAAGAAAAGACTTCCTGTACTTTGGAATCGCATTTGTTTTTTGGTCATGTTCCGGTTCCAGAAGCCTGCAATCTGGTTATGGCCGATTAAATTATCGAAAATACTAAGCGTCATGCTTGTATAATTCTGTTTCAGGAACGCCAGCGACTGTAGCATCGCATCCTTTTTATTTGGAAAAGTAGTCGCTATTTGAGCCATTAACTGATCTCTTTCAACAATCAGATCCGCGAGTCCTCTATCAACATATTGAGCCACAATTGTATCCTCTTCAATAACTTTGTTATCAAAGGAATTGCTATAGGTTACTTTTAACGGAACATTTAGCACGAAAGAATTTTTAAAAATGTTCTCCCAGGCGTTCCCGCTTTTCGTCGTAATGCCCTCTAGTGTCATCGGTAAAAACTCCACCTGGCACAAAAGGATACCCGCTCCTATTTTCTGCGTCATCTGGAGATTACCAACTACCAAACGATTATTTTTTGCATCTGTCCGTATTTTCTCCGTACGCATTGCCGTAATATCCACCGATGTCAGCTCTTTACCTTCCATCACAAAATTGATTTTTGTGTTGTCAGGATTGATCTGGAGCTTGTACTCCAAAAACTCATAGGAAAATGGTTCTTCGGGATAACTGACGAAGGAACTGGTCTTCGTTTTATTTTCGACCTTAATCTTTTGCGCATGGACAGCTATACATCCAAAAAGTGAAAAAAGTGAAAATAGCATTGTAGTGATACTTTTCATAAAAATGCAATCAATAAAATGTGATAAGTAAAAACAATAAAACACAATTCTAATGTTATTTAACAATAATATTTACAATTCGTGACAACAATTTTAAATCCGACAAAAAAACGTCCCCCGGACTGGGAGACGTTCTCACCTTACTTCTGCTATTTTTTCTGGTTCCAGTATCGCCCAAGCAACCTACTGGTCGCGAAACTTACGAGTGTACCCAGCGCAGCCGTCAGCACCGTCTGTAACACATCGCCCAGCGATATACTGGCCCAGATGGAACAGATCGTGCCTCCGAGGGCAGAGATGCGGATATCATTGATTTTCATCCACGTCGCTCCTTTCTGCCGTTAGCTCGGCATCATCAACCAGAGACCCGGTGGATCCGGTAGATTCGCCGCTTGATATATGGCCGGAGCCCTCATCAAAAGACTTTTCAGGCGGCGGCTTATCCTCCTCCAGGACCGTTTCCAGTATTCCCAGGCCCAGTGCAATGTATTTCAGTATATTCGAGGCCTTTCCCGGCAGTTTGAGCGGCGCTGCGAGGACCACCTGTAGCACTGCTCCTATTTTGTTTAAGATTTTTTTCATACCAATTCATTTTTAATAGATTGGATGAACGGTCAAAGCCTAATATTCCGGCTGCAAATTGATGAAGTCCAAAGGCGTTAAAAATGAATTCTTGTCTGAACGAAGTGAGTTTGAATTCATATAGCCATTGGGCAAAAGCAATTGCACCAAGGAATAGAGCGGTAGACCGTCATCCAATCATTTCCCCTTCTTTATTCAAGCAATATAGGAGGACAAAGAATTGAAAACATGGCGTTCCGACTTCAATCCCCCTCCAACAACTCACCTCGATAAGTATGAAGGGCCAGGGATAGAAAATATAGCTTTCTGACTGTCAAGCTTTGACGGGATCTGGTGTAAATATGAATCACTGTCTGAGCACAGCGAGTTTGATTCATATCGCCAGATAACTAAAAAGCTGACATCAAAGAAAGCAATGACCTATTCCGGCCCTTCCTTTATCGAATATTCAAATACACTTCATCCCCCCTATCCCACAGGCTATACACCAATGCCTTCAGCTTCGCCAGCGCTTTACCGCTGTAATCCCCTGTCCCCTCACCGGTTAGCTTAGTTACGGGTGCGATACAGCCATGCAGTTCTTTCAGCGCATTGTTGGCTGCATGGATCAGGATCGCTTCGCGTCCCAGCACATTTGGGATGCCGATCTGCTCCCCATGCTTTGGATAGCGCCGTTTTATTAGTTTATACTGCCCTATCGGGATACAGCTGATCCGGGGAACATTATTTCTATCAGGGAGTTCAATCGTATGGCAGATTTCTTCGCCCTGATACATAATGGTGCCGTTAGTTCCATTTGCTCCATATTTCCGTTGGAGCAGCAGGATATGTTTTGTATTCATTTTGTTGAATAGCCCAAATAATTTGAGCGTGAATATTTTAACCCATTTCTGTTTGAAACCAGCAAATAAAGGTGAAATCCATCATCCCGAAAACCTTCAGGTATCGGAACGATGACTTTCCCTTCGCGACGTTGCCAGATCTGCTCATTGACAAAGGCATAGCCTTTTTCAACCTGGTAGGCGCACAGGGTCAGCCGATCATCCTCTCCAAATGGCGCTGCGTTGTCACTATCGTGTGTTAGCTCAATGCGATCGGCATAGCGCCTTAGTTCGGGCATCCTTACACCGGGCAGGGATCCATCACTTAAGCGTACCAGTGATGGGTCCACCACCGGTCCCTTTGCTTCGTGCTTTATTGCCACCTGCAGCGTATAGCCCAGCGCCAGTCCGGCAGGTAGAGATCTCTTTCGCCTGGCCGTTTCGGCAAATCCTTTTTTAATCAATCCGTGTAAGGGCGCTAAAAATGCCTGTCCGACTTTAAATGCAGCCCGTACCCGCTGCTGAGCAGGACTGATAGTTTTATTAGCCATAATACGTGTTGTAAATATGGGCTGAGCCAGAATGGCCCAACCCTGTATAATTTAGATTAGCTGTATCTCGCCTAGATACACACTTTTGGATACCTTGGTCTTTGACCGGTTTGACAAAAACAGCCAGGTATGCACAGCACCTGTTGCCAGATGCTCGGGCACCGTGAATGACACCGTACCAGCCGCACGGGTACTTGGCGTAGGTGTAGATATAAATTCGTCTTTCTCGGGGTGATACGCCAATACATAGACCATGTCATCTGAGAAAGTCTCGAACGTCTCGCTATCATCTGTGCTCCAAGTGAAAGAGAGGTCTCCCGCGTCATACGACACACCAACAGTTCCGCCGCCGTACAGGCTACCATCCGAGATACTGATCTTGGAATAATCCAAGGTATAGTCCGGATAGATACCCGTGATGGCCTGGTCCAGGTTAAATTGAAACGCCGCATTGATCGGTGTCAATTTTTCGGTATTTTTACGGCCGAAGCCGATCTTCAAAAAGAAGTTGATGGGCAGCAGAAAACGCATTAGCGTTTTGAATTTTTCCTGCTGCATCATCTGTGCTTTTGATGCGGGCTTTGATCTTTTTTTATAGAGCCCTTTAATATAGTTGATACTCTTCCAACTACTTCCGATTATTGAGCCGGCTTTACCCTTAAAGCCTCCATTTGCTCCATTTACAATAGTTCCCATGTATTAAAATCAATCCTTTTTCATACCGGTATACTTGATTGACATAACAAACATAAAACACTTTGAATCAACCACAAATAGATACAAATAGATAGGCCGAAAGTAGACCGATAAACTTCGGAAACTTGACCGATTATAGACCGAAATCGATTACACATAAATTCCATTTCGACATGAAAAAACAAAACACAAGGCTGATTTTGCGCTGTCTATTAGGGCATTCATTACGGTATTAATTTGCTCTTAGCTTTTCACTTTTATCCTCTTTTCATCGGGATTTCATCGGGATCTGATGCTATTTTCCCAATAAAATCCCGATGCCACCTGGATAAAAACGGCTGGAAAGTCAGAAGTTGGCCGGAAGAAATATTGGAAGAGATAGGGACACAAAAAAAGCTGTCTAGGGTTACAGTATTTCCCCCAGACAGCTTTACGTCCAAATAAGTCGTTATATAGAAAGAACTGTTGACTTATTTTTTTGAAAATCCGGCCATGATATTTTTCGTTTTTAGACTTTGGTATTTCACGGCTTCGGGAGCGTCAGATTCTGCAAGTTGCTCACAGGCCTGATAAATAGCGTCACGTTGATAAGATAATGGAAACCAGCTCATTGCTTCAAGTGCGGTTACACGAACATCTTCGGAATTGGTCTTATCAAGCGCGGTTGCGATCAAAGTCGGCACCATACGGTGATACCGGTACAAACGCATGGTGCGGATATCATTAAGGCGCTCTTTTTCCTTTTCCGCTTTATTGATTATTTTTTTCTCGAGTGTCTGGGTAGTCCGCTCTCCAACTGCAACAATTTGATCAAGCTTTTCGGCGAGCATCTTTCCATTGCTCAAATTTGGATTATGGCGGACCTGCCGATCGATTTCTGCTTTCACCAGCGTCGGATCCATAAAACTGATCGACGTACGCAAGCGATAACCAACCCGCTCTGAATGCGGATCACTCAGGTATAGCGCAATCATATCTTTTACAAAATCGTCTCCACCAAACTCTGCTAAATCGTAGACTGCCAAACGGCGGATAAACTCATACGAGTCTGATTTAGCAGCATGGAGCACCTCAAAATAATCCTTATTTTCCAATTGCCGCAATTGTATAAAAGCCTGTGTACGCACAGTTTCAAATGGCGATTGAAAATAATATTGTTTCAATAATGCGCCGATCTCCTTTTCATTCAATAAGCGAGAAAGGTAAACCAAGGCCAAGGCCTGTAGATCTGCATCATTTTCTTTCAATAGGGACTTCCAATAGCCCAGGTTTTTATCATGGCTACCAATTGCCGCATTGATATGGAGACGCTTGTCTGTATTGCTTTCAAAATGATAAGTAGGATCGCCCAGGATATGAGTTTCTAAGTAGGCCATATGTTTCATCCAGTTCCCTATCCGCACGCCGTGCTGCAATAAACCCATCAGTTCCCCGGGCCACAAATCCTGCAATACGCCAACGGAATTGGCCACAGCAGCAATATTATCATTGTCAGAAAATGGGTAATAACCAGCCAAATAGTTGGGCAGATGGAAAGAACCTGTCAGACAGGAGTTGAGGTAGACCAGCGGTGCTTTAATATGGGCATTCTTGACATCATGGATCTGCATATCCATATCCTCATTAAAGAGGGAATCAGCGGCAATGCTCTGCGGGTCAAACGCGTCGCGCATCCACTTGTCATTCACCCCAAGAGATTCCATAAAAGATTTTTTAACGGCTTCTACATCCCGGCCATCTTCCTTTGCCGATCGTAATTTCGAACGGAGATAGCGGGCCACGTTCTCCATGGATGGCTGTGGATTGGACGCCAACGGATAGCCATTAAGCAATTGCAAGGTTGCTGTACCATGTCCCGTCATGTAAGCAAAGTCCAACCCGTCGCGCTTTAGTTCATTCAGCAAGTTGAATTTAATAAAGTTATCGGAACGAAAATTGACAAACTTGACCGAATTTCCCGGCAGAAACAAGGAAGGCATCTGCGAGCGCAACGCCAAAGCCTCACCAATGGTCGAATTGACCGAATTGGAATTATAACCATGACCTGTAGAGACGATCATGTCATTTAGCGGAACGGACTTTGTTTTCTGCTGAACAACCTTTTTCAGATAAGCCCTGATTTTTGCAACCGGATCTTCACCGTTTTCAACCGGCGGTTTAATTCGTGCCGAATAGATATCCATCTGTATATATTGCGGCGAATTAGCATTTAATGTATAGTAGTAATAATTGGAGCGCGATTTGGCAGTATCCTGCTTGATAAAGTCAAACTGCAGGTCAAAATCATCATAGTATCGGTCAGAAGGTACCGACGACTTGTCCCAGCGGATATTTTGGGACATCTTGAACGCAGAAGTCAAAAACTGTGCGTCGCGCAACATAGGAATTGGAATATCCCCAATCAAAACTGTCCCCTCTAAAGGCTCTTTTTTCCCATATAAACTTTTTAATATCGTACGGATCTCATCAGGTTTACTCCACTGACTTGAAATAATATAAGTCCCCAGTCCATCCTTTTCGACTGCAGCACGATAAGCATCGATCTCAGTCTTTGCCTGATCGTATGTGCGCTGATCAACAATGATCGCAAAGGTAGTCGCGCTCTTCACGCTGGGTTCCAATATCGTTTGTGCTCGCAGCGGCTTCACAGCCAGCAGACTCAAAGCAAGGGTTAAACCGGTAAAAGTAGAATGCTTCATATCAAGATGTATTAAAATATGCATAAAGATGCATGCAAATGTACATTAACTTTATTTAAAACGATTAAAAATAAAAAAATTAATCGCAAGGAGCTCAATTATACCCTCCATTAACTCAAATTAACTGAAATAATATTTTAAAATTCACTTATTTATAATAAATCTAAATACATATATTTGCAACATGCTTATATTAACAGGCACAAACAATTAATCATTAACAGCAAAAAGTAATACCTATGAAACATGTTGTCATCGCCCTTGTACTCTCTTGGGGAACGTTAGCCGCATTTGGGCAAAAACAGGAACGCAGCCCGCTGGCCAAGGACCTTCAGATAAAAATTGCCTTACAGGCTGCTCCCGCAGATCAGCGTGAAGGTGCTAAAGTATTAGGATATAATGAAAAAGGTGAGTTTGTCACACTACAGGAAGGTACAGCCACCAACAACCTGATCTGCCTCGCTCCGGATTATAAGTCTTCCGTCCTGTATGCCTATGCCTATCCCAAAAGCCTGGATCCATTTATGGCCCGCGGACGCGAACTAATCGCCGAAGGTAAACGCAAACAACGTGATGAAATTCGCGAGGCTGAGCACAAAGCAGGCAAATTGCCCATTCCACAGACGCCTACGATCCTATACGGTTATTGGGGACCGCTGGCCAAACTAAACAACAGCACCGGAGAAATTGAAGGCGCAATGCGACGTTATGTTATCTATGTTCCTTATGCAAAAGCGGCTGATATCGGATTATCCACTAAACCCGGTCTGCCAGGCATACCTTGGCTAATGGACGAAGGATCCTATAAAGCTCACATCATGATTAACCCCGAAAATATGGGACATAGCCATGGAAAATAACGAAACTGCGTTAATAAGAAAGCGGTCACTCCTATTCTTTGCCTTGTTGACTTTATCAACAGCTTCCTTTGCCGCTAGCCCTGCAAGCACCCAACCCTTCATGGAACGTGCTTTCCAAGATGGCGAGATCCGAGGGCTAATCACGGAAAAAGCAACGGGCAAAGCACTCAAAGGAGCCACCGTACAAATCAGAGAATTGGGCTTGTATTCCAAGACCGATGAGAAGGGAAACTTTAGTTTCAGCCAAACGCCTAACGGACAGTATACGCTTGTTGTTAGCTACTTAGGCATGTTAACGGTAGAGCAATCCGTGACCACCGGAAAACAGCCAATAACAATCGGCATGGCAGAAAACTCCATTGCCCTGGCGGATGTTGTCGTTGTCGCCCAGGAAAACCGTAAAGAGGGCGCCACATCGACCCTGATCAATCGCAAGGCCATTGAACACATGCAGGCAACCAATCTTGGTGAAGTCTTGCAATTGCTGCCCGGCGCGATCACGGTCAATCCAGATTTTACAAACGTCAACAAAGCGGGTATCCGTAATGTCGAAAATAGCAATGGGACCAACCGTTCCTCCGATTATATGAGCTCCTTGGGTACTTCGCTGATCATCAATGGTGCCCCGCTTTCCAACAATGCCAACCTGCAGTCTCTAGGCTCGGCGGCCATATTAACGGGCACTTCGGGCTCGAGCGGCTCTGCCGGCAGTTTTTCTACTTCTCAAGGGTTGGGAGCAGATATGCGGCAGTATACCGCAGACAACGTCGAATCCATTGAGGTGATCCGCGGCATCGCTGGCGTTGAATATGGCGACATGACCTCGGGCGCCATTCTCGTACAGACAAAAGCCGGAAAAGAAGACCTGCAGATCAAAGGCCGGATAAACCCCAAACTAACGCAATTCTGGGCAGGTCAGGGTTTTGATTTCGGCAAAAATAAAGGTACGCTATTTGTCGACCTGGACTACACCCGAGCCAATGACAAGCAGACTTCTGCTTATGCGGCCTATAACCGCGTGACCGGCTCTGCGCAGTACACCAAAACATTTGGACAGCATAAACCGCTATATACCAACACTTATTTTTCCTTTGGCAGCAATCTGGATAATGTCAAAGTTGATCCCGATGCCAATGCAGCACCGCAACTCAACAAGTCGCAGGACTATAGCTACCGCTTCTCTACCAACGGAAAATGGAAACTCAATAAAGCACTGGCCCGACAGTTAAACTATACCGTATCGTTGAATTATGCGCTTCAGAAATCATACCTGGAAAATGCCGGAACTTCTGGTATTTCAGCTGTGGGAAGCTCGTATATCGATGGTACATTTGAGGCTCCCTATCTACCTGCAAGCTATATCAATAAAGCCTGGGTGGAGGGAAAACCGATCAATTTATTCGCCAAACTCTCCGATGAGTTTTACGCCAAAACCGGCCTGTTTACGCACCGTATTCTTGTCGGCGCAGACTACCGAATGGATGCCAATAGCGGAAATGGGAAAACTTTTGACCCCAACTTTCCATACCGTACGAGAGATGTGAATGGCTACCGATCGAGAGCCTATAAAGATATCCCGGCAATAAATCAACTCGGAGCCTATGCTGAAGACCGCATGACCGCCCGATTTGGAAAACGGGAACTCGCTATCCAAGCGGGTCTGCGGATGGATCAGGTACAACCTTTCCGCAGTGACGGTATGTCCGCCCTGTCTCCAAGGATCAATGTCAGCTACGATATCCTACCTGCCCTAACCTTGCGTGGTGGCTATGGTATCGCTACCAAAGCACCAACATTAAATATGCTTTATCCTGAAAATGCTTATTTCGACGTTTTCAGTTTAAATTATTACAAGCAGGATCCCAATGAGGCACTCGCACTCATGACTACACGCGTCTATGGAACAGGCAATGATCAACTCAAGCTGGCCAAATCCCATAAAAAGGAACTGGGCATCGACTGGAAAATTGGACAAGGCCAACGCATGAGCGTAACGGCTTATCACGATAAAATCGACAATGCCTATGACTATCTGACGACATTAAATAGTGTGCGATACGAGCTTATCCCGACCTATACGGTACAGCAGGAAGTTGCAGGCGGCAAACCGATTTTGAGTGATGACGTGACCAATACCCCCTATGTATTTACGTTTGCGACTCCGACCAATGGCAGGCAGATCATCAATAAAGGTGCGGAGTTTGAATTTGACATGGGACGCTTTGATGCGATCCGGACTTCTTTCCAGCTCACTGGTGCTTACCAGTCGACCAAATCGACGACTACAATGCCCTATATTCTCGCACAGGAGGTACCCAATAACCCGATGACACGCATTGGTGTATTTGCTCCGCGCGGAACAGACAGTGAACGGCTGGTCACGACATTAAGGGCCATCCATCATATCCCCGAACTACGGTTTATACTGACCTTAACGGCACAGACCATTTGGATCGATAAAGAACGTAATGTCGACTACTCCAGCCTACCTATAGGTTATATCCCCTTGGGATCGGGCAAACCCCTGGATATCATTTACTTCTCAGAGGCAGAGCGCCAGCAGATCACTTCGGCCGACCGTGATATCTACCTGAGTCTCAATGAAAACGTCTTCCGCACGGAAAGCTGGAAACCCCTTTGGCTTTTCAATATGAAACTGACCAAAGAATTTGCCAAAAACATGGGTTTCTCCTTCTACGCCAACAATTTTATCAACAATAGACCTTTGGTACGCAGCACACGCAATCCCGAACAGTTCACAAAACGCAATATCGATATCTTTTTTGGAACCGAACTGTCTATTAAATTCTAGAAAAATGAAAAAAATTAACTGTTATCTCTCTCTGATAGCGTTACTGTGTGTATTTGTTAGCTGCCGCAAAGATTTTGCGCAGGTAGATACCCTTTCCTATACCCTTGCTGTACGTTATCCGAGCCTTTATCCCCAGGTGTTTGCCGCCGGAGCAACCGTAACCGTTAAGAATACGTTTACAGGTGAAATCTCCAAATTGACCACGAATACCGAGGGAGAGGTCAATTTGCAAGACATTGTTCCGGGTGTGTACACGGTAATGGTAAACCGGGAGATTACCGAAGAAGAAAGCCAGGCAATCACCGGGCGGGTTGGAAAAGCATTTCTCAATGCTTCCATTGCGTCCTTACGCATCCAGGAATCCGGAAAAACTGAAATTCAGCTGAGTGGCGGTGCCATCGGCGGATTTGTAATCAAAGAATTTTACTATACCGGGAGCCGCACCCCGAATAATGCCACCTATCTGTACGATGGATTTGTCGAGATCTACAATAACTCAACAGATACTTTGTTCGCTGGCGGAATTTCTTTTGGAGCGACAAAAGCGGGTTCAACGATAGCTACAAAATTTATCGAGGACCAGCAAAATGTATATCTGGCGTCCTTATGGACCATCCCCGGTACTGCCGGCGTGGACCACCCTGTAGCACCTGGCAAATCAATTGTCATTGCAGTTGATGGAATTAACCATAAAACGGATCCCAAGGGCAATCCAAATGCGCCGACGGACTTAGGGGCAGGAATTGCAGATTTCGAAACCTATTTTAACCCTCCCGGAAACAGCAATGATACGGATTCCCCCGATGTACCCAATGTTACGCTTATCTATAGTTCTTCGCTGACAGTTTTTGACTGGCTACCCGGTGTCAATGGTTCCGGATTGGTGATTCTATCACCTGACGATTATGCAGACTATGAAACCGTGACCGAACCCGGAGCGACTGCATCCACACGTTATGTCAAAGTATCGACAGACAAAGTCATCGACGGTGTAGATTGTGTCGCCAACAGTACCATCACCTTGGACAAAAAACGTCTACCCAATACGATAGACTCAGGGGTGGCCTTTGTAGGTGGTGGAGTGGGTACAGCAAAATCGGTGATCCGGAAAGTCAGGGAGGAAATCAACGGTGTAAAAGTACTGATGGATACCAACAATTCATCGAGCGACTTTACCATAAACGATAGCCCAAGTCCTAAAAGTTATTCCAAATAAGCAGGAGCATCATGAATACAAAATATATCCTTTCCCTGGCATTTACAGCAGCCTTAGCGCAACTGAATGCACAGGAAAATCCGAATATCACCTACTCCAAAGAAAAAGAGAGCGTGCTTACACGCAAGACCAGTGCTTTTTTGGGAGAACTTAATCTACCTGCTGTTGGAAACACCACATTGGGTTATTTCTATGAAGCTGGAGATTATAGACATCCATTTACAGGAAAATCGAAACAGGGGCTCCATTTTTCATCGGAAAAATTTCAGCGGACAGGCGACTGGACTGTATACGGCCGCTTTGATTTTACAACATTGAAAGAAAAACAGCTGGCCTACGCATCGCTCGTGAATCCATTCACGGACAATCCCTACCAAATTGTCGATTCCTTAAAGGGAGACTGGAATAAGCAGTTTTACGATATGGCGCTGAAAATAGCAAGCCCCAGTTTTGCAGGCGGTAGCATGCGGGCCGGACTTGACCTCTCCTATCAGGTAGCTACGGGGGCCCGGCAAATGGACCCACGTTCTGTCGATACCGAGAACAAGATTCAGCTAGCCCCCAACCTGACCTACAAAATCAGCCAGCGGCATCAGCTGGGACTGGCGGCGATCTATAACTATCATAAAAACGACTTGAGGCTTACGCGCGCCAATGAAAATCAGCAATACAATGTGTACAAGCTATTGGGGCTTGCCGAATATGCCGGTGCATCGCCCTTTATTATGACGAGTGACATGTACCGCAATTATATCACCCACGAGTATGGAACCGAAGTGAGTTATCGCTATGCAAGCGACCAGTTCCGCTGGCTGGTATCGGGAAGCTATCTCCGTCACGGTGAAAAAGTAACCGATGGGACCACCTATCCGATGAAAGCGGGTAAGCATACCTTTGATCAGTACGGCTTGTTATCTGCTGTTGATTTGAAACGCGGTCTTTACAACCATCACTTCGACTTAAATATTCTGTACCAGGACATTTCCAATACCGAATACCAGCAATTGCAGCGTACCGATGACCGCAGCTACGAAACGATCTTTGAAGGAACCCTAAACACAGCACTGAGAAGTCAGGCAACATTGGCCTATATTTTGGCCAAAGAAACGAGTTCTTACCGTTCCGACTGGTTTGCAAAAGCTTCTTTAAGCTATTCAGGCTGGGACAACCGCTATGCTTTGCCACAAAGCAAAGAAATTATCGACCGCTTGGATATCGGTGTGCGTTTTAACAAAGCGTTATCCCGATGGGTATTTGATCTGGCATCCAACTACAATTTTGCGGTGAAAAATGAATGGAGTTATACCGACAAAAACTATTCGAGCAATTTCATAGCAAATAACGTTGCACTTCCCATCTATCAGTACCTCGCATCAGATCGAATCGCTAATTCGCTGAGTATACAGTATCGACTGGCGAATTTTGGCAGGAAAAATAACGAACTTTATATCAAGGGCTCTGGCAGTTTGGAAACAGTGCTTTCTTCAGCAATGGGCGCTATTGAAAAGGGCCAATCACGCTATTCAGCCAGTTTGACATTAGGTTTATTGACATTTTAACCTGGAAATACCGATCCAGCTATCCCAGACCATAGCGTTACCGCAATTAGCTGTCTATAAGAACAGTGTAGCCGCTAAAAGATTATATTTTTTTAGCGGCTATTTTAATTATTTTTTGTTGTTGGCCAGCAGCGCCCTACTTTTTACCAGTTAACTCCTCATCAACTCCTGCTTTTCATGATATTTTCATCGGGTCGGCATCGGGTGCTGATGCTATTTTCCCGATGAGATCCCGAAGCCGATTCGAAGAAGACCGCCGGAAAGCTAGAAGTTGGTCAGGAGAAAGTTCGAAGAATATTGGGTGATCGGGTGAATAATCGTAAATTTGAAACCCTTAAAAATTAACGATGGAAATACGACGATACCGCCCCTCCGATCTGGCACAGATCAGCCAATTATTTTACGACACCGTACATACCGTAAATGCAGCGGACTATACGAAAGAACAGCTTAGCGCATGGGCGACCGGTCAGCTGGATCTAACTGCTTGGAATGATTCATTGTTAGCACATGAAAGCTTCGTCGCAGTGATCAATGATCAGCTAGTCGGATTTGGTGATATCACAGTGGATGGCTATCTTGACCGTCTTTACGTGCACAAAGATTATCAGGGACAGGGTATTGCCACCGCCCTGTGCAATGAACTTGAAGCTGCGACCGCTAGCACACATCTTAGTACACATGCCTCCATTACGGCAAAACCATTTTTTGAGCACCGAGGCTATGGCGTTGTCAAAGAACAACAAGTGACCCGAAACGGCGTTCAGTTGACAAATTATGTTATGGAAAAAAAACGCTAGAAAAACGTCTCTCCTGCCAGTGAGACCGCTTCAAGCGTTTTTTCCATTGGATATACAAGCATCCAAGCAACATTTTTATCGGGCGTACATTACCAAGGTATTTCACCAGCACCTGGATTCGTTTCCTCGCTAAAGAATTTGCCGGAGGGGCCATGTTCATCAATCAGTGCATATTTGATGACCCGGCTAGCCGCGAGCCCAACTTCCCCCCCATTATAGCCTGTGAAATCCGTTTTTGTATACCCCGGGCATACGGCATTGATCTTAAAGTTTGTATTACGCAGCTCATAGGCTAGGTGTATGGTATACATGTTTAGTGCAGCTTTGGAGGCAGCATAGACGGCATACTTCGCGTAGTCGTAGGCAGGCCATTCCGGATTGCTTTGCAACGAAAGCGAGCCTACACTGGTACTCACATTCACTATACGGGGTTGATCCGATTGTTGCAGTAAGGGAAGGAAATGCTGGGTAACCCGGGATACGCCAATGACGTTGGTATCAAAAGTCGCCAAAAACTGATCCTCGCTAGCCTCCAAGGCGGTGTAGGGCGCATCCCCATTAATCCCGGCATTGTTGATCAATATGTCAAGTACAGTTGTTTTTTCAGCGATTTGGTCACGTGCCGCCTTTACTGAGCGCAGGCTGGTCACATCCAGTGCAATAGCCTCGACATGTGTAAGTCCTGATGCAGCCAACTTTTTTACAGCATCCAGCCCATTTTGTAAGCTTCTACTCCCCAAATAGACGTAAAACCCCTGCTCCAGTAATTGCCGCGCTGTTTCAAATCCAATGCCTTTGTTGGCACCTGTAATAAGTACTTTTTTCATCTTTTTTATATTTAAAATCTGAAAGCAATATTATAACAGTCCCCAAAAAATTTCTTTACCAAATGGTAAAAAATGCATCAACTGATATTTTTACGTATTCTGCTCAAGGATTGCTGCGTCACCCCCAGATAGGAGGCAATATAGCGTAGCGGAACCCGCAGCACGACCTCTGGATAATTCTTCAAAAATTCAAGATATCTGGAAGAAGCATCTTGCGATACCACGGGGCCTTTTCTTGACTTTTGATACATACATAGCTGAACCATCTTATTTTTTATGATGTCCCATCCGGCTATGCTATGGGATAATCCCTCCCATTGTGCCTTTGAAAAAACAATTAATTTGCAATCCGTACAAGCTTGAATATATTCGGTCGAAATTTGGTACGATTCCAGATTAAGGTAATCCGCTGCCAGGCTATTTTCTGCAATAAAACAGCGCGTGATATCTTCTCCGTCCTGATTATAATACCAGCCCCTTAGCACGCCCTGCACGACAAAGCCCACCTGCCGGGGTATCGCCCCAGCCTCCGAAAAATATACTCCCTTTTTCAATTCTATTTGCGTAACACTTGCTTTGATTAAAGCGATCTCTGACGTATTGAGATGACCAAATCGCAAGATATAATCGATTAAACTATCCATCATTAGCATTTGATTGGTCAATTTACAAAAATATAGTTTATTTGAGAACTGCTATAAGATACCGCCCCCATTGCAGAAAAATATTCATTCCTAGCCCAGCTGTTCACAGGAGAATGCACAGCGATTGTATAATCAAAAAAACGCCTCCCCGAGAAGAGAGACGTCTGAAGAAAGTAATCCGCGTACAGGTAAAAATCATTTGATCGAGCGGTACTACAACCCTCGGTAGCTAAGCCGCAGCCGCTCTACATCCACATCCCGATAATAACGCTTATTGCGCTCCCGTCTGGCCACACAGATATAGCCATCGCGCTGGAGCCGATAGAGTGTCTCGGTCGAGATGCCGACATGCGATTTGACATACTCCGCATCGCGAAGCACGACATTTTCCGCTTCTAGCTGCTCCCGCAGGTCGAGATAGATAGCCAGCTGACGTTTTACCGCCAATAGTTCCAGCAAGATCGTTTTTTGGGCAAAGGATTGCCCGGAGCTTATGGAAAAGCCCCTGAGGTACTGATTTTTACGCATACAGATTTATTTAGGGTTTATAAAAAGTTTTTCATCTTCTTTCCCTTGTCAGACCAGCTATACTCTTCCGTCTAGACCGTCCGATTGGCAATCCCTCAGCTGTACCTTCAGTGAGATATACATATTTACCAGATATTTCACGTACAAAGTTGAGATTCACGATAAATCCTCGATGGATGCGCACACAATAAGAGACTGGCATGTTTTGTTCTATTTCCTCCATAGTGACCCTTGCAGTCAAACGCTCCCCCCTTGTGGTGATCTCTACGTAATTGTCTATGCACTGCATATAGATGATATTTTTAAAGAATAAGATCCGCTTTTTGCGAAGATTTTTAATCTCGAAAGTGTAATAATCGCGTTGGAGTTCCGGAGCGACTATAACCGGCATTCCCAAGCGTTTCAGGCATTTGTTCAATGCATGAAATACTGCTTCAAAACTTACCTCCTTCATCAGGTAGTCACAGGCATCGTACCTGTAGCTCTCCACGGCAAACTGACTATGTGCGGTCACAAATACCAATGCTGGCTGCAGCTCGGCAGGTAAAATGCGATACAGCTCCATGCCTGAAATATCCGGCATCTCAATGTCGAGAAATAAAATATCAACTTTATTGCGCAATAGATAATTGAGTCCCTCTTTTCCTTTATTAAACACCTTAATATCCTCAAAATTACCCATATGATCAACCTCCCTGAGCTTAAGGATCTGCTCAACAACTTTCTGAGAATCGGCTTTATGGTCATCAATGACCACAATACTATACTTCGGCATAATTATTTATCAAATTTCAATTCAACTACAAAACAGGCCTCATCTTCAATGCGATACTGCAGGGTGCACCCTTGGTGCCGGAGCGGCTCATAAAGACGATTTACAAGATCCAGTCCCCGTCCTGTACCTCGGCTTACGCACTCCCTATCCATGCGGTTACATATTCTTAAGATCACCGCATGCTCGATTACGGTCCACTCGAGCAGTATCAGTTGATTTTTGGGACTATACTCTGTTGCATTTTCGATCCAGGTCATCAAAGTAAGTGCCGGTACCGACCTGTTCCAAAGCCAGGCCGGCATATTTTCAACACCTTTAATTTCAAATCTGTGGTGTACCGACATTTCTATCAGCTGTCTGAGGTAACGCCACTCTTCGTCCAGGCTCACCAGAGTGTCACGCAGTGCCATCTTGTTGATTACATATTGAAAAAAGTCCATCACTTTTAGATCAAAAGCTATCTTACCCTGTACGGCCATATCAAATAATCGGCGCAAAAAATGACCAGAGAGCAAATTACTATTCGAAATATTATCTAACGTGCGTTGTAGCAGCTGGGTTTCGGTCCCATTTACCCTGATGCGCGAAATTAAATGATCGACGAGTAGGTAGATAGTGGCAAGTAAAAGTCCCCGAACAATTTTCCGCATTAGCTTCTGCTCGTCCCCCTCTTTCCAAGGATAAAAAAATACAACGTCCCAACGCGGGAGAAGATCATATAAATATAATTTTACAATATCGTATACCGCCAGCAACAAGACCATACATGGTAAAAGCACAAGCCATTTTCCATACCCATGCCGCCAAATGTTGTGAAAAATCAGAAAGCATACGCTGTAATAGAACAAATACGGCAACGCATAAAAAAAGAAGATATAAGCTGGATGATGTATTAACACCCTAAATTCGGCAAACCACAGTATAATAAGCCATACGATGATTCCGACAAACCATCTGACATAGAGACTCCTAAATGAAATAGATTGAAAAGAAAATACACTCATCACGGCAAAGGTTCGTATATTAACTAAATTAATTAAACTTTTCCTTATTAGCAATAATTTCGTAAAATCGCTTATTAAACAAGTCAAAAAGATAGGCTTTATCTGTAAAAGAAAATGGCAACATCCAGCCGCCTTGTCTGGTTAATCCCCGTGTATTTTTGCTGTCAGCTTCCAGATAATGATGTATGAGTGCCCAGTTTTCCCAAGCTGTCCAATCTAGATCGATCATCTCCTGAAAAGTCTGCTGTAAACTTGTAAGAGCCTCCAGCAAAGCCTCCGGAGTTTTGCTGCCACTGTTTAAAATAACCCTTGGTTCGGCTAACTGCCAGCTTTGAGTTGTACCCGCTCCATCGGGTTTGAGATGGAGCGCTTGTACAGGCAGGTCATAACGATGTGCCAGTTTGAGCAGATTGCTACGCCAATAAAAGTAACTACCGCCAAAAGGCACACGCAAACGGCCTGCGCGCTCCTTTTCCTGCATTTTCACTGATGACTCATTGGCATCGAGAAAAACCAGCACTATCCGATCCATTGCCACGGCATGTAACAACTTGCGCAAGACCAGCGGGTCACCCGCATCCAGGCATTCGAAATGTTCAGGCGATAGTCCCATTCGACTAAGCATCAACCGATAGCTTTCCTGCTCGCGCTCCAACACAGTAGCAGAGACCAAAAGCGTTAGGCGGTATCCAGCAGCCACCAATAAGCGCGGCAGCAGCCTATACGGACCAAAATGAAAAGTGAACAAAATCCCGGGGTGCAAGGTTTCCAACTTATCCACCACAATCCCCTTAGTCTCGGGCTGCTGCTCGACATATAGTCGCTGGAAGTTCTGCCTATGCTCCTGCCAACGCTGATATCCTGTTTGGAGTTCGGCCGTCATTTTATCGGGATAGAAGGCCTGCACATTAGCCATCCACATAAGACGCTGCAGTTCGATTTTTTTTTGATTATTCATAAATGAAACTTAGTATCGGCCCATAGATGGTTATTCCGATGGGCCGAGAGATTAATGATTGAGGTTACAGCGATCCGATCCAGCACTTATCGTCTTCAAGGTCGCCAAAAATCGGTTCGTCAGCAAACAGTTCAAAGACTGTATAACCTTCGAAAATCGTTGCTTCATTTACTTGCAATTCATTTTCCATTTTACAATTGATTTTTTTGATTCGAAAGATACAGGTCGAATCTCTCCTGTTCCATCGTACGATCGGGTTATTCATTCATCAGCTGATAAACAAAGATGCCGAATCTCGCCAGCAGAAAAAATTTATGGGAGACAGAGCCAAAAAGAGGGTTCCAAAGTCAATGCGCTTCAGTATCATGGCCACAAGTGTCGTTCACCACCCTATTGTGCATTTCGCCCCTGCATTTAGGTCGTATATCCCAAAGAAAAATATGCCTGTCGAGAATCCGTATATTGCCTATTTCTTTTTTTATAATAAAAATGCCAACATAAACTAAACAATGAAGAGAAGTAAAGAAGACCTACTAAATCCCTTTTTTAAAGAAATTTATCCCGACTGGCAGAAGGAAATTCCAGAACTAAAAACAGCTTTTGAAGAAGAGCGATTTATTAAGGGGGAGCAATTGATCAATGACTGGGGCGACCTGTATCTGATCGTTGACGGAATTTTTGGAAAGTATGAAAAGACCTGCCCTGTGCGCTACGCCATCGGGGGCGAATCGCTGATGATCCCCAACCAAAGGCACGCTTATCAGTTTACCGCACTAAGTGATTGCCGCACCTATCGCACTTCGCTCCGGCAACTCGAGGAAATTAATGCACACAACCCCAAAGTCTTTTACCTCTACGCCAATCTCAAGGAAAAGCAGCAGGTCTATCTCGACTATAGGCACAAGCTGCTTTCGATCCATAATGAGGATAAGTATGATTTTGTTTTTGACAAATACCCTGACATACTTTCGCACATTACACAAAAAGAGCTTGCACGGTTTATGGGGATCAGTATCGAACTGCTGAGACGTATTTTGCGCGAAAGGGAATACTAACGAGCACAATTTATTGGGACTTAAATACCAATTTATTGGAATTGGAATACCAAAATATTGGTATTTCAATTCCAAAACATAGTGCTCCAAATCCCAAAATATAACAGGTATTGCTTTAGAACTTTGTAATAGCGGTTGGATGCAGCAGATCAATGCCATCAAGCTTAATCGAAGAAAGTAACATGTACAGGTGAGGCTGCCATCCGAAAGCTCCAATAAAAAACAAACGTTATGAAACAGTACAAAAGAAAATTTGCCTTATTCCCGCTATGCCGGTAAGCAGCAAGACCAACCAGGAAACCCATCTGTTATGGGCAGGTGGCTCCGCAGAAAACCAAAAAGATACAACAACAATATGTACAAGCTTATGGAAAAGCGCTTCAATATTTCAGCATATCAACAGGATCACCCTGCGGGCTCCACAAAACGCGGTAGTTTAATCCGCCGGATCGCACGCTGGATCTATTTTCGCTTACCTGATCTGATTAGCTATGGTTATGTCTTTATGTATATGTACACGGGTTGGGCCAAGTTTATGAATATGGCCACCTTCATTAAAGGCAATAGTAAGATCCCCCATCTAGGACAGTATGCGAAAGCGATCGGCTATGGCATCCCTTCTTTGGAGATTGCGCTGGCTGTACTGTTAATTATCCCTGTGTATTGGGTAAAGCGCTCCGCACTGTGGGCATCGATAGTATTAATGGGTGTGTTTACCATATACCTTAGTCTGATGGTCATGTTTGCAGAGAAAAAGCTTTGTCATTGTGGTGGTGTTATCGAAGCAATGGGCTGGAAAACTCATATCGCCTTTAATATTATATGGCTGATAGCAGGACTCTACGCCCTCAAAAGAACAAAATTATAAACATTTAAAATTTAATCCCGTGGAAAAAATCAAAAAATATGGGAAAGTGCTACTGGGTGTAGCATTGCTAGGCGGCGCGATATTGACGCAGTCGTTTACAACAGCGGTTAAAGCTGATAAAAAATTGGCAAATCATTTTTATGGGTACGACGAAGTTTCTCAAACTTACCTCGAAATAACCGGGCCATTAGATGAAACTGCCAACTGTGAATCTTTTATGGAACCAAAATGTGTTGTCGGAACAGACAACACAATTCCAGACGGATTTACTTGGGATGATGCACAAAATGATCCCAGCATCAGCAGCCAGATTACTTACGAGAGCAACGATTCCGGTAGCTATACGCGCTAATTTGGTTTAAACGCGAAATTACTGTACGTAATTACGTGACGAAGCCCAGCTTAATGCTGGGCTTTGTTCCGATAATACGATTTTTCATAAAGTATTATTTCAAAAGATTTTCAATTGTCGTTATTAATTCCTCTCTCCTTTCATCTCCGAATGGCCTGGTTGCATTGGTCGTTACCAATTTACCATGTCGGTCCACTATCATCAATTGAGGAAAGGACCGATATTTATAATTCAATAGAAATGGATGATTCTTTCCAAGTCCATTGGTATAAACATTTAGACTATATGGAGAAGTATATATTCCAGTATTTATACCTTTTATCCAATTATTTCTCTTCTTATCAACATTGACGCTCAGAAAAATTACATTTCCCGCATGAAATTTTTCGATTACATCCTCCATTGCTTCTCCTAATTTTGCACAGCCCAAGCATCCATTAAACCAAAAATCGATCACAACAACTTTTCCCTTGAGATCGTCCAACCCTATATTTCGGCCTTTGACATCTTCAAACGCAAAAGGATATATCCTTTTACCTATTGCCCTACTTTCCTTTTGAGCCAATATCATCATTCTACTTACACTGTCTTTCATGAACACGAGCGCGCTATCCAGATAATCAATTGGAAACTGATCATACTGGATTTCCTTAAGTATGCATTCCGTCACTGCACGATCCCTGACGACCCCTATTGTTTTTGCTTTTATCTGATTATAAAGATCCTTAAAGATAAATTTCTGTCCATATAAGCTTCTTTTGAATTTAAGATCATTGACCTCACGGACAAAATTATAATAGCCGATTAAAGCTGGAAAAAATGACTTTTCTTCGTAATGTGTCCCAATGCTGTCTTGCACAATTTGCTGAAACATGTTATATGCATATGCTATTATATCGTTGTCAGAATTTATGTGGCCCAAAAAAGAAAAAAGTGCCAAATCGATACCCGCAGCACAATTTCCCCTTAACATCTCTCTTTCCGCTTCTGAAAGGTATAGCGCGTAGGCACTTAGAATAGAATCCATTCGACTACGGTTATAATTTCTTGCGTCAAGAAGATTGTCTACATCCTTCTTCGTTGCCTTAATATTTTTGGATCTAGGATATTTCGACAGTTGTTCAAATTTTAGTTGGCATTCGACCAATTTAGACTGCCCTTTTGCCAATGATATCCTACCCGTAGAATCAATAGATAGATAAATTTCCAGACCATTTTTGACCAATAATGGTCTGTTCCTATTTGTAAATCTCTCATTTTGGATAACAAGGAAACTGTATTCCTGACCGAGATCCAATGAAAACTTATTCCCTATGGACAATTTCCAGACTTTTTTATTCGACGGTTCCTCGATACCCCGTGTAAGGTAATCGTGAGCAGTATATAAAATGATAGAATCAGAAGCCTGCGTAGATGTAAATTGTGGGATGACAAATTTCACCTGTCCTTTTGCGACAGTCACCGATGCCAATAAAATCAACATGCAGGTATATATATTTAAATTTCTCCTCGTTCTCATGGTTTTTAACGTTCATTTTGGATAATATGACTAAAAGCAATCTCATCGTCAGGAATAGGAAATACGTATCGGCTACTATTGGCCGATAATGTGTAGTTTTTATCCCCCAGTTGTCGCTTGAGCTCGATTCCTCCCCCCTCTTTATTTAAGCGTTTGATGTCAGTCCAGCGCAGCCCACGCCACACCAATTCTTTTCTTCGCTCGTCCAAGATCAGTGCTAACAATAATTTGTTATCCGTGGATTCGATTGCTTTGTATTTGCCTATTGAGTAGCGCTTGACCAAAAGGTCATTCATCACTTCAATTGCAGATTCATCTTTCCCCGACCGCACAAGGCACTCAGCTTTGATGAGATACATTTCATCTGTAGCCAGCCCCGTAAACGGATAGGATCCGCCGCCGAGATAACCACGCTTAACATTATAATTACCGAGGTTGTTTTTCATAAAATAAACCTCTTTTCGCAGGTCATCTGGTTCATACATTCCGATAAGCTGATTGTCCACTCCTATTGCAGTACGGTTGAGATAGCCCGTTGTACCGGCATAATTATTTACCTGCGTTGAAAAGTAGATCACTTCGTCCATGACATAGGTGAATGGCGTTTGGCTACTTAGGCTTACCGTGTTGTAATCCACCAAATTATTATGGATAGAAAGTGTGCTATCCACATATAGTAAGGCCTGTGAGTAATTTCTCATTGCATGCATTATCCGTGCCGCGAGTGCGTAGCACGAGGCTTTTGAAGCATGGTTTCGTTTAGCAATATAATCGTTGGCATCCAATAGCTGAGTTGCTTTTTCAAGATCAGTCAATATCAATTTGTACGTTTCTTCTAGCGTAGATCGTTGTACTACTTCGTCCACATTGGGCGAAAGCTTCAAGGGAAGGCCCAAATCTCCATTTGCTGTATTGACATCGTAATACTTACAGAAATTACGTGAAAGTTCATAGTAAGCATACGACCGAGCGAAGTAAGCCCAACCCAGTAAATTATTGTAGCGCCTAGTATCCTTTACAGAAGACAGCTTACTCATTTGTGTAATAATGTTATTGGCATAAAAAATAGCAGCATAAGGCTTATTCCAATCCATGATATTGATATCACCATTGTAAATATCCTTTTCCCAGACATAGGCCCGTCTTTCGGTTTGTGTCAGCGTGCTTTCCCAAGCTTTTTGATCGACGATAAAATATTCATCGCTAGAGAGCTGTCCCAAAGCTGGAGATATCGTATTCATGACGCCGTAGTTTTCCAGCAGCCCTTCCATATCCTCCAATGTGGCTGGCTGTACGATTGAAGAACTAGGCTTCATATCAAGAAAATCTTTGCGGCAGGATGAAAACATGATCAGGCTAAACAGTAGATATATAAAACGCTTTTTCATAGCATTAAAAGTTAATTTATGTTCAGATTAGCGCCCAATAGAATAATCTTAGGAGCTGGTATAATATTATTAAAGTCAGGGTCTTGCCTTACCTTAGTACGCTTCCACAACAATCCCACATTGGTCACCGTACCAAACAGTTCAAGGCTTTTTATTCCCGCAGGAAGCTGACTAAAACTGTAGCCAATTCGAATATCCTTTAACCGAATATGATCTGCAGGTTCAACCAGCCTTTCCGAAAGATTGAAGAATGTACCGCGATTATTATTCAAAGGATAGCTGAGCGAGGGAATGAAAGTTGCATTTTCGTCCCCTTGCTCCTGCCATCGGTCCGAGAATCCCTCCTGCCGATAACTTACACTGCTTCCGTTAAATACGTTATTCCGTCTAAAATAATAGCCAAACTTATACACCAGATTGAAAGACAGATTAAAGTTGCGATAATTGATGGTATGCAAAAAATTTCCATAACTAGTTGGTGATAGCGAGCCATGATAGATCAGCTGCCCGAGATCATTCGCATTTAGCAATGATGCATAGTCAATACTTGGTTGTCCATCCTTAATACCCTGTGGATTACCCATGCCATCAAGCCCTGCCCATTGAAAAGAAAACAAGGCAAAATAAGGATAGCCTTCTTGTGGATTTTCTCTGTTATTGGAAGCAATGGATGCGTTGGTTCGGTTGCCCACGTAGTTTTTAATCACCTTACTATGCATAAAGCTAGGCTGCAGGCTCATTGTCCATTTCACTTTATTAAAATTCAATATCGACTTCAATATGAGATCCAGCCCCTGCGTCCGTGTGCTGGCCGTATTTCCTCTAAATTGCGTAACACCTGTCTGCGGCGCGAGCAGCGATGTCCCCATCAAATCCAGTCCGTCCTTGATAAAATAGTCCGCTGTCAATTCCAAAACATCATTGTATAAGGCCAGATCGAGTCCCATATTCCAATTTTTAACCTTTTCCCATCTTAGGGAAGGATTTGGTGGATTGACTACGGTCAGATTATTCGCGTTCCAAGGAGTCAGCCCCACCGAGGGCTGAGCCGTTAGATAAGCAGAAAGCGAACGATCGACATTACCGCTATAGCCAAAACTAGACCGGAGCGCCAGTCGGCTCAGCAGTTTTCTTTCACTACGCGAGTGATTGATCGCATTCCACCGTCCACCAACAGACCATAGTGGTACACCCCGCTGATTAGATTTTACGCCGAATAAATTGGATTCATCCTTTCTTGCGCTGACGGAGAGTATATACTTGTTGTCATACGAGTAGCTACCATTAAAGAAATAAGACAGGAAGCGATCTACACTTGCTGTACTATTATCGTTATTTGGAATGCGGCCACTTCCATTTCCATACCAAAAAGGATAGGTAGAAACATAGTCTATGGCTGCATTCTGATTTACTCTTGTCTCTTCATTAAAGCCATAAAAATAATTTCTATACCGTGAGGCATTATCATCCCTGATTTCCCAGCCTAATATCCCATTGATACTGTGCTTTCTACCAATCCACTTATCTACCGTCAATGAAGTCCTAAAACTTTTAGAAACTGTATTCAAGCTAGTCTGATCCAACATATCTCCCCAGGGAACAGGTCTTATCAGGGTATTCTTTAAAGGATCTAAATGACTATAGGTATTAACCATATTTCGTACATAGTATGAATCCTTCCCGTATAAGAGCTCATTCTGGCTATTGCTGCGTTGTAGCATATATTCAGCTTTACCGGTCAGCCAATCAAAAGGTTTTATTTCAAGGCCAGCGCCAATCCGTATACTTTGTGTCGCGGCGCTGTAATTGGTATTATTTTCGTTCCAAGGCCGATATGACCAATCCAATAGTTGGTTACTACCGGGATTGGCAGCATAAGCCATATTTAGTGTGCCGTCGCTTACAGCCAGTGCCTCGCCACTAGCTCCGATCAGATCCAAGTAAGGATAGTTAGGCGTAAATGATTGGCTATTGTTTCTACTCAGTTGATCACTGAATTGGATAAAATTGGTCAAGTTGAGCCAATGATCTGCCAATTTCAATGAACTGTTAAAATTAAAACTATGCCGGCGGTTGTTATCAGTGGACAATGTTTGCTGATCCCGATCGTAGCCATACGAACCAAAATAAGTATAACGATCCGATCCACCACGAAGGTTTAGCGCATATTGCTGCCTTAGTGCTGTCCTATACCAACGTTCCAGATCATTTCGGGTATCGGTTTTGCTCAGATCGAGCAGATTTTGCTCTAAGGTAGACTGCGAAATTTCACCTTTGCGTTCCTTTTCAAGCAGTGTTACTACTGGCGAAATCTCCCCATAGCCGTTATTTATAATTGTATTGTACCGACCTTTCTCATATAGAAAACGTTCGAGCTCAATAAATTCTGAAGAGGTCATCTGTGCAGGATAATAAAGATCAGGCTTCGCTGTTAAAGCTAAATTAGCTACAAAATTAATCTGCGGCACGCTGGATTTAATTCCTTTTTTTGTGGAGATTACAATAACACCATTCCCCGCCCGCGCGCCCCATATCGAAGCAGCACCAGCATCTTTGAGTATAGATATCGATGCTATGTCATTAGGATTGATTGCATTGATATCCCCTGAGTAAGGAAAGTTATCCAAAATGATCAGCGGCTCGTCATTGGAAAATAGTGTACTGCGTCCCCGTATGGATATACCGGCCTGATTGGTATTAGATACAGCACTTTTATCAAAAAGGACGGCACTACTGACACCATTTAACCTATCCAAGAGGTTAGCCGAAAGCTGCCTATTCAATAATTCATTATCTACCTGCACAAAGCTTCCTGTCGCCCGTTCTTTCGGAATCTTTTGGTATCCCGTAGAGACCACCTCCACCTCTTCCAATTGATTCTCCAGCGGTATCAATTTTACATTTATTGATACTCCGGCAGTATATGAAGTTTCTAAACGCCTGAATCCCACATGAGAGAACGAAACTGTACCTTTGGGATTGGCGACTGGCAGTGAAAAGGAACCATCCTTATTAGAAGAGGCTCTCCCCTTTTCACCTTCGACACGGATGGAAACTCCTTGGATCGGCTTACCGTCGACAGACGATACCACAATACCGCTGATGGATAACAACCCATCCGCCCCGCTGTCCTTGCGGGGCGTCTGAGCCGATAAACTAAACATATGAAACAAACATGCCAGAATAAGCAGGGCATGTTTGTTCTTCAATGCCTTTGAAAGACAAATAATAGCATTGAAAACTAAAAAGTATAGATTCAGCGATAACTGTATCACACCCTTTACGCTCCTTGGCATCGGCACAGGGGTACATGCCGACATGATCCGCCTCAAGCTATATACTATACAATCGAAGGGGCACTTTTTATCCCATTCGAATTGAACTTTTTTTAATTTATTTTTTCCAGCGCCATTTATAGGCACCAGATGTGCTACCTTATCCAATAAGGCAGACATCAGATTTGATCTGTTTGTCATCTACTTATTGTTAAGGTTAGTCTACTATTCGTCCAAAAAATTCGTGGATCCGCTTGGTGATCTCCAGCTCATCCAGACTAAAACCTGTTGTTTCAGCGTCTGAAAAATCTAATTTGCTCATGTCCACATAATCTTTATGCACGTGGAAATAAGCAATCAATACCGCTAATAGGTCAAATCCGAACACTTGCTTATGGCAGAGTTCTAATACATTTTCATTAGGCCAGCGGTCTGCTGACTTCTTAAGTAGTAAAGAGATGGTATTCTGGATGGTACGGATATCATACTTTTTCCAAAAATCAGTGATCTTATCCGTAGGATCATAATCTTGATCGTGTACTTGGTATATGGCTAGTTCTAAGGCTAGCACATTTGAATATTTTTGATTCATTTTTAAGGTTCAATAAAGATGACTTGAGCCCCGCTCTATCTAGTGAAAAGAGCATAGCTTCCCCATTTTCGATTTTGTCGAGTTTAAAAAGGGTTGTCATTTGCAGTATTTTTTAAATACTGCTGATACAACAAATAAAAATTAACAAATCCGAAAAGTGCCCAAAAATTGGTTACAAGTCATCTATAGGGGTCATTATGGCACTTCCTCTCGGAAAGAAATAAAAAACCCGACCTTATCAGTATAGAATACCAATACAAAATTATAGTTTTTAATTTTGTTGTTTAAAAATAAAATGCTACTTTTAAGGTGTTAGAAGTCTCGTAAGAGCAATTTATTAATTACACAAAATTAAGGGTGTAGTGTATCGAATACAGATCGGGAAAACCTAGTCTAAGGGCCTTTCTAGTGAATACCTATTCGGCACAAACTATTATGCGGATGCCGCTATCCCCTATTTTGGTTTTATATTTTTAACCGATTATTCTGGCCCTGGAATAATCTTACTTATTAGAATTGAATAGGAAAACCGAATGCTAACCTCCTTGAGGTAAGCCTGGTGTTTTTGGCGGTCTTTGAATCGTTTTGTCATAATCCATTTTGGTTATTTATTAAAACGATGTAACTCAAGGCTAAAATAGACTCGTATTGGTAACAAAACCAATAGGGCGAATCTCAATGCTTTACAAGAGGCACCGCTAAGAGCCCCCACGAAGAATCGTGGTTCCCTAAAGACTTACATGAGACCCGCCCTATTGGAGAATATCTACAAATATAGAAAATTCCAATAGATAGCGAGCTCACGATCTACTCATAGGGAAAAATTAGCGGTTTTCTTGTATGAGTGACATCGTAATGGTAGAAATAAAACCTACCCCTTTTGTCGCTTATGTTACTGATACAAATATAGAAATATTACTTCACAAAACCAACATGTTGGTTTAAAAAAATCAAAATGGCACAAGTAATTGAAATCGTTGAAAAGGAGATGTCTCATCTCGATTATTTATTAATTATTCATATAAAATCGTTACGTGAAAAAAATGGTTGGACACAACAAGAATTAAGTAAGAGAATGGGAGTCGCTGTAAGTTTCGTTGGGAATGTCGAGAATCTTACAGAAAGGCATAAATACTCTATAAGACATCTAGGTCTTTTAAAGAAGGCATTTAATTACACTAATATTTCACAATTATTTGATTTTAAAGGACCTACTCATGACCAAGTGATTTTGACGATTGAAATAACAAGATCTAATAATGAAGATGGTAAAAAGAACCGAATTATAAAGTCTGAATTGAAGTCTATAAAACTTGAAAATCAACTTATTTGAGATTTATTATGGTGCGGATTATTTCAATTTTGTGGTTTCTGATCCCATTTATCTGTATTTCTCAAACAATTAAAGGAAAGGTTGTTCGAATCTCAGATGGAGACACTATAACCGTATTAGATTCAAGTAAAAGGCAAATACGTATTCGACTATATGGAATTGATTGTCCAGAAAATGGGCAGGATTTTGGAAATGTTGCGAAGAAATACACCGCAGAACTATGCTTTGCAAAAATAGTTACAGTAAACTTCAAAGATAAGGATCAATATGAACGAATAGTTGGTGTAGTTTGGACAGAAGATTCTATAAATATAAATCTCGCTCTACTGAGAGAAGGATTGGCATGGCACTATAAACATTTCGATCATTCGGAGGAATTTGCTCAGGCTGAATATCTAGCCAAAATAGAAAAAAGAGGTTTATGGAAGCAGCAAAATGCTATAGCTCCATGGGAATTTAGAAGAGAAAAGAAATCATGGCAACAAGACCTATAATTTTTGGAGATATACCCAATATCCCTGAAGGACATTGGTTCGAAGGACGAAAAGAAATGATGCCTACGAGCTTTCATCGTAACTGGGGAGCGGGAATTGATGGGAATGGCACTACAGGCACTGCAGCAATTGTTCTATCTGGTGGATACGAGGATGATGAAGACAATGGTGAGGAAATCATCTACACTGGTGCTGGTGGAAATGATCAAAATACAGGGAAACAAGTTGAAGACCAATCGTGGAAGAATAGAGGAAATGCGGGTTTACTGAAAAGCCTGGATGAAGGTCTTCCGGTTAGAGTTATTAGAGGATATACTCATAAATCTTCTTACTCTCCTGAAAAAGGATATACCTATGGGGGATTGTATAGTGTCGTCGATGCTTGGGAAGAAGTAGGAAAAAGCGGTTTTAAAATCTGTCGCTTTAAACTCCTTTATATAGGAACAAGCGAACTAAAGAATACAGCTGAAAAGGTCGAGCTAAAGATTTCTAACGAGGCTACCAAAAGAAAAGCAGGTTCTATCGTAAGAATCATAAGAGATACAAAAATAGCTCATGACATTAAAAAGCTATATGATTTTAAATGTCAAGTATGTCAGTTTGCTGTGCCTACTAAATCAGGTCATTACGCCGAAGGCGCACATATTAAACCGCTTGGAACACCTCATAATGGACATGATAGTTCGGACAATCTTCTTTGTCTTTGTCCTAATCATCACGTGATGTTCGATCGTGGTAGCTTTTCAATTCAGGAGGACTTAGAGTTAATTGGAGAAGTTTCAGGCAGATTATTCTTACATCCTTCACACAAAATAAATAATAAGAATCTTAAATATCATAGAGAATCACATGGCTATCATTAAAGTTGTTTGCGGGATTATATTCAAAGACAATCTTGTTTTGATTTGTCGACGGAAGCAAGAAAAATCTTTAGGTGGCTATTGGGAATTTCCGGGAGGAAAGGTTGAGGAAGCTGAGTCTCACGAAGATTCGTTACTGCGTGAACTGATTGAAGAACTCCACTTGAAGGTCGAAATTAAACAGCATTTTTTTGATACTGTACATCATTACGATAAAGTTGCTATCAAATTAATTTCTTTCATCTGCGAGACTAGCGGTACTGTGGTTGCGTCTACAGATCACGATCAGCTTAAATGGGTAAAGGTTATCGATCTATTAAACTGGAAACTCGCTCCTGCTGATATTCCAATTGCGCAAGTATTAATTAAAACGTATTCTCAAGTAAAATAGCATTGGCGACGCAATTTCAGATAAACGACCCCAGTCTCGAATCGCAATGGCGAGCGATCATATTGTTTGGCAAAAACTCGGCGACATATAAGTTTGCCTTTGCCAAGGCAATGATTGAGTTATTGCCTTCTGGCAAATCTTCGTTGTTGCTGGAAGACTTAGCAGGCCCCTTCTCAAGGAATATTGTCGAACATCTGCGGAAAAGTGATAAGCAGGGTAATTCTTCCTCAAGCAAATTCTTAAATGCCTGTCGCGATTTTATTGCTGGCCGGATCAGTGAAGATCAGTTGATCCAAACGACAATTAAATTCGGTTTTGTCAACGTAGTCGATGCATTTCAAAATGTAAATGGCGACATTATCAAAGACCCTTTTTATCAAAAAAACTATGCTGACCGAAGAAAAGAGATCATTCTAACGGACAACATCTTCGAGCTGCAAGAGACACTTCAATTCATTAACTTAGAACAAGAAGTTGACGCGCGATGGCACCTGGTCGAAACCGCCTGGAACTTGCAGATAAATCCTAACCTATTAGAAGTCAAACATGATTCTCTAAAACAGGAATTGTTCGTTGATTCATTAATGCGTCGTATTGATATCACCTCTGTAAGAGACGCATTAAACGGTTACCAAAAAGGCAAATGCTTCTACTCCTACCAAGATATCTTTGTCAACAAAGGATCGGAGAATATCTGCGAAGTGGATCACTTTCTACCGCATCTCAACAAAAAAGCCCATACTGCAGAAGAAGCAAATATTAATGGCGTCTGGAATCTGGTGTTAGCAGACCCAAAGATCAATGGTGATAAAAGTGCAAGGGTACCGCATCGCCGCTACCTAGAGCGACTGTATAATCGAAATGAATTCTATATTGAAAGTAAACATCCATTAGCCGAAACAATTATAAATCAAACAGGCAAGACAAAAGAAAAAAGACGTATCTTTCTACAAGCGCAGTATAATCTAGCACTCTCCTATTCCATTCACGAATGGGAACCCTGGATTGAACTGCCTGGAAATTTTTAGCATAATAAAACGCCATGAGATCCTTTTTATTAATTTTAATCGCCATCATTGTCAATTTTACGCATAGTTATGCGCAAAAAGATCCGGAGCTTAAAAATGCGCTAGCAAAGATGACGGCAGCATCAACTTCCTACAACGCCCAAGCCATTGTAAATCTGATGTCACCAAGGCTAATTAGACCGATGGGCGGAAGGGAAAACGCTTTGAAGCTTATTAAAAATAGTTTAGCAAAGATAAAGAAACAGAATATCACCGTAGATTCAGTAATCAATTACACAGACAGAGATATTGCCAAAGTGAAAAATATTGAATACTGCTTTTTCCCACAGCTAATTGTGTTGGGTATACCAGACAGCACGAAAAAAATGATTCGGTATGCGACTTTAATGGCGATAAAAGAACCTAGGGTTAAAGGTTGGACTTTTATAGATTACACTGACCTAAATGATGAAAAGATAAAAATTCTTCTACCTGAACTCGTCGGTAAATTGGATTTCCCAAGAGCAGAGATAAAACCTTTAGTTATTCCAAATGAGGAAGTGAATTCATCTATCGATTTTTCTATGAAAGTAATTGATGAGTCTATGAAAATGATAAAATCGGGTGCAGCAAAATAGTTTAGCAGTTTCGATCTCTTCACCGACACACTCCTACTCTATTTAATAATGAGAATAATCTCTAGAGAAATTTAAGCTATGAGCAGTATTAAAAACTTTTTAGAACTACCAACCGACAAACAAATCGGAGAAACACAACATTTCTTCCTGATCCGGGATGGATTTCCAGTGAGCCCTGGCCATACATTAATTATTAGCAAAGCACTTCGTACTGATTATTTTGAACTCACTCCTAATGAGAAAGCTGACCTAGATAATGCAATTGGTTTGGCTAGATCCTTAATAGAATCTGAGTTCACTCCTGATGGCTACAATATCGGCATGAACTGCGGTGAATCTGCCGGACAAACAGTCTTTCATTTTCATTGTCATCTAATCCCGCGTTATTCTGGCGACATGGAAAATCCTAGAGGTGGTGTAAGGCATGTGATACCGAGTAAGGGTAGTTATTAGGCATATTAATGTGTGGGATATACACACTGCCAGCTCGGAAAATGGAATACTCCGATAAAGCCGCCCTAGTTCACTCAGGTGAAAACTTGATTCGTACTGTTTGAAAATATCGTATTCGCTGAAGGCTAAAGTTGGCTGAAGTTCGCTGAGTTTTTGTATCTTTCGTATATCTTTTTGATGACCGTTACCCCGATTTTGGCCGCTAACCTTATTATTCGGGGGAATACACGAAGATAATAAACCCCAACTATTTATTTATTAAATAGATGGGGTTTTTCTGAATATCCCTCTCTAATCATTGATATTTAATTCCAATTACCTTGAATTCAGTCAGGTCTTTTGATATTTCGATCTTTACATTTTCTTTTATGTCTTGTAAATGGATAATTTTGTTGCTCTGGTCAAACATTCCAACTTTCAGCTTCTCCTCCTTCACCTCAAATACTTTGATTGTAATTTTCTTGCTATACAGTTCATCATTGATAGAGGGATGATAGCACACTATTTCTTTACTGAGAATCTCATCTATTGAAAAAGGAATTTCTGAGTTGAATAGAATCCACTTATTTTTCAATTCAGCACCTAAATCATCATCCTTTACCATTGTAGCAAATACCGACTCAGGATATTCTGCTTGTTTTACCTCAATCCAACCATTTGGATCAGAGTCTTTTTTCTGTACAAACTTTTTGTAAGCTCTTGAAGCATCATATGCAGGTATGAATTTATTAAATTTGAGCGCATCATCAATCTCCGATTCGGGAATAAGGGATGATTTGGACTGCACTTGTCCAAAGTATGCCTCTGCCTCATTTATAAACTCGTCAAATGATTTAGTAAGGTCCTTTAGCTTTGACATTTGAACCTGAAAGACCACCACACCTTTATAGCCTCCTACCTTACCTATACTAGGTACATTGTTAAGTTCCAAAAGGAGACGATTCTTTTTGGTATTTGAGAATGCCTCACCTTTAATCTCAATTACGTAGATTATTTTATTATAAAAGAAAATGAAATCTGGATAGTATTTATGTGTACCATATTCAAAGAATATGTTGCGTTCATTACGAATCCAAAATGGCTCTCCTTCTGGATTTTTTTCAATTAATTGGTTTATATAATCCGCAAGCTGCTTTTCAGGTAAAGAATCGAATTTGTCATAATCGTAAGCCGAATTTTCATAACCATAGAAATAGTAACCATCCTTGATTCTGCCTATTAGTTCCTTTTTGTCTATTGAGGTTCTTAGTTTATTTTCAATATCTTTTTTACGGACTTTGATTTTGTAAGATTTAAATTCATTTTGAAGTAGCCAAGTGTTTGACTCTGAATCAAGAGTGTCAAGATCAAGTTCAAAATATTCGTTCTCTACATAATGGATGTAAAAGTAAACAAAGCTGTCTTTAAATCTTTGGACTGCTAGCTTATAATCTATTTCATCAAGATTGTAAAAACGCAATCTTGTTTTATTCAGTAATCTGCCGTATTCCTGAAAAATCTTATATGTTTTAGGTACGTCTGGGATAGGCTTTAATCTAGCCAATACACGACCATAGATTTCTTTTATATCCTTGTCAGTAATGACCAGCTTGTCATAACTCCAATTCTGGTCTTCACCCATTTTATGAAAGGTCTTATCGTCAGTAAAAAGATCTACCTCTGTGAAAAAACTTTCTGGAGTATATTTAATGAAGCTGGTTAATTCATCTCCTATTGATCTATTAAAGCAATTTGCAGTAGTGTAGTCTGTGATGATCTTATCATAACTTTGAATCACATCTTTTATTGAAATACCCTGTTTTCGTTTGAAGTCAATTTTAATTCTTGGAATTTGAATACCTTTCAGCTTTTCCTTTTTAACAGGGTTCTCAATTGTGTGCTCTTCGCCTCGTTCCATAGAGAATGTCTTATCGCTAAGACCAAACTCATGTTGGATTTGTAAAACTACTTCCTCAAATGAGGCCCCCTTATCACAAACTATATGTAGCTTTTCAGAGTGTGTTAGTAGGTCATTGTCCTCTACGTTGTCATGTTCACGTTGTTCTTTATTTAATCTTACTCCCCGACCGACAATTTGTTTTACTGAAGTTTTGAAGTCTGTGGCTTTGTCATTGATAACAACCATCGAATAGACGTTTGGCATATCTATTCCTTCATTAAGCATATCAATAAAGATGACTATTTCAACCTTATTCTTTTGAATATCATCAAATGCCTTTTTAACCCACTTGTCTGATTGAGAATGCAGAAGAATAGAATTTGAAGCACACTCCTGAATTGCTTGTTGTATTTTAGACAAGTCCGAACTAAAATCAGTCTCATACATTTGAAGAATTAGATTAGTTGTTTCGGTATCCTCTTTCTTCGCTTTTTCGATTATAACTTCAAGACTGGCAGTGTCTGCTGATAATTCTTCTTTTATATACCTCTCAACTTTCTCAGCGAATGGTATTTCATTTTTGACCTTAACAAAACCAATACACTTTAAATCTCGACATTCTATATCTTGTGTAATAGCCTTCTTTTTAAGTAGATGAACTAAGAAAAAAGTTTGGAGCTTATATTTCTCGATATCTGTTAATTCGTTAGCTTTCCCTTTAGGTTTTGCTTCTTCGCCTGGAAGCGCTAATACCCTGACTCGTTTACCATACTTATCTTCTAAAAATTTTTTGATGTCGTATTTGTAAACAATGGTTTGATTCTTTTTATCTTTGTTAGTTTCTGTTTCAACTGCTGTTGCAGTGAACTCTAAAACGGCCAAAGGTTTAAATTCATTGATAATAGACTTTGACTTCCTACTCTGCGCGTGATGAGCTTCGTCGGTAATAATTATAAGATCCTCGTTCGCTAAAAAGTCTAAAAGACTAATGGTATTTCCCTCCTTATCTTTCCAGATAGAACTTTCCCAATTCTTCTTAGTCTGAGTGGCATTCTTACCAAACTTATCAATATTGAAAATAAAGATATTTGCATCAGTATCAGAATGGTAAAGGTCCTTTTTATCTTTGAAATTATCACCATTAATCAGATTGAATCTGAAAGGCACTTCATCGTGCCAAACTGTTTCTTTGCTGCCTTTTGTGAAATTGCGAATAGTCTTTTTGTAAATCTCGGTAGAGGAAGGCGTTACTATAAGAAAATTCCTAATATTATGCATCTTAAAAAGATAATAAACCGATGCACCCATTAACATAGTTTTTCCTGATCCAGTAGCCATCTCAAAACCAATAAATGGCGCATATCGTCCATTAGATGAGGTTATCTTTTCAAGTAGAGGCTTGATATGTTCATAACGTTTCTGACGAAGGAGATTTTTCTGCACTTCATCTGGTGAGCGACAAACATCAATTGATTGCTTGTAGATGTGGTGAAGTGTATAAATTGCTTCCTTCTGATAGTATCGTAACGGATATTTAGTTACACCTGATTCTAGAGATTTAAGAAATGAAGCGTCTGGAGATATTGATTCAAATAGAACTGTATCACTAGGTTCTATTTGCGATTTTACATCGCCCAATTTTGACAGCAGCGTACGCTGAAACTGCTGATAATATGGTTTCTCTACTTTCTTGGCCATGATTATCTCTCTAATTCAGCAAATACTGCGTGTGGAACTTTAATTATATCTAAGTCTTCAGGAATGTTATCCTGAACTATATCAATCCCTTTATTAGTATAGATCACTAGCCCTTTGAAGTCATCTTGCTTTTTCAGAGAAGTATATATCGTTTTGATCTCTTCATTTGTTATGGTGAGATTTGACTCTTTAGGGTCTGCTAAGAACGCTACACCGTATAACGATTTGCTATTGATCGAAATTTTGCCGAGCGTAGGCATATCCTCTCCCCTTAGAAATAATTGAGATGGAAACAGCTTAATACCGTCTTCAATAATAAAGTCATAGGAAAGTAGAAGTGATTCCTGAATAAACTTCTTACTCAAAGACCAGTTAAATTCTCCTTTACCAGTTTCAGAGTCAATACTTATTATTGATTCGCCAAGATGATAATATTTGAAAGACCCTCCACCTGCCCATTGAGATTCCTGAGATATTCCGCTTTGATCTGTTCCTTTCAAAATTGCCAGAAGTCGAGGAATTATTAGAGTTTCACAATGATCTCCTATTTCAATTCCAATCCATTTCGCCCCCATCTTATGTGCAACAGAAATAGTAGTCCCTGAGCCACTAAAGCTATCCATAACAAGATCGCCAGGCATGACGTTAGCAATTTGAAGGATTCGCTTTATTAATCTTTCTGGTTTTTTACTTTCACTAAAATTGACTCCCCCTTCAGAAGAAATTCCATTATAAGGAATGTCCAGCCATATATTAGTTAATTGCTTTGTGGGAGTTATACGTCCGTCAATATTTTTCACTTTATTAGAATAGAAATAAACTTGGCGACCGTTGTAAGCATATTCGATTGCACCGTTTTCTCGGATGAGCTTAACAAATTCATTAGTTTTGTTTTTAGATTTATTACGTAACTCTATGATGTCTGAACCGGCATCATTTCCTATTGCAGTACCTTGAAATATAGACTTGGCATTTTTTATAGCGAAATCTGAAACTAGAGAATTAAAGACGACTTCACTAAGCGCTTTTTTAGCTGCACGTGTATTTTCATACCCTTCCCGTTCGGCAATAAATTGATTGACTCCAATAACTTCCCATTCTGAATAGTTATTGTCAATATTTTTAATATACTGATTGTATCCGAAATCATGTTCTGAAGGAACATAAATTGTTTCGTATTTATATTCAGACTTCGATTTAGCATACATTAAAATGTACTCTGCCCCATCATAAGGTGATGGGTTAACGGTTTTAAATCCTGATGGATCAGAAGTTTTTACGGTGAAAAAATTAACAAAATTATGGCGACCAAAAACGTCATCAAGAAGGAGTTTTAGATGAAAAATAAATTTCTCATCTAGTTGAATAAATAGGACACCGTCTGATCTCAACAGTTCTCTAAGAATAGAAACTCGGTCACGTATCATAGTTAACCAAGTTGAAGCCTCTAAATTATCCTCATAATGTTCAAATGCCTTACCAGTGTTATACGGAGGATCTATGTAGATGCACTTAACTTTATCAGAATCGGATTTACTACTAAAAAGCTTTTTTAAGCTATTAAGTGCAAGAAGATTATCCCCTTTGATAAGAATGTTATCTATTTCTTTTGTTTCTTTTTCATCGATAATTTCGTCTACTGTAAAGACTTCATTCGCCCCAGAAGTAAAACTTGCTTTGTCATCTACGGAAGAGTAATAGGCTTTTTGAAATGACAATGGCCTAGCTTCTTTTACTCTTATATCATCACGATCTACCCAAAATGGAATATTACCAACACCTTTTTTTTCAGATAACTCATAAAAAAGTGCTTCATCCTTGTTTATCCAATTTATTCTAGGTGAAGTTGTGTCCGAGAAAGATTTAATAGCATTTTCATTTAGGCTAATTATAGCCTTTTGCTTGTTATACCATTCAAGGGTTAATGATCCACTATATTTTTTTGACATATTTGACCTCTAAAATCTTTGTTCTTCTATTTTTTTATCGTAACTGTACCTTTACTATTTGTTATCATCCCCGGACCCAAGGTATTATGGAAACAATTTGAATAATACTTTCCATATCCATTTTAATGCTTTGCTCCTGAGCACAATTTGCGTTGATAGCAAGATGCACAAGCTTTAACATTATAAGTTTTAGCTAATTTGTTCCCTCTAATATCATTGGCGGATTTTATTATTTTGGTTTTGATCTCCGCAATCTTTTCATTAGCTAAAGGCTGTGTATGTTTCCTATGTTGCACTTCGTCGAGTGAAAATATTTGTAGATAATCCGCAACCTCACCAGTAAGCTCTTTATAACCAACAGCATACATAGAAAGCTGTTCCATTGTAATTTCTTTGGTTTGTATATCGTCCTTACTTTTAAAATCAATAATGGTGGTAACGTAAGTACCATCTAAGTCTTTTTTCTTGATTAAGTCCATCCTACCATTAACCATAATCCCATCACCTAAATCAATTTGAATTTCCTTTTCTGCATATTCTATGCTATCAAAATCCTCTCTATTGGCTGTTAAGTACTCAAGGCTTACCTTAATTGAGCTATCGCGAACATCTTGAAAGATTTGATCATGTGCATAGGGCAAATGTAGATGTCTATCTACATACTGTGCAATTTGTGATTCGTCAATAATCTCACCATCTAAATGACGTCTGTGCATTTCCATTAGAATATTATGCAAAGATTTACCGTAGCCAACCTGCGCAGAAATCGGCTGATTGAAACCGTATAGTGAAATCAGTTTGAATCGATATGGACAGTCAAAATATGCTTTAAGCACCGAAAAATTTAAAAGGATTGAATTCGTCTCCTTTTTAGATTCTGGTATGGCCATTCGCTTAGTGGAATAATCAAACGCAGTTGTTGATATTAGATAGTCTGAATTGCTTATTTCTTTGCAGAATACCGACTCCTTCTGATATAGTTTATTCTCTTTTGCTCTGGAGATGAAGAGGTATTTCTGAGAGCGGGTGATGGCAACATACATCAACCTTCTTTCGTCATCCACATTAGTTTCATAACGATATTGATCTTTAATTAAATCTTTATCAATAAAGTGCCAAATTTGCTTACCTCCAGGCCTCTTAATAGGTAGATAGTTTTTATTCATCCCCGGAATAAAAACAACCGGGAATTCTAATCCTTTTGATTGGAAGATTGTCATTATCTGAACAGCGTTGGGTGTTTTATAAGAATTATTGAGCCATCCTTCTGGATAATAACCGTCAGCAGAGAACTTTAGAAAATTGAGAAAGCCTTTTAAACGATAAATAGGTTTATCAGTGAAATGAATTGACTCAAAATCATTAATTATTTGACTGAACATACCAAAATTATAGAAGATGACCTCATTAATCTCATTACCAATGATGTCATCATGGGCAGGATCAAAGAACGTTTCTTCTGTCAGTTTTGCATTCTCGATGAAATCCCAAAAAATCCCTTGTATTGAAAAGGTTGCATAGTATGCATTCGTTTTAGGTATTTTTTTTGCTAGGTTTGCTATCGCAAAGTCTAGGCTTGCTTCATCAATATTATTAGATACAGATTCCCAATATAGTTTAAGTGAATCTTCTTCTAATTCACCACTTAGAAACTCATACAAAGCCCTTGCAGCTTTTATTTCTGGTCTCTGAAAAAGCTCATTAACTCCACTGACAACAAAAGGGATACCTTTTTCCTGTAGCGTATGCATTATAGATTCAGCTTTACGCCAAGTGCGGATAAGAATTGCCATGTCGGAATAATCAATACCTCTTGCTTTGGAATCTTGCTTATCTTGAAATGCAACGCTCTCATTTTCTCTTCGTATTTTCCTTATAGTATCAGCAATAAATTGATTCTCTTGGTCTAATTCATCAAATTGATTGTATATAATATCATTCAGTTCAAACCTTTGGTGCCCAGATGCATTCATTATTTTAGGAAGTCTTTCAGTATTGTTTAGGATACACTTTAACGCCGTTTCAATTACCCCCTTTGTACTTCTGAAATTATCTTCAAGTTTTATGTAGCAGACATTTGGGTACCGCTGGCTAAATGTTTGAATGTACCTGACATCGCCACCACGCCATTGATATATGGTCTGATCATCATCACCAACAACACAAATATTGGCCCCTAATTCCGTAAGATTGAAGATGAGTTCTTCCTGAATTGGATTGACATCCTGATATTCGTCTACAATGAGATATCTAAGCTTAGACTGAATTTTATCCCTAAAAACTGAATTGCTTCTGAGGTTTAGAATAGCTTCAGTCATAATCATGGTAAAATCAAAATAGGCACTTGATTTTAAGGTGGATTCATATCTTGATTGTGCATCCATCCATTCCTGACTAATCTCTTTTCCTTCCGTAATTTCAGTCTCCCGAAGTATACTCATTATTGCTATGAAACGACCTGTATCGTTATACCTTTCCATACCGACCTCTCCCATTCCCATTTTATGATAATACTTATCTACAAATAGTTTTAGCTTGATCTCATCAAGTACAGTAAATTTCTGATATTCATAAATATTGTTTTGAATAGCTTGTAGGCACCAAGAGTGGATAGTTCCGATATACATTTCTGATAGACCTTTAATATTTCCCAATTGCTCTCGGCATAATTTGAGCACCCTTGTTTTTAATTCTGCGGCAGCTTTCTCTGTATAAGTAAATGCGATAATATTTGAAGGATGAACATCTTCCTTTGATTTAAGAATGTTAACTATCCTCTGAGAAATAACTTGAGTTTTTCCTGAACCTGCACAAGCAATGACCTGGAGATTTTGGTCGATTGTGTTAATAGCTTTTTCCTGATTTTTAGTATATTGAATCATTGCTTTTTACCTTCAATTAGTTCTAGCCCTTTCTAGCCAAAAGCTCACTTATAATTGCACCATTTATTTTATCAACCCCAAGTATTACCATCTAATCCTATTTAGCGGAAAGTGGTATCTATACCTTTTTCACCAAAATAAGCTTAGATCATCTATCATTTCTTTCTATTTTAATCAGTAAAAACAGTGTAAATTCTCCAGGTTTTTACTATTTATCTCACTATAAGAAGCTTACCTTATTCTATATCTACGAACTTATCAAATATTGTCTAAAGATAAGGATAAGGAAGGAAATAGGAAACGAAATCCCATATGTATATTAAGTTATTTAAGAATAATAAGGATCTAACAATATTGGAAAAACTAAGGACGATTAATCATTAGATTGCAAACAGCTACCCCAAAATTTTGAATGTTATTCCAAAATTTCTTCATACTTTCTAAAAAGCTCAATAAATATATAATCTATCAAAATAAGTAATCCAAATCGAACAAAATAATTATCATCCCTAAGATTTATAGTAAAAAGTGTTTTTAGGGTAGGTAAATTTTCCTGATATGACAAAGTGTTATGAGCACAGCGATTTCTATGATTATATAACAAAGAATATTTATCCTGTAAGACATTTACGAACAACTCATTTTGCGTTGCGAATTGAGCGTTTGTAAAAAATGCACCACCACTAACAAAATCAAAAAAAGATCTTTCTGACCAAGTGGATAAATTTGAATTAATCAACAAATCCCTAATATCAGAGAAAGTTTTTCGCCTCAAGTCACTTTTGTTTAGGTCAATTTCGGGGTTGTAATCTGGCATTAGCTGCTTTATAGCACTGAGTAAGTCCATATAAATTTCTCTTTTTTCTTTATAAGTAGAGCATTCCCCTAAAGGTTTCTTTGTATATCTATCATATCTATAATAATAATCATTGGTAGCTAACTCCCAGCAAATACATTTCATTTTTTGCTCTTGGAAACCTGAAGTTGCTACATTTGAATGGACATTAAGTTAAGAGAATTTAATAACTTAACAGACTTATGTCAAGAGAAAGAAAAGTTTATACCAAAGAGTTCAAACTGATGAGTGTTGAACTGAGCAACACACGTAGTGACCTTAGTGCGCTGGCTAGGGAATTGGATATTAGTCCGGCATTGTTGTATAGGTGGCGAAAGGAACATTCTGTAAAACAAGGGAGTAGTTTCCCCGGTAATGGAAAAGTTATCCTGAATGAAGGCGAACAGGAGTTAGCACGATTAAGAAAAGAACTTCGGGATACACAGATAGAACGGGATATATTAAAGAAGGCTGTAAGCATCTTCTCCAAGAGCGACACCAAATATTCAGGTTCATAAGGGACAATAGTGAAATATTTACAGTCGAGAAGATGTGTCAGGTGTTCAAGGTGAGCAGAGCCGGCTATTACAACTTTTTAAAGGGCATCCCTTCAAAGAGAAGTGTTGAAAACCAAAAGCTTGCTATGGAAATCCAGGATGCATTTGTAAATAGTAAGAAAACTTACGGCAGTCCACGTATTACCCGGGAACTGCACAAAAAGAATATCAAAGTATCCAGAGTGAGGGTTGCCAAACTGATGAGAAAGGTAGGCTTAAGAAGTATTGTCAAGAAAAAGTTTAAGGTGACCACAGATTCTACCCACAAGTTTTCGGTACCGGATAATATATTGGACCGTGATTTTAAACCGGGAATACTTGGTGTGGTTTGGGTATCAGACATCACCTACATCAAAACGCAGCAGGGATGGCTGTATCTGACAACAGTAATCGATCTGGGAGATCGAAAAGTAATCGGATGGGCTTTAAGTGAGACTATGAATGCGGTAGATACGGTGATTTCAGCTTTTAAAATGGCACAAAAAGCAAGGCCAATCACCCGGAAACTAATCTTCCATTCTGACCGAGGAGTACAGTATGCCTGTCATGAGTTCAGCTCTATACTGGAAAAAAATCCACTCATCATAAGAAGTATGAGTAGAAAGGGGAATTGCTGGGATAATGCTGTGGCCGAAAGTTTTTTCAAGACACTTAAGGCGGAATGTGTATATCAGCATAAATTCGCTCACAGAGAGCAAGCTGCGCTTATTGTCTTTGAATATATTGAGACATGGTACAACCGAAAAAGACAACATTCTGCCTTAGGATACTTATCACCAGAGGAGTTTGCTAGAAAAATAAATAAACAAAATATTGCAGCTTAACTAAGTGTCCATTTTATTGTTGCAATTCCAACCTGGAGTTGCTAACTTAGTCGGCAGATCAAGTTAAGAACTCCACTATGCTTATGCAAGATGGGATGCGCTATCAGCATATTTATATGACGGTAATCTGCTTATTGATAATAATCTTGTGGAAAATGCTATTCGTCCTGTTGCCCTAGGTTATGCATAGCTTACGGTTATGCAAAGTAACCTTTCAAAAGGCGGGTATAAGTTTTGTAATGGCAGAAATCATTTTACATAATCATATGTTGTTTTTAATGGTCACAATGTCGTGGCCGTTAAAAACAACCAGTCATGAGAAATCTGAGTAGGATAAGCCACTCTTTCAATCAACTGATCTTTGATGCCGGCGAAGTCCTGAAAAACAAATTGCTGAGGGCAGACGGTACCGTTAAGTGGTATCGGTACCACTGGCGGCGAATGCACCTGCATTTAACAAGCAAGGGTATCACTGAGTTTAACTCGAACATCGGCAAGCAATACCTGCTCGATCTGTTTGGCGGGTTTGATTATGCGACTCTTCCCAAGCGGGACAAAGATGTGGTGAAGATCATCAACGTACTATGCGAGTTTTACGACACCGGTACCTTAGTAAGTTACAAAGAGCGCATCGTGCTCGATGGGACCATTGGCAAGCAGATGAAGCACTTTATCAGGCATCAGGAATCCATGAGATTAAAGCCATCTACCACCAAAGAGTATGAGCATTATCTGAGCAGGTTTTTATTATACCTGAAGGACCAGAACATTAACGCTATGGGCAAGGTCAACAAGGTCATCATTCTGGAGTATCTAAAGACATTGGACAGGCATAAACCAAGTGTAGCCCATATGACCTTACGGGCGATCCGTGGCTTTTTGAAGTATTTGTTTGGCCAGGGACGGCTAAAGGTCGATTCTTCGATGTTCGTTCCGAAAGACAAATATGTCAAGCAAGCACGTCTGCCATCCACCTATAAAGTGGATGAAATACAGCGCATGATCTCGGTGACCGATCGTTCAAGGCCATGTGGTAAACGCAATTACGCAATGGTTTTATTGGCTTGCAGGCTCGGTCTGCGGGCATCCGATATTGCTGGGCTTAAGTTTGAAAATATCCTTTGGGAACAAAGCCTTATCTCATTCAATCAGCATAAAACGGGCCGGTTGCTACAGCTGCCGCTCCTTGCCGATGTCGGTGAAGCGATCATCGACTACCTCAAATACGCCAGGCCGGCTTCAGGTGAGCCTTTCGTGTTCTTAACGGGCCGTTCACCGGTTGGTCGGATTTACGGCACTTCGGTCACTGGTGTCGTTCAGAGAGCATTTATTGCTTCTGGCATTAACATCGAACACAGGCGTCACGGCCCTCACGCACTTCGGCACAGTTTGGCAAGCCTGCTTTTAGAACAAAGCACAGTTATGCCGGTGATCACTGAAGTACTGGGCCACGAGGATTCTGCGTCAACGCGATATTATCTGCGCATAGACCTGACGTCGATGAAGCAGTGTATGTTAGATGCACCACCGGTACCCAGTTCCTTTTACGAACAGAAAGGAGGCCATTTTTATGCGTAAGCAATTCGCAGGTATCTATGCGCCCTATCTGGAGCAATACCTGGCCGACAAACGGCAACTGGGCTTTAAGCAAGGAACAGAAGAGACCATACTGGGCATTTTTGACCGATTTACGATAAAGCGCGGCGAAACGCAAGTGGGCATAACCGCCGAGCTTTCACAGGCCTGGTTAAAAGCAGGCGCAAACTTATCCGGTTCCTACAATTACCACCGGGCTGTGCTGATCAACCTGCTTGCGACATTCCTTAATGAAAAGGGTATTCGTTCATATGTTATGCGCCCGCCAGTCTTCAAACCGGATTTCGCGCCACATATATATACTCAAGCCGAACTGAAAACACTTTTTGATGCCGCAGACGACTACCGGATCTCGAAAGGGACACGCCAAACCATGTTCGCCATGCCTGCCCTGTTAAGGTTGCTGTACGCCACCGGATTAAGAGGCGGCGAAGCTTTAGCCTTATCGGTCAAGGATGTTGACCTGGAGGACCAGTATATCATTGTACGCGACAGTAAGAATGGGCAGGAACGGGCTATCCCCTTTTCAGATTCAATGGCAACTGTGTTGAAGCAATATGCTTTCTACAGAGACAAACTACCGGCCAGACTGATAAAAGATGACCGTTTTTTCATCGCACCTGACGGCAGAAGGATATCACGCGATATGCTCGGAAAATGGTTTAGCAGGTTGTTAACCCGCGCGGGTATCCCTGCAGGCCGCGGCGTAACGCCGCATGCCCTGCGGCATACCTTTAGTGTCCACTCGCTGGCGATGATGGCAGAACAAGGTAAAGACATCTACTGTACGTTACCTGTGTTGGCCACCTATCTGGGACATAAAGCAATAGCGTCTACCAATCACTACGTCAGGCTCGTGTCCACCATGTATCCAGGCCTGTTAAAGGACATCGATAAGATCTGCATCAACGTTTTTCCAAATACCACCGGCTATGACACCTACTGACTTTTCGAAATACCTGTCAGGATTTCTGACCGGGTATTTGGTACACGAACGGGGTGCCAGCAAGAATACGATCTGTGCTTACCGGGACACTTTCGTTCTGTTCATCGGCTACATGTCCGCACAAGGGATACCGGTAAATAGGCTTACCCTAAGCGCCATCAGCCAAAGCGCTGTGGTCGGTTTCCTGGACTGGCTACAGGTGGAACGGAACAATGGTAATGCAACCAGGAATGCAAGGTTAGCTGCCATACACTCTTTTTTCAGTTATATCCAGTATCAGCAACCTGAGCATTTGTATGAATGCCAGAAAATACTGTCCATACCGATGAAGCATAAAGCGACTGTTCCGATGAACTACTTGACGGTCGAGGGAATAAAAGCATTATTAGAGCAACCTGATATCCGCACCGCCCGGGGCAGACGTGACCTAGCTTTGCTTTCACTGATGTATGACACCGGCGCACGGGTACAGGAGGTTATCGATCTTACTCCGTCCAGCTTGAGGCTTGACGTATTGAATACGATCCGTATTACCGGAAAAGGCAACAAGACACGCATTGTTCCCATGCTGGAAGAACAGGTCAGGCTGTTAAAGCCTTACATCGCCGAACACCGGCTTGATCTGGATGGCAATAATGAACACCCCCTGTTCTTTAACAGCCGCGGAGATAAACTCACCCGGGCCGGCGTAAACCATATCTTATTCAAGTATGCCGATATGGCCAAGAAAAAAACCGACGTTTACTGGCCCGAAAAGATCAGCTGTCATGTATTACGGCATTCCAAAGCTATGCACATGCTACAGGCCGGGGTCAATCTGGTATATATCCGTGATATACTTGGGCATGTTTCAGTCCAGACGACAGAGGTTTATGCCAGGGCTGATTCGCGGGCTAAACGAGAGGCGATCGAGAAAGCCTACAAATCAGTAGCACCGCAAGGGGAACCGGTTTGGCTGTCAAATGACAACCTGTTGGATTGGCTTAAACACTTTTGATCCGATGATTATCAATAAAACAACCCCAGTTATTATGCAAAGTAGGCCACCATAAAAAGGTCGACTGCAGTAAATACGAGCGGAATATCACGCTGCACTTTACATAATCACCAGCTATGCATAACCCAGCTTATGTAAAACTTTGCATAAGCTCGGCCGTAAAAACTACCTCTTTGCAGGAAGCCATGAGGCAGCACAGCGGGCTGCAATGATATATTCTTTCTTTGCTATCTGTAAAAAACACAAGATAAATCCTTTTCAGTGGATAAAATATGCCCTGCAGAATATAGCTTCCATAAACCATAAAAACCTAAACAATCTTTATCCCCAAAACTTCAAGAAATCAGAAGGTATGTAGTTCATAGGCCGGATACGTTGGTGTGAGATTCCCAAGTCCTTCATGGGGTCTATTCTCTTACTTCTGCTAAGTTGAAAAATAAATAAGCAAGTTCAAAATCCTGATATTTTTTGTAATTTTAATATATAATCATTATTAACCTTACATATGGAGTTAAAACAAGTGCGAGATATAATTACTCAGTCGCCAAAAATTGATGATTTGAATAATTTTGAGTTGAATTTGACTTTCAATGTCGGAAATTACAATCTATCTTTAAAAGGCATATATAATATCTACAAATTTTTTAGAGATGAAAGCGGAAATTGGGATAATTTAAAATCTGAAATTGGTAGTAATTTCAATGATTCTGTAGTTTACTTTAAAAATGGATTAAGGAACTTTGAGAGTTTTCTTAATAATAATGTTTTATCGGATAACTACCAGGGCTATGAAATTTCAACGTTTTTAAAGCGAAATTATCAGGCTTCCCTACAACCAAATCAATTTGTGTTTATCGCAGAATTTCCAGAAGTGCGCTTTCTAATAGAGTTGGAAAAAAGAAATAGAGATAGCTTCTTAGCTGCCTTTAACTATCTAACTAACCAATCTCTTTCAGTTAGTACTAAAAATGCTCTAGAAGGCTACTTAAATGCATACGAATTTCAAAATCAGACAAATTCCCATATTTTCAAGCGCAGAGAACAAGAGAAAAAATCTTTCAATAAACTTCGAAACGATTTTCAAAATTTAGTCAACAATTGTGAAAATGAAGTAATAGAAAAACTAAAGGATACAGAAGAAAATTATCAAGAACATCTAAAAGCACTTACAAAGTATCAAAAAAACTCAGAAGATTCAATGAATCAATGGATGATAAGCCATAAAGGCGATTTTGAAAATTTCTGCGTTAAATCAGAGGAAAAGGTAAAGTCTCTAGAAAAGCAATACGCAGAATTATTAAAACTTCAAGAACCTGTAAAATATTGGAAGGATAAAGCTAAAGACTTGAAATCGTCTGCAAATAAACTCATGATATGGTTAGGGTCAATTTCTATTGCATTTGCATTGGGCATTTATTCATTGTTATGGTTAACACCTGCTGATTTAATGGAATCTATTTTCACGGGAGACAAGGGGCGAGCTATCAGATGGTCCATAATCTTTGTAATTTTCATATCTATCTATTTTATCATCGCAAAATCTTTAATGAAGTATATTTTTAGTAATCTTCACCTAGCAAGAGATGCTGAGGAAAGGGAGAAGCTTACTTATCTATATATATCGTTAATAAACCAAAGTGAGTTTTCAGAAGACGAAAGGAAAATTGTGATGCAAGCGCTTTTTAGTCGTTCCGATACTGGTTTATTAAAAGAAGATTCTTCTCCTACAATGCCTGGAATAGGTGGGATTATTGAGAAAATAAAATAGAATTCTAGACTTTTGGGGATACAGGATAATAAAGTATAAAATGCGAATTACAAACACCAATAAGTTAATCGAGGAAAAAGTTAACTACTTTATTTCGAGTTTCAATTATTTTCTCAGTAACGCAGGCAGTACAGTTCTGTTTGAGCTGGAAAGTCAACTATCGCTATTAAAAAAGATCGATTTTCATTTAACAAATGATAAAGAGTATAGACTTCCAAATATGGATATATATTTTAAAAATCCCTTGTTTAATGAAGAGATTATATGGAATGAGTATAAAGAATTTGAGAAGACGAAGAAAAATATTGATCTCTATAATAAGCTAACTGAAAAAGAAAAAAAAGAAAAATTTTCAATTATTGATAGCTCAAAATTCCAGCAGGCTGTCAAAGACCTTATAATTGAGATTGAACATTATATGCCTAATAGACTACACAAGTGTCTAATGACTATCTTTCAATGCGAAAAGTCTTTGCAAGATCATAATCATATTTCCCAATTGGATCTTTTAGCCCGATTAATTATTTCTGGAGGGTTTTATTCTGGTAAGACCCTGAATGAGATTCATTCTTTAATGGTGAACACCTTTGATAGAAGGTATGCTTTCCCTTATCCCGAACACATCAAGACATTACGTGACAGGAAGAAATTTGATCAAGAAAAGTCGCTTTCAAACCAAATTTTGGGTATTATCAGTATAGTCAGGAAAGATATAGAAAGTGGAATTGTAATAATGCGATTATCTGGAGGTGATTTTCCTGACGATTTTGACTTTTCTTATAATGGTGTACATTTTTTAGGAAAGTCACATCCGAAAATCTTGAAAATACGGGAGAGAGTAAACAATAAATTTCAAGAAAGCTTATTTCAAGGAGATAATTTCATTTTTATCTGTTCCAAATTAACCTGGTGGAAACGGGATTCTATTTCTCAAAGGATGAAACTAAAGACAGCTGAGCATGTTAATTTTTTGTCTTCTGTTTGCAAAAGAGAACTTAATATTGACATAACCGGAAATTTATTTATTACAAATTTGAGATGGAAATATATAGGTGGGCTGTGGAGTTCCAAATTACATAGGGAACTTCCCGATGATATTTTAGAACAGTTAAAATATAACCCGTTTAATTTACTAGCTAAAGTTAAAGATAGTAATGCGAAATTTTGGTTTTTAAGTTTAGAACCGCTTTTCGTAAATGCAAGCAAAAATTCCTCAATGGTAGATTATTGGATATATCTTGAGGCATTATTTTCTTGCAAGCAGCAAAATAAAAGAATTAAAGACATTACTTCCTCAATTATACTTTTAAATGAAAGACAATTTCAATTGGATAGGATTTTCCATTCGTTACAATACATGTTTTCGCTTTTCAATAGTTCAGTTGATAAATCATTATTCTCACATGAGCTGGAATTTAAGATTTACAAAATGTTAAATAGAAGAAAGATTCCAAAAGAAATAAAAACGATTCCCGATGAATTTCTCCAAGCTCTCTTGAGAGAATATAAGATTGATTTAGATAAACAATTCTATTCTATAGCTAAAGAATACTACTATAATATTCTAGTTGAGGCCTATAGCCACAGAAATTTTTATGTACATTCTGGTATAATAAATGAGGATCAAAACATAAAACTAGAAAAAATCCTTCCATTGTTATGTAGAAGAATAAGATATATAATAATTCAGGAAATTTCAAAGAATCCAAGATTACCATTTAACATATTAATAGATAATTTAGAAAATAGGGCCAAAGAATTGTTTCAATAGATTGCCAGTCCTAGTGTAATATATTTAAATTAACCTTGATTTGTGTGGAACACTTTTTTTGTATATTCGGCAATCATTTATTAGGCCATTTTTAAGCTAAACAATATTTCAACAGGGATCGAGAAACATATATGAAAACTTATTGTTGGAAGTCCTCAGTATTTGAAGTCAAGTGGTTTGGACATTATTATTTCTTTTGAGATGTCTGCAATAACAAATCAAACTAATAATTATTTTTTAATAAAATTATGACAGCAAAGCCGCGAGATACGCAACAATCGAACAAAATTGAGAATAGTGCGTTCTCAACTGGAGTAAAAGAATGTTTTATTATCACACCAATAGGGTCAGTTGGTTCAGAAATTTTTAATAAAACCGAAGGATTGATCCAATCGGTACTTTCGCCTGTTTTAAAGAAATTTGGTTTCATACCTATTCCGGCTCATTATATTAATAAATCCGGCTCTATTAATAAGCAAATTATTGACAAAATAGTGAATTGCGATCTTGTTATAGCAAATTTAACTGGCGTGAACCCAAATGTTATGTATGAATTAGCTATTCGACACTCTTTTGGGAAAAGTGTAATTACAATGGCCGAAAGAGGTACAAAACTCCCTTTCGACATCGTAGATCAAAGAACATTATTTTATGATGACTCAATGAAAGGAGTAGATGAAATAAAACCTATGCTGGAAAATGCGATCGAAGTTTGTTTATCTAATGACGAAGTAGAGCAAAAGATCAGTAATCCTATTTATGATGCATTGAATCAATTTGCTCAAATCAAGAGTTTGCCCAAGGAGCAACAAGATGGTTTCGAAATTATTTTGAACAAGCTGGATAAATTAGAAAATGATTTATATAATAATTCTAAAATGACTACTAACCAAAGTCAAAAAATATCAGATACGGAACGAGACTATATTATATTTACTTTAGAAATAATTGTAAATAAAAAAAGCTCTATAGAAAGCTCATTGAGCAAAGCCATAAGAACATTGGGTAATAAAATTAAGAAAAATTTAGATCCTAGATTTACGTATCCTGTAAATCAGGAATTAATGGAGGTGTGTATAAATAACCCTGGGATTGAATTTACTACAGCTTTCATCAATATTTTAGAAGCTATTGATGGAGTAACTGGCTATCATTACGATTATAGTGAATTGCCGTTTTAATTATAATATTAAAGAAAAATGAACGAAAATAATAACACCTTTATTTCTAAAAATATAGAAAAATTTACTGATATATTTATTGAACCAGTAAGACAGCGTACCGCACACCCATTTATAAGTTCATATTTTATATCAGCTATTTTCGTAAATTGGAAGGCCTTCACTTGTCTGATCTTTTCTTCTAAAATAATTGAAGAAAAAATAAATTATATTGAAGCAACATTTTATCCAGATGACAATTCCAAAACATTTGCATTACTTATTCCATTCCTCATTGCCCTCTTGTATACTACAGTATTAAAATGGTTCGATATATTTATTGATGCAGTAAATAATGTTCCAATACACTATCGCATAGTGAATCAAGCAAAAATTAAAGCTAGCACTTTAGAAGCCCAAATTGATATAGTAAGAGCTCAAATCAAATTGAACAATGCTCGTGCTGAAAATAAGGAGCTGCAAGAATTAAACGACAGAATTAAAGCGTTGCAAACCGATGTTGAAGCAAAAGAAGATATAATAAAACAACGTGTTTCAGAAGTCGAACGATTTAGTGGATTGGTTAGTGATCTTTCAAAGGAAGTAAGCTTGCTTAAAGTTGAACAAAATGATATGGCTCTAGCAAGTATGCACGCGTTGAGTGTAAAAACTGATTATGAGTCGGTTATTAATCTTTTATTAACTGAAATTAATGAAACAACGTTAAATACTCTATTAGATAAAGTGCGTTCCGCAAAATACCCCGCATCTGTAAAAAATCTTATTGATTCTGTCTCCAAAAAAACTAGGTATAAAGACATGTTTGATTACAAAATCGTATTAATTGATAAATTGACGCAAAAAGACGAGGAAATGTTAAAGATGGAGCTATTGAGAGTTGATAATCGCATTGCAATTGAGAAAACAATCGATATCAGGGGCGGAAAAGAAGTATTTAGCCTTGAGGTATATTATCCTTTACGAGAACAGGAAAAGGAGGTCAAAATAATTGTTGATAAATATGTTACCAGGTCATTGTAATAGAGAACTATGGTTTACTTAATTTAATTATTTGAAGTAGTCAAGACTTAATCTGACAGTTACAATAAATTAACAACTGTAAAATAGATTAGAGTTATGACGACACAAGAAAAAATCATCAAGAACAAACTGGGTGTTTTAGAACTTGCCCAGCATTTAGGAAATGTATCAAGAGCCTGTAAAGTAATGGGCTATTCCAGAGACAGCTTTTATAGATTCAAAGAATTGTATGATCAAGGAGGCGAGCTTGCACTTCAGGAACTTTCTAGAAGAAAGCCTATATTAAAGAACCGAGTAGAAGAGCATATTGAAAAAGCTGTTGTGGATTTGGCCATAGACCAACCCGCTTTAGGTCAATTAAGGGTATCTAATGAGTTAAAAAAGCAAGGGATATTGATATCACCTGGAGGAGTTAGGAGTATATGGATGCGCCATGATTTGCAAACTTTTAAGCTTCGATTAAAGGCCTTAGAAGCAAAATCGGCACAGGAAGGTATTGTTTTGACGGAAGCCCAGCTTATCGTACTGGAGAAAGCTAAAGAAGAAAAAAAGGCACACGGCGAAATAGAAACGTATCATCCTGGATATTTAGGAGCTCAGGACACTTATTATGTTGGGAATATTAAAGGAGTCGGACATATATATCAGCAAACTTTCATAGATACCTATTCCAAAGTCGCTTTTACAAAACTGTATGATCGCAAGAATGCATTAGTTGCCGCAGATATATTAAACGACCAAGTGGTGCCATTTTTCGAGCAACACGATATAAGATTGTTAAGGATATTAACAGACCGCGGAACAGAATACTGTGGTGTAAGAGATCAGCACGAGTATCAGCTCTATTTAGCAATCGAAGATATAGATCACACGAAAACCAAAGCAAAAAGCCCCCAAACAAATGGCATTTGTGAACGTTTCCATCGCACTATTCAAGATGAGTTTTATGCAGTTGCATTCAGAAAGAAGGTATATCGTAGCATTCAGGAACTCCAAAATGATCTAGATCGTTGGATGGCTTACTATAATCAGGATCGTACCCATACTGGAAAGTACTGCTTTGGGAAGACACCTATGCAGACCTTTGACGATACAATTCATTTGGCAAAGCAAAAGATGCTGGAGACACTAAAAGAAGATCAACTTGTTACTTATCCAATACAGGAGAATAAGCAACAAGTCAAATCTTTAGATTTTGAAGAAACATCACTATATTCGAATTGGCAATCTGACAATTTTTAAGAACACCCAACTGTCAGATTAAGTCTTGACTACTTCAGCTAGTTAAGCAGCTTTTTTAATTTTTTGCTCTTTGTTATTAAATTGCTCAATTGTAAGATTTCCCAATGTGGAGTGACGACGTTCTCGATTATACCAGATTTCTATGTATTCGAATAGTTCTGCTTTCATCTGATCCCTGGTAATCAACTTATTACCGTAAATCTGCTCGGATTTTAGCGTTTTGAAGAAGCTTTCTGCTACTGCATTATCCCAGCAATTACCTTTTCTACTCATACTTCTTGTTATGATTTTATAGGAATCTAACGTGTTACTAAATTTTTCACATGCATATTGTACGCCACGGTCCGAATGAAAAATTAGACCAGGAGACAGTTTACGGTGCTTAATTGCCATTTTCCAAGCTGCCAATTGTAAATGGTAAATAAAAATGCAGCATAATTGGTAAGTTGGAGTGCAGCATTTTCGGCACTAATAAATACACAATCCATTCCAAAAGTATGCTATAAAATTTACTTGTCCAAGAACGTTTTTCTATTCTGCATTCTATAGCTTTCCCCTGTGAGGTTTATCACTTCGCATCGGAACAATATCCGATCTAAAAGTGCCGTTGCAATAACTTCATCCTCCAGCATTTTAGCCCATTCTGTCGGCTTCTTGTTTGTCGTTACAATGATGGAGGTAGATTCGTAGATCTGGTTGATGAAATTGAAGAAAGCGACCGCGACATTTTTTTCCAGAGGGAACAGCATGACATCATCAATAACGATGAGGCTCGCCCGCAGCATTTTTTTGTATTCAGCAGCCTGTGAACGTACAAAGTCCCTGGTCTTTAAGGTAGAAACGATCTCTTCCATCGTCCTGAAATACACATGATAGCCTGCCTTGACAGCGTCTCTTGCCAGGCCTGCTGCAAGCATTGTTTTTCCAGTTCCACTGGGTCCCATCAGCACGAGATTAAACAGCTGGTCGATCCAGTTAAGTTCCCGTAGTGCAGCGAGCCGTTTGTCGGTAAGCCCGTTACGTTTGGCTTCGTAGAGCGAGAGGTCGTTGTTTTTTGGCAGAGAAGCAGATTTCATCCGTCTGCTCTCATCCCTTTGCCGGCGGTGCTGCTGCTCGGCCCTGAAAAGACGGGAGAGTAATTCCAGATAGCCTATCTGCTCATTTTCTGCCCCCGATAGGATATCATCCAGGCCGGCAGCTATCGCTGAAAGCCTGAAGTCGGCGCAAAGTTGTTTTACCTGTTGTTTTTGATTGTCCATAGTTATTGCCTGATAAGATTTATATATCCCTGTCGAAGCAACGACAGGGAGCGATTGTTTTAGTTGCAGCCGAAAAGCGCCTCGTAATCATCTAAGTCACTTTTCTGGGGTTCAATATCCAATGGTGTACTGCTGTTTCCATCCAGAGGGTTGAGCCGTATGATCTTGGTATCCAGCTCAGGCTCCTGCTTTTTTTCCGAGCGGATGTATTCCAGATAGGCTTTAAAATCCGTAGCGCTCAGGATGTTGTTGGCATGTACATAATCCAGTGCGCGCGATATATGTGCAGCACTGTTATCCTTTACAGTACGCTCGACCATCTGCAACTGATCCCGTATATACCGCTTTTTGTGAAGTTTTATGGCCAGTATCCACTGCTTTGCCTTACCCGGATCTTCAAACAGATCAGAGATCCGATCTACTATTTCTGCTATTTTAGGCTCCATGTCCCGGCCATGGCTGCGCAGTATGATCTTTTTGCCCTTAAGGCTGCATATATCGTGCGTGCATATTTCTTTTCCACAGAGATCCCGGATGAGCAGCTTACCCGCAAGTTCGCCCAGCTGCACTTTAATGGTTCCCGCGTTGTAGGTGCCGATGGGGACACTATAGAAATTGCCTTTATACGACACTTTGTTGTCTTTATGGACAGCGTAAAGCTTTTTTACCGGAGTCTGCGGGGCTATTTCATACCACATTTCCAGCAATAGCTGTTCGCGGTGCAGTTCTTCCAGTGGGATAAGTTTCGTGGTACCATGGGGCAGATTGTTGGCCGTACGGAAAAGCCAGGCCCGGCATTCATCGTTGAGCGTATCCAGGTCACGGTAAGGCCTATTGTAGAGAAAGTTCTGCTTTACGTATTTGACCACATTCTCCACTTTCCCTTTGCTCTGGGGGTCGGCTTTACGGCAGAAATGAAGTTTGATGCCACGATCGCGTACATAGCTGGAAAACTCGGAGGTCAGGACGATGTCACCGAGGTTTTCCGATACCATAAATAACCTGTCCTGATCATAGACGATCTCACGGGGCACTCCGCCGATAAACCGAAAGGCCTCTTCATGGGCAGCGATCACCATAGCCGTGGTAAAGGGCACATCGCTGAAAACAACAAACTTATAGCGGCTCCGGGAGAGGATGAAGGTAAAAAACTGTACTTTTTTCTGCTTACCGCGCGTAGTGGTCATGTTGTAAAAACCAAAGTCAACCTGCGCCTGCTCACCATAGGGAAGCTCCGCGACCATCTGGAAATCGCGGCCGCTCACTTCTTTGGGGATGTTGAACTCCGCCCGGATACCCTGAACAAAGTTGAATACGGTCTTGGGGCTGACTTGCGGAAAGTCAGGGTAATGCTCCCTGAGCCAGTCATGCATCTGGGCCGCTGAGGTATCGTTATACAGCGACAGCTTTTCCTTTACGAAATCACGGTAGGGATCCAATAACTTTTTCTTGGAAGGGGGCGCTTCCAGTTCTTTTTGGTAACTTCGGTCGTCTTTGCTCAGAAGCTTTTTTACAGTACGCCAGTTCAGACCGAGATGTTCGGAAATCCTGCGAATCGAACTGCCTTCCCGATGCATTCTGTGAACCTCATGATAGGTCATAAGTTTACTTAAATAATAGTTCATAAATAACTTTGTCTTTTTGCTCCGACAAAGCTTGTTTTTTCTTTTGGGACACCGCGTCCCAAAAGATGAACTATGTATTGATTAGTGCCAATTATGCTGCATTCCTTATTGCCAAAAACGCTGCACCGTTATTGCCAAAAACGCTGCACCGTTATTGCCATTTTTGCTGCACGCTAAATTGCCAAAAGTTGTGTATTCTGATTTACCGATTACACCAATGAAGTTTCTTCAGTTTTCATCCCATCACTGATACTCCAACCAATACATTTGCGGTCATATAAATCCAGAATGGTGGTTAGATATAAAAAACCTTCTTTGGTATGGATGTAAGTAATATCAGATACCCAGACTTTTGAAGGCTCTGAAGCTTTGAAATTTCGGTCTAATACATTGTCCATTATTTTATGTGCGTGTTTTGAATCGGTTGTAGCTTTAAATTTCTTGCCTATTTTACTCCGTAGCCCCATATTTTTCATATACTTAGCGACTGTATTTCTAGAAACTTTAATTCCATCATCCAACAGCTCCGCAGTTATTCTAGGACTGCCATACCGTTGTTTCTTATCGAAATAAATAGCCTTTATCTTGTCCTCCAGATTGCTACATTTCCTGCTTTTTGTCTGTTGGGACCGTTTTTGCCAAGCATAATAGCTTCTAGATCCAACGCCCATAACTTTACACATCTTTTCAATCGAATATAGCCCCTGATGTTGCTTGATAAAACTATATATTACCGATCGCTCTTGGAAAAGATGCCTATGGCCTTTTTTAGTATTTCTAGTTCCAGTTCTGAGTCTTTAAGTTTTTTTTCCAAGAAACTAATCCGCTCTTGTTCTGGCATTTGCTTCATATTTCCATTCCCGGGGAAACTTCCTGATCCAAACTCTTCTGACTCTTTACGCCACTTATATAATTGGGCAGCAGAGATTCCCAACTCACGAGCTAGCTCAGAAAGATTTTTCCTGTTTTTACTTAATTCAACTGCTCGCTCTTTAAAAATGCGATCGTACTTTTTACGGACTTTAATCATTATTTCAAAATTAAGATATTTTATTGTTCTTAACTTGATCTGCCGACTAAGTTAGCAACTCCACTGCACAACAAATCCCTTCCCGGCACTCCCGATATCGTAATAAAAAAATACAAACTCGCGATATTCGTCGATGGTGAATTCTGGCATGGGTTCGACTGGAAAAGAATAAGGAACGGATTAAATCAAACCGTCTTTTATGGATTCCCAAGATCGAACGGAATATGCACAAGGATGTCCGTGTCATTAAAGCCCTACGCGATATGGATTATGTGGTATTTCGGTTCTGGACGCAGGATATTCTGAAAAACCTACCTAAAGTACTGAATCAGGTTGAGCTATTCTTAGAAACCAGAAAACTCTGGAAATAGTTATATCATCCTTTAAAAACATTTTCACGATGCCAAGCTAGGTTTTCCTGCGATGGATAATACCTGTTTACCTGAGGGAGCAAAATTGTCCTTCCTTTCAATTTCGATAAACTATAGGGATGGTCTACCAGCTCGTCAATATGAGCGGAAACAATAATGGTATAATCCTCTCCAACACTGACCAGTCCCCTATCAAATGCACGATGCAGGTTTGGGCATAGTGCTAACCCATTCGTCACCTTGTCATCATGCGTCACCGCAAAAGGCACAATATGGCACGCATCAATAAAATTGTATTTGAAAGTAGACCGCATCCGCATGCCTGTCATGGCGCAGGTATCCTGATAGAGCTGCGGGATATAGCGTTTGAACAACCCCGATCTGACAAACACATCTTCCTCGGTCTGAATGGAAATATGTTTGTACTGTGCCTCGGGCTCATTCAGCACCAAAGATTGTACTTCATGGTAAAAGCCGTCATTCAGTTCCTTATGGTGATAGTATGCTAGCCGCTCCTCTGGAAAGTAAACAGAAAGTAGCTGATCACGAACTGCAGCGCGATTCAATGGATCACTGAGCAAAATAGCCAGCTTATCGTCGAATGCACCATAGGCTATTACCTCCGAAAGGATCCTTACACTTTTGATATGCGCATTGATCTGAAAGCCGGGATTTGGATACAGAGCCCAGAAGCCCTGCCCTGCTGCTTTGTCAGACTGCAAATAATAAAAGGGCTGCGTGAAGTCGGGCTGATTTGATGTACGTACCAGCAGGCGCCAGTTTTCCTGAAACAATCCCACAAGATCGACATTGACTTCAAAGCGGTTGTTAAGTACAATACCTTTCTCGATCAGTTCGACCAAAGTCAGGAACAGTATCGGCTTATGTGGTGCCAATCCATATTTTGTATTTGCCCTTTTCACACGGGCGAAAGCATTGAGATAAACTTGCAGATCCTCGTTCATAAGGAGACAAAATAGAAAATCATTTTCAAATCATCAACATATCAGGATTGATGAAATCTAATTTCTAAAGCCGGGTATCGACGTTTCATCGTTAAAATAGCAAAATCCCTGTTCTCAAATTTACCTTCGTCCCATTTCCAATAAACTGGATATAACTTCTCCTTAGGATCAATGAGCACTCGCCAGGCCTCAAAACGGGTGCCGTAAGCTTCTCTAATAATTTCGATATGCTCTTTATATGCTTTCATCACAATATGGTATGTCCAAACTTACATAAAAACAGCTAATTATAGAAGTAATTAAAAATGGGTATTCTTTACGACCGATTGCTTCATACAAGATAATCATTAACTTTGAGCCACTATGCTGCAAGTAACCTGTGCGATTATACAACACGCCAACAAAATACTGATATGCCAACGATCAGCTTCGATGAAGCTTCCATTGAAATGGGAATTTCCGGGTGGCAAGATCGAAACCGGAGAATCTAAAGAAGAATGCCTACGCCGAGAAATTAAAGAGGAACTCCAGATTGATATTAGCATACATAGCGCACTTACGATGGTAGAGCATCACTATGCTGACTTTTCGCTGCAGCTCTACCCTTTTGTATGCAGCCTAAAATCAGGAGAAATAAAAGCGCTGGAACATGCCCAGGCGATATGGGTAGATGCTGCTCAATTAAGAAACTACGACTGGGCAGAAGCTGACCTGCCTATTGTAGATGAATATTTAAAGCGGTGACCTGACATTGTACAAAACGACAACACTATGCCTCGGTTGTTGCAGTCCTAAAACAAAAGAGCTTCCCCCTAACCGGCAGAGGGAAGCAATTTGGCTAACGAGTTGGTCTGCATAGCCCGCAAACTATATGTCATTTGTCTTGACATAAAGATAAGCACGTTATCTGAAATAGCTATTGTTCATTTTATCGAAAATGTTGTTCAAAACATCACTTTTAAGAAAGAGTTCCCTAAGTAAGCTCGCACACTGTATATTTATTTTTTTCTATTTAACTCTTTTCAACTCAATATTATTGGGAACATGAAGTTTATATTGACCACCTTTTCCATCTATACTTATCATTCCCCCACCTTCTGACAACACGAGTTTAAAGATTAATTTATCAGGCTTCCCTTTCACATAGGTCAAGGTTCCCCGGGCATTGACACGATTTTTAGTTTCTCTAAATCGAAAAGACAATATATTTTCATTATTTACTTTTTTATCAAAAGATCCTGTAGTGATGGTATTATTACCACCAACATCATAACCATCAATCATTACACCATCTCTTTTATAGGAATGGTAACCTACTGCGAAATCCAATTTATCACCACTATTCTTGTTATAATATTCGTCTTTTGTTAAAACTATGGTAAACACATCACCGTGCCCCTCATACTTCCATGTACCGTAAAATTTGTTTAATCCAGCTGGCTTTAGGTGCCTACCTGATTCATCTCTATTATCCTTAGATTGTGAGAAACCAAAGCTTGTGATTAAAACCATCATAAATAAAATTGCTCCTTTTTTCATTTTTATCTTTTTTATTGAATTTAACATGGATCGGGTATGATAACTCCATTGGACACTTTGATAGGATCATAATTCCCATCTGAAAAATCCTTTTTAAATAATTGCATTCCATTACCCTGAATACTTTCAAGAAATGATCTTTCATAAGCGTTCACTTCACTCATCCCATTAATTGTTTGATAATTTTGCGCGTTATTAAAATAGCTATTAGACCAATTATTAAAATATGTGGCGTCATTTAAATTTGACATAAAGCTTGAAAATTGACTTTGATTAGAAATTTTCAATAAATATTCCGTTCCCTGATTAGTAGTAACACCTAAAGTAAATACATCTACATTATTAATTTTATTATTATCATAAAGAACTTTTAATAGCTCAATATCCCCATCTGAAAAATTGGGGATGCCCCCAGAAAAATGGTTATGAATATATCCATCGATTGGATTGGTTACACCCATAGAAACAAAATGTTGCCCATTAGCTCCCTGCGCATAATTAAAGGAGCCATCCATTTTAAAAGAATAAGCAGCTTCAAAATTTGCACTTGTGTTTGTTCTTAAATTAGTCATAAAGGTATTAAAAAATGCCATGGAATTCAATGCCCTGACTTCATCACATGGATCTTCCGGACATTCATATATACCAGTATTTCCTCCCATACATCCACAAGGTCCATAGTACGCAGTCCCAAAACGATCACCATTGCAATCATACACTTCATCTTCTGGCGGATAAGGGTTTTCAGGATTACATAAATAAAATTGATCGGGATCATCACAAGGATCTTCACAATCGGGATAACAGGGTGGATATGGATCATCGGTACCATCAGGAGGGCAATCCACCGAAAAGCACTCTTCGCCCATTTCCACCCAATCTCCACAAACCTCATCTTCACTACCTTCCTCTACATCCCCCAAACAGGCCTGTTGATAAATTGGAGTACATTCTTCACATTCCTGTTCTCCAATTCCGGCCATTAGAGTATTTTTAGCAGAAGGCATGGTTTTTGGCGTGTTAGACTTTACAACTGGCACACTATTGTTTTCAGAAGAGACCTGACTGGATTCGTACAATCGCTGTTTATTATGCAAGAATACTTTTCTCTTCTCAACTTTGCCGTTTTTCAATTGGAACACAAATAGCTTTCTTCCATCCAATCTCTTATATTCAATATAACCTGAAAATCCCTTTGTTCGAACAGATTTTAATTGAATGCTTTTCCGGGAATACCCGTCAGAGTTACTTTCCAAATACTGATAATCAGGAACATAAGTTAAGACAAGATTTATTTTCCTCCCACTTCTAGTTTTGTAAAACAGCAACCTATTAAAGCTATTCTGCACTCTTATTTTGTCAGATTTCTTGTCCGATTTTATATTATCAAAGTTATATAACGCAATTTGATTTTTAGATTTAGCTATTGGAACTTCTATAGCATTATAAGTTTTGGTATTTGCATTTTTCGACAGCTGCCAAGCTGGGGTCAGTTTAATTTTTTCAACTAGACCTATTTTATTGTTGGCGGAACTCGACAATTTATTAACGTCTGTCAGATTATACTCACTTTCAAAGCTTTCCCTTGCTTCTTTTACAAAAGGATCTTCAGAATCCAATTTATTTGCCAAATACTCTAAGAACGAATCTCTTGTACAGGCTGCTAGTAATAAAATGGGAATAAATAATAGAATAAAGCTTCGATAAAATTTTCTTTTCATAAATTTGAGATTTTTGATTTTACATATTTCTTTATTTTTATAACATCTACAGAATTAACTTTAACTGGCAAATTCAAGAGTTCTAATCCAGTTTTTTTTGCTAGCTCAATTTCATTATTTTCTACATAAAAATTAAACAGTTCTAATCTAGTTGAAAATCGATTTGGCACGGAATATACTGCTAACTTATAGTATCTCTCTGCTTCTGCCTTATTTCCTAAATGAGTGCAAATCATACCCAACCTTGAATATATTACATTGAAAGGTTTTGCATTAGAAAGCTTGAGAGTCGCTTCAAAGGCTTTTTCCCACTCCATACTTTCTGTGTAATAAATAGAAATAATTTTTAATTTTTCCACCTCAAAATCAGTGCTTAAAAAATTTGATTTACTCTTCATTAATTCAACATCAGCATTGCTCAACTCTCCACTCTGCGCTTGTTGTTTAAGGTTTAAAAAATATTTTTCGGTTAAATTATGATTGATTGATAAACAAATTACCATTAAAAGTAATAAAATATTAAATGATATCACACATCCCCTTGAATTTTTTTTGATTGTAATTAAATTTAAGTATAACTGTATAACCAATACCGACCAAATAAGATCTCGACTAATAGTATTGGTAAAAAATGATGCAACAATAATGGAGATATAGGTACTAGAAAAAAAATGCGTCAAAAAACTGTTATTTCTGTCCAATGCACAGTTTACCGCTTTTAAACTAAAAAAAAAGAAAAAAAATAGAGGTATTAACGTTAATATTCCGTTTTCTATTACTATACGATAATATTCATTAAAAACGTAATGGGTATTATCCGCAAGTAATAATTCCTTTTCATAAAAGGGTGTTTCAGCAAAATAACAACTTTGTAGATATAAATATTTACTATATACACCATTCCAGCCTATTCCTTCAAATGGATTAGCACAAAAAGCCTTAAACGAAACTTTATAAATCAATATCCTACCCAAAGAGGAGTCAAGTTTCAATATAAATGCGATACAAAATGAAGCTATTGTTATCAATATTGATAACCACAACTTAGGTTTCAATTTGGCCTTACTCCGAAATAAAACAAAGAAAAAAGAGATCATAGCTCCTAAAGAAAATGCTCGACTACTAAAAATCACAGCCAACAAGAATATAATCGCTGGAAATAGAGCTATCTTTAAAATTTCGATCCAATTTTTTTTAGAAATCATAAAATTTACTTATACTAGAAGTATTCCGTTATAGGATTTCGTTAATTTTTTGGCAACCTAATTAACTTTACAATTACTTAGGTTTAACTATTGACTTTTCAATTATGTAATAATAGTGATAATAATTTTAAAAACAAAAGTGCTATTCCTGTTAAACATTTGTTTTTCAGCAGATAGATCAAATTAACGAAGACTGCAAGTAACCTGTGCGATTATAGAACACGCCAACAAAATACTGATATGCCAACGATCAGCTTCGATGAAGCTTCCATTGAAATGGGAATTTCCGGGAGGAAAGATCGAAACCGGAGAATCTAAAGAAGAATGCCTACACAGAGAAATCAAAGACGAACTCCATATTGATATTAGCATACATAGTGCCCTTACCATAATAGAGCACCACTATGCTGACTTTTCGCTGCAGCTCTCCCCTTTTGTATGCAGCCTAAAATCAGGAGAAGTGAAAGCGCTGGAACATGCTCAGGCAATATGGGTAGATGCTGCTCAATTAAGGAACTACGACTGGGCGGAAGCTGACCCGCCGATTGTAGATGAATATCTAAAGCGATGACCTGACATTGTACAAAACGACAACACTATGCCTCGATTGTTGCAGCCCTAAAACAAAAAAGCTTCCCCCGAACCGGCAGAGGGAAGCAATTTGGCTACTATGTTGGTCTGTCTAGCCGTGAAACCAACAATTGGTTTTCATTACATAAAGATAGACATGTCATCCGAAATAGTTATGATCATTTCATCGAAAGTATTGATCAAAACACAACTTTGCTAAAAGACTTCCATATACCAAAACCTCTCCCTACGCTAATTTTGACTACCATAGAAAGATTTCCAGAGATATCGTAAAAGTTACAAACAGCAAATATGCTAGCATTTTACAGAAATTCTCCTAATTAAAATTTAATTCGTTAAAATTTGCTAGCATATCCCAAGCAAAGTCGACTTTCAGGTCTAATTGAGCTATTCAAATAGTTTGCTTATTACAGTTTCTTTTGGCCCACAATCGTAACAAAAAAATCAATTAAGTAACTTAGAAGATAAATCAAAAACTTGAATATGAATATGTCAAAAGACTTTATCTCAAACGTAGCCGCAACCGTAATTGGCGGTTTGATTCTAGCAATAATCCTATCAGAAAAAAATCATTGGAAAGGGTTTCTTTCTGATTTGAAATTTGCTATTGTGATTTCTCTTACTTTATTATCAAATGAAATAAGAACAATTCTTCTTTCTGAGAGTTTTAACTCTGTCTTTAACCCCCTCTCCAAGATCATTATGGCATGGACAGTCCGATTTTCGTACATTATTTGCGGCGCGATCATCGTTATTGGCCTGTTATTGGGAGTAAACCCTTTTGTTACTGTTCTATTGGGAGGGTCTATTGTAGCAGCAGTTGAAGTTCCTTACCGTTTATTATGAGCATCCCAAAAGCAGATACTCGATAATCAATAGCATCTATTTAAGGGGTCTAGCATTTGATTCTAAGCCCCTTAAAACACCAATTATAAGGGCTGTTATAAGACCTTTTTAATATCCGTAAAGATAGCCGAGCGGACTGGTTGTCACATTTCCAATTTGTTTAGCCAAATTTTAGACAATAACCTTCCCAAACTATTGATAATTTTGGATTCGCAAACGAGATCTTATCGGCACTCGTTCTATCAGTACAAAAGCGAAATTGTAAGTACCCCAATAACTGGACACCTACATATATAGGATTGTTCCCTTTCAATCCGTCTATATCAGTTACGGATAGATTCCGCAAAGCTTCATCGTCTCCTTAATTAAAAATTGATTTGCCATATTATTATGTTTTTATGTGTATAGCAAAAGTATGGCTGCTACCGAGGCTATCCGAGGAAATTAAGGTGTATTTAAGCGGTATGGGAGAGATACCGAAAAGTCCGTGTTTTCACCGTTTAAGCGGTACAATATTGAACAAAAAAAGCGGTATTCTGGTCGAATACTGCTTTTTCATTTTGGTTTAATCAGTCGCAACTAGGTCGCCAAAACCCCTGCATTCCTTAACTTTGTTTTCAGATCCCGAAGTTCAAGCAAGATTCCTTCTACTTCACTTTGAGTGTAAGTGGTACTAGGTACAGTTGCTGAATCCGTACTAACTGTTGCCTGCTTCACCAATCCCGCGGTCGAGGTATTTGCTAGAACTGGTATTTTCGCGATTGTATGCCATCGGTTCTCTTTAAATATAACTTCTAATAACTGCCCTTCAGCACTCAACGTAACAGCAGTGGCCCCATCTATCGTATGACCTGTGGCTGGACTTATAACTACTGTATTTGATGAACTATCAATCTTTTTAATCAGAAGCGAACGTCCATCCTTACTTGTTGTCGGCAAATTAATGGTTCTATTTCCTAATGTGGCGTCCAATAAAATTACATCCAGGTTGTCTGTAAAAGTTGGGATATTTGCGCTGACTACCGCAATGTTTCGTTTGATATTGGTCGTAAATAACGCATTGGACCATGATGTATCATTTGTTTGGTACCAAACGCCATTATAACACAAAAATTCCAATTCCATGAGACTTCCTGAAGTATTGGCAGACAAAGCAGTAATTGTATTTTGAGATAGTTTATAAGCAGATTCTGAAAATGCGACGGTTTTATAGTTAGGTATCCCAGCTGTTAATAACACGATTCTCATCTTCGTGTTATTAATATTGCTTACAGGTGCATTGATCACTGTAGGCGAATCAACAACCCGAAGAAAGATTGCTTCATTATCACCTTTGCTATTATCTGGTGTTATATTATTACCGCTAATATAATTTAAGGGCATATTTCTCTTGTATTTATCAGCCAGCCCTCCTCCTACGCAAGCCACCCTTCCGTTGCCGATAGAAGCAACAAACTGTGCGTCAAAAGCTTTCGGGGAATTATTTAAAATAGTGGGATTCACTATTGTGCAAGCAGGTGGTGTTGCAGATGGTTCATAATATCGAAATGCCGCTCCAGATTTATTATTAACGACAGTATTTATAAATTGTACATTATCCACATCGGTAGCATAATGCGCGGATAGACTATTGCAGTAAACAATTTCAAAAGTATCGTTAATAGAGGTAAAACTTGGTGTATGACCTGCATAGGTACTCGATGTGCTATATTGCAGTATATTGCCTTTGTTATTTATCGAATAAGAATTTTCTACTCCAGTGAATCTCGCCCAGCCTGTAGTTCCAAAATCGCAGTCTTTCACTGTGATTCGCTTGAGAGGTCTTCTATTTGAAGCTGCTGGGGCTTCAGCTACCAAATCCATACCTTTACCACTTATCCACCGACATCCTTCTACTAGAATATCTTCCATTTTATCAAAACTATCTTTTATCAGATCGTCTTTTTTGTCTTGAAGGGAATATTTGACTTCCAAATTGTACGAATTGGGATCGATAGCAGTGTCAAACGTAATATTTCTGAAAACACCATTCGAACTATTGATTAAATAAACGTCGTGAGTATCTCCATTTACCAAATAACCATTGTCTTTAAAAAGGATATTATCAAGCTCAAAATTATTAACAAAGCCGCTCACTCCTGTTAAAATATTATTATGTATCGTTCCATTCGTTACCTTTAATCCGGTGCAATAATAGATTCTCAGTCCTGATGTCATCTTTGATAAATTGAATTCATCTATGGTAATATCTGTGCAGCTGTCAAACCGTAAAGAAGAAGAAATATCTGAATAACCAATCGAACCGTTGCTAGTTAACGATCCCTCCGCTATTAATCCATTAATCGTAATGTTCGCCGAATTGACTGAAGCAAATATTGCGTCCTTATCGGTTTGAACGGTTTTTTGTACAATGGACTTATTAAAGTATAAAGTTGTGTTGGATGGTAGATTGATAACCGCCTTTGTGATATACGTCGTCTTCTCAGCAAACAGCAATGGTATTTTTCTAGTAGCTGAATAATTCACTGCTTTTTGGATACCTTCCGTGGCGTCCGCCAACCCTTGTCCTGTCGCGCCAAAATACGATACATGTACATGGTCCATAAAATGGTGGATAAGTTTGATTCCCCCCAATTCAATAATGCTTCCACCGTTATCCGAACCGGGGTCAAGAATCGTTGGGGTGAGATAATAAATAATCGGTGCCGGGGTATCCCCTTTTGCATAATACCCCAATAGTTGTACACCGTCATAAGTTCCGTTTTGTAAAGCTGTGTTTTCAGCAGCAGATAAGCCTCGCATAGCTGCCATCGTTTCCTTAACTAAAAATTGATTTGCCATATTCTTTTGTTTTTATATGTATAGCAAAAGTATGGCTGCTGATGTGGCTATCGGAGGGAAACGAGCGGTATGTAAGCGGTATGGGAGAGATACCGAAAAGTCGAGGTTTGCAATTCTTTGAAGGGATCGGAATAAACTTCCGTTAACCCAAAGAAGAAAAATCACTTGTCTTTACTAACGAGCAGATTAAGCAAACCACAATACCTTATTCAAATCTTCTGGTTTTGAATAGATTAAATTCATCGGGTATTTCATTCGAAATAATTGAATATAAATCCGAAAAACGGGATGAATATCTCTGAACATCATAATAAAGTGAATCATTTAAATAAATTTTGGTCCGAGTGTAACTCTTTGCATGATCAAATTGCTGTTATTTAAGTTCACCTAGTTTTTTGAAAAAGCGCTGGTTACTCATTTTATAGTTGTTTTAAATATTAGAGATGTTTTTCAAGGAAAGCTTAATAATTCATTAATATTTAATTAATTACTCTAGTTTATATTTGCGATATAAGTTTTGCGACGGAAATTTATACATATAGAGTTTTATTATTTCTGAACTGAATTTTTGAAACTTTTATTCAATAATTATTCTTATTGAGGATTTGTATAAGCATTCTATTTTTCTCTGACCAAAATAAATTAGCCTTTATTAATTATAAATAGAATTAAATATTATGAACTTTTTGAAAAAACTAGGTGTATTATCAGTTCTTACGAGCTGTTTAATTGTTGGGACAAGCTTTTCGGATGACCCCCCAGCCGGTACTATTAACTGCTCGATAACAAAAGTCGAATACAATCAGTATTCTCGAGTAGCAGAAACATTTGACGTAGATTGCCCAACATGCGAATTGACAGGGTCGCAAGAAATGTATGATGAAAAGGGCCGTCTGATAGGAACATTATATTCTTATGAACTTGGCTCAGAGCCAGTAGTTACAAAAGATATCACCTGTAGCGATTCAAAAGACAAGTTACAAAGTTGTACTCAAACAAGGGTTCGAGTTAATGGTTCGACCTGTATCGACCAATTTGTACCTTGTCGAGCAGAAGATAACCCTGAATGTTTTGAAACGAGATAATTATTCTAAATGAAATATTTATCTGTTACAGCGATTATTTTGTTTTTTATTTTTTTAGGGTGGGGATGTTCAAATTCTGTAAATCGGAATGCTGTTAATCAGCGTTCCGATTTACGTCTCCTAAAAATACAGCCAGATCAGCTTTTATCTCTAAGAACAAGTGATTTTTTAGATTCTGTAAAATTTATTCCATTGGAAACAACTCCTGAGTCGGAGTTCGCAGAAATATCACAGATCGAGATTATTGATAGCCTATATCTGATTCTGGACAGAATGTCTAATCAAATTTTATTTTTCAAAAAAGACGGAAAATTTGTTAGAAGAATTAGTCCAAAAAATCGGGACATACCTGTTCCGTATCATAGCATTGCAAAATTTTCATTAGATCCTAATCGCAAAATTTTATCCTTTTTAGACCAACAGAAGCCGAATGTTTATGAGTTTGATTTTTTTGGAAATTTTTTAAAAATGCGAGATAAAAAGCCGATTGATTATAACATTCGAGAATTTTATCATTTAGGTAAGTATACAATCAATTATTTTTCATATGAAAGTAGAAATTCGAATACAAATAGTTCGCCAACTATCGTCGTCAACGAAGGCGAAAAGGAAATAGATTCCTATTTATTTTTTGATCCTTCTACAATCTATTATAATGATATGTATGATGCTCGAAAGTATTTTTTTAGATCCAAGGAAAATTTGTTGTTTTCCCGCCCAGGTGACTATACTGTTTATGAATTCGACAAGAAGGGAAAAATAAATCGATATGTAGATATATGTTTACCAGAAAAGTTCAAACTACCAGAGGATTTTTTAACAAACAAGCAGTATAGTAACAAAAGACGTAAATATTTAGATTCCAGCAGATCTAAGGTGTATTTAATAACAGATTTTTATAAAGCGGGAGATATGCTCTCGTGTAGATTGATTGGTTCTAGGTATAAGAGTACATTTCTTTACTCCCTTAGATCTGAAGTTGCAATTGATTTCAGGAATTATCTTTCTGATTCCTCTACTTTTTTTCTACCTATTGCAAATAACACTGTTTTAGGAGTTGATTGTGATAGTTATATTTCGTCGGTTTCAGCTAGTCAAATTATACAAGCAATAACCCGTAATATAAAAATTCAAGGGTACTTATCCTCATTACCTGACCATTTGAATACATTGTATAAAAAAGGGAATAACCAAAATCCTATTCTAACGTTAATAAAACCCAAAAGTATAATTGTATATGACGATAAAAAGTAAAAAAGATACTTACTGTATTCTATTCGCTATATTGATTTCCTTTTTTCAAGTCTTAATATGCAGAGCCGACAGTAGATTCATGACGGATTCAGCAACAAAAACGCTCGAAATTCGAATAGATCCTGCATCAGCCAGTGCAGGAGCAGACGCAAAACTATTTGATTCTATTCGATATGTTCCTCTTGAAACGAATCGAAAATCCCAATTTTTAGCAATATCACAATTGGAGGTATCTAAAAATTACTATATTATTTTAGATGGAAATTTAAACACACTCTTCTTCTTTAGAAAAGACGGAAGCTTCAGTCATAAATTAGATAAAGACAATACTAATATGCCATTTAAGTCTATTTCTCGCTTTGCTATTGAAAAGACGAATGACATTCTTTCGTTTGATGATCATATGCTTTCACGGACATACACCTTGGATCTAAAAAGTAATGTTTTAGTGTACGCAGTACGGAATAGAAACTATAGAGATTATGTAACTTTCAATGGCTATCGACTATACTATCATCTTGATGATGATTTTAATTTTGTTAGTCTTGTTCGCTATGAAGAACAAACGGGGAAAAGACTTAATTCTTATTTACCAGCTGACACTGCGCGGAAAAATGTTTCATTGAGTGAAAGTAGGCTTCATTTCTATCATTCTGACAGAGGTAATATGCTTTTTACCAGACCATATGATTATTCAGTTTATGGATTAGACAGCGTTGCTGTGCCGTATTTAAGGTATAGATTCATATTACCATTGTCAAATATGCTTCCTATTGACTTTCTAAGTAATGCAGCATATCACAATCGGTGGAATGAATACTTACGGTTAAATAGGTCTATAATTTATTCAATACAAGGAGTCTACCAATCAGGAAGCTGGCTTACGTTCAATCTATTTCCCAATGCGAAAGGGGGTACTTTTTTGTACCATCTGTCGACAGGAGATTTATTCGATATGAGAAAAACAGAAGATCTGTCAACAGGCCTGCCTATTGTGGAGCGATTAAGCCCTGTAATAGGTATAGACCAGGGAGCATTGATCTCTGAACTACCTTTTCTTTCGTTAAAACGGAGATATGAAGAACTCTCAATGTCAGAACGGGAGAGCTTACTCCCTACTCATTTAAGAGCACTAATGAGTAGAAAATCACACAATATTATTCTAAGACTATCATACCTGAAACAAAACTATTCACCATATTAACTATCATGTTAAAGTACAAAATTCATATTTTCATACTTTATTTTATCATAATTACAGCTTTTGCCTATATAGGGGCCTCGTGGCTTCCACAATCCAAAGCAAAAAATAAGAATACGATAACAGCAAGCGACAATGGTAATTTTTTTTGGGATATCTATCCTGAGTTAGTCATTCCTAATACTGGGAAAACGGTAGAAGAACAGCTCAATATTGTGGATATAAATAATAATAAGATATCGATTAAGAAACTCTCTTCAAAACAACCTTTATTAGTATTCAGGTATTCTCAATATGATTGCCATCTTTGTATTAATCAGGTATTAAACAAGTTACAGACTTTTTTCGCAGGCAGTGAACATCATGTGTGCATGATCATAGATGGAATGAATCCAAGAGATTTTAGAATTAAATATAAAGATTTAGGACTAAAAATACAACCCTACTTTATTGAAGAACAAAATTTAGGATTGAGTTTGGAAAATAAGAATTTACCTTTCCTTTTTGTTCTGTCTCCTGATCCATTGAGAGTAGATAAAATATTTATACCTTTTAAAGAGTATCCTCATCAAACAGACGCCTATTTGAAAAATGTAAAAAGCATATTAAATGATTAGGTCTCTAATTATTTTATTTTTATTAGGTACACACATCATGGCCCTTTGCCAAACCACTTCCGACAGGAAGTTGGCTATATTGGGCTATGTTATTGACAGCGTGGCTAAGAAACCTATTGCTGCTGCTACGGTAAGCATATACCAAAAGAAAAATGGCAAAATATTACACTATGGATTTACGAATAATACCGGTTTTTTTACTCTTGCCAAGCTATCTTTCGTAGATTCCACTTTCCAAATCCGAATATCGCATATTGGATTTGACAAAGCTGAGATAGATATATCAGTGCCGGTTGGAAAGACAGAGATCAATATAGGTAACATCTACCTTAACAGGACTTCGAGGAGGATGGAAGAGGTCGTTATCAATCGCCCACCGATACTAATGAATAGCGATACCTTGGAAATAAATCCGGAAGCCTTTTTACTGCAGCCAAACGCTGTTGTAGAGGATCTCTTAACTAAAGTACCTGGAATTATCGTTTGGGGAGATGGTAAGATTACAGTCAATGGAAAGAACGTGGCTAAAGTTCTTGTTGAAGGCAAGCCTTTCTTTGGCCGAGACCCAGCTATCGCGACCAGAAATCTACCTTCTGATGCCATTGAAAAAGTGAAAGTCTATGAAAGCCCGCAAAATGCAGCCCATCAAGAAGAGCAATTCGAAATTGATATTATCCTTAAGAATAAGAAGAAAAGAGGTTTATTCGGAAAGGTTTCATTCAGTGAAGGCACTGAAGCACATAAAGAGGGAACATTTTTAGTCAATGTTTTTAACCCGAAAAATCAAATTAGTCTTTTTGCGGGCGGTAACAATACCAACAAAATTGCTCGTAATTTGAGCGATTTTCTGGCAGCAAATGTTTATAAGCGAGGGGGTGAGAATATTGAATCCAATACGCCATTGTTTGGGCAAACAGGTTTGAATAAATTTTTAATTGGAGGTGCTAAATTTGAACGAAATTGGAACAAGAAATTAAACACTGATATCCACTTGCTTTTGAATGACAGAAAATCAGAGAACATAACGGATATTCAGGAAATTCGAATCCTTGAGGGAGATCAGAAACAATATATAGCTGAAAAGCAGCAACACAATAGTGATGGAATCAACCAGTCTTACCTAGGTGTAATAAAGTACAAAAATAATAAATGGGATCTTCGTATCAATACAGAAGCTCAAAAGAACAAGACAAGTGGTAAGCAACGTTATAATCGGAATGTGATCGACCAGGGAAATCAACTGTTATCAAATTTAGATAAAAGCATTTATAGAGACGAAGACCGCCATAAAGGAAAACTGGATTTTAACTTAAGGCGGAATGATTCTATTGCCTCGAAGTTTGAACTGTATTATAAATTTGAAACGCAAAATAACCAACTTGGACAGCAAGAGGATATTTTTTTCAATAATGAAATCCCTCTCAGTCATCTAAAGCAAACAGACCAAAGCAATAATCGACATGAACTGGACGCCAATCTAGGACTTAATAATTTCGTAAAACGTGCGTTTAATTGGTACCCCAGCCTTATATTAGATATACGCAGTAATTTGATTCTAAATCAAATGAATGAAAATCAGCTTGACCTTTTTCTTGATACGTTAAAAGAAGCCTATACGATCAAAAACGAGGCAATTTCCTATAAAGACAACTTAAAGGAAGTCATATGGACGCCAGAGCTAAGCGTATCTAAAGGAGTTATCAAATCGACTGGGAAAGGTGTAAATAGCTTGTTTGTTACCACAGCGTTGGGCTTGCAGGCCTTGTCCCGAAAAAATGTTTCAAGCCATACGCTTCGGTCACTGGACCAATATTTTCTATCTACATTGCCATCAGCAACTGTAAGGTATGAGCGGGCACTTCAACTCTCAAATAAATCTTTAACCTTTGCTTATCGTTCACTGTTGAAACAGCCAGGGATTTATCAGTTGATCGCCTTAATAGATAGTACTCAGAAAGACTATAATCGTACTGGAAATAAGACCTTACGCGCTGAAGCACAATATCAATTTTCATTTGATTATATCGACTTGCGTTACGATAAGAATATGTCGCAACGTCTTCACATAGCCTATTCACTTCGGAAAAATGCGCTAACAGACAATATAAGCTATCTGTCAAACGGTGCAATACTTACCCAGACCGTTAATGCCACAGGACTACCCCTCATTGAGGGCAATTATCAATTTAAGATAGGCAAAAAAATATGGAATAAGCCCTTTAACATTGAATTGACAAGCCGACTCAATGCTAACCAATATTATTTTTTCAGCAATGGAGCGCGTTACAAAAGTTTGTCAACGGATTTGCAGCTCGAAACAAGGACTCAATATGGCCTACTTGAACAGCTGAAAATAGGATTGTCAGGTGCATTTAGCACAAACTGGAATAAAATAGGAATGACCAGGGTTCGGACAGGGGGGCATAATCTGAGTCTGGATGCTGTGTTGAACTGGCCTAGCCGAACGACCTTAATTAGTAGGTTGGCTGCTAAAAATTTTTATACTGTAGGATTGCCCTCAAACCAGCAGTATCTCTGGAATATCGAACTCTACTATCGGATGCTGAAAAAAGAGCAGCTCGAAATCAAGCTTTCTGCTTATGATATCTTAAAAAACAATCGAACAATCCGTAATATCTTAGAAGACAATGTTATTAGACAAGTCAATGTAAATAATATCCAGCAATTTTTTCTTTTCAGCCTCTCCTATTATCCCAGAATATTTTAAAGATCTGTGTTTTCTCCTTCTGTATATTCGTAACCAGCAGAAAGTATATCCAAGTGAATAGTATTGGAATTGTAATCCAATTGACGACGCTCGTCCCGCAGTTGCGGAAAGGTCTTTTTGATAATCTCAATATCGGTATGGAGGCTAATATCCCAGCACATGATGGTGTCCTTTCTTGTTTGGCTTTGATACGAATATACACAATTTACGCTGTAAATAGTGATCGATCTATGGCAAGAAAACAGGGCTTCTCGGTTCAGGCTGGATGGGGTTACCGAAGGATGTCTATAGCAAATACTTTCTTTTGGGTCTGCCCATCGCTAATGGTAACCACTACCCGGCCATATTCTAGAGAGAACAGAATGTCAATGGGATTTTTGCGCTGAAACCTGGTCTTGGTACGCAGGTAATTAACAATATTTTTTTCGTAGAGCTTGTGCATACGCTTATCCCAGTTTTTTTCCTTGATACGATTGAGAAAAATCCGATAGCCTGATCCTGTCTCCAGTAGACTTTCGATCTTATCGCCATCCTCGGGCAGCTGCATGGCTCTTCCCTCCTTTGCGCCCAGTTGATGGGCATGCTGATCGGCGCTTTCCTTATCATCGTAGGGCGTGAGCAGGAAGCCTGTTCTTTCCTTGACATCGGGCCACTCAAAGCGCTGCAGCACAAAGTCGGTATAACCGGACTCGACGAGCTCGCGAAAGGAGCTTTTGGTGACTTGTTCAAAGGGATTGTACAACATAGGACTAAGATAGGATTAATTATTCACTCCGCGGATCGGGCTTTAGCGACATCTTAGCACAGCGTATCACCTCGATCGATGGACAAGCATATTCCACAACAACTTTACCCTCGATCAGATAGATTCCAGCTCCTCTTAGCGGATATTTTACCAGTGTCTGTGGAAAGTGCACCGTATCAAAGAAACGTCCCTCGGCATCGAGGAAAGTGCCGAATTTCATTAGGTCGCCCCGCTTGGTCTTGACAAATTTCTCGCAGACAAAATCCCCTACCAGACGAACTATTTTTCCTTCATGCAGATGGAGTTCCCGAGCTGGCATATCGCCCCGATAATCGCTCTTGGCCAGATCAAACAAGGTACCAGTCACGCAAAAGCCGATCAGCTCGATCTCATCGTAATAGTCCTCCAGGATATCCTCCTCCAAAGGCGGAAGAATAGGTCGGCGGCTCTCGGTCTCAAATAGCGCCATGCCGACAGTGGCAGGTCTGTGCTTGCTCATTAGCAAATGAGCTTCCCAGAGCAATTGCTTCTTGCCTATCCCGGTAAACCGCAGGGCACCGACACGGATCAAGATAATGACCTGCTCGAGCCCCGTCTGCGTCCGCTTGATAAAGTCCTGCAAGCTTTGATAATGACCATTAGCATCCCGTTCTGCGATGATGCGATGGGCCAGTTTCCCTTCAAAATTGAGCAAGCAATCAAAGCCCAGATAAATATCCTTTTCCCGGATGGAGGTATTAAAGACCGACTGATTCACACAGGGCAAGCAGATATTGCCTCCCGATATCCGTGCCTCATTGACATAGACTTTGCGGTTGTAAAACCCACCATAATTGTTGAGCACCGCAACCATAAACTCCAGCGGATAATAGGTCTTGAGGAAAAGACTCTGATAACTCTCTACCGTAAAGGATGCTGAATGGGCCTTGTTAAAGGAATAGCCGGCAAAGCTTTCCATCTGCCGCCAGATCTCCCTGCTGACTTGCTCGTCATAGCCCTTGGTCTTGCAGTTGGCAAAAAACTTATCTTCGATCTCGATCAGATGGTCTTTGCTGCGATATTTGCCCGACATCATGCGCCTGAGCACATCAGCATCGGCCATATCGAGTCCACCGTAGGCATTGGCGATCTTCATCACATCTTCCTGATAGACCATCACACCGTAGGTCTCTTCGAGCTGTTCTTTAAACACCGGATGGGGATGGATAACCGTTGTGGGGTCATGATGCCGACGGATGTATTCGCCCATCATACCTGAACTGGCTACGCCCGGACGGATAATGGACGAGGCTGCCACCAGGGTCAGGTAGTCATCACAGCGCAGCTTGGTCAGCAGCTGCCGCATCGCCGGACTCTCGATATAGAAACAACCGATGGTATTGGCCGACTTGAGCTGTGCAGCGATCTGGGGATCCTCAAAAAACCGCTTTGGATTGTCGGTATCGATAACTACACCGAGATTTTCCCGCACAATGGAACGGCAATCTTTGATATGGCCGATACCGCGCTGCGAAAGGATATCAAATTTTTCAAAGCCAATATCTTCGGCCACATACATATCAAACTGCATGGTGGGCAATCCCTTTGGCGGATTGTCCATGGCGGAATAACAGGTCAGCGGTTCCTCGGAAATCAGTACGCCACTGGCGTGGATGGTGCGCTGATTGGGGAAATCGGCCATGCGGTTGTACACGCTTAAGATGGTGTTGGTCACCTCATTTTTGTTGAGCATATGCTCGGGCTCATGCACCAGGCGATCGATCTCGGCCTTGGGCAACCCGTATACTTTGCCCAGTTCACGCAGGATACTCCTGGAGCGAAAGGTACTCATGGCGCCCATCAAAGCGGTATGTCCTGTCTGATAGCGGTTGAAGATAAAATCATAGATCTCGTCACGCTCGTTCCAGCTAAAATCAATATCAAAGTCGGGTGGGCTTTTGCGCTTGGGGTTGAGGAAACGCTCAAAGGGCAGGTTGAGGGCAATGGGATCGACATCGGTGATGCCCAGGCAATAAGCAACGGCGGAATTGGCTCCAGATCCGCGGCCTACATAGTGGAAATTGCGCCCCCGGGCATAGCGGCAGATCTCGTCGGTAATCAGGAAATAACTCGAGAAACGGAGGTTTTCGATAATCTCGAGCTCACGTTGAATACGTTCGATAGCCACCCGGTCATTACGACCATAGCGCCTGGAAAAACCGTCCATACAGTACTTGTATAGCAGCTGCTTATCATTGTAGCGATTGCCGGTAAAGGTTGCCTTATTTTTGACGCTGGTAAAATCAAAACCAAAGGAACACTGCCCCAGGATACGGTTTGTATTGGCGAGCAGCTGCGGCAGTTCGGAAAACAGGCGCATCAGTTTGACCCGGGGGATAAATACCTCATCCTCGGCCGCGACCTGATCCGGATTGAGCTGCGAGATCAGCAGGTTGTTGTCAATTGCCCGCAGCTGCCGATGCAAGGTATAGTCGGCTTTGCGAAAACTGACGGTAGCCAGGATCACACAGCGATCGAGCAGTTTTCGATCCATGAGCTGGGCACGCGTACGTTCGCTTGGCCGGACGCCAATGTACTCGAAATCACGCAGTGGAAAGCTGTTGAGCTTGCGAAAGGGATAGATCACAAAGACCTGCTCAAAGTCTGGCGACCGCTCCGGTATGGGACGATTTTCCATATTGAGCTTGGTGCGGTATTCGTTGATCTCACGGAAGCCCTGTTCGTTTTTGGCAATGGCCACGAAACAGAGCTGATCGCCGCTGCGGAATTCCATGCCTGCAAGCAGGTTGAGCCCGGCTGCGCGGCCTAATTTGATAAAGTCGAGCGATCCGGAGCTGTTATTGATATCGGTGAGCACAGCGGTATCATAGCCCCCAGCGAGCATGCCCGAAATAAGATCCTGCAGGCTGAGGGTACCAAAGCGCAGGCTATAATAGCTATGTAGATTTAAGAGCATGCTCCCCCCCTTTCTCCGGCAGCGGTGCGCAGATGGCTTTCATCAAAAATTCAGCACCATAGCGTTTGCGGATCTTGTCCATGGCCTGCATCAGGTTGACCTCCTCGGCGCTATCGTCAAAGAGATCGGTCTGATAGGAACCATAGATCAGCCCCGAGAACTTGATCCCGATAAGACGGATCAGCATCCTGCGGCTATAGAGTTTTTTGAACAGGGAAAGCACCACATCCGTAAGTTTTCTGTCCGAATTGGTATAAGCGATCTGCAGCTGTTGGGTATGGGTATCGAAATTGCTATACCGGATCTTGAGGGTGACGCAGCTGGTTAGTTTTTGATCTTTGCGCAGGTCAAAGGCCAGGGTGTCGACCATACCGATGAGGGTACGGCGTAGCACATCTATATCGATGGTATCCTGCTGAAAGGTATTTTCTTTGGACATGGATTTCTGTTCACGAAAAGGTACCACCAGCGAATCATCCAGCCCATTGGCTTTGCGCCAGATATTGATCCCATTCTCCCCGAGGACCTTCTGCATCGTGAACACCTCCATCTGCTGTAAGGTACCGATTTTGGAGATCCCCATATTGCGGAGCAAGGTAAAGGACTTCTCGCCGACCATGGGGATCTTGCGGATAGATAGCGGTGCGAGGAAGCCTTTTTCAGTACCATTTTGTACCTGCTTTTCGCCACAGGGTTTGGCGGTCCCGGTGGCAATCTTGGACACGGTCTTGTTGACTGATAGACCAAAACTAATGGGGAGCCCAGTTTCTCTGATAATGCGCTGGCGGAGTTCCTGCGTCCATTTCCAGCAGCCAAAGAAGCGGTCCATACCGGAGACATCGAGGTAGTGCTCGTCTATACTGGCTTTTTCGACAATGGGGGTTTCCTCTTCGATAATCTGGGTGACGATACTGGAATACTGACTATAGCGATCGTGATCGCCCCGCACCACAACGGCTTCGGGACACATACGTAGTGCCAGCCGCATCGGCATAGCGGAATGCACGCCATACTTACGGGCTTCATAGGAACAAGATGCAACTACCCCACGGTCACTACTTCCTCCTATGAGCACAGGTACTCCGATGAGCTTGCTATTCTGCAAGCGCTCGACAGATACAAAAAATGTATCGAGATCACAATGTACTATACTCCTTTCCATGTCTTTCAATTGCCTAAAAAGCCCTGTATTGTGGCTTTTGATTTTTGGTAGTTGCTGCGCTCAAAAATACTAATATTATTAGCAAACAAACAAGAAGATGTTTTGGTTTAGTTTTTATCATATTCACAGTCAGCGATATAATTTGTGATGGGCGTCGCGTTAACTTTAGCTACTTTACAGAAGATTACACATTTTTTAAACATAAATTATTACTTTCGTTTAAAACATAGTTGACCAAACGATGAAAAGTCTAGCGCAAAATGGTCTAAAATGGTCTTATATTTTTAAGCATTGGATAGGTACTCTGCTGTTGGGTAATATACTTGTGTCTATATTCCCGGTATTTAATCGGTTAAATTCTGTAGATATCGGTCTGACAATACTAGTTTCGATACTTTGGCTTTGCTACAGCGCAATTTATTCTATTCCTACGTTGGTATGCTGTATATTGGCATTCAGCTGGTTTGAAGACAATATGCTCAATGTAAATTGGATCAAAATGACTTTAATACTGGTTATATTGGCTGGAATTACAATGACAGTAGCCTTAACAGTTGGCTCAATGGAAGTGGCGATATATTATTCGATCGCAGCAATAGTTACCGGGATATTATTTAAGATTGAGAAGGTATAATTAATTCGATTGCTATGTTAAAGAGAACAACTCATATCTTATTCTCAAAGGTGTTGTTTGCAGGCTGGGTGCTAAAACTTCCTCCACCGCTGTACGGACAGCAAAGTAATTTAGGGCTTTGTGTGAGCTGTAAGAGATACAGCGTAATGGGGATTATTCGTCTTTTAAATGAACAGGTCATATATTTTTAAGCATTGGCTATCAACTCTATTGATAGCTGCCGTCTTTTTACCTATCTATGGAGGATATGAAAATCATGCTATCCTTGGCGAGCTTTGGTTAGTCCCATATTTTTTGATCGGCGGGGCACTTTTTTCTTTACCCACATTATTCGCCAATGTGTTCGCATTGTTTTTATTGGGACGTTATAAAGTCAATGTAAAATGGGTAAGACCAATTCTTATATCACTTACAGTTATTGGTATCTGCTCGACATGCTATATATTATCTAAAACTATGGCCCTGGAATTGGTACTGTCTTATTGCGTTATCGCGGTAATTTGTGGATTGGTGTTTCAGGTTGAAAAGAAGTAATATGAATATCATCGGTCTGCCCAAGTAGATCTTTCATATCTATTTTGAATCCAGGAATATGACAGTATAAACATTGAATATCTTTAGCTTAATTTCAAATCTGGACTCCAAAGACAAAATAGCCTCCCTCAATCGGCAAAGCGAGGCAGTTTTGACTAGATGACAACCGAGGCCGAATATTAAAGCGGCCTCGGCCATTGATAACTTCCATTTTTCATTAAACTATTGCAAATTCTGCGGGGTAAGTCTATTAGGAATGAGATTTCCATCTATCGGTAAATTAAGAATTTTGCTTTGCAGAAATTGAATTAGAGTGCCTACCTTTTGCCATTCAGTATATTTTAAATTATATGCTTTATTCGGAATTGAGACAAATTTAGAATTTTCAGATTTAAATGCATAAGCTGCACTTGCCGTAAAAACAGAAGCAATTGCTGCATTTCCATCTGTATTAATCTTAGTACCATTTGTGACAGAAAAAATACCGCTTTCAATAACATCAAATTCCCTTAGAAGCCATACACCTAATGAACTATCGTTGATCTTTAATTTATTTATCAAAGACTGTTTACTAGGTGCGTCCATAGCAATTATAAAATCCGAAAAACTAGTATTATTAAAGAATGGATAATACAAAATTTCCCATTTAACCTGATTTAAGTCGCTATTAGACATCATTGCCTCAACACTTCCGTAAATCGGAACAGAAATTTTCAACTGCGACATTACCGATTTTTCGATCACACTGGTTTCCTCAAGTTTCGAAGTCTTATCATATGGTATCTCAACGTCTTTTAAATGAATTATATCTGATATTATAAGTTTTTCACCTTCTTTTTTCCCGACTACCAAACTTCCTAACTGACGTTTTACATCAACAATTCTTGATAACTGAGTGGCAGAATCAAATTTCAATTCTGTGCCAAGTGTAATTAATCGATTTTTATTATCATTTACATCATGAAGGGTCAGGCCATTTAGAGTAACAGCTTGGTTAAAGTCCGAACTATTTTTGGGTACTGCAATAGGATCTAAAGAAAATCTGCTACTGGACTCTGCAGGACTATACTTTATTTTTATATTTCCCTCCTTGTAACCTTTAGCAACATAAAGTTTTTGTGTTGGAGTTAACGCTTCTTTTGCGCCAGTACTTTTATTGACTAAAAATGATTCATTTGCTTTTAGTATACCATTTTTGTCATAAGATTCTACAAATACTAACACATCAGTTTTAATGTAATTAAGGATAGTGAGAGTCGCTTTTACCTGCGCAAAAAGGTTTGTTGAGGTTAAGCAAACGATGATGAAGAAAATTCCAATTCTTTTCATGTCTTTTAGGTTTAATTGTAATTAATATTGGCTCTTGACTAATACAAATATATTACAATCAACCATATATGCAATAAGATAATATGCATATTTTATTATTGTACCTTTTCGTCTACTGCAGGGCGTATTATTTTAGATCGAATTGCTGAATTAGGTGATAGATTGGGAAAACTCGTTTCAAATAGCGAAATTTGGTCAACACTAAAATCGAAGTATAACAATGAACAATAAGGTAAATATTGAAAATATCAACCTTGCTGAACGAATTCGTTTAGGAGTACAGAAAGCTTTACGAAAATTGGCAGAAGAAAGTGCAGCAAAGGGTGAAAGTTTGGTTGTAAAAGTTGACGGAAAAATAAAAGAAGTCCCTGCGGAGGAGCTGCTCATGAATTTACCCAAATAGGTCGTTCATATACATGCTTATCACTAGCCTTTTTGCTTATCTATTATTTCGGTTTAAATAATAGCGAAACAGTAATAATTCCCAAAAGCATAGATTTCATTGCACAAGCACGTCAGCCAGTTTTGTTTTACCTTATTCAAATCTCCTGGTTTTGAATAGATTAAATTCATCGGGTATTTCATTCGAAATAATTGAATATAAATCCGAAAAATGGGATGAATATCTCTGAACATCATAATAAAGTGAATCATTTAAATAAATTTGGGTCCGAGTGTAACTCCTTGCATGGTCAAATTGCTGTTCTTTAAGTTCACCTAGTTTTTTGAAAAAGCGTCTACTATTTTTAATATAAAATTCTAGGCTATCTGTTGTAGATTCTGCTACAAAATGGTCTTCGTCCATGGAATTTCCTCTCCCTGCTCTAGCGTTAGCATTCCCAGATTCGTCAAACGACAATCTGATATATCCAAAACCTATGCGGTAAATAATATGTACCTCTTTTTTATCCTCATTTGCACAAGAAAAAAAGACCAAAAAAAACAACGGTATTAAAAACAGCCTTTTCATCTTGAAAGTTGATTTTTCATTAGTTATTCACCAATTTAAAATTAATAATTCAGGTCCAAATTTTCTAATTTTTAAATAGCTCTGAGGTCAGTCGGCCTCATTTCTTCGCTCGCGGCTGGACTTGCTAACTTAATCGGCATATCAAGTTGAGAACAATAATATAACGACATTCATAGAATGACAGATAGATAATCAGTTTAAACCATCAACACATCTGGATTGATGAAGTCTAATTTCTAAATCCGGATAACGACGTTTCATCTATTGTAAACGAGTATATCGCTTACGCAAAAACAATCGAATAATAGCAGCTATCTGCTTATATAAAATCCCTAAAACAAAAAGAGCTTCCCTCTATCCGGCAAAGGGAAGCAATTTGGCTAATGAACTGATTAACTTAGCCGCAAACTATATATAGTTTGTCTTTACATAAAGAAAAGCATGTATCTGAAATAGCTATTGTTCATTTCATAGGCCACAGCTCAGCCATCCAATTGCATAAAAAAAGGAAAATGTTAAATCGAAAATTTATCTTGACAAAATTACTAATATTATTAGTAATTTTGTTTTATGAAACCACTTGAAGTTCACTGTAGAAATCGTGTCCTATATGTTCGTATGACCATAGATGATAAGAGTATGGGCATGCGGGATTACTATTTGTATGACAAAAACGGAAAGTCATTCTACATATTCAGGCGATCACAGGGTGAGTGGGAATTAGCATACGGTGTACTGGCATACGATATTCGGGAGGCTTGTATCGACGCTCTTATTCGTCGGTTTGACCACGATTCGCCAGAGCTATTCTACAGCAATGGCAAACGCAATGTTGTCCGTATTAGCGTAAAGAAAGGTGGTATCTGGCATATTTATGTCAACAATGTTTATGTAGCATCTATTCAATATGACCTGTTTGCAAAGAAATTTGAATATCACCTGGATGATAATACACCACTGACGAAGGATCATATTGAAAAATATATCGGAATGATTGAGCGTGGCGAAATTCAGTGGAAGAAAGAACAATGAAAAGTATATTATTCCGCTACTTGGTATGTCCAAACTTACATAAAAACCGCTAATTACATAGATAGAGTTAACAAGGGTCAATTCTTTACGCGGTTGCTTCAAACAAGATAATTATTAACTTTGAACCACTATGCTGCAAGTAACCTGTGCGATTAATCTTCTATTTATAATCTCGATATATTCTGGACAAAAATCAAGTAGATTACTTATCCACCTATCGGCCTGATCAAAATTGCCATAAGTATCTGAGTATTTCCCCGAAACAGCGATCACTGCCATTCCCGCATTTATAGCGGCCATAACTCCTCCCTGGGAATCTTCAAACACTAGGCATTTGGAAGGGCTTACAGAAAGGGACGACGCGGACTTGAGGTATATCTGGGGATCAGGTTTTCCTATATCAACAGAATCTGCTGTGAGAATACTGCTAAAATAGCCCTCAATTCCTATTTTTTTGAGAATTCTGGACACCAAAATTCCCGGTGAATTTGTCGCAAGACCAATTTTGTATCCTTCCTGTTTAAAGTATTTCAGAGTCTGTTCAACCCCGGGCATTATTTCACCATATAGATCAACAAACTCTGCAACCCTCATGATAACATGGTGTTCGACATCAGCCAAACTTCTCTCCAGCCAGGGTTGTATGTCAAACCAGTATTGGGTAACTTCTCTGGTGGTCATTCGGCTTGTTATTGATGAATGCTCCTCAGTAACAATAATCCCAAGGGATCCAAAAACTTCCCGTTCTGCTGCCAGCCAGAATGGCTCCGAATCGATCAACACCCCATCCATATCAAAGATCACTGCTTCAATCATCTCACTTTTTTAATGTGATCTATTTTTTAAAGATCAGACAGCTTGACGGTAGACCGATATCGTCCAGTTCATACATTCCGGGTTCCTTTATAAAGCCTTTACTTTCAAAAAATTCGATGAACGGATTATCAATGTATTCGTTGATCCAGATCGCATCCACATACCTGCACAATGAAATGCACTTATCATATAAAGACTCTATGATCTGGGAATCTTTAAATTTTTCAAGGATTGAAAAATCACCTATACGTACCGCGCGCATTTTATCGATTGCCGGCGGAACTTTCCCCCTAGATGTAACACGCGCATAACCCACAGCCTGATTGTCGACATATACCATAATCCACTGGTTGGACATATTGTTCATCTCACTAACAAAATACTTCCGGTTATAATACTTCTCGATAAAATCGTTCAATTGCTGGGTTTCCAGTTTCGGACCAAATTTTTCGGATGCCAATTGAATGATCAGATTCAACAGAGTATCTGTAGACTCATCTGTTGCTAAAGCAAATTTTGAAATTATATTCATTTTTAAAAATTTAGACAAATTTATGGTCTGCTAATTAAGCTTTAAACCTATGATGGATGCGAACAGCAACAGCAGAAAAAATATCTTGCTTGCAGTAATAGGTTCTTTAAACACAAATACCCCAAGCAATACAGTACCTGCTGTTCCGATTCCTGTCCATACAGCATAAGCAGTGCTTAAAGGAAATATCTTTATTGCCTCAAACAAAAGCAATAAACTTAAGGACATACAGATTAGAAAGGCTCCTATCCACAAATAGAAATGGACACCGGCAACAAGACGGACTTTACCCAGACAGAAAGCAAAAAGAATCTCGAAGATTCCAGCCGTAATTAAAATTATCCATCTCATAGTCACAATATTTTTCACAAAAATACTGAAGCCAGCCAGTACTGGACAGTACAGTTCCCTCAAATAAAACCAGTACAGGATCTATCTTAAACGCTGACCGAGTAAGCGGATAGCCTCTATCCGTTTCGGGGAAAACGTATCGGCAAAAACAAGCCTGAAATATTGGTCAAAGGCTGAAGAAAACGAAAAGGTATACCCCGGTGTAAAACGAATACCGATCTTTTCACATTGCTCATAAAAAAATTTCATGTCTGTATTTTCGGGCATTCTAATCCAGAGATTATAGCCCCCTTGCGGTGCTGCCATACAAATATTTTCTGAAAAGTGGGTAGATAGCAGATTAATGGCAAAGTGGGCGTTTTTTGCCAATAGCATGCGAAATGATCGCACATGACGGTCGTAACTGCTGCCCTGAATCAGCCGGCTGACTGTTTCCTGATACAGGGGGGAAACGGAACTTCCAAGGGCAAACTTTATCTGTTCGGCACGCTCCATAAATTTTCCCGAACTCAGCCACCCAAGCCTGATCCCGGGCGCCAGTGTTTTCGCGTAGGATGAATAAGTCAACACTAATCCGCTATCATCAAAACTCTTGATCGTAGAGGGTCTCTGCCCCTGAAAATAAATATCTCCGTAGATATCATTCTCCACTACAGCTACATTGTGTTTCTGAGCAATATTGAGCAGCATCCTTTTCTGCTCCGTGCATAATAGTGTTCCGGTAGGATTATGAAAATTCGGCGTGACGACGACTGCTTTTATCCTATTTTTTTCACAGGCTTTCTTGAAAAAGTCTACATCAAAGCCAATAAACGGATCGACGGGAATCTCGACAACCCTAAGTTTCAGCACTCTGACAACTTCAAGTACGGAAAAAACGCAGGGACTTTCCAGAGCAATCACCTCCCCAGGTTCACATGTTGAGGCCAGTGCGATATACAGCGCCTGCAGCGCACCATCAGTGATAACCAGTTCTTCAGAGTTTAACCTGGTCTGATAAGATACTGCGCGTGCAACAATATTTTCCTTTAATGAACTCAGCCCACTGGCAGGATAATAACGTAATAAACCTGCCCCATGCTCCCTGATTACCTGCTGCATGGTCCGAAGCAATAACTTTTGCGGAATGATAAGATCTCCGGGAGCAGCTACGTTAAATTCAGAAATTTTCCGCCCTGCCCGCAGCGAAGTGGTAAGTGCCAGATGATTGCTGAATATCGCATCTCTGGGTACGGGATTATGGCCGGTTTTAACAGGTTTACTCCCAGACTGTTTATTGCCGCTGACATAATAGCCGGATTTTGGAATACTTTCCACAGATCCACTAAGTATCAAATGTTCATAGCCCATTTGCACAGTACTGGAGCTGAGCTGATATTTTTCCTTGATTTCCCTGACTGAGGGTAGCTTGTGACCCGGCTTGAAAATACCTTCGCGAATATTCTTTTCAATCTCATTGGTGAACAACTCAAACTTATAGGCTTTCATCTGTATTGATTATTTTAATTTAAACTGTACCTGTACTGCAAATGTAACTTTTTTAATTTTGATGCACAGATTTAATGTGGCTATCAGGATGATAGCACATTGACAGAAAGATCAAAAAATCAACTCTATTTAACATTTTATACAATCATTATGAAGACAGTACTTATCAGTGGCGCGAACAGGGGAATCGGACTGGAAACAGCAAAACAGTTTTCCAGACGTGGCTATACAGTTTTCCTGGGGATCCGCAATTATGACAATGGTCTAAAAGCCGCCGAAGATTTACGAAATGCTGGTTATGAAAACATTATACCGGTTTCACTTGATATAAGGGACCCGCAGAGTTTAAACGATGCTTACCGGAACATTCTGCAGTACAGTCCATCTTTAGATGCGCTGATAAACAATGCCGGTATACGTGGTCAACAGCCACAACCGCCCGCTACAGTAGATATCGATATCATAAAGGATATTTTTGATACCAATCTTTTTGGTGCCATTCGTCTGACGCAGGCAATGATGCCGCTACTTGAAAAGTCAAAAAATCCACGGATCGTAAATGTATCCAGCGAACTGGCCTCCCTCACCTTACACGATAATCAGGATTGGGAATTCTATGAATTTAAGGATGCCGGTTATGGTCCTTCAAAAACAGCACTGAATGCCTACACGGTCATGCTTGCCTACCAATTGAGGGACTCTCTCTTCAAGGTTAACGCCGTTGATCCCGGATACACAGCCACTGAATTCAATGGGTACAAAGGTGCCGGAGATGTGTCGGATGCAGCACAGCTTATCTTAAAATATGCCACGCTCGATAAATCCGGTCCTACAGGACAGTTTGTAAGCAACCATGGACAGCTACCGTGGTAGATTGACACTTAATGCTCTTTAGAAAGATTAAACAGGTGAAAAGCTGTTCCAAATTGCCTAAATAAATTATACACACTTTTTCCCGCTCAAACAAACAACACAATGAACACATGTCATAATATCAGCAAAAATGCTACATCAACATCCTTAGAGATCCCTTCCTTTACATTAGTAGCGATACTTTCTTTGGGCACATTCATTATTTTCTTTCAAGGATTCATGGTGGCTCCGATACTTCCCCATCTTTCAGGACTCTTTCGGGTATCGGTGCGGCACGTCAGTTTTATCGAACCTGCATACCTGCTGAGCTATGGGATTTCAACCCTGATCTACGCACCTCTTTCAGATCGATATGGGCGCTTTAAGGTCATAATTTTTTCATTGTCGGGGTTTATATTAATTACTGCCTCTACGGGTCTGGCAGAAAGTATTGATCAGCTGATCTTTCTAAGGCTGCTCACAGGGCTGATGGCCGGAGGGGTGGCACCAACGACAATTGGTTGGATCGGAGACTGCTTTCCGTACGAGAAAAGGGGACATGCCTTAGGTTTGTTTTTTGGATTCATGGCGGCAGGAACAGCATTTGGATCTAGCACAGGTGCGTTGCTGACTGCCTTTGTCGGATGGCGGGCACTTTTTTGGATAGTTGCCGGAATGGGACTGCTGATCCTTATCGTACTGCTTTTCAACCGAAGAAGTTTCCTTCAGAAAAAACAAACCGCAGCAAAGCTCAAAAATATGATTACCGAGTACTACAACATCCTAAAGTTGCCCAGAGGACAACGGACATACAGTTTTGTATTGCTCAATTCTATGTTTCATAGTGGAATATTTGCATGGACCGGATATTACTTTTTCAGCAATTACCACCTGGACGAAAAAAGCGTCGGATTAGCATTATTGGGATATGGGATTCCTGGTCTGCTCTTGGGACCAATGATAGGAAAGATGGCAGACAGGTACGGCAGAAATAAAATCATTCCTACAGGAATAACAATTGGAGCACTTTCCACCCTTTTACTGGCCATGCACTTACCATTGCCTCTCTCCTGTCTTTTAGTCGCTACCCTGTCGCTAGCCTTTGACATGACCCATCCCCTTTTCGCTGCAATAATCACGACCTTATCTGAGCGAAAGGGCGTTGCTATTGGTCTTTTTGCATTTGTGATGTTCATGGGTTACGGATTGGGGAGCCTGATCTTAAGCCTCATCATAAATATCGGCATCAATGAAAGCTTCCAGGTCTTTGGCTTATGTGCTGTTTTGGGGGCTGTGATATCTATCTTTGCCTTCAAAAATGAAAAATAACTCATCATGCACAAGCTACCTGGTCACAATTTACAAGAAACCCACATGTAACTATGTGGCTTCTTTTACTTACAGTCTCCTGTACAGCGCATTGCGAAAAGCAGCCTGCTATCATTTTAGATAAGACAGAACTGTGAAAAATGATATAAGAAATGGTATGCTTGAAAATTGTAAACTTTAGCTAATAGGCACATTAATTATTTTTTCAAAAAAAAGACCGATCGTTTTATTTTTTTTATATTTTTATGCCGTATTAAAATTCATGCTTGATGAAAACGATTAAATCTGAAAATACCAAACGTTTAATTATCGAAAAAACAGCATCGGTTTTTAATGTGAATGGCTATGCTGGCACATCCATAAATGATGTCATGAGCGCTACCGGCCTTTCCAAAGGTTGCATCTATGGCAATTTTGAGAATAAGGATGAGATTGCATTAAGTGTATTTGATTACAATTTTGGTAAGGTAACCCAGCATATGAAAGATCGTATTTTAGCAACTGAAGATTCTATCGAAAGATTGCTGGTTTATCCCCATACCTATAAAAACTATTTCAGGTATCCCTATTTACAGGCGGGCTGCCCTATTTTAAATACTGCTACTGAGGCTGATGATACACATCCGGCACTCCGGAAACGTGTACAAAAAGCCCTTGATTTTTGGAAGACTTCCATAGAAAATCAAATCAAACGCGGTATCGATAGAAACGAAATAAAAGCAGATACCGATCCGGCCGAAATTGCAATAGTGATGATTTCAATGATCGAAGGTGCGTTTATGCAGGCAAAGGTCAACAATCATATGACAGAGCTGAATATAGCGATGTCTTTTTTAGAAAAACTGATCAGGAATTTGAAAGCATAATTTTTTTTGACCACAAAAAGACCAATCGGTTTATTTTTTTTTAGACAATTAAAAATATATAAACAATAAAATGGAAACATTTGATATTACCGTAATAGGCTCAGGTCCCGGCGGATATGTGGCAGCCATCAGAAGCGCTCAATTAGGTTATAAAACAGCCATCATTGAAAAGTATAATACGCTGGGTGGCACTTGTACCAACGTAGGTTGCATTCCTACAAAAGCATTGCTGGACAGCACGCATCATTATGCAGATGCGCTCAGCAGTTTCCGGGCACATGGCATTGAATATTCGGATCTCCGGCTCAATGTTGAACAGCTTTTTAAACGAAAAAGCGAGGTAGTGACCAAAAACACACAAGGTCTGAAAACTTGGCGTACTCAGCTACGAGGAATGGCAAAAAAACAATTCACCTCATTAGAAAAATAGATATGAATACAGAAGATAATTATTTGGAAATAAACAGGGAATCTTGGAATACCAGAACAGAAACTCATATCAATTCTGAGTTTTATAACCTAGATGCCTTTTTGAAGGGGAAAAATTCATTAAAAGATATAGAGCTTGCTTTACTTGGAGATTTGACAGGCAAATCAATATTACATTTGCAGTGCCATTTCGGACAGGATAGCATCTCTTTAAGTCGCTTGGGAGCGGACGTAGTCGGCGTTGACCTTTCGGATGTAGCGATAGATTGTGCACGGGAACTGGCAGAACAGAGTAATTTTTCAACAACTTTTATCTGCAGCGATGTTTATGATCTGCCTAATCATCTGGATCGTGAGTTTGATATTGTCTTTACCAGTTATGGAACTATCGGCTGGCTTCCGGATGTGGATCGGTGGGCAAAGATCATTTCGAAATTCCTGAAACCCTGCGGCACATTTGTTTTTGTAGAATTTCATCCGGTTGTTTGGATGTTTGATTCGGCGTTTAAAAAGATTGAATACAGGTATTTTAATTCCGGAGCCATTATGGAAACTGAAAAAGGAACTTATGCAGATAGAGAAGCAGAATTTGAAGTCAAATCAATTGGCTGGAACCACGGCTTAGCCGAAGTAATAAGTAGTCTGATGCAAAATGGTTTAGAAATAAATTCCATTGAAGAATTTGATTATTCGCCATACAATAATTTCAATAATTCAGCGGAATTTGAACCCGGTAAGTTCAGAATTGCTCATCTGGGAGACAAAATCCCTATGGTGTATGCATTGACAGCCTCAAAAAAGTATCTTGTAGATACGGAACAATAAAATTTTATATTGCTCTAAAATTAAAATACGCTGTTTATTCAAATTATATGTTTTTTAGATTAATAATTCTTTATCTGTCTTTTCTTCCGTTTGCTGTTAATGCTCAAAATAGGTATGTATTTTTTTTGCATAATAAATTTTTGGAAGGACATCTGTTAAATGAATCCCATCCTAAATACGGACCAGCAGCATATACAGCTATTTTAGAAAAACTTCAATCTACAAATTCTGTCATACTATCTGAAAAAAGAAAGCCCGGTACTGATCCCAAGATGTATGCAAAAAAGGTGATCCTTACAATTGACAGCTTACATAGCTATGGAATTCCTTATAACCATATCTCAATTGTTGGGACGTCCCAAGGAGGTTATATAGCTCAATACATCTCCTATTATGCTAGAAATCCAGATTTGAAATTTGTTTTTATTGGCTCAAGCTTTAAAAACGATTCGATGAACGAAGATCGAAAGTTCCGGCTGTACGGGAAGATTTTATCGATTAATGAAAAAACCGACGTCGGCGTTGAGTTATTATCAAGGCAACTTAGGTTTAAAAATTCTGATTTAAAATCTTTTAAAGAGATTACCCTCAACACAGGTCTGGAACACGGTTTTCTGTTCAGGGCATTAGACGAGTGGATAATACCTGCCAAAGCATGGATCAATAGTAATAACCTATAAATTGATATTAATGAAAAAAGTAAAGTCACAATCATTTGTCAGATGGTTCGATCGACAATTTGATTCAAACACAGGTTCGAAATATTTTGACGAATTTCTAAAACGACTTGAAAATTTTCCGGCTGTTCTAAATGAGCTCCTGAAAAGTTGTCCTATAGAGGTTTCAACCCGCAAAATAGGAGATAAATGGTCTGTCAATGAGAATATAGGACATTTAATCCTTTTAGAAGATCTATGGCGAATCCGTTTTAGAGATATAAAGGAAGGAAAACCGGATATATCCCCTGCCGATTTAAACAATACAGCAACCGACGAGTCTTCTTTCAACAATATGTTGGTTGAAAAGCTTATTAAGAGCCTAGTCAGCGAAAGAAACAAAACAATTGCAATGCTTCAAAAATTAAGTGAAGAAGATTTATTGAAGGCAAGTATGCATCCGAGGTTACAACAGCCAATGAATATCATTGACCTGATGCATTTTGTTGCAGAGCATGATTTGCATCATTTGCACGCCATACAGTCTATAATAGGCAGCATGGAAACCATATAATTTTTTTTATCAATAAAAAGACCGATTGATTTATTTTATATAAATATAACAACTCCGTATATGACAAAACTATCAATACTAGATTTCCTAAATAAATTGATAAAAAATGAAACTACCGACGACATGCATACACATATGCATTACCCGACACCAATATCAAAAACATTGGGCATGAACGTCATGGAAGTCGGTTTAGGTACAGCTACTGTACAGATCAATACAACAAAAAAACTGCACAGTAACCAACAGGGAACTATTCACGGAGGTCTGCTTTGTGAACTGGCAGACGCAGCCATCGGAACCGCGCATTCGACCTTTATTCAGGAAGGTGAAACTTTTACATCCGTAGAATTGAAAATCAATTTTTACCGACCCGTTTTCGAGGATATACTCACTGCCAAAGCATCATCCCTACATAGTGGAAAAAACTTAAGTCATTATCAATGCGATATTTTTCGCAGTGATGGTAAAAAAGCCGCTATGATAACAAGTACGGTCATGACTTTAAGAGGTGTTAAAGCGACAGGACGTTAATCCAATTCTCAATTACAACTTTATACAAACCATTCATGAATAAATCAATCTTTAAAAGCCCTGAAGGAAAAAACAAAATTATCCGTGCCTACGACAATGCAATAAAAAATGCTTCATTGAATTTGAAAACCGGCGTGCTGAAAACAACTTATGGGGACACCCATTTTTTGGAGGATGGAAGTCAACACCAAGAAATTGTCATCTTATTGCATGGCGCGTCTTCTAATGCAACGTCATGGTTAGCCGACATAGCCGAATATTCAAAACACTATAAAGTCATAGCAGTAGATATTATCGGAGAGGCAGGAAAGAGTGCAGAAACCAGACCTTCTTATCAAACAAAAGATTTCGCAGAATGGCTAAAAGAGGTTTTCGACAAGCTCAATATCAGGAAGGCAAATATAATCGGATTATCACAAGGAGGATGGTTGGCATTACGATTTGCAACAAGCTATCCTGAATTAGTCGACCGGCTGATTTTGCTGACACCTGCAGGAGTAGTTCCTAGCAAAACATCATTTATCATGAAAGCACTGCTCTATTCCCTTTTGGGAGCAACTGGACGTATCAAGATTAATAGATTGGTCTTGGGAAACCAGCGTGTGGATCAAAGAATTGTAGCATTTATGGATTTAATACAAACCAATTTTAATGCGAGGATAGAAAAAGAATATATTTTTACAGATGATGAGCTCAGCCGTTTGACAATGCCTGTGTTATTCATCGGCGGAGAACAGGATGTAATCCGCTCTACTCAGGAAATTGCCGCTAGATTGCAAAATATTGTCGACGACTTTACCATAATAACCATTCCGGAAATGGGACATGTTTTGGCTGGATTAGCACCACGAATATTTCCTTTTTTAAACAAGACCAAATGCTAATTAAATCGCAGTATTCTAATGAAAATGCAAACAAACTACAGTCACCTCAAGATTCCATTTGATAACCTGGAAATCTATATTCTTTCCGATGGATATTTTGATATAGGATCATATCAACCCATTATTGCAACGGATGCAGCACCTGCAGATCTTCAAAAAGAGCTAATCCGACTGCATTTACCTGCCGATATCTACGAAGCTCCTATTAATGTAATGCTTATCCGAAAGGATGAACAATTAATACTTGTAGATACAGGAGAAGGCTTTTATGATAAAAAAAATGCAGGAAAATTATTACACAGTCTGAAAAGTGCCGGATTCGGAGCCAGTGATATTTCCGATATATTGATAACCCATGCTCATCGTGATCATATTGGCGGCATCTTAACCGAAAATGGTAATCTGATATTTCCAAATGCAAGATTCTATATTTCACGGGCTGAACTGGAATTCTGGTTTGCACAGGAGCCGAATTTCCCCAACAGCCGGAGGCCTGAGTTTGGTCATGGTTCTGTTTCACTAGTTAAGCAGATATTAGGAGCCATTACCCACCGTTTAGAAATATTTGATGCAGGTGATGAATTATTCTCCTGTATTAAAACGCAGGCAGCTCCCGGACATACTCCCGGACACATCATATTTACGGTTTATTCGGGTAAGCTATCCATTACGCATCTGGTTGATCTCGTTCATAGTCCCGTGCTGATCTCTAATCCGGTTTGGGGTACACAATGGGATGTTGATTTTTCTTTGGGGATCAACACCCGAAAAAATATACTGGAACAATGTCATGAGCAAAAATTGCTAGTTTGCGCCTCCCATCTTCCTTGGCCAGGAATAGGTTTTATTGACAGATATCATGATCAATGGCAATGGACTCCAAAACCATATATCTCACCGTTGCTACTTACATTTTGATAATGATGTTTCATTCAGTTTTAGCAATAAAATCTGAAATGTCTTCTACCAGTGACGGATAAAGTGAATCTGGAATAGCGTGTCCCATTCCGTTTTTTATGATCAACTCACAGTAAGGAATAGTGTTTTTTAAATCAAACGCGTGTTCCATATTAAATAATGGATCTTCGTCTCCGTGAATCGTCAATGTGGGCACATGGAGACTACTAAGAACATATGAATTATACTGATAACTCAGCAGGGCGACGATCTGACGAAAAGGCCTAACTAATGGAGACTTTCGGTTTTCGTCCTCAATAATCAGCCCACGCTCCTTTTCTTCATTGAAATAATATTTATTTCCATAAATAGCTCTCATAAAGTCAACTTTTTCGTTTATATAAGTTTGCCTGTCATCCTGAAAATTTGCAGTGCTGTTTGTCATTTTACCTATTAATGCATCATTTGCCTTCGGTAGAATCGGATTAAAGCTTGAAGACATCAATAAAGTCAGTGTCTGAGTCATTGGCGGATACCGTGATGCAAATAACTGTGCAATGATGCCACCCATTGAACGTCCGACAACATGTACTCTTTCTATATCCAGCGATAGCAGCAGGTCTCTTATATCATCTGCCATATCCAATAAAGAATAAGGGGCAGGAAATTTTTCCGGATAATCTAGAAAATCGTTCAAGGAAGAACTATAGCTGTCATTCCTATCATATGTGGTAAATGTACTTTTTCCACAGTCTCTGTTGTCAAAGCAGATTACGCGAAATCCTTCTTCTGCAAGCATCTTAAGAAACGGTACTTCCCAACGGGTCATCTGGGTATTCAGCCCACTAACGAGTACAAGGGTCTCCTTATTTTCTAAGCCGAATATTTCATAATAGATGGTAGCATTTTTTAGCTCAATATATCCCATAAATTACAATGCAACTTCTAAAGGTAAAAGTCTGGAATCCAATATAGCAGCTGAGCGATGTCCAGTAATTTTCATGTAATCCGGGTTTTGCTCGAATGCAAAAAAATCTGATACGCTCTTTTGTCTAATCAGCATACAAATATCCCACTGCTCGTCCTGAGGACCTATCAAGAAGCGGTCTCCTTTTCCAATGAAAAGAATTTCTCCGCCCCCTTGCTCTACAAAAGGTTTGGCAAGATCTATATACAGCATAAAAGCTTCGTAGCCCGAAATTTCGGTGGAAGGTGTAATTTCAGGAAATTCAGAATAGTCGGCAATTTCCTTTAAATGTATCAGATTTAAATTTACGATTGAGCCTTGAATATTTTTTAACATAAGATCCCGGCCGGCTTCGTAGGTGGGATATAAATAGGTTTTGCTTTCCATATCAGTATATATTTTTTGTTTTACTTTGCTCCTCCTTCAGATCATTACAAGCCTTCAGCACCTTCTTCTTATAGTCTACGAATTTATCATCCTCCCATGGAAGAATGATTGCATTTTCAAAAACGAAGCTTTCCTCTCCTAGTCGAATCCAATCGTCCTGTAAGCTCCTGTTATCAAATTGTCCGTTGTTCAGTTCAAACCGGATTCTGTTGGAAAGTGCTCTTAAATTTATACTCTCTTTGATAAATATTTTATTTTCTGCATTATTGAGAATAGCCAATACACCCATTAACGGTTTCGTCTCTAAAAACTCAGCGTTTAATTTCTTTCTGTACTTTTGGTCCATATCATTTTAATTTAAAGATCACCCCCTAAGATTTTCAATTGTGCTGCAAAAACATTCAGGTTCTCCGCTACAATTCCGTCTAATAACTTTTTGGATATGTGTGCTGCCGTAGTGGTAGCTTCAGCAAAAATTTTTTCTCCGGCAGAAGTGAGTTTTACATAACTCACCCTGGCATCCCGATCGCTATTTTCTTTCTCTACAAGTCCTATTTTTTCCATTGGTAAAATAATCCGCGTAATGCCAGAGGCGGTTAAACCAGTATTCTCAGCAAGATCAATTCTTTTTAAACGATTACCAGGTGCATTACTTAAAATATACAGGATCATATAGTCAGTAAGGCTAATACCATGCAGACTTAAACCGTCAAACTTTTTTGTAATGACAGATTGAACTTTTAAGATATTCAGAATTGTACTTATTTCTTTCATTTTATATTTGCAATATACTTGAATAGTCAAGTATATTGCAAATATACACTTTTCTAGATATTTGCAAAATATGGAAATTTAATTCTCGTTTCTGAAGCAAGCGAAACTAACAGTTTAGTTAGGAAAATATTGAAAAAACAGATGATGAAACAAAACTTACTCTTAAGAGATAAGTGATGAAATTAGAAATGCAACATTTAGTTTAGAATATTGCATTTCCAAAAAAGAGGTATGCTCATCTTCCATTCTATCTATTGGAAGCAGAGCGAGACTTTCATTTTGATTTACCTATTTTCCCATCGAATCTTTTATTTACATCTATTCGGCCTCCTAGTATACAGGATTTAGTCTTTCTATTTTACATAAAAATTTAGCAGCATATTTTCCCTAAACGCAAATTAATTAAATATATTTAGTATATTAGGCTGCTGAACCAATTGATTTAAATAATGCGTTATTACCTTATTTTAATTTCCGCTCTACTGCTCACTGGTTGCAAGAAAGATATTGATCCTACCGAAGGTAAGGAAGTATTGAAAGCGGGGTTTGTATATGTAAACCCTGAAGGCAAACAGCTAAGAGACTCAATTATTATCGTTCCTCCCAAGCTGTCTGCGGTGCCTGTCGATAGAAGTTACATCCATTATGAAGGGGCAACTTTCAAAAGTAATATAAAAGTAAAAAAAAATAAAATAGAACAGAATTATCCAGGAACTCCTGTTGTAAAATGGGTATTATATGATTTGGATAATAAAAAGATTGTAGAAACGGAATCGACATCAGACATTATTCTCGATATTGCAAGCGTTGGTAGATACCGGCTAACGCAATATATTTTCAAAAATAAAGAAGAAAGTGAAACACTGGATATGGCAGTAGACTCTGCGTCCAAAATGGTAGAGGTCACAGCCTTTAAGTCGATTGACTCAATTGTGATTGATAAGCTCTCATCGCATAGTCCATATCTGACTTATTCTTTTAAAGAAGACGAAGCCTTTGATGCCGTTGTCTCGTTATACAACTCTTTGGAAGACGCTGAGAATAACAAAAAACCAATCGCAGAAACAGATGTATTTAAAGCGTTGAAATTGGGCGCATCCCAAATAGCATTCACCAATACCGATCCAATTTTTATCCCAACATTTGATTTTCCAGAAAAGGATGATTTTTACCTACAATTAATCTACATGCAGAATGGCAAAAAATTCAGGATACTCGATAATCACTTTGGCACAATTTTCAAATATTATAAAACAGGGTATTTGACCGACGATAAATCCACTCTTCAAGAAGAAAGAAAATTAAAATTTGGGGATATGACACTTACAATTAGCTCTTCATTTACGTTTCAACGATAGCCGAGCGTTGATTAGTGCAGCTGAATTATAATTCCCTTATTTATTCACCTTGCGGCCCACCCTTTAACGGCACCTTCACGGGATGAATAACCCCAAAGGAAGGGGGGCCCGCTAGTCATTTATTTAGATGTGTCATAGAATGACTGTAACTCGTCTTTTGAATCCGTGAATTTAAAATATTTTGGCTCGTGTAAAATAGAATTGAAATAAATTTCTTGCATCCTTTTCTTATCGTTTAATTCAGCAGATGCACTGAATTGTGCAATCAATGTACTGTAAAAACTACCAATGTGCCATTCATTATAGGCGACTGTTTTATCGTATCCAATCCAATCAAAATCTGCGTAGTCAAAGTTTTTAAAGTAGAAATATTCCTTGCCATTAAACGTTGGAAGTTTGCCGCAAAACTCAAGTATCTTTTTATTGTTCTTCATCATCTGTAGAACTTTGAAGCGTCCTCCAACCAAAGCATCCATCATATTCAAAAAGAAGATTGCCTTTTCAGTGTCGTCCTTAAATCCTAAACTGTCCATATTGAAATTGTACTTGCTCAAATCAGCTTCGTTAAACAATGAGGCTATACCACCATAGATACGATAGTAGTAGTTATCAAGCAACCATCGACTATCAATCTGCTTGGAAAGAACTTCATTTGCTACCGCTACAACTGGTCTTGCTTTGACTTTTTCGTTTGTCCTATTGTAGTGAATTTCGCGGATGACATACCATAATACCAACTCTTCGTCGTTTGGTCTTGCAAGAAAGTGTGTCTCCAAAATTGTATGGTCACCTTTGCCAACCGCAATTAAAGCATCAACAATATGATTCAGCTTAGGTGTCCGTAATGAGTCAATTGATTTGGCAAATTGATCTCCTCTTGCATTTGTATTATAGGAATAGAGCTCAGCAATAGCTATTAAATTATTGAGGTCTTTTTGATCAAGCTTTATTTGGGCTTTAGTAAAAATCGATGCTGCCAAAAGGATAAGACTTAGAAAGTATTTCATTATTATTCGTCTATGTGTTTGCATATTTGTTCTATCTGCGTCCAATTGATTTCGTGAAGACATTAAATCTTCTGCGCCAACGGTCCATCTTTAGTCACAAGACTAGACCAACCAGGACAGGATCCCTCGGTAAGTTTTGCAATCAATCTGGATCCCACAACTAAATCTTACCTATTACTTCTTCAAAATCAGCTTTAATAAATTCCCAATATTTACCTTTTAAACACACAGGATCGAAGTCATTATCAGCGTTTTCAAAATTAATTAAGTTAATCAAGATCGTTTTCTCATCGTGAGAAAACGGATATCGCTCTTCATGTAATGCAACCATTTGTGAAATCGAATACTTATCTAATAACTCGTGTAAATCCCAAAAATCTTTCTTGCGTCCGCCTCGCTGAATCACATCGATCTTCATGGCAATAATTTCTTCGATTGAGGCTAAACGAATATTATCTTCTTCGATGAATTCTCGAATGAACGGGTCTGTATAGAAAACGTCCAATTTAACGCTGTTGTTTTTATCATTTCCAATCGTTTAAAATGATGATATCTGTAAAAAGCTTCCTTCTGTTTAACCAAAAGGAAGCTTTTTTACTTAATTTTCTGTCAAATTGATATAAGCCGGAAATTGGCTATTGAAATGTTATTTCAAAAGACTTTGTACTTTATTGAAAAGTGTTTCACCCCGTAGGTTTGTTGCTACAATCTTCCCCTGGCTGTCAATCAGCACGTTTTGGGGAATAGCCCGAACACCATAGAGTGCTGCAGCAGGCTCTTTCCAACCTTTGAGGCTTGAGACATGGTACCAGGGCATCCCATCCTTGCTGATCGCCTCCGTCCATCGTGTCTTGTCATCGTCGAGCGAAACACTCAGCACTGTAAATCCTTGCTTTTTAAATGCCTCATAGGTATCCACAACATGCGGATTTTCTTTTCGACAAGGCCCACACCAGCTGGCCCAAAAGTCAAGCAATGTATACTTGTTTTTAACGATCACCTCTTTCAGACTCAGCTCCTGGCCGTCTGGTGTGGTAGACACAAAATCTTTATAAAGCTGCCCTGTCAGGACTCCTTTGGCCGCCGACAGACGGTCGCCAAGTTGCTTGCCCAAGGCACTATTTTTCACTCCGGGGCTAAGTTTGTCGTAATAAGGATAGGTTGTCTCATAATTAACATTTCCACCAGCTACTCGATCCAAATGGTATAAGGAAACATAGGATCCAGGATTTTCTTCAACAAACTGATGAATTGTTTCCCGCTTAAACCGTGTGTATTGGTCCAAGCCCGCGAGAAGCTCGGTAATATAAGCTTTTTTTTCCTCGCCCTCAGGCATATTTTTAAAACGCACAAATCCGTCTATCACTTTTCGGTCGGCAGGTCTTAATTTCTGGGCCAGCTTTTCGTGTGCTTCAGTTAATGCTGTTCCATATATTCGCGCATAACTTAACGAATCTTTTGTTTCGACATGGACGGTCCCCTGCGCAAGAAAAAGATCGATACGGTCACCGGATTCGATATTGTCCATGGATAAATGACCTAGGGTGGGATCGGTCAATTGGCCACGTAGGACAAAGGCACCACCTGTTACAAGCACACTATCGACGACTTTTGTCGTGTCGCGTTGATAATATAGTTTAACATACTTTCCATTGTTGGCTTTCCCTATTTTTCCTTTAACCATAAACTGACTGCTTTGTGAGAATGCGGAATAGGTTCCTAATAGCAGGGCAACTGTTGTAATGATTTTTCTTATTTTCATTTTTCTTGATATATAAATAGTTTTTAATTGACTGCACGCCAGTTAATCGATTGTACTTTGATGAGATCCGTCCAAGTGCTGTTGTCCTGCAACTGCAATTCAACGATATTTGGATTATTGCCCACTTTAAATCGACGAAGAATGCCCTTTTGATCCTTATAGCTGGCGATATAGAGACTATTGGTCAAATGGTCGATCTGGGTATCAAACTTGATCATGGTAATCGCATCTGTTCCCAGTTCGGGAAAAGTATAAATCTTTTCAAAACCGGGATTATAATCATAAGCATATAGCCTGCTGCCCACAAAGTAGCATATGATACTGCGATTTGATGAAAAGGCATATCCTTCCGCTTTATCAAAATCCGTAGCAATGGATTTGACGGTATAAGCATCCCGTTTTGCAGGATTCGTTCCATTTGCATAAAACTTGTAGATATGGTAAGTATTATCTTTGTCTTTCATCAAGGCAAATGAATTACCATTATTGGAGCCTCCATCAGTGTTCCGGGTATTTTCGGCATACACCAGTGTACGGCCCGCGGGCTGATTCCAGGGGAATGCTTCGCCATCTTTATCCGCAAGTACCATTGAGGTCGTAGACAATCCGATACCGGTATAATTCAGGAAACGCTGATAACGGGTGTCATACCACATGACATTGTTCATGCCATTGATAGGGTATAGTAAATAGGGAGCAGCGGGAATCAGTTCGTCCGGGGCCGCCGTTACCCTATTCACAGGATTGTTGTAAAAGTCACCGGCCATCAACAGGGGTACGTTTGCAAAAATATCGCCGCGCTGGGTTACCAAGGCACGATAAAGGGTACTACCGATATCACCGGTTGCTGTGCGTATCTGCGGTGCAATAACGACGGGATTTAGCGTTTTGGGATCGATAATATCTGACATAAACACGTAACGTCCCAGATGATTGTCTAAGGTAGCAGTCATGGATGCCCGGTCTAAAAAGTACGACCCTTCACGGGTCATCGCCCATAATCTGACATATGCACTTGAGCCGCCGGTATGTACCATCCCCAATGGTCCTCGAAGACGAGGTAAACCCGATCTGGATAGCATGTGCCTGACATGAATGGTATCGCTCTGCATGGATAGCATTTCTGCCTCAGCATAGCCTTCAGGATCCTCCCCCATGATTAAAAGTCCTCTGGAATAAGGCGATACGACCTTGAGCTTGACATTGCTTGCCCAGGAGACACCGGTCATTTTGTCAAGCACCCGGTAAAAAATAGCATATTCCCCTGGAGCTAAACGAACTGGATAATTGATATCTTTTGCTCTGCTGAGGGTATCAAAAACTTTATTGTCAATTCTGAGAATCCAATTATAAGTATAACGGGTGAGATCATTGCCGTCCATAGAAGCAGCAATTTTAGGGTTTATACTTAAGGTATCAAGTCCCGTCCGTAAAGTATATTCTTCGTTTATATCTTTGATGGTCAATTCGTTTATTTCCTGGTAATCGTAATTACCAAGGTCTTTGCTGCAGGCTCCTAGGATAAATAGGAAGACTGCGCCCATGATTAATTGATAGGTTTTCATTTCAATATAACTTGTTTATTCCTACTGATTTCGCTCTTCTTTTGATTTTATCTTATCCGCCAGGGACCCACGGAACGCCCAGATATGAGGTCCAGGGTACAGTGCCCATCCACATCAACCGGCCATCATCTTCGAGGACAGGTTTGCCTTCATTATAGCGCTTAACCAGAACCTTTGTCGCATCGCTGGCGATAAGCATCATCCTAGCCATTGGCATAGTCTCCGCGGCGCCAAAGTCTTCATATTTGAGTCCTAAATATTCTGCTAAAAACTCCATTTTACGTCTGGAGAAAACGCCAAACAATCCTGACTCCCTATTTCCGGGCTGCAATGAACCGGACCAGACAGCGGGCTGCACCATCACATCATTGATATGCAAAGAATGCAGGGTAGCATCAAATTGTGGCACCACAGTACCTGAATTTAATGAAGGGATAGAATGCCATTCGGGAAAGGAAAGCGCAAAGTCTTTGGTGGCTACAAGTTTTAAGCCCAGGGTTACGGGCTTTTCTTCGAGATCGGCCGTGCGCTTAAGCCGCACATTGACTTGCGCCGAAACAGCACCGGCAGGCAGAATATATTGGTCCTTCAAAGCCTCGTAATGCTGTCCCAAAATCGCGTTAGTGGAGTCTGGATTGACCTCCACCCGGTAAATCCGGTCATAAGTCTTGCTAGGACCTGTGATCATGACCTGAACCGGAAAATCAATTTCATCGGTACTCATGCGTACAAAGTCTATATCGGTAAAGGGCTGATAGGGCCATAGATTTGGAAGATACTCATTTGTACCATGACGCATCGCGAAATAGACGCCTTCCTTACCTTCATAGGACATCATTTCTTTTTTACACGCCGTAAATAGTCCAAACAGCTGAAAAAACATGATATAAAAAGTTGTTCTTTTCATAATTGTATACTAATTAATAACGTTGGGAGGTTTCACTGTCCGGTAGCGGAACAGTGTAATTCGTAAGCACCATGGTCTTCTCCGGACTGATATTGAGTGTGGACGAATTAGGTAAAGCCTGCATGGCATTCCTTTTATAATAAAAAAACTGCTGTCCTTCACCCAACATTTCACGTCTGAATTCTTTGGTGATTTCGGTTTTCAGTGCTGTCTGATCGACGGGTACAAGCGAGACACAGTTGCGCGCGGTGCGCAGGCTATTGAAATAGGCAGTCGCCTTGGCCAGTTCGGGGGAGCATTCTGCCGCAATCAGTAATACCTCGGACAGTCTGATAAGCGGGATCATATAGCGCCCGGGCCCATCGATCACATCAGCATATTTCATATTGGTCGTCGCGGTGGTCGTCCCATTGGAAGCACTTTGCCAAATCCGACGACGGAAATCATTGTTGTCATCATAAATGGCCCTTACGCGTGTATCGTTGACATCGCCGTTGGAAAAAGAAAGTTTGTTATTTGATTGCAGGCTGACATCAAATAATCTATTGTACATCTCCTTTCTGTTAATATTGTATAAGGAGAACATCACTTCGGTCGAAAACATCCGGTCTGGCTTGTCAACACTTACAGCACTTGCAAAGGTGACAAAGGGGAAAGTCATCTTATCAGCCGATTGTACTTCGGCCAAAAGCTCTTCGGCATATTTTAATGCTGCAGTCCGATTGCCCTTCCAAAGGTATGTTCTTGCCAATAATGCTTTTACAGCATAGTAATTGAGCCTATACTGCCGATAATAAAGATCATTCTCCCCTGTCGGGCTCCCTTGATTACGCACACCTTCTGTCCGTATCGGATCACTGTCTTGCAACAATAAAAGAGCTGCTTCAAGATCTGCAACAACATGCTCGGTAAATTCTTCGGATCCAAGTAATGGTGAGATGTCATAACTGATTTTGTCGATATAGGGTAATGCTGGCTTGTCCTTATTGTCTTCGGAATAGATCGGCCCAAACAACCGGAGCATATCAAGGTGGATCATCGCCCGCAAGGCCAGTGTCTCGCCTTTGATGATTCCATAATAGGGCTGCGGAAGGATCTCACTCGGAGCATTCCCACATTTGTCCAGAATGACGTTGCAATTGGCTATAAGCTCATAGGCTTTTTTCCAAATCTGCTCGAAGCCAGATTTGACACTCGCTTCTGTATAGACAAAGTTGTTATATTTGTCAAATACATGTGTGGAACCATTGATGTAGTAATGTTGCGCCAGGACATCTATAATTCCCGTACTCATATGCTGTCCGTAAAGATCCGTACTAGCCATTTCGACGTAGATGCCGTTGATCGCTTTCATAAAGCCAGCCCGATTGACAAACAGCTGTTCCTCTCCCAGCCTGTCGGCAGGCTTGACATCAATCCATTTACTGCACGAGCTTGCTACAAGGGTGAGACATGAAATCAGGATAATGTACTTTAGTATTTTCATTTTTTAGATCTTTAATTATTAAAACCGAATGCCAGCCGAAAATGAGACTGACCGTGCGAAGGGATAATCTATTCCGCGCTCATTTGTTATAGTCGAAAGATGAAAGATATCATTCATATACGCCCTAAAAGTTACTGAAGAGGCGCGGATGGATCTTAACCAGCCGGCTGTAGTAGTCTCGTAGCCAACCGAAAATGCCTCACCGACGAGCATATTGTTATCCGCGACAAACCGCGATGAAATGGGTGTCTGGTCTGTATTGGAAATCGCTTTGAATTTTGCCTCATCTCCCGGTTGCTTCCAGCGGTCGTACAATGCCCGTTTATCCTGATTAAGTGCGACATCCCTTGCCGAAATATTTTCTACCTTTTCAAAAAGTGTCTGCATAAATGATTGCCCCCCCCATCTATAGCGCAAGTTAACCGAAGCCGAAAACCCCTTATAGTAGAAGCTGGTACCTAATATTCCTTCGAGGTCGGGATCACTATTTCCCACAACAACTTCATCTCTATAATCGTGTACGAAAGTCTGTTGGTCATTTTTATTCAGGAAGATCTCCCGTCCGGTCGCGGGATCGATGCCCAAAGAACGCACGGCCCAAAGGTCGGATGGGCTGCCTCCGTCATAATAGCGGATGAGATTACGGCTTTTATTGGCCTCGTTAAAATTGCTCAGCTGATTACCAATATTTTGATATTCTGCTTTTAGCTGTCGCATATTTAGATTGACACGCCAGTTGAATTGCTCTCTTCGAAGCAAAGTATAATCACCAGCTATCGTAAAACCATGGGTAACCTGTGCGCCCATATTTTTAGCCACGGTATTTACACCTGTAGAGGTGGGTAATGACACAAGCACCAATAAGGGATCTGTACTCTTTACGAAATAATCGAAATTGAGACGAAGCCGGTTTTTAAATGTTGTAAAATCCAGACCTAAATTGCGGTCCAAAGTTGTCTGCCAACGGAGTCCGCTATTGCCCATATTGCTGATAATTGTACTCGCCCCAAAGGGATTACGGTTGTCATTATTATAACGGTAAACACGCATTGAAATATAATCGTCGAAATTCTGATTGCCAGGATTACCTATTGTAGCTCTCAAACGCAATTGATCAATCCAATGAAACTGTTTGAAAAAGCTTTCGTTATGTGCATTCCAGGCTAAACCCAAAGACCATATTGTCGAAAACTGACGTTCGGATCCAAATACCGAAGAACCGTCAGATCTTATGGTCGCATCCAACAGGTAGCGTTTGTCGTAAGAATAGCCCATATTCATAAAGAAGCTGGCGCCACGCCGCTTGGATTGCATGTAGTCTGCACGCTGTCCTTCGGGATAGCCTAAAGCGAAATTTGGGTTTGAGAACTCATCATCAATAAACCCTCGGACCTGATAACTACTACGTTTGGTAGTGGCCTGCTCCATACGTGCTCCCAGCACCGCATTGAGCATATGTTTGTCTGCGAAGAGCTTCCCATAGGTGAGACTAAAATCACCGTCATAATTCACATTCTTACCATTGTTTTCCTGATAGGATCCTTTTTGTAACTGGTCTGTACCCACAAACTCCACATTAAAGGGCGAGCGGAATATTTCATCGTGTAAATTTAAACTGCGCAGGCCAAAACGCCCCCTTGCCCGCAACTCTGGCAGCATGCGCCACTCGATCTCAAAATTATTGGTAAAGCCCTCAGACCCCTGTGTATTTATATTCAAATTGTTGAGATCGTAAAAAGGGCTATAAATTGGATCATAACCGGAGCGGGTCGCACTAAAGTCTTCCAATACCATTTTGATATTTCCATTTTCATCGTATTTGCGGTGATATGGATTGGCCCTCGAAAATGTGGAAAAAGGAGAAACTTCTTTATTCGCTACTACATGGTCAATACTCAATGAATTGGTAAATGATAAATCTCCTTTTCGGTACAAGAGACGAATATTGCCGTTAGTTGCCTTTCGGTCTGAAGCTTTCATGACGCCATTGGTAATCCCATGGTTAACAGAAACGCTATACCGTAAGCTTTGGTCGCCACCTTCTGCAAAAAGTGTATGCCGCTGGTTGATCGCAGTGCGCAAGGGTTCGTTTGCCCAATAGGTATTGACACCGCGACGCACTTCTTTTAAGCGCTCTAAATAATTTGCTTCACTGACGGGATTAGCCCCTAATATAATCTGCCCTTTGTCATCGAGCATACCATAGAAGCCAGACAACAACTCAAATTGTAATTTTTCTTCAGCATTCATGAGGTTATAGTCGGTGAGGTCTGCATAGCTAATGCTACCATTGAGCGTATAGTTGATCCGTAGCTGTCCGGGTTTAGGGCGTTTTGTTTCAACCACCACCACCCCATTGGCGGCTTTAGAGCCGTAAATGGCCGACGCGGCGGCATCCTTGAGTAAAGTGATGCTTTCGACACGGTCCATACTCAGATCTGCTATCACGGCCAAGGTACTCTCGAAACCGTCTAAAATAAAAAGTGGCTGATTGGGGTTGGAACTGTATTCGTCAGTGAGGCCAATCACACTGCTTTTGCCCCTAATCTCGATATCGGGTAAGCGATTCGGATCCGATCCAAACTGGTTATTATCCACAATGGCGAAAGAGGGATCCAAGGTCTTTAGACTCTGTAAAACATTCTGATTGCCGACCATCTTCAGTTCTTTGGCTGTATAAGTGGATGAAGAGCCCGTAAAACTTTCTTTGTCACGCTGGTAAATTCCTGTAACAACGACATCTTTGATTTCTGTAGCAGCGGCGGGCTCAAGTTTTACTTCAATAAACTTTTGACCGCTGTAAGCAACTTCTTTAGGTTTCATACCGATGTGACGAAACAGTATGACAAATTCTTCGTGTTGCATGCCTGTAGCAAGCAACTGAAATTGCCCTTTTGCATCGGTGGTAGTTACCCTATTTGTTCCTTTTATCTGTACGGTAACACTCTCAATGCGCTCACCTGACTCGGCATGGATGACTTTTCCGGTAATGCGTTGCTGTTGAGTAGAAATTGTACCGGACTGGATTTTCGAACTGTTTTTTTCTGAATTATAAAAAGAAATCGTCCGATCTTCTACCTGATACGTTAAAGGCTGATTGCGCGTCACTAGGCTGAGAAACTGATCCAGTTCCATATTTTTGACGTCTATAGTAAGAGGCACAGTACTGCTTAGGGTATGCTTGGTACTGAAAATACTGTAGCCCGTTTGCTGGCGAATGGCTTGAATCACTGCCTCCAGGGAAACATTACGGCCTTTGAAGGTAATTTGTTGTGAATAACTTTTAGCACTCACAGCGCATATTCCAGTCAATAGTAAGAATAGTGTAATTCTCATCACTTTTAATAAGTAATTTTTATTCATTAAATTTACGTGGGTTTGGTTAGTGCAAAATCTGCTAATTGTTTAGTTTGGCTTTGTTGCAACCGATAATCAAAGGAAAGGATGGCCGTCCTTTCCTTCTTTTATACGGCACTCTTCATGGTCATTAGGTCTGTTTCATCATGATCGTTGTTTAGGTAAATAGTTTGTTTTTTAATAAATAATAAGCTCTCGCTTGCGGATATCCAGTTGATAACGAACATTTGCGGCATCCAGCAACCGGAGTACAAGGTTAATTTTTTCATTACGATAGGCATCCCCCACCAATTCGACGTCTGGTATCTTGCCATTATATTTAATCGTTAAATCATACCAACGACCTATTTCAGCCATTGTCTCGTCAAAGGATTTGCCGTCGAAATTAAATTTGCCATCCTTCCAGGCAATTTCCATCTGCGCATCCACAGTTTTTATTTTTGTCAGATTACCTCGGGTGCTAGCCTGTTGCCCCGGATTCAGAATAATTTTTTGGTCAGCTACATGGATATTGACTTTGCCTTCCAACAAGGTTGTTTTCACAAATGACTGCGTGGAGTATCCGTTTACATTGAATTGTGTACCGAGGACCTCCACGGTCTGCTGTTCCGTCTTTACGAAAAAAGGAATACGCTTTCCTTTAGTGCTGAACTGTCCTTTTACCATAAAAAATGCTTCTCCATCTAGCTCCACTTCTCTCTCAGTAGATGCGAACTTTGCGGGATAACGTAATCGTGATTCGGAATTTAACCAGACCTGTGTACCGTCTGATAAGGTTATGTGATAAATCCCGCCCTTGGGAACATATAATTGTAAATCGCTCATCTTATCCAGATCGACATTACTAGCTAAGCTTCTTCCGTCTGCATAATGAATCGCACCATCCACAACAATCCCATCTTGCGCAGTATCTAGCATGAGCTTTCGCCCGTCTTCTAAGAGGAGAACTGCCCGAGGCCCACCGGGCAAAATAGCATCTGAGGAGGACTGCACTGCAAAATCCGGAGATTTAACTTGCTTATTCCTGTTAATTCCAAACCATGCCAATGATGAAAGTATCAATAACACGGCTACAGAAGCCGCCCAAAATTTCGGCTGCATCCAATATACATTGTTTTTATCTACTGGCTGGGCGATCCTGATCTTGGCGAGCAGACCGTTGAGCATACGCTCACGGATCTGTTCCTTTTGCAAAGGCTCATCAGTAACAATGGTCACTTCCTCGTCCAAATGACTGTTGTACCATTTCGTAAGCTCGGCCAATTCCTGTGGAGAAATTATACCAGTCTGAAATTTGACTATTAAATCTTCTATATATCTAAGATCGTTATGCATGAATTAAAAATTGGTAGTAAGGGTGTTTCCTATCTAAATAGACAGTAAAAAAGACGGATAGGGTGAGTCTGCCCAACAATTTTTTTTATTAGCGAAAGTAAATTGAGAAAAAAACAATGATCGTAAGAAATTCGGTATTGTTTCCTAGATCTTTTTTCGCTTTTTTAAGATGTGATTTGACCGTATTTTCTGACAAATTAAGCTTATCAGCAATCTCTTTTGTTGTGAGACCTTCATTTTTGTTCATAACAAAAACAAGCTGACACTGTGGAGGCAGGTTTTTGATGGCATTATCAATCTGTTGTTGGAGTTCCTGAATGATAAGTTTCCGCTCTGGCGAAATCGAATCGATGACATTCTCTTGTAGATTGTATCCTGCTAGTTTTTGGCGTTTCTGCTTATTCTGATAGATGATGTTGAAGGTCTGGTTGCGGACTGCCCGTGCTAGGTAACTGGATAGTTTTTCATTTTGCAAACTGAAAGTTGAGCGAAGTTTCCAAAGTTTACAAAGCACATCCTGCACACATTCCTCAGCTTCCTCTAGATTGCCCAAGCGATTAAATGCAACAGCCAACATCTTATCCCAGTATCGGTCATAAATTTCTATTAACACGCGCTCATCATTGGTATTGAAGAGAGTCAGGAGATCATAGTCGCTATATTTTTTATAATTAAGCATTTAGGCAGAATGTAAAGCAAAGCTAAAAAAAATCTTCTTATTCAAGAATAAAAGCGATAACAATGTATTAGGACTGGAGTTGTTAACTTAGTCGGCATATCAGTTTAAGAATAGGTTATTATGAAAAAATTATTTTTACATGTAGTATACTACTACTTTCGATCTTTGTTTACAGGTAAAATACGATCTGGGTCACTTATATAAACAATCACTTTTCTTTTTGTTCAAAATGTCCGTTAGAATCGGTTTGTTCAGACGGATATCTTGTTAAGTAAAAACGTATTTGATAACGAATCAGCATTCTGTAAAGATTTGATAAAGTTGTCGGGTAATTGGAGCATTATTGATTCTTTTCAAGATACTAATTACTTATGAAGATGTTTACATCCTCTATCAATACAGTTTTTGTAAGGGCTGCTATTGGTACGCGATGGAGTATAAATCTATATTGTATTTTCGAATCTCTATAGGCGCTATTGGCATACTACTAGGAGCTGCTTTGATAAGCTTAGTCACATTTGGGCAAAAAACTTTGGGTAAACCAAACCAAGGTAAATGATGCGATGAAACTGCCAACGAAATGGGAATGTTCAGGGGGAAAGATCGAAACCGGAGAATCTAAAGAATACTGCCTTCGCAGAGAGATCAAAGAGGAGATCAATATTGATATCACCATACGCAGATCGCTCACGATGGTCGAGCATCAGCATTCCGACTTCTCACTGCAACCCTTTCGTATGCAGTCTACAATCTGGAAAAGTAAAAGCGCTGGAGCATGCCCAGGCGATATGGGTAGATGCTGCCCAATTAAGGAACTACGACTGGGCCGAAGCTGACCTGCCGATTGTAGAAGAATATTTAAACAAAAAAGCTTAATGAAAAATTTGAACGAATGATTAACAGTATTACTGGAATGTCAGACGAGCTCAGGTGGCTTATAATGCTGATGGTACGGGCAAAAAATTAGCGGAATCGCTTTCTATTAAAAATCTAAATTGCAAGATCCCGTCAATTTCTTTGGACGGGATCTTGGACAGCCTTTTGAGCATCAATTTTTTTATCTACCGCCACCGCCACCTGGGCCGATACTTCCGCCCAAATTACTGACCATGGCTGATAATGTAAACGTTGAAGTAAGCGTTGGATTGCTAAATTTTCCACTCAAGTATAGTCCGTTAAACGCATTGGCATCGTCAACTGAAGATACACTTACGAGCTTGTAGGAGGCTCCTACTGAAAAACTTCCATTGGATACCAGTAACGTTGAAAAAGAAACAGGCGATTTAAATGTTAATACCTCATTATTATCCTTGTCAAGAACACTATAGATCTGGTTGGCGGTACCGCCACTCAAAATAGCCGAAGGCTGTGTAGAAACACCTGCCGTTGGAGAACTTGTGGCTCCGCCCACTCCGACCATAAGTCCGCCGGTAATCTTAAAAGTGTTGTTATCACAATCAAACCCTTCTTCTGGACTCTTTGCACCGATAGCGAAAATATGCCCTCCAGTAATAGTCATCGTTCCATTGGAATCTATACCATCGTTTGTGGTACTATAGGCTACGATTGTTCCTCCATTGATATAAATTGCTTTCCCGGCGTTGACCGCATCATCAATAGCTTTGATGTAAATTTCACCATTATTGATGCTAAGGGTCGCCTTGCTTTCAATTCCCTCCCCACCTGATCCAGTGGTTTCGATATTTATTTTTCCGCCATTTATAATTACATCGGGTATTATAGTCTCGTCACCATCCTCGTAGGAAGCAACGATCCCATCGTCAGCAACTTTTAGGGTGATTTCTCCTCCATTGACAATAATCCTTCCTTTTTCAGCTTCAATACCATCGGAGCTTGCTACAATATTTAATTTCCCGCCATCAATATAAATACCGTCGTTACTGTGTAAGCCATCCGAAATAGCATCGGAAACTTGAATATTACCCTCCACAATACGTATATAATCGTCGCTGGCTATGGCATGTTTCGTTTTGCCGGAAATAGTTAATGTCCCGTTTCCAGAAAATATCAATTGACCCTCACTGAAAATTGTGCCTTTTTGATCTTCAGTAGATGTTGCATACGTAGCCGCGTCTGTAAGCTTGTTTTCTGTCCCATCGGGAAGTACAATAAATGCTCTTTTTCCGGACTGAATATTGATTGCAGGCCCGTCGTTATTTGTAATAGAGACCCCATTTAAGGTGACCTTGAATTTCTTATCTGAATAGATCTTGAATGCCCCACTTGTTGTTGAGCCTGTAAGCTCATAGGCAACACCGCTGGCTGAAGAGTTTACAACAACATCAGCTCCAGATTGGGTAACAGTAACCCCGGAAGCTGAATTTTCTATAGTAGCGGAATTGCCATCGAAATTTATCTTTACGGTACTGTTGAAAGTAGAGTTTGCAACAAGATCCTCGTTGTCTGCTCCGGTCTCCTGGCTCCCTTCAACTGGACCACTTTTTGATGTCGAACTAATGTTTATCGCTGTACCGGTTTCGATAACCTCCCCTGACTCCGATTCTGTTTTTTCATCTTTTGAACATGAAGTTACGGAGACTCCCACCATCAGGACCATTCCATACAATATGACTTTCCTTAACATAAGTTTACTTTTTTTATCAATTCAAAGCTAACAACAACTTGTGTTAATGAATATTAAGGAGTGTAAATTAGATTAAAATTATGTTAATTAAATATTAAATCAACATGCTAACAGCCAGCAGTTGGTAATCTCACACCACCAGAATTATCAAAGAATATGAGGCCCCACAACAAACAAACCAATTAGTACCGTAATGACCTCCTCCCGAAAAACCGAAACATTTAAATACAGTTTTTGAATTTGTAAGGCTATGAAAAATAGTGAACTTTCAGATGTTCAGATCATCAAGATTTTATATGATCAAAATCAAGCCTTCAGCCCTCAATAAATCCTAAAATGTCACTAGGCTGGCATTCCAATAGTTTACAGATTGCCTCCAATGTGCTAAGACCTTACGCCAATTGAAATGATCCTTAAGCTATTTAATGTAGTAAATTACAGTGTTTATACCACGAATACCTTTATTGATGCTTAAAACTTTATACCTACTTATCTTTCCCCTAATATTGCACGAAATAAGAAATAAAATCACTCATACAGAATTAAACAAATGAAAAATTTATTGATCAAATCGGTTGCAATGATTGCCTTAGCCGCTACCTCTTGTTCTGCACCATCTTACTTTGGGAAAAGTTATGTTCCAACCCAGCATGTGGATGTTTTTTTTGATGTAAATGACATTAAAAAAGGATACGAAGTAATGGGAACAACGGATATAGGCAAAGGTTTTGGCTCCATAGAGGCCGCGCAGCAAAAGGTAATAACACTCGGCCAATCCAAAGGTGCGGATGCTGTGGTCATGAAACTCACCGAGGAAGTGACGGGATCATCAAAATCAGACTTTGGAAATCTACAGAACGGCAAAAAGAATAATACTTATACAGGTGGCTCGATTACAAATAATATCAAGGTTAAAAAAATTGTAGCCACATTTGTCAAATATAAATAAATCGCATCCCTGTAATTTTAAGCTCATTCTGCTAATGCAGCCGTCAGGTCTTCAAGTAATTTTATAGCTACTCAATTAATATCCGAGCCTGCAACCATTTAACAAACATATGATTTCCTAATGTATCAATTTCCGGTCCTTGTACTTCGGACCGGAAACTATTATATTAATATCACCATAGCACGACATCTAGCCACCTGCTGGATATCGCTTGTCCGTTTTGATGTAACCAATAGTACCGTTCATGCCTACAATCTTATTGTCAATAGATAAAATTTTCAATCATCATCCATTTCAACTAATTTTGTTTAAAAATAAGAACAGCAATAAGTTATTCAAGGTTTAAATGTCATTAGCAATCGGGATAAAGTGGAAGGAGTTTTTGGTTATTTTCCTGATTTATGGAATATGGAGTGTCGCCGTATTTCTCTTTCTGGTACAACTTCAGGGTTTTGATAAAACAGTTGATCAATTTGAAGGTGGAATTAATCTCTATGTAAGTTTTACTCATACAATCATAAAAGGCACGGTAGTTTTCTACGTGCTTATATATCATTTTGCTATTCCCGCGATTATGGATCGACGCTGGGGAAAAGTATCAGTCCAGGTCATCGCCTTCTTCACCGTGCTAACTATTTATGAATATTACTGGACATTTTTCGTGCACAGAAGCGATCGAGAAAGCGCCGGCACCCTAAGTCCGAATTCATTTTTTATCACAACAACAATACTTAATATTGCCTCCACCATTATATCCTATTTTGTGGCAGTAGCTATTTGTTCAAACGTGATTCGCAGGAGTAAAGAACAGTTGGAGCGTGAAAAATTAAAAGCGGAATTGGCGGCAATAAAATATCAGATCAATCCTCACTTCCTTTTTAATTCATTGAGCTTAATTTACACGAAAACGTATAAGAGCAATCCTGAAGCGTCACAGGCAGTTCATCTGCTATCAGAAATAATGAGTTACGCATTGGAGGACTGGGGTGAACAGGGAATTGTACCGTTAGCTTTAGAAGCTGAGCAAATAAAAAAAGTTATTCAGATGAACCAAATCCGGTTCAATAACAACATAAAAATCAGATACAGCGAAGATATTCAACTTAAGGACGCTAAAATCCCTACCTTAACTTTAGTCACGCTGGTTGAAAACGCATTTAAACATGGTGAACTTCATGATGCAAAAAATCAGGTCTCAATTGAAATTATGGCCCGAAACTCCAAAATAAACTTCTTGGTACGCAATAAAAAAAGAAATGGTCCAAAAGAATTATCAAAAGGTATCGGCGTAAATAATGTACAACAACGCCTGAATCTGATGTATGGCAGCACACACACATTTACAATTAAGGAAGACGAAAATTATTACATAACCGAAATAGTTATAAATATCTAACATATGATAAATTGTATCGTAATTGACGACGAACCCCACAATATCGAACTGCTGACACTACATATTGAACAGATTCCCTATTTAAATTTAGTGGGTACTGCAACCGATCCAATAGCCGCGTTACAGTTACTTAACAACACGGAGGTCAATCTGTTGTTTTTGGATATTCAAATGCCAGGAATAACTGGATTGGAATTTTTGAAGATGTTGAATGAAAGATATAAGGTAATTCTCACGACTGCATACAGAGAATATGCACTTGAAGGATTTGACCTGAATGTTGTGGACTACCTATTAAAACCCATATTTTTTCCACGTTTTCTCCTCGCGGTGGAGAGGGCGCAACAACAGCTTTCGATCGACGCTAAACAAGAGGAAGAATTTATACTTGTCAAAACAGAATATAAAGGGAAGCTGGTTAAAATTAAGCTTTACGAAATTGTATACATTGAAGCAAAAGCAAAATATGTATGTTTTTATACCTCTGATGATAAAAGTATTATGGTCCAGCTCAACATAAGTGCTTTAAACAATATATTACTGCCTGATCGCTTTGTGCGAATCCATAAGTCTTTTATCATTGCTATTCCATTTATTGTAATGATCAATGGGAATATGGTTCAATTAGAACATTATAAAAATGCCGTCCCTATCGGACAGACCTATCGAGATTCGTTCATGAACCGGATGACAAAAAAAGTTCTTAATAATATGGTAAAAGATCCGCTCAACTCAGCAATTTCAAAAGAATAACTTGAACCTGATAAGGGCTGCAATACTTACCCGATAGTTGCCCTTGATCTGTGTGTCAGCAAGAATGTCTTCCCAAAGCATCGGATTATAAGGGATAAAGCGTTGCTACAGACAAAAGTTGATATTTTCGATGCTGATGTTGAATATCCGCCATCGATACAACATCTATTGTTCTCTACAATTGAAACGTAAGGATCGTCCATATCTTGACTTTCGTATCTTGTGAGTGTTTGCCATTTCATTAAAAAGAGGAATTTTATTCACTCCTCGGATCGGGGTTATGGACATCTTAGCATAGGGATCGCCTCAATTGAAAGGCAACCGTTTTCGATAGCGACTTTACTTTCAACCAAATAGATTCCCGCCCCCGGATCGGAAATTTATCTCTTCCTAATTTATTAACCAATAATAACTTAGAGGAGAAATTGGGTTACGATGTTTATTGGGCCCGTCATTATGGATATATCATTACGGTCCAAAACCATTATAAAAAAATGGCACTGGCATTTCTCGTAAACTACGATGGCACAAAAATGGAACTATTAGCCTTAGTAATTACCCGATTGACTTACACCTGCCGCAAGCGAAAGAAAAGGCAGGTGTAGATCATTGTTGAATACCCCACCACCCGATAGATTAAACTGCGCGCTGCTAAAGCCATTGGATCCCGAAATACTAATTGATCCATTTGGCATCTCGTTGCCGGATATCAGAATTGACTCTTCCTGTCCGGTAACACCGCTCTGCCGCCAATAGCCGATCCCACCATACATGCCTCCGGTCAATGAATCCAGGTAAATCTTGTTGTTCTTGACCTGTACATTTTTAAGATACTGGTACGAGGAAGGTTCAATATAGATATACAGTAAAATCCCCGAAGTATGGAATTCATTGTTGAGGATAGCCAAGTTCTGCCCGTTTCGAGCTTTAATAGCACCACCGCTTCCATTCGCCGGCCAGCCTTTGATCACATTGTTCTGTATTGTCAGGCCGTTAAAACTATGTGCATAAATACCATGATCGGTATTAGCATCTTCATTATTGAAAGATACATTGCGTAAAATGGTATTTCCACTGATCAGACTATTGCTTTGAGAATTATCATTTATCGCCGTGATAAAGTAACCCGTTGTGCCAGCATTGCCAAAGGTATTGTTGATGATCTTTGAATTTGTACTGCCCGACCCGTTCCACACCCCTCTTCCACTGTTTCCCTGCCTCCTGGAGAATACACAGTTTGAAACGGTGGCTTTATCCGTGCCGATCAGGCGAATGTAAGCATCATGCAGATCATTCGATTTGTTACTGCCTGCTTTCTTAATGCCATAGTCAAAAATACACCATTTAAAAGTTACGTCAGACGCATTATTGATGTAAAAAGTCAGATTCCAAAATGTAATGCCCGAGAATGTACAGCCAGCAACATTGGCCGCACTGAAGGTCTGCCGAAGCAGCTGGCTGTCCGATGCCCGGGCATCAAAGATGGGGTTTGTATTTCCGCTTTTCATAAGTGTAATACCGGGCTTCATCAGCAGGGCACCATCAATAAGATAAGTGCCGGCTTCCACCCATACGGTATCACCGGCACTTGCCTGTGCGATTTCAGCATTGATTTCCGCCAGTGTCATCCCGGCAGAAACCAGGCCAGAGCCGGACAGACTGCTTTTTGTTACCGAACTACCGTATAAGGAAACATGGGTTGCTGTTGTGGAATCGAGTCCTTCCAATGGGCTGGAACAAGAATTTAACAGCAGACCGAGTACCGCAAAACTGAAAATGATCTTTTTCATCTGGTTATAATTTGGTTGTGAATATCCTTTCTTTCCTTTTATTGATAGTGTTGTATAGCGTTATGACTGGCCAACAAGTGTTACCTTGAAAACATAAACAGGTATCTCTCCGTCTGTCGCTGAAGGGACAGGAAGATGTAATGCTTTAGCGTCCTGTTTCCATTTGATTTTCTGCTTGCTTCCCAATAGCGTAATTTTAGCTATTTGCGCCTGACCTGCTGCCAGACTTTTTACCGCCGCAAAGTCGGTCTTTGGACTTCGTACAAACACATAAACAAAGCCATCCTTTGTCGTAAAACGGATGTCGGACACAATATCTTTTGAGGTGGCATCATTTTCGGCGTCTTTGATCGTTTGTTGCCCCGCGATCTCGGTTTCCTCCTCATGTAACTGGTTTCCTTCGCTTTGTATTTTCCATTCGCCTGACCCGTATATTGCCTCTGCATTGAGGCTCATCCAATCTCCGATACTCCGTAATCTGGCCATACTTTCCACAGGAAAGGTACCATCCCCTTTCGGGCCGATATTCAGCAGCAGATTTCCACCTCTACTAACCACTTCTACAAGATTTCTAACCAATATTTCGGGACTTTTCCAGACTGTATCATGCTTATTAAAACCCCAATTGCGACTCATTGTGATGCAGGCCTCCCATTTGCCCTTTGCTTTATTCATTAGGGATTGCTCAACGACTTCGTAGTCGCCCAGGTGATTGCCGATACGACTATTGATGATGCAATTGGGCTGTAAATCGGTAATGAACTGTTGGATTTCTGTGCTTTGTTCTTTAGTAAAGAGTTCGGGCGTATCAAACCATATTATACCAATGGGACCATACTGTGTCAATAATTCGTGTAATTGTGGTTTTACTTTTCGCTCGATATATTTTGATAAATCTTTGGCGTCTTCATTTGGATAATCCCAGAAGTTGCTTCGTCCGGCCTTGCTAGGCCAATTGGTAGGAACATCCGGATCTGCCCAGTCCCGCCCTAATGAATAGTAAAAGCAAAGTTTTAAATCATAACGTTTGCAGGCATCAGCCAGGTCCCGCATTGGGTCCCGCTGCCAGGGAGTCTGCTGGACAACATTATAATCGCTGCTGGGGGAATTAAACATGGCAAACCCATCGTGATGTTTTGCTGTAATGACAATGTATTTCATGCCGGCCCCCTTGGCGGCCTTTGCCCAGGTATCGGCATCAAATGCAGCAGGGTTAAAATCTTTGGCGATCTGCGCATACTGTTGCAGTGGGATCCTTTCATATAACATAAAATGTTCTCCGCCCCGTGTTGGCCTGCCATTCCAGTCACCGGCAGTCTGAGAATATAGGCCCCAGTGGATAAACAGTCCAAATCTGGATGCTGACCACCAGGCCATCTTATCGGAGCTGCCCATAGGCTGTTGCTGGGCGAACGACCATAGCGAACAGCCCAACAAAAAGCACGACAATAGTATCGTTTTAATCTTCATACTAGGCCCCATTTAGTTTTCTGTAACGTAGCAACGCTTCTAAAAAGTAGTAATCTGCATAGATAAGCGGAACATCAATTTCACTTTTATGTGGCATGCTTCCTGTCGAGTGTTTAAGGATGAAGCCGCCATTGGTCCCCTTTTCAGCCAAGTATTCGCTGGAGGAGAGCGATTTCAACGTGCTTTCGGCAAAGTTATAATAGCGTTTGGCATCTGCTTCGGTCATATAGGTGGATAATTCGAGCAAGGCTGCACTGACCAGTGCAGCCGCCGACGCATCCCGTGGTATATAGTTCAGCTTTCGGTTTGCATAATCCACATCCGGTCGGTATCCTTCCTGGCCAGCATTAAAATCCCAATAGGGAACATTATCCTTTGGCAGGTTGGGATGATTCATATAAAAATCTGCCGCTTTCCTGGCTGCATCCAGATATTTACTGTCCTTGGTCTCGCGGTAGAGCAGCGTATAGCCATAGATTGCCCAACCCTGCCCTCTAGACCAGGTTGAATTGTCGGCATAGCCCTGATTGGTCTGCTGATGCAGGACTGCTCCCGTATTGGGATCATAGTCCACCACATGGTAGGTGCTGTAATCGGGCCTGAAATGATTCTTCAGGGTATGGTCGGCATGACTGATGGCGGCATTTTTGTATTTGGGGTCTCCAGTTAATGTTGATACAAAAAACAACAGCTCCAGGTTCATCATATTATCGATGATCACCGGATATTTCCATACCGTTTTTCCGTCCCAGGAAGCTTTTTCATTCCAGGATTTGATCAGTCCAACTTTCGGATCAAAGCGCTTCAGGGCAGACTCTGCTGAATGTACGAGGAGCTGCTGGTATTTTTTGATCTTTGTAGAATCGTCCTCCAGCCGTAAAGCGTTGCCATACGAACAGTACATCACAAAACCAATGTCATGATGTTGGGTCAGATCCTTCGCCTTTTCCAGTTTTTCGGTCCATGCTGTGGCCTGAGCTTTGACCTGGGGATCTTTTGTATACTCATAAATATACCAAAGCGCGCCCGGGAAAAAGCCACCTGTCCAATCCCATTCATCGGTTCCCACCACATGCCCTGTTGTATCCAGCGTCCGAGGAAAGTTGCTGTTATCAAGGAGCAGGTCATATTGCGCTCTGGCTCGCGTAAAGCCGGCAGCCACAAAATCGGAACTGTTCTGCTTGGTGCGCTGCTGCGCACAGGAAAAGAGGTTTGTCAAAAGAAATAAGAATATCATTTTAAGTCCAAAAGAATAATGTGTCTGCTTCATAAGATTTTATTTACTGCGCTGTTGATTCTTGTATATTATATTTTTCGGGCAATATCGGATTATTTTTTCCGCATGCGCCGGTTTCATTCCGTCACTTCCAGTTCGACTGTTTTGACTACAGGGTATTCTCCGTACACATTGCTATTACTGCCTACGAAAGTAATTTCATAAGTCCCGGGAGCTGTGAAAGTGTAAGCATAGGTATCCATACGGGTGCTCATATTTTTGAGCGCTACCCCTTTGTCCGGTGTCACACTGGTGAGGTCCAGCGGTTTTGAGATAGCCCACACCTGATTGGAGCCTATTGTTGCTCCGCCACCCTGAAAGCGTAGCCCCGCACTGCTTAATAACCAGGAGACAGGAGAATTTTCCAGACCGATTGAGGTCCAGGCTGCACCTTGCAGATTTGCTACCGGCAAGGTGATGCCCTCTGTTGTTTCGGTATTTAGGCTGAACTGATTGATCCACCAACGGGGCTGTGTCGATCCGGTATTCCCGGTGTATTTAAAAGCAAAATAAACCATGGCATTCGCATTCAGATTAAAACCCGACGCACTTAATTTCGACAGATCAACTTGTCCCGAGGATACGTAGGTAGCGTCATTGGCCTGGATGCCAGATAACTTAAATGCGGCGGTAATATCCACCCAGTCGCTCTCCTTGATCGCATCAGGCTGATAAACTCCTGCAAATTGCTGCGATACCAGTAGGCGGAGAGAATTCGGCTGTTGCGCATCCGTACCATAACGACGGTTGGTCGAAAACTCCAGTGTTACAGCCTGTGGAATAGCTTTGGTGCGCTCGCGGTAAACGTACTTATGGCCTTCTTCACCAGAGAAGAACGTCAGCTGGTCGGGATTGCCACTGATATGGAACAACACTTGCTCACCAACTTTATAGCTATTTTTATCCGTATGGACTTCTAAGTTCAAAGGGATGGCCTCTCTTTTCTCGCATGATTGTAGGATTGGCAGTACGAGAAGCGATGCTATATAAATATATCTTTTCATAATTTTCACATTATTAGCTGGTATTACCATGCGGGATTTTGCGTCATCAGGTTATTCAGGGATAGTTCGTTGATTGGAATAGGGAAATACGTATCGCGATCACTGACATTATTGAAAGCCAATGCCATGTACCGATAATCGGCCGGCGCCAACTGGTTATACTGTTGGGCAACCAGTTTCATTTCGGCAATGAAAGTACCATAACGTACGAGATCAAATTTCCGCAACCCTTCGTAGCATAATTCCCGAAAGCGTTCCTCCCGTATAGCTATTCGCATTTCGCTTTCATTGGTTAGCTCATTATTCCGGTTTGAAGCATTTGCACGGTCACGTACTTCCTGAAGTGCATTTTTGGCACGGGCCGTGGGGCCATTCACTTCATTTTCGGCTTCAGCAAACATCAACAGGACATCAGCATAACGTAATAGCGGAAAATTAATTGGCGTATAATTCCTGTTTTTAGGCTTTAAGGTCTCGTAATCTCTTCTAAATTTGGCGGCATGCCGACGCTCAATTTCCGCTGCCGTATAGAATACAGAGTCTGTGATCAAGTTGTTGGCATGGTTGTACCGATAACTGGCGATGTTCCAGTCCCGGCGTTTGTCTGTGGGTTCGTAAGATTCAAAGAGCTTGCGCGTGGCAGCCAACAGACCATAGCTAAAGCCCTTGCCCTCATCGCTGGTCTGTATGCCACTTTGATTGCCAATGCGCCCAGCTTCAAAATCACCGCTGCGATTGCCATAGAATTCTACCTCCCAGATGGATTCGCTGATATTATACCGGTCTGCCGCCATATCTGTAAAGATCTTTTTGTAATCTGCGACAAGGCTATGTTTATAATCTCCCCCTTGTGGAAAGACCAGTTTGCTCGACCATTCCAATGCTTTTTGATACTTGGATGCGTCATTGAGCGGAGCTCCGGCCATTTTTAGGTATACCCGGGCCAAGATGCCCCGGACGGCAGATTTTGAAACGCGGCCAGCATGACCGTACGCCTGAATGTCCTTGACCATGGAATCCGCTGCTTCCATCTCCTGCACTATAAAATTATAAACTTCCGCCTGTGGCGTACGTGCGATATTGACATTACTGACCGAACTTGTAGGCGCTGTTTTCAAAGGAACGTCCCCCCAGTTGCTGACCAAAATAAAATAGTAATAGGCCCGCAAAAACCTGACTTCACCTATCACAGCCTGTTTATCAGAAGCAGCCATCTGTACGGCCTCAATTTTGCTCAGAAAAAAATTGGCCCGCTCAATACCCTCATACAGAAATCGCCAGATATCATTGATTTTTGGATTAGAAGCGTCGTAACTATAGATTTCTGGTCCAGCGAGATAAGATGAGCGAAAATAGGCCCCCTCATCACCCAGGGTCAGGTAGCTCGAATAGGTGGATCCGTAAAAGTCTTCCCTGCCTAGAATATCGTATACGCCAACAAGTCCGGTCATCACCTCCTTTTCATTCTGATAATAATTTTCCTTGACCACATCAAAGGGCTGCTTGTCCAAAAATTTAGAACATCCTGAAAAAATTGAAGTCAACACCACTAAATACAAGAAGCTTAAATGTTTATATTTTTTTGTTAATGCTAGTTTCATAAGATTACAGATTAAGGTTGATACCAAATACAAAGGTTTTGGGTCTTGGGTAAGATGAATAGTCAAAGCCGGGTGTCAGCGCCGAGTAGTACACAGCAACCTCGGGATCATATCCTGAGTAATTGGTAAGTGTCCATATATTCTGTACGGAGGCATAGATACGCAGGCTTTTGATTTTCCACTTGTCTAACAGGCCCTTATCAAAAGTATAACCTATAGATCCTGTTTTCAGACGCAGGTATGAGCCGTCTTCGATAATGCGGGTCGAATAGACATTAGGCCCCTGGCCCCCCACACGGGGCATGGTAGAAGAAGTGTTTTCCGGTGTCCAGCGGTCCGCATAGCTCGCAAATTGATTGAGATGTGCTTTACTGCCATTTTCAAACAACAGCCTATTGGCATTGACAATATCGTTTCCATAAGACCACTGGAAAAATAAGTGGAGATCAAAATTCTTGTATTTAAAGGTATTCGCAAATCCCCCCTGGTGAATGGGATATCCACGTCCGATCACTGTCCTGTCAAGATTATCCACTACCAGATCCCCATTGAGATCCTTATACTTCACGTCGCCGGGGCGAATCGAGCTACGTGTATTACCATTGGTCGCCACCGTCTGTTTTAAGAGGTAACTGCCATTGGGCTGTTGGTCAAAGTCTTCATATTGATAGACACCATCCCAGAGGTATCCATACATCTGTCCGAGTGGCTGATTGATTTTGGCAATATATAATGGAGTAGTTCTGTAATCCTGATCCCAGGCCAGTGCCGTGGTCAGGCTTTCCTGATTTTCGGTAAGTTCAACCACTTTATTTCGGTTAAAGGAAATGTTGAAGGAACTATTCCAGCTAAAATTGGCTTTTTGGATGATATCTCCCGATAAGGTCAATTCAATCCCCTTGTTGCTCGTTTCACCTATATTTTTAAAGGCATTGCTATAGCCCGTGGTGGAGGGTAATGCTGCATAGAGCAGGAGATCGTAGGTGCGCTTGTGGTAATAATCCGCCGTCAGCATCAACCTGTTTTTAAAAAGCCCCAGATCGATGCCGGCATTGCGCTGTGCCGTACTTTCCCAGCGCAGATCCGGTGTTCCGATACCAAGGTACATCCCTTGTAAAAGCTCATTTCCCCAGGAGTAGTAACCGTTGGTGCTGACACTGGTATTTTCAAAGTACACAGGCGAAAAAGAAGCATATTCACTCACCCTGTTATTTCCTGTAATTCCATAACCCAGTCTCAGTTTCGCATCCGAGAAAAGTTGCTGATTTTTCATAAAGGGTTCATTGATCAGTCGCCAGGCGAATGCAGCAGAGGGAAAGTACCCATATCTGTTATTGCCAACGAACTTGGATGAGCCGTCTGCCCGAAACGATGCGGTCAGGAGGTAGCGGCTTTTGTAATTATAGTTTACGCGGCCCAGATACGAGAGCATGGACCATTCCGATTGCAGAGAGGTGACAGGCTGGGGCACCCCTTCACTCAGGCCTGCCAGTCCCTTGATCTCGTTGGGCAGATGAATGGCTGAAAAGCCATACCTATGGTACTTGTTGCCCTGAAAAGTGATCCCAACAACCGCATTTAGGGTATGGTCTTTAAATTTTTTGTTGTAGGTCAACAGGTTTTCGTTGAGCCAAGTGTTGCTCTGCGTGTATAGAATCGAACCGTTTACGCCATTTGTGCTTCCGGCAAAACCGTACCGGGTACGTGAATTGTTGTATGTGTCCAGCCGTGTATCCGAATTGTTAATACCGCCATTAATCCGCAGTTTTAGTGCCGGAGAGAACGCGTATTCGGCATAACCGTTCACGATAAGCCGGTTGTTATAGTTTTTGCGGAGCTCATTCTGAGCAGAAAGTATCGGGTTGAACCGATAGTCGTTGGTGGGGTTAGCGAGATCGTCTGTTGGATCATTCAAAAGGTCTTCATCGGCAAAAGCAATGGGACGGTAGCCCCATACGCTGTACATCAGGTAGTTCATGGCGGAGAATGCGGATTCAGGAGCCGCGGGATTGCTGCCATCAGTAAGTGTGCCGGTATACATGGCATTGATACCGACTTTTAGTTTCTGAAAACTCTGATCGAGCGTGATCTTCCCTTGTTTACGGTCAAATCCCGAATTAATGATAATACCTTGTTGACCAAAGATATTACCTGAAACGGAATATTTTGTGTTGCTGTTGCCGCCCATGACCGAGAGGCTGTGGTTGTGCATCACGCCATCTCTAAAAATATGCTGCTGCCAGTCGTTGCTCGGTACAGACCTATAGTCTTCTAATGTCTTGCCATCGTTAAAATAAGTGAGCTGCGCGCCGATAGGATCGCGTTCTGCCTGCAAACGGACAAATTCATAGCCATTCATCAGATCCATGCTATTGATGATCTGCTGCGATCCTATATAGCCACTATAACTGATCTGTGGAGCTCCTGCTTCGCCCTTTTTTGTGGTGATCAAAATAACACCGTTTGCACCACGTGCACCGTAAATCGCAGTGGCAGATGCATCTTTCAGCACTTCGATCGAAGCGATTTCATCCGGATTAAGGACATTACTGTTCGCATTTTCTATTGGAAAACCATCGATGACATACAGGGGTGAATTATCCTGTGTCAGGGAATTGGCGCCACGGATCACAATGTTCATCTCACCGCCCGGTTTCCCGCTTTCTGATGTGACCTGTACACCGGCTACACGACCGGCCAATGCTTCCAGTGCGGAACCAACGGGAGCCTTCTTGATATCCTGCATATTGACTGATCCCACCGAACCTGTAAGATCTTTTCGTTGCACTTCACCGTACCCGATTACAACAACTTCATCTAAGGACTTATTGGTCTGTACGAGTTTTATCTGCAACACTTTAGCATCTTTTACAGCAACTTCTTGTTCATCATAACCGATAAATCTAAAGATAAGTACAGCTGAAGTGTTCGTGACCTGAAAAGAGAAGCGACCATTAAGGTCCGTGGTTCCTTTTGTACCGGAGCCCTTTTGCAAAATACTTACACCTGGCAATGGCTTTCCCGTAACTATATCGGTTACTGTTCCACTGATCTGCTGATTTTGTGCATAGAGCTGCGGAACTTGGAACAGGCAGGTCGCTCCCAATACGATTGTTTTTAGATTCGGTATCATATTTTACATTTAATAAATTAATTGGTTTTCGGGCAATCCGACATGAGGTAGTATTTGCCCATAGCTTTTTTCTGTCGTAGAAAGAAGCTTGACAAATATTTGAATCTTTATGGAAAATAAGGGGGTAAAAAATCGGAAATATAGGGGTAAAATCTCTTAGCGTAAGCTATTTTCCCTATATTGAGTGGGATTTACACCAAATTTCTTTTTAAATTCTTTACTGAAATACTTTCGATCGTTGAATCCTACAGAATAGGCAACAGATGCGACCTGATCAGACTGTATCAGGAGATTTGCAGCGACACTCAGACGGATATCTTTAATCAATTCGGCAACACTGAGGCCTGTCAGGCTTTTGACCTTCTTCAACAGCGCACTTTGGCTCTGGCCCATATTTTCCGCTAAAGTCGCAACTGAAAACTCAGCTTCGGCGATATGTGCTTCGACCATCGTTCTTAACTTATCCAAATAAGCCGCAGCAGCATTGTTTATGTTTTCATCACGTTTCGATAACAGCAAATAGCGTCGGTTACGTTCCTTAACCAACTCTAAAGCTGATATGGTGTTGAAAATCTGAAGATCTAAAACCTGTAAGTTGAATGGTTTAGTTACATAATTGATGATGCCACTTTGATAACCAATGATACTATCCTTCTCCTCTCCTTTGGCTGTCAGCATAATTACGGGAATGTGGGCTGTATCCGGATCGGCTTTGATGGATCTCACCAGTGTGTATCCATCCATCTGAGGCATCGCGATATCTGTTATAATCATATCGGGCATGCTATCGGCAATTGCCACAAGCGCCTCCTTTCCATTGGCCGCAGCACTTACGTTGTAGCATGTCTGCAGATGGTTGAGCAGAAAAGAACGGAGTTCGTCATTATCTTCTACGATCAGCAGCTGATAATCCCGGGCCGAGTCCGGAATACAGGCCGCGGTACTTTCAGTCGTACTTGTCTCCGAAATAATTTCCGTCGGTATCCCCTGATGTTGCCGGATACATGCCGGCAACAATATGGTGAATACGGTGCCCCCCTGTTGGCCCAGCTGCAGCGGATTGTCAAGATAGAGATTTCCTTGATGCAGTTCTACGAGCTCTTTGGCGAAAGACAAGCCGATTCCCCAGCCTTCTTTCCCTTTTCCCGCATCAGCTTGGTAAAAGGTATCGAATATGCGCTCCCGGTCTTCCCTTTTGATACCTTGACCATTATCCATCACATGGATAAACAGATCTTCGTTCCGCTGACGGATGACAAGTTGAACCGTTGGATTATGCTCGCGCCGAAATTTAAAGGCATTGGAAAGCAGGTTGAGCAATACTTTTTCCAGCTGCTGGGGATCAGCCATAAAAGAACCTTCAAATTGATTATCCAAGACATAGCCTATACCCGATTCTTCGGCTATCACAACAAAGGATTGATGTATATTCTCAAAATAACTTCTTGAGTCGATAGCAACTTTATTCAAGGTCAATTTTTGGGCATCCATTTTATTGAAAGACAATAATTCTTGCGTCAAATGTAGCAGCCGCTTAATATTACGTCTCACCTGCTGTAACTGCGCATCCACCTGATTGTCGAGCCTTTTATCCAGCAATATTTTCTCTATTGGGGCATGGATCAAGGTCAGTGGGGTGCGGATTTCATGGCTGATCTTGGTGAAGAAATCAAGCTTTGACTGCATCAGCGCAGCTTGATCCTGATGCAGTTTTTCCTCATAATATAACTTTGTTTTAAGCTGCTTTTTGTCCAGGTTATAGCGGTAGAAAAAATAGACAATGCCCATCAGTAGCAGTGTATACCCGGTATAGGCCCAGATAGATTTATAAAAAGGCGGAGCAATGTTGAACACCACAGATTTGCTCACGTTACTCCATAGTCCGTCATTATTGGCCGTCTTTAACCGAAGCGTATATCGTCCGGGGCTCAGATTGGTATAGGTTATGGAAGGCTGATCGGTCAGATTCCATTCTTTTTCGAGTTCTTCAATTTTATAGGCATAGCTGTTTTTTTGCGGATTGATAAGGTTGTCTGAACTAAAGTCGATCGTAAATGTATTTTGGTCATGTTTCAGTGCAATTTCCTCCGCCCGGTCCGGATTTAGGTAGCCCAACACTTTGTCGACTCTCGTCCTGGTCAGACCGTTGATAGAGAAGCCCGAGATCAACAATTTGGGCACCCCCTCATTTGACTGGTGATGAGACACGTCGAGACTGATCAAGCCTTTGTGCGAACCGACGAGCAGCTGCCCATCCCGGCAAAAAATGGCATTTGGTAAGAATTCATTTGTTGGGAAACCATCCTGAATATCCATATAGCGTTTTGCTCCCGTCAGCTTATTGTAAAACACGAGTCCATTATTTGTGGAGATAATAATTTCGTTGGCCTTGTTTTCGGCAATCCCCAATACATGGTAATAGCTACGCGTTGGAAATAACTCCACCCTGTTTACCACTCCTGTTTTCGGATTATAGTTATAAAGCCCCTTTTCTTGCGTCCCAATCCATATTTGTGAAGTCCTATCTTCAAAAAGCGTGTTGATATAATGATCTTTCATAAGATCCTCAGAACGATAGATTCCTTGTTGTTCAGCACTATTGCGGAGCTGACCAAGCCCCTGGGCCGTTCCAATAAATAGACTACCGTTTCGGCTGGCTAAAATATGCTTGATATAATTGTTGGCGGTATTTTTTGTAAATGTGCTGGTAGGTTGAATAGCAGTCGTAAACTGACTATTGATCATTTGTAAGCCTTTGTTGCCGGTCCCGATCCAAATATTCCCGAGGCTATCCCGGTTAATGCTGCTGATGTAATTCTGGAGCAGCGTAATACCATTTTCACCGGTAATATTGTAATAGCGAATATCTGTGGTATTTTGACGGCTGATGCGAGCCAGCCCTGCGCCGAACGTACCCACGTAAATATATTTATCATCTGTGAGCAGGCATTTGACCGTATTGGACCGAAGCTCTATTTTCCGATATACATCACTACCCTTTTTGCGAACGTTCAGCCCGTCCCGTTCTGTTCCCACCCAAGTATTTTCATCATCGTCAACGGCAATGGCGCTGACCAGATTTCCGCTCAGATGTTTGAAATTGCCGTCTGCGAGATCTACCTTAAAGGGATATACCGATGGATGATGATAGTTTATTCCGCCAAAATTTGTCCCCATCCAAACAATACCCTGCCGATCAATATAAATCGTCTTGATGGAATTATCATTGATACTGAAAGGATTGATGGCACTCGATTTTATCTGCTGTATCTGACTTCCGTCGGGCTGTAGCAAATTGGCCCCTTCCATTGTCCCCACCCAGATATTTTTGGCTTTATCTATCGCTATCGCTCGCACATAGTCACTTGATAGTCCCGTTTTTCCTGTATAATGCGCAGTCTGCTGAAATAAGATGTCCAATTCAAAAAGACCATGTCCATCCGTGGCAATCCAAATTTTATCTGTAGCCACTCGCTTAATATCCTTCACGGATATCGCGGAGCTATTTGTATGACTTAGTTTAATTGGTTCAATTGTTTTTTGATCCCGCCAAAGATATAATCCCCTGTTGGTCCCGATCAAGATATTTCTTCCCAGCTGTAACAAGGAGTAGATTTCCAGTCCGGGGAGAATATTCACGTTTTCTATTTTTGGATGATCGGCATTTTTAATGCACATCAGACCATTATTTGTACCGAGTAAGACGCTAGATTCAATAAAACAAATTGCTAAAACGGCAAAATGGTTGCTATTTTTAGGTTTGACATGCTCAAAGCTAATTCGCTGAAAACGGTCTTGTTTAGGCTGATAAATATTTAGGCCCTGCTGTGTTCCGATCCAAAGGGTCTTTTGGCGCGGATGTTCAGCAATGGTGTAAATATAGTTGTTCGTGGAAATGGTGTTAACATCGTTATTATCCGAACGGTACTGTTTAATGCGCTTACCATCGTATCTATTAAGTCCGTCCCTGGTACCGATCCAGAGAAAACCTGCATTGTCACGGCATATACTCAATACGGTGCTATTCGAGAGCCCTTTATCATAAGTTAAACTACCGAAATGATACTGGGCTTGGGCATGTTGTGCAAATAAACAGCAGATTAGCGTTAAATAAATAATGCATTGGACATATCTTTTTGTCATTTAGATCCTTCAACTGGTAGTAGAGACAAGTATACGATTTTCTCTGCAATGAATGAAAAATTACGTACCATTAATTGGTCTACAAATAAAAGATTTATCGCGTATATTTTGGGGTTTGCGTAGCCTTTCGTTTCCTAGCATCATAGGCGTCGTTCCGGTCGCAATAATCACATGGAGACCCGAAATTGCACCGCAAGCGATCACGATAAAGGTCAATGGAAGACCGGAAGTGTTTCTCCAATTCTATGGATAGCATTTGCGATATAAAATGGCTTAACGAATGTAGCTAACTGAAATTATCTTTCAGCCTTAAATACACATTACTCAATGGCGTTTGGGCCTTACTTGTCGGTTGGTCTTCCGAGCTCATTTCTGTAAAGAAATGCCTAGAAATTGGAAACCGAAATTACAACAATAAGATAATCGCATTGAGCGGCACGTTTGTAAATGACTTAAATGAATCGATCGTCACCTCTCTTCTTTAGAGCAATAGCTTTAATCCAATAGAAATATTACGCCCCGGTAGTGGGGCTAGATATTTGAGTATGGAATTTTGCGGACGTGCTTCAACATTCAATAGATTATTTCCGGAAATAAAATAGACAAATTCATATTTTTTTAGATTCACCTTGTAACCTAATTGACCAGATAGCAAGGAATAGGCCGGCATAGGTGGTTCAATATTGATATTTTTACCTAAATAACGCTGTCTCAGATACCGGTCGAAATTGGCGTTCCCAAAAAACTTTTTATATTGAAGTAACGCGGATATCCCATATCTACTGGTCGGTAGGTTGGGCATATAGTCCCCTTCGGCCCATTTACGCATAGTATCATCTGAGGTATTTATATTTTTGACAAGATCGGCGAACGCATTTAATGCGAGATGACAATCTGCTGCCCATGTATAGGTATAACCTCCTTCCAACTCCCAACCCTGGATCTCGGTGTCTGAAGCACGCCATTCCTTGACCAAAAAACCTCCAGATCGGGAAATGCCTGTATGGGCCAAATAGAGATAATTTTTAAAGAAGCTGCGGTAATGGGTCGCTGACAGTTTTAATCCACCATATTTTATCCCTCCGGATAACTCATAGGAATTTGAGCTTTCCTTGTTAAGTCGATCATCTCCATTTTCTTCTACCAGGATCGCGAAATGGTCGTTCCCAGCATAAAGTTCATTGATCCCGGGTGCTCGTTCTGCGTGTGAAAATGTAGCCTGTAAATAGGCAATGTCAAAAATAGAATAGTTGATATCTCCCGAAAAGTGGTTTAAGCTAAAATCCCGAGCCGAAAGCTGCCCTCCGGCCATCCCCCGGCTACGCTGGTAGGTAGGATCGCTCAAAGTACGTCGGGCAACCCAGTCATGCCGGTAGCCCATATGAAGGGCAACCGGATTAAGTTCTATTGTCTGCAACGTAAAGATCCCTCCTTCCCGGCTCAGATTATTGGGTATATACCGCCGATCCCCCTCGCCCTTTAAGGTTACAAATGAAAAATCAAATCCACTCGTCCCAGACCAAAAACGGGTAAACTGTTGCGATATCTCCGATCGAAGCGCATGACGCTCGCTATCGAACTTATTGACACGGTACCTGCCCAAGAGCTCCCGGTCGTCCGACAACTCACCTCTATAATTAAATTTAATCTCCGACATCAACGGTGTTCTCGGCTTAAAAGCAGATTCTAACTGCCAGGCATAGGAATAAGTGCGCGTATTGATCGGTTCATATATGGGTGTCCAAACTGTGCTGTGGCTATGGACAGGCTTATTGCGCTGTGCAAAACCGGGAATACCATAATAGCTTTCAAGAGCGTAAAGCCCTAGACCTACTCGGAAGTTGTCTCTGATATAGCTGGCACCTGCATTGACAGCGCCTCTCTCGGCATGACTATTGGGCATCACTCCGCGTTTGACAGGAACATAATCTGTAATTCCATGTACGACTTCGGTGTAAAGCAGTGTGTTGGGATCCTGTCCAGCAACATATTTGTCATTTTGAGGGTTTCGGACTTTTGCTCCATTGATAAATGAATAATCTTCAAAGGTATACAGATCGGCCTCTGATAAACCCCACTTTGGATCGCCCATATTATCGAGCACAAACTGACTTAAATAGGGATATAGGGTCAGATTTCGAATCGTCTCGCGATCGACATTTACCTGTGCCATTGCGGCTGTCAAATGATCGATCTTAGGATCATAAGCAATAGCTGCCTTTGTATTGCCCGGAATCTTAAGATTTCCGTGTCTGAGTCTCATTGCGCCGATATGTCCCACCCAGTATTTTCCAAGGTTTGTATTGAAGGCCAGCGACTGGCTATTGCCACTATTGGTTCCTAACTCCGCACTGGCCTGGCCTGCAATCTTCTTTGTCAGACGGGTCATAGGAATGGTGTTGTCTTTAACATTGACCGCTCCACCAATTGCCTTTCCTCCGAATAACACACTAGCAGCACCCTTGTACAATTCTATTTCGCGTAGATTGTCCATATCGAAATTGGGATTTAGGTTAGGACTGATTCCCGACAAATCATTGACCGAAAGACCATTGGAAAGCACACCTACCCTGCTACCACTGAGACTGCGTATCATGGGCATGCCAGAATTGGGACCGAAAGAAGCGTTTTGTATCCCGGAAATATGACTTAATGTTTCACCGAGCGTTTGCGCCTGAATACGATCTAGCTGATTTCGATCGAGCCTCTTCTTTTGCCCATGCCCTGGCAAAAAGCCTGTTGTCTCTGCGGTGGGAAGCGTATAGCTTCGCAGCGTATCCACTGATGGTTTGCGCTGTGCATGCGCAGTTTTTGTGCTAGTTAACATCACTAGAGATGCTAAAAAAACTTCTTTCTGATACCGTAACATAGTGTAGCCTATTCCTGTTTGAGCTGCAAAAATAAAAAAGATAATATTAAATGCAATCATGTTGCATTAATAATTTACAATTACTACCTTCGTCAAAATTTTACACCATATGAAGTACATCAACACACCAATCGCTCTAGCGGGAGCGTTGATTCTGATGCTCGGATCGGCATCATCCTGTAAGAAGGAAACAGCAGCTATTCCCAGTGAAATCTCACTTTCTTTACCATCGCAGGTCGGTATTCGCTACGGCGAAACACAGGAAATTCATCTTCCGAAAGACCTATCTGCAAGTACAGGACTGACATTCAGTTTTGACTTTTCCCAGACTGCAGACATCGATTTGGGCAACGGGAGTAAACTCAGTGACAAACTGAACCAAGCCATCAAATACGATAGCGAAAAACAAAGCATACTGATTAACAGTGCCCTACTCTATCCAAACGGAGCCCAATCGAGCAGCGCACGCATTCCCGATGATTATAAAGTCACCGTGATAGCCAAAGAATCTCATGGCACAGTGGTAGGGAAAGAAAATCTTTCAATCAAGATAACGGCTGGATCTATTGCTATCAAAGGACTAAAAAGCGGCGGCGAATTACCTTATTCGTATGTACTGTATGGCGACCAATCTACTGATTTTGAAATAGATCCTCTCGGCCTACCAATTGATGGTGCTAGCTTTCATTTGGTTAAAAAGGATGGAGAAGAAAACATTGCTTCAATAGCAGGTACGCATATCAAATTATCAAAGGATGCTGGAGATCCGGAAAAAAAAGCTGAAAAGTCTTTCGAGCTGACTCCCGAACTTAGGAAAGATGGCTTTCCTGTGGCTTCAACTACTTTCAGGGTCATTCTGATTCCACAAATTAAGTTCTTGTTTGGACAATATTATCCCGATCTAAACCTGACAATCGACTTTAGTCTGATACACATCGGTCTTTCAAATGGTTATGTCTCTGCAGCGCCCACATTGTATCCAGAAAACTATAAATCGACATTTGAACTGGTTTCGATACAGAAAGATGGCGTTGCCTTTAACGATAGCGAAAAGCTGTTTAGCGTCAATGCACAAACAGGTACAGTTTCCGTGAAAAAAAGTGATAGTTTGAAAGCCGGCAGCTATAAGGTAACCGTAAAGGCACTGACAACCACAGGGCTTGAATTTACGGCTAACCTCACTTTAGCCATGTCTGAAGGATAGCGGCTCCACCCAAGTTACCGTAACCGAACCATTATGGTAACTTAGATACTTCCTTACCCCCTTGCTACTGACAGGTAGCGCCTAAGGGGGTTCGATTGAACTTCTTAAATGCGGCGTCACGGAAAGGAAATGTATTCAATTAACTCTACTTGCTATTATTCTTACTGACATCAATAGCAACGATTACTTCGCTCTTCAAGGCACGAAAAAAAAAATATTGTCTGGTGGCTTATACTCATTCCAAACATCTACCTCATCGTGGCGCAAACAGCATTTGTCATCCTATTTTTTTTACTCGGAGGGCCTGAAAATCGTATTCGAAAGAATGCGGGGAATTCTTTTGAGACACTAAAATAGTTTACAATGGATCATATTTTGCGGTATTTATTTGTCGTAAAGTAAGGGGGTGGCTACACAGAAATAAACAGCTATGTTTCCATTTTAGCTCGACAGCGCTTCGAGTATGGCATATGTTTTAAAGATACTGAGGAGAAGCGCAAACAAGAGGCAGTACCAGAACACATCGATTTCCTTGGCCAGTTTGATCGCAAAAACAATGATGAACATCAATGGGCAAACTGCAATAAAAACGAAAATAGCTGTAGCGATCGCTTCAAAAATATCCTCATCGTAATTCATCAGTAAGAGCATGATGCCAATGTAAAACAGCCATACGACCAGTGGGGAGACAAAACATATCAGCAGCTTCCAAAGTAAGCTGAGCTGAAGGCCTGTAGGGATCGCCTTCCGCTTATTCCTGTACAATAAGAAGCACATAGCCGCTACCGCTAAAGTCAGCATCGCCAATTGCACATAGGTATTTACAATGGTGTCGGCGCGCGTGTTTACCGTCGAAGAGGATTTGAGTTTATCCCCGCTATATTGCTTTACCTGCGTTTTCTCGCCTTGGACAAATGTCTGTACCACCCTATCGTTACTGCTGCTATCCCGGAGTGTCCAGGTAGCATCTTCCAGTCCCATCTTATAAAATCCTTCTATGATCCGCTTATTTCCCTTTGTTCTTATCAATGGTCCATCGAGGCGTCCGCCATTAAATCGCAACGAATCCGTCCACTCATCCGTATGAATGGTGAGCTGGGTGATTGTTCCAGCGGGAATATGCGTTGCGCTATCCCCGATAATGCTTAACACGTCCTGATCGAGCTGTTGGATATTTTTATTTTTATTGTAATCATCATTCCGGACAGGCCTGTTGCGATATAAATAATCTATTTTAACAACAAGTAGCGAATCTTTTTTATAAAATTGAAATCCATAGTAAGGATCAAAATTCTTGAGTGTCGGATGCTTTAGTAAGATATACTGCGGTTGCTCAAAGGCTTGGATATATCGCGGCTGTGTGGTAGCACAAAAAGCGAACATAGCGACCATACCGATAAGGTAAGTACTTAGGCGCAGCATGAATGCGGGCAGAATAGCAGGCTGTGATCCGCTTTTCGTATAAAACCAGGCCAAGCCGATCATGGGTAATGCCATGAGATCGGACAGATCTACTGTTCGTCCTACACCAAAATAAGGATTCATCCATTGGATGAGCCCCGCCGAATATTCACTCTTCCAAAAGATAAATAGTACTGCTGTGGCTATAAAAATCAATGCTTTCCGTTTGGGAAAGATAGCCGACCAGAAAATAGGGAAAATAAAAAGCCCACTAAAATCGGAGAGCTTTCCCGTCAGCACATTGTGAAATGCCCCTTTTAAATAAAAATCGTTCACGAGCAGCAGGATCAGAAAAAGAATAAAAAGTGGCGAAGCGAGAATCCTTAAGCGTTGATACATAATCTAAGTTACCTTTTCTATTGATACCCATTATACCATTTGGTAACCTTTTTCATCGCGATATGGTTTAGGAGTCTTAGCTCTTTTTTACTGCTGCGGCAGAGTATAAATTGTATCGCAACTTTGTAATAACAGGTCGGATAAAGCAGGTCAGCATATTAAAGCTTGGTTGAAGCAAGTCAAAGTACAGAAGAAAATTTGCGCTATTCCGGCAATGTCGTTAAGCAGCATGGCTATCCAGGAAAATCCGTCTGTTAGGTGCAGGTGGCTCCGCAGAAAAACAAACAGAAGATACAACAGCACGATACAAGAGCTTATGGAGAAGCACTTTAATACATACGGATATCAACAGGATCAGCCGGCAAGCTCCCCTAAACGCGGTAGTTCAATCCGCTCGGGTGCACGCTGGATCTATCGTCGCTTACCTGGTCTGATCATTTATGGCAATGCCTTTCTCTACATGTACGCGGGATGGGCTAAGTTTATGAACATGGCTGCCTTTATCAAAGGTAATAGCAAGCACTAAGGTCTGTAGGTTTTATCATTGCTTGCATAATCCGAAGGATGTGCACCCAGCTTTTGGATTCGGGTATATATCCGGGACGATTCCGGAGCATGTGCCCCCAGGAAAGGAAAGAGAACCGTTGTTTTCAGCCAAGTAAACGGTGATTCCGGAGCAGACAATACCAGATGCCATACTCGATAGGATTGTGCATACGGCACACCGCTTTACTATAAAAGGAGAAAGCTTACGTAAAAAAAGGTAACTTTGTCATGCTAAACAAAAAGCACAGGAGCTAAAAACTGGGGGCATATTACTGGAATATGCAGCATATTAAAAAACACACGGAAAGCTTACAAAAAAGTTTTAAAGATCTCTCCGTGGAACAAGTCATTCAATTAAAGCTAATGGCACTGGTTCTCTATTTTAAATTACCTCGATGGAAAATAGTGGTCGAGCAGTATATAAAATCCCCTATTGACTAAGTAAAGTTGATAGCCGATATTATTAAAGAATCTACTAGCAGCTATCAGGAAATTACATTTTCATATTGGATGCTTTTGATAATGCTGTGGCTGACAACAATAAAAAGGAAAGCGTAGTTGCGCTGTTTCTTGGTATTATAGACACGTTGGACCATTACGAAAATTTCTCAGAGGAACCGGAGTATTGGAATCAACTATTGGAAGAGGAAATTGTTTTTCAATCAGAATTGTTAACGCAATTACAGTCAAAAGTTCAACTAAATACTTCGATTTATGAAGATCGATACAAAATGGTTGAATTTCCTGACCTGGAAGCATAAACCTATAGAATAGGCATATTTAAGGTTCATCACTAATTAAGCATATATATTAAAATGAAAAAGCAAAATATTCAAAACTCAGACTATTTAAAAAGAGAGAAGAATTTTCTTAGCGCCATTGCTTCTGAGGAAACTTTTCAGATAATTATTGGAAATGATGGTAGTAATATCTTGCTATTATGGCAAGATGAGTATTATATGGAAGCCTACTTAAATTCTTGTGAAACGCCAATAAGATTGAGTAAGGTCGATACCGTGGGTTTTCTGAAATGGATGAAAGAAAGTCATCCGGAAATGAATTATGCTATTCACCCGGTATTTGAACAAGCATCTCATTACTTAACTCCAACCCAATTGAGTAAAAAAATTATAGATCAAATGGAAAGTGAAGGCGATTTTGATGACACATTAAGAGCAAACAATTTACTATGAGCACGCTGGAAAATAATAAGATAACTTCAAATCTTTTTCAAGAGGATATAAGAAACAAAGATTTTAAAAAGGATTTCGAAAAAATATTTGAAATCAAAATTGAAGATTTTTTGTCTGAGTATGAATATGACGAAATTGATGAATTTCCAATTGAAATTGAGAATAGAGGTATTATGATTGGTTTTATTGCCGAAACGATTAAAGTACCGCCGCAAATAGCATATATTGATATAGACGTTTTTAACTACCCTCACAATATTGGTTATTTAGCTAAAAAAATTCCTGTTCAATCAGCTATTAAAAATCCCGCTGATATTCAAGAGCATTTAACTCCTTTCGACAATCTTCGAATTTATTATTCTCTTTATAACCAAGAACAAATAGATAGGATCATTTTTCAGTATGAAGACTTGCGGTATGAATTGTCCTTAACCAAAGATTCGGTTATTACCAGAATAAGAGTTTGTATGGCCGAAATTGAATCCAATATAAACATGAGCACATACTATCTTTTTGATAATTGATTATAAACCGTATTTTAATGTTGCAACTAACCTATTTTACAAAGAACAAACTTGAACAACATATTGATGATAGCGGCAGCCAGGCTTTGAACGATCTGGTAAATTGGTCGAGAGATACCTGCCGGACTAATTCCATTCTTAAAGAGATATTAATTCTAATGATTGAATAATGATTCACAAAGGAAATGAACAATATAAAAGATTAATGAATACTGTCCATAAAACCGATGAAAGGCTAAATAGAGACCGGTGGATTTTGGACGAGGAAATTGACATGAATGATTCAGGGTGGCGGATGCTTGCCATGCAAAAATATGACGTTTTTTTTCAGCGAAACAAATCTATTATCGTCGATTGTGCTCAGTTATTGGTTCAAGAGTTTCCCTTTATCATCGATGCCTATCGAAAGGATGTTCTCCATCAAATCCGTCAGACAGTATTCCTTAAAGACCATCTCACCTTATTAACCGACTGTGATACTGATACAGATTTCAGGAATAATATTATCCTGCACATCCTATTGGATCTGGGTCCAGATAGCAGGGACTGGATACTGTCATTAAGGGATTGTGTGGAAAAAGGATTTCAACATAAGATAGCCGTTGCAAAACATCTGAAAGATCTGTTAATCTTAGCAAACAATGTAGACCATCATGGCATGGGCTCAGCCAAGAAATTAATCGAGGATACACTAAAAAAATACGTTTAACATGAATCGGGCAAAAGCATTATAGTCAACCACACTAGATAAATATTATGAGAAGTTTTTTAGAAGGTCAAATGAAAAGTGAAAATGTACATCGGGTTACTGGCCATGCAGGGAACCAATATGGAATACGTGTTCTATTTAGAGGTGATAATCTACTATTTATGGAAAACGAAAAGGGACTGATCTGTACCATTGACGCAGCACATGGTGCTATCTTTACAAAATCTATCAAACAGGGGGACAGTACAGGCAAAAAAATGAGTCAGAAAGAACCCATAAGAGTAATTGGTTTGATCGAGAAATATTGCAAGGAATTTTACAATCATGCTGTTGTTGAATAGACGATAATTAACCCAATAACCCGCTGTAAATTATGAAAAAAGTAATTGTGAGATTAAAAACCAACTCCATAACAGATGCAGAACTATTTTATTGTAAAGAACTGGAGCTTTTTGAGTTTTACCAGGATTATGGCATGGAAACCATATCATTAATGGCCAAAGAAAATTCCAGCTTTATACTTTTGCTGACAACAGGTACCCTTACTGACACAGATGAATACTTATTTGAACTGGAAGTAAACAGCTGTACTGCTACATTCGATAAATTAAGACAAAAAGAATTTGAAACTAAAGGGAGATTATTAAGTACAGCAGTATTTGAATATCCACTGGGTAAAAGTATAGCAATTAAAGACCCTTCAAATAATAAATTCTTATTATTTGAAACATTTAACCCCTAACCTATCAAACTATGAATAAACTTGAACAATATTTTGACAGCAACGGAAGCCAAGCTTGGGATAAGTTGGTAAATTTGGCAACGGAAACTTATTGGACGAATTCAGAAAGCCAAAAACTTTTGGAGAGATCATTGAAGAACCATACCGATATAGCCAAAGTGATGTATGCAAGGTTTGGAGAAGCGAGCCTGCAATGGATACACCGCAAAGTGCCTGCGCTTGATGGCCTGACCCCTCTGGAATGTCTGGAAACACCCGAACTCATAAAAAGACTAAAAGAAGGGCTTTCTAGAATGGATATTTAATCGCAGAGTAATACACCACTTAACGTGAAGTTTTTCATTTCCAATAAAAAAGAAGTAGAAATATTATTATGCTACCTATTCTGGAAATGCCGGTACAGTAAAAAATAAGCCTTACTTTTAACGGTGTGATTTACAGACATAGTTTCACTTATTCAATTGACAGTCAATCCAATAACTCTAATCTCTAATTCGTTCTTTACCTGGATCGTACAAATCACCAACTTCTTCCCATAGGGGAGTTTTATTTGATAAAGCAGTAATTACCTACGTCGGTGTCTAGCACTATATCAAGAAATTTTAAGACGCCCATTTATACGCCATCCTCCGGTATCGGCTGGCTATAATGAGTTCCCAAGACATTAATCGCTTTTTATTTTGGCGTTTCCAGAGAGACTTTAAGCCACCTCTGTTCCCAACGTGATCTACATCACAAAAAATTTGTGACTTACTTCCTGTCTTACCCTTTCCCTAATCATCATTTTTGTACTGTAATCAAACAGTTCAAAAAATGAAAACAACATTCAAATTTATTGCAGGCAAACTGATCACCATGGCAATAGCAGTCATTATATCGGTTGGTAATTTAGCAAACGCACAATCTCAAACTTCAAATAAAATGAAGAAAATTCTCTTTGTAGTCACCAGTCATGATAAAAAAGGTAGCACAGGTGAACCAACAGGATATTATTTATCCGAAGTTGCTCATCCTTGGGAGGTATTGCATAATGCAGGATACGAAATAGATTTTGTCAGCCCGAAGGCAGGGAAAGCTCCAGTAGATGGTTTTAATCTGGAAGACAAGGTGAACAAGCTGTTCTGGAATAATACAAAATACCGGACAAAAATTGAAAATACCATGAGTCCGAAACAGATCAAACCGGAAGAATATGCTGCTATCTTTTACGCAGGCGGTCATGGAGCCATGTGGGATCTTGCTGATAACGAAGAGCTCGCGACCATTGCCCAAAACATTTACGAAAACAATGGGGTTATAGCTGCAGTTTGCCACGGGCCAGCTGCATTGGTAAATATCAAATTGAACAGTGGCAAATATCTGGTGGAAGGTAAAAAAATAAATGCATTCACCAACGAGGAAGAAAAAGCAGTGAAATTGGATAACATAGTTCCCTTTTTACTTGAGACTAAACTTATAGAACGAGGTGCCATATTCGAGAAATCAGGACTTTGGCAAGAGCATGTAACAGTAGATCAGAGGGTGGTTACCGGACAAAATCCGCAGTCTGCACATGCTGTTGGAGAAGCAATACTAACATTGCTTAAATAAACCAATATCCTTATCAATAACCTGGGGATATACCAACAAAATCTCGGGGGATTGAAGGGAAGCGGAAGCTAATTTCTTCAGAGATATCCGGCCAACCTCTTTGATACAGCGTTTCGCCAACGTCGAAGAGGTGGCTGATATCGTTGCTTATTATACTAGTACCTTAGCATCTGCGACCAATAGCTAATTATTCAGTTGCAATAATCTTTATTTCTACTAGCTGTCCTGGTAATGCAAGCCCAGAAACTCCAACCATAGTGCTGGCTACCAGTTTAGGATCAGAATAATATTCTGTTTTAAAATTCTTTCTTGCATCGAATGCTGTAGCCATATCCATAGTATAAATAACTTCTTCGACAACATTATCCATATTCATTCCGAACCTAGATAATAGCTCTTTGATATTGGCATATGTTTGTTTCATTTGCGCATCCATTCCTTCTGGTAACTCACCTTTTTCATTGTGACCAAGCTGACCGGAGATCCAAACTGTATTTCCTTTTTTTATTGCTTGTGAATAACCGTAAATTTCTTCCCAAGGCATTCCAAAGCCTTCTGCTTTTTTGTTTGACATTTTTAGATTTTTTTATGTTATATCCTTCTCCAGGTATTATTGAGCAAAAATCTTTACGTAGCTAGTTTAAGAAGCGGGCAGAAATTTTTTACCAATAATCTGTAATTGAAATTTGTGTTACAAGGGAAGCGCCAAGAAATTTAAAATTCTAAAAAACAATAATTTACAAATAAATGAACCGTAATTTAAATTACGATATTTCGTAATTTGAATATTTAAATATGCGTGGAGGAGGTATTCAATACGGCTTAATCAATATGGCTGTTACGGGCGTTATCTAATGAAAACACATGTATATGAACGGTTATGTGGGAGATACTGAAAAGTCTGATGGTTTTCCTCAAAGGGAAAAATTTCCAAATTTGCCCGTATAAATCAAAATGAGTGTAACGGTATCGAAAAGCGCGTGTGAATACATGGAAATCCATAGGTTATCGAATTTCCTATATAAAATAGTCCAATAGAGCCCGTCCCAGTAGCCGGAATAATTATCAACATCACACAGCCAAAAAGTATCAGCGCATACAGATAGCTATCGTTTACCCTTACATTATAGCGTTCTTCACCCAACGCTTCTTTGCCATAAGATTCGGTTTCAATCATCGTCCCAACAAAGAAAATGATTGCTATTATCATGTTGATCGACAATATAAGACCAATGACAATCCGACTCCGGCGTTGCAGTTCATTTAAAAAAAATTATTCATGGCTTTTTTTATTGGGTGCCCGTTAGAATGGTGCGCTATTATTTTTTTAGTAGTTCATTGTCTCCGACGACATATGGCAAAGTTCCATTTGTATAATAGTGCACAAAAGCCTTAAATTACTTTGAAGTCGTCGGAAAGTTTGTATTCAATTTTTGTCATTATATGTACGAAACAAAAGAAAGAAGTCTGCAGCGTGTCACTACCCAATATTGTAGTCTTCCCCAGTCAAAAGCCTCATAGTACCTCCGCTTAACGATCAACCAATTCCTTGACAGATTCTCCATTTTGGTCGATAAATTTAGCCTCAGATTTAAATAACTGATACCATTTCCGGAACGTACCTATAAAGACAAGCAGCATCAAAAGCATGGCCAATATAGCCAATGAAGCTAATAGCAGCTGTCCCTTGGGCAAATAAATATCCATCACCTGTAGATAGCCAGCACAAAAGGTAATCCCTGCCATAAATACGCCCGGAATTGCCGTAATTAAGGCATATTTCCCCCGATTCATCCGAATAAGCATTGTCGTACAGACAATAAGCCCACAGGCAGCCAACAGCTGGTTGCTGATTCCGAATAGCGGCCAGATACTGCTTACATTTCCTGTAAAAACAAGATAGCCCCATGAAAAAGTAAAAATAGCGCTGCATAGCCAAACTCCCGGTTTCCAATCCTTGTCTTTAAAAGCCGGAAAGATATTGCCCAGCATTTCCTGCAAAAAGAATCGTCCGACCCGCGTACCGGCATCGATGGCTGTAAGAATAAACACGGCTTCAAACATTATGGCAAAATTATACCAATAAGCCATCACATTGTCCATAAAGGGAACCTTATCAAAAATATGGGCCATCCCGACAGCCAGGGACACGGCCCCCCCCGTACGGCCGTGGAGGTCTATGCCTATCCGATCTGAAAAATGCTGCAGATCTACCGCTATCAATTCGGGATGTTTTTCCAAAAAATGTGCATAATCACCGACTGGTGTGTTGATCGCAAAATAGTCGCCTGGCAGTAAGGTACAGGCAGCGATCAATGCCATTAAAGCAACAAATCCCTCCACCAGCATTGCACCATAGCCCACAAAAAGAATCTCCCTTTCGGTTCCCAGCATCTTCGGCGTCGTTCCGGTGGCAATAATGGCATGAAAACCCGAAATTGCACCGCAAGCGATCACGATAAAGATAAATGGCAGCACCGGTCCGCCAATTACAGGTCCGCCGCCATGGATAAATTCGGTCAGCGCTGGCATCTGTATGATCGGATGCACAAACACAATGCCTACGGCCAGCATCAGGATCGTACCGATCTTGAGATAAGTGGAAAGGTAATCGCGTGGTACCAGAAGCAGCCAGATGGGTAAGACCGAAGCTAAAAATCCGTAAATAGCAATCGCGATTGAAATGGTCTTGACATCCCAATCGAACAGGTTATGTACGCCCGGAATCTCCATCAGACGATGCCCCCCAATAATGCCAATGATCAATAAAATGCCCCCCAATACACTAGCCAATGTAACAGATCCTGTTTTATACCGCATCAAAAGTCCCATAAATATCGCAATTGGCATAGTCAGAATAATAGTAAACAGGGACCATGGGGCCTCGTGCATGGCACTAATGCAGGCCAGTGACAGACCGGCCAAGGTCAAGATCAGAATAAATAGAACAGCTATACCGGCTATACCGCCGACAACGGGGCCGATCTCCTTGGACGCAATGGTAGCAAGACTCTGTCCTTTGTGCCGCACAGAAGCGAACAGGACGACCATATCATGCACACCACCACCCAGAACACAGCCGATCAAAATCCAAAGTGCCCCCGGAAGATAACCAAACTGTGCCGCCAACACCGGACCTACCAATGGCCCCGCCGCGGCTATTGCTGCAAAATGATGCCCAAACAAGACCTTACGGTCTGTCTTGACGTAGTCATGTCCATCGGCAAACTCGACCGCTGGTGTCGCTACCGCATCATTGAGCCGTAGCACTTTCTGCGCCATAAAAATTCCGTAAAAGCGGTATGCGAGCGCAAATATCAAAATCGACGCAAAAACCAGTGTGAGGGCATTCATATTAGCTAAATCCATCATATATCTAAGTCTAATTCTAGCGCAATATATTATTTTTGCTCCAATACTTGTCCTGCTTCCAACAGTTGCTTTTTTAATACCCCATAGTCGACATGCTGCACAACATGATCATTATCAATCGCTAGGACTGCTGCGGCACCAGCACTCTGCCCCAACACCATAAATACGGGTTCCATACGAATGGAACCAAAGGCAATATGTGAGCTGGATACACAGACAGGGACAATCAAATTTGTACATTCATCGCTCTTCGGGATGATTGATCCATAGGAAATGGCATAAGGCTTGGGTACGTGAACGCCAATATCGCCTTCATTCTGAACATACCCATCTTTGGTCACATAGCGTTGTACATTGTGTGAATCCAACGTGTAGGAGCCCATACCAATCGGATTGTCCACACTCCGCCTCCCAAGAATATTATGCTCGGTCGTCACATACTGACCTAACATCCGCCTGGCTTCACGTATATACAGTTGAAAAGGCCAGTTGTCATTATCCTTAAATTCGTCTTTTGCAAGTCCCCATTCGGCCATTTTTGTCCTTATTGCGATGGGAACTGTGGCGTCATTCGCCATAAAATAATATAAACCCTGCTGATATTGCCGATGGGCGTCGATAATGGATTTTCGTTCGGCATAGCTTGCTTCGGGATAGCTATAGTTCATCCCGATAAAATCTGTGCTGAACGGGCCATGGTTGTTGGCATCGGTTTTATGGTTGGGCACCAGGTCAAATTTTTGAAAGGCTTCGTCCCAGCCGGCACGGAATAAACGTTGTAGTAAAACGTAATGTTGTGGATCGTAATGAAGAGGTTTGGTGAAGGGCTTGCGATTTCGGGGATCATTGGTCAGACACATGCGAAAGCAATAGGCCTGTAACTTCCGATCTGCAGTCCCGTATTGCCCGGGGTCTTCTGCAGAAACGCCGTATACCAGACCACTGCCCGGATCGCCTTCACGTTTATAAGGGCTAATCTGTGCACTAAAGTGATGCCGGTGCTGAAAGACCCCGGTCTGCACACCGTTCCACTGCTCCCCGTAAGTATGGTTAGCCTCCCGCCCGACCGTATAGCTTACCTTGGCCAGCGCCATCAGATCGCCTTCATATGTGGCATCAATAAATACCTTCGCTTCGTAGACTGTTCCGTCCAGGGTCTTAATCGATTTGATAACTGTGGATTCTTTTTGAATAGCGCTCTCCTGCCGATCTAAATATGCTCCACGGACAACATCAATCTGATGATCCCGCACCCAGGCATCAAAAATACCCTCGGCGACATGAGGCTCAAAGATCCACATCGTCCCATGCTCACTGTCCATCGCCACAGTGCCCTGTCCCCGATTGCCAAACGAGGCCCGGGGCTGCCAATTCCAACTCGATTCTTTCGAATAATGATCGTATACGTCCTGATAGAATTTTTTGGCCAGACCACCAATAACTGCTTTATTGCCGGTATCGGTAAAACCGAGCCCGCCTGAACTCAGGCCTCCTAAATGTTGATCGGGCGATAAGACGACTACAGACTTACCGGCCTGTTTCACTTGCAATGCAGCGGTGATAGCAGCCGGTGTACCGCCGTAAACCACGACGTCTACCTTCTTGGTTGAATGCTGGGCCTCAACCCGCAGAAAAGCCAAGACAAACACTAATTTTAACCCTATTTTTATCTTTTGCATATGTACTTAATTTTGATCTGAAACCGGAACCCACAATAATGCATTTGCAGCCAGAACACCTTTTGCGGCTGGCATAATCTCCACATAAGGCTTGTTGCCTCCGTTTTCAAATTCATATTCACCGAGTGCTACCCAGGTACTGGTTGTCTGTCCGAGAATGTGGACCTCCTTGAAACTTATATTTTTTTCGATCCTTGTCTTTCCGGTATGAATAATGAATTTTCCGGCTTCCGTACTTTCGGCAGTTTTTGGAAAATAGCTATAGAGTTTATACTTCCCAGCGGCAAAATCTTTTCCAGGCGTAAAACGTGCGACAGCAGCGAGATCACTATCCACTTCCTGATAACTCATACCATACCCTTTTTTTGCGGATTTACGCCAAGTTCCTTTCAACATGACCTGATCTTTATCGTCAACATGAATGATATAATCGGCCCTACGACCATCTGCTTTCGGGTTGTCCCGCAATATTTTCTGCACGCGTTTAATATCAACATCTTGAACGGCTATTTTGTTGTCGATTGCTTCGCAAGCGACAACAGCACCAGATTGCCCCAATACCATAAATACGGGCTCCATGCGGATGGAACCAAAGGCAATGTGACTTGCCGACAGACATACGGGGACAACAAGATTGTTGATTTCTTCTTTTTTTGGCACAATAGCCCTATAGGAAATCGGAAAGGGGGAGAAACCGCCGACCTCGACATTGCCCTCGTTTTTGACCATGCCATTCACGATCACACGATCGCAGTTGTGCGAGTCCATGGTATACGCAGCATAGCCTACGCCATCGGAGACTAGCGCACGCCCCTGACAGTGGTGTTGTGTCATGACGACATCAGCAATCATCCTTCGGGCTTCGCGGATATATAATTGTGGAGACCAATGCTTATTGTCAAGATATTCATCTTTGGGGTATCCCCATTTTTGAAATTCGCTTCGGATCGCCTCTGGTACCGAACTATCGTTGGCAACAAAATATAACAGACCTTTGGTGTAATCTTCATGGGCCTGAATAATCTCTTTGCGTTCGAAATAATCGGCTTCGGGATAACGCCAGTTCATGCCAATCATATCTGTTGAAAATCCATTCCTGTTATTGATATCAGTCTTTCCATTGGGCATCAGACTCCAGATAAATACGTCCTGGATACTCTTCCAAGGCTGTATCTCCTTTTGCCTCTTTAAGAGTTCATATTTGGTTGCGTCGTAATTGTGGGGTTTGGTGATTGCGATTCTGTTTTCAGGGACATTGGTCAATGTGATCCGATAATTATAGGCTTGAACCTTGGTGTCTCCCGTTCCATTTTCTTTTAAAGGCTCCATATTGATCCCCCATAAAATACCGCTCTTAGGATCACCTTTTTTCTTATAGGGATCTACACCATCCGGAAACTGATGACCGTCAAGTAATTGCACACCATTAATTGTCTCTCCATAGGTGCTATTCGACTCCCGCCCCACGTGGTAGGATACACCAGCTTTAGCCATGAGGTCACCCTCGTAGCTGCAGTCCATAAACACTTTAGCACTGACAGTTGTCTTTTTGCCATCCCTGTGCTCACTCGGAAGCAGCGAAATGGTTTTAATTGATCGATTGTCGGTCTTTACGGCTACCAAACGATGTCCCATTAACATTGGTGTGTTAGCATGTGCAAGATAGTCCTTAAAAATAGATTCGGCCACCTTGGGTTCAAAAATCCATTGTTCAAAACTGCCATAGTGCTTGCCCATTTTGCGATAAAAATCAAGAGCGAGCCCTGTGACGACATATTTGTTTCCAATATCCGTCTGGCCTAATCCACCGGAGCTGAGCCCACCTACCCGTGTGCCGGGATCTACCAGTAAAACTGATTTTCCGGCCTGCGAAGCTGTGTAGGCGGCTATAACGCCGGCTGAAGTGGCACCATAAATACATAGATCTACTTGCTTATCCGTTTGTCCATTGACTAGCTGCAAAAACATGGTCAAAAGCCCAATAGTCATTAAAAGTGTCTTTCTCATCATCTTAATATTTAATAACCTGGATTTTGTTCCAGATTTTTATTGGTTACAATTTCAATATTCGGGATCGGCCAAAGGTAATTCTTGTTGGGGTCGAACTTGCGGAGCTCGATAACCCGCATGTCTTTCTGATTGGCGACATTTTTATAATCCACGTAGCTATCTGCATCGATCGTCGGTGCATTGGCCAATAAGCCCTTTGGAATGCGGCCATAGAGCGTCGAATTCATAAATTTATCGGCCAGTTTCCAACGTCTCAAATCGACTAGACGAAAGCCTTCATTGGATAATTCGTAAAGTCTTTCTTTCCGTACAATCTCGCGCAGCTCAGCTTGCGTTTTACTACCCGTGATTGCTGGCATATCGACGCTGGGGCGCTGCCTAATGTTGTTGATTGCATCATAGACAGTCTGGTCGATCTTATTGTTTTCGATCATCGCTTCGGCGTAAATCAACAACACTTCGGCATATCGGCTCTGAATAATATTTAACTCCGATTCCATGGTAAAGTCTTTGTCCCTAATATCGACATATTTTTTCCAGCAATAACCAGAAAAAGTCGCATAGGCATTGATGGCGTCCTGATTTTGGATGCGTGCTGCCGTAGAAGTATTGTAGGTGTAGTTCCAGCAGCTTATGCTATCCTTATGGGTCTCAAACTGAAAACCAAAAAACGTGCTGCCGGGAAGTGCAATGGTATACCCCAGACGTGGATCCCGATTGGCGAATGGTTTTTGGGGATCAAATATGGAAGATTTATCAATGGCAAATCCGTCAGTACAGAGATAGCTATCAACAACGGATTGCGATGGAATTTTGTTGGAAGTTCCCTGTGCGTTGCGCGACAGAAAACCGCGCGTAGCACTGTGGGTTTTTGTTTTTTGTAACCGTAAATATTGAAAAGCAAAAATAATCTCTTTGGAAGCCTGCCCATCATAGGTAAATAATTGGCCGAAATCGGCGTGTAAGGCATATACTTTTAAGTCCATGACATCTTTGGCAGAACGCGCAGCCTCTTCCCAAAGACCATTATTAAGTGCTGCCCGAGCGCGTATGGCCAATGCCGCTCCTTTGGTAGCACGTCCAACATCTGCTGAACCATAGCTTACTGGCAAAATCGTAGCCGCTTCATCAAGCTCTTTTAGGATGAAGCTAGCAATTTCAGCCTTAGATGTTTTCGGAACATTTGCATCAGCAAGGCTTAGGCCACTTGTTACCAAGGGCACTCCCCCAAAGTAATCTATCAGATATTGATAGACATAAGCCCGGATAAACTGTGTCTCAGCTTTATAACGCTTTTGAAGATTGGCATCCATTTTTCCATCCAACTTCTGGATATTGTCCAGTATAAAATTACATTTGCCAATGACCTTATAAGAATTGGTCCAGATATTCCGGATGTAACCATTGTTGCTGTCGTGATCACCTCTTCCGACAGCCTGTAAATCAGAGGTATTGCGGTCCCACCCAATATCGGTGGCATCATCAAGAGTGAGGTTGATGGGCATGTCGTCCGTGGGGTGAAATGCCAGGGCACTGTACAAACCATTGACAACCAATGTCAGCTCATCCTGATTTTTGAAATAATTTTCGTCCGAAGGGCCATCCAAGGGTGATCTGTCCAGGTATTTTTCGCATGCCCCCAACAAAAGGAGAACTGCAAACGACAGAAAATATAACACGAGTTTATTTAGAGTTTTCATACTTGCCAAGTTTATAATGTAATATCCAATCCAAAAGAATACACCTTTACCTGTGGGTAAAAGTTACCATAGCCTACTGGTGCTTCGACGTCATAACCGTCCCAAAATTTATCTACGCTAAATAAGTTTGAACCATTAACAAATACCCGAAGTTTATTCAGTCCGATGGACTTTAGTAGGTCAGCTTGAAAGGTATAACCAAACTGTAAATTTTTTAGGCGAAGATAGGCGGCATTTTTCATCCAGAATTGGGAGGACTGCTGGTTGTTATTCTGTCCAAAAGCCAGTCGCGGATATTTCGCTGTAGTATTGTCGGGTGTCCATCGGTCTTTATTATCCTCACGTATCGTTCCACCAATTGCCCCGGTCGTCGTAAAGGGCTGAATACCGGCCCCGTAGAGATAACCATCGGCTTTACCTACGCCTTGTAAAAGAAAACTGAGATCGAATCCCTTGAAACTGAAATTGGAGTTGAGCGAATAGGTATATCGTGGAATGGTACTCCCAATGATGACCTTATCGGACTCATTAATCACGCCGTCGTCATTTTGATCACGGTATTTGAGATCACCCGGTGCTAAGGTACCAAACTGTGTCGCATGAGCTTTTATCTCCTCTGCTGTTTGGAAATAGCTGTCGGAAACATAGCCAAAGATGGAATTAATTGGATAACCTTCCCGATTGACCGTTAGACCAGTCTGATTAATTCCCCGCATATCCAGCACTTTGTTTTTGACATCAGAGAGATTGAGTGTAAAATTATATTTAAAGTCTTTAGCTGGATCGCTTCGATAGCCCATGGAAAGCTCCCAACCTTTATTCTCAACGACGCCTGCATTTTGATAAGGCCTATTCAAACCAATGATGAGCGGGATGTCCAGCTGTAATAATATATCACTGGTTTTTCTGTTGTATAGATCTGCGGTAATAGTCCATCGCTTAAATAAGGTAAGATCAATCCCGATATTTTTCTCCTCCGTAGACTCCCATGTAATATCAGGATTGGACATATCATTTAGCGCTGCCGTATTGACGATGCCGTTGCCTAAGGTGTACGAACCTAGGTTCAAAGATGCCACGGCAGGATAAGTCCCGATATTCTGATTTCCCAGTTTACCCCATGATGCCCTGATTTTTCCTTCTGTAAGCCAGCCCTTAGCTGCGGTTAGGAACTGCTCCTCAGAAAAACGCCATCCTGCTGATGCCGATGGAAAAAAACCATAGCGTTTACCTTTGGCAAACCTGGACGAACCATCATAGCGTGCATTGAGTTCCAAAAGATAACGATCTTTGAAAACGTAATTGATCCGGGAAAATAAAGATTGTAACGCCCACTCGGAAGCACTTCCTGTCGCTGACTGATTTAGTGCCGACCCGGCATTGAGCACTTCATAGTCAGGGAGCACGTAGGTGTCTCTAAAGCCCTGGGAGTAATCAATCTTGTAGTCTTCCCGCGAACCACCAATCAATGCTTTCAACTGATGTGGACCGAAATCTTTGTTTAGCGTAAGGGTCGCCCGCATATTATTAAAAAGTTCCTGGCTATTGTATTGCGTAAGTGCTGTACGCACAGGGACCGAGAAGCTCGGCGTACCATCTGGAAAATAGGACTGCACTGCTTTTCGGAAATTCTTATTTACCTGCGTCGCATATTTAGGTGCATAATTGACTTCGGCGGTCAACCATTCTTTGGGTCTGTAGATTAATGATGCGTTGACACTGCCAAATGGACTTTTGTTGGTAGCAACACCACCATCAGCCGCGGCAGAGACGGGATTATTACCATTCCAGCCCAATCCCCATGTACCATTGGAATTTCTGAAGGATTGATTGGCAGGAATACTGCTCATCCACTGAAAAAGTTCTTCGATACTCGCTGCTGGCGAGGTGACGATCGGATTGACGTATTGAAAGTCAAATTTAACCGCGAGCTGATCTGAGAATTTAACATCCACGTTGTTGCGGATGGTATAGCGCTTAAACGAACTATTTAGTGTCAAGCCTTTCTGGTCGAAATAACCGACCGAAGTCAGCATTTTTACTTTATTTGTGCCTGCATTGACTGTCAGAAAATGGCTTTGCTGAAATCCATTCCCCTGCAAGGATTCCTTTTGCCAATCAGTATTGGGATACTCGTCCGAACTACCGTTGCCCTGACTACGGTAGGCGGCAATGATATCTTCCGGATATAATGGACTTGCACCAACATTGGTATACGCTTCATTCGTCAGCAGCATATGATCCAGGGCATTGACGATTTTGGGCATATTGGTTGCGGACTGCCAACCAAAATAATTATTGTAAGCAATAGCGACCTTATCAGAACTTCCCCTTTTCGTCGTGACCAAGATGACACCATTGGCAGCTCTCGAACCATAGATCGATGCGGATGCGGCATCTTTTAATATTGAAATATTCTCTATTAAATTGGGGTCGATATTATTGATGGAGCCTTCGATCCCATCAATCAGCACCAAAGGTGCGGCGTTGCCAAGCGTACCGATACCGCGAATACGGATATCCGCACCGTCGGCTCCCGGCTTACCAGAACGCTGGGTCACGGTTACTCCCGAGGCCATGCCCTGAAGGGCCGAGGAGGTTTGCCCAGCGGGCCTATTGTTCAGATCATCGCCCGATACGGCGGAAACAGCCCCCGTCAAATTGACCTTTTTCTGAACACCATAACCGACCACAACAACTTCGTCTATCATTCCGGTATGTGATTTCAGGCGGATAAGTACGGTATTTTTGCTGGTAGCCGTTGCCACAAAATGCTTAACAGAATCAGTATCGTAGCCGAGATGGTGGGCATAGATCGTATAATTTTCGCCAGCAACAAGTGGAGTTAAAACAAACAATCCGTTGTTATCGGCCACAAAATGGAGTTTTTTGCTGCTCTTTTCGTGGATAAGATCAATAGTAGCGCCGGGTAATGTATTACCTTCGTTGTCTACTATTTTACCATTTACTTTCAGGTTTGATTGTGCAAATCCTACAGAAAAGTATGGAAATAGCAATCCCACGAGCATTAATTTGATTAGAATATGCTTCATAATTATTTACAGTTGGTTATTCTGATTTATATATTGGTTTATTTTTTTCACTTTAGGTTTATTCTATCCTACTGTACGTCCTCCTTTCTTCCCGAATTACTGATGTTGACAATACCATTGTTCACTTGGAATGTACAACCGTTCAATTGGCAGAAGCTGGTCAAGAAATTCACTAGCGGTTCTTTGCTATTTAAACTTCCTGTAAATGAACTATTGAGTAAATCTGGATTATCGCATATAATCGATACATCATAAAGGCTTTCGATTACTCTTAAGAGTTGAATGTTTTTGGTTTGGTTAAATTTGACAGACTGATTGGTCCATTCTACATTAGCGGTAAGCTGTGGAATGAGTTTTCTTAACTCCTTATCCACACGAACAGGCTGAGATTTTGTCAATTCGGACTCAGAAAACTTAATCATCTGCTGCAGTTTTAAGTTGACCAATACTTCCTCTTTTGGTTTGAGGTATATTAAATTTCGGTGATCTGCTGTAACTAATCCGATAGAGATTTTGCCCTCCATTAATTTTATCAGTACATGATCGGCATCCTTGGGGTCTACGCTAAATATTGTTCCTAAGGCAGTGGTCAAATATCCTCTGTAATTGACTTGAAAAGGCGCATTTTTGTTTTTTTGCACCTTATAAATAACTCGACCTTGCACCTGCTGTACATCGCGGTGGCCTTGGCCATTATACTCGAATCCGATTTTTGCATGTGGATAAAGTATAACGGTCGTGCTATCAGGAAGCTGAGCATTGATCGCATAAGCATTTTTATTTTCATACCAGGTGACCTGTTCTTTTGTTGACGTTGAGAAATTTTTCAAAAAGAGAACCGACAGTACACAGAGTAGAACAGCAGCACAAGAAGCCCAGGCCCACGGCCTTATTCTCCGGACTAGCATAGGCTTGGGCGGATCTACGGCATAGATATGATCGAGCACTTTCCGATGAACGATGTTTAAATCTGGTAAGGGAATTTGTTGTAATGCCTGTCCTTCATCCTGATCCAGCATCTCAGCGATCCATAATTCCAGAATTGCAGCATCTATCTCGGCCATTTCGTCAAAAAATGACTCATAATACTGCGCATCCAAGCGGTTGTGGATATACGCCAACAATTGATCTTTAAAGGATTGCTCTTTCAAATTTTCTATAATTAGTTCAATACATTGCTGTATTTGTTACTCTATACGTTTGGCGAAGAGAAACACACTATTGCTTTTTTATTTTTTTTATAGCTTAAATAAAAAGGCTGCAAAAAGACTGATTATATACTCATCTCGGTAATTTTTTTGAATATATTCTTTGATATCTTTGAGTGCGCTCACGAGTTGATTACTCACTGTAGAGACTGAAATCCCCAATAAATCGGCAATTTCCTTATAACTTTTGTCTTCAAATTTATTGAGCAACAGAATCTCCTTTCGTTTGGGGCTCAGGGAGTCAATTGCATTAGTCAACATCTGTTGTTTATCTTTGAAAAACAGTTTTTCTTCGGTATGATAATACAGTTCTATTGCTGAAGCCCATATTTCCAATTGAAGAGCCTTATCTCTCTGCACTTTTCGAAAAAAATCCATGGCCAAATTATCCGAAATATGATTGAGAAATGAGACAAACCCTTTATTAGGGTCAATCTTTTCACGTTGGAGCCATATTTTGGTAAATACTTCCTGTAGGATTTCTTCTGCAATAGTTTGATCTTTCACCAGTTTGATCAATCTAATATAGATCTTTGGAGAATAATGGAAATAAATTTCATTAAACGAATTGAGGTCTCCATTTTTAAGTTTTTCCAGTGTAGCAGCTTCTTTCGGAGATTTCATTTGGCAAATTCTTATAATTGGTAGAACGACGAACTTAATATAATGATAAATTTACTAAATCAAAATCATTGGTACCCTAAATAAAATTTATCTTTTCTATGAATCGGCTTGCTACCTTTTATTCCATCGATTTGGAATACAGAAAGATTCCTAAAGCCCGAAACTCAGTTTTCCTCCTTGATACGATTGAGAAAGATACGGTAGCCTGATCCTGTTGCAAGCATGCTTTCGATCTTATCAGCGTCCTGCGGCAACTGCATAGCTCTTCCCTCCTTGGCCCCCAGTTGATGGGCATGCTGATCGGCGCTTTCCTTATCACCGTAAGGCGTGAGCAGGAAGCCTGCCTTATCTCTGACATCAGGCCACTCAAAGCGCTGCAGCACAAAGTCGGTATAACCGGACTCAACGAGCTTGCGAAAGGAACTTTTGGTAACTTGTTCAAAGGCATTGTACAGCATAGGCCTAACTTAAGTTTTAATCAGTAAACTCATTCTTGTTCTTTCGGATGTAGTCAACCTGAATTTTTTGCAAGTTTTTAGCCTCATTAAGTTTGTAGAATACCTCGTCAAATTTGTTTAACGGATTGTTCTCATAAGATTTACTAAAACCTTCTACCGTACCATCCTGATCTTCGGTTATTTTCGATTTCTCCTTTTCAAATGTGCTGTTTGCCCGCTCGGTCAGATCAGCAAATTGAGTAGCGCCAACTAATTTCAGCGCTTCTGGCAGCGCAGTAGCAAATTGACCGCTTGAATTAAAATAAAACTGGTTATAACCACCATTATTTACTTCGGCTTCTAACCGGCTGATCATATAAATTGCTTGTCTCGATTTGTTCCAAGAAAAGACGATTTCATATTCTTTATCATATGCCGCCGATAACTTACGAAAGAGGTTATCATAAACGACTTCCAATAACATGTCATCCGAAGTCGTATCAATAGTTTGCTCGGTCAATGGAGTCTGGATTGATAGCTTATTGTTATTTTGCTTCGTACGTTCAGAACAGCCAAACAAATTTAAAATTATTATTATAATTCCAATGGTAATAATCTGTGTTCGCATTGATTTTATCAGCTTTAAATCTTTTTTAGTACTCAAATATATATATTCAGTTATATATTTATATGGTTCGGAGTTATGCTTTTCATAATAGGTTCGTTTTACAAATTAAATAAGAGTCGGCAGATGGAGGTGGTATCATTAATTGTATTGCAGAAAACGTTACCGCTTATCTAGCAGAATGAAGACGCTAATACAATTGCAGCCGATCGTGTTGGCCTCTGGTACAGGTTATTCACTCCGTGGGTCGGGCTTTAGCGGCATCTTAGCACAGCGTATCACCTCGATCGATGGAAAAGCATATTCGACAACAACTTTACCCTCGATCAGATAGATTCCAGCTCCTCTTAGCGGATATTTTACCAGTGTCTGTGGAAAGTGCACCGTATCAAAGAAACGTCCCTCGGCATCGAGGAAAGTGCCGAATTTCATCAGGTCGCCCCGCTTGGTCTTGACAAATTTCTCGCAGACAAAATCGCCTACTAAACGTACTATTTTCCCTTCATGCAGATGGAGTTCCCGAGCTGGCATATCGCCCCGATAATCGCTCTTGGCCAGATCAAACAAGGTACCAGTCACGCAAAAGCCGATCAGCTCGATCTCATCGTAATAGTCCTCCAGGATATCCTCCTCCAAAGGCGGAAGAATAGGTCGGCGGCTCTCGGTCTCAAATAGCGCCATGCCGACAGTGGCAGGTCTGTGCTTGCTCATTAGCAGATGAGCTTCCCAGAGCAATTGCTTCTTGCCTATCCTGGTAAACCGCAGGGCACCGACACGGATCAAGATAATGACCTGCTCGAGCCCCGTCTGCGTCCGCTTGACAAAGTCCTGCAAGCTTTGATAATGACCATTGGCCTCCCGTTCTGCGATGATGCGATGGGCCAGTTTCCCTTCAAAATTGAGCAAGCAATCAAAGCCCAGATAAATATCCTTTTCCCGGATGGAGGTATTAAAGACCGACTGATTCACACAGGGCAAGCAGATATTGCCTCCCGAAATTCGGGCCTCATTGACATAGACCTTGCGGTTGTAAAACCCACCATAATTGTTGAGCACCGCAACCATAAACTCCAAGGGATAATAGGTCTTGAGAAAAAGGCTCTGGTAACTCTCTACAGCAAATGACGCGGAGTGCGCCTTGTTAAAGGAATAGCCGGCAAAGCTTTCCATCTGCCGCCAGATCTCCCTGCTGACTTGCTCGTCATAGCCCTTGGCCTTGCAGTTGGAGAAAAACTTATCCTCAATTTCAATCAGATGGTCTTTGCTGCGATATTTGCCCGACATCATGCGTCTGAGCACATCGGCATCGGCCATATCGAGTCCACCATGGGCATTGGCAATCTTCATTACATCTTCCTGATAGACCATCACGCCGTAAGTCTCTTCGAGCTGTTCCTTAAACACCGGATGGGGATAGACAACGGTTGTGGGATCATGATGCCGGCGGATGTATTCGCCCATCATACCTGAACTGGCTACGCCCGGACGGATAATGGAAGAGGCTGCCACCAGGGTCAGGTAGTCATCACAGCGCAGCTTGGTCAGCAGCTGCCGCATCGCCGGACTCTCGATATAGAAACAGCCAATGGTATTGGCCGACTTGAGCTGTGCAGCGATCTGGGGATCCTCAAAAAACCGCTTTGGATTGTCGGTATCGATAACTACACCGAGATTTTCCCGCACAATGGAACGGCAATCTTTGATATGGCCGATACCGCGCTGCGAAAGGATATCAAATTTTTCAAAGCCAATATCTTCGGCCACATACATATCAAACTGCATGGTGGGCAATCCCTTTGGCGGATTGTCCATGGCGGAATAACAGGTCAGCGGTTCCTCGGAAATCAGTACGCCACTGGCGTGGATGGTGCGCTGATTGGGGAAATCGGCCATGCGGTTGTACACGCTTAAGATGGTGTTGGTCACCTCATTTTTGTTGAGCATATGCTCGGGCTCATGCACCAGGCGGTCGATCTCGGCCTTGGGCAACCCGTATACTTTGCCCAGTTCACGCAGGATACTCCTGGAGCGAAAGGTACTCATGGCGCCCATCAAAGCGGTATGTCCTGTCTGATAGCGGTTGAAGATAAAATCATAGATCTCTTCACGCTCGTTCCAGCTAAAATCAATATCAAAGTCGGGCGGGCTTTTGCGCTTGGGGTTGAGGAAACGCTCAAAGGGCAGGTTGAGGGCAATGGGATCGACATCGGTGATGCCCAGGCAATAAGCAACGGCGGAATTGGCTCCAGATCCGCGGCCTACATAGTGGAAATTGCGCCCCCGGGCATAGCGGCAGATCTCGTCCGTAATCAGGAAATAACTCGAGAAACGCAGGTTTTCGATAATCTCGAGCTCACGCTGGATGCGTTCGGTCGCGATCCGATCATTGCGGCCATAGCGCCTGGAAAAGCCATCCATACAGTACTTATGCAGCAGCTGCTTATCGTTGTAGCGATTGCCGGTAAAGGTCGCCTTGTTTTTGACGCTGGTAAAATCAAAACCAAAGGAACACTGCCCCAGGATACGGTTTGTATTGGCGAGCAGCTGCGGCAGTTCGGAAAACAGGCGCATCAGTTTGACCCGGGGGATAAATACCTCATCCTCGGCCGCGACCTGATCCGGATTGAGCTGCGAGATCAGCAGGTTGTTGTCAATTGCCCGCAGCTGCCGATGTAAGGTATAGTCGGCTTTGCGAAAACTGACGGTAGCCAGGATCACACAGCGATCGAGCAGTTTTCGATCCATCAGCTGGGCACGCGTACGTTCGCTGGGACGGACGCCGATGTACTCGAAATCCCGCAGTGGAAAGCTATTGAGCTTGGGAAAGGGATAGATCACAAAGACCTGCTCAAAGTCTGGCGATCGCTCCGGTGTAGGGCGATTTTCCATATTGAGCTTGGTGCGGTATTCGTTGATCTCACGGAAGCCCTGTTCGTTCTTGGCAATGGCGATGAAACAGAGCTGATCGCCGCTGCGAAATTCCATGCCGGCGAGCAGGTTGAGCCCGGCTGCGCGGCCTAATTTGATAAAGTCGAGCGATCCGGAGCTGTTATTGATATCGGTGAGCACAGCGGTATCATAGCCCCCAGCGAGCATGCCCGAAATAAGATCCTGCAGGCTGAGGGTACCAAAGCGCAGGCTATAATAGCTATGTAGATTTAAGAGCATGCTCCCCTCCTTTCTCTGGCGGCGGCGCGCAGATGGCTTTCATCAGAAATTCGGCGCCATAGCGTTTGCGGATCTTGTCCATGGCCTGCATCAGGTTGACTTCCTCGGCGCTATCGTCAAAGAGATCGGTCTGATAAGAACCGTAGATCAGCCCCGAAAACTTGATCCCGATAAGGCGGATCAGCATCCTGCGGCTATAGAGTTTTTTGAACAGGGAAAGTACCACATCCGTAAGCTTTCTGTCCGAATTGGTATAAGCGATCTGCAGCTGTTGGGTATGGGTATCGAAATTGCTATACCGGATCTTGAGGGTGACGCAGCTGGTTAGTTTTTGATCTTTGCGCAGGTCAAAGGCCAGGGTGTCGACCATACCGATGAGGGTACGGCGTAGCACATCCATATCGATGGTATCCTGCTGAAAGGTATTTTCTTTGGACATGGACTTTTGCTCCCGAAACGGCAACACCAGGGAATCATCGAGCCCATTGGCTTTGCGCCAGATGTTGATCCCCTTCTCCCCGAGAACTTTCTGCATGGTGAACACCTCCATCTGCTGTAAGGTGCCGATCTTGGAGATCCCCATATTGCGGAGTAAGGTAAAGGACTTCTCGCCGACCATGGGAATCTTGCGGATGGATAGCGGAGCTAGGAAGCCTCTCTCAGTCCCATTTTGTACCTGCTTTTCGCCACAGGGTTTGGCGGTCCCGGTGGCAATCTTGGAGACAGTCTTGTTGACCGACAGGCCAAAGCTAATGGGAAGCCCAGTTTCTCTGATAATGCGCTGGCGGAGCTCCTGCATCCATTTCCAGCAGCCAAAGAAGCGGTCCATACCGGAGACATCGAGGTAGTGCTCGTCTATACTGGCTTTTTCAACGATGGGTGTCTCTTCTTCAATGATCTGTGTGACCATATTGGAATATTGGCTATAGCTATCGTGATCTCCCCGCACCACAACGGCCTCTGGACACATGCGCAGTGCCAGCCGCATGGGCATAGCGGAATGCACGCCATACTTACGGGCTTCATAGGAACAAGATGCAACTACCCCACGGTCACTACTTCCTCCTATGAGCACAGGTACTCCGATGAGCTTGCTATTCTGCAAGCGCTCGACAGATACAAAAAATGTATCGAGATCACAATGTACTATACTCCTTTCCATGTTTTTCAAATATCAAAACAGTCGTTCACGACGACTCTTGTTTCCGGTAGTTGCCGCATTTAAAATTACTAATATTATTAGTAATTTTGAATGCGGGAGATTGATTTAATTTTTATCACATTCACAGTCAGCGCTATATTTTATAGTCAGGGGTTGGCTTAAACAAGGAGGCTGTTGCTCTGTTTATTACAAGACAGGATCTATGAACGAAAAGATACTCAGTTATATGAATACGGTTATCATCCGTATGAGCAAGTAAAGAACTTCGTTTTCAAGTCAGCAGAAAAATAGTTAAATTGGATGATCCTTTATTACACAATGAAAACAATGGCATTTCTTTACATTTTATCGTAATTTTCAATAGCCGAGGTAATCAAAAATTTAAGGTTTGGAGTTGCTAACTTAGTCGGCAGATCAAGTTAAGAACAATAAAATATCTTAATTTTGAAATAATGATTAAAGTCCGTAAAAAGTACGATCGCATTTTTAAAGAGCGAGCAGTTGAATTAAGTAAAAACAGGAAAAATCTTTCTGAGCTAGCTCGTGAGTTGGGAATCTCTGCTGCCCAATTATATAAGTGGCGTAAAGAGTCAGAAGAGTTTGGATCAGGAAGTTTCCCCGGGAATGGAAATATGAAGCAAACGCCAGAACAAGAGCGGATTAGTTTCTTGGAAAAAAAACTTAAAGACTCAGAACTGGAACTAGAAATACTAAAAAAGGCCATAGGCATCTTTTCCAAGAGCGATCGGTAATATATAGTTTTATCAAGCAACATCAGGGGCTATATTCGATTGAAAAGATGTGTAAAGTTATGGGCGTTGGATCTAGAAGCTATTATGCTTGGCAAAAACGGTCCCAACAGACAAAAAGCAGGAAATGTAGCAATCTGGAGGACAAGATAAAGGCTATTTATTTCGATAAGAAACAACGGTATGGCAGTCCTAGAATAACTGCGGAGCTGTTGGATGATGGAATTAAAGTTTCTAGAAATACAGTCGCTAAGTATATGAAAAATATGGGGCTACGGAGTAAAATAGGCAAGAAATTTAAAGCTACAACCGATTCAAAACACGCACATAAAATAATGGACAATGTATTAGACCGAAATTTCAAAGCTTCAGAGCCTTCAAAAGTCTGGGTATCTGATATTACTTACATCCATACCAAAGAAGGTTTTTTATATCTAACCACCATTCTGGATTTATATGACCGCAAATGTATTGGTTGGAGTATCAGTGATGGGATGAAAACTGAAGAAACTTCATTGGCAGCTTGGAAAATGGCAATTAAGCACCGTAAACTGTCTCCTGGTCTAATTTTTCATTCGGACCGTGGCGTACAATATGCATGTGAAAAATTTAGTAACACGTTAGATTCCTATAAAATCATAACAAGAAGTATGAGTAGAAAAGGTAATTGCTGGGATAATGCAGTAGCAGAAAGCTTCTTCAAAACGCTAAAATCCGAGCAGATTTACGGTAATAAGTTGATTACCAGGGATCAGATGAAAGCAGAACTATTCGAATACATAGAAATCTGGTATAATCGAGAACGTCGTCACTCCACATTGGGAAATCTTACAATTGAGCAATTTAATAACAAAGAGCAAAAAATTAAAAAAGCTGCTTAACTAGCACTGCCGATTTTATTTGCAAGTCCAAAATTAGAAATAATATTTATCTATCATTACTGACATTTGTAGGAATACCACTATTTTGCCTAACATGGTATCTGACAATATCTTATATGATGACACTGTTACATTATTCAGAAATCTGGTAGTTTTTTCGATAATTTATCTATTTTTTACAACATTTGAATTTTTATTATTCAGAAAAAGAATCAACAAACTCCGAGCTGAATGAATAAAACTACCACTAACAATGGTTTTGCATCAGCCAAACTAATTGAGTCACATTCTTTTTAACGAATTTTAGACGATTCTCTACGAATTGTAAATGGTCTACTCTGCAAAAATTAATATTTTTACATTTGAACAATTGCCAATACATCTTAAGTTAAAGTGCTTGTATAGGTGAAAGTTTGTTTCATTTTTAATAGCGTTGGCAGAAATGTGAAAATTTAAAATCGTGCAATCTTTTATATTAGTTGAAGGTTTTCGGCTTGCCCGCCATCTCAAAGCCTGAAACGTTAGCAGCAATTTAGACATGACAATCTTACCTATGACACTTGCAGACAAAATCAAACAAACTTTTCCGACCGAAGTTCAATTTCCTGCAGAACTTAAAATATTTTGCGATTGGATTGACGAAAATGGCTACGACAATATAGTAACCGACTTTGAATTACACGGTTTCTCAAATTCAATGACACATTATTTTGACAATGGACAAAAATTAGAAAAATATATTGCAGCTTTTGGACATTCGGGTGACGGTGGAATTTTTGCAATTTGGCAAAATGGCAACGACCAAAAAATTGTTCATTTGGGTTCAGAGGGAAATGACTGGTTTATTGTTGCAAATAATTTTGTTGACTTTTTAAATATTCTTGCGATTGGATATGCAAATTTAGCTTATGACGATTTACAAAAACCGCCAACAGAAACTAAGACAGACTACAAATTCAAAAATTGGGTAGAAACAACTTTTTACTTGAAAGTTCCAAATTCGGCTAAAAAACTCACAAACAGAATTGACAAGACATTTACCAAATGGTTATTTAACAGCCTGCAACCTGGTGAAACTTTTGAACGTTTTGACCAAGACAATGAACACAACAAACAATTTAATTCAATTGAATACAGACTTGTGGTAATTCAAGTTCCTGACAATAAATCCAAATTTATTGGTGAATTACGAAAGGTTTCTACATTGTCAATTTCTGAATTATTGAAACAATTGAACTATTTACCATTAGTGGTTTACGAAAGTTCAACCTATTTCAAGGGACAACTTTCGCTAACGAATTTTCCCACACTCGATAAAGACAATTTAATATATTTGACAAGCAACTATAAATCTGAAATTATTCTTGAATATAGAAACAACGTTAGACAAAGTGAAAAAACTGATTATAGACAACTGAAATAAACTGCCGCTAACATTGGGTTTGGCAATAGTGGGGCTTGACGTGCAAAATTCAACATTAGTAATCCTATTCAACATTTGTGCTAAGGTTCGGCTCAAGTTTTTCAAATGCCCCACCATCGCCAAGCCGTGAAACGTTAGTGGTAATTTTAACCGACCGACAACTAAAAATGACGACGCTACATAATTATGGAAAAAAAATCACAAAAGATGACTTAAAATGTAATCTCACCCTAACTAACCATATCCAAAACTAAATAATTCCAATGTAAGCGGTATCGGCGAGATCCCGAAAAGTACGATTTTTTCTTCTTTAACGGATGAACCGGTTATAAAACTCATGATCATTAGCAAAGAAAGGTGAGCTTCCGCATGGGGCTTTCATAAAAACTGATCATCTAAAATCAACGGCACATTTTTCAAGGAAAAATTATTACTTTCGTTAAAGCATATTTGACCAAACGATGAAAAGCCTAGCGAAAAAGCTTCCATTATTAACCGTAAACCTTGTTGAATTGAGAAAATATGATAAGATACTCATTATTAATCTATTCATTTTGTTAGCAGTATTGTTTTCCAATAATGCATCTGCTCAAGTTGATTTAAATAACCTCAAAAATAATTGGGCACAGATTGATGTGACTAGATTAGATGGTAGTAAAATAATCGCTGTGCCGGATGTAAGGGATGTATTCCAAAGTCTAAAGATAGATGACACCAAGCTCTATTTCATTAGCTCATCTGTCTCTCCTCGCAAAGCATTTGAAATACCCTATAAACTATCTGATCATACAATGGTAACATCTGAATTTGCCGGATATGAAATTCTTCTCTTATCGAAGGATTCACTTATCTATGCAAAAAAATTCGAGGATCAGGATGACCCTGAAAAACTTAAAAAATTCACCTTCGTCCGTTCCGGCCTACTGAATGATAGTTTTAATCGCCGATATGTTGATTCCCTTGAAATACCTGCAAACCAGTTTTTCACGCCAGATTAAAATCCAGCATAGAGTTGCCGATTATGAAAAGGATTAAAAGCAATAATGATCTCCACACCGCTAATTTTTTAGGTGAAATAACGATCTATCCGAAAAAGAAGCTAGTGACTACAGAATTTAAAGAGAAGCCTTAACGAAAGAGCAACTATAATGGCAGATTACGAAATGGGATATAAAGGAAAAAAATGTCAACTAAGTATGAAAAAATTAATACTGATTGCTGTGATACTCATGTGGATTAAAACTATCGTTTACAGCCAAGATGCAAATAATCATTGTACAAAATTACAATCGAGTTTTGTTCATCACTTAAGGTATCCAAAGGATTTGGAGAAAGCCTCTATTCCATCATTTTTTACATTAAAGGTCCAGTATGATGAGAAAACAAAGCAATTTAACTTAGAATTTTCGGATAGTGCACATCCGCTTATGATTAAAGAGTTGCTAAGAATTAAAGATAAATTAGATTTTAATGTAGTATATGATGATCTTAATATGGGGAAGCGTGATATACCTATTATGATCCCCGTCGAGATTAGACTAGCACGGGTATCAAAAGAGTTTTCAGATCCTAAGAGCAAAGTATCTCAAGATCTATATAATTTTAACGGTACACAAGTTTTTGGAGATGTCTATTTTTATGCTCCCCTTGTCCTTACCGTTATAAACGATTAAATATTAAGACAATGAAATCAATCAAATTCATACTGATCATCCTCTATGCGGTGATCAATAGTGTATACGCTCAGGATAAGGGAAAAATTGATAACTTCAAGAAGTTTGAAAATTCTTTCCTTAGAAATTTCAAATACCCGCCACAACTACAGGAAAGGTGTATCCCTGTATTGACATTGATGGTAATTTCCTTTGATCAATATGGAAAAATTAACTCACTTCGCTTTTCAGACAGTGCCTATCCCCAATTTATAGCAGAAGTCCAAAGAGTACGAGAAGATATAGATTTTGAATCTCTTTATATGGACCTGAAGTCACTGGGAAAAGAGACTGAGAAAATAATTATTCCAATCCAAATTGATACAGGTGTATTTGGTGAATGTGAATCGGGCATACTTCAATTTGATCTAATTAATTTATACTTATTTGATAATAAACCGCTTAAAGGTAAATTCTTTCTATATAAAAAGATTTTATCAAAAATATTTATGGCACGTGCGATCTCTTAATTTCTCGATTGTTATTTAATGCTAATTTTTGATTCTATGATAAAAGAGGCGATTAAGAAGTATGTGGTTTTGATATGTTTAACTACTTCGGTGATATTTATAATCATAGCCGCGATTTCCTATCCTGGTAGCTCATTGCTTGATAAAAATTCCATAGGTTTCGGTTGGTCAAAAAATTTCATAAGCAATTTGTTTGAAGCAAAAGCGGTAAATGGCTCAGAAAACCCTGGTAGAATTTGGGGGAGTATTGGAATGGCATTTAATTAAATTCTGCTGTTTATTTTGCTTGTTGATTTTCTATTGCTTTTTTGCAGTATTCGGATTTGGTATTTGAGTTTGGGAATCATACTACAAAAAGTCTATTTTATGTTCGATTCTATTAGTTATAGGATTAGAATATTTTACAATATCCGAAGACTTTGTCCAGAAAGTAAATCGGCCTAAGTAATTTTTTCATATTTTAGAACCAAGCATTTATATTATTTTGAAAAAGGATAGTTCGGATATATACAAAGAGTTGCTGCGACGTAAGCAATCAAACGGCGAACAATAGACACCATAATCAAAAAAACAACAAACAAAATGAAAATACATACGACCAACTTTTTTGACACTTTTATTATAGTAGCTGAAGATACCAAAGTAAACTGCGGTACAAAACCACCTGCAAAAGACAAAAAGACCGTTGCAGAGATGCAGTATGAAATGATTGCCAAAAATCCATATAAATATACCTCCGATGACATCCTTTTTCAAGTGCTTGCCGACAGGAATGAACTTACAAAAGCTGAATATCAACAAGCAAGAGAGCAATTTTTCTCAAAAGGGCAACCATGTTTCAGAGCATCTCCCCTAACAAAAACTTATGGCTTTGGTATACACAGCGATAATAACGGCAGAGTTGCACTCTATGGAATGGAAACAGACGAATACCAAAAATTCTTGGCTGACTCGAACGTCAAAAAAGTAAAGGCTATGAAATCAAATAAATAAAAACAATCTAATTAAGAGCGATAGAGTCCTTCGAAGCAATCCCACAGCTTTGTTTAAAAGTACAATCATCTTTAATAACAAAAAAATACTTTTCAAAATTCATCCCAGTCACTGTTCAGACAGAACCGTGGCAGTAGGGCATACAGTGTTTGTGGTGAGCTCGCCGTTATCTTGGCTGTAGTAATCTATAAAAAACAAATTGATCATAAAAAAACATTGTTAAAAAGCCTACTTTTACGTCCCTTCCTTATTTACCGTCTATCAATAATCTATAAGAAAAGTGGATTATCAGGATCGTTTTTAAAATCCTTAATTTTTAGATCTCTATCATTTCCTTGTGCCGAAACAGTAAATGTTCTGTCGGGATTAAGGCGGATGAAAATATCGATCAGCCCTGCTCTTTCTCCGTTTTGCATTTTTGGCAAGACAAGTCCTTTGGTAGCAGGATATCTCTCTTTAGGCAATGTGGAGTTAAATTCAGCGTATGTCTTGAAAAAGTTTTTGTAGAGCGATGATCCCTTGTGCCCATGGATAATTTCATGTTGCCCCAGGGTGCCATCCCGTGTTGTAGCAAACTGAATAATCAATATGGAGTCAGTGACCGCTTCATTTTTGCTCAAGTAATTTTTGTTGAGCAGGTCGATGAAATCCTGCTTTCTCTGAGGATTGAGGAATGCACCTGGGCCGGAAGCAGAACTGTATGAAGATGCATCGACAATTCTAGATCCCTTGGGAGTAATTGCTATTCCAAATTCTTCCTCATGTTCAGGAGATTTAATTTTAGAGATCAATTCTTTCTGAAAAACAAAGTCATACAAAAGGTTATATTTTCTTTTTAACCAAAACTGATCGCCCTCAAAATTCAGGTAATATATTGTTAGCTTTTTTTTATTTCCCGTGTAGGCTAGTTCGGCCTCCAATGGTTCATCAACATAAAGAAGTAATGGAATATTTTTAAAAAAAACAATATCTAAGGAATCAATATTTTTATAGGTATTGAAAATTGCCTGTATCTTCTTCTCATCCGAAGAATCTTTAAAAGCAGATTGGGCACAACTATTTTCTATAAAAGAGCCAATAGTTAGTAATAGCAAAAATAAAAATTTCATCTTTTTGAACTTAGTCTCCTGTCCAATTTTGCAATTTGGATGGAAGTTTTAACTCAACCTGTCCATTAGGTTTTAACCAAGCAAAAATTTTGATACGTGTTGTTTGCGGCCTTGCGCTAGCATTTGTTGCCGCAGCCCAATTCGAATGCCCTGGCATACTGGATTTATTATTTGTATCATTCAAAACCTTACGTACAATATCAGAGAAATACGTCTCTTTGCCATAAATTAATTCGTCCATTTGTAATTTATCCTGATTACGGGACTCTCCTGCTATTACCGTAGCCCGAAAAACAATAATTGAGTCAGCCGCTATCTTACCAGCTTTTAATCCTACCCGAGTTACCATTCCCTCGTCAATATTATTTGTAGCAGGATCATCAATAAAAGTATATTCTCCACCAGTCAAAGCCCATCCCAGACAATTCGAACCTTCTGCAGCTGTAGCCGGACGTAAAGTTCCGTTTTCCTTTACGCCAACAGCCTTATAAGCGGTTACCGTTATTTTTTTAGCTGAAGTCAATTTATACTCCTCCATTAATAGTTCGTTACCATAATCATTGTAAACAAAGCGCTGGCTTCCGGTCTTTACAGCTACAATCTTCCTCGAACCGGCATCCCTCTTCCAAGGATCTACAGATTGCGTATTGCCAGGATTAATTGCTTATCAGAGTTTATAATGCTCTGTAATATTATTAAAATAGCTGCAGAGGATCGTTCGGATCTTCTTTATAATCCTTAATTCGAAGCTTTCTTTCTCTACCACTCCCACTGACGCTAAATGTCCTATCAGGATTTAAGCGTACAAAGATCTCTATAATGCTGGTAAAAGGTGTTCCTCCTGATCGATATGGCAAAAACAATCCCTTCGTATTTAGGTTAGCTTTGTTTTCTTGATTATAGTCCTGATAATTATCACATATATAACTATATAATTTGTCGTCTTCATCTCCATGCAATAGCATTTTTTTCCCAAGGCTACCATCTCTGTTTACAATAGCTTGAAGAATCAGAATAGAATCACCAGATGGAACTATGGTTTCCTTATAATTAGCATTTAGTTTTCTTTGAAATTTCAACTGAGATGAATGTCTAAATCCACAAAAGACTGACCCGTCAAAGAGAGGCTTTATAGAAATTGACTGAGCCTCCACGCTTAAAATAAAATTACTGCTCTGCCTATCAATAGAATTCACCAATTCTTTATTTTTTGTCAATTTCTCGATAAGAGAATATTTCTTTTTCAAAAAAAATAGATCGCCAGCATATTTGAGGGAATAATAAGTCTTATATTTTGAGCCTTTCAATATATTATCCTCAATTTTCCCAAGTATATAAATTGATTCGGCGGTATCATTTCGAAAGTTTATTTGAAAACCATTTACATCAGGATAATTTTCAAATATCTTTGCAATATCTTTCCGCACATGTTTATTCCTAAAATGGACCTTCTTTTGGGCTAAAGCTGTATTAAAACAAATAAAAATAACTAGAAAGCAGCAAATCAATTTCATATATAGGTGGCGTTTTAGTTCGTTTTCTTGTATGATTTAGGATTTCTGTTATAACCACATGTAGAAATTTGGGCATGTTCTCCCTTTACTTCTACAAAAATATCTATATTACTTTTCACGTGTCTACCACCTTGTGTAGCAGACTTCCATGGTTTCCCTAAATTGACTAACCACTTTTTTAATAGGTCCCCATAGATACTATTATCACCAATAATCGTTTTAACATTGCCTAGGCTCCCATCCTCTTTTACAAGACCCTGGAATAGAAATACACTTCCATTTTTAGGTATTTTACTTTTTCCCAAAGTCTCCATAAAAGCGCTAAAATCCTGCTGTAGTTTTTTACTTCCTTGGTAATAATTCGCTGAAAATGTAACCATTGTAGGTTCTCTAACAGAAGGATCACTTTCTACTTCAGTTATTATTGCCTCGTATCTAACCGAGTCACGATAGAATTTTGCATGAGTATCTACTTTTCTTTTTTTTAGGATTTCCTTTCTATACGGTGGAGGTATTAATGTTACTGTTGGACATTCAGGAATATTAAGCTTCCCGAAGGCCAAGTTCAGTAGATAACGATCGCCAGGGAAATCTAGGTAATAAAAATCTTCAACAGCGCGTTTTACACTATCTAAATAATAAAAACGCAAAGAAACAGGGAGACGGTCTTTGTATACAATAATGACACTATCTACCTGTGTGTCTTCTTTTAGAAATGTACTGTATTCGCCATTCTTTTGGTTTATATATACTCTACCTATATCTGTTATTGATTGAGCAAAACAGTATTGAAAAAAGATAACATAAAATGCAATAATGATAAACCTTTTCATATCTTTTTAAATTTTCTAACTGATATCCACAGACAAGTTACGTGGATACTGTAATGCATCAATATCTAAAGGGCGCATTTCAACATCAATAGTTCGAATTAAATTTGGATTAAATCCCATATTAAAAAGATGTAGAAATCATAATATAATTGGCTACGGAAAAAAACAAGGTGCTTAAGGAGCTAGGAATCGAAATAGACTTCACGTTGAACTAAAGCATAGCTTAATTAAGAAAACTGTTATACATATACTTTAATTCAAATAAATATATAAAAAATGAAATAAACAAAAGAATTAATTTATCTCCAAACATACCATAAAACATTGACTGAGTAATCTTTTTGTATATATTACTCTATTTACAACCGATTGCTTCAACCAAGATAATCATTAACTTTAGACCTCACTGCTGCAAGTAACCTGTGCGATAATAGAACACGCCAACAAGATACTGATCTGAATATCGTATTGGGGGAACTGAAAGAGCTTCGATCAGCAGTTATTGATAAATAAACATAAAAATTATAATCTATGGAGGTCATGAAATCGGATGGAGACCATATAAAGATCATATTGAAAGAAATGTCTGTGAAAGATGCTGAGTCATTTTATCAATTGTACTTTGGAGATGAATCAGCCGACAAGGATCGGACAACTGATGAGGAGTATATGAATCCGGTACAGTTTACAGAACATATTCTATCTCTTTGTGAGGAACTCTACAGTATACAAACTGTGGAAAATGAGAATATAGTTATTGGTGACTGCGCCTTACACCACTGGAATCAGGAAGAAAAGAAAATTGAGATTGGTGGTGCCCTGCTGCCCGAATATTGGGGAAAAGGAATAATGTCTGCAGCTTTTGAGTTGTTGATAGCAGTAGCAAAAGAAAAGTACCAGGTAAATGTATTGGTAGCAAAGACGGAAATAACGAATCTTAAAGCATTGAAATTTGCTGAAAAATTGGGTTTTCAGAAGATAAGTAATGAAGACGATATCATTATCCTTGAAAAAAGGGTTTTATAGTGGGGCAGTACTCAGCTGAAATAGTTTCGATGTAATCTGACAGTTAAAGGGCAAACAATTAAGTTTGTAATTCTAATAAACAACAAGGGTTTTGGCCGAAACCAAAACCCCAGGAAACATTTCTTCCTTCGCCAGCATTACCTGGATCAGGTTCTATGGGTATATTCTCAGATTTTTTCAAACCACCCCAAAATATTTCCAATATAAGGACAAAGGCCAATCGTATTTAGTTTTAAAAAGATTTGTTAGTTTATTACAAATAGATAGGCTAAACGAATTCGATGGGTCGATAATAATCTCATACAACCATTAAAAGTAAAGAAAAAAAGATTTACCTTAATCCAAAAAAGGTAACAGAGAAGAGTGAACTGCAACGACCGATTATTTCTAGTGCAAGATTGCCTCCGAGAAGAACAACTGTAGTTGCTGTGAGCTAAAATATCACTTTAATTACCCAAAGCTTATGGCTATCATAAAAGTTGTCTGCGGAATTATATTCAAAAATGATCTGGTCTTGATCTGCCGAAGAAAACCAGAAAAATCGTTATGCGGTTACTGGGAATTCCCGGGCGGAAAAGTGGAAGCGTCAGAATCTTATGAGGAATCATTGCGACGTGAACTGATCGAAGAATTAAATTTGACAGTAAAAATCAAACGGCACTTTAGAAATGCCATTCACCATAATGAGAAGAATCCGATCCAGCTGATCTCCCTTATCTGCACAACTGAAGACGCTGTGGTAGAATCTACTGATCATGACCTGATCGAATGGGTCAAGGTGGAAGAACTATTGAATAGGAAGCTTGCTCCTGCCGATGTATCCATAGCGCAGCAACTGCTTGATGAATATCGGATTCCGAGTGATCAGACGGCTCCAAACAAGTCCAGGAGCTTAAACTGGAAATATATTGTTAGGCATTGGAGTGGTATCTTGTTGTTAGGTTCGATATTATTTAGCCAGAATACTAAATTTGATTTAATTGGTTCGCTAGATAGTGTACAATCAATAGCCTGGTTGATATTATGCCTATATTTTAGCGCAATATATGCCGTTCCTACCTTGCTATGCTATCTGTCGGCATTCTTTATACTTAACGAGAGTACTATTCAAGTAAAGTGGATTAAATTGACCCTAACTTCGATTTCAATTGCTGGGATTGCGCTCACAGCATCGCTGACGCAGGGCAACGGGCGACTGATGCCGATATTATGTTATTCGACCGCTGCTATAATCTGCGGGCTATTTTTCAGGATTAAAAGCTCGTGATTTGACTCTTTGTATGATCATAACCTTATTGTATAGTTATCCGTGTTGATGCCTTTCAATTTGCAGCAGTGATTTGCCACCTGTGCAGTAAACCCTACAAAATATGTGGGTAGGATATTCATTGATCGCCCCCAAAATTAAGGTAATATATTGGTAGCTCTTTATTAGCAATATGTTTAGACAATTTGTTCGTTGGCTCTGATATATATAGACGTACGGACTGATTGCGAAAAAAAGCGATACTTAACGAATCAATATTTTTATAGCTATTGAAAATTGTCGCCACCTTCTTTTCATCCAAGGTTGCTTTAAAAGCGGATTGGGAACAGCCATTTAGCAAGCGCTCCATGATTCCCTCACCCCTCTTTGAGTGCTACTTTTCACAAACATTTTTTATCTGAAACAGCATGTGCTTTGATGTTGTTATCTCTTAAAGATTTATAAAATGTGGAAAGTTTGACATTCGAAGCTAATCAATAGCACGAATTACAAATACTAAAAAATATTACTATGTCATTATTTTCAAACCATTTGAGCAAAGAACCTGTATTTGACGGCATTGGCTACGAACCTTCATTTTTTTCAAGGAAGGCGATGGTTACGACCAAGACAAATTACAGCAAAAAAAAGTACAGTGATGTCAACAAGGACACCCGAAAGAAGATTCTTGTACTTTGTACAGCGTGGTCAATTTAGAAATTGTAAAAGGCCCGTTCGATCCTTCAAAACCACACCTACCACCAGTCGTTTCGGAAGAAGAACAGCTAAAGTATGAATTAGAATTATTCTATCGACTGAAAGAAGAATTGAAAGATCATATTGAAGAATAGGTTGAAAGAACGGAAAAGAGTCTATCGAATCAATAACTCATAACTATAGTTCGACGGAAATCACAATTAAATACACGGCTATTGCAGCAATGGATTTTCCGAACGGACTGAACAAAGGTGATGAAATAAATTTAAAAGGGAAATCTGTTTTTGAGTTTTCCGAGGAAGGTAAGATAATCAGGCTGACAGACATTTCTTAAAAAGTTGGAATCTCTTTGATAAATGAAATGAGCTGCTATTGAGGAAACACTGGAATTCTATAAAACCAATTGCCGATTATTGGAGCATAACACATCAAAACGAACGGCCTAATAGTGATAGGAATGATAAACTATCTGTACCAGCAAATTGTTCCATAAAAAAAGGAGGAACTATGCCTTGGTATAATGGAGACTATCCACCATCATATAAAAATCAGCCTGTTAAAATACGGGAGAAAGCGACCGAGGTTGCGAATGCGCTATTGGAAGAGGGTACTGAAGAAGGTATTGCAATAGCCACCGGGCTTAAAAGAGCGCGAGAGCATTTCAAGAAGGAAAAAGAAAACGATAAAAAGAAAAAAATCGAATAGAACCGCTTATCGCGGCCAAACCTTTTATACCGAACAGCAGGAAGTTTTCAAATAAGCTCTACTTAATCAGGTAGAAATCCTGGTTTTACTTTTTTGTACGCGCTACAACTTTCTTTTTTTGTGGTTTTGGAGGAGTTTTAATTTTTTTCTGAACCGTTTCCTGCCGTTTTCTCCATGCTAGGATCTGCGGATCTTCATAAACTGGAAGGTCTTTGTCGTTGAGAAGCCCCATTGATTTAGCCAGGCTGAGACTAAGCCGGGCAGATTTACGGTTTGCCTTCTTCCAAGTTTGTTGGTCGTCCTTTATATCTTTTTCATATGCGCCGATGGCCTGCTTAATAACTGCCAACTCTTTTTTATAATCTTTTAGCTTTCGATAAAGGATCATTAAGCGATTGTATGCCCCGGACTGTAATGGGTCTTTGCGTATAACTTGGCTGTAGCTTTTTATGGCATCTTCGGTTTTACCTTCAAGTTCCTGCAATCGTGCCTCCTTTAGCAACTCATTTTTGGATCTCCTACTAGCAGCCATATTTATTTTTTATCTTTCAATATAATCCAGACAGGCGCATGGTCACTGGCTTTTTCCCATCCCCGAACGTGTCGGTCGATCCCTCCTTCCAATAGCAACGGAGCAACGATGGGGCTTAAAAGAACATGATCCAGCCGTAGCCCAGCATTTCGACCATATGCATTCCTTAGATAATCCCAAAAGGTATAAACCTGTTGATCTTTAAAAAGCGTCCGGATTGAATCGATCCACCCTTGGCCGATAAGCTGTTTAAAAGCTTTTCGAGCTTCAATTCTAAAAAGGGCATTTTCTATATATTTTTCCGGCTTGTAGACATCCTGTTCCGTAGGGATAATATTGAAATCACCAATAAGGATAACAGGCACTTCCATTTTTAAAAGAGCTTTTGACCGTTTCATTAATCGCTTTATCCAGGCCAATTTGTACTCGAATTTAGGCCCTGGATAAGGATTACCGTTGGGCAAATAAAGACAGCATATTAACAGTTGGTTGATTATAACCTCCAGGTACCGGCTATGGCTATCCTCTTTATCACCAGGTAACTCCCTTGTCACTTCGGCAATTTCAAATTTAGAAAGGACAGCTACACCGTTCCAGCTTTTCTGGCCATGCCACACAGCGTTATAACCAGCGTCATTAATGGCTTTTAAGGGAAAGCGTTCCTGCGGGGCTTTTAGTTCCTGTAAACAAACGATATCTGGCGTCTCTTCCTTTAACCAGCGAAGCAATACGTTTAGTCTCCCATTAATACCATTGACGTTGTAGGTTGCTATTTTCATTTATCGTTATTCAAAGCGCCATCCTTGCTACGGTCAACCTGTAATAAAAAAAGCAATTTGCTGATGGCAGGTCTATGCCACTGCTCCGGCAGATCACCTTTGATATAAGCCAGGTCTTTACCTAAAATCAGCTGGCAGCCGTCCATAGTAATGCGAGCATATTGGCGGTCCTCCCCCTCCTCACCAACTTCGAAATCAAAATATTTTTCAACTCCTTCGCTATTGGTCACTGGGATTCCTGTAAATGTGGTTCTATCTGTCATATCATTTCTTATTGTTTTTTAGATATTTAGTGATTTCTTTCTGCTATTACCGATCTTCTCAATTGCCGCTTCGACTTCCTGAAGAGATACGCCAAGTTCTTTTGCGATGTAAATCTACTTCATACCATTCGCGTCCTGCAACCTGATTGCGATCTCTTGCGTCCTTTTGATTTTTATTGTCTGACATACAAAACGGTTTTTTGAATAGAACAAGCGCAAACACATACAGTTTGATTGTTTTGAGATATTAACAAAACAGTTAATATTCGACAACTAAAGGCTTGTGGTATATGTTTACCAGAAAAGTCGTGTGATGAAAAATATGCCTGCTCATTTAACCCCGATGCTTTGTACCCCGTTGGATAGTGAGGAGTAAGACGCCGACCCGAAAACAGCAGGAATTTGTCATTGGTGGCTGGGCGGAATCTGATAAAGCGAGATCATTCATAAGCCATTTATTTGGCTCTTATGAAAACGGGAAGTTTATCTGCATCGGACGTAGTGGCGGCGGATTTAAAGATAAGTAAATGCCCGGTATCCTTAGGAAGCTGCAGACCATAGAAATTGATGAGTCACCTTTTGTTAATAAAGTACTCGATACTAAAGGCGCGAAGATGCATAGATTAAAACCTCAACTTGTAGCTAATTTTGAATCTGCAACCTGGACCAAAACCGGAAGGATTCGTAAACCGGCAACATTCCCTGGATTCAGGCTGGACAAAAAACCTAAACAAGTTGTCCGGGAGGTCCCAAAGTCTACTGCTCCTATCTTCTTCTGTTTCTAAATTCCAAACTTTTTCGAGTGCTATACTAAGTTGTCGCAAACTATTGTTAGTCCTATTTTTTCGATTTAATCGATTAATATTTTCGTCGATGTAGTCGTAAAAAAAGCGGACATTATTTTCATTTCGATGCTCTTCAAAAGTTTCTTCGGTTAGTTCCTGAAAGTGTATCGGACAATATATTATACGATGACACTGTTACTTTATTCAGAAATCTGGTAGTTTTTTCGACAATTTATCTATTTTTTACAGCATTTGAATTGTTATTATTCAGAAAAAGAATCAACAAACTCCGAGCTGAATGAATAAAACCACCACTAACAATGGTTTTGCATCAGCCAAACTAATTGAATCACATTCTTTTTAACGAATTTTAGACGATCCTCTACGAATTGTAAATGGTCTACTCTGCAAAAATTAATATTTTTACATTTGAACAATTGCCAATACATCTTAAGTCAAAGTGCTTGTATAGGTGAAAGCTTGTTTCATTTTTAATAACGTTGGCAGAAATGTGAAAATTTAAAATCATGCAATCTTTTATATTAGTTGAAGGTTTCGGCTTCGGTTTCCCCGCCTTCGGCAAGCCTAAACAGAAATTTTATCCAAACACTAAAAAAATGAAAAACAATTCATATTTTATTTTTAGATTATCAATTGCCTACTAATAATTTTCGCAAGTTCATTTTCGTACGGACAGGAAATTCGCAATAACAATCAAACAGAAACAATACAATTGCCTGTAAAAAAAATTGTAAGATATTTTGATAATTTTAACCTTCATTATCTGACTGACTATGAGCTGACGGAAACTAAAATAGATTCTATCACTCACAATAATAATATTACCACACTTTATTTTACCGAAAACAAAAATTACAAATCTGCTATAATCGTAACAAATTTGAATAAATATCAGAAAACAATCAAAGAAAAATCTTTTGAGACCAACTTATTAATGCTATTCAAAGGGGAATTTAGTGCTGAGACACTTAAACATCCAATAAAACCGGTTATTAACGAGTCTTTTTCTAAGGAGGGGACACTTAGATGGAAAATTAATATTGAAACACTAGACGAAAATTCAGCAAAATTGACATTTATATTTGACTCATTTGACAAGAAACATAAACAAAAATTTATCAGCAATTTTTCCAAAGGAATTGATAAAAATTTCAACTATACAGTTCAACAGATATTTGTAACAGAAAATTTTAAACGTGATGTATTAAACTATCTCGCAAAAAGTTCCAAAGCTGATGCTAATGGTGTTCAACCGACCAAAGGCAATTAAAAAAAATCTGCCAACAAGGTATTGCCACAAGCCGGATGAACAAATTTGATTGCGCATTTTTGTCAGTTTATCTGCGAAGGTTATTTAATTGAACTTTTGCACAAAATTGAAGATTTGTGCTTCGATTGTCCGGCATCGTCAAGCCTTGAAACGTTGCCAGCAATATTTCCAAACCAATGACTGGTTACGAACCTTCTATTTTTTCAAGTAAAAGGCTCTCTTATTAATCAATAAGGGAGCCTTTTTTGACTAGAAGCCAACTAGAGTTAAATGACATTAAATTCCAGCTTCTTTATCGGTGAAAATCTGGACTCCCGCTTTCTTTTCAATTAACTGCAGCGGATATAGTTCAGGATTATAGACGCCATTAAGAACTTCATTCAAAGCGTTTTTCTTGGATTTACCAAAGGTAACAATCAGAATATTTTCGGCTTTATTGATAATAGGTTCGGTCAAAGTAATTCTGAACATTGCCTGTGGCTTTAGATAGTAGGCATCAACCCATTTTTCTTTTTCTTGTAAAATCTTTTCACCTGGAAACAGAGAAGCTGTGTGGCCATCATCTCCCATTCCTAAAAGGATGAAATCAAAAATACCGTCAGCTCCCAAAATATTTCTGATTTGAGTTTCGTATTCTTTAGCGTAATTTTCAGGCTCAACTCCCTCTTTATACATGGGGAAAATCTGATTTTTATTGACTGGTACCTTACTCAAAAGTACTTCCCAAGTCATCTTAAAATTACTTTTCTCATCTTCAAGAGGAACCCATCTTTCATCTACCCAAAAAAAATATATTTTGTTCCAAATTATTTTATCTGCGTACTCGGGCGTAGCTAATAAACTAAAAATGGCTTTCGGTGAAGAGCCTCCACTCAAGGCAACCACAAATTTATCATGCTTCTGGATTGCTTTTTTCGAAAGCTCAACAAATGTATCTGCTGCTTTTTTATATAAAGCATCCAGGTTATCAAATATCGTAATATTCATTCTCTTTTAATTAGATTTTAAACCCACTGATGTCCCTGCCGCTCTACCAGTGCATCACTGTCATCAGGTCCCCAGTTTCCCGAAGCATAATTTGGGAAAGATGGGTCTTTGGTTTTTTCCCAGGTTTCCTGAATCGTTTTTATCACATCCCAAGCTTCTTCTACCTGATCGGAGCGCATAAACAGTGTAAGGTCTCCCACGAGTGCTTCCAATAAAAGCGTTTCATAAGCTTCGGGCGTATCGGTCTGACAGGCAAAATTATCGAAAATCATTTCCACAGGTTTGAGCTCTAAAGACAAGCCTGGTTTTTTAGACATAAACTGCAATCTGATGTCCATTTGTGGCTGGATATTAATAACCAATCGGTTGGCCGACAGAAGCGAGGTGCTTTCTGAAAACGTAGAATTTGGAAGTGGCTTAAACTGGATCGTTATATAAGAATGCTTTTCTTTCATCTTCTTCCCGGTACGAACATAAAAAGGAACATCCTCCCATCTTTCATTATCCAGATAAAACTTAATAGCGACAAATGTTTCCGTATTGGAATCATGAGCAATTCCCTCTTCCTGGCGATAACCATTTACTTTTAGCCCATTTACTTTGCCTCGTCCGTACTGTCCTCTTACCGCATAATAATCTACTTTTTCGGGAGAAATCCTACGGATGGATTTTAAAACATCAACTTTACGGTCCCTGATCTCACCCGATTCAAGTGAAGCCGGAGGTTCCATAGCAACCATACAAAGAATTTGCAAAAGATGATTCTGAATCATATCGCGCAAAGCTCCTGTCTGCTCATAAAAACTGGCTCTTGTTTCCACTCCTACTTCTTCAGCGACCGTAATCTGCACCGATTCTATATGTCTGTGATTCCAAAGAGGTTCAAAAATTGAATTTCCGAACCTGAACGCTAAAATATTCTGAACGGTTTCTTTACCTAAATAATGATCGATACGATAAATCTGTTCTTCCTGGAAAGTTTGCGAAAGAAGATTATTTAGCTCAATGGCAGATTCTTTATTGTGACCAAAAGGTTTTTCGATAATAATTCGATCTGTTGCTGGATCAGATGCTATTGACGTATTTTTAAGATGATTTGAAATGACCGATACAAAGTTTGGTGCAATCGACAAATAGAACAGTCTATTTCCTCTCATTCCATACACATTATCAAAATTTTCCAGTTTCTGATATAAATTCTGATAAGAGCTTTCTTCATCAAGCTGATGCTGAAAATAGCTGATGTGGGCCTGAAAACCAGCCCACTCTTCCTTGATTACAGTCTTTCTGGAAAAACTCTCCAGATTTTCTTTAATATAAGCCCTGAATTTTTCATCCGTATTTTCGGCTCTTCCCAAAGCTAAAATATTAAACCCTTTTGGCATTCTGCCATCGATATATAAATTGTAAAAGGCAGGAAAAAGCTTTCTTTTTGCCAAATCCCCTGTTGCACCAAAAATAACGATCGTTGTGGGATGCAGGATTGTGTTGTCACTCATTGTTAGGATTTAGTTATTTGGGTTTTGCCATGACGTATGAAAGACTCCTTCTCTGTCAGTTCTTTGGTAAGTGTGTGCACCAAAATAATCACGTTGCGCCTGAAGCAAGTTTACAGGTAAAGATGCTGTGGTGTAAGCTTCGAAATACCCTAGAGCTGACTGAATTCCTAAGCTTGGAATTCCGTTTGATACAGCAAAAGCAGCTGTTTTTCTTAATGAAGAAATTTTATCTTTTACAATTTCTGAAATTTCCTGATCCAATAAAATATTAGATAAGTTCTCGTATTTTGAATAAGCCAGGTAAAATTTTTCCAATAAAACCGAACGGATGATACATCCACCCCTCCAGATTTTAACAACATCTTTTAACGGAATTTCAAACTGATATTCTTCAGAAGCTTTTACCAATAATGCCAAACCTTGAGCATAACTGATTAAAGTAGATAAATACAACGCATCCCCCACCTCTTTGATGAACAATTCTGTATTTTCAGGAGTTTTTACTTCTTCTTTAGCATATAATTGAGAAGCTTTCACTCGCTCATCTTTGTAAGCGGATAAAATTCTTGATGTTACAGCAATATCGATTGTTGGAATAGACACCCCAATTTCCATAGCCTCCTGGGAGGTCCATTTTCCGGTTCCTTTTGCTCCTGCTTTATCTAAAATCTTGTCGACAAGAAAACCGTCTGTTACATCATCTTTTTGCTGGAAAATATCTCTTGTTATTTCAATAAGGAAAGAATTCATCTCGCCTTCATTCCATCTTTGGAAAACTTCATACAATTGTTTATTGTTAAGATTAGCTCCTTTTCTCAGTAAATCGTATGCTTCACTGATTAATTGCATGATGGCATATTCAATACCGTTGTGAACCATTTTAACATAATTCCCTGCAGCTCCTTTCCCCATATAAGCGGTGCAGGGCTCCCCCTTTACTTTTGCTGAAATAACTTCCAGCATAGGCTTCACCAATTTGAAAACTTCCAAATCTCCACCTGGCATAATACTTGGTCCTCTTCTTGCGCCCTGCTCTCCTCCAGAAACTCCCATTCCCATAAAATGGAGGCTTTTAGAAGCTAAATCAGCTATACGTCTCTCGGTATCTTTGAAATAAGAATTTCCCGCATCAACGACAATATCTTTTGGGCTCAGAAGTGGTGTTATGCTTTCAAGAACAGCATCAACCGGTTTGCCTGCAGGAACCATCAAAATAACTTTTCGCGGACTGTCTAAACTCAACACAAATTCCTCTAGAGAAACAGTTCCAACAACCTTTGTACCTGAAGCCACTCCTTTACGAAGTTCTATTACCTTTTCTTCATCTAAATCGAATCCTACGACAGAGAAACCATTATCGGCAATATTGTAAAGCAGATTTCTTCCCATTACACCCAGGCCAATGACCCCGTAATTATACTTTTCCATTCTTACTTAAAGTTTATGTTATACATCAAATTTACTGAAATGCATGCCAGTAAAAAAATTATCTAAAATTTTCTTTCAATCGTGACATTAGTTATCATCAACTGAAAAATATCATTAATTAATAATACGTTGATAATGACATCATTCTAAACATAAACTAATTCAGGTCCAAATTCTCTAATTTTTAATAGTTACTATTGGCTATATGTAAATACATGCTAAAGGTTTGCATGCATTCTTTAACATGCAGTTTTACCCTTACAATACAAAATTTTGAATAGTATTGACTTGTTATCTGAGATTTATCTGTTTACGAAACTCCAGAGGACTCGTTTTTGTCTTCGTTTTGAAGAGTTTACTGAACGATTGAGAATGTTCAAATCCCAATTCGTAAGCGATTTCACTTATTGATAAGCTTGTGTTAGAGAGTTTTCCCCTGGCTTTTTCTATCAATTTATCGTGTATGTGTTGCTGTGTGCTTTGGCCGGTTACTGTTCGCGGTAAGCTACTTAAGTAGCTTGGCGAGAGATTCAGTTCTTTCGAAACATATCGAACAGATGGCAGACCTTTAATTGCCAAGTCATCGCTATTAAAATACTCTGTCAACAGGTTTTCCAAACGTTCCAAAATTTGATGATTGGCCTTTCCCCTTGTAATGAACTGACGGTTGTAAAATCGTTCCGAATAACCAAGCAAACTTTCAACATGTGAACAAATGATTTGTTTGCTAAACTTATCAACGTTGGAATGATATTCCTGTCGTATGTTTTCAATAATGCCATTAAGTGTATTTTCTTCTTTTTCTGATAACAACAAAGCCTCGTTTACCGAATAATCAAAAAATGCATACTGCTTAATGTTTTTTGCCAATGTTTTTACAATTCGGCCAGGTCTTGTACTTATTAGGTATGAACCGAGATGATAATAATCGAATCCCAAGATTCAGTTAAAATGCAGCTTTCAATAAAGGTTAAAACCTGAATTGAAAATTATTAGCCACGATTTGGCAAATTTCGCTATTTATCGTTTCTCTTTTTGAGTAGTAATGTTTGTCTGTTAATTATTAGTTTCTTATTTCTTTTCTTCTTGTACCAAATTGTAAATATTATGGCTGTTAGAATAGTTATGCCTCTGAAAACATTTGCTGTCTTACCACCTAGTGCAGAATCGTCAACCTGAAATAATTCCCAGCATAAGTTCATGAAGGTATGGGTCAAAATAGGTACCCATAAATTATAGCCCCATTCTACGAATAGCCAGGCAAAAAAGATTGCTCCTGAAAAGGTAATCATAAAAATCCCCAATAGTTCACCTATGTCCTTACTTTGGTATAAATGTCCTAAAGCGAAAATTAAAGCACCCAATATTATAGATGGTATAAAACCTAAGTTGGTCTTTCGAAATAATAGTCCAAATAAAAAGCCCCTAAAGTAAAGCTCTTCCATAAAACCAGCAACAACAGTCCCTGCTATTAAATTTTCAAAATGAATCTCTTTGTTGAATTTGAAATAAAGAAATCCGCCGATAAACATAGGACAAGCAAACAATAAACTTGTTGAGATGCCAATATAAATATTCGATAATAGGCCAAGATTTTTAAGGATACTTCTCCCCCTGTCAATTAAAAAAGTTCCCGCAAAAATCGGAATTCCGATTATAAAATATGTTAGGATATAGCTAATTAATCCCTCTTGGGTAATTTTGTCGAGTCCAACCTTAATAGGCTTGAAGTTAAAAAAAAGAATATAGTAAGTAGTAAAGCTTAAAAAAATGGTAAGAATTATTTTTAGCGGTAGTTTTGATTTCATTTTTTAATAATAACGTTTTTGAAAAATCACCAGGTAACTTCGGCAATTTTAATCCAAAGAGGCTGTATTTAAGCTAGGTCCTAAACTATAATTGCGCTTTACTTTTAAACAATTTACTGAATGATTGCGAATGTTCAAAGCCTAATTCAAACACCGCTTCGCATACGGACAATGCTATTGTAGAAAGTTTCTTTATGGCTGTTTCTATCAGTTGCTCTTGAATGTACTGTGTTAAAGTCCGCTAACATGCTTTGACAGGCTTGCTAAATATTTCGCAGAAATCTCTAGTTCAGTCGCCAAATACTGCACAATATGCTGGCTTTTCGACGATCGGATGGAAAAATTGACAAACAAAATTACACTTCGGAAAGTGCTAAATAAAAGACGTCAACTATTTTTTATGATCTGTCAATAAGATGACGATCCGGTGCACTACCCAACATCCAAAAATTTTAATACAACATCTAATTCTACAAAAGGCACAATTATCTTTGAAAAATTTGATTTTGATTTAGATGCGGCTAATTATGCACACTCCATTGAAATCTCTGCTACAGAAATATCCAGGTTATCGAGGGTGTGCTTCCTGCAACGGTAGCGCAAAAAAATGGACGATACCATTGTATTGCTGAAGCTGACCATATCCCAACTTTATAGTAGATTTGGAATAGGCAGTATTGAATTTTATTAAATTGATTTATAATATGACCAACGAATTATTTGAATTTGAAATTTTTAAAGCTAGCAGAACCAGATTGCTTCAATTAATAGAAACAGTTGACAACAAAATATTATTTAAAATCCCTGAAAACTTTAACAATAATATAGTTTGGCAAATTGGTCACTGTATCATCTCAACAGAGGCATATGTATATGCGTAGTGGGCTACCAATGCATATATCACAGGAATTTATGGAAACGTTCAAAATCGGAACTTCGCCACATACATGGAACAGTATTCCGGACGTTGATGAAATAAAGCATTTACTACTTTATACAGTAAATCAACTTAGTAAAGATCTAGAATCGGGCATATTTGTTAAATACACCGCCTTTAGCTTACCAATTGGCATCACCATAACTAATCACCTCCAAGCACTTCAGGCTGCTAACTTTCACGAAGCCGAGCACTATGGAATAATATTGAGCTATTTAAAACTTCTAAATTAAATCAGGTAAATTATGCCCTATCTCAATGTAATAATGCTTTATTAATCTCAACCACAATACCTCTAGGAGATAACTTGGACAGTCTTTACTCTGGCACTTATAATTGGGTTCCAGATGACGGTTCGGACATAGAATCTTTTTATGAAAAAGGAAAATGTACCAACAGAACCGTCTCAAAAAATGGAGTGATCAACAGTAGTACTTTTTTTAAAATGATGAAATTGAAGAGATCAGAATTCGCAGTCACATCGCTAATGGCAAACTTCATGGAATGTGACCGAAATACTTACAGATGGTAATTTTCCTCCTGTAATTTTAGCCATTTCTTGGGGGACATTATTTATCGAAATTTTGCTTGAATTGGGAATTTTGGCGGCTAAAAGAACAAAATATAAATTATTTATATTAGATGTGATTTTTCATTTTCTAATCTTTTTGATTCATGGATTAGGAAGCTTTTTCTTAGCAATGACGGGAGGTCTTTTGTTTATCTGATAAACATGAATGTTAGCAATGCTCCTGTCTTAAACTATAAAAAATTCAGCGAGAAGCTTATGCACTTTGGGCATAAAGCGCAACAGCAGAAAGGCTGCTTTAACAAAGAGTTTCAATGTCCGTAACTAAGTGTAGCCTATTCTTTAGTCAGATCAAAAATAACGGTACCGATATCCTCTATATCGCCAACATGCTCATTTTTGTTATAATATAAATCAGCAATAAACTTGCGCCCCCTGAAGAGTTCGTTTAAGAAAGCGATGAGAAGAACTTTATTGGTATCTGATCCAAAAACTTTTTTTAAGCCATAATCTGCTGTAATATCGATATATTTCGATTGTTTCACTCACAATGTAACATATTACCGTAATCAAAACAGACTACTTAGCCTATACAGTTATTCTTGGGAAAGCACGCTATTATGTGTGGAATACGGAGACACTTATCTAAATTTGATTTGTAAATAAAAACCTGTAAATTCAATGGAAATTAACCTCTTTCCATTATGCAAAGCAACAATTGGTTCAACCAGTTTAAATACATCCAGCGAAAAAGAGTATTTTTATTAATTACGCTATTAACTATTTTTCATCATACAAGCTCTGCTCAAAAAGATCCGCAGCTCAGGGAAGCACTGTCTATCATGACAAAAGCATCTATTTCCGGAGATATCGAAGGTATTATAAGTCAAACATCGCCCCGCATAATTGAAAGCATGGGGGGGATAGATCAAGCAACAAAACTGACCAAGGAACTCTATTCTTCTCTTATAAAATACGGGGTTAAAATTGATTCCATGATCAATTATGTCGATATGGATGTCTCAAAAATTGACGGGATAGCGTATTGCTTTATTCCTCAAGTATTGGTAATGTCCATGCCTGAAAAAGACAAAATGGCGATCACTTCAGCTAATTTATTAGCGCTAAAAGAAGACGAAACCAAAAAATGGACTTTTTTTAATTTCAATAAAATGGATCAGGAAAAAATTAAATTGTTTCTTCCAGAATTTAATGGCAAGATTTCTCTTCCTCCGGGGCTAGAAAAAAAGACATTGGTCGTGCAGAAAGAGGAAGTAGGTAAGGCTGTCGATCATCTAATGAAACTTATTGATGAATCTGTGAAAAGGCAGAACTAAATTTAACGAATTGATTCAGAATGCTTACCGAGTCATTTATTGAAATTCTTATTAGGGAATTACATTTATAGTATACCAAAATAAACGATCAAATAGGATGAGTTTGAATAAAAAATTATTTAAAGTGCTAAATTCCAAAATACTTCAAGGAATTTTGATAGCCAACATTTTCGCCTTCCTAATCATTGGTATTCAATCTTCATTGGCGCCTAAGGATACTGGTATACTTGTTTTTTCAGAGTTTGTGATTATTCCAATGTTAATGGGTATTATCACGGCTTGGTTTTGGAAAGACACGGGGATAAGGGGAAAACAAATAACCGGATATTCTATCCTGAATGGTCTTATCGCCATTTTAATGAGCTTTTTCTTCTTAGGTGAGGGCTTTATTTGTCTACTGATTGTTTCGCCTCTTATTTCTGGCTTTGTCATCTCTGGTGCCTTTATTGGAAGGGCTATGTTTAAAAAGAGAAATCAAAAATTGAATATAAGCATTGTAAGCTTATTAATGGGGATTTTTATTGTTGACTCCTTGAGCGACCATCATCACGAAAATATGGTTTCTGATGAGCTGTTGATTCAGGCAAGTCCAGAAGAGGTATGGCAACACGTGGTCGCCTTCGATCCAATATCCCAAAAGGAAAACTATTGGCTCTTTAAAATTGGGATGCCGAGCCCCATGGCCACAACGGTAAGTGAGCATAGACTGGGTGCAAACCGAAAATGTATTTTTAGCAATGGATATATTTTCGATGAGAAGATTGTAAAATTTGACATCAATAAAAACCTAATCTTTGATATCGTTGATCAACCCAAAGACCCTGAAATTATGGGACATATAGATATAAAAAGAGGCGAATTTATATTAAAGGACAATGGAAACGGCACCACTACTCTTATTGGGAACAGTTGGTATAACCTTCATGTCTTCCCTACCTGGTACTACGATCTATGGGCAGAAAGTATCACTAGAAATGTCCATTTTAGAGTCATGAAACATATTAAATTACTAAGCGAGAGATAGCCTATGTTTCCTTTTGTGGTAGAAAGAGCCGGTTTTTTAAAGGACATCCCTTTATTCGCCATTATATTTGATAGTCTCATGAGATTTTGGATGTTCTTAACGAAACCTGAATTACTGGATTGGATTGATGATCTGGAAGAAAATGTGACGCAGATGCCCGGAACTACCATTGGGGTACATAAATATGGTGGGATTGAGTTTAATTATATGGGAAAAGAGTTTGCACATGTACATAGTAATGGTTTATTGGACATCTTATTAAATACAGAACTAAAAAATTCGTTAATGACTGAAGGAAAAATTAAAGACCATCATGTATTTAAAAATTCAGGCTGGATAAGCTTTTACCTTAAAAATAAACAGGACGTAGGCTACGCATGTATTCTTTTAAACAAGGCCTACGACCGTGCCAAACAGAAGCAGGATTCTATGCAGCTAGATACTATATAAAAATTATTTATTCTATGCTTTTAACAAAACTTGTTGTTCTTTTTTAAGCATTCTCAATAACACATACCTATCGGACAAACACTCGTAAAATCCAAATAAACAGTGCTGCAAAAGAAGTCCATCACGTCGATGAAGTTATAAAACTCAGCCGAAATCGATTCAAATATCCTTTAAGACCCTCCCAATATCAAGCTATCCTGGAATATCAGAAAAAATATGAACTACAGGATTGGGAGATATCGCCACCTTTAACAACTGATGTCATAAAATTTACAGAAGACTCTTCAATCAAGCTAAATTTGAGACTTCCGGGAAAAGGTTACTATTTGAGGAATTTTCAGATAAGATCGATATTCAAACAAAGAGTAACCTTATATTAACGAAGGTTTTATGCTGCATATTCAGGTATTATCGGCTTCAACACATTACAAACTAATCTATTAAGCGCTGCTTTTTCAATTCTTCCAATATAAGTATGTCCACTGCAGACGTTCTATATCTATCTTCATATTTTATCCACTCAAATGACTCAACTTCATTAGAAGCCTTTAATGTTCCACTGAAATCGGAGAAATAGCATAACATTCGTACTAAAACTCCCGGCTCGTGGCCATCAGCCTGGGCTTCAAAACTTCCAAAGAATTTCACAGTGTTTTCCAATATATGAACATTAAGCTCCTCTAAAATTTCCCTTTTAAGGCATTCTATATCTGATTCGTTGTTTTCTCTTTTTCCACCTGGAAAGTAAAGCTTGTTTTTTGATTGGGAAAGGGTGCTGAGAACACAATTGTTTTTAATATGAATCAAAGCCACCTTATCGATTATTTTATTCATCACGAGTTTTTTTAATATAACACTTAAAAATAAACAAACTCAACCATTTCATTTCGTTTTTGATTGCTTAATTCCGATATCTATCGTAACTGTAGTAGTCACTTCGGAATATGATAATTACCTTAATAGAATTATTTCCAAACATGCACAGTTCAACTCATATCATAATCAACGATTTAGTTGTTAAACAGTTAATTTATTAACACAGATTAGGACCAGTAGCGTAAAAATTGGATAAAATACAAGGTTTACTGAACCGGCAAAATTATATAAAATTGCTAAACCAAAACACAACATACCAAAAGTAAATATGCTCGTTAGCATTGCGTAATTTAGCCAGTTTTTTTTAGAAGACACCTTGAATTCTAATTTAAGCAAACTAATAATCAAAAATAAAGGGACCAACATTTCAAGAAGCCCTAAACCATATATCATCAATGGAGTACCACCGGGCAAATCTGCAACAAAGCTATTTTTAAACATCTTAACATACCGTTCGATTACCATTGGACCACCAAATAATTTGGCCCAGCCAGGAAGGCCCATAGTATAAAATAATATCAGATATAAAGGTAATAACATGAATGATCTGAAAAAAGTATTTGTCTTCGGATTGTAACGCTCAATGAAGAACAGTAAAAGATATAAAAGCATATCGAAAAAAAATAACAGCGCTGCTCCCTGTTGATTTCCTACGATCCGCATTAAAGCTCCATATAGCATTCCTGAAATAATTGCGATTAAAATTCCCCATTTCAATATTACTGGATTGTGAAAATTCTTAAATTCCATTTTCACAAAAGAGCAAAAGAAAATTAATCCACTAGAAAGCAACAAAAGACCAACAAGTCTAAAGGCCAACAAAATATTTTTTGACATATAATCTATTGGTTCTTTAGACACAATATTTTGGTACTTCAAAATTTGGGATTCTTCGGAAGTTAATAATCCGAATGCATGTGTCATCACAAAAGCACATAACGAAAATATCACGATCGAAATTCCCAACGAATTCAGATCAACGTTTATTTTTTTCATTGATTTATTTAAGATAAGTTTTACATCAATCAAAATTAAAAAGGCTCGTTCTTTTAATACTTACACTTATAGGAATAAGTATGGTAAAAATCAGAAATTAAAACTGCCTGGTTTTCCTAAATTCTGACGGTGTAATACCCGTACGGGTTTTGAAGAACTTGACAAAATAAGAAGCTTCCTTAAAACCCAATAAAAATGAAATCTCATTGATTGTCTTCGATTCAAATGTAAGCAGACGTTTTATTTCTAAGCATAATCTTTCATTCAGCCATAGTTTTGGGGAAATGCCTTCGATAACTGAGAATGCCGTTTGAAGTGTACGTGAACTAACATTAAGTTTTTCCGCATAATTATCTACACTCCAATGTTCATACAAAAATTCGTTTGCTAACGATTTGAATTCAGATACAAGAACCTGTTGTCTATTTGGAATTACCTGAATTTTACGTGGTTGATAAACTAATTCGGCAACAAGGATCATATTATATAGATAATTATGTAGAATTTGAGCTTGATTAGGATGTGTGGGCCTTTTTAATTCAGCAATGATTAAATTATACAGTGTTTCTAATTCTTGATAACGTTCGCCCACTTCAAAATAAGCAAGTTGTAAGGGATCATTAAATAGTGGTGAATGGTGTAAAAAAGCACGTTCATCTTCTGTTCTGCAAAAAAACTCTTCTGTAAATACGACTGTATTGCCATCATAAGTTTCCTTTTCATCAAAATTGTGGACCTGTCCTTTGCTGATGAAAAGAATATTTTTAGGTTTAACTGACAACGGATGAAAATCTACACAATGTTTGCCATTTCCTTCCGTAAAGAGAAAAATCATATAGAAATCTGTCCGATGAGGAAGGAATAATTGATGGGGTTTTCTACTTAATCTCTCTTTAATGGTAGTGGCATTAATTTTTTGAATTGGGTTAAAAGTGTGTAGGAAGGGATATCGTATAAGCTCGTCCATAGAGGGTCTTCATAATTATATGATAAATATAATAATTGTCTGACAGCATTGTATAGTGGAGTTGCTAACTTAGTCGGCATATCAAGTAAAGAACAATAAGCGGAAGAGTTTAGATCTGGTAGTTTTCCGGAAAATGGTAATCTAAATCAGACCAGAGAACGGGAGCGAGACTGTCTACTTCGATAAAAGACAGCTGTATGGGAGTCCAAGAATGGCTGCTGAACTGTTGGATGACGGGGTTAAGATTTCCAGAGTTGGAGTATCAATAATGGGATGAAAACTGAAGAAATGTCCTTGGCAGCCTGAAAAATGGCAATCAAAAACCGTAAACTTTCTGCCGGCCAGATTTTTCATTCAGATCGGGGAACACATTATTCCTTTGACAATTTTAGTAACACGTTAGATTCCTATAAAATCGTAAAAAATGCTGCAATTTGGCAGCAGATAATGTCAGAAAAAAATGATGGATTCGAGTGGGGCGGCACAGGCTGGATCATAGAATCTATAACTGGCAATGTATTATCTTCCACTCTAGGGGCAGAAAATTTAATTTTTAATTTTATTTTGGGAGGGCTTAGTTTTAAATCAGCATCAAGTGATATCCCATCAGACACAAAAGATGGCAGCTTACCCTTTTATTTTCTTGAGTACGAAAATAATAAGATTCAACAATAGAGAAAACATGGTAAAAGTAAGGAAGTAGCCCTTTAAGGTCGTGATGGATGAACAAAAATAAATAGTTTTTGAACCGATGATAGGATAAGTTAGTAATATCTTTATAACCGCAACATCTTCAAGACAATCAAAAATTCCGACCAGGAGCGGTAAAAAAGTCGTTAAGAATAAAATCTGGGATTTAGTCTTATTTTTTTCAAGCAGCCTTACAATGAAAATTGTAAATGTGATGACATAAAATATGATAAAAGGCAAATCTCCGAAAAGCTCAAGATAAAGGTAAGTAGATCGTCCTGACTTACCCAACTGTTCCATGAGACTATTAACATCATTTAACCCGTATCCGCTAAATTTCGTGTCCAACAACTCTCCCCCGCCTATTTGTTGTTGCAGATTTGGAATGATAAAAAAAGTCATGACACTGAAGATGGATAATAACGGAATTAAATATATCCAGATATTAGTGGTTAGACAAAAGTTTACAATTTTTTGTTTCATATTTTTATTTATTAAAATTATTAATGACAAGGGATAAATTACCATAGATTTAGTAATTTTGACAAAGATAAAAAGGGCTTAAAACCTAAAAAATAGTAAAAAATGACCATTTTTTCAACAACTGATGATCAGGTTTCAGATATCCTTTTTGACCAAACGTTTAAAGGCGAACTTGATCCTAAAATGTCACTGGAAAAATACAGGCATGTTGCATTTATATTTTCAGTCCTGCAAAACTCCACGGCAGTTCTTACCGATTTAAAATCAAAAGAAAAATATGTGTATCACGGAGGATTGTCCTTATACTTTGGTGTTGCTGAAGAAAAATCAAGTTCTATTCGAAGTTCAGTTGGAACCGACAGTATTCTACCGCTTATCCATCCTGAAGATCTTAAAACAAGACACCTTATGGAGCTAAAGTTATTCCATTTTCTAAAGGATAAAAGCTCAAAAGACAGACTGGATTTCCATATAATTATCGGTATTAGAGTTTTAAATAAAAACCAACAGTATATTCCGATTGAACTGAAAATATTCTTCGCATCCTCTACTGATAGCATCCAACTCATTTTATATCAGTACAGTTTTAGCAGCGGTATAAACCGTGCTTCTGAGCCTGTAATCATTAATTCAAGTAACGGTCAAATTCTTTCTGATCATAATTTCAATACAAAAAAAATCCTTACCAAAAGAGAGATAGAAATTTTAAAAGAAATTGCAGCCGGCAGGGCCAGCAAAGAAATTTCTCAAAAACTCTTTATTAGTAAGAACACAGTTGATCGTCACAGACAGAACATTATGGAGAAACTTCGAGCAAAAAGTGCGCTTGAAGCATGTCATATTGCAAATATGATGCGGATTATTTAGAATTTCAACTTTACAAATTAAATTTCATCCTCGTTAGTACATTCAATACCTGAGCCAAATAGAAAAGTTAATTTGAGCCGAATAGAAAACCAACTATTTAAAAATCCGACTAAATTTGCTTTATAATTTTAAGGAAATGGCAACAACCGAACAGGCTCAAGTATTCTTCTACTGTACTGAACAAAATAATTCGCCAATCGAATCTTTTATGGTAGAACATAAGATATGGCATATCCAAAAAGGATTTATATTATTTTATGAAAATGGTAAAACCTACCGGGCAGATGCGGGCCAAACGATCCTACTCCGAAGAAACCAATTGGTAAAAGCTTCATTGATGGACAGTGAAAATGGGGGAAAGTTTGAGATGGTTAAAATTTTGCTTACACGCGATTTTTTAACCAGTCTTTTACTGGAAGATCCAAATGCAGCTGCTACAAATTCTGACACTTCCAAAGAATATAAGGAACGATTTCTTATCGCTAAAAATGATCTTATGTCAGGTTTTTTTGAATCGCTAAAGCCATATATTAATTCGGGACAGAATATTCCAGGTCAATTAAGTACCAACAAGACAAAGGAGATTTTTTTGTTGCTGGAAATACTGTGGCCCGGTATCAAAAAAAGTCTTTTTGATTTTACTGAACCAGTAAAACTCGAATTGGGTGAGTTTATGAGCAAGAACTATATTTACAATATCACTTTAGAACGCTTTGCTTACCTTTCCGGTCGGAGTCTGGCCACATTCAAAAGAGACTTTAAGAAGATCTTTAATCTGCCCCCGCACAAGTGGCTAATGAAAGAACGCCTTGAAGAAGCCAGACGTCTTATTTTTGACGAAAAGCAACCACCCTCTTCCATTTACTTACAAGTTGGCTTTACAAATCTTTCCCATTTTTCAACCGTATTTAAAAAATACTATGGTTTCAATGCCTCTTCTGAAAAGATTCCTATGTGAAATCAATAATCACATTTACTTTATAAATAACTAAACAAATTACAATGAGAAAAGTACTTATTACGGGTGCCAATAAGGGCCTGGGCTTTGAACTTGCCAAATATTTTCTTCAGAAAGGATATTTTGTTTACCTCGGCTGCCGGAATTTTGAAATGGGTAAAATCGCAATTAATAATTTAAAAAACTACGGTTTAGAGAACTGCATGCTGTTAGAAATCAATATTTCTGACGAAGAATCTGTAAAGAAAGCCGCAAATGAATTCGGGAAGTTCAGTGAGGTTCTGGATATTCTGATTAACAATGCCGGAATTCTTGGCAAAAGACAAAGTAAGGACAATCCTCTAAAGCTTTCCGATGTGCGAGAAGTTTTTGAAACAAATTTTTTCGGGACAATAGCAGTAACTGAAGCATTCCTACCCTATCTAAAAAAATCTTCCCTCTCTGTGATTGAAAATATTACCAGTGATCTCTCGTCTTTAACAAAACACCAAGACCCGGCATGGCTTCTTTATAACGCTAAATCTATAAGTTATGGTCCTTCTAAAACAGCTTTAAACGCCTATACGGTCGCCTTAGCATATGAATATAAAGACCTTGGATTTAAAATAAATTGTGTTACTCCGGGATGGACTTCGACAGACTTTAATGGTAACAGTGGAGGAAAATCTGCTGCAGAAAATTGTATAAACCTTGCTAAATATGCAATGCTTGACAAGAATGGACCTACTGGAAAGTTTTTTGGAGAAGAGGGGGAATTACCGTGGTAAATTACTTTTTCCACGCTATAAACACTATTAATAATTACTGTTTAGTCATAATCGGTATAAAAGCTTAACCAGGTAATTGTAGAGGTGATTAAATCAGACAATAAAAAAAGTAGTAAAAACAATATTTAACAAAACAGCTTACCACCTGGCACTTTTTCAAAGTGATTAAGCAGAAAAGGAAATTTTAGATCTTATACCCTCTATATAAACAACTTACACCTCGTAAATAAATTAGATCAAACATAAATCAGCAATGGTTGGCACAGATGCCAACCATTGCTTCCGGCAACTCCTTTTTTTCATTGTGACCAAGCTGACCCGAGATCCAAACTATATCTCCGCGGGCTATAGTACGATTGACATCTTGTTCACGGATTAAAATAACCAACTCGACAGCTATTATGCCCACTTCAACCGATTGTTTCTTTCAATAGCCTTTGGCCTGGTCTACATTTGTCTCAACAAAAAAATCAGAACAAAAATTTAAAACAAGAAACAATGAAAACAAAACTTACAACGGTTCTTTTAGCAGCATTCGCTTTAAGTATACCTACCATTGCCAGTGCTCAAAACAACAAAACAACCAGTACTGTTTCAAAAACAGATACCAGTATCCGGCCATTTAAGATCAACATTCCACAGTCAAAGCTTGACGAACTCAAACGACGTATCGCGGAAACGCGCTTTCCCGATAAAGAAACTGTGAATGATGAATCTCAAGGCATTCAATTAGCACAGTTGAAGGAACTGCTAACTTATTGGGGAAAAGGATATGACTGGCGAAAGCTTGAAAAAAAATTGAATGCTCTTCCGCAATACATAACAAAAATTGATGGTTTGGATATCCAATTTATTCATGTCCGCTCAAAAGAATCCAATGCACTTCCGGTAGTCCTTACCCATGGGTGGCCGGGCTCACCACTAGAATTCATAGATGCCATTGGCCCGCTGACTGACCCTGTAAAATATGGCGGAAAAGCGAAAGATGCGTTCGATGTGATTATCCCTGCAATTCCAGGATATGGCTTTTCTGAAATTCCCAAACAAACAGGCTGGAATCCAGACCGTGTAGCCAAAGCCTGGGATGTATTGGTAAAACGCCTTGGCTACACAAAATATGTTTCGGAAGGGGGTGACCATGGATCAGTGATCTCCGATGCACTGGCACGACAGGCTCCAGCGGGGCTTCTTGGAATACACCTTACGATGCCCGCAACAATTCCCGCTGAATTAGTAAAACCGATTAACGCTGGTGACCCAACTCCTATTGGACTTTCAGAAGACGAAGCTAAAGCATATAATGCTCTAAGTACATTCTTTGGAAGAAATGCAGCTTATGGAGGAATGATGGTTACAAGACCACAGACAACAGGTTATCTTCTGTCGGATTCTCCGAGCGCACTTGCAGCATTCTTATATGAAAAAATTGCAGAATGGACAGAAAGTGACCTACAACCAGAAAAAGTAATCCCAAGAGATGCAATACTGGATGATATTACCTTGTATTGGTTGACGAATACTGGTGCTTCCTCTTCACGATTCTATTGGGAAAATAACAACAATAATTTCAGTTCAGATCATCAAAAAACAAAGACTATAAAAGTTCCTGTGGCGATTTCCGTATTCCCACATGAAATCTACCAGGCACCTGAAAGCTGGTCAAAAGCTGCTTATCCCACAATGTATTATTATCATAAAGCTAAAAAAGGAGGACACTTTGCGGCATGGGAGCAACCTCAGATTTTTACGGAAGAGCTTAGAGCTGCATTCAAATCCCTTAGATAATATGGTTTAAGGTTTCAAAAAATTGGAAAAGGGCGTTCATTTCGCTGCTTGGGAGTAACCGGAACGCTTTACAAAAGCAATGAGAAATGTTTTCAGATCATTAAGATCAGATCTGCATAACAAAACAATTTTTTTAACAATTTAAAAGAATAAGAAAAATGAAAAAGCTAGCAATTTTAATGATCGCAGTCCTAATGATATTCTGCGGTTATTCCAAAGGCCAGACTTTCAATAGTCAGGTAACATGGGAATGTATACTCAAAAGAAAATCCACAGACGAAGGGGAAATTTCCATGAAAGCAAAAATACCCCCGGGGTGGCATATGTATGCACTGGGCAATAGCTCCAAAAGCCCCATAAAAATGAACTTTAAATTCCTGCCTGATAAATCTTATGAACTGGTAGGGGAAGTGACCCAACCCACACCACTTCGAAAGTTCGAAAAAGTATTGGGTATTCCTGTAACCTATTTCGAGAACGATGTTGAGTTTAGTCAAAGAATCAAAATAAAAGGAAAGAACGGCACGATCAGGGGGACAATTCAGTTTATGCAATGCAGCGATGAAATCTGCATTCCACCTCAAGACTTCGGTTTTGCGCTCAAAATCTTTAGTTTATAATGGACATATCAAAAATCATTATTTCATCTTTTCATCAATAAAATAAAAATCAATAGCATGAAATCCATAAAAGAGATATTATACGTCTTAAGTCTACCTTTGATCATCACACTGATCATGGCTTTCAAAGGATTTGCAGATGACCATAAATTGGAGAACATCAAAGCAAAAAATACGGATAAAAGCTTCGCCGTCGTCGAATTATTCACTTCCGAGGGTTGCTGGAGCTGTCCTCCGGCAGATGAACTGATCGCTAGGCTCGAAAAGGATAACGAAAACAAAAAACTTTTTATTCTGGCATACCACGTAGATTATTGGGATCATCAGGGATGGAAAGACCGTTTCAGCAAGGCCTGGTTCACAGAAAGACAGAAACAATATGCAACGTGGATGAACCTAAGGACGTTATACACGCCTCAGATGGTAATCAATGGCAAGACAGAAACAGTTGGCTCCGAATCCACCGAAGTATTGCGCAACATTCAATCGGCAATGCTGGAGACCCATGCGGAAAACCTGGTTGTAAAAATAGAAAAATCCGAAGGTGAATCTATTCAGATCAGCTACACGTCAAAATCAGCATCGAAAAACTCAGCAATCCTCATGGCACTTGTTCAAAAGAAAGCCTCCTCGCAGGTGTCAGCAGGTGAAAACGCAGGAAAAGCGCTATCGCATGTACAAATTGTCCGGGATCTACAGAGCCGAACACTTCGTGCCAATGACAGCTTCTCATTCAAACTTCCGGATACAAAAGAAGATTGGGAAATTATCGCTTTTGAACAGAACCAAAATACTGGAGAAATCATTGATGCGACCAGCGTAAGTTTATAGGGAAACCCTGTCCGGTCCAACGGCAGAAATGCTTTATTCAACTTTCAATATGTCCGGTTCAACGCCTTTAATCTTTTCGACTGGCTTTGTTTACTATAATTTTATCAAAACAAAAGAGAAAATATCATGAAGCACGTAAAACAAATAAGAATATTACCCATTGTCTTACTCTGTATATTAGCAGGTTTTATAGCCTTACAGTTTTTCAATGCGCCGATCGAACAAAGGCTGGTGACCGGTCCTATGAAAAATGTACCTAAAGAGGTAGCTCAGGTTTTAGAACGCTCCTGCTATGACTGTCATTCAAATGCTCAAAATCTCACTTTCTTGGATAAACTCGCTCCGATTTCCTGGATCGTCAACAAAGACATCAGGAGAGCCCGTGAAGTAATGAATTTTTCGGAATGGGACAAATTATCCGAAGCTGAGCAAAAGGGGAAATTCTACGCCATATTCAATATGGTTCGTTCCGAAAAGATGCCTCTCCCCTCCTATGCCATGACACATCCGGGAGCTAAACTCTCACAAAAAGAGATTGAGATCATTAAGCAGTTTGCTCTGTCTCTTTCAAAAAAGGACAGTTTTATTCCTGCACATTCGAGCCCTGTGGAAGCTGGTCCTAAAGTAGAACCTTTGCCCACTGCCGTACAAGCTGTAGTTCCAGTTTCTCCCAATGGGATCAGCTACAATGCCGACTTCAAAAATTGGAAAGTGATCGGCATGAGCACGCTCATTGACAACAGCATACGAGTAATCTACGGAAATGACATTGTTGTAAAAGCGATTCAGGAAGAAAATTTTCATCCCTGGCCTGATGGAAGCGCAGTAGCAAAGGTAGTTTTTAAACAGACAAAAAAAGTGAATGGTGAAATTGTACCGGGTGACTTCGTGAACATGCAATACATGGTCAAAGACGGGAAAGAATATACGGAAACTGAAGGCTGGGGATTTGCAAAATTCAATGGACAGGAATTGAAACCAACAGGAAAAACAGCATTGTTCGCACAGCAGTCATGTATCAGTTGCCACAGGCAGCTGGCTGAATCAACAGGTTATCTTTTCAATGTACCACCAAAAGTAAATTCCAGGAAATTAATTGAACAATATTTAAAAACAGCTCAAAATGAAAAAAGTCCTATACATACTTCTATTCAGTAATTTAATTTTTGGCTCATGTGCCAAAAATCCTAAACAGGAAACTGGAAAAATCCGCTTTATGTTTGATCCGGGAAGTCTGAAGTTTATTTCATCTTCATTTAATCCAAACCTACAGACCATGTCTGCACTTTATGGCAACCAAAAGGGAATTTCGGCACTGGAAACAAAACAGGGAATTGCAGGAGTAGAACTTAAGCTCGTGACCTATAAGATGCAAGATGACCCAAATTATTTTGGAAGTAAGGTCAATGGTGAATTGTTAAGTGTCGAGGCCGTTAAAACCGATCAAATGGGAAATCTCGACTATGGAATCGAATTCGGAAAGGTTTCTTCGGATGAATCCAGCAAGCAGCGCATCAGTTCGATCCTTGAATACCAGCCCCTAAAATTACCGCAGTAATTATCCAGCTTAAAAATTTAAACCCACTTAAATATTGACACCATGAATATGCAACTAAATACAATGACCAAGATGCTCACATTTTCCATCATCATGATGATGGGAGCAGGAATCTCCAGATTAAATGCACAAACGTCGGTTAATGAAAAAAAGAGCGAAACAGCAGATACGATAAATTTTGAGCAGACTAAAACTGTCCAAGCTGGGCTTCTAAACGTAGGATATGCTGAAATCGGACCAAGTAAAGGTAAGCCGGTTGTCCTTCTTCATGGATGGCCATACGACATCCACAGCTTTGAACAGTCCGCCGCTATCCTTGCCAAAAAGGGATACCGTGTACTGGTCCCTTATCTTCGGGGGTACGGAACCACAACATTTCTTTCTGCCAAAACCATGCGAAACGGGCAACAGTCTACGGTCGCACTTGATATCATCAAATTTATGGATGCACTGAAAATTGAAAAGGCGATTATCGGTGGGTTCGACTGGGGAGCCAGAACTGCGGATATTATCGCAGCATTGTGGCCTGAACGTTGTTCGGCGTTGGTCGCGGTAAGTGGATATCTTATTGGCAGCCCCAAAGCGAACGAAAACCCGCTTCCACCAAATGCCGAATTTCTATGGTGGTATCAATATTATTTCGCCACTGAACGAGGCTATAAAGGCTACAAAGCAAATACACAGGAATTCAATAAACTGATCTGGAAAACAGCTTCACCAAAATGGAACTTTGATGACCAGACCTATAAACGTTCCTCAAAATCATTCGATAACCCTGATCATACGGATATTGTTATCCATAATTACCGTTGGCGGCTGGGATTGGCCAAAGGCGAAAAACAATACGACGAACTTGAAGACAAACTGGCAAAAGCTCCAGATATTATTGTTCCTACGGTAACCCTTGAAGGAGATGCAAATGGGGCAGCCTTTCCGCCGCCAGCAACCTATGCATCAAAATATAAAGGTAAGTATAAGCATCATACTTTAAATGGTGGTGTTGGCCATAACCTACCTCAGGAAGCACCGGAGGCTTTCGCCAACGCGATAATTGAAGCCGACATAATGGCGCAGTAAACAATGATTATTCATCAAAACAGTATAAATAATTTTAATAACACGCTTAAAAGGCAAAAAAATTGATCATGCAACATTCAACTTACACAAAAATTTATCTTGGCGGACGCATCTTTATGTCATTATGGTTTGGCGCTAGTGGTTTCTTTGAGCTGACAAGGAGCCCGGTGGTCTGGGATATTACACTAAAACTTGGATATCCGGCACATTTCATTCATATACTAGGTATATTTAAAATTGTAGGAAGTATCATTTTCCTTATTCCAAATCGTTTCAATAGGATCAAGGAATGGATTTTTGCAGGGATGTTTTTTGACATCAGTTTTGCTTTCTTCTCAAAGATTGTAGTACTTGGCTTGCCTTCGGCAATCGATGCGATAATCGCCTTTATAGTCCTGGCCATTACGTACTACGCGTTTAACAAAATCCACTTTATTGATTACACGGAGAATTTGTCTCAAGACTAAAAAATGATTTTTTATGAGTTTTGATTTAAATAACCCATAAAAAACATAACTTCAAACAGAAAACAACCTTCATTAAAATGTTTAAACCCAAAAAGCAAATACCTTTTGAAATTTCGGGCCGTCTGATATGGATTAGTTCAATTTCATTAGGAATATTAACCTCAATCCCTAAAATTGTAGACCACCACTTTGTTCTTGCTGAAGGCATAGCCGATTTCGCTGTAACATCCGGTTTTGCCTTATTGATCTGGTATTATAACATCTATTCAATACCTGCTTATACAAAGAAAACAGGCAGTAAAAAAGTACTGTCAGGTCAGCTGTTTAGGGGATTGGGAGTGGGTTTAATACTGATGTTTTTCCTCTCTTCCATTCAATACTATATTCTATCTCACCTAAATTTCGGCCCCCAAATATTAATGTACGAGGTAAGAGGGATATTGATCAACCTAACGTTTTATATGTTTATCCATATATTATACCAGACTTATCTTAATCAACAATTCGTACGCGAACTGGAACGTTCGATGGCTGCAAATCTTGAAGCACAATATGAACTTTTAAAACAACAGGTAAATCCCCATTTTCTTTTTAATAGTCTCAACACCCTAAAATACATGGTAGAGAGCCATGATGAGCAATCTTCGGAATTTATTTTAAAACTTGCTGATTTCTACAGATTTACTCTTGGAAGTCTAAAGCTTAAAGTCCTAACATTAAAAGAAGAACTGGCCATTATGGAATCGTACGTATATCTATTGAAAGCCCGTTTTGAAGAAGGCCTTTTTGTGACACAAAGTCTTGGAAGTGATAGCTATGACACTTACATTCCTCCTTTTACCCTGCAGCTATTAGTTGAAAACTGCATCAAACATAATATTGTTTCGTTGGAGAAACCGCTTTACATTGCAATCTATCAGGAAGAAGATTATTTGGTCATTGAGAACAACCTGCAGGAAAGGAAAATTCCAGAGCCTTCCACCGGAATGGGACTCAAAAATATCAATCAACGGTACCTCCATCTTACCCAGAAAAATATTATCGTTACAGCAACAGACGAAAAATTCATCATAAAACTTCCCATATTATATGAACATCCTAATAATTGAAGACGAAATTAAAGCTGCGCGTTCACTTGAAAATCTGATATTACATTTGCAGCCAAATTCCCGGGTTCTGGCAAAGATCCAAAGTGTCGAGGGCGCTATAGACTATTTGTCCAATAACCCATCGCCAGAGCTTATTTTTATGGATATCCAGCTTTCCGATGGTATTAGCTTTGACATTTTTAAAGCTGTCAAAATCGTATGTCCAGTAATTTTTTGCACAGCTTTCGGTGAATATGCTATGGAAGCTATCAAAGAAAACGGGATTGATTATCTGCTCAAACCATTCTCGGAAGATGATCTTAAAAATGCTTTTGAGAAAGTGTATAATTTTAAAAATATCTTCCAGAAAACCTCTGCCAATGATCTTATAGATATAATCAGTCGGATCAACGATCAAGAAAGTAAAAAAACGAGTTTCCTGGTTTTTAAAAATAATAAATACCTGACAGTCAAAACGGATGATATCGCCTATATTTACATCAACTATACCTCCCCTTCCCTTGTAACCTTTAAAGGCGAACAATATGATGTTAACCAATCTTTGGATCATTTGGGAAGCATCCTTTCCGATAAACAGTTTTTTAGACTCAACAGACAGTATCTCATCAATTTTTCTGCCGTAAAGGAAGTTGAGCATTATTTTGGAAGAAAACTCTTTGTAAAACTGACCGTTCCAACAGAAGAAAAACTTTTGATCGGCAAAGATAAAACCGCCATGTTCCTGAATTGGCTGGAAGAACGTTAGGCTAGTTAGAACGTCAGGTGTGATTATTCTGGATACGCCAACAAACACCCCTTGATATCTTGTTGAAATAGAAAGCTTTTAAACCTAGCAGGCTCCATGGCGTCTGTTAGGTTTAAAAGCCTTTACCGTCACGATAATTTGTCCCGGCAATACATTCAAACAATGAACAAGCTCAAAAAAAGAATACCAATACCAAAATTAAAAACATCGTACCTAGTTGATCTATTTCACTGGAATAAGCCTATTAATTGATCTTGATAATAATCGCGTTAAACTTCTCACCGATCATTTCCAATAGGCATTAAAATGTCTTCTATAAATTTGAAGATCTACACGATATTATAAATAGATAAGCTCCAGGAACTCAAAATAGTGAAGTCATTACAAAATGATGTTTGCTGGTAATTCGAAAAGATACTTTATATTTTTTTGTTGAACTTTAGCCTGTTCTCTACTTTAAAAATTATATTCCCTGGTACTCTATAAAATCAAAATGGGCAGATCACCACTATAGTTGATCTGCCCAGAATTAAAAGTCTAAGCTGCCATTGTTTCCTATCAGATTGCTCATTACTTGTTTATAAAGTCTCTTTTTATTCATTCAATAAGAACTTCAGCGTTTTCCATCGGTCCAAAATGTCCTACATTGTTAAGTGTTAGGGCATAAACCGCACCGAACAGGCTAAATAGTTCATCTTAGACAATGTCCACACAGTTTATGGTTGTTGTATGTAAATGGATAAACGTTACCATAGACTTTAGGCGCATTAATAAGCTTTTTGATATTTAGTATATTATTGTGCCAAAAATGCGAGTGCTTTTGTTAAGAATGCTTCATGATTCTGATAAAAAGCCGCATGTCCAGAATCTGAAAACTCAACTAGTACAGCGTTCTCTAAATTTTGTTTCATATTATATGCATTTTGAACAGAAATTGGAAGATCCTTATCGCCATGAACGATTAGAACAGGTTTTTTAATGGTTTTAATTTCCTCAAGTGCATTTGCATCAGGTTGCGCCCATGCGAGTACTGCAGTAAATTGAGCGGTTGAAGTAGCATCATTTAGTGCCGGATCTCGATCAACAGTACGTAGATGTACACGGGCAAACGACGCTTTTCCTGCCGTAATGCTTGCTTGTGAATCAGTAAATCCGAATTTTAAGTAGGATTCTTCTGCGGTAAGCCCAGCAGTTCCCGCAACAATATTTGGAAGATTCGCAAGACCGATTGCTCCTTTAGGTCCACTATCAGCCAAAATAATCTTATTAACTATCGCTGGCTCTGTTAACACAATTCTTTGGGCGACAAATCCTCCCATTGAGAATCCCATGATATTTACGGTTCCAAGGTTCATTGCTTTGATAAAATCAATAGCGTCATTGGCCATTGCTTGGACTGAATTAGGAGTTGTCCCTTTAGACGAAGCTACTCCCTTGTTATCAAAAATGATTATTTTATATTGTTTTGCAAGTCCATTGGTCACCGCGGGATCCCAGTCATCCATAGAACCACCAGTTCCCGGCAATAATACTAGAGGTATTCCTCCGTCCTTACCCCAGCTGCGATAAGCAAACTCTACTCCTTTCACGCTGATAAAGTTAGTTTTTGCATTGTTATGATTTGCCGGCGACGACTCCTGTTCTGTCGGAAATTCGTTGTCATCACTACATGAAATTGCTACAGCGGAAAAAAGAGATACACATAATGCGCCTGCGATTGTAAATTTTCTAATTGTTTTCATTATTATCTTTTTTAGAATGATTATAAAGCAAACTTCGGTCAATCACACAAGCTAAATAAGGACAAAATAGTTAAACCGGGCAAATTAGCACCCGGATCGGACATTCCAGATGTTAAAGAAAACACTAAAACCCCTACTGTAAAAATTAATTGAATTGAGTTCTATATTGCTGTGGACTTTGGCTTGTTTTTAATTTAAACAATCTGCTAAAGGATTGAGGCTGTTCAAAACCTAATTCAAATGCAATCTCAGCAATACTGAGAGTTGTGGTAGATAACATATTCTTTGCCCGGTAAATCATTTTATCATGGATAATTTGCTGGGTATTTTGACCTGTAAAGTTTCGTAACAGATCACTTAAATAACTTGCTGACATATGAAGCTGGTCAGCTAGGTAATTAACGGTTGGGACTCCACCACTTGGCCCCCTTTCACTATTGAAATAATCCTCCAGCAACTCATCGATACGGTCTGTAAGACTAGGATAGTTTTGTTTTCTGGTCAAGAATTGCCTGTTATAAAACCGTTGTGCATAGTTTAATAACAGTTCAATCTGCGATATGATCACATTATGGCTCATGTCATCTATACGGCTGTCAAGTTCATCTTCTATATCTCTGAATAGCGACAGAATGGTTTTTTTTTCCTTGGCCGAAAGGTGCAATGCTTCATTAGCAGCATAAGAGAAAAAGTGATACTGATGGATCTTTTTTGCCAACGGGTATTGCAGCAAGAAATCAGGATCTATAAGCAGTGTGATCTGTGGACTGAGTATTTCTTGTTCCACAGTTTCCTCTTTATCATTCTCTTCTATTGATGAGAGAATTTGTTGTGGAGCTACAAAAAACAAACCTCCCTCTTTAAAATCAAATTTAGTCTGACCATACATTAATTCTCCCCCGGCATCAGGTTTAAAAGCTATTTTATAATAATTCAATACGTGCGATTTATTGGGTGCACGGCCTTTAAGCGGCTTGTCTACCCCGTTCAACAAAACGATTAAAGGGTGCTTTGGGGGCGGAAAACCAGAGGCATCCATTACTTCAGACAGCGTATGAAATCTTTTTACGGAATGATTCGATTTTTTTGAAGCCATGTTATAAAAATTCTAGATTACAAGTTAAGCAATATTCGCTTTTCCCCACACAAAGAAAAGCGAATAGTAGCTTGTCAAAAATATCTTAGATGGATTAATCTTGGGCCGCTTCTGAAATAGCTTTCCAAGTTTCCCATTCCTGAAGGCGTTCAGCGTAGATTTGTCGGATATGTGGCAGATCATTTTTACCCAGAAGTAATCTCAACGGTGGATTTTCTGCATCTACCACAGCAAATATAGCCTCGGGAGTGGCTGTAGGATTTCCTCGTTTCAGCTTTTGTAAATTTTCCATCAGCCTGCTTTTTAAAGCATCATACTCCGACAGTTTTTTGCTGGCTATTTTTAGCGAATCTGCACTGCCAAATTCAGTATTATAAGCTCCCGGTTCAATCAGCGTTACATTGATGCCAAATGCGGCAACTTCTTTAGATAAACTATCGTAAATCGCTTCAAACGCGAATTTTGAAGAACAGTAATACCCAATAAGAGGATTACTATAAATACCAACAGCGCTGGATGTCCCCAAAATATGGCCATAACCTTGGGCCCGCATTATAGGTAATGCTGCCTGAATCACATGGATAGGCCCTATTATATTGGTTTCGTACATCGCTTTTATCTCATCGGTACTGCCCTCTTCGATGGTTCCTACCAAAGAATATCCGGCATTATTGAACACTATATCTAATCTTCCAAAATATTCGTGGGCCTTGTTAATAGCATTTTGCACGTGTGAGGCATTGGTTACATCCACTTCAAGAATCAATACCTGATCGCCATACTTTTCTTTTAATGTGGAAATACTATTGGCATTACGCGCCGTAGCAGCGACTTTGTCTCCGCGTTTCAAAGCAGCTTCTGTCCATATTTTTCCAAATCCTCTTGATGATCCTGTAATGAACCAAACTTTTTCATTTTGTCTATTTTCCATTTTTTATCGTATTAATGATACTACAAAGCTGGTTCTAAATAAACGTACTTACGTTGCTAAAATGAGGATTATCATAACCAAAATGAGGAAAGTTAAATTTGTAAAGTATTACATCGCTTTATTCTTAAAATACCTAACTTATCATTTATAGTATAAGGAACCTTTTTACCGAATCTAAGATTCAGAAAAATTCAACTAAAATTTTCTTGTTGAAAATTTGTCATTCTCCCCTTGTCGTCAGTCGGTAATTCGAAGGGGAAACATGATATTTGTCGTGAAAACTTTTGGTAAAATTTGCTAGATCATTAAAACCACAATTAAAGGCGATATCCGTGACGCGTTCACCTGTAGCCAAAAGCAGTTGCGCCGCTCTTTCGAGCCTTTTGGTCTTAATATAGTTCGCCGGCGAATCGTCATAGAGTTTTTTAAATTCCCGTTTGAAAGAAGAAACACTTAGATTCGTTTTCTGGGCAAGTTCTTCGATTCCCAGCTGAAAAAATAGATTGGCTTCTATTATCTGTTTGAACGAATAGGTAGTAGAGGAAAAAAGTTGTGAAAGTATGACCTGAATATTTTCGGCATCCCGGGTCTGAGACAATAAAAGAATGATTTCCTTAAGCTTCAAAACAAGAATTTCATCATTTACCAATGACGGGTTTTCAAAGTAAAAAAGCAATCCCTCAATATACTTTTGGATCAGAAAATCGTTATTTACCGCACTTTTACTCTGATTGGTGACCTGATTACTGGGTTTAAAGATCAGCGGAATCTCCTTATCGTATACTTTTTTAAGGACATCAGGATGAAAGGTAACAATGATGATCTCGTTCGCTTTTTGCGAATCGGCATTTTGTATCTGCTGACCGGATGTCAGGCAATTAAGCAATAATGAACGTTGGCTTTCTATTTTCAGATGATCACTCTCTGACCGATATTCAATTTCACCCCGTAACATATAAAGGAAGCAAGCCTGTTCAGAAACCGGAAAAGCAAATTGAAAGGGTGGCTTAAAATCAACTTTCTGAATCAGTGTTTTTCCAAAAAGCTCAAATTTCTTATAGTCTGTAATCATGTAAAAAAAAATAAATATTAAAAGAATGTATCGGTTCTAATTCTCCCCTTCGTCTCCAAAAATAGATAGCAAAGATGACAGAAATAACTGAAAGAACAATACCAGATCCCCCTATATACCAAAGTGGGATATAATAAAATCGGATATTTTTTGAATTTCATAAGATACAGTTTAGAATTATTTACAATTTTACCTTTATTAAAATGCATTTTCAATATAGGGGAAATTCTTTAAAAGGTAATCTTAAAACCTGTTAAAAAATTAAATCGAAATTACAGGTTTGTATTAAGTCAAGCTTTGCAAAAATCGGTTCAATTGTTTGTCAACTTAGATCAAGAGTGGACTGATTTGGGTCAGCCAAAGTGAACTGTATTAAAAATAAATCTTAGTAAGCCTTATGATTGAGGAAATAGCATCATTATCCTAACCAAAGAAATCCATAAAACCAGAAGTGTAGGTTTTATGGATTTAAAATAGCCAAAATAATTATTCAATCCAAAGACATTTGGATATTTTCCTAACAATGTCATTGATTACTCAAAAATTTTAGCGCATAATATAATTATTATTTATTCTTTTTTGCTTCTTGAACTGCATTACTGAACCAATAATGAACAAAACAAAGATTATAAGGATAGTTATTCCAATGATTGGATCTTTTGGTCCCGATGCTATCGGATTTCCAACAGGCACTCTGCTAAATGTTTCATTAATGGTAGGAATTAAGGAAAGAAAAAAACTGAACGATAGAAAAAAGTTTTCTATAAACCGAAAACCATTGTTGCCCTTCTTTCTTTTATATAGAAAATAGGCAACAGATAATAAAATCACGATCAGTAATGCCAGAATATGACCTGGGTTAACCCCTTTGACACTTGATAGACCCAATGCAGTCAAGGACGAAACCAACGTGAAGTAAAAATAGATTTTTCCTGCCAGCGTATCCAGATTGATTTTACCGTTTTTTACTAGGCAAATAATTGCTGACACAATCGCTATGATTCCAATTACGGTATGAAAAATACCCAAATTTGATAAAGCCATAATTTTATGTTTTAATTTTAAATTTTCTATTGATTATTCAAAATTGCGAATCAGAAAAGATTATCTTTTTGCAGATCTGTTCAATTATTTGGCATAATGGTTCATATTCCCTGAACCATTCATCTAAATATAAAAGCTGTTCTAGAATGTTAATCCACTAATTAATTGCTACTTGCTATTTTATTGAAAATTGAAACCAATTCTACCGGTTTCGAAATCAATGAACTATGCCCTGACTCAATTTCAAAAGTATTTTTGATATTTTTTTCGGCTACCTTTGTTTCTGGAAAGAATAGCTGATGGCATTATTCTCTGTGGTATGGATGTCGTATTAATATCTCATACTGCCGATTTCATTTGCAAGTCCACTGTTCTCAAATTTACCTTCGTCCCATTTCCAACAAAACCGGATACAATTTCTCCTTTGGATCAATGAGTGCCCGCCAGGCCTCAAAACGGCTGCCGTAAGTTTCTTTAAAAATTTCGATATGCTCTTTATATGCTGTCATCGTAATATGGCATGTCCAAACTTACATAAAAACCGCTAATTACACAGATGTAACTAAGAAAGCGCACTTTTTCACGACAGATCGCTTCAAACAAGATAATCATAACTTTGAGTCACTATGCTGCAAGTAACCTGTGCGATTATTGAGCAGGCCAACAAGATACTGATCTGGCAGCGGTCGGCTTCAATGGAACTTCCGTTGAAATAGGAGTACTTTAAACAAATCCCAGTCCACTAAATCAAGGTCATCGATTATCGGAAACCGCATTTCGATAGGCAGCTGAAACAAGCGGGTGCAGTCCTCCACTTTTCTTATACTAAATAAACCGAAGGTCGTAATCACTATCGATCGACGGAAAACCCCACCTTAACTTCCAGATTCACAGGCTGAAAGTGTACATACTCTTTCGCTCGTTTCCATCTCCATTAGCTTCTTGATGGTTTATGCTCTCATTTCTTCGTGCTGCATTAACTTTTCATTAACACAAAGATCGATTGTGATGCTGAAGCCTTTTTGCGTATTAAAAATAAGAGCATAAAAACAACAGCACGTCACTTATTTTCAATCAGATACCATTCTTAAGAAAAATAAAGCTTACACATAAATATAAAAATCCGCAGATAGATTTCGTAGCGGAATTCTTATATGGCATAGAATGATAACACCGCTTTTAGTCTGCTTCATTGATGTTTCTCACTTTCACTGCATGCATTGTCTTGAAAATGTCCTGCATGTATTTTCTATGATTGGCCCCAGCTAGGACTACGACTCTTTTAGCCCCTACCATCTTAGCCCGGTTGACAACATTATGACACATTCCCTCATTTCTCATGATCCACCAATGTATTTTTGACAGCATTTCTTCTTTGGGAAACCCATTCATATTATACATATCGGGCAAGTAAAAATCTCCTGAGGCGGAAATCTGTGCGGCCTCATCAGTATTCAACCATTCGGTTATCATATTTGAAGACTTTTCGATATGAGCATATTTCTCAAAACCCTTGTCAATAGCTATCAAAGCCGTTTTCAGATGATTTTTAGAGGAATCGGCTATATCTTTCCTAAACAAGACAAATTTTGCGTCAAATGCTCCCCACGATGCTTGCCAATTCAAATCATAGTCCTGGCAATCCATAGACATCAGTTGTTCTATGCCTAGCTCCTGCATCATCGGGAAGGCTATATAGGCGTATTCAGAAGTTTTTAGCCTTTTCATACTTCGTCCGGTGGTATCTACCCTAGGGCTAAGTAATTTTTCGATATAATTTTCAAATTCGGCATTAGGTTGATGCCGCAGGAAATTATAAACTTGCCAGTATTGATAATGCCCATTTGCCACATCCTGATCAAGATAATAGGCATGCGCTAAATCGGCTTTCACATGATAATCATTTGGCTGCTGCTTTGATCGTTCCTTCAAGCTGTCAACGGTATACTGCAGTAGTACTTCTTTTATAGGTCGATTGTTCCTTAGTTTATGTAGCCGAGTGATATTTGGCTGTTTACACCAATATTCCATCAGCAACCGTTCGTCTTCTCTACTCAAAAACTCGCAAAAAAAGGCATCAGGCTTAAATTTTTTAATTTTATGATGGATGCTGGAAAAATCCTGGGTAGGATATTTACTATAATCATGGGAAACACCTATTAACAAAACCTCAATATCCTGTGCTTTGGCATTGATCGAGATTAAAAAAAATAAATAAAAGATATACTTCATATTTCGTATCCTATTATTCCGTTATTGGAGGTTCTTTATTCAGCTAAAAACTTGATATTACGGATTATAAGCTATATACCAAGCACTTATATCATCTACAGAACTAAAAATACAAATAAATCTGTACAATTTTAACCGCAACGGCCAAATGTTGCTCAATTATTCTTGCTCTATGCATAATTCTAAAGATTAATATTTTCAATTCAATACTTCCTTCAATTTCTGTCCCTCTCGCTGTTTTTCGTTCCTTTTTTACAACTTTAAAAGGAAATAAAGTTATTATTGAATTTTTTAAGAATTAGTAACCATAATTGTAATTTATTCAGGAATATGATGCAAAAACACATGATATTGATACCATGAACCATGATTAAGTGGCAAACTTCCAAAAACAGCTTGGTCATTAACAAAGAAAGGAGAGCTTTCACATGGTGCTTTGTGAACAGTATTTCTTTCCAATAATGCCTTTGCTCGAGTTGATTTAAACAATCTTAAAAATAATTTGGAACCTCGGATAGAACTGCCAGGATTGCGGTATCGTGATTTTCGATAGCGAAGGTAATTCAATTTTCAAGGCTAGCATAGATTATATTTAACGCCGCTCATGCAAAAGATCTTAAGTTTTTGTATAATAAATACTCATAAATTTAGAGGTTGGTTAATTTAATACAGTAAATGTAAGATAGTATTCTACAAAATAGTGTGCTTAGAAGTACTTCTGCATGTTTAGCATATTCCTCTTCACTTTAGCAAAGCTGATTAGATACACTTTGTAATTTTTTGTAATTTTACCCCTCAATACTGGATTTTAAAACCAGATACCTTCTTTAAGAAAGATACAGATATAATGAGCAAGCTATTACGAGAACATTTTGAGAAAATAACAGCTTTAACCGATCAGGAGTTCGATTATATCCTTTCTCATTTCACGACGAAAAAACTTAAAAAGCACCAATTCCTTGTACAGGCCGGGGACCAAGTGAAATACGACTATTTTGTTGTTAAGGGTTTGCTTAAAGCTTCCTTCACCAATAATGATGGCAAAGAACATATTCTCCAGTTTGCTATGGAAGACTGGTGGGTTTCGGATTTCCAGGCTTATTTTAACCAGACCGAAGCAATCCTAGATATTGACTGCATTGAAGCCGTCGAAGTACTATGCCTTTCACTTACTAATCGCGAGAAGCTTTGCTCGGAGATGCATAAAATTGAACATTTCTTTCGCCGTAAATCTAATTTCGGATATATTGCGCTTCAAAGTAGAATCCTTTCCTTACTTAACAGCAGTGCAAAAGAACGCTATGAAGAGCTGCTACAGCGCTCTCCAATCTTATTTCAGCGAGTTCCCAAGACATTAATCGCTTCTTATCTCGGTGTTTCCAGAGAGACTTTAAGCCGCCTCTCTTCCTAACGTGATCTACATCACAAAAATTTTGTGACTTACTTCCTGTCCCACCCTTTCTACAATCATCACTTTTGTACTGTAATCAAACAGTTCAAAAATGAAAATAACATTTAAATATCTTGCCGGAAAACTTATCGCTATGGCACTTGCACTATTTATAGGGGTTGTTAACTCGGCAAACGCACAAGCTCCAAAATCAAATAAAATGAAAAAAATTCTCTTTGTGGTCACCAGTCACGATAAAAAAGGAAGCACTAACGAACCAACAGGATATTATCTATCCGAAGTTGCCCATCCGTGGGAGGTATTGCATAACGCAGGGTACGAAATAGATTTTGTCAGCCCAAAAGGTGGTAAAGCTCCGATAGATGGATTTAATCTGGAAGACAAGGTAAATTATCTGTTCTGGAATAATACGAGATATCGGACAAAAGTCGAAAATACCATGAGTCCTAAACAAATCAAGCCAGAAGAATATGCTGCTATATTTTATGCAGGTGGTCATGGAGCAATGTGGGATCTTGCTGATAACGAAGAGCTCGCTACCATTGCCAAAAACATCTACGAAAACAACGGCATTATAGGCGCAGTTTGCCACGGACCAGCCGCATTGGTTAATATTAAACTGAGCAGTGGCAATTATCTAGTGGACGGAAAAAAAATAAATGCTTTTACCAACGAGGAAGAAAAAGCAGTGAAATTGGATAACATAGTTCCATTCTTACTTGAGACTAAACTGATAGAACAAGGTGCGATATTTGAAAAGTCAGGACTTTGGCAAGAGCACGTAACAGTAGATCAGAGAGTAGTCACCGGACAAAATCCCCAGTCTGCACATGCTGTAGGAGAAGCAATACTATCATTACTTAAATAAACATTTACATTTTAAAAAAATTATGGACTTACAACTAAACGGAAAGACAGCATTTATAAGTGGATCAACTGCAGGAATCGGTTATGCAATCGCCCAAAGGTTAGCGTCAGAAGGTGCAGATGTAATTATCAACGGTAGAACGCAGGAGGCTGTAGATAAAGCTGTTTCCAATTTAAAAAATACGTCGGGCAACATTAATATATCCGGAATCGGAGCAGATTTCGGTAAAGTTGATGATATTAATGCGCTCATCCAAAAATTACCGCACATAGATATCCTTATTAATAACGCGGGAATATTTGAACCTAAACCATTTGCTGAAATCCCGGATGAAGACTGGTTTCGCTTTTTTGATATCAATGTTATGAGTGGCGTGCGCCTTAGCCGCACCTTACGCCCAAAAATGCAAGAAAAAAATTGGGGTCGTGTTATTTTCATTTCGAGCGAAACCGCTGTTTCGCAGGCAGAGGAAATGATTCATTATGGAATGACAAAAACAGCACAGATTTCCATCAGCCGGGGAATGGCCGAAATGACTAAAGGTACAGGAGTTACAGTAAACGCTATTTTACCGGGGCCAACAAAATCGCGCGGGATCGAAGGTTTCGTAAATGATATGGCTGCCGCAGGCAATATATCTCCAGCTGAAGCGGAAGCTAATTTCTTCAAAGATATCCGCCCAACTTCCTTAATACAGCGTTTCGCCAAAGTCGAAGAAGTCGCCGATAATCCCCAATGCATATTGGATTTTTATAAACTCAAAATGAATTTTTTCCCTCTCATCCTTGTGAATAAGGGACTTTCTTATTCCACCTTTCCCAATACGATGCTCAAAGTGCCGCAAACAGGTAATTATCCACAAAATTTGTTTAAATAATTATTTTATTTCGCATCCGATACCTTTTCCTTTTTGTTATTCTTACATATCCTCAGAATACCGGTGGAATGCTTACGCATGTATCCTTTATTAAGTATCTTGTAGTAAGACATGGTAAAATCGAAAATGGTAATATTCTGCCTTAGGAGCCTTATTACCAGAAGAGTTTTCCGGAAAAATCAATAAAAATATTGCAGCTTAACCTGGTATCCATTTTATTGTTACAAATTCAAATGTTCGTAAAACCCATTTATCTTCTCAATCAGCTAATAGTCACATTAATTATTTTTCTCAAAAAAAAAGACCGATCGTTTTATTTTTTTCATATTTTTATACCGTATTAAAATTCATGCTTGATGAAAACGATTAAATCTGAAAATACCAAACGTTTAATTATCGAAAAAACAGCATCGGTTTTTAATGTGAATGGCTATGCTGGCACATCCATAAATGATGTCATGAGCGCTACCGGCCTTTCCAAAGGTTGCATCTATGGCAATTTTGAGAATAAGGATGAGATTGCATTAAGTGTATTTGATTACAATTTTGGTAAGGTAACCCAGCATATGAAAGATCGTATTTTAGCAACTGAAGATTCTATCGAAAGATTGCTGGTTTATCCCCATACCTACAAAAACTATTTCAGGTATCCCTATTTACAGGCGGGCTGCCCTATTTTAAATACTGCTACTGAGGCTGATGATACACATCCGGCACTCCGGAAACGTGTACAAAAAGCCCTTGATTTTTGGAAGACTTCCATAGAAAATCAAATCAAACGCGGTATCGATAGAAACGAAATAAAAGCAGATACCGATCCGGCCGAAATTGCAATAGTGATGATTTCAATGATCGAAGGTGCGTTTATGCAGGCAAAGGTCAACAATCATATGACAGAGCTGAATATAGCGATGTCTTTTTTAGAAAAACTGATCAGGAATTTGAAAGCATAATTTTTTTTGACCACAAAAAGACCAATCGGTTTATTTTTTTTTAGACAATTAAAAATATATAAACAATAAAATGGAAACATTTGATATTACCGTAATAGGCTCAGGTCCCGGCGGATATGTGGCAGCCATCAGAAGCGCTCAATTAGGTTATAAAACAGCCATCATTGAAAAGTATAATACGCTGGGTGGCACTTGTACCAACGTAGGTTGCATTCCTACAAAAGCATTGCTGGACAGCACGCATCATTATGCAGATGCGCTCAGCAGTTTCCGGGCACATGGCATTGAATATTCGGATCTCCGGCTCAATGTTGAACAGCTTTTTAAACGAAAAAGCGAGGTAGTGACCAAAAACACGCAAGGTCTGGATTTCCTGATGAGAAAAAATAAGATCACGGTTTTCAGGGGCTCAGGTTCTTTTGTCAATACTGAAACTTTAAAAATTGTACACGATGATCATACCGAAACTGTTATTAATTCAGATAAGTTCATTATTGCCACAGGGTCGAAACCGTCCAGCATTCCCGGCATTACCGTCGACAAAAAGAGGATTATCACATCTACCGAAGCGCTGGCATTGCAGGAAAAACCCGCGAGCATTGTGATCATCGGTGGCGGCGTGATCGGTGTGGAAATGGCTTCCATATTCAACAGAATCGGAACCAGAGTGACTATCTTAGAATATGCTGATAATCTTATTGCGACGATGGATAGTGAATTAGGAAAGGCTTTAACGAAGATCTTAACCAAAGAAGGCGTGGAAATCAAACTTCAGCAGGCAGTCTATAAAGCTGAAAATCTTGCCGGCACAGCTAAGGTTTATTTCAAAAATAAACAAGGGAAAGAACAAGACCTAACCGCCGACTATATCCTGGTTGCTGTCGGCAGAAAACCTTACGTAACCGGCCTGGGTTTGGAAAACACCAACGTGGAATTGAATAACAATGGTACGGTGAAAGTCAATGAATTGCTCCAGACAACAGCCCCAAACATTTACGCGATTGGAGATGTCATCGGTGGCGCGATGCTGGCGCATAAAGCAGAAGAAGAAGCAGTGTTTGTCGTGGAAAGAATCCATGGTCAGAAACCTCATATCAATTACGACCGTATCCCTTCGGTAGTGTACACCTGGCCCGAAGTGGCTTCTGTAGGCGCTACCGAAGAGCAATTAAAAAAACAGGGCGTGGAATATACTATCGGTAAATTTCCTTTTTCAGTGAACGCCCGGGCCAGAGCAGGAATGGAAACGGAAGGTTTTGTAAAGGTTCTTTCCGATCCGAAATACGGTGAACTATTAGGAGTGCATATCATCGGCGCCCGTGCGGCAGATTTGATTGCACAGGCTGTTGTCGGACTGGAATATGAAGTAACCGCGAATGGTATGGCTACCATGAGTTATGCCCACCCGACTTATTCAGAGGTAATAAAAGAGGCTTATACAATAGCATCAGGAAGACCATCATTGAATATTTAATATATTTAAAGTTATTAATTTAGAATTATGTCACAACAAATCAGGCGGGCGACCAAAGAAGATTATTCAAGAATTATGGAAATTTGGGAATCCGCTGTAAGAGCTACGCACGACTTTCTTGCCCAAGAAGATTTTATTTATTTTAAAGAAGTCATCCCAAAGGATTATCTGCCCAATATCGAAGTATTTCTCCTTATTGAAAATGGGAAACCTATCGGATTTTCATCGGTATCAGAAGGAAATCTCGAAATGCTTTTTATCCACAATGACTATCGTGGGAAAGGTTATGGAACGTGCTTATTTCAATTTATGGACGAAACAACAGGCATTACAAAGGTTGACGTCAATGAGCAAAACTATCAGGCTGTCGAATTTTATGAAAAATTAGGGTTCAGAAAAGCAGGAAGATCAGAAAAAGACAGCTCAGGTAAAGATTATCCGATTATTCATATGCTAAAATGAAATGGTCATAATTATTACAACACGCTAATTATTAAGAATAAAATATATAAAAATGATTGAAGGATTATATGAGACACACATCCAAGTAAGCAACCTGGAAAATGCGGTACAGTTTTATACTCAAATATTGGGTCTACAGCTTGCACACTATGATGAAACCAGGCCGATTGCGTTTCTTTGGATCGGAGAAAATAAAAAGGCAATGCTCGGACTTTGGGAACAACAAGGTCACCTCCATAAAAGACATTTTGCATTCAGCTGTTCCAAAGATTTTATTTTAAAAGATGCAAGTACTTTTTTAGAGAAAAACGGCTTAAAGGCTTATAATTTTCTCAAAAATGGCAGCAATGAACCAATGGTTTTTGCCTGGATGCCCGCACTTGCCCTTTATTTTGACGATCCAGACGGAAATCAACTGGAGTTTATCCATATTCTGAACGGTAAAAGCCTGCCGGAGCTTGGCGTACTCAGCTACGAGGAATGGCAAAAAATCAATTCATTTCATTAGATAAATACATATGAATATAAAAGACAACTATCTGGAAATAAACAGAGATTCGTGGAATACCAGAACCTAAATATATGCTAATAACATTAAAAATTGTCCGACCTCATTCCTGCTTTAATGGTGTCAGTGCTTTTGAATTTTTCAGCAGCACGATGTATTGAAAATAATCTAGCGTGGAAGTCCCATTCTGCGGATTGAAGCTCTCACCGAACATTCTGGACTTAATTGCTATCAGCTTCTCAGAGTTTCCATAAGGGGAATCTTCAGCATCCAACTTAAATAAAGTCATGGAATTTGGCTTAACTAGGTCCGAAAAATCAAAGATTCCTTTCACTGACATCATTGGCCCGTCTGCATTGATCCAGCTTACTTTCTGATCTTTCGGCGTTGGAAATTGCGGGTTTTTGGGGAGATACATTTCGCTTTCAAGCGTGTAGCTGACAAGGCTTTTCACCTCGAAACCCGCATTCTTTAGTCGCTCCGCAAATGGTTTTTTCCCTCCATTTGGGCCATGCTGGAGCACATGATAAAACCCAAAAAGACCATAAAATTTTTCATTTTCTAGATGATGTCTTTTCAACAAATTGGTAAAATTTTCCATCATTGCCGAATCTCTTGAGATTTTACGGGAATTGTTGTCAAAATCAGTATCAACACCTAGGACAGCGATTTTGAGGGAATCTCCCAAAGTCTGGTTGTAGTCGTAAATGGAGTTCCACTTATCCAGCAACTCTTTACTGGACTGTTGCGGAATACGTTTTTTCATCGCTGTTACAACCTCTGCGAGCAATTTCTGATCTTTTGAATTTCCCGACAGAAATTTGTTCAGCTTATTGGAAGTACTACTATCCATTTCCGCAACATAATATTTTACACCCGCTTTTTTATTGAGAAATTCCAGTAAATATTGGTCCACTTTCTGATTATCAGCATAACCATGTATTTCCCCAAAAAGAAAGATCTGGGAATCATAGAAATTGGAATCAAATAAATTACCTGCTATCCTGTCAGAAATCTGTTCCCGGTTACTTTTAAGATAATCTGTAAATTTCTGATCCTTGGCACCTATAAAAATTCGGCTGCTTATATAAACAAAAAGAACAGCAAGTACAAGGATGCTAAGTATTGACAAAAGGGCGTACTTGAAGAATCTCATAATTTTTCTCATAGTAATTTTCAGCCGAAACTATCATAAAAAATATAAATTTTAAAACCTTTAAAATTTATTACTTTTATTTACCTATAAACCAACACATTAAAATTAACCAGAGCCCAATACTGTAAATTATATTTATCTTTCCATAGAAATAAATACTTTAGTTTGTTAATTTCCAGACAAGATAAAACAGAATGCTAATTTGAAGTGGTTACACCGGAACCTTGTTCACATATAAGTCTACATTCTTTGTTCCAAAAACTAAAATACTGCTTCCGTTACAACTGTTCCAGCTATAGCATTCAGATTTTCCTCGTTAAGCACATGCGTTGATTTTAATGCGTTTTCACTTCGAGAAAGCGGAAGATATGTCCCAAAATCTCCTTCCTTTGGGCAGATGTTGCATGATCATCCATGTCATCGTGATTCGTATGAGGTAGCCTGACGACGTGTATAGGATACTCCTTTGCTTCTGCCGCTGTCGGCAATACACCATTGTCCGCTTGTTGGTCACTTGACCGGAGGGAAAGTACCTTGACATTTCTTGACCGTGGAAGGATCATGCGCCTGTTGTCCAGCGTGATGATCTTATTCACCACACCCGGATACCTGATAGGGAATAAAGCTGACATGTCTGCGCCGTTGGAATGACCGATCAGCGTGATATTGTGATAGTTTAATTCAGGATATGATCGTTTCAGGTTAGTGATGACAAAGGCAATATTTTCAGCCCCGCGTTCCCAAAACGGACGCCGGACAACCTGAACGTTGCCGGAAGATGGAATCAGGCTGTCCGTCGGAAGCTCATGCTGTATACTGATCACAAAATAGCCTTTTAAAGCCAGTTCATCAGTTAAGTACGAGTAGGAAAGATAACTATCAGATCTGTTCTGCCCGTACCCATGACTGAATATGATCACAGGGGCGTTTTTATGCCCCGGTTTATAAATAGCCACCGGTACCCGGCGTGCGCGATGCTGGTCATAATAGCTCACTGTATCCGGTTGCTGCTGCGCATAAACCGAACGGCTAAAGAAAAGCATCAAGGCTACAAAGGCTAAAAGAAGATAATGCTTCATTGTTTTATTCCCTAAAGTATCGAATGAATCTAAGTTAACAAAAGGATCAACTTGATAATTATTTAAAATCAAATAATTCCATCTGGGCTTCGCTGATCATCGTCTGCGATATTGCCGTTTTTTTATCATGGGAATTCTGTTCGTGATCATCAATTGTCGGGTCGAGGTGAAAGGAGAACCTGGCTAATTTTTGACCCTGCCCTGCTCATCACCGGCCCCAGTCTGGTTATGCTTTCGTTGACCGGCCACCGTGTTTCCAAACCTGAGACTTAAGGTGAGCAACACAGCCCTCGTATCACTAAGCGTTCTGAAACTTGCTGTCGTGCGGTCCAGGTTTCCGATTTCGCCCCTATTGACACCAGTGTTCAAGACATCCATAAAGCTCAATCTTAAAGTCGCGTGCGGAGAGATGGTCTTAGCAGTTGCGATATTCAATCTTCCCCTGGAGGCCAGCGTGAACTGAGCACTGGTCTGCCTGCTTTGATAGTTACCATCCATTTGCAGGCTCCAGCCTTTCTTGAGTTTAAACTGAACAATGCCTTGTCCGGAATAATTTGTGCTTCTGGTATCCAGCCTACCTGTGTAAAAATCGCTACGCGAACTGATATGGGAGACATCTGCACTGAACTGCATGCTCAGCCAATTGGCGGGTTGAAAACCCGCATCGACATTGACCCCATAAACTTTGGTCGAGCCTATATTGTCCGGACGGTCATAATAATAGCCGTTGATGATCTCGATGGTCTCATTTACCCGATCACGCGTATCACTATAGCTGATCGTAGCTGTGATCCGGTTTTTATAGATATAGCTCAGTTCAAAATTGCCGGAGTAAGAGGGCTGCAGATAAGGATTACCTACGTAATAGGTGTATTTGTCCAACGGTGAGATGAATGGGTTCAGGTCCTGATAATAGGGACGGTCTATCCGGCGGCCATAATTGAATTTGAGCTGATGGCCGCCAAGTGTATCCAGCTTGTAAAGCAGGAACATCGTCGGAAACAGGCCCGTGTAGTTCCGGTTAAAGGCAGAGTCCTGTTTTTCAGGATTACCTAACTGATGGCCTCTGGAGTCTGTATTTTCCAGACGAAGACCTGCTTGTATACTAAATCGCTTAAAGTCTTTGTTCAGGTTTACATACCCGGCACTGATCACTTCCTTGTACAGGAAATGGTTTGTCTTGTTATAGTCCGGAGTAGCATTCCCACCGTTAACATTAAAGTAATTCGCCTGGTTATTGGTATTTGTAAAACTGCTTTTGGCTCCCGCTTCCAGTTTCCAGCCTTTTTTAAGCAGCTGGCTATAATCGGCTTTGGCGGCATAGATACGTATAATCGTGGGCAATTGCCCGCTCAGCTGATCCTTAGCTATCAGATCGCCGGCCGCGGAGTAATTTTGGTTAATAAAGGTCTGATCATTGTTGGTATTGTATTTTAGGTAATCAAGATTTGCACTGAGCTCAGGGCCATTTTTACGGAATGAATGTTTGTAGTTAAGATTGATAGCACCGTTCTTAAATTTACCCTGCTCATTGTTTTGAGACAGGATACTTGAGTCGGCCAGGCCGATGGCATTGTAAAGCTTTCCCATGCTGTTGTTACCGTTTTTGGGTGATCGGATCAAACCTATAAATAGCACACCGAAGGTAGTTTGCTCGGACGCATACAAATCCATACCGAGCGTCGCTTTATAGCCGTCCCCCTGTCTTCTGATATAGGAATTTTGTGCAAATTCCCCGGAATAGTTACCTGCATCATAAAAATACCGACGGTTAATATCGACATCGTTATAACTGTTGCGCAGCGTGTAGGCCAGGTTACCGAAGATGTTGATCTTATTTTTTCGGAAGTTGAAGTCCATACTGTTGTTGGTGCTGCTGTAGCGGCTTTGACGATAACCGAGGTTTAGTCCTAAGTTAAATCCTGCGACCTTTTTCTTTTTGGTTTTAATATTGATGATTCCTGCGTTACCCGCAGCATCGTATTTGGCAGGTGGATTCGTCATCAGTTCGATCTGTTCCAGTGAAGAGGATGGCAGGGAACGCAAGTAGTTTTCCAGATCGCTGCCAGATAGGCAGGCAGGCTTGTCATCAATAAATACCGCTACCCCTGTTTTGCCGCGCAGGCTGATGGCGCCCCCCTGGTCAATTCTAACTCCCGGAGACTTTTCCAGTACGTCAAGGGCCGTGGTACCGGAATTACTGATCAGGGCATCCACATTGACTACCGTCCGATCTATCTTCTGCTGCAGGAACGAGTGCTGCGCGGTCACTACCACTTCATTTAATGATTTGTTAGCGGAATGCAAGATAACCAATGGGATCTCTATCAGCGGATGCTCTTCATCAACCACAATAGGTTCGGACTTAAAGGTTAACATACCCATCATCGTGATGATCAAACGGTATTGTCCGATCTTTATACCTTCAAATTTATAAATACCATCGGCTGATGCCAGTTCATATTTAACGGAGACAGAGTCGGTTAGCCTGCTCAGTGTTACGGTGGCACCATCCGCGGGTTTGCCGCTTGCTTCCTTGATGGCCCCAATGATATTGCCGGTCATGGCCTGAGCACTTGAAAGATTCGGCGCAAAGCATAGCCCGGCAACCAACATGATGGCTACAAATAGTGATTTCATGTAAATAGTGCTAGTGAGTGTTTTTGCTGCGTTTAAGGTTTATCGCGGGATGATCTGGTACCTGATGTCCTGATACATTCTTTTGATGCGGGTCATTGCCTCGGCGTTGTTTTTTTCCTTTTGGGCTTCGACTTTTAATCCGCCGTTTGTCAGCGTATAATGAACGGCAGCTTGCTCCTTAACAGGTAACTGCCCGTTGGCTTCTAGGCAGCTGTCGATGAAGCGCTTTACTGTCGCGGTTCGTCTATGATCAAAACTCGCCGCCAGTGTATAGGTATCGCGGCTCTCTTGCACAGCGACGTTGGTGCTACCGGGATGAAAATTGATAAGTAAAACGGCAAAACAGGTGCCCAAGGATACTAAAATGATCGTGATGACCAGTGTAGGTGTTTTCATGTTTGATAATTTCGGGGCATAGTGATCCCATGCCAGTCTATAGCTTTAGTTTTTAACAAGAGAGTTTAGGAATAAACTGATGGAGGTCAGTCGCTGATACGTCTGATCAGGAAATAGAAGCCGAGATACCCCACCGCCACGCTGAGCGCCATTGCCGATAAGGTGTAAACTCCGTTCAGCTGGTAAAATCCGACGATCGCCAGGCCGATCGCGGCAGTGGTCAGTACGCAGAACCATTTCAGCGCATTCGGTTGTTGCGTGCTGTTGTTTGTTAATATCTGGGCAACAACTGTATCTGAAGTTCCGGACTCAATGATCTTCTTTTTTAATCGGTTGTCGAACCAGGTCTTGATGAGTGCCAAAATAAAATTGGTCAGCAGATAGATCAATACCAGGATCACAGTGCTTCGCATCAATTCCTGGAAGGTCGGTTGATCGTTCATTGGTGTTGAGTTGCCCTGCGCTCGACTGACAGTTGCAGTAGCGATGAGCAGGAAAAGTGTGAATATCTTTTTCATTTTATATCTCTTTGTTTATACCAGATTAGACCGGTCAGCACTATTAAAGTTGCAATGTTTTTTCAGATAACAGGGTGCGCATTCTTTGCCGATAGGACCGGAACAATTCGAAGCTTTGAATGATCAGCACCAATGCCGCAACCACGGCAGTCATAGGAAGGATCATGCCAGACATACCTTTTGCCAGCGCAGTCAAGGTAGACCAGAAATAAGTTATAGAAAACGCAACTACGAGTGCTGAAATGCAGCCAGTGATGACGGCAAACCAGGGGAAAACTCTTGTTGGTTCCGGAAGTTGTTCCAGGATCAACACGGAAAGATCGAAGTCAAATGCAGGGCGCTGTTCCGTTGCTATCCCCTGAAAAAGCAGCCGATAATTTGCTGTTTTCGCCGCGCAATGGTCGCAACTTAAAACATGTGCTGTCTTTTCGGGCCCAAGCGTTTTAGGTTCCGTTAAATATTGTTGTAGTTCCGTGTCTGTTAAATGAATCATTTTCATAACTCGTCTCTTTTATAGTTTTTGAGTATATTTTCTCGCAGTTGCTTCCTCGCCCGGAAGATATAGTTTTTGACCGTGCCTTCCGGTAACGCAGTAATCTCAGCGATCTCGGCATAGCTTAATTCTTCCTGGTGATAAAGCGATATCAGTGTTTTATATAATGGTTGTAACTGATCCAGTTTTTTGTTCAGGACAGTTTTAAGGTACTGTTGAGACAGAAGTGCTTCGGCATTGTCGCTTTCGTCGGGCAGTTGATGCTCATCTCCTTCATCGTTTGTGCCATAATTTTCAAGTAGGACCAGCCGCCTTTTTTCGAGGTAATGCAAACAGGTATTGTAAGCGATCTGGCCGACCCAGGTAGATAGCTTTGACTTGAATTTAAATCCGCTTATATTCTTAAAGGCCTTCAGGTAGATATCCTGTGCTATATCTTTACGGTCACCGGGACTGCTGATCATTTTGAAAGTGATCTGCGCGACCAATCCTTCGGTCTGCTTAATCAGCATTCCAAAAGCATGGCGATCGCCGCGCAACACGGCGTTTACCATTTCTCTGTCGGTTAAGATATCTTGCTTTAAGTTGCTCACCTCTAATTAGACCGGCTTCCGGAAATAAAGTTGCAATAAATTTAGCGAGTGTATTTGATATCACGAGCAGTTTCCAGTACAAAATGATATTTTCTACCAATAGCAGCTCCCCTCCTTTTGCATTAAGAATTATGTAGGTATGGTGGCATTTGCCAGATGCATCCTTGTAGCCAAGACGTGCATCTTTGCATGTTTCTTGTTTTTGACATAATAGAGGAATAAATCCCCATTCCATTTGCACGATGTCAAAATTACATTTGTCAGCTGATGGCTTGAACACCTCAATATTTCCATAGCCAAAACGATCATGAATTTCCTGCTCTAAAAAATCATAATTCATCACTGATTTTTCAAAGACCATAAGGCATATAAACTCAGCTCTTGATACTCTTTACTTAAATGTGGTCACATTTAAGTAAAGAGTATCATTTTCAGATTATCAGAACATAATTAATTTAAAAGGTTGCCTTTTTTCAATTCACCCAATGTATAATCTACTGCCCGTGCTGTCATGGCCATATAGGAGAGTGAAGGATTCTGAGTTGATATGGAGGTCATGCAGGCTCCATCCGTGATAAATACATTTTTGCAGGCATGCATCTGGTTCCATTCATTTAGCAGCGAGCTCTTGGGATCTCGTCCCATGCGAACGCCTCCCATTTCATGAATATCCAACCCGGGAGCCTGCTTATACGTTGACGAATGAATATTGCTAAACCCTGCCTTTTTATACATCTCTGTAAACTGTTCAACAAAATCCCGCGACATTTTATCGTCATTGTCGTCATATCCGATGGCTATATTGAGCAAAGGGACACCCCAGACATCGTGATCATTTCCATCAAGAATACCCCCTATTTTCGCTCTTTGGTATGGTTTCACCCATCATCTGGGCACCAACCCACCGATGTCCCAGTTTTGGATTCAACAGATTATCCCGCAGATCTTTTCCGGTAGACGAGGTGTCCTGATAAGTGGAACGGGAAGCACCAAAACCAGTAGCATAACCTCTCAAGGAGTCTGTTTCCTACCGGTGCAAAACTCTGAGCCGAGGTATATACCCGCCTCTGGCGGGGTTTCTACCATCTATTTTATAGGCATTCAGCTCACCGTCATAATCGGCATATACGCGGGTACTGTAATTATGATATGCAACATATTGTCCCAGCACACCACTGTCAATCCCTAAACCATTCAGAAACCGTCTGATCTTGAGTTGAGAAGGATGAGATTCGTATTAATGGCACCGGCATTGACAAAGATGATCTTGGCGTAATATTCAAAACTTTCTTTCGTGGCAGCATCTACGATGCGCACGCCTTTAGCCTTTTGAGTCTGTTCATCATAAATGATTGACTCTACAACGGGAAAAGACCTCAGGGTCATGTTTCCTGTTTTCTCGGCCCAGGGTAAAGTGACCGCATTCGAACTGAAATAGCCACCGTAGGTCTATCCCTTTATTTTTCTGATATTTGCTTTTACAAAATGGCCTTGCAAATCGAATAGTAGACTATCGCTACCCAGAATATCAATCCGATAAATATTATACTCTTTTTCAATGCATTGAATCAGACTTGCAGGGTGATTTTTGATAATGTAAGATAGCATATTTCTTCTGATATCTTGGGCAGACAATATTCCTTCTACCCCTCTTACTAAATTCCAATTAGTCATATCACTCAAGATTTAATTTAAATATTATGATAACCTAAGCTATATTTCAATTTAGGAAAGAATTGGGAAAGCTCTTTTAGTTCTGAAATAAGATTAACAAATCGAATATAAGCTGTGCCTTGTCGTCATCATCGCTAAATACACAGAATTCTAGATTAAATTGAATAGAAATTATTTTAAGAAATACAATTAATGATTTACTAATACTCAGTTAACTTGAGGCATCGTTTTGTAGCACTACCATAGCGTAATTACTAGTGTGTGTCTCCCTTCTCCGATCCTGACAGAAGCTCTATTCCCTTGGATCTGGTGCCGGCTTCGCTGCTGAATAATATCACGGTACATAAAACCGTTACACCCGATAAACCCGCCGATGCTGTGCCTCTGGGATTGTGAAACTTAAAACAAAGTCAGTTTACCAGGGAATGGTCACAGTCAATTCGGATATTTACGGTTACCGGCATACCAAACTGGTAAAACTGCGGGGCATATCGTTCGATCATACATCTTTTTTGAAGTCTGGCAACAAGATGCTTCTTTAAAGAAGATATTAAACAATTGATCAGCTTTAGTTTACGAAAGGAAGTCTCTCTGGGATGTAAAAGTTTTTTGGTAAAACGGTGGTTGCTCACGAAAGAGCTTTGCTACTTTTGATAGTGGCGTAAAGAAAATTAGTTTTAAAAAAAGCAAACGATCAAAGCTCCTCTTGTGTTCAACTCAAAAACTATGACGACCTTTATTTTCAATACAAAATATCTAAGGTTAACTGCCCGAGAGATGTCTGCAATGTTGTGTCTTATGTCTGTGGTCCTGCTAATACTTTTGGGCAGTTGCCATGAAGACGATAGTCCGGCACCTGAGCAGGCGCACCTAAAGGTCAAGGTAAAAAGCGACGGTGATCAGTATGATGCAGTCTATCTCAGTATACTACAACTATGGACCCGCACATCTGCGGGGGGAGGAAAAATCGAGGCGAATAAAAAATTAAACATTCTAGGGATACAAAAGGATAGCATCATTGCAGGAGGACATGTCCCCCATGGCAACATACAGGAAATTATGCTAAAAGTAGTCCCTAATGGAAATCAAATAGTTATAGATGGAGTTCCCTATCCTTTAGAGATGCCACAAGGACAATTTATTGCCGTTAATATCGCGGGGGATAAACTGCTCATGCCAAATGCAACACATACCTTGATGCTTGATATTAATCTATCAGATTTTATCGATAGGACGGTTAATGGAAAATTTGTGATTAATCCTAACATAACCGCGGTATTGAATTAGCGCAATATTCAAATGGTTACAGCTCACTTTCACCGATCACGCGAAATGTCTGGTGGATCAAACAGCTAATCAGCTTGGTGTTGCGTAAGAAAATCGGGCTCAAAGTCCAACAGTTCTTCTGTGAGGCTACTCATTCCCAGGATCAGATTGTAGAGACATTTTTGCACAGCTATATACGGACAATCATATTCTAAAACGACTTTACCTTCGATCAGATAGATGCTAGTGCCATGGAGTGGAGTCTACCTAGGTGCTGCGAGTGTTTAGAGGGGAAATTCAATTCGATCTATGTTTCAGAAATGTGATATTGAATTCATGAAATCCATAAGAATAATAATTACCATTTGTAACCGTTATATTACAATAAAACTCTTAAAAGAGTATTAATGTTTTACTAGTTTTTGAATAATATGAATTTCTCATCCTTCAAAATATAACATCATGAACGGAATCATATTTCAAGGAAAAAGTCTCAATGTTGGGTGTACGGCAAAATTCCTGTTCGAACCAGAAGTAAGTATAGAAAATATTCCGGCAATAGCAGAACTTAGCACTGGTGAAAAAGCATATGCTGAAATACTTAGAGATACCACTCCTCTGATAACAGTCCGAGTAGGTGAATATTTAAACGGAAAAGGGAAGAGAACCAGTGAAACAACCTGGATTCTCTCCTATAATCATAAATTAAAATCATGGCAAATAACGAAGAGCCTCACCACAAAATAGCTTTTAGTTTATTTGTTGAGGATACTAAAGTTAATTTACAGCAATTATAGCATCTCCCCCCATAGTTAACGTTATTTCTTTTGGTATGCGTTATATTATACATTTACTTTCTTATCTAAAATCTTGCTTGTCAATTTATTTGCAAGCGGCAATAAGAGCAACACGCAGGCGTAAACAACAGGTAATGAAATTAGCCACGATTTAAAAAGTACTCCGATCCAATTTTCATCCGCCTCCTCTTTCATAAAACCTGATAAAGCTGACATGATAAAAGTTGTTGGCAGAACAACAAAAAAAGTGCTAACGATCTTGTAGCGATGCTCTTTCCTAGAATTTGCCATTATCATTTTTGCGTTTTTCGGGCTCTGGTATTCGTTCAATGACGTCCCAATGTTCAACAATTTTATCATTTTCAACGCGATACAAATCATAGTATGCAACATGTTCGCCTTTAAAAAAACCTTCACTCAATACCAGAACAAAATTTCCCTCACCCAGCACTTTATGCATTTTGCTATACACCTGGGGCTTCCCTTCGCTCTCCCATTGCTCCAATGTACTGAGAAACTCCTGTACACCGTCACCCATGTCGGGATTATGTTGAATCAATTCGTCGCCCTTAAAATAATCTGACACCAACTCAATCTGCCTATCAACAAGGATGTCTTTAACATAACGCCTTACAAGGCTTTTGTTCAGCTCGGTTTTGTGATGGTCCTGTGCTTTGGTCTTTCCGTCTGTCATTGTCCTTCCACTCTTATTCAACTTTTTTGAATTGACCTGAAGGTTGTCCCAATGTTCAACGCTGACGCCGTTTTCAAACCGGTGGATGTCAAAAGCCACCGTGGGTTCAAAAAGAAAATAGTCAACGTGAACAAATCCAAAATCGCCATCTTGAAATTTTCGAACTACATTGGTGTAAACCTTATCCATGGGCATTTGGTCATGTAAGCCCAAAATGGCCTGCAACCCGGTTGCTACATGTGGATTGTGTTGCTTATAAGAATGTGGATTGATCAATCCTACTTGGGATAATGTTTCAGTTTCGATGCTGTTTTGAATAGCTTCGGCTTTGTCTCTATTGGATAATTCCATTTTTTAAATATTAGATGAATTGTTATTGACAAAATTACTGACCGGATAGATACGAAAAAATAGAGGTAAAAATATTGGTATGGGGATAATATTATCCCTATGTAACTGAAAACGAAATATGTTGTAAATTTGTCTCCTAAATAAGACATCCATGTACGAGAAAAAAATACCGAAAGATTTTAGCTGTGGCATGAGCATAACTTTTGAGATTATAGGAGGCAAATGGAAACCCTGCCTGATTGATTCGATCAACCGGGGAGTCCGAAGGCCGAGTGAGCTAGCCAAGAAACATCCATTGGCAAGTAAAAGAGTATTAAATCTACAATTGAAGGAGCTGGAGGCTTATGGTGTTGTAAGAAAAATTGTTTATCCGGTACTCCCTCCTAAAGTTGAGTATTTTTTAACTGAAGTAGGTGAATCTCTTTTGCCACTTGTAACTATGATGGAAAACTGGGGAAGTGATTTTATGGATGATTTTTACAAAAGCCAGGAAAATATGCATGCTGATCCTATTGTCAAAGAACAATTTTAGGGTATAATTATATTGGACAGGACTTATTACCATAATTTTGATAAAAAAGCTGATAAGGCAATTATCACTAAAATTACATACTGATAACAGATAAATAACGAATCTAAATGACAATAAGCAATGGCTGATGAATTGGACATATTCAAGCATCTTTTTAATCGTTTGGAAGTTCCTGCCAAAACCATCCTTTTACAGGAGGGAGAAATTTCAAGGACGATGTTCTTTATTGAGAAAGGTTGTCTGCGGACCTGGATCAATAATGACGGTGTGGATATTACGACGCAATTTTTCTTTGAAGGTGACCGGATATCTTCTATTGAAAGCTTCATGACAGACCAACCAAGTTTATATAGCATCGAAAGTTTAGAACCCTGTATTTTAAAAACTATTTCCCAAAAGGATTTTCAAAATGTTTTAGCGGATTTACCCGAAATCAAGGAAGAAATGTATAAACATCTATTCAGGCGATTTTTAAATTCTCAGAAAATATTTTATTCCTATCTTAAGAATAACCCGCAAAAACGCTATGCGGAACTTATTGAAGAACATCCTCATATTATCCAGCGTGTCCCTCAACATTATATTGCGTCCTATTTAGGGGTTACTCCCGTTTCACTAAGCAGAATACGAAACAGAAGATAACTTTAAGAACAGCGTATTTCTTAACAATTGTTATCGTCCCATACTGCATCGACTTCTCAATTTTGTACCGTATTCAAACGGTAAAAGATGAGAACATTAATCGTATTCAACCATCCCTACGAAGGGAGTTATTGCAATGCAATTTTAAATGCCGTGACAAAAGGGCTTAAAGATGCAAATCACGAAGTCGATCTGATACACCTTGACAATGATGGATTTAATCCAGCAATGTCAAAAGCGGATCTGAAAGGTTTTGTGGAACACACCCCCCTTGACCCACAAGTAATCGACTACAACGAACGTCTAGAAAAAGCAGACCATCTGATCTTTATTTTTCCGATCTGGTGGGATCTGATGCCTGCTATGACCAAAGGCTTTATTGACCGGGTACTGAGCCCTGGCGTTGTTTATGATCATCATCCGAGGGGTTTTGGCCTGATACCGCTATTAAAACACCTGAAGGGCGTAACAATCATAACCACAATGAACAAACCTCAGATTATGTACTCCCTGCTCATTGGAAATTTAATCAAGAAAGCAATGATAAAAAGTGTCTTTAAAACTATGGGGTACAAAAATCTCAAATGGATTAGCTATAATATGGTCAAGTCCGTGAGCCAGGAGAAAAGAGTAAAATGGTTAACTGCTATTGAAAAGAGGTTTTCAAATTTTAAATAAACAGCGTTCTTCTTTTCCCTAATCTTTCTTGTCGTGAGATACTCAGCATTGATGTTTTTCATCTATTTGATAGCTATACCGAGTTCGTACAAGAATTCCTCATTGTGTTTTTCTTTCAATGCGCCATTTTCCATATCACACTCAACTGGAAAGCATTAAAAATCCATTTTGCTTAACTCTTTGCCTTACATCGATAACGGCCCGAGATCAACACCGATTAAATTCATCTATTAAATAATGAAGTTCATCAGAAAGATGATAGGTTTTTCAATCAAACTTACTTAGAAACTCTACCTTTGAAGTATGGTTCGAATGGGTAAAATGAATGTAAAAAGACTGGTCATCTTTTTCTCCTCCACACTGATATATGCTTTGTGCCAAATGCTTTTCAGCATTATTTTAATGAAAGAAGATTTATGGAGCAATTTTCATATCCAGTTATCCGCTCACTATGCTGTAATCTTTGCGATGTGCATAGCCGATTATTACTTATTGCTATTTTTAAATAAATATTTACCTTATTCTAAAAATATATTTTTACGTATTGTGGCTGACACTGCCGGTATCACCGTGATATGCATGATATTATTAACGATATTTAATTTTTTGATATATGATGTATTTCTCATTCCCCAAGATGGCTTACCTCCGTTCCTTGTCAAGTTTGCATTTGCGATGTCAACGAATATTCCTATTCTTTTGGTCTTTGAACTGATACATTATTTCCAGTCCGAACAAAAAGCTATAGCAGACTCCGAAAAAGCCAAACGTAAAGTTCTGTTATTTCAGCATGAAACATTGAGATCGCAGCTCAATCCCCACTTTCTATTTAATTCGCTAAATGTATTGTCCTCTTTAATATATTTCAATCAGGAAAGTGCCAACAAGTTTACAAAGGCACTTTCAAAGACCTACCGGTATGTACTATCGCTCACCCACCAACCTGTGGTAACCGTAGCAGAAGAATTGCTTGCCCTGGATTCTTATATATTCCTCATGCGGATGAGATTTGAGAACTCTTTCACTTTTACAGTGAATAAATTAGCATACAGCGAACAATATAAGATTATTCCCCTTACGCTTCAGCTCCTGATAGAGAATGCATTCAAGCACAATAGCGCAACGGAAGAATCGTCGTTGAATATTATAATTAACATTGACAACGACTATATAACAGTCGAAAACAATATTCAGCCATCAGGCAGCGCTGACAGAGGGGGAATCGGATTGCGCTACATCACTGAGCAATATAAGATCCATAACAAAGAAGTAAAAGTGGAGCATACCAAACAAATGTTTATTGTAAAAATCCCATATATACAGCCATGAATTACCTGATCGTAGAAGATGAACGTTTTGCTTACGAAGAACTCAGACGTATGATGATGAAATTGCGTCCAGATTACCTGTTAGAGAAGCAAACAAAAACGGTTGTAGATACCATCGAATTTCTCCGAAAATCTGGTGTTGATCTGATTCTTATGGATATCCGCCTCGCAGATGGCAACTGCTTCGAAATATTTAATCATGTTGAGGTAACAATACCTGTTATATTTACAACAGCATACGACGAACATGCTATTAGGGCATTTAAACTGAACAGTATCGACTACTTGTTAAAACCTTTCGACGAAAACGAATTAGAGGCGGCGCTGACTAAATTTGAGCACATTTACTATAGACGTCCTTTGCCTAATAATGCAAAGAATTTTGAGCAGCTGTTGTCATTCAAAACCAAAAACCGTTTTCTGATCTCCAAAGGGGAAAACTATCATTATATAGAAACCAAAGATATTGCGCATTTTTACAGTGAAGATGGCGTTGTCTTCCTTCATACTTTTAACGATAGGCGATATATTATTAATTATACGCTGGATCAACTGGAACAACAGCTTGACAGCCGTTTATTTTTTCGCGTATCACGAAATTGTATTGGAAATGTAAAATCCATTGAAAATGTAGCAAAACACTTTAACAGCCGTCTGAAACTGTCGTTTTCCCCCGCATGCCCAAATGAGGTTCTGGTAAGCCGGGTACGTGTCCCGGACTTCCTAAAGTGGATGGATGGTATCATGCAATAACAGTACCCAGAAAATTCATCCCTCGGATATTGCATTCCATTTATTAGATTCTAAACCCCATCTTTTCCAGATTGGCTAACCGCATCGTTCGTCGTTCTTTTGTTCTGAATAAAAAAATAACATAAAAATTTTAGAACAATGAAAAAGAACGTATGTACATTTTTTCTCGCTGCGGCCACTGTGTTTTTCTCTGCGCGATTATCGGCACAGGACAATCCTGTTTCAATTGGTTTCAAGGCTGGAACAAGCGTTTCCAATTATCGGCTAAGCGGTAATTTGAAAGGACTCAAAAGCAAAATGGGTGTAGGCGGTTCGGTTGGCGGTTTTATTAAATACGATATAAACCAAAACTTCGCGCTACAATCTGGTCTCGATATTTATTACCGGACTTCTAAACTGGTGACCATAGCCGATAATACATCCAACAAAATTAAATCTTTAGGTGTTGAGATGCCATTATACGGAGTTGTGCAGGGAGCAGTGGGCAGCGGAAAAGCATTCATAGGGGCCGGCCCATATGTCGGTTATGGTATCATTACGAAGGCTAATGGTGTCAGTTTATTCAAAAATAATAACATCGCAGACAACCCTGTAATGAAACGCCTTGATTACGGTGTTGGCGGTATCATCGGTTATGATTTTGGCAGATATTGGCAGGTAAATGCTACTTATCAATTTGGCCTTGCAGATCTTCACAAACCCAAAAGCGGGGCGATGAAAAATCAGGGGGCGTCTATCGGATTGGCCTATAAGTTTTAAATAATCACGAGCTACAACAGACAGTTTAGTACCGGGGTCCGGACCTTTACCATAAGATAGCAGACTTCCGGTAACTAATAGATTCAGGAATGAGGCACACTTTAAAATTTATTTCGTTCTCTCTATTCTTGATCTCATCCTGTCGATTCTAAAATCCGTGGTTAACAGCTTTCTGTACCGCTTGCATTATTCTTTTGTTCAAAAATAGAGCAAAAACATTTACATAAAATTTTAAAATCGTGAAGTCAATAATATTATTTCTAGCAACATGCATTATGTTGTTTTCGCTAAAATCGAAAGCACAGCAGCTGTCTTTTAGGGCAGAATACATCGGCAATTCGGGCTACTATTATTTGCCTCCGGGCGATAAACCCCGGGAAAAAATTGGTAATGCCAAAGGTTCGGCTATGGTTTACCAAGGCTCATTCAGTATGCCTCTATCTATAAAATTAAATGAGAAAAATCGCCCGACAGCCTGGGGAATCGGTTTTGGAGGGGCTTATGTTTCTTTAAAAAACCGGAATTTCGCGCAGCAAATGGTATCCGAAATTATGAACTTGCAGCTAGGCGTTTACCATTTACGCCCCTTGAATGATAACTGGTCTATCCGAGCAAGTGCGGGCGTAGGCATATTTGCTCCCACTACTGATTTTTCGAAGATTACTTTTAAAAACGTACTCGCAAGCGGCGGGCTTGTTTTTATCCGTCATCTGAACCCCAATCTGGATATCGGTGGTGGTGCGGCAATCAATAGCACGTTGGGCTATCCAATGTTGTTTCCCGCCGTTTACGTCAAATGGAAGCTCCAGGGAAAATATGATATAAATGTTGAAGTGATCGAAGGGCTTGAGTTGTCGGCAGGCTATCAGATCAATGATAAACTCAAATTGGCATATGCGCTCGAGATGAATGGACAGGCTGCTCTAATGAAAAAAGAAGGCAAGGATGTGATATTTTCCCACCAATATATCGTTACAGGATTCCGTCCTGAATTAAAGCTTGGCAAAAAAGGATTATCCATGACGGCCATGGCGGGACTGAACCTATACCGTCCTGCATCCTATAGTGACAGAACGCTTAAGGGTGTGTTTTCAAGTGAGAATGACTATCATTTTTCGGTATCTCCTTATGGATCCATTGGTATAAAAATGAAATTTTAATCCATGAAAATGAAGCAAGCTTTTCAGACAGTTGCATTCCAGATTATCTATGTCTTTATCTATGCCATAAGTTTGTTGCCCCAGCGATTACTATATGCGATGGCTTCTTTCACCTTTTTTATTGCATATCACTTGATCGGATATAGGAAGCATATAGTCGTTCAAAACGTTGCCCGTTCGTTTTCCAACATGCGATATGGCGAAGTGCATGCTATTGTAAAAAAATTTTATGTTTGCTTTCTCGCCTATTTTGCTGAAATGATAAAAAGTATCTCAGCCCCGCCGGAAGTGCTTGAAAAAAAAATAATATTTGAGAATCTGGAGGTGATGGATCAGTACATCAATTCGGGAAAGAAGGTAATTGCCTGTTTAGGACACTGTGGCAATTGGGAAATATTAAATTTCATGCCCTATAAAATACATCATGAACTATATGCCATTTACAGACCTCTTCGGTCGGTAATCATGGACAAGCTAATGATTAAAATAAGGTCGCGTTTTGGTATGAAGTTGCTTGCTGATGGCCGGGCTGTTCGCCATGTACTGTCTGATACCTCAGCCCCTGCCGTCTATCTTTTTCTGGCAGACCAAAGTCCGCGAACAGAAGACGAAAGATATAAGTTTCATTTTTTGAACCAGCAAACTTATTTTTTTTCCGGTATGGAAAAATTAGCCCGTAAGGCACGTACGGCTGTGATCTATCTGCATATTACACAATTATCAAAGGGAAGTTACAAAATTGCCTGCCTACCGATATGTTCCAATGCAGAACTTACAAAGGACGGAGAAATAACGCAAAAGTACATTGACCTCCTAACGGAAAATATTAAGGAAGAGCCCTATGGTTGGTTATGGACACATAAGCGCTGGAAGCGATGAGTATACTGTTCTATATACTAGCGATTGCAATAGTGGTAATTACATGCTTAATTATAAGCGGAATCTTTTTTATCAAAGTAGTTTTTGAGGACTGATTTGACATGCAACCTATTTAATAAAGAGTATTGAAAATGAAATATTTATTGATCAAAGATAAAGGGCGACAACTGCAGGCATTAATTGACAACATTGCGGAATTTTTATGGAATAATGGTAACGAAATATATGTCCGTACGGGTCTGGATAACCCCAGGGAATATCAGGATATTACGGATCGATGTGAATGTATAATCTTTTTAAATTGTAGCAATGACCTGATGGAATCTTTTTTTAGCTATGAAAAAAAAATACAGCCTGAAGACACTCAAGAAAATAATATCCTAAATAAAAAGTTTGTACTATTTTTTTCAATAAATGGAGTTTACTGTAATGTTGTTCCTTTTCCGCATAAAATATTTCATTTTAAAGAGTTGAGCCAACTTGAGCTGACACGTTTTTTTCTTTGGTGCGAAGACTTGAAACTATTTGTCAAATAGCACTGAAAATCATTTAGCAAAATTTCGTTTACACTGAACACTATTTCCAAGTTAAGCCCCATGCGGTCAGATATAACTTACAACGATATAGCCCTTATATTAACATGGCCCAGTACAACAATTCGTGGAGATGAAAAATGGATGATGTTTTTTAAGAAAATAGGTATCGTAAAAAATTTAAACTTTAAAGTTGGACACACTGGTATCGTTATCATTGAACGGGAAACAGGTGAAATGCTGTATTATGACTTTGGGCGTTATATAACGCCTCGAGGATGCGGACGGGCACGCTCTAAATTTTCTGACCCTCGTTTGGATATTAACCTCAAAGCGACTTTTAGACAAAGCCATATTGACAACATCTTAGAAATTGTAGAACAGTTTGAGGTATTAAAGACAGCCTTTAACGGAGAAGGTACCCTTTACTTTTCCATCGCGCATGATATCAATTTTATGCTCGCCAAAACATATGGTGACGAATGTGTACGCCAAGGAAGTTGTCCATACGGTGCAGTATCCCCGAGCAATAATAACTGTTCGCGCTTTGTCGCGCGCATGCTCAGGCGCTCGTCCAAACGCTACAATTGGGCGCACAGCATCAACCTTCCCGAAACAGTCAAAGCAAGTCCGATTAGCAATGTGGTTAACGTCGCTCCCGATCGGATGATATATTCATATACAAGAAAACAAGGTTTGAAACATTTTAAAATGAATCGCTTTCAGTCCCTCATTTTTTTTCTGAAAAATCTCAGAGACAATGTAAAGTTAAAGGAAGCAAAGCTTTTACCCAAGGATGATGCCATTGGCTCGATGATTTTTTCTTTTAAACCGGCAACTGTACCCCATGATGCACAATATCTCGGTGGTGTAGGTGAAGGAGCTTGGTTTAGTATACGCCCCGTATCTCATGGCAATTTCCTTATCAAAAGGTTTACTCCAAATGGAGAATTAGAGTATGCTGCTGTAGGCAGAACAAGTAAAGCGGTCGAATTGTTACAACCTATTGAAATTTCTTACGACAGTCACTTACTTTTTACTCATGTTAAACAGAACGGATTTATAATTCGTATCGACCATATACAACGGCTTCCCTTCAGTTACCAGTTTGGACTAAAAGAACTGATGCACAAAAAGGCTGAACAATAAATTATCCCTTTTAGTTTCCCCACAGGACAAAGACCGAGGTAATTTTCAGGAATTGAGTTACCTTTGCAAACGATCGAAATTTATCAATAATGAAGTTAGAATTATATCAGATAGATTCCTTTACAGAGGAAGTTTTCCGGGGAAACCCAGCCTGTGTAGTGCCTTTAAAAAATTGGTTACCCGATGAGATCCTGTTTAAAATTACGCGCGAAAATGCTGTGGCAGAAACAGCCTTTTTCATAGAGAATGGCGATACAATCCATCTAAGATGGTTTACACCTGAAATTGAAATGGATTTATGTGGCCATGCAACCCTGGCAACCGCTCATTGTTTGGTCAAGCACCTGAACTATCAAAAAAGCAGAATTATTTTTGAAACTCTAGTCGGAGAATTAACAGTTGATATAAAGGACGGCGTTTATTATATGGATTTTCCATCAAGATTGGCCCAGCCATCGACTCTCCCTGATGTAATTAAAAGGTCTCTCAACATTCAACCTAAAGAAGTTTTTAAATCAAGGGATTATGTTTTGGTATACGAATCCGAGGAAGAGATCAAAAACATCACAATTGAAAGATCAATTTTTGATCTGATCAATCTTGATCCGGGAGGTGTTGTAGTCACGGCAGCTGGGACCGACAGTGATTTTGTATCAAGATATTTTACGCCGCAATCAACGATACTTGAAGATCCGGTTACTGGTTCTGCTTATTGTTCCCTTATTCCGTTCTGGGCATCAAGATTAGGAAACGACACGCTTTTCTCTCGTCAACTGTCTGAAAGAGAGGGGCAACTTTATTGCGAAAACAAAAAAGAAAGAGTAATTGTGGCAGGTAAAGCCCGTACCTATTCCCAGGGACTCATTTGGACCGAATAACATGCTTTGCATTGGAACTACAGCAGCTGAAGATTGATAAAAACATATCAATTTTAAAAGTCACCAGCTCCAAAAAGAAAATACAGGTGTCGATTGGCTCCTGTATTTTTCTTTTCCGTCAGCAAAATTTAATCATAACAGTTCCTAATTACAATAAAATTTAATGTTTTTGATGATCTATTCGTTTAAGACAGTTCTACACCAGGAATTTCATCGATGTGATAATAGATTTTTAAACCTCTTTCTTTAGCTATCTTTACATCTTGATCTGCCCCTTTAGATTCACCCTGAATGCGAAGAACTGCATCGCATTTTTCCAGGATCCGATGGGCAACTGGATACTGAATTCTCTCCCATTGTTCATCGCCAATCTTTTCTGAGCCGGCCAACTGAATCAATGGAAGTGCGATCCATTCGCCTACTAAAGGAACATGACCTCTATTGAAAATGTCCAAAGCGAACTCTTCAAGCTTTTCAAGATTTTTTTTTATCAATAGTGGGTCGTCATTTGTCCCGCCTCGGTAAGGCCCTGCAATTAATATAAGCATTTTTTAAAATATTAGTTTATGAATGCGAATTAACGACCCTTTAGCTACAAAAAAAATAAACTACTTTAAGTCTTTGCTTTTTTATTTTTTATCATACTTAAAAACTCGGCAGTTATGCCTAGATAGGAAGCTATTTGTTTCTGTTTTACTTTATGAGCTACTTCAGGATATTTGTTGATAAAAATTTCATAGCGCTCTTCTGCTGACAGCGAAAGATTGTCGATAACACGCAATTGCTCCCTTATATAGGCATTCTGCATCAAAATTCTAAAGAGCTTTTCAAATTGAGGTACATTTATATATAGCTCATCCAGATCAGTTTTTTTCAATTGATAAACCAAGCTGTCTTCAATTGCTTCAATCATTAACATGGACGGTTTTTGATTAATAAAACAGTACATATCGGTTACCCACCAATCTTTAATAGCAAACATAATAGTTGATTCTTTACCAGATTCATCAAGGTAGAATGCCCGTAAGGCACCTGACTCAACAAAATAGATGTATTCACATACCTGCCCCTGAGCCAGAATTAAGGACTTTCGGTCTATTTTTTTTCTCTTTAATGAAGACAGGAAGATCAGCAATTCATTCTCACTGAGAGCTATATGTTTATTAATACTTTCTATAATAGATTGATGATCCATACGATTAAATCTGTTAACTCATTTGTTTTTCACCTGCAAAATTACAGGAAAGATTGGTTTTTCAATAAATAGAAAAGTTCGTTTTCGCATAAACAGAATGTAAACATTCCCGTCCCTTTGACTATCGACCGATTAATCGAAATACGTTGAAATCCTCTCGGGCAAAGGCTTCCTTCAGTCGGCGGGAATTATACTGCATACAACAGAAGCATATGTAGGTGTTTAATCAATATCATGTTAAATGGTCATAAGTTCAGACAATAACTAATGTCAGACATTTATCTACTCCTCTACTCCAGAATATTTCTCCGGTTACTACAGCGATTACATCGTATCAAGGTACAAAATAGTCTGCTCAAATTTAGCATGAATACATAGCCTCAAGATAGAAAAATATGTTTATGAGGTATTGCCGCTCAACCACAAAACAGGTCTTTTAAAAGTTGAGAATTCGGAATCAGCAGAAAAATAGTTAAACTGGGTGTGATTATTTCAATTAAACAATAAAAACTGTTCTTTTTTTACGTTATAAGACTGACGAACAGCAGATTACATTTAGTGATTTCGTCCCTTCTTTTTGAAAAATTAAAATCATCAGTTTGAATAAAATAGCACAACTTGATTTAGGTAAGAATAGTTATTTTGCGGCTGTCCCGAGAAATTCTTCTTCGATTTTTTTATATCACCTAATCTGCGGAATATGCGGCAGCCATAGTATCCAATGAGTATTTGCTCAAGTCTTTATCTGTTTCAGAAATTTCTTCTTTCCCCTATATGCTCTATTCTGAAAGGTCAATACCAAATTACGTAGAATTAAAGCCCACTGCATTTAGCCACAAATTGCTCAAACTTTCGGTTTTTATTTACCATGATTGGTCCGTGACCGAAACAGATAATAGCGGGATTTAGTTTTGACAGTTTCTGGAGCGATTTGATATTGCGCTGTTGATCCGTGGTGAATAAACCTGGCGGAAGCCGTAGACCGGTCTTTGTTGTAAGCAAATTCATATTTATCGCTGCATCGCCAATGATAAGTACACCATCTCGCTCACGGAATAATGAGATATGACCTGCCGAATGTCCAGGAGTCTCAATGACCTGAAAGTTTCCGATCTTATCATTTTCAACAATTGTCCGTTGGACTTGATGTCCCTGACCCGCCCAATACTTTTGTTGAAACTTTGCCATCCAATGTTGCGGCCTAGGATAATCCTTGGTTACCATACCCGTTTCGGTCCTAAAAACTTCGTCAGGATGGCAGAGCAAGGGGATAGAAAACTCTTCGCATAGCTGATCGCTACAGCCCTGGTGATCCGCATGCGCATGCGTAAGAATATGTTGGTAAACGGGTATTTTCTCGAGGGCTTTCTTGACAGTCTTATATGAACTTCGTATTCCGGAATCTATCAATACACCTTCGATAATATAGCAGTTAATACTGTTTCGTGGCATGAGTGAAATCTGAACCACCTCGGGAGCAATTTGACGTAACATATATTTTTTTTTGCAAATCTACATCGCTGCCCCGGACTGCATAAGGACATTTGTCCTATAATTATTTCGGTCTATGCAATTGTCCTTTGGCTCGGGTAAGCGACCGTTGTGTGATACCCAGGTATGAGGCCAGATCTTGTGTCGCTATACGCCGGACGAGCATCGGTTCGTGCATCAAGACATGGCAGTATTTATCCGCAGCCGACTTATTATTGTAATTCAGCAGGTAAAGCTCCTTTTGGCCATACTCCCGCTCCATAACCGATTTTATGATACCGTTCCAAGCGGTAACCTGATCAAGCAGATGCAGATAGTCCGGATAGCTTATTCCATAGATTATACTATCTTCGATAACCCTGATACTCCTTCTGGATTTTTCCTGCGCCGCAAATTCAGGAAACGAGGTAGCAAATTCATTTTCAAACTTGAAGCAGGTTATATTTTCTTTTCCTTCTCTGTCAATAGCATACGCCTTTATGGCACCACAAGCAATGAATCCAATATAACGGCAGGTATCACCCTCACGAATAAAAAAATCTCCCTTCTTCAAGCTGATCGGTTTGAAGAAATTCACAGAAAAGTTGATCTCCTCGGCTGAGAGTGCTCCTGTTAAGAACAGGTAATTTTTAAATACATCAATCATCGGGCAATTTTCTCTTTCTTTTAATTCGTCTTGTTTATCTGTTGTTATCTTACACACCTATAACCTTTTTCAATAATGATCTTTCTTTTTGCTCCTCCAATAAAAAGAATCATTTTTAAAATTCATTATGATCATTTTATCAGTAACCCTCCTGCGAGATATTTTCCCAACTATTTTTTGATACGCTGGCTTATCGATGATTTGATTGCATCAATAATGCTCAACCAAAATACTGATTTTATACCAAAGAAAATTGATCATAGCGAAAGAAGAGAGCAATTGTTCATATTAGAAAATAAGCTTTTAATATTTATTCCTTTTAATTTGCATAATTCTTAAATAAGTATAACTCTCTATTTTAGCACTGTTTTAGTAATCAATAACTTTTGAAATTCCCTTCCTATAAAGGGATTAATAATATGTTGAAAGTTTTTTTGTAATGTAAAAACCGTAATTGTAGCATCAGATTCCGGAGAATAAATAACATCAGTTCCCCACCAACTTAAATGGTAATAAGCATTGAACCCCATATCAAAGTGATAAAGTCCCAAACAGTATTTGGATTGATCTGAAGGTAAAACGTAGGTATGCATTGCTTCCAGAATCTGTTTGTCCCGAATGATTTTTCCATCAAATAGATATTGGAAAAATAGAGCTGATTCTTTGGCTGTTGCAGCAATTTCACCACCACCATAAAAATCCCAAGAAGGATTAATATCGTACGAATCCCATTTAATACTCGCTTGCATAGGTCAAGAGCATACAAGACTTTCAATAATTTGAACGGTCTTATTCTTTTATAATTAATATCTTTGAGGTATGAATATCGAACACATCAGACAGCCTTTCCTCAAAAAATTTCCTGGAGATTTTTCCAACAATCTTCTACAGAGAAACACGCCAAAAGTTTTGTTTGCCACGGTTAAACCTGCCGAGTTTTACAAGCCTCATTTAATTGCTTTTAACGAAGTGCTTTCTGAGGAAATTGGACTGGGAAAATTTGAAGAAAAAGATCTTAATTTTCTGGTGGGTTCTCATCTTCCCGACAATATTCAGACCTACGCTACAGCGTACGCCGGACATCAATTTGGCAACTGGGCCGGACAGCTGGGAGACGGAAGGGCTATTCTCGCAGGAGAAATTACCAATGCAAACGGCAAGAAAACAGAGGTCCAATGGAAAGGAGCCGGTGCAACCCCTTATTCAAGACGTGCCGACGGAAGGGCCGTATTGAGGTCTTCAGTACGCGAATACCTGATAAGTGAAGCCATGTATCACTTAGGAGTACCCACTACCAGAGCGTTAAGTCTGGCCTTTACAGGAGAAGACGTCATACGGGATATCATGTATAACGGCAATCCTAAGTACGAAAAAGGGGCCGTAATCATAAGAACTGCCGAAAGCTTCCTTCGTTTCGGGCATTTTGAGCTGATCTTTGCTCAGGGTGAACACAAGCTCTTGCAGGATCTGCTTGATTTTACGATTGAAAATTACTTCCCTGAAATTGTTTCATCCGATCATCAGAAATATAAAGATTTTTTTGAAAACGTATGCACCCGCACGGCAGACCTAATGGTAGAATGGTTCAGAGTAGGTTTTGTTCATGGTGTAATGAACACGGACAATATGTCTATCTTAGGTTTAACGATTGATTATGGTCCTTACTCCATGATGGATGAATATAATTTAAATTTCACACCGAATACAACGGATCTCCCTGGAAGAAGATATGCATTTGGAAAACAGGGACAGATTGCGCACTGGAATCTATGGAAACTTGCAAATGCCCTTCAGCCGATAATCGACGATGAAAAATTTTTGGAAAACACGTTAAATAATTTTGGAATTTATTTTTGGGAAGCCCATGATAAAATGCTCTGCAAAAAATTCGGATTTGACTGGCTCAAAAAAGAGGACGAAGAGTTTTTCACCAACTGGCAGGGCTTAATGCAGGAGCTGGAATTGGATCACACGTTATTCTTCAATCAATTGGAAAAAATAACACCTGATACGGATTTAAATGAACATTTCAGCCCGGTCGCTTATACTGTTTTAAATGAAGAAAAAATCAATAAACTTGATGACTTCATTGAACAGTACCGATCCCGTCTGCATTCAAATTCGATTTCAAAACAAGAGTCCCTGGAATTAATGAAAACGACAAATCCTAAATTTATACTGAGAAACTATTTACTCTACGAGTGCATTGAAGAAATTAGTAGCGGAAAAACAGAAATGTTAATTAAACTAACTCAGGCTTTAGAACATCCATACCAAGAACTATTTCCGGAATTTTCCAAAAAACGTCCGTCCAGCTATAACGATACCGTAGGATGCTCTACGTTGTCATGTAGCTCATAACAGTAGAGATTTATTGTATTTGATGCACTTAATAAGACAGCCATATTGTATGAATTTGAAATGGCAGCAGTCACACTCGGCATAGCCTGACCTATAAGCTTTAGGAAGCTCCTTCTAAAATAAGATCTGGTACAAACCCAAACCAGAAGCAAATAAATACGGTTTGTCTTTTAATGTTATGATTTTCGGCATTATCATGTCATCGCACTTAAAGCGTTGTTTTTTTAGTTCGTAATAAGCCAAATAATCCGGACTAGGCAGTTTACCATTGCGCCAACCAATCAAAACATCGTCATCGAATTTAGGAATTTCAGTTTTTGGTATATCGAGTTCGCTTTTAAAAAGGTCTGTTTGTCTAACGACCAAAGTCTGATTGATCACTTTAAATACATCGCAGCGCTCTGTATTCACGATTGTGTAAGGACAAGGTTTTAGCCCATATGGCTGCAGCATCTCCAGTTCGTATCTATTTAAAACTTTCATCTGCAGACTATCGTTCAGCTCTCTCAATTCCTCCGACTTTCTCCGCAGACTATCAGTGATAACAACCGTTTTAAAATTTTCTTGTTTTTTATAATCCGGGTAGAAAAATTTCTTGCCGTTGAGATATAAATTGCCCTGTTTATCAATATAAAATGGCTGTTCCCAGTCGTAAATCTTTTCAAACACAATATTTTTATTCACATCAATAATCTTTACGGGCGAATTACTGTTATTGGGCTTTAAAAGTATTCTGTCGTCATTTAAAAAAACAAGACTACTTAGGCTAGTCATATCGGTAACTTTTCTGAACTTGCTTTCGTCTTTTAGCAACTCGATCAGTTGAGGTACATCGGGGTGTTTATCTTTTTTAGGGATAGGATTACAGCCTAAAAACACAAGTAGAATAAAAAAAGGAAGGTATCTCATCAGTTATTCTTTCGTATAATTTGATTCTTTGTTTATATCAACCGGCTCACCTAAATACTTTGGTCTCCTGTTTCTTATCACATCCAAAACGGCTTTGCTAACCGATAGTTTTTCTCGGGATGCATAGTATTTATACCCCGAATAAACGCCCCTATCTGCACTATAACCAAATGATTTTATACCCAATTTATCGCCCAGATAAATACATCTGTTCAGGTGGTATTTCTGAGATACCAAAATTGCTGTATCAACATAAAATATATGTTTTGCACGGTACATCGTCGAGTAGCTATCAAACCCAGCATAGTCGATGTAAATTTTTGTGGTATCGACGCCATTTTTCTGACAATATAACTTCATTACTGAAAGCTCATCGTATTCATCTCTCCCGTTATCTCCTGACAGCAATATTTTATCCACCTTGTTGTTTTTGTACAACGAAATCCCAGCATCCAGCCTATCTTTTAGATACCTGCTTGGCTGATCGCCGTTTATACCGGCGCCAAAAATGATGGCTACCTTCGTTTTTGGCACATCTTTAAGTTCGGTGAAAATCAGTTTTTCTGTTTCGGCCGTTACGTTGCTGTTGGTTAATAAAACAACAAATAGAGCTGTTAAACATAGAATGATAAGCGATAACAAGAACTTTTTAATCTTTTTCATATGCTTGATTTTACAACAATTTATAAAAATCGGTTTTCTTTATCTCTCCGGCAAAACTACTTTTCGTTTTTTGAGCTCCCAACAGAATCCGGTCCCTCAACCCCTATAATGTATTTGATGTTTTCTTCTTCTACAGTAGGGATAAAAGGTGTTACATCCGCCCGTGTATTATCCGATTGCCCATTTCCAAGGAACTGATGTTTTTCCATCAGAAGCTATTTAACAAACATTCCAGAAAGCAACATTTTATCATTAAAATTCAAGGTCACTTTATAAGGTGAAGTTTTAATTTCGATATAATTGGCAAAATCAACTGGGTGAAAGTCTATTTTAAGCTTTTCCAATAACTTTAGCACTTCATCAAATTTTAAAACCCGGTTTTAAGCCATTTTCAAATGAGATCTCCACCTTTCTAAAGTCGTTGATGGCGAAGCCATTAATGAAATTTTCCTTTTGATTATCGGGATTGCTGTTGCTTACAGCAAAGTAAAAGTAGAAATCATGATAGTTATTCTGATAATAGATTTCATTTGTTTTTGCCGTGGTCCCATCAATTTCTTCGATTCGTTCAAAACGCTTGTTTGTAGCTGATTTTAGAAAGTCTTCTTCTGTTGTTTTACCAACAATCAAACTATTAATGTTCCAGTTTTTATCAATTTTTATAGTAGGTTTCTCTTTAACATCTTCTGGGCTGGTTGCATTTTTCACCAAGTCTGCCATGTACTTTTCATTATCGCATCCGCCAAGATCGATTAAACCATTCATGATATCCCAATAGCACGATTTGGACAGATCCGTGTTATTCAAAATGATTAATCTTTTGTAATCTGGAGCATAAAAGACAAATTTATTTTGAGTCTTTATATTCCAGTATAAACCGTTGTCAGTATTCGGATTTTTAGTGCCCTTACCGTATTTAACCTCTAGTTTCTTTAAAATATTGGCCTGCAGTTGTGGCGTTTTCAGCTCAATTCTTACGCCATAGATCTTACCTTCGGCATCGTAATTTTTTAAGATCTCATTTAATTCATTGATATTTTTAGCCTGTTTGAGATCGATATTTCCGCCGCCAAATCGTGTAATGCTATCTGTTTTCAATTTCTCCGATTCAATTTGAAAAATAATCCGCTGTCCTTCTAGATCAATTCCATCAAAGTTGTATTTATTCGATTTTTCAACCTCCAACAACAAGCTAAAAGGATATTCTACAGTTTCTACACCGATCAATAATACGTCATCAAAACTGCTGACTTTTTCAATCGGCTCGTTTAAGTTCAAGGTCGCCAGATCTATTTCCCTTTGACTTTTACAAGAAAAAATTAAGGGTAAAAGGGCTAATAATAGTCTATTCATGTACGATTATTCTAAAATGGAATGTATTAATTGATGATATCAGCTTTATTCTGTACTCAAATTTAACTGTAAAATCTACAAGAAATTAAACAAATTATAATTCGCTGGCGATAGTTTATCATTCGTAGGCATTTGCGTTTTTTTGGAATTATAGCACCTTAAAAAATATGTAGCTGCTTTTGCCGTTTCACTTTCCGCGAAATTAAAAAGCCTACCAATTCGGCTACCTCCTATGGTTCTGCAGGTCTGCCAAATGGTATATCCCCCAAACTTTTCACTACCTGCTGAATAGCTTCCTCAAGTGTGATCCCTATACGCTATTTCTTGCATCATTCCTTTTGCACCATAATCGCTATCTTACCACCTAAAGTGGAAAATTGTCTCTTTGAACTTGGCAAAATGTTAATTCAAGTAATTTTTGTATTGGGAGCACGGGGTGACGCTGGTAAAAAAAGAAGAATCAAAAATAAATCATGCCTGTAAGAGATCTTTCTCAATTTGCTTGAATATTCATCATGAGCTGACAGTGTAATTTCTATTGGCTTAAAAATGCTTCCGTCCGAATATTTCTTTTATGCATTTTCCCCCAATCCGAAAGTGCTATAATAACGTTTTTCAGGGTTCTACTGTAATCTGTGGAAATATACTCTACGACAACTGGCGTTTGCTCGGCATGCACGACCCTTTTGACAAAACCGTTTAATTCAAGATCTTTCAATTCATTTGAAAGCACTCGCGCTGAGATGCCCCTAATATTTCTTTGAAGCTCATTAAATCTAATACTCCCGCTTTCCTGCAAAACAATAATAATCTTTAATTTCCATTTTCCGCCGATAACATAAATTGCATCTTCAACAGAAGAAAGGTTTTCAGAACATTTAGCAGCAGTGATAGGCTCCTCTAAATCAATTGTATTTTCCATGGGATTCAACATTAAACTAACCTAAAGGTTACTACTAACCTTTTGATTACTACTAACTTTTAATAAGCAAATATACATAATTTTGCTAAAGAAATTTTAACAAAGAAAAATGAAAAATATACTTCACATTATTTCAAGTCCAAGAGCAGAGGTATCTGCAAGTAGAAAATTAGGAAATGCTGTTATTCAAAAAATTCAGGAAAAGTATCCCGATAGCATTGTAAAGGAACGTGATCTGACAAAAAGTAAAGTTCCACTTTTGGAGGAGGTACATATAAATACGTTTTTTACACCCGCTGAAAATCATTCTGAAGAACAGCAATCAATTAGCAAATATTCGGAAGGTCTAATTTCGGAATTAAAGGAAGCCGACATTATTGTCATTGATTCTCCAATGTACAACTTCTCAGTTCCAGCGGCTCTGAGAGCCTATTTCGATTTTACTTCAAGAGCTGGATATACCTTCAAATATGATGAAAACGGACCAAAGGGCCTGTTAAACGACAAAAAGCTTTATGTCGCTTTTACCTCTGGAAATATCTATTCGGAAGGCCCATATCAAATATATGACTCCAATATTCCTTACATCAAAAATATCTTTGGATTTTATGGTATTTCTGACATCAGTGTTTTCCGCGCAGAGGGTCTTTCAATTCCCGGGATAATGGAGACATCACTGGAAAGAGCAATCAAGAATATTGCCATTGATTAATATAAGGATCTGATCGGAAATTAATCCTTGTCATTTAAATTTTAGCAAGGATTTTTATCCGGCAGAGAAATCAGCATTTACAACAGGAAATCGCAAATGCATTCAATACAGTTTCCTCCTTCCATAGAAATGCCGGGATAGGAAGCGGTGTTAACAGAACTTTTGTTTAGGGAAGATAGCGGAGCAGAAAATGGGAAAGATAAAAAGTCCACTGAAATCGTAAAGTTTGCTGGCAAACGTATTGTGGAATGCCGCTTCCAGAAAAAAGTCCAAGGTGCTTTAAGCCTTCATACATATTTTAGTGTCTACATTTTCTATTGATACCTATTTATACAATTTGGTAACCTGCCAATCGTACCTGACTCATTGAATAGCTAAAAAACGGAGGCCAGAATAAACTAAATTTCAATACTTCAGTAATATTCTTCATCGATAACAATTGGCGCATACATTAAATTAAGAACATAAAAATACATTCAATTTTTGCCCGTCATTAAAATTTAGCGAATTTATCCTATCTTTAATACTCGAAATATTTAAATTTTATGAAGGCACATACATACGAAACGCAGTCCACAATTACTCCTGAAAAAGCATTAGACTTCTTAAAAGAAGGAAATCAGCGCTTTGTCAATAATCTAAAAGCAAACCGGGATCTTCTCGAACAGGTAAATGCTACGCGCGAAGGGCAATGGCCGTTCGCTGTGGTACTAAGCTGTATAGATAGTCGTACTTCTGCCGAGCTTATATTTGACCAAGGTCTTGGTGATATTTTCAGCATCAGAATTGCAGGAAATTTTGTCAACCAGGACATTCTAGGCTCAATGGAGTTTGGCTGCAATGTAGCCGGTTCCAAACTCGTTGTCGTATTGGGCCATACCAAATGCGGCGCCCTGAAAGGTGGATTGGATGCTGCACAAATCGAAGGATTGGGCATGGACAACCTGAATCATTTAGTTAATCATTTTGATGCTATTATCAATGAAGTGATAGATGAAGACGAAGAACGTTCATCAAAAAATAGCGTTTTGTTGGAGAAATTAAACCAGCAGAATATTAAACACGCCATTAAAGATATTCGCAGACAAAGTTCAACTCTTCGGAAGCTTGAAGAAGAAGGCAAGATCAAGATTGTAGGTGCCAATTACGATGTTGAAACTGGAAGCGTAAGTTGGCTATAAAGCTATCTCTGAAATTGCGATCAACTCTTTTTGAATAAAAAATTCTGGTCATTAGTTCAAAGGAACAGTATGGCATATGACTAAAATATAACATGCGATAAATGAAAAATGGCCGCCGGAAAAGTATCCGGACGGCCGTATTTTTTTATAACCTCAGGCTTTTCCTGCTCACTTCGCATACTCGCCGCATCCCGTTTATTTCTTAAACTTACATTACATTGTACATCTCTCGTTCTTCATCCTTAAGTTTACCTTATCAGCCAGCTTAAGCAGTTTAAATTGGCATCCACAGATAAATAAAAGGCCCCTTCAATAACGACCTATTTTTGAGTATGTGGTAGTATCCTTGAGACAAAAGATTTTACATCAATAATATTGGTCAGTTGGGCTTCCGAATAGATCATGTATAATGGAGAAGGAATGATCAGTTGTAAATTCTGCGCGATCATCTCATCGATCTGATTTATTGCGGGTTGGAGTTTAATCAAGTGCTTGTGCGGAATACAGCCAGCTTCGGAGAGTACCGGTTATTTCTTTCTGTTTTTGCCCCTTTGGAATATTTAATCCCATAGGTATCGAAAATTGCATGAAGATGATTTTCAAAGTCATGACCTGCTCTGGATTTTCGTCTCTTAATCACTGTCAGTGCAAACTGTAAAAAAGCTTCCACATCATCGCCAAAGATGGTGAATTTTGGCATGGATTCGACTGGAAAAATAATAAAGAACGCATTAAGCCCATCCGCCTCTTTTGGATTCCCAAAATCGAACGCAATATGCAAAAGGATGTACTTGTCAATAAAGCACTTCGTGATATGGAATACGTGGTGTTCCGGTTCTAGGCAATCAAATAGAGCTGTTCCTAGAAACAAGAAGGCAATGAAAATGAGCCGTCTGCATAGGTAATGACGCTATTATTTATCAATCAAGCCGCTTTAAAATTTCGATATCCTTAGGATAAGTTTTGGCTGAAAAATACAATCGATCGAAGGCAACAGGAAAAAGTGGACGAAAGATGATTTCACATCAAAGAGTATCAACTTTTGAAATAAATAAATATTTGGTGCATCAAAAAAGCTGCAAAGAGTCTCTTTACAGCTTTTTTGAGGCAATTATATCCATAACACCTCGTCTTCTGGCTATAGGTTTTTTCGAAGGTAATCCTGAAAGTTATCCTGAAACTGAAGGCCATTGCCCAGTCTATATTTGCTTAACTTGTTATTTAGTGCCAACCCCCAAAGGATGAACTCGCTCAAAAAATAACGATCTTGAATTTTCGTTTGCGATTGGTATTGCTCAATCAATGTTTGGATAGCTGTCACTTGGTCCAATTGTCGTTTGTAATCTGCATCTGTAAGTTCATCGGACAGCTCAATGCCTTCCGATTCTGAAAACCAACGAATAATATCGTCGTAAGGATAGCGCTCGTTGTCCCTTTCCAATTTTTCAATTTTAGGAAATAAAATCGGAAATAGGCTTTTTACTGCATTTTCGATCAACAGCAACGCGACGCTAGCAGCCCCCTCCTGTTCACCTTCGTAAACGAGCTCAACTTTTCCGGTGATAGCTGGGACAATACCCACAAAATCGCTCAGGCGTATTGACGTCTTTTTTGATCCGCTTTTGAGCATGCGCAGTTCAGCTGTGCTTAATAGGTTCTGAAATGCTGTAATGCTCATCCTTGCGCTAACACCACTCTTTTCATCAACATATTCGCTATTTCGGGCTTCAAAACTGATTTGCTCAATTAATTCACGGGCCAGTTCAGGAACGTATATTTGTTCTTTCTGTGCCGCCTCCAAGTTGGATTCCTGGGCAGTTATTGCCTTCGCGATCTCAACTGATTCAGGATAATGCGTCAATATCTGCGATCCTATCCGGTCTTTCAATGGCGTCACAATACTCCCCCTATTGGTATAATCTTCCGGATTTGCGGTGAACACAAACTGTATATCTAAGGGTAGACGCAATTTGAATCCGCGGATCTGGATATCCCCTTCCTGCAAGATATTGAAAAGTGCCACCTGAATCCGGGCCTGAAGATCAGGCAGTTCATTAATGACAAATATCGAACGATTTGCCCGTGGAATCATACCAAAATGAATCACGCGATCATCGGCATAGCTCAATCGCAGATTGGCTGCTTTGATCGGATCGACGTCACCTACCAGATCGGCTACCGTCACATCGGGCGTAGCAAGTTTCTCGGAAAAACGTTCACTTCGATGAAGCCAGTTTATCGCGGTGTCGTCACCTTTTTCCTTCAAGAGCTCCAGGCTATAGCGGGATATAGGGTTATAGGGATCGTCATTGATCTCTGATCCAGCTACCACAGGCACATATTCATCCAGCAGATTAACCATGAGCCTAGCCAGACGGGTCTTTGCTTGGCCACGAAGACCAAGGAAATTAATATTGTGTTTGGAAAGAATAGCTCTCTCAAGTTCGGGAATAACGGTATCCTCATAACCATGTACTCCGGTAAACACGGTTTCGCCTTTCCTAATTTTTGTAATCAAGTTCTGACGCAATTCTTCTTTTATCGTCTTAGGCTTGTAACCTGACTTTTTCAGTGCACCAAATGTTGTAATCTTTGTGTAATCCATATCTTCTGATGATGAGGCGCAAACGCAAACCTTGCGCAAGATTTATATTTTATTGCCGTAAATTCACTGTTTATCGTATTCTTTTTTTGCGATTTTCTTCGTAGTCTTCAAAAATCATTCCGCCCAGATCTCCAAGTCCTGTGTAATAAGCCTTGCCTTGATTTGAAGCCGTAAATTCATCGATAAATTGCTGCAAATAGGGATCTGAAGTGATCATAAAGGTCGTAATAGGTATTCCTAGTTTCCGGGCCTGCGCGGCCATATTATAGCACTTTCCGGTGATAAATGGATCTAAGCCCATTGGATTCTTATAGTAGGTACCATCCGGCATGTTTAAACAGCTCGGCTTGCCGTCTGTAATCATAAATATCTGCTTGTTTGCATGCCGCTTGCGCCGGAGTATATCCATTGCTAACTTTAAGCCAGCGACAGTATTGGTGTGAAACGGCCCCACTTGCAGATAGGGCAAGTCTTTGATCGCTATCGGCCAAGCGTCATTACCGAAGACAATAATATCGAGCGTGTCTTTGGGATACCGTGTAAGGATAAGTTCAGATAGGGCCATGGCTACTTTCTTTGCAGGAGTAATCCGATCTTCGCCATATAGGATCATGCTATGGCTGATATCGATCATCAGCACCGTACTCATCTGCGATTTAAACTGTGTATCCTCTACAACCAGATCATTTTCTGACAAACCGAACTCGCCTATACCATGATTGATCTGTGCATTTTTCAGGCTTTCAGTCAAAGCAATTTTCTCGAGACCGTCTCCATACTGATATCTTCTAAAATCGCCCATGTTTTCGTCACTCTGGCCTTGTTGGTTGGCTTTATGATTACCGGACTTTCCTTTTCGCATCTTCCCAAAAATCTGGTCCAATGCATTTTGTCGCAAGGCTTTTTCCATCTTTGAGGTAATGTCCACGCCACCGTTGCCATCAAATTCCATTTTTTCCCTGATATATCCCTTATTCTTCAGATCGGCGATGAAATCATCTATGGTATATTCTGGAGTGGTCAGTTTGAATTCCAGATCCAATTCACGCAGCCAATCAATGGCTTCATCAAAATCACCCGAGGTATGGGTAATCAATTCTTTGAAAATATCAAATAATTTTTCAAAAGGCGTCTGAAACGGCTCGTCATATTGCTTGAAGAAAAATCCCCTATTTCGTTTCATGCTGCTCATATGTTAATTTATTAGGATGAAGAAGCTATTCGTCCGTTAAAACCAGAACAGCTTCATAAGATAAATTTACGACATAATAATCCATATAAGGAGCCATTCCCCATTAACATTGAACAATGGCTGCCGTCTGACAACAAGTGATCGTTTATTTACTCGCTTCGTCTAAAAGGCCAATATCTTCAGCATCCAATGGCAGTTTTGGAGCATCAAATAAGGTTTCCAGTTGCGACACACTGGTTGCACTCACAATGGGGGCAGTGACCAATGGCTTTGCTAGTAGCCATGCTAGCGCTACTGTAGCCTGTTTAGTATCGTATTTTCCAGCCACTACATCCAAAGCTTCCAACACACGTTTACCTTTGTCATCAAAATATTTCTTTATGCCACCACCTCTGGCGGTATTGTCAAAATCTGCCTCGGCACGATATTTTCCCGTCAAGAAACCCGCCGCAAGAGACCAGTATGGGAATACACTCAAACCATAGGTTTCGACTATCTGGGAGTAGTCATTTTCAAAACGGCTGCGCTCAACCAAATTATAATGGGGTTGCAATGCGACATATCTGGGTAGACCATTTTTTTCCGCACAATCAAAACTTTCGATAAGCCGTTCAGGAGAGATATTTGAGGCGGCGATAAATCGAACTTTACCGGCCTTTACTAGTTCATCGTAGGCTGATAAAGTCTCCTCAACAGGTGTAACGTTGTCATCAAAATGGGTATAATATAAATCTATTTGATCTACCCCCAAACGCTGCAAGGACTCGTCCGCTGATTTCAAAATATGTTTCCTGGAAATATCAAAACCATGCTCTTTCGTCTCAGACCCAACCTTAGTCGCCAGTACAATGTCGTTCCGATTACCGCGGCTTTTTAACCATTTACCAATAATTTCTTCAGATTGACCGCCTTTCCCGTTTACCCACCAGGAATAGGTATCCGCAGTATCTATAAAATTAAATCCGGCTCCTACAAATTTATCCAGAATCTCAAATGATTTTTGTTCATCAAGTGTCCATCCGAAGACATTACCACCAAAGTTGATCGGTGCAATCTCTAAATCTGTGTGTTGTATTTTTATCTTTTTCATCAACATTAATCTTTTGTTGTTCGCTTGTAAAAAGGTTCTTCCCAGTCATCAATAACCAGTGCCTAACCTAAAGTTACAGCAATTAAAATAAAAATAGGATATGAAGCTGGAACGATCATCATATATTGCACAAGATAGACATAAAGGTATCAAATCCATGCCGATTAGTTATTGTTATGATAATGCACCAAAATAATAAAAGTCTTAGCTGCAGTAGCGGACTATTCTTTTTACTAATCCGTCAATCTGTTGTAGATGGTGTTCTCTCACCTCGTCTATTGCCAAAGTTCCTCCAAGGATAAGCATTTCCTTATGCTTAAAGCGTTTCCCCAGTCGGTCTTCAAGCATAATATGCTGCATACTCTGTGCAATCCCGATTTCCTCTAAAAAGTTGTTAGGGTGGCCTGCTGTGCAAATAACTAATCCATAATTGATTGTTTTCATTTTTGGCAAATCTGACTTTTGTCCATAAGCATAACCAACAGCAAATACGCGATCAAACCAACCTTTCATCATGGCCGGGCAATCGCTCCACCAAACGGGATAAAGGAAGATAATACAATCCGCATTTTCTATCTTTCGATGCTCTTCACGCACATCATTTGGGATAGGCAGCAACGTTTGAGAAAGCCCTTCCCGCAAGTATTCTTCTGCGGTCATATTGCTCTGAAAATTATTAGCATACAGATCGGAAACCTCAATATTCCAATTTTGCGCCGAAAGAAGCGCCTTTAAATGGCTGAAGATCTCAAAAGTATAAGATCTCTCACTCGGATGACAGTAAACAAACAAAATATTCATAATATGAGGATTACTTTTGTTATTCAAAATTTCATTATAAGTTCGAATCGCTTTTATTTGATCAAAACAATATCGGCAACTGAAGGCTTGCCATCATGATCATAAATATAATAATGTTCGGCCAAAAACTAAATTAACCATTTTTCAGGTAAAATAGAGTCATCTCTTTACATACGGTCCGAACCAATATGGTGCATATCTATAAACTGAACTCGTTAAGGTAATTATCCGGGAAGTCCTTAGCATCTGTTTATCCGTTTCATAAACCGCCCATACATCGCATCCTGAACGATATAGCAAAGACTGCAAAGAGAACTGCTGGCTGCTTCAGTCTGTGCCCCGAGGGTACCCCGCAGCAAAATCAAAATTCGCTTTTGTAATGATTTACTAATGACCCAAAGTTACCATCGGCTTCCTAGGTTATTCAGTTAAGAATGAATCAGCCACACAAGCTTGCCCCATCAAAAAATTGTTGTACACCTGGCAACCAAATTTTTAAGGATAAATTGTTATTTTAGCAATAGCATATAATAACCGGATGGGATAAAAATGGATGAGATACAGACTCAAGTAAACATCTATAGCGAGCAAAACAGAACTAGATTAACAAACTTATTATGATTTATGACTCAAATAAATTTATCAATTGAAATATTAAACTATGGCCTTCAACTATCTATGGAGTTTGGACAAAATTGGTTAAAACCAATTAACGAAAGGTTGGCTACTAAATTTCCGGATCTAAAAATACAGCAACTGGAAGAATGCAATGTCCTCTGCAAAAAAGTACATCAAATTGCACACCGTTTTATAGTCGAGAATCCCATTCACTCCGATACAGGAATTGAATTTATAGATTTCTACCAATTCAGACAGTTTATGTACAAAAAATATAGCTGGCTTTCATCAGCAAATTTACAACGTCTTTACAGCCAAAGCTGTTATTACGCTTATAAATAAAAGCTTGGTCAATAAAAACAAAATCATTTCCGGGCACAATTTGGCATACGCTGTGGCTTCTGCCCAAACCCCGCAGTCTTACTTCTTTTCTGTGAATATGGGTACTTTACAATCTACCCTGTTGAGCAAAATCTCCGGTTCCTGGATCAATGTTAACCGAGATGCAACAATCAGCACCCGTTATCTTAAAGTAGAATCTGTGAGTTCCTAGGCTGATTTCTTTTAATCACCTCCTGCTGACTTTAGCGCATTTTCTAATTAGCTTGCAATAAAGTAAAGCACAAAGAGCAGCCATTATGAAGTAGGTACACTTTGCGCTTGATATAATAGTATATTTCCCAATCTATCCAGCTTACAACAGAACCGCTAGAATTCCATTAGAAATTGATAAAAACAGTGATAATGGGGTATAAATATACGTGTCCCGTGAGGCAAATACGGTCTTCCTATACTTCTTAAATACGCCAACATATTTCATATCCCCGACAAATCGAACAAAAAAAATGCCGCTGATCATGTACATGCCGTAATCCGTATATTTATTATCAAAAGGCCCTTTCAGAATGCCAACAGCACAGAGGTTCGTCAATGCAAAAAATAATAATCCGATTGCAACAAGTAAAGTACCTGGCCAGCCCGGATTAAATACCCTTCTCCCATTTAGGGTTGTGGGTATAGTAGCATTTATCCCCCACTGTCCCCCAAATACCCAAAAGAGATGAAGCAACGCTAACAAAATAAAAATAGTGGCAATTACAATTGATAATAAATGTTCCATTAAGTAAATATAAAATATTCTTTGAATTTGGTCAATTTACTGACTAATGGTTATACGGAAAGTTTTCGACACGCCTTTTTATCACACTTTAATAAAAGTCATTTAGTTCTTTAGAAAACTGAGAGCCTATAACAATTTGCGTCTTCCGTCCAGCAATATCACAAAAGGGTCCCCAACTACCCTTAGCGTTTAGGAAAGCTTCCTAGCCTTATACCAAAATACTGCAATAAATTCGGGCTCGCGCTACATTCTGAAAACATTGAATTTATGTCCGTCAGGGTCGCCAAAAGCTCACCAACTGATCAGAAGTATGCAAGTCATTCGCTTTAAATCCCAACATTTTATAAAATTTTTACGTGCGTTCTAGATTGACCACCGCCAAATTCGCCCATATCATTTCAGGTTTCATCATATTTTATTTTTTGTATAAAATAAAGTTAGTGGATTGCAACCGCTTAAAAATTGCCCTGGGGCAAGTTTCTATGACAACTTCATTTTTCTTTATCCGGCTTTGAGATTTAGGATCGCCTTCCATCTACCAGCTCTATTAGATCGGCTTTACTCCTTTAGCGAGCCTAATGGTTTAGAATAGATCTTACATCGATTTATTCAATCTTATTATTTTATTGGAACATTTTTTAATTCTCATTTTCGCAAAAAAAACAAAGTGCTGTTCAGCAAAATAACACAACGTAATCGTATTGCTAAACTATTTACCTTTTTCAAATCGAATTTTTCTAATCCGGTTGATGATGCCCACTCGAATAAATATTTCCCCGTATCCGAAATTTTAGCTTTTCGGCAGCTTTGGAAAGCTTAAAAATTTGGTATGGGAGCCGCTCTGTAACTCCGCTACGGCTTGTAAAAGTATATGCGATAACAATTTCAAGATCTCTTTTGTCACTCATTTTAGTCCAGCTTGAACGAGACAGAAACCTGCAATTTCCGCGGATTGATTTTGCAGCCGGTCAATGCGACAAATGAAATTAAAATCGTGAACTGTTTCATGGTACTATTTTCAATCATGCGATAGATCGAAAATACTGAAAGGAACCATACTAAAATACCCCTGAAAATAACGGTTTTGTGATTTTTGGAAATGAAAAATTCACGATAATAAAAACCGGCATTAATCCCTTTAATTGTTACAGTTGGAAAGTTAACACAATAAAAAAAATCTTTAGCTGCACAAAAAAACGATTAGAAACCGAACTTTAACAATAGTTATTTCAGTCACTTATTCACAAAAATGCCCCTAAGATTACTTTATATAAAATACACGCATTGTTTCCAATATTTTGTATAATAGCTATATTTTAAAAAAAATAGCTAGGTAATGTTATCCATCGAATATTATTTCAAAACATATTTTCTACAGCTCTGTACATTTGCCTTTCCATGGGTCAACTCGGAGGAAATAGCTAAAGATATTGTACAAGATGCTTTTATTGTCTTGATGGATAAGCCAGAACTGTTGGAGAAGGGAGAACGTGTTATCAAAAGCTTTCTCTACACCTCAGTAAAAAATATGGCAATGAATGCCAAAAGGCGAGATAGGGTGTTTGATAAGATACGGGATGCTATAACCATAACAGAGTCTGACGATCGGAATATCTTGGACGATCTTATCAATGCCGAGCTGATTGGTGCATTACACCGTGAACTCGATCAATTGCCTGAGGGCTGTCAGCGGATCTGCCGTTTAATCTATTTGGATGGTATGAAATATGACGAGGTCGCACAGGAATTAGATGTTTCCGTCAACACCGTAAAAACTCAGCGTATGCGCGCGATAAACCTTTTGAAAACCAAATTCCTGAATTTAGTATTAAACTTCCTTATATTTTAAGGACCATTTGCCCTTCTATTTTTAAAAAATTTTTTTTTATCTGGAGTCACCCTTTTTGATTCCTCAAGTTATTTAGTTATTGAATTATGATAGAAACCGATAAAATAGTATTGGCTGAATTAGCTTCATTACTCCTGAAAGAAGGACAACTACCTGATGAACAAGAGAATGAGCTAAGACTTTTGCTGGAAAAATATCCCGATGCAAAGGATAGTTTGCGCCACCGGCTTGCCAATACAGATATCCATGTTCCATTTGATTTGCGTACCACTGACCTGGATCAGGAGTGGAAAATTTTAAAAACCAAATATAATGAACGACAAATTGCACCAAATTATCATCGGTTAAATGGAAACTGGAAACCCGCTATTAGAATTGTTGCTGCGCTGTTATTGCTCTTTACTTTTGTCTGGATCTGGAAATCTTATTTAAGACCTGTCAATTATCTTATCCCGGACAAGGTCTATGGACAAAAAAATGATGTTCTTCCCGGAACAAACGGTGCTATCCTCAAGATCAAAGGAGAAGACGAAATTAACTTAATGAATAAACAAGTTGATGGAGGTCTTCCTCGGGGTATTGAATTAAAAGAGGGTAAATTGCTGTACTCACAGCTCAAAACTGAAGAGTCTAATCCAATACACACCTTAATTGTGCCCAAGAGATCTACCATAGCGCTAACACTAAGTGATGGTACAAGGGTATGGGTAAATTCGGAATCGGAATTGACCTATAGGCCCAATTTCGAGAAAAATCAACGGAAAGTAAGATTAAAGGGTGAAGCCTATTTTGAAGTTGCCAAGGATACAAAACGCCCATTCGTAGTAGAAGCCAATGATCTCAGTATCCAAGCTATAGGTACAGCCTTTGACATCAATTCCTATAAACCTAATGCAAAAGTTCTACTAAAAGAGGGACGACTAAAAGTCAATGGACAGGAAAATGAGATTTTTATAGATGCCGGAAATGGAGTAAAAATGATTAACAGTCAATTGGTGGCTTTTCCGATACCAGATATGGAAGAAGCAACGGCATGGAAGGATGGTTATTTCTATTTCGAAAATAAGAGTATGCAACAGATTCTGGATGAGTTGAGTCGATGGTATGGTATCAAAATTGACTCCAACGTCTCATTGGACAAAAGACGTTACAAAGGTGGCATAAAAAGAGATGTGACCCTTGCAGAGGTCTGTAATCTACTAAAAGACCTGACCGGTTATGAGCTCACAATCGACAAAGAAAAATTAATCGTTAATAAATTGGCCGGCAAAAAATAAATAAACTATCTAACCAAAAGAAAAGGAGGGCTTAAACTATGTAAGAAGATAAATACCTAAATATTGTATGAAAAAGAATGCAGAAGTACTCCAATACTCCTGCATCTGATTGAATTAACAACTGATCGTAAACTATTAATTCTCTACCAAATTATGAATAATTTATTTTATTCAAAAGGAATTCTTTGTCCTATAGACAAGGGAAAATTTTTGAACAATCTAATCAAAATGAAACTGACAGGAATATTATTGGCAACATCCATGATGGGTGCCTACGCTTCAAGCTCTGCTCAGATTACACTGCACGCCAAAAACACCAAGATCGAAACCGTTCTCAAAAACATCACCCAACAAACAGGGGTGCGTTTTATCTTTATGGAGGGCTTACTAAACAATGAAAAAGTAAATCTTGAAATAACAGATGCACCCCTGAATAAAACACTTGATCAGCTCTTTAAAAATAGTGCTTTTTATTACATGATACATCGTGGCACCGTTGTCATAAAAAGAAAACAGGATGATGCCCCTGATGACCGCTCAGGCAGCGAAACGCTGTATCAACAACGATCCATCAAAGGGAAAATACATGACACAAAAGGGAATCTATTAAGTGCAGTCAGCATTTTGCTCAAAGGGACAAATATAGGAACCTCGACAAATGCCAGGGGTGAATTTCAGCTTTCTCTTCCAAACGGCAATAAAGGCACATTGATCTTCAGTGCGGTGGGCTTTAAACAGCTTGAACTCCCCATCAACAACAAAACTGAGCTCAATATCGTCATGGACAACGACGAAGTCGGGCTTGATGAGGTTGTGGTGGTCGGATTTTCAGAGGTCGATAAAAAGCACCTGGCTTCTTCCGTATCCCAAATGGATATGGAAAAAGTAAAAAACCGTCCCATTTATAAAATGCAGGATGCTTTTTCGGGAACAATTCCCGGTGTTACGATGATGCGGGGGAATAGTCTTCCGGGCAGTGTCCCCGGTACCATTTCTATACGTGGTATCAGCACGTTACAAAACGCCGATCCTCTGGTCATCGTGGACGGAATGGAACAGAGTATTCACGATATCGATCCTAATCAGGTGAAAAGTATTACCGTACTTAAAGATGCGGCTTCAGCATCTATGTATGGCTCCCGTGGCGCCAATGGCGTTATTATCATCGAAACAGAACGTGGGCAAACTGGGCAATTCAAGGTTTTTACAAACAACTGGTATGCCATAAACAAACCGATAGATCTGCCAGAATTTGTTGGGGCAGTTGATTTTATGAAATTGCGAAACGAAACACTGATCCAACAAGGACAACCTGCGATCTATTCGGATGAAACAATTGAACAATATGCCAGCGGAAAAATAAAAGGAGTCAATTGGCTGGATGAAGTAATGGAACGGACCTCCACAGCAATTAACAACAACGCCAGTATTTCCGGTGGTGGCGGCGTGGGGACTTTCAACCTTATGTTGGGCCATATTAAGGAAAATGGACTTAATAACATTGAGGGAACACAAAAATTTTCGGCGCGCTTCAATACCAACATCAATATTGCTGATAAATTCGTCCTCATGGCTGACTTCTATGCCCATCGCTTGCAAGTAGACCGCCTCATGGCAAACGACGATGGTCACGGGCTCTATCAACAAGCCTGGCGCTTGAATCCAACTCAACAGATCTACTATGATATAGATATGCCTGAACCATTCATACTGCATAACAACATAAATCCGATCGCCTCGATTAAACATGGTGGCACCAAAAACTATATGCATGACCGGAGTACGATAAATCTCCGCCCCAAATATAATATCAACAGTAACCTAAATATTGAAGGAAATGTATCCTACATGATCAATAAATCTGCCGACAAGCAAAAGCGATTAACCTACAAATTCTTTGATGAAAAAGGGGCACCGATCACTATATGGGGTAATGATGTGAATGCTTCACAAGGAGTAAGTGAGAGCCAGTTAACTGCGCGGGCATTGGTAAATTATAACAAAGAACTACGTCAGGATAAAGACAAAATCTATCTCACCGCAGGCTCTGAGATCATGAGCTATACATTCACCGATTTTAGGGAAATTAGCAAGGCTTCTTTTTTCGGTAAACTAAACTATTCGTTTGACAACCGTTATATATTTGAATTAACAGGTCGTTCGGATGGGAGCAGTAAATTTGCACCAGGTCATCGCTGGGGATTCTTTCCATCAGGGGCCTTTGCATGGAACCTGCATAAGGAACGCTTTTTCCAACCTATTCTCGAATCCGAGGCGATCAACAATATGAAGATCCGAGCGTCATACGGGTTGATTGGTAATGAAAATGTAGCGCCTTATCTATGGCAGGAATCCGTCAATACCTGGGGATGGACGATGCGCGTTCCTAATTCTAATTTTTCCTGGGAGAAACAAAAGCAATGGAATATTGGTCTCGATATGAACGCATTCAAAAATAGACTTTCTCTTACAGCGGAGGTATACCATAAGAATTCATATGATTTAATCTACGATGAATTTGCTGTCCCGCCTCTAACGGGTTCATACGAGCTGATATCCGCAGTAAATATTGGCGCGGTGGAGAATAATGGCTGGGAAGTTTCGGTAAACTGGTCTGACAAGAAAGATGATTTCTCCTATAAAGTCGGCGCTATGCTATTTAACAATCGTAACCGCATACTCAAGGCCGGCTATAATGAAAATGACCGATTGATTTTCAAAGGCAACAATGACCAGATATGGTATAAAGGGATCCCGATCAATAACTATTACGGTTTTCAATCAAATGGTTATTTTCAGAGTCAACAAGAAATTGATCAAACCGCAGCAAAAATGCCCAATTCCAGACCCGGCGATATCCGCTATGTTGACCAAAATCAAGATGGTTTAATCAACGACAATGACCGCGTCTACCTCGCCGATCCACTTCCCTATTACAATTACGCCATCAATATGGATCTTCATTATAAACGCTGGGATTTTTCAGCACTAGGCCAAGGTGTGGGCAAAAGAACTGGCCGAATAGCCGGTCAGGAAGCTTATCCGGTTTATGTCGACGGAAACAGTAATGACTTAGGAGCACCACGTGTTGAGTATGTTGCCGACCATTGGAGCCCAGAAAATCCAAATAGCCGCTTCCCACGTCTGTGGACAGGCTCCACGCCGAACACCCTTTTGAGTAATGTATGGCTCAGCAATGCAGCCTTTTTTCGTGTTAAATCACTTCAGCTCGGCTACACTTTTCCTTCCATTGGCAAAAGTGTTAAAAACTTACGGATTTATGTAAACGCGCAGGATGTATTCACCATAACAAAGTGGGAAGGTTTGGACCCTGAGCGGATCGGAAGCGGTAATGGAAATTATCCGCGGATGGCAACATACAGTTTTGGATTAAGCGCGAGCATTTTTTAATATCATAACAATGAAAAAGAAAATTATTACCCTGATAATAGCTTTGGCAACCCTTAGTAGCTGCGAGAAATTTCTTGATAAACGAGATCCAACAGCAACTTCATTTGATGAGTTTTTTAACACAGAGGAGGATTTACGTCGTGTGGTTTATAGCAGTTATTTGGATGCTTTTATGGGTCCTGGTGAACGTCGTCTCCTTTTTTATATGACCGAAGGTCGTTCGGACAATGCTTATGCCCGCATTGAGACAGACCACCATATGATTATTGCCAACGGCAATATGACCAGCAACTCTGCTTTGGCCGTTTATTACTGGAATCTACACAATCAGCATATAGGACGCATTAACACCTATCTGGCAAATGTTGATGTACCCTATGTCGAAAATGAATCTACGCGACAACGGTATAAAGCAATTCTCGAAGGTTTGCGCATCTGGCATTACTTCAGGATCACAGAATTCTGGGGTAACGTCCCTTTTGTGCTAACTCCTGTCAAACTGGAGGAAGCAACACCACCGGTGACGCCTAAAGCCGAAATCCTTGACAAGCTCTTTGAAATGAGCGAAGATGTTGCCAATAGACTTCCAGAAAATGAAGGCACCACAAACGCATATATGTTCAATAAGTATTCCTTTAAAACATTGGTCATGCGTTATGCGCTCTATAACGGAAGGTACGAACTGGCGGCGAGACTTGCTAAGGAGATTATGGATAGTGGGAAGTATCAACTACACCCCCAATATGCCAGTCTATTTAATTATCAAGCAGATAAAACCAACAAAGAATTTATTATCAAGTTTGATATGGAGAGCCATAACAATTCAGCAACGGCATCATTTCAGCATCTGGCTCCACAATACCGAACCGGAAATGGCCAATCCTATGTTGTCCCCTTAAAAGCACTCGTGGATAGTTATTGGACTTTACAGGGGCGGCCAATTGACAACTGTCCATTACACAGCAAGCAAGCTTATGAGCTTAATCCAAAATTAAACCGCGATCCACGGTATGAAGCCAGTGTATTTGGTCATGGCGATCTCTTCAATAATGAAAAAATAGATATCTATGATGCTAAAAGTGCTTTTTATTACCAAAACCTACGTAGCAGTAGGTCGGGATACTGGTTCAAGAAATTTGTGGACCAAGCCGATGCGTTTCGTACTGGCGGAAATATGCATTTTCCCCTGGCCCGCTATGCCGAAGTCCTTTTAACCTATGCGGAAGCCAAGATCATGCTGAATGATATAGATGAACTGGCTAAAAGTTGTATCAACCAGATTCGTAAAAGAGCCGGACTCGATATGACCGTTGCTGATGTCAATTTAACGGCAAAATCACAACAGGAATGGATAGCGCTCATCCGCAACGAAAGGAGAACCGAACTTGCTGGCGAAGGATTACGCTATAGCGATATCTTGCGCTGGAAAACGGCAGAAACGGTACTTAATCAGGCAGCTCTTGGTCACATGCGTTTGAATGGTGCTGGACAGTCTGAGGTACTTAAAATTGAGGATCGAAAGTTCTTAAATCACCAATACCTATGGCCATTTCACGAAAGTAGTTTTCAGGTAGAACCTAACTTGGTGCAAAATCCGGGTTATTAATCAAATACGACGGTATTCTTTTATCCAATATTGCAAGAGCGGTATTCCTTAGGGAATGTCCGCTCTTGCATTTTTCTTCTTTTCATTAAACACAACTTTTAACAGGAAACTCTCAAGCCTTTTCACTATTATGAACCGGGTTTATGAAAAGTGTCTTTGATAGCAGCTATGATTACAAATAGTATTGATTTTGCTGGAAATAAAAGTTAACAGTTTTACCTCATCCTTATAGGCGATAACGATCAAAGCATTAACTGGATTAACTATAGACTTTTTAGATTTTTTCATTCTTTACCAATAAATAAACTATCAAGAAAAAGGTACCTATCTCTGAATTTTTCAGGGGATGCTTTTGCTTCGGTAGTAAGGTCAAGTATATTCATAAAATCGTCTGTTGCTGTGTTTTTTGGCCACAGAGCAAGACCTTTTCCATTCGGATTACCGGTCTTAATAAAATTTATGAAGTAGCGCTGTCCCAATAGCGAAGCCTCGTAATCATCCTTCGTCCAGTCAAAAACATCGTTGCTCTTCAGATTTCCTAATAGATATTCAATATCACTGGCATGGAATGCTCCTGAGATGGCTGGAGGCAGATTTCCCTTATCTGTATCGGTATTTTTTTTACGTATTCCACCGGCAAGTCCTGTCTCCAAGTTACTATGAACAGCTTTCATTGCCGGCCGTGCTTTGCTAAATGTGTAGACATAAACAGGTTGCCCACTTTTTTTTCGTTGCAAATCGAGCCATTTCCAAGTACTGTAAACAATAAAATTATCACTGGCTAGCGCGGTCGCCGATGTGATAACTTCACTTTCTGTTTTTCCTGGATACAACTTGAGCACTTCATCAGCTTTAGCACCGAATTGCTCACGTACTAATCTTTCATAGTTGTCCGGTGAGGGATAGGACTTGCCTGTGAAAGCAGTATAAGGGGCCTCTGTAGACGTCCAGCCTGCAAGTAGAGAAACTTTGGACTGCTCCCCTGCTTCAAATATTTCTAACGGAGATTTGGGGAGAAAATAACCATCTATGAGCAAACGTGTGATAAAGGCGCCGGGCTCACTGGCTCGATCAAGTAGTTCTGCGGCGGGAATTTTACGCAATTGTCCAAGGTTGTCTGCATTGACTTTGGTAGCAAATGCTACACCTTGTTGTTCTTGCTCTCCAATGGAAATCGTGCCATATCTTAAATTAAAAACACTTCCGCTCTGACCGATAGCACGCTTAAATAGCCCTTTGGATAGCGGACTACTCATCTGAGCTGAAACAGACATGCTTCCGGCAGATTCGCCGCCTATTGTAACCTCATCAGGATCACCTCCAAAGGCAGCTATATTCTTTTTGACCCATTTTAATGCTGCATATTGATCCAGGAGACCATAGTTCCCTGATGCATTTTTTGGCGATTCTTGGGTTAGTTCCGGATGCGCAAAGAAACCAAAGATGCCCAGACGATAATTGACGGTCACGACAATAATGCCTTCCTTGGCAAAACTCTCCCCATCGTAACGATTTTCTGATCCATCACCGGCATTAAAGCCACCACCATAAAAATAAACTAAAACAGGAAGTCTACCGGAGCCCCAAGCCTTTGGTCGCCATACATTCAGATAGAGGCAATCTTCACTTATACCCGGAGAGCGAAATCTCATGTCCCCGTAGATCGGTTTCTGCATTGGTGAATTTCCAAATCGATCTACCTTGCGGATCCCTGTCCAATGATCGGCAGGTTGTGGTTCTTTCCACCGTAAATCGCCAACCGGTGGTTTTGCAAAAGGAATCCCACGGAATGCCTGTACTCCGCTGGATAACGTAATTCCCTCCATTATACCTTCTTCAACCTTTACTTGGGGCTCTTGGGCAGAAACAAATGATATAACCAAGAACGCAGCAACACTAAAAAATGTCTTTATCATAATAATTGTTGTCAATATTTTACACGTAACCGTTCCAATTAAACATAGGAACATTTTTTGCATTTGCCCCAACTAGCTAAATGTTGCAGTTGCGCGACTGCGAATCTCTGAAACATTTAATCCCGCACCTTCAAGTTTCTGCGAAGCCTGTTTTTCTATTAAATCTTTTAACATGACAAAGGTCTGGTCAAATTGAACATGCTTACCAATCACAAAAGATAAATCATATTCGATCTCCTCCCAGGTAGAAATATCAGCATGATTATGCTGATATTGAACTTCTAATTTATCAATCGCATTAGCCACCTTTGCTTCAAAGGTATTCTTCTCCTCAAACTCATAAAAAAGATCATATATTTCCTGACCATTACTTGCTGTAAGCAGATCTCTAATTCTAAGAATTGCTTTCTCTTCATTTTGTTGTTTGATTTTTTTGATCTCTGGGTTTCGGATCTGATCCAATACCGATACGTCACCAGCTTCGGCTTCAACAAGATCATGGATAATAATCATTTTCAATAGGCGGGCGAGATCAACTTTTTGCTCTAAAAGCGGTTCAATCAAAACGGCCATCAACGACATCCGCCAAGTATGTTCTGCAACGCTCTCCTGACGTCCATTAGACAGCCAGCTATGTCGCAATTCGAATTTTAGTTTTTCAGCCAGCTTCAGGACATCTAATATCGCCGACAACTGCTCCAGTTTTATTTTATTAATCATCTTAATATATGAACTTTACTTCTAATCTGATATACTTATATTCTAATTATCAACGACTAATTTAATATTTCTTACTTAGGATAAAGTAGATGTTCAGCGAAAAAAACTGTTATCATCAATTATTGACACAAACTTGTTGTTTTAATGGCGCCTAAAATCGACTAATAAAATACTTGGAATAGTTATTTGGAACAAACACCTGAAACTATTTATAAGTGCCATTATTTAGGTTCAAATGTAGTCTCGATAAGAGAATATTACAATTGCCACCGAATTGCCGATTACTCTTCCTACCTTTGTTTTCAAATTAAACACATATGCCAAAAGAAACAAAAGCGGGACTTTATCAAGGAACCATAGAAAAAGATGCAAATGGAAATTACTTCTGTGGCCCTTATCTATTGGATTATCAAACCGTAGAAGCTTATTTTAAATTGGGTGATCGTGTCAGCTTAAAAAGTATTATCAAAAATACAAGCCGCATGAGTATGGAAACTTATCCTCAAAAATCAATTAAGTTTTCATTTGCAACCGAAAATCATGACAACGATTAGCACAATATGAGCCAAATATTTCAATAAAGACCTTGTATTGAATACAATTCACCTGTTTTCAAACGCTCTTTAACATAGGGCATATGAAACAGGTGAATAAAATGAGCTCAAAAATTTTATTTTCATTACAGTGTATCTATATGATGAAACTCCGCGCATACGAGATCACTTTCATGGAAATTACGGTTATCTCGCTGCGACCTGGCCACACAAAATCCACAAAAATCGTTTTCTACAAAAACATTCCCTCCTGATGGGAATAAATTCAATTGGCGATCGACTTTTAGCAACAACAAAATTCCAGTAAACAATTTTTCATTCATACTGTTAAAAGAACAGATACGAATACTTATGCCGCATTTTATTATAGACTGTTCACAAGAAATTCTCCGATGCATAGCACCTGATCAACTCTTGGACGCCGTATACGAGACAGCAGATGCTGCAGGAATTTTTGCTGTCAATGACATAAAAGTTAGAATTCAGTCCTACCAACATTATCGACTTGGAAACAATAAGACTAGTTTCTTACATGTCTTCGGGTATATTATGGAAGGACGAACTACGGAACAAAAGGCAAATCTCTCAAAAACAATAACTGCCAGACTAAAAAAATTGGTTCCTTCGGCCTCTTTCCTTTCAGTGAGTATAGGCGAATTTGAAGCTGCAACTTACTGTAACAGTTCGTTAATAAATCCTCAGAATATTAATCATGATCGCCATTTTGAATTGTAAGATCTCCTCCATTAATCTCCCGGCGAAATGATCCAGCTCATATACTTTGGAGATATAGATCACGTGGATCACCGATCATTCTGTTTACCTTAGCATATACACAAAAAAGGAAAAAATGGCAAATACGATGAAAGCAGCACGTTGGTATGCTGCTAAAGATATCAGGGTAGAATCAACAGAAATACCTGAACCCAAGGCTGGTCAGGTTAAAATAGCTGTCCATTTTGCCGGAATATGTGGATCTGACTTACACGAGTATGTACATGGTCCACAATTAATCCCAGTAGATCAACCCTACCCACTAAACGGACATCAGGGAGTCACTACGCTCGGACATGAGTTTTCGGGTGTGATAGAAGCTGTAGGTGAAGGTGTACAACATTTAAAAGCCGGTGACCGTGTAGTCGTGGAACCGATTTTTAAAAACTTTGATAGTCCCTTTATTGCAAATGGCGCATATAATTTATCTGAACCTTTGGGATTTGTAGGCCTATCCAGCAATGGTGGATTTGCGCCGTATGTTGTCGTCGAAGACTATATGGTACACAAAATACCCGATAGCATGTCGTTCGAAAAGGGGGCATTAGTGGAACCTGCCGCTGTAGCAGTTTATGCAGTACTCCAAAGCGGACTTAAAATCGGAGAAACTGTATTAGTTTCTGGAGCTGGTCCAATAGGTTTACTATGCGTTCAGGCAGCACTTGCCGCAGGTGCAACAACAGTTATTGTGACTGATATCGCAGACAAACGTTTGGAGAAGGCTAAAGCCATCGGTGCTACCCATATCATCAATGCAAAAGAAGAAGGTATACCACAAAAAATTAAGTCCATCACGGAGCTCGGAGTGGATGTATTTCTAGATTGCGCTGGTGTACAAGCCTCCTATACAACTGGAATTGATAGTTTAAAAAATGGTGGAACCGCTGTTTTAGTTGCACTTTTTGGCAATCCTGTAACTACCGATGCGCTGGATCAGGTCCTGCGGGAAATCACCATTAAAGGTATTATCGCTTATCGTAATATCTTTCCACAGGTTATCGCGCTTATCGATAGTGGACGTATGCCCGTAGAAAAACTTGTAACACGCAAAATAAGCTTAGACAATATCGTTTCAGAAGGATTTGAAGCTCTGGTTAATGATCCCACTGAAGTCAAAATCTTAATTGATATACAGAAAAATTAACGCAGTCAGGATACAGACAATAATAAGCAACGTATCGAAAAAATAATGTGATCGCTATAAATATGGCCGCTTGGGACACCCAAGCGGCCATATTTATTCGGTTTGCCAAATCTTTTGTAAATGATTTACATTTTATTTGGTATTTTATTGGTCAACGGGAAGATAGCACTCTCCACATGCGCTTTCTCAATCAAGCGTTGCAATTCCTGTACTTTTTTCGGATTACTATTCGCGACATTGTTCTGTTCTTTTGGGTCTTGTTTGAGATTGTACAGCTCTTTAATCGGAGTACCAGTAGTTACTTTCTGCAAAATGAGTTTCCAGTCACCTTTTCGTAAGGCCTGACGTCCACCATCTTCATGGAATTCCCAATAAAGATAATCATGTTGTTTTTGTTGTTTGTTGCGTCCCAATAAAGTGGGAACAAAAGAAACCCCATCTGTATATCTGGGTTTATCCGCCTTAGCAAGTTCGACCATCGTCGGCATAATATCCCAAAAAGCACCCAGATAGTTTGATGTCTTTCCTTCAGCTATTTTCCCCGGCCAACAGGCAATGAACGGAGTCCTGATACCTCCTTCATACAAATCGCGCTTATTTCCACGCAAACCTCCAGAACTATTGAAAAAATTAGGATCTGCTCCCCCTTCTTTATGTGAACCATTGTCACTTGTAAATATGATTATGGTATTGTCAAGCAATTTGTTTTGACGCAGTTTTTCTACGATCTGACCAACATAAGAATCCATGCGACTTACCATGCTGGCATACATTGCATGCGGTTTCTCTACTCCAGCATACCCCGGAACTGTTGCCTTTGGCCCGTAATCATTTCCTTTATGTGGTTTTTCATCAAATGAACTGGCATATTGCTGGTAATATTCATCTTCTGGACCAGAAAGTTCGGCATGGGGAAGCACAGTAGGTACAAAGAGAAAGAAAGGTTTGTCTTTATTCGCATCAATAAAGGCAAGAGTTTTCTCTTGGATCAATGCTGGTGCATATTGACCTTTGGCCAATAATCCATTACCATCAAGCTCAATCCGCTCTTTATTATGCCAAAGGTGAGTAGGGTAATAACGGTGGGATTGACGTTGGCAATTGTAACCATAAAACTCGTCAAATCCTTTCTGATCTGGTGCTCCGGTAGTATTGACCATCCCTAGCCCCCATTTTCCGAAAGCATCTGTCGCATAACCCGCCTCCTGCAACAACATAGCGATTGTCTGTACCGAGTCTGCCAACGGTTGTTGTCCCTCTGGTTCGATTTCTTTATTTCCTCTTACATAGGTATGCCCAGTATGTTGTCCTGTCATTAGGGATGAACGCGAAGGAGCACAGACAGAGGTACCAGCATAAAAGTTCTCAAACTTCATTCCCTTATTGGCTAGTGAATCTATATGCTTGGTTTCAATTTTTTTCTGACCATATACACCAAGGTCTCCATAACCAAGATCATCTGCCATAATAAAAACAATATTTGGTCTTGTCTCCCTATTTTGAGCAAATGCGGCTCCTGAGATAGCCAATAAGAAAACAGCTACAGCTACCTTCTTATTATTAATAGATTTTAGTAGGTTCATGTATATCCAAAGTTAATTAAATAAAAAGAATTAGAACACATAAAATCCCCTATCAAGCTGAGCCTCTTGTTTCCTAATTCTTTTCAAAACGATGAACATTTCTTTCTTTAGTATTTTCCAGCTGAATGCTCCATTAGAAATATTCACCATTTACAACCTTAGCTTTGGAGCCCTGTTATTTTTGTGTTACCATGATATGGTAATAAAAGTAGCGGGACAACCAAGTGGGCTAAATTTCTATTGTAGTGCCTCCGAGACCGCATAACTGTCTTCCAGCAGTGTATATTCGATAATTTTATGGTTGTGTATCCTCAAGTGAATAAAGAATACAGAACTAACCAACCTTTCTGTTTCCAACATCTTGGAGGTAAAATTCCCTTTTATAATAGCCTGATCTTCGTTGGTCAATACTGTCTGTATTGCAGCCGTTACGGGTTCTACAGCTGACCACAATAGCTTAAAAAGTTGTTCCACCTCCCGTTTTGAACTTCTCGATCCCAGCCATTTTATCTTTGCTGTATTGCCAGGAATTTCTAGGTAAAACTCTTCAGCAAAAAGATCAACCAGATTTTTCAGTTCTCGCCGCTGCAAGCAACCTAGGAAGGTATCCACAAATGCATTGATATTTCCCATCTCAAATTCTGTTTAGATTTTTATGCTGGAAATAAGCCATCATCCCGACCCATCCCGCAACCGCGAGGATCATAACAGAACCTATCATACTGATCGTATAAAACAGGGCAATAACTGCTATGGCACTAGCTACAACCCAAGTAATATCCAGTGTGATGATAAACTTGGTCCAGCTGATCGGGATATTTCCCTTCATAGCCGTGGCTAAAACAAATAATGAAAATACAATGAGGAAAACGCCTACCAGGATAAATGGCGTATTATCTCCAGTTTCAAATAACTGTGTAAATACAGAGGGCATGGTTACCAATAAAACTCCTGTCATTCCTGAACTGATCGCATTGGTCAGCAATACATTTTTTAGTGTCATAATTTCTTTTTTTATTACTCAAAAGTACTGTTGTACGGACGGCTTTGGATTATCTATAAGCGACAGGGTATTGACATTATGCGACAATCAGATACAAACTGTAAAACATATCATTAGATTTACAGTATGAATTATAGACAGACCATGTTGCAAGCCTTAATTGCCTTTTGTGGCGAGCGAGGGCTAGATAATGCTAAAATTACTGCATTATCAGGGTTTTCGATCGCCCAGTTAATGAATGGCTCCAGGTTTGATATCTCCGATCAACAGGTGGAAAATCTGTGGAAGAACATTGTTCAGTTTTCCAAAGATGAGCTGATAGGCTTGCATTTTGGAGCCACAATGCAGTTAGCGGCGCTGAATATTGTCGGACAGATTATCCAGACGAGTAGCACTGTGAAAGATGCCCTGCTACAAGTACGATCAATGATGTACCTAGTCACGGATCTTTATACAATGGAAATAGAACTGGGACCTAAAACATGTGTCATCCAATACCTTAAAAATATAGGTTTTGACCATTTCCAGATGACCCAAAGACAATTCGGGTACTTCCTGATAGCGTTTACAATTTATGAATTGAAAGGGCTGTTACTTAAAAATCTGAACCCCACGAAGGTTGGTCTACCAAGCTTTCAGAAAGATCGCTACATGGACTATGAGATAATTTTGAAATGTCCAATAGGAAAAGCAGAACATTATACGGTAGAATTTCCCAAAGAATACCTGGACTTTCCGATCATTACAGCCAACTATGAGGTGCAAACTTTGCTCATTAACCAAATGAACAAATTGCAAAATCCAAACGAGTTAACAGGTGCTCTTTCCAAGAGGATATTCAACTACCTTCTAGCGAACTCTTACCTTTACTCACTCTCGATCGAAGCGGTAGCCGGAAATTTCAATATCAGTGTAAGGACTTTACAACGTAAACTCAAGGATGAGGGAGCATCTTATGTACAAATTGTTGAGGAGGTGCGTAAGTCACTGGCTGTCCATTACATGCAAAACAGTAGTTCTTCCATAAAAGAAATTTCAACCATTTTGGGCTATGCTGAGCCAAGTGCCTTCGTTCGGGCATTTAAAAAATGGACAGGGAAAACACCTACAGCATATCGAACGGCCGGTCTCTAGATTTTCATAACATTACCATCGTTGGGATTATTCCTGCTAAAATAGTGTGGCTTTCAAAAATCATCGGCTTAATATTAAGAGCTTTTACTACAATTTTAATGTCATTGACCATAGAAAGTGATTCCTGATCTAAACAAACTGTTTCTAGCCTTTATATAAATAAACATCGTCAGATAACAAAAGAAAAAAATGAGTATTTACCAGAATATATCAGCCTCATTGTGAGTGAAGCTGATATATCTATAAATAGAATTTAACACTACAGTCCCAACATGTATTTTTGAGGTGATACGCAAACCTATTAGAATGACACCTTGCCATAATTAGCCATAGTCCAATCATCACGCGTCAAACGGCTTATATGTTCCTTACGAACCTCATTCAAAAAGGCGTTATGGCTCCCCTCTTCTGTGTGATGATATCTAAATCCACACTTCTCTTGTGCAATCTGAGATTTGGCATTGCCTTCATAATATCCACTCCAGATATTCACCAATCTTAAATCTTCAAAGCCATGACGCACTACTGCACGGATCGCTTCCGGCATTAAACCTCGTCCCCAGAATGGCACCCCTATCCAGTAGGAAATCTCCCCTTCAGCTTCTGTAATTGGGAAATTGCTGTTCTTCCCCAAAATTAAACCAATCATTCCAATGGCAATATTATCTTCTTTGAGTGCAATCGCAAATACCCCAGCCTGTGCAAATATTGTATTTATTATCTCCCTGCTCTGCTCCACACTCGTATGTGGTGGCCACCCCGCTATTGGTCCTACATTAGCGTCTTTAGCATAATGATATAAATCTGCAGCATCGGTCTCCTTAAATGGTCGCAAAATCAATCTTTCTGTTTCTAAAATCATAATAATCTATTTTTTTATTAGTACGTTGCAAAGATATAGGGACTTTACAGGCTTATATAAACAAAAACTGTGTAAAATGGGTACTTTTGAAAACTATAAAGAAGTATAAGCTGCTAAAAAAATATATTCATAGTGCTTATCGCAAGCCAGCATAAATTATTCGCCAATATGATTAAAGGAAAGGAAATTGTCAGCCTTGGAGAAAGTACCTTGAGAGAAAGTCTCGGTTACCCTTTACCCCTTAGTTACACCAATCTTATCGTTTGCCTTAAAGGTAGCGCGGTGGTGAATGTAGATTTTAAAAATTATCTACTCAAACCCAACGATATCATGGTATTAGCGGAAGACAGTATCACTGTTGTGCAACGTTTATCGAGTGATTTTAGCGCCTTTTACTGTTTTGTAGACAAAGAAATGGCATCGGAGGTCGCTTATGATTTACCAAATGAACTTTTCTTATTTCTGCACCAGTCGCCGTTGTGCCGACCCCAGCCCGAGCAAGCTATTTTACTAAAAATGTGGATAGAACAAATCAAATATATAAAGGCGGCATGTACGCTCCATCAGCATACAATGCTACGAAATCATTTACAAAACATCTTTCTCTATATCGCTGAAGCGATGCCAGTAACGGGGATCAACACAATGCGGCAATATAGCCATACTGAAAGATTGTGTTGGAAATTTTGGGACCTCGTTGGTAAGTATAGTGCTGAGCAACGCAGTGTTGCATTTTATGCCAACAAATTAAACATTACCCCATTTTATTTATCACAAATAATCAAGGATTTCTTGAATGACTCTCCAAAAGGATTGATAGATAGGCAGGTTACATTGAAAATAAAGGCTCTCCTACGTAGCACAGATTTATCCATTAAAGAGATTGCCTACCGTCTCAATTTTGAAGACAGTTCGTATTTGACACGTTATTTTAAGAAACAAACAGGTATGACCTTAACGCAATACAGAAAATAATATAAGGGAACGCTTGATCATTCCCATACCTCCCATTCCCCAAGCTGGAAATCGTACTTTGCGTATTCTCCACTGTCAGTAAATTCTGAAGCGACCATTCCTACTTCAAAAATTGAGTTTTCATTCCAGCTTGCTGTAAAGTAGAGGGCATTTCCTGTTAATAAGGCGGTGCCAAAATCACCATCGGAATGGCTAAAATGTAGACCATGATCATCCTCTCCTGTGATCTTGTAGTTGTAGCTTAAAAGTCGCTCTTTAAGCTCTTGAAACTGTTGTCCAGTAAAAGGAACAAGTTTTTCCTCTTTTTCGAAAAAATCCGCATCATGAGCATTTTCCTCCCTTACCTTTGTTTCAGTCCTGTATAGTGAAATATCGTAACTCATCTGTTTTGAAATGTTTTTATTATTCTTTTTCAATTGGCATATTTTGACAAATGCTGACCGAGTCTTGTGGTAATGTTACTCATAGCCTTTCCAGCAACCGAAATATGCACTTTTAATTTGCTTTATAAATATAGTAAGTAATGATCCTGAATACCAGATAGATTTATGATTCGGGGGGTAGGACTTAATATCTGTCCAAAAGAATCGATTATTTGCAGCATCATTAATTTCAAATTAAGCTTCTTGAATAGACCACACATATCGATTGTAGAAATCTATCGCAACTTGAGGCGAACTTCAATCAATCGATGAGGTTGCGCCTAGAAGTAGGACAAACATCAGCGGTAGAGTTCTTCTCGTAATTCCACCAAAAGTTTTGTCAGCATAGCCTGATCCGGTGCCGCTGGAAGCGTGCTCGATAAAGAAAGATCCTGTATCTCTTTAAAAAGCTGTTGGGAGCGCAGAAAAAGTTCCTCATAACTGTATGTTCCACTTTTAATGAGCAGGAGCTCTTCCCTATTTGGCCGATGTACATGCAATTCACCATTGTACATGATCTCTTTTGCCTGTTCCAACAAGCGGATCGTGTGCATCATGTTTTTGGCATCATACCCCTGACCATGGCCCACTGTACCCTGAAAACGAACCTCATTGCGTTTGGCCACCCAGGTAAAGTACTCATTGTAAGTCTTACAATAGGAAGAATAGGCTTCATGGTTAACAAAGAGATATGCACTGGACGTTTGATCCTTTGCAATCGAGCTACAGGAGACCTCATCGCTTGCTGTGGATGAGATAATACCTTTGTATCCGAACTTTCCTGTCAAATCATAAAACAATGCATACATGCCTTTGGTATGGTCTATCTTTGCCAATCCACAATTTTCCTGTTTCCATTGGCGATTGACCAACCATTGTTTCAACTGTTGACTACCATTCCCTTCGACTACAAAACAGAAATCAAGCAAGCTTTTACGTTCCTTATCCATGGGGTTGTTAATTTTCTTGTTCAATCCTTTCGCCTTATGTACCTGAACCATTGCGTATTGGGCAAAAGTAGTCACCGCCTCGCGAGTCATAAATTCCTGAATCTTAAACCGTTCAAAGATCGGATCTTTGTATAAGAGACATTCATCAGTACTGGCCAGAAGCTCCAATATATTGGGATTGCTTTTGGAAAGGAGTTCCACAAAACGCCCCAATTCATAATAAACCTCATCATTACTCGAATTGGCAATTTGAGCAATATATTTATTTCCAAAAAAATATTCGCGCGGTAAATAAAAGACGCCCTTGATATCGGTATCCGAAGTAGCGGTCGCCAGTCCATAAGCCCGACTTCCGACCACTGCCTCAAACAAGATCAGTCCTTTATCCCTAAGTTCATGTATAGTCATTTCAGTATAGTTTTAAAGTAATCTTCTAGCTCCTCCTTATGGAGCTTAACCATTGGAAGATCATGCACTTCATGTTCCAAATGATTAAATCTTTCTTCCAGATAATCTTTTATTATTTCGGGACAGCTAAAGTTGAAACCTTCGTCTACCTCACTCTTCAATTGTACTAATTTCGCGACTTCGGTCCGTATACCCTTTGGCATTAATCCAGATAAATCGACTAAAGCCATTGGTGCATAAGAACGGTAGGTGATACACCACTCTGCAGCCAGCAAAGATCGCAAGATATAAAACAGGGTCTTGAGTCGTATAGTCCCACCGCAGAGATCGCCGATCTTACTACAAACTATTCCCAGATAATGATGTGCTTGTCTGCGCGCACTAAAATAGTGTTCGATCAATGGCAGAAAACCTTCTTTAAATCCGGAAGTTTCATGATATACAATTGGTGACTGTATCCATTCGAATGGGCTAACATTGCTTTTGTACAACAACGTCAGTACTTTAATTAGATCCCAACCGGATATATCCAGTTCTCCAGTTATCGGATAGCGCAATTCTGTTTCTAACGGAAAAACGCTGGAATAATCTGAAGGTTTCCTTATGTAGAAAAACCGGACATCATAATCACTATCTGTTGAAGGGAATCCCCAACCACGACTCCCCGATTCACAGGCAAACAGTATACTTACACCTTCTATTTCCGCTATTTCATTTAGCCTATTTTTTATCTTTGTTTCCATGTTTGATACTTTTATTTGTTTTTCCTTTTTTGTTGTCACAAATATCAAACTGGGATACTGTAGCCTTTTTGCATATTCAAAAAAATAGATAAAAATTTTTACATCTAACTTATTTACAGTTAGATACTTTTACATAAAAAAAACACGTTACCTAAGCTATTCCTAAAGTACGCAGGTAGAATACGTAATAATGTTGAAAAGAAATATTAGATCATACATTCGCTGACTTTCTTTCCAACGGTATGACGATTTTTATCTATATAATCTAAAAGGGATCGAGGGATCTTACAATCTTTATCCAGCACATCAAATTGAATTTTTAAACATTGGAACAAATAAAATTTTCTATTCTCCAATAGATAGAGAAATGCTACATCTCCAACTTTTAAGTGTCCCTTTTTCTTCGAACAAACCAAGACCCCAAGATCAGTTGTAGAGCCAATACTTTCAGCAATAAGTCGTAAGGTATTTTTATTTTTCAGATAGTTATAATAATTGGAATCTTTAATAAGAGAATTGCTTTTTTTATTCCACTTGAGCGCGATATTATCAGCAATTTTCACCAATACCGTATCAGAGATGAGCTTATTAGCGTCTGTTGTCCCATTCAGATCCTGCTTCGCATAGACATAATTTACGCGAACATCTTTCTTAAAAGAATTAAAAAACAGTAGTGAGCATACAATATATAATAACTTTTTTTCCATCGCGTGATATCTCTTAGTACAATACAGATCTTATTGTTTGACTTGATTTTTTTTGATCACCCATTTTTTTGATCACGAACAACGCTTTTTATATAACTCATTTTCAGCTAAATTACATGGTAGTACCTACAAAAATCAGAGGTTCACCTAGCGTAAATCTGCAAATAAAATAAAAACTATTTTGTACAGATCGATAGCTGCCATAACACGATTGATATCCGCCCCGATTGAGTAAATTTATGTAAGATGCTACTTCCCGAAATCACGATGACAGGCAGCTTACCGTGTTTATCTGAGGCCCAAAGATTTCGAAATGCGTGGTCCCTCATTATGAATTTGGTATGCATTTCCAGCATATATTCCGAAAACAATGAGCAAGTTCCCTTTTATTTAACTTGTATAACGATATCTTAAATAATTTTGGTAAATTAAGAAAAAGAAGGCTCAGTCAAGAAAATGTCTACATTGAAATTTATAAATCACTGGGCATCGTAACCAATTGCTGCTTTCCACAAAGAACAATACAGAAACCAACTCAATAATTGAGAAACGGAGGGAAATTAATGAATATAAAAATTATTGGGTCAGGCAGCTATCTTCCGGACAATAAAATCAATAACGCGAATTTTGAAGATCGTATTTTTTTGGATGAGGCCGGTGAGCCTATCAAATACCCTGAATCCATTATCGGTAAGTTTAAAGATATTACTGGCATTGAGGAACGTCGTTATGCAAATAATGATCAGGTGGCTTCTGATCTAGCGTCTATTGCCGCAGAGCGGGCAATCGTTAACGCTGACATCGATCAAGAGACACTTGATTATATTATCGTCGCACATAACTATGGCGACGTACCCTATGGAAAAGTTCAATCGGATACTGTTCCCAGTCTGGCAACACGAGTCAAGAAAAAATTACGTATACGAAATCCACATTGTATCGCCTATGATCTTTTATTCGGCTGTCCGGGCTGGAATGAAGGCGTGATACAAGCTAATGCGTTTATCAAATCAGGCATGGCTAAACGCTGTATGGTTATCGGTACCGAGACTCTTTCCCGTGTCGTAGATCCATACGATCGTGATTCAATGATCTATGCTGATGGTGCTGGCGCAGTTATCGTAGAAGCGACAACAGAGGAGGCAGGATTAGTATCTTTTGAAAGTGCAACTTATGCATTTGATGAGGCCGACTATCTTTATTTTGGAGGCTCCTTTAACAGCCAACATGAAGAAGGCACCCGTTACATTAAGATGAAGGGACGAAAGATATATGAATTCGCTCTGAGTAAGGTTCCTTTAGCCATGCAAGTCTGCATAGAGAAAGCTAATCTTGACATTAATGCCATAAAAAAGATATTAATTCATCAGGCCAATGAGAAAATGGATGAGGCTATTATTTCGCGATTCTATGGATTATATCATATGCAGCCGCCAGAGAATATCATGCCGATGTCCATTCATAAATTTGGGAATAGCAGTGTTGCAACTATTCCAACACTCTATGATTTAATTAGGCAGGGAAAAATTGAAGGACATTCATTCAATAAAAATGATATTATCTTATTTGCCTCTGTAGGTGCAGGGATGAATATCAATGCATTTACCTATAGACTTTAGCAATTCGTCAACATGTCTAGTCAATTTACTTTCAATGAGCGGAAACAAAACAAGCTCAATCTTATGAAAGGAGTTTTTTAACAAATAAGAGTTGTTTTAAATTTTATACTAAAAGAGCGAGCAAAAGCGTGGTCTAATACTCCACTCTTTATACTCGCTCCAAATTAATAATCTACCATTATTAAATTAAGCTAACTTCTACAATTGCTTATTTCTTTTTTTTACGAAAGACATTATCTGTTAGATCTTTTGAAATCGAGTCTTTTTCTTTTTGATATGACGACTGTGTTTTCTCTTTCGTACTTTTTTCCTTTTTTTGATCTTTACTCATGACTTATAATATTTACATTGTGAGGGTGTTTCCCATAACCATGGGTACATGAATTGTGGGGATTAAACTTGAGTGTGGTTGGTTCTAAACAGAAAATTTCACGATGATATAATTGGAGAAATTTAAAGATAAAACGAGAAGCTTTTATCATGTTTGGTTTGTCGAATGGGTTATATGAATAACAAACCTTATTCATAAAGATACAAATAATAACTGATATCCCATCAATCCCAAAGGTTTATTAACAATAGCATAGCTTTATCAGCTCATCTCCTATCCAGAAAATAGCAAGGTATCCGATTTTTGTGTGGTTTATCGCTTGCGGAACTTGTCTTTGATCATTTTGTTACCTTCCTATAAACAGTAATAATGGTATTTATTTCAGTAATTCATATAACTTTATATACTAGCGTATTTCGCAATTTTGAAAAAGATATAATTTCAATAAGATCCTGAAGAAAAGAATGCGTTAAACTTTAGGTAATATTCTGAAGGAAAAGCATTCACTCAGAAGAAACGGATTAATTGTATCGATCGTGTTAGTATATTGGTAATGCATTAACAGGGCGGCGGCCCGGGATGGTCTACGGCAATTAAAAACAGCCGAGTTAAAGCCGTTGCCGCCTTTGAACCGTATAGCAGCTTCATGTTTCCGAAAGGCGAACTGCCACAACCAATCCAATCCACAGGACTTTTTGGTGAGCTCAAAGCTGTTGAAATTCCATTCGCAGATTTCGAAAAACTCACCAAAATTCCTATCGTGATTTATTACGGAGATAATATTGCCAAACAGCCCACCAAAGTAAGGAATATGGATCACTGGCGTTCGGGATTAGAAATGGCCAGAATATGGGCGGCAACAATCAATAAACATGGCGGTGACGCCACTGTCGTCCATCTTCCCGAGGTCGGTATTCATGCAAATACACACTTCCCCTTTTCTGACCTGAATAATATTGAAGTCGCCAACCACCTATCAAAATGGCTGAAAGAAAAAAGGTTGAGCTCTACTGATTAAATTTAAAATTCGACCAACAGCATAGGTTAGCAAAACTATAGGATAATTTTTCTGAGAGTCAAATTACTTGCCCTAGGACAAGTATTTCAAAGTGAATTTCTTGTAGTTTTATATCATAAATCTGCATTTCTATGCCTGTTGTTTTTTCCGTATCCACTTTAGCATGCCTCATTTTATTTGGACTCGCCTCCCCCAATAAAATGGTGGTGATTCCTATTGTGATATGGGCATTTGCACTCTCAGCGGTATCATCCCTTAATATTTTTCTGATTTTCCCACCTACTTTTGTACTTGTCTTGGTGAGCGCGCTCTTACTGAGTATAAGTTACTATAGATTATCAAAAAATTTAAGCTTGAACGCTTATTATCTGCTTGGTATCCATATCATCAGACTCCCTATTGAATTCATTATTTTTCAACTTTTTAAGCATAAAATGCTGCCTATAGAAATGACATTTTTGGGTTGGAACTATGATCTATTTTTCGGCATTACTGCCGTTCTATTTTTAATCTTTAGTAGCTTCAATCCAAAAATACTAACATCTGTATTTTTCAAAGCCTGGAATATTTTGGGCATCTGTTCACTGCTGATTGTCGTGGTCATTGGTATATTATCATCGCCATTACCTTTACAGTCAATGGCATTTGATCAACCTAATATTGCTGTACTACAGTTTCCTTATGTCTTGCTTCCAACAATCATAGTCCCTATTGTTATATTATCACACTTTCATCTGATGGGAAACAGTGCTATTGCTGAACAGCAAGAATAAACTAATGCTAACAACATAGCCTGAAATCAGCATTTTATCGCTTTTGCTGCAAATTGAACACGGTACCTGCAGGGTCGGTAATCCAATGCATATTTTCCGGAAGTTCCTCAATTTCGTCACAGGTTTCCACCCCACTTGACAATAGATAATCGGTCGCTTCAGCAACATTCGGAACAGTAAGCTGCAACCAAGTTTCGGAATGGGTGTAGTTATCCACACAATCCAGCCAAATAATATTGTGCCCAAACTTCACCTCATGTGTCCTGGAGACTGTTGGATTATCGATCGGCTTCTCCTCGACATCCAATTTCAGAATATCCCTGTAAAAAGCTACCGTCTTTTCATATTTATTTTTGGGAATTTTTATGGCGATATTAATCCCAGCTTCAAATTTTGTGTTCATATTTACTATTTTTAACAAGAATACAAGATAAATAAATTATTTAGTCAAGACGCTTGCCCTATGGCAAGATTTGGTTCAGACAAACAAACTTTTATATGATCCCACAGCTATACACTTTCTTAAAAATCATCTTTATATTTCTTCTTTTTGATATTTTAATATATTTAAGGTTATGCAGACTGGCGGTATGGAAATCACAACCATTAACCGCAAATGTAATCTGGTGGTTATTGAGTATTTTCTCTTATGTCTGCATATTCTTGAGTTTATTTTTCGAGTGGAACAATTTTATCGCCGCTTGTTTCATGTTCTTCCCTATTTCATTGCTACTTGCAAAGACAATCCTTCTTTTCTCCATCGGCGTAGATATACTTTCGGTATTTTTTAGAAATATAGGCAGACGACTAACAAACAATAACACAATACCAGATGCAAATAAAAAGACCATAGGAAGATCTGATTTCATCATCAAAAGTGGTCTTTTGTTAAGTAGTATCCCTTTAGTCGCTTTAACCCGTGGTTTTATATCCAATCTCTATGATTACCAAATCAAACAGGTCAATTTGATTTTACCCGATCTTCCAAAGTCTTTCGAGGGCAAGATCATCGCTCAGATTTCCGACATACACGCGGGCAGTCTTTATAATTTAAATGCTGTAAAAAAGGGTATAAGCCTATTGCTTTCACAAAAGCCTGATATCATTTTCTTCACAGGAGATCTGGTGAATGACTTTGCCGATGAGATGGATGACTACCTCTCCATATTTGGTAAACTAACGGCTCCCTTGGGTGTATTTTCTATTTTGGGAAATCACGACTATGGGGAATATCATTTTAATAGGTTCCATTTCAACCATGAGCGTAAGTTGACCAAACAACAGAACCTGAACAATGTAAAAGATATCCATCGCAAACTTGGCTGGCAGCTGCTATTAAACGAATCGAAGGAGATTGTCTTAAATAATGAAAAAATCACGCTTGTAGGTGTAGAGAACTGGGGGGTGAACAACCCGCACAATTATGGCGATCTCGATCTGGCCATGTCCAAGGTTGATCCTTCTTCACCTATCACCTTCCTCCTTTCACATGACCCGTCACATTGGAGGGCTGAGGTATTACCAAAATATCCGATGATCGATGTCACCTTTAGTGGACACACACATGGTGGTCAATTCGGCTTTAGCAATCCAGATTATCAATGGAGCCCAATTAAATATGCCTATCGTGAATGGGCCGGCCTGTATCAGGAAAAACATCAATCACTTTATGTGAATGTCGGTTTCGGTTACCTGGATTACCCCAGTCGACTGGGATTATTACCTGAGATCACGATATTCCATTTAAAAAGTAAGGCTTAATGCTATGTCATGGACTATAGTATTAAACCTTACAGAAATAAACAGATTTTTTTCAAAAAAGACTTAAAACCTTGAAATTAGGGGATTTATTCCCTACAAACAACCTTTACCCAAAAACTTATGGTCTCAAGTGGTATGCTTTGGGCTGAACAAAAGCGCGGATTCCCTGCGCGGATAGGGTTGAGCCCAGCCCTGAATTTTTTCGTCCAGACCAAGGGACATTGGGACTTACCCGATCGCAACAATTCCAATACACTGTTCCGGTGTTCATTTTTTCCAGTATTGCCATTGCCCTATCCTGATCAGCTGAAAATACGGCTGCAGTCAGGCCATATGTGGTATCCTGCATTAGATGGATCGCCTCATCATCTGAAGTCACCTTTTGGATGCCGATCAACGGGCCGAAACTCTCCTCCTTCATCAATTCCATGTCGTGATTGCAATGCTCAAATACTGTAGGCGCATAATAATAACCTGTATCTTCCAGTGTATGCCCCCCCAGGCGCAAGGTTGCTCCCTTTGCAAGCGCATCTTTTACTTGGGCATCAAGCACAGTGAGTTGAGCGGCTCTGGTTAGCGGTCCGATAAATACATCCGGCATCATCGGATCACCAATCTTATAAGAGGCTACTTCCTCGACAAAAGCTTCAACAAACTGATCGTATATTTTGTCCGATACATAAATACGCTCCACAGCACAACAACTTTGTCCATTGTTGTAAAATGCACCTTCTGCTGCTGAAATGGCGGCTTTCTTAATATCTACGATATCATCGGCAACATAAAGCGGATCCTTCCCGCCTAGTTCCAATTGGACGGGAACTAATTTATGCGCTACTGTGGTCGCAATATGGAGACCAGTCTTATATGACCCTGTAAAAAAATAGCCATCCAGAGGTAGCTCCAATAATTGCTGGCCAATCTCGGCATCTCCGACAACACATTTGAATACATCCTGGGGAATACCCGCTTGATACAGATATTTCTCAAACTGTATACCTGTACCAGTAGCAAACTCCGATGGCTTATAAAGCACGGCATTGCCAGCTACAAGTGCATACAGAAATACATTAAACCCAACATTATAAGGGAAATTCCATGCGGAAATATTGGCGATCAGCCCAAGTGGTTCATACACAATCTTTTCGTGAGTTGCCCCAGTTGTTGTAATGAGTTCCTCAGAAAGCCATTTAACCGAATTTGTCCGAAGATGTTCGATACGGTTCTGCGCCCCTACAATTTCGTTTAGCGACTGGGTAATAGGTTTTCCCGTTTCCTTCGTCAGTATTTCGGCAAGTTCTTGTTTATTGGCCAGAATTAACTGTCCAAACGCAATTATGCAGTCTAAACGTTGTTGTAATGGCACTTTTGCCCAAGAAAGTTGTCCTTTTTTTAAAAGAGCGGCCGCTGTATCTAATTCGGATGCTGTGATAACAGGGATCACAGCATCTACCTCCCCCGTAGCGGGGTTTCTAATTTCTATGTTGTTTTGCATGTTCTAGAAAAACATTAAAAATCAATTCTTCATCCAACAGTTCTCCGGCTTGCGTAGCAGAAAACTCCGGATGCCATTGTACACCCATCACTTTACCTGGAGCTGCTTTGGTATATCCAAATGCCTCGATAAAACCATCATCCGAATGAGCGTATACTTCCAAATCTTGTCCAAGCTGTTTGACCGCCTGATGATGTACGGTGTTTACCTTGGGATTAGCAACATGTCCATACAAATCCCCAAGCAAGGTTCCAGGTACAAAGTTTATGGGATGATTAATCGTATCGTATAATTCTGCCGACCGATGGGCTCCTGCTCCAGGTATCTGTGAAGGAATATCCTGATAAAGTGAGCCCCCAAAATAGACATTCATCAATTGAAATCCCCGGCAGATACCCAATATGGGCTTCTCCTTCCTGATCGCATAATCCAATATCTTTAGTTCATACTGATCCCGGTAAGCGTCTCCTCTCCACTTCCCTATGGGATCCTCACCGTATTGCGCTGGAGCAATATCGCTCCCCCCTTGGAGGATGATACCATCCATCTGATCAATAATATCCGTCAACAGCTCCCCCTCTAAATCGGGAAGCAGCACCGGAAGTACACCTTTTTTCCCTATCCAACGGGCCATATCATTTTCCATATAGCTCAGTGATTTAGGACCAAAGACAGTACGTTCCTTGTCAGGATAAAAGAAGCAGGCGCTTATGCCAATTTTGATCATACTATTTTTTTATTAGAATGCTGTTTCATAAATAGCAAGAAAGTCTTCTGTTGTCACCGGCTTCGGATTTGAAGGATGACAGAAATCCGCGTATGCAAGTTCCGACAATGGTGCAAGATGTTGCTTTTGCACACCGATGGATGATAAATGGGTAGGTAAATCCAGGCGCGTATTCAGTTCAAATAAATAGTCTACGACTTTATCGCCAGCGTTATTGCCAATACCGAGCGCTACTGCCATTTTATCAAAACGATCTTCGAATCCCGCATAATTAAATTGCATACCGTAAGGTAGATTAATGGCATTCGCAAGTCCATGATGAGTGTCTAACAACGAGGAAAGAGGATGTGCCAGACTATGGACAATACCCAGCCCCTTTTGAAAGGCCACTGCCCCCATGAGTGAGGCCAAAAGCATCTTCGAACGAGACTGTAAATCAGATTCCTTGGTTGCCTTTTCAATAGCTGTTGCCACCATCGCCATTCCCTCTAACGCTATACCATCACACATCGGATGATATCCTTTTGCTAAATAAGCTTCCATATTGTGTGTGAGCGCATCCATTCCTGTAGCTGCTGTGACCAATGCCGGAAGATCCATCGTGAGGAGCGGATCCGCAAAGACTATTTTCGCCATCAACCTAGGGCTGAACAAAATACGTTTCTTTTTGGTTTCGTCTTCGGAAATAATAGCGCTACGACCGACTTCACTTCCAGTGCCTGCTGTAGTGGGTACAGTGATCAGATGTGGAATCTCATTGGTTACATAAATATCTCCACCGATAAGATCGTCATAGTCAAAGAGATCACGATGATGATGTGCACGCAATGCTATTGCCCGCGCAACATCAAGTGCGGCTCCACCTCCAACACCGATAATGGAATCCCTATTGTTCCCCCGATAGACATCTCCACCTTGCAGCACATCGGATTTAACCGGATTTTTGTGCAAATCATGAAACACAATCACGTCTATCCCTCTGCCCGTCAATTTACGCTGGATTTCCTTAAAAAAAGGAAGTTCGGCAATAGTTGGATCCGTTACCAATAAAGGGCGGTTAAGACCATTGCGCAATAGGTAATCCGGTAATTCATTGATCGCTCCTGCACCAAAACGAATCGGTGTCGGAAAATTAAAACCATAAATTTTGTCTGTATCCATCTTGCAGTTAAATAATTTCAAAATATCTTTTTGTTTCCCAATCTGTTACTTGTTCTGAAAACTGCCGCCATTCCCATAACCTGGATTTACAGAAGTGGTCAACAAACTTTTCACCGAACAATTCTGATGCTATTTCAGACTGCGCCATCCGGTTCGTAGCCTCATAGAGATTTCTTGGTAAAACGCCATGTTGCAAATCTTTATAACCATTCCCCACAGTATACGGATTGTTCAAGGATAGTTTATGCTTGATACCGTAAAGTCCACTCGCTAGGCAGGCCGCTATGGCGAGGTATGGATTAACATCCGAACCAACCACCCGATGTTCAATACGTGTAGCCTTTGGTCCACCATCGATGACCCGCAGGGCCGTAGTCCTATTGTCTATCCCCCAGGTTAAAGTCGTAGGAGCCCAAGCGCCCTCCGTGAGTCTTTTATAGCTGTTAACAGTTGGTGCAAATAAGGGTAGAATATCCCGCAGACAATACAGTTGTCCAGCAAGAAATTGCTTCATCAGTTCACTCATGCCTAACTGATCGTCGGCATCATAAAATAGATTTTTTTCTTTTTTTAGGTCCCAGAGGCTCTGATGTACGTGACCGCTACAGCCCGGTAGTTCTTTCGTCTGCTTGGCCATAAAGCTAGCGACAATACCATGTTTTTTACCGATCTCCTTTACTGCTGACTTAAAGAGTGTAGCCCGATCTGCAGCTTCAAGCGCATTACTGCATTGAATCGCCGCCTCCATTACGCCAGGTCCAGTCTCAGTATGCAAACCTTCCAAGGGAATACCAAACTGTTCGAGCATCGCAAGAAGATCACGAAAGAACCCATAATTATCAGACATCCGCAAGATGGAATAACCGAACATTCCTGAGGTAATCGGTGTCATTTCTTTAAAGCTGTTCTGTGATGCATTGATATCACCTTTAATAAAATTGAACCATTCAAATTCCTGTGCAAAAATAGGTTTGTAGCCAGCCTGTTCAGACTGTGCTATGATATTTTTTAACAGCGCCCTCGGGCACACATTTTGATCTGTAGCATGTGACGATTCAAAGTCAGCCAGAAAAAATGGGACATCCTCCTGCCAGGGTATCTTTCGGAAGGTATTTCCATCTATACGGGCAGGAAAATCTCCATAACCGGTATGCCAGCCAGTAATCTCCACATTGTCATAAACTTGGTCATTGACATCCCATCCAAACACGACGGAACAAAAGCCGAATTCATTGTCCAATGAAGAGATAAACTTATCACGGTGCATAAATTTGCCTCGCAATACGCCATCAATATCTGCTACGGCGACTTTGACGTGCGTACTCGTACTTGCCTTTAATTTGGAAATAATTTCTTTTTTGTCGATCATGATTTGATGGTTTTATCCTTGTCAAGGAAGATTAAGAAATAGAGATATGATAAGATGACAAGCCCAAAGAATAGTAAGGCTGTCAATGGGTTGTAGTAAATCATAGCAACCAGGCAGATCAGGGCGATGATCAGCGCAAGCATAGGAAATAAAGGATACAAAGGAACTTTAAATGGGCGCTCCAATGCGGGTTCTTTCTTGCGTAAGGCGAAAAAAGACCACATGGAAATAATATAGAGACTGATTGCACCAAAACAGGCAATGGTAATGATCCCAGCCGTCTTCCCCGTCAGTAGCGCGACTATACCAACAGCCATATTGACCAATAGCGCATTAGCTGGTGTTTTAAAGCGTGAATGAACTTTTCCTAAGATAGATGGTGCATATCCTACTCGCCCAAATTCAAAAGTGGCACGTCCCCCGGCCAAAATAATACCATGGAACGACGCAATAAGACCCAACAGCCCTACCCCAATTAGTAATTTGTATAGAATATGGGAGCTATCAATGACGTTGGCAATAGCAAGAGGTAAAGGAGAATCCGAGGCCTCGGTACTTCCCGGTGGATAGACAACTGCTTCCCAACCAGCGACACCAACCGCTGATAAAAATGTAATGATACACAACACGACCAAAGTAACGATAGCTGACCCAAAACCGATCAATACATTTTTCTGCGGATTGATGGTTTCCTCAGCCACATTGGCGACCCCTTCAATGGCTAGAAAAAACCAGATGGCAAATGGAATGGATGCAAAAATGCCTGAATACCCATTGGGAAGTGCATTTTGTTGAAGATTAGAAAATTCAAATGCTGGCAGCGTCACACCGGCGAATATCAATAATTCAATAACCGCAAGGACTGTCACAACCAATTCAAACGAAGCAGCGAGTTTCACACCTAAAATATTCATTGCTGTAAAAATCAGATAGGCTCCGATCGCAAAAGTAAGATAGCCTACCCCAGGATGAAGCAAATGAAGGTAAGCACCTATCGCCGCTGCAATGGCCGGCGGTGCAAAAACGAATTCTATATTTTGAGCAATCCCTGCGACAAACCCCAATTGTTTCCCCAGGCCCCTATTGGCATATTCAAAAGCCCCCCCAGCTTTCGGTATGGCACAAGCCATTTCTGTATAACTAAAGGTAAAGGTGAGGTACATAATTATGACGAATATAGTCGCAATGGCTAAGCCTAAGGTCCCTCCTTCTGCCAGACCAAGGTTCCATCCGAAATACATTCCTGAAATTACATACCCTACCCCCAATCCCCACAACATGACGGGGCCAAGGACTTTCTTTAATTGGGGATCACTCATAATTCTTTTTCTAGGTTGGTAACTGATATTAAGTAATATGAATTTACTACTTTAAATTAAATTATAGTGTTAAATACCTGCAATTAAACTTATTTTAGTAAAATTATATTGAAATATTATTATTTTTAGATTTACTATTCCAACGACAGGCTTATACCTCTTTGTTTTTAGATTTAAATTACTACAACAATGAAATTAGATGAAAAAGATCTTATGATCTTGGACCTTTTGCAACAGGATGCCAACATGAGTAACAAGGAAATTTCCGATCGAGTCAACTTATCCATGACTCCTGTATACGAACGGATTAAGAAGTTGACGGCTACAGCTGTGCTCAAACAAAAGGTATATTTGCTGGATCGAAGAAAACTGGACCTGAACCTGATGGTTCTTGTATCGATCAGTATGGAAAAGCATTCAAACGAAAGTGCTTTGCTATTTATGGAAGAAATACAAAAATTTCCGGAAGTGGTCGAATGCTTCCATGTGACAGGAGCTTTTGATTATCAGCTCAAGGTTATGGTCAGAGATGTCGACCATTATCATGAATTTAACTTCAATAAGCTTGCAACGATTAAAGGAATCAGACATATGGAAAGCTATTTTGTCATGAAAGAAATTGTCAACGCAACACGACTTCCACTTTTCCTTTAACGATCTTCATCTGGCAAACTAAAATGTGCTTGCAAATTTTCAGACCGAGATCTGCGTTTACTTTAAGTGTGCTCCAAGCCTTGCTGCTTAGCTTTCCACTCCTTGTACTTTTCCCGCATACAATGACCACATGGTCTATATCCATGGCTGACGGCATCAGCCTCATCCCGAAAGAAAACACGATGTTCGACTTTCATCCGTTTACCCGTGGCACAGTTTAGACGACCGTAAATCTTAGCCTTTTTATATCCGCCCAAGGTAATTTCCCCCTTTCGAATGAAGGAACTTAAGGACTTGGTTCTTTCAGCCGCTGTCCCTCCCAAATCCATATGTCTGATCATATTTCGTTTTTAATTTTTGTTCTATTGTATACATACCTATAATTTAAATGGGCTATTTTTTACCTGCAAGAATCTCCTATCTTAGCTAAGACTATCATGGAATATAATCCCAAGGCTATGCCGGTGCCCCTTGTGCAATGGACTAACACCATGCTTCATATGGACCCGATAATAGCCTTTGGAGCCTTTCGCTGCGCGAAAATTAGTCGTAAAGATGATCATATCGCCGCGCTTGGGTTTTAAGACATTAACCTTAGACTGCGCCCGTGGTATCTGTTCCGTGATAACAAACTCACCACCGATATAATCCTGATCCACCTGATCCAACAGCAATACGATTTGCATGGGAAAGTAAATTTCACCGTATAGATCCTGGTGTAACGTATTAAATCCGCCTGTATTATACTTTAAAATAAGGACGGTAGGTTCCACCTGTCCATGCTGCTGACAAAGTTCTCGCATGGCAGCATGCGAAGCCGGAAATCTTCGTTCCATATTAAGCTCCTCCATCCATTGATTGGCGACTGGTGCAATCAATGCGTATACTTTTTCCCTTATTGTCGTAATCAGCTCGGGCAAGGGATATTGAAAGTATTTATATTCCCCCAAACCAAAGCGATAACGCTCCATTACAATAGTCTTTCGATACCTATTGTCAGCACCGTAAGCTGCTACCAATTCATCACATTCGACTTGATTTAATAGATCAGGTACAATCACAAAGCCCTTATCATGCAATTCCCTGGTGATGACTGTCCAATCCCTGACCAGCAATCTCGATACTATATTTTCCATGACGATAATTTTCAAAAGCTCAAAATTAGGCCTATCAATCAAGGTAAAAAATCCGAAACCTGCTGTTTTTCCTTTTTTCGAGATATATCATCAATCTTGACAAAATGCGCAACAAATTATCACCCATATCGAGCACCATTTTTTGCTAAAACGATCGATAGGTTAAATGGAAAGAGCCAGGTGGAATACCTAGCTCTAGTACAAAAAACTTAATTTTGTTAATCCGTCTAACTTTTGAGCTTCACTTCAATAGTGGACGATTCCTATTTTTTTATGTTGTTGACACTATTTATTTAATGAAGCCATATCAATGACAAACCGGTATTTTACATCACTGTCCAATACACGTTGGTAAGCCTCATTCACATAATCGATGTCAATCAATTCGGTTTCTGGAAGGATATTATGTTCAGCACAAAAATCAAGCATATCCTGTGTTTCCTGTATACCACCAATGCTTGAAGCCGTCAAAATTTTATTTCCTCCCATAATCGAGCGTCCGTTAATTTCCATTGGCGCTGCTGGGATACCAACACAGATGTATACACCTTTGGTTTTTAGCAATGCCAAATAGAGATTATAATCATGAGGCGCCGATACGGTGTCTATGATAAAATCAAAATAGGCTGAAAACTCCTTCAACTCCGAAGACTCATGTGTATTTAAAAACTTCTGGGCACCCAAAAGCGCCGCATCTGCTTTTTTACGGGGCGAATGGCTTATCATCGTAACTTCAGCTCCCATGGCGACAGCGATCTTTACTGCCATGTGGCCTAAACCACCTAACCCTAGCACGCCAACTTTATGCCCCTTGCTAATATTCCATCGTTTCAAGGGCGAGTAAGTGGTGATCCCCGCACAAAGTAAAGGAGCCACCTTTTTGATATCAAGCGATTCCGGCACATGCAAGACGAAGTCCGCATCAGCCACAATATTATCGCTATACCCACCATAGGTGCAAGAGTGATCGTGCATCACATCCGTGCTATTATAAGTCCACACCGTTTTCTTCTCCGAACAAAACTGTTGCTGATCCGATTTACAATTATCACACTCACCACAGGATGCCACCATACAACCAACACCGGCTAGATCACCTTTTTTAAACTTGGTCACCGCACTGCCTACCGCACTGATGCGGCCAACGATCTCATGCCCTGGAACAATTGGATATTGTGTCCCACCCCACTCATCATGCACCTGATGAATATCTGAATGGCAAATACCACTATACAAGATATCGATTAGCACATCATTTGAACCAAGTTCTCTTCTTTCAAATTCCCAATATTCAAGCGGGGAATTGCCATCCTTCGCCGCGTAACCTTTCGATTTAATCATTCTTTTGTTTTTTATAAAATACCAATTGGATCCAAATTATCAATAAATAAGATCCATTTACCACGTTGTGCGAAGTTAATGGGGATTTGCCCGAAAAAAAGAATCTTTCAGGCATTATTTACATTGAACAAACAATGAAAATCGCAAAATGTTCTTGGTCAACCGCTCTGAACAGTCAATTTGATCCCTTTCAAATTTTAATCCCTTTCAAAATCAATCTCATAACCCCTGATCATCTTCATGAGCTTTCTTTAGAAGAACCAATCTAGCATTCTCTAAATACTGGACAGGTAATATACCTTTTAGAGCAAAGAAAAAGATAATAAATCGTGAGATCATCCACAGTGTATCTGCTGGATTTTCCACCTTTTATAGTCTATTCTCCGTTTAGTACGAAGAAATTTATTTACATCAAGTCGATCCTTAAATACGGTAGACTTAATTGATTATTTCCCCATTACTGTCTGCCAAACGGTCACGGAACCGCTGAAGCTCTTCGGGGCTCGGTCTGCCCCAGTCGCTTACTTCACCGATGATTTTCAATGCCATTGTGGAACGATAAGAACGTGTCGGATTACCTGGGAATTTTTTATCTGTTAGATTTGGATCATTTTCATAGCTTCCCATAGGTTCAATAATATAAACGCGTTCGCGACCATCGCCTCTTGCCAAAGCTGCCGCGAGTCCAGCTCCGTTAACTAATGCAGTGAAATAAATATGATTCATGGTAAGTTCAGATTGATAGTTGGAATTACCTCCCGCTGTTAATAACGCACCCACTGGTAACTCAGCTTTTGTACCATGATAAAAAGGACCGGTATCTGATGGTTTTTCACCCAAGACCTCAGCCAGATCAGCATATCCATGAGACTTATCACTATCCCCCAGCGCTTCATAGCATTTGGCCAGGTTCAAACAAAGATTTGGCAAAGCACTCTTAACCGTATCATCATTTAGTTTTAATGCATGGCTCAAGGCGGCCTCCAACCATGTCAATCTGTCGGAAATAGCCTCTTGATTCCTGGCGATATAATAAGCCGCAAGAAAGTGTTCGTGATCGTCTGTGGCTTCGTTCCAAGCTTGCATAAATAAGTTAAGGGCTTCTTCAGTATGCTTGGCTTCTTCCATGCTCATACCCTGAAGACAAAGTTTAACAACGTTGTTGAAAGGTGAAAATTCCATACGCGTATCTTTTTTTATATCGCCGAATGTACCGTTGGCACAGGGAGATTTAAAATCCACATGCACCGGTATCTGCAGGATTAAAGTTCTACATATTTTTATACATTTCCGTATGTTGTTCGTAAATCGTATTGCATCGACCTTCGTACAATTCGTAATTATTCCTAAAAACAACAGATTGACCTAAAGGTTTTACCCCCTTATATTGTCGCAATTGCACCTCATCCGTGCTTCTAAACTTCGCTAAATTTGAATTGATAATCAAACACTTGAAACAATGAGAAAGATCCGAATTTTCGAACACATCTCCCTTGATGGCATCATCGAACACGATGGAGATTACGCCTATGGCGCATGGACAACTGCCTATAGAAGTCCCGCAGGAGCGGAAATGCTCTTTCAGGCATATGGCTCAGACTTCGACCTTCTTTTAGGTCGTCAGACTTATGATATCTTTAGTGGCTTCTGGCCCAATGCGGGAGATTTCCCTATGGCCAATGCCATAAATGCTGCAACAAAATATGTCGCAACACACCGTCCCGACAGTCTAACCTGGGGGCCAGTAAAAAATTTGGAAGAAGACATTGTCGCCGCGATTCATGCCCTCAAGTCAATGGATGGTCCCGATCTGATTGTTGTAGGTAGCTCTACACTGACCTCGCTATTACTTGAGCAGGGTCTCGTCGACGAAGTGGTGCTCATTACCTACCCCGTTTTGCTGGGACAAGGCAAGCGCCTACTCTCAGATAAGGTGTACGCCCAGGAACTTGTCTTCCTCGACTCAAAGGCAACCCCGACTGGCATATTCATCAATAGCTATAAATATATTGGACCGCTTAAAAGATAATATTCCTACAATGGATAAGCTCCCCTCTTAGCCAACTTTATACGGGTTAGGAGCTAATATTTCCTAGTTTTAGGGGATAAATCATGTCATAAAAGTCTACCCTCTTTTTTCAGGAATGGTTAAAATCATTGATTTAAAACTATCGTTTATATAATCATTACCTTACTCATTTGAATATGCCTACTTTCTTGTATATTTGATTTTAAACAAATCATCTCTATGAAAAGAACCTTATTATTCATTGCTATTATTTGCAGTACTTCCTTTGCTTTTGCGCAAAAAACAACCTATAAAGTCAGTACACAATCATCAATAATCAAATGGGATGCGAAGAAAGTCGTCGGTGGTCATGTTGGTACCATTGCCTTGAAAGACGGAACGATCCAAACAGATAAAGGTAAAATTACCGGTGGTGGATTTACCATTGATATGAATTCGATGGCATGTACTGATGCGCCAAAACTAACTGGCCATCTTAAAAATGAAGATTTCTTTGATGTACCGAAGTATCCAACAGCAAAATTCATTATCAGCAAAGTGGATAACAGCAAGGCTACTCCAGTAATCACAGGGAATCTTACCATTAAAAACAAAACGAAAACGATATCTTTTCCCGCAAAGGTAACCAGCACCACTGACGGACTTTCGGCCGAAGCATTAGGTGTAAAGGTAAATCGATTGGATTTTGATATCCAATATCGTTCGGCCAGCTTTTTCTCTGACCTCGGGAATCGGGCGATTGAGGACGAATTTACATTGGACATTCAGATCAAAGCCGCAAAATAGCTATGATAACAAACAATGATGTAGCAAAAAAACTGCGACATCATTGTTTGTCTAAAGCAGCTCGATCCCCTGAGCGATATATTTACGCATCTGAGGGCTCGTTGATTCATGTTCTGTCACAATGATATCAAGCTTTTTGGTTTTATCGATGATAAAGCTTGACTCCGTATCAAATTTATCGGAAGTACACAATCCAACGATGCGAACACTCTGTTTCATCATTGCACGTTTCGTTTCAGCATCTTCCTGATAATTACAGGACAAATTTTCAGGGGTAATTGAACAAACGCCCAAAAAGTATAAATCAGCTTTAAAATTGGCAATGCTTTCCAACGTAGTATTGCCAAAAGTGGTGAAGGCGGACTTATAAAGTCGGCCTCCCAAAAATATGATATCGATAAAAGGATGGTCTTCGATCACACTCGCGACAGGAAAACTATTTGTAATGATAGTGACTTTAAGATCCTTTGGTAAAATTTTAGTCAACTCCAGGATAGATGTACCCCCATCGAAAAAAAGTACCTGATCATCTTTTATTAATGATAAAGCTTTTTGTGCAATAATCTTTTTCTGTTCCAGCCCTGCTTTCTCGCGATCACGATAATGATATTTTTTTTGCACAATGCTGTGAGCTCCCCCCCTTACTGCGCGAAGAAGATCCCGATCATTCAATTCCTTAATATCTCTCCGTATGGTATCTTCGGATACCGAAAGCTTTTTGCTTAAGGTGTGAAATGAAACCGAACCCTCCCTATTGGTGATATCTAAAATGGTTTGTAGACGATCGTACTTTAGCATAGGAACAAATATATAGATTTTACCAGAATAAAATGAATTGCAAAAATTTGCTATAATTGCAATATTTTGCAATTATATAATTACATTTGTGCAATAATAAAGATAAAACTTATGATAAAAAAGACAATTTCCATTGATATGGACGGTGTACTTGCAGACATCCAACGACACTATCTTTCACATTATTTTGAAGAAACTGGTATACGGATAAATGAAAACGATATCATAGGGCTGAAGGAAGCGGATTGTTTACCTGATCAGACGGCAGTCTTACGGTATTTGCATACACCAGGTTTTTTCCGCAGTATTCCTGTTGCACAAGATGCACAAGACGTGGTGAAGGAATTACAAAACTATTATGAGATTTTTGTCGTATCTGCCGCAATGGAATTTCCCAATAGTCTTTTAGAGAAACGGGAATGGCTACAAGAATATTTTCCATTTATTTCGTGGAAGAACATCGTATTCTGTGGGAATAAAGGTATTATCGACACCGATTTTCTTATTGACGATCATCTAAAGAATCTAGACAGTTTTTCTGGAAAAGGGCTTATGTTTAATACATTTCACAATGTCAATGAGCACCGATTTGAACGGTTGAAGAACTGGACTGATGCACATCGTTTTTTTGTTGCTGAGCTGCAAAATAAAACGTTCAACTGAGTATTTATAGCTGGCCAATCAAAAGGGGTAATTGCCCAGCTATAATTTGCAATAATTTATTTTCTAGCCTGGAATTTCCAATAAGTCCAATAAGACACAGAAAGTGAAAGCATAAGAAAAGCAACGACGATAAGCGAGACTGAAATTCCATAAAATTGGGCAACTCCACCCAACAAGGCGGGCCCCAACAACTGCCCCGAGTGCCCCAATGTTGACATAACCGGAATACTTGCTGATGCCCCAACCCCTTTTAAATTTCCGGCATGACTAAATAAAATCGGAACAATATTAGCAGCACCAAAGCCCAATAGGATAAATCCGGCTAATGCACCCCAATAAGAAGGTGATAAAACAGCTACCAGCAAACCGAATACCGCTAAGAGTCCGCCTCCGACCACAACAACCCGATGATCTAAGCGGACAACAAGTACATCGCCAAAAAGTCGCATTGTTGCCATGGCAATGGAAAAGGCAGCATACCCTATCCCCGCAATTTCAAGCGGTGCATTTTTTTCCTCATGCAAAAATACCGCACTCCAATCCAACATTGAACCTTCGGAGAGATAAGCACAGAAACAGAGCATGCCCAGAAATAAAACATGCAAATTTAACCAACCAGCCCATTTGGACTGACCTGCAGCCATTTTCTTGTCATCATGATGACTATTAATGCGTATTTCATCATCATGCGCATACAACCTACGATACATAACGAACATAATTACAACGATCAGTAAGGAGATCAATAACATGGCATAGGTAGCCTGAAACCCTAACTTTATCAACAGCCCTAATCCGAGCGACCCCGTTAATCCTCCCACACTAAAGATACCGTGCAGACCGGATAAGATCGGCCGATCAAAGAGTTTCTCGATAAGGATTGAGTGCGCATTTGCGGAAACTTCTATTCCTCCCATACACATACCAAAAAAGAATAGTGTAATCCCCATTGTTATGATGGAATTAGCAATTAACAACATCGGCAGTATCAATGCGAGCGTGATACCCGAAAGAAAGATAATTTTTCTTGTTCCAAATTTATTCAGAAGGATGGTCGAAAATGGCATAATAAAAAGAGCTCCGCCGCCGATAAGAAGCATCAAAAGTCCCAATACACCATCATCTATTCCAAGCCGTTGCTTAACATAAGGAACGACAGGTGCCCAACTGGCGAGTCCCAACCCACACACAAAAAAGATAAACCTGACAGCATTTCTCGCTGTATCCGGACGAATGGGTAATGATTTAATTTCCATATAATTTGAGATAAACTAAAATAGTATAGCGATAGACTTGTCTAGGCTTAGTCGTACAAAACTATCAATAATAAATCAAAACAGAAGCATATTATTGCACAATATTGCAAAAAATGCAAATTAAAGCAATAAAAGCAACCAATCCCATTAAATAATACTGTCATTAGTAATCGTTTATAATTTTTATTTCAGGGATTAATATTTCCCTACATTTTTTGGCACATTAATCTTCACCCTCTATTTTTGCTATAATTGTGATTTATACCTAAATTGCTATTAGAAAGTGAATTCTTTCCAACAAAAAGGCTTGAGTCATCCGGTATGGGCAAAACGTTTATTTTACCACATGAACTATAAAACGATAGGCTATTTTCTTTTATCAACACTAATTATAGGGTCACTCTATACAAATGGTTGGTTTAATATATCTTATACATTCCGACAGCTTACAGGGATCATATTCATCATAGCTTACTTTGCAGGAACGGTCTTCTTCATTCGCGCACCTATTTTGAGAGATATACAATTAAAAAGACATCTCTTAATAAGATTGGGTATCTTAATACTAACTGGCCTTATTATCATTATTTCTCAATGGTATATGCATAAAGAAAATGATCACCTGGGTGCTGGCTATTTATTTTATTTCGAAATGCTCGGTTTTGGAATTCCGCTCCTCATTTATACAGTAATAGAATTAATTTGGTTATTAGCGAAGAAGAAATATGCAGCGCTGTGCATCAATCTGCTGTTGGCGATGGGAATCTATTGTATTGTTATCTTTAGCGGACTCTTCGGTTTTTAAATTGGCTGTAGTTTTCCCCGAGGCAGATCCAAATATTTTAAGATCACTAGAAAATAAACTTGTTCCGACACCTTTGCGAAGCCAACGGCCGTAAGTCGTGCTTCTTTAGAAATGAACGGGCTTATTCTCCATAAATAAACTAAAAATATGCAAACTCGAGCAGAAAAATTACAGCAGATTATGGATTGGGCACAAAACAATACGGATATTCGGGCAGTTCTCCTAACGAGCTCCTTGGTAAATCCACTGGCACCAGTTGATGAATTAAGTGATTTAGACCTCGAACTTGTATTTGATGACAATACCAAGTATGTCGCCGATAAGAATTGGCTAAATAACTTTGGCTCTCCTATCGCTATGATTGAAGAGGATGAAAGCTACTTTGATAGCAAACATGCCATGAAAATGGTTTTATATACAGATCACATAAAAGTTGATTTTAAGTTATATAGTAAGCCTAATTTTTTGGAAGAGGTGCGTCAAAGCCCGTTATGTGAAGATTGGGATATTGGTTATCAAGTACTCCTTGACAAAGAGGGCATAACGGAAGCGATCCAAAAACCCTCCTATCGGGTGTCAATCATAAAAAAACCTACCGAGCAAAAATTCACACAGCTACTCAATGATTTTTGGTGGGACTGTACTTATATCGCCAAGTGTCTCGTAAGAGAGGATATTTTTTATGCAAAATTTATGTCCGAAAACAATATACGTACCGATTATCTGGTACCGCTGATTGAGTGGTATATCGCTAGCCAGCATGATTGGAATATCACAACCAATAAACATGGACGCCTATTTAAAAAATACCTGACCGAGCAAACCTGGGGAAAAATAATGCGGACTTTTTCAGCCGGTGATATCAATGAAAATTGGACGGCGCTATTCGCAATGGCCGATCTTGTCGCAGAAATTGGCAGGGAACTAGCGAATAAATTGGGCTATATATACCCTATAAAACTCGAACAGGATATCAGGATATATCTCAATGCCATAAAGACGAAATGAATTTGATTAATTTTTTAATATCTTTAATTATTGTATTTTCCAGAACTTAAAATTGATCACTATGATGATAAAAACACTAACATTGAATATGTTCTTCCTGCTATTGACCATGAGCGTTTTCTCGCAAAACCATGCAGGAATAAAATCGCTCCTAAACAAGGATTCAGAATTTATTTTCCCACAGACAGTGCAAAAGATCGAAGCAGCATTAAATGCGAAAACGGTCTACTATGAAGATGCCAATGAAGAAAAATATGCCAAATGGTTGACCAATTCCGGTCTGGAACTCTATACTAGTCTTGGAAAAAATAATACCATCAATGAAATCTTTTTTGATATCCCAGAAGATCAAGTGCTTGTTGTCGAGGGCTTGCCTTTTAATCTTGTGATGAACAAAACCACACTTAAGGAAAGTGCAGCTAAATTCAGTAAATATGCAGCCAAAACGCAAAAAATGGAGGAAGGAAGTACCTTTCCAGGTGGTTCAAAACTTACCTTTAAAAAGGGAAAACATTATGCTACTTTAATTTTTGACAGTAAAAATCTACTGAGATTTTTAGGCCTTACCACTGAACTTATTGGACCTGGCGTAAATTAAATAAGTAACTGGGAGACTTTGATTCTTATCAAAGTCTATACCGGAGAGAGATGGCCCGCCAGATATGATTTGCAAGATCCTGATCCAATTCATGCTGTTGAAAAGACCATCTCTCTTTGTTCTTAACCAAAGTCTGCAATAGACCATCTAACAGAATATCCAATGCTGTTTCTTCTTTTGTCGGACACTTTTTCAACAATTGAATCTGAAAATCTCTTTCCTGATATGTAATTCGGAAAATCTGTCCTTTATATGCTGTATTTAACTGTCCAATCGTATCTTCCATGGCATCTAACTCAAATTTAGTCTAATCTGTCAAACCGTATGGTCAGCCTATCTATAGCTCTTAACCACATTGGAGCATCCATACACCTCTCCTAAATATCCAAAATAGACTTATGAATAAGTGTTCACATGCTAAATAAGTATGTAAATATAAAGATAAAAAACAGTATTATACTAATTATTTTAGTATAAAATAATCTAATTTTTTAATCCCGATTATTCGATATCTTCGCTTCTATATATCCATTACAGTGTCCAATCCGCGCTTCAAGCCCTCAAAGGTCGACAACTTACTTACAGCCATCAAAATCCCTTTTATGTACGGTTCTGCGCCATTGCCTGCATCGTGACGAAGGATCAACGTTTCGTCCTTTTCACCAAATATCGCCTCAACACCAAGAATATGTCCCGGTAAACGCACAGAATGCACCTGTATACCATTTATGCTTGCTCCACGCGCATCCTTTCGTCCGACGGTATCATCAATTGCTACCGCTAACTTTGGTGTCTGAATTTTGGAAAGGCGATATGCAAGTTCAGCTACGGTGCCACTTGGGGCATCAGGCTTATCCCCGGAAGCATAATCAATAATTTCAAAATGTGGGATAAATTTAGCCGCAATTTCCGCAAACTTCTGTAGAAGCACTGCCGTGATTGCAAAATTACCGGCAGCTAATATTGCCGTATGATGCTCATCTGCCACCGCTGCTATTTCTTTAAAATCAGCATCAGTTAGCCCCGAAGTTCCCAATACAACCCGCTTCCCTCTTTTTAACGCTGCAATAACATTGCTCTTGGCAATTTCTGGTTTGGTAAAATCAATCATCACGTCAAAATCCACTAGATCAAGCGCATCTGTTATATTATCAAATAATGGAATCGGCCCGTTTCCCAGATTTAAAATTGATGCTAAATCAGCACCACCTTTGGAGCGGGACAGACCGCCCACCAATTGTAAGCCCTTTTCCTGCGTTATCTTTTTGCTTAGCTCGGTTCCCACCCATCCTGTTGCACCCGCTATAAATACCTTTATCATAATTCCTTTTTTTGGTCGTCCAACGCTCAGATGTTACTTCTTTATGGCCACTATCGCATAGACCATTGGAATTTTGTCCTCAAGTAGTTCAATCCGATATTTATTCTTTTCAAATTCAATCGTCCCGTTAAAACAATTATAGGGGGAATAATCAAATTCATCAAGTTGCGCGATTTGCAGTCCATTTTTTATCAGACTATTGACCACTTCACTTATACCGTGATTCCACATGACATACTCCTCTGTTATAGCCGCATTTCTATCCGCATAAGTTCCGTTTGCAGTTTCTATAATAGCTCCTGAATTAAAATATCGATAACCTATTTTTTCAAAATTATCATCAAACATCCAAACAACAGGATGGAACTCAACAAAGACAAATTTCCCATTGGGCTTCAAAAATCTGGAAATAACCTTTGCCCATTTATGTAAATCAGGCAACCAGCCGATTGTACCATAACTCGTAAAAACATAGTCAAATTGCTGATCCAAATGATTCAGCAGATCGTATAGATCACAACAGATAAAACGAACATCGGCATTTGTCTGTTCAGCAATTTTTCGTGCACTTTCAATAGCCTTATCGGACAAGTCGACCCCAGTTACTTCAGCACCGAGCCGGCTCAGTGAAATTGTGTCTTGACCAAAATGACATTGCAAATGTAATATTGTTTTCCCCTGAATATCATCGAGCAGATCTAGCTCAATCTCATTCAAAGAACTTCTCCCCTGAAGAAAACCCGGGAGATCATAAAATTCTGACTTGAGGTGTGAATCCGTTCTACTATTCCAGGACGCTCTGTTTATATCCAAATAATGCTGTTCTTTATTCATAGCTTAAATCTACCTATTTTATCCGTATTATTTATATCATTAACCCATGCTTAAAGAAGAATTAATGTTCTTAACAGCTGTAATACTTCATTGTTTTAAGAAGGTCAGATTAATATTAGAATGCTGATAACGTCCTAACCTATTATTTTCTGTTAATTTGAGCCTGTTGTCCGTAAGCACAAATGTCAGTCCTGTAAAATCGTAATAACTCCAATAAGCTCTTGTAAAAAAGTGGAATGAACGAAAAGGAATATGATCAAAGTCAAAAAAATAACTGTGCGCTGTATTCACACTGTCTATGATTAAAAGCTTATTGCTTTTAGGTTTTTCAATAATTAAATATTGGTACAATGGAATCTGGTCGTTTTCCGTTTTTATCCAACCAAAGTCTCCATCTGTTACACAGGCTTTCACCGCCAATTTTTCAACTCTTCCATTAGCTAATTCAAATGCCTGATAATATTGTGGTTCGGCAATATTGTCAAAGTATATTTTCACGCTATTGGTATCAAGTTCCTCATTGGTTTGATATAAGAGGAGAAATTCCGTACTCGTAGACCAATCTGTTTTAAAATCAAGCTGCGATGGCATCTGAGAGAAAAAAGTCAGGGTATCATTTTTAATTACAAAGGACCCTCTAGATTGATTCTCATAGCCCACATCCTCCCCCGCTTTCAAGGGAAGGTTTGTTTCCTTATAAAAATAACTATGATCCCTGAAGTTCAGCACCAATTCATTGGTAGAATCGCTTTTATATGTTATGATTTCAGCATGATGATCAACCAGATGAGATGTGTCGCCGCCTGTTTTCTGGCCATTATTCCCACAAGATTGCGATGCAAATAGTACAAGCAGCAGTATTTTATAATTTTCCAGTGCTAACATGACGTTCAAATTTTAAAATAAACATGATTCATTTATGATCCCTTTGCCTCAAAAACCCATGAAAATCAACTATTTCGCCTTTTCAATTTTTATATCAGACGGTCCATCTCCATAGTATGTAGGTTTCTGTTCGACCATCTTTGGATTACCATTTTCGTCTTTTTCCAATTTTTTAATACCCGTTCTTGGTGGACGTTTGGTATCCAGATCCATCTCGAAAGAAATTGTAATTTTATCATTTATCCCAAGACTGTTTCCTTCATTATCAAAAACCTGCAAATCATCCGCTGTAAACTTATCAGGAATATACATACCGTTTTTATTGTCCTTGTAGCCCAAATCTATACTACCGATATAATCTCCTCTTCCCTTTGGTTCAGAAAACAACGAAACAGCAATTTCCATATCGCTTCGGACTGTTACGTCACTGTTAAGGTAAGGGTACCCTGTCAAGCTAAAGCGCTTGCCGGCATTATCCTTGTTTTGATCTAATTTTTCAAACTGATCCGCATTAATTGGAGTTGCCGGTTGATCCTTTCCACCACCACAACTTGATATCGCAAAAGTTGCAGCCGTTAGCAGAGTCATCACTGTCATTTTCATTGTTTTCATATTATTATCATTAAAAGTAATACCTTAATTAAACCATTATGTTGTTGTAGCCGTCTCCTGAGATAACAAACCCAACAATCAAATATAGCATAAGCAGGCACCACTTTTAGACCGGTCTAATATTCGCCTGAACCCAATGAATATCCGTCTATCAATGACAATGTTCCGAAGCTATGCTCGCACAGGAATTGACTTAATTTAAGCGTTTTCACCCCTTACAGATTGTTCACTACTACTTTATCCGTTTTTATGAAATCCTTATTTTATCAATACTGCAAATAATAATATAGTTGCGTACCTAATGAATAAGCTAATCCTAGCAATATCATGACTGGTAAAACATATAATAAGGAATAATATTTGGCAATAAAATCAAAAGATCCCTTACTGCTCCTTACCCCCTCTTTTTCAAAATAGTTTTCCATATCTTGCTTTGCCGAAACTGGAAGATAGTGAATATACTGCTGGCCTGTTTTTAAGGTTATTCGCAAGACAAAGTACAACCTTAACGAATCAAATATGCGAAAGAATTCAATATCTTGAATAGCGATGTTTTTCCCGTTCAAAATGATTTGGTTATCCTCAAAAATTATAGCATCTGCGCTCGATTTTATTTTTGACACAAATAATGAATACGGGAAACCTATGACTAAAATTGCATTCCATAAGGGATGAATATTGCGAATTAATAGTGTGCTAGCGAACATGAGCGCGAAAGAAATCAAAGCGACATATAAGCTATACAAAAGTATTCGATCAAAGTTAAAAGCTTCAGCTTGTAGTGGCTGCTTCATATACAATTATCTTTTCTGGATTAACAGCAGGCTATTTTTCAAATTGCCCCTTATCAAAAGCCGAACAGGTCTTATTTTATCTGACTGCTGGGATAAAGCTAGCTCACTACCGCCACAATAATAGATTTATTTACAATTCGCCATCGTCCTTTTACAATATGTCTGTTTTCATGATTTTAAGGGTTCAGTATCAGCCTACAATCTGCTCTCTCAAATTTTCAACCCAATGGTTGTTTTCAATACCCATTTATCAATGATTGCTATGACGGGCAATAAGTTAATCCCCAAGTCAGTCAGGCTATACTCGACTTTCAGCGGAAGTCCTTGATAAATTTTCTTCACGATAATACCAGCTTGTTCCAATTCATGAAGCTGCATATTGATTACTCTTGGGCTTTCATCACGAATAGCACGATGCAATTCACTGGGACGTTTTATACATTTGCTGATACCATCCAATATACAGGAATCGCGTTTAAAAAACCTACAATAAAGCGAATTATTTTTTATCATCTCCATTGACATTATTACTAATCTTAGGAACAGATTTTCAGGTAAAAAACAAAAATAATGCCGTATTACACAAGATTTCCTTAAATTGTATCCGCTTGATTTAACAGGTGTATAATACAATGGATATATTGGATTTGGATAAAGAATATTGGGACAATCGCTATAAAAACAGGGAGACGGGATGGGATATCGGTTATGCCTCACCGGCATTAATCGAATATGCGGAGACGGTGATTCCCAAAGACGCTTCTATTTTGATCCCCGGCTGTGGAAATGCATACGAAGCGAAAGCACTACTTGACAAAGGGTTTAAAAATATCACTTTACTTGATATCGCACCAACATTAGTCAATCAGGTTCAAAAAGAGTTCGGTGAGACTGCACAGATCCGGATTATCTGCGAAGATTTTTTTGACCATGGTGAAAAATATAATTATATTCTCGAGCAGACTTTTTTTTGTGCATTAGATCCGATTCTACGCGAAGAATACAGCAACAAAATGGCCGATCTGCTCCATCCACACGGCATTCTTGCAGGTTTATTGTTTAACAGAACATTTGAATCAGCAGGCCCACCCTTTGGCGGAAACAAAACGGAATATCAACTACTGTTTCAGGTAGACTTTGATATTTTAATAATGGAGACCTGTCTCAATAGCATACCGCAGCGACAAGGAAGCGAGCTTTTCATCGAATTGAGACAAAAAAAAACTACTTCCCCGGCATAACCTGATAAGTCGGGTCATCCTTAATATTAACGACAGCAATTCCCGTCGCATTTTTGAGGAGGGAGCGACAATCCTCGCTGAGATGCCAGAGTTCCACCTTCTTTTGTTGTGCGGCATAGCGCTCTGTAATTTTATTTAGTGCATCCACTGCAGACATATCTACGACCCTACTTTCTTTAAAGTCCACAATGATATGATTAGGATCCTCTTGAATATCAAACTTATCCAAAAAATTTGCTGTGGACCCAAAAAACAATGGCCCATATATTTCATAATGTTTTATACCTTCCGGGTCAACATATTTTCGCGCCCGTATACGCTTTGCATTATCCCAGGCAAAGACCAATGCAGAAACCACAACACCGACAAGTACCGCTAAAGCCAAATTGTGCAATAGCACCGTTATACCGGCAACAAGAATACCAACGAAAATATCGGATTTCGGGAACTTATTGATAATCCGAAAACTCACCCATTGAAAAGTGCCGATAGCAACCATCATCATCACACCGACAAGTGCCGCCATGGGGATTTGCTCAATAAAAGGAGCTCCTACCAAGATAATCAGCAGAATTGTCATCGCCCCTATAAAAGCGGATAACCGCGTCCGTGCGCCCGCATTCAAGTTAACTAAAGTCTGGGCGACCATCGCACATCCTCCCATACCACCAAAAAATCCATTAACCGCATTTGCCAGCCCTTGAGCTATAGATTCGCGATTAGCATTCCCTTTACTGGCGGTAATTTCATCAACCATATTAAGTGTCAGAAGCGACTCAACAAGTCCCACACCTGCCATAACCAAGGAATAAGGAAAAATTAACTGCAAAGTTTCCCAATTCCATGCAATATCTGGTACACGAAAATGCGGCAGTGATCCACTGACTGAGGCAATATCCACCACCTTTTTGGTTTGTATCCCAAATAGGGATACCACAGCAAAAACGACCAAAATAGCAATCAGCGAAGCGGGAATTGCTTTAGTAAGCCGCGGGAAACCGATAACAATCAACATGGTCAATAACGTAAGTCCTCCCATAATATATAAAGTGGAACCGGACATCCAAACCGCGCCGTCCCCACTGTTTACTTTAAACTGGACAACTTGCGCCATAAAAATAATAATCGCCAATCCATTCAGAAATCCATACATAACAGGTTGTGGTATCAAGCGGACAAATTTTCCCCACTTAAAAAGACCGACCAAAAATTGCAAAATACCGGCCAGAACCACAGCTGCAAAAAGGTAATCGATACTGTGGCTTGCCGCAAGTGCCATCAGTACAACAATAGTAGCTCCGGCCCCACCGGATACCATACCCGGTCTTCCGCCAAACACAGCAGTTACAAGCCCCATTAAGAAAGCTGCATACAGGCCTGTCAAAGGAGGCAAGCCCGCTAATATAGCAAACGAAAGGGATTCAGGTATCATGGTCATGGCAACCGTCAAACCGGCAAAGAGTTCGTTTTTCAAATTGACCGTCCGTATGTTAAAAAATTCAAAGGTATTGTTCATATAAAATCAGTTGAACAGTTGTAAAGCATTGCAAAGGTAACATTCCATCGTGCATATCAGCAACCTAAATGCAGCTAAAAGAAGAAAGAAGGCGTCATCGTAAAAACACTTTTACCTTATATTTGTTATTGAATACAAGTTTTATTGCAAAACAGTATATTGACCCGTATGAATCAAAATCCAAGGTTTTATCGCTATATTTTATTTTTGCTTTTGAATGTATTTACTACTTTTTTTGGCACCCTAATCTTAGCCCAGCCTACCGTCTTTGCCTCAATTCAAACAAATCAAAGTAGCCTCCAATATGGCTCTTTAAATACGACATACTCCATTTCATCAGTAGATAGTGCCGCTCCAGCAGTAAGGTGCGCAAATTTGAAAGACAGCATGGCAGTATCGAAACAACAGGCAAGATGGATTTCGGATAGGATCAATGCCAAACTTCCCGACAGTGTCGTCAATTATCAAAAGAAAAACTTTTTGCGGGCGGGTATAGAATGGTTTTCCATTCAGGCAATACCCGCATCCGTTAATTATTTCATTCGTAAAGATCCGGTCTCCCATATTTCATTCAAAAACTTCTTCAGTCATTTGAAGTTTTCAGCTTGGACTTGGGATGATAATCTCTTTGCTACCAATCAGATTGCCCACCCCTACCATGGGCAGTTCTATTTCAATTCATTCCGGTCCAACAATTTTAGCTTCCTACAGTCGACATTAGCTACTGTTGCCGGAAGTTATGTCTGGGAGACAGCCGGTGAAACGGAACCACCTTCGATCAACGATATCATTAATACCAGTTTTGGAGGAACAATCCTCGGCGAAATGACCCACCGTCTTTCACATCATATTCTGGCAAGACCCAGCCTCACGAAAGGGCAACGCAATAAAAAGGAAATATTAGCCATGCTGATCAATCCAATAAACGGATTAAACAGATTGCTTGATGGCCGTTGGGGAAATACGATAAAAGGCGCTGTCATTGACAGTTCGCTGGTTCATACGGAAGTTGAATTGGGAATCCGGAGATTTGATGCCAAAGAACACAATGTCTTAAGCCGCGGAAAGAATGATATTTATGCGCGAGTCAAGCTAATATATAACAACGATGATATAGACAAGAAGAAACCGTTTGATGATTTTTTCCTGAATCTTGAGATTGGTTCAGACGATAGTTCCATCGTAAATGCTGTCAATGTTTCCGCCTCTCTTTATGGGAACCGTATATTGTCCAACGTAACGGGGCGACACCGTGGGATCGTCTCAGCTCATTTTGACTTTCTGCGAAATGAAGCCTTCTATTATGGATCACAGAGTATCAACTACAACATTTATTCCAATTTTAATGTGGGCCACCATACCAAGTTGACCACCCTCCTTTCTGGTGGCCCGGTAGTTCTGGCAGCGGTGCCAGATCCATATCTTCATTTCGGCGAAAGCCGCACCTATGATTATGGTCCTGGAGCAGATGTTCGGGCATCGGCAATCCTAAGTACACTCAATCGCTTCAAATTTGGAATAGAGTACCGCGGCGGCTATTTTGTCACCATCAGTGGCAATAAATCTCATCATTATCTTCATACCGCATCGACCAGTGCTTCAGTACGGATCTGGAAAAACTTTGGTATCAATCTCTACTCAGGATATTTTAGGCTGGAAGGCCATTATCAAAACCATAACAACGTGAATAAAGATTATCCTTTTATACGTTTGGCCCTGGCCTATAACTCTGAATATTAAAAAGCCTTAACCGGATTGCGGTAAAGTTTTTTTAGTTTGTCCAATATTTTTTCAGTGCCTCTTTTAAACGAGGGTCATAGCCATAAATATCGGGGAAAGAAACGATCTTACCGTCATCATCAAGCCAAGTGGTATAATAAGTAAGATACACGGGCATCCGACGTTTTAGTGTTACCCAACGCGATTTAGAAATGGAGTCGGTTGTGATTTCTTTTGCAATCTTTTCGGCCTGTTTCTCATTATTGACCAGATAGCTGGCCAAGTCTACGGGTTTTTCAACACGTACACAGCCGTGACTCACGGCACGGTTAGCCTGCCCGAACATTTGTTTGGCAGGCGTATCATGAAGATAGATCGAATAGGCATTTTCAAATAGAAACTTCACATTTCCCAAAGAATTGTCCGAGCCAGGGTTTTGCTTAAACCGGAATTTCTCCACCGAATCCGCATTCCAATTGACCGCACTTGGATCAACTTGTTTTCCTTTATAATAAGCCACCATATTACGCGAAGCCAAATAATTCGGATTGTTCCGCACGCTAGCTAACAATTCCTTTTTTACAATGCTGCTGGGAATATTCCAAACAGGATTAACCTGCATTGCATCTAGGATACCCTGCATGACAGGCGTTTCATGGTTTTCACCTTTGCGCGTATAGGCAGGGTTATCAGTTTCACCAACACATACATTCATCAATTGACTGGTTTTACCATCTTCCATGATGCGCAATCGCTGTTCTGGAATATTGACAAAAACATACTTTTCTGGAAAAGTCTCCCCCATCCAGCGTAGTTTCTCCAATACCATCAGCACTTTAGCCCTTTGCTCATTATTCAGATTACCATTTTCCAACAAATCCTGAAATTGAATATAATATTGGTTCTTCGGTTGTATATCTGCCATCAAGGGGGCTATCTTGACACTGTCCAGCAAGTGAACAACCGCTGTATAATTCATGCGCTTTTGGGGCACAAAATATCTTCCATATAGACGTTTTGGATTGAGCACACCGTACTTCATGCTGCTGACATAAGCCACAAGACCGTCTGTTCCCAAAAGATCCAGCTTGGCTAGAAGAGGGTAAGATTCCGCGACATCCTTTGGTTTCAGTTTCCGCAGAGAAAATAAGGTTTCTTTAATCTCCGCAGTATGGTAGTAACTGCTACGTATCCCATGTTCTTCACTTCGATCAAAATAACTCAATAGGGTATCGATGCTTCCGTCAAATAGATGTTCAGCGATTAAAGTCATTCCTGCCGTAGAATCAGACAATTTCTTCATCCAGCTCGGGTTATGCAGGTTGGCTTTCTGTTTACCATAGACTTCCTGAAACACCTTTACATAAGCTGTTGTATCAAATTCCTTATAAGATTTTTGTTCAAAACCTTTTGCCAGCACATCACCATAAGTGGGCGAATTCTCTTTGCAAGAAAAAAATACAATTGAAACGAAGGAAATGAAAACTAAAAAACGTGACATACTAAAAATAATGAAAAAGAAATGGCTTCTCAATAATGAAGCCACTTTCTGGGACAAAGATAAATAATTCTTATTGGCAAACGAATCTTCCCTGTCATCGAATCACTACAGCAATGAATTACTGGTATTTTTGGAGGAAATCTTCGAGGAGTTCCACCATTGCCGTGTTCCCTAAAAATGCAGCTGTCCGTTGGTGCAACGTCTTGGGTTCAATATCCAAAATACGTTGATACCCATTCGTCGCCTTTCCTCCTGCTTGTTCTACAATAAATGCAATTGGGTTACATTCGTACATCAATCGTAATTTTCCATTCGGATGTGCTGAAGTTGTTGGGTAAAGAAAGATCCCTCCTTTCAGTAGATTGCGGTGAATGTCAGCAACCATAGATCCAATATAGCGCGACGCGTAGGGACGCTGGGTAGCCACGTCTTCCATTTGGCAGTATTTGATATATTGCTTGACACCATTGGGGAATTTAGAGTAATTTCCTTCATTGATCGAATAAATAAGACCCGCTTCCGGAATCTTCATATCGGGATGGGACAGACAGAATTCCCCTATGGAAGGATCTAAAGTAAAACCATTCACCCCTTTGCCTGTGGTATATACCAACATGGTTGAGCTGCCATAAATGACATAACCTGCGGCCACTTGCTTGGTACCGTGTTGCAGAATGTCGTTGCTATTACATGATACTCCTGTATCCGAAAGCCGACGATAAATGGAAAAAATCGTACCTACGGAAACATTAACGTCTATATTACTCGAGCCATCCAAGGGATCTATACAAACAATATACTTCGCATTTTTTGAAACTCCAGATTGCATATAAACTGGATTTTCATGTTCCTCCGAAGCTACAACGCAGCATTCACCGCCACTTTGAAGCGCTTTAATAAATTGCTCATCAGCATACACATCCAGTTTCTTCTGTCCTTCACCCTGAATATTCGTTTGCCCGGCATCTCCTAAAATATCGACCAATCCTGCCTTATTAACTTCTCTGTTAACAATCTTTGCCGCTATTCCGATATCACGTAAAAGCCTGGAAAGCTCACCTTTTGCATAAGGAAAATCGGCTTGTTTTTCAATAATAAATTGACCTAATGTTGTTATACCACTCATAATAGTGTTTTATTGGATATTTGTTGCACAAAGCTAAAAAAGTAAAATAGATTTTAGCAAGACAAATCCCACAGCCCGCTAAACTTTAGCAGACAAAATACGCAATCGATTGCGTATATCTTTGAAAACTTTCTTTTGCTAAAACGATTACCACCTATAAAAAGATAACAAAGCTTCAGAAGAAGTAGATATCTTCTAAATTTCGAGAAATAAAAAAAAACAAAAAATGATAAGTATTTGGTAATTTTGGCAAAACATATTGATACAATGCAACAACTCATACAGCTCGTTGAAAAGGAAAAACTAAGTAGTCAACCCGTTACACAACATACCTTGATCATTGATGATAAGCAAGTCATTCATGGTGCACTTTTTTTCATTAAAACAGCACGTAAGACGTTCAAAATAATGGTTCCTGCTCCTTTTTACGAGGCGTTACTTGACAATCAATTAACAATCCAGCGCTTAATGAAACATCCCGAAGCCATGCTACTTTCCTAGATAAAAGACTATCTGACTAAAAGCACGTCATATTCACTCCTCAGAGGATGAATTTAACGTCTCTAATATATCCCATAAAGTGCTTACAACAGGGATAATTCCTGTAAAACAAATCGCTCCATTTATTTGTTTATTTTATGTGGCACATCACGGCAATTATTTACCCAATACACTGATTTTCCATTGGCACGACGGACACACCGGATTGAAATATTACAAAAAAACAGTGTAAAAGTATAACATTCGCCAAGCGATAACCCCTAAATTTATTTTACAATAAAATGCTATGCGATACCAATATAGACTTTCAGGAATGTCCTGTGACGGATGTAGAACCACTATTGAAAATGCGATTAATCAGCTTCCCGAAGTTCAGGCTAAAGTTTCACTAGATCCACCGTTGTTGACGATAGAATCTCAGAAAGAAATACCGGTCAAGCAACTCCAGGAAACCCTATCCAGATTAGGTAACTACCAAATCACCGAACCGGGTCAGCCAACAGCTTCCTTAAACGAGAATGACTCATCAAAGCTGTCCCCTTCGGGCAAGTATTACTGCCCGATGCACTGCGAAGGAGAGAAAACATATGAACAACCCGGGCGTTGTCCGGTTTGCGGCATGTACCTCGTACCTGTCGAACAGGCACAAAGCAAACACGAGCACAATCATGGAAATCATTCCGATCATTTGGTTCCACCTGTTGCAAACAAAAAGATGGAACATGAACAGCAGCATCAATCTATAGCACAGGGCCACAATCATCACAAACAAGATGAATTGGTAAAACATGGGCACGATGGTGACAGGCACAAATATGGACACAGCGAACATGCCGCCATCGCAATACCCAACCGGCAGAAAGCGGGTCCAGCAGGAAAATATTATTGCCCGATGCACTGTGAAGGCAACAAACTTTATGATCAACCGGGCAACTGTCCAATTTGCGGGATGAATCTGGAGAAAGTTCCCGAATTAAATAAAACAACACAATATACCTGTCCGATGCATCCGGAAATTGTTCGGGATCAGCCCGGAAATTGCCCCATCTGCGGTATGGATCTTATTCCGATCGCGGGAGGGAGCGACGATGATGAAGACCGAATATATAAAGATCTCCGCATGAAATTATGGTTGTCTATTTTATTTACGGTTCCAATATTTATTCTCTCTATGGGAGAAATGCTTCCCGGAAATCCAATCGCCAACATCATTTCACCAAATTTGTCAGGCTGGATACAATTATTTCTGTCCCTGCCTGTTGTCTTCTACACGTGTTGGTCATTTTTCAAGCGTGGATGGGTTTCTTTCAAAACCTGGCGACTGAATATGTTCAGCCTGATTGCTCTTGGCGCGGGTGCAGCATTCGTATATAGCCTTGTCGGTCTGTTCTTTCCCCAGATTTTTCCGGCTGACCTAAAAAATCATCACGGTTATATTGCACTATATTTTGAGTCCGTTACCGTCATCCTAACATTAGTTCTCCTAGGTCAGGTGATGGAAGCCAAAGCGCATTCCAAAACCAATTCAGCGATCAAGGAACTCATTAAACTCAGTCCTTCCGACGCCACTCGGGTCGAAAATGGGACTGACGTAAAAATTGGAATCGATCAGATTAAGATCGGTGATATCCTGAAAGTAAAACCCGGAGATAAGATTCCTGTCGACGGTCAGATTACGAGTGGCAGCACAAATATTGATGAATCCATGCTGACGGGTGAGTCCCTGCCAGTCGAAAAACAGGAAGGTGACAAGGTCAGCTCTGGTACAATCAATGGCGAACGGAGTTTTCTGATGAAAGCTGAACGTATCGGTTCAGACACCTTATTGGCTCAGATCATTCAGATGGTCAATGACGCTAGCCGAAGTAAAGCACCAATTCAACGCCTTACGGATAAAGTATCTGAAATATTTGTTCCGATCGTAATTGTAATTGCTCTGTTGACATTCTTTGTTTGGTGGATCTGGGGACCTGTACCCTCCCTAGCTTATGGATTTGCCAATGCATTGGCCGTTCTTATTGTTGCCTGCCCTTGTGCCCTCGGTTTGGCAACACCGATGTCCGTTATGGTCGGTGTCGGCAAGGGAGCCAAAAATGGCGTACTGATCAAAGATGCGAGTGCCTTAGAAAAAATGAACCGGGTTGATGTTGTATTAACGGATAAAACAGGAACAATAACCGAAGGCAAACCTACAGTTGATGACATTCAACCCAGCCCTATTAGCAGTATCAATGAAATACTATCTTTAGCCGCCTCCCTCAACAGCAACAGTACCCATCCACTCGGACAGGCTATTATTGAAAAGGCCAAAAAGGAAGGCAATAAAATAGAGCAACAAGTTACCAACTTCGAAAACATTTCCGGACAAGGTGTCAAGGGAGATATAGACGGCCAGTTGATTGCTCTCGGCAATCAGCTGTTGATGGAATCCATGCAGGTGGCCATTCCGGACGGGATACGTAAGGCCGTCGAATCAGCCCAATCTCATGGCAAAACCGTTTCCTATCTATCGAAAGGAAATGATTTACTCGGCTACTTTAGTATCTCCGATCAGATCAAGGCCTCTTCCAAACAAGCTATAAACTACCTGCTTCAGCATGATGTTGATGTCATTATGCTTACAGGTGACAATGCACATACGGCAAAATCCGTCGCGGAGCAAGTCGGGATCAGGCATTTCAAAGCAAATGCATTACCGAAAGATAAATTGCAGGAAATACACCGTTTGCAGGAACAAGGACATGTTGTCGCAATGGCTGGTGATGGTATCAACGACGCTCCTGCCCTTGCCCAAGCCGATATCGGTATCGCCATGGGAACAGGGACAGATGTAGCAATTGAAAGTGCATCGCTGACCTTGCTTCAGGGCGACCTAATGGGCATTGCCAAAGCCAAAATACTGAGCCGGAAGCTACTCCGAAATATTAAAGAAAATCTAGGGTTTGCTTTTATCTACAATATTCTAGGTATCCCGTTAGCGGCAGGGCTTCTGTATCCGAGCTTCGGTATCCTCTTATCCCCCATGATAGCAGCAGCAGCAATGAGCTTTAGTTCCGTTTCAGTGATTTTAAATTCTTTACGTTTAAACCGCGCAACAATTGGAATAGATAATAAGTAAATAAAAAGAAAAGCGCTTGATAGCAACGAAAAATAGATAATTACCTATATTCGCCATTCCTAATGACATATATTTATCATCATTATGCGCAATATACTCTTAATACTTTTGTCGGTCATCGTAACGTTGGTTTGTGTCAAAAATTCACAAACTGTCGATATTGATCTCTTTGTAGAGGGCAAGATAGCATTATGGAAACTCCTTCTGACTTTTTTTGTGATGGGTACTATTTTCGCTTTTTTGTTAAAAGGCAGTAAAAAAAAAACAGCATCAGGAACATACGGCAATATTTGACGAATCGGAAGAGGATTATGAAGAGCCAAAATCCAAATTATCCGATGAAGATCGTGATTTTCTGTCCTAGCAATAAAAAATAAACCACTAAAAATGAAGGTTTAAACACATTAAACGCATTTTTATCACAGAAATAGTTGCTTGGAATAGAGATTAACCCTATCTTTGCATCACTTCAAACAAGGAACAGTTGTTCAAAAAGAAGTACGATTCCGTAGCTCAGCTGGTAGAGCAATACACTTTTAATGTATGGGTCCTGGGTTCGAATCCCAGCGGGATCACAAAAAGCGCACTAAGGTGCGCTTTTTTCGTTTAATTCATATCTTTTTTGGGATCATACCGAAAGTTTTGGGGGTACAATTTTTTAAGCATACAATTTCATTACTCTATATAGGAAGAATGTGGTGTCCCTTACGCCACGAAAGACACTCCTGAAAGCTTTGAGCTTTGCATTGAAAGACTCTGCTGAAGCATTGGTACTTCTGTTGTCGAAGTAGTGTAGGATATGTTGATGATGCGCTGCAATGGATCTTGCTACGCTCTCAAATGAAGTGATGCCCGCATTCTCAACCTGATTATGCCACAGTCCCAGTTTGGTAAATGCTATCTTTTTGTCCTTGCATTTATTGAATATGTCACCTAGGGAAATTCCCAGGTCATAAGCCAGCTTTAGTTTGGGAAACCGTATGAACAACAATTCAGCACGGTGTTTCTGGTTTTCGGACCATCGGCTTGGATGCTTGAACAAGAGGTGTCTGGATCTAGCCAGTAACTGTTTGAGGGTGTCCCCATTAGGCAACAACTCGGGCTCATATGGGATTCCTCCCTTTCGTGATTCCATTATCTTCTTACTTTCGGCATCCAATACTTCCCAGCGATACTTGATACGGAGTTCCTGCACTGCATCATATGCTAACTTTTGGACATGGAACCGATCGACCACACGCCTGGCATTCCTGAAACATCTACGGATTGCCTTAGCCATGTTCGGTGCCATATCCATGGTCACCTCCTTTACCCTGTTCCTTGAACGTAAAGGTATTCGCTCAAGAACAGTCATGATATCCTCGGCCTTTGTACCCTTAATAGTTGCCAGAATCGTCCCTTTACGCCCTTTTGCCGATTTACTGCTAACAATGGTATATAATTCACCGTTGCTAAAACTAGTCTCATCGATGCTCAGGCGTTCGGAGATGTTCCCGGGAAAAAGAGTCCATCGCTCTGCATGTGGCTTTTGGTCCCAATCATGGAAGTCACTGAGATGGTTCTTGTATTGATCCTGAAGTTGCTTGCCGTCCATCTGGAAGAATAATCCTACCAATTGGGCACTTACAGGATAGTTATCCAAATATCCTCTTTAAAAAAAGCCCGAATTCAGTCGTCATTCGAGCACCTTCACGCACTAGGTTCCAATCTCTTGTGATAATCTGTCCGGTATCTAAGACTGTCCAGCGACGGCGGCGGATATGTAGTGTAACTTTCTGACCTCTAATGGGAAAATCTGAAATCTCTGTGGATGGCATAAAACCCTTTGACTCCAACTTGCTGTTCTCATAGCCTGTTGGAGCAATATTAAGCTCATCTAAATAAATGTGGAGTTGATTGTCAACCTGATCGACTTCTAAAATCTGAAAGTATTCTAAAAGCCCTTCGGGCATCAATAGTGATAGTAATTTGCGTTCGGCGTCTTGCAAGGGAGATCTGTATTAAAGATGCTAAATTAGCAAATTTTTGATATTCCCCCAAGAATTCTGATTGATCCATTTAAAGTCATCTAAAACCATACCACCTGGTGTCCATTGTGGTGTCCATTTTCATGGCTTACTTTTGGACAAATTAAATTCAAATCCTCTTACTCATTTTTCATATCTTAAATTAGTGAAGCTAAAATAGGTACAATACCCTTTAAAAATAAATATGATCTAGGTATGGTAAATTCAATTTGACCGGACGTAAGCGAAAAGCCTGTCAGACAAGTGATAAAAGAGCAATTGCAATTCTTGATGTAGGGAATGATCCCATAAAATTCCCTACCATCAATTTAAACAACCATTTTATTTTTTGAACCCAACACTATTAATTTTATTGGATTCTACTAAACTTTTAAATAACTCTGATGCCACTATTTTATTATCATAAATTGATCGGGCAATATTATATTCATAACCATACTCTTCTAAAGGAGTTTTATTTAAAACGGATTTAATAAATTTAAAAGAACCATCAACTGGATGTTTTGTGTAAACTGATTTGTCCAGGTCATAGCATTCTACCTTATTAAAAATATTTAAAGCGAAATAATTTTCATTTTTTACACCTTTATAAACGAATGTCGTATTAAATATTTGCACATCGCTTTTAAAATGTTCTTCAATTAGATCTTTGAATCGTTCACTAATTAATAAACCTCCGCCTACAGTTTCCAATACATCCAATTCTATCAAATTTTCATAGGGAATTGTACTATTCTCTGCATCCTCATAGATCAAAGGTGATACTATATCTTCATTAATAAACTTTCCAATTCCAATGTAGGATCCGTTTATTGAGTTTGAAAGACTAAATTGAAGTGGGTAATTAGCCTTACTTTTAATTAAAATAAAAAAATTCATATGTCTTAGCTTTAAATTGACATGCAGTAAAACCGGGTCTGTCATATCTAACATTATCACAAATTAGGGCATCATTATTCTTTTGAAAGAACAAGTCTTCTCCTCTTCCCAGTATTTTAATTTTATAGGAAGTTGCATCTTCTTCTTGCCTTTTCATTCCTGTATTCCTTCGGCTTGCACTTTGCTGAACTTGCCGTTGCTTTCTACCTTGTATGTTTCTTTTTCAAGAACAGGCTCCTCGCTCATCCAATTTGAGTTTGTTATCACAATTTTGTCTTTCTCAATTTTACTGTTTTTACTAAACGCAGATTCGGCCACTTCATCGTAAGCAATAACCAGCTTGTCAATTATCCGGTCTTGCTTATCAAAGGTTATCAATGTGGTGAACAGCTCATTTTCGCCAGCTCTGTAAGTAATCACCACTGAACTGAAACTGTCAGAGAAAGGGATTCTATAGTTGAGCCTGAAGTTTGTAGCATCTTTACGTCTGGGATCGAAATTGATCTTTTTCAGCAAACCATAGTCGGGCATCCCAGATTTCTCAAAATTTTCGAATCTGGTACTATCAATGATAGGAAAATGTCGAACCTTGAGCCCAGTAAGCATATCGGCTGCGACAGACTTCAACCTAACAACGGTGGTATCATTTTCAATAAAATAGTATCTTATCCGTTCTCCGGCTTGCCTCCTGACAGATGGTATAGTGTCAGGTTTAAATCCTTCTTTTATAAATATGAGGTTACCTAGCCACTCCGGGCTTCTGGCCAGCCTAAAATATCCGGTACTGTCGGTCGTTGCTACCGAACTGTTCTTCCTTTCTTCCTCAAATATGGTTACATCTTGAATCGGCTTTTCGTTTTCATCCAATACTTTTCCCTGATAAAAATTATTGGCCGAATTGCAGGAAATAAGTGTCAGTATCACAATAGAAAATATGGGGTTCCTTAGGATCATATCAATTGGTTATTTCCGTGATTAACATATCAAAGTCTTTGCCAAAATTTTAAGATTAAAAGTACTAACTTTAACAATTAAAAATTTTCAGGTTTGCTTGGTTACTACTAATGAGCCGTTATCTTTGTAACATAGTTAACGACTTAACTAAAATAGTTCATTTAGAATCATTTTGTATGATGTCCATCTCTTTAAATAAGAATACAAAACACTGAATATAAGATCACTGCAAAAATATTAATAATCCCAGCGGGATCACATAGGGAAAGTTAATTTACCAACTGGAACTTTACCGCCCCATCAGATAGCGTTGTCAAAAATTAGAAAACAGGTTGATCATGTTATCCGTGACTGGATTGCCGATTTTGGAATATCTGTAATTGAAGTAAGCGGCATTTTATCCAATCGAAGAGATCAGGTAATCGCTAGAATCTCAACATAGTATACGAACTATTGCTGATCAACGATTCAATTTTTGCGTGGCTGTTATAAAAGTTTAAGCGCAATTCTTTAAGGCTCACGACTGCAGAGTTATTCCAAAAGATCGTTTTTTTGTTTAGAAAACATCAGTCATCAATTGCCTTTACTCAACAAATTTAGCCCCTTAAAAAATGTAGGGAACTGTGTATCCATATGGTCGAGATTTGAATAGCTATCAAAAATCAGAGTTTCACGACCAATATTTTTATACAAGGTATCAGCGATCTCATCGAGCTTTAAGCCGTTTGGGTCAGCTGAGTTTTCAAGCCCCCCCATAAGTGATATAAACTTTTATGGGATTCGAAAAGTTTTTTTTGTACTGCCTGGTTAGGGAGAGTAAGTAATAATCGTTATAATGAAGAGAGGGACTGGCAGCAATAAATTTATTTATTTTGCTAGCTGGAGCGCTTGATCGCTTTAAAAATGAATAGAGGGTAAAATATCCCCCAAGAGAATGTCCGTAAAGTATGACATCTGTGCTATCTACTCGATAAGATCTGGAAATCCGGCCATAAAGTTCCTTATCAATAAAACTCAAAAAATGCTCAGCACCGCCACTTATACTCATTTCGTATTCCGCTTTTGCAATTGGATACGTGTAGTCGCGTTGCCGCAAAGAATCCATTACGGGGATATCTTTATAGCCAATTCCGACAAGTATTACCTGAGGAGATAAACCTACATTTCCATAATCCCGCAGTGCTTGAGCAAATATGTCAAAGTACAGATTTGCATCCAGAAGGAATATGATGGGATATTTGTTTTCCGAAATATGGTATTCCACGGACAAACTAACCTTGATTTCGAAATCATCTTTGACATTAACTGAAGTTATCTTAAAGGAATCTATTGTCAATCCTGTAGCGATGGAATCAGTCTTTCGGGATTGGCAACCAATAAATACCAAAAGAAGCGAAATAATTAAGTAAGCGAAACGGGATCTCATATTATGTTTATATTGATTAGTTTAAAAATACTTGATCCGTCTGTATATTATAGTATATTTAACATTACTTAACCAAATAACAATCAACAATTTAACAACTTCCATATCTTAAGTTCATTAAATAAAAAATTCAACGGAAGTTCATATAAATCAATCTCCTCATTTAGAAGCATTATTCTCCTATCGGATCTAGATAATTGCTTTTTAAGGTACCTTTTTTTTAAGACATCAACAGTGTATATTTTTTAGGGATTATTACAATAAAATAATGCCCTGCGTACAGTACAAAGTAATACTTAGTCAATACGGTACTTATTATGTATTTAAGCCTGCTTTTCCCATGCTTCACCACTGATAAAAAACCCCTGATTTCATGGATACTAAATCCGCATAGGTTATCGTATTTTTGATATACCAGACAAAACATAAACAGATGCACACTTCTTTCACTCTTGTTTTCACATTAATATGTGCTTTCACTTATGCACAAACTAAGCCTATAACCAATAATTTGCCTTACCCCGATTTAATTCCTGTCTTGGTAAACGATAGTCTATATGGCTACTGTGACAGTATTCTTGACATAAAACTGTCCCCTATTTACGAAAGCGCAGAACTATTTGAAGAAGATTTTAATTTCCAGATCTTCCACGTCAACAGACCCGAAATCATCAAGTATGGATCAGCTGAATATGCATGGGTTCGGCGCAACGGCGAGCGGTACCGTATCAACAAGAAGGGCGATCCGGTTTATAAATACGATGCCGCAGACTTCAAAAATGGAGAAACAATTGTGCAGCTTTTTAAAAACTCCGCGGTACATACAATAGATAAGATAGACGATAAAACGCTATTGCAACAAATAAAAAATGATCAGACCGGTCAGATCGCGTTCCCTGATAATCAGTCCATCGACGATTTTAAAGAAAAAAATAAGGCATTTATCGACGATGGAATCCGACTAATTTATTATCCTAAATTCACTGAAATACCGTACACTTATTTTTCCAATGAGCAAACGCAACTCCAGGGAATAAAAAATAAGGAAACCGGAGAAATTACGATCAAAGCAAGTTATGCCTCTATTGAAGAATACTACAATAACCGCTTACGCATTCATCAATACCCCTTGTTTGTCGCCTATCGTGGGGATCTCAATAAATACATATATGTGGGACTCAACGGGACCGAATTTGTACTGTATTCATCTCAAATAGAATAAGCACTAGATTTATAGTTTTCAAAGTTGAATCAGACACGAATTTTTTAGAAAATGCATAAAAAAAAGGCAAAAACAACAGGTTGCTATAATATCTGGCCATGTTGCTATAAAAGAATTTTTTTGCGGTTTACGGACCATTATTTTCGTAAAAAATTCACAATATGCTTAGATCATTATCCTTTTTTTTACTTTCAATTTCACTCGGCAGCAACGCCCTCGCACAAAAGCGCTATACATTATCAGGAACAATTACAGATGTGTCAACTGGTGAAACCCTGATCGGCGCTACGGTCAAACTACGCGAGCTCCCACAGTCCGGAAGCTCAAGCAATTCTTATGGCTTCTATTCCATCGCCGCGCCGGAGGGTAGATATATACTTTCCAGTTCCTATGTCGGATACAATACCCGCATCGACACAATTGAATTAAACAGGGATCAAGCTCTCAATCTTACCTTGCGGTCGCAAACCTTATTGGATGAGGTTGTGATTTCATCCGACAGACCTACCAATAAAAATGTTTCCTCGCCACAAATGGGCGTCGAAAAACTCAATATGAACCAGATCAATCAGCTTCCCGTCGTGTTGGGGGAACGCGATATTCTAAAAAGCATCACACTCATGCCTGGAATTAAAACTTCTGGTGAAGGAAATATAGGTTTTTATGTCCGTGGTGGCGGTGCTGACCAAAATTTAATTTTACTGGATGAAGCAACGGTCTATAATGCCACTCACCTACTCGGTTTTTTCTCCACATTCAATTCAGATGCCATCAAGGATGTCAGCATCTATAAGGGGGGTATGCCAGCCGAATACGGCGGCCGGTTATCTTCGGTGCTCGATGTCAAAATGAATGAGGGTAATAACAAAAAAACTACGGTTCAGGGTGGCATCGGACTAATTGCTTCCCGCATTAAGGTTGAAGGTCCGCTCGTGAAAGGCAAAGGCTCATTTATGTTATCTGCCCGTCGCACCTACATGGATCTTTTTATGAAAGCTTCTTCAGATACCACAATCAGTAAAAGTACCCTATATTTTTATGATATCAACGCAAAAGCGAACTATAGATTCAACGATAAGAATGCCATCTATCTCTCCGGATATTTCGGTAAAGATGTATTGGGACTAGAGGATATTTTCGGAACCAATTGGGGAAATGCGACCGGAACACTTCGGTTCAACCATATCTTCAACAACAAGCTGTTTTCAAATACTTCACTCGTCTATAGTAATTTTAACTATGTTGTCGAAGGCTTGGACCGTAATGATGGATTTAAAGCCACCTCAAAGATTGCTGACATCAATTTTAAGCAGGATTTCCAATATTATGCAAGCGTAGATCATAGCCTAAAATTTGGTTTACATGCAACACGTCATGATATTGCACCGGGAGATATTACGACAACGGCAAGTTCAAGTTTCAACAATAAGCATGTAGAACATCGCTTTGGTTACGAAATGGCAACATATGCCAGTGATGACTGGAAGGTAAATGACAAGTTAAATATGGCATATGGCCTCCGTTTGAGCTCGATATTACTGGTTGGCCCGGGTACATTTAGCAGTTATGACGCCACAGGTAACATCATCGCTTCTCAGCGATATAAATCAGGAGAGGTGGTACAGCATTATCTCAATTTGGAACCGCGTTTTAGCTTAAGTTATCTTCTAAATGAGCTGCAATCCATCAAGGCCTCCTACAATAGGAATACACAAAATATTCATCTCCTGACAAACTCCACTAGCTCTAGTCCGACGGATCTCTACGTCATGAGCAGCAAGAATATCAAACCTGAAATTGCTGATCAGATTTCCACAGGTTATTTCCGAAACTTCAAAGATAATGTATATGAGTTTTCTGCAGAGATCTATTACAAAAATTTACAAAACCAGATCGATTACAAAGACGCGGCACAATTACTCGTCAATCAAGACGTAGAATCCCAGCTGGTGTATGGTGTAGGCAGAGCCTATGGTGTCGAATTATTTTTGAAGAAAAAATATGGCCGTTTCAACGGTTGGGTAGGCTATACCTGGTCCAAAACCGAACGTAAATTTGATGAGATCAACGCGGGAAAATATTTTCCCGCAACGCAGGATCGTACACATGACCTTTCTCTTGTCGGGATCTATAAGCTCAATGAACAGTGGAGCTTCTCCAGTAATTTTGTCTATGGCACCGGTCGGGCTGTTACGTATCCAACAGGAAAATATAATGTCGGCGGTAATACCACCTTCTCCTATTCGGAACGCAATGCATATCGTATGCCCGCATCACATCGTTTGGATATTGCGGCTACCTTTGAAGGAAAACCGGGAAAACATTATCAATCAAGCTGGACCTTTGGAATTTACAATGTTTACGCACACAAGGACCCCTACAGAATCGCATTTAGAGATAGTAAAACAGTCGCTAATGCGACGGAAGCAGTACAAACAAGCATTTTTGGCATACCTATCCCCTCTTTTACCTGGAATTTTAAATTTTAATAAGTATTGCTACAGAGGATGAAATACTCCTATTCAGCACACAACAACACTGATAGACATAAACAGGGTAACTCCCTTATAATTTCTTAAACACAAACCGAGCATAACGAGCTCATAAAATATTTATTACAAATGAAACATACCGTTGTTATCGTCAGTATATTTTTTCTTACAGTCCTAATGTCGTCTTGTGAGAAAGTCATTGATATCCATACCAACGACGAAATAGGTCGATTGGTTATTGAAGGCTTCATCAATAACACCACATCACAGCAAGAAATAAAACTGAGCCGCAATGCTGCCTTCTCCGGCGGCAACAACTATCCCCCTGTGAGCGGTGCAACTGTCATCGTCAGGGATCAGAAACAACAGGAATATACGTTTATGGAAACTGAGTCCGGAACATATAAAGCACAGCAATTTTCAGGAATCCCCGGAGAAACATATACCATGGAAGTACGCATCGATCAGGAAAAATATCAGGCTACTTCGCGAATGCCACAAATCGTTACATTGGATTCTGTCTCGGTCGAAAATCCAAAATTCGGTGATAAGGAGAAGCGTAATATTAAAGTATTTTACAAAGATCCGGCGGATCAACTCAATCAATATAGATTTGTTGTTTTTCTAAACGACAAGCAATTGAAAGATATTTATGCCGTAAACGACGATTTCAACAATGGCAATGAAATCAGTATAACTTTGCGACCGGATGATGTGGACATTTTTCCGGGGGATCGTATCCGGGTGGAAATGCTCTGCATCGATAAAACCATATACAACTACTGGTATAGTCTAATGCAACAATCTGGTAATTCTGGTGTGACACCAAGTAATCCGCCTACAAATATCAGCCCTGTAGCACTGGGCTATTTTAGTGCGCAGACCTTTTCCGCCAGAAGTGTTCAAGTTGATTAATTTTGATGCTAATTCACAGTAAGGGTTTCGTCTTTATAGAGACATCTCTTACTGTGAAACAGTATATGGTTCTTCCCTAGCCGGCTTTTTATCTGTTGATAGTCTGCTTTTTTATACGTTCCAACAGCTCATCTTTAAAACTTGCACCTAATGGCATCTCAAAGCCTGCAATCGTCACCCAGTGATTGTCTACACTCTCTACTTTATTGAGATTGACCACAAAGGATTTATTGATCCGCACAAAATCTGTATTGGGTAGCTGGTTGAAAATGGTTTTTATATTCATCGCCACCATTAGTTTTTTATCTTTTGTGTGAATCATGACATAATCTTTCATAGCTTCAATATATTGGATTTCATTGAGCTCCAAACGAAAAAGCTTACGGTCGGCCTTGACAAAGATATGATCATTGGTTGTAGCAGGGCCTTTATCCTGCACCTTTTGTTGAAAATGGCTTGCCGCTTTATCCAATGCTTTCTTTAAGCGATCCTCAGCAATAGGTTTTAACAAATAATCCAGAGCATTTAGCTCATAGCTTTCCAAAGCATAATTGGGATATGCTGTTGTAAATATAATCTGGATATGAGGTGGAATAAATTGGGCAAAATCCCAGCCGCTTTCTTCCGGCAGATTAATATCCAAAAAAATCAAATCAAGTTGTTGTTCCTCCATCACCATTCGGGCATCCTCGGTATTACCATACATGCCCAGGCATTCCAAAAAATCATAGCCTTTCAGTAATTTTACCAGCCCCCGCCTTGCTAAAGGTTCGTCTTCAATCACAATGTATTTAATACTTAACTTGTCCATCATCTTATTATGCTCCTATTGGAATACTTAAAAACACCTTATATCTATCACCGAAATCTTCAATCTTCAAATTATATTTAGCTGGGTATAGGATTTCTAACCGCTTTTGGATATTACTCAAGCCAAGACCACCATAAGTCGCAGCCTGTATCTTTTTTTTCTTAGCGTTAACACAGCTAAAACAAATATGCTTTTCCTTAAGCGAAAAACCTATCTGAACATGTTGCCCGCCTTCCATCGCCTGATGCGCGCCATGTTTGACGACATTTTCAACAAAAGGAATAAACAAAAAAGGTGGTACCTGCAGTTGCTCCATCTGTTCGTCAATGCTAAAGTCTACTACAAATTTATCCCTACGAATGTCCTCCATAAAAAGGATATTTTTTAAAACAGCGATTTCTTTTCCAAGTTCGATCGAGTCGCCCTTTGATAGATAAAGTTGGTTTCTGAGCACATCACTAAGCTTGAGTAACACTTTGGAAGCCAACTTTGGATTCTCATCAATCAGAAAATTGATATTATTGAGCGTATTAAATAAAAAATGAGGATTAATCTGACTTTTAAGCTGCTCCAACTGAATCGTCAATGTATTGTTCTCAAACTCCTTGAATCGAATTAAGTTGACAATCCACACCTTAAACAGCTTCAAGCTACTGACCGCAGCGATAAAAACCGTCAATAAAATAACAATGATCAAATAATCTTCCCAGTCCAGATAAGACCGGTCCGGCTTTTGGATAAACCGCAGTTCCTGTCGCTCCAAATACATCAACGCTAAAAAAATAAATGTATAAGCGACCAGAAGGCTTCCAGCATAAGCCAAAAAACGACTTCTTAGCACAAAGACAGGGATTAGAATATAATGATTAATGTAAAAAAGACTCAGCAAAATCGTAATGGAAAGCAAAGTTTCGAAAAGACGCCAAAGGCTGCTTGTGGGATCTGCTTCTGCTTTTTTACTCGGCAAGAAATGAATGCCCACAATTGCCAGGATCAATAAACAATGTCGAATCCAACGATATTTTTTATCGACAACAAAATCTATAAAAAGACTGTTTTCGTAACCGATGATTACCTGTGAATTTTTCATGTCAACGATCCATCAAAAGATATTTATTCCATGCAATCCGTCGTCCACCTAAACGAATATCACCTCCCATATGCTTTTTTCTATTTTATCCTATTTTCTTTTAGCCAAAGCAACATAAAATCTTTACATCAAAACAAAGATAAAAAACTGTAAATCTATCTATTACAACGCAAAAAAACTTCACAACACACAAAAAGGAGCAACTGATATGACAAGGCTACAACTGCATGCAAGTTTTAAAAATAGCCATAACTCCCAACATTTCAAAATGCGTTTTTCTATGATACCTGACTTAGGTCTCGCCTCCTACACTATTCCATACCTGGGCTGCACTGATAAAAATTTTCTCTTCAGGGCTGTCGTGCAGCAGTACAGCATTTATTTTGTTAACTTTAGCCATTATGGTTGGAAATCAACCAGTCAACACAGACGACATTCAGAGAAATTAAGATGGAAAAGCTGCTATCCGAAATGAACAGATACTTCCCGCTCAGCGAGCAGACGATGGCGGCATTGAGAAAGATCTGTCAGCCTAAAAGCTTTAAGAAAAATGAGCTGATCTTACGCGCTGGCGATTATGCAAAATATTATTACTTCGTAAACACAGGGTTATTAGGCTATTATAAATTAGACACAGCAGGTAATATTATTTACAAATTATTTTTTGAAGAAAACAGCTTTTGTGCATCTACAGCAGCTATCATTGAAGAAAAACCAAGTAATTTCAATATTGTTGCCCTTGAAGATGTGCTGTTGATGCAATATTCAGCAAGAATTTTCCGTGAACTGGTGGTACAACACCATGATTTAGCACTCTTCCAAATCGCCTATCTGGAAAAAAACTGGGTAGTAAAAAAAGAGCCACTTGAAATCACTCTGAAATGGGAATCTGCTAAAGAACGTTACCTTGAGCTCTACAACAATCAATCTCTCTTTAAACGCCTCAAACAACACCATATCGCTTCATACCTTGGTGTGACCCCTACCCAGCTAAGTCGTATTCGTAAAGAATTAAAACAATAATTCCATCAACATTTGTACATGTTTTTAAACAATATCCTTGAGAATTTTGCAGTATAAATAAATTCTTAAGCAATGAAAATAGGAATCACCTTTCTCTTGTTGGCACTCTACTGCTCCGTTAGTGCCCAACACAACATCCATCGGAAAGTCTACAGTACCAAAATGCATAAAAATGTAGATGTGATCATCGTAACGCCTGATATCCAAAAAGATGTACGTTATAAAACCGTGTATATCTTACATGGTTACAGTGGCAATCCCATGAGAACAATTGAACAGGATATTCCTGATTTATCTCAAAAAGCAATTGAATTCCAAACGATTTATATTATCCCGGATGGAAATTATAACTCATGGTATGTAGATAGTCCCTTGAATGCACAGCTGCAATACAGTACCTTTATCGGAGATGAGCTAATCCGTTATATCGATCTGCACTTTCCCACACAGGAAAATAGAAATGCAAGAGGCTTACTCGGTTGGAGCATGGGGGGATTTGGTGCTTTACATATCGGTGTTGCTTATCCCAAAGTCTTTTCCATCATCGGTAGCTCCTGTGGCGCCATTGATTTTAACCACTTTGGCAAAGGATATCAAGATTACCAAGTTGACAAGGTACTCGGCGAGTTAGAAGAGCTATCCCCAAGTTTCCGAATCTATAACAATGTGGATAAAATGATCCATAATGAGCAGCGATATATACTGGATTGCGGCACTGAAGATATCCAAATGCTGGAAATGAACCGATCCTTGCACCAACAGCTAACAGACAAAAATATAGAGCATCTGTACATAGAGTCTCCCGGGGCACACGATTCCGCTTATTGGCACAAATCGCTAGTCAATCAATTGGTCCTGTTTCAAAATTATTTTGGCCATGAAGGATTATAAATCTATTCTTTACGTCGCCGCGGGGGCCTGCAGCTACGGTTTGCTCGCTACACTCGTCAAATATGCCAATAAGCTAGGGATTCATACTAGCGTATTGACTTTTTTGCAATTCTTGATAGGATTCCTGTTTTTGCTGGGATTCAATTATTTTTCAAAATCAAAAATACAGGAACAGGCAAACCTGACCGTAAAATTAAAACTAACTGCCTGGGGAATGTCTCTCGGATTGACATCAACACTGTATTACCTTGCCATACAATATATACCTGTATCTGTGGGAATTATCCTACTCATGCAATCCATTTGGATAAGCTTAATAGTTGAAGCGCTAATCAGAAAAAAAATGCCTTCAAAAGCAAAAATAATAGGTGTTATCACCGTCTTATTGGGAACCGCTCTTTCAACCGATATCTTATCAGAAACAAAGGCCTTGGACACAAGAGGCCTCTTACTCGGCTTTGGGGCCGGCATCAGTTATGCCGTTGCCATTTTTTCATCCAGCAATATCGCCAATCAGCTATCAAGTCCTGTCCGAAGCCTGTTTTTGGTACTCGGTGGGCTCCTCCTGATCATTATTTTCTGGAATATACAAATTGTTCAGCAGATGACGCTGAAAGCCTTACCTTGGGGACTGATCATCGCCTTGTTTGGTACAGTTCTTCCCCCCCTATTCTTTACGCGGGGTATTCCCAGGACCGGTATCGCTTTGGGAAATATCATTTCCAGCCTGGAGATTCCCATATCTACCATCTCCGCGGTCTTATTACTGCACGAAACCGTCTCAGGGATTCAGTGGGTCGGCATAGTGCTTATCCTACTTGCTGTCACTGTTATCAATCTCCGAAAATAATGGCAAAGGATGCTCCATGTTGTTTTTCAAGATAAGCACATCGAGGATCTTTTTCAGTGCTGAAGCACGTTTTATTCGCGCCTGTCAGTACTTCTACCTATCACAGTACTGCGGGGACGTCCCTCTGGTGATCAAAACATTGACACCTGACGAAGCCGATCTTGTCTCAAAAAATAAAAAACAGGATTTGGTCGAATGTGAACTGCAAGATACTGTAAATGATTTCTTAAATGGTGATTTCTACGGCTCACCATATCCTGTGGCCAAAAATATCCGCGTAAAGTCCGGCGGAATCAGAGACAGCTTTAGCCGCAGGTATGTAACAAGAAAATCCTTTAGAGCCGGTCAGGACAGCCATTGGCCGATTCCGCAAAATGAAATTGATATCAATCCAAATTTAAAATAGTATATTGGGATCTGTCGTTTTAATGATGGATTCTTATCAACGTATTTGTACAATATGAAAAAGACCTTATTTCTTACCATTCTTCTTTCCTCAAGTCTGGCGATAACCCTGCCCGCGACCTCACTGGCCCAAAAAATAAGTAAACCGAACGTCATCTATATTTACGCCGATGATCTTGGTTTCGGTGATTTGAGCAGCTATGGCGCCAAACAGATTGAAACACCTCACTTGGATAAATTGGCCCAAAACGGCACACGCTTTACCAATGCACATAGTACCTCTGCAACCTGTACTCCCTCCCGTTTTGCGTTGATAACAGGGACCTATCCCTGGCGCCAGGATGGAACCGGGATTCTGCCCGGTGACGCCAAACTGATTGTCCCGACAGACAAAATTACACTGCCCAAAGTCTTTAAAAATGCAGGTTATGCTACAGCAATTGTCGGTAAATGGCATATGGGACTTGGTAACGAAGTCAAAAAAGATTGGAATGCAGCCATCAAACCTGGCCCTAACGATGTCGGGTTTGATTATTCTTTTATCTTTCCCGCAACAGCAGATCGAGTTCCGACCGTATTCTTAGAAAATGATCAGGTTGTTGCGACCGAAGCAAACGACCCTATCCTGGTCGATTATGAGAGAAAAATAGGCAATGATCCAACGGGAAAAGAACATCCAGAATTACTCAAAATGCAATCTTCCCCCGGTCAAGGCCACAACCAGACAATTGTCAATGGCATCGGACGAATTGGTTACATGAGCGGCGGTACGCGTGCTCGCTGGGTAGACGAAGAAGTTTCCACAACCTTTCTACATAAAGCACAGGACTTTATTGCACAACATCAGAATAAACCTTTTTTTCTTTACTTCTGTTTGACAGAGCCCCATGTACCCCGTATGCCAGCCACACAGTTTAGAGGCAAAAGCAAGCTCGGTTACCGCGGTGATGCCATTCTCCAATTGGATTGGACGGTCGGACAGATCCACCAGCAATTACAGCTACTGGGAATGGACAAAAACACCATTATTATCTTCAGCAGCGACAATGGTCCTGTACTAGATGATGGCTATGTGGACGGTGCAGTGGCTCAACTCAATGGACATCAGCCCGCAGGACCGCTCAGAGGTGGTAAATATAGCATCTTTGAAGGCGGAACACGCGTACCGTTTATCGTCAGTGGGCAAGGGATTGCCAAAGGCAAAGTGTCCAATGCACTGATCAGTCAGATGGATCTGTTGGCAACAAGTGCACAACTTGTAGGCGTAAGATTAAAAGCCGACGAAGCAAAAGACAGCAAGGCTTTATTAAAAACCTTAACCGGTGAAAACCCCAAAGGGCGCAGCACCATGGTTCAGCATGCCCAAACCCTTGCCATTGTCAAGGACGACTGGAAATATATCGCGCCAAGTAAAGGTATCCCCTATATGAAATTGACGGATACCGAAACCGGAAATCTCCCCGAAGATCAATTGTATGACCTTAAAAATGATATTGGAGAGAAAAACAATGTTGCAGCTAAATATCCCGAAAAAGTGACCGAGTTAAAACAGTTATTGGAAGAAGAGCAAAAAAAATGAAAAGCAGATAGGTTTTGCTATTTTCCTATTACCCAAGAGCCACCTATGCTGGTATGATTACTTACTTGGATGATCAGGTAGGCCTGATCATGAAACGTATCCAATCGTTGGGTCTAGTTGATACCATTATCCTATTCTCCAGTGACAATGGCCCAGGTTTCAATGGCGGTAGCATTTTGGAAGGCCCGGAAACCGAAGAAATCTGCAAAGCACTGGATACTACGCCTTCAAAAATCTACTATGCCCGTTCTAAGGCACTACAGGCCTTATAAGAACGTTTCAAATCTAAGAATTTTGAATATCTGCTCCTGATTTCAATGTCTATTTTACATACCCTCAAAAACTAAGCAGATCGCTTATCTATTGAATCCACTACCATTAAGATAAAAATACACTAAAAGAAGACAAGCACTTGTAAAACAATGATTTACTTTAAAATAAAAAAGCTTAGCATCCGGTCGGGCGACCTGCTAAGCTTTTATAAATACCTCTTTGTAAGAGGCAATCAACCTAAACCTATCACAAAGATAGTGCTTCCAATGATATAAACAAAAATTTTGTAATATTTTTTTTCAACTCCCATAAATTTGTTTTGGCATAGCTATGACAAAAGGAATAGTAAGTGTACATTATACACACAATCTTTTTACTATTTCTAATAAGCCCTTATTTACCATACCCTATTAATGCCGTTTCTATTACAGTATTTATCTTGGTCATGAATTATGTTTACAATAGATTATTCTGTCATTCATGCGTCTATTTTGTTCACAAAAACAATGTTTCCTTTGATTATTTAGTAACTTTGATTCAATCAAAATTTTATTACATGTTTACCGGAATCATAGAAACCTTAGGAAAAATCGAACATATTGAACATGAAAAAAGCAACATCCACTTTTATGTCAGCTCCTCGATCTCCAATGAACTTAAAATTGATCAGAGTGTAAGCCATAACGGTGTATGTCTAACGGTTGTCGGATTGGATGATCAGGTACACAAGGTAACAGCGATAGATGAAACCTTGCAAAAAACCAATCTGGCACAGTTGAAAATCGGAGATCTGGTTAACATTGAACGATGTACTTTAGCTGGCGGAAGATTTGACGGACATATCGTCCAGGGGCACGTCGATCAGACCGCCACCTGTATCAAGAAGACAGATGAAAACGGTAGTTTTATTTTTACTTTTCAATACGATCCCAACAAGCTGAATATCACGGTAGAGAAAGGATCCATCACCGTTAATGGTATCAGTTTGACTGTGGTCGATTCCCATGATGACCGATTTTCCGTGGCGATCATTCCGTACACCCTCGAACACACCAATCTTCAACGAGTCGAAGTAGGCTCGACAGTCAATATCGAATTTGATATTATTGGAAAATACGTCACAAAAATTATGGCGATGCGCGGCTAATTCAGCCCGAGCAATACTTACATGGATTAATATCAAATAATGCATATGTCCATGTAAGTGTCTGATAAGTGTCAAGATAATTGAGAAGAACAGTAAAAAATTTGCTAGCGCCCTTATTTATGAGCAGTCCAAATAGGGTTTTACTCCAGATAATGTCCCTGACGGATAAGAAGTGCACGATATTTATTAAAGACGCTGGATTTGGATACAAAGCCCATATATTTGTTTTCATCCCCAAGCACAGGTAATATCCATGTGTCGTCCTTGTTCATCTTAGCCATGACTATTTCCATATTCTCATTGATCCCAACGGTATCATTTGGCTTCTGTGCCAATTTTTCAAATGGGGTATCCCCCCCTTCTACCTCTCCTAGCAGAACCGAAAAAAGAAACTCACTATAGAGAAGCCCAATAAATTTACCTTCATGGCTCACCACGGGGAAAATATTGCGTTTGCTATGGATGATATCTGTCTGTCGGCTTTTGGGTGTTTCATCGGGTCGCAAAATGACAAAATTAGTTTCCAGAACATATTTAATCCGCATCATACTCAGTACAGAGCGGTCCTTGTCTTCGTACGAAATTAAGTCACCCGACTCAGCCAATACTTTCGTATAGATCGAATGTTTCAATACAGCGCGGTTAATCAGATAGGAAATTGAACAGACCAGCATCAAGGGTACCATCAGCGTATAGCCGCCGGTCACTTCTGCGATCAGGAAGATACCCGTTAACGGTGCATGCATAATACCGCTCAGCGCACCCGCCATACCAGCAACCACAAAATTCGGCACATTTAATTCCGCTATTCCGGTCAAATTTATACCGTAGGAAAAGGCAAACCCCAATAGCCCGCCCATCACCAGACTCGGTCCGAACACTCCCCCGTTCCCACCTCCATTCAACGTAAACAATGCAGCAAAAGATTTTCCAAATAAAGTCAGAACTGTATAGCCCAGCACCACCATGCCCATGTCTTTATAATCAGAAAACAAACTGTTTTTTACAATCGAGTTAAATTGTCCATTGAGAATCTGCTGGATCGTAATATAGCCTTCACCATAAAGAGCCGGAAAGACAAAAATCATAAGTCCCAGGGATATACCGCTTACCCAAACTTTGTTGTATGGGTTTTTTATTCTTGAAAACCATTTTCCTACCGTACTGGAGACACGGGCAAAATAGATTGTATACAAGCCAATCAATACCGCCAATAACAAATAAAATAGCAACGCTGAGATCTGCCAGTCCGAATTGAATGTACTGAATAAAGGTTCACTGTACAGAAGCCGCGATACGACCGAAGCAAGCGCCGAAGAAATCAAAAGTGGAATAAAAACTGGAATGGAGAATTCGGGAAGCAATATTTCTATCGCAAAGATCATTCCCGCCAAGGGACTGTTAAATGCGCCCGAAATTCCCGCCGCCGCCCCACAGGCCAAAAGCATGGTAACCTCCTTGTATTGCAGGCCAAAAAAGCGGGCAATATTGGAACCAATTGACGAACCGCCTAAAGCAACCGGAGCTTCCAATCCACAAGATCCTCCAAAACCTACCGTAATTGCTGAAGTGACAACCTGTGAATAGATATTGCTTGGATCCAATCGGCTACCCTTGCGGCTGATGGCATAGATAATGGGTGTAATTCCATGTTCCATCTTCTTACCCTTCAAAAATTTCCGGACAAAAAACACGCTCAATAATATCCCAATTAATGGGAAAATCAAATAAACGGAATACTTAACCTTCCAGTCAATATCATCCTGAATTGTCGCCGCAATAAAATGCGTTAGTCTTTTTAAAACAGACGCCATCAGCCCACCAACAATACCAACTAAAAAGGCTAAGAGAATAATAAAGTTTCTGTTCGAAACTTTTCTCATCCGCCATTGATTGATCTGATCTATCTTCTTAAAAAAACGTACACTGAGATTTGCCATGTCTTCTTATTGAAAGCTCAACACTTCCTTTTTCTTTTTTGTTTTGAATTTATCGGGTACCACTGCTAATATTTCTTTTTCCAATGCCTGGATTGCATGTCGTTTAACATAATTCTGAGTCGTAACCAAAGATATTTCCCGCACAGGCTCCGGTGATTTGAAATACCGGATCTTATCCAGCTGCTCGTCCACGTAATCCGAGATTGATAGCTCAGGCAATATTGTTATACCATCATTGATATCCACCATTCTTTTGAGGGTTTCAACGCTGCCGGTATTATATTCAAAACGTCCGGAGAGATCCTGATTATGTTTATGATGACAGATATTGAGCACCTGCCCACGCATACAATGTCCTTCATTGAGCAACCAGAGCTTGTCATCAGCAATATCATCACCACTTAACACTTTTTTTGAAAACAAGGGACTATTTTCAGAGATATAAGCGACAAAATTTTCATAAAATAAAGGTGATTCCAGTATGCCCGGATCATTTAACGGTGTCGAAAGTACACCACAATCCAAAAGACCAACTTTCAGTTCATGAACTATACGTTCGGTCGTATATTCCCAGATCTGCAATTGTAGCTTAGGGTACTTTTCCATAAAAGTTGTCAGTACTTTGGGCAGCAAATATGGCGCAATTGTCGGAATAACCCCAACTTTTAACGTTCCCTCGATCTCGCCCTTTTTATCTTGTACAATCTCATTGATCTTCCGGCTCTCGGTCAAGACCAATCTAGCCTGGAGAATGATTTTCTCTCCAATTTCAGTAGGCACGACAGGCTGGCGGCTCCGGTCAAAGATTTTGGCTCCCAACGATTCCTCCAGTTTCTGGATCTGCATACTTAATGTCGGTTGTGTCACAAAACACTTTTCAGCTGCAGCGACAAAACTACGATAAGTATCAACAGCAATGATATATTCCAATTGGATTAAGGTCATGTTAAAATCTTTAAAGCGCAAAATTACGAATACTCCTGTAAAACGATGGCAAATACACAATATTTAAGGCTTGACCATTGCCCGCGCTATCATATAATACAATAAATACCTTGCCAAAAAGCTGTAATTGTTCTGCAATTATGACAATAGTTGACAGAAAAGTCGAATCATCAAAAAGCTTTTCTTAATTTTGGAGATTTACAACAGTTGACATTTAAGAATCCTATGAAGTTTAAACATCATACTACAATTGCATTGGCACTATTGTTATCCGCTACAAATGTCCCACTTGGTAAAGCAAATCCAGACGAAGGGATGTATCCGTTGAGTGACCTGAATAGAGCCGGATTAAAAAAAGCCGGACTAAAGATCAATGAAAAGGACATTTACAATCCCGGTCAAGTTGGACTGGTGGACGCTTTGGTTCAGGTCAGCGGATGTACTGGATCTTTCGTTTCCAATCGCGGCTTGATCATTACCAATCATCACTGTGCGTTTTCAGCCGTTCAATTGGCCAGTACTGCCATCAACAATTATCTTAAAAATGGTTTTGTGGCACAAAATCAGGAACAGGAGATTGAAGCAAAAGGATTAAAAATAAGAATTACAGATTCGTACGAAGATGTATCGGCTAAAATATTAAATGCTGTAGCTAATATCAGTGATCCGGTCGAACGCATTAATACGATCAAAAGAAAACAAGAAGAACTTGTTAGACAGGCCGAAAAAGAAGATCCAACGATCAAAGCCGAAGTCTCCGAAATGTTCATCGGCAAGAGTTACGTACTGTTTCGCTACAAAACGATCGAAGATGTTCGTTTGGTGTATATTCCACGTCAAAATATTGGTGAGTTTGGAGGTGAAACCGACAATTGGGTATGGCCACGCCATACAGGCGACTATTCATTCCTTCGAGCCTACGTTGGTAAAGATGGAAAATCGGCGTCCTTTTCGAAAGATAATGTGCCTTACCAGCCAAAAAAACACCTGAAAGTCAATCCAAATGGCGTGAATGAAAATGATTTCACCTTTATCTTGGGTTATCCGGGGAAAACATTCCGACACCGTCCCGCACAGTATATCAAATACCAACAAGATTATTTATTACCCTATGTTTCTAACCTGTACGATTTCCAGAATAGGCAAATGGAAGAAGCAGGCAAAGACAATACGGATATCGCACTCTCTCTCGCAACACGGATCAAACGTAACGCCAATGTACTCAAGAATTACCGCGGTAAGCTAAAAGGACTGCGTGGTATAGACCTTCTCTCAACCAAAAAGCAAGAAGATGAGGCCCTGGCAGCATTTATTTTAAGCAAACCCGAACTTAAAGATAAGTATGGCAATCTGTTAAACGATATCGCTGCCTACTACAGGCTCAGTGATCAAGATGCGCTGAAAGAGCTCTGGATTAACAATATTTATAACAGCACCAGTTTACTGAAAGTTGCCCGGGACCTGAATACCTTAAAAGTTGCAATGATTAAAGAGCGATCTTCACAAACAGCCAAGCAGTTGTTTGATTACAATGTTGAACAGCTTAAAAAGAGCATTCAGGAGACTTATGAAAGCTACAACAAACAAGCCGACGAACGTATTTTTGGGAAAATGCTCGCCGACGCTGCTGCTTTCCGGGATAAAAATCAGATTATGGCAGTTCAAAAGCTTCAATTGGACACCGAATCGGCCAATAACTATGCGACGCAAATCATCAATGGTAGTAAATTAACTGATCAAAACTATATTTTAAATACAGTTTTGGCCAATGCAAGCGCCTTACAACAATTTGATGACAAGCTATTGAATTTTCAAAACGAACTGGACAATGATATTGTCATCTTCGCTGCCGAACAGAAAAGACGTGAAGGGGTTTTGAATAAACTGATGGGTGACTATGTCGCTGTAAAGGAAATCTTTCAGGCCAAAAACTTCGTTCCGGATGCCAATTCCACCCTGCGTTTGACCTATGGGCACATCAAGGGATATGCTCCTGCAGATGCCACCTATATGAAGCCTTTCACGACCATTGAAGGAATTATTCAAAAAGGAAACCTCGGTCTGCCCGAATTTGACTATCCGCAGGAAATCAAGACTGCTTATCTCAATAAAAACTTCGGTCCATACCTCAAGAAAGACTTGGGATCGGTTCCTGTCAATATACTGTATGATATGGATACAACGGGCGGTAACTCCGGCTCCCCCATCATGAACGCAAATGGTGAGTTGATAGGTGTAAACTTTGACCGTGCTTACGATGCCACAATAAACGATTTTGCTTGGAATGAACGCTATAGCCGATCTATTGGTGTGGATATCCGTTATGTGCTCTGGGTCGCTGACAAAATTGATAATGCAAATTTTATCTTAAAGGAAATGGGTATATAACCATAACCACACACTGCGAAGGCCCCCCTGCAATAAAAAAGCATCTGAATCAAATTGTTCAGGTGCTTTTTTACAATCAGGATATACCAAATTAAGTTCAATGGCACGTTATTCTCCTGCCAGATTCAGCAGTACCCGTTTCAATCTGTTTAATCCTTCCAGTAAAATGGGTCTGGCACAGGCAATATTCAGACGGATAAAAAAATCACTGCCTTTACCGTACATGGCACCAACATTTACCTGTAAGTGAGCATCCTCCAGTAACATCTGTCCCAGCTTTCGGCTAGGGATTTTCAAAGCCGAACAGTCTATCCAGACCAAATATGTACCCTCCAACGGAACAACTTTCAACGCCGGCAGATGCCCAGCCACAAAATTTTTTAAATAACGATAGTTATGATGGATATAGACCAGCGCTTGCTGCAACCAGTCCTCGCCATGTTGATAAGCAGCAATTAGCCCCGTGATCGCGAACGGACTTATGCTCGCAATCTCATTGACCAGAAAGGCATGCTGCACCTTCTTGTTCAGCAGCGGATCTGCTACAATGACAGTGGCAACTTGTAACCCTGCCAGATTAAAGGTTTTACTTGGCGCAATGCAGGTTATTGTATTCGCAAGAAAGTCCGAATTGATCGTTCCGAAAGGAATATGCTGATTTCCTTCAAAAACCAGGTCGCAATGGATTTCATCCGAGACAACAAGAACATCATGCTTTAGGCAGATTTCACCAAGGCGTTCAAGCTCCCCCTTGGTCCACACCCTACCCGCCGGATTGTGTGGACTGCAGAGGATAAAAAGTTTTACCTTTGGATCGCTCGCTTTAACTTCGAAGTCTTCGAAGTCTATCGTATATTGTCCATCTAGGTACCGGAGGTCATTAGAAACTACCTCACAGCCATTGCGTTCGATGGATGAAAAAAAACAGTGATACACGGGTTCCTGGATGAGCACTTTGTCTCCAGTTTCGGTCAATGCGGCAACAATTGCCGACAGGGCCGGCACAACACCCAAAACCGGAAGTATCCATTCGCGCTGCAATGGAAAACCATGTTTACGTTTAGACCAGTCTGATACCGCTTCATAAAAAGCATCCGGAACTTTCGCATAGCCATAAACGCCATGTTGGACACGTTCCGTCAGCGCCTCTATAACCTGCCTTGAAACAGAAAAATCCATATCAGCAACCCAAAGCGGGATTAAATCAACATAGTCCAGCTGGTTCCATTTTACGGAATCGGTGCCCCTACGGTCGATTATTTCATCAAAATTGTAGATCATAAGGCAATTTACTCAAAAATAAAACGTATTGCCAATAAAATCATTGGGAAAAATTGCTTACCAAAATGATTCAAATCCAGCTCAAAACACAATGGATATCCCTCGGCAAAACAATTACAGATCGGTAAAGTGAGCTATTAGCAAAAGTTACGCAAATTAGACCAACTTCAGCAGCAAACATAAATTAAGTCAGTGCAAAACAAAGGGAAAGATTATATTTACATAAAATTTAAGAACGATATGGCCAGGGGCAATTTTTCATGGAAAGATAGAATCCGAAGTTTTAGTCACGCCCTCAACGGATTAAAAATTGTTGGGCAAGAAGAACATAATTTCAGGATACACCTCGTTGTAGCAATTTTAGTAATTATACTTTCCTGTCTGCTCCGAATCAGCCGTTATGAATGGCTGGCCATTATTCTTTCCATCGGTTTTGTTCTCGTTTGTGAATTGCTTAATACCACCATCGAACACCTCGCTGATTTTATCTGCCGGGAAAAAAATCCCAGCATCAAAAAAATCAAGGACATTGCCGCGGCAGCAGTTCTGCTAAGCAGTCTAATGGCCTTGCTGATCGGACTGATCATATTCACCCCAAAGCTCCTGTCAATGAACTCATTGTCCCAGCTTTTCTAAAACAAATTTCTGATCATATACCAATTTGTCCGGAGCAACAAATGACATCTTACCGCCTTTATCTTCCATTGCACCATATCCTTCAACGACGCGGTTTTTACCAAATTTGAAAGCTACCTGACGGATGGATTGCTGTCCCTCGGAGGAAAAGGTATAGTCCGCCAATAAAATGCTGTCTTTAAGAACACCATCTATATGCCCTATATTTCGATCTTTCTCTTTCCAGATATAATTGAGATCGCCATGTACCTTATCGCCATCAATAGCGATTGTTAACGAAATTGTATCTCCGTTTTTGAGGTATTGATAAGTCCCATTTTCAGCAACTACTGCTGTAGCACTTGTGATATCTGACCCCATTTGTACAGGGTCACTTTGCTTTTTTCCGGTTTGCTGACAGGCAGCGGCAAAAACCAGTAATGACAATCCAAAATTGATTATTTTCATGTGAATAATTTCTTTTAAAATATGCAGCTAAAGCTGATCAATACGCGTTGGGGAAAGTCTGTTCACACCGTGATCGATACTGCCGAACAGCTTATATCCTCTATCTTCGTTTATTGATATAAATAGCAATCAAAACAGTATATTGTTTTAAATAACTAACATTTAATATTTTGGAATTAAGAAAACAAAAATCACACCAATATTGTTTATAAGTTATAATGCGATAAAAGATTAAAAATAAACAATTTAGGAACAATAAAATTATCCCTAGCGTATTGTAAAGCTAATTTTTATTAGTAAATTGTACACTATAAAATTCAGGAATTCTTAACCAATATTAGTATGAAAGATGTAAGCTTTAAGAAATTTGATAGTGGGTGTACATCCCTCGCTAAATTATCCATTGAAACAGATTTGGCTATTATTGTTAAAGAGAACGTTTCTATTTCTTCGGAATCGAAAATAGAAAAGCTTCGACGCTGTAAAGAAGAGTTATTGAAAAGCCTTTGGTTCGTTCAGCGCCAGTGTTGATATTTAATTCATTAAATTAATAGTCCGAACATTTTTTCTTGAAAAAGAAAGCCTCCCCAACTCTATTTTATATTGGAGAGGCTTTTTTATGATGGATTAAGCGTGTTGTTCAGCATTATCAGAGCGATTTCAAGTGCTTATAGTTTGATTTGATGGTATCCCAGACTTCTTCAAAGTTGCCTGACAGCATCAATTTCGCCATACTTTCGGTCATTCCCTTCATTTGGCTAAAGGAAATTTTAGGAGGCATGGCCAAGGCATTTGGACTGGTATAAATATCAATAAGCACAGGTTCATCCATTATGCGAAACGCTTCACTGAGTACACCATCGACCGCTTCTGGTTGAGTCACGGTAAATGCGCGGATTCCCATCGCCTGTGCGACCATGGCGAAATCCGGATTGACCATATTCGTTTCCTGATCCTTCAAACCGGCCACCTGCATCTCTAGCTTGACCATCCCAAGCGAACGGTTATTAAATACGATCAGTTTTATTGGCAGATTATACTGTTTTATCGTAGCCAAGTCCCCGAGCAGCATCGAAAGACCTCCATCACCGCAGAAAGCTATAATCTGTCTTTCAGGATGTGTCAATGCTGCACCAATTGCCATCGGCATGGCATTCGCCATGGATCCGTGATTAAATGATCCAAGCATCTTACGATCCCGCCGCTGATTGATATAGCGTGCTCCCCATACACAGGACATGCCTGTATCCACCAAAAAAATAGCGTCGTCGCTCGCCTTTTGGTCAATCGTATGGGCCACAAACTCCGGTTGAATAGCACATTCACTACCCGAATCATCCACATAGATCATTAAATCCTCTTTTACTTTCTCGTAAGCTGCCAATTGTTTTTCAAGAAAACCTGAATCGCTTCTTGCCTCCACAAATGGTAAGACAGCTTTCAGCGTATGCTCAATATCGCCGACCAGGCCATAATCCACGATCGACCGTCGGCCGAGTTTCTCTCCTTCGATATCTATCTGAACAATCGTTTTATTGGTAGGTATAAAATCCTTATAGGGAAAATCTGTTCCCAATAACAGGATTAGATCGGAATGGTGCATACTCTGAAAGGCCGAGGCAGTTCCCAAAAGTCCTGTCATACCGATTTCATTGGGATTGTCCCGTTGAATATCCAATTTAGCCTTAAACGAATAGCCTACCGGTGCATGAATTTTCTGGGAGAGCTGAACAATCTGTTGCCGCGCATTCTTAGCACCAACACCACAGAATAAGGTCACTTTTTCTGCCTGATTGATATATTGTGCCAAACGACCAATTTCCAGATCAGAGGGTCTCACCTGTGGCTGTGTAAAAAACACTTTTGAAGAAGTATTCATATGAACGGCTTCCATTTCAGAAACATCCCCCGGTAAGCCGATGACAGCAACATCGCGTTTGGAAATCGCTTGCTGTAATGCGTTTTGAACCATACGCTGTACCTGTTCCGGACGGGTAATCATCTGATTATAACAAGAACAGTCGTCAAACAATTTAATCGGATTGGTTTCTTGGAAATAGTCTGTACCAAACTCATAGGTGGCACAGGTCGAAGCAATTACCAACATCGGAACACGTGTCTTATGCGCCTCGTAAACACCATTGATCAGGTGAACATGGCCTGGCCCACTACTTCCAGCACAGCAGGCAATCCCGTGCAGATCCGCTTCGGCGGTCGCAGCAAATGCACCGACCTCCTCATGCCTAACATGTATCCATTGCATGGTTCCATCCTCATGAACAGCCTCATTAAAAAAATTCAAACTATCTCCCGTCACGGCATAAATACGTTTGATTCCCGCATCTTTTAAAATACCAACGATCTGGTGTGCTACATTTTTCATACCCATATGATGATTTAAGATTTTGATATCACGACGATGTGTTGATTACGCTATCGCTTCTTTATAACAACAATATTGCGAAACAATGGTTTTGGGTATTCTATTATTGAAGAAAGTACATACCGATCGATCCGTAGTTTTCAGAACAGAGATGACGATTGCAGGCCACGTTTTGCAAGAAAGACGCTGCCTAAAAAAACAGGCTGCTCCCATCGTATCGAGGAGCAGCCTGTTTATTCAACGCTATGAAAGTTTGGTTACTTGATCTTATTGGATAATTCGGTTACAAATGCTTTAGCATCATTGAGGTCATCATTCCAGGCAGCATAACGTCTAGATTTTTTTAGTTTGGCAATTTTTGCATTCAGTTTTGCCAAATTCGTTTGATCGTTAGATTTTTCCAACTTTTCTTTCAGTATATTCACTTTGGTAAAATCCTGAATACCTTCCAACATACGCTCATAACGAATCGAGCTACGACCTTGCGGATAAACAATATAAGTGTCTCCAGCGGGCCATGTACGGAATCGTGAATCCTGCAGCGGATTGGCTACCCAGGAATTAAAGGCCCAACGTAACGCGCCATCAAATCCCGCAGCGAGTGCGTACCACCCCAGATAGGTCGATTCTGCCGGATCAGAAAATGTAAATTGATTTGGAAACTCATCTGAACAGCAAACATAGAATGTAGTGATATACCCTTTTTTACGTCTTTCAATTAAATCATTTTGATCGAAAGGATCGCCTACAGCAACACTGATATCGGTACTTTTTTGATAACGCTTATAACTTTTATGGTTGTCTGCAAAAGCAATTCCAAATTCAGGTACAACACGTTCCAAAAGTTCTACTGCTGGATCCATCTGCTCCTGTGCCCGCTCATCCATCGCGATATTGGTAATTTTCAACCAACCTTTGGCGCTGACATGTTTACTAAAATCCTTTAAGAAAGGTGTCCATAGCTCCTCAAATACTGGCGTTCCGGGTTTTGCGACAACATTGACCAGTTCATTTTTTGCTTCATCAAAATAATGTACTTCATTATTCCATGGCAATAATGAATAGCAATTGATCTGTTTGTTAATTCCCAGATCCATCATAAATTGCACCCACCTGTCAAATACCGCATAGTTATAACTCCAGGATCCGTCTTTTGCTTTCTTCCAGGTAATCATATCCGCATAGGGATCATAAGTCTGTACATTCCAGGCATCCTTATTTAACGTCGCCGTAATGACCTTCTGCCCTGCAGCAGCCAGCTGCTTCATTGTTGGCTTTAAGGCTTCAAAATGCTCATCACTCCACATCTTAACATTGTTGACACGTGCTACGGATGATGGATGTTGCCACTGATCCAAATGGAATGACCATTGTGAAGCTGGTGGTAATACCTGATCTTGAACATTAACAGTCAGATCCAAATTTTGTATCACCTTACCTTTTTGTTTAACAGCAATGACTGTCTTATATTGACCTGCCGCTGCTCCAGCAGGTACTTTTACAGTAATCCATACCGGACGGACGCGCTTTGCTTCGAGATTATAGCTTTTGAGATCATCCAACATATCTGCAGAAAGTGCGGCCTTAAAGTCCTCAGGTTTACGATAACCACATCCCTCCGCAAATTCATCTGTCATCACATAGCGAACAAATCGTGCTTGTACGGCTTCAGCCGAAATAGATTTGCCAGTAGTTGATTTTAAATCACCTGTCGAAACAACAACATCAGAGGCTGCTGAACTAGTCCACAGGAGTATCTGCGCAGATACCTGCTCCCCTTTCCAGGCATCCACCCTGTTATTGGGCTGGATAGCGATGTTGGGATTTAAAGATTTTGGAAAACGTTTATCGATCGACACAAACGATGCGTGCACACCAGGTTTAACATTTGACCAATCAGAAAGCGTATCCCTTGACGGGTCCGCCATTTCAGTAAAGGTCGTCCCCACAGCATAACGCCCCTGAGAAAAACCTTGATTATTGCCGCAAAATAATAGACATGCGAATGCAATAGTAGAATAAATAGTAGTTTTAGGCATAACAGTTGTAATTAACAAAAAAAGCAAACATTTTCTGTTTGCTTTAAAAATACTAAAATTTTATTTATCTCCACTTAACTTTGCTCAAAAATTCTAGAAAGTGCAGTATAGAGTTCTGGATGGTTTTTTTGAAATTTCGTTGGATTTTCAAAAAAGTATTCGGATGCGACAGCAAAAAACTCTCCGGGATTAGTCATGCCGTAAGTGTCAATATCGGATGTATGTTCTTTGATCTTGTTAATTTCCTCCCGTATTAAATTCATAAAAGGAATTATGGCAGCCTTATCCAATAAATAAGTCGGAACGCCGTCTACTGTACCATCTGTTTTGTCAATGAGATGCACAAATTCGTGGATCGCGGTATTCTGTCCGTCATTTGGATTTTCAAAACCATATTCCAATGCCGATTTGGATAAAATCATCTGTCCATTCATAGCACCCTCACCTACCATTCCCATAATATTCCGGTTTGCATGTCCTTCGAATTGGTAATCTGCATTAAAGTGTGATGGGTAAACCATAATATTGGTCAGGTTTGGATAAGTCCATTTCTTAAAGGCAAATATCGGAATAACGGCGCTCGCAGCAATGAGCATATAATCTTTCAGTTCCAGGGTTACTCCCACACCTTCAATCTTGACCGTATCCAAAAATGCCAGACAGCGCGTTTCAAACTCCTGTTTATCGACAACTGAAAGATGACGATAGTAGGCAACCTCCTGTTCCAGTATATTTTTCCCCTCATCACTCAAAACACGTTTAATTGCCTTATTATTTTTAGAAGTACGGTTCAACAGGTAATAGACAACATAAATCACTACTGGTAAGAGCAGTATAATAAAAATCTTTTCCAACATATTATTTTATCTTTATCCAACGTGGGTCTCTGGCTTGCAAATTACGCAAAAAGCCTTTAAAATGAGATGTCCCAAATAAGATTAAAATTTTCTGCTGAGGGGCATCAGCCACCAGGGAGGCCAGATTTTCTTCTCTTTGCTGCATAACAAATTCTTTGTCAAACTTATTTTTGAGCGCTGTTTTTATCGGTTTGCAGCTATAAGGTGCATTTAGTGGGGTATTATAGTCGCAGGCATCCAGCTGTATGGTACCATAACGGTATTCAAAATCATCCAGTAATTTGTTTTTAGGAATGTCAGCATTGACAGCAGTTTCATAGTTGACCAGAAAAAAAGAATAATCCGGCTGGCTGATAATACGCTGTCCCAGTTTGCGGTACAATGGAGCTCTCAATACGCGGGAAGTATCTCCGGGAGTTTCAATACATTGCTGCAGTCCGAGGCGATTACCAGTCAATTTTCTAAACTTGCGGTCATAAAGGTCGCGTTGAGCTGCGCTATCCACCTGATAAGCGATACTTTCATAAAAAACGACATATCCTGATTTTTGAAGAGAATCTACAGCAGTCTGTATCTGATCATAATATACGCGAGTCCCTAAATGCCGCATCGGAATATAAATGATACGGCGATCGCCGTTATGGAGTTCAAATTTCCGCGATGCATCCCGCAAAACGCCTGTACTCTGCACCATTAGGGAAGTATCACAGGCGGCCAGTACGATCAACACAAAAACAAGGGAGATAATCTGTTTTAACTGCATTTTTTTATTACAATAACACGCAATTATAACAATATATTATCTCCCTTGTTTAAATAAATTTATACTGTTGTCAGCCCGATAGTGGTACCACTCGGGATAACGGCATTTTTCTTGATGACCACGATGCCATCACAAACCGTGTAAGTCTGGTGGTTAGCATCCAATAAATGAGGACCGCCATTGATGCGAACATCATTTCCAATGCGACAGTTCTTATCCAGAATCGCATTTTCGATATAGCAACGTTCTCCTACTCCTACAATAGGCATATTTTTTCTTTTGGCTTCGTCCATATCTGAAAAGTCCTCGTAATAGTCTGATCCCATCATATAGGTCCCGCGTACCACCGAACCGATACCGATACGCGAACGCACACCGATCACAGAACGGTCGATCTTATCGGCATGAATAATACATCCATCGGAAATAACGGAGTTGATCAAGGTTGTCCCCGAAATCTTAGATGGTGGCAACATGCGTGGTCGCGTAAAAACCGTATTTTTATCAAACAGGTTAAAGGCCGGAATATTATCGGTCAGCCCGATATTGGCTTCATAAAATGAGCCGATCGTTCCGATATCTGTCCAATAGCCCTCATATTGATAACTGAGCACTTTTATATTTTCAATCGCATCCGGGATAATTTCTTTTCCAAAATCCATCCCACTGTTTTCTTCCAGCAGACGTTTTAGTACACCTTTACTAAACACATATATACCCATAGATGCGAGGTACTCCCTTCCCTCCGACTTCAAATGATCGCTCACTTCTGAACTCCAGTCCGCCAGCTGTTCCCGATTGGGTTTCTCTATAAACGAGGTAATGTGGTTGTGCTCATCCGATTTAAGAATTCCAAATCCTGTTGCGTCTTTGCCGTTGACAGGAATGGTCGCAATTGTCAAATCGCCTTCATTCTGTACGTGAAAATCCACAAGTGCATCAAAATCCATCTGATAAAGCTGATCCCCTGACAAAATTAAGACGTAATCGTAATCTATGCTTGCCAGCTTTTTGAAGGATCTGCGCACGGCATCTGCTGTACCTTCAAACCATTTGTCACCATCATTAGTTTGTTCAGCCGCTAAAATGTCGACAAAACCCTTACTAAAAATACTAAAGTTGTACGTATTCTTAATATGCGAATTCAATGAGGACGAATTGAATTGTGTCAACACAAAAATCTTATTGAATCCCGAATTGAGACAATTCGAGATGGGGATATCAACCAAGCGATATTTTCCTGCAATAGGAACAGCTGGTTTAGACCGTTGATCGGTCAAAGGATATAGACGCGAGCCCCTTCCCCCGCCCAGAACGATAGCTACTACATTGTGATGTGACATATCAAATTAAATTAATTGGTTATATAGACTTATGTATTTTGCTGCGGATTTATCCCAGGAAAAATCCAAACTCATTATTTTGTGCTGGTTGTCCTCAAATTCAATCCTATTTTCATAGTATTCGACCGCCCGGATAACCGCCTTTCTGATTTCAGCCACCTCAAGCGACTCAAAACCAACGCCGTACCCATTGTTTTCCAAATCAATGACCGTATCTTTCAGACCACCCACACGGTGTACAATCGGCAAAGTACCATACTTCATGGCATAAAGCTGATTGAGCCCACAGGGTTCAACCCGTGAAGGCATCAAAAGAAAGTCTGCGCTTGCATAAAGCCAGTGCGCAAGATTTTCATCATAACCAAAGAACACATCCAAATTTTCTATCTTTTCATCCACGAGCATTTTTACCCGTGACTGAATTGCCGGATCCCCGGCACCCAATATAAATATACTCAATCTGCCCGAAAAATTTTCCGTCAAATCCAAAATTATATCCGGCAACAGATCAGCGCCTTTTTCGGTCGCAAAACGCCCTATAAATACGAGCAAAGGGAGCTTCGGATCAATTTTATATTGTTGCGCAAGTGCCTGCTTATTTTTAAGTTTACCTGCAAAGGCTGAAGCAAGATCGTAATTTTCAATCAAGGTATAGTCTTTATCCGGACTCCAGATATCCCAATCAATTCCATTGACGATACCGACGGACTTGTGACGCTCGTCATAAAACAGATGCTGGAGACCATTTGCCTCCACGTAGAGTTCTTCAAGATACCCCTCCGAAACGGTCGTATAGGCGTCACAGCACTTAATCAATGCGGCAAGTGGATTGATCAGACCATCCCAATCCAAAAGCCCCCATTTCCAGCTGTCGAATCCGGGTAATAGAATTGCCTTGCTCCAATGTGTCCAGCCCTGGTATTGACCGTTGTGTACTGTCGCAACAGTCATCACTCCGGAAAGGAAATTATATTCATTGCTATACTTCATCAGAAAAGGCATCAAGCCAACATGATGATCATGGCAATGCACAATATCCGGTATTATTGCCTTCGCTTTGAACCAGTTTAATACCGCATGCTGAAAAGCTATAAACTGCTCTCCTTCATCCGGATAACAGTAGACCTCCTGACGATCCAGTTTACCCGGTATTTTTATTAAATAGAGTTCAAAACCAAGTGTGTTTTCTTTTTCTTTAAAAACAGAATAGTTCAATAATTCAGACCCTTGATAAAAAGCTCCCTCTTGAATTACATCAAAGGAATGCTCCCTAACAAATGGGCGATCATACCAAGGCATGATCACCGCCGCTTCCACGCCAAGTTTAGTTTGATACTTGGGCAGTGCACCAACGACATCCGCAAGACCACCAACCTTGGCAATTGGGTAACATTCGACACTTAAATGAAATACTTTCATCTGTACATATTTTTCCTCCATCGCGCAGATGGAACTTATCCTATTAAAATTTACTTTCACCGACCCTCTCCGGTCATGGACACATCACCCTAAACAGGAACGCGTTCCGCAGACTTCACGGGAGCGGTTTCTTCTCGATCCTTCTTACGTTTGAGGATATAGCCACCAAGCGGTGGAAGATCTACCTGAGCAGACTGCGCCCGGTTCATCCAATGCAGTTGTTCACTTGCAACATGTTGACTACAGATTCCTGAACCGAAATAATGAAGATCGTCCGAACTTAATACCACTTCCCATTCACCAGCATAAGGCAGACCTATTCGAAAATCTTCACGGACAACAGGCGTCAGGTTGATTACGATCACCGTATCATTCCAGGAGTCAAAAGCTTTACGCCAATAGACCAAAACCGAATTTTCCCGGTCGCCGGCATCTATCCATTCAAATCCAGATGAATCAAAAGCTCTTTGAAAGAGACTGGGCTGCTGCCGATACATCGCATTTAAGTCTGCCACAAATTTTTTCATTCCCTGATGCGGCATAAATTCCAGCAGATGCCAATCGAGCGATTGATTCACGTTCCATTCAGACGTTTGGCCGAACTCGCCCCCCATAAACAGCAGTTTAGTTCCCGAAAAAGTGTACATAAACAGGTATAAAGCCCTCAAATTGGCAAATTTTTGCCACTCATCACCGGGCATTTTATAAATAAGAGGCTGTTTTCCGTAGACAACTTCATCGTGAGACAAAGGAAGCATGAAATTCTCATGAAATGCATATACTGTAGCAAAAGTGATGCGATCATGATGGTACTTTCTATTGATCGGGTCTTCCTTAAAATAATCCAGGGTATCGTGCATCCACCCCATCATCCATTTCATCCCAAAACCCAAGCCTCCGGCATAGGTCGGCCTACTCACTCCCGGCCAGGATGTAGATTCTTCAGCGATCGTCTGCACATCTGGAAAATGAGCATACACAGCCTCGTTAAATTCTTTTAGAAATTGAACAGCTTCGAGGTTTTCATTACCACCAAACTCATTCGGAATCCATTCACCCGCATTTCGGCTATAGTCTAGGTATAACATCGAAGCCACAGCATCGACACGAAGCCCATCGATGTGAAAGCGATCCAGCCAATAGAAAGCATTGCTGATCAGGAATGAACGCACTTCATTGCGTCCATAATTAAAAATATAGGACTGCCAGTCTGGATGAAAACCTTTCCGCGGGTCTTCATGCTCATAGAGACTCGTACCATCAAAACGAAAAAGTCCGTGGGCATCCCCCGGAAAATGTGAAGGCACCCAATCCAGTAGCACGCCAATACCCGCAGCATGTAATTCATCAATCAAGAACATCAGATCCTGAGCGGAGCCATACCGCGAACTTGCTGCAAAATAACCCGTAATCTGATAACCCCAGGAAGGATAATAGGGGTGCTCCATCAGCGGCATAAATTCCACATGTGTAAAATTCATTCCCTTAACATAAGTCACCAATTGCACGGCGATCTCGCGGTAATTTAATAGTGTATCCGGGCTCTCCGGATCCCTTGCCCATGACCCCAAATGCAGTTCGTAGACCGACCAAGGTTGATCCAGTCTATTCTTTACGATACGCTCCTTCATCCAGTTGCCATCATTCCATTCATACCAAGTCGAATGAACAATGGAAGCTGTCTTAGGGGCTACCTCCCACCTGAATGCAAATGGATCACCTTTTTCCAGTTCCTCTCCCGATGAAGTCTGAACACAATATTTATAGGTTTCACCATTGGCTATTCCGGGAATGAATCCTTCCCAGATGCCACTGGTATCCCAACGGACATTTAACGGATGACTCCCCTTGTCCCAAAAATTGAAGTTTCCCGTTACGGAAACGGATTTTGCATTTGGGGCCCAAACCGCAAAATAAACGCCTCTTTCACCCTCTACTTCCAGTTCATGCGAACCAAATTTTTCATACAGTTTGAAATGCCTGCCCGCCTGGAACAGTGCGACATCAAATTCCGAAAAAAGACTATGCGGTATTACTTGATTGGCCATGTTTAACCCTCGATCAATATGTTATCAAATTCACGTGCGACATTAATCCAATATCGCCCCTGTTCATCTTGTTGTACTTTTGTGTCTATTCCATCTGTTTTTACTTTTTTTACCCTAAACGGCAACCCGATCAATTGCAATTTATATTCTTCGTACCGCTCCGTAAATAATCCATCGCGGGTCTGTTTGATTGACAGGGAATCTTTTAATCCGGACACCGTAAAGCATTTCTCCAGATAAATATCCTGCTCATACGCGAAGGTATCACCATGATCGGAATACACGTAAGAACGATGCACCCCCTCCGAAAAATAGATATTCAATTGCAGTTCCTCCACTTTCTTTTCTCCGGTATACTGCATGACGGGATATTCCGGAATAACTGATCCACCACGAATAAATAGTGGCATTTCATCCAAAGGTGTTGCAATGGTATGTTCCTTGCCGCCCACATATACCGCGTTACTAAAATAATAGAACCAATCTCCTGCAGGAAGGTAGACAATCTTGCTTTTCTGGCCGGGCTGCAACACTGGCGACACCAATATTTTATCGCCAAAACAGAACTCCTCTTCCCGCTGCCAATTGGTCGGAATATGTTGCTCAACCATTGAAATAGGACGTAAGATCGGATAGCCATATTTGGTCTGTTCCCAAAAACAGGTGTAGATATATGGCAAAAGCTGATAGCGCAGCTCAATAAATTTTTTATTTATTTTTTCCCAATCTTCACCAAAGCTCCAGGGCTCGCGGTCACGGGTATCACCTGCGGAATGCACACGCATAAATGGTGAAAAAACGCCAAATTGCATCCATCGCGTAAAAAGCTCACCATCCGGTTCCCCTGTAAATCCGCCAATGTCGGTTCCACAGAAAGACATTCCTGAGGTCGACAAGCGTTGCAACTGTAAAGTCCCCAGTTTGAGATGCTCCCAGCTGGCTAAGTTATCTCCTGTCCATACCGAGGAATAACGCTGTGTGCCTGCATAAGCCGCTCGTGTAATGGTAAATGGCCTTTTATTCTTATAGAGTTTCTTCAGGCCGTCGTAGGTCGCACGCACCATCTGCATGCCGTAGACATTATGTGCTTTTCGATGTGACCCGCGATGGCCATCATATTGATGTCTGACATCATCCGGAAATGTCCCTCGACCAAAAACCGCTGGTTCATTCATATCGTTCCAAAAGCCCGCAACTCCGTCCTCCACTAGTCCCTGGTATAAAGTTCCCCACCATTGACGAACTTCAGGATTCGTAAAGTCAGGAAATTGACAGCGTCCGGGCCAAACAAATCCCTCCATAAAATAATCATCGCCCCTTCGACAGAAATATCTATTCTCCTTTCCTTCTCTAAATACCCAGTAATTTTCGTCAACCTTAATTCCCGGATCAATCATAACCACCGTCTTAAAGCCCTCATTGGCAAGATCGGCAATCATTTTCTTCGGATTTGGGAAATATTGCTTATTCCAGGTAAAACAGCGGTACCCATCCATATAGTCAATGTCCAGGTATATGGCGTCACATGGGATCTGTCTTTTACGGAATTCTTCGGCCACCTTGCGTACATTCGCTTCCGGGTAATAACTCCATCGGCACTGGTGGTACCCAATAGCCCATAATGGTGGCAAATAATGTGTACCGGTTAAGGTATGATACCTTCGGATTACATCAATAATATGGGGGCCATGAATATAATAATATTGCAATTCACCACCCTCAGACCAGAAACTGGTCTTACCCTGATCTTCAGCGGCAAAGTCAAAATAGGTTTTAAAGGTATTATCAAAGAAAATGCCGTAGGCTTCCCCATCTTTCAACCCGATGTAAAAAGGGATCGTTTTGTACAAAGGATCCTGATCGTAAGCAAATGCATAAGTATCCGAATTCCAGTTTTTTAATCGCTTTCCGCGAAGGTTAAGTTTGGTTGCCTTGTCGCCTAGCCCATAAAATGCTTCGTTTTCAAAAGCTACCTTTGTACTATAGACGTAATATCCGCCGAAATCCGGATTTTCCTCCCAATGCATAGGTGCCTGATCCGCATTAAACAATTTTCCGGCCCGATCCGAGAAAGAAATCAAAAAATCTTCTTTATTGATCCGGCAGGAAATCGTGTTCGTATGCACACTATAATGATCTTCTTCCTCTTTACACTGATGGATGCTGACGCGATGATCTTTCTTTGCCAGCGCATAGGAAAAGTCTTCTAAAAACGTTCCTTGTGGCGCCAATCGAACACGAACAATCTCATCAGTTACGATCTTAATCTCCACTTTTGCCTTACCATCGGAAAAATAGTATGATTTATCGTTTTGGTTGTGGGATACAACATTTTCGAGGTATTTCTTTTCAATTTTGGGCAGATCCAATACCGGATTGTTCACATGATGCATACTCTCCAAAGTACCATCATTTTCTTCCTCGTTTAGTGTGGTTTGATTTAGGTTGTCGTCTTCAAGCATAGCTGTATTATATTAAATGTTTCTGAAGGCTTAATTCCTCTTTAAGATAGAAAAATTATCCCGCGCCGACAACAAATCATACAAAAAAAATCCTGCCAACTCAAATGGGCAGGATTGTTTGTATGAAATGAGTCTGTCTTTACTATTTTATAAAATGGGCACGGAGCATCCAGGCCATTTTTTCATGTTTTTCCAATAAGCCGACCAAAAAATCCTCCGTACCATTATCCGCCGTACCTTCGACAACTGCAATATCAGCACGAATCGACATCGCAATAGACTCATGATCTGTTAACAACTCTTTGTAATAAGACTGGCTATCGGTCTTTTCCGATGTGGATTCTGTCAAACGTGTTAATTTCAGATATTTATCAAATGAACCCACGGCATAATGGCCCAAGGTACGAATACGTTCCGCAACTTCATCAATAACTTCGGCCAGCTCATCGTATTGGGATTCCAAAAATAAATGAGCAGCATGAAAATCAGCTCCCTCGACATTCCAATGCGCATTGCGTGTTTTCATGTAGATAATATGCTCATCAGCCAATAAGACATTGAGCAATTTCGCAACTTTTTTTAAGTCTGCATCTTTAATTCCAATTGAAGTTTTCATATCGTGTTTATTTGTTAACTATAGCTTTTAATTGCTTAGTTAAATTTACCAAAAAAAGCAGGTAAAACAAAAAAAAGCGGTGTTAAAATGTCATTTCAATCGCATAATAACCGTATTTTTGCGAGCAAACTATCATTAAAGGAAGACTGTGAGTACTTTAGACAACAACGCTTATTTTCATGCATTCAAGGAAGATATTTCGGGCATCGAACTCCCGTTGCGATTCACTTTTCCATTTTGCTATGAGCCGCATCCGCTAGCCATTATTGCTGCGCAAGAACTCCAGGCCTACCTTGAGATACAAAACGAGTGGACACATAACTTTGGTCTTGAAGAAAATAATGACGGTCATGCCATCGGCAAGATGTTCGGTATATTGGTTGTCCGCGATCAGCAGCATCGCCTCGGATATCTTGCCGCTGTATCAGGCAAGCTTGCCGGCAGCAACAAACACAGACACTTTGTCCCCCCTATATTTGACATGCTTGAAAGGGATGGCTTCTTTTTAAATGAAGAAGTACACTTAAATGCGCTTAACAGAAAAATTGAACTTCTTGAAAACAGCGAGGAACTGGCACAAACAAAAAGCAATCTCAATAGACTAAAAGACCAATGGGACACAACGCTTGACCTGCTCAAAACAAAACTCAGAAATCAGAAAAAAGAACGTAAGGAAACCCGAACTAGATTGCGCCCTATCCTGTCAGACGAAGCGTATGAAACGCTGATGGAAGATATGCGCAGCCAAAGCTTAAAGGATAAACAAGAACTTCAGCGCTATCAATATAACATGCATCTGGCCCTGGAATCGGAGAACCTTAAGCTCCAACAATTGCTTTCCGATATTTTGGCAATGAAAGAGGAGCGCAAGATCCGATCAGGCAATCTGCAAAGACAACTTTTTGAACAATATAATTTTTTGAATGCTGAAGGGCAGCCAAAGAATGTGATTGCCATTTTTCAGGATTTTGACCAAAGTACCCCCCCTGCAGGTGCCGGAGAATGTGCTGCGCCGAAATTGTTGCAATATGCCTACAGCCACAACCTTACCCCCATAGCATTGGCCGAGTTTTGGTGGGGCTGTTCGCCTGCTTCCGAAATCCGCAGACATAAAAATTATTATCCGGCCTGCCGTAAAAAATGTGAACCTATTCTGGGATACATGCTTCAGGGACTTACCGTCGACCCGAATCCCATGCAACAGGAAACAACATTGCAAACGGAACTCCCCCAGATCTATGAGGATGAAGATATTATTGTCTTCAACAAGCCCGCAGAGTTTTTATCCGTTCCCGGTATATATGTGAAAGATTCCGTCTATAATCGTGTTCTCAAACGCTATCCAAATGCCGGCCCGATTATTATCCACCGTCTGGACATGTCCACGTCGGGACTTTTGGTTGTAGCCAAAAACAAGATGGCGCATCAATTCATACAGGATCAATTTATACAACATACCATAACGAAGGAGTACATTGCTTTACTCGACGGTGTTATTGAACAGGAATGTGGGCTGATTGATCTGCCCCTTCGTGTGGATTTGGATGACAGACCCCGGCAAATGGTGTGTTATACCCATGGAAAGCCAGCTCAGACCAAATGGGAAAGAATTGCTGTCGAAAATGGTAAAACACGAGTTCGATTCTACCCATTAACAGGCCGGACACATCAACTCCGTATGCACGCTGTTCACCCAGAGGGACTGAATACTCCTATCTTCGGTGATGATCTATATGGCAGAAAAGCCAATAGATTACATCTGCATGCTGCTTTTATTAAATTTATTCACCCAGGCTCCAGACAGGAAATCTCTTTTCAAATCCCATCCGATTTTTAGCAACATTGACTATATCGTTACAAAAGTCAATAAATAGTGGACTGGAAAATCATCGTGAAGTCAAAATGTGGAGGTTAAATAATTGATCTAAATCAATTATTTAATACAAACCGCTAAAAAACAACGATTTAAACCTTAAAAGAAGGAACTAGGTTTCTTTTATTACATTACAATAAGATTTTAATTATTCTTAATTTTTTGTTTCCTTTGTTCACTGATTTTTTGATTTTAATACTTATAAAGTCAGAAATAAAGTAAAAACAAGAAAACAATTTTGAATTTTCAAGATTATAGCAATATAATGGAAGCTAAAATAAACGCACAGACCTTCATAAATAAACTCTTTCTCTCGATAACATTCTTGCTATCAGCATCTCTTGTATTCGCACAGACCAAAACGGTTACGGGTACGGTCAAAGATGCAAAGACAAAGGCCCCCATTGCTTACGCCACCGTTGCGGTCGTTGGCGCTCCTGCTGCTGCAGGAACCTCAACATCGACCAATGCAAATGGTGAGTTTAAGCTGGTTTTCCCGACATCTTATGTCAAAATCAGAGCCAGCTATGTTGGCTATGACAATAAGGATGCTTTCGTTACCAACGATGCTATACAGACCAAGGAAATCCTGATGGATGCACAGGACAATATGCTGGAGGAAGTTGTTGTCAAAGCCAAAAAGAAAAAATACAGCAACAAAGACAATCCTGCCGTTGCCCTAATACGTAAGGTCATTGAAAATAAAGATAAAAACCGACTGTCGGGACAACAATATGCTGAATTTGATCAATACGAAAAGATGTCTTTGGGATTGAGCAATCTTTCAGAAAAATTCGTCAACAAAAAAATCTTTAAGAACTATCAGTTTCTTTTCGAAACCGATGATTCGGCTAAAACCGCCAATAAATATGTTTTGCCGGCTTTTATCGAAGAGAAAATGTCCAAAGTGTACTACCGTAAAGATCCGAGCAAAACCAAACAATATATTTTGGGGGATCAACGCGCGCAGTTTGACCCTAAATTTATAGATAATGATGGTCTGGCAGCCTATTTTAATAAACTCTACGAACAAGTTGATATTTATGACAACAACATTTCATTGGTAACCAACCAGTTTTTGAGTCCGATTGCGAATTCTGCACCTACATTTTATAAGTTTTTCATTACCGATACCATCAAAACTTCTCAGCCTTGGCTGGTCGAATTGAGCTTCGTTCCCCGCAATAAAGCAGATATGTTGTTTAAAGGGCAACTATATGTTACACTGGATGGCAATTACGCCGTTCAAGGGGCGAACATGACTGTTGCGGATGATATCAACCTAAATTTTGTACGCGACCTTCAGGTTCAGCTCAAATTCGAAAAAGACAATAAGAGCAGATTCTACCTAAAGACAAGTACATTGGGAATTGATTTTTCATTAACTGAAAAAGGAATGGGTATCCGCGGAAGCCGAACGGTCAATTACAACAACTATAAAGTCGGTGTGCAACAACCCGACAGCATTTACGATGGCCCATCAACGGTAATAGCTTACAATGTCGAGAATAAAAAAGCGACAAAGTCCTTATTTGAAACACAACGCCCTTTGGCTTTGGCACAGAATGAACTGAATATCTACCACAATATAGATACGCTACAGAAAATTCCTTCTTTCAGAACCTTCATGGATATTGCGGCCCTGCTTCTTTCGGGGTACAAACAAGCCGGTCCGGTGGAAATTGGTCCAGTAAATACATTTTACAGTTTTAACCCTGTTGAAGGCTTTCGCTTGCGTGTGGGCGGTCGTACAACCGAATCACTGAGCAAACGTTTCTATGCAGAGAGTTATGCGGCTTATGGGTTCAAGGATCAGAAATGGAAGTACTTTTTCAGTGGGACTTATGCCTTTAACAACAAGTCGGTATACTCCTTCCCTATGCACTATATCAGAGCCTCCTATAAAAAGGATACCAAAATTCCCGGACAAAAGCTCGAGTTTATTCAGGAAGACAACTTTTTGTTATCCTTCAAACGCGGTGATAATGACCGTTATATCTACGAAACCAACTACGGGCTAGAATATAAAAAAGAATTCTTGAACCACCTGGCTATTGGTGCTGGATTTAATATTAACAAACAAACTCCGGCGGGTAGCCTAACCTATCAAATGTTGGGTGAAAACGGACAAAACAAATTATTCAACGAATTAAATACAACAGAATTGTCGGTCAACTTTAGATACGCTCCGCATGAAGAATTTTACCAAGGTAAAATCTATCGTACGCCGATCTTCAATCAATACCCCATATTCACATTCAATTATACAGCAGGAATTAAAGGTCTGGCAAAAGGGGAATATAATTACCATAGTTTCAACGTGGGCGCATTCAAGCGTTTTTACCTAAGTCAATTTGGTTTTGCTGATGTAACCGCGGAAGGAAACTATATCGCTGGAAAAGAGATACCATTTCCTTTCCTGACAATCCACCGTGCAAACCAGACTTATGCGTACCAGTTAAACTCGTACAACTTAATGAATTTTCTGGAATTTGTCAGTGACCACAACGCTTCCATCAATGTGCAGTATTACATGAATGGGTTCCTGTTGAATAAAATCCCATTGATCAAAAAGCTTAAGTTACGCGAGGTATTTAGTTTCAAAGGTGTCTATGGTGGTCTTCGTAAAGAAAATGATCCAGACGACCCAAATTATGGTTCTAAAGTGTTTGCATGGCAACGCAATGCTGAAGATATCCAAAGTTCATATACCTTCGGTTCTGAACCTTATATGGAGGCCAGTATCGGTTTGTCCAACATCTTTAAAATTTTGCGTGTGGACTACGTCAAACGTCTGAATTACCTTGACCATGTGGACGCTCCAGCCTGGGGGATCCGTGCACGGGTCAGATTTGACTTCTAATAGTTTCCGTAAATTTATATTATAATTTGAGGCCCTGTCAATTGAGAGAATGATAGGGCCTTTTTTCTTATTTACAACGTCTGCCATTTGATCCTTATCCCATGATATTTGCCCATCTTTCTTTGTCGGTTTATCCGATTGCGGTTCGGCTTGGCGAAAAACTTCGAAATCTTTAACCCTAGCTGACTCCAAGTTAAGGGAGTAATTCGGGGCATATTTGTATCTGATTCGGAATAGGTTCGGGACAGGTTCGCTCCCGCTAGCAGGTATGAGTGTGGTAATTACGTCATAAGTACCCGATAAATGCGTCAGAGACTCGGACTCAACACGGACTCATCATAGACTCAATACGGACTCACCCCGGCTTTAGGGCGAAGTAGATACGGCACTGTGCCGAAGCGTTGGCGGAGCTAATTCGATGGTAAACGAATGACTCCCTAAAAAAGTACGATATGAAGAAGCATTGCATGATCGAAAAACTAGGTTTTACGCAAAAAAAAATCCCCATTGCAAACAGCAAAGGGGATAAAATTAGAATATGACGATGGTTAGTTTTTCTTTTTGAATGCATCTACACCGCTCTGTAGAAATGCTTTGTATTCTTCAACATTGTAATTTGCCCCACTTTGAGGAACCAGCACCTGACCGTTCGGATCAACAATCACATACAATGGCTGCGAATTACTATTGAATGCGGAAGCTTGAAAATCGCTGTTTTTGTTTCCGATAGTCTTTATTTTTTTATTGCTGTATGCAGAAACTATCTGCTCATTGACCGGCAATTCGGTTTTATCATCCACAAACAACTCGGCCATGATAAACTCTTCTTTCAACAACTTGGCTACCGCAGGATCTGTCCATACGTTTGCCTCCATTTTACGGCAGTTAACACAATTCCAGCCTGTAAAATCAATCAAAACAGGTTTATTAAGCTCTTTCGCCGTTGCTAAAGCCTGATCGTAATCATAATAGGGATCAAAGCCTTTTGGTGTACCACGCTCGTGAAAAATTTCAGCATATTTTTTGACTTTTCCATCTGTATGCGCAGCAGTGCCACTGCCAACTCCAGTGGATAAATCAAAATCCTGGGTTGCCGATGGCGGCAAAAAGGCTGAAATAGACTTTAAGGGAGCGCCCCATAAACCGGGAATCATATACACCACGAAGGAAAAAACAACAATAGCGAGTATTGTTCTCGGAACAGACAGAAATTTGAGATCGCTATCGTGGGAAAATTTAATTTTACCGATCAGATAAAGCCCCATCAAACCAAATACGGCGATCCATAAAGAGAGGAATACTTCTCTGTCCAACCAGTTCCAATGGTAAGCCAAATCTACATTTGACAAAAATTTCAATGCCAAAGCCAGCTCCAAAAAACCAAGTACCACTTTTACACTGTTCAACCAGCCACCTGATTTGGGCAGCGATTTAAGCATTGATGGGAACATAGCGAATAAACCAAATGGAATAGCCAAGGCAATAGAGAATCCCAACATACCTATGGCAGGCCCCAATCGTTCACCTTTTGACGCTGCTTCCACCAGAAGCGTTCCGATAATCGGCCCGGTACAGGAAAACGACACTAACGATAAACTAAATGCCATAAAAAACAAACCTACAAGCCCACCTTTATCCGACTTGGCGTCCATTTTATTCACAAAAGAGCTTGGCAAAGTAATTTCAAATGCACCGAAGAATGAGGCCGCAAATACCACCAACAGCAAAAAGAAAATAAAATTAAAAATGCCATTGGTCGAAAGGGCATTCAGCGCATCAGAACCGAATGCAATAGTAATGATCATGCCCAAAGCGACATAGATCACAATGATGAATAATCCGTACAATAAAGCCTTGCTAATGCCACTGGCGCGGCTACCGGACTGCTTGGTGAAGAAGCTTACGGTTAAAGGAAGCATCGGAAATATACAAGGCATCAATAAAGCTGCGAAGCCTCCGACCAAGCCTGCGATAAAAATGCTCCAAAGTGACTTTTTTCCACCTTCTGCCGAACCACCTGCTTCAGCTGTAGCAGCCACCGTTGTCTTATTGGAGTCAATTTGAGCTGTAACCGTGTCAGGTGACTCTTCAAAAGATAAAGAATCCGGACTGATTGTACCATCCGTGAATTCGATACCATCCGGGCTAACCGTACTGTCCTGCTGCGCAAACATTGCAAGAGGAAAGATGAGCAGGAATAAAAGGGTTAATAGTTTAAAATTAGTTTTCATCAGAATATCATGTGTTTTTCATATTTTATTTTGCTTTGAGATTTGTTCTTGTGTAAATAAAACCCGAGGAGCAATACACTCCCCGAGTTCACTATAAACATATGAAACTAAATCTTACTATGCTCCAAATACAGGATTTGGCAACCTACAAATCGGTTGAAAACCCAGAAAATCAACATCGCTGGATAAATAGCCCGGTTTAACAGGTTCATCTTTCACCAAATCCGTACTTAAATATTTTTTATTGTCATCACATAGTAGCGTGACGACAACTGCTCCGTCCCCCAACTCCTGTTGTAACTTAATTGCTCCGATAACATTGGCTCCCGAGGAAATTCCAACGGCAAGCCCCAATTGCCTTGACAGCTTCTGAGCCATAATGATCGAATCGCCATCGTTGGCACAAACAACACGATCCAGTTCATCCAAATTCACAATCGCCGGAATAAATTCATCGGATATACCCTGAATACGGTGTGAACCGACTTTATGTCCTGTCGTTAATGTTGGACTTTCCGCCGGCTCCAAGGGATGTACGCGCACAGCTGGGTTCACCTTCCGCAAGCTGCGCCCTACGCCCATGACGGTTCCACCTGTTCCCACTCCTGCCACAAAGGCGTCAGCGATCAAACCCTGTTCTTCCAATTGTTTCACAATTTCATAACCGGTCGTTTTCTCATGTGCTTCAGCGTTATATTGATTTTCAAACTGTCGTGGAAGAAAAACACCACCAGCGGCAGCAAGCTCTTCGCTCAAACGAATGCTACCTAAAAAACCACCTTCTTCTTTGCTGATCAGCTGAATATCGGCCCCCATGCTTCTGATAATATCGGTACGCTCTTTGCTCAACCAATTTGGCATGATGATCTTTACCTGATGTCCCAAAGCTTTACCAATTGCCGAAAAAGCAATTCCTGTATTTCCACTTGTAGCTTCAATCACAACATCAGTTGGTCTAATTTGGCAATTCATATATGCTTTGTACAAGATATATAAAGCCATTCTATCTTTGATACTACCTGTTAAATTATAATTCTCACATTTTACGAATACCCGGCCTGGCTTACCTTTGTAGGTATACTGCAATTCCAACATTGGCGTGTTACCGACCAATCTCCACAAATGCTTAAATCTTTTGTCCAATGCAGGTGATAAACATGCACTTAGTAATTCTTGTTCAGCCATTTTTATATAAATGATTATTCTGTTGCAAAATTGGGCAATAACAAGATATTATTCAATACAGAACTATAACTTCAATAAAAATTCAATAAAAATAAACCGATAACAATAAATTATTCATTCTAACATTGTAATTTTGCAACAACACCGAAAATATTCATATTATGGAATTGGATGATACCGATCTAAAATTATTGCGCTTATTACAGCACGATGCTTCATTAAGTAATAAGGAACTCTCCTTCGAATTGAATAAGTCAATCGCCGCAGTGCACGAAAGGGTAAAAAAGTTAAAAAGGCTGGGTTATATCAAAAAAACAGTAGCGATCCTGGATCGGCACAAAATCGGAATTGGACTGATTTCGTTTTCACAGGTATTCCTGAAAGCGCATACATTTGAGGTTTTGAACGAATTTGAAAAAGAAGTGGCGAAGTTTCCCGAAGTTATGGAATGCTATCAGATGGCTGGATCTTATGATTTCATGTTACGCATTGCTACCAAAGACATGGATGCTTATCACATCTTTTTAAGACACCGTCTGGCGGTGCTCCCGCAGGTCAATACCGTACAGACTTATTTTGTATTATCGGAAACAAAGAGTGAAACTGCTTATCCACTATAATACGTAGGGACAGGCCAAATACTCCGCTCCAAAAAAAAGTACGAGGTATTGATTTCAATACGATCAATACCTCACCTATATCATTCCATCTAATCGAACAGTAAGGTTCCCGTTACGTTCCAGCTGCTGAAACTTGTTCCTTCCGGAGCGCCTTGTGGGATCTGAACCTGCAATTTGTAATCACCAGCTTTTAAATCGCCCAGATCGATATAAATCGGAGGTGTAACCGTTCCCGGACACCAATTGGAGCGACTTAAATCGGACGAAGATAGTCCAGTTGCAAAATTACCCGAAGCGGGATTGGATAAACGGTAAGAACCGCAGTCGTTACGCCAGGGTGTATATTTAAACAGTAAGGCATCGTTTAGAAAAATACGGTTTTCTTTGGGTACAAATTCATCGCCATTTCCCCAACCACCATGACCGGTTGTGATGTAGCGTAATTGTACATTTTTAGCGTCCTGATCCAAATGAAACGAGAGCGTCAGCCCTTTATCCTGATCAAACATGGATCCATACTCCTGCCCCCCCATTTCCATCACATTGGTCGTCGTAAATAAGGACATGGTCTTTTTTAATTCCCCTTCCGATCCAGCTTCAAAACCAGGGTGAATTGTGAGCTCAACGCTAATTTCATGACCATTCTTATCATAATTGCCAATGAAAGCGCCTACGTATACCTCCTGCTCACTCAACATCCCAGCGAGTTCGGACACATCTTGCCTGTAAAGTACCGAATCCTGCCAAACCTTATCCTTTAACTGAAGATAGTTAAACTGCTTAACACCAAATGGAGTAAAAAACCGCATCAATTCAACGATAGGTTCGAAAGTGGTAGTCCTCACCACACCTTGGTAACTTTTCCCATTACCATTTTCATACTTCGGCAAGGTCGACATGCCGTTTTTCATCCCATCCAAAAAGCTCTGTGCTTTATTGGCTGGGATAATAAAAACAGATCCGGTCCGGTCATAGGCATCACCTTTTGATTGCTCCACAAGCTGAACAAAAACGTTATCGCTAAATTTGATTTTCGGTATTTTTACCTTTTTGACAATGACTGTACCATTTGCAAAACGCAGGATTGAATCAGATTTGACATCCTCGGAAAAACGAATGCGCTCTTTTTGAAAGACAGGAAGCCGTATAAAACGATTTTTCCAAATAAGGTCTTTATAGGAAAGTTCATCATAGCGCTTTTCGCTTCCTTTTAGCTTCAATTGATCAGGAATCGTATTCACTTTCTCCACTTTCGTAGCAAAAGTCCTTGTATTGCCATTTCTGATTACTTCCAATACTAGCCCTAGATCCTGTCCCAGTTCGCTCGGAGCTCCTTTTATCCCCAATTTATCCGTATACCATAGCTCAATCTTATTGGAATTGATACTGGTTTCTACTTTTTTACAGGGATAGCCCAAGATGGTCTTGGTCTCGTTGGTTGCTGTAAATTTCTGTTTGGAAAGCGCCTGAGCATCCCCTGTCAGAATAAGGGAACCATCTTTCAGTTTCGCAATTTTAAGCAGGTTACTGCCAGCCGACCGCTCCACCAACACACGTTCATAGGGCGGCAACAATTGTCCTTTTATATCTTTTTCCGAACTTACATACGTTTCATTCGCATTGGCATACACCAATACTGCATTTTGATTAGCAGGCGTATTCCCGTTAAAACTTTGATTATACTGGATGACATAGCTCGTAAGCCTCTGGGCATAAGAAGACAATGACAGACATAACATTGAAACAAAAAGGATATTTTTCTTCATCGGATACATAGTGGATTAAACACAAAAATAAGAAAGGCTTTAGGAATTCCTAAAGCCTTTCTTATTTTATGCTAAAACGTTATTTAATCAACCAGATATCTAAAAGATAAAAGACTGCAAAAATCACCGACGCGTAACCATTAGTGGTCATAAAATCGCGGTTTACACGACTTAGATCGGTCGACGAAAACAGGGTATGTTGATAGATCAGCAAGGCTGCATAAAACGCAACTCCTAAATAATAAATCCAACCAACGGGCATTAAAAAAGCTGGTATTAAAACAAATATAAAAGATAGCACATGTAAACATTCGGATACCCGCATCGCTCCTTTTGTCCCTAACCATACCGGAATGGAGTTCAACTTATTCGCCCGGTCAAAGGCTTCATCCTGCAATGCATAAATTATATCAAAGCCACTGACCCAAGTCAATACAGCAAAGCCATACAGCACGGGGGCAATTGCAAATTGTCCCGTGATCACCATATAAGCCCCTATTGGTGCTAAGCCCAGTCCCGCACCAAGGACCAAATGGCACAACGGTGTAATTCGTTTCGTGTAAGAATAAAAAAGCACAACGAAGAGTGCAATGGGCGACAGCATAAAGCACAGCGAATTTATAAAATAAGTCGCCATGACAAAAAGTAAGCAATTGACAATGGTAAAGATCAGTGCATTCCGGGCCGAAATTTTCCCTGCCGGAATATCACGCATTACCGTCCTTGGATTAATGGCATCAATGTCCCGATCCAAATACCTATTGAAGGCCATGGCTGCATTCCTGGCAGTTACCATGCACAATAACATCAATAGCAACAGTTTCCAGGAAAAGACATATTCAGTGGTATGCAGGGCCAAAAAGAAGCCTATAAGGGCAAATGGTAATGCAAATACACTGTGTGCAAACAAAACTAAAGAAAGATACTTCTTCATGAGGTGATCTTAATGGATTTTAAAACGTTCGCCAATCTCTCGGCAATGATCAGGATGACCACGCCATGATATTAACGAATTTTAATTTTTGAAATACTTAAAACGGCATTCTTTCCTCCGGTTCAGGCCCTACAAATCGGCGATTGACTTCATCAATGGTTTCCAGAATCGGTTCATGGCCCACTTTCTTCTCAGCCGAGGTCAAAAAGACCGGCGGCACCTCTTCGAACCATTGCAACAGCTCCTTTTTAAATTTTGCAATATTCGCATCAGATTTTACTGCTGATTGCTTGTCTGCTTTGGTAAAGACCAACATAAAAGGTAAACCGCATTCACCCAACCAATAACAGAAATCAAGATCGATCTTCTGTGGTTCGAGACGACTGTCTACTAAAACAAATACACATTGTAAATTGTCTCTATGCGTGAGGTATCTGCGAATGAATTTCTCCCATTCATTTCGACTTGTTTTGGACGCCTTGGCGAATCCATAACCGGGTAAATCGACCAGATACCAGGTATCATCTATAATAAAATGATTGATCAACTGAGTCTTACCGGGTTTTTGAGAGGTTTTGGCAAGCCCTTTCTTATTTGTCATTGCATTGATCAAAGAAGATTTACCTACATTAGAACGACCTATAAAGGCGTACTCAGGCAAATTTGGCGCAGGTAATTTGTCAACTCTCGTGTTGCTACACACGAATTCGGCTTTTTTTACTTCCATGGAACAAAGGTACATTAAATGAATCCGTTTGGCAAGGTTTAACCCCTCTATGCGGTAAAAAACTGAACAGCCAATCTGTAACATTTTAAGATGGCCAGATACTAATAGTCAAATAAACAAGTGTATATTAACAACAGATACTATATGCTATATTTTTCGCCATATTGAATTTAATTAAACCCTAAAAAGATGTTACTAGAAATCAATCATGTCACCAAGGATTACGCCAATCACCGTGCATTGGACGATGTTTCCCTTCAAATTCCAAAAGGTAAAATTTTTGGGTTATTGGGACCAAATGGGGCCGGCAAAACATCCCTTATCCGGATAATCAATCAAATTACCGCTCCCGATGCCGGCGAAATCCTATTTAACGGCGAAGCTTTGGGACCACAACATGTTTCCCAAATCGGGTATTTACCCGAAGAACGGGGATTGTACAAGAAAATGAAAATCGGCGATCAAATGTTGTATCTTGCCCAACTTAAAGGACTATCCAAAAAAGAGGCGCTACTACGCATCAACGATTGGTGTGAACGTCTTGATATCTTATCTTGGTGGGATAAGAAAATAGAAGATCTCAGTAAAGGTATGCAACAGAAAGTACAATTTGTCGCTACTGTTATTCACCAGCCCCAATTGATTATTCTGGATGAACCCTTTTCGGGATTTGATCCGGTCAATGCCAATATCATCAAAGAGCAGATTTTACGATTGAATAAGGAAGGAGCCACCATCATCTTTTCGACACACCGCATGGAAACGGTCGAAGAACTTTGTGATAATATTGCACTCATCAACCGATCAAAGAAAATACTGGATGGCGCTGTTCAAGCGATAAAAAAAGAATACCGGAATCAGACCTACAAATTAGAATATACAGCTACCGAAGATAATTTTCTTCTGTCTAATGACACCCTCTTCGAAGTCATAACCTCAACAAAGGTCGAAAAAACATACGTCACTATAATTCAGCTAAATAGAAATATTCATATAAATGATGTATTAATACATTTTTTACCACAAATACAGCTAAATCAATTGATAGAAATCGTACCTTCCATAGGGGATATTTTCATCCAAAAAGTTACTCAAGTCTCACCAACAGCCAACGAACATGCATAAAATATTACTTATTATTCAACGGGAATATCTGTCCCGCGTCAAGAAAAAATCTTTTATTGTGATGACCTTTGCCGTGCCTCTATTCTTTTTTGCATTATATGCAGGCATGTTCTACCTGACTAAAAAAAGCTTCAAAGATGCGCACACTGAGGTTTTTGTAATTGATGGGCAGGGTGACTTTGCGGGGAAACTCCAAAGCAATAAAAACGTAAGCTATACGGTCAGCAAGTTAGATCTAAAGGCCCAAAAAGCGCAGCTCACGCAAAGCGAAGGAAAACAATCGATCTTATACATTCCCAAGGATATTCTTAGCAGCCAAAAGGCCGAACTTATTACCAGCGGCAAAACAAGTTTTGTCACGCAAGAGATCATAGGCGGACAACTGGAAGAAATCATTCGCGAAAAAGAGTATAAAGCTAAGGGAATAGACTTGCAGATCATCCAGTCTATCAAACCCAAAGTCGCCATAGATGCCAAAGAGATCACGGCTGACGGTGAGGAGAAAAACAGCAATACTGCTATCGCCATGGGACTTGGTGTCGCCCTGGCCATCCTGGTTTATCTCTCCCTGTTTCTGTATGGCGCGCAGGTGATGCGTGGTATCATCGAAGAGAAGAGCAACCGCATCATTGAAGTCATTATTTCTTCCGTCAAGCCTTTTCAGCTTATGATGGGTAAAATTGTTGGGATTGGGATGGTCGGTCTCACTCAATTTGTGATGTGGCTGCTGCTTACAGGGGGCCTTTTTATAACGGCAACACTGTTGTTTGTCAATCCACAGGATATGCAGGAGGTCGCTGCCAGTCAGCCCGGAACTGGCAGTATGGGAACGGTATCCAAAGCAATCGGACAAAGCGGATCCGCCTACATTCTCGCCTCCCTCCAAAGTTTTAATTTTACCGAAGTCATCATCTTTTTCTTTCTGTTTTTTATTGCCGGATACCTGCTGTATAGCGCTATTTTTGCTGCTGCTGGTTCCGCTGTAGACAATGAAACAGAAGCCAATCAGTTTTCCATGCCCATTACCATGCCCCTATTGTTAACGTATATCCTGTCATTTGGTGTCATTATCAACGATCCCAATGGGCCCATTGCCACTTGGTTGAGCTTTATTCCGTTTACTTCACCTATTGCCATGTTGGTACGGATACCTTTTGGCGTGCCGATGTGGCAGATATTAACCTCATTGGCCTTATTGATTTCGACATTCTTATTAATCACTTGGGCTGCTGCCCGAATCTATCGTGTTGGCATCCTCATCTATGGTAAAAAAGCAAGCCTTAAGGAAATCATCAAATGGTTCAATTATAAAAATTGATGAGCTTGATCACAATAACGAGTCGAAAAAATTAACAGAAAAGGCCAGATCGCATGGTGCAATCTGGCCTTTCTTATATTATATCATATACCAGATAAGATCGTCTCTTATTTTGCTACAAAAGCATGCTTTCCTGCTAAGAAAACTATCTTATAGATTGTTTAATACCTAATATTGAACTTCTGAAATACAAAATGCCATAACCATATCGGGCCAATGAGCAGGAATTGTAGAAACTGTTTTCCGCTGATTGCTTTTTTCTCTTTTCCTTTACCAACATACAACGCCGCCAGTGCGAGCAAAGCAATCGCAAGGCACACCCATATCACTGCAGGGCCACCATTTTTTTGCACATATTCCAATTGCACAATAAAGTAGCTCATTGCCCCGATCGAGAATAAAATTGCATAAGACAGGGTCGCGGATAGCTTAAGGTAAAAATAGATAACAACCGCAATGAAGAAAGAACCCCAATTCAAAAAAGTATGCCAATTGAGCTTCACTAAAAATTCAAACTGTGGGAAAGGAATCATCCAGATACAGCCCATCACGCCGAAGAATAGCAGCGGCAAAAAGATAATCTGAATCATGCGATTGGTCGGGTCTTGAAAATTAGTGTCCAACTCCTCAAAATAGGTATCTACCGGACGCTTCGGCTCTACTTCCTGAACTTTCTTCTTTTGTTTCATTCGGCAAATTTAATAAATATTGGTCTGCCGAGACGGTTACGCAACATAATAAATATTATTTTTTGGTCTGTGGCTTGTCATTAAATGCATTCTTCTGGCTTTAGCTGGCAATCTCCTATCCAATTCCGTATTATTGCAGCATGAAGTCTTATAAACACATCCTATTTGATCTTGATGGAACCTTGACCGACCCTGCTGAGGGCATCACCAAATGCATCGCTTATGCACTCGAAGCCAAGGGAATTATTACGTCCGATCTGGATAGTCTTAAACCGCTGATCGGGCCGCCATTGAAAGATACATTCATGCACAGCTACGGATTTGAGGAACAGGAAGCTTTGGCCTGTGTGGAAAAATACCGCGAACGCTTTGCCACCAAGGGTTTGTATGAGAATATACTTTTTAATGGTATTCCCGAGCTACTGGAAGGCCTCAAATCGAAAGATTATAAGGTTTACTTGGCAACATCCAAACCCGAAATCTTTGCGCACAGGATATTGCAGCACTTTGCTATAGACCAGTATTTCGATTTCGCCGGAGGAAGTGCCCTGGACGATTCCAGGCCTACAAAAACCAGCGTCATTCAATATGTGATGGAAAATGCTCATCTAACGAACCCGCATGACTGTATCATGATCGGCGACCGCAAACATGATCTTATCGGTGCCCGAGAGACAAACATGGATGCCGTTGCTGTGCTTTATGGTTATGGTAGCAAAGCGGAACTCGAACAGGAATCGCCAGCCTTTCTCCTGCACAGTGTTGCAGATCTAATTGAATTTTTTGAATAATAAAAAAACTCCAACCTATAATAGATTGGAGCTTTTTCAAGATTGATCCCTCAGGATCTATTTCGCATAAGACACGGATCTCGTCTCACGGATAACAGTTACTTTAATCTGTCCCGGGTAAGTCATTTCCGTTTGGATACGATTGGAGATATCGGCAGCCAGTATCTCTGACTGTGCGTCAGATACCTTCTCGCTTTCCACAATAACACGCAATTCACGTCCCGCTTGGATGGCGAAGGTTTTTTCCACACCTGGATACGATAATGCCAGGTCCTCCAGTTCTTTCAGACGTTTGATATAGCTTTCAACGACTTCACGGCGTGCTCCCGGGCGTGCTCCAGAAATGGCATCACATGCCTGTACAACAGGCGAAATCAACGCTGTCATTTCGATCTCATCGTGGTGCGCACCGATTGCATTACACACATCAGGATGTTCTTTGTATTTCTCAGCTAACTGCATACCTAAAATTGCGTGTGGCAATTCCGGGTTATCGTCAGGCACTTTACCAATATCGTGGAGCAATCCGGCACGTTTTGCGTGTTTGACGTTCAGGCCAAGCTCTGCAGCCATTGTTGCTGCGAAATTGGCAACCTCACGGGAGTGCTGTAAAAGGTTCTGACCATAAGAAGAACGGTAACGCATACGTCCGACCATACGGATCAGTTCAGGATGCAATCCATGAATACCCAGATCAATGGCAGTACGTTCACCAATCTCAACAATCTCATCTTCAATCTGTGTACGTGTTTTTGCGACAACCTCCTCAATACGAGCTGGGTGGATACGGCCATCCGTTACAAGACGGTGTAAAGCCAAACGGGCAATCTCACGACGTACGGGATCGAAACCAGAAAGGATAATTGCTTCCGGTGTATCATCCACGATGATCTCTACACCTGTTGCAGCTTCCAATGCACGGATATTACGGCCCTCACGACCTATAATACGACCCTTGATCTCATCATTTTCGATATTGAAAATAGACACTGTGTTTTCGATTGCGGATTCGGTAGCAGTACGTTGAATTGTTTGGATAACGACTTTTTTCGCTTCTTTCGTCGCGGTCAATTTCGCTTCGTCCACAATATCTTTGATCTGAATCATGGCTTGGGAACGGGCTTCCTCTCGCAATGAATCCACCAACTGGTTTTTAGCCTCGTCCGCCGTAACACCGGCGATACTCTCCAATTGTTTGATCTGCTGTAATTTTAAAGCCTCAACTTCTTCGGATTTCTTTTCATTGAGTTCAACCAATTTATCCAATTGCTTCTTTTTGGTGTCCACCTCCTGCTTATCGCGATTGATGCTTTCCAGCTTTTGATTAATGGATTGTTCTTTCTGTCTCAACGTATTCTCCTTTTGGTTAATGGTATTGTTACGTTGATTCACCTCCTTTTCGTGTTCGGATTTCAATTGAAGGAATTTTTCTTTCGCCTCTAATAGGCGTTTCTTCTTAATGTGTTCTCCTTCTTGCTCTGCATCTTTTAGTATGCTATTTACCTTATCTTTGGCTTCCTGTTCTTGTTTTTTGAATAACAGAACCAATAGATAACGACCTATAACTACACCAACAATCAGAGAAATTATGATATAAATTGCGACGTCCATGTATGTATAATTGTATTATATATGTTTGTTTTTATTAATTACTAAATTTTTTAGATAAAACTCTCCATTCTCCCCCTACCATCGCATAAGCTGACTTATTGACATCGGGTATTCTATTTACAGTCGCTATTAGAAATGCAGGGGAATTGAATCCAATCTGATTCAGTCCGCTTGCAAGCCGGACAATTGCCCGCTGATTTCCAAACAAAAAAAAACCGCAATTAAATTTAAACAGGTCTCATGTATTATTAAACTTCGTGATTACATAATTAGGCTTAGATTATGACCCAGATGGCTTTCGCAAAATGGCCTATATCTTTTTGCGCCTGTAATATTGAAGCGTTAAGTTTAAAATAGTGACAACCCGAATTTAATTGCGGCAAATTCGTCGTTTTAAGCTCTAAATATAAAGAACGTAAATTTATTTTTTAAAGAAATCCGTCAACAACTGGTCAAGCTCCTGTACTGAATTCTCCAGACCCACTTCGTGGTTCTGGGATTGTCGCTCCGCATTTAACATCCGCGTAGCAAACTGCAATACACACATGGATAGCAGATCCTGCTTATCTCTCACAGTATAGTTTTCCTGCAATTCCTTTATTTTTTCATTTATCAATTTCGCAGCATGTCGAATCACTTCTTCCTCAGCGCTTTCCACCCTAAGGGGATAAACACGGTCTGCGATATTTATTTTTATGGAAATCTCTCCCATTTCTTTGAGCTTTTTAACGTTGTATTAGTTTAAATTCCGATGATCGCTAAATTCCAACTACTTCAACAAACTAATACACTTGTCTATTTCTCGCACAAAATCGTTAATTTTTTGTTTTGTGTCAAGTATTTTTTCATTAATTGCTTCCTTATCCGTTTCTGAATCCAAGGTTCGCGCTACTGCCAATGCCTTGACCTTCTCTTCCAGCTGCTTGCTTTTATCGTTGCTCGCATCGAAAGCCACTTTTAAGGATTGTACCTCTAATTTAAGCAAATCATTTTCTTCTTGCAAGACTTCGCACATTTGAATTAAGTTTTTCGTTTTCTCAACGATCAGATTCATTTGTGAAGACAATGTTGCCATAGCGTAAATCGAATATTACCAATTAATGTTATATCTCTGTTTAACCGCGCACTTCTGCGCTTAGTTCCTTCTCAAAATTAACAATTAATTTTTGAACTATCGCATCAATTTGTTTATCGGTCAATGTTTTTTCTTCATCTTGCAAGATAAAGCTCAGAGCATAAGACTTTTTCCCTTCCGGAATTTTATCACCTTTATACACATCAAACACATTTACTTCCTTTAAAAGCTTGCGTTCGGTCTTTTGAGCGACAAATTGAAGTTTATCAAAGCTGATATTTTCGTCAATTAATAACGATAAATCACGGCGTACCGCGGGGAATTTCGACACTTCTTTGTATTGAATGTTATTTTTACGAATGATTTTCATCAAGACATCCCAGTCAAAATCCGCGAAGAAAACCTGCCCCTCAACATCTGCTTTTTTCAAGTTGGCATGAGCTACCGCACCGAAAGACACCAGACATTTCTGGCCTTTCAGATAACTCAATCCGTAGGCAAAGTGATGGCTCGGCGCATCTTGTATTTGTATACCCTCAATCTTCAGACGTTTAACAATTGTATCAACTGCAGCTTTAAGGGTATAGAAATTAACGTTTCCCTTTTTACTATTCCACTGTTCGGCTTCTTCTCTACCGCTTATTGCAAAAGTCAAATGTTGCGTTTCTTTATATCCATCCCCATCCAACGCGTATGTTTTACCAAATTCGAAGAATTTCAGATCAAAATTTCTGCGTTTCTGATTATATTCAATGGCATTTAACACCGAGAACAACATGTTTTGACGCATGGTATCCAAATCCGAACTCAATGGATTGAACAATTTTACCGCGGTCTCGCTGTCATCCGCATAATCAAGCTTTGTCAACGAATTCGCTAATATTTCACGGAATCCGTTACCGATCAACAAATCAGCCAGCTGATTTAAGACGACTTCCTTATCTGGCTTTTCAACGGTATTTAAGGAAGCCTTAATTTGGGATTTTAGCTCAATATTATTGTAACCATAAATCCGTAATACCTCTTCGACCACATCTACTTCACGCGTTACATCGACACGATAAGCAGGCACCAAAACATCTAGCCCCTCGGCGGTCTCTGAAGCAACCTCTATACCTAATGCCACAATAATGGCTTTAATTTCTTCATTGGGAATGGCCTGTCCGATCAAACGCACCACATTCGCATAACTAACATGGAATGAAAATGGTTTGATTTCTACCGGATACTCATCTTTAATCGTAGAGGAAATCGTACCGCCTGCAATTTCCTGAATCAAGAGTGCAGCACGTTTTAACGCGTCAACAGTACTATTCGGATCTGTACCGCGCTCGAATCGGAATGAAGCGTCTGTTTTCAAGCCATGCCGTTTAGAAGTCTTACGGACCGAAACCGCATTGAAGTAAGCCGATTCAAGAAACACATTTGTCGTCTCCGTGGAGACACCTGAATGTGCACCACCAAAAACACCCGCGATACACATTGGTTTTTCAGCATCTGCAATCACCAGATCTTCAGTAGAAAGTATCCGCTCAACAGCATCCAATGTGACAAATTTTTCACCTTCTTTTGCCGTACGGACAATTACTTTATTACCTGCAATCTTATCCGCATCAAACGCATGCAATGGTTGCCCAAGATCATGCAATATATAATTGGTGATATCAACAATGTTATTGATCGGGCGTACGCCGATTACATTTAGTTTTTCCTTCAGCCAGTCTGGCGATTCACCTACCTGAACGCCAGAAATATTGATTCCACTATATCGTGGGCATGAAATAGTATCCGCAACAACAACCGCAGTTCCCACTTCTTCACCGGGCTGAAATGCAGAAAGATCTGTTTTTTTGATATTCGTACGGAAGTAAGCAGCGATATCGCGTGCCACACCTAAGTGGGAAGCCGCATCCGCTCGATTCGGTGTAAGACCAATTTCGTAGCGGTAATCATCCTGAATATTGAAATGATCTTTTACCAATGTGCCTACCGCAACATCAGCAGGTAATTCAACGATACCAGCATGGGATGTACCCAAACCGATCTCATCCTCACCACATAACATTCCTTCGGATACCTCTCCGCGTATTTTAGATTTGGTTATCTTAAATGGTTCTCCGGTCAAAGGGTGACATGTCGTACCTACTGTTGCCACAATTACCTTCAATCCGGTACGGCAATTTGGTGCGCCACATACGATATTCAATAATTCGGAAGCGCCCACATCAACTGTGGTGACGCGTAATTTATTCGCATTGGGGTGTTGCTCACAAGTTTTAACCTCGCCGACAACCAAACCATCCAATCCTCCCGGGATACTCTGTACGACATCCAGCGCTTCTACTTCCAATCCTGTATTTGTCAAGATCAAAGATAATTCCTCCGGAGTCGAATCTATATTAACGTGTTGTTTTAACCAATTATATGAAATGTTCATCTCGAATTTGATTTGATGCACAAACTTAGATAAATTTGAGGTTATATACAACGTCAATTTGGTGATCCACCCCATGGTCCCTGCATTCCATCCGCTAAGTTTTAATCCAGAGACGGGCCAGCAGGCAGGCGGGAAAATATACGTTTATCCGACACAAAAATAGATATGCGATAAAGTCTAATACGATAAATGCACATCAAATGAAGAATGTTTAACTCGAATCATCTAGAAAATTTATTGATTATGAGCGGCTTTGAGACTCCCATCCTAATACTGGCTAGACTCATCACATTTATTGACAGGAATTAACACAACTTACATTTAATTAGAAAAGAACAGCTATTTTACTCTTTTTTCAAACGAACGACCACCTTGATTTTTTAATCAAAATTCAATCATTTCCATAAAAATAATATGTAACTTTGTGCTTTAATTTGAAGAACGTTCAAAACAAACATTTATAATGATTCATTTCTTTGAGAACCCATCGAACACCGTGTATGGTGTTCAAAGCGTAAACTCTTTATCACAAGAAGACATTACTAAACTCAACTGGCTATTCGGCAACGCCAAAAAACTCGACGACCAAACCCTTAACCATTACTTTGTAGGCCCCCGCGCAGCGATGGTCACTCCTTGGAGTACCAATGCAGTAGAAATCACACAGAACATGGGTATTGAAGGAATTGTTCGTATCGAAGAATTTCAACCGGTACCAGCAGATTTCAATGATTTCGATCCAATGATTTCGCAAAAATTCAGTATGTTGACGCAAAACATGTATACAGTCAACATTAGTCCTGAAGCTATTTTGGAAATTGAAGACATTGATGCCTATAACAAATCCGAAGGATTGGCATTAAATCCGGAGGAAGTAACTTACCTCAATAACCTCGCCGTTAAATTAGGCCGTCTTTTGACAGACTCTGAAGTTTTTGCTTTTTCACAAGCCAATTCCGAACACTGTAGACATAAGATCTTCAATGGTACTTTTATCATTGACGGTGAAGAGCAACCTACTTCTCTATTTAAATTAATCAAGAAAACTTCCGAAACAAATCCCAATGAGATCGTTTCAGCCTATAAAGACAACGTAGCCTTTATTAAAGGTCCACGTGTCACTCAGTTTGCTCCTAAATCGGCCGACAAACCAGACTTTTATGAGGAAAAATCCTTTGATTCGGTCTTATCCGTAAAAGCGGAAACACACAATTTTCCAACGACTGTAGAGCCGTTTTCCGGAGCTGCTACAGGTTCCGGTGGTGAAATTCGTGACCGTATGGCCGGTGGTCAAGGTGCTATTCCTTTGGCTGGTACAGCTGTCTATATGACAGCCTACTCCCGTTTATTACAAGATCGTCCTTGGGAGAAAGCCATGCAAGAGCGCCAATGGCTTTACCAAACTCCCGTGGATATCCTAATCAAAGCTTCCAATGGAGCTTCCGACTTCGGCAATAAATTCGGGCAACCCCTAATTACAGGATCTGTACTGACCTTCGAACACGAAGAGGATGGCCGCAAACTTGGCTACGATAAGGTAATCATGCAAGCTGGCGGTGTGGGATACGGAAAATTAGATCAAGCAAAAAAACATACCCCAAAAACAGGTGATAAAATCGTCATCTTAGGTGGTGAAAATTACCGCATAGGCATGGGCGGTGCTGCTGTATCCTCTGCGGATACGGGCGCTTTCGGTTCGGGAATTGAACTGAATGCGATCCAACGCTCAAATCCGGAAATGCAAAAACGTGCAGCCAATGCCGTTAGAGGCTTGGTGGAATCAGACCATAATCCTATTGTTTCTATCCATGACCACGGCGCTGGCGGACACCTAAACTGCCTATCCGAACTGGTCGAGGAGACAGGCGGTTTAATCGACCTTGATGCGCTTCCTGTGGGTGATCCTACACTTTCAGCGAAAGAAATCATTGGTAATGAATCGCAGGAAAGAATGGGCTTGGTGATTGCTGAAGATGACATTGCAACTCTTAAACGTGTTGCTGACCGCGAGCGTGCACCAATGTACACGGTAGGTGATGTCACAGGTGACCATCGTTTTACGTTTGCTTCCAAGAGCAATGGTGCAAAGCCAATGGATTATGCTTTAGAGGATTTCTTTGGTTCATCACCAAAAACTTTTATGCGTGATAAAACCATCACCCGTAACTATGCAGATCTTAGCTATGACTCTGCCAATATCCCCAATTATTTAAATCAGGTTTTGCAATTGGAGGCAGTGGCTTCTAAAGATTGGTTGACCAATAAAGTGGACCGTTGCGTCGGTGGCCGTGTTGCCAAACAGCAATGTGCAGGCCCGTTGCAGTTGCCTTTAAATAACGTTGGCGTCATGGCTCTTGACTACAAAGGAAAAGAAGGTATCGCCACTACGATAGGGCACTCTCCTGTGGCGGCATTGATTGATCCAGCAGCTGCCAGTAAAACTGCTATTGCAGAATCATTATCAAATATCGTATTTGCGCCGATCATAAACGGTCTTGCAGGTATTTCACTATCAGCAAACTGGATGTGGGCAGCAAATAATGAAGGTGAAGACGCTAGACTTTACCAAGCCGTGAAAGCATGTTCGGATTTTGCCATCGCATTAGGAATCAATATTCCTACCGGAAAAGATTCATTGTCGATGAAGCAAAAATATCCAAATGGCGAAAATGTAATCGCTCCCGGCACATTGATTATATCTGCGGCTGGAAATTGTACGGATATTACCAAAGTAGTAGAACCTGTCTTAAACAAAAATGCAGGCTCCATCTATTACATCAACCTATCAAAAGACAACTTCAAATTAGGTGGTTCTTCTTTCGCGCAGGTTGTCAATAAACTGGGCACGGAAGTTCCTACAATCCAAGATGCTAACTATTTCAAAACAGCATTTGATACCGTTCAGCAATTAATCAACGATAACCAGATCGAAGCCGGTCATGATATCGGATCCGGTGGTCTGATCACAACATTGTTGGAAATGACATTTGCCGATGTTAACCTAGCTGCGAACTATGATCTTTCAGGTTTAAATGAATCTGACTCAGTGAAAGTGCTGTTCAGTGAAAATATCGGCCTTGTACTACAGGCGAAGGATGATGCTGTTTTCGAGCAAGCTGTCACAGAAGCTGGCGTTGATGCCATAAAAATCGGTCATGCGATCGCAGGAACTACAGTGACCATCAAAAACGGAGAAGAGAACTTCAGCTTTGATGTTGCCGCAACACGTGATGTTTGGTCAACCACTTCATTTCTATTGGATTCCAGACAATCGAAAAACGGAATGGCTCAACAGCGTTTCGATAACTATAAAAATCAACCGTTAACATTTACCTTTCCAAGTCAGTTCAATGGCAAAAAACCGGTGATTGACGGAAGTAAAGCTCGTCCAAAATCGGCCATTCTTCGTGAGAAAGGTTCCAATTCGGAGCGCGAGATGGCAAATGCGATGTTCTTGGCAGGTTTTGATGTAAAGGATGTCCATATGACAGATTTGATTTCAGGCCGTGAGACATTGGAAGATATCCAATTTATCGGTGCCGTTGGCGGATTCTCCAATTCGGATGTACTGGGTTCGGCAAAAGGATGGGCCGGAGCATTCCTATACAATGAGAAAGCAAAAAAGGCATTGACCGATTTCTTTGCGCGCCCAGACACCCTTTCAGTTGGTATCTGTAATGGGTGCCAGTTATTTATGGAATTGGAAATGATCAATCCTGAACACGAGGTTCATGGTAAAATGTTGCACAACACCTCGGGCAAACACGAATCAAATTTTGTTTCGGTGAAAGTTCAGGAAAACAACTCCGTTATGCTTTCTACATTAGCTGGAAGTACATTGGGTGTTTGGATTTCACATGGTGAAGGAAAATTCAATCTACCACTTGCAGAAGAACAATACAATATTGTTGCCAAATACGGTTATGAGCAATATCCACATAATCCAAATGGTTCGGATTACAATACAGCGATGATCTGTGATAAAACTGGACGTCACTTAGCAACGATGCCTCATATCGAGCGTTCGATTTTCCAATGGCATTGGGCAAACTATCCAAAAGGACGCCAAGATGAGGTTTCTCCTTGGTTAGAAGCATTCATCAATGCACGCAATTGGATTGACAACCAAAGCAAATAACAAACGAAAAGATAAAAGCTCCTTCATTTATGAAGGAGCTTTTTTTAGATATCCCTTTTGTATCCAGGTTTGTTCATCATATTGTCAAGGGAGTATTTTCCAGATCCCATGACCATAAAAAAGATCAACAAAAAGAATACGACTATCGAAAGCCACAATTCGGAATTCAAATAACTAAAGCCGTTAGTGATGTTGACAAAAAAGACAGCTCCCACCAGGACAGGAAACAGCAATAAGGCCGCTAAACGGGTTTGAAAACCCAAAATAAGAAATAGGCCACCGACCAGATGCGTAAAGACGACATAGTGAACAGCTCCCCATATGGACAGGTGAAAACTGCTCTGCTCAATCATGTGCTCAACCACTTGCCTATCGTTTACGAAACTTACCCCCTTCGCAAAAATCATAATGCCCAGGGCAATTCTTAGGTAATCAATCCATTGGGGGTGGTGGACGTTTCCCCAATGTTCAATTTTATGTATCAGGTTCATAATATACCTCCTTTTATAGATGGTTATAATAGCTATAACAGCTGAAACACAAAAAAGTTGTTCCTAGTATCATTTTAATACAAAAGCTATTGCGGTCACGCGGTCTGGAGAGAATCAGAATGTCGTAAGACAGATCAGGTAATCACAAACTGAATCACTAGATCCCATAATGCAGTCGTTATTAGTCCCGCTACAATACTAAAACCGATCACTAAGTTCACCAATTTTGTATTGAGGTGATATTGTTCGGCAATAATACCCGAAGTGACCAACGTAGGCATAGCAGCTTCAAAAATGCTGATCCGTGCCACAGGACCTTTTACACCCAACAGCAATGCAAATGACAAGACCAACAGTGGAGCCAAAATCAATTTATAGATCATGGCTGTACTGATCTGTGCGGCTTGTTGACGCCAGCCATCAAACTTCAATTGTAAACCGATAGAGAATAGTGCCAATGGTCCTACCGTCGCCACAAGCTTTTCAAAAAAAGGCTCGGCCATACTGAAGTCAACAAATTGGGATAACGTCAACGCGAGGAGACATCCGATCAAAGGTGGAAAAGTAATCAGCTTCCATAGCATGAATTTTGCGTCGATGGACTGCCCTTCATGCAGATTTGCTTTTAGGGCATTGATAATCCCCACAGTGGACAATAAGATAAACGTTGTCTGGTCACAAATAATAGCTATCGGCAACTGTGCCTCTCCGAAATAGGCCATAATCAACGGAAACCCAATAAAAGAGGTATTGCTGTAGCCTGCTGCCAACTCCAGACTGCTTCTGGAACGTTGTTTATAGGATTTTCGCTTACAGTACCATTCCATAAATAACCAGCTTCCAGCCCACACCAAAATCGCTGAAAAAATCGGAAACAGCATCGCTGAAGACCAGACAATCTTTGGGATATACTTGAAGGAAACTGCCGGAAGTGCAAAATAAAGGATCCAAGTATTGATTCCTTTATGCGCCTCAGCATGGATCAACTTTGCTTTTCTTAATAGCATACCAGCGCCAATACAAAACGCAATCATTATAAAATTAACCATGTTTTTCCTACCATTTAAGACAACACAAAAGTGCAATAGTAGCCCTAGGAAAAACATGTATAAATACATTATTTTTATGTACATTTATAACTATCTATCAAAAGAACATGCGAAAAAAACAATTTGAACCATTATTGATCAGCGAATTTGTGGAAGATACCTTTCACCTGCCCATGCATGAGCAGAATTACTATGAATTAGTTTACATTCGTTCCGGACGTGGGAAGCAGGTCATCAATAAATTTGAATTGGATTACGAACGTGGTGATATTTTTCTTGTTAGTCCTGCGGATAGGCACTACTTCAACATACAGGAAAAAACACACTTTCTGTTTATTCTTTTTACGGACAGCTATTTTTTGCAAAATCGACGCCAGCAAAAATTATACGCATGGATTATGGAGTTAATGAATGATAGAGGGCTAAGAGAAAATAAACTCGTCCTCACCGAACACCATCGTTTGATCTTTTCTCATCTTATGGAGGCAGTCAGGTTATACAGCCTTGCAGGAGTCAGTCAGACGGCACAGTGGCTATTTGATCAACTACTTGCCATCTTTGGACTTTATAAAGAAATATCCGAGATAAAACGCTTGCCGCAAACATATTCTCTCAGGCTGGACAGCTCGATTTCGGCTTATATCCATCAGCATATTTTTACGCCTGAGCATCTTCAGGTAAAAACAATCGCGCAGAAATTTAATATCGCTCCGACTTATTTTGGCATCTATTTTAAGAAAAATTTTGGCAATAGCCTAAGAGACTACATCAACATGTACCGCATCGAATTAATCGAACATAGACTTAAATCCACCGCATATACACTAAAACAGATTGCTCAGGAATTAGGATTTGTTGATGAAAGCCATTTGTCCCATTTCTATAAGCGTACAAAGGGATACAGTCCAAAAGCCTATAGACAACAACTGCGGAAGAAATAATCCGCCACATTACAAGAGCTAACAAACGCTTTTAATTATTTTTAGGAGATAGAATACTATAGAATTTCAATCCATTTTCTTCAAACTGCTTATAAAGGATAATCAGCACATCATTTTTAAAAGATGAGACGTTCGCGGCGAAATTCACCCAGCAGGAAACGCTTAAATAGATCATTTCTTCGCTGATATCTTGCACACTGATACCGCTATCCCGTTCTTTGACGAAATATGGACTCGCCGTCATTGCATCATTAATCCATTGCTTCGCCTGATCAAGGTCTGCCTTCCGATCAATATGAAGCACAAAACTTGCTTTGCTATACTCCTGAGATAAGGTCCAGTTGACAACCCTACCCGAAAGTAAATCACCGTTGGGAATAATCACATCAGCGCCGTCTGCGGTTTTCAATACACTGGCACGGATACCGATCTCTTTGACACGCCCTTTTTTGTCGGCCAGTTCGATCTGATCGCCCACCCGAAAAGGCTTATCAAAAACAAGAATGATCCCCGACACAAAATTATTAATGATATTTTGCATCCCTAAACCGATCCCAACACTCAATGCTCCAATGACAACGGTAAGTTTATCAAGGCTCATACCCAAAGCCGAGATAGCCATGAAAAAGCCGATCAGAATAATCGCCAAACGAAATAACGGAAAGAGCGTCATTTTCTGATTATAGGCCTGATTTAGCTGACCATCTTCACCACCGAGCACAATGAGACTGATATTCTTTTGAAACCAATTGGCTACAAGCAACAGCAGTACCGCAACAACGAGATTGCCTAAGGTAAAGGAGATGCTGCCGATGCTGCGCACCTTGCCAAAAAACGTCTCACTAAGTCCCAATAAGGTGTCAATAAACTGAAGGTTATTTGCCAGGACAATAATTGCCAACAGGACGCAAATAATACGAAGAATCTCTGTTATAATTGCCAAGGTGCGCTGCTCATTAAAGCGCATCCAGAACCCCGACACCAAACGATCCTTTTTAAATTGGTTACGGACATCTGCTTTGATCATATCAGCAAAATACTGTAAGGTAAATGACTGCACCAAACCAACCGCACATGCAATGCTGAAGCTGCGTGAATGCTCCACATGTCCAATAACGTTCAACGTAATCGCCGTAATATTTAAAATGGCAAATACAACATAGATAAAATTGCTGATATACCCCGGACTTTCGGGATTCTTAATTCGCCGCTTGGTATAACTGACCAATCCCAAGGCAATCAGATTAAAGCCTATACAAATAATACGCAAAAACAGATCGTCACTTACAATCATATTGACAAAAACATCCAACAGATAAAAGATGATCAGAATCAATGCGATATTACGTTGCTGCCCAGTGATTTTATAACGCAAGAGAAACATGAAGATTGACATGATCACCAGCTGGGAAGCCTGTAAAATGAAGGACGGTGTAAAAAAATTGACAAAAGGCAATAAGGTCAGCAGAAAAATAATAGTTTTCCCAACAATGGCATCGATGGAAAGCTTATGTTCCGGATCGTGTTGCTTCAGAATATAAGCCACCCGGACAATCCAGTACGCATAGGCCAGCCCCAGAACAATCAACAAAATCCGGCTCGCCCAATCCGTCCGGTTGACATATTTGTCTATGGATTTATTATTACTATAATTACTACGGATATTGTCCAGGAGTACGTCTTTCGAAATACTTTTCGTATTGGCTTTCCATATTGAGTTCTTGCCCGGTGCAACATCCGATTTCTTTGCAGCAGCTTTTGTTTCCGGAATCAGGTCTAATCTATTGAGATGCCGCTGATCCTTGATGATAAGCTCATCAATTGTACGATTGATCGATTCCAGGGAATCCATCTTTGCAGCCAGCCGAAGTTGGGCAGTATTAAGATATTGATGCGCGCGCGCGTGATTGCTGGCACTGATATCATATCGCTTGATGATACCCCGGATCTGATCTTGTGTGCTACTTAAACTGCCGGAATAATTTGCAATACTTCCTTTAATAGATCTCAGCTGTTTAATTTCTTCGGAAATTGCGTTTTTTATAGTCGCGACGGAGTCTTTTGCTGAATTGCCACTAACCGCCGCATACGAATTGGATCTTTCATTTAGCTGAGCCACAAATTCCGCCATTGATGCCGTACGAATATTGGACAGGAACGTCAGATTGATTTTTCGCAGGTCATTGCGCAGCGAATCATTCCCCATTCGCGTCGAATCGGTACTGAATCTTCTATTTAAACCCGTATGTGATACCGACCCGTCGGTATTGGCCATTCCTCTTCTTACCTGCACCGAATCTTGTCCGACGGCATAGAGCTGTAATGCCAATAAACTGATAACCGTAATGAAATGCTTAACGCTGCTCAATTTCATATTCCCAAATTATTAATCTCCTTCAATAATAGCCATTTCGATCTTCCAGAAGAACTACAAAACGAGGTTTCAGAAATAAACCTTTCCTATTATTTTCCAGCAAAAATAGTTTATACAAGTCTAAAATCGAATAGCATCCGATAATTTAAGTTCCTCCAGACGTTTGATCTTATCATCACGGTAAAAGAGATTCATTGTCTCAAAAGGGATTAGTTTCAGATCTTTATTGACAATATGTACGCATGATTTTTTGACCGCGCGGACATCGAAATCATAGGCATCCATAAAATTCATGATAATGATGCGGAAAAGATTATCATAATCGAGTTCAGGAGCACAGACCTCAGGCAGACAGCATAACAGCTGATTCACCTTGGGTTTTACTTTATCCACCGAAATACCAGTACTAAAAATATCCAACAACTGCATCTGAACACCGGTATCCTGCTCATATACAATGGTATTACGGGATTGATTATTTAACAGTACGGCGGGATCAATATGTCGTGTCAATGGAATCTTTTCCTCACCGATCTTTAGCACATAGCCCATCGCCAGAGCGTCCGGGTTACACGGAACCGGAATGATATCATGCGGATTCAACAAGGGATACTGATCCAGGATTTCCTGCCTGACCTCAGTCAGTGTCATTTTATGCTGTGGAGCATCCTGTGCGTTTCGTCCGGCGATCTCCACCGGCTGGAAGGTTACCCCACGGACACAACGCTGATTCAAAGCATACTCCAGTATCGCTCCGATCTCATCGTCATTGGTCCCCTTCTCCAGAACCACAACGAGCGTCGTACTCAGGTTTAATGCATTGAGCTTTTCAATCGCTTTTTTGCGCACATCAGTCAGATCCTTTCCCCTAAATTTTTCCAGTACTTCCGGACGGAAAGAATCAAATTGCAGGTAAATTTCAAATTCTGGAGCGTAGGTTGCAAGTTGTTCGGCAAATCCGGGGTCATTTGCAATTCGGATACCATTGGTATTCAGCATCAAATGTTTTATCGGTTTTGTTTTTGCGATATCCAGAATTTTAAAAAATTCGGGATGGATCGTGGGCTCTCCCCCGCTGATCTGAACAACATCCGGCTCACCTTCGCTTTCAACGATCTTGTCTAGCATACGTTCGATTTCCTCCAGCGAACGATGCCGCCCATAATGGGGTGAAGACATGGCATAGCAGGTCGGACAGGTCAGATTGCAACGATCGGTCACTTCGACGATCGAAAGGCAGCTGTGCTGCTCGTGATCAACACATAAACCACAATCGTAAGGGCAGCCATAGTGAACATCTTTGTCAAATTTCAAAGGCGTCTCAGATGCTTTATTATAGTTCCGGATATTTTTATAGTATTCCACATCAGTCGCAATCAACGTTTTGAAAAAACCGTGATCGGGGCAACTTTTGGTCATAAAGACTTTTTCATCTTCGATGATAATCTTTGCACCTACACGCGAAAGACAAGTCGGACACAAACTAATGGTATAATCGTAATAGGTGTAATTTCTAACTGGCATATATCTATCGCTATTAATTTAGTGCTATTCCACAGGCAATCCCGCCAGCGATCATTGCTCCGATACCCCCCAATAATACTTTCAGCCAAGGGTTAACATTAAATGTAGATTCCTTATTATTGGATTTTATAATCGAACCGATAATGATGACCAAAAGTGCTATTCCAATGACTACAGCACCGCCAAACAGTAAAAACAAGCCCAACATAGCTGTGTTTTCCGAACCAAATGATCCTTCGAGTAAATACATAATTTAGACCCTCCTTTCTAGGTGCGTATTCTTCAATAAATAAATATAATAAATTATCACAATAAGACAGGTAATCTGTATGGTACTGATCCCAAAAAGAATGATTGCTCTTGGCTTAATAAAATCCAATAGAAAACGAAAGCTAAAATAACTGAGCATAAAAAGTTGAAAGAGTAAACCATTCTGGAATATAAATCTTCGCTTAAACCACTGCAATGAAACAAATAACAGCATCAGAAATGCAATTTCGTACAAGGCCACCGGATGTCTTCGATAAGCATCCCCAAGGTACATCCCCAAGGGGCAGTCTGTAGGCAAGCCATAAGTCTGCTCGAATACCCCCGTGTAAAAACAACCTATCCTTCCGATCATAATCGCAACTATCAGGGGAAATACCATGAGATCGCCGGTGCTCTCTTTCTTGCCCATGATTTTTTTCATCAGTTCCACCCCGAGCAGCCCACCCGCCAAGCCGCCTACAATGGTATTATTTAACCAGATGTAACGCATTTTGCTCACCGCATTCAACAGTTCCTCTGGACGTTCCAGCGAACCAATGATATGGGATCCGATCAAGGCGCCTAAGGCCGCCGCAATAACAATCAAAAGTGAATTGGTATGCCCTAAACTCTCCTTATCTTTCCATTTCAGCAGCTGATAATAACGCATCCCCATAAACATCCCCAATCCTTCCATAAACGGATGTAAGAGGAAGGTTTTTCCAAATAGAGCAATGGTAACCGGAAATTCAATCGCTGTAAGCATAAACAAGTATACAAAAGACAATTCAGATATCTCTCACAAAAAAACAAAAGCCGGTCCATAAAATGAACCGGCTCTTTAAATCTGTTTTCGTCTAAAATCACTTCTTACAGTTGATCGCTGTAGACAAATCTGATTTCTTCTCTCAAATTATAATGGGAGGCCATGACCTCACCATAGGCTCCCGCTGAGCGGATAGCGATCAAATCCCCCCGTTTTGATACAGGCAAAGACACTTCCTTCCCAAAGCAGTCCGAGGATTCACAAATTGGCCCCACAACATCATAGTTTAGCGCTTCCGCCCCCGTGCCTTCACTGATATTTTCCATTTTATGGTAGGCCTGGTACAAAGCCGGACGCATCAATTCGGTCATTCCCGCGTCCAGTACCAAAAAGTTTTTCTTGACGCCATTCTTGACATATAATACACGGCTCACTAAGCTTCCACATTGAGCAACCAAAGCTCTGCCCAGTTCAAAATGAACTTCCTGATGTGGCTTGCGCTCCAAGAACCGGTCAAAAATGTCAAAATAAGACTCAAAATCCGGAATCGGATTGCCATCCGGGTCTTTATAGTCTATCCCAAGCCCCCCACCAACGTTCAGCACACGAATCTGTGTTCCGCGTTCCTCAAACCAGTTCTTCCACTCGTTGACCTTGACACACAAACTTTTGAATACCGTCATATCGGTAATCTGAGAGCCCACGTGAAAGTGTAACCCCACCAATTCGATAAAATCACATTTCTTGAGAACAGCTGCGCATTTCTCCAGATCCGCATTTGGAATACCAAATTTGTTCTCGTCGAGTCCTGTTGTAATATAATGGTGAGTATGCGCATCAACATTGGGATTTATTCGCAAAGCAACATTGGCTTTTACACCTTGTTTTGAAGCTAGTTCATTAATCACTTCAAGCTCCTGAATAGACTCCACATTGAACGCAAAGATATTTTGCTGTAGGGCATAATTGATCTCCTTATCCGATTTTCCAACCCCCGCAAAAGTAATATTTTGCGGTGCAAAACCACATTCGATAGCCTTTTTTACTTCGTTTCCGCTCACACAGTCCGCACCGAAGCCGATCTGTTGCACCGCTTTTAATAACACATCGTTAAAATTAGCTTTCAATGCATAATGAACATGAAATCCCCTTTTGTGGGAAGCAACATAAGCTGCTTCCAAAGTTTTGTTTAACACGGCCAAGTCATAGTAATAAAACGGGGTTTCTTTCTCTGCAAATTTTGCCGCAATAGCTGTATTTATCATATAAAACCTACTTTCTTAAAATAAACGATTATGCAATGAACGTAAAGCCTCCGTTTTATGATCCGAATTCAATAAAATGGATACATTAAAGTCCGAACCGCCATAGGAAATCATACGAACCGGAAGATGTTTTACAGCATCAAGTACACGTGCAGCATAACCATGGCTATTCAGACCGAAGTCACCGACCACACAAACAATGGTCTGGTCGCCATCTACTGTAACAGAACCAAAGTCTTCAACTTCCTTAATAATATCAGCTAAATTTGTTGTATCATCTATGGTCAACGAAACTGCTACTTCTGACGTAGTAATCATATCGATCGGTGTTTTATAGCGTTCGAAAATCTCGAAAACACGACGCAAGAAACCGTAAGCAAGCAACATCCTTGAGGAATGAATATGAATGGCGGTGATACCATCTTTTGCGGCTATCGCACGGATACAACCTTTTTGTGCACCATCTTTGCTAATTAATGTGCCTTTGGCATTCGGTTCCATCGTATTTAACAGACGGACCGGCACGTTGTATTTTTGTGCAGGAAATACAGACTGTGGATGCAATATTTTTGCCCCAAAATACGCTAATTCGGCAGCCTCGTCAAAGCTAAGGTGCGCAATTGGCGTGGTACCTTTTACGACACGCGGATCATTGTTGTGCATACCGTCAATGTCTGTCCAGATCTGAACTTCGTCGGCACGGATAGCTGCTCCGATCAATGAAGCTGTATAATCCGATCCACCGCGGCGTAAGTTATCAATTTCACCAAATGAATTTCTACAGATAAATCCTTGTGTGATAAACAAAGTATTCTCCGGGTGCTGAGCCAAAATTGTACTCAATTTTTCGCCGATATATTCCACCATTGGCTCATTGTCCTCATCGATTTTCATAAAATCCAATGCCGGCAACAAGATGGATGAGATGCCGATTTCATTGAGGTAAAAATGCCATAATGCGGTAGACATCAATTCCCCTTGTGCCAAAATAATTTTCTCTTCAATTGGCGTAAACAGCTCATTTGCCAAGCTGGAAATTAGGTTAAAATGATAGTCGATGAGCTCCTTGCCATTTTTATAGCCAGCTTCAGTATTAAAAAGTTCCTTAATAAGGTCTTCGTACTTATCCTTGTGCTTCTTGATCAAATCCTTAGCCTCGTCCTTCTTACCTACGGTGTAAGCCTGGCCAATTTCCACTAAAGCATTTGTCGTTCCAGCTACCGCGGACAACACAACGATCTGACGTTCCGAAGGGTTTACAATATCCAACAACCCTTTGATACGTACTGCACTTCCTACTGAAGTACCACCAAATTTTAAAACTTTCATACTAAAGTTACAATTATTAAATTTCTGTGCGCCAATATAGGCAATTCATGAATTTATATTAAAAAAAATGCGGCACAAAATCATGAAAGTTTTGTGCCGCATATATGGTTCTATGCGGAAGAATTACTTCTTCAAGTTTTCGATCAGTAGACCGGCCAATTCTTCGCCGATTCTTTCTTGTGCTTCATTTGTCGCTGCACCAATATGTGGTGTCAACGAAATCTTTGGATGTTTTAAAATTTCCTCACGTGGAGTGGGCTCGTTGTCGAATACATCTAAACCCGCGAATGCAACTTTGCCAGCATCCAATGCCTTCACCAACTCCAGTTCATCAATAACACCCCCTCTGGAAGCGTTCACCAAGCCAACACCATCTTTCAATAATGGGAATTCCGCAGCACCGATCGCTGGTTTATCCAAAAATGGTACATGCAAGGAGATAAAGTCAGAAACTTTCAACAAGTCCGTCATTTCAACCTGTTTGATCGGAACCTCAACCTGAATACCCCCAGAAAGTTCAATGGTAAGTCCTTTTGGGCCTTCAAACAGATCTGTATAAACGACATCCATTCCCAAACCAATGGCGATCTTAGCGACCTCACGACCGATACGGCCAAAGCCTACGATACCGATTGTTTTACCGCGAAGTTCAGTTCCCGCACCGTACGCCTTTTTCAAAGCACCGAATTTGGTATTTCCTTCAACAGGCATTTTCCGGTTGGCGTCATATAAAAAACGTACGCCATTCAATAGGTGTGCAAAAACTAATTCAGCAACGGATAAAGACGATGCAGCCGGTGTATTCACAACAGCGATGCCTTTTGAACGCGCATACTCCACGTCAATATTATCCATTCCCACGCCACCACGACCGATTACTTTCAAATTTGGACAGCCGTCGATCAACTCCTGACGTACCTTAGTTGCACTACGTACAGTAATAGCGTCATAAGCAAGCAACTTTTCCGCTAATTCCTCCTGAGGTATATGGTTTGTATCTACAGTATGACCGGCATCTTCCAACATTTTCTTTCCCAGTGGATCTATACCGTCATTTGCTAATATTTTCATCCTTATAATTATTTATGTGGGCCGATTTTCATTGTATCAATGACTTTGTAAACCCTGTTTGCTTTTTATGAGATGAGGTAAACAAACCTTTTGAAGATCAACGATGATCTCCATGAAGCCGGTTTATTCCATCAGCATACTTTTAATCAATTTTATAATTTGTGCGTATCTTCAAATTCTTTCATCGCATCGATTAACGCATTCACACTGCTCAATGGCAATGCGTTGTAGATTGAAGCTCTAAATCCACCTACCGAACGGTGTCCTTTAATGCCAATCAGATTACGTTCTTTCGCCAGAGTCAAAAATTCCGCTTCCAGTTCAGGCGTATCCATGACAAAAGTCACATTCATACGTGAACGATCTTCAACAGCCGCAGTTCCTTTAAATAAAGGATTGCGGTCAATTTCATCATACAGCGCACGTGCTTTAATGATATTCTCCTGCTCCAAAACAGCAACGCCACCTTTTGCTTTTAACCAGCGCAAATTCAACATCGAAACAAAGATCGAATAAACCGGAGGCGTATTATACATGGAACCGCCATCGATATGCAATTTATAATCTAACATCGAAGGCAATACACGTCCTGATTTACCCAAAATATCATCCTTAACAACAACTAAAGTCACACCGGCAGGGCCCATATTTTTTTGTGCTCCGGCATAGATCAAATCGTAATCTGCGACATTGATCTCGCGGGAAAAAATATCTGAAGACATATCCACAACTACTGGCAATTCCGTAGCTGGTTTTTCAAACACCTCGGTACCATAAATTGTATTATTTGCGGTATAGTGAAAATAAGCAGCATCCGAAGGGATTGAATATCCTTTAGGAATATAAGAATAGTTCTTATCTATCGAGGAGGCTACAACATCTACTGTTCCGAATTTCTTTGCTTCTTTTAAGGCCTTTGTCGCCCATACACCTGTATCTAAATAAGCAGCTTTACCGCCTTCAGGTAAAAGGTTTAAGGGTGCCATCGCAAATTGCAGACTTGCTCCACCTTGCAAGAAAAGAATCGAATATCCTTGTGGTACGGCTAATAATTCGCGTACTAACTGAGTCGCCTCATCTATCACTGCTTCAAACTCTTTGGAACGGTGAGAGATCTCTAAAATTGATAAACCTGTGTTGTTAAAATCAATTACAGCTTCTGAGGCTTGTTGAAATACTTCCTTTGGCAGAATACATGGACCTGCTCCAAAATTATGTTTCATTGATGTTATAGTTTGTTTGATTGCCCTTTCTGAACCCTAGTAAAGCAATCTGTTGTTTTAAAAACCAAAGGTAAAATAAAATTATATATTTTTCAACTATTCTGTTTTTTTATTGATAATTTACAAAATTATGATTGATTTCAATAAAAATATCACACAACAACATACCGATTGGTTGTTAAAATAATCACAGAAGAAGGACCTTCCAGGCCATATCTAATTGATTATCTTGCAAATACTCTTTCGCTTTAAGCTGAAGATGGACATTGCGTGAGGATTGATCACCGATAAAGGCATTTAATAATTCATAGATTTCAGGCAGGGATGTAATTTCATCCACTTCTTGTGGTGTAGGCAAACGGTCTTTCTGAGCCAGTTTAATTTTATCTTCCGCACTAAATACGGTGGATTCTTTTACAAAAAGGGGAAGTTGATCGTGATGCATAAAAAAGCAGAAATTTTAATCAAATTTCTGCTTAATATCTTAAAAAAGAAAATTCTTATAATTTTTCAATGATCCGATCTGCGAACTCACTGGTTTTGACCAATATTGCATCATCCATTAGATTGTAAAAATCCACGGTCACCGTTTTTGCGATAATGGTTTCCCCAAGTGCCTTTACGATAGCTGCAGAAGCCTCTGTCCAGCCTAAATATTCGAGCATCATCACTCCACTGAGAATAACAGATGACGGATTCATGGTATTTGTATTTGCAAATCGTGGTGCCGTACCATGAGTAGCTTCAAAAACGGCATGCCCGGTCTTAAAGTTTATGTTCGCTCCAGGCGCTATTCCTATCCCGCCAACCATAGCTGCAAGGGCATCGGAGATATAATCGCCGTTTAAATTCAACGTAGCCACTACCGAAAAATCACGTGGATTAAGCAAGATCTGTTGCAAGAAATTATCCGCAATGATATCCTTGATCAGGATTTTGCCCGAAGCTAAAGCTTCTTTCTGTTCCTGGTTGGCAGCTGACTCACCTTTCTCTGCTTTGGTTCGCTCCCATTGCCCCCAGGTATAGGTTTTATCCGCAAATTCTGTTTCTGCAACCTCGAAACCCCAGATTTTAAAAGCCCCTTCGGTATATTTCATGATATTTCCCTTGTGGACGATGGTCACCGAAGGTAATCCATATTGAATGGCATGTTCGATCGCCGCGCGAACCAGACGTTTGGATCCTTCTTCAGAAACCAATTTGACGCCAACCCCTGTCGTACTCGAAAAGTTATAATCAATATCAAGTTCGTCATGAAGGAAATCCTGCAATTTATTGGATTCAGCACTGCCAGCCTGAAACTCTATCCCCGCATAAATGTCTTCGGTATTTTCCCGAAAAATTACCATATCCACATACTCGGGATGTCTGACCGGAGAGGGCACACCTTCAAACCATTTTGTAGGTCTTTGACAGACGTAGAGATCCAGATCCTTCCGCAAGGCTACATTCAAAGAGCGGATACCACCGCCTACAGGTGTGGTCAAAGGTCCTTTTATACCCACCAGATATTCGCGTAATACAGTTAAAGTTTCCTTCGGCAACCACTCTCCTGTTTCATGAAATGCTTTTTCCCCTGCCAAAACTTCTTTCCAGCTGATTTTCCGCCGTCCATTGTATACCTTCTCTACAGCACGATCAAAAACACGCACTGCCGCATGCCATAGGTCAGGGCCTATGCCATCACCGATGATAAAAGGAATCGTTGGGAAATCTGGAACCTGTAATTTTCCTTCATTGGACATTGTAATTTTATTCGACATAAATCTGCATTTTTAGCGGATAGCAACTATCCTTTATTAAACATATTTCCAATCTCTTTACTAATCTTCCGGAATATCGGTGCAGCCTCAACATCCTCATATTCGTCGATATGTGCATTCTCTATTCTACTAGGAAACACCAAAACAAGGTTTTCGTTTGCGTAGATACGATCTAATTTTTTTGCAACACCATCCAGCGAATCCCGATAGGATACTTCCCCATTCCGTGCAGAAACAAAGATAAACATGGAATCATCTTCCTTAAACGCTTTTAGTCCCTGCAAATTATCCCAATCATCGTAATGCCTGAACGTCACGGGAACAGAGTTTTTAATATCGATGAGATGCGCATTGACCGCCGCAGCAGACCGCGTATCAACGACGAAAGAAATAGGAACAGAGAGCTCCTGAGCAAGTTTGATCACCTTTTCCAACCAGTATTCAAAACCAAACTCAGCCTCACACATCGGCGGAGCAAACACAACAATGGATTTATTGGAAATAAATGGCTTTTTAAAATGACAGAGCATTACATTGGCCGACGTTCTGTTGAGAATACTTTCTGTTTTTTCGCCGACAAATTTATCCATAAAATTGGCTGCGCTTGGCCAGCCCAGCACAATACAATTTGCCGACACCTCTTTTGCTGACCGGGCCACACCGCTGGCAATATTTAAATCTATCGTTGCACTGATATTGACATTTGTCTCTGAACCCGAAGCATAACGCACCATGTTGTCCAAATTTTTACGTGCGCGGGCCATATTCAGTTGTGCCTGCTCATTATCCTTTACTACAGATACAATACTCACTGGATAGGTACACTTTTTACTCTTGATGTAAGTTGAAAAATCAAGGATCGGCTCCATATTATCCATATTAGCAATAGAGATCAGGATATTTTCATCTTTCTCTTTTACCACATCGGTATGCTCCTCATCCTGTTCGCCATCCATAACCACTTTTTTAGAAGCATTTCCCGTGACGATGGTCGCAACTATACAGGTTACCAAAATGAGCAAAATTGTTCCGTTCAGCACATTTTCATCTATAATTCCGTTTTTGTGACCGACCATTATAACCGCCAATGTAGCAGCAGCATGCGCGCTACTCAGACCGAAAATCAGGTTGCGCTGCCCACGGCTATACTTAAATATTTTCTGTGTCAGCCAAGCCGCCACATATTTCCCCGCAATAGCCACAATCGTGAGCGTACCGGCTATAATTAATGCCTGAGGTCCTTTCAAAATAACACTTACATCCACAATCATACCTACAGATATAAGAAAAAAAGGAATGAAAATAGCATTACCAATGAATTCGATTCGATTCATCAGTGCTGAAGAATGTGGTATCAATTTATTCAAAGCCAATCCCGCCACAAACGCTCCGATAATGGGTTCCAAACCCGCTATTTCTGCCAGAAAGGCAGCAAAAAATACAACGGAAAGCACAAAAATATAGTTTGCTGTCTTTTCACTGCCCAGCCGCTCAAAAAACCATTTCGCAATCCTTGGAATAATACCAAACATTATAAAGAGGAAAATCGCAAAGGAAATACCGAGTGTAACCCAAAATTCATTTCCTATATTCCCTTGTGACACACCTGTAATGACAGCCAGGATAATGAGCACCGCCGTATCAGTCAGAATCGTTCCACCAATGGTAATCGCCACCGCTTCCATCTTAGAAATCCCATAACTATTCACGATGGGATAAGACACCAAAGTATGCGTCGCAAACATACTTGATATCAACAGACTCGCCAGCACATCATAGCCCAACAGGAAATGACAAACGGGATAACCGATGCTTATGGGAACGATAAATGTAAAAAAACCAAACAGTAAGCTTTTATTTTTAGTTTTTTTGAATTCATTCATATCCAGTTCCAGCCCGGCAATAAACATGATATATAAAAGCCCTATGGTCGAAAATAGGTTAATAGCTGAATTTTTCTCCAGCCAATTTAATCCGTGGGGGCCAATAATGACACCGGAGATTATCAGTCCGATAATACCCGGTACTTTAATTGGCCGAAGGATGATTGGGGAAAGAAGAATAATAAAGAGTACCAGTGAAAAAATAAGTACAGGATTTTGTAAAGGCGCTTCAAAAGCTTGGGAAATATGCTCGAAAGTTTTATTCATATGTGCTCGTATGCTATCGGTAAAATATATCTATTATTTCCTTACTAGCCGAAAATAGCTAACAACCCTAAAAATACGATTTTTCCTGCAAAACGAGTCCTAAAAAAAGGCCTACTTAAAAGAAATTGCTTTTATCGGACTAATCTTGGTAATTAACATCGAAGGAATAAACAGGGAAACCATACCAATGAAGACTACAGCAAGATTGACCAATACAACGTCTGACCAATAAAGCTTTACAGCCACATAAGAAATATAGTAGGTTTGCTCATCCAACTTAAAAAAATGGGTATAATCCTGCAGAAAATAAAAGCCTAAACCGATGAGATTACCGATCAGCAGACCAAGACCGATCAGGTATAATGCGCTATACATAAACACCCGCCGAATACCCGCATTATGGTAGCCCAGAGCCTTTAAAATACCGATCATGGAGGTACGCTCAAGGATAGTAATCAATAAGGCCGAAATCATATTGATAATAGCTACCACAGTCATGAGTATAAAGATAATCTTGGTATTCATATCCAGTAGATCCAACCACTGGAAAATATCCGGCACCTGATCTTTAATATTGATTGCCTGCATATCAATCGGCAGCATATCCTCTATTTTAGCTGTTGTCGGTCCCAGCTGACTGAAATCTTTAATCCGAATTTCATACCCCCCTACCTCATTGTCATCAAGATTGCTCAGTTTTCTAATGAGGTTAAGCGACCCGATCACGTACACCTTGTCCAGTTCTTCCGAGCCTGTATTAAATATTCCTTTAATGACAAACTTTCTTTTACGGATAGGCTCCTGAACAAAATACATAATAAAATCATCACCTACCTTTAGGAGAAGCCGGTCGGCCAGATATTTAGAGATTAAAATCTGATTATCCACAGTCTCAGACTTAAAGTCTATCGTATCCCCTTCGAGCAGCATATTTTTTATCGGCTGCTGATCATATAGTGAATCTATTCCTTTTAAAACAACACCTTCCACCTCATCATTCACATTGATGATGCCAGCCTTCGTCGCAAATGCGTTGATGGAATACACTTGCGGATTCGCTAATATGGTTTTATGAAGTTTGGGTGTAAGTGAAATCGGTGAATTTTCGTAGGATTTATTTAGATCGTAACGCAAGACCAGTATATCCGCAAAAAAGCCGCGTTGCTTGCTAATAATTTCCCCTTTAAATCCCCGCAAAACAGCAATAGAGATAATAATGGCAGCAATGGCTAGCGCAATTGCACCAATTGTAACCCGAACAATCAATTTGGAGAAAGTCCGTTTACCGGAAAATGCTATTCGATTTGCTAAAAAATAAGGAAAATTCAAGCTTTCAATATATTTATGTAACTTCGCAAAGTTATAAAAATTTGTTATTTACAAAACTGTAATAACAAATAATTGGCGCTTTCGCGGCGGATTGATTATCCGCCAAGTTATTGATTAATTTTAAGAATTTTATAAAAAACACCTCTACTATGCGTATCATTTTCATGGGGACCCCTGACTTTGCTGTTGCTTCACTTAAAGCACTCATTCAATCTGGCGAACAAGTCGTTGCTGTAGTGACGGTACCGGACAAGCCTGCAGGTCGCGGACAAAAAATTCATGAATCAGCAGTTAAGGTATACGCTAAACAACATAATATCCCCGTACTTCAACCCTTCAAACTTCGCGATGAGGCTTTTTTGACTGAACTAAAGAGCTATCAGGCCGACCTTCAGATCGTAGTTGCATTCCGCATGTTACCCGAAATGGTCTGGAATATGCCGAAATACGGCACAATAAACGTCCACGCTTCTTTACTTCCACAGTACAGGGGGGCTGCACCGATAAATCATGCCATTATGAACGGTGAAAAAGAATCTGGCGTGACCACATTCCTATTGCAGCATGAAATTGACACGGGAAATATACTGTTGGCCAAAAAAGTTGCTATCCTAGAAATGGACACTGCCGGAGATCTTCACGACAAGCTGATGCATGCAGGAGCCCAAACATTGCTCCAAACAATCCAGGCGTTAAAAGCAGGAACTTTGCAACCTAAAAGCCAAGACAACATAGTTCCAACAACCTCATTGAAACATGCACCAAAAATCTTCAAAGATGATTGTAAAATCAACTGGAATCAATCTACCGACGTTGTTTACAACTTTATACGCGGACTTAGTCCTTACCCAACAGCATTCACAACCCTGAAAGACAAAGTCTTAAAAATATATCAAACGGAAAAAGAGCAAACAGCTATTGCTGTCGCTCCCGGAACAATAGAGACAGATCAAAAAAGCTATTTAAAGTTTGCAACGCAAGATGGCTATATCAGCGTATCAGAACTGCAGCTGGAAGGCAAAAAGAAAATGAATGTCGTAGACTTTTTAAAAGGCTACAGATTCTAGATTTTCTAATCACCACCGTCATAATATTGTAACAAATCACCAGGCTGGCAGTCTAGCGCTTTACATATTGCTTCAAGTGTATCTAACCGCAGGGCCTTGGCCTTTTGGTTTTTTATGATTGAAAGATTAGAAAGCGTAATCCCTACACTATCACTCAATTGGTTAAGTGACATTTTTTTCTCTTTCATTATTTTATCCAAATGAATTAAGATTGGCATATTATAATTTTTATTCCTTTAAATTTATTTAATGTCTCTAGTAAAACAAAACATATATCTTTTTGTTTTATCATAAAATTATCATTTTAAAATAAATTGAAAGAATGCAGCCCACGTAACATATCTGATATCATTAGGTAAATTACTTGAGAATAGAAAAAAAATAAAAATAGTTAGGGCTTTAAATATCAATCAGTTGAATATTAAAGCTACAATTGAGGAAGAAAAACATTATTAAATGGAATAGTTTTTGATGGTGTAAAATGAAGGTCTACCAAATCATAACTCATTATAGATGAGCGGATAGATAATCCATTTTCCATTAATAATTCAAAAATTTTTCGTATTTTCGCAAACATTTCTTAGAGAGGAGAATTAATAAAAATTAATGAGACAGCTCAAAATTACACAATCTATCACCAATCGTGAGTCCCAGTCTTTGGACAAATACTTACATGAAATTGGTAAAGTAGACTTAATTACAGCAGAAGAAGAAGTAGAATTAGCACAGCGCATCCGCGAAGGCGATCAAGTTGCCTTGGAAAAATTGACTAAAACCAACCTTCGTTTCGTAGTATCAGTAGCAAAACAATATCAAAATCAAGGATTGACCTTAGGTGATTTAATCAATGAAGGCAACCTGGGCTTAATTAAAGCAGCTAAACGTTTTGACGAAACAAAGGGTTTTAAATTTATTTCTTATGCCGTTTGGTGGATTCGCCAATCTATTCTTCAAGCAATTGCTGAACAATCACGTATCGTACGTCTGCCATTGAACCAAGTCGGTTCTCTAAGCAAAATCAGTAAGGCTTTCTCAAAACTAGAACAGGAATACGAGCGGGAGCCATCTCCTGAAGAACTGGCAGATATCCTTGAAACCACCGTTGATAAGGTTTCGGACACCTTAAGTAATTCTGGCCGTCACGTATCCATGGATGCCCCCTTTGTTCAAGGTGAAGAAAACACACTCTTGGACGTATTGGAAAACCATGATCCAGATACGGATAGCTCTTTAATTGATGAATCTCTTTCAGAAGAAATCAAGCGATCATTGGCAACTTTAACAGAAAGAGAACGTGAAATCATCGTTCTATTCTTTGGATTAGGTTCCAACCACCAACTGTCGCTTGAAGAAATCGGCGAGAAATTCAATTTGACACGGGAACGCGTACGTCAAATTAAAGACAAGGCTCTTCAACGTTTGAGACACACTTCAAGAAGCAAAATCTTAAAATCTTATTTAGGTTAAAAAAGATATTTATTGAAATTTTTAGCAATCCCAATCAGAAATGATTGGGATTTTTTTTATACAATAAAAAGGGTCGTTTACTTGATGCAGTAAACGACCCTTTTTATTGTATGTGCAATGGATTCTACCCTATTTAGAGTCTGGCATCAAAATAAATTCAAAAAGTCGATCTTTTTTCAAATATTTTCCCGCGACATCCTGTACAGATTTCGGCGTGACTTTATTCAGGTTCTCCGTGCGACGTGTATATCTACTGATATCCAGATCATTTTGGTAAGAACTGGAGATATAATTCAGCCAATAGCCGTTCTCCCGCAGGTTTAATTCGTTCTGCCTTCTTTGTTCCGCCACAAATTTTTCGATATCCACCTTTTCTGGACCTTGATCCTGAATCTTTTTCACCTCGTCCAATGCCGAAGCGATCAATGCATCCGCTTTATCTACCGCCGAACCGAAACCAATTGAAAAGGCATAACGTGCTTTAGGAAGTTTATTGAAACCGGAACGGGCACCGACGCCATACACACCGCCTTCTTTCTCACGCAATCGTTCAAGTAATTTGATCGTCAACACACTCTCCAAAGCTTCCATATTAACATTTTCAGCTTCACTATAGTCATAGTCTCCATAATAAGCCAATTGCGTACTTGCCTTCTGCTCCTTGCCTTTGTGCACGACAACACGCTCCCCTTTAGCCGGCTCCAGAATATTTAAGTCTTTATAGTTCTCTCCCCTTTTGACTGCAGGTAGAGAGGCAAGATAAGTCTCAATATAGGGTTTAATCTGGTTTTCATCAAATGATCCTACAATAGTAAAAACGAAATCCGAAGCATCTGCAAATCGTTCTTTATAAATTGCCAATGCACGATTCGGATCAATCTTTGTAAGCGTTTCGACTGTCGGGTTTTGTCTCCGAACATTATTACCATAGAGCACCTCTTTTACTTTATCTGAAAAGACATTATTGGGATCGCTCAGCCTGTTCTCCAATGATCCTTTTGCTCTGGTCATAGTACTCTGAAAGATATCGCTATCCAGCCGTGGTTCCGTAAAATAACCATAAATTAACTCAAAGGCATTTTTCAGGCCTTCTTTATCTGTGCGACCAGAGATACCCTCATAGCGCTCGGAAATATACGGTGAAATCGAAACCTCCTTCCCAGCAAGATATTTCGTTAATTCGACATTACTCATTTGTCCAACACCACTTGCGTCCACCAATGAGGATGCATTTGAGGCCGAGAAATAATCCGCATCAGGGTATAACGATGTTCCCCCCGGGCTATAAGCCACAATCTGAATTTCGTCATTCTTAAAATCTGTTGGTTTTAAGATCACCTTCACGCCATTGCTCAATTGCAATTCCTTCGCTTGAACCGCGCCAATGTCTTTTGAAGACAGAATAGTACCCTTGACAGGCTCTTTGGATAGCAAAGGCAGATTAGAGACCTTATCTTCGTAAGCAGAGACCGGAGTATCTTCGACAGCCTTTACCCAGCCTAGAACAGCTTGTTCCGTAGGCAGGTTAGCTTTTTCCTTTTCGGGGCCCATAATCAATATATCACGATTTAAATCGGTATAATATTTTTTGACCAAGGCATTTACCTCTTCCAGTTTTAAGGTGGGCAATAATTGTTTCGTTAAGTTATAAGAAGCCTCATTACTCAAGGCAGGTTCGTGGTCAATAAAGTAGTTCAGATAACGGTTGACATAGCTATCGGATTTTTTCTTATCCCGCTCGATATAGGCCATTTCATTGCCCTTCTTCATATCAGCGAGCGCCCGATCAAGCTCAGTCTGTGTAAAGCCGTATTTTTGGATACGCTCAAATTCGGTCAACATCGCTTTAAACCCTGATTCCAGTTCTCCCGGTTTGGGTACCACCACTAGGGAGAATGTATTTAAGTTAGCCACGAAATCGCCGATACTACCCCCTGCTTGCATAAAAGGTGGATTGGGTTGCTGCATCAGCTCAGAAAAACGGCCAGCAATCATCTGATTGAAAATGCTTTTGAGCAATTCATTACGGTAATCTCCAACGGTAACCACCTTTTCCTTTTCGTTCTTGATCAGGATCTGGGCTACGGTATAAGGAAGTTCTGGATCCGAGATCGTCAAAAATTGATTTTTATTCAACAGATCGACCCGAAACTCTTTACGTGGAAGAACCTTCTTCGGCATCGTCATATCCGAAAATAACGCCTTCACTTTTTCTTCGATTGCTTTAGGATCAATATCACCTACAATAATGAGCGCCTGCAGATCTGGGCGGTACCAGTCCTGGTGAAACTTACGTATTTCGCTATATGGAAAGGTCTTTAAAATTTCTTCCGTACCAATCGGTAAACGTTTTGAATAAAGAGATCCGTTGAGTACCATCGGAAAATACTGATCTTGCAGACGTTGTTGCACGCCCCTTCCCCCACGTTTCTCTTCCAAAATTACCCCACGTTCTTTATCAATTTCCTCTCCATCCAATAAAGCATCTTGTGCCCAGTCGCGCATGACCTGCAATCCATTTTTCAACAATTCTGGATCATCCGACGGTATAGGTAATTGATAGACTGTTTGATCAAAACTGGTATAGGCATTCAGATCCGAGCCAAACCGGACACCAGCTTTCTGGAGGTAATTGACAAGTTCATTTTTTGGAAAATGCTTCAGACCATTAAAGTTCATGTGTTCCAAAAAATGCGCCAACCCGAGCTGCTTTTCATTTTCCAGGATCGAACCAGCTTTCATGCCCAAATACATCGTAACGCGGCCCTTGGGCTCTGTATTTTTACGGATAAAATATGTAAATCCATTTTTTAGTTTACCGGTGACAACTTCATTGTCGAAAGGCAATTTTTGATTTAAGGCCAAACTATCCTGTGACAGAATAGCTCTGGCTTCCGCCCTCAAGCTGGTTGGCATTTTTGCTTCTACTCCATAGAAAGTCGCGGGTAGTAAAAAGACTAATGCAAGTGGTTTAATGAATTTCATACAAAAAAACTCTTTTTTTTAATTTTTTGCTATTTGTTTATATTAGGGTAAACGGGACTGGAGACCAATTGTCCCGATAGATAGTGAATACGGATAAAATATTTTTAATATCCCTTACGGGATGGAGCTTCTCATTCCTATTGCTCATGTTTTGTAAAAAATACGCTTAAAAATACAGAATATCTTTCGAAAAGAACAATAGTTAATTGTAATTTTGTTGCAAATGGATTTCAGCAACTGGCAGGTCATAAAAAAAGAATTCGAGCAATTTCTAAAGTTCGAACGGGGTTTAAGCATCAACTCAATAGACGCCTATCTGAACGATGTTTCTAAATTCCAGGTCTATTGTGAGGATAACAACCTCGTTTTAAATCAGATTGCCCGCAAAGATATTCAGCATTTTCTACAGTGGTTGCAGGAATTTAATATCTCGCCGTTCACACAATCGCGTTTGATATCCGGACTGAAAACATTTTTTAGTTTTTTGATCATCGAACATGAACTGGACAACAATCCGACAGAACTGCTGCAGGCACCACGGCTGAGCAGAAAACTGCCGAGTGTATTGAGCATTCATGAAATTGACCAATTGATTGCAGCCATAGATCTTTCCAGCACGGAGGGCGAACGCAATAAAACAATTATTGAAGTATTATATGGTTGTGGACTGCGGGTATCCGAACTCGTCAACCTCAAAATATCCAATTTGTTTCTCGATGTAGAATTTATCAAAGTGGAAGGCAAAGGCAGTAAAGAACGACTGATTCCCATCGGTCAGCAGGCGATCAAACACTTGAGGCTCTATTTGGATTCCGTTAGACCACATATTAAAATCAAAGATGGGAATGAGGACATTGTATTTCTGAACAGAAGAGGTTCGGCTTTATCTAGGGTGATGATCTTTCTGATCATTAAGGAACTTGCTCAAAAAATTGGATTGCAAAAGACGGTTAGCCCCCATACATTTAGACATAGCTTTGCCTCTCACCTCGTTGAAGGCGGTGCTGATCTAAGGGCTGTACAAGATATGTTGGGGCATGAAAGCATTACAACGACTGAAATATATACACATATCGATCGGGATTACCTCCATTCCATCATCACGCAATACCATCCCAGATCTTAATCTGTTATCGGTTGGGTAAATCAATACATAAGTTTAAAACGGTTGTTGTGCCAAATGCAATGATATTTTTTGCCACCCTACCCAATGGAATTTGCAGTCCGAATAAAGCACCCGAGCAAACAGTGCAGCACAACTTAAACGCAACCATGAATACATATTACTAATAGACAAAAAGTTAGGTCAGAAAATCGGAATGGCATAAATTATAAAAGCTGGGCGGCTAAAACAAGGATGGCCATGCTGCTGAAATTCCCCGTTCAAAAGTTTAAATTTTATCGCAAAGATTATTTGTAAGATCTGGAAAATAGTATATCTTTGCGACACGTTCCCGTAGTTCAATGGATAGAATTTCAGATTCCGGTTCTGACGATGTGGGTTCGACCCCCGCCGGGAACACATCCTATTTAACAATAAAAAAGACGATCAATTGATCGTCTTTTTTATTTAACAACTATAACTCCAAGTTCTTCAAGTATCTCCAGCTAACATTCTATTGCTAGCATGCTTGTCTAGCCCCAAATTTAGGACAAATTCTTTTGCAGCAATTTATGCTGAGATGCCGTAAATATATTCCGAAATAAAATATTGATTTCATTGTCAGTTTTTGCGCCCGAAATCCCCGTATGGGGATAGAGTTTAATGACATTAGATAGAATAATCTCCACAAAGTCTCTACTTTCCATTGCTATACGCTCATATAAAGTGGTATTATCAGCTTCATTCTCAAGATTATCCCAAGATCGAACAGCAAGCTCCATGATACTATTTTCCCTAGCTGTATAGTCCTGCTGCATTTCATCCAACATCCGAAAAGCAGCTTTACTTTCCGCGCTTTCCCATCTCCCACCATTAGACTTCAATACAAATAACTTCTCGATCAAATCCAAAAACCGATGATACATCCCCATAAAGTTTACCAGTAAGGTCAACTCTGCAAACGGCATAAAAGGGTATTGGTAGAGTAGCTCCGTCCGTGTACTTTTTGAGGCATCGATAAAAAATGACTGATGCTCATCCACCCGTATATTGTCTAGCGAAAAGGAATGCGATGCTGTCGCCTCCAGGCCAAATGTATCCCAATCATAATGAATCAATACAAATTCACGCGCCACAAAGAACGATTTTACAAGTGGGTCTCCCCCCTCATCCAATAGCGGCTTTCCATCCTCCTGAATATAGGCGTTCAAGGTAAAGTGTGTCAAGTGGGGAGCTCCGGTAGCATATTTCCAAAGCCCTTTCAGGCGATAAGATTTACCCTCACGTTCAGCCACACCAGCAACCTGACCACTGCCGCCAAAACATACCGTTTTTGAGTTGAAAATATCCTGTCCGACCGCTGGATCAATAAAGCCAGTAAAAAGATTCGCACCGGCACATAAAGTTACTGTCCACGCCAATCCCCCATCATGATAAGCCAGCTCCTTCAACAAAGAAAGCCCACTGACCAAATCCAGCCCCAGGCCATTCAAAGATTGTGGTACCCAGATTTTAAACCACTTGTTCCGGTATATTAGCTCAAGCTGCTCATTAGACAAACTCTTTTGCTGAATTCCTTTGCGTTGCTGGTCCTTAAGAACAGCGATATCCCCATCAATCAGTTGCATATTTCTTTTCATCACTTAATATTCTCCGCCAATTAAAATACCCACTAAAAGCCATCACAAATAAAAATAAGGTTAAAGCAGCATACAGGAATAAACCCTTGTGCATCAGCAAAGGAATCGCCATCAGATTGCTGATGTTAAGCAAAATCCAATTTTCAAGTTTACGTTTCGCCAGCAGCCACATCCCCGCCCATGCTGTGCAGGAAACAAAGGAGTCCCATAGCGGAACATCTGAATCAGTTAAATGCACCAGACCAAAATAGAACGACAGAAAACCTGCCACACAGATAAAACCAACGATCTGCCAATCGCTGACTGTACTACGACTGATCGGCACTATATTATCACTGCTATATTTCCAGTAGATCCAGCCATAAACACTCATGACAAGATAATACAGATGCAACAATATTTCGGCGTATAATTTTGCATGGAATAAAACATATACCGAGATAATGATACCTATAATCCCAAAGAGGTAATTGACCGATTTATTCTGTCGCGAAAACCAAACCTGCAGGATACCAAAACAGACCCCCAGCCATTCGGCTATTGTGGCCTGTTGTATTTGTTTAATAAAAGCTTCGAAAATTGTCTCAGAAGTCATTCAAATGTTTATTATTTTGTGTAATTACATAATAAACTTACGAGCGGAAAAACGGATGTTTTTATTGAAATTAAAATCCCTACGCCAGCATTACCCGGATCAGGTATATAAAAGCGATTGTACAAGGCCGTACAATCGCCTTTATTGGGTATAATCTCAGCCCGGATGACATAGTCATTTCCGAGCACCCCATAAGTATATTGTTTATTGAAATTAATCTATATCAATTAATTTCAATGTTTTATGCGTACGGATACGAGTTTCACGGCAAAGCTCAGCATCATCATTTAATGACTTACCATGTGAAGGAATCATCTCGCGCAGTTTTTTGCGGTATTCATCTGATTTAGCACGCTCAGGGAAACATTTCTTTAAGAGACTGATCATGATCGCCACCGAAGTAGATGCACCTGGCGACGCGCCCAATAAGGCTGCGATAGAACCATCTGCACTCGATACCACTTCGGTACCAAACTCTAAAATCCCCCCTTTTTTCTCATCTTTTTTAATCACCTGTACACGTTGGCCAGCTTTTTCAATAACCCAATCTTCTAATTTAGCGGTTGGCATAAATTGTTTCAGCGATTCCAATTTATCTTTAGGAGATTTCATAACCTCTGTAATGAGATATTTGGTCAATGGCAAATTATCAAGTCCCGCGGATAACATCGGACGGATATTGGATAATTTGATTGAAGCCGGCAAATCAAAATAAGAACCCTGTTTCAAAAATTTGGTCGAGAAACCAGCATATGGACCGAAAAGTAAAGCTTGCTTACCATCGATGTAACGTGTATCCAAATGTGGTACAGACATCGGTGGAGCACCAACAGATGCTTTACCATAGACTTTAGCATGATGCGTATTGATAATATCTTCGTTTACGCATCTCAACCATTGTCCCCCCACAGGAAATCCACCATAACCTTTCGCTTCTGGGATACCCGATTTCTCCAACAACAACAAGGAGTGCCCGCCAGCGCCTATAAAAACAAACTTCGCTTTTAGCTCTCTCTTTTTCCCTGTTTTCAGATCCTTCACTTCGATTTCCCAACGGCCATCATCCTCACGGTCGATATCAACAACTTCATGGTTTAAGGAAATTGAAATATTTTCTTTGTTTGCCAGATTGTTAATCAAATCACGTGTCAATGAACCGAAATTCACGTCAGTACCTAAATCCATCTTGGTCGCAGCAATTTTCTCACTTGCATCCCGCCCTTCCATCATCAAAGGAATCCATGATTTCAAGAGTTCTGCATCTTCGGTATATTCCATGCCCTTAAACAAAGTCTGGGTATTCATCGTCTCCCATCTTGTCTTCAGGAATTTCACATCTTTTTCACCAAAAACCGCACTCATGTGTGGAATGCTGCGGATAAAATTCTCCGGTTGGGCAATAATTCCTTTATCAACCAAGTACGACCAAAACTGCTTCGATACTTCGAATTGCTCTGCAATTTTAACAGCTTTATCAACTTTTACCGAACCATCTTTTTGTTCCGGTGTATAATTCAATTCGCACAAGGCCGAGTGGCCTGTGCCAGCATTATTCCAAGCGTCAGAGCTCTCAGCCGCCACAACATCCAAACGCTCAAGAATTTCAATATTAACGTCTGGGCTTAATTCATTGATTAGTGTACCCAAAGTAGCACTCATAATACCGGCGCCGATTAGAACAACGTCAACTTCTTTATTTGATTTTTTGCTCATGTTTTTGTGATTGATGCAAATTTAATATAGTTTTTGGTAAACGCCCAAGTCTTTTGTCAAAAAACTGTACTTTTTAGGAACACTTATTCAAAAATACCATTGATTTATTAAAATAATCCTAAGTGTTGGCAAAATTTCACTTTTCTCATCTCCAAACACCATACACATGATATCGCCTATTCTGCCGGCCATGAATAGCCGCAAATCACACCACCACTTGGCGCGTTTTGAATCCTTATTTATCGAAAGATTTTGTGTTATAATATAGTTTTAACATTTTTGCAAAAACATCAACGAATAACATTACACTCTTATATGAAACTACTTGAAGGAAAAATTGCTTTGGTAACTGGAGCATCAAAAGGAATTGGAAGAAAAATTGCCGAAGTGTTTGCACAACACGGTGCCAATGTCGCTTTCACTTACCTTTCGTCTGTAGAAAAGGGACAAGCGCTGGAAAAAGAGCTTCAAGCCTACGGAACAAAAGTAATCGGCTATCGTTCTGATGCTTCAAAATTTGAAGAAGCAGAACAACTGGTCAACGCAATCGTTGCAGATTTCGGAAGCCTGGATATTGTAGTCAATAATGCCGGCATCACAAAGGATGGTCTGCTTATGCGTATGACAGAAGAAAACTGGGATGATGTATTGAACGTTAACTTGAAATCCGTATTTAATGTAACAAAAGCGGCCTCAAAAATAATGATGAAAAACCGTAAAGGCTCTTTCATCAACATGTCTTCCGTTGTTGGCGTTCAGGGAAATGCTGGTCAATCAAATTATGCTGCTTCCAAAGCAGGTATTATAGGATTCACCAAATCCATTGCGAAAGAATTAGGTTCTCGCAATATTCGCGCGAACGTGGTTGCTCCAGGATTTATCCGTACGGAAATGACAGATATATTAGACCCTAAAGTGATAGCAACATGGGAAGCAGGAATTCCATTGAAACGCGCCGGATCTCCAGAAGATGTTGCCAATGCATGCCTATACCTTGCATCTGATTTATCCGCATACGTAACTGGACAGGTTCTTCCTGTTGACGGTGGTATGCTGTAGCATACAGCTTTCAACATAAATGCGCCTGCTGCTGGAATTCAGCAGCAGGCGCATTTATATTATTACGACTGCCGGCTCCGGCTTTTCTACTCAATATTTCTAAATTTTAGCTAATTTTGTCCAACAAATTTAAATGCTATGACGAATTGGACGGATTTTCTTGAAATTCAAACGGAAGACGATTTTAATCAACGTTGTTTGGATACTTATCACTTCCAGCTGCAGCATTGTCAGGTCTACCGCGACTATGTTTCGCTAATAGGCAAAGAAAAAAATCAAGTCCAGCATTATACGGACATCCCCTTCCTCCCAATCGAATTTTTTAAAACACAAAAAGTACTGGCTACCGGAATGACCCCTCAAATTGTATTTTCAAGTTCAGGAACAACGGGCATGGTCACTTCTAAGCACCTTATTGCTGATGTATCCATCTACGAGCGTACTTTTCGCCGTATATTTGAAGATTTTTACGGACCAATTACAGATATCGCTATTTTAGCCCTACTGCCGTCCTATCTGGAAAGAAGTGGTTCCTCCTTGATCTATATGATCGATGACTTGATGAGACAAAGTAAGCAAGTGGAGACCAATTATTTCCTCTACAATCATCAGGAATTATATAATACACTTGTCCAATTAAAAAATAACGGAACCAAAACCATCCTTTTCGGCGTCACCTATGCCTTGCTTGATTTTATTGAGCAATATGCTTTTGACTTTCCGGAACTCATTATTATGGAAACGGGCGGAATGAAAGGTAAACGTAAAGAAATGGTCAAACAGGAGATCCACCGGCTGCTTGAAGATGCCTTCAAGATCAGTGGGATCCACTCAGAATATGGCATGACCGAATTGCTGTCACAGGGCTACTCTTCGGGGCAGGGAATTTTCCATTTACCAAAATGGATGAAAGTGCTAATACGTGATACAAATGATCCGCTGAGTTTAATCTCCTTCGACAGCACAGGCGGCATTAATGTCATCGACCTGGCCAATCGGTATTCCTGCTCATTTATTGCAACACAGGATTTAGGAAAGGTATATCAAGATGGCTCATTTGAGATATTGGGGCGCTTTGACCAAAGCGATATTCGGGGCTGCAATTTATTAGTTCAATAAAAACACCCTAAAAGTTTTGTCCGACTTGTAGGGTGCAGTTCAATATAATGCTTCTCTTATTTATAGATAAAATTATCCAGCAACCCGTTCTTTATTATCTCAGACTTGGATCTTCAAATGTATTTCCTGCACGCATATCGCCAGAGTCATATCCTTTCTTAAACCAGGCCATACGTTGTGCTGAGGTTCCATGAGTAAAAGACTCTGGGACGGCATACCCCTGTGCGGCGGTCTGTAACTTATCGTCACCTACTGCTTCTGCTGCTTTCATTCCATCCATAATATCGTTATAATCTATTTTTATATCCGTATATTCATTGAGATAATGTGCCCACACTCCAGCATAGAAATCGGCCTGAAGTTCTGTCATAACCGATATCTTGTTATTTTCGCTCTCACTTAGTTTACTCCGGGCTTGATTCGTTTTAGGTAACAATCCCACCAGTTGCTGAATATGGTGTCCTACCTCATGCGCAATCACATAGGCCATGGCAAATTCGCCCTTCGCTCCGAACTTATCTGAAAGTTCACGGTTAAAAGTCAGGTCCAGATAGATTTTCTGATCTCCGGGGCAATAAAACGGGCCATATGAAGCCTGTCCCATTCCACAACCATCTGTTTGTGTACCACCATCGTAAAAAACCAAGGTAGCGGGCGTATAATTTTGCTGCATTTGTTCCTTAAATAATTTGGCCCAGACATCTTCTGTACTCTGAAGTACGGTCAGGGAAAACTCTGTCAGCCTCTTTTCTTCAGGATTTAGGTCGCGCGGCTGTCCGGACTGCTCCGTCTGTGTACCCATATTTTGCGCCTGCTGCAACAACTGCATGGGATCTCCCCCCATCAGAAAACCAATGACCAATACGATGATCCCACCAATACCGCCCAATGCAATCTTTCCACCACCAGACATCCCCCTACGATCCTCAAAATTGCCACTTTGTTTACCTCCTTGCCATTTCATATGCTATATTCTTATTTCAGTTAATAATCTTTTCCAATCTCGTTAGTGTACAAATTCAATACCAATATGGCGGTAAGTCCCATTTTTTTCCAAAAAACAAGCTTTATTTCAAGTGTTAAGACTTACTACAATTTATATTCTTATTTTTGGGCTTTTATAGAAACAGATATGAAATTAGAAGAACAATTACTCGCGCGGGCTGGAGGAAAATGTGAGCTGACAGGCGCTGAAACGGATGTAGTAACCTATATTTTACCACCAGAAACCAGTTCTACTTTGGATAACACCCTACTGATTTCAGCAACCTTGGCCAACCAGCTCAACAAAACGGAGCAATTAAATCCGGAAGATTGGAAATTCTTGCCTAACGCCATGTGGTCAGAAATACCTGCCATACAAATTGTCTGCTGGCGTATGTTAAGTCGTCTGAAAAATGAAGGCTGGGCTTCCGAAGCACTCGATATCCTCTATCTTGATGATAAAACGTTAGCGGAGGCAAAGAAAACCGGTGATCATGAAAATGATGGCTATGTTTCCTTTCATGAAGATAGCATTGGTCAAAGACTATTGGAGGGTGATACCGTTGTATTGACAAAAACACTGGATGTAAAAGGTTCTTCACTGAAAGCGACCTTAGGTACCGTGGTCAAAAATATCCGTTTAGTAGCTGATAATATTGAGCAGATTGAAGGAAAAATAGAAGGCCAGACCATCGTCATATTGACAAAATACCTACGCAAACAAAATTAAGAAAAAATAGCCTTCCACTTATAAATTTAGCCCCAAACTAGTTTCGAAAGACGATTAGTTTGGGGCTAAATAATAATAAATAGCACAAATGCTCTACTTTGGATAATTACGCATAAACTCAAAACGATAGTTTGGATGCTGTTTTAAGCTGTCAATCAAATCTGACAATAATTTTTGCCCCTTTTTTGTTTGGTACATATTATCGTGTGTCAAAAGTACCACATTATTTTTTGTATAAGACGTACCTTTCCGAAGTAAGTTTTTCATCTGCGTATACAGCTGATTGACCGTTAAATCTGGTTTACCGGTCACCCCATTAATTTTCCATTCACAGTCCCAGCCCATAACTTTATAACCATTTTGATGTAAAAGCTCGGCCGTAGAAGCACCGCTTTTCAGGTCAACCTTTTTACGGTCACCTACATACCAGATATTTCGCCCCGGAAGTCTAACAATTTTATGCTGCAAGCCCAGAGACTGTTCTGCCAATTCGAAATCTTCAAATGCCGTCTGTGGATTTGAGTAAAATGTAGTATACTTATCATGTGCATGCCAGTAACTATGATTATAGCAATCAACCAACGGATTATTTTTATAACGCTCCGTAAAACCATGCAGTTTTTTACTCATCTTGTCATGAGCGCCAATCAAAAACGCATTGATTTTAATGCCTTTGGCCGTAGCGATAGAATCTAAATATTGGCTACCATTAAGCGGGCCATCATCAAAAGTAAGGTAAATATATCGCGGTGAAACAGAATCTGTCAATAAAACTGTGGTATCTTTAGCACCAGTATAAGAAACATCCGCCTCTATTTTGGTAATGGAATCCTTACGTAGCGAATCCACTTTTGTAATAGAATCCTGCACAACAATTAGACTATCTTTCCTGTGCTGTACAGAATCGACAGTAACATTTTTCTCTTCTTTTTTGCCGCTATTTTGATTACAAGACCCTAGTCCCAACGCGGTCATTCCCAAACTCATCCATATCAGGCTTGATTTAATTACTTTTCCCATTACAAAAATTAACTTACAGGTCACATTCTATCTCAAACATGCAAAATCCGCCCTTTTAAGTTGTTTAGCATGTTCATGTCGCAAAATTAAGATTATTTTCACGAATCAGCGTGTTATATCTTTCGATTTATTCGTCCCACTATATTTTATTGAACATCATGTTATAAAATTATAGCATAGGCAAAGGCACACGGAGCGGAGCGAATACTATGTTTTATCAAAATAATAACATAAAAAAAGAACCTACCACAAGGTAGGCCCTTTCTTATTAAACGATTAAGATACTCAAAATGGACACTTCTTCATCCAACTAATCTCTGTGCCTTCCTCCATGCCCATGATCGTGTCCACGTCCATGCCCTCTACCTCTATCATAATCTCTTCTACTTTCTTTCCAGGAGTGACTCCGCCTTACACTACGCTCACTTGCGAAAGAGTAACCGCTGCGCCGGTGATGACTATCACGGATAGACACCTGTCTACCACGTGAGTGACCGTATCTACTTCTATAACGGTCATGATGATGCCAAGGATTACGATCATTGATCACAACTTTATGTGCTCGATAAAAATCATAATGTCGATATCTTCTCGGCAAGCTTGCTCTTCGTATCCAGCCACCATTATCGTAATAAACATAACATCTTGCAGGCACATCATAATACATATTATATTCAGGAATATAATAATAACGAGCATAATCATAACCTACTGGTCCCCAGCTTGGCTGACTTCCGATATTTACGCTAATGCTTACCTGTGCATCTGCCTTCCCTGTCACGAAAAGTCCTGCAACAATAGCAGCGGTGTACAACAATTTTTTCATAAGTAGCTCCTCCCTTAGTTTTGTAATTTCTTCTTTACATTACGACACAAACTGTATGCAAAAGATTAAAAGATAAATGTTAATTTTTGTTAACAAAAACTTAACTTATTCAGCATAAACAGCTTAGTTTTAACTTCATCTTATTTTACAGGGAAACTTTTTGGGATACAAATTGTTCAACCAATAGTACTTTTCATACATTAACTGGAATTTGGAATGAATACTTACAACATTGGAATCATCGTCGGCAGCTTAAGGAAACAATCCTATAATAAAAAAATAGCGGCGTTTATCTGCGAACAACCGGCTAACAAGTTTAACTATCGGGTGATCGAAATTGGTGATCTTCCCTTATATAATCAAGATTTTGATGATGAAGGCAACCCACCTGAAAGTTATGTCCGCTTTCGAAAAGAAATCGCTGCACTTGATGCAGTTCTTTTTATAACACCTGAATATAATCGCTCCGTCCCCGCCGTCTTAAAAAACGCTATAGATGTGGGATCCCGACCTTATGGTAAAAATAAATGGGATGGCAAACCCGGCGCTATTATCTCCTCTTCAACGGGAGCTTACGGGGCGTTCGGAGCAAATCATCACATACGGCAGTCACTGGTATTTGTTAATATTTATCCTATGCAGCAGCCGGAAGCATATCTCGGAAATATAAAAGACTGTATCGGTGAAAATGGAAAAATCGAACTCCAGAAAACAAAAGATTTTTTACTCAGCTTCAAAAGAGCTTTTGAACATTGGATCATCCGAATCGTACACACAAAAGGCCAAGATTAATCGCTTGGCCTTTTGTCTTTGTTATTTATTTGTGCAAGCTTAATTTTGCTCCTCGTTTGAATCGTAATTCCAACTTAACAGTTTGTCCTGCAATATACGTGATATCTTATTGAAATAGCGTTTTTGTTTATAGCCCATGACCCATTGGACCCCTTGTACCGCATTTGTACAGAAAATTTCATCTGCCCTTTTCATGATCTCGGGGCTAATCTGCGCCTCCACTACTTCAATCCCTTCCGCCCTGGCCATATCCATCACAACTCGACGCATGACTCCTTCAATACAACCTTCAGAAAGCGCAGGCGTATAAAGTATTTTCTCATAATACACAAAGATATTGGAAGTCAGAGACTCACAAAGGTAGCCCTCCTGATTTAAAATCAACACATCATCAAAGGCCATTTTTTTCTTGTATATACCCGCCAGCACATAAATTTGTGAATTGAGTGATTTTAATCTTGACAAGTCACTATAAGGTTTTTTAAACTCACTATATAAGCCCACAATCAGACCGACTTTCTTATCCCTCAGATTGGGTTCTATACGCTGTACCTGCAAGACAAATCCCGGTTTGTTTGTCGTTGGGCTGTATAGCCCCCCACCCATTCGGAATATAATCAGTCGAATGCGAACCTGCTGTCCCAACATATTATTCTTACGAATCAGTTCCTCTGATCTTGAACGAATAAAAAATTCATCGAAAAGATTTGCATCATCAAGATGTATCAATTCCATTCCCTGCTGTAAGCGCACTACGTGAAAATTCAGAAAACGGATATCACCATCCTTATACAACATGGTTTCAAACAAACCATCACCATAGCGAAAGCCTCTATTTTCTATGCTAAATATTTCCTGTTCTTCCGGCACTACATTGCCATTAAAATTGATATAGTTTGTCGGCATCTTTGTTTATTTTCTAAATTTTAATCATTTTCTACAGCCATGGAATTTGCGGCGTAACCGCGCCACTTTTCTAAAGCTAAACGAAAATCTTCGGGATATGGTACCTCAAAATACATATTTTCTTTTGTAGTTGGATGAATAAATCCCAATACCTGTGCATGGAGCGCCTGACGTGGAAGCAGGGCGAAGCAATTGTCCACAAATTGCTTATACTTTGAAAATACAGTCCCTTTTAATATCTTATCGCCACCATACATTGCGTCATTAAACAATGGATGGCCAATAGACTGCATGTGGGTCCGGATTTGATGCGTACGGCCCGTCTCCAGCTGACATTCGATCATGGTCACGTAGCCTAATCGTTCCAGCACTTTGTAGTGCGTCACAGACCACCTCCCTTTATCTTCGCTATCGTACATGGCCATGATACGCCTATCTTTCAAATGACGACCAATATATCCCGTAATCGTTCCGTCTTCCTTCAGATCTCCCCATACCAGCGCAATGTATTTGCGGGTGATACTATGGTCAAAAAACTGTTTAGCCAAAAATGCCATCGATTTTTCATTCTTGGCAATCACCAATAATCCTGAAGTATCTTTGTCTATCCGGTGTACTAGCCCTGGACGGTCTGAATTTCCAGGCAACTGCGGCAGCTGCTGTATATGGTAAGTCAATGCATTGACCAAAGTACCCGTATAATTATTATAGCCCGGATGCACCACCATCCCCGCTTCTTTATTGACAATTAATACATCATCGTCTTCATATTTTATATCCAGGGGAATATCTTCTGGATAAACTTCATTGTCACGTGGTGGATCGGGCAATACCAAAGTAATGACATCATCCGGTCTGACTTTATAACTCGCCTTGATCTCTTTTCCATTGACCATGACAGAACCTGCTTCAATGGCATGCTGAATTTTACTTCTTGTCGCATTTTCCACCCTATTCATCAGATATTTATCAATACGGAGTAAAGCTTGCCCCTTATCCACTTCAATTCGTAGATGTTCAAATAACTCTTGTTCTTCTTGATCTTGCGATCCCATTTGTTCGGTCATGCTACAAAAATAAACCAAATGAAACAATTTTCGTTAACTTTGTTTTCATTTAATGTTATGTTGTCATTCAAAATCCATAGCCCCGAAACAGAAATCACGTTACCTCTATGGGAAAAAAAGCATATCAAGGTGACGCTGAAGCGGGATGACCTGATCCACCCCTTCATTTCAGGTAATAAATGGAGAAAATTGAAATACAATCTTCAGGAGGCTTTACAGCTTCAGAAAAATCATATCGTTACTTTTGGAGGTGCATGGAGCAACCATCTATTGGCGACTGCTTGCGCAGGAGCTACTTTCCGGTTCAAAACAACAGCTTTTGTCAGAGGTGATGAACAGGCTAACAACCCTGTTCTGACCATGTGTCAATTATTTGGCATGCAACTTATTTATGTGGACCGCGATTCCTATCGGGACAAGGAGCAGCTCTATCGTATGTATTTCGATCAGGACCCAACAACTTTCTATATCCACGAAGGCGGTTACGGCCTCCTAGGCGCCAAAGGATGTGCCGAACTTGTCGATGAACTCCAACAGGATTACCAACATATCTTTACGGCCTGTGGTACCGGAACCACCCTTGCCGGAATTGCTAACGCAATTGATAAAAAAGATCTTTTCACACAGGTACATGGCGTACCTGTACTAAAGAATGGCGGTTTTATCAATGACGAGGTCGCCCAGCTTTACCCCCACCTTCCGCCCCCTATTTTGCATCTGGATTATCATTTTGGCGGCTATGCCAAAACAACACCGGATCTCCTCGCATTCACCCAGCATTTTATTGCCAGCACAGGCATCATGATCGAACCCACCTATACCGGAAAATTGCTCTATGCCGTGGATGATCTGATCAGAAAGGATTATTTCACACCCGCTGATCAACTGCTGGTAGTGCACACAGGCGGACTCACGGGGCTGCTGGGGATGTACCAACGGTTTGTTTTTAATTGACCTAGATCAATAAATGTGATATTATGCCCTCAGCAGACATTCGACTGACATTTTTTTTATGATTATGTTGTAAGTTTGACCAGTTTAAAAATTAAAAACTTATACACAGATGAAAATACTAGCATTTGCAGGAACAAGTAATAAAAACTCTATCAACAAAATCTTTGTAACGAGTACCTCGAAATATTATAAAGAAGCGGATGACAGCATAGAGCTCCTTGATCTCAATCATTTCGAAATGCCTATTTATTCTTATGATAAGGAAGTAGAATTGGGTATTCCACAGTTGGCCCATGATTTTGCCGCGAAGATGGATGCGGCAGATTTCCTGCTCATTTCATTGGCAGAACACAACGGATCCTACACTTCAGCCTACAAAAATATTGTAGACTGGGTTTCGCGCATCCCAAATCGCAAAACGTTCAATGGCAAACCAGTTTTCTTACTGGCAACTGCTCCCGGACCGATGGGTGGATCCACTGTATTAAATGCAGCAGTCAATAGAATCACGTGGGACGGTGCTGAAATCCTGGATTCATTCTCCCTTCCTGAATTCCATAAAAACTTTGAAGAAGGAAAAGGTATTATCAATCCAACTTTAAGAAGCCAGCTCGAAGCGAAAGTACGTAAGACTAAACGTCTCCTTGCAGAGAAATTGGCTGTCCAAGGTTAACAAAAGATTAACAAATAATCATTGTGAAAACCTCTTTTAATACGTAAATTCAAAACCTATTAAAAGAGGTTTTTGATATGGCAAAAAAAATATTATTACTGGTTGGAGATTTTGTAGAAGACTACGAAGCAATGGTTCCATTTCAAGCAATGGGATCAATAGGAATAACAGTTGATGCCATCGCCCCCGATCGAAAAAAGGGTGATGTCGTACCTACTGCTGTACATGATTTTACTGGCGACCAAACGTATAAGGAACTACGGGGACATAATTTTGCGATCAATAAGGATTTTGATCAGGTTAATCCCGAAGAATACGATGGACTCTATATCGCGGGTGGTCGTTCGGCGGAATATATCCGCCTTAATCAACGCGTATTGGAGATTACAAAACATTTCTTTGAAAAGAATAAACCTGTCGCAGCAATCTGTCATGGAATTCAGGTATTGACAGCGGCAAAAGTTTTGACAGGACGTACATTGACTGCCTATGTAGCAGTGGGACCAGATATTGAACTGGCAGGCGGAACTTGGAAAAATATTCCAGCTGACCAAGCTATTGTGGATGGAAATCTGGTGACCTCTCCTGCTTGGCCGGGACATCAGGCTATCCTCAAAGAATTTTATAAATTATTGGAGATAAACATTACTATTTAAGCGTATTTTAATGAAGAAGAATAAAAAGGTGTGGCTTTTGGTCATCCCGATTTTAGTGCTGTTGGGTTTTATTTTAAAAGATACTTTCAATCAGAAAAGTATAGAAGATCTTCCCGGCGGGTTTAAAGAAGTTGCTTTTGTCAGGAATGAACAAAATAAAGGTGGAATTATCCGCATCTATGCCGTTACAGTAGGTGATGTGTTGAATGCAGATTACACGGGCTGTCTGGAGCTACTTCCGGTCAATGATTACGGTAGTACAACAACTGTATATTTTTTCGATCGTACGGCTCCTTATCCAACAAGCCTGACAATTGATGCCCCACATTTTGACAGTAGCAAATATAAAGCGATTCAGATCTCCAAAAAATACGGGAAAAAGAAATAGTCAGGTATAAGATTGCTATTTACCCCAAAAAGTTTCGCACTTTTTGGGGTATTTTTTTGGGCAAGATGAAGAAAAAATAAATTAATAATTCTTTAACACGAAAAAGTTCGTTTATCGCATCCATAGCTCTAGTTTTGCATCTGAAATTTATGTATATTTAGCTATGGCGAAAAAATTTATTCCTAGAGATATCAGTTGGTTAAGCTTTAATGGCAGGGTATTGCAAGAAGCTGCAGATGAGTCTGTTCCTTTACCCTTAAGGATCAAATTTTTAGGTATATTTTCCAATAACCTGGATGAATTTTTCCGTGTTCGGGTTGCCGGGCTCAAACGTGCTATTGACCTCAAAGACAAAAGTGCCAATCAATCTTTTTATGAAGATCCGCAGTTGATTTTGGAAGAGCTCAATGTCCGCGTAATCAAACAGCAAAAGAAATTTGACAATACCTGGAACCGAATCCAAAAGGAGATGGCCAAGCAAAATGTCTTTATCAAAACGAGTGAAGAACTAAGTCCGGAACAACAAAAATTTGTCAGCGAGTATTATCAGGATGATGTGGAATCAAATGTCATCCCTCTGATCCTCGATGATGTCCGTCCAATGCCTTATATCCGTGATAAGAGCCTCTATCTGGGTATTGCCATGGGGAAAAGTGAATGGCAATATGAAACTAAGTTTGCTTTAATTGAAATCCCTACGAGCCAAAATGGACGCTTCGTCCAGTTGCCTGCACCAAAGGATGAAAAACATATTATCCTTCTCGAAGATGTCATCAAGTTCAATCTTCCGTTGATATTCTCCTATTTTGGCTTTGATGTTTTCCATGCACATGTGTTTAAAGTCACAAAAGATGCTGAATTTGATATCGACAACGACATCAATACAACGTTGGTCGAAAAAATAAGTAAGGGGGTCAAGAATAGGCGTAAAGGTAAACCGACACGTTTTATTTTTGATCAGGAGATGAATCCAAAACTCGTGGAGTTTCTGATCAAAAAGCTCAACCTATCAAAAAAAGACAGTATCATACCCGGACAGAAGATCCATAATTTTAAACATTTTATGGACTTTCCGAATGTATTTAAGTCTTATTATCAGCCGCAGGAACGAACTTCATTCCCACATCCCTATTTTCAAAACTATGAGCGAGTCACCGATACTGTATTAAAAAAGGATGTACTCCTGTCTTTTCCTTACCATGAGTTTCGGCCGATCATCGATTTATTACGCGAAGCAGCAATGGATCCGGATGTAAAAACAATACAAATTACCGCCTACCGCTTGGCTTCGAATTCTAAGGTCGCCAATGCGTTGATCAATGCTGCACGAAATGGAAAGGAAGTAACGGTCATGCTTGAACTGCGCGCACGATTTGATGAAGAGAATAACCTGGACTGGAAAGAGAAGCTAGAACTTGAAGGAATTAAAGTACTTACAGGTATTCCCAATAAAAAAGTACACGCCAAATTATGTGTCATTAAAAAACGGACAGGTGCAAAAACCATTCAGTATGGTTTTGTCAGTACAGGAAATATCAATGAGAAAACAGCTAAATTATATGGAGATTATTGTCTCTTGACCAGCAATAGGGATGTCATCGCTGACATCAATAAAGTGTTCAACTATCTCAGACGGCCCAAATCCAACCCAGCTGACATAATCAAAAACTGTAAAAGTTTATTGATCTGTCCTATCGATATGCGCAGGGAACTGCTGCATTTTATCGATCTGGAAATAGCTGAAGCCAAAGCTGGCCGAAAAGCATCCATCATTATCAAAGTAAACTCACTGAGCGACAAAGACATGATTAAAAAGCTCTATGATGCAGCAAACGCCGGGGTTAAAATAGATCTGATTATTCGGGGAATTTATTGTGCGACGAACCAAAAAACATTTAAATTACCCATGAATGCGATTTCAATCGTGGATGAATATCTCGAGCATGCAAGGGTCATGTATTTTTATAATGCCGGTAAAGAGCTGATGTATATCTCCTCAGCAGATTGGATGACCCGAAATCTAGATCACCGTATTGAAGCCGCTGTAAAAATCACGAGTAAGAAGATCAAGGAAGACCTCAAGGAAATGCTTTACATACAGCTCAATGACAACGTCAAGGCTCGTATGCTGAACAATTCCTTGAGCAATCATTATGTTGAAAATAAAAAGGATCCCTGTCGCTCACAGATTGAGATCTACAAATACTTAAAAAAGAAAATAACGGATCATTAAGATAAGTCCCGACACCCCTCAGGTCTTCATTGCCTGAGGGTTTGCGCATTTACCATCCTTATTACTGGCCATAAGGGCTATGTAGCTGACATCTCGATGCTGGAATTGAGCATCTAAAGTTGTATCTTCAACCCATGAAACTCAATTTTTGTCTGTCCATTAGTCTTGTATTTTTTGCCTTCCAATTGAAAGCCCAGCAAAAAATGCCGCAAAACTTCGCCTATGTAAAAGAATTTATTCCAACAATTAGTCTGGATATGCGTTACTTTGGAAGCCATAACTTTACGGGCCGCCCTGTTCACGGCTATGAAAAACCAGTCGCCATCCTGACCAAGCGTGCCGCATTGGCCCTACAACAAGTCGAAAAACATCTGAACAAACAAGGTCTGGCATTAAAAATATTCGACGCCTATCGTCCGCAACGGGCTGTTGATCATTTCAAAGCTTGGTCACTGGTTATCAACGATACCATCGCTAAGCGCGAGTTCTATCCACAGTTAGATAAAAAAAACTTATTTAAACTGGGCTTTATTGCCAGCAAGTCTGGTCATAGTCGAGGTAGTACCGTCGACTTAACTTTGATCGATCTCACTAATAAGAAAGAACTCGATATGGGAGCACCCTTTGATTTCTTTGGTGATATCTCCCACCACAACTATTCAAATCTAACAACAAAACAAAAAGAAAATCGCAAAATACTTCGTGAAGCCATGGCTAAATTTGGCTTTAAAGCCTACGATAAAGAATGGTGGCATTACACCCTAAAGGATGAACCTTATCGTAAAACGTATTTTGATTTTATTGTGAAATAATATGCCCATCATAGATCAACACCTCAACAACAAAGATTTTTTTGCTTTTCACATCAAAGGAAACAGATCCAAGCCAGTATTCAGTCCGCAGCAGCAGCTTATATTGGCGAACAAGAATCTTTATTCACTCTGTTTAATAAAAAAGGGGGAAACATCTTTTATGATTAATGATGAGCGGGTACAGGTCGGGCAGCATCACCTGCTCTTGACCAGTCCATCCTCGAAAGTTAACGGTGCATCTGTTTCCAAATCTTGGGACTGCGAAGTTTATCTGATTTTCTTCAGCATAGATTTTATCTTCAAATTGGACTTTCGAAAAGATTTTTTTGAGCTCACAAAAAAATCACTCGCCTTGGATAATAGTCATGTCTTCGCTCTTTCGATGCAGGATGCCACAAACTTGTCCAATCTGTTTAAACAGTTTATCCATTACGAGAAACAGGGGCATGATTATATTTTCAAACCAAAGATTATCAAATCTCTGGCTGAAGTGCTGTTCTGTGAAATTGCGCGCCTGGCAAGTCAAAATTTCAAAAATATACCTTTCGTACCCTCACGAAAAAGAGAAATATTGGCCAATTTCTACCTACTGCTAAAACAGTCTTTTCGTCAGGACCATACCGTGCAGTTTTATGCTTCAGAACTTGGTATCACCCCAAAACATCTCTCGGTGATCACAAAAGAACTTACAGGAAAGTCAGCGATAGAATTAATACAGAATGTACTGGTGGAAGAGGCTAAATACTTGCTCCGCCAAGGGCTTTCGATCGGAGAAATCGCGAAGCAACTGCATTTTTCAGACCAGTCCTTTTTTGGGAAATTCTTTAAGCGAAATGTAGGCATATCGCCTAAAGAATTTCGTCAAAAAGCATGATTAAACAAAATCACGGAGATCAAAAATAGTCTTAAATTGCCTATCCGCGGCAGAAATATCCTGCAACTTATCTTCTCCCCAGGTCTGTCCTTTCAACCATAGTGTCTGACAACCTACAGCCTTAGCTGGAGCCATATCTTTACTATAGGAATCACCGACGACCAAGATCTCTGCAGCAGGTAATCCCATTGCTTCTACACCGAGCGCATAAATCGCAGGGTCTGGTTTACGTACGCCCACGACGGCTGACTCAACAACCGCTTTAAAATAAGATAAAATACCAAAATCAGCCAGTACAGCCTTTAGATTGCCATAGAAATTAGAAACCATTACAATAGGATACTGCTCGCCTAGCGCAACCAATAACGGCTTTACCCGGGCAACCGTATCTTTGGCTAGAGAATAACCATCAAACGCAATTTTATCGGCCTGTTCCTTCTCCAGATCATAGCCAGCAGCAATAAGGTACTCAAACTGCACCTTCAATTTTGCTTTAAGCACCTCCAAGAAGTTAAACTCCGGTTTGATAATCGGTTGAATCGCCATCTGCCTTTCGGCATAAGCATATGCTTCTTGAAATGAATTTAGGTTGACCGGAACTTGATACTTTTCGTAGCCGGACCATATTACCGCTCCCCAGTGCCCCCCATTTGTATCCAACGTTCCACCGTAATCAAAAATAATTCCCTTAATTATAAACTTATCCATTGTTATTTCTTTTTAACTAAACTCATCCAGCCCAAACCGATAATGATCCAAACGATTTCTCTGATCCTGGTCACAATGCCCATAAAAATACCGACAGAAGCCGGTAGGCCGATGCTCATCACTGCCATCGCCAACCCACCTTCACGTGTCCCCAATTGCATCGGGAAGAAAAACACGAGATTGGCAAATAGTGAGGAACCCGAACTGATAATCATGGCATCGATAAAATCTATATTGATATCCAAGGCCAGACCGATAAAATAAATTTCAAAACACCCAATTACCCGTGCGACAAACTCCCAGAAGAGAGCCGTATAAAATCGGCCCCTCCGGTTTTGAAATAAATTTTTCACCTGTTGATCAACATCGTTCAGTGTCTCGAACTTCGCTTCCAGCAGGTTATTGATTTTTTTTCCAACCAAAGGCAAACCTGACAAAGCCCTCAATAAAGAAACCGTAATTCCCTTTTTATAGAATTTTGTAAATAACCAAGTACAGACAATAGCCATCACAAAAATCACAGCACAGGCGACATTGACCAATGTACTGGCCGGTACAAACCAGAGGATCAGAAAAACAGACACTACCCAAAATAAAATATGGGATAGAATATGCATAACTCCATATAACAGAACGGATGAACCTGCTTTTGAACCACCAACATAATTTTTAAGCTCAATAATTCGGTAAGGCTCCCCCCCTAGTGCGACAAATGGTGTAATGTAATTAATTGCATACCCCGACACAGTCAATTGCAATACTTTCCAAAAAGGAACATCGGTCTGCGGCAATTGCGGTTCCTGAATAATCGCTTTAAAAGCGATGGCGTTCATCCAGTAAAGGACTGCCCAGCTGCCCAGTACCGGCAAAAACCACCAACCGATTTTCTCCAGATTAATCCAAATCTCCTCAACTCCCATCGCACGAATCATATAAGCCAAGGTGCCTATACCGATCAGCATAAAGAGTACTTTATAGATTTTACTCCCCATAGGTTGGATCGTTTGTTAACTTATCTACGAAATAACCACTTACCCTTTCCTGTCTGTTGCACATATAGATTAAGATCGGATTTAATACAAACATGTCAAAGAAAAAGTAAATCCATGGTTGCCCGATAAACAACCAAACAAAGAGAAAGATTACCCGGGTATTGAACTGTACAATATTCGTGTATTTCATCAATGGTTTATTTTTCATTCTGAAATCAACCATCAGTTGTTTTGGTAAATCATCTTTATATCGAGATTTGACGATATGCAGCAGTTTCTGCAATTTTGGCGATAACTTTTCCTGATTTCGGGTATACCCCATGTAACCGTTCAACACAAATTTGCTGAAAAAGTTTTTCTTCCAGGAAAGCGCATCATAATCAACTTTCAAATCGCGTGTATTATCCAACTCACTACCAGCTTTACCCTTAATAAAAAATAGGTGGACATTACGATAATAGTCGGCCATTGCAGATTGTATCATATGGGATACTCCGGCAAGGATACAGAACACCCAAAGCCAATCTGTCCAGCCTTCGTTGATACTCCGCAAACAAATAGCGATATGAATGGACGCAAACCAAAAATCACCTGCAAAACCATCCAAAATACGACCAAAACGACTCTTATTATCTGTCATTCGTGCCAATTGTCCATCTGCGCTATCCAGGGAGTTCGCGAAGATCAGTAGCAACATCCCGATCACATTTATCCATAAATCGCCATAATAAAATAAAATACCCGCAGCAACACCAAAGAAAATACTTATAATAGTCACTGCATTGGGTGTAATCCCGATTTTAGCGCATACTTGTGCAATACGAAATCCAATAGGTCTATAAAACCAGACATCTATTTTCTCTTCGGTATCGTTGGATTTTAAAGATTGTTCGAATGCACTCAAATTCTCTTCTTCGACTACATTAACTTGTTCTCTCTGCATTTTGGTTCTTTTCAGTAAATTTATGGTAAACCATTTGCGCAATGGCTTCAGCGGCCTCAGCTCGACAAGGGGCAAAGCTTGGCCAATCATTCAGATCAATAATATGAAATTCTCCATTTGAATCGATTATTACATCACCGCCATAGATGTGGACATCCAATACTTCTGCTGCGCGGTTGGCTACTTGCTTTAAATCAGCCAAATCAAACGGAAAATGGACAACTTCATCATTAATTTGCTCATACAAATCATATTTATGATGATTATGCTCATAGGGATAAAAATAGAAAAAGAAATCGGTGTCCCTCACCGCATAGAACTTCAGTAAATCCCCGGCCAAATGTTCGGATATTACAGCTTCTTTAATTCCCCGAAGGGCGTATTCGTTCAAGATATGCTGTGCTTCTTTGAGGCTGGCAGCAAAGGTAACGTCCTCTTTATGGATGGCATGGAAATCGCCGCGTTTGATCCAGACGCCTTTCCCTTTCAACTTTTCAAAAATCGACTGCATATCTGCGACGGTAGAGATGACAATACTTTTAGGGTATGGAATCCCACCTTCCAACAATTTGAGTGTCATGTTTTTTCGAAAGCAGTTTTCAATACCAAAACCTGAATTCAATACATGAACGCCATTATTTTGAAGTGATTGCAGCTTCTTAACCAAGGTTTTTGTTCTTCCCATCGTCAGGATATTTCCCTGTTTTACGGAATCAGAAGCTAAAAATTCATCCTCATTGCAAATTTCAACGGCTGCACCTTTTTCGGTTAATTTTAGCACAACTTCGTTAAATATTGCAGCATCATTCCCCACGTGATTGGGTGAAAAGCGATTTTTACGCGTCACGCCTAAAATAGAAATCATTTCGCTCATTTTATTAACTAACTTCCTCACTCAAAAACCGTTCCGCTACAATGCGATCCTTTAAGTGATCGATATCCACCACCTTCTCGAATACAAAAGCTTCAACGTTCAAATCGTTTTCTAAAAGCGCACGTTGAAAATTACGCATTCTGGAATTTCCAGCAGCGACAGAGCGGAGTGCACAGTCCATCGCAGCCTTGCGAAAGCAATAAATCCCTCCCGAAACAAATTTTGTCCCGGCCGTAGCCTTGTCCAAAAATGCTTCTACATTTAATTCATCGTCTGTATTCACATAAAGTGGGCTCTCGTCATCCACAAATGGTGTCACAGCCATAAAGGCGTCTGCATCTGACTGACGGAAAGCAGTAAGGTATTCATGAAATTCGTGGGGTTTAAAAACAGTATCTGTAGTCGTCAGACAGCAGGAAGTCCAAGCAGGATTGCTTTTGACCAACAAAGCAAAACTATGCAAAGAACTTGGGGTGTCCTCCTCGATCAGGATGATAGGTAGTTCAAATGCTGTATGTGTTAAAAACGTCTTCAATTCAGGTGATTGTCTATTGATAATAACATGCACTTGCTGTGCACCTTCTTTAGCAAAAACGCGAATCAATCGTTCAATCAATGGAACTCCATGTAAGGGTAGCAAGGGCTTAGGTAAATTGAACCCTTCTTTTCGCAATCGAGATCCTTCTCCCGCCGCAATAATAGCAAATTCCATTCCTTCTAATTGCAAAATAAAATCATTCATTAAAAAAGTAAAACCCCTGTCACCATACTAGCGTTTGCAAACGCAAAAGTTTACAGCGGGTTATTGACGGGTAATTATTTGATAGCCTCCCTATCCTATTTTTTAATAGTGCAAATCTGCAGGCCACGATATAATTATCCCGAAGAAAAAGGGGAAGAATCACCCGAAGTAATTGTTCCCCTTTTTATAAAGGTAATCTATTGAATACTATCTACCAACTCTTGGTAATAATCCAGTCCCAAGTGAGTAATCAAGTCCTCGCCCATAATATGACGCAAGGTATTTTGTAATTTCATCAATTGTTTGAAGATATCATGCTCAGGAGGTAAACCCGGTGCCGTTTGTGGTGATTTCAAATAGAAAGACAACCATTCCTGGATACCTGACATACCAGCACGTTGTGCCAAATCAATAAACAATGCCAAATCCAAAGCAACTGGAGCAGCCAAAATTGAATCTCGGCACAAGAAGTTGATCTTGATTTGCATTTTGTAACCCAACCAGCCAAAGATATCGATGTTGTCCCAAGACTCTTTGTTGTCTCCGTGAGGAGGATAATAATTGATCCGTACCTTGTGGTATAAATCACCGTATAATTCGGGGTTCTTTTTCGCATCTAGAATTTCTTCCAATACGGATAATTTAGAAACTTCTTTTGTTTTGAAGTTTTCTGGATCATCCAATACCAAGCCATCGCGGTTACCCAAGATATTTGTAGAGAACCATCCTTCTACCCCAAGTGCTCTTGCCTGAAGACCCGGAGCAACAATTGTTTTCATCAATGTTTGACCTGTTTTGAAGTCTTTTCCAGCAATTGCAACGCCATGTTCATGAGCTAATTCTACAATAGCAGGAACATCACACGTTAAGTTAGGTGCACCGTTAACATAAGGAGCGCCTTCTTTTATAGCTGCATAACAATAGATCATACTCGGTGGAATACGTTGATCATCATTATCCAAAGCTTCTTCTAATTTTGCAATTGTTGAGAAGGCTTCATTTGTCTCAATATAGCGTTCAGTAGAACCACACCATACCAATACGACACGGTCTAAGCCGTTTTTTTCTTTAAATTCACGGATATCACGTTGCACAGCATCAGCCAGCTCACGACGCGTCTTTTCCGTTTTAATGTGCGTACCGTCTAAATTCTTCACAAAATTGCGATCAAAGACAGCTTTCATCGGTTGAATTGCTTCCAATTCAGCTTTTACGGCATCAAGTTGACCTTGTTCCAATACCTGTGCTTTTGAAGCTGCCTCATAGACGTTATCCTCATAAACATCCCAACCACCAAAAACTACATCTTCCAACTTTGCCAAAGGGACGAAATCCTTTATTAATGGATTTCTATTCTCCGTGCGCTTACCTAAACGGATTCTGCTCAATTGCGAAACAGATCCTATCGGTTTTGAAAAACCCTTGTTTATAGATGCCACACCAGCGATCAATGTTGTAGCCACAGCACCCAATCCCGGAATAAGAATACCCAATTTGCCATTGGCATCTTTCACTTGTTGTCCCATATTAATTCTATATACTTAATTTGTTATTTAATTGATGTTTTATGATAAAATAATTCTTAAAATTAGCTTAAAAAAACATATTTCATACCCATTGTCACTTTATTTATAAAATCGTGACAATTGCTGTTTCAAGGCCTATCCGAATACAAAAGAACGAAGATAAAATACAATTCCGACCGAACTCGGGATCACTCATCTCATTGAAATTTAAGCCATTTGAACATACCTTGAAAAATAAAATATAATCATAACTAATTTTACTCAATATATTAACATTAAAAAACTAATCCAAATACAATTCAAAAAAAGTTATTCTTTCTAAAAAATTGGTCAATTTTTCTTTTTCCAATCCGCATAAATATGACAATAAAATTGGAAAATGATTTCGGGAGCGTTACCTTTAGACTTAAATTGATGAAACCATCGTGAGCTCAAATCAGCTAACAAAACCAAAAATATTCGCTCATGATAGCTACATTCTCATTAAGAAAACAAACCGAGTGTAAAGAATCCATGTAAAACATGATAAATCGACATTCCTAAATCATTATTTAAATGAAAACTACAATTTCGTTTCTGGCTTTAACACTTGTTACGGTAAGCCAGCTACATGCGCAGACGACCACAGATTCCGCTTATGTCAGAGATCATTATGAAAAAACCGAAGTAAAGGTTCCGATGAGAGATGGTAAGAAATTGTTTACTGTGATCTACAGCCCCAAAGACAAATCCAAAAAATACCCTGTTTTATTGAATCGAACACCCTACACGGTAGGCCCTTATGGCCAAAACGAATACAAAAAAAGTTTAGGCAACTTCCCTGCAATGATGCGGGACGGTTATATCTTCGTCTATCAGGATGTGCGTGGAAAATGGATGAGTGAAGGCGATTTTGAAGACGTTCGCCCCACAAATCTCAGTAAGGATAAAAAAGCGATTGATGAAAGCACGGACACTTATGACGCTTTGGAATGGTTACAGAAAAATCTGAAGAATTACAGTGGCAAAGCGGGGCTTTATGGTATCTCTTATCCGGGATTTTATTCTACGGTCGGACTGATCAAAACGCATCCGAGCCTCAAAGCTGTTTCACCACAGGCTCCGGTAACCGATTGGTTTATCGGTGATGATTTCCATCACAATGGTGTTCTATTCTTGCAGGATGCTTTCACATTTATGTCGACCTTTGGCGTTCCCCGCCCTAAACCAATTACACCAGATCAATTTAACAGTAAGATTCAGATCAATGAATTAGATAAATACAATTTTTTCCTTGAAGCCGGAACCGCCAGAGAACTCAAAGAAAAATATTTCGGTGATTCTGTCCAATTCTGGAATAACCTCTTTAAGCATCCGAATTACGATGACTTCTGGAAAACCCGTGTCGTCACCAATTATCTACAGGACGTGAAACCGGCGGTTATGGTTGTTGGCGGCTTTTTCGATGCCGAGGATGCTTACGGAACATTTAAAACCTATCAATCCATTGAAGAAAAGAGCAAAAAAAACAATTCAATTCTGGTTGCAGGCCCCTGGTATCATGGTGGCTGGGTACGCGCAACAGGAGATTACTTAGGTGACATCCAATTTGAGAAAAAAACAAGCGTCACCTACCAGGAAAAATTTGAACAACCATTTTTCAGCCATCATTTAAAACAAGAAGGCAGCTTCTCTCCAGCCGAGGCCAATATCTTTATTTCCGGAAGCAATGAATGGAAGCAATTTGAACAATGGCCACCTAAGAATGTCGAAACAAAAAAGCTTTATTTTCAACCACAGGGTAAACTTGATTTTGAGAAAGTCCAACGCACAGATTCATGGGATGAATATGTAACAGATCCCAACAAACCAGTTCCACACCAAGGCGGATTAATCCAGAACCGTACCCGCGAGTATATGGTCGATGATCAGCGTTTTGCAGCCAGTCGTCCAGATGTCATGGTCTATCAGACAGCACCATTGACGGAAGACATCACGATTGTTGGACCGATCAAGAATTTTCTAAAAGTAGCATCAACAGGTACTGATGCGGATTATGTTGTTAAACTCATCGATGTATATCCCAACGATGCGCCGAGTTTTGATGGAAAACCAATGGCGGGATACCAGATGATGGTCAGAGGAGAGATCATGGCGGGGAAATATCGAAATGGCTTCGACAAACCGCAACCATTGACACCGGGCATGGTGGAAAAAGTAGACTTCGTTATGCCTGATGTTGCCCATACCTTTAAAAAAGGACATCGTATCATGGTTCAAGTGCAAAACTCATGGTTCCCATTGGCTGAACGAAATCCACAAGTATTTATGGAGCCCTATACAGCGACCAAAGCCGATTTCCGTAAAGCGACACAACGCATTTTTCATGATGTCAACAATGCGACCTATATCGAATTTGATATCCTAAAAGATTAAGAGTAACTGATCACTGGATACCTGATAACGAAAATCAACCAGTAGCAAAACACATGCGGCCCGGTATTCTTAAATATCGGGTCGCATGTGTTTTGTGAGGCACTGTTTTTACTGTTTTAAGATTCTTCGACGAATTTGTTTTCCGCTGCTTTTATCCCTGTAATCAACAGGAAGATAATGCTGCCGGCAAGAAAATAAAAAGAGTAATTCCAGGAGGGGTCAACCTCGTGCAGTTTTCCAAAAATTGGTGGACCAAATGCTGCTATCAGATAACCGACCGACTGTGCCATTCCCGAAATTTTAATTGCATTTGCCGTGGTTTTTGCCCTTAAACTAAAAAAGAGAATAGAAAGGCTAAAAGACATACCATTGGAAAGTCCGAGCAATACGGCCGCAACATAAATACCCTCAAGCTTAAATAGAAAAAAGATCAGTATACTGCCCAACATGCCAGCCGCAACAGCAACAGCCATTAACCGCTGATCTTTCATCCTGTGTGCAATAATAGGTCCGAAAAACATAATGGGAATCATCGCAATCTGAATCAGAAATAATAACCAGCCAGTATCTTTAGCCGCCATTCCATAGTCGACCAATACCTTAGGTAACCAAGAAATCAGGCTATAATAAACCAATGATTGAATACCCATAAATATACTGATATACCAAGCCAATCTGGATCTAAAAATATGCCCAATACCGCTCTTCGATTGTTGCTTCTGGCCTGGAGAGGCATCTTTCGGTCCAGCGAATTGATCAAAAAAGACAGTGATAATTGTGAGTATCGCCAATACGCCCCACAGCCCTAAAGAACCCTGCCATCCCAATCCTGTCCATTCCCCAATACGTAGACTAAAGCCCGATGCAAACGCCGCCGTCAAATTCATTGCTACAGCAAAAATTCCCGTCATCAGTCCGATATGATGGGGAAAATTGGTTTTAATATAACCCGATGCCACCACATTACCCACACATATTCCTAATCCGATCATAACATTCGGAAAGCATCAAATTGATGATCCTTTTTTTCGATATCGAACAAGACGAACCATTTTTCGAAAACGTTCAGATATTTGCAGCTCCGAAAGTACTACAGGAAATGATCCGCTATGCTGAAAAGTGGTCAAAATTAACGGAAGAAAATGAAAACGAAAAAATCTTCCTGCGCGCGCTTCTCAACGAGCTTCCTGCATTCGGAGCGCGATTATTACATTTGGAAATTACGCTGCCCAACGAAAATAGACTGCAGACAGTTTTAAGTCACTTGCATGACCACTATACCCATCCCATCAAAATGGAAGATATTGCCTTGTTATCCAATCTCTCCTTACGGACCATAGAGCGCCTCTTTAAAAAAGAGACCGGAATGACACTAGTCAAGTACCAACAATTGCTTCGGATCATTAAAAGCCTTGAACTTTTAAGTATGGGCGAACTGACAATCTCTCAAATCGCATATAAAGTGGGGTATCAAAGCATACAAGCATTCACCAATAGCTTTTATACCGTTATGGGCTATCGCCCATCTGCATTTATTCAGCGTTGATCACCGGTTTCACTATCTCAGCAGTGCGTCTTGTACCATTTTAATTTCATCTTCTCTTTTTTCAAACTTCAGAGACCATGATCTGCTCCATTGCAGAACCGTCCTTACCATATCTGGTAAAGAATAATACCTGATGGATATCAACTTGTATAATAACAGTGTAATTACAGAGTATTTACAGGGGGTTTACAGGGGTATAACAGGGGTAAATCCCTTTTATACCCTTGTTAATATGGTCTAAATATAATGTTATTTCGTTTTTAAATACGATTTTGGTTTTATCTTGATATAAAGTTGGCCACAAATCATCAACAACCATTATCAAATTTATAAATAGTGATTTCAGATTAAAAAGCGGAAACGATGGTCAATTTTGCCTTAAGATCATATACCGGGATAGCGGATATAGCGAATCTCACATGATCATTATCTTTGAAATAAGTTTAGCAAACGGAGTTTGTAGTTTTTTAGCCACAAAAATAATCGCTCAGAAAAAATAATTTAAACAATACTTGCATAAGTGTGAAAAACACACTATCTTTGTATCATCATAATTTAGGTTTATAATTGGTTATTTAAGGTTTTCATTCTCCCCGTTTGAAAACCTTTTTTTTGTGCCTACGCTTCATATTAAGCGCTATTTTATCTTCCACTTCCGATGCCCCTGTTATAATATTATTCATAAAATAAGGTAGGAAATATTCCAAAATAATGTCCCTCAGCAAATCATCCCTCAAATTAAATTTTCAAAAAATTCAATAATTCTTCAACAATAACGTATTTTTAACCGTATGTTCAAAAAATAGGAAAATCCTATTGGTGGCGTACACCTAATATTACATCGAAATATAATTAAACATATATGGCAGAACATGGGGATTTACAAATCGCAATATTAATCGATGCGGATAATGTTTCTTATCGAAAGATCGAAGAAATTCTGAACGAAGTCAAACGCTACGGTATACCTACGATCAAACGGATCTATGGTGACTGGACAAATCCCTATGTTGAAAAATGGAAGGATAAGCTCCTCACCCATGCAATCACGCCTATCCAACAATACAGTTACACTCAGGGCAAAAACTCCACGGACTCGGCACTCATTATTGATGCAATGGACATCCTGCATTCCGATAGGGTTGATGGATTCTGTATTGTATCAAGTGATAGTGACTTTACTAGGCTGGCGACACGGTTAAGAGAATCCGGCAAATTGGTGATCGGTATCGGAGAGAAAAAAACGCCGAAACCTTTCATCGCTTCTTGCGACAAATTTATTTATGTTGAGATCTTTGAAAAGAATCCAAAGAAGGAACCCAACACAAAGAAAAAACAGCAAAACCAACCCAAACTTGTACCTGCAGACAATCCAACCAGTATAGCTGTGCTTGATGAAGAGACGCTGGAATTATTAAAAGACACTGTTGATGACACCGCAGATGAAAATGGCTGGGCATTTTTAGGGGAAATTGGCAGTCTTTTCAATAAAAGAAAACCAGATTTTGATGCGCGAAACTATGGTTACGATAAAATGTCCCACCTTTTTAAAGCGTACAAAGAAGATTTTGAAATCGAAGAACGCAATACGGACAAATCGCGTATAAAACATTATTATATTCGAAATATTATCAAGCGACCTCTATCAGCCGTCAACACTTCGTCAGTAACAGAAGATAAAAAAGAGGCTTCGGCTAACGATGTAAATACATCCGAGGTTTCCAAAAAGCCAACGAATCAAAACACACAGAAAAAAGGCCGACAAGATAAAAAACGTTCGGATCAATCCCCTGAAAATCGGCCAAAAGAAGTAGTACCTGCGCCCGCTCAACAAGCGAATGAGCAAAAAACAGCGGAAACGATCTCCCAGGGCGACTCTATGAATACCATGTTGTTTCCAGCAAAAGGAAATAAGATTACTGCCGATGATGCAAAAAAGGCGCAAATCCGAATTACAAAAGATTTTAAACCCTTATTTCCTACAAAATCACAGAAGCTCCGGATCGTTATCGATTCCAACGAGTATGAATGTAACTTCACTTTCCGTGGACGCGGATTCCATATCCTTAAACTAGGAAAAGAAGCAGCAACACAACTTGGACTCGCAGAAGGAATTCAACTGGAAATAACGAAACTCAACGAGCATACCTATGCGCTCCAAAATCAACCTAGCTAGGATCACTTTTTATTGAGCAAAAAAGACATGATTGCTGATCGAAGAAAAGATAATTGTTCGGTCAGCGATCAATATAGATTCTCCTCCCCCTCTCGCTCGCTGTTAAAATTCACTGAAAACAGCTAGAATATCCTTTCTATTTCCAGTTATATTTGTAACTATCCGAGGGCTCCAATTTTGTTTGGGAGATAATCTTCGGTCTAAAAAGAATCCTTTACGAACTAGATGGTTGGTCTGATTGCCGACATGTAAATCTTCGATGATGAAAATGAGTCTATATCTTGTAATAACAATGTTTTTATCTATTCTCCTGTTGCTAGCCTGTGATCCTGTACGGACGATCCAGATTGAAGCAAAGAAAAAGGATACACATATTTTATTATACCTGAAATCAACTGGCAGCAAGCACATCGGAATTTCTTCGAAAACAAATCCCATTGAGATATCCCTCTATACGAATCCGCAATTCAGGCAGCATTTTTCAATTGGAAGATGGGATGAAACCTCGATTAAATACTTATTGATCAATCAAATTGATTCGATAATCGTTCTAAACAGACAGCAAAAACAAGCTTATACAACACCGATGTGTATTCAGCAATATTTAATATCTAAACGAAAGACGTTTTCAAAACATGTAATCCAGATAAAGTAATCTGTTTATCTTCAATAAAATTGTCCATCTTGCGCTTGGGTAAGCTGGTTCGCTAATAAATTTCCAACTAAACCAGCGTTTCGAAAACGGTGACCATCGAACCTCCTAACTGCTGAAAAGCTATCTTCCGCCAGCAAATTCCATTGTAAAATGGTAGTTTTCATCGATTGGAACAACTTTTCTATCAACTTTCCGGAAATCGCGGGCCTGTTCCGTCCACAAAAAAGGATAAAATGAAAATACTTGATTGCCATTCAATTTTTGCACATCATCGGCCCAATTCTTCCATTTAAATGTTTCATAAAATTGACGGATGTCCCCCCTCAGTGTCCAATAAATAAAATCAGAATAGCCACACTCTAAGCTTTCCCATTGCAAACTGTCCTGCGCAAAATAATAGACCTGTCCTATCCCTTCGCCCAAAGCGCCGGCATTAATCGCAAAATAGCCCCCCAAAACATCATCGGCAATTAGCAAAAAACCACCTTTCTCCCCTTCTTTGTCAAAACTCTTTCCTTTGTTCCACTCCATGATACCTCGGTTCAATTTAACTGAACCCGAGCCCAATATCCGTAGCCACCCACCGTCAATGAGTATTCCTCCGGTTTGATGAATAATGGCGCCCATAGGTGATTTTGTAGTAATCTGAGCTCTCAGCAGCTCCTCATCTGCACGTTTTGGATTCCTGGGCAGTACTTCATAAGGATTGCTAGCTCCCTTCATCCATTCTTCGACCAGACTCCATCCTGAATCTGTCGGATTAATCAACTCATTTAAACTCTTCATTCCTTGCACTCTATGTCCAAAAAAAAACGTACCTTCCCTATTTCCCTAACGCATCGATTATAGAAAAAAATAAAGTGATGCATCTCGAATTGCCGAAATTACCATAATTCTTCCTGTCATCCAAATCACATAAGTATGTTTGTTAGAGCCAAAAAAATGATCTTACCGTTACTTAACACATAAAACATATGAACCTTCAAGCAATTTTCGTTAAATTTAAACCATGCAACATGAATTAGAAAAACTTCGATATCCCATAGGCCGCTTTGCCGTACCAGATCAGATTAACAAACAATTATTAAGCGATTGGATAAAAACAATTGCAGACTTCCCGACCCGCCTAAAATCCGAAGTCAGTGACCTACCGGATAGTGCACTGGAAAAACGATATCGCCCAGATGGCTGGACGATCAGACAAGTGGTGCATCATTGCGCGGATAGTCATATGAATAGTTTTGTCCGTTTTAAGTTAGCCCTGACAGAAGATGACCCGACCATAAAACTATACGAAGAAAACCTGTGGGCCGAACTTCCAGATGCAAAATACAATCCAATTGAAAGCTCTCTTAGATTGCTAGAAGGCTTACACCAACGTTGGGAAATCCTGCTCAAGAGTCTGAGTGACGAGCAACTTGAACGAGCCTTTATTCATCCGGTTACCAAACGCTATATTTCCCTTAAAGTAAATATAGGTCTCTATGCCTGGCATTGTAATCACCATTTGATGCATATCGTCAACGCAAAAAATAGATCGGTCTAACGATAAAGTCTTATTTTCAGGTAGCTGCCAAAAAAGTCAATGCGCCCCCTTGTGAATTGCGTATTCTTAGGCCATCAGCGACAGCGCGATAATAAATGCACCAAAGGCTCCCAAAGCAAGGCCTACGATACCTGCGATCAAAAATGTCCGCAGGTAATAGCCAAACGTTTTGGTCTTTTTCTGGATGATATGGATAATCCCCACTATCATAAAATAACCTAAACCTAAGCCGAAAAACAGCATAAAGGCTAGGTCGATCAGCATGCCTGTGAAATCTAAATTCGCAGAAGATAACATCGTACAGGTTATTTTTTCTTTTTAAACAGTTTACTGAAAAAGGATGAACTACTATTTCCTGTAGGTTCGTCCTTTGCTTCTACTGCTCCACTTTTCTCGTCCGCCCAAATCAACAATTCGGGTTCAATATCCAACTTGTGTTGTCGGGCAAAGTTCGACCAGTAGGCATGTTTTTCCTGATCCCTAAAGTCGGGATCATTTTTATAATAACCCAATAAACTTTCTGTAGCAGACTCATAGACACTATAACGATTTGCCCGCTCAAAATAATGAATGGCTTTTTTACTGTCCTTTTTAAATTTTAACCCCGCATCATACATCAAACCGTAATAAATATTGGAATAGCTATCTGCTTTATCTCTCTTCAGATAAACGAGTAGGCGGTCATAGTCATCTAAACTGTAATAAATCGAAGCAATATTGCGATTATTTTCAACCAGTTTCAACTCCGCTTTTTTGTAGTAATCCAATGCTTTTTCGAGATCTTCTTCTACATAGGTCCCACTAAAATAGAAATAACCCAAGTTGGATAATGCATAGCCATTCCCAAGATCAGCCCCTTTGTTATAGGCCTCAAAAGCTTTTTTTAGATCCGATGTATAGCCTATTCCATGCTGGTATAGATAACCGATGCTATTCCAAGAAGACGCATACCCCCTTTTGGCGGACCGCTCATAGTATGCAATTCCTTTTTTCAGGTCCAGAAAACGTGTGTCTTCATTATCGGTATCCGTATAGATATTACCGAGCTCATACATACTGCTTTCATTGTCCTGATCAGCTGAAAATGTAAAGTAACGGATGGCATTTTCGATGTCTCCATTTCTCCAGCAATCCATGGCCATGTGATACAATGTATAGCTATCATAAGCGGATTCAAAATCTACACCCCGATCCGATTTCCACTGGGTGAAAAAATGGTCAAAAACCTCAAGTTCCTTTCCTTCCAGCTTGTCCAGTGCCTGGATATAATATCCATACTGATCTTGGGGCACCTCTTCCAATCCCTCATATCCTTTATTGAACAGTTTGCCGTCGCGCAACATCATTAGATCTTGATAGTGTCGTACACTACCACAGATAAAATCGAAGGATTCACTCAGTTCTTTGCTATCAGTATCGTAGTAATAATACCCGCCCACCTGATCTTGCAGTATAAAATAGTCCATCAGTGCATAGCTGATTGTGGCATAATGTGCTGACAATGGAATCAGCCAGCTTCTAGTCTCCGTGTGATAGATTCCTCTTTCCGATTCGGTTTCGATGATATAACAATTATAGGCACCATTACCAAAATCTGCACCTCCCTGTATAGATTTAATCGTCAGATCTTGCAGCAGAAAACCTTTGCTAGCGAGGTCATACAGAAAATATTTACCTTCCGAAAGGTAATATAATGCACTGAGCCCATTCATGGCATTTAGCACAGCCACATCTTTTACCAAAAGGGAGCCGTCTGCTGCATGGACTGATTTCTTTTTTTTATTATTTAAATTGACTGCGTAAAAATCAAACAACAATTCGTTCAAAACCCCTTCTGGATACTCGCCCAATAGAACACCATGATTGGAATAATATTTACGTAGTTTGCTATTCGCTATCGGTTGATAAATAAAGCCCTCGTAGTCTATTTCAAAAGGCTCATCAGAACCTGTCGTATGCAAGCCCTTACCTTCGGCATCGATAATGTCATATTTTCCGTCCCGCTGACCCTGGTAGAATCCATAAGCAAAATCGTCCAAAACCTCATAGTTCAAGGGAATAATTGTAGCGCCGGTTTCCACGTCCACTAAGCCATGCTTGCCCGCTAAACTCACTTTTCCTACAATCCTGCCACGGCCACTCTGTACAGGCGCTGCAGCGTCGTAAATACAGGGAATAGCCTCTTCGCCCTTTCTATTTAAATAGCCAAACAAACCTTCTTTCTCAACAACGGCAAAGCCATTGTAATCAAAGTCTCCGATCTCGTCATAACGGGGTTCAACTTTCACCTCACCCTTTGCATTCCGGATTCCCCAACATCCCTTTTCTTCAAAAAACTGGTTATCAAGACTATCAATCGCTTCCGTATTCCACCAGCCCAGTCCATAGTTGCTCCACTCAGCTTCTAGCATCGCTAAAAAAGAATCATAGCCTGAGCGGCTCAAAATAGGATAAAGCGCTGATAACGACTGCTTCTCTATTGCTTTTTCGTAATACAGGTTCTTCTCATGAATTTCAAATGCAAAATCCTTTGCTTGTTGGCTATGTTTGACCTCAGACATATTAAAAACATCACGCGCATTGATCTGGAAGCATTCAAATGGAAGTCCATGCAGAAAATCGAACATTTTTTCGATGGTCAACAGGACTGCTGCATTGGATATCAAGTTATATTCCCGAATAAGCAGATCGTAGAATTTCCGTAATTTTAAAACACCCGACTCTTTTTCAGCATATACCAAGGTACCTTTCGCTTTTGGATTTGCGGCAAACAAGGGCAGCAACAGATCTGGAATGACATAGTTCCATTCACCCAAATAAGCATGGAAATACTCCTGATCTTTTTTATCTGTGTTATAAATATAAATTCGATGTGCCATATTCTTTTTTTATTCTTCAATATCAACGTCATTGTTTTTAGCAAAATCCAACCAAAAACTGTATTTAGCGGCATCTGCAAACGTTCCATTTTTATAGTAATACAAGAGACGATTGACGGCATATGCATAGGTAGCGTTTTCGTTTGCCTGTTCGTAGTAACGCAGCGCCTTTACCATACTCTGTTTCACACCCCAGCCTTCTTCATACAAAATCCCATAATAAATTGCAGCATACTGCCCCGCTTTATCCTTTTTCAGATAACGTAAAAGATTAGCGTAATCTTTCTGTTGATAATAAATTTCAGCTATCTGTGCATCGTTGTCGATGCCTTCTTTTTCAGCCTGCTTAAAATAATGCAAGGCTTGCCCATAGTCCTGTTCAAGATGCTCTCCTTCATAATACCAGTTACCAAGGTTACTCATGGCCTGCCCTTCCCCAAGTGCTGCTGCTTTTTGGTATGCTGCTAAGGCTTGGGGAATATCAGGCGGCAGGCCGAGTCCTGTAGCGTAGATAAAGCCTAAATTAGTCCAAGCTTGCGCATGGTCCTGCGCCACAGCCTTTTCGTAGAATCCAATTGCCTTGGGAATATCGAGAAAGTCTGGCTGATCTGTATCACTATGGATATTTCCAAGTAGGTATTGACAGTCGGCGCTACCTCGGGAAGCTCCGATTGTCAACAAAGGTATAGCTTCGGCTATCTTACCGGCCCAATTTAATTTCCGCGCTTTTTCATATAGCGTCTCGTTATCGAGATAAGATTCGTAGCCCGCTCCCTTCCGTTTTGTCCATGCGTGATAAAATTGTACAAAATAATTCTGGTCGGTTCCTTGCAAATTATATTTTTCGGAATACAAACGGCCAAATGCTGTTTCAGGAAATTCAGCTATATTTCTTTTTTGATCTACATAAAACAGCCTTTCTCCTTTAAATAAGAGCAAGAATTCACCTTCGCTTCGTTCCGGATGTGGATCATGTATCGGCGCACTGACATAATCGTAAAGTTCGCTACAGAAATTCACTTTTGTATCAAAATACCGCATGCCTTCGGGCTGCTGAATGCGCATAAAGTCCATATAGCAGTATTCGATTTTTAGATAAGCCGGATCCGGTTCGAGCAGCCATTGATCCAGGTAAGCTTCATATATCCCCTGCCCTTTGGCACAGGCAACAACGAAGACATCATTTCGGAATTTTTTGATGCTATCTACCAAGACCTTATGAATGGACCGATCGACTAGGCGGAATAGGTCATGCGCGAGTGAATAAATCTGCCATTGTTTATTTTTAAGGTAAGCGATACTCCTATAATCATCCAGAACGATGATCCGATCAATCTCTTCATCCAGCACAGTACCATCGGGCTTGATAACTGAAATCTTCCGCTGCAACTTATTGGGTTTGATCCAAAAGTAAGCACTGGGAAGAGCCTGTAGGCTATCTTCCAGAAAACTGCCTAAATAGTGGCCATCCATACGAAAGTATTTCCGCTTCAGGCTACCTTTTTGCCGCTTATAAAAAAGCTTACTGTAATCGTATCCAAAAGGTTCATCCGCCGATTCAGCAATAACCTGTGTTCCATCAGCAGCAAAAAGAAAATAGTCATCGCCTTGCTTTGCGTTCAAAAAACCGCGGGCTAACCAGTCCAATTTATCATAAGCAGCGTGTAAGGAAAGTTGTTTACTTTCAATATGCAATACACCACGCTTACCGTCGATTTCAACTTCGGCATAGTTAACGCCATCAATGACCTGTGCATCAAAAGCATCAACATAGTGACAGGGAATAATTTCTTCTCCCCGCTCGTTGATATAACCAAATAGATGATCCAGTTCAACCACAGCAATCCCGGCTTCGTTAAACTCAAATATTTCATCATATTTTGCAACAGCCAGGATATTCCCAAGTCTGTCTTTCAAACCCTGTTTTCCATTTTCTTCAAAGACTTCGCCCCCCTCTTTCTGAAAAGCATGTTCTTCCCAAAGGCCCAAGCCATAGTTGATCCAATCTGTCTCGAGCATTTCCAGGAAAGTATCGTAGCCAGACAATCGCAAGATCTTCTGTAAAGGATCCAAACTTTGTTGCTCAAACGCCTGTGTATATGCTGCTCCCGTCGTCCTGATCTCATCGACCCAGTCACTCGCCTGTTCCGTAGGTTTTTCCACATTCATGGTGAAGACATCCCGTGCATCGATCTGAAAAGCATCGAACGGTAAACTTTCCAAAAACTCAAACATCTTATTGACAGGTTCCGTATATTTCCTTTTGTAATGCAATTGATAAACATCGGCAAGCAGCGTATAAAAATAGCGCAGCCTTGCAATACCATCTTCCCTATTGGCATAAAGCTGTGTACCCCTGGCATGGATACCCGAAGAAAATAGCGGGAGCATCAGGGCTGGTATTTCATAATTCCATTCGGCCAGATGTGCTTCAAATGTTTCTTTTGTTTTAGAGTTTACATTATATATATAAATACGATGCGCCATAATCTGATTGCTCGATAGTCTTAAAATAGATTGTGCTTACCGCAATATGATGAAAACGGTAAGCCCTGTACCTAAAGCAGTAAAAATACAGCTATGATTAAATATTCTGCTTAGCGGAAAATAGGGATTTTTCAAATAATTACGGAAGGTGATTCTACAGAAGCCATGGCGATTGATCGACATCACGATGATGTTTTCAATCTTCGGAAATAATATCTAGCCTATAAAAGCCAGCTCGCTTGTCATGTGGTGCTCCATAGAAAAAATTCCGAAAGTACACCTGCTGATCGCCTTTCCAAAAGATCTCTTTTAAGGTACATAGCTCAAAGTTGTCGTTCCAGTCCAGAGGAATCTGCGCATAAGTCAGATAGCCTCCGTTTTCCTTTTTTTGCAAAAAGTAACTGGAACATTCCTGTCCGTTAAACATGCCGTTCAACCTATATTTCTTATGTTTTGAGAAATAGACATAGTCCAAATTACCGATCTCTTCGACATCCCATTTCCCCTGACGAAGATCCAGTGCCTGATCTGTCGTATGCCCTCCTTCCAACAACAAAATCTCTTCGGACGGAAAATATTTTACAAACATGCTCTCGAGCAGATCAATCGTACTTTCTGTTTTTCCGGCCTCCAGCAATCGACCATCATTAAATCGTACCAGAGCAATTAAATCTCCCTCCACCAGGGTGTCGACTTCCATGTCCTTACCCGGAGTATAACCTCCAAATTTGACACGTCCCTGCAACATCTTCTTTACAAGGTTTATGTCACTGACCGAAGCAATGGTATCTCTCCTATACTCGGCCTGTTGCTGCTCCTTAAAAAAGCTGATGGAATCTATCTTATAAATTCTGATCATTTTATCTTGAAAGACAAGCGAATCCACAGCTGGCTTTTTCATTGGCGCAAGCTTTCCGGCGGAAATCTTCGTGGAAATGTCCGCAGCATTTTTTACCTGATTTCTTTGGCATGCCATACATAACGTTAAAATAATGGCAGCGCAATAAAGTGCTTTCTTCATAACTAAGTTATTCATAAGATATTTGTCTAATATCGTATTTTAGCCGCACATTACTAAAGATAACTCAATTTACGGGCCGTGACAATCAATATTCGATTTGTAAAGATTATAAAAACCGAACGTTCCGAGTTTATTCTGAGGAGAATTGAAAAAGAGCCAATTTTTGAACTAAAGATTATTGGCGAGCCATTTTTTCTGAAAAACAAGAGAATCGCCAAATTCTACACACAGGATGCGTTAATTGGTCATTTTGAAGTATATGACTGTGGAGACTTTCAAGGATAACTGTGCCTTTCAATGAATATATCCACCAAGCATCATCGGACACATATGAGCATGGTGGATAGTTAACTGCGATCAGATTTCAAAGTAAAATCCGCCTTCCTTCAGTTGCTCGTATTTTACTTTGTCGAAACTATAGATTTTTGCTGCTCTGGCATGCCTATCCTTCTGCATGTCGCTATGGTCCATTAGCAAGCCCATGCTCAGCATCTTTTTACGAAAATTGCCCCGATCTATTGAACGCTGGAGTACTGTTTCATACAAGTTGTGCAGCTCAGGTAACGTAAATTGTGTTGGCAGCAGTTCAAACCCGATCGGTTGGTAACGGATTTTACCTTTCAGCCGTTCGACCGCGACAGACAAGATCTGCTGATGATCAAATGCCAAATCAGCCACCTCTTTTAAATTAAACCATTGCACCGCATCGATGTCTAGTCCGGCCTCCAGGATATATTCGGTCGGCTTGACCAGCGCAAAATAGGCTACACTGATGACCCGTCCCCGTGGATCACGGTTCAGCTCTGAGAAAGTATAAAGTTGCTCAAGAAAGATATTGCTGAGCCCAGCTTCTTCGGACAATTTACGTAGCGCACATTCATCCGCAGTTTCATCCTCCTGAATAAAGCCACCGGGAAATGCCCATTTCCCTAAGTAAGGTTCTATCGCCCGTTTGGTTAATAACAGTTTAAGTTGATTTTTTTCAAAACCAAAGATCACACAATCGACTGTAACGGCGGGTCTGGGATATTCGTAGGTGTATTTTTTTTGAGCGGAAGCCATCATCTTATAAAATTATGTCAGTGGACTTTTTGATCTGTATACCATACCTTTCATGTAGTGACTCAAAGGCTTGCTGTGTAGATTCTTCGAAACCAGCAATAGGTGACATACAGTCGATCAGTAAGGTAATGCGGGAGGTAATCGCTTTATCCTCCGCAAAATATTCCAATATCTGCGTTGCAGAAGCCAATACACAGTGACTTGATGCCTGCCCAGCAATATAAATGGCATCGTAGGCCCGAATAGCTTCAAGTACAGCATGATTGACAAATTTATTGTTATCATATTCAGCCTTGATGATGCCGTACATTTCAGTATAGGGATCCTGTCCTTTATAGACTAAGAAAGGCTTGGACTGGCGTAGAGCGCTGTGAAAATAGAGCATATTGGCAAATTGACTTTCCAATTGCGCCCCCGAGCTGCCCTCCAGGCAATGATATGGCCAGATGCACAGCTCTTTTTTCCCTTCGGTTTCTAAATTTTTAAGATAAACCAATGATTGTTCAAGTGTATCCGCATGGGAAACAGTCCAGGTTCCATCCATAACATCCCGATAACGGATGACTGTAAATGGTTTAGGCTGATTTCCCTTCCTGTCCACCCACCAGTCTGCATGAAAGATCTGCAGTAGCGAATGACAGTCGAGGCTGCACATAACCTGCGTCAAAGAAGCCATATTGTTGTACATCCATTGGGTCAGCCGGTGTACATCAGCACGCGAACCAGCGACTGGTAGACTGCCAATGGATTCCATAAAATCGTTTTGTATGTCAATAGCCAAAAGCAGTGACCGTTTTTTATCGGCAGAAGCGGGCGGGATTTGCTCCTGCCCCGCCAATGACAATATGGACGGAATATGATCCCTTTTTTCGGATGCTATATGACTTACCTCAACGATCTGTTCATATCTTGTTTTCATCTGTCAGTAATTCAATATTTATGTATTCAATTTCACATTCCTTTAGGTGATAAAATTTTAAACCTAACTGATTTCTAGCTTTAGTTTTTTTATCAGCCCTTAAATGTTGGAATTGCAGCAAACTTATGAGCAGACTGTTGTTGACGTCTACGGATCAGTTCATCTATCGTCGGATCACCGGATGTGCCAGTCAGAATAAATCCGTCAATCTGTGCATAGCTCATGCCCAATTCTTCTTCATCTGTCTGTCCTTCCCATAACCCTGCTGAAGGACTCTTATCTTGAATGGATTCGGGGACACCCAGATATTTTGCCAGCGTATATACTTCTTGTTTGGTAACCATGGCCAGGGGATTAAGATCATAAGCGCCATCTCCCCATTTGGTAAAATAACCCACAGTCGCTTCGGCCATATTGCCGGTACCGATCACAAAACGGCTCCCCAATTGTGCAAATTGATAGAGATAAGTCATGCGGACCCGCGGCCGGATATTGGCCAAACTCAACACACGGTTGGATTCACTGGAAGCTGCAATATAAGCTTCATTATTGATGGTCAGCGCATCGACCGCAGGTTTGATATCAAAGATATGGTAAGGGAAATTAAATTTTTCGATAAGCTCCATACCATGTGCATGGCTCTTGCTATTGTTCATGTCACTGCCATAGGGCATCATGATCAAATGGACATCCACTTTGGCCAAATGACATAGGCAAGCAACCACACTACAGTCAATACCGCCACTCATGCCAAGTACCAAACCTTGACGGTTTGCCGCATTCACCTGACCCGCAATCCATGAAGCCATTTGTTGGGCGTACTGTGCAACGTTTTCATCATTGATGAAAAACGGTTTTCTTAGGTTATTCTCCATATACTCTTATTGATTCTGTTTGTAATCTGTTTCTTATTTCCTTAAAACTAACGGTGCTGACAAACGCTCCGTCCAAAAAACACTCTTTAAGCAAGTTGCTATCATTCAATTGTTCGATGGTGGTTGGATTGAGATCGTCTATCAAGCGAAAATCATTGTTTTCAAATACAACGGCAACCATACCTTTTTGGGATTTCTTAAAATTTCCGGTATCTGTGGCCGGTCTTTTTTGAATAGCTTTAAACTGACCGTCAACAATTTCGGCCGTCCCCTTTAAAGCGAAACCAAAGGTATCTCTTGTGACATACTGATAGGTATAGGATCCTATTCCAAGTATGGTGTTGGTCGAGGCAAAACCTTTCGCCATCAAACCTTCGCAGATCTTAGTTGCCCGTTCCACGGTAATGGAATCGCCATACACAACCCCAATATGCGGATCAAGTTCTTTGAAACCTTTCGCATTGACTGTCCCACCAAAGAGTTCAAATAAACGTTCAACAATCCCTTTTTGAACTGTTTCGTGGTCAGCTTCCGGATCACCACAGATAATCTTAACAGGGTCGCCACTATCCGGCCGAATGACAACTTTACCTTCCCGTCCCATGATCAAATCTTTCAATTGTGGCAATACATGATCCACAACATGCCATAGATCATAGGTATCGGACACAATCGAAATGTTTCCGCTGGGATAAACCTCCGTAATCAAATGTCGGAAGGCTTCAACCTCCTGTTCGCCGTAAGAACACATCACACTATGCTCTGTTGAAGGCGTGTAAATCATGACATCACTTGTAGCTGCGTAATAGGTCTTGAGGTATTCCCGAACGGAGAGTGTTGCAGAAACACCGAAGCTTAGTAAATGCCCGCCTGCAGTGCGATAAGCTGTTTCAGGCGATCCCATGCCGCGCATGGAGAAGTCTCCGGCTTGTGTGAATACCCTACTGACATCGCCTGTTTTTTCTGCAAAACCCATCAACAATCTTTTGTATTGATCGGCAATAGTCGCAGCAGTCATCGGGGACCAGATATAGGCAGAGAGTTGTGTTTCGAGGTAACCCGGCAACCAGAAGAAATCCGGGTGGGTGTTCTCGATCGTAAACATCGGCACGCCTATCGGCACGAGACTGCCCTCTTTCAAGGCTTTCACCTTAATCGGAAGATACCTCAAACGATGTAAAGCGCGTATATGTTGTGACTGATGTGTATTCGCAAAATTGCTATTGGTCATCGCGAACACTTCACGAATGGCTTCTTCATACTGCGCGACAACAGCTTCCTCAGGTTGGGCGAAAAAATATTCATCGAATGAATTACTGATCTCGGCAAGGGCACCCTGCAAGCCGAAGAAAACAACATGGCTTATGCCTGGGATCCGTGACATCCGGGGAGTCCAGGTTTCGTATACCCATTCTGTATGTGCTGGATATTGATCCTTGTGACACAATTTGTAACCGTCCGTCCAGAGAATCGGATTTTTGCTCATTGCTCTAAACATAGCTTTCAGTGGTTAAGTTGATATAATTTAATTTAGGATGCGTGGTGTTCATCATAGAATCTGTCGTGAAAACAAGGTCGATCGGTGAATCTTCTTCCAGTAAAGCCCCCTTGAAAACCCTTGGCTCACAGTGTGTCACCAACAGATAGATTTCACTTGCTCCCATCTCCTTTAGAATTTTTCCCGCCCAGAGAAATGTTCCACCTGCAGAACATAAATCATCGACAATAATGCATTTAGCACCTTTTACAATGTTGCCTGTTTTTAATTTCATCGCTTCGATACGCCCCGTCTGTGGGTTGCGTTGCTTTTCAAAGACACAGGCATCTTCGTAGCCACTATTTAAATAGCGTGCTGCTGCCCCTTTATCCGGAAATACAATGCGGTCATTGTCCGAGAATTTCAGTTTTTCCATCAGTTTCGGCAGCCAGTCCAAAGCTGGATAAATCGCTACACTATTTTCCAACAATGTGAGGGTTGTTTCAGAATGTGGCTCTATAACATAAACTTTATCAAACTGCAAACTATTGATAAATGCAGCGACATATTTTAGGGTAAACAGGTCGCCCTCAATTTTGCGGTCCATACGACTGTAGGGCATATAACGAATCCATAATTTACAACTTGCGCCTGCTTCTTCAAGTCGTTTCTTGACAAAAAACAAACGGATCAAATCGCCATCTTCCTGATAGGTAAATTCAAGCAGATTATCCGCTTTGATCCACTGATCGAAATCCTTCACTTTCGTTTCTCCATTCGGAAACCGTTCGGTGATGAGCTGATGTTTATTTAATATAATCATTTTTCTTTTTTTACAGCCACTCAAGTTGAGTACTTTTTACTCAGCAAATATGCATATTATTTTCACCTTGACAAAATTTATTGAGTACTTTTTACTCAATAAACCAAAACAAACACGCAAACACTTAATTTACAGTGAAATAACTTTTATTAAAATCATCTTATTTATTAATGAGGCTTAGTAAAAAATCACAGTTTTACCTTCTGTGCATCTAAACATACGCAAACAAACTCAAAAATCCGCTTGAAAATGAGAAACACAGACCGGCCAAGAGGCCGTATAAAATTGGCTGAATACCGGGATAGTATCTTTCGCTGAAAACCGGATCTTTGTCTTTAAGACAAACAAGTTAAGCGAATCGATCGCAATCATTGACTGCCAAAGAAGATAAAATATGCGCATGAACACATCAGATTTAATCAATAAGGATATCGAAGCTATTTTACAAATTGAATATCAGGACATCACGCAGGTCGTCAAAGATTATCAGGACGTTCCGATCAGTGAGGAAGATCAGGAAGCCTTATATGCCTATAATCTGCTTTACATGAATATACATTCCTTATCGGAACAGGAATATCTTGATGCGTTTAATCAATTGGGTGAAAAATATCCCAATTATGGTCTCACCGGGGAAAATGACCACAGCAGAACAATTGCCGAACTGGAGCGGTTGAAACAGGCGTTCAGCCAACTTTGCTTACAAACCGAGCAAGGGCAGTATTTACTTCAACTCAAACTCAAGAGTATTGATCTGGACATTCAAGTATATCGAAAACTGATGCAATTGCCTATTACTCCGGCCATTCAAGCCGACATCGACCTGCTGGAATCAGCCTCCTATAAACTTACAGATGAGATTGAGGCAATTTTAGCGCAATATGATGTTGAATAATTTGTATTTTTTTCGAGCATTGCTTTTGCGGATATCAACGTATATATGCTGTTTATCCGTTAGTCTAAGCACACTCTTATTGCCGCAGCAGACTTGGGCGGTTTTGCCTGATCAACTCCAACAGCAATCGTTCAGTCCCTATTCAATCAATGACGATGGCTATTTACACTATAATCTACAGGTAAATGATAGCAGCTATCTTGCTATAGCATTGAATCTGAATACCCTATTCTCAGGCACAAACCTCGAGAATCTTAGGCTGAAACAGTATGAATTAACTGACTCAGAACTGAAAATCAGCAGTTATCAGGGTTCTCCCATTTCTGTTAATTATCAGATTATCGATAACAAAATCAAGTTATTGACGACCAAAAACAGGCCGCCCAACCTTAAATTACACAGTCATTTGTTTTCCTTAGGATTCATTGAAGAGCTGACAGCATTATTTTCGGGAAACGATTTAGAACAATTAAAACGGCTCAACTGGGGGACTATACCCAAAGAAAATATATTCTTATTTTTAAGCCAATTGAACGATTTCTCCAACACAGCGGAGTTTGGTTACAATGTAATTCACAATATGTTGGCCAATAAAAACTATGCTGTGGCAAAGTTTTTTTACAACTCATTTCTGACAAAAAATAAGAATTTCAATGACTTCGAGTTGCTTAAAATGGCTATCGAACAGGACGACTTGGATTTTATCAAAAAAACATCCTTAAACAGTTTAAACATCTGGGGGATAGATGAGGTCAAATTCGACTATAGTTTTACACAATGCACCTTGCTTGGTAAAGCCATACTTCAAAAAAACAAGGCTATCGCACGCTATCTTTTGGATCATGGTGCTTCAACAGAAAAGGTATACAAAGATGAAACAGAAGTACTTAATGCAATTCAATTCGCAGAGCAGGTGAAAGCAAGAAAGCTATTTGATCTTTTTAAATAAAACAACACCTATCACACATCAAATTATCTATCAATCTAATAACTCTAAACTTAAAAACAATTCATAGCCATAAGATAAGGATAACAACTTATGATATACACTAATTCTGGTCGTATAGGGATTGAATAACAGCATAGCTATTTAAGGGAATAACAAGATTGAAAAATCAATTCATATTCAGCGCATACTAACAACAGCTAAAATAACGTTACCAAAACAAGGTGATACAGATAAATCTATAAATTATGCCGATACGTTTCGTATCTTGCTGGAATAAAAGATGATAGCAGATTATATGATCCTATTAAAAAATTTACACGTATGAAAAAAATAGCTGTATTTGTCCTGTTGATCATTTGCACGCTGCTGATCGGGCGATCTTATTTCCATATTAACGCAACGAAAGCTCAAAATGGATCTTTAGACAAAAAAGTTAAAAGTAGCGTGATGCTTCCCCTATTAAAAGATGGAGATATGATCTTTCAGTCATCCATCTCCCCTCAATGTAAAGCTGTACAACTGGCGACACACTCACCCTATTCCCACTGTGGATTAATTTTTCATGAACAGGGAAAACCTTATGTACTTGAGGCTGTTCAGCCCGTAACAGTTACCAGCTTGACAGATTGGATCGCTCGAGGAAAGAACAAACATTATGTTATCAAACGGCTTAAAGAAGCAGACAAAGTACTATCGGCGGAGGTTTTCGCTAAAATGAAAGGGATCGGTGAGGGATTTTTGGGTAAAAATTATGATGCTACATTCGAATGGTCGGACAGTAGAATTTATTGTTCAGAACTGATCTGGAAAATCTACAAGCGGGGGGCTGGAATTGAAGTAGGCAAACTGGAAAAACTCAAAGATTTTGATCTCAGTAGCGCCGAGGTCAAAAGCAAGCTCAAAGAACGTTATGACAATCATATCCCTTTGGAGGAAACAGTAATTTCGCCGGCATCGATTTTCAATAGCGATCTTTTGATAACGGTAGCGAGCAACTAAACAAGCCTTACACGATATCAGCCCCCAAGCTTGTCTAGCTTCTGCAACTTAACGGGGGCGCCACCATTCAATTTACTCTCTTCCGCAGCGTCAATAAAAGCACAAATTGCTAAGGTTTCCCGCTCATCCACCGGACTTTGCCCAGTTTGAAAAAAAGGAAGTATACGATCCAGCAAGGGGCCATAACCCATAAATTGCCCCAGATGAACAATCTGGTCTTTCAGAAAGACCGTTCCACCAAAATCATCCTTCCCTTCCCGGATACCACGAACCGAGGCAATCCGGCCATCATCCCATTGACCAATATACATGGAAGTTCCCCTTTCTTCTACTGTTCGCACCGTGATACAGCCCGGCCCCATTAAGGCAAACAACATTTCCACCGCATGGATTCCATACCAATATAGATCCTTGTGCGACGGATCCGTCACAGCCGGACTATAAACATCAGCTCCAACGACTTTACTTTTATCAAGCTCCTGCAGACCGACAATGTAACGTAAAGAACTGGAGGAAAACACAGGACAGCCGTACTTGCGGGCAGCTTCAAATATTTGTAGCGCATCGGTATACGAATTGGCTATAGGCTTATCAATAAACAATGGTTTTCGAGCCTTGAGAACTTCAAGAGCCTGTTGTAAATGCAGGTTTCCGTCATTCGTCTCCAAAAACACATAATCCACTTGTTTGAGTAGCTGAGCGATACTGGAAACAACCGTGACGCCATATTGCTGAATTTCGGCCATGATCTTGGGGATACGCTCCACGCTAAGCGCGATCGTTTTACTACCATAAGGATAAGCCGCAACAACCGAAAATTGCCCATATAAACTATCGGCACTGGCCATATTGATCGCTTTTGTGAAAGCGATGGAATGCGTACTGTCCAAACCGATAATACCAATCTTTTTCTTCTTCAGCTTTGGTAATATCAGACTGAACCCTTCTTTAGAAAAATCGGCTTTTGTTTGAAAAGAAAGCCCCAATGGCAATAAAGAAAGTAAGAAATGTTTTCTATCCATTGGACTCATTCAATAAGGAAACAGCACTATTCACCAAAGCCGAAATCGCCGTCTCAAACGCTTTTTCATCAAGATTGAACTGTGGATTATGAAGCCCAAATTGGGTATTAACGCTGTCATTATTCGTGCCCACCAACATAAATAAAGCTGGGTACCGATAGGAGTAATAAGCAAAATCTTCTGCTGCCATCCAGATTTCCAAATCTTGCACGACTTCATTTCCCATGCTTCTTTGTAGGATACTTTTTACTTTCCCGGTCAATTTGGGATCATTATTCAATGCAGGATACCCACGGCGCACTTCCACCTCCGCTGTCGCACCCAAAGCCTCGGGCAATGTCCGTGCAATTGTCGCTACAGTCTCCAACGCCTCCTTGCGCCAGGTTTCATCCATGGTACGGAAGGTACCGGCCAACTTGACCTCCTCGGGAATGACATTCGCTGCACCATCGCCAATAAAACGGCCAAAAGTCAATACGGATGGAATACCGGGGTTTGCCTTACGGCTGACCAGCTGCTGTAACGTGTTCAGTAGCTGGGCGGCAATCATAATTGGGTCAACAGCACGATGTGGCTCGGCCGCATGGCCGCCACGTCCTTTAATGGTAAAATAAAACTCATCGCTTGAAGCCATAAAGCGTCCGGGGCGTAAACCTATTTTTCCTAAAGGTACACGTGGACTGACATGCATACCCAAAACCGCTTTAATCTTTCCACCGAAAGACTCCAAGATACCGGACTCCAAGATCTGGATCGCACCGCCGGGAATCTTTTCTTCTGCGGGCTGGAACAAGAGCACAATTTTTCCTGAAAACTCGGTTTTATATCCCTTTAAGATTGTAGCAACCCCCAATAGATTTGCCGTATGAAAATCGTGACCACAAGCGTGCATAATACCCTCATTTGTGGACTTGTATAGCACATCATTCTGTTCGTGAATAGGTAATGCATCAATATCAGCCCGCAAAACCACGACATCGTCACTTAAGGATTTTTGGCCCTCAAGCACGGCAACCACACCTGTATTGGCAACAACTTTAAACGGAATATCGAGCCGGGTCAACTTCTCTTGGATATACGCACTCGTCTCATATTCCTGAAAAGAAAGTTCAGGGTGCTGATGAATATGCCGGCGGATGGCAACAATCTCTGGGAAAATAGCTTCAATTTCAGCGTCTAATTCTTTCAACATAGCATTCTTCATCGATGTATTGGTAAAAAAATATTTCAGTTACGATACTTTCATAAAAAATCGTTCAACAAGTTAAGTTAAAAATAGCGTACATAAAAATACAGCACCATCCCTGTGATAATTATCCACCAGAGGGTTGGATTCTGAAAGCCACGGTAAGAAGCTTGATCCCCTTCGGTCATCTGAAACGAATCGCGTGTCAATACCAGGTTTTTCAAACGCGCTTCCGGAACGGCCGGTGTACATAAACTGACCAGTACACAGGCGATCATGCAAGTCCAGAACACCATGCCAGTTCTGTTAAAAAATGGCATGTCAGGAAGTACATATTCCAAAAGCAACGAAAGTGGAATGGTCAATAAGCCAGCCGTTAATGCGCCTTGTGCCGTAGTCCGCTTCCAAAAGACCCCCATCAGAAACATGGTAGCTATACCCGGTGTAAATAAACCATACAGATTCATCAGGTAGAGGAATACAGGTTTGTCGGAATAACTAATCAATACGACAGCACTCATAATACCAAGTACAATAATGGCGACTCCTGAACGTTTACCAAAACGGATCGCTTGATCATCAGTAGCGTTCTTATTGATGTATTGACTGTAAATATCTACTGTGAGTATGGTTGTACAGGAATTTATAGCGCCTGAAATATGAGACATAATTGCAGAGATGAGACCGGCCATAACCAGCCCGATTAGCCCTTTAGGCAGCAGTGTTTCTACGAGCGTCGCAAATAACAGATCCGGCTGATCTAAATGTGGTAAAAATTTGGGTGCTACCAAAGCGGGAATGGTTATGATCAGCGGTACCAGAAATTTAAGGTAATCACCGAAAATAACCCCCATACGGCCATGCCATTCATTTTTTGCTGCCAATACGCGCTGAACAATAAATTGATTGGTCGCACAGTAGAATACACTGATACAAAGCAAACCGCCTAGATACATTGTCCAGGGAAAGTCGGGATCAGACGCCGGATAGAACATCTTCCAGTCTTTGGATGATTCCACGACGGACTGAAATCCGCCTGCCGCATTAATGGTAGCGAAGGTCAGGACGATACCGCCGAGCACCAGGATAACCAGTTGCACCATTTCGGTCCAGATAACGGCTTTCAGCCCACCTAAAACCGTATACAAGCCCGTCAAAATCGCCATGCCGAAAATACTATACAGAATGGGAATACCAAATAAAGCATGTAAAGAGAGTCCGCCCAGATAGAGCACCGCACCGATCTCCACAAATACGTAGGTAAATAAAATCAAGATTGCATAGAGTACCCGTGTGGCATTTCCATATCTTTTTTCAAGATATTCTGGAATTGTATAAAAACCATTGCGTATGTAGAAAGGCAGAAATATCCAAAGCAGCGCATTAAAACCGATCAATATGGCGCCCCATTCCAAGGTGATGGCGACAAACCCACGGCTATAGGCCGCTCCCATGGCACCAACAAGATGATGACTACTGATATTTGCGGCAATAATACTCCCTCCGATCATCCACCAAGGCAACTTATCACCTGCCAAAAAATAGTCCCGTTTGGACGAAGAACTTTTTTTCGAAGCATATAATCCCAATACGACGATACCGACTATGTATACCGCAAAAATAATGACATCAATCCAATCTAGTTTCATCGGTCAGTAATGTTTGAATTCCTAATTTCGTTTGTTCAATAAGTATCTCGAGGCTACCTCGTTCGTATGGACTCTGCCATACGGCATAGATATCATTATCATAGAGCTGTGCCGGCGCGAGGTAGCCCACATAACCGTTGGCGATATTGATAAAGGCAATGGTATGGTTGGGAAATTCGGCCCGTATAATTGACTGGTAACAAGAGTATGCTTCATTGGCCTGAGCCACCAAAATTGCGTCCCCCATTTTCCAGAGCCATACCGGAATGCTTGCTTCCCGCTGATCAGCAATGGTCTTGCGGGTATTGTATTTTCGCCAAAGGCGGTCTTTTATAACCCGATCCGAACAGCTTTCATATTCCTCAAAAATAGATTCAAGGCTCGGCAAGTTTTTGTAGGGCACTTGTACTGTATGCACAAGTTGCTTGAATTCAGTCGATAATACCTGTTTTTGAAAACTCCAACAAGCCAACGGTGCTCCCGAAATTAACGCTTTGTCAAACACCCAAGACTGAGCTGCATGATCTTCCTGAGCCAATGTTGCAAGCACCGCATAGCCCAACTGTCGACCATTTGCTTCGACCAAAGCAGGATCTTTGACATACTGACGTTTGGGAGCCAGATCACCTGATGCACCTTGCAGGAACAAACAGGGAACTTTCACGACCGCTTCCACCGTATGCCGCATTTCACCAACAAAATCAGGAGAAAGCAGTTCATTTTCATGGGCAAAGCTCGTCGGATGACAGGCATAATTGCAGATCAATGCCTTCAATTTTTCGGTGTTATCGTACACACGTCCGAGCAATAAGGTATGGTCAGCTTCTTTTGCAGGATTAAACCCGATGAGGTATTCGCCGTCAAGTTCCAGATCCCGATTACAGGCCAGATCACAGACCCCATAACTCCAATGTAAACTCCCTTCGAACAATCCATCCTTTGCCTGCTGGATACAGCTGATCGCCTGCACTTTTAAGAATTCCAGATACGGCGGAATCAACTCACCTCCGGGTTGATGTATATCCGTAGAACAGATACTGGGACCAGCATGCGTATGTGAAAGTGTAAAAACCAGCTGTGATGCAGTCAGATCGAAATGATCAAGCAATGCAAAACGCAATGCCCGTTCGTCTTCCGCATTTTTCCACCAGCCCAGATCTGCTGTCAATATGATGGCAGGGGGAGAATCAACAGGCGCCATATACAGACAATGCATCAACAAGGGTTGGTGCACACCAACAGCCTGATCAGCTGTGGCAGCCCCCCAATTGCGTGAATAGATTCCTAAAGCGGGCGTAATATCACATTGGCCAAGTCCAATTTTGGCCCGTAAACTACCTGTTGTTTCTTTTCTTGGATCCTTTTGTTCCATGATCTAAGGTCTAATTAATGAGAGGCCTCCATCCAGTATGATACTTGTCCCCGTCATCTGTCTGCAGTTGTCAGAGCATATCCAAAGCACCTGTTTGGCTATTTCTTCCGCTTCGAGAATACCCCCCAGCGGCACCACCGCAGCTGCCTTTTTTTGAAGCGCGGCATCCTTGGACCAAACCACTTTACTCAATCCCGCATTGACATAACCGGGTGCAATTTCGTTAACACGGATTCCATCAACAGCATATTCAAGTGCCATGGCTTGACAAAGCATCCGTAAGCCAGCTTTGGAAACGCTGTATGCCGGCAGATTCTGGTGCACGGCATGCCCTGCCCAACTCCCCAAAAAGACAATATTCCCCTGAACACCAGTAGCAACAAATGCTTTAGCACAGGCGTTGGCCAGAAAAAAAGCACCGTCCAGATTGACCGCCATTTCATTTTTCCATGCGGTATTGCTGAGCTCCCGAAAATTTTGAATCGTGACGCAGGCCGCATTGGCAATACAGATCGCTATTGTTCCAAGTTCCCTCTGTACACGATCAACCCAAGCCTCCACCTGATCAGCATCTGAGACATCAACCTGATCGTAAAATAAGCTGGCCTGAGATTCTTCGAGCAAAGGCCAGCGCTCTTTGGCGAGCGCTGGCACAAAACGATCCGCAATACAGACAATTGCCTCCGTCGCCAGAAAAGCCTCGGCTATTGCCCTGCCAATATCACCAAGTCCGCCACTGATCAAAACTACTTTGTTCTTATATTCTGCTCTCATATCTACTTAAAATCTACCAGTCACCAACACTGCCATCTTTGTAAAATGTACGCTGTAAAATTTCCTGCTGGAACGGGTGCTTTTTCACCTCTTCTTCATTGATTTCAATACCCAGGCCCGCACGTATATTGGGGAGGACAATACGGCCTTTTTCTTGCACCGTAAATCCTTCACTGACGACATCTTGCCGCCATTCAACATCTTTGTGAACACTTTCACAGATGATGTACGAAGGTGTTGCGAAGCCCAACTCGATAGAAGCAGCTGTGCTTACAGGTCCCTGTGGATTATGCGGCGCCATGGACACGCGATAAGCATCCGCCAAAGCAGCTATTTTACGGGCTTCGGATAATCCACCGCAATGTGTAATATCAGGTTGAATAACACTTACCGCACGTTTTTCAAGCATATCCCGAAAAGCATGCACACCGATCAGGCGCTCTCCAGAAGCGATAGGTGTCGCCACTGCCCGTTGGATCAGGGCAATATCCTCCATGGTTTCGGGCCAGCATGGCTCCTCAAAAAAGTACAGACCGTAAGGTTCCAGCGCTTTGGCAAACTGCATGCCCATGCGTGGACTAGGACGCGCATGGCAATCTACCATGATATCGATATCATCACCTACGGCATCGCGCATTGCCTTTACGCAGGCCTCCGCATATTTAATCGGGCGAAGCCCTTCCAGGGACATCGTTTCCGGAACAGCCATCGATTTAAAAGCTGTAAAACCTTCATCAACGGCCTTTAAGGCAAGATCACCAAAACGTTTGGCGTCGTCCGGTGCTGTTTCGTAAAAATCTTCCATTCGCCCCCCCCCCAAATGACAATAGAGACGGATATAATCCCGTACACGACCACCCCACAATTCATGGCAGGGTACGTTATGAATTTTACCTAAAATATCCCATAGGGCGATATCGATACCACTGATTGCCGTTCCGCGGACAATTCCGTTCCCATGCCAAAAATGCTGGCGATACATCATCTGCCACAGATATTCAATGCGGCGTGGATCCTCGCCGACCAACAGCTGAGAAATATCTTTAATTGCACCAACGACACTTTGTGTATGCCACTCCAACGTCGCCTCACCCCAGCCCCAAAGTCCGGGCTGATCGGTTATAATTTTAACAAAAATCCAGTTTCGCATGCGCGCATGGCATACAAAGGTTTCGATAGCGGTTATTTTCATAGTCAGGGTTACAAAGTTTTTATTACACGTGCTGTCGCTTCTAAGGTCCGGTCAATATCATCTTCCGTATGTGCAAAGGAAATGCTTCCCTGCTTAATTGCAGCCGGGAAATTAAAGATCCCTTCTTTTATGAGATTTTTGCGGTAGCGGATATCCAGTTCGAAATCATGATTATCCAGAATATCGTGAAAATTAAGCGGCGCATGATCCATAAAGTAAGTACAGAAGGCTGAGCCTTGACGAGCGACAAAAAATGGTATGCCTAATTTAGGAAATATTTCCTGATATCCCTGTTCCAAACGTGCGCCCAAATGTTCAACATGCTTATAGACTTGGTGCTCAGGACTAGAAAGTTTCTTCAATGTTGCAATTGCTGCAGCCGTAGTCAACGGAAAAGCATTGAATGTTCCCGCAATCATGACCCGCCGGGCTTTATCTGGATCAACAAAATAATCCATGTACTTTTTCTTTCCAGCTATTACTCCCAAAGGATAACCATTCGCTACCGCCTTCCCAAAGGTGGAAAGATCTGGCTGAACACCACAAATGGATTGATAACCACCTAAAGCATGTCTAAATCCGGTCTTTACCTCATCAAAGATCAACAAGAAACCCTGCTCATCCGCGAGCTTACGAAGTCCTTCCAAGTATCCCGGTTGCGGCTTAACAATACCGATATTCTGTAAAATAGGTTCCAATAAAATACAGGCTACCGAATACTTCTGCAACACATAGCGAACACTATCCAGATCATTGTAATTGATGACATGTACCAAATCAGAGTGGTTTTTGGGAACCCCGGCACTCAGTGAGTCAAAGGGGTATTCACCGGGACTTTGATAAGATCCGATATCAGCTTTTTGGCTGATTACATTGCAGGCCACATCATTATGCCAACCATTGTATCCACCCTGCATGACGATGATATGATCGCGTCCCGTTACCGCACGGGCGATCCGAATCGCATGATAAGTGGCCTCGGATCCCGTTGTCGTGATCTGCACGCTCTCAGCATTGGGCACCGATGCACAAAACAGTTCCGCAAACTCCCCTTCCAATAAAGTGGGCCCTGCTCCCATCAGCACCTGCTGTTCCTGAAGCGTCTTCAATACCGCAGCATTGACATCCGGATCATTATGACCAAGAAAGGAAGCGGCAAATCCAGCCTGATAATCGATATAACTATTTCCGTCGATATCCTCCACATGGCTACCATTTCCCTTAACGAAGCAGATATTGGGATCCGACTTTCTGTTCAACGATACCACACCTCCTGGTATCCATTTTGCATTCTCGCGCAATATTGCGGCTGATCTTTCGTTTTCTTGCATGCTTATTAAAAGTTTTGCTTTTATTGTTTTTATAATTGGAGCGACTGCTTCGTATCTAATCCGTGATACAGCAATCTTTTAAATATACGCTATTTTATGTATACCAAATTACAATATTTTTGTATACATTTAAAATAAATTTTAAAATAATTCAGATGAACATACTTATTGACGGCCTACACTTTCCAGAAGGCCCCGCCTTTGATCAGCAAGGCACGATATGGCTGGTAGAAAAAGAAGCCGGCAACCTAATCCGTTACCGGGACAACAAGTACGATCGCATACAGGTTGACGGGCATCCCAACGGAATTGCCATTGCGCCAGATGGAACGGTCTGGTTCTGCGACGCTTTACAAAACAGCATCCGTAGGTATAATCCTGTCGACAGCAGTTGCGACACACTCTTGAATAAACTCGACGGCAAAGCATTAAAAATGCCCAACGATTTATGTTTTGACAGCAACGGAAATCTGTTATTTACCTGTCCGGGGAGCGAATTGACAGATGGAACAGGCTATATCTGCTGCCTAAGGACCAATGGCATGGCGCATGTCGTCCATCAGAATATGTACTATCCGAACGGACTAGCCTTTACCCCCAACAGCAGCCAATTATATATTGCCGAAACAGGCAGTAAATGGATCTGGAAAATGAACTGGAATGCCTTATCATGTCAAATGGATTCCATTGAAAAATTTGCACTTGCAGGTGGACAGATCGGACCCGATGGGCTCGCATTTGATGAGGAAGGCAATTTATTTGTTGCCATATATGGCTCAGGGCATATCCTCGCACTGGATCAAAGCGGCATAGCCACTGAAAAAATTCAAACAGCAGGACAAAACCCTACCAACTGCGCTTTAGACCCATACGGAACGATGGGACTGATTATTACAGAAGCAGAAAAGGGTCAATTACTCCAACTGAATCATACAAAAAAGGGGATATTATAATATATATCCCCTTGTCTTTCGTATATTCCAGCGAGACTTTACACAAGCTCCAAAGCTTCCTGCTCACCTCGATCGAGGTGATGCACCAACGTCTCATAAGCCTTGTTCCAATCATTCGCTTTTAATGCATCCACAATTGCACGATGCTCTTGTTCGGTATCCAGATAATCCTCCATCTGCCCCAGAATGGCACCTAATTTCATGTGAAATAAAGGAATATTGCTATTTTTATAAATAGCAATTAATCTGGAATTGCAAGTCCCTTCGATAATACGTTCATGAAAGCGCACATCAGCCTCACAGGCTCCACCATAATACCCTTTGCTCACCATATCCGAAAAGTCATTGCAGATCAATTCCAAATCATCAATCAGTTCCTTATTCTTTTTTGAAAACAAAATCTTTAAAGCACCGACTTCAAGCAATTCACGCAGCTCACGGATATCCCGCACATCCTCGACGGTCATCTTTTTCACAAAACAACCTCCTTTTTCACCGAACTCCACCAGACTCTCTCCCGCCAAACGCATAAAGGCTTCACGAACAGCTACCCTGCTTACAGCCAACTTATCAGCCCAGGCACTTTCAACCAACCGCGCCCCACCGGCGAGCTGACTTGATAAAATCTTCTTGCGGACTTCCAAATAAACTTTGTTGGCAAGCGAATCCTCTTTCATATTGTATACAATTTTCTACAAAAATAAGAATACAAAATCATTTAAAAAATTTAAACAATATATTCCTTTACTAAAACACCCCCTCGCGGGCACCATACTGTCTCCCCGGTGACAAATAGAATAGCTCTGCCTTAGATTTCCAACTGGTCGTATGATTCCCTTTGAGGATATTTATATTAAAGCTACTATTTTTCGATGGATTTTTCACATTCCAGAAACCATCTTTCAGACCCACGACAATCACTTCGTACTCCTGATCTGCAGGAACAGCGATTTCAACTGTCTTATCGATATATCGATCGGGTTTGGCGATAACAAGCACGCGGTCTGCAATCCGAATCAGGTAATAATCCTCCTTTTCCTCGTAATTCACCTGTAATTTTGCTTCGGCACTTTCCACCATTTGAAAAACCGTCGCATAGCTCACCTGCGTACTTTTAGCTTTTGGGCTAACCAAAACCCGCGCACCCCGCGCCTCAGGCCAAGGCGATTTCACCTGATACAGGTCCCCAAATACAAAAGCCGTGGAATCACCGGCATAAACGTTCACCTCCCGATCGACCACCGCAGGCTTAAACATATCGACATAGGTCGTCCCGCCCACATTCTTAAACTGACTATTCAAAACAAACCCTGCTCCATTAACGACCGGTTTATTCAGCGTATTAATCTGCCAGTAGGGCTGAAATTCGCTATTATTGGTTTTCAATTCATCCAATAACACAATAGCAGCAGGCACATCTTTTCGTTTCAGATTCAAAAACAGAAAACTCTTTGCATACGACTTTACTTTGGAGGAATAGGCCGCGGTAAGGTCTGCATTAAAGTAACTGTAGGCAGGCTGGATAGGATCCGTACCAAATGCCGAAGCCCTGATTTCCCCGGTATGGTACCAAGAATCGCCGAGCACTTCCGCTACGGTACGCGGAAAGCGCTGACTAAAGCGCGTCCCACCATCATTAGTTTTGGTCCGGAATAAAAGCGGTTCAGCAGGATCGCGAACCAATAGCATACTGTGCGCCGCGGAGCGCTTATTAAAATTAAAGTCATAAGGTGATCCATAAGAAAGATATAACCCCAGATCACCCACCTGAATACCATGATGATAAATCTGTAAGGCACCGGCATCCGCATGTTGATGATTTCCAAAATGATAACCACCACCTTTTATCTCCGCAACGACATCCTTACTTGTCTTCTCCTCACTCCATCCTGTCCGGGCAACCATAGCCCCCAAAATAGGCCCAAAATCTTTGGTCAGCGGCAGCTTTGAGCGATCGAAATCCGCTTTGAGCTTCGGATCATTTAACAACAGAAACAGCACTGGATTATCAGGCAAACCACCCTGTTTCAAAAATTCGGCCTTGATCATTGCATTTCCCGAATAAGCGTAACAAAGAAGCATTGTCTGAGGGTTCTTCCAATAAAAATCATCACTGGAATTATATTTCACATTAAACATATCGCCATCACGCAGCATTTTCCCGTCGGGTGTACGCATGTACAACCAATAATAGGGCATATTCTTGATGTTATCATCAAATACGGGATAACCCAGCATACGATAATACAACCAGGCAGCATGCATCTCCCAGCCAAAACGATAACCACCATAGTCAACCCCCTGGTTGTGCCGTGGAGACTGATATTCAAACTTACGCATCGGCACAAGCTGCTCCAGCACGCTATAAGCAACATATTTATAGGGCTCAGGATCTTCATCATATACAGCCAAACTCCATGACAGCATATCCCGGCAGATCTGTGCTTCATTACCATGGCCGTTTATAATACTTTCCAGTCCGTAAAATGGCGGCCAGCCCACCTCCATATCCATGACCAATCGCTTAAAGTCCTTCCGCATTTGATTCTTAACAGCAGCATTCATCAGTGGATAACACCAATCGTAGACCAGTGCCCCCGTATAGATTGCCCGTCCCAATTCACGGGTAATATCACCATGTGTCACATTCCCAAATTCCAGAACTGACAAATAACGCGAAGCAAGATCCACAGCTTCTCGCCCAATCCGTTCATTCTGTGTCATGAGGTAGTAAAATGCTTTCTGCTCAATAACATGCTCCAGCCTTTCATTATAAAACATTTCCTGATGCTCATTGGTCGGAAAAGTATAAGGCGCTAAAGCCGCAACTTCCACTTTAGCCCATGCCGAACCATGCTCTTCAGACAAGAGCCGTTCTCGGACAATAGGTAAACTTTCTTTATTTACCCACAACCTTGGCCTTTCTTGCGGGGGCGTAATTTTAGGCTGATAATGCACAGCTGCTAAAGGTGCCGCAGGCGGAACATAAGGTCTGACGCGCAACCCCAGCAGCATTAAATTTGCAGGTAGCCAGATTTTCAATTTTTCCGATGCGTTCAGCAACTCAAATTTTCCAAGCTCCTGATGCCCCCCTTTCAGATTATCATACACAATACGTTTTGTCACCCGCTGTCCACCCAGTTGAAAATAGGCAACTTTTGTCATTAAACCTGTTTCATCTTCTTGTTTTAGCCGCTCCAGATCCTGAGGTCGAGCATCCGACTCCAACACATACCAGCCCGCCTGTGGCACCTTAACCGCTACTTCAATATCTGCCAAACGATCAGGGTAACCAGCAACGGGAACGGTTTTCAATACCAGCCCCCGCTCGCTTCCTCCCTTTGATCTTTCATAAAAGGCGGTCTTTTTATTTAAGTCACCCCGACTCAAGTCAACCAGAATTTCTTTTTGCTGCGCGGACGAAACTGACGTCAACACCAACACCAAAAACAACGAAAAATATATCTTCATCAAACTTATCACCAATGATACAATACAACTATTTAGCCAAACCGGCGGAAGTATTTTACTCCCAGCCCGGATTTTGTGTCAAATTTGGATTCACATCCCTTTCTGCCTGCGGAATAGGCCACAGATAATAATGGTCCGGAAACCCCCGCTGTCTGATCTGAGTCCCGTTAAAATCTGTCATCCAAACTTTATCCACAACATCTTTTGCGATCTTCCATCGCCGGATATCCGAATACCGTTGTCCCTCACCAGCTAGCTCCACCATGCGTTCGTGACGTATTTTTTCACGCATAATTTCCTTACTCAAGCCAGCAGGCAGATCAGGCATTTTAACTCGTTTACGAACCGCATTCACCGCATCATAAACCGTTTGATCAGGCGCACCCAAAGCCTCATTCTTTGCTTCGGCATACATCAGCAGCACGTCTGCCAGGCGAATCAAAGGAAAATTTTGCGGCATATTATCCTGAAGCGTATAAACAGAACCTGTCTCCACAAATTTGCGCCATGCATAACTGCCATTTGTCCACACAGGCACATAGGCATTCGGATCGGTGTTTGCTACCGGAAACTTATACAGATAAGTCACACCACCACGCCCCACGAAAGTCGACCACGGCACAACGACAGACTGTTGTAGACGCGGATCACGTTTCTCAAAAAGCTTACGCACCGAAACCTCATCTTTCCAGTCCTCCACACTATTGGGGTTAAAAGGCTCCCCTTTTGCATTGGTATAATTCGCAAAATCAAAAGCCGTCCCATCTTCCATATCAAAAGCATTGACAAGCTGAGGCGTGGGCCTTGTCCTTTGGGACCCTGTCGTCGCACCCCGCGCATTTCCGTAATTACGATCGGTCGCTATACCATGTCCCTGCTCAGCAATATATTGCACATCAAAGATCACTTCACTATTGTTATTGCCAGCAACCCGAAACAAAGTATGGAAATCAGCAAGCAACTTGCGGTCACTTTTATCCATCAGCTCCTTAAAATCAGCAGCAGCTTTTGCATATTCCTTCGCCCAAAGATGTGCTTTGCCCCGCATGGCAAGGGCAGCCCATTTGGTCACGCGCCCCTTATTTGAGGCATCATAAGTATCCGGCAATGCCTCATAAGCTTCGGTCATGTCTTTGACTATAAACTCATACACCTCTTTCTCTGTATTTCGGGGCTCATAAGATTCATCCACATTAATAGGACTGTCATACAAAGGAACTCCACCGAAATAATCCCATAATTTAAAATAAAAATACCCCCGGAAAAACTTCGCCTCACCCATACTCCGTCTTTTTATAGCTTCACTCATTGTGATGGCAGGAATATTCTTCAGGGCCGTATTTGCACGATATACTCCTTTAAAAAATATTCCCCAGGAGGTCAGGTAAAAACCTGCATTGGCGGGAAAAACACCCGTTGTCAATCCCGTTGCAAAAGACTGATAGGATATGTCGGTAAAATCATCCATCATCCCATAAATTACAATACTATTGGTAAATTCCCTATTGGCATGGTAAAGGGTATTCACCCCCATGACAGCATCTTGCTCAGACTTCCAAAAACTCTCCTCCGAGAGACCGACCAATGAATTCCGGTCCAAAAAATCACTACAAGAACTCAGTAGTGCCAATGCAAGTGATGATGCAATTATTATTTTGTTAAATTTCTTAATCATGGCTTTTCGTCTTAAAATGTTACATTTAAACCAACTACCCATTGTTTCATTAAGGGATAAGAGACACTGGCGTTTTCTGGATTATAACCTTTAAACTTTGTGAATGTAAAGTAATTCTCCAGATTAGCGAATACGCGCAATCTATCCACTTTAAATTTCGCCGAAGCCTCTTTTGGCAGCGCATAACCCAGCTGTAGCGATTTTATTCTCAAAAACGAGGTATTCTGCAGCCAGTAGTCACTGTATACGGTATTTAAAGCACTGCCTGAAGTACGCAATCGCGGATATTCGGTAGAATGGTTTTCAGGTGTCCAGCGATTTAATATTTCCGCATTCTGCAAGAAACCTTCATTGATGTTGAAGGTATTAAAACCATCATTACCCCAATATTGCTTCACACCGCCAACACCCTGGGCAACGACGTTCAGATCAAAACCTTTGTAACCCGCATTCACACTCAGTCCGTAGGTAACTTTAGGCAATCCTGAGTAATTCTTGACAACCCTATCCTCCTCGTTGAAGACTTTATCACCGTTCACATCTTTGTACAACATATCCCCCGGCTTAGGCTCCCCACCCACATACGTCCCAAAAGTATAACCATCTGCCTTCAATTGATCAATTTCACTTTGATCCTGTATAATCCGATCAAATTCAAGCATATAAAAACTATTGAAAGGCTTTCCTTCCATCGTAATATAACTTTCATTGATTGATCTATTGCCGTTGAACTTAATCACTTTATTATTCAGGAAGGACAGGTTACCATTCAGACCATAAGACCAATCTGCACCTATTTTCCCAAAATACCCAAGCTGAAGATCAACTCCTCTATTACGCATCTCGGCAATATTCTGCCAAGGCGGCGAGAAGTTACCCATAACCATCGGAATAGGAATCTTCGTCAGGATATCTGAGGTGTTACGATCAAAATATTCTGCGCTAAAATTCAACCTGTTATTTAATAAGGCAAGATCCAAACCGATATTAGCGATCGTTGTCGTTTCCCACTTAATTTTGCTGTTCGCAATTTCCTTTGGCGCCACCCCTTGCTTCAACTGACCACCGAATGGATACAGATAGGAACCGTATACGACTTGATAAGTATAATCGCCGATTCTATTATTCCCCAATCTGCCCCATGAACCACGAATTTTAATTTCATCAAATACAGCTTTCAAAGGCTGGGCAAACTCTTCCTCCGTTACACGCCAGCCCGCTGAAAAGGATGGAAAGAAACCCCATCTATTCTCCTTTGCAAATCGGGAAGAACCGTCATAGCGTGCATTTGCTTCAAATAAATATTTCCCTTTAAAATCATAATTCAAACGGCCAAAATAAGACCGGAGAGCATCATCTGTTCCGGAACCATTAATCGCTTCAAGGTTTGCCCCCGCATCCAGAATATAGATCGCATCATCCCCCAATATATCATTCTTTTTTGCATCAAATTTGTCCATACGGTTATACTGCTGATCAAAACCCAGCAATACCGCCAAATGATGATTTTCCGCAATTGTTTCACGGTACCGCAACAAGGTATTCAGCACTGTTGTATAATTACGGATGCTACCATTGAACAAACTACTTACGCTTGGCTTTTTTTGATATTCCAATCCAGTCTGTAAGTTCCACAAGGCGTAAGGCCGCACATATTCCCAATTCCGGTTATTATTGTAATTAAAACCAAAACTACTTTCCCACTCCAGATTTTCCATAAAATTCACGACACTAAAAAACTTAAGCCCAAGCTTTTGCCTTTCGTAGTCACCCCGAATATTATCTACATAAGCTCTTGGATTAGCCCCCTGAGGCAGCCCCGGGAACATCTCCCCTCCATAACGGCCGTCCTCATACCGTGGCACGACCCCCGGCGTCGTATTACGTATCGCTCCAAAAAAGCTATTCACATCCAGAGGCTGCCGGTTTGACCAGGTACCAAAAACATTTCCGCCCAACGTCAAGATATTCTTGATCTTCGTATCGGCATTGATCCGAAAATCATATTTTTTGTAACCAGAATTATCCACTACTCCTTTATTATCCAGAAAACCCAAAGACATGGCAAAGTTTCCTTTTTTTCCGCCGCCACGAACAGCCAGCGTATGTTCAGTTAACGGCGAGGTATTCAGCATTTCCTTGTACCAATCTGTATTTGGATATAACGGATTACCCGCTGCCGACTCCTTTCTCCAGGTATCAATTAACTCAGCACTATATTTTTCGCGCCCTTCCGACTCATTAACAAGCTCCATATGAGTTGCCATATCGGTTATAAAATCAATATTTTTAGCCACTTGCTGGCGCCCGAAGTACCCATTATAGGTCACTGTAAAGTCTTCTCCCTTTCCGCGCTTGGTAGTGACCAATATAACACCATTCGCAGCCCGAGAACCATATATTGCAGCCGATGACGCATCCTTCAAAACAGATATGCTTTCCACATCATTGGGATTGACATCATTCAACGCACCGGGCACCCCGTCAATGACAACCAAAGGAGACGCATCATTCATTGTCCCCTTACCACGAATCAACAGATCAAATCCTTCCGCACCGGGACTACCGGAGGTCTGCGCAATATTAAGTCCGGAAGCCTTACCTACCAATGCGGAAGCCAAATTCATATTTGGCCGGCTCACCGTTGACTCATCAAACCTAACACTGGAAACAGACCCCGTAAGGGTCTCTTTCTTCTGCTTACCATAACCGACGACAACGACTTCATCAAGGGTACTTTCATTCGTTTCAAGCACCACAGCCTGCACATCCCTTGCCGAGGCGACCTTCGTACTAAAACCGATCAGACGAAACTGAATCTGATCCGAAGAAGATCCGTTCACTTTGAACCGCCCCTCCTGATCTGTCACTGTAACAGAGGAATTTTTAAGGTTGCGCACCTCCACCCCGGCCAATGGCTGACCTTTTGCATCGAGCACTTGCCCAACGATCTGCTGTTGAAAATTTGCTGCGCCCCCGGCCGAATTAAGAACGCGTTGAACGGGAATCTTTTCCACGTGAGGAAAAGACGGAACAGTGGCAAATGCACCCATTGAAATAAAAGGCAGTCCAACCAAAAGACATTTCCTGTTTATCACATCCCGGATTTTAATCTGTTTTAGTATCATGAATACTCAGGTTAAAGTGGTTAAATAAATGATTTATAAGCTCTTCAGTTTATTGGTATTTTAAAGAAGCGGCATTTCGTTTTATAATTTTACAATGACTTCGCTTCTATATTTCATCATAGTGAATACAATAATATATAATTTTTGTATACAATTCAATATTTTTTTTACTTTTTTACAAAACAGCCGTCTTAATAAATACAGATAAACCTAATAAAATCATCTATAGAATTAACTCACAACAACACTAAATCGAATTTAGCAATGCACATCCAATAATTTTGTATACAAATTACATTATTTTTTGTATATTTATTTTTAATAAACTAATTTTGACATAACCAGATAAATCAAAAAAGTAACCATTGACCGACAATGAAACAACAAATAAACTGTGTTTGCCTATTGCTATTGACATCCTTGCTATCTTCCTGTTCTACACGGAACGAAAAGGAGACAACGATAGTCAATAGCATCCAACTTGAAAACAGCATACTTTCTTTATCCAAGGAAGCCGTTGGCCTGCAGGTTCCATGGGATTTACAATACGACCATGTAAATCAGGCTATCTTATTTTCGGAAATCGGCGGAAGTATCCGAAGGTTGGATATACAAACAAAAAAAATCACTTTAGTTGATAGCCTAAAAGACGTCTACCATCAGCGTACGCTCGGGCTATTAGGCATGTCTTTGTATCAGCCTGAAAACGAACAGGCTTATCTCTATCTTTCCTATACCAGTAAAAGAGACAGTCTTATTTTTTCAAATTTATACCGCTACGATTACAGTGCCGATGGCAGACTGTCCAACCCAAAACTCCTGTTACAGATACCTGGCAATACCGGACATAACGGTTCGCGCGTCATTGTATCTTCTGACAAGAAAGTTTATTGGGCGACAGGCGATGCAGCAAGCGATACCTTTGCACAGGATAGCACTTCGTTAAATGGAAAGATCTTGCGGTTAAACCTGGATGGTACGGTTCCTTCGGATAATCCGATGGCAAACAGCTATGTATATGCCTGGGGTTTTCGTAATATGCAGGGACTTACCCATAACAATAAAGGTACGATCTACAGCTCCGAACATGGGGATGCCATTGAAGATGAGATTAATCTTATCCAGCCCCTTAAAAATTATGGCTGGCCGCAAATTGAAGGTATGATTGATACCGAAAAGGAGAAAGCCATAGCCAAGCTAAGCCCTCGAACTGAACCCATAAAATCGTGGACACCAGTTGTTGCCCCATCCGGAATGGCTTATTATGGTGCCGCAACCATCCCTGAATGGCAGAATAGCTTGATTTTAGCAACGCTAAAAAACCAGTCCTTACGGATTCTGAAATTATCAGCCGATGGCAAAAAGATAACCGATGAAAAAGTCTTATTTAAAGATCAGCTTGGTCGCTTGCGTTCAGTATTGGTTTTACCCAATGGCGATATCTATTTCTGTTCGAGCAACCGTGACTGGAATCCGCAAAAAGGATTTCCGAAGCCAGATGACGATGTTATTTATCGGCTTCGCCTTTCAGACAAGGCGGTCGCTCCCATCCTTAAGCCACAAACTGCCAACGCTATCCCGCCGACCGTAAAAAACGGGCAAACATTATACGATTCCTATTGTGCTTCCTGTCACAAATCTGACGGTAAGGGACTGACAAATACATTTCCGCCATTAACACAGTCAGCCACGGTCATTGGTGAGCCCAAAACACTATTAAAGCTGCTTTTACATGGACTGAATGGTCAGTCGATCAATGGGGTCAACTATGAGGGTGCAATGCCAGCATTTTCGTTTCTCAAAGACGAGGAGGTCATCGCGGTTGCAAATTATATTCGAACTCATTTTGGGAATAATGCCTCTAAAATCAACCAACAGAACTTAACCTCATTACGCTAAATTTATGGAACAGCAACAAGCTCCCAAACGCTCCTTATTCAAGAACTGGTTATCCATCCTGGGACCGGGGGTCATTACTGCGGCACTGGTTTTCGGCCCGAGTAAAATGACCATTACATCAAAAATGGGTGCCGATTACGGTTTTTCCCTCCTTTGGGTCGTCGTTGTCGCCATCTGTTTTATGACAGTTTTCACCAATATGGCGGCACGCATCGGCATCGCCCGTGACGAATCCCTCCTCACTTTAATCCGAAATAAATTCGGGAAAACTATATCCATTGTTATTGGCATCGGCATTTTTCTTGTCGCCACCTGCTTCCAATCGGGCAACGCCACCGGGGTGTCTATTTCCATTTCGGAGGCAACAGGGACAAATCCGCAATTTTGGATTATTGTGTTCAATGTGATCGGTATTCTGCTACTCTTCTTTAAATCATTCTACGCACTACTGGAAAAATTAATGCTGGCATTGATTATTCTTATGCTCTTTGCCTTTCTTTCAACAGCAATCATGATTGAGACACCTTTAGGCGACTTTCTTAAAGGATTTGTACCGGGTATTCCCCCTGGCTCAGTCGGCCTGATCATTGCTTTTACGGCTTCCTGTTTTTCAATTGTGGGCGCTTTCTATCAGAGCTATCTCGTACAATCCCGGCGCAAATTATCCGGCGATCAGCAGACAACCCAAAGGCAGCTCATGGGAAGCCGGATCGGTATCATTATCCTTGGCATTATGAGTGCCGCCGTGATGGTATGTGCCGCGAACACACTCCATCCTCAGGGCATCAAACTGAGTTCGGCTGCTGAAATGGGTCGAGCGCTGGAGCCGCTTTTAGGAACTTATGCTTCGCACCTCTTTTTCGTCGGACTGTTTGGAGCCTCTTTTTCGTCCTTAATCGGAAACGCCGTCCTCGGCGGATCATTACTCGGTGATACCTTTGGTTATGGCAATAACCTGAACCATCCGAAAGTCAAGCTGTTCATTTCCATGGTTATGATTTTTGGTTCTGTCATTGCCCTTATCTTCGGAAACCTACCCTTGGAACTAATTGTTTTTGCGCAAAGTATCACCATTTTCCTTGTCCCTTTTATTGGTATTATCCTATTTCTTATCGCCAACGATAAGGAGATCATGGGCGATCTCCGAAACAAACCATTGACGAAATTGTGGGCCATCCTGGGACTTGTATTGCTCGTCGCCCTAGCTATCAGTAATTTTTACAATTTAATCAAATAAATCAGCTATGAACAACAACACTTTAGCAGCATTAGAGCAACAGATACTCGCGCCATCGGCGGAGCTCATTGAAGACATAAAAAAAATCCAGGGGGATATTCTATTCTTAGGAATCGGCGGAAAAATGGGACCAAGTATGGCTAAATTGGCTATCCGGGCGATTGAGGCTGCTGGCATTGAAAAAAAAGTTATTGGCGTATCGCGCTTTTCAACAAAAGAGTTACAGCAGGAATTAGAAGATATCGGTATCTCGACCATTGCCTGCGACCTATTGGATCCTAATCAGCTCAAACAGCTACCGCAGGTCCCCAATGTTATTTACCTGGCTGGGCATAAATTCGGTACAACCGGAAATGAGGACTTCACCTGGGCGATGAACACCTACCTCCCCGGAATGGTAGCCTCCCATTTCGAAAAATCCAATATTGTCGCCTTTTCATCGGGCAATGTACTTCCTTTTGTGCCCATCAATCGTGCCGGAGTTTCTGAAGAGACTACACCGGAACCTGTGGGTGAATACGCACAATCCTGCTTGGGCCGAGAGCGCATTTTCGAATATTTTGCCAAGAAAAACCATACGCCGACCCTTATCTATAGACTAAACTACGCTGTCGATTTTCGCTATGGCGTATTGGTTGAAATAGCAAAAGCTGTCAAGGAGCAATTGCCCATAGACCTGACAACCGAAAACGTGAATGTAATCTGGCAAGGGGATGCGAATGAAATTGCTTTAAGATCCTTATTGCACTGCCAGACTCCTGCCAAAATATTAAATGTCACCGGTCCCGAAATCCTATCTATACGTTGGATTGCTGAGCGATTTGGCGAACATTTCAACAGCACACCAGTATTTATAAACCAAGCTGCAGGAACTGCCTTGCTCAACAATGCCTCTGAATGCCATCGTCTATTTGGCTATCCAAAAACGACCATTCGGGAAGCTATTGCTATTACGGCACACTGGTTAATGAACGGCGGTGAGCTCTGGAACAAAGACACCCATTTTCAAGAAAGAAAAGGGAAATTCTAAAGAAAAACAATTATTCCAATGAAAAAATTAGACGCTAATTTACAACAACATCTCCAGGCCGGCACGGTCATCCCTGCCCATCCCCTGGCTCTTCATGAGGATCGTAGTATAGATGAGGAGTCTCAACGTCTTTTGACAAAATATTATATCGCGAGCGGAGCTGGAGGAATCGCCGTCGCCGTACATTCTACCCAGTTCGAAATTCGTGATCCAAAAATCAACTTATTCGAAACTGTTTTAAAATGGGCCAGCGAAGAGGTGGACAAGGCACAGCTTCAACGCCCCTTCCTTAAGATTGCAGGCATCTGCGGGCCTACTGAGCAAGCGATACAGGAAGCAAACACGGCGCTTAAATATAGTTATGATATTGGCTTATTAAGTATGGGCGGGCTCAATGGATGGACAGAAAAGGCTATACTTGATCGGGTACGCGCAATTGCCGCTGTCATTCCGGTATTTGGATTCTATCTTCAACCCTCGGTGGGCGGGCGTATTTTTTCCTATTCTTTTTGGCAGGAGTTTGTCGAAATAGAAAATGTTGTTGCCATCAAATGTGCTTCTTTTAATCGTTACCAAACACTGGATGTCATGCGTGCGCTCGCAAATTCAAATCGTAGTGATCAAATCGCCATGTATACAGGCAATGATGACAATATCGTCAATGACTTAATGACCACCTATCAATTTCCAGTGAACGGAAAGATCGTTGAGATTGATTTTAAAGGAGGATTACTGGGGCATTGGGCCGTGTGGACGCAAAAAGCAGTAACGCTTCTGGATGAAATTAAAGCCTACAAATGTAATCCTGATAATCAGACAGCAAGTCACCTTTTAAGCAAAGCCATTGCAATAACAGACAGTAATGCTGCATTTTTTGATCCGGCAAATGCTTTTCACGGTTGTATACCGGGGCTCCATGAAGTCCTTACGCGCCAAGGCTTGATGAAAGGTACCTGGTGTATCAATCCAAAGGAGCAACTATCGCCGGGGCAAAAAGAGGAAATTGACCGTGTGTACAGCGATTATCCAGAACTAAACGACGATGCATTCGTGCAAAATTTCTTAGGTCGAAGATAACAGTTACTACGTACTACTTTACAAACTAAATTATGGCAAAATTAACCAATATCTCCTGCCTTTTGCTCTGCGCAACATGTGGCGCTAGCCCACTCTTTTCAGTAGCCCAACAAGCAATGACCTATAATGGTTTGGTCAAGGATAAGCAGCTTAATGTAGGCCTAGCTGGAGCTACCATAAGAACCTCCAGCGGAAAGTACACTTCAACAGATAACGAAGGAAAATTTCAGCTCCTGACATCACCGGGGGATTCTCTGACCATCACCTCTGTGGGGTATGATAGCTACCGGGTAGCCCTGACCAGTACTCCAACACTTATTATCCCCCTAGTCAAGTCGGCAACCCAGTTGGAAGAAACCGTTGTCATTGGCTATGGTTCGATCAAAAAAAGTTCTCTAACCGCCTCGGTGTCAAAAATTGAAAATAAAAATTTGGACCAGGTTCCAAGCGCAAGGCCGGAGACCGCACTTCAGGGTAGATTACCTGGATTAAATATCTCGCAGACCCGAAGTACCCCGGGTGCCGCTCCCGTCATACGTATTCGCGGTATAGGCTCAATTTCTGCTGGAAATGATCCGCTTCTGGTCGTTGACGGATTCCCTGGGGCGAGCTGGTCCAATATCAATGCAAATGACATTGAATCCATCGAAGTACTGAAAGATGCATCAGCGGCATCAATATATGGGTCGCGTGCTTCTGGCGGGGTCATCATCATTACCACAAGAACAGGGAAAGCGGGTAAGCCCGTGGTACGTGCAAATGTCCTGGCGGGATGGTCACAACCTATCCTGCATGACGATTTTATGAACAGCCAAGAGTATTATGAAACCATTATCAAATATCAGAATCGCGAATACTTTTATGTAGGTGGTGATACCAGCCTCCCACTGTGGGGGGACTCACGACGCCCTGCAGGCTACCAGGTGAATCCGGATATACTGAATGGTAACGACGTCAACTGGCAAAATGCAGTGACCAAAAATGCGCCTTTTCAAAGTTATGATCTTTCCGTAACCGGGGGTACTGAACAGAGTAAATATTACCTCTCTGCAGTTTATAAAGACCAACAGGGAACTCTATTAAACACCTTTTTCAAGAGTTATGGCATGCGAGCTTCCGTAGACACGAAGATCAACGAACGGTTCCAGATCGGTGCAATGCTCAACCCAACCTATCAGTCAGCTCGCACCTCCCCATTGACAATGGACTCCTACAATAAATACCCACCATTTGTTGCGATCCAAAATCCGGATGGAAGCTACCCTAAAGCACGGGACTATTGGGGCTTCAACGTATCCTCACAAGCCAACCCAATGGGAATCTTGATGGGAACCAATAATCAGGGACAGACACTCAGTGCATTGGGCAATATCTATGCCGTCTACAAAATCCTCGATGGCCTGACATTGAAAACGACCCTGAATGCAAATATGTTTTACAACAATACGGACAAGTTTCAAGCTTCTTGGGCATCCAATACCGGACTTTCCTCGGGCAGTGCCGCAGATTCCCGCATCATCACGCTGCTCAATGAAAACACGTTAAATTATAACAGAACGTTTGCCCAACATCATGATGTTTCTTTAATGGCAGGCGCTTCTTACCAAAAAGCTACAAGCCGAAATATCAATTTACTGGCCGTCAACGGAACATTCAACAACAATATAATTGAAACATTAAATAATGCTTTGATCAATCCCAACGGAAGCAATACCTTAAAATCCGTCTGGGGAATGATTTCTTATTTTGGACGTGCAAATTACGCGTATAAAGAAAAATACTTACTCTCTGCCTCCATCCGTACAGACGGTTCGTCGCGGTTCGGACCCGATAACAAATGGGGGCTATTTCCCTCAGCATCCGCAGCCTGGCGTATTAGCAAAGAAAATTTTATGCTGGACCAAGAGCTGATCTCCGACTTTAAATTGCGTGCAAGTCTGGGAAATTCAGGCAATATGAACATTGGCGATTTCGCTTATTTAGGCTTGGTCACTGGGGGATTATATACAGTAAATGATCAAACACAGAACTGGTTAGCACAAAGCAGTTTTGGCAATAACAAACTAAGCTGGGAAAAAACCAATGAGTTTGACCTTGGTATTGACCTGTCGTTTTGGACAAATCGACTTTCAATCACCGCCGACTACTACCGTAAACGTACAAAAAACCTGCTCTACCAAGTCTCCATCCCCGGTACAACCGGCTTCACCAGCTCACTATCCAATATTGGCGAAATCGAAAACAAAGGCTTCGAATTTGATCTGAACAGCAAAAATCTCATTGGCAAATTGAAATGGAACACAAATTTCAACTTCTCATTCAACCGTAACAAAGTGATTAATCTGGGCGGTGTCAATGAAAGGATGACGTCCATTTCCTATGGTATGAACTGGCTACTTCGCGTGGGCGAGCCGATGTTTTCCTACTACGGATATAAACATATTGGCGTTTTCCAGAGTGAGGAACAACTAAACAGTTTACCGAAACTGACAGGTGAAAAGCTTGGTAATCCCATTTATGAAGATATCAATAAAGATGGCAAAATAACAGCTGACGACCGTAGCATCCTTGGTAACTTTATGCCCAAAAGTTACTGGGGGATGACCAATACATTTTCTTACCGCAACTTCGATCTTTCTTTCACCCTGCAAGCCGTAATCGGATCAAAAATGTACAATTTCGAGAATCAGTTTTATCAGGGTTCTGTATTGGGGAATATGAGAAAGTCGCTGGTTGCCGGCTCTTGGTGGTCGCCACAAGAACCCGGCGATGGCCATACTCCAGCCTTGTCCCTGAGCCAACTAAGTTTTAATGCCAATTCGGACCTTTACATCGAAGATGCCTCTTTTTTGGCTTTGCGTAATATCAATTTTGGGTACACTTTCCCGACAGATTTATCTTCAAAAATGGGCATAAAGAGCCTTCGGCTATTTACCTCGGTAAACAATGCTTTCTTATTGACAAAAAAAGGTTTTCACGCCTACAACCCCGAAGGTTATACGGGTGGTGAAGTCGGCGGTATCAGCAGTACGCCCGGTTATAATGTGGGCTCTGAACCCATAAGCCGTGTGTACACCTTTGGATTAAATCTCAGTTTTTAATTATTAATGTGTGCCTATCATGAAATTAAACACAACAATCCTGCTACTGGCTTCAAGTTTGCTGTTCGGCAGCTGTACGGATGAATTATTGAACACAATTCCACCATCATCTCTGACAGACATCAATTATTACAATGATGCTAACGATATGGAAAAAGCCGTCCTCGGTATTTATGCTAAAATGCAAAGCCGAAAGCCAAATGATTATCAGTTGCTGGAGCTTTCTTCCGATAATTTATATGGATCAACCAATACCGGTTTTGCGGGCATTCCTGAAATAGATGCATTGGCCATCTCTCCGACCAATCCTATCCTGACCGCTTTCTGGCAGGAAAGCTATGCGGGAATTTTTAGGGCCAATGCCGTAATTTCGAATATAGACAAACCTAAAGATTATACTGAGAGCAAAAAAAATCAGCACCTGGGCGAAGCTAAGTTTATGCGGGCTTTATTTTATTTTGATCTGGCCCGAACTTTTGGTGCTGTTCCTAAAGTACTTACAGCATTGTCCATTGACGAAGCCAGGCAATACAAAAGAAGTGCTACGGAAGCGATTTACGATCAAATCATTCAGGACCTGAACGATGCAATTGAAAAACTTCCATTAAAATCAGCTTTATCCAGAAATCGGGCAAGCAAGGAAGCAGCTCTTGCACTGCTTGGTAAAGTATATGTGGCAAAAAAAGACTGGACGAACGCCGAGACCGTGTTGCGACAATTTTTCACCAGTTATGGAGATAATTATATGCTGGTCGCTGACTATAATCAGTTGTGGTCACTGGAAAACGAGAACAATAGTGAGGTTCTTTTCAGCATTGGCTATACCGACGGTACCAACGGTCAAGACCTGTCCACAGCATTTGTTCCCAATGGCGGAATTTATAATCTGGTGTCCCGTGGTTCTGAGGTTGCTCTCCCCTCCTGGAGTCTACATAAGAAGATTCAGGCTGATGATACACGTCTTCGCAAGACGGTTGAATCAAATTATTTTTCCGCAGTATCAGGCGGACAAAATGCTATCTATTTTCCATATGCCTCCAAATTTATTGTCAAACACACGGCATTGGCAGCGGGATTGGATCTTCCCGTTCTTCGATTGGCCGATGTCATTTTATTGTATGCAGAAGCGCTGAATGAAAACGGCAAACTTGGCGATGCAATAACACAGCTCAATAAAATACGTCAAAGGGCATTCGGAAGTCAAAATCATAACTACAGCATCGATCAGCTGACACAAAAAGACCAATTTGTTACCGCACTGCTCGATGAACGACAGATCGAGCTAGCCTTTGAATGCGAACGGTGGTACGATCTGGTCCGTCAAGGAAAAATGACGGCAGTGATGAAGGTCGAAGAACGTAATTACAATCCTTCCTCGCAGATCGCTCAGAAAGTCACGTTATCCCCCAAAGATTATATGCATCTTTTCCCGATTCCACAAACAGAAATCGATCTGGTCGGAAAGACCATCCTTGAGCAGAATCCAGGCTATTAAAACGCATATATAGCAATGTTGGTCATCACCAGCATTGCTATATTATAAGTTTGCCGCACAGGCTGTTTGATTTTCACAATAATTTGTTTGAATTCTATATATTTTGTTTCCATTAATGGAATTATTTTTGTCGACAAATTATCAAGATGGAAAAAAACACTAAACCCAGACAATCTTTTATTCCGACGATACTGGCTTTTGCACTTGTTCCAATAACAGGGCTTGCTACCGACATCTATCTCCCTTCGATGCCACAAATGGCTCTGGAACTCGGTCTCAGCGAAGGTCATATCCAGTTAACGCTTTCATTGTTCCTAATCAGTTATGGTGTCGCACAATTCTTCACTGGCGCGCTTGTAGATGCATGGGGACGATATAAAACTAATCTGATTTCATTGTTTCTATTTATCCTTAGTTTTTGGATAACCGCAACCACACATAATATCTGGGTCATTTACGGCATGCGTATTTTGCAGGGTATTCTTTCTGCATTCGTCGTCATTTCCAAACGGGCTTACTTTGTCGATGTGTACGAGGGCGAGCAGCGCAAACATTACCTCAGTATTATGACCATCGTCTGGTCAATCGGGCCTATTATTGCTCCCTTTATTGGCGGATACCTGCAAACACAGTTTGGATGGCGGTCTAATTTTATGGTTCTTGCCGTTTATAGTGCTATCCTTTTTGTGCTGGAATTGATCTTCTCTGGAGAGACGATCAAACAAAGAAAACCATTGCACATCAGCTATCTTATCGGCGAATTTAAAATGATGTTAAAGACAAATGACTTCACCTTCGGCGTATTGATGTGCGGGATATCTTATGGACTTGTTATGTTTTATAACCTTAGTGGTCCATTTTTCATCGAACACCAACTGGGTTACGGGGCAATCACGACAGGGTATACATCACTTATCATGGGATTGGCCTGGATGTGCGGAGGCTTTATTGGAAAAGCGTTGATCAAAAGAGCCCTCCTCCCCAAATTGCGAATTGCTAATTTCATTCAGATCATCTTGGTGTTAGTCATGATTGTGGTCTCTCCTTATATAGCAAATTTATATACGTTGACATTCTTCGCGTTTGCCATCCATTGCACGGCCGGATTTATATTTAATAACTATTTCAGTTATTGTCTGGGCAGATTTCCATTGTCTGCCGGGATTGCGGGCGGATTAGTCGGGGGAATTACCTACCTGGTCACATCCTCCCTAAGTTATGGCACCGTCAGCCTGGTCAACCCTTCGTCTCAGCTTGAAATCGGACTGGGCTATGCCTTATTTGCGGTACTGGGCTTGTTCACTCTTCTTTTCATTAGTAAGCTAGCTAAAACGAATAGGCTGTAATATAAACAGATAAAACTACACTGTAGATTTTAAGCCACACATTCCGATAACGAGGTTATTTTATTTTGGAATAAGTTTAAAAACAGTTATCTTTGTATCATCATAATTTAGGTTTATAATTGGTTATTGAAGGTTTTCATTCTCCCCGTTTGAAAACCTTTTTTTGTGCGATACAATTTCCTTTAATTTTCTTTCACACTAAATTTCTCGATGTAGGTACGCGGACTTTCTTTATAGAATTTCTTAAAGGTTTTACTAAAATATTTTGGATCATTGAAACCTACTTGATAGGCAACTTCACTGATACTCAGCTCACTGTTGTGTACTAATATTTGTGCTGCTTTTTTTAGTCGGACCATATTGATAAATTCGACCAGATTGAGGCCAGTTTGCTGTTTTATTTTACGGTATAAAACGGATCGGCTCACCCCTATTGCCTTCGTCAATTCCTGTACCCCGAAGTTTTCACAGCCCAAGTTTTCCTCCATCACCCCCAGTACCTGATCCAAAAAACGCGTTCTTTCGGTTGTCGCTGTTTCTTGGCCGCCTAGCAGATAATTCTGTACAAACTTTTCTTCCAAACGTTTTCTTGTCTGTATAATGTTTGTTATTTTCTGAATCAGATGCGGCATACTGAATGGCTTGGTAATATAATCGTCGGTACCAATTTCAAAAGCTTCAGTAATATAAGGGTCCGCCGTTCGGGCAGTCAATAAAATAACGGGAATGTGGTTTGTGCTATTATCATTTTTTATTTGCTGTAATAATGTTATCCCATCACAATTGGGCATCGTTACGTCAGAAATAATAATGTCAGGCTGCATCGTATGAACTAATGCCAGCGCCTCATTTCCGTCATTGGCCTCTAACACCAAATATTTCTTGCGTAAATTTTCAGAAAGGAAACATCTGAGCTCCACATTATCTTCAGCCACAAGTATAATCGGTTTTTCATCTGCTATGCGTTCCGCTTCCACTTCGTTTTTTTCGGGATTATCCAGCTGTTGATCCGTGTGCTCGGCCACATCGGATTCAGCCATATTCGTTAAAAGATCCGTGGTACTTGTGGCATCCATACCCAAATTCTGCTGTGGCAGACTAATCCTGAAAACAGTGTTGTACGCCAAAGCTTCTTTCGCCATATTACTTTCGACAGTTAACAAGCCGCCATGTAAATGGATAATGGATCGTGACAATGCAAGTCCAATGCCACTGCTGGTGGCGACAATTCCGTCAGTATTTGCCTGGTAAAATTGTTCAAATACATGAGGAATATCTTTTGCCGGAATCCCTCTACCGGAATCCCATACGGAAATAAGTAGTCTGGTATCAACTCCATCATCCTGCAATTCGCTTTGTACTTTTATCCGTCCCCCCTTATCTGTAAATTTAAAGGCATTGTAGATCAGATTGACAAGTACTTTTTCAAACTGTTCAGGATCCAGCATTGTCCTGTAATCAAAGGGGATATTATTTTCGAGAAAAAACTGGATGTTGTTCTTTTCTGCTATAAAATGGAAGTTTAATAAAACATTTTTAAGGTATTCGGCGACCAGGACTTTCTGATAGTTAAGTTTCATTTTTCCACCCTCCTGTTTTCGAAAATCAAGCAGCTGGTTAACCAGATTCATTAAACGGTCAGCATTCCGTGTGGCATAGCCCAAATGTTCTTTTGCGTACTCCGATAGCGAATGATCCGTTTTCAACTGGTTCAAGGGACCTATAATCAACGACAAAGGTGTACGGAACTCATGTGAGATATTTGTAAAGAAATTCAGTTTAGCTTCGTGCAATTCCTCTTGTTTTTCGGAAGCGAGCTTCCGAATCAAAAGGTCGCGTTTTAGTTTATTTCGACCATGAAAAAAACGAATAATTAAAAATACAACAAAGCCTAAAATCAAAAAATAACCGGTATAGGCCCACCATGTTTTCCATGGCGCAGGCAGAATCCTTATTTTTAACACCCGTGGCTTTTCATTCCAGATACCATCGTTATTAGATCCTTTTATCCAGAGTTCATAATTGCCCGGATCTAAATTCGTGTAGGTCGCTACCGGATTTGTTACGTAATTCCAATCCTGATCAAAACCTTTTAAATAATAGGCATATTGGTTTTTTTCGGGATGAACATAATTCAACACACTGAATTCTAAGCTAAATACATTCTGATTATGATCCAGCACCAATTCATCGATCATGGAAATATCCTTGGCGATTACGCCATCCACGTCAGGTCTGACAGTACGGTTAAACAGTTTGAGATCGGTAAACTGTATCGGCGGCACATAACTATTCACACTCAGACTATCGGGATTGAACAGGGTAAAGCCAGAAAAACTACCGAAAGCGAATTTTCCGTCGCGCAGTATTGTGGCTGCATTTTGAATATACTCATTCCCAGGTAAGCCATCCACTTTTGTATAACTTCTAACGCTTCCTGTCTGCGGATCGAAACAGGTAATCCCAGTGTTGGTACTCAACCATAATTTGTTTTTAAGATCGCTCAAAATACCAAAAACATTGTTTATCGGTAGACCATTCTGTTTATTGAAACGCTTAAAAGCTTTCTTTTCGGGTAGATACCGATTTAGCCCCCCCATATAGGTTCCGATCCAGATCTGTCCTTTTCTATCTTCATGAATGCTGATAATATCGTTGCCGCTAATCGAAAGGGTGTCATTTTTGTGGTTGAAAAAAGAGACGAATTTATCTGTCCCTGCTATTTTGAGATTTAGCCCATTGGAAGTCCCTATCCATAAGTTACCTTTGGAATCCTCCATGACTGCTCTAACCATATTAGATCTCAACTGTTTACCGGCAACGTTGAAGGTCTGAAAATAACCGGTTTTTTGATTTTTCCGCTGTACCTGCAAACCGCCACCAAATGTTCCGATCCAAATATCCCCCTGACGATCTTCCAACAGCGCATAGACATTATTGTTAGCTAGCCCATTTGTCGCATTTGGATCAAAACGAAAATGTTCGTATGCCTGCTGCCCCTTACGCCTCAAATTTAATCCACCATCATAAGTACCAACCCATAAATTTCCCTCCCGATCGCGACAGATAGATTTCACATTGTTATGGCTTAAGCTTCCAGCATTATTTTTATCGTGCCTTTCATTAAAAAATGAATTGGTATATCGGTTAAAATAATTCAATCCACCACCTTCTGTACCTATGACTAGTTCTCCATTCGGATTCTCCAAAAAAGCGCTGACTACATTATAGCTCAAGCTATTCCTTCGGGACTGATGCGTAAAGTTTTGAAAATTAGGTATATCCTTATCATAGATATTAATTCCGCCAAAATAGGTTCCGATCCAAATAGAACCTCTTTTATCCTGAAAAATTGGTCGAATAGAGTTGTTACTTAAACTATTGGGATTATTATCGTCAGCCTGTACAAATAATAGCTTTCCATTTCGGTACAGATAGAGACCATTGAATGTTCCAATCCAGATGCTCCCATCATCAGCCTTCTTTAGTGAACGAACATCTTGGTTTGCTAAATTTGCAGTCTGGCTGTCATGACCAATCAGGGAAGATACTTCGCCCGTATTTTCATTGATTATTTTTATGCCGTTGTATTTCGTTCCTACCCAAAAAACTCCTGGGGAAAATTCCAGTACAGCCTGAAATCGTTGATTTACTTTATTAACCAGTCCTTTCTGATTGAAATAGGTCCGTAACACTTTCAATCTATTGCCATCCTTAGAAGCTGACTGCATCAGTACGATTGCATCATCTGTACAAAACCATAATCTTTTCTTCCCGTCCTCGTATATCGTCCTAAAATTTCTAAAATACGAGCGGCCATTGCTCCCTTCAACCGTAATCTCATTAAAAACAAGCTCTGCCTCCAAATGAGGGCCTTCTTTTATCCGGTATAATCCAACATTTGTTGCGACCCAAATTAGGTCTTTAGAATCCTGGAAAATCTGATGCACATTTACTTCTATCTTCCCACTTGTACTCTCCACGACTGGCAAAGGAATACGCGTAAAATTATCTGCATCACGATTGTATAGGTTAAGGCCACCTGTTGTGCCTACCCAAAGTCGTTTTTTCCTGTCTTCAGTAATCGCCTGTATAAAATTATGTTCTAAAGAAACACTATCCTGAGGATTGCTTCTGTAAATTGTAAACTTGCGGCCATCATATTTATTCAGTCCGTCGCGGGTGCCGATCCACATAAATCCCAAGTGGTCCTGTTCAATAGCAAAAACACTACCTTGCGACAAACCTTCGTTTACATCCAGATGTAAAAAACGATAGTTCTTTTCCTGTGCATGAGAAATAGAAAAGGTAATCAGTGAACTAAAAACCCAGAATATACAAATACGCAATGGCATCATAAGGAATATAATTGAAATGGATAGGCTAAAAATAATCATTCCATTCTATAAAACACCAATAGTTATTTATTTAACCTATCATTTAGTTGTTGCTCATAAAGCGACTCAATCCGCATTTTTTTGTTTTGATTTTCCCAAAATCCCATGGGCCTATCTTTAAATCTTCCGGGGATTTTTTCGCCCCTTACTCCTATCGCAAAATTTTGTCCGGATGCCCAGGGCCGCTGTACTGTCGCTCCCCGGACTTTACAATTCCATAATACCTGTGTGACTCCGGCCCAGCCATGCCCGCTTCCCCAGTTACCCCGATCCTGAACATTAATTTCGCCATCGGTCGTAATCTGATCGTACAGGGTGCCTACTGCCCAACGATGATGTGGGCCAATATCCGCATGGGTATTCGTTGCAGTGGACAAGCTAAAAACGTTTGGTCCCAAAGTTCTTGCTCCCGTGACATAGTCATGCCTTCCTTCTGTGGTATATAATTGAGTAAACAGATTGAGCTGTCCATTGTTATTGAATGAATACCTACGTCCCCCTGTAATTTGAGATTTGGGATCCAGGCATTTCGAGTTGATGACGGATGTTTGTTTTGCGAAGGCTCCCAAGCTTACCGCCGCATAACCAAAATAGCGTGCTGTAATGTTGCGTACCCAGGCATTTTCAACTTTATCAAGCTCAACGGCTATCCAGCCATGGTTTTCGTCCGTTTCATTGGCAAATTCGGATTCAAAACGTAAATTTTCAACCCCTACTTCCTGAATACGTCCCGGAAACTTAAACGGGACGACCGATACTTTACCGAACTGAGGATCTATGGCCATAACGACCGGATTATCCAAAAACAGCGTATCTCCGCTAATAGCTGCGATAACACGTTCAAATTTCAATTTATATTCTTTGGTTGTCCATTGTTTTGTTCCTTCCCTTGCTATAATTTGGTCCATTTTAACTGCTTTAATCCACGCCGCATTGAGTTCATAAGAAAGAAGTACTGATGCCCCTTTCTGAAAATCGCGACCGTCATCCACAACGACATACTTACTTCCGACGGGGATATATATTGACTGAACCACATGTCCTTTAGCCTGATCTTCGACATAGTTACCATCACCTGAAATTTTCAATAGGCTACGCTGTTGCTTTCCTGTCGCACGCAATAGCGTTTCACCTTCTGCATCCCCTTCTCCTCTCAATACGATACCACTCGATTTGATGAGTAAACTGCCGGGGATATTGTAAGTTCCTTTTTTCAGCATTATCGTCCCTCTATATCCATCTTTATCGAGGGGTTTTCTTGCTATTTCATCGATAGCCCCCTGTATCATCTGCTGATCAGTCCCATCTGCTGTAGGGCGCAATGTGATAATGCTGGCGACAGTGGGAAGCGGTCGATCCCCTTGGTGATAGCCAACCCGACTGAAATCAGGGACCATATTTCCCTTATCATCCGGAAAATAGATGAGTTTACCCTCGGGGTCTTTTCGAACCAGGCTAGACTGTGTCCGTCCTGAGCGTAAGTTTTCCTCCCGAAGCAAAGCTTCTAAAAAATAGTAGTCAGCATAACTTAAGGGCTTATCGACCTCTGAATTGGATGGTTTTGATCCCGTACTATGCAGTAATATAAATCCCTTATTTTTATTTTGGGGGGACATATATCCATCAATTAGATTTGATAATATCGTACGTGCCCTGTCTAGATGCTCCTTTCCCTGATTACTAAACGTACTCAATTCCAATAATCCGGATGCGATCACGGTCGCAGCTGAAACATCCCTCGGTTCATTTGGAATATGAGGTGCATCAAAATCCCAATAAGGGATTAAATCCTTAGGCATTCGAGGATGGGCAAAAAGCCAGTGTGCGACTTTCTCGGCTTGCTCTAGGTATTTCGGATCACCTGTTTCGCGATAGCACATGGTATAACCATACAGGGCCCATGCCTCGCCCCTAGCCCAGGTAGACTCATCACTAAAACCCTGGTGTGTATTTCTGTGCTTTATTTGACCGGTGACAGGATTATAGTCAATGACATGATAAGTGCTGTAATCCGACCTAAAATGGTTTTTCATTGTTGTGTTTGCATGGCTAACAGCAATGTGGTAATAAGTAGAATCCCCCGTCAGTTTTGTTGCTTCAAAAAGCAACTCCAGATTGAGCATGTTATCAATAATGACCGGAAAATCCCAACGATGGCTATTATGATCCCAAGAACGGATGCATCCGACCTTGGGGTTAAAGCGTGTTGCCAAAGTTTTAGCGGATTGGATAATGACATCCCTATAATGTGCATTGGCCGTAAGACGATAACCGTTACCAACACTACAGAAAATCTTAAAGCCCATGTCATGGGTTTTCCCATTATACTGTTCGCCCTCTATACCTCCAGTCAATTCACCCGCCAGCTCTTTCCATTTATGTTTGCCGGATTTCTCATACAAATACCATAAAACCCCGGGGTAAAATCCACTTGTCCAATCGCCACGCTTTACTGCCACTAACTCGTTGTTTTCAGATAGTGTACGTGGAGAAGCCAAGGTAGAATCCGCTTTTTTTAGCACCTGTAGCTCTTCATAGAGCAATTGCGACTGCCGATCAGCAAGGACCCAGGCTTTTTTCAATTGACTGGTGCTCTGGGCTTTCATTTCCTCAGCACCACAAAGGATATACGTTATGCACAACATCCAAATGACAAACCGTTTTCTGCGGTTAAAACGACTCGAAACATCTACGTATTTTGATAGCAGCCTATTTATATTGAAAATCATATTACATTTAGGTTTATTTAAGTAAAAGGTTAATGGTCAGATTTATCGTTGGAATAGCATTATTACACGGTGATTATAGCCAGATTAAAGGATTGCGGATAGGCAAGTTACGAATGACCTCTTCCTCCTTGGGATTATGATCCAGCCTAGCCCAAAGTTTCAAATAGGTACTGTCTTGGTAAGCATTTGCGGCAAAGACAAGAGCAGGCTGAGCAATAGGCCACTGCTCCCAGTACATTACGTCTTTTTGATAAGGCCATTTGGCTTTATCTTCGATATAAGGGATCATGAAATCGATCCCTTTTTTTATTGTACGCCCATCGGACAGCGTGTGTTGCCATAGCGGTTCATCTACTGTTGATAGGATATGACAAATCATGGCCATTGCATCTAGGTTAAAAAGTGAATATCCAAAAGGTTTCGTGCGTTGAAGTTCCCGTGGAAAACTACCGTCTTTTTCCATCTGATTGGGCAGTAAAATTTGTTGATAGCGTTCACTGCACATCTTGAGCAAAGCTGTATCCTTTACTAAGCTGGCAAAGGAGGCCACCTGCATCACCCAACAGGTGCCATGATTATTTGCTGCATTCATTTCATCTTTACCGTATTGATGCTCCGTCAACCAGCGTAAATAGGCAGCAAACCAACGATGTATGGCCTCTTTGGTTGACTGTGGAAAGTTTGGATCATTTTCGAGCACTTTTACGCCCTGCGCCACTTCCATTAAATGAATGGTATCAATAATCCCGATACCACGCCCTGTAAATCGTCCTTGCACAGCTTGCGCATACAGCAAATTTGGACTCATCATGGTCGTCGAATCAACAAACCAGGCATTCAAATGGAGCAGCGCCTGTTGCACGTATTTTTTATCCGGCTGCAAACGATAAGCAGAGGCTAATCCGCCTATGATTCTGCTAAAGCGGATCATGGCTTTTCGATGGGCGACAAAATTGGCAGGATTACTCATGCCGTCCCGTTGAATATAAGGTGCATGGGCATCCTTTGGATCGGGCCACCAATAGTCACCCTCCGAGTAAAAATCATGAATCCCCCCGCTGCTTCGAACCGCAGGATAGGCCGCGACGGTTATAGGCATCTGCTTCATCGCCCATTTTGACTGCTTCTTTATAATAGGACGCAAAACGGCCGCGATCTCTCTGTTAAAATATGTATTGGGTTGCTTCGCCCCTGTCAATAGTGGGAGCAGCACAATCCCAATAAATGTGTAAACTAGTCTGGAGATTGATTTTAAATTCATTTCCTTAGATTTTTATGAGCTATATCGGGATTATACGGTACTCCTTGCCCCTGACAGTTTGAAATTCAATTTCAAAGGTTTCTTTGGTTGACAAGGAAGATAACTTTTCGCGATCAAGGATATGGTATTCTAATGAACCTGGCTTGTATAGCAATTCATTTTCTACTCGGGAGCCGCTGTCGTCGTGCAGTCCAATGACTTTCACAGGAATAGCGGTGCGCAACTTGCATATACCACCTATATTGGAAACGATGCGTGCCCGTTGCAATTTATTATCCTTCCAATCCATGTCCACCGTAAAGTTTCCTCGCGCTTTAATTCCCCTGATATGTCCTGCCGGCCACTCATCTGGCAAAGCTGGCAATAGATGAACTGCACCATCATGACTTTGCAAAAGCATTTCAGTCATTCCGGCGGTTGCGCCAAAATTGCCGTCGATCTGAAAAGGAGGATGTGCATCGAATAAGTTCGGATAAGCACCACCACCGCTCATCTGCGCGCGATCCAGTTTGGGATCAATAAAGTTAAGCGCGTCCTTAAGAATTTTATAAGCGTGGTTTCCATCCTGTAATCTTGCCCACCAATTTGTTTTCCATGCCATCGACCAACCTGTACTTACATCACCGCGCAAAAGCAACGATTTTTTTGCCGCAGCGGCCAATTCACTATTTGCTGTAACGCTAATCTGATTACCGGGAAAGAGTCCAAAAAGATGTGAAATATGCCTATGCTGATCTTTGGGATCATCCCAATCTTTAAACCATTCTTGCAATTGACCATACTGCCCGACCCGATAAGGATATAGCTTTGCTCTTGCCTGTTCCAATGTCGACTTAAATTCAGGATCAACCTGTAGCACATCGCACGAACGAATTACCGCGGTAAATAACTCGCGGATAATGGCCATATCCATTGTGGAAGCCAAGGTCAATTGATATTCCTTCCCTGCTATTTTAATTGTATTTTCAGGTGATGTAGAAGGGTTTGTGATCAGGTATTTATTTTCAGGATCAGCAATTAACCAGTGTAACATAAACTGGGCAGCCCCTTTCATCAGTGGATAGGCTTTATTTTGAAGAAAAGATTTATCTCCAGTAAAGCGATAATGTTCCCACAGGTGCGTACTGAACCAAGCCGCAGCCATTGGCCATGCAGACCATCTCGGCATGCCTTTAGGATCCCAGTCATACCCTCCCGGAGGAGAGGTCTTAGCCCACAAGTCCGAATTATGGTGAACTACCCAGCCTTCCTTTATGTTGTAATTTACAGCTGCAGTTTTTGCTCCATTGACGGCCAGTTCCTCCATAAAATCAAATAGCGGCTGATGGCATTCGGACAAGTTGGTATTTTCCGCCAGCCAATAATTCATTTCGGTATTGATATTCGTGGTGTAATTACTTCCCCAAGGCGGCTGTACCTGATCATTCCAGATCCCCTGTAAATTAGCAGGCCTTCCACCTTGTCTCGAACTTGCGATCAGCAGGTAACGGCCAAAATGATAATACAAAGTCAGTAAATCCAGATCCGTAGGACCTTTTGAAAATTGCATAATCCGCTGATCCGTCGGTAAATTTGCCTGTGTTGAAATTCCAGCCAGTTCAAAATCTACCCTGTTAAACAGCGACCTATAATCTTTCTGATGATCAGCAAGCAGTGTTGTAAAGTTTTTTACCGCCACCTGTTTCATTAAACGGTTAACTGTCGCCTTTACATCTTTTCCTGCCTGGCTCGGCGATTTGTCGAAACCATTAAAGCTGGTCGCTTCTGTCAATAATAATAGCACCTCGTCGGCTCCCGTAATACGAAGCTTATCTTTTTCCTGTTGTACTTTCCCTCCTTTTGCCTCTACTTTGACACGCATTTCGAAAGTCATCCCCTTTCCCTCAAGGCTATCGTAAACCACCTGTTTAGGTTCGTAATCCCGGTTGGCCACAAAACTGGGGGCTTTGCCCACAAGGCTTAATACATCGTCGCCGAGTGCTGAAACGGTACTTTTCAGTTTACTGGTCATGGACAGATCCAAAGTGATCGATTTCGCTTTATTTGCTATTAAGCGAATGACCAAAGCTTTGTCGGGATAGCTGACAAAGCTTTCTCTTTGATATTGAACACCTTTATACGTATAACTTACCGTACTTACGGCCCCTTCTAAATTCAAATCTCTCCGGTAAGCTTTTACCGCTTTCTCGTCATGGTGAAAATCTAACCATAGATCGCCCATAGGTAAATAACGTGCCGAATAAGGGCCTTGCATTTTCTTCCAGAGCACAGCAGCCTCTTCATATTTACCCGCCAAAATAGCTTCACGTACCAATGGCAAAATTTGAGGTCCATTGGGGTTATTTCCAGCCTCAGGTTCGCCAGACCATAGGGTATTATCGTTAATCTGAAAACGATCCCTGCTCACCCCGCCAAAGACCATGGCTCCTGTCGTACCGTTACCCAGAGGTAGTGCCTCCTCCCAATATGCAGCGGGTTTATCGTACCACAGTTCGCGCTTCTTTTGCTTATGCTGTGCATGGCTATAAGTCGCAGTTATCACTATCCCGAGCAAAAGAAAAAAGCGCAAATTAGCGTTCAATTTTATCATCTCATTATTTTTCAATTGTCAACAAAGTACTTTTTGATTCGTCCATCCGTCCGGACACAACTGCTTTTCCTGTCGATAAGCGAAGCCGTACCAAAGCTCTTCCATTATATGCCTGTACTTTTCGCGCCCCTATGGACGTTCCCTGATCAATGATCAGCTCACCATCTCCTGTAGCATCAAAATAAATCCAGTTTTTGGCATCCAGACAAAGAATACCATCTTTATCCAATACCTTGGCCTGCACCGTTATGACATCATCTTCCCGTTTAATTTCTTCAACCTGTAATTTTGTGGGTTTTCCCCAGGCTTGAGTCTGATACACTTGTTCTATTTCATCTGTCAGTAGTTCCTTGCCATTTTTGCTAACCGCTTTTATCTGATTTTTTCCCTCACGTAACTTCACCATCCAACGCAAGCCGGCAGCAGGGAAATCTTGGCTATTTCTTTTCTTTATCCCCTGACTTTCGCCATTGACAAATAGTTCGACTTCTTTCGCGTTAGAATATACTTTAATCATCTTCGCTTCATCAGTCTGTCCCCAACGAACAGGCCAGGTATGTCCATAGATATGCAACATAGGTTTTGAAGTCCAGTACGATTGAAATACATAATAGGACTCTTTTTTTGTAAAATCACGTTCGACGACACCTTTCTGATTGACGTAGGGAACAGGATTATCAGGCCGAACAGGTGTAGAAAAGTCCTTAAAAGGCCAATATGCGGTACCGGTAAGCCATGGCATAGTTTCCTGTTCTTTGAGGTGCCAATCAATCAAATTACAGATATAACTTTCACTCCAGTCGCCGTCCTTAGAAACTCTGGCGGCGCCACCGACGAGCGATGCATCTCCCGCCCGTTCATCGGTCGTACCATCACCTTCTATTTTGGCTAATGCCCGATCCGGATCTTCGGCATGTCGACGAGCGTGACTATCTCCGCCCCATTCTACGTGGAGAAAATGTTTGACCTTTTTCATTTCTTCTGTTGAGGCCGTTTTATAATCAGTATACACGCCACGATACCAACCAGCCCAGATTGAGGGTGAATACACATCAACAATATCTTTACAAAAGTCACAACGTCGTATGGCTGTTTTTCGACTGGGATCCAATTGGTGGGAAAGTTCATGCAGTTCGCGCATAAATGTCCTGATTTTCTCTTTGTCGAATTCAGGGAAATCGCCAGGCCAATCATTTTCATTACCTAGACCCCAGATAATGATAGAAGGGTGATTATAGTGCTGCTCAATCATATTTGTCAACATCCGTTTTCCCTGTTGCTGATAGATTTCACCGCCCAAGCCACCACGGCACCAAGGGATTTCCTCCCAGACCAAAATTCCGAGGCTGTCACAGGCTTCGAGCACCCTGCGGCTTTGCTGATAATGCCCCAACCGAATGAAATTGACGCCCATCTCTTTCATCATCGTCATTTCTTGTAAAATCTGTGCATCTGTCATCGCCGCTCCTACAGCAGCATGATCTTCATGACGATGCGTGCCCTGAAGCAAAAGTCTTTTCCCATTTAATAAAAAGGGACCATTATTTTTAAATTCCACATGCCGGAAACCAAAAAGACTCTCTTCTTTAAATGTCTGTCCATTGCTTTTGACGATAGTTACCAAACGATACAAAGCGGGATGATCCGGGCTCCACAATTCAGGTTTTTTAACCGTTAATTTTCCAAAGTCAAGTGATCCTCCCACTGAACGAGCAAGCGGTGTTTGAGTCAATAGCAATTTACCGGAAGGGTCATAAAGCTGTGTTTCGACATCAAAACTTGAGCTGTTGGATTGTGTTAATAGGCGACCACGGATTTGCAATACGCCCTGTTTTCCATCAACATCGACTGTGGGGCTAACAAAGACTTTTTCTAAGGCCGTCTGTGGTACATATTTCAAATTCAGGTGGCGATAGATACCTCCATAAAGATTAAAATCGGAAAGATCCGAGGGAATCATTTCGAGGTCACGTGAGTTATCTACCCGAATTGAAACAGGTATCTTTCCTTTAAACCGTGTTTTATAGGCATCTGTTTTTTTAAACTGTTCGACAGCCTCAGTAATATCTACTGTCCATTCATCATAGCCGCCGACATGTTCCCCAACCTTTTGCGTATGGATATAAACCGTAGACTTTTGTCCCGCACCTTCAAAATGAAGCAATGTACGACCATTCGGATAGGGGTTTTCTATGGTTAAGGTCTTTCTATACCAACCTGGGCCTTGATAATAATTGACAGCTGGATCAACGGCATCTAAGGCATTGTAACAATGAGGCAAACTAACTGTTTGCCATAGGGGAACGGATTCCGGGTTACCTGCTCCGACCGGCCTTACAGCTTCCCAAATCCCTCCGAGATCACTCTTCAGAAAGTCCCATTCTTGATCAATGCGTCTTGATACCTGTGCTTGGAGCTGTAACGTGCCAAACCCCAAGAGCAGTGTAAGTATTTTATAAAGTTTATTTTCTTTTATCATTAATGTGCTTCTCTTTTCTTAATCTTTAGATTTGGATTATTCATCCAAGGCTCCGGTTTTCATTTTTTTTGCGGTATTGGTCTTATCTCTTTCAAGCTTTCCGGCCAACTCAATTTTGATCACAGTTGCCACGGGATCAATCGCCTGTTTGGGAATTTCAATTTTGATCGTTTCAGGCTGTGATTTCACCTTAAGCATCTTACCATTCGCTAGAAAACTGGTTTTTAAAACTTTATTTTTTATTGGAAGAACGACCGTGCCATCTTGAGGCCAGTCAAATATGGTCAGATAAAGCAGGGTCTTGTTTCCCTGTTCCTTCATTGTACATCTTCCCCACTCAAATGGCTGCAGAGGACTGCTTTTGGTTGCGTAAATTGCTTCACTGTTTATTTTCATCCATTTGCCTATGGTCGCCAACCTATCTATGCTTTCCTGCGGGAAGGTGCCATTGGGTTTTGGGCCGACATTGAGCAAATAATTCCCTCCTTTTGATGCGATATCAACCAAATTACGGATCAATGTTTCTGCCGACTTCCATTTATGATCAGACGTACGAAATCCCCAGGTTCCGTTCATGGTCATACAAGTTTCCCAATGCTTTCCTTCCAATTCGCTCCAATCTGGAATTTTCTGTTCTGGCGTCTTTGTATCACCCGGAAAATTTGGTCTTTTCAAGCGATCATTGGTAATAATATTGGGTTGCAGATGCAGTTGTTCCTGTAACATGCTCGCAGCTTCGTCAGTCATATTTGTTGGCGTATCCCACCATAAGACAGAAATATCACCATAGTTACTCAAAAGCTCTTTCACCTGCGGCACAGATACGTTTTTGATATAGTCATCAAAACTCACGGTTTCTTGCTTTGGATCCCAATGGCCTTTATGCGCTAAGGTATAGGCATCTATTTTGGCTGAGTCCGGATTGGGCCAGCCTTCGCGCATGAGTTTTCGCGCTGCCGAGCCTCCGGGATTATTCCAGTCTTGCGCCTGTGAATAATAGAAGCCCAATTTGATTCCATACTTCTTACAGGCGGCGGCTAAAGGCTTCAACAGATCCTTACCATAAGGAGTCGCATCAACCATATTCCATTTGCTGGTTTTGGTTTCGAACAACGCAAAACCGTCGTGATGTTTGGCTGTAATAATGAGGTATTTCATACCGGCATCTTTCGCCATCCGCACCCATTCGTCGGGATTATATTGTATAGGATTAAAATGGCCTGCCATTGCCTGATATTCGTCAACAGGGATTTTTGACCGATTCATAATCCATTCCGCTCCACCCCGAGCTTGTTCATGACCACGATAGACACCGCCAAATTGTGCGTATACACCCCAATGGATAAACATACCAAACCGGGCTTCTTCCCACCATTTCATCCGTAGGCTATCCGGTAATTTATTTTCTTGCGCCATTGATGCGCCACTTGACATTCCGGAGACCAAAAGCACCAGGAATAGTATTTTATACATGTTGAGTTTAGTTTTCATGCCTATAATGGTTACATTTTAAAAGCCTTTTTTTATTAAACAATTTGACTCCTTCAATACGAAATTGATATGATCCTTTTTATTGACCGCTATTTCGGTTTTCTCTCTACCAACGAAAAAGAAAAACAACAAATCAGTATCCTTGGCAATAATCTGATAATTGCCGGAAGCATCTGTGACAGTCCCATTCTGTGCGCCTTTAATCCGTGCTGCCCCACCCGCCAGTGAGGTTATTCCTGATATTTTCAACTGTGACCGTCCAAACACTTGTACCGCGACCAAACTCATCAGCGAAAACAAAAGCCTCCTTTTTCCCTACCGCTTTAGCTATCGATGTTATCATAATTGTCTTGGTTTATCTGGTTAGCTAACTCAATAAATGAAACCAAAGATCAAGAATAGCTCTCGCCCAAGAGGGGTATTTTTCGTTCAAATAGGTGGAAAAAATGTCTTTTTTCTTGATTTGTGGTGGAATTAAATGGATTTTGAATAAAATTAAATTTTCAATCACTGTTTCTTTGCTGACAATGGTATAAAAATGCGCTGTCTATACTCAAAAAGAAAATATCAACCTATTTATAAGTTGATATTTCCTCTCATTTAGCGTCACATTAGCCTGGTACTGCTGTTCTAATACCCTGGATTTTGAGGCAGTAAATTTGTATTACGTGCGATTTCATCCTGAGGAATAGGCATCAGTGCATGAAAATCTTTTACTTTTGATTGGCTTTCATAGGCTCCCTGCCTAGTAAATGCATCCACTACTTGTCCCCAACGTTTGATATCATACCATCTTTTCCATTCAAAAGCCAACTCAACACGACGTTCCTCCTGCACTGCTTTTCGAAAATCTGTCTGTGACATACCCGTTGCCAGGTCGGCAGGATAATGCTGTACGCCCTGTGGCGTATACCTTGCTCTAGCCCGAACAGCATTTATATAGCTATATGCCTTTTCTGTCGGTCCGCCTTTACTTTCATTTAATGCCTCAGCTGCCATTAATAGAACTTCAGCATAGCGAAAGATCACGTGTTTGATATCAGAGTCCGAACCATCCGCTCCAGCATTAGAGCCCGGGTGCAAACACCATTTTGCGGTATGTATACGTGGCCATTTCCATTTCTGATAAGGTGTCATCACTCCCTTTACCGGTGTTTCGGTCAGAAAACTAATTTTCTTTCTGTAATCTTGGTCAGAAAAGCTATCATATACACCGGTTGATGGTACAAGAACGCTCCATCCCAACATATCAGCATCTCGTACACCGGTCATCGGCGCCGTATAATCTTGGTTGGATGCATTTTCTCCGGTAATTCCCCCCAGAAAATCAACTACCCAGACATGCTCAGTCTGAAAACCGAGATCGGCATCCCATAGGCTATTATAATCTTTGACCAGAGCATACTGGTATTTGTTTGCATCATTGATCACAGCCTCAGCCATCTTAGCGGCATCATCCCATTTTTTCAAGACCATATAGACCGAAGCCAACAACGTCTGAGCGGCACCTTTGGATGGTCTTGCTTTGTTGTTATTGGCATAGGTATCTGGCAAATTCGCTATCGCATATTCACAATCTGCGATGATATTGTCATACACCTTTGCTGTTGGAGTTTTGCTGATAGCAATTACCTTGCTTGGATCACTGACAAATTCACCAATATAAGGGATATCCCCAAATAGTTGAACCAAGTGATAGTAATATAGCGCCCGAAGTAACCTCGCTTCGGCAATGAGGGCGGATTTTTTAGCCTCATTCATTGTGACGGCTGGAATACCATCTATTGCGGCATTTGCAGCGCCAATGCCCAGATAAGCGGTTTTCCATACCGCGAGTAGATCCTGATTGCTCGCGTCGTGTGTAAAACTGTTCAACTGAATCCGACTAGATTGCGTACCAATATCCGCAATATCAATGTCATCACCCAGCAATTGCAGTACCATGGTCAATCGCCGTCCATAAAAATCTGCATTGGCTAGCAATCCGTAAATCCCCATCACGGAAGCTTCTGCATCCGCTTCCGTCTTAAAATATTGTTTAGGATCCAAAATACTTACCGGTTCCTCGTTGAGTTTGGTACAGGAAAACAAGCTGGTGAAACACAGCGTTGTAAGTAGGATACGATATATAGTTATCTTTTTCATTAGCATGAATTATTAACAGGTGTCTATTTCGAGCATTTAGCTGAAAATTGCCACACCCGGATTATTTATTTTTATTTAACTACCATTAATGTTACTTAGACGGTTCTTAGTCATGTCAAAACCTTAGATTTAAGCCAAGGGTATATGATTTAATGTTGGGGTAACCCATGTAATCCAATCCGACATTCCGGTTGGAGTCCTGATAGCTTACCTCAGGATCAAAACCCGTGTAATTGGTCCATGTCCATATATTTTGTGCACTGACATATATTCTTAAATATTTAAGATGAATTTTCTCGAGTGACTTTTCTGAAAAATTATAGCCAAGAGCAAGATTCTTTAAGCGGAGGTAAGAGCCATCTTCTACCCAGCGCGAGGAAACTTCGGGATTGTTGGTTGAGCTTGCCCTTGGTACGTCAGTATTGGTATTTTCTGGTGTCCAGCGTCGCAGTGCATCCTTTGTAGCATTTCCTTTTCCGGCCATCCAATCCAGTTCCATTCGTGTGATATTCAACATATCATTGCCATAACTTCCTTGCATAAAAATATTCAGATCAAAATTCTTATACTTAAAATCATTGTTAAAACCGAAGGTGAAATCAGGATTTGGATTGCCTATAATCGTACGGTCGTCAGCATTGACAACACCATTTGCACCGGCGGTCAATTGGTTATTTTTATCGCGCCCAAATAAATCCTTATAGCGAATATCTCCAGGCTTCTTATTTGGTTGTGCGCTAAAATCATCGCCCTGCTGATAAATTCCATCTGTCACCCATCCAAAAAATGCTCCGAGTACTTCACCTTCACGTAGCAGCTGTGAATCGGTTGAAAGCATGTGGCCCGGGATCGTATTATATCGAATCTCGCCGCCTGGAAGCTGCAAAATTTTGTTGCGATTGAAACTGATGTTAAAATCTGTTTTCCATCCAAAGGCACCGTTGAGATTGGTTGTCTGCAAACCAAATTCCCAACCTTTGTTTTGTACACTTCCCACATTCTGAAGTGCCGTAGTAAAACCTGAATAGAGGGGCAGTGGCACCTGATACAAGAGATTGATCGTTTTTTTGTAATAATAGTCTACTGATAGGTTGATTCGGCTCTTTAGCATACCGATATCCAATCCGGCGTCTGTCTGTTTGGTCGTTTCCCAAGTCAGATTCGGGTTGGCAACATTGGTCGGCCGCACTGCATTAACTGGACTTCCGCCCATTGTTGTCAAGGTAGGTGAAAATCTAGCCAAGGATTGGTACGAACCAATTTCAGAGTTTCCGGTTTCGCCATAACTTGTTCGCAATTTTAAATTGCTCAGCCAATCGATCGATTTCATAAATGGTTCCTGACTCAGGTTCCAGGCAAGCGCCCCAGAAGGAAAGAAAGCCCATTTATTGTTGTCACCAAACTTCGAGGAACCATCATACCTACCTGTAGCAGTAATAAAGTAACGATTTTTGTAATTGTAGTTTAAACGTCCATAAAATGAAGACATTACCCAATCTTCAAGATTCGAAGATGCATTTTGATAATTGGAACCAGCACCTAGATTCCAATAACTAAAGCTGTCTGAAATGAAATTTCGATTATTGGCCTGCCAGGTTTCATTTCTAGAACTCTGATAGGAATAACCAGCCATCGCATTCAGATTATGGTCTTCGCGAATGGTTTGCGTATAGGTCAGAAAGTTTTCATTAATCAAATTGGTGTTTTTATGTGCCGCGATCGATCCAACTCCACCGAAATTTCTGCCTTCGACAAGTTCTTTTGAGACATAATTACCTGTACGTTGATTGCTGACCTGTACACCAAAGGTGCTGCGAAAGATCAGATTTTTGAGAATCCCCAACTCCACAAATCCATTCCCCTGAAACAGATCTGTAATCACTTCGTTTTTCCTTTCCATGGCAGCAGCCACCGGATTATCATGCGGGTCACCGAACTGCTTCAAGGTGTATTTTCCTTCGTCATCGTAAACTCCCTGTGTAGGTTCAAAACGCAGGGCTGCGGAGATCACCCCCGCACCTGTCGTTCCGCTACTTCCTTCCTGTGTTCTTACACCGTTTAATTTATTGCGGTTAAACAGCAGTCTTGTTCCGATTTTGATGCGATCAGAAACCTTCATCTCTAAATTTGAAGTCCCTGAAAGTCTTCTAAAATCCGAGTTTATCACAGTTCCCTTTTGTCCAAAATGACTGACGGAAGTATAATATCTGATATTGTCACTGCCTCCCGACACGGAGACCTGATTATTCAACTGGTTTCCATTTCTAAAAATCAGGTCCTGCCAGTCGGTTCCTTCACCCAGGGCCCCTGGATCTTTAAATGGTAGATTATTATTCCCAGCATTCTTATAGGTATCGTTAATATAGGAGGCAAATTCCGACGCATTTAATAGCGAAAGGCGCTTCCCTACTTTCTGTGAAGCAAAGGAATTATTTAATTCAATAATAGGTTTACCCGAACGTCCTTTTTTCGTTGTTATCATGATCACCCCATTGGCACCTCGGGAGCCATAGATAGCTGTTGCAGAAGCGTCTTTTAACACCTCGATAGATTCGACATCTTCGGGAGCGGGTGCCGAACTACCGGGAAAACCATCAACCACATACAATGGATCACTACTCGCATTGATGGAACTACCGCCCCTAATCCGTACGCGAGGAGCTTTGCCGGGTTCTCCATTCGTGCTGGTCACTGAGACCCCAGGGGCTCTTCCCTGTAAAGCTTGTGCAGTACCTGCCAAGGGGAATGCATTAATTTGATTCGCATTAATGGAAGACACGGAACCTGTTAAATCACTTTTTCGCTGTGTTCCATAGCCCACGACGACAACCTCATCCATCAGTGACTCATTCGGCTGTAAGGTGAGCTGTACTGTCTTTTGATTTGCGGCGAGTTTAATTTCTTGTCCGGCGTAGCCGATGGAAGAAAAAGTTAAAGTTGCATGCGCAGGTACCTTAATTATAAATTCCCCTTTATCGTTGGTCTGGGTACTTCGATCGGGGATTCCTTTTACACTTATGGATACCCCCTGCAAAGGAGAATTATCCTTGTTGACAACCTTACCTCTGATTTCTGATTCTTCCTGATTAATTTGAAGATGGGTACTTCTGTCTTGGCTTTTAGTTATTCCCAATGATAGTCCCGGTGACAAAAATATTGCCATGGAAGCATAGGGAATAAGCGCACAGGGCCCTCTTCCGAAAAGCTTTGATTTCATAATTTTACTGTTTAGTGTTTTTTGGGTTTACATTTTGATTGATGGATTCACTCCTTGAGCAATTCGTTTGAATCCAAATCTAATTTTTAAAGATTTGTTCAAGTCATAGTTGTCTTTTGTTTGGTTATTTGTTTCCAAGGTAATTAAAAAACAAGTAGACTTCACTGAATTATACTATTAAAAATGCGAAAACGATTTCGACTATTTTATCAAAAAAACAGCTTAGAATGTCTATAATAACATTCATCTGCGGCCCGGATTCTCCCATTTGCAATAAAATCTATATATTGCTTTTCAAATCAATTTAAAGTGAGGGATTCAATGATATCAAAAAAATATAGCGTTAACTATATCTTTTGGTTTTGTGCTTTTTTTATTCTTAATATGAATACTGGTTATGGCCAGACAATCATACCCACAGGCACGCCGTTTGTAAAGCAATACAAAAAAAGTCAATACAAGGCAGGCAACCAGAATTGGTCTTTGGCTATTGATCAAGAAGGACGGATCTTTAGCGCCAATACGGAAGGATTACTACGATTTGACGGACAATACTGGCGGATGTACCCACTTCCTAACCATTCAATGGTCCGAAGTGTTGCTGTTGATAAAGCCGGAAGAGTATTTACAGGCGGGCGGGGTGAATTTGGTTACTGGACGTCAGGACCCTTTGGTGAGATGACTTATCATAGCCTATCCAAATTGGTCGCGGATAAGACTTATTTTCCAAATGAAGAAATCTGGAAAATTATTGTGGAGGATAATCGTGTATTCTTCCATACCTTTTCCAAGTCCTATATCTGGGAGAATAATAAAATCAGACCACTGACGGCTAAAGGCGAGCCGTTCTTATTTCCCCATCAGCTCAACGGTCAACTTTTCTTTGAACAGTTACCTAGTGGTCTACATGAATTCAAAGCTGGGAAACTGGTACCTGTACAAGGTAAGGAGACCCTCCGGGACAAAAATGTTTTAGCGATATTACCCTATGATAAGGATAACTCAATAATAGCAACCGCGCGACATGGACTTTATCTGATGTCGTCCAACGGGATAATTAAACAATGGTCAATTTCGGCCAATACCATCCTCAGTCAATCTCAGATAAATAACGGCATTTATCTATACGATGGGCAATATGCTTTTGGCACCATTCAAAATGGTGTGATTATTATCAACAAAGCTGGAGAAGTTGTCCAACATATCAATAAAAATAATGGTTTACAGAACAATACGGTACTTAGTATTGTAAAGGATAAACAACAAAATATCTGGGTAGGGCTAGATAATGGAATTGACCGTATTGAAATCAACTCTTCTTTATCTTTCTACACCGACTTTGTAGGCAAAATAGGTACGGTGTATACTTCAATTATTTACCGGGGGAAAATTTACCTAGGGACAAATAAGGGCTTATTCGTCAGTGAATGGAAGGGTCTAAACAACTATAATTCATTAGATTTCACACAAGTCCCCAATTCAAATGGTCAAGTCTGGACATTGGCTATTTTTGGCGATGACCTCATTTGTGGTCATAACGAAGGAACATTTAAATTGGTCAGCGGTAAACTGGAAAAGATCTCCCAAATTACAGGGGGGTGGATATTCAAACCTATTTTTGGAACGAAGAATATTCTCCAGGGGAATTATACTGGATTATCAAAATTTGTTTTTGATGGCACACAGATTCTATTTGTCCAGCAATTTTCTTCGATCAAGGAACCTGTTCGATTTTTAGCACAAAAAGACAACCATTCATTTTGGATCGGGGATTGGGGACAGGTACAGTTAATTGATTTTGATCCGAGCTTCCAAAAAGCACACATTCAGTTTACATCAATGCAAGACAGCCTTGCTGCTAAACGAAGATTTACTGGAATTTATACCCTGGAAAATAATCTCGTTTTCGCTACGGACAGTGGATTCATGCAATTTGACAACATTGTGAAGCGCTTTACTTATTCCGATGAATTAAACAATGCCTTAGGGAGTTATAAAAATTCAAATAAGATTATCCCTATCAATACCAACAGCTATTGGTTTATTCAGAAAACAAAAATCGCCAAGGTCGATTTTGATAGCAAAGGAAAACTGAAGATAGATTCCAATCTGCTCAGCCCTTTGCAAGATCGCATGATGAATAATTATGAAAATATCCTTCCTATTGAAAATCACTACTATCTGATTGGGTTGGATGATGGTTTTGCTATCTATCGGAATTCAGGTCAAGATCGTAAATATATATTGCCTCCTCCTCAGATCGCTCAATTGACCAATCTTACAACCGGAGAAACGATTATACCGAATGGAGACCTTAGGCTGGCATCATCCGAGAATAACCTCAGGGTGAGTTTCTCAAGCCCCTATTACTCCTCTTCACCATTACAATATCAGTATTACTTAGAAGGTTATTCGGATAAATGGTCGGATTGGAGTGAAACAGCTTATCAAGATTTTACAAACTTGCCGTATGGGGATTTCGAAATTAAGATACGGGCCAGAACCAACACCGGCTTGACTTCGGAGGTACGGACAATATCTTTTACAATTCAATATCCCTGGTACCTATCATGGTGGGCAAAAATCTGCTATATTTTGATGGTTACAGGATTGATTTATCTTATTTATAATTTCAATCTTCAACGAGAAAGAAAAAGACAGTTTCAAGCGAAGCGAAAATGGTTAGAAGAAAAGAAAATTGCTCTGGAAAGGGATGCCGAACAACAGGAGAAAGAATGGATTAAATTAAAGAACCAACAATTGGAAGCTCAGCTCAGCCTAAAGAACAAGGAACTGGCCAATGCAGCGCTCAATATCGTCTATAAAAATGAAATGTTAAACAATCTACATGATGAACTCAAACAGCTCAAAGATGCAGAAGGAAACAGACTCAGTTCCGACGAATTGAAAAAAATAAATAAGCTAATCGAAGACGCCCATAACGACGATCGTGATTGGCATATTTTTGAAAAAAGTTTTAATGAATCACATGAGAATTTCTTTAAAAAATTAAAGCAGGAGTTTCCGGATCTTGTTCCTAATGATTTAAAACTATGTGCTTATTTACGGCTCAATATGTCCAGTAAAGAGATTGCTTCTCTGCTCAACATCAGTACGCGAGGTGTCGAGATCAGACGCTACCGATTGCGCAAAAAATTAGGCCTACCAACTGACAAAAACTTGTCCGAATTTCTGTTGGAACGTTAAAATTTCGCTACAAAGACTACATCATTACCACACAAGCGCTTTAGTGTAAAAACAACACTAAAGCGCTCTTTTTTTTACGCGAAATAAAATATTAAACATTTCAAAAACAGAGTTTTAAAATAAATTCAAAACAATATTGAGAAAGCATAAATACAGTGTAGTAGTGATGTGAAAATGTTAAATTTTGGCGAAGTTGTACTACATCAACATATTTGCTCCAGGGAAATAACCAACTGTATTTTAAACAAACACCAAAAATTTACGATATGAGGAATCTATCCGCATTATTTTTGACATCCATGGTCGTCTCGGTTGCCTATGGACAAACTTCTATACAAGGGGTAGTCAAAGATGGCTCAAGCATGGTATCCATGCCCGGGGTCACCATTAGTATTAAAGGGAAAACAGTATCTACAAAAACCGACGCAACGGGGAAATTTCAGATCAATGCCTCTCCTACCGATTCATTGGTATTTAACTTTCTAGGTTACCGTACACAAACGGTATACATCGGAAACCAAACGCAACTCAGCGTTTTTCTAGAGAATGAAAATAAAGCATTAGAAGAGGTTGTTGTCATCGGTTACGGTACGCAAAAAAAGGCTGACCTGACGGGATCAATTAGCTCCTTAAAATCATCCGACATCACTAAACAGCCCGCGATGTCAGCCATGCAATCCATTCAGGGTAAAGCCGCGGGGCTAAATATTGTTGCCAATGAAGCACCGGGATCTTCACCAAATGTCATTATTCGGGGTTTGGGAACCGCATTGTCAGGAAGGAATCCTTTATATGTAGTTGATGGTATCGCACAAGATGATATTAATAATATCAATCCTTCGGATATTGAATCTATGGATGTATTAAAAGATGCTTCTTCGGCTTCCATCTATGGATTAAGAGCTGCAAATGGTGTCATTATTGTAACCACAAAAAAAGGTAAAGCGGGTACTGTTAGCATCAATTACGAAAGTTATGCTGGAATGAAGAAAATTCTCAATCGTGTAAAAATGGCCAATGGGGATCAATTCAGGACCTACTTTAATGAAAATTTGCAATCTCTTGGAATAACCAATTGGGAAATAAAAGAAAAACAGCCTAATAACACCGATTGGTATGACGAATTGATCAAGACTGGATCGGTATTTAACAATGCTGTAAACATCGCTGGTGGTACCGAAAAAGTCGATTATTTTGTTTCAGCAAACAACTTTACTGAAAATGGTATTCTGGATGGGTCCAAATATGTTCGTAATACGATACGTAACAACAATGTTTATAAATTTTTAGAAAATAGGCTGAAGTTTTCGCAAAATCTCAATTTAACCTTGACAAATGCTACACCAAAGCCCAATAGCGCTTTTACAACGGCATATAAACAGTCGCCATTAGTTCCTTTAACGTATTCCAATGGCCGTTATGGGATTGGCCGGGTGAATCAAAATACCGGAATAGTTGGTATAGATGGAACAAGTGGACAAACCATAGGAAATTTAAATACAATTGGCAACCCTGTTTATGAGGTTCTCAGACAAAATGAACGAACAAATACGTTACGACTTCAGGGGAGCTTCGAAGGTGAATTTAAAATTACAGACTATTTAAAAATAAATTCACGCATTGGGGCAAACAAATTCTACTCAAAACAACGTGTCTTCACTGACATTAAAGATCGTTGGCTCAATGCAAATCCTTTACGAGCAGAAAGTGAATTCTATAAAGACAAAGGAGATAGGCCAGGGAATACCGATTACGCTGATAACAGTTTGAAATACGAAAATCTTGAACAGTTCAGATGGTCATGGGAAAACTTCTTAACATTTAACAAGACATTTGATAAGCACAATATCGAAGCTGTGGTGGGGATGTCTCGCGAAAAATATGACATTAACAGTATGAATAGCCAAATGGGCTATAATGTTCCAGAACAAGAGCAGTATTGGAATATCAATTTAGCAAAAGGAAAATCAGATGGTTATGACATCGTTTCATTGCAGACGTACTATACGCCTAGAGCCCTAGCTTCTTATTTTGGTCGAGTACAATACAATTATGACAGCCGTTATTATTTAACTGCAACCGTACGCAGGGATGCTTCAAGTGTATTTCGTAACTCGGGCAAATATTGGGGAACATTTCCATCCTTTGGTTTTGGCTGGACTGCATCCAACGAACAATTCATGAAAGACATCAGTTGGATCAACTTCTTAAAAGTCAGAGCAAACTATGGACATTTAGGTAACCAGAATATTCCTTTAAATGTGTATAATATTTTCTCAAGTCCAGAAAGTTCTAATTACAATTATGTTTTTGGCCCTGAACAGAATATGGTATACGGTAGTGCAAAAGGAACACCACCAGTCGACCTGAGCTGGGAAGTCACTAAGGAAGCTGGTCTCGGAATTGACTTCACGCTGTTCAATAATCTATCAGGATCTGTAGATTATTACCATAAAAAGAATACCAATACCATTCTAGACGTCACCCCAATCTATTCTTCGCCAGACGAAAAAAACTATTATGCCCATGGCGCCAAGGTATTAAATCAAGGAGTTGAAGCCGCATTAAATTGGAACAAAAGTATATCTCCAGATTTTAGCTATTCCGTGGGTGTCAACTATTCCTATAACAGCAACAAAGTAACAGATGTTGTCCATACTTATGATGGTGCTACTGGTGGAAGTTTGAACAATGGCGAAATAACGAAACAGTTACGGGTCGGACAGCCAATTTACGGTTGGTGGATGTTTGAATCCATCGGTGTATTTCAGGATGCGGATGATATCGCGAATAATCCTTCCTTCGGACCTGCTAAGCCAGGTTATCTAAAATATAAAGATCAAAATGGTGATGGTGTAATTGATACAAGAGATAAAAAATTCTTTGGTTCATTTATACCAAGTTCAACATACGGCATTAATCTTGGCATCAATTACAAAGCTATTGATTTCAATATTTCGGGTTATGGTGTTGCGGGAAATAAGATTTATAACGGAATGAAAAGTACGCGTACTGATGGCGGAGAAAATATTGCGCTGTCAACTTTTGAGAACCGTTGGACCGGTCCCGGCTCTACCAACGTCCACCCGGGTGCTGAAAGGGCAATTTGGGCTTCAAGTTATTTCTTAGAATCCGGCAGTTACTTCCGCATCAACAACATTACTGTGGGCTATACTTTTGATAAACTTTATAACTCAAAATCAAAATTGCGACTTTATGTAACCGCTCAGAATCCATTTATGTTTACCAACTATAGTGGCTTCTCTCCAGAATTGGCTGGTGACGGCAGTCCCAACCTCACTTCAGGCATAGAGCTTTCGGCTTATCCGACTACGCGCAATTTCCTTTTTGGACTTAACATGCAATTTTAATCTTTAAAATTACAACATCATGAAAATTAATAAACTCTATATAGCGATCGTGCTGAGTGCCGGTTTGACATTACATTCCTGCAAAGACAGCAAATTTTTAGATGTGCCTTCAAAAGAAAACGTTGAAGCAGAAGATAGTGGAACCGTCTATACTCCCGAGCAATTTGTGAACGGTGTGTACGGTATGTTTACGGATTGGGATTATGCGTTTTCTTTTTTAGGTATAACTGAAATGATTTCAGATAATGCGGACAAAGGAAGTTCCTCAACAGATTCAGGAGGTGACAAATTATTATTGGATAATCTTACTTACACATCCACCGCCGGTTCATTTCAATCGATGTGGGCACGCTGGTATAAATCTATCGGTCGCGCGACGAGAGCCATCGAATATACAGAAAGTTATGGTTTAACCGACGAGGCCTATAAAAACAGACTTATCGGAGAGGCTAGGTTTCTTCGGGCACTCAACTATTTTTATTTGGTACGCGGCTGGGGAGATGTACCAATTCAAGAACGTGACTATATCAAAAGAGAGCCCGCAGCCGAAGTTTATGCTCATATTGAAGCTGATCTTCAATTTGCTATTAACAACCTGCCTATTAAATCTGCTTATGCAGCTAAGGACCTGGGGAGAGCGACAAAAGGTGCGGCTCAAGGTTTGTTATCGAAAGTAGCGTTGTATCAAAAGAAGTGGCAACAAGCCGCCGATCTAGCAAAAGCAGTTATCAATTCTGGGGGGTACAGCCTAGAAACTGATTATGCTAAAATTTGGAGACTGGAAGGTGAGAATGGTCCTGAATCTTTATTTGAGTGGCAAGCACGCGGAACATCCATTGCACACGGTATCCAACAATATAGCCAGGTGCAAGCTCCTCGTGGTGGTGCGGTTAATCTAGGATGGGGCTTTAATATTCCAAGCCAAAATTTGTTGGATGCTTTTAATGCCGAAAAAGACAATATCCGTCGGGATGCAACCATTATTTTTAGAGGTGAAACCCTTTACGATGGTAGACTAATTGACAGTGGAGTGGAAAATCCAATGTATAATGAAAAGGCTTATTCTTCGGCGAATGGTGGAGCTGGTGATACAGATAAAAATGTACGTTACCTGCGGTTGGGTGAAATTTACTTAATATTAGCAGAGGCTTCCAACGAATTAGGAAACAGTAATGAGGCTTTAAACGCTTTAAACACTATACGTAAACGGGTAAAGTTAGCCGAAATAACTACTACAGATCAGGCACAGCTCCGTCAATTAATCTGGAAGGAAAGGCGTCTCGAACTAGCCTTTGAACATGATCGCTGGTTCGATCTTATACGAACACAACAAGCAAAAACTGCAATGGCCGCGAATGGAAAAACTTTTCAGGATAAAATGTTGCTTTTCCCGATTCCGGAAGAGCAACGTATCCAAACGCCAGAAATGCCGCAAAATCCTGGCTGGTAACACAAAAAATAACTCCGTTCAAACGGCTTTTAGCCGTTTGAACATTTTTTAGACTTTAAACAACATATCCATGAGAAATCGAATAGCATATACTTACCTAACCGGTATTGCTTTGGCCCTTCTTCTCAGCAGTTCATGCCGAAACACTTCCTCCGTCAGTACTGAGAATGCGTCCAACGGTGATTCTATAAGCCACCCTATTATCAATGAAGATTCTTTGTTAACAAATATCCAGCAACAGACCTTTCAATATTTCTGGGAAGGTGCCGAACCAACATCGGGATTGGCACGTGAACGTATTCATATGGACGGTGTCTACCCTGAGAATGATCGTAATGTTGTGACGATCGGTGGTAGCGGTTTCGGTCTTATGAGCATGATTGTCGCCATGGAACGTGGATTTATCAGCCAAGAACAAGGGGTTCAAAAGTTGGATCACATCATGAATTATTTGGGCAAAATCGAACGATTCAAAGGCGCATGGGCACATTGGTATGATGGCGAACTGGGTACAGCCAAGCCTTTTAGTGAAAAAGACAATGGCGGAGATATTGTTGAAACTGCGTTTCTAGCACAAGGCTTACTGACGGTTCGTGAGTACCTGAAGGACAAAAGCGATGCGGCCAAAGCCGTTGCACAAAAAGCAGATAAACTCTGGAAAGAAATCGATTGGAATCACTATACAAATGGACAGAATGTGCTTTATTGGCACTGGAGCCCTAAATTTAACTTTCAGCAAAACCATCCAGTCAGAGGGTATGATGAATGTTTGATTACCTATATTTTGGCAGCTTCTTCTCCCTCCCACCCTATTGCTCCCAGTGTATACCATGAAGGATGGGCAAGATCTGGCGGGATTAAAAGCACGGCTAAAAAATATGATATTCCGCTAGCAATTAAACAGAATGCTAAAGAAGGCGAAGTAGGCCCTCTTTTTTGGGAACACTATTCTTACTTGGGATTAAGCCCAAAAGGCCTAAAAGATCAATATGCTGATTATTGGGAGGTAACCAGCAATCATGTCAAAATAAATTTAGCTTATGCCAAGCTCAACCCTAAAGGCTATAAAGGCTATGGGCCCGACAAAGGCTGGGGCTGGACAGCCAGTTATTCCATCAAAGGCTACGATGCACACCATCCGGACAACGATCCCGGCGTAATCTCGCCAACAGCAGCCTTGTCTTCCATGCCCTACACTCCGCACGAAAGTATCCAATTTGCGCAATACCTAAATAATCAATTGAGCGATAAAGTTTGGGGCAAATATGGCTACTATGATGCCTATAGCGAAACTGCCAACTGGTTTCCGCAACGTTATCTCGCGATCGATCAGGGACCTATTGTTGTCATGATCGAAAACTACAGAACAGGAAAAATCTGGGACTTATTCATGCAAGCACCGGAGATTCAGCAGGGATTGAAAAAACTTGGTTTTACGAGTCCCTATCTAAAGTAGTGGTTAATTTGGAATCATTTTTAATCTGTCACACGTTGAAAATGGTTCCACCCACGAAAATATAAAATTATCAACAACGGGCTCGATAATCTACCTCAAGCTTATTTTATAAATAAATATTACAATCAGCAACCAAATCAGGTGTTATGCGCTCAATTAAAATATTTAGTTCATAACGTATAAAAAAATAATACAATGAAAAAAGTAGTAGGAACATTCCTTCTTGCATTTCTAGGCTGGCATGTAAGTCCCGCACAGTCAACTCAAAAAATGGATGAGTTCATTAACCAGCTTATGGCCAAGATGACAGTCGAAGAAAAGATCGGGCAGCTAAATCTTGTTACCGGCGGCGAGGCGACAACTGGAACAACGGTTTCCACAGACGTGGAAGCTAAAATTCGAAATGGCCAGATTGGAGGTATCTTTAGTATGAGTACACCATCCAAAATTCGTAAGACCCAAGAAATTGCAATCAAGCAGTCCAGACTCAATATCCCGATTATCTTTGGGATGGATGTCATACACGGCTACCGCACTGTTTTTCCTATTCCATTGGGACTTGCAGCTACATGGGATATGGGCTTAATTCAACAATCTGCCCGCATAGCGGCAGAAGAAGCGACAGCAGATGGCATTAATTGGGCATTTTCGCCGATGGTGGATATTTCCAGAGACCCGAGATGGGGACGTATTTCCGAAGGCGCAGGTGAAGATACTTACCTAAGTTCAAAAGTTGCTGAGGCTATTGTCCATGGCTTCCAAGGGGATAATTTAGCAGCACACAACACGATGATGGCCTGTGTCAAACATTTTGCACTCTACGGCGCAGCAGAAGCCGGACGGGACTATAATAGCACGGACATGAGCCTCCATCGCATGTACAATGAATATCTACCGCCTTACAAAGCAGCTATAGATGCCGGAGCCGGCAGTATAATGACCTCCTTCAACGATATTAATGGCGTACCCGCATCAGCCAACAAATGGTTGATGACCGATGTGCTACGCAAGCAGTGGGGTTTTAAGGGCTTAGTTGTAACAGATTATACGGCGGTCAATGAACTCACAGCGCACGGCCTCGGCGATCTACAACAAGTCTCAGCATTAAGCCTGAACGCAGGTATTGACATGGATATGGTGGGCGAAGGTTTTCTCACAACACTAAAAAAATCGCTTGACGAAGGCAAGGTTAAACTCGCTGATATCGACAGAGCTTGTCGTTTTGTGTTGGAAGCAAAATATAAATTAGGACTATTCGAAGATCCATACCGTTATTGTAATGATCAGCGTGCAAAAAGTGTGATAGGTTCGGCTGCCAATCATGCTAAAGCAAGAGAAATTGCCGCTAAATCATTCGTTTTGTTGAAAAATGAAAATCAGATTCTTCCGTTAAAAAAAACGGGCACAGTTGCCGTCATTGGCCCTTTAGCCAATTCAGGAGCGAATATGCCGGGTACTTGGAGCGTGAGTGCAGAATTAGAGAAAACAGCATCATTAGTAGAAGGGATGAAGGCGGTGCTGGGTAATAAAGTAAATATCCTCACACATCTTGGAACTAATCTGCTGGAAGATTCTACCTACCAAAAGCACGCGACAATGTTTGGGCGTACAATAGTAAGAGATCCTCGGAAAGAAGAAGAAATTATCGCAGATGCCGTAAAAATTGCTCAACAATCAGATGTTGTTGTTGCTGCGCTTGGAGAATCTTCAGAAATGTCCGGAGAAAGCTCAAGCCGCTCCGAGCTGGACATACCTAAAAATCAACAAAATCTTTTGAAAGCATTATTGGCGACCGGAAAGCCAGTCGTGCTTGTCTTATTTACCGGTAGACCGCTTACGCTTACTTGGGAGGATGCTCATGTACCTGCAATATTAAATGTTTGGTTTGGTGGATCGGAAACAGGAAAAGCAGTTGCTGACGTACTATTTGGTGATGTTGTTCCTTCAGGTAAAATTACAGCGACCTTTCCTAGAAATGTGGGGCAAATTCCGATTTATTATGCACATAAAAATACAGGAAGACCTTATGGAAATTCCGGGGATTTTGAAAAGTTTAAATCGAATTATTTAGATGTTAGCAATTCCCCACTCTACCCTTTCGGTTACGGGTTGAGTTATACGAGCTTTGCTTATGGAGAGATTCAGCTAGATAAAAACACATTGGATAACGACGGTACCATTCAAGCACGCATTGATATTAGCAATACAGGTCATTACGACGCAGAGGAGACCGTTCAATTATATATCCAGGACCTAGTTGGTTCTGTCACCCGCCCGGTTAAAGAATTAAAAGGTTTTCAAAAGATATTTCTGAAGAAAGGCGAAGTCAGATCCGTGAAATTTGATATTCAACTTAAAGATCTCAAGTTCTTCAATAATGATCTTAATTATGTTGCTGAACCGGGGGATTTTAAAATTTACATTGGCCCCAATAGTCGAGATGTTAAGGAAGTTTCCTTCAAACTACTTTAAGCTAAAACAGTTTAAAAAAGCGATACCTTCAGAAGGTGTCGCTTTTTTTTAGAATTTGATTCATCTTTTACTTCATATTCCCATCAAATCCCTCGAATAATGTTCGAAGTTCTTGCGCTATCTCCGGATAATCCATTATGATATTTGTTCTTTCGCTTGGATCCCATGCAATATTATGTAATTCTTCTACCGCATCATAAGGTTTTCCAGATATCTGATTGACGCCAGCTGGTATACGCCTATATTTCCAATCTCCCGACCGGACAGCTTCAACATGGCCGTAGTTTACCAAAAATATCGGGCGATGTGCTGTTTTTAGATCTTCCGCTTTACCATTTAGTAAGGTATCTATCGACTGACCGTCGATATTTTTTTCTGGAAGAGGGGCCCCTGTCCATTTTGCTATCGTTGGCAACAGATCCAGATTACTTATTGCTTGTCTAAGCACCTTACCTTCCTGTGCATATCCTTTTCCGTATACGATGAATGGAACACGAACCCCACCTTCAGTAGTTTCAGCTTTCGACCCTTTAAATACACCAGCTGTGCCTACATGCCAGTTTTTGGTGGCATGGTCGTCCGACATCCGTGAAGGATAGGCAATCCAGGGACCGTTATCACTTGAGAAAATCAAAATCGTATTCTCCGCCAATCCTTTTTTCTCTACGGTCTTCCAAAGCTCGGCAAAATTATGGTCTAACTCACGCATGACTGCTCCTAACGGGCCTGCATTCTGCTGATCGGCAAACTTATTGTTTTTGTTGGCAAAAGCCAATGGAAGATGTGGGTAATTGTGCGCGTAATATAAAAAGAATGGATGATCTTTATCCTGATTTTCTATAAAATCGACTGTTTCTTTATGGTATAAGGCACTTAAATCCGAATCATCGGGCGATATTACCTCTGGCTTCCTATTTCTAAAAATTTTTATGACTGAATCTGTTTTTACATAAGGGTCACGATAATCATGGCTATATAACATACCATAAAAAAAATCGAATCCTTGCTTATTGGGATGATGATAAGCTTGTTTATCGCCAAGATGCCACTTACCGATCAGACCTGTCCGATAACCTACCTTTTTTAGCAGCTCGGCAATGGTTTCTTCTTCATCAGGTAGTCCGAGATTTGATCCCGGGCCAATTGGCGCCGGTAGATTATAACGAGAAGCATATCGTCCGGTTAGCAACGATGCCCGAGAAGGGGTACAAGAGGGGGTTGACACCATAAAGTTTGTTGCCCGCACACCTTTGCTGGCAATAGAATCCAAAAAAGGGGTTGAAATATTCGGGCTCCCATAGCAGCCGAGGTCACTATACCCTAAATCATCTGTAAGAATCAGAATTATATTGGGCCTCTTAGTTTGTGCATTAACAAATGTAGCGAAGAGAAGAAACATGGTCATTGCCATGAAAAGTTTGGTATACCGGATCATGATAGCATTATTTAATTGGAAACATTGTCGCAATATAAGAAAATACGAACAAGTGCCAACGCCAATCGAAAACTTGTTTCTATTTTGAAGACATTGAGGGAGGCGAGCGCCCCCCCTAATGCCAATTTGAGAAAAGATAAGGGAAATTATCTCTCACAAATATAAAAGATATTTCAATATAATCTACCAATTCAATAGACATTATTAAAAACACGGAAAAAATTAGATATCCTATGAACAAAAAAACTCCCGCCACGCTAATTATCAGCAATTTAAAAGTTTCTTAGATATTTATTTGAGGGACTGAAGATAGCGTTTAATTAGGATTATACCTTCCTCATGAAGTACAGTGGTTCCCTTTTGAGGCATGTGCATCTCACCCAATACCGACATTCGTCCAATAATTTTTGCCTGTTTAAGCCAGATTCCAGTTTCGTTAATCGGGCTTTCGAATCTAAGATCCAGCATAGTCATATAGGCTGTTCCCATAGGGTTATGGCAATGTGCGCAATTCACCTCCAGATAGGCTCTCGCCCTGTGCGCAGTAGATTGGCTAAGGTCATCGTAGCTAGGTAGCGAACTTAGTTTTCCCAATAGTTGAATATCTAGTATATCTTTACGTTTCAAATATTCCAACTGCTGGATTGTATCACGGTCCCGAAAGACTACCCGATTTAAATTTCTGATCTTTGGACCTATAGGTAGTATGCGATCTCCCTGGCGATGACAGGCAATACAATCTTTGCGGGAAGGAATAATATAATTTGTCTGCCTTTTTACGCTTTTACCATCCAAAAATAAAACGGGGACCGCTGCGCTGTCAGCTAGTAAGAACGCTTCATCCTGAGTCGAATTCCATTGATAGGCCGCGGCATTCCATTGCCCATTTTCGTTGATCAGAAGACGTGTTTCCAACAATAACAATTTTGATTCCTGCGGATTGGCGCTTTGCGGGTAGAAAAAAGTTTTGGCGATAATGGTACCATCCGGAAAATTTGGTAATCCATCGTCCGATGCAACTATCTTCTTTCCTTTCGGAAGAAAAATAACACGTCTTTTGTCGGCGTAGTCCGTAAACAATGCAGAAGCTAATTCGTAAGAAGTACCTTGGTCGTTGGGAACAAGATCAGCTATTTTTCCTTTAAACAATCCATATTCGGATAATTTATCCCGAAATGTGACATTATCCTTCGCAACTTTTCCCCTGTCCTTATTGTTGAGTACAATAAAAAGTATAGGTATCAGCAAAACACCCATTAAAATTAACGCTTTTTTCATGTCTCCGATATTCCTCGTCCTTTTCGCTATTTTCCATTACGTGGACGAAGATAAGACAAAAAAACAGACTTATTAAAAGGCTATTTTATCCAATCCATTGCTGATCTATTTTCTTGTATAAATGACAAGGGAACCACGGTTTATTTTTTTGATAATATTACATTTTGTCAAAAAAATAAAGCGCATTAAGGGGGCGGCACGACAAAAAAATGGTTATATTTAAATGTCATTAACCAAAACTTCGGATCCATGGAGGACATGATTCTTTATAATCGGCTTCAATTTGCCTTTACAATCACATTCCACTATCTATTTCCCCAATTGACCATGGGATTATCATTGATGATTGTTTATTTCAAATGGAAATTTCTACAGACTCACAATGAAGATTACAACAATGTTTCAAAATTCTGGATGAAGATCTTTGCGCTCAATTTTACAATGGGTGTGGTGACGGGGATTCCAATGGAGTTTCAGTTCGGAACAAATTGGGCAAAATTCTCTGAACTTACCGGTGGAATTATTGGACAGACTTTGGCAATGGAAGGAATGTTTTCATTTTTTCTAGAATCCTCTTTTTTGGGAATGTTTCTCTTTGGAGAAAAATTACTCGGTCACAAATTTCACTTTCTCGCAGGATTGATGGTATTCATTGGCTCCTGGGCCAGTGGCTTTCTGATCATTGCCACGCATTCCTGGATGCAGCACCCTGTGGGTTATGAAATTCTTGAAAACGGGAAGTTCGTACTGAACAACTTTAGTTCATTGTTTACCAACCCGTGGTTATGGCCGTCTTATCTCCATAATCAAGCGGCATCCTTAGTAACAAGTTCTTTTTTTGTTGCCTCCATCGGAGCTTTCTATCTCCTAAGCGACAGACATAGCAAATTTGGAAAGATATTCGTTAAAAGTGGCGTTGTCTTTGGCGCCATTTCATCCATTATGCTTGCATTCCCAACAGGCGATCTTGCCGCCAAAAATGTGGTTAAATACCAACCTGCTGCATTTGCAGCCATGGAAGGTATCTTTAAAACAGAGAAGGGCGGATCCGAAATTATCCTGATCGGCCAACCTGATATGGAAAACAAAAAACTTGATAATAAAATTGCTGTTCCAAATGTCTTAAGTTTCCTGACCTACCAACGCTGGGATGCTGAAATAAAAGGACTAAACGAGTTCGACGACTCATTACATCCCACGAATGTTCCCGGACTTTATTATAGCTATCATATCATGGTAGGTCTAGGTACAATATTTATCGGAATAATGGTATTGGGCAGTTTCCTGCTTTGGCGAAATAAATTGTATCAAAGCAAATGGTTGCTGTGGATTATTATGTTTATGATTCCTTTTCCTTATATCGCCAATACGGCAGGCTGGTATACATCCGAACTAGGACGACAACCTTGGTTGGTATACAATCTAATGCGTATGGTAGATGGCGTATCGCCCACGGTATCTTCTGGTAATACGTTATTTACCTTATTGGGATTTGTCGGACTTTATATTCTTTTGGGATTGTTGTTCCTTATGTTAGTATTGAAAATTATTCGAAAAGGCCCCGAGCCTCATACTCATATCGCTTTAAACTAATTGTCATGGAAATATTCTGGTTTGTTGTATTAACTTTCATGTTGGGTATCTATGTCGTCCTCGACGGTTATGATTTTGGAGCAGGAATTGTACATTTATTTTTCGCAAAGACCGAACAGGAGAAGAAGGCTGTAACAAATGCAATCGGTCCATTTTGGGATGCCAATGAAGTTTGGCTGATCGCATCTGGTGGAGTTTTATTTTTTGCTTTTCCCACACTTTATGCGTCATCTTTCAGCGGATTCTACCTCCCGCTTATGCTGGTATTATGGTTACTGATCTTTAGGGCAATAAGCCTTGAACTGAGAGGCCAAGTGCACCATAGGCTTTGGGAAGCCTTATGGGACAAAGCTTTTGGTCTGGCGAGCCTACTTCTTGCACTTTTTTTTGGAGCCGCTTTAGGCAATGTGGTCCGCGGTGTTAACCTCGGTATGGTCGAAAATGGCGTATCTACTCAGGAACCGCATTATTTCTTCTTAGCACTCTGGAATCCCACTTTTGATCCTCTGGCCGAGCATCAAGGCATTATTGACTGGTTTACAGTGATATTAGGTTTAGTGGCAGTCGTCACCCTGACTATCCATGGTGCGGGATGGGTCATATTAAAAACATCCAGTACTTTAAATAATCGGCTTAAAAATATCATATTTAAACTGAATTTCGTATTACTTGTATTGGTCATACTATCTGCTTATGTCTGGCATTATGTAAAACCAATCTCCTTAAATAATCTACAAAATCATTATTGGCTCTGGATATTCCCGTTGATTGCAACGGTTGGCCTGCTGGGACAATTTTGGATCAGGACGTTCAAAAAAGATGGTACAGGTTTTATGTTCTCTTCTCTATTTATACTGGGAAGCTTTGCAACAACAGTGGCTTCTATGTTTCCAACCTTATTACCGTCAACCAATGAGGTAAACCCCTCGCTTACCATCCAAAATGCCGCTGCACATGAATATGGCCTATCCGTGGGTTTGGGATGGTTTATTTTTGCAGCAATTTTGGTCGTCGCCTATTTTTTTATTCAATTTAGGGTCTTTAAAGGAAAACTGGATGATGTTGGCTATGGTGAACATTAAAACAATTATATAACATCTTAAAGACCTAATAATTTGTGCTTTAAGGCAAGTTGTACCAATTCGACCATATTTTTCACCTTAAACTTTGTCAAGAGATTACGTCGATGTGTTTCTACCGTAACAGGACTTAAAAACAGCTTCTCCGCAATCTGATTACTGGTATGACCATTGGATATCATAATTAAAATCTCTTTTTCCCTTCGTGTTAAATGTGGAAGATCTTCCATGGAAGTGACAGCTCCAGCATAAAGACCCTTTGCTTTATCACAGAGCGCTTCTTTTCCATTTAATCCAAGCTTTACACAACGAAGGAACTCTCCGTTGGACACATCTTTTAATATGTAACCATTTCCCCCATTTTGCATGAACTGAAAAATAAGATTACGATCTGCCAGATTACTCAGTGCAATAACCGGAATCATAGGAAACAACTTTTTAACCTGCAAACAGACGTCCAATCCGCTGGTATTCACAAGCTGCATATCCATAAGCACCAAATCTACTCTTGTACAATCCAAAAATTCGATCAATGATACTTCCTCCAGAAATGAATATACTTTATACCCGTTTTGGTTATTGAGAAAGGACGTTACGCCTTCCAATAATAAAGGATGGTCATCTAATATGGCAATAATTTTCATACATTAGTTTTTAACTAAACACTTACTCCTATTTCAATCTGCGTACCCGATCCAAGTTTGCTCTGCATATCAATAGATCCATTGATCCACTTGATTCTGTTGACCATATTATTTAATCCCATTCCATAATTTGCCGCGGAAGAATCAAACCCTTTTCCATTGTCTTCTATCAAAACCTGCAATATTCCCTGTGATTTACTTACCTGAACAATAATAAGATCTGCATCCGCATATTTCAATGCGTTTGAGATCGCTTCCTGGACAATCCGATAGATTGCCAACCCTTTTTGAAAGTCCAGACGTACTTCGTCCTCATAATTTTCAAATTGGATCTGAACCTTATTATTTCTCATCGAAAGACATAATTGCTCCAATGCTGCTATCAGACCAAATTGCCGTAATGACTCGGGCATCAGATTATGCGATATCCGTCGAACTTCACCCAAAATATCGTTCAGTTTGTGCGGTAATTCCTTCGTCAAATCGAATTCGCCTGCCTGCTCTCCAGCGATCTTAAACTTTAATCCTGTCAACATTCCGCCAATACTATCGTGCAGATCCTGTGCGATACGCTGCCGTTCCTGCTCTTCAGCTTTGAGCATGGACTCGGAAATTTGTAACTGCTTTTCCTTTGCCAATTTCTCTAAAGCAATCTCATGATTCATCTGGATCTGTCCATTCAGTTTCCGTTGTTTTCTATAGGAAAAGGTGACAAATAAAACAATGATTAAAAGTAAAATAGCAATACCTAAAACAAGAAAGATCTTTAATTGATTGCGATCTTTTTCTGCACGTAGGTTTAAAATCAATTTTTCTTTTTCTATACTTTTGTATTTAGTCTCCATTTCGTTCATCTTCTCCAAAAGCTGGACCTTCTGAATACTATCGGCGAGCTTACCCGCCACATTGGACATCTTTAGTGCCTCTTTGTAATCCCCCATCAATTCATTCACAGCAGCCAATTGGCTATAAACAATTTTACTGTTGGAAAGATCGCGTGTCAGCAAACCATTTTTTATGATCTCCTCCAATGGTAATTTGGCTTCAGCATATTTTTTTTGCATCAAGTAGACATTAAACTTTCTAAACAGCATCATCTGGTAGAATTTCCAATTGTTCATTTTCTTCGACCAGCCCAAACCCATATCCAGCATACGTAACGCTTCATCTGTCTGTTGTTTTGTTGTAAAATAGAGCGCTTCATTATAATAATAATTGGGTAGCTGAGAAGAATTTGGATTTTTAGCTAAAAGGAATTTAGCTTTGTCCAATAGTAGTCGAGCCTCTTTTGATTTTACCTGATAACAATAGGTACTGACAGCATTTAGATAAGCTACCAATAGCGCAGTGCTTGCTGGTTGTTGTTCAAGCTGTTTAATCGCCAGCTGATGATATTCATCGGCTTTTGCCAATTGATTGGATGACATAAAGGTCATACCGATCATGGTATTTATTGCACCTTCCATGAGCGGGTCCTGTGCTTTGGCATAGGGCATACATTTACTATTGAGTATATCCAAAAAATCAGCAAATCCTTTTTTTGGAAATCGAATTAGGCCCAGATTATACCAGGCTTTAGCTAAGAGTTCCTGCTGAAAAGGCTGCTTAGCATTTGCCAGGATATCCACACATTTTTGAGCTTCGCCCCCCGCACGCTTACTATCTAAAAATTGGCCGTAGAAGAAGCTTTTGTAAAGTGCCGCCATGGCCTGAAGGCTTCTAAATGGTTTGGCCATTCGCTCCCCCTGCCGCATATTTTCCCAGAATTTCAATGTATCACGAAACCTGTAGTAATCTGCCAAATAGAAGTACTGTAGCGTTTTTACGCTGTCATCTGAAGTTGATTTCAATAACATTTCCGCATCGGTTCGATATTTCTCTTCATTTAAAGGCAGAAAACCTTGTGCATTCGTCGTCTGTACAGCAAAATGCATTGCACAACATACAATTAACTTTAACAAAACCCGACATTGTAATCCCATCTAATCAGATACCTTATAGAATATGAAACGATAAAAACAGTTTATTGCATTTTTTTGAGATGCGCCTCGTTAAATGTGTGATTCCCGAAAATTCGGCGGACACGAACTCTTCGGCACATGGTTCTTCAAAACTAAGCAATTTTAAAAACATATAAAGCACCTCAATGGAGATCGAGGTGCTTTATTATTACTGATGCAGCAATAATTTTTAAACTGCTTTTAGGAAAATACTATTTTCAGGAACGTCCCAACAGTGTTTCAAATACTGCTGCTCGTGTGGTTGCGATATTGATCAACAGGTCCAATTTACGTTTATAATCCGACGAGATCTCCTTAGAGCCTGTGTTTTCAAATAGTTCCCTTTTAACAATAGGTACACTAAAAGGTAAAGTCCATGCCCGTAATGATTTTGCTATTGCATCCATAGCGTTGATCCCTTGTAAAGCCTGTACACCATCCGCCCAACAAACCAGTCCTATATTTTTATCGGTGAGATATGCCGGACTGTTCTTTGCGCTTATCTCCAGCCAATCCAAACAGTTTTTCATTACCCCCGGCACACTTCCGTGATATAAAGGAGATAACCAAAAATGCACGTCTGCCTCCAGAAAGAGATTGTTCATGATCTTTACACTATTGGGTATCCTGCTGAGGCTTGTATCAAATAGTGGTATCCCACTATCCGCAAGGTTAAAAACACTATGCTCAACACCAAGCTGATTCAATCGTTCAGCGAAATAATTAGACAAGACTCCGGAAGTAGATTCTTGTCTCCGCTCCAAGGCGCCATTAAATATTAATGCTTTCATTGTTTCTTATGCTCTTTTAAAAATAACTTTTGGCATCCCGACCTCTCCGTACATCAATGTTGTAACAATCGGAATTAAGCGTGCAGCAGCTAACATATAAAGTGATTCTGGCATATTTGGCCTTGCCCTCACAACCACTTTTTGATCCTGATAATGCGACAAATCTGCCCGCTTCAAATTCTGGGCCCATAATTCCAGTTCCAATGCGCCCACACTTTTAAAATCGTAATAAGCCACATCAGTATGGAATTTATCGGCTAAAGCCATATAGATCCAGGGGGGGATGATGGCATCAACAGAACAAGTAAAAGCAACGGCTTTGCCTATAAAGGGTGTCAATTCCAATGCAGCAAGAGCCGCTTTAAACTCCTTTTCTTTGACGATTATTTCTTGGAAAAACAGTTTCTTGATGTCAAATTCTATAATTTCAAGTGTGGTTTTGAAATCAATGAGATCGAGCGCCATTATACCCGAATTTTCAACCTTATTTACAAACATATCTTTACGTAATTATCATCCCGGTTTGATGGAAATTTAAACCGATTAAATTAATTTACCGATGGTCTCTTCGTATTTTTTTTCGACTACAGACCAATCCAGGATAGACCAAAAAGCATCTAAATAATCCGCTCTTTTATTCTGATATTTCAAATAATAAGCATGTTCCCACACGTCAACACCTAAAATTGGTACTCCTCTACTCATCAATTGGGTGTCCATTAAGGGATTGTCTTGATTAGGTGTGGCAACGACGTCCAATGCACCATTGTACTTCACATAGAGCCAGGACCATCCAGAACCAAATTGTCCAAGCCCTGCATTTTTTATCTTTATTTTCAACTCATCCAAAGAACCAAAAGTCGCTTCTATTTCTTTGGCCAGTCTTCCAGTGGGTACGATTTTTGGGGCTGGAGATAAGATTTCCCAGAACAAAGAATGATTGTAATGACCGCCAGCGTTGTTCCGAATCGCAGGACCATACTGGCTTACCTGTGCCAAAAGGCCTTCTAATTCAACATTTTCCGTCGTTGTATCCAGTGCTTTATTTAGGTTATCAACATAAGCTTGATGGTGTCTGTGGTGATGGATAGTCATTGTTTCCTGATCAAAATAAGGTTCAAGCGCTTCATAAGGATAAGGTAAATCTGGTAATTGAAATTTGTTCATGATATTTTGAATTTTATTGTTTTTATAATAAGTCAAAGCTAAATAATAGACTTTAATAAAACAACCAAAAAGTTGTTTTATTAAAGTCATAAAATTAATTATATTCTGCAGATAGCTTAAAAAAAGGTCATTGTAACTACATGTAGAAAAAGTAGTATCTTTGTTCAGAAATATTAAAACAACTTTTTTATTGTCAAATGCAAAAAACACCTGCGGATAGAATATTGATGTTATTAAAAATGCGAGGTGAAGTTACCGCCGCCCAGGTTGCCACGGAGCTGTTGATCACAAAAGAAGGTGCCCGCAAACACCTCCTCAACCTTGCCAATCAGGGACTTATTGAATCCTATGCAAGAAGCGAGGGGATCGGTCGACCGTCTACCTACTATTGTCTTTCAGCCCTGGGACTATCAAAATTTCCGGATAGTCACGCTGATATTACTGTCCAGCTGCTTCAATCCATTAAACAATTGCTCGGCGAAAATGCACTGGATCTATTGATCACTGATCGTGAAACAAAAGTATACCAACGGTATAAAAATGCATTATCTGGTATGGAGACGCTGGAGAAAAAACTTGATATGATGGCAACCGAGCGAACAGAAGAAGGATATATGGCAGAATGGAAAAAAGAGGCAGAATCCTACCTTTTCATTGAGAATCACTGCCCCATATGTGCTGCAGCAACAGAATGCCAAGGTTTTTGTCGTTCTGAGCTTCACAATTTTCAACAACTAATCGGACCATCCTACACAATCAACCGGATAGAGTATATCATCGAAGATGGTACTCGTTGCACCTATCGTATTACCGAAAAAAAATAGTGTAACTTTTTCAGTTACTTCTTATATAACCAATAATATACCAATAAGTATTTTTTATATTTGCAGTCAGAAAACAGCGATATCATGTCAAAAGCAGAACAGACCCGACAATTTATCATTGAAAAAACGGCCCCTATTTTTAACAAAAAGGGCTATTTTGCGACTTCCCTTTCCGACATCACTACTGCTACTGGCTTAACAAAAGGCAGTATATACGGTAATTTTAAGGACAAAGATGACTTGGCTCTTCATGTTTATAGTTATCAAAGCAAAAAAATAGCGGATGGAGTAGATCAACACATTACCCAACAAAGGACAGCTCTAAAGAAACTCTTTGCTGTTTTTGATTTCTACAAAGAAAATTTTAAAAATATCGCTGCTTCGGGCGGGTGCCCACTAATGAATACCGCTATCGAAGCTGATGACTCCTTGCCTTTTTTGCTTCCTAAAGTCAGACGATCATTTACACTTTGGAAGCAACGACTGATTTCGATACTAGAAGAAGGAGTTAACAATGGAGAGTTTAAAGAGCATATTTCTACAGAACATTTTGCCCTTACCTTCATGGCTATGATCGAAGGCGGTATTTTACTTTCAAAAATTTCAGGACGTGGCAAAGATTTAGCTATTGTATTGGATAATATGAAAGAAATGGTAAACCGGGAGATCAAAATCTAATTTTTTTTAAACATACACATACCAATCGGTATATTGATAAATTAATTTTAATATCATAAAAATGAAAAGAGTTGTAATTACCGGAATGGGGACAATCAACCCATTAGGAGATAACATTGATACATTCTGGGATAATATTTTACGTGGTGAAAACCGTACAGCTATCATCAGCCGCTTTGACGCGTCTTTATTTCGGACACAAATCGCGAGCGAAATCAAAAACTTTCAACCGGAAAAATACCTCGAGCGAAATGAGATCAAGAGAAGTGATCTATTTACTCAATACGCCCTATATAGTGCGTCGCAAGCCTTAGAAGATTCCGGCTTAGATCCAAATACAATGGATCCATTTGATATTGGTGTTATCTGGGGTGTTGGACAGGGGGGAATGGAAACATTCGAAAATGAAGTTGAAAACTATGTGACAGGTAATTATATCCCTCGCTTCAGCCCGTTTTTCGTCCCAAGGCTTATTGTGAATATGGCTTCGGGAATGATATCGATGAAATTTGGTCTGCAGGGGATCAATTATACAACTGTATCTGCCTGTGCAACCTCCAATACGGCGTTCATGGATGCTTTCAATTACATTCGGTTAGGAAAGGCAAAAGTCTTTATCAGCGGCGGCTCAGAAGCACCTATTACCCCTGCCTCAGTAGGAGGTTTCTCTGCAATGAAAGCAATGTCGGGCAGGCATGATGATCCCAAAACAGCAAGCAGGCCATTTGATCGAGATCGAGATGGATTTGTCATGGGAGAAGGCGCCGGGGCCCTGATACTGGAAGAATATGAGCATGCCAAGAAAAGAGGGGCAAAAATCTATGCCGAGCTTGTTGGCGCATCCATGACAGCTGATGCCTATCACATGACTTCGCCTCACCCAGAAGGCATAGGTGCGGCCAAGGCAATGTCGCTTGCTCTGGAAGAAGCCCAAATAAACAGTGATCAGTTGGATTACTTAAATCTTCATGCCACCTCTACTCCTGTTGGTGATATTGCTGAACTGAAAGCAATGCAACTGGCATTTGGCAAATCCAGCAACCTTTGGGTCAGTTCGACCAAGTCAATGACCGGCCATCTGCTCGGTGCTGCCGGAGCAATTGAAGCGATTATTGCCATAAAGTCCATAAACAATAATGTAATTCCTGCGACTATAAACATCGAAAATATCGATCCAGCAATCCCTGAGGGAATCAACATTGTTGTAAACCAACCTTTGGAAAAAACGGTGCACACAGCGATGAGCAATGCCTTCGGTTTTGGCGGACACAATTCAAGTATTCTTTTTAAAAAGATTTAACATTTTTTAAAAAAAAAGACTTGACAAAGTGTAATATAGACACTACCTTTGTAGTATCATAATTTAGGTTTATAATTGGTTATTTAAGGTTTTCATTCTCCCCGTTTGAAAACCTTTTTTTATGTTCAGTGGGTAACCGGAGGTTTTCAATCGCAACGTTACGTTTTTTAGCAAACTAGATTTTTTTATTTTTAACCGAATACGACAAAACTATTTGGCCCATTTCTCCATTTACCAGATATAAATCTGTTGGGTACCTTCAATAGTGTGTCACTGATGTTATTTTTCAGAACGGAGTCCGTGTCTTATCGACTATTTACCCCTTCTTCGAAGATGATTCGAGGCATCTTCGGGCCTTATTCGTACTTGGGGGCAGATAAGAGCGTTTTCTGACAGCCATGCTAGCGTCTTATCTCCGAGTATAACTCGGACTCACCACGGACTCATGTCGCTCTCACCACGGATACACCCCGACCCTGATACGGAGATGTACCGGAGGAGACACGAAACGATAGCGAAGCAGAGGTCTTGCGTCCATGCCATAATCAGAACATTCAAAATCCCGCCCCTGTCATGGATGACTAAATGAAACCTGAAACCATAGAAGCAGCCCATTGTAGATTTTCCAACTTCGGCTATTCCTTTACCCCCCCTCTGTTCGCCTTAATCCGCTTATTCTTGCAAACCCTAACCGGTGTCGAATCAATAAAAGAAATCATAAAAAAACAGCGGGATAACCGAAGTTACCCCGCTGCGTAAAAATAAACATATGAAACTATTCTTTACCATTATCTTTAGCCCACCATAGTCGCTTACCCCAATTGTAATCCACCGTTCCAGCTGCAGCTGCGTTAACATTCTCTGTATTATACAAATACTCATTATTCGGATACGGCAAACGCCACGGTTGATCGGTGTGTACTTTTTTGAATTTTTGAATTTTCGAAGGATAGTTTGTAGTTGGTATACCGGTTCTCCTATATAAGCTCCATGCTTCAAAATTTTCTTTAAACAACGCTACCCACATATCCCAATAAATACGGTTTTTAGTATTATCAAATTTACCTGCATCAGCGAGATAAGCCGCTATTTCATCTGCTGCGATATTATTATCTTGCATGGACAATGTAACCGCTGTTTCATAAGCCGTTTTTGCTGAAATACCAACATTGTATCCGGATAAAGCTGCTTCAGCTAACAAGTAATAGGTTTCACAAGCCCTATAGAAAGGTACCGCTCCAGCGGGATCATTAATATAATGATCGCCAATCCAAGAAATCGAGGTTGAAGGAGACGGATTTGTCAATGAACCATTTACAAATCCAACATACTTACCTTCATTATTTTTCCGAGCGATCGAAGCAATCCTTGGATCTTTGGTCTCAACTAAATGATCAATAAAAATATCAAACATTCCCCAATTATTGATTCGATTACCGTTGATACCTGATTCATACCAAGGTTCCATATAGGGTAAAGTACCAGGGAAAAACATCTGGCAGTTTTCTGCGTTTGTCTCAATAATAGGATATTTCTCTTTATTGCCCGCAATTTCCTCAATAGTAGATTTTGCCAATGCCGGCGCAACAGAAGAAATTCGCATTGCCATCCGTAAGCGCAGCGCATTACAGAATTTTTGCCACCTTAACATTTGCTCTTTTATATCTGCACTTCCACTATTGGTTTTTCCATAGATAACATCATAATCCCCCATTTCATCTGTACCTATACCCGCCGCCATTTCATCAGCAATTGATTTAAGGTCGGCCAATACAGCAGGGAAAATGTCTTCCTGTTTATCATATTTCGCTTTCAAGATGGAGCCGTCCTCTGGACGTCCTTTAAACGCCTCTGAATAAGGAATATCCCCCCAGCCATCCAATAAATAGGACCACATATAATTATTCCATATCCTGGCAACAAGCCGAATATTTTTGTAACTCTCTGCTGTAGCCTCTGTTTTTTTCAATAAATCCTTCATTTGGGTGATATTGTAGTAACAAGCAGCCCATCGATTACCATAGGTATTATTCGAAGGAATTAATCCGCCCAAATTATCTGGATATTGAATTTTAACAATATAACCTGCAAATGTTCCATATCCGTCAACATCGCCACCGAATTGGTCTCCGGCATACCGCATGACATTTACCAACATGTTTTGGGGCGGAACATCTGACAATGCATCTGGATCGGTATTAATTTTTTCAAAATTTTTAGTACATCCCGATACTAAAAGTGCAGCTAGAACTGGTGTATATTTAAGTTTTTTAATAAAAGTATTCATAATTATAAAATTATTTTTATTACGTTTTAACCTAATAAAGAAATTAAAATGTAAAACCAAGTTTAAGACCTATACTTCTTGAATTAGGGACGGTCGCCTGTTCAAATCCTACTCCTCTTGAATCACTCGAAACACCACCTGCTTCTGGATCTAGACGCATCGTATTAGACTTATGCACCCACAACATAGCTAAGTTCGTTCCCGTAACAGAAATATTGGCACGCTTAATTCCTTTTATTTTACTATAGAGATGTTTAGGTAAGTTATATGATATATAAGCTTCTCTCAATTTCAAAAAAGAACCATCAAAAACATACATTTCAGCGATTCCACCGTTTTCGTACCAATCTTGAGCACTAGTTTCAATCGTATTTTCAACCCAGCCATCTTTTCCGTCCGACATCGCGAATCTTTCATTCGTCATTACATCTCTACCTGCCACAATTGCGCGTTCACGGATGCCATTCGCGGCTGTAATTTCAGCAATACCTGTCGTGTAACCATGGGACATTGTTTGCGACCACACATCGCCACCTTTTCGAAAGTCGAGCATAAATCCAAATCTGAAATCCTTGATGGTAAAGTCGTTGCGCATAGAGGCTAAGAAATCAGGGACAGCTTGACCAATATCCTGACCGTCCAATGGGGTAGAAACCAATCCATTATTACCTACTTTTATTGCCCCCTTCATTGGACCTTTTTCTACACGATCAAAACCAGAGCCAACTAAAGTTCCCCAAGGTTTACCCACAGATGCCATATTGGAAATACCCCAAGTCCAGCCAAGCCTGTAATCTTTTAAATCCAATTGTGGATAAAGTTCAACAACTTTATTTTTATCCCTCGAGAAGTTAACTGTTGTTGTCCAATTTAGTCCATCTTCTCTTTTTAGGATATCCCCTCTTAACTGCAATTCAACCCCTTTGCTTTTGATCTCACCGGCGTTCAGGAAGATAGAACTAAAACCAACCACATTAGATGTTGCCACCTGAAGCAATTGTTTTTTGTTAGTTTTGTTATAGTAGGTAAAATCCACATGTAAACGATCTTTGAATAAACCTAACTCAGTTCCGACTTCGTATGAAGTAATTGCTTCGGGTTCTAAGCCTTCAATCGCATAAGTCATACTCTTATACATCTGAGCTAAATTATTATAGGAATCTGTCTGTGCATAGTAATAATTTCCGTTTTGATATGGACGCGTTGCATTACCTACCTTCACAATGTTGAACCTCAATTTCCAAAAATTCAGGTAATCACTTTTTAATCCTTCAAAACTAGCCGTAGGCAACCAACTTAAACTTGCTGAAGGATAGAAAAATGATTTTTTCAGTGTTGAAGACCAATCATTCCGTGCGGTTAAATCTAAATATAACTGGTCTCGCCAACCTAAATTGGCTTGTGCATAGACAGAGTTTGATCGACCTTTAGAATGATCCATTAAAGTATAAGCATCCCCAATTTTATTACTGATCGTATAGACTCCTAGTACGTTCAACCCTCTCGCTCCCAACGTGTTTGTTTCAAACTGGTAATCCCGATAATTAGCACCCAAAATCCCTGTCAAGCTCAGGTCTCCAAATTGCTTATTGAAGTTTGCGATAAAATCTGCATTGAATTCAGAATTACTATTCTTCATTTCATCGAATTTTCCATTTTTATTGTCGAAATTAAAATAGGTTGTCTCGAAAGTATGTGTATTATAATAATCCAATCCCACCCGACCTTCAAATCTCAAGAAATCAAAAGGTTGATAATGCAATGAAGTTTTCCCAAATATACGATTCATTTTAAGAGCATTTTGAGACTCATGCATGGTATAGAATGGATTCATATGATAGGCGGAATTCCAGTTGTAATAGGTATAATTTCCGACCTCATCACGTTGATCCCAATTATTTTTCAGATCTTGCATATCTACCTGACGACCGAACCAGATCAATCCATTCATCGGATTAGCACTATCGTAACCTTGCATTACGAGATTATTACTTTCAGTACGTGTGAAATTACTCATAATGTCATAAGAAACTTTATCGCTTAACTTATATTCATTATTTAATTGGGCTGTATATTTCTTTTGATCCGTATTGGGTACCGTTCCGCGCTGATCTCTAAAGGAAATGGAGGCCCGGGTAGAAGATTTATCTGTTTTAGAAAGTAAAGAAATATTATGATTTTGAGAAAAGCCTGTCTGAAAAAATTGCTTCACATTATTTTTATGGGAATTCCATGGAGTCGCCTGGCGTACACCGTTCACTACAGGGCTATTAAATTGTGGAATCATTAACCCAATATCCATTCTTGGCCCCCAAGATTCATCAATATTATCATTGACACCAAATTCTCCTGTTCCGTCGACATAACTAAAAGAATTTTTAACAACATAATCCTGATACGACTCTCCTCCGCCTAAGGTATTATAACTATACTCATCTCCTCTGGACCCTTGACCGTATAAATTTTGATACTTTGGTAAATTGGCAGCTCTATCAATAGAAAAATTACCATCATAGGAAATTTGTACCCCATTGGCAGCCCGTTTGCCGGATTTTGTGGTAATCATAATAACACCGGCCCCTGCTCGCATACCGTATAGAGCCGCAGCTCCACCTTTCAAGATATTAAAACTTTCAATGTCATCCGGGTTAATGTCATTCAAGCCCGACCCATAATCAACCCCTGTGTAGGTATTATCACCCGAACGTTGTGCATCATTTGTAATTGGGATACCATCTACAACAATCAATGGTTGCTGATCTTTTTGTAATGAGGAATTGCCTCGAATTGAAATACGAGCCGAAGAACCTATTGCACCACCAAATTGATTGACCTGCACTCCCGCTGCTTTACCTGCCAAAGCCCCCGTTAAACTATGCTGTCCCGCATCAGTTAACGCACTCGCTTTAATTTCTTGAGTAGCATAACCTAAAGATTTTTTTTCTCTAGTAATGCCCATGGCAGTTACAACTACCTCATCCAAATTTCTTTCATCGGACAATAGAGTAACTTCTAGCGTGGTCTGATTGGTCAGATTAACTTCCTTACGACCATAACCAATAGCCGAAACACTTAGTTGTCCTGCCTGTTTGTAGTTTATCGTAAATTCTCCATTTTGCCCGGTCTGTGTACCGGTTCCATCTCTAAGAGTGATTGTAACTCCAGGGATAGGTTTCCCGTCTTGGTCGACCACCTTCCCTTTCAAAACTGTTTGCGCATATACTGCCGAGCTTACTAAGACCGTAGCGGCTAGCATAGCAATGCTTTTTCTGTTCATAAGTTTAGTTTCAGATGTTTAGTTTATAGTGCTTTTTTATTATGAACTAAGTTATCAACCTCTCATCCTCTTTACTAACCGAATCTTGACAAGTATTACCCGATTATTAACCACAAATGTTAAATAAAATCAATAAATATCAAGATACAACACCGAAACAGCACAAATAAAAACATATACATGCTTAATTTTCCATCATATCCTAAGAAACAACAAGAAAAACCAAAATAAAAAACGAAAATTTAAAACAAAAACAAGATAAAGCAAAAAAATCATCTCATATTTGACATCCAAAGAAGAAATATTAGAAAAAAATCCACATTGAAAGGTTCTTATATTTATATAACGGAGTAAAGTGTCTGTTTATAGTTTTGAACATATTCTTTGGGGTTACAACCTATAATCTGTTTAAATACGCGGTTAAAATTGGTAATACTATTGAATCCGCAATTGTACGCGATTAACGAAACACTGTCTAGATGATCTTCATTCAATTGACTACAAACCTCTTTAACTCGTATTCGATTTAAATATGCGACAAAAGTAACACCACAATGTTTTTTAAAATACCGACAAAATGCCTGAGGCGTAAGATTGGCGTAATCGGCAACATCTTCTAGGCTAAGGTCATGTTTATGGTTTTCTTTGATATAATTACAGATTAGATTAATTCGATTTGAGCTATGAACTGTATCAGATACCGCCTCTCCTCTTTCTGAACAAAGCGGATCCGTTTCCCTTGATATAGTCGCCAAAGATCGCAAAAGATAGAAAAAATGCATCAGTTTATCCATCTGATCTGAAGATTTCAATTGTAAAATTCTTTCTGAAATTTGCGTAAAATATTCATCTGGAATTTTAAAACCACATGAATTATTGTAAATAAAATGATTTAGCGATTCAAATTCCTCCAAAGAAAACATTAACTTGAGCTTGCCATTTGGATCAAAAAAAATAGATATAGAGCGAGATTCATTTGAAAAACCATCCTGAGAAGACGACTTAAATACATGTGGTTGATTTGCCCCCAAGAAGAAAATATCATTTTCCTTAAAAGGGTGCAACGTATCTTCAACAATCAATATTCCCTTTCCTTTTACTATCCACATAAGCTGTGCTTCTTGGTGCCTGTGAAGATGCGGATAAAAAGTTTCTAAAATATCTTCTTGTACAGTTAGGCTTTGGCCCTGCATACTGGGCACATTAAATTGGAGCGTTTTCATAGGATTTCATAAGTTTATGTTCAAAACTACTGTTTAGTTAACATAAATATAACAACTACGAAACAAGTAAAGATATCGTTCGCAACAGATGTAAAAACAAAAACAAAATATGTATATAAAGGGATAATATTTAGCATATTTACTGATTATGCAATCGGTAAGGCATAAAATCACATAAAATACCCTAATATTTTAAAAAACATGGTTAAAATACAATTAGACTTTGATAAATTGTGATAATTAATATTCAATATAAACTTCGAACTTTATTTAATACCAATATTATTTTGTTTTGATGCATAAATCACTTGTAGTAAGCAATTGTAACAGCATAAAAGTATCAAGCGTATAAACAATTTATTGACGACGCTTATTTCGCGAATCAAGAGATAAATTTTTAACGATATTAGCCAGCATATTATAATATGAATGACACCATTTAATCTCAACTAAACGCTAACACACAACAGAATAAAAATTAGTTTTGATATTTTCATCAGATAACGGCTCTATTGCCGCTCTTAATTTTCAAAAATTTATGTTTAACACAAATATCTATACTACCCGCAGGAACGAACTCACGACAAAATTTACTTCAGGTAAAGTTTTGTTGTTGGGAAACATTGAAAATCCGATCAATTTTGAACACAATACTTACCCTTTTCGTCAAGATAGCAGTTTTTTATATTATATCGGTATAAAAAGTCCTCAATTGGCCGCTGTGATCGATATTGACCAAGGAGAGACAATACTATTTGGTAACGAAATGACCATCGATGAAATTGTCTGGATGGGACAACAGCAGACTCTGGCGGAAAAAGCTACCCTTTCAGGCATCCATAAGGTACTTCCTTTTGAGCAACTCTTTGACTATCTAAAAAAAGGGGAGAAAAATTTGATCCATTACCTCCCGCCCTATCAATCACACAACAAATTATTGCTTGGAAAATTGCTTAATTGTCCGGTTGAACAGCTTCAACCATCTATCGTTTTAATTCAGACCGTAGCCGCACAACGCAGTATTAAATCAGCGGAGGAAATTGTTGAATTAGAGAAAGCTGTGGACGTCGCTGTGGATATGCACCGTCTTGCCATTCAGATGACCAGACCAGGCCGTTATGAGTATCAGATCAGCAATGCCATGCAGCATTTCGCACAAGATCAGGGCATGTCTTTTTCCTATCCTCCGATCGTTACCAAACGAGGTGAAATATTGCATAACCACATGCAATTTCATCAAGTTCACGAGGGAGACCTTTTGTTAAACGACTCGGGTGTTGAAACATCACTGGGATATGCCTCCGACCTAACGCGTACCTTTCCCGTAGGCAGACGCTTCACATCTTTACAGGAGGAAATTTATCAGATCGTTTTACATGCTTTTAAATCTGCCGAACGCTTATTAACTGTTGGAGCTCGCTTTAAAGATATCCACTTAAAAGCCTGTGAAGCACTTGTCGAGGGCCTGATACAAGTTGGATTTATGAAAGGTAACGTGCAAGATGCAGTAGTTAACCATGCACATGCTTTATTCTTTCAATGTGGACTCGGCCACCTCATCGGTTTGGATGTACATGATATGGAGGATCTCGGTGAACAATATGTAGGCTATACCGAAACCGAACCTAAAGACACCAAGACTTTTGGTCTTAAATCCCTGCGACTAGGCAAGCAGTTAGAAGTGGGCAACGCACTTACCGTTGAACCGGGCATCTATCTCATCCCCGAGCTCACACAGCTTTGGGAGCAGCAAAATCTACACAAGGATTTTGTTAATTATGATTTTCTGAAAAAACACCTCAAATTTGGCGGTATCCGTATCGAAGATAATTATATCATGCAGGAAAATGGGGCAAGGCGTTTGGGAAAATACCTTGAACGGGAGGTAAATGAAATCTATCAGCTTAAAGACAGTGCTCCCAATTAGGGATACCGGGAGCCAAAATGGCAAACCCCTGTGCGTTGAATATTTGACTTACAAAACATCATAAACAAATGAATCGAATTAGACATTTTATTATAGTCAATCTGTTATTAGTTCTCTACGTATCCAATCCACTCTTTGCTCAGAGACTCTGGATGGAAAATGGTGATCAATATTATGAATTTTCGGATAAAGGAATAGAAACCGTCAATCCAAAAAACGGTTCCAGAACAATCTTTTTATCTCATGAATTACTTGTTCCTCAGGGAATGAAAACAGCATTAAAAGTCGAGAATTTTTCGATATCCAAGAATAGGGAACTAATTTTAATCTATACCAATAGCAAAAAGGTTTGGCGAGAAAATACAAGAGGCGATTATTGGGTGTACAACAAGAAATCCAATCAATTGAAGCAAATAGGCCGTCAATTTCCATCATCCCAACTGATGTTTGCCAAATTTAATCCTCAAGCCAATAAAGTGGCTTATGTTAACAAAACAGACCATAATATTTATGTGGAGGATTTAACGAATGGAAATATAAACGCCGTAACGGAGGATGGGACAGACCGTATGATCAATGGAACTTTCGATTGGGTTTATGAGGAAGAGTTTGGTTGCAAAGATGGTTTTAGATGGTCGCCTGATGGTCTCTCTATCGCCTACTGGAAACTTGACGCAAACAGTATCCGTAATTTTCTAATGATTAATAATACGGATAGTCTCTACTCTTTTACCATTCCTGTAGAATATCCGAAAGTAGGACAGTCTCCAAGCGCTTGTTCCATATGGACTTATGAACTTGCTAGCGGAAAGAATAGCCGCATAAACATTCCGGGAGATCCTGAACAGCATTATATTCCACGTATGGAATGGTGTATGGACAGCAAACAGCTTATTTTTCAGCAACTCAATAGGAAACAAAATGAAAGTAAGATCTACACAGCTTCCATTGCTACTCATGAAGCTCAAGCAATACATCGCGAAACGAGCGATTCCTGGATTGACATCAAGGCAAGATGGAATAATAATGATCCTTCGGGCTGGGACTGGATACAGGATGGAAAAGCATTTATATGGGTATCGGAAAAAGAGGGCTGGCGAAAAATCTATCAAATTGACTTAAAAGGAAATGAAAAGCTCATTACGAAAGCGGATTATGACATTATCAATCTTGATTTTCTAGATCCAAAAGGAGAAATAATCTATTTCACTGCTTCTCCCAGCAATGCGACTCAAAAATATCTGTATAGTGTCTCTACTAAAGGTGGCTCTCCAAAAAGGCTCACACCTGCATCGTTTGAGGGAACTTGCGATTATGATATTTCGAAAGATGGCAAGATTGCTATCTTCAGCTTTAGCAACCGTGCCGAGCTCAAGCAAGATGCTATTATCGAGCTCCCTACACACCGGACAGTAGTGGATTTTGAGGTTAAACGTGAAAAGAAAGTCAGTGATGGCATAGCCGAATTTTTCAAAGTTAAGACTACTGAAGGTGTCGAACTAGATGGCTGGATGGTCAAACCGCTGGATTTCGATCCGAATAAAAAGTATCCAGTAGTCTTTATGGTATATGGTGAACCTGCTTCACAAACTGTAATCGACAACTTTAGCGCAGGTTATAACAGCTTGTATAAAGGAAATATGGCCCAGGACGGATACGTTTATATTTCTTTGGATAACCGGGGCACACCTGCTCCTAAAGGTAGCCTATGGCGCAAAAGTATCTACCGTAAAATCGGTCAGCTCAATATTCGTGATCAAGCATTAGCCACACAGGAAATATTAAAATGGTCTTTTGTAGATAATTCGCGCATCGCAGTCTGGGGATGGAGCGGAGGTGGTTCGAGTACACTCAATTTGCTTGGACAATACCCACAAATCTATAAAACAGGTATTGCAATAGCCGCTGTTGCCAATCAACTACTTTATGATAATGTTTATCAAGAACGTTATATGGGACTTCCACAAGAAAATCTAGCAGATTTTGAAAATGGGTCACCATTGAAGTATGCCAAAAATATTAAAGGAAATCTACTGTATATACACGGCACCGGAGACGATAATGTTCATTATCAGAATGCGGAAGTTCTTATAGACGAATTCATAAAAAATAATGTACAATTTCAGTTAATGTCCTATCCTAACCGTAGTCATTCCATTAGTGAAGGAGAAGGGACTCACGAACACCTAAGAACGTTATTTACGAATTATTTAAAACTACATTGCCCTCCAGGCGGAAGATAAGCGAATGAAAAGAACACTATTATATGCGCTAGGTACCTATGGTATTTTGGTCGCAGGCTACCAGCAATCCAACGCGCAACTGATGAAAGAAAAAAATGAATTCACGCGAGCGGATTCATTGCGGGGATATCTCACACCATTGCGCACTTGCTACGATATCCAATATTATCATTTGGACGTGAAAGTAGATGTAGACAATAAATTCATTTCAGGTTCAAACTTATTCCGCTTTAAGGCCACAGAAGATTTTGAACGTTTACAATTCGATCTGTTTGCCAATCTTAAAATTAATAAGGTTATCTATCAAGGGAAAGAGCTCTCATTTACAAGAGAATACAACGCTGTTTTTTTGAACTTTCCTACTAAAATCACCAAAGGTGCGCAAAGTGAATTCACAGTGTATTATGAAGGTCATCCCACAGAGGCAGCACGCGCTCCCTGGGACGGTGGCTTTGACTGGAAAAAAGACAGCAATGGTAAACCTTGGGTGGCTACAGCCTGCCAAGGTATGGGCGCTAGCGTCTGGTGGCCTAATAAAGACCATCAATACGATGAAGTCGACAGTATGATGATTTCGATCGCTGTCCCAAAAGAAGTAATGAACGTATCTAATGGGCGATTGGTAAAAGTGGAAAAAATGAAGGACGGATACAACAAATACCATTGGAAAGTTGCCAATCCGATCAACAACTACAATGTAGCCATCAATATTGGAGACTATATTCATTTTCAAGAAAAATACAAAGGTGAAAAAGGTCCTTTGGATGTCGACTACTATATCTTGCGAGAGAATGATAAAACAGAAAAAAAGTCTCATCTTCAAAAAAATGCCAGACAGACGTTAGAAGCATTTGAGCATTGGTTTGGTCCATATCCTTTTTATGCAGATGGTTACAAACTGGTCGAAACGTATCATACGGGTATGGAACATCAAAGTGCTATTGCCTATGGCAATCATTATCAGAATGGATATCGTGGAAACGATGCTTCGGGAACAGGTTGGGGGAAAAAATGGGATTTCATTGTCGTACACGAATCGGGCCACGAATGGTTCGGCAACAACATCACCGCTGCTGATCTCGCTGATATGTGGATCCACGAAAGCTTCACCAACTATTCTGAAGCCTTGTTCATTGATTACTTTTATGGTAAAGAAGCTAGTCAAGCTTATGTCCACGGCATTCGACGTGGCATTCAAAATGATATCCCCATGCAGGGACCGTATCACGTAAACAAAGAAGGTTCCGGTGATATGTATCCCAAGGGCGGTGTTATGCTCAACATGATCCGTACGATGATAGCTAATGATGATAAGTGGCGCACCTTATTACGAGGCTTGAACAGCAATTTTTACCATCAACAGGTTGATTACAATGATATTGTCCGTTATTTAAGTCAGCAAACTGGTTTGGATCTATCAAAAGTATTTGAACAGTATGTTCAGCATGCATCTATCCCGACATTAGAGATCCAACAGGATGCTTCCGGAGCAATACTGGGAAGATGGATTAGCGAAGTCAAAGGGTTTCATATGCCAATACATATTGGAATAAAGGGTAAAAACAGACAATTGGTCCATTTAGATCAGCATTTTAGAGCAATTAAAATTCCGGGATTAAATAAAGAAAATATTGATATAGACACGTTCAATTATTATGTCGGGGTTTTATCAGAGTAATGTTTCTTCAAGGATCTGACACTGTGCTCTAACAAAAGTATATAGCTATTTTTGGAGCACAGTGTTTATACGTTAATTTTCTTAACACCAATCTATATACAATAAGTCCCTTGGTCTTCTTATGAATTAATCAACTCTGAACTAATACTCTCCCTTTTTGCTTTGTCTTAGATCAGAGAGACAGAAGAAAATAAAATTAAAAAAAACTTGCAAGTGTGTATAAAATACACTATCTTTGAACTATCATAATTTAGGTTTATAATTGGTTATTTAAGGTTTTCATTCTCCCCGTTTGAAAACCTTTTTTTTTGTCCTTACCTCTTACCAGGATAAATAAAATTTAGCGCGATTAAGATTGATTGAAAATGATAAATTCTCTTCAGATCATTCTTCATTAAGCGATTATAATCTAATAGCCATCGAATTTCGTACTTTAAGTTTCTGGATCATCATTTCCAAATTAGTGAATGGTATAGCGGTCGAAATACCAGACGCGCCTACAGCTGTTCTAAAAAATCAAGATACAGCGGAACACTCCGTTCGACCCATTCTTCCGAAGTATTTTGTTCAATGCCATAATATGCAAAAAATGGTCTATAATTCGCGTGAATATAATTAAAGGTGATTTCAAATGGACTAGTCAATTGATCCAAGTTATATTTGTACTTGCCTGTAGTGGAATACTCTTTTTCATCAACCCCAACAGACAATGCCAATGCAATTCTCTTGCCCGCTAACTTATAACCACTTGACTTTCCATAGGCCCAACCGTATGTCAACACCTCATCCAGCCACTTTTTAAAAAACGGGGGGCAATTAAACCAATAAAAAGGAAACTGAAATACAATTTTATCATACTTTTCAATCAATTGTTGTTCCTCCTTTACATCTATTTTTTCATCAGGGTACTTCTCATGCAATTGATGAATTTCATAGTTTTCTGGGTATTTTTTCAATTCTTCAATCCACCTTTTATTAACGATTGATTCATTTATATTTGGGTGAATTATCATTACTAACGTTTTCATTATATCTAGTTATTCAAAAGTTTTATATACTATTTACCACGCGCCATCTGATAACTGTAATAGTTTCATTGGCGTTGCTAGCTGGGATTAAAAATAGATAGATATTTCTTATTTTGGTACAGTGGTAACCCAATGTTCGGTACTATAAAAAATGTAGGTGATGACAAAAATCAAAGAAAGTTCCAGTAATTTCGCCAACAGGCAAATGTTAGCAAATGAGTGTCCTGAAGTATTTGCTGCTCATATTATTGGTGGTCAATGGTCTTTAGCTATCTGTTGCTATCTAATCAACGGAAGTCTTCGATACAATGAAATTAAAAAGTGTCTTCCAAATATTACCGAACGCATGTTGACGTTGCAATTGCGAAAATTAGAGAAAAGTGGAGTTGTAAAACGTACGATATATCCAGAAGTGCCGCCACGAGTAACATATGAATTGACCCCAATCGGTCATGAATTATCCCCTATTATTAGCGAACTTGGAAAATGGGGAGAAAAACTAAAAGGACTCTCTCCTTAATCTTTATTGACATTTCTGAAAAAGGTAAGCGAAAATATTGAATTTCAGCTTGCCCCAAACACCTTGTTGTTAATTTATTATAGCATCAAAAAGTCTGATCCCAACCTCTTTTGATACAGCCATTATCATATTGATATTTTTATTTTAAAATAAATTTGCATAGTGTATAAAATACACTTATATTTGTACTATCATAATTTAGGTTTATAATTGGTTATTGAAGGTTTTCATTCTCCCCGTTTGAAAACCTTTTTTGTTTGTATCTATATCCATTTTTTTAACTCCCTTCCCCTCCCATTAGTCAGGCCAGATGCCAGTTCTCATCATCACTATCCTAAGGCATAGGAACAAAATTATTTACATTGACTCTTATATTTCCATCAAGATAGATCAAAATACATTCGATTTGTCTCCTCCAATACAATAAATTGGAGCATATTTTAGGTTGAATGATAGTAAACCAGTTGGCTTCTCGATAAAAGCCCAATAAACAAAAAGCGAGGTATAAATTAAATATCCCTCGCTTTTTTATAGTTCAAAAATGATCAGATTACATTTTATAATATTGCTCCCAGCCTCTTGCGGGAGGAGGTCCGGCCAAGAGTGCATTGGCAAATTTATCGTTACTGATTTCCCTTTTTATGGGATCAAAGACCAATTTGGCATTTAAACGCTGGGCAATTACTCCCAGACAGAATACTTGACTCAGAGGTCCGGCGATCTCAAAAGCAGACCTTGTTTTTTCTTCTCCCTTACATGCTTTTAAGAAGTTAGTAAAATGATTAGAGGGAGATTTTGGAATTTCCGGAAGACGGGATTCCATTTCCTTGGCTTTCGTCTCAGGAATGATCTGTAGAATACTAGCATGAGAACCACCTTTGAACGTCAGATCCTTTCCATAAATAATTTTTCCGGGGTTTAATTTTGCTGGTTCCAATTTACCTGTACTAGGAGCTGGAATATTCGGATCCAATCCCGAAACTCCATAACCATCTGGTATCGGTGGTAAATTATTTAACCCATCATACCAATTAATGTCAACCGCAGGCATTCTTTTCCGTTTGGGAAAATGAAATTTCAGTGTCGAAGACATGGGAAAAAAATACGAATTATGTCCCTCAAGTTTAACGGCACTGACTTCCGTTGGCAGCCCAAGGTCCAAAAATTCATGCGCAGTATCTAATATATGTGCTCCCCAATCACCGAGAGCTCCCATCCCAAAATCATACCAACAACGCCATTGCCCATTCACAAAATCTTTATTATAGTTGTGACCTAGTGTTTGCATTTGCCATAGTTCCCAATCCAACGTTTCCGGGATTATTTCAGCGGCAGGAAATCCTTTCATATTCACATCCCATCCATGCCATCTCCGCGGCATGTTCATATGTGCGTCTATCCGAGTGACATCTTTAATTATTCCAGCTTCCTTCCAAGCCTTAAATTGAAAGTAATTTGCTTCGGAATGTCCCTGATTTCCCATTTGTGTTACAAGCTTTGAGTTCCTCCTGGCTTTATTGGTCATTAATTCAACTTCGAGGAATGTTCGCGCCATTGGCTTTTCCACATAGACATGTTTTCCAAGATCGAGGGCTAACATAGTTATCGCAAAATGGGAAAAATCAGGTGTTCCAATACTAACCGCATCGATCTGATTTCCCATTTTATCAAACATAACTCTAAAGTCTTTAAACTTTGGTGCATCAGGAAACATTGCCAGAATTTCCTGCGTTTGCTTCGCCCCCAGATCAACATCGCATAATGCAACAATATTACAAAGTCCGGTTTTATAAAGCTCCTTTATAATCTCTGCAGCCCGATTCCCTAAACCTACACAGGCTAAATTGACGCGTTCATTTGGTGTTGCCAGATTGACTTTCCCCAGGACACTATTCGATAACATTACAGCACCAGCTGCAATAACAGATTGTTTAACAAAGCTTCTGCGTGATAAATAATGGTTCATAAACTCTAAGCTTAGTTTGGTGTATTAATCTTTATACTGCGAAATGAAACCCTATCCCCGTGATCTTGCAATAGGATAAATCCTTCTTTTGCCTCACCAAAGTTATCCCAGTCCTTATATTTACTGATAGCAACAAGGTCCTTGAACTCCTTCGATCCTCTTTCGTAACTCAGCATCTTAATTCCATTCAGATAGTGTTCAACTTTATTGTCGGCTGTCACCACTACTCTTCCCCTATTCCATTCGCCTATCGGTCTCCGGGAACGTGCATCCTTATTTGATGTGATGAGGTCATAAAGAGAGGCTAAAGTACGATTACCATCTCTTCCTAACTTCGCATCGGGATGCAAGTCATCGTCAAGCACTTGGTATTCAAGACCAATAGCCGATCCTTTGGACTTTTCTTTTAATGTTACAAAATACTTGACACCACTATTGGCCCCGGGGCTAAGCTTAAATTCAAAAGATAGATCAAATACGGCGTACTTATCCTTTGTTACAATATCACCGCCATTAGTAGACTCACCGCCATCAGATTTCAGAACTGTCAATTGCCCATCCTTAATCTCCCAGCCGCGATCAGGAAATTTATTCCCATGGATACTGCGCCATCCATTATTTGTTTTTCCGTCAAATAAAAGCTTAACTCCTTTTTTCTTTTCGGCGTCAATGACTTCATTTGGTTTTAAATTTACAATGTAGACCTCCTTCGGAAAAGCTTTTGACTTTAGATCGCTTGTTTTGATTTTAACATTTTTGAAATAGACCTTCTTTCCATCTAATTCTGAGGGGATACTATGTACTTGTAGCCCGATGAAGCCTGTCCTGTCAATTGTGTCCACTACATAGGAAACGGGTACATCGTTGATCCAAGTACGCAGCTCATCGCCAATCGCCTCGATTCTAATGTGGTTATATTCCTCAGCTTTATATGCCTTTTTAGCGTTTTCATTGAGATCTAGTGGATAGATCCAACCACGGCGTGCCTCATCATAGATGCCACCTGTCCAAGCCCTGGATGAGGGGTCTATCTCCACTTGTCTTCCGTACACTCTACCACGCCCATCATTAGCTTTAGGATCTAGATGACTTCGGGTCTGGATTCCTGAATTTGTTTGACTCCCTTCGAGCTTAACATCCAGTTCCAATATGAAATCACCATATTCTTTCTCGGTAATCAAAAATGAATTGGGAGTGCCTTTCGTCATTCGCCCCACGATTGCATCTCCCTCAATAGAATAAGGAGCTTTTCCGCCTACAGATTTCCAGCCATTCAGCGTTTTTCCATCAAAAAGGTCTGTCCACCCTTTTTCCGTATCCTTATTTATCTGCGCATGCGATAAAATTGAATTCCCAACCATCGCTGCCATCAAGACAGACTTAAATATTGTGTTTCTCTTCATTGTGATAGTTACTTCTTGAGCTCATATGCTCGGTTTATTTATTGAATATTGGTTTGTTACTCATATCATGTGCACCTATTTTTCCATATTGGAATACTAAAGTTATTATGTAATCTAATCCCTTTCGATCCAGGAGATCGGTGCGCTGCCTTTACCTAATGGTTATTTATCCAATTGCTTTAATAAAACAATATATTAATTAATATAGGTCAAATGAACCATGTTGTGCGATTTATTTACGAAAACGTTTGAAACATCAAAAAATCTAATGGGGTTCAAAAAACGATTTTGCATCTAAGCAATGCACATGAACAAAAAGCAAATTTAGTTTTATGGTCTACAAAACCGAATTAACCCGTAACATAGCTTCATCCCTATGGATACCATTTAACCAATCCTGTACCAACTGGTGTTCCGATTCGTAAGGTATCAATAGCGGACGACACCCATCTAATTGGGTAACAACCTGCATATAAAGTCCTATTGTAGAGCTTTCATAATCCTCTATTTCATTACTGAGCATACCAAAGTAATTTTTTTCCTCGGCTTCTTTATTTGCAAACATCAGGCGATATTCGTCCATCGTTTCTTTACTCACCGAAACCCAGACACCGTAATCCAAAGTTTCATCGTGGTTCAAAATCGGAACCTGCAAAACAGTTCGGATAAAATAATCTATTTGGTCTTCGTGGTGAATGACGCAAAAATCATCATCTTTATCCGTAAATTTTTCTTTATCCACCGAGTTTAATATATCATAGTGAAAGGGAGCATTAAACGCTAAGGATGGCAATTCAGTATGTTCTACACCACAATTTTGACAAATAAAATTATTCATATATCTTCATTCAAAAAAAGAATTTTCTCTTACAAACTTAATCAAACTTTTAAATCTCCATAAAAATTAATTCTATTGTTAGAAGTCATCTTCTAGGTTCACCCATCAGAATTTCGGCCTAATCTTCAATTACCCGATAACTCTAATCTTTTCGGTGCCCCAATTTCGATTGGGATTAGCGCATTTTTCACCAAAATTTAAAGTAATTCGATTAAAAACCTGACTAGCCATTTTTAGCGCATGCTTCCCGGTGCAATCGGATATATCCACTGGTAGCTAATACATACCAGCCAGACATCTGTCCTACATCCTCATTCGTTACCAGACCTTCGAACGTATGTTGATATTCTTGTTTCCAAATTTCACGAGACTACTTTATGTAAGCCAAGGTGTTGTAACTCCGGAAGAAATCTTCCCTAAACCATAATAGGTTCCTGCTTGCTCCACACTGGTATTTGCACCGATAAATGAGTTTATACGCTAATTCAAAGTCAACTACCCATGCACTGTACAATTTGAAAAAATAAAGTATAGCTAAACTCCGAAAGAAATCTATCTGAACCACAATCTTGTGTCGACTGCGTCTGATGCCCCATAAACGTAATAATACTTTATGTTTTGATCAGATCATCTGTGTAATTTTTTTTCGATTTTACCTTTTCAAAGTTATGGAGGGAGCCTGGCAATACTGAGATGTTCTTCTATTTTAAAAAATAAATTAAAAACAATCATTAAAAAATTTGGAGAAAAAGAAAATTATATACAACTTCAAAGCACAAACATATATTCCAAATCGGCTACAAAGTAGACAAAGGAAATTTTTTTATTTTAAAAAGACGATTTCATCCTTGAACATTTCAATGATAGAATTTCAGATTAGTTTTTTTGCAGAAAAACTTTACTTACATGTATAGACAGTAGCATTATAAAATATGACAACCACCCCCATTAAGGTATATACGGTAATTTCAAAAGAGATTAAAGAAGATCCAGATGTATTCACCAATCTAGAGGGTGTTTTTTCTACTTACGAAAAAGCACAGGAATATATCGACCATTTTTTTGGCAATGCGAAATACGGCTATCGTTCCATCGTAACGACACTTTTGGATCCCTTCCAAGAGGAAATCCAAAATAACGATTCTTATTACAGTATTTCTTCCCAGTTGATTGACAACAAATTAGAAATAGAGATCTGTAAAACTTCATTTGCAGTGGTTCTTTCCGAAGTTGGAAAACTGCGTATAGAAGAAGCGACTTCCGAAAGACCTTTGGAAATCAACCTGCATTGCTTTGCTAGATCTGAAGAGAAAGCTATTGAAAAATTCAAAAATTTAGTCAAGAATTATTCAAAAGAACAGAATCTATACTTTCAAATGCTACCTTACCGAATAACAGATTCGAATCAATGCTATTAGTTTGCAAATTGTTTTTTAAGCCGATTCTATATTTTAGAACCAATTTTTTTTCGAATTTCACTCAGATATTCGGGGGTAAAACCTAGAAAAGATGCAATAAGATATTGTGGTACACGTTGCACGAAATCTGGATACTTACGTAGCATATCGCGATAAAACTCTTCTTTAGGTAATGAAAAAAGATATTTAACACGCATTTGCGCAGCCGCATAAGCCCTCTGATACACAAAACGAAAATAGCGTTCCATTATAGGAAATTCTAGCATCAATTTTTCTTGGTTTTCTTGACTGATATATAAAATCTCTGATTTTTCGACAGCTTGAATGTAGAAGGAACTAACAAGCTTATGTTCATAGGCCATAATATCTGTAAGCCACCAGTTTTCAATCGCAAATTCTGTTGTTTGCTCTACACCTTTTTCATTGACAAAAAACTTACGCAATATTCCTTTCAATACAAAGTAGTGATATCGACAGACTCTCCCCTCTTCTAGCAAGTTCTCTTTTTTAGCTATTGAAATAATATCAAAGTACTTTGATATTATTTCAAATGTATAATCATCGATTTGGATAAATTTCTCTAAATGTGTTCTAAATGTTTCCAATACATTTTAATTTATTTTTATAATCAAAATTTCACCTCCACGCGCAGGGTACTTTAAAGCTAACACCCGTCCAAACATTCTGGTCATCAGCAATACGATCAGCATCTGTACTGGATTTCCAAAAGCACCTTGAGAAAAACCAATGATAAATACCAAAAGTGGTCGCTGAGAATAAGCAGCTTCATCTGGAGCCCAGTTTTTTTATTGCGATATAAAGTAAAGCCTCCCTAAAAATTAACTCTTCAAAGAAAACCGCTTTTATGGCCCACCATGTACTATGGAACAAATTATGAGCAGATAATGGTGTGTTATAGAGCCAAAAATTGTGTGCAGCTGTGAACTTTATAAAATGACAAACTGCACATGGAGATATGATTTTTGTAACTAATCTCACAAGTTTATTTTTGCATCAGACTTTTTTTATTTCCTCATTATTAAACCAAATAAAGTACCTCGTGTGCCTCTGTCAGCTGCGGGACATCCAAATTATGAAGCATTTTATCTAATACTACGTCAGGAAGAGGGTATGCTCTGTTCCGATTTTGCAAACGCCATTGGCTGTACGGTTTTTCAATATAGACCAATTTAACATAGGCCTGATAGCTTATAAACAAATCGATCAACTGTTGACGCATTAATGTTGTAATGTTTGTTGCATTCCAGATAAAATCCTGTCCCCTGCGCAAATAAATCTTTGCCTGTTCTTTTGCTTGCTGCACTACCCAGCCGTTCCGTTTTCTATCTGTTGGATCTATCCGGTATCTACGACGAATATCGTCCAGACTAATGACAGGGATATCCTCATTATGATTAGTTACATAATGGTCTTTGCCCATTCCTGGTAATCCAGCTAGCATAGTAACCTTAGATCTGAACCTATCAAAAGGAACATAATCCACATAACCGTCCGCTTGGTTGAAGTAAGTAAATTGTGCATTCAGTGTGGCAAAAGACCGTGGCGAATACCAGCAACCGATTTCTCTTGTATACAGTTCAAAAAGCTCTAATACATCAAGTAATGCGGTTTGATCCTGACAGATTCTCCCTTTGGCGTCGGCTTCAGCCAACAGTTTCAACTCGGGCATATTTACCCGCAATGATGCTTCCAAGGCGCTACGCATTGGGTCAACTTTATCCATCAGCCACAACGGCAGTCCATGATACCGGACTAACCCTACGATTTCTTCCCGAAGGGCAAAAGGTGTCTCCACATCACGGAACAAAATCTCACGTGCTGTCTGTGCCCCCTTCCGCGCATGACCAGGCGAACTGACCCTTCCCTTTCCGTCTACCGATGAGGTAGATCGTTTTTCGACATCATGCAGCAATGCCGCTGCCCAAAGTAGCTCCTGCCGTTGCCTATTAAGCTCCCTGTAGTCACTTGATTGTTGTAACTGTTCAAGTACTAGCTGTGTATGGATAGCAACATTCCCCTCTGCATGATGAACGGGATCCTGCGGAACATTCCGCATGTCCGCTACCCAGGAAAACTGTTTTTCCAATTTCAACCAGTCTTTATCTGCTGTTAGTTTCCATTCCATCTAGCTAATTCTCCTTTCCCAAATAAGCTTTGTTCTTTTCCATGATTTTGTCCAATGTTCATCCGTCTGTACATGTCCTTTTCGCACATACTTAAAGACATTATGTTGAAACATGGAAACTGGATAAGCATCCGCATTCCGACAGACTAGACCTTCTGAGGTACATTTGGTCCCTTGTATTGGATCCGTAGAGCCTAACACCGAAGGCTGGGAAGCTAGATTTTGAACGGTTTCTTCCAATTGTATTAGCTGTTGTATGCCTGCTACCTTTTCAGACCTCAACACCGGTACCAAAGGCAAATCAAACAAAGCTGCATAGAAGCTTACTTCCTCCCATGAAAGCCATGTATCTTTAACCCGAACGGCAAACACATAATAATAATGTTCCAATTGCGTATACTCGATTGAATGTACGGCATAAAGGTTTTCGCCAAAAAACTCCAGATTACCTAAATCATTCTTTAAGCGTCCCCAATGTTCACGCAACTGCGCGGTCCATGGAGAAGTTGTGGGTGCCGCATGCGACCGGGCAAATACCCCCCGCCTAGATAGACAGTTGTTTTCGCCATCCAATTTTTCGGTATAAAGTAATTCTGAAAAAGATTGAATATCCTTCCAGTATCCATAATTAAAACGATCGTCGCTACTTGTTCCGGGTGAAAAAGGGAAATGATAGGTGCGACCATATTTTGTTGATTCCATTTTTTTAAACTAAAGTGAATAATGTTGATTTAAGCACATAGGAATAGAAGCAATCAGGTTGGGTATTTCTCCCATCTGATTACGTATCCCTATATATTTGATACCGCATTACATGACTCTGTGTTTAAAAAGATATAACATTAATGATCTGTTGCGACAAAAATAGATAATTTTCTTAAAATAAAAAACTGTTGTACCAGCAGGCACAACAGAATAACCAAAACCTATAAATAAAAGTTCTTATATTAATGAGGTCTGATGTTATCTAGATGTTAATAGGCGCATCCCAGCCAATACGGGAGTAATCCTCCTGATTGTTTAAGAAAAGTTTTACTTGATGCCCCCTAAGCCCTTTTCCTGTCCGCAATATTTCATTAAGCTGCTCCTGTCGAATATTTTGAAGCAACATCTTCTCAATAAAGGGCTGCAGCTTCAGGTCATCTGCCACACGTTTGATCGGATATTGCACAAAGAACATATTTATTGCATAATTTTTTGATATTTTGACAAGCCAGTTTTCCATGCCAGCCTTCTTTAGTTGATCGAAAATTGTCGGACAGTCCAATATTGTTCCGTTACGCAAGATAATGCATTTGGTCTCTGCTGTAGTGTAGATCGCAACAAGATCAACAAATCGCAGCTGGTGAAGGTTGATCTGTTGGACAAGCTCTCCCCTTTTAGCCAGCAGATCAGCCAAGAGATAGACGTCGATATTGTCGATGTCCATTCCATAGAATTGCTCTTTCTTCTTTAAACTATTTTCTTTTATTTTCCAGGATTCATTTCGCGAAACGATCGGTGCAGTTTGTTCAAATTGTCCAAAAGTCTCTCTTTTTTTTATCAAAGGTCTTCCCTGTGTTACCATTTGTCCAGAAACAGCCAATTCTTTCTCTGAACTCACATTGCTTACAACATGCATAAGTGGCCTGTTATAGAAAACAGCCAAATTCTGCCTTTGGCCAATGGAATGATAGAGCAGTGACCAATTTTCACACATATACACCATCAGGCTGTAGGATACAAAAATAGTAGCATAGCGTATTCCATAGATTTGCATATGTAGCTCAAAAAGAAGCGAACGTTCAACAGAAGACTGGCTATAAACAAAGATAATCGCAACATACAATAATAAAAATGGAAAAACAGACACTAAAAGGAGCGAAAAAAAAGCGATAAAATGTAGGATAATATCAAGACCAGGAATATTCTTTGCCTGCTCCCCTATTCGTTCACGCATATAAGGTACGCTCCAATATGTTGGCAGATTAAGCACAAGTGATACCATTGTCGCCCCAATCCAAAAAACACAGATCATTATGACAACCAAAATCCAATATTTAAACTGATCTGATCGTTCCAAAAAACCTTGAAACGATATTGTTTTCAGATTAAAAACAATAGACAGCATCAGCGAGCAAAAAAAATAAACGATAGATTTCATGACGTTTCTCCGAAATAATCTTTTTAGGATAACAAAATTGAATAAATTACTCACAAAACTATACCAATATAATAAATAATATCGAAATTATAAAACAAAAGAACATACAAACGATAATATTTATGAAATAATTAATAAAACCATAACATTCTTCCGAGCCAAGATTTAGGAATAAACCGTTAATAATTGTTATTTTAGATCAGCATTCGTTGCTTGTGAAGGTTCAAACAACCAATAACCTACATTTCATTGCCGTGTTATCATATTTTTAGGTAAAAAAAAGATAATTTATAATAAAATTTTGAGATATTGTAATATAATGAATTCAAATAATGAAACAACAATTCAACAACCATGGCGTAGCCAAAGTACAATTTCGAATCTTGGCGCTGCCAGAAAGTTTATTAGCAATTGAAACAAATGCTATTCGTCGAAATTTTCTATCTTGGATGGAAGCAAATTTCGCACTGACTACAAGTCAAAAATTTCAATTGATGACCATGCCCGATGATCTACAGAACACCTTAAGTCAAGCTATTGCCAATAGCTATGAACTCGGAAAGGCCGTTCAATTTTTCAAAGAGACGACTTCTAAAGACGATCAGCCCGATTTGAAGGACATCGTGATCAATGGTGCCGAAACAATGGCGGACCTAAACAGCACTAGTAGAACAGCAGCTTTCGTCGGCCAACTGGCGATCAATATTCGCTATAAAGTAAACATGTAATTTATCCAAGATAATATTATACCACAATGGACTAGCCTTACAAGTACCTTTAACATCTATATCCCGTTTACGTTCAATCCCTTAACAGAAAATAAACGGGATATTGTATCCAAAGTTTTCCAGATAATAATTCCTGTCGATATAAAAAGGCTATGCAACATAATCAGCAAAAGATTCTAATACGCTATTTTTTCTGTCCACAGCAATTAGACGTCTCGCGTCTTGTAAGTGAACCATTGCATATGAACTACCCAATATCATATGCACTGCAATAATATTGCCCGAAGCCTTGTCCGTTTGTCAAAGGAGCCAATTATCGCAGATCAAACAGCATACCCCATCCACAATAAACTATATTAGATCTGCAATTGCAGGCGGATCCAGTTTAAGACGAAAAGTAAAATAAATGCAGTTAGCATATACACTTCTATTTTATTTACTTTAGCCGGTCCAAATTTCCAGACGCAGATACGATCGATAATAAGCAACAGCAGGATTGGAATCAATCCGAATATTCCAATGTATATCGCCATTAATTTATCGGGAGCAGAGTGTCCAGTAGCCAAAATTGTAACCGTGACGGCAACACCGATAAACCCCAATATCCCAAGGATCAAGAAAAGAGTACCTTTTGTTTTTAAGAATTTTATCATTACCTGTTGTTTATCACCAGCTATTTCTAACACATCATGCAGAGACAATTGGCTTCTCCCCCCTGTTTTCCAAATTTACACATCCCGATGTGCTAAAAAATCAAAAACAAGCCCCCGAAAGCCGGGGGCGAGTGGCTCAAAGCCGGTTCATTTTTCTAGTTCGCTAGGGAATGTTCCGAGCCTCGCAGCCAAAGATAGTAGCTAAGGTAGTTAATTTAAATCATAGTATTATGCTCAGACTTCAATTTAGGCTCAGATCCTATAGATCCTATACATATAGATCAGTTCTTGAAAAAATATCTATATTTAAAGACCGGACATATGGCAGTTCGGCTATTGGACAGAAGTCATGGACAATTTTCTCCAATGGACATTAGTACCTTAAAACATGATAAGTTGAACACACCACGCGAAAAATAAGAAAGTAGAGAAACCAAAAGCTATAGGCGCAATTTTCCACTTCTATTTTGAAAGGTCTGCAAATAAATAAGATCAAGATAAAAACTCCCCAAAAAAGCAACTCTTGGAGGCGCTGGTCTTCGTTAAAAGAAATCCCGACAAAGTCCATATGCCTCATTAATTAATTTGTTCAGTTTATTTTCCAGATCGGATTTATCCAAGGTTTCCGTATTATTCAGTTGTTTAACAAGGGCCACTACAGCTTGAAAGTTTGCACTGGAGAATCTAGGAAGAGGGTAGTTTTCAATATATTGAGAAAAATAACGCTTTCTTCCCGCATAAAGTTTATTGTTATACATCAGTGAATGATAATAATTCATTAATCTGGAGTTACAGACGCCCTGAATGAATAAAAGGATATCAAGATCTTTCTCGTTTGTCGCTGCCATCCAATAGCAGTTTCCGTTCACCAACTTACCACTGGAGTCAAAACAAAATCGGGGCTCTATACTAATATCCGGAAATACAACTTTGGGGAGTTTCCAGAGAGCCGGGTTTTGGGGAACCCAGATTTCATACCAGCCGCGGCCAGATTTTAGCACATAGTGCCTGTTATTTAGTACTTCAAAATTACTGAGCAAATATTCTTTTGTCCTCGGATAATCCTCCAGATTTATTCGATTACATTTGCCCTTGTTATCAAAATGAGGATATAGTATTCTTAAATCCGTTTCAGGCGTCCCCCACGCTTTAATGTTCTCCTGTGATATCAAATCATACATTAATTCTGCCTCGGGCTCAATGATATCATAAGCACCCCAATCTTTACGAATAAAGACCTTATCGGCGGTTGTCTTGACGCCTATTTTTACTTTAAAATGATCTCTTACTCTGGAAAAACAAGCCGCCTCGATTTTGCGCACAAATTCCTCTTCCCTCAAATCGAGCAAAATCCAGTTGCTTTTATTGGATGAATCAAATTTTACAGCACCGGATGTACATACATAGGAATTCTCATTATGTTTAAAATTGCCAACATAGTTATTTTTCAATGCCTCATAAATCGACATTTTTTTACCTTCTAGCCTTGTTTTTTTATTAAAGTCTTGATAAATTTTAAAGAACTGACAGCTTTCCGTGCTATCGGTACGTGTTTTTCTTCCTATAAATATAGCCGGCAATACTGCAGCATCGAATAATTTTGTATCGCCCAGATCTATGATTTCCAATATCTCATAATTCTCCCTCAGAAACTCCCGGATACTTTCCCCACTTTTTGTATTCAAATATTTGTTTGATGTAATAACACCCAAAATCCCACCCTCCTTTAAAGCAAATGTCATTGCCTTAACAAAAGGAAAGTACAAATCCACTTTCCCTTTAAGTCCATACTTTTTGGATATCTGCTGAGCATAGGCTGCGCCTAATAGCTGGGTTCTAACGTAAGGCGGATTGGCAATAATGATATCAGCACATTGATTCATATCCATGGAAATACCATTAGATGTTCCAAAACGGGTATCATCAAAGGAAATACTTTCCAGGAAGTCAGCATACTGAACCAGGTATCTCGATTCGCCAAAGTGGCTTTCAAGCCTTGTCTCTGCCTTACGCAAGTAATTATAATTGATATCAATGCCCCTCAACTCAAAGGTTATTTTTTTCGAGACCAATTCCTTTCCAATGCTAAGTAATAAGGCTCCATCCCCACAAGAAGGATCTAATACCCTGACCGAATCTTTAGTATTGTATTTTAGTATTTTTTCCGCCAAAAAATCAGCAAGCAATACAGGGGTAAATGTTGCTCCATTTTTCTTGATATTTAGATTATCTTTTATAGTATTCATAAATATGCTCAAAGTTATCAAATTACACTCTACTCGCCCCATCATCTGAGAAATTCGTTCAGATGATTTTTGTTATCTTCGACCATTAAATACTATAAATGGACAATCACATCATTGATAAGGTCGCATCAATTCACATTGCCAATAAGAAGATCTTAAGTAGGCAGTCAAAGATCAAGACAAACTTTATTTCCCATGTGGAAAAAGAGAACATGGTAAAACTGATTTAATATGTCCAGGAGAAAAATCCGTGAGGAGTTAAATGTAGATATCATCGCGCATAGTATAGCTAAACTAAAACACGACCTCAATTGTTCTTTTATTTAATTTGTAATGTTGTGAGTAACCAGAAAATACCATTTAATTCTTTTTCAAATACAAAATCTTCTTAATCTATTATTTACAACCGTTTTATAATATCAAAAGGATGAACAACTTTCCAAGAATAGAAACTGAAAGACTTATTCTCGACAAAATAACAATGGAAGATATTCCACAGATTGTATTATATCTCCAGGATAAAGTATTTTCCGATTATACGTCGAATATCCCATACCCGTACCGGAAGGAAGATGCTGAGTTTTGGCTGAAACTATCAGCCGAAAGCTTTCAAAACCGTAAAGGAATCACCTTTGCAATTCGAGAAAAAAAAGGAAAATTGCTCGGTGCCATAGGGCTTCACGATGAAGGCTCGGATAAAGCCGAATTAGGTTACTGGATAGGCATTCCAAACTGGAATAAAGGCTATGTCACTGAAGCTGCGAAAGCTGTAATTGACTACGGGTTCAGCGAACTGAATTTCAACAAAATATTTGCGACTTATTTCCCTCATAACCCAGCTTCAGGAAAAGTTCTAGGCAAGATAGGAATGAAAAAAGAGGCGGTATTAAAACAACACTTAAAAAAAGATGGTAAATATTATGATATCCCAATGTATTCAATTTTTAAAGAAGACAGATAAGATTAACGTGCCAGAAAAACAACATTCTAATTTCCATACGCTATCAGCAATAATCATAATTTTGCTTCATTCCCGCTGTAGAATAAGCTATTCAAGAGGATAAAATAGACCTATGACGCTAGTCCATTTTTTAAAAGGGACATCGACCTTTGTTGGATTGTCGAATACACTATGAGCGAATAATGAAATAACGAATTATCTTATTGAAAAATTCGGTAAATTTAGACTATAGACAACCATAATAAAATATAACATGAAAATATTTGCCTTTGCTGGAAGCAATTCCTCTACGTCGATCAATAAACAATTGGTCAAGTTTGTTCTGAAAAGTTTTGTTAACCATGAAATCAACCTAATTGATCTAAACGATTATAACATGCCTGTTTTTTCTGTCGATTTGGAAAAAAATGGTTTTCCGGAAGAAGCACATCATTTTTTGGATAATATCACCAAAAGCGATATTATTATCTGTTCGTTGGCGGAAAACAACCGTTCCTATAGCGCTGCTTTTAAGAATGTTTTTGACTGGGCTTCCCGAATAAATGTCAAGGTGTTTCAAGACAAACCCATGTTACTAATGACCACCTCCCCTGGTGGTTATGGCGGTGGAAATGTGATGTCCGAGGCACAAAAATTCTTTCCACAATTTGGTGCTATCATCAAAGAAACCTTTTCCCTGCCAAAATTCTATGAGAATTTTGATCCGAACAATGGTGTCATTAACCCAGAATTCTTAACGGCACTTAACCTAAAAATAGAAAATTTTAAGAAACAACTCGTGTAGCAAAATTTCTATTATATGTTAAGATTGCCCCATAGGATTTGTCTCCTTGCCTTATCTATAGCACCATTTTTTCTAAGTGCACAAACCAAGGAAGCTGGTCTTCTTCTTCCTACTGTAGACACTTTACGTTATACGAGCAATTATTGTTGCATTCTATCCCCCAAAAACGGATTTAAACTATACGATACGCCAAATGGAAAAGTAATCGGAAAATTAAAGATGGAAATCAGGGAAGATGACAATCAATCACCATATTTCATTTATTTCGCAACAGCCGATGACAAAAAGAAGCTTACGACGGAAAATTTCAAATTAATCGGCAATGAAGTTTACGCTATTCCATTTTATGAAAAGCTGGACGGTTTCATTCGTGTTCTAACAAAAATGGGAAATTATTGGATTTCGGTTAAAGAGCTAAACAATATGAGCTTTTCAGCGAAGCCATGGATTAATTTTCTATTGGAAGAAAATGAAAAAGTACTTGGTTATTATGCCAAATCCCCCGGACTTCGAATCAGAAAAGAACCCAATACCTCAAGCGATATTATTGAAGCCATTCGAGGGGATCTATTTGAAATCAAACTATCCAATCAAATAAAGGGGCAATGGTGTAAGGTCAGGGTGACAAAATATAGAGAACATCCTTGTGAAACCGACCTTGATGACAAAGACAATATTGAACGCATCATCCAAGGTTGGCTAAAAATTATCGATGATGAAGGTAATTCAAACCTCTGGTATTATGCTAAAGGATGTTGATGGCTAAACAAAGCGATTTGATGAGAAATCAAATTGATTTGCTATCACATGGAAATTCCGTCTGCATAATATTCCTCATTCCATTTCGCCAACTGGCACATGATTGGAATAAGTGCCTTCCCTTTTTGAGTCAGCGTGTATTCTACCCGAGGAGGTAACTCTTTAAATTCTTCTCTCAAAATAATGCCATCTTCCTCCAATTCTTTTAACGAGGATGTCAGCACTTTTCGAGAAATATTTTCGATCAATGCATCGAGTTGTCCAAATCGGGCTTTCCGATCTCTTAGCGTGTATATAATAATGGGCTTCCATCTTGTTCCCAAAATTCCCATGGAGCGTTGCATTGCGCATGAACAATTTTTAAAATCAGTTCTTTTCATTGTCAAAACATTTGATAGTTACACAAAGGTAACTACTTTACACTATTAATAGTTACAAAAATACACTATTTAAAATATCTTTGTAAAGAAATTCGTATATGATATAAAAAAATGAGCATACAAACACTTTTCAGTTCATTCCAATACAAAAATCTTGTATTAAAAAACCGTTTCGTCATGGCCCCCATGACACGAGCATTTTCTGTTGATGGAATCCCTGGAGATGCCGTTACAGGTTACTATGAACGACGGGCAGCCGGAGACGTTGGTTTGATTCTAACCGAGGGAACCGTCATCGAGCGGCCCGCATCAAAAAACTTAAAGGACATTCCAAATTTCCATGGCGACCAAGCATTAAAGGGCTGGAAAAACATTGTCGAGGCTGTCCACGCAAAAGGAGGTAAAATAGCTCCTCAACTATGGCATGTAGGGTATACACCGATGCAGTGGACGCCGCCGGCAGCTTTTGAAAGTCCCGACACAATGACTTTGGCCGATATAGAAAATACTATTCAAGCGTATGCTGATGCAGCAAAATCTGCGAAAGAGCTAGGTTTCGATGCTTTTGAAATACATGCTGCTCATGGTTACTTGATTGATCAATTCTTTTGGGAGGAGATGAACCACAGATCAGATGAATTCGGTGGGAAAACGATAAAAGAGCGTTCCAGATTTGCTGTCGAAGTAGTAAAAGCAATGCGAAAAGCTGTTGGACCCGATTTTGTAATTATCATCAGACTATCACAATGGAAACAGCAAGATTACGCTGCGAAATTAGCCCCTACCCCAAAGCTGATGGAAGACTGGATCTTACCATTAGTCGACGCGGGCATAGATATTTTCCATGGAAGTCAACGACGCTATTGGGAGCCAGAATTTGAGGGTAGTGATTTAAATTTCGCCGGATGGCTAAAAAAAGTCTCCGGTCAACCGACAATAACGGTGGGTTCAGTAGGACTTGATAAAGATTTTGGCGAGGTATTTACAAATTCAGAATTTAAGTCATCTCCAGCTTCACTGGATGAATTAGTACGTCGATATGAAAGAGGGGACTTTGATTTGGTCGCAGTAGGTCGTGCGATCTTACAAGATCCAAATTGGGTAAAGAAAGTTCAAGCAGAACAATTCGAAGACTTATCTGTCTTTGAGGCCAAAAGCTTAGCAACTTTGTCTTAGCCAGATCAATGATCTAAGTATGCTAGTAATTGTTATTAACGGTTATATGATAAAAATCCGTAAAAGAAGAGCATTCACTTTTATGGATAAAACAAGATATCCATTCCTGTTTGGGTATCTTGTTTTTTCAAAATAAATCATGTGAACTTCCCCTTGCCCAATATTTTTCTGATTTTGGATATCGACACATTATTAATAAATTGTAGTCAAAATACATTTAAGCCTTTCATCATGTCCGATACCCATATTTATATACTTAGTGGATTAGGTGTTGACCGAAGAGTATTCTATAAAATAAATTTTAAGGGCTTAAATGTGACATACCTCGATTGGATCGCCCCGATTCCAACAGAATCAATTTCATGCTATGCACGACGATTATCCGCTAAAATTACGACAGAAAGCCCCGTTCTTATTGGATTATCTTTCGGAGGAATGGTTGCTATGGAAATCGCTACAATTATTGATGTAAAACAAGTTATTTTACTCGCATCTGCAAAAGAAGATAACGAACTACCTAAACTTTTTAAGCTTATTGGAACACTTAGACTCCATAAATTTATTCCTACTTCAGTTCTAAAATCACATCATATTTTATCAAATTATTTCTTTGGTATAAGCTTAAAAGAAGATAAAATGATGCTTAAACAAATACTACAAGAGACCGATGCTAAATTTCTGTCTTGGGCGATCAGCCAAATCGTAAATTGGAAAAACAAGACTATCCCCAACAACTTGATCCATATCCATGGCAGCAAAGACCGCATTATCCCCATTAGAAATGTACTCCCCACTTTTATCATTCAAAGAGCTGGTCATTTTATGACAATCACTCATGCAAAAGAAATTGAAACACTCATACAGAAGATATTACTAAAAGATCTAAAGCACTAATAGCTATATCTAATCAGTGACGATCTATCAGCTGAACAACTGCGATAAGGAAGTTTAATGACTAACTTTGGATAAATATTAGAAACAAAAACAGGTTAATTTTCCTCCATTTGATGGTAGCTTATATTTTCAGGTTATCTTTCAACGAATGAAAATTATCAGCACCAATTATTTTAATATCAGGGGAAAAAATTATATATCCCCTTCTATCATCCAAAATCTTTTCTTATCCTTTCATTTATGTCCAAAATTCATTTAATTTGTTTTACCAGCACATGGAAGACATATCAGACGAATCCAAATTATTCTCAGCTTTTCTAAGAAAAGATGAAAAAGCTTTTGAATTCCTATTTCATAGGTTTTATTCGCCCTTATGCCTATATGCGATCAAGTTCGATATAGAAAAAGAAAGTGCGGAGGAGCTTGTCCAGGATGTTCTTTTAAAAATTTGGTCAACAGACTTTCATTTTGATTCTTACGACAAGCTAAAGTCATTTCTTTATCTGAGCACAAAAAATGCAGCTATCAATTACCTGGACAAGCGAAAAAGACGCTTGACTAATTATGATAATTATGCCAATCAAATAAACAACATTGTTGAAGACGATAGCAGGTGGATCATTTATGCAGAAACATTACAGCTCATCAAAAATGCTTTGGAAAAACTGCCTACTCAATGTGCTGCCGTTATGAAATTGAATATTTTGGATGGGCTTGACACTAAAGAAATTGCACAAAAATTAAATATAACAAGCAGCACTGTTTACTCGCAGAAAACAAAAGGTTTGGCTTTGCTAAAACAGCTGTTAGACAATGGCGATTATCTTCTGGTACTATTATTAATAGATACTTTTAAAAAATAAAAACACTAACAATCAATCAATTATAAATAAAACAAAAAAACAAATAGCAATTCTAGCTTCGAATTCTGTTATAATCATAAATACTAACCAAAGAATTTATGGAGCTGAGCCCCTTCGAAGTAAGTGAATTGATATCTGCAAAAAAGCTTGGAATCTTATCTGATGAAGGTGAGACAAAACTGGATCATTGGCGGTCCTCCTCAGCACAGCATGAAGAATTATTTCAAAGCTTGGTTTCAAATAATACCTACGAACAAGATGTCGATTGGGCTTTTTCTTTACCAGTTCATGAGGTTATTGAAAAAGCAAAAAATAAGATCACATTTGAAAGACCTAACCGCTTTCATCTTATTATTAAAAAATATGGGGTCGCAATTGCTGCCTGTGCAATTGGCACGCTCTTTATCTTCCTTTGGTATCTTCAATTCAATCATACCTCGCTGCGTATTGTTCCGGGCAGTTTTCGCGCTTCCATTCAACTTGAAGACGGTAAATCAATACAACTACCCGTCGAAAAAAAATATTTCAATATTTCCGAAGACTTAAAAAAAATCACGTCAAATAATCCTTTAAAACAGGAAAAAAAACTAATTATAAGTACTCCAAAAGGAGGTCAATATCATATATTGCTTCCTGATGGCAGTGCAGTTAGGTTAAACGCGGCTTCTACGTTGATATTTCCGGAGGAATTTGATCCTAAACAAAGGACGGTAAAACTTACTGGTGAGGCTTTTTTTGAAATCAGCAAAATTAAAAATAGAGATGGTACTGCTGTTCCATTTTTCGTACAATGTAATGAGCAGGAAATCCAGGTGCTGGGCACGAAATTTAATGTGAGCAGCTATAGTGAAGACAAATCCACGATCACAACGCTAATGGAGGGATCCGTAAAAATCAATTATAATAGTACGATCAAAAAAGAAGCTATCATTTTAAAACCAAATGAACAGGCTATATCGACACTTGGTCAAAATACTTACAAACGCGAAGTAGATAATCAATCCGATATTGCCTGGACCAAAGACCAGTTTGAGTTTGTCGCGGAGCCCTTGGAAAGCGTCATGGCTAAACTTGCACGGTGGTATGATTTCGATTTTGAATTTATAGATCAAAAACTAAAGAAAGTAAAAATTGAAGGAATTATTCCACGTTATGCCAGTGCTGAAGATTTATTTAAATTATTATCAAAAGCCAGTAATGCCAATTTTATTGTAGAAAAATCAAAAGTTAAAATAAACTAACACTATTAATCTAATATTACTAAAAGAAAGGAGAACACACCCGTAAATTTATGTCAAATCGATTAAGGAGACGCGCCAACGCCCCCTTAATTAAAGTTAAAGGATCGTAAACTACCATTATTTAAAATCAATTAACCGTAACAAATGTATCATTTTTTTACCAAAAAAGATGTTGGAGGCTTCTTTTGTCTAGTCCCAACAGATGAACAAAGTACAGGTGAAAAATCTGTATCGCGTATATTTACCAATGCGCTTATGAAAATATCTTTATCATCACTATTACTTTTAGGGATGATGGGGGTCCAGGCCAGTACCATGGCACAACGAGTCAATATCAATAAAAAAAATGTTAGTCTGCGAAAGATACTGCAAGAAATTAACATTCAGACGGGTTACCATTATCTATGGGCAGCACCAAATATTGATCCATTGACCTGTACCTCTGTCTCATTTAACAATCTCCCTTTACAAGAGGCCTTAAAAATCCTTGAAAAGAATACGCCTATCTTTTTTGAACTGGAGAAAGATATGATCATGGTGAAACCCCGTCAGCCTGAAATTGGCAGTATTCAATTAAAAGAAACGATTCTACTACTTAACCTTAAAAACCAGTCCAAAATAAGGGGAAAAGTTGTTGACGAAAATGGCAATGTACTTGTTGGGGCCAACGTCATGGTACAAGGAAGAAAAAAAGGTACCGTCACCGACGGTAATGGAGAATTCACTTTAGATAATTCTTCCATAGGAACAAATATCATCATATCTTATATGGGATATGAAAGCATTACCATCCCAGTCACAAACAATCTCGGAGTTATCACATTGGCATTAAAAACAGGGACCTTAAATGAGGCGACAGTAGAAGTCAATACGGGATATCAAAAACTCCCCAAAGATCGTGTCACTGGATCTTTCAGTTATGTTAGTGGTGAAAAACTGGAAAAAAAACTAGCTACGGATCTCAAAAGTGCTCTTGAAGGGCAGACAACGGGATTAACTATAGATAAGGCCGGCAAAATAGAAATTAGAGGCGTCTCGACCTTTAATGCACAAAAAACACCTTTGATTGTCATTGACGGTTATCCCGTCGAAACAACAATAGATGATATCAATCCAATGAATATAGCGAGCATAACCGTACTAAAAGATGGTGTGGCCGCATCAATCTATGGCTCTAGGGCAGCTAATGGGGTCATTGTTGTTACTACAAAGTCCGGACAAAACAGTGAACCTAAAATAAGCTACTCAGGCTTTGTAAATATTATTCAGAAACCACAGTTAAAGTATCTGAATAAAGCGACAACATCAGACTATATTGACGCAGAGATAGATCTTTTCAACCTTAATCCAAATGGCCCCTCAACGATGGATCCATATAATATGAGTCGGGTAACCTATCTATTGATGCAAGAGCGTGAAGGAAAGATTAGCCACCAAGATGCAATGGCCGAGATCGATGGACTTCGTAGTATCAATGCTTTAAATCAAATTCAAGATCTGTTTTTCAGAAATAAAGTAACCCATCAGCATAACATCAATATCGCCGGCGGATCGCCTAAAAGCAGTTATAATTTTTCCGTCAACTATCAACAGACCAAGGATAATCTCATTAACAATGATTCAAAACGATTAATTACCGATTTTAAAAACGAATGGCAGCTTTTCCCATTCCTAACCGCTGGAGCCGCCGCCAATTTCACGTATAATAAAGGCAATAGTACTTCATTTACATATTCTACCATTTACGGTCCAGAATTGGTAGGTGACAATTATCAGTCTTTAGCTGGTTTTTCAGGAGGATCAATGATTATGCCGTATACCAATCTATTGGATGACAATGGCAATCCAGCAGCAATATGGGGTATCAGTCAATATAAGGTAAATACCTACAAAAACACTCCCGGCATGAAGTCCTGGGATTATGTTCCTTTAGAAGACATGGGGAAAATGCCCAGTTACAGCAATAGCTATAATTTTAGGATGAGCGGATTTCTAAGAGCCAATATCGTTGAAGGACTTACAGCAGAAGTCGGAGGTAACTGGGTCAAAGGAACGGCTAATGTTAAAAATATCCAACGAGCAGACTCCTATAATGCTCGTATCGCCTATAACGATGGCACCTCCAAATCAAATCCCGCTAATCACTATATTCCTGACGGAAGCATCTTGGACGAATTCAAAAATATCAATGAAACCTGGACGCTTCGAACACAGCTCAATTATAGCAAAAACTTCTCCGATAACAAACATCTGTTACACGCCTTGGTCGGAAACGAAATCAGAAAAATCACCTCCGACAACAATAGATTGGCCACCCGAGCTGGCTATAATGAAAATGCAGGTTCATTTATCCCTGTCAACATCAAAGATTTTACTGCTGGCATTTACAACGCAGATATGCTCTTCCCTAACGGAAGTGTATCGCTGACCGATGGTTTACTAACTTATGGAGACAATCGCTTTGTATCCTGGTATGCCAATGGATCATACGAATATGACAATAGATTTATCCTAAGCGGAAGTATGCGGCTGGACCTCACCAATTTCTTTGGTACAGATAAGAAATACCGCTACAAACCAATGTGGTCGCTCGGAGGAACTTATAAATTAAGTAATGAGAAATGGTGGGATAAAGCTGTTTTCAGTAAACTTAATATCAGAGGTTCTTATGGTATCAATGGAAATATTTCCCTGAGAAATGGTCCGTTTTTGATTTTGAGTGTAGGCAACTACAGTCCTACAACGGGTGGAGTTTCCTATGGAATCTCCTCGCCTCCCAATAAGCAATTGCGTTGGGAAAAAACGAAGATTGCCAATGTAGGAATAGACTTTGGTTTATTAAACAATGCGATAGAAGGTAGCTTTGATTATTACAACAAGAACAGTTCTGATCTCTTGGCTGCGGACGCCGCGGATCCGACATTAGGTTTTAGCTCGCTAACAAAAAATGTAGGGAAAATGACCAACCACGGATTTGAGCTTGGACTCAATGTCCACGCCATCAAAAACAGTAAATTTAGCTGGGATATTTTGCCCAATATTTCCTTTAACGCAAACAAAGTAAAACACTACAATGTAAACCGTCCGTACACAGGAAGTTACACTACTGCCGGAGGAATCATGGTAGCGGGCTATCCTTCAGACGGTTTGTGGGGGTATCGTTTTGCAGGTCTTAATGAACTTGGTCAAACACAAGTTTATACCAGAGACAATCAGGTTGTATTGGCAAGCAATGCTGAAGTTACCGACTTGGTCTATCAGGGAACTTTTAGGCCGAAATGGGATCTTGCTTTAACAAATCGCTTCAGCTATCAAAATTGGGACCTATCTTTTATGTTTATAGCAAAGCTAGGGCATAAATATAGAAAGGATACGTTTAGTGGATCCAATTATCAAAACCGACACGTAGCCGAAAGATGGCGAAAACCTGGAGACGAAAAAAACACAATATATCCCGTTCTGGAAGAATGGAATATGGATATGTTCTCCTTCCCTTTTGCGGATGTGAATGTAGGTAATGCCAGTTATGCCAAATTAAGGGACATCACGCTTTCCTATAATCTCGAGAAACTAAGCAAAAGAATTGGTCTTACCAACGCAAGGATATTTGTACAGGGCAGAAACCTATTTCGTATCACAGCTAAAGGTGTGGACGTAGATCCCGAAACTACAGAATTCAATGTAAGTGGTGGTACGGGAGCAGGAACAGATCAAGGATTTACTTCACTGCCTCTACCACGCGAGATATTTATTGGTTTACGATTCGGACTCTAACTTAAAAATTAATTGAGATGAAAAAAATAATATACCTATTGCTGGGCCTAGTCTCCATAACGACCTTCTCCTGCAACAAATACCTGGATGTAAAACCCATCGGACAGTTGATTCCTTCAAAAGTTGAAGATCTGGAGAATTTATTGAATAATACAAATACCATTAGCTCATTTTATGCGGACAACAACAGAGGTTGTTTCTATGCTTTTATGGGTGACAATTTAACAATCAGTGAAAATCAGGCTATATATCTATACAAAAGTACACACCCGAATGTAGATCGTTGGGCTGCATTTAAATTTTATTACCCCTATACGAATCCGATAGATCCCCAATACACTTGGGACTGGGCCATCTATCGTGCTGCGGCCATATTCAATATCGCCATTGATGAAGTTTCAAATCTTAAGGGAGAAAATTCAGATCTGGGCAAAATAATTGTTGCACAGGCAAAAGCTGGAAGGGCTTGGTCCTATCTGGTCGGAGGACTGGGGTATGGCCCAATGTACGATCCTGAAGGTAAAAATGATCAAAAGGTACTTCCCTACCGGACAACAGGCTCACCGAACACTCCCAATCCCGATCTCGCCAGCACAAATGAAATTATGGATCTTGCAGAAAAAGATCTGCTTGATGCATTGACCGGCGCTCCAAACACCGTTGGAAACCCAACCCGTGCAAGCAAACCAGCAGTTAATGCCTTGTTAGCACAGCTATACATGTTCAAAAGAGATTGGGCCAAAATGTCCAAATATGCAAATGATGCATGGGCGCAAGCCCTTGCGGCCAAAGGTAATACTGATAATCTTATCTATAATCTAAATAAATTCAGTTATAGACAAGATCCAAATGCATCTCCACCCGCTGGTACCGATGCCGAAGTTGGTCTTGAGCTACTAGGTGAAGATAATTTATTGAAACAGACTTACAACAGGGAACAACTATTTTATCGCCCTACTCCCTACAGTTATGCTCCCTATCCTTCGGAAGAATTTATCAATTTATTTGATAAAAACGCAGATCGGAGATACAAGCTATTTATGCTCAAAACGCTGGGCTACTCGGTGGTTGAAGGTGGTGTAAAACATGATGATGGTGTACGCCTTAAGTATTATCGGGACAACAAAATGATTGCTTCACAGGGAATCACTTATCCCGAGTTGCTATTGATAAAAGCGGAAGCAAATGCAAGGTTAAACCAATTGGGACAAGCGTTAAGCGATCTCAATATGCTGCGCAAATACCGCTATTCAAGTGCAAATACAGATCTTCAAAATGGCGGAGCTTTCAGTCAAGATCAATTACTCGAAGAAATTCTGAAAGAACGCAGACGGGAAATGCAGCTTGGCACCTATCAACGGACATTCGACATCAAGAGATTGGCACTAGATAAAGGAAAACCTTGGTCGAAAACGCAGGTCATCCATACCATAGGTAACAAATCCTACAAAGCGGATGTCATCAGTAAATTTTTCACTTTACAGATCAATAATCCGACCATACTTGCCAATCCAAGCTGGAATTTACAGCCTAATAGCGACCCGTACCTACCTGCTGGATTAAATTAATAACCTATCAAACGTACATTAAAATTTAAACTTTATTGCAATTTATCATGAAATCTAAAAATATTATAATAACAGTGCTTATGGCATTATTTTTCTTCTCATTTAATCCCCTCTTTGCCCAGATCAATCTGAAAATAAAAGGTAAAGTGACTGGCGACACAAAAGGATTTGATAAGATATACATTTTCAAGGGTCAGTTTCAAGATTCCACAGCAATCAGTCCAAATGGCGAATATCAAATAAACATTACATCTGAAGCTCCGGATGTAATGTATTTCTATCTTCAATATGAGAGTAAGGTAAAAGGCTATATCTCTCCGTTTTCGTTATTTATTGAAAAATCAGGAACGTTACAACTTGATTTTGACATTGAGAAAGGCATCTCCTCAGGTCAAATAAATGGACCTACCCGTTCAGTTGCATATTTCGATTATTCCAGCGCCAAGAAGTCTATTCATGAAAGGATCAACAAGGAAGTCACAAGTAAATTCGGTGAAGAAGCACTTAAAGAAGGGACCACTAATTTTGATAAGGCAATGGATTATTTCGAGAAACGTGAGACACAATTAAATGACTCACTATTTGCAAAATATTTTAACCCCAATGGAGCAGATGCACCGTTTATGTTATTAGGAAGGGTCAGCAGTTTATCTCTCGCTCAATTAGAGCATAATTATTCGAAATTATCCGCACCACTCAAAGAAACCAAAGCAGGGAAGCAGTTATATGAAAAAATAACTAGCAAAAAAAGATCCAGTATAGGATCTACGGTAGCGAACTTCGTCCTCCCCGATACCACCGGAAACGATTTTTCGTTCAATAAGCTCAAAGGAAAATATGTACTGATTGACTTCTGGGCTTCTTGGTGCGGTCCATGTCGAATCTCATTTCCTAGGCTCAGATCGGTTTACCAACAGCTAAAGGGTCAGAACTTCGAAATTATCAATATCTCCATTGACGCAAAGCTTGACGACTGGAAGAAAGCGGTCAAAGAAGAAAACAATCCCTGGCCACAACTACACGACAAAACTAATTTATCGAAATCTGCTTTTTTTGTCAGCGGAATTCCTACTGCATATCTAATTGATCCAGACGGAAAAATTGTGTTTAGTAGTGTAGGATCCGACGAAAATGGCGGCGGACCGATGGAGGAAAAACTTGAATCCATATTTGGTATCAAATTAACCAAATAATAGAAAAATGTCATGCCCCACTGTCCAAAATAACGGGGCATGACATTTTCACCAAAAGCTGTCCCCGTTATAGCATTTACGACTTTGCCTATCCCTCGCACCAAACCGATAAGCTCGTCTTCGAAACCTAACGGCTAACGCCTGATCAGGATGAAAAATCCGAATCACTTTCTCACAGCTCTTGCACCACGAATCCATTCTCTCTGAACTAACGGGACTATCCTCCCCTTATATAATAATCTTATAAAACAATAACAGTAAAAAAGAAGTTATAAAATAGAAGATTGGTTTTCACAATTCATTTAGTACGGTCAGATCTCAAATCAATACCAAGTATGTTCAAAAGACTTTTATTTTATTTCCTATTCGCTCATCTATTATGCTCTACAATGCAAGCCCAAGAAAAACTCGCGCTAGATCCGAAACTAGAAGTCGCGGCATCTTTTGGACCCTACCGTCCCATAGGCGTCAGCGCAACTTCAACAAACAGACTATTCGTATCATTTCCTAAGCAGAACAAAGACTATCAATATGCACTCACAGAAATCATTGATGGTAAGCGCATACCCTATCCGAACGAAACATGGAACAAACAAGGGGATGAAGATTCCCATTTTGTAAATGTTCAGGATATCTTTGTCGACGCACAGGACAACTTATGGGTATTAGACTCTAAACCATCAACCTCCGGGTCTATTTTTGGTCCAGATGGTGCAGCTCCTACCGGACAATTCAAACTCCTTAAAATCGACACAAAAAATAATCAAATAGCACGCATCTATACATTTGATGATCTTGACAAAGCGAAATCAGGTTTGAACGATGTACGCATTGACCTCGAAAAAAATCTAGCTTATCTTTCCGATCCTGGTCAGGCCGCAATAATTGTTCTTGATCTTCAATCAGGAAATAGTAGAAAAGTACTGGAAAAAAGCTCCTTCACATTAGCTGATCCACAAGTTGTCATTTCCTATTCCGGCATAGACATGCGCTATAAAGATGGTAAACCCTTCCTCTCTCACGTTAACGGGATAGCGCTAAGTCATGACTTTAATTATTTCTATTTTAAACCAATTAATAAAAAGCACTTATACCGCATCGCTACAAAGTACCTTGCGGATGATAAACTATCCCAATCAGCCCTGCAAGGCAAAGTAGAAGACATGGGAAATGTAGGTGTCACACATGGCTTACTTGCTGATCGGAACGGTAATATTTATCTGACGACCTCAATGGATTACAGTATTAAATACCTGAGTCCAGATGGACAAATTCATTTATTGACACAGGACCCCAGATTGTTATGGCCGGATTCTTTGGGTATAGATGGTAATGGTTATCTTTACTTTTCATGTGCACAGCTATCCAGAGATCCGCAATGGAATAATGGCATAGACCGAGTTGAATTACCCTATCAGGTTTATAAAATAAAGTTGCCAAAGTGATGATGTATACTAAAAAAACACATAAATGAAATCATTGATAAAACAGCTCGCTCTTGTACTGCTCAGTCTCGTCTATTCGTTATCAAATGCGCAGACAGATCGCCCTGTACTGGATATTATGCTCAATAATTATCAATACCCTTATGAAGTACATTACTTAAATTTAAAGAGTCAGGGTGAAGAAATAAAAATGGCCTATATGGATGTCAGCTCGCAACAACCTAATGGTCATACCGTGTTGCTACTCCACGGCAAAAATTTCAACGGAGCATACTGGAAAACAACCATTCAGGCGCTAAATTCGACTGGGTATCGCGTTATAATACCTGATCAGATTGGATTTGGTAAATCTTCAAAACCCACAGCTTATCAGTTTACTTTTCAGCAGCTAGCGCAAAACACAAAATTGCTATTAGACAAGCTGGGGCTTGACAAGGTCGCCTTACTTGGTCACTCCATGGGCGGAATGCTTGCCACGAGGTTTACATTAATGTATCCCGAAACTGTGGAAAAACTTGTTTTAGAAAATCCCATTGGGCTGGAAGACTGGAAACTTGTCGCTCCTTACACTTCCATCGACCAAAATTTTCAAACGGAATTAAAAGCTGGATATGAATCTGCAAAAAAGTACCAAAGCGCATTCTATTACGACAACAAATGGAAGCCGGAATATGATGAATGGGTGTACCTACTTACAGGCTGGACAAAAGCTAAGGATTATTCCATCGTTGCCATGGTAAATGCCAAAACATCAGACATGATCTTTACCCAACCTGTTGTTTATGAATTTCAGCATATAAAAACACCTACTCTGCTCATCATCGGTACGCGAGATAGAACTGCGATCGGTAAAGCCAACGTAAAGGATCCTAAAGTAGCCGCAAAAATGGGACTGTATCAATATTTAGGAAAGGAAACACGACAAAAAATCAAAGGATCAAAACTCGTCGAACTCGACAACGTTGGACACCTGCCCCATATTGAAGCTTTCGACCGATTTTTCACACCCCTTGTTTCATTTCTGAAAAACTGATACCATTATTTCTTCCGTTTAAGTGCTCCTCAAAAGACCCCTTGTATATTATTGTTGAATAATAACAATTATTCCAGCCTCACATTACTTTCCATCCACTTATGCTGGGGTATGTCTACGTTCTACGAAGAATAAGCAGTTGTAAAAACTGCGTTTAGCTCAAAAAAAGAAATTACCCACCAAACCGATAAGCAAAATCCCTTTTATCGTTCATTTTTCATCGATAGAAAAGAAGCCAAAGCGTCCTGGTTTCGACCATCAATATATTTAGCAAAAAAAATAAATAAAATTTTACAAAACTAATATTTTTAGTATATTTGAATATCAATTTTAGACAAGGTCTTTATGGAACAGGCAAAAGAATTTGACAATAAGGAATTACATGTTGGCGATATTGTTCGCTTCCACACCCCCTATCCGGATGAGGATCCCCATACAATCTTTATTGTACTTTGGTCATATTACGATCCTGAAGGTAAATCATCTAGGGCTGAAGTCGTAAAATTTGATCCCGTTCTTAAGCATTATCCTGTGATTCAAAAATGGTTTATTCGGGACTTGGAAAGAGTCCCCGAAGTTAGCCCTGAACTACTCCAACAGATTGCGTTATTTATGAAAAGTAAACTTGGAAACTCGATTATAAGCAAGCTGGTAATTTAAATAAAGTTGATATTCTAAATAAAGTCCGACAAAAAAGGTATAAAAACACGATGGAAAATAAATTCAGAGCAAACAGAGAATTCACATCACGATCGATGTGGTCCGATTGGCGTGAGCAACTTAAAGAAAGTGAAGTAAATGGTTTACTTCAACGACTTGAAGTGATGGATCGGGAGGTACTCGTTGATTGGTTACAATGGCATAACCCAAAAGGCAACTACACTGACCGTAAATGTATGGATAACGGTGTAAAACCTCTTTGCAAATCAAAGGCTGTAGAATATACCTATAGAGAGATCTTGCGCAATCATACAAAAAAGCAGTTTAATAGCATTTCCAATGGTCCAATACAACTTATGTTTAACAATTAATTGCTCAAATTATGGAATCTTTCATCAAACAGATTATCGGTTATCAATTACCAAAAATCATCGCAATGGAGTCGCAACGGAAGGATTGGCGCTATCAGCTGCTTGATTTAAAAGATAAAACACTTTTTGATCGGCTCTCACTTATGAAACGACAAGAGTTGCTCCAATGGCTTCAATGGAATGATTGCAATGGAATTTATACAGACTATGACTGTATCCGAAAAGGCATTCCTTTATTCACTAAGATGCAGGCTCTAGCCACAGTCTATCACCACATAATGCGTGACCATGAAAATTGGGATGGTTATATGGGGAAAGAATATATTCGTGGGAGTATCTTTTGAACAATCCATATATTATAATCTTTTAATATATTCTTCTAATGTTCTGAGATTGGCAATAGCAGCGCCGATGGTATTGTTAAAATAAACATAGACTTCTCTTCCTTCAGCCAACCATCCTTTGATATAACCACTATATACATATAATACGGCATCTTCATAACTTCCCTTATAATCACCTTTTGGTCCATGAAAACGTATATAAATCATATCATTACCGATATATTGTCTGTTTATTCCGCTGCCATCTTTATCGTGTAATACCAAATTCATACCATAAGAATTTAACAGTGCCATTGTTTCCATGCGATACCAGGACTGATGACGAAACTCAATGCATACTTGCCAATCCAAACTCCGTTTATCAGTTGCAATACATCTTAAAAGCTTATCTAAATTGGTCAGCGAGGAAAATTTGGTTGATGGGGGTAATTGTATCAACAAACATCCCTTCTTTTTATCCACAGCACTAATGACATCCAAAAATTTAACAACATCACTATGGTCAAACATTAAATCCTTTTGATGCGTAATTCCCTTCCAAAGCTTAAAAGTAAAACGAAAGTTATCACTCGTTTCCTGAGACCATCGTCCAATAGTTTCCCTGCGGGGGATCTTGTAAAACGTGCTGTTTACCTCCAAAGAATTGAACAACAGACTATATACAGCGAGCCTGCTCCTATCCTTGAAATCTCTAGGGTAATAGCTTTTGTTCCTGTAGGGCAACAGAATTCCGCTTGTGCCTGAAAAATATAGAGCCTTCATAACGTTATAACAATTGAAACTAGAGCAATAGTTCAACCTCCAAATAATATTTTAACATGGTGAGAAATATAAAAATGTTACACTGCAGATTTCTTTAGAAACAAGTCTCATCACACTAACGTTTTGGCCATTAGAAAAACGCTGTCCAAATTTATATTAAATGATTTAGTTTAGCTATATTAGAGATTCCAAGTCTACACTATGGGAATCAATTATTCGCTAAATATCCAAACATTTGAAGGATACTATGATCAATGGAGTCCCAAAGTATACCAATATGCGTTCAATAAAACCAGATCCTCTTATTTAGCCGAAGAGACTGTACAGCGTGTTTTTATTAAGCTTTGGAAAAACTTAAATGAAAAAAATATTGACGCTACTGTAGAATCCCAGATCTTTTGTATTGCAAGAACAACAATTTTGGATCTGATCAAAGAAGAATATAACAGAAAGAAACTTCTTCAGGCAGAAAATGAGCTCATTCAGCGCTATTCCCCACAAGATGATTACTATGCCAAACAGCTTGAAACCACATTACAACATATAATCAATCAATTGCCCGAAAAGCGAAAACAGATCTTTATGTTGAGCCGCTATTCCAATCTATCCCATAAGCAAATCGCAGATAAACTCTCCATTTCATCCAAGACGGTAGAAAACCAAATTGCTCTTGCACTAAAAGCGATCAGAAAAGCATTATTGCTCTCCATACTGATGCTAAATCTTTTTTAATTTTCTTTTGGGGGATACCCTATTTTCAATCGTAATCAATATGTATGAAGATTACGAAAGAACTCGTCGAAAAATATCTCCGCGGAGAAGCAAATACCGAAGAAGTTAAAGCGGTTCAAACTGCACTGGATAATAACCAACTAAATTTGGATGATTGGCTTCCAGTAAGCGAATGGCATAATATAGAAGAACATATAGCTTTTGAACAGCATGACTCAATCAAACAATCCCTGATCAAAAAAATTACGATCAGGGATACAAAACAATGGATCTATACCCTACTGAAGTATGCTGCGATACTTTTACTTGTCGGAACACTAGGCTGGGAATCTTTTCAATATTGGAAGACAACAACAAATATGCCTACGATTACTTCTGTCCAAAAAAAACAAACTCCGAAATTGGAGTCCCCAAGCAACTTCTATTATATTAATTCTGGCAATTCGCCGATGCAGATAGATGTTCCTGACGGATCAAAAATTGAACTTTATCCTAATTCGGAAGTTAAATTTGCAGATAACTTTTCTTCGCTGTCTACCCGTGATATTCATTTAAAAGGAAAGGCAAAGTTTGTTGTTGCCAAAGACAAGTCAAGGCCGTTTAATGTACATACTGCTGGGTTAACAACAACCGCATTAGGTACAATATTCAGCGTCGATGAGCTAAAATCTTCACAAACAAAAGTCAGATTATTTGAAGGGCGTATCCAATTAAAGAGTCTAAAAAATAAAACAGGTTCCCCTCCTCTGCTCCTTGAATTTATACCAAATGAAGAAATAACCATCGATCATGGACAACTTCAAATTATTGCCGAAGAACGGATGAATTCTTCCAAATTCAACAGAAGAGGTTTTTATTCCGAAAAACAAAATACACTAATATTCAAAAATCTAGCCCTTAAAGATCTACTACATATTATAAGTCAAAACTATAATATCAAGCTTGAATTTGATTCCGAAGCTATCAAAGACAAATATTACAGTGGCACCTATGAAGATGATCCGTCCGTGTTCCGAAAAATACTATCAGATATACAAGAACTCCACCACATTATTATAACCATACAGAATAAAATATAATTTACTTATTTAATCCATAAATTATGCACAATTATTTACCTTCCAAACATGGCCTACTAACCATGTTTATGCTAAGAACCAATATCCGTGCTGATGTAAACTGGGGTTTACGTCTTGGACTAATGGGCCTTTTGGCAACCAGTTATCAAATCGTTCATGCACAACAGCAGGCAGCGATCAACGGCGTCATCCGCGACGAAGCGGGTAAGCCCATATACTCCGCAACGGTCACTATCCAAAATGTGACTAACAAATTCAAAAGGGCTACGACCAGCGCTGCAGATGGAACCTTTTCTTTTGATCAGATCCCAGCTGGTCAAGGATACCAAATCACCATTTCCTCCATCGGATTTAAAACCAAGGAACTAACAGATTACAACATCTCTGAAAGAGATAAGCTAGCCATCAATGTTAGTCTGGAATCGGTATCGGAAAATCTACAAGAAGTAGTTGTCACTGCACTAGGTATTAAAAAGGAGAAAAAGGCCCTGGGCTATACGGTTGCGGAGCTAAAAGGAGATGAATTGACACAGGGTAAAGAAACAAATGTCGCCAATGCACTTTCGGGAAAGGTCGCCGGTGTGCAAGTAAGCCGTGCCGCTTCCGGTGCTGGAGGATCTTCAAAAGTCGTTATTCGTGGCAACAACTCACTTGTTGGCAATAGTCAACCGCTTTACGTAGTCGATGGTGTACCGATTGATAATCAAAACATTTCAGCACCAAACCAATCCGGTGGTACAGATTATGGCGACGGTATTGGAAATATTAACCCCGAAGATATAGAGACCATGTCCGTCCTAAAAGGGCCCAATGCCGCAGCGCTATATGGTCAAAGAGGAAGTAACGGTGTCATCCTGATTACAACAAAATCAGGAAAAGCCGGCAAAACACGTTTCAGCTATGGTACCGACTATTCCTTTGGAAACGGTCTGGTACTCCCTGATTTTCAAAATGAATATGGTCAAGGACTTAACGGCACATTTACGCACTTCCGAAAAGACGACGGAACCATCGTTTCCATGAGTGATGCCATAAAAAACGGTTACAGTGGTATCCCAAAAATGAGTGCAGGCCGGGACCGTACAACACGTGCCAGCTGGGGAGCCAAAATGGAGGGGCAAACTTATGAAGATGCCTATGGAAATGTGCTACAGCTAACGCCTAAACCTGATACCTATGCCTCATTTTTCCAAACCGAAAAGCAATTTGTCAATAACTTAAGCGTAGACGGCGGTAATGAAAAAATAAATTACCGTTTTTCTTTTGCCAACACAGATGTGAAGGGATATATCCCGACCAATACTTTAAAAAGGAATAATTTTGGTTTACGCACACAGGCAAAAATTACGGACAAACTTCATATTGATGTAAAAGCAAATTACATCGCTCAGAAAGGAAACAATAGACCAACATTGGCTGATGCAGCCGATAATCCAGCCTATTTATTTATCAGTCAACCACGAAGCCTTGGGAATGATATCATGTCCCAATATAAGTGGACTGCACAGGAGATAAGCAGGCAGCTTGGTTTTTCCGGTTTAACGGAGGGTTTGGAAAAAACTTACGCAACGAATAGTTCCACGGCTAATCCTTTCTGGACAATCCATGAAAATCACAACGAAGATCGCCGCGATCGCATCATTGGATTACTCCGCCTAAGCTATGACTTCGCTCCCTGGCTCAAAGTAGCAGCAACAGGAGGAACCGATTTCTATACCGATCAGCGATTCCGATATAGACCGATCAATACCTATCAGAGCTTAAACAGAAAAGGCGATATCAGAGAAGAAGTTATCCGATCCCGCGAAGATAATTTTGATATCCTTGCCAGCTCTAATTTCACTTTATCGGATAACATTAAGCTCAGCGCTAATATGGGGGCAAGTCATCAAAGTCGATATCTGCGCATGACAGGAAACGCTGGTAATCAGTTTATCGTACCTAATCTTTTTGTCATCAATAATACCACTACGAATACCTATATATTCGATCTTATCGAGTCAAAAATCAATTCGGTATACCTCTCAGGCCAATTTAGCTATAAAGATTATTGGTTTGTCGACTTTTCGGCGCGCAATGACTGGTCTTCTACATTATCCAAAAATAACAATTCATTTTTCTACCCTTCGATAAGTTCCAGTTTTGTGCTATCTGATGCATTCCAATGGCAGTCAGATGCGCTGTCTTTCGCCAAGATCCGAGCTTCTTGGGCACAGGCAGGTAGCTCCGGAAACCCCTACCAATTAACGGGCGCGTATAGTCTGAATCAATATACACACGGTGGTGTACCGATGGCTTCATATACCGAAATTATCCCTGATCCCGACTTAAAGAATGAATTGACCACGTCTATCGAGGCTGGTGCAGATCTCAGGTTTTTAAAAAATAGACTTTCGCTATCCTTTACTTACTATCAGGCAAAAACAAAAAATCAGATTCTAGATGTACCGATAGCACCATCAAGTCTTTACGTAAAAAATCGCATCAATGCCGGAGAAATCAGTAACAGAGGGATCGAATTTGTACTGGGGGCCACTCCCTTCAAAACCGAATCAGGATTTGAATGGAATACAACGTTTAACTTTAATAGAAACCGCAACAAGGTTGAATCGCTTTACCCTGGTGTAGAAAGTTTCCTTTTAGCAACAGATAGAGGAATCAACGTTGTCGCCGAAGTAGGAAAGCCATTTGGTCAGCTTATTGGGACCCAATTTGCATGGATTAAGGATGAAAATGGAAACCGATTAATTGATCCAACGACTGGGCTCCCTTTACGTACTGCAGGAAGAGTGGAAACAGATCTTGGAAATGCGCAGCCAAATTGGATAGGCGGTTTCGGCAACACATTAAAATACAAAGGCTTCAACTTATACGCACTTGTTGATATTCGTCAAGGGGGGGTGATCTTCTCACAGTCCAATCGAGAACAAATAATTTATGGTACGAGCAAAAAAACGTTAGAAGGACGTGAGGGTACCTATGTCGCTGATGGAATGGTTGCACAACAAGATGGCGCAGGCAATTGGATAAGCACCGGAACAAAAAACAGTAAACAGGTGAATGCTCAGGATTATTGGAATATGGTAGCTAGTGACAAAGAAGTCATGGTATCTGAGGAAATGATTAATGATATGAGTTATATTGCAATGCGCGAAATCAGTCTCTCTTATTCATTCCCGAAAAATCTGATGCCACATCGCTTGATCAATTCATTGAAACTGGGCCTATATGGTAGAAACTTATTCTATTTCCAACGAAAAACAGATGGTTTTTCTCCAGAAGCTTCTGCTTTCAATGTAAACAATAGCTCCATAGGTATCGAATCTACTTCCTTACCTATGATGAGAACCTTTGGCATTAACCTTACTGTTGGTCTTTAAAACACTGAATTATGAAAACGAAAATGATAAAAAACAGATTTGTTATCGCTCTTGTCTCCGTAGCAACATTTGGTGCCTGCACGAAAGACTTTGAAAAAATAAATATGCCACCAACATCAGTGACAACAATAGATCCCGCATTGCTTATGGCTAGAATCCTTCGTGATGGTACGTTTCAGGAGTCGGGAGAACTTCCAAACAATAAGTTTGGCTCTTGGATCCAGCATTGGGCGGGTGGGCCTGTAGTACCAGTATCGCGTTATTTTGAAGGACCAGAAAACCTGATATGGTCGCAGCATTTTACCTTGCTCAGAAACATCATTCAGATAAAAAAAGAGCTCAGTGGCAAAGAAGAAAGTCCCGAAGGTAGAAGTAAACTGGCCATAACCGAACTTTATGAAGTTTATCTATACCAACGATTGACTGATCTATTTGGAGACATCCCCTATTCGGAAATTACAAAAGATAGCAGAGAGATTAATCGAACTCCTAAGTTTGACAAACAAGAGGATATCTATCCCGCACTGGTCATAAAGGTTGACGCCGCTTTGGCACGTCTCACCGTTGGCGATCAATCTTATGGCTCCTCTGATTTTTTCTATGGCGGTAATATTGATAAATGGAAAAAATTCGGAAACTCCTTAAAACTGAAATTGGGCATGAGAATGCGTTATGCCAACCTCTCATTAGCGCAAAAAACCGTTACTGAAGCAATGACTTCTCCACTTGGGTTAATCTCAAGTAACAGCGATAATGCTGCTGTTCCTACATTCAATAACGCACAAGCCGAGAATCAAAATCCTATATTACGGCAGATGACTACTGGGAGCGCCGACTTACGGTACTTAGCCAACACATTGGTAAACAAATTGAAGGAGTATAATGATCCCCGTTTAGGTCTACTTGCAGAACCCGTTACTATAGGCGGTGTTACTACTTATCAAGGAATTGGAGTAGCACTAACCGATAATGAACTTTCTCAACTGATCAGAGCAAATTACTCTACGGCCAACAAGTCAACATGGTTTAGCTTGAATTTTGCTCCAATACCAAGTTATGCAATGACCTACTCAGACATTTGTTTTTACAAAGCCGAGGCTGCATTATTAGGTTGGGGCGCGACAAGTACAAATGCACAATCATTTTTTACAGATGGCGTCAAAGCAGCCTTTGCCCTTCCACCATACAATTTAACTTCCATTCCCTCATCCTATGAGCAAAATGTCATTAACTTAAATGGATTGACAGACGAACAAAAGATGGAGAAAATCGCTACTCAAAAATGGATAAGTTTATTTGGCAGAGATATGGAAGCATTTGCCGAATGGCGACGTACAGGTTATCCAAAATTGACACCTGGTCCAAATCCGGGATCCACCAATAGACAGATACCGCGTCGAGCTATTTACTCCAGTGAGGAGGCTGAATTAAATCAAACAAATCTCAAAGACGCTGTTTCCAGAATGCAGAACGGAGATTCCTTTTTGTCCAAAGTATGGTGGGATAAAAAACAATAGAAACAACAATAAAGGTTTGAGCCCACGAAATTATTTCGTGTCGCTCAAACCTAATTACCAAAATTCTGCTGCTCCAGATTCTATCCTCTCACATATTCTGTATAGCTATGCCCGCAACAAGGTCTTCAGGACTACTTTAGTGCAAAACACCTTTCATTGTTTTCGCAATGAATCTTTTTCAGCAATGATTTAGGTTTCTTTTGAAATTATATTTATCTTTCTTTAAGTATAAACAAATCCCACGCTCTTCAAGCTTTACAAAAATGAAAACAAGCTCTTTACTATATTTGCTAACAGTAGCATCTCTTTTTATAGGGTGCGGAGAAAACGGTAAAAAATCCACATCACCGTCTCCAGATAACTTACCAAAAAATACCCCAAGCTTTAGCTTCGAGGGGATTAAACAAGATTATACAACAAATGAAGAATTATCGTTTCAGATTACGAATACTTCTAATTTAAAAATTGATTCCATCCTTTATTATATCAATGATAACCCGATTGCTAAAGTCACAGAAAACAATAAAGTAACATATAGATTATCAGGAGAGAAATTTGGCAAGCAAATCATTAAAGCGGTTGTATTTGATGCTGGAAAATCCGAAGAAAATACAGTCAACATAGACTATCTGCCATCAGACCCACCTCGAATTTTAAAGTACCGAATAGTTAATTCCTACCCACATGATATCAAAGCTTTCACACAAGGACTGGAGTTCTTTGGAGACAACTTGATGGAAAGTACAGGCAATGGCGTTGGGTTAAGTGGAAATAAAGGTAAGTCAAGTATCCGCATTGTCAATCCTACAACAGGACAAGCAATCAAAAAGATCGAATTAGCAGATTCAATATTTGGTGAGGGTGCAACCATATTAAATGGGAAATTATATCAATTGACGTACAAAAGCAATCTTGCCTATGTCTATGATATAGCAACACTAAAGACAATAAAAACACTGCCATATTTCAAAAACATGGAAGGATGGGGACTGACCTCGGATGGTAAAAATTTGTATATGTCTGACGGTTCAGAAAATATCTATCTACTCAATCCCAATGACTTTTCTAAAATTGATTATATCCGTGTTGCCACAAATGAGAAAATCGTTAACCAGATAAACGAAATGGAGTGGGTAAAAGGAAAGATTTATGCTAATTTCTTTATGGAAGATGTTATGGGTATCATCGACCCGAAAACAGGGGCTATCGAAGGTTTAGTCGATCTTTCCAAATTACGGGAAAACGTGACACAACATGTTGATCTGGATGTATTAAACGGAATTGCGTACAATAAAAAATCAAATACCTTTTTTCTTACAGGAAAAAATTGGGACAAAATATTTGAAATACAGCTACTGGATTAACTAATCACTCGTTAGTCTATAATGTACACAATCATAAAGACAGTCTATTCATTAAAGTGCTATTCCCACTCTGGAAATAGCACTTTCTTATTTCAGGCAACAATTATTTCTTAACGATTTTCCCGTCTTCATAGAGTGTATACTCTTCGCCATCGGCCTGTTGCAACACCATTTTTCCGTCGACAAAAATATTGCTAAATGTAAAAACAGGATCGGTCATTATTTTGCTATTGTAATCCATCAATCCCCAATGCTGTGGTGATTCCATATACATGATTCTATTTTTACCCGCAACATCCAAAACCTGATATTTAAAAGGAACCACAATAGCACCGTTATAATCAATAAATCCTTGTTTGCCATCTTTCGCAACTTTGATAATTGTACTATCAATCGCCATAAGACTGGCATCCAAAAAGATAGACTCATACTGAGGCGAAACAACCTCCACGCCTTTCTCATTGATCAACCCTACACGTTGTTTGCTATCTTGTACTTCAAAAAAGCCAAAATGTGGTTTTGTCGTAGTACTGAAATAGTTAGGCTGTACAATAACCTTTCCTGTTTTATCAACTATGCCAACAGTTCCTAAATCGCCATTGGCATCCGTTCGATGGAAAGTCGCTAGACTTTCGCCATCAAATCGTATAAATTGTTCGTAAGCAGTATCTGGATTTTCCCAGATATCTTCTATCGCATTATACTTTCCCTTTAATTGACCGATAGGTAAAACAGTGTCTTCAACACCTCCTTTAGCAGCTTTGGTTGCCTCCTGTCCCCGACAGGAGCTGCCTATAAGTACAATTGTTGCCACTATGCCTACAATTTTATATGGATTGTTTATTCTCATACTATTTCAAAATTATGCTTATTTATCAACTGTTATATAACCCCTATACTTTGAACAGGTACATTTTAAAAACGGAAATCTTCGACTCAACATTATTTTCTTATCTGCTACGGCATTTCTTCAAGCTTGTTAAAACCTGTTGTTATCATCTCCTGCAATTGAGGTGTAAACAAGTTGGTTGAAAGTGGTATTTTCTTGGCTTCGCTATTTAATCTCCATTGTGCACGCTTCTCAAGCAAAAATTGCAATCGCTGTGCTGTTGTCAATCCCGGCAATGTATAATATATACTATTTTCACCTTCTTTTCCTTGCATTTGAATATATCGGCCTGTAGTTACCCTGAATTTATTTCTTTCCTCAAAACTTCGGATAAAAGAGCTATCCTGATCAGCGATATCCCACATGGGATCACGAGGGCAGCAGACAGAACCATAGCTTTCCTTCCAATATACTGTTAATAGGTTTTCGGGCACCGTAGGTTTAGCAAAATCAATCACTGGATTTTCCAATCCCCCAAGCCGAACGCTATCAACTTTTACAATGTCCTCTTCCCGTCTGATATAATAATAAAAATTTGTCGTTTCTGGTTCCACGCACCTTCCACTTTTTGAAGCCGTTTTACTGACTTCATTGTAAAACTTCCAATCAGGAACAATCAGAATAAATTTTTGTAATTCAGGATAAAATGCAGATGATTTCTTAAAAAGTTCTATTGGGATCTTTGCGCTCAAATAAAATACTTCTATTGAATCTGCATTAAACTGCAATGGCAAATCCAATAAATAATTGCCCTCTAATCGTGCTACCTGACGATCTTCAATATTCATTACTCGATCATACTTTTGAGCTAGCCAATCCGGTCGTACAGTTTCCAGTTGATCGGGAGGCCTGATAGCTTGTTTTATGGCTTTACTTTTACAGGAGATAACAAGTAGAAATAAAACCAGCATTAAATAAACTTTATCAATTATTAAGCACGTTCTCATTGGCTAAAAATAATGTTTCATTAATTATCTTATTGCGCATCAGCAACTTTTATCCCCACCTTATTTAAAAACTCAACCTGTTTCTCCAAACAAGTATCTGCCAAGACTTCTATTTTAGCTTTTTCATCAGTAATATCTCTTAACAAGGCCTGTCTGGCACCTTTTTTCTGCTCATCCACATATTTGACCAACAACGTACCATAACCATCTGTAATTCTCGTCATGTAAGCTATTGTCGTCAAATGGAAGCTCTTCGCAGCCTCACTAGGCTTTAATGCATTAACTTCACTCTTTATTCCTTTGATATAGCTGCTCAGCGCCTGTACCTCTTTAAGCTTCATTTCGTAGGATAATTCATCCGTTCTATCCGCATCATATTCTCCTTCCAGCAATTTATTGTAGCTTTCATCCAACTTTTCTTTACAACTATAAAAAAGGCGGGCAATCTTCTCATTATATCCGAAGTCCAAATTACCACCACAGGATGTCAATGCGAATGTACTGATGATTAATGTCAAAATAATAATTCTCATAGCTCAATTTTTCAACAAATAACGCATTTTCAAAACAAGCTCTGTAAGGCAGTTAATATTCGTTACCTGTTTTTTAAGATTCGCTATCATTTGGGTACAATTTTACCCAAACGATACCACCAATAATTACCCGATTAGCAAATACTGTAAAACAAGTCAAGCGCAACAGCTTGTTTCTTAAGGAAGAATTACGGAACTTAGAAAAAGAATATAGACCAAATCAGAAGACCGATAATTTTGGACGAATCAAGAAAATCGATGACGAATCAAAAAACGAAAAGAACTGAATAAAATACGATGAAACCATCATGATTTATTCAAACCGAGTGAAACGAGCTCATTTATACCGATGAGACCAACACTTATAAAGAATTTATACAGATGAAACAATTAGCTTTATTGATCATGTTCATCGGAATGTCGAGCATGGTTTTCGGACAAGAAATTAGCCGTTCAACGACCCAAACAATTACGCAATCAGGAATTGGACTTGGTTCTGTCATTGCCGTCGTCACTTCGTGGGACCGCAATAAATCTATTCTCTGGGCACTGATCCATGGTATCTTGGGGTGGTTTTATGTTATTTATTTTGCATTTACACGGAGCAATAATTAATATTTCTGCAGATCGTATTTTCAATACAACCAACAGTGTTACATCCTTCTGTAAGCCAGAAAACAAAAAGCGGTCAACCAAAATCGAAAGATCATGAGCATGGTACAAAATTTCCTTCGTGTCAATTTGGAAACATTGAATAGTTTTCTCACTGATAGTCGTTCATTAAGAAAAATGGTATATAGCAAAGAAGCTATACATTTGGACAATTTAATAGATATTGATAAAGCTTGGGAAGGTATTTTCTTTTTATTGACAGGAGAATCAATTGGCACATACGATCAGGCTGCTCCACCGTTATCCTGGCTATTAGTTGGTCCCAATGACGTCGATCGCAATCAGGACATGGGCTATGGCCCAGCAACCTATACAGATATAGAACAAACTAAACAGATAGATTTAGCGTTACAGGAAATTTCTATAGATGAACTAACGCAACGTTTTGACTCGGCTACCATGCTTGAAAAAGATATATACCCAGATATCTGGGATGATGAAAATGCATTAGAATATCTGCTTCAATACTTCGAAGACCTAAAAACATTTTATCAGATGGCCGCCCTGCATCATGAAGCAGTCATCCTATTTCTCAATTAAAAAGCAATTATTTCACGTTAATAAAAATGATAAAATAACTATGCATATTTCTGAAAAGAGAAGTATCCACATTGAAGAACTAAAGGAAGTAAATAACAGCGTCGTTTCCGACCTGGTGGCTTTAACATTGGATATTGTCCAAGGAGGGGCCTCTGTAGGCTTTATGCAGGACATAAGCGAAGAAAAAGCGAGTGAATTCTGGAACAATGTCCTGGCAAAGGTCCAGCAAGAAAAAACAGTGCTACTTGTTGCAAAAGACAGCTCTTCGGACCAGATCGTTGGGACCGTGCAATTACAAATTGACCTTCCCCAAAATCAGCCGCATCGGGCGGACGTGGCAAAAATGTTGGTGCATTCCGCTTTTCGACGTCTTGGTATAGCGGAAAATCTATTGCAACATCTTGAATTAATTGCAAAAAAAATGAGAAAATCACTACTGGTACTAGATACTGTAACAGATAGCCCGGCTCATGCTTTGTACTTAAAATGTGGCTGGAAGGTCGTGGGAAACATTCCCAATTATGCACTTTTTCCTAATGGTACCCCCTGTAGTACAACCTACTTTTATAAAAACCTTGAATAGTATCGCTATTCGCAAAAAAACCTCCAATAACTGTTAACTTATTGGAGGTTCTGACGGCAAAAACAATGATATTGCTTCCGGCTATTTTCTATACCACACCGGACCAGGCTTGCTTCCCATTTGGAAAACAAGGGTGGCTCCGGACATGATCTGCTCATGTGTGATATAACTTGTTTCAAGAGGTTTTCCATCCAAAGTAACCGACTGGATGTAAATATTGGTTTTATTTACATGATTTGCTTTAATAGTAAACTTTTTCCCATTCGCAAGTTTAAATTCGCTATGTTCAAACAATGGTGTACCGATTTCATACCTTCCGCTCACTGGATCTACGGGATAAAAACCCAGCGCACTGAATACATACCAAGCAGACATCTGTCCGCAATCATCATTCCCACTTAATCCTGACGGATTATTTAGATAGAGTTTTTCCATCACTTCAGCAGCATATTGCTGTGTTTTCCATGGTTGCCCAATTGCATTAAACAAATATATGGCGTGATGACTTGGTTCATTTCCATGTGCATATTGTCCGATCATGCCCGTACTGAAGATAGGCAGTTTACTGGTATCTGATGGATGGAAGGTAAACATGCTATCCAATTTTTGCCCAAAACGCTCATTTCCGCCGACGAGATCGATCAATCCCGGGATATCGTGTTGAACAGACCAGAAGTATTGCCAAGCATTGCTTTCACAGATATGTGCACTGTATTCTTCCGGATCAAATGGCGTTACAAAAGCTCCATGACTGTCCCGGGGTTGCATAAATGACGTAGCAGGATTATAGACATTTTTATAATTTTTTGCTCTTGCAAAAAAGGTATTTGCCACCGCCTTGTTTCCCATTTTATCCGCCATAACCGCAATACAATGATCATCAAATGCATATTCAAGTGTGCGTGACAAAGACCAGTTCTCCGCATTGTATTTATCCAAAACATCATAAGGTACATAGCCCAGCTTTTTATACAACCCAATACCTCTGTAGCTATCTATGTTTGCTGTTGCCACACAAGCTTCCAGTGCTTTATTGACATCAAAATCACCTATTCCTTTCAGATAAGCATCCACAATAACTGGGATTGCATGATTACCAATCATCATATCGGTTTCACTGCCATAGATATTCCATACCGGCAAGCGACCATGCTGTTCGTAAAACGCAATAAATGATTTCACCATATCATTTACCCGATTTGGATCAAGATAAGTAAATAGAGGATGTGAAGCACGGTAGGTATCCCAAAGCGAAAAAGTACTGTAATTGGTCCAACCTTCGGCCTTATGTACTTTTCTATCCGCGCCAAAATAAGCGCCATCTACATCTCCAAATATGGTAGGGGCCAGCATTGAATGGTACAATGCTGTATAGAACTTTACTCTAGTTTCTTTGTCCGCGGTCTGAATAGCAATCTTACCAAGCTCATTGTTCCAGCTATTTTCAGCTTGGTTTAAATAGTGATCAAAATCATCTGTTGGCACCTCGGCTTTCAGATTTCTGGAAGCACCGTCCATACTTACCCCTGAGAGGGCTGTACTGAGCGTTACTTGTTCACCAGTAGATGTTTTAAAATCAAAACGTGCCTTGAAAGCCGTACCAATACGTTTGGTCATTTTTGTTATGCTGTCAGCACTTGATTGTATTGCCGAGCTGTCTATATGAACTGCTTGGAAAGGCTTTGAAAATCGGGTTTCAAAATAGACACGTTGCCCTCTGGCCCAGCCTTCAGAAAATCGGTAGCCACGTACAGTGACCGAATCGACCACCTCTATATAGGAATCCGTGGTAGCGTCCCAATTCATCGCTTTTTTCAGATCCAAAAAAATAGCTGACTGGGCTTCAGGAAATGTGTAACGCTGGATACCGCATCGTGGGGTTGCCGTTAGCTCCACATCAATATTGTAATCTGTCAGCTTTACTTTATAGTATCCCGCATGTGCTTGTTCATTTTGATGTGAAAACTTGGAATAAATACCCAAAGGCGCCTCAGCCTCATGGTAAGGCAATGTAACTGGCATAAACGATATATCATATAGATCCCCAGCTCCCGTCCCACTTAAATGGGTATGACTAAAGCCTGAAATTGTGCTATCGGGATAAAAATATCCCGAAATACGATCCCAACCGGGCAATCCATTATCCGGACTCAATTGCACCATACCAAAGGGCGATTGTGCTCCAGGATAGGTGTTACCCGTAAAATCTGTTCCAATAAATGGATTAACAGCTTTTACATACGAACCTTCTGCGGAGTCCTTCTGTGACGCACAAGCCAAGATCCCCAATAAACCTGTGCATGCCAGGTATTTCATATATTTCATCGTGTAGATAGCTTCTTTAATTTGCATTGTGGTTTATCTGTCTCCGGTAACAATCAGTATATTTTTGCTACTGACCAAAACTTGATGGCTTATCTTAAAACCTCCTAGTGGCTTTCCATCGACGATAATTTTTTTGATGAATTCTCCATTGCCCTCTTTTTGGCGTCTAATGGTCACACGATCAGACTTAGGGTAATACTTTTTATCAAGCTGAATAGTTACTTTATCAAATACCGGAGTAACGATCGTATAATCTGGTCTGCCGGGACAAAAAGGGTAAATCCCTATCATATTCATTAATGCCCAAGTCGACATTGTTCCTGTATCATCATTGCCTGGTATCCCGCTCGGGCTATTCGTAAAATGCTTATCCAAAATCTGCTTAACCAATTTTTGTGTACGCCATTCTTCGCCTTTTATCTCCGAAAAAACATGTGGATAAAGCATGTCAGGTTCGTTGGTCACATCAAAATACCCCTTATCAAAGGTGGCCTGCAATCTGTTCACAAATTTCTTCTTACCGCCCATCAATTGGACTAAACCAGGGATGTCAAATGGTATCGCAAAGCTATAATTCCAGGCATTCCCTTCATGAAAACCATGGTTAGGCTCAAAATTAGCCCCCATCAATGGATTGAAAGGCGTCAAAAACGATCCATTGGGAAGAATAGGTCTAAAGGTTCCATATTCTGGAGAATAGTAATGTTTGTACCCCTGTGCTCTCTTACTAAAAGTTTGTGCATCTTTAGTTTTTCCCAACGAGTTGGCCAACTGCGCTAAATTCCAATCAGCAACATAGTACTCAATCGCATGAGAAACTGAATTATCAAAAGAATCGCGAAGAGGAACATAACCGTACTTGACATAATCGGCATTGTCCGGACGGATTCGATTCGTCGAATCCGTTGTTGTCGCCGACTTCAAAAAAGCCTCATAAGCCGTATTTATATCATAGTCCCGAATGCCTTTCATCCAGGCATCTACGATCACAGGTACTGCTGGATCACCGTCCATGGTATAGCTTTCACGGCTATAAAGTTCCCACTTAGGCATCCATCCATTTTCTTTATAAATGTCAATCATGGAACGAATCATTCCTACCTGTTTATCTGGATAGACCAGCGACATGAGCGGCTGTACATTTCTGTACGTATCCCATAAAGAGAATACGGTGTAACGATTATGATTTGCGACAAGGGTCTTTCTATTTTCCATAGCCGGATATTCGCCATTCACATCCTGTAAAATATTTGGATGAATCATGGCATGATACATAGCCGTATAAAATACCGTTTTTTGATCTTCAGTACCTCCTTCAACCTGAATTCTTGATAATTCATTATTCCACAGAGATGAAGCTTGTGTCCTGACCCGCTCAAATCCAAAACTAGGTTGCTCGGCTTCCAGATTCTTTCGGGCATTTTCAACACTCACGAAAGACACGGCCAACTGAACCTCCACACTTTCATTTTCCTGGACATCGAAGCTTAAGAACGCGCCAAGGTCATCTCCAGATAATTGGTTCGTATAGTTGGTAAAAATTTTGTATTTACCAGCATCCTTGTTCCAGTCGTTTTCCCATTTTTCGCCCGCACGCTGAAATTTCCAGTATCCTTTCTTTGTAGGCTTTTTATTCACGCGCATCACGAAGAAAATAGGATATACAGCCTGATTATTGGTATAACAGAATGAACCCAATAATTTCGAACCTTCAAGTTCCGTATCACTGACATAACGAACTGTGGCACCGGTTTCATTCGTCAGTCCCTCACCTAAATTAAGCAGAATATTAGCCTGCCCTTTAGGGAAAGTAAATTTAGATAATCCCACACGAGCAGTTGCAGATGTTTCGGTTTTGATACCGTATTTTTTTAACACATTGCTATAATAACCCGGATGGGCCTCTTCCTGTGTATAAGTACTTCCATACTGATGGTAGTCAACTTCTAGTTTTCCGGCAGTTGGCATCAGTAACAAACTTCCCATATCAGGACAACCTACACCACTTAGATTGACATGTGAAAAACCGGTGAAATAGCTATTGCTATGTTCGTAAGGTGTAGACCACCAACGTGCATCCTTATCGAAGGCATTAAGTGATGATCCCATCACATTAAAGGGAGACACATTCATTAAACCATGGGGTACCTGAGCACCGGGATTGGTCGTGCCGTAGTTACTGGTACCAATAAAAGGATTCACATAGTCTGTTGGCAGTTTTTGCGCAGACGCTTGCTCCCAAACAAATAATCCCAAAAGAAAATAACGGATAAACTTGATCATATCATCTTGATAAAGACAATCTACTTTTTTCTGATACAATAAACAGCAGATTGCACATTTTTTAGTGTGGTCACAATACTACAGATAATACCAAAGATTTACAAATATCCGCTAAACTTATATCTATCATTTTACAAATGTTAATAGGATTTAGCAAGAGTAAAAATAGATTCGAATTCATCAAGCTCCTAGTTAGCTTAAGGATAGTAATATGATCAAAACACAGACGCTAATGCGGATTAGATTCAAGGAGAAAGATCATGCAACAAAAAAATCCTGAAGCGGGGAACTTCAGGATTTTTACTAACTAACCAATTATTAACCTAAATTATGAAAACTACATTGATAACGCCATTCCCCGAGCTTTGTTATCCAGTTCTTCTATGTTTAACCAAACTTTAACAATCGGTGCCGTTGGTTGCAGAAAGCTACAATCTGAAGATATAATCTCCCATTAAAGCCCATCTCAGTGATACATGATTAATGTGACAAGCCCCATTGCATATTCGGCTTATCCCCCATTTCCAAAACTAGTTCACCTCCTTTTAGCAATTCCGAAGCGTCAAAATAGAATGTCTGCAGCGGTTTACCGTTTAGAGTTGCGCGCTGCACATACATATTCTTTTTGCTTGCATTTTTAGCTTTAATAGTGAATTGATCTCCGCGCCCATATTGCCGTCCCAGCTTAATTCTAATTTCTTCAAAAGACGGGCTACCAATTTCGTAAATTGGTTTTGTCCGTGTCCCTCCGTCCAGCTGAAATAGTCCTATGGCATTCATGATATACCAAGCGCTCATCTGCCCTTGATCCTCATCTCCCAGGTATGCGTTAGAAATACCCTGTCCGTAATAGCGTTCACCGATAGACCGGCTCCATTTTTGTGTAAGCCATGGTTTGTTCAACCAGTTAAAAATATAAGCAAAATGCATAGACTGTTGATTTCCCTGTACAACCGGATAATCCCAGTATTGATCATTTGGTCCATTATACCGCCATTTTTCACTTTCTCCGAAGCCCCATTCCAAACGCTTTAGAAACACATCCTCACCAATCATTTTAGCCAATGCTGGGATATCCTGAGGTACAAAGAATGTCAACTGCCATGCATTTCCTTCAACATAATGATGATTGGCTCCAGATTTAAATGGATCAAAGTCCTGATACCATTCACCCTTGGCATCTTTCATCCGCGCATAGCCACTTCTAACATCTATCGCATTCTTCCACCAGCTACCTCTATCATTAAAATAATTGTATTCCTTTTCCTTTCCCAAGGATTTTGCAAATTGTCCTACAGTCCAATCGTCAAAACTATACTCCAGGGAATTTGAGAAACGGCCCAGGTCATAAGGCACATACTTATACTTCAGATAAACATCCAGATCCCGGTTACCAGCAAAGCCACCTTCAAATTTCAGCGGACTCGTTGTCTGCATTTTCTGTACCGCTTCAAATGCCTTTGTGACATCGTAATCACGTATTCCCATCTGGTATGCCCCCACGATCAAAGGAATCTCATGTTCAGCAACCATCACTGGAATATATTCCATCCCAGCCGGTCCTTTTGCCAGCCAACCATTGGCATCATACATAGCTAACTGTGATCGCACCCATTTATTTGACCATTCTGGGGTAACCAAGTTCCAAAACTGATTTAAGTTCCAGAATGTATTCCAAAAAGCATCACAGCCCAAGGCCAGATCTTCTGGATGTTTCATCGTTCTGATCTCTTCATCCGAAGACCGCCATTGCCCATTGACGTCGCTAAATGTATTACGACTAGCCAAGGTTCGATACATATTTGTGTAAAACTTCTCTTTTTCCAAATAGTCATTACTCTTTATCTCCAGGCGCCCCAATAATTCATTCCAAACCTGACGTTGGTTGGCGACCACACGTTCAAAAGACCATCCAAATGGATCTGAAAGTTCTGTTTTCAGATTTTCTGCAGCATTGGCGATACTGACATAGGAAATCCCGGTCCGCAATTGTACCTCGTTATCTTTGCGGACATCAAATTCAACATACATACCGGCAAATTGAGCACTGTCAGCAACCAGATCAGACTTAGTTGTTATTTTACCGTCATGCCAAGTTCCGAAATTGATAATTGGTTTATCAAACTCCATGACGAAATAGACTACATAATCTTGCTTTGCATCGGTAGACCAGACATTTTCGGACAACTGGCTACTGTAGCCAATAACCTTATAATCAGAGACCTTTTTAAGGGAAAGATCTTTGATCTTATAATCATATTCCCCGTTTACTTTAAGATCAATCATCACACGTCCGGTATCCGATTTATGATAAGTATATTGCTGAAAACTGGATCGTGTACCCGCGGTTAGCTTTGCGTTAATATCCTGGTCAAGTAAATGAACGGAATAGTACCCCAATGGAGCCTGTTCACTTACCTTATCTATTGCCGAACGGTAACCTGAATGCGTACTATATTGGTCTCCGACACTAGTTTTCAATTGGCCTGCTGTCGGAAATGTCCCTAGTCCAGCCATTGTCCATTCGTGTATATGGCTAAATGTTCCAATAGATTCTATTGAAGGTTCATAACCAGCCTGCCAACCAATATTCTGGTTATCCGGACTGATCTTCACCATTCCAAATGGCATCCATGGACCAGGTGCCAGCATCCATCTAGAATGCGCAGCCCCTATCATGGTGTTGACATAATCCGAAACCCCACCCAATCTTTTGGGAGATCGTTTTATAGAAGATGTTTGAATTAGTTTATCGTTGATATATATCGCATATTTACTTCGTACCTCTTTCGATACATAAGGCATTGGAATCTCAAGCCGAGATAAGCCCTTCTCATGAGTTTTATCATAGATTTTCTTTCCATCCAACAACACTTTTATACGCTCATCATCTTTCAATTTCAAGAGATCAACGAGCATATACTGTATGCGCTCGTTTCCTTTTTTCAGTTCAAAATCCGATTGCCATACCCTTTTGATTATGGAAGTGTAATCTCTTAGCAATTTCACCTGTTGAGGTCCCAATAATTTAAAGGAGTCAAACTCAACCCATCCTCCCTTTATTACAGTAAGCGTAACCTGGTTAAATCCCTCCGAAATTAGATGCTCGGGTAACGCGATCCGTATCGTAGAAGCTCCGGGCTTCGAACCTGTACCTACCGGATCGACAGGCCCGTCCCCATTCTTCAGTTCGTAATTATAAGATTTACCATTGACTGCGATCTGTAGGGTTGGTTTATTTTTGGGATCGTTATTTGCTAATTTTACCTCCAGGGCCCATTTCCCATTTTCAACGTTTCCACTTAAGACACTGTATAAATTCAAAAAGTGGGTTCTTAGACCAGAAGTTCCGCCTGTTCCACCCCATTCATTAGCAGGTCCGGGCAACACATAGGGAAGATCCCGGGATAACCAAGACTGCCCGACAATAAAGTATTTATCCTCATAACCAAAATCATGTCCGAGAAATTCCTTATAATCATGGGGAGCCAAGGCGAATTCCTTACTGGAGCCATCTGGGTTCCCCAGTTGCCAAACAGTATTCTCCTGCCCCAAAACAAATCGCCCTGAGATCAACAACAAGCCCGTGAGAATGGTAATGGGAAAATACTTTTTCATAATTGATGGATTTTAGAATAAAAAATATGCGAGTCTTTTTGTTCAGCCAGTTACTCGTTTCTACTTATTGCTTGTATCAGAATGAAGATGAAAAAAATAAAAACCATCTATCAATAAAGCAGATCATCCTAGAAACAACATTGTATACACATAAAAAACAACTAAAAAAATACTTAGAAACAGAATAAACACCTAAAATATTAGACAAAGTATACAATATTACCATAAATAACAATAATATCAAACAAGAAAAAAACAAAATGTATATACATGAAATAATTAATTAAAAGAGATCAATCAAGTAGTTATCATACTTTTTAATGCCCACAGCATAAAATATAGCATGATCATTTAGCATCAGAAGAAGAGGATTGAAACAATTAGAGTTATTTTGTTACGATTTGGTATCGCATTAAAAATTTCCATTAAAAGCAAAGCCAACCATTGGGTATTTGAATCCAATAGAGTATATTTATATCATATTAATTGCTTTGACAAAATTAAAGATACAAAGTAAAATACAACATTTTATCATGTTGACTAATATTCTACCCATTTGTGTAGAATATTAGTCAACTATTTTACAAGAGTTTAACAAGAAAAATCAGATACTCTTTTACCCAAAGTCCCAAACAGACTTAAGGTAAGAAAAACCTGTTTTTGTTAATTACCTTAGACTGAAAGCTTATTATTGTAATTTACGCGCAAAAATAATATTAGTCTAATGGGAAATTTCGAAGCGACAATAGATCATCTTTGTGATTTACACTATGAAAATAAAAATTGAAGATTTTTTTAAGCCGATACATGTTAAAGACAACTTTAGCAAAGATGATTATGAGATCGTAAACGCATTTATTAATTTCGCAAGATCATTAAGTCGACTAACTTATCAAAGCATCTATTTGATAGATTACTCAAAAAAGAGTTTTTTATTTGTTTCTGACAATCCCATTTTTTTATGCGGAAGTTCCCCCAAGGAAGTCATGAAAGAGGGCTATCGTCATTATGTAAGTAATGTTCCAGAAAATGATCTTCATTTATTAAAGAAAATAAATGATGTTGGCTTTGATTTCTATGATAAATTAGCCGCCGAAGAGCGTTTAAAGTATTCCATCTCATACGATTTTCATCTGAAGCAACCCGGCAGCAAACCATTATTGGTAAACCACAAATTGAAACCTTTACTTTTAGACAACAACGCAAATCCATGGATTGCACTTTGCTTAGTTTCTATATCATCACATCCAAATGCCGGAAACATCAGGTTTAAATCAGATGAAGATGGAAGACAATTTGAATATGATCTGGGTAAAGATATCTGGGTGGAAACACCGCGTGTAAAATTAAAACCGCGAGAAAAGGATATCTTGATTTTTTCGGCACAAGGGCTTACAATGGATCAGATTGCAGACAGGCTCTATGTTTCTATTGACACCGTTAAATTTCATAAAAAACAGATATTTTCAAAGTTAAAGGTAAAGAGCATCACCGAAGCTACCGCTTTAGCAATCGAATTGTCTCTCTTTTAAACGGATTTTTCACAACAAACTATTTTTAGAATCCAATAGCATATCTTTTGACATCGCCATAAATTTCCGAATGTCGATATCATTTCCATTGCTAAATTGTGAAAGCGTATTTTTTTGAATGAAGGCTTCCAGCCACTGTGACCTAATGTATATCGGCAGCGTTTCAGAATAAAAGTAAATGATCGGATCTCCCAGTTGATAAGATTCAATTTCCAACTTACGTAGTGTGTTCACTACTTTTCGGTCACATTCAGCAATTATTAAACCGCTACCCAAGCTATAAGGACCATAAAAAGCATCAAAAAGCATTTTTTTTAGAATATTAATCCGATTTCCAATAATTTTGCCAGAGATAACAAAACGTCCAATGTGCCAAAAATTATCAATACCCGATATCAACAGATCTTCGGTTTTAATATCGAATAATTTTTGAATTGGCAAACAGGTTTCTTTATCCCAATAGGTAATCCGAATTGAAGCATGGATCCCATTATCTTTCCGACTGCGAAGAACATAATAAATAGATTGATCAAAAAAGACCCTATCCTCCCCGATCAAAGACTCATAGTCCATTTGATAATCTTGTTCGGAATATTCATCTAATTTATAGTGTACCTGCGTTGTAACTAAATAAAAATGAATAAGTTCAGGCAGTTCGTCACTATTAAGTTTGGTAAAGTAATAATTTTCGGGCGTCCAGTTCATGTAGTTGAAATTCAAAAATACTTTATTATAGATTTGTTGATTAGATCCTTCCAGAGACGTTGATATTATACAAAAATAGGATAATTATTGCTATTATTAAACGCTATTTTACTCATATATAGACAGGTAATATGATTCGGGAAACACCCTAATCTCTTTATCCGTTGCGATATTAAACACAACCTGGCAAACCATTCCGGCTAGTAAATATAAACCCAATGACAACTGTGGCGGTGGAGATTCCACTGCGATTTTACCATATTCCGAAAGAAAATTCTCCAGCCACTTTGTATCAATATTTTTTTCCTGTAGCCTATCGACAATATATTTCCCTACATTTATCTCAAATGCATTGTGCTCTTTATCCAAAGACCGCAAATTACGGCTTTCGGGTGTAATAACAGTTAAAAAACCCGCCCAGCCCAAATTGTAGGGATGAACAACAGCGATATTTTTTTGTGCCATATATTCATCAAATAAAAAAGGAATATCTGAAGAGAAATCCAGGGCGTTAATAGCTACGTCACAGGTCAAATCGAGGCTATACAAATTGCTGGGATCAAGAAATTCGGGATAAGCCCTGATCTTTGCATCTGGATGAATGGCCATCAATCGGTCTTTTAAAGCAATAGCCTTATTTACCCCGATATCAGCCTCCACATAGTTCTGGCGATTAAGATTTGTCAGTTCGACAATATCGCCGTCAATGATGATCATATTTTCAAATCCCATGCGCAACAAACACTCAGCGATATAACTACCAATACCGCAGCCCCCAATAAGCACCCGAAAATCCTGAATGCGTCGCTGCTCCCCTTCTTTTATATGAATGCTATTACGTTTGTACCTCAAACTCATTTTTTATGACAATTTTGTATCCTATAAAGATAGGACTATAATTTAAAAATTATTACATCATCTTTATCAATTAATATCAAAGATTCTTTCCGATAGACATCTAACGGTAAAGAACTATATTACGCCAACGTTCACTATATTTACTGTTATAATAGAATCAAGCATAGGAGCGATATGAACAAAATCTACACAAGAAGACCTGTTTTAAACGACAAATCACTATAATGAAAAGAAATATACAGCTACTATATATTATTATTACGTTATTACTGAGTATAGATATGCTCGCTTACTACCTGGAAAAGATAAGTTTAATCGGTTATTATAGTGACGTCCTACTTTTCTGGACATGGCTAGGACTGAGTATACTTGTGATTGTCATCTTCTGGAAAAAGATACTGGCAAAGATTATGTTGTCTGGATTAATATTGGGATTAATTTGTAGCATCCTGCCGATGATGCTACCCTTTTATACCCTGATATTGTCCATGTCTCCTTTCGGCCTGCGGATGACAAAAGATTTAGACGAAAATTATCGAGCCCAAATCGTTGGGTATAGTGTTTTATCCGCCCCTTGGTTAGAAATAATTGAAAAAAAGGGAATATTTGAAAAAAAAGTTTTTAGCTGTGCCGACAATGCATTAAATCATAACGGGACAGTGATAAGAATAGGAAACACAAAAGACATCATTTTCAATTCAGAAACGGATACAACACTTCGCATTACACTTTTTTATGGAAGCCCCAACAAAACTATTACTTTTGATAAAAGAACAGGAAAAATTATATTTTAAAGAAACTCTATGCTCAAAAAAACGGTGAATTAGCAAAAACCATCAACGATCATTAAAAGAAAAATGGACAATACTAGAATATATCGCATGTCATTTGCCAGTGTGTATCCACATTATATACAAAAGGCAGAAAAAAAAGGCCGCACAAAGGAAGAAGTTGATGAAATTATATTTTGGCTAACGGGTTATGATATGCCGGCTTTACAACAGCTCATCGCCGACAAAACAGACTTTGAACATTTTTTCAACCGGGCGCCCCGTTTCAATATCAATGCAACAAAGATTACCGGCGTTATTTGCGGCTATCGTATCGAAAATATTGAAGATCCTCTTGTCCAAAAAGTTCGTTATTTAGATAAACTGGTTGATGAACTGGCGAAGGGTAAATCTATGGAAAAAATTTTAAGAAAATAAATCAACGTCAAAATACGATCACACGGCGATTATTCGATGGCATAAACAGCACCGTCTGCAGCTCCAAAATAAAGTGTCCTCTGCTCTATCCAGATTGTGGAAAAAATACTGCCCATTTGTAAATAGTCGGTAAATAACCTATTGATATCATCTGCATATTTCCGTTGCAAATCAGCCCTTAATTTTCCTTTTCCATCCACAAATAGATGGCGATTTCTTTTACTGGATTCTGTCTGAAAAATGGGCATAGTAGTGCCTTTCGCAACATCAAACTTATAAACGATCCCATCCAATGAGCCAAAAAAGGCATTCGAACCGGCAACGGCGGCGCTGCTAAAAGTATTTAGGGTCACCGCCGGTTCAGCCAGTTTTGTACCATGTATTTTTTCCAAAGCCAATATACTGTAGGAGTCTGACATCGTTACGATCACCTTTTCTCCTGATAAGCTGGGCACGCCCGTCCAGCTCCCCGGTTGGTGGTATATCCAATATCCCGTTCCATCGTTGACATTCAATGCATATACATTAAAATCCCTCGCGCCAAAATAGACCGAGCTATCAGCGGTAATGGCATGAAATTGAATTTCTCCTTTTGGAAAATAACGTTCACCAACGGTTTTAAACTTCCAACGCAGCTTACCGTTTTTCTCCAAACAATAAAAGTAACCATCAAAACTTCCGATCATTACCCGATCTTTGGTCAGTGTCGGTGAAGCATGGACAATGCCGCCAGTAGGAAACTTCCAGCTAAGCTCACCCGTCTTACCGTTAATGGCATAAATATGGTTATCTCCAGATCCAAAATAAACAATCCCTTCACTAATCGTCGGTGAGGAATGAAAATAATCCCAGGCATCCTTTTTTCTTTCGCCATTGGTGGCAAAAGTCCAGCGTTTTTGCCCTGTCTCGGTGCTTAAAGCATATAGCAAACCATCTGAGCATACAAAATACAAAAGGCCTGAATCAATAGCTACTGTCGAACGGATTTCCCCACCTGTTTTATATTTCCATATTATTTTACCATTTATTTTATCCAGTGCATAGAGGTTACTATCACAGGAACCCACAATCACTTTATCTTTAAAAACTACAGGGGAAGCATATAGTTGACCTTGAGTCTGAAATTTCCATTTTTCCGTTGGCTGTGAACGAATTTCAGCAGCAGCAATATAATTAAGCCGGTCCGCACTTCGCCCTAGCTGCTGCCCGGAGGCCACGCTCATGTTTGCGATAAGACCAGATAATAACGCAACAAAACAAAAGCAATATCTTCGATCAAACATCATTTATTTTTCAGGGTTAAACAGTAATTTCCAATAAGCGCGCGGTAGGCATGCATCACATTTGAGAGGTAAATATACAACTCCAAGCAAAAGCTTCCGGCATGGATAAATAGGTTAGGGATAAATAAGATACTTCTTTCTCATTTCCTTATAACGCGTTAATCCAGGCTCCCAGCTTTTTCGAATTTCTTCCTCCGAAACACCTTCTGCTATCTGTCGCCGAAAGGAATCAACACCAACCAATTTTTCTATACTGCCAATCTGCTTGGAAAATGACTGATCAAAGAATTTATCTTTTTCAGGAGAATTCCGATAGAGCTCCTGCATCCATGAAAGATTTATTTTCTTACTGTCCACCAGCTTCTGCAAATCATATTCACGCAGATCTAAGCCGTAGCATTCTTCATCCATAAAAACTGGAGTTTCACTCATTCCTTTTTTACTCACTGGTGTAAACGAAAAGCGATATATACCTTTATAAACCGGACTTCCAAAAACTGTAAAGGGATAATCCGTCCCCCTTCCATGATTTATCTTTATACCTTCAAAAAGGCAGGTGCTCGGATAGAGGAGAATACTCTGTTCGGTGTTTAAATTTGGAGAAGGATTAACCGGAAGCTTGTATAACATTTGATGATTATATCCTGCTACGGGTATGATCTTTAGCTTACATTTTTTTGTCGTTGCCATCCAGCCCTCGCCGTTAATCATCTGGGCAAACTCAGCGATTGTCATTCCGTGAGCAATCGGAACCGGAAACTGACCAATACCCGATTTATATTTCGTATCCAAGATAGGACCATCGACCAAATACGCATTTGGATTCGGACGATCTAAAATCAAAAGTTCCTTCTCATTTTCGGCACAGGCTTCCATAATGTCGCGAAGTGTGTTAATATTCGTATAAAATCTTACCCCCATATCCTGTACATCAAAGATGAACACATCAATATCTTTTAGATCATTTTTCGAAGGCTTCTTTTTATTTCCGTAGAGCGAGATCACCGGAATTTTGGTTGCTGGGTCTATTTCATCCCCGACTTTCGTTCCGTTGCTGGAATTCCCGCGAAACCCATGTTCGGGTCCAAATATTTTTACGATTTTAATTCCCCTATTGAGCAGACTGTCTACGAGGTGCCTGTTTTGGATGACTGTAGATGGATTGCCCAAAATTGCAACCCGTTTATCTTTGAGGTAGGGTATATAGCACTCGGTTTGTTCTGCTCCGGTACGGATGCGATCATTACAATAATCCAGTTGGTTTTGGGCGCGAATCGCCCTAAACGAAAAAAACAGTAAGATAAAAACAAATACAATTTTCATAATTCTTTGGGTTACAATAAAAATAGTCATTGAGACACAGACTTTTTTAGCTTTTACTAAAGATTAAAGCTAATGATAAACCACCATTTTTTCAAATCCCATTTAATCAGGCATACCCAGATACAGGATTTTGCACTTACAAATGCTCCATTGTATTTTTCATTGTTCGCAAGGAGTTCTGGAATAATCTCTTGGTTGCTTTTATAGCGATATCTAGCCAATTCCGAAGATAGTCAACCCTTTCATATTGATAATCCTATTTTATCCCGCTAACTTTGGGATATTCTTCTGATATTAGTCAATATCCGTTTACAACAATTCGTAATAACGGAAGAAGATGAAAAGCTTATAGATTTTGACAGCAAAGGTAATGGACAATGGAAAAGCAGGTAAACGCAGGTGAGTTTGTAGATAGATTTATGACTGGTAGTCTGGAACACCTGAGGTACCAGCAGTCCCCAGTTAAAATATTCCAGCTCAGTGAAATTGCCCCTTATATCAAATTCCCCACCCCTCCTATTTTTTTGGGATATAACCTTTTGGTACATATAACAGAAGGCTATTTTAAACACAAGATCGGAGCTAAAGAATATGTCGTAAAAGCACCGGCGATTCTCATTAGCAATTACGGCAATATTTCGACGATCAAATCTGTTGACAAATCGGCAAAGGGACATTGCGTACTGATCAATGACAATGCCATGACTTCCATATTTAGGGAACAGGAGATTCTGAATATTTTTAATATTTCGCCTCTGCTTAACCTATCTACAGAAGATAGTACAGATCTTAACGAACTCTTCAAATTACTTTACAACGAATTACTTTCTGAGTCGCCTTATAAAGAATTGTTTGAAAGTTTGCTAAAATCCCTTTTATTAAAGATTATTAAGCTATCTTCTTCAAATCAGGCGCTCAACCGAAGACAGGAAATTGCAATGATGTTTAAACAGCTTGTGCACAAAAACTTCAAAAAACAAAAGCATATTGCTTTTTATGCGGATAAGCTCGCAGTGTCGACCAATTACCTGAATCGCTGTGTATTTTCAGTGTTCAAAAAATCCTCTAAAGAACTGATCTTAGAAGTACTTATCATGCATAGTCAATTTCTTCTGTTTGAATCAAATAAAAGCATTGCCGACATCTGTTATGAGCTAGATTTTTCTGATCCCTCTTATTTCTCCCGTTTATTCAAAAAAATCGTAGGAATTTCCCCCACTTCTTATCGAAACAAAGCAACTTAATATTTTTTGAATATGCACGATTTGTCCTATCTTTTATACAGAAGTGGACAGACCAATCACAACGATATGGTTTATTTTTGTGTAGCGATTGGGATGTAGGAGAATTCATAGCTGTCTTTTGAGGCTTTATCGTATACATCTACTATTGCAAATGTTTCATCATTTAACTAATATAGCGATGTCTAACGTTTTAGAACACACGAACAAGGCCCAAGATTTCGATTTATTTATCGGAAACTTCAAAGAAAGATTATCAAACTTATTCCATACAGAGTACGACTACAACAACCTGAGTTTAACCCGCGGTTTACCGCCGCAGTTCTTAAGTGAAATTATGGCGATGAGACCATTGTCTGTTGCTATTCCCGAGCATCACGGAGGCCGTGGCCTACATGTAAAAGAATGTTTAGGAGTGCTTGCGGCGGCGTCTTATGAATCACTTTCACTGTCTTTGATCTTCGGTATCAATATCGCTTTATTCCTGGAGCCTTTTGCTAAATACGGTAATACCTTACTTCAGGAAAAAGTATTCCATCAATTTTTAGAAAATAATGCCATGGGCGGATTGATGATCACAGAGCAAGCTTACGGAAGCGATGCCCTCAATATGCGTACCTCCTACCAACAAGCAGGAGATAAATATCATATCAAGGGAGAAAAACATTGGCAAGGCTTGACAGGTGCTGCAGACTTTTGGCTGGTTACTGCCCGAAAGAAAAATGAAAATGGTGAGCTTGTACGGGATATAGATTTTTTTGTGACCGACAATTCCATCGAAGAGCAGAAAATTGAAGTACTGAAAAAGTATAATAGCCTTGGCCTATATGCCATTCCTTACGGCATCAATAAGATAGACATCAAAGTACCGGCAGATTACCGTTTAACACCGGAGAGCACTGGTATAAAACTCATGTTGGACACCTTGCATCGAAGCAGGCTTCAATTTCCGGGCATGGGTATGGGCTTCATAAAGCGCATGTTGGATGAGGCTATGAAACATTGTACCGAAAGACGTGTCAGTGGAATTCCTTTAAATGAATTGGATGCTGTGAAGTTTCAATTGTCCCGTTTACAGGCAGCTTTTACGATATGTTCGGCGATGTGTGCATACAGTAGTTCGATCAGTTCAATTCAGAATGATCTCTCAGGCCACAGTGTAGACGCCAACAGCGTCAAGGCGCTGGTAACAGATCTTATGCACGAATCTGCACAGATCTGCGTACAGTTGTCCGGCGCAAATGGCTATAGACTGGATCATGTTGCCGGACGCGGTTTAGTCGATAGCAGACCTTTCCAGATTTTTGAAGGTTCAAACGAGATGCTCTATTCGCAGGTTGCGGAGGCGATTGCTAAACTGATGCGCAAAAGCAAGGAGAACAATCTACTTTCATTCCTGAAAATAAATCCTGCAACCGAACTTGCGGCTCCGTTTTTCTCCTCCATTTTAAATTTCGACTTCCCGCTTCAACCTAAACAGCGCGAGATGGTCACCTTAGGAAAAATAATTGCCCGTGTCGTTTGCTTCCAATATGTCTTACAAATCAATAATGCTGGTTTTAATGATAAAATGACAGAAATTGCCCGTCAGCATGTTAGTATGGATCTGTACATGTTGGTCGGTCAGCTCTCCAATAACAATAATGCCGAGCCGCTCATGAACTATGACGAAAAGGCTGACTGGATGAATTTCACCTCTTTATAAAAATTGAGAGGGACTGCGAAAAGAATTTTTCTACAGTCCCTCTTTTCTATTACATCTCCGCAATATCCCATTCCCAAACACTATGGTAGTGGCCGAGACTTTCTGCATAAGCAATAAAGTGCTGGTAAAACGAGTGAATCCCTATCGTTGCGCTATCACCAATGACAACCAACTTTTTCTTAGCCCTTGTCATGGCAACATTCATCCGGCGCACATCGGATAAAAATCCAATCTGTTGTTCGGTATTGCTTCGCGTCAAACTGATATAAATAATATCTTTCTCCTGTCCCTGAAAACTATCAATGGTTTGCACTTTAATAAAAGCAGCGTACGGCTGTAATTCTTCATCTTGCTCCAACATTTCCCGTAATATGGACACTTGCTTGCGATAAGGTGCTATAATCCCAACACTAGGCCATTGTTCGATGGAAGAAGACTGTCGCCAACTTGCGATAGCTGTCTTTAAATGAGATTTCAGAAAACGGGCCTCCCCGAGATTACAGATCGCTCCATCATTTTCGGTTTCTTCAAACCCCGCCCCAGCGGTATCGATATATACGATCGGTTCCGAATCGTTTGCTATTGTCCAATGCGCCACCGAACGATCAGCCTTCAACATACCTCCATATAGAGCTGAGGAAGGATAATTCATGATCTGTTCATTCATCCGATATTGGGTATCGAGCAACGAAACTGCTTGGGGATAAAGATTGACAAGCTTCTCAAAAAGTGTATGGCTAAGCTTATTGTCCATACCATTATTTGATTTCACTGTTGGCGAAAGCTGACAATGATCTCCGGCCAACACCAATTTATCGGCCTTTAATATCGGAATCCAACAAGCAGGCTCCAGCGCCTGACCTGCCTCATCAATAACAACCGTCTCATATGAACGACTTCGGATGACATCTTGATTCGCCCCTACCAGCGTCGCCGTTATTACCTGAGAGCGATCGAGAATATCCGTCACGATAAAATCCTGAATCTTATCGACATCTTTACGAATTCTATAAGCCTCGTCAAACAATGCTTTCCTTTGCTCCCGTTCGGCCTTGCCAAAATTACGTTTATATTTTTGAGCCATATCCGTATACGTTCGAACTTGTTTTTGCAAAGACTTTATATCCTTATTTGCGCCGTGGCGATCTATTTTGCTATCAAGCGTCAACTCCTGTAGATGTTCAGATACTTTAACGGGATTACCGATTCGTGTGACGACTATGCCCGCAGCATCCAAACGCTCGGTCAATAGATCAACCGCAGTATTGCTCGGTGCTACGACGAGTATCTGCCTGTTATTGCTCTTTAATAACGTCGCTATCGCCTTTATCAATGTTGTCGTTTTCCCCGTCCCTGGAGGGCCATGTAAAAGTGCTATGTCTGTCGTATCCAAGACCAGCTGAACAGCCTTATTCTGGCAGACATTGAGGTCCGGATGCTCAAAAAATGATTCTTTTTCTTCTGTGCATAACACTTCTCCGCCGATAAGCTTTCTAATCAATTTACCACGTCCTGGATCAGCAGCGAGTTCCTTTGCCTGTCGCAATGCATTGGCCATTTCGCGGTATGAATGTTCGTCAAACAATAAGTCAACACCAAGTTTTCCCCTTCTGCTCCAATCCGGAAGTTCATCTATACGAAATGAAATCCGCATAATTTCCTTATTAACGGAAGATATAACACCATCTATTCTGTCCACCTTTGGGTCATGGTTTGAAAATAGAGAAACAGGCATCCCAAAACGGAACCGATGATCAACATCGAGGTGATTTGTTTTTTTTAAACTAACGGACAGATAATCACCTCGTCCCAGTTCACTGTCGGTGATCTGAATAGGAAACCAGGTCACCCCCTGCATTCTTCTTTCATTTAAACTGCTTTGCAACAATAATGCTTCATGCTGCATCTTATCATATTGCTGTTCTTCGTTTAATAGGGAAATAAGTTCGTCGAAATAATTCATATCAGTACACTCGCTTTGATCAGACACAAAGTAACAGTTTTTTCAAATACTTTACCGATCAGTTTTTAGATGTCATCCGCTTTTTCTCGGATAAATCAGGTTATTTTCTCTTTAACGACAGACGCCGCTCAACAACTTTTCAAGCTGAGCTACAAAAGTCATATTTATTTCCTATCATTGGCAATAGAGATTTGTTGATTAATTTTTTTAAATAAAAGTGATTAAAATGAGTGAGATATTCCTACACGATAAAGCGCAGAGCTGGACCGATCTAGGCGATGGTGTACAACGTAAAATATTAGTCTATAACGATGAATTGATGTTAATGAAAGTACGTTTTCAAAAAGGTGCGATCGGTGCCTTACACCGACACCCCCATACACAAATATCTTATGTCAGCGCCGGAAAGTTCAGGTACCACATTGATGGCACAGATGAGATCTTAGGCGTAGGTGATTCCTGCATTATCTCCCCGGATTTAATCCATGGCTGCGAATGCCTTGAAGAAGGCGAATTGATAGATTCTTTCACGCCACATCGAGAAGATTTCGTTAGATCATTGTAGCTAGAAAAAAGGAATTTTACTGGTCCAACACAACAATATTCGTTCAGAACAATCGTTTATTTACTTATGCTCAAAAATACTATTTCGCTCTTCTCCGCCAAAGTAGCCACGCTACTTCTCGGTCTTTCTTGCTGTGTATTGCCATCTTTGCGCGCACAGGAAAAACCATTATCCATTGAAAAGATCAATTCACAGCTATATCTTTATACGACTTACAATACCTTTGAGGGTAACAAATATGCCGCTAATGCGGTCTATCTAATCACCAAGAAAGGTGTTATTCTATTTGATACGCCTTGGGACTCGACACAATATCAACCGCTTTTGGACAGTATCAAACAAAAGCATCAGCTACCTGTCATTGCCGTATATGCCACACATTGGCACGAGGACCGTGCGGGAGGCTTTGCATATTATAATCATATGGGAATTCCAACCTATGCGACAAAAATGACCAACGATCTGCTTAAGGCAAATCATAAAGCGCAGGCTACACATCTCGTTAAAATCAATAAAACCTATAGGGTCGGTGGTCAGTCCTTCGTTCTGAACTTTTTTGGGGCGGGACATTCGTTGGACAATGTCGTTGTCTGGTTTCCGGACTATCAAATTCTTGATGGGGGTTGCTTCATCAAAAGTTCAGAAGCCAAAAACTTAGGCTTTATCGGTGATGGTGATGTCAAAGCCTGGAAGCCGGCATTGGCAAGATTGTTAGCGAAATATCCACAGGTAAAAATGGTTATCCCGGGACATGATGCATGGAGAGATAATCAACAGATAAAACGTACCGAAGAATTGCTTAATGAGAAGCAATAAATAATAATGCTTAAAAAAATAAAAAAAGCAATTTTGTTTTTACAAAAAAGGTATTATCTTAGCGGCAGAATAAACAGAAGGGGCATTAGCTCATTTGGCTAGAGCGCTTCGCTGGCAGCGAAGAGGTGATCAGTTCGAATCTGATATGCTCCACAAACAAAAGAGGCTACTTTAAAAGTAGCCTCTTTTGTTATTTTATGACCGCTTCATTTCCCCCGGAATGATTTAAATTTGCGACAATGATTTCCTATTTGTAAGAATTGACCGATTTAGAAATTTTCCAAGCGCCGTTTTCCTTCACAAGCGTAATCAAATCAGTCTTGGAGAAACCATCAAATTCCATGGTCACTTTTGCAATGGCATAATCTGGCAATTCCTCAACGATCTGCGTTGTCGTTTTGCAATTCATTTTTATTCCTTTTTGTTTTTTCAAGAACTCAATCATCTCTGAACGGCTATGATTTAAATCCTGTTTACCGCATATTTTTTGACTAAAATCAACGGTAAATAATTTGTCTAAGTTCGCAACTTGACCTTCTGTCATTGCACCTACGTATTCATCAATAGCCAAATCAGCTGTGATTAAATTACGTTCTTCCGGTTTTATCGAAGCCATTGAGCAAGTGGAGATTGCTATCATTGCTGCTGCCACAAATGTTTTTACTAAAGTTTTCATATCTTTTCTATTTATAATGTATTAGTATATTTTCTTATTCTATAGTCGCACGCAACCTAAATTTGTTGCGCTTTTTTTTCATTTATTTTCTGATTCAAATTTAAGACAACTCATGTGTTGATTCCATTACATTTAGATTAACATTACATTAAAATCGGTAAATGCCGTGTTTTTGTAGGTGAATAAAAATTCAGCTTTGCCGACATATCGGTAAAACTCCACAGAAAGAATAATTTATTGCACAGAATATTGCAATTCTGTCCAATTCCTCTTAGATTGCGTGCTTTCATGGCACACTACGACAGACGACATACTTCTTATACTATTTTTACCCTTTTGATGGTTTCGTTGGTGATACACCAATCTAAATTATACGCACAACGACCGGTCAATGAAATAGAGATTACCAAACATGTTGCAGATACAAGTAAACAGCGCGACCTAATCGATATTGGAAAAGCAATCCTTAAAATAAAGCCACCGCAGTCGGTCGATAGCACGGGAAAAAAGTTTTACTTTTCTTTTTTGCCGTTTTCAACAAACGTTCCGGGAGGTGGGCATGCGCTGATCACAAGTACCACAGCCGGATTCTACCTAGGTGAACGTAAGAGTACCTATATGTCGAAAGTCACTTTCACGCCCTATACAAATTTTGGAAAGCGATTTGGACTCCCCATCCGCTCCTATGTCTGGCTAAAAGATAATACCTGGGTGATTGATGGTGATATCAGACTATTAAAATACCCGCATGAAACCTGGGGAATCGGAAAAGAATATCATGGTGACCAGCAGATCAATTTGGACTATAGCTATTTTAGGTTATATCAACACGCCCTGAAAAGAATACATGGGGGACTGTTTATGGGAATTGGTTATGACCTGGATTACCGGATGAATATCAAATCTACCGGTGATATTCCGCTTGCAGACTACACCTCCTATCCCTATGGCACGGATTTAAAAGATCATACTGTTTCTTCGGGGCTGAGTCTCAACCTCATTTATGATACGCGCGCGAATTCTATTAATACCTGGTCCGGCAATTATGCCAATTTACAATTTCGCGTAAATCCGGTTTTTATGGGAAGTGATCAGAATTGGAAGTCTCTATTCGTCGAAATCAGGAGATATCATCGCTTGACCCAGGATCCGAATAAGCAAAATATGATTGCTGTGCGTAGCTTTTTCTGGACTGTTTTCAATAGTAAAGCGCCCTATCTTGATTTACCCAATTTGGGTTGGGATCCCTACAACAGTTCTGGAAGAGGTTTTCCCGTAAGTCGGTTCCGTGGTAAATCGTTGTATTATCTGGAAACAGAATATCGTCGTGACATCAGCAGAAATGGGCTGTTTGGTTTTGTTGCTTTTATGAATTTCACGACTGTGAACGGCCCCAAAAACAGCATGTTTGCAGACTGGAACATCGGTACAGGTGCAGGTGCCCGAATTAAATTCAACAAAAATTCAGGCACCAACATCGGCATAGATTATGGTGTTAGCACCAATCACCGTGGGGTAAGACTGACTTTGGGTGAAGTATTTTAATGCTTAACTCAAGTGATAACTTTGGTTTTTAAACTCCATGGAGGCGTAATATCTATACTTTTCTTTGTTTAATGGATAATCCCAACACCCCATACGATGATAGATTTCACCTCCAAATCCAGTTTTAAATCTATAAAGTCCGTATAGGGGATGTGATGGGTCAGCTTGGGGAGATACACCAAAGAAATCATATTCGGTACATCCCTTTTCCTTTGCAACCTGCATCGCACGCCATTGCAAAGCATAAGTCGCCATATAATTGCGATTTTCGGAAGCGGAGGCACCATAAAGATAGGTTCCCCGATTTGCTGCAATTACTAGAAACATTGCAGCCAAAGGTTGATTGTCCACCTCGGCAACCAATAAATAAACATCTGCTGGCGACAACGTATCATTTGCCTTGGCAGATAGTACAATCTTGAAATAGTTGATATCGTGCAAGAAAAAATTATTGCGAAGCGCAGTCTGCCGATACAACTCATACCAGATCTCCAGACTCTCTAAACCAAGAGAACGAACCTTTACGCCTTTCCTTTCAGCCAAATGAATATTGTAACGCGTCTTTGATTTCATATTGGCCAACAGGAGATCTTCCTCTTTTCTAAGGTTCATAAAAATGGTATTAGAAGGAAGAATATCCGTATTTGCCTTATGAAAATTCCAATGTTCCGTATTAAAATTAAAACGCATTTCCTGAATCCGTTTTTCCGGAACACCCAACCAATTTCCATAAAGGTCATAACAATCATCATCCTTCGCCCAATGTGATTCCCAGGACAGATCATAACGTATCATAATACAGTTTTGAGGTAGATACCCACGTAAACTCTCGGAAAGTTGCTCTAAAAAATGGCCTTGATTTTCTTCTGATGGTTCAATTTCAGGTCCATACGGTACATAAGCTATGCTATGCTCGTGATCTATCGTCTGGATTATAATCAACAGATCCCCCACGAAGTAAGTATCTTCTTCAACTCCTATATAAAGATCCGAACGTTTGGATTTAAAATTAAACGCTTTAGACGCTATCCCCTGCATCTTTTTCACAGCGGACCAATAGGCTGTCTGCTGAATAATACCTGTTTTGTAAAGGCCGCTGACCTCTTTGTCACTTATATCTGCTATCATACACACTAAATTGTTATCGGATACTTCAAAAAAACAATATTCTCTATCGATTTCAATACCCAAAAACAGCAAACTTAGCCAAAATGCCCGGTTATATAAGCATTCATTTGTCACTTTGTTGTTAATTTAATAAAACAGGTTACTATTCCAATAAAAAACAGCTTTTTCACATTATTTAACGGGATTATATTGCCAACTTCGTTGGTATTTTGGCTCAAAATTTAGGATATTTGTAGCCTAACAACTCACCACGATGATGGACAATAAAGCGATCTCTAAAATTTTTAAATTGTGCAGTCAATTAATGGAGCTTCACAACGAAAATCCATTCCGAACAAAGGCTATGGCTAGTGCATCTTTTAAATTGGATAAATTGCCCTTTCGCATTGATGACGCCTCGCTTGAAGAATTGAGCGCACAGCCGGGCATAGGAAAAAGTACCGCCGAAAAAGCGAAAGAGGTCGCACAAACCGGAACGTTTAGGGAACTCCAGGACCTATTAGCGAATACGCCATCAGGAGTTGTTGAAATGTTAACCATAAAGGGCCTGGGGCCAAAAAAGGTTCAGATTATCTGGCAAGACCTTGGGATTGAAAGTGTAGGTGAACTACTGTATGCCTGCAATGAAAACCGTCTGGTTGAAGCCAAAGGATTTGGCTTAAAAACGCAGGAAGAAATAAAGAAGTCCATCGAATTCTCAATATCCAATCAGGGATGGTTCCTATACGCCAAAGTACTGTCACAAGCTGATACATTTTACGCTATTTTAAAAACACATTTCCCCGCATCTCTTCTATCCTTTACCGGAGATTTTAGAAGAAAATGCGAGGTGTTAAGCACAGTGGACCTACTCATTTCCGAAAGTATAGAAGCGGTGGAGAAATTCCTCGCTGATTATACATTGGTGGAGAAAACAGAGAATTCACTGGAAATCACCGATGAATTAGGTTTTACTTTCAAGGTTTTCAGTACGAATATCAATGATTTTTATCGGGACCTTATTCTCAGTACAGGATCGACCGCACATTTGGATCTTTTATTCAATATTCTTCCTGACTTACCTTCACTTTCCAGTGAAGAAGCTATCTATCGTAACTTAAGGCTTGATTATATTGAACCTGAATTGCGCGAGGGTCTCGACGAAATTGAACGCGCACAGAACCATACTTTACCTCAATTAATCCAATTTAAGGATCTCAAAGGGACACTGCACAACCACTCAACTTATAGTGATGGCGTTCATACCTTGGAGCAAATGGCTCTTCATTGTAAAGATGCTTTAAGTCTCGCATATCTCGGAATATGTGATCACTCCAGAACGGCAGTTTATGCAAATGGTCTTTCCATCGAAAGATTGGAAGATCAATGGAAAGAAATTGCCAGCTTAAATGAAAAACTAGCCCCTTTTAAAATCTTTAAAGGAATAGAATCCGATATCCTAAGCGACGGATCACTGGACTACCCCGATGAGGTACTAGCACAATTTGACTTTGTTGTCGCCTCTGTCCACTCCAACTTAAAGATGGACGAGGAAAAAGCAACTGCTAGATTGATTAAAGCAATTGAAAACCCATATACAACAATTTTGGGGCATCCAACAGGCCGCCTTTTATTAAGTCGATCGGGCTATCCACTCGACTTTAAAAAAATAATTGATGCCTGCGCCGCGAATAAGGTCGTCATCGAAATTAATGCAAATCCTTTAAGGCTAGATTTAGATTGGAGATGGCATCGCTATGCTGTGGAAAAGGGCGTATTGTTGTCCATTAACCCTGATGCGCATCGCACGGAAGGGCTGTTGGACATGCAATATGGTATTTTTGTCGCACAGAAAGGTGGTCTGGAAGCAAAAAATTGTCTGAATACATATTCCTTGACAGAGATTACAAACTATTTTTCGAATCGTAGATCTTAAAAAAGCTTATTATGTCGCATAAAACCAATGCAGTCCGCTTGTTGGATACGGCAAAAGTAAACTATGAATTAAGAGAGTATGAGGTAGATGATCATGACGTCAGCGCGGAGAATGTTGCCTTGTCCTTGGGTCTATTACCTGAAACACTTTATAAAACTTTAGTATTGAAAGGAAATATAGATCCTTACATCGTTGCTGTAATTCCCGGAAATGCCCAACTTGACTTAAAAAAGATCGCTAAAGTATCAGGTAATAAAAATTGTGAAATGCTCCCCATGAAGGAGCTGTTAGCTGTAACTGGCTATATCCGTGGGGGCTGCTCACCTATTGGCATGAAAAAACTATTTCCAACATTTATTGAGGAAGCAGCTCAATTGGAAACAGAAATTTCTGTGAGCGCAGGAAAACGAGGCCTTCAAATGATATTAAATCCCAACGATTTAGCTACGCTGACCAAAGCGATCTGGTCCGATTTGATCAGCATTTAATACGAACATCCTCGCCCGATTTCAGCTCTTTCGCCCATACAACAAAATACGTTTAAATGGATATATCGCAGGGAATCTGGAAAAATGCTGTTTAATACGTGTCTTAAAAGCCTCAATAAAAACAGGTCGTTTATCTTCGTCCAGTCGCTCAATATAAGGGATCAATGCCGATCCGGAAATAAAGTCATAAAGTACTTCCGCTTCGGCGGCAATAATTGGGTAGATACGAAGTGAGAGGTCCAATTCCTCCAAGCCCGAATGAAACAAAATCTGTGCATAGTCATCTATACTTAGCACCGATGAAGCCCTATTCCAACCATCCAAATAGCTTCGGTAAGGTTCTTCACCAGCAAGCTCAGATAGCAGTTTATTTAAGACATTTTCAGGCTGGTAAGGCATCTGAACGGCCAATTGCCCACCGCTACTCAATTTGGAAATGAGATGCGGAAAAAGCAGTTGGTGACCATTCAGCCATTGCAATGCAGCATTACTGAATATCAAATCCCAGGAACCCGTTGTCTCCAGAAATTTTTCGACACTACTATTTTCAAATTTTAGGTGTTCATGTTCAAGTTTACGGCTCATCGATAACATTTCTGGAGATGCATCTATTCCAAGGAATGTAGCCTGTGGAAATTTATCGCTTAAAATAGCTGTTTGCTCTCCGGTTCCACATCCAAGATCCACCGCTTTCATCGTTGCTTCCGAAGCTATTAGTTCGGATAGATCAAAAAAAGGTTTGAAACGGATGTCTTTAAACTTATTATAGATATCTGGATTCCAAGGCATAATATTTTTTATTTAAGTCCCAATGGGATAATACAATAGCTATTATTTAAATAGCTCCAAAATTTCAGCTACATCAACTTTTCCAAAATACGAAGTTAGATCTATGGCTTCCAACAGCGCTCTGATTTCTTCCAATTGATGTTTTTTTCCAATCAATAGCTGCTCCAGTTCATGAATAGATTCAGAAGCAAAAAAATCCCCGAAAATCTTAGCATGCTCAATAGAACCTTTATGTACATCTAAATGTATTTCTATAAAACCGGCGGGGATCTTGATTGCTTTTTTAAAATTATAATTCGGAGAGAAACCGAAATTCCAGTCCCAGGTTTCATATTTTTCCTTCACAAGATGTTGGATATGCTGGATATCAGTTGCAGAGAAATTAATGATCTCCGCATCAGGATTTTCACGCTGCATTTCTGCGATCAATAGTTCCTTAAATTTTACCGTTGTAAAACCCTGAGGTAAATAACCGATCAGATTTGTCACCCTCGCACGGTTGGACTTGACAGCTTTATCGACAAATTTAAGCGGGTTTACCTTCAATGCATCGCTCAATATCTGCATCTGTGAATCAATTAAAATAGTCCCATGCTGAACCATTTTACCATTTTTTGCGAGCTTAGCATTTCCACTAAACTTCTTTCCATCCACCAGCAGGTCATTCCTTCCTTCCAGTTTTGCCGGAATATTCAATTTATTCAAAACAGAAACAATAGGTTGCGTGAAAGTCGAAAAATCCATAAAATCAAGATTTCCCAATAAGGTGTGAAAGGAAAAATTGAGATTTCCTAAATCATGATATACGGCACCACCGCCAGACATTCTCCTAACGACCTTAATCTTATGATCATTCACATAATCAAGGTTGATTTCCGCCAAAGTATTCTGAAATTTACCGATAATAATTGACGGATCATTCATGTACAATAAGAAAATGGGTTCTTTCGGATATTTCGTGAGCAGGTATTCCTCAGAAGCAATATTGAAATAAGCATCGTGGGAAGGCGAATCAATAATAAACATCGTATTTTTATATTTTCTTAAAATTAACAAGAATTTAAATGCCTTGATTCATCTCAAACTCATAATTTCCATCAATCCCGCGTTTTGTCAGCTTCTCACTACAACAATCCTAAAAGAATTAAAATGACGCCAAAAAACAACTTATTTCTCAAGATCAGGTATGCTTTTAGAAAGCCCAGTCAATTATTGATCTTTGCCCCCTTATTATAAAACCAATTACATATAATCGCCTTATTAAACACCCGATGAACTTCTAGCAGACCCTATTTTTTCTTCAAGATTTTTGATAATCAATGCGGAAAAATCTTCTTTTACAATCTCTTCTGTTTGGCATAAAGCTCCCGGACTAAAAACATTTATCTCCATAATACGATCGCCCACAATATCCAAACCGACAAAATACATTCCATCCTGTATCAATTTGTCTTTGATTTTATCAACCATAAGTAGCAGCTCCGGCGAGATTATCGCGGCTTGGGTTTTTGCCCCTTGGTGCACATTGCTCCGGATCTCATTCCCTTGTTGCACACGATGAACAGCAGCATATTTTCCATTGATAGAGACGGGTTCACCGTTCAACAGAAAAAAACGGATATCACCGGCAGCTGCTTCGGGCAGATACTCCTGTCCAATCACATAGCCATCCCTGGCAATAGCCTCTACTGTTTGTTTTAGATTCTGTTGATTATCTTTATTGATCAAGAACACATTTTTTCCACCAGACCCCTTTAAAGGTTTTAAAATAATCAGTTTATTTTGCTGCTCAAAAAACTCGACAACATCAGCATAATTTCTGGTTACAATTGTTTTGGGTCGGATAGACTCGTCAAAACCCTCGAGATACAATTTGTTACTTGCCCGGCCCAAACTATCGGGATCGTTAATGACCTGTACACCTTTTTCTTTTAATAAGGAAGCGAACTGCAGCGCAGATGAAGCTGCCCAGGGTCGATTCACCATATCCAAAACAGGATCGAATCTAAGCCAGATCACATCCATCTTCTCCAATTCCATTTTTGTCTTTGCTGTAGCTCTCAACACCTCCATCAACTGTTTTGCAGAGCTAATCTGCTGTGTAGGAAGCACCTCCCGTACATGGGCGGCAATAAGGGCAGATTCATAATAAAAATCGGCCAGTCCGATGTAATAAATCGCATGCCCTAGCTGATGTGCTTTCAATGCGAGCAGGGTTGTTGTGAAACGCTCGGTTTCTTTATGGGTCTGATTAATAACAAATGCTATCTTCATATATTGTCGCTGATTATTGTATCATCTGAAATATTCCTTTACTTTTCTTGAGATTGGTTAATGCATCTTTATAGGGTGATGTCAAGTATTTGGGTGTCAAAACCGGAGCATTTAGAATCCCCTTAAGCATTAATTCTTCGACTATCGGGATATAATCTTCCCTGATCTTGCCCATAGTCAGCAAGGTGAGATCCCGACCGCTTTTTATATAATTTATCAATTCGATCAAACCACTGAGATACAACGCATCTTTTGTGAGCCCTCCGCTTCTAAAAACACGCATGGTCATCTGAAAAGCCGTCTCTGGCAGAAACTGATATTTATCCACCAACAGCGCGAATGTATCTAAAAAAGTGTTTCCCTGCTGCATGTGATATACCGCTACCACCCTACCGGCTAATATGCGTAATCGATTATTCGTCAAGCCGCCAACCAAATATTCGGCGAGTACGGCCAATCCCTCCTGAAGCTTCTCATATCCCGGAACTCCCAATCTAAAAAGACTGAAGGGCTGTTGTTTACCATTATAGTAGGTGACGATATGAGTCCCAACTTCGTGTTGGATCAATGCCTGTACCCGATGTCGGGGCAGACTATATTGTTTACTGATATTTAAGACCCCTTGATTCACCATCACGCCATAGATATCATCCCGAAGCCGTACAGTCGTACCAAAATTAGGATCCTGGCTTTTTAAATAATCCAGTTCTTCCTGTGCTAGTTTCGCAAACTCTTCTGCATAGACGATATCCTCTTCCTTTGTCCGATGCTCCCTGTCAGTCGCTGTAATTGTTAATATGGCTTGCGCTTTCTCCAACAGCTTTTCGTTTACGGTACCAAACACTTGCATGCTGCCCAGTAAAAAGCCCTCTTTCCCCCTTTCGCTCAGCATGCTCATCATCTGATCGAGCTCTTTGCGCTTATCCCGAAACAAGTAAGCTATGGAAGGGTCATAAAGATCTTCAATATGCAGATTATAGAGGTTACGTTTAATAATATCGGGATCAATGGGCATGGGTCTATAATGAAAAACAGGGACTCTACGATAGTTTCCATTTTTGAACTGCAGCCAGGCGTCATAGGAATTTGTCGGCGTCACCAACAATAGAAAATCAAACCGCTGGCTTTCGCGGGCCAATTTTTGATCGATTTCCCAAGCCAAGGGAAGCATCTTTTTGGGATGACTAATTTTAAATGATGTTGGTTTTGACAGGGTATGTATGCGAATAAATTCAAAAAATGTTTTGGATAAACTTCGGGATATAGCCTCACGAAAATGGCGAAGATCAATGGGAAGTATCTGTTGGTTGGCCCCCAGCAGATACTTCGGTTTGATTTCTAATCCCATATACAAGATATTACTATTTAGTTTATCCAATTGTATACTCGCCGGAGAGAGACTCTGTGTCGCATTGGTTTTCGTGTCGGTCACAATTTCGACTTTTGCAATAGATTCCTCCGTTTCCAATTGCTTTCCAAGATATTGTGCAATGGATTGTACGTTTTTCCGGGCAATATGGATCTGAATATCTTCTTCCTGCCCCGGGCTTGCGGTCCAAGCTTCTATAATTAGACATGCACCAAATTCTTCGACGAACTGGTTAAGTATCGGTGCGATCCAGTCCGATACATTCATTTCCGGATCCTTAACTCTAAAATACGCGGGTTCGGATTTTACCAGTTCCGCCAGCATCGGATCCGGACTAAAAAACTGTCGATACAAAAATAAATAAGGCACAACCTGATTGAATACCATTTTATTTTTTGGTGGTATTTGCGTATGAAAAACCTCCTTATTTTTGATTTTTTTTAGGATACCCGCTAACTGTTTTGCATTATCTTTCATAGGCAAAATAGGATTCGAGGGTGTCAGTGGTTTGCATTAAAAGTTGCTTATATTCCTGTAACTTTTGAGGGTAAACCTCTCCTGTCCATTCATTCATAAAATCCTTGCGAAACTCAATAGAAAGCACACAACCCTTATCGCCAAATTGCTCATTTAAATAAGATGACAAAAAGCCGCCCTTAAATTTAACATTCTCACGCACGTCGTAGACCTGCCCATCTTTACCCGTACGAAGCACATCCATCAATGCGCTGGTCAATTCCTGCCATTTGCCGTGATTGTTTGCCGTTCCAATATTAATCTGTGGATTGTTTACTTTGTCGATCATAACCGTCGGCCCATCCCGGAGCGCATTATAACTATGAATATCATAAATAACAAAATAACCATAGCGGTCAATGGTGTTTTGAATCTGCTGCGTTATCTTCCGGTACAACATGTCATATGATTCGTAAAGTTGATCTTTTATTTGTTGCGGCAACGCTGACCGCCAGACCTGAATTCCCCAGGACTGTTCGGGAGTCAGATAAATCGCGCCATCCTTACTCCGATTTAAATCCAGTTGGAACCTCGATGTGCCACAAACCAGGCGGTTAAAGGGCAATTCTGCCAAAATTGCTGTATACGGATCCTCCTCACGTAAACGATCTTCGGGAGCAATATGCAAATACGGTTCTAAATCCGCATCGATATGATGACCATCGTGGATAGCAAAAGCCCAAAAAGGGCTTCTATAATTTTCGAATTGATAAAGATAGGATAAGGACATGTACTTTATATTAAACAATTTCACTGATTATTTGCTCACTCTGCTTAAGTAAACATTTACAAGCGATAAAAGGTTTGAAAAATAAAATACGACAGCCTTGGTACAATGGGGCAAAGGCCTGTTGGACATAGAAAGCGTTAAAAATCGTTAAACCGACTGGGGAATTTATGCCCTGGCATTCTTATTGAAAGTTGTTTACTAGTTTCATAAATTTAGGTTAATAATTAGTTAGTTTATAAAAAACCTGTTAGTCCCCGCTAACAGGTTTTTTATTTTCTAATACGAAAAGAATGTAAATACTAGAATATTTTACCGAAAATCAATATAGAAATACTAAAAAATGTTAAAAAATGTAAAAAAGTAAAAATAGTTGAAACATTTTATGTTCGGATCACGTTATACCTGTACTTTTCATAAATTTAGGTTAATAATTGGTTAGGAAAACTCCTGTTGCTCCCCGCTTCAGGAGTTTCTGTTTATCAAGATCTTATACAATAAAAAGCAGTAATAACTCTCAATAACCCGACAAACCTTAATCCAGTGTAACCGATCGCGGTTCAACCAAGAATTAACTTTTAAAGAATCCACGGTTCGGGTGTTTATCCAAAATGGAAGCGAAATTATAAGTTAACAAAAAAATGACAATTTATTCATCTTAGGTAAATAAGTTTTGGCACAGGTATTGCACTGTTTTAAGCATTCATAAATTTAGGTTAATAATTGGTTAGTTAAAACACTTGAAGTTCCCCGCTTCAAGTGTTTTTCGTTTAACGACTCCCGTAAAAGAATCAGACCAATTGTTTCAATGCGATTTCATACGCTCTCGAAGAGATCTGTGTACGGTCTGCCGAAGAATCTCTTATTTTTTTTAAAGCTTCAAAAATCACCTTTGAAACGTCAGAGAAGATCGCATCATCACTCATTTCTATATTTCGCTGCATTAAATAAGCAAATACCCTTGCCATACCACAATTAGCGATAAAATCAGGGATCACCGCAACATGCTGATCAGCAAACTCCATCACTGGACCATAGAATATTTCCTGATCAGCAAAAGGGACATTTGCACCAGAAGCAATGACTTCAAGTCCATTTTCAAGGAGCTGCTGGATCTGATCTTTTGAAACTAAACGTGATGCTGCTGCTGGAACGAAGATATCGGTCTTCAATCCCCATATTTCTTTCTGAATCTGTTCAAATGACATCAAATCCGGTGAATTAAGCTCGTTTCCCTTGCGATCCAGGAATAATTGCGTAATCTCCGCTTCGCTGAAGCCTTCCCGATTGATTAAACCACCAGCCCGATCGATAATTCCGACAATTTTCACGCCTAGCTTAGCGAGGTAGAAAGCTGCGGCAGCGGCAACATTTCCCCAGCCTTGGATGACTGCACGTTTTCCTATACAGTCACTTCCAAAAAGTTGATAATAATGGCGGATAGATTCAGAAACTCCATAGCCTGTTATCATGTCTGCAACCTTATATTTACGCTTTAAATCCGGACTGTAGGTATTATCTTCCAACACTTTGGACACTCCATAGCGCAACTGTCCTATTTGGTGGATACGGTTGCTCTCATTTACCTTAAAATGTCCATTCAAGATACCTTCCTGCGGATGCCATAGGCCATATTCTTCAGTCAATGGAATGACATCATGGATTTCATCGATATTAAGATCCCCGCCTGTACCATAGTAATTTTTTAATAACGGCGTCACCACTTTAAACCAACGGTCTAAAACCTCATTTTTGCGGGGATCATGTGGGTCAAAGTCGATACCGGATTTGGCACCACCGATAGCAGGGCCTGAAACCGTGAACTTTACTTCCATTGTTTTGGCAAGGGACTCCACTTCATGCCGATCCAGGCCTGCACGCATCCGTGTGCCTCCGCCCGCTGCACCGCCCCGCAACGAATTGATAACAATCCATCCTTTGGCATCAGTTTCACTATCTTTCCACTCAAATACGATTTCCGGACTCCGGTGCTCAAATGCACGCAATAATTCTTTCATACCCAACATATCCTTATAGATTACCTCTGCGTTCCTGTTCACGTTCGATTGCTTCAAAAAGTGCCTTAAAATTGCCGGCGCCAAAACTCTGTGCGCCTTTTCGCTGAATAATCTCGTAGAATAAAGTTGGCCTGTCCTCTACAGGTTTGGTAAAAATCTGAAGGAGATACCCCTCTTCGTCACGATCCACCAAAATACCCAGTTCTTGGATAATCCGGATTTCCTCATCTATTGCTCCAACCCTTTCTGGTAGCATGTCATAATATGCTTCTGGAGGAGCTCCTAGAAATTCAACCCCTCTGGATTTAAGTTCCCGCACCGTACGTACAATATCCTTCGTTGCCAATGCCGCATGCTGCACACCTTCACCCTCATAAAATTCAAGATATTCCTCAATTTGAGATTTCTTTTTTCCCTCGGCAGGTTCATTAATCGGAAATTTTACATAGCCATTGCCATTACTCATCACCTTACTCATCAGTGCCGAATATTCGGTATTGATCTGCTTATCATCAAAGGACAGAATGTTGACAAAACCCATCACATCCTGATACCATTGAACTGTTTCATTCATTTTATTCCAGCCTACATTACCTACGCAATGATCGACATAGAGCAAACCGGTCTCTGCTGGGTTATAGTCGCTTTCCCATTTTTCATATCCGGGCATAAATAAACCATTGTAGTTCTTTCGCTCCACAAAAAGGTGCACTGTTTCTCCATAAGTGTATATCCCTGCCGTCCAGACCTCCCCTTGTTCATCTTTGAGCAATTGCGGTTCCTGATAGACTTTTGCTCCCCTTTTGGTCGTTTCCTCAAATGACTTGCGGGCATCATCAACCCATAAAGCCAATATTTTGACGCCATCGCCATGCTTTTTGACATGCTCAGCGATGGGGTGGTCTGATTTAAGGGCTGTGGTCAGCACCAGCCGTATTTTATCTTGCTTTAAGACATAAGATGCGCGGTCTCTAATACCGGTCTCTGGCCCTGCATAAGCCTCCGACTGAAAACCAAAGGCAGTTTTGTAATAATGTGCGGCCTGCTTCGCATTCCCCACATAAAATTCAATGTAATCGGTTCCATTAATAGGTAGAAAATCTTGCGCTTGGGCAATCTTCTCTGCAAATGTATTTGCCATAATTTATATAAAGGTTATTCGTATTTAACTTAACTCATCCAGGATTTAAAGTAATCCGGATCTTCAATTTTTAGCGCCTCTTCGGTCAGCATCAGGGGACGGAAAGGATCGATCATGACCGCAAGTTCCTCGGTTTTAACTTGTCCAATACTTTTTTCGACCGTACCGGGATGAGGTCCATGCGGGATACCACCCGGATGTAATGTAATCTGTCCTTTTTCAACCGATTTCCGGCTCATAAAATCACCATCCACATAATATAGCACTTCATCCGAGTCTACATTGCTGTGGTTATAAGGTGCGGGTACAGATTGCGGATGATAGTCATACAGACGTGGACAAAAACTACACAACACAAAGGTATCAGTCTCAAAAGTCTGATGAACAGGTGGTGGCTGATGCAATTTTCCGGTAATTGGCATAAAATCATGAATGGAAAATGCCCAAGGGAAATGATAGCCATCCCAACCAATAAAATCAAAAGGGTGGCTTCCATATATGTAAGGATAAATCAATCCCTGTTTCTTGATTCTCACCTCAAAATCACCAAGCTGGTCAAAAGTTTCCAGATCCTGCGGTACACGTATATCCCGCTCAAAAAAAGGAGCATGCTCCATCAGCTGGCCAAATTCATTGCGATACCGCTTTGGCGTACGTACTGGCGAAAACGATTCAACAATAAATAATCGGTTGCCTGTCTGATCAAATTCCATCTGGTAAATTGTACCCCTAGGGACGACCAGATAATCTCCATACTGAAAAGGAATACTTCCGTAGCCCGTCTTGAGTTTCCCTGTTCCCTGGTGCACGAAAATAATTTCATCGGCCTGGCTATTTTTATAAAAATAATCCGTCATGGACTGACGAGGAGCGGCCAGTGAAATGTGTAGGTCCTGGTTGACCAGAACAGGTGTACGGCTTTCTAGGTAATCATCTTTGGCCTGAACCTGAAATCCTTTTAAACTGGTATGTTTAAGATGTTTTTCACGGGCAATCTTTGGCGTGACATCATAGGGTTCACGGATCTGTTTGACCAACGTAGGCGGGTGGCAATGATACACGAGCGAATAAAGACTGGAAAAGCCATGAGTAGAAACCAATTCTTCAGCATAGAGCGTATGATCGGGCTTTCTAAAAACAGTATGTCGCTGTGCTGGAATTTGCCCTTGTTTAACATAAAATGGCATAATTCTACGATTTAAAACGGTTATAAAAAATAAATGAATATCAACGTTGCCAATAGCATCGATTGGCAAAAAATTCGAGGGGATTAGTATTGGGCAAAAACGATATCAGCTATAATTGCTCTATTAAAAGCAATATAGGGCATGGATGACGCAAAGCGATGTATTCCACGATTGATCATTTTTACTAGTTTATAATGTTATAATAAAGGTAAGAATATTTTTCTGTTTTCAAGTGAAGAAATATTTTTTTCAAAACTTATACGATATATTTGTGTCGCATTCAAAGATTGAATAACCAATAGAATATTCCGATATGAGAATTGTTACGTGCACGAAAAATGGCCAACATGAATTAGGTATTATAATCAATGACCGGGTATACACCTGCTCGGAGATAGCCCCTTCCCTTCCGACCGATATGGCTGATTTTTTGATCCGTGGAGATGAAGCCATAAATGATTTAGAGTATTATCATATTGCGTTGACGGAAGGTCGGATATCGAGACCTTACCAGTTATTACAAGATAGTCAGCTTGTTGCACCGATACCGCACCCGAAATCAGTGCGTGATGCCTATGCTTTTCGGCAGCACGTAGCGACCTCAAGAAGAAACCGCGGACTGGATATGATTCCGGAATTCGATGAATTTCCTGTTTTTTACTTTTCCAATCATCAGGCCATACAAGGCCCTGGCCCGGTACAATGTATGCCACTCCATCTTGAGCAACTGGATTTTGAACTTGAAGTGGCCATCGTAATCAATAAAACAGGTATAAATATCCCTGCCTCAGAGGCTGATAAATATATTGCCGGATACATGATCATGAATGATTTTAGCGCGCGAAAACTCCAGATGGACGAGATGAAATTAAGTCTTGGGCCTGCCAAAGGAAAGGATTTTGCTACGGCAATTGGTCCATGGCTAGTCACCAAGGACGAATTGGAACCTTATAAAATTAATTCTTCAGGAGATCATATCGGTGACAGATACAATCTCGACATGTCATGCCGCGTGAATGGTCAACAGGTTTCTTCCGGTAATTTTGCTACGATGCACTGGACATTTGCCGAAATTATCGAACGCGTCTCCTATGGTGTGCGTCTCTTTCCGGGAGATGTGATCGGTTCCGGAACAGTTGGAACAGGATGTTTTTTAGAACTCAACGGCACTGGACGCATGGAGAATCCTGCTCATCAGGATCAATGGTTGCAGGTAGGCGACCAGATCGAGCTGGAAGTAACAGGTCTGGGCAAGCTTTCCAATTCCGTTGTATTATACCACCAATAATCTATACAAAAAATGAATTCTTCTTCTTTCGATACAGTTACTTTTGAGTCCTCGGCTGATAAAACCATCATTGATAATTTAATCAAATATGCCATTGCGCCTCGTCCCATCTGTTTTGCGAGTACAATCGATGCAGCGGGCAATGTCAACCTGAGTCCTTTCAGCTACTTCAATCTGATGTCACACCAACCACCAATATGCGTGTTCTCACCCTTGCGTCGCATGCGTGATGGCAGTACCAAGCATACACTGGACAATATTCAGGAAGTCAATGAGGTCGTCATCAATATCGTCAACTATGCGATGGTACAGCAACAGTCACTGGCCAGTACTGAGTACAACAAGGAGGTAAATGAATTTGACAAATCTGGATTTACACCGATCCCATCATTACACGTTCGTCCACCGCGGGTAGCGGAATCTCCGGTTCAACTGGAATGTCGTGTGAGAGAAGTGATCGCCCTGAGCGACGAACCAGGCGCAGGAAATCTCGTTATTGCAGAGGTACTCTATATGCATGTGCACAAAGAACTCTTGCACAAAAACAATACGATAAAACAAGAGGAACTAGATCTGGTCGCCCGTCTCGGCGGCGATTGGTACTGCCGTGTAACCAATGAAAACCTCTTTATTGTTCCTAAACCACTCCGCAATCTGGGTATTGGCGTAGATCAGCTGCCCGAAAGTATTCGCCTTTCCAAAGTACTTACCGGAAACCATCTCGGGTTACTGGCCAATGTAGAATCTTTGCCAGTTTTAGAGCAGGCCTCCCAGGAGGATAAATATTTAAACTACCTCCGGCTGAACTTTAAGCAAGACTCACCACGATTGACACAAAAAGTACATGAATACGCGGCGCAATTGTTGGATACGGAGCAATTAGACAAAGCATGGCAGGTACTATTGAGCCTATAAAAACTTCGATGCACAATACTACAAATAGGCAAACATATAAAAATATCGGGAACACAATACCTATTACACATCTACAGAAATCCGGAAGCATAGACCGACAGCTATGCTTCCTTTTGACCAAGGTCAGCTAGAACCTGATCGGTTATGGTGATTCCCTGATAAAAGGCTTCCTCAAAGATAGATATACCACTTAAATCAGAATGTGCAAAATAGACTTTATCAGCAATAGGTTTTGTCAGTTCGGTACGCGCTTCGTCTGATAGAAAACCACTGACAGGGCTGATCATTCCATGTCCATGTCGAAAAATTTCAATACTGATGACTTCATTTTCTATTCCATAATGTGCCTTCTCCAGATCTTCCATAATAAACTCTTTCCATTGCTGGTCTGTCCACTGATATAGCTGCTTCCGGTTTCCGTTGAGGTCCCCCTCTCCCAGGCTATGATAGTAGGTAATCACAAAAGGGCTTTGCAGCTGATTTAGGCTCTGGTGCTGATCATAAACATAGCCCAATCCCTTTCCGTTATAAATAATATTTTCCCAGGAAAGTGTCGCACCATCTGTAAAAGGGAAACGATGCAAGACAATAGTCGCTACGATCCAGGGTGCATAATGAAATTTTTTCGTCAATGCCGTACGGTTTGGCAATAGATACTGATTGACAAACTGTGGGCAGCAATTGATCACCTTCTGGGCTCTGATAGTCTTTGACAATTTCGCTTTATCGTCGAAGACCGACACTTCCACAGCATCTTGCCCAACATGTATCTGATAAGCCAGATGTTGATTCAATACCCTGCCATCCGCATATTTTTTTAAATGGCTGACCAATCGCCCATTCCCTTCCTGCCAGGTGAGCACCAGATCCTGGTAGGCAGACCAATCGTGCTTTCGGCTCGCAAAGTAATGTATAGCAGCAAAAGCAGAAGTGGCTGCGATACCGGTACCATAATCGTCACGACAACAGTAGTTCACATAACTAAAAACAGGTTCCGTCTTATACCCCTCTGATTCCATCCATGAACGCATCGTCAGTACATCCAATCTTTTGAGATAAGCCGACTGCGAAGCATTACGCATCGGGATATCAAAAACGTACTTTCCATCGCTACCTTTCAATTGCTTAAACTGACCCATCTGTGTCATAAAACGATCTATTTCAGCCGCCTCCTGCTGGGACAATCCATAGCTGGGAACAATGCCTTCCTGCCAGATATTATGAATAAAAAGTCGTTCCTGCGGGGCAAAGGACAATTGTTCAGCATCAAATAATGGAACACCTTCATTCGTCCAGCCGACGATAATTTTCGATTCCTCCAAAAACCGCAACAGTTCAATATTGGAAGCATTCGGAATAGGAAGATAATGTGCTCCTAACGGATAACGACTATGAGCATTCTCGCCATGACGCGCATTGCCCCCTACTTCAGACTCCATATCCAAAAGCAGAAAATTGCTCATTCCCTTTTGTTGCAAACGATAAGCAGCCGATAGTCCGGTTACACCAGCACCGAGAATCAGAATAGGTATTTCAACCACTGCTGTAGGTTTGGGGAAATCTTGAAATCGCAGACGGTGGCCCAAAATATGATCTGTCCCCGTCAGGCGCAAAAAAATACGGTTCACCTTTTTCTTACAGGCCTGAGCAAACTGCAGGCCGATTGTCCCCAAGAATGCAAGCTTGAGAAAATCACGCCGCGAGGGATTAAATCTTACTCCATTCTTCATCAAAATACCGCACTAAAATCTGATTGTCCAAACGGTTTATTTCTACATGATCCGCACGCATGTCGGCTGGAAACTCAGTCAGTTCTCTAAAATGATAATTGTAATACCGCAGCTTATCCACCCGTCGGGCAATATGCTTAAACTGTTGTGTCATATTCGCTGAAAATAGACAAAACCCCCATTCGCCGAAGGATGGTACATAGGTGTGATAGGCGACAGTATTTGGAAAAACCGTGCTGATTGTCTCATGGATACACCAGTAAGATTTGGGTGCAAAATAAGGCGAAGTTGTCTGTACGGACACCATCGTATGGGGTGTCATAAGCGGTAGTAGACTTTGATAAAAACTTGTCGTATATAATTTTCCAAGACTATAATTTGAAGGATCCGGAAAATCTATAATCATGACATCGAATTTTTCCTTTGCAGACTTTGCCCAGATAAATGCATCCTGATTGATCACCTTTACTCTTGGGTCGTTTAGCGAGCCTTTGTTGTGACCGACCAGTAGTTCATTTGTCTGAAACAATTTGGTCATCCCCTCGTCCAGATCCACCAATGTAACCTTTTTTACACCTGGATATTTCAGGACCTCCCGGACAGCGAGCCCGTCTCCACCACCAAATACCAAGACATGCGATACATCTTTGGCCATAGACATCGCCGGATGCACCAAAACCTCATGATACCGATATTCATCTTTGGTGTTGAACTGTAAATTATTGTTCAGAAACAATTGATATTCACCCTTACTCTCTGTCAGAACAATACGTTGATAGGGTGTAGAATGTTTATAGACAATATTATTCCCATATAATTGACTTTCGGAATATTTAAGCAAATCATCGGAATAAAAAAACACAGCCGAAAGCAATGCCAGACAAACTAGTGACTTGGCTTTAATCCAGTTGGGATTTTTAAGTCTTTTAGCGAGATAGAATGATAGAAAGACGCCTACCAAAATATTAATGATCCCAAAAAACAGTGATGTTCCCATCACGCCCAACCGGGGAATCAGCAGGATAGGAAACAGCACAGAAGCGATTAATGCGCCGATATAATCAAAGGCAAATACATTGGAAACCAAATCTCTAAACTGAACCCTATCTTTTAGAATATTCATCAATAAGGGTATCTCCATACCACAGAGACAGCCTGTCAGAAAAACAAAGAAATAGAGTACAAATTGAAAGTGCTCGACCTGCTGAAACAGTAAAAATAAAACGACGGAACTGCAACCGCCAATGACCCCGATCAACAGTTCAATATCAATAAACCGGTCAAAAAGGTTTTTGGTGATGTATTTCGCTAAAAAAGATCCCACCCCCATCGAGAACAGGTAGGTACCGATTATAAATGAAAACTGCTTGACTGAATCTCCCAATAAATAGCTCGCCAATGCACCCGCAACCAGCTCGTAGATGAGCCCGCAAGTAGCAATGACAAATACCGCAAATAAGAGAAAAATGGGCAGATTGCTCTTTTTACCCATGTATTGCCGCAGCTATTATAATCGATATGCCTAATATAAAAGCCGCAAAAACAATCGCCAAAGCCATATTCTTGTTCTTTACGATCTCTTGCCAAGATTGTTCCGGTGTCAATCGCTCGATAAGCCAATAGGCCAGTAGCAATACAGCAATTCCAATAAGCGAATAAATCAATGATGCTGCAATTCCTTTATAAAACAATTCGTAATTCATTTTTATATTAATTTTTATTTATGACCTGAACCATATCCACTATAACTACCACCGCTACCGTAAAAGGATCGACGATAATGCGATCTTGATCCTGTATAGGTATGGTCTTCCAAGGTGCTTGTCCGCATTGTAGTCCTGCAATCTCTGGAGGAATTTACAAATAGGTTAACAGCAACAAAAAAGGCGAAAAAAGCAACTAATGCTATCCCCAGCCGATCAAATTTTAAGATATCAAAATAACCCAAGCCTTCTGCCCTAGCGACAAAGTTTTTATTTTTAATCGACAGAATTTGATATCTAAAAATTCCCAAAAGAACAACAACTCCAACTAGACAAAGAATAAAAAAAGTATAACCGGTACCGCCGTATGTTAATTTATAATCCTCCGTGAGTTCAAAATTAACAGCCATATCGGCGGTACCATTGGCTGCAGAGGTCGCAAAAACAAGGTGGTAAATCCCCGGTTGGATACGACAAAAATCGACGGTCAATCCACTCGCATAATTAACGTCATTATTCTCGTGTACGGCAGTACCTGCCTCTATAATTTCATTTGTCTTTTCATTGACCAGTTTGACCAACAGCTGAATGGGGTGGCTTTTAGATTCCGATATCCCATTCAGGACCAGTTTCTTGGGTTTATCACCTTTTAATTCAAAAGATGCGCCGACAAATTCCGAGTTTGTCTTTTTTCCGGAGAATTTTTCATCAAATTTATACTCATCCTTACTGATCTGGCCCCAATTTAAAAACCAGAATAGAGCAGCCAAAAGCAAAATAGCAAAGACACCAATATTTCTCAGCTTACCCCCCACAACTTCCTTTTGGGCAGTGTAGTTATTATAACTATCAAAAATCTTATAATAAACCTCGTCATCCAGATAAATTCCCTGATAGTACTGTACGTCATTATCAATAAATTCCTGAGAAATAAACCGATCCTCATTAACGGTCTGAATGTAAGTATTGGTCGTCGAGGTTGATTGCAGGTCTTCAAATACAAAACCCTCGGCATAGACGACAGTTTGCTCTTCCGTATACTCCAGGTCATAGTGTCTATTATTAAATTTACAGGTGTTGCCTTTCGGCAAAAGCATCACCTTATCCCGTTCTACGGTATGTAAAGCACAAGCATAATCTACACCATCGCTGAAGTAGATATCTTCTTTGTTCGCATTTAATCCCACAAACTCATTCCCATATTCGCCATTTTTTGAATAGCGCTGTATCTTAGTGATAATCCAGTAGCTATTTTTCTTGAAGCGAACAAGTTCTCCCAAAGTAGCCCATTGCATGACCAAGGGAGCTGAAAATTCCTTTACATAGGTTAAGGTTTCAAGTGTCGACCCTTTAAAATAACTGTGGCAGTTGGCACAAACGAAGCCCGAAAAATCAGTTACCTCAATTTTGAACTGGTGTAAATGTCCACATTTTTTGCAAATTACATCCATAAGCTACCGATTAACCACAGTTTCATTCATAACTATTGCATTAAAATAAGTTTTAAAGAGCTTACCCAAATACAAAACTTTTTCACTGTTATCTTTCAGATAATTACAGAGATAGACATCTAATGTCAATTGTCCATACTCAGGCCAGGTATGGATACAGATATGCGATTCCATTAAACAAATTGCAGCAGTAAATCCACCGCCCTCAAAAGAATGGGTGGAAATACCTACAATTTGCAAATTATGGATACTCATCTGCTTTTTGGTAAATTCCAAAAAAGTATCCATGGTTGTCAACAACGATATCTCCTCTACCTGCAATGTCATCAACAGGTGTTTTCCGGGAGTATACTTTTCGTTCATCAGAAATAACTGGATAAATTAAACATTTCAAATATAGAAAGTTTTACCAAATTTTTCTATTACCAAGGTCAATCATTTCACTCAATGGTTATTTAAGGGTTCTTCTTTCGCCACCCGTATACCATCATCTATCAGTTTTTTCAGGCTAGGCCGAATTGTAATAATAGCTTTAAGCTTACCTTGGGCACTTTCAGCTAAGTCGTAGGCATGATTCGCCCAGGCGATCTCATAAAGTTCTACCAGCGCGAGCCAGTTATCTGTAATTTCAGCAGACAACTGATCAAAGATATCCGTCCAACGCTCCGTATCAAATGATCCCGACCGAAGCGCTCCGATCAGCGCATGCAAGGAAAGCAATTTTGAATCTTCATTCTGTGTATACAATACCGCCGATGGCTCTGCGATCTCTTCGCCAACGGTCTCATAAGCATCTTTATCAGCTGCACCTGCAAAGACTGAAATAATCTCCGTACCAACAGCCATGTCGTAAGTCCCCCATTCCGGTTTAAAATAAATTTCCATCCGGTCATTTCGATAGACTTCGCAATCTTCAAACGAAATCAACACAGCTTTACCCCCTTGACGCACAACCTTCAAAACAACGCCCTCAACCACGATCCCTGAAGAATAACGCAAAGAACATCGCTTTCCTTGATTAATGCCATAAGCGCTCAATTCTTCTTCTGAGAAGTCGGCCAGGTCTTTGTTGCTGTCTACCAAGTAACCAACCGGAGAACCAAATCCCTCCCGATGATAACTGATACCGTGTCCTTCTAATTGCTTCCCAGTGCACGCCAATGCCGTGGGCCCTGTTGTCTGTATATAGGAAATAGACTGGTCTGCATTTGCCGCTTTAAAAACACCTGACACCTGCAATCCAGAACTATAAACTGCAGTACATACAGCCTGACAGTCAATCGCTTTTTCCAAACTCTGCTTACCTCCAAGCCTGAAAGCCATGGTATCGGCAAACTGATTCAGGACATCCATTAAATGTTCGAAATCTGGTGTAACAAACAATTGCGGCTGTGGCTTAGTAATGTCATAGGTATATGCGATAGTATTTAAATCATAAGGTAGCTTTGGTACCGATTTTTGCATACAACTGGCACTTTCGCCGATGGAAGACAGTAAACCTGCACCATAAATCTTAGGATCATCAAGACTACCGATCAGACCATACTCCACAGTCCACCAATGCAACCTACTCAACAAAGCCATTTCCGAAGGTTCGCCCATATTGTCCTGTACAGTCTTCAATTTATTTTCAGCTTCCGCCAATTCGGTTTCAGTTGTACCCGCTTGCTCTTTTAAAATTGATAAATGGCGAATAGCCTCATACAATTCAAAATCCTTCCGGGACGACAATGCTTTTGTCCCGATTTCACCAAAGTACTGCAAATAAACGGCATAATCGGGCTCACCTATGATCGGTGCATGGCCAGATGATTCATGAATGATATCCGGTGCGGGCGTATATTCAATATGTTCTAATTGTCGGATATCTGCAGCTATAACCAATACCCGATGTGCCTGAAATTCCATAAAAGCTGCAGGTGGTATAAATCCATCAACCGTTACAGCTCCCCAACCGATTAATTTCAAACTATCGTTCATTTGTTGCAGATCCGGTATATGCGCAATGGAGAGCCCCGCTTTCTTCAATCCCGGTATGTATGGGTAATAAGCAACATCTTTTAAAAAGGAATAATTCTGACGCATGACATAGCGCCACAAGGCTTGGTCCAAAGCGGTATAACGTTCGTATTGCTGGGCGACTACATAGCGCTTTAAGTGTTTGGGCAGCTGCTCCAAAACAATATTATTATATGTTTCCATTTATAATCGGTATCAAAATAAAGTGCGAGACTTTGTATGAAGGTAGGAAATATTTATGGTTCCCAAAAGACCAACCTTACATTCCCTCACTTTTTTACAAAATATATTAAAGGTATGACTCATAAAACCTTCCTAAACAAATCTAAAAAAACTTCTTTTTCCTAATTTAATTCTAAAACCAGTTTCCAAGTTAACGGGCATATCAGGATCCAGACATTTGTTCGAATCAATCTGTACTGCCCCCTCAGCAATTAGTCTGCGCAGAGCGGACTTGCTCAGATCTTTCTTTAAAAAGTGACAAAGGTCGACGAGTTTTGCAACAGAACCCAATTGCGCATGAACATGTTGCAACGATACCTCTTCAAAACTTTTATTATCGAATGATTTTTGCTGGAACTGTTTAGCAAAAAAATCCAACGCATTTGCAGCTGCCCGCGGATCATGATATTGAGCCACAAGATTATATGCAATAAGCTTTTTGACTTCCATCGGGTTTTCGCCTATTTCCATCCGTGATTTTAGTTCCTTCTTTTCCGCCGGGGTAAAGTCTGTCGTTAGGTCAATATAATCTGGGATTAAGCCATCGGGAATAGACATCGCTTTGCCAAACATTTCATTCGGTTCATCCAACAGCCCAATGGTATTGTGCAGCGATTTGCTCATTTTCTCTTTGCCGTCCAATCCTCTGAGCAGCGGTACACATAAGACAAGCTGAGGATCGAGATTAAAAGATTCCTGAAGCTGGCGCCCCATTGTACAATTAAACAATTGATCTGTTCCCCCCATTTCAATATCGCTTTTGATATGTACGGAATCAAACCCCTGCAATATTGGATAGATAAGTTCATGCATGGCGATCGGCTGATTGTCTGTAAAGCGCTTATGAAAATCATGCCGCTGCATAAGCTGCGCGACCGTCACTTTGGAAACAAGCTGAATAACCTCCGCAAAATCCAATTGATCCAACCAATCACCATTAAAGACAACTTTTGTCTTTGACATATCTATAATTTTAGCTAACTGCGCAATATAGGTTGCAGCATTCTCAGCTATTTTTTCCTGATTCAAGGGTTGGCGCGCTTTATTTTTGCCTGTTGGATCCCCTATACGCGCGGTAAAACTCCCAACCAAAACGACGATTTGATGGCCCAGTTCCTGAAATTGCTTAAGCTTTTTCAACACCACAGCATGCCCCAAATGAAGGTCTGGAGCCGTAGGATCAAACCCCAGTTTAATAATCAGCGGACGCCGAGTTTCTTTGGATCGTTGCAACTTGGACCTCAGCCCATCCTTTGGCAACATAATTTCAATGTTCTCTTCTAAATCTGTTAACATAATGCTATAAAACAAAAAAGCCCGAACGTTATGTTCGGGCTTAGCTATATAAATAATTAATTTTTCTGAATTTTAATAGGCATAAGGTTCCCGAACTACTATCGGGAGATAATAATTAAAGAAAAATGGAAGACGTAATATGTTGTTCATTTTCTTCATTGCCTTAACAAAGTTAACGCTATATTTCCAAAAATCAAAAAAGCCACGATAATATAGTAATACCATCCCCTCTTATTCAATACCACATGACATCTGACTCCAATCAGCTCTTATCAGCCGCCCAATTACACCTTATCCTCTCCTACTAAAAACTCAACTACACGTTATTCTCATCTCCTTTTTTCGATCCATTATCATTACTTTTCTCCAGTAATTTACCCTCGGCATTATATACATATCTCTCAACTCGGCCATTTCGTTTTTTCTCAACAATTTTCTTCAATAATAATTGGTTCTTAAAATATTCCCTATAGCTCGAACCATTGGATTTGTACAGACGCTCGACAAGATTATTATGCTGATATAAGTCGGTATAATTGACGTTATCTTTTTTATAGGTATGTTTAAGCAGTTGGCCGTCCCTATTGAAAGACTTCGATTCGACTACCTGACCGACACAATCCAACTTCGCTTTATAAAGTAACTTGTTATCCAGGCCATACTCCGATTTACTGTGGTCAAACTCATTTTCAATGGTATAGTAGCTGTCAAAAAAAGTCTTTAATACTTTCTTCTTCCCGATATTAGGCTGATAAATCACGATCTTTTCCTGACTGATTTTACCGTTTCGGAAATCACGCTGTACACTTGAAGTATCCGTAATTGTATACTGAAAATCCAATGTCGCATCAGTCTGCACATCCATTTGCTGCATTACACCATGCCTGACCTGAACCACAGCACGCTTTCCCTCCTTTTCAATCTTAAAATTTCCATCCACTAAACCATCTTTGTTGACCGCAATAAAGGCATTAGAGGGGCCCATAAATTGATTTTGCTGCACAATATATTTTCCCTGCTTCAATTTAGTGACTTGTCCTTTTTCAACGATGTTAATAGTGTCTTTTGGAGATTCTGATAAATGTAACTGATACCTGTCTTTATCCAATCGGACATACTCCTGAGCTACGGCTATTTGTCCCAACAAAGCAATACATGGGAACAAGAAAAATTTCAATTTCGACATATTGTAATAAATTTGTTGCAAAACATATATTACAATTATTACACCAAAAAAACACAAGTCCACATGAAACTAGATTCAAACAGGGAATATAAAGCACTAACACGACAGCATAAAGACAAAAAAAAGGAGAAATATCCTTAGATAGATCTCCTCATGTTTTATTCAGGGACTGATTGTATTAGACAGACTCAAGGTATTGCGCATAGCAATACCCTTCTTCATTATCGTTGGTGCGCACTAACCACCATTGCTCATTAGCTTTGCTGATCAATGTGATAATTTCACCCTTCGCTGCTTTTCCTACAATAGGCTGGTCAGTTCCGGGGCCTTTTCGAATATTTAAGTTGCTATTCTCTGTGATTACCTTCACCTGGCTTCCGGGCACCTCTGTAGCCACATCAACATTTAAGACAACATCACCGGTCTGGAAGTTGGGATCTATATTTCCATAAATTTCCCACAATTTATTTTTCACATCAGCGGTCGGTGCAGTACCCCTAATCTGAAGCACACCATCCATTTCAGCGTAATTCAGATCGTTAACTCCTGAAGATTGCGCAGTATCCAAAAGAACTTTATATTTTTCTTGTAATGACATAATTTTTGTTATTTTATTTTTTTACAACAATACCACTCAAATCCACTTTTTTTGGATTTAGATTATCCAAACCTTGTTTCAACGTAACAATCTTTGCCTGTTCCAACGTTCCTGTTACCGAAATAATTCCATCTTTAACACTCGCCTGAACGGATGGAAAATCTTTCATAAACGTATTTACAGCTGCACCAAGTGTAGCATCATTATTTGATACTGTAATGGGTGCCGGTGTTGTTGCAACAGGAGCACTCACAACAATATCATTTTGAATAGATTTGACATCCTTATCTCCTGCCGTTTTTGCGATCGATTCAATTTGTTGCTTTTCTTCCTCTGACGCTACAGTCCCGCTAAGGATTACTTTTCCTTTTTCCACCTCAACATCAATAGTCTTACGTCCCGTAAGTGCATTTTCGATCTTTTCCTCTAATTTATCATCCGATAACCCCGATTTACATGCAGAAAAAGAAAGTACTGCAGATGTTGCCAAAAGGCAAAATGTTAATTTGTTAAATTTCATATGCTCAAGATTAATTTATAATTTCCAACAATATCCTTAACAAACTGCTCGATCAATTGTTTGTCAGATAATTTTTAAACAGCAAATCCCTTGTTGGATCCTAATTATATCATTAATTTTAAAAAGCAAAGATGTAATAGTTTTTACATACGATATAAGGATTCAATCGAATAAATAGGAATTATGGGATTTTTGAACAATATTTTTGGTAAGAAAGAAAATAAAAAAGATGGTATACAGGAGTTCTGGATTTGGTTTACAAAAAACGAGCAGGCTTTTTTCCAAACAGTAAAAAATAGTGATAATATTGATCAGAATTTTTTCAGCAAACTTTCTCCAAGAATTGACGCCCTCCGAAAAGAGCTCTATTTTTTAACAGGAATGTATAACGATAATACAGCTGAACTTGTCATTACTCCTGATGGCGTTGTAAAAAATATCGCATTTGTTGAGGCCATAGTAGATGCAGCGCCTCCCCTTCCAAACTGGAAATTCACGGCATTAAAACCGGCAATCGAAGATATGGAGAAATTCAAAATAAAAATGTATGGATTTTCCTTTGATATTAACACCATGTATTTTTACCCCATCGAACATAGATACCGTCCCGATGATGTCGATATTATTATTGTCCATCCCGATTATACGGAGGAAAACAAAGCTAACATCGCTCATGGCGTTGAAATCTTCTTGGATAATTATATCGGCGAGCTAAATTCAATCATCACCATTGACAACTTAAATGTCACGTCAAGCCAACAAGCAACTGGAGAGCTCATTCCGCTGATCAAATTAAAAGACTATTTAATATGGCGGGAAAAAGAATTTATTGAAAAATATACAGATATAAGACACGAAACCGAAAATGATTCCTACGCTGCTTTTGAGGGTGTCTTGGAAAATGACCGGCCTATTTTAGCCATAATAAACACGACACTATTGGACTGGGACGGAAAGGCCTCACATCCTTGGATCGCAACATTACGGATCAATTATGACGGAACAGCCACAAACGGCATGCCTGACCAGAAAACATACGACTTAATGGATAAATTTGAGGATGAACTCATGGTCAGTCTTCCACATGATATTGGCTACCTTAATATTGGCCGGGAAACAGCGGACAATTTAAGGGAAGTTTATCTCGCTTGCACGGAATTTAGAAAATCCTCCCAAACGATAGATCAGCTAATAACACAATATCAAAATCAGCTCCAGATAGACTATACAATCTATAAAGATAAATATTGGAAATCATTTGAGCGATTTAACAGAACAGTGGAATAACGATATAAACTGCCAAAAATGGATAAACATCCCTTTATGAACAGGTTGCTTCCATATGTTTGATCCAGGGCTGTACGATGGTGAATGTAAAATTCTACGAAAGATTGCAAGCCGTTATTGACCTTTCTCCAAAAGAGATCATATTGACTATTTATTATTGATCTTTTTTCAATTTCAATGTTCCGGTCAGATGCAATAAAGCTTGATAAGGACTTTCCGATGTGATCAGTGATTTTAACCAGGCAATAAATCCCAGCACAAATAAATCTTGATTTTCGACATCTTGGGCCATGCTGTCAATGGCGGCGATAAAAGCTTTATTTTTCACCATCGCCGGGTTTTTAAGATACTTTTCAACCAGTCTTAAAAAATGAACAACGCGACCTTCCCGAACCGTCTCCAAGTATCTTCTATACCGGCGCTTAAAGCTTTTCACACGCGAAACCGCAAGATCAATATCCCCAAATTGAATATGGATCAATATCTCCAACAAACTCTTTCGGATCGTCCAGAGCATACCCATTTTCTTCTCATACCAAGCATCCGTTCGAATCATTTTCCTTAATTCCGTCAATGCTAGTTTATCTTGAAATTGCGTCAAAAACATAACCAGACATAATTGTAAGTCGGCCAGATCAGCCTCATTTGACTTCAATGTTGATTGTTGGATCCCAAGTCTTAAAATAGCAAGGGCTTGTGACCCTTCGCCCATATAATGGTAGTTTAAGGCCTTTAGTAAATAATAACGCAAATGAAATTGAGCACGAAGCACTGTCCCCGGACGACAGCCTGCAATCAACTGTTCTAAATACGCTAGACTTTCATCAAATAGCTTATTCCGTAAGTTGAAATTAGCGAGATAATAAAGGATATGCAGGTAGTAAAACGAGTGATGCACTGAATTTGCCTTTTGCCTTGTTATAAATTCATCACTTGTTTTCAAAAATGACCGAACCAAGGCATAATTCTGATGGATCATTGCATACTCGTTAGCGATAAACAAAAGCTGATAAAGCGACTTAAAAGACAATAATTCGTGTAATGAAATATCATATTTACCGATTGTATCAAGCACCAATTTATTCAGATCTACAATCTTCCCCTTTAAATGAATATCCTGCAATTCGACCCTGAGAAATGCATAAGCAATTTGAAATTTTGCTTCCTGCTGCATTTTATGCTGGTTTACCCTAAAACGATCCACCAATAGTTCTAATTCAGGATGAGATTCCAGATAGGCATATTGCAACCTAACTTGTAGGATTTCATTGAGCAGACTAAACTGCTCCAGAAGTAAAGCCTTTTGTTCGGCCCGTTGAAGGCATTTAAACCCAGGTTTTATCAAATCATTCTCCAACAAAAAACGCCCAACAATAAGCAGCCTCAGGGCTTCATGCGCCTCACTGTTATCTCGTTCAAAGGTTTTATTTGAAATAAACAATAGTAGACTATCATGTAATCTTTTCCTTAATGCATGATAAGCGTCTTTATTTTTTGAAGATCCATAGAGTTTTTTTAATCTATTTATATCATCAGTTTCTAAAATTTCTAGCAATCTGATATTCTTGACATCATTCCGCTTATTTTTCTTTTTCAGGAAACTTTTAAAGTCCTTAATATCATCATTATCTAATACACTAATAAGTTCTACAATTGAATCCATATCGTCAAATTTAGCAGAAAATCAAATTTAATAAATAAAAATATATCATCAGTATTTTCAACAAATTGATTTTATATCCTATTGAATACTCCTGATATTTGAATCAACAAATAACAAAAACAACAATAAAAAATAAAAATTATGGAACCGCTAAAAAACATGATTGAAGAAAAAATTTCGAAAAAGGATTCAAACACAAGAAATCCGTTCAAACCGACAGGAGCGTTCATTGGCGCATCGTGGACCGCTTTGCTGGTTGGAACTATTGGTTACTGCATCGGGCTATGGAATGCCTCAATGGCATTAAATGAAAAGGGATATTATTTTACCATCCTATTGTTTGCCTTATTTGCAGTTATCTCTGTTCAGAAAAGTGTTAGAGATAAAGCCGAAGGACTTGCCGTAACTGAACTTTATTACGGCTTAAGTTGGTTTGCAACCATTGCCGCCGTAGTCTTACTTGTGGTGGGATTATGGAACGCTGATTTGCTGCTAAGCGAAAAAGGGTTTTACGCCATGTCTTTTTCATTAAGTATATTCTCGGCGATTGCCGTTCAGAAAAACACACGGGATGCCAAGCTTTTTGACGATAATGAAATAAAACTTTAGCGGTTGCCTGTCCTGCGGCCGCTGCTTGACATGCCGCAGGATTTATTGTAGATCACTAAAGAAAGCAGAAAAGGTCATATCAAAAAAGCGATTTTTTAATAAAAAAGCAATGAGATATGGCCTTTTTCTTTGCTTATTCTCTGCTTATTTATTGGAGATCCTTTGGTTATTATAGACCGTTTCTTCGCACTTTCTAGGGACCTGGCTGGCCTCTGCTTTACTTCTAATTCGCAATTTCTTTGCTATTTCTCTGATATTTGGTTGTCGTTTCCTTGCTGTATTGACCATAAAAAAGTAATGAAAGAGTAAGTAAACGGCAATGAATGCTCTATGTTGCTCCAAGCTTGGTCGTAAAAATGACCAACCAAAAGGCCTCATAATGGAAAAAAACGCACTATTTTGAAAACAGATTTAAAGATTGATAAGGTTACGCTATTTAGGCTAAAGGGAAAAAAAATGAAAATGTGCTTCCAACGCCATACTCGCTTTCCACGTTCATACTCCCGCCCATACTTTCAATAAATTCTTTGCTAATACTCAACCCTAAACCTGTACCTTCTTTGTTTGTCCCTGGAATACGGAAATATCGTTCAAAAATTTTAGCAAGGTATTGTGGCGCGATTCCTTGCCCTGTATCCTGTACACTTATAAACACTCCCGACTCGCGCTTGCTGACTAGAATAGAAACTGAAGCCCGTTCATTGGAATACCGGATTGCATTAGACAGCAAATTTGTCAATACCCAGGCCGCTTTTTCACTATCTGCCATGATTAGCGGCAAATCTTCCGCTACTTGAACATCAACATGAATTCCTAGCTGCTCAGCCATCGACTTATTGGCCAATACAGCATATTCTACTATTGGTGCTACAGGAACTGGAATCAGCTTCATCTGAATTGCACCACTTTCTACCTGAGCCGTATTCAACAGCTCACCAGTGATACGTAACAAACGGTCTGTGTCGTCGGCAATGCTAACAAGCAATTCTTTCTGTTCGTCATTCAACGCACCGATCTGCTCATTTTCTAACAACTGGACTCCCATTCGTATTGAAGCAATCGGTGTTTTCAGCTCATGAGAAACTGTTCCGATAAAATTTGTTTTGGCGACATCACGTTCCTTGAATGTGGTTATATTCTTTAATAAGATAAACTGCCCTACAAATTTAAAATCGCTTTCTCCCGTTGGAATGATGTTAATAGGGATAATCTCTTCCTCAAAATAACTCTCCCTGCCATTGACAAACACCTTAATCGGGTCAGCATTCGTTTTCGCTCGGTGCCCGTGGGACAGCTTACCCGTTAAACAATCCACTAAATTGTTAGACAAAGCAATTTCCTGCAATTTTCTTCCCTCAAAATCAATCAGTTTCACCCCGGTAATCAGGCAGGCTTGTTGATTCGCAAAAAGTACTTTCCCCTCTTCGTCAACCCCGATAACCGCATCATGCATATTAGCTATTAATGCTTCAATCCGTTTTTTGTGAGCCAATATTTTTCCCAACTTACTTTCGGAATATTCTTCAAGCTTTTGAGCCATGGTGTTAAAGGACTGGGATACGAGACCAAATTCATCGTTTCGCTCAAAATGCAAGCGGCGGCGATAATTTCCATTGGCGATCTGCTGTATGCTCTCGGTTAATTGGGCAATTGGATTTGCGATTGTCGCAGGAAGATTAATAAGCAGCACAAAAGCAATCATAAAACAAATCGCTCCTGCCACCGATATGGCTAGAATTGCTTTTTCTGCCGTCTCATCTGCTATTTTACTTTTGTGCTCAATAGCCTCCATATTCAGATACATCAATTGAGATATATCTTTCCTTAAATCAGCAATTAAAACAAGGTTTGATGGCTGCCGTTGGAGTGCTGAAAAATGTAAACTCACACGTGCGGTAGCTTCCTTTTCGCCATTTTCGGTCATATTTTGCTGTTGCAATTTTAAGTTCTGCGCAAAAAGTTCCAAGCCGCTCAAGTCGGCATGAAGTTGCTCCAAGGCAAGCAGCATATTCCTTGAATAATGCAGTGTATTGTAGTTTGCAACTAAAATATTATTGGTATCCTGTTTTAAACGATTGATTTTCCAACCACTTAAAACGGCCAAAAACAGGATCATGAAAAATAAAAAGCCTACACCGAAAGTCAGCTTTGCCTTAAGTTTCATTATATTTTATATTCCTCAATTTTTCGATACAAGGTGGCTACACCGATCTCCAGCAAGCGTGCTGCCTCTGCTTTATTTCCATTTGTGTGCTGCAATACACGCTGAATGTGCTGACGTTCTACTGTTGTCATGGAAAAACTGGGGGATAACACATCGTTGGCTTTCGAACTATTCAATCCGAAAGGAAGACTACCGACATCAAGCTGTCCATCTTCGCTTAATATAACACTGCGCTCAATCACATTTTTTAGTTCACGGATATTTCCCCGCCATACATTTCGTTCGAGAGCAGCGACAAATTCGGCTGTCATTTGTAAAGGTTTGATATTTGATTTTAGTGCGAAAATATCGGCATAATATTGGGCTAATAACCGAATATCCTGAACACGTTCACGCAAAGGCGGTAGCTGTATCGTAAAGACCGATAATCTATAAAATAAATCGCTTCTAAAATGCTCGGCATCAATTTCAGCTTCAAGATCCCTATTGGTTGCTGCAATAATACGGACATCCACTTTTGTTGGTCTGGAATCACCTACTTTTAAAAATTCTCCTGTCTCTAGTACACGTAGAATTTTGGCCTGAAGTTCGATCGCCATCTCCCCGATCTCATCCAAAAAAATCGTCCCCAAATGCGCTTCTTCAAAGAGACCTCGCTGGTCTTTTGTTGCCCCAGTAAATGCGCCTGATTTATGTCCAAACAATTCATTTTCCAACAGATCCTTTGTGAAAGCCGCACAATTGATTGCGACAAAACTACGTTCCTTTCGCGGACTAGCTTGATGGATCGCTTGTGCGAACACCTCTTTACCTGTCCCAGTTTCCCCGGTCAAAAGCACAGTCGTATTGGTAACAGAAACTTTTTGGGCCAAAGCGATTGCAGACTTTATGGCAGCAGAGCTTCCTATAATTTTATCAAATGAGAGTCTAGCACCCAACTGCTTTTCCAACTGTCTTACCCTTCGGGCGAGCGCAACCTTCTCACAGGCCTTATAGAGCAAAGGAATAATCCTGTTGTTGTCATCACCTTTGGTAATATATTCAAATGCACCATTTTTTATTGCCTTAACTCCATCTGGAATATTACCATAGGCAGTCAATAGTATAATTTCAACAATAGGATAACGTTCCTTGATCAGTTTTGCGGTTTCCACCCCATTGCCATCGGGCAACTTAACATCACACAATACAACATCGATATCGAAAACATCAAGCTTTTTCAAGCCAGATTTAATATCAGCGGCCTCGATTACCTCGAACCCCTCCAAAGTGATAATCTTAGCGAGCAGTTTACGAAGTTTCTCCTCGTCATCTATAAGAAGTATTTTATTTACCATGTTTTTTTTCAAAATTACGATTTGTTCCACGCAAACAGCAATAATACACTCAAAATTCAACCTATTACGCCATATTTTTGTAGCTAGGTGTTAAGGAATTTGACTATAGATCAAAAACAAACTTTTGAGATCAAAAATAAAGCTGTATATTTGCAGTACCACAACTAAATAAAACTGTATGTAAGATTAAAATTCTTTAGAACGTCATCAATACCAGCGATAAATGGCTTATCGAAATGGTCAGTTTTAACATTTAAAGAATTTTAATATGATTTCATTACAACAGGTATCCTATATACATCCTAATAGAGATTTATTATTTGAAAACATAAATCTATCAATCGATTCTCAAGAGAAAATAGCATTAATTGGCAACAACGGTGTTGGTAAATCCACATTACTGCGTATGATGGCCGGAGATCTATCTCCCAGTACAGGAATCATACACAGTGATACCCGCCCCTTGTACATTCCGCAAGTTACCGGAGAGTATGACGAGTTTACTGTCGCGCAGGCTTTGGGCATTGACAAAAAGCTGGAAGCATTATATTCTATCCTAAATGGCGATGCTTCGGAACAAAATTTCAATGATCTTCAAGAGGACTGGACGCTGGAAGAACGCTGTCAGGAGGCTTTCAGGTATTGGAATCTACCAGAAATTCATCTGAAAAAGAAAATGTCCGATCTCAGCGGCGGACAAAAAACTAAAATACTGTTGGCCGGTATCCAGATTCACGCTTGTGAACTTATTCTTTTGGACGAACCCAGCAATCATTTGGACTTTGACAGCAAAAAACTACTTTATCGCTGGATAGAATCTTCAAAGCAAACCATCGTTGTCGTCAGCCATGATCGAATGCTCCTCAACCTCTTGGAAGATACTTTAGAAATGACCGTGAAGGGCATCAAACGGTATGGTGGAAACTACACATTTTATGAGTCGCAAAAACAAATAGAACGCAATGCTTTACAACAGGACATTCAGCATCAGGAAAAAGCAGTCAAAATTGCAAAAGAAAAAGAAAGAGAAACCATTGAAAGGCAAAACAGATTAAACAACCGCGGTCAAAAAAAACAGGAGAAAGCAGGCGTTGCCCGTATTATGATGAACACATTGCGGAACAATGCGGAAAAAAGCACGGCTAAAATCAAAAGTGTTCACCAAGACAAAATTGGTGACATCCAATCTAGTCTCCAAGAGCTTAGGAGTACACAAGCTGCATTGGATGAAATCAAAATTGATTTGGGAAACAGTATTTTCCCACTCGGAAAAAGCATTATCAAAGCCACAGATATCAATTTTCAATACAATTCAACTGCGTTATGGAAGGAAAATATTGACTTACAGCTGTTCAGTGGAGACCGCGTTATTTTAAAGGGCAACAATGGTTCCGGCAAAACGACATTAGTTAGATTACTCTTAGGCCGACTGACTCCTACGCAAGGTCAAATTGAACGACATAACTTTACCGCCATCTACCTCGACCAAGAGTATTCACTTATCGATCCGCAGCTGAGCGTTTATGAACAAGTTCAAAATTACAATACGGAATCCTTACCGGAACACGAAATCAAAATTAGACTCAACCGTTTTCTGTTCGGGAAAGATGACTGGGACAAATCTTGTAAATTTCTAAGTGGCGGCGAGAAAATGCGTCTGATCCTGTGCTGCCTAACAATTAAACAGCAGGCCCCGGATCTGATCGTATTGGATGAACCTACCAATAATTTAGATATCCAAAATATTCGTGTACTTACACATGCAATCCAAGGTTACAAGGGTACACTGCTTGTTATTTCACATGATGAAATATTTCAGCAAGAGATTGGAATAGATAGCACAATCAACTTAAAAAATTAAGTCAAATCAAGCGGTAACCGATATTTCTTATGCAAGTAATGTCGGTACCATTTTACTCTGGGCACCCACATCATGCTCGTTTCATTCAAATAATCAACTCGACATTTGTAACAATCTTCTATTCTTTATTTGGAAACTTGCTAAAACGATAAATTAAATTTAAAAAAAATAAAATTTTATCAATATATTCACGATGATTTTAAACATGAAACAATAACCATCAATTAATTGAACCGTCCCATAGATAACTAAATCGCTCAAGAAATGTATCTCATCGGGTATTCAATTAATTACTCAATTTAATTATGTCAAATTATCAAATTAAAGAAAATCCCGAATTGTTTGACGCGATCGTAGTCGGCTCCGGTGCCGGAGGAGGTATGGCCGGATATATCCTGGCGCATGCGGGTCTCAAAGTATTGATGCTGGAGGCCGGTCCCTTTTATGATCCAGCAAAAGATTCGTTACAGTTACGTTGGCCATGGGAGTCCCCACGTAGAGGAGCCGGTACCACACGGCCTTTTGGCGATTTCGACGCTGCCTTTGGCGGTTGGCAACTTGAGGGCGAGCCTTACAGTAAAGTAAATGGAACCGAGTTTGAATGGTTCAGAGCAAGAATGCTAGGCGGCCGAACAAATCACTGGGGACGTATATCTTTGCGGATGGGACCTGACGATTTTAAACCGAAAGATGGGGTCACGGATGAATGGCCGATCACTTATGATGAAGTGAAACCATTTTATGATCGCGTAGATCGTATGATCGGTATTTATGGAACAGCGGAGGGCATACATAACGAACCTGACGGTATTTTTATGAAACCTCCAAAACCTCGACTCAACGAATTATATATTGCAAAAGGCGCCAAGAAAGCCGGTGTACCTGTCATTCCGGGGCGCGGTGCGGTACTGACCGAAGTCTCCAAAGACATTAAAGACAGAGGTACTTGTTTCTATTGCGGGCAATGCGGTCGTGCATGTAAAGTATATGGGGATTTCTCATCATCATCTTGCCTAGTGATTCCGGCAATGAAAACCGGGAATCTAAAAGTCATCGATAATGCAATGGTTAGGGAAGTATTGACCAACGATGAGGGCTTGGCTACTGGAGTTTCCTATGTTGACACAAAAGATTTACAAGAATATACCGTAAAAGGAAAAACGGTTATTCTGGGCGCGAGTGCCTGCGAAAGTGCCCGGATCATGCTAAATTCAAAATCGAAATCGCACCCGGGCGGTGTGGGCAATAGCAGTGGCTTAGTCGGCCGATATCTTCATGATTCGACAGGAGCCAGCCTGTCTGGATATTTACCCCAACTTCTCGATCGTAAGAGATATAACGAAGACGGGGTGGGGAGTGTCCATATCTATTCACCATGGTGGGAAGACAACGCAAAACTGAACTTCCCAAGAGGTTATCATATCGAATATGGCGGTGGTTTGCATATGCCATCCTATGGTTTTTTAAACTGGGTACCAAACGTAAATGATGCCGGAAAAGGTGCCAATGGAAAAACAAAAGCGAAAGGCGGATATGGCACAGCACTGAAAGAAGATTTCCGCAGCTACTATGGTGCAAATGTTGGCATGGCAGGTCGCGGTACAGCATTGGCAAGAAAAGATAATTACTGTGAAATTGATCCTAACCAAGTTGATAAATTTGGCATCCCGGTACTCCGCTTTAATTACAAATGGGCAAATGAAGAAATAGCGCAGGCCAAACACATGCAAGAAACATTTCAATCCATTATGCATGAAATGGGTGCTGTCATTACGTCAAAAATTCCGGGTGCAGATACCTTATACGGTTTGGAAGCCCCAGGAAAAATTATTCACGAAGGGGGCACAACCCGAATGGGCAACGATCCTAAAACGTCAGTATTAAACAAATGGGGACAAGCCCATGACTGTAAAAATCTCTATGTAGTGGACGCCGGTCCATTTGTACAACAAGGTGATAAAAATCTCACATGGACAATTCTGGCTCTATCAATGCGCACGGCAGAGTACATATTACAGGAAAAGAAAAAATTAAATGGTTAAAGCATGAATAGAAGAGAATCTCTAAAAGCATTAGGCTTTATTGCAGCTGGATCTGGTCTTTTAACCGCAGCTTGTAATTCCAAAGACGCTAAAAACGCAACAACGGCAAATAATACGGATAAATTACCCGGTGTTCAGGATTTTGAATATGAAAGGACAGCGCAGTTAAATGCAGAAAAGTTTTTTGATGAACACGAAATGGCAACAATTACTGTTTTAGCCGATATCATTATTCCAAAGGATAGCACATCAGGAAGCGCTTCGGAGGCAGGAGTTCCCGATTTTATCGAGTTTATTGTCAAAGATTTACCCAACAATAAAATCCCGATGCGCGGCGGTCTACGTTGGCTGGATCTTCAGTCTAAAAGACGGTATGGTAATGTATTTATAAAATGTACCAGCAAAGATCAACTTGCACTCGTTGATGAAATTGCTTATCCTGAACTGGCAAAACCAGAAATGCAACAGGGCGCCGCGTTCTTTTCATTGATGCGCAACCTCACTTCTTCCGGATTTTATACCAGTGAAATGGGCATCAAAGATATAGGATATGCAGGCAATAAACCGGGGGTCTGGAACGGCGTTCCAGACGATGTACTGAAAGAACATGGTTTTGATCCAAGTAAATTTTTCGGATAAATAAAAAATCCTTTCCGATCTTTGGAAAGGATTTTTTATTTAAACAGTATCCCCTATGCTTCACGGAGTAATATGGGATTAACTTATTGTTCCGGTGTTACCTCAGTTGGCTCCGGGGCTTTATCAATCAATTCCATAAATTGATCCAGCTTCGGTGTAATAATAATCTGTGTCCTACGGTTGCGTTGTTTTCCAAGAGCGGTTGAATTATCTGCAATAGGATTATACTCTCCTCTACCGCCTGCTGTCAATCGCTTGGGATCCACTCCATACTTAGTCTGTAAGGCCTGAACAACAGAAGAAGCTCTTAATGTACTTAAATCCCAGTTGTTCCGGATATTTGGTTTTGAAATGGGATCGGTATCTGTGTTACCCTCGATCAAGACTTCGTAATCTCTGTAATCCTGAATAATCTTCGCTATTTTGCTAAGCGTCATGTCAGCACGATCACTGATTTCATAACTACCAGACTTGTACAGCATATTATCTGCAAGTGATATATATACTACACCTTTTAAAACCTGAACATCAACCTCCTGTAACTCCTCACGGCTCAGTGATCGAGTCAGGTTATTTGTCAACACCAAATTCAACGAGTCAGATTTGTTCTTTGTTTCAACAAGATGTTTGATATACTTATTGGAAGCATTGATTTCATCAACAAGTTTGGAAATATTGACATTTCCCTGTGAGTTTTGATTGATACTCTTATCCAGAGAATTTTGTAACGCAGCATAAGCCGCCTTAAGATCAGCATTATTTTGCCGTTCTGAAGCCAATTGATCTTCCAAACTCTTAATCCGTGACCGGCTTTCGGCCAATTGAAGTTGGCTATCCTGATATTGTGTCTGCAAGGTTTTATACTCTGTCTGCAAACCAACATATGTTTTTTTACTGACACCACATGCCGTAAAAAGTAAACTTGCGGTCAGTATGGACATCGGAAAAACTATATTCTTCATAGCATTCTAATTTTGTAGATGTTGAATTAATTCGTCGAACTAAGATAAAGCAATATTGCAGCCAAAAAAATAGCATCCTATTGAATTAACATCCTTTAACGTCTATTGTCCAAGTTCCTTTAAATTAACGGTAGTGAATATCTGCTCCCCTTTCAGATAGGAATTGGCTCCTTTCAGGTAATTGTAAATGATTGATTTTGCTTCTTCATTTGGCAACTTATGGAGATTTTTGATAAGGAAGTTCTTATCTTCAATAATATTACCTTTATATCCCAAAAATGAAGGCGCGTGGACCTGTACACTCCATCGAATAAACCTGGCTTCAATATGAGTGGGATTATCTTTAATCAATTCTTCCAAACGCTTCTTACCCTCTTTAAACTGACCCACTTTTTTAAAGGGGTTACCCATGTGTTTAGCCATTAATATCTCATAAGCCGCCCGGTAAACTTTTTCTGTCGTGGATTTAGCACCTTCATCGAGTATCTCAAAATTCCGTTCACATAAATCCTCGTCCTTAACAGCCTCAGCATAATCTTTCCGGATCTTATCAATATTCAACTGCTGCCCCAGCCCCATCTTTGCCATTGTAAACAGAAATACGGTCAATACTATTCTTGTCATCATATTTATAAATCAGGCTATTTCAAAAAATCATTTTCCGACTTAAATTACTAAAAAAATCGAATTCAGATATTAATTTTCAATTATCATACCACAAAGCCCATAGTTTCATGTCATGAAATGACTACAATAGGCTTTTTCTCCACCAAAATTCTTTCTTAACGGATATTTTTAATGCATTTTTACAACATGAAATTAGCGTTAACAACAAGCCCGGTCTGGTTAAAAGTAAGTCTATCCGTTATTTCCGGCACCTTATTGGGATGTTTATTAGGTGAAATGATTTTCAACCTCTTAATATCGTAATTTGCGTTTGGATAGGAAAAAAAATAGCACACACACCACTTCCAAAGAAATCTTGCTTCCACCTTTGCCCAAAATAAAATTATTTTTAGTATATTGCTTATACCAATATAAATTTAAAGTGAGCTATGGAGACAAAAGCGGAGTATCATATTTGGGACACTATAGTCAATAGTGCAAAAACTAAATTCGATTATAAGCATATTCGTGCTATGTTCAAAAAGGAGGATGACGAAATAACCGATAAATTTCTATTCCATATTATTGCAGGATTTGCCTGTGGAGAAAATCATCAAACAATCTCAACCAACTTGTTCAACGAGTTGCAAAGTATAAATTTCGAATGCAATGAGCAGCAGATCGACAAGTTTATTTCAGACAAACATGTTAAATTTAGTCCTGAGATCTATGCTACATATCTCGCGTTTTCGATGCTGGAGGATGGTGAAGATATCGATAATATCACCGAAGTCATTAACAATCTACTACAAATAGACAAATAATATTTTTAAAGCTATCGTTTAATTTTGGACAAAAACTTATATTCGTAAACAAATTACGACTTAAGTTATGCGCCATTTTTTAACGATATTTTTAATATTTTATTTTTGTCCAAATATTCTCGGTCAAAATTTCGATTTTGGCAGAATCTCAATTTCGGATTTTTCGTCTACGCCACTCGACAGTAATGCCAATGCTATTGTCTTAAAGGAATTTGGACAAAGCGCAGTCTTCGTCGATGACTATGACCACCGGGTAAAATTAATGCATGAGTACCATGTGCTTATTCGTATAAATAACAAAGAGGGATTTAAAAAAGCCAATTTCGAAATACCATCCTACAAAAGAGGCAGTTATATACGTGACCATCTGGACGAATTAAAGGCTGTTACCTACAATTTGGAAAATGGGCAGATCAATCGGACAGAACTTGAGAATAAAAAGGTTTTTAAAGAAAATTACTCGACTTACCTTGATCTGAATAAATTTACGCTTCCCAATATTAAAGAAGGATCCATCATAGAAGTTTCTTATCGAACACTCGAACAGGATCTATTTAATTTTAAGACATGGGTATTCCAGGATGATATCCCAAAATTACACAGCCAATATATCGCTATTATACCAGCATCTTTTACTTATAATGTCGTATTGCGTGGTCCATATAAACTGGATGACCAAAAAAAAGGAGAAGTTTTGAAAGAATATCTCTTTTTGGATGGAATAAGAATGGATTGTTCAAAGCTCACCTATACGATGTCCAATATTCCAGCTTTTATTGAAGAAGACTTTATGACTTCCCCCAAAAATTTTAAATCTGCCATATATTATGAACTCGAATCTATATTCTATCCCAGTACCGGTGTTAAAAAAACCTTTAGTAAGACATGGAAAGATGTTGACACAGAGTTAATGAATGAGAAAACCTTTGGTGGACAATTAAAGAAAGCCGATCTCTTCAAAACTACGTTGTCAACACTTTTATCTCCAAATGATTCAAAATTGGTAAAGGCCAACAAAATCTACGACTATATCAAGAAACAGATAAAATGGAATAACTATCTCGGAAAATATGCTGAAAGCGGAATCGAAAAAGCTTTGGAAAAAAGAACCGGCAATATTGGTGATATCAATTTAGCGCTGGTCGCTGCCTTACAAGCTGCGGATTTAGACGCTTATCCAGTTATTCTATCGACTAGACGAAATGGCACCCCCAATTCGCTATTCCCTGTATTATCAGATTTTGACTATGTTATCGCCTGCGTTGACATCGACGGGACAAAATATAAACTGGATGCATCGAACACTTATCTTCCCTTTGGTTCATTGCCACTACAATGTCTCAATGAACGCGGCAGAATCATATACTCCAAAAAGAGTTCAGACTGGTTTCCATTAGCTTCCGAAGAGATATCCGAACAATACTATACCTTGATAGGCGTACTAAACGACCAAGGCCAGATTAAAGGAACACTTACCATAAGCAGTCAAGGCAATAAAGCGCTTTTGAAAAGACAACATATCGCCAAATTCAACTCCCTCGAAGAATATTGGGAGAAACTGGATGAAGAGATGCCCAACGTCAGTCTCACGAATGCTAAAATCGAACATCTCAACGAGGTTGATCAGGTATTAAACGAGACATTTGATATTACACTAGAAGTCAATAAGCAAGAAGGAAGTACGATCTTATCGCTTGCTCCTAACGTCATCGATCGCATATCCTATAATCCTTTCAAAATTCAGGACCGTACTTATCCGGTAGATATGGGATTTAAGTCTAAGCTTCAATATACTATCCAACTGGAAATCCCGGAACAATATGACGTAACTGATAAACCACAAAACGTATCTTTGGCCCTTCCTGAAGCCGCTGCGCGATATAAATATATGACACAGCTAAATGAAAATAAACTGGAAGTTCTGGGAAGTCTGAGTTTTAACAAGCCCATATTCACGGTAGATGAGTATTTTTCCTTAAAAGAGCTTTATTCACGTGTTATACAACAGCAAAAATTAGTTATTAGATTAACCACAAAAAAATGAAAACGCTATTTGCCAATTTAGTCTATTTCCTCCTTCCAATTGCCGCTATTGGACAAGATAACTATGATATCGCCAACATTCCAAGTGCATTAAAAAGCCGGGCCGTAGCCACAATTAGAAATGACAAAACCGTGGTGGATGTAAAATCCCCGGAGCAAGTTATTGAAACGGTCACGCGCGCCATTACCGTTTATAATAAAAATGGGGATTACTATGCTGCCCTGCCAATACATTATAACAAATCAAATGAGATCAAGAACATCAAAGGAGCGATTTATAATGAGATGGGGATATTACAGAAAAAAATAGCAAGTAAGGATTTTAAAGATCTTAGTGCTGTCGACAACAGTACGATGTTTGCGGATTCAAGGATGAAGCTCTATGTTCCTGATTACCACAGTTACCCTTATACAATTGAATACCAATACGAAGTAAAACATAAACAAAACTTGATTATTCCTTCATGGACTCCTGAAGTTTCGAACAATGTTTCCATTGAAAAAAGCAGTTATCAATTTATAACGCCAATTGGAACTGAATTCCGCATCGAATCAAAAAACTATAAAGGTGCTATTAAAGAGGAGAAAACCGACAAAACAGTCAGCAAAATCTGGAGTGCAGAACAAATTCCCGCTAAAAAAGAGGAGTCCTATAGTCCCAATCCCAATCTGAAAAGAACAAGTGTGTTGATCGTTCCTAAAAACTTTGTCTACTATGGAAAAGAAGGCAGCTTTAGCGACTGGAAAGAATACGGAGACTGGTTTACAACAAAATTATTGAGCAAAAAGGAAGATCTTACCGAAGCCTCAAAACAGAAATTCATATCACTTACAAAGAATGCTTCATCGGATCGGGAAAAAGCAAAAATTCTATATGATTATCTGCAAAAAAACACGAGATACATCAGCATTCAGATCGGAATAGGTGGACTTGAACCTTTTCCTGCGTCTGAGGTTGACCGTTTAGGATATGGTGACTGCAAAGCCCTGGTGAACTATATGAGAAGTATGTTATCGGCGGTAGATATACCCTCTTACTATTGTATGGTTGAGGCGGGTAAACGCAAAGAGAATTTCCACAAAACATTTGCAAACGTACAGGATGGCAATCATGCAATCCTGTGCGTCCCTTTCAAAAATGATACGACATGGCTGGAATGTACCAGTCAGAACCTTCCTTTTGGATTCCTCAGCAATTTTACGGATGACAGGGACGTCATTGCCTGTACGGAAAATGGCGGGGTGATTATGCATACGCCAAAATATAGTAATTCAACCAATCTCCAGCTTCGCAATGCCGACCTGACACTCACTGATGACGGCAGTATAAAAGGTGCTTTAAACACGAAGTTTTATGGCACTCAATATGAAAATCATATGGAGATACTTTTAGCGAACAACAATGAGAAAACCAAATTATTGGCTGAATATTATAACATCGACAATATCAATTTCGACCAAGTAAAATACGCCGAGCACAAACAGGATAAACCATTTATTGAAGAAAACCTAACGATTTTCATTAAAAATTATGCTGTGAAAAATGGTAATAAAATGCTGATCCAGCCCAATATCTTCAATACACAATCCAGCATTTCCGAGAATAAAAATCGTACAGAGGATATTTTTATAGAACGTGGGTTTATTGACATTGACAGCATTAGTATCACCCTCCCGGACAACATCGTAAAAAATATAACACCTGAACAGAAGATCATCGAAAAACCATTTGGTAAATATGAATTTAAATCGGAAATAAAAGGAAATAAACTATTAACCTATCGAAAATTGGAGCTCTTCGAAGGGAATTATCCAGCAAGTAACTACGAAGATTTCTTCCAGTTTCATAGAGAAGTAAGCAGTTCGGATAAAGGTCGTTATAATCTAGGCATATTGTAAAAGTATCCTAAAATATTTACTGGAATATGAAAGTAGTCAAACAATCAAATAAAGCAATTATTGTATATTAGCCAAATGACAGAATACGCGGCAATTTTTGACATGGATGGGGTTATAAGTCACACAAATCCCTTTCATGCAGAAGCTTTCAGAGCTTTTTTTAAAAATCATAATGTACAGCAGGCTACTGAAGAAGAATTTGAACAGCATATGTATGGCAAACACAACAGCTATATCATGCAGCATTTTTTTAAAAGACCAATATCTCCTGAAGAATTGCGTACGCTTGAATTTGAAAAAGAACAGCTCTTTAGAGTGATCTACAAAGAACATGTGGCTCCTATTAAAGGTTTAATAGAATTTTTAAGAGAGTTAAAAGACAGAGGATTTAAACTTGCAGTAGCAACATCTGCACCGAAGGAAAATATGGATCTGATCTTGGATGAGTTAAAGATCCGGGATCTTTTCTCATCCACATTAAGCAGCGAAGATGTGAAACTTCATAAACCACATCCCGAAGTTTACTTGAAATCAGCTGAAAATCTTGGTATGCCGGTTGAAAAATGTATTGTATTTGAAGATTCCTTTTCAGGTATTACAGCGGCTAAGAATGCAGGGATGAAGGTTGTTGCTGTGTTATCAACGCATAAACAAGAAGAGCTTCCTGTAAGCGATACTTATGTCAGAAACTATACTGAAATTTCAGTAGCAAATGTGAAAGCATTACTCCAATAGAAAAATCTTGATTAGACAGCTTATTAAATCATGTTAAGATTATTTGAGCAATACAACTACCTAACCATGATTTTTAAAGTAAGTTACATCGCTAAATTAATATAAAATCAGGGCTGTAAGAAGCCCTGATTTTATATTAATCTCTTTTGAGACCAAATTTCTCAATTTTACTATAGAGATGGCTACGCTGTATATCGAGGTCATCCGCAGTCTTGGACACATTCCAATTATTCTTTTCCAATTTATATTTTATAAATTCTTTTTCGGCATGATCCTTATAATCCTGGAACGAATCAAACGAATCCATATCCAACCCATAATTTACTGTCCCTTTTTCATAGGCTACTCCACCTACTGGCTCACGTGTAGGATTAGCGAATGCTACAACATCTTTATCAGTAATTGATTTATCACTCAAAATAATTAGACGCTCGATCATATTACGCAATTCACGAATATTTCCTGTCCAGGGGAGATGGCTCAATTCTTTCATTGCAGCATTCGTTATTTCCTTCACAGGAATACCGTACTCCATACATATTTCTTCACAAAAGTTGGTGGAAAGCAAAGGAATATCATCAACGCGATCAATTAATGACGGCACATGGATTAAAATTACCGAAAGACGGTGATACAAGTCCATTCTAAAATTACCTTCTTCAATTTCTTTTAGCAAATCTTTGTTGGTTGCAGCTACAACTCGTACGTTAACATCAATTTCCTTATCTCCCCCCACTCTGGTAATTTTATGTTCCTGTAAAGCCCGCAATACCTTAGCTTGGGCAGAGAGGCTCATATCCCCTATCTCGTCTAAAAACAATGTTCCACCACTGGCCTGTTCGAACTTACCTATCCGTTGTTTAATCGCCGAAGTAAAAGAACCTTTTTCATGCCCGAACAATTCGGATTCAATCAGTTCCGAAGGAATCGCAGCACAGTTTACCTCAATCAATGGTGCCTGTGAACGATTTGATTTTTCATGCAACCAACGGGCTACAAGCTCCTTACCCGAGCCATTTGCCCCTGTAATCAATACTCTTGCCTCCGTTGGAGCAACACGATCTATTGTTTCTTTGATCCGTTTAATTGCTCCGGATTCACCCAATATATCTTTTGTCTTTGAACTGCTGACTTTACGTTTTAATACCTTGGTTTCGGTGACAAGCGAACTTTTATCCAATGCATTTCGAACTGTAATAAGCAATCGGTTTAGATCCAATGGTTTTTCAAGAAAATCAAAAGCACCCTTTTTTGCCGCCTCAACTGCTGTTTCAATCGTTCCATGACCGGAAATCATAATAAAAGGGATGTCTGGGCTGGTCTGATGGGCTTCGGACAGCACTTCCATTCCGTCCATATTATTCATTTTGATGTCACACAGCACCAAGTTGATCTTTTCTTTTTTTAAAATATCTAATCCATCCCGACCATTGTCAACGTCTAAAATCGTATAATCTTCATATTCCAAGATATCACGCAGAGAACTTCTGATGGCGCGCTCATCGTCAATGATTAAAATTGTACTCATAAATTCAGCATTATGCTATTTTCAATTACAGAAATCAATATAAGGTTTTTTTAGCAATTAGCGAAAAAGAAGCAAACCTTGTAAGCCGGGTTCTGTAGACCACCGAAGTGGAATTTCTATCATTTATCTAGATTTGCCATCGCTGACAAACTCAATCAACCTACCCATTACGAATTCCAATAAATTGAAAGAAGACGAGCAGCCTTCAGATTTCGTAACCTATTTGGTCTTTCAACACACGAGGTTTACCGTAATATATGTTACCATATAAGACCGTAAGCTCTTACCTTACGTTTTCACCCTTACTCCGAAAAGCGGTATATTTTCTGTGGCACTTTCTGTCTGCTATTTTGATAGCATCCTTCCCGTTAGGAAGCGTGTCGCTCTATGTTGCCCGGACTTTCCTCTCCTCCCGAAAGAGCAGCGATAGAACCAGTTTGCTTCTGCGCAAAAGTAGCTATTTTACTTGGATAAACAGCGAATTTCCTTAAAAATTCAATATGCGCCTTTAACGCGTTGAAGACAGTTAAAATTTACGCAGTCCCTTTGCGTAGATAATATAAAGTTTGTATTTTCATATAAACTTCCATCAGTAAACATATGGCATTAAATAAACTCGCACTTATCCGTTACAAAACAATAGACAACTGTCTGCGTCTAAGACACCGTAAATGGACTTTAGAAGACTTAATGGAAAAGGTTTCCGATGCACTTTATGAATTTGAAGGAATCAAAAACGGTATAAGCAAACGAACTATTCAGGGCGATATACAGTTGATGAGAAGCAATAAATTGGGATATAATGCCCCAATTATTGTCACACATCGCAAATTTTACACTTACGAAGACCCAAAATACAGTATCAGCAACTCTCCTATTTCTGTTGGAGATATGCAAAAGATGAAGGAAGCTGTAGAGGTTTTAAAACATGTAAGCGGTTTTTCAAGCTTCGACGAAATGAGTGATATAGTCGCGCGCCTTGAGGATAGTATACACACTAAAAAAGACAATCAACCCGCCATTATCCAAATGGAGAGTAACAATCTTTTGAAAGGACTATCATTTATTAGTCCTCTCCATCAGGCCATTCGTGAAAAAACACCACTTCTCATCAATTACCAGTCTTTCAAAGCAACGCAACGGCAGGACCTGGTTTTCTCACCCTATCTCTTAAAAGAGTACCGCAACCGATGGTTTCTGATTGGTCATCATAAAAAAAGCGAGGGTTTGATGACACTTGCGTTGGACCGAATTAATACGATTGAGGAAATGGGCAAAAATTCATACATCGCCTATACAGGAATAGATTTTGAACGATACTTTTCCGATACCATAGGAGTTACTAAAACACAAAAAGATCGTGGCCAACGTGTGATACTAGAGATCAACGCCAAAAATGCGCCTTATGTAGAAACCAAACCTATACACTCCTCTCAGCAGATTTTAGACAAAAAGGAGGACGGATCAGTCTTAATCCGTATAGATGTTGTCCTGAATTTTGAATTGGAGCGGGAAATTTTAGGATTTGGCGAAGCGATCAAAGTATTGACTCCGCGCAATTTACAAAACCGGATAAGACAACGTCTAACTGCGGCAGCTCAATTATATCTAGATCGGTCGGAAAAGCCAACTGATAACGCACAGAGTCAGCACACTTCTAATCGTCTTTCCTAAAAATCTGGATTTAGCGGTATTGAGCGATGATCGCTCCTTAGTTCAACTTCAAGACATTTTCCCGGTAAGCCAGCTATTTATCTTGGACGCTAAATAGCTTTCGCAATCACATAACCACTTGCCCAGGCCCATTGAAAATTATAGCCACCAAGCCAGCCTGTAACATCAACAGTCTCACCTCCAAAATAAAGACCGGGTATTTTCTTGGATTCTAATGTCTTGCCGCGCAATTCCTCGGTGGAAACGCCACCACGCATCACCTCGGCCTTATCATATCCCTTATCACCTGCAGGTTTGACCTTAAAACGATGAACCGTATCGACAATCAACTTAGCGTCAGCTTTGCTCAGGGATGCTATTTTGATATCCAATGCAAGGAATTTGCCGAGCGCATCCACCAACTTCCGACTAAAATAGTCATTCAGCAGTTGTGAAACAAGCCTCTTTCCACCGACTTGGCGCTCTTGTTTGATAAGATTATCTAAATTAAAATTAGGCAGCAGATCAAGAATAATTTCTTGCCCTGGCCGCCAATAACTTGATATCTGAAGAATTGCCGGACCACTTAATCCCCAGTGCGTAAACAGAATATTCTCTTCAAAAGACATTCCGGCAGTAGATACTTTGGAGAACACTGAGTTCCCGGACAACGAGCTATACCAAGCTGCATCTTTTCCCGTGATTGTCAAAGGCACCAATGCAGGAGCCGTAGCGGCAAGCTCCAAGCCAAACTGTTTTGCAACACGTAATCCAAAATCAGATGCGCCCAGCTTCTGAACCGGAAGCCCCCCTGAAGCAATCACCAACTTTTTAGCTTTATACTGATGCTCTCCTTTCGGACTTTCTACATGAACCGTAAATCCGTCAGCATTCTTTTCCACCGATTTCACGAGCGTACTGAGCGCTATATCCTGTTCAGTTTCATAAAGAATTTTCGAAAATACCGCAACGATATCTCTCGCTTTATTCGTTGCTGGAAACAATTGCCCTAAAGTCTTTTCTTGCCCTTTAATACCATATGCTTCAAAAAAATCAATGGTATCTTCGACGGTCCATTGCTTAAATATGCCGTGCAAAAAATCCGGGTTTTCAGAGATAAAATTGGCAATTGTAGCTCCGGTATTTGTGTAATTACATCTTCCGCCGCCTGAAATCAGGATCTTGGCTCCCACTTTATCATTGCGTTCCAACAGCAATGTTTTCTTTCCCAACAGTCCAGCTTGTGCAGCACACATTAAACCACAGGCACCACCGCCAATGATAATCGCATCGTATGTATTCACAGTCTTATATTAATAAGCAATCAATTGATCTTCCGTTGAAATGACCCGTCTTTCCGATTGACTCCGGTAACCAAGTTCGATGATACGAATCACATCCCGAGCCTGCTCCGGCGAAGCTATTAAGGTGGCTTGACCTAAAATAGTATTCGCAACATTTTGATAAAAATCAGGATAAGAACCTTTTTCTGACACAATAATTTCTTCCACATCTTTACCTTCTTCAATAATGTTCAGTTTACCATAGATACTGGGCTGCTCTTCTCCCCAATTGGGGTCTTCATCAGGAAACTTACCGTCCCGCAATAATGCTTCTTGGGGATCAACACCATTTTTTACAAAATTTCCGTTCATACCAAAGAGGCGATATCGTGGAGTGGGTTCTTTCGCAAGCATTGATCCTTTGAGCGAAACTCTCAAATTATCGTAGTACAAAATACAGTCAAAATTATCAATGGTCTTTGCGTGATCCCGTTGTATCGCAAGGTCTGCAAATACGGCATTCGGTTTCCCAAATAATTGCAAAGCCTGGTCGATAAGATGCGGACCTAAATCGTAAAATATACCTGATCCGGGCAGATTCTCTTCACGCCATGCATTGGGTCTCAAATAATTCCGAAAACGGTCAAATCTTGATTCCAGATTTACGATCCGTCCCAATCGGCCACCTTTTATAATTTTCTCTACCGTTCGATAATCCGAAGTAAATCTCAGATTATGGTAGGGAGCAAGCACCAAATTCTTTTCTCTGGCGAGCGCCATCAACTCATCTGCCTGTTCTACGGTATTTGTAAACGGTTTTTCAACAACGACATGTTTCCCAGCCTCCAAAGCACGTTTTGCCATTGGATAATGCATATCGTTAGATGTAGCAACCACGACCAGTTCAATGGTTTCATCGGCAAAAATTTCATCAGCGGACAGTGCAATTTCCACTTGCGGAAAGCGCTCTTTCAATAGCGTCTGTTGCTCAGCCTTGCGCGCGGTAACCTTTACAAGTTCCAGTGCCGCGACAGAACGCATAACAGGAGCATGAAAAACCTGCCCTGAAATACCAAAGCCTATAAGGCCAACACGAATCTTCCTCATATCGTTACATTCTTTCCGGCACACATATACCCAACAAGCCCATTCCTTTGGCGATAACTTTCGCTGCTGCCGCTGATAGATGTAATCTAAAATTCTTTACATCGTTGGCTTCGGCCTTTAATATACTCTCTTCGTGATAAAATTTATTATATAACTTGGCGACCTCGTAAACGTAATTGGCCAATTGCGCTGGACTAAATTCCTGTGCAGATGCCTCAATGGTTTCGGGGAAGGCACCCAACTGCTGAATCAAATCACGCTCATAAGATGAAATAGATGGAAGTACTGATACCGGACTATTTGCATCAAATTCAGCCTTACTCAAAACAGACTTGATGCGCGCATGTGTATATTGGATAAAAGGCCCGGTATGCCCCTGAAAATCTACCGATTCGTTTGGATCAAACAATAGACGTTTCTTTGGGTCTACTTTTAACAAGAAGTATTTCAACGCCCCCATCCCAATGGTGTTATAAAGTGTAGCCTTGGCATCTTCAGCCAGACCTTCGGTTTTCCCAAGTTCTTCCGTACGTTCCTGTGCTGTTTTAAGCATTTCGGCCATTAAGTCGTCGGCATCCACAACCGTTCCCTCACGCGACTTCATTTTACCGGAAGGTAAATCAACCATGCCATAAGATAAATGGAACAAACCGTCGGCCCATGATTTCCCCAGTTTTTTGAGGATCAAAAACAAGACCTTGAAATGGTAATCCTGCTCATTACCGACAACGTAAATGGATTCACTCATTTTGAACTCATCATATTTAAGCTGAGCAGTACCCAAATCCTGTGTAATATAGACTGAAGTACCATCTCCACGGAGAACCAATTTTTGGTCTAATCCTTCCTCTGTCAGATCTATCCAGACCGAATTGTCTTCTTTCTTAAAGAAAACGCCTTTGTCCAGCCCCTCCTGAATAATATCTTTCCCCAAAAGATAGGTGTCGGATTCGTAATAATATTTATCAAAGTCTACCCCCAGCTGTTTATAAGTTTTTTCAAAACCGGCATAGACCCAACTATTCATGGTTTTCCAAAGCCTGATTACCTCTTCGTCTCCTGCCTCCCATTTTTGAAGCATAGCCTGAGCCTCTTTCATCAAGGGCGCATTCTTTTTCGCCTCATCTTCTGATTGCCCCTCGGCTTTCAGTGCTTCAATTTCTTTCTTATACTCCTTATCGAAGATGACATAATATTTCCCAACAAGGTGATCGCCCTTCATTCCTGTAGATTCAGGCGTCTCTCCCGCGCCGAATTTCTGCCAGGCCAACATGGATTTACAAATATGTATACCGCGATCATTCACTAAATTTGCTTTAATGACTTCGTAACCGTAAGCTTTCAGAATTTCAGCAACAGAATACCCTAATAGATTATTTCGTATATGCCCCAAATGCAATGGCTTATTTGTATTTGGTGAAGAATATTCGACCATCAATTTCTTTCCGTTCGCAGGAAAGGTTCCAAAATCTTTGGCCACAATCGTTTCGTTCAACAAGGAAACCCAGTAGTCATCAGAAAGCACGATATTCAAAAAGCCTTTTATTACGTTGAAGCCTGAGATTTCAGTAATATGCTGCTGTAAATAGGCGCCGATTACTGCTCCGGTCTGTTCCGGAGAAGATTTTGAGAAGCGCGTTACGGGAAAAGTTACGATCGTAATCTGCCCTTCAAACTCCTTTCGAGTCGCTTGTAAAGCTATCTGATGTTCTAAAATATCTGCATTGTAAAGCGCTTTAACAGCCTGTACTGTGACTTCAACAAGTCGCCTTTGAATAGAATTTGCCATTTAATGATTTTGTAAATTTTACAACTTCCTGATAGTGAACTGGAAATAAATAACATTCCTTATTTAGGTATTCACCATTAAAGTATATCTTTGCAAAAATAATAAAAAATGCAGAGCTATCAGGAATTTCTTGACTTAAGTGTTGGTTTTCCGCAGGACGGATTCGAAATCATCGACGACGAATTGTATTTCCACGATTTGAATTTAATGGAAATGATAGAAACGTACGGTACGCCGTTACGTTTTACCTATTTGCCTATCGTCAGCAAAAAAATTCAACAAGCGAAAATCCTTTTTCAGACCGCCATTCTGAAACACAACTATCGCGGATCTTACAAATACTGTTATTGTACTAAATCTTCCCATTTCAAGCATATTGTAGAAGAAGCTTTGAAAAATGATATCCACCTTGAAACTTCATCTGCGTTTGACATGCCGATGATCGATTCATTGGAAAGACAAGGTACCGTAACAAAAGACATTACAGTCATCTGTAATGGATTTAAAACCTATCAGTACAAACAGTATATTGTTGATATGATCCATGATGGTTATACAAACATTATTCCTGTCTTGGACAATAAGGAAGAATTCAATCTCTATGATGATGAGATTGAATTAGACGAACCATGTGCTTTGGGAATCCGGGTCGCTTCAGAGGAGCAGCCAGATTCTCAATTTTACACCTCCAGATTGGGCATTCGCCAAGAAGATGTCATCGATTTTTACAATAATAAGATTGTTGACAATCCAAATTTTAAGGTGAAGCTACTTCATTTTTTTATTAATTCGGGGATATCAGACACACCGTATTACTGGAATGAGTTGGAGAAATACGTCACTCTCTATTGTAAATTCAAAAAAGTAAATCCTGATTTAGACACTTTGGATATTGGTGGCGGCATGCCTTTTAAGGATTCATTGGTGCATGATTTCGATTATGAATATATGGTCAATGAAATTGTCAACAGGATCAAACAGATCTGCGCGCACCATGAAGTCATGGAACCGGATATCATTACTGAATTTGGCAAATATACAGTCGCTGAAGCGTCAGGAATTCTTTATAAAGTTTTGGGCCGTAAGCAACAAAATGATCGCGAACGTTGGTTTATGATTGACGGGTCTTTCATTACCAACTTACCGGACGTTTGGGCTTTAAACCAAAAATACATTTTATTACCAATCAACAATTGGGATTCGGAATATGAACGCGTGAACTTAGGTGGGATCACCTGTGATGGCCAGGATTATTATAATCAGGAAGCACACATGAACTCTGTATTTATGCCTAAAACACGTAAAGTACAATACCTAGGATTCTTCCACACCGGAGCCTATCAAGATGTATTGAGTGGATACGGTGGAATTCATCATTGTCTGCTTCCTTCACCTAAACATGTATTGGTACGAAGAAATAGAGATGAAACTTTCAATTACGAAGTCTTTGGGGAGGAACAAAATTCCAAACAGGTCATGAAGCTATTAGGCTATCAATAAGATATTCCGTTTGAAAAAAATGATGCTATAAATTTTAACGTATCTTTTTAGTAAGGAGATATGCAAATCAACGATAGTGGGAAAGGTCTCGATCTTAGGGTTGAGACTTTTTCTTTTAAGTAGCTCCCTACTTTTTCCGATCTTTTGCAATCTAATAACCTCCCCTATCAATCTACGAAACCGACAGCATGTAATCTCATAACAAGTCGATACTTAATAAGGACTTTATCCGGACTTAATGGGGACCTTATTCGGTCCTCGTCCGGATAAAACCGTATAAAGTACGTTTTAACTCGGTATAGTACCATGATCAAACCAGTATCAATAATTAAGTTCTTCTCTTAATGCATCTGATCTAATACACCGCTATGCAGCAAATCTAATACAGTACCATTCTTATACACCTTTGCCACATAACAAAGCAGCCCCATTATCCAGGAGCTTGCTTGTGGTGGATTTTTCGATATTTTTTAACGGATTTTCTTTTAAGAAATGCAGCAATAGTTCGTTTTTATTTCGCTACCCAAGTATTAAAAAATTTCAATACTTTTTCTTCGTCATAGCTTTTGTCTTTTTCCATACTACCACTTTCCTGTATATGAAGTGTCTTTCCGTTTATATCCAATACGATAAAAAATGGATACCCTAACTTTCCACCCTCAGGTGCATACTTCTGGAAAACCGCCTCATTCTTGTTTTCTTTCGAATAATTTAGGTGATAATAGAGAAAACGACTTTTTAATAATTTGTCTATGCTGGCCGTTTTATGGATATAATCATTAAATCGCAGACACCATACACACCAATTCCCACCGGCCTGTATAATGACATTCTTCTTTTCCTTTTTGGCCAATTTCAATAAGCTATCAATATCTTTCTGTGCATCAGCCTCAGGATGATATGGCCTGGAAAATTCTGACTGAATCTTCGGGGCTTCCTGCGCAAAGGCAATCGAATGTGGCAATTGAATACCCATAACGACCCCCATTCCTAAAAACAACAATTTAATTCTTCTCATTATTCAACAAATTATTGATGATTTAAAATTACAAAATCATTTTTCCAAACCAAAACATAAGCCTATTATAATGGTTAAACATTATATCGCTCTTTTTTTTAAAAAAAGACAAGGGACATCCATAGGGCCATCGTGACAATGTTACCTTAATTATTTTAAAAATTTCCACAAAAAAAACGGCAGTAACGAACTATTTAAAACAATAAAAACATATATATATCAAAACAAAACAAAAGAAAATAAAACATAAAATATTCTAAAATAATTTTAACAAATTCCTTTAGAATCTCGCAAATATACTATAACTTAGCACTAATCGACTAAAGCGATTCATACTAAGAGATATAAACTCAGACCAAAAACGAAACAAAATGAAACTAAAAGAATTCAAAAGGTCAAGATTAATAGAAAGAATAAAAGACACAAGTGAGTGGGATGTTATCGTGATAGGAGGTGGAGCTAGTGGCTTAGGTGTTGCACTGGACGCACTTAGTAGAGGATTCAAAACGATATTATTGGAACAAGTCGATTTTGCCAAAGGCACATCCAGCAAAGCAACAAAGCTTGTTCATGGCGGTGTACGTTACCTCGCCCAAGGAGATATCTCCCTGGTCAGAGAAGCACTTCATGAAAGGGGCTTACTACAGCAAAACGCACCTCATCTGGTTAAAAATCAATCTTTTATAATCCCAAACTACAGTTGGTTTGACGGCCCTTTCTACACCATTGGCATGAAAATATACGATTTCCTAGCGGGTAAACTAAGCCTAGGAAAATCCATACATATTAACAAGGAGGAAACACAACGAAGAATCAGCACAGTGCGGGCAAAGGGGCTCTATGGCGGCGTTGTCTATCAGGATGGTCAATTTGACGACTCAAGACTCGCGGTCAATGTTGCACAAACCTGCATTCAAATGGGTGGTGTAGCACTGAACTATATACGCGTAACCAATCTTACCAAAAATAATGCTGGCCAAGTAAATGGTGTTATTGCACAAGATACTGACACAGGAGAAGTTTTCACGATCCAAGGCAAAGCTGTCATCAATGCTACGGGAATTTTTGTCGATGATGTTCTAAAAATGGATAAACCCGAAGCAAAACAAATGGTGAGACCAAGTCAAGGTGTACATCTTGTTTTTGATAAATCCTTCCTCCCCGGTGACGATGCGATCATGATCCCTAAAACTGACGATGGCCGGGTGCTCTTTCTTGTTCCATGGCACAATCGGGTTATTGCAGGAACCACAGATACACCTATTGACGAACATAGTCTTGAACCTGTAGCGCTGGAACAAGAAATCGACTTCATCTTAACAACTGCCGGACGCTATCTCACCAAACAACCCACCCGTCAAGATGCACTTACTGTATTTGCCGGTCTTCGGCCCCTCGCAGCTCCAACCGCGAATTCCAACAAAACCAAAGAAATTTCCCGAAGCCACAAAGTTATTGTCAGCGATTCAAAATTACTGACGCTAACTGGAGGAAAATGGACGACCTTTCGCAGAATGGGACAAGATACAGTCGATAAAGCAATTAAAATTGGCTGTTTACCCAAGAAGGAAAGCAACTCTGCGACACAAAAGATTTATAGCGCCATCCCTACAACCGACAGAAGCAACCACATGTATATTTATGGTGCTGACCAGGAAGCGATACATGCGCTCGCCCAAGAAAATCCCGTCTGGGGTGAAAAAATAGTGGATCATCTAGAATTTAAAAAAGCTGAAGTGGTGTGGGCTGTCCGCAATGAATTGGCACAAACAGTAGAAGACGTACTTTCACGTCGTGTGCGCATTCTATTTCTCGATGCCAAGGCAGCGATTGCCGCAGCTCCTGAAGTCGCTAAAATAATCGCTCAAGAATTAGGTAAAGACGAGAACTGGCAAAAAAATCAAATAGAAAATTTCGAGAAAGTTGCAAAAAATTATATCTTAAGCTAATACAAAAATAACCAGCAGTAATCAATTATGGAACAACAATACATATTGGCCATGGATCAGGGAACAACGAGCTCCAGAGCCATCATTTTTGATAAAGAAAGAAATATCGTTTCAATTGCTCAAAAAGAATTTACACAAATATTCCCAAAACCGGGATGGGTAGAACATGACCCACATGAAATCTGGTCGACGCAAGCCGGTGTCACTGCCGAAGCAACAACAAAGGCCGGACTGAATGGCAAAAACATCGCCGCCATCGGAATAACCAATCAACGGGAAACTATTGTTGTATGGGAAAAGGAAAGCGGCAAACCGGTCTACAATGCCATAGTATGGCAAGATAAACGTACTGCGGATTATTGTGATGAACTCCGTCAATCGGGCAAACATGAAATGATCCAGAAAAAAACGGGACTTATCCTAGATCCCTATTTTTCGGCAACGAAAATAAAATGGATTCTTGACCATGTCGATGGCGCAAGAGAAAAAGCCCAGAATGGTGAGCTGATCTGCGGCACAATTGATACTTGGCTGGTATGGAATCTTACACGTGGAGATGTTCACATTACCGATGTGACCAATGCTTCACGTACACTTCTATTCAATATCCATACCATGAACTGGGATGCCGAACTTCTTGAATTATTTGATATCCCCGCCTCCATGCTGCCTCAGGTGAAGGAAAGTAGCGAAATATATGGTGAGTCCAGAACAACAATCTTTGCACATAAAGTCAAAATCGCCGGAATTGCCGGAGATCAGCAAGCAGCACTTTTTGGTCAACAATGCATTGAAAAAGGCATGGTAAAAAACACCTATGGCACGGGATGCTTCATGTTAATGAATATTGGCAATAAACCAATTATGTCCAAAAACAACCTACTGACAACCGTAGCCTGGAAGATTAACGGGAAAACCGAATACGCCTTAGAAGGAAGTATATTTATAGGCGGCGCACTGGTTCAATGGCTACGGGATAATCTTAATATTATTTACAAATCCGCAGATATTGAACAGTTGGCACTCTCCGAAAAAGATAACGGTGGTGTAACCTTTATTCCCACTTTCGCGGGGCTGGGCGCCCCCTACTGGAACGCCAGGGCGCAAGGCACGATATTCGGACTAACACGGGCAACGACAAACGGGCATATTGCCAGAGCTTCGCTGGAAGCTATCTCACTCCAAACCAGTGATGTTTTAAAGGCCATGGAAGCTGACAGTGGAATACCGATCAAGGAACTTCGTGTGGATGGCGGAGCAACGGCAAATAATCTTCTGATGCAGATTCAGGCCAACGTACTGAACAGCAATGTCATTAGACCTAAAATCACCGAAACAACAGCTCTGGGAGCAGCTTATCTGGCAGGATTGGCGGTCGGCTTTTGGAAGGACGAACAAGAACTTTCAAAATTCTGGGCGCAAGACCGTCTTTTTGAACCCGAAAAAGAACAAGAAGAACAAACCCAGCAGATTATTAAGCAATGGACCAAAGGTGTGAAAGCATTGCAATTCTGGACAGAAAACTAACCAATACTTATGAACCATTATTTAGCAGAATTTATCGGTACCACACTCCTTCTACTTCTTGGTAATGGTGTTGTTGCGAATGTGATCTTAAAAGGAACAAAAGGAGAAAACAGCGGCTGGATCGTCATCACTACCGGATGGGCTTTAGCCGTATATATCGGAGTCGTATTCGCAGGCCCTTACACAGGTGCTCACTTAAACCCGGCAGTAACAATCGCCATGGCACTTCATAAAGCGCTTCCCTGGACAGAAGTGCCTGGCTATATTCTTGCCCAAATTGCGGGCGGTTTTTGTGGAGCATTGCTAACTTACATTATACACAAAGATCATTTTGATGCCACAGTCGACCCTACCACAAAACTAGGTGTTTTCGCTACGATCCCAAACATCCGAAATACCACGACGAATCTAGCGAGCGAAATCATCGGGACTTTCGTCTTAATTTTTGTCATCTTTTTTATCACCGGACAAGATGTGAGCATCAATGGAAAGACTGAACCTATTGGAATGGGATCTTTAGGTGCCATACCCGTTGCTTTTTTAGTTTGGGCTATTGGATTATCATTAGGCGGAACAACAGGCTACGCAATTAATCCTGCGAGGGATTTGGGCCCCCGTCTATTTCACGCAATCTGGCCAATTAAAGAAAAAAGAGACTCGGATTGGTCGTATGCATGGATTCCTATTATAGGACCTATCACCGGAGCGGTGTTAGCGTTTGTTGTTTATATTTTAATAAAATAAATAGAGTATAAAATAACAAAGGGATTCAATATTGAATCCCTTTGTTATTTTATACTCGTTTGGGTTTTCGGCGACCATATTCACGGTCCCGCTCAAAAGTATTCATGTGTCGTTCCTTTTTTACTGGATACACATCTTCAATAACAATCAATATCCCCTTCTCTTCTACTGTACCGAACTCATCATTTCGGGCAGTCCCAAAAGACTTCATCGTCGGAGATAAGTTCATGTAAGTATTGATTAAGGGTGGAATATTTTCACCTAATGCCCTGACATGACTATTTAATATTTTATACCCTTCCTTATAATCTAATCCGTCAAAAACACCCACAAAACGATCATAGTCATTTTTAATTTCAAGGTCAGGAAGCGGAACAACCAATTTATCGTGATCTGGAAAATAATAATCCATAAAGTAAAGCAGCATATCTCTCGCATCCTTATTATAATGCGGATACATCGTTACTTTTCCAAAAAGGTATTTAATTTCAGGGTTCAGCATAACCAAAGCGCCCAAACCGTCCCATAAATTGTCTAGCGAAAAAATCCCTTTTCTATTATCAATTGCCGGCTGATACCTAGGTTGCACGAACGATCGGCCCAGTTCAATTGTATACGGTAAATAATCTTTTGTAAACTGATCAGAAAACTGAAAATAATGAGCTGTAGATAAATTGGGAATACCATTTGACTTTCCTGCTTCGGCACATTTAATTACGCGATATCCCGCAACAACTTCTTCATCTTCAGGATTCCAAGCGATCAATTGATCATAACAGTCTTCGCATGTATCGTTTTCATCAATATCAATGGAAAGCCCTGTACCTCCTCCTGCGCCACGGAACGTCAACTCTCGTAACCGACCGATCTCACGCATCACATTTGGTGAGTTATGATAGTTGATTAAGTATATTTCGTTATTTCCATTGTTGGTATAGCGTAAGAAAACCTCCTTATTCAATTCGGCTTTCAATAATTCTCTATCAACTGGAGGTATAATTTCTTGCATAAATTCTATTTTTCTTGAGCTAATCCATAAACCCTTCTTTTCACTTCTTCAGCCCAAGTCTTTTCGTTTTTTGATTGATCAAACGCTGTATAAGGGATTCTCTTTCCTACTATAATGTTAACGGTATGCCCGCGCTGGGCAAACATTTCATCAGGTAAATATAACATTTCAATGTTTACCTTAAGACCTATTTTTTGTCTAAGTCTTGCAAAATTATAAAAAAACTTAGAGTTTTTGCCGTCAATCAGTACCGGAATGACATCTTTTTTATATTTTTTTGCTTTACTAATAAAACTTTTTTTCCATTCCAGGTCTTCAATACGCCCATCTTTCTGCTTTCTAGAAACTAGCCCGGCGGGAAACACAAGTAAGGCATCATCTGCACCGTAAGCTTCCTCAATTGCTGAAATGGCTTGTTTACCCTGACTCCCTAATTTATTCACCCCCACAAATAAAGGCCTCAAATTACCTATATTTAACAAGATATCATTGACCAAAAATTTCACGTCCCGGCGATGCTTTCCGATCGCATGCATAAACGCAATACCATCCAATCCACCCAGGGGATGGTTAGATGCAAAAATTACCGAATCAGACACCGGAATATTTTCTGCGCCATATAAGTTCACTTTTACCCCCAGATCATTGATTAACGCATCGACAAAGTCCAGCCCTTGCAAATCGGCAAAGCGAGTCATGATATCATTGATTTCATCCTCATGGATCGTTTTCTTCAGATAGTTCAGCAGGAAAGATGGAATCCATTTTGCTAGTCCAGCATTTTTTTTGTGAATAACTTCGCGTATATCAATAAATTTTTTATTCTCACTCGTAATCATCAATCTTATTTTTCTGACTAAAAATACCTACTTGCCCTATTTAAGCATATATCAAATTGCTGACAAAAATACTAACAGAATGCTAATAAAAGTACAATTTTAAACATTAAAATTGCACTTATTTGCAATAATGTGATTACTTACTTTTATTTTATCCGTTAAACTCAAAAAAGCCACCGTTTCCTGAAGGAATCTGATCTGTAAAAATTTCCCTTTCACATCATTTTTTTTTATTAAGTTTGGGTATGTTAATAGGACAATTTCTTTCAAACGCGGATTTCAGCATTCAAAAGGCTGATTCAATACAGCAGGCATTAGAAAAACTTCAGGACATGCTTTGTAAAGAATTGGTTGTTTTAAATGGAGATGAATATATTGGATTCGTCAACGAGTCGATTTTATTGGATGCCGACAATGAAGAAGCTCCTATTTCCGCCATTAAAATTAATACGGCGCCGATACAGCTTAAATTTAACCAACATCCTTATGATGGCCTGGTCATGATGACTGTATATAATAGTTCCTTGGTTCCTATTTTGGATCAGGATAACAAATATGTCGGTGTTTCTACACAATTAGATATTTTAAAAGCAATTTCATTGATCCAATCTCAAAATGAATCCGGAGCTATTATTGTACTATCAATTGGATTACATGACTTTTCATTATCTCAAATTGCACACCTGGTAGAGAGTGACAACTGTAGAATCCTCAATTGCGCTACAAAAATAAATCTCGAAAGCGACTCGATTGAAGTGACGTTAAAAGTAGATAAATCCAATATCAATGCATTGCTTAATTCATTCTTAAGACATAATTATATAATTATGGAGACACACAATACCGTTGCCGCATTCGATGACACAGCCGAACGGTATCAGCAGCTTATGAATTACATCAACATTTAATTATTTAAGATTAGTTTTTTTCTCATCTTTGCCCCATAAATTCAAAAAATATGAGAATTGCGATATATGGACGAGAGTTTCAACCCTCCGTTATAGCACATGTGAAGCACTTATTTAAATACCTCGTTATTAAAAACGTTGATATTTGGGTTTATGCCCCCTTTTATAAGTTCTTGACAACGCAGTTTGAATGTGATTTTAAATTCCCTACTTATCATACATACGAGGAAATTAAAAACAGTGCAGATCTTATGCTCAGTTTAGGCGGCGATGGAACGATGCTGTCCGCCGTATCACTCATTAGAGACGCTGGAATTCCCATTGCGGGAATTAATTTTGGACGTTTGGGCTTTTTGGCCTCCATTAATAAAAATGATTTCGAACATGCAATAGATGATATATTAAACAATCGTTACGATATCCAAAAACGTGTTCTTCTTTCCGTAGAGTCTGAACAGATCAATTTGTTTCAGGGCAATCATTATGCGCTTAATGATATTACGGTATTTCGTTATGATAGCTCTGCCATGATCACGGTCAACGCACGAATTAACGGTGAACTGCTCAATTCCTATTGGGCGGATGGCTTGATTATCGCCACCCCTACTGGTTCCACAGCCTATTCACTGAGCTGTGGAGGTCCGATCATTATGCCTGAAAGTGGAAATTTTGTCATTACACCGATTTCACCACATAACCTTAATGTCAGACCGATCGTTATTTCAAATCAATTCACGCTAGAACTTGAAATCGAGAGCCGAAGCAATCAATACATACTCAGCTGTGACTCAAAAAACGAGTCTATTGACACGTCGGTCAAACTGACGATCAAACAAGCCCCATTTACGATTAATCTAATTCGTCTTCCACACGAAAGCTTTTTTAGCACATTAAGAGAAAAGCTGCTCTGGGGTATCGATGTCAGAAACTATTAATCTTTATCATATTGTACTTCTGAATTTCCAATTAAAAATCGATATTTGGAACAAATAAGCACAGATAAGGTACATAAAACATCGATAATGAGGATTCAACAATAATGATCAAACGAATTCATTCTGCGAGGTCAAAATTCGTTTAAAGATAATACACAGACAACCAGGATCTGGTTTTTAACACGCAAATAAGCTATGATTAAGCTAAAAGTGTTAATTTATTGAAAATAGCAACAATGAGCTTTTTAGATCAAATTGATAAAATTAAATTACCCCAGCATATTGCCATTATCATGGATGGTAATGGCCGTTGGGCAAAACAAAAAGGCAAACTCCGCGTATTCGGACACCAAAATGGTGTGAAAGCAGTGAGAGAGGCCTTAGAAGGATGTGTTCAGGCCAACATTAAATTTTTAACACTCTACGCATTCTCCGCGGAAAACTGGAATCGGCCAAAATTAGAAGTGATCGCACTGATGGAACTTTTGGTCTCCTCTTTAAAAAAAGAAATCAAGACATTTCAGGAAAATGGTGTTAGATTAAATGCCATTGGAGATATCAGCAAGCTCCCAACAAACGCACAAAAAAAACTACAGGAAACAATTGACGCCACCAAAGACAATACACATTGTACTTTAACGCTCGCTCTGAGCTATAGTTCACGTCAGGAAATTGTGGAAGCCACCCGAAATTTGGTTAAAAAAGTAAATGCAGGTGAAATAGCCATTGAAGATATCAACGACGATATCTTTTCTGCTAATCTCTATACCCGAAATCTTCCGGATCCGGATTTATTGATCCGAACCAGTGGAGAACTTCGCATTAGCAATTTTCTTCTTTGGCAAATTGCCTATTCCGAACTATGCTTTATAGAGAAGATGTGGCCAGAGTTTACGAAAGAAGATTTATTTAAATCAATTGTAGAATATCAACAAAGAGAAAGAAGGTTTGGAAAAACAAGTGAGCAGTTATAAATGATTTTATTAAATTTGTCAACTGATTTGAAAAAAAACAAGCTGGTTAAATTTTCTTAATTAACAAAAATTAACAACTGATTGGTGTACTTTAGCGCCAATAATTCAAGATAAATGAAGCGTATACTACCCGTAATACTATTTTTTGGTCTCTCATCAATGCAACTTGTCTACGGACAGGAAAAAGGTGCGTTCAACTTAAATGACCCCGAAAAAATCAGTTATCTCAACCCTAAAAACTATGTAATTAGTGCTGTTGATGTAACCGGAACACAATTTTTGGATAAAAACGTATTAATTACCATATCTAAATTGTCGGTAGGTCAATATTTGGAAGTGCCAAGTGAAGCGACTGCAAAAGTAGTAAAAGATATGATGGCTCAAGGCCTCTTCGATGATGTCGAATTATGGGCAGACAAAATTGAAGGCGAAAACATATTTTTGACCATCCGCGTAGTAGAACGCCCTCGTTTGACCCGTATTGATATTAATGGACTGAGCAAAAGCCAAACTGAAGAAGTCCGTAAACGTTTAAATAGCAATACAGGCAAAATCGTCAATGAAAATTTGATGAACACCACACGGGCAACAATCCAACGCTTTTTAAAAGAAAAAGCATACTTATATCCGGAGATTAAACTAAGAACAGTTAAGGATTCGGCACAGGCCAACAATGAAATCCTGATTGCGGATGTGGATAAAAAACACAAGGTGAGGGTTAAAAAAATGACCTTTACGGGCAACGAGCATTTTTCACAGAAAGAACTGCGAAAAATGGCCAAACCAATCAAACAGAAAATGTGGTACCGCATTTTTGGCCCTGGTAAATTCAAGGAAGAGAAGTATAAGGAAGGTAAAGAGAATCTGATCAAAAAACTGGCGGCCAAAGGGTATCGTGATGCCGAAATCTTAAAGGATACGGTCATTCGGGATGGAGAAAAAAATGTATTGGTAAATTTTGACATTTACGAAGGACCTAAATATTACGTTGGTAATATTGTATGGACAGGAAATGCAAAATATTCCGACACCTTATTAAATAAGATTTTAGGGATAAAACGCGGTGATGTATTCTCTGAAGAAAAACTGAATACCAAATTGCTGGGCGGTGGTCGAAATTCCGATGATATTTCATCGATCTATATGAATGATGGATATTTGACTTTCTCCGTAGATCCTGAACAGACACGTGTTTATAATGATACCATTGATTTGAATTTACGCGTCTATGAAGGTGCTCAATATACCATTAACAACGTTATTGTAAAAGGTAACGATGTAACGAATGACCGTGTGGTTTTACGTTCCATTTATACGAAACCGGGGCAAAAATTCTCAAAAGAGCAAATTATGCGAAGTGTCCGTGAAATTGCCCAATTAGGAAATTTTGATGAACAAAAAACAAATCCGGTTCCGACCAATTTGAACTATGCAGAAGGAACGGTTGATATTGTTTACAATGTGACAGAGAAACCCTCTGATCAAGTAGAGCTTTCGGGAGGTTATGGAGCTGGACAGATCATCGGTACACTGGGATTAACCTTTAATAACTTCTCCACAAGTAATTTCTTTGATAAAAGTTCATGGAAGCCTCTTCCTCGTGGTGACGGGCAAAAATTAAGTGTACGTGGTCAGACTTCTGGTAAACGTTACCAATCATACAGCTTCTCATTCTCAGAACCTTGGTTAGGTGGAAAAAAACCTATTTATTTTGGTTTGAGTGCTTATACCTCTAGTTCATCTTATGGTGGATTCAATTATTATACTGGTGAGCAAATTGTCAAAGATTCGGAGTTGAACCGGATTTGGATGACAGGTATCACGGCAACTTTAGGTAAGCGTTTACAATGGCCAGATAACTGGTTCCAAGCCAATACTTCATTGTCGTTCCAACGTTACAAACTTCAAAATTATGGTAATTATTTTTTGTTTGACAATGGTACGGCATACAATATTAACTTGACACAGGAATTTAGCCGCAACTCGATAGATGCACCGATCTACCCTACTTCGGGTTCGAACATCAAATTCTCCGTGCAACTAACGCCTCCTTATTCATTGTTCAATAATATTGACTATAAAAACGGTACTCCTCAAGATCGTTACCGTTGGACTGAATACCACAAATGGAAATTCGACTCACAATGGTATGCAAAAATTGTAGGAAAGTTAGTTTTCAAAGCTCAGGCGCAGTTTGGTTTCTTAGGTAAGTATTCTAACAAAACAGAAATTTCCACTTTCGAACGATTCAAGCTGGGTGGTGATGGTATGCAGGGATTTGATTACCTTCAGGGTTCAGAAATTATCGCTATGCGTGGTTATGCAAACGGTGTGATTATTCCAGAAGGTACTCAAAATGTAAACGTAGCAAGAAACTCGGGTAGCCCGATCTATACGAAATATCAAATGGAATTGCGTCATCCTGTGATGTTAAATGATCAAGCAACGGTATACGTACTGGCATTTGCCGAAGCGGGTAACACCTGGAACAAATTCACTGAATACAATCCATTTAAAGTACGTCGTTCGGCGGGCGTAGGTGCCCGTATCTTCCTACCTATCTTTGGTATGCTGGGAATTGACTACGGTCACGCATTCGATCCGATCCCAGGATTACCGAGCAGTACCTGGAAACAAAACTTTACATTTAGCATTATGCAAAATATGGGTGGATTCTAATAGAGGGTGATTCCCCCCTTTTAGGTCAATCTGAATTAAAGAAGCTATCGTACAAACTACGGTAGCTTTTTTTTATCAAATTAATTTTCAAATTTGATGCGAGATATATTTAAATCTTCCTATATTGAAGCAAACTTATTTTCAGCAACAAAGGTTAGACATACTGCCCTTTATACAAAGGCATCGTGAGAATCGGCCAACAAGTTAAATAGTGTTAAACCCGAGAAATATCTGTTAGATTGCATCTTTTTTGTTATTTTTGAGCCGTAAATTTACTTAAGGCAATTTGTCAGATTAAACTTTTGAGTTTATATGTTGTCATAAAGTAAATTAATGTTAAATAATAAATTTATAGTCTATAAAACTTACAGGAAATATGAAAAAAATATTGTTAGTTATAGCTTTTGTAGTCGTGAGTGCTACAGCGACATTTGCTCAACAGCTTGCGTATGTAGATTCAGAATATATCCTAAAACATGTCCCCGAATATACCGCCGCACAAAAACAATTGGATGATCTTTCTAAGCAATGGCAGGAAGAGGTGGATCAAAAATATGCTGAAATAGAAAAATTATATCAGGCTTATCAAAAAGATCAAGTTTTATTAAACGAAGATATGCGTCGCCGTCGTGAGGACGAAATCGTTACCAGAGAAAAAGAAGTTAAAGATTATCAAAAACAAAAATTCGGATTCGAGGGTGAACTTTTTAAAAGACGCATGCAACTGGTAAAGCCTATTCAGGACCGTGTCTCAAAAGCAATTCAAGAAGTAGCTTCCGCACATAATTTTGATTTCATTATGGATAAAGGAAAAGAGTCTACATTCCTATATGCGAACCAAAAATTGAACAAAAGTAATGAAGTCATTACAAAATTAGGTTATAAACCTAATCCTAGTCTTGCAAACTAAGCTGGAGTTTATTATCATTGTGGACACAAGTAATACAAATAGTAATTAATTAGAAAACTAAAAAGATTGCCATAGAGATGGCTTATTAGATTAAAATGAAAAGCATGAAAAATTTATTAAAAGGTGCGGTTGCTATAGTGGCAGTATTTTTCTCAACTCAATTCGCAAATGCTCAGCAAAAACTTGGTCATATCAATTTCGCTGAAATCATTCAATCCACTTCAGATTATAAAACAGCTGAAGGCCAATTGAAAACATTGAGCGATGGTAAAACAAAAGAAATTCAAGATATGGTTACCATTTATCAAACCAAACAAAAAGAGGCCAATGATAAATTACGTAACAGAAGTGAAGCGAATAAAGAGACAGTTGATCCTGAAATCAATAAATTAGGACAAGAGTTACAAGATATTCAATCCCGTATTCAAACTGCACAACAAGCTGCGCAAGAGGAGTTGGGTAAAAAAGAAGATGAGTTAATTACTCCAATTCAAAGAAAAGTGGCTGAGGCGGTAAACGCAGTATCCAAAGAAAAAGGTATGGCTTATGTATTTGATATCTCAAGCACAAATATTCCTTATTTCCAAGGTGGCGAAGATTTGACTGCTGCCGTTAAAACAAAATTAGGTATTTCTGCTACAGCAGCACCTGCAGCACCAGCGAAAAAATAATAACATATTTTACAGCAAAAAAAAGGGATTATTCATCTGAATAATCCCTTTTTTTTATTCCCTCATTTCTTACCTACTCTCTGAAATCAGCAGCTAATAACGCTTCAGAAATAGCTGCCAAAATCAACTCATAAAAAAGAATAAAAATCTGGCATACGATTTTCTTGCATTTACCAGGTAAAATTTAGATATTGTAAAAAAATACATATCTACCCTAATGAAAACATCATGAGCTCAAATTTGTTTATTAACGAACAAAGAGGACAGCTTATGGAAGCTTCATTGCTAAAAATGGTTTTAATCGCATGAAATTATCATGGGCTTAAATCAGCTCAGAGGCTTATATAACTCAGTCTATGATAGCTTCTGTGCTATTAAACCGACGAAGGCAGCATATATGCCTTTGAAAACAAATTGGTAATGAATAAACAAATTATTCTAATGAAAAAGAAAGTAACTGAGGATCATCCAAAGAAAGAAAGAAAAGTAACATCTGGTCCCATCCGGGACAAAGAACGTACCAAAGCACGGATGATTGCTGCGGTAGGAAAAGTCATCCAAAAGAAAGGTTACCATGCCTTGAACGGTCCGAATATCGCGCTTGAATGTGGTTTAAATAAAGCACTTATCTGGAACTATTTTGGTGGTCTCGACCAATTGGTTGAAGCTTACTTAACACAAAAGGACTTTTGGCAAATCGGAGATAAAGGAATTTTGGAACAGATGGTATCAAATCCACAGGATATTGATGTTGACTTAGTAAATGAATTACTGAAATCCCAGTTGAATACATTTTTAAAAGATAAAACCAAACAAAAAATTATCCATTGGGGGCTGGGTGAAAAAACAAAAGCACTAAAAAATATAGCTGATCGCCGTGAAGCTCTTGGAGAAGAATTATTTAAACACTTTGATCCAAAATTTGAAAATTCTGAAAATGATGTAAGAGCGACATTAGCTTTATTGATTAGTGGAATTTACTACCTAAGCTTACAGGCCAAATCGACGGGCAGCACCTTCTGTGGTATAGATATCAATACAGAAGAAGGAAAAACACGTATCGAAAAAACGATTGGAAGAATTCTCAAACAGACATTTTCCGACGTAGAATAACTCGATAAATAAAATAACCTCAGCTTCCAGGAAATCGCGATAATTTCTTGGAAGTTTCTTTTCCCATTTCCTCTATCTCTTCCTTAAAAATTTTCAGAAAATGATGTGAACAATCTGGTTTTCTGATTTATTTTTACTATGTTAGCATAACAAAATAATATGGTATATTTGTTATGTAACCAATATTCGAGCATATGATAGGTCAACTAATATTTGCAGTTTGTTTTCTGGGCGCGCTATTTTTTTTTAGTAAAAATGCACGGCGGATCTATAGTAATATCAAATTAGGTCGCGAGTTAGATCGTTCTGACAGGCCTTCTGAGCGTTGGAGAACAATGCTTTTGGTTGCCTTTGGGCAAAAAAAGATGTTTAAGCGCATTATTCCTGCCATTCTGCACTTATTTGTCTATTTAGGCTTTGTCATCATCAATATTGAAATGTTGGAGATCATTATTGATGGTTTATTCGGAACTCATCGGGTATTTTCGTTTTTGGGAAGTTTTTATAATTTCTTGATCGGCTCATTTGAATGGCTGGCACTTGGGGTATGGGTATCCTGCTTAGTCTTCCTGATTCGAAGAAATGTCATTCGAGTAAATCGCCTAAACGGTAAAGAGCTTAATAATTGGCCCAAAACCGACGCTAATATGATCTTGGTCACAGAAATTCTGCTGATGTCGGCTTTTCTGCTGATGAATGCAACCGATCTTAAATTACAGCTTTATGGATTCGAACACTTTAAGTCTGTTGGTTCGTTTCCGGTAAGTCACTATCTCTTGCCCTATTTGCCAACCTCAACTGCGACTTTATATATCATCGAAAGATCTTGTTGGTGGTTTCATATATTAGGTGTATTGGCTTTTTTAAACTATCTCCCCTATTCAAAACACTTGCATATCATACTCGCTTTTCCCAACACCTATTTTTCAAATCTGTATGCCAAAGGAAAATTATCCAATATGGCTGCTGTGACAAATGAAGTAAAAGCAATGCTTGATCCAAGCTTTACGCCCCCCTCTTCGGATGGGATAGCTCGTTTTGGAGCTAAAGATGTTCAGGATTTAACATGGAAAAGCCTTTTGGATGCCTATACTTGCACCGAATGTGGCCGTTGCACATCCTCCTGTCCTGCCAATATCACAGGAAAACTTCTGTCACCCCGAAAAATAATGATGGACACAAGAGATAGGCTAACTGAAGTAGGTAATAACATTAAGGTAAACGGCAGTTTCGTGGAGGATGGCAAGTCTCTTATCGATACCTATATCAGTCGGGAAGAATTATGGGCTTGCACAAGCTGCAATGCCTGTGTAGAGCAATGTCCTGTCAATATTAACCCATTGGACATTATTGTAGAACTTCGTCGGTTTGCGGTTATGGAGGAATCTCAGGCGCCCGCAAGTATTAATAATATGTTTGGAAACATTGAGAATAATGGTGCTCCATGGAAGTATGCACAAATGGATCGCGCAAATTGGACTCAACAACAATAGTTTAATGATGGAAAATGAATTGAAAGTTCCAACAGTCGCTGAACTGTTAGCTAAGGGAAAAACTCCCGATATATTATTTTGGGTGGGTTGTGCCGGTAGCTTTGATGAACGCGCGCAAAAAATAACACGTGATATCTGTCGAATTCTCCAACACGTTGGTATTAACTATGCTATTCTTGGAACGGAGGAAAGTTGTACGGGTGATCCTGCTAAGAGAAGTGGAAATGAGTTTTTATTTCAGATGCAAGCCATGATGAATATAGAGGTTCTGAATGGATACGAAATCAAAAAAATCGTAACCGCTTGTCCCCACTGTTTTAACACGCTTAAAAATGAATATCCTGCTTTGGGTGGTCATTATGAAGTCATTCATCATACGCAATTGATCCAGAGTCTCATTGACGAGGGCAAGTTGAAACCAGCTGACAATAACATCTTTAAGGGAAAAAAAATAACCTATCATGATCCTTGCTACCTAGGGCGCGCAAACGAAGTCTATGAAGCACCTCGAAAAGTTCTTGAAAGTCTAGATGCACAACTTGTTGAATTAAAACGCTGCAAAAGCAACGGTCTATGCTGCGGCGCCGGCGGGGGCCAAATGTTTAAAGAACCCGAACCAGGCAAAAAAGATATCAACATTGAGCGCATTGAAGAGGTAATAGGAATACAGCCACAGGTTGTTGCTGCAGCATGTCCTTTCTGTATGACGATGTTAAAGGACGGTGTAAAAATAAAAGAGAAGGAGTCCGAAATAGAAGTACTCGATATTGCAGAAATAACAGCCCGGGCAAATAAACTTTAACTATTTCAGTTTAGAAATCATGATATAAAATAAGAAGGCTCGATCCGAAGATCAAGCCTTTTTTGTTAAAAGGATATTCCCCTTTAACGTTGCTAAAAGCTAGCTGTCATAGGCACCCCGCCGGTTAAAATATGGGTACCTATGATCGAGCTAACGATGGGTAAATTTCTCCTATTCCCCATCAATCAAACCAAGTTGATAGCCATTTCAAAGATAGAGCGCATTACCCAACTATCTATTGACCATTTTCTAGAAAAAATTGATCAAATCGTAAATTTCAAAAAAATCAATGGTTTCCTCAGGGACGACAGCAAAATCCAAAAATTGTAGTCTCTATATTCTGATTTAATAAAATCTGGTGTAGGAAAATCAATAAATGGCTGTCAGCGCGTCAATGGAGCAGCCGACACATCCATCTATCTTTTGCCCAACGGAATAAAATTACCGCATTGGCCTTATGGCGCTCAACATAAATAACCCCTCCTGTGTGGCCGCTTTTGAATCAATACGTCAATGAATCCTTTTGTCGGTATCCAAACGGACAAAACCTACCTTATCCGATAGATATAAATCTCTTTCTGCTCGACCGTATCAACTTATATGGGATATCTTTCATGACCATCCTGAAAAAAACGGTTGCGCCAAAATTTCCATCAAAAATTTAATAATGTTTCCAATGGGCCTTAATACCCGAATATTTCAACATAACATTTAAGAGAATCGTCCAGGCTATCAGACGTGTAAAAACAAAATCAAATTTATCTGCTTCAAATGTAAATCCCGGGCAACAATAACAGGATAATCTATAGACAAATTGAATGCATTGGAAACTTGCTTTACTTCATGGATCATATTTGGAGAGAGTAACAGTCACATGAAACGCTGTGCATCAAGACAAAAAGGAGCAGTAATTAATAGAAGTATAACAAGGTTTTTGAATTATAACCTAATTAGATAAAGACTTTTTGTTATAAAACCTCGAAACAATATTAAAATGCAATAAGAATGGTCTTCACAAAGAATAAGAGCCATATGAAGACCATATTAGAAAGCAAAAACCGTTAAAACAACAACGTTTTTTTAAATCTCATTTTTTTCGATCCATTTCGTTACTGCCTGTGGGGCATAGTTTTCCATCTGATCTAAAAGTTCTTCAATTGTCTGGCCGACCAAGAGCATCTCGCGGTTCTCCGGTCTTAAAAGCCCTTCATGAACCATATGGTCCATAAACTTGATTAGGTGGTCATAAAACCCGTTAATATTCAATAATCCCACAGGTTTTCCATGTAGCCCCAATTGCGCCCAGGTCGTCATTTCAAAAAGCTCCTCCAGTGTTCCAAATCCACCGGGCAGTGCAATTACTCCTTCAGCATATTCATTCATGATTCTTTTACGATCATGCATACTGTCTACTATGATTAACTTCGTTACGCCTCGATGTTCCCGCTCTTTTGAGTTTAAAAAATGGGGAATAACGCCAATGACTGAACCACCTTTTTCCAGAACGGCATTTGCAACCACGCCCATTAATCCAGCGCGTCCACCGCCATATACCAATTGAACATTCCGTTGCGCAAAAGTGTAACCTACGTATTTAGCCTGATCTTCATATATGGTAGAATTGCCCAAACTGGAAGCGCAAAATACAACAATGCTTTTGATTTTATTCATACACAAGTATAAAAAATAAGCAGCCTAAATCCATTTTTTTAGCAATTTAAATATTCCATTTTTATAAGGCGGATAAATCCATTTCGAAAGATCATATTTAGATTGACGCATTACAGCACGCTCATGTGAAAATGCCTTGAAGCCAAAAAAACCATGGCAGCTTCCTTGGCCACTACCGTTTATGCCTCCGAACGGTAAATGGGGATTAGAGACATGGATGAGCACATCATTGACACAGACACCTCCGGAAGCTATCTGTTGGATGATAAGCTGGGTATGGTGCTTGCTTTCGCTAAAAATATACAATGCCAATGGTTTTTCGTCTTGATTTACGATAGAAATTGCGTCTTCCAATTTGTCATAAGTTATAATAGGAAGGATGGGGCCGAATATTTCTTCGCTCATGATCGCATTATCCAAAGAAACGCCTGTCAACAAGGTCGGATTTAAAGTTAAATCTTCCGACAGCAAGCCTCCTTCAACCAGCGTTGCCCCACCTTCAACAGATCTTGCGATCAAAGTACTGAGGCGATCAGCATGCTTCTGATTGATAATCTTAGCATAACGCGTTGGGTCTATTTCACCACTCCCTGTAAAAAACATTTTTTTTACAGCATTTAAGTAATGTTTTACAAATTCATCCCGCAATCCATTTGGAAGAAGAACATAGTCTGGAGCAATACAAGTTTGCCCTGCATTGATCAATTTTCCCCAGGCTACTTTATTTGCCGCCTTTTCAAGATGAGCTGTTTCATCCAGTATAACCGGTGATTTCCCGCCGAGCTCCAAGGTTACGGAACTTAAATGATCAGAAGCAGCTCTCATAATCTGTTTGCCCACCACTGAACTACCGGTAAAAAAAATATGATCAAAAGGAAGTTTCAGAAGAGTCTCCGCTGTAGACTTTTCACCTTCGATACAAACGATTTCTTTGCAATCAAATGCTTCGGAAATCATCATCCGAATTACGGATGAAGTATATGGACTATGTTCAGACGGCTTCAAAACAATACAGTTACCTGCAGCAATAGCTGACACCAAAGGGCTCATGGTAAGCTGAAAGGGATAATTCCAGGGAGATATAATCAGAACAGTCCCTTTCGGTTGATATACAATCGAACTTTTTGCCAGTAGGTTCGTCAATGACCTTCCCACGCGTTTTGGCCGCATCCATGTTCGCAAATGACGAATAGCAAATTTGATTTCACCATAAATAAATAATACCTCGCTTATTGCAGCTTCATTTTTTGATTTGCGTAAATCTTTTGCCAGTGCTTCATAAATTAAATCTTCTTTGCTTTCAATTACACGACGTAATTTGCGTAACTTTTCTATCCGTTCATTGACATCACTAAGTCGCAATTCAACTTTAAAAATTTGCTGTTTCTGAAATATGGAATCTATTTGATCGATCATGTTATTCGAAGTTACTTTTTCTTTGGCATATTATCTATCCATTGTCGAATCAAATCCACCTTCCTTATGGATTATACTTCGGGCCAATTCAGGCATTGCTGTCCCGGGTTCTGTACTATTCATTCGATATAATAAGATAGAATGCGCTGAATCTCCGGGTATAATATCATAGTTTAGCCCACCTGCTCCCCCTCCTACTGATACAGGGGCCTTATCCACACCCAGACGTGCAGGAGTATCCTCTTCGTAGTTGAGAAATAATCCTGTGTTAAACGCATCCCCGCCTTTTGTATGACAATGGGCGCAATTGATATCTAAATAAGCCCGGGAACGATCTTCAAGACTAAATTTAGTCTTATCTGCCCATATCGGCAATTGCGCGACATACTTTAAGTCGGGCATATTTTTCAACAATTCCCTGGCAGTCCAGTGAGCCAATTGATTGACAGAATCGCCTGAATGGACAAAATTCAGATTACGGGCTTTAGGACCTATTGGCATTAATTGCGATGAACTATTATGACAACGCTTACAGTCATTGGTATTTGGCACCATATAATTTGTCCTATGCCTATTCCCCTTGTTATCCACCAAAGTGATCGCCAACTTCGCCCCACGAATATGCTTAATGGCATCTGTTTGCTCCACATTCCAAAGGTAGTTCATGACTTTCCAGTTATGATCCGCGGGGTCTTTGACCAATAAACGTGTTTCAATAATAATCTTCTGCCCCTGAACATTAATATAGGAGAAATTTTTAACGATTATTGTTGAATCCGAAAAATCTAAAGGTCCTTGTGACGTGTACGCAATTGATTTTCCAGAAGAAACAAAAATAAAACGATCTTTAACAGTATAATCTGAAAACAAAGGTGTACTTAATTCATATGGGAGAATACCTTCTTTCGGCAATAGATCACTCAACTTTCCCTTGAAAAATCCATAATCAGAAAGCTTCTCTTTAAACACGAATGAACTACTGACCTGTTCCGATTTATTGTTCCCCTGTCGGCAGCTTTAAATTTACCATTTAATAAGTATTTTTAGATTTACTATCGTAAAAAACGTAGTTTTTAAATGCCTACTTCCGGTTATTTATTTTCTTGCCTTATGAAAAGATTAAAAAAACAAAAATGAATTATAATTGTAAAGAGAAAGTGACATTCAACAATTTAAAAAAATATCAACATGTACAAGATTATGAATATGATAGCGATTGCAGGCTTTAGCGCAGTACTCCTTTCATCAACCCCAGCTTCAAAGCAAACAGCAAATCATCGCTATGCGATTGAAGCAATTGAACAAAGTCCGCTCACAAAAGACCAAGAGGGCACAGATTCCCTATTGCAATACTTTAATGAGACAACGAACGAACTTGAAAAACAAGTTGCCGGACTCAGTCAGGCTCAGTTACAATTTAAATCTGCTCCGGAAAAATGGTCAATCAGCCAATGTCTGGAACACATTGTACTATCTGAACGAATGATATTTGACATGGCAAAAGCAGCATTGACAAAGGCGCCACAACCCGAAAGAAAGAGCGAAGTGCAAATGACCGACGACAATCTAAAAACGACAATTACTGATCGAAGCCATAAATTTCAGGCTCCGAAAGAACTTCAGCCGACCGGTATCTACAAAGATTCCAAAACGGCTTTGGCTGATTTTCGTGCTGCGCGACAACCAGTAATCGATTACATTACGAAAGCAGATGTGAAAGACCTTCGCAATCATATCAACGATTACCCAACAGGCGTCGTCGACGGTTACCAAGGTTTGATGTTTATTGCCGCACATTGTGCCCGGCACACCAAACAGATTGCAGAGATAAAAGCGGATCCTAACTTTCCAAAACAATAAGATTATGAAGAAAATGAATTATCAGATCATCATCGACGCGACGATTGATCATGTGTTTGAGACAATGCTCAATAAAGAAACCTATAAAAAGTGGACGGCTGCCTTCAATCCAACTTCTGATTTTGAAGGTAGCTGGGAAAAGGGTTCCAAGATTTATTTCACAGGCATTAATAAAGATGGTGAAAAAGAAGGCATGGTTGCGGAGATAGCCGAAAATATTCCAAATAAATACATCTCCATTCGTCATTACGGTATATTAGACAAAGGCAAAGAGATCACCGAAGGACCGGCTGTCGAAGATTGGGCCGGCTCATTGGAGAATTATAGTTTTACCGAGCTTGATGGTAAAACATTATTAAAAGTTGATGTAGACACCAATGAAGAGTATATTGAATATTTTGATGAATCGTGGCCAAAAGCTTTACAAATACTTAAAGAAATCAGTGAAAAATAATAATCGACAGGATAGATCTCCATAAAAAGATGCTATCGTTGGAATAGAAAAAAGGCCAAATCTTATTTAAAGATTTGGCCTTTTTTAAGTGCCCAGGAGCAGATTCGAACTGCCACGCCCATACGAGCGCCACCCCCTCAAGATGGTGCGTCTACCAATTTCGCCACCTGGGCTCATATTCGCCTTTGGTATCACAAAAATAAATATTTTTCCTTCTTTTGCAAGGCGAAAAATGCTTTTTCATGCTTTATTTCACTAAATTCCTATTGATCAAGGTTCTAATTACACCATCAACCAAACCAACACGGGGTACAATGATCTGCTTTAGCCTTCCATGCTTCATAATCGTCAGAAAAATCTCACTTGCAGGAATGATGACGTCAGCTCTATCTTCATTGAGTCCCAATAAAATAATACGTTCTTTTAAAGAAAATGATGCCAAATGTTCATAAACAGCTTTTAATTTGGCGTATGATAATGGCTTATCAACTTTTTCATCAGACAATCGCGCTAATTTATTGATGTTGCCTCCTGTTCCGATCCCAATGACTTGTTTATACATATGCGTATTGCTTCGAACCCACTCTTTAAGCTCGTCCCAGGTTTCTGTTTTATCCTGATTATCCAAGATACGTATCGTACCTAAATTAAAGGACCTGGAATTTACCAGAACACCATTCGCAAATAAAGATAATTCAGTACTACCGCCACCTACATCAATATAAAGATACACCTTATCTTTTTCCATCTTATTATCCCAATGGCTATTGTAGATAATCTCAGCTTCCTTAGCCCCCTCTATAATATCTATATTGATCCCGTTTTTCTTAATTTCCGCAACAATATCGGCACCATTTTTGGCATCACGCATCGCAGAGGTTGCACAAGCCATATAGTCTTCCACATGATAAACATCCATCAGTTCACGAAATGCTTTCATTGTTTTTATCAAGCTCTCTGCCTTTCTAGGAGAAATTTCCTGTTGAATAAATGCATCATCGCCCAGACGTAAAGGAACACGTAAAAGCGTATTTTTTTTAAAATTGTATTGATCCTTTTGGCCAATGATATCAGCGATCAAAAGACGGACCGCATTGGAGCCTATGTCTATAGCAGCGTATCTCACGTTATATTGTTTCTTATATATTATTTGATTAAATCATGCTAAAATAAACACAGTTATTAACAACTGCATTATAGCAATGTTAAGTTATTATTAATTTAACAACTCAACAAATCATTTCTTTTCTGATTCTCCTGTATTATTAATGGGAAACCGTATCTATTCCCTTCCCGAAAAATCCCGCCAAAACTGATTACAGCGTTATAGACCTATCATTTATCTACAAGGAAGGAATGACAAGGAAACGATCGCATAAAAAAAGGAATATTCACCGGAGTAAATATTCCTTTTTCTTATTATATAGTCTCTACTTAATGATGACCGTGCCCTTCCACTTTACCACCAGCTAATTTATAGATTTCTTCCACTTTCTTCAAAGATTCTTCCGAAATATGAATAACCTCTTTATTGGTGTTATGTTCTTCGTGGGACAATCTGCTATTGATCTCACCTTGTTTTTCCATTACCAATGCTAAAAACGCTTTATCATTGAATGCCGCAGTGCTGTCTGATCCGATTGACGTCGGAGTCTGAAACGCTGGTACACCACGCTGCGTATCGCCTACATGCAGCTCCTTTGACAAACCGTCCAATTCAGGCAATACAGTCGCATAAGCTTCTTTAATTTTAGCCGCTACATTCTTCACTTCTGCTGAAGTAGATTGCTTTGCCGCTACGTCTGCAAGATTCACTAGATAGTTTCCGTTCTCACCAACGAATTTAATCATTGCAAAAGCATCGCCATCTGCTAAAGATGCATTGGCATATTGACGCTGTCTATTTGCAGCTGTTTCACCACAAGACGCAAATAAAGTACTTGCACAAGCAGCTGCAATAAATAACTTATTAATCTTCATATCAATTTTGTTAATTATACAAAAGTAGATAAAATATACATTCTTCGAAACCTAATCAGCGAAAAGAAGCAAAAATTAAGCAACATTTCTTCCCGCATTAATCACACCGAAGATTGTGCGTGCGATCAGCTTTGAATAATCCTCCCTTTGTGCCTCATCCAGCTTATCTGAATTGAGTGCACGAATCGCATAATGCTGAATAACCAATAGCGGCAAAACAATGCCTTCCCGGGCCAAAATTGACTCACGGTCTACCGGGTAATTCTCCATCAATTTGGACGTACCGCTAAGTTTTAATAGATATTCTTTGGTAATCTGATATTCTGCATACAGATTTTTCCAAAATTCACCATATACTTTATCTTCCTTCATATATGCCGTGATATCAAAATTCGATTTGGTCATGGACATCATACAGTTGTCAATCAAGGTTTGGAAGAAGCCGGAAGAAACATATAGCTGTTGCACGTCTTTCCATAGATTATTTTTCTCGGCCCATTGCAACGCAGTCCCTACCCCATAAAATCCCGGGATGTTTTGTTTCAGCTGGCTCCACGAGGTTACAAAACTGATCGCCCGTAAATCCTCAAGACGCAGCTCACGTCCCGAATTCCTTTTTACTGGACGACTTGAGATATTGATTGACGACAGTGCTTTCAAAGGAGACATCGTTTCCAAATAAGGCAGGAATAACTTATTGGTACGAAGATCCATAAATTTATGATGGCTCAATTCGGCCAGTTTATCAATAATCTCCTGTTGATGCTTGGTCAGGGTATCGCCTACACGTTGTTTCAAGTCAGAAATAATACCGGCGTGTAGGAGCTGCTCGATATTGAATCGCGCTGTATCCAACGAGCCATACTGGCTACTTATCGTCTGACCTTGGATCGTTAATTGAATATGATCATTGGCAATTTCCTTGCCCATAGAAGCATAAAACCGTTGTGTTTTACCGCCACCACGCGCCGGAGGTCCACCACGGCCGTCAAAAAAGACAAGATCAACATCATACTCACGCGATATTGCCGTCAACTCTATTTTTGCTCTATAGATTGACCAATTCGCCATGAGATATCCCCCGTCTTTTGTACTATCCGAATAGCCTAGCATAATGGTCTGCTTGTTTCCTCTTAGCTTCAAATGTGCTTTATATTCTTTATTGCTGTATAAAGTCTTCATCACATCCGCTGCTCTGGTCAGATCATCCACTGTTTCAAATAGAGGAACGAAATCAATTGTTAATGCTTCTTTCTTCCAGCCCGACCACAAAAACAACTGACGCAATCCAAGGATATCACTTGCTTGCTGGCAATTACTAATAATAAAACGTTGTGCGGCGCGCTCAGACCCCGAACGTTGGATCTCCTTGAGCAATTTGATCACACCTGAAGTGTCTTTCGTCAATGGATCTGCATCCTCTGGGACAGTAAGATCCAGTTCTTTAAACTTCAACGCTTTTTGTTTATCGACCTCACTCAGTTCCAGGTAATTTAATGGAACCCCAGTAGCCTCCTGATTCTGTTGAATCAGATATGCTGTTGCTTCACGAAGGATACGGCTATCCTGTCTGATATCTAAGGTTGTGAAAAAACAACCGAATGTCATTACTTTACGAAGCAAGTCATCAACAATCTCAACAAAAAGACCATTGTGATATTCTTCCAGGACGTTTTTAATAGCTTTTAAATTCGTAATAATGTTATCCGTTTCATCTTTTGGATTTTCAACAGGATTAAAGCTATTGTCGTAAAACAAAGTCTGCAAGTTCTCCATATACTCTTCGACTCCTCTGAATGTAATACGGCGTCGTACAATACGGAAATCGCGGTAATAACATCTAAATAAAATAGTGCGCAATAAAGCTGCCACCTTTTTGGTACTCTCAACGCTGACATTCGGATTTCCGTCACGGTCTCCTCCTGGCCAAAAGCCCAATTCGATGAGCTGTTTTACTTCCTCAGTATCGACATCCAATTCATCGTCAATAAAAGACTGGATTTCTGAAGCGACTTTATAAAACACATTTTCCAGGAACCAGGCTAAACTGGCAGCTTCATCTACTGGCGTTGGCTTATTTTTATTGATGAATGGCGTTTTGCCGAGTTGTTGCAGTAACAAATGTATACTATGGATATCGTTGGTCTTTATTGCATCAATCAAATCATTGATAATCCCCAATACAGGCCCCGGATAAAATTGGGTAGGGTGTGCCGTCAGTACCAGACGAACTGAAAAATCTTTTAATTTGGAAACGATTTTTCGTCGCATGTCACCATTGCCTTCCGCATTTTTGATCAATGCCCCCAAGACATTTTCATCGTCGCCGCGCCCCACCATTTGAAATGATGAATCCTCTATCGCGTCAAACAATACCACCTGGCGTTCTATATACTGGACAAAACGAAACAATAAATCAATACGCTGTTCTTCCGAAGAAAACTCTTCATGCTGATCAAAAAAACTCTTTATGATCTCATCTGGAGTTAAATGTTGATCAACCCCCTTCTCACATTGCTTTGCAAAAAATGGCAATAAAGTACCTGTATCCTTAACACGTTGGAATGGCAATGTTAAAAACAAACTTTTAAAAAGCTCAAAGCGTGTCAATACCTCGTCCTGAAAGACGGCTTCATTTTTACTTTGCTTCATATTTAAATCTTTGAAAAATGGTCAAGAGAGTTTAGGCGACTCTTGAGTTTCTGTAATATATCTGAAATTACCCTACGCACCAAATATAGCAATATTATATTTAAACAAATAAAAAAATATAAATTAATCAAAAAAAACATCAAAATATTATAAAGATATTAATGAAAATTCGTAATTTTTCGTTTTTAGTATATTATCGCAACAAGCAGGGAACCCTCAGGCTAATATAGCCTTATCTCGTATATTTGTGCTATACATTATGAAACAGACACAAGAAATAAAAAGTTTTTTCTATAGTCAATATTTTGCGGATGGACTGCGAATTACCATCGGATGCATTGTACCTGTCCTCATTTTTGCCACCATAGGCCAGTTTACCAATGGAACCATTGTATCCCTGGGCGCCCTTTTGGTTGGGCTATCCGATACTCCCGGAGCGCCAAGCCATAGACGAAAAGGTATGTTTGCCGGGGCCATACTGACCACCCTAACATTTATCCTGACCAATATTGTCAATCAAAATGTATATCTTCTTGCCGTTTTCATCGGAATCGCCTGCTTTATCTTTGCGATGTTTGCCGTATTCAACGGCCGGGCCGCGAATGTGGGTTTGATGTGTATATTAATGATGCTGATCCACGTGCAGATACACTATCCCCTCGATCAGGCAATTAATTACCTCGGATTCTACACCCTTGGCGGACTTTGGTATATAGCAATCAGCCTCTCTATCACCCAGGTACGCCCCTATAGGCTGGCTGAGCAGGAACTTGCAGAAACCATTCGTTATGTAGCTGATTATATTCGGCTGAAAGCAAATTTTTACGATGCCAAAATCGACAATGATAAAAACTACCTAAAACTGATTGACAAACAGGTTGAAGTAAATCAACATCAGGAAAACGTCAGAGACCTGCTGTTTCAGAGCAAAAGATCCATTAAAGACACCACAAAAGTAGGGCGGTATCTCACCTTAATTTTTAACGATATTGTAGATCTATTTGAGCAGAGTATGGCTGCGCACTATGATTACAATACTATTAGCGAACGTTTCGGCCCCACGGGTATCTTGGATGACTTCAAGAACGTTATTCTAAAATACACGAATGAACTCGACAATTTGGCCTACCAGCTCAACACGAATATTCAGCCCAAACCCCTCTATGATTTCGATGCGGACCTCACACGTCTCCACGTTAAAATTGACCAGCTCGATAAAGAAAATCAATACAGCACCTTTGCACTGCGTAAAGTACTGATCAATTTACGTGACTTGGTCCGTCGTATAAAAAATATCTACGGCTATTCCCACCTGCAACCTGACGACGTCAAAAAGAAAGAAATTGATGACGCCAAACGTTTCGTCCAAAGTTCAGCCATCGACCTGAAAAAATTCCGTGAAAATCTGACCTTAAAATCGACAATTTTTAGACATGCCTGCCGCATGGCAATCGTGATGTCGGTCACCTACTACGTTTTTGAGACAACCAATATCACCAACAATGTCTACTGGATCCTGCTGACGATCATGGTGATCCTAAAACCGGGTTTTGGCCTTACGAAAGAGCGTAATATACAACGCCTTATCGGAACGACCGTCGGTGGGTTGATCGGAGCCGTCATCCTATTGACGATACATGATCCAACCATACTATTTGTGCTGCTGGTATTTTTCTTCCTGACCGCATACAGCTTATTTAGAGTCAATTATGTGGTCGCAGTGCTATTTATGACCCCCTATGTGCTGATCATGCTCAGTTTCGTCAGTTCCAACACCCTTGAGGTCACCAAAGAACGTATTTTAGACACCTTTATTGGAGGGATGATCGCCTTCCTATCCAGTTATATTATCTTTCCAAATTGGGAGAGCATGCAAGTGAAAGAATCCATGCGCAAACTTTTGATCGCCAATTACAATTACATCTTTCAGGCGTTAAAGGAAATTGCAGGCCAGGCCCCATCGATTACAGATTACAAGTTAGCAAGAAAAGCCGTTTATGTCGAAACCGCAAATATGGGATCCACTTTTCAACGTATGCTGACTGAACCCAAAAAAAGGCAAAAATACAGCAAAGAGGTCAATAAGTTTGTCATATTCAACCATATTCTGGCCTCGTTTTCTGTTACACTGATGAACCATCTGGATGAAATGGACAATAACTACCTAAACAAAGACCATGTTCGGACCATTCGAAAAATATTAAATAGCTTGGACCAATCTATTCAATTGCTTTATTCATCAGATTCCAGTACCGTATTTTCGCCCTTGGAAATCGAAATCTCAAACCATCGCTTCGACAATAGCGACATCAATTCTGCTGACGGAAAACTATTGGAAGAGCAATTGGAGTTCCTGTACAAGATTGCCCAGGACCTAAACAAGATTGTTCAGGATCTCCATGATAAAAGTGCAGCCGAACAAGCAGCGGAATTATCTAAACTGGCAGGCTAATTTATCCCAGAAATTCACGAAATTTACATTATGAGTGAACATATAACAGCGTCTTATGACATTATTATCGTTGGAGGAGGCCCCATCGGTCTCGCCTGTGCCCTGGAAGCAAAACAGGCCAACCTCAACTATCTTATTCTAGAAAAAGGATGTTTAGTCAATTCGCTCTATAACTATCCGCAAAATATGACCTTTTTTTCTTCTTCTGAGCGACTGGAGATTGGGGACATTCCCTTTGTGACCACCAATCCAAAACCCCGAAGAACCGAAGCCCTGGAATATTACAGACGTATCCAGCAAAAATTTGAACTGGATACCCACCTGTTTGAGGAAGTATTGAATATTACAAAGAAAGATTCTACTTATTTTAACGTCAAAACCAATAAATGCAATTACACGACAAAAAAAGTCATTATTGCTACGGGTTTCTATGACATCCCTATGCTACTCAACATCCCCGGAGAAGAACTTAGCAAAGTACGGCATTATTACAATGATCCGCATTACTACAGCGGTCAGAAAGTAATTGTTGTAGGAGCAAGCAATTCATCCATAGACGCTGCCCTGGAAACATTTCGAAAAGGTGCTCAGGTAACATTGGTCATCCGCGGCAATGAAATCAGCCCAAGAGTCAAGTATTGGGTAAAGCCTGATATTGAAAATAGAATTGCCGCTGGAGAAATCGATGTACTTTACAATAGTCAATTAACAACTGTTACGGAGACAAGCGCCTCCATTCAAACACCAACAGGCATTGTTGAGATTGAAAATGATTTTGTACTCGCGCTGACCGGATATCGGCCAAACTTTGACTTTCTACGCAAGATAGGAGTTGACATACCAAAACAGGCCCCCTGTATCCCCTGTCATAATGAGCAAACAATGGAAACAAACATAAAAGGCCTATACTTAGCAGGGGTTGTCTGCGGTGGATTAAATACCCATCTTTGGTTTATTGAGAATTCACGTATCCACGCCAGGCAGATCATCGAACATATACAAACAACGGCGATTTAACGCTGTTGATACCGCAAACCATTTAAGAAGATTTTCATCATTTTCTTCTGTAAACTGAGGATATGATCAAATTCTTCTTTCGTGGGGAAGAGCATATTTTTCATGTCTTTCAAGATCCCCATACGCATACCAAACAATGAATACAATAAAATACGGGCTGTCTCGTTGAGATCATCTACCTGAATCTCCCTGGCGTCTATTCCAATCTTCAGAATTTTTTCAATAATTTCAACTTCCCGTAGATAAGATTCTTTGAATACTTGTTCCAATTCATCAGGAAGTTCTTTGACCATCTTCATGGTGTATTCAAACAAATTGTAATATTGATTGATTGCCTTGACACGCATATCAATGGAGTACATCATGATTTCTTCAAAGTTTCCCCCTTTATCGATAACTGTTTCCATTTCCTCAATCATCTTATCTATAACATACTCAAAAACAGCGGAATATAAACTATTCTTGTCGGGAAAATAATAATAAAGCAGTGCCTTTGAAAAATTAAGATCCTTAGCAATCTCCGACATTGTCGTTTTAGCCATTCCAAAGTGTGCAAAGCGCCTTGTTGCAGCTTCTAGAATTTTGATCCTTTTTACATCTGCGTTACCCATTAAACTTATATTTTTTATCGTTAAATAAACGGTTTATACTATCTTTACCGATTATCATGCTAAAGATAGCGGATTTTTTTGAATTTTTGAAAACTAAAGTCAATATGGAATTAAACATTCAATCGAATATCTCTTTGAAACCTTTCAATACATTTGGAATAGAAGAAAAGACAAATTTCTTGATCGAAGTGAATGATAACGAGACATTGACCGAAATTTTTAAACGAGGAATTTTCAGCAAAAACTTTTTTGTTCTTGGCGCGGGAAGCAATGTTTTATTCACCAAACCGTTTGATGGCTATATTATCCGAATGGCCAGTAAAGGTATACAGTCAAAAATTGAATCGGATCATGTATATGTCACTGCAAAAGCCGGGGAGATTTGGAATGACTTTGTTTGGCATTGCATCAGGAAAAATTATGCAGGAATAGAGAACATGGCTCTTATTCCCGGAACTGTAGGTGCGTCACCCGTACAAAATATCGGTGCTTATGGGACCGAATTAATGTATGTTTTTCATTCCTGCGAAGCTTTTGACACCAGACTGGGCACATTTAAAACATTCAAAAAGGAAGACTGTAATTTTTCCTACCGCGACAGTATTTTTAAAACGGAGCACAAGGGCCGTTTTATTATTACGGAGGTAACCTATAAATTAAGCCTTACACCTAAAATAAATACAAGCTACGGTGCCATTGAAGCTGAACTCGTAAAAGAAAATATAACACAACCATCCATCACTGATATCGCAACCATAGTATCAAAAATTCGTGTGGAGAAACTACCGGACCCAAGTACAGTTGGCAATGCCGGAAGCTTTTTTAAAAACCCTGTGATCTCTGCGGATAACTTTGAAAGGTTATTGACACTTTATCCAGCAATCCCACATTATCCGATGCCTGATCAACAAACAAAATTGGCCGCCGGATGGTTAATAGAACAATGTGGCTGGAAAGGAAAACAATATGGACAAGCCGGTGTCTGGAAAAATCAGGCGCTTGTACTAATAAATAGACAAAATGCTAGCGGTCAGGAAATTTACAATCTTTCTGTCCAAATTATTAGAGACGTACAAGACAAATTTGGCATTACGCTCGAGCGCGAAGTTAATTTATTGTAAAGAATCAAAAAAAATATTTGTATCTCTTAGAAACTTAAAAGAACAATAATATAGTCCCTATTTCATCTCAACATCAACTAAAGCCCATCTTATTTACTTAGGGTTAATATACGCACACGATTGCATGCCTTAAAATAATCTTAAAATTACATTAAGAAATTCATTTTTTAAGGAGTTTGGCGCATTATTTGCCTCATACTTAACGAACCGCATTTATAAACTTACTGTTTCCTAAAAAGAACAGTTATAATTCATTAAGCTATGACAAAGAATGAATTTGACAGCATGGTTATTGAGCAATCGGACTCATTAAAACTCTACGCCAGAAATTTTACCAGCGACTATGAAGATGCAAATGATCTTGTACAGGACACCATCCTCAAAGCTGTAACCTATTTCAAAAATTTTAAAGAGGGCACTAACCTAAAAGGATGGCTCTATACCATCATGAAAAATACGTTTATAAATAACTATAGACGGATTGTAAAAACCAACTCCTTTATTACAAAAGATGAAGATATCTCCAATTCAAATCTATTAATATCTGCTTCAAGCAACCAAGGAGAAAGTAAGTTTGTCATGGAGGATATTCATGAAGCCCTGTCTAATCTTTCAGAAGAATACTACATCCCTTTTTCCCTTTATTTCGAAGGATTTAAATACCATGAGATATCTGAACATTTAAACATTCCTATCGGAACTGTAAAGACAAGAATACATGTGGCACGAAAATTAATGAAACGGTCACTATCAGCTTATAAAGTCGCCTAGTTTTTTCTATCTTCGCCTTCTTACAGATTGTGATGGAAAAAGAAGGATTACCCGAATATAGTAGGAGCCAGCTCGCATTGCGAAATGGACAAGATAGGCCACAAATATGGGTGGCTTATAATAGTTATATCTATGATGTGAGTGATAGTAGGCTTTGGAAAAATGGCTTGCATTATGAACATTGGGCAGGCCAAGATCTAACTGAGGAGCTCATAGATGCTCCTCATTCAGACACCGTATTTTTAAAATTCGAGGTAATTGGAATCTTGAAGGGCTAATTAGCACTTATAGACTAAACTGTGACAGCGCAACAAAAGCATTCAGACGCTTCTGTATGTCTCCATCGGTGAGCTCAACGAGACGATCTGTCCCAAACTTCTCTACACAAAAGGAAGCCAATACAGATCCAAAAATCAAGGCGTTTTTCATGTTGTTAAAGTTGATGCTCTTCACTTTGGCAAGATAGCCGATGAAACCACCTGCAAAAGTATCTCCTGCTCCAGTAGGATCAAACACATCGGCTAAAGGTAGTGCTGGCGCAGAAAAAATCTGATTCTCACCAAAAAGCAATGCGCCATGTTCCCCCTTTTTTATGATCAAATATTTTGGTCCCATTGCCAAAATAACTTTTGCGGCTTTGACCAGGGAATATTCACCTGATAGTTGTCTAGCCTCAGCGTCATTGATCGTCAAGACATCAACCTTTTGGAGAACTTTCTTTAAATCGTCCAAGGCAACATTCATCCAATAATTCATCGTGTCCAGCACCACGAGTTTTGGTTTCTTGGTTAGACGGGCCAACGTCGTTAACTGTACCTGAGGTGTTAGATTCCCGAGCAGAAGATACTCACAGTCCTGATAACTGTCAGGAATAATCGGATCGAAATCTGATAGTACATTTAAGTCAGTCGCCAACGTGTCTCGGCTATTCATGTCATTGTGATATCTTCCGGACCAAGAAAACGTTTGCCCCCCCGGAACAATCTGAACACCTGATATATCGATACCACGATCTTTTATAAGTGCTAGATTGTGGCTTCCAAAGTCTTCTCCAACAACACTGACCAATTTGATCTGATCACATAAATAGGATGCCGCTATACTCGCAAAGGTACCGGCACCACCTAGAATTTTGTCAGTTTTACCGAACGGTGTTTCAATTGTATCAAAAGCCACCGTACCAATAATTACTAAACTCATAGTTTTTTAATAAGCATGGTAAACAAAAAAACCGGCATAAAGCCGGTTTCAATATTGCTCCTGAAGCTGGGCTCGAACCAGCGACCCTCTGATTAACAGTCAGATGCTCTAACCTGCTGAGCTATTCAGGAATCTTTATTTTTCCGAGAAACTCCTTTCTCATTGAATGCACAAAAATAGTACATTTTTATATTATTCGCAAATAATTTTATCATTTGCTTATTGCTCCTGAAGCTGGGCTCGAACCAGCGACCCTCTGATTAACAGTCAGATGCTCTAACCGGCTGAGCTATTCAGGAATGAAAAACTAAATACTTTAAAAACTCCGGTTATGTAAGTTTCTAATTGCTCCTGAAGCTGGGCTCGAACCAGCGACCCTCTGATTAACAGTCAGATGCTCTAACCTGCTGAGCTATTCAGGAGTATTTTTTCAATTTTTCCGGAGACTCTATCGCGTTTCCGTGATGCAAGTATCGGAAGATTATTAGAATACTACAAATTTTTTGAACACATTTTTTACAACTTCCTAAAATCCAACTAGAATAATTTATTTTTCTTTTGTCGAATCAGTAGCAAAAACCTCCTTCAAGCAATTCAAACAGCATAATCCACGTTTTACCACCACACAAAAGGACACCTTTAGCGATTGCTCCCAACGAATCAAATCAAACGGACCTTAGAGCAACACCCCTTTGAGAATAAGTGTCGCCACCGTGAAATAAATGAGAAGACCTGTAACATCAACCAGCGTAGACACAAATGGTGCCGATGAGCTCGCCGGATCCGCTCCCAATCTTTTCATCACAAAGGGTAACATAGACCCCATAAGCGACCCCCACAGAACAACACCGATTAAGGATAATGAAATCACAAAGGCAATCAATACCCAGTATTCACCATAGGTATGCGCAAAAGACTGCCATGCCATAATCCTTAAAAAACCCAATGCACCCAAAATAAGCCCAAGCAGCAGACCGGACAATATCTCCCTGCGCATCACACGCCACCAATCCGAAAGAGTTACCTCACCCAATGCCATCGCCTGGATGATCAATGTCGAAGCCTGTGAACCACTATTGCCGCCACTAGAAATAATGACCGGCATCAAAGCGAATAACATGATGGCACTTGCCATCTGCTCTTCGAAATGCTCAATAACCGTCGCGGTCAACAACTGCCCCAGAAACAAAACAATCAACCAGCCCGCCCGCTTTTTCACGAGGTTTTTAATGGAAACATCCAAATAAGGTTCATCCAAAGCCTCCGTACCTCCAATACGCTGCATATCCTCCGTATACTCCTCATTGGCCACCCATAAGATATCGTCCACGGTAACGATCCCAAGCATTACCCCTTGCCCGTCCACAACCGGAAGCGCAACCCTATTGTTCATCCGGAAAATATTAATGGCTTCCTCCTGCGGATCATAAGCATTCAGGGAAATCAAGCGGTAATCAATGAGGTCCCCTACAATTGTTTCGGGCTCCGCCATTAAAACATCCTTAATACGAATATCATCGATCAGTTTGCCATTTGAATCTATAACATAAAGCACATCTATGGTCTCAGAATCTTTCCCATATCGACGGATATGCCCTAATATTCTTTCGATACTCCAGTGCGCTTTTACCGTAATATAATCTGGCGTCATCAACCGTCCGACACTATCTTCAGGATACCCCAATAATGCCAGCGCCTCAACCCTGTCTTTAGGCGGTAATAGTAATATTAAATGCTTAATATCATCCTTCATTTCGGAGAAAAAAGAGGTCCGATCATCAGGAGGCAATTCATTAATTAATGCACTTATTTTAGCCTTGGAAAGTCTTTTAAAAATTCGATTTTGAGTGGGAAAATCCAGGATACGAAAAACGTTTACAGCACGATTTAAATTTAAGGATTCGATAAAGAGTGGACCATGTTCAGGCAGTTCATCAATCAGCTCCTCTACTTCAGAGATATTCAATTCATTTAGAAATTCCTCCAGCCCAACAAAGTCTTCATTTGCTATCAATTGTTCTATTTGACCTACCTGCATTTCCAGTTCTTCCATATCTTCCTTTCGATTTTAAAATCCTACATCGGTATAAAATTATATGTTACAAAAATCGCTTTTTTAAAGTAAATTCTGAATAAAAAAATAAATAATAAAAAGATATCGAAACTGCAGTTAAATTCCTCTTTCAGTAATGCGCCGAACAATCGAAGCTCTCCAAAATAAAGACATTTTGTCACTATTAAATGTAGCAAAAAAAACAACCTAAGATTCTATCAAAAAAAATAAAAGGGTCTCCTCTCAATAAAATCTTCGCCTGTGCTTTTATCTTTATAAACCGATCACAAAATTTAAAGGGCCCACAAGTCGAACGCTACAAGAACCGCAGCTTCGTCAGAACTCATCTGCAAATTCTTATCTGCAAAAAATATCCAAATATTTTTTGACACGCGCTATCTTATGGATGATTATTTAAGTATATTCGTCACATACTTCTTTCGGTTGAAAAACGAATTTCCGCGACGAAAGCAGCTAACTAAAATCAACAAAAAACACCAAACAAACAGCAAAAAAACAAAAACAAAATAAAAACATAACTATATATAAATCAATATATTTACTAAATTAATAAAAACACAAGATTTACATAAAATCAAAATATTCAGCTAAAAAAAATAGCAAACTACAAAATAGCCACATAAATGAAATATAAAAATATAATTATCAGTTTTTTAATATTATTCACCTTAACAATATCTTCAAAAAATACCTTCGCACAGTTTTTTGAAGATAGCCAGGCGCCGTTAAGTCAGAAATGGTTCAAAATTGAGACACCTAATTTTAAACTCATTTTCCCCGAAGAGATGAAAGACAAAGCCCCTACCCTAGCAAATCTTGTGCACAACTCCTTGCGTACAACAAGTAGGAATTACAAAATAACACCTCGAAAAATTCCTTTCATTATACACAACACGAACCTACAGACAAATGGTTTTGTGCAATTATCTCCTCGAAAATCCGAACTCTACAGCACCGCCGGTGCTGAACCCGACAATCAAACTTGGCTCCCCAATCTGATCCTCCACGAGTCTAGACATGTTAGTCAATTTGACAAATTGACAGGAAAATTAGGGGCTCCTTTTTTCGAACAATTAGCCTTAGCTTATTATGGACTAACAGTTCCTTCATGGTTTTTTGAGGGCGATGCCACGCTCACTGAAACCATTTATTCGCGTGGAGGAAGAGGTCGGTTACCCTCTTTTGAAATGCCGATCAAAGCCAACTTCCAATCTAAACAGAACTATAGTTTTGACAAATACTTGCTCGGATCCTTTAAGGATATTGTTCCCAGTTACTACACAATTGGCTACCTCATGACGTCAACCCTGAAGTCGGAACTACCACCAAACTATGAAGCAGATTTATTTTCAGAGCTCAACAAACGTCCACTCTATCCTTATAATATCAACCGCGTACTGAAGAAAAAAACAGGTGGAAATAGCCGCCATTTATTTAATAAAACGATTACAAAATTAGACTCAATTTGGGAGCAAAAAACAGCATATTATCATTCACAAAAATATACTGAAATCAACGGTCAAAACAACCGCTATTATAACAGTAATCTATTACCAAAATCAAATGGAAATTTGATTTATTTCATCAAGCAAAATCCTGAAAAAACAAATGCAATATATACGTATGACAACGATAAAAAATCGGAATCACAACTTGTAAAAACGGGTATACAGTTGACCCCACATTTTGACATCAATAAAGAATATATTGTATGGGATGAACTCCGAAAAGATCCACGTTATAACAAGAGAACATATAGTGTCATCAACTTAATGAACCGGAAAACAGGGAAAATCAAAACCCTGACCAAGCAGTCTAGATATTACTCCCCTATATTTAGCCCTGTAGACGAATCCATTGCTTGCATCGAAGTAGATTTATCCAACACAAGTTATCTTACGCTTATAAGCCTTAAAAATGGCTCTGTAATCAAGCGGATAAAAACAGCGGATTCAGAGCAGCTTCAACATCCCGCTTTTAACCCGACAGGAGACAAAGTAATTGCGATCCGCTTATCAGAAATTGGAACGGCGCTCTGCGAAATAGATCTCAAAAGTGATAAAATTACAAACATCACCTCCTGGGGCGATCAACAATACGAAAGACCACAATACCTTACAGGTATGGATATTCTTGTAAAAGCCAACTTTAATGGTATTGATAACATCTACAAAATAGATCGCAGATCGGAAGCGAAACATCTCCTGACTAAAGCCCCATTTGGCGCCTTTAATCCTTTTTACAACAAGGAAACAAAGCAATTACTTTTTAACAATTATCAATATAATGGCTATAAAATCAGCGAAGCCAGCATAGATACCGCATTCACTATAAAACCAGAAACCGATTATTTTTCCCACTACTATGCTGATGCTGTAAAGAAAGACAGTATGTTCAATATTGCTGCCACGGCGCCAGATTCTAATCAACATTACACCATTACACCATACAAAGGACTTGGACGAACATTTAACTTCCATAGCCTTTCTTTAAGTAGCAGTAACTTTGAAAGTTTCGATAATTTCAAACCTGGCATTTTTTGGTTATCAAACAACATTTTAAACACCACCCAAATTGCACTTGGTTATGAATATGATACAGATATCAGAAAAGGAATTTATTCAGCCGAACTAACATATAATAAGTATTTTCCAAAATTCTCGCTGCGTTATGAAAACAGAGGTCAGATCGCAGCAGCAAACATCCCCAATAAACCGGACAGTAGTGTAAGGTTCGACTGGAGAGAACATTACGTCTCTTCACAGATTTCCATTCCATTGTCTTTTTATAGACTTGATTACACTTATTCAATGGGATTCAATTTTGCCACTGCCTACCTAAAACGTTATAACCTAAGTCGCAATGACCTCAAAAACTTTAATTACGAAACTGCATTTCCGTTAACTTACCAACTTTATTTCAACCGAAACGCCCGAATGGCAACGATGGATCAATATCCAAGATGGGGACAGAATTTTAGCATAACCTACAGACACACTCCTTTTGAAAACAAGGCCAAAGGTGAAATTCTATCTGCACGAACAGTATTCTATCTCCCCGGATTCATGAATAACCATGGATTTCAGATCCGATTAAGCGCACAGGCGGGAACAGGTATCTATGAATACATCAACGACATTCCCTTGGTCAGCGGATTTAGTTATTATAAATATGAGAAAGTGAAAAATACCTTGCTGATCAACTATAGATTTCCTATTGCCTATCCTGATTTTGGGGTAGGGTCACTAGCCTATATAAAACGTATAAAAGGTGGTGTATTCGCGGATTATCAGAATATCCATAAACATAAGGAAGCGGCGCCAAAGAGCTTTGGAGCATACCTTTCCTTTGATTTCAATGCTTTTAGATATCCGCTGCCCGACTTCGAGTTTGTCGTGAAAGGCACTTATATCAATGATAATACGGCAACACAGCGCATCGTACCAACCGTAAGTTTAAATTACACCTATTAAGAATGAACGGCCCAATTAAAATTAGCCGCTAAAGCATAGTGATCCGACAAAGGCAAGCCCCTGATATTAGTAAATAGGTTGTGTTCTATATTATAATCCCGGGCGGTCAAACTCAGATGGCTATTGCTACGATAGAGAATCTTGTCTATTGATTCGCTCTGATTACCGATTGACAGCATATGAGGCGGTTTAAATGCATGCTTCGCTTCCGGCACAAGTCCTCCGTTCTGTAGTTCAACCCAACTATCCACTAATGTGGTTGACTCCATAAAATCGTGCAGGTTATCATCACCGAAACTATAATGTGCATTAAAGTCCCCCATAACAATCAACGCGTTTTCACTAGAATTCTCGCCTATATAATCACGTAACTGATTAAGATTATCCCTTCTCGCACTCGAAGCCCGTCTATTATTCTGGGCATTCGCATGTACATTATAGACATCTAGCCATACACCCGCAACGATCTCCACCTTGACCAGGGTAAAACCTTTCGGTGTCAAAAAATCAGCTCCAGTACGTTTTTTCCAAGGAACTCGCACAACATCCGACATGGGGAAATGGGACAAGGTGTTAAGACCGTCTCCAAAAGGCACACGCCCCTTAGGTTTGGTACGATAAGGGTGTTGATTCCCGCCCAAATAAAGACTATTGTTATAATTGAAATCCTCTTGCACGTTCACAATATCAAAAGGATTAATCTTTTTGCCTATTTCAGCAATACTCCTGCTTCTACCTGTAATCGCAGAAGAAATAAACCCCGGCAATCCCGCCACATTATAAGTCAACACCGAAAAAAAACCCGAACTATCTTTATCTTTTTTGTGATTAGCATCCATCAATAAAACCTATATAATCATGTCATGATAAATTTAAGAAATACAGTAAATACTCGCCACTGCCATACAGATATTTAACAGATAATTGATTTAAATCTGACATTAGCGGGAAAATATCGCTCATTATAAACCAAAGCAGCCTTTTTCAAACCATTGGCGCCTAATACAAAAGCATGCTCCTCAACCGAAACAAGTTTCAATACATGTATAAGAAACATTTTGCAATAAAAAAGGGATAACACACTATTATCCCTTTTCCATACTATTTTTTCTAAGCGATTAATCTTCCAGTGCTTTTACGCCTGGAAGAACCTTTCCTTCCATATATTCCAGCAATGCGCCACCACCCGTACTGACGTAACTGACATCTTCGGTCATACCAAATTTACTTACAGCAGCAGCTGAGTCTCCACCGCCTATTAAAGAAAATGCGCCATTTTTTGTTGCTTCCACAACTGCATCAGCCACAGCTTTTGTACCCTTTGCAAAAGTATCAAATTCAAAAACCCCCATAGGTCCGTTCCAAAGAACTGTTTTTGAATCTTTGATAATAGCCGCAAAATTTTCAGCAGACTCTTGTCCGATATCCAAGCCCTGAAGATCCGCAGGAATTTGATCATTTGGCCCGTCATATACATTGGCATCATTAGAAAACGCATCAGCAATTTGAGCATCTGTAGGAATAACAAGATTCACCCCTTTTTCTTTTGCTTTCTTTACCAATTCATTTGCGAGGTCAAGTTTATCCATCTCAACCAATGACTTACCGATTTCACCACCTCTTGCTTTAATAAAAGTATATGCCATACCACCACCGATCAGTAAGTTATCTACCTTATCCAATAAAGCCTCAATCAGCTGGATTTTATCAGAAACTTTCGCACCCCCCATAATCGCTGTAAATGGTCTGACCGGATTATTTAATACCTTCTCCGCATTACCTACTTCAGCAGCCATCAAATAACCGCTATATTTAGCTGAAGGGAAAAACTGTGCGATAATCGCAGTTGAAGCATGTGCTCTATGCGCAGTTCCAAAAGCATCATTCACATATACATCACCTAACTTTGAAAGTTTTTCAGCAAATCCTACATCACCTTTTTCTTCTTCTTTATAAAAACGTAGGTTTTCAAGTAATAAAACTTGGCCAGCTTGCAATGCCGCAGCTTTTTCTACAGCTTCATTTCCAATGCAATCATTGGCAAATTGAACCTCTGTACCTAACACCTTAGAAAGGTGAGCAACAATATGTTTTAATGAATACTTATCAGTAGGACCATCTTTTGGTCTTCCTAAATGGGACATTAATACCACACTTCCACCGTCATTCAAAATTTTCTTTATTGTCGGAGCAGCTCCCTGAATACGATTATCATCCGTAATATTGAAATTCTCATCCAAAGGAACGTTGAAATCTACGCGAACCAAGGCTTTTTTACCTGCAAAATTTAAATCGTCTACTGTTTTCATCATATAACTTTAATGTTTTAGGATCTGTCGTTTGCCAAACGAACAGCTAAATATAGAAAAAAGGCATTTATTTTCATCAAATAAATGCCTTTTTATCGGATTAAATTATCATTAATGAATTTCTACCGTGTAAGGTAACCTTGCCTGAACACCGCTATGCGTAGTTGCCTGCCGCATCACATCGAAATAACGATAGTATTCGCCCATTTGTTCTTTCGCTACCCAAGCCTGCACTTTTTCCTTTGAATTGTTCAATATCGAAGTGAATGGATCTTCCTTTTCAGGATATTGTGAAACCTTATACTTGCTTAGATTTGCTTTTTTAGCCGCCGCCTGAACAGCGGCATCCAGATTACCCAGGCGATCCACCAATTTAATACCCAGCCCCTGCGTACCTGTCCATACACGGCCCTGACCGATGCTGTCAACATTGGCCAATGGCATCTTTCTACCCTCTGACACAACTTTTGTAAAAGTAGCATACACTTTGTCGACCTCACGTTGGATAATATCCCTTTCTTCAGCGCTCAATGGGCGATCAAAAGTAGTCATCAAATCCGCAAATTTCCCTGTCTTTACACCATCATAGTGAACGCCAATTTTATTGTTCATCAGATTCTGAAAGTTCGGTATTACACCAAATACACCAATTGATCCGGTTATGGTCGTTGGCTCAGCAAATATGGAGTCAGCTGCCGCAGCAATATAATAGCCCCCTGAAGCCGCTACATCTCCCATAGAAACAATTACTGGTTTAACTTTTTTAGTCAAAATCACCTCCCTCCAGATAATATCTGAAGCAAGTGCCGACCCACCAGGTGAATTCACACGCAACACAACAGCCTTTACAGCATCATCTTCTCGCAGCTTGCGTAATTCTCTTGAAAATTTATCCCCTCCAATCTCACCCGGACGGGTACCTTCACCATCCACAATCTCACCAACAGCGTAAAGAACCGCCACCTCAGAACCACTGGCATCCTCCTTCACCTTTTTATTGTAATCGAGCAATGAAACAAAAGATATCTCATCCTTCTCGCCTATCTTCAATCGCTTTCTTAAATCAGAGAGCAGTTCGTCTTTATAGATCTTGGCATCAGCAAGCTTATAACGCACCGCATCATCAGCATTCCTAACCAGATAATCATTGGCTATACCACGCAATGAATCCGCCGGAATATTCCGACTTGCCGCAATTTCATTGATAAAAGTATCATATATACTTCCAAGATACGATGTTACCTGCAAACGGTTTGGGTCACTCATTTTATTTAAGAAAAAGGGTTCCACTGCGCTCTTAAATGTACCTACTTTCACAATCTGCATCTCTACCCCCACTTTATCCAATAGATCCTTGTAAAACATGGTCGAACTCGCAAGCCCCCTAAAATCAATGGTTCCTTGTGGATTAACGTACACCTTATCTGCAATACTGACTACATAATATGCTTTTTGATTATACCCAGCATTGTAAGCAACAACAAATTTTCCTGTTTTCTTAAAGGCCAGTAGTTCATCCCGCACCTCTTTCAAACTCGCAAAACCAGTTCCGATACTTCCCGCATCGATATAAATTCCCTTAATATTCCCGTCCGTTGCAGCATATCTGATTCTACCCAGGATATCATCCAAACCAATACTCTTTGTAGAATATCCCGGAAGATTTAAGCTTCCAAAAGGATTATTGTCGTTCCGCTCATTGATGTCATAGTCAAAGGATAGAAATAACACCGAATTGTTTTTGACAACGACCTCCTGCTCCGAAGAGGCTGAGCTGATAAGCGCCCCAATAATACCCATAAAAACAATAAACAGGATCACAAAAGATATTACAATCCCCGTAATCGTAGCCAATACATACTTAAAAAATGATCTCATATTTAATAATTAATCCCGATTTATACAGTTCCGATAATGGAATGATTTATTTTACACTAAAGGTAATGCAATATTTTTTATTCCCCCAGTATTTTATTTTATAAAGCCTTATTTTAGCAACATGAATAAGATTTTTATATTGTTGGGGACCAACTTGGGAGATCGTCTGCAGCAACTCTTACGGGCAAAACAAGCGATTGAAAAACAAGTTGGTGAAATTTTGATGGCATCTTCCATTTATGAAACCGCCGCTTGGGGTGTTGAAGACCAGCCCGCGTTCCTAAATCAGGTCATCTTAATAAAATCAGGTTTATCTCCAATTGATTGTTTGAATCACACACAGCAGATTGAATTGGATTTAGGAAGAGTACGTCTGAAGAAATGGGGCCAAAGAGCGATTGACATTGATTTACTTTATTTCAACGATGAAATTATCAACTACCCAAATCTAATTATACCACATCCGTTTATTCCAGAACGACGTTTCACCTTAGCACCCTTAGCAGAAATAGCACCGGACTACATTCACCCCGTTTACAAAAAAAATAACGTATATTTATTGCATAACTGCAAGGACGAATTACCCGTAAAGAAAATTAGCAACGATGAACCATATCGACATTGACCTGATCAACAAAAACATGTTTGACAATTCAGATTTGATCAAACAATTTGTATCAATGTATCTTATTCAAACCCCCGTAGATTTAGACAACTTACGAAATGCACTAACTGAAGGTGACCATCAAAAAATTGCCGATGCCGCTCACCACATCAAACCGACGATGGACTATATCGGGGCATTCCATTTAAAAGCCAAATTGGAAGAACTGGAAATGAATGCCAAAAATCAGGAATCCTTAGAGGGACTCCGAGCGACTTTTCAGGTCCTGGATATCGAAATGAAAGAATTGTTATTTGAACTTGAACAATATGAGAAAACGATCTAAGCCAGATCGTTTTTTTTATTGAAATGAAATGCCGACAGTATAAAATACAAAACTAGAATAACTGGTAAAGCCATAAACTGCCCGACTACAAATAAGATCAAAGTTAAAAATAGAAATATAAAGCGAAATTTGTTTGTTTTCCAATCCATCGAACTGAATTTCATCGAAAACAGCCGAATCTCACTGATCAACAGATAACTGGTCAACAGCACACTTCCAATCAAAAATATTGGATTTATAATGAGTTCGGGATACTTAACGGCAATATAGGGTAATGAAAGCACATAAAAGGTGTTCATTGGCGTATTAAGTCCAATAAAATCGGAAGTTTGTCGTTCATCCAAATTAAACTTGGCCAAACGCAAAGCCGAAAATACGGTTATAATAAACCCTAGATACGGTAGCAAGGAAGTATCAGGAAGCGCTTTCTGCAGTAATGTAAACATGATCGTACCCGGTAAAAATCCAAAACTGACCATATCAGCCAACGAATCCAGTTCTTTCCCAATAGGTGATTTTACATGGAGTAGTCTGGCTACCATACCATCGAAAAAATCAAATATTCCAGAGGCAAGAACACAGATTGTTACTGCTTTAAGATTCCCCTCCAAGGCCATCAGCACAGCAATACAACCACTAAAAAGATTCAGGCAGGTTAGCAAATTTGGAATATGTTTTTTCATCTAAGTGATTTATTTTTTATAAAAAAAGCCATCATTCGGTTAGAAATGATGGCTAAAATATTAAAATTTGACGGGATTACCCATTCATACTGATCAAAAATTCCTCATTTGATTTAGTACCACGCATTTGTCCCTGTAAGAATTCCATTGCTTCTGTAGAATTCATATCCGACAAGTGATTACGAAGCACCCAAATGCGTTGCAATGTTTCTTTATCTGTCAATAGATCATCACGACGCGTACTAGACGCTGTAATATCAATTGCAGGGAAGATACGTTTGTTTGCCAATTTACGATCCAATTGCAGTTCCATATTACCAGTTCCTTTAAATTCTTCAAAGATAACCTCATCCATTTTGGAACCTGTATCTGTCAAAGCTGTCGCAAGGATTGTCAATGAGCCGCCGTTTTCGATATTTCTAGCCGCACCAAAGAAACGTTTTGGTTTATGTAACGCATTTGCATCCACACCACCGGACAGGATTTTACCTGAAGCCGGAGCAACCGTATTGTAAGCACGTGCCAGACGAGTGATGGAATCCAACAGGATAACCACATCGTGACCACACTCCACCATACGCTTCGCTTTTTCCAATACGATATTAGCAATCTTTACGTGACGATCAGCGGGTTCATCAAAAGTAGATGAAACAACCTCTGCACGCACGCTTCTTGCCATATCCGTAACCTCTTCAGGACGCTCATCAATCAATAAGATGATAAGGTATACTTCAGGATGATTCTTGGCGATTGCGTTAGCAACTTCCTTCAACAAATTTGTTTTACCTGTTTTTGGCTGTGCAACGATCAATCCACGCTGACCTTTTCCGATAGGTGTAAACAAATCCATGATACGTGTGGAGTAATTACCCATACCCATATCTAAATTTAAGCGCTCATCCGGAAATAAAGGAGTCAAATAGTCAAAAGGTACACGGTCGCGTACTTCTGCAGGATTCTGTCCGTTGATAGCTTCTACTCTAACCAAAGGAAAATATTTCTCACCTTCTTTTGGTGGACGGATACAGCCACGAACGGTATCCCCTGTTTTCAAACCAAATAATTTGATCTGAGACTGTGATACATAAATATCATCAGGAGAAGTCAAGTAGTTATAGTCCGAAGAACGCAAGAAACCATAGCCATCAGGCATAATTTCCAAAACACCCTCATTAACGATAACATTGTCGAAATCTGTACTGGAAGAAGTATTATTTTCAGCTTTAGGAGTTTGAAGAGTTTTTTCAGGTTGGGAACCTTTATCTGTTGTCGGAGTCGTATCTACCGCAGGACTGCTTTCTTCACTTTCGACAGCCTCACGTTTTCTTACAGTTACAGGCTCTGCGGTTTTCACCGTTCTCACACGTTTACGTGTACGTTCAGCCTGTTCCTGATTGTCTTCCCCCACTTTAGCAACATTTTCTGTAGAAGCCGGAGCTGCTTCTTCTTCCCCACCGGTATTGCTAATTCTTTCTATTAATTCTTGCTTACGCAATTTATCAGCATCCGCGATACCGATCAACTTAGCAATCTCGCGCAATTCCGATACGAGTTTAGCGTTTAATTCGTTAATATCCATTAATGTGTTGTGTATGATTTTTGGATTTTCTTTTGAGCTTTATTCTGATTACACACTTAAGCTTGTTTCCTTGTTTAAGTGAATGAAGAACTTAATGATTTCTTTTAAACCCGAAGTGGGTTAAATCTTGAGAACCTAGACAAAGAAAAAAACAAATTTTGTTATTTCAAAATATTTCAAAAAAAATATTTACTATTGTAGCAAGTAAAACGATTTAACAACATTTTTAGATTGAATTTTATATTTTTTTTCATAAGTTCGTACCTTTCAAAATTTAAGTTTTTAGATCCCTTATATGGAACAGCAACAAACTAAAACCAATTACCCCGCACTCTACACATTGATTATTGTGTTTTTCTTTTGGGGGTTTATTGCGGCGGGAAATAGCGTATTTATCCCATTCTGCAAGAATTATTTTCACCTGGATCAATTTCAATCGCAACTTATAGACTTTGCCTTTTATACGGCATACTACATCGGTGCATTGCTCCTGTTCATTTTTAGTTCAATTGGCGGCAACGACCTTGTTGGAAAATGGGGTTACAAAAAAAGTATCGTTTATGGCCTGTTGTTTTCAGCACTTGGTGCTGCAGCGATGATTGTAGCGGTCGAGGTAAATCTATATATTGGCATGTTGCTGGGCCTATTTGTGGTCGCACTGGGATTCTCTTTGCAGCAAACTGCAGCCAATCCCTTCGCCGTTTTATTGGGCGATCCAAAGACAGGGGCTTCCCGAGTCAACCTTGGCGGTGGTATCAACTCCTTTGGAACAACGATAGGACCCCTCGTGATCGGATTTTCGCTTTTCGGTACATTTGAACCTATTTCCGATTCTGAGATTGCCAATCTACCTTTAAATAAAGTAGTATACCTCTACGTCGGTGTGGGTTTGTTGTTTATCCTCGCTGCGGCATTGTTCAACTTTAGCAAAAAAGTACCGGCTGGAATCAGCAATGAACCCATGGAAAAGGCCAATAAGGCTTTACGTACCTTGATTATCATGACAGTTCTACTATTCGGTATGTTCACTCCAGTATTCCTAAGTTACAAGAGTGACCTTGCATTGCATATCGAACAGCTCCATCAACAAGCAACAAGCCTCACTGATCAGTTACAAATCGATCAATTAAAAGCACATATTAAAGAAGTTGCCAAACCACTTGAAACACAACGTATGCTATGGTTAGCAGGTGCTTTAATCGTTGTCATCGGCGGTTTGCTTTTCTCCAACAGAAGCGCAAAAAAGAATCCGGAAGGATGGGGAGCAATGAAATATCCCCAATTGGCCTTGGGAATGCTTGCTTTATTTATCTATGTAGGTATCGAAGTAGCGATCGGTAGTAACCTAGGTGAATTGTTGACTTTAAAAGAATTTGGTCACCTACAATCTTCGCAGATTACTCCTTATGTATCCATGTATTGGGGAAGTATGATGATTGGCCGGTGGGCAGGTGCAATTACCGCATTCAACTTGAGCAAATCCACTAAAAACAGTTTACTGATTATCGTCCCCTTAGTTGCATTCTCCATCATTGTTGGTGTCAATACACTTGCAGGCTTCGAAATGTCACACCTTTATTATTATGTAATCTGCATTATTCTGCAAATCGTGGCTTTCTACCTAAGTAAAGAAAAACCTGCGCGTACATTGATTATTTTTGGTTTATTTGGAATCATTGCCATGTTAATCGGGCTTTTCTCTTCCGGTACAATTGCTATTTATGCATTCTTATCAGGAGGTCTTGCTTGTTCAATTATGTGGTCATCCATCTTCAGTTTATCAATCGTTGGTCTTGGAAAATATACCGCTCAGGGTTCAGCATTCTTGGTTATGATGATTCTTGGTGGTGGTGTCCTTCCTCCTATTCAAGGAAAATTGGCCGATCTCATTGGAATACACAACTCCTATATCCTACCATTAATCGGATTCTGTTATATTGTTTTCTTTGCTGTATTTGTCAAAGGAATTTTAACCAAACAAGGAATCAATATTGATGAAATCGAGGCTGAAGGAGGTCACTAACAGCATCAACTAATTGTAAATAGTACACTATTTAAACAATTTTATTACACTATTCAAAAACTGGCTTAACAACACCGTTAAGCCAGTTTTTTTATATAATGAGCAAATTCTTAAAATTTATTTTTTTAAAAATACATGGATAAGTTATGATATTTAAAATTAAAAAATGTATTTTCGGGGAATTGATTAATGAATTGATTACTCATTTTATAACGATAAACACAATTAAAACTACTCAATAATGATAATCATTGCTGACGGGGGATCAACAAAAACAAACTGGTGTTTGTTAGATGATTCAAATAAAAAGATCTACTTCAATACCGAGGGTTATAACCCTTATTTTGTTGACAGTGAATACATTGTAAACTCCCTAAAAAAAGGATTACCGCAGGATTTACCTTTTGAAAAAATCGCGGAAGTAAATTATTATGGTGCCGGTGTCCATAATAAAGAAAAAGCTCAAATTGTAGTTGATGCTTTAAAACAAGTATTTACTACAGCGAAAGTGGAAGTAGGGCACGATCTACTTGCTGCTGCAAGAGCATTATTAGGGTCTCAAGCCGGATTTGCTGCAATTTTGGGTACAGGAACAAATTCTTGTCTCTATGATGGTAAGGAAATTACATTAAATATTGACTCCGGAGCTTACATTTTAGGTGATGAGGGATCGGGTAGCTATATTGGTAAAAAGTTACTTGCAGACTATGTTCGTAATTTAATGCCCAAAGATGTCAAAGAAGTTTTTTGGAACACGTACAAAATGACAAAAGACGAAATCATGGATGCGGTTTATACCAAACCAATGCCTAACCGTTTCTGTGCAAGTTTCAGCAAATTCGTCTATGACAACAATGTGAACATTGAGTATACACGTAATATCGTAGACGAAGCATTTGAAGCCTTCTTTAGAAATTTAGTCAGCAAATATCCTAATTATCAAAGCTATACCTTCAATTGCATTGGCTCAGTAGGTTACAATTTCAGAAACGTACTGGCTGAAAAGGCAGAACAATATGGTATGAAAGTAGGCAAAATCCTGCGTTCTCCAATTGATGATCTTGTCCAGTTCCACATTGATAGAGCAGCTGCAGTTGCCAAATAACAAGATAAATAATCTTTAACATATTATAGGGTGTCTGATCTGTATCAGACACCTTTTTTATTCAATAAAAAAGCTAATATTAAATTCTAATAAACTTACTCATACTGTTTTACAGCATATTTTAATGATTTAATAACAGGAATTTCATCAGTGCAAAATAAATTTACCTTTTTTTTGTAAAAAGAATATTTATAGTTTATTCCGATGAAAAGAAGCCTTGATATACTTGTACTCTCAGACATACACTTAGGTACATACGGAAGTAGAGCCAAAGAGCTTTTACTTTACCTGGAATCTGTCGCACCCAAGATATTGATCCTCAATGGCGATATTGTCGATATCTGGCAATTTAAGAAAAGTTACTTTCCGCAAGATCATTTAAAGGTTATCAAGAAGATCATTGACTTGAGCTCGACGGGTACTGAAGTCCATTACATAACCGGCAACCATGACGAAATGCTCCGAAAATTTACGGACCTTAAACTTGGTAATATCAAACTGAGCAACAAACTTCTTCTTTCACTCAATAATCAAAAAGTATGGATCTTTCACGGGGATGTTTTCGATGCATCCATCCATCACTCGAAATGGCTGGCAAAACTTGGCGGCTGGGGTTATGATAAGCTGATACAGCTGAACAATGTCATTAACTATTGCTTGGATAAAATGGGAAAAGAGAAATATTCGCTTTCAAAAAAGATAAAAAACTCTGTTAAAAAAGCCGTCAAATACATCTCGGACTTTGAGCATACGGCAACGGAACTGGCGATTGAAAAAAATTATGATTTCGTGATCTGCGGTCATATTCATCAACCCCAGATAAAGGAAGTTATCACCAGAAAAGGCACCTGCACCTATATGAATTCTGGTGATTGGATCGAAAATCTCAGTAGCTTAGAATATAAAAATGGTGAATGGAAGCTATTCTATTTTGAAGAGAATAAGAAACAGATCCTTAAAAACAAAATCATTGACACTCCCCTTTTCAGCTTAGAGGATCTCAAGAAAATCGTCATCTCATCCTAGACGGAAAATGGATAACCGCATAGCTGGATAAAATTATTTAGACAAAAAAGCCGAACTAGTTCGGCTTTTTTATCTTTTACAAGGTTATTGTTTCCCCTATTTTTGGAAGAGACAGTGAAATATCTTCGTTTTGAAATTTGTCCAAAGCCTTTTGTTTATCAATCTGAATTGGCGGAAATGAATCATAATGAATCCCTACCACACGTGAACAGTTAATAAATTCCGCTGCTTTGATCGCGTCATCTACATCCATGGTATAATATCCACCGATTGGTAGAAATGCCCAATCTAATTTCAGATCTGCCAACAGCTTCATTTCCATGGTCAACGCCGTATCGCCGGCGAAATAAATCTTTTTCCCCTGTACATTAAAGACAAATCCAACCGGAAATCCGCCATATTGGCCATCCGGCGTACTATTCGTATGCGCAGCATAAACCATTTTGACAGTGCCAAAAGGCAGCTGTATCGTACCGCCAAGATTGAACTCAATCACCTTATCGTCAGGCACGCCCTGTCTTCTTACCCATGCCGCTGTTTCTACAATGGCCAATACTGTAGCATCGCTATTTTTTTGGATGGTTGCCATATCTGCGACATGATCTTGATGTCCGTGGCTTAAAAAAATGTAATCGGGCTTAATCGCGTTTACATCAATTGCTTTCGCCAGTGGATTATACGTTACGAAGGGGTCCAATAAAACCTTCGCTCCATCAAAATCAAACTCAACACAAGATTGACCGTAATAAGTTGCTTTCATGATCATATTGCTATTGATTAAATAAACCGCCTAAGCCGCCTAACATATCCTTACTCGCTGCCTGCATTTCAGCCTGACTGATATTCTCTGCTTGGACTAATGCCTTGTTTAAAGCAACAACCAATAATTCCTCCAATTCTTCTTTATCCGCATTGGACAAAAAAACAGGGTCTATCGTAATCTCCTTAATCTCTTTATTGGCTGTTGCAACTACCCGGATCAAACCACCTTCAGCCTCACCGGATACCGAAATAGTATCTAGTCTTTTCTTGATTTCTTCTGCCTTTTGTTGTGCCTGAAATAATTTGTCAAACATATCTATCACATTTATTTGATGCCAATTTACAAAAATCCTCCAATACCTACTATTGCTAATTTACTTTCGCTAATGCTCGCCTTTTTGTATTTTTGCAGCATGCAAAGCAATCAGGAAAAATTAGTTGCCCATTTTTTGGAACAGCTGAATCTAAATAACAGCACTTTCTCACCGGAAACATACGCTAAATTAGCAGCAAAGCAATCGGCAATCGTTAGCATCGAAGACGTCATTGCTTATATCAATACTCTTGGCGAAGAATTAAACAGCGAAGAAAATATCAATGAGCTCATTGAAAAAATAGAAGACGAAACCAGCATCTTGATTCATAAGCTCAAATTTATAACGGCCAGTGACAGGCCCAAAGTATTGGTTTTAGATCAAATTGAACCATTGGAATTCAATGAATCGGCCTACCTTCAGGAGTCTATCAAAATAGCGGGCGGAATTCCGACGACAACTGCCCATGAGGCAGATAAAATTATCCTCATTGACAGCGGTGAAACTGTATTTACCCATATTCCGCTATTATTAAATGATCCGTCAATTGCACAATCAAAGGCCATTGAACTCGATCAGCTTTTTATTATGACAAAACCCGGTTTTGCCCAGACCCCAGGATACGAATACCTTACTGAGCTGGAATCTCTGGCGGAAATCTTACAGCCAAAATATTTCGTTTACGGCCACGAAGGCAAAGACTGGTTACAATTTCAATTGAAATAGCAGCAAACAAGTAGTTCATATCCATCAAAAAAAAGCATCTTTAAATTGATTAAAGATGCTTTTTTTGATGGAATTATGCACTAGCTGTACCTTCTTCGCAATACCTCATATAATTTTTCAACGGTATGGGGTTTATCTGCCCACCTATTTTTGATCGCATAATTGGTTTGCAAAAATGCATCAGCTTCTGCATAGCTGCTAAATCTGTTTAATAACTCTACTGCTTCGCTATAAGCCAAACTATAGCCATTAAATAGGTCCTTAATAAATAAAAGCTTATCGTTCAAACTTATTCCGGTTTTGATGTCGGTCAGTTTATCGGAACTTCCGGATTGATTGACTTGATATACCCGGTTTTGTACTCCGGCTTGCTTTTGCTGCGAGATAATCTCATTTAGGGTGAGCGGTCTGGAAGGAGTCTCCTGCACTACCGTATTGACTTCTTCCTGGATAAGGCTCTCCTGAACTTCTTTGATGATAACCTGTTTTGGTTCTTCTATAACCTCGGTAACCACCACCGGTTCTTCATCAATGAGGTCTATCTTGGGTTCATTTATGGTATACTGATTTTCCTCAACCGGTTCTACAGCAGCTTCGGGTGTTGTAGGTGGAGCCTGATCAACGGTTGGTGAATTAGCTTCATCTGCAATCTTCGTCGAATATGAAACTGCTGGCAGATCCACTGTTTCTTCTGCTTCCGCCTGCGCTTCTACAGCAGCTTCATTTGAGTTTTTAGATGTGCCGCTATCCACATTATGCTGTGCGGTGTTTTCAGTTTCAACAATGGGCTGGTTAGAAGTCCGTATCGAAGATGGCGGTGTAAAATAATCATTGAATGTTATTTTTTTACTCTCCAAAACCGATTCTTTTAAGGTATTTTGAACTTGCCCACCTTGTAATACAGCATCTGTCTTAAGTAAAGTGACGTAAGCTGCCACAGATTGTGCTTTCGCTTCCAAACGCACCAAATCACTTAATTCGGCAGTACCGTCTTTTTCCGACAAATCCAAATACTGTGCATTCAAATCTTGTAATAAATCTCCTATCTGATTAAAAATTTCTTCTTTAGTACCCATAATTCTATTTGAAATCGCCTGTTAATCGTTTATAATACCTTTACATTCCTTACCTTAAAAAGTGGAAAACTCAATCCTTTGATTTATAAATATTTGAATTCGCAATCACTTTTTTGCTACTCAAATTTAATATTTAATTCTGATATTAGCATTGTCAAAAACAGAATATAATAGGAGGCCCATGGACAAATAATACCTTATTTGCTGGCCATCCGAAAAAAATAATTTAATCAAATGCTTTTTTCCGAACATAATCTGACATTGAGACCAGCTCGATATGGAAGTATTGAGGTTATCTGTGGATCAATGTTTTCTGGCAAAACCGAAGAATTGATACGCAGGCTAAAACGGGCACAATATGCGCGGCTAAACGTTGAAATTTTCAAGCCTGCGGTCGATAAACGATATGATGAAAAATTGGTCGTTTCCCACGACAGCAATAGTATCCCCTCTACTCCGGTTGAAAATTCTTCGGCAATCCTGCTATTGAGTTCGGCTACCCAAGTTGTTGGCATAGATGAAGCCCAATTTTTTGATGACGGATTGACAGAAGTATGTGTCAAATTGGCAAACAGTGGAATTCGTGTAATTATTGCCGGATTGGATATGGATTATAAAGGTCAACCCTTCGGTCCAATACCAAGTTTGATGGCAGTTGCTGAACATGTCACCAAAGTTCACGCAGTATGCATGCAATGCGGCGCTCCAGCGAATTATTCTTATCGGCTCACAGATGACACACAAACCGTACTACTCGGTGAAAAGGAAGCCTATGAACCACGCTGTAGGCAATGTTATTATCATCTGGATCAACAAGGTCACTCGCATAATCAAGGCTAGGGATACACCCCCCAATAGCCATCTCATTCTTCTACCGGGTATCTATCGATCCCTCCGATCAAAAAACAGCAGCTTGCCATTTGCATTTACTTGATCTATTTATAACATTTCTGTTAGAAATAACTGCCAGATAGACCCAGAATCAATTTGGCATAGGATTTGAAATACACTTTACAAATAAGAAGCTAAACGCTTTCAAAAGCGACAAAATACTTTTCATAATTTAGGTTTATAATTGGTTAGTTTGCACCTCCTTGCCCATCAAGGAGGTGTTTTTTTGTTATAAAAAAACGCTGCTCTTTTCAAAGAACAGCGTTTCTATTGGTAAGCTCAATCTCATTAGGGTTGCACGCGATAGTTGATCACTTTTCGACCAATATTACCCGTCTGGTCCATCCCTTCGACAATCACTTTATAATTGCCGTTTCCATCCGCATTGTAGAATTGGACGGTGGCCTCCCCTGTCTCGGTTACCGTTACCTTTGGATTCCAATAAATGGTGGTCCGCAGGTCATTTGCCGATTTTCGCTCTGGTGTATCATATTTCGGCGTGTAGAACTTACGTTCTTTAACATAGCCTAGCGGGAACATGTCTATAACATTCGATTTTGGCAGGAGTTTCTCAATTTCACTCAAAGCCATCCGAGGTTTCTTGGCCTCCACTTTCTTAGTATAAATAGAGACAACACCATTGTTTTGATACATTCTCGATACCGTACCCAATTCGTCACGCAAAAAGATTTCTATTCCCTCGATATCTGCGACATTTATACTGTTCAATCCAGGTTCGTCTATGGCCATACCATTTAGGAAAAACTGAACAGGTGTACGTCCACCAGCATTGTAATCACGCGAAACATAATATTTCAATGTTTGGGGATCATAAGTAATTCCCGTTAAAACAGTCTGCAGACACATAGTCAATACATTACATCCTGTTAAGCGTTCTGGCTCGATACGATGTTCAGGCATAGACAAACCCGAAATAGATGGAAAATCCTTATTGGTGATGACCTTTTTCTGAACTCCCGTCACCTCTACTTCATCCAACAGAATAGATTTTCGATACTCTTTTCTGCTATTATCCAGATAAGGCGCTATTGCTTGGTCGATATTGGGAACAAAATAGCTTTTATAACCATTATTCTTATCTATTTCGGGATAATAACTCTGATCCATATTGATCACCAGACTCCGATAATTATCATTTGACCGCGCATTTACGGTCACTTTAGATGAATCAGGAAAAACAAGGTCTTTGAATGTAAATCGGCCATTTTGATCGGTGTAAACATCCTTTTTGATATTCCGTGAAGGTACAGACAACAACAGGCCCCCATTTGGATATGGACGACCGGTATTCATGCGCAGAATCCCCGATAACTCGATCCCCTGTTCAGGAAGAAAACTAATCGGAGGTAACTTTTCAGCGATTAATGCAGGATAATCAAAACGGCGATACCCCTGTGTCATTAATAAGGCATCCAAGGCCTTTTCGCGGTTTGGATTTTTTTCGTCAAAATAAGCATTCGGGTTTTCGACATTCCCTTTCAGATCCGAAGTCAACAGAAAATTACTCACAATGGAGAGGTCAGCCTGGTCATTATAAGGGACCTTAGACTCATCAATTACTGAAACGGAATAACTGCCTGGATATTTCTGTCCATTATTATCAACGGAAAGTTTTAAATTAACCAGATCTTTCGCCTTATAACTTTGTTTGTCGCTGGCGACCTGAATGTTGAGTAATTTCTCACTCTGTACAAATGCCAGACGCTCGCTTACAGGTTTGCCGTCAGGAGTCATTAAAGTGACCTGAACGATACCGTTAGGTAATCTTTCTTTTGGAATATTGACCAGCGCAGATGAAGATTTTAGATTAACCTGAGCCCCAAAACAGAGATGACCATTCGACTGAACCAATACATAATAAGATTGAGCAGGATTTTTCGAAAAATTATCCTCGCTAGTCACAACAGCAAATTCGGCATTTGTTTCATCCTGCTTGACAAATACAACATTTGTCTTATCATTAGCAACAGCCGGAAGCTTATATTTACGTTCCTGTCCATTGTCAAATTTGATGACTGCCTGGTAGTTTTCTCCAGCTAAAGGCAACAAGGAGAAATACCCCATTCCCGATCCAAAATCTTCGAATTCTGCAACAGATTTTCCTTTTGAATCGAGAATTGAACCTTTTACTTTCAGACTCTTGCCATCAGATCCCACAGCTTTAAAAGCCACCTTTTTGGCAAGTCCGGCAATTAAGTCTCCACCCTCAGGAAAAAATTGCACATCCGCATCCCAGAGGGCATTTTTCAGCAGAAAAGAACTGGACAGCGGCTTTTCATTTTTATTTTCCTGGATACTCACTTTTAATTGGCCTTTCTCCAGATTAGCCTTCTCTTTTACCGATAGATTGATCGTCACCTTCCCCATCGCATCCGTTTCACCTTTGCCTTTATCGACAGTTTCCCATCCCGACACAAATTCCCAATTGATCTTTGAATTAATCATCGGCTTGCCTGTTCGGTCCCTGAACTGTATGACAGCCTGGCTTTTATTTCCACCGAGATTATTCTGAAATTCAATATTTGTGGCCAATTTCTTATTGATCACATCACCTATTGGAACAATTTTATTGAAGAAGTAAGCAGCGTCAAAATTTGACATCCATTTGGTATAAGCTCTGAAACGATAGTTATCCTGCACCATGAACTGTGGATCAAGCACCATCTGTCCATTTCCGACACCTTTGTCCAGCGGAATTCTAAAGGTCTGAATAAGCGAATCACGACTATTCAAAACTTCCACATAGGCAATTTTACTCGGCTCGTATTCTGGAAGATTCCGTGATAAATAAGTAGAAAACCATAATGTATCTCCCACGGCATAATAGGGCTTATCGAAATGCAGGTGTACTTTCTCTGTCGGGTAACCCTGGAAATATTTTTGAACGCGTTCTACGATCGTATTAATAGGTAATGTAGGTACAGTCTGAGCATACGTTGACCCAACTCCTAAAATCCCTATCGATAAAGTCAATAGTTTTATGTGCTTCATTGAAAGTCTTAGAATTAAAAAAAGAATAGCTAAATATATTCAATTTTACCCAAAGGCCAGCCCTATTACGGCATTTTTAACATTTATTATATCATTATACCTGCATTCAGGCAAACTGCTAAAGTAAAGGCGCCAATAAACGGCAGATGGAATCGACCCCCCGTTTCCAGCGGCTTCTTTGCATCCATTTACGAATTGTAATTAAGTCCGAAGCTTCAATATCCGCAAGAAATTGATTGTTCAGACGTTCACATAACGCTTTGTCAGAGACAATTCCCGATATCTCAAAATTGATGTAAAAGCTTCTAATATCCAGGTTCGTAGTACCCACATAGGCTAGTTTACCATCGATACAGATCGTTTTGGCATGTAGAAATCCTTTGGTGTAAAGGTATACATTTACTCCCCTTTCAAGCAGTGGTTTAATAAAGGAAAAAGACGCATGCTGTACAAAAAAGGAATCGGATTTTGCCGGCAACATCAGATCAACGCGAACCCCTGAAGAAACCGCCAGCATCAAGGCAGTTGTCAATTCATCACTCGGAATAAAATAGGGTGTACACAACTGCACATATTCCTTCGCTTCATTGATCCCGGCAATAATTGCCTCCATATTGAATGGAGCCGGGGAACCGGGATCGCTCGCTGTAAAGCCAACACCACTCGCGTCTTCATCAGCAATCGGAAATCTATTTAAATAGCCTTTACCTAATTCAAATGATTCCGCGTCCGTTTGATTCCAGCTATTCCAAAATTGAATCTGTAAGGTATTTACGGCTGCACCGATAATCATCATCGCAGTATCACGCCAATAAATATCATTTTTTCCATTATTGATATAGCGGTCTGAAATATTGATTCCACCGATAAAACCAACCTTTCCATCGATGACCGCAATCTTTCGGTGATTTCGATAATTACTATTGGCTAATGAAGTGAATGTAACAGGAAGAAAAGCCTCAAAAAGGAAATCCGGCTTATGTCGATGTAAATATTTAATTACATCAGGAGCACCAAAACTGTCCAGGATCAAACGCACTGTCACTCCTGCTTTTGCTTTCTCTTCTAGAATTTGTAATATTTCGCGTCCGACCTCATCCATTTCCCAAATATAGTACTCCATATGAATGGAATGTTTTGCGTCTTTCAATTGCTGAATCAATACCGGAAATTTTTCCTCGCCATTAATAAACAATGTCACGTCGTTATTTAGGGAAAATGTGGATATTTTCTGGTTTTTTAGGTACCTATAGACCATAGCCAAACTACCTATGCGTTCGTTCAGGGTATCAATATGTTCCTCCATAATTTCCGATTCCTTACGCCAGGCATCAAGTAATTTTTTTGACTGCTCACGGTACATCCGCTTCATTTTTTTAACTTTCTTAAATTTTTGGCCAAAGAAATAATAACTGAGCAGACCGATTACAGGCAGAAAAACAATCACCATAATCCAAGCGATCGTTTTGGCAGGGTTTCGGTTTTCAATCAAGATGGTGCCGATTACACCAATATATAAGATAAGTAAGGGAATCCAGTAATATTGTAAAGCAATTTGTAAAATATGATGAAGTACCTCCATATGATGCGCTAAGTTTAGTATCAAATATAATACTTAGCGCCGACAAATTGTTTCCCCTTAAGCACAGTTTATTGTACCTTCAATATGGATAAGAGGACTTAAATAAGGGATATTTAAGTTCGCTCCTCTAAGTATAAACCAGATTCCGAGTAGGAAATATAAAAAAGGCACCCATTTTGAAAAGCCAATTTTGAAAGCTCTGGAGAAGTTCCCTAAAAAGGAAAACAAAAACAACAGTGGAATTGTCCCCAATCCAAAACACAACATAAATAGAAAACTCTGTTGCGGACTGTCGGCATTCATTGCGGACATTAAAGCCATATATACCATACCACAAGGTAATAATCCGTTTAAAATTCCCGCAACAAAACTTCCCCCCGGTCTATACAACCATTTCGACAGAAGTCTGACAAAGGGCTGCACGGAACGAGTCTGCAAGCGGGCGAGGGTACGATTGTTCTTCCCTACGAGCTGAAAGACAGCAATCAGCACCAGTATTATCCCTGTGATCCAGCTCAATGCACGTTGCCAGCCCTGAATTTGTGCAAATGTACCAATGGTTCCCAGAAGAAATCCCAGGCTACCATAAGTCAAAACCCGGCCTAATTGATACAGTACTTTATTTAGAAAAATACACCAATTCAGCTCTCGCCGACCCTCAATCGCAAAAATTAGAGGACCACACATGACAGCACAGTGTATGCTTCCAAATAAGCCCATAAAGAATGCAAAATAGGTATAGTTCATACTCCCGTTTTAAAATAAAATATGCTCCTCAAATAAAAAATCCTTGCCTTCGCTTTTCCAGTCCACATATAAATTCCACATCCCTTTGTCGAATGTGGAAATAGGCAATACCAGCAGATTATCCGTTGTCTGGAATGGCAGCTCCCTATCTAGCTTACTATCCGATGGTTTACGAAACAATAGCTTTCCTTTGTTTACTTTCGATACAAAATGTATGTAAAGTGTGTCTTTTCTGAGCGCAACCGTCGGCATCTCTTTCATGCTCAATACATTCTGTTTTTTTTCATAAGCCTGATCGTAGTTCAAGCCTTGTTCATAATAATCGTCTTCTTCTAAGCTGTCCGTATCTTGAGTGACCATGTAAAATCCAACCGCAACGATGCACAACATAAATACCGCTAAGATTAAAAAAATTTTTGTACCCCAATTCATTGTTCTATTTTTTAATTCATCCCGGGAGGAGCAATAAAAGTTGTTTTTAAGCTTTCAACTTTTTTATCTCCTGAATAGATAGATAATTTGATATTACTTTTATATGTTTCGACGTCCTTGTTTGCGATAATCAGAAAGAAGCTTAAAGTCGCGTGTCCATCTTTACCAAGCTTTTGGATGGGATTAACCAATTGAATTTTGAGTTTCGGATCCTCGCATACTAATCGAAAAGGCATCTCCTTGCCTGATTTATTAATTAATTCCAGGGCGTAAAGATTACTGATTGTCTTATCGTCCCGAAGCTGGTAGGTACTTCCTTTTGCCCGCAACAACCGGCCATCAACAAGGGAGCGATTGAACAGCAAAAAACCAAATACCGACATCAGCGCCACCAAGACAATGGAGTATGCCACCGCCCGGATATTGCTTTTCTTCTTGAGCGTACCTTCAATCTCCCCCATTGGGTAAAAACCGATCAGCTTTTTGGGTTTCCCGATTTTTTCCATGACAGCATCACAGGCATCGATACATGCTGTACAGCTCACGCATTCCAATTGTAGGCCTTTACGGATATCAATTCCTGTTGGACAAACGTGCACACAGAGTTTGCAGTCCACGCAGTCCCCCCGTGAAGTAGAAGTACCTTTTTGTTGCTTTCCTCTGGGTTCACCACGTCTATGATCGTAGGCTACTGTAATACTTTGATCATCCAGGAGGACGCCTTGCAATCTTCCATAGGGACAAATTGCAATGCAGACAATTTCTCTGATGTAGGCAAATACAGCATAAAATACCAGTGTGAATACGATGATGGAGATTAAGCCGGCAATATGCTGATCCAATGGGTCGGTGATAATTTTAATCAATGCATCCGAACCGATGATATAAGCTAAAAAGATGTTTGATATAAAAAACGAGATAATCAGAAATATGCCATGCTTTAATAGCTTCTTCATCTGTTTCTGATCGGTATCAGGACCTTCATCGCATTTTTTTTGTTGTTGCCAATCCCCTTCAATCCAATATTCAATTCTCCTGAAGATGAGTTCAAGAAAAATTGTCTGTGGACATGTCCATCCACACCAGACACGTCCAAAGACCACTGTAAATAGCACTACGCAGACCATAATGATCAACATCCCAAAAACAAATATATAGAGGTCCTGGGGGTAAAAAAGGTTTCCTAGAATCGAAAATTTCCGTTCAATAATATTAAACATTAAGAACGGTTCGCCATTTACCTTGATGAAAGGAGCTACAAATAAGAACAGTAGCAGTGTATAACCAACCCACTGTCTCTTTCTATAAAGTGCTCCCTGCGGTTTTTTAGCATAGATCCACTGTCTCTTTTTTGACTTAGATCCACCATTATTGGCATTATTAACTACTACTGTACTCATTTCAATCTTGATTAACTATTCAGCTTTTTTTTCTTTCCCGGCACCATCATTTGCTTTTGCTGTATCCTCAGCATTTCCGTAGGTTACCTCTTCTCCTTGTGGTTCTTTTGGATTGGCAGGATGTGTATCTCTCAGCGTAACAATATAACTTGCCACCTGTGCAATTTGCGCAGGGCTTAAAGTTTGCTCCCAAGGCACCATTCCTTTATCCGGAACACCATACTTAATAGTTTTAAAGAGATCTTTAATCTCACCGCCATGCAACCAAAATTTATCTGTCAAGTTGGGGCCAATACCGCCCTCCCCGTTTCCACCATGACAGGCGACACAGTTTGCAGCGAATATTGCTTTTCCTTCAACCGCCATGTCTGGCTCAAATTCAACAGTATTTTCATCAACATTGCTGGCAGAAGCAGCTAGATACGCTTGTCTTTCCTTTTCTGCGACAACCATTTCATGTGCATACTCCTGGTCCTGGTTCATACCGATCCCAGAAACCTGATAGATGAATAAGTAGACCACCCCAAAGAAGATCGTCCCATAGAATAAAAAATTAAACCAGATTGGAATGGGATTGTCCAGTTCGCGGATACCATCGTATTCGTGATCGATGACTATGTCCTTTTCTTCAGAGATAGGTCTTATTCCCATGATCTTGTTCCAAGATCGTTTCAACCATCCCCTATTGGCTAATTTCTTGAGTTCTTCTTCTTTGACCAATTCAGGCATCGTAATCTTAATGATGGATTTCATTGCGCGGTTGACCATCAATGCCGAGGCCAGAAGGGCCAACATCACGATTATCAATACGATAATTAAGATATCTGTGTATAAATTATCCGTACCAAAACCCCAGGAAGGCTGAATGACTTCTACGGTGGCAGGCGCAGTATCTAATAATAAACTCATATACTATATACTTTCAGGTGAATGATTCGTTTCCTTTTCAGTTTCCTCCTCCAAAGGCAGCTCCTTCATATAGTTTACATAGTCCTTTTTCATGCGAAACAACATGATTGCGACCGAAATAAAAAAAATCAGGAATATCCAAAGTGATACAATAAGGTAAAGCTCACTTCCGTTCAAATTTGTGATTTGTTTAAACATAGTCTTATTGAATTACGTTAACATCCTCAGCCGCTTTCGGAGCTGCTTTTATATCCGTTCCCAATCGTTGTAAATAAGCGATTACTGCTATAATTTCGCGATCGGCCAATACATTGACTTGATTCTGTTTCAGATCGTCCGCAATTTTTTGCGCCTGTTTATGCAGATCTTGTTCCGCATTTGCTATCGCCGCATCCGTATAGGGAATTCCTAGTTTGCGGAGAGCCTCCATTTTATCTTTCAAAATAGAGTTATCCAACTGCTGGTCTATTAGCCAAGGATAAGAAGGCATAATACTTCCCGGAGAAGTTATGGTTGGGTCCAAAAGATGATCAAAATGCCATTTATTTGGATATTTGGAACCAATACGATGCAAATCAGGCCCGGTACGTTTCGATCCCCATAAGAATGGTGTATCGTATACATATTCGCCAGCTTTGCTATATTCACCATAACGGGCAGTCTCCGATCTAAACGGACGGATTGTTTGTGTATGACAATTGACACAGCCCTCTCTGACATAAAGGTCACGTCCTTGCAGTTCCAGTGCTGTATAAGGCTTCACACTTGCAATTGTCGGTACGTTTTTGGAAATGGTAAATGTAGGAACCATCTCAACCATACCACCGATCAGAATCGCGATAAGCGCCAATACCATGAACAATATAGGTTTACGCTCAAGACGACGGTGCTGGGACTGCTCATTGACCTGAACCGGTAATAGAGCTGGTGCTTCGGCAGGCTCATTGGCCAGCAACTTCCCTTGCTTCATGGTCTTAATCAGGTTGAACGTCATCAGGAAGACACCTGATAAATAAAGCGCCCCACCTAAAGCTCTCATCATATGCATTGGTAGAATTTCCAATGTTGTTGCTAAGAAGTTTGGATATTTCAAAACCCCTTCTGGTGTAAACTCTTTCCACATTAGCCCTTGTACAACTGCTGCCCAATACATCGGAATAGCGTAAAATAGAATTCCAAGTGTACCGATCCAAAAGTGCGTGGAGGCTAATTTCTTCGAGTAAAGTTCTGTTTTATAAATACGTGGGATTAGCCAATAAAGGATACCGAATGTCATAAAACCATTCCAGCCCAATGCACCAACGTGTACGTGCGCAACGATCCAATCGGTAAAGTGTGCAATCGCATTTACCTGCTTCAAAGACAGCATCGGTCCTTCAAACGTTGCCATACCGTAACAGGTCAGTGCGACGACCATAAATTTCAACATAGGTTCAGTCCGTACTTTATCCCAGGCACCGCGCAGTGTCAACAGACCGTTTATCATACCGCCCCAACTTGGTGCAATCAGCATAATCGAAAATACTACGCCAAGGGACTGAACCCAACTTGGTAATGCTGTATATAACAAATGGTGAGGTCCGGCCCAGATATAAATAAAGATCAATGACCAAAAGTGCAGAATACTTAATTTATAGGAATAAACCGGGCGATTAGCCATTTTCGGCAAAAAGTAATACATCATTCCCAAGTAAGGCGTAGTCAGGAAAAATGCTACAGCATTATGGCCATACCACCACTGCACAAGTGCATCTTGTACACCTTTGTAAACATAGTAGCTTTTCCATCCTGCTACCGGCAGTTGAATGGAGTTAACGATATGTAATACCGCTACCGTAACAAATGTGGCAATATAGAACCAAACTGCGACGTACATATGACGTTCACGCCTTTTGATAATTGTACCAAACATATTGATGCCAAACACCACCCAAATAAGAGTGATTGCGATATCAATTGGCCACTCCATTTCGGCATACTCATGACTTGAAGTAAGTCCTAGCGGAAGAGTGATGGCCGAGGCGACAATAATTAACTGCCAACCCCAAAAATGGAGCTTACTTAAAGCATCACTAAACATTCTTGCTTTAAGTACCCGCTGCAAGGAGTAATAGACTCCCATAAAAATACCATTACCTACGAAAGCGAATATCACGGCGTTGGTATGCACCGGGCGTACGCGGCCAAACGTGGTATACTGCAACCCGAAGTTCATTTGAGGCCAAACAAGCTGCGTCGCCACAAGCAATCCTATGGTCATACCAACTATCCCCCAAATAATGGTAGCGATTCCGAAATTTCTGACAATTCTATTGTCGTAATTAAATTGCTCTAACTGCATTACTTAAATTGTTGATTCTGAATCAAAATTAAGCAGCATTTTATGACAATCTAATGATAGAGAATGCGTACAAAAGTGATGTACGTCACTTTACTTTATTGGGTCAAATATCGAATATCCGTTACGTAATACTTGATTTTAAGCCATTTAAACAACAACAATGAATAGCACAGTAGTTCACGCTATCCATTCTGAGATCAAAAGTGACGGTTATCACATTCATAGAAGAAGTAGGTATATTTTCTTCCGATTAAGGCAGCATTCAATAAGGTTATTTTCATCGTTCGAATGGGAACATCCAATGGCTATCAATGCTAGACCCAGTATATAAATGCATTGTATTTCTGGGTAGCACTATCGGCAGCAGGAGGTCACTGGTATTTGCTTAAATCTGCTGCTCTATTCCTATTCAGGAAAGATTCAAATTATAGAGGTTCTTTCAATTTAAGATCACTATGGTAAGAGCAGCAATAACATTGGCCTAGCCATTGTTCTCTGGAATCTTATGGGAAGTATGTAAACGAAAGAAGCCCTTGACTGTTTCCAGCAAGGGCTTCCGTGTAAAAAAAGGCACCGACCTACTCTCCCACCTGTTACGGCAATACCATCGGCTCTGGCGGGCTTGACTGCTCTGTTCGGAATGGGAAGAGGTAGACACCGCCGATATAGGCACCTAAAGTTTTTTTATAGTATCAAGCTGTCAGACATGAGTATTTAGACTTTCCTCTGAAAGTGTATACCCATCCTATAGCTCACACTATATTGACATATATATTGAAAGAGTTCTGTTTCTTTTTTATTCTTTTTTCGTTTCAAAAATTAAAGAGGAAGACAACAGTGTCTGTCTGCTTGAGAAAGCTTCGGGCTATTAGTACCACTCGGCTTTGGTCTCTCAACCTTTACACCTATGGCCTATCAACGTAGTCATCTCCTACGACCCTATTAGGAAGTCTCATCTCGTGGCTAGTTTCGCACTTAGATGCTTTCAGCGCTTATCTATTCCAGACGTAGCTACCCTGCCGTACACCTGGCGGCATAACAGGTTCACCAGAGGTCTGTCCAACCCGGTCCTCTCGTACTAAGGTCAGATCCACTCAAACTTCCAACGCCCACAACAGATAGGGACCGAACTGTCTCGCGACGTTCTGAACCCAGCTCGCGTGCCACTTTAATGGGCGAACAGCCCAACCCTTGGGACCTTCTCCAGCCCCAGGATGTGACGAGCCGACATCGAGGTGCCAAACCTCCCCGTCGATATGAGCTCTTGGGGGAGATCAGCCTGTTATCCCCAGCGTACCTTTTATCCTTTGAGCGATGGCCCTTCCATACAGAACCACCGGATCACTATGTCCGTCTTTCGACCCTGTTCGACTTGTCGGTCTCACAGTCAAGCAAGCTTATGCCATTGCACTCCGCGTACGGTTACCAAGCGTACTGAGCTTACCTTTGAAAGCCTCCGTTACCTTTTTGGAGGCGACCACCCCAGTCAAACTACCCACCAAACAATGTCCTCCACATGATGGAGTTAGAAACCGGATACAGAAAGGGCGGTATTTCAAGGGTGATTCCATGACTCCTGGCGAAGCCACTTCAATATCTCCCGCCTATCCTACACATCCTGTACCCAATCTCAATGTTAAGCTATAGTGAAGGTGCATGGGGTCTTTCCGTCCCGTTGCGGGTAATCGGCGTCTTCACCGATACCACAATTTCACCGAGCTCATGGCTGAGACAGCGCCCAGATCGTTACACCATTCGTGCAGGTCGGAACTTACCCGACAAGGAATTTCGCTACCTTAGGACCGTTATAGTTACGGCCGCCGTTTACTGGGGCTTCGATTCAATGCTTCTCTTGCGATGACATCCCCTCTTAACCTTCCAGCACCGGGCAGGTGTCAGGCCTTATACTTCATCTTGCGATTTTGCAAAGCCATATGTTTTTGTTAAACAGTCGCCTGGGCCTTTTCACTGCGGCTGCTCATCACTGAGACAGCGCCCCTTCTCCCGAAGTTACAGGGCCATTTTGCCGAGTTCCTTAGCCATGACTCACTCGAGCACCTTAGGATTCTCTCCTCGACCACCTGTGTCGGTTTGCGGTACGGGTCTTCATAACCTGAAGCTTAGCGGGTTTTCTTGGAAGTCTGTTTACCTGCTCTATCAGCGCCACCGGAGCTTTGCTGTACTATTGGGTTTCAGCTAGAGTTGCGGATTTGCCTACAACTCCAATACCTACGCCTTTCAACGAACTATTCCGTCAGTTCGCGGCAGTGTCACTACTCCGTCACCACATCGCAGTTATCAAGAGTACTGGAATATTAACCAGTTGTCCATCGGCTTGCCCCTTTCGGGTGCGCCTTAGGTCCCGACTGACCCTGATCCGATTAACGTTGATCAGGAAACCTTGGTCTTTCGGTGGGCGGGTTTCCCACCCGCCTTATCGTTACTTATGCCTACATTTGCTTTTCCATAACCTCCACACAGCATTACCACTGTGCTTCCCCGGCGATGGAATGCTCCCCTACCAGATGCATATCTTTCAATGCAAATCCATAGCTTCGGTACCGTTCTTGATGCCCGTTTATTATCCACGCCCGGCCGCTCGACTAGTGAGCTGTTACGCACTCTTTAAATGAATGGCTGCTTCCAAGCCAACATCCTAGCTGTCTGGGCAACCGGACCTCGTTAGTTCAACTTAGAACGGATTTGGGGACCTTAGCTGATGGTCTGGGTTCTTTCCCTCTCGGCCTTGGACCTTAGCACCCAAAGCCTCACTGCCGGCCATATCTGATAGCATTCGGAGTTCGTCTGGATTTGGTAGGATTTGACTCCCCCGCACCCAATCGGTAGCTCTACCTCTATCAGACTCCATGCCGACGCTGTTCCTAAAAACATTTCGGGGAGTACGAGCTATTTCCCAGTTTGATTGGCCTTTCACCCCTACCCTCAGGTCATCCGGAAACTTTTCAACGTTTATCGGTTCGGTCCTCCATTACATGTTACTGCAACTTCAACCTGCCCAAGGGTAGATCACAAGGTTTCGCGTCTACCTCATCTGACTATGCGCCCTATTAAGACTCGCTTTCGCTTCGGCTGCGTCCCTGAAGGACTTAACCTTGCCAGACAAGAGTAACTCGTAGGCTCATTATGCAAAAGGCACGCTGTCACAGAATCTCTCTGCTCCAACCGCTTGTAAGCACACGGTTTCAGGTTCTTTTCACTCCCCTGTTCGGGGTTCTTTTCACCTTTCCCTCACGGTACTGGTTCACTATCGGTCTCTCAGGAGTATTTAGCCTTACCAGATGGTGCTGGTGGATTCCCACAGGATTTCTCCGGTCCCGCGGTACTCAGGATACCACTATGCCAATATTCTTTACCTGTACGGGGCTCTCACCCTTGTCGCGCAGTTTCCCACCTGCTTCCAGTTCATAGCATTGTACAATCTCGTGGTCCTACAACCCCGACCATGCCGTAACATGATCGGTTTGGGCTCTTTCCCGTTCGCTCGCCACTACTTGGGAAATCATTGTTATTTTCTTCTCCTACGCCTACTTAGATGTTTCAGTTCAGCGCGTTCGCGTTTTATACGACTATTCTTCAAATAGTCAGGTTGCCCCATTCGGAAATCTCTGGATCAAGTCGCATTTGCCGATCCCCAGAGCTTATCGCAGCTTATCACGTCCTTCTTCGCCTCTGAGAGCCTAGGCATCCCCCGTGTGCCCTTATTTACTTTCTTCACCGGCATAGCCTTTTGCTACTATGCGGCTGCTTTTGATATATATACCCGTATGCTACGCAAAGATTCGTCCGGCATTCACCGGGGGTCTCCTCTTTACATCAGACACATACACGTATTGTCTCTACTGTTGTCTTCTCTTGTAATTTTTTTTCTCTTTCAATATGTCAAAGAACTCTTTTTTTAGTAACCAGTAGTTAGATGTTAGTATTTAGACTCCTATATATCGCTATACCGTCATCTTCATACTAAATACTTGATACTATGTACTAAGAACGTGGAGAATAACGGATTCGAACCGTTGACCCCCTGCGTGCAAGGCAGGTGCTCTAGCCAGCTGAGCTAATTCCCCTTTTTAATTTCGTAGTCCCGAGCAGATTTGAACTGCTGACCCCTACATTATCAGTGTAGTGCTCTAACCAACTGAGCTACGGGACTAGCTATTCTGTTCATCTATCTCTCTCAGGGACCGCTCCATCCGGGGCGGGCACTTTCTTCTGATGTTTTATTCTTTTTCAATCATATGTAACGTGACGAGTACCGGTCCGCGATACTCTAGAAAGGAGGTATTCCAGCCGCACCTTCCGGTACGGCTACCTTGTTACGACTTAGCCCCAATTATCGGTTTTACCCTAACACGCTCCTTGCGGTCACATGCTTTAGGTACCCCCAACTTTCATGGCTTGACGGGCGGTGTGTACAAGGCCCGGGAACGTATTCACCGCGTCATTGCTGATACGCGATTACTAGCGAATCCAACTTCATGGGGTCGAGTTGCAGACCCCAATCCGAACTGTGAATGGCTTTTAGAGATTAGCACCATATTGCTATGTAGCTGCCCGCTGTACCATCCATTGTAGCACGTGTGTAGCCCCGGACGTAAGGGCCATGATGACTTGACGTCGTCCCCACCTTCCTCTCTGCTTGCGCAGGCAGTCTGTTTAGAGTCCCCACCATCACATGCTGGCAACTAAACATAGGGGTTGCGCTCGTTGCGGGACTTAACCCAACACCTCACGGCACGAGCTGACGACAGCCATGCAGCACCTAGTTTCGTGTCCCGAAGGACGGATGCGTCTCTGCATCCTTCACTAACTTTCAAGCCCGGGTAAGGTTCCTCGCGTATCATCGAATTAAACCACATGCTCCTCCGCTTGTGCGGGCCCCCGTCAATTCCTTTGAGTTTCACCCTTGCGGGCGTACTCCCCAGGTGGATAACTTAACGCTTTCGCTTGGACGCTGGCGGTCTATCGCCAACATCGAGTTATCATCGTTTAGGGCGTGGACTACCAGGGTATCTAATCCTGTTCGATCCCCACGCTTTCGTGCATCAGCGTCAATACCAGCTTAGTGAGCTGCCTTCGCAATCGGAGTTCTAAGACATATCTATGCATTTCACCGCTACTTGTCTTATTCCGCCCACTTCAAATGGATTCAAGCCCGTCAGTATCAAAGGCACTGCGATGGTTGAGCCACCGTATTTCACCCCTGACTTAACAGGCCGCCTACGCACCCTTTAAACCCAATAAATCCGGATAACGCTCGGATCCTCCGTATTACCGCGGCTGCTGGCACGGAGTTAGCCGATCCTTATTCTTCCAGTACATTCAGCCAGATACTCGTATCTGGGTTTATTCCTGGACAAAAGCAGTTTACAACCCATAGGGCAGTCATCCTGCACGCGGCATGGCTGGTTCAGGCTTCCGCCCATTGACCAATATTCCTTACTGCTGCCTCCCGTAGGAGTCTGGTCCGTGTCTCAGTACCAGTGTGGGGGATTCTCCTCTCAGAGCCCCTAGACATCGTCGCCTTGGTAAGCCGTTACCCTACCAACTAGCTAATGTCACGCGAGCCCATCTCTATCCTATAAATATTTAATCAACCGGACATGCGAACTGTTGATGTTATGCGGTGTTAATCTCTCTTTCGAGAGGCTATCCCCCTGATAGAGGTAGGTTGCTCACGCGTTACGCACCCGTGCGCCACTCTCATTAACTTAAAGCAAGCTTTAAGTTAAATCCCGTCCGACTTGCATGTATTAGGCCTGCCGCTAGCGTTCATCCTGAGCCAGGATCAAACTCTCCATTGTAAAATGAAGTTTTTGATTCCAACTATTTATAATAATCAGAATTCTTTTTTTATATCTCTGATCTTGGACCGAATTGAACTATTCTTGAATTTGTTCATGACTTTCGACTTTCGTCTGTCTACCCGTCACGCTTACATGATTGTGTTTTCTTAAAGAACTTCTCTCGCTTCAACTTCCGTATCCGCTATATTCCGATGGCATTGCGCCGTCTTTATCTTATTTGTTTCCCTTCGTTTTCGTTGGGACTGCAAAGGTAGAAATCTTTTCGGAACTTCCAAAAAACTTTTGAAGTTTTTTTTCTTTTCTCTTTTTCCGATTTCCGCGTTTAAAATAAACTCAGCGGGATTTTAAATCCTGCCGAACTCTCATTAAACCCTTCTTTTTTCATGGACACCTGCTCTCGCGGTAACCGTCCCTCCCTTGCGGAGTGGTGCAAAGATAGGGAGTTTAATAACAAACTTCCAAGACTTTTGTTCTTATTATTTTCATTTTGCCGCTAACTGGCTGTCAATATGGAAGATTCTTTTTGCGTTCTGGCCGTGGGAGCTGCAGAGGGTGGGAAAAAGGGCTGATCACAGGACTGCGGAATAACCCCTTTCATAACTGTACTTTCTTATTCTTTTAGTTAGGGTTTAGTTAGGGTTTGTTTAGGTTTAGTTTAGGTATAGTATAGGTAGGACCTAAACTAAACCTAATTTAATACTAGGCTAAATATAAAGAAAAGCTACACTAAGGAATAAGAAGTGCAGAACTCTTCTTTATTTAGGGGAGATCATGCCCCTCGTTCGGGGATGAGGCTCCGGATTCCGGGAAGAGCCTGTGGAAACCTCCTGTCCCCTCCCCACCTGCTCCCTGCTAGGGTCCGGGCGGGGTCGGCGTAGCTTCGGGGAACATTCGGGACAGCTTGTGGACAGCTTCGGTCTGCCAGCGTGCCGCGTCCGTGTTGCCTCCGACTATTACCCTGTACTCACCCCGCCACCATCACGGACAGATGGCGTTCCGAGGACGAACATTGCCCCCTGCATGCCCCGACCGGGGGCCAACGCTGACCCGAACTGCAACCGAAAACCTCCGCAACAACGCTCGAAACACGAAGACAACTCGCTATAAATAGCTATAACCAGATAAAAAGAAGTCGGGAGGTTCAGCATCGCACTGGGAATGCTTTAATTTAACGATGCAGTGGAACAGTCGTTGTTTCACGCCCCCGCAGGTTTAAGGTGATATGTAGGTACTTTTTATTTAGCCGCAATACACCCTGAATCCGTGTTGAGTCCGAGATGAGTACGTGTCTATACGCAGCAAGCCCTGTGGCAGTATGCCGCAAATCCGCTTAAACAGTGCTTAGAGCGGCTTTCGGGACCGAATGAAGACCGGATAAACCCTGGATAAAGACCAAATAGCGCGATATACTCTGACTTGAGTGTTATCAGTCAGCCTTCAACTAATGGTTCTTTATAAAGATAAAAGCATTTTTATCTATTTTTTTGTGTAGATTTATCTTCTTAAAATAACCATCAAAGCGATGAGCAGAACTACCCTGAAAGATATAGCCTTGGCACTCAATATTTCTGTTTCGACGGTTTCCAAAGCATTATCAGACAGCTACGAAATAAGTGAAGCGACTAAAAAGATAGTTCAGGAATATGCCAAAAAGCATAATTTCCATCCAAATAAATTAGCGCGGAGCTTGAAAATAGGAAAATCCAATACCATAGGGGTTGTTGTATCCAATATTAGCAATACATTCGTTTCACAAATCCTGGATGGAATTCAAATAGCCTCTCAGCAGACTGTATTTGATGTTATTTTCATGCAAAGTCGGGAAGACGAACGGATCGAAAAAAATTGTATTGACGTTTTGCGCATGCGAGGCGTTGATGGCTTAATGATATCTCCGGTCTCCTCGGATTCAAACATTGATGAACTGAAAGCATTAATCAAATCGCAGATACCTGTTGTTATTTTTGACCGCATCAATCACCAGCTCGATACCTTCAAAGTTGGGGTCAATAATTTTCAAGGCGCATATAACGCTACAAAACATCTCATCGAACAAGGCAAAAAAAACATTTTACATATCACAGGAAAGAACCTGGGTGTTGCAGCCGAACGATTAAATGGTTTCAAATCGGCCTTATCAGATGCGGATATTCCATTCAATAAAAACCATTATATCGAATGCAGCCTTAATAATACCACCGATATAGATCGAACGATAAAAGAAATTGTAATTCGGGAATATATTGAGAACAAGAATATAGATGCGATTTTTGGAGCAACAGATGTTATTACAACCAGAACATTGGGCATTTTAGCTGAACTGCAGATTGAGGTCCCGTTTCAGGTTGCCGTTATCGGTTTTTCAAATACGCAAATTGCCGCCTCGTTAAATCCGGCGCTATCCACAGTTGTACAGCCAGCTACCGAAATTGGCGAATTGGCAACAAATAAATTAATCGCCACCATTAACCAAACGAGACCAATACATGAATTTGAAACGATAGAGCTTCCGACACAGCTCATTATCCGCAAATCTTCTTTATAATTTTTGTCATTATATGAAGCTATATCATTCATTAAAATACTCTTTTGAAAATCAGAATTAGATTTTGTTGGTGCATTATCGGATTTAATTTTGAGTGAAATTGCAGAAGTTTATTTGGAGACAAAATCAAAAAATTGACTTTTGATACAGCCTCACTTAAAAATAAAAACAGCCGGGAAACAGGAAGAACAATACCTCCAATTTCTCGGCTATTTTGTATAAACGCTCCAGTGGAACGTTATAGATCGTTAATTAAATTTGTCCTTCTGGTATTATTCACCGGCAATACCATATTCCAGGCCCCGCAATTCGGCTAAGCCTCTCAATCGTCCAATAGCAGAATAGCCCGGATTCGTCACCTTATTAAGATCATCCAGCATCTGATGCCCATGATCTGGCCTGAATGGAATAGCTGTAGATCTCAACTGGTTTTCAGCAACCAAGATCTTCATTATTTTATACATATTGACATCACCATCCAAATGATCCGCCTCGTAAAAACTCCCGATCGCATCTTTCTTCACATTTCGTAAGTGAACAAAGTTTACCCGCCCCTTGATATTTTCCAAGATTGCTGGCAAATCATTTGTTTGACTAGCTCCCAAGGATCCCGTACAAAAACAAACGCCATTGAATTGTTGTGGAACTTCATTCAGAAAATAGTCAAAATCCTCACCATTACTGGCAATGCGAGGCAAACCTAAAATAGAGTACGGTGGATCATCAGGGTGAATGGTCATGCATACACCATTCTCCTCACAGGTTGCCGCGATTCCCCGAAGAAAATAAACCAAATTATCGCGCAAACCATCTTTTCCAATATGCTTATAGGTATCAATACTTGCTTTCAATGCTTCTAATTCCACACTCTTCTCTCCTGGAATTCCCATTAAGACAACATTTGCCAATTCATCTTTTTGTCGTTCCGAAATCTCTTCAAACCGCAAAGATGCCCCTTTAACAACATCTTCGGGATACTCCGTGCGGGCGGCATCTCGTTTTAATATAAATATATCGAAGAGTGCCAAATCAATCCAATCAAAGTACAGTGCCTTTGAACCATCTGCCATCAATAGATCCAATTGTGTCCTAGTCCAATCCAGCACTGGCATAAAATTATAGCAGATGGTTTTAATACCACACTGGGCGAGGTTGGCCAATGTCTGGTTATACTTAGCGATATACTCATCAGCTTTCGGTCCTTTTGTTTTAATTTCTTCATGAACCGTCACGCTCTCCACCACTGACCAAACTAAGCCCGCATCTTCAATAATACGTTTTCGTTCCTGAATATCGGCTAGAGGCCAAATTTCCCCATGAGGAATATGATGTAATGCCGTTACGATGCCCGTTGCACCGGCCTGTTTAACATCCTGTAAGGATACCGGATCGTTGGGACCATACCAACGCCATGTTTGTTCTAATTTATTCATCTCAAAATTTCGTTAAACGCCACACCATGCATTAAAGCCACCATCCACAAAAACCGTTTCTCCAGTTACAAATGCTGAGGCATCACTCAACAAATAGATCAAAGTCCCTTTCAATTCCCGCGGATCTCCCAATCGATTATAAGGTGTTCCACTGAGTATCCGCTTGGTTCGTTCACTATAGCTACCGTCGGAGTTTATTAATAGATTTTTGTTTTGTTTGGTCAGGAAGACACCCGGAGCAATTGCATTGACACGAACTTGGTCACCGTAACGTTGCGCAAGTTCCGTTGCCATCCATTTTGTATAACCGTCAATACCGTGTTTAGCAACGGTATATCCTAATACCCGTGTGAAGGGCCTGCTTGCAGTCAGGGAGGAAATATTTACGATTACACCCTTTCCGCTTTCTGCTATTTCACGGCCAATAATATGTGTAGGAATAATTGTTCCATAAAGGTTCAGCTCAATCGCTTTGATGGTGTCCTGAATATTGCTTGCAAACAGATCTTGATCAGCTCCTATTGTTGCGCCCGGGATATTTCCGCCAACAGCATTCACAAGTCCGTCTATTCGTCCCCATTTATTGAGGACTTCATCCTTTGCTCTGCTGATATCCTGTTCGTCCATGATATCTACTTCTACAAACATGGCCTCCCCACCAAGGGATTCCACCTGTTGCACACGCTCTGTTCCGGTCTGCTGATTACGTCCAAGAATAGCAACTTTAGCCTCTGCTTCAGCCAGTGCTTCCACAAATGCTTCACCTAGAATTCCCGTACCTCCCGTGATAACGACAACCTTATCTTTTAATGAAAATGGGTTATTACTCATGTATTTCTATTTCAAATTGGTATTTATCCCCAATTTTATTGATAATAACCTTAATTACAAAAAAAAGTAATTGATTTAATTACGATAACGTTTTAGTTAACACTACTCTATTTTCCCTCTTCTTCGATTATTTCATCATCAAACAGAATTCTTACCGAAGGGGTATAAGTATCGTCGTGCTGGCCCGATTTATTCGCCCAGAAAAAAGCGCATAAAAACACCAAGGCCAAAAGGACACTACAACCGATTAGAATGTACATGATTTCCATAACAACTATAGTTTATGACGTTTTGCATACCATCTTGTCATTAAGCTGGTAAAAGAGATGATCGTAACAGTACTTATCGGCATCAAAATTGCCGCAAATAAGGGCGACATAATCCCCTGAATGGCAAAACTCAGCCCGATTATATTATAAAGTAAAGATATCCCAAAACTCATGTGAATCACCTTTACAGCATCTTTACTAAAAGCAAAGAAATCGGATAGTTTTGAAAACGACTCTCCGTCAAGAATAGCATCACATCCGGGTGAAAAGTTATTAATATCATCACTGACCGCAATTCCCAAATCAGCTTTACGCAATGCTCCGGCATCATTCAATCCATCACCGATCATACAGACATGTTTTCCTTCCTGCTGAAATTTCTGAATACGCCCCAGTTTTTCCATTGGCGACTGGTTAAATATCAAACAGGCTGCTGAGGGAAAAATCAATTTTAGTGCATCCAGACGTCGGTCATTATCTCCCGATATCAGATGCAGGTCGTAACGAGGTTTGAAATCTTCGATCAATGCCGACAAGCCTGCTCTCCAGGCCTGCTCCATGGTAAAATATCCTTTCAGTTCATCACCGATGCGTACGAATACGACAGATCCGTCGGTCTTGATCTTTCCTATATTCAAAAAATTGGCGCTACCGACCTTAACCACCTGCCCTGCAAGTTCAGCCGTCATTCCTTTTCCGGGAAACTCTTTGAAGTTTGTCACCGGAATATCCGATGACACATTCAGCCATTTCACGATCTCACGGCTTAACGGATGGCTAGAATTTCGACATGTTGCATTGAGCAACTTTTTTTCGTTCGTTGTAAGTGCTCCTTCAAAATAAATAGAAGTTGCTTTGGGCGAAGAAATAGTCCCTGTTTTGTCGAAAACGAGTGTGTCTATCGTTGCCATCTGTTCGATTGCAGCGGTATTTTTAACATAAAATTTATTTCGATCGAAAATACTTAATGCCGCAGATAGGGTGAATGGAGAGCTCAACGCCAATGCGCAAGGGCACGCAATAATCAGCACTGCCGTAAAAGCTCCCCAGGCCCTGTTGGCACTTCCATCTACAGCCCAATAAAGCGCTGCAAAGAAAGCGATCGCCAATAAAACAACAGTAAAATATTTACTTATAAAGTTTACAAAAGTCTGAAAATGCTTATCGTAATCTTTATAGTTTTCATTATTCCATAATTTGGTCAGATACGACTGAGAAATTGGCTTTACGACCTCCAGTTCGATTGCCTCCCCTGTCTGACGTCCCCCAGCATAAATAATTTCCCCTAAGGTTTTACTCACAGGACTTGATTCGCCGGTTACAAAACTAAAGTCAATTGCTGCATCGCCTTTTAATAATATGGCGTCTGCCGGGATAATCTCATTGTTGCGAACAAGGATACGGTCTCCGATATGAATATCGGCCAATTGTACGGGTTTGTCCCCATTTTCAGTAAGCACGGTTACCGCAACGGGGAAATAGCTCCGATAATCCCTTTCAAAAGAAATGTGATAATAAGTCCGCTGCTGTACCCACTTTCCGATCAGAATAAAGAACACCAAGCTACACAAAGTATCTGTAAAACCAGCTCCAGTCTGCGTTATTACTTCGAAAGCCGAACGTAAAAACAGCACCAAAATACCCAAGGCCAAAGGGACGTCCAGATTCAACCTTTTTTGTTTCAAACTGACATACGCGGACTTAAAGTAATCTGAAGCACAATACAACAAAACTGGCAAGCCAAAAGCTAAATTGATGTAACCGAAAAAACTCGCATACTCCTTTTCAAATGCTCCCATACCAAAGTAGTCCGGAAAACTAAATAACATCGAATTTCCGAAACAGAATCCTGCTACTGCAATCTTGGCAACCAAGGGATTCAGGTTATTCTTGTTTCCCTCTTTAACGACATCCTGCAAAGTAATTTTGGGATCATAGCCAATGTTCACTAAGAGGTAAACTAAATCTTTCAGAGGAAGTAAAGTATGATTAAAGGTAATACTGGCCTGTTTTTTCATAAAGTCCACACGGGACTGCAGCACATTTGGATTGAGCTTATAAAGATTTTCCAATAGCCAAATACATGAGCTACAATGGATAGCGGGAATATAAAAAGTAATGATAGTCATTTTATCATCCTTAAAATCAACTAATTTAGTAGCAATCTGTGGTTCATCCAAATATGAAAAATCCGCTTGTTTTTCTTTATTGGATTTCCCCGGATGCTGATTATAACGGTAGTACTGTTGCATCCCCCCATCCTGCAAAACCTGATATACCGTTTGACATCCGAGGCAGCAAAAATCATGATCATCGAGACAGTAACCTGTTTCTTCGATTCTGTCTCCGCAGTGGAAACATTTTTCGATTCGTTGTACTTCTTCCTTTATTGCCGCCATATCACCTATTAAATTGCTTCACTAAATAATTGCTTTTTGGTACGCAGCTTCAAAAAACGCTGATCAAAAGCCATACAAATATTCCGTAGAAATGAACGCCCCACAGCAGTACATTGAATCAGCTCACCCTCTATGCTAACCAAGCCATCCTGAACCAATATTGACAATTCCTCTTTAATCTGTTCGGTTAAATCCGATGCAGGATCCAATTGCACTTTACCTTTACACATCATATCGAGAATATAACGTCTTATGACCAGATCTTCCGCATTAAGGATATGTCCTTTCACTACGGGCAACACACCCGATGCGATCAGCTTATGATATTCCTCAACTGTTTTCACATTTTGTGCGAAACCAGCCCAAGCGTCACTGATTGAAGACACACCAAGACCAATTAATAACGGGTTAAACCGATCCGCATAACCCATAAAATTACGGTGCAAGCGTTCCTCCTGAAAAGCCAGATAGAGCTCATCGTCTTTTTTCGAAAAATGGTCCATCCCGATATCTGCGTAGCCCTGTGCCAGAATCAGTTTTTTCCCAAGATTATAAAGCGCTAGTTTGGCAGTGCCCTTTGGCAGATCCGCTTCCGTATAATGCCGCTGTCCAGGTTTCAACCAAGGGACATGGGCATAACTATAAAAAGATATCCGATCAGGCTTGAGCAGCATGGATTTATCAATGGTATCCTGTACAGATGCTTGGGTCTGCTTCGGCAATCCGTAGATCAAATCAAAATTAATGGATTCAAAACCGATCTCTCTGGCATTCAACATCACTGCTTCAACTTCTTCAAAGGTCTGTTGTCTATTGATCATAAACTGCACCAAAGGGTCAAAATCCTGTATCCCTAAGCTAAGACGACGGAAGCCTAGGTCGAAAAGAATCTGTAGGTGTTCGGTTGTGGTATTAGCTGGGTGCGCTTCAAATGAAAAAGAGCGATCTGCTGTGACATTGACATCTTTCAGAATCCCCTCAATCAAGAATTTTAAGTTTTTCGGTTGAAAAAAAGTTGGTGTGCCGCCGCCCAGATGTATTTCTGAGACGAGCAGTTTCTCTCCTTTAAAAATACCCCGATACATCTCCCACTCCTTCAGGAGCGCCGTAATATAAGGAAGTTCAACCTGATGATTTTTTGTGATTCGTGTATTACAACCACAGTATGTGCATAGACTTTCGCAAAAGGGCAGGTGGATATATAGGCTCATTCCCTTATCTTTTGACTGCCGGAAAGTATGGTATACTTGATCCTTCCAAGCTTTGGCAGAAAATGTGCTCTCGTCCCAAAATGGAACTGTCGGATAACTGGTATACCGTGGAGCCGCAACATTGTATTTCTGCACCAATTCCTCCATAGATTTTTCTTGTGTACTCATTGAAAGTTATTTTTTTGCGCAGTCATTTAAACAACAGCACGCTTTACCGACACATTTTTCCATTCCCCAAAGATTGAGATTCCGGACAGTCTGTTCTGCCAGTCCTTTTGGGCTTTGATCCTCAAAAGGCGCATTGGCAATCTGAATGCTCAAATCACCCGCTTTGACCAAATCAATATGGGATGTATGCTTACTTCTTGTCATGATCTTACTAATTCCTAATTTTTTTAAATTAAGTAGCATTTTATCATCCAAAATATCTCCTCCTGAGATGACAACCGCATCCTTTCCGCGCGCATAATTTTGCGTTTCGGCATTTAATCCGTTTGAAATCAGGGTGAGGTCATGCTGTTTTGCATTGGCCAATGCCCAAAACTCCTTTTCAAATGACCTCACATTATATACAACTACTTTCATTTTGAATTCTACAATCAACCACGTATAAGTTTATCCTAAAAACAAAATTAGCTCATAGCACGGCCTAAAAACATGATACAAGACCATATCTGACAATGATATATATCACAATTACACAAAAAGGGTGTATCCGAAGAATTCGGACACACCCTTTTTGTATTGATAATTATGACCCGTAAGCTTCAAAGCTCACGCCATATTTACTTGTTTGATTGTTATTGTTTTACATCCCTTAAATTTTTGATCGAATTGATGTAAATCTTTCCTTTTTCCTTCGAGATCAGCTTTTCCTCTTTAAAATCAGAAAGCATACGTGAAACTGTTTCATTTGCCGTACCAGCTATCGAAGCAATCCCATCTCTGGTAATATCAATTGTACAGGCATTGACCTCATTGATATTGATTCCGCTTTTTTCGGCGACACTGATCAAAGCATTGGCCACACGTTTGCGGACAGAATGGTATGCGAAGCCCAACAATTGCTCTTCTTTTTCACGAAGGTCCACCGAAAGTAATTTAATAAATTTGCTAGCTATAGCAGGTTTTTTCCATAGGAGCTCCAAAAAGGCGTCTTTTGGTATTAAAATAACTTCGCTGGATTCAACAGCTTCCGCATAATCTTCATAGTTTTCATTCAACAGTACAGAAGCATAGCCAAAATAATTCCCTCCTATATAAATCCCTGTCGATAGTTCCCGCCCATCTTTGTACAACTTAAAGCTACGAATCTGCCCCGATTTGACATAATAAACATACGTAGGTGAATCGTCTTTCTCAAAGATTGACTGTTTCTTTTTTACCGTTTTCACACGCGAATTGGCGAGCAATTCTTGCAGCAATAAAACTTGTTCCTCTTCACTCAGGTTCAAATCATCGTCCACGGCCGAATCTGCGGATAACTGCTCATGCTTTTTCAGACGAACCTCAATTGCGTTCATCAGTTCCACATCATCAAAAGGTTTGGTCAGGTAATCATCCGCCCCCATCTCCATTGCCTTACGCATATCTGCGCGTTCGGCTTTTGCGGTCAGAAAAATAAAAGGAATTTTTGCGGTACTCTCTATCTTGCTCAGCATAAATAGCACACCATAACCATCCAATTCTGGCATCATGATATCACAGAGAATCAAATCAGGGATATGTCGAGTTGCCAAATCAACTCCGACCCGACCATTCTCAGCCGTAATCACCTCATACCGTCCTGTCAACTCTAAAATCTCGGTTGTTCCCTCTCTAATGTCAATATTATCCTCAATGATTAGAATAGTCTTTTTATTGTTCATGTTTCAATAATTATTGATGAGTGTCTATTGTCATTGCTTTCAATTAACTTTTTTACACTCAGTTCTTCATTCGTATTTATAGTCATTTGAATACACAAATCCTTTCCATTTATGATCGACAAGGCTATCGTTCTACCATCGATTCAGATAGAATTTAAATCTTATCAAAACTGACTTTAAATGATGTTCCCTTATGCAATTCCGAAACAAATTCCATTTTACCCTCCATAAGCTCGATATACCTTTTTACGATATTTAAGCCCAGTCCAGTCCCCGGAATATTTCCGGTGTTATGAGCTCTGAAAAACGGTTCGAACAAATGCACCTGATCTTCTTTGGGAATACCTATACCATTATCCTTAACGGAGATCGAACAGCCCTTATCATCGATACAGGTTGTAAATTCTATTAAAGTATCTTCACCCGAATATTTGATGGCGTTGGAAATCAAATTCACCAACGCATTTTTTAATAAGTTCGTATCCAGCGAGAAATGTCCGATTTCACCGGTATGCTGGTAGACAATATGCTGATTTTTCTTACAGATCAATTGCATCTCCTCGGTGATTTCTTCCGCCAGTTCAACCAGATTAATATACTGTTTGTTCATGACCACAATTCCCGCTTCCAATTTTTCCAGTGAGAGAAAATCATTTAATATACTGGTGAGAAGCTGCACTGCCCCCTTGATTTTGTTGGTATGTTTGATAATACTGGCCTTATCATCGGGACGGTCCGCATATTTTTCAATCAGTGAAGCCGACAATTGGACAGAGCTCAGCGGTGTGCGGAATTCATGTGAGGCCATGGATACAAAACGTGATTTCAGCTGGTTAAGTTCAATTTCTTTTTCCAGAGATTTGGAAACTTCTGCTTTTGCTTTCTCCAGTTCGGAAACCAGTGATATCAAATCACGTGTCCTTTCACTGACTTTATGTTCCAATTCGGCGGCATGCTGTTTTAGCATATCTTCCGCTGCCTTTTCACGTGAGAGATCATGGATAAATCCTGTAAAAATATTTTTGTCTTTAAGCCAGACTTCACTCACTGCCAGTCGAAACGGAAATGTCTTTCCGCTCTTCTTTAGCCCCATCACCTCGCGGCCGATCCCTATAATTTTTTTATGGCCGGTGGTTTGATAATTATGAATATAACTATCATGATTACCCCGATCGGGCTCAGGCATTAACATCGACACATTATGTCCTATTACTTCTTCAGCGTTATATCCAAACAATTCTAAGGCAGCAGGGTTAATGCTTTCGACATTCCCCCTGTTGTCTATGGTAATAATTCCATCAATTGCATGGTCTATTATGGCCGCCAAAAGCCTTCCGCCTTCCATGATCATTTTTATTTCACCAATTTTTTGTATTTAATGCGATGTGGAGTTACGTCCCCCAAACGTTTTTTACGGTTTTCCTCATATTCGGTATAGTTACCTTCAAAGAAATACACCTGAGAATCGCCTTCAAAA